>CANLVG010000046.1 GCA_947494565.1 uncultured Flavobacteriaceae bacterium | reverse complement strand
CTCGGCTGCGAAGTGGTCAAGCTCTTTCCCGGCGATGTATACGGGCCCAAGTTCGTCAAGGGCGTCAGGGGCCCGCAGCCCTGGACCAGTATCATGCCCACCGGAGGGGTGTCCCCGACAGAGGAAAATCTCAGGGAATGGTTCGACGCTGGGGTCACCTGTGTCGGCATGGGCTCAAAACTGATCAGTAAAACCATCCTGGA
>CANLVG010000045.1 GCA_947494565.1 uncultured Flavobacteriaceae bacterium | reverse complement strand
GCATTAAAGGTCAGTGCATCTACTGTTTGGTCATCGGTATCCGTATCCAAAGCGGAAAGGTCCACCGTTACCGGAGCGGCGCCATCAGCTTCCAAGGAGATCCCGAGTTCACCGGTTCCCGCGTTGAAGGTCAGGGCATCGACCGTTTGGTCGTCCGTGCTCACACCGCTGATATCCACCGTTACAGGGGCCGCACCATCGTCCTCAAGGGATATGGC
>CANLVG010000044.1 GCA_947494565.1 uncultured Flavobacteriaceae bacterium | reverse complement strand
GACGGCCTGACATTTAACGCAGGTACCGGTGAACTCGGGATCTCCTTGGAAGATGATGGCGCCGCTCCCGTAACGGTGGACCTATCCGCTTTGGATACCGATACCGATGATCAAACAGTAGACGGATTGACATTTAACGCCGGAACGGGAGAACTGGCCATATCCCTTGAGGACGATGGTGCGGCCCCTGTAACGGTGGATATCAGCGGTGTGAGCACGGACGA
>CANLVG010000043.1 GCA_947494565.1 uncultured Flavobacteriaceae bacterium | reverse complement strand
ACATTTAACGCAGGTACCGGCGAATTGGCCATATCCCTTGAGGACGATGGTGCAGCTCCGGTAACGGTCGATATCAGTGGGGTGAGCACGGACGACCAAACGGTCGACGCCCTGACCTTCAACGCCGGAACCGGTGAACTCGAGATCTCCTTGGAAGATGACGGCGCGGCCCCGGTAACGGTGGATATCAGTGGGGTAAGTACGGACGACCAGACGGTCGACGGCCTGACCTTCAACGC
>CANLVG010000042.1 GCA_947494565.1 uncultured Flavobacteriaceae bacterium | reverse complement strand
CCGTTCCATTGCATGATCTGTCCGACGGCAGTACCATCGGCTACATTTTCCAATTGCACCGCATTGTCCGCCAATTCGGCATTCGTGATTCCATCCGCTGCTACATCCAGTGTATATGGACTCACTGTGGAACCAGCACCTGAGCGTACCAAAGTACCATCGGTTCCATTAACCACTTCATTACCGATGACACCATCATTTTCAGTTACGGTTACCGATCCAAGATCTACCAAGGTCCAGTC
>CANLVG010000041.1 GCA_947494565.1 uncultured Flavobacteriaceae bacterium | reverse complement strand
AGGAGTTAGGAGTTAGGAGTTAGGAGTTAGGAGTTAGGAGTTAGGAGTTAGGAGTTAGGAGTTAGGAGTTAGGAGTTGGAGGCTCAAAACCTGATGCTCGAAGTCGAAAGTAAAAAATAGGTTGGTAAAACGTAATTTATGGAAAGTGGTGATAAAAAGTAAAAAAATACTTTATTGCCAGTAGCCAGTAGCCAGTAGCCAGTAGCCAGTAGCCAGTAGCCAGTAGCCAGTAGCCAGTAGCCAGTAGCCAGTAGCCAGTA
>CANLVG010000040.1 GCA_947494565.1 uncultured Flavobacteriaceae bacterium | reverse complement strand
GAGGCCATCATGACCGAACTGACCTCCTATTGCGATATCATCCTGGGCAACGAGGAGGACGCCGAGAAGCACTTCGGTATCCATCCCGAGGGACTCGACGTACACAAGGACGGCCATGGGGTGAAGGCGGAGGCCTTCCTATCGGTCTGTAAACAGATGATGAAAAAGTTCCCCAAGGCGAAAAAGGTGATCACCACCCTGCGCGGTTCCATCTCCGCCTCCCACAATACATGGGCCGGCGTGCTCTACGACGGGGAGCGGATGTACCAGACCCGGCAATACCAGATCACCGATATCGT
>CANLVG010000039.1 GCA_947494565.1 uncultured Flavobacteriaceae bacterium | reverse complement strand
GCGTCGACCGTTTGGTCGTCTGTGCTTACCCCGCTGATATCCACCGTTACAGGGGCCGCACCATCGTCCTCAAGGGATATGGCCAGTTCTCCTGTTCCGGCATTAAATGTTAGTCCATCTACTGTTTGATCGTCGGTATCGGTATCCAAGGCGGATAGGTCTACCGTTACGGGAGCCGCACCGTCATCTTCCAAGGAGATCCCGAGTTCACCGGTTCCCGCGTTAAATGTCAGGCCGTCGACCGTCTGGTCGTCCGTGCTCACCCCACTGATATCGACCGTTACGGGAGCTGCACCATCGTCCTCAAGGGATATGGCCAGTTCTCCTGTTCCGGCGTTAAATGTCAATCCGTC
>CANLVG010000038.1 GCA_947494565.1 uncultured Flavobacteriaceae bacterium | reverse complement strand
GTACCGCATCGTCGGCCAGTTTCGCGTTGGTCACCGCATCGGGGCCCAGTTTGGCCGTTACTATCGACAGGTCCTCCACCTTGAAAGGGTCCGCCGCCGTACCTATGCCCGTGATGGTCACCTGGTCGGCGATCGATTCGAAGGAATCGCGAGATACCCATGCCACCGTTCCGGTCGCATCGGTCACCAGTACCTGGTTGTTGCCGCCCGAGGAAATATCTCCGGTCAGGATCGTTCCGTCAAGTATCTTGTTCGTATCCACCGAACCATCGGCCAGGTCTTCGTTGATGATCGTTCCGTTCAATATGTTCTCGGTCCGTACCGCATCGTCGGCCAGTTTCGCGTTGGTCACCGCATCGGGGCCCAGTTTGGCCGTTAC
>CANLVG010000037.1 GCA_947494565.1 uncultured Flavobacteriaceae bacterium | reverse complement strand
ACGCTGACCTATACCTTCGCGCCGAACGACGGCACGACCGTAGGTGCGGGCGGTGTGATCAGCGGTTTCGTTCCCGGCACGGACTATACGGTAACGGGCTCGAGCGAAGCACAGAACGGCGATGACTGTTCCTCCGAGGCAACGGACTTCAATGTGGCCCCTGCAACGGACGCGCCGGACCAACCTGTAGTAGAGGTGACCGATGCGACCTGCGACACGGCGGGCACTGCGACGATCACGAACTATGACGCTGCGCTGACCTATACCTTCGCGCCGAACGACGGCACGACCGTTGGGGCCGGCGGGGTGATCAGCGGTTTCGTTCCCGGTACGGACTATACGGTTACGGCCTCGAGCGAAGCACAGAACGGCGATGACTGTTC
>CANLVG010000036.1 GCA_947494565.1 uncultured Flavobacteriaceae bacterium | reverse complement strand
ACCGTTACCGGAGCTGCACCATCGTCCTCAAGGGATATGGCCAATTCGCCGGTACCTGCGTTAAATGTCAATCCGTCTACTGTTTGATCGTCGGTATCGGTATCCAAAGCGGATAGGTCCACCGTTACGGGAGCTGCACCGTCATCCTCTAGAGATATGGCCAGTTCGCCCGTTCCTGCGTTAAAAGTTAATGCGTCTACTGTTTGATCGTCGGTATCGGTATCCAAGGCGGATAGGTCCACCGTTACGGGAGCGGCTCCATCATCTTCCAAGGAGATCCCGAGTTCACCGGTTCCAGCGTTGAAGGTCAGGGCGTCGACCGTTTGGTCGTCTGTGCTTACCCCGCTGATATCCACCGTTACAGGGGCCGCACCATCGTCCTCAAGGGA
>CANLVG010000035.1 GCA_947494565.1 uncultured Flavobacteriaceae bacterium | reverse complement strand
GATCATGCAATGGAACGGAACCGATTGGGTATTGATCGATGGAAACGGACTAAGTACGGACGACCAAACGGTCGACGGCCTGACCTTCAACGCCGGAACCGGTGAACTGGGGATCTCCTTGGAAGATGACGGAGCCGCTCCGGTAACGGTGGACCTATCCGCTTTGGATACCGATACCGACGATCAAACAGTAGACGCATTAACTTTTAATGCCGGAACGGGCGAACTGGCCATATCCCTTGAGGACGATGGTGCAGCTCCGGTAACGGTCGATATCAGTGGGGTGAGCACGGACGACCAGACGGTCGACGGCCTGACATTTAACGCAGGTACCGGCGAATTGGCCATATCCCTTGAGGACGATGGTGCAGCTCCGGTAACGGTCGATATCAG
>CANLVG010000034.1 GCA_947494565.1 uncultured Flavobacteriaceae bacterium | reverse complement strand
CCAAGGTGTGTGGATAAAGGACAAAGGAGTGCGCTTTTTTTCGTTGTCAAGGTAGTACTCGACCTTGGAGAGGATTATCTCAAGTAGTTCAGCTTACAGCGTTGAGAGCTCGCTATCAAAACGTTGTCACGTTAAAAACTACTTGATAAAGAACGGTGAAATTTCTGACAAAGTCAATTTTACCGGGATTTATAACAAAAAAGAGCGTGCGGGTGAGTCCCACAAGGCAACGTTCCATGCCATTTACATAAAACATAGCCTTGGGGTCAGCTTAGAAAAATATCGGACGCTAAAGTGTTCGGAATCGAAAACTGGACACTTTTATTTTTAACTTGTGCAAAAAACTAGTCAAAAATAAAACTGATAACAACACTATGTATACGTAATGGCCGCTAAATGCCGGCGCTCCGCCAAAGCCACTGCGCATACACTTACCGTT
>CANLVG010000033.1 GCA_947494565.1 uncultured Flavobacteriaceae bacterium | reverse complement strand
CACATTGAAGTCCACAGGTTGCGAGGAACAGTCATCGCCGTTCTGTGCTTCGCTAGAGGCCGTTACCGTATAGTCCGTACCGGGAACGAAACCACTGATCACCCCGCCCGCACCTACGGTCGTGCCGTCGTTCGGCGCGAAGGTATAGGTCAACGTAGCATCATAGTTCGTGATCGTGGCAGTGCCCGCGGCATCGCAGGTCGCATCGGTCACCTCTACCACAGGTTGGTCCGGCGCGTCCGTTGCAGGGGACACGTTGAAGTCCACAGGTTGCGAGGAACAGTCATCGCCGTTCTGTGCTTCGCTCGAGGCCGTAACCGTATAGTCCGTACCGGGAACGAAACCGCTGATCACACCGCCCGCACCTACGGTCGTACCGTCATTGGGCGCGAAGGTATAGGTCAGCGCAGCGTCATAGTTCGTAATCGTGGCAGTGCCCGC
>CANLVG010000032.1 GCA_947494565.1 uncultured Flavobacteriaceae bacterium | reverse complement strand
CCGAAGTGCTTCTCGGCGTCCTCCTCGTTGCCCAGGATGATATCGCAATAGGAGGTCAGTTCGGTCATGATGGCCTCGCGGTCCCCGCCGTACCTCCAGAGCTTGGCCCGATAGTTCAGGTCGGTGGAGATGGTGATCCCCTTCTCACTGGCGACCTTTACCGCCTCCAGGCATACATCGGCCGCCCCCTGTGAGATAGCGGGGGTGATACCGGTCCAGTGGAACCATTCCACGTCCTCGAGGACGGTCCGCCAATCGATCATTCCCGGACCGATCTCGGCCATTGCGGAATGGGCCCTGTCGTAGACCACTTTCGAGCCCCTGCTCACCGCACCGGTCTCCAGGAAATAGATGCCCAGGCGGTCGCCGCCATGGACGATCTTGTCCACGCCCACGCCGCGCTTGCGCATTTCCATCAGGGCACATGCGCCGATATCGTTATCGGGCAGACGGGTCACGAAATCCACCGG
>CANLVG010000031.1 GCA_947494565.1 uncultured Flavobacteriaceae bacterium | reverse complement strand
ACCGTTGTACAACATTTAAGAAATGCCCAAATATTTAACAACATTAGTACTGATTTTAGCTTGTGGCATTCTACTTTTTATTAAAAGTAGTTTTCTAATTTCTGGAAATGGATTTTTTGACTTTTTAATTGGTAACTTTTATATATATCTGATTATCGGATTAACTATTGTAGCTATTATATTTCATACTGGACCAAAATGGAATCCAAAACCTTTCTTTTTAAATTTAATAGTTGGAATTGTATCAATCACCATTTACTCCTTTATTTTAAACAAAAAAACATTCTCTAAAATTGACTGGAAAATTAATAAAGAGAAGAGAGTAAAAATTGTTGAACTTGTAAAAAACGGACAACTAAAAAACAGAAAAATACCAGATTCACTTCAATTAAGCCTAAATTGCTCACCTAACGAATTTAGAATTGAAAAAAAAACTGACTCAACTGTTACAATTCTATTTTACACCGATTTTGGTTTG
>CANLVG010000030.1 GCA_947494565.1 uncultured Flavobacteriaceae bacterium | reverse complement strand
GAAAGACCGGATACCATATCGGGGGTACCGTCGACGTCGAAGGAGAAAGGTCCGCCCAAAAGCTCGCCCGCCTCGGGACGGTTGCGCGTCACAGTGACGAAGTCATCGGAAAAATCATAGGTGCCCACAAGGTCCGCAACATTGTTGCCGCCGGCAAGACCCTCGAGTCCGTCGGCATAGCTCAGGTACCAGATCAGGCAGATGCCCGCACCGGCCTCGTCGAAGTTCACCGCCTCGGGTGTTGGCGGAAGGCCCAATATGTTGCCCTCCTCGTCGGTGACCACCCATTGGCCGTTGGGACCGCTGGCCCCCTCGACGCTAACGTTGCTCACATGGTCGGCATCGCCGTCAACACAGAAATCGAAATCGTCCTCGTTGAGCGAACCGCCCTCTACAGCGACAACCTCGTTGCGCACAACCTCCACATAGTTGGAAAGGTCGAAACAGCCCATAAGGTCGTTCGCGTTAAGGCCCATCTCAGCGCCCACAAGGCC
>CANLVG010000029.1 GCA_947494565.1 uncultured Flavobacteriaceae bacterium | reverse complement strand
CCTTCGGGTCCAATGGTCTTTTCAATGGTATCGAGAACAACGATACGGCTACGGCAAGCTTGACCTATACCGTGAGCGATAGCGATAGCGATGGTATGAACGACCCCTACGAACTTGACAGCGACAATGATCTTTGCACCGATGTGGTGGAGGGCGGTTTCACCGACCCTGACAGCGACGGTATACTCGGTAGTTCCCCCGTTACCGTGGATGGTGATGGGCTTGTCACCGGTCAGGGGGGGTATTCCACGCCCCTTGACGGTGACGCCAACGCCATCTATGATTTTCAAGAGGCCGGTGCCTCCCCGACCATTGTGACCCAGGTACCGGACCGCCTAAGCTTCGATGGCAATGTATCCACGTCCTTTACCGTGGGTGCCTCGGGCCCGGGTCTCTCGTACCAATGGCAGATCAGTACCGATGGGGGCGTTACCTATACGGATCTTGCCGACGGGCCGCATTATGCCGACGTGCGAACGGTCACCCTTCTGGTACAGGGGGGCATCACCCTGGCTGACGACGGTCACCTCTTTCGGG
>CANLVG010000028.1 GCA_947494565.1 uncultured Flavobacteriaceae bacterium | reverse complement strand
TCGGTATCGGTATCCAAGGCGGATAGGTCTACCGTTACGGGAGCCGCACCATCGTCCTCAAGGGATATGGCCAGTTCGCCCGTTCCGGCGTTAAATGTTAGTCCATCTACTGTTTGATCATCGGTATCCGTATCCAAGGCGGATAGGTCCACCGTTACCGGAGCTGCACCATCGTCCTCAAGGGATATGGCAAGTTCACCGGTTCCGGCGTTGAAGGTCAGGCCGTCCACAGTTTGGTCGTCCGTGCTCACCCCACTGATATCCACCGTTACAGGGGCCGCACCATCGTCCTCAAGGGATATGGCCAGTTCGCCCGTTCCGGCATTGAAGGTCAGTCCATCGACAGTTTGGTCGTCGGTATCGGTATCCAAGGCGGATAGGTCCACCGTTACGGGAGCGGCGCCATCATCTTCCAAGGAGATCCCGAGTTCACCTGTTCCGGCGTTGAAGGTCAGGCCGTCGACCGTTTGATCGTCCGTGCTTACCCCACTGATATCCACCGTTACCGGAGCTGCACCATCGTCCTCAAGGGATATGGCCAATTCGCCGGTACCTGCGTTAAATGTCAATCCGTC
>CANLVG010000027.1 GCA_947494565.1 uncultured Flavobacteriaceae bacterium | reverse complement strand
TGCGGGCCCCTGACGCCCTTGACGAACTTGGGCCCGTATACATCGCCGGGAAAGAGCTTGACCACTTCGCAGCCGAGCTCCTCGGCCCTGGCTATCTCGGTCAACGAGCCACAGCCGGGCGACCATAGCACCTTCCTTCGGTTGCAGGCCAGGGCGATGTCCTCCCTCAGTACGGGGGTAACGATGAAGTTGGCCCCCGACAGCATATAGGTCGAGGCGGCCCCGGCATCGGTAATGGAGCCGACCCCCATGATCATTCCCGGGAGCTCCGAGATCGCGTATTTGTTCAGTTCCCCGAATATCTCATGGGCATAGTCGCCCCGCGAGGTGAACTCCAGCAGGCGTGCCCCGCCGTCGTAACAGGCCTTGAGCACTTTCTTGCCCAGTGCCACATCGGAATGGAAGAAAAGGGGCACCATGCCCGTTTCCCTCATCACGGTCGCCACTTGTAGTCTTGAATATTGTGCCATTGGTATGGGTTTAAGGTTTCTAATGTTCCGGGGCCGGGGTCTTCATGGGACCGAACGGTCAACGGGCCACCCGACCGGAGGCGTCGCCCCCCATGAGCTTTTCCACTTCGGCCACGGTGACCAGGTTCGCGTCCCCCTTGATGGTATGCTTCAGACAGGAGGCGGCCACGGCGAAGTCCAGGGCGTTCTGGTCGTCCTCGGGATACTTGAGCAATCCGTAGATCAGTCCGCCCATGAAGGAGTCCCCCCCGCCGACACGGTCCACGATATCGGTGATCTGGTATTGCCGGGTCTGGTACATCCGCTCCCCGTCGTAGAGCACGCCGGCCCATGTATTGTG
>CANLVG010000026.1 GCA_947494565.1 uncultured Flavobacteriaceae bacterium | reverse complement strand
CCTTCAACGCCGGAACCGGTGAACTCGGGATCTCCTTGGAAGATGATGGCGCCGCTCCCGTAACGGTGGACCTATCCTCCTTGGATACCGATGACCAAACGGTCGACGGACTGACATTTAATGCCGGAACGGGCGAACTGGCCATATCCCTTGAGGACGATGGTGCGGCCCCGGTAACGGTTGATATCAGCGGTGTGAGCACGGACGACCAAACGGTCGACGGCCTGACCTTCAACGCGGGAACCGGTGAACTCGGGATCTCCTTGGAAGATGACGGCGCCGCTCCGGTAACCGTGGATATTTCCGCTTTGGATACCGATGACCAAACAGTGGACGCCCTGACCTTCAACGCCGGAACCGGTGAACTCGGGATCTCCTTGGAAGATGACGGAGCCGCTCCGGTAACGGTGGACCTATCCGCCTTGGATACCGATACCGACGATCAAACAGTAGACGGACTAACATTTAACGCCGGAACGGGCGAACTGGCCATATCCCTTGAGGACGATGGTGTGGCCCCTGTAACGGTGGATCTATCCGCCTTGGATACGGATACCGATGATCAAACAGTAGATGGATTGACATTTAACGCCGGAACGGGCGAACTGGCCATATCCCTTGAGGACGATGGCGCGGCCCCGGTAACGGTCGATATCAGTGGGGTAAGCACGGACGACCAAACAGTAGACGGCCTGACATTTAACGCAGGTACCGGTGAACTCGGGATCTCCTTGGAAGATGATGGCGCCGCTCCGGTAACCGTGGATATTTCCGCTTTGGA
Organism: uncultured Flavobacteriaceae bacterium; assembly: GCA_947494565.1. Lineage (GTDB taxonomy): Bacteria > Bacteroidota > Bacteroidia > Flavobacteriales > Flavobacteriaceae > Maribacter_C. The sequence continues at coordinate 942 of CANLVG010000026.1, read as the reverse complement.
TACCGATGACCAAACGGTCGACGGCCTGACCTTCAACGCCGGAACCGGTGAACTCGGGATCTCCTTGGAAGATGATGGCGCCGCTCCCGTAACGGTGGATATTTCCGCTTTGGATACCGATGACCAAACGGTCGACGGACTGACATTTAATGCCGGAACGGGCGAACTGGCCATATCCCTAGAGGATGACGGTGCAGCTCCCGTAACGGTTGATATCAGCGGTGTGAGCACGGACGACCAAACGGTCGACGGCCTGACCTTCAACGCGGGAACCGGTGAACTCGGGATCTCCTTGGAAGATGACGGAGCCGCTCCGGTAACGGTGGACCTATCCGCCTTGGATACGGATACCGACGATCAAACAGTAGACGGATTGACATTTAATGCCGGAACAGGAGAACTGGCCATATCCCTTGAGGACGATGGCGCGGCCCCGGTAACGGTGGATATCAGTGGGGTAAGTACGGACGACCAAACGGTCGACGGCCTGACCTTCAACGCGGGAACCGGTGAACTCGGGATCTCCTTGGAAGATGATGGCGCCGCTCCGGTAACCGTGGATATTTCCGCTTTGGATACCGATGACCAAACGGTCGACGGCCTGACATTTAATGCCGGAACAGGAGAACTGGCCATATCCCTTGAGGACGATGGTGCGGCCCCTGTAACGGTCGATATCAGTGGGGTGAGCACGGACGACCAAACTGTGGACGGCCTGACCTTCAACGCCGGAACCGGTGAACTCGGAATCTCCTTGGAAGATGATGGCGCCGCTCCCGTAACGGTGGACCTATCCGCGTTGGATACCGATACCGATGATCAAACAGTAGACGGCCTGACATTTAACGCAGGTACCGGTGAACTTGCCATATCCCTTGAGGACGATGGTGCGGCCCCTGTAACGGTGGATATCAGCGGGGTAAGCACAGACGACCAAACGGT
>CANLVG010000025.1 GCA_947494565.1 uncultured Flavobacteriaceae bacterium | reverse complement strand
CCCTACCATAGCATTACCCCGGTGTTGCCACTGGCATAGTTCAGGTACATGCGAATGCGCAACACATACTTGCGCCAGGGGGGCATTAGTTTGAAATCAAAGGATGCCAGGCGTTCCTAGTGTGACTCTGAAGCAGGGGGATAGATTTTTTCCTCGTTGCGATCAAGTGCTGAAATCCCGATGTGACCATCCAAATCGCTTAAAATGGCACCCCTACTTTAATCTTTTACTCGAAATATTTGTATTCTTCTAAAGTATGCAATAGTACGGAGGAGGCATTGTTGGAAGAAGTATACCAATGCCCAGCTTTATCGGTACGGGCATTGGAGTTTGGGACGCGGGATAGCATAGCTACTCCTTTTCGACCATATGGACTCCTCCGGACCGTTACATACTTTCAGAAATTTGATAAGCTGTGATTGTTGGCTTTTAAATACAAGAATCAATAATAAAAAAAATAAGTAAAATCTTACAAATGTTGTTTTAATAAGACTACACAACTAAAATCATTTCATTGACAACAATAATTAGAATACCCAGTGAAATGATTTTATGTTTGACCCGTCCCATTTCGAGAGCCCAAAACGTGTTTTCGATCTTTTGACTGAAATATACAAGAAGATATCGCATCGGAAAAATATATCAGGTCGGAAAAGTGTATTAGGAAACTTAAAATTCGAAATGGGAGACTTACTTCAGAGCTGTTCAGCTCTTTTTATTCGTACTAAGAAAAGCATTTCCTTTATATCCGATATGTTCGCTAGGTCTCAGCAGTCCCGGTTTGGGCAGTCATATCTCTTGTTGATTAGTATTTTATTGCCCCTTTTTTTTCATAACAACTCATTTGCACAGACTATTCCCGATACGGAAGACACACAATTAAGAAGTGGAGTGCCACCATCAGGATGGACGTTACTCGCTGGTGACCCGGATACCAGTAACAGTTTGGTATGGGGCCTTAACGGTCTTTCTTGGGTGGGAGGTCCATATCCACCGCCGACCGGACATACATACTTCCTGACAGCCGGCTCTTCGGTTCCGTCAGGAGAAGCAGTATTTTCTACTGTGACCGGATTAACGGTAGGAGAGGAATATACCTTTACCTTCTATGTTGCCGGGTTTCGTACGACTACGACTTCATTGGGGAATAATTACCAAATTTATGTTGGAAATGAAACTAGCGGCTTAGTGACCTTTAGCTCTACAGATTGGGTGGAGCAAACCTTTACCTTTACGGCAGATTATGCCTCTGAGAACATTTTTATTTTCGGCCAATCATCCGGGAATGCCAATACACATATCAGTTTTATGAGCAATGCAGTAGCCATTGACTGCGTTGTGAACGTGGCACCCGCTCCAAGTTTGAGTAATACCACAATCACGAATACATGCCCCACGAAGACCGTGGACCTCACCACGATTACGGCTAACAATACACCATCAGGAGCAACGATGACATGGCATACGTCTACGCCTGCAACAAGCGCTAACCAGATTGCAAACCAGATGGCAATTGCGGCCGAGGGAACCTATTATGGGGCTTTCTACTATACCGCTACGGGCTGTTACGGAGCCACAACTTCCATACCCGTTTCGTTGGACACGGACTGTGACAGTATCGTTAACACTGACGATCTCGATGATGATAATGATGGTATTCTCGACACTGTGGAGTGCCCTCAAGGAGCTATTTCAAGTGTATTGATAAGTTCTAATGCGGATTTGAATTCTACGAAGACTATTCCTGGAAATACGATTACTTTTACTACCCATTCTGATCTAATTACACAAACGCCCCCTGGAGCGTTCTTTTCGGGCGGTGGCGCTGCCAATTCGTTCGCTTTGGGCACCACCTCAGGCAATACTGCCGCATTGCCTTTTGAAATAGACATATTGGATCCTGTTGCCGAGCTGTCCTTCACTATTTACGATATCGATGGTAGTGTCACAAATATTCCGGCAAATACGGAAAGCGTGAGCTTAGCGGTTTTTGATGAAAACGACCTGGCCCTTCCGATCAATCCATCTTGGTTCACTTTGGGATCAGAGATCAATTTTACGTCTTCTGCAACGGTAGCTACTTTTGAGTCTGACTTTTTGGACGGCAACTTGTTGGCCGATCCAAGGATCCGGGTTGATGTTTCCATTCCGGAGGTTGTGGGGAGGATCGTACTCTCATTTACTAAAGGAGACGGAATGGGAAGAATTGCCTATTCCCCTTTTTCTTTTGTATCGCTGACGGATACCGATGGTGATGCTCTTTTGGATCATTTGGATCTTGACAGTGACAATGACGGGATCTATGATGTGGTTGAAGGCGGTGCGCTCGGGGTGTCGGGGGTGAT
>CANLVG010000024.1 GCA_947494565.1 uncultured Flavobacteriaceae bacterium | reverse complement strand
TATCGCCGAAACGACAACGGTTTGGACTAGTCCGAGTTCGCTCGCCGCTACTATCGGAATCACTTTTGTTTTCTCCTCCTCCGGCTACTTAGATGTTTCAGTTCACCGGGTTTGCCCCCTTGCGGGTACTATATCTTCAATATAGTGGGTTGCCCCATTCGGACATCCATGGATCATATCGTGTGTGCCGATCCCCATGGCTTTTCGCAGCTTATCACGTCCTTCATCGCCTCTGAGAGCCTAGGCATTCCCCATACGCCCTTTTCCAGCTTGTCGCCAAACCTTCAAATTCTTGCCGTATTCGATAATACTCTATACTCTTTACTTAAAAAATTCGTGTTCTATTTTACTAATAAAACTTTTATTCAAATCCCATAGCACCTATATAATATAGATACCATGGATCTGTCCCAATATGTCAATGAACCTTTTTACAGTGGACAATCAGCAATACACAATCAATAATCGTTTATTGATCATTGCTATATCGACCATTGTAATCGTGGAGAATATCGGAGTCGAACCGATGACCTCCTGCGTGCAAGGCAGGCGCTCTAGCCAGCTGAGCTAATCCCCCAATTACTAGTAGTTAGCAATCAGTAGTCGGTAGTTAGTTCCTAACCACCACCCAACTTCTAGAATTTCCTATTCAATATTTCAATCAATGAACGTTTCGACGCCTTTCGGCGAAATGTAGTCCCGGGCAGACTCGAACTGCCGACCTCTACATTATCAGTGTAGCGCTCTAACCAGCTGAGCTACGGGACTGTCCCGGATGCCTTTCTTAAGGGCACCGTTCCTTTATATATCGTTATTGCAGAGACATTATATTGCGTTGTAACCCTTTTTGAACCCCTGATATCAAATCGGTCATACGGGACCGGATTCTCTTATGGCCGTCTTCTCTAGAAAGGAGGTGTTCCAGCCGCACCTTCCGGTACGGCTACCTTGTTACGACTTAGCCCTAGTTACCGATCTTGCCCTAGGCCGCTCCTTGCGGTGACGGACTTCAGGCACTCCCGGCTTCCATGGCTTGACGGGCGGTGTGTACAAGGCCCGGGAACGTATTCACCGGATCATGGCTGATATCCGATTACTAGCGATTCCAGCTTCACGGGGTCGAGTTGCAGACCCCGATCCGAACTGTGACCGGTTTTATAGATTCGCTCCGCCTTGCGACGTGGCTGCTCTCTGTACCGGCCATTGTAGCACGTGTGTGGCCCAGGACGTAAGGGCCGTGATGATTTGACGTCATCCCCACCTTCCTCGCGGTTTGCACCGGCAGTCCCGTTAGAGTCCCCATCATAACATGCTGGCAACTAACGGCAGGGGTTGCGCTCGTTATAGGACTTAACCTGACACCTCACGGCACGAGCTGACGACAACCATGCAGCACCTTGCAAAACGCCCGAAGGAAAGTCTATCTCTAGACCTGTCGTTATGCATTTAAGCCCTGGTAAGGTTCCTCGCGTATCATCGAATTAAACCACATGCTCCACCGCTTGTGCGGGCCCCCGTCAATTCCTTTGAGTTTCATTCTTGCGAACGTACTCCCCAGGTGGGATACTTATCACTTTCGCTTGGCCGCCCAGACCTCAAGGGCCCGGACAGCTAGTATCCATCGTTTACGGCGTGGACTACCAGGGTATCTAATCCTGTTCGCTCCCCACGCTTTCGTCCATCAGCGTCAGTATATGGTTAGTCACCTGCCTTCGCAATCGGTGTTCTATGTAATATCTATGCATTTCACCGCTACACTACATATTCCGGCAACTTCACCATAACTCAAGACCAGCAGTATCAAAGGCAGTTCTACAGTTGAGCTGCAGACTTTCACCACTGACTTACCGGCCCGCCTACGGACCCTTTAAACCCAATAATTCCGGATAACGCTCGGACCCTCCGTATTACCGCGGCTGCTGGCACGGAGTTAGCCGGTCCTTATTCTTACGGTACCGTCAAAAGGATACACGTATCCCTATTTCTTCCCGTATAAAAGCAGTTTACTACCCATAGGGCATTCTTCCTGCACGCGGCATGGCTGGATCAGGCTCCCGCCCATTGTCCAATATTCCTCACTGCTGCCTCCCGTAGGAGTCTGGTCCGTGTCTCAGTACCAGTGTGGGGGATCCCCCTCTCAGGGCCCCTACCCATCGTTGCCTTGGTAAGCCGTTACCTTACCAACAAGCTAATGGGACGCATGGCCATCTTTTACCGCCCGAAGGCTTTAACCGTCTTGCAATGCTACAAAAGGTACTACGGGGTATTAATCCAAGTTTCCCTGGGCTATCCCCCTGTAAAAGGTAGGTTCCATACGCGGTGCGCACCCGTGCGCCGGTCGTCAGCGAAGTGCAAGCACTCCCTGTTACCCCTCGACTTGCATGTGTTAGGCCTGCCGCTAGCGTTCATCCTGAGCCAGGATCAAACTCTTCATCGTTGTCTTATTTATATGTTAAGTCAACGACCAAAAATCGTCCCGGCCCCGTAATCTCGATTCAAATTCTTATGATTCAAAAAACTTACAGCCCACCCCTATTAAAAAAAGTGGGCGCTGTCTCTACAATATGTCAAATGAACTTCCTTTTCTTACCCGACATCACTGCCAAAGCGGGTGCAAATATAAGATGGTTTTTT
>CANLVG010000022.1 GCA_947494565.1 uncultured Flavobacteriaceae bacterium | reverse complement strand
TTATCTTGCAATGATGGCTAGGTTATCTCGGAATGTCCTATCGGTCGATTCCGCAACGAAACCATAGCCCAACCGTTGTAGCCAATTTAAAAAATGACAATCCAAGAAATATTAAACACTTCAGACCATAGACCTTGGAAAATACCACCAGAAGGTTGGAAATTTTATCAAGAGTGGAATAATACCATATTTCTTCATTGGCAAGTGGAACTAAATGAGCTCAAAAAATTTGTCCCGCAAGAATTAGAAATTGACCTTTTTGACGGAAAACCTTGGATTTCGGTTGTTGCTTTTACAATGGAAAAGATAAGACCGAAAAACCTACCTTCTTTCCCTCCTATTTCGGATTTTGATGAAATTAATATTCGAACTTATGTAAAATCAAATAGTAAAACAGGAGTATATTTTTTGAGTATAGAAGGTGGAAAAAGTTTGTCTTGTAAAATTGCGAAAGGAATGTCTGAACTCCCTTACCGATTTTCAAAAATGGAGAGAACGGAAAACGAATACTCATCTACAAACTCGGAATTTAACGATTACCTGAGATTGGGTTTCAAAATTGGGGAAAAAATTAATGAAAAAGAGGAACTGGACAAATGGTTAACAGAAAGATATGCTCTTTTCCAAGATACTGACAAATCAATCAACGCATTTGAAATTCATCATTTAGAGTGGGAAATAAATGAAATTGAACTACAAAAACTTGAATTTAATTACCCAAGGTTTAAGAATTTAATCAAAGGAAAACCTGATAAAGTTCAATACTCAGACGGAGTACAAGTTGTGGCGTGGGGAAAACACAGCGCGGAAAAAACTGGCTACAACAAAACCTAAACGTAATGCGGACTTTAGGGCTAAAAGCAAAGGTCTGTGTATATTTATAAAGTCGCTAAATCTTATGGATTTAGCTTTGAACAAAAAAAGAAAAAGCAAAACAATAAGCTTTAGCTACGTCGGCAGACGGAAACGAAAAGTTTCCTTGCCTCCGCACTACGCTTAGCCCAGCCGTTAGCAAATATTATGAAACACAATTAATGCTTAGAGATTTTATTTTCAAAATAATAATCAAAAAAAGATTTAAAGCTCATAAAAATAGTTTGCCAAAAGAATCTAATATCATTGACCCAAAAATGGAATATGATGCTATAAAAGGTGCTGTTTATTGGGAAGATGAGGGATTAATGGAAAGTGGTTTAGATTTAGCTAATGCATTAGGCCCGGTAATTTGTTTTCGTACTCATTTAATTACTTATCCTGTAAATGAAATAGAGAATAATGACTTCAATAAATTTGATAAACAAATTTTCACATTGGCTAAACAATATTTTCCTGATTGGATAGGGTTTAGTCAAAGAAGGTGTTCATATAATCCTGAATTATCAGATAGAATAAAAAGAATGAGAAAAGTCTCTGAATGGCAACTTAATAAACTAATGACTGAAGAAAATGGAGAGGAATAAAATCTATCCTGAATTGGTCGATTACATCCATCAATATTGTTCCGAATTCAATACTGAATTAGAGAAAAAAGCGAGGAATCATAACATTGGAATGCTTAAATGGGGAAATAGAAAAAATTTACCCCCAAAAATGGTTGAAGTTAGAGATAGACATATATCGACTGATAAAAATGTTTTAAGCCTATTGGAAAACGGATTTAAGGAATTCAAAATAAAATCAGCAACTCGAATTTATGAAGAGCATAAAGATGAATTGGCATTAAATTTATGCCCGAAATGTGAAAAAATAGCTCGGACACCTACTGCAAAACAATGTAGATTTTGTTCATACGATTGGCATTGAGGAAAAGAATAACATTTGCTAACACAACCTATAAACAATACGGGTTTCGCGCTTAATCGCTAGGTTTGAGTATTTTTATGAGGTCGCGAAATCTTTGGGATTTCGCTTTGGCACAAAAAAAGAAAAAACAAAACCAAAAGATTTCGCTATGTGCGTGGCGGAAAGCAAACGCTAGTTTGCTCCCGTACTGTTCATAGCTCAACCGTTAGCAAAAATCGCTCGAAAATTAAATCTTCTCGCGGAATTCAGCGGTAAATATCTTGTCATTTTAAGGACGTAAGTCCTCGAATTTTTTGCGTAAATGGACCTTACTCAGACGCAACTTTTGCGCTGATGGACTGCTTAGCGAGTTTGTGCAAATGGACTTTACTCAAAACAGGTACAGAACGTTCCAATCTGCGCAATCGTTGTGGAATCGTTCTCGAATCGATATGCAATCGAAACCTAATCTGCGGAAAGAGAATGTGCTTACTCATACGTGTCGCAACTTTTGCTAACAAAACCTATGAGTAATGCGGGCTAAAGTGTTTATTCGCAGCGTTTGCGTATTTTTATTGGGTCGCAAAATCTTTGGGATTTTGCTTTGGACAAGAAAAAGTAAAACAAAACAAAAAGCTTTTGCTTAGGGCCGTGGCGCAACGGGAATTGCATTCCCGCTCCCCCACTACGCATAGCTCAGGCGTTGTGTACAATATTGACCAAACTAACGAATGATAATAAAATTTTCCGAGAAGTTTAAAGAAAAGAATGACTCTGATTTGTTTCAGATTGTTGAAAATCTGAGTTCATACCAAAAAGAGGCAGTGCTTGCGGCAATACTCGAATTGGAAAGAAGGGAACTTGGGACTGAAAAAACAATTGATTTAAAAAACAAAATTCAAAACCAAATTGACCTCAATAAACAACAAGCAAATAAATCAAATGAATCGAAAATTCCATCTGATTTACCGAAGTCGATTTCTAATTCAGCTAAATTAATTTATGTCTCGATTACGTTGGGAATTGTCAACCCAATAATCGTCCAACTGACAACAGATGTAGACAATTTTGGCAATCCATTAAATCTTGCATTAATTTTGATAAGTACAGGAACTTTAGCTTTTTTAGGTTACAATATAAATCTCGGAAAAAATTGGGCGAGAATTGTTTTAACAGTTTTGTGTGGACTTGGATTTTTAATGTTTCCATTGGTTGTTCCAGATACATTTAGACTGAACCCGATTGTTGGAATTGTATCTGCGATTCAAGCGATTTTACAATTATTTGCAATTATTTTATTGTTTAAAACTGATTCTAGAACTTGGTATCGGAATAAAAAGACAGAATGAAAAAAATACTGTACACAACAATGTATAACCGCAATTACGGCGGATTCGACTACGTCCGAATCCACTCGGAATTGCTAACGTCAGTGCTTAACCGAAAATTAACGCATATTAACCCGTAAATGACGGTTATACGAGACCGTTGTAATCAATTTACAGATTCCGTAGGGTCGAATTTTCCCAAGGTGTGTGGATAAAGGACAAAGGAGTGCGCTTTT
>CANLVG010000021.1 GCA_947494565.1 uncultured Flavobacteriaceae bacterium | reverse complement strand
ACAACACTATGTATACGTAATGGCCGCTAAATGCCGGCGCTCCGCCAAAGCCACTGCGCATACACTTACCGTTGTGCATAATATGAAAAAGATACTTTTACCATTTTTTATAGCTCTATTCCTTTGCCTTTTTTCATGCGCTGAAGACCTTACATGCAAGGACTTCGTTGAAGGGACTTTTTACATAGAAAAGCCAACTTCAAAAGCTGATATCTATATTATTGTGAGAAAAGGGAATTCACAAATTGAATACAGGGACAAAATTGCGGACGAAAACGGACTTTGGTCAAAAATAGAATGGATAAACGAATGTAGTTATCGATTAGTTTTTGACGAAGAGAAAAGTGAACTGACGGAATCGCAAAAATTAATGAACGATAATAACGGACTTGTAATTGAGATGATTTCCTTTAATGGGAAATGTGTGGATTATAAAGCAACGCTAACTAAAAATGACGGAGAGGTAATAAGTCGGAATTCGACCATGTGTGCGGAATAATACTATGCACAACACAACCTATAAACAATACGGGCTTCGGGCTTAATCTCAGGGTTTGTGTACTTTTATGAAGTCCGCAAAATCTTTGGGATTTTGCTTTTTAGCGGGACAAAGAAAAAAAGAAAACAAAAAGATTTCGCTATGTGCGTGGCGGAAAGCAAACGCCAGTTTGCTCCCGTACTGTTCATAGCTCAACCGTTGTACACAATTTAATCATCCTTTATAACATATGAATCGATTTATCTTTTTCTTATTAGTTATTATAGTTTCATGTAAAGGCGATTTGACTGAAAAGGTTGGAGATGAAGCTATGGATATTATTTTCCATGATGATGGCCGTATTTCAATTTATTTTGGAGATGATAATTTTAAAAAAAATGAGGCTCGTCAATTAAATTCCGAAGGAATAAGTTTGGCCAAAGACGCTTACTTTCAAAAAGCTAAACATAAATTTCAGAGTGGGCTGGAACTTGAGCCAGAAAACCCAACTCTTTTGAACAATCTTGGAAATACTGAACATGAATTAAAAAACTACCATATCGCAATAACTTATTTTGAACAATCTCTTAAAGTTTCAGATTCACTTTATTTAAATGCAAGTCTTAATTTGGGACTCCTATATTGGAAGGACTACGAATTCGGAAAATCAGCTAAAGTATTGGAATATGTGCTCTCAAAATCAGATAATAAATACGAAAAAGCATCAGCTCACTACCAACTTGCAAAAACATATTTGGACATGAACGAATGTGGAAAAGCACAAAAGGCATTTTCAAAAGCCTCAATAATTTGGAAAGAGGTTTCAGGTTTCAAAAAACGACTTCATAAATTGGGAGTAGAAATAAAAAACTGTGTACAACACAACCTATAAACAATACGGGCTTCGGGCGTAGTCGCAGGGTTTGTGTATTTTTATGAAGTCCGCAAAATCTTTTGGATTTTGCTCTGGACAGTAAAAAATAAATCAAAACAAAAAGATTTCGCTATGTGCGTAGCGGAAAGCAAATGCCAGTTTGCTTCCGTACTGTTCATAGCCGAACCGTTGGCAAACATTTTGTCTAGGTATTTAAGTTTGTCCTTTATTCAAAGTTCTGCGATTCAAAACTCTTGCGAAGCATGGACTTCTCACTCAAACGTAAATGGATTTTAGCGCGATTCGGAGGGGTTCGGAGCAGTACGCAAGACTTTCTTACTCAGACGCACGCAAAACGCAAGCAGAACGCAGGCTTTTACTCGGTCGCAAAAATTAAAAAAACGCTTTGCCAACAAAACCTATAATTAATTGCTACGGATTTTCCTCACGGAAAATCTTTCGCAATTATCAGTAACTTAGCTACAACGCTGGAAATATACTGCGGACATTTCCGCAACTAATCATAGCCAAACCGTTGGCAAACATTTTTAAAATGAACGAAATAGAAGTCGAAAAAAACGAAGAAGAAGAACTTCCCATACCTCATTTATGGAGACCAACTTTTAAAGCTATTGTGAGTGCTTTTGTTCAACGTGACTACGGACTAAATAACGGAGTAAAAAATGTAAGTACTGTATCGGAAAATACTGCTACGCAAATAAAAGAATACATCGAGGATTACGGAGAAGAATTAATTGAACTTCCTGATGAAACGTGGGACACATCTGTCTATATATGTTATGGAGAATATTGGAATGTTCTAATTGACTTATTTACTGTGGGAGAAGGACTAAGTGATTTAGTGCTTAATGTAGAGGTAAGGGAAAATGATAATGAGTATCTCTTTAATATTAGATTGGTTTATGTTCAGTAAATAAAACGTTTGCCAACACAACCTATAAACAATACGGGCTTGGCTGCTTAAGTTATAAACCCGGAATATCAACAAGCACCGCCAAATCTTTTGGATTTGGCTTTTGAAACAAAAAATTAAAAACAAACAAAAAGTTTTGGCTAAGTCTCAAACGGAAAGTAAACGCTAATTTACTCCCGTACTGTTCATAGCTAAACCGTTGGCAAACATTTAAAATGAGTGAAACCAAGTACAAAGGAATTGGACATAAAGAGGTTAATAAACTTGCAAGCATCAATCCGAGATTTCATAGGATTTCAAGTATGTTATTAGACCATATTTTTATGACTTTTACAGTGGTTCCATTGGGGGTTTTGATATTTATTATTCTTTTTCAATTCCAAGAGAATTTAAATAAGTGGATTGTATTAAGTTTAATGTTTCTCCCATTATTCATTTACCTAAACAAAGACATTCTGAATGGAAAAAGTCCAGCCAAACGTATTATGGGTTATCAAGTAATGGACCGAAAAACGGAAAGGCCAGCAAGTGAATTGCAATGTTTCATTAGAAATCTAACAATTTGCATTATTTGGCCAATCGAAGTAATAGTCGGACTTATTAATCCTGAAAGAAGGATTGGGGACTATTTGGCAAATACAAAAGTCATCCAAGCTGAAAAGGAAAAACTAAATTCACTCTGGTCGGAATTAAAAAAAATGCGCTTTAAGCCAAGCTATATCGGAATCGTTATAATTGGCATTATTTATTTTTATGGACTTAGTCTAATTATGCCTGCACCCATGTTGGAATAAAAACGATTTGCCAACAATACCTATAATTAATCCGGACTTCGGTCTTTAAGCCAAGGTCTGTGTATATTTATGAGGTCGCAAAATCTTTGGGATTTTGCTTTAGAACAAAAAAAGAAAAAACAAAACCAAAAGCTTTTGCTTAGCGCGTAGCTGGAAATCCGATGGATTTCTGCGCCGCACTAATCATAGCCGAACCGTTGTACAACATTTAAGAAATGCCCAAATATTTAACAACATTAGTACTGATTTTAGCTTGTGGCATTCTACTTT
>CANLVG010000020.1 GCA_947494565.1 uncultured Flavobacteriaceae bacterium | reverse complement strand
GGAGGACCTGTCGATAGTAACGGCCAAACTGGGCCCCGATGCGGTGACCAACGCGAAACTGGCCGACGATGCGGTACAGTTGGAAAATATTGCTGACGGTACGGCCTCAGGTCAAGTAATCCAATGGAATGGCACAGACTGGGTCCTTATTGATTTAAGTTCGGTTACGGTAACTGAAATAGACGGTATAATAGGAAATGAAGTAGTGAACGGTACGGACGCGACCTTGACCCGATCGGGTGCAGGAACCACAGGAGACCCCTTTACCCTGGATATAGCCGCTGACGGAATCACGAATGCCGAATTGGCGGATAATGCGGTGCAATTGGAAAATGTAGCCGATGGTACTGCCGTCGGACAGATCATGCAATGGAACGGTACCGATTGGATTTTGGTAGATGGTAGTGTACTGGATACGGATACCCAGGACATCAGTAGTAGTGTGGTAACGCCAAATGAAACAGTTCGTATTGCTTTAGTTGACGGTGGTACCACGGATATCGATATCCGTGATGCAGATGCTGTAACAGGCAACGAAGTAGTGAACGGTACGGACGCGACCTTGACCCGATCGGGTACAGGAACCTCAGGAGACCCTTTTACCTTGGACGTAGCCGCCGACGGGATAACCAATGCCGAGATCGCCGACGATGCGGTCCAATTGGAGAACATCGCCAATGGTACGACCACGGGCCAGGTAATCCAGTGGGACGGGACGGATTGGGTCCTTATTGATTTAAGTTCCGTAACAGTGACTGAAGTAGACGGTGTTATAGGAAATGAAGTGGTCAATGGTACGGATGCGACCTTGACCCGATCGGGTGCGGGTACCGCCGGGGACCCTTTTACACTGGATGTAGCAGCGGATGGAATCACGAATGCTGAATTGGCGGACAATGCGGTGCAATTGGAAAATGTGGCCGATGGTACTGCCGTCGGACAGATCATGCAATGGAACGGAACCGATTGGGTATTGGTAGATGGAAACGGACTAAGTACGGACGACCAGACTGTCGACGGCCTGACCTTCAATGCTGGAACCGGTGAACTCGGGATCTCCTTGGAAGATGATGGCGCCGCTCCGGTCACGGTGGACCTATCCGCCTTGGATACGGATACCGACGATCAAACAGTAGACGGATTGACATTTAACGCCGGAACGGGCGAACTGGCCATATCCCTTGAGGACGATGGTGCGGCCCCGGTAACGGTCGATATCAGTGGGGTGAGCACGGACGACCAAACGGTCGACGGCCTGACCTTCAACGCCGGAACCGGTGAACTCGGGATCTCCTTGGAAGATGACGGAGCCGCTCCGGTAACGGTGGACCTATCCGCTTTGGATACGGATACCGATGACCAAACAGTAGACGGATTGACATTTAACGCCGGAACAGGAGAACTGGCCATATCCCTTGAGGACGATGGCGCGGCCCCGGTAACGGTGGATATCAGCGGGGTAAGCACGGACGACCAAACCGTGGACGGCCTGACCTTTAATGCGGGAACCGGTGAACTCGGAATCTCTTTGGAAGATGACGGAGCCGCTCCGGTAACGGTGGACCTTTCCGCTTTGGATACGGACAACCAGACCCTCTCGACAGATGGTACGGCTGGTGATATTTCGATTTCCGGTGGAAACGATATTACCTTGAACGTGGACGATGCCGATGCGATTATCGGTAACGAAGTAGTGAACGGTACGGACGCTACCTTGACCCGATCGGGTGCGGGTACCACCGGGGACCCCTTTACTTTGGACGTAGCCGCCGACGGGATAACCAATGCCGAGATCGCCGACGATGCGGTCCAATTGGAGAACATCGCCAATGGTACGGCCACGGGCCAGGTGATCCAATGGGACGGTACGGACTGGACCTTAGTCGATTTGGGTTCTGTCACGGTAACCGAGGTTGATGGTATCATTGGAAATGAAGTAGTAAATGGAACCGATGCGACCTTGACCCGATCGGGTGCGGGTACCGCCGGGGACCCTTTTACACTGGATGTAGCAGCGGATGGAATCACGAATGCTGAATTGGCGGACAATGCGGTGCAATTGGAAAATGTAGCCGATGGTACTGCCGTCGGACAGATCATGCAATGGAACGGAACCGATTGGGTATTGATCGATGGAAACGGACTAAGTACGGACGACCAGACTGTCGACGCCCTGACCTTCAATGCTGGAACAGGTGAACTCGGGATCTCCTTGGAAGATGACGGATCCGCTCCGGCAACGGTAGACCTATCCGCCTTGGATACGGATACCGACGATCAAACAGTAGACGGATTGACATTTAACGCCGGAACAGGAGAACTGGCCATATCCCTTGAGGACGATGGCGCAGCTCCCGTAACTGTTGATATCAGTGGGGTAAGCACGGACGACCAAACAGTGGACGCCCTGACCTTCAACGCTGGAACCGGTGAACTCGGGATCTCCTTGGAAGATGACGGTGCGGCTCCCGTAACGGTGGACCTATCCGCTTTGGATACCGATGACCAAACAGTAGACGGCCTGACATTTAACGCCGGAACAGGAGAACTGGCCATATCCCTTGAGGACGATGGCGCGGCCCCGGTAACGGTGGATATCAGCGGGGTAAGCACGGACGACCAAACCGTGGACGGCCTGACCTTTAATGCGGGAACCGGTGAACTCGGAATCTCTTTGGAAGATGACGGAGCCGCTCCGGTAACCGTAGATATTTCCGCTTTGGATACCGACGATCAAACAGTAGACGGATTGACATTTAACGCCGGAACAGGAGAACTGGCCATATCCCTTGAGGACGATGGTGCGGCCCCTGTAACGGTGGATATCAGCGGTGTGAGCACGGACGACCAAACGGTGGACGGCCTGACCTTCAACGCCGGAACCGGTGAACTCGGGATCTCCTTGGAAGATGATGGCGCCGCTCCCGTAACGGTGGACCTATCCGCTTTGGATACGGATACCGACGATCAAACAGTAGACGGATTGACATTTAACGCCGGAACGGGAGAACTGGCCATATCCCTTGAGGACGATGGTGCAGCTCCGGTAACGGTGGACCTTTCCGCTTTGGATACGGATACCGATGACCAAACAGTAGATGCACTGACCTTTAATGCTGGAACGGGCGAACTGGCCATATCCCTTGAGGACGATGGTGCGGCCCCGGTAACGGTGGACCTATCCGCTTTGGATACGGACAACCAGACCCTCTCGACAGATGGTACGGCTGGTGATATTTCGATTTCCGGTGGAAACGATATTACCTTGAACGTGGACGATGCCGATGCGATTATCGGTAACGAAGTAGTGAACGGTACGGACGCTACCTTGACCCGATCGGGTGCGGGTACTGCCGGGGACCCCTTTACTTTGGACGTAGCCGCCGACGGGATAACCAATGCCGAGATCGCCGACGATGCGGTCCAATTGGAGAACATCGCCAATGGTACGGCCACGGGCCAGGTGATCCAATGGGACGGCACGGACTGGACCTTGGTAGATCTTGGATCGGTAACCGTAACTGAAAATGATGGTGTCATCGGTAATGAAGTGGTTAATGGTACGGACGGTACTTTGGTACGTTCCGGAACAGGTACTACGGTTTCTCCTTTTACACTGGATGTAGCAGCGGATGGAATCACGAATGCCGAATTGGCGGACAATGCGGTGCAATTGGAAAATGTGGCCGATGGTACCGCCGTCGGACAGATCATGCAATGGAACGGAACCGATTGGGTATTGATCGATGGAAACGGACTAAGTACGGACGACCAAACGGTCGACGCCCTGACCTTCAATGCTGGAACCGGTGAACTCGGGATCTCCTTGGAAGACGATGGAGCCGCTCCCGTAACGGTGGATATCAGCGGGGTAAGCACGGACGACCAGACGGTCGACGGCCTGACCTTCAACGCCGGAACCGGTGAACTCGGGATCTCCTTGGAAGATGATGGCGCCGCTCCGGTAACCGTGGATATTTCCGCTTTGGATACCGATGACCAAACGGTCGACGGCCTGACATTTAACGCAGGTACCGGTGAACTCGGGATCTCCTTGGAAGATGATGGCGCCGCTCCCGTAACGGTTGATATCAGCGGTGTGAGCACGGACGATCAAACAGTAGACGGATTGACATTTAACGCCGGAACAGGAGAACTGGCCATATCCCTTGAGGACGATGGTGCGGCTCCCGTAACGGTAGACCTATCCGCCTTGGATACGGATACCGACGATCAAACAGTAGACGGATTGACATTTAATGCCGGAACAGGAGAACTGGCCATATCCCTTGAGGACGATGGTGCGGCTCCCGTAACGGTAGACCTATCCGCCTTGGATACCGATACCGATGATCAAACAGTAGACGGCCTGACATTTAACGCCGGAACGGGCGAACTGGCCATATCCCTTGAGGACGATGGTGCGGCCCCGGTAACGGTGGATATCAGCGGTGTGAGCACGGACGACCAAACGGTCGACGGCCTGACCTTCAACGCGGGAACCGGTGAACTCGGGAT
>CANLVG010000019.1 GCA_947494565.1 uncultured Flavobacteriaceae bacterium | reverse complement strand
GATAACAACACTATGTATACGTAATGGCCGCTAAATGCCGGCGCTCCGCCAAAGCCACTGCGCATACACTTACCGTTACCCAACATTTAATGAAACTTATCAAAATAATTTACATTTTAAGTTTTGGTGTATTCTTGGGTTGTGTAAATAACCGAAATATTGAAGGGTATTATTCTAATTGCCGCGACGGAGAATATATGGAAGTCTATTTTAAAAAAGATTCGATGAGAGTCGCAGCAGATAACGAATGGGTAAGACTTTCGGAATGGAGAAAAATCGTAATCGAAAACGATACGCTTCATTTTGAAACATTTGGAGAATATCGAGAATCGTGGCAAGCCGTAATAGAATATGTTGGAACGGATAAAATAAAATTAAAGGTTTTGGAAAGTAAGAATAAGGTCAATTTGAACCGAATCGACGAAATTCTAAATTTTGAGGAACCTACTTCATTCTGGAACGATTTTCACAAACGTAAAGACTATGCTAATTGTAAAAGCAAGTGAACACAAACTTTGCGCAAATGGACTTTACTCAAACGCAACTGTTGTGTTGATGGACTTGCTAATCTAGAAGTAAACGCAAACTCGGACGGGAAAAAACGTTGGGTAACAATACCTAAACGTAATGCGGACTTTAGGGCAAAAACGAAAGGTCTGTGTATATTTATGAAGTCGCTAAATCTTATGGATTTAGCTTTGGACAAGAAAAAATAAAACTAAACAATAAGCTTTAGCTTCGTGCGCAGACGGAAACGAAAAGTTTCCTTGCCCCCGCACTACGCTTAGCCGAACCGTTGTGCGTCATTATGACCAATTTGCCAAATAAATGAACAGAATAGAATTCATAAAGTTTTTAGAAGAGTTCAAAAAGGACTTTGATGAAAATAAATCTTCGTGGGAAAACACAAATTTGTCGGACTTTCTTGAAAGTATGATTGCCTATACTGAAGATATTCAAGGATATTATGAAAATATGAAGATGGACGTAGATGCGGACAAACCGACTTGGGAAAATTTTAAAAATATATTAATGGGTGCCTCGATTTATGAATAATGATAGAAAGGTTCAGGAATGGACTACCATAATTGATTTCTATAATGAATTAATAGATAAATATAAATGGCCTCAAAAGCCAATGTTGGAATTTATAATCGAACTCGAAAAAATAGGATTTTATAATAAATATTGGCCTAGTACCTCACACGAGGCACTTGGATTAAATTTAGAAAAAGAGTATGAAAAAAGGCTCGAATCACGCATGGTATATATTGTTTACAAATCTGATTCAAATAAATTTCAAATAAGTTTTCAAGCCGGACAGGGAAATGAAATACGGAAAAAAGTTTGTGGGAAAAATTTAACCAAGTCGGACTTAAAAGAAATTGAAAATTGGTTGACGGAAAAATAACGAACGCACAACAATACCTAAACGTAATACGGACTTTAGGGATTAATCTAAAGGTCTGTGTATATTTATAAAGTCGCTAAATCTTATGGATTTAGCTTTGGAACAAAAAAAAGAAAAAGCAAAACAATAAGCTTTAGCTGCGTCGTTAGACGGAAACGAAAGGTTTCCTTATCTCCGCACTACGCTTAGCCTAACCGTTGGCAATAATTATGAAAAATTCGTTTCCACAGAAAATACTGGTTCTGATAATGATGTTGATTTCTTTCAACTCATTTGCATGTGACTGCGAATGCGATGGAGATTGTTCGTTCAGCGTCATTGCTCAAGACAATGAATTTGTTGCTCTTGTCAAGGTAATTGATTATTCGAGCTATTTGGACAGACAAATTCTTGGATACGACAAAAAAATGCCTCTCTCAATGACCGTTGAAATAATTAAAAAATATAAGGGAGCGGAATCAAGGCAACAAATAACTATTTGGGGAGATAATGGAGCTCAATGCAGACCATACCTTTCAGAATTCGAAATAGGGGAATGTTATTTAATCGCCCCTGCAAAAATTACGCAGGACTCAAAAATTGGCGTAAAAAATGACTACGATTTTTTCTCATGCTCCACTGACTATCTACATGTGGATTTACAGAATGGACTGGCATTTGGAAAATACTCAAAAGCAAAAAACGAAGTTCGCTTGACAACATTCGAAAGCGAACTAAAAAAATAACTATTGCCAACAATACCTATAATTAATTGCTGGGGATTTTCCTACGGAAAATCCACGCATAATTACTATGTTTAGTGTACGGCGGGAAATCCTGCGGATTTCTAACGCCGCAACTAATCATAGCCTAACCGTTAGCAAAAATCGCTCGAAAATTAAATCTTCTCGCGGAAATCATCGGTAAATATCTTGTCATTTTAAGGACGTAAGTCCTCGAATTTTTTGCGTAAATGGACCTTACTCAGACGCAACTTTTGCGCTGATGGACTTCTTAGCGAGTTTGTGCAAATGGACTTTACTCAAAACAGGTACAGAACGTTCCAATCTGCGCAATCGTTGTGGAATCGTTCTCGAATCGATATGCAATCGAAACCTAATCTGCGGAAAGAGAATGTGCTTACTCATACGTGTCGCAACTTTTGCTAACAAAACCTATGAGTAATGCGGGCTAAAGTGTTTATTCGCAGCGTTTGCGTATTTTTATTGGGTCGCAAAATCTTTGGGATTTTGCTTTGGACAAGAAAAAGTAAAACAAAACAAAAAGCTTTTGCTAGGGGGCGTGGCG
Organism: uncultured Flavobacteriaceae bacterium; assembly: GCA_947494565.1. Classification (GTDB taxonomy): domain Bacteria; phylum Bacteroidota; class Bacteroidia; order Flavobacteriales; family Flavobacteriaceae; genus Maribacter_C. Next base: position 3,096 of record CANLVG010000019.1, on the reverse strand, counting down.
CAACGGGAAATGCATTCCCGCTACCCCACTACGAATAGCTCAACCGTTACCATTAATAGCTCGAGAAAAATTAAATTGATAAATGTGAAAAACACCAAAAATTATTCAATAGTTCTTTTAATTATTGGGTGGCTATATTTTTTCATAATAAGTTATTTAAATGAAATCGATTTTAGGGAACAATTTATAGATGGACTCTTGATACCTTTTGCAAGATTAGGTAAATATGATACAATTTGGTTTAAATTAATAGCCGTCGGATTTGGAATTGTTAGTCTCTATTTTAGTTTTAAAAGCAAATCGCTGTTTCAAAATAAGTTAAGAATTGTACTAATTTCATTATCAATTCTATTAATAATTATGAGCATTGCTGCTTTTCCTAATTTAATCTTCCACTATTTGATTTAAAAATGGAACGTAATTGGACTTTACTCAAATGCAACTATTACGCGGATGGACTTCTTAGCTTGTTTACGCAAATGGACTTCACTCCTACTCGTTACGGAATGTGCCAATCTGCGCAATCGTAACGCAATCAAATTCTAATCTCTACCCAATCGTTATGTAATCTGCGTAAAGAGCCTGTGCTTACTCCTACGTTTCGTTACTAATGGTAACAAAGCCTATAATTAATACGGACTTGGGGTTTATCTGCCAAAGTCTGTGTATTTTTAGAATGTCGCAAAATCTTATGGATTTTGCATTTGAAACAAAAAAAGAAAAACACAAAACCATAAGATTATGCTTTGTGCGTAGCTGAAAATCCGTCGGATTTCTGCGCCGCACTAATCACAGCCCAGCCGTTGTAAGCAATTTAACAAATCAAGAAAATGACAGTCGAATATGGAAATTTAGAAATCGAAATACTCGATGGACAAAATTTGAATTCGGCGAATTATGGACTTGAATATCCAAGCGCTTTAGGAGTGCAAAGTGAATTCCGACCATCCTCAAAACATGGAATAAGAATAAAGGAAAACGGAATTAATAAATGTAGCGCATTACTTCTGGAATCTGGAGGAGCAACTGGTATTTCTGAAAACTCGTTTTTAATAAAAAATGAGCGAATATATATTTGTTGTTCAGACCATATTTATTCCCTAAACATCTTGGATTTATCAGTTAATTGGAGAAAGCAGTTTGATATAGCAACCTGTTTCGGGATTTATGAATTTCAATCAGACTTTCTCGTTCATGGTGAACTCCAAGTTAGCCGTATAGATGAAAGTGGAAATGAAAAATGGACTTTTGGAGCGCGAGATATTTTTGTGAACCCAAACGGAAAAGATGAATTCAAAATTATGGGCGACCAAATAGAACTTGTGGATTGGGACAATAACAAATATGTGCTAAACGCAGACGGAATTGAGTTATAGTGCGCAAAAAAACTGCTTACAACAATGCCTAAACGTAATGCGGACAGTAGGGTTTAAAGCTAATGTCTGTGTATATTTAGAGTGTTGCTAAATCTTATGGATTTAGCTTTGGACAAGAAAAAATAAAACTAAACAATAAGCTTTAGCTTCGTGCTCAGACGGAAACGAAAAGTTTCCTTGCCTCCGCACTACACTTAGCCGAACCGTTGTACTTAATGTTGCAAAAATGAAACTATCCAAACATAACATCCACACTTTTTTGTTATCTGCCAATCAAAAAATTGAAGAAAATGCTGAATTCGTTTCTGAAAGACTTGACCAGGGAGGAGAAATGGATTTTGTTACTTTTCCGCCTAATTGTGGTTTTACCGAAGAAGAAAATCTCTCTTTGCAGAAATTAAAAAATGACCCACACTTAAAAAGTGCGCTAAGAAAAATTTTGGCGGACAACTCGGCAGGTGTTTTATTTGATTTATTCAACATAATTGACGGTACATCAGAACCTGACGAAAAGTTTGGTAAATGGACTGAAATTTGTTTCGTGGACAAAACTGATGAACTGGCTGAAGACCTAGATTTCCTGCATGATGAATTAGGTTCTGTCTATTGGGACTGGAAAGAGTTAAGGCCTGATAAAGGATGGAAATTGGACACGTATGACGGATAAAAACACTAAGTACAACAAAACCTATAAACAATACGGGCTTCGGGCTTTATCGCAGGGTTTGTGTATTTTTATAAAGTCCGCAAAATCTTTGGGATTTTGCTTTTTAGCTGGACAAAGAAAAAAAGAAAACCAAAAGATTTCGCTATGTGCGTGGCGGAAAGCAAACGCCAGTTTGCTCCCGTACTGTTCATAGCTCAACCGTTAGCATTAATTTTCAAAAAATATTCCGAGTTAAATGAATATACAAGAATTAACAAAATTGATTTACGAAAACGGAATCTCTGAATTGAAAAAACATCAAGATAACGGAGTTGATTTTTCTATTGTTGATTCTCATTCTAAAGGAAATTTGTTAATCTCTTATTCTACATATGGATATAACGAACATTACACTCAATCTGAAATGGTTGAGTTTCTGCTAGAATCTGGAATTGATGTAAATTATCAACCGAATGGACGAGATAATGGAAAATCGGCTTTACATAAAGCAGCTGCCAATGGACACTTTGAACTTTTAAGCGCACTCGTTGAAAATGGAGCGAATGTGGAAATAAAAGATAAAAACGGAAACACGCCTCTGTGGAATTGCGTTATGATGTGCAGAGGAAATGAAACCCAAATAGAAATCATTAAATATCTTATTTCCAAAGGGGGGGCGTTAGAGACAAAAAATAATCACGGTATATCGCCAAAAGATATAATTAATGACCTTGGATTGGGAATTGACAAAGGGAATAATCAGAAAGACTGGGATTTAAGGTTTTTATTAAGCTGATTGCGAAAAAACTAATGCTAACAATGCCTATAATTAATACGGACTTCGGTCTTGACGCCAAGGTCTGTGTATATTTATAAAGTCGCAAAACCTTTGGGATTTTGCTTTGGAACAAAAAAAGAAAAACCAAAACCAAAAGCTTTTGCTTAGCGCGTAGCTGGAAATCCGCTGGATTTCCGCGCCGCACTAATCATAGCTAAGACCGTTGTACAACATTTAAGAAATGCCCAAATATTTAACAACATTAGTACTGATTTTAGCTTGTGGCATTCTACTTT
>CANLVG010000018.1 GCA_947494565.1 uncultured Flavobacteriaceae bacterium | reverse complement strand
GCTCACCTAACGAATTTAGAATTGAAAAAAAAACTGACTCAACTGTTACAATTCTATTTTACACCGATTTTGGTTTGTTCGACCATTATTCTGGCTTTATTTATACTAATGACCAATTTGATTTAAAACGATTGAATGGCAAAGTATCTGATGACGAAAATGACTATAAAATAAGCGAAAATTGGTTTGAAATAAATGATTAAAAACGTTGTACAACAACGCCTATAATTCATTGCGGGGGAATTTCCTACCGGAAACTCTTATCTTGCAATGATGGCTAGGTTATCTCGGAATGTCCTATCGGTCGATTCCGCAACGAAACCATAGCCCAACCGTTAGGTGCAATGAGCTCAATGTCATATTTGATAATTATATGTACCTTTCAATGGCATGACCCAACCAACCACACCCCTTAGATTGCCACGTTGTAATTATCCAACTGCTGATGATACACCAAACCATGGAATATTTGACCTTCCAAAAGAACTATCACTAGTTGATTTTGAGTCGGCTCGAAATTATCGGAGTCACACATACTTGGCAATACCCCTTAATGGATTTGACAAATCCAAAATTTTGGAATTAGCCCACATCATTGCCAAATCGTTCGCTATGAATGAACCAATGAACAGGCACGTGCATCCTCCGATGAAGGTTCCAGCGGAAATTATAAATACCAAACACCAGGATGCTTTTGGCAAGGATGCTTTTGGTCTCTGGACTACGGAAAACATTCTTTTTTGGTGTATCCGATTGATTATGTTAACGGATCCCTCCCAACCAAAAGGCCGTATAGGGATAAACCAAGATCTTTTGCGCCATTCATTGATGATAACAGATACACATTCCAAACCAATTGGCGGTGCTCTGAACATTACGTTGCCTCCCCAAGAAGATGATTTAAGAGAGGATGATCCCTTCCTCCGGGCCATGTTTTCGTATCAAGATCCAATACTCGACTTTATCCATAAGCATGAACATAAGGCCATTAAAGCGCTAAATGACACCTATCCAGATTTCGAAAAGGCCCTAAACTCGGGGAAGGTAGGATACATCGCCATGATTGCCCGATCTAATTCACTACCCACTGAGCACACCTTTGAGCTCTTTGCAGCCTCTTTTGAGCATTTTCAGGAGCATGGATATGAATACATGATGATAACAGGCACCAATCAATGGACCGGTGCTGCTTGTGAAGCTTTGGGATCAACCCGAATTTACTTTTGGCCCTTTCGAGATGAGCAACGAGTTGCCATTGAGACTAAGGCTAAACAAAATGAACCCTATTCCTCAGATGGGTATATTTCCAACAAAGATAGCGGGCTGATGATATACGCCCTAAAACTATAAGATGGATACAACACATGGCGAAACTGGAAAATTAAGGAGGATATTGGGCCTACCCTCTTTGTTTGCCATTGCTGTGGGAGTTGTAGTGGCACAAGTTGTATTCATAAGTATACTACAAGGAGTTGGCATAGGAGGAAGTGACTTTTTTGTAGCGCTTATCGTCGCCTTTATTCTGACGCTCTGTTACGTATTTACTTTTTCTGAACTGGCGGTTATGCTTCCCAAAGCAGGAAGTATTAGTGCCTATACAGAAGTATCTATAGGCCATATGCCGGCAATTATAGCTACAATTGCCGGATACCTGGCACCGGCAGTTTTTGGTTTGCCTGCAGAGTTATTCTTATTGGAAGCCGTTTTAGACACTTTGTTCCCAGAGTCCTTTACCCAGATAGGCTGGCTGATTATTTTGGTGTTGCTGTTCCTGAATATTCTTGGGGTTGACTTTTTTGCCAAAGTTCAGAATTTGTTTGCCTATTTAATGATAGTGTCGTTATTGGTAATTGGCATAGCAGGATTGGCCCAAAGTGAACCTCAAGGCGAATCGGTAATCTCCATTTTCGAAGGGTTAAAAGATTTTGATATTGGTGTACTGTCTCTAACTATGTTGGCACTATGGTCTTTTTTTGGATTGGAATTCGTTTGCCCAATGATCGAGGAAACCAAAAACCCCGGCAAAAATATACCCCGCTCCATGATACTGGCAGCTATGGTTTTGTTGGTGGTTTATGCTTTGGTTGCATTATCTGGATATCTGACCGTTCCTCAAACAGCTTTGTCCGAATCGGAGATTCCCCATAGTGTATTGGTAACTGCACTTTTTGGGGAATCAGGAAAAATAATCCTTGCTATATTGGCCGTCACAGCCACCTGCAGTACAATCAATACAGTACTAGCCACTATTCCGCGAATGCTTTACGGTATGGGCCGTAACCAACAATTACCCACCCTGTTTACACGTCTACATCCCAAAACAAATACTCCTTGGGTGGCCATTGTATTTGTTGCTTCACTTATACTGATTCCTACAATACTGCTTAGTGGTCAAGATGATATTATTTTGACCTTGGTGATTTCTGCCGCAACAATCTGGCTGGTTGCCTATGTCATTTCTCATATAAATCTTATTGTATTACGCAGAAGATATCCAGATTATAAGCGTCCGTTTAAAAGTCCTTGGTATCCTTTTCCTCAAATACTGGGAATCATCGGGATGGTTTATATGATCTTGAATAATTCACCTTCCCCAGAAATGACATTGCAAGTGTATATGAATGCCGGGCTTATGGTACTTATTGCTACCATCTACGCGGCCGTTTGGGTTAAGTTTAAAATGAAAAAAGGTTGGTTTGAACCAGAGCCAATAGAAAAAGTGCTAGAGGACTAGAAGTTTACTTGCATATGGAGCATGCATCATGAAAAATAAAAAGCACCTAACAATGGCTATAATTCATTGTGGTTTTGTACCACACCAAAATAAAAGTATAAATCAAACACTGGATTTCGGCGGAATAATCCTGCGGATAATTCCACAACGAAATCATAGCCGAGACCGTTAGCAATTATTAGATGAGACTATTTTCATACATTTTAATATTCATTCTTATATTATTCAGTTCTTTCAGTTTAAGACTAAAGAATCCAATAGAATTGATTGATTTCAATTCAAGTGAATGCTTAAATGAAAATATTGGAGAGAGAAACTACTTGAATAGAATAGTAGAACATTCTATAAGTGAAGATATTCACAATTATGAAATATTTGTTGTAACTAATTGCAGTAGGGCATCTGAAGGCGAGGTAGAGTTGAAAAATGATACTCTGAATTTAATATATCATGGATATCGAAAAACTGACACCATAATAGAAAACAAAACTGATTCAACCGAAACTTTGGTTATAACAGAATGGGTTGAGGAGTATGCGGATTGTGATTGTGCTTTTAACTTAAAATATAAAATTAAAGGTTTGAAGAACATGAAATACGTCGTTTTAGCAAACAATAAACCCATACAAAAAACTGAACATAAATATCCAGTAAAACAAAAACCGGCATTCGACATAATTGATAACGATACCATAAATTATATTGATATTTATGGACATAAACAAGGATTACATATATGGAGACTTAATGATAATAGAATCTATGCCAAAATCAATTTTAAAGACAATGTAAAATTCTCAGGCTTATCAAGTACTAAATATAATTTTGACGAATTTGAAAAAATTGAAATTTATATGGACCAAGGAGAATACACTAAAATGAAGTATTATAAAAATGGAGAGGTCTTTAAAATCTGTGATACAGAAGGAGTTTTTTTTGAAGAAGGAACTAACTGTATATATCCAAGTGAAAAAGAATAACAATACCTATAGCAAATAGGGCAAAAAGCACTTAATTTAATGGCTTGGGCGTGTTTACTAAGTCCGCCAAATCTTTTGGATTTGGCAATTAAAAAGAAAAAATAATTACAAAACAAAAAGCTCTGGCTCGCAGACCAGACGGAAACGAAAAGTTTCCTTGCCTCCGCACTACGCATAGCCCAGCCGTTGTGCTTCATTAAAAAAGACTAAATGACAAGAATCGACTTCATAGAATTTCTGAAAGAGTTTAGAGAAGACTTAAAAGAGAATAAAACGAATTGGGAAAATAGAACTCTTGAAGACTTTCTAGAAGCTATGGAAGCATATACAGAAGATATTCAAGGCTTTTATGACAATATGAAAATGAATGTTGACGCAGATAAACCAACTTGGGAAAATTTCAAAACGATTCTAAAAGGCGCGTCCATTTACGAATAGAATAATAAAGAACTATGACAGAATCTTACATTCAATACGCTGCTGGATACCAAAAAGACAATATCGATTTATCTGATATAGAAAAAGCAATTAAGGACATTCAAGAAATGGATGAAGAACATGGAGCTTTTTGGGTTTCAATTATTACTGATGACGAGAATGTGATTGAAACAAATAAAGAGTTAGCTCTTTCTATTATTATGGACGGAGAGGAGTCAAAATTCAAAGCTAAAGACTGGACGGAAGTCAAAGAATTATATGAATCGCTTTTGAATAAGGATTTTGAGCAAATTAAAACGAAAATAAAATAACGAAAGCACAAGAATGGCTATAAAGCATAGGCCTAACCAACCAAACCATTCCTAGGCTTCATAGCTGGAACGTTGGGTACAAGTAGTCTCGAAAAATCTACGCTTTTTAGGACTATTCAAAATTAGATAGTACCATTTGCCAAGTGTTGATTTCGACAATTTGTTTTCTTGACTGTGTAACCCGGCCCACAAAACCACCTTTCCAACTATTTCAATTTCTTAACAACAACATGGCATTGAAAGTTGGCCTTGTATTCCAAATAAAACTACTTTAGTGCGTATGAAATCAAATCCAATGAACGCGCGGTTTTTTTCTGGTGTAGGTAGCCTGATCGCGCTGTTACTCGCTTCTTTTCTAAACCATGATACGGCTTACGGTCAGACGCCCGTAGCGGAAGGACATTCACATTATCATAGCCATGACAGCATAGTTTCACATAAGCTGCTGTTCCCTTCCAAAACCCCGGATCGGATCATCGCGAACCTTACGGCAGACCCTGCCCATAGTTTTGCCGTAAATTGGCGTACTGACCAGCAAATAGCTACGGGATATGTAGAGATTGCCGAGGCCACTGATGGCCCTGGGTTTGTGTTAAGTGGGATACGCCATGTGAAAGCGGTTTCTGAGCGATTTGAAAATCAGAACAGTCGAGAACCCTTGGTCAAGGCTGTTTTTCACTCGGCCGTGGTTTCAGGACTTCAGCCCAATACCACTTATGTGTATCGGGTAGGCGATGGATCGAAAGCGTTGGGGACTTGGAGTGAGTGGTTTCAGACGACCACCGCAAATGATACCGCTGACGAACCCTTCAGTTTTATCTATTTTGGGGATGCCCAGAATAGTGTAAAATCGATGTGGTCACGTGTTATCCGCAATTCATACCGTCAATTCCCCGAGGTGGATTTTATGTTACATGCCGGGGATTTGATCAACGATAGGGATGCCAATGTGGAATGGGGCGAATGGTTTTATGCCGGAAGTTTCATCCATGCTACGATTCCTAGTATAATGACTCCCGGAAACCACGAATATAGAGACGGGGTCTTGTCTTCCTTATGGAAACCCCAGTTTACCTTGCCTGAAAACGGACCAACAACCGCCGTAAAAGAGACCTGTTATGCCATCGACTACCAAAATTTGAAAATGATCTCACTAGACGCGGTGGCGTTCGATGAGTATGAAGAATCGCGTGAGGTCCAGGTGAAATGGCTTGATTCGATATTACGGAACAATACCAAAAAATGGACGGCCATCACCTTGCATTATCCCATTTTCTCTACGGCCAAGGGGAGAGACAACAAAGTGCTCCGGGAGACGCTAAAACCACTACTAGATACGTATAAGGTCGACTTGGTCTTGCAGGGCCATGATCATACCTATTCCAGGGGCTTTGCCGAGAATGAAGGAAAGGGACTGACCGTTGTCAATGATGTGGGAACCATGTATGCCGTTTCGGTAAGCGGACCTAAAATGTACGAATCAAAAGACCAAGATTGGATGGTACGCAGGGGAGAGTTCACCCAATTGTTCCAAATCATAACAGTTTCTGAAGACACGATTACGTATGGCGCGTACACACCTATCGGAACACTGTATGATGCCTTTGAATTGGTTAAAAAGAACGGGAAAAGGCAGCTGATCAACAAGGTGCCGGACAGCCCGGTTCGACTACGAAAGGACTTTATAAAGGAAGAGTAACGATGGTTAAGGAGGTGGTCTCCTGCTGCTAATACGTTACCTTAAAAATACTGCCGCCAAAGTCATCACAGACATACAAGGCGCCATCAGGCCCCTGAGCCAGTCCGCAGGGGCGATGTTTCAGTCCGTCGCCTTCCGTTGGGTTGGCCAAATCCATTCCCGCGAAGTTATCGAGGAAAATTTCCCAATCGCCATCAGGAGCTCCATTCTTAAAGGGAACAAAGGCTACAAAGAAGCCTTTTTTAAGTGGTTTCGATTGATTGTGAAAAGCAATGAAGGCCCCATTCTTGTAACGTTCCGGAAATAGGTCACCGGTATAGAACAACACGTCATTCGGACCTAAATGTGCAGGGAATGCCATGATGGGGGCAATGGCATCTTCGCCTCCTGATTGTATTCCGTCACCGCCATACTCCGGTGCGAGAATCCGTTTCTTTTGGATAGGGTCATAATAGGTTTCGGGCCAACCGGCATCGTCGTTCTCCTGTAATTCGTAAAAAGTCTCGGCAGGCAGTGCATCGTCTTGTTCTTTGCTATAAAGATCCGGATAAAAATTGTGCAACCCGCCCCGTCCGTGATCCGTGGCGAATAAAGAGTTGGTCTGGAAGTTCCATGTGATGCCAACGGCATTTTTAAGACCGGTAGCATATCGGGTGCCATCGGCATAGGTCTGGTTGAGCTGATCCGCCTTGAATTTCCAAATACCCCCAGCAGAATCCAAGAGCGTACAAGGGATCATGCCCGCATCCGATTCCGTATCGCGACAGGCATCATTCCACGAACCGATGGTGACATAAAGGTTGTCATCACTATCGACAGTAAACGGTTTGGCATTGTCGCGTCCCATATCGATGAGGCCATCTACGATTGTTTGTGGATTGTTAGTATCGACAATTTCATGGTTTTCGTTCAAGGCATAACGATGCACACCGGAATTCGAAGAGGCGTACAGGTAGTTATCCGTTGCCAAGATTCCAGTTCCGGGAACTTCGGCAAATTCCTCTTGTTCATAAGGAGATTCCTCGGTGTTGGTATATTTTAACCGAACGATGCTCTTTCCGTTCTTGAGTACGGAGCGATTGGCATAGACATCCCCATTATTGGCTACGGTCAAATGTCGAACAGCGCCTAATTCGGTACCGATTTCGAATACCGAAAAGCCTTCAGGCGCCTCTAACAGGGTTTCATTGATGGGCGCTGCAGGGCTTTCTTTCGGTTCATTTTTACATTGAAGGAAGAATGTTGCCAAAACAATGGCAAAGACGGCCAACAGTGATTTTCGGGTGGTGCGTACGAGTTTCATAAAGTGTTTTTAGGCGGGTTGCCCCTAAAGTTAGCAATTCAATTGGAGCTACAGTATCTCAACCTAAGAGATGTTCTGAAAAGCACTCCTTTTGGCAATTAAAAAAAAAGTTGTATGTTTGTACTATACATATAGTACAATAATATAATAGTATAATGATCGCTTTTCGCTTGGACCCTAAGAACGGAACCCCTTTTTACCGCCAGATTATTGATCAGATCCGGTTCGGTATTGCATCAGGAAGCCTAAAAACAGGAGAACAGTTGCCCACCGTAAGGGCATTGGCCGTAGAATTGAAAGTGAACCTCAACACCATTGCCAAAGCGTACAAGGAGTTAGAGATTCAAGATATACTCGAAACCCACCAGGGCACGGGCACCTTTATAAGCCACATCGAATTGGAAATACCCCCTGAAGAAAAAGACAAAAAACTGACGGAGATCTGTCACGAATTTTCCACAATTGCTTTTACCTATGGATTTTCGGTAACTGATATTATAAAACAACTTCAAAAACAACTGTAACATGAAGGCAATAAAGAAAAACCTATGGAACCCCATTTCGGGCACGGTGATGCTTGTACTATCGGCAATCTCTTTTGTATTGTATTATTTTGATGTCATCGACATCGCAGTCTTGGCCGTATTGATATTGATTGCACTATTCATAGCGCGATCCATTCATATTGCGGATCAATGGGAGAAAGCGGTAGTACTCCGCATGGGAAAATTCAATGGCCTTAAAGGACCTGGAATATTTTTTATCATTCCCATCATCGATCAGATAGACAAGTATATTGACCAACGGGTACGCGTCACGGATTTTAAGGCCGAACAGACCTTGACCAAGGATACCGTTCCCGTCAATGTTGATGCCGTAGTGTATTGGACGGTCTGGGATGTTGAAAAGGCCGCGCTCGAAGTGCAGGAATACGAAAGGGCTATTTTTTATATTGCCCAAACGGGCTTACGCGATATCATCGGTAAACATGAACTGTCGGACATTCTTCAAGAGCGGGATAAAATTGCCGATGATCTGCAGAAGGTGCTGGATGAGAATACAAATCCTTGGGGCATTACCTGCCAAACCGTAGGAATCAAAGACATTATTATTCCCCAAGATCTGGCGGATGCCATGAGTAAGGAAGCTCAGGCGGAACGAGAGCGGCGGGCACGAGTGATTCTTGGGACGGCCGAAACAGAGATAGCCTACAAATTCTCTGAAGCCAGTGAGCAGTATAAGAAAAACCCAGTGGCCCTACACCTAAGGGGCATGAATATGTTGTTCGAAGGGCTGAAGGAAAAGGGGTCAATGGTGATTGTGCCTAGCTCCGCATTGGATTCCATGAACCTTGGAGCTTTAGGAGGGTTGGTATCACTGAGTAAGACGGACGAACTTCCGGAAACCGGTCACTGATACCATCCTGTTAAATAACGATTACGGTCAAACGAGCTATTCGATTGCCTTAAAAAAGGCTTCTTTGTAGGTCTTTCCGATGGGAATTTCAACTGCGCCAAGAAAAATCAGATTGCCATAGACCTTCTGTATTTTTTTGGTATTGACGATATAGGAACGATGCACTTGAACAAAGGATAGCCCCTGCAGTTTTTCTTTCCAGTTGCGAAGGCTATCCAAGATCAAAATTTCCTGTTCTTGGGTGACCACCTTTACATAGTCGACTTCGGCCTTGATGAATAAAATCTCATTCGTGACCACTGAATACATGGTCTTGTCCGCGTAAAGAAAAAGCCGGTCGTTCTTTTCCTTTTTTTGATGTGATAGCTGTTCCCGTACCCTTGTGACGGCCTTAAAAAACCGTTCATAGGAGAAAGGCTTTACCAAATAATCGGTGACGGCTTCCTCAAAGGCGGCCACAGCATAGTTCGAATAGGCGGTAGTACAGATGACCTTGGGCGGGTTGCGAAGGGTTTTTAGAAAATTCAAGCCGTTGATTTCTGGCAGCTGAATATCCAGAAACAAAATATCAACCTCTTGCAATTCCTTCGGTGGAATGTCCAAACCACTTTCGTAACTGCCCGAGCACTGAATAAAGGGTGTCTTCTGAACGTAGCTGAGCAGCACTTCGCGGGCCGATTTTTCATCCTCTAAAATGATACACTGCATCATAACTGTATGGCAAGTTTTATGCTGTAGCGATTTTGCTCTTCCGCTATTTCCAAATGGTGTCTTTCTGGATACAGGAGGGTCAATCTCTTTTTTACATTCGTAATGCCGACACCACTGGTCGCCCAACCGAGGTCTACTTCCTGCTGCCCGGCAGTATTGAACGGATTTACGCAATGAAAGGAAAAATCGGTTTCGCTGGCCGCTATCGCGATGTTGATCTGATGGTTTTTCCCTTTTAGCAAGCTGGTATATTTAAAGGCATTTTCCACGAAGGGAATAAGTAATAAGGGAGCGATTTGTTTTTCCGAATACTCGATTTCCGTAGAAAAAGTGACCTTGACCTTATCCGCTAACCGTTCTTCTTGTAGATGAATATAATCTTTTAAATGCTGAACTTCACGCTGCAGGCTTACCTGTTCTTGTTGCCCTTCATGAAATAAGTACCGAAACCCGTCCGATAGCTTGAGGATCAATTCTGGTGTGTTTTCCTCTTTTTTGAGGGCGTTGGCATAAATGGTATTTAGGGTATTGAACAAGAAGTGTGGATTGATCTGTGCTTTCAAGGCCTTCATTTCAGCGCGGTTCTTTTCTTGTTGCAACACCTCAAGACTTCGCTGCTGACGGTAGATGTTCTTGATGGAGAACAAGGTGAAAAAAATAATTCCGAAACTCACATGGGTCAATAGATTGGTCGCGAAGTGCTGCCAGAAATGGGTGTCTCCCGAATGAAAAAACCCATCGGTATATTCGTAGCACAAGGTATTGCCCACCAATACCAATAGCGCCAAGGCATAGTATTTTCTTTGACCCAGTCTCGGAAAGAACCAGAAATAAAGAAAATAGGAAATGGTCATTTTAAATACCAAGGCATTGAGTTCATGTGCAAATGACATCGCATATCCACCCTCCCGTTTCATATACTTTATATACGGATATAAGAGTACCATGCCCCATAGAAATAGATGCAATAGGGGCTCAAGCCGAATAAACTTCGCATATGGGGTTTTATGTTCCAATAGAGGTGTAAATTACATAATTATCAGTGTGCGATCACCAAGTCCTTCAGGGCTATTTTGGCAAAGATGGTCTCCTCTCCCGTGGTCCCACTTATCCTGAAAATCATATGTCCGGCCGACAAGGGGTTACAATCTTCTTGCTCAAAAACGATGCTATCGTTCAGTTTGAACCACATATGGGTGCCTTTCCTCCCAATTTCAACACTATTCCACTCTTGGGTTTTCATAATGGTATTCGGTAATGTTTGATAAAAGCCTCTCTTGAATGGGGATACATTTTTAAAGAAAAACGGCTTGTTTCCATGTGACGCATTATTAAAGGTAAGGTTGTAATGCTCGAGTTTCGTGCGCCAGTCCCAGAAATCCCTTCCTTTAGCATTTGCCGGCGGCAGTGTTAGGTTTTCTGAATCACCCATATCTGAAGTAAAGAGCAATACAATGCAGACCGATGATTCCGATAGGGCCTTGACTTGATAGTTGATTTGTACATCACCCTCGTAGGTATCGGGGCTGATCAAAAAGTAGCCATCGGATCCTTCCGTTTCCTCAACAATCAATTCTTCGCCGTTTACCGAAGTCTTCCCAAGGTCTAGGGTTTGCCATGTCGTCAGTTCCTTTGCTGAAATGCCTTCTTTTTTAAGGTCGTTTTGAGCGGTACAGGCACTGTTTCCTAGTGTGATTGTCGTGATTACCGTCAGTATTGCTTTTTTCATGTGTTGGTATATTACAATTAGTTTTAAATTAATCGGTGGTGCCGAGATGTTCGTAGTTTCGTGACTTTCTGTTTCTGGTTTTTCCTTGATCCTGAAGGAGTTTATAGTTCAGGCTGAACAATACCCCGAAAGTTTGTGATTGAAACCGCCACACCTCTTGCTGTATCACTTGAGGGGTAATCAAGGTATTTTCACGCAGATTGTTATCCAATACGTCAATAATTCTAAGGTTGGCGGTAAGTCTATTGTTCAAAAATCTGGCGCGGACGGCAAGGTCCAATCGATTTCTTGGGTCGGTAAAACTAAATTCCCTTTGGTTTTTTGGCGTATGGCGGTAGGTAAGGTCAGCGCTTATAGCTTTTGTAATGTTCCAGGTGTTTTTGAAAATAATATTCGATGAGTATAAGTGATACCAAGTAAGGTCGATGTCTTGAGACACCGTCGTGAAATAGTAATTCACTGACAACTGGGTGTTCCAAAACGAGGTTAAAGGATAACGGGCGTCCGCTTCAAATCCATACGATTGCTTGCTGCCGATATTCACAAAACTGATGGTTCGAACACCTTCATCATCGATATCCTGTAACCACTGAATGACGTTGGTCCGATTTCTATAAAATGAGGAGACCGATCCATTGAAGCGCTCATCATTATATTGATAGTTCAATTCGATATTATCGCTGAATTCAGGGGTAAGGCCAGGGTTCGCTTCCCATTGAAAATACTGATTCCCCATTTGAAAGGGATTGATATGATGAAAATTAGGACGCGAAATGCGTTTGCTGTATCCGAGGCTTAGCGTATTTGAATCGTTGCTATTGTACGAGAAATGAACCGAGGGAAAGAGATTTGAAAAGGTGAGATCCGTTGTTTGATTTGCTGCGGTATTCATTGAATTTGAATGGAAGTATTCGTAACGTAAACCGGCCTGGGCATTGAGTTTTCCTAGGGTTGCCCTTCCCACGGCATATATTCCTAAAATCTTCTCATGATAGGTAAATTGCTCGTTTCGAGGAAAAATACCGCGCGGTTGAAAAAAATCAAAACTCTTCAATTGCCGGTCATTCCATAGGGCTCCCGCCTCTACACTGGCCTGGTCACCAATGGGCAATGTATAGTCTAAAGCCGCTTGTTGTATGGTGTTCTTGTTTCTTTGCTCTTCTTCGAACAAGAAAATACCTGCTTCAACATCTCTTGCGGGCAGAATATTCTCGTTGTTGGCAAGGTGGTAGTCCAGCTCGATAAAATGTCCTTCCCCCTTGAATTTTCTGCGGTAATTGGTGTTATAGCTTAATGTTTTATGGGTATGTGCCGAATTCCGTACATACAAGAAGTCTGGCCGATCGGTTACATTGGTATAAAAGGTCGTATTAAAGAATTGGTGGTAATCGTAGGTGTAATCGAGATCGAAAGAAAGCTCGTTCGCGTCATCGAAAAAGAAATCTAAACCGCCCGAGATTTTTTCCACTTTCCCGCGAAAATCGTGTGGGGCATAGAAATCCCTTGTATTTCCATTGGTGTATTGCTGACTGATCCATTGCTCACTATCCATTTCCCTTCGTTCTCGAGACGCATTGAGCCTTATATTGACGAAAGAAAGATTGTAGTTGGACATCAGGCCATAACTGTGACGCTTAGTTCCGACTGCACCGTTGATCCCGAGGTTCATGCCTAGGGTTCGGTTCTTTTTTAAAACAATATTGAGAATACCTGATAGGCCGTCTGCTTGATTTTTAGCGGAAGGAGACGTGATGATCTCTACTTTTTCGACCGACGCTGCGGCAATTTGGCTCAATAGCTCCGTGGCATTTAAGGGTGAAGGTTTTCCATTCACCAGTATGCGAACATTGCCACTGCCGCGTAATGAGATAGTACCGATCCCCAAATCGGTCTGTATTTCCGAAATCTGTTCAAAGGCCTCAAGTACGGTAGCTCCTGATTGTTGTAGGTCGGCCCCTAAGTTGATTACTTTTCGGTCTATCTTCAAGCTTGTAGTGGTTTGGGCCGCAGCCACGACCACCTCGTCCAAGGTTAGGTTCGCGGCGTATAGTTTTACGTCCATACCATCGGGATCACTAATGTCCGACACTCCTATTTTGGCAGTTTCATAGCCGATAAAGCTAATCTCGAAATGGGTGAACTCCTCGGTTACCTGTATTTCAAATCTTCCATCCGCACTGGTGGAAACGCCATCGATCAAGACGTCATTGTATAATAGGGCCACTGTTGCAAAAGGAATGGCTTCCATGCTTTGTGCATCTTGAACCTGCCCCGAAAAGGAACCGGACCCTTGTGCCCGACAGAGGGCAAAGTATCCTAGAAAACAAATGAGGAACGCAAGCAATTTGGCCATAAATGAAGTTTACAGCTCAAATATGATTCATAGACGAAGCAACTAAAACTTTTATCTGTGAACATAGCTGCTCACTCTGTCAATGAGGTGCTCCACCTTTTAAATCGTTCATAGTTCGGTAATTGCGCTGGAAGCAACTAAAACGTTTATCTAAAAGCACGTAATAAATCAAAATAATCCCTTTGCAGGGCGTAAAATCCTGAATTACGTTAACGAAAATTGGAGAAAAATTCTCTAAAACTAGAATTCCCCACAGATTTGAATGCGTTCACAACAATTATTGTGGTCTGAAGAGAATTGATTTTAGGTTTGTGCTGTCCCGTGAAAACTTGAAATGGTTTTCGCTCTATAACTAAAGTGTATTTTATCTGCTGGGTATTCCAACAGAGAAATACAATGATAAAGGTAAAAGAGATGGGCATAAATTTTTTGGCGGACGCTGTTTTTTCGTCTGTATTGAAAAAGCAAAGCGTTATATTCCTACTACTGTTTGTATCCCAAACAGGTTTCACTCAACAAGGTTATTTTGAACGAGGTCATCTTTTCAGGGCCTCCATTCCAGCTCCTGACAACCCTATGACATTTCTGTGGGAAGAGGTCTATCAGCTAATTTGTACTGTCGATGCAGGCCATACGTCATTGTCATCGGGCGCACAAGCATTGTATTTCGCATCCTTTGGAAAGCCGAGGAACCGATGCCGAACGGATGAAGATTTCGTTTTATCGGGAAAGTCAGTTGACCAACGATGTTGTCCCAAGATTTTATATGAGTACTAAGGTGTAGCCGGTGAAGGTACATTCAACGATACAATAGATTTGTTAGAGGTGGTCCACGATGCGAGGTTCCAAAAAAAAAATAGAACGAGGTTAATTGCAGACCAACCAATTATCTCCCGAAAGGTCATTTTAGTATAAAATGGCCTTTCTTTTTTGACGTAACTCCAGAACAAAAAGTTCTTGAGCGATCATGCTACCTTGGTTCTCCCAAAAAACAGGGCTCGATATTCGGTCGGCGGACGTTTTCGATATTTTGATACCAACAACGGGCTAGGTGAGGTGCAATAAGTACCAATTGCTTCTCACCAATCGATTCCAAGTGCTTGTTGAATCAAGATGGCCCACGTTGGACAAATTGTTTCTTTGAAATCCGGAAAAGACCATCCAAATCGCTTAAAATATCACCCCTCTTTTAATCTTTTATTCGAAAAATTTGTACTCCTCTAGCGTATGTAATCGTCCAAAGGAGGCAATGTTGGAAGAAATATAACAATGTCTTGCTTTATCGGCGCGGACGTTGGTGTTTGGGACGCGGGATAGCATCGCTATCCCTTTTCGACCACATTGCCTCCTTTGGACGTACCATACGATGCTTTCGGAAATTGAGGAAAGCTATCACGACTTGTTTTGAAAGAAGAAACGACCATATATAAAGTTCAGAAAAGCCTTTCATTAGATATTGTTTAAGCGCACGTATGCAACAAAAACAGCGCCCTTGGCAACAATAATTAGAATACTTTTTGAAATGATAGTATGTTTGGGCCGTCCCATTTCGAAGGCCATATCGCGCTTTCGATTTTTTAACCAGACATACAGAAATGTAGTCACCATACCGGAATTAATCGGTGTGTTTGGAGAGAAAAAAAATCGAAATGGGAAACCTACCATACGGGCGTTCCGTTCCATATACTTTTGGAACGAACCTTTACCGTCTAATAGTTGTTACTAGTTGCTTTTTATATGGCCTATTGGGCAGTCATACGTATGCCCAGACCATACCTGATACCGATGATTTCCAAATAAGAGTAAACTCACCGCCGCAACCTGGTTGGTCTAGATCAGCGGGCACTCCCGATACCAATGATGCCTACAATTTGTGGGGCACTCATTCATGGACCCTTGGCCCGTTCCCTCCCCCGACAGGGCATAGTCACTTTATGAGTGCAGGGAACTGGATTTCTGGGGGCGAAGCAGCAAGTGCCACCATTGGGGGTCTTTCTGCAGGTACCACCTATCTGTTCACCTTTTATGTAGCCGGTTTTTATTCGGCCAGTTCGGGCTGGACCAATGCAATAGGCACTAGCTATCGCATTCAAATAGGCAATGACGATAGTGGTAGCGTGAGCTATAATTCCTGGGGTTGGATACAGCAAACGTTTACCTTTACAGCTGATGCTACCTCCGAGACCATCACACTCTATGGCCCAACAACAGGGGCAGGTACAGGTCTTAATGCAATGACCCATTTTAGTTTAACCAGTACTGCGATAACAGCTGTTACTGATACCGATAAGGATGGCGTAGTGGATACGGCGGATATAGACGATGACGATGATGGTATCCTCGATGTGATCGAGAATCCTACTGTCGCACAAGATATCACCCCGGTGGTCGGAACGAACGTGATTACCAATGGCTCGTATTACGGCACCAATTACGACCCTGCCCTGAACAGTACCCATAGCAATAGTTGGCGCGCCCCAATTGCGAGCACTGGTATTTATCATGTAGGGGTTACCTTTGATACCCCCGGTTCGATAAACACGGTTTCCCTTCAAGGACGATATAACTCCTCACAGCGGGTTACCTCCTTTCGTGTAGAAGGCACCAAGGATGGCAGTACTTGGCTCGATCTGGGCACCTATACGGGAAATTCGAACAATACCACCATCGTTACCCGAAACATTCCCAATACCAACACGGACTGGACCGGAATACGCATAGTACCTCTGGCATATTCCGGTTGGCCATCGCTCCGTTTTGGGGTCAACAGTACTTCCGAGGGAGGCGATTCCGATGGTGACGGGCTTGTCGATAGTTTCGACATCGATTCCGATGATGACGGTATACCTGATAACATAGAGGCACAGTTAACGGCTGTTTATATTGCCCCGACCGGTCTAGACAATGATAGCGACGGTCTGGACAACGCTTATGATGCCACTCCCAATGGAACTTCTAACGGAGCGGGATCCCTGGGGCTGGTCCCGGTGAATACGGACGGCACGGATGAATTGGATTATTTGGACACCGATTCCGATAATGACGGCACTTTCGATATAGTCGAGAACAACCACGGCTACACTATAACTAGTGGTACCGATACTGACAATGACGGTCTGGACGATTATTTCGATGCGGTAGACAACAGTGCCCCCGCCTCTTGGGATGCCAATGATGAGATTACCGGGTCTGGCCTAGCGGAACGGATCAGCAGTTTCGGCGATGTGGACGATGATGCGACTGGCACCATTGTTCCCCTTTCAATGGATCTTGACTTTCGGGATGCGTCGGATGATAGTACCGTTGACCTTGATATGGACGATGATGGCATTCCAAACGTAACGGAGAAATATCTTGACCAACCGGCGACGGCGAATTCAACTTCAGGAAACGGAACCAACCAGGACAAACTGTACTTTTTCAATTGGACCTCCTCCTTATTCAACGACGGTATTCAGAACGGGGATTTTCAGACGTTCAATCTGGCAGATGGGGTGACCATTACCGCCGCGTTTTCGTACGTGGTGAATATGGGAAGTTACCTCCCACAAGACATGAATACATGGTCATTTTCCCAACTACACCAGCTATATAATACGGGAGGTTCTCGAGAGGCTTTTTACGGATCCAGCGGGGCTGATGGCTCCTTTCGAGTCACGTTTACCGCTACCAAAGGGGGCAATCCCTATTCTATTGATCTCTTAGCATTGGATGCGGAAGCTACCGATGTGCCCGAATTTTTGAGAATACGCACCAATGGCGAATCTTGGAAGGTATTCGAAGATGTAGGTTCGTATAACGTAACAGGAACGGGTACGCGAACGATAGAATTTGTCGACACCAATTTTGGTACGGCAATCATGTATTCCGAGAACGCAACCATCTTGGATATTACCTTAGATGCCGGTGGCCGTGAAGCCTTTGCCCTAGGGGTGGCCTTGGTAGGCGACCTTGATAACGATGGGTTGCCCAACCATTTGGATCTTGACAGTGACAATGACGGGATCTATGATGTGGTTGAAGGCGGTGCGCTCGGGGTGTCGGGGGTGATCGATTCGGACAACAACGGGGTCATCGACGGAACGTCGGCCACCTTCGGGTCCAATGGTCTTTTCAATGGTATCGAGAACAACGATACGGCTACGGCAAGCTTGACCTATACCGTGAGC
>CANLVG010000017.1 GCA_947494565.1 uncultured Flavobacteriaceae bacterium | reverse complement strand
ACGCCGCGCTTGCGCATTTCCATCAGGGCACATGCGCCGATATCGTTATCGGGCAGACGGGTCACGAAATCCACCGGTACCCCATAGTTGGCCAGGGACACCGCGACATTGGACTCCCCGCCGCCGTAGACCACATCGAACGAACTCGCCTGGGAGAATCTCAGGAATCCCGGAGGGGACAAACGGAGCATGATCTCTCCGAAGGTTACTACTTTTTTCATGGTTGACTATTTGTTGTTTTATTCTTTATAAAGCTTGATTTATTAAAAATTAACCGTAGCCTTTATCACCCCGGTAGCAGGATCCAGCCAGCTATTAAAATTAGAAATCATCTCACTAAAATCTACATTATGCGTGATGAAGGAATCTACCGGGAAACCTCCTTGTTCCAATATGGATATCACGTATTCAAAATCTTCAAGAGCGGCATTTCTACTGCATAATATAGTGGTTTCTTTGGCGTGAATCGCCGGGTGGGTAAAGGTCAGCTCCCCTTTTGAGAGGCCCACCAATACATAGCGTCCGCCATGGGACATATAGTCGGGGCCGGCCTCTAAGGCTCCCTTATGCCCTGTTGCATCGAAAACCACTGCGGCCATATCACCGTCGGTCTTATCAGCAACCTCTTGCACGGCATCGGCACCTGCCAAAACCGTATCATCTACACCTAAGACGTTTTTCGCGTACTGAAGGCGCTCTTCATTCATATCCACTGCGATGACTTTGGCTCCCGCTATTTGCGCAAACTTCATCAAACCCAAACCTATAGGTCCGCAACCAACGACTACAACGGTTTCGTCTTTCGTTATCCTTGCGCGTCTAACCGCGTGTGCTCCAATAGCCAACGGCTCAACTAGGGCCATTTGATTATTGTTCAATTTTTGCGCAGGTAGCAATATGGAAATAGGTACCGTGATATACTCCTGCATACCCCCATCGGTATGGATACCCAAGACCTCTAAACTGGTGCAGCAATTGGTTTTTCCATTGCGACAAGCGACGCAAGTGCCGCAGTTGAGATAGGGCATAACGACTACATTATCACCGGCCTTCAACCCCAAGGCATTGTCTTCGATCTCTTCTATTCGTGTCGCCAATTCATGCCCCAAGATTCTGGGATAGGTAAAAAAGGCCTGGTTGCCCGCAAAAGCATGCAAATCAGTACCGCAGATACCTACCTTGGTCACTTTTAGAAGTGCCTCACCTTTCTTTCTGACCGGAGCTGTTCTTTCCTTCAGAAGGAACTCCCCCGGTTTTTCACAGACAATGTATTTCATAATTGAGCTTGGAATAAAAAATATTGTACTATCAAAAATACAGTAAGGAACGCTTTCCGGCTACCACAAATCGCACTAATTCTAGTACTTTTTTTGCCCAAACCATCTTCGGTTCGCTTTTTTTGCATTTAAAATAGCGGTATTTTCACATCAACCTTTGGCAAATAGATGAAATTACACCTATTACATCGCGATAAACCTGAAAATAGCTCGTTCATGGTAACCCACCATGTCGAACCTTATTTTCTCAAGGTATGGCACTATCATCCGGAATTAGAGCTGGTACTCTCCTTAAAAAGTACGGGCACTCGTTTTGTTGGCGATAGTATCAAAAAATTCGAAGAGGGTGATGTGGTACTTATCGGAAAGAACCTGCCGCACATGTGGCTCAACGATGATGTCTATTTTCAAAAAGATAGTAATCTACTCGCAGAGGATATCGTGATTCACTTTAATCGGGAGTTTTTGGGGAATGGCTTTTTGGAAACGGACGAAATGCGACCTATTGCGGAACTCTTACAGAAATCAAGACATGGAATAAAATTCATTGCGTTACCCAAAAAAGTGATTCGGGATATCTTGAAAATAAATCGATTGGAGGCCGGTTTCAAAAGGACCATGAAATTTACAAAGGTGCTGTACCAATTGGCCCAACATCAAACTTTTGAATTGTTGGCCAGTGAGGGATTTGTACATTCCTTCAAAAAAAATCAAAATCAAAACTTGGATAAAACATATGAATACATCTTCGAAAATTTCGCCCAGCCTATCTCATTGGACGATGTCGCAGCGGTAGCCAATATGAACCCTTCGGCCTTCAGTCGATTTTTTAAAAGAGTCAATCGCAAGACCTTTTCAAGATACTTGAATGAGGTTAGGATCGGATATGCCTGTAAACAGTTGATTGAAAACAAAAGCACTATTTCAGCTATTTGCTACGAATCGGGTTTCCATACGATTTCAAATTTCAATCGGCAATTCAGGGCCATCAAACAAATGTCTCCCAGTGAATTCCTAGCCTATCAAAAGCGACAATCGAATTGAAATCAAAAGGCGCTCCAAAGTTGAGTTCAACCCCAGTGCGCCTTTTCGTTATTCAAAGAGCTGCTACTTTTATGTTACAACGTTATTTCCAAAACATGGGCAAAATTGCCTGTTTTAGCCCCTAGACCCGATACTTCAAGTGCAGCATCGGTTCTTTCGAAAGTAAGATTTGCATCGCTACCCAAAAGTCGTATGCTTTTGATATCGATATCTTTGGCATGTTCACTTGTGGCGCCCAATGATTTGATATTTATCTTAGCATCTTTGGGCCAGTCAAGCATAATTGCATAGAGCTTATTACCGTTAGTGGTAAAGCGTATGTCTTGCGCCGTGAAATCTTTTTTCTTTGCGTGCTCCGACATATATCCACCCTCTTCCTCCGTTGGGCCTTCCCCAAAAGTTTTCCAATATTCGGAATTATAGATGGCCTCCCCATTCGTTGCCAGCCAGTCGCCTATCTTTAAAAGGGTTTCTTGCTGGTCCTCAGGTATGGTCCCATCTGCCCTTGGTCCGACATTAAGCAATAGGTTACCGTTCTTCGATACGATATCAACAAGGTCATCAACAAGTGAGTTGGGAGTTTTCGCTTCTTCGTTCGTCACGTAACCCCAAGAATTTTTTCCAATAGAGGTATCGGTCTGCCAAGGTAATTTTCGAATCCCTGGAAGCTTACCGCGTTCAAGGTCATAGATAACAGTACCTTCCGGAAATGCTTCATGAAATAAGTTCTTATCGTTTATGACCACTTCTTTACCCCACTCAATACCTTTATTGTAGTAATACGCGGCCAATTTAGGACGGTACTCTTCATAATCGGGTATGTCCAAATAGAAATCGAACCACAATATTTCAGGTTGGTAATTGTCTATCAGGTCAACGGTGCGATCCCACCACATTTTTTTGAACTCTTCCGAAACGGGCTCCTTTAAATCTTTTCCCTTCGGTGAATATAGATCGGCATACTCGGGATCCACGGTATCGAAGTGGTCTTTTTTATTATAATAAGACCAGTTGAACGCATAATGTGAGGAGGCGCCCATAATAAGCCCTTGTTTTCGGCCCTCAGTGAAAAGTTCACCAAGTACATCACGTTTAGGTCCCATATTGGCCGCATTCCATTTGGTTTCTTTTGAAGCGAACATGGCAAAACCGTCATGATGATCGGCAACTGGAACCACGTATTTCGCGCCCGCTTTTTTAAACAATGAAATCCATTCTTTTGGGTCGAATTTTTCCGCTTTGAACATCGGAATAAAGTCTTTGTATCCAAAATCCTTTAGATTGCCATAGGTTTTCTTGTGATGGAGATAGGTCTCATTCGGACCATCTTGCTGAGGTTTCAATTGGGCCGTAAATGTAGCACTGTCCATATACATTCGACGCGGATACCATTCGGAGCCGTGTGCAGGAACGGAATAGGGCCCCCAGTGAATGAATATTCCGAATTTTTGATCATTGAACCATTCAGGATCTTTGTAATTTTTTTTGATGGACTCCCAATTAGGTTCAAAAAGTGCTACAGAATCCATTTTGGATGCCATGTCCTTTTTTGCATCTTCCTTTTTTGATCCACACGAAAACAAGAGGATGGAAACTAGTAGTATTGTAGAAACTCTTCTCATTAAAATCATCTATTTATCAGGTTGGTTAACGCAGCAATATCGCCACAAAAAGCAAAAGCTAAATTCAGTATTTTCTTTCCATCGCCTATTATTTTTTGACCAAAATAACACAACAAATGGTTTGTCGACCCAATTATCATTTGTTCATGGCTATCCATTATAACGCAACTCTTGCCTATTTCAAGAACTTTGGCAACTCGGTTATCTTTCGAATTTCAATATTTCGATAATACGCCTCGGCGGCCTCGGACTGCAGTTGAATCTTTCCGCGTGTTACGATTTCGTAACCCACTTCGGTGCGGCGCTCCGCTTTATCTAAGATCATCACTACCGTACCATTTACAATGTGAAACGATTGTCCATTGAAACAGACCAATTCTAAAGTATTCCACTGCCCATAAGGCCTTTCTGAATTACCTCGCCTTACACCTCGATACATATTCTTTCCTTCAAGGCCGATACCCAGTCGCGTGGGACTCCCTGATGGGTCGTACTCATAAAAACCTGTTTCATTCATACGGGTTCGAATCGTATTCACACCGCCGGCCAAGCCGAAGTAATCACCCATATCCCCTTCTTGAATCTGAAACTCTTGAGACTCCATCCAAACATTCCAAAAAGCGCCGTGTTCACCATTGCAATGATATAAAAGACCATTATCGCGCTTGTCATTCAATCTGGGCTCCCACTTTTTTTCACCCCATTTGAACTCAAGCTTAAGGTGGTAGTTTTCATAGATTTCCTTGGAGGTTAGCCCGCCATAAATTTCACCACTTACATGAAGAACTTCTTCCCCATCCACTTGATGCATCGAAAACACTTGTAATGGGTCTTTATTCAAACCTAACGGGGTACCTTCCATGCCGTCTCCCTTAGGGGCCTCATCCAAACCTTTGACCGTATGATGGGGAACGCCAATGAAAACATCCCACCTTGAAAGCTCATCGTCTAACAAAGGGGTCCATTCCGCTTCTTGGGCATTGAGGATAGGGGTCATCAAAAATTCTATCGCTACAAAAAGAATCACATATTTTAAGTTCCTCATAATCGTTACGTATTTTACTTTTTTTGTTCTATTTCAATACAAAGGCGTACTCCCCTATTTTCTCATTTCTGAAAATGACCGGTATGCTCGTTGGTGTTTTTTTGTATTTCGGTTGAAGAGTCCTTCCCAATAACCGCAAGTTAGATATGCCAAACTTGACATCCTTAAACCATTCTGGGGTCTGATGCTGTCTTAATGATGGCCAAGTAGCTTCATAGTCCACTGATTGTGCACTAATCCAAGTGGGGAAAAGAACTAAGCAAGGGATACAAAACTTGGTTCCAGACCAAGCTGAGATACGGCTACGAACAAATAAAACTGACATGGTAGATGAATAAATGGTCCACTATAAAAAATTCAGTAACACAAAGATTACCTAATCAAAAAGTTTGAAGGGTGACACATGTCTTTATTTGTAAAACAGATATGTAGTTCTACAAATTTTGGTTGCATTTATAGGATAGCCGCATATTGTTTTAAACAGATCACTCAGCATAAATCGCAACTACGGTATTTTACTTGAACCTACTCTTCCAAAGGATTCAAGCGTCTACAAGAATAGTATTACCGCATTTGAACCAGCTGGAAGTTCGTCCAAATTCATAGAACAAATGGTTTTGGACGCCTTGATTGCCCTAGAAAAAAAATAGAGCGGATGTTTTTCAAAGGAAACCATTTGTTATTTCATACAAGATGTTTGTGACGTAAGGTAGTTTATGTTGGATGTAATTTTATCCCCAATTAAAACTATCTAAATAACCTTTTAAGAACTAAATGTTTATGAAAATGTTTGAATTAACTCAAAAAAAATGTTCGATTCGCATGTTACTCTGCGCGTTTGTATGGTTTTCCGTCTGCGTCGTAGGTCATGCGCAAGATGCTACCGTTAGCGGTACGATTACTGATGACACAGGTCAGCCCCTGGCCGGTGCTAACGTTTTGGTAAAGGGAACTACAAACGGAACCCAGTCGGATTTCGATGGTAATTATACCATAGATGCCTCATCCGACGCCACCTTGGTATTCAGTTATCTCGGTTTCACTACACTTGAAGAAGCGGTCAATGGACGATCGGCTATCAATGTATCACTTGAAGAAGATGCGAGTCAACTTGAAGAGGTTGTCGTTATCGGCTATGGCTCTCAAAAGAAATCTGATTTGACCGGTGCGGTAGGTACCGTTGGAGGAGATGATATCGAAAATCTTACCTACAGCGACCCTGCACAGGCGCTCCAAGGTAGAATGGCCGGTGTCAATATTCAAGCGCAAGGCGGAGCGGCCGGAGCTACATCCCTCATTACAATTAGAGGTACAGGAACCTTGTCCGCAGCTGGTCCTTTATTCGTTATTGATGGTGTTATTACAGGGAATATGAATTCTGTCAACCCTCAAGACATCGATACCATTTCTGTTTTGAAAGATGCGTCTTCAACCGCTATTTATGGTTCTAGGGCCGCCAATGGGGTGGTCATCATCACAACCAAAAAAGGTACTCGAGGCAGGTTGACTATCGATTTAGATACCAATTATGGTTTTAACGAGGTCATCAATACCATTGACTGGGCCAACGCAAGGCAATATGCCGATATTGTAAACAGAGCCGATGATAATGATGGCACTCCCCGATCCCCCGCCAATGATACGGAGTTTAACCCAAATCGTACCAGTAATCTTTATGATGAATCACTACGAACGGGTCAGATTACCAATACGAACCTTAGGTTAGCAGGTGGGGGCGAGAATACCCTCTTTAGCCTTTCGCTAAGTCATTTTGATAATGAAAGTGTGGTCAAGTATGACGATTTTGAACGATATACGGTACGAGCCAATGGCTCGTTCACCAAGGGTAATTTCAAACTTGAAAACACTATTGGTTTGACCCGTTCGGTCAATAATCCTAACCCCTACTTTAACAAAGAGCGTAATTTACTCCCTACCATTCGTTTGAGAGATAGTGATGGGAATTGGAACTCTTCCGATTTAGCTCCAGGATCGGCCCTGGCAACATTCTACGGCCCGGGAACTATTATTAACGAGTTAGGAGTTGCCGCTTTAGAGGACAGAACCGTAACCAACAGCAATGTCTTGGGAAATTTGGCGGCCTCCTATACCCTTTTCGAAAGTCTTACGTATAAATTGAATTTAGGATTGGAGTTCAATCTGAACAACAACTATAGATTTAGACCTCAAGACGCAGTTTTCGTCAATGGGAATTTGGGTAATTTCGCTGAAATTAGTGAAAGAAACGATACTTTTCTATCGACGCTGATCGAACATACCCTGAACTACAAAAAGACTTTTGGCAAACATGGCTTAGATGTGATCGGTGGTTTTACCCAACAAGAGAACAACACCAGAAGACTTGGTGCGGATGCGAGAAGATTTCCTTCCAATGACATACGCGTTCCCTCGGCCGCTGAAGAAGTTTCCAATGCGCCCTCTTTCGATAATACTTCGACAATACAATCCTATTTTGGTAGAATCAATTACTCTTTTGATGACCGATACCTGTTGACCGCTACGATACGTAGAGATGGCTCCTCACTATTTCTTGAAGGTTTGAGATGGGGTACCTTTCCTTCTGCGGCCTTTGCTTGGAACATAAGTAATGAAAAATTCATGGAGAATGTCTCGGCAATTTCAAATTTGAAGTTTCGAGCCAGTTATGGTGAAATCGGATCGAACAACGTTGAGGTCTACGCCGTTGACCCGCAATTAAATCTATTTAGTGAGTATGTTTTAGGCGACACTCCAGGTCGAGTTACGGGCTACTCGATTACGCAGGGGGTCAATCCCAACATCTTTTGGGAAACCACAAAGACCACCGATATCGGTTTGGATTTTGCTGCCTTCAACAATAAGCTTGATATATCAATGGATTATTTCATTAAAAAATCAGAGGATATCTTAGTAGGTATTCGTCTACCGATTTACACTGGTTTTGATAATGACGTCCCTTTCAATACCGCCAGTGTGGATAACAAAGGGTTCGAATTCTCGGCGAATTACAGAGATCAATTAAGTGATGATTTTTCTTTTAATGCGTCATTCAACTTTTCTACCTTGAATAATGAAGTAACAAGTCTAGGGGGTTCTACGCCAATAATTACGGGAAGCTTTACATCAAACAGTCTAAATAGCAAGCGAACGGATATCGGAGAACCCATCGGCTCCTTTTATGGTTACGTTGTCGACGGAATCTATCAAACCGATGCAGAGGCCGCTGCGGCCAATGATGCATCAGGGACCCCTGTGGCCGGGGATTTGAAATTTAGGGATTTGGATGGCGATGGTGATATAGATGTGGATGATCAAACCTATCTGGGCAGTGCCATCCCTAATTTTGAATACGGTATTAACCTTGGGGCGAACTACAAGCAATGGGATCTGAACTTGTTCTTCAATGGCGTTTCAGGAAATACACTCCTAAACAGTAATAGATATCGAGGTTTCTTCGATACGGATGGAAATTACTTGGCGGAGGCCTTAAATGCATGGACCCCTTCAAACACTAATACTACTATACCTAGAAATACGCAGGCCGATAACGGTTTCAATAGAAGAATGTCTGATTTCTATCTTGAGAGTGGTGCTTACTTTAGACTACGAAATGCCCAGATAGGGTATAGTCTTCCAGACACGATCTTAGATAAAATCAAACTCAGTAAACTTAGATTATACGTTTCCGCAATTAATCTATTTACCATTTCCGATTACTCGGGATACTATCCTGAAATCGGTAGAAATACCAGAGGTGGGGAAGATCAGAGACAATTCAACCTGGGAGTGGACGAAGGTGTTATTCCTACACCAAGAACGTTCCAGGCTGGTTTACAAATTTCCTTTTAACTTAAAAAAATAGCAAAATGAAAAATAGAATGAATAAACTTAAGATTAGTTTGGCGTTGCTTGCGGTCTTTGCATTCACTGTGAACTGCAGTGATGACATTTTAGACCAACCCAACCCCAATGCATTGACCCCTTCATCTTTTTGGCAGAGCGCCGAAGATGCGGAAAAAGGAATAATTGGCGCATATAGTCCATTGACCAACATTCTGTACTATTCCAGATTTGAAGTTTTCTTATCGGACTATCGTGATGATGTCATCAATGGTTTTGGTACATCGGATAGAACACAGGCAAGTTATTTCAACACAGACCCTGCAGGTAATCCCATAAAATGGGTTTGGCAGGCCATGTATCAAGGTGTTACAAGAGCCAACGAAGTTCTTTTTAGGGTACCCGATATTGAAATGGATCAAACGACCAAAGACAACATTCTTGGTGAGGCTCACTTCATCAGGGCTTTTAACTATTTCAATTTGTTGAACAATTGGAGAAATATTCCCCTAATTACTATACCCTTTACTGAAATAGAAGATCCACAAGCAATAGTGCAGGCGGATCCATCGGAGGTATGGGCCCTCATAGAATCCGATTTACAAGCCGCCCAAACCTTATTGCCTGAATCTTGGCCTTCCGATCAAACGGGAAGAGCGACCTCTGGCGCCGCCATAGCTTACTTAGGTAAAGCCTTTTTGTATCAGCAAAAGTTTGCGGAAGCCAAGGCAGAATTTCAAAAAATAATAAGCAGTGGCAACTACCAGTTAATGGATAATTACGCTCATAATTTTACCGAGGAGTTTGAAAATAACGCTGAATCTTTATTCGAGATTCAACTCATTGCCGATGGCAATGGTGCTTGGGGTGGTGATGCACCAAATCGCGGAAAAGGGTCGGGTTACCAACCTGATTTTGCTCCTGCGGGTTTCACCAACCAAGATGGTATGACTGTAAACCAATGGGCACTCGACCTGTTTTTGGACGAAAGGACAATAAATGATGAAATTGACCCGAGAACGTTCGTCACTTTCTTTTGGAATACCAATGAGACCACAACCTATGAGGGAGAAGTTCTTGAATCTAAAACCTACCTCGATCAATCTTACACCGACGTTTACGATGCTTCCGCTACTGATATTTATGGTAATAAATGGCTTGATTGGGAATTTAACGGACTTTCCCAATCTTTGGCAGAAGGTTGGCATGGTGCGGGCAATAACTTAAGAATGATGCGCTATGCTGATGTATTGTTAATGTTCGCTGAGGCAGAGTTTGAGCTAAGTGGTTCTTCTGCCGCGGCATTGGATGCCATTAATCAAGTACGGGCACGGGCGGATATGCCGGCCTTCACTTCGTTGACCATGAAGGACATTGAAGATGAACGAATCAAAGAATTGACTTTCGAGCGTACGAGGTATTTTGATCTACTACGTTGGGATAAAGTTGTTGATGTCATTGTCAACAATCCTGATCTTAAATCGAGAAGTGCAGGAACCAGTGCTTATAAACCCGGGAGAGAGTATATGGCCATTCCACAGAACGAGTTGGATCAAAACCCCAACCTAGTTCAGAATGATGGATATTAAGTTTGTTGAGTTAGTTTAATAAAAAGGAACCGCTTAGTTTAAGTGGTTCCTTTTATCTTTAGTATATGATAAGAACTATATTTTTAGTCACCACTGCCCTACTCCTTTTCTCTTGTGGTACTACTGAAACCGATACCGATGCATCGGCAAATACGTTCAGATTTACCAAAGTAGCACCAGAGTCATCAAATGTGCATTTTGTCAATACCATTATTGAAAATGACACATTGAATTATTTCAATTTCCCGTATTTATATCTTGGTGGTGGGGTATCCATTGGGGATATTAATAATGACGGCCTACCGGATATCTATTTTACAGGGAACAAGGTGCCCAATAAACTTTATCTCAACAAAGGAAATCTCGTATTCGAAGACATCTCGGATACGGCAGGGGTTGCCGGTGACAATCGTTGGTATACGGGCAGTACGATGGCCGATGTGAATAACGATGGTTACTTGGATATTTATGTAAGCGTATCTCGCTATGCATCCGAGGGCATCAATCAATTGTTCATCAACAATGGTGACAACACCTTCACGGAAAGTGCCCAAGAATATGGTATTGCCGATAGCAGCACCTCGATTCAATCTACTTTTTTTGACTATGACAATGATGGCCTACTAGATCTTTTTGTCGCAAACTATCCTATTGTAAAAGTGAGTATGGGCAATGCCTATTACTATGAAAAAATGAGGTTAAATAGCTTTGAAAACTCAGGGCATTTGTACCACAATAACGGTGACGGGACCTTTACCGATATGACCGATAAGGCGGGGGTGCGAAATTTTGGCCTTACCTTAGGGCTAATCGCCAATGACTTCAATAATGACGGCTATAAAGACCTGTATCTTTCCAACGATTTTAACGTTCCCGATTATCTCTATCAAAATAATGGTGACGGTACATTTACCGAAATATCAAAATCGGCGATGCGACATACGGCAATGTTCGGTATGGGAATCGATGGTGGGGATTTCAATAATGATGGACAAATAGATTTACTTCAAGTTGACATGACCGCTGAGGACTATAAAAGATCGAAGACCAACATGGCGAGCATGAGTCCCGAAACCTTTTATGAAGGGGTCGAACTCGGATTTAATTATCAATACATGCAGAATACATTACAATTGAACAATGGGGTCGATAAGGGTGGAACTCCTTCTTTTTCGGATATCTCGAGGTTTGCCGGCATGGCAACCACCGACTGGAGTTGGGGAACCATTTTCGCTGATTTCAACAATGATGGCCTGAAGGATGTTTTTATATCCAACGGAGTGAAGCGAGATGTGAATCATAATGATACGAACGAAAAATATAATGTGATAAGTCCCTTTGGGGCACCGAAAAAAAAAGACTTTCGACTCTTACCTAGCACACCTATTGCCAATTATGCGTTTCAAAACAATGGAGACTACTCCTTTACCAATACAACAGTACCTTGGGGCTTTGATGAAAAAGGGTTTTCCAATGGTTTTGCCGTTGCTGATCTAGATAACGATGGAGATTTAGACCTTGTCATCAATAACATTGATACTCCTGCTTCGATTTATAGCAACCAAGGAACAAAAGGAAGTCATTTTATAAAGGTAAAATTGGAAGGGCCAAAGGAAAATCCGTTCGGCTTAGGAGCCAAGGTTTCCGTTCGCACCGATTCTACAGAGCAGTTTCAAGAACTGACCCTAACCAGGGGGTATCAATCAAGCACGGAACCTATTGTACACTTTGGTCTAGGCCAAGCCAATCGGATAGATGAATTAAAGGTGATCTGGCCCAATGGGAACATCCAACTATTGAGTGGTATTGAAGTGGATATTTTAAAAGTAATCACCTATGAAGATAGTATCGCCAATGCTACATCTAAGAAGGAACAGCACAGTGCTATTTTTGAGGATATTACCGATAAATGGAATCTCGATTTCAAGCATACCGAAGACTACTATGACGACTACATTTTCGAACCGCTACTACCCCATGAGAACTCCGCTATGGGTCCGGCGTTGGCCGTAGGCGATGTCAATAATGATGGCCTTGATGATTTCTTTATAGGCAATGCAGCCAGAAGTAGTGCCAAGCTTTTCATTCAGAACCGAAATGGCAGTTTTGATTCGATGTCCGGCCCTTGGGAACAAGACATGCAATACGAAGATACGGGAGCCTTATTTTTTGACGCTGATGGTGATCAAGATCTGGATTTGTATGTAGTAAACGGTGGAAATGATAGAAGGAAGGCGCCGTCTTATTACCAAGATCGCTTATACATCAATACGCAGCAAGGTTTCATCAAGAGCGATCAAGCACTGCCGAATATTACCGCTAGTGGGTTGAACGTGACCGCAGCCGATTATGACTCCGATGGGGATCTAGACCTTTTTATTGGAGGTAGAATAGTACCAGGCCGATACCCGGAAGCCGCTAGAAGTTATATTCTAAGAAACGAAGGAGGGCGCAATGAAGCCGCACGATTCTCCGATGTCACAGAGCAATTGACACCGCAACTTGTTCAGCCCGGGCTTGTGACCAGTAGTCTGTGGGATGATTTTAACAACGACGGAATGATCGACTTGATCATCGCTGGCGAATGGATGCCCCTACGGTTTTTCAAAAATACGGGGGAAGGTTTTGAGGATGTTACCGAACAATTAGGATTCAATCAGAGTAAAGGATGGTGGTACGGTCTTGAAAAAGTAGATTTCGATGGTGATGGGGATATGGATTATATAGCAGGAAATCTGGGCCTGAACTACAAATACCGAACCAGCACGGAAACCCCCTTTCAGGTATACGCCAATGATTTTGATGAAAACGGTACGCTCGATATCGTCTTGAGTTATGAGAAAAAGGGAGTTCAATTGCCGCTTCGGGGCCGTGAATGCTCCTCTCAGCAAGTGCCCGCCATCAAACAGCGCTTTGAAACCTTTGAATCTTTTGCAGATGCGGATCTAAACGATATCTACGGCAAAAGCATGTTGGATGAGTCATTGCATTACACGGCAGATACCTTTCAGCATTATTGGATCGAGAATACGGGAAATGGCTCGTTCAAGTTGAATCCTCTTCCGAGTCAAGTCCAGTTTTCATCCATTAACACCATGGAGGTATTTCATTACAACGACGATCGGTACCCTGATATCTTGATTGGGGGCAACCTTTATGGATCAGAAGTAGAGACCCCACGAAATGATGCTAGTGTCGGCCTTATCGTGCAAGGTGATGCTCAGCAACCCAAAGTTGTTTCCCCCTCAACAAGTGAACTTATTGTTCCAGGGGAGATAAAGGCAATTTCGAAAATCGAATTGGGCGAGGGTAAAACCGAAGCTTTCCTCTTCGCGTTAAACAATGATAGCCTAAGATTAATTACTTTTAAGAAACAAGACGTACAACAAAAATGAGAAACAACCCTATAATACAGTTTAAGGTCACCTGCATGGCGCTACTACTTACGCTGGCCCTCGCATGTAAGCAGCAAAAAAAAGCGCCTGAAGATGCTACCGGTATTACAGCATCGGAAACTAGGGCCCCATCGGATATAACCTCCAAATTCGCGATCGAGATCTTCGATGACCGCGCGATTGAAATCATAAATAGCGATGCTAAAATCGAGGTTTTGGCGAGCGGTTTTGAGTGGACGGAAGGCCCTTTATATGTTGAAGATGGCAACTATCTCTTGTTTTCGGATATTCCGAATAACAAGGTCTATAAATTAAACGCGCAAAACGATACGATTACGTATCTGCACCCTTCCGGGTTTTCGGGTGAAGATTTTACTGGAGCCGAACCGGGTTCCAATGGTTTGCTACTGAGCCCTCAAGGAGATCTCGTAATAATGCAACACGGAAACCGGCAGGTCGCTAAGATGAATGCGCCTATCGCAAGTCCGAAAGTGGATTATACGACTATAGTAAATAGGTATCAAGGAAAACGATTCAATAGTCCGAATGATGGCGTCTATGATACGGAGGGCAACCTCTATTTTACCGATCCCCCATATGGCTTACCTGGGCAAATGGAAGATCCCGAAAAAGAGCTCGAATTTCAAGGCGTATACTGCCTATTGACCTCAGGAGAACTGGTGTTGGTCGATAAACTTAGCAGACCCAACGGTGTGGGACTTTCCCCCGACAACAATACGCTGTACGTGGCCGTATCGGATCCAGAAGGTGCGGTCTGGCAAACATACAATCTGAAAGCCCCAGGTATCGTTGACAAAAAGGAATTACTATTTGACGTGACCCATTTGGTGGGTAAGGAAAATGAAGACGGACTTCCTGATGGACTCAAGGTCAATAAGGATGGAATTCTTTTTGCCACTGGACCAGGCGGTGTTTGGGTTTTCAACCCAGAAGGGAAAGTCCTAGCTCGCATTCGAACTGGACAAAAAACGGCGAATTGTGCTTTTGGAAAGGACGAAAAAAAGCTCTTTATGACCGCTGACGACTATATCTTGGCCGTAGATTTAAAGTAAAATAGGGCTTAAAAATTCTCCAGTTGCTCCAATGCCGCGGAGACAGTGGTCACCGGTAATTTGCACACACGGTCTTGGCATACATATATATAGGTCTCCCCGTCTACAAACCGATCTTCAAAAAGTGGCAACTCACTTTCCTTAAGACTTCCAACAATAAGTGTATTGGGAATAAATCGGGTCTGTAAATCGTTTATGTCCGACTTCGCGTTTTCCCCTACCACGGCAATTTCATAAAAAGGATGTACCACCTTCAATAGCAGGTGACTCCAATTGGCATAACTAGAACTATATCCGGTCACGTAGGGCAACAGTGTGGTCAACATCGTTTTCGATTGTTTCATATAGGCTACGTTGTAATTGATATGCCCCAACTGGAACAAATTATTGGCGATGACCGAATTCGGGGAAGGAATATCACCATCATGGGTTTTGACGATATTCGAAATCAGGTCTTCATTATCGTTGAATCGGAACAATCCGGAATTGGAATCCAAGAACTTTTCTTGGGTAGTTTTGGTTATGATAGTAGCAAAATCGAGATAGGAGCTATCGAGGCTGACCTTATAAAGTTTGATCGCTGCTTGGGTCAGAAAAGCATAGTCTTCCAAAAATCCCTCGGAACGTTTGCTACCTGCTTTGTACGAATGTCTCAATTGACTGTCGGAATAGCTCTTCTCAGTGATGAAGTCGTAGGTGGCTATGGCTTGTTCCAGAAAACGTTCTTCATTAAAGGCCCTATGGGCTTCGATCAAGCCACTAATTAAAAGCGCGTTCCATGAGGTCAATACCTTGTCGTCGGTATTCGGCCTAACGCGGGCATTTCTGGCCTCCATCAATGCTGCAGACCATTTGTTTTTGTATTGTAGAAGTTCTTCCGCTCCAATCTCGTGTTCTTGTAAAAAGGCGGCATCTGAGCGTTTTTTATGAAGTATATAATGGTCATTCTCCCAAGCCTCTCCTTGTTCAATGGCATAGTACGAGCTGAACAACGTAAATTCCGCTCCTAAAAGATTTTTGAGCTCTTCTGCTCTCCAAATGTAGAATTTGCCTTCCTCTCCTTCACTATCGGCATCCAGCGCGGCATAATAGCCCCCTTCCGAATGCTTCATTTCCCGGTTCAAGAAATCGATGGTTTCAAAAACAACCTCTTTGTACCTCGATTCCTTGAAAACGGCATACGCCTTAGCATAAAGGCCGACCAGCTGTGCATTGTCGTAAAGCATTTTCTCAAAATGCGGTACTTTCCAATTCGGGTCTGTACTGTAGCGAAAAAATCCACCACCTAAATGATCATAAATCCCCCCGTTGGCCATTTGATCCAAGGTGTTCTTAACATGATCCAATGTTGCTTGATCTTCGTTGACTAAGGCATAATCCAAAAGAAAGTCAAGACTATTGGGAACCGGGAATTTCTGCTGCCCCTTATCTCCACCTAAGGTTATATCCCAGTTTTGTTTCCATGTAACCGTGGCCGATTGCAGCGCCTCCTTAGTGAGTTTTTCAAACTCGGAAGAAGGTTCGAACACATTGGTCGCTTCGATTCCTGCAGCCAACCTATCTGCATATTGTGCCGCTTTTTGAGGGTCTTCCGTAAATTGTTTATTGACATTGGCCAAAACCTGCATCCATTGGTCTTTGGTGTGATAGGTACCAAGGTATAACGGCTTGCCATTAGGCAAAGTAATCGCGTTCAAAGGCCATCCCCCATTTTGGCCCTGCAGCTGCGCCGCTGTTTGGTAAACCTGATCGATATCAGGTCGTTCTTCTCGGTCTACCTTGATATTGATAAAGTTCTCGTTCATCAATTTTGAAACTTCCAAGTCCTCAAAAGTTTCTTCTTCCATTACATGACACCAATGGCAAGAAGAATAACCGATACTGATGAGAATAAGCTTATTCGTTTCTTTTGCCCTTTCAAGAACATCTTCGTTCCAGGCTTGCCAATTTACCGGATTATGTGCATGTTGAAGCAGGTAAGGACTTGTTTCCCGTATCAAATCGTTCGTAAAGGCATGCTCTTCGTTTTGACCGGCAGATTCCTTGCAGGAGTAGGACATCATTATT
Source organism: uncultured Flavobacteriaceae bacterium (assembly GCA_947494565.1). Classification (GTDB taxonomy): domain Bacteria; phylum Bacteroidota; class Bacteroidia; order Flavobacteriales; family Flavobacteriaceae; genus Maribacter_C. The sequence continues at coordinate 19,260 of CANLVG010000017.1, read as the reverse complement.
AAAATGTAAAGAAAGAAGAAAAAGCCAAACCGGAGGACGAATCGCATATGTAATGGGATTAGAGCACAAAAATAAGACAATATGTGCCAAATCGTTTGTAGGGACCGCGGTATTCCAAATAAAATATAATCTATGCGAGTGTCATCAAAAATCGAACAAGCCATCCGTGATTCAGCTTTTTAAAGCCCATTTACGAATCGACACTCCTTCCAAACTAATCATAAAAAAGTAGATGTAAAAAGTACTTTACAACTACTGAAGACCTAAAAAATCACCATTTTTCGTCACGTCAACCACATCATCCGCACATTTCACAACAAAACTCAAACACTTCTCAACATTTGTAAGTATTTTCTTATAAATATATAGGTAATTGCACTTCGTAAACATATCGCTATAGTTGCGTGATAAAAATAAAACTATGGTGAGCTACAACGATTTGAACATCATACTAAAATACAAAATACCACCTACTCACTATGATAAGTAATCAACAAATAGCTATGTGCACTCCGCCTAAAAGGAGTCCTCTACCCGATTTCAAAATAGCATGTGTTAAGATGCAACCCACTGATATATTGAAAGTTACGGATTTACGGCAAGATGTAGCGTAAAGAAATTGTCCGTGTAAAGGGACGTGCACGGGCATGTTTTAGGTTAGTTGAACATGCGATGCATGTTTGGACCCCGCAAGATTGCGGGGTTTTTTTGTGCATAGAAGTCAAAAGCTATCTACACCACGCGGTAATCAATATCGAATCGCAAACCTCAGGTCTATCTTAGTTGACAACCAAAATGACTACTTACACAACAAATGTAGTACTATTCTTATTAAATAGTTTTTTATTGCATTGCTATTGGGAGACTAGAGGTCCATTTCACCGTACCATTACAATTCTCAATGCTATTCTTAAATGAAACAACTTATGTATTCGATGACCTATGTTACCCTTGTAAGAATCCGTAAGGGTCTTTCCACCAAGCTCACTCCTAACCTATCGGAAATCTAGCTTATAAATTAGTAAAAATGAGGAAGTCCTTCATCATATGGATACTAGCCACCACCGGCATATTCAAAATGGCAGCACAGCAAGATGCGCAGTTTACCCAATATATGTACAACACGGTCGCTATAAATCCTGCTTACGTAGGTTCTAGAGGGGTGTTGAGTATTGCAGCATTGCACCGTTCGCAATGGGTCGGTCTTGATGGAGCACCAAAAACCCAAACCTTCAATTTACATTCCCCTATGGGCAAACGAGTCGGGATGGGTATGTCAATCGTGAACGACCAAATCGGCAATGGTACCCTTAAGGAAACGTCTTTCGATCTAGCCTTTTCGTATACAGTGCCTATGGGCATTGAAGGACACTTGTCCTTTGGTCTGAAGGCCGGTGGCCATCTGCTCAACTTAGACTTTTCAAAACTCTCTGGTTTTCTGGAAGAACAGCGTAACAATGGCTTTTCGAACGTCGACAACAACTTCTCACCAAATTTCGGAACTGGTATCTATTACCGAACCAATCGCTTTTATGCGGGCTTATCCGTGCCCAATTTCTTGGAGACCGAACATTTTGATGGTTCAGCGAATTCCACTTCGTATTTGGCCAGGGAACGTATCAACTGGTATACCATTCTAGGTTATGTATTCGATATAAACAACAACTTGAGGTTCAAGCCGGCCCTACTCTTTCGAGCGGTGAAGGGCGCTCCTGTGCAAATGGATCTTTCCGGCAACCTATTGATCAATAACAGCTTCAGTCTTGGGGCAGCCTATCGTTGGGAAGCGGCCTTTAGTGCCCTAGCAGGCTTTCAGATCAGCGACCAGTTGCTATTGGGGTTGGCCTACGACCGTGAAATTACCGAATTGGGAGATACCGCGTTCAGCGACGGAACTTTCGAAGTATTCCTGCGTTTTGAATTGTTCGACGGTAAGAATGGCGTATTGACCCCAAGGTTCTTTTAAAGTACAACCCATGAGAAACATACGAACATATCCAATTCTCGCAACCCTATTCTTGGTCTTTGCAGTTCAAGGGCAAGATCGAAGAGAACGCCGCGCTAAAACGAGTTTCGAAAATTATGAGTTTATCAAAGCCATTCGAAACTATGAGGATCTGGTAAAGAAAGGAACCACTTCTCCGGAAATCTATCGCAATCTTGGTGACGCCAACTATTTCAACGCGAACTATTCAGAAGCAGCAAAATGGTATGGATTGGTTTCGGAGAACGATACCGAACCTCTAGGTACCGAACATATGTACCGCTACGCCAATAGCTTGGGGTCTATAAAGAACTATGAGGCATCCTCGGCCGTTTTACGTAAAATATACGAACGCAACGGTGAAAAAATGGGGATGACCTTCGAGGGTTTCAAAAGGAGTATTGAAGAAAAACAGGGGAGTTACGAAATTGAAAATATCGCCATTAACTCAATAGAATCGGATTTCGCCCCTTCCTTTCGTCTAGATGGTATTGTTTTCTCCACGGCGCGAGATAGTTCGATTATCTATAATAGTACCCACAACTGGAACAAAAAACGCTTCTTGAACCTATATATGGCAACGCGTACTGAGGAAGGCCGCTTTCGCAGGATCATGCGCTTTTCCGATAAGCTCAATACGAGACTACACGAGTCATCAACAGCTTTTACACAAGATGGTAAAACCGTGTACTTTACGCGGAATAGGGAAAAGGGAAAAACATTCGGAAGAGACTCCAAAGGAATCAGTAGACTAAAGCTCTACAGCGCCGTGTTCGAGGATGGAAAATGGAGAAGAATACAGCAACTTCCTTTTAATCAAGAAGGGTATTCAGTAGCCCATCCAGCATTGAACAAAGCGGAAGACAAGCTCTACTTCACTTCGGATATCGAAGGGACACAAGGGCAATCCGATATTTTCGTGGTGGATATCCATCCCGATGGGAGTTTTGGCGTACCAAAAAACCTTGGGGCAAAAATCAATACCGGTGGTCGTGAAACTTTCCCATACGTTACTGAAGATGACATTCTATATTTCGCTTCAGATGGTCATCCGGGTTTAGGAGGGCTTGACATATTTGCCGTGGATTTGAAAACTATAGAAAGTAGCCGAATCGTTAATTTGGGGGAGCCGCTGAACAGTGTTGCCGACGATTTCTCTTTCATTATCAATCCGAATACCAAGAAGGGGTATTTTGCATCCAATCGAGCGGGCGGAATGGGAAGCGATGACATTTATGCCCTTACGGAGCTTAAAGCCTTGGATACGCGCTGCTTTATTCATCTAGCGGGAGTTGTCAAAGACAAGGAAACGGATGCCTTTATACAAAATACTACGGTCACCTTACTGGATGGAAACGGCAGTATCCGAGATGAAACACATTCCGATGCCAACGGCGAATATGCCCTGACTACTGAGTGCCAAGAAACCGATTATGTATTGGTCGCTTCAAAAGATGGATATGCGTCAGATAAGAGAACAATTTCAATGGGTACAATGGATTTCTCCAATATCGTACTGCACCTTGTACCGGAAGACAATGGAACCCCAATCGGCACCGATTTGACAAAACACCTAGGCACGAACCCCATTTATTTCGATTTCAATACATCTTATTTGCGTCATGATGCCAAAATGATCTTGGAAAAAATAATCGCGTATCTCAATACATATCCCAAGGCCAAAGTTGAAATTCGTTCACACACCGATAGTAGAGGACATAGGGCTTACAACAAAGTACTTTCTCAAAAAAGGGCTCGGGAAACCTTAAATTATCTGCTATCTAAAGACATTTCCATTACACGGGTTTCCAGTGTTGGAATGGGAGAATCGCAACTAACGAACCGTTGCGATGGCACCATAAAATGTACGGAGAAAGAACACCGAAAGAACAGAAGAAGCGAGTTTATTTTGGTCGAATAGCCCAAATTCGCGGGACACTAAATTCTAGATAGGAGGGGTCGTTTGGTGCTCCTCATTTTTCAAAACCGTTCGCATCGGAATAGCGCTTAGACCGCTCAAACCAAAAAGCGAATTTCCGATAGCAACCCATTTCTTTTCGAGGATCATATCTAAACTTCTTAACATCAGATTATTGTGTTTTGTCGATTATTGTTGGCTCTAAAAATAATTAGTGCGTATTTGAAGAGGTATTCGAATGATAACTTTCAAATATCGACCCAAACTTTTAATTCCGTAAACCCTATGATGACCACGAAAGAGCAAACTTCAAAGTCTAAAAACATCAATGATCGTACGACAAGCTTAGTGCAAAAATTCTATAATTTGAGAATGGCCTTTGAAGCGGATTATTCCGGAAAGTTGAGAAGTCACAAGTATGAAGAAACCCGAGCATTCACAATTTCTTTGAATTATGGTATTTTTCAGGCCAACCGCTTAGTATCCCAAGAATCGGTCTCTGCTCAACATCTAAATGAGTTGCAGCTAAAACTCAATCTACTGAAAAGTGAATTCTCTTCACTTAGGGCTTAATGTAACGAGCGCTATCGGCCGAACAAGCAAGATTAGGTAACATGAGCCTTTAACACCTCGAAAACCGCTGTCGAATCAATTTTCGGGTCGATTTCCATTGTTGTCGCATTCGTTATAAAAATGGGGTAGTCATCTTCATCCTCTGGAATTCTTCCATGCGAGCCCTTCACCAATTTGGCATCTAAGGGAATGATGTTCATCACCGTTCTAAACCCTAATTTTTTGCGAATCAGTTTTCCGATAACCTTGGGCATCACAAATGGGTCTTTGGGGTCGGTCAACATTTCGACAGGATCATACCCTGGCTTTTTATGAATATCCACCATACGTGCGAAATCAGGTGCTTTCTTATCATCCAACCAAAAGTAGTAGGTAAACCAAGAGCGTGAATCGGCAATGACCACGAGGTCACCACAGCGTTGGTGATCCAAATTTGCATTGGCAATTTCTTCGTCTGACAATACCCTTTCGACACCATCCAAGTCTTCAATCAATTTTTTGACTTTCGCCTTCAATGTAGTGTCATTTAAATAGATATGTGCCACTTGATGATCAGCTACTGCAAAAGCCTGACTGGCTCCTGCATCCAAGAGTTCAAGCCCTCTTTCTGTACGAATATTTACATATCCTTCCTTTCGCAACACGCGATTGAGGTGAACCGGATGGTCAACATCCGTAATACCGTATTCCGAAAGCAGGACGATATGGGCATCCTGATTTTCATAGTGTGATAGGAGTTGGCCTACGACCGCATCGATTTCTTCCAAATCTTTGCCAATGACATTAAAGTCAAGTCCGTAGCGCTGTATATTATAATCGAGATGGGGCAGATATACCAAGGTCAACGTAGGATGATGCAACTCATCTGTTTTGATGGTGGCATCTGCAATCCATTGGCTCGACTTAATCGTGGTCTTAGGCCCCCAAAAATGGAATAACGGAAAAGTGCCCAGTTGGTCTTGTAGGGTATCTCGCAGTTCCGCAGGGTGGGAGTAACAATCGGGAATCTTTCTGCCATCGGCCAAATAGTTTGGGCGGGGTGTGACACTGTAGTCCGCCGTAGAATACATATTATACCACCAAAACATGTTCGCACAGGTGAACTTTGGGTCTTCTCTTTTGAGTACGTCCCATAATTTCTCACCTTGCACCAACTTGTTCGACTGCCGCCAGAACTTGACCTCGCATTCGTCCTTAAAGTACCAACCATTACCCACAATACCATGTTCGGAAGGATTTTTTCCAGTGAGATAAGTAGATTGCGCGGCACAGGTGACCGCCGGTAATACCGGATGGATTACCGCCTGTTTTCCTTTTTCAAGAAAGGATTTGATACGGGGAGTGTGTTCCCCGATCAAGCGCTTGGTCAGACCGACCACATTGATTACGACTGTCTTACGCATTGAACATCACTATTTTCTTTAACCATTCGATTTCTCGGACAATGGAATCCGATAGGTCTTTCTTCAACTCTTTCGGTAGCACATCCCAAGTATAGGTTTCTATTTCCAAATGATTCGATATGGTCTTCCCTTTAAGATATTCGGTCACCTTTAGAATATGATCTTGGGTAGAATACAATTTGCCGAATTGTTCCAAGAAAATGGGTACATGAAAGTGCGCGCGCAGCTCGGTAAACACCTTGCGCTCTTTTAAAACAATAGGCAGATCATTGTAGGTATGTACTTTTCCGTCGATCATTTCAGTGACTTGATGCAGATAGGTCGGTTCATCAAAGCGGGCCAGTGATTCCCAAATGGCCTCCATTTCGTCCTCGGCATATAGAATCTTCAATGCGGCGCTGACCTGGATTTTTCCAATGCCGATTCCGCATTCCGAAAGCTTTTGAAATGTGCTTTCTGGTTCTTCATAGGCTAATGAAAAATGGCAGATGTCATAGCACATGGTAATATGGCGCTTCACCAAAGCTACAATCTCCTCCGTTGAAATGGATAGTTCTTTGACCAAGGCCTCTTGCGCTATCGGAAGCAGATAGGTATCGAAAAAGAACAAGAACTCGTCACAATTCTCAATGAGTCCATCAGGTTCCGGTTCCAAGTCAAGGTGCAGGTATTTTCCTGTGCGCAGTTCAATATCATGTAGTTGTAGCACCACTTCGCACAAATGCGCAGCTCCCTTTGTAAACGCTTGGTGCTTTGCATCTTGCGATATATGCCAGTGTTTGTACGAAATGGGAGAGGTCGAAATCCCCCCGTCCATAGCATCGGGAAGTAGCTCCGCCAATTGGGTAAAGAGACGTCTGGTGTAGGTTAGGCGCTCCTTTGTTGTCCAATCAGGCGCATGCACATTATCCTTTACGCGCTCATCATGAAAATTCCCATAGGGGAAACCGTTCATGGTAAACACATATATATCATTTTCTTGCAGCCAGGTTTTAAATTCACTGAGCCGAGGGCCCAGGCCTAATTCTTCACTGGCCTTGTTAGACAGGCGCAGCCCCAGACCAAAAGCCTGCTCGTTCGCCACTTCCTTTTTGATCAAGGGTACATAAGCTTTCAAGCTGCTGAACGTGCGTTCCCAATTTGAACCGGGATGAATGTTGGTGCAATAGGTCAGATGAGCACTATCGTTGATGCGCATTTGAGATTAGTTTAGATAGGTATGATTCAATTCCGTAATGGCTCTTTTCATCGTATCGTAAGAAATACTGTTGACATCGCGCTTTACTCCTATTTCAGAAATCAGGGTAATACAAAGCTCGCCTCCAAGATGTTCTTGAAATTCTTGGATGCCCAATAAGAGAGTGTCCATCTCCTGATCCGTAGAAACCGGTATCCGCAAATCGAAACCGATGGCCTTCATCACGTTAAGAATACGATTCAAAACGGTTTCTGACACCAATCCCGTTAAATGGGCATAGACCATATCCAAAGCAATACCTTTGGCCACAGCCTCGCCATGTCGCAACTCATAGTTGGACATTTGTTCCATCTTGTGTGCTGCCCAATGCCCAAAATCCAAAGGTCGCGACGATCCATTTTCAAAAGGGTCACCCCCTTGGGCGATATGGTGCATATGCATTTCAGCACATTTATAAATGACATATTCAATTGGAATCATCTCGCGATTCTTGAGCCCCTCTGCATTCCCTTCAAGATACTCGAAAAAAGCACGGTCCTTGATCAAGGCTACCTTGATGGCCTCTGCAATACCGGCAATCCAATCTCGCTGCTCCAAGGTGTGTAAAAAAACCGTGTCATTTATAATGGCATAAGGGGGTGCGAAGGTGCCCAGGAAATTCTTCTTTTCGAAACTATTGACACTGTTTTTCACCCCTACGGCCGAGTCATTCTGTGAGAGTACGGTGGTCGGTATTCGAATCAGCTTCACGCCTCTGTGTGCTATTGCCGCGGCATAACCAGCCATATCAATGATAGCACCACCTCCAATGGCAACAACAAAGGAATGCCGATCAATATGTTCTTCATTGATAGCCCTGAGTACGGTTTGCACGGCTTCTGGGTCATTTTTACATACTTCACCCCCAGGTATGACCAAACTTGCAGTATACTCCAAACATTCCGAATGCGACTTACAGTAGTTCACTATTGAATTCCGAAGTTCAGGATGTGCACGTTCCACCCCATGGTCAATGACAAAAAGTACTTTTAGGCGGGTATGTGTTTTGTACCCTTCCACCACCGTTTTGAAGAGTGGATTTTCAATATTGAAAAGATGCTCCGTAAAGTAGAGTTGATACGTAAAAGTAACGGAAAAGTCTTGTTTTATAGGTGTCTGAGACATCAACTGAATTTAAGTAACTGCAAATAGTTTTGATAAAAGTATGGATAATGGCAACAACAAAAGAATGAGTACAGCATACCACCACACGGTGTGACCCGATGCAATTGCCGCATCCAAGACCACCACTGAAAGTACTCCGCTGATAACGGCCTTTTTGATATTCATTGGAGAATTCTCATGATACGCCTTGACCAGAGGTCGAAAGACCAAAAATGCGAAAAGCGTCAGAAAGGGAATGGTCTGCATAACACTATCGGTTCTATAGAGGGCCATAACCACAACGATAAAAATTACCGAAGCGTATACGAAGCCCGCCCATACCAAATGTTTCTTGTTATCACCGTGCACTTCCCCCCTACTGATCAATGTTATCGCAAAAATATAAATCAAAGGAATACAGGCATACTCCCAATTCGGCAATTGAGAAACGATCGAAATACCAAGCAACAGGTTCAATGCCCTACAGAGTCCCATATTCAAGGGACCTAAAAAATCATATTTCTTTGAAAAACCGTCATAGGCCAATATAGCTAAAGCCAAGGCGATTGCAATTAGGCCACTCAGGGAAGTCACCCAAAAGGCAAAAACCACTCCAATGCTCAGCAAAACCGCCCCGAATAGAGCCGCGGACCTTACGGAGATCAAACCACTAGGAAGCGCTCGCTCCGGTCGCTCTACTTTATCGATTTCAAAATCGAATACATCGTTCAACACTACACCACCAGCATATAGAAATACAGAAGCAATCACCAAAAAAAGAATGGGAAAAAGCGATGTAGATGACACCCCGGCACCGATGAACCAGCTTGATAGGGCGACCCCTGCCAAAATATCGGCCGCTGCCGTAGGCAAATTGGCCGGGCGCATTAATCGCAAATACCCTATAAGAATCGGGTTCATTTAAACGATCTTATCAATATCCACCTTGGGTTCTTGTCCGCGTAGTACACTATTATCATTGTACAACTGTGTCTGATTGATTCCCTTTGGGTTCAACCAGTCCGACTCCTTCATTTTTCCGTTTTTTCCGAAAATATCGAGTGCATTTTTATAGCAGGTTTTAACCACATCTGCGCGATCGATGCCTCTTTTAAGCATCAGGGAAGCCGTTTTCGGAACTGCCAACGGATCACTGACACCCCAATCTGCAGAACTGTCGACGATGATATTATCACTGCCGAATTTCCTGACCACCTCTACCATTCGCTCATTGCCCATCTTTGTTTTGGGGTAAATGGTAAAAGCGGCGATAAAGCCGCGATCTAAAACCTCTTGTACCGTTTCCTCATTATTATGGTCGATTACAACCATTGATGGATCCAGACCGTGTTCCAAACAGACTTCCATACTTTTTATGGTACCGGCTTTTTTGTCACGATGTGGCGTATGTACTTGTACCACCATACCGAGCTCCTTGGCCATCTCCAATTGGATTCTAAAATACTTGTCCTCCGCCGGGGTTTGGTCATCATAACCTATTTCACCGATAGCCACCACATTTTGCTTATGAACATAGAGGGGTAATAATTCGATTACCTGCTCGGCCAATGCCTCATTGTTGGCCTCTTTCGAATTCAGACCAATAGTACAATAATGCTGAATACCGAATTGGCTGGCCCTAAAGGGTTCCCAACCGACCAGACTGCTGTAGTAATCTTGAAAAGAGCCCACCTGTGTTCGAGGTTGGCCCAACCAAAAAGAAGGTTCGATAAGGGCAACCACACCGGCCTTTGCCATGGCTTCATAATCATCCGTTGTTCGGGATGTCATATGCACATGCGGGTCGATGATCATCATTTTTTCTTCCATAACGCTTTCTTTAAAGTGTATTCCAACTTAATTTTTTTTCTTCTATTTGAATAGTTAGATCCTGGTAATCATCCAATAGGGCCTTGGCCGATGGATTTCCGGAATAAAAACAACATAGTGCCCCTGCAGCATTCTCCTTACTGTTTTCACTGGACAACAAGCGCTTCATATCCTCTAGCAAAGCTTCATCTAAAAATCGGCTGACCGGACGCCAAAAATAGGGATCGATATCACGTGAGGCCGCCCATCGCTCATGCGCATAGTCGGCAATTATTCGAGCTAACTCGGCGTTGGCCCGCTTATCGATTTGGGCCAAAGCACTTAAGTCACCTTGCATAAAAGCTGTTTTCAAATACATTTGATTCCACTGTTGCTCGTTAAAAAAACGGGCTGGATACGGATTGTGATATGCAATCGCATTGAACACGGTAGAGATGTTCGTCCGTAAAGCGTCTACAGCTGTGGCAACGTAGTCTTCCGGACGTGGCAACAGAATCAAAAACTTTAGAAAAGTCTCCAATTCCCCAGTATCCGCTACTTGTATGATATTGGCCACCTTGGGTGAAAAAAACTGGTGATCGAAGTTCAATACACGAATCAGCAGGTAAATTCGTGCTATTTGGGTACAGGTAGTCCCTTGCATTGATAGATACTCATTTAAGGCCGATTCCCCAGGTATTTCAATGCGCTGATTCGCAACTATTTTAGATCCGATGAGACTGTAGGTGAGGTAGAGCTGTTTCGTTGATTTATCCGCACAAATACCAGTGATTTTGTCCATCAACCACTTGTTCGATTCAACAGCTACATTTTTCTGGAGAATCTCCAATAGCTGTTCGCCCACATTCTCTACTTGCATTGTATGCTTTTTGGTTTAATGATACCGTCCTAATGGTTATAAACAGGGGGGTATCATAGTCGTGCTACAATAACCAAAAATAGCGCTATTTATTATAAAATGAAAGCGGAAAAAACAGGTAGGGTCCAGAAAAAGGACTACACGGGCAATTGGGCAGCTTAAGAAACAGGAGGCCTTATTTAGCCGTCCATCCTCCGTCAACGGTCAGCATCGAGCCCACCATATAACTGCCTGCGTCACTGGCCAGAAGAAGAGCGGCACCTTGAATTTCCTTGAGTTCTCCCCACCGCGCCAAGGCTGTAGCCCCAACAATAAACTTCTTGGCCTCTTCCGTACCCGCTATGGGAATATTCATTTCCGTCAAGAAAGGTCCCGGACAAATCGCATTGACCGCTATGTTGAACGGTGCCAATTCAAGACCTAGGGCGCGCGTCATTTGAACCACTGCACCTTTACTAGTCGCATAGGGAGTTCTATTGGCAAGCCCCACCAAACCAAGTGTACTCGCCATATTAATGATGCGCCCCCAACCGTTTTCCTTCATTTGGGGCACTACGGCCTTGGAAGCCAACCAGATACCATCTACATTGACTTTCATCACCTGGTGAAACTCATCATGCGAAAGTTCATCGATCGCCCCTCGAATATTAATGCCGGCACTATTGATCAAGATATCAACACTGCCGAAATCCTTCTGGGCCAAAGCTACGGCTTGATTGATCTGCGAAGCCTCAGTGACATCAGCGGCATAGGCCTTTGCCTCGATATCGTAAGTTTTTGAAAGTGATTCGGCGGCGGCCTGCCCTTCGTCAAGCTTTCTATTGACCAGGGCGATATTGGCACCGGCCGAGGCCAAGCCAGCGGCCATAGCAAGACCTAATCCTTTGGAGCCTCCTGTAATCATCGCATTTTTACCTTTTAAATCAAAAAGTGCTATTCCGGGTAATGTGGTATCTATCATCTTATTTTTGAGTCATTAGTTAACGAAAACCATAATTTTTCTTGGCAAACTGTACCGAAGTTTTGTTATTCTCGATTTCCAAAGCCAATTGTTCATCCGCGGATTTATTCGAAATTCGAGGCAGGGCCGATTTTGATTCATACTTCCTGACCTTTCCGAGAAAAGTAGCAAGTTCGGCAGCGGAAATAGCGCCAAATGTGGCCCAATAAGCTTCCGTCAAGCATGGAACCTTAAGTGGATCCCTAGTAATCATCTCCAAATTAAACCGGATATCAGGGTTATGGGTACGGATTTCGGAAATCATTCCCTCGATATCCAAAAACCCCTCGCCCAAATTCACTTCCGACAGTAAAAATCCGTCTTCATACGTCTCGACGGCCATATCTTTTAAATGTACCGTAAAGGCATAGGGTGCTAGAGCTCTTACGACTTCCATGGGGTCTTCCAGAAGCGAAATATTATTGCCCGTGTCAAGAGTCACCCCGACCCATTCACTATCAAGGGCTTTTAAGATTTCAAGAAACTCCGTCGCACGCCAATCTTTGTGGTTCTCAACGGCTAGCCGTATACGGTGCTTCCGCATAATCGGTTCGGCCAGTTGCAAGGAAGTTTCCGAGGCTTTCCTGAATACTTGAAACGCTTCGTTCGTGTCAAAGTTCTCATAGCGCCTTCCCGAGAGACAGACCGTTCGAATAATATCAACGTCCATTTCTTTGGTCTCTCGTACCTGCTGTTCAAAGCGGTCAATATCATTGGTGTCTTTTGGTAATTTGATTTGCCCTTCCATAAAGAAGTTCAATTCTTCACGACGTCGAAGAATTTTTTTGGCTAGTGCGGAATCGAGCCCATACATCGTCAATTGGGCACCTTTGAAACCCATTGAACTAAAATGTTCGATCATTTGCAGTGCGTTATCGTATTGCGGGTATTTCGCACTCTTCAAGTTGCGATACCTACGTATCATAAAGGTCGCCTCTGCCGCCCCGAATCTAGTTTCTTTCAAAGAAGCGGGCAAGGCAGAAATCAGGGGGAATCCCATTGCCAAGGCACCGCTAGCAGAATTTTTGATAAACCTTCTCCGTCTCATGTATATTGTTCACTTTCACAAAAACACCATTCTAAAGTAAGGATTTTTATTGTGGCGTGCGACCTATTTAAAAAGAATCAGGGTAATGCGTCATAAGCTCCTTTCCCATTTTGAATACTACAACCAAAAAAGATGGGAAGTTCGATTTAAAGTCGTTCCATTTTGCGAACTAGCACAAAGATGTTTACTTTAATACACTCATACCATCCCAATAACTAAATGAAAAAAAAGAATAAGGAAAAATTACGCAGTTCGGATTGGTTCAGTCCCGTAGATCCGAAATCTGCCTTTATCCATCGTTCCTGGTTGCGCAACCAGGGGTATCCTGATGATTACTTTAGAAGCAGACCGGTCATTGGTATTTGTAATACCTGGTCCGATCTCACACCTTGTAACGGACATCTTCGCGAGTTTGCGGAATTCGTCAAACGCGGTGTTCTGGAAGCGGGAGGAGTTCCGTTCGAATTTCCGGTGACAAGCTTGGGAGAGATCTTAATGCGCCCGACGGCCATGCTCTTTAGAAATCTGGCAGCCATGGATACGGAGGAAACCATTCGCGCCAATCCGCTCGACGGCGTAGTGCTACTTACTGGTTGCGATAAGACCACGCCTTCAACTGTAATGGGCGCCTGTAGCGTAGATTTACCCACCATTGTGGTTCCCGGAGGCCCCATGTTGAACGGCAAGTATAAAGGTGAGCGTATTGGCTCAGGAACTTTTGTATGGCAATTGAAAGACAAAATCAAAAATGAAGGTTTTACCGAAGCAGATCAAATCGAAGCAGAAATATGTTCCGCTCGAAGTTCCGGACATTGTATGACCATGGGTACAGCATCGACCATGGCATGCATGGTCGAATCCCTTGGGTTGACCTTGCCTGGGGCCGCGGCCATTCCTGCTGTGGATTCACGTAAAAAAGTGATGGCCCAACTATCAGGAAGACGTATTGTCGATATGGTCAGAGAAGATTTGAAGCTCTCGAAAATATTGACCCGGGAAGCTTTTGAAAATGCTATAAAAATAAATGCCGCAATAGGCGGTTCCACCAATTTCATCATTCACCTAACGGCGATAGCTCGGAGAATAGGTGTGCAACTTGATCTAAAGGATTTTGACGATTTGGGGAGTAAAATCCCGCTACTGGTGAACCTTATGCCTTCCGGCACCTTTTTAATGGAAGACTTTTTTGATGCTGGCGGGCTACCCGTTGTCATCAAGGAAATGACCGATCATTTACACAACGATGCCATAACGGTCAATGGTAAATCGATTGGAGAAAACAACCAGCATGCCGAGTGCTTTAATAAAGAGGTTATATCACCGATTGACTCCCCCATTATCAAAGAAGCGGGAATTGCGGTTCTATATGGTAATTTATGCGAGAACGGTGCGGTCATTAAGCCTTCCGCAGCAACACCTGAGCTAATGTCACACCGTGGAAAAGCTGTGGTATTCGAGACTATAGAAGAATTTCTATCCACCGTCGACGACCCTGATCTGGATATCGACGAAAATAGTGTCATGGTACTCAAAGGTGTCGGGCCCGTAGGGTACCCCGGAATGCCTGAGGTAGGCAACATGGAAATACCGGAAAAACTCCTGAAAAAAGGAATCAAGGATATGGTCCGTATTTCCGATGGCCGAATGAGCGGTACGGCTTTCGGAACCGTTGTACTACATGTATCACCGGAGTCTTCGGTCGGAGGCGTACTTGGTCTCGTCGAAAGTGGTGATTACATTGTACTGGACGTACCGAATCGAAAATTACATCTTGAAGTAACCGATGCCGAACTTGAGAAGCGAAGAGCGGTATGGAAAGCGCCAGAACCTCAGGCGAAAAGAGGCTATACCAAACTTTATACGAGTACTGTTGAACAAGCCCACCTAGGTGCCGACCTTGATTTTCTGGTGGGAAAATCCAGTTCAAAAGTGACACGTGATGCACATTAAACCAACCTTATTATGATTGCAATACTCCTATTAGTTCTTAGTGTACTCCTTATTATTTTACTCACTGTACGGCTTAAAGTGCATCCGTTTTTAGCACTCCTGGCCGCAGCGATTTTCTTTGCCCTTTTTTCAGGAATGTCATTGGACGACATTGTAAAATTCGTAAACGATGGATTTGGGGTAACTCTTGGTAAAATAGGAATCGTCATCGTCTTAGGAGTAATTATCGGAGCATTTCTGGAACATTCCGGAGGGGCCTACAAATTAGCGGAAGTCGTGCTAAAGGTTATCGGCAAAAAAAGAGTGCATGAGGCGATGGGTATCGTAGGTTTTATTGTTTCCATTCCGGTTTTTGCGGATAGTGGTTTCATTATCCTGAATCCCTTGAACAAGAGTTTGACCAAGCGCGCCGGACTTTCCATAGTAGGTACGGCCACGGCATTGATTCTGGGTCTGATGATTACCCATGTTTTGGTTCCACCTACTCCAGGACCTATAGCCGCTGCCGGAATCATCGGAGCGGATGTCGGATTGGTGATGTTGGTCGGTTTGGTCATCGGTATCCTATCATTGATATTGGCTATCTTCTATTGTAAAAAAATGGGATCTAAACACTTCATAGACCCAAACCCTGAAGTTACGGATGAAGTCATTCAAGAGAAAATGAAAGAAGCCCCGAGCGCCTTTAAATCTTTCTTGCCCATTCTGATTCCTATCCTGCTGATTGTTGGGAAGTCCATCATGGAATTCAACCTTCCTGAAGGTCAAGAAACCACTGGACTTATCGCTTTTATTTCCTTTATCGGTTCTCCGATTATTGCCTTGATCATCGGTATGTTGTTCGCCTTTTTACTTCCTAAAAAATGGGATAATGAAATGTTGGCCACCAGTGGTTGGGTCGGAAAGGCTTTGGCGGATGCCTCGAACATCATCCTTATAACGGGTGCAGGTGGAATTTTCGGAACCATCCTTCAAAATAGCGGTATTGCAGATGTATTGGCAGATGCCCTATCGGGTGCGAATTTAGGGATATGGCTTCCTTTTTTACTCTGTGCTGCGATCAAAACGGCACAAGGTTCCTCAACGGTGGCTTTGATTACTACCGCATCTATCGTAGCTCCGCTGTTACTGACTATGGGCTTCTCTACGGAAATTGATAAGGCTCTAGTGGTCGCGGCAATCGGTGCCGGAGCGATGGTGGTCTCACATGCGAACGACAGCGGTTTCTGGATTTTGACCCAATTTTCAGGTATTGATGTAAAGACAGGATATCGTGTATATACTTTAGGTACTCTTGTGGTCGGCACTTTTGCCGCATTATGCGTGTACATTGCAAGTTTTATTTTCTAAAAGATGAATTTTAGCCGTTTCACAAAAACAACGCGCAGCTTTTTTTTAGGGGGAATGGTCTTGTTCTTTTGTGACGCTTGTGAAAAGCCCATCTCGCCTGCCCTTTCACCAGATGAGGCATTGAAAACTTTTCAATTGGCCGATCCAAACCTTACGATTCAATTGGTGGCCTCCGAACCGCTGGTACAAGATCCAGTGGCTATTACCTTCGACGCAGGAGGGCGACTCTGGGTAGCCGAAATGCTGGGTTTCATGCAGGACATTGACGGGACGGGCGAAGAGGATAAAATTGGACGGATTTCCGTGTTGTTCGATGACAACGGGGATGGCCAAATGGACCGTCGGCAGACTTTTTTAGACAGCCTGATACTACCTCGGGCATTGGCCCTAGTCAAAGGGGGTATTTTAGTCGCGGAAAATATGCCGTTATGGTTTGTTTCGGATAGTGATGGGGATTTCAGGGCGGACAAAAAAATACTGATCGATTCCTTATATGGAGGTCTGGGTGTGCCGGAACATTCCGCTAATGGCCTTTTAAGAGGATTGGACAATTGGTTCTATAACGCGAAATCGAAATTCCGCTATAAGAAAATCAACACTAGTTGGGTCAAGGATACCACCGAGTTTCGCGGACAATGGGGTATTTGCCACGATGATGCGGGGCGCTTATTCTACAATTACAATTGGTCACAGCTACATGCCGATCTGGTACCCCCTAATGCCTTGAGTGCAAATCGACATCATACGGCCACGACCGGGATCGATCACGGACTAACCCTAGACAGAAGAGTATTTCCCATTCGCAGTAATACCGCGATCAATAGAGGGTATGTTCCCGGAACATTGGATGAAAAAGGACGGATTCTTGAATTTGCCTCCGCCTGTGGCCCATTGATCCATCGCGGACATGCGCTACCTAAAAACTATTATGGTGATGCTTTCGTTTGCGAACCAACTGCCAACCTCATCAAACAAAATGAACTATGGGAGGAAGGTTTCATGCTACAGGCGAAAAACACCTACGACGGTAAAGAGTTTTTGGCTTCGACAGACGAACGTTTTAGACCGATTTCTTTGGCTTCCGGCCCGGACGGTGCGCTCTATGTCGTAGACATGTACAAGGGCGTTATTCAACACGCCCCCTACATGACCGATTATCTTAGGGAAGAAACGTTGAAGCGTGGACTTGACCAACCCATACATATGGGACGTATTTGGCGGATAACCTCCAAAAATAAGGAACCCATAGGAACCCCTGATTTATCAAAATTGAATCCTCAGGAGCTGGTCGAACAACTGGACAGCAAGAATGGTTGGACTAGGGATACGGCCCAACGCCTATTGGTGGAGCAGGGAGACGTAAGCCTAGCACCTTTCTTGGGGGAATTGATTGAAAAGGGCACTCCGCTAGGGCAGCTACATGCCCTTTGGACCCTGGAGGGTTTAGGGTATCATAAAGCGGATATCTATTTGTCGGCCCTAAGCGCTTCGGACCCCAAAGTAGCACAGGCAGCCTTACGACTTGCCATTCGAAATACCGAAAAGAATCCCGAGATCCTTTTGGAAATAGAGGACTTTGTTCGAAATAGTTATGATACTGCGGCACCCATTTTAAAGATGCAAATGGTCTTGTCAAGTCATCATTTGAATTCGGCCTTGGCCTTGACCACCTCCCGTAAATTTTTAAGTACCTACGGTCCGTTGCCACTGGCAAGGGATGTAGTCATGAGCAGTTTGGAAAACAGGGAAATGGATATGCTGAAAGTAGTATTAAAGGAGCAGGTACCGCATAGACAAACCAATGAGATCATGCTCGAACTTTTAGCTACCGCAATCGTCAATTCCGAATCTGAAACGGACATTGATCGCCTCAGACGAATCACGGCTACCTATGCGGATGAAGAAACCCACTGGATTAAAAATGCACTTGTGAGCGGTCTTGCAACGAGTTCCGAATCTGAATCCGATATGGTTAGCGGCATTCCTTCCAATATCGATAGCAAAGTGTTCGCGAAAGGGCGCCAAAAGTACTTGAACCTCTGCGCTAGTTGCCACGGCACCAGCGGTGAAGGCATGAGACGCTTTGCGCCTCCTCTTAACAAATCGGAATGGGTAACAAAAGATGATGAAAAACTGGCGATGCTTCTTTTACATGGGATGCAAGGCCCCATTGAAGTCGATGGAAAAATGTACGACTCTCCAGATATCCTGCCTGAAATGCCCTCCTTTTCCACGCTTCAAAATGAAGATATTGCAGCAATTGCGACCTATATCAGAAACGCATGGGGCAATTCAGGTACTGAAGTGACTAGCAGAACAGTTGGGGGCGTTCGCTTTAGAACCCAAGGTAAGATCACCCCATGGACCGCGACCGAGTTGGATACCTTGGTATTCGACATCGATATGTAATTAAAGGTCGTGACCCGCTGACTACTCCCCTATTCATTAGCCACACCTTCCTTCTTTTTATTTTAACTCTTACCGAGTTGTACACTTCCTATTTTTAGGACTACCCCCGGTCAAAGATTAAATCCCCGACTTTACCCTACCCTTAGACCGACATGCCCATACGACCGTAAACCAGTTTTTACCACAAAAAAACGACATACAATACAAGAGCTCTCAGAAGAAAAAAAAGAAAATAGTGTAACGATTAAGAAAATCCTTAGTCTTTACTACAAGAACATCAAAATCAGAATTTTAATTTAAGTATCTGATAATGAATATCTTAAATATCATCATTGTTTAAAGTGATTTTTTGAAATGTTAAATAATCCATAAAATAGTACCTTTTTATACATAGTACTGTAACAAAATTAAAAATCTATCGTCTAGTAAGTGTAAGTCAATTAAAAAACAACAATATAAAATCTATAATTATGAAAGCATCAATCAACAGAACAGCAACAGAATCAAAAACAGGACAATATTTTTCATCCCTAAGAAATTGTAAAAGGTCTCAATGGGCCCAGTACAGAAACTTCAATCGTTAATAAAGAAATCA
>CANLVG010000016.1 GCA_947494565.1 uncultured Flavobacteriaceae bacterium | reverse complement strand
TAGCTCCTAGCTCCTAGCTCCTAGCTCCTAGCTCCTAGCTCCTAGCTCCTAGCTCCTAGCTCCTAGCTCCTAGCTCCAAAATACAAATTCCAAACTTCCAAAATCGTGCATCGAGCTTCGAGCATCCAAATTCAATTTCACAACTCAATACTCATAGCTTTGAACCACAACCTAGGCCTTAGCCTTCGCTTCTTGTATGGCTTCCCAAACCTTTGCAGGTGTAATGGGGATATCCAAATGCTTGATCCCTAAGGGATACAGGGCGTCAATAATGGCATTGGCAATGGCCGGTGGAGCACCTACGGTAGGTGATTCCGCCACACCTTTTGCACCTAGTGGATGATGTGGTGATGGTGTTATCGTATGACCGGTTTCCCAATGGGGCGATTCTACGGCCGTAGGCACCAAATAATCCATAAATGTGCCGTTCAAGACGTTTCCTTCCCCATCATACTCAATACCTTCATACATCGCCGGTGCAATGCCCTGGGTCAATCCCCCATGCACTTGGCCCTCAACGATCATTGGATTAATGATATTTCCACAATCATCGATTGCAACGAAACGTTTTACATCAATCGCACCAGTTTCTTCATCGACCTCAACAACACAGATGTATGCGCCGTTGGGGAACGTCAAATTTGGTGGGTCATAATAGTGTGTCGCTTCGAATCCGGGTTCCATTCCTGGAGGGATATTGGTATAGGCAGCAAAAGCCACATCTTGTATGGTCTTTGATTTTTCAGGAGCTCCTTTCACAAAGTACTTCCCTACTTCCCATTCAATATCCTCTTCACTGACCTCGAGCAGATGTGCTGCTATCTTCTTTCCTTTATCCTTTAGTTTACGGGCCGCAATGGCCGCAGCCGCTCCTGCAGTAGGAGTACTTCTACTCGCGTAGGTACCTAAACCATAGGGCGCGGTATCGGTATCACCTTCATCGATTTCGATATCGGTATAGGGAATTCCCAATTCTTCCGCCAATATTTGAGCATAGGTAGTTTCATGACCTTGACCTTGCGATTTGGTTCCGAAACGAGCCAAAGCCTTCCCTGTAGGATGCACTCGTATTTCTGCACTGTCGAACATCGCAATACCCAAGATATCAAAATCCTTGGACGGTCCTGCCCCGACCACCTCTGTAAAGGTGCAAATGCCGATACCCATCAACTTGCCTTGGGCGCGTTTCTCGGCCTGTTCTTTTTTATAGTCGTCATAACCGACCATGTCCATAGCCTTTTTCAAGGTTGCGTCATAGTCCCCGCTGTCATAGCTCCAACCCAAGGGGGAAGCATAGGGAAATTGTTCTTTTTTGATGAAATTTTCAAAACGCAATTGCGCCGGATCTTTTTCGATTTCCGCAGCCAATTTATCGACCATCCGTTCGATGGCATGTACCGCTTCGGTAACCCGAAATGAACAGCGATAGGCAACTCCGCCCGGGGCTTTGTTGGTATATACCGCATCCAATTCCGCGAAAGCGTGCTCATAGTCATAGGATCCGGTACAAATAGAAAACATTCCCGTAGGATATTTTGATGGATTCGCTGAGGAATCGGTATACCCATGATCCGCCAAAGTCGAAACCTTGAACGCTTGTATTTTTCCTTCCTTGGTAGCCGCCAATTCACAATCCATATGATAATCACGAGCAAAACCATTGACCAGGTTTTCCGAACGATCTTCAATCCATTTGACCGGTTTTCCAATCAAAAAGGTCGCTGCTATGGCTACTACATATGCGGGATATACGGGAACCTTCCCTCCAAATCCGCCTCCGATATCCGGGGAAATGATTCGTATTTTCTCTTCCGAAAGCCCTACATGACCGGCAACCAAGGCCACTACCGTACGTATGGCATGCGGAGCTTGGGTGGTCAGATATACCAATAGTTTCTGGGTATCCTTATCGTAGGAAGCGACACAGCCGCAAGTCTCGATGGAAGCCACGTGAATTCTAGGTAGATAGATGCGTTCTTTGACGACCACATCGGCGTTGGCGATGACCTCATCGGTCTTGGCCCGGTCACCACGCTCCCAGTGGTAGATTTGATTGTCTTCCTGTCCTTCTTTATCAGGGCGCAATAAGGGCGCATCATCATCCAAAGCGGTAAAAGGGTCTACGATCGCTTGCATCGGTTCGTAATCTACTTCAACGGCTTCCGCACCATCAACTGCAATATATCTATCCGTAGCAATCACTGCACAGACCTCTTGCGATTGATGCATGACCGTATCGGTAGGCAATACCATTTGCGTATCCGACAACAAGGTGGGCATCCAGTGCAGATTGTACTGAGCCAAGTCCTCACCGGTAATGACGGCCAATACGCCATCAATGGCCAAGGCCTTCTCCTTATTGATGCTTTTTATCTTGGCATAGGCATACGGGCTACGGACCATGACCATAGTCAGCTGGCCCGGTAGTTTTACATCGTCTACATAATTGCCTTTCCCGTGTAAAAAACGGGCATCTTCCTTTCTTTTCACAGAGTGACCCATTCCGCCAACTTCTGCTGATGTTTTACATTTAAACATAATTGATTTCTTTAGCGGTTATACGGATTCGGATTCTTTCTGCATTTCTTGGGCGGCTTGTTGTACCGACTTCACAATGTTGTTGTACCCGGTACAACGACATAGATTGCCAGAAATCCCCCATCGAATCTCCTCCTCGGTCGGATTTGGATTATTCTTCAATAAATCAATAGAACGCATGATCATTCCAGGGGTACAGAATCCACAGTGTAACCCGTGCTGGTCGTGAAATGCCTGCTGTAACGGATGATTTGTACCCTCTGCAGCAATCCCTTCGATGGTGGTAATATCCGCTCCATCGGCACGAACCGTTAGGTAAGTACATGATTTAACCGACTTACCGTCCAATAAGATGGTACAGGCACCACAGTTAGAGGTATCACAACCGATATGTGTACCCGTCAAGTCTAGATTTTCCCGAATAAAATGGACCAAGAGCAAGCGCGAATCAACTTCGGCAGTCACGCTTTCCCCATTTATTGTCATTGTAACTTTATGTTTTGCCATTTCTTAATTATTTCGCGCTCTTTCCAAAGCTTTGTTCAACATTCTCTTTGTTATCGTATGTACTATGGACCTTTTATAGGCCTCAGAACCTCTTAAATCCGATTCCGGTTCACAGTCTTCACTAGCGATTTGACTTACCTCAGCAATCAATTCATCCGTAATCTTTTTACCCCGCAACACCTCTTCTCCTCGTTCTAATCGCATGGGCACTGCACTAACATTGGTGAGCCCGATACCGATTTGCTGACATATTCCATCATCATCCAATTCTATATGTACCGCAACTCCTGCCGTGGCGTAATCCCCAACTTTGCGCTCTACTTTGTGATAGGCACCTCCACTGTTCTTTTTGGCCTTCGGAATTTGAATTTCGGTCAAAATATCACCAGCTTCCAAGGCGGTCATATAAAAACCGTGGAAAAACTCATCAATGGGAATCGTTTTCTCCCCATCGGCTCCTGCTGCAATAATCGTAGCCCGTACAGCGAGCATTAAGGCAGGTTGATCGTTAGCCGCATCACCATGCGCGATATTGCCACCAATGGTTCCACAGTTGCGCACAGAGGGATCGGCGGTTAACCAAATGGCATCCCCGAAGATGGGATACTGTTCTTTCAGCAGCTTGTTGTGCTCCATTTCCGTTTGGGTGGTCAACGCACCGATTTTAAGCAAATCGCCTTCTTCCTTTATATAGGAAAGACCGTCGATTTTACTAATATCGATAATGTGTTCGGGGGTCGCAAAACGCAGTTTCATCATCGGCAGCAGACTATGTCCGCCCGACATGTATTTTGCTTCCTCACCGAGTTCTTGAGACAAGGAAATAGCCTCACTTACCGAGGCGGCCCTGTGATAGGTGAAATTAGCTGGAATCATAATTTTTTAAGGGTTTTATTAAGGGATAAGTACTAAATATATCTTATTTTTTTTGATACAGCAAATCGAATAGGTTTTGTTTAACGATTTCATAAAGTAGCGCACAAGACTCCTTATTCATTTCGACAATAACGGTCCAGGTCTCTATTTTAAGATAATCCTTACCTTTAAGTCCGCCATGAAAAAGCGGTACTACCATGAACACCCGTCTCTATTTTGACTACAACGCGACAACCCCCTGTGACAAGGAGGTTGTGGATGCGATGCTACCTTATTTCCATGAAAACTTTGGCAATCCCTCGAGCAATCATCATCCCTTTGGTTGGTTAGCAAAAAGTGCGGTCGAAGAGGCAACAGCTTCCATCGCCAAACAGATTGGAGTTTCCCCAACGGATTTAATTTATACCTCGGGTTCAACAGAAAGCATCAATATGATACTCAAGGGGGTGGCCCGAAAAAGACAATCGCAGGGAAAACATATCATCACCACTACCGCGGAGCACAAAGCGGTTTTGGATACCTGTGCATTCCTGGAGGAAGAAGGGTTTGAAGTATCTTATTTGGATGTTGACCACAAAGGGTTGGTCTCTTCCGAAGCGCTGCGCAACGCCTTGCGATCCGATACTATCTTAGTGGCGGTACTATATGCCAATAATGAAACTGGCATTATTCAACCTTTAGATGAAATCGCAAAAATCGTTCATGACCATGGAAGCCTCCTTTTTTCGGATACGACGCAAGCCTTAGGGAAAATTCAAGTCAACGATGTGCTATCACAGGTAGACTTCGCTTGTTTCTCAGGACATAAAGTGTATGGCCCAAAGGGTATCGGATTGGTCTATATCAAAGGAAACGAAGACGGACAGGCCTTACCTAGTCTTATTCAGGGGGGTGGACAACAAAAAGGACAGCGGGGAGGTACCATCAACACGCCGCTGATCGTAGGAATGGCGAAAGCCATCGAATTGGCCTACGAAAACTTAGACGGGCAAACGGTACGGTTAGAAAATCTGAGAGACGAATTAGAAAATGGTTTACTCAACATCGAACTGGTGGTTTCCAATACTTCAGGGGCGCACCGACTGCCGAATACGGCCCACTTATCATTTCCGTATGTCGATGGTACTTCCTTATTGACGGCATTAAGTGGTCAGATTGCGGTATCAAATGGATCCGCCTGTAATTCCGCTTCAGTAGAACCTTCGCATGTACTGTTAGCTATGGGCATCACCCGTACTTTGGCTTATGCCTCCCTACGCCTAAGCATCGGCAAACAGACCACTACGGAAGACATTCAAAAAGCGATTGAAATCATTACGCAAGAAGTTGCAAAACAACGCGAAAGCAATATCCTTTGGGAACGAAGAACCTAGAAACGGAACCCTACAACCTTATGACATCGGATGAAAAAATGCTATATGATGTGATTATCCTGGGAGGTGGATTAATGGGCAGTGCAGCCGCTTGGCACCTTTCAAACCTAGGTGAAAATGTATTGCTCATCGAGCAACAGGGGCAAAATTACCACAAGGGATCCAGTAAGGGAATGGCAAGGATTACGAGAAGCAGTAATATAGAGGACAATGCATTGTGGTCTATCTTAAATGACCGTTCCGTTAGGGAAGTCCAAAACATGATACGCTATTTGAACCGAAAAGGGGTCAAGATGACTATCGAAGACATCTATACGACCACTCCCATCTCCTATATCGCAAGGCAAGAGGAACTAAACCGACTAGTGCGGAATTTGGAGCGGCAAGATGTGCATTTTGAGATTGCCACCACCCCTGAGGAAGGTAAAGCCAAATTCGGTGTGAAATTAAAGGAAGGCACCTTCTTACAACGAGAATATAAAACCAATTCGGGCACATTCAGTCCGCAAAAACTTATTCAAGCGTTACATCAAGCTATTACATTACAAGGGGGTAAAATTATGTATCAAACCGAAGCGATAGGAATCGAAAGAGAGGGCGACCACTATAAGGTTTCGGCAAGGAAAACAAAACAACGCCTGCAGGCACTTTTTGCCCGGCAGTTGATTAGCGCGGCTGGCGCCTACACCGGTACCTTACTTCGACATCGGGCACCTTATTTTCAGTCATTGATTCGGCCCAAACGGGTTTTTTTGGCGTTTTTTGAGCTAAGGGATGGGCATTGGCAGCATCTTAATCCGGAGCAGAAAGCGCAATTGAAAAACGGATTCCCGTTAATCGACCGTTCGCCCCATGATCAAGCTGAAGAGTTCTTCGCTATGATTGAAAATTACGATGCAAAAGGCAATCCTACAATCAAAACCGGCGGCCATTTTCAACGATCTTCTGTGAAAGATCCTGATGACATATGGGGCCAAAAATTAAGTCAAGAGGAAATTTATTGGTCCAAAGCAAAGCTAGTGGAATATCTTAAAGTGCTAAATCTACCCATTGAAGCCATGCATATAAAACTAGTTAATCAATACTCTTGCATTTATAGCCTTACGGATAACGAAGTGCCTTATGTGACCCAAATTTATGATGAAAATCTACATAAGGAGAAGAATTTCGTAGTCATAGCCGGACTTTCAGGTGTGGGAGCCAAAGGGGCGATGGCCTATGGTCTTATTGCTGCTAATTTACTTTTGGGCCAAAGGGATGCTGATACTTTATCCCAGGATGTAATTGCCCAATTGGGCTATGATCGAATGTTAAAAGAACGGTCGAAAAGCTAAAAACGCTTTTTTCTGGGCCATATCGTAACAAAGCCGTTGGCCATACGTCTTCCTTACACATCCAATCATCTACTAACCCTCAATAACCCTGAAGATGGAAAAATTGAAAAACCAGGTCTGGGCACAGATTTTTATCATATATACCAGATACCTGATTGGCGGCACCTTTGTATTTGCTAGTTTGATCAAAATAAAAGGACTTCGTTTTACTTCAGAAAGTGGGGCGGAAAACCCGATCAACAGTGCTTGGCACTTTTTTGAGACCCTATACCAATCTGGCTTGTATTGGAAATTCATTGGATTGGGGCAGCTCATCGCCGGCTTTCTTCTTATGACGCAACGGTATTCAAAACTCGGAGCCTTGATCAACCTACCCATTATCCTGAATATTTTCATCATCACCCTTTCCTTCGATTTTGGTTATACACCAGTAGTGACCGGCTTCATGCTACTGGCCAACATTTTGCTCTTACTTTGGGACTGGAATGTTTTGAAGGTCCTTTTCAACCGGATGCCGACTTTTGACGGAACCGTACGACTGGAACAGCATCGGATATGGGAAATTATTGGTTTAATGCTTTTTGCCGTTACATTTTTCTACCGAATGCTCATCAATAAATATCAACTTTTTCATTGGTTTTTGGTCTGTACCGCAGTCGGCCTTTTGGGGTTATTCGTGGGGTTCCGTTTATTCAAAAAACAACAGCAATCCATATAGTTCTTATTGAACCATCAGATTGTAAGTCGGTGGCTCAGCGAAGCCGAAGCCACTAATTTCAAACAAAAACGCCCACCTCCACTACGCTCAGTGTCCGTTTAAAATGACCTAAACAAAGCGGTGGCTGAGCGAAGCCAAAGCCACTAATGCCGAAATGAAATGGTCGCTGAGCGGAGCCGAAGCGATAGGCTTATAAACAGTTATAAGGGAACCATCAAAAGCTAATCCCGTTCGTGGATCGGTCCACTCTTTTTACGAAGCATGCCTCCCTCTTTATTAGAGAAGACACCTAAAATTTCGCTGAACAGACTCAAGGCGATTTCCTCCGGAGTATTGGCTCCTATTTCCAATCCGCAAGGCGCATAGATACGTGCCAATTCCTCTTTGGAAAACGTCATATCATTGGCTTTGAATTCCCTAACCATTTTATCAAAACGCTTTCGTGGTCCTAACGAAGCGATATACGGAGCGCGACTTTGTATTAAGGTGCGCAGATTGGCATAGTCGGTCTTGTAATCATGTGCCATTAGAATGATCGCCGTGCGCTCGTCAATGGCGGGTCGCTCCTCAAAATCCTTCGGATACAAATTGGCTACGGATTGTAGCTTTTCTTTTTTCAACTTTTGAATATTACCGGTGAGGCTCACCTCCCAATCCATCAGCTTGGCCAATTCGAGTATCGGGTATACATCATAATTATCACCATACACCGCCAAGTGAAACTGCGGAGGAATCAGTTCGATAAAAATGCTGGCTTTAACTCCTTCTTCCTGAAAATGATATGTTCGCGATTTTTGTTGTTCCAAAACTTCCTGAATGCTATGCTGTAGAAAACCTTTGAGTCCGTCGTGGTTACAATCTTCCATCGAAGCCGTATCCTTATCGTAGTAAAAACTCTTCCCGAGGGGTATGCCATTGAGATCTCCAGTTAAAGCGGTTACGGTAGCGATGATATGAAAACCTCTGTCCGAAACGCATTTTTGAAGCATTTCCAAGGTCGAGGAACTCTCGGAAATCGGAGAGATCAAAACATCGATAACACCGTTACAACCGAGTCCGACCCCTATTTCGTTTTCTTTCGACGTGTCATAAGTGACGATCGAGGGTTGCTGTTTAAGAATAGCGATCTGCGAACGTTGTAAGGCATCACCTTCTAGACATCCCCCACTAATGCCCCCCTCGAACACGCCAGATTCAAAAACCAACATTCGGGCCCCTTCACGGCGATAAGAAGATTCCTCTACGCGTACCACCTGTGCAATGGCACACTTCTCTCCAGAATTTTTAAAGGAGTTATAGAGTTTTAATATCGATTTGATTTCTTTCATAGGGAGTCCAATACTTATTTCTTTCTTAAATAGCTCCCCTAATATATCGAAAATTAGCTATATTGAATTTTATAAACTACGGATATTGATTGCTATGAAAGATTCGTTCGATAGAACCATAAACTATGTACGCATTGCGGTGACCGATCGTTGCAATTTGCGTTGCTTCTATTGCATGCCCGCCAACGGTATTCCGTATGAGCCTAAAGCGCATTTATTGAGCTATGAAGAAATCACAAGACTACTGCGCATTTTGGGTGGCCTGGGTTTTCGGAAAGTGCGTTTTACGGGAGGTGAGCCCTTTCTTAGAAAAGATTTCATGCAACTGCTAGAGAATACTGCCAAGCTTGAGGCATTCAAATCCATTCATATCACTTCGAACGGCACCTTATTACAAAGGCATATTCCACGATTACAGGAACTCGGTATTACTAAAATCAATCTCAGTATCGATTCGTTGGATAAAGAACGATTTCATAAAATTACACGGCGAGATGATTTCGAAAAGGTGATGGAAACCTTTCATATGTTGGTTGACCATAACTTCAAGATCAAACTCAATGCCGTTATCATGAAGGGAATCAACACCCAAGATATCATTCCCTTAGCGGAGCTCGCGAAAGACTATCCCGTTGACGTTCGTTTTATTGAAGAAATGCCGTTCAATGGAGGGTATAAGGAAAATCTTGAAATGTATTCGGCCCGGGATATTTTTTCGGACCTTAAGACCAATTACGCCGATTTAGAGCAACTGCCCAGCGCTCATGGTGATACCGCAACCCTATATCAAGTTCCGGAATACCAAGGAAATATAGGTGTCATTGCGGCATTCTCAAGAACCTTTTGCAATACTTGCAACCGTCTCCGTATTTCATCAAAGGGTGAAATCAAAAGCTGCTTGTACGATGATGGTGTGTTCAACATACGTGATTTTATGCGATCAGGGGTTAGCGATCAGGAGCTATCCGATAAATTCAGCGAAATTATCCGCTTGAAGCCCAAAGATGGATTCGAAGCCGAAAGAGCTCGGAAGAGTCCAAAGTCAGCCATGCAGAGCATGAGCAGTATCGGTGGGTAATAAAATTATGTCTGTCGTTTCCAGCGGAGTCGAGAAATAGACATACCAAAAAGCAGTTCGACTCCGCTCAATATGACCCATGGAAGAAAATACCTTTATCCCCTACGAACAAGCGCTGTCGATACTAGATGAACACCAAGGGAATTTCCCTACGGAGAACCTAAAACTCAGTGCGTGTATTGGATGTTTTCTAGCGGAAGACTTGGTAGCCGACCGTGACTTTCCGCCCTTTGATCGGGTGACCATGGATGGCATAGCCATCGCACATAGCGCCTTTGAAAAGGGGCAACGTACGTTTGGGATAGAATCGACCGCCGCTGCCGGAAGTCCGCAGCAGACCTTGAAAGACCCTTCCCATTGCATTGAAGTGATGACCGGAGCGATTATGCCCAAGGGTGTTGACACTGTAATTCGCTATGAAGATCTGTCCATTACGGATACGAACGCCACTATTCAGCTCGATGCCCTGAGGCACAGGCAAAATGTGCATTTCAAGGGCATGGACATCTCAAAAGGTTCCATAATCGTGAACAAGGGAGAACGGCTCTCAAGTGCCGAAATCAATATCGCGGCAGCTGTCGGAAAAGCAAGTTTAGCGGTGAAACAACTGCCAAGGGTCATCATTTTTTCTACAGGGGATGAATTGGTGGCAGTGGATGAACAACCCGAATTACATCAGATTCGAAGGTCCAATGTCTACGGTATTCAAGCGACCCTCAAAGAATGGGGTATCACTGCAGACCTACATCATTTGGCCGACGATAAGATCGAAATGCTAACAGTCATCTCAAGGACCTTGACCGAGTACGACCTTTTGGTCTTTACCGGGGGAGTCTCAAAAGGAAAGTTCGATTATTTACCTGATGTGCTTGAGGAACTACGGGTAAAAAAACACTTTCACAAAATTCAGCAACGCCCGGGGAAGCCCTTTTGGTTTGGAAGCACTACAGATCGAAAAAAGATTTTTGCCCTGCCCGGCAATCCGGTGTCATCATTTGTTTGTGTCTATATGTACCTGCGGTTTTGGTTGCAGAGATCATTAGGTCTAACCCCGGAGATCCTATACGTCAAACTGAAAAATGACGTGGAATTCAAACCTGATTTAGTGTATTTTCTAGAAGCCACTCTTGAAAGTCGAACTGATGGTTCATTGGTAGCCGAAGCGATCAAGGGCAACGGTTCAGGCGATTTTGCCAATCTGGTCAAAACCGATGGTTTTTTGATACTACCGCAAAATAAAAGCCATTTTTTTGCGAATGAGGTGTATCCTTTTGTATCTTATAGAGCAAAATGGTAATACCGTACTATGGAAACCGTAAAGACAGGATGCTGTGCTACCAAGATTGGAGCTCCTAAGAAATTGGATGCAGCAAATGGCTCCATGTCCTTTTTTTCTACCCTGTTATTAATTCTCATCCCCAAGTGTCCGCTCTGTATGACCGCTTATATGAGTGCGATGGTACTGTTTTTCGATATCGAATATGCCACCCTAGTACCGATCTTATTACATACCAAACCCATTATGGGTCTCATCATCATCTTCATGATTCTCTTGAATCGAAAAGATAAAAGAACCTGGGTGGCACTGAGCATTGCGATCGTCGCCTTGACTTGCTTACTATTAAAAACATATTTTGCCACTGCCCTGAGCATTCCAGACTGGCTGATTTATATCTCCTTCATCTTCGCAATATGGTACAACGGCAACTTCAAGTATTTTTATCGGTTTCTTCGCGTTCGCATGGTCCGCAAGGGCGAAGCTGCATAATTACCTTGATGTAATACCCTTTAGGCTTTCCAATTTGGCGATAACGCCCCAATTAAACTTTTGACGATTGTCCGCAGAAAGCATAAAACACAGGGTATTCTGGCCTTTTTTCAAGTTGAGCGATACCTCTTCGTCATCCACAAAAACCCTTCCTTCCATACCTTTTGTGCTGGGCGGTTGAAAATCCATACCCTTATCAAAGAGCACCTCGGAATTAAGGAAGATAGCGAGATGATCGGCATAGTCGAAATTCAATCGCACCTGTCTGTCCGCATCCGATTCAAGGGTATGTCTTAAAACTACGGTTTTTGTCATGTCATCATAAAAGCGACTGATATTTACAAGCGCATCGTCATCAGCTTCTATCGATTTGAATTTGCCGTTTACTAGAACCGAATCTAGTTGTGCTACAAAATTGATGGTGTCTTTGTTGAACATTTCCGATAGTTGCCATTGGGTCAAGTAATTTTTCGATAATGCTACGCTGGATACTTTGGTTCCCGTATCTTTCGCTTCCTCAAGTTCAGCAATTTGGACTTTTCGAAAGTAGACTTCGCCAAAATCGCTAATCAAACTAATACCGCCGCTAGCCGTATTGCGCTTTAAATTCGTGACAATGAAGGATGGGGTTTCCATATCCTCCACATATACCGACATTTCGTCTTCCACTACTTCGAGTTTGATATGAACCCAAATCCGAAAATCGGAAAACTCAATTCGTTCGTTCACCTTGTCAAAAAGCAATGCGGTGCTGTCGTGGGGGTCGAAAATATAACCAGATGACTCCTCACCACGGATTACCTCGGCCTCACTCGAAAGGGAAATTGCCTGCTCCGTGAATTGATCAAGAAGCTTTTGGTTCAGCTTCCCATCTATCAATTCGTCTGCTATACGCGTTGGAAAGGCCCCAACGGTTTGAAAGGGAAAGGTGGCCTTTCCCTCATATTGTGGATAATTATACAACTGCCAAGGCAAACTGCCCTTGTAGATTGGAATGTATTGCAGTGCATCTTTTTTAGTACTAGAAGGAACTCTAAGGTAGAGGTATTCATAGTTTTTCTTATCCTGAATTCTAAAACCAAGGCCCGGATAGGCCCCGTTGCAATAGAATTCCATTTCAAAATTCTTGAAATCACCGGATTTTAAATAGGCAATTTGGCTTGCTTTCAATGCAATACCCGGTTTTCCCTTGAACTCCTTAATAGTTATCTCCGCCTCGGTTCCATCTGCATTTTCAACTGTCCAATGTTCCGAAGTAAAGGGAAATTCATGACTGATATCGATTCTCTTTTCAGTTTCCTTACAGGAGAATTGCGCGATACAAAGGGCCAAAATCAGAAATTTTAGAAAGATTGTATACATCTTTATACTGTCTTTAGAAATAGATTCCATTAGTTTTAAGGAGCGAACTTCAACCCGTTGGTATCGGCCATACGCGCAATGATTCCCCATCCAAAAAAGTAGTTTGAGACACCGATCAGAATCTCATTCTCTCCTTTTTGCAGTGGAAGGCGGAAAGCGGTGTTATCAATAGTACATCTTCCCCTTGGTTCCTTCATTCCTGGTGAACCGTAGTAGTTTTTGTCGGTGAGTAGCGGTTGTCCGTTGATGAACACCCATACCTCATCACTGAATCCTAAATCCACGTTCTTTTCTTGATCGGTTTCTGAAGTAATGGTGGTCTTCAGCCAAGTCAATTTGCGTTCGCCCTGTTCGACACCCCCAAACTGACGGGTGAGATTGACCAGTCCCCTACGCCCAGCTTTGATCGGTTTCCAAACAGCGGTACTATCAAATAAGTCGGAGGCAATAGCCACCCCAGGACTTCTCGGTATGCCGCGCATCATATCCTTACCGAACGGAAAGTCCAACGGGTCGGTCACGGACCAATTTCTGAGGTATCTTGAATCACTATAGGTCGCATCATACCCCTCATCAGAGGGCAAGCCTTCGGTCACGTTCGGGCGGACAACGAAATTCGCATAGACCACGTTACCGGAAAGTGTAATGGCCCCTGATTGGGTAATCCCCTCCAGTGCTGGAATATGTAACGCTGCGCGTTCATTATCGTTCACATAAATTTTCATCTGCTTTCCGTTAACGACCAATTTGACATGATTCCATCTTCCTTCGTATATGGGCGCGGCTGCCTGATATTCGTCAGTGAGATCCCAGAGGTTCACACCATCCAACACGGCAGCATATTGTAAAGTTGTTCGTCTTAAGTCATCAGGAGTGCCAAAATATCGGATGTAGAATTTCTCCGAATTCAAGGTATCCTTATCGACCCGAAAATCGATCCCGGGAAACCCCATTCCCTTTAATTCCACATCAAATTCGATCGTACCATTGGTGAATTCAAAATCCTTAAGCATAATACCAAATCCGTTGTCATTGGTACTGCGTACGGCCTGAACCGATTTGTAATTAAAAAATTCCACATTGTCCGTAACCGCGCCCCAATGCTTTTCAGTCATTGGAAATTGGATTTCCTTGTTCTTCTTGCCTTTGTTCTTTTGTCCATAGGTTATACTCCCCATCAATAAGATGGTGAACCATAGCATTCCTGTTTTTACCGTGTTGTTCATTTTACTACTGTTTGTTTTTTGATTTACAATTGACTTTCGTTAAAATTAATAAGGCACAAAACGATTCGGATTGAATGAATCTGTTCAATCTTGTTTAATTTTGTTCAAAAGCCTCCACCTCAAAGACACGCTTTATTTTTATGGACAAATCGACCTTATATATGAAAGACCCTTTGGTAGCGATTATCGAAACCAAACTCGGCTGGGGAAAAGGAACTACCTGGAGCAACAAGGATTTTGAAGTGTTAAGCGAGCGTATTTTCGAGTATACCAACAAAAGACTGAGCGTAACAACCCTAAAGCGTATCTGGGGGCGGGCGGAATTGGTTGCCAACCCTAGTATTGCCACACTCGATATTCTCTCTGAATTCGCCGGCTACGATAATTGGAGGACTTTCGTAACTGCGCATAAAGCGGAATACACACCGCCGAAAATGGTTGGCAGTACAAAACGGAACAAAATCGGTGTCCTGATAGCATCACTACTAGCTGTGGGGGCACTTTTAATGTTCTTTCGAAAGTCCATTTTCAACGCGCAAAATAAGCCAGCTGTTTACGATTCGAGTGATTTTGAATTTGCCAGTCGCCCAGTCAGTGAGGGGATTCCGAATTCCGTAGTATTCGAGTATCAAGCGAAAGCCGCGCAAAATGGTTCCAAATTGGAAATACAACAAGACTGGGACCGCAACAAGCGCCTGATTGTCGACAAGAATGACAGTGTCGCTACCAGTATATACTACCATCCCGGGTTTTTTAAATCAAAATTGGTGGTAGATGATTCAATTGTTAGGGAGAACGATGTGTTTATCACCACAAATGATTGGTTGGGAATGATAGAACGAGATTCGGTACCCATTTACCTAGAGGAAGAAGAATTTTATCGCGACAGCCTCTTGCAAATCGATTATGAAACGGTCACTTCCTATAATTTGGAGCCCAAAACAGCAACTGTGGTGGTAAGTTTTTATCAAGTTCGAGATTTCGGGCCTTTATACACCAATGATTTCGAAATGCTAGCTACCGTAAAGAACAATTTTGACCTCGGCAGTAGTGCTTGTCAAAACGTACGGATATTCATTTTGTACGACGGCGGTGCCATTGGTATTCCCTTATCCAAAAAAGGATGCGCTTCTGAACTGACCTTGATGACCTTTGAAGACTTTATCAATGGGAAGAAAAACGACCTTTCCGATTTTGGGGTCGACTTCGCCGAATACGTAAATCTAAAATGTATTTCAAAAGACCAAAAACTTGATGTTCTGATCAATGACAACTTGGTCTATCAAATGGAGGTGCCGAGCCCAGCACTAAAAATCAAAGGCATCACCATACATTTTGAAGGAGCCGGTTCCGTAAAGGAAGTGGAATTCAAAAAGGGGAAAGAAGTGGTATACAGCACCGGTTTCTGAGAACTGAAAGCGGTTTAAAACTGAAGTTGCAGTCCGTTTACGAGCAATACGCGTATGCCCACCGTCAAAACAAGAATGGCGGTTACGATTTTAATACCCTTGCCCGTCAGCTTACTTAAACTTAAGCGAATACCTATCTGACCACCGATCCCCACAGCGACCATAAGACCAACCGCTTCAATCCAAGGTAATTCAAAAGTGCCATTTGTCAACAAGCCCCCAATACCCGATACGGAGTTCACTAGGATAAAAAAACTAGCGAGGGCCGCAATCTTGATGGACTTGTCCCATTTCATATGATTGAGAATCGGCGCCAAAAAAATGCCCCCACCGATACCTACCAATCCCGACAACAGACCAATTCCCGCACCCAACAAATAGGTAACATAAGCAGGGTAATGCGCACTCACCTCCTCAGACTTTTTGAGCCTGACGGTCTGAAAGATCAACGCCAAAGCGGAGATGATCAGGGCACTCCCTAGAAGGATAAAAAACACCTCTTCAGAAAGTCGAAATCGGGCTCCTAAAAAAGCCATGGGAATACTCGTCAGAATAAACGGCAGAAATTTTTTAAAATCGAGATGTCCTTTTTTAAAGTACAAGTAGCTACTACCAGAAACCACGATGAGATTACAGACCAAAGCGGTGCTTCTAATAGCAAAGAAACTGACGAAGACCAGAGCAAGGAGTGCCAAATAACTGGATCCACCCCCGAAACCTACTGAAGAATACAAGGTCGCTATGACCAAAAAGCCCAGCATTAACATTAAAAGTTCGGGAACGGTCAAGAGCATGCAGCCAAGTACTGGTTTAGTCCTCCTAAAATACTAAAAAGGGAACTTTCCGGATGCTTTTCACGAAGTTGTCGTAAAGCCATCTCGCTGCGCTTACCGGATTGGCATAAGAGATATACCGGACGGGAAAAATCAATGCTGCCCTCATTTGCAACCAAGTCATTAAGAGGAATATGGATCGAATTGGGCAAGTGGTAGTTTTCATATTCTTCATCCGTACGGACGTCCACAATCTGTGCCTCCTCCGCCAACAACTTTTGAATAGCATCCGCTTCGACGGTCGGAATGATTTCACAAGGGTCATTCCACTCATAATAATCTTGAAGCTTTTGTATCTGAAGACTCTTGGGTTGCAGCTTGAATTTTATTTTCCGAAAAGATTGTTGTAGACCATCAAAAATCAGGAGTTTTCCCGAAAGCACCTCCCCTATTCCGGTAATCACCTTGATGGTTTCCAGGGCTTGTAGGTTTCCAATAATCCCAGGAATAATTCCCAATACGCCATGCTCGTTGCAATTCGGAACTTCATTTTCTTTGGGCATCCGTGGGAAGAGGCAACGATACGTGGGTCCGCCAGCATGATTAAAGACGCTAACCTGCCCTTCGTATCCATGTAAAGCCCCATAGACAAAAGGTTTTTGGAGCATAACACATGCATCGTTGACCAAATAACGGGTCGGAAAGTTATCCGAGGCATCTACGACGATGTCGTACGCCTGAATAATTTCCAAAGCGTTCTTAACCTCCAGAAAGGTATGGTATACGACCAGCTCGGTATCTGAGTTTTGCCCTTTGAGCTTCTCCAACGCGGCAACTACTTTAGATTGCCCGACATCACCTTGCCCATAGAGTACTTGCCGATGTAAATTGGTAATGGAAACAGTATCGTTATCTACAATTCCGATTTTACCGACGCCCATGGCATTCAGATAGGTCAATACAGGAACGCCAAGTCCTCCTGCTCCGATTACAAGCACTTTGGCATCGGCCAGTTTTTGTTGCCCTTCAGATCCAAAACCTTTTAGAATGGTCTGTCGAGTGTAGCGGTTTGGGTTCATTAGTCTAATATAGTGAAAAGGCCGGAATGCGCTTTTTCAGAGCGCCTTCCATTTTACTCTAGAACGATTTTTCTATTATTCTACGGAAAGTTTGTCAAGGGCCTCTTTGTATTCCGCTTCCGAATTGGCGTTCAACAAAACGTTTGCGTTTTTGGGGAACACCAATTTTGTATCATGGTTGATCAGGAATTTTCTAGGGCAGGTACCCACCCCGCTTTCCAAATAAACCAAAGAATCCTGAAAAGCGTGTGGTTCCCATATGGCGCACAATGGTTCAGGTAACGGGTTTTCCCTTAGTGCAAAAGCCGTAGCTTGCTTACTGTGGTCTCGTTCGGAAATCAATTCCCGCAGAGCCTCTACATCCATCAAGGGTAGGTCACAGGCCAAGACCAACCAGGCGGCTTCGGGATGTTTCTTATGTGCGGAAAGCAGCCCGTTATACGGCCCACGATACTCGTCTAAATCCACAATGGTCTGATATTCCGATGGTATCTCCGCTTCCTGTTCCGTTCGAATGCTCATAAAGGCCTCTTCACATACCTTTGTCAACAGTTGATACAAATGCTCACGCTGCGGCACTCCATGGTATTCGATCAATCCCTTATCCGTGCCCATTCGGGTGCTCTTTCCACCAGATAGGACAAGTCCATATAATTTAGCGTTTGAAGTCATGCTGCCCTCCCGTTTTTTGTTCCAATTGAATTTCGGAAATTTTGATGTCGTGTGACAGTGCTTTACACATATCATAAATAGTCAGGGCACTCACGGAGACGCCGGTCAGAGCTTCCATTTCTACTCCTGTTTGTTCCTTACACTTCACAAGGCACCTGATCTGCAGGGTCTTATCTTCAGGGGTGATATCGATCTGTATCTTGGAAAGCCCGAGCTGATGGCAAAGGGGAATCAACTCAGCTGTCTTCTTCACCGCTTGAATACCTGCAATCACCGCTGTTTGAATGATACTACCCTTATGGCCCAAAAAGTCTTGCGCAGCCAAAGTTTCAAAAACAGCTTTAGGGAACACCACTTTCCCCGAGGCAATCGCCGTCCTTGCACTTACCTTCTTTTCCGAAACATCGACCATCGAAGCCTTACCGGATTCGTCTATATGTGAAAGTTGCTTTGTCATATTGATGTATTGCAGTTGTCGGGGTTATTGACTGGCTTAGCTAGCTCATCAAACTTGGCCGTTATGTGTCACTTCAAGGGTGTGCGGAAACCCAAACCGCTTTATTCTCGAATACCTCTTTCTTCCAAATTGGTACGGTTTCCTTTAAGGTATCTATCAGATAACGGCATGCTTCAAAACAAGCATCACGGTGGGCCGATGAAGCCCCAACCACTACCACGGGTTCCTCCACTTTTTTGAGTCCGACGGCATGGCGGATGATAACCTTGTTCAATTTCCATTTTTCAAGCGCATCCGAAGCGATTTTATCCATCTCCTTAAGCGCCATTTTCTCATACGTTTCAAACTCTAGGGAGACGACAGCCTCACCTTGGGTAAACTCTCGTACCGTACCTACAAAAACACAAATACCTCCACTTTGTGCATCGGACAAGTCCGTGAACACTTGGGAAGTATCTATCGTCTGTACTATTTCTATTATCTTTCTATCCACCGCTCACAGGAGGAATAATGGCTATTTCATCATTCCTGTTTAAAGGTACATCATCTTGGGCATATTCACTATTCACGGCCACCGCAAAAGAAGAAAGCTTCCCGAATTCGGGAAACTTTCTTACCATAAAATCTTTTAACTCTTGCACCGAATGGAGTGCGGCATCATCAGACGAAATCCGTATTTCCGATTGCCCAACGATATCCTTTGCAATTCCGAAAAGTAATATTTCCATAGGCAATTATCCCAGAATCGGTTTTGAATTCATATTATTCGCAAAGGGCTGTTTATATAGGCGATTGCCAGTTGCCTTCTTAATGGCAATGGCTACCGCTGCACCAGCCGGAGGCAATGTCGGTTCACCCAGACCCGTAGGACTCAAAGTGTTTTTAACGAAATGCGTCTCTACCACTGGTGTTTCATTCATTCGAATCAAACGGTATTTGTCATAGTTGTTACTGGTAGGCATACCATTTTCAAATGCAAAGTCGCCATACATCGAATGTCCTACGCCATCTATGGCTCCGCCTTCAATTTGGTTTTTGGCCCCTAAGGGGTTAATGACAATACCACAATCCACAGCTACCGTAATTTTCTTGACCACAGGCTGATCTCCTTCCATCACTACATCGGCAACCTCAGCGACATGGGTGTTATGGCAATAGTAGGCGCATACTCCCTGAAAGACCCCCTCTTTGGGCTCTCTATACATCGACTTTTCAACAGCCAACTTCAGCACATCTTGCAGACGTTCCGCAGAATATTGGATTCGGTCGTCAGTTGTGCCTTTTACTTTCTCAAGTAAATCCAAGCGCATTTGTACCGGATCTTTTTCCGTTATTTCGGCAAGCTCATCTAAAAAGGCCTGTTCCGCGTAGGAAAGGAAGTTGGTATAGGGAGCACGCCACGCCCCGGTCGTAATATTACTGTTATAGTTGGCCACATCTACCTGATAGTTTTCAATGGCACCGGCAGGAAAGAAATTCGGAATCAATCCATACATATTGCCATTTATCGCGGCCTCTTTTAGGCGATATCCGGTAATCTCCCCGTCTTTGATCGAGGCGGCAATACGATACTTGATCGCTGGGCGATACACCCCGGTCATCATATCGTCTTCCCTGGTGGAGAACATCTTGACGGGTTTACCGATCTTATCCGAGATTTCCGCAGCCTCATAGACAAAATCCCCATATAATCTTCTTCCGAAACCACCCCCCATTCGAGTCATTTCCAAGCGGATGTCTTTCTCATCCCTATTCAACATTTCGGCCACCGTAACTGCCGCATCAGCGGGAGTTTGTACTGGGCCGACCAATAGAATCTTCGAGTCTTGCACATCGGCGAAGAAGTTCATCGGTTCCATCGTATTGTGCGGAAGAAAGGGAGACTCATAGGTGCGTTCCACCACTTTATCGGCCTGTCGAAACGCTTTTTTTACATCTCCATCCTTACGGAGGCTCTTAAACTCATTGCCATCGAGCAAATCAGTCAAAATCTTATCATGGGCTTGTGTATTCTCTAAGGGGGTAGCGTCTGACCATACCGCTTTCAAGGCTTTTTTTCCTTTAATGGCAGCCCACGAATTTTCAGCAATGACCGCCACTTTATCCGTTGACGCCAATTTTGCCGTCCAATTGATCTCCGCCGCCGCTTTATTCAATAAGGCTTTAGCTTTCTCACCGAACATAATGACATCGATTACACCTGGAATAGCTTTGGCCGCGGTATCGTCATAGGACTCCAGTACTTGTCCGAAAGCGGGTGGTCGTAGCACGGAGGCATAGACCATGCCTTCGGTCTTATAATCAAGTCCGAACAGGGGTTTTCCGGTAATGATCTCGTCAATATCCACATTGCCCACATCCGTACCGATTATCGTATACTCACTGGGGTCTTTCAGTTTTATGGCTGCCGTGACGGCTTCGGATTTTTCATCCTTGAATTCGGGATTCTCGGATTTGCCTTCCTCCACCTCACCTTCCGATTCGGGAATCTGCAAAAGTGCAGCTTCCTTGACTACGTCTCCATAACCCAAAGTTTCACCTTTGGCATTGGTTATGACTCCTTGTTTGGCGGAACATTCAGAGGGGTCTACACCCCATCTTGCTGCAGCGGCGTTGACCAATAATTGTCGGGCCGTCGCTCCGGTTTGGCGTAGGGCATCCCATCCAAATCGGATGGATTGGCTACCTCCTGCAACCTGGCGGGTATAGTTTTGCGTATCTAATATTCCTTGAACCACATTGACATTCTCCCAAGGCACATCAAGCTCCTCGGCGATGATCATCGGCATGGATGTTTTAACGCCTTGTCCTATCTCCGGATTGGGTGAGAATATGGTTACCATACCTTCATCGGAAATCTTGATGAACGCATTAAAGTCATTGTAATTGAGTTTGGCAATATCGACCGGCATTTTCACAGTATCCTTACAGGCGGTGAAAAAATTAAAACCGATCAGCATTCCTCCACTAGCGAGCGAAGAAGTTCTTAAAAAAGACCTTCTGCTAAATTTCGTTGGTACTACAGTTGACATGATTTTCGATTTTTAGGTTAGGCCATTTTTTTCTCAGCAGCTTTTGCAACTGCGGTCTCTATTCGATTGTACGAAGCACAACGGCAAATATTACCGTGCATAGCGTTACGAATTTCTTCTTGCGACGGATTCGGATTCTTTTCCAGAAAAGCCGAGGCGGTCATGATCTGACCCGCTTGACAGTAACCACATTGTGGTACGTCGATTTCTTTCCACGCTTCTTGAACGGGGTGTGAACCGTCTTCCGACAATCCTTCAATAGTAGTGATCTCTTTGCCGTCTAATTGTGAAATTTGTAGTTGGCAACTTCGGGTAGCGTTTCCGTCAATATGAACGGTACAAGCACCGCATTGTCCTATTCCGCAACCGAACTTGGTTCCTACCATGTCCAATTGATCACGAAGAGCCCAGAGTAAGGGCGTGTCTTCCGCAGCCTCAATAGATTGAGAACTGCCATTAATTTTTAGGGTGTACGTTGGCATCTTCTTTATGTGTTGAATTTGTAAATTCTATGCATTCCATTCCCAGTAATCGGCAAATGACCTTAAGGAAGGGAGGGTCAATTAAAAAAGCCCTTGCGTTACGCAAGAGCTTCTAATTTACTGAAAAATAAGCACTCTATATTTTGAGGTACTTTTTTTAACCTTTTTTTAAGTTAAAGGTTTGGTCGTTCACCTAGTTCATGATTTTTGCCCCTTCAGGTTTGCTGAAAAAATCGGTTGATGGTGACACTTCATCAAAAGACACGTTGTCAAAAACAAGGGGGTCGCGCGCATCCTTGATGGTTCTCCCCTCATACTCATACCAAGTTAGCGATTTTGGTACGAGCAGCCCATCGACCGTCATCCGATCATTATAGCGGATCCACCTTACGTTATCCGATTTTTCACCGCTCTTGAACGTGACGGTATATCCTAACCAAACCATTTGAAAAGTATCCGGGTCATAGTGCAGAAAATACTCATCCTTTGCCGAAAGGCCCACTCCGTCTTCATAAGCGATTCGAATACCCGGGTACCTCTTGCCTTCGAATTCCAATGGTTCCGCGTCCTTATAAAAAATCCCCTCATCGGCGAATACGAAAGGCATGGCATAAAAGTAGAACATTAGGTTATGGTAAAAGACCGGATCGCCTTTGTACATTCCCTCGGCATCTAAGAGCCAAATATCGTCACCCTGAGATCCCATCGAAATACCGGGCATCTCAATTTTTTCGTCTCTGGAATACAGTGCTATGGTATGTTTTTCCGTTTGATCCCCCTTGAGAATATCAAAGCTGAGCAACTGCTTGCTTTTCCAGGTGTCAATTCCACCATGGGCGTCAAAAACCTTTTTGAGGGCTTCAGGATAAGGTGATATCTCTTCCTTGACAACCTCCTTGGTTGCTGTTTTTTCGGTTTTTGTCGATTCGGGAGCCTCTTTACAAGACATTCCCAAAATGATAAATAGGGTTACCCATACTAATTTCATGTGCGTTGTTTTAGATTTTCGACTTGGTCGGAACTGAAGCAATTAAATTACTTTTGCATTCATGGATGAAATTAAACAAATAAGCAGTCTTCAAAATCCGTGGGTCAAAAAAACCCTGTTGCTCAAGGAAAAATCGCGGGAACGGCGAAAAGAAGGCCTTTTTGTTTTGGAAGGAAGACGTGAATTGCAACTGGCCCTTGAAGGTGGCTTTGAACTACAAGCCCTGTTTTTTCACGAGGACATCATTTCAGAGGAGGAAGTATATCGGTTTTTGGAGGGAGCAAAAACAGCACCGACCGTGATTTCCATAACTAAGGAAGTATATCAAAAAATAGCGTATCGCGAGACTACCGAAGGTGTTTTGGCCATTGCTAAATCAAAGGAACAAAACCTGGATGCCCTAAGATTTAAATCGGACACTCCACTGGTTTTAGTGGCCGAGGCCCCTGAAAAACCTGGAAATATAGGCGCTTTGCTGCGAACGGCGGATGCAGCAAATCTTGATGCCGTCATCATAGCAAATCCGAGAGGGGACCTGTATAATCCGAATGTTATCAGGTCAAGCGTCGGTTGCATCTTTACCAATCAAATCGCGACCGGAACCACAGCTGAAGTCATTACATTTTTGAAAGGCAAAAACATCGATTTGTACAGTGCCGCACTGTCGGCGTCAACGCCCTACACAAAAATGGATTTCACGGATGCATCCGCCATCATAGTGGGCACGGAGGCCGCTGGACTTACAGATGAATGGCTACGGCATTCAAAAGCGAACATTGTTATCCCCATGCGAGGAGAAATCGATTCGATGAATGTGTCTGTCTCTGCGGCAATCATTATATTTGAAGCCCTTCGACAAAGGGGGTTGTAACCAGTACCGACCGGTTTTGAAACGCCGAAATTGATTTGAAGCGAACTTGTGGTAAACAACCAATAGCGCACGTTAGTTCCGACCACTCTAAAAAAGAGTCACACCAAACCAGTAATATAGACATCTTGAATACCTTATCATACGTCATCATCGCAATTCTCGTGTTCCAGTTTTTAGTGGAAACGTTATTAGATTTCCTAAATGCCAAAAAGTACGGCGACCCGATACCGCAAGCGTTAGAAGATGTATTTGATTCAGATGAATACCGTAAATCACAAGAATATCAAAAGACCAATTACCGCTTCGGACTGCTCAGCTCGTCCTTTTCCATAACGGTCACTCTGGCCTTTGTACTATTTGGAGGATTTGAATGGGCAGATCAACTTGCCAGAAATATCAGCAGCAATACCATTGCAATCACCCTGGTTTTCTTTGGCATCATCACTATCGGAAGTGATATTCTTTCTACACCTTTTGCCTACTATCAAACCTTTGTTATCGAAGCCCGGTTCGGCTTCAACAAATCGACCCATAGCTTGTTTATAACGGATAAACTCAAAGGATGGATTATGATGGCTATTCTCGGAGGAGGAGTGATTACCTTGGCCATGTGGTTCTATCAATGGGCGGGCCCGAATTTCTGGTTGTACGTATGGGCACTGGTTACTGGCATTATCGTATTTATGAACCTATTTTATAGTAGATTGATCGTTCCACTGTTTAACAAACAGACTCCTTTGGAAGAGGGAAGTCTCAAAAGCAAGATCGAAAATTATGCGAATAAGGTCGGTTTTGAACTGCAACACATTTTTGTCATCGATGGCTCAAAAAGATCAACGAAGGCCAATGCCTATTTTTCAGGATTCGGAAAGGAAAAGAGGGTCACCCTCTATGATACATTGATCAAAGATCTTAGCGAGGAAGAAATCGTCGCCGTACTTGCCCATGAAGTAGGCCACTACAAGCGCAAGCATATTATTTTCAATTTAACGGCCTCTATTCTAGTACTGGGTTTCACTCTTTTTATTCTATCGCTGTTTATCAACAATCCTGAGGTTTCCAGAGCCATAGGAGTTTCACAACCCAGCTTTCATGCGGCCCTTGTTGGTTTTGGACTTTTGTACAGTCCCATTTCGGAATTGACCTCTTTGATCATGAACGTTCTTTCTCGAAAGTTTGAATATCAGGCCGATGATTATGCCAAGAACACTTTTGCAGCGGCCCCGTTGATCACTTCCCTTAAAAAGCTCTCTAAAAATAGCTTGAGTAATTTGACTCCCCATCCTGCTTACGTTTTCATGCACTATTCGCATCCTCCGCTCATTCAGCGAATAAAGAACCTCATGGCCTAGTTTTTGTTGTGTAGTCAGTTCGTTTGTGGTATTTTTAATATACAATGACTGAGATTGCGATAGAAAAAGAAAACAAAGAGATTGCCAAGCAATACAAAGAATTGCTGCGTATCAGTTATCAGACCTTATCGGATGATGACAAAAAACTGATACGCGCGGCCTTTGAAGTAGCTGTTGATGCACACAAAGATCAGCGACGCAAATCAGGGGAGGCGTATATATTTCACCCTATAGCCGTAGCGAAAATAGTGGCGTCTGAAATTGGCCTTGATGGCGTTTCGATCGCATCTGCCCTTCTTCATGATGTGGTGGAGGATTCTGAATATACCCTTGACGATATCGAGCGTATGTTCGGCGAGACCGTTGCCCGTATTGTTGACGGACTCACCAAGATCGCGCATCTGAAAAAAGATATGAACATCTCTCAGCAAGCTGAGAATTTCAGAAAAATGCTATTGACCTTGAACGATGATGTT
Source organism: uncultured Flavobacteriaceae bacterium (assembly GCA_947494565.1). Lineage (GTDB taxonomy): Bacteria > Bacteroidota > Bacteroidia > Flavobacteriales > Flavobacteriaceae > Maribacter_C. The sequence continues at coordinate 47,466 of CANLVG010000016.1, read as the reverse complement.
CGGGTAATCATCATCAAGATTGCCGATCGCTATCACAATATGCTCACAATGGATTCCATGCCCGAGCACAAACAGGTACGCATCGCATCGGAAACACTCTATATCTATGCCCCTTTAGCCCATAGAATAGGGCTTTATAATATCAAGACCGAGCTTGAAGATCTAAGTTTAAAATACACGGAGCCCGAGGTCTATCAAGACATCAAGAACAAAATAGAAGACTCAAAGGAGCAGCAGCAGGCATATATAGATGCCTTCTCCGATGTCATCGACACCTCATTGAAAAAAGAAGGACTGAACTATGTGATCAAGGGGAGGATGAAGTCCATTTTCTCGATGCGCCGCAAGATGAAGGCACAGAGTGTTAGCTTTGATGAGATCTATGACAAGTTCGCCATTCGCATTATCTATAAATCGGACGCGCAAAACGAGAAATTTCTAGCTTGGAAAATATACTCCATCGTCACCGACCACTTTACCCCTAACCCCGTACGTCTCCGCGATTGGATTTCCTCTCCCAAATCCACAGGATATGAAGCCCTGCATATTACCGTTATGGGGCCTAAGGGCCGATGGGTGGAAGTACAGATCAGGAGTGAACGTATGCATGAAATCGCCGAGAAGGGATATGCTGCACATTTTAAATACAAGCACGGAGATCAGAAAGAGCAAGGTATTGAAGTCTGGTTGAATAAGTTGCAGGAAGCCCTAGAAAATTCAACGAACAATGCGGTGGACTTTGTCGAGGAATTCAAGCTCAACCTTTATTCCAAGGAAATCTTTGTATTTACCCCAAAAGGTGAGTTGAAATCATTGCCCAAAGGGGCCACTCCGCTCGACTTTGCGTTCAACATCCATACCGAAGTAGGTATGCGCACCCGAGGAGCCAAGGTCAATGGCAAATTGGTGCCCTTGAACACCACCCTGCACAGTGGAGATCAGGTTGAAATCATCACATCAGATCAGGCCAAACCCAATCAAAACTGGCTCGATTATGCCACCACGGCTAGAGCAAGGGCAAAGATCAAATCGTCTTTACGGGAAGAAAAGAAAGAAGTCGCCTTGGATGGAAAGGAAATTCTGCGTAGAAAGCTAAAATCGCAGAAAATCACCCTGAACGAGGACACGGTGAACAAAATGGTCATTTTCTTCAAGTTGAAAACAAGCTTGGATCTTTTCTATCGGGTGGGAATCGGGTCTATAGATAATCAAATGATCAAGGATTTCGCCTCTTCGTACAGCAACGCCTTTATCAGCTTCTTCAAGAACAAAATCCGAAGGAATCCAGTGCCTGAGGATGTGGACAGGGATGAGATTACCTCGAAGTATGATATGCTTGTCTTCGGTAAGGAAGAAGAGAAACTCGAATATACTCTTTCAAAATGCTGTAAGCCCATACCTGGTGACGAGGTTTTTGGCTTCATTAGTGTTTCAGAAGGAATAAAGGTGCACAAAAAAAACTGCCCGAATGCGATTCAACTGCAATCGAACTATGGATACCGCATTATAGCGGCAAAATGGATCGACTCCACACAAGAAGAATTTCAATCCGAAATCAGATTGGCAGGTATTGATAATCTGGGCTTGATCAGCGAAATCACGGATGTTATTTCGGGCAATATGCACGTGAATATGCGCAATCTCAATTTCAATACCGATGGGGGTACCTTCACCGGAAATATCACAGTTGTGGTAAAAAATAATTCCATCCTCAAAAAATTGATCACAAGACTAAAGCAGATCAATGGTATTGATAGTGTGACCCGGATTTAAGAACACTTATTTTCAATAGATCACAGCGTAAATGAAATGTTCATTCCCTGTTGATAAAACACCCTTCGTGTAAAAAAAAATTAGATGTACCTTTGTAAGTTGTGAGTTGAAAACTGCGTTTATGGCCGCCACTAAAGATCAGGAAATCGTTAAAAATGTCTTTACCTCCTTTTTGGAAGACAACGGGCACCGAAAAACCCCTGAGCGATATGCCATTCTTCAAGAGATCTATGACAGCGATGACCACTTTGATATCGAGTCGTTGTACATTAATATGAAGAACAAGAACTATCGCGTCAGTAGGGCAACGCTATACAACACTATTGAGCTTTTGTTGGATTGTAAGTTGGTTCGCAAACACCAATTCGGGAAAAACCAAGCGCAATATGAAAAGTCGTATTTCGATCGGCAACATGACCACGTCATCTTAACGGATACCGGTGAGGTTATGGAATTTTGCGATCCACGTATTCAATCGATAAAGAAGACCATTGAAGAAGTTTTCGATATCCAAATCAATAATCACTCACTCTACTTTTACGGAACAAAAAAAGAATCGGTCGGAGTGACCGATAAAACAAAGAACACAAACCACTAACCAATCATATTAATGGCAGTAGATTTATTGTTAGGTCTTCAATGGGGCGACGAAGGAAAAGGGAAAATTGTTGATGTACTAACCAAAAATTATGACATCATTGCCCGTTTTCAAGGCGGTCCCAATGCAGGACACACACTAGAATTCGATGGTATCAAACACGTATTGCATACCATACCTTCGGGAATTTTCCATAAAAACGCCACGAATATCGTCGGTAACGGAGTGGTCATCGACCCAGTGATTTTCAAAAAGGAACTCGATGCCCTAAAAAAGTTTAATCTCGATATCAAATCCATTTTGCTAATATCGCGAAAGGCCCATCTTATTTTACCTACCCATCGGCTATTGGATGCGGCTTCAGAAGCTTCAAAAGGCAAGGCTAAAATAGGCTCTACCTTAAAGGGAATTGGCCCCACCTACATGGATAAAACCGGTAGAAACGGTATGCGTATCGGGGATTTGGAACTAGATAATTGGAAAGAAAAGTATAGGGCCCTTGCCAATAAGCACGAGGCCATGATCGACTTCTACAATGTGGATATCCAGTACGATCTCAAAGAGCTTGAAGAACAATTCTGTAACGCTGTGGAAGAGTTGAAACAACTGACTTTCATTGATAGCGAGGAATATTTATACCAAGCCCAAAAACAAGGCAAAAAGATATTGGCCGAAGGTGCCCAAGGGTCCCTTTTAGATATTGATTTTGGCACCTACCCCTATGTGACCTCGTCCAATACCACAGCGGCAGGCGCTTGTACAGGATTGGGCGTAGCGCCCAATCAAATAGGTGATGTCAAGGGTATTTTCAAGGCCTATGCTACCCGAGTGGGCAGCGGCCCCTTTCCAACTGAACTGTTCGATGAAGTGGGGGAAACCATGGGTCGCGTTGGAAATGAATTCGGGGCCACGACCGGTAGACCCAGAAGATGTGGATGGTTAGATCTGGTTGCTCTGAAATATGCCGTACGGGTGAATGGCGTGACCGAATTGATGATGATGAAAGGTGATGTACTCAGCGGATTCAAAACACTTAAAGTCGCTACCGCTTATACATATAAAGGCAAAGAGATTATGCATCTTCCCTACAACATCGAAGCGGAAAACGTATCCCCGGTCTATAAGGAAATGGACGGCTGGGCCGAAGACCTCACTCAAATGACCAAGGTAGAAGAGTTTCCAAAAGCCTTGAATAATTATATCGATTTTCTAGAAAAGGAACTCGAAGTACCCATTAAAATCGTTTCGGTAGGGCCAGACAGAACCCAGACCATACACCGATAAACAAAGCCACTTTCGAGTGGCTTTGCTGTGAATGACCATTCTTAAATCTATGCCAACTGCTAAAGGGCTGCCACAAAATATCCTATTTTTGACAAAAATTCATTCGGTGCGAAGCCTATTCACTTTTCTACTATTCACATGCGCCATTACCTATTGTGAAGCGCAAATTTCCGTTGGAGAAACACAAAATGATACGACTTCAACAAAGCAGATAAATATCGTTCACGGAGCAAATTTCACTAAGGATGAAGAGAATTTTCCGGGTGCGGCCATTTTCAGTAAGGACGACCGTCAAGTACAATTTGAACATGAAGGTGCGGATTTATGGTGCGACATTGCCATTCATTACCTCAAAGAAAATAGGCTGCGTGCCATTGGAAATGTACGGATGAAGCAAGGCGATTCGGTCACAATGACCAGTGGCAAAATCAATTACGACGGCAACACAAAACTGGCCAAAGCTTTTGAAAATGTCGTTTTAGATAGTAAGACCTCTGAGACCGGCAGCATGACCCTCACCACGGATACGCTGCGTTTTGACCGTGAAAAGCAAGAAGCCTATTACCAAGATTCAGGTACTATTATCGACTCGGCAAATACCCTGACCAGTAGGATCGGGCGCTACTTTATGGAAATCAAAAAGTTCCAGTTTTTGGATAGTGTGCATATTGATAATCCACAGTACATATTGGATTCAGAACAGTTGGATTACTACACCACTTCTGACAACGCTTATATGTACGGCCCCTCTACTATCACCGGGCAGACCTATAAAATCTATTGTGAGCGCGGTTTTTATCAGACCAAGATAGAACAAGGGTACGGCATCAAAAACACACGCATCGATTACAACAATAGAATCATTGAAGGCGATAGCGTCTACTTCGACAAGGCCACGGAATTTGCCTCAGCCACCAACAATATTACGGTTACCGATACCATCAATCAAGCCGTGACCCGGGCACATTATGCCGAAGTCTTCAAGGCAAAAGATTCGGTTTTTGCGACCAAAAGAGCAGTGACCATAAGTTTGGTCGAACAAGATTCGTTATACGTTCACGGTGATACATTAATGGTCACAGGGCCTCCGGACAATCGCATCGTCAGGGCGTTTAAAAATGCCAAGTTCTTTAAAACGGATATGAGCGGAAAATGTGATTCGATACATTCAGCCGAAAAAACCGGATTGATTCAATTGGTACGCAACCCGGTGCTGTGGAATGGGGAAAATCAGATGACGGGAGATAGCATCCATATTATCTCAAATGTCAAGACCGAAAAGTTGGATTCGTTGAAAGTGTTGGAGAATGCCTTTATCGTATCTCTGGACAGCATAAGTCAAACAGGGTACAACCAGGCGAAAGGGGTCAATCTCTATGGAAAATTTAAGGAAAACGAGTTGAAGATCATCGATTTGGTCAAAAACACCGAGGTCATTTACTACATGTACAATGATGATCAAGAATTAATAGGCATCAACAAGACCATTTGTAGTTCCATTCGAATTACCATGGCGAATAATGACGTGGAAGACCTAACGTTCAGAACCCAACCGGATGGGGATATCTTTCCCGATAAGGATTTGCCTTCGGATAGCCGCAAGTTAAAGGGCTTTATTTGGCGAGGAGATGAACGGATCTTGACCAAGGAGGATATTTTCGACGAAGACGATAACAATATCGAATTGGTCGTCATTCGAGGTATCGATAATCCGATCGATATTGATGCCGAAGAGGAGGAACGTGACAAGAATCCAGGAGACCCTGTCAATAAGATTCCGCTACCGAACGATGACATGTCAGAGCCCAACAAGAGGCCCAAAGTGCAGAAGGTAAAGGCGGCAAAATTTCAATGAAATCCGATTTTCTAAAATATCAAGCCCAAACAACTCCTCATCCCCTTTCGCTGGAAATATCCCATGCCAAGGGAAGTTACCTCTATGACACTAGTGGAAAAGCCCATCTAGACTTTGTTGCCGGGGTGTCGGCCTGTAGTCTCGGGCATTGCCACCCTAAGGTCGTTGAGGCCATTCAGCAGCAGACACAGCGTTACATGCATGTCATGGTATATGGTGAATATGCCCAACGACCCGCTGTAGAATACACGAAATTGCTAGCATCCCTTTTGCCCGGTCCTCTCGAAACCACCTATCTGGTCAATTCGGGCACGGAGGCCGTTGAAGGCGCCATCAAACTGGCTCGTCGGGCAACGGGTAGAACCGAGATCATTTCTGCCCATCATGCTTATCATGGCAATACAATGGGAAGCTTAAGCCTCATGGGCTATGAAGAACGCAAGAGTGCTTTTCGTCCCCTATTGCCCGATGTTTCATTTCTACATTTTAATATGGAACTAGATCTCAAGCGCATTACCGATACCACTGCGGCTGTTGTTTTAGAAACCATTCAGGGCGGGGCCGGCATCATTCTCCCAAGAAAAGGATACTTGAAAAAAGTGAGGCAACGCTGTGACGAAGTTGGGGCCCTACTCATCTTAGACGAAATTCAACCCGGCTTCGGAAGAACCGGAAAACTATTCGCATTTGAACATTTCGATTGCGTACCCGATATCCTGGTAATGGGCAAAGGTATGGCCTCAGGGCTGCCCGTCGGCGCCTTTACTGCATCACAACAGTTGATGTCAAATCTACAGCACGGACCGAAACTAGGTCATATCACTACTTTTGGAGGCAATCCGGTAATTGCGGCTGCCAGTTTGGCCACCCTGAAAGAGTTGACCCGCGCCGACCTGATCCCACAGACCTTGGAAAAAGAAAAAGCCTTTAGAAATCTTCTAAAGCACCACAAAATCAAAACGATCAGGGGCAAGGGACTATTGCTTGCGCTCCTATTTGAATCGGCGGAACTGGCAAATCAACTCGTACTCGAATGTGCAAAAGAGGGTTTGATCTTATTCTGGTTACTATTCGAACCAAGGGCCGTTCGTATCTCGCCGCCCCTAACGATTTCAACGGAGGAGATTGAAAATGGTTGTGCTATCATCCATAAGGTGTTAGACCGACTTGAACAATAAGTTGTTAACTAATTTGTTAATAATATAGAAGCAGTAAAGAATTTAAAGAAGTTTCAAACCACTACTTTTAATTCCGTAGATTAACCAAAAAGTTCCTATGGCGTTAGAATCTAACGAAAGACCAAGTCGGCCCATAGCCAAGTTTGAATCGATGCTCAAGACAGATGATGTCTACTTCTTTGATGCGGAAGATTTTGAGGACATCATTCATCATTACCTTAACAACGGTAAGATAGCCCTGGCGAAGAAAGCCATTAAAATAGGGCTCCAACAACATACCGACTCCATTCAATTGAAATTGCTCGATGTTGAAGTGCTCGTATTCGAGAACAACCTCGATCAGGCCGAAGCCCTACTTGACAAACTGCAATTATTGGATTCAAGCAACGAGGAAATTTATATCCAACGTGCCAATATCTATTCCAAAAAGGACAATCACGAAGCCGCCATTGTACTCTTGCAAAAAGCATTGGAACTTTCCGATAATGCTTTTGATGTGCATTCCTTAATGGGCATGGAGTACCTATTCATGGATGATTTCAAATTGGCCAAGGAAAACTTCATGAAATGTGTCTCATTTGATGAGCAGGACTACTCTTCGCTATACAACGTAATCTATTGCTTTGAGTTTTTGGAAGACTTTGATGGCGCCATCCGTTATTTGAACGACTATCTCGATCGCAATCCGTATTGTGAGGTTGCCTGGCATCAGTTGGGCAAGCAATACTTTGAAAAGCGACTTTATAAGGAAGCATTGACTGCCTATGACTTTGCTATTATCTCCGATGATACCTTTATCGGTGCTTATTTTGAAAAAGGAAAGGTACTGGAGAAATTGGGCAAATATGAAGAAGCGATAGAGAACTACGAAACCACGATCAATATTGAAGACCCGACATCGCATGCCTATCTCCGTATCGGTAAATGCCATGAAAAGTTGAACAATGATGATATGGCCAAGTACTACTACTACCAAACGGTGCATGAAGATCCCCTATTGGATAAGGGATGGTTGGCCATTACCAATTTCTACTATCAAAAAAGAGATCCGAAAAAAGCCTTATACTATATCAATAAGGCACTGAACATCGATGGGGAAAATCCTTTATATTGGAAGAAATGTGCTCAAATCAATACGGCTCTAAAAGATTTTCACAAAGCGGACTACGCCTACAAACAGGCTGTTGATCTGGGGAACTACGAATTGGACACTTGGTTGAAGTGGTCTAAAGTCGCCTACCGAAACGATGACCTTGGGGCGACCATCCAGATTTTGACGCAGGGCAAGGAATTTTACCCTGAAAACGCAAAGGTTCCTTATCTTTTAGCAGGATATCAACTCATGGCCGAAGACCCTATCAATGCGCGTATTACCTTAATCGATGCGCTAAAATTAGATATAGAAAAACGCTATATATTTGAAGAGGAATTTCCTCAGTTCGCTGAGACTGAATGGGCCTTGAACATAATTTCCAATATCAAAAAGACTTCAAAATAAAAGGTCTATTTTTGGCCTTGTCTACAACTACTGACCTCTTTGATAACGAGGTCGAAATCCAGTTATTCGGCTAAATCAATGGAAAATCGCAGCTTTTTACAATACGTGTTCATCACTCTAAAAGGCATGGCTATGGGCATCGCCGAATTAGTCCCCGGAGTCTCTGGGGGTACGATTGCTTTTGTGGCCGGAATCTATGAAGAATTTATCACGTCAATCAACAATGTCAACCTTTCAACTTTTAAAACGTTGCGCAAAGAAGGATTCAAGGCTTTCTGGCAGCATCTCAACGGAAACTTTCTATTAGCCCTATTTTCAGGCATGCTAATCAGTATCATATCATTTTCAAAACTGATCAAGTGGTTACTTGAATTTCATCCCATCGTGATATGGTCTTTCTTTTTTGGGCTCGTGCTCGCCAGTATTCTGTTTGTCGCCAAGGAAATCAAAAAATGGACTCCCTTGGCCATCATCCTATTACTACTGAGCTCGGTATTGGCCTATTACATTACTACATTACCTCCTTCCACCAATGCCGATAGTCTGCCTTACCTATTTATGTCGGGCGCTATTGCCATATGTGCAATGATCCTACCAGGTATTTCCGGGGCTTTTATTTTGGTGCTTTTAGGCTCATATAAGACGGTTATTGAGGCTGTGGACCAACGGGATTTTAAAATACTGGTTACCGTTGCCCTTGGTTGCCTTGTTGGCCTCTTAAGTTTTGCCCGTTTGTTGAAGTGGATGTTCAGCCATCACAAGAGCATTACCTTAGCGGTACTGACAGGGTTCATCGCAGGGTCATTGAACAAAATATGGCCTTGGAAACAAATCATAAGCACCAAACAGATTGGAGAAAAAGTAATTGTCATCGATGAAAGTATTTCACCTTTTGCCTTTGACGGAGATCCACAAATCACATCGGCCCTACTTGCTGCCGTCATTGGTTTTTCGCTTATTTTTATACTTGAAAAAGTGGCTTCAAAATAATAAGCAACCTCATTTATGAATGAACAACGCTCACTTTCTGACAAAATCTTTTTGGTCGTGAAAGGCTTGTGCATGGGTGCTGCCAATAAAGTACCCGGGGTTTCAGGGGGTATCGTCGCGTTTGTTGGGGGGTTTTATGAAGAGTTCATTTATTCGCTTCAAAAAATCAATGGTAAGGCATTTAAACTCCTATTCGGAGGACGCTTCAAAAGTTTTTACCGCTACATTAACGGCTCGTTTTTGTCACTCCTCATCTTCGGCATGCTCGTAAGTTATTTCAGTGTATCAAAAATCTTGGATTACTTTCTTGAACGTAAAGAGCTTTTTGTATGGGCGGCCTTCTTCGGAATGATTTTGGGATCCATTTACTACATCGGCAAAGATTTCAAACGTTGGAACAAGCGCACCGTTTTTTCTGGAGTCGTTGGACTGCTTGTCGGAATTTCAATCAGTTTTCTGAGTCCCGCTACGCAAAATGACAATTTGCTTTTTATTTTTCTGTGTGGCATGATCAGCGTATCGGGCATGACCTTACCCGGGCTCTCGGGTTCTTTTATTTTAATCCTACTGGGCAATTACGTTTTACTTTTGGTCGATTCGGTAAATGCGCTGTATGATACCGTGTCTGAGGTCATCACGGGTGATTTCAGCTTCACCCAGAACTCCGAACGCCTGAGAACCCTCACCATACTGGCCGTATTTACCACCGGTTCCGCAGTTGGTCTAGTGACCCTGTCACATATTTTAAGCTATGTACTGAAACATTTTCGTCATATCACTACCGCCGTGATCTTGGGCTTTATCACGGGATCGCTGGGAGTGGTTTGGCCATGGAAAAAAACGATTTTCAAGACCGATGGAACAGGCACTGTGCTACTGGACTCTAACGGGAAGGCCATTATCGAAAACTACGAGAGGTTCTTTCCTGATTTTGGAACCCCCGAAACATGGTGGGCCTTGTTTTTCGTGCTCATTGGAATAGCTATTTTACTAGGATTGGATTGGTATGGAAAAAGAAGAAAAAAACAAGCATAGATTCGGTCTCCTCGGACGTGATATTTCCTACTCCTTTTCGAGGGGTTATTTCAGTACTAAATTTGAACATTTGGGGTTAGAGTCCCACTCGTATGAGAACTTTGACTTGAAGGAAATCAGTGTATTTCCAGAACTCCTGCGCAACACCAACGACATCAGAGGTCTTAATGTGACCATTCCCTATAAAGAAGACATTATCCCTTATTTGGATGCCCTCGATGCACAGGCCGAGAAGATAGGGGCCGTGAATACCATAAAATTTGGAGCCGATGGCTTGACCGGCTTTAATACCGATGCCTATGGTTTTCAAAAATCATTAGAACCCCATCTGAAGACATACCATAAAAAAGCGTTGATTTTAGGCACCGGAGGGGCTTCAAAAGCAATTGCATATGTACTTGACAACTTAGGTATCGATTTTTCGTTCGTATCGAGAAATCCAGGGAAAAATCAATACGCCTACGATGACCTCAACGCAGCATTGTTGCATGAATATTTAGTAATCATCAATTGCACTCCTTTGGGCACCCACCCCAACATAGCGCACAAACCGTCCATAGGTTATGAACACCTTGGCGAAAGGCACCTTCTGTTCGATTTGATCTACAATCCTGAAAGAACTTCTTTTTTACAGCATGGGGCCGCCCAAGGTGCTGCTATTTGCAACGGTCTTCATATGCTAGAACTGCAAGCGGAAAAAGCCTGGGAAATCTGGAACGACCTAGAATAGTCCGCCTGATATCCTTCCAAAGAAAACGTTCATAATTTTTGAACTTCGAGTCGTAGTGACTATCTTACAATAGAATCTTTTGTGTAAACCATAGATCATCGATGTTAGAGGAGCAAGAAAAAGAAATTCAGGAAAATACTTCCGAAAATGGGACTTTGGAATCAGGTGAAACGGCCCAGCAGTCGAAGGAAACGCCAGAAATCCCAAAGGAATCCACTGCTATCGCTTCAGAAGAAGAAGTGGAAAAAGCTGCTCCTGAAAATGATGAACTAGTTGAGCCGCAGGAATCCGATACATCCATAACGCCAAAAGAAGTGGAAAACTCGGAAGAAATAGCGGAAAAAGATGCTCCCGAAAGTGAGGAAGTAGCTGGGCTGCAGGAATCCGATACATCCGTAACGGCAAAAAAAGCGGAAGACTCGGAAGAAATAGTGGAAAAAGATGCACCTAAAAAGGAGGAAGTAGCTGAATTACAGGAATCAGATACATCCGCGACGCCAAAAAAAGCGGAAGACTCGGAAGAAGAAGAAGTGCTAGAGGAAATCGATGAAAGCAATGCAGAAGATGCAGAAGATACGGACAACCATCATCGCCATCATATTCCCTTCTTGGATTACCATTCGATGACCATTGAGAATCTTACTGGAGAACTTCAGAAATTAGTTCGAAACGAGAAGATTCAGGCCATCAAAAAACACGTGGACAGTATCAAACACGAGTTTGACTTGAAGTTTCAAGAGTTCATCGATGGCAAGAAAGAAGATTTTATAGCCAAGGGAGGGAACGAAATTGACTTTAGATACAATTCGGTCACAAAGCGACAGTTCAACGAAGTGTATGGCGAATACCGTGAAAAACGCAATCAGTATTACAAGAACCTTGAAAAGTCACTAAAGGATAATCTCGGTAAGCGCCTTGAAATCATTGAGGAACTGAAAGGTTTAGTGAATGTGGAAGAGGATATGAACACCACTTACAAAAATTTCAAAGGGGTTCAAGAACGTTGGCGAAATGCAGGCCCGATACCACGAACACATTACAATAATGTTTGGAAAACCTATCAACACCATATTGAGATTTTCTATGATTTCCTGAGCCTCAATCGCGAGCTTCGCGATCTTGATTTCAAGCATAACTTGGAGGAGAAGGAAAAAATCGTAACAAAAGCCGAAGCGCTAGCCACAGAACCGGATTTAGGAAAAGCTTTTCGAGAGCTTCAGACCCTTCACAAAGTATGGAAAGAAGATATCGGGCCTGTAGGTAAAGAGCATCGTGAGGAAATTTGGGAGCGCTTTAGCAAAGCGACGAAAGTGCTGCATCAAAGGCGTCAAGACCATTACAAGGACCTCGAAGCCAAGTATGAGGAGAACCTCGTCAAGAAGAAGGAGATTATTGCCAATATCAATGCAGTAGCCGCTAATGTTGCGGACAACCACAAACTACTTCAACAACAGATCAAAGAAATAGAAGCGCAACGAAATGCCTTTTTTAAAGCAGGCAAAGTTCCTCAAAAAGTAAATGAAAAAACCTGGGCAGCGTTCAAAGATGCGGTTCGAGCGTTCAACAGAAACAAAAACGCTTATTACAAAAACCTGAAAAAAGAACAACAAGAAAACCTAGATAAGAAAAGAGCTTTGTTAGCGTTGGCGATTTCATTTAAAGATAGTGAAGAGGGCGAATCCGCCACACAAGAAATGAAGCGTATTCAAAGTGAATGGAAGAAAATAGGCCATGTGCCGCGAAAGTACTCCGATAAGATCTGGAAAGAATTCAAGGAAGCTTGCAATCATTATTTCAACCGTTTACACGCAAAAAAGAACGAGGCACAACAGGGAGAAATCGAAAACCTAAAGAAAAAAGAGGCCTGCTTAGAACAATTACGCACATTTGAATTATCCGGTAACAGGGAAAAAGATCTGGCTGCACTCAAAAAATTTATCGACGAATGGAAGAATTATGGTAGGGTGCCCTTTCACAAGAAGAGCATCAATCAAAAGTTCAATAAAATAGTCGATGCCATCTTTAGAAAACTCGATGTGAGTCGTCAGGAATCCGAGCTTTTGAAATACGGCAATAAGATACAGCAATTGGCCAAAGACGATAATGAGCGGGCGATTTCAAATGAGCGTACCTTCATACGCCGAAAGATAGAGGAAAGCAAAAATGAAATGCGACAGTTGGAAAATAACCTTCAGTTTTTTTCCAATGCCTCGGAAGACAACCCCTTGGTAAAAGATGTCATTCAAAAAGTTCAGAACCATAAAGACGCTTTGGCTACTTGGAAAGAAAAGCTGAAGAAGCTCAACATTATGGAAAACAACCGCAATAAGGAGGTAATCGAAGGCGATTCATCCGAAGAGGAATAAAGAAAAAATGAAATGTAATGCCCTTGCGGCCAAGACCCGGTCACATGCACCTGCCTTCATGACCCACTCACTAGAATGAAACTGCTGCTTTTGTTTGCTATACTTCTTCGGTTCATCGTGCCATCTGCAGCGTTGCACCCGAATGTATCACATACCGCTGTTCTTCAAGAACAAATCAAATCACAAGCCTTCACAGTTTTGCGTACGAAGTGCAATGTATGCCATGCCACGAAAAAAAGAACCGATATTTTCACCATAAGCAATATGGATTCCCTTGCTGCCGATATTCAGAAGCAGGTGTTCGTGAAGAAGAAAATGCCCAAAGGGAGAAAAATAAAACTTACTGAAAAGGAAACCCAGAACCTACGTCACTGGTTGGACGCTACCCTTTCGCAATAATACCGCACGCGAATAAACCCTCAAGACACGCTTACGCTAATAGCTATTTTGCAACGTTGACGGCTCTCGTTTCCCGTATCACGGTCACCTTCACTTGCCCCGGATACGTCATGTCGGTCTGAATTTTTTGAGAGATTTCAAAAGACAGCTCCGCAGCTTTGTCATCACTGACCTTTTCGCTTTCAACGATTACCCGAAGCTCTCTACCTGCTTGTATGGCATACGCCTTTTGCACACCACTGAATGCAAATGCGATTTCCTCTAGGTCTTTTAGACGCTGAATATAGGAATCCATCACTTGTCTTCTTGCACCGGGTCTGGCCCCACTAATGGCATCACATACCTGTACGATCGGTGAAATCAGGGTCTTCATTTCAATTTCATCATGGTGTGCCCCAATGGCGTTACAGACATCCGCTTTCTCTCCATACTTTTCGGCCCATTGCATTCCTAAAATCGCATGGGGCGTTTCGACCTCCGTTTCCGTATTTGGAACTTTGCCAATGTCATGCAGTAATCCGGCACGTTTCGCGATTTTCGCGTTTAGGCCCATTTCAGCGGCCATCACCCCGCACAGTTTGGCAACCTCCCTAGAGTGCTGCAATAGGTTTTGACCGTAGGATGAACGGTACTTCATACGCCCGACCGCTTTTATCAATTCAGGGTGCAAGCCATGAATACCCAAATCTATGATGGTGCGCTTACCGATTTCCACGATTTCGCTATTGATTTGCTTCTCTGTCTTTCGCACGATTTCCTCAATCCGGGCGGGATGTATTCTGCCATCGGTCACTAGTTTGTGTAATGACAGACGCGCCACTTCACGTCGAACGGAATCAAAGCACGAAAGAATAATGGCATCTGGCGTATCGTCAACGATTATTTCGACGCCTGTGGCCGATTCGAGTGCGCGGATATTTCGTCCTTCCCGACCTATGATTCGTCCCTTTACATCATCTGACTCCAAATTAAAAACGGATACGCAGTTTTCAACGGCCTCTTCGGTACCGATACGCTGAATGGTATTGATTACGATTTTGCGCGCCTCTTGTTGCGCTGTCAATTTTGCTTCTTCCATGGTCGTCTGCAGGTAGGCCATGGCATCCGACTTGGCGGTTTCCTTGAGCGATTCCATCAATTGACTTTTTGCATCATCGGCAGAAAGACCTGAAATGACCTCTAACTGTTGTACCTGACTCTTGTGAAGCTTCTCGAGTTCTGCTTGTTTCTTCTCATAGAATTCAGCCTTATGCTGCACATCCTTGAGCTTGCTTTCCAATTGCTTATTGATGTTCTTGTTTTTAGCGAGCTCGCTACTCACCTGAGATTCCTTATCACGTGTTCGCTTCTCGGCCTCGGCCATTTTCTTATCTTTCGATATAATGACTTTTTCATGTTCGGCCTTGAGTTCCAAGAACTTTTCCTTGGCTTGAAAAATCTTGTCCTTCTTAATATTCTCGCCATCCCTTTTGGCACTCTTAAGAATGCTCTCGGATTCTTTTTTAGCATTGGCGATTGTTTTGGACGCCTTTCCCTTTTCCAAGAACTTTGCTATTACGAATCCTACTATGAGGCCAACGACACCTACAACAATCGTGGTTATATATTCCATATCATCAATTTGGTTTTAAAAAAAAAAGCCCACATTGGGGAAGTTTTGTACAAACTCCATTAAACAGGTTTAGGGCTAACAGACTGATCAAGGATCCTTGTACGAGCAAGGCATGCTTTTACAACCTAAACTCACCCTTTTTAAACAAATTAGTGTTGAGTTTGTCAAAAATTAGTACCAATGTGGGCAGTAACTTTACTTATTTTAAAGAACGTGCTATATGCTTAATTTAGAATTCACCAAGTTTTCCAAGGCCTTCAGGCGCTTCACGGATTCTTTGGTTCCTTCGGATTGTTCAATACCTCTTTGTTCGATTTTTGAGGCAAACTGCAGGGCACACATGGCCAATACATCTTGCTTGTCACGAACGGCATAACTCTGTTCG
Source organism: uncultured Flavobacteriaceae bacterium (assembly GCA_947494565.1). GTDB lineage: Bacteria > Bacteroidota > Bacteroidia > Flavobacteriales > Flavobacteriaceae > Maribacter_C. The sequence goes on along the minus strand of CANLVG010000016.1, from coordinate 31,763 downwards.
AATTTTTTTGCCAATTGCTCAATATTTTTCGCTGCTTTCCGCAGCCCCTCTTCTTGTGTGGGGTCTATGGTCAGGGGATATACCCTGTCCGCGATTGAAAGCTTTATTTTGAGCTTCTCCGGCATATTATTTCGAACATTATTCGGCAAGTTGGGCAATACAATGGTCCAACTCGCGTATCAATGTGTTTATTTTAAGCTTAGCTTCTGTTTTACTCGTATTACTGCCAAGCATTGAATTTGCGAGCTTTAGCGACTTATATTTTTCTTCCCACTCGGAAATCGCCTGATTCGTATGTTCAAAACGATCCCGCGCTACTTGAAGTTGTCCTTCCAAAGATGAATTGGTCTTTTGCAATACCTCTAGTTTATGCAGCAATTTGCTGATTTTGTTTTCTAGGGAATCTACTATTTCAACCAATTCGCTCATGATGCAAATTTCAACGCGTTTTACACAAAGTTAACATACACGTCCTTACTTAGCAATACTTTTTTCAATTATTCTTGAAGTAATACTTTAATCCTTAATAAATCGTTGAGTACATGATGAACCACAATTAGAGCTCTGGGTTTTTCATCGATTGATGGCTATTAAGTACCTTAGCGATAACTTACTTTTTACTATGAACAGACTAATTTTCGCGCTGCTATTGAGTTGTACCCCTCTCGTTACGGCACAAGAAAAATACCCCCAAGACGCTTTCCGTTCCCCCTTGGATATCCCTCTGATACTGGCTGGAACTTTTGGTGAATTGCGTTCGAATCACTTTCATGGCGGTATCGACATTAAAACGCAACAACGACAGGGACTTCCCGTGTATTCCATTGGTGATGGCAGTGTTACACGCATAAAAATTTCACATTGGGGCTATGGGAAGGCCATTTATGTTGCCCATCCGAACGGATATACCTCGGTATATGCCCATCTCAAAAAATTCTCACCTGAAATAGAAGCCTATATCAAAAGAGTACAGTACAAGAAACAATCCTATCAAGTAGAGGTTTTTCCTGACTATGGGGAAGTAAAGGTCGAGAAGGGTCAGGTCATTGCCTATTCCGGAAATACGGGGGGCTCCTCGGGTCCGCACTTACATTTCGAAATTAGAAGCAGTGTCACTGAAAAACCGACCAACCCCCTGTTGTACGGGTATGAAGTGAGAGACGCCACCAATCCTGTATTAAGCCAGATTTTCGCTTATCCCCTATCCGATGGCGCCATAATCAATAGGTCGAACTCCAAAGCCCAGATCAACTTCTCCAAACAAAAGGATGGCACCTTTTTGGCCGACAAGGTGACGGCCATGGGTACTATTGGTCTCGGTTTTATCGGTTTCGATCGCCAAGATATGGCAGCCAACAAAAACGGTGTTTACAGGGTTCGCCAAATCATTAACGGACAGGTATACACCGATTATGATTTCGAAACATTCTCTTATGGAGAAACCCGATACATCAACACCCTAATCGATTATGACCACTACGGTAAAAGCCGTAAACGTATTCAGCGTTTATTCAAGGAGTCCGGCAATAGACTCAGTATCTACAACACGCTAAAAAACGATGGTAAGATCACGGTGAAGGAGGGCCTCAGCTACACCGCAGAACTTTTACTTGAAGATCTTGAGGGGAACGTGACCAAGGCGATTATTCCTATAGAAGGAAAAAAAGAGCCTTTGGAAATCAAGAAGGAGTTGGAAACGACCGAAAATTACCTCATCGCAAAGAAACCGAATAATTATAATCTGGGGGCGGCCAAAGTGTATTTCCCTTCCAATACCTTTTACAAGGATTTTTATATCGATTTGAAAAAGGATGATGATACGGTCAAAATCCATAATAATCGCGTAGCGGCGCATCGTAATTTCACCGTTACCTTCGATGTGTCGAAATACAGCAAAGAAAAACAAAAAAAAATGTTCATTGCCCGTCTTGATAGAAAAATGAAGGCCAATTATGCCTCGACCTATAAAAGAGGAAATACCTTTACGACCCGAACTCGAAACTTGGGAACCTATACCTTGGCAATGGACACAGTGGCCCCGAAAATTCGTTCCAAAAATTTCAAGGAAAAGCAGTGGTTGAACAACTACAGCTATCTCAGTTTGATGATATCCGATGATTTAAGCGGTATCGACACCTACAGTGCAACCTTGAACGGCGATTGGATACTTATGGAGTACGAACCAAAGAAAAAAACGATCACCTACAATTTCGATGATAAGATTCTGAACGAAAAGAAATGCCAACTTGAAGTTGTAGTCACTGACAATGTCGGTAACAGCACTACCTTTACAAGTACATTCTATAGAAAATAAGCGGCTTGAAGCGTTGTACGCACATCTTTCTCTTTTTGGTGCTATGCCAATGTCAATTATTGGCACAGACCGCTACGATTACCGGTGTCGTTTTCGATGAAGAAAACAATCCGTTGAGCAACGTTAATATTACGACAAAATCCGAAGGCACGTTTACTGACGCTGATGGATATTTCGTTCTACAGATTACCGCGGATATTGAGACGGAAATCGTTTTTTCCCATATCGGACACAAAGAGGTTATTCTTAAAAACCTGATTTTAACCACGAACGAGACCTATGAATTCAATCCGGTGATGAAGTCGGATGCCATTCAGGTAGATGGTGTCACGGTCACCCCAACGGGGGAAAAAAGCGTGGAAGGAATCACCACCATACCTCCGGAGGTGGTTCGCCAGATACCCGGTGCCAATGCCGGGGTCGAAAACATCTTAAAGCTTTTACCTGGCGTCTCTTCAAACAATGAGCTCAGTACACAGTACTCGGTTCGTGGAGGAAACTATGACGAAAATCTAGTATACGTGAATGAAATAGAGGTATACCGCCCCTTTCTAATCAGGTCGGCTCAACAAGAAGGCTTGAGTTTCATCAATAGCGATCTCATTCAAAATATCAAGTTTTCTGCGGGAGGGTTTCAAGCGAAATATGGCGACAAGCTTTCTTCCGTTTTAGATATTACCTATAAAAACCCAACGGATTTCGGGGCACAAATGGACCTTAGTTTTCTCGGGGCAAGCGCAGCAATAGAAACGGCATCCTACGATAAAAAATTTACTAGCGTTTCTGGAATACGCTATCGAAATAACGCCCTACTTGTAAATAGCCAACAGACCAATACGAATTTTAATCCGACCTTTTTTGATGTTCAAAGTTATTCTACCTATCGTTTTTCGAAGAAATTCCATTTAAGCTTTTTAGGTAGCCTAGCCATTAACGATTATCAAAATGAGCCCCTGAATCGCCAGACCAACTTCGGTACCATAAGTGCACCCAGAGCCCTTGTTGTGGAATACGAAGGTGAAGAGAAGAACAAGTACAACACAGCACTCGGAGCTTTCAAAGGCACCTACTTCTTAGACGAAAATACCACACTAAAAGTCATTTCGTCACTATACCACACGATTGAGGATGAACGCTCTGATGTCATTGCCGAATATGCATTGGGCGAGATCGACACCAATCTTGGCAGTGCGACGCTTGGGGAAGTCACCTCTTCAAAAGGGATTGGTAGCCAATTCAATAGAGCTCGAAACAAATTGGACGCCCTGATCTTCAATCTGGCCCATAAAGGGCAACATACCAAAGGTGAAAAAACATATGAATGGGGGGCAAAATACACCCATGAAGATATTCGGGATGAATTGAGGGAGTCTGAATTTATCGATTCAGCAGGATTTGCGGTGCGCCCACCACTATCGGAGTTCAACAACAACCAACCAGAAGAGCCTTTTGACGGTGATCTGGTGCCTTTTGAAAGCCTCATCGCAAAGAACGCAGTTAAAACCAACCGGTTTTCGGCATTCGCGCAATTCAGTGAACGAAAAAACTTGAACGGTAATGCTCTTTATTACAACTTCGGTATTCGGGCCCATCATTGGACCGTCAGTGGTACAGGCGTTTCAAAAGTGTCACAGACCGTCTTGAGTCCGAGAGCGCAAATGGCCATCAAACCTGATTGGAAACGTGATATCCTTTTTCGTTTTTCGACAGGGGTCTACCAGCAGCCACCTTTTTACAGAGAACTAAGAGATGCCGCCGGCACGATACAACCAGATGTGAAAGCACAACGTGCGACCCATTTTGTACTAGGCAGCGAATATAGTTTTTCACTTTGGGAAAGGCCTTTTAACCTTACCTCGGAAGTCTATTACAAATTGCTCGACAATGTCAATCCGTATACCCTTGAAGACGTTCGTATTCGCTATGCAGCAACCAATAATGCGAATGCCTATGTCTATGGGGCCGAACTGCGACTCAATGGTGCCTTCGTTCCTGGAACGGAATCTTGGGTAAGTCTGGGCTACCTCAAAACAGAGGAAAACATCGATGGACGCGGCTATATTTCAAGACCAACAGATCAGCGATTTAAATTCGGAATCTTGTTTCAAGACTACGTACCCGACATTCCCGATTTAAAAATGTACCTTAATCTAGTGTATAATACAGGAGTACCGGGGGGATCACCAAGTTACGCCGATCCATATATTTTTCAGAATAGATTAAGAGATTACAAGCGCGCCGATTTAGGTATTTCCTATATTTTTGCAAATGAAGGGAAAAAACATCCTAGGGACCATTGGCTGAACGAGCTGAAGCATCTAAGTATCGGATTCGAGGTATTCAACTTGTTCAATAATCAAAACTCGATTACCAATACATGGGTTCGGGATGCGGATAGTAAACAACAATTTGCCGTTCCTAACTTTATGACCAGTCGTGTATTGAATATCAGAATGAAAGTACGCCTTTAACTGGCATGACTGTTGAACGAACAATAATCAAGTAGTTACAAATTAGAACACTGATGAAGTACGGTATCTTAATTGCCTTTTTATTTTCATACGTCTCGTCTTACTCCCAGAAGAATATCTATGAGAGTTCAAAATTCGACGACCTTAGTCAAAGCCATGAGATGCTTGCGATCATGCCGTTTTTGACCCATCTTGATTTGGAAGATGGCGTCACCAAAGAAGAATTAAAGCAACGGGAAGAGATGGAAGGCTACGCCGTTCAAAACGCCTTGGAAACCTATTTTTCGAAACGGAAAAAGAAAAAGAAATTTTCGGTAGATTTCCAAAACATCAAAAACACCAACGCCATATTAGCTCAAAATAATATCACTTATGAAAATATCGATGTATATACAATCAAGGAACTAAGCGACATATTGAACGTCGATGGTATCATCAGTGGCAATCTTGACCTAAACATTTTGTTATCAAAGGGTATTCCCGATGATTTCAGTTTTCTCGATTACTTTCTGGGGGATGCCAATTACGGGCGCATCGGTATAAAAATAAGCGATGGTATCACTGGAAAACTCCTCTGGAAATACGAAAAGGAAATCAATAAAAAATCAGGAAGGAATACCGATGACCTTATTGACCGTATGATGAAATTGGCGACCCGGAAATTTCCGTATGATCGCGAAAAACGAAAAGATCGAAAAAGAGGGAAAAAATCCAATGGTTAATACTTACTAAGCCATAAATTCCTTCAATACCCCAATCGTGTAATCGAGCTCCTCTTTGGTGTTATATTTGGAAAATGAAAACCGTACCGATGGCTTTTGAAGATCTTCTTCGCTCAAAAGCTCCGTAAGTACGTGAGAACCCTTATTGCTCCCTGATTGACAGGCACTCCCTTTAGAACAAGCGATTCCTTTCAAATCTAGATGAAATAAGAGCATCAATGCTTTCTGGGGGTCCATAGGTAGGCAAACATTGACCAACGTATACGTACTTTTTTCTAGACTACCTGAAAGTCCATTGAATTTGATATCCGGAATTTCTTCGGTTATCCTTTCAATAAAATAGCGTTTTAGGTCGGATACATAGGCCGCTTCTTCATCCAAGTTGTCGTAAGCCGCAATAAACGCTTCTTCGAGTCCTACGATATTATGATATGATTCTGTCCCTGCCCGATAACCCCGTTCTTGTGAGCCTCCTGAAATCATACAGCCCAATCCAGAATTCTTTTTAATATAGGCAAACCCGATGCCCTTTGGCCCATGAAACTTGTGTGCCGCTGCCGTTAGAAAGTCAACCGGCGTTTTTTGCACATCCCATGAAAAATGCCCGATGGACTGCACCGTATCCGAATGGAATAGTGCGTTGTGTTCTTGACACAAGCTACAGATAACGTCCAAGTCGATTTTATTTCCCACCTCATTGTTGATATGCATGAGACTGACCATTTTTTTGGATTCGTCTGCCTCCAACAAGGACTTTAAATGGCTCATTTCAGGATTACCATCACTATCCAGTTCCACAAAATGAAGGGCAATGCCAAGTTTTTCATGAAGTTCTTCCACCGTATGCAGCACAGCATGGTGTTCGATTTTAGTCGTGATAATGGTCTCAACACCCAAATCACGCACTGCACACCGTAGTATCATGTTGTCAGCCTCGGTACCACCAGAGGTAAAGATGATCTCAGAAGGGTGGGCATTCATGTACTTGGCTATCGTCTTTCGCGCACTTTCAACTCCTGTTTTTGCCGTTCTTCCAAAACTGTGGGTCGAAGAAGGATTCCCATAAAAATTACTCAGAGCGTCTTGCATCTTTTCGATTACAGTACCCCTTACTTGTGTTGTCGCGGCATTATCTAGGTATACCTTTTCCATATCACCTCAAATTTAAGCTTGCCAAAATTAATTGAAATAAAGTTAATTTCTAGTGAATGAAGACTAAACTTATAGTTTATTTCAAGTAAATTTGGTGCATGCTTAAAAACTTGGTTTTGACTTTTTCGTTGCTGGTTTTTTTTGCCTGCGATGACGGGGATCTTCAGATTGAGACATTGGATTTTGACAGTGCCAATATCGAGGTATGTGACGACAATCCTGTAATGGCGGAGGTGGCGAACGTACTGTTTAAATTGAACGATACCGAAGCCTTGATTTTGGAACTTCCCGCAGATGCGATTCTGAACGAGGTCTCCACCACTGAAATCGAGAGGACCGTTAGTGCCTCAGGACCTGCAAAGGTTACCTACCGTATATTTTCAGACCAGGTTTCCAATGATTACTTCTGTAGTGATATCCCCCTGACTACACCCACCGTGGTCGAGGAAATCATAGCTGAAGGGGGTACGGTTTTCATCACCACGACCCTAAGTTCCGATGCCACCAACTATGAGCATAGCATTACTTTAAGTGGTATTTCACTGGTCACCTCGGAAAACGACCGTATTACCGATTTGAGTATCAATAATTTCGGAACGGTTACGACGGCCGTCCCTGTTGAAGAAGAGCTGTAATTTATATATTCTGATAAATGTACACTTCGGTTGCACCTAGCCCATACTTCTGATAGTCCGCATCGTAGTATTTTACATTGTCGTACCTGCCAAAAAGATATTTTAGTTCTTCTTTGAGTACCCCCTCACCCACTCCGTGAATAAAGACCACTTTTTGAATACGCTTGCGAATGGCAAATTCCAATTGCCGTTTCGCGGTATCCATTTGAAGATTGAGCATTTCATGGTTGCTCATCCCTTTGGAAGAAGGGGTCAACTGGTGTATATGCAGGTCTACCTCCATTCGCGGAGCATTGCGTTCCCTTGGCCTTACCGTCTTGTTCTTCTTTTTCTTAGGAATTTCTTTCTCGGCCTTGACTTGGGCAACTTCATAGTTATTGACAACAATCGCTTCTTGAATTTTCACCAATTCGGAAGTGTTGAACGTCATTTCAAAACCATCGCCGGTTTGCATGACGACCGTGCTGTCTTCAACTGCTATGATTCTTCCTTTAATGGTATCATCTATGGTCTCAACCCAATCACCGATTTGAAAATCTGCCATGAAATTGTTTTATAACCCCAAAAATAATGGTAATTTTCGGAGAATATATTCGTTTTTTCCCTGAACATGTTGGCATTCCATATTGAAGACTATATGCTCCCCTGCTTTACCAAGAAAATTCTTGGTGTTGACTGTCCGGGCTGTGGCCTTCAACGGTCTGTTGCACATTTATTTCAGGGTGATTTTGTTGCGGCTTTCGAAATGTATCCAGCTATCTATACGCTCATACCCTTGTTTTCCTTTCTATTAGCGGATGCCTTTTTCAAAATCAAGTATGCCAATAAAATAATCCTCACGCTGATGATCAGCAGTGTGGTATTGATATTCAGCAATTATATTTTGAAATTCATATAACTAAATAACAACCCTAAGATTATGGAACAACAAAAATTACCTAATGTCACCATTGTGATCGTACTCTCTATTTTCGGTCTTCTTTGCTGCTGTTTTGCGGGAATACCGGGAATCTTGTTCGGAGGTATCGGATTAATGCTAGCCCTTAAAGACGAGAAGAAATACCAAGAAAACCCGGAAGGGTATTCCAATTACAGCCAACTTAAAACCGCGAAGATCTTGGCAATTGTCGCTTTGGTGATCGGTGTACTGTATTTGGCATATACAGGTTTCAGTATCTCTCAAATGGGTGGCTGGGATGGCTATATGGAAAAAGTACAAGAAGCAATGGAACAATTACAATAATATGAATCAACCACTACCAGGCGCAAGTAACGCCTTGACCTTCGGAATTGTTTCTATAGTAGCGACGCTTTTTTGCTGTGGTCCCTTTGGGGCGATCTTTAGTTTTATCGGCCTCTCGAACGCAAAAAAAGCGGAACGGATTTACAATGAGAACCCTGAAGAGTATTCGGGTCTTGAAAACGTAAAAACCGGCAAAATACTGTCTTATATCGGTATTGGCCTTTCAGCGATCATGCTGGTATTGAGCATCGTTTATTTTGGTGTGCTCATTGCGATTTTTGCTTCTGCAGCGAATGCGGGCTGATGGAAGTAAGCAACAAAAAGAAAATCCCCGATTGCTCGGGGATTTTTTTATTTCTCGAATTGTGCGAGTGTCGTTGTGATAATGGATATACAATCTAACAGCTGTTCTCTGTTCATGACCAAAGGAGGCGCGAATCGAATAATGTTGCCGTGGGTAGGCTTGGCCAAGAGGCCATTCTCTTTTAAGGCCATACAGATATCCCAAGCAGTGGAACTCTCTTCGGTATCATTTATTAAAATCGCGTTCAGTAGTCCTTTTCCCCGAACTGATTTCACGACGGAGCAGTTAGGAATAAACTTATTCAGTTCATCTCGGAACAACACACCGAGTTCGAAGGCGTTTTGTGCTAGCTCTTCTTCTTTTACAACTTCAAGCGCAGCCATTCCTACGGCAGCCGCTATTGGGTTGCCCCCAAAAGTACTCCCATGGTTACCCGGTCTTATGACGCCCATAATCGCATCGTTTGCCAGTACCGCGGATACAGGATAAGCCCCTCCGGAAAGCGCCTTTCCCAAAATCAAAATATCGGGTTTCACTTCGGGTGTGCCGCTACAATGTTTATCGATGCAAGAACAGTTTCCACAGGTTGCCAATAAGCGGCCTGTGCGGGCGATCCCCGTCTGCACCTCATCGGCAATGAAAAGCACATTATGGGCCTCACAGAGTGCTTTGGCCTCTTTCAAATAATTATCTGAAGGAACATAGACCCCCGCTTCGCCCTGTATGGGTTCCACAAGAAAGCCAGCGATGTTCGTACCGCCTTCCAAGGCCTCCTTGAGCGCTTCGATATTATCATAGGCTATTTTGACAAACCCTTCTGTATAGGGTCCGAAATTCTTTCGGGCAACGGGGTCATTTGAAAAGGAAATAATGGTTGTCGTACGCCCATGAAAATTATTCTCGCAGACAATGATCTGCGCTTCGTTCTCTGGGATTCCTTTTTTCTCATAGGCCCATTTTCGACAAAGTTTCAAGGCTGTTTCCACAGCTTCAGCACCGGTATTCATCGGCAAGAGTTTGTCAAAACCAAAGGTTTCGGTCACATACTTTTCGTAAGGACCCAACCTATCATTATAAAAGGCCCGTGAGGTCAAGGTCAAGGTCTCGGCCTGATTGACCATCGCACCGACTATTTTCGGATGGCAGTGCCCTTGATTTACCGCGGAATAGGCGGAGAGAAAATCATAGTATTTGTTTCCTTCCACATCCCAAACATACACACCTTCTCCCCTACTCAAGACAACTGGTAGTGGATGGTAATTGTGCGCACCGTGCTTTTCTTCCAATGCAATAGCATCTTTAGAAGTGATTCTTTCTAAAACTGACATGATTGTAAATTACTTTTAAATAAAACTTCAGTAATTCCTTCTGTACCTTTTTCCTTTCGAATCCCGATAGTTATCGAGGTGAAAATTCAGCGTAGGAGAGAAATCATCCTTGTAGAGCTGCTAATTTACCAAATATTTTAGTTATACCCAGATTCTTTCGTTCTGTGGTCAGGTATTGGCTTTTTGGGCTAAGGTCGCCACCTGCAGTTCAAGACGTTTTAGTTCACGTAAAATATCGTTCTTATCCATTTGCATCCAAACATACAATTTCAACATGCCCATAAAAATCATGCATAGAAATCCGGCCGATGCCCACTTGATAAGCTCGTTGGTGCTCTCCGTCCCAAAAAATCGAACCAAACAGTATACAAATACCCCAAAGAGGAGCAGATGCATGATGTTCATGATAATGGCAAGCCAACCCACTTTACTTCTATAGACTTCCCCCAATTTTCCCAAGAGGTTTTTCTCTTCCAGTTCTTCATAAAACTTGGCCTCTTCCGCTGTCAATGTTTCTTTGATAATCGCATCGATTTTCTCCTTTTCCGTTTTCATGATTTCTAGTTTATTTTAGTACTGATTTTAATTTTTCCCTTGCATGGAACAACCGTGATTTGACCGTGCCCTCTGAGACATCAAGAATTTTACTGATTTCGCGCAAGCTATGACTCTCTTTATAAAACAAGTGCAATACCTGTTGCTGGTGAGGGGGCAAATCCAATATCGCGCTACTCAATTTTTGTTCTTTCGCTTCCTGCATATCGGTATCTTCCCCTTTGGCACTAGATCTGGTAAATTCATTCCGCTCTTGCAGTTCTCTCTTCTCTTTCTTCAAATAGTCCAACGCCTTTCGGGTCACGATGCGAAGCGCCCAACTTCCGAAGAGATTCGGATCTCGCAGTGTATGCAGTTTCCCTAGAATCAAACCCCAACAGTCTTGGGCGACATCTTTCGCTGCTTCGATATCATGGGTATACCAATAGGCATGTCTACACAGTTTTTTGTGGTGACGTGAGACCAAAAGACGGAACGCATCCGCATTACCCGCTCTGTATTGCAGAACGAGCAACCCATCGAATATTTTATCGGTATCTGACATCTCTGGTTTCTAAACTAAAGACAGCCGTTCGGCGAAAAAGTTCAATTATTTTTAACTTTTTTTAGGAATATCCTTTTAAAGATAGTTGTTATTACTTCTAGGGTTTTGATACTTTTGTTTTCATGCGAAAAAAGAACAGGCGTCAAATATTTGAGAATATCGAAGTGATTGATGCTGGTGCCAAGGGAAAAACCATCGGAAAAGCTCCTGATGGTAGGGTGATTTTCATGACGAATACCGTACCCGGAGATGTTGTCGATGTTCAAACGACCAAGAAGCGAAAGAGTTACTTTGAGGGTCATGCCATAGAATTTAAGGCGTTGTCGGATAAACGTGTAGCAGCAGTTTGTTCCCATTTTGGCACATGTGGGGGATGTAAGTGGCAGCACATGGGTTATGAACATCAACTATGGTATAAGCAAAAAGAAGTCGAGAACAACCTTCTTAGGATCGGTCATCTTGAATTACCTGAAATCAACCCTATACTCGGTGCTAAAGAACAGTATTTTTATCGGAACAAAATGGAGTTCTCCTTTTCGGATAGCCGCTGGTTGACACTCGAAGAGATACAGTCGGATACCGAAATAGCCGATAAAAATGCATTGGGATTTCATATTCCCGGTATGTGGGATAAAATTCTCGATATTAAAAAATGTCATTTACAGGCCGACCCGTCAAATGCCATACGATTAGAGACCAAAGCTTTTGCAGAGCAGCATCAAATTCCATTTTTTAATCCGCGCCATCAAAAGGGCATGCTGCGTACCTTGATGATCCGTACCTCATCTATTGGAGAGGTTATGGTACTGATTCAGTTTTTCGAGGATCAACCCGATAAACGTGAGTTACTTTTAAACCACTTGGCCGAAACCTTTCCTGATATTACCGCGATTCTTTATGTCATTAATCAAAAACAGAATGATACCATCTATGACCAAGAGGTCATCTGTCATTCCGGACGCGACCATATCTTTGAGGAAATGGAAGGTTTGAAGTTCAAGATAAATGCAAAGTCATTCTATCAGACCAATTCCGCTCAGGCCTACGAACTTTATAAACTGACCCGTGAATTAGCAGGTTTAACAGGAACCGAATTGGTATATGACCTTTATACAGGAACGGGTACCATTGCGCAATTCGTCTCAAAAAATGCAAAAAAAGTGATTGGAATCGAATCTGTACCTGAGGCCATTCAAGATGCCAAAGAGAACGCTAAGAATAACGGCTTGGAGAACCTTGATTTTCATGTAGGCGACATGAAAAATATCTTGAACGAAGAATTCATTGCGACCCATGGGGCACCTGACCTTATTATCACTGACCCTCCTCGGGATGGCATGCATAAAGATGTGGTACAACAGATTTTAAATGTCGGCCCTTCTAAAGTAGTCTATGTCAGTTGTAACAGTGCCACTCAGGCAAGGGATCTGGCGTTGATGAAAGAAATGTATACGGTAGAAAAAGTACAACCCGTAGATATGTTTCCACAGACCCATCACGTTGAAAATATCGTACTTTTAAAGAAGTTATAGACTCATGAACTATATAAAGATCGTTCTTTGTATTCTACTTTTATTCGCTGCGATCTCAGCATGCGAAAAAGATGATATTTGTGTTGAGGGAGATACACCTCAATTGGTCATTCGTTTTTACGATGCAGAAAACACCACCGAGTTCAAGGAAGTACCGAGCCTCAGAGTTGTAGGAGCGGGAAAAGAGGTGACCGTGAGTACCTTCACTGACCGTGGCAGCCTTGACTCGATTGCCATACCGCTCAATCCCGGAGAGAATATCTCTGAATTTTTATTTATCATCGATTCGGCCGATGACGATGAAGGTTTCGAAGCGGGCAACATCGATGGCCTTGATTTCTCCTATGAAGTTCAAGAAGAATTCATTGGAAGGGCATGTGGTTTTATCGCCAATTACGAGAACTTAGACGCGGCTATCACACCCGATACCGAAAACTGGATACAGAATGTGGAAATTGCCAAAGCTATGGTAAAAACCGAAGATACCTTATCAGCCCATGTCAAGATATTTCATTAGTTTATTTCTTTTGTCGATTGGGTTTCTGGTTTCGGCGCAGGAAGAACCGATAGAACCACAACCCAAAGACAGTGTGGCACAACAAGAAACAATTGGACCACAAACCAAGGATAGTCCCCGTTATATGGAATCATATGGCCTCCGCGTGGGCGTAGACCTAAGTAGACCTACAATTACATTTTTTGAACCGGAGTACACGGGTTTTGAACTTGTCGGCGACTACCGAATTACCCAGAATCTGTATTTAGCAGCCGAACTGGGTAACGAAAAAAGAGACCGGCAAGAAGATCTATACAACTTTACGACCTCGGGTAGTTATATCAAGGTGGGTATCGATTTCAATACCTATGGAAATTGGCTTGATGAACAAAATTTAATTTATATCGGAGGGCGTGTTGCCTATAGTAGTTTTAGTCAGACCTTGAATGATTTTCAAATTTATGATTCGAATCGCTATTGGAATCCGGATGATTTTCCTGTGGGGTCGACAGAAGCTCGGGAGTTTTCAGGTTTGAACGCGATTTGGCTCGAATTCGTTTTGGGTGTCAAAGCGGAGCTATTGGCAAATATTTTTCTGGGAGGTAGCGTTCGTTTAGGGGCCTATGTTACAAATGATGAACCTGAAAATTTTAGGAACCTTTTTATACCCGGATTCAACAAGGTGACAGACGGTGCAAGGTTCGGTATCGGATATAATTTCACACTCTCTTATTTCCTTCCCTTGTACAAAAAACCAAGGGTGAACAAGAAGAAAAAAATAACGCCACCAGTGGAAGAAGAGCAGTAATATTATTCCTGCACTAAATTATTCTTGGCCTTCTTACTGCCCTCGTACATAACGTATTTGACCAAACGAGACTCCAAATGACTATTGAAGACCTTGATTTTTCTTGAAGGCCTTAAACCGACATACTTTAAGGCCTCTAAATTCGAGGTGATAAACCACGCCTCGGTACCTGGATACTCTTGTTTTAAGGTATCTCCGATATCGGAGTAAAAAGCTTCCACATCAAAACCGGAATCCAAACCGCGGCGGTCCAAGCGTTCGCCATAAGGTGGATTGAAAACGATATGCAAATGCGTATCGGTAGGTTTGGCGGTCTCAAAAAAGTTCTTTCGTTCGATCGTAATATACTCCGAAAGGTTGGCGCTTTCGGCATTAGCAATGGCCTTTCTTACAGCCGAAGGCGCTTTGTCGTAACCGATGATCTTATGATGAAATTCACGGGTTTTGTTCAAGCTAGCATTGACGATCTTTTCAAAGAGCGTCGCATCGAAATCCTCCCATTTCTCAAAAGCGAATTCTTTTCTATTGATGTTCACAGGAATGTTGCAGGCAATCATGGCCGCCTCGGTCAGTAGGGTGCCACTACCGCACATGGGATCTAAAAAATCACATTGTCCGTCCCACCCACTCAACAAGAGAAGTCCTGCTGCAAGTACTTCATTGATCGGGGCAATGTTCGTTGCCGTACGATAGCCTCTTTGATGCAACGAACGCCCAGAACTATCTAGTGAAATGGTACACTGTTGTTTGTGTATGTGAATGTTCAAGCGAACGTCAGGGTGCTTTACATCAACACTGGGCCGCTTTCCTTCCGTATCACGAAATTTGTCAACAATAGCATCTTTTGCTTTTTGAGAGACATAGAGCGAATGTGTAAAATGATCCGAGTTCACCGTTGTGTCTATGGCGAAGGTGGTATCGACGGAGAGATAATCCCCCCAATCCATGGTATAGATCTTACGATACAGTTCGTTCTCGTTCCGTACTGAAAAAGAATGAATGGGCTTGAGTACTTTAATAGCTGTTCGTAAGCACAGGTTGGCCTTATACATAAAACCGGTATCCCCTTCAAAAGAAACATTTCGAACGCCTTCGACCACATGACCAGCACCAAGATTTCGAAGTTCTTTGCCTAAAATCTCCTCGAAACCAAAAAGGGTTTTGGCGACCATTTTAAAATTATTGTTCATCCTTGTAATTATGATTGCCACAAAAATACTGTATTTTTGCCCCTTACTAGTACATCGGAAATCGAACAATCACCTAACCGAGTTTGAATGACCTATCTGCTTCCCATTCTGGGAGTTTTGCTGAGTTTTGTATTTGTTCTCGTCGTAAGACCAAAAAGTAAGGAAAACTTCAAGTTATTACTGGCATTCAGCGGCGCGTTCTTATTAGCCTTAACGATTTTCGAACTTTTTCCTTCGGTTTATGAAAATTCAGATGCAAAAACTATTGGGGTCTTCGTCTTGCTCGGTATTTTGCTACAGATTTTTCTTGAGTTTTTCTCCAAAGGGGCGGAACACGGTCATGTTCATCTAGATAAAAATAAAAGCAATTTTCCCTGGTTATTATTTCTTAGCCTTTCAATCCATGCGCTTCTAGAAGGTTTTCCCATTGAAAAACACGAGACCATAATTTATGGCATCCTTATCCATAAAATTCCTATTGCCATAATTTTGAGCATCTTTTTAGTAGAGTCCAAAGTAAAACTGGTCAAGGCGGTATTCTTCATACTTCTTTTCGCCCTAATGACACCTTTAGGTAGTCTAATTGCCGCCAGCTTTGAGTTTGTAAATACCTACTATGCGCCACTTACGGCTTTGGTCATTGGCGTGTTTTTACATATCTCGACGGTTATACTCTTTGAAAGTTCGGAAGGGCATAAGTTCAATTTGAGAAAAATAGCAGTTATTGTTTTGGGAATTCTAATTGCCTATTTTCTGTAGATGTTCAGCAAAGAGGAATCAAAAAAACTACGACAGGAATTCTGGATTTCCTTTGGGAAGTCGTACCCTAGAAAATGGGTATTGTATAACACCAAGGTAAAAGGCTTGATTTTTCGCTTCCATTTTGATTTAAAAAAAGCCATGGTCTCATTGGACGTGGAACATCCCGATTTAGAGGTTCGCATTGCGCTCTGGGAAAAAATCGTTTCCTTAAGATCTATCCTAAAGGAGGAGTTTTTATCTAGTTCCACTTTCGAAGACTGTTTTCTATTGGAAAACGGCAAAGAGCTATCAAGGGTTTATGTAGTGCTGAATCAGGTATCGATCCACAACAAAAATACGTGGAGGGAAACAATGGTTTTCCTGAACCAAAGTATGATTTCCTTTGAACGTTTTTTTTATGAATATCAAGAAATGCTATCGGATTGACCGATGAGCAACCTTAGACCCGATGCAGCTTATAAGGATAAATCTTACCCGCATTCCACTGACACACATAGAGGTTTTTATCGTTGTCGACACAAACATCATGGCAATGTTTGAAGATGGGTTGCTTTTGTAACATTAATTGAAGTTTCCCTTTTTCATCATAGGTCGGCCGCGTACCTCCCGGATTGGACACCACCTTATTTTCTTTGTCGAGAACGGTCACAAACCCTTTGTTCAGTTGCATATTATAATTGCCTTCCGTCATTCCGAAACAAACCCCGGAATAGATATTTTCATCGTCAATAACCGGACGACTAATAAATAGTCCTGGCATGTAAAAAGTCTCTAAATAATCCCCACCCAGGGAGAAACGCTTGAACGAATTTTTAATACGGGCCGAACATATCAGTGTTGGGTAATTACTATCACGGGAATCAATGGCCACGCCATGTGCCTGTTTGAATTTATCTACGGCCAAAAAACTGTCGCCCCCGAATTTTCGAATAAACTTACCTTGCGCATCATATTGCACTATAAATTGCGATCCATACCCGTCTGACACATAAATATCCCCATTTGGACCAACGGCCGTTTCGGTAGGGCTGTACCGCATATTCGTTTCATAGGCCCCCATTGTATTCGGCGCATCCAACTCCATGACGATAGCTCCGCTCAACGTGGTTTTTATGACCCTTCCTGACGCGGTATCCGTGATATAGAGAAACTCTTCCCCTCCTTCATCATGAATCGACAGTCCATGAGCACCTTTTAGCTCTAACGACCAACTGTTTAAAAGCTTGCCGCTCGTATCATAAACAAGTATGTTGTTCTTCGTATGGTCTGTCAAAAGAAAAAGTCGTTCTTGACGATCCATGACCATTTCATGGCAATTGTTAACTGGGTATTTTTCGGAATCAAGATCTCCCCACCTTTTTTCTAGTCGATATTTGAAATCTCCGTGACCGAGCACGGTTTCTTCCAATCTAGGTTTAGTCGGCATGATATAGAACGGCACAATGGTAGATACTAGGGTGGCGCTCCCGTTTTTGAGCGTTTTTTTTAAAAATTTTCTTCTTTTCATGTTTTTGATTAGGCTAGAATATCCTTTACCACATGACCATGAACGTCCGTCAATCGGAACCGTCTACCTTGGTGCTTAAACGTCAATCTTTCATGATCTATGCCAAGCAAGTGCATCAAGGTGGCCTGAAAATCGTGAACGTGCACTCCATTTTGGATTACATTATAACTGAATTCGTCGGTCTCACCATACACCATGCCCGCCTTCACACCCGCTCCGGCCATCCACATCGTAAAGCAGCCTGGGTGGTGATCACGGCCATAATTATCAGCTGTTAATCGTCCTTGTGAGAAACTGGTCCTTCCAAATTCCCCGCCCCAAATGACCAACGTATCCTCTAGCAGTCCCCTTTGTTTCAAATCGGTAATCAAACCAGCAGTAGCTTGGTCGGTGCCCAACGCCTGTCGTTTGATTCCCCTGGGGAGTCCTCCATGTTGATCCCAACCCATGTGGTATAGTTGGATAAACTTGACATCCTTTTCCGCCAAACGTCGGGCTTGCAGGCAATTGGCCGCAAAGGTTCCTGGGGTTTTAGCATCTTCACCATACAAATCATAGATGTAATCGGGTTCATTCGATGTATCTACTGCCTCGGGAACCGAATTTTGCATCCGGTATGCCATCTCATATTGATTGATCTTGGACTTAATTTCAGGGTCCTTCCAAACATCATATTGTTCATTGTTCAACTCGGCAATGTAATCCAAAGCCCTTCGTCGATCATGATCATGTACTCCATGCGGATTGTTCAAGTAAAGCACAGGATCTTTACCGGACCGAAATTGAACTCCTTGGTGGTGCGAGGGTAAAAAACCATTGCCCCATGCTGCAGAACTCAGAGGTTGCGCCCCACCCCCTTTGGAAAGCATGACCACAAAATTGGGTAAATCTTTATTATCACTTCCTAAACCGTAGCTCAACCAAGATCCTATGGAAGGTCGGCCACTGAGCTGCGAACCTGTTTGAACGAACATAACCGCAGGTTCATGATTAATTGCTTCTGTATACATCGACTTGATGATACAAAGGTCATCGACAATTTTGGAGGTGTACGGAAAAAGCTCACTGACCCAAGCACCTGATTGTCCATACTGCTTAAAATCATAAATCGATTGTACCAAAGGAAACGTCGATTGCGAGGTTACCATTCCTGAGTTGCGTTGCGTACCTCGAACCGAATCCGGAATTTCTTGTCCGTGCCATTTTTTCATTTCGGGTTTATAATCAAAAGTCTCCAACTGCGATGGTCCACCGCTTTGAAAAAGATAGATTACACGCTTCGCTCTGGCCGGAAAATGAGTCCCTTTTAAGAATCCCTCCGGACCGGGAATCAGCGAAGGCTTCTTTGGCAATATCAGGTCATTGGCCAACGTGGTGATCGGCCCCAATAAGCTGGACAGTGCCAAGGCACCAAAACCCAATGAAGTTTTCTTTAAAAAGCCCCTTCGGCTTTCTTCAAATTCCTTTGCTTTCTTCAATTCGTTCATCATAACGGATTATCTGATTGTATAGCCTTCAGAGGTGTTCATGACACCATTGATTACCGTCGCCAAGGACGCTACCATTACTGGATCAGAGCTACTTTTTATTTTCGTTTCACCCATATTCAAATAGGCAATGGCATCTTCCTTCCTCCTCGAAAAACGATTTTGCTCATCCCTCAAAAATTTTCGTAATACCTTCATTTCATTGGACTGCGGCATTCGACCGGTGCTCAATTGAAAAGCTCGTTCCAGTTGCTTTTGAGGCTGACCACCTAGTTCATCAAGAATACTTTCGGCAAGTATGTAAGACGCCTCAACAAACTGCGGGTCATTCAGCAATACTAAGGCCTGCAAGGGGGTGCTCGTCTGTCGTCGACGCACCGTACATACACTGCGATCACCTGCATCGAAGATTTGCATCGAAGGCGGCGCTGATGTCCTTTTCCAAATCGTATATAAACTTCTGCGGTAGAGTCCCGGACCCGGTTTCTGCTTATAGCGATAGCGCCATGGTTTATTGCTTATTTCATCCCAGAGTCCATCCGGTTGATACGGATAAACACTTGGTCCCCCAATTTTACCCGCAAGCAACCCACTTATTGCCAAAGCATTATCGCGTATCATTTCAGCGGTCATCCGCATACTTGGGCCCCTTGCTAGAAGTACATTGTCAACGTCTATATCAAGCAGGTCAGGCCTCATTTGAGAGCTCTGTTGGTAGGTACTTGACATCACGATCAACTTGTGCATTTTTTTGATATCCCAGCCTGATTCGATGAATGTAACGGCGAGCCAATCGAGTAGCTCAGGGTGTGAGGGAAGGCTCCCTTGATTGCCAAAGTCGTCTGCGGTCTCGACCAATCCCCTGCCGAAATGCATTTGCCACAAGCGATTCACAAAAACCCTTGCGGTCAGCGGGTTTTCTTTATCAAAGAGCCATTTTGAGAGCCCCAATCGATTTCTTGGAAATTCCTTTTTAAATGGCATAATCGCCTCCGGTACATCGGGAAGGACTTCTTCCGTAGGCGCATCGTACATTCCACGGTCCAAAATGTAGGTGGGGCGGGGCTCCGGTATATCACCAAGCACCATAATCTCTTTAATAGGTTCCAAGACCGAGATACGTTCCTGTCGCAATTTCTGAAGCTTTTTTCGCGCGACTTCCGGGTCTTGACCAAGGGTCTGGTGATAGAACTCCTTTATTTTTTCACTTTCTTTGGCCATATCAGCAGCCTTTATTGCCTTGTTGGCAAATTGCACCTCCAAAGAGGATAATTCGCGACTGTAGATCTTTAGGTTATCGATACCGCCATCTTTGAAAGTTTTAAACTTATCCCGGACGCCTAAAGTAAATCCATGGAAAGGATAGTTATGGCTGTTCTTCTTAAATAATATGGATTTATAGAGGTTATCAATTTCAACGTTCACTGGAACTTCATGTCCGTCAAGGTAAAGCCGTACCCCACTGGCCTTGGCCAAACCATCATAGCTGACCGTCACATTACTCCATTCTTTTTCAGCAATGGGCCGTTTCGATTTCACCTGAATGGCATTTGAAGGCCATGAACGTGCCAATACGAATTTTAGGTGATTGTCTTCCAGATGCAGGGAATACCCCTTAAGTCCTAATCGGGTTTCCTCGCAATGGGTAAAAATCGCCGCTTCATCATATGTTGTATCGGGGTAGATATCCAACGAAATGGTAAATGGATCGCATTGGTCGAACCATCCTACTTTTTTGGGTAGTGCAATGGTCGTATAATCATTGAAGAAGATGGCATCACCAGAAACCCCCACTTTGACCTCGGGTTCTTTGATAACAGTAACTTCCCTATTCCCATAGGTTAAGGCATGAAAGGTTTTTTCGTTCTTTCGCTGCAAACCATCAAAGGTGACACTGGCGTTCAAACCCTTCTGAAGTCCGATTTTCAATTGCGATTGCAATTTATCGGTATTGGAGGTTAGGGCTGCTATGGCTTTAGGTTTTTCTTTATGTATCGCAACCAACTCTTCTTTGATCTCCTCGATACCGCTATCAATGTACTGCAACACTTTCTCTTGCTCCTTGTTGGTCAGCAACAAAGACGGCCCGGGTACTTGACCTGGTCCATAGACTGCAGTGCCTATTTCGTTTGTGCTATTAAAGAATGCGAACAACTCGTAATGGTCTTTTTGACTGATGGCATCATATTTATGGTCATGGCAGCGCGCACATTCAACGCTGAGCCCCATAAAAGCCTTCCCGACCACTTGGGTTCTGTCCGCTACATACTCGACCCTATATTCTTCATAAACGATTCCCGCTTCAGAATTTCTTTTGTGCAACCTATTGAAAGCCGTAGCAAGTTTACTTTCTTGGGTCGGTTGTTCGATCAAATCCCCGGCTAACTGAAAGGTCGTAAACTGATCATAGGTCATATTTTCATTAAATGCGTTGATCACCCAGTCACGATAGGGACTAAAATCTCGATGTTTGTCGTCTAGATACCCATCACTATCGGCATATCGGGCTACGTCCATCCATTCAGCCGCCATGCGCTCGCCATAAGCAGGAGATGCCAAAAGTTTATCCACTACTTTTTCATAGGCATTCTCGGATGGGTCATTCACGAAATCCTCGATTTGTTGTGCCGAAGGGGGAAGACCGATCAAACCGAAACTCAACCGTCGGATCAAAGCCTCTTTAGAAGCCCTACTTGAAGGTTTTAGTTTATTCGACTCCAAGGTCTTGGCCACAAAATAATCGATTTCATTCGAAGGCCAGTCTTTAGCTGAAACAGAAGGTTTTACACCCTTTTTTGGAGGAATAAAAGACCAGTGCGGCTTGTATTCGGCTCCTTGGGCAATCCATTTGGCCAGTATTGCTATTTCACGATCTGTCAATTCTACCTTAAATTCCAAAGGAGGCATTTTTCTTTCGGGATCTGTTGATAAAATGCGATCGACAATTTCGCTCTTATGTGGCTTTCCTGGTACGATAGCACTTTTTCCAGAACCTTCCAAAGCGGTATATGCATGCTCGGCAATATCCAAACGGAGTCCCGCCTTTTGATTGGCCATATCAGGTCCGTGACAGGCAAAACATTTGTCGGATAGAATAGGTTTTACATGGTAATTAAAGTCAATCTTATCCGGCACTTCGGTCATCGCCGCTTCAATTTCCTTGGGCGGGTTCCAATCACAACTTGTCAACCAAAATGAGACTAAAACAAAAGTGATATAACGCATTCCTTTCATGTCCGTTTTTACTTTAACGGTAAGCTACAATCATTTTTTAACAGTTAAAAGTCAAATAAACCGTTTCATTAACAGTTAATGAAATTTAGCTATCTTTAGATAAACTCCGTAGATATGGTCGGTTCGGAAGAAATCAAACTGCATATAGAAAAAATTATTTCAAGCAAGTCCTTTGGCAATTCCACTACTTATGCCAATCTTTTGAGGTATTTGGCACGCTGTACATCAGATAATAATGTGCCTAAAGAGACTACCATTGCGAGTGAAATATTTGCGAAAAAAGACTTCGATCCGTCACAGAGCACTTTGATACGGGTCTATGTGTACAATCTGAGGAAAAAAATTATCACCTTTTATCAAAATGAAGGCCAGAATGAGGCGTATCACATACAAATTCCAAAAGGCGGCTATGCTCTGGAATTTGTTAAAAAAAGGCATGATATTGTGGAAAAGGCCGCTCCACTCAGAACTATGCTTTATGTCTTTGGAGGGTTACTTCTGGTCTCTCTTGTATTCAATCTCTATTTAGCACGTTCAAACAACAAAAGGCCATTAATCGATCAGAATGGACTTTGGAAAGACCTCGTAGCGAGTAAGCGCCCAAAGACCTTGGTCATGGGTGATTTGTTCATCTATAACGAAATAGACACCTTAAGAAATTTAATACGGACAGTTCGGGGTCCGAACATAAATTCGCTGCAAGAATTTGAAGCATTCAAAGCTGGGGATTTCAATGAAGACGTTGAAATAACCCCCTTGAATTATACTCATTTGATTTTAGGCAGTACACAATGGGTGAAAAAATTGAGCGAGATTTTTTACTCCATCGATGACAATTACTCCATACGCACCATGTCTCGTTTCAATCCGAAGCAATTGCAAGATTCAGACCTTTTGGTGGTGGGCATGCACAAAACCTTGGGCGTCTTCAAGAATTTTTATGACAACTCCGCCTTCGAATACGATACCGAAAATGACGCCTTTCACTTCACCAAAAATACCGAAGTGATTACCTATAGACCAAGTGGGGATGCTGATAATTATCATACAGACTATGCGCTAATGGCCAAAGTACCTGGTTCCAATAACAATAGTGTTTACCTATTTTCGGGAATATGGGATACCGGTGCTACCCAAAGTTTGAAGAATTTTACGGATCAAGATCTTCTGGCTGAAATAGAGCAAAAGATGAAGGACAAGTTTGGCACACTTCCCAAATACTACGAGGTGTTCTTTGAGGTCAACGGTATCGATCGAACGGAATTGAGCAGCACGATTCTATATATGAGCGCATTGTAGTATACAAAGCTTATCTTTAAGACTACTAATACACATCCCATGCGAATTCTACAGTATTGTTGTCTTTTACTTTTCCTCACGGCATGTAAAACCGAGAAAAAAGAAACCGAAAAAGTTGCCCCACCTGAAACCATCGAAACCGCCGTCTTACTTTCTGAAGAGGAAACAAAAGGAAATGCATTATTGGACAAATCGATAACCGCCCATGGCGGAATGGATGCGTGGAAGTCTTTTGCAGGACTTGAATACAACCTAAGCGATAACGGAAAAATGGTCTATCAATTAACCCAATTAAAAGACCGGAGGGCTTATTTAAAATCTAAAAAATACGAAGTCGGATTCGATGGCATAGTGGCGTGGGCCAAACCAGATGCGCAAGAAGTATCCGGTAAATCCTCGGCATTTTATTATAATCTCGATTTCTATTTCATAGGTGTACCATTTTTACTTAAAGATCCAGGGGTACATGCTTTTTATGATGGTCAGACCGTGGTCAACGATAAAACCTATGAAACGTTAAAAATCACTTTCGGAAAGGGTGTAGGCCTCACACCAGAAGATGTGTACTACCTATATATCGATCCGAATACCCATCTATTGGAAATCTTGACTTACTCCATTTCGTATTTTGATAAGGAAAGTGCGCCCGTAAACAGCGCTAAGGTCTATTCTGATTATCAAAATGTTCAAGGACTCATGATGCCGCATCAAATGGAAAACTTCGAATGGAAAGACGGTCAGATGGGTAAAAGCAAAAATCACCTGCGCTTATTTAGTGATATTCGATTTTTGAGTGTAATTCCGGATGAAGGGCTTTTTGAAGTGCCGGACGGGGCAATAACAGAAGAACTGTAGACGCGATGAAAGCGGCTTAAGGGTGTTTTTATTTTTGGGAAAACTCAAGAAGCTCCTCCTCTGTATATTCTGCGCCACTCTTCGGTCTGGCCGCTCTTAACTCTGTTACCTTTTCTGTTTTCAATCCTCTTGGTATATCTGAAAAGGCATTGGTTACATAGGCCACAATATCAGCGATATCCTTGTCGGTGATTTCATCATTTCGAATAAGTCCTGGCATTGCCAAATTCAAATCATATCGTTTTCCTTTCACCGTAACAGGGCCCTGAAGACCATGTAGTACGATCAAACCCAATCGTTCCGCATCGGCCACATGCTCAGAATTCAATAAAGGAGGGGCAAGTCCTTCTATTCCCATTCCATTCTGACCATGGCAAGAGGCACATATACCGAAAAATAACTTGGCACCTCGTGTTCTGTTGTCTTCTGCCAATGATTTTCTTGAATAAATGGGATTGACCATCCCTTTTGCCTTTCGTTCTTGAATCTCTGCGATTTCACTTTGTAAAGGCATCTCTTCCCTAGGTTTGTCGAGTAAGGTCATGTTTTCGGACAGTCCGCTTAACGCTGCTTCCCTAAAAATCGATTTACCTTGTTGTCGATTCAAGATTTCCGTAAACAGAGAAGAAAACTTCAGCTCGTCAAGAGCCATCCACTCTCCTAAAGTGGACAAAAGATACAGATCGGTTTGAAGGTCATTCCTTTGCGCTAATTCATGGAAGAGCTCCCTCACATCCTCAGTATTGGACTTCTTGGTGAATTTTTCAAGTAACACAATTCCATGAGCGACGACATCGGAGTTGTTTGACGCCAAGAGGTCGATCAAAAAATCAACATTAAGTGCATTCAATCCCTCAAGGGTGTACAGTGCATGTATTTGAGCATTTGCATTTTCGTGATCAAGTACCCGCCTTTTTAAGTCATCCGTGACCTCCACGGCTTTGCGAAAAATCAATTGCTGTTGCGCCCTATCTCTCATCCAACCGTTATCATGACTTAAAATAGTCACCAACTCTTGATTGCTGGCAGCTTGAAAATCCACACTTGTTTGCGGGGCGACCCCAGCGGTACTCACCTTAAGTATTCGTCCAAAATTGGTTAAGGTATCCAGGCGGTTTCCTTTTACTTTTTCCCTCAGGTATGGACTCAGATACGCATGATGACCTATCATTCCCCGATGCATATCAACAATAAAAAGGCTGCCATCAGGTCCATTATTAAGGTTCACCGGACGAAAACCTTCGTCAGTTGACGCCAAAAACTCCTTTCCTTGATACGCCTGTTTAGCCGAGGTGGAGTCTCCTCTGAAGGTCAAGATATTTCGTTTGATCAAATTTCCTTCAGGAATGCACACAAATGCATTACCGTCATATTCACCTGAAAACTGCCCTCCCCGATACACTAACGGACTACAGGCCGCAGTGGCATTGACCAAGATGCTATCATTGTTCAAGACACCCTTGGCATATCCCCTGTTGACCGATGTTGCGTGCAAAGGATATACCCGCTGATCTTTAGTAAGCATTTGCGCGACCCCGTGGGTCGGGGTAAAGTGCTTATTGCGAATCAAGCGATTCGGTAAAATATGGTCGCCCAGTAGCTGTCGTGAATTGTCATTGTAGTACAGCCGTCCGAAATTATCCTTGCTGATGCCCCATTGCCCTCGAAAAGTGGTGGGCTCTTTTTGCCAAATCCCGTCTTTTCGTCGGTATCTAAAATTTGATTTTGCATTGTAGATCCAGTTATCAATATTGAGTAGCAATCCGTTTGGTTGATGTTCTGGATTACCCTCCGCGGCATATATCGAATCAACAAGAACCTTATTTACCGGTTTGTCATCTTGAATTTCGGCGAACCACAAATTAGGAGGTTCAGCATACAATAGTCCCCCATACACGTGTGCTAGTGCTCGGGGCATAACCAAACTATCTAAAAATACCTTGGAATGGTCGATTACTCCGTCCGCATCCAAATCTTCCAAAATCTTGATACTCCCGATCGGCTCGGTTTCACCCGTACCTCTCATATCATTCATATACCCGGGCATTTCAACAACCCAGATTCGTCCTTTGTCATCAAAATCAATGGCAACTGGAGCTATTAAATGTGGTTCCGAAGCAACAACCTTCAACGAAAATCCTTCTTCCAAAACATAGCTATCAAGCGGAATATATGGTTCTTCATACGACGTGCCGCAGCCCATATTGAGAAGTAGTGCGAACACGAGAAGAATACTATAGATGTCTTTCATAAATTTTCTTTGCATCGAAATTGTGCTCTATTACAGCCTTGCCCATAATTCAAATCACACTGAAGTAAATCATCAACCAATGGCTTATGGCTCCACCAAGAACGAAAACATGCCAGATAAAATGATTATAAGGAATGCGTTCCAAGGCGTAAAAGAGAATGCCAAAGGTATAAAAGGCGCCACCCAGAAACAACAATCGAAACCCCAAATCGGGCGTATTCTCCATAAGATTTTCAATATCGATAACAATGAGCCATCCCATAGCCACATACAGTAATAAGGATAGAAATTCGAGCTTACCTGTATAAAATATTTTGAATAGTGTTCCTAACCCAGCAATTATCCAAACTGCGTAAAAAATAGTCCACCCATTTCCGTGAACAAGACTAATCAAAGCAATTGGGGTGTAGGTTCCGGCAATTAAGAGGTAGATATTGATATGGTCTAAAATTCTGAGCTTCTTCTTTAGCTCGAAATTTTCGGTCAAATGATACAGTGTTGAAATGGTGAACATCGAGATCAAGGTCAAACTATAGATCAGTATGCTCATCGTCGCATATTCTGTCTTGTTTGAATTGTGGTTCAATAAAAGGAATACGCCAAGTAAAGAGAGAACGACTCCTACGGCATGCGAAATTGTGTTCAGACGTTCTTCCTTTTGATATGGAGCGTTATGCTGCATCAACCTATAAAGCTAATCATCAAGCGCTTGCCTTAACCGTCAGTTTTATTCGCATGGATGCCGCATGTCCGGGAAAGGTGCAGACAATCCAATACTCACCGGGTTTTCGAGGCGTTTCAAAATAGATTTTTTCATCGGTTCCGGGTTCCAAAATACCCGTGTGGGCCAGAATCAAGTCAGATTCGGGGACAAAATTCAAGTCTTGACCGTCAAGTCCTAATTTTAATGCCATATCCGCCACCTTATCAACAGACTCGGTTCCTCGATCGGTAATCACAAGATTATGCATCATATCGTCATCATTGTTGAAGGTCAATTCAATTTTCTGCCCACTTTCCAACTCAAGCTCTTCAATATCATACTTGAGACCTGGTTTTGTGCCAATGACCACTTGTTTGTCAACTCCATTGGTCCAGGTTATCGGTATTTCGTTGACTCTCTTTTCTTGCTTGACACCCTTTACACCACTCGCCATACGTTCGGTCGGTGGTGATTTCAATTCACCTCCCGGTACCTCGTTCAATGTATAATATCCGGTATCATGTAAAAGTGCTTCTCCGGTTTGGGATCGAAGTGCGGGAGCTTTCAATTGATGAATATAGCCCAAACGCATACCATGTACGGTCAATTTTGCTGTAGTTCCATCGGAAGACACATCAACTTTGGCTACTTTCCCACTTTGCTGATCCACTACAGGACTACCATATTTAAAATGATATTTATAATTGAAGCTAGCGATTTGATATGATGCC
Organism: uncultured Flavobacteriaceae bacterium; assembly: GCA_947494565.1. Lineage (GTDB taxonomy): Bacteria > Bacteroidota > Bacteroidia > Flavobacteriales > Flavobacteriaceae > Maribacter_C. The sequence continues at coordinate 3,640 of CANLVG010000016.1, read as the reverse complement.
GGATCGGCAGCTATTTTTTTATTCACCGGTTTTGTAAACTTCAGTTCAAAGCCATCCGCCTTTGCCTTCATACTCTTGATTTCAAAGGGCACCATGCCGTTCCAGCGCAGCCTTTGTAAGCCGAACAGTTCTTTGCCTGTTGATGACCATCCTCTGCTGGTCATGCCTACGAACATGCTATTTTCACTGCCCCATATCATACGAAGGATCCCTGAGGAAAAACCTTCCACGAAATTAAAGGCAGCTCCTTGATACACCCCATTTACTTTTTCCATATATACCCGCATAATCTTGCTATGTCCTTGATCTCCGATGAACAATTGTCCTTCAAACGGTCCAAATGCCCCATTCGTAGTGTCATATAAGATATCCGAAGTGGAAATTCCTAAAATGGTATGCGGAAACCATATGGCCGGCGCTTTCATAGCAGGCAACTGTTTTGCGTACTCGTAGAGACTCAGATCAGATTCCCTTTCAATATCTTCCATTTTAAGATCTAAGGGAGCGTTTGGCTCTCCCGTCCAAACCAGTCCTTCCGGGTTGCCCGCAAAATCTCCCTTCTCTAAGTGGGTCATTCTACCAGAACCTACCCAATCCCCTTGATTCTCGGTATAAAAAACATCGCCTTCCGCGTTGATTTCAAAACCTGAGGGAGAGCGCAACCCTGTTGCAATCGGCGTCATTTCACCTTCGGGCGTGATTTCCAATAGCCACCCCCTCCATTTGGATAAACTAGCACCGTGACCGATCCACGACAGGTTCAAAGTGACCAGCATATTACCATTTTTCTTAAACTTCGGACCATAAGAATAATCATGGTAATTGCCGGACAAAGGCCACGAATATATGGTCTTATAACTATCGGCTTTGCCATCTCCATTCTTGTCTTGAAGCCGGGTTAGCTCTCCACGCTGAGAGAGGTAAAAACTGGCATCCCTGTAGTTCAGACCAAGTGGTTCATGAAGTCCATGGGCAAATCTCTGGTATACAGGATTTTTACTGTAGGGCTTGTCAATCACCCAGACCTCGCCCCGTCGGGTAGAGACTCCTAGCTTATCATCATCGGTCAAGGCCAGACCGCCCACCTCTAATTGGATTTCGTCGGGAATTGGAACATCCACAATTTGATAGTACTTCGACTCCTTTTTAGCCATTTCAGACTGTGCCTGAACAAAACTCCCGATACCACCACTACTAATTAGCAGTACGAGAAGTGTTAGATGGATACTCTTCATACGTATCTTTTTACCAAATGATATCATACTCAATTTTTTGTTTGCCTTGTGGAATCTCCACTAGTAATTCATCGAAACCATTACTATTTCGTATGGTAGTTGCTAAGTCAAAGTTTTCGGCAAAATTGATAAAATAACTCTCGTCATTGACGATAAATGTGCCGTAGGGAAGCTTCTCAATGGATTCGCCTTGCGCAACTTTATGCCATAATGAAGATGAACCGTCAACGGTAATCGTACGCCTCAAAGCGCGTTGCGAACTAGATGGGACCAGCGTATTGACAATTTCACTGCCATTTAGACGATATAGAAAGCGGGGCAAATCCGCCGTGTTAAATTCATACCCCAAAGATTTGAAACTGGAATCTTCGGCAATCGAATCAGGCCATTTAGCGTCTTTAGTTTTCAATAGCGCAAATTCCGGATGACCGTGCAAAGACACTATCGCCCCAAGAGGTTCGCCTAATTGCTTTGGCCCTCTTCCACGCCACATTTTTTCTGCGTCCATAAATTCACCTCCCCATAGGGTCAATAGTGACCCCATCTCCAAATCATAGGTATAATTGATGCGTTGTGGCATTCCAACGGAGATACAATGTGTTCTCTTTTCATCCTTATGCATCCAGAAACTTCTTTGCGTAATAGGGGCTGCCCCAACTTTTATCGTAAAATCAGGGTCATCAGTAGCACCGGTCTCCTGCGTTATAGCCTTTTGAAGTGAGTATTTCTGAATTTCCGGACCTTCGACAAAAAAATCGAAATGTCTCCGCCAAGGGGTATGTTTATTGTAAATTAATGTGAAAGGCACATCACCTTTACTTAAGTTTATTTTTCCCAATCCGAGGGAATCCCTATTATAATTGCCGTTCATATTGATCAAGGTATCGGTATTGATCAACAAGGCAGCACCGCCGTCAACATTCACATCGAAAAGATAATCACCCGAGTCAGGAATGCCCATTAAACCCGTGTATTTAAATATTTTCTGCGAATTGTTGTTCGCAATGGTCTTTAGGTCTATATTTTCAACGGACGTCTCTTCAAGTACCGCAACACTGTCTAGGTTCGGGAACAAATTATCAGTGTTATCATACGTTTGCAATTGGAGATTCTTGAAACCAATGGTCTTGGCGCCATATCTTTTGTATTGTATATTCTTCAGCGCCACCGGACCGTGATCACCCTGAATCATCAGAGATGCCATTGGCACTTCTTCTGGTCCCGCCCCTCCTCTTGTTGGTCCTGAGAGTTGAATATTTTGATGAATTAATACACCATTTAACCAGACTTCTTCAAACCAGGCATTTTTGGTTTTGTTGCCGGAAGCGTCAAACCTTGGGGCATGAAAAATGATTTTCAAATGCTGCCAAAGTCCTGGTGCCTTTGAAGCATTCATTCTTGGTGCAAAACCTTCAAAACCCTCTTCCCCTTTTTCGTTTGTTTCATCCCACCGCTGGTAAATTCCGCCCATATCGCCATGCTTGGGATTTTCGACACCCCAACTATCTAAGAGTTGTACCTCGTAGCGACTTTGAAAATACAACCCTGAATTTGATCCCTTCGGCATCATCACATCTAGTTCTAGCTCTAAATCACCATGTTCAAAAACGGTATGGAGGTTATCTTTTTGCTCATCATTCGGAAGGTTGACCAAAATTCCCGTTCCTTCCTCTGAAGAGAGCATCTTGTCTTCATTCGTATTCGCATAGACTCCCCCGACGATTTTCCAATTACCCGTTGTTTTCTTAAACCCATTAATATCAACCAAACCGATATTGGTAAAAGGTAAGGCGGTCATAATATTTTCGGCTTTGGGTTTTGGAGTATCCTTTTTACTTTCCGAACAAGAAACAAAAAAAAGCAGCCCTAGTGCGGCCACATAAAAACTGTTGTACTTCATTGGTTGCTATAATTCTTAGTTTTAAAGATAAGGGATTATTCTTTTCAAAGAAGAACAATAGATCAAGTCTCTATAACAAATGAACAGATGGCAAAAAATGCTGAACCGTCTTAGGGTATAACTGATAAAATTCAGATCTGTAGTTCAATTAATTCGGGAAAGGAATGATTGGTGTTCGCGTGTAGTTCCGGTAAAAAAAAAGGTCCGAACATCTATTGATGCACGGACCTTTCGAGCAAGGCGGCGACCTACTCTCCCACTTGGTATAGCAGTACCATCGGCGCTGACGGTCTTAACTTCCCTGTTCGGAATGGTAAGGGGTGTGCCCCGTCGCCATGGCCACCTAAATCTTGAATATCTTCTTCGGTCGCTGAGCGTTGCCGAAGTGACATAATAATGGGACAGTTTCGAATAATGTTTTTTCAGTTGTGGATAGACCACGTATTTTTCAAGCAAAGGGTATGGAACATCATCGTACGGTAAGCGATAAAGGTCCGTCCGGCCC
>CANLVG010000015.1 GCA_947494565.1 uncultured Flavobacteriaceae bacterium | reverse complement strand
ACGCCGCGCTTGCGCATTTCCATCAGGGCACATGCGCCGATATCGTTATCGGGCAGACGGGTCACGAAATCCACCGGCACCCCATAGTTGGCCAGGGACACCGCGACATTGGACTCCCCGCCGCCGTAGACCACATCGAACGAACTCGCCTGTGAGAATCTCAGGAATCCCGGAGGGGACAAACGGAGCATGATCTCTCCGAAGGTTACTACTTTTTTCATCTTAACTCTTACTATTATAATTATTGTTCTCTATAAGCTCGGTTGCTCGGTTTTAAATACCTAATGCTTGTCCACCTCCAATTTGGATGGTTTCTGCCGTAATGAACGCAGCGTCTTTACTTGCCAAGAAAGAAATCACGCCAGCAACATCTTCCGGTTGGCCCAATCGTCCTAGCATAATATTATTTGCCCAAGAAGCAAAAACTTCTGGTTTCGTTGCTTTGATTTGTGCGTGGAACGGGGTATCAATTGTACCTGGAGATACTGCATTAGCCCTAATACCATATTCTGCCAAATCTTTCGCCAAAGCTCGTGTTATTGCATGAACACCAGCTTTAGAGGTACCGTAGATTCCCGCTCCGGGCCCACCAGCAGTCCATCCCGCATTAGAAGTATAGTTGATGATAGAAGGGTGCTCTCCTTTTTTAAGATAAGGGATAGCGGCCCTTGAAGCGAAAAAAACGGAATCAAGGTTTAATGCCATTACAAACCTATAGAAATCAGTTGTCATTTCTTCAAATCTAGAACGACCACCAAGCCCACCGGCATTGTTAACCAGTACATCTATTTTACCGTATTTATTACCTATGGCCTTAATGTTTGAAGTTACTGCATCATCGCTGGTAACATCAAAACCCAAATATTCGGCAGTAATTCCTTCCGCAGTAAGTTCTTCAACTCTCTTAGCACCTTTGTCATCTTCAATACCATTTAGAACTACGGTATAACCATCTTGCCCTAATCTCTTTGCTACTGCAAATCCAATACCACCAGTTGCTCCGGTAACTACTGCTACTTTTCCTTTATTACTCATGTTATATTAATTTTAATCTATTTTATTTTTATCAAATCTTGCCTTTAAGAGGCTCTATTTTACCACATAGTATCCAAATACTTGCCAAGGCGATCACTGCCATGGTTGCACCTATGACAAATGCCGGTGTATAATTGCCTCCCGAGGTAAGCCAAGGAACTAAATAAATTAATCCCGCAGCGGTCAACTTAGCTGCCATTCCTGCGATACCGGATAATGTTCCAACAGTTTTTCCTCCGAAAAAGTCGCTAGGTAAGGTTTGTACATTTCCAATGGAAGTTTGAAAACCGAATAAAATGACCGCCATAATAATTACTGCTGTCGTCGGCCCTCCCGGATTTGCCATTGCCAATAGACTAGGCAACATAATTAGGCATCCAATAGTGATAATAATCTTTCTTGTTCTATCTACGGTCCAACCGGCTTGCAAACGATTCTGCGCAAACAGTCCACCAAACCAGGCTCCTAACATAGCCCCTACATAAGGTACCCATCCATAAATGCCTATGGTCTTAACATCCATACCATAAACTTCATTGAGGTAAATAGGAATCCATACTACAAACAACCACCAAATAGGGTCAATGGCCGCGGAGGCAATGATAACGCCCCAGCTCTGTTTGTGGGCTAACAGCTTTCCCGTATCCGGGTTATACCCTTCATCATGAGTACCATCTTTATCGGTATCTTGATTTTGCTGACCACTCAAGATGTACTTACGTTCATCTTCTGATAGCCACGGATGTTTTTTTGGTGGAGATTTAACTAGAATCATCCAAGGAATTAGCCATAGTAAACCTATTAGCCCCACCAGCACAAAAATCATTTGCCAGCTAAAATAGATGGTCAGAAAGGCAATCACCGGAATTGCAACTATTCCGCCAATAGCGGCACCTGAGTTAAAAAGACCTTGTGCAAAAGCGCGCTCTTTGGTTGGAAACCACTCTGCATTTGCCTTAGCTGCTCCTGGCCAGTTACCGGCCTCCGCTATTCCTAAGATTGAACGAAATAAACCAAAACTTAAGACTCCTTTGGCCAACGCATGAAGGGCAGTTGCAATGGACCAAACAAAAATGGATATGGCAAAACCGATACGAGTGCCCAACCAATCAAGAATCTTTCCAAAAATAGCTTGGCCAAAGGCATAGGAGAACATGAAAATCACCGAGATCGTTGCAAAAATTCCTTTGCGTTCATCGGTGGTACTATCGGGAAATAAATCTGCTGCAATATCTGGCCAAAGCACACCAATGGACTGACGATCAATATAGTTTATAACTGTGGCGAGGGCAATCAATGCAATAACCCACCAGCGTAATCCTTTGATTTTCATACTATTATTATTTGGTTTTTCAATGTTTATTGTCTGAATTTGACAACAGTGAGTACCCAAGCGATGTGCCTGTTTAAATACTTATGATTTAGCTAAAAATTTCTGAAAGTAATTTAAACGATTGTTCAATTACTACGGAATTCGTATAGTTAAGCTCTAAGTATCACTTCCCTTCAATCAATTTTATTAGAGAGACAAAAGCGTGCAATTTTATCTTTCTTATATTTCTTCACCTATATGTTGTAACAGTATTGATAAAGTGCTTTAAAATGTATCTTCATTTTCTCTTTGGCCAGCTGTGGGTCTTGATTCTTGATAGCCTCAAAAATATCTTGGTGCTCTTGAATTCCCTTAAAGGCCATTCCCTTGTCACAGACGTGATATTCTTCGAATTTGGTGATAATCTCTGGTGTTATGATCAACATGAATGTATTCATTGTGCTATTGCCACTTGCCTTTGCGATGGCCAAATGAAAGAGTAAATCTTCCTGCACGGCGTCCATCCCATTCTCAACTTTTACGCTATAGGCATCCAAAGCCTCTTTCATATTGGTTAGGTCTTGTTCGGTTCTCCTGGTCGCAGCTAATCTTACCGTTTTTAACTCCAATAAGATTCTTGTTTCAACCAATGATTTAAAATCAGGATCCTCCAATCGAAGAATGTCCTCTATCATGCCGTTCATGGCTACTTGACCAATATCCGCAATGAAAGTTCCACTCTGTGGTTTTGACTTTAATAATCCATAAAACTCAAGTTTCTGAATCGCTTCCCTCACATTGGTTCTGCTTACTTCAAACTTTTCAGATAACATTCTTTCCGAAGGAAGCTTATCTCCTGGCTCAAGGTTTTTATAATTAATTAAATCCCGAATTTTTGAAATGATGCCATTTTGAATTTCTTGATTTTCGTTTTTAGTAAGAATTTCTAATTTCATATCTGTCGCTAATAAGAATTGGTTAACCAGATTGGTTTGTTAAATTTATGAAAATAACTTCAACCAAAAAACACCTTTCCAACGTAGTTCAGCGCAAATAGAACGCTATTCAACCAATAGTTGGTGTTTGAGTAGTTTCACTGGCCTCGTGAAAGGCCAGTGAAACAAAGTTGAACTAACTCAAACAATCATAGAGTACACCAAGGGAAAACTAACAACCTTCGATTCACTCCAAATTTTTAATGCGTAACTTCTAGATTATAGTATTTAACAATTGCTGACGAACCCACATCCGTGGTTTGTAAATAGTTTCCAGCTTTAAAATAATTCTCAAAAGCACCCCATTTCTGAATGTGAATATCATCATATACGACGGACTCCTCTTCATTAAGAATTACCTCAAGTCTCTGATTTGATGCTATTATCTCAAGTGTGAATTTATCCGAATCCACTCTTTGGGAAAAGGTATGCCCATCATCATTGTCCCAAGCATCAGCAGATAAAATACTGTCTCCTGATGCGCTCGAATCCTTTAACTCTTTGGTCAGCACCCTAATATTTCCTTTTTGCCAATAGATTTTCAGAATAGGAGGGGCGTTGTTGTCATTTTCTCCGATACGATCTCTTTGTTCATTGGTCAGCCTGCCATGAATTTGCATTACAATGGTACGGTGGAATTCGTTATTCGAATCTTTTGAAATAAAAGGGACGGACAAGGTACCTTTCATTCTGCCCCCTTCGGAGAATGTCCAATTTGTCGAATTGCTTCCCGCCACCATCTGTTCTCTAAGCTCTGTTCTTGAATAGGATGAATTTGCTGTTGAAGCATCTGGATAGGTGTAAAAAACCAAAGAACCATCTTCCGTATCCTCGTACATAAACTCTTTCAACATTTCATTATTTGTATAATCCAAAATTTCAGGCGGCTCAACTTCAATTGTTTTACCGTTCTCCGCAATTGGTAAAGTAACTTTCCAGTGACTTAAATCAATAGTAGGAACTATAGAATGGTCGGTGTCTTCGTCATTTTCCTGATCAACTTGGGTCGAATCGGTATCATCTGCCAAAACCTCATCTTGAGGTGCTGACTGTTCATCGTCTACTATTGGAGCATCATCATTCTGGCATGCTAACATCAACACAACCAGTAAAAGGCAGTATAGATTTCCATTCCATTTATTTATGTTGAATTTCATAAGTCTAATGCTTAACTTCAAGCTCATAAAAATTTACTTTAGCAAATGCTCCTTCGTCTCTTGTTTGAAAGTAATTACCGGCCTTAAAGTAGTTTTCAAAAATCCCCCATCTTTTTAGACTTTGATTTTCAAATACTTTGAACTCGCTTTTATTGAGGGAGACGACTATCTTACCATTAGAAACTTTGACTTCAATGGCAAATTTTCTGAATCCTACTTCATCTTCAAAGTTAAATCCTTCATCATCTGTCCAAGCTTCTTTATGCAATATTCCAGTTGCATCTACTCCGGCAAATTTAAGTTTCTTAGTCTTGACTCTAATTTTACCGTTCTGCCAATAAATCTTCAATACAGGAGGCGCGTTATTATCTTTCTGCCCGATTAAATCCCGTTGTTCATCTGTTAATCTCCCATGGATTTGGAGGATAATAACTTTGTGGTATTTACCATTTTTATCTCTCGATACCTCATTCATTGCAAGCTTTGCCTTCAATGTTCCTCCTTGTTTAAAGGTCCAATTTACCTTGTCATTACCCGGGACCATTTGCTCTCTAAGCTCTGACCTGGAATATTTGGTATTTGCGGTAGTCGCTGAGGATGGATAAGCATAAAATACGAGTGCCCCTTTTGTGGAATCGTTATACATATAAGGTTTTAGAATCTCATTTGTAGCGTACTCCAGAATTTCAGGGGGTTCAACATTAATGGCCCCTCCTTTTCCTTCACCTTCAGGTATGGTAACCTTCCAATTACTCAAATCGATTTCAGGAAGTTTTACCTTCTTTTTTCCTTTTTTACGCTTTTCAACCTTAGCTTCCGAAACCGTAACGCTACTATCGGTATTTTGGGCAGTAGCGCTGACAGATAGAACCATCAATACCATACATGTCAAGAATTCTTTTCGGAGGTTTTTCATAAAAATTGAAACTATTGGGCAATCACCTTTACATTATCTATATAGGCATCTTTTGGGCTAACAGCATAGAACATTACAGCCACTTCACCACTACTATTAGCGGTAAAAGGAATTTGCACCAGTGTTCCAAAATTATTGTCCGTATCTGAGAATTTGCCTTCGGCGACAAAGCCTTCATCAAACCCTAAATTATTACCGAGATTATCAACTGCATCTGCTCCATCATCATAATGCTGATCTAAAATTAAGCCTACTACTCTTCGACCTCCAATAGGGTCTGTTCCACTATCATCTTTTATGGCATATTGATATTCTAGGACATAATTCGCACCGGGAGTTAAAACAAGTTCTTGATACGCATATCTAGAACTCGATGTTCTAAATTCACCACCAGATTGACTTGCAGACCATTTAGCACCTCTTGTTTTACCTCCAGTATCATTGCCATCAATATCGAAATCGGAACCATCGGAACTTGAACCAAAAGGGTTGGTTTCCCCGTCTGTAAATGTTCCCCATTTCCAGAAGTCTTGACCATCTTCAAAGTCACCATTTATAATGGTGGACCCGGTCATTCTGGGCATATAGATATTATCAACATAAATGGTTGCATGATCTTTTGCAGTGCCACTAGTAGCCGTTTCAAATAAAATTTCAGTAAACTGGGTAACCGGTGATGAGAAATCTGTAGCTAAATTGAAATCAAAACCAGTCCACTCACCGTCCGTTAGATCTAAATCATCGATGACATGGCTAACGTCATTGGTAGAATCAACTAAGGTTATTTTCAATTTATCAATTCCCTCGGGAAAATTAGAGTAAACGTCAAAATGAATTTCAGAAGAACCTACTCCTGTGGCAAATGCATCTGCTATAACAACTTCATCGCTTAATGATACCACCCCCGAATCACTGTGAAGTCGAGAAAATTCAAGTATTTCGTCTCCAGAATCGGTTACTATGACTGCGCCTCCAGAGCCAGCAGATCCTACAGGAAAACTAGAACTGGTAAAGATATTGAACAAGTTATACCTCTTTCCTTCAGGTGTTGAAGGTGCGATACTAATAGGTTGTATCGTATGATTCACCGTAATATCCTCTGTTTTGGTTACGCCGCCAGCAGTTACGGTTATCGTATAATCTTCGGAAGCATTTATATTTGGATAGTCATAAGAAGCTGTTTCACCTTGTGCAGCGGTAACCGGACCGCCATCTCCAAAATCTACCACATAAGAATCGACCCCTACGGTAATTGGTGTTACGGTAACCACGGTGCCATCGCCGCTTATAGCTGTTGAAAAACTAGAGAACACTGCAGCTGTCTGACCTTTAAATGAATCATCTGGAGCAATTCGGACAAATTCATCATCATCACATGAAATTACGAGGCCTATTAATAGCAAGGCACTCGTGGCTTTTTTTATTAAATTCATAATTATATTTTGTTTGTTTGTTTGTTTCTCTCTTCAAAGTAAAGTGAACAATAAAATTTCAACGTACTTTATCAGAGGCCTATTAGTATAGAAATTATCAACTCGGTACTACTTAATCAATTCTATCTATACTAATCTTAGAATACCTACATTCAGTACCATCGTACTCTATATTGAATCTCATATTCTCCGTAGTATCACCTGTTGCGAATCTCACTGAATATTCTACGTATGCTGTAGATTGACTGGTCAACGGAACATCTTCATTTAAGAAGTCATCCCCGGTATCCGCGTCTTCAATTAACAGTTGTCCTGCTGAATTGCCTGTAGTTTTACTAACATACCAGAACTTTATCTCATATTGGGCACCAGCAACCACACGGATAGTCTGATCAAGAAATTGCGAAGAACTACTTATTTTAGCCGCGCCATTTCCTTCTGGTGGTGTTGGAGAACTGCTTCCGGAAAAAGTGCTTGTGCCTCTACCACCGCCCCAAGGCGTTCTTGGGTCACATAAAAAGTCCGGACATTCAAAAGCCGCAACTAATTCATCAACAACAATAACATCTAAAGTGATAGTAGATGTCTCTCCATTTGCATCTGAAGCAGTTAGGGTAACGGCATACGTGCCCTCTCCGGCAAATGTATGCTGAGGATCTCGATCTGTTGAGGTAGCTCCACCCCCAAAGTCCCAAGAATATGAATTGGCTTCGGTAGAAAGATCAGTGAAATATATTACTGTAAAATCATCTTGATCTGCAGTATAGTCAAAATTTGCTTCTGGGAATACAGTATCTTCTTTAGAACCTGTTTCTGGCAAATCATCTCTAAAAACATCGGTACCGACACAGCTTACAGCAAAAATGGCTGTGAAGAGCAACAAGGTCGTTTTACGGAAAAATTTTACTTTAGTTTTCATAGTTTGAATTTTCGAATATTAGTATCCAGGATTTTGTGTTAGTAGGCCTCCACTGAGGTTAATTTCACTTGCCGGTATGGGCAATAATAATTTTCTCGCGTCAAAGACGTACTCCATTTCGATAGCATGAGCACCTAAAACAGACTCTGCTACGCCAAATCTCAGTAAATCGAACCAGCGTTGATTTTCAAAAGCCAATTCGACTCTTCTTTCTAATAAAAGATCATCTTGTGTTATGGAAGAAACAGTGGCCGTTATGCCAGCTCTATCCCTTACCGCTTGAAAAGAAGCTAATGCTGCAGCATCATTTGTAGAGGCTCCGCCAGCCATAATTGCTTCAACATGCAGTAACAATACATCAGCATAGCGCAAAGCGATGTAGTCGTTACCGGCATCACGCCCGGCACCATAGCTTGGGGGCGTCGTGGTAATATCGGATCCTTCCGGTAAAAATTTGATCACCTCATTGGAAAGTCCAAAAGTAGTATAGGAGAGATCTGTTCTATCTCCACCGGCCAAGGCAAAATCAGCGATAAGGTTGTCATTGACAATATTCTGTCCATCTTCCGCACCAATACGGGTAGAAGAAGTAAATTCAGCAGAAAAACCTTGACTTTCCAGCTGATTACCTGAAATGTATTGAATTGCAAATATCACTTCACTATTTGCCGAAGCATCGACTTCATCTGTATCGAAACCTGAATAAAATACATCATAAAAATCAGCCTCTAGAGAATAATTCCCACTATTTATTATGTCTTCACACAATTGTCGCGCGCCAGTGTAGTTTGGGCTATCCTGAGTTAGATACACCTTGGCCAATATACCTTGGGCCGCTGCTTTGGATGCTCTTACCACGCTTGAATTATCCAAAATGCTGATAGCCTCTTGTAAATCTGCAATAATTTGAGCATAAATCTCTGCTTCGGGAGTACGGGTAAAAGGTGTTTCCGTGTCATCTGGAGCAACTATTTCGGTCACCAAGGGCACATCACTGTATAAGCGAACAAGTTTAAAGTAAGCATAGGCCCTTAAAAATTTGGCTTCTGCAGTATACCTTGATTGATTAGCCTCATCTGCAATGTCAATGAAGTTCAAGATATTGTTCGCTCTGAAAATCACTTCGTACATAGATGCATAGTAATCCTCGGACTCTACATTGTTTGCATTCACGAGGTACCTGTGAAAATCGGCTTTTGAGCCTTCTGTTGTCGCATTTCTTGTATTATCGGTTCTATGCTCTGTCAAGAGGTGCTCAAATTGTACACCTCTATTTGTTGTGGCCTCATTTGAATTTGTAGCATCATTAACCCCCTGAAGCGCATCGTAAATTCCCATGATTCCAGAAAATACGTCCGCATCCGTTTGAAAGAATGAATCTACGGTCACCACAGAGTCTGGTACCGGATTTAAAAACTCTTCCGTATCACAGGAGAGGAAAAGAGATCCTGCAGCGAAAATTAGATATTTTATATGTTTCATAATTTTTTTCTTTACTAAGATTAAAAGTCAATGTTCATACCAATGGTAAACGTCTTAAATATTGGCGTACCTGCTCTTTGTGAGCCAAATGCCCTTACATTACCGTTATCGTCGTGCTCTGGGTTGAAACCGTGATAATCATCAGCGGTTACATATACCAGATTCTGGGCAGTGGCATACAGTCTTAATCCATCTAAACCTATACGAGAAGTCAGATCATTTGAAAAATTATATCCAAGATTTACATTACGCAAGGAAAAATAATCGGAACTGGCAATTACTTCGCTCGTTACAACCTTTCTTTGAATAAAAGAGACATCGGGCACGAGACCGGCAGCTACAGCTTCTTCGGCACCTGTACTTCTTGTAGTATTGCCGAACCAGTTATAGAAGTACTCATCGCCAATATTGTTTACTTGGCCACCAAGACTTCCTTGCACCATGAAGGAAAGATCAAAGTCCCCTAGTTTGAATTCATTTGTAAAGCTATATATCAAATCTGGATAAGGATCTCCCAAAATGGTTTTGTCCTCGTCGGTAATTAAACCGTCACCATTTAAATCCTTTACAATAGTCGCTCTAGATTGCCCGTTTATTCTATTCCATGGGCTATCGACATATGTTGTTCTAAAAGAAGTTTCATCAAAAAGCTCCTCATCAACAACAAAACCCCAGTAAGACGAAATAGGCTCACCTATGCGATTAATCCACTGAGAATTTCTGCCGTAAGTATCAGATATTAAGGCATTATTGGAATCCCCAAAACTCAATAATTCATTTTGGTTGGTAGAGGCTATTAATGTGGAGTTCCAACTAAAATTTTCATTACTAATGTTTTTAGTTCTAAGTTCAAATTCGAAACCTCTGTTCTGTACCTCTCCTAGGTTTACAATACCTTGATTAAACCCAGTCAGGTAGGATACAGGGTTGTTTAAAAGTAATTCATCACTATTTCTCTGATAATAATCAATGGAACCGGATATTCTATTGCCTGCAAAGCCATAGTCTAAACCTATAGTCAATTCTTTGGAAGCCTCCCATTGCAAACCAGGATTAGCAATATTTAGAGGAGCAGCACCTTGCGTGATGCCATAGTTCGTATTTTGACTTAACGCGAGGTATGGCCATGCATTTGTTAGCGCATTTCCTACATTGAAGTTTTCTGAACCCGTAAGACCATAACTGGCCCTAAACTTTAGATTGCTTATTATATCACTATTGCTTAAGAAATTTTCTTTGGCAACATTCCAACCCACCGATACAGCAGGGAAGTTACCCCATTTGGAGTCAACACCAAATACAGAGCTACCATCTCGTCTGAAAGAGGCATTGAACAAGTATTTCCCTAAATAGGCATAATTAACTCTGGCGAAATAACCTATTTTGCTACGGTTTGTGTTAAATTCAGTTACAATAGTGTTTTCCGGATCAGCCCCATTCATGTTTTTAAGGCGATCATCGGTAAACCCACTACCAATTATGGTACTGAACTCAGCTCTTCTTTTTTGAATGGTCAAACCAGCCAAAACATTTAGGTCATGGTCTCCAAAAGTCTTCGTATAATTAAGAGTGTTATCGTTAATTAATCTTGTGCGAAATCTATTGTTCAATGTGTACTGAGACCTACTAGCGCCGGAAGCATGGTAGTTGGTGCCGTCCCACCTTGTTTGTTTTCTCTGGTCTATAGTTACACCCAAAGATGCTTTTGCCGTAAGGCCATCGGCAATTTCATAACTCAAATAGGTTGAACCGTATAATTTGGTATTAAAATCGTAGTGTTCTCTCTCAACATATTGTTGGTACGGATTTGAATCGCCGGAGGTACGAGGTCTCGAATCACTGCCGTCTCCATCCAGATCCAATTCGACTAAATGGTTTTCCCAGAAATAATCCCCAATACCGACATCTGGATATACATCACGATTAATAAACTGAAGCGATTCTTCGGTATGATAAATTGGCAACCAAGGTGATTGACGAATTGGGTTATGAATTGAAGTTGGTAAACGTCGCTGTTTGGTGTAAGAGGGAGTAGCACTAAGGCCAAACTTTAATTTTTTACCAATTTTCGAATTAACCTTTAAATTAGCGGTATATAATTTATAATCATCTGTTATTACCACTCCTTGATCGTGAAGGTATCTTAGAGATGTACTGAACTTCGTATCTTCAGTACCCCCTCTAGCAGAAAGTGAATGACTTGTTACGTTACCTCCATCAAAGAAAACATCTTGCCAATCTCTATTTACTCCTGTTGTCCCTACTAAAAGTTTAATGTACTGCGATTCTTCAGATAGTGTGCCAGCAACTGATTGCTCCAATGCAAACCACTCATCGATATCTTTTTTGTAGTCATCGCTACCATGTGCCTGCTTGTATCCGGTATAGGTCTGGTAACTGAATTTTGTTTTTCCCGCCTTACCACTTTTAGTCGTTATCAAAATAACCCCATTTGCACCTTCACTACCATAAATTGCGGCCGAAGCAGCATCCTTCAAAACTTCAAAAGATTCTACATCGTTCATGTCAAGGTTTCCAAGAAAATCTGAGCTTACCACAATTCCGTCAACCACTAACGCAGGTCCTGAGTCCGCTGCTATGGAACCAACACCTCTAATTGTGATTGTAGGTGCACCACCCGCTTCAGCATTTGTTGCTTGTATATTAACACCGGAAACCTGACCAATAAGAGCATCATCAACCCTTGATACAGCAATTTGATCTAAAGTCTCATTGGTTACTTTTGATATGGAACCGGTTATTGTAGATTTTTTCTGAGTGCCGTAACCGACTACTACGACTTCATCAAGTTGACTAGCATCTTCTGCTAGGATAACATTTATAGTTCCTTGACCGTTTACCGCAATTTCCTGTGTGGAATAGCCGATGTAGCTAAATACCAAAGTAGCGGAGCTGTCAACGTTGTCTATAGTGAAATTTCCATCGAAATCGGTTTGTGTGCCATTTGTGGTTCCCTTAACCACAACACTTGCTCCAGGCAATGGGCCACTAGAATCAGTGACCGTACCTGATACTGTCTGAGCCGATACCGCGGAGAAACAAATGAATGCTCCGAACAACAACAGCCTTTTTAGTAACGTAATCTTCATAAAATTTAGTTTAAGTTAAAATGTTAGTCAATTTTGAGTTTTGACACTTAATAGGTCTACACCTGTTAAATGAAATTTACCGAAGACACGCATTCTAAAAAATCAAATGTTTATTGTAATTTTGTAGAATATGATATCATTGGTATCATGTAAGTATTACTTCCCTTCAAAATGAAGTAATTTGATTTAAAAGGATGGGCGTGCACCCGTCCTTTTTTCATTTCTTAGATTTATTTTCCCATTTTGTAAGTTATAGCTCGTTAGTAGTTAGGCTTTTAGATGCTTTTTAATTGGTTTTCCATACTGGTTAACCAATTTGGTTTACCAAATATATGTTATTACTTTGTTAAATAAAAATTAAATCCAAATTTTATGATTTGATTTTTTGTGACCTTATCAACCGTGGGGTCAACGGATTGCGAAATCCACAATACGCTTAGTGTTTGGCTACGAAAATGCCAGCCCCCCGTTGATATCCACATTCGCTCCCGTCATGAAAGATGTTTCCGAGGAAGCCAAGCATGCCACGGTGTTCGCGATTTCTTGTGCAGAACCTTGTCTGCGAAGGGGTGTCATACCTTCCACCTTTTTACGCACCTCATCTTTGGTAAAGTCATCATGAAATTTAGTTGCGATCATACCTGGGCATAAGGAATTTACCCGAATGCCTTTCGGTCCCACTTCTTTTGCTAAACCTCTTGTAAAGGTCATAACAGCACCCTTCGATGTGGCATAAGCCAAAGACCCACCGCCACCACCATCTCTTCCCGCTTGGGAGGCAATGTTTACTATTGAGCCGCCAGAATCCATATAGGGCAATGCTGCTTTTGAAACTAAAAATGTAGAGTTGAGGTTTAAAAACATAACTTTATTGAAAAAGGCCTCGTCCATTTCGGCTATGGTTTTTCTAGCTACCAAACCTCCTGCATTGTTGACTACTATATCAATGTTGCCTCCGAAAGCGCCAATTGTTTCTCTTACCAAATTGGCGACATCTCCCTTTTGGGTCATATCGCCTTTGACGATAATGGCAGTTCCTCCCAAAGCTTCAATCTCCTTAAGTGTTTCTTTTGCGTTGTCTTCGTTATTAAAATAATTGGCGACAACTTTTACCCCTTCCTTTGCCAATCTTAGCGATATGGCTTTTCCTATATCCCTGGTACCGCCGGTTACAATTGCAATCTTTCCCTTTAAATCCATAATTGTCTGTTTTATTCTTTTAAATCTCCCCGATAGGGACTAGCTTTTTATATTATGACTATTTATCTCCAAAATAGGATACCTCACCACCACTTAGGAAGTCTTCCCGTACAGGGCTAAATGTGTCAATTAGCATCCCTTCTTCTAAACAAACGGCACTATGTAACAAATTAGGTTCTATGTAAACTCCGTCTCCGGCTTCTACGATTTTCTTTTCTCCATTAATTTCAAATTCAAATTTACCTGAAACACAATAGGTAGCTTGGGTATGAAAATGTTGATGTGGTGAACCCAGTGCTCCTTTTTCAAATTTCACTTTTACCATCATGATTTGGTTGTCGTAACCCAAAAATTTTCTTGATACTCCTCCTCCAAGTTCTTCCCATTCCATTTTTTTTGCGATGATGTATTTCTCACTAAATCGTTTCATAATCTTAATTTTCTTATCAAATAATATGGACCTGACTGCTGGTAATCATGCCAATTTGCGTTTAATTTGTATGTGCTTGTTTCAATTTAATCTGTATTGTTATTCGAATATTTCTGGTCGCCGGGGCTTACTAGTTTTCCATATTGCCCAACGCACTATTGTGAATGGTAACATTGACTCACCGACGACCAGCTGCATGTTAATGGTATTATTATCTTTAAAAATATTTTATTTCAACTTCATAAAGTGAACTGTAGATTAAGAACTTGTCATGATTTAATTTGTGTTCGGAATTGTGCCCGGACCTACTGTAGCTTCCCTAAACCATACTTCGGTATAGCAACCATTTTCATACTGCTTTGCGATATCACCGCCATAGGTTTCCGCACCTGCGCCCCAAACCATACTTGTTTCTGGACTTTTGCCATTGGTTTGGTTATAGGCCCCTTGTTTAAAATAATTCAACTCTCCGCTGTAGGCGGTAGCTCGTTCGGTTCCATCTTGCCCTATAGGCACGAATAGTTTTCTGGTTTGTGCCGGTAGGTCCGATTTTTTTACATATTCAGATGAGATGAGACTTTTGGTAAATGTTTTTGTTTCATGGCCATCACTTTTAAAGGTGAGGTACATGATGCCTTGATAAACATTAATTTCATAACTGAATTCTTCCCCTAATTCTATACCATCTACAGGTTCGGTAGGGGGCTCATTCTTGTTTTTCCCAATAACAGACATATCATAACCCCATACTGCCGTGGAATAATCCCATCGCCCGGAATTATCATCACCTGCCGTATTGATCTCATAATTCCAGAATACAGACCCCTTGGTATGGCCTGGGAATTTCTTGTAAAATATTTTTATAGGTTCATTTTCATGACCCTCCCCACTATGAATTTGCCCAATTACGGTTGCATAAGATGCTGCAACTCTTGCATCACCGGAAGTTGAAACTTGCATGACCTTACAGGTGCCGGTTAGTTTACCACCCTGTTCAGGAGTCCATTCCCTTTTTTCGTGCAACTCTGTTCTGGTATTGCTGGAATTTTTTGAAGTGACACCGGAATTTGGGGTTTTGTAAACTACCCAACGCCTTGTGCCATCGATGACCGTGTAGAAGAAATCTTTATGTTCGAACTTCGTGATGTCCCCTACATTGGTTCCATCGCCCAGCAGTATTTTAAATTTATCCATAAAGGGAATTACCTCATTCGGATACACTGTTTTTGTACTTAGGCCGTCATTGGCCTCAAAATATCGGGCATTTGATATGGCATCATCGCTGATCGTAATATTTGCCGATTTAAACCAAACTTCAGCGTAATTGCCATCTGCATATTGTTTTTGAAGGTCCCCGCCATGTGTTTCCGCACCAGAACACCAAATTTTGTTCACTTTAGGGTCTTTTCCATTCGTCTGGTTGTAGGTTCCCAATTTAAAAAAGAGGCCTTCACCAGAATACGCATTTTTACGCTCTAGACCATCTTGACCTATGGGCACGAATAAATCTTTGACTTGTTCCGGTATATTCGAGCGTACCGTGTATTCCGATGAAATAAGGCTTTTTGTAAATGTTTTGGTTTTGTGCCCTTCGCTAGTGAATGTTAGATGCATGATTCCATCCTTAACATCCACTTCATAACTGAACTCCTCGCCTAAGGCAATACCATCTTCCGGTTCTGGTGGGTAGGTGTCTTTATCGGTTCCCACAACAGAAAAGTCATAGCCCCAAATGGGATAGGAATAATCCCATCTACGCGAATTGTCATCACCGGCTGTATTGATTTCATAATGCCAAAAGACCGAACCTTTGGTATGACCTGGAAATTTTTTGTAAAATATTTTTAGCGGTTCGTTCTCATGGCCGTCCGCACTATGAATTTGACCGACAACTACAGAGTAGGTAGCTGCAACACGAGCATCTCCGGTAGTTGAGACGTTCATAACCTTTAGTGTAGCATTCATTTTGGCTTCCGTCATCGGGGTCCATTTTTTTAATTGGGCCAATTCGCTTCTTGTATTGTTCGAAGTACCATGGGTATTGCCTGCATTAGGGGACTTAAATACCACCCAATCGCCATTGTCGTCACGCTCCGTATAAAAGAAATCTTTGTTGTCGTAGTCCGTTGCTTGGCCTACATTGGAACCATCACCTAAGATCAGGTTCCAATGTTGGAAAAAGGGTATAATATCGTTTGCAGTAGTCTCTGAAGTTAAATTCGTATTCTCCTTTGCGAGGTCTTGCTTTTTATTGGTATTCCCGCAACCATGTAGCAGTAAAACGACAGTAGCCATTAACGGATAATGGGCCAAAGTTGATTTTATTATTTTAAAGTTCATCTTATTTTTTTGTGCGGTGTTACAATTAAAGCAATAACAGTAATCGGATAAGCTCGTTCAAATCTCACTTGATTCTTACTGTTTGAAATAGAATCTAATTGTATTCAAAATACAGTCCTATCAAAAGAGCATACTTAAGAGTTCATAATTGGTTAACCAGTTTGGTTTACCAAAAATAAGAATATTTGTAAGACTAACAAATATTTAACATAAAATCGGTCGGTTAAGTAAATCCTACTATAACGGGTATTTTCCCAATGACGTTTTAACCTGGCCTACGAATGCTTGTTGAAATCAAACTTCGGTCTTGTTTCCGTGCCACCTCATATTGCAATACCA
Organism: uncultured Flavobacteriaceae bacterium; assembly: GCA_947494565.1. Classification (GTDB taxonomy): domain Bacteria; phylum Bacteroidota; class Bacteroidia; order Flavobacteriales; family Flavobacteriaceae; genus Maribacter_C. Next base: position 118,243 of record CANLVG010000015.1, on the reverse strand, counting down.
ATGCATCTATGAAACTACATGAGGTAGCATGTTAAAAGGGGGCTTGGCATTGTGTTTTTCTGTTATGGTGCAAATGATTAGTACATCAGCTTCAACGGAAGGTTTTCTTCAACAACCAACTTCCCCGAGCGACTTATTTCGTTATCCGAATAGGTGTTATTTTTTGCACCCCACAAACGAGCAACTAGTTTCACTTGATTATCTGTAAAGCTATTTCCAGAAAGGTCTACATTAATGATGCCGTAGGTGTTGATCAAAATTCCGTTTTCCTCTTTAGCACCACATGCTGCAAAACTACTATTGGTGACTATGAGGTTGCCTCCAACGGTAGACTCATCATACCCGCCCCTGTAGTAATCGATAACGTTTTTATCGATACCTTCAAAAGTGCAATTATCAATGAAAACATTTTCGGCATTGTAATCACCGCGGTCATCGTCTTCTGCGGACAGCTCCAAACCGTTTGCACAGTTTCTAATAGAGGAGGAAGTGAATTTAATGTACTCTGAAAAAGAATACTTGTACCCTTTTACCACATAATCGAAATCCGATAGTTCGCAGTCGGCAACGCTCAAATTGTACAAGCTGGACATATTGCTATGCAAACTTGCAAATGCGTAGTTATCTCCATTTCCCCTTAGGATCAACGATTCTAAAAAAAGCTTTCCCTTGGGATTCATTTCAAACGTAGGGGTTGCTGCCAGACCATCATACTGAATTGTCACCTTATTGCGGGTATCAGCTGACTTTATGGTTAGCTTTTTATCAATTTTTAATGAGGATTTCAACTCATATCGGTTAGCGGTCAAAATTATCGTGTCGCCACTTTTTGCTTCTTGAACTGCCGTGTTCAATTCGACTACGGAACCTGCGGTGTAGGTTTTAGCGATTGTATCTTTGACCGAGTTTCGCATATACCAATCCGGGCCGTATTGTGACAAGTCCATCAGATTTGGTTTCTCGACGGGTGCACTGGATATGGCCCCGACCTTATTATTGTTTGTACGGGAATTACGGAACACGTCTTCCTTAATTTGGTCAAATTCAAAACCATTATAAAGTTCCAGGTCAGGTAGGTCATTTGAGGGAATTACAATGTTTTCCTCCAGTTCGGAAAGTGAAAAATCTTCTTGATGAAACCCTGAATCATGATCGAATGCGGTGCCTTGATTATTTATCAAATTACTCTTGAAATTGATTCCATCTAATGAATCGTGAGCCACTACGGGTTGCTTATCGCTGGTGGTATTGTAAATGAGATTGTTTGCCACAATAGTGCGAATAGGTCTTTCAGATCTGATTTCCGAAGCTGGCAGTACATCTTTTTGTTCGACATTTGAACCCACTCCAAATTGTAGAGGCGACGTACAATTGATCCAGGAGTTGTGGGCTACTACCACATCGGTAACCTGTATGTATCGATTGAGGGGTGATTTTGGAATGCCGTTCATAACGGCAAGTGGACTTCGGAAAACCTTTCCTTTGAGGTTGTAAAAATAATTGTTGGTTACCCAATGCCCAGTACCTATCAATCGTACACCCCCAATTTGTTCAGAACTCGTATCCCCAATAAAATAATTACCATCAACGATGCAATAGTTTCCGTGTCTTGTTACCAATGAACCTTGGCTTTTGTAGAAAACATTGTTTCGAAATTCATTGAAATTGGTTTTACTAGAAATAACTTCTACTTCGCCATTACAGCGATCAAAAAAATTATTTGCGACTAGCGTATAACTTGGTGCCATTGACGTAAAACTATTTCCAAGCTGTATGGTCTCTGCACTAGGACCCCCTTTGGGAGGTCGTGGCCCGAAATAGTTATTCGTGATTTTATGGTAATTCTTTATACTTCTATTTCCTGCAAGGTCAACCCTGATGGTAGGACCTCGATTTGATTTTCCTGCCAGATAGCAATAATCGAGTTGGTTGTGGCGTCCCTTGAATAGCACCCACAGGTCTTGCTTATTTCTTTGGGATTTATTAAAATCCAGAATTGCGCAGTTCGTAACCTTAGAATGATTGGCGAGCGTATCCTGGTCGATTGCATATTCAATTACCGCTCCTGAAGGAGATGAGCCTTCTAAAAAAAACAAACCATCTACTACTAAATATTCGCCTCCGAGTTTTAAATCGGATTTTCCTTTGATCAATACCTCACCAGCAGTTTCTGCTTTAAGTGTTATGGGCTGCTTCTCCGAGCCGTAGCCTATAAATCGGATTTCGACATCGGTCCATTCTCCATTGGCCATGATGATTTCGTCTCCAGGAGTTGCTTTTGCTATCGCGGCATTCAATGCGCCGATATCTTTTACATAGATGCCTCTTTTAGGAGTATTTTCTCCACAGGAAAGCAGCAACAGCGTCACAATTATGGGTAATAAACCTTTTATTTTCATTTTTTGGAAGATATAGATGAATGAAATTGCTAGATCAGGTGTCACCCGTATTTACGGGCCAAGTATTTTAGGATGGTATCCACAATTTCTTGTTCAGAATAGGTCATATCTATGGTCAAAGCTCGTTTTGGAGGTTCGAGGATGTCGAAGTCCGATCTCAATAATGACATAGGCCGGCCGGGAAGCTCAATTTTTTTGATACGCTGGGCGACATTTTCAAAGGAGTCGTTCATAAATACCCAATCCAATGGATGACTACTATTGGTTGTCAGTCTTTTGCGATGTTCTTTTTTCAATATCGAACAAGAAAGAACACAACCTCGCTGGCTTGATTGGGTCAAAATCAACTCCTCAATGCAGGTCAGCCATTTGTCCATGTTTATATTTTGCGGTAGCTTGACTTTGGGCTGGTCTTTAGAATTATTCAATTTGTCCATATCAAAGAATGGAACTTGTAATCTTTTGGCCAGTTGCTGACCTACAGCCCCCTTACCGGTACCGCAAACTCCAACCAGAATAACGATGGGATTATCATTTTCCATATTTTTTAAATTGGTTTACCAGTTTGGTTTACCAAAAATACATATATTTGTGAAACCCACAACTTTTTAACAGTATTTCGGCAATTGAACCACAAATCTCTATCTGACTATGAAAGAACCTAAAAAAGTGATTACAAGGAGAAGCTTTACCAAAATATCGGCTGCAGCTATCGGAAGTATGCCATTGATGGGATTTAGTAGCTCTCTTTTCAATGAGCTTACAAAACCAAAAGATAGCCTTAGCATCAGTTTGTTTTCGAAACACTTGCAATTTCTTGATTATAACGAAATGGCGGCCGCAGCTGCGGAAATAGGGTTCGACGGATTGGATTTGACGGTCAGACCCAAAGGACATGTTTTACCGGAAAGAGTAGCTGATGATTTACCGAGGGCGGTTGCCGCAATGAAGAAGTACGGATTGAATGCCGGAATGATGACCACCAATGTGTGGGATGTGAGCAACCCTGAACAGAAAAAGGTTTTGGAAACTGCTGGTGGTTTAGGTTTTACTCATTACAGAACGGGATGGCTTACCTACCCTGAAGATAGAACGATAACCAAAAGTCAGGCTATTTTCGGACAACAGGCTCTAGAATTGGAAGTGCTCAATAAAGATCTAGGATTGATAGGTTGCTATCAGAACCATGCCGGTAACCATGTCGGTGCGCCTATTTGGGATTTACCTCCCATACTATCCGCCACCGAAAACGAGTACATGGGTTGTCAATATGATATCAGGCATGCCGTGGTAGAAGGAGGTAATAGCTGGGAGTTAGGTCTGAGGCAAATACGGCCTTTTATCAAATCAATAGTCATTAAGGACTTTAAATGGGGAAAAGTCAATGGAAAATGGAAACCCATAAATACCCCCTTGGGAGAGGGAATGGTCGATTTTAAGCGCTACTTTGTTTTGCTTAAGAAATACAAGATCAACGTACCCATCTCCTTGCACTTGGAATATGATTTGGGTGGGGCGGAGCATGGGGCAACAAAAATCGCCATCGATAAAAAGGAAGTTTTCAAACAGATGAAAAAAGACCTCGTGTTCCTAAAAACTACTTGGCAAGAAGTCGGGTAAAAAATAAATAAGTCCACTTTCAATACAATGAGCGAAACACATACTACAAAAGAAAAGCTTAGAACGGTAAGCACTGCGACCATTGCCACGGCCCTGTTCAAAAGAGGCTTTAAAAATCAGTTCCTTCAAGGGGTAAGTCCGCTGAAAAAAGAAAAACCGACCATGGTAGGTGAGGCCTATACACTGCGCTATATACCGGCTCGAGAAGATTTGAATTCAATCGAGGTGTTCAAAGACCCTAAGCACTTGCAACGGGTCGCTGTAGAAGAATGCCCTAAGGGCGCAGTCTTGGTTATCGATAGTAGAAAAGATGCGCGAGCCGCTTCAGCGGGCTCGATATTAGCTACAAGACTTATGGTACGGGGAGTCGCTGGTATGGTGACCGATGGAGGTTTTCGTGATTCGGCCGAGATAGCCGAATTGGAATTGCCTGCTTATCATCATAGACCTTCGGCTCCGACCAATTTGACCTTGCATCAGGCCATTGCCATCAATGAGCCCATAGGTTGCGGTGATGTCGCTGTGTTTCCTGGAGATATGCTGGTCGGTGATGACGACGGAGTTATCGTCATTCCAAGCGATATTGTCGATGCCATCGCCAATGAATGTATACAAATGACCTTATATGAAGCGTTCGTTACGGAAAATGTTCAACAAGGAAAAGGTATAATCGGGCTATACCCACTTACAGATTCAAAAGTAAAGGCCGAATTCGAATCTTGGCGAGCTAACTTAAAGACCTAGAACCTTTATAAGTATCCAGAAAAGGACTAATTTGTAGCGTTTAAAGCAATATACTACGCTATGAACAATTCGGCTTTTCGCCCTTTTTCGACTTGTTTGCCATCATCGATACTACAACAGGTCAGAATTCTTTTAATGTATGCCCTTCTCATCTTGTCACTTTCCAATTGCAATCAATCGAAAAAGAACGATAAGGAAGGAGAGGTTGTTGTACCGGACGATTATGATACTGCCGAGCTTACTATTCAACGCGGCATGGCACTTTTTAATCAGCATTGTGCCAGTTGTCATAACTTCAATGAAGCCGCCATCGGCCCAAATTTGGCCGGTGTCACGACGAATGTTTCCAAAGATTGGTTGATTCAGTTTATACGGAATCCTCAGGAACGTATCGAAAGTGGGGATGAGAGAGCCAATGAACTGTATGCCAAATACAAGACCTATATGCCTTCTTTTGAGGTGCTCAAAAACAATGAATTGGAAGATATATTGGGTTTTGTTCACAAGTTTTCGGAGGCAGAGCGGAAAAGTAGGAAAAAAAGGCTGGGTGGAATCATCGATCCGATTCCGGAGAAGATACCTGAGCCCGATTTGGCCTTGGTCATTGAAGAGTTTTGCACGGTTCCCCCGAGTTCCGATACGACGCCTAAGGCGCGAATCAATAAACTTGTCGCGCTTGCAGGGCAGCAGGGCGAACGTCTTTTTATTGCCGATTTGCGAGGTACCTTATATGAACTTGTTAATGAGCAGGCGACGGTGTTTTTTGATATCGATAAAGCCCTTGCCGATTTTATCAACCATCCGGGATGGGGTACCGGATTGGGGAGTTTTGATTTTCATCCCGAATTTGAAAAAAATGGACTGTTTTATACGACCCATACCGAATCTTCACGAACGGTCATTGCGGACTTCCCGATTCCTGATAGCATTCCCACGAAACTCCAATGGGTCTTGACGGAATGGGAGATGAAGAACCCCGTCACGTCTACATTCACGGGTGAAAAAAGGGAAGTGCTGCGAGCCGATATGGTGAGTGGAGCCCATGGTTTTCAAGAGCTCACATTTAATCCTTTGGCCCAAAAAGGAGATGCTGATTATGGGCTACTGTATCTCGGTGTTGGTGATGGAGCAGCTGCTCTGGCCGGATATCCATTTCTCTGCGATAACGCAGGGGTTATTTGGGGAAGTGTCGTCAGAATAGATCCTTTAGGCCGTAACAGCGCAAATGGAAAATACGGCATTCCGAAAGATAACCCCTTTGTTGATGATCCGGATAAGCTAGATGAAATTTGGAGCTATGGATTTCGAAATCCCCACCGTATTTCTTGGGATACAAACGGCTCTAATAAGGTATTTGTCACGAATATAGGGCAACACAGTGTGGAAGAGGTCAATCTTTTAAAAAAGGGAGCGAACTACGGGTGGCCCTTTCGAGAAGGCACCTTTTTGTTCGATACCGAGGCAAACACGGAAATCGTTTATCCATTACCGGAAGAAGAGGACGATTTTGAGTATCCTGTTATTCAGTTTGATCATGATGAGGGCAATGCGGTGTCCGGCGGATTCGTCTATGCCGGCAACCTGACAATGCTTAAGAATAAGTATGTTTTTGGGGATATTCCGGGAGGGACCTTGTTTTATGCGGACGTTTCGGAAGTTGTGGAAGGCGCGCAGGCTCGCATATATAAACTGGGCCTCGAACTCGATGGAAAATCGACAAGTCTGAATGCGCTTTCATCAGGCCAACGGGTGGATTTAAGGTTGGGTATAGATACTTCGGGTGAACTGTTCTTGTTTACCAAAAGCAACGGCGCTGTTTACAAAGTGGTGGGTTGCAAACCTGTGGGTTCCGCGCTTTAAGAATTATCAACGCTGATGGTATAGATCGAACCGTAGCGTTTTTCTATCTTTGCCAGATGGTCAAAGAGGAGGTGATGTCATTGGTTGATAAAGGGGAAATGCTTCCCCTAATGGAAGAGTTTTATACCATTCAGGGCGAAGGTTTTCATAAGGGTACAGCTGCCTATTTCATTCGTGTTGGGGGTTGCGATGTAGGTTGCCATTGGTGTGATGTCAAAGAAAGTTGGAATGCCGAGATACATCCCCCGACCAGTATAACGCATATTGTTGAAAACGCCTCAAAGTATTCTGATACGATTGTGGTCACAGGAGGGGAGCCTTTAACATGGAATATGTATCCCTTGACCCGCGCATTGAAATCCAAAAATTTACAAACCCATATCGAGACTTCGGGAGCTTATGAATTGACCGGAGATTGGGACTGGATCTGCCTTTCCCCGAAAAAGAATAAACTTCCTTTTGGTAAGATATACGAGGAGGCCCATGAACTTAAGGTTATTGTCTATAATAAGCACGATATTGTTTTTGCCGAAGAGCAGGCCGCAAAGATCAATTCGAATTGTATATTGTATCTACAGCCTGAATGGAGCGTTCGTGAAAAAGTAACCCCTTTAATTGTGGATTATGTCATGCAAAACCCCAAGTGGAAGGTTTCTTTACAGACACATAAGTATTTGAATATTCCTTGATTTAGCGCCCTCCATTAGCTTGAAGGTCTAGAATACATTCTGGATCCAAATTAGGAGCTGCTGCTAATCCCTTTGAAGCTCTTGATTCCAATAGATGTAGTACACTAAAGCCGCTAAGGTCACAGGCCGATTTTAGACCTGTGCCATCTGTTGCGGCCAGAACGGGAGACTTGCTTGAGCTTCCGAATTGAAGTTCGGCTCTCATGAGACAACCGTTAACATTACAGTGATTGACCGCTTCGGTATCCTCGTGGTCATTAACAGATGGTGAACCTATATTGACCAATCCGAAGAGGTGACCGAATTCATGATTTACGGTAGCCCCTTCCACATCCGAATTGGTGATTAATGGACTCAAACCCGCCAATCGACGCACAGTTACCTCATGAATGACCATTGAGGTGTTGCGATAGACGGCTCCCAAGGTCACTAGTCCTTCCTCTTCATCGTCGTTGTCATCAGGTGCGTCTGCGAAATATATATAAATACCTAGGGTTTCACCTTCGTTATACACAGTTCGATTATCGGATTCAAGTTTTGCGATTTCCTGAAGCGATAGCACCTCCTTATCGGGTGATTCAAGTTCGGTATAGATGAGTTCGATATCTTGCTTAAAAGTGTGCTGCCGAATAAAATCAACAAAATCGTTCATCGCGGCTACAGTAGGTCGAAAACCGGTCACATAGGCGATTTCGATTTTGAGTTTGGTGAACTTGTCGTTTGACAATAGGTCATTCGCGGAATCGCCAGTACCCTGTAAATTAGCGGTTTTATCTATTGGGGTGGGTTCTGGTTCGGGCGTGGTCGATGAATTCTTTGAACATGAGAGGATCAAAAAAAAACAGCTCAATCCGAAAAGTATACTTGTCTTTATCATAGGGAATACATAAAGGGCTTATCAAGATAACGCAAAAAACAGGCCAACTCGTGTTATTTTAATGTAATTCTTGCTAAATAGTCGTAATGATCCCCTTCACTTACAAGCTCACAGCTAAAGTTATTGGCATTGGCGACCGTCTGTAGGGTATTGAAATCAAGATAAAGCCACTCAAAGGGGGTGCTCTGTTTTCCTTTATACTCCATTTGAAACTGCACTTCGCCGTAATATGCTTCTTGGGCGGGAATCCAGTGCCCGCCATCTTCATCTGAATGGAATAGGTATATGATATCCGAGGAATCTACAAGAATTTGTGCATTGGGCTGCAGCAAACTGCTAAGATGGTGCAATAACAACTCCAGTTTTTCGATGGTTCCGGCAATACCCAATCCGTTCATTAGCAGCAATAGGGTATCAAAACGGTGACCAGTAAAATTCATGATGTCCGATTGCACACAGTTTACGATTCCGCGTGTTTTGCAAGTCTCGATAGCCCCTTTGGAGTAATCTAAAGCGGTGACGGATACCCCTTTCTTTTGAAGGTATAGGCTGTGACTGCCCGCCCCACATCCGATATCAAGAACAGTTCCATGGCATAGTTTCAAGGCTTTCTTTTCGAGTTTTGGCATCTCGTTGAACGGGCGGAATAAGTAAGGTAGTGGTAAGTCATCTTGCACTACTTCCAATTGCGGATGTATACTGAGGTAGGTCATAATATCCTCTGTATAATGGCCAGTTTGATAATCGATCATTGCTTCCCCTAAGATATCCATTGCCTTTTCATTTGTTCGTTGGATGCAAAAGTGGCATTTTTGGGCGTATCAAAGAAATGACATGTACAAAAGTTGAAGAAGGCACATCATGGAAGAAATCCTTAAAAATCTGCCCAAAAAGGCCCAGGAACAACATCAGACCAACAAGAAGTTTTTTGTCAAGCTGAAAAAACGGCCTCCGAAAAACTTGGACTATATCATGCAAGAATTACATGAAGCCGAGTTTGAAAATACCGACTGCCTACAATGTGCCAATTGTTGTAAGACTACGGGACCCTTATTCACCAGCGCTGATATCGAACGCATTGCAAAACACTTTCGGTTGAAACCACAACAATTCATCAATCAATACTTACGTCTCGATGAAGACCATGATTATGTGCTTCAAAAAGTACCCTGTGCCTTTCTGGGAGCCGATAATTACTGTAGTATTTATGAGGTGCGACCAAAAGCATGTAGAGCGTTTCCACATACTGACCGAAAAAAGTTTCATCAGATTTCCGCATTAACTTTAAAAAATGTGGCTATTTGCCCGGCTGCCTTTTCCATCGTTGAAGAAATGAAGAAAAGACTGAAGAAGGAGTTTAATTTTTAATTAGCAGTTGGCAATGAACCATAAGCTGTTATCAATTTACAATGAATAACAGGGGGCGATGGTGTAGGTTGGACCAGAAGCCATAAACGTGAAGCCTGAAACAAAAACCCGAACCCCCTATTTTTCCGAATTCATTATCTTTAAGTCATGGAAACCATTATCACTTATTTTGAGACCATACCCTCGCTCCATCGTTCCCTGATTTTAGTGGGTGGTATTACTTTTTTCTGGTTGCTTGAAGGTGCCGTGCCCCTTTTTAGGTTCAACTATCGAAAATGGAAGCATGCTTTACCCAATTTCTTTTTTACCCTAACGACGATTATCGTCAACTTTGCCTTGGCCTTTTTATTGCTTAAAACTGCGGACTGGACCGCGGCCAATGATTTTGGAATCATTAATTGGTTGCCAACCATGCCACTTTGGGCCTATGTCATCTTAGGGGTACTGCTCATGGATTTCGTAGGTGCCTATTTGGCACACTATGTGGAGCACAAGGTCAAACCGCTATGGATGATTCATCTTGTGCATCATACGGATCACAATGTAGATACCACAACGGCCAACAGACATCATCCATTGGAAAGCGTCATTCGTTTCTCCTTCACCTTGTTCGGGGTGTTATTGATAGGAACGCCTATCGGAATCGTAATGCTGTATCAGTCGCTCTCCCTAGTAGCAACACAGTTCAGTCATGCCAATATCAAATTGCCCAAAAAGGTTGACGAAGCAATAAGCTATGTATTGGTATCCCCCGATATGCATAAAGTACACCATCATTATATGCTACCCTATACTGATAGTAACTACGGGAATATCTTTTCGATTTGGGATCGGTTGTTTGGCACCTATATGAAGTTCGATCGAGAATCGATCGTATATGGGGTGGATACTTTTCCAGATGAGGTGGAAAATGCTAGTATCAAAGGACTTTTAAAGCAGCCATTCCACAAGTATAGAAAGCCAACTACCGTTGTCCATACTAAGTAATTGACTATTCTGAATATAGCAGGTATTTGGTCCTGATTTTTTTGAATTTCTCCAAATCCTCTTGCCACGTTTCCTTGATTTCTTCTTCGGTCATTCCCGATTCGATTTGCTGCTGTAGTGTTTCGGTACCGGCATGCTTCGTAAATCCGTTGGTAAGGAAGACCTTGCTCTTGTCCGTGGCATTGCGATAGGCGTCGAGAAGCCATTGTAATGAAACCGCTTTCATGCGGGGTATGTCCGTTAAATCCTTTCCATAACAGCGCAACCCTTTTTCCTTAGGGTTTTTAGATCCGAAATTCGGTTGAGGAGTATAGTTAAAACTGTATTGCGTACTATCTAAAAAAGAAGCGCCGTAGCGTTGAAACTGAAATTCCGTACCCCGACCGGCATTGATATTCGTACCCTCGAAAAGACCGAGACTAGGATAAAGGTGTATCGCCACGTCGGAAGGCAGGTTGGGTGACGGTCGTATGGGTAGACTATATTCCGTTTGGTGGGTCCAGTTGTTAAGCTTAATCACCGTTAAGGCGGCTTTTTTGCTTCCCTCAAGCCACCCTTCCGCATTGATCATTGTGGCATATTCCCCTATGGTCATTCCGTAGACCAACGGTATTTCGGTCATTCCTAAAAATCCGGTATGGGCCGCTTCCATCGTAGGGCCGTCGACATAGTGGGCGTTAGGGTTAGGGCGATCTAAAACAAGAATCGGAAGATCATTTTCGGCACAGGCTTCCATGACTAGCTGAAGGGTGGCGATATAGGTGTAAAAACGTACGCCAACATCTTGTATATCGAAAAGAAGGATATCCAAATCTTGCAATTGTTCCGCGCTGGGTTTTCTGGTTTTGCCGTGTAATGAAATCAGCGATAGGCCAGTTCGGGTATCCACATCGTCTTTCACTTTTTCACCGGCATCGGCCTTTCCCCTGAAACCGTGTTCTGGAGCGAATACCTTCTTGATGTCAATGTTCAGTGAAAGGAGAGAATCCACTAAATGTGTGAATCCATCTTTTTTGAAAATAACACTGGTTTGATTGGCGACGACCCCTACCCGTTTATTTTTCAACTCAGGGAGGTAACGCTCCATTCGGTTCGCTGAGACAATAACCGGCTTGGGTTGAAACGTTTCTTCGGAAACCTGGGCATTTACTTCTTGGGTCTTCTCCGTTTTGGCCTCGCTTCCGCAAGAGGTCAACGTCAAAAACCAAATGAAAACTGTACTTTTGAAACTAGATAAAAAGGGCATCGATTGAATTTTGAATATTTTATAGCTAAGCGACTCGTTCAAGGTGCGGAACATAAAATTAGCATTTCCGCTCCGATAATAAAAATTGCGATTGCCGCGATAGCTTTGGGTATTATCATGATGTTGATCGCCATAGCAACAGCAGCGGGGTTGCAAAATAAGATTCGGGAAAAAATAACCGCTTTCAACGGCCATATTCAAATCTACAATTATGATAACAATAATTCGGAGGTCTCTGTGGTTCCGGTTTCTACGGAACAGGAGTTCTATCCGAATTTCGATATTGTCGAGGGTATTGCACATGTTCAGGCGGTAGCCATGAAGGCGGGTGTAATTAGAACCGAAGAGACTTTTGAAGGTGTCATTACCAAGGGGGTAGGAACCGATTATAATTGGGAGGTTTTTCAAGAGTATCTTGAGGATGGTAAACTACCTGACTATACCGAAAACCTCAATGATGAGGTTTTGATGTCGCGTCGTATGGCCAGTCGATTGCGGTTTGACGTTGGAAGCTCCTTCTCTACCATCTTCTTAAAGGAGGAGAATCCAGAGCAGATTCCAAACCAGCGGAAGTTTACGGTTGTTGGAATTTATGATAGCGGCTATGAAGATTTTGACGAGCTCTATTTGTTCGTCGATATCAGACATATTCAGCGAATGAATAAATGGGAAGCGAATGAAGTAGGCAATTTTGAAGTGTTCCTAAACGATTTTGATGAAATCGATCAGAAAAGCAATGCTATTTATGGCAAGACCCTATCAACTCTTGATACACAGAATATCAAGGGGAAATATGGGAAAATCTTTGAATGGATAAGTCTTTTTGATTTCAATGTAGCTGGTATCATCGGTATCATGGTCATTGTAGGGGGGATCAATATGATTACCGCTCTTTTGGTGTTGATTTTAGAACGTACTCAAATGATAGGGGTGCTAAAGGCTTTAGGTGCAGCTGATTGGAGTATTCGAAAGGTCTTTCTGTATAACGCTGCCTACCTTATCTGTATCGGACTGTTTTGGGGCAATATCATCGGATTGGGTATCATTTGGTTTCAACATCGATTCCGATTTTTTAAGTTTCCGAATTCCGAAGAATATTACATTGATTATATACCGGTGCAAATTAGCGGACTTTCCATTATAGCGGTCAATATCGGAGTACTTCTCTTATGTTTGCTCATGTTGTTGCTTCCTTCTTATATCATTACTAAAATTACGCCGGTAAAAGCGATTAAATTTGAGTAGCACATCGGTAGCGATGTGCTTACCTTTGTATTCTTATGGATTACGCTGAAAATATTCTGGAAACTATCGGGAATACCCCTTTAGTGAAGTTGAACAAACTTACTGCCGAACTACCCTGTATAGTGCTGGCCAAATACGAAACTTTTAACCCCGGTAATTCGGTCAAAGACCGAATGGCCATTCAAATGATCGAGGATGCGGAAGCGGCCGGGGTCCTCAAACCTGGCGGGACCATTATAGAAGGAACTTCCGGAAATACCGGAATGGGGCTGGCTTTGGGTGCGGTGGTCAAAGGGTATAAGATGATCTGTGTGATCAGCGACAAGCAGTCAAAGGAAAAGGTGGATATTCTAAAGGCGGTAGGAAGTGAAGTATATGTTTGTCCGACCGATGTAGCTCCTGATGACCCGCGAAGCTATTATTCTACGGCGAGGAGGTTATCGAAGGAAATTCCGAATTCATGGTATGTGAATCAATACGATAATCCATCGAATTGCAAGGCCCATTTTAAGAGTACCGGACCAGAAATATGGGAGCAGACCGAAGGGAAGGTCACCCACTTTGTGGTCGGTGTAGGTACTGGAGGAACGATTTCCGGTGTAGGTTCTTACTTGAAAATGAAAAACCCGAATGTCAAAATTTGGGGTATCGATACCTATGGGTCAGTATTCAAAAAGTACCACGAAACCGGGATTTTTGATGAAAATGAGATCTATCCGTATATCACCGAAGGGATAGGCGAAGATATTCTACCTAAAAATGTCAATTTTGATATTATTGACGGCTTTACCAAGGTAACGGATAAGGATGCCGCCATATATACCCAACGTTTGGCAAAAGAAGAAGGTATGTTCTTAGGAAATTCTGCCGGGGCGGCCATCAAGGGGTTACTCCAATTAAAAGAGCATTTTACTGAAGATGATGTGGTTGTGGTATTATTTCATGATCATGGAAGCCGTTATGTGGGGAAAATGTTCAATGACGATTGGATGCGTGACCGTGGTTTTTTGGAACATGAGGTGACCAAGGCGATCGACCTGATCCGAAATCATATCGATGAGCCCTTAGTAGCAATCAAGAAAGAAGAGCTTGTTATGCACGCGATCGATCGGATGAAGCAAAACAATATATCGCAAATGCCAGTGGAAGATGTCGATGGCTTTGTCGGTTCCGTTGATGACACGGCCTTGTTTCGCGCCATTATGGAAGATGCTTCAGTGACATCGCGGCCAATAAAGGAATTTATGCAAAAACCGTTTCCTGTAGTGGATAAGAACACTTCCATTGACAAGGTGGCCAGCTTGATTGAAAAGGATGTTCAGGCCGTGTTATTGGATTTGGGAGATGGAAAGCACCATATCATCACAAAATATGATATCATCAGTGGCATACGTTAGCGGATAACACCCTTTTTCCGATAGTTTCTTATCTTAGAATAAAATTGTATTGTTTTGAAAAAGAAAGTCTTTCCCTTTAGTGGGCGAACGGTAGTCAGCATAGTACTGTTTTTGGGCCTGCTCGTCTCTTGTAGTAGTGACGATTCTCCGGTTGATGTGCCTGACGGTGAAGGTCAACCCAATGCTCCCGAAGAAATAGTTGAAGACCCATTGCCCCTCGTTTCGGTGAATACCAATGGTAAGGAAATCGTCGATGAGCCAAAAATAAGTGCTGACTTTACGATTACGGATGGTAATCAAACCCTGTATTCGGGCAAAATGGGAATTGAGATTAGAGGGTCTTCGTCTCAGGCCTTTCCTAAGAAATCATACGGATTCGAAACCTGGGACGCCGAAGATAATGATATGGACGCGACACTTCTCGGAATGCCCGAGGAAGAAGATTGGATTCTATATGCCCCTTATAGTGATAAATCGTTGGTCCGTAATGTATTGATCTATGATCTAGCACGTGACATGGGTCAGTACGCGAGCCGAACACAGTTCGTTGAGGTTAATCTTAACGGCCAGTATAACGGGGTTTATGTTTTTATGGAGAAATTAAAGCGCGATAAAGGCAGGATCGATATCAGTAAACTGAGCGAAGATGAAAATGAGGGAGAGGATTTAACGGGAGGATACATCATCAAAATAGATAAAAGTGACAAGGAGGGTTATACCGATTTCAATTCCTTTAACTCCGATTATGCGGCCGATGGAGCAAACTCAGGGAGTCCGATTCGTTTTTTGTACGACTACCCCAAGGCCGATGACATTACCGATGCACAGAGATCTTACATCACCACCTATATCGCTGGGTTTGAAGATGCATTAGCCGCTGATACTTTTATGGACCCCGATTCGGGCTATGCATCCTACATTGATGTGGATAGTTTTATCGATTTTTTTATACTCAATGAAATTTCCAATAATGTAGATGGCTACCGCATCAGTACCTTTATGCACAAAGACAAGAACGAGAAGCTGAAAATGGGACCTATTTGGGATTTCAATCTCGCCTGGGGAAATGCCGATTATTGCAGTGGTGGCGAAACCGATGTCTGGGCTTACGAGTTTAATGAAAGGTGTCCGGGTGATTTTTGGTTCGTACCCTTTTGGTGGGATAGACTTTTGCAGGACCCGGCCTTTGTGGACCGTTTAAAAAATCGATGGACGGAATTGCGCGGAAATCTGCTGTCAGATACGGCTATTTCAGGCAAGGTAGATGGGTATCTGAGCATTCTGAACGAGGGCGCCGCAGTGGGGCCGAATTTTGACAAATGGCCCGTTTTAGGTACGTATGTCTGGCCGAATAATTTTGTTGGAAGTAGTTACGATGAGGAAATCGGATACTTGAAGCAATGGATTTCCGATCGCACGACTTGGCTTGATGACGCGATTATGGCCCTCTAAAATTCAAATACTTGATCAATTATGAAATCCAATCACCTCATACTATTCTTTATTTTAGGATGTTTTTGTTGTACGATTCAAGCGCAAAAATTATCAGGGGTCGAGAAAAAAATCGTTAAATCGATTGAAAGGAACAATACGGAAGCGCGGATGTTCTTAGAGAAAGTGGTCAATATCAATAGTGGCACACTCAACAAGAAAGGAGTGAAAGAAGTCGGAATGGTGTTCAAGGACGCCTTTGATGCCCTCGATTTTCAGACCAGCTGGATCGACATGCCCGACCAGATGAACCGAGCTGGTCATTTCTTTGCCGAGACTACAGGTGAAAAGGGGAAGAAGTTATTACTTATCGGGCACTTGGATACCGTTTTTGAAGAAGATAGTCCTTTTCAGGCCTTTACAATGGTCAATGACAGTACGGCTCATGCTCCCGGTGGCAATGATATGAAGGGGGGTGATGTCATCGTGTTATATGCCCTGAAGGCGCTTCACGAAAATGGTCTTCTAGGGGATGCGCAGATTATCGTTGCCTTTACCGGAGATGAAGAAAGTACGGGAAAACCTTTGGATGTCAGTCGCAAAGATTTGATCGAAGCGGCCAAGCGAAGTGAGATTGCATTGGGTTTTGAAACCTCTACAGGTTTTAATTATGCTACTGTCGCGCGCCGAGGAGCCTCAGGTTGGGAACTAGAAGTAGAAGGAAAAAGAGCGCATTCTTCAGGTGTTTTTAGCGAACGGACGGGGGCTGGGGCTATTTTTGAAATGTCACGCATCCTGAATGGCTTTTATGAAGAGGTGAAGGGAGAGCAATTCTTGACCTTCAACCCCGGTGTACTCTTAGGGGGGACGTTTCTTGATTATGATCCTAAAACCGGAAAAGGAAGTGCTTTTGGGAAGAGTAATGTAGTAGCGCAGACGGCCCTTGTCAAAGGCGGGCTACGCTTTATTTCAGAAGAACAAAAAGAAAATGCACGAAACAAAATGCGAGGCATCGTCGAGAACAACTTGCCCCATACTTCTGCGAAGATCAACTTTACAGATAGCTATCCCGCGATGGGCCCAAAACCTGAGAATCTAGAATTATTGAAGCAATTGAACCAGGTAAGTCTGGCTTTGGACCAAGGCGAGGTTTTGGCCTATGATCCCGGCAAAAGGGGAGCTGCCGACACTTCTTTTGTTGCAGAATATGTGGCTTGTTTAGATGGTTTGGGCACTATGGGTTCTGGCGCGCATACTCCGAACGAAACGGTCAACCTAAATACTATTGAAGCGCTTACCAAACGGGCGGCTATCTTGATTTATCGGTTAATCAACCCATAAGGGTATTGAATAGGGATATGAAACCTCCCATATTTTTAATGTATGATTGAATTACACTTTGAACAACAATCCGTGAAAATCGATGCGGGCGAATTAGTAGGCTATCAGGTAAACGGTCATGAATACATCCATCAAAAGGGCAAGCCCGGATGGCGAAATTCGGATACGGAGATGTTTCCGATTATAGGCCCTACCGCTGAAGCTGGCTTTCAGGTGCAAACCCCTAGGGATGTTGCCGTTCAAGACCAACATGGTCTGTTACGTGAACTTGACTATGAACTGGTATCCCACGTTGAACATATTGCGGTCTTTAAAAAAAACTATAAGGCGAATACGCCCGTTCCAAATTCAAAATATCCAGAAAAATCGAATAAAAGTCAGTTGTTCTGGACCTATGATTTCGAATTTGAAAAGAAGTTCGTCTTAGGTGAAAACGGACTCGAAATCCGATTTACGGTCAGGGGAGCACGAGATACGCCATTCATGCTAGGATACCATCCGGCGTTTAACTTGGTCACCACCAACCCGATCATCATCGCGGAGGAAAATGCGATTACCTTGCCCCAGGTCTTGGCAGTCGGCAATAGGGCCTTTAAAGTAATCGGATATGAAGAAGTTATTCTAAAGGATAAAAACGAACTACGCATTACAACGGAAGGTTTCGGGAATTTTATGTTGTGGACCGAAGTGCCCAATATGGTCTGTATTGAGCCCATTACCTTTTATCCGTATGATGTGGCCCAAAAGAACCTACATGATGGTTTTCAATTCTTGGAAACCGGAGAGAAAGAATTCAAGGTTACCCTAACAGTAGTTGATTGAGTTGCTTATGAAGGAAAAATTGCAACAACAATATGGTTTTCTTTTCGAGAAAGACCTTTTGGATGCTATTGAAAGAACGGCGATCTATAAAGAGATACCGAAAGGAAAGATCATTATAGATATCGGGCAGTCTATTACGCATATGCCCCTATTGCTCTCCGGAGCGATCAAGATACTGAGAGAGGACTCTGATGGTGATGAGTTGCTCCTATACTTTTTGGAAAAGGGTGACACCTGCGCGATGACGTTTTCATGTTGCCTCGGAACCTCTAAAAGCGAAATTAGGGCGGTCGCGGAAAGCGATACGGAGCTTTTAATGATTCCCGTTGCCCAGATGGATGTCTGGATGGGCCGTCACAAATCGTGGCAAAAATTCATTTTGGAAAGTTACCACACCAGAATGATGGAGCTACTGGAAACGGTAGATACGCTTGCCTTTATGAAAATGGACGAGCGACTTTTAAAACACCTTCAAGACAAAGCGAAAGTAACACATGATGCTATCATTCAGACCACCCATCATGAAGTGGCACTAGATCTTCATACCTCTCGGGTAGTAGTTTCAAGAGTACTAAAACGTCTGGAGAAAGATGGTAAAATCAAGTTGCACCGTAACCGAATCCAAGTATTGGATGTATAATTGCCCCGTTCAATACTGCGGAATAACTAGCATTGTCCTTTAAAAATCCTTATAATTTTACACTGAATATGAAAGCTGCTTTCACCTCTTTTTTTACGTTCTTAATGGTATCTATTCAAGCACAAACGACAATGAATGAAGACTTGCCCTATTCTATAATACCCAAAGCTCCTACGACATATACGGCCGGTTCCGTAGTCGCAAGAATGATCGATGGACTCGGTTTTCGATACTATTGGGCTACCGATGGCCTGACCGAAACCGATTTGCAGTATGACCCAGGAAACGAGGGCCGAAGCATCCGCCAGACGATGACACATCTTTATGGGCTTTCTGAGATGATCGTAAACTCGGCACGAAAACGACCTACAGATCGTACGGTAGAACTACCCGAACTGACCTCTGAAGAATTACGTAAGGCCACCTTGGCGAATTTAGCGGAGGCGAGTGCAATTTTTTTGAAGGCTGAAGATTTGAAAGAACACCCGATCATTTTTAAACGAGGGGATCGAGAGAGTGAATTTCCATTCTGGAACAATATCAATGGCCCTATAGCGGATGCGATATGGCATGCGGGTCAAATTGTCGTGCTTCGTCGTTCCGCGGGTAACCCGATAAATTCCAAGGTGAATGTGTTTTTGGGAAAATTGAATGATTGAAAAACCTGATAAATCTCATAAAATTCCTAGCTTGTAATTTCTAGATTTGGTACACTGTAGGTTTCGGCACATGAAAAAAAGGCATTTACTGGAAGTACTGTCACTAATCGCGCCCATTTTTCTAGGTAGTTGTAAGGACACTTCTTATGAGAAAATATCCATGACCGAAACACCGCGTGTGTCAACGGCTATAACTGCTCTTCCGAAAACGGTCAAAGCGCCACTTGACAATGCGTCTTCCAAAGAAAAAGAAGCGCTCGGAAGAGTACTATTTTTCGACCCGATATTATCTGGAGGAAAAGATGTGGCCTGCGCCACCTGTCACCATCCTCAAAATGGATACGCCGAATTTAGAGATCTATCCATCGGTCCGAACGCTAGGGGTTTGGGAAGTAAACGCAAATTCAACCGAGAGAACGATATTCCCTTCGTAAAGCGAAACTCGCAGACCATTATCAATTCGGCGTTCAATGGTATCGACACCTATAAAAGATATGACCCGGAGAAGGCCCCTATGTTTTGGGATGACCGTGTCAAGAGTTTGGAGAATCAGGCTTTGGAGCCTATTAAGGCCTTTGAGGAAATGCGTGGCCATGGTTTTACGGAGACCGAAATTCTAGAGGTGGTTGTTGGGCGGTTACGGCGGATTCCTGAATATCGAACACTGTTTGAAGCGGCTTTTCAAGAAGAAAATCCTATCACCATAGAAAATCTGGGGAAAGCCATTGCCAGTTTTGAGCGTACACTAGTCACCAATAACTCTCGTTTTGATCGCTATATGCGGGGCGAGTCCGATGCGATTTTACTATCTGAAAAAGAGGGTTTTGAGCTGTTCAAATCGGTGGGTTGTGTCAATTGTCACAATGGTCCGATGTTCTCCGACTACCAACCCCATGTGCTTGGGGTGCCGCAAAATGGAAAACTTCCGACGCCCGACACCGGCATTCAGGATAGTTTTCAATTTCGGACGCCCACACTCCGAAATTTGAGGTTTACCGCGCCCTATATGCACAATGGAAGTTTACCAACATTACGACAGGTATTGGAATTTTATGAAGACATTGCAAATGGAAAAGAACGAAACCCGTTGGTGCCGAAAGAACAGTACGACCCTTTTGTGCGGGAGTTAAACTTGAGCGTTAAGGAAATGTCGCTTATTATCTCTTTCCTGAATACCTTGAATGATGATGACTTTTCTAAGGTCTTGCCGGAAGCTGTGCCCAGTGGACTAGCTGTTGGTGGGAATATTCACTGAGAAAATTCGATTTTTACCGTGTTCTATCCCTTTTTATGTTTTCGAGCAGGGGGAAAGACTCCGTCTTGAGGCGAGGTCAAGGTAACACGAGTTACATCCATTTCCCTATTTAAACGTAAATTTGGTCAATGCAAAATTTTTTACCATTTCTGCAATGGTTGTCCGACTATAAAAAGGCCGATTTTTCAAGAGACCTGTTAGCCGGTCTTACGGCGGGGGTTATTTTGATTCCTCAAGCTATGGCCTATGCCATGATTGCTGGTTTGCCACCGGTCTATGGGTTATATGCCGCTATTTTCCCTGTTTTGGTTTATGCGTTTTTGGGAACTTCAAAGAATTTGGGGATTGGTCCTGTAGCGATGGATTCGCTTTTGGTGGCCGCAGGTTTGGGTACGCTGGTCATTTCTACAGTCGAGAATTACATTGTTCTGGCAATTTTACTGGCTTTTTTGGTTGGAGCGATGCAATTCATTCTAGGCCTTTTCCGGATGGGATTTTTGGTGAACTTTTTATCAAAACCTGTTATCAGTGGGTTTACCTCTGCTGCTGCGCTGATTATTATTTTTAGCCAGATGAAGCACCTTTTTGGAGTGGATATCGCCAGAAGCAATATATTTCATGAAATGGTCTTGAACGCCATCGCCAAAATTTCGGAGATCAATATGTACGATTTTGGTATCGGTATACTGGGGATCCTTAGTATTGTGCTATTAAAAAAATGGAATAAAAAAATTCCGGCCATACTCGTTGTAGTGGTACTTGGCATAGTCGCCGTCCGTGTTTTTGGTCTGGAGCGATTTGGAGTGAACATAGTGGGGGAGATTCCAAGTGGCCTGCCATCTTTTGGGATACCTGAGTTTAGAGTCGACTATCTGGTAGATTTATTGCCCATAGCCTTTACCTTGGCTTTGGTAGGATATCTTGAAATTATTTCAATCGGTAAGTCGTTGGAAGAAAAAGAGGAAAAAGCGACCATTGATCCCAATCAAGAATTGATTGCCATTGGCTCAGCGAATATGATCGGGTCGTTGTTTCGATCTTATCCCGTTTCCGCTAGCTTCTCACGTTCGGCAATTCTATCCGAGACCGGGGTTAGAACCAATATGGCAGGATTTTTTTCCGTGTTGCTGGTATTACTGACCCTACTTTTCTTCACTCCGGTATTTTATTATTTACCCAATTCAGTTCTGGCCAGTGTCATTATGGTATCGGTATTCGGATTGATCGATATGGGCTATCCAAAAAAACTATGGCAGAATAACAAGGACGAGCTTGTCGTACTGCTTCTAACCTTTTTTATCACCTTATTCATCGGTATTCCGCAGGGAATCTTGACCGGCGTATTGTTTTCGTTATTACTAATGGTATATCGTACGAGCAATCCGCACTTTGCCATCTTGGGAAATATTAAGAATTCCGACTATTACCGAAACGTGAACCGGTTCAACAACGATACGCTGGAACGTAGTGACCTGCTCATCGTTCGTTTTGATGCACAGCTCTATTTCGGTAACTCATCCTATTTTAAAAAACGCCTGTATCGGGAAATCCAGCGGAAAGGAATCGAACTGCGGGGTATTATTTTGAATGCCGAAGCGATTAATTACATCGATTCAAGTGCAGCGGTCATGCTGGCAAAAGTAATCCGTGAAGTACAGGGTAAGGGGCTTGAGTTTTACATTGCAGGGGCAATAGGCCCGACACGTGATATCATTTTTAATAGCGAAATCATAACCGAACTGAGGCGAGAACACCTTTTTATAAAGACCAGTGAGGCCGTGGCTTATTTTGATAACCCTAGTTCGGTATCAGTGGTAGGCTCGAAGGTGGCCTATCAAAACAGGAACGGATTGTAACAAAGGTTACTTCATGAAGTTTTAATTTGACCTATTTTTGAATAATATAAGTAGCGTAAAGATGAATATAGAACAGATTTATACAGGATGTTTGGCCCAAGGGGCATATTACATAGAAAGTAAAGGAGAGGTGGCGATTATCGACCCCCTTCGTGAGGTACAACCTTATATAGACAGGGCAAAGAATGATAATGCCCATATCAAATACATTTTTGAAACGCATTTTCATGCTGATTTTGTAAGTGGCCACGTCACCTTATCAAAACAGACCGATGCTCCGATCGTATATGGGCCAAATGCGAACCCTTCGTTTGAAGCTATCATTGCCTCCGATGGACAGGAATTTCAGGTGGGCGAGTTGACCTTGAAAGTATTGCACACCCCAGGGCATACTATGGAGAGCACGACATATCTGTTACGAGATGCCTCTGGAAAAGACTATGCGATTTTCTCTGGAGACACCCTTTTTCTCGGAGATGTAGGCCGGCCTGATTTAGCACAGAAAGCCGCCGATTTGACGATGGAAGATCTCGCTGGTATTTTATATGACAGTCTGCGCAAGAAGATAATGCCTTTAAGTGACGACGTAATCGTATACCCGGCCCACGGCGCAGGTTCGGCATGTGGAAAGAACATGATGAAGGAAACCGTTGACACTTTGGGCAATCAGAAAAAGATGAACTATGCGCTCCGCGCTGATATGACCAAAGACGAATTTATTAAAGAAGTGACCGACGGATTGTTACCGCCGCCTAAGTACTTTCCCCTGAACGTGAAAATGAATAAAGAGGGTTATGATGATATCGAAGAAGTCATCGGTCGGGGTACTAGGGCCTTAGCTCCTGAAGAATTTGAGATTGCGGCGAATGAAACCGGGGCTTTGGTTCTTGACGTGCGGCATCAAAACGAGTTCATTCAAGGACATATTCCAAGGTCCATTTTCATTGGATTGAATGGTGATTTTGCCCCTTGGGTAGGTACGCTGGTCGCTGATACCAAACAACCTATTTTATTGGTGGTGCCCGAAGGTCTTGAAGAAGAGACCATTACACGACTTTCACGAGTCGGTTTTGACGGTTCGATCGGATATTTGGCAGGTGGTTTTGAAGCTTGGAAAAAGGCGGAAAAAGAATATGATACGATAACCTCGTTACCTGCAGAACGCGTTAAAGAAGATATTAACACGAAAAAGGTTCCGGTTTTTGATGTGCGCAAAGTTGGCGAATATCAATCCGAACACATCATCGATGCGCATCATACACCCTTAAGTATGTTAAACGACCATTTGGCGGAATTTCCGAAAGAAGCACCTTTTTATATACACTGTGCAGGTGGATATCGTTCGGTAATCGCCGCTTCTATTTTAAAAAGTCGAGGCTTCCATAACCTGATCGATCTTGCTGGGGGTTATGCCGCTTTGAAAAAGGCAGGGGCCGAAGTGACCGACTACGTTTGTCCTTCGACCCTATAGTATTTGAGGGCGACTTTAGATCGGTAAAAAATGGCAATAAAGCTGAAGAAGTATGTGAAACTGATTCTCGTGTGCCTCATTTGTCTGGGAATTGTTTCTAGTATCGTATTAGGAATTGAATTGATAAACCAATAACATAGAACTCATGAAGAAAAATATGGGAAAAACCGATAAGGCCGTACGTATCGTGGTGGCCTTGATAGCAGCGCTATTAGTATATTTTCAAGTAGTTACGGGCACTTTGGCCAATGTTTTGATTGCCGTTGCGGCAATTTTTGTGTTGACCAGTTTGGTCAGTTTCTGTCCACTTTACCGTTTGTTCGGACTACAGACCTGTGCTACGGGTCAAAAATCATAGCTACAACCAAAGGTGAATTGGCCTATTTGATTTATTCTCCCTAACAGCTTTTGGCGTGGCGCCTGGCATTTTGAGGGAAGTGGGCCTATATGGGTGCTATTTCATTATTCAACTGCTTGTTTTTGAGGTGACTAATTGGCTTTTTTTGGTCAACAAGTCGTTTGCGCGTCGTATTTTTATGAATATGTTAGAATAGTAGAAGATTTTCTAACTTTTTCTCAAAATGTTAAATATTTCTTAAATAATTTTAAGAATAGTATCAAATTTTAACTATCTTTAATAAGAATCACTTTACTGGAATGATTAAAAATTTTATTGAGCGTGTAGGAGCGATGAATTGTGTAATGCTTCTAGTAGTTTTTTCGATAATTGTTTTTTCTGAATACCTATATCTGAGTGGTAAACAATTAGATGCCATTTTTGTAGCATTTTGGGCTCCGACCATTTTGGGTTTCATGAATTACCTTAAATACAAAAAGTAATGGATTTCATTCTAGGCTATTCCATCTTTGTCGGCATTGTTTTTATGATGTGGCTACTTTTTGTGATCCGTATGTATAAAAAGCTAAACGACTGAGGCGGTTACAGAGTGGTCTCGGTAAAAGCCATCTTTGATTTCTCTGGATTCTTTATCAGATATGATTGGACGATACGTTGGGTTTCCAAAGTGTTTTTTTGTCGAACCAAGAAAGCGTCAAAGTCCTCAAAGGAAGAAACGGAATGTTCTTTCTCTATAAAACCGTATCCTGCGTATTTACCGTTTTCAATATAGACAAATGCCTGCTCTGAATTGTATCTTCCTTTCTCTTGAAAGACAAAGCTTTCATCAGCCGTCTCCATATGTGCAATTGCCGCTGTCACTTTACGGTTGTAGGTTTCGGTAGACTCGTTCCCACGGCAGACTCCGCCACAAGTGGTGATACTGTAATGTGAACAATGGGCTACACCTTCTTGCAAATGACAGTACTTCGGGCATAGCGAAAAAGTGTTGCATAGCCCTTCTAAATACGATCGACAGTCCGAGGGCCTATAAAGCGTAAGTATAGGGCGTGGTACGAGCTTCAGCTTATTATAGGCAAGATGAACTATGCCATTGCGATCTTGATATGAGAATATGGCATAAGGCTGTATCGTTCTTTTTTGGGCCCTATTATACTCCGGATAGTGCCTCTTGATAGCGTCCGATTCCATGAGAAGTGCCAGAAGGTCGCTACCCGATAGCTCAAAATCGATATCTGCCGTTTCGTGGCACATGGCGATTTCTTTGCTTGACTTGTCATAAAAATGGCTCAAGACCCTTTTCTTGATGTTAATGGCTTTGCCAACATAGATAATCTTCCCACTTGTATTCTTGAAATAATATACTCCAGGTTTGTTCGGCAATTTTTCGTAGACTTCCTTATGGAGGGCCGGGGGTAAGGTGGCCTCCTGTGATCTAGCGTTTAAAAACTTCTTGAATACTTCAGCAGCTCCATCAACGCGAAGCAATCGTTGAAAAAGTAAGGTAGTGGCGTGGGCATCCCCTCGAGCGCGATGTCGATCCGTGAGCGGTATCTGCAAGGAAGAACATAATTTGCCTAGACTGTAGGAGTGGTATCCGGGAATTAATTTTCTCGATAATCGAACGGTACACAGCTTTTTACGGATGAATTCTTTGTTCAAAGCTTTGAATTCCTCCTTAATGACATTGTAGTCAAAATTGACAGAATGCGCTACAAAAATACAATCGTTGGTAAAATTCAAGATGGTATCCGAAATTTCAGCTATAGTAGGGGCATTACGCACCATATCATTATCGATGCCGGTGAGGCCGGTAATAAAATATGGAATCTCACATTCCGGATTGACCAATGAGGTGTATTCATCCACTATCTGATAACCGTCATATTTGAAAATGGCGATTTCAGTAATTCTGTTACCCTTAATACCGTTACCGGTGGTCTCTATATCAACAATACAATACAAATGGTGGTTTTCAAGTGATGCTAAAGTTACATAAAAAGTGGTTTTACAGTGTCTGTTAGATTGTGGATTTATTTTCGCATGATGTAAAAGATTCAGTATTTTTAGGGAAAACCGATATAAATGTTGTCCAAGCTGACCTTATGGAGATTAACTGTCTTCCTTTCCTTTTTTCTTTATGTGGCGTGCGGCGAAAAACCGTCGGTGGAAGAGCCTAATGAAAAGCGACCGAATATCATTTACATACTAGCTGATGACTTGGGCTACGGAGATATTGGGGCGTTTAATCCCGATGGAAAAATCAAAACTCCATTTATTGATCAAATGGCCAAGGACGGACTACTATTTACGGATGCCCACAGTCCTTCCGCCGTATGCACTCCCACGCGATACGGAATACTCACTGGTCGTTATAGTTGGCGAAGCCCATTAAAACAAGGCGTGCTAACCGGAAAGTCAAAGGCGCTGATTCCAGAAACAAGAACCACCGTTGCTTCACTGATGAAAAATGCAGGATACCAAACGGCCTTTATTGGAAAATGGCACCTGGGTTGGGATTGGGCCCAAAAAGACAGTACATTAAATGCGGGCGAAGGTTGGAATCCGTCGGACTTTGACAATCTGGATTTTACCAAAGCGGTGACGAACACCCCCAACGATTTAGGATTTGATTATGCCTATGGCCACTCAGGTTCTTTGGATATGGCCCCTTATGCCTATGTTGAAAATGGAACGATTACTGCCAATGTTGACCATGTTACTGAAGATAAAGGTAAATATACTTGGTGGCGCAAAGGTCCCACAGCGGCGGATTTTAAGCATGATGAGGTTACACCTAACTTTTTTAATAAAGCAACGGAGTACATCAAGGAAAATGGAAAAGGAGAAAAGCCGTTTTTTATGTATTTGGCTTTACCGTCGCCTCATACCCCAATATTGCCGACCGAAGAATGGTTGGGAAAGAGCGGATTGAATCCCTACTCCGATTTTGTAATGATGATCGACGCGTATGTGGGAAGACTTGTTCAAGAAATTGACAATCAGGGACTAACCGATAATACTCTTATAATTTTTACCAGTGACAATGGTTGTTCACCCCAAGCCGATTTTGACGTTTTAGGTGAGAAAGGACATCATCCTAGCGGCATTTTTAGAGGACACAAAGCTGACATTTATGAGGGAGGTCATAGAGTACCGTTTATTATGAAATGGCCCGCTCGAATTCAGAAAAACTCCATATCGAAGACATTAGTTTGCCAAACCGACCTTATGGCCACTTTAGCAGACCTTGTAGCAGTCAAACTCCGCGCAAACGAAGGAGAGGATAGCTTTTCAATGCTGCCTATCATGCAAAATACCGATGAAAAATTTGGTAGAGCGGCCGTTGTACATCATTCCATAAATGGAAGTTTTGCCATTAGGAAAGACAACTATAAATTGATTTTTTGCCCGGGTTCCGGGGGGTGGAGTGCCCCTAAGCCCGATAGTGATGAGCTGTCAGGTCTTCCCAAATTCCAATTATACGATTTGGAGAAAGACCCAGCGGAAGAAGAGAATCTATATGCCACGCAACCAGAAACGGTAGATGAATTGGCAGCGCTGATGGTTACTTATATTGAAAAGGGAAGAAGTACGCAAGGCCCAAAACAATCAAACGCCTCTCTTAGCTTGAATGGCGGGAAGTGGCACCAGATAGATGCCATTATGGCTCATTAAAAGTAGGTTTAGCTTATGAGAAGGTACGCGTTATTGTTGATTTTCATGATGTTGGTAATGAATTCGTGTCAACCCGATGAATTGCCGAAACGTCCTCCTAATATTGTCTTGTTTCTAGTAGATGACATGGGTTGGCAAGATACCTCTGTTCCTTTTTGGACTTCTGGCACGCCTTTTAACGACCGCTATCACACACCGAATATGGAACGTTTGGCAAAAGAAGGAATGAAATTCACACAGGCCTACGCCACCCCGGTATGCTCGCCAACAAGAATCAGCTTGATGACCGGTATGAACGCCGCAAGACATCGGGTCACGAATTGGACGCTTGAGAAGGATTCGATGAAGCAAATGGAAAAAGACCACCCTATCCTTGAATTTCCTATGTGGAATGTTAATGGCATGAGTCCTTTCGGCGGTGACACGCTCGCCGTTCATGCGATGCCCTTGCCCCAGGCCCTTCATGATGCCGGGTATTTCACCATCCATTCGGGAAAAGCACATCTCGGGGCAATTGGAACGCCAGGCGAAAATCCACTGAATTTGGGTTTTGATATCAATATTGCTGGTCATGCGGCCGGTGCTCCAGAAAGTTATTTGGGAACGCAAAACTTTGGAAATGGAAAGGAAGGAAAAGAAATTTGGGCCGTTCCCGGTTTGGAAGAATACCATGGAAAGGATATTTTTTTAACGGAAGCCATTACACAAGAAGCTTTGAAAGCCGTTGATTCGGCCGTAACAGCTCAGCAACCATTTTTTCTTTACATGTCGCATTATGCCGTTCATACGCCTATCATGGAAGATCAACGCTTCGTTGAAAAATACCTCGAAAAAGGATTAGATTCGATCGAGTCGCGGTACGCTAGTATGGTTGAAGGAATGGATAAGAGCCTAGGTGATATTATGGATTACCTAGAACGGAATAACAGCGAAGAAAACACGGTCATTCTGTTCATGTCTGATAACGGAGGCCTTAGTGCGCATGCGAGGGGAGGTGAGCCTCATACACATAATGCGCCTCTTTCCAGTGGAAAGGGGTCTATGCATGAGGGTGGGATCCGAGAACCGATGCTGGTCAAATGGCCCAATGAAGTAGAAGCTGAAACGGTTTCTGACTATCAACTCATCATTGAAGATTTTTATCCTTCCATTCTAGAGATTGCCGGAATCGACAGTTTGCAGACCCTACAGAAGATAGATGGTGAAAGTTTTGTGTCGATATTAAAAGGGGAAAAGGAATACAACGGAATTCGTCCGCTATTTTGGCATTACCCCAACGAATGGGGCCCATCTGGACCAGGAATCGGTGCGGCCAGTGCTGTACGCAAAGGGAATTTTAAACTAATATACTACCATGCGTATAGGAGTATGGAGCTTTTCAACATTCAAGAAGACATCGGTGAAACCGAAAATCTAATAGAAAGCAACCCTGAAATGGCAAGGGAAATGGCCGCTATTTTAAGTGATTATTTGATGGATGTCAAAGCGCAAATGCCTAAGGACAAGAGTACCGGGAAAAAAATACCCTATCCCATCGAAGTACTTGGTGGGTTTTGAAAAGAGGTAGCCTGATTTTACTTTAGAAATTACTTGAAAAATTCATATTCACAGCATGTTCTCTAGCGCTATTTCACTTATTCCAGAGCGTGAATAGAACGTTGAAAATGTATCCGGACTTCCTTAACGGCCTAGAAGAAATACCAATAGTCAAGTTGAACCGCATTCTGTCGTTCGTCGATTACCCCTTTTAAATAGGGCAATGTGCAAGTCGTCGATTAAGATTGCCGAATAACGAGATATATTTTTCGATTCCCCAAAGCCCCATAGTTTTACCAATACAAACCATTAACGAACAATAATCTTTCGCCAGAAACTTTTTGGTATAGATACAGGAGCGTCCTGTTGGCCATCACCTTAATCGTGTACCACTCGTTTTGACAAGAAAGATTAGGTCTCGATACTATTTCAGGCTGAAGTCGGCATGTGAAGATAGCGCTTAAGACCAATACCAAAATAACCAAGTAATGACCATTTTAAGGGAGTTGATCGCTGACATACATTTGCTGGGGCTTTTTGCCTTAGTGGCCGCCTTTATCATATCCACCAGATTTTATTTGTATCCCAATATCATTAGCATTTCGAAGATCAAAGGGTTAATGGATGCACCGGGAGAGCGTAAAATGCATAGTACCCAGACACCGACTTTGGGTGGCTTGGGGGTTTTTATCGCTTTTTCTTTGACTATCATCATCTTTGGGGCGATGGCAAACCTTGTTCAGGCCGACCTGATTAAATTGCTGTCACTCTTCGGTTCTTTGATTATTTTGGTCTTTTTAGGAATCAAAGACGACCTCATTTCGGTTTCGCCCAAGGGTAAGTTTTTAGGGCAGTTAGTTGCTGTCATGAATGTGGTAGTTCTGACCGACATCCGAATAGAGAACTTCGAGGGATTGCTGGGCCTCGGTGAGTTGCCCTATCTTGTTTCGGTGGTGTATTCCGTATTTGTTTTTGTTTTGGTTATCAATGCGCTTAATCTGATCGACGGCATTGACGGTTTGGCCGCATCTATCGCCATTCTTTCAAGTACATCCTTCGGTGTATTATTTCTTATAAACGAGAATTATTTGATGAGCTTGGTGTCTGCCATCTTGGTTGGGGCGCTGATAGGCTTCCTACGATATAACCTGTCTAGCAATAAGAAAATCTTCATGGGTGATTGCGGTTCAATGCTCACCGGTTTCTTATTGGCCTATCAAGGCATCGGTTTCTTGACCGTCAATGAAATTGCCCAACCACTTAATAAAGTACCCAATGCCCCGGTTTTACTCCTGGCCATACTTTCATACCCATTATTCGATCTTTTAAGGGTTTTCGCCATTCGAATAAAACAGAAAAGAAGTCCGTTCAGTGCTGATTCAAACCATATCCACCATCGGTTACTCCGCTTAGGTTTAGATCATAAGAAAGCTACCTTGGTGCTGTGTCTATGTAATGCTGCTGTGATAATTTTTGCCATACTATCAATCAGTTTGAATATCCATCTTGCCTTATTGGCTACCGTTGTGATGGGGGCGACACTCTATCTTTTACCGTTTTTAAAGGTTTTTGAACTGGCTGGCGTAGAGAAATTGGCCGAAAAAGTGGAAGTAGTGGTTGAAGACTCAGTCACAAAGGATACGTTCGAGTTCAACATGAAACCATTGAACTATTTACAAGAAGGAATAAAAGTGGACAAAAAAGGAGCCGCTGAAAAGGAAAATGTTACTTCAACGACTGGCGATACGATTCAAGACCAAAGAAGGGAAGAGATCCGCAAGAAAAGGATCTCGAATAAAAGATCGGCAGCATTCAGAAAGCTTGCACAAAAAAGGTAGTCTGATACTAGGGCACGTCCACAAGAAATCAAATAACATAAGTGAATGTCATAGCACTCAGGCAAACAGGCCACTTATCCAATTCGGCTATACTTTTTTAATGAAATTGATTTCGGTCCCACAACACATTTGGCTTTAGCCAACAATATAAACAGGTAGTTTAAGTTTTAATTCATTAGTTGTGTCCATCGAAGAGCAAAATCAAAAAAGCAGTAGCTACCGTCAGATAATGAAGGCTACTTCGATATTCGGCGGGGTTCAGGTCTTCAATATCATCATCTCTATCTTAAGATCAAAGATCATGGCCTTACTATTAGGCCCTGCTGGCATAGGTGTTTTGGGTCTGTTCAATTCTACTATCTTATTGATAAGCTCCTTGACCAATTTTGGATTAGGGATAAGTGGGGTTAAGGATATCGCAACCGCCAAAGAGAGCAAAAATCAGCAACGCATCGCGAAAGTAAGTACTGTGGTGAGGCGATTAGTCTGGATTACCGGAGTCTTTGGGGCCGTTGTTACTTTGGCTCTTTCATCTTGGCTTAGTGAGATCGCTTTCGGCAATTCAGACTATACACTGGCTTTTATCTGGTTGTCATCGACCGTGCTTTTGAAGCAGCTTGCGAGCGGTCAGTTTGTTATTTTGCAAGGCCTTCGCAGACTTAAAGACTTAGCCAAGGCCAATATGATAGGTTCGGCCTTGGGTCTGGTGGTTTCGGTTCCATTGTATTATTACTTGAGACTTGATGGTATAGTACCCGGTCTCATCGTTACCGCAGTCTTTACCTATGCGGTTTCCCTGTATTTTGGCAAAAAAGTTAGAACCGAAAAGGTGAAGGTGACCCCTAGGGAAGTAAAAATTGAAGGTAAAGGAATGATGATGATGGGTTTGATGTTGAGTTTAAGTGGTATTATGGTGCTTGGGGAATCCTATGCGATTCGAATATTTATCAATTCAATTGGCGGGGTCGAACAAGTAGGACTATACAATGCAGGTATTGCCCTGATATCAACCTATGTAGGACTTCTTTTTACGGCAATGGAAACCGATTATTATCCACGACTTTCCGCTGTGGCCGAGAATAATAAGAAATCCAATGAGTTGGTCAATCAACAGACCGAGATTGCTCTTTTGATTTTAGCGCCGGTATTGGTGGCTTTTTTGATTTTTATCGATTGGGTAATCATCATACTCTATTCAAGTGAATTCGTAGCAGTGAATGTAATGATCTATTGGGCATTTTTAGGAATGTTCTTTAAGGTGCCCGCGTGGGTCGTCGGGTTTATTTTTATTGCCAAAGGGAAGAGTAAACTTTTCTTTTGGAGTGAACTCGTATCTAATCTTTATCTATTAGGATTGAACTTATTGGGCTACTATTATTGGGGTTTGACCGGCTTGGGGTTCTCCTTCTTAATTGCTTATATGGTGTATTTGATACAGGTGTACTGGATTGCCAGCGTCAAGTACGACTTTAGATTTCATCGTGAGTTTGTAAAGATATTTGCGCTACAATTCGCGCTTGCCTTGGTCTGTTTTGCCCTAATTAAATTTATCACGACACCCTGGATGTACATTATTGGGGTTCTGATCATACTTATTTCGGTTTGGTATTCGTTTAAAGAGCTAGATAAACGCTTGGGGTTGAAAGAAATATTGAAAAACCTCAAAAAGTAAAAACGCAGTACCCGAATCGGGTAGACAATTATAAGATGAAAGAGATTAAACTGGTCTTCATATATAGTATTCTTTTCCTCTTGATCTACTTAGGTCCGGTTCAAATAGGGCCGATTACATTTTCGCAGGTTTGGAAAATACCGTTGTTCGTTTTCTTAGTCTGGCAAGTCATCATTATCAGAAACAGAAAAAAACCTGGATTCATCAAATGGTCATACGCTAGGGCCGTAAAGAATCTGGTTACAGGGGGTTTTTCAGTGAGTTATTTTGCAGGGATAATCGATTTTATTCGATATATGATGTTTCCGCTAATGTATGAGTTTGCCTCCCTAAAGATCCGAAGTTTGAAAGCTCTTGATAAGATGCTTCTAGGGTTTGCGCAGTTCGTTATAATTTCCGGTATTCCCTTTACTTTGAATCTCCTAAAAAGTAAGGCCCATGATACGGTACTTTATCAAGATTTCGATAGTTACGCCGGAATGTTCCAGAATTCGCACGGTGCGGCCATCACGACGACGACCGCCGTTTTGATTTTGTTGGCCTATCTCAAAATGAAAGTAGAAGTGATACGCTTTCCGAAGTTAAATTACGCCCTGTTACTGTTCGGAATTTATCTGATCTACCTCACTTTCATTAGAACCGGGTATGCCATGTTCTGTATTGGAGCCCTGTTTCTTTTCATGCCGAAGAAATTTTCGGTAAAACAAATAATCACTGCGAGTTTGGCCTTGTCGGTCTTGGTTTTTGGTTTTTTCTATTTGTTGGAAACCAACGAAGCCTTTTATAATCGGATTTTTGACATTCGCAACGGTAAACAGACCGCCGCTGGTTCTGGAAGGTTTCTATTTTGGAAAGCCGCATTCGACCTATGGTTCAATGGAAACATTTTTGAACTGTTCTTTGGTTTCGGTTTTGACGGTCTTGTCGATCATATTTATAAAGCGGTCGGATTACGAGTATATGCCCATAATGAGTTTTTTACACAATTGGGTCAGAACGGACTTCTCGGTGTCATATTCTTTATTGGGTATCTGGTGTCCTTATTTAAGTTTATCTGGGAACGACGCAAACGCCCATCGTACAGACTGGGAATGGCCATCTTCTTTTTGTATGTTTCCTTGATGATGACTCAGGGAGGGATGTGGTTTGAACTTGATGTTTTCATGGTCCTGGTATTTGTGAAACTCGAATTTGAAAACAAAATGTATAAAAAGGCTAGAGAGCAATGGTACTATGCGCATTCGGAGGTGCAAACCACTGAAAACAAAAGTTGAAATTACAGTAAGATCAATTGCTCGCAAATTAGAACACCCATTAAACCATATTGATATAAAAAAGATAGAATTTAGAGTACACGATTATCTGCTATAATGACACGAAAAATCATCATTACCGTACCTAAGTTATCAACCGCAGGAGGTGTAAGCGCCTTTTGGAACGCGTTGCTTCCAAAGCTTGCCCAATATGAGGATATTGCAATCAACACGCTAGAGGTAGGAGGGCATGGAAAGAACATTCTAGGGCCGGTGTCGGACCAAATGAAATTCAAAAAAACTATTGATTCGACAACTGATTTGGTGGTTTTAAACCCTTCCCTTGGTGCGAGAAGTTTTTTTCGAGACGGTCTTTTTGCCCGACGATTGGCCAAAAAGAACGTGGATTTCGTTGTTTTCTTCCACGGGTGGGATTTGGCATTTGAAGAAAAAGTGTCCAAAAAATACGTGAAGTTCTTTCAAAACTCATTTGGCAAGGCCAAACGAATATTTGTACTGTCGCAGGAGTTCAAAAGTAGCGTGGAAGAGTGGGGTTTCGAAGGGGAGGTCTTTGTAGAGACGACGACCGTAGATAGTACCCTGCTCAATGATTTCTCTGTTGAAGAAAAGCTGACGGCCTCAACGGAAACGGCCCATATTAATATCTTATTTTTATCGCGATTGCTTCGGGAAAAGGGAATATATGAGGTTATAGACGCCTTTAAAAATCTACAAACTCGCTTTTCAAACCTCAGATTGATCATTGCCGGAGATGGAGTAGAGTTCAAGACTGTAAGCCATTATATAAGATCACTATCGGGCATTGAAATGAAAGGTCATGTTGAAGGAGAGTGCAAAGTGGACCTATTTAAAGAATGTCATATTTATTGTATGCCCAGTTATAGTGAAGGCCTACCGACTTCCGTTCTGGAGGCTATGGCATTTGCCTTGCCAGTCGTAACAACCCCTGTTGGGGGATTGAAGTATTTTTTTGAAGATAAAAAGATGGGGTATTTTGTTGACTTGGAGAAACGGGAAGATCTAGAGCAAAAACTTGAAAAATTGATCGTCGATGGCAAGCTAAGAGCTCAAATCGGAAAGTACAATCATGATGTTGCCGCTGAAAGACTTGTCAGTACAGTCGTTGCAAAAAGACTGCACAATCACTTCTTACACTGCATGAGCGCCCCCTTAAATTCATAGTGGTCCAGAACATATGGAAGATAAAAGTATATACCGATTAATAGAAACCTTCTGTTTGAGCGATAGTCTTGAGTGTTATGATCCCTATGACGTGTGGATGACCGATTTTGGTATTCGTGTAAAGCAACTATATAATACTAATGCCCTACTTGGCCTTATACCTGCGGCAGTAGTGACCATTTGGGATCAATTTTTTAACAAT
This sequence comes from uncultured Flavobacteriaceae bacterium, assembly GCA_947494565.1. GTDB lineage: Bacteria > Bacteroidota > Bacteroidia > Flavobacteriales > Flavobacteriaceae > Maribacter_C. Next base: position 82,596 of record CANLVG010000015.1, on the reverse strand, counting down.
ACCCTTAGAATAGGGTATAAGAAACAAGAATACCCTACAGCTCGGGCTACGGCTGCATTGGCATTACTCAACTTATATGAAAAGAACCAAAAGGAAGAGTACTTGGTCTTTGCCCGAAAACATATCAATTGGTTGCTTGATCATAGTTGTAAGGGATACTCAGGCCTGTGTTGGGGATTAGGGTTTAAATGGGCTGCCGGTGATGGATTGGACTATGATGAAAACACGCCTTTCAGTACCCATACCCCCTACGTATTGGAAGCTCTTCACAAGTATGTTGAAGTTACAGGCGATGTAACATATATACCTCAGATCAAGAGCGTTTTCGAATTTTATGAAAATGATATACAAACGATGTACGAAGATGACGAATCACTAGCTACCTCCTACGGACCTGAAAAGGACCGACTGGTGACCAACGCGGTTTCCTATACGCTCTATGCCTATACTATTTTTTTACACTATTTTCCTGAAAAGGAGGCTGAGCTAAGCCATAAAATCCGGAAGCTTTTTACGTTCATTCGAAATAAGCAACGTTCAGACGGCTCTTGGTTGTATGAACCCGAAAACCCGGATTCCTTCATTGATTGCTTTCACTCATGCTTCATTTTAAAGAACCTATACAAGGCCAATCGTGCAGTTGCATTGTCGGGTTGTTCAGATCTTGTGAACCTGGGTTATCAGTATATAAAGGCGAATTTCTACACCTCAAATCACCAACTTTTCAAGCGATTTACTTTGAGTAATAAACCTTCGATTATCAAATTCGACCTCTACGACAATGCCGAGATGCTCCATTTGGCGATACTTCTTGACGATGCGACAATGGTATCCAACCTACATTCAACTATCGGTAGAAAATTCGTCGTAAAAAATGGGGTATACTCTGCTATCGATATCTTCAATTCAAGAGGAAATAAAAACACATTACGCTGGGCGGTCATGCCGTACCTCCATGCGCTCTCGGCAATGAACACGCATTGAATTTATGTTGTTAACTGCTGTTAGTATGCATTCTATCGATGAACTACATAGGTCATTCCGCCTTGTTATTTGTCGCAGAAAAGTGAAGTGTGTCTAGAAAATGGATTCTCACTTATATCGTGCTGTACCTAACCGATAGATACTGTGTTTGGTCGTTATTATTCGGTTTGGATTACCGCAAATATCTACTTTTGACTACTGTTCTGGTCAGTGTATCAACTGAAAGAACCTAAATGAACAATCAATTTGTATGTGTGGTATACTCGGATCGATTAATCGGCACTTTGACGAGAAGGCGCTTGACCTAATGAAGCATCGTGGCCCTGATGATTTCGGTATAGACCCATTTGAGCTCAATGGGCATCACATATATTTGGGACAAAGAAGACTTTCAATTATCGATTTGTCCGAAGCAGGGCATCAACCAATGGTTTCAGACTGTAAAAAGTTTGCGATCGTATTCAATGGTGAGATTTATAACCATTTGGAATTACGAAAAAAACTTCCTGAAAAGATAGCTTTCAGAGGACATTCCGATACCGAAACCATTCTTGAATATTTAATTCACTTTGGTACTAAGGGTATAAAGGATCTTAACGGGATTTTCGGCTTAGCCTTTCTGAATATAGAACAAAAGCGGTTGACCTTGGCGAGAGACCCGTTTGGTGTCAAACCTTTGTACTATGCCACTGCTGGACGAGAGTTGATTTTCGCCTCGGAGATTCGGCCCATAAAATCAATACTGAAACCGACGCAATTGAATGAGGATGCTTTGGCAAGTTTACTAAGGCTGCGTTACAATGCTTCCCCGAATACCCTATTTGAGGGTATACATAAACTCGCTCCCGGTCATATTTATGTGGTAGACCTACAGGGAGATTCCCTAGAATCAAAAACCGAATATTTTGCTGGGCAACTACCAACTGTAATGGAAGGCCCAAAGGATACCATTGTTCAGACCTACGGAGTAGAACTTGAGAAGGCCGTACAACGACAACTTCTATCGGATGTAGAAGTAGGTATATTGCTTAGTGGAGGTATTGATTCCGCTGTAATCGCCGCATTGGCAAAAAAGCACTACAAAGGTAAATTGAAAGCGTTTACCATTGGTTTTGAGGGAGATTTTGAAGAAGATGAAATAGCGGATGCAGAAGAGACCGCCCAACTTTTGGGATTAGACCATTACATAAAAAAAATATCGTTTACAGATTTCTTGGATCTCATAAAAGAGTGCTCTCGAATAGTTGAAGAACCTCTGGCCACCACCTCAATGATTCCGATGTATTATTTGGCACAGTTGGCATCAGAAAAAGTGAAGGTAGTATTGACCGGTCAAGGAGCTGATGAACCCTTGGGGGGCTATACTAGGTATCGATCGGAAGTCATTCGAAAAAAAATTCCCGCAGCATTACGGGTAGCCGCCAAACCGATTGCCCAGCTCATGGGAAGTAAGAATGAGCAACTATTAAGAGGGGCGAACGCTATTGGTATATCGGATGAAATGGAGCGATTTCTATCTATTTATGAAATATTCTCCGTAGAAGAAGTAGGCAAGCTTATTTCAACGAGGGATACCTTGAGTGTTCAAGAGGTTGCTAATTTTTACAAATTATTAGGTTGTAATTCTCGAGGACACGCTGCGGAAAAAATGATGGCAATCGATACCCGGATGAACCTGTCAGACGATCTTTTAAATTATACCGATAAAATAACGATGAATTTCTCCTTGGAATGCCGGGTTCCCATGTTGGATCTTGAGTTGGTGCGTTTCATGGAAGCCCTTCCCTTAGATTTGAAATTAAATAGTAAGGGGGGAAAGATCATACATAAAGCTTATGCCCAAACCCTCTTGCCAGAGCGCATCATCAACCGTCGTAAAAAGGGATTTCAATCACCCACGAATCGATGGTTTAGAGAGGAAATGGATGTGGTGGAACAAATATTGTTGACCGGAGATTCTGAATTTTCAAAAGTATTTGATCAAGGATATATTTCCGAAATTTTAGCACAGCACAGGGCCGGATATAACAAAGAGAAACAGATTTTTCTCTTGCTCAGTATCTACTACTGGTTTGAATCAAACAAAATCGAAGCATAATGGTTTCAGAATTGTTCAATGGCGTCAAAACCTATGTACCGAAAACCCGTCAAGAGTTGATGGAATATGTTTTTCAACACAAGAGTATTTTGATAGCCGTAAATGGGGAAAAAATTTACCACGCTACTGATGTAACCCGCAGTATCATCAACAGAAATGTGGGCTATCCCGATGGGATGGGGGCAGTCTGGGCCCTTCAAAAAAGAGGACATGCAGAGGTCGACCGTATTCCGGGTTGCGAGTTGTGGCTCGACATTATTGAACAATACCAAACTAAAAAGTCGTTCTATTTGGTTGGCGGTACCGATGAGGTTATCGAAAAAACGATTGCTAATCTAAAATCGGACTATTCCGGAATCAATATTTTGGGCTATCGAAATGGTTATTTGAACAATGAGGCTGAACGTACTGCGCTATTGGCCGATATTGCGGAAAAGAAACCAGATGTGGTTTTTGTTGCTATGGGGTCGCCCAAACAAGAACTGCTTATGGAGGAAATGTACCAGAAACACCCTGCCGTTTATCAAGGCTTGGGAGGAAGTTTCGACGTGTATACCGGACTTGTCCAAAGAGCGCCGCAATGGTGGATAGATCATAAACTAGAAGGTGTATACCGCACCATGATGGAACCCCGAAAACGTATTATGCGCGACATTCGACTTATTCCATATTTTGTAAAACTGATATTCAATAAGTTATGATGCAACTTTCTACTTGTGAAGACTTTGATGCATGGAATAAATTTTTGGAAGGGGAAAGGAATGATCAAATGATCACGCTAGCCCATAATCCTTCCCTTGGTGCTATTCTTTCGAAAACCTTTGGTTACCAAAGTGAGAATAAATTTATTCGCAAAGGTCAAGGCATTATCGGAGTGGTACCTATGGTACATTTTCGCGGAAAGATAATATCAATGCCACATTTTTCATACGGTGGCCCGATTATCGCATCTGACGAAAAGGTGAAAGTCGACTTAAATACACTTTTCGAAGGCAAAGATTTCGAAGTCAGGGGTTTTGAGAAACTATCTGATCATGTCTACGATAAAAAAGTCAGTTGTGTGCTCAACGTACATGAATCGGATGAGGTACAGATGATGGCAATGAAGTCCAAGCTTCGTCAAAAGATCAGAAAGGCAAGGAAATTAGGATATGTTTGTAAACTGGGTGGAATAGAACTTTTGGATGAGTTTTACGACCTCTATACCCGAAAAATGTTGAGATTTGGATCACCACCATTGGGCAAGGTGTTCTTTAAGAACCTATTGACCGATTACCGATTTGGAGACGTTCAAGTTGCGGTATTATATGACGGCGAAAAAGTTATTGCCTCGGGTATGGCGTTGTCATATCTCGGTTTTAATGAGGTATGTTGGTCTTCGACCGACAATGAATATGATCGGTTTAATATACACGCTCTGATATGTTGGGAAATGTTACGGTCTTCAGTGGAGAAAAAGCATACCTACTTCTCCTTTGGTAGATCGACTATCGACAGCAATAATCATAGATTTAAAAAGCAATGGAACCCTTTGGAGTTACCTGTTTTCTATAATTACTCCGAGCCTGTTGGCAAATCGATAAAGGAGTTGACTTTTTTGACTAAAATATGGAAACAACAACCCTTGAAGACTTCGGTTTTTTTCGGTCACAAAATTTCCAAATATGTATATTAAAACCACTTTTGGAGTATTTCGAGTATGAACATATTGACATTTGACATAGAAGAGTGGTTTCATATTCTTGACAACGCGTCGACGAAGACCGAGAGAGAATGGTCGAATTTTGAACCTAGGATCCATCGAAATATGGAGACCATTTATGGTATTCTAGAGGAGACCAAAGTAGATGCGACTTTTTTCGTAGTAGGGTGGATGGCAGAACGTTTTCCGGAGGTCATTCGTGAAATTGCAGATCGTGGCTATGAGATAGGCAGTCATACCCATTTACATCAGTTGGTATATGAACAAGATAGACCCACTTTTTATAAGGATGTAGAAAAATCAATCAAGACCATTGAAGATTGTACAGGTAAAAAAGTAACCTCTTTCAGAGCTCCGGGCTTTTCTATTATGGAAAGGAATAAATGGGCATTTGAAGTATTATACGAATTAGGAATCAGGGTCGACTCTTCGGTTTTTCCGGCAAGCCGGGCCCATGGAGGGCTTCCAGCTTATGAAACTGCCACTCCCTCTCTCTTGGAGTATAATGGAGCCGTTTTGAAAGAATTCCCAATAAATACAAGGTCTGTACTGGGTAAGTCCGTGATTTTTTCGGGTGGAGGTTATTTTAGATTACTTCCGTACACGTTCATTAAAAATTCCACGAAGAAATCGGACTATGTTATGACCTATTTTCATCCCAGGGATTTTGATTATGAACAGCCAGTGATCGAGGGACTTTCCACATCGAGAAGATTCAAATCGTATGTCGGTTTGAAAGCTTGCGAATCGAAACTTAGGAAGTGGATAAACGACTTCGATTTCATTGACTTAAATCAAGCTATTGCCCAAGTCGATTGGGAAACTACCATGAGGGTGGATATGAACTAAATCACAACAATAAAACAAAATTTCCCAACCAATGAAAAAAATCACTTTAATAGCCGGGGCGCGCCCTAACTTCATGAAGATAGCTCCGATCATTCATGCCATTGAAGAGGCGAAACAAGAAGGAAAAGATATTTCGTATCGATTGGTACATACCGGCCAACATTACGATAAGAAAATGTCAGGTAGCTTTTTCGAGCAATTGGAAATTCCAGAGCCGGATGTCAATTTAGAAGCTGGAGGTGGATCTCAGGCCGAGCAGACAGCGGCTATCATGACGAGCTTCGAAAAAGAGTTACAGAATAATCCCGCAGACCTTGTGCTTGTTGTAGGCGATGTGACTTCAACCATGTCATGTGCTATTGTCGCACAAAAGCTTCATACCAAAGTGGCCCACGTAGAAGGAGGTATTCGCTCGAATGACTGGACTATGCCCGAAGAAATCAATCGACTCGTAACCGATGCCATTACCAATTACTTTTTTACGACTTCTGAGATAGCGAACGAAAATTTGAGACACAGTGGGGTACCCAAGAAAAGCATATTCTATGTTGGTAATACTATGATCGATACCTTGCTCAAACAAAGACCGCGTTTTCGAAAACCATCGGTATGGCCAGATTTGAACTTGAAAGAGAAAAATTATATTGTCATGACATTGCATCGGCCGGCCAACGTGGATGAAGAGAGTCAGTTAAAGGCACTCTTAGATGAGATCGTTTTGCATTCAGGGGATCTGCCGTTGGTTTTTCCCGTCCATCCCCGTACCGCCAAAGTCTTGAAAGCGCTAAATATCGAGCACCCGCGTTTACATATGATAGAACCTTTGGGGTATTTAGAGTTCAATTACCTAGTAGCAAATTCAAAGGCGGTAATAACCGATTCAGGAGGAATTACCGAAGAGACCACCGTTATGGGAATTCCGTGTATGACGCTTCGTGACAATACGGAACGACCGGAGACCATTACCGAGGGTACCAATGAACTCTTGGGTACTGATCCAAAATCGATAAAACCTGCAATGGAAAAACTGTTCTCTGGAAATTGGAAAACGGGAGGAATACCACATCTTTGGGATGGTAAAACAGCTACACGTATTATCGATAAAATATTAACATTCAACGATTTATAAGTTTTAAGGGGGTATTAATACATAACTTTGATGGTCCTATACCGTTGTATCCGAATTTCAAGAGATCGGATATGATGTATTCGGATATACTAGGAGACTGAGCATCACGTTATAAAGTGAATCATCTAGTGAAACAAGAGGATCGTCGTGAAATAGTAGGTGGTTCGCCGTATTCAATATCGAATGAGAGAAAAACCCCATATAGCAGACTTTAAGGAGAATGATAAGCCCATTACCATCACGGATTTACTTTCCAAATACCTTGCGTATTGGCCATGGTTCGTAATCAGCTGTATCGTATTTGTTGCATTAGGGTATTTTTATACGACCTATGCTCCAAAAACCTTTACTACCGTAGCTAAGGTCAAGATTTTAGATGATACGCAGCGATCGAATATTATTCCTAATGAAATCGTGGTGGCGAACCAGGCCATGCGGCTCAGTCTTGAAAACCACGTAGAAGTACTGAAATCATATCGATTATTGGATAACGTTGTGCGGGAATTGAATTTGGACGTAGAGTACCATGAGTTTGAGAACTATTCGTACCGACGGATATTCAGGCCTCCTTTTGTGGTGAGTAAGGCGATTTCAGAAGATGCTCTAAGAAAGCCCTTGAAGTTTGAACTTTATTTGAGTTCGTCGAGCTTCATCATTACCGATGCGAAGGGAAAGCGGCATATTCTTCCTTATGATAAGGGAGATTCGTCTTCGAGCGATGACTTGCCGTTTACCATCAATCTTACAGAAATCGCAAATATCAAAGACTATAAAGACAATAAGTACAAAATAGTCTTAAATCAAGCCAAACAGACAACCATTGCACTATCGAACGACTTGAAAATAAGCGCGTCACAACAGTTGAGCGAGGTGTTGACACTGACCCTCCTTGGGGAAAGTAGAGAACTCTCCGAAGCCATATTGAATTCCATAGTGACCAATTTTGATCAAGATGGAGTTACCGATCGTCAATTAGTTGCCAAACGGACCTTAGAGGTTATCGATAAAAGATTTATCAATTTATCGGAAGAGCTGGATTCCATTGAAGCCGGAAAGCAAGACTTTAAGAAGGCTGAGAACCTCTCTTTCATTCAAGAGGATGCAAACGTCAGCCTGCGAAGAAAGTCGGTAGCTAATGCAAGACTGGCTCAATTAAAAACGCAAATATCGCTATCAAAGCTGCTGAAAAGAACCGTATCGGAGGAGATCGCCTACAACTTACTGCCCGGAAATATCGGATTGGATAATAAAGGGTTGAACGAACTGGTCACCAAGTATAACGAAATGGCAAGAGAACGACAGAAACTTGTCGTTACCGTTGGAGCGAATCACCCGAGGTTAAAGGCGCTGTCCGAACAGTTAGAACTTGGCAAGCTAAATATCTTAAATTCGGTCAATGTTTACGAATCACAATTAGACGTTTCGTTGAGGCAATTGAATCGAGAGCAGGAAAATGCCGGTTTCTCGTTTTCGAGACTTCCTGAGAAAGAACGTATGCTTCGGTCGATCGAACGCCAACAGAGTATCAAGGAGAATCTCTATCTCTTACTTTTACGAAAAAGAGAAGAAGCCGCCATCGAGTATGCCGCTACCTCTCCGACAGTTAAGGTAATCGACTACGGGGTGACCAATACCAAACCCATGTGGCCTAAGGCCACGATTGTCTATCCATTGTCCTTGTTTTTGGGACTTTTAATGCCGTTTCTAGTGGTTTTTTTACGGGCTACCCTTGATACGAAAGTACACGGTAGGCACGACATTGAAAGGAATAATCCGGAAATACCGGTACTCATAGAGATCCCATATTTCAGTAAGGAACGAAGTTTCGCAAATGTAAATGACCGTTCTACCCTCGCGGAGTCTTTTCGCATATTGAGTACCAATACCGATTACCTGCTTTCTTCCGAAGATGTAGATGACGGCAAGGTGATTTTTGTCACATCTTGTGTAAAGGCTGAAGGAAAGACCTTATTGGCCATGAACTTGTCTTTGGCCTATGCCAGTATGGGAAAACGGGTACTGCTCATTGGGGCGGATCTGAGAAATCCCCAACTGCATACGTATTTTGGTCTAGATAAGAATATTCCAGGTTTGTCCGATTACCTTATCAACCCCAGATTGGGTTTTGAAGATTGTATTAACGAAGGATTCGATGACAATACCAATCACAAAGTATATCTAAGTGGAGGTATTCCAAAAAACGCACCCATACTTTTATCGGGTAAGCGATTCGGTGATTTCATGGCAAAAGCCAGAAAAGAGTTTGATTATGTAATTGTAGATACGGCTCCTACCATGTTGGTTACCGATACGCTGTTGATTTCAAAATATTCCGATATTACGCTCTTTGCCGTACGATCTGGGTTTACGGACAAAAAGTTATTGCAATTTTCGAAGGAGTTGAACCGAACCAAAAAGTTACGTAATATGGCCTATGTTCTCAATGCAGTAGGTCAGGTGAAGGGTACCGAGTTCAATTATGGCTATACCTATGGATATGACAGCAGTACACCAGTCAAACAACCGTGGTATAAGAAAAAAGTCAAAAAGAATAATGGGCCTCTGAAAAAATCCGCTTAAAAGGGGAGTAATGACTATCCTATTTTGACGGCATGGCAAGTGCATTGAAAATCATCCGAAATTCATGATGATGTATACGCGTGCGCTTCGAATTTCCTGATATATTTATGAAACCTTAATGAGGTAGATGCTGCTGAATCGCTCGCCTTTTTTGTCAAAACAAGATCATTTCGCCTTGAATAGTAGAATAGGAATTTTAATCGATGATTTTCATGACCTTAGCAATTGGCAATGGCGTATAATCGAGGCGGTTTTAGATGAGCCCACCCTTGAATTCACCCTCATACTTCAGGAAAATAAAACCCAAAATCAAGTAAGACACAGCCCGATCAGGGATTTTTTCACAAGATTTAGCCCAAATAGGACGTTGTTCAAAATTCAAAAATATATTGAACAGCGGGTATTCTTCAAGGCTGTTTTTAGTGTCGACACGATCGAATTACGCACTCGTTTGGCATCGGTCCCGACAATTGAGATTGAAGGGCAAGACAGTTCGAAATACGATGAAATCACAAAGACGATTATTGAACGACTACAACAAAGTAATCTAGATCTTATCATCAGTTTGGATTCGCTTTGCGTACCTGTTCGCCTTGCCGAAGGGGCTAAAAATGGTATTTGGTCCTTTTGCTTTGGAAGTCCAGTTGGAGCGTACTATAGTCCCATTGGTTTTAATGAAGTAATACAAAAAGAATCATCAATTGAATGTAGGTTGATTTCCTATTCTCCAAATGGCCAAATGCAATTGGTAGACCATGCCTTTTTCAATCGAGGATGGTCTATGGTAGAAACTGCTACCATGGCGAGCGAAGGAGGGGTTTCCATACTTCTGAAGAACTTAAAAAAACTTCGGCAAGGGTATAACTACCCTAGTTACCCCCACGGGCAGGTCAAATATAAATACCCGTCACTGTTTCAAGTGATGAGGTATATCACCACATTCTATATCTCCCTATGGGACAAATTAGAGCGGCGTATGGCCTATCGACTTTGGGGGCAACGCCATGAATGTTGGTCGGTCTTCATAGGTAAGGGTAATTTTCTTGAAGGTACTCCTCATGGTCTGAAGCCTTTGAAAATGCCAAAAGACGAATTTTGGGCCGATCCCTTTTTATTTAATTATGGGGGTGAGGACTACGTGTTCTTTGAAAACTACTCTTATAAAACAAACCGAGGTAAGATTTCTTGTGGAAAGGTAGATGGGCATCAATTGTTGGATATCGTCGATGTGCTTGATTTGGAATACCATCTTTCCTTTCCATTTATTTTTGAAGAAGATGGTGTCATTTATCTTATGCCGGAAACTTCCGAGAATAAAAGGTTGGAGATATACAGGGCCCTTGACTTTCCGACCAAATGGGAGCTTGCTACCACAGCCTTCGAGGGTGAACAGGTAGCCGATGCGTTTTTCTTTAATGATACCCAAAATCAAAAATGGTTGTTTATCAATAAGCAAATGGCGGAGACTTCACCGTTGAACAGCGAGCTGTTCATTTATAAAGTAGATTCCGTAGCACTGAATACCATACTGCCACATGCACAAAACCCCGTGATCATAGATGCTCGCGTCGCACGTAACGGAGGAGCGATATTCGAATATGAAAATGAGTACTATCGACCTTCACAAAGAAATACCGAAGGTGTCTACGGCCGCGCTTTGAATATCAACAGAATCAAGAAGTTGACCCTAGAAACCTATGAAGAGGAAAATGTTCGGATTGTCGAGCCCGATTTCGACAAAAACCTGATGGCAACACACCATCTACATCAAACTGATAAGTTGTTCGTCTTTGACGCCGCATATAAGGCCAAATAGGAGACCGCATAGCCATTTATTCAGGTAAACCATTCCAGATTTCGATATCATCGACCCATTGATGCATAGGGTGCGAATTTCCGTAAACTTGAGTCAAGATGATAAAATCTAGATTGTCGGAGTTTGTGGTGGTAGCACCCGAGTACTCTGCAATCAGTTCACCATTCACCTTCATCGAAGCGTACCCATCAGAGCTGTCACTCCATTTGATGTAGTACGCTACTTGAAACCATTCGTTCGTGGGTACCGGAATATCATAATTCTCTACCTGCCATATTGGAGTGGTAGGACTCGTATCACCTTGAAAAACCCAATGTTTAATACCTTGGGCATTGGTTTCCATAAAGGCGATCATTCGAAAGCCATTCATGGAAGTACCGTAATTATCGGTTTTGTACTCCCATATCGCGCGCCATTTATCGGGTCCGACCAGTGCCGAATCATCGGTCTTCATCCGATAACTGATATAGAGCTCCTCTGGGTTTTCGGCAATGTTGTTGATTTGATAGGGGGTTTGGGTTGCTAGAACGTCGTAGTTAACGCGCTGAAATAGGGCTTTTGTTTCTTGACCATCGTGTCCGATGACCGTATCGATGCTATTGTCGATGGCAGAGCCTCCATCGTCGTCTATTTTATGAATGCCGCTGAAATTCGAACCGAGTATGCGTATGGGCCAAGAGTATCCGGTGGTTAGGTCTTTACCTCTGATAATCTCGTAATCGGGCCAGAAGTCGCTTTCAAACCCTTCCTGCGGCTCACTGAGGTAGGTATCGCTTTCAAAACCCGAACTGAATAAAAGGACCCCCGGAATGGTCTCCGCTGCTGCGGAAATTGGTTCTGTTTGCAGCGGATTATCCGATTTGCCACATGCACCAAATACAATAAGAAAAAGTAGGGGTAGTATGTTTTTCATTCTCTTGATATTCAAATCAAATTATAGATCGGAATCCAAAAAGTGTAAAAGTTCACTATTGATTTAGACGACCCGATGACGAATACCTATCATCAGTTCCGATTTAAAAAAAATTATCGGATGTTCATCTATACGTGCACATCATATTCGTTAATCGGCTGGGTACCTTTTCAATGAGGGAATAAAAGTAAGCAAATTTGTGAGCTTATTTGAACTAGAACTACGAGAGTTTGGTAGAATTCCTAGATAATGTGGATGTCCTTCATGACGGCAATAGACCGAAGGATTTGGAAATCATAACCTATTCCTAGAACGGAAATCAAAAGCGAAGGGCATACCATGGATCGGTTTTAAGGGCTACTGTCGTTGCGGTAGGCCGTCCCAAATTTCAATATCGTCTACCCATTGGTGCATTGGATGCGAATTTCCGTATACTTGGGTCAACATGATAAAATTCATATCATCTGAATTGGCCGTTGTGGGTCCGTGGTGCTCCCCGATAAGTTGCCCATTTACTTTCATAGAGGCATAGCCATCCGCTCCATTGCTCCATTTGATGTAGTATTCCACTTTGAACCATTCGTTTAAAATAAGCGGCACGGAGGTATTTTTAGCTTGCCATACCGGAGTTTGCGGACTCGTATCTCCCTGAAACAACCAATAGGGTTTACCTTCGTAATCAGTGGCCATAAAGGCGATCATTCTGAACCCATCTTTGTTTGACGCATAATTATCGGTTTTATATTCCCATATCGCACGCCATTTATCAATGCCTTTTACCGCCGTATCATCCGTTTTCATCCAATAGCTCATATAGAGCTCTTTCGGGTTCTCTTTGATATTATTGATTTGATATGGGGTTTGAGTGACTTGAACATCGTACTTGACCTGTTGGAACAAAGCGGATGTACGACCGCCTTTTGGTCCACCGGTTTCTTCTATTCTATTCGCAATGGCATTTCCGCCACCATCATTGACACGATGTATTCCACTGAAATCAGATCCGAGAATTCGCATGGGCCACGAGTGTCCGGTGACTTGGTCGGTACCGGAAAGGTATTGGTACCCATCTTTAGGAGCGCTCAAACGAACTCCTTCAAAACCGGAACTAAACAAAAGGTTCGCGGAGGCATTATCCGTATCGTTTGAATTTGAGTCGTCGTCTTCGCCTGGTTCGGTATCTGTCGTATCTTCTTCTTCTTCTTCGGAAGTGCTCTCTTCCTCCGAGCTCATATCTATGACCAATTCTACCGTGCCGATTTCAGTACTGCTGGTTTCATCTTCATGGTTCACTTCGGTAGTATAGGTAAACGTGTCGGTGGTTTCGGAATCTTCTGTGTTCAAGGCATCATTATCCATCTCGGTTGTGGGAGCATTTTGAGGGGTGTAAATAATAGTTTGTTGATCATCCCCAAGTTCAACAGACCCATAAATGGGATCTGAAATTGCAGTAATGTGAACGTTATCGTCAGGGTCAAAACTATCATTTGACAAAACGTCCAAGATGACCTTAGCATTATTTTGGATGACAAAACGGTCGTCCGCGACAGTTGTCTCAATGACCGAATCATCCGAAAGAGCAAGTTCGGTCAACAGATCGCTGTCATTAGTGCATGATACACTAAGACATATATGGAATAGTAGAATGAGTACCATAATGAAATCGTAGCAACGTGTTTTCATTCGAAGATTAAGTTTAAAATTAAGATGTGCAAGCTTGGGGCTTGTAAAATAATCTTGGCCACCGTTTAATCGATGAAAAGACTTATTTTTAGGGTGAAGAACTGCATAGAGCCTTCATCTGATGTACGTCTTCGGTGTCTGTGGAAGACGGTGAGGATTCGATTTTTCGATGTATTACATCTTTTTTTAACAAACAGGCTATTTGGTTCTCCGTCGGTTGTCTTTCGGATTTCGCTTCAAAAAACGATATGATATGTTTCTACGTCTCTTTACGCTTAGCTCTCTTATTTTGGGATTTTCTTGTTCCGAGATTCCCCCATCACCGGTAGGCCCTATACCTTCAGAACGTCATCTTGCCTGGCATGAACTGCAGTACTATGCATTTGTTCATTTTAATATGAACACTTTTACCGATATGGAGTGGGGCACAGGTGGTGAGTTGCCCAATCAATTTGCCCCATCTGAATTAGATACACGCCAATGGGCCAGGGTAGCCAAAGAAGCGGGCATGAAAGGTATCATCATTACGGCCAAACACCATGATGGTTTTTGCCTATGGCCGACCAGTACTACGGAGCATTCGGTAAAGAACTCCCCTTGGAAGGAAGGTAAAGGTGACCTAATCAAGGAGTTGTCGGAGGCATGCGCCGAGTACGACCTTAAGTTCGGAATCTACCTGTCTCCATGGGACCGTAATCACGAGGCTTACGGAAAGCCTGAATACGTGGCGGATTTTCATCAACAACTACGGGAGTTGCTCACGAATTATGGGGAAGTTTTTGAAGTATGGTTTGATGGGGCAAATGGCGGTTCTGGGTATTACGGAGGGGCAAGTGAAACCCGAAAAATCGATAATAGAACCTACTATGAATGGGAAAAGACCACCGAAATCGTTCGTGAATTACAACCCAATGCGGTAATTTTTAGTGATGGGGGTCCCGATATACGTTGGGTAGGTACAGAAGAAGGATGGGCGAATGAGACCAATTGGAGCGTCATGAGAAGAGACGAGATTTACCCAGGTTGGCCAAGATATGTAGAATTGCGTTCCGGTCATGAAGATGGCACCCATTGGCTTCCCGCTGAAGTGAATACATCCATTCGGCCGGGTTGGTATTACCACCCCCGGGAAGACCATCAGGTCAAATCATTGCCGCGATTGGTACGGACATATTACGAATCCATCGGACGTAATGGTAACTTTTTGTTGAACCTTCCGGTAGATACGCGAGGCCTGGTTCATGAAAACGACGTGGCAAAGCTAATGGCCCTGAAGAAGCAGTTAGATGCCGATTTCAAGGTAGAATTAGCGCAAAGCACCAAGCTGACCGCCTCTAATATCAGAGGTGGTGATATGACATATGCCCCCACCAAAGTCAACGATGGGGACTATAGTACCTATTGGGCAACAGATGATGGAGTGACCAAAGCGAGTCTGACCTTAGAATTCGAGAGGCCGACGGAGGTGAACCGAATACTGTTACAGGAGTATATCCCGCTGGGACAACGTGTGAAGAAATTCAGTATCGAAGCTGAAATCGATGGGGAATGGACTACCCTTGACGAGCAGACCACTATAGGATACAAGAGAATTTTACAGTTCAATACGGTTAGAACAACTCAAATGAAAGTGAATTTTCTGGAAGCGAAAGGCCCTATTACTATTTCAACCATAGCATTGTATCGGGCACCTAGTTTTTTAGTAGCTCCGCAACTGAAACGAAATAAGGCCGGAATAGTGACACTCTCTGTACCCGACCCTGAGGTTGAGATGTACTACACCTTGGATGGAAACGAACCGTCAAGCCAAACGTTGAGGTTCACTGCTCCGATACCTGTAGAATCCCCAGTAACCTTAAAGGCCATCGGATATGATTCTCAAAGCGGGAAATCAAGCGAAATCGAAATCTATGAGTTAGATCTACCAAAGAAGGAATGGAAGGTGATATCGAGTAGTTCTGGAGATCTCACGACGGCCGAGTTTCTTATTGATGAAGACCCTGATACGTTTTGGGCCACCGACGAAAAAGTAGATGCCCCACAGGAAATCGTGATCGATCTTGGAAATCAAGAGGAGTTACGCGGTTTTACCTACTGGCCCATTCAAGAGCGCTATCCTTTTGGGATCATCACCAGCTATGCGTTCTCGGTAAGCAACGATGCCCACAGCTGGACTACCGTGGCAAACGGTGAGTTTGCGAATATTGTCAATAGCCGATTAATGCAGAAGGTGACATTCTCCCAAACAAGCGGTAGATATATCAAACTAAAGGCCCTAACTGTTGACGGAACGGGTTTTCAAGCCTCTTTTGCCGAGGTGGGCGTGATTACTAGATGAAACGAACTGCAAATGGCTGTTTCTCAAAATCCGCTGTTGTAGGCGATTATTTTGGTAATGAAATAGATGGATATGGATAGTACAAAACAGCTGATTGCCGCTAAGGTATCGTCTTTATTCAATTCTCTTTTAAACTTAAGTAGTACTGTTTTCATGACGTTATTTTAGACTACAAAATTCAGTGTAACCGTGTTCAATACCCAAATTATTTGATAAAGCGTAGCAAAGAGCGATGAATTGTGAACAGGGTAAGTTTGGACGAAAAAAACTGTTTTTGGTCGAAATGGATAAACTCTCGACTTTGACAAAACGGATTTTCCCAGAAATGGTTGTATTGAACGCGTAACGGGCCTAAATAGTTGTTTGGGTTTGGTCACCTAGAAATTTTCGAAGTAGTGAATGTAGTTTTTTGACAACAACGACTTAAGATCGAAAAAGTGTAAACTTCTGTTTTATAGGCTCAACTGTTTTCTTCAACCTAATTCTTGGCATCAAATTCATTCTATATCGACCTTCATAAAATAATTGGCATATGAAATCATGAATAGGCCCTTTGGCGGTGATTTAGTGCCGATATGAAATGAAGTATAGTGGGTAGAGAGGCTACCGGAAAACAAGTTTTTTAAAGACCTCAAGAAGAAAACGAATCCTGCGCTGCAACTGTTGTAACCAATACTTAAAGGGGTTTAATTAAGTTTGAAACAGCTTGCCCACATCGAAAGTGAGTTAATTCACACAAAAAAACTTACGATCCATACAAATTATTCCTCTAAATCAATTGTAATTCTTACTTTTTCAGTTGATGGGATGATCAGAGAACCCTATACTTAACAGACTCTTGAGGTACATTGCTGTTGAATTCAATTTGGTTTAAGCATTGGTGAAGATGGAATGAATAGGTTAAGTAATGAGTTGGTCGCAATTTTATTTCGGGGAGTGAACCTATCGTTTGAACTTAAATCATGATTAACATGGCCGTACTATATTTAGGCAGTTGTGATACAGGTCGTAGACCTACTGACCCAAAAAAGTTTCTTGCACCTTATCATATGGACGGGGTGCTAAAAAACACTGTTTCATTTCGCGATGACGATCGCACCAAATGGAGAAGGTTCAGAAATACCGATGGACAAAAGGTAGCCCAATTACAACAGTTCTTATTTGAAAAAGGGTTTATGCCTAGAGGGGTTATCGATGGAATTTTTGACTATGTAACCCAAGCTTCAG
Source organism: uncultured Flavobacteriaceae bacterium (assembly GCA_947494565.1). Lineage (GTDB taxonomy): Bacteria > Bacteroidota > Bacteroidia > Flavobacteriales > Flavobacteriaceae > Maribacter_C. The sequence continues at coordinate 65,277 of CANLVG010000015.1, read as the reverse complement.
TCCGTCTTTTTCAAGAGTATATACGAACCATAGAAGGGGTGGAGAGCACACTTCCCGACGGTATTGTCGGTAAGACTACCCAAGGCCATATTGACCGTTGGAAAGCATCAGGAAAAATTTCCGCTTGGGCGGCAGCATCGATTACGAATCCTTCAACCGAATACACCCAATGGATAAATTTACTCCGTAAGGCCAAAACACATTATAGCGAAAATCCGAATCCAATATTGGAACAAGTTATTGGATTTCAAAGACCAACGGATACCAGAAAGGTTAATGACTGGCATTTTGATCCCAAGGAAACCCATCTTATCGGAATTCGACGTGCGCAGGATTTAAGTCAAGACCGACGTGATAACGACGATATTTTTATTTTACTGATTAGAGGTCTTGTCTTTAAGTTTTGGGGATCGACGGACTCTAGCCAAGGAATGATTTCTAGAAGAGATGAGGCATTTTTGGTCGAAGGGCAGCATAAGTATCGTTTTGGTTGGCATAAGATTTCGGTGGAAAGAAAAATATATCGTGCACTTAAGCCGTATCGAAATGGTGTACTGGTCTTTCGAGATCGAGATGATGATAACGCCCTAACCGAATCTGACCTAAATGAGGGGTTGGATACCAATACCAACCAAACGATCAATATTCATTGGTCTGGAATAGGCCGGTCCAATTGGTCTGCAGGATGTCAGGTCATTGCGGGGAAAAGCTATATCAATCATTTAGATGAGCTAGTTGATTGTTCAGCCCATGCAGCTTCAGGTTATAGTGTCTTGAATAGTACGAAGAAAAAGACCAAAGGGGCATATAATGTTTTGGCCGATTTGATTGTGAGTTTTTCACATTCCGATATCAACCATGTGTATTATACCTTGGGCAGGGAAAGTTCCTTAAAGCTCGATGAGGGTCTTAGGGTTAATTACGCTTTTGAAACACTGAAAAGGATGAAGAACATATAGCATTTGTTAAACCAAGCGATGGGCCTAGGTGTCAAATTCAGATACCTTCCGTTTATGAAATATCGACGATATATTGGATTGTTCCACCACTAAGGGAGTAGTCGCACTATTAGATTCGCCATGAAATCGGATCAACCTGGTCTTAAGATTTAGCCATTCGGAAAATATGATAAAAATGAATTCAACCAATAAATAGTAAAAGTATGAAAACAATCAAGAATTCGTGTATTGTTCTTTTCTTGGCTCTGACCGTGTTGGGATGCGCCAGTCTGTATGACCATTTCACGTATACGGAAACCATAGAAACGAAACTTTCGACTCTAAGTTTAATGGACAAAAGTGACGAACCCTTTTCCGATTATGCTGACGAGATTACAGATTTGAGAAATCAACTTAAAAAAATGGAGATATACGAGAAAGGAAAAAACAAGAACGAGATTACAAGCAGAATGTGGGAATTGTTGGGCAGTGAAGAACATCTCGTAGGCAGTTACCTTAAGTTGTGGGAGGAACAAGGAAATTTAAGTCCTGCATTTACCGAGGAGGCCATACCACAAATTGAAAAAGCCTATGATCTTATGCTACTTTTTGAGACTAAGAAAGACAAGAAAAGCCAGAACGCGCTTACGGAGTTTATAAAGAACCTTTAAAAAATAAAAAATGGATTTCGAAAAACTGTTGACGGAATTAAAAAAGGAAATTGTTTCTGAAGCCAAGGAAAAATTTGGTAGTGAGGGCAAGGTCATAGTCTCTGACCTGAAATCATATTTGGAAAGCTCAAAGGCAAAATTAAAAAAGTGGAGTCTTCTCTTTGCCCAGGGTGACATTGATAAGGAGGAGTTGGAGTGGTTGCTTAAAAGTCAAAAGGACCTATTGACGATGAAAGGTCTTGTAAAGATTGGTGTCAACAAAATAAAAGCGGGGCATTTCAAAAGCAAGATTATAGGTATTGTGTTTGCTAAGCTGGTCGGGGCAGTAACACCACTTTAGTCTCACGTAAAATCAAAAAATTAAGCGGCAATGTCAGAGAAAGAAGCTTTGGGACCTATATATGAGGAACGGTCTAAGATAGACCCCAAGGACGCCGATATAGCATTTGCTTCGATAGACCAATATGGAAACGAAGTTGATCTTAACAAATTGGTCTTGGAGCGGTATGGCCATAGTACCGGTATTCTAAAAAAGATAAACCTTGAGCTGGGCCATGCACTAATAAAAGGTAAAAAACCCATCATTTTAGTGGTTACGGTAGGTAAGGAAAAAACGGCTAAGAACGTACGGACCAATCTTTTTCGGGCGATTAAGGATAATTTAAGGCTGTTGGCAGGTCATAGTGTTTGGCTTCCTTTAATGGGCACTGGATCTGGTAGGTTGTCTCTTCAAGAAAGCTATAATATTACCACCGGGGTACTTGAAAACTTAAGAGGCATGATTGTAACCAATGGGATTTTTTTTAACATTTCAATTCCTTACGAGGAACATGGCAAACTGCCGTTCGACAGAAATAACGGGTCGTTACAATCTAAGATCGGTCAAGGTTCAAGCAACCCTATAGATGTTTCTTCAAATTTTGAAAGCCTAGAGAACAACTATGGAGGTTCACTAAAAAAAGAAGAATTCAATGATATTGTGGATTTTAATGATAGCACAAGCTCATATCCAAAGTTTGGAATGGGGCGCTGAAATATTTGGGGCAGTAGTACTTAAGGTATAAAAAAACGGTAATCATATGAAAGAGTTACAGGTATATGGAGTGGAAAAAAAAGATGGTTCGGAAAATATACTTCCGGACGGCATTTATACCAAATTCGAAAATTTGGCCACTGTCGAGCTTTCGACTACGAGATCTAAAAGCATAAAAAAGACCTTTGCCGTCAATGATGATTCAGTGGTTTTGTTAACCTTTCAAGATGGGTCGGAGTGGATTGGGCATCCTGAGGATGTGACCGAAATCTATGGGGATCTCAACAACTTGCGTTCTACTGGTGAAGAATCGTTCGTATTTGATGCAAATGTCGGCAGTACCGATACCTCTCGAGGAGTCATCAAACGTATATTGATAAAGACCATCGGCATTTTTGGCCTTAAATCGATTCAGGATGTTTCAAAGGTCACCGGACGCCAATTGGCCGAGGGCTACGATACAAAAGTACAACCTAGACCAGGCCTTTTTAAGGTAGATGCCAACTTTGAACTTAAGCGAGCCCCTGAGAATTTAGAGACCTTAGAGCCTCATTTGGTGCTTATTCACGGAACCTTGTCAACCACAAAGGAGGCCTTCGGTCAATTACAAAAAGGGGGTACTGCCATTTGGGGAGAACTGTCCGATACTTACGGCGGTCAGATTTTGGCATTGGAACACCAAACACTTTCGGTAAGCCCTATACAGAACGCCATTGATTTTCTGGAGCATTGCACTAACGGCATTCATATCGATATTGTCAGTCACTCTAGAGGCGGTTTGGTGGCCGATATCTTGGCAAAGTGTGATCATAGAAATTCGGTTATTGGTTTTGATGATGTCCAATTGGGAATTGTTAAGGAAAAGGATACCGTGTCGTATGAGCTTATGTTGGAAATCAATAAATTGGCCCACCAAAGGCGCATTGTCGTTCGCAAGGTTGTACGAGTGGCCGCTCCTTCAAGCGGAACCACTATTTTGTCTAGAAGAGTGGATCACTTTTTCAATTTGATGCTCAATGCCGTAGGACTTGCCCTAGGAGCGGCAACTCCTCTTTATACATTGGCCAAATCATTTCTTCTCGAACTTATAAAATTAAAAGCCGATCCCGAGGTAATGCCCGGATTGAACAGTATGGTGCCCGATTCCTATTTTCAAAAGGCGTTGAACAATCCAGGAACTGCCGTGGTCAGTGATCTTTATACCATTTCAGGTGATGCAGAGGCCGAAGGGTTTAACCTCGATTCGCTAAAAGTACTATTATCGAACCTCTTTTATAGGACTGCCAACGACCTAGTGGTCGATACCGATAGAATGATTCATGGAACACCACGCCTGGGCGGGGTATATGATTTTATATCGCGGGATGGGCAAACAAATCACTTTAACTATTTTGGAAATAGTAATACCAGTCGAGCCGTATTGGAAGCATTGAAAGCTACGGAAGCATCCCTTGCACCGAGCTACGAAAGGGTTTTGAAAGAAGAGGGGCAAAGAGGTGTTTTGTTAGATCTAATGTCATTAGACGGGGTACACTACAGTGAAGAACACCTTTCGGGAATTCGTGATATTGTTGTCGTAATTCCGGGAATCATGGGCTCTACCCTTAGTAAAAACAGTGATAAGCAATGGGTGGATATGCGGGAGATAAATAAAGGGGGGTTGTCAAAAAACCTCGGAATAAAGTCGACAAAGGTTGTCGCGGACGGCGTAATTAAAAAGTACTATGACGATTTCGCAAAGCACTTGTCAAAAAACTATGATGTTATAACCTTTCCCTACGACTGGAGGAAGCCCTTGAAAGACGCTGCGACGAAGTTTAAAAAGGTGCTGGAAACCACCTTTAAATTTCCCGGAAGATCCGTTCATATTGTAGGCCACTCAATGGGCGGTCTAGTCACACGTCAGTTAATGATGGACCATCCGAATACGTGGAATACGTTTAAATCAAATACGCAAAATAAGTTCGTGATGTTGGGAACGCCCTGGATGGGTTCCTATTTGATTATGGAAGTACTTACCGGCCATAGTAGGAGGGTGAAACAATTGGCCATGATCGACTTTAAGAACGATAAAGAAGACCTGCTGAATGTTTTTTGGAAGTACCCGGGTGTGCTGGAACTTTTGCCTATTGATGAAAGCCTTGATTTCTCGAAAATCAAGTTCTGGGAAGACCTGAAAAAAGAGGCGGACATTGGCCCTATGCCACAGCCAAAAACGAATAAAGAACAACTACAGGCATTTCATACCTATAGGCAGCAGGTAAACGGTTTTTTGAATACACTAGCAAAGGACGATCTTAAAAATGTGTACTACGTCTGTGGAAAGGCAGATCGGACCGTCTTCAATTATCGATTGAAGGACCGATTTTTTTCAAGGCGAAAAAAGTTGGAGTACCTGGCCACATCACATGGTGATGGTAGTGTCACTTGGCAATCCGGTATCCCTGGGGCCTTGGAACCGACCAGTGTTTTCTATTGTAATACCACACATGGTGATTTGGCCAATGAGCTCTATATTTTCGAAGGGGTGGAAGATATTCTCAAATATGGGAAAACGGCTAAGTTCAGTATGAACCCTCCGGTGCATAGGGGTGGTGAGGTTATAAGCTTGGTACATGAATTTGCCGAACCCGCAACAGATGTCAACCGGGTCATCAATGCATTGTTCGGAAATGAAAAATCTTCGGCTCCGATTCCGGACAAGGTCAAGGTTGCCGTGGTGAATGGAGATCTGAAAATTTCCAGTTATCCGGTAATGGTCGGCCATTTCCATAGAGATATGATTTTCAGTGCCGAGAAGGCCCTGGACAATTATTTGGCCAAACGACTTTCACAAAGACTTGATATCGGATACTATCCCGGTAAAATAGGCGAAAGCGAAGTTTTTTTCAATCTGAATACACACCCCAATGGAGCAATTGTTTGTGGCCTCGGAAGTACCAATACCCTGACACCTTATCTTTTATCAAAGACCGTGGAAATGGCGACCCTTAAGTATGCCATGTTCATGCGTGATAATTATACGCTGCCAAAAGCCAAAAGATTTGCCAGGGGAATCTCGTTTATTTTAATCGGCATCGGTTATGGGAAACTATCGGTGGAAGCCTCGTTAAGAGGTATATTAATGGGAGTTACCAACGCGAATACCTATATTAAAAGTACCGGAGAAGGCCTTCATCCCATTAAAGAGATAGAATTCGTCAATTATTATGAATCCATTGCTAGTATGGCCTATTGGAGTTTGAGTAAGATGGTAAATCTTGATGACCGCCTGTCCATTGAGCTTCAATCTGGTGTGGCCAAGAAACAGGGAGCTAAAAAGAAACAGCTTTTAAAGGATAGTCAAGAAAATTGGTGGCATGAGCTCAACATCAGTGCTATCAAAGAACCTTATGATGACGAAAACGTCAATTATCGTCCCAAAACCATAGGTTTTGCATATAATTCGTCAGGAGGTTATGCTAGTGTTCAACGAGAAGAGGTTTTTATCGCAATGGACGATATCAATATCTTGTTGGAACAAATGGCGGCCAATTCAAAATGGGACAAGCGCCTTTCAAAGGCCTTATTCGAGTTAATGATTCCCAATGAATTCAAGGATATCCTTAGAAACCAGAACAATGTACTTATCAAACTTGATAAGCAAGCGGCCCAGATTCCTTGGGAAATGTTCTATGACTACATTTCCGATGAGACTCCGGTTTCGGTGAACTCGGGCTTTGTACGCCAATTGATGACCGATAGCAACGATAACCTTACAAAAACGGCTACTAGCAACTATAACGCCTTGGTCATAGGGGATCCACTATATGAAAACGATAACTTGCCCCAACTGCCTGCGGCGGAAGAGGAAGGTATACGTTTATCGAATAAATTAAGTGTAAACGGCTACGCCGTCGATGCCTTGATTAAAGGTAACACTGCGGCGATTATGCAGGAACTCTTTACGAGCAAGTATAAAATATTGCATTTTGCCGGCCATGGCATCTATTCCCCAGAGGAGGGGAAGGCGGGAATTGCCATTGGCAATGGTATTTGTATCGATGCGGCAAAGATCAAGCAGTTGGGGTATGTTCCCGAATTTGTTTTTATCAATTGCTGCTTCTCAGGTGTTATCAATCGCGATGACGATATCTATTCGAGAGAACGTTATCGTTTGGCTGCAAATGTCGGGACGCAGCTAATCGAGATGGGAGTAAAGGCCATTGTAATTTCGGGCTGGGCCGTGGATGATGCGGCCGCCAAGACCTTCTCCGATATCTTTTATGACAAAATGTTGGAAGGCTATAGATTTGGCCGTGCGGTACAATTGGCTAGAATGGCCTGTTTTCAAAAATACAGAAATACCAATACTTGGGGAGCTTACCAATGTTATGGCAGCCAGTTTTATCAGTTTAAGGAGAACAGCCAAATGAAGCAAAAAAATCACGAGTACGTGGTGGCATCGCAGGTCTATACAGATCTTGACAATCTTCTCGTATCCATGCAATACAAAAGAAGGACGAAAGAACGGATTTTAAAGAAACTGAACAATATTATCGATAGGGCAGAGCAAGCGAAATTACTGGATGCCAATATATTGGAAAGTGAAGCCCTGATTTACGATGAATTGGGCATGTTCGATATTGCCCTTTACAAGTTCGAAGAATTGTTCAGCTCGTCCGATGGCGATTTTTCCATTAAAGCATTGGAACGTTTCTGCATTATAAAGAGTCATCATCTTGAAGAAAACAATTTGGATGCAGATGTGAATAAGGTATATAACCTGATACTCATAGGAAAAAATCCGAGTCGGTCCAATATCGTGGGCAATGTATTCAAATTGGCCTCCCGATATAAAGCTACAACGGAAAGGATAGCGTACCTGGAAAAAGCATGGGGGTTTTATTTAGACGCTTTAACCGGATGTGCGGATCGTCACTGTGGAGATTTTCTCGATGCCTTTTCAAATTGTGTACTCATAGGCTATTTACTCGAAAAGCTACATTCGGGAACCCTATTGGAGCGTTTGCAAAAAATGCCGGACATAGAGGCCATTGAGGATGTAGAGGCATATTTAAAGGCACGCTGTAAAGAACTTGAGGATTTTGATGAAAGCGATCAAGATATTTCGGTATTAAAGGGCATGGCGGAAGTAGATATCTGCCTATTGTTGCTGACCACTACCGATTTTGATAAATTAAAGAAAAGCATTATCGGGCGTTTCAAAACTATGCATCGCATGTTCTACAGCCCTAAGTATTTGTTGATGGAAATTCATCAAATCGATTTTCTATTGCATATAGATTTGAACAAAGATCAGAAAAACAGTCTTCAAGATATAAAAGAGGCTTTAAAGGAGATGGTACAAGGTCAATAATGCTCTTTTCTAAATTACCAAAACCCTTGGCTTAGTGCGGATATGTGCAGCATTCTCAATTTGAGTTATTTGAAGGGTAAAGGGGATACCCAAGAGGTGTTCATTGGCTGTTGATGAATAAGGGAATACAAATCACCCATTTCCAGAATACGGAACATCGGAAAGTCTTGTTATTTCTGCCCGGCAGTTGCCTTATTTTCAATGGACTACAGTCTTTTTTGTATAGGGAAAGAAGTTGAATTAAGTGTGCATAGAGGCATGGTGAAAATTCTAAGTAAACTTGGCTTAAGTTTTTACCGATACGTTTTCATTTTGGTAACAAGAACTATAACACTTGGTAGGATGATTACACAATTGCCGCATGGATGGTATCTAATCCGCATTTTTCGATAAACTTATTACTAAATACTGAAAGTGCCGGCCTGCTCAATAATTGATTTCGTGCATCGATCCATGATTGCACGGAGGCCGATCCATACATTTGTTTGATTCGGGTTTTATTGAGGTTAAAGTTGATTTTACCCCAATGTAGTGCATAGGGAATGTTCTCCTGTTCCAACCGTTTCCAGACCGCTTCATAGTAGTCTCGGGCCACCTGGCCATCTGCCCCATCCATTTCAAGCACACAGGTGTTGGGAAATTTTGTAAAGCCCAACGTGGCCTGCGTACCCTTTACATAGCGCAATGATAGTCCGCCAGGAAAGGGAGTATGTTCGTTTACCTCAATGGCCAGTGCTACGGCCTTGGGAGAATCTTTGATATCAATGGCAATAGCCGCACTGGCGACTTTGCCCCTAAATTTAGTATAGTTGAACATTTCACGTACCGTACCGGTTCTCGGTGGTTCAGGCTTAAAAGCTAGTCCGAACATGAGATTGACCATTTGCGGAATAATTTTTCCGGAGCCCGGTAGTTTATCCAATACCGTTGAGATGATTCCTAAAAGATCATCTCCATAGGTGAAGTCGTTGGTACGTTGTAATGGGGTATGTGAGGGCGTAAAGGGTTTTTTGAACATATATTTTAAAAAACCTCCTTTTGAAGGATTGTTGGGTTCAAAGTCATGCATATTAAAAAGTACCTCAAAATGATACATATCCGAATTTCCAGTAGTACCGGGTAAACTCAGATCGGAAAAATCCAAGGTTTGCATCGCTTTTTTTAAAGGGTCGGCATAAGGTACATTCCCCAGGCGATGTTCGGTCAATAAAAACTGAGGTTCGGTCTCGATCATGACCCCATGTATAAAGCCAAAACTACCAAAGCTTACCAGTGCTGCATTAAAAAGGGCATCGTCTTGAATCAAATCCGCATCAAGCCAATCGACCAACTCTTGAGATGCTATAGGATAAGAGGCCCGTTCAAGCCAAATATGGGTGTCGGCCCCGGTAATCAGGTGTAGCCCCACAACAAACTCGGGTATGGCACCTACTTTAAAAGCCGCACCATGGGTTCCTGTTGACAAGGCACCTGCGATTGTTTGTCCGTTGCTAGCACCAGATGCTTTAATAGAACGGGGCGGGTTCTTGGATGCGAGGCGCGTATTTATTTCATGAATAATAGTACCACATTGTAAAAAATATAAATCCTCAGGATTTTTGGCATAGTTCGAACTTACATATTTCTGAATGATCGGAAAGGAAAAATTAAGCGAAGCCGTATCGACCAATCCACCTTCGGTAACTCCTACTTTGGTGAACGACCAGCCACTGCCGATGGCCCTGAGTTTAAAATTTTTGGTTGTAGCTTCCTTGATCAGCCACTGAAAGTTTTTGGTGGTCGCCAAATACCGCTCCCTTCGCGAACCCATTTTCGGATTTCGTACTTTAAAGGAAGTATCAGGTACTAGCTGATGTGTGAAATTCTCGTGTTTATTGCTCCATTGTTGAATAGGAAGCTTAGTGATGCCTTTTGGAAGCATAATTTTTAGGTTTTAGTTTTACATAGATCCATCACCACCTTGTGGGCGGGCACAGCCGTAGGTGACCGTGCGGTGGTTTACAATTCCAAGCGTGATCAGACCAAGCAGCGAATCGGTAAATGAAGATTTTACCACTACCCAACTCATGGCCCCCTCGTGACAAGGGCAATCATTACCGGCAACTTCCGGGTTGACATCGATTCGCTTTTGATTAAGGCCCCATAAATAACTCCAACTTGATTCTTTTTGGCATTCCAAATTTTCGACACTGTCTTGATAAGGGCTTGCCTCTACTCTTGTACTTACACAGGAAGTTGTGGAAAAGGTTACGATCAATACTAAGAATACGATCCATTTTTTTTGAGTTTCCATAGGAGTGCATTTAGTTGAAACCAACTTGGTTTTGATGTTTTATGTTCATTAGCCGGGAGTGGCGGGGGGGGGGGATAAAATCGATTCCTAGCCGCTTTGATGGTCTAAGAACCCTTCTTGAACTTAAGGTATTGAATATCTTAACATAGTGTAGGAAAAATTGTATGGATGGTGGAAAAAATAGTATATATGGGCAAAAGGGGGTACTAAATACCCGCTGATTCAAAAGTAGGTTCTTTGTTTAAAGGTGTTTTAAACAAACTGTTTTTAGGGTATTTGACCGCAAAGTATGTTCTTGATTTTAATATCCTTGGCTTGTGACTTTTCTAGTTTTTAAAATCAGGTACGTGTCGTCAATGACCTGTGAATTTACATTCAATTAATGCGTGGGACATGGAAGGAAAATCACTGGATATTTTTTGTTAAATTGTTGCTTTTCCCTTATTCTTATTTAACTGATTTTGATTTTTTTACGATGAAAAAAATACCGATAAATGGGGACTTTTTCTATTCTGCTAATGGTGTTAATTCGTTAAGAATTCAAACTATGGTGATCGAAAAATATGCAAGGGAAGCACTACGGAAGCATTAGGAAGAACTTGATTTGAACAAAAATAAAAATCTGAATGAAACGCATAAAGAGTTATATAAAACCGTACAAAAGAACAACTCGGAAATTGAGATCTTGGTAAAACAAAAGTGCGACTTGCTTAAAAAACCGGTAATCGAACCTCCGATGAACCTCGTCATGGCAGAACCTGCATATGAATTCATGAGGGCAATGTTAGACTACCCCATGACCAAAGATGCCTTAAAAGAAGTAAAAAGAACGGAAAAGAAGTAACGCCCGGTGGTGAGCCACACCGATGGTTATCTCAAGAAAGTTCGAGTTAAGAAATCAGTTCAAATACGGTCTTTCCATTCTTTCATCTGGCCCGTAATTGGGTTCGTTTATTTTCTTCTCCACTCACATAAGACACATGAACCCAATCTGGGTTTTTAGTAGTGCCGTATTCCCAAATGATTTGGTCAAAGTCCGTATGGTCGACAATCCAACGGAACATTTCGACATTGATCATTCCTCCGTAAGCATTGTCTAGGTCCATAGCTTGACCTTAGATATGCTGCGAATTCTTGCTGCCCTTTACAATTGCCTTGAGCTTCCGGCTTCTGAAAAATGAATTGACACGAATAGGCCGATTTCTATTCGCGATGCGAAGAGGTTCAAAAACATGTTTCGCCACGATAGTCCTATTCTCAACTACTGCCGGATTTGGAGTATTTCGAATACCATGACGTTTTGCAGTAGCACTTCGGGTAGCCTCTCGATAACTGATATGAGCTGATATATTCATCATGTTGAGGTTTTAGATGATACGAATGTGATTTTTTGTAATGGGGGAGGTCGGATACCTTGCAGAACCAAGATATTGTTAAAGCACTATAATTATTACAACTTACACAATAAAATGTAAAATTTTGTAAGTGGTGAAATCATCTATTCATTTCCAAGTCCAAATGAAAAGTGTTTGAATTAAAAGCCCATTCGGCATCAAAATCTTGAGCTTTTATAAGTGTGTCATCATGAAGAGCAATAAGATGACTTTGGTTTTAGTGGTTCATAAGGATTGCCCTTAAATTTAGCCTAGAAATAGGGCGGTGCCACTGTATGCTTGAGAAACTATTTAATTTGGGCAAACGCTATATGAATCTCCGATTATAGGGTATTCAGGATCTGTGGGAAGTATTTGGTTTGTAAAGAGCAGAACATAATCCCAAGATTTTGGATAGGATGGGCGCATTCCAAAACCTGCTATTTTTAATCATCATATGATATCCTATCTCGAATACCACCGCTGGCCCGGTGAATAATAACATCGGCCTTGTATTTTCGAGCCAAGGTTTTAGCTTTGCGAATGGCCGTACTCTGTTTTCGATGTTTGCTCGTAATACGCTTATTCCCTTCCCGACGTACCGCCCAACCTTCTTCATATGGCACCACATGTTGGTGCCACGTACGACCACGTTTGTTACGTTGTGAACTGTTGAAAAAGACTTCTAGAAGATCTACAAGCGTTCGTAACCAAGAGTTGACCTTTGACATATACTATTTTTACTGGTTTCGAAGATACAAGTATTCCTTAGTATTTCCAGCGAAGTATAAGAACTGTGGGGAAGATGTTCATTGTCCTTAGTGCTCTTAAGTCAGGAAAGGCGTAATAGGCTACTACCAGTGCCCTGTACCTGGTTCCCCTTTGAAAGGCCCGGAAAGGTCGTCGGTTATCCATCCGGCATAGAACCCTCCGGGTTGAGGAATGGCCTTTTCTCCATTTACATAGCAATCCAAATGCTGCGGATAAAATGCGACATGGTCGGTTAGAGGGGTATAGGGCTCGAAAGGATTGGCGTACGACCATGCGATGACCTTGTTCGGGGAAGTTTTTAACGCCCAATAGTGTGCTTCTCCTTTCCATTCGCAGAGAGAGGTACGTTGCGGTTGGGCTATCAAAAGTTCAAAAACTACATCTTCAGCAGGGATATAATAGGTAGGTGGACTAGCCGTTTCTTGCAGTTCTAAGGCCTTTGAGGAAAATGCTAGGCGCACCGAATTGCTTTGAACTTCCACTTTTTTTTGTGATGGAACAAGGACTGGAGGTCTTGGAAAATCCCAAACCGAGCGCTGCTTGGGGTTTGGTTCTTCAGCAAAAGGTGGACGTGTTTGTCCAAAGTACTGCCATTTTCCACGCGCCTGTAACAGCCACTTGGGCACCTTGTTTTTTTTATGTTTCGTCACTTTGAAAGAGCTGTATTTTTTGGTGCTTTTTCTTTGCGTACCAAATAGGCGACTTTTGGTGCTATGGGGTCATCCAAATACTTTTATTACTAATTCAATGGGTAACCAGATGTTTAAAGGTATGCTATTGATAGCGCTGCAAAATTAAGGATCTTCTCTCTTGTATAAGAAGTCGATTAAAATTCGATTCAAGCAATTAATTTTTTGAAAATCTTTCCATCTTTTTCAACTTCACGTTCAATGCCTTTTAGAATCGATTCCAAGCTAATTTCGGTTTCATGAGAAGAAAGTGTTTTCAAACAGGCGTATTGTACAACGTTGATGATACTTCCCCCCGATAGCTCATAATATGCCGCAATTTCAGGAATATCTATATTTCCTTTAAACGTAGTCACTTGGGGAAAAGAGCGTTTCCAGATTTCAAGACGTTCCTCGAAAGTTGGAAATGGGAATCTAATGATGGCATTGAATCGTCTTAAAAAGGCTTCGTCCATATTGGCCTTGTAATTGGACGACAGTATTACCAGACCATCAAAATTTTCAACCCGCTGTAAGAGGTAACTGACTTCCTGATTGGCATAGCGATCATGGGCATCGTTCACACTGGTTCGCTTCCCAAATAGAGCATCTGCCTCATCAAAAAAAAGTATCCAATCTTTACTAGCGGCCTTGCTGAATAACTTTTCTAGATTTTTTTCCGTTTCCCCGATATATTTTGAAACCACGGTAGACAGATCTACGCGATACACCATCTTTCCGGTATGTTTGCCCAAGAGTGTTGCGGTTAAGGTTTTTCCAGTACCTGGTGGACCGCAGAAAAGTACACGGTAGCCTGGTTTTATTTTTTTATCCATCTTCCAGCCTTCCATAAGGGTTTGACCATGCTCCACCCAATTCTTTAGCTCATGAATCTGTTCATTTACCAGTGGGGAAAGTACAAGATCACTCCAATCCATTTTAGTGGTAATATGTTGGGCAGGAAAAGAAGGGCCAAACTCGGGATTGGATATTTTACCAGTTGTAAACAATTCGATATAATCGGGATTCATAATGATTTTTCCATTAAAAAACGGGTCGCCCTCTTTGGGCTTTTCCAAGGTCAATATTTCCTCCCTAGCGAACCAATGATCGGCCGAGAACAATTGCTGTACGGCAAACCTAAAGTTAAGATGATCACCGGCGAGCAAGAACAGCGCGGTTTCGCCGGTAGGGAGAAACCCTCGACCTTCAGAATCACGTTGCCCCCCAATTTCGGTGTAATCCCCGGAATCTGGAATCGCTTTTTTAATACATTTTTCAAGGAAATCGGGTTGTAGATGTGGCGCCAGTGCTAAGAGCAATGTTATAAACTCCGCAAAATTCGGGGTATGTGTCTTGATAAACTGAGCAAAAGCCGAATCATCATCATAGTATTCCAAATCATCAGTATCGTAACTCTCTAGCAAGGCCTTGCCATTATCATAATAATGCCGTAGCTGAAAGTCTATGGCTTTTTGAAGAAAACCTAAGGCATGTTCTAAATTTTGGGCATTGGAAGGTAATAGCTTGTTTTGCATGATATTTGAATTTATAATTGAATCATCTATGTTTTTATTTTATACTTGGATTCGGTCTGTTCTACTGGATTCAAGACAGTACCATTGTACAAGGTCTCCTTTCCGACCCATTTTCCGTCTTTTTCCTCCAACACCACCGCTTCACATTGCAATCCTCTAGGGACGTACTGCTCTGCCTCCCCGACCGCTTCCATTTTTTCAATGGTCGACAGTGGTACATTCTTCTTTTTCAGTTCTTCTGATTTCGGAGCGAATTTTGGGTAGCCGCCAGTCGGTATTACCTTGTATCTAACCACTTCTCCTTTCTTTAAAACCGCTTTTTTTACCTTACTTTCTACTTGTTTCTCATGATTGGAGTTGCCTTTACGTGATAATGGCACCATATTGAACCATTTTCCCGGACCGTGTAGATTATGATTGAGCAAGTGGCCTTTCACATAATAACTTCCTTTGCCCGAACGCCTATAGTTTAACTTATCGAAAACCTTATTTTTTGAGGAGTCGGGTACGGAACCTGTCGTACCTTGTTTAGGAAGCTTTTTGGTCAGTATTTTAGCATCCACAAGTTTTCCCTGATCTGCGCCTCCTTCGCTTTTTTTATCGTGTTTTACATCGGACTCCGGCATTTCGGAACCGAACAACTTCTCCGTATGTTTACTTAATTCGACTAAAAGATTCTGAATGGCTTTGGCTCGGTCTTCTTCCTGTTTTTTCTTTTCCGCTTCGTCCTTAACACCGATATGCTTTTGCTGAAGTTTGAAAATCTCATCGGCTATCCGCACTGCCTCCTTCTTAGCGTTTATTTTGTCATTATCAGTACCTGTTTCGACCTTACCGAGAAATGTCGCATAAGGCCCGGGATTACTCGCTACCATTAATTTTGCAGACTTTCCTTCCCCACTAAAGTAGAGTTTATGTTGTTTACCATCATTGCCTTTGAAGCTCTTCTTGGCCTTCCACCAATTGATGAGCTTATCTTTTACTTTCTTGGCTACATCTTTTCCTGATTTGAGAAATTTCTTGACTAGGGCAATGCCCTTGTCGATCAATCCATCGATAATTTTATTGATCGGATCCGTAACCTTTTGAATCAGTTTTTGAATGGTTTGTCCTATTCCACCAAGTCCCGCCATGGCGGCGAGCATGCTGATCAATACGGGAAGACTTCTTGCCATAGCATCTTCGACGGCCTTTGAAGCCGCCCCGATCTGACCACTGGCAATGGCTGCCACAGAATCGTATACCGATTTTACAAAGTCTATGATTTGTTGAAACTTCTCGACCAGCCACATGATGAGGTCGAATGCCAATTTTAAGATTTTCACTAGCGCCCCGGCAGGATTTAGTAGCCCTAGTAGCCAGGTAATGCCTTCAAAAACCACCGTTTTAATGATATAGTCCTTAATGGCCCCCATCACCATTTCCTTCAAGTTTGCCAGCTTTTCCTTTACGATTTCCCATAGCACCTGTGGCCCTTCATCAAAGACACGCTTAATAATCGCAAGGCCCTCTTCTACCACATAGAATACTTTCTCTGCTGGGGGGAACTTCTTGATGATACGCGCTTTGATGTTTGCATAGGTAAGGCCTAAGATCTGCATTACCATATCGAAAATGCCCATGATATCAAAGGTTTCGGGAAGCTTGATACTCGTTTCCGAGAGGGTTCCGGTAAGCCATTCTATCAAGCCTGAAATCAAATGTTGTTTTATGTTCTTGAAAAATCCGCGTACTCCTCCGCCTACTGCGGCCATGACATTGTTAAGGAACGACTTCGGGTCCTTCAAAATATCCATGATCAGATTTTTTGCCTTATCTATAAAATCAAAAATGGGTTGTGAATCGATACCTGCAATATCGCAGGCTGCTTGGATCGCGATTTTTAATGCTTCGGCAAAGTCTCCGGTGGCCACGGCACCAGCAATTCTTACGGCTGCTTTCAAAGCTTCTTGATATACGGACAATATCTTGTCAAGAGCCGCAGCTAGAGCTGCGGCCAGTTTCTCTACTGCCTTGATAGCCTCGTCGGCCACAAAATTGACCCCGTCGATAGCTGTATCCACCACGCTATCTATGCCATCATTGATGGCCTTTGCCAAACCTGGAAAATGTTCTTTTAAATACTTATCTACTTGGCTCTTGGCCCAATCTCGGAATTTGTTGAGTTTATCAACTATCCAATTTCGAGCTTTGTTGATCAAACCAATGGCAAGGTCTTTGGCGGCTTTGATAATGTCGGCAACTGCTTTCCGAAGGGCCGTGAAGATGGTATCGATGGCATCGGTAATGACCTTTACCGCTTTTTTTACGGCGCTTTTAACACGGTCCCACCAGCTATCTTTCTTTTGGTCTTTCTCCAGTTCTTTCTTTTTATCAGCAGCTTCCTTTTCTTTTTCTTTCTTTTTGTCTTCTGCCTTTTTTTCGCCAGCCTCGAGTTCTTTCTTGGCATCGGCCTCGGAGGTTTTTACTTTTTCCCCGATTTCTTTGTTGTTATTGGTCTGTTCGGTATCGGCATCTTTCTTGAAATCATTGACGTGTCCGTAGGCATCTTCGATGCCCTTTTTTTGTTTATCGGCAATTGTTTTTCGATTGTCCAGAACTATTTTTCGCTGTTCTTTATCAGCACTCTCACTTGTCTTTTTCGCCTCCGATTCGGCATGCGTTATTTCGGCTTGTTTGTCTGTATCCCTTTTATTCCCCGCATCTTGTGCATTCTTTTTTGCTTCGTCTAAATTGGCGTGCAATCCGGGTTGCATCATTTCATCAGCCTTGGATCTCACATTTTTGGGTAAGGGAGCCTCGGCAAAGTCATTGAGACTTGATTGCTCTTCAGTCAGGACTTCAGCTGTAGGTTCCCCATTTACAGTAGCCGTCTTTTCGGCATTGACTTCCTTCGGTTGCACATTCGACTGGCCCGGATGGTTTTTGAGTTTGTCGGTCACAACATCCCGTTGTCCTGTTATTTGGCTATCGGCCTCTGAGCGCTGATTTTTCATCCGTTCGGGATCGGCATCCCCTTCCAGTTCCACATTAGGCCTGCTTCCCGCGCTAGTATTGACCCCTTGATCCGTAGTGCGTATTTTGGCCATAAAACTGGCCATATTGTTTTTTAGCCAACCTAAGAAGCCTTCGTTGTCATTTTTGTCCAACAGTTTTTCGTTCTCCTTGTTGGTGGGTACAGGACCTTTGTCCTCATGGGGAGTGGCTTGCAAATCTCCTGGGTCGTTCCCTGAGGATCCATCCGAAATTTCCTGACCCGACGGCAAACCGAGCTGATCCGGAGGTACAATGCCTTCATCCAATGTACCACTAGTGCGCACCTCGATTTTCGGTGGATTATCGGCAATTTCCTTTTTTTCATTATTTACCTTTCCCTCTAGCTCACCACCTAGACCACTATAGTTTTCGGCGATCTGGGATGGCCCTGCCATTGTGAATTTTACCATGGCCTCATCTGAGCTTCCCTCTAGGTCTAAGGCCTCAATTTCAGCTACCTCCTCGGTATCGGTTACTTGTGGTAGTGGTGGGAGTTCTACAGCTATGACCGTCTCACCTTCGGCGGGCGCATCGGGTATGGTAGTGATATCCTGATTTTCAAGGTCATCTAACTGCTGTTGTTTTTCTGCTTCGGAAGCCATTTCCTCCTCGGTCGGAACCTGTTCTTCGGATACTGGGGATGGCACTTCCGATTCTTCATCAGGGGTTACTGCCGTTTGCACTAGGGGTACATCGGGCATATTCAGCTTTCCTATGGGATCCATAAAGCCGGAAGCGTGATCTTGGCGCCATTTACCAATGGGTTCCCATTTTTCCTCTACCTGACCTCCCAAATTATCGTTACCCGCGGTATTCCCATTAATGGTGGCTACCATTATATCGTTATAACTTTTTCCAGCGGCGGAAGCAGGATCTTCTACACCAGTAACCATGGCAAAGTGTTGATTGGGCTTAAAGTCAAAGGCAATGTCACCTTTTCTAGGAAGCTCTCCTGGCTTTCTGGGAATGGTATGTTGCAATATGTTTTCCCCCAACTTCCAGTCAGGCAAGGGTACCCCTGCCTTTTTAAGGGCCCACCAGACAAAAATCCCACACCAGCTAGGCAGGGCATCTTTGGTCTTGCCCCCCACTGAGGTCATTGTAATGTACTTGATGACCTGCTCAGGAATTACTTCTTTGTTACCAAAAGCAGTGAAAAAAATCTGACACAACTTCTCCCAACCAATGCGGGTCTTATCTGCATTGATCAACTTTGAATTGATTTTTCCGATTTCACCCCTGGCAATACTGATTGCCTTGAGGATTTCAGGGCGTATCAAGTAACCTTCCCCTTCGGTCTCTTCCAATTGAATTACTTGTTCCTCTTTTTCGCTTACAGCTCCCTGATGAATGGTATGGGTTAGTTCATGGGCCAGCAGATGATCTCCATCGCGTGTATTGGGTTTGAATTGATCTTTATTGAAGTATACATCGCTACCATGGGTAAACGCTTTGGCATTGAGCATCTGGGCAAGCACGACTGCAGTATCGTCGGTATGTATGGTAACACCGCTAAAATCGGCACGAAATTGATTTTCCATTTTTGCCTTCACCGTTTCGGGCAAAGGGCTTCCGATTCCCTGCTGTTGTTTTATTTGGGTACTAACGGTATCATCGACAAAACTACCGTCAGAATCTCCCGCTTGTTGCACTTTTTCATCTTCTTGCTCCTGTATTTCATCTTGATTCTCCGTTTGAAGCGCTTCATCTTCCCCTTCTTTTTGAACTTCGAGCTCCGTTTCATTCGCACCCTGTTCGTTTTCTTCCTTTTGAAGTGCTTCCTCTTTCCCTTCTTTTTGAACTTCCAGTTCGTCTTCCTTCTTTTGAAGTTCCTCCTTCTCTTTTTTTGTCTGGACTTCTTCTTCGGACTGGGTTTGCAATTCCTCCGATTCCTCTTTCTGGAGTGCTTCCTCTTCCATCTTTAACTGAAGTTCCTCTTCTCCCTCTTTTTGAATTTTTTCTTCCTCTTTTTTGGTTTGGACTTCTTCTGGTTCCCTTTGAATTTCTTCTTCTTCCTTGGGCTGTACATCTTCTTCCTGAAGTTGTACTCCTTTGGTTATCTGACCAAATAATCCTGACTTTTGAATTCCGTTGGTAGTGATCGTAAGTTCTTGGTCCTTTGGTTGCCCGTTTACGACGGCATCCGCCATTCGGTCGGCCTCCATTTCATATTTATCTCCTTTTTGGCCTGTTTTTAATTTCGGTTGAACCGACTTTTTAAAGTAAGGTCGGGATGTGATTTTTTTAGTGGTCGGGGTAGACCGTGTAGAAGCAAGAGTCGGTGCTGTTTTTGTTTTCATACCCCTTTTCTTAGGCCCAGTTCACTCGAATTTGTCGGTCTACCCAAGGTAAATTCACACGTGAAAGAGACCATGGTAACTGATCTAACAAGATATCCACCGTTTCCTGTGCTACGGTAATTTCCATGCAGCCGTCTTCAATCAGTAATTGTCCCTCTCGTTTTAAAAAAGTGTTTCTGAAAGTTTCAATGCCCGTGTTCTTCAATGCGCTCCAATGTCCAATAGCAGCCTGTAGTACGGCTTGTACTTCCTCTTTCTCCTTTTCCGAAATTTTGGGTTCAAATTGAAGTGGCTCTGCAATGGGTTTGCCACACAAAAGTTTGAGTAACGTTACCTGAGGCTCGGTAAAATCCATATGCCCGCGGGCCATAAAGAAAAGCAAGCCTATTGCTTTTTCTTGTTGTTTTGCATCTTTGAAGGTGTGATTTATAGTTAACCCCAAATTTTCAAAAAGAGGGGAAAGGAAGGGGTGCATTAGCACACTTCCTGCATCGGAAACCGATATCTTGGCATTATTTAGAGTTAACTCAGCCTTTTCTGCACTACCGTTAGGTTTTAAAGGTTCCCTTTCCGCTATTGTTAGGGCCTGATCTTTTTTTATTCGTGGACTTCTTCCGAAATGCAGTGAGTGTGCCAACTTTTTCCAGAGTTGCTTCCTTTTCGTTGTGGTGTTGAAATCGGCGAGGTGAAAAGGAGAAATCTCTGGTATGACCCCATAGCGTTCGGATATCAGCTGCTTCATTTTTAAAATGAACGAAGCGGAAAAATTGAATGACAAGCGCCGTTGTATCTTTTCTTGATGCAATAAAGGCACTAATGCCTTTAATAAGGAAAATTGAACATTGCGATTCGCTTCCAAAATTTCGTTCTCCAAATCGCCAATACGCAAATGCGCAGCCTCCCAAGGTAGATAACCAAGTTTAATAAAATGAATGAAATACTGTTCAAGTAACTCTTCTTTGGTATGGATCTTTACCCTTGACTCACCACCTTCTTTGATGGGCGCAGTTAGCAAAGCCCCGATTTTCCGTCTTAGTTTTTCTTTAAAAACAGCCTCTAAGCCCTCCTGAAAAAGCTTGTAGTTCATTTGACCGAGATCAATATGCAGTTGATCGATTTCTATATGTTCCCCCTTATTGGTAAAGGCGTCGAAGACATCGGAAATATGGTCTACGATCGTATGCATGAACCAGTTTTCTAACTGATCGGGAATGGACAAGTGATTTTCGGCCCCAAAGAATTTAAAATTCAGGATGGTCTCATTGATGATATGATCATTCCCTTTCATTTAGTTGATCGTCTATTTGTTTTTGAACCCGCCAATTCTTTTACGATCCCAGGCCGTTCCGATAGGTTGTATCCTGTTGTCCATTCTTTTACTGTTTTGGTCACGTCAACCCCCGCCTTTTTGGTGGTTTTTGCCACCTCCGCTAGTGTTTTTTTGGTCCCGACGGTAAGTTTGTCTTTGGAAACTAATGACAGTTTATCGAGATAAGCGCTATTGACAGTTCGAATAGATTCGATGATCACGGCCTTTGACTTTTCATTTTCGGCCTTTCCAAGTAGTTGTACCATAATGGTATTGGCGCGCTTGATTTCGTTGTTAAGTTTTGTGAGGTTTGTTGCAGGGCTCGTAATGGTGTTGATCGCCAATTTTACATTCGCAGCAGCTTCTTTTTCCGAATCGGAGGCGGCATCCGCTTCCATTTTTAGGGCATATGCATCGTAATACGTATACCTACTACCATAATATCGAAGGGCTTCTTTCCCCAAAGGCGTTTCGGTGTCGTACCCAGCTGACCCATTCCTAATTTCCTCTATCAATACTACACGCCCGCCTTCAGGTATCAACTCAAAAGAAAGGTCAACATTTTGACCGGCATTGACCGCCTTGGTCTTGGAAATCGTGGTAAATCCTTTTGCGGATGCGCTGATGTTGTATCCACCAGGCAAAAGCTTTAATTCATATTGGCCCTTACTTTTCACCGGGGCCTTTGTTGTTTCTGAGGTGCTTGTGTGTGAGGCGGTTACTTGCGCCTGTGGGATGATGCCTCCGGTTCGTGCATTGATAACACGCCCGGTTACCGTTCCCTGCTGCACTTCTATCTCCTCGTCATAGAGATCGTCACAGTTGCTGTCACAGCATCGGTCAGGTAGGCAAAAGTCTCCTAAAACAACGAAATTATCCAACGGATCGTCACTTGCTTCTCGGTTTACGAGAATATCACTGCCTTCAAAAGTGGCATTGTTGTTGAATCCGACACCTGTCGCAAACGACCCATTAAAGCCCGTGGTAAATCCATTTGTATTGGGTTGAGTAAACCTTCCTTTAAGATCATCGAATATGTTGATAAACTCTTTTTGAATAAAGTCTTTATGAGCATAAAGTAAAATCAAGGTGCCACCTTTTGGGACACCCGCCTTATGCTCCATTCCGGGGTACTTTTTGGAGTAACCTGGCAATGTGAGTTCTGCAAGAATATTAAGAAATCGCTGTGAAAATTCACTGCTTATATTACTGAAAAGGCTCTGGGTTTCGGTCGTGGCCAAAGTCGCCATATTCTTACTGGCATAGTTACGGGCCTCGATATATTGGGCGTTTTTTTTGAGCCGTTCGGATGGCTCCTCGACAGTGAAATTTTCATAAGACGCCACAAAAGTTTCGTACCGACTGGAAAAGAGGTCAAAGTCGAATTTGGAAATGGATTCGGCACTTAGGCTCTTCATTACCTCTTCGCTACTGTCTACCAAAGCCATGGTAGTGTAGAGTTCGTTTGTAATCTCCTTCGCTTTTGCCGTATCTTTTAACTTTCTTTGTAGAACGGTCTGGGTACGGTCGCGCAAGCTTAAATTGGCCTGCTCATCGTTGATTTCAAGATAGAGTGAACTAAGATTCTCTTCCTCACTGGTTTTGTTCAGTTCCCGGACTACCGTTCCCTTCACATACCCCTTTTCCTTACGAATTTTGTTCAGTACTTCATCACTTTCTTGTCTGGCGATTTTTTTACTGATGAAATCGCCGGAAATTCTGCCTGCAAAGTTGGGCGGAACGTCGGAAGTAGCTGTGCTACTTAAAGTAGTCGTCATAAGTCCAAATGATTGACGTCCAACTCTCGCCAATAGGGCCAACAGTATAAAAAGCAAATAAAACAGGATGGCGATCAGGATTAAGAAGATAACGTCTAAATCGCGCATCTTACACATAAATAGCTTCTGCCCAGCGGCGGTTAAATCTCTCATGGCCTTGTCATCAAGCTTGTCATTTCCTGTTACTCCTATGAAAATAGGTTCAAGGGCAAAAGAAAGTCCCAAACTTCTTTTCTGTGCGCTGAGATTTTTTAGTACGGTGGCCAGTCCTTTTCCTATATGCCCTTCGATCCGGTAAAAATTATGAGCCTCCATTTTACTCATTAATGGATGGTTGTTGCTATCCATGAACCGATAGGAAAAAACCCGATCTAAACGGTTCGATACTGTTTTATCATAGGACCAATTGGCGTGAAAATCATCCCCACTATTGTAATTGTAGTAAAATGGAACGGCTTTATCCGACAGGGTGTACTCCCCATCTTTGCTCGGAGTAATCCGAATATCACCTTCACGCATTATCTCAGTATCATAGCGATAGGCACTAAGATATAAGCGATAGTGTACCGATCGTACCCGTTGAAGCAGTACATCTTGTTTACAAGATTGCATTGCGGGGATAAAGTAATGCCGATAGGCCAGTGGCGTGGTTCCGGGAGCCAAGCCGGTTTGCGCGGACAAGGGGTTAAAAGCTCCAGGAGATGTGGTCGGATTCGGTAAAAAAGCGGTACTATCGGACAATGCCTTGCCCAATAATACGTGTTTGGGAAAGCGTCCGGGATGGGGACAGCATTCTGCGGTATATTGATTTGCCAATCTAATAAACTCATTATATCCCTGTACCATATCATATAACAGATCATATACATATTGTAATGAGAATAAGTTTTGCAAAAAATCGACACTTACATTCAAGAAATGTGCGTTTATATCCTGAAAAGGGCCAGCGGGAAAATCGGCTTTGGGATAAACTTCCCTAAGCAAGTGTTCATAGGCGCCAAAAGAATCGGTTAAAGCGGCCGGCAGTGTAGCATTCAGCTTGCTGCGTATGTCATTGATTCTTAGGTATATTTCTTGAAAATTCTTTAGATTGAATCTGGAAGGGTTTATTTTTTCAATGGTAAGATATTTTAGATTGTATTTCGGATGATCATGCTGATGCACTGGGAGTTCCGCTATTTGTTCCTCGGTCTGAAGCATGGCTAGGGCATCATTTTCGTTGATTGCCAATACCCGCACATCAAAAGTCATTTTGGCCCCTTTATCCGAGCAATCATTGATATCGCAATTTCTCAGCGATTCGCGCTCACATTCAAGGTATACTAACACTACCTTATCGTCCAAGAAGGGTTGTTCAAGGGTCTCCGGAGTTTCTTCCCCTTCTTCCGGTACGAAATCAGTGGGCAAAAGTTCCCACATTTCAATTTCGTTTCCGCTGACATCTTGAAAAAATTGGTACGGAGGTTGGGCAACGTCGTTCGCGCCATTTCGCTCCATAGCTTGTTCGGGAAGGGTATAGGTTTGGTAACGATCATAGAACCTTTGTTCTAGACAGATAATATAGCCATGGGAGGTAACTGCAACACCTTTACTAATGTGCAGCATATCAGGGCCCATTTTCCAATGCACTTGCATGCCACAGGCAATACCGATGCCAATAAGCTTTCTGCGGGTAAGACGATCTTGCTCTTCAAGATAGTCGACCAAGCCGTTCAAATGGGTATAACTGAGAACCTGATTCGGTTCAAACACGGGATATTCTGTAAATATGCTCATAGCGTTGGTATTAAAATATTCCTAAATTGGTAAATCCGAGCCGTACGGGGTTCTCATCCCCATCTTCCTCACAGTCGTGTAGCGTGGCCTTCGGATTTATTGTTTTTAATTGTTGTAAAATGTCGATTAATTCTCCGAGCGTACTGCTCAGTTCCGTTGGGTCATAATCTTTGGTAGATTTAGCTTCCAGCCATGCTCTGTATCTTTCATCCAGTTGCATCATCTGATCGTTACTTACCCAACAAATCTTAAGATGTATGTGTGCTGGTGCTTCTTTTCTGGCCGTTTGCTCAAAGAACTGCCTAAAATTTATATCGTTGAACCTTCCTGGCCAGTAGGGTAGTATCAAGGATGCCTTAAAGGAATAAGGATCTTCTTCTCCGCAGAAGGCACAGTCTTTGGGAAGGCAAACCCCCATTAAGGCATCGGTGTCGCTAAAGGGTCGCAGAAGTATGTGCTCGATTAGGTGAAAGCCTTCGTCCGTACAAATAGTATCAGAGTTAAGCCATTGGTCATAGGTGGCAATAATCAGGTGAATTGCACTATAAGTGTCGGAAGTGCTTGAGAAAACACCGTCATGGGTAAGGGTAACACCGCCGCCGGTAATGGTAAACCCAAAATTTCCTGAACCTAGATCGATCACCGCATAGGCGGATGCCTGACGTACGGTCGTAAAGGCACTTAAACTTGCTTCTTGGGCATCGTCTCTATTGGCAAAGGTTTCTTGCGATCGGAACACTAGGGTATTTCCAAGACTCCTAAAGACTGCCTGAAAATTGCCAGTAACACTGCGGGTTCTTGCCATAGATTCGGTAATTTGGGCGCAATGTAGATTACGGCGGTCAAAATTTTCAATGCCCAATAGCCTGCTCAATCGCTTTTCAAGTCCGGACACATTCGAAGTATCCCAGATTTGAGTGGGATCTTCCGGCCTATAATTGAAGGCCTTTCCCCTTTGCCTGCTCAATTCAGGATAGACTTGTAAAAAGTTGATCTTGTCAGCGATCAGATCATCCCCTATTTTGAGCTTATCCCCTTCCAAGGAGTAACTCATGAGCACGTAATCCGTGAACTGCTCTGCAAAACGTGCTAATAGATGATCTAGAATCTTGTTTTTTCGTTCGTAATAGTGCTCCTTACTTTCAATAAGCTTCGTACGCCTTTCATCATCGGCCAACAGTATGGCCCCTCCTGATTCCAAATACATTTCCGTTTCAAATTCGGTATCTACTCCGGTCATAATGCTGTTGTCCAAGTACTGCGAAAAATAAGTCTGTTTTATTGTGGGATCAAGTGAAAACAGATTTCGTACGTTGGTCAGTTGCGAGAGGTAATCGGCCAGCAGTTGATCATAGAAGGTTAGATATCCTTTGAGCTGTTTTGCCTTTGCCCTTCGTTCGGCATTTGTATTGGAAGGTAATTTTTCTTCCCCTATCCCATAATTCATGGGAAAATCGTTCTGAACCGTAAAATAGGTATCCGTTTCACGATAGACGCCCTGTGTAATGGGTAATGTCTGGCCAGGAGCCACATAGGCAGCCTTTTTGGCCAGTTCACGAAGTTGCATGAGTGTATTTTCAAATTCGATAGCCTTTGCCGTATAAGGAATATTGTTTTTGTAATAGAGCACCTTGGTTTTTTCGATATAAAAAACAGGTTGGTGATCTGGGGGAATCTCCAAGCACCATTTTTCGCTTTCCCCCACTGCTTGTCCATTGGCGTCATATTTTCGAAGCATCACGTTTTTTACGGCGATTACTTCTTCAAAATCCATCAGAATATTAATAATATCGGAGGTATAGATAAATCTGCGCAATTGGGTGGCTTCAATCTCATTTGTTTTATTGAACCCTGGTTTGGCGAATACGCTTTCTCCGTTACATTCTATCTTATAATCAATGTAGGGACCATTAAAGATCTCATCGGTTCGTAGTCCCTCGTCGAGAAGTTCGGTGAGGGTATAGTATTTTAATTGCGGATTAAAGTACTGCTCTATTGCGTGGTACGTCTTTGCCTGGGTAAGTTCAATATCGGCGTCGGGTTTTAATTCAATATCGGCACATAATGCAATTCTGCAGGCCTTTGCAACATCGATACTTAGGAAATCCTCGCATAAATTGCGGTGGGCGTCGAGAACACAACACACCTTTCCAATGATTTGGTCTATAGTCCGTTGCTTACTCCAGAAAAGCGGGAACAAACTATCCGTTACATTTTCTTCCAATAGATTCTGCAAGTCCAAGGCGGTAACAACCAACGGAGGAAGATCGGAATCGGGTTTATCCGATATAATACGGATTACCACCTCTTGAAAGGTTTCGGTGCCTCCATTGCTCAAGGACACCGAAATTTCTGATGTCCAGATGCCTTGTAATGTTTCTACTGGTGAATTGGTAACCGTTAATGAAACAAAGGTCTCACTAAGATCCATTTCTTTTTTTACAAAGCTTTCATCCCTGATTCCAAGACTTAACCGCAATCCTTTTAATGGACCTCTTTTTACGATATACATAAGGTCGTAATCGTTCAAAGAACCAAACTGTTCATCTATCTCCAGCTCCAATAGTACTTTGTAAAGGCCAGTAAGTTGAATGGGGTGGTTGGGGTTTCCAAGGGTGTTCAGCACATCGTAATCCAATCGGTCTTCATGGCAATTGGCATAGATAGGGACTTCGGATTGCCGGTAGTCTGGGGCATTGGAGTCGGTCATCGGGTTTAACCACGCGTTCTTTACCCCTTCTAGCTTTACCAACAGTTTTCTATAATCGGTAATGGTCAGGGGGTTCGTGGTCAATATCTCATGAGCGGGGAAAAAACCGCTAATTTCGGGGAGATCAAACCCTCCTCCTGGTTTTGTTAGTAGATCCTTCATCTCAAAGGAGGTTCTGTAGCCCAGGTCGGTAAGGGCATAGCACAACAATTCTAAAATAGTGATGCCAGGGTCATGGGTGTTATGATCTGTCCATATCTTACCCGATAAATTTTGAATGAATTCAATACCCTGTCCTCTCAGAAATTCATAATCCTGATCTGGGAGTAAGGTTTTGTTCTTATCTATGGTTACAGGTGTTATCATACTATCTATTTAAATCACTTCCCTAATTATATGGGTGGCATGCGAAACGAATATGGTGCGTGAAACTTGGGTCTCGATCACTTCTAAATCTACCTTTCCCCAATCCGAGTCTTTCATGCCGATGTCCTTTTTGTGGTACATTTTAAATTCCTTGACAAAATCGACATGCAGCTGTTCCTCCACAAAATTGATAATCGATGATTTGTGGATTTTCCCTCCAAAGGAAATCTCGGAACTGGAATCGAAGGCCCAAGGAGATAAAAACTCAATAATAGCTTGTTTCAATAGGTCCGAGTAGAATTGTATGTCTCCGATTTCGGGTAAGAAGGCAATCTGAAAATCGACCTGTACTTCCTCAAATTTGGGGTTTTGGACTTCTAAGTTTACAAAAGGCGATATTCGGCTTCGCAAAAATTCATCGATTTTGGTCAAGGTGCTTTTTTTAGTATATGGTCTTAAGGGGTCTATTAATTTCAGATTTTTTAGATCGGGTACCGTAACGACCAGTACATGTCCTGGTTTTAGTTCATTATCAGCGATAATGGTACTGTTGGTATCTCTGCATATCTGGGTATGGTTTATGCATTTCACCTTGTATATTTCAGGGAATGCCTCCAAAACCAGTTGTTCATAGTCCCATATCTGTACGGCCCTATCTTTATGCCGTAACCGTTCACTGGCCCGCACGTAAAAATCGTTGTTCGTCTCCGGTGCACGGCCTCCGAAAGAGTTATAGGGCTGATCAATTTTCTTGACGGCTGGATCGCTGCTCTTAAGTTTGGTAATCTCCCCTGGTGGGAGGGTCTTTGCCGGAAACTGAGGGTCGTTGTCCTGATCTAAAAAGGTGACCTGGGCTGCTTGTAGTTTTATGGCTATGATTTGATTTAGGGCATCGCTATCTTTTGCTACGGACAAACGAATCCAATGCAGGCCCGAATCCAATAGGTGGTTTTTATTTGTAGCGGTATCCGGAATCGAGAGGCCTACCAAGCCCGATCCACTTAGATTATTGGTCTTGTCATCAACATCTTGATCGGCAAATTGAATCCACGTATCTTCTTGTAAAAAATACCATTTTACAGGGGTCGGATTTTTTAAGGGGTTGGAAGTACCTTCTGCCAACTGAAACAAAAACGACGCTTTTTGGGGCGGGGCCAGATCCGCGATACCGATATAGAGCTCTCCTTCATTTTCATAGGAAGGAAACACATACTCCAATGCTTGATCTTCTACGGCCGTAATTCCAAAGGGATGTAAGTGAAATAGTTGTTGTACTTCCTCGTAGGCCGAGATATAACTTAGTTTAAAGTCGGTGACAACCGGATTGTAAGGGGCATTGGGTATTGCGTTGGAATCATTGAAATTAGCGGGTTTTACATAGGCGGTCCCTCCAGCCTTAGCTATCATGGCCAGTGTGTAGGCGTTGGTATATTCGTCATGGCCAAAGTCACGACCCAGGGAAAAACGGAAATAACCGTTGGTCGCACCAGTACTAAATGGCTCATTTTCCTTCGCGAGATCATCATGAACGCTCAAATCGGATAAATCGGTTATGGAAAGAATCCTGGATTTTAGGGCAAAGCCAGCATTACCATCTACGAACAGATTCCGGGTATACCCGGCATCGCCTGCCCAGGTTCCATTTTTCAGGTGGTTGAATTTTAATTGAAAGGAGTTGGGGGCATTATTTTCTAAAAATCCAGCGGTGCTATAGGTTTCTTGATATTCCCATTGTACACCCAGGTATTGTAAAGGTTTGGCGGTTATCTCTTTGCTTCCGATAATGAAAGAAGAACCAACGGTGGGGCTTGCCCCAAAAAGGTTGAACGGTTTGGTAGTATCTACGATGCCATTATCATTTTGAACGATGACATCTCGAACATTGTTAGCGGTCGCCACTATGGACATTTTGGTAAACTTGAGATTTTTTAAGTCTGTGTAGCGTTCAAAATTGGTCGGTTGGGAAGCTTCATCATCAAAATTTAAGCTTAACGCTATAACCGGATTTTCAGTTTCATACCCAGGACCATGTACTTCGGCATTATAGGGAACTATAGGTAAGGCCTCGGCCTCAAAGGCCAAAATCACTATAAAATAATTGTCGAATGTAAACGATATGAGGGTAGACTTGTTTTCCGCGCCCACGGTCACCCATTCTTTTTCTCCGGTGCAATTGGCTTTTAATAGATTTGGATAGTTTTGGTACCCCGGTGTTGTATTTAAATCGGCAACGATCCAAACCGTACGAAACCCTTCTTTTAAGAAGAGTTTTTGATCGGCGAGTGCAAAGCCTAAGCGGGCGTGTGGCATCGTTTTTTCAGAAACCGGGGGTATAAGACCGAATACGGGCCAGCTATGTTGTTCTTTTTTTAAGGGTTCTTCCAAACCATCAGCAGTAGCTACATTAAATGCGGCCATGGGCTCTAGGTAATTCTTTGGTTGGGCTTGTCTCTCTGGAATAAAAAGGGACTTTAGGGCACCGATACTTGCCTTATTCACGACGATATCCTGATCTAGCTGAAAGACCACTTCCTTGCCCAGATCGTCTTTTCCATCTTTGAAAAGCGTACCTGATGATAGTAGATGATCTGCTATATTTTTGCTTAGTTCAAAGGTGAGGAAGGCCTTCTGTGGTTCGGCGGCCTTTGGTGTGAGCTGTAGAATATCTTTATAGTAGTAGTTGAGATGCCTCTCAGTAATCTTGTTCAGTTGGTCCTGATTGTTCCGGAACAATTGTGCAAATGCCAGAAATAGTGCGTAGTCGGGGCGGTGTTCTTGGTACTCTTCAAGACTTTGCTTTAAATACTGTTCGGCCTCCTTTCCCAAGTTCTCGGTCGCCACAAAAAACTTTAACATTTGTTGGGTTAGCAGACTGTAATTAAGTGCATCGTAAATTCGCTCGAAGATATCGACTCCTTCCAGATAGGGATTATCGTTGGCGGCAATGCTCGTGTAAAAAGTATTCCAATCTGTACCGACCACGGTGTCAAGGTATGAGGCAGCCAGATCAAGCGCGCTTACCGCTTCCATGTCCTCGATATGTTCCAGAAGAAGATCAGGAAGTGTAATGCTTCCCGGTGCGTCATAGTCTGAGGGTACAATCGCCCCAGCGGTAAAAATCCCCTGATTTATAGCTCCTTTGTAATAAGCAATGAGCTTCTCCAAGGCGTTTCGCAATTCGGTATTAAACTGACGTTGCATAAAGAAACGAAGCGGGTGAAATTTTTCCAAGCGCTCAAAATGCCCGCCTATTTCCTTTAGGAGTAATAGTGGGACATGAAAAAATAGCTTAAAATGGGAGGAAAGGAGGCTTGGGTTCTTTGAACGATCAACTTGTAAATATACACTGAGACCAGTGTAAAACTCAAAATAAATCTTAGAGGGGTGTTTTACCACGGAGGCGAAAATGGCCGTTGGGTCATTGGAGAAAAACCCCGTCCAATCTCCATCTAAGGAGTTTTGAGGGCCGTAGTATTGAATGTATTGTGCATATTTTCGAGCATATAACACTAAATCTTCCAACTGCCGATCATCGACCTTAGCCTCTTCAGGAAACAAAGATTTCCGCAGTCGGTCCATTCTATTGGTACCACTGTGTTTTAATGGGTTTTTCTGATTACAATTTCCAGCCATGATCAATTAGTTCGTTTCATTTAAATAAAATGGGAAAACGTAATTAAATCTTGAGTTATCCGTCCGTACCGTAAAATCGATATAAATCCAAAGTATGCCCTCCGTGGCATCTGGTCTTAGCTCTACTTTTTGAGCATCAATCCGGGCTTCATGGTATAAAATGGCCACTTCTATCAAGTTTTGAATGTAGGCCAACATTCCTGTGTTCATCGCATCAAAAACCGACTCCGCCAAACCACAACCAAAGGTGGGGTTCATGATCCGCTCCCCTAAACTAGTGGTGAACAGTATATCAAGACTTTCATAGATGTCTTGAATGCCCTTGACCATTGCCACTTGATGATGGGTTCTGGTAAAAGCTGGTGGAAAACTCCATCCTTGTCCTAGAAATTCTTGATCAAATTCCATATCATCCTCCTATGTTTACTGTTGCCAAACCACCTAAAATACTGCCGCCATGAGCCGTAGTATCACCCATGCGGGCTGCTGGTTTTCCACAAATCTTTACTGTTCCCGACCCTTTTACAATAGTGTCCGGGGGACCTGCACAAATGCACATATCGCCTAAGGTCGCTGCTGGCAATCCGCCAATGAGCACTGTGGCACAGCCCGGGGGTAATATTGGCCCGCCTACATGGGGCACCCCACCTGGATTTATGAGAGGGCAGGTGTGCATATCCAATATTCTTGCTGCTGCAGGCATCTTAATTAATGTTTACCAATGATCCTTTTACTTCGGTGGTGCCACTGCTGGTGAGGCTAGCTCCCGCACTGCCTTCACCTTTGAAATTCAGCTGTGCCTTATGCGCT
Organism: uncultured Flavobacteriaceae bacterium; assembly: GCA_947494565.1. Taxonomy (GTDB): domain Bacteria; phylum Bacteroidota; class Bacteroidia; order Flavobacteriales; family Flavobacteriaceae; genus Maribacter_C. The sequence continues at coordinate 32,915 of CANLVG010000015.1, read as the reverse complement.
ATATTCATCCCGTCGACTTTTATGTCGCCTGTGGCCTTCAAAACAATATCCTTGCTACTTTCCAGGGTGATTCCATCAGCGTTCATCCTAATGAGACTTCCGTTTTTATCCTCCATGACCACACTGCCTTCATCATCGTTCAAGGTTATTTTATTACCCTCAGGGGTTTGTAGGGTGAGTATTTTACCTTCATCATCAAAGGTCAATCGCATATCGCTTCGCGAGACGATTCCTTTGAGGTGATTATCGTCCGAACCGGGCAGTGGGGATGGTTTTGCGCTGCTGTGAAGCATACCAAGAACAACTGGCTGATTGGGATCGTCGTTTATAAAACCCAGCACTACCTCATCACCAATCTCTGGAAACCAAATGATTCCGCGATTTTCACCAGCATCGGGCCGGGCTATCCGGCACCAGGTTCCTTGATCTTTATCATCTATGGAAGGTATCTTTATAAGGATACGGTCCTCCCCATTCGGGTCATCCTGCAATTGCGTTACCACGCCAATAAGCAAACCGTTTGTTGCGGGGTTGAATAGGGCTCCTGGCGTGGTATTCACAGGATACTTTTCGATATGCCATTCCGGTGAATCCCCAATTTGTAAAGTAGTGGTCCAATTTCCATCCCCGATAGTGTGCCGTATACCGGAGATAAAAGCCAAACCATTGAATCGATTTCCAAAGCCCTTTAATTCTGCCGAGTTACCAGGTGCACAGGCCGCGTTCCCCTGAATCTTTACGGTACCTCTGATTCTCGCGAATCTGGATTTGATCATTTGTGCTTCTGCCCATGCATCTAATTCTTGTTGGCTTAGATGGCCACTGTGCCTTAGGTTGAAATTACCAACTGACCCAACCTCAGCAAGCTCGGAACCATTTGGAAAACCTTGACTCGGAGCGCTTACATCGGAGACCTCTGCAGTCAATAGCTCTTGCTTTGTATAATCCCAAGAGGAAGTCATTACAGACTCATATTGGGTGCGGGCCTCCATCTCCAAATCGGCATCAAAAATGTCTACACCGTAGGTAAGGTTTATCACCCCCAAGGGGTCGGGTGTCATTTTTTTGATCTTGAGGAGTCCCTCGTGGAAAAGACAATATCCCCCAAGGCGCTCGGCTCTTGAAACGATAAAATCCCAATCGGAAACATGGTATTGTGTTATTTCCAAGTGGTGCTGACCTAAGAGATCCGTATCGATATCAATACCGTGTTCTTGGGCAATCTGGCTGAAAAGATCGGTATCGGCAACTTCCTTAAAATACCTGGATTTCCGATCTAAGGTCATCTTAAAGGCGAGGTCCCTTATTTCAAGAAAAAGTAAACTACCACCAGAGCTTTTTATTTTGATTTTTTGTTTGGTCAGAATACCCTTGAAGAGTGCGGTTTCCTGCATCTGATAGCCTGCAAACAACTCGATTTCTTTCCCAAGCTCAAATTGTTCCCCTCCGCTGATTTCAAAATCTTGCTTGGCAGCATCGCCATCGTACAAAAGGATGCGGGAAAAAGAGATATGGTTGATTGCTTGAAAAACATCCATAGAAAGAATATTGAAGGCGGCGGAAAGCTCCTCTCCATCCACTTTAATGGTAAAAGTGGTAAGGGAAGTGTCCTTTTGATCTGTCACAAAGCTTACAGGTATCGCTGGCATAGTCTATTTTTCTATTGGCGGTAGGTACAGTCGTTTACCGTTCTTTAACCGTCTTAAATTGTTGAGTTTATTTTTTTCGGCCACATGAATGTAATATTTGGTAGCGTCGTATTCTTTATGGCATACCCACCATAGGTGTTCTTTGTCCAACACTTCATGGGAATGGGTGAGGTCGGGAGATCCAAGGTTTTTGAGAAGCTCTTTCAGCAATTTGGGTTTGTGTTCCTTAAAAGTTGCCGAGATTACCGCTCGCAAGGGAGTACCATCCGATTTAAAGAGTTTATAGTTTATAGTGTAGGTTTCAAGTACGCAATTGGCGACGAACGTACCCCAACTGAGCATTAGAAATCGTGGGCGATGAATGGGGCCGAAAAAACCTACTGTTGCCTTGAACAGTTCTATCTCCAAAAGCACCTCTTTCTTCTCCCCTGACGCACCAGTACCGTCTATTAAAAAATCAAAGGAATACTGTTGGGGCTTTATACATTTAAACTTGGCTTCTTCTCCATCGTCTCCATGTGCAGGATCTTCTTGGGCATACTCCAGTTCTGTAGCCACGCTAAAGGACTCCGGATTGAACTGGGCAATGAACGGCGGTCCGGAAGGCAAGGCGGCCTGTACATTATCAGATTGACTAAAGGGCAGGATTTTTAATTTCCCTAAAAAACCGTCTAACATTATCGTTCCTTTTGATCGTTAAAAATCTGAATCACTTGATCGGAGAATTCTTCCAATTTCAAGATGCGTTGCTGCTTTTCGTTGGTATTTCTACTCGGGGTATTGGTACTGCCTTTGTTGATTTCAGCTTTTCCAACTTCGCCGGTTATTATCAAATTTTTAATGATTACTGCCATGATCTATGGGGTTTCTATTCTATAAAATTGATATGCCAGCTCTAAGGTTTCCAATACCACATCGCTGCTCTCTGCATTGAAATCGCTGATACTCCACTTTTTGGGCCATGCATTCTGAAAAACATATTGTTGTAAGGGCTCGTGTAGCTCGTTCAACAGATTTACCCAAACGGTAATGGGTTGTATGTCTAGGTTGACTATGGCGTCTTCGCACCATTTATACAGTACGGAATTGGTCAATAACCCTCTTTTGAGGATTAGATCGGGATAGCGCGCCCGTACAGGAAGCTTCTGGATAAATCGGTTTTCGCCTCCTTCGGTCACCGATTCTTCTTCAAGTTCCATATTCATCCCTGAAACCTCCTTGAATTTAAAGTCAAGGTCACTGATACCAGGAAGGTCAAAGACCACGCTAAAATGAAAACCTACGGGCGGATAATATGTTTGACTGGCACTTGGCATAGCATTTATTCATTGCTGACGACGCACCCTTCATGGGCCAATTCGCAAGATTCTATGGCCGTCTCATTACCATCAGCTTTTAGGTCCGTCCCAATTACTTTAACAGGCCAGGCATTTTTTACACGCCAAACCATCGTCGGCTCATGTTTTTCATTCAACAGGCTTATCGTCAAATCCCTTCGTTCTATTTTATTGAGGCTTACCGTATTCCACCAGACAAAGAATTCGTTATCCAAGGGCATGACCCCTCGTTTCAAGGTGATGTTCCCAAATTTTTGCCTACCTGGCATTTTAAGGGAGTGATATTCCTTACTGGAACCCTCATTATATTCGATTACCTCGGTTTCAACATCAAGACCGGTAATCTCCGTAAATCCCATTCTGGAACCTTGCCACTCTACTTGAAAGTGAAATTTGGGTAGCGGATATTCGTTCATAACTTTAGTTTTTACTGTTTATTAAAAGGATATTAAGATTCTTGCATTTTGTGTGAGAACTTCAAAATGATAAATTCCGCAGGTCGCACAACAGCCATTCCAATTTCAACATTCATTAACCCGTTTAAGATATCGGCAGCGGTCATGGTGAGATTCAGACCAACTTTTACGTAGAATGCATGCTCGGGCTTTTCTCCTGCCAAGGCCCCATCTCTCCATTGTACCAATAAAAAATTCTCGATCATGGTCTTTACCATGGTCCAAGTATTCTTATCATTGGGTTCAAAGACAAAGCGCCCGGTGGCCTTCTTTATCGATTCTTCTGCAAAGTTGAAAAACCTACGCACCGGCATGTACTTCCATTCGCTATCATTGCCCGCGAGGGTGCGTGCGCCCCAGACCAAGGTGCCGCGACCGGTAAAGGTGCGAATGACATTTACCGATTTACCGCTTGTAGGATCCACATTGAGTCCATCTTGCAAATCATTGGTCACGTTGATGGCCGGACGTTGAACACTGAGTACACTTACATTGGCAGGTGCTTTCCAAACGCCCCGATCGTTATCTACCCGGGCATAGACTCCTGCAATCGCCGCACTCGGTGTTAAAGTAACCGTGTATTGTTGTAGGTAAACCTTGATGGAGGTATAGACCTGATTGAAATTATCGGGAATATTGGTTGGACCATCGTTAAGTGCGGTTCCTGCCGGGATGGCCGCTGGTATCGGAACTGTAGTGGTGGCCGTTACATCGGTGTCAGAAGTATCATATAGTGTAATGGAATGCGACGCAACGGTAATTACCGAATCGTCGGTCAAAAAGGGAATGGCGGTTACCAAATAGGGGTAATAGGCGCCGCCGTATTTCACCATGTTCAAATCGCTGATAATCGGGGTGCGGAAATTGGTATCAATATCTGCCACCGTAGTATTACCTCCGGGCACCCCATCAGGTACATCGATAATTGCTACACGATCTTGCAATTTGTTGCATTGTAATAGGGCCGCATCGACAATACCCGTATAATTTCCTTCGTTCACTGCTCCTGGGGAAACAATAATGGTAGGCTCGTCAAATTCCTCCAAGGCGTCAACGGCGTTGATAAAATTCCCAGCAGTGGCCGATACGATATAACAAGGACCACCACCATTATCATAGAACAACTGAACGGCATAGTACAGCAGATCGGCATCTGTAGGCTGTGTTGGAACCGTTCCGTTAATGGTTATCCGGGTTTCCCTAATCTGGAGCGGTACTTCCGAAAAATCCTGTTCCACAGCTACTGAAAAGGACTGTGGGGTAGCAGGTCCAAAGAGCTGTTCATACTCCAGAAGAGAGGTAATTCTCTTGGGGACATCGATTAACGAAGCACCATCGGCATCGGTAGTCAGTTGCGTGATACCAACAAAAGCCGGTATGGCAGTTTCCACCGCTGCCACCGAAGGCGGGAACGTTGGTATTTCCTTAATATAAACTCCAGGTGTATTCATAATAGTTCATTTTAATGTTATTTTAATTTAAATCTGATTTCATAACTAGTGCCTCCTGGCGGTGCGGTATCCTGATCGGTCTCCCAATAGATATCGATAATACCGGTTAGGCTTTGCCTTACCAGTTGGTCATCTAAATAAATGGTGCTGGTCGCTGGTAGGCCGCTATCCGATTCGAGCAGGTAGGGACCCGAGGCGTCTACAAAAGATGCAGCTTGCTGTATAGGGTCATTGAGTTTTGTGGTTACCTTGTTCGTACCTGAAGAATTATCGATCAGTACCGTTTGAAGGGTTGCTGGCCCATGTTTTTCTTTTATCGAATAAGAAGAGGGGGCCGGTGCAACTGTAAGGTCAGTGACCACGGAAAAGGTCTTTGCATATACCTTCGCGGTATCTACCACCTGTACTTGGGCGTTCTCGCTTAGTACTTCGACGGCTCCAGCCAATATTGCGCCGGCACCGTCCAAGTTGTCAAAATACAATTGTGGTGGATCGTCGAGATCCGGTTCGTAGCTAGAAAAAAAGTTCGGATCACTGATTACAAGACCAAAACCGAACCTAGTACGTTTTTTAATGGGTGCCAGCAATGGACTGGAGGCCTCCGGATTTTCTTGGTAGTAAATGTCGAGCCCCCCTGTTCGTTTTTTAAGTAGTAGTCGGTGTTTTTCCAAGTTCATTTTGCATTCTGCACTGGGAATGAAGTGTATTCCATCAATAGGGTTTCCACTGTCTACGTCTAGCACTCGAATGTTAAAAAAATCGATATAGGATAGCGTAAAGCTCATATTAGTTGGATACTGATGAATTAATGGATATGGTAGTAATTTCCGGGCCGGCGATATCAATATCCCGCTGTAGTTTTATCATTCTCAATTTGTACATCACAGACGGAAAATGATCTCCGCCCAAGACGCCCCAAATGTGGTTCATCTGCTCAAAATTGAGACTGAAGAGCTCCAATACCATCTTGTTCATTATTGTGGGAAAAGGATTGGCGGCCCTTTCGTTCTCACTTGAAAACCATGATTTGCTCTGGAAATACTCTATGGTATCGGACATGCGCTGAAGACTAGTGCCATAATTGGAAAATTCAAATGCGAAAAAAACAAAAAGATTCAGGTATACAGGGGGCTCTTTGTAGCGAAGTTGGTTGTTTATCTGCGTGTGGTGGGGTGTATTTTTAAGCACGTTCTCTTGTTCAATATTAAATAGCGAAATATAAAGGCCATTTGCATTGTCGTTTTGATGCAACACCCGTAAATTTTCTATGATCACCTCGTTTGCGGGCAGCCCAAGTCCAAAACTCAATTCATCCCTTAAGTAGTTCAAGCCATCCAGTATCATAGACTATAATTTTTCAAAAACCAGTTGAAAATCACCCTCATCGATCATGTACTCGATCATAGGCAACAGTTCTTTTTTTTTCAAGCTTTTTACGATTACCATATTTCTAGACCAGTAGTATTTTTTTGAAGGATTTTTTTTTGTTTTCCAATCGCTCTCGATATCTTCAACCAACTTCTTGATGGCTATAAAATTTGCGACGAACTTATCTTCATTATCGAGCTGTACAATCACATCCGTATTCATAAAACCATAATCGAACTTCTCATTCTCCATGGCTTCCGGTAAATAGATCTTTTTGATGGTCATACGTGGGTCTGGCAACAACGTGGAATCAAGGTATGTATTTGTTACACCTTTAAGCAAACACCGTCTGACCAACACACTGGTTTTAGGCACCAACGGTATACAATTTGGTATAGCCGGATAGTTACACCGAAATGCGTTATGATGAGGGGTACTAGGTACGTGGGAAAAAGCAATATTTCCTACCCATTACCATCAACAGGGATAATCGCTGAATTTGAAAAGAATGTCAAGAAATGTAGGATTTCGAGATAGGGTTATTACACTTACAAATGCCTGATCTGATTGAGGAAAGCACATTTTTTTCTCCGTGCCAAAGGAACTGGTTTTGAATTGGCACTAAAAAAAATATACCCTTCGCGCGTATATTTTTTCACGAACCGGAGGTTGATCAAATGGGAACGGTGGCAGTAGAAAAATCCACTTTCTTCAAGAAGGGTTACGAATTTGCCGATGTTGTACGAACTGATAATATCCGACTTTTCAGTAGTAATGATCAAAGTACATTTTTGAAGTCCTTCACACCGTATTATTTTTTCTGTATCGATGAATTCCATGCCCTCTATGGTTGGAATACCTACCAGCTTGGTATGTGGTAAGGGATACGTAGGTTGCGATTTTTGAGCGCTTCGAAGTTTGTGGCTTTTTTTATGATAAAGCGTTTCGGGCGCTCCGAAGTCGATAGGTTTCGAAGTGCTTTGGCGGGTTGTAGGGTTAAGTTCCATATAATATCTAGTTTTGGTGGGGAGCTAGAGATTAGACCGATGCATGCTATGCGATATTTCCTTCAAATTAGAAAACAAATCAGCAGTTTCCATCCTATTATGTACAGATGGTATAGGATCTTGTGTAGATGGTTTTTGGTGATGAGACCTTATTTTTTTTCAAAAAAAAGTAAACTGAGTCCGCTTTTCAAGATTTTCAACTTAGGGCCTTACCCGTGCCCTTTCCCGATAGTCAAGTAAGCCAGTTTGTTCTAATGCACATGGGATCATTAGGCTTATACCTGCTCCATTTTGAAGAAATCATTTGCTTAAATCGATGACACAATTCATTTGTATAGGGTTGTTGTAGTAAAGAGCCGGAGGGACTTGAACCTTTGGCTTGAATTACCTATATGTAGGGGTTTTGAAGTCATTGTGATTTCATGCTCACCGAATAGGTGACTTTTGGAGCGCATTAATAGTTTTAAAGACCCTAATTTCATGATTTGACCAAGGCAATTCTATTTTTCACCCTTATCGTTGAAATAATCTAGACCATCAATATTCATTCGCTCTAATTCATCCTTTAAAGAATTAAAAAGATTCATATCCGTTGAATTCTTATTTGAAGAAGCTAGTTCTATTGCACTATTGATTCTTCTCAAGGCGTTGGCTACTCTTAGCTCGAATTTAGCTTTGTCAGGTTTGTCAGAAATGGCAATTTTTGCTGCCATTCTTTGATCATATCTGGCAAGAGTATCTAGATATCTTTCGTGATTTAGATAATCTTCAGAAACGGCTTCTAACTCTTTAACTTTCTGATCTAAATCTCCTGGAAATTTTTCTATTTTTCTATTTAATATTTCAATATATATATAAACATTTAGTGCATAGAACTCCCTTCGATTTCTTTCTCTCTTTTCTGGTAAATCTTTTTGCAACTCCTTTATTTTATCATAAGATTTGAGAGAAAGCTCGCTACACTTTTTATAATATTCTTTTCTTTTGACTACTTGGTTATCGCTAAGTGGTTTTGTTATGTTATTTATTTCGGGTATACTTACTTTCCTACTTACGCTTTCCCAAAGTTTAGAATAGACAAATGCTTCACCTAACCAAACCTTATATGTTTTTTCTCCATATTTGACATGTACACAGTTAAGAATTCTATCAATTTTTGAATATTCGGAATTATTTAAGTTATTTATCCTTAGTATAGAAGATGCGTGTAAAAAAGCTATTTGGTAGTTTGGGTAGTAATTATCAATTTCTTTTGTTATCGAATTAGCTATGAAAGTATTTGTTATCTCCATACAAAACTGGTGTATGAGTTCATATTCCTCTTCAATCCATAAAATAGATAACATTGCGCATAAATATTCAAGCTTATCCTTTTTGTCTTCATTCCTATCAATCCTGAGTATATCATAATTAAGAACAAATTGTAAATAGGCAATCATATCCATCTTGGCATCATTGGTGCTATTAGTATCTCCCTGATAAGAGTCATATAGTCGATAAATGAAACTCTTGATTGCTTTTACACTATCAGTTGGATACGAAAACCGTGTTAGAAATTCTTGATCTAAGTCATACAAAAGCTTTCCTCTACTAAACTTTTCGCTAAGAGATTCTGCAAACTTTTTTTGAAAAGCAATTTTTGCATATTTCAAACCTAGGTTTTGTTCTCTTATCTGTAATTCAGCATTCTGGTAGGTCTTTTCAAATTCATCGGATATATATTCTAACTCCTGAACATCTAGTTCTTCTTGTTCAAAACCGTGTAATATTTTCAAAGATTTTTTAAGATCCATTTCTCCTTTTCCTTTTTCCCACCATTTCTTGAAAAAATCAAGGTGGACAGCTTTTTTTATGAGACTGCTATTTGGGGAAAGCTGTTTCATGGCTTGTGAATTTGTGCTGTCGGCCAATTTTATTGTACTAGAATAGAAATTGTTTATCTCTTGGAAAAAGTCTTCGAATGTTAAGGGTTTCTCATCAGATTTAAATTTGTAAAGTGCATCAATTATAAAAAAATCTTCATTTTGAACGATTGAGTGGAATCCTGATTCGCCACTGAAGGTAAAAGGTGGAATCCCATTAACCTTAAGGCTGGGCTCGTTCGCTATTTCTTCGACTGCTGTTAATATCTTACCTCGGCCATAAAATAGTGGGATTTCTACATTTTTTTGTTCTTTAGAAATTTGTTTTTGAGCTTTGACAAGCTTTTGTTGTAACTGATAAAGTGCTAGGGCATCGTAAAAATTATTTTGATTTTTCTTTTTTTCTATTCTGTTTAAAGCTGCATAGAGTTTTTTGAATAGTGCAGTCGTCACAATATCTGGAATCGAAAAAGCCTTGTCTACTTCAAACGAAATAATTTTATTTTCAATTAAATATGTGGCTCTTTTTTTAGGATGTTCCCTATCAATAAGATACATCAGCTTAAATCTGGATTCAGCTTCTTGTTCTACTTTTTCAAAAGGAAGTATTTCTTCGAGCGGTCTATTTGCTATCTCCTCTGGGGGCGGATTAATTAGAGATAACCGATCTACTATTTCATCACTTTGTTCAAGTTTTAGAGAGTTTAGCATTTTGGGTTCACTAGGATTTGTTTTTTCCATGAACTCAAACATATGCGGATTTAACAATCGAACAGCCCCTAAATACTGATTGTAAATAAGAGCATGTAGTATTGTCATTTTCTGGCTGAAATGAGAAAACCGAAAATAATAATCATTATTTGTTATGTCGTAATAATTATGGGAACCAACTATCAATGAAACATAATCTGAGGAATCCACAAAGATTTTTTTCTTGTAATTCTTATCGAGATCCAATTGAAAATTGTAAAGACTGCCAAAAGCTTTGGGATTCTTGATTACAGAAAACGTATCTGATTGTAAGTTGCTACTCATTTAGAATAAAAGTTAATTAGAGTTAGTGCCTTTTGTGAATTGTTCAAGATGATGAGGTAAAAGATCCATTTTAATTTCATAGTCCTCAACCAATTTAAGTGGTAAATCATTAGGGACCATTATATCTTCTAAGAAGCGTCTGTCATGACTTAAAATTCTCTCTCTAATGTCTTTTAATCTTCTAAGACTTAAAACATCCTTTATCAAATCAATCAACCAAAGGCTATTTATAGAATACGACCATTCTATGAAGAATTGAGTCTCTTTCTCAATTTCTTTCTCTTTATTATTGTACAAGTCAATTAGATTCAATAGACAAACTTTTAAATTTGCCAAATAGATGAGTCTTATTTTTCTCATGGGTGGATTTTTTTGAAATTTTTCTAAATCCTTGAAGTATTGAAGTGATTTCCTTGGAGAAGATTTTATAAAGACATTTACTAATATTATTGTTAAATGAGGGTTTTCTTTTAAGGAGAATTTCAGTTTCCAGTAGTTCTCAATATTTGCAATAGTTTTATACTCCTTTTGAAGGTTTAGCAAAGTTAGATAGATTTCTAGTTCATTAATTTCAGGAATGTTCTTTTTGAAAGGTCCTGTAAGAAGTCTTTGAGAAACCCCTTGTTTATTTGCATTAGTAACGCCCAACAACGTTTTGAGTAAATTCCAATCATCATTTTCAATGGATTGTTTGAAAAGCTTGTTAAATACTGAGACTCCCGTTTTTCTAATGTAAAAAGGGGAAGAGTATAACCATTCAATGGCCTGTTCTTTTGGAGATTCAAACTTACTCTGTTTAAAATAATCATAATTCGATAATTCTGTCAATTCAAATACCAACAAGTCATTAATCAAAGCAATAAGTTGTGATTTGTTCTTTAGCCTCTCGCAAAGGTCATCTAGTGTTTCATTATGTTGTAAATAAGTTTTATATGACATTTCTAATGCTATTTTAGTGCAAATGAATGATCAGAAATTAAATCAATATGGAAAATGCGATTTTCGCCAACTGCCTCTGGTTTGGAAAAACTTTCTTTTGTTGAGACAGTTTTGGTATATCCATAAGGCATATCAGGGTTTTTTATTGAATCCCAATAAAAGTATGTTGTTGCATCTCCCCAACCAGGTCTAAATAACTCGGTAGATTTGCTAGATTTCATTTTAAAACATAGTCCAACGAATTCATCCATGTTCATTTCCATATTAAAGCCTAGTCCCAATAAATCTAAAATTTTTACCCCCTGGTCTTTTAATTGGATTAATTCTGGTAAGGAATTCGGATTCTTTTCATTCCATGTTACCCACATATTATCAATCTCCTCAAATCTTATCGATATAATTTCTTTTGTTGCTTCATCAAAAGCTTTATCATTCAATCTGTGAAGATCTTGAATTTCAGAAATCGCTTCTAAGTACTCTTCACTTGTAAGATCATCATGGATATTAACACCAATTAAAGATATGTCTAAATTACTAACTGAGTTTTGTAAAGTTAACTTTAGTGTTTTTAATCTTTGGATTGTTAAAAGATAGCTAGGAATTGCAATTCTGATTTTCCCTCCTTGTCGAAGCCACTCCTTTTTTTCAGACATTGCATGTCTTTCACTATCATTGCCTGGATAACCGTAATTTATTAGGTAGTTCAGTATGTCTATTAGGGTCTCGTCATTTGTGGCCCAATCGGAGAATAAGTTTCTCAAACTGTCTCTATGTTCGTGTTCTTTGGTGATTTTCAACAGTACTTTTTCATAAAGTGCTACCCGATTTTCAGATGACAGATTTTTAAAACAGCTTCTTATCATTTCAGTTCTATAATTTATCTAAAGTAAATGGTGCTTGACAGTTTTTAATTTTTCGACTCTAACTATTTTATTTGAAAGTTGTGACAGTTTTCGGAATAGCAAGTTTAACGCCACTTAAAGTTTTCTAAACTATCTTCTAAATCTATTGATTTATCGTCTTCTGCTTTAACATCAAATTTGTGCAGAATCCTGTCGAAAACAACTCCTGATTTAAGTTCTATTTCCTTGAGACTTTTTTGCATCATTCTGACTTTTCTCGAAAACCTAGGTTTTGCCTCCCTTTCAAGTCCTGATTTCAGCACTTTGTCTTTTTGACTAAGAATAAAACCATAAACGATTTTTTCTTTTGACTTATTCACAATAGCAAAAACTTTCCAAAACTCTAAGGGATACTGAATACCTAAATATTCTGGGTCGTTTTTGTCATAAATTGGCCCTGAAAGAACACAGGCTCTTTGTCCATAATCGTTATTGGTTTTACCTTTTTCCAGTACTCTTTTTATTGCATTTTCCATAATCCCCCATTTTCCAACACCTTTATATTGGGCTACATCCCTATTAAATGCTTCATGTTGCGGAGTGCAGTTTGTCCAATGAAAAGTATCGGAATTGGCATATTCAATGCCAAGACTATTGGTTTTACCATTTATCTGATAAGCCCAGACATTGTCATCACGCCTTACCATATGTCCTCTATCGATAAGGGTTGCAGGTTTGTAGAACTCTAAGTCTAAAATTTGATATTCTGTGGGGACCCTTTTATCCTCGCGCCATTCACCATCTCCAAAATCGCTTCTATCTCGGTTATCACGATGTTTGGGGTTGTAATCTACATTTGCTGCTGACCACATTAACATCCTCCTTTCTTTGTTCATTGTAAGGGAAAAATTATGATAGGGAATTATATAGGGGTTTTTTGAGCCATTTTTTTTGAACATTTGGTTCTCGATTTCTTTTTTAACCTTTGGGAAAGGAACTTTAAAATCTGGAAGAAAATATTCATCATAGCCCCTCCGATTTAAATAATTCTCATCATATCTTTTTTTCCTTTCTACCGTGTTTTCGGAAATAAGTCCCGTTAAAGTATTCTCAGGCAATCCAACTGATGGATTGATATTAATCTCTACTGGAGAATAGAAATTCATGGTTATTCCTGAAGCTATGTCATTAGAAGTTTCTTTTTTCATACTTGTTGTTGTTTTTTGAGGACGACTGGATTCTACTTTTAGGGGATCTTGGGAAAATTCAAGAACACGCTTTAAATATTGATTATTGGGATTGTTGTTACTTGCCAACCTTAAATCTTCAACAATCTTGCTGATACTTATTCCTGCATTTGCAATCCAATCCACTTCATCATCAGTCATTATGTCTTTGTTCCAAATCCCCCCGTTTTTTGTCAGCCAATTACCATGCTGGTCAGTTTTAGGAACTCCTGTAAAATGCAAAGCGGCAACTTCCCAGAATTTGTTAAAACAAGGAGAACCTGATGATCCTTTTTCAGTATCTGTTGAGTAATATACTACACCAATTGAGTCGTCAATTTCCGTCACGAAGTTGTCTTCCGTGGTATATTTTTTTACGAACCCATTAGGATATTGAATAATGTTTAATTCACTCTTCTTACGGACTTTACCTTTTGATTTTATTAATGGTAAAAAGTCTAGTTCTGTTAGAGCACTGTTATTACCAATCGCGTTTTCTTCGACATAGACTAGTGAATAGTCTAGGTTCTTATTTTTATGAAAAAAAATTTCCCCTCTCAACTTAAAGCTGATTCCATTATCAATTGTTTTTGAGTTTTGTTTTCTTTCAAAACCAAAATTGGCAACACAGCCATATGTCATCTCCTCATTCGGAAAAACATGATTGTTGGTGATTAAAATGTTAGGTGCAATTAAGAAACCAGACCCAAATCCTTTTGGCTCATCTACTGCACCCATTTCAAATAGACGACAAACTGGGATGCCATTTTTTCGGGCTGTAATACTTGGGGGATATTCCTTACTGTTATCTACAGGACCTATTGCTCTCTCCAATGCCATTTCATGGAGTTCCTTTTTTGGGCGATTAATTTCTCGTGCCTTAAAAAGCTCATTTCTTGATAGGTTTTGTAAATCTAATGATAGAAAGTCCTCTTCACGTTTTTTATACCTATTGGCTAGTTCACTTGAAAGGATATATTTGCTTTCAAATATTCTTTTTTTTCTTTCCATATAAATTATTGACATCTGCAACGAGTTACACCGTTCTTAGTTCGACATATCCACTCTCTTCCTGCTGCCTCACATTCCGATTTGTCAGACAGTAAAAATCTTGGTGAAACTTCAAATCCATTTACTTTTACATCTTCTAACCCATGTTCAGAAAGGAGTTTCTCCATTTTGATTAATAATTCCTCACTTGAAATTTCAACTACTTTTTTTCTAAATTCTCTAGAAGTCATGATTTAATTGTTTTTTGAAAATATTACTATTGAGTCTCCTACCGTTTCTGTTGCCGTTTGTGTAGAAACTATCACAAATAGCCTACCAGTGTAGTCATCATTACCCAGGGTAAATCTATTTTCGATTTTTCCTGAATCTATTTCTCGAATCTTGTTTTGATAATTATTGAACAAACCACGTTCATTTCCTAGAGTGTCCACCACAATAGTTTCGGCAATAATCCCAGAATTTACTTTTCCAATAGATCGTAATAGTTCAGTAGTAATTTTTAATTCTTTGAAAGAATTCGGGTTGATTACCAAAGAATCGGCCAATACATTAATCTCCTCAGGGTACGCCATCTCGTATACAATGTCTGTTGTTTTGGAAAATTCAACTCCATTGACCGATGCGGTTGCCTTTACTCTTAATGTTTCAGGCCTATTATGTACCACAAATAATTCAGAAATTCTTTCCTCAACTCCGTTATTCAATGTGAACACTAAGTCTTGGCTACTTCTTTCTAAGCTGTCTTTAAAAACAGTAAATTCAATTTTTTGGTCATCCTCTGTGGAAAAATCTTCACTAAAGGCAGCAATTACTTGAATTCGGGATATACCGTCTGCTGGTACGTTGTTGCTTCTTACTTCTATGTTGATTAAATCAATTAAACTGGAGGGTTTGAAATCATCTGGACTTTCGCAACCAAAGGTCAAAATCAAGACAAATGAGAACATAAACTTTTTCATTATTCAGCTTTTTTAAAGTTTTCGGTAAAAGATGGGATGATTTCTTCCAACCATTTTCGTATTTCTATGTCTATGGATAAACCTAAATATGGAGTAAGCGCGAATGATTTATCCCCATTTACGGCATCGATTTTATTATAGGCAATCACACCAGTATTTAACCGAAGAGCGTGATGAATTATTTTATGACCGAACCCCAACATTAATGAGTAATTGCTAAACAAATCATCTCTTACATTTTCCTCTGCAATGGAACTTAGGGTAATACCTACATGAAAAGATGTTCTTTGGCCAAATGATAACCTGGATTCTGCCATGCTTACATCCTTGTTAACAGGTTGAAAAGGTATATGTACACCCACAAAAGGAAGCCCACGGTATTCGTTCCCGGGAAACCGGTTTACTAAAAGACCAAAATCGGGAACTAAAGAACGTTTAAAGGAATTTTCGAAATTTAAGGGATGTGTGGAAATTGTAGATACATTTTGAGTAATAGGCCTTATTTGTTTTAGGTAATTTGGCAAATAGCCAGTTTCGTTCTGAAACCTCTTAAAAGGAATGGTTTTAAATAAAGTATCCTTATGAATTCTCTTTTCGTAATCTTTTAATTTTGAATTTATTGTGCTTATGAATTTTTCATTGTTTTCGTGAATGGTATTGCTATTGGCTACTAACGAGTCACTTAATTTGATTATTTCTTTCTCTGTTTTCGCTTTACCTGAATCTTCTTGTTTGGCAAACTCTTCGTTTAATTCTACTAATTTATTCTTGATAGAATCTTCTTTACTTCTTAGTTCTTCTGATTTCTTTTGAAACTCTTTGAAATCACTCTCCTTGTACGTTTCATAGAACGAATAAAGACCGTAATAGTCATAATATTTACCAATACCCAAATCCGGATTAGTAAACATCCAAGTATCTTCGCCATTGAGGTGGTCTCTCCCGTTTAACCATTTACAAAACTTGACCACTCTATCTTTTTTAGACACTTCTTCTTTTGATGAGGGGTCATTTTGGTTGGCACTAGGGTATTTGATATTCTTGAATTCGTTTTCCGCTAATTTTAGAAGTTCGGTTTTAGAGGCGTCTGTAATTTTATCGAAGTTTATTTTTAGAGCTTTCACTTTCTTTTGAAAGGCATTTAACTCATTGAGGGTGGGGTAATAGTATAGTGGATATGGTTTTGTGATTTTACTTAACCTTTGCATTTCTGTCATCCACTGTTTTATCTCTCCGCAACAGGTTTCATTTCCTTCATCTTTCATAAGGTCAAAAACCTCGATAATTTCTTCTTTCCCAGAGGAAGTAGTGACTAAAAAGTAGTACCTATTTACCTTTAAAGCGGGTATCTTGAGCTCATAGTTATTACCTTTTTTTTTGTTAAAATCAATATCTGCTATTTTCTTGGCTTTTTGGTGCAGCTCGTAGTAACTTCCAAAATCCAGCTTTAGTTCAAAATGATAAAATGCCTTGGTGAATTCCCGTTTTAATTCATAAATGGCAACAGAATCAAAATACTCATCAAGTTTTATCTGGTACGTTGTTGATTTGCCAAAGACAATTTCGGATTTGCTTTTCTTTTGTTCCTTCTCTTCCGAGACTTTGACATTTACTTCATGTTGGGCCTTTATTACTAAAGGTTTTTCGCTAGCGATTTCAATTTTCGGGTTTTGCTGTTCCTTCGTTGGTTTTTCTTGTCCAAAACTTGTTTGACAAAGGCAGAGAACTAATGCAATCAGAGAAATTCTTTTCATTTACGGTTGGTGTTAACTTATCGCGCTTACCAA
Source organism: uncultured Flavobacteriaceae bacterium (assembly GCA_947494565.1). Taxonomy (GTDB): domain Bacteria; phylum Bacteroidota; class Bacteroidia; order Flavobacteriales; family Flavobacteriaceae; genus Maribacter_C. The sequence goes on along the minus strand of CANLVG010000015.1, from coordinate 15,987 downwards.
ATCAATGATACGTGTTTTAGAAGCGAAATATGAAACTGGTCTTATGAACTTTTGTGAGGGAGCTAAAAATTACATCTTATAATTTCTAAATCAATTATAATCGACTAAAGAACAATTGTTTAGATTAAATGTTAAGTATAAAATAAAACCTCATTTTTCATGAGGTTTTTGTTTGTAATAAGCATAAGAAAACCTCTGTTTTTATAAGGTTTTCCTATGCCAATGGATTGAAAAGATTTTATTATTTTCACAGTCTCTTTCCCCAAGGCTTTATTTATCGTTTGAAATACCAACCAAAATGCCGAAAGACCGATTTAAGGTCTATTATTCCTTTCTAAGGGTAATATATGTTGAGCTTGATGACTATGAATTTTTTCATAGTCTTTCCATTATGGAAAAATTGATAGACTTTTTAGAAGGCGAAAGCTCATTGATAATAAGCTGTACAATATCTTTGAAGCGATTATATTAATGATTATTACTAAAACATGGTACTTAAGTTGTATTTTCAGAAATATGAGAGAAAGTATAGATTCAGTGAGTTTAAACTTTAGTAAACAATAACGGATAACTAATTATTATGCATTGTATACTAATGTATATAGTCTAGAAAAAATTTGCGATTCCTTCACATTTGGTTAAACAAAAACTAGTCAAGATGTCAAACTATAAACCATTCCTAATAATCATTCTTTTAGTTTTATCTTCTTGCTATAGTGACAATTCAAAATTTGTTAGTGAATATATAAAGAATTTGAAGAGAGTTGATTTAGACAATTCATAAATATTGAGCGCAATGGGCAAAAAGTCAATTGAATTTGATTATCCTTTAATCGTTTATAACGAGTTGGTTACCACAGCAAAGAATAAAACTACTGTCGACTATGAGCATCTGAAATTGCTTACCCGCAGCCAGTTCACAAGAGAACAAATCGATGGTATTCTAAGATTCCATTGTATTTCTGATTTGGAGAATGATAAGCCTGAATTATGGGTTTTGGTCAAGGATAATGGTAAGGATATGCCAAGTAATGATTATTTTGAATTTTTGGTTTCTCAACAAATTATGTCACCATCCGAGAATAAGGGCGCGGCTTACGAACGTCAACTTAAAAAAGCTTACGAATATTGGCCCAGAAGAAAAAGAACAGGAAAAAAGAAAAGGAATTTATGATGATTTTATTTGTATTCGATATGCATAAAATCATTAAATAGTATGAATGATAATAGGAAGAAGTGAAACCGTGCAAAATAACCCTAGAAACGTCTCTAATCTTGATTACATTCTGGAATTAAAGGGCAAGGATATCCTGAAAATGTCAACTCAAGTACAGGAAAGAATAAAGGAGGATGTATTTGCCTATTGGATGAATCGTGGTTTCCCTTATCCAGAGTTTAGCGATGAGCGCTTCAAAAAGGAATTTGATAGATTGACCCATCTTCGATCAAATGATGTTATTAAGAAGAAAAACATGGTTAAGCTCAATCCCATTGGATTGCAAATCGCAAATTACTTTCATCCTCAGATTTGGGGAATACGGGTTAAGGATGCATATTCTCCGATGGACCGATTTGAAGATGCCCGGATTCTTAAAAAAATAATAGATAAATCCGTATCGATTTGGCCCGAACGAAAGATTTATAATAATACCTATTTAAGAAATGCTATTCGGGTGTTTAGTAAGACAAGGGCAGTCACCAATTTCAGGCCTGCAGTGGCAAAGGCGATTATCGAGTCCTATTCGAGTGATCATGACCCGGTATTGGATTTTTGCGCTGGGTTCGGAGGAAGGATGTTGGGATGTGCCAGTTTGAAACGTGATTATTATGGCATTGACCCTTCGCTGGAGCAATATTTGGGGAACAAGGAACTCCTCCAATATTGCCTCGATGAAATGCATCTTGAATGCTCCGTAACGCTTAAGCAAGATATGGCCGAAACCCATTTGGAGCGATTGGTAAGTGGCTCATTTGCTTTAGCATTTAGCAGTCCACCATATTTTGACTATGAACAATATGGATTTGAAGAAACACAGAGCCATATCAGATTCCCAAATTATGAAGATTGGAAAAATGGTTTCTTGGAAAAAATTGTCAATGAATCACATAGGATCTTGCAATCCAAAGGTCATTTGGTACTCCATATTAAAAATGTTAGGAACTACCCATTGGAGGAGGATCTTCTTGCAATAGCAAAAAGAAAGTTTGAACTTAAAAGGGTACTACAGCTACAAACTGTTTCCAGGCCCTATAGGACGAATGGGACGAAAAAATTTGAACCTATTTTAGTATTTAAAAAAAGTTAGGGTACTCCCGAAGGCAGTACGTAATTTGTTTTTCAATGGAACTTTTAGGTACATTCAAATTGCCGTTTTTCTGTGCTTCAATTGCTTTGTTGAAATAATCAATTGCTTTAGTATATCTTTTGGTCATCCTGTGTAATTTGCCCATTTCATAATATGCAAAGTCATAATCCGGTCTAACCATTAATACTTTTTTAAAGTCATCAATTGTATTATTGAGAGTCTCCTCCCATAGTTCATTTTCATAGTAAAATTCTAATACAGCTTTTCTAAGGTTTAAAGAACCTTTATTGGATAGAATAGCCCAATGATCGGGATTGATATTATCTGCCTCTTCGAAATAATCCATGGCCTTTTGAAGCTCTTCCGAATATTCTTCTGGAATATTTTTGCCTTTTATAGTTTTATCAGGATAACGAACGGTATCTGAAACGTACATAAAGGCCAAGCCCATGGCATTGTATGTGATCCATTTGATTTCTATTTCATGAGCCTTCAAATCATTCTTTCCACGTTTGAATGAAAACCGTCTCAGTTTGGGAAGCTTTTTCAATATTGCTTGTCCTTCTTCAATAATCTTTGTTTTGTCCTCTTTCGCTTTAGCAGATTTTGTTTTATCCCTATAGGAAAGCATCATTCGAACAGCAATGGATTGTATTTTTCCAGCGCGGGCAAGAAGATTGACATAGGAATTTTTGCTATTAACGGATTCAAAAGTTTCGATTGATTTGTCAATCTTTTCCACATCATAATAATGGTAGAGTGAAATAGCCCAGGAATATCGAACTAAATCCTTAAAATCGGCTGGAGCGACATCTTCCAAAGATTCCAAAACAGTAGAAGCCTCTATATATTCGCCCAGTAAATCTTTGACAACCGCTTGGTAATATCGAGGCAAGAAAAATTGAGGGTCCAATTCAAAGCTTTGGCCAAATTTGTTCAATGCATCCTTTAAAATTTCCTGCTTTTTGTTGCCCAAGTAGGTTCTGAAGGTGTCCAATCCCAAAGAATACAATTCAAAAGCTTGGAAGTTTTCAGTTTCGACATTCATGATATTAACTTTTTCCTGAATTAATTTTGGTATGTATACGATATACCAAATCGTAAATCAATTCGTCCTCATCTCTATACCACCACATTACATGTGTGGCTCTTTGATAAGGAAAGAGCAGTTGCGTTTTTTTTACAAAGATAGCACGGAAATTCATAAGTTGGTTTTTTTCATCCTTTTCTATTGAATATTTTAACGTATAATCGGGTCTTGTGAAGCGTTTGTACAACCAAATAGCCCATTGGAGGTATTTTAGTTCTGTTGCTGCCGTTGCCAATTCAATCAAGTCTTGTTCCTTCCATATACCTAGTTTAATCGAATTGCTATTATCGGGAACACTTACGTAAAGAGATTTTTGACCGTCCTCGTATTTGTTGTTCATTGTATTGAATAAGAGCTCGAATCTTCCCTTGTATCCCGGATAGCTCTTGCTTTCTTCCACTAGAAGTACCTTTCTTGACCTTGAGCCTTTTTTGATAAACCATCTTATGGTCAAAAAAGAAATAAGCAGAGCCAACAAGATAATAGGAGTCATATTTTTGCTAAGCCATTGTCCAACTTGACCAATAAATGTCAAACTGGATAATTCAGTCTCGTTAATTTTAATTGCGGCAGCTTTCTTATTCGATTGATTCTTTATCTGGCTGTATTGTTCGATTCCTTCCTCATAGCGAAAGACACCAATAAGTTTGTCTGCCTGATCAAACTTAATCGAATCGTAAAATAAGTCGTTTTCTTTTCGTCTTTTCTCAATTTTGGCCATAATGTCAAGGCAACGCTTCTTGGTGTCAAGCGATGTTTGCTCTTTGAGCAGTTCCAAAGTCTTGCTTTTTGCAGCTTCAAATTGGTGGTAATTGATATAGAGTTGGATTAACTGCAACCTAATGGAGTCCGTACTTTTTTGTTTAATGCCTTTGATGGCATTCAACTTTTCTTCTTTCAACCAATTTTCTGGGCAATTGTCAAACTTCGCTTGTTTTATTTTTAGGAGAGCTTCTTCAAACTTCTCGAAGGCCAGCAATTCCTTTACCTCTATCAACGTTTTTGTTTCACATTTTTGAGGTGTTTTTTGTCCCTGAATCGGTATAAGGAACAGTAGTCCTAGAAGTATCATCAGTATTTTCATTGATCTGAGGTACTTGAGGTTTTTATTGCCACTTGGACTAGGGTTTCCTTTATCAATGGAAGAAGGCCTTCATTAATTTCATAGCCAATCCATTTTCTCTTTAAAGATTCAGCTTGGGCAATAATGGTACCTGATCCCACAAATGGATTCACTATTAGGTCTCCTGGCTTTGAGTACCTAGAAATCAAAAGTGCTGCAATCTTTGGACTCAAAGCACCTGTGAATTTATAGCCTTGGCTGTCTTTCCTGATCTGGGAATCTGGAATGTGCCAAATCTTTTCACGGAAGACTCGACTTAATTCTTTGGAAGGACTTGACGGAATGGTTTTACCCTTTTTGAACATCATAATATGCGAAAAGGGCACCCGAAAAAGAGAAATTTTAGTTCTACTCCAAATAATATGATCAAAGAGGGTAAACCCCAATTTTTCGGCAATAATAGCAACGTCATTTGATTTTTGCCATAATGATCCATTCATACGTTCATCAGTTGAAATGTTTACAAAGACTCCCGAGTTATTTAAAATGCGGTGACTGTTTTGAATAACATCCTCCATTAGTCCCAATAAATCTTTTTTATGATTTCCGGATGAAGGGCTAACATGGTGACTATATGGTGGTGAACCTATAATAAGCTGTGCGCAACCTGGTTCAATCTTACATAATTGTTTATTTGATTTCATTATAAGTTGCCCATAAGGAAAATCCATATAGGTTGAAATTAAATTAGTTTATTGTACTTATTTGAAATACTGTAAGATACATGTTTAGGTGGATAAAAATGTCAATGTTTTGTAATTCTTGCCATATCAGGATTTATTTTTTGCCAAATCACCTCACATTCCTTTGTAAATGAATCCTCGCACGGCGCACATAATGGATTGTTTATTGTTGTTATAACATTTGTTGCACATCTATGGCAGTATTTTTCTTCAAAATTAGAGTTCTTGTATTGATTCCATTTTTTAAAACAAGTGGGGCATAGCTATCTTGTAGGCGAAAATATCTTTATTGAATTTCCACATCTTATGCAATAGCCATACCGCACATTACATCTGTTTAGAATTTCTTTGAATGATGTCCCGGTAATTTTTCTTCCGTTAATATAGACATCGGTGTTTTTGATTTTTAGAAAAAAGATTGTTGCGGAATTTTATTTTCCAATCTTTCTTCGTCTATGTCACTATCATCCCACAATAGTATCTCATGAACAACATAATTCAATGTGCTTTCAAACATTAAATAGTCCTCTGTGTTTTCAATTTCGGCACCAATTATATAGCTATGCTTAGATGACTTTGTAAGGTTCATTGTTGAGATTACCGTATAATCTTCATTCATAAATATCTTACCATGTAATTCATTCACAGCTACTAACTCAGTATTTGATAATGTGTTTAAAGACCAGAACCTAACCCAACAAATGTAGATATTATAGGGTTTTCAAGACTTTTTATTTTCAGTACTCACCGAATAGGTCACTTTTTGTTTGCAGGTTGTATTTCCAATTCTGAAAAGTATTACCCGGAACCTTCAATTATATTTTGAATACGCTGTTGTATGATTTCCATTCGTTCATCCGCTTGACTGTAATACAAACTTCCACGAATAGCTGTCATGATAGAACTGTCCTTTTTGAACGTATTTAGTTTTTCAATTAAGAAGAGCTTTACTTCTTTTTCAGAAGCTAGAATTTGCTCTTCAATATCTGTTGTGTAATTGAGCAATTAGGCAATATCTTCCAAGTCATAAATAATGGAAAAACAATATAATATAAAAAAAATATCGCATATCGCGATATGCGATATTTCAAATCTAACTAATAAGCTTTACACTAATTGAAACATTCATTTAGTGTAAAGTCCGTTAAACGAAAGAAGCCGGGCACGACCCAAGTTTCCTTGAAATTGGGTTAACTCCTATTATTGAATAAAAAAGACCATTAATTAACTATTTTAATAGGAGTTCATATCAATTGGATTCAATCCATATGTCTCAAAATCTCTTTTGCTGTGAATTTTTAGGATACATAAAATCTGCTATGTTCTATTGGGCTTTGATAGGTACAGAAAGCACATCGTGTTTACATTTTAAAACGAGCTTTTGCGAGTGAGAAATGTAAATCAAGAGGGTAACACGCTAAAGCAATGTTACCATTTTTAGTTAGTGAATTTTCCTAAAATGCTCAAGCGAACTTGGCTCATTGGCTTTCAAACCCCTGAGGCGCAACCAAAAAAAGCTACCTCAAGGTAGCTTTTGGAAGTGGAGTCGGAGGGATTAACTTCGTTTTCCCCTCCTAACATGTTCTGCAAATAAAAACACCCATTGCTTAGGCAATGGGCATCTTGATTTTGGTAAAATACTCAAGCGAGTTTGGCATTTTGCCAAAACCCAATCTGCTGCGTATTTTTGAGTGTTGTGGAGCCGGAGGGATTCGAACCCTCGTCCAAACAAGCAATTACAATACTTTCTACATGCTTAGTTACCGTTTGGTTTTCGATGTATGCCTGACCGGAAACCGCCTAACATACACTTAGCTTCTTTAAGTTTTAGTGCCGATACCAAAGCGAATATCGACCTTGTGTTGACTTTTATGGTGCTCCTAAATGAATCGCCGTCAACAAGGGCTATTCAGGAACATCTCGCTTCTCCGCCTTGCGGAGACGAGGCTAAATCTTACTGTAATTCAGATTAAGCGGCAAGAGCGTAGTTATTATCGCCAATTAAAAGTGTGGAAAATGAGATTAACGAGCTGTTCACCAGCGCTCGACATGCTTATATTGCCATTGGTCTCGCTGTCAAAACCAGTCGGCCCCTTCAATGAGATAGGTAGGCGTAGCATACCGTTATCGAATTGAACCCTGAGCGTAGCCGAAGGGACTACTATCAGAGCTATTCTTCTCTCAATGATTTTTTTCAAAGAACTTTAGGGCGTTCGAGCGGGCTATTCGCTCATACGCCTCCCCATTTCCGCCTAAGCTACAATGGGTGCGGGGTAACCGCTGCTATCCCTAACGCAAACCCTAAATGCTATAGGGTCAGCCGACAAAGATACCCCAAAAAGTATTCCAAAAAAAGTTTTGCCATCGCCTTGTCATCTGTTACATTTGAAACGGAAAGAGCGGTTGTAGTGTGATTTTTGACAAGACTCAAGGAGTTTGATGTTCGGTTCTTAATGTGAGATATGAAGTACTTGATGTCTGAAGTCAGATGCTTGAAGTGAAATCCTTCGTTAGTATTCGATTTGGAAGCTGAGGGCGGCCGAAGGGCCATGATGCCTGATGTTCGAAGTAGGTTGCATGTTACGTGATGTCCAAGGTCTTTATAGATATGAAGTGGCGAATCTTCCATTAGTAAATTCGATGGGGAACCTGATCGTAGCCGAAGGGTTTAAAATACTTGAATCCGAACTCAAGGTTGGATGAAACCAGAAAGCTCGGCAGACCTGAAACTTTAAACCTGAAACCAGAAACCAAAACCAACAGCCAACTAAAGTGTAAAGAATGAAATTCGGAATCATCAGAGAACGTAAAAACCCACCAGACCGGCGGGTAGTATTGTCCCCGGAAGCCTGTCAAAAAGTCCTTGAAAACTACCCAAAGGCTGAGATCATCGTAGAACCTTCCCCGATCCGGGTTTTTAAGAATACAGAGTATAAAGCTGTAGCGCTAGAGGTGGCCTCCAAAATGGAGGAGTGTGATGTGCTTTTGGGAGTGAAAGAAGTGCCTATAGATGCCCTGATTCCCAACAAAAAGTATTTTTTCTTTTCCCATACAATCAAAAAACAACCTTATAATCGAAAGCTGCTTCAAGCGATTCTCGACCAGAACATCGAGTTGTATGATCATGAGGTGATCACCAATCAGAAAGAACAGCGTGTCGTTGCCTTCGGAAGATACGCCGGTATTGTCGGTGCCTATAACGGATTTCGGGCCTACGGACTTAAATACGATCTTTTTAAATTACCGAAAGCGGAAACCTTGGCCGATCAGCAGGAATTGATTTCGGAACTGAACAAAATCAAACTGCCGAATATCAAGATTATGCTTACCGGCCGTGGACGTGTTGGTAACGGCGCTCGTGAAATGCTCGATGCCATGAACCTAAGGAAAGTGAATGTGGGGGACTATCTGGAGGAGGAATTCGAGGAACCGGTATACTGCCAAATCGATGCTTCGGAATACAACAAACGCAAAGACGGAGTACGGGGAAACAAAGCGGATTTTTTTGCCAATCCCCATGAATACAAAACGAATTTTACGAGGTTCACCAAAGTGACCGATTTTTACATTGCCGGACATTTTTATGGAGATGGTGCCCCTTATTTATACACTCGTGAAGATGTAAAGCATCCCGATTTCAAAATTAAAGTGGTGGCCGATGTGAGTTGTGACATTGACGGCCCCATCGCTACGACCATCCGACCTTCAACAATTGCCAAGCCCATTTACGGATATGATCCAAAAACGGAAAAAGAAACGAACTTCAAGAACAAATCGGCAGTTGCCGTTATGGCGGTCGACAATCTTCCGTGTGAACTGCCACGCGATGCCAGTGTTGGCTTTGGGGCCGCCTTTCTGAAACAGGTGATTCCCGCTTTTTTCAATGGGGATGAAGACGACGTTCTCGAACGGGCCCGGATGACCAAAAATGGAAAACTCACCAAACGCTACGCCTATTTGCAAGATTATGTGGATGGCAAGGAGTAGGGTTGCTAGACGGTGGACGTTAGACGCTGGACGTTAGTGGTTGATAGTGGTTATTGAGATAAGGGGATATCACTAACTTCCCATAACTCATAACTCATATCTCCTGTCTCATGTCTCTGATCTGGAGTCCATACGCCGCCCCAAAGACAAAGACTTTTCCAAAATAATGACCACAGCAATACCCAAGATGTAGGCGACTAAATCCTGTACGCTAAACGAATTGCCGAAAATCAAGTTGGCCCAGCGGTACTGTTTTATGCCGAGGTGCTGTAGAAAATCCGTGAGTTGTAGAAACTCAATGGCGAAGGCGATACACAAGGTGACCATGGCTATCGAAATCGATTTTCCCGCTACAAAACCTTTAAAGAAACAATAGAGAAGGATGACTACCAGAAAATCACCAAAGGTGTGTCTGATAAAACCTGACTTGAAAAAGGTGGCAATAGCAACTTCGATCAGAAAGAGTAGCACGGCTAGAATAAGATAGTTTGTGTTGAGGGTAAATTTCATTTTTTTTGAATTAGAGGCTAGAGGCTATTTTTTTTCACCAGTACGGATTGTAATACCGAAAACAAAACCCACAGAAATCCCCCGAAGGCAAAGCTGAATGCCCATACATTCGGTTCTCTTAAACTATGAACGATTTGATAAAAAAGGGTAAGGGGCTTCGTTGTGATATCCCAAGAATTGAAACGCAAGAACCGCCCTAGGTAGATGCCATAACCACTTAGTAAACAGACTTTGAACAAGGTGTATTTCGCAACTCGGTTTCCGTAACGTTGGCTAATTAAGGTGAACATATCCAACATGGATAATAATCCCAATAACAATCCATTGAAAGCGAAGACAAACACAAGAAACAGGTCGACCCAAACCAGACTGGAGCGATCATTGTGTAAATGCACCAAATCGGTGATGATATACGGACTGTTGGGCAAGAATAGAAGCCAAGCGGCGAATCCCAAGAAACCAATACTTCGAATGGAGCGCATGGTGTCGCTCATTTTAAAGAGCTGGGTTATCGCAAATGGAATTCCCGCCAAAAATAGGTTCCAGACCAAAAAGAGATAAAATCGGCTATCCGTTAAGTGTACCCTGAAGAACAAGAGCAACAAGGCAAAACCTATGGAAAGACATAGATTGAAATATAGAATACCGTATTCGGAAAGTTTTATAGTATGGATTTTCATGGTATTAAGGATTTAAAAAGTAGAGATATACTAAAGCGATCGGAAAGTTCATCAACACGATGATCAAGGTCATCACATGCTCATGAATATCCCTGAAATTGGTAAGTGCCGTGACAAATAAGACGAATAACAACACGATTGTCACTGGAACATAAAGCACCAGAAACACGATTCCTAGGGTTCGTATAAGATCATTTTCGGCCATTAAAGCGATGAGCATGAGCAGTGTGCCCAAAAAGAAACTGAAACAGGCGATGCGAACCGAAATGCGGTTCCATCGGTGTTTAAAAAGAACCATCATTTGATTTTGTTTTTGTGATTTGATACAACGTATATTCCTGCCAGGTTTTTTGGGACTGTTTTTCTACGAACGCCTTGTATTTATCATTGATGCTATCCGCCGTATTCGTCTCAAGCCTATTTTTCTTGGCATAGGAATAGAGTTGTTCGCTATTGCTTTCCCCAAGACCAATAAGATAATTGATATCCGGTTTTTCAATGGTGTTCAGATTGTACCCTGTAATGGCCCTATCCCAGGGAATGCTGGCGCTTAAAAACAAAAAGGCAAAGATGGTAGCCATATTGGTACGCAGTAAATAGATGAAATTTTTAACCTCCGTCACCTTGATATAAGCCGTAATCAATCCGGTTAAGGTCAGCGCCAGGTAAACAAATACACCAATACGCTTGTAGGTAAGCCCTAGTGCTTCTACATAAGTGTAGTTCTTGTAGGCGGTAAATACGACCAGAATGACATTTAATGCGATCCATACGTAAGTGAATATCTTGATGCGGTGGTTTCCTCGAAAGAAGTTAAGGTTGCCCCGAAAGAAGTACAGAATGAGCACGATAGCGCATACGACGGAAAACATCAGGGCATAGACCCCTTGGTGCACGGCTTGGGAATACTCCGCATTCGAGATGGTCGTTTGATCTAAAAGATAGATCACATCCGTTACTAGGAAAAGGAGAAGCAGAAGGTTCAGGGCCAGAAATACCATGCTTCCTAACGTATGCTCACTTTCCAATTGTTTCTTTTCCCCGATGAGGGTCAGCTCAGCAGGTTTTTCCAATTCGTTCTTTTGCGCCAAGTCGAAATCCACCAATTCCTGCGCATTGAAAGGGCGTAGGAGGTGTAGAAAAATGAGGTATCCCAAGAACGTGAAGAATAACCAGGGAATACTGATGAAATCAAGATCGATTTGAGCGATGAGGTTTCCAAAAACAGGGTTGGCATTCTTGTACAGCATCCCAAAAAGGAAGAGCAAAGCCGTTGCGACGATTCCACCCTTAAGGCGGTTTCCTAGTTTGGGAGAAATTTTCCCAGACTCCTTTTTTTCCGGTTTATCTTGGTTTTGAACATAGTTGGCTACCGATGCGGCCGTCATGTTAATGCATCCTACAAACCAGCTGAGATACACGGAGCTTTTTTGGGAAATCGATTTGCCGACAAAGACCATAAAAGCCATAAAATGAACAAAAATGGTAAAGCCGGTGGGATTGAGAAATACGAAAATGGCGGTTGTGACATATACAAATGAGTACCGCCACGAAATGAAGCGGTTTTTCCCGATGGTGGACACCAGTGCGACCACTGCGATGGAAATCAAAAAAAGGTTCAGGCCAAAACTTTTACTGTAGAACAATAGGCTAAAGGCCAAGGCCGATACAATGGATTTTATATGAATATTCATAGGTTATGGTTTTTAAAAGTGGACAATAGGGCTTTATGGATATAGGCCAAGGACTGCTTGATGCGTACGGCGAGCAATACCAAAACAAAGCCAACGCTCAAGAATAATTCTGAATACAGGGTTCGATTTTTTAAGTGTTTTAGTCTCATTTTTATAGGAGTTCTAGGTATAGACAAACAATGGGAATGTTGAGAAGTATGACAAAAAGGGCCTTCAAGTGTTCGACATAGTCTTTATAGTGGATCAGGCCGTTGACAAGCACCACAAATAAGGTTATCGTGTTCACAAAGGCCGCTAGAAGTGTATAGCAGTAGCCGATGCCTACAAAACCGGTATCTCCACTGGCTTTAAATAACAGGAGGCATAAAGTACCCAGTACAAAGCTTCCAATGGCTATGAGAACAGCGAGGTAGTTGATGCGGTATGCAAAGCTATTTTTCATGATCGAAGGGCTTATTGAATTAAAAAAGTGTCTTTGATTCGGGCTATGGGCTGGTTCAAGAGTTTGAAAAAATCAATTTGGTGAAAGGGCAATGAAGTTTTACCACGACGGTATTTTACAAAGAACATCGGCAACTTATCAGGATAGAGCAAAGCCCCTAGAAAGATGACCGAAAAGAGATACGTACTTCGCTTTCCGTTGCCCAGGAGGTAGAACTGCATGCTGATTTCTTCAGGCACCGTAATGCCCGTGCCGGTGAGCACGTGAAAGACATCGTGATTCTCCAGTTTTTCTTGAAGGGTAAAATTATGATGGAGTAAAAAACGACCCATTTGATAGCCCAAGGTGGGATTTGGGTATTGGAGCAAGTCCTCGATCTCCAATGCCCAAGGCTTGTTCTTTTTGAATGCCTGGTAGGGCATTAGGCTCCATTCATAAAGTTTTTCTAAAAAAATAGCTCTCATTATAGTATTTAAAAGTACTTTGAATTTCAAAGTAAGATGATAAAAAAAATATTACTTGCCTATTAATTTTTCAAGAGCATCGATATGCTTCTTGAATTCGGCCTTGCCCAGTTTAGTGGCAGCATATCGGGTATTGGGTTTGCGACCGATAAATTGTTTTTCCACTTGAATATAGGCTGCCTTTTCCAGTGCCTTGGCATGACTGGCCAAATTTCCATCCGTAGCGCCTAAAAGTTCCTTTAGCATCTTGAAATCGGCATGGTCGTTCACCATTAGAACGGACATGATGCCCAGCCGTATGCGGTGGTCGAATGCTTTGTTGATGTTATCGATTAAACTCATTTTTTCCTAACTCCTAACTCCTAACTCCTAATGCTAACTCGTTTTCGACTGCGCTCGAACTGACAGTAGTTCATTTTCTTCGAATTGATACCCTTGACTCTGCGCTAACCGATAGTTTTTGGTTTCACTTGAACAAACGTTTCGGTACAACCATTTTGCGAATGGGTTTCACAGGTTGCGATTGCGATCGTATTTAAAATACATCATCGATCCATATAGTATATGGAAGATACCAAAGCCCAAGGCCCAAAAATACAAACCGTATCCGATAAATTGGGTACTGATTAGACCGATAAGCAAGAAAGCCAGTCCCATATAGCGTACATCGCCCATAGTATATTTACTGGCATTGATACAAGCGAGTCCGTAAAATATTAAGGTCGCAGGGGCTACCAGTCCGGGAAGACCATATTGGATCAACACCAAACAAAATATGCCGCCTGAAATCAAAGGGATAAAAAAGTTGACGACCAACCGCTTGCTAGTAGCATCCCATATTTTCTCTCCGCTCCTCTTTGATTTTCGCAGGGTCATTAGAAACCCGGTAACCGCTGCCAGAACAACTACGGCCCCTGCAATCAGACTAAGGTCACGGATCACATCGGTGCCCCAGAGGGAAGAGCTTCTTCCCGAGAGCCCTTCGTAGTTGGCACTTGACATCATTTTTAAGCGCGTATAGGCCAATGCCGCTCCAATGAGCGCATATATTCCTGCCAATACGCCTGAAAGCCCACTCAATGAAATGAAGCGGGAAGAACGGTTCATGATATTCTTGATTTCCGTGATGTCCTCTAGATATTTATTCGGTTCCATTTTAAAAGTACTTTGAAATACAAAGTTAAATAAATATTTTAATCTAGCCTGTTGAAACGGAAAAAAAATTCAATAGTTACTCTTCAACGGAGATTTGCCACGAGATAACGGGAGAAGTTTTAGGTGCCGTAAATGCTCCAATAGCTTCGAGCTTCAAGTCAATGGTTTTCTTTTCCTCCAGTGTCTTGATACGAAGGGTATAGGTGCCCAAAGCGGGAATTTCAAAAACCGGTGAACTGCTGTAGAAACTATATTCCATCTGGTTTTCAAAGAGTAGGGCACTACTCGAGATATTTTGCAATTGTACTTCCAATATTTGTGTATCAGCAATGTATTTCGCCGAGATCACCTCTATACTGGCCTTTACCAAGGGATTGAGGAATTCGGCTTTTCCAACCAACAACGAATTATAGACGGCTACGGTTCGCCCAGCGAATAAGGCTTCCTGCATACTTTCCAAATTCCTTTCCTTGGCAAAAACCAAGGTGATTGGCCGGTCATGCCCTTTTTCGGTATAATCCCAATCAATGAGTCCGTGAATATCACTGGTACCCATAATGGTCAAATTTTGATCTAAGGCCAATGCAAGCGACTCTTCGGAGTAATCGACCGAGTTGATGACCTCTATGCCATGCAGTTCCCCTTTTTTAATCCGTTCTTTTTGAAAATCACTTAAAATCGGATTTCCTTTCGGATTTTGAGCGTACCATGCGGGGTGGTTCCAGAAAACGAACGCATGCTGTTTCTTGGCTTCGGAGAAAGACTTTTCGGCCTTTTCGGTCAATAATGGATTGGCATCTTTGATAAAAACAGCATTATTATGTCCCATGGGAGCCGAACGGGTGATTTCCGATCCATGTACGATCAACAGATCGTGTTCCTTGGCTTCGGCCATAGCCAAATTGTACGATCGATTGCGATCCGGATGGGGAATATCATCTAGATGTGGTTGATACTCTAAATGCTCCGTTAGCGAAATTGCATCGAGATTCTCTCGAAGTGCTTCTTGCACCCGTATGGTAGGCCAAACGTTACCATCGGAAAAAACGGTATGGATATGCAAATCGGCTTTCAAGGATACATACCCGTCAATATTCGGATAGGTCAATGCATGTTCACTAATATGCGAATGTTGGGCAAAGCTCTGGCAACCTATCAAAAGGGCAAACGCTAGTACAAAATTTTTCATTTCGGGTCGGTTTATGAAGTGTGATTGAAAAGTAGGCATAAAGTATGAAAATTGAATTTGATTTTGATTAAGAAATGGTAAATTGTTGATAGTGTTCCGTTAACGGTTAGCATTTAACAGTTGGCAGTTGGCAATGAACAATAGGTTATCGGTTTGTGCAGTGCACAATTCCAAAATTTTAAATGACAATATAAATTGAACCCAGCCGAAGCGTACATCTTAAAACAATCGGAACCCTTTCGAAGAATACTGCTGCACCTCCAGGCGGTAATCGAGCATACAGTGGCCGACGTGGATTTAAAGTATAAGTATCGGATTCCCTTTTTTTATACCGAAGGAAGGCCATTTTGCTATATGAACCAAAGTAAGGATTACGTGGACCTTTGTTTTTGGAATGCGGCCCATCTAACGGTGCATAGAGAACTTATGGTGAAAGACGGTAGAAAGGTTATGCGGTCCTTGCGCTATAAGAGGTTAGAAGAAATCAACGATATGGTACTGGTCGAAGTACTTCAAGACGCCTACGCCGTGCGACATAAAAAGTTCTATAAATAAGTCGAATTGTGTGCCGCAGGTTTGGTTTTTTAGCTAGAGGCTAGAGGCTAGAGGCTAGAGGCTAGAGGCTAGAGGCTAGAGGCTAGAGGCTAGAGGCTAGAGGCTAGAG
>CANLVG010000014.1 GCA_947494565.1 uncultured Flavobacteriaceae bacterium | reverse complement strand
CCAGTAGCCAGTAGCCAGTAGCCAGTAGCCAGTAGCCAGTAGCCAGTAGCCAGTAGCCAGTAGCCAGTAGCCAGTAGTCGAATTCAAAAAAATAGATTTGAAACCTGAAACCTGAAACCTGAAACTAGAAACGAAGAACCATGCGTAAACTAAAAAACGAAGAGTTGTCCCGACTCGATACCGAAGCATTCAAAAAGGCGGAGAAGATGCCGGTAACCATTGTTCTTGACAATATCAGAAGTTTGAACAATATCGGTTCTGTGTTTCGAACGGCAGATGCCTTTCTGATTGAAAAGATATACCTCTGCGGCATTACGGCCACTCCTCCCCACAAAGACATTAGAAAGACCGCCTTGGGCGCTACGGAAAGCATGGCTTGGGAATACCGTGAAAGCACCTTGCAATTGGTAGCGGAACTAAAAGAACAAGGACGCAAGGTATTCGCCGTAGAACAGGCTGAAGGAGCTACCCAAATGCAAGATTTGCGGCCTAAGAGAAGCGACCATTGTGTTTTTATTTTTGGAAACGAGGTGAAAGGAGTCGCACAAGAGGTGGTGGATCAGAGTGATGAGGTGATTGAAATTCCCCAATTTGGTACCAAGCACTCCTTGAATATTTCAGTGAGCGTCGGGATGGTCATTTGGGATTCTTGGTCTAAATTACAATCCCAAAAGTAGGTATTTTACAAAAAAAAGACCCAACATAAGTCGGGTCTTGCATATAGAGTTTGAGTTAGTTGATTGCTTCTTTAGTTATGCTAAGAAAATAAATCCGACGCAGCTGTGCAACAAATTTCCTAAAATTAACTTAATATGGTAGGTTTAGAGCGAATTTAAATATACGGTCGATAATAGTTTCATAGTCCTCTTTTCGCTCCACAAAATCAAGATCGCCTAACTCGATAATGAGCTTGTTTTGTTCCGGATACCCCTTGATAAAATCAAAATATCCTTTATTTATTTTTTCCAAATATGCAGCTTCGATATTCTGTTCGTAAGCCCTTCCTCTTTTCTTGATGTTTTCAAGTAGCTTTTCTGTGGTCTGATAGAGGTATACATAAATTCGCGGTTTCTTGACCTCTTTGTACATCAAATTAAAGAGCTTCCGATACAGTTCGAATTCATCTTTCTGTAGCGTGATCTGTGCAAAAATCAACGACTTGTAAATATCGTAATCACTGATCATAAAGCTCTTGAATAGATCATATTGAGAGGTGTCTTCCGTAAATTGCTGGTAGCGGTCGGCCAAGAACGACATTTCCAAAGGAAAAGCATACCTGTTCTGATCCTCGTAAAATTTGGGGAGAAAAGGATTGTCCGCGAACCGTTCCAGTACCAACTTTGCATTGAATCCATCGGCCATTTTTTTTGCCAAGGTGGTCTTGCCCGCACCAATGTTGCCTTCAATGGCGATGAAGTTGGTCTGACCGAAAAGCTCGGTCCTGTTCTTGAACAAACGATAAGCCGTTTTTTCTAATCGCCCTTTGTCTTTGCACTCCTGAATAAGGTTTCGCGTATCCTTGTTGAGCACCGGATGGTAAAACTGTGGGGCGATATCGGCCAACGGTTTAAGCACGAATTTACGAAAAGGCATCTCCGGATGTGGTATCACAAGACGTTCCGTAAAAAAAGTCTCGGTACCATAATATAGGATGTCGATATCCAAAGACCTTGGTTGATACCCGTCCTCTTGTCGACGCACTCTGCCCAAATCCACTTCGATCTGTAACAAGGTATCCAAGAGGGCTACAGGTTTTAAAGCGGTCTTTAAGGATAAACAAATATTCAAGAAATCCTCAGCTTCAAAACCCCATGCACTACTTTGATAAACCGGTGAAATACGGTGAATACCGCCAATTTTTTTTTCAATGGCGAAAATACCGTTTTGTAAATGGGTCAAGCGGTCTCCTAGATTGCTCCCAAGAGAGAGGTATACGGTTTTGGGGTCACTCATAACTGCTGGCAAAGTACTAAAAAGTACTGTTGAGTTCATTATCTTTGTCGCAAAATTTAAGTCATTTTCAATGAATTTTTTAAGAAATTTTTTAGCCGCTATTTTAGGTTGCCTAGTCGCCTTCGGAATTGTGTTTGTTATGTTTTTGGTTTTTGCAAGCCTCTTCGGTAGTGTTGAAGAGACCATTACCGTAAAGAACAATTCCATCTTGGAATTGCAGCTTCAATTACCCATCAAAGACTATGTAGGTAACAGCAATGACGACCCGTTTGCACTATTCTCGGAGAGTTCACAAGGTTTGGACGAGATTCTGAATGCCATTAGGGTCGCCAAGGATGACGATGATATTAAGGGGATCAGCATCAACAACACTTTTTTGATGGCCGGTCTTGCTCAAACACAAGAGCTGAGAAGGGCATTGGAAGAATTCAAAGAGAGTCGAAAGTTCATTTACACCTATAGCGATTTTTATACACAAAGGGATTATTATCTGGCCAGTGTTGCCGATTCCGTCTTTTTGAATCCTGTCGGGGCGCTTGATTTCAAGGGGTTGTCTTCCGAAGTGTTGTTTTTCAAGGATTTACAGGAAAAAACAGGAGTGAAAATGGAGGTCATTCGTCATGGAAAGTATAAAAGTGCAGTCGAGCCCTTTCTGTCGAATGAGATGAGCGAGGCCAATAGAACACAGATCAAGGAATTGATCGGTTCATTATGGAATTCCATGATAAACGAGATTTCTTTGGGAAGAAATATCAGCACTGAAAATTTGAATATCATTGCGGATACCCTAGGCGGCCGTACCCCGGAATTGGCGAAGCGCACGGGACTCATCGATGTGGTGGCATTTTATGATGAATATGAATCCAGTCTTCGCAAGGCGGTTGGTATTCTTGATTCAGAAGATTTGAATATCATTGACATGAGGGATTATGTGATTCGTTCCAATGGGAAAAGCGTCGGGTCTGGAAGTGACGAGATTGCTGTCATTTTCGCCCAAGGTGAAATTCTATACGGAGAAGGCAGTGCTGATGTTATTGGTCAGGGAATCATTGTCAAAGCGATTCGGAAGGCCATGGATGACGATGATATCAAGGCCATAGTACTCCGTGTAAATTCACCTGGAGGTAGCGCCTTGGTCTCCGATATTATTTGGCGAGAACTTGAACTTGCCAAAGAGGCGAAACCCGTGGTAGTTTCTATGGGCAACGTCGCCGCATCCGGAGGGTATTATATCGCAGCCGGTGCGAACAAGATTTTTGCCGAACCTACTACTGTTACAGGTTCTATAGGTGTTTTTGGAACCATACCCAATATGGCTGAGCTAGCCAGTGATATCGGTATCAATGCCGAACAGGTGGGTACCAATAAGAACTCGGTCGATTATTCCCTATTCGAACCGATGACCGACGAGTTCAGAACTGTGGTGCAAGAGGGTATTGAGGAGGTATATGATACTTTCTTGCAACGTGTTGCGTCCGGTAGGGGCATCACGGTTGCTGAAGCGGACAGCCTTGCCCAAGGTAGGGTATGGAGCGGAATTGATGCCAAGAGACTCGGTCTTGTAGATGAGTTGGGCAATTTGGAGGATGCTATCGTCGCTGCTGCGGAAATGGCGGAAGTGGAAGAATACGGCGTTAAAAAATTGCCGAGATATAAGTCTGGTTTTGAAAAGTTAATGGAGGATTTAGGTGGCGTCAGTACTGAGGCAAAGCGGAGTTTTATCGAAGAAGAGATCGGAGCGGAGGCCTATGGCATTTTAAAGCAGGTACAATCGGCCATGAAACAAAAAGGAACCCAAGCTCGAATGCCTTTTGTATTGGACATTAAGTAACGTTAGGACACAGATAGAAAAAATGCCCCGATTCGGGGCATTTTTATTGGTGAAAAGATAAAGGGCCTAGTTGACCAAGTTAATCTCTACCCTTCTGTTTTGCTTGCGGCCATCTTTGTACATATTGGTGGCGATGGGTTTGCTTTCTCCATAGCCTATCGAACTTAATCTAGAGGCGCTGATTCCTTTTTCGATTAAGAAATCCATTACCGATGTGGCTCTTGATTCCGATAGTTTTTGATTGCTCGCGGCACTACCAATGCTATCGGTATGGCCTTCAATACTGAAGTTGGCCTTGGGGTACTCCTTCAAAATTTCGATGATATCGATCAAAACTTGGGTCGATTCGATCTTTATCGATGATTTACCTGAATTGAACAGAATGGTTTTGGCATATTCGTTCAGTGTTTTCTGAACCGCCGCGGTGACTACCGCTTCCGGGCAACCTCCATTAGCTACCGTTCCTGCTTCTTCCGGACACTTGTCATCTTTGTCAAGAACACCGTCATTATCACTATCCGGCCATGGGCATCCGTTGTTTTCAAGGGCACCCGCTTCTTCCGGGCAAGAATCGTCTTTGTCAAGAACACTATCGCCGTCCGTGTCGGGCCATGGGCATCCTGAATTTTCTACGGGGCCAGCTTCCTCCGGACATGAGTCGTCTTTGTCAAAAACCTCGTCACCATCGGCATCGGGCCATGGACATCCGCTGTTTTCGATAGGTCCGGAAGTATCCGGACAATCGTCTTTCCTGTTGGGGATTCCATCATTGTCATTATCTTTTTTTCGAGATTGGTACACCGGTATTTTAAGTCCCGCAAAAACATCCGCACCCTTGGTTTCACTACTGAAAAGGGAAATCACCGAACCAGATCCTATATAAAGCGGTCCGGCCCTTAAACCTGCCCCTAACTGAAATCCAGTATGTTGAACAAGGCTTACCGGCACATAAAAACTAAACCATTTACTTTCGAAACGCGGGGTTAGCGAAACGATATTTGAAATTCTACTCGTATTCTCCTTGGTTTTCGAGGCCATGGAAAGATCCGTGTTCAGGTTGAGGTAGAAATAGTTGTTAAGGTTTAGGTCGGCATTGAAATGTAAGGCAGTAGGTAGAAAAGCCTTCACGGCACTTTGCGAACTGGTAAGGGTGTAGAGGTCATTAAAAAGTTCATCAAGGTCATCCGCGTTTTCAATATCGTCTTCGCTCACCGTAGCATTGAGGTCGTATTGATCCGCTAGCCCATCTTTGTAGTTTATGGATCCGATATCAGTAATGGACAAACCTACTTTTACCTTGTACTTATTCTTGTCTTTGTGCAGATCAACATCACCATTGGTGTTTGTTGTAGTATAAGATGCATAATCAGGTCTCCATTCATATACAAAACCTAAGTCCGCTCCGAAACCACTGGCGTTCTTTGGCACTTCGTAGTCATAATCTTCTTCTTCAAAGTCGGTGAATCGCCCGTAGGTGATGTCTCCTGTCGAAGCATAACTACCGGTGGTGAACCCACCAGGAAGGGCTGTGCCATCGGCATCATAATTAACATCGATGTTTCTCCCGGTTAAGTAACCACTTCCAAGTCCTTTCAGATACTTCAGTGAAAGTCCACCCTTTAGAAAATGTTGCTCCTTATTCATCAAGGTGCGGGCATAGGTGAGTCCGATTTCAGCCCATCCATTTCCTGAGCCGTAAATATCGCCTTCATTGATGACATAATCCTCTGAACTATCAATATCATCATCTAGACGATCAATAGTCTCTCCGTTCAATTCGTTGACATTTACAAAGGCCCTTGCCCTGCTGAATACCGCGATGGAACTTTTCTTGTCAAGATTGAACATGAATGCCGGTCCCATGACGTCGATATTAATGTTTCCATTATTGTTGGTAGAGGGTGATTTGGTCGCGTTCAAATCAAAATCGTAATCCTCTTTTAAAGCGTCGAATACCTTTATGCCGTAGTAATCGTTCGTAAAAAAAGCACTTGCCCCGACCAAGTTCACATCGGTTTTAAAACGAGAATCGGCGATATTGGCAGGATTGGAAATCACTCCGTGAACACCACTATAGTTATCGGTCAAAAATCCGATATATGATTGGGCGCTACAGAAAAGGGTACTCGAGAAAAAGAATACAAATGTCAGCTGTTTCAGCATGTCGTTTAAATTTGATTTACCTTTGCATCATAAGATGCTTCGGTGATGTTATACAAGTTGGTTTCGTGATAACGTGCTTTTTTCTATAATATTACCGTGTAAGAAAAAAAGTGTTAATTGTTTCATGAATAGCAAGGATAGGAAATTGGCCTACTGGATATACCTGTATCTAGGGGCACTGTTCATTACTTCTTTGGTTGTATCGAACCTGATTTTTCAAAAATTTTTTTATTGGAATCCTTTTGGCGATGTCACTATCTTCGGCGTGCCTTTGTTCGAGATTTCGGTAGGAGTATTGCCGTATCCTATAACTTTTTTGATTACGGATTTGATTTCTGAGATTTTCGGCCGTAAAAAGGCGAATCAAATCGTTACCGTGGGTATTCTTGCCTCGTTTTTCTCGATGGGCCTGGTTTTTATAGCTAATGCGGCTCCGGCAATCGATAGTTCACCTTTGGATGATGACATCTTTAGCAGGGTTTTTGCATTGTCGCCCATTGCTGTCTTGGCGTCTATGCTGGCCTACCTATTCGCCCAATATATTGATATTGCGATTTACCATTTCTGGAAACGATTGACCAAAGGCAAGTATTTATGGCTGCGCAACAACTGTTCTACCTTTCTTTCGCAATTTATCGATACGTTTACGGTTGTTGGTCTTCTCTGCCTTTTTGGAGTGCTTTCTTGGGACCTCTTTTTCGGCCTCGTTTTAAGCGGTTTTCTTTTTAAGATTTTTATAGCATTTCTCGACACCCCTTTCCTTTATTTCTTCGTATATCTTTTTAGAAAACGATTTGGCCTTGAAATAGGTGAGGAAATCGACCTGGAGGCATAATATCTCCCGCTTTTTAGAGTTTATCCTTTAGCATCAAGATTTTTGGCAAAAGAGCAAACAATGTATAGCATATTGCCTTAAGTTCCTCTCTACACATAAGTTCAGATAAAAAGTACAATCGAAATGAAGAAGTTTATAAAGATTATCGGTATTATACTTTTAGTGGTGGTGGGATTGCTCATCGCAGCCCCCTTTTTTTTAGAAGCGAAAATCGGTGACTTGATTCGTTCGAATGTAAACAATAATGTCAACGCGAAACTGGATTTCACCGCGGCCAACTTGAGTTTGATCAAGAGCTTTCCGAATGCGGATCTAGGGCTGGAAAATATTACGCTGATCAACAAAGAACCCTTTGAAGGTGACACGCTCTTCGCAGCCGATGAAGTTCATTTGACCATGGCAATCAGTGAGTTGTTTAAGGGCGAAAGCGAGCCCATTGGAATAAAGAATTTAAGTGTCGATGGTGCGAATATCCATGTAAAGGTAAACGAGGCGGAGGTGGCCAACTATGAAATCGGAAAGGACACCGGTGCAGAGAGCTCATCAGAGTCATCGGAAGGCTTCACACTTGACTTGCAGTCCTATGATATTTCAAATTCTAACGTCATCTACGATGATGCCGCGGCGGGGGTTTATTTAAAGGTTTCCGAGATTCAACACAACGGAACGGGCGACTTGTCTGCATCAACCTCTGAATTGGATACCCATACGGATGCCCTGGTTACGTTTGAGTTGGACAGTACCAACTACCTGAACCAGAACAAGATAAAACTTGATGCCCTAATCGGTATCGATTTGGCGAATGACAAATACACCTTTTTAAAAAATGAGGCTTTGATCAATCAATTGCCCTTGGTTTTCGATGGTTTTGTGAAAGTGAACGAGAATAGTCAAGATATAGATATCAGTTTTAAAACACCATCTTCCGATTTCAAGAACTTTTTAGCGGTAATTCCCGCAACCTATTCAAAGAATATCGAGAATGTAAAAACCAGTGGAAATTTTATGGTCCAAGGCGAGTTTACCGGCACTGTTGACGAGGCGCACATTCCAAAATTCAATATCAGTATCAATTCGGAGAATGCGTCTTTCAAATATCCCGATTTGCCGAAGTCGGTCAGCAATGTCTTTATCGATACCAAGATCATCAATACTTCGGGACTTGTTGAAGATACCTATGTTGATATTGATAAACTCTCGTTCAAGATTGATAGTGATAGCTTTAACATGGTTGCTAAAATCAAGGAATTGATGGGCAATACCAAGGTAAATGCTCATGTAGATGGCCGAATGAACTTGGCGAATATAGAAAAAGCGTATCCGGTTCCCGCTGAACTTGATTTAAAAGGAATACTTACGGCCGATATTACCACCGCCTTTGATATGGCCTCTATTGAAAAAAAGCAATACGAGAACACCGAAACTACAGGAAAGCTTGATCTTAGTGATTTTGAGTACACTTCCGATGATAATCCGAATCCGATTACAATTGAATCGACTGCATTGACATTTAACCCGAAAACCGTGACCTTGAATGAGTTGAATGGCGCTACCGGTAAAACCGATTTTAGTGCTACAGGAACGATGAGCAATCTGTTGGGCTATCTCTTCAATGATGAGAAGATAGAAGGAAATTTTGACTTGAAATCCGATACTTTCGCCCTAAATGATTTTATGGTGGAAGAAGAAACGGTATCCCAAACTGAAGGAGAAACAGACGAAAAACCGATATCCACTGAGGAAAAAATCAAGATACCCGCTTTTTTGGATGCCAATATCAACGCCACGGCCAATACGGTACTCTATGATAATATCGTACTGAAGCAAGTCAAGGGAAATTTGCAGATCAAAGATGAAAAAGCCATCTTGACCGATATGACCTCATCTGTTTTTAAGGGTAAATTGGGTTTTTCCGGTGAGGTTTCCACAAAAGAGGAGGTACCCACCTTCGCAATGAAATTGGGGATGGATCAAGTGCAAATAGGGGAGACCTTCAAGGCTTTGGAACTTTTTGAGGTGCTGGCGCCCATTGCAGGAGTACTTCAAGGGAAACTGAATTCCGATATTGTGCTGTCAGGTAGTCTCACCGATGACTTCACACCTGACCTGACGAACCTTTCAGGGAAGGTCTTGGCCGAATTATTGGCTACTGATATCGATTCCGAAAAGGCAAAGCTCTTGCAATCGTTGAGCAGTAAGCTTAATTTTATCAAATTGGATAAGCTTGATTTAAAAGGACTTAAGACAGCACTCGATTTTGAAAATGGTGTGGTACAGGTACAGCCTTTTAGCATTGCCTATGACGATATTGAAATCAAGGTGGACGGCAATCATACGTTCAATCGAAAATTGAATTATAAGGCAACGATGGAGGTGCCCGCCAAGTATTTAGGTAGCGAGGTGAACGGTCTGATAGCAAAAATAGATGATCGTTCTTTAGATGATTTGACCATACCGGTGGTTGCCAGTATCGGGGGCGACTATACCAGTCCGGCCGTAACTACTGATATGACCGGAGGAGTCAAGAGCTTGACTACAAAACTGATGGAAATCCAAAAACAAAAATTGATTACTAAAGGGAAAGATAAGGCCAAGGACCTGCTAGGCGACGTATTGGGTCAGAACACTACAGACGATGATACTACTGGCAATGAAACATCCACGGAAGATAAAGCCAAGGATATTCTTGGTGGAATCTTAGGTAAGGACAGCAACGATACTACAAAGACGAAAACAGATTCATTGCCGCCTCAGCAGGAGGAAGCGGTAAAAGAGAAGGCGAAGGATATCTTGGGAGGGCTGCTTGGGAGAAAGAAGAAAAAAGATTCGACAAATTAAGTTTCGCCAAACACAAAGGACATCCTGAAGTTCCTAATTTGATTCTTTTTCTTGTCGGTTGTTCGCCGCCTTTGTCAATTTATCCAAAGCTTCGGAATTTTCCGGGTCTAGATGTAATGACTTTGCATAGCTTTTGATAGCGTTATTCCAGTCTTTTTTTTCGAGATATGCACTGCCCAGCTTACAATATAGCTTTGAATTATTCGGCATTAGAGATATCCCGTAATGGCATACCTTGATGGCGCCTTCCGCATTGCTTTTGTCATAGAGCCATTCGTCGGCAAGACTGATAATAATAGTGTCGAATCCACTTGAAGTGAACTCTTCTTCGGATATTTTTTCAGTACCTAAGTATTCTTCTAAAAATAGGCTGGGGTGTTCCGGGTTATTGTATTTTAAGTAATGTTGGTAGCCTATGGTGTCTTCCGGGAATAACTCGGCAATCATAATACGATGATTGCCTTTTTTGAGCTCTTTCTTTAAATCGACCTCCACGAAGTTGGAAAAATCGTGAAAAAGATAGACTCTAACAGTCAAGGTTTTTAAATCGTACACGGTCGAGTATTGGGTTGGTGCTATTCTTTTTTGCGCAAAATTCTTCATAGCTTGAGCACAGTAATCCAAGGTATTTCGCCCACTGGTTTTCTCAAGAAATCGCTGTCCATTTTGAAAATAGTCCAAGTCGACCTCTCCAATTGAGCTTACTTGTGAGTAGTAGAAGTTCGAAAATGATTTTTCAGGTTCTTCCCCAACAAAAAGAGTATCACCTTCAACAATCAAATAAGTGCCGGTACTGTCAACGAAAACCAGCTGGCTTTGGGTCAATACACTTAAATCAATGGTTTTCAAATAGGCTTTGACCTCTTCTACTCGTTGCATAGTTTGCATCACGTGTAGCAAGGCCTTTTCAATAGGTATCTTCAATTTTCCCAGGGTATCGGTAACAGCCAAATAGGGTTCGAAAAAACCATCGAAAACGAGTCCAGCGTCATTAATGGCTCCTTGGGCAAAATTGTCTAAAAGTCCCATATATAGTACCCCGAATTTGGTAGCACTTCCTTCCTCGAACCAAAATTGACTATTAGGACTAAAATAATCTTCGTTGTTGCCGACGATCGTTTTTCCGTTTTTGGTGCTTTTATACATGCTACATGCATTGATTTCCGAAGTGCCAAAGAGGGAAAGGGTCAGTATGATGAATAGTTTCTTTTTCATGGTTCGTTTTTAAAATAAATTAGTGGTGCGTGTTGAGTGCTCTAAAGTATATTTAGACCGTTTGACTAGTCTTTTAGAAATACGACCGCTTCTTTCTGGGCGCCTAAAATCTGCAATGCGTAAATGCCCCCCTTTGTGTCATAGTCGAATTTTACGGTAAATTCGGGATTGAAGGATTTATCGAAATTCGGTAGGCCTTTCAAATAAAACATGTTGAAATTTAGATGTGTTAGTTTAAATGTATATGTAGGCAGAACAGCTAAAAGGGAGGCTTCCTCTTCTTTGATTTCAATTTTTCCGTAGCCTGCTGCGGTATAGGTGCCGCTAAAGTCTTTTAGGGGATGAATCGGCATTTTGTCTTTTTGAAGTTCTTGGTCTTCAGGTTCTGGCATATATACATCTCCGACCTCCACCGGATATTCCATTGTAGGCAGGCCAAGCAATCTTCTTGCGATATCATCTGATATGGCATACGGCAATAATGAGGATTGTTGATTACAGAGCACTACGATCCCGATATTTTCAAAGGGAAACATGTCCATCACACTACTGAACCCATTGGTATTGCCACCGTGCCTTATTCGATAATGACCGAACCAAGCGCGCAAGCGCCAGCCAAAACCTTCTCCGAATAAAAAGGAATCCTTATCGTATGTTACGTTGTATTTTGTATTCTGCAGACTTGTGGCCTTTCGAACATAGTCTTCTGGAATCACTTGTGTTCCATTATAAACACCTTTGTCAAGCCAAACGCGCATCCAGTTCGATAAATCGGTTACCGAGCTTTTTATGGCCCCGGCCGGGGTGTACGCATAATAGTTTTCAAAGGGTCTTTTCACGGTCTTCCCTTTGTGTTTTCCATAGCCTAAGGCGTAATCGCCACTTTTTTTCATGACTTCGACCGTGGTGCTTGAAGCATTCATTTGAAGGGGCTTGAAGAGCATTTCCTGTAAAGAACTATCCCAGGTTTTTTTGGTGACTTGCTCGACTATTGTTCCGGCCAAGGTGTATCCTAAATTGCTATAGTTCCAACTATTTTTTATTTCATCTTCTGGTTTCAGGTACTTCAAGCGTTGTACCGTTTTTAATTTGTCTTTCTCAGGAAACAATACAATGGAAAGACCGTGGGTTCCAAGACCGCTCTTGTGGCTCAATAGGTCTTCAATAGCGATCAGATGGTTCATTTTGTCATTGTAAAATTGAAAATTTGGAACGTGCACTGCGGGCCTATCTTTCAATGAGAGGTAATTATCTCTCTCTAAAATACCCAAGAGCGCTCCAGTAAAAGCTTTCGACATCGATGCAATATGAAAAGCGGTATGTTGGGTGACTGGTAGTTTTTCTTCAAGATTGCGGTAACCGAATCCTTTTGAATAAATCACCTTGTCGTTTTTGACCACAGCAACGGCCAGTCCGACTGCTTGATATTGTTTGATAAGCGTTTTGACTTCTGTATCAATTTCCCCCAGCTCAGATGGAGTATGCTGACTGAACAGGTAAGTGGTGAAAAGTACGAATAGGAGCGTTTTGAAAACCTTCATCTAGCAACTCTTTTTTGCAAACATGAAGAAATGGCTTGCTGTAACCGTCCGAATAAAGAAAGTCGGACTGTTTTTTACCTCAATTTGCCAATTTCGCCTTTCTGTAGTCGGTAGGTGTTTGATCGGTCGCTTTCTTAAAAGCGGTATAAAAAGAAGATTTGGAATTGAAGCCCACCTGATATAATACTTCCAATATAGTGAGGTTCTTTTGCTCCACACTACTCAAAATCGTCTTGGCCTCTGCAATGCGATATTCATTTACGAAGTCGAAAAAGTGCTTTCCTAAATGATGATTGATGGCAAGCGACAGTTCTTTTTCGGAAATATTGATTTGGGCCGCTAATTTCTGGAGTGTGAGTTCAAAGTCCAAATAGGGTTTCTCCTGCACCATGAAATGCTGAAGTCGTACAATCTCTTTCCTTAGTTGAACGGAATGTGCGTGTGGTAACTTCTCATAGTTTTTAGATTTTAACAGCTTTTGGGTAGATTGTACACCGGAAAATAGAATGGGGTTGTAAAGCGCTTTGAATACGAACCATGTCATGATGAAAAGGGTAGAAAAACTTATAATGACATTGATGTTCAAATTTTCTTGATCGGGTTGCGCAAGTGATAATATCCATCGTATAAATACAAAACTATGTCCAACGCACGAGATGATGGCAAATTGAAATAGCCACTTGTAGATTTTGGGGCTAGGTTGTGAATAGTTTTCTTGGTAAATGTCTTTTCGCCGCTTCAGTACAATGAAAACCGCTATCATATAGGCAAACCATTGCAGCTCACCTACAATCTCAAATAGGTGAATTGAAGTAGTCGAGAATGATGTGGCCCAGAACAAAATCAAAAAAACCAAAGCTGGGATACCATGAGCCGATTGCCACGTTTTAAGCTTGAAGTCGGAGTAGCATGCCGATTGCACATATAAATAGAAAAGCGGCATCTGTAGTAGGGAGGATACGGTCTTTATGATATTGAGATTTGTTCTTGCCTCAAACCATTCGCCAATAAAGAACCCACTCAAATCAAAGGCGATTATCAGAAGTAACGAGCCTAGTAGCCGGTTGGGTGCCTTTCTGACGGTTTTAACGGTAAACAGGAATACGGACAGAACGAGCATCAAGAAAAAAGTGATTTTTCCAATGCTGCTAATGAGGTCTATTTTGTAATCCAACGATATCGGTTTTTTAGTTTGGGATGCCCAATAGTATGAAACTTGTTCGTTTGTTTCGATGAGTGGTCAAGACGTAATGGCCAACCCCACATAATAGCCTTCGCTACCACGAACATTGAAAACCGTATCATCGTCAAAAATCAAATATTGTCCTTTTATGCCTGTTACGATACCCTCGAAGTTCGGTGTTTTCGATAAATTCAGGCTCTTTACTTTCTTAGGGTACCGAAGGACCGGAAATTCCAAATATGTTTCTGAATTCCTCTCGATATAGTATTCGACCGCTTCCTCTGGTATATATTGCTTCAGTTTATTTCGCCATTCTACCAAGTCTTCATCTTGAATAGTATTGGTCAGCATTTTCCGCCATGCGGTTTTGTCACCAATATGGTCTTTTAAGGCCACCTCGGTGATGCCTGCCAAATAACGGTTGGGTACTTCTACGATTTCAATTGCTTCATGCGCACCCTGGTCGATCCATCGCGTAGGAATTTGCGTTTTTCGGGTGACCCCAACTTTGATATTACTCGAATTTGCAAGATATACAATATGGGGTTGTAATTGTACTTTCTTTTCGTACTCAAGATCTCGGTCTTCCTTATCCAAGTGGGCCGTGCTTAATTCCGGTCTCATAATCCAATCCCCCGCCGTAGGAATTTCGTAAAAACAGGTTTTGCAAAAACCTTGGCGGTAAATTGGTCGGTCTCTTCCACAATTCAAACATTGATACTTGATGAAACTAATATGTAGCCTTTTGTTGAGTATCTGATTTACGTTCAAGAAATCGTTCTCGAAGACCATATAATATTGAATCGGACTCCCGATTTCCGTTTGCATTTTTCGTAAAACGCCTTCGTACTGCATGTATGGAATGTTATTTGAAAATGATCGTTTAATAGCCTATTTTAGAAGGATAAATATACCTAAAATGCCAATACCTTTATTTAATTCGATTGCTTCTTGGCTTTTGAAAAAGCGCTATCATCAGATTGAGCTTTTCTTGAAATATCCAGACGAAGTGCAAGAAGAGGTATTGCAGCAGCTATTGGAGATTGCCGAGGATACCGAAATCGGACGAATCTATGAGTTTGAGTCCATACACAATTATGAAACCTTTCGGAAAAGGGTGCCTATTCGATCATATGAGCAAATAGAGCCCCTGATCGAGCGTACTCGACGGGGAGAGCAAAATGTTTTTTGGCCGACCTCCATAAAGTGGTTCGCCAAGAGTAGCGGTACCACCAATGCAAAGAGTAAGTTCATTCCTGTTAGTTCAGAGGCTTTGGAAGACTGCCATTACAAATCTGGCAAAGATCTTCTATGTCTGTATCTGAACAATAATGAAAATTCCCAACTGTTTACAGGTAAGAGCTTGCGCCTTGGGGGGAGTAAAGAACTTTACCAGGACAATGGGTCTTTTTTTGGCGATTTATCCGCTATTTTAATCGATAATATGCCACTCTGGGCGGAGTTTAGCAGTACTCCCAGCAATAAGGTTTCGTTGATGAGCGAATGGGAGAGTAAGCTGAAGGCGATCATCAAAGAGAGTACCCAAGAGAATGTGACCAGCTTGGCCGGAGTGCCATCTTGGATGTTGGTTTTGCTCAACAACGTAATAGAGACCACTGGTAAGGATCATTTATTCCAGGTATGGGAAAATCTGGAAGTGTATTTCCATGGCGGAGTAAGTTTTAATCCCTATAAAGAACAGTACAAAAAGCTGCTGCCAAGAAAAAGTTTCAAGTACTACGAAATCTATAATGCCTCTGAAGGTTTTTTTGCTATTCAAGATCGGAATAATGAGAATGATCTGCTTTTGATGCTCGATTATGGGATTTTTTATGAGTTCATTCCTATGGATGTCTATGGCACGGAGACCCAACGGGCGATTCCACTCTGGGAGGTTGAAATAGGAAAGAACTATGCGATAGTCATCAGTACCAATTCAGGACTTTGGCGTTATAAGATAGGCGATACGGTTAGGTTTACTTCAACACAACCCTATCGCATTAAGGTCACCGGTCGTACCAAACACCACATCAATGTCTTCGGGGAAGAATTGATTATCGAAAATGCTGAGGAAGCGCTGAAGAGTGTCTGCAAAAAAACCGGTTCTGAAATTAAAGACTATACGGCTGGCCCTATTTTTATGTCCGGCAAGGAAAAAGGAGCCCACGAATGGATCATAGAGTTCAGGAAACCTCCGGAAGAACTCGATTATTTCATCGAGGTATTCGACAACACCTTGAAATCACTCAATTCCGATTATGAAGCCAAACGTTATAACAATTCCACCCTTAAAATGCCCAAGGTTCATGTAGCGCGGGAAAACCTTTTTTATGATTGGTTGAAGCAGAATGACAAATTGGGGGGGCAACATAAGATTCCAAGACTAAGCAACAAACGCGAATATGTAGAAGAGTTGTTGGATATGAACGAAAAATACTCCTAGCACTCCAACGAGCAAAGGCATGACTGCAATTTTTAATTTTCTTATGATTGCCGGAGCCATACAGGGGTTCATTTTTAATGTGGCAACTTTCCTCTCGCGCAGGAAGATTGAAAAACCTGTTCTTTTTCTCAACCTTTTTGTACTGTTTCTTTCGTTGAACAATCTCCAATCATGGTTTCTGGAAAAAAACTTTTTACCGCACGATTTTTTTCTCAATGGTTTTGCTTTCCCTTGGTACGTGCTTATCGTTCCCATGTTTTATGCTTTTCTGGTACATTATCTGGCCATTGAAAAAAAGTTAACCTCCTACCTTCGGTTTTCCCTTGTGATTTTTTTATTGGAATTGATAGCCAGGGTCATGATTTCTACTATGGTAAATTCAGGCACGTGGCCAGAAACCTATTTGAACAGGTACAATAATATTGAAGATGCCCTTACCCTTGCATATTCCCTGTGGCTCTTTTATAAGGCGCTCCAAATTGTATTTCGTTACCGCGAACTGGACACACAGATTTTAGACTTTGATGATTTGAGATGGTTGAAGTGGTTTTTTTACCTGGGTGCTGGCGTCTTTGTGCTTTGGATGATGTCCATTGTTTTCAACGTGACCGGGCTCGTGCAAAGACCCTACAGTTATTACCCTCTTAGATTGGGTTCGTCTATTTTGATATATTGGGTGGGTTATCAGGCCTTTTTTCGGTATGTGGTCTTAAAGGATAGGATTCTCTTGCGAAAAGAAATCAGAAAAGAAGGCCCTATTGAAGAGAATGCAGGGACCAAGCACGAACGAGATGAAATCGCCTTTTCGGAAATAGATGCTTACGTGGTCAAAAACCAGAAATTTCTTGACCCCCATTTGAGCTTGGAACGCCTTTCGAAAGAAATACATAAAAGTACGAGTAGCGTATCTAAATTGATGAATGCCCATGCGGGATGCAATTTTCCCGACTACATCAACACCCTTCGTGTCGAGGAAGCCAAAAGGCTTTTGGGTGATTCCGATTTTTCCAATTACACCATTGTTGCTATTGGATTGGAATGTGGTTTCAATTCGAAATCCACCTTTTATACGGCGTTCAAAAAGTTTACGGGAGTGACGCCTACGGCATTCAGAAAAGATGCTACTATTTGATTAAAAAGTTGTCCGAATTATTCCTTCTTGCATTATCTCGGACATTGAATTTTTCCATTCCACCTAGTTTTAGACAACTTTAAAAATTTAAAATCATGCATTTCGTGGTGACCTGTCTTATTTGCGGTCTTGCAGTATTCGCAAACGCTCAAAAGAACGCTGCCTATGTGGAAGCACTGGGAAATGGAGGGCTCGTCTCATTGAACTATGAGAGGCAAATTACCAGTAGACCACTGCTCAGGGCAAGACTGGGTGTTGGGGTGACCGAAGATGATTTAATTGAAAAATCACAACTTTTGTCTCTAGCAAGTTCCTTTCATTATTTAGTGGACTTGAGGCGAAGTAATTACCTTGATTTCTCAATTGGGGTATCGTGGTTCGACGCATCCGAATATGGACCATCAGGTGGTGTCACTCAAATATTCACGGCTGTTGGTTTTAGAAGGAATTTTGGAAAAAGGTGGTTTTTTCGTGGGCATATATCCCCCTACATAAAGACACTCTCTAAATCTAAAACAATCAAAAAGGAATCTATGTCAGGTCAGTATGGCGGATTCGGAGGTTTTTCTTTCGCCTCATATGCTCCCAGATTCTACGGTTACGGTCATAAGGATGCTTGGTTGGGATTTAGTATCGGCATTCTTTTTTAATCATTGTGTTATTCATTTTTATAAATACTAAAACAAGGAATCATGAAAACATTTAAAAGTAGAAGTACAGGAGGCAAGGTGTTGGTCTCGTGTGTCATTTTGGTGATGCTCGCCTGCACCAAAGATGATGATGATTTATTAATCACTTATGAAGGGAGGGTTTTCTTGTATACTGGTCCATACATCTCCAATATCGGGCTCAATGTTGATGAAGCGAACTTGTCGCCTGCGGTGGGTATTACTATGCGGCTCTATCGACCTGGACCCTGTGGGTTTGGACACTGCTCACCTGGTATTGCGCTTGATGAGTTAGCGGTAACCGATACTGAAGGGAACTACTCTTTTATGGTGAGATCACAATTGGAAAATGGGTATTACGTAAGTGCGGAGTTTCCGGAAAATGTAGAATACAGTAGCTCACGCGGATCTAAAAAAGAGCTCGTGGATAAAGTTATTTTCTCTGATATCATACTCGTAGATAACCAATAGGAAAAAGGATTAAGGTTAAAAGGTAAGCACATTTGTTACAAGACTGATTTTAAATGATTTGTCCTGCAGCGATTTAGATAATCTGAAAAACGCAATTGACATTTGGTTTATGAGGCAAATGGGGATACGTCGAAGAATTCAGCCCGATGAACAAATAAAAGCGGTTTTCCGTCGTTTAATGTTCAAATTAGTTCCCATAAACTTAACCAAACAACTAATTATAAACTAGAATTATGGCCGAAAGACTTGTAATTGTATCCGATATGTGGGGTTCCAAGAGAGGACTCTGGATTACATCATACCTCGGATACCTTCAACAATATTTTGATATTACCTATCATGATAGCCAGCAATTGGCCAATTTGGATGTAAAGGTGCATACCACTGAAAATATTCATAGGGCCTTCGTAGAAGGAGGAATCGACACAGCTGTTGCACACCTCATGAAAAAAGAAACGCAACCGGCACATTACTTAGGATTCAGTACAGGTGGTACCATTGCTTGGAAGGCCGGTTTGCTAGGCTTACCAATAAAATCGTTATATACGGTATCTTCGACAAGAATCCGAGCTGAGGAAAACAGACCTGATTGTAAAACAACGGTACTATTCGGAGATCATGATGTATATCGACCCAAAGGGGATTGGTATAAAAAACTTAATTTGGAATCGGAGCTTTTCGAAGGGTTCGGTCATGACATGTATACTGACGAAAAAATAATCAGTAAGGTGTGTTTGGATCTATTAAAGTCCGTTACTCAAAAACCGAAAAAATTACATAAGATAAAAGTGGCTTAATGGCCATTGAAACTTTGTATAAGATAAAACTAAAGGCGGTCTAAGAGACCGCCTTTAGTTTTTTAATGGTTTCGTGAGAGAGTTTTTCCTCAGCATAGGGTTTGGTAACCTTGAATTCGGTCTCAGAACTACTAGGCATTTCAAACATAGCGTCTGTGAAAATCGCTTCACATAACGAACGAAGTCCTCTCGCTCCTAATTTGTATTCGATTGCTTTTTTGACAATATACTCCAAGGCTTGATCGGTAATCGTAAAAGAAATACCATCCATAGCGAATAATTTCTCATACTGCTTTATAATCGCATTCTTGGGTTCGGTAAGAATGGCACGCAATGTCTTCTCGTCTAGAGGATTCATATAGGTCAGTACGGGAAGTCGACCGATAATCTCAGGAATCAATCCAAAATCTTTCAAATCCTTGGGGATGATATATTGCAAGATGTTGCTTTCATCTAGGTTTTCGTCCGCCTTTGAAGCACTATACCCAACGGCCTGCATATTCAGCCTTTTAGTAATGGCCCTTTCAATACCATCGAAGGCACCTCCGGCTATAAAAAGGATATTTTCCGTATTTACTTCAATGAACTTTTGATCCGGATGCTTTCTGCCTCCCTTGGGCGGTACATTAACGACAGTGCCTTCCAGAAGCTTCAGGAGGCCTTGTTGCACTCCTTCACCAGAAACGTCACGTGTTATGGATGGGTTATCGCTTTTACGAGCGATCTTATCGATTTCATCAATGAACACGATACCCCGTTCCGTCTTTTCGAGATTATAGTCCGCAGCTTGCAACAGACGTGTCAAAATACTTTCGACGTCCTCGCCAACATAACCTGCTTCTGTCAAAACCGTGGCATCAACAATTGCCAGAGGTACATTGAGCATTCTTGCAATGGTCTTTGCCATTAAGGTCTTTCCTGTACCGGTCTGACCGACCATGATGATGTTGCTTTTTTGGATTTCTACATCATCTTCCTTGGTCTGTGGCTGTAAAAGTCGTTTATAGTGATTATAAACAGCCACCGACATCACCTTTTTCGTGCGTTCTTGGCCGATAATGAACGTATCGAGAAACTCCTTGATTTCTTGGGGTTTCTTAAGAACAAGTTCTGATGAAAGGTCATTGGTTTTGGTCTGCTTGCTTTCTTCAGCCACAATGCCATGTGCCTGCTCGATACATCTATCGCAAATGTGTGCATCAAGTCCAGCAATCAAAAGATTGGTCTCCGGTTTTTTTCTGCCACAAAATGAGCATTCTAGATTTTCCTTCGCCATAATAGTTGTTATCTTACAAACTCTAACGCTTCAAAAACGTTTTTGGTTTACTTTCCATTGGTAGATTATCCCAATTTTCCCGTGATTCGTCGAAATTAATCGCGATCCCTAACTAAAATCTCGTCGATCATGCCATATTTCTTGGCTTCTTCTGCTTTCATCCAATAATCGCGGTCACTGTCATCATGTACCTTTTCGAGGGTCTGACCTGAGTGTTTGGCTATGATTTCGTAGAGCTCTTCTTTCAATTTCAAGATTTCCCTCGCCGTAATTTCAATATCACTGGCTTGCCCTTGTGCACCCCCCATAGGTTGATGGATCATCACACGAGAATGGGTCAAACCACTGCGCTTGCCTTTTTCACCGGCGCATAGGAGTACCGCACCCATAGAGGCCGCCATTCCTGTACAGATAGTGGCTACATCAGGTTTGATAAATTGCATGGTGTCATAAATACCCAAACCGGCATAGACACTCCCTCCTGGAGAATTAATATAAATCTGTATGTCTTTTGAAGCATCGGCACTCTCTAAAAATAGCAGTTGTGCTTGTACGATGTTCGCGACCTGATCATTAATGCCCGTGCCCAAAAAGATAATTCGATCCATCATGAGTCTTGAGAAGACGTCCATGGCAATCGCATTCAGTTGGCGCTCTTCGATAATATTCGGGGTCATGTTCACCGGGTACATACTACTCATTATTTTGTCATAATAAGTGCTGCTTATCCCTTGGTGGTTTATTGCGTAATTTTTGAATTCTTTTCCGTAATCCATTCGTTTTTCGTTGAATTTTTTAAATAAAAAAGGTGCCGAAAAACAAATTTTCGGCACCGTAAAGATACTTAATACTTTTGAAACCGAATTTTTTGTGTTTTCTACCTTAAAGCAGAAACATCAGGTCGGTTGGTTACCCATA
The DNA here is from genome assembly GCA_947494565.1 of uncultured Flavobacteriaceae bacterium. GTDB lineage: Bacteria > Bacteroidota > Bacteroidia > Flavobacteriales > Flavobacteriaceae > Maribacter_C. The sequence goes on along the minus strand of CANLVG010000014.1, from coordinate 114,696 downwards.
AACTTCTTTAACGAAGTCTTCATAGGTCACTTCCTTTTCCTTAAGATTTGCCTTTTCCTTATAGAGGTTCATCAATTTCTGGCTCATCAATTGTTCCGACAAACGTTTCACCTCATCTTGATTTCCTAAAACTCTTGCGGCAATATTATCTAACTCTTCTTCTTGTGGGTCAAGTTGCCCATATTGTGCCATTTGCGACTTAATGAAACCTTTGGCGAATTCTTTTAGTTCGTCGAATTGTACTTGAAGGTCGTTGTCTTTGATTATTTTACCTTCGATCAATTGATAGCGCAATCCTTTTTCCGACTTTTCGTATTCGGCGCTTGCCTGTTCTTCGGTCAACGGATTTTCACCCGTCATTTGAATCCATTTGGTCAAGAAACCGGCAGGAAGATCGAACTTCGTGTTTTCGATGAAGTATTCGGTCACATCATTCAAGAGCTTCTGGTCTGACTGCTGCTCGAATTGCTTTTCGGAATCCTCCTTAATACGTTCTTTTAAATCTTTGGCAGAAGTAATTTCGTCCTTTCCAAAGAGCTTGTCAAAAAGCTCCTGGTCCAGCTTTGCGGGTTCCCGCTCGTTTATTTCATCGATAATGAAGGTAACATCGATTTTAAGCCCTTCGCTTTTTTCTTGAGAAATTCCTAAAGATGAAGCGAGCATCGCATCTTCTTTGAACAGTCCTTTCGTACTCAAAAGAACGGAATCCCCCACTTTTTTACCAACAAGGGCGTCCATTGCTTTTTTACTCTTGAATCGGTCGAGCTCGATAGTGGTCTTATGTTCTATTTCTTCTTCCTCATTTACGAATGAACCTGTAATCTCATCTTTTTTGCTGATTTCGGATTTGCTTATGAGTTTACCGTATTGTTTCTGGATACGTTCGACTTGCTCGTCGATCATCTTTTTGTCCGCAACGATCTTGTAATGGGTAATGGCTTTCTTGGTTTTTAAGGGGACTTCGAAATTTGGAGCCAGACCCAATTCAAACTCAAAGTCGAAATTTTCGGCATCCCAATCGAAACCATCCTGTTGCTTTGGCAGGGGATTGCCAAGTACATCCAATTTTTCTTCAGTGAGATAGTTGTTCAGGTTGTCTTGAATCAACTTGTTCACCTCATCGACCAAGACCGCTTTTCCATATTGCTTCTTGATCAACCCCATGGGCACCTGACCCTTTCTAAAGCCGGGTATATTGGCCTGTTTCTTGTAATCTTTAAGGATGCTGTCAACCTTATCTTGGTAGTCATCTTTGGTAATTGCCACTTTTACAACGGCATTCAATTCATCAATCTGCTCTTTCGTAATATTCATTTGTCACTATTTTGATAAAATAAACGGGATGCAAAAGTAGTATAATTTAGCCCATCCACCAAGTTTTTAAAGTGCTGGGATTCAATCTATTTTGACTTCGTTTTATCGGACTTCAAGAATGAAAATAAAATCGATTGGAGAAATGAAAGCAGTAGGCTGAACAACAGGGCCCACCAAAAACCATTTACGGCAAAGCCATCGATAAAGTGATCGGCCAACAAAATGATGACGGCATTGATCACTAATAGAAAAAGACCAAAGGTTACAATGGTAATCGGTAATGTCAAGATGACCATAATAGGTTTAACGATAAAATTCAGGAGACTCAATACGACGGCCACGATAAGGGCGGTGGTGTAGTTGTCAACAGAGACATTGGGCAATACTTTTGATAAGACCACAACGGCAAGAGCGCTCAAAAGTAATCGTAATAGAAATTTCATATGGATGTTTTTAAGGGTGTCAAACAAAAAGGATGCCTAAAAACTGGCTCCTATAAAGGTACTTATTATTCTATTGTGAACATACAATGGTTTTTCTGAGTTGGTAAAACCGTGGAGATTTAACCATGAATGTCTAAGATGAAATCGAAGTATACACGGTACGCTGGATTAGGAATTCATAAAGGCAAGGGATTTTTCAAAAAACTGGGTAGGGTTGGCCGCGTGTACCCAATGGCCCGCGTTTTCGATAGTATCGATTTTTGCCAGTGGAAAATGTCTTTTGATTTCTGGAAGGTCGGTTTCCGCTACATATTCCGAGACATCTCCTTTTAAAAATAAGGTAGGTCCCCCAAATTGTGCCGTCGCACTTATATTTTCTCCGATTTCTTCCATTTTTGTGCTTAGTACAGGTAGGTTGAATCGAAGGGCCAACTTTCCTTTCTCCGCCCAAAAGAGGTTTTTCAACAAAAATTGTCGCGTACCAAAATCGCTAAGGAATTTGGATAATTCGGCATCGGCATCCCCTCGGGACTTTATTTTTTCGAAATCCAAAGCGCGCAGACCATTGATGATGTCATGGTGATGCGGCGGATAGTACTTGGGTGAAATGTCAGCAACAATTAGCTTTTCGGTGAGCTCGGTATGGTCACAAGCAAACTGCATAGCTGTTTTGCCACCCATTGAATGACCTATGATGCATATTTTTCCCAAGGTATGATGTTCGATATACCGTTTTAGGTCATCCGACAAAAGATCGTAGTTGAAATTTTGCGAATGGAAGCTTTTACCGTGGTTTCTTTGATCGATCAAATGCGTCTCATAGCCATTTTCGGCATACTTCGCGCCTAGCGTTTTCCAGTTGTCAGACATACCAAGAAAACCATGTAGTATGATCAAAGGTGTTCCGCTTCCGATGATTCGTGAATGTAGAATTTCGCTCATTTCAATTTGTTCAAATACATATTCACAACATTGTCAAGCCCAAAGTAGAGCGACTCGCAAATGAGAGCGTGACCTATAGAAACTTCAAGTAAGTGCGGGACATGTTTTTTGAAGTATGCAATGTTGTCCAAGCTGAGGTCATGTCCTGCATTGACCCCTAAACCACATGAATGTGCTATTTCGGCCGCCTTTGTAAAGTCTAAAACTGCTTTTTCCTTGTTTTCGACGTAGGTTTTTGCATAGCTTTCGGTATACAGCTCTATACGGTCTGTTCCGGTATTGGCTGCACCCTCTACCATTCGGGTGTCGGCATCTACAAAGATAGAGGTTCGTATGCCTTGGGCTTTAAAGGTCTGAATGACTTCCTTAAGAAAGTCTTTATGGGCTATGGTATCCCATCCGGCATTCGAAGTAATGGCGTCAACACTGTCAGGAACTAAAGTGACCTGGGTAGGTTTCGTTTCCAAAACCAACTCCACGAATTGATCAATTGGATTCCCCTCGATATTGAATTCAGTGGTCACGACTTTTATCAAGTCTCTTGTGTCTTGATACTTAATATGCCGTTCATCGGGTCGTGGATGAACAGTGATGCCTTGGGCTCCAAAACGCTCAATATCCGAAACGACCTTGAGCAAGTCCGGTACATTACCACCACGTGAATTTCTCAAGGTCGCTATTTTGTTCACGTTGACGCTAAGTTTTGTCATGTGCTAAATTGATTTAATAAGACCCAAAAATACGAATTAGGCATGCCTTTTGATGTTTTAAATTAGTATTTTGCGATATAATTAAAGCGATGCAGATTCAAACCCACATTTTGTCCAATATTGAGGTCTTCGACGTAGGTGAATCTTTGGAAAAGGTAATCCGATTTTTCAAAGGGCATACCTATTCGCATATTGCCGTAGCTGAAAAAGGACGTTACTTAGGTGTTTTCAATGAAGCCGATCTAGAGACTTTCGAGGAAGGAAAAAAAATCGAGGATTATCGCTACAATCTAGAAAGCTTTTTTGTTCGAAAAGATACCAACTGGCTCGATGTACTTGAGAAGTTTGCGCGTAATGAATCGAACCTTTTGCCCGTTTTGGGTGATAGTGAGGATGTATTGGGCTACTACGATATCACCGATATTGTTAGCATGTTCATAGACACCCCTTTTTTCACCGAACCAGGAGGAATCCTTATTGTTGAAAAAGGAATCAAAGACTATTCATTTAGTGAAATAGCCCAAATTGTTGAAAGTAATAACACTAGGTTTATCGGGGGGTTCATAACCGATATTCACAATGATGTTGTTCAGGTGACCATCAAAATCGGTACTACGAATCTAAATGAGATTCAGCAGACCTTTAGGAGGTATAACTATAATATCATTTTTGGTACGAATGATGATCAGTTTCTTGAAGACTTAAAACAACGCTCTGATTATTTGGATAAATATCTTAACGTATAATAAGATATGAAAGTTGCTATTTACGGGCAGACCTACCAAGAAAGTGCTGTTTCATATGTTCTCGAGCTTTTAGATGAACTTCAAAAGGTCAATGCCGCGATTTCCATAGAAAAAGAGTTTCACTCCCTATTGTCTAAAACCAAGGGGGTAAGTGCTTGTGATACTTTTGATGAAATCACGGGCCTTGACAGTACTTTTGACATGTTCGTTAGCTTCGGGGGAGATGGTACTATTTTAAGGGCCACGACCTATGTTCGCGATTTGGGGATACCTATTGTGGGTGTGAATACAGGGCGCTTAGGCTTTTTGTCGACCTTTAAGAAAGAGGATGTTAGAAAAGTGGTTACTGAATTTACCCAAGGATCATATTCGATTGTTGAAAGAAGCTTAGTTGAAGTCAGTGCGAGTGGTGGTATTCCGGAGTTCGCGGAAATGAACTTTGCCCTGAACGAGGTTACCGTTAGTAGAAAAGATACCACTTCTATGATTACCGTCGAGACCTATCTCAATGACGAATACCTGACTTCATATTGGGCAGATGGCCTGATTATCGCTACGCCCACCGGGTCGACCGGATATTCCTTGAGTTGCGGTGGTCCTGTAATTGTGCCTACGGCCAAATCATTGGTGTTGACCCCTATTGCGCCACATAACTTAAATGCCCGTCCGTTGGTAATTTCCGACGATACCGTGATACGTCTAAAAGTATCGGGTAGGGAAGATAATCATTTGGTTTCCCTGGATTCCCGCATTGCCTCAATTGAGAATGGTAGGGAAATTTATATTAGAAAAGCAGGGTTCTCGGTTAAAATGATCGAATACACTTCTGAAAGTTTCTTGAAAACGCTTCGCAACAAGCTTTTATGGGGCGAAGACAGGCGTAATTGAACTTCGAGCAAAACAATAAATACTTCTAAAAACTGTTTATCATGTGAGAACAGGAATGTGATAATTCAATAGTGTAAGCCACTGCAATTGTTATATTTGCAAACTTTTAGAATTTATGAGGAGTTTACTTTTTTTAATTCTCTTTTCCATTATGGGTATCGTGCAGGCACAAACCTATGAAATTGGGGTTTTTGGGGGAGGAGCCAATAATATTGGCGATGTTGGTAAAACCAATTTTATCCTACCTTCGGATTTCGCGGTAGGGGGGCTGTTCAAGTGGAATAAAAGTAAGCGGTACGCCTGGAGGGCCAGTTTGATTTACGGGAAGTTCACCGCCGATGACTCAAAATCAAGTATTGCTTCAAGGCGAGAACGGGGGTTTGTAGTCAACAACTCCATCTTGGAAGCATCGGCAGGACTGGAGTTTAACTTCGTTGAATATAATTTGCATAAATTAGGCCCGGCATTTACGCCATATTTGTACACTGGGGTGACCTATTTCAGATATGACTATAATTATTTTGACGCGGGAAGGTTGCAGAACCTTGATCAGAGAGATGGGGCATTCGCCATACCGATGACCGTTGGCTTTAAATATCGGATCAGCCAACTTTTTATCTTGGGGGGCGAGATTGGTGCACGGTATACGTTTACGGATAACCTTGATGCCAGTAATCCGGAAAAATCGAATATAAGCCAACAGATAGACCCGGCCTTCGGAAATGTTTTTAGCGATGATTGGTATGTTTTTACAGGTCTGACCTTTACCTACACCTTTGGCAGAAAGCCATGTATGGATTGTTTTGAGTAATATGGGAAATGAATACTACAAAAGATATTAAGAGTGAAAACCTGCCGGTCCATATCGCCATCATTATGGATGGTAACGGGCGATGGGCCAAACAAAAAGGCAAACTTCGTGTCTTTGGTCATGAAAATGGGGTGAAAACCGTTCGCAGTACGGTCGAAGACTGCGTACGCATCGGTCTTCGGTACCTGACCCTATATACGTTTTCCACAGAAAATTGGAAGCGCCCTAAAATAGAGGTTGATACCCTTATGCGGCTCTTGGTCTCCTCCTTGAAAAAAGAATTAAAGACCTTTACGAAAAACAACATTAGGTTAAATACGATAGGTGATATTGATTCTTTGCCGGAGAGTGCTCGTAAAGAACTTTTGGAGGTGATGGAAACCACAAAGAAAAATTCCGGAATGACCTTGACTTTGGCCCTGAGTTATGGCGCTCGCGAAGAGCTGAAAAATGCTGTGAAACAGATAAGTATCAAAGTTAAAAATAATATAATTTCTCCCGAAAATATTGATGAAACCATTATAAATACTCATCTTTACACGCACGATTTACCAGATGTAGATTTGCTTATCCGTACTAGTGGAGAACATAGGATAAGCAATTTTTTACTTTGGCAGATTGCATACGCCGAACTATATTTTATTGACGTATTTTGGCCCGATTTTAAAGAGCATCATTTAGTTGAGGCCATAAAGAATTACCAGAACAGAGAACGACGATTTGGAAAAACTAGCGAACAACTCAATTAATGATGTGAAAAGAACCACATCACTAAAAGTCCTTTTTACCCTTCTACTCCTTTTAACTTCAATAATCAATTTCGCTCAGGGCGGCGGTTCTTATGAGGATGGCAAAAAGTACATTTTAGGGGGGCTCGACGTTACTGGCTTAAAGAGCTATAACGAACAGACCGTCAAAACCTACACCGGCTTAAGAGTGGGGCAGCCTATTACAGTGCCTGGAGACCAGATCAGTGCGGTCATCAACAAACTTTGGGGCTTGGAACTTTTTAGCAATATTGAGTTCTATGTGGTCAATGTGGAGGGTGATAAGATATTCCTGGAACTGGCGATAAGTGAAAGACCGACATTGACTTCCGTTACTGTAAATGGGGTAAAGCCTCGAAAAGTTGACGACATCCTTAAAGATACCGACTTAAAGAAAGGTAAGAAGATAACCGAGAGTCTCATTGCGAATTCTCGAAACTATATCCAGAACAAGTATAAGAAACAGGGTTTTCTGAATGCAAAAGTCAACATCATAACAGCTAAGGATACCTCGGAAACCAACGCCCAACGTATGGTTATCAACGTGAATAAGGGCGATAAGGTCAAGGTCAAAGAGATTGTCTTTGAAGGTAATGAGAAGCTGACGGACAAGAAGCTCCGTAAGGCCCTGAAAAAAACGAAGAAGAAACGCTTTGGGCGCTTTTGGAAGAAGTCAAAATATATAGAAGAGGATTACGATAATGACCTTAATTTATTAATTGACAAGTATGCCGAAAACGGGTATCGTGATGCGAGAGTACTTTCGGATACCATTGTTAAGGTAGATGAAAACAATATCGCGCTAAAAATCAAAGTCGAAGAGGGTAACCAATACTATTTTGGTGACATCGATTTCGTAGGTAATTCAGTATATACGGACAGGCAGCTACAAAGTGTATTGCGTATCAAAAAAGGTGCTGTATACAATGGGGTGGAACTGCGTAAAAGAATCGCAGACGACTCCAAGCCCGATGCTCAAGATATAACGAGTCTGTATCAGAACAACGGCTATCTCTTTTCAAATATTAATCCGGTCGAGGTTTCCGCTGAAAACGATACCATTAATTTTGAGATTCGTATTGTAGAAGGTAAAGAGACCTTTCTCGATCATGTTACGGTTGCGGGTAACGATAAAACCAATGACCATGTGATTTTTAGGGAACTGCGCACAAGACCCGGTCAGAAATACAATAAGTCGGACATCATTCGAAGTATTCGAGAATTGGGCCAATTGGGCTTTTTTGATGCGGAACAGGTGAAGCCAGATATTCAGAACCCGGATCCCAATGAAGGTACCGTAGATTTGGCCTATAGTTTAGTAGAGTCGGGATCGAGCCAGATTGAACTTCAGGGAGGTTACGGCGGCGGTGGTTTTATAGGTACCTTGGGACTCTCATTCAACAACTTTTCAATACAGAACCTGTTCAAGGGAGAGGCCTATAAACCTGTACCCATGGGTGACGGTCAAACATTTGCGTTGCGTGTACAGGCGAGTAGAACGTTCAGGGTCTATAGTTTGAACTTTAGCGAACCATGGTTAGGTGGAAAAAAACCGGTACGATTCAATCTTTCCTTTTCTAGAACCCAACAGTTCGGTATCGCACGTGATGAGTTCGGGAGAATTCTAAACGGTAGAATAGAGCCGGATAAGAATCAACAATTTTCTATCACCGGAGTTACGGCAGGTCTTGCCAAAAGAGTGCGTTGGCCAGATGATTATTTTACGATTTCACATTCCCTGGCCTATCAACTTTACGATTTTAGAAATTACAATATCGGTCTCTTCAATTTTGGAAACGGAAAATCCAATTCCTTGGCCTATACTTTTGGCGTTTCGCGAAACGCTACCTCCGGGGGGCGTATATTTCCAAGAGGCGGTTCCAATTTCGAGATCACGGGTAAATTTACACCGCCGTATTCGCTGTTCAGTAATAAAGATTTCAAATCTTTGCGAGATGAAAATGAAGAACTGAATCTGCAAAGGATAACAAATGGAGGGTTATCAGCTGAAGAACAGACGCGACTTGAAGAAATCGATCAAGAGCGTTTCCGGTGGTTGGAATACTACAAGGTAAAGTTCAAGGGTGATTGGTACACTACTTTGATTGGTAGTGCCGATAAATCATTAGTGTTGCGGACCAATGCGGAATTCGGTTTTTTAGGAAACTACAATAATGATGTGGGCGATGTGCCGTTTGAACGTTTTTTTGTGGGAGGTACAGGTCTGGGTAACTTTACCTTAGATGGTAGGGATATTGTTCAGTTAAGAGGATATGACGAGCAAACCCTGACCCCGCTGGATCCATTGACAGGCCAACAAGAAGGAGGATTGATCTACAACAAGTTTTCCTTAGAATTGAGGTATCCGCTCACATTAAAGCCCTCTGCTTCCATTTATGCTCTTACTTTTTTAGAAGGAGGTAACGCTTTCAACAATTTTCAAGATTTTAATCCGTTTGAAATAAAACGATCGGCTGGTGTGGGGCTTCGCATCTTTATGCCCGCATTTGGTTTATTGGGTATTGATTTCGGTTACGGATTCGATCCTGATAATACCGGTCGCGAGACTGGGGCACATGGATGGGAAACACACTTCATTATCGGCCAGCAGTTTTAATTTAGCAGCTGTGTAGAAATCTAAAGCATTGATTTTAATAGTTTTAGTATTTTTGGCACGGTATTTTCTATAGGATAAAACGAAATTGTAATGAAGACAATACTAAAATCAAATCGGAAAGCCCGGTGGGCAATTTCAAACGTTCTTTTTATACTGGGAGCTATACTTTGCACGACCACTGCCATAGCGCAGCGTGGAGTTCGAATTGCCTATGTTGATATGGAATACATTCTTGAAAATGTAGAGGAGTATCGAGGAGCAACGGAACAATTGGCGACGAAGGTCGAAAAATGGAAAGTAGAGATCGAGCAGAAGCAAAGTGAGGTAGAGCAAATGAAGAAAGACCTCATGGCGGAGAAGGTGCTCTTGACCGATGAATTGATTTCCGAACGGGAAGAGGAGATTCAGATACTGGAGAAGGAAATGTTGGAATACCAACAAGCTCGTTTCGGACCGCAAGGGGATTTGGTACTTCAGAAGCGGCAGTTGATACAACCGATACAAGATCAGGTGTTCAATGAAGTGCAAAAAATCGGGACCAATAAAAAATATGATTTTATTTTCGATAAATCTGCGGATGTTGTAATGTTGTACTCCCAAAAAAGACACGATATCAGTGATATCATCTTAAGGGGCATCGCGCGAACCCGAAAGGTAAGTGCGCCAAAGAAGAAAAAAGCCCAAGAAAGTCGTTTGAAAGATTTTGAAGGCGATGGAGAAGAGGAGGAGGTTATTAGCGAGGCGCTACAAGAACGTCAAGATAAGGCCAAAGCTGCAAATGAGGCTAGAGCCAAAAGCGCCGATGAGAAACGGGCTGAGCAGTTAAAATTACGAGAAGAGCGCAAAAAAGCGTATGAAGAAAGAAGAAAAAAGTTGTTGGAAGAACGTGAGGCCAGAAAGAAAGCCAAGCAGGAAGACCGAAAAAAAATAACGGAAACAGAAAAAGATACGATTAACTAAAATTAACTCGAATACCATTAATTAACTCTCAAATACATAAACTTAATAAGTCATGAAACATTTAAAGAAAATCGCAGTAGCCCTAGTGTTGTTTGTTGCTGCTAGCAGTTTTGTCAATGCGCAAAGTAAAGTAGCGCACATCGACGTTCAAAAATTGTTGGCCGATATGCCAGAAATGAAGGCTGCTGAATCAGAATTGAAGAAACTCTCTGAAACGTATCAGGCAGATATTCAAGCTTCGATGACCGAACTTCAAAATAAATTTCGTCAATACGAGGGCGAGGCGGCGAATATGTCGAAAGAAGAAAACGATAAAAGAGCGGTTGAACTACAAGGCTTTCAAAAGAGCATTGGCGAAGCACAACAAGCAGCACAGCAAGAAATTCAAAAAAAGCAGGCAGAACTTTTCGGTCCTATTTCGGAAAAAGCGAAAGCGGCCATTGAAAAAGTTGCTGCGGCCCAAGGTTTTGACTATGTCATCGACGCTCAGGCCGGTGGTGGTCTGATTGTTGCCAGAGGTAAGGATTTGCTTGCCGAGGTCAAACAAGAATTGGGTTTCTAGAAAATAGAAACTGATTACGAAAACAAAAAACATCCCGCTTAGCGGGATGTTTTTTGTTTACAAAAGTTTCTGTCGAATACCTTGCCATCTCAGTGTACGAATGAATCGACCCTCCTTCGCGTTGACCAAGAAAGGTTCCCGTTCCTTTTTAGCCAAGAAGAAACCATACATATTGGCAAAAAATGCCTTTCTATTTTTTTGTTTCCAAGCCATTTTCAACGAGGCGATACAACTGATCAATAGCCCATAACGCATGGCGTACATGGCTTTCCCCTGTAATAGTTTTGCTTTGGGGTTATACGCCTTTCCTGTCGGTCGTAAGTGTTTGACATGAAGACTGTCATCAGTAAAGATTTCATATTCGTGGTACTGTGCCAAGAGCTCATCGACTGTATCCCAGCCCATGGCATCTCTGAGTCCTCCAATGGCCTTAAAACATGAATTTGAATAGGCCTTAAAGGCCCCTCGTACATGGTTTTTGTTCATGGGGTGATTCAATTTCCACTCGTTATAGGTGACTTGTTCATAGACAAAACCACCGGCAATACCCACTTTCGGATTTCCTTGGAAGATATAACCTATCCGTTCAAAATAATTATCGGGCAGAATGATATCCGCATCTAATTTTACAATAAAATCGTAGGCATCATCAAGTAGCTCGAGCCCCTTGTTGAATGCCTGTATAACCTTACTGCCCGGCATATGTATGTCAGCTGAACTATTGTTCAGTTTTTGTATATCTATTTTAGTATCTAAGAAGGTATTGATTATCCGTTCCGTTCCGTCCGTCGAGTTATCATTGACCACGACAACTTTTTTTGGAGGTAGACTTTGATGAACTATTGAATTGAGTGCATCTCTCAAATGCGCTTCTTCGTTGTGGGCCGGTATGATAACGTAGTAGTCCATCCGTTTTGATGAATAGTGGGCTTAGTTGACTCGATACTCGAGATTTGTTTGTTCTGGCGCTTGCCTACAAGACAGGTAGGCAGACGTCTATTTGCTCAATTAGTTTTCGTTCAAATGTCTCATAAGTGTGCCTTGAGATAATTGGCTGGCCTTTCCGCATACACAATATAGTATCTCGGTGTAAAACTACGGAGTAAGGGCCGAATACCTATTTTTTTCACGGGGTTCGTCCACTTGGCGCGATCTTTTATTTCCCATCCTGATTTCTCGAGTAGCCAATCAAACTGCCAATCTTCAAACTCGTGATAGTGGCGGTCCCAAGGATCTGTCTTGCTTTTGTAGGCTGTTGAGAACCATAAGCGCATAGGTATACTAGCCACTAATTTTTTAGCCTTTATTTCTCGTAGTACATTGAAAGGGGCAATGAGATGTTCAAAAATCTCAAAAGCCGTAACCACACCTGCCGTTGATTTTTGAACTGATGAATAGTCCAGGTCCAAATCTTCACCACCGGTATTTTCAACCGAAAAACCGTGTTCTTTCATAATCGTTGAAAAGGGATTCTCGACGCCTAAATCTAAAATAGGTTCGTCTTTGGCGATGTGTTTCTCTAAAAATGACAAGGTATGTTGAAAGCGCTTGTTCGGAAAAGTCTTTTCGTACATGGGAAAGGTTTCTGGTTGAGAGGTCTTAAGTCATTGGACACTAAGGTCAAGAAACTACTTGAAAAAGCGACCAGAACTTTTACACCTCGTAGGTGATGGCATTTACGTTCATGCCGGCACCAACACTTGCAAAGATAACAACATCTCCCTTTTGAATCTGATGATTCTCCAATTTTCCCTTTCGAACCATATCGAGCAGAGTCGGAATGGTAGCAACAGAGCTATTGCCCAGTTTTCCGATATTCATTGGCATTACCTCCGCTGGAATTTCTTTTTCATATAGTTCATAAAAACGTTTGACGATAGCTTCGTCCATTTTTTCATTCGCCTGATGGATGAATATTTTCCTTACCTCCGAAATAGATCTTCCGCTTTGGTCCAAACAGTCTTTCATAGCCAGCGGTACGTGGGTCAAGGCGAATTCATAGATTTTCCGGCCGTACATCTTAATAAATTTTGTATCCCTGGTGGACGTTTTGTTATTCGACGTGCCATAGAACAGAAAGTAAGCCTCGTCTTTGGCATGAGTGGCACTGGCATGTGCCAGAATTTGACCCTGACCTTCCGTTTCGGCTACAATAGCCGCTCCGGCCCCGTCGGAATAGATCATGGAATCACGGTCATACGGATCCGTGATTCTTGAAAGGGTTTCGGCGCCGATGACCAAACACTTTTTGGCGATTCCACTTTTTATAAAAGCATTCGCCTGAATGACACCTTCGACCCAACCCGGGCATCCGAATAGTAAATCATAGGCAACACACTTTGGATTTTTGATTCGCAAGTGATGTTTGACCCGGGTGGCAAGGCTTGGCAAGGTGTCGCCTTGTGCTTGCCCATGTGCCACATCGCCGAAATTGTGTGCGAAAATGATATAGTCGAGATTTTCCTTGTCCATACCGGCATCGGCAATCGCATGTTCTGCTGCTAAAAAAGCGATATCCGAGGTGTTGAGATGATTGACTACATAGCGACGTTCACCAATTCCGGTAATAGCCTTGAATTTTTGAATAATGACGCCGTTTTCCTGTTTAAAAGAAGACCCATCCGGGTTCAAAAAATCATGGGTTTGAAAGTCTTGATTTTTTACGATTTGTGTTGGCAGGTAACTGCCTGTTCCGGTAATACCGATGGTCTTCATGAGGTTAATGGTTTAGGATGATGGAATATAGCCAAGTCCTGACTATTTGTTATGCGCGCATAACAAATAATACGACGTTCAACCGGTGAATATGCAGGGCTGCGAAAACGAAAAAGCCCTCGCGAAATGCGTGAGGGCTTGATTTTGGGGTATATTCGGTACTATTCTACTTCAGCGTAGGCCTCAATTGGGGCGCAGGTACAGATTAAATTACGATCGCCATACGCATCATCTACACGCCTGACCGTGGGCCAAAACTTATTCTCCGCAATATAAGGTAGGGGAAAAGCAGCTTTTTGCCGAGTGTAAGGGAACTTCCAATCATCGGTCGTGACCATACCCATGGTATGTGGAGAATTCTTCAAAGGATTATTGCCATCATCGGCATTGGCCTCATCGATTTCTTCCCGTATCGCGAGCATCGCATCACAAAATCTATCCAGTTCCATAAGGCTCTCACTTTCCGTAGGTTCGATCATCATGGTACCCGCTACCGGAAAGGATACCGTAGGTGCGTGAAATCCGTAATCCATTAAACGTTTGGCGATATCGGTCACTTCAATGCCATTCGCTTTAAACGGTCTACAGTCGATGATCATTTCATGTGCAGCTCTTCCACTTTCTCCGGTATAAAGTACCTCGTACTTGCCATCTAAACGCTGCTTAATATAATTGGCATTGAGAATTGCGATTTCAGTGGAATGCCGAAGACCTTCTTCGCCCAACATCTTGATATATCCGTAAGAAATCAAACAAGCCAAACTACTGCCCCATGGAGCGGCCGAAATCGCTGTGATGGCTTTTTCACCTCCCGTGGGTATAACAGGGTTTCCTGGCAGAAAAGGTACCAATTGTGAAGCCACACAGATCGGTCCTACACCAGGTCCACCACCCCCATGGGGTATGGCAAATGTTTTGTGTAAATTAAGGTGGCACACATCGGCACCGATCATTCCTGGGTGGGTCAGTCCGACTTGGGCATTCATGTTTGCCCCGTCCATATAAACCTGCCCTCCATGTTCATGGATCAGTTGGGTTATCCGCTTAATAGAAGACTCGAAAACCCCATGGGTAGAAGGATAGGTGACCATTAAAGCCGCCAAATTTTCTGAATGTAAGGTTACTTTTTCTTCCAAATCGGAAACATCTATGTTGCCCTTTTCATCGGTTTTGGTGACGATTACCTTCATGCCGGCCATAACCGCTGAAGCCGGATTCGTTCCGTGCGCAGAAGCCGGAATGATACAGATATTACGGTGTGCTTCCCCACGTGATTTGTGGTATGCCCTAATGGTCATTAAACCGGCATATTCACCCTGTGCCCCTGAATTCGGTTGTAAGGATGTGCCCGCAAAACCAGTGATTTCCGTGAGGTCTTTTTCCAATTCCTTTAAGACCATATGATAACCCTCTGCTTGTTCTATAGGGACGAACGGATGTATATTGCCCCATTGGCTCCAACTCAAGGGAAGCATTTCCGAGGCGGCATTCAATTTCATCGTACAGCTGCCTAAAGAAATCATAGAGTGATTTAGAGCCAAGTCTTTACGTTCTAGTTTTTTGATATAGCGCATCAACTCGGTCTCGGAATGATAGGAATTGAACACTTTGTTTTCCATGAAAGGTGACGTTCTCCGCACATTTTCGGGAATGGAAGAAGTAGTGGGGATATCTATTATTTGAATGGCATCTTTTTGAAACGCTTCGGAAAAAACGCTGAGAATTCGATTGACATCGATAAGGCTAGTCGCTTCGTTAATCGCAATCGATATGGTCTGATCATCTACATAGAGAAAATTCAGTTCGTATTTTTCAGCCACTGGTCTGACCACACTTGAATTCGCTTTGATGACGAGCGTATCGAAATAAGAAGGGTTTGTTTGGTAGAGCCCCATTTGTTCTAGCCCATCAACAAGGGCCGTAGTGTGTGCATGCACGTTCCGGGCAATGTACTTCAGACCTTCAGGCCCGTGATAAACGGCATACATTCCTGCCATTACGGCCAATAACACTTGTGCCGTACAGATGTTGGAAGTAGCTTTGTCTCGTTTGATATGTTGCTCTCTCGTCTGAAGGGCCATACGCAGGGCTGGCTTTTCATCGGTGTCTTTGGTCACCCCGATAATTCGGCCGGGAATACTTCGTTTGAATTGCTCCTTGGTGGCAAAGAAGGCAGCATGAGGCCCGCCATATCCTAAGGGAATCCCGAAACGTTGCGTGGTGCCTACGACGACATCCGCCCCAAATTCTCCAGGAGGCGTTAACAAGACCAAACTCAAAATATCGGCAGCTACGGCAATCTTAATGTCATCGTTTTTAGCCTTAATGACAAAATCAGCATAGTCATGTACAATGCCGTGTTTTCCTGGGTATTGTAGAAGGGCACCGTAAAAGTCTTTTCCAAATTCAAAAGTTTCATGATTACCAACGACCAGTTCGATGCCTAAAGGGGTTGAACGGGTCTCCAAAAGAGAAAGTGTTTGCGGTAGTACTTCCTCAGATACAAAAAATTTGACCGTGCCACTTTTTTTCTGCTCCCGGCTGCGGACATCGAATAACATGGTCATAGCTTCCGCTGCCGCGGTACTTTCATCTAGAAGTGATGCATTGGCCAGCTCCATTCCCGTGAGATCTGTCACCACAGTCTGAAAATTAAGAAGTGCCTCCAATCTTCCTTGGGCGATTTCGGCCTGATAAGGTGTGTATGCAGTATACCATCCCGGATTTTCTAGTATGTTCCTTTTGATTACGGAAGGAGTCAAGCTCTCATGATATCCCAAACCTATGTAGCTTTTGAATACCTTGTTTCTTTCGGCCAACTCTTGTATATGGGTCAAAAATCCATGCTCACTCAAAGGAGCATCCAATTGTAAAGGCGTTTTCAAGCGAATCTCTTCAGGAATCGTCTCTTGGATAAGTTGCTGTAGACTATCAACTTCAACACTATGCAGCATGTGCTGAAGATCTTTATTTTGAATGCCGATATGGCGCAATGCAAACACGTCAGTTTTCATACATGAAAGTTATTCAAATTAGCTTTGCAAAATTAAGGATTAATTCACTGTATAAAGGTGCTTTATCGACACGGCACACGAAAGTTTTTAACCAAAATCAAGGGTTATAAACAGTTTGGCTACTTTTGTTTAATGAAGGTTTTACGGCGCATTTTTGATTTTTACCTCGACGCTAGTATACATGTGGCATTTGCTGTGATTTCTTTGATTTGGGTGACCCGTTTAACATTGAACATTTCTTTTGAAAACCATCTTGGGTGGTTTCTATTTTTTTCATCTATTGCCTGTTATAATTTTATAAAGTACGGCGTAGAAGCTGAAAAATATATTTTGGTCGTGAATCGTTACCATCGGGGTATTCAACTCTTCAGTTTTTTCTGTGTTCCTTTTGCCCTTTATCATGCCTATTTCTTGAACTTCGATACATTTTTAGGAATTGCGGTTCTCTTGGTACTAGTGGCAGTATATGCCCTGCCTATATTGCCGGTGTCAAAGAACCTCAGAAGTTGGGGAGGGATTAAGATTTTTGTAGTGGCATTGGTTTGGTCGGGTACCACGGTAGTCTTGCCAATACTTTCAAGTAAGACTTTTTTCTCTTGGGATGCCGGAGTAGAAACCTTTCAGCGATTTCTTTTCATTCTCGTCTTAATGGTGCCTTTTGAAATACGTGACCTGGCCTACGATGCGCCCGATCTAAAAACCTTACCACAACGATATGGCGTTACAAACACAAAAATCTTGGGCGCATTATTGACCTTGGTGTTTTTTTTCACCACCTTTTTGAAAGATGAAATTTCAATTGGGGAACTCACCTCGAAAGGCTTGATTTTTTTGTTTTTGGGGGTGGTCATGTATATGACCAAAAGAAACCAATCGAAATACTACGCCTCTTTTTTTATAGAGAGTATATCGATTCTATGGTGGGCTCTATTAGAGGCTTTTCTTCAGACCAATTAGGGTTTACGCTGTAGTTGCTCCTTCATTTTCAGTTTTTCCTGTTCTGAAAGACTATGAAGGTTCGCTTTTTCACAAAGTGTGGTGAATTCGGTATTTTTTTTGGTGAAAGCCGAACAGGTTTTGCACATCAGTAAATGAAACCTCAGTTTGAGTTTATCCATAAAAGAAGCTTCCCCATATTGGGTTTTGTTGCAAATTATAGCGGCTTTATCACAAGAAATCATAGCTAATACCAATTTTCATTAAGGCAGCCCATTAGAGCTGTTCTAGCTCTGTGGATCATTACCCAAAGGTTGGACGGATTAATTCCCAATTCATTACAAATCTCTTCTGTTCCTATCCCTTGAATTGTTTTCATCTTGAAAACTTGGGCTTGTTTTCTGGGTAATTTGGAGATACAAGAATGAATGGCCATTCCTAGCTCCTCATTTTCGATTGTGCTGTTTTCCAGCGTGCTGAACGGATCGGCGACTTGTTCTTCCAACCAGTCCCCTTCAGAATCTGAATTTGAGCTATAGCTCATACGTACTTCCGCTTTGCCTTTGTTTGAATTGATTTTGCGATAGTGATCGATTACCTTGCGCTTGAGAATAGCGATTAACCAAGTGCGTTCGGCGGCGTCACCTTTATAATTCTTTGCCGATTTTAGACCTGCAAAAAAAGTCTCCTGCACCAGATCTTTTGCGATTTCAGAATCGCTAACCCGGGCAACCGCATAGTTGAAAAGATAATCAGCGTATAAATCGACCCAAGAATCGGGTTGTAGTTGATGAGTTGTCATTTTTCCTTTCTCGTTATCAAATGTAACTGAATTTGATGTAACTACCTTTAAATTTTCTTTTTGAGATGTAAATTTTAATGCTGCCATAATTTTTATATTTACTGAAACATTCAGTTATGAAAGTGTATTTAATACTGTTCTTCATTGTCGTATTCAATTTTTCCTGTGCTCAAATGTCGTCAAAACCTATCACGGAAGTCTCACAGAATGAAATCAATAGCGTGATATTGGTCGATGTAAGAACACCTGGGGAATTCAAAGCAGGCCATCTTGAGAATGCGATAAATATCAATTGGTTTGATACTGACTTTTCAAAACAAATGACTAAAATCGGAAAGGAAGAAACCGTATATGTATACTGCAAGAAGGGAGGGCGTAGTGCGAAAGCGCAACAGCTGTTAGACTCCTTAGGCTACAAAAAGGTGGTAAATCTTGAAGGAGGGTACGACGCATGGTCGGCCAACAATAAATAATATGAAATTAGTACTTCTACCACTTTTGACCATTTTGATACTCGGGTGTCAGATGAATACCTCCTCGAGTAAAGATGGTTCAAAGGGAATCATGGTCTCTGAAAATGGTTTGTCGGCAAGTAAGGTCTATCTCGCCGATGCCGAGGAGGAGACCGATAACCGTACATTCTTTTATGGTCAAAAAATATATACGAATTTTATTGACATAGATGGCTTTATCGAGGAGAACGGTAAAATATTTCCGCAGATGGATATGTTCGTATTGTCTAAAAAAGGAGATACCGTTTTGAAGCGATATGACTTGTTTGGGGCTGATTTTGAGGGCCTCGATGGTGATGATTCGTCTCTAAACGGTCATATGATCTTGGCAAGACCTATTTACTCCGGAACTACCTACGCCTTAGCATGCCATATCAGAGATACAAAGGGAAATGCAAGTATGAACACGAAGATGGATTTCGAACTGGTGCCTGACACGAAAATTAAAGTAGTCTCTAACGGACTTACGTATTCAGAGGCATATATCTATTCCGATGATCGAGATGAGATTATTCACGATGGGACGTTCAAATTTTTTGAAAATCTGCGTTTTGATATTCAAGACCTTGATGGGTATGTTAAAAAAGACCAAGCGATACATTTGGGTATGAGCGTGAGGGTGATCGATAATGATAACAATCAGATACTCGATATGGCAGATGTCTTTGAAGAGCCAATTACCAATGAAGCCCTTTTGAAGCAAGGTGTTGCTGCCACGCTCATTGTCAAAGAAGGTCAAATAGCGAATCCGTTAAAATGGCAGATTAGAATTTGGGATAAGAACAGCGAGGCGAAATTAAAGGCGGAAGCAAAGATCAATGTAAAAAATTAAAGTGATGTTTTTGGAAGAAAAACCCAAAGAGATCACATCATTCATGAATTTTATTCTGAAGGGAATTGAACCTTGGATGATGGTACGATAATCATAATCACAGCGGATATTCCCGCTTCTTCAGCGACCTGCTAGAAGGATGTAAACTTGGATTGTCTACCACCCCGCTGTTTCGATTAAGCGGGCAATCTGGGCGAAATAAAAAAGGAAACAGGTAGTAGCTTTACCGCCTATCTCCTTTCATGAATACAATGGTTTTTCTAGTCTTCCAAGAACATTTTATTTGCCAATACAGTTTCGATCTCGTCTTCGGTAAGACCAGCTTCCATATCGTTGCCATAGGCGTAAGCCATAATCATTTTCTCCATTTCGAGAAAATCATGATTGGCATCGATGCTAGAACACATAAAACTATTTTCGGTATCACATTTATCGGAGTGACCAAAACCTAAGGCATGCCCCATTTCATGTTTAAATAGGATAGGCAGTGTACTTGATACCCATATTCTTGAGTTGCTTAAAACGGAATTGTCATTTGAGGTAATGGCATAGCCCGAGAAGGTCTGTCCGTCAATAATCGCGAACATATCATCCCAAAGTCCATCTATATCATTGGTGTCGCCAAAATAGAGATGTGCATTCGATTCTTCTAAGGAAGCCACTAGTGAAATGCTGAAATCACTATTCTCAAAGATCGTATTGTATTCCTCGAGAACGGCTTCTACATTTGCTCTGAAGTCCGTACTAATCTGTCCATCCAAGTACAGTCTCATGGGTTGCATCCATCTACTCGTATTGCTTAAAGCACTGTTTGTCGGGGCTTGCCATAACGTCAAATACTGGTAATATGCGATGGTCCCTTTTTGCGTGTCTGACAACAGCTCGTATTCATCAATATTGTTGATGGTCAACTCGAAAGCCTGTTCGACAATACTTTTCCCATCGAAAACGGAAACGGTAAACGGAAGGCTTTCACTGGCTTCATAGTCTAGAACCAATGTGTTTCCAAGGGTGATTTCACCGTTTGCCTCATTGATTTCCAATCCACTTTCACTATTGATTGTAAAGGTCAATTCGTCGTTATCGGCGTCGGTAGCACTTACGGTTCCTATTGAGGAGCCAGCTTGGCTATGTTCATCTATGGCAAAGGATTGTTGTGTAATCGAGGGTTGACTGTTTTCTGTTTCTTGTTTGACTTCATCTGAATCACTACTACAGGAAGCAAGAATAAGTGCAGGGACAATAAAAAAAGATTTGTTCATTGGTGAAACAAGTTTTGGTTATGGTCCCTAAAATACCCATCCCAACAAGGGCCTGAAAGTAATTGTTGTCAAGTTACTCGTAGCTGTGGTATAGAGCCTGGAAAAAGATGTTCGGGCTCACCGTGTTACGATGTAAATAAAGTCCAGTTAGGTAAGCACGCCAAAGGCTGCGCTAGCGCTGCGAGATGGTGAAACTGAATTTTGACATCGGAATGTCAAAGTAAAATTTGAAATGAAGATTAAGGAAAAGCGGGAAGTTATCCAGCTTTTTTTATGAGTCCGGCTCTTTCAAGTAATGCTTCAACTTTGGGTGCGGCTCCTCGAAATCTTTTGTATAAGACCATGGGGTTTTCGGTTCCTCCTTTAGACAGTACATGATCCTTGAACTTGGTTGCTACCTCTTTATCGAAAATTCCTTTTTCCTTGAAGTAGGCAAAGGCATCTGCATCAAGCACTTCGGCCCATTTGTAACTATAGTACCCTGAAGAATAGCCCCCTTGAAAAATATGGGCAAACGCAGTACTCATACAGGTTTCAGGTGTATCAGGATACAAATTGGTGCCGTCAAAGACCTTGGATTCATGAGCTTTGACGTTGCTGATCTTCGATGGATCGGCTCCGTGCCAAGACATGTCCAACAATCCAAAACTCAACTGGCGTAGGGTAGCCATGCCTTCTTGAAAAGTAGCGGATTCCTTGATTTTTTTTACGAATTCCATAGGAATGACTTCCCCTGTTTGATAGTGCTTTGCAAATAACTGAAGTGCCTTTTGTTCATAGCACCAGTTTTCCATGATTTGTGACGGAAGTTCCACAAAATCCCAATAGACCGAGGTGCCCGAAAGACTCGGGTATGTGGTATTGGCTAGCATACCGTGTAGTCCATGACCGAATTCATGAAAGAGGGTAGTGACCTCGTTAAAGGTCAATAAAGACGGTTTGGTTTCAGTAGAAGGGGTGAAATTGCAAACATTCGATATGTGGGGCCGTACATTCATCCCATCTTTTTTCCATTGGGGTTTGAAGGAGGTCATCCAGGCACCGCCACGCTTTCCGGCTCTGGGGTGAAAGTCTGCATAGAATACCGAAATGAAGTTTTTGTCGGCATCGTAGACACGAAATGTCTTTACTTCCTTGTGATAGGTGTCGATATCGGTGACTTCTTCAAAATGCAATCCGAATAATTTTTCAGCTACTTTGAAGACACCTTCGATAACGTTCTCAAGCTTGAAATAAGGCTTAAGTTGTTCGTCATCAAGGTCGAACAGTTTTTGTTTCAGTTTTTCAGAATAGTAACTGCCGTCCCACTTTTGAAGTTTGTCAATTCCATCCAGATCCTTGGCGAAATCTTCTAGCTGTTTGAATTCCTGCTCCGCGGCGGGTTTCGCTTTATCTAGTAATTCATTCAAAAAAGAATGTACTTTTTCAGGAGTTTCGGCCATGCGTTCTTCCAGAACAAAATGGGCATGTGTGGAATATCCTAGAAGTGTTGCACGTTCATGCCTTAGGTTGGCAATTTTGAGAACAGTCTCCTGATTGTCAAAAGCATCGCCTTTGAACGCTTTGCTTCCAAAGGCCAATGAAAGTTCCTTTCTCAGCTCACGGTTCTTCGCATATTTCATAAAGGGAACGTAACTCGGATAATCCAGTGTGATCAACCAGCCTTTTTTTTCTTTTGATCGGGCCAATTGAGATGCCATTTCTTTTGCTCCTTCCGGCAGTCCATCCACGTCTTTTTCATCCGTCAAGTGCATCTCGTACTTGTTCGTTTCCGCCAAGACGTTTTCACCGAACTTCAATTTTAACTTTGATAGTTCGGCATCGATTTCACGTAGACGCTTCTTTTTTTCTTCAGAAAGATTGGCCCCGTTTCTACTGAAACTCTTATAGCGTTTATCCAAAAGGGTCTGTTGTTCCACGGATAGGTCCAGTGATTCTTTTTGTTGGTAAACGGTCTTTATTCTTTCGAATAAGGCTTCATTCAGGGTAATATCATTTCCAAATTCAGAGAGCAGGGGCGAGACCTCTTGGGCTATTTTTTGTATTTCTTCATTCGTCTCGGCTGAATTGAGGTTGAAGAATACACTTGAAATTCGGTCCAACTGCTGCCCTGAGAATTCTAAAGTTTCGATTGTATTTTCAAAAGTTGGTTTTTCTTGGGTTGATGTTATCGCATCGATTTCGGCCCGAGCATCTTTCATGGCCTCCAGAAATGCGGCTTTAAAGTGCTCGTTTTTAATTTTTGAAAACGGCGCAGTGTCGAAGGGTTGTAGCAGTGGGTTCATTATAGTGAAATTGAGCTATTGGAATTATGTGTTGGGAAATGTATCAGGATTGCGAAGTGCATTTGCCATCAATCGGCTATGGTTTATTGTTCACTGATTTGGCGCCCTCGATAACTTTTTGTTTCAGTCCTTCTTTATACAGTATGATCTTGTCCAAAACGCAGTTATCCGAGCTTCCGATAATCTGGGCAGCTAGAATACCTGCGTTCTTCGCGCCATTCAAAGCCACAGTGGCTACCGGAACACCGCCAGGCATTTGTAGAATGGATAGGATGGAATCCCAACCATCAATTGAATTGCTGCTTTTTACTGGTACACCAATCACCGGGAGTGGTGACATAGCTGCGACCATGCCCGGTAAGTGAGCGGCCCCACCAGCTCCGGCAATAATGACTTTATAGC
This sequence comes from uncultured Flavobacteriaceae bacterium, assembly GCA_947494565.1. GTDB lineage: Bacteria > Bacteroidota > Bacteroidia > Flavobacteriales > Flavobacteriaceae > Maribacter_C. The sequence continues at coordinate 91,176 of CANLVG010000014.1, read as the reverse complement.
CATTAGTATGTGCATTTTTACTGAAGTCGAAGAGTTTTTCAGGAGTGCGATGGGCAGAAACGATATCGACGTCCACTGCAATATCGAAACCCTTTAAGATATCTATTGCATCTTGCATGACGGGTAGGTCACTTGTGCTCCCCATGACTACGGCTACTTTACTCATTGTATTTTAAATTTCTAACTACAATACCTGAAAAGCTACTTCCGGTATCAGGTAGGGTTATATTGTTTACAATCCGACCTTTTGGTAATCGTTGTATTGGCACGATATCAAGCCCGATATGTTTTAAAACTATTTGGAAACCACCTTGATGGTTTCCTTTACTTTTTGCGCTATGGTCCGTGCCTCCTTTACATCTTCATTCACAATAGTGACGTGCCCCATCTTACGAAAAGGCCTTGTTACTTTTTTTCCGTAGATATGTGGAGTGACACCGGACATGGCCATAATTGCATCGATGTTTTCGTAAACCACTTCACCTGTATGGCCTTCGGCACCGACTAGGTTTACCATAATGCCCGCAACTTTACTGTCCGTATTTCCCAAAGGTATATCGAGAATCGCACGCAAGTGTTGCTCAAATTGATTCGTATAACTTCCTTCTATACTGTAATGACCACTATTATGGGGTCTTGGTGCTACTTCGTTCACTAAGATTTCATCCTCTTGGGTCTGAAACATTTCGACTGCTAAGAGCCCGACATGTTTGATCTCTTCAGATACGTTTAAGGCCACCTCTTGCGCCTTTTGGGCTACCTCCTCGGAAATCCTGGCCGGACAGATGACATATTCTACTTGATTGGCTTCCGGATGAAATTCCATTTCCACGACCGGATAGGTTTTGACTTCTCCACTAGCACTTCGGGCTACGATAACGGCCAGTTCATTTTTGAAATTCACCATTTCCTCGGTGATACATTCTCCGGGGGGGAGTCCTTCAAGGTCTTTTTGTTCTCGCACGACCTGTACGCCTTGACCGTCGTACCCAAACTGGGCCGCTTTCCAGACAAAGGGAAAATCAAGTCCTCCATTTTGGATGCTATCCTTGATCTCGCTCACGTAGGCAAAACGTTGAAAATCGGCTGTTGGAACGTTATGGTCAACATAAAACAACTTTTGTTTCGCCTTGTTTTGAATAATGCGCAATGCTTTAGTCGGTGGAAAAACTTTTTTACCCTCGTCTTCGAGCTTTTCCAATGCATCAAGATTGACATTCTCGATTTCAATGGTAAGTACGTCTACCGTCTTTCCGAATTCGTAAACGGTGTTATAATCCATCAAACTACCGATGACGAATTCATTGCAGGCTATGCGGCACGGAGCATCCTCTGAGGCATCCATAACCTTTGTTCGAATATCGAACTTTCGGGTTTCATAGAGCATCATTTTACCAAGTTGTCCACCTCCTAGAATGCCTAAGGTAAAGCCTGAAGAAAAGTATTCCATATCGAATTTGTTCCAATCGTTTTGGGCGATGTTGTAAAAATACGTCGAATTCGTAAAACGAAAGGTATTCCGATAAAAAAGAGAAATCAAAATAGTATATTTGGCATCCTAGATTTTGAAACTGTGCTAAAACTCCACGACCAGTATTTTAAGCCTTATTTGTCAGAAGAAGAAATTTTGTCGGCCGTTAAGAACATGGCTGAAAAAGTAGCTGCCGATTACAAGGATGAGGTCCCGATTTTTGTAGGTGTGCTCAATGGGGCCTTTATGTTCGTGTCCGATTTTTTAAAACATTATGAGTACCCTTGTGAAGTCACTTTCGTTAAACTCAGTTCTTATGGCGGATTGACCTCTACGGGCATTGTGGAAACCCTTCTAGACGTTTCCGAGGATATCAAGGGGAGAAGCGTTATCATACTTGAAGATATTATTGACACGGGGCGCACCCTACAACAACTGATCCACATGTTTTCCGATATCGATGTGAAGGAATTTAAGATCGCCAGCCTTTTCTACAAAGCGGAAATCTATAACGGGGAATATAAAATCGACTATGTCGGCCTCGAAATTCCGAATAAGTTTATTGTGGGTTACGGGCTTGATTACAAAGAGCTCGGCCGTAACTTGCGAGAAGTATACCAACTAAACCAAAAACATATGATCAATCTTGTGCTTTTCGGTAAGCCAGGTGCTGGAAAGGGTACCCAAGCCGAGTTTCTAAAGGAGAAATACAATTTGGAACATATCTCTACGGGAGATTTGTTCCGCTACAATATGAAAAATGATACCGAACTGGGCAAATTGGCCAAATCATACATTGATAATGGAGATTTGGTTCCCGATGAGGTAACGATAAAAATGCTGGAGGATGCCGTGGATAAAAACCCGGATGCAAGCGGATTCATATTCGATGGTTTTCCCAGAACTGCAGCTCAAGCTGAAGCACTTGACATATTTTTGGCAGGAAAGAATATGAAAATCGATGCAACTATAGCGTTAGAGGCAGATGATGAGGTGTTGATCGAACGTTTGCTGGAGCGCGGCAAAGTTAGTGGTCGAAGTGATGATCAAGACGAAGCCAAGATCCGGAACCGGTTCGAAGAGTATAATGTAAAGACCGCACCCTTGAAGGATTTTTACGAAACGCAAGGAAAGTTCCACAGCGTGAATGGTATTGGCGCCATTGATGAGATTACCATGCGATTGGGCAAGGTAATCGAAGAGCTTTGATTCGGATACGGTCTGAACAAGGTTATTTGATATAATCACTCGCCCTAGAGAGTTGATATACAGTACAAGAACATCGTATCATGACTTTTGATCTGCAGCCTTCTTTGCAAGATAGTTTGATTGAGATCAGACCGCTAATCGCCTCAGATTTCGAGGAGCTTTATGCAGTGGCATCAGATGCTTTGATATGGGAACAACATCAGAACAAAGACCGTTATGTTCGCGAAAATTTCACTGCTTTTTTTAACGAGTCCATAGCTTCGAAAGGGGCATTGACCCTGAGGGATCTGGATTCTCAAAAAATAATCGGTAGCTCGAGGTTTAAGTGTATCGATGAAGAAGAGGGCATTGTTGAAATAGGCTGGAGTTTTCTATCAAGGGACTATTGGGGCGGATCTTATAATAAGGCATTCAAACGATTGATGATCAATTATGCATTGCAAAGCCAAGCCGCCGTAGTTTTTTATGTAAACAACTTGAACTATAGGTCACAACGCGCAATGGAAAAGTTGGGTGCGAGAAGAGGAATGAATACCAACATACCTTGGGTTTTACCCAAAGAGAAAGGGGTTACCTTTATTATCGACGCGCCACTTTCTTAGTACCAGGGAAAGTTCACCCTCGAGTGTTCGTTGTTTGATCAAAGGGAAATGAATCACTGAATTATGGCCTTTTATGATCTGTCTAAATCGGAACGTATTGCGCTGGTGGAGAAAATCACCCGTGAAATTCGCAATGACCTTAAGCAGAACAAGGTTGAAAACGTCCACTATTATTTCTCCGATGTCGATACTTATATTCGCAAGTCGGCCTATTTGTCATTGGGCAAGATGTATAAGTCCGAAAGCGATTTACGGTCGATTATAATTGATACGCTACTGAAGCTGAAGTCTTCGGAAAACCCGAAAGTACGTCAAACCGTTGTGAATGCGGCAGGAGAGATTGGAATGGTCGATTTTAAAGGCGTTCAACGATTTTTCGATGAGGGGCTGTTCGATGCCCATCATTCGGTGAGAAATGCTGTTATCGGCTCATTAAAGAAAATGGGACAAAAGAATCCGGTGCCCGTATTGAAATGGGCTGCGCCTTATTTAGAGCATTCCGATAAAGAAATACGAAGGGAAATCTGTCATGGTCTTGAATTACGGGGGCGTACGCACCCTCAAGATATTCTACCCCTATTACAGAAGTTACAAAATGATAAAACAAGGTGGGTACGGGGCACGCTTGTGCATGTGTTAGGTCAAATTGCATATAAGAAAGGATGCTTACAAACGGTAGTCAACGCTTTAAACCAATGGGAGAATAAAGCGCTGGTAAAAGAGGCCTTAGATGAGATTGTGGATGTACACGAACGCTATAAAGATTTTGCCATATTGACACAAGAGGAGGCCATTGCATACATCGATGCGCAGTACAAGGGGTAAACCAAGAGCTGATTTCTTCCGAACCCCCATATGAATTGATTACTTTTGCCGTTTGAAATGCGATTGCCCTAACCACAAAAAATCAGAATGACCGAAGGTAATTTTGTAGACTATGTAAAGGTGTTCTTAACTTCCGGTAATGGAGGTAAGGGCTCGGTACATCTACACCGCGAGAAGTATATCACTAAGGGTGGCCCGGACGGGGGAGATGGGGGCCGAGGAGGCCATGTCATTCTTCGCGGTAACCAAAACCTGTGGACCCTGGTAACCTTCAAATTCAAGAAACACTTTAGGGCCGGTCATGGGGAGCATGGTAGTAAAAGCCGTAGTACCGGTGCGGATGGAAAAGATATTTATATCGATGTGCCCCTTGGTACCATACTTCGTGATGCGGAAACCAATGAAGTGCTCTTGGAGATTACCGAGCACGGCGAAGAGAAAATCGTTTTGGAAGGGGGTATGGGCGGCCGCGGAAACTGGCACTTTAAGTCTTCGACCAATCAGACCCCTAGATACGCCCAACCCGGAATCGAGGGTAAAGAGGGCAGCTATATTCTTGAGTTGAAAATCTTGGCGGACGTAGGACTCGTGGGCTTTCCCAATGCGGGGAAATCAACTTTACTTTCCGTAATAACTTCGGCAAAACCTAAAATTGCGGATTATGAGTTCACCACGCTCAAACCTAATCTGGGTATTGTACAGTATCGCGATTTTCAAAGTTTTGTAATGGCCGATATTCCCGGGATTATCGAAGGCGCCGCGGAAGGTCGCGGATTGGGGCACTACTTTCTGCGCCATATTGAACGAAATGCAACCTTGTTGTTCTTGATTCCCGCAGATAGCAATGATATCAGTAAGGAGTATGACATTCTCTTGGATGAGTTGCGTAGATATAATCCGGAGTTATTGGATAAGGAGCGGTTGGTCGCCATTTCAAAAAGCGATATGCTGGATGAAGAACTAATGGATGAAATGCGTTTGGAGCTCGATAGGGATTTGCAGGGAGTCAAGTATCTGTTTATATCTTCCGTGGCGCAACAGGGAATCGTTGCCTTAAAGGATCGGTTATGGGCAATGCTCAATGAATAGGTTATTTGTGTCGTTTCACACGCACCACATAGGTGGCAACAAGGGTATCTTCTATCTTAATATGTACGTCATACAATCCCGTTTTTTCAAACGTATAATCCAAAATGCATTTTTTTGGTACAAGGCTTGACTTCGGGGCTACGGTTCTGTCATTGCCACCGGTATTCAAAACTAAACGGATTTCTTTGCCTTCAAATTCTTCAGGCACGCTAAAACCGAAAGAAACAAGGTCATTTTTTGCTATTTCTATATGCATCTTGTTCGGGTAGAGCGGAACGATCGGCAGGGTGAATGCCTCTTTGTAGACAACAGGACCATCTAAAAACTCTTTAAAAGTGGGCAGGTCGCTAAGTAAGGACGAACCTATTTCCAGTGGATAGTGATTTTTGATGAACAGTTCAGGGTCCGCTAAAAAATAACCGTCGAAGTAGTCGTTTTGAAATTCCGGTCCATTTTCTTGTAACATCACCCGGCCGGCAGACCAAGTTGCATCGCATAGATACCATTTTCCGTCGATTTCGATGGTGTTCCAAGAATGGTTGGCCGTGCTTTTCTCATTTAAGCGGAGGGTAGGGGTGCGCCCATATCCGTTTACGATTTTACATTTAAAACCTGCTAAACTAGCCATCTCTCGTATTAGATAGGCATATCCTGTACAAGCGGTCTTTCGGTCGGCAATCAGTTTCGCAAACACTTTCGGGGTAAAACTTGCATTCCATTCCAAATATGCTTCACGATCGTCCGCTAGTTTTTTCCTCTTTTTTCTGGTCGTCAAATAGGCACCATAATCATTTTCGATATTGGTACTGACCCAAGTATAAATTGCCCTGAATTTTTCAACAGGAGTCGATAAATCGGTGGTCAATTTATGGGTCAGTACCGGTAAGTTTGTGAGACTCTCCCCCTTGTAAAGGGCAGCAATACTGTCCGCCTCTTTGAAATCAATTGCTGGAAAATCGGAACGCTGTCCACAGCAAAGAGTGGAAAACAAAAACGTTAGAAGGAAAATCCGCCTCATTATTTGAAGATCGCTATGAACTTCTGAAAAATATTGCGCTTGGTCTTGTATGCGCCTCCGACCACTACTGCGCCCATCAGCTCGATGTCCGACAAGTCGAACCTAATCGTGATGTCGACGATTTCAGATTCCGATGCCTCGATAGTATGCTCCTTTTTTCCGTAACCGATATAACTGAAAACAAGGATGTCATCGACCTCCAACTGCCTTGGAAATTCGAATTTGCCATCAAAGTCTGTTTGGGTGCCTTCCGTAGTGCCCTTTAGAACCACGTTTACACCGGGTAACGGTAAGTTCTCTTCATCGAGAACGGTTCCAATTACGGTATACTTATCGGCGACCGTACGATTGGAAGCCTCGAATCGCTGTACCGCTCCGATTTCAGTCCGTAGGGGTGAATTTACGAGTGCTGCCTCCTGTGCTTGTAGGTCAGGGGTTGCACATAACGTTACTAATGAAAAGCTCATTAAAGCAATACCCTTGGTGAGAAAATTAGTATTCATGGCTTGGTGTGTTTGATACTCTTTTAATTGTGATTTCATGAAACGACCACAGGTTTTACCTGAATTTTGATCAAAGTACGCTACGAGTGCTTCATCGGATAGGGTCGTGAAATCAATTACTTCTTTTTGACAAGATTCACAGAACCCCCCTTGGGAAGTTGTTGCAAAATCTTCATAATTTTCAGAACATGGTTCTTTTACGGAAATACGAAACGAATTTTTCATAATGTTTTGGTTTTATAGTACCTGTCTAAACTAGGTTTCTACGTGCTTATATAAAACCGACCTTGAGGGTAACTACATCCTACATTCGTAAACGTATGCTTTCAATGAGTCTGAAAAAAATAAACTCAACTCTAAATTAAGAATTTCTAGTTTACTTTCACCCGTACCCCTTCCGAATGACTACTGAATTCAGGGGCATACATGCTTTGAATAGTGGTGATGCCATTACTGAAGTCTCCAGCGTTGTTGACCCGAAGGTCATATTCGAAGACGTATACCCCTTTGGGCAAGTAGTCAAAGAAGAAGTTCGTGCTAGCATCTTTAGTGGCTTCGTAGTAACCGAGCCCGTCTTGCCACTTGTACGTGGAAAAAACATTTATGGGTTCGAACCCGGCAGCTCGCATATCTTTCATGTGAACAAATTCCATAGTGCGGTCAGCACGCAACTCGATGCGAACCCGTACGAGATCCCCGACCGTCAGGTCCGTTTTATCAGTGATTTCTGAAATTTCCTCTCCCGTATCGGTGTTGGTTTTCAAAAAGAGTTTCTTTTTCAGTTTTAATGGGGTTTCGGCTGAGGTAATCTTGTCCAGATCTTCGAAGTATTGCCAATAAAGTGCTCCCCACGCGATACCTTCGCCTTTTTTCGCGATTTCTACTTCGGCCATTTCGGGTTTTATTTCGGTAGAGTTCCAAGAAGTTTTAAAATACCCCGTACCTGCCTCTACTTTTACCTCCTCCAATGTGGAAGGTTCAATTTTTTCACCTCCGATCAAGACATCCACGGCATCGGTAACGGATAACCAATCACTTCCTTGTAGTAAAAGGGCGTACACTGCCTCCGTGGTCGCTTTGGTGGTTTTCCATTGATTGGTCTGTTTGTTTTTTAGTAACCAAATTTTGAGGTTGTCCACAATAGTGATGTCTTCTGGTCGAATTTCGGAGAATGCTTCGATTAAAAGAGCTTGTGTTTCGATGGGAGCTTGATGCCAGTGCCAAGAATTTGTATTCTCTTTCCAGTACATTCCGAGTTCTTCTGAAATAATGCTATTTTCTTCCAGTGCACGGAGTATCTTTCCGGAGGTCGCGTTTTCATTGTAGCGATTCGTAATAAGGGCCAGCATTCCTCGAGAGTACAGATTTTTGCTTTTCCAATACTTCTTTGCCTGGCCTAAGTAGTAGTTCTGTATATCATTCACCTTTTTAGAAGTTTTGATACCCTTGAAAAAGCTTCGCATGTACAAATAATGAATTTGCGTTTGACTTAGATGATCATCGTTGATTGCCGTAGTATGACGTTTCATTCGATTATATTCTTTGACAAATTCATCATCCAGATAGTTGAGGGCATTTTTAATCATGTTACGTTCATCACCCGTATCCATAGAAACAACTTCGAGTTTATTCAAATGCCCGAAACCAGCAATGATGTGTTGGGTGACAAAACGACTATCTGGGCCACCGTTGAACCATGGCCAAGCCCCTGAACCTTTTTGACCTTGCTTTAATTTGTTCAACGCAGCGGATTGCTCATTTTTCATCTTGTTCAAGTCAAAGAGTAGGGCAATACGTTTTTTCTGTTCTGTTTCCGATTGGGCATCACGCAGCCAGGGGGTTTCCTGAATCAGTAAGGATTTCAGTTCTTGGTTTTTCTCGAGATTGCTCAGAAGAGCGTCCGAGTTCGCCCATTGATTAAATACTTCCTGTATTCTTGGGGTACTATTGGCGATATGAGTGGCCAAGGCATTCGCGTAGTACCTTGAAAAGGTCTGTTCGTTACAGTCATATGGGTATTCCATTAAATAGGGAAGCGCTTGAACCGCGTACCAGGCCGGATTTGATGTCATCTCTAACGTCAGCTTGTGATGTTTTAGAGTGGATGAGTTGGTCGTTTTTAATTTATCTAGGGTAAAGGTTTTGGTTTGATTGCTCCGAACCCACATCGGTAAGGTTTCGGTAACCAGCATACGATTGGTCAGAACCGGCAGTAAATTTTGTTCCCCATCACTAAAGTCGCCGGCCTTTGCGGTTACCGTATATTGGATGGCCTGAATTCCTTCCGGAATCAAGAGGCTCCACGAAACTTGGGTATTGCTGAGTGAATCGACTGCAAAAGAGACCTCATCATGCCGATCTTGCGTTTTACTTCCACTTAACAAGGTACTTATAAGAACATCTTTGGAAATATCCTCTCCGGTCAAAGCATTCACTAGTTGTAGCCTTGCCATTCCGGCAAGGTTTTTATCTGTAAGGTTGGAAATTTTACTGCTGATGTTAATAAGGTCACCCTCTCTTAAAAATCGGGGAGCGTTGGGTATGACCATAAGCTCTTTTTGAGTAACGCTTTGTAGCGTTCTGTAGGAACTCTGCAGATTCTTGGTATGTGCCAATAGTTGTAGATTCCATTTGGTCAAGGCTTCCGGCGTAGTAAAAGTGAAGGATACATTACCTTCTTTGTCCGTTTCTAATTGCGGAAAGAATAAAGCGGTCTCCTGTAGGTTTTTCCGAACCTTAATTTCGTCGGATGCATCACTGTTGTTTTGCCCTTCCGATTGAGCGGCGCTTTGCTTATTTTTTTCAGGCATGGGTACGGAAGATTTATCCACTTCCATTGCTACGCCTGAGGCTTGGTCTTCTAAAACTTCGGAAAGTTCCATGTCTTGCATATCCATAGCCGCTCCTAGTGGTGCAGGGGCGCTTTCCTTTCTCATCATTCGGCTACGACGGTTGGCGCCATAGTACGACCTTTGGCCGAAATAGAGTCCGAACCAATTAAAGGAATCAAAACTGGGGTCACTATACCCATACCAACTCGTATCCTGATAGGTGTTGAAGGAACTGGTCTCGAAACAGCGGTAGGCATTGGGCCTCCTGTTCGAATAATAGGTAGGTCTGGCCAAAGGATTGAAACCCCAATAGTGGCCTCTAAAAGAATCTAAAGAGGCGTCGTACATACTGGCCAATAGTTCGGCCGTCACCTGGTCACCCTTGGGTCCTTTGATCTTGAAAGACCAGGTCTCGTCAGTTCCGGGCTGTAGTTTATCGCGGAAAGTAACGGTCTCAATTTGTAAGTCGCTAGATGGGTAGGGGACTTGCATATTCAAAACCCCGGTATTAAAATGATTGTAAACAGCATAGCTATAGGTAACCGCAAAACCGCCTAAGTCCTCTTTATTCACAGGCACTGTGAAGCTTGTTGAATTCTTGTTCAGGCGAATGATCTTGGTGTCGATGACTTTTCTGTTTTTTTCAATGTTTATGGTTACATTGACGTCCGATGCGTTTGATAGCAAGGTTATACGTGCCTTATCCCCGATTTCGTAACTGCTCTGGTCTGTTTTGATCTGGAATAACTGATTATCCGCTAGTACTTTGTCAGCATCACTGAACAGGGTGGTCTCGAGAATATCTTTGACCTCTTGGCCGAATTTATCCTTGGTTTCCAATTCTATAATATACTTGCCTGATTTCCATTTCTTGATAGTTCCCAATGCGATTTCCCTAGATTTTTCGGTATCGAACTCCGATTGCCAAACGAGATCGCCTTTTTCCCAAGTAGATGAATCGTGTTCATTGTCAAAGGCGTGATGTGGAAAAAGATGCTTGAATTCCTGTTTTGAAAAGCCCTTGTAATCAGGAGCGGCCCATTTACGGGGTCGTATCACGAATTCGGGAGCTTTTAGCTTGTACATTTTAACGGTCCCATTAGCGGGTACAAACTGGTTGTTGAGATTGTTCGTCGTTATGGTGAGTTTATGATCTTTTTTATCTTTATCGAGCGGATTAGCTAAGCCCATATTGGCCGTTAAGGTATGGTAGCCTACCGTTACGTAGGTCGTAGCGCTATGCGTTTCCCCATTGATGTCGGTAACATCGGCCGTCACTTCATAGTTGAAGGTGGGTTGGTTTTTCTTATCCGTACTGTTATCGGGTAGTGCTTTGAAATCTATATTATAGTTGCCTGAACCATCTGTTTTGGTTTCACCGTGGGCTATTTCTTGAGGATTCCTATTCCGTCCGCCATAACTCCAATAATACCAACGGGGATAATACACGGAGCGCTTCACCCGATAAGAGACCTTGGCGTCGGTAATCGCACTGCCTGCATATGCTATGGCCGTTCCGTGTACTTTTACACTATCATTTACTTTATAGGTTTCCGTAACGGGTTCAAATGACGTTTCGAATTTTGGACGTTTGTATTCCTCTACAGCAAAACTGGTATATCCGCTTAGAGGATATGTGGCAGACTGTACCTGAATCGAAAATTGGCCGGTCAACCCATCGGCCGGCAATATGAACTCCCCGGAAAACGAGCCATAAGCATTGGTTTTGAAATCGCCTTCGCTCACCAGTTGACCGTTCACATCGTTCAAACGAACGGAAACCTGAGTATCTTCTAAGACCGACGAATTCTCTTTAATGCGTTTTAACGCGATACCCTTAAAATAAACCGGTTGTCCTGGTCGGTAGATACTTCGGTCGGTAAAGAGAAAACAAGAATAGGACACACTAGCCTCAGGCTGTTCGTAATTTCTATAGATGTAATAGTCTCGATAATATGCCACCTCTTTCTGGTAGCTTATCGTAATGCTCATGTCACTCCATTCAGTAGCTGCTCTTTTGATCGTAACCGTTCCGGTTTTGTCAGTTGTAAGTGTTTTGCTCAATCGCTTTCCATCATAATTCAGGCGATATCGGAATTCCATTTTGGCATTCTCGATCGGTTTCCCATTATTCCGGTCGATAACTTGAAAGCTTTGATGGGTTTCGGTCTGTGTCTCCACTACAGCAAGGTTTGTAGCTTGCATTGGTGAATATGCAAAGGTTTTATCCTTTTTATTGATGGGTTCTGCCAAAATCAAATAGTGCCCGTTTTTTAGGGGTGGCATTGAAACCTCGGTGCTATGGGTTTGGTAATCCTTTTCGTCTTTTAGGGAAGTCTCCCATGATTGGGCAATAGGCAGTTTCTTGATATAGGCAAGCTTCTTTTCTTGTGGATAGAGATCTTCAAGGGTTTCCCATTGTTTTTGGGTCAAGGTACGCGCCGTGAATTGTAGGCTATCATAGTTCTTATAATTCACCAATAATCGGGAAGTCATGTTGGTCGGCACATGCTTTTCGGTGGTCAATTGCAGACTATGGGCTAATACCTGCGATTTTAAGGACTTGCATTTTTCAGCACCTCGACCGACGGGGTTTTCATTGATGACAAGTTCGCAAAGTTCAAGGGCCTCTTTGATTTTCCAACGCTGTGCTTCATCAGTTTTGGGTTGATAGCGATTTCCTTGCTGCTGTAGCAATTCCGCTCTCTTATGATTGTATAGGCCGGAAGCTAAATCGCCTTCCCTCGCTGCCGCTACATTTTGTAGTACCTCTTCATACCGTTGCTCTTTGTCCTCAAAAACTGCATTTAGATATATAAAATCCATTCGTTGAAGATCTACTTCGGCGAAGGTGTACGGATTTTTTGATGGTAGGTGAAGTAATAGTAGTTGCTGAAAGATACATAGTGCCTTTGCCTGTAATGCGGTGCTGTCATTGGTAGCAATATTCAGTTGCGTGAAGCTGTCCCCATCACATAAAAATTCCGGATTATCGATTTCGAATTTGTCGGCCGGCCGAGTGATATTGTTTTCGCTGGTAGTATAAAAGGCCAATGCATTTTGGGCCAAAAGGTCGTACAACGTAGGGCGATATTCTTCAGAACCTTCCTCTTGGTCAAGTATGAGGTCAAAATCAGAAACAGGTGTTTGCTTCAGATCCGATTCATGCTGCAACGAGGCTTCGAAGCGAAGGGAGATTTCATTGAAAAGAGTAGTTAAATCCCAGGTCCTGAAATCTGAGGAGTCTACCTTTACTACTGTTTTGGTCCTGTTATAGAATTGATACCTATTTTGTTGAAAAAACTGCCAATAGAGTTGGGCCATATAACTCTCTAAAACGTTTTTTGTTGGAAATTCAGCTTTCTCGATTTCACTTTTGAAGTCGTTTATGATTTTTAACTGTGCATCTTCCTCTAAGGTCATTGCATACTTTGAGGTATGCAAAAGTGCCTTTACTATTTGAGGCGCATTCCGCTCTTTTTTGGCCTTAGCGGAAATTGTTTCAACAACCCTGAGAGCGGATTTGGTCAGGGCATCGTTTTCGAGCTTTTCGACCTGTTTCCAGAGGATTTCGAAGGAATCGTTATTTTTTTGTGATGGCGCCATCTGCGAAAATAATACTATCGTTAAAAGGGTAACAAAATGTTTCATTACTTGAATGATTAAGCTATAGGCCATACGTAGGACGTTTTTGCCCTACTTGGCGTATGCAATTGCAAAGTTATGTGCAAAGATGTGACCAAAACCCCCTGAAAACAATGAAAAATGAGCGAAAGAGGTATTTGGATTAGTAAACCCCTCGATTCTCAATTCCCCTTATCTCCGAATCTGTCTTCTGTTGGTCTTGTGTTATGGGCTATAAGGATTTTAATAATCCGCCATCGATCGGGATTTGCGTTCCGGTAATAAAAGCAGCGTTGTCAGAAGCCAAGAAAGCGGTTAGGTACCCATATTCCTTGGGGTCTCCAATCCGTTTTAACGGAACTTTCGATTTCATGTCTGACAAGACATCTTTTTCAGAAATACCGAGTTGTTCGGCCTTTTTCGCATTCAATTGAGCGATTCGTTCTGTGTCAAAGTATCCGGTGAGAATACTATTGACCGTAATCTGCTTGTCCCCTACATCAGTCGCCAGAGATTTGGCCCAAGTGACCAAACTAGCTCTAATAGAATTGGAGAGCGCAAGATAAGATAACGGCTCTTTTACAGAAATGGAGGCTACATTAATGATGCGTCCCCATTGGTTTTGAATCATATAGGGCAATGCCAACTCCGTAGTGCGGACAACCGTCTTGAAAAGAAGGTCAAAAGCCTCTTGATAATCCTTGATATTTTTTTCTAAAGCGTTTCCTGCCGGCGGACCTTGGGTATTGTTGACCAAAATATCGACCTCATGCGATTCAAAATAACCCGAAATAATTTTCTGGAACCCCTCGAAATCAGAAAAGTCAACTAATATATAATCGTGCGATTGTCCTTCAGAAGTCGATAAACTATCTAAAACGGACTTTAATTTCGTTTCATTTCTTGCCATCAGGGTGACACTGGCACCACTTGCGGCCAATTGTTGGGCGATAGCCTTCCCGATACCTCCACTGCTTCCGCCGACTAAGGCCTTTTTGTTTGTTAAGGATATTTTCATTGGAGTGATTTAGGTGATACTTCAATTGAATTACATATACTCCTCACGCCTTGGGCTAAAGACATCCAGTAAGCGGCATGGAGTTAAAGCTCTGCCGCTATGAGACAGATTTGAGCCAATTGGCACTATGGCCCCAGGACGGTAAATTTTCGTTTCCCCGTCCAAGGTGAACTCAAATTCACCCTCCATGACGTGCATGATTTGCTCGTGAACGTGGTGATGCTCTGGCACTATAGCATCCTTTTCGACATCCCAAAAAACCAAGGTCATCGTTTCGGTATGCACCAGTTTTCCGTGGTAGCCCGGCATAATTTCTTTTGGTGTAATATTGGATAGCTCGAGGCTCATTTTTTTCTTTTGCCCCTAAGATAAATATAAACGTTGGGTTTTCGATGCTTGGTTCAATCGCTATCTTTGATCTCAAATAACTATTTCATGAAAATCCATTTTATCGCCATTGGTGGTAGTGCTATGCATAATTTGGCTTTGGCCCTTGAACATAAGGGGTACGTCATAACGGGTAGCGATGACGTTATTTATGAGCCATCAAAAAGTAGATTGCGAGATAAAGGGCTTCTGCCCGAGTTTTTTGGTTGGTTTCCTGAGAAAATAAAGTCCGATTTAGACGCGGTAATTTTGGGTATGCATGCCAAAGATGACAACCCTGAGCTGCTCAAAGCGCAAGAGTTGGGGGTGTCGATATATTCGTATCCTGAATTCCTTTATGAACAATCAAAAAATAAGACCAGGGTGGTCATAGGCGGCAGTCATGGCAAAACCACGATTACATCGATGATCCTACATGTATTGAACTACCACGACCGCTCTGTAGATTATATGGTGGGTGCCCAGTTGGAAGGTTTTGATCGTATGGTGCATTTGACCGAAGAAAATGATTTTATGGTTTTGGAAGGCGATGAATACCTGTCGTCTCCAATTGATCGAAGACCAAAGTTTCATTTGTATCAACCTAATATTGCGCTGCTGAGCGGAATCGCATGGGACCATATCAACGTCTTTCCGACATTCGAAAATTACGTCGATCAGTTTCGGATTTTTGTAGATAGCATTGTAAAAGGAGGTAGTATTACCTATAACGAAGAAGATATCGAGGTAAAAAAAGTAGTTGAAGCTTCGGAAAATACCATCAGAAAGCTCCCTTATCGAACACCGGAATATGTAGTTGAAAATGGGCAAACATTTTTAGAAACTCCTGAGGGACCCATGCCAATAGAAATTTTTGGGAAACACAATCTCAGTAATTTGGCAGGTGCAAAATGGATCTGTCAGAACATAGGCATTGATGAGGATGATTTTTATGAAGCTATCGCTTCATTCACTGGCGCTTCTAAACGTCTTGAGAAAATTGCCGAAGGACCGACTACCGTAGCGTACAAAGATTTTGCCCATTCACCGAGCAAAGTGACCGCGACTACCAAGGCGGTGAAAGAACAATACCCTGACCGTAAGTTAATCGCATTTCTTGAATTGCATACCTATAGCAGTTTTAATCCTGATTTTTTAAAGGAGTATAAAGGTGCCCTGGATGCCGCTGACGTTGCGGTGGTCTTTTATTTGCCAGAATCGGTAGCCATCAAGAAGTTGGCTGCAGTAAGCCCAGAGCAGATTTCAAACGCCTTTCAAAGGAATGACCTCGAAATTCAAACGGATGCAACCGCATTCAAAACGTTTGTTTTTCAACAGGATTTCGAAGATTCGGTGTTTCTCTTCATGAGTTCCGGAAATTATGGTGGATTGGATTTAGGGGAAATCAAGAGGGTTGTCGAATCTTAACCGATTGATTACGAGCTGCATATTTGTCAGGTATTGGGTTTGCGGAACGTATTTTGATTTTTATCTACCATGCCAGTACAGTACAAACCACTATTCACTAGAGCACGTAAATGTCTTTTAAGGAAGGTGTCGCTACTTTTGACGGCCCTTATGTTGGGGATGTCCAATGTCATTTTGGAAGAAGATCGTTCTTTGACCGATACACGGGCCAAAATCGAATATCGGGAAATTCAATCGGAAGATGAATAGTTGAAACAAGGCTGACAATGCCTTTCTTATCTTCAATTTTGATTATGTGGTTTCTTGAAGGAATTCAGAACAAATACTTATTTTTAGGAAATGAAGGAAAAACCTACATCATTTTCCATAAAATTCTGGTCTGAAGATGATCGGCCTCGAGAGAAGTTGGTTCAAAAAGGGCAATCCATGTTATCGGATGCCGAACTTATCGCAATTTTAATTGGTTCAGGTAGTAGAGATGAAAGCGCCGTTGAGCTTTCGAAACGTATTCTGGCATCAACCAATAACAATCTCAATGAACTGGGAAAGCGCAGCATCAAGCAGTTGATGCAATTCAAAGGTATCGGTGAGGCCAAAGCCGTTACGATAGCCGCCGCCATGGAAATCGGACGCCGTCGTAGGGAAACTGAAGTACAAAAAATAACAAAAATCGCTAGCAGTAGAAGTGTGTATGAGTTATTACATTCCAGAATAGGCGAACTGCAGCATGAAGAGTTTTGGATTATCTTTCTCAATAATTCCAATGTGGTACTTCACACCGCGCAAATGAGTAAAGGGGGTATCACCGGTACACTGGTCGACGTACGCTTGGTGATGAAGCAGGCTTTGGAACAAAGCGCTGTCGCTTTGATTTTGGCCCATAACCATCCATCGGGTACGCTTAAACCCAGCAAGGCAGATCGACAGATTACCCAAAAATTGAAATCTGCCGCTCAGGCCCTCGATATCAAAATTTTAGACCACCTTATTATAACACAGAAGGCCTATTTCAGTTTCGCCGATGAGCAGCTGTTGTAATTCGATCCCCATATTCTTGTATGAAAGTGATTCCGACGACAGGTTTAATGCTGTTGAGGTCGTCCATTGGAATTAGGAATTCGTATTTTTGAACAACGTAGACCTATGTTGCTCATTTATACCCATAAAATAACACCGCGCTTCAGTTATATCATGAAGCAGCTATTTACTAGAATTTTAGGAATAGAGATAAGTTATACAACCAAGGTAGAGGACTTCATTAAACACTCCGGGGCTAAGATTACGTATACAAAACAACCCCTACAGAATGAGTTTTTTATACGCAGCAACGATTTGCTCTTCGAACAGGGTATCAATGATATCAGTATACAAATGGGTACGTGGGAAGGTGTTCCATGTTTTTTTAACGCGGGGGAGAAGAGTACGATTCCCTTTGATATTTTTTCCGCAAGTTTTTACCTGTTGAGCCGGTATGAAGAGTATCTGCCCCATGTGAAGGATATACATGGTAGATTTCCGCCGACTGAAAGTGTTGCCTATACCAATGGCTTTCTACGAACTCCGGTCGTTGATGTTTGGGCATTTAAACTGCGCGAGAAACTAATCCTCCGTTTTCCGGACCTTGAGTACAAAAAGCGTTCATATCAATATACGTCCATAATAGATGTGACCACTTCACATTGCTATGCCCATCGTGGCTTTGTTCGAAGTACGGCCGGCTTGTTATTAGACTTGGGCTCTTTTAGATTAAGACGGGTTTTTCAACGTATTGGTGTTTGGTTCAACCCCAAAAAAGACCCTTTTAATAATTATACGTATCTGATTGAGCTCCATAAGAAAATACAAGTGAAGAGTATGTTCTTTTTTCAGTTCGCATCGTATTCGACCTATGACAAAAACGTATCGCCGAACAACAATCGATTCCGATTTTTAATCAAGTCGATTGCCGATTACAGCACGGTAGCACTTGCCGCCTCTTACAGTTCTTTCACCAATACAGCACTATTGAAGTCAGAAAAGAAGCGATTGATCTCGGTAGTGAATAGAGATGTTTTGCATTCGAGAATGCGTTACAACCGTGTTGATATCCCTCAAACCTACAGAAATTTGGTAGAAGCCGAATTTTCGGACGATTACACCATGGGGTATACCCATCAAATCGGATTTCGAGCGGGTACTTGCTCCCCCTTTTTCTTTTATGATATCAATTTAGAACTACAACAACCGATTCGTGTTCATCCCTTTGCGGTTCATGATTACGCCATGCTAGACTTTAAAAATGAGGAACATATTTTAGATGAAATTCATTTGTTATATCAAGATGTAAAACGTGTTCAAGGACCATTTATCACCATTTTCTCAAATGAACTCATTGGCGGTGAGCGTCAAGTGGATTGGAAAAAGCTGTACCGGTCCGTCATACATAAATACAATGCTTAAAGAAACGATTACGGATGTTTTTTTTGATTTAGATCACACCCTTTGGGATTTTGAACGAAATTCAGCGCTCACTTTTGAACGCATTTTGCGCGCGAATCAGGTCGGTGTGGATCTTCAAGATTTCCTGAAAGTTTATGTTCCTGCCAATTTGGCTTTTTGGAAACTCTATCGCGAAGAAAGAATTACCAAAGAGGAGCTCCGGTATCAGCGATTAAAAAGTGTTTTTGATGATTTGGGCCATCCAATTACCGACGAGATGATCTATCTCTTGTCCGATGAATATATCAAATACCTTTCTTCATACAATCACCTCTTTCCAAATACCGTTGAGGTACTTGAATATTTAAGACCAAAGTATAGGCTTCACATCATTACGAACGGTTTTCAGGAAATACAGGACAAGAAACTTAGAAATGCCAATATCGAGCACTATTTTGATCAAGTAATCGATTCGGAAATGGCAGGAGTAAAAAAGCCAAACCCGATAATTTTCGAACTCGCTCTAAAGAATGCCGGTACCGTTGCCGAGAGATCTATGATGGTCGGTGATAGCCTTGAAGCGGATATCTTAGGGGCTAGGGCAGTGGGTTTTCATACGATACACTTCAACGGCCATAACGAGCCACCTCATGATTTAGGTCGCATGATTCATGATTTACGTGAAATAAAAAGCCTTTTGTAGAGTTATACAATTAGAACCTATTTGGAAACAAAAGATGGGTTTGAAAAGGTTTTTCGATGAGACATGTATTCACATATGTTTTTTTGGCAATTTTAGCTGCTACGGTACTCTTATCATGTGTTGAAGACATCGATACGAACCAATTCGATGATCTCAGTCTTACCCCAACATTGGAGGCCAGTTTGCTATATGTGGAAGCTACCGAACAATTGATCAACCTTGTTGACGGAAATACGGTTTTCAATAACAACTTTAATTTCGATGCCTTTAGCACGGACGTTTTTGCCGAGCGTGTTATTGAGGGAACCATTGTTTATGTCGTCGAAAATACGACCAGTAAAGAGCTGGAGATAACCGTTGAATTCTTGGATGAAAGCGAAACTGTTCTTGATACCGAAGTGTTTTCAGTAGAACCCGCTCCAACAATGGTGCTTCAAAAAGAGATATTTTATGGTCCTGCTGGCCGAAGTATCGATATCATCACAAATCTTTCATCTATTCGGGTAAGTGCTATAAACCGGGGTGATTCCGATAGTACCTCCTCCGCTCCCGAACCAATGGTCACATTGAAATCAAGTGGCAAATTCACCGTCCGCGTAAAATGAGAATTTTCGGCATATTTCTTACGACCATTTTAATGGGGTGTTTGTACGCGCACGGCCAGAACAAACAACTACTGTATGATTTCACCGATATACCGCAATCACTAATGAGCAATCCGGCTGCTGATGTCGATTTCAAATGGTATAGTGGTTTTCCGGTACTGTCGGGTATTTCCTTTTATGCCGGATCTAGTGGGGTCTCGGCTTTTGATCTTTTTGCCGATGATGGCTTGGATATCAATGCTAAGGTGCGAGATCGACTCCTAAATGGAATGACCATTTCCGATGAACTCAGCGGCAACTACCAGATCGAATTTTTGAATATTGGATGGCGAGGAAAAGACCCTGATTATTTTTATTCCTTAGGGGTATATAATGAAGGGGATGCCATAGGATATTGGTTCAAAGATTATGCGATTTTGGCCTTTGACGGAAATGCCGACACCTTTCGTCGGTTTGATTTGAGTCATCTGAAGACTAGAGGCTCCATTGTAAATGTCTACCATTTTGGAGTACAAAAACGAGCTAGTAAAAAGCTTGTGATAGGAGGAAGGGCAAAAATATATTCTGGAATATTGGATTTCACTTCGACCCGAAATACGGGGTATCTACAAAATACCGAAGGTCAGAACAACTTGATTTCCACTACTCTGGATGCTGATTTGGAAATGCGTACTTCTGGGATAAATGAGATACGGGCGGCCGCATCGGAAGATTTAGGCAGTATCATAACGAAAAGAGCTCTTTTCGGTGGAGATTTGGGCCTTGGTATCGATTTAGGGTTCACCTATTATCTAAATGATCAAACCCTAATAACCGGAAGTCTTTTGGATTTAGGTTTCATTTACCATTCCTCCGATCCAAAAAACTGGACGCTAAAAGGAAATGCGACCAGTGAAGGTGTGCAAATCATACTTCCAGGAGCACTTGTCGATCCTGATGCCGATTTCTACCAGCAGTTGATCGATGACATTGAGGAGCTCGCTCCATTTGAAGAAAACTTGAAGAACTATTTAACCTTCAGGCCTACGAAACTAAATGCTTCCATTAGACATAACTTCGGCAAGCAAATAGAAGATAGAGGTGATTGTGCCTGCGGACCCAATGCAGCACAAAATAGTAGGGCACCGAGGTATGCCAATGCGTTTGGGGGGCAGCTCTACGCGATAAATCGACCCCGGGGCCCGCAAACCGCTTTGAGCGCCTTCTACCTGAGAAGATTTGGCAATGTGGCCGCAGTCAAAGCAACCTATACTGTAGATAAATTTTCCGCTACCAATATCGGCCTTGGTATGAATCTTCAGGCCGGGCCGGTCAATCTTTATTTCATGGCCGATAACCTATTGGGCTATCGCAATCTATTTGACAGCAGGTACGCTTCTTTTCAATTAGGATTAAATATCATATCTTGGGGCAAGAAGTAGGGTAGGTATTAAAGAACGTATGACACTGATAAACCACTTTTGGCACGTTTTTTTCATATCCTTTCCTGTAAACCAAAAATGAATTCCTTGATGAAAAATATAGTGCTCTCCATATTTCTTGTAGTAAGTTTTGCAAATGAACTTCAAGCACAACTAAATGATTATAAGTATATAATCGTACCGAAAAAGTTCGAAGGGTTTAAAAATGAAAATCAATATAAGACCAGCACCATTGTCAAACATCTTTTTACCCAGAAAGGATTCAATACCGTTTACGAAGATAAACTTCCCGATGATCTTCAAGCCAATAGGTGTCTAGGGTTACTGGTAGGTCTCGACAATGAATCATCGATGTTCACAACAAAGGCGACCTTGATTTTAAAGGACTGTTCAAATGTGGATATTTTTTCAACAGCTCAAGGAAAAAGTAAAAAAAAGGAATACGAGGCGTCATTTAAGGAGGCAATAACGAATGCTTTTCGCTCCTTTGACGGTATAGGTTATAACTACACTCCAAAGCCAAAAGAGCAGACTGCCGAACCCATTACGGTCAGTTTTAAGAACGATGTGAAAAAGCTGGAAGAGGATACGAATGCGACTAATGGTACTGAGTCTGTTGTTGAAGAAAAGTCAAAAGTAGCGGAAACAACTGTTCAGGAAACGGCTAGACAAGTAGCTACTGCAGAGGAGCAGGTTTTTGAACAGACTGCACCAGAAACTTCTTCCGACTATCGCGTAAAGAATACTTCCGAGGTCACGTCTTCACCGGTAATGAAAAATGATGTCGCCGTACTCTATGCTCAAGAACTGGCAAATGGGTATCAATTAGTGGATAGCACTCCCAAGATTCGAATGAAACTCTTGAAAAGCTCATCTCCCAATGTATATATAGCAGAATCCGGAACCATCAATGGAGTGGTCTACACTGAAAATGGCAGGTGGTTTTTTGAGTACTATAATGCCAACGAACTGGTGACCGAGGAACTGAACATCAAGTTTTAAAGTTCATATTTGTCTTTCCATCGATTTTTCAAGAACTCTTTGATGGCTTTTTCCCGTTGGTTGCCACCAGGTAGATAAAAAGAGGTGCCGGTTAATGCTTCAGGTAAAAACTCCTCCTCCACGAAGTTATTTTGATAGTTATGGGCGTATTTATATTCCTGACCATACCCTAAGTCTTTCATCAATTTGGTAGGCGCATTTCGCAAAGGTAGCGGTACCGATAGGTCACCCGTTTGTCTAACGCTTTGCTGTGCCTTTCCTATGGCCATGTAACTCGCATTGCTTTTTGGTGATGTCGCTAAATAAATGGCACACTGGCTCAAAATGATTCTCGCTTCAGGATAGCCTATGGTCGTAACACTTTGAAAAGCCGCATTGGCTAATACCAAAGCTGTCGGATTCGCCAGCCCAATATCTTCGGATGCGGAAATTAGCATTCTTCGTGCGATGAACTTGACATCCTCTCCACCTTCGATCATACGGGCTAACCAATACACGGCGCCATTAGGGTCGCTGCCTCGTATAGATTTTATGAAGGCTGAAATAATATCATAATGCTGCTCTCCTGTTTTATCGTAGAGCACGGTATTTTTTTGCACTTTGCCCATAACCAGTGCATCTGTGATGACAATAGCATCTGTCTCTTCCGAGTTCACCACTAGTTCAAAGATATTGAGCAGTTTACGACCATCGCCCCCGGAGAGGCGCAGAAGTGCTTCCGTCTCTTTAAGCTTTATTTTTTTCTTTTGTAACTGCACATCTTTTTTGATGGCGTTCTCAAGCAAGGTCTCCAAATCTTCCTTCCCGAAAGCATTCAAAATGTAAACTTGACATCTTGATAGCAAGGCCGGTATGACCTCAAAACTTGGGTTTTCCGTGGTAGCCCCTATCAGGGTGACCCAACCTTTTTCAACCGCTCCTAAAAGTGAGTCTTGCTGTGATTTGCTAAAGCGATGAATTTCATCAATGAACAGAATAGGGTTTTTGGCCGTAAAAAGTCCACCGCTCTGTTTTGCTTTATCAATAACTTCCCTAATATCCTTGACCCCACTATTGATGGCACTCAAGGTATAAAAGGGGCGACCGCTTTCCGAGGCTATAATATTGGCCAACGTCGTTTTTCCCGTTCCTGGTGGCCCCCAAAGAATCAATGAGGGTATCGTTCCCCTCCTTATTTGATGGGTCAAAGAACCCTTTTCGCCCACTAAATGGTTTTGACTTATATATTCCTCCAAATTTTTTGGGCGTACTCGTTCTGCCAGTGGTTCGTTCATAGTATAAATGTAAATAAAGTTCTCATTACATCACTTTTAAACTAACTTTAGCCTTCTTTTTAAGAACTTTCGCCGATTATTTAATGACATTTTTTCAGGAAAACGCCAAGCGGCCGACTTATTGCTTACTTTGAACAATGGTTGAGCAGAATTATTTTAGATTTTCCAATTCAGTCGTGGTCGCCCCTTTGCTAGCAGTTATAACGATATGGTCGGTCTATTGGATAGAGCTTCGTTTTCAAATGAATTGGAACGATTACGGCGTTTACCCCAGAACTGTTCAGGGAATCAGGGGAATTCTCTTCAGTCCTTTTATACATGCGTCGCTTGAGCACTTGTATAATAATACCATTCCTTTGGCCGTTTTGATGGCCTCTCTTTTTTATTTTTATAGAAATATAGCCGCACGTACGTTGCTATTAGGGATTTTTTTTTCAGGACTTCTCACATGGGTTATCGGCAGACCCTCTTACCATATTGGGGCTAGCGGAGTCATCTATTTTTTAGCAAGTTTTATCTTCTTCAAAGGAATGATCACCAGATATTATCGGCTTGTGGCGTTATCATTGATGGTCGTTTTTATTTACGGAAGTTTGTTGTGGTACATTTTCCCCATAAAAGAAGGTATCTCTTGGGAGGGGCATCTGGGTGGTTTTCTCACGGGACTGGCACTGGCCTATATACTGAAGGCACCTGTACCGTCTTCGAAGAAATTCGCTTGGGAGCATGAAGACTATAATGAGGAAGAGGATGAATTTCTGAGACATTTCGATGAGCACGGAAACTTCATTGAGACCCCTAAAGAGCTTGAAGAAGAACCTATTCGGTACACCTATCAATACAAGGAAGATACTGAGGAGTAAGGCTTGATTTATGGTTTAATGCGCTGACGTACGGTCTCATATAAGAAGACCGCACATGCGACAGAGACATTCAACGATTCAATCTCTCCGAGCAAAGGCAGTTTGGCCGTTTCGTCGGCCGCTTTCAAAATGGATGGTGATATACCGCGATCTTCCGAACCCATAACAATTGCTGTAGGTTCCTTAAAGGAAATCTCATAAAGGGTATTTTGGGTCTTTTCGGTAGCCGCTACCACTTGAATACCAGATGCCTGTAGGTAGAAAACGGCATCTTTGATATGATCTACCTTTGCAATCGGCACTTTAAATGCGGCCCCGGCCGATGTTTTAATGGTATCCGCGGTAACTGGCGCGGCCCCCTTTTTCTGAATGATAATGCCATCGACTCCGGTGCACTCCGCCGTTCGAATTATAGCTCCGAAATTACGTACATCCGATAACTGATCTAATAAAAGGAACAGAGGTGTTTTCTCGCTTTTCAATGCATTTTCGACCAAGTCTTCCATAGAATGGAAAGAGATAGGTGAGATATTGGCGACAACACCTTGATGGTTATTTTTGGTCAGGCGATTGAGCTTTTCAGCTGGTACATAAGAAGTACTGATTTGATTTCTTCTAAGCGTACTTTCCAACTCTTTGATCAGCTCTCCTTTTAAGCCCCTTTGAACAAAAACCTTATCGATGTGTTCTTTCTCATTGATCGCTTCTATTACGGCACGTATACCGTAAATTTGAGTGGTTTTTTGCATAGGGCAAAGGTAACCAAATCGATCGAAGGGGTGGTGAGGGAAAATAGAATCTAATACCGATGATTTAAAATTGGAAATTTACTCGCCTAATTTTAACAAGTGCTTACCAGTCGGTTTGGCAACCTGGTGCCCTTACTTTTCGTTTAAAAATTCCACAACCTTGAAAAGGCCATATTCATTACTGATTTTGACCTTGTTCTCTTTTATGGATTCGGCAGTACGTTCTTTTTTATCATAGGGTAAAGATTTGAGCAGTTTTCTTTTGCTTAATTCAAGTTCAATAATTCTATTGACGCCTTTGATTTCAAGATAGTACTCATAAAATTTACTGAAACGTGCAGGAATCGGTTTTGAAAGCGAATTTGGTGGTTTTTGGCCGGTAGTGTATTTGATGGTTGTTCTTTTATCAAGAGAATACTTTCCGTTTCGGAGTTTGGTCAAATACCCATTTTGAGTGAGATTCTTTTTGTCGATAAAAGTTTTGAATGTCATTTCATTCCCATTAGAAGATATCAGACGGATTTTCTTATCACGAAGTAATGGTCGCATAGGTGCTCCGGGAAGGTTTATCTTGGAAATTTCAATTTCTTCGTGGTACGCGTTGTAGCGATAAAAAACGTTACCTTCAAAATCGATACCATAGAATACTTTACCAGGTGAAAGCTTGTCTGAAGTAAAGGCGTAACCTTATAGACCATAGCCCCTTTTTTTTGGAATTTTTTCATCTCTATCGGCGATAGGTTCCAACAAGTATCCGACTTGCCCATCTACGCCCGAATTCGACGCGTATTGGATCATTCTTATTTGATTACTTGTCTGTGCCGGAGAGAAATTGATACTACAGACGAAATAATAGTTTTATTGATTTGTTTCATGGGGGAATATTTGTGTTTAGACCGTAAGACTTCTATGCTTATGGAACAACAATCCACCTTGTCATAAAAAGCTATAATTCAGATAGTTTTGGTTCGTATGGGAATATAGAACATAGGAAATTAAAAATTAGCACAGTAAAGTCTTACAGTTTTTAAATGCCCAGATTATTTATAATCTCAGCATTTTTTTCGACATGGTACCCCCGCCAAAAAAACCCTTTTCCTTTGAAGCGCCATACCACTTTACCTTCTTCGGTTACCTCCCAGTAACCACGATCTCCCTCTGTAATCAGCCGATTTCCATTTGGTAGTTTAATCGCGCCAGAAACTTTGGGTGAGAATAGAGTATCATTCGTGAAACTCCATAGAACTGAGGGTTCATTATCCGAATTCGGTCGAAGATCAAAGGAGGTAGGGAGTTGTAGTTCATAGACCGTAGACTTACCCGCTTCGAAACCATTGGAGAAAATCAACATTTTCCCCTCGTCTTCCCCGGTCAGCAAGTTAGGGTAGTGATTGTGGTCAAAACGAACAGGTCCTGTTTGGTTATTATATGCCCTAGGATTGCCAAAACGATAAATGAGATTCCCTCCTTTACCATAGTTTCCTCCCTCGTTAGAGGCAGCCTCTTCTTTTGTGGTGCTGTGGTCTATCACCCATACTTCACTAAAAAAGTTCGCACTAAGATAAATAATGTCACGATTAGCATCATATGAGATACCATTTGCGTGCATAATATCGCCTTTCTCATCTGTAATATAGTTCACATTGATTCGTTGGGGATTTTCTCCTATGGTCCCAAAATTGGCTTTGGTTTCATCATGGGCTTGAACGAGGTGATCCCAGGCGTGCCATTCCCAAACAATTTCATTCGACTTGGGGTCCACCTCCAATATTCCATCAGGAAAAACATCCACTTCCAAGGTGTATCCATTGGCTATTGCCTCATCAGCAGTTTTCCGCTCCCATATTTGGAAGATGATATTTCCATTCGGTAAGAGTTCGGCGTCGTGATGGGCAATATAATCCTCTGAGGAATAATCATAACTCCATTCTACGGTGCCATCACTTTGCAGTAGTTGAATGAGTCCCCCAAAACCTCCAATTTTGATAGTAGGTTCTTCAGCCTCCAACATGGCCAAGATTCTTCCGTCAGGCAGCAATTGCACATCATTACCTAGGCGTTTGGCGTTGAGTTCGAGGTCAAATAGTTTTTTAGACCTTTTGTCCATGATATAGACACTATTATTTGCCGCGTCGTTTACAAGCACGTAATTGTCATCGACCTTGGCTTCGTCGAAGAACTCCGATATTCCTAAATCGGTTTCTATTACAGTATTCGGATTTTCCAAGTCATTCGTGTTCACAACCTCTTCCTCCTCCTCCTCAACAACCTCTTCATCTTTCATTGAAGGTTCTGGCTCTGTCACAGGGTCATCGTCAGCACAAGACAGACATGTGAATAAGACTAGGCCAATAACAATAAGGGAATATTTTATAGGTTGTAGCATTCGATCAAAATTTGTGTGGCTGTATGGGTCCTACAACAGGCTAAAGTATATTAACTATGTCGTAAAAAGATGCATTTCAATACAGCAAATTTATTAAAAACCAAAAAAACTGTTTACCCATGATTAGGTAAACAGTTTTTTGAAAAGGACATTGAATTAGTGATTATTGATTCAGAAATTCAAAAAATTTGATCATGTCCGATTCTTCCTTAAGGTTAAGGTCGTTATCCTTAAGAAATTGTTTTGCGGACTCTTTTTCGGATGCATCCACCAGTTTTAAGAGTTTTCCTTTTTTGGACAATACTTCATCCATTCGAGACACTCCTTTTTTCTGCATATAAAATTCGGTGAACTTTGTGAATCGTGCCGGTATAGCTTTTACAAAAGAGTTTTGCGATGCGGTCGCTGCCGTGTACTTTACATGTATTCTTTTGAAAAGGTCATATTTATCGCCGTTCACCAATTCAGTCAAGTAACCATTGGTGGTTCTGTTCTTGGAAGTAACAAAGGTCTTAAAGCTCATTTTTTTGCCATTTGGACGAATATTAAGTTCCTTATCCCTAGCTAAACTTCGAATAGTTTCTCCTTCAACATTGGCTTTCATGATTTCAATCTCTTCATTCAAGGCATTGTATCTGAAAAAGATGTTTCCAACCTTCTCATCTTTATAGTAAAGAGGCGTAGGAGAGAAGGTATTCGAAGTATAGGGCGACCCTTGAATATTGTCATCGTCCAAAATGTCTTTTTCAGAATACTTTTCCCCAATGGATCCAGCAGTGTAGTTATACATGGCATCGGTAACACCACCGTCACCTCGTGTGCTATTGTACGTGGCCAGTTGACCAGTAGTTTGCCCACTCATAGCAAGGGCGGAAAAGAAAGTAAATGCAAGTAAAAAGGACTTTTTCATGTCGTAAAAATATTTTGTTGCAGCAAGATAATTAATTTATAGGAGCCCTACCAAATATTGGCCATTTTAACCGCATTTTTAGACAAAACGTTGAAAAAAAGGTCTCAATACCTCAATTCGATAATTTTTGATACCCTAAAATTCAATCGTGGATAATTACAGGGAAGGCGTCTTATAACTCAAATCGCCACAAGACCGAAATCAATCTATTATAAATAGAGGAAAACTCACGGAACCTAAGAACAGGGGAAATGAAGCCAGCGTTTTTTTGACAAGTAGGCTTTGCCTAACCAAAAAAACTGTTTCCCAGCGTGC
Organism: uncultured Flavobacteriaceae bacterium; assembly: GCA_947494565.1. Lineage (GTDB taxonomy): Bacteria > Bacteroidota > Bacteroidia > Flavobacteriales > Flavobacteriaceae > Maribacter_C. Next base: position 62,546 of record CANLVG010000014.1, on the reverse strand, counting down.
TAGGAAACAGTTTTTATACTTTAAGGGAAATTATACTGGACTACTTGTTCAAAAATGTGAATAACTTAGTCATATCCGCCTCAGTTTTGAGGTTGAGATCATTCTCTTTGATGAATTGCTTTGCTGCCTCTTTGTTATCCGCATCAAGCAGATTTAAAAACTTGCTCTTTTTGGGAAGAATCTGGTCGATTCGATTCGCGCCTTCCTTTTGAACGTAAAATTCGACGTACTTGGTAAACCTTGCAGGAACGGCTTTTTCAAAGGTATTCTTAGGTGCTTTCGCCTCAGAGAATTTAACGTGTATTCTTTTGTAGAGATCATAAGTATTACCATTGACAAGTTCAGTCAGGTAACCGTTGACAGTTCTATCGGAAGCAGTGATAAAGGTTTTGAAACTCATTTTTTTGCCGTTAGGGCGAATATTGAGCTCTTTGTCTTTTGCCAGTCCTCTAATTGTTTCGCCCTCTACCTGGGTTTTCATGATTTCAACTTCCTCGTTCAAGGCGTTATATCGGTAGAAAACATTACCAACAACATCATCTTTGTAATATAATGGGGTAGGGGAAAAAGAATTGGAAAGATATGGTGACCCTTGAATATATTGGTCGTTCACTAAAGAACTTTCGGTGTACTTCTCTGATAAATCCCCGTCTGCGTAATTCAGTAATGCGTCCGTGACTCCGCCATCGGCACTGAAGGAATTATAGGTTGCCATTTGGCCGGATGTTTGGGCATTTAGTGTTACCATGCCCAAGGCTGCTATAAATAGGAATGCAATCTTTCTCATATTATGATTTTTAAAGTTTTTACCTTCTTTTAATTTAACACTTTTTTATTCTAGAATACTGAATTTAACGTTTTTTTAAGATTTTAAAACGATTAAGTGAGACTGGAGCGAGAAGGAAATCCAACAATTTTCCATTTCATGACTTCTCTAAATTCTAGGAAATAGGTTCAATTTTCCTTTTCGAAGAACAAGATTCCCCCATTGTTTTGAGAGGCCATTAGCATCGTCGACTCTTGCGTTGACAATACCATGAGGTCTTTGATGTTGCCATTCATTGACAATCCGGATTCTTTCTGAGAAACCGCGTGATAGCCATCTTTACCATTTGAGATGAGAACCAAGCCTGAAAAAGCATCTAGTCTTGGTGTTTCGACTTCGGTCTCGTAGATATTTCCACCTAAAATGACATCTTCGAATCCATCATGATCAATGTCGATGAAAGTGCTCTTTAAAACGGGGAATAATTGGGCAAGCTCTGGCAAATACGTATAGTCAAACGTTCCATTACCTTTATTTATAAGCAAGACAGACTTAAATTCGTTTGCTTCGGCTTCGTAGCCCGTTTCTAACTTGTCACCGTAGATATCCTCTATATTGGCATTGGCAAAATCGGAATAGGTCTCGAATTTTTGTTGTATGAATGGCATTTGCTGTGAGGAGCATTCCAAACCTCTTACCGGTACGTATGCACCCTGATATTGTTTGCTTAGTACAATGTCTGGCGTGCCATTTTCATCAAAATCATTGGCAAATACTTTGAAAGGCTTTTTTTGACTGGCGTCGAATTTGATGTTGCTGCCTACATTTCCAATGATATAATCAGGTAGACCGTCATTATTGATGTCGGTTTCGCCAACGGAGAACCACCAGCCTCTCAATGCAGCTAAAGGTGCATTCGCATCGGCAATACTTTCAAAAACTCCATTATTGTTCTTAAAAAGCCCGATTCCTGTCCATTCGCCCACCACAATAAAATCTTCCCAACCGTCATTATCAAAATCTGTACGAATCACTTTATTCACGACCCCGAACTCTTGAAGACCGGGAGCTGCTTTTGCGGTGACGTCTATTAAAGTACCCGCTTTGTTCTCATAAATGACCGACGTAGCAGGATACGGATAAGCTTGGGGTATCGTACGGTTTCCAATGATAAGATCTTGGTCCCCATCCTTGTCGAAATCGAGCGAAGTAACCGTTTTTCCACTTTTTGGGTAAGTTTCCAACACTTCAATCGTTTGTTTTTCTAACCTTCCCTTTCCATCATTTAAATATAATCTATCAGCGTATAAAGAGGAATATTGCGGAAACTCATTTCCTCCACTTACTACATATAAATCTTGGTCACCGTCATTGTCCCAATCAAAAATATGCGACTCCATATCCTCATAATTCCTGTCATCAGAGAGTGATTTTTGTGATTTTTGCGTGAAGGTACCGTTGCGATTTTGTAGATATACCGCTCCGGTTTGACCTGACGCGCCTCCAACGTAAAAATCGACCAGTCCATCCCCGTTCAAATCCCCCTGAGAAAAAAACGGTCCAAGGCTCGATTGTTTGTAGGGCAGTAGGACCTCTTTTTCAAAATCGTCATACGGATTTTCTCGATGTTTAAAAGCTACACCCAATGATGTTGCGCTTTTTTCTGTAAAAATGGACTTGGTCTTTGAATCGGACTTAAGAATGTCTTTGGCATCCTTTTCCAAAAAGGTAATGGTGGTGTTTGCGCCAACGTTATAACGCTGTTCCGACTTTCCGTTTGGCCAAGAAACGGTTATGGTATCAATAACGGAGACATCCTTAAGTCCGAAATGGGCAATGTTTTGCTGCGATGACCTGTATCCACGTACCCTTCTGGTTTCAATTAGTTGTTGTGTCTTGTTGTAGGCAATCTTCACTTTTGCAAACGACTCTGATAGGCTACCTTTGGTTTGGACTTTTAAGTAGTTGCCACCTTGGACTTCCATCGTCATATTTTTATAGAGAAAACAATTCTCATCAAGATTGTTGACGACCAAGTCTAAATCTCCATCGTTATCGAAATCTCCGGTGGCGCAGCCATTGCTGAATGAGAAATCATTCAGTCCCCACTCCCTTGCATTTTCTTTAAAGTTCGTGAGACCTTTATTTTCAAAAAGTATGTTCGGTAGTTTCTCCGAAGGTATTTCGTTATAAAGTTGTTTTTTTATTTCCAAGGGGACGTTATTCCGATATTTCATCTTGGTATTGAAGACTTTCTTTTGCAGATCATTGTCCAGGGCGTAGCGACGGTATCCGTTTGTGATGTAGACATCCTTATCTTGGTCATGATCAAAGTCGTTCATTAATACGGACCAGCTCCAATCCGTATTGGCCATTTTAGTGGCCTGTGAGATATTTGAAAATGTATTTAATCCGGTGTTCAACTGTAGGGAATTATACATGTACTGATGATGAAATCCGGCTTTGTTTACCAAATAATCAAAACGTTTCGTATTCATGGAAGCCATTAAGGTTTTGGATCGTACATGGTCATTTGCGGCCATATCCAAAACAAAAATGTCCTGCAATCCATCGTTGTTGATGTCGGCGATATCCATTCCCATGCCGTAAAACGAAATATGTTTGGTGTATTCTTTAATACCATCTGAAAAAGTACCATCTCGATTATTGATAAACAGGGCATCTGGAATATAATAGTCACTTGCGATGTAGAAATCAAGCCATCCGTCGTTATTGATATCCGAAACGGAAAGGCCCAAACCGAAAATAGGACGTTGAATGCCTGATGCCCGTGTTTGATCTACAAACTTTCCATTATCGTTTCTATAGAAATGCGATGAATTAAAATATTGATTCTCTTGACTTGAATCGACAAGTCTATATAAATTGATGGGGTCAACGCCATAGAGTTCATTTTCGTTCATTACGATGCAGTCCAAATCACCATCTTTGTCATAATCGAAAAACGCAGACTGGGTGCCGATGCCCATATCGGATAATCCGAGGTCTTCCGCACTTTCTTTAAAAGTTTCGTTTTTCTGATTGATAAAGAGCAGGTTTTTTCGTTCTTCCCTAGATTTAGGTCCGCCTTGAGACACATAGATATCCATCCAGCCATCGTTGTTTATATCGACAAATGTCACACCGTTTGACCAATTTTTACCGCTATTGATTAATGCCTTTTCCGAAATATCTTCAAAGACAAAATCACCCCGGTTGATGAACAGTTTATTTGGTACTTGGTTGCCGCAGAAGAAAATATCCAGTAAGCCATCATTATTGATATCCTCAACACCCACGCCAGCACCATTATAGAAGTAATCGTAATTAAAGAGGTTCTCGTTAGTGGCAATATTCTCTTGCAAATTGTTTTGAAAGAATAGGTGAGAAGACTGTGCCTCTATTTTTTGAAAGATAGAGGGTTGTTCCGGTGAGTTTTCCAAACCTGTTTTTTCTGGTTTCTGTTTCTGCTCACAGTTAAATACGATAAAAGCGATACATACAACCAAGAATCGATTGAAGCAAAATAGGCTATGGAATAGTTGTTTTCTTAACATCTGCGTGCAAAAAATGAACAAAACCAATTTTAATAAATTAACGACAATTAGTTATAAAATAAAAGGCCCAAATGAAAATTTGGGCCTTTAGCATTTATTAGATAATCTATTTATAAATCAAGTGGAAGACAGAAATCAAAAAGAGTTCCAATCACTGGATTCGGGCCATCTTCTAGCACGACCATACCATTTGCAGATGTTACAGTATAGGTGTTTTCTTCATCAAAATCACCACTAACATAAACGATTTGAATTGCGGCAGCGCCATCGGGTACATCAAATTCAAAGGTTGTTGTCGATCCGTCAGGGTGAGCATAGCTTGTAGTTTCACCATCAATGGTCACATCTAAAGATGCCCCGTTCCAAGAGTCACCATAGGAATCATTCTGAACAATTGTCCATGTTCCAGGTGTCGGTGCAATTGGAGGGCAAACAACAGTTGCGTTATAAAGGAACGGTGACGAAAAGAACGACCCGGTTATCGTACCTGAATTCTGTGCATTGGTAAAGGATCTGCCATCGGTAAGATTCAATACGAATCGGATGCCAAAACTATCACCGCCCTCGATATCTGAATCAGCAACGCCAAGCGCACTCTGCATCGTTTCCGCAGTAATCGTATAGGTGTAACTTGGCAAGCCAAACTCATCTTTAGCAAAAGAATCGGCAGCAATGGTTTCGTGCTGTATTTCAGCTTTACTTGTGTCAGTAGCTCCATCCGTATTATCGGAGAAGCTGAGATATACATCCACTGAAGAAAGCAAATCACCACTTTGTTGATCCTGCTCTTGTATTACTACCTCAAAAAACTCCCCATCGACTATACCACCATCGACGGTATTAATGGCCAATTCTTCTGATACTATATCCAATCCTCTTAAAATAGCACCTCTAGTCACGTCTGCTTGAATCTGGTCAAAAACTTGATCTGCATCGGCACAAGCTGAAACTAAAGTGACAATTCCTGCCAGTGCAATTGCGATTCGTGTATTAAAATATCTTTTCATGTTCTTATTTTTTTAGTTAGCTGCTGGAAATGCAGGTCCTGCTGGGTTGGTATCCCAGAATACCTGCGTTGACAAATCTGTTCTTTGCGTCAAACTTGAGTTGTTGATCACCTCGTTTTCAGGAAGCAAGAACGTACGTGGGAACGATCCCGGATCTGGCTCCCAGTTTGGTGCTAGCGTAGTTGGGAATCCTGTTTTTCTATAGTAATTGTAGGATTCTGTAGCTCCTCCATAAAGGGTTACCCAAAATTGCTCAGCAAAGATATTTTCTTTGTCATCACCGGTGGCGGCATTGTAACTGTCAATAACACCATCAATGAAATCTGTAACGGCATCTTCGTCCGGTTCAGTAGATAAATCAGCACCGCCATCCAAAGAACCAAAGCTCTGAACTTTCGCAATAGATTTCTCCATACCTGCACGTAAGAATGCGGCTTTTTCAGTATCACTAGTGGCCATAGCACCTCTCCAAAAATCAACATAGGAAGCTAACATCAATGGCTCAATACCGGCACCACCACCACCTACACCAAGACCAACAACACCAAATGCACTGTCGTCGAACTTACCAGCTGCGGGATAAACACCTGGAGCTGCGGTTAAGAAGTTATCTGGTGGGCCACCTTCATCATTACCATGAGATCTACCCCAGTACCCTTCAGGAACCGAACAGTAGATAAAACCATCATAGTGTGGAGGAGGAACTACAAATGAACAAACCAAGGTCTCTTCATCAGCAGGGGCATCGGCTCCTGGAGTCGCGTCTTGTTGACGATAGAAGTAGTAGAATCTTCTTGGATCATCATTTACAAGCATTTGGTTCATCAACCAGTTCGAACGATACTCTTCACCATTACCTGAAGGCGTATATCCATCAATGTAATCAGGGTGTCTGTTATCAGGCTGTAATGCACTTGTGCCATACTGAAACTGGAAATCATCATCAGTGTCCGAGATGAAATTGTCGTCTGCGATGACCGCATTGAATCCCGCGGTATTTCCTGTTAGGAAATACGTACGTAATCTTAAGGTATTAATTAGCTTTACCCATTTCGAGGTATCCTCATCATAGAATAAATCCGTTGCACCAACTGGTGCTGGATCAGCTGCCAATAACGTTTCCGCTTCATCCAATAAAGCAAGTGCACCAGCGTATACATCAGCACCGCTATCTAAAGCCGGAGCAGGAAACTCAGTCGCATTACCTGCTTGTGAAAAGGCAGCATCTCCTAAGAAATCAACCAATTGAAACAAAGAGTGCGCGTAAAGCGTTTTCGCAACCCCTTCATGAAAAGAGTAATCCGTCTCGGACTCCGCATTTATCGACTCAATAGCCTGTAAGTTGGTCAATATACCAACCGTAGAAGTAATCTCTCCCGCTAAGTTTGTACCAGAACTGTATACTCTTGACCAAACACCGTTCAAGGTATTACCTGGTAAACCTGCAAAGTAATCACGGTTATTAAAGTATCCGATACGCGTCAAGTCATCTGCGTTATCGTGTAAAATCTGCTGGTTAGAACCATAGGCCAATTGAATGGAATTTAACAGCAGGTTAGGGTCAGCCTGATCGGCTGCCAGGTCATTGGGACTTATCTGCAAGTCCAAATCCGTAGTTTCACAGGCGGTAAACGCCAAGCCTGCGAAAAGGAAAATCGAAAAAAGTTTTATATAATTTCTCATAGTTATCTAAATCATTAACAATTATTATTAGAACGAAGCTCTGATGCTAAATCCATATCTTCTAGAACTAGGTCCATTGATAAAGTCGAAACCTCGACCGTTACCAATACCAACACCAGCTACGTTAGGGTCGAAGTTCGCTCCATCAGGTGTATTGTACGCATCATACCAAAGGTTAAAACCTTGTGCGGTAATAGTAAGCGATCCAAAAGGCGTTTTCTCTAACGCTTTGGCAGGGAAAGAGTACCCTAATGAAAGTTCCTGTAAACGAACAACGGATGCATCATAAATTCGAGTTTCTGTTGGTCCAAATAAGAGATTGGTAAAGAAATAAGTTGAGTTGTTAAGCTGTGTCGTATTTGGGTTGCCATCAGCAGTTACACCTGGAAGAATATAGGTATTCTCACGATCTTGTGTTTCTACGATCAAACCACGACCTAATAAGGTTGCGACGGTACTTGAAAGCATGTCACCACCTTTTGTATGGTTGATTTGGAAACCGAGTGTCCAGTTTTTATATCTCAAGGTATTGATGAAGTTCATCGTATAATCAGGAATCGCATCACCAACGATGGGAACATTGCCGTCCGCATCTTGACTGGCAACTACATAGTTACCGGCTGCATTAACAACGAAGTTTCCATTGTCATCACGTTGAATGGCAGTACCTACGATTGAACCAAGGGATTCCCCTTCGATTGCGGCATTCGAACCTCTGAAGAGTGCTCCGTTAACGGCAGGTGACAAAGAACCGGCATAAGCGATGAAATCTTGCTCTTGCTCTGTAACGATTTCCTCATTGGCAAAGAAATTGACTCTTGAATTCCAAGAGAAGTTTTCCCCCTTAAAGAAATCGATTCCTAAATCAGCCTCATAACCCGTATTCTGAATCTCACCGATGTTACTTTGTGTTCTGGTGAAACCTGTTGATGGAGGTAATGGCTCATCCACGATCAAGTCATTAGTTGTTCTCCTGAAATAAGTGAAATCAAGGGAAACACGATTCTTCAAGAACTTCGATTCAAAACCGAATTCCAATTCTTCCAAAAGTTCTGGTTTCAAATCTGGATTAGCCTTTGCTCTATCTATCTGATTCGTAGTTACCGGATTTCCACTAAAACCATCCGTAAATCGAATGATATTTTGTTCAACTACGTTGATTGTAGGATATCCAATAGGGAACGTTGCGGAAGTACCGTAACTCGCACGAAGCTTCAAGAAGTTCAATCCATTTTCCGACTTAATGCTATTAAAGGCATTGGTAGGAAGGAAAGACAAACTAACCCCAGGATACGTCTTACTATTGTTTTCAGTTGCCAAGTTTGATACCCAATCCGTACGGGCAGAAACATTCAAGAAAAGATAATCATCATAATCTAAAGTGGCTTGTCCAAGAAGACCAACGATGTTTCTTTTTCTTGTGAACTGTATCGAAGATTGGTTTTCATAGTTAAAGTGTCTTTTAATACCAAAAACGATTTGTCCTGAACTGGCAACACCTTGTTGGTCAAACAAATCCTGACGTGATGTGGCACCAGCTACAAAAGACAATCCTAATTTTTCAGAGATGTCGTAGTTACCGTTAAGCGACAAGAAATGATCCCAAATGGTATTGTTGTTGTCATAAGTGTCGTAGAATCCGAACACCGCATCGGCAAAGTTGATACCTCCTTTGTTCGACCCATTGACATTACGTTCATTGTAGAAATCCATACCACTTCGCCAGTTCAGGCTAAGATTTTCATTGATTTCATAAGCCAAGGCCAAATTCCAGTTGAAACGGTTTGTCAGCTGTTGATACGTTACATTCTTGGCAGTCCATCGCGGGTTGATGATATCGTTACCATTACGATAGTAGATACTACCACCAGTTATTGGATCTTCGAAAGGAAGGCCCATCAAATCAACACTACGAGGCGTAAAGAGAATGTTACCATAAACAGAAAGACCATCCGTACCATTACCCCTACTCGATGCGATTGGAGGTGTGCGGTAATCGGTTCTAGCGTAGTTCATTGTACCAGTGACCGTAAACTTGTTGGTCAACTGTGAACGTCCACCTAAAGAGACATTGGCTCTGTTTAAGGAGTTGCCTGGGGTAAACCCAACATCATTCAAGTAACCGATATTCGCATTGAAAGTGGTTTTACCATCTTCAGTAGCACCTGAAATGTTAATGTTCGTATTGGACACGTGACCTGGACTTAAGAACTCTTCTACAGAATCATAGGGTCTCCATTCATAACGTTGATTGGCGAATTGTAGTGCCAATGGGCTAGTACCGGTATTTGGTCCATCAGGATTCAAGAACGCGGAGTTTGCATAAGGGTGCAATAAAGTGCCATTGTCATCGATGGCAGGTTGTCTTCCCCAACCGGAAACACCATCTCTGTCGAAACTTGGTCCCCAGTTACTGAAGAACCATCCGAAAGATTGGTCGAAACCGTTACCGTATTGATCTTGGTAATCAGGAAGTGAAGCATACTCATTAGCGAAATACGACTGTGTCACTGTGATTTCGGTTTTCTTCGGACCTGAAGTGGCGGCACCAGCTTTCGTAGTAACCAAGATTACACCATTCTTACCTTGAGTTCCATATAGGGTGGCCGCTGCCAAACCTTTAAGAACTTCAACACTAGCGATGTTATTCGGGTCAAGGTCTAAGAAACGAGAACCTGCTGTGGCTCCGTTTACAAAGTTTCCTTCATCTCCATTTACTCCCGCATTGGTATCGTTACTAAAGGGGATACCATCAACGATGAACAAAGCTTGGTTACTACCGCTAAAGGAACTTAGACCTCTAATGGTAACACTGGTACCGGAACCGGAAGCTCCACCTGCAGCAGTAATCTGCACACCAGAAGCTTTTCCTGAAAGAACACGGGCAACATCACCTTCTGTTCTTCCTTGAAGTTCATCTTCACCAACCGAGGAAACTGCGAAACCTAACGCTTTCTTCTCTCTTTTGATACCTTGGGCAGTAACAACAACCTCCTCAAGAGCTTGTGCATCTTCCTGCATTTGTACGTTAATGGTATTACCAGCCCCGATTGTTTCTCTTACATCTCTTTGGCCGATATAGCTGAAAAGAAGAGATTGACCTTCACTCCCGTTTATGGAGTAATTTCCGTCAAAATCGGTTTGAGTACCATTAGTAGTACCTTCGACTACGATATTAACACCGGGAAGGGGTAGGCCGTCTTGGTCCGTAACCGTACCGGTAATCGTCTTGTCCTGTGCAAATGATAAATGCACAACAAACGCCAACAATAGCGTTAAGATTCCATTTAGTTTTGTTCTCATTTTTTAATTATTTGAATTAGCTAAGCGCAAAAATCATAATTTCATGTTAATAATCCAAACTAATATTAATAAAACTTTAAGGTTGGTTTTCTTTTTTGAAGGTTACATATAAAACAATTACTCGCGTTACCGTAATGATATATAACAAGGGCTAATTTTCAGGATTCGTTAATTGCTCCTGTTTTTTTAACAGTTTTCTGGCGCTTTGTCCGAAAATGGGATTTTCACTTCCAAACGATATTTGAAACTAAGGTTTTAGTGTTCTTGTTAAGGCTATTTTGGATAAGGGCTTTTTTAGGGAAGTGTTTTCTCTAAGCTACTACTAAAATCATCATTACCGATTTTCAGCTCAATCCTCACTTGAAATTGTATTCCGTTTTATAGGGGTGAATTGTATGACGGGTCTTGATTCGACCATCGTGGTTGAAATGTACGCTCGTGAGTGTTCTGTTCCTTAGGGAATGATGTGTCGTTCTGAAATTATAGATTGGCAGGCAGGGTGTGTTGCCTGTGATGTTGTCTTTCTCAAAGTGTCTTGCCGACAATATGTAAGGCCTAAGAGGTGTATTTTAGGTGCGTCAGCAGAACTTTCATGAACAATAGTGAAAATTTAATGTCATACGATTTGAATTATTATGAAATAGTATTACATTTGCCAGCCCTTAAACAGGGGGTAATATTTTATACATATATAATATAGTATGCCAACAATTTCACAATTAGTACGAAAAGGAAGAGTCACAATTACTAAGAAGAGTAAATCGGCTGCTTTGGATTCGTGTCCTCAAAGAAGAGGGGTATGTACCCGTGTTTACACGACTACACCTAAGAAACCTAATTCAGCTATGCGCAAAGTGGCTAGGGTAAGGTTGACCAATGGTAAGGAAGTGAATGCTTACATTCCCGGAGAAGGACATAACCTCCAAGAGCACTCGATAGTATTAGTAAGAGGCGGAAGGGTGAAAGATTTGCCAGGAGTTAGGTATCATATTGTTCGGGGTGCTTTGGACACCGCAGGTGTTGCAGGCCGAACCCAACGGAGATCTAAGTACGGTGCAAAACGCCCAAAGAAGTAATGATAAATAAGGTTGCGCGTTAGGGGTTGAAATGTGGTGTAATTTCAGGGCCATTGAAATCTAAAGCCTAAAACCTTAAACTATTTAAGAAATGAGAAAAAAACAGGCAAAAAAAAGACCGCTTTTACCGGATCCACGATTTAACGATCAATTGGTTACGAGGTTCGTCAACATGATGATGTGGGATGGAAAGAAATCGGTTGCTTTCAAAGTGTTTTACGATGCTATGGATATCGTAGAGGAGAAAAAGACAGACGAAGAAAAAACGTCACTTGAACTTTGGAAAGATGCGCTTTCCAATGTAATGCCCCATGTTGAGGTAAGAAGTAGAAGAGTCGGTGGAGCCACTTTTCAAATTCCAATGCAAATTCGACCAGACCGTAAGATTTCAACGGCCATGAAATGGTTGATCAGCTATGCGCGCAAGCGAAATGAAAAAGGGATGTCCCAAAAATTAGCTGCCGAAGTTTTGGCTGCTGCCAAAGAAGAAGGTGCTGCTGTTAAGAAAAGAGTGGATACCCATAAAATGGCTGAAGCAAATAAAGCATTCTCACACTTTAGATTTTAATCGAAAATGGCAAGAGATTTAAAATATACAAGAAATATAGGTATTGCAGCGCATATTGACGCTGGAAAAACCACTACTACCGAGCGTATCCTTTTTTATACCGGTGTCAGTCATAAAATCGGTGAAGTGCACGATGGTGCAGCCACAATGGATTGGATGGAGCAAGAGCAAGAGCGAGGAATTACGATTACCTCTGCCGCTACTACTTGTGAGTGGCAGTTCCCAACAGAGAATGGGAAGCCAACTGACGATGCAAAAGGATATCACTTTAATATAATCGACACCCCTGGTCACGTGGATTTTACCGTGGAGGTGAACCGTTCATTGCGTGTACTCGATGGATTGGTCTTCTTGTTCAGTGCCGTTGATGGTGTTGAGCCTCAGTCGGAGACCAACTGGAGGTTGGCTGATAACTATAAGGTGCCCCGTATCGGTTTTGTGAATAAAATGGACCGTCAGGGTTCAAATTTCCTTATGGTCTGTAATCAGGTTAAGGAAATGTTGGGTTCCAATGCGGTGCCAATTGTTTTGCCAATCGGTGATGAGGCTGATTTTAAGGGTATTGTCGATTTGGCAAAGAACCGAGCTATCGTCTGGCATGAAGATAACTTCGGGTCAACTTTCGATGTCATCGCAATTCCTGAAGAAATGAAGGACGAGGTTAAGGAGTATAGAGCTGCTTTGATCGAGGCCGTTGCCGAATACGATGAGGAATTGATGGAGAAATTCTTCGAAGATGAAGATTCTATTACGGAAGAAGAGGTTCATGCCGCACTTCGTGCAGCGGTAATGGATAGGGCGATCATACCTATGATCTGTGGATCTTCCTTTAAGAATAAAGGTGTTCAATTTTTATTGGATGCCGTATGTAGATATTTGCCATCTCCGATCGATAAGGATGCCATTGTAGGTACTGATCCTGATACTGGAGAGGAGATTAGCAGAAAACCTGACGTAAAAGAGCCTTTTTCGGCATTGGCGTTTAAAATAGCGACAGATCCTTTTGTTGGGCGTTTGGCATTCTTTAGAACCTATTCAGGTCGTCTTGATGCAGGGTCTTATATATTGAATAACCGATCAGGTAAGAAAGAGCGTATTTCACGTATTTATCAGATGCACTCTAATAAGCAAAATGCTATCGATTATATTGAGGCTGGTGATATTGGAGCCGCTGTTGGTTTTAAGGATATTAAGACTGGGGATACCATGTCCTCTGAAAAACATCCTATCGTTCTTGAGAGTATGGACTTTCCGGATCCTGTAATAGGTATTGCCGTGGAACCTAAGACAAAAGCGGATGTGGATAAATTGGGTATGTCTTTGGCAAAACTGGCTGAAGAAGATCCTACATTCCAGGTGAAGACGGATGAGGCTTCCGGCCAGACGATTATTTCCGGTATGGGTGAGTTGCACTTAGATATTATCGTTGATCGATTACGACGCGAATTCAAGGTCGAGGTCAATCAAGGGCAACCTCAAGTAGAGTATAAAGAGGCGATTACACAAACTGCGGACCATAGGGAGATCTATAAAAAGCAGTCCGGTGGTCGAGGTAAATTTGCGGATATCGTGTTTACTATGGAGCCAGCGGCCGAAGGCGAGTCTGGGCTTGAGTTTGTAAACGTTATCAAAGGGGGTAACATTCCTAGGGAATTCATTCCGTCTGTTGAGAAAGGTTTCAAGGAAGCTATGAAAAACGGTCCTTTGGCCGGATTTGAAATGGATAGTATGAAGGTGACGCTTAAGGATGGTTCGTTTCACGCTGTGGATTCGGATTCGCTATCCTTTGAGTTGGCCGCGAAAATGGGGTACAAAGCTGCTGCTAAGGCCGCACGTGCCGTTTTGATGGAGCCTATAATGAAGATTGAGGTGCTGACCCCTGAAGAAAATATGGGTGATATTGTTGGTGATTTGAACAGAAGACGTGGTACTATTAGTGATATGAGCGATAGGGCTGGGTCGAAAGTGGTCAAAGGTACCGTGCCGCTATCGGAAATGTTCGGTTATGTAACTTCATTAAGAACATTGTCATCAGGTCGAGCTACCTCTACCATGGAGTTTTCGCACTATGCAGAAACACCATCGAATATTGCAGAAGAAGTAATTAAAGCAGCAAAAGGCGTAACCGCTTAAATTTTAGAAGATGAGTCAGAAAATCAGAATAAAGCTAAAATCTTACGATCATAATTTGGTTGATAAATCGGCCGAAAAAATCGTAAAAACGGTGAAAACGACTGGTGCTGTGGTAACTGGGCCAATTCCGTTGCCAACTCACAAGAAGATATTTACGGTGCTACGTTCGCCGCATGTCAACAAAAAATCAAGAGAGCAGTTCCAGTTAAGTTCGTATAAGAGACTATTGGATATCTACAGCTCGTCATCAAAAACGATTGATGCGCTTATGAAGTTGGAGTTGCCTAGTGGTGTTGAGGTAGAGATCAAGGTGTAATCCAAAATTCTGGATTCAGAATTTTGAATTAAAAACATGTCCGGAGCTGCGAGCGAAGGAAAAACGGAAAAACGAGATTCAGGGTCGTAATTCGTTTGGCCCTGTTTTTTTGTAACATAGTGAAGAGTAATACATAATTAATATAAACGGGAGATGGGTTTTCTAAAAGAAAGTCCAAATTCCAAAATCTAAAATCAAATGTCTGGGTTAATAGGAAAAAAAGTAGGCATGACCAGTATTTTCGACGAGAATGGAAAAAACATTCCATGTACCGTTATAGAAGCTGGCCCATGTATAGTTACCCAAGTCAGAACCGAAGAGGTCGACGGGTATAATGCCCTTCAGCTTGGTTTCGATGACAAGGCAGAGAAGCGTGCTAACAAAGCCCAAGCGGGTCACTTCAAGAAGGCAGGTACATCTCCCAAGAAAAAAGTCGTTGAATTCCAAGATTTTGAAGGTGAGTATAAACTAGGAGACACCGTTGGTGTTGACGTGTTTATGGAAGGGGAATTTGTTGATGTTGCCGGCACCTCAAAAGGTAAAGGCTTCCAAGGGGTTGTAAAAAGACATGGCTTCGGCGGTGTTGGTCAAGCGACACACGGTCAGCACAACAGATTGAGAGCGCCAGGTTCTATTGGAGCGGCGTCTTATCCTGCACGTGTTTTCAAAGGAATGAAAATGGCAGGTAGAATGGGTGGTGAGCGCGTGACCGTTCAGAATCTCAGAGTGTTGAAAATAGTTCCAGAAAAGAACCTTTTGGTAGTGAAGGGTTGTGTGCCTGGTCATAAGAATGCTTACGTAACTATTCAGAAGTAATGAAAGTAGCAGTTTTAGATATCAAAGGAAAAGAAACAGGTAGAAAGGCAGACCTTTCTGATGCTGTTTTCGGAATAGAGCCGAACAATCACGCGGTATATTTGGATGTGAAGCAATATTTGGCGCATCAGCGTCAAGGAACGCACAAGGCCAAAGAAAGAGGCGAAATTGCAGGTAGTACAAGAAAGATAAAAAAGCAAAAAGGTACGGGTACCGCGAGAGCCGGTAGTATCAAGTCACCTATTTTTAGAGGCGGTGGACGCATTTTTGGACCAAGACCCAAGGATTACAGCCAAAAATTGAACAAAAACGTAAAGCGTTTGGCCCGTAAATCAGCATTAAGTATCAAGTCTAAAGAGAAGGCAATTCTCGTTGTTGAGGACTTTAATTTCGAAGCGCCGAAAACAAAAGATTTTGTTGCTGTTTTGAGGTCTTTAGGGCTCGAAGACAAAAAGTCTTTATTTGTGTTGGGCGATTCAAATAATGGTGTATATTTGTCTTCGCGTAATTTGAAGCGCTCTGAAGTTATAACTAACTCAGAATTAAGCACTTACAAGATATTGAATGCCAATAATATTGTATTGCTTGAAGGTGCGTTAGAAGGAATCGAAGCGAACTTAAATAAATAAGAAAACCATGAGTGTGTTGATAAAGCCAATCATAACGGAGAAGATGACCGCTGACAGCGAGTTGAACAACCGTTATGGTTTCATAGTTGACCCAAGGGCCAACAAGATTCAGATCAAAGATGCTGTAGAGGCAACTTATGGGGTATCTGTTCGAAAGGTTCGTACAATGAATTATGGTCCCGCCAGAAAATCGAGGTATACCAAAACCGGAATTCAGCACGGTAAGACCAATGCTATCAAAAAAGCGATAGTTGATGTTGCGGAAGGCGATATCATTGATTTTTACAGTAATCTATAAAGACACGAAATGTCAGTTAGAAAATTAAAACCAATCACTCCAGGGCAGCGTTTTAGAGTTGTAAATGGGTTTGACGCCATTACAACTGATAAGCCGGAGAAGAGCTTGCTCGCTCCGTTAAAAAAGTCCGGAGGTAGAAATAGTCATGGAAAAATGACCATGCGCCACAGGGGTGGAGGTCATAAAAGAAGGTATCGAATTATCGATTTCAAAAGGGATAAGCAAGATGTTGCCGCTACCGTGAAATCAATTCAATACGATCCCAATAGAACGGCTTTTATCGCCCTATTGGAGTATGCCGATGGAGAAAAACGATATATTATCGCTCAAAATGGTTTGCAGGTAGATCAGAAGATTTCTGCAGGTAAGGGTGTTGCGCCTGAGATTGGTAATGCGCTTCCTTTGAGTGAAATTCCTTTGGGAACTATCGTATCCTGTATCGAATTAAGACCTGGTCAAGGTGCTGTTATGGCGCGTAGTGCAGGAACATTTGCTCAATTAATGGCAAAAGACGGGAAGTTTGTGACCGTAAAAATGCCTTCAGGTGAGACTCGGTTGATCTTATCGGGTTGTATGGCGACTATTGGTGCGATATCGAACTCTGATCATCAATTGTTGGTTTCCGGTAAAGCAGGTAGAAGCAGATGGTTAGGAAGGAGACCAAGAACAAGACCGGTAGCAATGAACCCTGTTGATCACCCAATGGGTGGTGGTGAAGGAAGGGCTTCTGGTGGTCATCCAAGATCGAAAAACGGTATACCTGCTAAAGGATATCGTACAAGACAGAAGACAAAGAGTACCAATAAGTACATCTTGGAACGTAGAAAGAAATAAAAGAAAAGAAAAATGGCACGTTCACTAAAAAAAGGACCTTACGTTCACTATAGCTTGGAGAAGAAAATCCAGCAAACTGTATCTTCTGGAAAGAAGTCGGTCATAAAGACATGGTCAAGAGCTTCTATGATAACACCTGATTTCGTAGGTCTTACCATAGCGGTGCATAATGGAAGACAATTTGTTCCGGTATTCGTAACAGAGAATATGGTGGGACACAAATTAGGTGAATTTTCTCCGACACGATCTTTTAGGGGTCATGCGGGAGCGAAGAACAAGGGTAAAAAGTAAGCTATGGGAGTTCGAAAAAAACAGATGGCCGAAAGAATAAAGGCCGAAAAGAAACAGATGGCGTTCGCTAAATTGAACAATTGCCCAACTTCCCCAAGAAAAATGCGCTTGGTCGCAGATTTGATTAGAGGAGTGGAAGCTGAAAAGGCGTTGGCGATTTTGAGATTCAATCAAAAAGAGGCTTCTCGAAGATTAGAGAAGTTGTTGCTTTCGGCACTGGCGAATTGGCAGGCGAAGAACGAGGAGCTTGATGTGGAGGATGCAGACCTTTTTGTTAAGGAGATTCGAGTGGATAGCGGCATGATGTTGAAAAGATTGCGACCTGCACCACAAGGAAGAGCACATAGAATTAGAAAGCGTTCAAACCATGTTACTTTGGTTTTGGGGTCTAACAATAATATAGAAAGCTAGAATGGGACAGAAAACAAATCCGATTGGAAATCGTCTTGGAATTATCAGAGGATGGGAATCGAACTGGTATGGTGGAAACGATTATGGTGATAAACTAGCTGAAGATAGTAAAATTCGTAAGTACATCCATGCCCGACTATCAAAGGCAAGTGTGTCTAGGGTAATTATCGAACGTACCTTGAAGTTGATTACGGTTACCGTGACGACTGCCCGACCAGGAATCATCATCGGTAAGGGAGGACAAGAGGTCGATAAGCTTAAAGAAGAGCTTAAGAAGATTACCGGTAAGGAAGTTCAGATAAACATTTACGAAATAAAACGCCCTGAGGTAGATGCGAACTTGGTAGCAGCCAGTGTTGCCCGTCAGATAGAAAGTAGAATTTCTTTCAGAAGAGCAATAAAAATGGCGATTGCTGCAGCAATGCGCATGAATGCTGAAGGTATTAAAATTCAGATTTCCGGGCGATTGAATGGTGCTGAGATGGCACGTTCCGAGTCTTATAAAGAAGGACGTATTCCTTTATCCACTTTTCGTGCCGATATCGATTATGCATTGCATGAAGCGCAGACCACTTATGGTAAATTGGGTATCAAAGTGTGGATTATGAAAGGTGAAGTTTATGGTAAAAGAGAGCTCTCTCCACTAGTGGGTATGACCAAAGGTGGTGGTGATAAGGGAGGTAAATCTGACCGAGGAGGAAAACAACGCCGTAGAAAGTAATTTTTTAAAGTAGTAAGAAATGTTACAACCGAAAAGAACAAAGTTTCGTAAGATGCAAAAAGGCCGGATGAAAGGTATATCCGGAAGAGGGCATTTACTTTCAAACGGGATGTTTGGATTGAAATCTTTGGATACGAATTTCATTACAGCTCGTCAGATTGAAGCAGCTCGTATAGCAGCGACGAGATACATGAAAAGGGAAGGTCAGTTATGGATCAAAATATTTCCGGACAAGCCTATTACCAAAAAACCTCTTGAGGTACGTATGGGTAAGGGTAAGGGTGCACCTGAATACTGGGTGGCTCGTGTTCTGCCGGGAAGAATTATGTTCGAAGTAGCCGGTGTTCCTATGGAGATTGCAAAAGAAGCGTTGCGCTTGGCGGCTCAGAAGCTTCCGGTAAAAACAAAATTTATCGTTGCTAGAGACTATACTGCTTAAGCATAATTTAAGGTGATCATGAAAAAACAGGAAATCAAAGAATTGTCGGTAGAAGAACTCAAAGCCAAGTTGGGTGAGTTCAAAAAGCAGCATGCTGACTTAAAAATGGCACATTTTGTTACTCCTTTGGAGAATCCGCTTCAAATCAGGAAAGTGAGAAGAACGGTGGCAAGACTGGCAACGGAATTAACTAATAGGGAAAACCAATAATTGGTTCTGCTTTATGGAAGAAAAAAGAAACTTAAGAAAAGAGAGAATCGGTGTTGTTACCAGTAACAAAATGGAGAAGTCCATTGTTGTTGCCGAGGTAAAAAGAGTAAAGCACCCTATGTATGGTAAGTTCGTTTTGAAAACGAAGAAGTACGTAGCGCACGACGAAAAGAACGATTGTAAAGAAGGTGACACCGTAAAGATTATGGAGACCCGGCCTTTGAGTAAAACCAAATGTTGGAGGTTAGTAGAAATCTTAGAAAGAGCTAAATAATTATGTTACAGCAAGAATCAAGATTAAAAGTAGCGGACAATACAGGAGCGAAAGAGGTTTTGACCATTCGTGTACTTGGAGGTACCAAAAGAAGATATGCTTCCATTGGGGATAAAATTGTCGTTACGGTCAAAGAGGCAACTCCTAACGGAGGAATTAAAAAAGGTGCGGTATCTACGGCTGTTGTGGTGAGGACCAAAAAAGAAGTAAGAAGACCTGATGGCTCTTATATTCGTTTCGATGATAATGCTTGTGTCTTGTTGAACCCGACAGGAGAGATGCGTGGAACGAGGGTTTTCGGTCCTGTGGCTAGAGAGCTTCGTGACAAGCAGTTTATGAAAATAGTTTCATTGGCTCCTGAGGTGCTATAATAAGTATGTAAGATGAAAAAGTTGAAAATTAAAACCGGGGATACGGTGCGAGTGATCGCAGGAGACCACAAAGGTACTGAAGGTAAAGTGCTTCGTGTCGATGTTGTCAAAAACAGGGCGATCGTAGAAGGTACAAATATGGTTTCAAAGCACGAGAAACCCAGTGCAAAAAACCCGCAGGGAGGAATTGTCAAAAAGGAAGCACCTATCCATATATCCAACCTTTCTTTGATCGATACGAAATCCGGTGAGACCACTAGGGTGGGATACGAGATCAGAGATGGTAAGAAAGTTAGGTTTGCCAAGAAATCAAATGAAGTAATTTAGTTATGGCTTACATTTCAAGATTAAAGAAAGAATATCAAGAGCGCATCGTAAATGCGTTGAAAGAAGAATTCAGTTACAATAATGTGATGCAGGTTCCTAAACTGGTGAAGATAGTCGTCAGTAGAGGTGTAGGAGCTGCTGTTGCCGATAAAAAGCTTATTGATCATGCTGTTGATGAGATGACAATGATCACTGGTCAGAAAGCAGTATCGACGATTTCCAAGAAGGATGTAGCTGCATTTAAACTCCGAAAGGGTATGCCCATTGGGGCGAAGGTGACACTTCGAGGAGAGAACATGTATGAGTTTTTAGATCGTTTGGTAACCAGTGCGCTTCCACGTGTTCGTGATTTCCAAGGAATCAAGGCCACAGGTTTTGACGGACGCGGTAATTACAGTCTAGGAATTACCGAACAGATCATATTTCCAGAGATCAATATTGACAAGATCAATAGAATCAACGGTATGGATATTACTTTTGTGACCACCGCCGAAACGGATAAGGAAGCAAAATCATTATTAACAGAACTAGGATTACCTTTTAAAAAGAAATAATATGGCTAAAGAATCAATGAAGGCCCGTGAAAGAAAAAGGGCAAGAACTGTAGCTAAGTATGCGGAAAAGAGAAAAGCTTTGAAAGAAGCAGGAGACTATGAAGCGCTACAGAAATTGCCAAAAAATGCCTCTCCGGTTCGTATGCATAATCGTTGCAAACTGACTGGAAGACCAAAAGGATATATGAGGGTTTTTGGAATTTCAAGGGTAACATTCAGGGAAATGGCCAATCAAGGATTGATACCAGGTGTTAAAAAAGCAAGCTGGTAATATTGATTAACTGGTTTCAGGTTTAGTGATATAGCTAAAAACCGTTACCAAAATAAAAAAAGATGGTTACAGATACTATTGCGGATTATTTGACACGATTGAGAAATGCAAGTCGTGCAGGACATAGGGTTGTTGACATTCCTTCGTCCAAAGTGAAAAAGGAAATTACAAAGATCTTATTCGATCAAGGATACATTTTGAGCTACAAGTTCGAAGAGAATAAGGTACAGGGTAACATCAAGATTGCCTTGAAGTATGATAAGATGACCAAAGACCCGGTAATCAAGAAATTACAGCGCGTCAGTAAGCCAGGTCTTCGAAAATATACGGGAGCGGATACCCTGCCTAGGGTATTGAACGGTCTTGGTATTGCTATTGTGTCTACCTCTCACGGTGTAATGACCAGTAAGCAGGCGAAAAATGAAAATGTAGGTGGTGAAGTACTTTGCTACGTATATTAATCGAATAAAGAAGGAAAGAAATGTCTAGAATAGGTAATAACCCAATAGCGATTCCTGAGGGAGTAACCGTCGATTTGACCGACAATGTAGTAACGGTGAAAGGGAAACTTGGCGAATTGACTCAAGAGTTCTCAGGAGTAGAGGTCAAACTCGAAGATGGTGAAGTTTCGGTTGCGCGGCCATCGGATTCTAAAGAACACAAGTCAAAACACGGGCTGTATAGATCTTTGATCTTGAATATGGTCGAAGGAGTTTCAAAAGGATGGACCAAGGAGCTCGAGTTGGTAGGTGTTGGTTACAGAGCCAGCAACCAAGGACAGAAGCTTGACTTGGCCCTTGGATTTTCACATAATATCGTGATTGATCTGGCACCTGAGATAAAGGTTGAAACGATTTCTGAAAAAGGAAAGAACCCTATAATCAAATTGACCTCTTTCGACAAACAACTAGTAGGTCAGATAGCTGCGAAAATTAGAGGTTTCCGTAAGCCAGAGCCATATAAAGGTAAAGGAATCAAGTTTGTTGGCGAGCAATTGCGAAGAAAGGCCGGTAAATCAGCTTAATAAAATAGTACGATGAAATTATCAAAGACACAAAGAAAATATAGAATCAGAAGGAGGATACGAAAGGTATCCAACGGCACTGCTGAAAGACCTCGTTTGTCCGTTTTCAGAAGCAATAAAGAAATTTATGCCCAGGTGATCGATGACAATTCAGGTACAACCTTGGCTGCTGCCTCTTCAAGAGATAAAGAGTTGGCAAAGTCTAAAGGAAGTAAGTCTGAAATCGCAACCTTGGTAGGAAAGGCGATTGCCGAGAAGTCCAAAAAAGCCGGTATTGATAAGGTTGCCTTTGATAGAGGAGGTAATTTATATCACGGACGGGTGAAAGCCTTGGCCGAAGGAGCGAGAGAAGCAGGATTAACATTCTAATAAAAGCACATGTACCAAAAATATAAAAACGTAGAAACTGTAAAGCCGGGTGGTCTAGATTTGAAAGATCGATTAGTAGGTGTTCAAAGGGTTACCAAAGTAACTAAAGGTGGACGAGCCTTTGGGTTTTCAGCAATCGTGGTTGTGGGTGATGAAAATGGTGTTGTCGGTCATGGTCTTGGAAAGTCAAAGGAAGTAGCTACAGCAATTGCCAAGGCGATTGAAGATGCAAAGAAGAACCTTATACGCATACCATTGAACAAAGCTACTTTGCCTCACGAACAAAAAGGGAAGTATGGAGGTGCTCGAGTATATATCCAGCCAGCATCCCATGGTACCGGGGTGATTGCCGGTGGAGCTGTTCGTGCAGTATTGGAAGCGGTTGGAGTACATGATGTACTTTCAAAATCACAAGGATCTTCCAATCCGCACAATGTAGTTAAGGCTACCTTCGACGCACTTTTGCAGTTGCGGGGAGCAAGTACTGTTGCAAAACAAAGAGGAGTTTCCTTGGAAAAGGTCTTTAAAGGATAAAAACTAGTAAAAGTAGAACGTAAAAGTACATAGGGGAGATTCAGAGTTCTGAAATACCGGTGCGATACGAACTATAGACTACTAATTACTGAAGAAAAATGGCAAAGATTAAAGTAAAAATGGTGAAGAGTGGGATTAAAAAGCCACAAAACCAGAAGAGAACCCTTGAAGCACTTGGTTTGAAACGAATTGGCCAAGTTGTAGAGCATGAGGATACGCCTAATATTTTGGGCATGATAAACAAAGTTAAACACTTGGTTTCTACGGAAGCATAACAATAGAGGCGATGAACTTAAGTAATTTAAAACCGACTGAAGGATCAGTAAATAGAGCTGGCAAGAGATTGGGTCGAGGTCAAGGATCAGGTAAAGGCGGAACAGCTGCAAGAGGTCACAAAGGGGCCAAATCTAGATCTGGATATTCGAAGAAAATAGGTTTTGAAGGTGGACAGATGCCGCTTCAAAGACGTGTGCCTAAATTTGGTTTTACCAATATCAACCGGAAGGAATACCAAGGAATCAACTTATCGAAGTTGCAAGAATTGGTAGATAAGAAAGTTGTAAAGGATACAATTACCTTTGAAACATTGGTTCAAAATCGTTTGGCACGTAAAAATGATTTGGTGAAGATTTTAGGAGGCGGTGAGCTAAAGGCTTCCTTGAAAGTTTCCGTACATAAATTTACTGCTACTGCAAAAGCAGCTATAGAAGCTGCCGGAGGTGAGGCAATAAGTTTATAAGCATATACGATACTATGAAGAAATTTGTCGAGACATTATCCAATATTTGGAAAATAGAAGAGCTGAGAAATCGCATCATGATAACCTTAGGTCTTCTTTTGGTATACCGTTTTGGTTGTCAAATTGTGCTTCCAGGTATCGATACATCACAATTAGGAGCGTTGACAGAAGGTACCGAACAGGGTATCTTTAGTTTGTTGAATGCTTTCACGGGTGGGGCTTTTGCCAATGCTTCGATATTTGCGTTGGGTATTATGCCTTATATTTCAGCATCTATTGTAGTGCAATTGATGAGTATCGCTATACCCTACCTACAGAAATTGGATAAAGAAGGGGAGAGCGGAAGAAAGACCAAAAATCAAATAACCCGTTGGTTGACTATTGGTATATGTATCGTACAGGCCCCGGCCTATTTGTACGGTTTAGAGGCATTCGGTGTTCGTGATAGTGCTTTCCTTTTAGGTAAAGGATTGGATTTTATGGTCCCAGCCGTAATTATTTTGGTGACGGGTTGTGTATTCGCAATGTGGTTGGGTGAAAAGATTACCGACAAAGGTATCGGTAACGGAATTTCACTTTTGATCATGATCGGTATTATCGCAACTATGCCACAGGCGTTTGTTCAAGAGGCAGTCTCTAGATGGACTGGAATAGGAGGGCCAATGTTGGTTCTTGTTGAGATTATCATCTGGTTTTTAGTCATCTTGGCTTGTGTCTTACTGGTGATGGCTACGCGCCAAATACCTGTACAATACGCTAGAAGAACGGCTTCAGGAGGTTATGAAAAAAATGTAATGGGGTCTCGGCAATATATTCCTTTGAAGTTGAATGCTTCAGGTGTAATGCCAATTATCTTTGCCCAAGCTATTATGTTCGTACCGGGATTGATCGGTAGCGCATTTGATGACACGGCCGTTGGACAGTGGATACAAGTTCAGTTTGCTGATATTTTCGGATGGGCCTACAATATCTTGTTTGCCTTGTTGATTATCATATTTACCTTCTTTTATACGGCCATAACGGTGCCGACGAATAAGATGGCCGACGATTTGAAAAGAAGCGGTGGTTTTATTCCGGGAATACGCCCTGGTAAGGAAACGGGTGATTTCTTGGACAAGATCATGTCTTTGATAACATTGCCAGGCTCTATATTTTTGGCCTTTTTGGCGGTCTTTCCTGCGTTTGTGGTAAAATTGATGGGTGTTCAATCAGGTTGGGCCTTATTTTATGGAGGTACATCACTTTTGATTATGGTCGGTGTAGCCATCGATACGGTACAACAGGTGAATTCTTATTTGTTGAACAGACATTACGATGGGCTGATGAAAACGGGTAAAAATAGAAAAGTAGCATAGTATGGCTAAACAAGCAGCAATAGAGCAAGACGGATCGATAATCGAAGCATTGTCAAATGCAATGTTTCGGGTAGAGTTGGAAAATGGTCATGTAGTGACCGCACATATCTCTGGAAAGATGCGTATGCACTATATTAAATTGCTTCCAGGGGATAAGGTAAAGCTCGAAATGAGTCCTTATGACCTTACCAAAGCGAGAATTACTTATAGATATTAAGATAGTAGTAAGATGAAAGTAAGAGCATCAGTAAAAAAGAGGAGTGCCGACTGCAAGATAGTACGCAGAAAAGGCAGGTTGTACGTAATCAACAAAAAGAATCCTAGATTTAAACAAAGACAAGGATAATTATGGCAAGAATCGCAGGTATAGATATACCAAAACAGAAGAGAGGCGTTATCGCACTTACCTATATTTTCGGAATCGGTAGAAGTAGATCGAAAGAAATACTAGCCGCTGCCAAAGTTAGCGAGGATACAAAAGTCTCGGATTGGAACGATGATGAAATCGGACGTATTCGTGAGGCCGTAGCTTCATATACTATCGAAGGTGAATTACGTTCTGAGACCCAATTGAATATCAAACGTTTGATGGATATCGGGTGTTATAGAGGAATTCGCCATAGATCCGGTCTCCCATTAAGAGGACAACGTACAAAGAACAACTCTAGAACCAGAAAAGGGAAAAGAAAGACGGTTGCGAACAAGAAAAAAGCAACTAAATAATAAATAGATAGTCATTAGTATTTAGAACCTGTGTCAAAACAGGGTGTTAGAAGAATCTGTTTGAAATGTAAAAGTCTAGGATTCCAATAACCAAGAACTAACAACTAGAAACTAAAAGAATATGGCAAAGGCAAGTACAAAAACAACTAAAAAGCGTAAGGTTATCATCGAATCGGTAGGTGAAGCGCATGTAACCGCATCTTTTAACAATATTATCATATCCTTGACGAACAAAAAAGGAGACGTTATCTCATGGTCTTCTGCAGGAAAAATGGGGTTCAGAGGTTCTAAAAAGAACACGCCCTATGCAGCTCAGGTTGCTGCTGAAGATTGTTCGAAAGTAGCTCACGATGCTGGACTAAGAAAGGTGAAGGTTTATGTTAAGGGACCTGGAAACGGTAGGGAGTCTGCAATTCGTGCGATTCATAATTCCGGTATTGAAGTTACCGAGATTATTGATGTAACCCCTATGCCGCACAACGGTTGTAGACCTCCAAAAAGAAGACGAGTTTAATTTCACTTTAATATATTTCACAGAAACCTATTCACGGTTATCGAAGGAGAAAGCCTTAATTCATAACCACGTTCGCTTAAGGGACGGATAAGTTTCAAATACTTAGAAAATGGCAAGATACACAGGACCTAAAAGTAAAATCGCCCGTAAATTCGGAGAGGCGATTTTCGGAGACGACAAGTCTTTTGAAAAGAAAAATTATCCTCCGGGACAACATGGCAACGCAAGACGTCGTGGTAAAAAATCTGAATATTCGGTTCAGTTGATGGAGAAGCAGAAAGCCAAGTATACCTATGGTATTTTGGAAAAGCAGTTCCGCAATTTATTCCAAACGGCAAAGAGAAAAGAAGGGGTGACCGGAGAGGTTCTTTTGCAGCTTTGTGAATCGCGTTTAGATAACGTAGTATATCGAATGGGAGTTTCCCGCACAAGAAGCGGCGCGAGACAATTAGTTTCTCACAGACACATTACAGTGAACGGCGAATTGGTAAATATTCCCTCATATTCATTGAAGGCCGGTGATGTTGTCGGTGTTCGTGAAAAATCAAAATCTTTGCAAGCTATTCAAGATGCACTTTCTGCGAACAGCAGTGTATATGAATGGATTACTTGGAATTCTGAAAAGTTGGAAGGTACGTATGTGACTATACCGGAAAGAACACAGATTCCAGAGAATATCAAAGAACAATTAATAGTCGAGTTATACTCTAAATAAACAACACCAATCCAATTATGGCATTATTTAATTTTCAGAAACCCGATAAAGTAATAATGATCGATTCCTCAGATTTCGAAGGGAAGTTTGAATTCCGCCCTTTGGAACCTGGTTATGGATTAACTGTTGGGAACGCATTGCGACGGGTATTGCTTTCTTCCTTGGAAGGTCATGCAATCACCTCGGTACGTATAGACAAAGTAGAACACGAGTTTTCTGTAATTCCTGGTGTTGTTGAAGATGTAACCGAAATCATATTGAATCTGAAACAGGTACGTTTCAAGAAACAAATCGAAGATTCGGAAGCAGAAACCGTTTCGATTTCCTTGGGTGGAAAAGATCAATTAACGGCGGGAGACTTCCAAAAATTCATCTCAGGATATCAAGTGTTGAATCCTGACTTGGTGATTTGTAACATGGAGTCAAAGGTCAACATCAACATGGAATTGGTTATCGACAAAGGTCGTGGCTATGTTCCTGCTGAAGAGAATAAGAAGTCAGGAATGCCAATGGGCACCATCGCTATCGATTCTATCTTTACACCGATTAAGAATGTGAAGTATAGTATTGAGAACTTTCGTGTAGAGCAGAAGACCGATTATGAAAAATTGGTGTTCGAAATCGTCACTGATGGTTCCATACATCCAAAAGATGCATTGACCGAAGGAGCAAAAGTTCTGATCCACCACTTCATGTTGTTCTCCGATGAGCGCATTACCCTAGAGGCTGATGAAATCGCACAGACCGAGACCTATGATGAAGAATCATTGCACATGCGCCAATTGTTAAAGACAAAGTTGGTCGATATGGATCTTTCCGTACGTGCTTTGAACTGTTTAAAAGCAGCGGAAGTGGATACATTAGGTGATTTGGTCTCTTTCAACAAGAATGACTTGATGAAGTTCAGAAACTTTGGTAAAAAATCATTGACCGAATTGGAAGAATTGGTCATCAATAAAGGTTTGAGCTTTGGAATGGACCTTTCAAAATACAAATTAGATAAAGATTAAGCATCATATTTTGCTCTCCGCAATTGCGGATTTGGTAGCAAGATGATAAACCAGAAATAATGAGACACGGTAAAAAAGTTAACCACTTAGGAAGAAAGACAGCGCATAGAAAAGCGATGTTGGCCAATATGGCTTGCTCGCTGATTGAACACAAACGAATAAATACTACGGTTGCAAAGGCCAAAGCGTTAAAACGGTTTGTAGAGCCGTTGATTACCAAAGCGAAAGCTGAGAATAATGTGACTACTGAAAAAGGAACCCATAACAGACGAATCGCTTTCAAAAACTTGCGTGACAAGTATGCGGTTACCGAATTGTTCAGTGTGGTTTCCGAAAAAGTAGGTGACCGCCCAGGCGGGTACACCCGAATCATCAAACTAGGAAATAGATTGGGTGATAACGCGGACATGGCGATGATCGAGTTGGTTGATTTCAACGAGATTTACAATGCCGACAAGCCTAAAAAGAAAACTACGCGAAGAAGTAGAAGAGGTAAAGGTGTCAAAGCGGATACTCCACCAGTAGCTGTTGCAGAAGCGAAAACTGAATCTCAAGATACGGAAGTTAAGGCAGATGATTCAGAAGAATAGAATTGTTAGTATATTTTAATAATAGAGAAAGGGTAAACTTTAAAGTTTACCCTTTTTTTTTGTTTTTTTGTCAAACCCTAAAATAATTGCAAATGAAATATCAGTTTAGAAAGAGTGCATTTCTGTTATTGGCAGACGGTACTATCTTCCATGGTAAGGTGGTAGGTGATAAAGAAGGTAGCGCTTTTGGCGAAGTATGTTTTAATACAGGTATGACCGGATATCAAGAGATTTTTACGGACCCTTCTTATTTCGGACAATTGATGGTGACCACAAATGCCCACATCGGCAATTACGGAACCAATGCTGACGAGGTCGAGTCGGACTCGGTCAAGATCGCCGGATTGATCTGTAAGAACTTCAGCTATGAATTCTCAAGGGATGCTGCCGATGCAAGTCTTCAGGATTTTTTGGATAGAAACAACCTATTGGCCATTTCCGATGTCGATACGCGTGCGCTTGTCAGCTATATACGAGACAATGGTGCTATGAATGCGGTTATTTCTACAGAAGTGGATAATTTGCCCGAACTAAAAAAGAAACTAGCTGATTTCCCGAGTATGAAAGGGCTTGAACTCTCTTCCAAAGTATCGACTAAAGAACCCTATTACTTTGGGGAAGAAAAAGCTACTTATAAAATTGCTGCGCTCGATATAGGTATTAAGAAGAACATCCTTAGAAACTTGGCCAAACGGGATGCATATATAAAGGTCTTCCCTTACGATACTACTTTTGAGGAGATGAAGGCATGGAATCCTGATGCCTACTTTATTTCCAACGGACCTGGTGATCCGGAACCGTTGACGCAGTCCATTCAGACCGCTAAAGATATTATTGCTAGTGACGCCCCTCTTTTCGGAATCTGCCTAGGCCATCAGGTAATAGCACTGGCGAACGGTGTTTCTACCTACAAGATGCATAATGGGCACCGAGGTATCAATCATCCCGTCTTGAATTTGATTACCGGTAAAGGGGAAATCACCTCCCAAAACCACGGTTTTGCCGTAAATCGTGAAGAAACGGAGGCGAACAATGACTTGGAGATTACGCACATACATTTGAATGACGACACTGTTGCCGGAATTCGCATGAAAGGCAAAAACGTTTTTTCCGTGCAGTACCATCCAGAGGCAAGTCCGGGGCCACATGATGCGGAGTATCTATTCGATCAGTTTTTTGAACTGGTCAAACAGAGTTCGGCACAGGCCGTCTAGATTAACTTAATGTTATATTCCACGTAATATCGAACTTCGAAACAGCACATTCAAGGTGCTGTTTCGTATATTTGCATTTTTAAAAATCAACCTTAAAACAGAATAGAAAATGAGTATCATCCTAGGTGTACATGCAAGACAGATATTGGATTCGAGAGGAAATCCGACAGTAGAAGTAGACGTAATTACCGAAAACGGTGTTGTCGGGCGAGCCGCGGTTCCTTCCGGAGCTTCGACCGGCGAGCACGAAGCAGTGGAATTACGTGATGGAGGAGATGCATTTATGGGCAAAGGTGTCACTAAAGCGGTTGATAATGTCAATACGGTCATCGCAGAGGAGATATTGGGCATGTCGGTTTTTGAACAAAACCTTTTAGATAAGACGATGATCGATCTAGATGGTACGCCCAATAAGTCAAAGTTGGGCGCAAATGCTATTCTAGGGGTTTCATTAGCGGTTGCCAAAGCGGCTGCCCAAGAATTGGGCTTGTCTTTATTCCGTTATGTCGGTGGTGTCAGCGCAAATACCCTTCCTGTACCCATGATGAACATCATCAATGGTGGCTCGCACTCCGATGCCCCAATTGCCTTTCAAGAATTTATGGTAATGCCTGTGAAAGCGAAGAGCTTTTCACATTCCATGCAAATGGGTACCGAGATTTTCCACAATTTGAAGAAAGTACTACATGATCGAGGTTTAAGCACCGCAGTAGGTGATGAAGGTGGGTTTGCTCCTAATTTAGAAGGAGGCACCGAAGATGCTTTGGATACCATTGCCAAGGCGGTTGACAAGGCCGGGTATACCTTAGGAGACGATGTGATGATTGCTCTCGATTGTGCTTCTGCCGAATTCTACGTAGACGGCAAATATGATTACACGAAATTCGAAGGTGACAAGGGCGTGGTCCGCACCTCGGAGGAACAAGCGCAATATTTAGCTGATCTATCGTCAAAGTACCCGATTATTTCAATTGAGGACGGTATGGACGAGAATGATTGGGACGGATGGAAATCGCTAACCGATAAAATAGGTGACAAAGTACAGTTGGTCGGTGATGACCTTTTCGTGACCAACGTAGAGCGACTCTCTAAAGGTATTGAAAACGGTATCGCCAATTCGATATTGATCAAGGTCAACCAAATAGGTACGTTGAGCGAGACGATTGCTGCCGTGAACATGGCTAAAAATGCAGGGTATACCTCCGTAATGTCACACCGTTCAGGTGAAACTGAGGATAATACGATTGCTGATTTGGCCGTAGCGTTGAATACAGGTCAAATAAAAACCGGTTCCGCTTCGCGATCAGACCGTATGGCAAAGTACAACCAGTTATTGCGAATCGAAGAAGAGCTTGGTGATACGGCTTTTTATCCGCAAGAAAAAGCCTTCAAAATTAAACGATAAAAATCTCAAGATGTTCAAAAGCCTTTCCCGTTCAGGAAGGGCTTTTTTTTTGGAGTCATCGTAAAGAATACCTATCTTTTGAACCAAACATTTACCAGATAGAACACTATGAATAATTTCCTTTTTGTTTCAGCAGAAAACGACGCGATCCCCGACTGTAAAGCGGGAGGGATGGGAGATGTAGTTAGGGATGTACCCCGAGAAATTTCCAGGAGAGGCGATTTCGTCCACGTAGTCGTACCTTCATATTCTAGGCTGCATCAGAATGGTCGCTTCATCACGAATATCGATTTTAGGCTTAGAGGTACGGTCTATAAGGCTGAATTATATGAAGTTGCCCCCAAAAAAGAATTTGACAACATTAGGCATTATGTCATTCATCATCCTGAAATACAAGAAGGAGGCATAGCACATATATATCACGATGACCCGACAGAGCCTTTTTTTAATGATTCGATAAAATATTTTATTTTCTGTACTGCGGTGGCCGAAGCCATAAAAATGGGAGCTTTTGGTGAGCTTGACATCGTTCATACCCATGACTGGCATACCAGTCCCCTGTTGTTTTTGAAAACGTATCATCCCGCGTATAGAGACTTGAAAAAGATGCGCTATATCTATAGTATTCATAATCTAGCGATTCAAGGTATTCGTCCGTTTCATGATAACTACGCCTCGGTAAGCAATTGGTTTCCGGAGGTCGAATTGAATTACAAAGACCTTGCCGATTCTCGTTACACGGATTGTATTAATCTGATGGCAGTGGGTATTCGCTTGGCCGATGCCGTTCATACCGTATCGCCTTCTTACAAGGAAGATGTAATGTTGCCAAGTAGAAGACCTGAATTCGTGGGAGGCGAGAGTTTGGAAAAAGACTTACAAAAAGCGGATAACGAAGGACGGCTATACGGTATTTTAAACGCTTCCAACTACGGCAATATTCGAGAAGCCGAAAAGGGCTTTATTTATAGGAATACTGTTAAGGCACTGTTCAGATGGTTGCAAGATGAGTCGAAAAAATACAAAGCCGATTTCTTGGCGCATACTGGAGAGAAGATCATGCAATATGTAGATGAGCGACCAAAATTCATTGTGTCAAGTGTAGCAAGATTGACCGAGCAAAAGTTTTACTTTTTTAAACGTTCTCCGGAAGCCTTTGATAAAATGTTGAAACGCTTGGAAAAAATCGATGGAATCTTTATGCTTTTGGGCACTGGAGACCCCGATTATGAAGAACTGTTCAGGTCAATGAGTTATAAGCACAAAAATTTCATTTTTACCAATGGACAATCGGAAGATCTTATCGATTCTATTTACTTGGAAACCGACCTATACTTCATGCCGAGTCTATTTGAACCGTGTGGCATCAGCCAAATGCTCGCCATGCGCAACGGAAATCCCTGCTTGGTACATCATACAGGTGGCCTTAAGGACACTGTAGAGCACATGAAAACAGGTTTCGCGTTCGACGGAAAGACCTACGACGCGAAAATCAGGAATATGATCAAAAGCTTTAGCGAAGCTTTGAGTATCTGGGAGAACGATAAGGCCAAATGGAAAAAAATCAAGGCAAACGCAAAGAAAATGCGATTCACTTGGGAAAAATCAATAGATGACTACTACAAAATGCTCTATTTGCTCTAGTTTTTCCAACTTTCGATATGCTACGGAAAGCCCTGTTAAGAATAAACTAAAGGGGGTTTCATGATTGTTAAAATGGGTTCTTTTCCGTAAATTCGCAATCCACTAAAAATACACTTAAATAAAGCTTATGTCAGACAAAGCCACATTAGAATACAACGGTGAAAAGTATGAGTTTCCTGTCATTACAGGAACTGAAAATGAAAAGGCAATCGACATCAAAACACTGCGTGCGGCGACAGGTGGCTTGACTACGATTGATCCGGGGTACAAAAATACAGGCTCTTGTAAAAGTGAGATTACATTTTTGGACGGTGAAAAAGGAATTCTGAGATACCGCGGATATTCTATTGAAGAACTAGCGGAAAAGGCCGATTTTTTGGAAGTAGCCTACCTATTGATTTTTGGAGAACTTCCAAATACTGAGCAACTGACTGCTTTCCACTTAGACATTAAGAACGAGTCTCATGTTGATGAGGAAATGAAAAAGATTTTGGATGCTTTTCCAAAGTCTGCGCACCCTATGGGCGTACTCTCTTCGTTGACTAGTGCTTTGGTGGCTTTTAATCCTGTTTCCGTCAATGTCACCTCTAAAGATGCCATGTACGGAGCCATCGTTCGCATCTTGGCCAAATTTCCTGTTTTAGTGGCATGGACCATGCGCAAGAAAAAAGGATTACCATTAGATTATGGTGATGATGAATTGGGCTATGTAGAGAATATTCATAAAATGATGTTCAAAAAGCCCACCAAGGAATATGTGAAAAACAAGATTGTTATCGATGCCTTGGATAAGTTACTTATCCTACATGCCGATCATGAGCAAAATTGCTCTACTTCGACGGTGCGAATAGTCGGATCATCACATGCCGGATTGTTTGCTTCCTTGTCATCGGGAATCTCCGCTTTGTGGGGACCGCTTCACGGAGGGGCCAACCAGGCGGTTCTTGAGATGTTGGAGGCCATAGTGGCAGATGGTGGCGATACCAAAAAGTATATGGCCAAAGCAAAAGATAAAAGCGACCCTTTTCGTTTAATGGGCTTCGGTCACCGTGTGTATAAAAACTTTGACCCTAGGGCAAAGATCATTAAAAAGGCGGCCGATGAGATTTTAGGGGATTTGGGTATCGAAGATCCAATACTAGACGTGGCAAAAGGCCTCGAAAAAGAAGCCTTGGAAGACCCCTATTTCGTGGATCGAAAGTTATATCCGAATGTTGATTTCTATTCAGGAGTAATTTATAGGGCATTGGGTATACCTACTGAAATGTTTACGGTAATGTTCGCCCTTGGTAGACTACCCGGGTGGATTGCACAGTGGCGTGAAATGCGATTGAACAATGAACCTATCGGTAGACCGAGACAAGTATATACGGGTGAGAACTACCGTCCTTTTGTCGACCTTGCCTTAAGGTAGATTGCTACCTCAATAAAAACAATAAAGCTCTTTTATTTTTTAAAAGGGCTTTTTTTATGTCAAATTTGAATTATAATTTTAGCGAACAAGAACTATGTTACACTTAAATGTAAATGATGAAATTTCAAGGCTGAAAGCAGTGGTTTTGGGTACGGCCAAGAGTTGCGGTCCCATTCCAAAACCTGAGGAAGCCTATGACCCGAAGTCGTTGGAACATATTTTGGCAGGTACCTATCCTAAAGAGGAAGATATGGTCAAAGAAATGGAAGCGTTTGCGAATGTGTTTGAAAAGTATGGTATAAAGGTCTTTCGACCTGAAGTTTTGGAAGACTGTAATCAAATTTTCTCTAGGGATATCGCTTTTGTGATAGGGCAAAAGCTTATCCTAGCCAATATCCTTCCGGATCGCGAGAAAGAAATCGAAGCCATTTTACATGTCCTCGATAGAATTCCGGACGAGGATGTTATTAGACCACCTGAAGCGGTTCATGTAGAGGGTGGCGACGTGATGCCTTGGAACGACCATATTTTTATAGGAACCTATACAGCGGAAGATTACCCTGATTGGATAACGGCCCGGACAAATAAAGCCGCGGTCGACTTCATTGGCCAACAGTTCCCCAATAAGATCATCAAGTCGTTCGAGCTTAGAAAATCAACAGATGCAAAGCAAAATGCTCTACACCTCGATTGTTGTTTCCAGCCTTTGGGAAAAGGCAAGGCCATCCTTCATCAAAACGGATTTTTAGTTGAAGAGGAGTACCAATGGTTGGTCGATTTTTTTGGAAAGGAGAACATTTTTGAAATTACAGCTGATGAAATGTATCGAATGTTCAGTAACGTCTTCTCCATTTCTCCAGAGGTCGTCGTATCTGAACGGAATTTTACCAGATTGAACAACTGGCTTAGAGCGCAAGGATTCATCGTAGAGGAAATTCCATATGCCGAGATTTCAAAACAAGAAGGGCTATTAAGATGTAGCACCTTACCATTGATAAGAGAGTAATACCTATATAAATGCAAATAACCAATACTATTTTAATGATCCGACCCGTCGCTTTTCGAAAAAACGAACAGACAGCGGTCAATAACTACTTTCAAGAAGATCTTCAAATCAAGAATGCCGAAATCAACAAAAAGGCGCAAAAAGAATTCGATGATTTTGTAGAAACGCTTCGAACGCACGGGGTTAATGTAATCGTAATCGATGATAGAAAGGAAACGGATACGCCAGATTCTATTTTTCCTAACAATTGGGTGTCCTTTCATGATAGCGGAACCGTAGTGGTGTATCCTATGTTTGCCGAAAACCGCCGAAAGGAACGTCGTGAAGATATTTTTGATGTTCTTGAGGAAAGTGGCTTCAAGATCAATGACATTATTGACTACACCGCAGCAGAAGAATCAGGAGTGTTTCTGGAGGGTACCGGAAGTATCTTAAAGGATCGGGTACATCAAAAAGCGTATTGTGCGCTTTCCGAACGTGCCCATGAAGAGCTGTTTATTGAGTTTTGTGAAGACTTCGATTGTTTTCCCTTAATTTTTACGGCAAACCAAACGGTTGAAGGCGAGCGTAAACCAATCTACCATACGAATGTGATGATGGCTATGGCAGAGACCTTCGCCGTAATCTGTCTCGATACGATTGACGATAAAAAGGAACGAAAAAACGTCTTGACCCATCTCAAAAAAGACGGAAAGGAAGTAATGCCGATAACCGAAGAACAGATGCATTCGTTTGCGGGAAATATGCTTCAGGTCATTGGAGCGAACGATAAGCGCTTTATGGTAATGAGTACCGCGGCCTACCAGAGCCTTCGAAAAGAGCAGATAACCTTCATACAAAAGCATTGTGATATCATCCATAGTCCTTTAGACACCATAGAGACCTGTGGTGGCGGAAGCGCCAGATGTATGATGGCCGAAGTGTTTTTGCCTAAATCTTAAATACAGCATGGTATGAAAATCGTCATCGCTCCGGACAAATTCAAAGGCTCCCTAACAGGATTCGAGTACTGCGAAGCTGTAGAAAAGGGATTGCGGATGGCGATGCCCGAAGCGGAGATCGTCAAAAAACCTCTGGCCGATGGGGGTGACGGTACTATTGACATTGTTAAGCACTATACGCAAGGGGAGAAAATTCTATTAACCGCCCATGGCCCTCTTTTCGAGCTACTCCAAACGGGCTATGTCTTCTCAAGACCCAAGGGAGTCGCTTTTCTGGAAATGGCAGAAGTATCCGGACTCAAACTACTAAAGGAGGAAGAACGCAATTGCATGCATACCACCTCTTTTGGTTTTGGTGAATTGATTGTCGACGCTATTGAAAGTGGAGCTAACGAATTGATATTGGGTATTGGCGGTAGTGCCACTAATGATGGTGGTATGGGAATGGCGAAAGCATTAGGTTTTCGTTTTTTTGATGCTTCTGGCCATGACCTGCAACCCATTGGGAGTAATCTCTCCCGGATTCAAAAAATCGATAGTACCAAACTTCACCCCAAACTCAATGAGGTTGAGGTCAAAGTGGCTTGTGATGTAACCAATCCCCTTTATGGGCCAGATGGTGCCGCTCAAGTTTATGGTAGTCAAAAAGGCGCCTCGAATGAAGAAATCGAGCTATTGGACAAGGGACTCCAGAATTATGCGAAAGTGCTAGAAGAGACTTTTGGGGTTGATGTTCAGCAGCTAAAAGGGGCAGGGGCTGCGGGAGGTATGGGGGCCGGAGCTTGCGTTTTTCTGAACGCAACCTTGGTGTCCGGTATCGATTTGGTAAAGAATATAGCGGATTTTGACGCTTCGATCCAAGATGCGGATTGGATAATTACCGGAGAAGGTCAACTGGACCTCCAGACACTGTCAGGCAAAACTATTGCAGGTGTGCTCTCATCAGCGAAAACATATGACGTGCCCGTGGCTGCCTTATGTGGTTCCGTGACTATTTCGCATAAAGAACAGAAAGCCTTCGGTTTAGACTATATGACCTCCATTGTTAAAGGTGTTTCGAGCTTGGAGGAGGCGATGGCCAACAGTTATGAAAATTTGGTCGATGCGGCTTATAATTTTGCCAAGCTGGTAAAGGAAAAAATATAGTCCCCAGCCAAACTAAGAAACTAGGTTTTCGCGATATTCCGGATCATTCCACCAAAAATAAAGTAATGGAATGGCACAATACTATACCAATATAAGCGTCCCCTTAGGCCACGAGGCCTGAAGGTTGCTGTTTGGTGAAGTACGTTGGCCTCATCAATTTTAAACTCAAGCCAAGCCTCTCCCGGTAGTTTCATTTCCGCGAAGAGCAACAGTCGTCTCTCTTCCTTATCGGCCAAGAGCACTCGCCAAAAATCGAGCGCATCGCCCGGAAAGAGCTTATCCGGATGCGTTCTCCCGCGTCGAAGACCCACTCCACCCCAAAGCTTGTCCAAAAAGCC
Organism: uncultured Flavobacteriaceae bacterium; assembly: GCA_947494565.1. Lineage (GTDB taxonomy): Bacteria > Bacteroidota > Bacteroidia > Flavobacteriales > Flavobacteriaceae > Maribacter_C. Next base: position 25,010 of record CANLVG010000014.1, on the reverse strand, counting down.
CCTGATTTTCCAGAGCCAATTCCCGTAGTACCAACCTGTCTCCCCGCCGATTTTCCAAATATTCTCCAACACGGCCGATGGATCGTCTACCTTTTTCCGTTGCTCATCTTTCAAAATGCCATACTTGGGTACTTGAATGTATTTTTGCAGGTCTTTGGTAAACCGACCGCTGACCATGCTATCCTTCCAACTGCTTACCACAAGGTTCTGCGCTATTTTTCGAAATGCCATATCGATGGCTTCCGTATAAGTATGTGTTTGGATACCGAGGATTTTTTCCAATCGATTGTCTTTTGCGATTACTTCGACCTTCATACTGTCAACAAGGTTCAAGGCCAATTTATAGGAAGTAGAGGTAACAAAATATAACCAGTAGCTGGATAGTTTCGGCGTCATTATCGGAACGGTAAAGATCCAATTTTTAAAGCCCCTGGCCTTGGCGTATTCCTTTAACATCTGTTTATATGTGAGTATATTAGGTCCGGCGATATCAAAAGATTGGCCATAGGTTTCTATAGTGCCAATAACACCTGTCAAAAAATAAATAACATCGCGTATAGCGATAGGTTGGGTTTTGGTCAACACCCATTTTGGTGTGATCATAAGGGGTAATTTTTCACAAAGGTCCCGAATGATCTCGAAGGATGAACTACCCGAACCTACAATGATACCGGCCCTGAGTACGGTCAACTCAAACGGACCTTCATAAAGTATGTTCTCGACATTTTTGCGTGACCACAAGTGTTTTGATAGGTTATCTTCATTCACAATGCCGCTGAGGTAGATGACCTGTCTCACTGATGTTTCGGCCATGTACGCGTTAAAGTTTCTTGCGGTAATGGCTTCTTGTTTATCAAAATCGGTGGTCGAGGAGCTCATGGAGTGAATCAAGAAATAGGCTACTTCAATATCTCGCGCTATTTTTTCTGGATTGACCTCATGAAGAAAATCGATTTCGACCACTTCTATTTTCGACCGTATTTCGGTTGAAACCGATAAGCGCTCCGCATCGCGAACGGCACATACGACCTCATGCCCAAGATCGAGCAAATGTGGTACTAACCGCATGCCGATATATCCGTTGGCTCCTGTAAGTAGTATTTTCATAGATCTTCAATCGAAGTTGGTGCGTTGTCCGCCTTGTAATCAAGTACTTTTCTGAAGAATTTTTGAACCGCTTTGGTGTCTGCCTCCACTTTTATGAAATGGTTGTCGCGGTAAATCGAGTAGCGGGCCAGATCACCCTTGTAAATGGTAAGTTTGTAGTAGGGTATGACTAAGGCGAAAGTCTCCAATAGCGATCGAAATCGAACGATGATGCCCTTAGGCCGCATCTCGATATTACAGGTATTGCGATTGTTATCCAGGATCAAGAGATTTTGAATTTCGATACTGGTGGCTGTAATGATAAGTTTAGGAGATCCAATGCCGTTCATGGCCCATCGTTCTTTCAATGTAAACGGTTTGCCAACTTCTGCATCTACTTTTCGAGTGATGTCTTTATTGTTGTAAGAAACGTTAAGGAGCATAATGAGGTATCTTTTCTAGCATTTTTCTTTAAAGTTAACCAATACTTCCATTGGGAATGACCCGATTGAATATTTATTTAATCGTGCAGGAAGCAGGGAAACGAAATCACTCAGTATACCCTGCATTGCCCTCGGTGCGCTTTGCACTTGAATACGAACAGTACTTGCTCCGATTATATGTGAAGCCCTAAAAATTGATTAGTTTTGCATCTTGAAATAGCCCGAACCCATGAATATTCAAGATGTACTGGTACCCAAAGTAAAAGAAGCGGTTTCCTCTTTGTTTTCCATAGAATTGCCAAACGTTGAGTTTCAACCGACCCGTAAGGATTTTGAAGGTGATGTCACTGTGGTCGTTTTTCCCATGTTGCGATTGATTAAGGGAAATCCCGTTCAGATCGGAGAAAAGATCGGGGCTTTTCTAGAAGAGCATGTCGATGCAGTCGCTGGTTTCAACGTGGTTAAAGGGTTTTTGAACATAAGTATTCACGATTCGGTTTATCGCGATTTTTTTAACGGCATAAGAACTACAGCCGATTATGGTTATCAACCCGGTTCAAAAGATGCGGTGATGGTCGAGTACTCTTCGCCCAACACCAATAAGCCACTTCACCTAGGTCATATCCGAAATAACCTCTTAGGGTATTCCGTTGCAGAAATACTCAAAGCTTCGGGTAAAAAAGTGTACAAGACGCAAATCATCAATGATCGCGGAATCCATATCTGTAAGAGTATGTTGGCTTGGCAACGCTTCGGGGAAGGGGAAACCCCTGAGTCTACAGGATTAAAAGGGGATAAGTTGGTCGGCAATTACTATGTCAAGTTCAATGAACAGTACATGGGCGAAGTGAATGACCTAATTGCGAGTGGAGTAGAAAAGAAAAAGGCGGAGAAAGAAGCACCCTCGTTAATCGAGGCACAACAAATGCTTCAAAAATGGGAGGCCGGCGATTCTGAAATCGTGGGCCTTTGGAAAAAAATGAACGGCTGGGTTTACAAAGGTTTTGACGAAACCTATGGCAATCTGGGTGTTGACTTCGACCAATTATACTACGAAAGTGATACGTACTTGTTGGGCAAGGATGTGGTCGCCGATGGACTCGAAAAAGGGGTCTTTTTCATGAAGGAAGACGGTAGTGTTTGGATCGATTTGACGGATGAAGGCCTTGATGAAAAAATAGTACTGCGTTCTGATGGTACTGCGGTATATATGACCCAAGATATCGGCACGGCCATTCAGCGCGTAAAAGATTATCCCGATATCAATGGTATGGTCTATACGGTCGGCAATGAACAAGACTATCACTTCAAAGTGTTGTTTCTGATATTGAAGAAATTAGGGTTCTCTTGGGCGAAACAATTGCATCATCTGAGCTACGGTATGGTCGACTTGCCCAGTGGAAAAATGAAGAGTCGAGAGGGTACCGTGGTCGATGCGGACGACCTGATGAGCGATATGACGCAAACTGCCAAGGATATTTCTGAAGAGTTAGGTAAACTTGAAGGGTATTCAGAGGAAGAAAAAACAGAACTATACAAAACCATCGGTCTAGGGGCGTTAAAGTATTACATTCTAAAGGTGGATCCCAAGAAGCGAATATTGTTCAATCCTGAGGAATCGGTTGACTTTCAAGGAAATACAGGTCCGTTCATTCAATATACCTATGCCCGCATACAATCGATTTTACGTAAGGCGAGCGATTTGGGCATCGACTCCTCAACAGATATCCATACGTCAGCCAAGTTGCATACAAAGGAAAGAGAATTGGTCAAACAAATTCTACTCTTTCCCGAGACCATTCAATTGGCCGCCCAGAACTACAGTCCGGCCTTGATTGCCAATTACATCTATGATTTGGTGAAGGAGTTTAATTCATTCTATCAACAGGTTTCCATTTTGGGGGAAGCCGATGAAGAAAAAAAGGCATTGCGAATACAATTGTCGAAAAAAGTAGGTGAGGTTATTCAAACCGGTTTTCGTCTTTTAGGTATTCAAGTGCCGGAACGAATGTGAATCGGCGTCTCAACACTGTCTTCTATTACCGCTTTCGCAACAATTTAATACAAGGAATAGAGTTTATATGCTATGCCCGTCTTAGAATATGTCGAAATTGCCATTGCGGTACTCCTCATTGGTTATGTCATTTACCGTACGGCAATAGAAATTGGCATTAGCCAATACAATCCCTTGGTTCCCCTAAAAGGATTAAATGCCGAGGAGCAGGCCATTCTAAAAAAGACCTTTGTCATGTATGGCAGGTTGCCAGAAGCGTACCGGAGGAAATGCGATGAACGAATCGTATGGTTTCGCAGCAAGAAGAGCTTTGTTTTTTATGGTAAAATTCATCACACCGATGAACTACGGTTGATTTTAAGTGCAACAGCGGCTTTCATGTTATTGGGTCTAAGGAACTACAAAATGCATCGTTCGCTTTTCAGGGTCATTGTTTATCCATCTAGCTATTACTCCAGGGTGAATAGGCGCTATCATTTGGGAGAATATAATCCAAAGTTCAAAACCTTGGTGCTTTCGGCGGATAAAATCCGTGAGGGTTTCGACGTGCCCGATGATAACAAAAATTTGGCAGTACATGAATTCGCCCATGCGCTGAGTTACGAAATGCGAAAGAAGCGTTCTTGGGAGGCCAGGAGATTTCGTGTGGGGATGCGAAAGATAAGAGGACTTTTCGAAAAGCGATCCTTTCGACAAAAACTGTTGTCAACCCAATATTTTCGTCAATATGGTTTGACGAACCTGCATGAATTCTTCTCCGTAGCGGTGGAGAATTATTTTGAGACGCCTTCGATCTTTCATCAGGATTTTCCCGAGCTTTTTGACATCATTCAGCGTATGCTGAATTTTGATTACGAGATTTCCTGTGTGTTCGATCCCCCTAGAACTTGATGAGCAAAGTGGAATGTGAGTCGGGGTTCCTTTAAGGGGCTTTCGTCAAGTGAATAGGAGCCTTTCAATAGATTCCTTCAAAGACTGATTTAAGGATTGCCTTAGGATGCCTTTTGAGGCTGTGTAAATGCTAGAAAAGGGAAAAGACCGCCTAAACGGTCTTTTCCATAGCAACTAGTGTGAGCAAACTAATCGAATAGCGGTTGCTACGCCATTTCTTTTTTGCTAGTCGCTATCACGGCTAAATTGTAGACAACCAATCCGAAACCGATTTTATTAATTGCATCTCCGATATTGTAAACAACATCTAGGTTGAGTCCGCCGAATATCCCTTCGTACCAACCAGGTGTTCCAGCCATGTAACCGATAGGGTAGATTGCCCAACCAACTAAAACAAACCAGCAGAGCATTTTGTGAGCGGATAATACCGCGCCGCCGGCTTCTACGGCCAACTTCTTCGCCTGCCCAAGCCAAATATCGTAGACGATTACGAAATAGGCCGCTCCAGAGATTGCGCCCCAAAGTGCAGCATTGTCCCGGTTTAGCGTTTCGCCGATATAGCCGGTCACCAACATGATAACGGAAAGAATGATAAGACGCCACATAAGCGATTTCTTGGCCCCTGCTACCTTTAAAATAAGGAAGAATTCGACACACATCAGCGGAACCGTGAGTACCCAATCAACATATCTAAAGAAGGTGGGCGATTCTCCGACCGTTGCCCAGTAATCACGCATGTACCAATAGTGCACTGCGGCGATAAAGGTGATAAGACCCGATACAAGAATGGAGGTTCTCCATTTTTTGTCAAAACTGTTCATTGACAAAAAGAAAAAAGCGGAAGCGGCCATCATGGCCATACAGCCCACGAAAAAGGTAAAACCGACATAATCGTCAGGCATCATTTTCGTGGCTAAAGGAAGTGTACTTAATAAATTAGTCATAGCAATTACGATTTAATTAGTTTTGTTTAAGTAAATTTAATAAATGTTAAACATTAATTGTTTAATGTTTTTGTTAAAATTTTAAACAAAATGGAAAATAAGGGTCAGATAATCATCGATATGAGCAATTTTATGGTAGTTACTACCTTTTTTTCGCTCTGGTTGGCGGTACAGTTCGAAGAATTTATAGAAAACATATTCGCCTATGTTCTGATTTTATCCTTAGGAATAATTCATGGGGCCAACGATCTTAAGTTGATCCAGCATTCGAATTCGAGTCGCTCAACTAGAATATCTTACGTGCGGACATTGACCTACTACATACTTTTTGTTTTGGGAAGCGCACTACTGTTTTACTATGTTCCTGCGATAGCCTTGATATCTTTCGTGATATTCAGTGCCTATCATTTTGGTGAACAACACTTTGGCGTACGAATAAAAGAACCCACTTTTTGGGGAAATATTTTGTTCTTTACCTACGGATTTTTCATCCTTTGCCTTCTATTTTACCTACATGCAGAAACGGTCACGGAAATCATCCATACCATTACCAAAATCAAGATTGATGAACGCGATTATTACTACGCAAGTCTTGGTTCCGGTATCTCGATGAGCGTTCTTTATGTTTTTTTAATGGTACGTGATAAGGATTTAAGAACTAGTTTCATCCGAGAGACTTTTCACATTGTGGTTTTCTTTATTCTATTTAGCACCGCCTCGTTGTTATGGTCATTTGCAATATACTTTGTCATATGGCACTCCATACCTTCCTTGGTAGACCAGATTTATTATCTCTATGGGGATTTCTCAAAAAAGACCGTTTTAGGTTATGTGAAGGCCTCGCTCCCTTATTGGGTGATTTCTATAATAGGTATTTTATTTTTGCTTTTCGTGTTTCGTTCAAATTTCGAGACCTCGCTTTCTTTTTTCTTTTCCTTTTTAGCGGCGATCACCTTTCCCCATGTTTTGGTAATTAATCGAATAAAAAATACCTAAAACTTCAGTCGAAAGCTGAAATTAGGGGTGATACCCAACGAAGTGCTTTCAACCGTTTCTAAAAGGTCGTTCTCATCTAGGCGATAGAAAATGTTCAACACATTTTTCCGGTTGGTAACATTAAGTACGGATGCACCGATAGAAGCTTTGGCCGATTGTCCGATGTCAAAATCGTAGATGACCGAAGCGTCGGCCCGGATGTATTCCGGTAATCTGCTACTGTTGGGGCTGTTGTAGCTAATTTCCGCGGGAAATATACCGTTGTTGACAGGAGTGTTGACTATAGGTTCGGTAAAAGGCCTGCCCGATCGATAGTTAAACCCCAATCCAAATCGAAATGAGTTCATTGTTACCGTCCCGGCCAAGGTTGCAGCATGACGTATGTCTAGGTTGTTCGGAAAATTCGGGGGATCGATGGTCTCGAATGTATAAGTGTTCATATTGTAGGTATAACTGGCCCAAATACTATACGTATCGGTTTTCCCGTTCACCAAAAACTCCACCCCCTTCACATCGTATGTGCCGATTTCCCCGTTGAATTGATTTTGGTTCTGAAATCCTTGGGTGGCCGTACTGATATCGTTGACCTCCTTATAAAAACCTTCGAGCCCGATATAGAGATTTCGAGTATCGTAATTCAACCCAAATGAACCCTGTTTACTTCGGGTGATGGGTAAATTCTCTCCATCGGAAACGGTCCACCTTCGTTTTTCGATGCCCAGAAAGTTTTGTTCTAAGTCTACGATTTGATTGGTCGCTTGACTTTTGAACTCTCCGAGAACGATCGCTTTTAGCTTTGGTGTAATCGCGTAATTTAAACTGAAGCGGGGTTCAAGAATGAATTCTTCGAAATCACCCGGGTTCTCTAAGTGGTTGAGCCGTAAGCCACCCCTGACAAACAGTTTGTTGTTTGGTGATTTGAATTCCAATTCAGAAAACAATGCGTTGGTGTTTACAATACCTATAATGTCGCTTGTAAAAGCGGGTTGGTTGACCAAGGTAATGTTCGTGATACCGGTCTGATTGAGTTGATATCCACTAAGCCATTGCAGATGGTCATTCAATGTATAGTTCAGGCCCAACTTGACCGACGTTTCAATGACCTCATTGTTCTGTTCTATTTCTTGCGGGCCTCTTGAAGATACGTTGAGCGCGTTAAGGTTATATCGGGTGTAGTAGGCATTCAAGGTGGTTGACATTCTAGTTGTCCATTTACTGTCCAAGGTGCCTCCAAAGGAAAGGTTGGTCTGGTCTAACGAACTTGTGGTCCAAATATCCTGTTCAGGTTGACGTTCCTCATAATCCAAGAGGTTGTTGATGTTGATGAAACTCATCCTGAACTTATGGTCTTCATTGAGGTCGTAAAGTACCTTTGCTGTAAAATCGTAAAAATAGAAACGGTCGTCCCGTTCGATATTCATGATTTCCGTGGTTTCCCCTACAACTTTATTGCTCTGAAAGGCTCTATTGAAAAAAGTATCGAAAGTTGGAGTGTTCAAGAAATCGGTCATGGAGCGCCGTGCCGAAAATTGAACGGCTAGTTTATCGTTAAGGGATAGTTGCCCGTAAAAGTCACCACTAATGAGGTTGAATCCTGCGCCGCCATAAAAGTCGGTTTCGATTTTGTCTTTGGTGCGCATATCGATAACACCACTCACACCATCCCCGTACACGGAGCTGGTGCCATTTTTGATAAGGGTTACCTTTCCGGTCAAATATGGGTTAAAAGCGGAAATCAAGCCGAAAAAGTGTCCGGATTGATACATTTTAATGCCGTCCCAAAGAATGAGGTTTTGATCGTTGCTTCCCCCTCTGATATTGATGTCCGAAACGGTTTCGTCAACACTTTTTATCCCGGGCAGGGCCTGTACGGTCTGCAAGATATCCGGTTCGCTCAATCCGGGTAAGATGCCGAATTCGTCTGTATTCAATTCAATACTTGCATCGAGTTGCTTGACCAGGCCTTTGGTCAAAAACTCATATACTACAACTTCTTCCAATTGTTGATAGAACTGTGCGAGCAGTAGGGTTTTACATGGGCTTGAGTCAAGCAACTCCTCTACATCGACAAACAAGGTTTTAAAACCGACGTGCTTGATCTGCAACTTTGCATTTCTAGGGACGTTCTGCAGGGTGAAGGCCCCATCTAAGTCCGTAATTATGGCAATGTCCGTTCCCAGTACTTGTACGGTAGCACCGGTGACGGTATTCTGTTTGAAATTATCTAGAACAACGGCACAGATATCAACCGTCGTACTTTTGGTAAGTGCATAGTAGCGGTCACTGATTTTTCGAATCTTGATTTGGGTCTTATTCTCGATATAAGTTAAGATGTCCTGAAGGTTGGGGGCCTCAAAGGCTGTAATCTCAACCGTCCGAACATCGTCGTCAACATAAGAGAATTTGACGTCAAAGGTAGTTTCAAGCTCTTTGAGGTATGTGATTAAATAAGATGTGACCTTTGTAGTTTCCTGAGCCCTTGCATGAGTGAGCACGCATAAAAAAAGTAGACTACAAAGAACAACAAGTTTATTCCCCTTTTTTGGCATAGAAGAGCACTTTATCGCCCTCTAATTTAAACTTTATTTGCGAAGGCATGCTTATACTCTTCAACGCTAAATTTAAATCTGTATTGCTAAAAGAACCCGTGTATAATTGATTGACGTCTATTTGATCGGTTTCGACTTGAAGGTTATGTTGCCTTTCAAATTCTTGAAGTACGTACTTTAAGGGGATACTCTTAAAAGTACTTTCAGCATTTATCCAAGATGGCTCATTTCCATCGGATGTTTTCGACGCGATAACTTGCCCGTCAATCACCATAAAGGAACTACCGGCGGGTAACTTGGTTTCCGCGCCCTGAAAGGTCACACTTACTAGACCTTCGAAACAGCTCACTTCAAAAAAGCCCTCACGTTGCTCCACATTGAATTCTGTGCCTAAGACCGCCACTGTGCCAGCATCCGTGGCGACGGTAAAACGTTTGCCTTTGGCCACCTTGAAAAAGGCCTCACCATGAAGTTCGACGTTACGCTTTTCGTTCCAGTCTTTTTCGCTGAAAGATAATTCGGAATCCGCATTTAAGATGACCTTCGAATTATCCGGCAGCATGACCTCTTTATTTTCAGCATACTGTGTCGACACTCTTTCGTCTAGGGTGCTCAAATAAAAAGAAACGCCAACAACCAAAAAGGCAGCTACGGCAGCTACTTTTAAGAACTTCTTGAACGGATGGAGTTGCACCACCTTGTTTTCCTGCAAAGTACGTCTGTTGTTAATGGCTTCAAGGGTATCATCAGCATTGAATTCAGGGGCTTCCAGCCTATTGGAAGCCTCAAGGATTCTCCTGTAGGAGTCATATGCTTCAGATTGCTTGAATTCCTCCAATTCTGCTCCGGAGAGCTCATTGTTCAACCATTTTGCCAAGTAATTTTCTTGCATGATTTCTAGACTTTATACTTATATAACACGTTAAGGGCTAAAAACCCTACTTTTAGGAATTTACATTTTAACACTAGAGTAGGTAAGGTCCACTGAAAGACTTCCCTTGGTCTTGAAATTTCAGATTCCATCTATTTGTTCCCGTAAGCTTTTCAGCGCCAAATGCATACGTTTTTCGATAGCTTTCACACTGACTCCTTCCATTTCGGCGATTTCCTTATACTTTTTCCCATCTATTCTATTGAGTAGGAAAGTCGTTCGTTGATTTTCGGGTAAACCGTTCAAGGCGTTTTCCAATTTGCCTCTGAATTCATCTTCTTCCATCAAAAATTCAGGGGTCTCGTTTGTGCTTTTGAGCGTTTTATCTGCGTATTTCAAACGCACCTTTTCAGCCTTGATAACGTTCAGGTAAAGATTGTTGGCAACGGTATATACAAAAGACTTTGCCTTTTTCGGGGGTACCTTGGCACAATTCTCCCACAATTTCACAAATGCCTCTTGTACAGCATCATGGGCTTTTTCTTCATTACCGAATTTATAATATATATAGTTGAAAACCGTTCTTGAAGTAGTCTTGAAGATGGTGCTAAAGACCGATTCTTCACAAACATTGTTTTGGGCTTCGCTATTCAAAAGGTTGGTTTTAGGTGTTTAGGATTTTTTTTAACCAGAAATTATATTCCAGCTTAATGTTTGCCAAGCGTTGATAAATAAGCACTTACGGGCCAAATTAAAACGTTTGAAACTCAAAGATATTTTAAAAAAAACAAAAATCGATAGTAGGGTGATTTTAAAATCGATTGTTTTAGACTCGAACGAACAAATAAATCCAAATCGTTATGAAAAAGTATTTTAAATCTGCAATGTTCGCAAGCCTACTTGTGGTTGCACTAAGTTTTACCTCGTGTCAAACGGAAGATCCCCCAATCATTGAAACGAGTGAAGAAGAAACAATGACCGCAAATTCCGCAGCGGCCAATCTTATGACAAATATGGTGTCAAATGACGGTTCCTACGATAATATCGTTGACGGGGCCAGCTGTTTTGATATTCGTTTTCCATATACCGTTTCGGTAAACGGACTTGATATCACCATCAACTCTAAAGAAGATCTGCATTTGATCGAAGAGATTTTTGACGCTCTTGACGAGGATGATGATATTTTGGATATCATATTTCCGATAACCATTACGATGGCCGATTATTCAGAAATCACTGTCGAGAATTTGGCTGAGTTACGTGAGCATGCCTCGAAATGTATCGAAGGCGGTTCAGATGACGATATCGAGTGTATCGATGTCATTTACCCGGTGACCTTCTTTACGTTTGACCTTGAACTTCAACAAACAGGTACTGTGGAAGTTCAAAGTGACAAGGAAATGAGACGGTTTTTCGCCGGCTTGGATGAGGAAGATATCATCAGTCTTCAGTTTCCGGTATCCTTTGAATTCTATAATGGTGAGAAAGTATCCGTTGGTAGTATTGAGGAGTTAAGGCAAACCATCGAGCGTGCTAAGGAAGCTTGCGATGAAGACGATGACGATGACCATAATGATGACGATTTTACCAAAGAGCGATTGGATAACCTATTGGCCGAGTGTCCTTGGTTGGTCAAAGAAGTGAAACGAGATAATCAATATACTTCTGACCAATATGAGAATTACTTGATGACTTTCAATGAAGATGGATCGGTAGTCGTTAAGGATAGAGAAGGTAATATCTTGAATGGAGAATGGAACACAAGAGTTTCTGACTATAGAGTGTTGTTGAAATTGGAGTTTGAGTTCTTGGTAGAATTCAGTTTGGAATGGTTTGTTTATGAAATTGATGGAGACCGTATCAAGCTCTATGCCGGTGATGGTGATAAAATAGTATTGAAGACCACTTGCGGAGAAGAACCTGAAGTTTGTGATGCTGCTTTCATCGAAGATACCATTTCAACATGTAGATGGGCCATAGCCAGTGTGGGTAGTGAGGCAACTTTTCTTGAGGATTTGAATATCGATTTTTCAAATAGAAACATCCATGTGTATAATGCGAATGGTGAGGTTGAAGATGAAGGAAATTGGAGTATTGATGGTGAGGTATTGATTTTCAATGATTTGAGTATGACATTGGCCAATTATATTGGTGAGTGGACGGTTATAGAATGTGCGCCGAACCGATTCAAGATCAAGCGCGGAGATGAATACCTAGTGATCGAAAAAATCTGTGAATAGTTTAGGTAACTAATACTTAGTACTCGAAAGTACTACCTTTTTTGCCCCACACTTTTTGAAAGAGCATCTATTGTAATATAGGTGCTCTTTTGTTTTTGGCCACATGTAAAATTCCCTAAGCTTGCTAAAAGTGAAATGCCACATATTTTCTTCAATACAAAAGCGTCTTTCCAACGGTATTTCTTAAATTTGCTTTTCTTCAAAATCTAGCAAAAAGATGTTCGATAATTTAAGCGAGAAGCTCGATAAAGCCCTACATGTTCTAAAAGGACATGGACAGATCACTGAGATAAATGTTGCTGAGACCACTAAGGAAGTACGTCGTGCACTTCTTGATGCCGATGTAAACTTTAAGATAGCCAAGGAGTTTACGAATAGGGTCAAAGAGAAAGCATTGGGTCAAAACGTTTTGACGACTTTGCAGCCCGGTCAATTGATGGTCAAAATCGTTAAAGACGAATTGACGGAATTGATGGGCGGGGAGACCGAAGGCATTAACCTTTCGGGCAACCCTTCCGTTATTCTTATGTCAGGACTTCAAGGCTCGGGTAAGACCACTTTTTCTGGAAAGCTGGCCAAATTTTTATTGACCAAAAAGAGGAAGAAACCATTATTGGTGGCTTGTGATGTATACCGCCCTGCAGCGATTGATCAATTGCATGTGGTAGGCGAGCAGATTGGGGTTGAGGTTTATTCCGATCGTGAAAATTCAGATCCCGTTGCTATTGCCAAGGCAGGTATCGCCCATGGAAAGTCTCTGGGATGTAATGTGATTATTATCGATACTGCCGGACGTCTGGCTGTTGATGAGAAAATGATGGATGAAATTTCGAACATCCACAAAGCCATAGAACCTCAGGAAACCCTTTTTGTGGTTGATTCCATGACCGGTCAAGATGCTGTGAACACTGCTAAGGCCTTCAATGACATCTTAAATTTTGATGGGGTGATTCTGACTAAACTCGATGGTGATACACGAGGTGGTGCGGCAATTTCCATTAAATCAGTAGTTGATAAACCGATCAAGTTCATTGGTACAGGTGAGAAAATGGAAGCTATCGACGTTTTTCACCCTTCCCGTATGGCCGATCGGATTCTCGGAATGGGAGATGTGATTTCACTCGTTGAACGAGCGCAAGACCAGTTTGATGAAGAGGAAGCTCGCAAAATTCAAAAAAAGATAGCCAAAAATAAGTTTGGCTTTGATGATTTTCTTTCTCAGATACAACAGATCAAGAAGATGGGGAACATCAAAGATTTGATGGGTATGATACCTGGTGCAGGCAAGGCCTTAAAGGGTATGGATATTGACGACGATGCCTTTAAACATATTGAAGCGATTATTTATTCGATGACGCCCGACGAGCGGGCAACCCCCGCCAAACTTGATGCAAATAGAAAAAAGCGCATTGCAAAAGGCAGCGGACGCGATGTCAAAGAGGTCAATCAATTGCTCAAACAATTCGATCAGATGAGCAAGATGATGAAAATGATGCAGGGTAGTAGGGGTAAAAAGATGATGCAAATGATGGGTGGTATGAAAGGAATGAAGTAAAAGAATAGATGCAGTTAGCAGTTAGCAGTTAGCAGTTCGCAGTGAACGGTAGTCGTGATTCTTAGCAATGAAAAGTGAATTGAGACCATGAACTTGAAACCTGAAATCTGAAACCTGAAATCTGAAACCAAAAGCCATAAACCATAAACCAAAAAAAAATGCAAATACTGGATGGGAAAAAAGTGTCGAATGACATAAAGGAAGAAATCGCCGCGGAGGTCGTGAAAATGAAAGAGCGCGGAGAAAAAGTTCCTCACCTCGCCGCCGTAATCGTAGGAAATGACGGAGCAAGTTTGACCTATGTTGGCAGTAAGGTTCGATCTTGTGAGCGTATTGGTTTCGAGTCTACCTTGGTGCAAATGCCCAGTACGACTTCAGAGCAAGAATTGTTGAAGAAAATCGAAGAGCTGAATCAAGATAGTGACATTGACGGTTTTATCGTGCAATTGCCCTTACCTGATCAAATAGATACCCAAAAGGTGATAATGGCCGTTCACCCCGATAAAGATGTGGACGGTTTTCATCCTACGAATTTTGGTAAAATGGCACTCGATATGAGTACGTTCATACCGGCCACGCCGTTCGGAATTTTAGAGTTGTTAGAGCGGTACAAGGTAGATACCAAAGGAAAGCATACCGTTGTTATCGGTCGTAGTCATATTGTGGGCCGACCAATGAGTATTTTGATGGGAAGAAAAGGATGGCCAGGTAATTCTACCGTGACCTTGACCCATAGTCATACCAAGAATATTACCCAGATCATTTCACAGGCCGATATTGTCATATCCGCGCTTGGTGTCCCTAATTTCCTGAAAGCCGAAATGGTCAAAGACGATGCAGTGGTCATTGATGTGGGGATCACTAGAGTCCCCGATGAAAGTCGACCTCGCGGGTATTATATTACAGGTGATGTAGATTTTGAGAATGTCAGTAAAAAGGCCTCTTATATTACGCCGGTCCCTGGGGGGGTAGGTCCTATGACTATCGCCATGTTACTGAAAAATACCTTGCTCGCACGAGAACGGCATAGAAGCCGGTCCTGATTTCATAACTCTTTATGTTGACTTATACTACTTGTTTCGGTAGTGTCATTGGGCTTAAGTACATCAATATCGTTACTGTCATCGTAATCGCAACTGCTCATTCCGATAATAGCCGTGAATAGTACGGCGATAAAAAGTAGCTTTTTCATAGAGCCGGTTTTTGTAGGTTAACTTATGTTCTTAACGTTTAAAACTGCCTTTTCTTGTCTTTTGATTTACTTAAAAGCAGTATCTTTTGGGGGAAATCGCCAACACTATGAAACATGTACTGCTGTTCCTTTTATCTGCGCTATTGCTCTTTGGTTGTCAATCAAAATCGACACCTGCAAGTACAATCCAAATTAAGGTCTCTTTTACCGAAGCGATAAGTCCAGAGACCAAAGATGGACGATTGCTCTTGATGATGTCCGACAACGAGTCAGCTGAACCTCGATTTCAAATCAATGATGGATTAAAGAGCCAATTGATTTATGGAATGAATGTCGATGGCATGAAGGCCAATGAAGTCAAAACCTTCGATAGTACCATCTTCGGCTACCCCTACGCGAGTCTTTCTGAAGTACCCCCAGGGGAATATCAAGTACAAGCATTATTGCATGTTTATGAGACCTTCGACCTGGCTACGGGACATACGGTCAAACTACCCATGGACAATGGCGAAGGACAACAATGGAACCGGTCGCCGGGGAACCTTTACAGCAAGCCGTTTAAAATTAGAGTCACCGAAAACGGGATTGAAAATCTTGTCAATGGAAGTCAAGAAATACAGGTGGTGCTCGATCAGGTTATTCCGCAAATAGAAGAACCGGAAGATACTGAGTGGATAAAGCATGTCAAACTCAAATCAGAAAAACTATCCGAGTTCTGGGGACGGGATATCTATCTCGGAGCACATGTGCTGTTGCCAAAGGGTTTCAAAGAACACCCTGAAGCAAAATATCCGGTAATGGTGTTTCATGGGCATTTCCCATCCGATTTCAGTGGATTTCGAACTACTCCTCCAGCCCCCGACCTAAAACCCGAGTATTCCGCGCGCTTTGATTTGGAAGGGTATAATGTCATTCAACAGCAAGAAGCCTATGATTTCTATAAACGCTGGAACGAACCCGATTTCCCGCGAATGTTGATTATCGAGATTCAACACCCTACGCCCTATTATGACGATTCATATGCCGTGAATTCAGCAAGTCAAGGCCCCTATGGCGATGCAATTACACACGAACTGATTCCCTATATCGAAAAGGAGTTCCGGGGTATCGGTGAAGGATGGTCCCGATTTTTGTACGGGGGCTCCACTGGTGGTTGGGAGGCCTTGGCCGTTCAAGTGAAGTACCCGAAAGAGTACAATGGTTGTTTCGCAGCGTGCCCCGACCCGATCGATTTTAGGGCCTATTGTCTGACTAATATCTATGAAGACAAGAATGCCTATTATTACGATAGTGACCATAAAAAACTGGAGGTCCCTTCGCATCGTGATTACTTAGGGCAAATACAGTCTACCTTGCGTCAAGGCAATCATTTGGAATTGGTCTTGGGCGATAAAAGTCGATCGGGCCAGCAGTGGGATATCTGGGAAGCGACCTACTCTCCGCAGGGGGAAGATGGATACCCTGTTCGATTGTGGGATAAAATGACCGGTGATATCGACCACCAGGTGGCCGAATATTGGAAAGAGAATTATGACCTGAAACATATTCTTGAACGAGATTGGGATAAACTCGGCGAGCAGCTCAAAGGAAAGATCCATATCTATTGCGGAGATATGGATAACTACTACCTCAATAACGCCGTATATTTAATGGAAGACTTTTTAGAGGGCACCTCCGATCCATATTATGAAGGGGAGGTCTTATATGGCGATAGAGCGGAACACTGTTGGAACGGTGATCCAGATCAACCCAATGCCATTAGTCGACTTCGATACAATAGTATGTATGTGCCCAAGATTATGAAACGAATTGCGGAGAGCGCTCCTAAAGGGGCGGATGTAACGAGCTGGAGATATCGATAAGTCATGGGGAATACTACAAATAAGGTCGCTTGGTTTGTTTTTGCTTTTTTGGCTATCGGGGTAAGCCTCTACCCGCTGATGTATATCTATTATGCCTTTGATGATGTTGAAGTGGGTCTTCGACTTTCCAAGAATGAGGAATTATTGGGCAGTATCGTTTGGAACACAGGTTTCTATGGCCATGTCGTTTTTGGGGGCCTTGCCCTGTTTGTAGGATGGCCTCAGTTCAGTAAGCGATTTCGGAATACCAATTTAAAACGGCACCGCCTGATAGGTAAAATATATGTAGGAGCTGTCGCCGTAAGTGGTTTGTGCGGGGTTTTTATTGCGGTTTACGCCACGGGAGGACCTATTGCACAAATTGGGTTTTTGTGTTTGGGAGTGGTATGGCTCTACTTTACTATGATGGCCTATCGCGCGGTCAAGAAAGGAGATGTCGATAAGCATCAGGCCTATATGATCTATAGTTATGCTGCTTGTTTTGCCGCGGTTACCCTAAGGTTGTGGTTGCCATTGCTAACGATAGCTTTTGGGTCGTTTATTCCTGCGTATCGCCTGGTTGCCTGGCTATGTTGGGTCCCAAATATCATTTTTGCTTATTTCTGGGTGAAGCGAAAAGGGATCAATTTGGCTTGATGCCATTTATGGCGGAGACCATCGAATCCAGAACGGATCAACTAATGTCAATAATTGAGTAAAGAAGAGATCAATGAAAAAGTTTGTTTTGATGTTCGTCATCATGTTCGCCGCCTCCGTTGGGTTGCAAGCACAACATGGAAAAGTATTTGATAACCTTTCTATGAAAAGTGAAATTTTGAAAATGGAACGGAAGTATGCAGTGTATTTACCTCCAGATTATGAAACCTCAGAACGCAGCTATCCGGTACTCTACCTGCTGCACGGTGCAACCGATGATCACACGGGTTGGGTGCAATTCGGGGAAGTGTTACGCATTACGGATGCTGCCATAAAAGATGGTACGGTTACGCCAATGATTATAGTTATGCCAGATGCAGATACGGGTCGAATGGGGTATTTCAACGCTGGGGATTGGAAGTACGAGGACTTTTTCTTCGAAGAGCTCATGCCCCATGTTGAAAAGAAATACCGTATCAAATCAGAAAAGAGATATCGGGCCGTCGCCGGACTTTCTATGGGCGGGGGAGGTTCGTTTATGTATGCCCTTCACCATCCTGAATTGTTTTCATCAGCATGTCCCCTGAGTGCCTATGTAGGGCCATTGACCATGAAAGAGTTGGAAGATCGGATGAAATGGTACAAGGAAGCGTATTCCAAAGCAGAATTGAAAACCTATTTTGAACGGCACAATGTGTTGGAGTTGCTTGAAACCGTACCGGTGGCCGATGTGAAATCCGTTCGCTGGTATATCGATTGTGGAGATGATGATTTTCTCTATGAAGGAAATAGTCTCGTTCATATTTCTATGAAGAAAAAGGAGATACCTCATGAATATCGGGTGCGTGATGGCCGCCACAGTTGGACGTACTGGCGAGAAGCCTTGCCTTCGGTTTTAGAATTCGTTTCCGATGCATTTCATCAATACTGAGCTAATGGAATTGAAAAAGATAGTCGTTCAAGCTATAGTCGGTGCGGTACTGTTCGTGATTATTTCCGTAATACTGGAAGGTAGTTATGGTCAAGAAATATGGATTGAGAAAGTAATGAAAGGATTACTCTTCGGACTAGTATATGGAGTTTTTTTAGTGCTTAAAGAAAAATTTATTAAAAAAGGGAATTAGAATGGAATACAGAAAATTTGGGAAAACTAGCTGGAAAGTCAGTGAAATAGGATATGGCATGTGGGGTATGGCCGGATGGACCGAAAGTAGCGATATACAGTCCGCGAAGAGTTTAGACCTCGCTGTGGAGCATGGAGTGACCTTTTTTGATACCGCTTGGGGGTATGGCGAAGGTCATAGTGAGGAACTCCTCGGACAATTGGTCAGAAGACATCCGTCGAAAAAACTGTATACTGCCAGCAAAATTCCACCGAAGAATTTTCAATGGCCTGCAAAGCCCGAGTATGCTTTTGAAGATTCCTATCCGGCTGCGCATATTATGGAGTATACCGAGAAGACCTTAAAAAATCTTGGTCTGGAACAAATCGATTTGATGCAATTTCATACATGGGACGATGGTTGGAGCCAGCGCGAAGAATGGCAACGCGCGGTAGAAGAGCTTAAATCCTCAGGAAAAATTGCAGCGATGGGCATCAGTGTCAATCGATGGGAGCCTGAAAATGGAATCGAGGCCCTGAAAACGGGAATGTTGGATGCCGTTCAGGTCATTTACAATATTTTTGACCAAAACCCTGAAGATGTTCTTTTTCCTTTATGTGATGAACTGAATATCGGGGTCATTGCCCGGGTACCCTTTGATGAAGGTACCTTGACAGGAAATATCACAAAGGAAACCGTCTTTCCGGAAGGGGACTGGCGAGGTACTTATTTTGTTCCCGAGAACTTGAACTCAAGTGTAGAACATGCCGATGCACTTCGCCCCCTAATTCCTGAGGGAATGACCATGGCTGAAATGGCATTGCGTTTCATTACCATGAACTCCACCGTTAGTACCATAATTCCGGGAATGCGGAAGGAAAGAAATGTTTTGGCCAATGTAGCTACGGGCGATGGGCAAGGGTTGTCGACCGAACTGCATCAAGAACTCAAAAAGCACCGTTGGGATCGTACACCGACGGAATGGTCGCAGTAGGCTTATTTCGCGAATAACTGCCCCATGTCTTGAAAGGCTTTGAATTCGAGTGCATTACCAGCTGGGTCTTTAAAGAACATGGTGGCTTGTTCACCTGGTTGTCCCTTAAAACGCACGTAAGGCTCGATGATAAATTCAATTCCCTTGGATCGCAGTTGCTTGGCAAAGGTTTGAAAAGTTTCCCAAGGAAGTACCACCCCATAATGGGGTACGGGTACATCATGACCGTCCACCGGATTGTGATGTAGTTCCGCGGCTTCTTTCTTGGGTTTAAAATGAATCACCAATTGATGACCGAAAAGATTGAAATCTACCCAATGGTCACTACTACGTCCTTCTTCACATTCAAGTACCTCGCGATAAAAGGTACGACACTCATCCAAATTATGAACGGGTATGGCGATGTGAAAGGGACTTACATTTGGCATGATTAACTGTTTTTTACCGTTGGTGAATCAGAGGCTAGCGATGTTTCCGCTGAATGCCCCTTTGCGGTAAATTTACCCCTTTCCTCCGAATTCAGAAAATCTATGATTTGGTTGTTTACTTCTTCTTGGTGCATCGAATGACCTAACCCCTCTGTGCTGACCAATTGGCTGCCTTCCCAACTAGCATGTACTTTCTCAGAGGCGTGATAGGGTGTGACTTTGTCCAACCGGTCATGAAACAACAGGCCTTTCTTCGTATTGGACCTTACATACTCAGAGGTAGAGAAATCGCGTATGCGAAATCCGAATCGATCAAGGATATAGGCGTCCAGAGCGCTTAAAACGGTATCGTTGAATTGGAGTATATCTTGATAGTCGGCCATAATTTCATAAAACTCCGAAGGTGAGGCAATGGTGACCATTTTTTCTATAAACAAATTGTTATGCCGGTATTCGTTATAAAGGGTCGTCATGCCACCGACCGAATGCCCTATGACCATTTGAGGCCTATAGCGCTCGATGAGGTGTTGTAGCACCTCGGAATAAAGGGGGACATACAAGTGTGCACCCGAAGAGTGTCCATGTGCCGGTGCATCAAAGGCGATTACATTAAAATTGGCTTCCGTTAATTTTGTAATCAGATTACGCCAACGAAACGAATTGCTTTCCCAACCATGCACGAGTAGAACGGTTTCTTTTTCCCCATTCCACTTATAGGTTCGAATGATGTGGTCGGCAATTTCTAGTGTTTCATAATTAGCAGCTTCTAAGTAATCTTCTTGTTGTTCCGAGACTCTTCCCTTACGAATAGTGCAAAAGAGTTGGAATGCTTTTTCAGCGGCTTTTCGTTTTGAAAAAAGGGCAAGTAGGTTAAAATAGATGCCGTAGATACGTGCGATGTTTTTCATATTTTGAATTATAAGTTACTTTAAGTAACTTGGTCATTAAATAATACCAAAATTAGGGCTTCTTTCTTTAATTTGAAAGAGGTTTCGTAACTCGAATTAAGTATCGTTATGGAAACTATTACTGAGAATCAAAAACTTAAGGCGGCCAGAAAATTAAAAAAAATGTTCGGTCATATCGATTTAAAAACGGCCACATATTGTCCGATTCGAGATGTCATGGCGTTAGCTTCTGACAAATGGAGCATTCTAATTATACTATATCTAGGCTATTTCCCGGTGTTGCGGTTCAATAAGCTAAAAAAGTATGTGTACGGAATTTCGAACAAAGTACTTAGTGAGCGTTTGAAAATGTTGGAATCTGATGGGTACCTCTCAAGAACGATGTATCCTGAGGTGCCGATTCGTGTGGAATATCAGTTGACCGACTTCGGATACTCGTATCTGACCAAACTATTGGAATTGACCGAATGGGCAACTTCCCATGGTGACACCGTCATTAAGAATCGCCGGAAGTTCAAAGCGAACGGCACATGAATTTACGGGGTTTCCCAACCGATCATCATGTATTTAATTTTCGCATCATCAGGTATCTGAACAGCTTCGATGTTCACACTGGCGGCGTACCGTAAACTTGACGGCAGTTCCTTCTTATCGATGGTGAAGTACACGTCACTATTCTTTACAAATACGACGACATTATTGAGGGAGGTCTGTACTTTTTTAATGGTGTATTTCTCCTTGATGTCTTTGAAGGTGCTATTTATTCCTATCCCATTTTCGGTCTTAAAGCGCGAATCGCGAATATTGATGTTTTCGATGGTAGGAATACTATCCGAAGATGGAGTAAGCGTAAGTAGATGACTTCCCCCTTTTTCATACACTTTGATTTTTGTGGCCCCAAAACCCTGAAAGAGTTTTACGGTATCCTTAACGATCGAATCTTGATCATAAATAACTTCCAAATCCCGGGTCAAACTACCTTTCTCGAGTTTGCCGACATTGTTTTTGGTGATGAGATAGGTGGTGTCAATTTCCTTTTTGCATCCTGCGAACACAAAAAAGAGCATTAGTGTTGAAATTAAAACCTTTTTCATTGATGATGGTAATCTGATTGATGAATGTGATGTTGACCAAGGTCAACGCAAAACTTTTTTTAGAACACCCAATACCCCTCTGATGAAAGTGGCACTGGTCAATACTTTTATTACTGGGTTTTGACGGGTGCTGCGTCTGCTCGTTGATTTTCGGCTGGTTGTCTTTGATTTTTCCTTTTCGGCCAGGGTCTCGGCTTTTTCAATTTTTTCATTAAGGATTTCATAAGCACTTTCCCTATCGATGACCTCCCCGTATTTTTTGACAAGCTGTGAGCTTGTAATGACCGACTTCAATTCACTTTCGGTCAGTACGTCCATACGACTCATCGGAGCCCTGAGCAATGTTGCCGCTAGGGGAGTGGGCCTGCCCTTTTCATCTAGGGCGGATATCAATGCCTCCCCGATTCCTAAAGAAGTCAAGACATCCTTGGTGTCATAATATTCGGATAGCGGATAGTTTTCGGCGGTCAATTTTATGGCTTTTCGATCCCTCGCAGTGAACGCCCGTAGCGCATGCTGTACCTTTAAGCCCAATTGTGATAGTACCTCATTCGGCACATCTGTAGGGTTTTGGGTAACGAAATATAGACCTATACCTTTTGAGCGTATCAATTTGACTATACTTTCAATTTGATCTAACAAAGCCTTTGAGGCTTCGTTAAATATGAGATGGGCCTCATCAATGAAAAGAATGAGTTCGGGCCGATCACTATCACCTTGTTCTGGAAAAGTAGAGTAAATCTCTGCCAATAGGCTCAACATAAAGGTAGAGAACAATTTGGGGCGGTCTTGAATATCGGTCAGACGAATGATATTAATATATCCCCTTCCGTTTTCGTCGATTCGAGTGAGATCATCGACTTCAAAAGATTTTTCCCCAAAAAATAGTTCTGCGCCTTGTTGCTCTAATTCGATGATCTTTCTGAGAATAGTTCCGGTTGAACTGGTAGAGATTCGTCCGTATTCTTCGGTGAATTCTTTCTTGCCCGCACCGGTCGCATATTGCAGTACTTTCTTGAAATCCTTGAGATCCAATAAGGGCAGTTTGTTGTCATCGCAATATTTGAACACTACAGCGACAATTCCCTCTTGGGTAGTACTCAAATCCAAAATTCTCGAAAGAAGGGTAGGTCCGAATTCCGAGACCGTTGCTCTTAATTTAACTCCGTCTTGCTCACTTAACGACAGTATTTCGACCGGGAAACTTTTAGCTTCGAAAGGAATTCCGATTTTGGCATGGCGCTCATCGATTTTCGGATGTCCCGGACTTGGTTCGGCAATACCGCTAAGATCACCTTTCAAATCCATTAACAATACAGGAATACCCTTATCGGAAAGATTTTCCGCCAGTACCTGCAAAGTTTTGGTTTTTCCCGTTCCTGTAGCTCCCGCAATTAGGCCATGGCGATTGAGCGTCTTGAGCGGTACTTTTACCAAGGCATCGGTAACTGCTTCACCCTCAAGCATGGCGGCGCCCATGACAATAAAATCACCCTTGGTGGTGTACCCTTTTTCGATGTGGGAAAAAAACTGGTCTCTGGTGCTCATTTAGAAAATTTTCATAAAAATAGGGCATTTTTGGGCAACACGAAAAGAGAAGATAGATTGATTTAACAATGAGGTTGCCCCATACTACCGCTGGTAGAACTATAGATACTCTAGGAGCGCTCCCACCCCGTTAAAGGAAATCACGCATGAAAACAGGAATGCCAACACCAATGCTATATTGATCCAAATACTGGTTTTGTATCCTTTCATGAGGTTTTTATTGTTAATCAAAAATAGTATGCCGATGACCACCAGCGGAAGTACGAAAACGTTGAATATTTGGGAAACAATCTGCATTTCTACCGGATTTGAACCAAAAACGGGAACGATTAAAGCGAATAAACAAGCAAATGCGGTTATCACCTTAAATTGTCTAGAGCTGGTGTCCAGCTCCCCTGATTGAAAATCCGAAATCAATATCGGAGCAATCAATAAAATCGGAAAAATCGAAGAAAGTCCGGCACTTAAAGTTCCAAAAAAGAATAAGGTCAGAGCAAATTTTCCCGCTACAGGTTCCAAGGTGTTGACCATGTCCAAAACCTGGGTAACAGGTTTGCCCTGATGAAATAGCGCTCCACATGCAACGGCCATCACAGCCGCACTAATCAAGAACACTAGGGTAGCGGCCACTATGGCATCTTTTTTTTGTTCCTGCAGGTTTTTTATTGTCCAGCCTTTGCCTTTAACAAATAGGGGGCGGGAGAGAAAAGTCGCAGCGGCCATGGTTGTTCCTACAAAAGCGGCTACTAGCATTTTGCCCCCTGCTACTTTAGGAATACTCGGTACTAGGCCTTGTACTATTTCCGAAGGCAATGGGTATACCAAGAAAAGTGAGATTAGGAACGAAAGCCCCATTATCGTTACGAAAATGACCAAGATCTTTTCAAAAAAAGTGTACTTGCCTACTAAAAGGAGAACATAAAAGATAGCGGTTACCACAACGGCAATACCAATGACCGTTTCATATTTGTAAGGGGTAATTTGAGGCGCGTAAATCGCAAATATCTCATATATGATATTGGCCGAGATACCCATAATGCCCATCAGTGAATTCCATTGCCCAAAGGCAATTCCGATGATAATCAAAATGGCCATGAGTCTGCCCCATTTCAAATGTTTTTTGAAGGCGAACAGCGCTGTTTCGCCAGTAATCAAGGTGTAGTTGCCATAGACATAAATGAGGATGCCGGAAAAGAAACAACTTAGCAATAGTACCCATAGCAGTTGCATGCCGTAGGTACTTCCGGCAACGATCATTGAGGTTACACTTCCGGTGCCAATGGTATAACCGATAGCGAAAATGCCAGGGCCAAAAGCCAGTACCAAGGCAATTAATTTCTTTAAAATTGACTGTCTTGTCTTGGTTTGGTCCATTATGGATTAACTTCTTATGTTTTTGATAATGGTGAGTGTTGCCTTCACCTTTTTTTCCAACCCTTGGAAATCTCGGTTTTCCAGGATGGTTTTACTGATCAGTTTTGAGCCCATGCCGACACAGGTGACCCCAGCGTCGAACCATTCCCTGAGATTGTCCTCTGTCGGGGACACCCCTCCGGTGGGCATGATACTGGTCCAGGGTTGCGGGCCCCTGACGCCCTTGACGAACTTGGGCCCGTATACATCGCCGGGAAAGAGCTTGACCACTTCGCAGCCGAG
>CANLVG010000013.1 GCA_947494565.1 uncultured Flavobacteriaceae bacterium | reverse complement strand
CCTTCGGCCTGTGCCGGTAGGCAGGGGTCGGAAGGACTTGTATCGGTATCGTCGTTGATGCCGTCGCCATCGGAATCAACGGGAGCGGTCACCGTAATTGTAAAGGGAACAGCATTGGAAATACAAGTGTTCGAGGAATTTATCACATTAAGAATTCCGTTATAAGTACCAACTGTTGCACCAGAAGGAACGGTAAGTACTATTGGGGAAGCAGGTAATGTTGTAGGTGTGCTTATATCTACAAAACCTTCTGTATTGGCAGCAGCATCATAATCTAGGGTATATTGATTTGGACTTCCAGTAGTTGCCGAATATGATACATCAGCAGTTGTTACTCCCTGACTTATACTTGGAAACGTACCGAGCGTAATTGTAGGACGAAAACTATTCGAAATGGTTATCGGCCCGCCTATTGTATTTGATTTACAGGACCCAGCATCGGTAATTGAGATAGCGGTATAATCTCCATCATTTAAACCTGTAATATTTATAGTGTTTCCTATAGCGGTAAGGCTTTGCGTTGCTTGGGGGACGTCGTTGTAAGAGAAATTTACATCATAGGTAGCATCAGGCATACCCGTTAACTCTATTTCACCGTTTGGAGAAACACAATCCGTGGAATTTGTTGTGCCACTTACTGCAATGCTAGCTCCCCCTGGATCACTTAAAGTAATGGGGCCTGCGAAGGTAGCTGTACAACCATTTAGAGTTACTTCAAAATTTGTATATGTACCGGCATCTATTCCTGTTATGGTATAATTACCAGAACCATCAGTAGTAAATGTGCCGTGATTTACCAGTACACCATCATCTTCATAATCAAGTGTCTCGTATAGGGCATTGTTTTCAAGTCCTTCTATAGTAAAACTACCATCGGATGCTGCGCAAATTGTAGGAGCGGTAGCGGAGACATTGGTAATATCGAAAAGAGTGACGGTAATCGTAAACGGAATAGGTTCACTTGTACAAATTAGAGAATTGGAGTTTCTTACCGTAAAAGAACCGTTATATACTCCATCTGTGATTGACCCCGGAATCGGAATCACAATAGGGGAAGTTACCGAGGTATTATCAGTAATATCTATAAATCCAGCTGTATTAGCAGCCACATCAAAATCGATGCTGTAGTCTATTGCAGGGCCGTTGGTGTCAATTGAATAATTTAAGTCAACAGTAGTTTCACCAAAACATGCCGGTATATTAGTGGTCGTCAAAGAAACCGAAGGTGTTGCGCTGACGGTGATACTTATGGCCGGGCCAAATACGGTTTCACAGGTCACACCAATTTTTTGTCCTTTGACCGCTATGCTTGTCACGGTCGATACAGTATTGGATAATGGAAAAGTGGTCAAGGTCAACGGACCACCATCACCCAAAAATGCGGGTCCTATCCCTACACCGTTTTGATCTATCAATTCATAGACTATTAAATCTTCCGTACCGGCTATTTCAATGGTGACGGTTTCTCCTTCGCAGACCGTAGAAGGTGTCGTGGCCGAAAAGGTCTGATCAAGTGGGAGTTTACAATCAACAGTAGCGCCGGATACAATATCACTTTCACACAGGGCACCGTTTCTTGCCGTTACCCCGGTTATTGCATCTGCATAGAGCACATCAAATCCTGCGGAAGCCTGGTCCAAACCGGAAATGGTCCAATCCCCAGCTCCATCAACAACGGCAAAAAAGCTTGTTTCATCGACGATAAAACCATCAAGATATAGGAACACGGTGTTTCCGGGAGTTCCTCTTCCCGAAATACTCGCATCACCCTCCCTAATGGGCGTTGATGTTATGGATAGGTCCAGGTCAGAGGTTTGATCAAAAACCTCTACTTCATTGGAAATCATACTTTCGGATTCGCCCGTATTGGTTGCGGTAACGACCATAAAGTCTCCCACAGCGACAGTTGTGCTGATAGTCCAGCTACCGTTCGGGTTTACCGTTGTAGAAGCTACACTGGAGCCTATGGCTACAGGTGAGGTAGAGGATGTATACAGATTTATAGTAGCACCGCTTTCGGAGGAAATGCCACTAATAGAGGAAATGGAACCTGTGGAAGAACAATATTCACCTTGAATGATGGGCGTATCGGACTGTCCCCCTACAGTGGTCGTAGTGCTGGAGCTACAATTTCCTGACTCAAGGGATTCTATAACTATGGTTTCACCTTCATTTAGTGTGCCATTGGGTAATGAGGCTATGGTAAACGACCAGTTTCCACTTGTGGCCGTCACGTTCGATTGTTCTACATCATCGATAAATATGGTTATGGAGGCATCCGCTGTGGCCGTACCGCTTATGGTGGTGTTCGTATCTAGAATGGGCAAATTGGAAACAAAAGGAGTAGTGGAGGTACTGGCGGTCCCGGCACAGTATTCTAGAGGGTCTGATTCGCAACGGCCACTTTCTATCTGGGTTATTTCATAAAACCCGTCTACGGCAAAACCGCAACCTCCTCCGCTTGTACATCCGGAGGCATTGGTATTGCATTTCCAAAACCAAGAACCATCCGGGTTTGCAAAAACCTGCCCTCCTGAAAAATTACTACTCCCAGAATTTGGGGTAAGCTGGTTTCCTTCAAAATAGACTTTGATTTCCGCACCTGCAGTTGCACTTCCAATATCTCCACATAATCCTTTATTACTTACGGTAAATGTAGTTGTAGGGCTTATAGTAGAGGAACATGTGGCACCAACTGTAGTGGTATTGCAATCCGTATACGAAACTGATTTTTCCAATGTTCCGGTGGAGGTTGCCACTGCGGCCGATACCGATGCTGAAGCAGTGAAGACCTCGTTTGCAGTAGTGGCGGTTAATCCCGTAACGGACCAATTTCCGGAAGTTACTGTGGTGGTACCATTGGAAACACCATTCCGAAATACTTCTATCTCAGCACCATCTACTTCACTAGAGGTTCCTGATATTGAGGTTTCGCCAATTCCGATAGGGCCATTTATTGAAGGACACTCTGCCCTTGGCGGAAGTATGCTTCCAGTTCCGATATCATCGGCACTTGTCGGAGGGAAGACATCGATTAATTCTTCCCAAAGATTGTCGGTAATGCCAATGTTGTCATCGATTCCACCGATGTCAGAAACACCGCTGTTCCCAATGCTTTCCTTTGGGTTGATCACCGTACCACCGACCATTCGCAGTGGGGTAGAGGTGGTCACACCTGGAAAAGCAGTAGTTATATCGGCAAATGGAATGAAGAAATCGTAGAAATAATCGTTGTCTCCACATATTTCCGATAATGCAATGGACTTTTGTGCGAAATCTGCATAGGGCCTATCTAAAGTAGCATCGCCAATTTCTATTGCCGAGAGTGTCCCGTCCACATCGTATAATCCTATCCCGAAATTCGTTCGGAGTACAACTTCAATTTCAAAACCAGGATTTCCTGGTAGATAGTTGGGATCAGCGTTTGGACCCGATTTGCCGAACTTGTTGTCGGTATCTATGAGTATAGAATACCCCTTGGAATTATTCGCGGTGCCTCCGAGTCTAAAACGGAACATCAGATTTCCTGATGCATCTACATAGGTATATATGGTATGATTATTATCCGATTTGACCAAATCGGTAAACCCACAGGAAGGTCCCGGGCCAAGATCACTAGCTGGCTCCGACGCTCCTACACTTGGCAATGGCACATAGGGAATCTCGCTTTCGCTCTCATCATTTGTAAAAAAACCCGAGGCGGTGAGAGAGGTATAACCATCCAAATTGGGGTCTAGTACATTCTGATTTGATTCGGCACTTTTATAAATTAATCCTTTGGTTTGAGAGGAAGAGAAAATTGGAAATAATACCAGAGATAAACCTAGAAATAGGTAAACTGGCATAACTTTGCTCCGAGGGACGGTCATAAAGCACTGGTTATTAGGTTAGCTTAAAATCAATAAAATATGCCTCCCCTATTAGTAATGATATACAAATTGCGAGAATAGGCTCTGATTATTTCATAACTCAAGGCAAGTAGAACTATTCAGTAAATACACCTTTATATTATAAGTAATCTATGAGACAAAAGGAATAATTATGACATGTAATTACAATTAATCTCATTCAAATGTAGGAATATATGTAATTAATGAAGGTTAATTGTTGTGAACGGGTAAAATGTGTATGTCATATTGCGCTTAGCCGATGTAAGAAGACCAATTGTTTCATGAGTTTCCTGACCCTTTGGTAGTAATTAAGATCAAAACTTCATTTTCTTCTGTGTTAAAGGCTTTTGGAGGATTAGTGGAGTGTGGGTTCGATTCCCACCTCGAGTACTTTAAAAGCCTTCCTGATTTAAGGAAGGCTTTTTTTTGGATTGTCATATGGGTTTCCCAGTACTATTTAGCACATCTCAAGTCCATATACACTCAAATTTCATTGTAGTATATATTTCATGAAATCTTCCTTAAAGGCCCGGCCGATGGGCAGGGTAGTTTTCTCATCGAGCCTGATCTGATTGCCAATGACCTTTTGGATGTGTGAAAGGTTAAGAATGTACGATTTGTGTATGCGCTTGAACTTTTGAGGGTCTAAGGTCTCCTCCCAATACCGCAGCGGCTCTTGTGAGAGGTGCTTTTTTTCGGTGGTAAATAATTCGGTATAGTCTGCATCCGATTGTATGAACCGTATATTCGAGACATCGATTTTGATGTGTTCGTAGCCTGATTTGATAAAAATGAATTCCGGAAAAGCCGGTGATCGGTCTTCTTTTTCTGTGTCCGGGGTGCCGCTTTTTGCGACATGTAATTTTGCCATGGACTGCACAAAACGTTCAAACGAAAAGGGTTTTAATAAATAATCGACTACATCATATTCATAACTTTCCAAGGCGTATTCCGAAAAGGCGGTGGTTAGAATAACGTTAGGTCTGGGGTGCAATGTTCTTAAAAAGTCAATACCTGAGATTTTCGGCAAATGAATATCTAGAAAAATTAAATCTAGGGGTACTGTTCTCAAGAAATCCATGGCCTGCAGAGCGTCGGTAAAAGTGCCGAGCAACTCCATATTTCCGTAGTCCGAAATATATTTTTGTAGCACACGCTGCGCAGGGGGTTGATCCTCTATAATGATACAACGAATCATATACTTCCTTCTTTTAACGCTAGCGTCAGATTCACCGAATACAGTGAATCGGTTTCTTGTATGGATAAGGTGTGTGCATTGGGGTAGATCAATTGCAAGCGTTTCTTGACATTTTCAAGGCCGATGCCTTTGGAAAGATCATCAGTGTTGGTTTGAGGGCGAAAAGAGTTGAGACACTGAAACTGCAAGAGTCCAGTTGAAGTAACCTCAATGTCGATGGCGATCGAAATATTCTCCGATTGACTGGCAGTGCTGTGTTTAAATGCGTTTTCAACGAACACATTCAATATCAAAGGTGCGATTTGATAACCAGAACCGCTAGTGTTTGCCCAGAATTCGACCTTTCCACGATTTTCTATCTGTAGTTCGCTCAATCGTGTAAAATTCCTTAGGTGCTCGATTTCTTTTGTGAGGGGTACAAAGTTCTCTTTACAGTCATACAGCATATAGCGTAGCACAGCCGAGAGTTCCAAAATGATGGAAGGGGTCTTCGGAGAGTTCTCTATGGCATAGGAATACAGGTTATTGAGATTGTTGAACAGAAAATGGGGATTGATCTGTGACTTAAGGTATTGCAGTTCGCTCTCCTTGATCATGGCGTTGAGCGTTTCCAGTTCCTGCTGTTTTTTTGAGGCATCCCAAGCGAACTTGAATCCGGCAAGGATGATGATCATGGGCATCACGTCAAGTAGGCTAAAAATGATTCCTGGAAAATGTTTCCCTCGAGTGTCTGGAAAATAGATGCGTTCCAATACAAACTCCTCAGCAAGAATGATTCCGGAAACAATCAAAATGAGAAATAGAAAAAAGAGAAGATACTTTTTTCGATAAAAAAAGCGCGGTAGTAGCACGTAGTTGATAAGCAAGGCCCCAATCGCATAATTTAGGAAAAACACGACCTGGTAGGTCTGTATTCTGGGTTGGTTCTTGTCGAACGAAAAAAAAAGGAATAGTACCACGTGCAACAGTACTTGAAAGAATACTTCCGCTCGGAAATCTTTATTCAATGTAAGCGCTCTGCCCATCTTTCAAAAATACGGATTTGCTACCGTTGTCGTTTTGAAAATCCCCTATCGACCGATTTCAACAGGTCAACGACATTTTCATACCTGCTTGTCGTTTGTGACAAAGTTTCTGTCGTTTGCGGAAAATTAAGGCTACGACCGCTTCATATTACTCATTTTTGAATAACAAATAAGCAGTTGAAGAAAACATGAAAAAGCCATCAAAATATTGGAGTCACTTTTTAGGAATCTGTTTTTTGATTTTTGGTGTCAACGAAATGGTTTCCCAAAATAGTACCATAACCATTAAGGGAACGGTCGTGGAGGAGTCTGGAGGACTGCCTATAGCTTTTGCCACAGTCATGGTGGCCAATGACGAGACCAAAGAGCCGATTACCGGTACGACCACTTTAGATGACGGAACCTTTGCTTTTGAAACCGATGCGACCGACTTCTATATCGAAATAAGTTTTCTAGGATTCCAAACCAAAACCTATGGTCGACCTCCCAATCTTACCCCAACCATAGACTTGGGAATCGTTGCGCTCGTCGAGGATGCGGAACAACTGCAGGAAGTGGTGGTTGAAGGTGAAATTTCGCGTACCGAATTCAAATTGGACAAACGGGTTTTCAATGTTGGTAAAGACTTGAGTAGTACCGGCGCAAGTGCCTTGGAGGTGTTGAATAATGTGCCTTCCGTCAATGTGGATATCGAAGGCCAGGTTAGTTTAAGGGGAAGTCAGGGCGTACAAATGTTGATTAATGGCAAGCCATCGATCATTGCTAGTGAAGAAGGTAACGCGCTCGGTACGATTACCGCCGATATGATCGAAAAAGTTGAAGTAATTACCAACCCTTCGGCCAAATATGACGCCGAGGGAACATCGGGAATCATCAATATCATTTTAAAAAAAGAGGAGCGCAAAGGGTTAAATGGATCGATATCGGTGAACACTGGAACCCCGGCAGGTCATAGTGTTGGCGTAAGTCTAAATCGACGTACTGAAAAATTCAACCTTTTCAGTCAACTTGGTGTCGGTCTGCGAGATCTTCCCAATGATATTGAGACCAGAAATGTCGATTTGGTCAACAATACCAAGGTGCTGAGCACAGGAACGGAATTCCGCAATGAGAACTACTACAATTTTGTCTTAGGGACGGATTATCATATCAATGATAACAATGTCCTGACGCTTTCGGGAAATTTCTCCATGGAAATCGAGGACCAACCTTCGAGCACCAATTTTACCTCCCTAGATGCCAATGATCTGGTCACCTCGCAATGGCAAAGAACTGAGGTGACCGAGGCCCGAAATCCAAAATTCCAATATGAACTGCAATACAAAAAGGATTTTGAAAGCGATGATGACCACACTTTATTATTTAGTGCTCTGGGTAATTTCTTTGGAAAAGACCAATCGTCGGAGTTTATCAATGCGACGGTTTCAGGAGAGGATAGCGACGCCACACAACAGACCCGTACCGATTTTAAGGAGTCCGTTTTTACCTTTAAGTTGGACTACACTAACCCCTTGACGGATAAATGGACCTTAGAAACAGGGGTGCAGTATGTGTTAAACGATGTGGCGAACGATTTTGAGGTCAATGATTTGGTCAACGGTTCGTTTGTGAACGTACCGGGACTGACCAATATCTTCGAATTCAATCAAAACGTGCTGGGTCTCTATAGTACGGGTTCGTTTGAAGGGAAAAAATGGGGAGTGAAAGGAGGCATTCGACTAGAACAGACAAATGTCGGCACATTATTGGCCACTACGAATGAGGCAAATGACCAGAACTATACGAATCTCTTCCCTAGTGTTCATACGTCCTACAAGTTTACTGAAAAAGTTTCCATACAGGCAGGGTATTCAAAACGCATCTATCGCCCAAGAATGTGGGACTTGAACCCTTTCTTCAACATTCGCAACAATTTCAGTATCCGCCAGGGCAATCCTGCATTGATGCCCGAATTCACCGATTCGTATGAAATTACCAGTATTTATATTCTAGGTAAGGCCTCCTTGAACTTTGGGGTTTATTACCGATACACCGACGATGTTATTGAACGGGTTTCCATTTTTGAAAACAATGTGAATACGGTCAGGCCTGAAAATATCGGTACCAATGGTACCACGGGAATCGAATTCAACGCAAAATACAGCCCGGCAAAATGGCTGACGCTTAACAGTGATTTCAATTATAGTCAATTTAACCGTAATGGGGTTTTTGAATCAGCGGTCTTTGATTTCAGTGGAGACCAATGGTCTTCAAAATTGATGACCAAAATCAAATTCCCTGCTGATTTCGACCTTGAAATGACCGGAAACTATAGGTCTAGGTTTCGAACCGTACAAGGCGTGGTAAGCGACCAGGTTTTTATGGACCTTGGTCTACGAAAGAACATAATGAAAGGTAAGGCGGTACTTAATCTGAGCGTTAGAGACCTATTCGCTTCACGAATCAGGGAAAACCAAATCGCACAGGCCGATTTCGAGGTCTACAGTCGTCGTCTTCGAGGTCGCTTTGTTGCGCTCGGGTTTAGCTACGGTTTCGGTAAAGGTGAGGCGATGCAATATTCCGGACAACGAAGAAGACGCTAAGCGCCATTCAAGAATCACACCATCCGCTGAGGTCTGGGTATCGACAGAAGGAATCATAGAAAACTCCGTTCTCATTCGGCCTTAACCAAGACAACGTTTTTCTTTTCATCGAGAAGGTTTCAATAGTTGGAACCTAAAGTAATGGATGAGGGCACCTTTTCAATTAAAAATCAAAATACTCCTTGGCATTGTGGTAGCAAATGTCTTCGATTAATTTACCGATCCAAGTCATGTCGTTCGGCAGTTCACCATTTTGAATATCCTTCCCGAAAAGGTTGCAAAGTATGCGCCTGAAATACTCATGCCTTGGAAAGGAGAGAAAGCTTCTTGAATCGGTCAACATGCCAATAAATGAGCTGATGAGGCCAATGTTGGATAGGGCGTTCATCTGGTCGGTCATCCCCTCCTTTTGATCCATAAACCACCAGCCCGATCCGAATTGAACCTTGCCCTTGATACTGCCGTCATTGAAATTCCCGATCATGGACGCCATCATATTATTGTCCGTAGGGTTATTGTTGTATATGATGGTCTTTGTTAGTTTGTTCTGACGATCCATGGTATTCAGAAATCGGGAGAGACTGCTGGCTTGTTGGAAATCGCCAATGGAATCCCAACCCGTATCAGGACCTATTTTATCGAGCATTCTACTGTTGTTGTTGCGCAGAGCACCGAGATGAAACTGCTGAACCCATCCAAACTCGTAATAGAGTGTGGAGAGGAATTGAAGAATAGCACTTTGGAATTTAAGTACTTCTTCCTCGGAAAGCGTAAGGCCATCGTATTTTTTTCGAAAAATGGCTTTCACTTCGGTCTCTGAAAAATCTTCTGCATACATATGTTCGAAACCATGATCACAGAGGCGGCAACCATTTTCATGAAAGTAAGCGACCCGGTTTCGGAGTGCATCGCAAAGCGTATCAAAAGAATCGATTGAAATGTCGCAAACCTCGCCCAGGTTCTCCAAATAGGCGATATAGGAATCCATTCCGATGAAAATGGCCTTATCGGGCCTGAAGGCCATACTGACCTTGATCTGAAAATCACTGTCCGCCAGTTTACGATGATGTTCTAACGGGTCGATAGGGTCGTCTGTCGTACATAAAGACTCCACGTTCATTCGGCTGAGCAGTTGCTGGCAACTGAAGGCCTCGGTCTGCAATTTTTCGGAGGTCTTATGGTAAATAGTATCGGCATTTTCGGCACTGAGTAGATCTGTAATTCCAAAGTAACGGTCCAATTCCATATGTGTCCAATGATACAACGGATTCCGCATCGTATAGGGCACCGTATAGGCCCATTTCCGAAATTTTTCGATATCGGATACAGATCCGGTAATATAGCGCTCATCTATCCCTAGTGTTCTCATAGCCCGCCACTTATAGTGGTCGCCACTGATCCATATCTGTGAAATATTTTCGAAAATCTTGTTCTCGGCAATTTGTAGTGGCGGCAGATGATTGTGGTAGTCAATAATCGGCATTTTAGAAGCATACTCATGATAAAGTTCTTCGGCATATGCATTTTCAAGAAGAAAATTATCGTGAATAAATCGTGATGGTTGGTGCATTTAGGTTCTTTATTTGTCCGTAATATACAATAAATGCCATTTAGGCATTAAACGGGCGACAAACGGAGCGTTTTCAGTGGTAAGTTAAAAATATTATTTATATTCGTTAACGTTAACGAAAATTATTTTTGCCAACCTTTTATTTCTATTGAATATAGTTTTGAAACAAGGCACAACAAAAGAACCGATTTCCATATGAAAAAAACGAAGACTCTCTTTTTCTTTAGTTACCTATTGACGATAGCCACACTTTCGGCCCAAGACAATTGGGAAGTTTTATTTAACGGAAAAGATGTAAAGAATTTCCAACAGCTCAACGGGGATGCTAAATATGATATCAAGAACAATGAATTGATCGGAACTTCGAAAATGGGTACGCCCAATAGTTTTATGGCCACTAAAAAGGAATATGGCGACTTCATTCTTGAATTTGACGTTTGGGTTGAAAACGGCTTGAACTCCGGGGTGCAATTTCGAAGTTTGAGCAAGCCTGAATATATGGACGGTAGGGTGCACGGGTACCAATGTGAAATCGAGACCAGCTCACGAAAATGGGCCGGTGGTGTTTATGATGAAGCACGAAACGGCTGGTTATATCCACTCTCACGTAATCCAAAAGGGCAGGAGGCATTCGTGTCAGGGCAATGGAATCATTATCGCATTGAGGCCATTGGTTCGCAAATTAGAACTTGGGTGAATGATATACAATGCGCTAATCTCGTAGATGATACTACGTCAAAAGGGTTTATCGCGTTTCAGGTACACAGCATTCACGACGAGAGTTTAGAGGGGAAAACAGTACGCTGGAAAAACATCAAGATAAAGACTACCGATTTGGAAAAATCGCGTAAAGCGGTCGACAGTGATGTACCGGAAATCAGTTATCTACATCATAACTTGACGGAAGACGAAATGAGAAAGGGATGGCGTTTACTTTGGGATGGTCAAACCACGTCAGGTTGGCGAGGTGCGAAGTTGGACCGTTTTCCTGAAAATGGTTGGGCCATGAAAGATGGCATTCTTACGGTATTATCTTCTGGAGGACAGGAATCACGCAACGGAGGGGATATCGTCACTGTAAATTCCTTTGGCGATTTTGAGCTTAGTGTCGATTTCAAGATTACGGAAGGCGCCAATAGCGGAATCAAATATTTTGTGGACTCCGAATTAAATAAAGGAGAAGGGTCGGCCATTGGGTTGGAGTTTCAGGTACTGGACGATGAGAAGCACCCGGATGCCAAAAAGGGCAAGAACGGAAATCGAACCGTGGGCTCGTTGTATGATTTGATACGAGCTGAGAACAATGGAAGTTCTAGAGGAAAGAACTTCAAGGGAGTAGGGAAGTGGAACAATGCCCGTATCCTCGTCAAAGGAGGACATGTAGAACATTGGCTCAATCAAATAAAAGTTGTCGAGTTCGATCGATTCAGTCAACTTTTTGCGGCCTTGGTAGAGAAAAGCAAATATGAGAAATGGGATAATTTCGGTCGCTTGCCAGAAGGATTGATCCTGTTACAAGATCATGGAGATGAGGTTTCATTTAAAAATATCAAAATAAGGGAATATTAAAAGGCACATTATGAAAAAAACTAGACGGAATTTTATCAAAAAGACCGCATTGGCCTCCGGTGGGATCGTTTTAGGAGCAAATGCGATGAGTGCAAGCAGTTATCGGAAAATAATCGGAGCCAATGACCGTGTTCGAGTGGGGATTTCAGGATTCTCAAATCGCTTTAAAGGGGCGCTATTGCCAGCGTTCAATAGTCTGAGCAAAGCCCAGAACTTTGAACTTATTGGAGTATCCGATATTTGGAACCGGCGACGTGAGGAAGGTATGGCCAAGGTCAAGGAAGTGACCGGTAGCAAAATCACCTCTTGGCGCAACAATGAAGAAATGTACGATAAAAATGATATCGATGCGGTCATTATTTCCACGGCGGATTTTCAACATGCCCTACACACCGTACAGGCGGCCAACGCAAAAAAAGATGTGTATTGTGAAAAACCATTTGCCGAAACCATGGCAGATGCGCGGGTTGGTATGAAGGCAGTAAAGGATGCCGGTATCGTTTTTCAAATAGGCTCTCAGCGAAGAAGTGGCGCGAATTACCACGCCGCTAACAATTATATTAAATCAGGAAAGTTCGGAGACATCGTGATGGTTGAAATGACTTGGAACGTCAACCAGCCAGGACGATGGCGTCTGCCTAAACTGACCAGTGAAATACGAGAGTCGGATACCGATTGGAAACGGTATCAAATGAATCGCCCTGAAGCGGCTTGGGATCCTCGAAAATATTTGGAGTACCGACTGTTTTGGCCGTATTCTTCGGGCATACCAGGGCAATGGATGTCGCATCAGATTGATACGGTACATTGGTTTTCAGGCCTGAACCATCCGAGAAGTGTTGCGGCCAACGGAGGCATTTATTTGTGGAAAGACGGGAGAAAGAACTTTGATACCATGTCGGCTGTCTTCGATTATGGTCCAACAGACGATCTGGATACCGGATTTCAGGTGACTTATTCTTCCCGCTTTACCAATTCGGCCGGAGGTACCAAAGAGATCTATTATTCAAATGCCGGTGAATTGAACCTAGATACCAATAAGGTAAGTGACAACGGTGGATTGACCGAGCGATTTGCAAAGGCCATGAGCATGGAACCAAACAGACTTGAAGGTTTCGATTTGGCCGAAAACGCTCCCAAAGTGGTTACTTCAGCCAATACAGGCGCCGATAATATGACCACCATGCATATGCTGAATTGGATGGAATGTGTTCGTAGCCGTGAAACCACCAATGGCCCGATCGAGGCGGGATACAATCATTCGATCGCCAATATCATGACAACGGCTGCCCTGAGAACGGGACTCAAAGCCACATTTGATGAAGCCACCCAAGATGTACTTGCAGGCGGTAACGTCTTTCAATATTAAGGTGATGACCAAATCGAAAATAGGATGTTGTTGTTTACTACTGGTCATGCTATCCGCGGCCTGTAAGGAAAAAAAGGAAGTGACGGAAAGTAAGACCGAAGTGGTCGATTCGAAGGGAGTAGAATTCATACACGATGAGGCCAACAATAAGGTGGACGTTGCTATAGCGGGCAAACGATTTACGAGCTATGTTTACGATGACCAATCACCGAAACCCATCTTGTATCCTATACTGACTACAAGTGGAAAAACGGTCACTCGAGGATTTCCTTATGAACCTAGGCCCAATGAACGGGTAGATCATCCTCATCATGCAGGACTTTGGTTGAATTATGGCGACGTCAATGGTTTGGATTTTTGGAACAATTCATACGCCATTCCCGAGGAAGAAAAGCACAAGTACGGTACCATTCATCATGATCAGATCCAACAAATGGACGAAGAAACGGGAACGCTCTCCGTCAAGGCTTACTGGCGAACTCCCGATGGAGTTGATCTCTTGGAAGAAACTACCGAGTTTAGCTTTACAGAGAATGAAAATACCAGGAGTATTGACAGAAGTACGACCCTCAAGGCGTTGGCAGACGTGTCTTTCAAAGATAACAAAGAAGGCATGATCGGTATACGTGTGACCCGCGAATTGGAGTTGCCTTCAGATAAACCGGCCGAGTATACCGACGCCGAAGGCAATGTGACCGAAGTACAGGTGTTGAACAACGATGGGGTAAAAGGAGATTATCTCGGTAGTGAAGGTCTCACGGGCGGCGATGTTTGGGGCACACGAAATGAATGGGTCAAACTAGAGGGGGCTATGGATGATGAGTCGGTGTCGATAACCATTATCGACCATAACAAAAATATCGGATACCCTACATACTGGCATGCAAGAGGTTATGGACTTTTCGCGGCGAACCCTTTAGGACAGGCGATATTCTCCGACGGAAAGGAAACATTGAACTTTAAGCTGAACGAAGGGGAGTCTACCACATTCAAATACCGTGTGCTCATACATAATGGCACATCGCTTTCAAAGGAAGAAATTGAACGCTATTCCGTTGATTTCAATCGATAATACAACTTAAACAAATCCGTATGAAACCTATATATTTCATTTTTTTGATCTGTTTTGTAATGCATTGCACAGGGCAAACGACTGAAACCCAAATGACAACCATCTTTGATGGTACGGATTTAAACCATTGGGAAGTTCCTGAGGGTAATGTTTGGTGGTCCATTGACTCTGGTGCGTTGTGGGCAAAAAGTGATCCCGATAAAAAGGGATCAATTTTGTGGACAAAGAAAAAGTACAGGAATTTTGTAGTCCAAATGGATTTTAAATTCGGTCAAGGCACTGTGGATTCAGGAATTTTTATGCGTGGTGACGATGAAAAAAATCCGCAGGTACAAATAGGAGAGTCCGGTTCGCTCAAAAGGGATATGACAGGATCGCCATATGTGCCAAAACAAGGATATCCTGTAGAAGCCGAAGGAATAGCGGAATTATTAAAAATGCAGGATTGGAACACGATACGTGCCGTCGCCGTAGACAATACCTATAAAGTATGGTTGAATGGGGTTGAAGTAATGACGTATACCTTGGAGGATGCTAATTTAGAAGGCCCTATTGGCATCCAGCTCCACCCGAATAGGGATATGTCGATTCAGTTCAAGAATATTTCGGTCGCTGAACTATAAAGAATCGCCTTGACCGATTAAATTTTTAGATTCCAACGTAAAGATGTTACCTTTCGGGCCGTTAAAGATAATCACCATTACTCGCTATGGGTATAAAACAGATTGCAAAACTGGCAAATGTCTCTATCGGTACCATTGATCGGGTACTGCATAAGAGAGGTGGTGTCTCGAAAGAAACGGAAAAGAAAATCCTGAAAATCATTAAGGAAACGGGCTATCAAAAAAACATGACGGCCAGTAGATTAAAGCTCGCTTCCGTTAAAAAAATAAAATTTGCCGTCCTAACCCCGGAAACAGATAATGAATACAGCTATTGGAGGCTGCCAAAAGAAGGAGTCTACAAAGCGCTCGATGAACTTAAAGAGCTTGGGGTTAAAGTAGATGATTATCAATTTGCGGGTTCTTCGGCTTCGTTCAAAAAAGCCAGCGAAGCGATTTTTTTAAAAAATTATGATGCCATCATTACCGTGCCCTTCTTTCAAGAGGAGTGCAATACGCTTTTGAAGAAGGCAAAATCAAGGAACATGCCGGTTGTCTTTCTTGACACCGAGATCGAGCTAAATGACAAAGCCTATTTTATCCGGCAAAACTCCCATGTTGCCGGAATGGTTGCCGGTAGACTACTACACGGTCTGGTAGGGAGCTCCGGGAAGTACTTCATTGTTAATATTTTGAATGACCGTGGGATACAAGTGAACAACAAGCAGCGAGAAGATGGTTTTCGGGCATTTTTCGATTCAATAGGAGAAGACGTGTCCATCAATACGATAAACCACCCGTTGAATGATACGTTTAGGGTTACCCCGGAAATGGAATCATGGTTCAAGGGCGATGATTTGAAGGGTATTTTCGTGACCAATTCAAGAGCGCATCTCATTCCTGAAATACTTTCAAAATATGAGGTCAGCAACACGTTTCTAATGGGTTTTGATTTGAACAAAAAGAACTTGGAATATCTACAAGACAACCAGATTCATTTCTTGATCAATCAACAACCGAAATACCAGGGGTATGTTGCCATCAAAAACCTATTCAACTTTTTGACCAAACAAGACGATTCCGAGCTTCAACTTGACATTCCGGTTGAAATCATGGTCAAAGAACATTTCTCTTCCCTTTGATTCGGCTTGGCCGTTCTTACAAATCAAAAAAATCCTCCCATTATTCATAGAACAACGGGAGGACCAAACTAACTCAAACTAAACTAACTCTATTATTTATTGCGGATATCCCGGGTTTTGCGCATATCCACCTTGGGTACGATCTATTTGGTTCTGCGGTATCGGCCGCACGGTGTGGTAATCTTGAATGTTGGGTGAAGCGAAAGGATTGTACAATCTTGTACGTTCCACTAGTTTTCCTGTTCGCGCCAAATCCCACCAGCGATGTCCTTCACCTGTCAATTCACGAGCTCTTTCATCTAAGAGAAAGTCGAGATCCACATCACCTGCGGTAATTTGTGTTGCCGCTTCTTGACCGGGTACAGCTGCTCGCATGCGTATCACATTGATGTCGTCGGCAGCGCCTGCGGCATCGCCTTGCGCCAACTTCGCCTCCGCCCGCAACAAATAGGCATCACCCAAGCGCATCAATATGAAATCACGTTGTCCTTGTGTTTTTTGACGATCTGGCCGTGTAGGGTCGATCCATTTGTTCATAGAAGGAAATCGCCTTTCATCATATTCATCATTGGTGTATACGAGATAGGGTACGGCATCTTGTCTTGATTGGGGCCAGTCGATATCCTTGCCGGGGCCGGGAATATAAATAGCCGTATCACCAACTGCGAGCGCCGCGCGAGCCGGTTCACCCGTATCAGGATTTGCTG
The DNA here is from genome assembly GCA_947494565.1 of uncultured Flavobacteriaceae bacterium. GTDB lineage: Bacteria > Bacteroidota > Bacteroidia > Flavobacteriales > Flavobacteriaceae > Maribacter_C. The sequence goes on along the minus strand of CANLVG010000013.1, from coordinate 167,748 downwards.
CAACGGCTGGTTCTTCCTTATTGGCGAACCAAACATGTTTGAAGGAGTCGTCATAACGCGAATCGATATCCCGATCCCAAAGGGTCAACATAAAATCCGTTGGCCGGTGTCTTTTCCAAGGGCGACCATTGGCAATATCCCTGGTCATACCTCTTCGCACATCGTATTCGTGCAAGAAATAAAGGTGCCAACGATGTCCAAATTCGTCAATGCCGCTATCGACCTGAGATTTCGAATTGGGAAGCACGAACACCATCTCACTGTTCTCTTGGTTATCGATATCCCATAAATCGGCATAGTTGGGGAGTAGCGAGAAGCTGTAATTGTTGATAACATTCCCGAACAAGGTCTCCGCTGTTGAAGCATCCGTACTCTCAGCGAATGATTTATAGCTTCGAGTTAGCAATACCTTGGCCAATAGAAATTCAGCCGCGGCCTTGGTAACCCGACCATAATCCCCATCAAATGGTTCATCTTGTAAATTTGCAATGGCAAACTCCAAATCCGGTATGATGGCCTGACTATAAATCTCGGCCTGGGGTGTTTTATTGGCTTCTACTTCAACACCTTCGGTTTCCTCTAAACTCAAATGGGCGTCGCCAAAAGTGGTGACGATATGGAAGTAATAGTATGCTCTTAAAAAGCGTACTTCCCCTAATAGTATGGTCTTTTCCGTATCATCGATTTCCACATCCGCCGAGCGGTTGACTACGGCGTTCGCTTGGTTGATGCCCTGGTACCACGTAGTCCAAGATTGGTTGATGTAACTTGATTCTCCATTGAGTTGACCATCATAAAAATTAAAGAATTTATGTCCCCCATCGGCACCGTTTGTCCAAATGTCCGTACCGAAGGTGGTCATGGCAGCACCGATTTCTTGCCCGTAAAAGGGCTTTAGGCTGGCGTAGGTCGCTTTGACGGCATCTCGTAAACCACCTGGAGTAGTGTAATAGGAGGCTGCTGAAACATCGGTTATCAGTTCTTCTTCTATAAAATCATCGCAGGAATTCATGCCAAAGACCAGCGCTGAAACTAAGATTATATAAATTTTTCTGTTCATAATATTTAAATTATACTATTTAAACTAACAATTTTTTATCCCCTAAAAGGTGGCATTTAAAGTTAATGACCACATCTTATTGCTTGGTACGATTCCACTATTCACGGCGTTTTGACGCTCACCATCATCGTTAAAGGTTTCCCCAACTTCTGGATCGTAGGTCGGAAAATCGGTGATAAAGAACAAATTCTGTCCGGAAACGGATAGTCGCAACTTTTCCATGCCTAGTTTTGTCGTTATCGATTCAGGCAGGTTATAACCTAAGGAAATATTCCGAAGCTTGATGAAGCCGCCATCAAAATAGGTAAGTGTTGACCCATTTCTTGGACTTTCCTGATTTTCATTCGGTCTTGGGTTCGCATTTGTCGGATTGTCGATAGTCCAATAATCCACATCCAAGTTATTATACCGTCCAAATAAGGAGTTGTTCTGGGCGTTGAAACCTGACTGTACCGTTTGCCCGAGTCTGTAGACAAAGAAAACACCCAAATCAAAACCTTTATAAGAAAACTTATTGTTGAAACCACCATAAACATCCGGTACATCCGTACCCAATATTTTACGATCTTCAGGGGTGATGACTCCATCGCCGTTGAGGTCGTTTAACTTGATTTCACCGGGTACTTTGTTATCTTGTGCAAGTGCTTCCGCTACCTCATTGGCTTGCCAAATACCGATTTTTTCATAGTCGAAAAATACACTGATGGGTTGCCCAATGAACCATTCATTACCGGTGTCGTCTACAGGATTTCCATTTTCATCCTTTAATGCCAGTTCTACGATTTCCTCTTTATAGGTGGAGATATTCAAGTCCACGTCCCAATTAAACCCGTCACCATCATTATCGATGATACCGGCACTTACACTGAATTCTACACCTGTGGTTCGCGTAGCTCCGACATTTTGAAGCACTTCTTCGTACCCTGATGTCGTAGGCAAGGTTCTTCGTAGCAGAAGGTCTACGGTGTTGGTGCGGAACCAGTCAAGGGAACCTACTAGTCGATTGTTGAATAGGCCGTAATCCAAACCAATGTCCAGAGTTTTTGAAACCTCCCACGTTAAATCTTCGTTAGGTATTTCATCTAATCCAAAACCAAGTGCAGGTGCCTCCCCAAAGGCATAGACAGTACTGCCTAGTCTTCCAGCTGTTTGATAAGGGTCGACAGAAGTATTACCGACCTCGCCATAAGAAGCTCTAAGTTTTAACTCGGACACCGAGGTATCCGCTAAAAAGTCCTCTTGGTCGATTCGCCAACCGGCCGAAACCCCGGGAAAGTACTTCCATTGATTACCAGGCGCCAATCTTGAGGAACCGTCCGCTCTTAGGGAAGCTTGAAATAAATACTTGCCGTCGAAATCGTAATTGACCCTTCCCATAAAGGAAGCCAAGGCCCACTCTGTTAAACTCGATTCGACAACACCACCTTGTGTGCCAGATGCCAAATTGTAAAAGGACTGTGATTCATACGGAATACCGGCAGCATTGCCGAAGGACCGTTCTATTCGTGATTTTTGAATACTTTGTAATAATGTGACCTTTAAATTTTGACGATCGGTCAATGCGGTATTATAGGTCAATAAATTTTCGAGTGTATATCCAAAATCATTGATGTTCTCTATTTCGGCGAAACCTGGTCCTCCACGGTTGGTATTGGTCAAACTCCCAGCAAACCTACCTCGTCTACCGATTCGAATATCGGGGCCGAAAGTAGTGGTCCACTTTAGCCCTTCCATAATATTCACATCAAAGTATATTGGTGCAAATATCCGGGTTTGGGTGCGTTCATCTATATAGGCACCTTCCACTAATTCGCTTAAGGGGTTGGTTCGTATACCATCATTGGTAGGTAGAAATAATAATTCGCCATTTTCATCATAAGGTACCCCCAATGGGTTATTGGCCAAGGCTTCCTGTACCGTAGCGTTGGATCCCCAATTTTGTTCGGTCTTGGCCAAGAGAAATGAAGCACCTATTTTAAAGATATCGTTGATTTTATGGTCTACGGCCAAGCGACCGGAAAAGCGTTCGAAATCCTGATTACTGATAATCCCCTGTTCTTTGAAGTAACCAATAGAAGTGCTGAAGGTCGTATTCTCCGATCCACCACTGATACCCAATTGATGGTTGGTCTGCCAACCATCACCAAGCACCAAGTCTTGCCAGTCGGTCGATCGCCCTTGGGCAATGGACTCCAATTCTACCGGGTCTAAGAAAACCTCCGCTTCGGTCGGGATGACTCCATTCCAAGCCGGGTCACCGTCATTGACACCTACTCTTCTCGATTCTCTTTTAAGGGCGGCGAATTCCGCGCCATTCATCATATCTACCGTACGTACCGCTGAGGTGATTCCGTAACGGCTACTGTAGGTCACTTTTGTTTTGCCGACCCTGCCGCGATTTGTAGAAACCAAGATGACACCGTTCGCGCCCCTGGAGCCATATACGGCAGTTGCTGCGGCATCTTTTAAGACCTGCATCGATGCAATGTCATCCGGATTGATATCCGCCATGGAATTCGGTCCGTCTATGAGTGGTATACCGTCGACTACATATAAAGGGTCGTTGGAAGCACTGATAGACCGTCGCCCACGAATTCGTACCGTTGGGTTTTGACCTGGTCGACCCCCTTGTGATTGAACATCGACCCCCGCAATTTGACCTTTAATGGCATCTATACTGCTCGCCACCTGAACAATGCTCAATTGCTCGGCGGTAACGGTTTCGATCGAACCTGTTACTTCACCTCTTTTTTGAGTACCGTAACCGACCAGTACCACTTCGTCGAGCGCTGCGGCATCAGGTTCTAGGGAAGCATTAACGCTTGACCTACCGTTGACGGCAACCTCTAAGGCGGCATACCCGACATAGCTGAATACCAAGGTAGCATCGGAAGCTGCGTTAATGGTGTAGTTTCCATCAAAATCGGCAACGGCCCCTGTGGTAGTACCTTTCACCACAACACTGGCTCCGGATAGTGGAATACCACTTTCATCAGTAATGGTACCGGTAATCGTAGATTGAATTGCTTCCGGTAGGGCGGATGCATTAGTTGTATTTGCCGCAAGAGGCGAAACGGTCGATATGCAGAGAAGGACCGATAACAATAAACTTCGTGCCTTTGGCTTAAGTTTCTTTACGTGTAATTTTTTCATATCATGCTCTAATTTAAGTTAGTTAAGTAGTTGTTTATCCGTAGTACTAGAATAAAGAAGAATAGCTAGTACGTGAAAAGTTCGAAGGAAAGAAGGCAGTATGGTCTTATATGACGCAATCGCTCTTTCAAAAAAAGTCAAGGGCTGTTGCTGGTACTTATCATGATCGGTGTGCGTTTTTTTGTTAGTTTTTTGAAAGTGTACCGTGAATCGTTTCGATAGTTGTCTCGTGAACGTTAACGTAACAATGCGTGTACGTTAACGAATATAGGAATAGATTTGATCAAAAAAAATCTATTTCTTGATTTTTATGTGATTTATATATAAATAACACAGAAAAGAGGTTTGAATATTGTGAATAATTAATCATGAATACTTGTTAGATGTGCTTTTTGAGTCTATCATGAGGTCAAAAATTCGTGGTATAAATAAGTTGTTTTTGTGTAGTTCATCTTTTTTCCGATTCATTTCGACCAGTATTTCGAATTTTCAGTCAAGTTAGCACGCCCTTTGTTGTTTAAGTAGTGTATAACGATTAAAATGAAACGATTATGAAGACGACATTACTTATTAAGGAAATTTATTTAGAGGGATTCAGAAACCTAGGGAATTATATTCTAAAGAACTATTTGAAAGTATTTTCATGGTTTTGCTTTGCCCTTATTTCTATCGGACTATATGCATTGCTATTTAGAATGTTTACCGGCTTTGCTTTTGATTAGTAACCCAAATTTGATGTGATGAAAATCGAACCCCATTGCTGAAGAGCCTTCAACTTATGTTGGAGGCTTTTTTATTGATATACGTGAGAACATTAGCTATGTGGTATTGAAAATCGGGGAACGGAAGTTATTTTTTATATTCTTCTTTAAAAAATAGGAAATATTCCATAAAATAGGAATATTTCCATAAATTAGCTATCCCTTTTTAGGATAGTGATGACCAAAAACATTCTACATCTTGATCTTGATACATTTTTTGTATCCGTGGAACGTCTGCTCGATAGTCGTTTAAAAGATAAGCCGATACTCGTCGGAGGGCTTAGCGATCGTGGCGTAGTGGCCGCTTGTAGCTATGAGACCAGGGGGTATGGTATTCACTCGGGCATGCCTATGAAAATGGCAAAAGAATTATGTCCGGAGGCGATACGGATCAAAGGCAATGCGGGTACCTATAGCAAACACTCCGATCTGGTGACTGAAATTATAAAGGAGTATGTGCCGCTATTCGAGAAATCGAGCATCGATGAGTTCTATGCCGATCTCTCTGGCATGGACCGTTTTTTCGGATCATATAAATACGCCTCTGAACTGCGACAAAAGATCATAAAGGAAACCGGACTCCCTATTTCCTTTGGCCTATCGGCCAATAAAGTAGTATCAAAAGTAGCTACAGGGCAAGCCAAACCTAACAATCAATTGAAAATCGATTTTGGACTAGAGAAAACCTTTTTGGCCCCCCTTTCCATCAAAAAAATACCCATGGTAGGTGATAAGACCTATCAAACCCTTCGTAACCTAGGATTACGACAGATCCGTACCGTACAAGAAATGCCTATGGATGTGATGCAACGCGTACTCGGTAAAAACGGAACCGTCATCTGGAAACGGGCAAACGGCATCGACAATACCCCCGTGATTCCTTTTTGGGAACGGAAGTCGATTTCCAATGAACGCACTTTCGATAAAGATACTATCGATGTGGTCAAATTAAGGGGTCTTTTGATCGCCATGACCGAAAATCTGGCCTATCAGCTACGACGGGGCGAGAAGCTCACTGCTTGCATTGCGGTCAAGATCCGGTATTCCGATTTCAATACCTACTCAAAGCAAATGCGAATTCCGTACACCAGTGCCGATCATATTTTAATCCCGAAGATTTTAGAACTGTTCAAGGTACTCTATAACAGAAGGTTATTGGTACGGTTGATCGGTATTCGGTTCAGTCATTTGGTCAGCGGAAACTATCAGATCAATATGTTCGAAGACACGGAGGAAGCCTTGAATTTATATCGGGCCATGGATACTATCAGAAATCGCTACGGTGATAAAAGCGTAGTACGTGCCTCGGCGATGGGAAAGAACACCATAGGGCGAATGCACAATCCGTTCAACGGGCAACCCCCGATCGTATTGGCGCATCGAAAACAATAGAGAAATTCCAAATCATAAATTCCAAATGCCAAGGACATGGGAAATAAGATTTACAATTTAGAGGAGAGAACATATTTGTGTGCAAGGGAGTGCCGCTTTTTTATAAAAATGTTACCGAAGACTTTAAATAATATTGAGGATGGAAAGCAACTTATCAGAGCGTCAGGATCAGTAGGAGCAAATTATATTGAAGCTAACGAGAAGCTTGGTGAGAAAGATTTTTTGATGAGAGCTAAGATTGCAAGAAAAGAAGCTAAAGAGGGAGAATATTGGCTAAAACTTCTGAAGGATTTAAATAGTGGCTATAGCTCAAAAGCTGGAGAGTTAATCATTGAGGCCGTTGAGCGTAGAAAAATTTTATCATCAATCATCAATAAAAGGTCAAGTTCGTAAAACTAAATTTCGAAGGCTTCTTAGGTACGGTCTAGCATTCCGAATTTCAATTTTGTTGTCTGGAATTTGTGATTTGGAATTTGGTGCTTGGAATCCAATACTATGCAATGTATTTAAACTGTCATACATACTACAGCCTTCGCTTTGGAACCTTTTCCGAAGAGGAACTCTTGCGTCTCGCTCAAAAAAACCATGTGGCCAAGCTGGTACTGACCGATATCAACAATACTTCGGCCGGACTCAATTTCGTGCGCTTGGCTCCAAAATATGATATTGAACCTATTTTAGGGATCGATTTTCGGAATGGGGTAGATCAATGTTTCATCGGTATTGCAAAAAACAATGAAGGCTATTTAGAACTGAACGATTTTCTCTCGGCACACCTGCATCATGAAAAAAAGTTCGCTTCGATCGCTCCCGAATTTGAACATGCTTATGTGGTATATCCTTTTGAAAAGGCAGTATTGAACAACCAGTATGATTTTGCCGTAGATGAATTTATTGGGATTTCCATTGCCGATTTACGTCGTTTGCCATTTTCCAAACTATTGAAGTTGAAAGACAAATTGGTGGTACAGCAGCCTGTTACTTTTCGCAATAGACGCGATTTCAATGCACACCGATTGTTGCGGGCTATTGATAATAATATGCTGCTGAGTAAGCTCGAGAAGACCGAAGAAGGAAATGAAGATGAAAAAATGTTTCCGATCGAAAATTTGGCGGCTGCCTTTTCCGAATATCCTTTCATTCTAGAGAATACGGAACGTTTGTTAAATTCATGCACCATTCATTTTGATTTTTCCAAGGAGCGTAGGCCACAAAACCTTGCTACTTACACAGGTAATCGAGACGAGGATGAAAAACTGATCGAAGCACTTTGTCAAGAGGGGTTGCCCTATCGCTATCACAACCCGGGAAAGGATATTTATGACCGATTACGGAAAGAATTACAGCTGATCAAGGAGAAGGGGTTTGTTTCGTATTTTTTGATCAATTGGGACATTGTTTCCGAGGCACGAAAAAGAGACTTTTTTTATGTAGGTCGTGGTAGTGGAGCCAATAGTATTGTGGCTTACCTACTTCGGATTACCGATGTAGATCCCATTGATTTAGATCTGTATTTTGAACGGTTCATCAATTTGTACCGTGCCAATCCGCCGGATTTTGATATCGATTTTTCCCATCGTGATAGGCCTGAGATGACCCAGTATATTTTTGATCGCTTTAAGCATGTAGCTCTTCTGGGCACCTACGTAACTTTTAAGGATCGAGGGGTCATTCGTGAATTGGGCAAAGTATTCGGGCTTCCGAAAAGTGAGATCGATTTCCTTTCCGAGGGAAGGTATGACCCTTCAAAACTTGATGAGGTATCGCTATTGGTGTTAAAGTATGGCCGCTTGATCAAAGGCATGCCCAATTATTTGAGTATTCATGCGGGAGGGATATTGATCAGTGAAAGGCCCTTGCATTGGTTCTCGGCGACCAATCTTCCTCCTAAAGGCTTTCCTACCACACAATATGATATGGTCATTGCGGAAGATGTAGGGCTTTACAAGTTCGATATTTTGGGGCAGCGCGGACTGGCAAAGATCAAGGAGTCTTTGGAGATCATTGCCTACAATCGACCTGACGAATCAGGTAGTTTCGATATTCATAATGTCAAGCGGTTTATCACAGACCCTAAGATCAACGCCCTGGTCAAAACGGCACAGTGCATGGGGTGCTTCTATGTAGAGTCACCTGCCATGCGCATGTTGCTCAAAAAATTGGAGGTCGATAACTATCTGGGTTTGGTCGCTGCAAGTTCGATTATTCGACCAGGTGTCGCAAAAAGCGGAATGATGCGGGAATATATTCTGCGACATCGCAATCCGGGCAGGGAGAAAGAAAAAGCACACCCGGTTATGTTAAATATCATGCCCGAAACCTATGGGGTAATGGTATATCAAGAAGATGTTATCAAGGTAGCCAACCTGTTCGCAGGGCTTGATTTGGGCGAGGCCGATGTATTGCGTCGGGGTATGAGCGGAAAATTCCGGTCGCGCGAAGAGTTTCAAAAAGTAAAGGATAAGTTTTTCGCGAACTGTAGAAACAAGGGTTATGAAGAAAGTCTTATTTCGGAAATCTGGAACCAAATTGCCAGTTTTGCAGGCTATGCCTTTGCAAAGGGGCATTCGGCATCGTATGCCGTAGAAAGCTATCAGACCCTTTTTCTGCGTGCCTACTATCCATTAGAGTATATGGTAGCTGTATTGAACAACGGTGGCGGATTTTACCGCTCCGAGTTTTATGTGCACGAGGCGCGCATGATGGGGGCCACGATCCATCCGCCGTGTATCAATAGAAGCTTCAATAAAAATGTAATCTATGGAAAGGAAATCTTTCTGGGATTTGGTTACTTGCGCGAATTGGAGAACCGGGTTGCCGAACGTATTTTAAAGGAAAGAATGGCAAATGGTTATTTTACCTCCCTGGAAGCATTTCTAGATCGGGTTTTTATCACCGTTGATCAGATCAGTATCTTGATTCGCATCGATGCGTTTCGGTTTACGGGCGTCAATAAGCACCAATTGTTATGGAAAGCCCATCTCTTTTTGAACAAGAACGCAAAAATCGACCATCCAAAATTGTTTCCGCCGCGGCATCAAGATTTTCGTATTCCGCAATTACATACTACAGCTCTTGAAATGGCCTTCACACAATTGGAGCTTTTGGGCTTCTGCTTGTGCAGTCCGTTTGATCTATTGGCCGATCCCCCCAAGAATAATCGATGTGTCAGGAACCTTAAGCATTTTCTGAACCATCATATCGATATTTACGGGTATTTGGTCACGGTCAAGAATACGAGCACCCATAGTGGAAAGCGAATGCATTTTGCCACAATGATCGATCAAGAAGGTAAGGTTTTCGATACGGTATTGTTTCCCCCCGTGGCCGCGCAGTATCATTTTCGGGGTAAGGGTGTTTACCGTTTTTATGGCAAGGTGGTCAGTGAATTTGGGTTTTTAAGTATTGAGGTCCTTAAAATGAAGAAGCAAGATTATATTCAAGATCCGAGATATGCCGATATGAAAACCAGTGTAAAGGTTTTTCAAGAAAAAGAACGAAATATGCCCAAGTCCGGGTAGTTGTTCAAAACCTCTGTATTTAAAACTTTTGTGTCGCTAGGATCGTATTGAAAAAACCAATAGTTTCGTTTATGAATTCTGAATGTTCAAATGAAAATCAAAGTTGTTGAACTTTTTGCAGGTGTAGGGGGCTTTCGTCTGGGATTGGAAGGTTTTCCGAAACCTGAAAGTCCGAACTATGAAGTGATTTGGAGTAACCAGTGGGAACCTTCGACAAAGATGCAACACGCATCCAGGGTTTATGAAGCTCGTTTCGGAAGCGAGCATCATTCCAATCAAGACATTGCTTCGATCGGTAGTGCTGAAATACCTGATCATGATTTGCTCGTAGGTGGGTTTCCGTGTCAAGATTATTCCGTGGCGACAACACTACATAACTCCAAAGGGTTGATCGGTAAAAAAGGAGTGCTTTGGTGGACCATCCACAGAATTCTTTCTGAAAAAAAGAACAAGCCCAAATACCTTTTTTTAGAGAATGTAGATCGGCTGTTAAAATCCCCATCGAATCAGCGCGGACGTGATTATGCCGTAATACTCAAAAGTTTGGATGATTTGGGCTATGCGGTAGAGTGGCGCGTCATCAATGCGGCCGAATATGGGATGCCGCAACGACGACGACGAATTTTTTTCATCGCTTACCATAAGTCCACTTCAGCTTACAAAAAACTTCTTAAATCAAATAAGACAGATTGGTTGTTAAAGCAGGGAACCATTGCCAATGCCTTTCCCGTAAGAACCGATGTCTCGAATTGTCTGGACTTTGAATTGAACGGAGATTTGGTTTCCATTACCGAAACGTTCAATAAAGATGGAAAGTTATCCCCTTTTCAAAATACCGGGCTAATGTCTCAAGGGAAAGTGCACACTTTGAAGACTATGGCTAGTTTTGAGGGAAAGCGCACGGTTTTGGGCGATATTCTTCAGAACGGGGAAGTAACCGAAGATTTTTTTATCGCCGAAGAAGACCTGCCCAAGTGGAGTTATTTGAAAGGTGCCAAAAAGGAAATCAGAAAAACAGCGGCCGGGTTTGAATACAACTATAGCGAGGGTAGTATGGTGTTTCCTGATGCGTTGGACAATGCCTCAAGAACTATTATCACAGGAGAAGGAGGGAAGTCGGCGTCGCGTTTTAAGCATGTAGTCCATACCAAAAAGGGTCTTCGAAGATTGACCCCCGTGGAATTGGAACGCCTGAACATGTTTCCCGACAATCACACGAAACTGGAGGGAATCACCGATACCAAACGCGCCTTCTTTATGGGCAACGCCCTAGTCGTTGGTGTGGTTGGGAAAATAGGTGCCGCCCTATACCAACAGATCGGGCAATCGGAAGTTCACGATGATAGTACAACTTGATCATACCACGAACGCAACGTCGAAGCGCATTCGAATAATCTTTCAGGCCGCTTATGCCGTTGAGGCCAAGTTGTTGAAGGTCGTTGATTTTCCACCCTTGCAAAGACCTTTGGCTGCTTTTCTGAACGGTAAGAACACCTTTTACGGCTACCACAAAAATCAGAACTTAAAAGGTGTAATAGAATTAAAGATGGAGTTGCGATCCATTCATATCCAAAGTTTGGTCGTACATCCTGATTCATTCCGAGAAGGAATGGCCAGTGCTTTGCTTCAATTTGTTCTTGATACCCATGACGTTAAATCGTTTACTGTGGAAACAGGCCTGGACAATCATCCCGCAAAAAACCTGTACCAGCAGTTTGGTTTTCAAAAAACAAAAGAATGGGATACCGACCATGGGGTGCGCAAGGTTGCCTTTAAATTGATAAGGGATGGTAGGATCAATTAAGGAAAATCCATCGTAAGCAGGCGCTATTCTAAATCTTGGATTTATCTTAGAAGACAAGTAAAAAAATTAATTTAACAACCTTGGTTTTAATATGGCATTATCAGCCGCTTTTTATGCCGTATAGTTTAGGATTAGTACATTCGAATACTTATGAAGGAAAAGAATTACGCTCAACTCCCCGACCGGGTAAAAGCCGCAGTTATCGATAGTATACTCTTAATTGCCGCTGTGTATCTGATTTCTGAAATTTTCGCACAGTTCGAAACCGTACCACAATACATCAGGATTACGGCCTTTGTGCTGATATTTGTATGTTATGACCCTATTTTCACAAGTGTTTATGGAGGTACTATAGGGCATTCCTATGCGGGTATCTCTGTAAAGAAAGATCGCAACCGAAGTAAGAACATTTCTTTTTTTGCGGCTTTGCTTCGATTTGTCTTTAAAGCTTCATTAGGCTGGTTTTCCCTTTTAACGGTTACCGGGAACGAGAAGAAAAAAGCGATCCACGATTTGGTAGCTGGATCGGTAGTGCTTGAAAAGACAACCTAAGAGCAACCCAATCGGAATAAAACTAAAAAGAGCTCCGTCTTTCGATCGGAGCTCTTTTACGAGAACACTATATGAAAATGAAAAAATTTACTCTTTAATTACCCTCCAAAGATATGTGGAGCGCCCGATTCGAGAAAAGAAATGATGTGTAGCAAGGGAAAGTTGTGGTGAATGGCCACAAAGTTGTTTTCTGGCAATTCATAAGTGCCCTTTTAGCCACATGGGTCCCGAAATAAAGCCTAACTTTATGGTTCACATCAGTAGCACATGGCAGTCAAGTTTACGAGAAATGTCTCTATACGGGGCAATCAGGATTTTTTGGATATCAAATTGAAAGACCCTATGCGAGTCGCTGCAGGACCTTTAGGAGTTCAAGCGGCCTTGCGCCATAGTTTTAAGGAAATGGGCGTGGTCAGGTCGATGACGGCCTTGTTGGATATGAACCAACAAGATGGATTCAGTTGCCCAAGTTGCGCTTGGCCAGATCCGGAAAAACCCTCTAAAGTAGCAGAGTATTGTGAGAACGGGGCAAAGGCCTTGGCCGATGAAGCCACGACCTCCCAAATCGGTGCGGACTTTTTTAAACAACATTCTGTTGAAGCACTTTCGTTGTTGACCGATTATGAGTTGAATAAATTCGGACGGCTCATTGAACCACTTGTGTTACGCGAAGGTAGTATTCACTATGAACCCATCGGTTGGCAAGAAGCCTATCAATTGATTTCCACCGAGCTCAAAAAATTGAATTCCCCGGACGAAGCTATTTTTTATACCTCAGGGCGTTCGAGTAACGAGGCCGCTTTTTTATATGGAATGTTCGCGCGTGCTTTGGGTACCAACAACATGCCCGATTGCTCCAATATGTGTCATGAATCAAGTGGAGTGGCCTTGAGTGAAACTTTGGGTATAGGAAAGGGTTCTGTGAAATTGGAAGATCTGTATGGGGCTGAGGTGGTCATTGTTGCAGGCCAAAACCCCGGCACCAATCATCCACGTATGTTATCCGCTCTTGAAAAGTGTAAGCAAAACGGCGGAAAAGTCATTAGTATCAATCCGTTGAAGGAGTCCGGATTAGTGAACTTCAAAAACCCACAGCACTTGAAGGGATGGATCGGTTCAGGAGAGGATATTGCGGATTTTCACCTTCCTGTTAGAATCAATCAAGACATTCCGCTGATGAAATTGATTTTGATCAAGTTGGCCGCTTTGGACGCCATTAGCGATACGGTTTTTGATCATGATTTCATAAAACGATATGTTGACGGTTACGAAGCTTTACTGGCCGATTTGAAAACCTATGATGAAAAAGCACTACTCCAACAGTGTGGCGTCGAGTTGGACAAAATCAATGCGGTAGTCGAGTTATTGGCCAAAAAATCAAAAATAGTCGTGTGCTGGGCCATGGGTTTGACACAACATAAAAATGGGGTCGAGAATATTCGTGAGTTCGTCAATCTCCTGTTGTTGAAAGGCGCCATTGGTAGGCCCAACGCGGGCACCTGTCCGGTACGAGGTCATAGTAATGTACAAGGTGACCGAAGTGTGGGCATCATGCATTTTGTCAATGAAGAGTTAAACGAGAGAATAGAAAGACACTTGGGATTTGTGCCGCCCTCAAAAGAAGGGTACGATACCGTTGGGGCAATGAAGGCGATGTATGAAGAAAAGGCAAAATTCTTCATGTGTTTGGGCGGTAACTTTCTCATGGCCGCTTCCGATACGGCCTATACGGCAGAAGGCATTCAGAATTGTAATCTAACGGTTCAAGTCAGTACCAAATTGAACCGTACCCACTTGGTCACTGGAAAAATAGGTCTCATCCTTCCGACGTATGGGCGTTCGGAAAAGGACATGAAGAATGGGAAGTTACGTCATATAACGGTCGAGAACAGTATGGGGCAGGTACGCCAGTCTAGAGGACTATTGAAACCAGCCTCCGATACTATCAAAAGCGAACCCGATATCATCTCGGAATTGGCGGATACTTTTTTTGAAGGCAAGCATTCAATGGATTGGAAATCGCTGGCGGAAAATTACGAACACATTCGCGAAAAAATCGATTTGGTGGTCAAGGGGTTTGACCATACTGAAAATCGCTCGAAAGGGGCCGGGTATTATTTGCCCAACAACGTCCGCGAATTGGATTTCAGCAAACTACCTAATGGTAAGGCGCAATTGACCATCAATACAGTTCCGGAACATCGGTTGGCACCGGATGAGTATCTATTGATGACCATTCGGTCCCATGATCAGTTCAATACCACAATCTACGGATTGGATGATCGTTACCGTGGAGTATACAATGCACGAAGGGTTCTTTTTATGAACCCTGCAGACATGAAGGATGCCCAATTACAAAAGTTCGATGTGGTACACATGACCAGCACCTATGATGGGATTGTGCGAAAGGCGAATAATTTCAAGGTGATTCCTTACGCTATTCCGAAGGGGGATTTAGCGGCCTATTTTCCAGAAACCAATGTGCTGGTGCCTTACAATCATTATGCGGATGGGAGTAAGACTCCTATTAGTAAATCGATTAGAGTCCGTTTAATAAAGGTCCAGGAAATCTAGAGTTAATTTGATATCAGCGAAGCTATGCCCGATTAATATATCGGACAAAAAGGATAGCATACAGTATTTGATTTTTGAATATTTTTTGCTCATAATCCAAGACTCTAATCAGGGCATTCAAGAGCATATTCCATAGCAGACCCAATTTTCCAATTGGGGGGAATATTATCAAACTGCTGTTGGTTGACCTTAATACAAGTGATGCTTCCTCCTATCACAATGTTTTCAAGAAGTATATTATGCGACAAATCTAATTTTTCAATGCCTTCTTCTATATAGTATATTAGTTTTTTTAGGGCACCATTGTTGGAGATGTCCAATTCATTTCCATTGCCCGAATCAGAGATGTTCAAAGTTTCTAAGGCATGGTTGGATGATATATCGATCTCTTGATACATATTGCTAAGCGTTAAATGCTTTAAATTCGGAAAATCGGATAGTTCAAATGGTAAACCGGTATATATTGCCTCTGCGCCAAACGATTCAATTGTAGAATAATCCGATAAATTGAACTGTTTGATTTCAATGTTAGAGAAACTCAAAGATTTCAATGAAGGGTTATCTGTCAACGTAAGTTCATCAAGTCCACCACCCTCATGGAAATCGCCTGCGCCAAAACCTTTTAAATTTGGATTCCCTGAAATTATAGCGGATTTTACATGTGACTCACGTAAGCTTAAATAGGTAAGGCTGCGATTGTTCGTTACAATCAAAGTTTCCAATCCCATACTAGGATATAAATACTGCAGATTGCTGGTCTCATCTATTTTGAGAGACTTCAACTGGACAAAACTTAAAGTTAGTTCGGATAGGTTTGGGAAATCACCTGCATTGAAGTCATAAGTGCGATCTCCAGAATCCCCGATAAAAAGATATTCTAAGGAGACAAAGGCATCTAGCCCTGTGAAATCCTTAATTCCTGAAAGAAATAGCCTTTCGACCTCTGAAATTTTGGAGGTAAGCACATAGTCATCCATGACATCATCATACCCTTCAGTAATCAACTTTTGCTCAAATCGATCATCCGGAACGTATGTTTTTAATCTAATGACGCACCCATCTTCGCCAACTATTTCTCCTTCAGGAGTTTCGGGGCATTGGTCGAGGTCGTCCGTAACCCCATCATTGTCAGAATCCTTTTGGGTGTTGGCGCAGCCCTGTTCATCGACATCTTCCCCTTCGGGTGTTTCAGGGCATTGGTCGAGGTCGTCGGTCATCCCATCATTATCCGAATCTTTTTGGGTGTCGGCGCAGCCCTGTTCATCGACATCTTCCCCTTCGGGTGTTTCAGGGCATTGGTCGAGGTCGTCGGTCACCCCATCACCATCTGAATCTTTTTGGGTATTGGCACAGCCCTGTTCATCGACATCCTCCGCTTCGGATGTTTCAGGACATTGGTCGAGGTCGTCGGTCACTCCATCATTATCCGAATCTTTTTGAGTATCGGCACAGCCCTGTTCATCGACATTCTCACCTTCGGGTGTTTCAGGACATTGGTCGAAGTCATCGGTCACTCCATCACCGTCTGAATCTTTTTGGGTATTGGCACAGCCCTGCTCATCGACATCCTCCCCTTCGGGCGTTTCGGGGCATTGGTCGAGATCGTCCATAACCCCGTCATTATCGGAGTCTTTTTGGGTATCGCCACAACCTTGTTCATTTACATCCTCCCCTTCGGGAGTTTCAGGACACACATCCAAAGCATCGTTAATACCGTCCCCGTCCGTATCCTTTTGTCCATTTGAACAACCATTTTCATCGACCGTTTCCCCTTCGTTCGTTTCTGGACAGTTATCAATGCTGTCTTGAATTCCATCATCATCGGTATCCTTTTGGCTCTCCGAGCAGCCTTGTTCATCCACCTGTTCTCCTTCCGGGGTTTCGAGACACTGGTCGATGTCGTCAGCAACCCCGTCCTTGTCCTCGTCGATTTTTTCGAAAATCGCTGTTATTTTCCTGTCCGATTTTATAACCATTTCCATTGGGTTTTCCGTTGAGGAGATGTCGCCGGTCCAACCCATAAAAAAATAGCCCTCTGCTGGAGTGGCCTCCAAGTCGATTTTCTCGTCCAAACCGAACTTTCCTTCCGAAGGGCTTACCGAACCTGCTTCTTCAGGAATAGTTTCGGTAGTCAATTCAAAGGTTGCGGGTTCTTCCAGTTTCTCGCACGAGAGAATGAGAAATAGAAGAGCCACTTGAAAGAATATTTTCATAACGGACATTGTTGAAATTACAAATTAATGTAAAAAAAGTATTCTAAAAGGTATACGACCGAAGAATCGAAGAATAAATCGAGATTGGTCTGGTATCGTGGTGAAACCTACTCCTCTACATACGCCTTGAGGGCGAGGTACACTCCGTTGCTCCACCCGAAGCCGTCTTGTACCGGATATTCCCCTCCACCGGCTTCAAGGGTCATGTCCTCCACATTGTATTTCTCGACGAACTTACCGGTATTGGCATAGACTTTTTCGTTGAGCGCTACCCAACGCTCTGCAATGGTTTTTGCCAGGTCGGAATGACCATACCGATCCAAGCCCTTAATGGCCATCCATTGTAGCGGTGCCCAACCGTTTGGAGCATCCCATTGTTGACCTGAATAATTCAAGGTAGCGGGTAGGCCACCGGGTTTTAAAAAATACTTTCTTAAGTATGCCGCGATTCCGTCGGCTTGTTCTTGTGTGGCCATCTTGAAGAATAGGGGGTATACCATGGCCAACGATTTGATGCCGGTCTGCTGCTGTTTTACCCAATTAAAGTCTTCAAAGACCTTATCGTTCGTGTTCCAGGAGTACTTCTCCAAGAAGTCCTTTCTACTTTTCATGCTGGTCTTTAAAGCGGCGGTATAGGCGACATCATCGGAATAACATCGAATCAAGACCTCTTCAAGACCAAAGAGTAAAGCGTTGAGGTCAACGGGAATGATATCGGTTGTTTCAATAGTGCCCATGGTCTTTCCATCGGCGAACCATCGGGTCGTATAATCCCAACCTGATTCGGCTCCTGAGCGTAAATCGCGGTACATTTTTGCTCCCCCGTTCATTTCTTGAACCAATTCGTAATCTTCTCTATAAGATTCTTGACGGGGCGTATCTCCTAAATCATAGTAACGGTTCATCACTCCTGAAGGTGTACTGACACAGTGTTTTATAGGTTTTGTGTTGAGTTCGGAAGTCAAGTCAGCACCAGCCATCCAAAACTCGTATTCTGTTCGTAACGCTTCCTTATAGGTGCTATAGACCGAATCCCCTTCATATTTGGCCAGTAAGGCCACCATTTGCGAAAAAAATGGAGGTTGGGATCGAGTGATGTAATAGGTGCGGTTTCCATTCGGAATATGCCCTACGGTTTGGATCAGATGGGCAAAATTATCCAACATATTTCTGATGAGATCAAATTTGCCACTTTCCGCAAGTCCGAGCATCGTAAAATAACTATCCCAATAATACACCTCGCGAAACCGACCTCCCGGAACGATATATGGTTTGGGTAAAGTAATCAAAGTACTTCCATTTTGATCGACATCGGACTGCCGTTGAAGTTCGGGCCAGAGGGCCTCCACATGTTCGACAGCGGAACGATTCGGGTCTGATTTAAAGTTGGACGTTATGGAAGGGGGAATTTCAAAGTGGGCCAATACAAAGGCCCTTAAATCAAACTCGGAATTGGTTTTTTGAGCGGCGTAATTGGTTCGAATGGTCTCATAGGGGTACTTCGCCCTGCAATCGACAAAGGTTTTACCATCTTCAAAAACTTGTGCTAATTGAACATCCGCAAAAAGTTCTCCTAAAAGTTGGTCGGGGGTCTGGAGCTCTGGACTTTCGCTAGTAGCTGTTTCAGAAACAACTGTAGATTGGATCTCTTTCTTTTCGGTTTTGCATGCCAACGCCAACATAAGCGCTAGAAGCGCTATAGATCTCACCATTTTGTTCGGATTTAATGTGATGCTACAAATCTACTGAAAAGCAGGAATACCGGTAATATCACTTCCGGTAATCAACAAATGGATGTCATGGGTACCCTCATACGTGATGACACTTTCCAGGTTCATCATATGACGCATGATACTGTATTCGCCGGTGATTCCCATTCCCCCTAGTATTTGCCTTGCTTCACGTGCAATTTTGATGGCCATGTCGACATTGTTGCGTTTTGCCATTGAAATTTGTGCCGTAGAGGCCTTGCCTTCGTTTTTCAGTTGGCCTAAGCGGAAGGCCAGTAACTGTGCCTTGGTAATCTCGGTGATCATTTCGGCCAATTTTTTCTGTTGCAATTGAAATGCTGCTATGGGTTTTCCGAATTGCACCCGTTCTTTGGCATAGCGAAGAGCGGTATCATAGCAATCCATAGCTGCACCGATAGCGCCCCATGAGATGCCATAACGGGCGGAGTCTAAGCAGCCTAAAGGAGCGCCTAGTCCGTTTTTGCCCGGTAAGAGATTCTCTTTGGGTACCTTGACGTTATCAAAAATCAACTCTCCGGTGGCAGAAGCGCGTAATGACCATTTGTTATGCGTTTCGGGCGTAGAAAAACCTTCCATGTCGCGTTCAACAATAAGTCCGTGAATACGGCCCGCTTCATTTTTAGCCCATACGACGGCGATATCACAGAAAGGTGAGTTCGAAATCCAAAGCTTGGCCCCGTTCAACAGATAGTGGTCGCCCATATCCTTAAATTTTGTTTCCATTCCCCCAGGGTTCGAACCGTGGTTCGGCTCTGTTAATCCAAACGAGCCCATCCATTCTCCAGTAGCCAATTTTGGGAGGTATTTTTTACGTTGCGCCTCGTTTCCATAGGTAAAAATGGGGTACATGACCAACGACGACTGTACAGAGGCCGTAGATCGAACTCCACTATCGCCGCGTTCAATTTCTTGCATAATAAGCCCATAACTGATTTGGTCCAATCCGGCCCCTCCGTATTCCTCGGGAATATAAGGTCCGAATGCCCCAATCTCGGCCAGCCCGTTGATAATCTGCTTGGGAAACTCCGCCTTTTGCGCATATTCTTCGATAATAGGGGAAACATCACGTTTCACCCACTGACGGGCCGCATCACGCACCAAAAGATGCTCTTCGGAGAACAGGTCATCCAAGTTGTAATAGTCGGGAGCTTCAAATAGATCGGGTCGCATACATTCCAATTTTTGACAAAGATAAATATTAAAAATATAACAATAAGCCGATGTATTGTTATATTTCATTAGTGCTTGGCAAGCACTCTACGTGTTCAAGAACTCTGCCAGAAGCCGATGAAAATGATGTACTCCTTTTTCCCGATTGGGTGAAAACCTTCCTGCCTTATAGAATTCGGATCGAACCCCTTTTTGCACACCTTCGACCACCGCTTCATCCTCCAGTTCCACTTTGTCAAGGCCTGAACCTGCCCCTTTGTCCAATTTTGCAACATCATAAACATAACTGCTAAAGGTTACTTTGGTTTGATTCATGCTGATGGGCTGCACAAGGTTGACGGAGAGTCCCCAGGGATAAAAATTGAACATCATATTCGGAAATACCCAGTAGTAATAGGCCGCCACTTTTTTACCGAAATCGGGATGATTATCAGGAAGATCGAAAACTTCTTCAGCGCCCTCGGCATAACCGATTTGAAGGTTGCAGTAGTTGTATAGAACAGTGTCATAACTTCCATAGTCTAGAACGGCATCGAGATCTTCATGCACAAAAGGGATGTGAAAGCCCTCAAGGTAATTGTCACAGTACAGGGCCCAATGGGCATTGACGATATAGTCTTTGCCTCTGCTTTCATGTAACTCGAATTGATCAAGCGGTAAAAACCCGACACGTTCGTTCATGTCATTTAGTACCGATTCAAAGTCAAAAGACGTATGTAGCCCGGCAAAAAGCAATGGCCCCCATCTTCGTAATGGAAATCGGTGGAGGTTGTCACAAGGTCTAGGAAAATCCTTGGTCTCTTTGAACTCCGGCATATGTTCAAAGTTCCCATCCAATGCAAAACGCCTTCCATGGTATCCACAGATCAGTTTTCTTGTTTTTGCAGGCCCATCCAACAATAAATTGCCCCTATGAGTGCAGACATTGGTCAGACAGTGGATGGTTTCATCGCCATCTTTGGTCAACAGCATGGGTTCGGTCAAAAATCCGTCTAGCAAGATAAAGGGATACGCGTTTTGAGCGGTATTTATCAAGGTGGTATCGCCGATCCATTGCCATGATCGGTAGAAAACGGTCTTTTTGAGCGCCTCAAAGATTTCCGGATCTCGATAAAACGACGCTGGTAAGGTTTCCGCTTTGGTAATATCCGGATCAATATCAAAGTTATATCCCATTGCCATTTAATTTGTACATTCGAAAAGGTGCCTCTCAAATGTAACTAATTATCCAACAAATAGCCCAACCAAAGTATTGCACATGGAAGTAAAAAAAATAGGGCTATGGACCAGCACATCACTTGTGATTGGAAATATGATCGGGGCCGGGGTTTTTATGATGCCTGCGGCACTCGCGCCCTATGGGGGTATTAGTATTTTTGGATGGCTTTTTTCTGCGATAGGAGCTCTTCTACTCGCTAAGGTTTTTGGAAAACTCAGTGTCTTAGTACGTCATAAGAATGGCGGGC
This sequence comes from uncultured Flavobacteriaceae bacterium, assembly GCA_947494565.1. GTDB lineage: Bacteria > Bacteroidota > Bacteroidia > Flavobacteriales > Flavobacteriaceae > Maribacter_C. Next base: position 146,331 of record CANLVG010000013.1, on the reverse strand, counting down.
CTTATGCGTATACTAGGGCAGGTCTGGGTGATTTCGCAGGCTTTATAGTCGCATGGGGCTATTGGATTTCGGTCTGGGTGTCCAATGCGGCAATAGCCATCGCCTTCGTCAGTGCGCTAAGTGTGCTGTTTCCTGTTCTGGAAACCAATGCCATATATGCCGTCTTAGTTGGCTTGGGGGCCATTTGGGTATTGACCTGGGTCAATAGCAGGGGCGTTCGGGAATCGGGTAAATTGCAAGTGGTGACCACTCTTTTAAAATTGATTCCCCTAATAGTCATCATAATCGGAGGCCTTTTTTTCTTTGATATTGCCAATTTCACCCCGTTCAATCCGAGTTCTGAGACCCCTATGGCCGCTATCGCCATAACCGCGGCGATGACCCTGTACGCCTTCTTAGGGGTTGAAAGTGCAACAGTTCCTGCAGGAAATATTGAAAACCCAGAAAAAACAATTCCCAGGGCGACTCTTCTGGGTACGGTTGTCACCACTTTGATTTACATGTTGAGTACCGTAGTGGTGATGGGAATGATTCCTTCGGATTTGCTCTCCCATTCCCCGGCACCCTTTGCCGATGCCATGGCGATCATGGCCGGGGAATGGGGTCGCGACATGATTGCAATAGGCGCCGCAATCGCTGCCTTCGGGGGTTTGAACGGGTGGATATTGATTCAAAGTCAAATCGCAATGGCGACCGCCCAAGATGACCTGTTTCCAAGGGTTTTTAGAAAGGAAAATAAGAAAGGCGTACCCATTCTAGGGTTGGTTATCGGTAGTATACTCTCCTCGATAGTGATGCTTATGAACTATACCGGCGGACTTGTTGAACAATTTAAATTCATTATCCTTTTGTCCACCTTGTGCACTTTAGTACCCTATCTTTTTACTTCAGCTTCCTATGGACTGATTCTTATAGAACGAAAGTATCAGATGAAAAATAAGATTTCGACCGTAGGAATAGGGATTCTCTCCTTCTTTTTCTCCTTATGGGCCATCTATGGAGCAGGGGAAGAGGCCGTTTACTGGGGCTTTCTACTATTGCTAGCAGGCATTCCCTTTTATATTTGGATGAAATACCGAAATAACAAAAACAACTAAGAGATTTGACCATGCCCCATACGCATCATTCAGAATACCTTCAAATGGTTTCGCTATATATCAAAACCGTCACCAATGCCTTTATCGATGAGGATAAATTGCAAGAGGAATGGGAAACCTTAAACTACTTAAGCAAACCCGAATTGACCTTGGCGAAGATAGAGTACGGTGCTTTTGAGGCCTTATTAAAAAATGAAGGGATCGATGTGAGCTATTTTCCACGCGATGCACAATTATCTTTGGATAGTGTGTATTGTAGAGACGCATCTATTGCTACAGATTTTGGGATGATCATTTGTTCGATGGGAAAGGCCGATAGAAGAGGGGAGCCCGCAGCGCAGCGCAAGGCCTTCATGGCCCATGATATTCCTGTCTTAGGAGTAATTGAATCCCCAGGAACCATTGAAGGAGGCGATGTAGCTTGGTTAAACGAAACCACTTTGGCCGTAGGGCATACTTACCGCACGAACATCGAAGGAATTCGACAATTGAAGCACTTGCTTGCCCCAAATGGTGTTCAGGTAATTGTGGCCGACTTGCCCCATTACAGGGGAGAGACTGATGTTTTTCATTTGATGTCGATATTAAGTCCAGTGGATAAAGATTTGGCAGTAGTGTATTCACCATTGATGCCGATTCGTTTTAGAACGTACCTGCGGGACCTGGGTTTTGAGCTGATCGAAGTACCGGATGATGAATTTGACAGTATGGGTTGTAACGTACTGGCCGTTGGGCCAAGAAAGTGTATTATGGTCGAAGGCAATCCGAAAACACGGAAGGCCCTTGAAAAGGCAGGTTGCGAAGTATTGACCTATAGCGGACAAGAAATCAGTGTCAAAGGGGGTGGCGGCCCAACCTGTCTGACCAGACCCCTGAAACGACGGAGATAAAAGACTACATATTCAAGTAAAATGCCTTGGTCAGTGCGATATATTCCTTTGTGTAGGTATGTCGCTTAATTTCAATGGTCAGCTCATCTTCCATCAGCTTGCCTTCCTTAAAACGGAATTCCAACAGGCTTCTTTTCAGTGCCGTCGAAGGATTTCCCCTAACTCTTAGGATGCTGCTGGGAAAAAGGCCGAAAGATGCGGCTAAGGTCACGAATTCGGCTTCCTCTTTAAAAGGAATGACGGTGGAGAAAAGCCCCTCGGGAGAAAGTAGTTTTGATGCACCCTCCAGCAATTCTTCAAAAGGTAAAGATCGATTTTGTCGCGCCCTATCTCTTGGTTCATTTCCGCTGGGAACCGCTTCTGTATAGAAAGGCGGATTGGAAATGATCAGGTCATAGGGTTCTTCAGGCGCTTCCAAAAACTCATCCAATCCGGCATGATAACAGAATAGACGATCCGCCCAAGGGGAAGCTTCGAAATTCTCGACACATTGTTCATAAGCCCCTTCGTCAATTTCAATTGCTTCCAGATTTTCTGCCGTACTTCGTTGTGCTAACATCAAGGAGAGAATCCCGGTACCTGCACCGATGTCCAATATAGCGTTAGGTTTATGATCTATGTTGGCCCAAGCACCTAGCAATACCCCATCGGTACCGATTTTCATGGCGCACCGATCTTGCTGAATCGAAAACTGTTTGAATTTGAAGGGTTTACTCAATTGCGTTGTGCTGTTAGTTCGAGCGTAGGCGAGGACGATTTTTGTTAACCTCGTTTCGACTCCGTTCGGCGTGACTTTTTAGGTTATTGATTTAGTCGACCCGGCTCTCGTGTTTCCGAGCCTTCCAGTTCTAGAAGGGAATCCCCCAAGCGCGACCGCATGTCATTGGCCAGCAGTTTTATCTTGTCCACTATTTTAGGATTTTCCGCAGCGACGTTCTTGGTTTCACTGATATCGTTCACGACATCATAGAGTTCGATTTCTTCCATATCGATCATTCTATAGTCACCAGGCAACCCATCTTTGCCCAATTCTTGACCGTCCATGGTGCGATAACGATGCGGGAAGTACAGTTTCCATTTTCCATATCGCACTCCGAACAATTCATTGACGCGGTAGTAAAAGAAATAAGCCTCTTGTGGACTTTTGCTCGATTCGCCGTTCAGCACACGCCAAACACTTTTTCCGTCAATGGTTTTTTCAGGTAATTTGGCCTCTGTTATTTCGGCAATTGTAGGTAGCATGTCTATTGCCATGACCGGGGTGTCCAAAATGCGACCGGGTTCTAGTTGTGCCGGGTACTTCATAATGAAAGGTTCTCTTTGTCCACCTTCCCAGGCCGTGCCTTTTCCTTCTCTTAGGGGGAAAGCACTCCCGGCATGGTTTCCGTAAGAGAGCCAAGGACCATTGTCGGAAGTAAAGATGACGATGGTGTTTTCTTCCAGCCCATTGCTTTTCAAGGCATCGATGATCTGACCTACTGACCAATCGATTTCCATAATGACATCGCCATATAGCCCCCTGTTCGATTTCCCTTTGAACTTATCCGATACGAACAGCGGTACATGAGGTTGCGGATGGGGCACGTACAAAAAAAACGGGTTGTTCTTGTTCCGATTGATAAAATCGACACTTCGTTCCGTGATTTGAGTGGTGAGTTGTGACTGCTCGACGAGGGTATCGATAATGGTCTCATTTTCGTACAAGGGCAAATCGGGAAAGTTGAAAATGGGCCCCTGTTGTGGATGAAAAGGCCACATATCATTGGAATAGGGTATGCCAAACCACTCATCAAAACCATGTCTTGTGGGCAAGAATTTTTTATGATGGCCGAGATGCCACTTTCCATAAATGGCGGTCTTATATCCTTGGGCCTTCAGCATTTCGGCCATTGTAGTTTCCGAGGCGTTGATTCCATGGGTATTGTCAGGGCCTAGGGCATTGTGAATGCCGATACGATTGGGGTAGCAACCTGTCAAGATTCCTGCCCTTGAAGCGGAACACACCGCTTGGGCAGAATAGTAGCTGGTCAGCTTGATACCATCGGCTGCCATTTGGTCAAGATTTGGCGTGGCAATATCATTCGCACCGAAGACACCAACATCTTGATACCCCTGGTCGTCCGTAAAAATCAACACCACATTGGGTGGCCGTTTTACGTCTTTTTCGACCGCTTCAGGTTTGCACATGGCAAAGACCAAAACCAGTAAAATGAGCAATGATCGAACTAAGGTATGAGACATGAGGTATATTTTTTAGTTGAGAATGATTTCATCGATAAAGATCCAACTTTTTCCACCAGGATTCGGGTGCCATGACGGATTTTTTAATGGACTTCGTATTTCAACTTTGACATATTTTGCCTGAGTAGGGGGGATTTCGATATCAAAGAATTTGAGGGCGACCGAATTGTTCGGTTCTTCTTTAGGGAATTGCAGGCTCTTGATTCGTTTGAATTGTTTTCCGTTATCCGAAACGTATACCTGCAGTCCTACGGGATAGAAAATCCAACTGGTAGGCGCGGAGAGTGCACCTACTGAGACGGTAGAAATCTCCTTAGGTTCCTTTAAGGTCAGGGTAGTACTGAAATGACTTCCCTCATAACCTAGCCAATTTCCATCGACAAAGTTGGTGGACCCCCTTTTTAAATCGACCAAGGTCTTGCCAAATTGACCTTTGTACTTTTCATTAGGTGGGGTATTCAAGGAAACATCGGCATAATCTACAGCAGTAGTCTTAAAGCTTTGTGTATTTACTTCACTTGATTTCCAGCCCTCTTTAAAGACCATCGCACTTACGGTGGTGGACTCTTTTATGGTAAAAGGTCCTTTGTACGATAAGGCGGTACTGTCCGGTAAGGTTCCGTCAAGGGTGTAAAATATTTTCGACTCTTCAAAAGTGTTTTCCAATGCAATTTGCAGTGAATCTTTAAAGAACGTGGTAGCGGCTACTATGGTTGGGGCTGATAGGGTCACGGATTTGAATGCATCTTTGGGAATATGTTGAACGGCAATATCGGGAAAATCAGATTGAAATCTTTCCGTTGTCGTAGGGGTAACCTGTGTTTGGTACAGATAAAGGGATTTCAAACCGGGCATTTTTTCGGCGATTTCAAAAATTTGATCGCTGATCGCCGTTCCATATAGATTTAGCGATTCTAAGTATGGAAGTTCCTTGAATATTGCTACTGACTCGTCTGTGATTCTTGTATTTTGCAGTTGTAATTTGGTCAGATTTTCGAAACGGCCGATCCATTCAGAAAGGGTATCGTTCATTGCCGAATTTCCCAAATTCAGTTCGACAATGTTTTCGGCATGGGTGTCAAGAAGTTCAAGTTTTTCCTCGAGCTCCTCCTTCTCACCGAAGAGACTGGCGATTAGCAAAGGATTGCCCTCTTCCAGTGGATATGCAGTAATGCCAAAGGTCTTTAATTCTGCAAGCCATGATTCTGGAACTGCATCTACTTCTTTTGCAATCATGGCACGCGGGGAGTCATCTTCCTCTAGGCTTGCTAAAACCACCTCCAATTTTTCTGAAGTGTTCAGGTCTTTGGTCTTGCAGTTCAGACAATGGTCATTGGTAATCCACCATTCGAGTAAGGTAATCTCTTCAGGGGTCAACTGTACTTTTCCTTTGGGGGGCATATGCTCCTCATCTTCAACGGGTAGCTGTATGCGATGGACGAGGAGTGGTTTTCCGTCGATGGAATCGAACACGCTTCCTGAATCACCGCCCTTCTCCAAATCCTGTGCAGTGGTCATGAGGAGTCCTCCCTTGATTTTCCCCTTGTTATGGCAACTTACACATTTGGCATTCAAAATGGGCTGAACGATTTCTGCGTGTACCTGTGCTTCGGCAACATCTTTGATGATGATGTCGTCAGCGGCAGTATCTCGAAAGAGATAGTCCTCACCATGGGTCATATTTCCTCCATAATGTCCCGTTGCGGCTATTAAAATCAGAACAATAACGAAAACGGGTATGTACAGCTTTTGGGCAACTATCGACTCAGACCGTTTTAAAAAAAACAGTACCATAGTGGTCACCGTAAACGCCACAGCCATCCACCGGTGCAAAAAGAGCAGGTCTTCGTCAAATCCGCCTTCTTCGCCTAAGAGCCATCCGGTTCCTAAAGAAAATAATGCGGTTACTGCAGCGGCGGCTAGTGTAAAGGAAACGATTTCATTGATAGACAGCTTCGGCTTAAAATGACCATAGATCTCCAAAGCAAATGCCAAGAGGATGATGCCGATGGGCAAGTGCACCAAAAGCGGATGAAAATGTCCTATTTGAATAGTCAGTATCAACATGAGGCGAATTAGGCTAAAATGTCTTTCACAAGGTGTCCTTCGACATCAGTCAGCCTAAAACGTCTGCCTTGATATTTATAGATGAGTTTTTCGTGGTCTATTCCGAGCTGATGTAGCATTGTCGCTTGAAAGTCATGCACGTGCACGGGGTTTTTAACGATATTATAACCGAATTCATCCGTTTCACCATAGACCATACCCGGTTTGATACCTCCTCCGGCCATCCACATTGTAAAACATCTCGGATGGTGATCACGTCCGTAATCGGTGTCGGTCAGTAGCCCTTGTGAATAATTGGTCCGGCCAAATTCCCCGCCCCATACGACCAAGGTGTCTTCCAACATGCCCCGTTGTTTTAGATCGGCAATCAGGGCTGCTGAGGCTTGGTCAACATCCTTCGCCTGTTTCTCGATGGCATTCGGGAGGTTGTCATGTTGGTCCCATCCCATGTGATACAATTGGATAAAACGAACATTTTGCTCCGCCAGTCTTCGAGCCAATAGGCAATTGGCCGCAAACGTACCTGGAATTTTTGCATCGGCGCCATACATCTTATAGATATAGTCCGGTTCCTTTTCGGTGTTCATGACTTCCGGCACCGATGTTTGCATGCGATAGGCCATTTCATATTGGGCAATTCGACTTTGAATTTCCGGGTCCCCCGATTTTTGGTAGTGCTGGTCGTTCAGCTCTGCTAATTGATCCAACATGGCACGCTTGGTGCGTTTGGTGGTTCCTTCTGGATCATTGAGATACAATACCGGGTCTTTTGCGGCCCTAAATTGTACCCCTTGGTGCAACGAGTGTAAAAAACCGTTGCCCCATAGTCGGGTGTAAAGCGGTTGGCCATTGGGTCTGCCCGATCCCCTGGATAATAATACCGTAAATGCAGGTAGGTTCTCATTTTCACTGCCCAGACCGTAACTCAACCATGAGCCGATACTTGGTCTGCCCGGCTGCTGCGAACCTGTCTGAAAGAAGGTGACGGCCGGATCATGATTGATCGCTTCGGTATACATGGATTTGATGATACAAATGTCATCGACCATTTTAGCTGTGTAAGGCAAAAGATCGCTGATCCAAGCTCCGCTTTTTCCGTATTGATTGAATCCGAACTGTGATCCCACCAAGGGAAAGCTATCCTGTCCTGAAGTCATTCCGGTCAGGCGTTGGCCATTGCGAATCGACTCGGGTAAATCTTCGCCTCTTCTTTTGTTTAAGGTGGGTTTATAATCAAAAAGTTCTAACTGTGACGGGCCGCCACTCTGAAACAGATATATCACCCGTTTCACTTTGGCATTGTGGTGTAACGAGTTCAAGATACCCTGTATTCCGCCAGCACCGGAGTCGGCCATTAAGAGTCCGTTCTTGTCCTTCCGATAACAGCTCACTCCCAATAACGATCCCAATGCGACCCCGCCAATACCTAAGGCGGACTTTCCTAAAAACGCCCTTCGGTTCAGTATTAGAGATCGATCTTCAATAATTTTCTTTTCGCTCATATGCTATCCTTTTGTAATGGTTTCGTCGAGATTCAAAATGGTATGTGATGTCAAGGAAAGGGCTGCCAGAACCTTCTTGTCTATAGCTTCGGGAACCTCATAGGTTCCGATTTTTAAATAGTCTTCAGGGCGCACTTCCTCTTCTTGTACTTGTGCCAGCATTGCATCATAATACTTCGAAAGACTTTCCAGTTCCGACGGGCTTGGCAACCGGCTTGTGGCCCGTTGAAAAACATAGGTAATCTGTGCCTCAATAGATTGTTCTTGGGTTGTAAGTGCGTTTAAGGCCAGTACCCGAGAAGCTTCGATGACCTGCGGATCGTTCAATAATACCAAGGCTTGTAATGGGGTGTTGGTCTCTTGTCTTTTGACCGAACATATATCCCGAGACGAGGCATCGAAGGTCATCATATTGGGTGGGGGTACAGTGCGTTTCCAGAACGTATAAAGACTTTTTCGATACAGATCCTCCCCTGTACTTTGAATGTATGAAGCCGTGCTGCCACCCCCGCCGCCTGTGGTTTCTTCCCAAATACCTTCCGGTTGATAGGGTTTGACACTAGGGCCGCCTACCTCTTTGTTTAAAAGCCCGCTTACTGCTAAGGCTTGATCCCGTATCATCTCAGCGGAAAGGCGCAGCCGGGGTGCCCGGGCCAACAATTTATTTTCGGGATCTTTTTCCAACAATTCCGGGGTTACAGTGGTGCTTTGCTGATAAGTGTCCGAAAGGGCAATATATTTCAGCATTTCGTTGATGTTCCATCCTTCATTTTGGAATTTGAGCGCCAAATAATCCAATAAATCAGGATGTGTTGGTAGGGCTCCTTGATTACCAAAGTCGTTCGAGGTGCTTACGATACCTGTGCCGAACATGCGCTGCCACAAGCGATTGACCGCAACGCGTGCGGTCAATGGATGCTCTTTTTCAAACAGCCACTGTGCAAGACCCAAGCGATTTTTGGGATGTTCCTCAGCATAGGGAAGAACGGCTTCCGGGGTTTTCGGAAAGACTTCCGTGGTAGGTCGGTCATAAGCTCCACGGTCCAAAATAAATGATTGTCTGGGCTTTTCCATTTCTTTCATTACCATGACCGGCACTTCCTTTAAGGGACTTTTTTGAAAGTTGATAAAGTCCAGTATGCCGTTCGCATCTTTTTCGGAGACTGTGATATAGGGTTCGGGTATCGCATCAAGGCTTGGCATCAAACCAACTTCCGGAACGTTGTTGAAAAAACTAAAAAGCTCAAAATGTTCTTCTTGGCTTACGGGATCGTATTTGTGGTCGTGACATCGTGCACATTCCAGGGTAAGCCCTAAAAAAGCAGTGCCTAAGGTATTCGTACGGTCCGCTACGTATTCCGTTCGGTATTCTTCGGGAATGACCCCTGCCTCACCCGTGATTTTATGATTGCGATTGAAACCAGTTGCCAGGATCTGCTCCATAGTGGCATTGGGCAATAAATCTCCTGCCAGCTGATAGGTAACGAACTCGTCATAGGGCAAATTTTCCTTAAAGGCATGAATTACCCAATCACGCCACGGCCACATGATGCGTTCAAAGTCATCCTGGTACCCATGAGTATCGGCGTAACGGGCGATATCCATCCATTCGGCGGCCATATGTTCAGCATGGTCTATACTGGCCAATAAGGCATCGATATGTTTTTCGAGTGCATCCTCCGAATTGTCGTTTAAGAAATGCTCCAACTGTGCTGCTGTTGGTGGAAGGCCCGTTAGGTCAAAGGAAATGCGTCTGAGTAACTTTTCAGGAGCGGCCTTTTCGCTAGGCGCAAGACCATTTTGTTGTAATTTGGCATAGATGAAATAATCGATTTCATTCGTTCCCCAATCGTCTTTTTTTTCTGGGACCTCAGGGAGAACAGGGGGGCTGAATGCCCAGTGCGGTTTGAATTCGGCTCCTTGTTCCACCCATTTGGTCAAAAGGGCTTTTTCGTAGTCGGATAGATCCAGGTTTGATTCCGGGGGCGGCATTTGTAGATTGGTATCTTCGGAATAGATGCGCTCGACCAAGGTACTTTGTTCGGTATCTTTCGGAACGATGGCAAAGTGGTCTTTCTGCTCGCCCAACGCTTTATATGCATCCTCGGCAGTAAAAAGGGACAAATCACCTTCAATCGCGTTCTTATCAGGGCCGTGGCATTTAAAGCACCGATCGGAGAGGATGGGTTTCACGTCAAAGGTAAAATCGACCACCTCGGGAAGGGTTTTCGTGTTTTCATTTACTGAGACCAGTCTGCCCGATTGGGTGTCCGTGTTACAGCTTGCCGTAAGCAATGCGATAAACAAGGCTAGTTTTATGTGCGGCCGTAATAATGGACTGCGATAAAAGCGTAAGGACATAGAGACTTTTTTAGTGCCGATTAATACCCTGAATTTACGCAAAAATGAAGTTTTTAATGCGTTTTTTTAGCTGAATGCCCCATTCTAGGCTACCAAGGTGGGATTATCATTTACGAGCCTAAGGAATCGAATCTGTATCGGGTAGAATGGTACAGCGTTCCACAGCGGACAGTGTGCTCGGTTAACTCCCTTGAAATAATAGGAACGCAGTACTCTCGGAAATCCTATGAAAAACTATTGTATATTAATTGGATGATAATCCTCAATTTAAATATACCCTATGAAGAATACTATCGATCAAGCAGGACGACGAAAGTTCATTTCGAAATCCTCATTAGCAACTGTGGGTATGGCTTTGTCAGGCTCTTCCCTTTTTAGTGCCCCGGCAATTTTGAAGCATTACCGAAAACCCTATTCCGTAATCAATGGTGTTCAGATCGGGGTGATTACTTATTCTTTCAGGAGTATGGATGATCAAAGTGCGGAGGCCACCTTAAAGTATATTTTGGATACGGGAATTAATGCGATTGAACTGATTGGGGATCCGGCGGAGGTTTTTGCAGGGAGACCCGATAACCCGATCGATATGCGTGCTATGTGGGGCCTGACCAGCAAGAAAAGAGATGGTGCGATCACGGACGAGGAGCAGAAGGAGTTGGCAGACCTGTCTGCCCAGCTCGAATCATATAAAAAGCAGGTGTCGCAATGGCGTATGACCGCGGATATGGATAAATTCCGACAATTTCGTAAAATGTACAATGATTCGGGGGTCACTATCTATGCATTCAAACCGAGGAATACGTTCGGAAAAGACAATTCCGATGCGGACATCGAATGGGGTATGAAGGTAGGAAAGGTGCTTGGTGCAAGTCATGTAACCGTTGAGCACCCCAGTGACGATGTTCATACCATGCGGCTGGGAGGACTTGCTAAAAAGAACGGAATCCATATCGGATATCACGGTCATGAGCAGCAAACCCCTACCTTGTGGGATACTGCATTGCAACAATCCGATTACAATGCCTTGAACCTTGATTTGGGGCATTATGTGGCTGCCGGTAATTCAAAACCATTGGAGATTATAATGACCAAACACGATCGTATCAAGAGTATGCACCTGAAAGACCGTCAAACCCCGGAACACAATAAAGGAAACCTTCCATGGGGTCAGGGTGATACACCCATAGCCCAAGCGTTGCAAGTTATGCGAAACAACAACTATGGTTTTCCCGCAACCATTGAATTGGAATACAAGGTGCCCGAAGGTTCGGATGCAATAGTTGAGGTAAGAAATTGTCTGGGCTTTTGTGAACGAGCTTTGAAGTAAATCAACGTTTATGAGGTCTTGACGATACGGTTCAGAAGCCTGTCTTTTGTTTCTGGCAGATAGCTTCGGCCAATCGTATACCGAATACCGCCAATCTCTAAACTATTTCCTTCAATCACGTCTACCTTATCCAAGGCTACCGTGAAAGATCGATGAATTCGCATAAATTTATCCGAGGGCAGTTCTTCGGTAAAGCTACATAGGGTTCGATGCACAATATATTTGGAAGCACTTGTGATAATTCGAATATAGTCTTTCAAGCTTTCGACGACCATGATTTCATCTAGGTATATTTTCTGGAGTCTTTTCTTGTCTACTTTTACAAAAATATGCCCCCTGGTAGGCATCGACTGGAGGTCGTCGTTTCCCACGTTCCTTAGTTTTATGATTCGATTCACCGATTTCAAGAATCGAGGGAACGGAATGGGTTTTATCAAATAGTCTATCGCTTCGAGTTCGTAGCTTTGAAGCGCATATTTTTCATGGGCCGTCGTGATGATGACCTGAGGTTCGATAGTCATGCTCTTTAGAAAATCAAGACCACTGAGCAAAGGCATGTTGATGTCCAAAAATATGATATCAACAGCATTGTTCTGAATATAGGATTGTGCTTCTATTGCGTTTGAAAACGTTTTTTCCAACTGTAATTCCCCGACCTTTTCAATGTAATTTTTGAGTACATTGATGGCTAAGGGTTCGTCATCGATTATTATTGCTCTCAATACCATTATACTTTCAATTTAAGATTCACACGATACTTATCTTCCTGTTCAAAGATTTCAAGGGCGTAATCTTTAGGGTCGTAACCCAGTTCCAATCTTTTTTTGACATTCGAGAGTCCAATGCCACTATTCTCCAAAAATTCAGGCTTTGACACCCCCTTTGTAGGAATGGTGTTCGATACTTTAAAATACAAAAAATCATCGACTACTTTGGCGTCAATACAAATATCTACTTTTCCGATACTTTTATTCGCCCCGTGCTTAAAACAATTTTCAACTAAAGGAATGAGTAGCATGGGGGCGATTTTCTTGTGCTCCAATTCACCCGATATGGCCACATCTATTTGAAGGGAGTCATCAAAACGGATGCGCTCGAGGTCGATATAATTTTGAATACTATCCAATTCATTTTTTAAATCCTGCCGGGGCTTATTGGTCGAATAAAGTAAATACCTCATGAATTCTGAAAGTTTGAGGATGACCGCAGGGGCTTTATCCGATTTTTCAAGGGTCAGTGAATAAATGTTGTTCAGGGTATTGAAAAAGAAATGTGGAGAGACTTGAGATCGTAAGAACTTGAGCTCGGTGGTCAATTGTTCTTTTTCGAGCATGTGTATTTTGTCATTTTCACGCATCCAGTCCAAAGTGATTTTCAAGGCTGTCACAAAAGAAACCACGTAAAACTCTCCAATAACCGTTTCCAGGGCATATTTAAAAGTGAGACCATCGAGGACATCGATAACCACATTTGGCCAATAACCATTGCTCAAGATCAAGTAAGTCACCTCGTATTTGACAAGCAAAATCACGAGTAAAGAGAGGGCCAAAAAAAATCCGTAGCGCACATACTTTTGCGTGTAAATATATTTAGGCATCAAATAGTACAAATTGAAATAGGTAATCGCTATGTGCAGGGGAAACTCAATTAAATTGGTCTTTAAAGCACCATCAAGATCGTCATTTAGGCCGGTCCACCGCAGGACGTTGAAAATAAAGTAAGCGACCCAAAATACAACGTGGTGCTTGTAACTGAGGTCATATCCCTTATGTCTTAAATACTCGTTCAATTTGCTATTGGTCAACATTCCTAAGCGATATAAATTATGGTTTCTATCGACGACCAGTGGTTATTGGTCTAATATTATTTGCGTTCCAAGGTAGAATAAAATACTTTAATTAAGTCTTAATGGGACGGACGCAAAAAGTACGGAACAATTACCAAGTATCAAAAATGAAGGCAAACAAAGCAGTATTGCGAAGGATGTTTTGGAGCGCATGTGCGATGTTACTTATGGTCACTACGCATACTTTTGGTCAAAGCGTCCCTAGGACGTATGTGGCCTATAAGGCGATTGGTGATTTTGTGATAGATGGTCGGGCTGAAGAAGTGCCATGGCAAGCAGCGCAGTGGTCAGATAAGTATATTGACATCGAGGGAACGAAAGCGCCCAAGTACGCCACTCGTATGAAAATGACCTGGGACGATCGGTATTTGTATTTATTTGCAGAATTGAAGGAGCCTCACATCTGGGGGGATTTAAAACAAAAGGATACAATCATTTTTTATAATAATGATTTCGAGATTTTCATTGACCCTGATGGAGATACCCATAACTACTACGAATTTGAAATGAATGCCCTGAATACGATTTGGGACTTGTTTTTGTCAAAACCCTATCGCAATCACGGTAAAATTTTAGGAGGATGGGATTTTAAAGGATTAAAGTCAGCGGTGCATCATGACGGTTCTTTGAACGATCCTTCCGATGTGGATGATGGCTGGTCTGTTGAGGTGGCGATCCCTTGGTCATTTGATACCGCGCCGGGCGGCACGACCCAAGTTCCTGAAAACGAATTCTGGAGAATGAATTTTTCTAGGGTCAATTGGGATTTTGATCTTGTCGACGGAAAATATGCAAGGAAAAAGGACCAACAGGGGACATTTTTGCCTGAATACAACTGGGTCTGGTCGCCTCAAGGGGTTATCAATATGCACGAGCCAGAGCACTGGGGGTATGTCTATTTTTCTACTGATGAGCCGGGTAACGAAACCTCGTTTGAAATTCCAAAAGACGAGCACCTGAAATGGTACCTGTACGAACTGTTTCGTGCCTATTCGAAATCTGGAGAAGCGAAAATAGTGGAACAAGAGAAAGAAATTTTAAATCGGGTCATATCCCCAAAACTATCCAAATATGCCTATGGCTGGACTATTTGGGTAAAGAGTCCTTTTACAAACCAAAAATTGAGTATTAAAGAAGATGGCAAATTTGAAGTTAGTGATAATGAACAAAGGTGAATTGTTGAAAATGGTTCTGGTGCTAACACTCTTTTTGGCGCTGGCCTCTTGCCAGACAGACCAGAAAGACAAAATGGAAATAACGGCCGAACTTGTCCAGGAAAAATCGCCCTTCAAGTTTTGGACTTGGATTACCGCCAAGGCGGAACGAACGGATGATTCCTATGCAGAAGAGTTCGCTAAGTATAGCTATAACGGTATCGATGCCATTTTGATCAATACGCATGCCGATACGAAATTACTATCGCGTTTGGTGCCAATAGCCAAGCGTTTTAATTTGGAGGTGCACGCATGGATGTTCACCATAAACCGGCCAGGTGATTCCATTGCCGCACAGCATCCGGAATGGTATGCCATGAGTCGCGATGGCAAGTCGTGCTATGATAATCCGCCCTATGTGGGCTATTATAAATGGCTGTGTCCTACACGGGAAGCGTCAAGAAATCATATTTTAGGCCTGGTCGAAAATCTCGCAAAAGTGGATGGTATTGCTAGCGTGCATTTGGACTATATCCGATATTCCGACATCTTTCTTCCTATCAGTCTTTTGCCTAAATATGACTTGGAGCAGAATGAGGAACTCCCGCAATTCGATTTTTGCTATTGTGATGTTTGCGTGAGTGAATTCGAAAAATTACACGGCAAGAATCCAAGGGATTTCGAGAATCCCGGTATTGATATAGAGTGGAAAAATTTTCGGTTGAACAAGGTGAAGGCCATTGTAGATGATGCTTATGAAATTGTACATGAGAATAACAAAATATTGACTTCGGCAGTATTTCCCTATCCTGAAATGGCGGGCCATATGGTGCGTCAACGATGGGATAAGTGGAATGTGGATGCCGTTTTACCCATGATCTACAATAGCTTTTATCACGAGGATGTGGAATGGATCGGGTATGCTACCAAACAAGGTGTACAAGATTTGGCGGCAAAAGACACCGAATTGCATACAGGCATCTACGTGCCTGAAATGACTTCCGAGGAAGTGGGCGAGGCAATCGCCTTGGCCAAGGCAAATGGGGCTTCCGGCGTTTCTTTCTTCGATGGCCCAGCAATAGATGACGAACAATGGGAGGTCATCAAGGGTTTTGAGAAGGATAGTGATTGATCGGTAGCTACCTAGCTCCCACGGTATTTCGCAATAGTTTACTTCCTTTTTCCATTCATTCCTAAGCAAATTAGCTAAGGAAAAATAAATCCGTTAAAAAAGAAATTTCTACTCGGCTATTTCCGAAATAGGATGGAATGTCAGTTATCTGGCTTTTCAAAATTGTCGTTGGTCGAATTTTCTCTACGGTCTGACAAGATTTTGCAAAATTGAAAATTACAATCAAAAAACTAATAACGAACTAAATCAAACTTGTATGAACAAAAAAATCACTCAATTAGTAACAGTTGCAGCATTGCTCTTCCTTCAGGGAGTGCTAGCGCAAAGTACCACGGTTACGGGTACGATATCCGATACGTCAGGCGTGCCATTGCCGGGCGTTAATGTTGTGGAGAAAGGCACGAACAACGGTACATCCACCGATTTTGACGGAAATTACAGTATTGCCGTTTCAAGTCCTTCAGCCACTTTGGTATTTTCCTCATTGGGCTACGGTACTGCCGAAGTACCTATTTCGGGGCAATCAACGGTAAATGTGTCATTAGATGAAGACGCATCGCAGCTTGATGAGGTAGTAGTTACCGCACTTGGTATTAGTAGGGAAAAGAAATCCCTAGGGTATGCCGTGACCGAAGTACAGGGAGCCGATGTGGCCTTGGTGAAAGAAGCGAACGTCATAAGTTCTTTGGCGGGTAAAGTAGCTGGGGTCGTTGTTTCAAGAACGACATCAGGACCTGGTGGAGGTACCCGTGTCGTGATTCGTGGAAACAATTCCATTACAGGAAATAATCAACCGCTATATGTGGTTGATGGGGTTCCTATCGATAATTCCGCACTAAGCGCTCCCGACGGGGCCGGAGAGTTCAATATTCCGGATTTGGGTACCGGTATTTCCGATATCAATCCTGATGATATTGAGTCGATGTCCGTGCTAAAAGGGCCGAACGCTGCCGCACTCTACGGTTCGCGCGCTAGTAACGGTGTGATCATCATAACGACAAAGAAAGGAAAGTCAGGTACTGGTCTAGGGGTTTCCATTACCTCAAGTGCTACCTTTGAAGACCCCATGGTGCTTCCGAAATACCAGAATCAATACGGTCGAGGAAGCGATGGTATTTTTCCACAAATCAACCCTGATGACCCATTGGCTACACAGGTAAATGTTGTAGCCGGTTCTGGTTCTTGGGGCCCACGATTTGACGGTTCATCGCAGCTGGCCTATAATGGGCAACAAAGACCTTATATTGCTCAACCCGACAATGTGAGGGATTTCTTTGAGACAGGAACAAGTTTTGTAAACACCGTGGCTTTAAGCGGTAGTAGTGCAAAATCGTCGGTTCGATTTTCCTATACCAATTCCGATATTGATGGAATACTGCCCAATTCAGGAATTCAAAGAGATAACTTTAATTTGAGGGCTTCGACCAACTTGTCGGATAAACTCAGTCTAGATACCAAGATTACCTATTTCCTCCAAAAAGCGAAAAACAGGCCGAATCAAGGTACCGAAGGGCTTGCCGCCTATTTATATCCACTAGCGAGAAATGTAAATGTCGAAGATTTAAAGACCTTTCAGAATATCGAAAATGCGATAGATCCCGCAAACCCCTTCAGGGTCATTGCGCCAACAGCATCAGGTGGAAATCCATACTGGATTTCATTCAATGACTTCAACGGGGATAGAAGATCTAGAATCACGGGTCTGGCCAAACTGCAATATCAATTTACGGATTGGTTGTCGGCTTTCGCGAGGGTCGGTACTGATGCAATTTCGCAGGATACGGAGAGTATTACGAAAACAGGGCACCATTTTGTGTCCAACGGTCGAATTCGCTACACTTCCAATGATAGAAGCGAAACCAACTATGATGTCTTGTTTATGGTCAACAAGGATATTTCCAGCAAATTCAACATTAACGCGAATATTGGGGCAAATGCGCTTCGATTCGGTCGAATTCGCTCAACTTCTTCCGGGGAACGTTTTAAAATTCCAGGAAGACCCTTTTTGGACAATACCGAAGAGATATTCGCAGAACAGACTGCGCGTATACGAAAGAGTGTGAACTCCGTTTATGGATCAGCGTCATTGGCATATGATTCTACCTTTTATCTAGATGTGACAGGAAGAAATGATTGGTCGTCGGCATTGGCAGCGGAAAACCGTTCGTACTTCTACAATTCTATTAGTATGAGTATTCTTTTGAATCGCCTTTTCAAGCTAGAAGGTGGTGCCATTGATTTGTTAAAGATTCGGGGAAGTATTGCCAGTGTGGGTAACGATACCGATTCACAGCAATTGGTCAATGTATTCAAAATTGCGGCAAATGGCTTTTTGGATAATGTTACGGTAAGCAGGCAAAAAACCTTATTTAGTGAGAGTCTATTGCCGGAAGATGTAGAGTCCACTGAAATCGGACTTGAATTCAGTGCTTTTAAAAACCGGTTCTATGGTGATTTTTCATATTATGACATCAGTTCCAAAAATCTGATTTTCGATGTGCCTCTAGATGCTGGTACCGGATTTGACGATTTTAGGACCAATGTGGGGGAGATTACCAATAAAGGATTCGAAATCTTAATTGGGGGTACCCCGATACAGACCCAGAACTTCTCTTGGGACATTTCAGCGAACATCGCTAAAAATGAAAACAAATTGGTGAGCCTTATTGATGGGCAAGATTTCTTCCAGTTCAGTAATACGAATTCAGGAACGGTTACCACAGTAGCTCGAGTTGGGGAAGGGTTTGGAGATATTGAAGCAACCACTTTTTTACGTAATGATGCCGGTCAATTGATTTTAACGGCCGAAGGTAGGCCGCAAGCGACTACGGAACGGGAGAAGGTTGGAAATTACCAGCCCGATGCTACCGGCGGTTTGACCAATACGTTTACCTATAAAGGCTTTACCCTGAATGCCCTGATCGATTTTAGAATTGGTGGAGAGGTGTATTCAGGTACCGATGCCGCCCTGGATGGCACAGGTGTTTCTGAACGATCCCTTGAGTTTCGAGATGGGGGTATTCTGGTAGAAGGCGTAGTCCAAAATGAAGACGGAGAAACTTTTTCTCCAAATACGGTAGCGATTTCAGCCCAAGACTATTGGGGTGCCGTGAGCAATATCGGTTCGGAGTATGTTTATGATCAAACGAATGTGAGATTGCGGGAGTTGAGTTTGACCTATGCCCTGCCCAAAAAGTTCTTGAAAGACACCTTTATACAAGGAGTTTCGATGAGTGCTGTGGGTAGAAATTTGCTATTTTTATATAAAAACGTTGATAATTTCGATCCTGAGTCCAGCTACTCTACTTCCAATTTTGCGCAGGGTGTCCTTTTCTATGCATTGCCGACTACGAGGAGTATTGGACTTACATTGAATGTTAATTTTTAATATTGTTATGATGAAAAAAATAAGAAAAATTCTAATGGGCTTTTTGTGTTTGGCCGCTTTAGCATCGTGTACCGATGATTTTGATGAAATAAACACGGATCAAAATGGCTTCCTTGCGGATGAAGTGAGTGCGAAGTTCTTTTTGACCGACACACAGTTTAAACTGTACTCTCCCGATAGGTTTCCCTATTGGAGGGCGCACTTGATCCATGCGGATCGATTTGCAGGTCATTTTACTTTCGGACACAACTCTTCATGGTGGGCCGATGAACTCTGTTATGATTATAACGCCGGATATACAGATGCTACTTTCGGCTGGATGGCAGGTTATTTAGGCAACATCAAAGGGTTTACTGATCAAGTGAAGGAAGGTGCGGAGCTTGAAAACGAATACATGTATGCGATGGCCTTGATTATCAAGGGGCTGTATTATCAAATGTATACGGAAACGTTTGGTATGGTGCAATTCACCGAGGCCGGACAAGAGAATATTTTAACGCCTAAATACGATACGCAAGATGTGGTCTATCAAGGCATCTTGGATGATTTGGATGAGGCCATGGCCATCATCGGCTCAACTGAACGAACCGGTATCGGAGTTGATGATGCTGGGGAAAACGATATCTATTGTGGGGGTGATCTGCAGCAGTGGAAGCGTTTGGCCAATACACTTAAATTGAGAATAGGAATGCGCACTATAGGCGCGCCAGGAGAGAGTTTCGCGGCGAACGCAATCAGTGAGGCCTTAGCAGCGCCACTTTTAGATGATGCCAGTGGCAGTGTGGTCATGAAAAAGGATTTTGTGATCAGTCAATGGGCCGCAGCTGCCTATGGTGATATCTGGTACAACTTCGGGGGAGGCTCCGATTGGACGGTGAGCGATGTGTTGATCAATCTTCTGCAAGAGAATAATGACCCCAGATTAGCGGTCTATGCAAAGCCGGCAAAAGGGGGTAGCTTTTCCTTTATAGACAATCCGGAAACCCCGGATCCAAACTATCAGGAACGATTGGATTTTGTCATTGCCAAACTAGATGAATCGGGTGCCGAGTATACCATGACTACTGCGGATGGGGAAACGATATTAGAAGTGGCTTCAGGGCAGTTCATAGGACAACCTGTACGAACAAACGGAGATACGTACCCCTATATGCGTTATGATATGTACAGCACACCAAGTGAAAAAGTGATACAGCAAAAGGGATCACAAGTAGATGCGTATCCTGAGATTATTTTGAGTAGTGCAGAGTCTTATTTCCTACAGGCGGAGGCGGCGTTGAAAGGCATGTCCGGCGCTGATGGTGATCCCCAAGCCTTGATGGCAAGTGGTATTAAAGAAGCGATGAAGCTATGGGGAATTTCCGAAGGTGACGCCGATATTTATATCGCAAGTGCTCCCTTGGCGGATATCTCAGTGGGAACGCTGGATGAAAAACTTGAAAAAGTAGCCACCCAAAGATGGTTGGCAAGTTATACGGACGGCTTCGAGGCCTGGTCCATAGTTAGAGAGACAGGATACCCTAGTCAGCTTGCCGCTGGCGTGTCAAATCAAACTATTTATGGTTTAGGAACGCTGAACGGAAAATATCCGCAGCGATTACGCTATGGTTCAGGCGCCCAAGACAATCCTAATTTCGCCGATGTGGCACCGATACAAGGCGAAGATATGCAAGGTACGACCCTGTGGTTCGCACAGTAACTTAATTTGTTGAGTTAGTTTTGAGTTAGTTCATGAATGAGGAGGGGAAACCCTCCTCTATTTTTTGTGTAAGTTCGCACGTCCTCAATGGAGGAAGCTAATTGAAAACTGATAAGAAAATGTATTTTTGAATAGAGACACTTCATCTCTGAGGTTCAAACCTAAAATGTGATTCAGACCCGTAAATCAAAAGTGATGGCCGCGTATCGACGCTTTGATCTATATTGTGTAGTACTGTCTTTGTTATTGATGGGCGCTTGTAGCACCAAAGAGTCCACTTATCTATTTCAAGAGGTACCGAGTAGACACTCCAATATTGACTTCGTTAATCATATTCCCGAAAATGAATTGACCAATTCTTTTGTATACGAATATGTCTATAATGGCGGGGGTGTTTCCATAGGCGATGTCAATAATGATGGTCTCGAAGATATTTACCTGACGTCCAACCTTAATGACAACCAGCTTTATCTCAACAAAGGAAATCTAGAATTCGAGAAGATAACCGAAATCTCCGGGGTTAGGGGTAAAAAGGGCTGGACTACAGGAACTAGCATGGTAGACATTAATGCAGATGGCTTGTTGGATATCTACCTGTGCAAATCCGGGCCCTATGGTAAAGCTTCGCTACTGGAAAATGAATTGTATATCAATCAAGGCATTAATGAAGACGGTATTCCCACCTTTGAGGAAGCGGCAAAGGCCTTTGGTATAAACGATACGAGTTATTCGATTCAGGCAGCCTTTTTCGATTTTGATCTCGACGGTGACCTAGACATGTATTTGATGAACCATAACCCTCAGACCTTCAGTGCGGAAGCCAGTCGAGAGGCTTTTTCCCCATTAGGGGATAAGTTTTATAGTAATGAAAATGGTGTATATGTTGATAAAACGAAAGAAGTCGGCATCTATTCCAATGCAATTTCCTACGGCCTTGGTTTAGGGGTAAGTGATATGAATTTAGATGGATGGCCCGATGTGTACGTATCCAATGACTATGATGAAAGAGACTATTTGTATATCAATCAAAAGAACGGTACGTTCAAAGAAGTAGTCAAGCAAGCCACCAATCATATATCAAACTTCTCAATGGGAAATGATATCGCCGATTTTGATAATGATGGCTTTGTGGATGTTATCACCCTCGACATGGTATCGGAAGATAATTACGGGATGAAAACAAGCATGGCCAGCATGAATCCTGAGAAATTCGAGAATAATGTGGCTCAAGGAAAGCATTATCAGTACATGTACAACGCCTTGCAAAAACATAGTACCCATATTGATTCTACCGGTATCCCTTTCTTTTCGGACGTGGCGCAAATCAGTGGAATTTCGAATACCGATTGGAGCTGGGCGCCTTTACTAGCTGATTTTGACAATGACGGACTGAAAGATATTTTTATATCCAATGGTATTAAGAGGGATTTTCGAAATAAAGACTTCTACAAGGGTATGCAAGAGTTTAAAAGGGCAAACCCAGATGCACTCTCTAATCCTGAAAAAATCAATTCATTGGTCAACAGAACCCCACATCGCCCTCAGCGCAATTACTTTTATACGAACAAAGGGGGGCTAAGGTTTGAGAACGTTTCTGAGAAATGGGTGCAAAATGCGGCTAAGGACTACTCCAATGGAGCGGCATATGCGGATCTTGACAACGACGGAGATCTTGATTTGGTCATCAACAATGTAGATAAGAAAGCGCAAGTCTTGGAAAACCATTCCGATCAACGGCAAACAAATTTTATGCAAGTGAGTTTAAAAGGGATGCCGAAGAACAATCTTGGAATAGGAGCCAAAGTTCTGGTATACACCGAGGGCGGTAAGCAATTGTATGAAAACTACCTCACACGGGGCTACCAATCTTCTATATCCCCGAGGTTGCATATAGGTTTGGGAAAGGAAAGTAAGGTGGACTCCTTGATTGTATACTGGCCTCAAGGGGAAAGGCAAAAAGTATCACAAATTGAGCCCAATAAACACCTAACGGTTACCTATGATTCAAAGAAGATAACGCGCAAGAAGCAAACGGAGGTATCCAAGATTTTCGAAAGCTTGGCCTTGGATATTCGTATGAACCATGAGGAAAATGATTTTGACGACTATGCCAAGCAACTGTTATTGCCCCATAAATTATCGCGGTTTGGACCATCGCTCGCGGTGGGCGATATAAATTCGGATGGCCTTGATGATATTTATTTGGGACAGAGCACTGGTACGGCGTCAACCCTGTATAGTCAATTGCCTAACGGACAATTCAAGATACACCAGACCTTTTTAAAGGACTCGATCTTTGAAGATGTGGCCTCGCAGTTTTTTGATTTTGACAATGATGGAGACCTGGATCTTTATGTCGCCAGTGGGGGGAATGAATTTGAAGCGAATTCCCCAAATTATCGCGATCGTTTATATGAGAATACCAATGGGCAATTTGTAAAAAGATTGGATTTGCTGCCGGATAATCTATATATCAGTAGTTCTAAAATACGTATCGCCGACTATGATAAAGATGGTTTTGAGGATCTTTTTGTGGGCGGAAGACATATTCCTGGTGATTATCCAACGCCACAAACCAGTTATATTCTGAGAAACGAAGCCGGTAAGTTTCGAAACGTCAATACGGAAGCGGCACCTGAATTGAAAAGCATTGGTCTGGTAACCGATGCGTCATGGACCGATTTTGATTCGGATGGGGATACCGATCTGTGTATTGTAGGCGAATGGATGTCACCCACTTTTTTCCGAAATGAGAACAATACCTTCAAAAAGGTAAAAGACCAAGTCTTGGATAGCCTTTCAGGCTGGTATTACTCCGTGAAGGCCTTTGATATCGATAATGATGGCGATGATGACTATATCTTGGGTAATTTAGGGGAGAACTATAAATATAAAGCCAGTACCGATGAGCCGTTTGAGTTGTATTATCATGATTTCGATGCCAACGGAAACAAAGACCTGGTCTTGGGGTACTACAATTTTGGCGATTTATTCCCAGTTCGCGGAAGGGAGTGCTCATCGCAGCAAATTCCTACCATAAAACAAGTAATGCCCACCTATGATGAATTTGGGAAATCGACCCTTCCTGAAATTTATGGAGGTGATAAACTTCAAAATGCATTGCGGCTATCTAGCTATAATTTTAAAAGCGGGGTTTTGAAGAACAACGGAAGTGGGCGTTTTGAATTCATACCTTTTCCTGATATGGCTCAACTCTCTTCCATTAATGACGTGGTCATAAAAGATTTGAATGGCGATGGACAAGAAGATTTAATTGTCGCGGGTAATATGTTTGGTTCGGAAATCGAAACGCCACGCAACGATGCGGGTTATGGCTTGGTGCTGATCAATCAAGGAATGGGTGCCTTTACTCCATTGAATGCCAGTACCACCGGATTGCATCTGTCCGGTGATGTGAAAATAGTACAAACCATAACTATAGATGGAGCTACTTGTCTTTTGGCCGGGAGCAATGCTGAGGAACTGGAAATTTTTGAGCTAAACCGTGACTAGTCCAAATACAGATCGACCAGCCCATCGGGCGTAGTCACATGAATCACCTTCTGCTCTCGGTCCACTTTGGCAATAATGTCATCACTGATGGGGATCAATAGCTCTTTTTCGTCTTTCAAGACCTCAAAGAGGGCTTGTGAAGTGGTATCGTTCACACTTTGAATGACTCCGATATCGCCGTGGATGCTATCGAGCACCCTGAAACCGATCACCTCGTGAAAGTAGAATTTATTACCGGTAAGTTCCGGCAAAAAGGAAAGTGGCAAATAGAGTTCTGAACCCATGATCTTGTCGGCATCATCCTCTGAGTTCACTTCCTCGAAATCGATGCGCAGCAACTGTGATTTGTGCAAGCGGCATTTGCGAATAAAAAATGGAATCAGATTGTTGCGCAGGGCAACAAAAACTGATTCCATATTATCGTATAATTCGGGTTCGTCCGTATCGATTTTCACCAATACTTCACCCTTAAAACTGTATTTCGAAACGATTTTGCCTAGGTAGAAACAGTCTTCCTTTCGCATCGTTCCTAAAGTATATTATTCTTCCTCAGAGGATGCAGCAGGTGCTGCCTCTTCTTTTTTAGGTTCTTCCTTCGCCGGAGCCTCTTCAACAGCTGGCGCTTCTTCAGCAACAGGAGCTTCTTCAACCACAGCTTCCGCAACTTCTTCGCTTGCGGTCTCGGTAACTTCGATTTCACCTTCAACCACCTCAGGGGTTTCTGGCAATTCTGCTTCTGCAGCTGCGATGGCACGTTTTTCGTTTACCTCTTTTTCAGCTTTTAAAGCAGCGGCTTTAGCTTCTGCCTTGGCTTTGTCCAATCCACCTACTTTGGCAGCAACTGATGCTTCTTTTTCTTTTAACCAAGCGTCGAACTTTTCTTCCACTTGCTCTTCGGTCAAAGCTCCTTTTCGCAAACCACCTAACAAGTGATGCTTCAGAAGAACTCCTTTATAAGACAATATCGCTCTAGCAGTGTCAGTTGGTTGCGCACCGTTCTGTAACCACTGAACTGAGTTGTCAAGATTTAATTCGATTGTTGCTGGGTTGGTATTCGGATTGTAGATTCCTAATTTCTCCAAGAATTTACCATCTCTTTTTGCTCTAGCATCTGCTGCTACGATCCAATAAAATGGTTTTCCTTTTTTACCGTGTCTCTGTAATCTAATTTTAACTGGCATATCACATTAATTTGTAGGGTGCCCGACCCTGATTATTAATTCATTTTGTCCCAAACGGGCTGCAAATATACTTCAATTTCCATTATAGGCAAGAACTTTATTGGGTTACTTCACTCCCTATCGGCCAATTGATCTTTGCCTGGTTTCAATTTTGATTGGTGCAACGCTTTTATCGAATCTACTTTTTGTAGGATTTCAGGGTGTTTTTGAGCGATATCGAACTGCTCTCCCGGATCGTGGCTGAGGTTATAGAGCAATGGAGGGTCATGTGCCAGGCGCTCCCCAAACTCTCCGTAGGCCCCTTGCGTGAAGAAATGCGCTTTGAAATCCCCATGACGAACAGCATATATTTCTGTGCCCCGATAATAGATAAGACTTTTTCTGGGACTTTCTTTTCCTTGAAGCAAAACAGTGCTTAAATCATGACTGTCAAGAATTCGGTCTTCGGGGAGCGGTGCGCCTGCCATACTGCTAAAGGTGGCGAACAGGTCCATAGTTGACCCCATCTCAGTGACGAGCCCGGGGGCGATTGTACCGGGCCCCCAGAAGATACCCGGTTCGCGCATACCGCCTTCCCAAGTGGTGCCTTTTCCTGCCTTTAGTAATCCAGCAGAACCACCATTTAGCTTAAAGGGGAGCCAGGGTCCGTTGTCCGATGTGAACACCACAATGGTATTCTCGGCCAACCCTTCATCTTTTAATGTCTTGATGATTTTGCCGACGCCATCATCGATTTCTTGCAAGACATCACCGTAGAGTCCTCTCTCGCTTGTGCCCTTGAACTTATCCGATGCGAACAGAGGAATGTGGGGCAGGTTGTGGGCCAGATAAATAAAGAAAGGCGCTTCTTTATTCTCTTTGATATATGAAACGGCCTCATCGGAATACCGGGTGGTGATGTTATTTTGATCCGCAGGTCTTTCAATGATTTCCGTATTGCGGAGCAAGGGTACATTGAAATGTTCGGTCTTAATGGAATCGTTGGGTTGTTGCCAATAGTCCCAGTACGGTAATAGCCCATCGACCATGTCCATATCATTGGAATACGGGATGCCGAAGTAATAGTCAAACCCATGATTTGTTGGGAGGTATTGTTCCTTATGGCCCAAATGCCATTTTCCAATAGCTGCGGTGCGGTATCCGACTTTTTTCAATTGTTCGGCGAGCGTGATTTCGGAAGCGGGTAGGCCATTTTTCGAATCAGGGAACAATACCCGATGTGTATTGCTCGCCATTCCGCTACGAACCGGAAGTCTTCCGGTCAAAAGAGCAGCCCTACTTGGGGTGCAGACACTAGCGCCCACATAGAAGTTGGTCCATTTTTGACCTTCTTGAGCCATACGGTCTAAGTGAGGGGTTTTGATGGTGGGATGGCCATAGGCTCCCAAATCCCCATAGCCGAGATCATCGGCAAAGATGACAATGAAGTTGGGTGTTCGGTTATCCGGGGTGGTCGTATCGGTTTTTTTTTCTTCTGCATTACAACCTATGAGAAGTAGGGCGAATAACATTAGATTGATAAGGGTAGTTTTTTTCATAATTGAACCTTGGGTTTCCCTAAATATAGGTAATGTTCCCAATATTCATGAATTCGAAATTGTGGCGTTAATAACTCCTAACAACTCCCCTTTTTCAAACTGCACCTTTTCCGTATTTTTAGGGGTACTTTTTTGAAGTCGGAAATTCCAATGGTCAAGCCGAAAATTTCAATGTTAAGGGTTTGAAATTTGGAATTTCGTTTTTTATAATTCGACACGAGTATATATGTATTTGATCTTCGATACCGAAACCACTGGGTTGCCCAAGAATTGGAATGCCCCTATAACCGACACGGATAACTGGCCGCGCTGTATTCAAATCGCTTGGCAGCTACATGATGAAATGGGCAATCTGGTGGAGCATCAAGATTATCTGGTCAAACCCGAAGGATTCAACATTCCGTACGATGCCGAAAAGATCCATGGCATATCTACGGCTCTGGCAGAGCAAAAGGGTGTTTCCATGGCCGAAGTGCTTGAAAAGTTCAACACGGCGATGGCGCGGACCAAATTTATTGTCGGCCAAAACGTGGGCTTCGATGTCAATATCATGGGGGCCGAGTTTCATCGATTTGCGATTGAAAACCCCTTACAAGATCTTCCGGTGTTGGATACCTGTACCGAAGAAACCGCAGTGCTTTGTCAAATTCCCGGTGGACGAGGGGGTAAATTTAAACTTCCGACCCTAACGGAATTACATCAACACCTATTTGGTGAGCCTTTCGGCGAAGCGCATAATGCTACTGCCGATGTGGAGGCCACTACCCGCTGCTTCTTGGAACTCCTCCGAAGGAAACACTATCCCATTGAAAAATTGGATGTACAGCCCGACTACTATGAGAATTTCTCCGACGAGAATCCTCAAGAAATCCAGTTGATCGGACTCAAGCATATCAATCTCAAAAAAGCTTCCAAAAAAATAGCGGATGCATTATGGGAAAAAGACACTGGTGGCGTATCGGAGTCCGAGATCCAAAAAAACGTACAAACCCTCGAGGAGGCGCAGTATGCGCATTTGCATAACCATTCACAGTTTTCGGTGTTGCAATCCACTATTGCTGTTCGTGACCTGGTAAAGGCTGCCGGTGATGCCCAAATGCCGGCCGTGGCGATTACCGACCATGCGAATATGATGGGCGCTTTTCACTTCGTTAAGGAAATCAAAGCACATAACAACGGGGTGAAGACAAGAAACGCCGAGGCAGTCGAAAAAGGAGAGCTGCCATCGGAAACCGAGATCAAACCGATTATCGGATGTGAATTTTTCGTTTGCGATGACCATACGAACAAGAACGTAAAGGATTATGGCTATCAGATCGTGCTCTTGGCAAAGAACAAAAAAGGGTACCACAATCTGGCCAAAATGTCGTCGATCGCCTATACGGACGGATTTTATTATGTGCCTCGAATCGATAAAAAGGTAATTGAACAGTACAAGGAAGACGTTATCGTGCTGACCGGTAATCTGTATGGCGAGGTACCCGGTAAAATTTTGAACGTAGGGGAGAAGCAAGCGGAAGAGGCCTTGCTTTGGTGGAAAGCACAATTCGGCGATGATCTCTACATAGAGATCATGCGACATGGCCAAGAAGATGAAAACCGTGTGAATCAGGTATTGATCGAATTCGCCAAAAAGCACCAGGTACAAATGGTCGCGACGAACAATACATATTACTGCGCGAAAGCGGATGCCGACGCCCATGATATTCTCCTGTGCGTGAAGGATGGTGAAAAACAGGCGACTCCTATCGGCAGGGGGCGTGGGTATCGATACGGCTTACCCAATCAAGAATACTATTTCAAGTCTCAAGAAGAGATGAAAGAGCTGTTCAAAGACCTTCCGGATGCGATTTTAAATGTGGCGGAGGTTTTGAACAAAATCGAACCTTTTGAATTGGCACGCGATGTACTCCTGCCCAAATTCGATATTCCCGAAGCGTTTAAAGTGCCCGAAGATGCCATTGATGGAGGTAATCGCGGTGAGAATGCCTACCTGCGCCACATTACGTATGAAGGGGCCAAAAAAAGATATGAAGTCATCACGCCGGCAATCGAAGAGCGTATCGATTTCGAATTGGATACGATCAAAAATTCGGGGTATCCGGGCTATTTTTTGATTACAGAAGATTTTATTCGGGAGGCGCGTAACATGGATGTATCCGTTGGGCCCGGTAGGGGTTCTGCAGCAGGTTCCGTGGTCGCCTACTGTTTGACGATTACCAATATCGACCCCTTGAAATACGATTTGCTTTTTGAGCGGTTCTTGAATCCGGATAGGGTATCTATGCCCGATATCGATATTGATTTCGATGATGAAGGTCGAGGTCGTGTGATGGATTATGTGATCAATAAATATGGTGCAAACCAAGTCGCACAGATCATCACTTATGGTACGATGGCCGCGAAGTCTTCCATTCGTGATACGGCCAGGGTACTGGACCTGCCCCTGGGTGATGCGGACCGGATTGCGAAGTTGATTCCGACCATGTCGAAGTTAGGAAAGATCTTCGGACAGTCGGAAACGGACCTGAAAAAGAAATTTCGCGCGGACGATCTCGAGAAAGTACATCAGCTGCTGAATATTTCGGAAGGTGATGATTTGGAGGGGCAGACCCTAAAAATGGCCAGAACCCTTGAAGGTTCAGTTCGAAATACGGGCATACATGCCTGTGGCGTGATTATTACCCCTGATGATATTACCAATTTTGTTCCGGTGGCAACGGCCAAGGATTCTGACTTGTATGTGACGCAATTCGATAACTCCGTCGTTGAAAGTGCCGGGCTATTGAAGATGGATTTCTTGGGATTAAAGACCTTGACCTTGATCAAGGACACCGTAAAGATCGTAAAGGCCAAACATGGGGTCGAATTGGTGCCGGACGATTTTCCGTTAGACGATGAAAAGACCTATGAGCTCTTTCAACGTGGGGATACGGTAGGGATATTTCAATATGAATCGCCGGGGATGCAAAAACATATGAAGGATCTAAAGCCTTCTGTTTTCGATGACCTTATTGCCATGAATGCCCTGTATCGCCCAGGTCCAATGGAGTATATCCCTAGTTTTATCCGAAGAAAACATGGCGACGAGGAGATTGCCTATGACCTTCCGGATATGGAGGAATACCTGAAGGAGACCTATGGTATCACGGTGTACCAAGAACAGGTGATGTTGCTTTCCCAAAAATTAGCAGGTTTTTCCAAGGGTGATGCCGATGTACTTCGAAAAGCCATGGGGAAGAAGATATTCGCCTTACTCCAAAAACTAAAACCACAGTTTTTGGATGGAGGTGAAAAGAACGGACACCCTAGGGAAGTCTTGGAAAAGATATGGAAAGATTGGGAAGCTTTTGCGGCCTATGCTTTCAACAAAAGCCACTCTACCTGCTACGCCTATATCGCCTATCAGACCGCTTACCTCAAGGCACATTATCCTGCAGAATACATGGCGGCTGTTTTGAGCAATAACATGAACGATATCAAGCAGGTGACCTTTTTCATGGAAGAATGTAAACGAATGGGGCTTGAGGTTTTAGGCCCTGATGTGAATGAATCGTATTATAAATTTGCGGTCAACAAAAATGGGGCGGTACGTTTTGGTATGGGTGCCATTAAGGGGGTCGGCCGTTCGGCGGTGGAAACCATTGTGGCGCATCGCAAGGAAGATGGCAACTTCAAATCCGTTTTCGATTTGGCGAAGCGCGTCGATCTTCGGGCCGCGAATAAGAAAGCCTTTGAAAATTTAGCCGTTGCAGGCGGATTTGATTCTTTCGGAACTACACATCGGGCACAATATTTTCACGATACCGGTGATGGGATTACTTTTTTGGAAAAGGTGATCAAATCGGCTGCGAAGTACCAAGAGAACAAGAATTCATCCCAAATGGATATGTTCGGGGGCATCAGTGAAGCACAGATTCCAGAACCTGAAGTGCCTCCTTGTGAGGCATGGGGTACTATGGAGAAACTTCGTAGGGAAAAAGAAGTTGTCGGAATCTATATTTCAGGCCATCCGTTGGATGATTTCAAAACGGAAATCGAAGCCTTTTGCAATGCCAGTGTTTCTTGCGCCAACGAACTCGAGAACTATGTCAATCGCGAATTGTCAATGGCCGGGGTGATTACTGATGTGCAACATCGCGTTTCCAAAAATGGAAAAGGATGGGCCGCTTTTACGATGGAAGACTACACCGATTCATTTGAGTTTCGGATTTTTGGGGAGGAGTATCTCAAATTCCGTCATTTCTTGATGATCAATTCCTTTGCTTACGTGAAAATCTTTGTGCGTGATGGTTGGGTCAATCGAGATACGGGTAAAAAAGGGGACCCTCGCATGCAGTTCAATAGTTTCATGTTGTTACAGGAAGTGATGGAAGCCTACGCCAAAAAATTGACCATCAAGTTGAATATCGCCAATTTAAAGGAGGAACGCATTCGGTATTTGAAAGATACTTTGGTCTCCCATAGTGGCAGTCATACCTTAAATTTTATCGTCTATGAAATGGAAGAGGAAATCAAGGTCAATTTATCCCCAAGAAAACAGAAAGTGCAAATATCGAGTGAATTATTGCACCAGTTACAAGAAAACGAAGTGCATTATAAACTGAATTAAAAACAAAACCCGTAACCTGAATAAAGTCAATAAATTACATTGATTGGGCCATAGTCAAAACGAATAATAGGCGGGTAAGGAACAAGCAATTTATTTGACTAACTTTGTGTAATTCTAAAATAAAACAAACATGGCATTAGAAATAACGGATGCAACTTTTGATGAAGTAGTACTAAAGAGTGATAAACCGGTAGTAGTTGACTTTTGGGCAGCGTGGTGCGGACCTTGTAGAATGGTAGGTCCTATCATCGATGAGGTGAGTAGTGAATACGAAGGGAAGGCCGTAGTCGGCAAGGTGGATGTAGATGCGAATCAAGAGTTTGCCGCCAAATATGGTGTACGTAACATACCCACGGTATTGGTTTTCAAAAATGGTGAAATCGTAAACCGTCAAGTAGGGGTATCTCCGAAACAAGTGTATACTGACGCAATAGACGCAGTGCTATAAATACGTTAGATTCCGTAATCGGAATAGAAAATAGAATCCTGTCTTTCTTGAGATGGGATTTTTTTGTTTTGGGGCTAGAGGCGGTTTGTAGTTGGAATTTGGAATTTGTATTTTGAAGCTGGGAGCTGGGAGCTGGGAGCTGGGAGCTGGGAGCTGGGAGAAGTGAGTGATAGGTTTGAAGTGTAGTGATTGTAATTGTCGATGAAAAATAATTCGTGCTAAGTGAACAGTGAACAGTGAACAGTGAACAGTGAACAGTGAACAGTGAATGGCCAGTCGCCTCCTCAATTATGGTTATCTTAGTGTTATGAACCTACAATCCGAATTAAATAAATCCTCCTTATTCCAGAATTTAGAGCTGTTGGCCAATCAGGTAGTCGAGGGATTCATAAGCGGCATTCATAAGAGTCCGTTTCACGGTTTTTCCGCAGAGTTTGCAGAGCACAAGATTTACAATAACGGGGAAAGTACGAAACATATCGATTGGAAGTTGTTCGCCAAAACGGATAAGTTATACACGAAGCGCTACGAAGAGGAAACGAATCTGAGATGTCATATGATTTTAGATAGCTCGGCCTCCATGTACTATCCTGAGGTGAAGAACCTGAGCGTAAACGATTTAAACAAAATTGGGTTCGGTGTACTGTCCATAGCAGCGCTAATGAATATTTTGAAACGTCAACGCGATGCCGTGGGGCTAAGTGTGTTCTCTGACCAGTATAATTTTTACTCGCCTGAGAAGGGTAGTGAAAGACACCATCAAATGTTGTTGGCCAAATTGAGTGAGATTAGTTTGGACAAAACTCCGGCGAAAGAAACGGAAACCTATGCCTATTTGCATTTAATAGCGGAAAAGATCAAACGGCGTAGTCTGATTTTTCTGTTTACCGATATGTTTCAAACGGCCACGGATGATGAGAGACTATTCGATGCGCTTCGACATTTAAAATACAATAAGCATGAAGTGGTGTTGTTTCACTTGATCGACAAGTCTACCGAACAGGAGTTCGATTTTGAAAATACCCCAAAGCGCTATATAGATGTAGAGACTGGCGCTCACATTGATCTGTATGCCGAGAACGTGAAAGAAGCCTATGAAAAGAGTGTGGCAACATATTTCGATGCATTAAAACTAAAATGCGCCCAGTATAAGATGAAGTATGTTGGCGTAGATGTCCGCGGTGATTTTTCAAAGGTGCTCAATACCTATATGGTCGAACGTCAAAAATTTCTTTAGGAAGCCCTTAATTTTGGGAGAAATAGTTTGTGCAATAGAAATATCGATTTATATTTGCACTCGCTTTAACAAAGCATTTTGAACAAGATTTGAATCTGGCTGTTGCCAGAGTACGCTAGAAGCGCATAAAATCATTGGTCTGGTAGTTCAGTTGGTTAGAATACCTGCCTGTCACGCAGGGGGTCGCGGGTTCGAGTCCCGTCCAGACCGCAAAGAGCCTCAACGTAATGTTGGGGCTTTTTTCTTTTGAACCAAGTCTTGTAAATCTCTTGTAGCTGTAGCCTTGGAGGTTTTCGCAAGTGAAACATAGTTACGGGCATTTATACCGACTTTAAAATAATCATAGCCTACTTCCAACATTCAGCGAATCGTTTTTTGTTTGCGATTGTATTTCGTGAGCCAATTAAAAATGACATTCGGCTCAAGAATGGTAAAAATATGAGTTGAATACAATAATTATGTGGCTCGTCGTATGCCCAAAATTCAAACGATTGCTGCTTTTCTCAGTGTCTAATACGTACATTGGTAAAATGTGGTGGTCTTAAAGAAGAAATTATGATTGGAAACGGTTCAATACTTAATTTTGCCAAGGTTACAATACCCAGTTCATTCGTTCTATGTTAGCCCAAGCCGTTCCAATAGCAATTATAGCTTTAAGCTCCCTTTTCGCCATAATCTTATTATCTCAAAGTAAGGCTAAGGTCACTGCTAATCTATTCTTGTCTGTTTTTTTGCTAGCTATTGTATTTCAATTCCTTTTGATCGTTTTAATCAATGCTGGATCCTTACCTGAAAGCTGGATTACATACAATACGGTATTTGGGTATTTGTATGGTCCTAGTATTTATTACTACATGATCTGTTTGATAGATTCAAAATACAAGTTTTTACTGAGGGACCTACTGCACTATTCCTCCATAGTCTTTGTGTTTTTAGGGTTGTTTCTCTTTCCGGAGAGCTCGCCCTTTTTTGCCATCTTTATGTACGTTTCGCTAACCATTTATGTTTGGATTTCCTTTAAATCAATACAAGAATTTAAAAAGAAATTAAAGGCGGGTCGATGGAAAAAACCCAATAGTACACTACAATGGTTACAGTATTTTTTGGTTTTGTTTACAGTACTGCTCTTTGTTGATCTTGTAGATCAGGTTATAGTTCACCTATTCTCTTTTGAAGGCGTTTCCATAGTTCATTTTGGCTTGGTGCTATTGATATCATGGATGTTTTTTAGGGCTTTCAATCAACCGGATTTGTTTAAAGAAAATACTTCGATTTTTAAAAAAACAAAAGATCATGGTTGGCAAGTGAGAAGTACTGATAAGGTGCAACACGCCGAAATTTTATCCTTGAAGGAGCGTATTGAAAACCATATTTTTGAAAACAAATGGTATTTACTGCCCAACCTTTCTATGGAGGAAGTGGCTAAAAAATTGGATACTACTCCACAACTGCTTTCTGCTACTATCAATACACATTACAGCCTAAACTTTTCGTCTTTCATAAATTCACTTCGGATAGAACATGCGAAGGAAATGTTGAAGAACTTTACGAAATCTGAGAAGTCGATTTCAGAAATAATGTATGATAGTGGCTTCGTTTCCAAGTCAAGTTTCAATACGATATTTAAAAACGAAACTGGGGTAACACCATCTCAGTACAGGGCTTTGGAACAATAACCTGACCTATAACTTCCCATCTTTTTTTAGTTCTAATTTATGATTTAGAACTTTTTTGAAAATTGCAGCGATATCTTGGAGCCTAAAAACTAAGAGACATGAAAAAATTGGGCTTGCTTGTACTTGTTGTTTTGATCTATTCTTGTAACACAAAGTCACATACGGCAAAAGATTCGGAACTACCCAACAAATTAGCTACCGTCATCGATAGTATTTCACAATTGCTCTCGACTTACCATTATAACCCCGATGAACTTCAAAATGATGAATATTTAGAGTTGAAAGAACAAATGGAGAGTCTGGTGAACAATGCCCAATCAAAAGAGGACTTCATAGCTAAATTTAATGCCCTATGGAAAAATGGACCTTTCTCCCATGTACGGCTCAGCAAGTTGGAGCGAAAAGCAGAAGAAATGGCCGATTTTATTGACTCTTTGATTGTTGGTGAACAGGCAGTTTCCCTTGATTGGGATAATCATACAGCCATTCTTTCGGTGAATACGATGACAGGTAAGGACACCAAAGACTGGATATTTGACGCCTACCAAAAGATTAAGGATAATAAGGCAAATACTTTGATTATTGACCTTAGAAATAATACGGGGGGAACATTTGCCGGTGTACCGCTCGTTGGTCACTTACTGAATGATTCTATTGATGCTGGTTTTTTTATTTCTAGAAAATGGTGGAACAATAATACCATGGCTCCGACTTCCAAGGACATCCAAGGCTTACGTACTTGGTCTGGGTGGTCGATAAAATCTTTCTGGAAAGACATTCAAGAACAATCCCTTACCCCAATAAAATTTGCGCCCTATCAACCATTTTTCGATGGGCCGGTCTATGTGCTAATCAGTAATAAAACCGCTAGTGCGGCCGAATTTACATCTGACGCACTAGCGCAATTGGAGAACGTGACCTTAATTGGCGAAACTACAGCGGGGGAGATGTTGTCCCAAAAAATGTTTGATTTGCCCCATAAGTATCAACTTGCTCTTCCTATAGCGGATTACTATTCCCTACATACCGGAAGATTGGAAGGGAAGGGAGTGAATCCTGATATAGAAGTCAATCAGGCCGTTGCCATGGATTTAGCTATTTCTTTGGCCAATGGAGCCTCAAAGCAAGAGGCCTTGGCTCAAGTTGAACTAGAATTGGAAAAACTAAATAATGCACCCTTGAAGGGCGAAGTAGTGTATTTAATGGGAAGTATGAATAACTGGGGACAGCATCTAAAAAACACCCCTCGATTTACTTACCAAGGCAACGGAATCTATGAATCGACCATTACCCTTACAAGTGGAAAACATGAGTTTAAAATTGCTCCCTTGGGATGGAAATTCGATTATGGAGCCCATCGCAATGAAGAGGAGGTGAAAATTGGGTCAATAAATTCACTCGTAAGACAAGCGGGAAGCAGTAATTTACTATTGAATGTAAAGAATGAATCCGAACTGATCTTCAGTTTAAAGGTCAAGAACCCTATGGATGTTGAATTATCCGTGCTAAGAAAGTGAAACTAGCGGCTAATAGTAGAATTCAATGCTATTTTCCTTCCCTTTTGTATGTCATGTGTATTACAAAATTCCAGTCAGAACCGTGAATGTCTTTCATGTTCAAATTACTTTCATCAATACTTTCCCAAGTAATTTCGAAATGATGCTCAGATATCGGTGTTAAGGTTAATCTATTTTTTTGATTGCAGCCATCTGTTCCTTGGTTATTGTACGTAGTGGTTTTTGCGTTGGTCAAGATCAATTTTTCCTCGATGAAATCTCCTTCGTAGATATCAGCCAATCCCATAATGTTGTCAAACGCAACATAGCGGTATGTTTTGTTGAATCTATCGTACGAAAAAATGCTGTTGTAAGACCAGTGTATGAAGCTTTCATGACCTTCACCTGCCAATGGAAATCCTAACGATTTTTCGTGAATAAAGGTTCCTTTGTAAAAATCCAAAAACTCGGATTTAGAGTTTCCCGCCGGAATCCATTTTTCTTTGGGCTGCGTCACATCATTTGTCCATTTCAATGCGATTTCCCATTTCCCTTTTAAAAACAATAACTCATTCATTTGTTGAGGGCTTCCTGCCTCAAAGCCAGGTGAATAATCTGTTTGTGATTTCATGATGAATGGTGCCAAAAAAAAGGCAATAATGAGAGCTAACTTATACATATATTTAAATTGATTACGTGACAGAGACCCTACTACACCAAATTCCTCATCAAACACGAATTGGTATGGTAGTAGGGTTTAATCAAACACTCCAAAACAATCACTTCAAATCACCAAAAATGGGGTATTCGAAAAACAACCTCTGTCAAAGAATAACTATTTAATTTTCTGTTACTAACGCCCTATTCAAAATAGTAAACAAGGGCTTTCCGGCCAATTCATCTAAAATATGCCCTCCATTGGGAATTACTACCAGTTCATTTTGATAACCTTCATTATCCAACAGGACTTTAGCTCTTTGGGCTTTCTTTTTCCAATAGGCATCCCGTTCCCCTACGATCATTACTATCTGTTGGTCTTTATGACTTTTAATAGTACGTGAATCTGGATTTCCAGGCATTCCGATTATTCCATCTATTCGATCGGTATATATTGACGCAATACTAAAAGCATCAACACTATTTGCCGAAAAACCTAGTATGAACACCTTATCCGTATTGTAATTGGATTCCAAATAATCCAAAAGCGATGCAACTGCCTGCCTGTTTTCCATATGAATAGAACTCTCCACTAAAATCCAGCCATGCTGATCTGGTTTTTGACCAAAATATCGACATCCTATATTAAGATCACCATTGTCAAGACCAGGGCCAATCAAAACAGGATAGTCCTTGTCCGTAACATACCCCTTAGGCAATGTGATTCGAAGCGGTATTCTTTTTTCTTCAAAATTGAGTTTTACAACTTCACTTTGTGCAGTAACGGTAATAGCAACAAAGAGGAAGGGCAACATAAACTTACATACTAAATTCATCTTGAGCGCTTTTAATTTTTGGTGACTTTAGTAATCTCTCCGGTTGCCACTTGAAGTAGGTGAATTTCTGCCCCGTCGGCAAAATCAGTGTTGTAGGCCACGTATTCGAGATTTTTATCAATTGTAGTAAACATAACTTTTTTGTAGGGCACCGTTCCTAACTCTCTTAGGTCATTGCCCTGTACGTCTTCCAAAACAAAGGTGGTCGAGTCTTCATTTTCGACCAATTTAACAGTATGGTTCCCTACAATGAACTCACCTTCCAATTCCGGCATATCCTTTACTATTTTTTTATTTTCAAGATCGAATAGTTGTTTTGTAGCCACATAAGGTGTTTCACTTTCAACTTGATTAATAAAGAGCACGCCTTCGTCTGTCATTTGAGGTCTATTGGTTTTCCCATTTTCGGTTAGCCTTTCTACGGTACCATCTTTGGCATAATAGGCATCGGGCGAAAAGCCTTTTTGTGGCCAATGAAAGAAAAAATAACCATCTCCGGATACATCCCAAGAGGTGAACATATGAAAGCCATCATCGGTGACGGTGGCCAGTTCGGAGGGGTTTTGCCCATAGGCATCTATGACCATCATCCGGGCACCTATTTCCAAAAAGTTGGTATACGCTATTTTCTTCCCATCCCTTGACCATTTAGGCTCAACATGAAAGCCAATAGAGTCTAAATGGGATACTTGTCGGGTTTGACTGCCATCTAAATTTGAAATGAAAATTCGGGCTAAAGGAGGGTCTTGACTCACATAAGAGTAGTAAGCTACCTCTGAACTTATGGGATTAAAATTGGGTCCTAGGTCGGCCGAGCCCTTTTCTTGTTCTTCTTTGATCTTGTCCGTGGAAACCTCACTTGCATTTTCTTGTGAATTTTGTTCGGCGTTCTTTGGGCTTTGTTTGCAGGCGATAATGCATAGTGCCAACATTAAAATACCCAGGTAAGTTTTTACATTCATTTTCTTTAATTAAGTTCTTGTCGAAACTAGGTTGAAAAACAATTCCGCTTTACTGTATTGTGGTGAACCGTGATTCTTGTGATAAATGGTAAACCCAGTTAACCATTTTGTCACTAAAAAGTAGGCACTGTCACATTTCTATATTTTGATTGTCTAAGCCCAACTAATTTTGATACATCAAATTCAATTCGTATGAAAACAAAATTCAGAAGCAACGGTTTCATAGTGCTATTGATTTTTGGACTGTTTCACTATAAGTGTATTGGACAGACCACTGAAATCGCATTTTTTCAAGCCAATAATGAAGGATCCAAAGGAAATATCTTTTTAATGAACCCCGATGGATCAGAACCAAAGCAAATTGGCCAATCTGGAATACGGCCTGATTATTATCCCAATTGGTCAAAAGATGGTCAGAAAATTACATTTCTATCTTATCGTAGAGGGGGTTGGCGTATTTGGATTACAGACCCGGATGGGTCAAATGCACGCAGATTGGATAATGTTGGTCGCGATTATGAGTTTGACCCGGTATTTGATGCAGACGGGTCGCATGTAGTGTATAGCAGGCAGGGAGATTTGTACCAGGTGAACGTGCAGTCGGGCAAAACGGAACTATTGGTGAAGACCGATAACAAATATGAATCCCAACCGGATGTTTCCATTCACAATGAAGTGCTATATGTTTCGGGAGATGAAAGTGGCTCTAACATAATCAAAAAGAACTTGAAAAATGGTAAAAAAACGACATTGACGGATACAAAACATGCAGACCTTGCGCCTGTTTGGTCACCAGATGCCGAAGAAGTTTTGTTTTACTCAGATCGGGAAGGCGGTTTTGAGCTGTTCATTATGAACTCGGATGGATCTGATGTAAGAAGGGTAGTTTCCAATGAAACCCTTAAAAATAATGGCATCCGAAGAGGAGCGTTTTTAAGGTTGGATGAAGGTTGGAATCACGATCTTCAGTATAGGGCTTCTTTTTCTCCGGATGGACAATGGATTGCTTTCAGTGCGAATACATCCCTTAGTAGGGAAATATTCATTATCTCAAAAGATGGAAAATCACTGCGACAAGTGACGAAGAATAAACTTCATGATGGCCTGCCTTCATTTAGACCTATTTTGAAAAACTAAAGCCCTGTTTTGGAAGAATGGACTATCGTGATAAACGGTTGGAATGCCCAGAAATTAATAGTGGTTTTTAGTCTTCAGTTACATATCCGGCAGAAACTACTTTTCTGGTAATCGTATACTTTTCACCATTGTAACAAAGTATATTGCGGCCTATGGGTAGCGTGTCTCCTGGGGCAATCGTGTACACCATCGCAATTTCCTTGACCGCATTGTTCGGAAAATCAAAGGTTGCCATAGTGGCTATTTGAGCTTGCTTTTCTGATGAAGTATTTACTAAGGCCATTTCTTCTCCGCAATCCGTTTTGGTCGTTGCGGTTATTACAATATCACTCAAGGCTTCCTGACCAAAAGACTCCCCGTGATAATCAGCACCAAATTCATTTTCTTTGTGGAGCAGAAAAAGAATCTCCCGAAAAGTAAGTTCACTGATATTTTTGATTTCCCGGTTCTCTGTAGTACCTTCTTCGGAATCAACCTTGTCACTTTTGTTCTTACAAGAATACGTCAATAGACACAGTAACATAAAGCCAACAAA
The DNA here is from genome assembly GCA_947494565.1 of uncultured Flavobacteriaceae bacterium. Classification (GTDB taxonomy): domain Bacteria; phylum Bacteroidota; class Bacteroidia; order Flavobacteriales; family Flavobacteriaceae; genus Maribacter_C. The sequence continues at coordinate 105,799 of CANLVG010000013.1, read as the reverse complement.
AAATTTATTGTTCATGGCGAACTTTTTTTTGATTTTAAATAAGCACTTATCGTTAAGCGGTCAAGCTTAAAAAGGGTTTTAATACATGTTGAAAAGAGTATATCAAAGTTATAAAAAATTGCCCATTTCCATTGGTAAAATAGGGTTGGCCCTTATCATTACCTGTCTCTTTTTTATGCTAAAGGAATATACCGACTACTTGGTAAATCAATATAGCTTTCCATTTAGTTGGTTCTATATTGGTGTCCAAATTGTCTTCAACTATTTGATATGGTTTTTGATGCTACCCTTGGCATATGTTGTGGTACGGAGACTGCAGGTTAAAACCAATACCCTTTTACAGATTATCTTGCTTCTTATATGGATTCTCCTGATTGCAATAGTTCACAATGTGATTTCCGTTAGGCTTTACGATATCGTTTTCTTTTTTAGTACAGGCTATATGAAAGAATTTTTCGGGCAAAACAGTATGATAGGTTTGGTTGTGGGCAGCTTCTCAAGCTTGATTGAGTTATGGGTCATTATGGCTATTTTTTTTGCCATTGATTACCAACGCAGATACCTTAAAAATCAAAAAGAGTTAATAGCTGCACAATTGAGTTCTTTGCAAATGCAGCTTCATCCTCATTTTTTGTTCAACACCTTACATTCTATTTCTGCCATGATAGATATTGACCCCAATATGGCTCAAAAGATGTTGACCAAAATAGGGGATCTTATGAGAACGATGTTGGAGAACGATTTGGAACAGATGATTACCATTGAACAAGAATTGGCATTTATTGAAAGGTATTTGGGTTTGGAACAGATTCGCTACTCTGATAAAATGATCGTGAATTATGATGTTTCAAAGGATATCTTAAAGGAGATGATACCCAATATGATATTGCAACCTTTAATTGAAAATGTAATCAAGTTCGGAGTGGCAACTGCTATTGATAGATGTATAATTGATATCAAAATCCGTGAAGAGGAAGGTAAGGCCAAATCAAATTTTTTAGCTCTCGAAGTTTCAAATACCGCTGAGAATAGAAAAGTATCCGAAAAAGCCAAGGGCACTGGAGTAGGCTTAAAGAATATAAAGAAAAGGTTGGAGGGGTATTATGGTTCTCAGTATTTTTTTAGCTCTTCCTTTAAAACGGATAAGCTTTACGTTACCAAAATTTGTTTACCCTTAAAAAGTTGATTCCATGAAATTTAATTGCATTATAGTAGATGATGAATTTTTGGCCAGGCAGCGAATCATAAAACTATTGGAGAACCATAAGAATATTTCGGTATTGGCTCAATGCAAGAATGGAAAAGAGGCTATTGAAGAAATTAAGCTTAGAACTCCGGATTTCGTTTTCTTGGATATAGAGATGCCCGACAGGGATGGGTTCTCCGTTTTGCGGAAACTGGATACAATACCATATGTCATTTTTACGACCGCCTATGATAATTTTGCCTTGAAGGCCTTTGAAATAAATGCTGTTGATTACCTCTTGAAACCGTTTGATCAAGAAAGAATGGATTTGTCTTTGGAAAGAATGAAAGATATTTTACAAAAAGAAGGCGCGGTGAAGCTGAGCAATAAAATCAGTGCGATCATAAATGCACATAAAGCGGTTGAAGATGGAAACCCGGGTTTTCAATTTGAAATAAAGAAGAACGGAAGGGTGTTCATAGTACCTCCCGAAGATATTGTGTCGATACATGCAGATGGTAATTATTTGGTATTAAAGACCGTTGACCAGAAGTTTTTATATCGGTCTACCATGCAAAAAGTGGAGGCTGAGCTTTCTAATTCCATGTTTATAAGGGTGCATCGATCTATTATGGTGAACAAGAGGTTCGTAAATCGAATAGCTTATAAAGGAAATTCGGAATATAAAATTGTACTAAAGACAAAAGACACTATTATAACTGGACGACTTTATAAAGACAATGCGATTTCTTTATTGGATGACTTCGATCCATAAGATATCACTGGTATTCCGCAAATGAATTGACCGTATATATCAGCATTTCCATAGTGGAAAAAACAAAGAATCACAAAGCCTCCAATGTCTTTCTGAGCTTTCCAAATACTTGTGATGTAGTTGTAGGGTCATAGTTTGAAAGCACAATGATATAATCATCGTTCTGTAAGTTCCACCAAAAATGGGCGCTTACGCCCGTGGCACCTCCAGCAAATCCAAAAGCTTTTCGCTTTTTTTTGGTCTGCTCATATCGATTCATTAGCAAATCGGTATGTTTTTCGTCCAATAACTTATACCCTTTAATGGCTAGCAATAACTTTTTAAAATCTTCGATGGTGGCATACCCACCTCCAGCCGCGGTGCCTTTTACCGCTAGACGATCGTTGTTATGATAGCGGTAGTGATTAACCTCGGAACGGTCCAATTCTGTTCCGAATACGCGATTGGGACTGTATTGAGAATAGCCGATTGCCAAGTTTTTCAAGAGTCTATCGCGTTCAAAAGAACCGGAATTTTCCATTTCGGCCCTATCATATATATGGGTCTGTATGTAATCGTAGTAATTTGTTTTCGTCACTCTTTGGATAACAATGCCCAAAAGCTCGTAACCAATATTACTATAAGCTCTCGATGTACCTGGTTCAAAACCCAATTCAAACTCTTGTATTATGGGCAAATACTCTTCCATATCCCTCAGGTCATTCATGTTGGCCAAGAATTTTGCAGAACTGAAGTATGAACCGTACCCTGATCGCATTTGTAACAGGTGTTTTAAGGTTATTTGATCGACACCCTTTTTGGTAAGCTCTGGTACATATTGGGTCAACTTATCGTTTAGGCCCAACTTTCCCGATTGTACCAATTGTAAGGTGCCTATTGCCGTAAAGACCTTATTTATGGAACCAATGTTGAACTTAGTATCAATTTTATTTTCAATTCTAGCTTTCTTATTGGCAAAACCGTGAATACTCTCCAAATGGACCTGGTTGTCGGTGAGGTTTGAAACCAATAATACTCCAGAAAAGTGATCTTTTTCGGCCAAATTGGAAACATGTTGTTTTGCATCATGCCAATTCTCATAAGGTTCGAAAGATTTTCTATCGTTCCTTATTTGGCTGCTCAAATTAGCAGCGATCAATAGAAAAAGCAGCGTTGAACGCATCAATTGGACTATGACCATTTATATTATTTTCTTCGGTTTTTTGGTTTCATGGGGAAATAATCCCACATGATATTGGCTATTTTCCACTTTCCTTCCACCTTGACTAAATGGATGTATTCAATCCATTTCATTCGACCGGGATATCCAGTTGTCAATTTCACACTGGCCGTATTTCTAAAGACATCCAAAATTTCTACTTGATTGATTTGGTCTTGTTTTGACAGCGCTTTTTTGGAAGCTAGCATGTTTTTGAGCTTTTCCATGGATAGGTTTTCAAAGTAGTATTCTTCTACCCCTCTTTTTTTGGAAATTCCTCTTTTAGCCAATTCATGATGTAAATAGAAGGACATTTCTTCAAAGTTGTTCTCAAAAAAGTTCTCAATATATCCTAAGGTAGCGCTTTCAATTTGCAGATTATCCTCATCACCTGTTTCTTGGGCTTTTAGTGAATTAAACATACTTGCGACCAGTAAGAGGTACAAGAGTATTGATTTCCTATAATTCTTCATTTTTAAAGATTTTAGCGATTCAAAGGTTAAGGTTATCCGACATAAGGCAAAACCAATTATTTTATTTGGGCAGATTATTATTTGAACATGAGGTGTGAAATGATTTTATTGAATATCATTTGAGATGCTATTTTGAGACGATAAAACTGTCCGTTGGTCATTTCATTTCCGATTTCCTTCAACCTTTTGAATAGTTTTGTATATGAAGTCAAGGCATTTTATCCCTATTCTCATCCATATTTTTTTATGGGGCGGATTACTCTATTTTGCGTTTGTCAATTTTGTTCAACGAACGAAGTGGATAAAAACGTCTAGTGATGAACTTCTTGTATTCTCTCGGGAGTATAATTATGTATTGCTTTCTTGCGTGGTCATAGACCTTATCTCTAAGGGGATACTTTTTTACTTATCCGTAATTTTTATAAATGAAAGAAGCGATAGCACACGGACCATTTCCAAAAAGAATGGAGTTTTAGCCATTGTTTTTGTATCTACCTTGGCAATTAGTCTTGTCATTTGTTGGCTTCTCATCAAGAAGCTAGATTCAGAATTTCTAAATAGAATTCAATCTTTGGTGATTTATATTATTATGATTCACGTGTTGGTGTTTATAGCTGCTATTGCATGGGGTATTCGACTGAACTTGATGGAAGAAATAAAAGCGAAACAGTTGCTTAGTGAAGCCAACCTTCAAGCAGAGTTAGGTTTTTTGAAGTGGCAAATCAATCCCCACTTTTTGTTCAACACCCTCAATAATCTTTTTGTGGAATCGAGAAAATCAAACAACCCCGTTCTTTCGGAAGGGATTGCCAAACTTTCAAATATTATGAGATACATGGTTCGAGAGGGTAGCTTGGAAAAAGTACATTTGGAAAAAGAAATTCAGTATATAAAGAACTATATCGATTTGGAGTTGTTGCGAATTTCAAGCTCTGATCCTGTCGAAATACATACCGATTTCAACATAGAGGATCCTTCAATTGAGATTGCGCCCTTTTTGATTTTGCCCCTTATCGAGAACGCTTTTAAACATGGAATAAACATCACTAAATCAAGCTTTATCCATGTAGAGCTAACGACCACAAGGTCTAGATTGATGTTGAAAGTCAAAAACAGCAACTATGGAGAAGGAACAAGCAGGGTGGCCGAGGATAAAGGAATTGGTCTGGACAATATCAGGCGTCGATTGTCATTGATTTATCCGAACAAGCATCGGTTAAATTTGTATGCTGATGAACAGGTGCATATAGCGGAATTAGAAATTCAATTCATATGAATCAATTAAGTTGTGTAATCGTTGATGACGAACCCAGGGCGATTGAACTGTTAAAGGATTATGTGGCTCAAGTGCCATTTTTGTCCTTGAATTCTACTTTTAGAGATCCCGTGGAGGCTTTGTTGAAGATTAAAACCGAGGATATTGATTTGGTTTTTTTGGATATCAATATGCCCAACCTTACTGGAGTACAATTAAAACAGTCCTTAACGGATAGTACCATGGTCGTATTTTGTACAGCCTATGCGGATTTTGCTGTAAAAAGCTATGAGCTAAATGCGGTTGATTACTTGCTGAAACCCATAAATTTTGACCGTTTTGTAAAAGCTGCAATAAAGGCGTATGATCAATCCCAAAAAAAAGGCAATGGTGGTGTATTTATAACCGAAAATGACGGGTCCCCTAAAACTAAGGAAAGAGATACTTTTTTTGTAAAAACAGGATTTACGCTGACCCAAGTAGCCATTGGTAATATCTCAGTGATAGAAGGAATGGGCAATTATGTCACTATTTTTTTGGTGGATGATGGTAAAGAGGTCGCCCTCAGTTCACTAAAGGACATGGAATCGGAGTTGTCCCGGCAAAACTTTATCAGAGTCCATAAATCTTATATCGTAAACCTAAAACATGTCTTAAGAGTCTCCTCCAGTCACGTAGAATTGAGGAATTTTCAAAAAAAGATTCCAATAGGTAGCTCTTATAGAAGTACTGTTTTACAACTAATTTCCGAAAAATAGCATGGGTCGCCCTTTGGGTTGTGTAGGTTTGAGGATATTTCTATGTTGTTCCCTTCCTTTTGCCATTTGCTTATTTTTTAGGTAAATATTTCCCGGGTATTGGATTCTCTTCAGATTCTTGAGTAAAGTAAATATTCATTACCACCCATCTTTTACCCGTATACATTAATTGTATACTATTGATGCCTCGCATAAAAGGTTCCTGGTCTTCTTTACCATTAAAACATTCGTAGGTGGAAAAAACATGCGCGATGTGTCCAAATCTTTCTGTAACCCTGTATAGTTCCTTTTCAAAAAAACCATTTTCCACCATCCACTTCAATGATTTTTCCACATAACTGTTCATAGTTACATAACGAGCACCATAACTACCATTTTTTCGTTTTCCTGAGGCGATAAATTTTGCTTCCGGATGAAACAGATAACGCAGTAGCTCATCGTTTCTATCTTGCCCTTTTGGACCGGAAATGACTTCATACAAGGTGTTGATCGTACTGTCTAAAGTGGTTACCTTGGTTTTGTATTTTTTATCCGCAATCGCATAGGCTTCTTTGTTTTCTTGTGCTTTGGTTATCAGACTTACGGATAATGCCAGGAGTAATAGTACGGTTTTCTTCATTGCAGTATCTTTAATGGTTTTATATTATGGTCTTGATGGGCTTCGAAAGGATCTGAGCTTTCTTCTACTCTTTTGTTTTTTCAAATTCCCAAAACACATTAATGATTTTCCAATGCCCATCTTGTTTTAGAAGGTGCATATATTCGGTCCATCTTAGTTTTGGGTATCCGGTTCTTAGACTTGCACTAGCCATATTTCCATAAATGGTAATGGCTTCTACCACATTGGATTGATGTTCTCTCTGAAATTTTGGCTTCGTCAGCATAAGCTCTTTTAATTTCTCTGGTGGAAAATCATCACTGAAGGTGCCGTCAGGATTTAAACCTCTTTTCGCCAGTCTTGGATGTAACGATTTATTCATTGCGTCAAAATTGTTTTCAAAGAAATTCGCTATATAGTTCAAAATAGTAGTTTCTACTTCCGTGTTTTCTACTGTTTTCAACTGAGCGTGAGAGTTGATAACAGAAACTAATGTGATTATGAGGCATACTTTTCTCATCTTTTATACTTTTTACGGTTAATCATTTTCAAATTTTTGGTTGTTCATGAAAAATTCTTTTTGTTAAAACTGACATTGTTTTTTACAAGCTTTTGCTATAGCAAAAAGGAATTCCCTGCGATGAAGAATGGCTGTCAAATTCGACTTAACAGGACATGCTTTTTACCTCGGTTCTTTGTAAGCTCGTGTATGCAACTCTTTTTAGTATAAAATTATTCTACGCCTATTTCAATGTGACACGATAATCCTAGTTATTAGAGTTAGTTAGTAAGTCAAGTGAATGTTCTCTAGTAAACCCTTGTTCTAGATGCCATTCTAAGGTCATCCAACTGTGAATATGATCCCATTTTTTAACCCGTAGCAATCCTTTTTCCTCAGTATTTACTTCATATTCAGTATGCCCAATACAATGAAACATTGGAAGTTCATCTATGTGACCTTTATGGGTAAAGTCGGTTTGACAGGGGTCGTTTTCGGCCGGTAAAATACGATGGGTATTACCGACAAGCAAAACGAAAATTATTGAGGCTATTAAAACGAATAGTAGTGTTTTTTTCTTCACGTTTGACGATTTGAATTAGGGTATTTAGACGACTTACTATAGACTGTGCGTACATGGTTTTTGAAAGATCCGGGTTTCATACAATGACTAAAATGGCATAGGTGCAAACTTGAACCGTTTTTGTTGATATATCCCTTTGTAACCAGTTTGTTTGAATAGGCGAAATGTTCAAAGAAATTCATTGACAGCCGTAACCTTATCCGCGGTATGTATATAGATTAGGGAGTATCCGTATTTACCTGATTGAACTTTCCTTTGAAGACCACGAGTAATGCTACAACAAGATAAACTGCGCAAACGCTTAGATAAGGCCCACCTAATTCTATTGGGAAGGACCAATCTGTAAGTAGCTTTAAAGTAATGGGTACTTCACTTTCCCTAGGCATAAAACTTACTATGGATAAAGAAGCATTTGAAATGGCATGAAAACCCACGGCAAACAATAAGCTCCCTCCAGATTTGTTATAAAGCCAATTAAAAATAAATGTCCATGGCAACGCAAAAGCAGCCACATAAATAAATGGCACGTTATGTATTCCTTGACCTAGCCAATAAGTTGGCAAGTGCCATAGTAAATGAACGGTAGCCAAAATGAAACTTGCGGTAATCGGAGCATATCTTTGCTGTAATCGAGGTAATGCAAAACCTCTCCATCCTAGTTCTTCTCCTAAACCTGCAATTAAAATGGATGGTACAATAGCCCCTACCCAATAAGAGATGTTTAATATGGAAGGGGAAAATTCACCAAGATATAGTACTTGCCATAACGATGTTCCGGTAAAGTGGATAGCAGCCGGAAGTAGTACCAATACAACCCACCAATACCACTTTATTCGAATTCTTTTGAAGCGTTTAAATAATTCGAAAACCCCACTCTTTCCTCTAAAATAGCCTGTTAAAAAAATGGAGGTTAAAGAAGGTGCCCAGATACCCAATAAAATAATTGGTAGTACATTCAACTGATGCCCTACGAAAAATAGGATCCATGAAACCCCATATGTTGAGACGAAGAAGGTTAGGAGTTCTTTTTGAGTGTTCACCTTTGCTAATTTCATGATAAAAATTTTTAGCAAACATAGTTTAGCGCATGGTTATATCTCAATTATTGATATGCCATATCACGATGTAGCATAAATTACTACTTTGAATATTTCTGTTGAAACTGCTTGGCAGTCAGTCCGGTATGTTTTTTGAATAGGTGACTGAACCTACTGTTGGAATTGAAGCCACAATCTTGTGCAATTCCAAAAATGGTAAGGTGTTTATTTTTGGAATCCACCAATTCCGCTTTGACTTTTTCCAAACGAAACTGTAAGACATATTCTGAAAAACCGAGGCCTTTTTGTTGATTGATTGCCTGTGAGATATATTTGGGTTGAATGTTTATGTGCTGTGAGAATTTACGAAGCGTGAGTTGTTTGATTAAAAAGAGTTGTTCTTCTTTCATAGCATTTTCGATTTTTTCGAGATAGCCTTTTACATGTTCTTCGGACAAATGTGTTGTCTGATATTTTTTAGGACTTATTCCAAAATCGTTCGTACTATTCATTTCTTTATAGGCCAAAAAGAAAATGGGAATGACCAATAATGACGTAAAGCTTTGTTGGGCAGGGTTGGATAACAATTCAATGCCGTTTATTCTTAAGAGGATAAAACCAATATTTACAAGTACTAGGACGGTAAATACGATGACCGAGGGTAAGATCCAATGGTAAAATTCATTGGATTTCGTGTAATTGGAGATTACATACCTGATGGAAAGAAATAGATAGGCGCACATTTGTATAAACCCGATGATGGCAACATTTTGAGAAAACCAATACCAATTGAATAGTAAATCTATTGAAGCGGGAATGACAAAAGGCAATAGATTCAGCGCAATGATTTTTCTATCAGGTGATTTGTCTTTATAGATGGTATACAAATACAAAGAAGGCGCAATGAACCACATCATGTTATTGGAAATATCTTGAATAATGGAATTGCCGATTAGAATACCCTTCAAATTTTGGTACGTATTAAAAGCGATAATAGCAAAGGCAAGGCATAAAAAGGATAAAATTCGATTCAATAACCTTTCGCCCTTATTTTTAAAAAAGAAGTGTACGCTTAGAAACAAAGCTTGAACTGCTATGATGAGATTAAGAATAGAAATAAACTCCATTGTAGTATATAATTGGCGACACTAGTAAGATATAAATAAACGCAATTTTCGCAATAGTCTGAAGGAATAGATCATTGCAAATGGCTTAAATGCATTTACAAATGTTCGTAACATTATTATTCTTAAGTTGGCAAAAATCGAAATGCCGAATCGCATTTGGTGATAGGGCCAGTTTTCAATAGTTTTTACGCATTAGTGGCGCCAGGGTGCTTATGGATCGATGGACTTATGTCAAAAGGTGAGTCTCGCTGTGAGCTTACGATGTTAATGGACTTTTAGTTTCCCCGGCCAGTAATAGTACTATCGATGAACTCTCCGTGGTAGCCCTAACACCACTTTTAAAGCGTCGGGTTAAACCTTAAAGAAGTCATTAATTACGGGCTTTTAAAAAGTATTCTGAAGGAGATACGCCGATCAAACTTCGAAACGATTTATTGAACGTGGTCTTTGAATTGAACCCCGCTTCTTGCGCCAAACCGAAAAAAGTAAACTCTTTCGCCTTGTCCGTTTCTGCCAATGCGATAAATTCCTTTATTCTGTAGTAATTGACAAAATCAAAGAAATTCATGCCTATTCGCTCGTTTAAAAGGCGTGCCAGCTCCGGATTACTAATGCCCAACATCGTGGCCAATTCGGCCTTCATTAAGGTGCTGTTCAAATAGGGTTTCTTAGCGGTCATTATCGTTTCCAACTGCTGCTTTAAGGCATCCATATCTGCGCTACTTAATTTCGATTGACTGTATTTTTGGGTAAGGCTCAACGCTTGTATCCGAAATAGATCAGGGGCCACCATTCCGTAGTAGGCAATAAAAAGAATGATGAACGCAATACCCAACCAAATGAACTGGCGCGCTTCCCGCTCTATGGTCTCGGGCCCAAAAAGACTGGTAAAATACACCCCGGCCCAAACAAGGAGACAAACGCCTATTGCAATCAAAAAATTCAGGAAGAACTGTGTTTTTAACATATAACTCAATTCGTTTTTAAGGTTGTTCTTAAATCGCAGGAACTGTATCAAACTCAGTAACCAATACGAGAGGTTAACGGATAGTCCGATACCGACTAAAATAGTGACCACCGTATACAACTCCCCTCTTTTTATGCGGGCAATGATCATCTCATCCGATGGGATTATGAAATAGAATACCACAAACAAAATATAGACCGCAGCGGGAATATAGTGGCGTAAATCTTTTCTTGTGAAGTGCTGATCGGTAAGGGATGATTTTGTGAACAGAAATACCGTTGCACCAAAAAGTAAAATGGCGAACTCTGAAATGGTGATCAGTCTAAAATTGTCCCCAAAAATTTGGGATACATAGAGCACACGACCACTTAAGCCTATAAATAGGACGAATATCAAAAAGGCGATATAGCCGTTGATGTTCTTTCTGTTTTTTGCGGAGAATAAATAGACCCCTAACAAAAAAAGGCTTTGGAAAAAACAAAAATAGACCAACTGATTTACGAATGTCTGCATAGTTAAAAACAAGCTGGCAAGCATCTCGTGCTTGCCAGCTTTGTCTATTATTGAATTATAAATTGGTTCACGTTCTGGATTCCTTTTTCTCCCATTTTCAGATTCGCTTTGATGAAGGCATCATAAGCGGCCCTATCATTCCATTCGGTCAAGACCATATAATCCGGCTTGTACATATAACCTACCGATGACATGGCATCCTGTAACTGTAACATCACTTTTCCTCCTTTGTTTTTGACTTTTTTAAGCCATTCTTGCTTAAACTCCGGAAAAGAACCACTCTCATCTTTCCAATAGGCTGTCGCAACGATAACCTTTTCCGGATTTATATCAAAAGAGATATCCTCCTTCATCTCGTAGTAGGCCAGATAAAATGATGACCACATCGCCCTTCTTTGTACATGAAAATCAGGAACCTCAGTCGTAATTTCATTCAAGAACTTCTTCCTACTGGCCAAGTTGGTCCATTTGCCAAAAACAAAAGAACCGGGTTGCAGGCCTCCTTGGGTAGTCTCGGTAATAGAAAGAACGGGTTGTGGTTGGTATCCGGTTTTAAGGGCAAATGCGAATGCCGTCTCCTTATATCTGGGGAATAATTTAGAGAAATCCGGTTTCCCCGTAAACAGAAGAATATCCAAGACTTCCCCTTTTTTAAAGGATAAGGTTTTTGATTGTGCGTTCACTACTAATCCGCCAAAAAATAGGGCGGTACATACTAGCGCTAGTTTTGTTTTTTTCATACGATTTGTTTTAAGTTTTACATTCATGTCGCTAATGTAAAATGGATGCAAAAACGCACAAAAGAAAACACAAGGGGATGCGTACGCATACGGTATACGTTCCTGTTTTAGGGGGCTAACAGCGATTTTAAGAACGAAACGGGCACCGCTGGACCTTATCCGATATCGATTGGTCAAACAAAATAACCCATAAAATTTCAGGCTAAATCGATTTTAAAAAGGGGAGGAGATTGTCTTTGTAGTTGTTTCCAATAGGAATTTCCATTCGTCCAATTTCAACATCGTTTTTGGTATAGGCCGTAATTCTTTCGCTGTTTACGATATAAGACCGATGCAAGCGAATAAACCGATCATCCAGTCGTTGTTCAAAGGCCGAAATACGTTCTTTGACGAGTAAGGGGTCTTCATCTTCCAGATGAATTTTAATGTAATCCTTAAAGCTTTCTACATATACGATGTGCTCATAAACGACTTTGATCTGTTTCTTGGCCTTGTTTACAAAAAGATACTTGCCTTTATCGGTTTGGGTAGTCGCTCCACTATTGTTTTCCTTGACATGCTGTTGTTTGAGAAACTTCTGCACTGCCGAAAAAAAACGCTCGAAAAAAATAGGCTTCAACAGATAATCCAAAGCGTTGAGTTCAAATCCGTCAACGGCGTAGTCACGATAGGCGGTCGTAAAAATAACATCGGGTTTATGAACGAGGTTCTTAAAGAAATCCGTGCCTTTTAACAGGGGCATCTCAATATCCAAAAACATCAGGTCAACTTTGTTTTTGCTTAAAATAGTGCTTGCGGAAATCGCACTTGGGCAAGAAGCCACGAGCTCAAAATCAGGTATTTTTTGAAGGTACCCCTCAAGCAGCTCACGTGCCAAGGGTTCATCATCTATAATGATACATTGGTAACTCATGCCATTGCTAATTTAAGATTGGCCGAAAATGTACTTTTCCCATTTTCTATAATGAGGTCGTATGCCTTGGGATACAACAATTCCAATTGCTTTTTAATATTTTGAAGCCCTATGGATTCTTTTTTCTCCAAGGTATCGGAGACGGCCGGTTTACTGTTTTCGACTGTAAAAAGAAGTTCTTCTCCCTCCTTTGAAATGGTAATATTGATATGGGCCTGATTGATTTCATTAGCAACCCCATGTTTAAAGGCATTCTCAACAAAAGTTAACAAGAGTAGGGGAGCTACTCTTTCTTGACCTGTTACATTCTTACTGAACGCTATTTTAACCCTGTCGGCGTAGCGTATTTTTTCTAAGGACAAATAGTTCTCGATCAACTCGATCTCTTTTTCCAAGCAGACATAAGACTCATTACACCCATAGAGGATATAATCCAAAATTTCCGACAGTTTCCGAATCACTTTGGGGGTATCATTGGATTTTTTCAGTGCCAATGCATATAGATTATTCAGGGTATTGAACAAAAAGTGTGGATTTAACTGATTTTTCAAGGCCGCCAGTTCGGCGGTCTTCTTTTGTTCATTCAATTTGAGTAGTTGTTGTTTTTCCGTGTACAATTTGAATACCAAGATCAAAAAGGTGGGATAGAGCAGGTATAAGGATTTGGACACAAATTCGCCAAAATTTAAAAACCGACCGAAAAACGAAGGGTCGTCAAAACGCCGGACGTAGTTCGCATACGTAGTCGGAAACGAGGGTTCAAAAAAGTGAATGAATATCAAGGTGCAAATGGCGTAAAAGGAAAGTAGTACCAAGGTAATGCCCACCGAGAACAACCCTATTTTACCCCTAGTCAAAAGCTTTGGAATTAAAAACTCCACAATACTAAAGGCCAATGCGATTTGAAGTACTACCCGGATTACGAACGTTACGGCCAATTCATAGGTAGTGGTGTAATACCAACTTGAAGTGGAAGCGGAGAACGCAAAAATCAAAAGCCCGAATACAAGGTATTTGAGTTTCGAAGTTTCCAGAAAGTTTTGAATGCGTTGTAACATAGCTTCTATAATTGATATAAAGGTACAATTCTTAGTGGGCCCTTTTCAAAATACACCATCAACTACAGGTAAACGATGTCAAAAAACCACTATCCGTAGACAAAAAGGTTCAACCTTGTTTACAGGTCATTTGGCACCGATAAGGGGCTCTACGACCACATTCCCTAAAAGGCGTGGTTCCTACTTCTAGTTTAGCCCCTGAACAAAATAAATAAAACCATGAAACAGTCAAAAACAATGATTACTTCAAAATCCCATCTACTATGGACATTTCTAGCAATTGTAGTGTTGTCATTCACGACTACCGCACAAGAATCCACATGGACGATCGACCCCAGTCACTCTGCCATCAATTTTGATATCCCTTACTTCAAAGTGGGCACCATTAAAGGTGTTTTTGATCGCTATACAGGTTCTTTTACGGAAGAAAATGAACGGATAACCGCACTCAGTATTACCATAGAAACAGCATCGGTAAATACCAATCAAAAAGACCGGGACAAGCATTTAAGAAGTGACGATTTCTTTAGTGCTGAGGTGCATCCGGAGATACATTTTAAAAGTACCGGAATTGAAAATACAGGAGACGGAACCTATACGATAACAGGCGATTTCACAATGACAGGGATTACAAAGTCCATTGTTTTAAAAGGAGTGGACAAGGGTAGTTTCATCCATCCAAGGTTTAAGACCACCAATAAATTTATAACGGTTACAGGCCAAATCAATCGTGATGATTTTAAGGTGGGCGCCAACTATGCACCGGCGAAGATGGCCCTTGGTAGTGAAGTGGGGCTGATTGCCGAAATTCATTTGATTCAAGATAAATAAGAATGAGACAGGTATTGACACTGCTCTTAGGCTTGTTTGTCTCTAGTTCATTTTACGGACAAGGAAGCATTACCGGAGCGATAAAAGACAAGAATACGAACGAACCGATACCCTACGCCAATGTGGTCTTAAAATCGGGTGATGAAATCGTCACGGGGGGAATTACGAATGAAGCGGGTGCGTTCAACGTGACCAAAGTAGCTTTCGGTACCTATACTTTTGAGGCGCTCTACATCGGTTACAAAACGGAGATGAAATCGATTACCTTAGGGGAGGATGACCGAAAACTAAATATCGGGACTATTTTTATCGAGGAAGATGCCGTCGCCCTTGACGCGGTGGAAGTTGTTTCAGAACGTTCCACTATTGAACAAAAAATCGATAGAAAGGTCATCAATGTCGGCAAAGACCTCACCACGGCAGGTGCTTCGGCTAGCGATATCATGGGCAATATACCCTCGGTCAGTATTACCCAAGATGGTGATCTGTCATTGCGCGGCAATGAAAATGTACGTGTTCTTGTAGACGGTAAACCCACCAATATTAGTTCTCGTGAGCTCTTACAGCAAATTCCGTCGACGTCGATAAAGACGATTGAGTTGATCACCAATCCTTCGGCAAAGTACAATCCGGAAGGGATGAGCGGGATTATTAATATCACTTTAAAAAAGAATACGAATTTAGGGTTCAACGGTTCGATAAATGCGGGTTTTACCTATGGCGAGCGGGCACGGTATAATAGCTCCCTGAGTTTGAACTATCGAAATGGAAAAGCTAATTTTTATGGTAGTTATGGCAACCGATTGGGTGAGGGCGTAACGAACGGTTTCATAAACAGGACCGTCGAACGCACAGGCCAAGATATTTTAAGTATCGGTGACCGCACATCGCATCTGTTCAAATTTGGTGTAGACTATTATATTGATGAGCGGAATACGTTTTCTATCTACACCAACCAGAATTTTTTTGACGCGGTTTTGGATGCCGAAAGAAACATTACGTTTTTGGATATGCCAAGTGCCGATTTCGATCAGTTTGACCTGACCAATAGAGATAACACCAATGCCTCCTATAATGTGGATTTTAAACATCTCTTTTCCGGAGAGGGGCATTTCATTGAACTCGAGGCCGATTATAACACTTTAAAGAGTGACACCAATAACGATTTTGATTTTGGAGGAAACACCCCTTTGATGAACTATGATGAGTTTATTGATGATACCCGTACCAATACGACCATAAATCTTGATTATGTAAATCCACTTTCTGAAAACACAACTTTAGAGATTGGTTTGGAAACCCGTTTGCGACGTACCCAAAATACCTATGTTACGGACCGTACGGATTTCAGGAATTCAGATTTTAGATACGACCGTGATATCCATTCGTTTTATACGACTTTCAGCCAGAGTTTGGGTAAATGGCAATACAATCTTGGTATACGATTGGAAGATTACAATGTGGACACCCAGTTTAATGAAGTCTCTGAAGCTCCATTTAATTTCACCGACAAGCTTTTTAATATCTATCCATCAGGGTTTTTAAAATACAGTCCGGGTGAAGAGCGTAAGAACTCCTACCAATTAAGTTTTAGTCGAAGAATTGATCGACCTTCCTTGAATCAGATCAACCCGATACGCCAATTGAGCACTCCGCAGCTTATTCTTAGCGGTAATCCAAGTCTAGTGCCTCAATTTACCAATTCGGTGGAGTTGAATTATAGTAAAAGCTTAGGGAAAGGGAATGTTACGATAGGCGGCTTTTATCGAAGAATCAATGACGAAATCAATAGGAGGGGCTTTTTTGATGATGATAATCCTACGGTCTTGATCGTTGATTACGATAATTTTGACAGTAATGATGCCTATGGCCTTGAGTTGTCCACTAGTTATCGGCCCACCAATTGGTGGAGCCTCAATGGAAGCTTCGATGTGTATTCCAGAACCCAAAAAGGGTTTATCGAAGGAGAACGTGTAGAGGTAAACAATACCTTGATGAACGTCAAATTGAACAACAGCTTTAAAGCTACAAAGGATCTCACATTTCAACTTTTTACATTTTATAGCGGTAAGCAAAGTGTTTTACAATATGACCTAAAGGACAACTTCTTTATGAACGTAGGTACACGTTACAATTTTGCAAAAGGCAAAGGAACGATAAGTGTAAACTTCAATGATATCTTCAGAACACAGCGTTTTGCTTTTGAAACGTTTAGAACCATCATTCAGGAAGGTCAGTTTAAAACGGATTCACGCGCGGTGTATTTGGGCTTGGCCTATCGTTTTGGTAGTGGAAAAAACAAAAGTGCAAAGCGTAAAAAGAGAGATAAGAACGAGAAAGCGGATAAGCTTTTATGACTTACTGTTTTGCTGAAGAGTTGCGTTAGCTGTTTGAAGGTGCTCCTTGTTTGTGCTATTGTATCACGGATAAGGAGCTACTTTTTTAGTTGTTTCGGATGGGATACCACCCATGAATCCGGATTTCGGAACCTTGCTATTCCGATGCGATGATATAGTCCAAAGCCGTATCCTTCCCGGAAATGAAATCTTGAAAGCGCAACGGTATTTTTTGATCTAAATCCAGATGGTTTACGGCAACTCCATCGAAGAGGGTTATCCAAAAGCACTTGCGCCAGTCCGTACATCCATTTTTCCAATCATGGTATGCGGTCCAGATACGCAGTTGTATTTTTGAATTCGGCAAAATGAAAGGGCTGCCCCCATCGGCCCAAAACTGTAACGCATCCCCAACGGCTTCACCGACGAACTTGGTTTTTGACCCAAAGGTATGTTTTGCCAGCGCCGCAGTAATGATCCCTGCGGAAAAGGTACCGTTACCTAGAATCACATAGAAGTTGCCCTTGCCTTCTAAATGCGATTCCATTTGGGCTATAAAGGGCCTGACCATATGATAATCGCCCCCTGAATTGAATCGCAAATCCAAAACAGCGTAGGCTAGCTTCTTTTCCTTTGCCTCTTCGGCAACCGCATTGAGGTAGTCGGAGACTTTTACGGTCTCGGTATCCACATTTTCATTGACCTGAACATAAACACCCCTATCCGTAAAGTGGTGCCATACATTTTGGTGTAAGTGCTGAAATGGCAAGGCAGTGGCTTTATGGGCCGCTAGAGAAAACCACCCTGCTTCGCTAGTTGCTGCGGACGGATTCAACCAGAGTTGGGGCCAATAACCGGGTTTATCTTTGGCGGTTTCCGAAGCCGCTATGAGTATGGTATTAGCGTCGTAGAACTCTAGGTTCAGCCTAGTGGAATCGGTGCCAAGATGTACCGCGTCCATCAATTCCGGTGACATCAAAAAAAGCGGACTGAAAAACTTCAATCGTTCTGCAGAGCCTCCAAACCATTTTTCGAGTTGCAGCACGAGTTCAACCACCTCAAACCCATTTATTTTCTTGATTCTTTTACCGAGTAAGTGTTTGTGTTCTTTTTGGGCCATCACCACATAGAGTCCTTCTTCAAACCAATAGAAGCGTAAGGGAATCGCATTTAGGCGTCTGGCACGTCTACTGGGGTGAACGTTGGTATGGGTATTGTTCGAAATGGACATGAGTGCGGCCACCTGCATTTCAAAAGCGGCGGTTGTAAAGGGCACTTGTTTTTTGAGGTGATCAATACCTTCTAAAAAAGCGTGCCGCTTGCGATCGGTATCGAAACTTTTGTCAACGGTAATGTAGCGAGACAAATAGTCTAGATCTTGTAATTGTTCCTCTTTTAGTGTACTGACCTGCGTGTATGCTATCGAAGGGGCCTCGATTACAAAACGTTTGTAAAAAGCATAAAACAATATGCCCAGCAACAATACGGTGCCTAGGAGCGTGAATAGGATGCGTCTGAACCATTTTTTCATTCGTTATTCTTTTCTAAATGGGACATTGATTTTAGAGGGCTGTTGTTTCGAAGGTTTCATATGTTACGAATGGACCGCTTTGATCCACTATTGATTTCTATTGAAATTCCCGTTGCTCTCAAGAGAGGTATCATGGGCTACTTTTAGACGGACCTGTGCGCCGTCTTACTTTGGGACGTATCCACATGATGGCGGTGTATGGAATGAAATCGGCATCGGCCGAAGTTTGACACCAACCCTGTTCCGGCAAACAAGCGGTCACAGCTAAATTTCGAGTATCACGTCAAACCTACCATGGCATGGGCCAACTACAAACTTTTTGTGGTGGTCGTCCCTCTTTTGTGGTCAATGGCCCTATTGGCGTGAGTGGAAAACAAAACCGAGATGTTAACGGAAGCTACGAATGGAATGAGTTCTTAAAGGTAGCTACGTATCCCCTTGATACGGGAATCACGGTATCCAAAGCGCTAATGAAAAGCTTCATTCCTTTCACGTTGCCCGTTACCTTTTTGACATGATTCAGGTTGACCATGTAGGAGCGGTGCGTTCGCACAAAGGGTAAAGCAAGCATGTCTTCAAGCGTCTTGAGATTGGTTCGAATGAGTTTTCGGTGCAGTTCCTTGTCATCGTCCCCGAAGTAGTGGACATGTACATAATTGTCATCCGATTTGATGTAAATAATCGCATTGGGTCGAAATCTGAAACATTCCTTGGTATGGAGGGCCGATATGGTAACACTGTCTTTTTGGGCGATTGGATTCAAGAAGGACGGTAAGGTGGTTTTCTGGATTCCTTTACTTCCTTGAAGTGCTTTGTTGTATTCTATAAGCACAAGAATGACCGTAGGAATAAGGCCTAAGGCTAGGCCGTGTTTTAAAAATTGAAGGTACAGGGGCAGATCTAAAACAAAATTGTCGTTGAGGTAGTGCTGTACCCCATAGTGTGTTGTCGTGACCAACACGATTAAACCCAAATATTGTAAAATTAAATGATGGAGATAAAACCTCTTGAGCTTTGTAATCGCAAGAAAAAGGGGGTAGAGCCATTTCAAAGCGATAAATAACGTGATGAAATAAGCCGCCGAAAAGAGCAAGAGGATACCAAACTTGTTATATTCCCCCACATGAAATTCGAAGGGTTCCAATAAAGCGAAAATCAAGTAGACGATACCCAGAACAAGAAGTAATTGCTTTATTAGTTTGGTGGTGGACAACCGCCTTATCGCAATGGGTTTTGTGAGACTTTTTAAACCTTCCATTTTGCAGTTCGTTTATTTCGATAAATACTGTTTCGGCGTCATTCCGAAATGCTTCTTGAAGGCCCGGTAAAACGTGGATCGTGATTTAAAGCCTGAAAGCGATAAGAGACCATCAATGTCATAGATGGAGCTATGTTCGGATGACAAACGTTTAAATTCGTTCAGCCGTAATTTCGTTAGGTATGCATTGAAGGTGGTATGCCTGACCTCACGAAAGTACTCTGAAATCAACCGCGGATTTTGTCCTATTTTCAAAGCCGCGGAGCTAATGTCGAATTCAGGATCCTTATATCGTTTTTCAATAATGATGAGGTGATGTAAGGTGGTCTCAATGGTATTGGAATTTTCAAGTAGTTCAGCACTTTTCTTAATTTGTAATCGAGTCGTTCTACTTTTGAAAAAATGGGATTCCGATAAAAAAAAGAACAATAACAACACCCCCCATATAAACGAAAAATAGCTGAAAAACGAAACCGTGGATTCATACATATTGGCGTAGTTATCCGTGAATACATGTGGTAAGATGAGTGTAATGGCTAAACTAAAGACAATAAGAATCTCTACGATATTGAAGGAGTAAAAGAACTTTTTGTATTTGTCCAAAGCATCAACATATAGGGTATTGGCGAGTTCTTTTTTTAGTTCTCGGTGCCCCAGAACGAGGTAAAATATAAAATAGCATCCGACCAGCAGAAAATTCAGAATTTTAAATTCCGATCGGTAGTGAAGATAGAAGGGGGTCAGCACGAGCTGTAAGAAATAAAAAGCCACAATATAACTTATCGGTAAGATAAAATGCTTCTTGATAGTTTTGGGTTTTATGATTTCAGAATTGATATACAGGTACAATAAGGGAGGTATTAAAACGAACTTTTTACCCGCAAAAATCAATTTTAAAATAAAGGAGTCCAACACATATTCATGAAAGGCGGTTTGCAAAAAACTGATCGCCAAGATGATACTGAGGAACCCGATTAGTTTTTCTCGGGGCAAACTTTTGTAGAACAAAAAAAACGACAACAGCAAGAACTGTAGTCCGATACAAACTGAGATGCCTAAAAAAAGTGATTCCATGGTCAGTCAAAAATAGTTGAAATTCATTCTGAACTTTTTTGATACAGCGCGGTATTTTTGCCAAATAGTACGGCCTAGAATGAAAATGGATACTAAAATAAAGCCCTTTTGCCAAAACTTTGGTTTCACGCGTCAGCGCCGCCGAATTATAGCGTATCAATACGGTTGTGATACACCTTTCCCCTTTCGAAATACCTGATTTAGGCTTTTTGATTCTATTTTTAAACCTATTAAGATTACGGATGAGCGCATGTTGCAATACCCATTGCAAGGCTATCTTAAATGTAATCAATAGTTATGAAAAAGAACATTTTTTTTAAGGAGGTCAAATGAGTAGCATAGTCGTTTTTGACACTAATTTCTTTTTGTTGTTCAAGCGAAGAAGAGGAGGTTTGTAGTAAAGCGGAGGACGTACATCTGGAGCTTGCACCGGGAAGGTACGTTGGAGAATGGAATGTTGAAACGGCCAATGGCCCGATATCGTTGGTAATCAATGTATCACCCACAAATAGGGATGCATTAGCGTTCTATAACTCTTCTGAGTTCACGCCCCCCTGAACTCAGACGATACTCCAGAGGCGAAGGGAACACTTTCTATCGACAGGAACGGTTTTTTGACGGAAGACGAGTACCAATCAGGTACGGGTTAATGAAGCAGTACCTTTCATTTGAAAAACTTCACTTTATTGAATGTAAATTTTGATGCTGTCGTCATGATGCTAAAGTCTATCAAATCTATGCCGCGCAATCCATTGATGGTAACGCTTTTGTTTTTCTTGAGTATGGTGGTTTCCTGTGTGGAAGAATTCACAGCGGAGACCTTGAATTTCGAAGACATACTGGTCGTAGAGGCCAAGCTTACCGACAAAGTGGAACAACAGCGGATTTTTCTCTCCAGAACATCTGCCTTATTATCGGATTCTTCACAGAACGAGGTCGGCGCTAATGTTCGTCTGGTGGATGATGCGGGAAATAGGATCCTATTTTTGGAATCATCTCCTGGTGTATATACGTCAGCGACTATTCTTGAATTATCCCATGATAGGGCCTATCGACTCGAAATAGAAACCCGCGATAACTTGAAGTACAAATCGAGTTGGGAGTCGTTGCCAGAAAGAAATGACTTAAAAGATATGGCATTTAAGAAAGTCAGCAATGATTCGGGCGAAGAAGGTGTTTCGGTGGCGGTACAAATCAAGTCGAAAAGTCAATCCCCTTCTTACTTTCGCTATGAATATGACGAAACGTACCAGATTATCGCACCCGAGTACAATGGTGTAACCTGGGACGAAGTTGATTATGACTATTTCGGAGATGGAGATGGTTGGGAGGTCACTATAAAACTAGAACGGGAAGAATCTAGGATATGTTACGGTAAGGGCGAATCCAATGATATCATCTTGGCATCAACGGAACTTTTTGATAGTGATGCTACCGGTAATTTCGAATTCAGATTTCTATCAAAAGACAATTATGTCATTTCCAATAGGTATAGTATTCTGGTAAAGCAATACAGTCTGCACCCTGATACCTATACATTTTATAATACCATCGATTCGTTCTCCGATTTTGAAAGCGTATTTCATAGCATTCAGCCAGGGGCTGTTGAAAGTAATATTAACAGTGAAAATGGCAATACGATCGCCATTGGTTATTTTGACTTGAGTTCGTATAGTGAAAAACGGCTTTTTCTTAGTTATACCGATTTTTTCCCGGATAGTCCCTTACCCCCATACCCGGTCAATTGCAAACGAATTTTCAAGCCTGAGTTATATACCGAAGGTTTTCATGCCACTGCGATTCATGGGTATATTGAGGTGGATGGCGCTTCAAACTCTCCGTTAATGGACGGTATTTTATCCGGGCAAATCGGTTTCTATGCCCAGAATCCCGACTATGATCAATCGAGTCAAGACTTGTACCCTGAGCGGGCGCCATACTTGGTAAAACCCTTAGGGTGTAGTGATTGTAGAGCCTTGGGAAGTAATGTCAGACCAGATTTTTGGATTGATTAAGGCAGAAAATGCCTGTAATTTCCTGATGATTCCTTTACCGCGGTTCCAAGTATTCAAGATCAACGCACACAAACGACAATCCAACCGACTTTAGCGACGATTGAACATGAAGTCATTTCATGTGCCTGCTTTCAAATGCATATTTGCGGGACTATTCATTAATTCAAAAACGTATGAAAACAAGAAATCGCTGTGTACTCGGATTACTATGCTTCGTAACGAGTTATGTGTTCTTTTCCCAAGGTTCGTTGAGTGCTCAAAAATATATCGATTTGGCCCATTGGTTCAATTTGATCGGGGCGGTTTTCCTATGTTCCTTTAATGAGGTGTTTCCCAAAAAAAACAAGCTACATGCCGTAGCCGCTGTGCTGACCGGGATCGGCGTTGTTGCCCATATCGCCCTCTGCACCATTGATTTTGTCATGTGGAGTTTTGGCGACGATGTTATCGGAAGAAATGCGTTACGTGAACAAATAAGCAACACCCCCTTAATTCTATATCCCTTTGTTATAATTGGGCCTTCCATGCTCTTTATAGGCCTCGCGGCCCACGCGTTGAACTTTATCAAAACAAACCCGATAAGCGCTCTTATGGTACTTCTAGGCGGACCATTTGTGGGCTTGTCCTATTTTATCTGGAACAATGGGTATCTCATGTTGGCCAGTTGTGTGGTTTTTGCGACCGGTTTAGCGCTAGTGTTGTATCGAAATGAGATCCAAATTATACGCAACGGGAAGTTAGAGTAAAGAGCGCAGCTCGAATCGTGTAGGTACGTACCAAAATAGCGGAGGCGGTTCGAATAGAAAAATATGTAGTAGGGCATCGGGTACTTTGAATGGTACAACCTTTAAAAATTCCATCAGTAGTGCTATGAACCTTGCTAAAAAAACGTGAACTTGAACTCGAAACCAGACCATATCCTTGAAGTACTTCGTAATACTGTTCTTTTTGCAAAAACAGGTTTAAGTACCACAAGTAAAAGAGGTGTTGTCGATCAGTACAAAACAACCATAGTATAATGCTAGTAAACAAAGAAAAACGTATCAAATATTTAGGGTTCAATGATTCTTGGTTTTCCGTTATTGGAATTCTGATCATCAGTTTTGCAACCTTTTATTTGTTCAACCCCGCATTTAACGCTATTACTATGACCGAGGCGGTTTTGAGTTGGGGTGTTGGGCTCTTGTTTACCATCATTGATTGGTTTATCAACAGGGCGATCATGATTTCCTTACGCAAAAAGTACCCCGCTTTTCATGACGATGCAAAGCGTATTACGCTGTTTTTTCTAGCCGTGGTCTGCACCGTCATTGTGGTGGATTTTACAGGAACCTCCCTTTTGACTTTAATTCCAGGTGTGAGCGCCTTGGATTATACATCTAGACTTAAAGTACTATTGTCCATTGTTTTTTTAACGATCATGATCATGGCGATTTACGAAGCCATTTATTACAACATACGTCTCAAAAAATCGGTCAGGGAAGAAGAGCAATCAAAACGGATTATTATACAGGCACAACTAGATGCTTTGCAGAATCAGGCCCAACCACACTTTTTCTTTAATACGTTGAATACCCTTCGTGATATCATCGATCAAAATTCAAAGGAGGATGCCAAGGAATTTGTTGACAAGCTATCGGATATCTATCGTTTTCTATTGGAAGCCGGCAACGACAATCTGATTCCCCTAAAAAATGAGTTGCGATTTGCGAAAGCATATATTCATATCCAATCGGAGCGTTTCGGGGATAACTTGAAATTGAACTGGGATATCCCGGAAGCTTCCCAAGGGGCGATGGTCGTGCCGATGAGTCTTCAGCTTTTGCTGGAAAATGCGATAAAGCATAATGTAATCTCCAAAGCCAAACCCTTGATCATCGATGTAGCCGTTCGCGATAAGCAATTGGTCGTCGGCAATAAAATAGCACCAAAATCGACCCAATTGCCCTCGACGAAAGTCGGACTTGCAAATATCGAAAAGCGGTATGCACTGATATCCGATACATCAATTGAGATCAAAAACGACGGAAATCGATTTGTGGTTTCCCTCCCATTATTAACCCCATTAGATAAAAAGAACAAAGATGCGAGTATTGATCATTGAAGACGAGCAGCGGGCCGCGAGCCAATTGCAGCGCATGTTACACACCTGTGGTTTCGAATTTCAACTGTTGGGAATCATCGATACGGTTGAAGATGCCGTGCAGTGGTTTCAAGAAAATACGCCCCCAGACCTGGCGTTTATGGATATTCAGTTGGCCGACGGATTAAGTTTTGAGATTTTTCAGAAGACCGAGGTGAGTGCACCTATCATTTTTACCACCGCCTTCGACCAATACGCCATACAAGCATTTAAGGTCAATAGTGTTGATTACCTGCTCAAACCCATTCAAAAAGACGACTTGAGCACTGCCTTGGATAAATTCACCAAATCGAGCACCCCGGCTACCTTGACCCCTTCCGTTTTGCAACAATTACTCGGTAGCCTGCAAGTAACGTCCAAGCGTGAGGGCCTCTTGGTCAAAGAAGGAAGCGGTTTTGTTCAAATCAAGATTTCAGAGCTGCTGTACTGCTACTCTGAAGACAGTATCACCTTTGGTGTTACTGCCGGCAAGCGCTTTATCATCGATGAAACCATTGACGAGTTGTTCGGCTCTTTGGATCAAAATGCCTTCTATAGGATCAATCGCGGTCAAATTGTAGCGAAGACCTCCATTCAGAAAATAGATCCCTATTTCAATCATCGGGTCAAACTCTCCGTTGCAAATCCACGAGATCAAGAATTCATCGTCAGCAGACCAAAGACCGCTGAATTTAAGGAATGGATGAATAGGTAAGACCGGTGGTTACAGTTCAACTACCCATTGCGATAGTTCAGAAAAAACGACTTCCCTTGAGCCACTGAAAAAATGATATTGCACCCATAATCATTAAAAAAAATATCATGAAGTCACAAAAAATCACCTTAAGCGTACTAGTTCTTCTATTGGGATCCTATGTTTTTGGTCAGCATACCACAAATGAACGCGCGATTCATAAAAATGTACAACAGCACACTGCGGCTATTTTCGATAGTCTAGTACAGATTCGCAGGGATTTTCACCAACATCCGGAGGTTTCAGGAAAAGAACAAAGGACCTCGGAAAAGATCGCCGCTTATTTACAAGCCTTAGGGCTCGAGGTGAAGACCGGTGTGGGAGGCTATGGTGTTATCGGAATCTTGGATACGGGTAGACCCGGAAAACGAATCGCCTGGAGGGCCGATATCGATGCCATACCTACGGAGATACCCGATGTGGTAGATTTTCCATCAAAAAACAAAGGCGTACGACATATTTGCGGTCATGACCTTCACACCACCATAGGAATGGGAATCGCCAACGTACTGGCCCACCAAAAGGAAGAGCTGGACGGCACCCTCTATTTTGTTTTTCAACCTGAGGAAGAAATCAACAAGGGTGCAAAAGGAATGATTGCAGATGGATTATTCGATCTGATTCAACCTGATGAAATTTATGGGCTGCATATGTCTCCGTATCCGGTGGGTACGATAGCCACGAAATCAGAAAATGTGTTTGCTCACATTACGGTCGCCGAAATCGTGTATAACGTATCCGAGAACCAGGAGGATCTGGTCGATTTCACCAAAAAAATGATGGGGAGTCTGCAAACCTATGGACCGGACACTGCTTTTTGGGATAATAACAGTCTATTTAGTCCAGCGTTAGGCGTGACGAGCCCCAATACCATTTATACAGATTATACGGCCTTAATCGGTGATTTTCAGGTTCAAAAATCGGACGATACCTTGACCATACGAGTAGTGCTCAATACAAGTTCCAAAGAACGGTTGGATGCCTTTTTGCCGATGGTCAAAAACAAGATCGAAGCCTCGACCTATGCTAAAGACTTACTTTCCGTTCGGTTCAATTTACAGGAAGGATTGCCCGTTATGGAAACCCCAATGAATGATGCGGCACTGACTGATGACGCGATGAAAAGTATTTCCAATATCTATGGAAAGCAAAGTGTGATTCCCTTATATGGGGTCGCCCCACTTCAATTTAGTGATGATTTCGCCTATTTTCAGAAATCCGTGCCTGGGGTGTATTTCTTTTTGGGCGGATCAAATGCGGAGAAAGGAATGATGGCGATGCCGCACACCCCCAATTTCGCCGCTGATGAAGAATGCATTAAAACAGGCGTGAATTATTTTTCTTCAATGGTGATTGAACGACTCGCGAAGTAGACGTAGTGTTTTGAAATGGCCTTAAAAATAGGAATAGTAAGGAGTTTAAAGCCTTCTCTATTCGTCTTGATTGCCTGCCGTTTGGTGAAACATTGTAGACCCGCTACAATCGTGGCACTAAATGTGTGGGCTTTAATTTTCTATCGTGTTCCCAGATTTATGGAGAACACTTGTCGTATAGCAATTAAACTTTAAACCACAGGCCAGATGAGATATCTCTATGTTAAATTCCTATTGTTTTTCTTTTTATCCCTAACACTACATGCGCAAAGCTTAGATACATTAGTAGATGTTGGGGGCTATCACATGCATTTTAAACTATTGAAGGGGGAGGGGACTCCCATTCTTTTTGAGGCGGGTGCCGGTAATGATGGTGCTATTTGGGACAATATATTGGAAAAAATCCATCAGGTGACCGGTACTACATTGATTACCTATGATCGTTCCGGATTTGGAACAAGTGAATTAAATCCAAATTTAAAAAACGATTCGGATTTTGGAATTGCAAATGGGATGAAAGAACTGGAGACCGGTCTTTCAAAACTGGGTTTTGACAAAGAAATCATTCTAGTACCACATTCCTACGGGGGGTTCTATACAACGCTTTATGCCTCACGCCACCCTGACAAGGTGAAGTATGTGGTACGCATTGATGCAAATTTGGTAGGCGTGTATACAGACGAGGTACTGAAAATAATGGCGGCGGAGCAAGCCCCTCCGAAAAGTCCTGAAACGCTAGGCATCTATTACTTGGTAAAAAACTATCCTGAAACCGTTCAGGTACTACGCAAAATCGATTTTCCTTCGAATGTTCCCGTGATCGATATTATTTCACCGATCAACAGAGGTTTTCCTGATGAATATTGGGCCCTCATCAAAAAGGTCCATAAAGATTTTGTGGATGCCGAATCCAATCGAGTTGAACTTATTGCGGAGGGAAGCGGTCATTATATCTTTAAGGATAACCCTGGGTTGATCATCAACACGATTATAAAGGCCTACTCGGAAACACTTGACGAAAACGAGCAAATTGCGTTATTAAAAAAAGCCCAGGACAATGCCATTGAACTAGCGATCGAGGCGAAAAAAATAGAACTAGAAAATAAACATTCGGAAAATGATTTGAATGAATGGGGCTATGCCTTGCTGGGGAATGAAGAACTTGAAAAGGCCTTGGAAGTCTTTAAATTAAATACGATGCTGTATCCGGAAAGTTCGAATGCCTATGACAGTAATGGCGAAGCGCTATTGAAAGCGAATCGGAAAGCGGAAGCCATCAAAATGTACGGGAAATCGGTTGAACTGAATCCGGAAAATGAAAATGGAAAGAAAGTATTAGAGCAATTGAAACAGGAATAACAGCGCACAAAAAGCAAATAGATGCTATTTTGAATAGATCCTTCAAAAGGAGGCTGTGAATAGTTAACGCTTCAAACGCTTTGTCAGTAGTGTGCGTTGGGAAGGGGCAAATCCGATTTTTTTGTACAGTCGGCTTGCCCGATTGTGGTTTTCCACTTCCAAGTGTAGGGCTTTGACATTCATTTTTTTTGCTTCGGATAGCGCAAATTCAAGTGTTTTCTTCCCGATACCCCTATTCCTGAAACCTTTCTTGATAAAGAACTCATCAATGAATGCATCCTTACCTTTGTATTCAAAACTGAAGCCGAAAGTTAAAACAATGTATCCTATCAGTTCACCATCAATACGTATGAGCCAGAGCTTACCCAGTTCGGTAGTGCCTAAAAAGTCGGCTAAGATCTTTTCTGTTCGTTCCCGATGGAAAGGATAGTGGTCAATAGCATTGAATGCTTCCATCATAGCCAAAATGTGGGGTATGGATTCCAACGATGCCATTTCAAAAGATGCCGTCATGAGGTTCATAAAACTGCTGTTAAAGTATATGCCGTAGTATCCAATGTATCGTTTTAATTTGCTATAGGTGATGCTACCACGACATAACGCTCCGTATTCGCAGAGTCGATTTGGGGCTCGTAATAGGCGTCCTCGAATTTGTAGTATGCTTTGTCATTGATTTTTACAATGGTATACCCTTCGGGCAAGGCATCTACCTCGGCACCTATCGGGGCTTCTACGACCTGGTATTCCTTTGAATCGATGGTTTGTGAATAGTAAGTACCGTAATAGTAGAAGTAGGTATTGGGGCCTACGGCCAATTTCAGGTGTCCTACAGGTAGCATACCTACGCGGGCGCCAAAGGGTGCTCTAGCTACGATAAATCTCTTCCCTTTTGGTCGGTACCAGATACCGTTATGAAAACGGTACCCGATTCCACCAAATCGTATTCCAATAGCACCTGCACCAACAGTTCTGACAGTTCTCCCCCATCGTGGTAAGGCGCGATAGCGATAATGGGCAACCCGTCTTGCCCGAACCGGGCGAACATAGGCTCTTTTGCGGACCACTTTAGAACGTTTTACTACTGTACGTTGAGCGTTCAATGGTTCCGGAAAAACGAATACGGATACCAAAACCGCTAAGCAATAGCTGATCAATAGCTGTTTCATTTTAAAGATTTTTGAATCGTTACGGTGTCGGGCAGCCCGACGTGGCTATTTGTGTGGTATCAAGCGCCAACACCCCTGAAATATATAAGTCACATAGCGCGGTCGATAAGGAGCTGGCCAGAGGGTTGCCCTCAAAATAAATTGAGGTGAGTTCCGGTAGTTGAATAAATGCCTCGGGTACTTGTGACAGCTTGTTATTCGATAACGCCACTGAATGAAGTGCAACGAGATTGCTGAAAGAATCAGGAATGGATTCCAAAAGGTTGTCTTGCAGATTAAGTCCTTCCAGTTTTGGCAAATGGCCTAGTTCTTCCGGCAGTTCTTTGAGCTGATTGTTATCAAGACTCAATTGACGCAAGTTTACAAGATTCCCAATTTCCGCTGGTAACTCCTTGATATTGGCATAGGGGGCCGAAAGGGTTTCAAGACTTGTCAGGTTTCCTATCTCGGGAGCGATGTACTCAATATTCAAATCACCGAAGTCGATAGATTCCAGCCCCTTAAGATCCCCGATTTCCTTTGGGATATGGGTCACCCCTGTGAAGGCTAATCTGAGTTGGGAAACGGATCCGTCAGGAAAAAAGGTGAGTCCGGTCCAACTTTGCATACTGGTATCCGCAAGATCCCAACCAAGGGTATTTCCTGGGTTTGCGACATAAAGAGCGAACAGGGCTTCATAATGAACAGAAACCAAATCACAGCGCGCCCTGTTGTCTTTGTTGATCATGGTCGATCCATTTTCTTCAAGATCACAGATTTTTTGCGAGATCAGGGCGAGGTCATTGTTTTTGATATTCAAAAGAGTAAGATTGACCAGATTTCCAATGGTTTCCGGAAGTGTGACCAGTTCATTATCACTCAAATTCAATACCTCTAAATTGATAAGGCTTCCGATTTCGTCAGGAATTTTTTTCAACCTATTGTTGGCCAGCCCAAACTGTTTTAAGGTAGTGATATCACTTAGTTCCAAAGGAATAGAGTCCAATTGGTTTTCTTGCAAGCGCAGGTATTGAAGTTTGCCCAATTGCCCCATCGCTGCGGGAATCGATTCAAACTGGTTACTGCCAAGATTCAACTCTTCGAGCATGTCAAGACTTCCGATTTCGGGCACCAAGGTTTTCAAGCCTTTATCTTCCGCATCCAAACGAACGACCCTTTCGTTTTCTTGACCGACTCCTTGCCAACTGCTCATGCTAGGATCATCAAGATTCCACCCTAAGGTATTGCCATCATTGGCTTCGTAAAGGGCTTTGAGGGCCAGATAGTCGGCGGACTCGATAGGGTCTTGATTTGGGTCAACGATTCCGTCTGGGTTGTCAGGGTTTTCTTTTTCCTCTTCCTCTTCAGGTGGTGGTGGCGCATCGTCTTTGCTACAGGCGGTTTGCAAGATGAGTAATGAGAAAATGAATAGGGTAAATGGATATAGATTATTTTTCATAATGTTAATTTTTACAACTTGATGCAACTTAAGATTGACTTTTTATCCAAATAACTTAGTCTGTTGGAAGACCATCACGATCTGCGGGGTCGTACTTTCTAGCGCGTGTGAACCAAAGGTCTGCATCGGCGCCGTCTGTATTTATCCAACATCTAAAGCTTTCAGGTTGACCGGTTTCGGGATTATTCCTACGTTCATAGAGATAATCGTTCTTCTTAAAAATTTCTATTCCTAATGGAGGGAAATTAAGCTCAAAATCTTCAATTTGATAGGTCGTTCCCGATCCAAAACCCGCACCTATGTATTTAGGCCAATCTCCAATATAATCCCCGCTAAACTCGCTATACACAGCTTCTACCTGTCCGGTTAATTGGTCGATGGTGATGGTACAATCGTTGGGGTTGAACGTATAAGTGCCGCTATACACGTTGTCAACTCTTGTTTCTGGCAAATAAGTGGGAATTAAATTGCAATAGTCGGAATTGATTTGGTCAATATTTCTACTACCCTTATTCAATAAATATCCGGTAACCGTGCCATCAGGATAGAAAGTAATGGATTCCAATTCTGGTTCCCATGATTTAATCACGGCATTGATTTCCTGGGCTTGGTTGCCTTTTGGATCGCAGCCATGAAAGTAGCTCCCATTAGGACCGCAACAACCTGTAGGAGTAGTGGGATATGAAATGACCTGACCGTTGTAAATATGTTCATTGGTATTGAGATCTTTACGATAGCGCCAATAGAAGTGCAACGGACCATCGGCAAATGGGTTTGAACACCCTGAACTATAATCTGTAGTTTCAACTACGACTACTGGTACAACAAATGCATCTACCGGTGTTCCAGTGTCGTCAATTGGCGCTAAGGCGAGTTCGAAAGCTACAGGAAGCTCCCAGCCGCTTGTATCAAAGGCAAAATTAAAATATACGACAGTATCATTTTCTACCTCCATTTCAAATTCAGCCTCCTGGTAAGAATCACTGCCAGGAATATAGGTATACAGAGTTTGTAGAACCATGCCAGGTGGCTTGCGAAAAAGTATTCCTGGTTCTACACCTTCAACCAAAACAATTTGCTCTCTGTCAATTGCAATATCAACTATATTTGAAGAAGTTGGCATTTGGCCATCGTGCTTTACTCCATTTCTAAAAATCAAACTTTCACTAACCTTATTCGCATCAGGGTCTACCGTGCCCGTCGGATCTGGGGTTGGGTCCGGGTCGGGATCGGGGTCAGGGTCGGGGTCGTTCTGACCAATAGGGGCCGGGTCTTCAAGGTCTTTCATAATATCGTCTTCACTACACGAATTCAAGGCTGCCAACAAAATGACCAGCAACAAAAGAAATAGATAATCGGGTTTGATTTTTTTCAAGTACTTCATGACTTTAAATTTTAGTTTCACATTACAGTTTGGGGAATAGCCTTTAAAACATGTTGTTCGTGTTAGGGGGGCTGATTTTGGTTTGAATCAATACGGTAGTTTTGGTCAAGACTACGCGTACCTTCGTGATTCTGAGGGTAAAAATAGGTCGGTAACCTCAGGGGATTTAGGCCAAACTAGTAAGTGGTATGCCTAAGGAAGTAAGTGAGAATTAAGATCCAGTAGGTGGATTCAGGCTTGATACAACTGTTGTAGAAAACGCTCTTTTTTTCTTCGGGAAACGTTGAGATGCCGGTCGTTTGAAATAATGACATAACCGCCTTCACCCTTGACGTATTTGACCACATGGGCCAGGTTTACCAAGGTGCCGTGATGAATGCGACAGAAATCGCTCTCCGGTAGTATATTTTCGAATTCCTTTAGGGTTTTGGCGACGGTTATCTTTTTTTTATTGGTCAAATATAGGGTCGTATAACTACTGGCCGCCTCACAATAGATGATATCCGCAATGGGCTGCATGATAATTTCATTATCCGACGGAATGGCCAATCGCTTTAATTTTTCCGAATCCGATTTTACGTTGTTGAACAGCGAGGTATACTGAAGGGATTTATCGTGTTGTTTACTGGAAATTTTATTGACCGCAGCCACCAGTTCGTCCACATCAACAGGTTTCAAGAGGTAATCGAGCGCACTGAATTTGATGGCCTTGATGGCGTACCGGTCATAGGCAGTAACGAAAATGACCTCGAAATTGATATCCCGGACTTTTTCCAATACATCGAAACCGGACATCTTGGGCATTTGTACGTCTAAGAATACAAGGTCGGGCTGTAGCGCCGCGATTTTTTCAAGCCCGATTTCGGGCGATTCGCAAAGTGCGAGTACTTCTACTTCAGGGCAATACTTTTCCAATACCAGGCGAAGCCCTTGTCGGGCCTTTGCTTCATCATCGATCAGTATGGCTTTAATCATGGGTTTTACGCAATAGGAATTTGAATGTTGACTTGAGTGCCAAGCGCATTCTCGTTTTCGTCCTTCAAATCTATGATATTTATGACATCTTGAATTTTCTGTTCGGTCAAAATTTTAAGGCGATCGACCGTTATTTTGATGCCCATCGATTTCTTTTTGAGTCCCCCTTCTTTTTTTAAGGTCACCGATTTTTCCCTGCCCACACCATTATCCACAATGCTACAATGCAAGGTGTTCGCCTCTTCTTTAATGGTCAGGGTCAATAGCCCTTTACTTTCTTTATGCAACAGGCCGTGCCAAATGGCATTTTCTACAAAAGGTTGCATGACCATCGAGGGCAGCAGCGTATTTTCTTGATCTACGTTTTTGTCGATAGTGATGGCATAGTCCAATTTGTTGTTGAACCGCAGTGCCTCTAATTGAATGTAGGTTTCCAACATATCCATCTCATCTTTGAGCGATACCATAGGTTGTTCCGAATTTTCTAAAAGTAAGCGTACGAGTTTGGAAAATTTTGAAAGGTACCTACTCGCATTTTCGTTTTCATCGTTAAGAATCATGGTGTTGATCGAGTTCAGGCTGTTGAACAAGAAATGAGGGTTCATTTGGGCGCGAAGCGCTTTCATTTCGAGATGTTGTAGTTTCTCCGAAAGTTTGGCCTTGTTGACTTCCTCATTTTTTGCAGCAAGTACTTTTTGATTTTTTAGGCGTTGTCGCATGGTATAGAATAAGAGTAAGCCTATGATGACCAATGAAATAAGGCCGCCTAGGAGGGCGTTTCGCAAGGTGGCTTCCCTTTCCGATTTGGCCTCCTGAACCTCATTTTCCTTGGTCAGTACTGCAATTTCCTTGTCTTTTTTTGAGGTTTCAAAACGTAGTTCAAGCTCTTTGACCTTTTGTAAATGACTTGTATTGGTAAGGCTATCATCCCATTTTTCGTACGTTTTCCGATACGTTAAGGCCTGTTTAAAATCCCCCTTTTTTTCATAGGCCTCCGAAATATCCTTATTTAGGTTTTTGATTTCCTCATTACTGTCTAGCTCTTGGGCCAATACAAGATTGTCGTTTAAAATAGGAATACCTTTAGCATAGGCTCCTAAACTGTTGTAGTGATTTCCAATACTGTGGTTGGCATATAAAATCCCGATTTTATCATCGATTTCGGTCGCTACTTTTTTTGCTTCTTGAAAATAGGGTAGCGCCTTATCAAAATCCTTGATGTTGTTATACAAAGACCCGATATTTTGAAGGTTGATCGCCTCGCTTAGTTTCATGTTGTTTTTTCTATTGAGGCGCAATGATTTTTCATAGTAGACCAAGGCCTCTTTGAATTGATTTTTCTGTCTGTAGATCAAACCGATGTTTCCCAGTATTTTAGAAAAGGAAACCTCATTGTACGCCTTCGTGGATTTCAAGATCTTCATGGCGTTCAGATAGTATTCCAAAGCCTCATCGGGCTGGTCCATTTCCCAATAACTTCCACCGATATTGTTATGACATTTAGACGTCGCTAGGGTATCTTGCAACACTTCATAAAGACTTTTTGCTTCAAGAAAATTGGTGATCGCTTCCAAGTAAATCCCCTCCCGATGTCGTACAATACCTTTTTCCAAATAGAATTTTGCAACAATCTCCTTGTTACTGATCAGGGGTATTTTTGTTTCTACCAGCTGTAGCGCTTCCTTTGAACGCTGTAGGTTGCCACGTTTCCAATAATGGTTGCAAAGCGCTAGATATGCTTGTGCAAGACGATTGATATCAGCTGTTTGTTCACTTAACGAAATAGAGTTGTTTAGATACTTCAACGCTGCTGTGGTGTCCTTTTTGACCAATTCATGATAGAGTGCTATCGACGTATCTATCTTGGTTGAATCGGTCTGCCCGGTTTCAAGGGTTAGCTTCAGGCTATCGATTTTTACTTCATTTTGCGCGTGAATTGGCGAACAGAGAATCATACCGATAAAAAGAATGAAATAGGGTAGTGGATTTGGCTTCATGGCAATCGCTTTAGTTAGGGGGAAGCTTCTCTAAATGTAATGAATTTCCATTCAATGCAAATCAAGAAAATAACTTTAAAGATTGAATATCAGCCATCTAAATGGATTGTAATTGCCCAAACTAGTAAGTGGTCGTATGACAACAGTAAATGGTCGAAGAGGGCTATTCGTCGGCAAGCGAAAAGGGAATCTACGCTAAGAAATCAAGAACGAACCTTTAAAGGAGTGTTGGCAATTTCATTAAAACACTTTCGTAAAATGTCCGATTGAGAAGACCGTTCAAATGATCCCTAGCAGAACGGATTATGGAAAAACACACCTCTTTTTCAATGCCGTAGCGCGTCCAGTACCGCTGCGCGATAACTATCCCCGATAGGCACTTCAAATGTTCCGATTTCGACATCATGGTTCGTATAGGCCGTTATTTTAGTCAAGTTAACAAGGTACGAACGATGGGTCCTGATAAATCGATCATCCAAAGAATCCTGAAAAGCGGAAAGGCTGTACTTGGTCAGGTGCGTCTCCTTTTCCGTGATGATCTTTACGTAATCCTTCACACTTTCGATATAGAGGATATCGGCAAATAAGAGCTTGACCTGTTTTCTGTCTTTGCGTACAAAAATGGAATCGATTTTACGTTCCTCCCTAGTGTTGACCGGAGCGGTCGGTGAAGGGGTCTGCTCTAGAAACTTTTCGATTCCCTTGAAAAAACGGGCAAAGGAAATGGGTTTCAAGAGATAGTCCACCGCGTTCAATTCAAACCCCTCCAAGGCAAAATCGCGATAGGCGGTAGTGAAAATGACCTTGGGTTGGTGTAGTAGATTTTTGAGAAAATCCGTTCCCTTGAGAACGGGCATTTCGATATCCAAAAATAGGAGGTCTACTTTTTCGTTTTTAAGAACCGTATTGGCCTCGATGGCACTGGCACAATTGGCGACCAATTCAAAATCATCTAACTGCGCCAAATGTTTTTGAATCAGGTTTCTCGCAAGTTCCTCGTCATCGACTATGATGCATCGATACTTCATTTTTGTTCTAGCTTTAGCACAACGGTATAGCTGCTCTTTTGGTCATCATGGGTCAGTTCATACGCATTAGGGTATAACAGGTCTAATTGCTGTATGACATTTTTGAGCCCCAGCGGCTCCCCTTTTTCCATTGTTTTTTCAATGGCAGTACTGGGTTTTGAGTTGGATACTGAAAATAGTACATTTTTGGTATCCATGGTTAATGATATGTTGATTTCCGCGCTTCCCAACTCTTGTACCACCCCATGTTTAAAGGCGTTTTCTACGAAAGTCAATAGTAGTAACGGAGCGATGTTCACCTCAATAGGGATCGCATGTGCAAACTGGACCGAAACGCGTTCCCCATAGCGTACCTTTTCCAAGGAAAGATAGTTTTCGATCAATTCGATTTCTTTTTGAACAGGAACATAATCATCCTTGCAACGATATAGAATGTAATCTAGGATATCGGAAAGGCGCTCAATGACTTCCGGGGTTTTATCCGACTTATCCAGTGCTAGGGAGTAGAGGTTGTTTAAGGTGTTGAACAAGAAATGTGGATTGAGTTGATTCCGTAAGGCGGTCAATTCCGCTATCTTTTTCTGCTCATTTAATTGCAAGAACTTCTTTTGGTTCTTATAAAAACGGGCCAT
This sequence comes from uncultured Flavobacteriaceae bacterium, assembly GCA_947494565.1. Taxonomy (GTDB): domain Bacteria; phylum Bacteroidota; class Bacteroidia; order Flavobacteriales; family Flavobacteriaceae; genus Maribacter_C. The sequence continues at coordinate 68,846 of CANLVG010000013.1, read as the reverse complement.
TAACAACAGGGCGGTTGGGGTGAGGTACAAGATGATCTTACTCAGAAAAACCGAAAAATAGGTCAATCGTTTCCCATAGGATTCTACCGCGTATTGGCGTTGTACCTCGTTGTAGGTGTCAAAGTATTCCACATCAAAATAGTAGGTCTTAACGGCCTGGTACACCGCAAATAGGACCGCCAGCAATACGAACATCCACCAGATAAAAAGTCCGGTCTTTTTCTGGTTCAGAAATTTTGGGATCAACCAGTAGATACAGACATAGGCCGTGATCATCTGCACGACGACAATAACCCCATACGATTCGAAGAGAAACCGGTACCCCCCAAAACTACTGATGTTGTTTACCGATAGCACGAAGTACAGGTACACCATGACCCAAAACAGTACGTGTTTTAAGACCGGGTTTTCGAAATAGGCAAGCAGTTGTCTCATCGTCGCAAAATGATAAAAATAATCTTTATTAGGCCGTTCGGAACCTATTGTCTACAAAACGGGCAAGGCGGTAGACGAATGGGTGAAAATGGGCTATGAATACCAAATGTAGCCTCCATATACGAAAGTCGGAAGTTCGTCTACTTTCCGAAAAACCAGGGGACTCCAAAGGTAGTTTTGAAGAAACAAACCGTAGTTGTCATGAACGATTCGTTAAAAACTACCCTATTCATTCTACTCTTTCTTTTCATTCAAACCATGGCCCACGCACAGCGGATCCAGTCGATTTCAGGTAGGGTTATCGATGCGGATGCTCAGGTGAAGTTAGGAAACGCTTTGGTGATATCCCCTCAGGATTCGACCATTATCGCGGGCACCAGTTTTTTCGATGGAAGGTTTGAGCTCTCGAATTTGAATAGCGAAGAAGTGCTCTTGAAGCTCACTTCATTGGAGTTCCTAGACACCTTGCTAACGGTACATTATGAAGGTGATGCGGAAATCGACTTGGGTGATATCGTGGTAGCGAAAGCCCTGAACGAATTGGAAGAAGTTGTTCTGGTCGCAAATCTGCCCCTCTTCGAGACCAGGGCTGACGGAACGGTACAGGTCAATGTGGAAAATACGATACTGGCGACCAGTAATTCCGTTCAGGAAATCCTGTCGCGTTCGCCAAATGTCATTGTGGAGGACGACGGAATTTCCATTTTCGGTAAAGGGGCGGCCATTATCTATTTGAACGGGCAGCGTATTTTGAGCGAACAGTTAGCGAACATTCAGGCCTCTGAAATAAAGACGATTGAAATCATATCGAACCCCTCCGCCAAGTATGATGCCGAAGGGCAGGCGGTCATCCATATTAGTACAAGAACAGCGGCAATGGAAGGCGTAAAGGGCACACTGATGCAAAACCTTAGCGTTTCTGAATTTTCACCAACGAATACCAGTACCACGTTGAGTTTGGATTACAGAAAACAGAAGCTTTCGGTAACCGGAAATTATGGAATGCAACTCGGGGCCTATCGTTTTCTATTGAATACCACGCGGAATAGGGCAACGGAAGGCGATTTTTTCAATTCGGATATCACCACCGACTGGGTCTGGGACCAAGAGTATTTTGGTAATTACGGCATCGGGCTACAATACAATTTTGACGCGGACAGCTATTTTTCCATCGCCTATAATGGGCTTACCAATAAGCTGGGCGGTACGGAAAGCAGCAACAACACCATCACCTTCAATGGGGCACTCGAACAGTTTGAAAGTGTGGTCAATAAAGATGACCGCACCACCCAGCATGCGTTCGTTCTCAACTATGGGCAAGCCTTGGATACGTTGGGCACATCGCTGTACCTCGGCGCCCAATATTCTCGCTACAGAACGCTTATAGATGATGTGATCAATGAAGAATCGGTACGTGAGGGGCAACGCGCTGACCGAACATTGAAGAACCTGGTCAACCGTGAAATTCCGATTTTGAGCGCCCAATTTGATGTGACCAAAGTATTTTCAAAACAGGACCAATTGGAAACGGGAATCAAATTCGGCAGTGTGAGCAATACCTCCTTTTCCGATTTCTTGGTCTCGCAGAATACGATCGATTTCACCTTGGATGAAGGCCTATCCCGAGATTTTGAATACAACGAACAGATTTATGCCGCATACATCAATTACAAAAGAAACCCATCGGATAAACTCAAGTACAGTTTCGGTCTTCGAAGCGAATTGACCCGCTATGACCTGGCCCCGGATGCTACCGAGGTCATAGAAGATCGGTACTTCAATCTGTTTCCGAGTGCGACCTTGGGCATCGATCTGGATGACAAAAAAGCGTGGTTTGCCGCGTTATCCTCGAGAATAGCGCGGGTGTCGTACCAATCGCTGAACCCAACGATCATTTATCAAGATGCCTTTACCTCCATTCAAGGGAACCCGAACTTGATCCCGGAAAAAATATACGCCCTTGAAACGGGGATAAGTACCAAAAAATACGTGGTGAAGGTGGGGTACAATTATACCATCGACCCCTTGGTCGGAGGGGCGATACAAGGAGAAGACCCCAAAACCTATGTGCTACAGTCTTTTAATGGCACCAGACAACACGATGTCTTTGCCAGCTTGAGTTTGCCAATCAATACCAATTGGTGGACCTCCATGAATTCGGCTACCCTAAGCTATAACAAATTGATCGATGCCCGATCGTCCTTCGGTTTTCGGAAGACCAGGCCTCAAGCCTATCTGTATACGAACAATAAATTCTCCTTATTCGAAGGTTTGCGCTTGCAATGCATCGTTTGGTACCTAAGCAATCGCTACGATGGCATCTACGCTAGAAAAAATCAGGCGGAGATTACCCTAGGGTTGGAAACGGACTTCTTCGAGAACACCTTAAAACTGCAACTGGTGGCCAATGATATCTTTCAGACCAACAAGCCCGATGGAGACTATAATCTAGGCAACACCTTGATTTTGTTCGATAGGATCAACAATACCCAATACTTTCGGTTTGTGGCGACCTATAATTTCGGAAAATTAAAGCAGTCGAATTACCAGCGCAAATCCTCTGGGGAAGAAGAAAATCGAAGGTTTTGAGGTGCTATAAAAGGGAGCGGCCCATAGGATGGTCAAACCCAACTTTTTCGGGATTCTGAAATAGTGGTGTTCGGAGTTGATATTCCTGCCATTTTAGTTTTCCTTTGAAAGACCTAAACGAAGCGGAACACGGATGAGAAAAATTTTGATAACAGGAGGCTTGGGGAAAATAGGCAGCTATTTCACAACGAACTTCCATACGGCATATGACATCAAGATTGCCGATCTGGCCACGAATGATGCTGCTTTTCCGGGGAATGTCACGACTGTTCAAGCGGATTTAATGGATTACGCCCTTTGCGAAAAACTATGTGAGGGAATCGATACGGTACTCCATCTGGCGGGTATCGTCGACCCCGTTTCGGAATCCGATGCGCTGTTGGAAACGAATATAAAAACGACCCAACACCTATTTAAGGCAGCGGCAACAGCCGGATGTAAACGGGTAATTTTTGCCAGCAGTGCCCAAACCATAGAAAGCTACCCGACCGACGTGCAGGTCACCGAAAATATGGTGGTGAAGCCGAAAAACACCTATGGGGTCTCAAAGTGTTTCGGAGAAGCCTTGGCGGCCTATTATGCCTACAATAAAGGGATTTCCGCCATTTGCTTGCGGATCGGCGCCTATGAATTTCCGGAAGATTTTACTGAAATGAATGCCCGCGATCTCAGTGCCTTCCTTCACCCCGATGACCTAAATCAGCTCTTGGTCGGATGTATCGAGACCGAAGGTATTCAATATGAAGTCTTGAACGCCATCTCTGATAATCGCTACAAAAGGCTGGCGATAACCGAAGCCATCACCAAAGTGGGGTATGCGCCAAAAGCCGATGCCTTTGAACTTTTTAGGTTGAAACGTGATTGAAGCGGAATGGCTGTCGTGGATTCGCATAAGGTACGTTTGATGGTAGCCTGAGGTCCATTTTGAGCATTTTCGTTCTAGCGTGACTAATTCAGGATTTCCCGTCACATTCAAAATGGCTAAAAACAGGAAAACCCAACCAGAATTTGACTTTTTTAATTGAGCTGTCGAAACTCTTTACCAAAAGCGGATTTTGTGAAGAGTACAGTTTATTTGAAATAGATTTTAGGGAGTTGAACAGCTGATTTCATTATTCTTCCGACAGGCGTAATGTAAAGAGTTTTGAAAAATTGTCACTTAATGTTTTTCTCTACAAACTTTCTTCTTAAAGGGACAGGGCAATGGAACACTTATTATATGAGCCGACGAAAGGAGGGGAGTGTAATGTGTGTGGAAAGGCCTTAAGTTTATGCGTTTAATTCCTTATCTAGATTACTAATGTATTTCCCTTCCAATAATTTTCCATTTTTCGCATATTCAAAAAACTCATCATAGTTTTCGGGACTGAGAAAATGAAAGAAATACTTTTGACTAATTTTACTTTCTTTTAGTTGTTTGTTTAATTCCGAAAAGTGTTTCGTGGCCCATTTAAACTTCGCTCTATTAATATCTGAATAATCTTTATCATCTTTAATCTCTACAACTACAATACATTCAATATCTTCTAGCTTTTTATGCAAGAAGAAATCGGGATTGAATTTCGCTTGTTTAGTATGATTCCCGGACTTCGTTGTTATGGAGTAATCGATAGAATAGAAACTTTGGTTTGTTGATTTTAACCAAGAATCAATAACCTTAGCATTTTCATTCCTAACAAGTTTTTCAATGAATTTTCTTTCAGGGCTTCCAGTAACAAAAACAATATCTACAGGGGTTTTAAAATCATATGAGTTTACTTCTTTCTCTGCTTGTTTTGGCATTTGACCGTCCTCTATAATATCAGTAAGAATATTTACAACATCTTGGTCATCAATTTCTTTTTTATATTGGTCTGAATAAAAAACAGAAGAATTTATTCTAAGGTTGCCAATTGCAAGACTTTCGCGAACTCTCTGGTTTGTAGATAATTTAAAAGGTTTTTTCGCTGTACGAACTAGGTCAATCGATTTATTCTTTTTTCTTAATAAAGTATTAAACGCAGAAAAGATATATCTTTTGTTCTTTTCATTAAGTTCTTTACCATCTAAACCAACACGCTCCATCGAACGTTTTATCAGATTTTCTATTTCTATTCTCGGAGGTAGCGAATTCTTTGTGTATTGCCCTTCTGATAATTTGAGTGTCACACCTTCCCATTCTCTAGTCTTAAACTCATGATATATTTTATCAACAATTTCTTTAACAGGAGTCATTCTGTGCTTGATATTATACTCTTTAATCTTGGTTTCACTAGCCAAATTGGTATAGGTGGTTTCCTGTTTAATTTCCGCAACCGATGATTCGAGGGTTATATAGTCTTTGTAATTAAATTCCTTTTTTTTACTTGTATTTTCAACAACTTTCTCAACTTTAGAATAATCAATATTATATAAGTCAAAATGATACTTACTTCTAGCTCCATTATTAAGAGCTAGACTTTCAAGACGCATTTCAACTTCTAATATTTCATCTACAAGTCCTTTAATTTTACTGCTCCAAGAATGATGATTAAATACTTTTACCTCGGCACCTATTGGATACTCGGGAGGAACTCTTAAGCCTCTTCCTAAAACCTGAGCTATTAACAGTTTAGAATTAAAAGCCCTTTCTTCCATGGGAACAATTTGGAAAACATTTTTTACATCCCACCCTTCAGTTAACATTGATACTGATACAATCCATTCAACTGTTGAATCTGAGCTATCGACATCTTCTAATCTTATTAAATTATGCTCATGTTCTTTGTCTGATGTTACAGTCATAACCTTGGTATCCCTAATATTTTCATCAGATATCTTTTCTTCCTCAGCTAAAAATTCAACTAACCTTGTTTCCAAGCGCTTTGCATTTTTAATGTTATTAGTTACCAAAATAGTTAGTGGCTTCAAATTTTTATATCTAATAGAATTGTCTTTGTGATTTTGATATATTTTTTGAAATCTTTGGTCCTCATTGGTACTATCATCTTCTGAAACATAATCAATAGATTTTGTAAATCTATTATCAACAGCGTCTCTTAGTGAATAGTGGTAAATAACATCATTGAAATAATCATTACCTATGTAAGCTGTGCCGGTAAAACCCAAAATATATTTAAAATCATAAGCACTATCTAATAAGAATTGCTTCCAAACTTTGAGGCTTTTGGCTTGATTCGTGTTTCCCGAAATCTTGTTGTAAATATGGTGATTCTCATCGTTTAGGACTAGAGTGCTTCTTCCTTTTTGAAAACTAAAACTATCTTCTATTGAAGAACCTGTTCTAGCATAAACAGCATGAACATTTTCAATACAAATATCTCCTTTAATAACTGTTACATTTCCATCAACCAGACGAGGGTTATTAATCACACCTTTTTCTGGTAGGCTGGCTTTTAGGGGAGAGTCAGCCAGTAATTCTAAAAATTTGTTGTTTAATTGTTTTTCAATTGTTTTAGACGGACATAATATAAGAACCTTTTCAACTAAGCCCAAGGATAATGCAATTTGCGCGATACCATAAATCACATAACTTTTACCCGTACCAGTTGCCAAATCAATTGTAGCTGAAAGCTTCCCTGGCAATTGTATCTTCTTATAATAATCATCTATCTCAGGGTATCGTTTCCTAAGTTCAGGATTATCAAAATGATTTTCTTTTACTAGGTCTTGAATATTTTTATACTCTCCAGAAGCAATATAAATAATAGCACTTTGAATTGCTTCTTTTTGGTATTCTCTATTACCACATAAGACTTCTAAAAACCTGTCATAATAGTCAAGTTCAAGTTTGGACTTATTATAATGCTTTTTAACATTAAGCACTAGATCTTTAGTATCATATTTTTTTTTCTCTTGAATCATCCCCAATTAGTCTTTTGTAGTTAATACTTCGCGAAACTCATTTCCGTAGATGTCAATATAAACAACACATATTTTTTGGCCTCCTGTTGGTAAATTAACGGTAACAATATCATTGTCGTTAACAATTTCTTCAGCAAAATAGACATTGGTCATCAAGAACTCTTTTCCATTGTAGTCAGCATCAATAATTAGCATTGCAAGCGCCTTGAAACCAGACATTTCTTCTAATGTCTCTTCATCAGGATAATATGCCTCAAAAGATGTTATTATTAAATTGCGATTTTCAAACGTAGAACGAACCTCCGGTTGCCTAATAAAATGAAATCCTACTGCATTCTCCAACGAATTTATATTGCTTGAACTGGTTGGTTGTCGAAATTTTTTGAATTTTTCTTTATGTAATTCTTGAATGATTTGATAAGGTACTTTTAGAAAATAATAACGAACATTGCCGATTTCGTAGTAATCATCAATAAATTCAACAGAATTTGCTGGAGCTATAATATATACTCTATCTCCAACTTTTTTTCCAACATTTTTATGAAGTAATTCCAAATAATTTTCATCAACTGAAGCTTCTTTAAATTCCCAATATTTCCAAACTAAAACGTCATATCCATCTTTTCTTTGGCCCTGAAAATCTATTCCTGAAATCTGCTTTGGCTTTGATTCAACCTCGAATAGATTCAAAACAAAATTCTGGTATTCTTGATGCTTTAATGCAAACAGTTTTTCTATGTTATAGAAGCCTGTATTTGCTGTAATAAAAGCTTTTGCTCCTTTTTTATAATATTTAGTCTTGTCACTAAGAGATTTTGTGTCTTGAATAGTTAATAGCCTTTTTTGCATTGTGTAAAAGCTATACTTTCCAATATCACAAGTAATCCATTTCCTATTCAATTTTTCTGCGACTGATGCAGTAGTTCCACTTCCTCCAAAAAAATCAAACACCAAATCTCCCTCATTTGTTGTCGATTCAATAATTCTTTTTAATAACTCTTCAGGCTTTTGAGTTGGGTATCCAGTACGCTCTTTAGCATTTCCACGGATATATCTTATCTCCCACACATCATCTACTGCGCGCCCTCTAGATACTATTTCTTCCTCATATTGTTTTGTAGTTCTATTCATATTAGAATCAGGGGCCAATAAATACCTGTTTCCATCTTTATCAACATGTATTTTCTCATGTCTTGACTTCGCATATTCATCAAAATCTACAGTATCATTTGGCATATGAAAAGTGTAATTTTCTTTGCTTTTAGAGTAAAATAATAATAACTCATGTTTTCTATTGAATTGTTTTAAATGGTGCATCATTCTGCCACCATAATGCCAAGTAATAGAATTTTTAAAATTCTTCTCTCCAAATATTTCATCTAATAAAATCTTTACATAATGGACTTTTTTCCAATCAAGATGAACAAAAATCACACCATCGGTGGCAAGACATTCTCTTGCCAATATTAATCTTCTGCGCAAGAATTCAACAAATTCAGAATCTTTAGCTTTATCTGAATAAGCTTTTTGGCCTTGTGTTCCACTAAAGTCAGATTCAGTAGCAAAAGGAGGGTCAATGTAAATTAATTTAATTTTTCCCTTTATTTTGTTTTTAACCAAAGGGTCTTCATTCTTATAAATTGTTTTAAGGAACTGCAGATTATCTCCAAAAACAATCATATTTTTCCAGCCATCGTCGAAAGTTTCTCGATTACCATTGTATGTTCTTTCTATTTGCAAAGGAGCAGATGTCACTCCATCTTCATCTGAAAGAATATCCTCCTTTCTCATTTTACCAGCGTAAACAAGCTCATATTCCTTTTGAATAGTTGGGAATAATTTATACTTGAAATCGTCAGGTAAATCTTCTCCGTTTCGAAGTTTCTCTACTAAAAAGTCTTTTTCTCTTTGAGATAATTCTGTCGCCATGTAGTTATAAAATATATGTTAAATATATCGTTATATTCAATCGATTCAAAGCTATAATAACTCTTTATGTAGTGTTAATTTTTTAAGTGTGAGTGTTAGAAGTTATAAAGTCTAAATCCAATCTTTTTTGTCTGGCCTAAGAGAATTTTGGCAAAACAATAAGCGACTGGGAAGTGGCCATATTTTAGGGGCGAGAAGATAGATGCGACCTAAGGATTATTTGTTTTTCGGCGAGTTGAAGCGGTTGCCTAGTCAGCAGCAAAGTTTCTAGCCATCTAAGGTCAACGAGCAACAGCTCGCTCCAAGCTAAAAATGTACTTTGGGCACATTTACTTAACGCTAGGCCGTCTGTTGGTCTTGATTTTTTTGGCTTTGTTTATCAAGAAAAAAGGATAGTGATCGGTATAGTTATTTTATTCTCTTATCAGCCTCTTTAAATCTTAGTTTACGACCTTCCAATAGGATATCACTTGTTGAATTCAATGCATTATTTGCCGAAACTCTTTTGTCAAACTCAACAAAACAAAAACTCTTGGACTGACCATCTCTAGATCCTCCAACCCAACGTGGAATTATTACATCTACTATTTCACCAAATTTACTAAGAGAGTTGTAAATATCTTCTTCTTTTATAAAATATGGGATATTTCCAACATAAATTCTAGCATAGTCAGAACGATCTTCCTCTACTACTTGATTTACTTGTTTAGCCGATGGAACTTTTATAAAATAACGAGGAACAGCTTTTCGAGACCCTCCATATTTAGACCTATACTTAGTCGCTTCTACTGATGACATTGTTGCATCTAATATGCTTAGAGCCCTTAAAGATTGGACTAATTCTCGGTATACTTTTTCGTCAATAATTCCAACATTTTCAAATATTTCCTTAGCCGAAATTAACCGCCCATTCACACCCAATCTAACTACAGTTTTTTGTTCTCTGGTTAATTCTAAATTTTCAAATTCCTCTAGCCATAATTTTTCTTCCGGAGTATAAACATGTTTATAAAATAATGTAATTGAATATGTTTTATTCTCTGATTTAATGACCGGTTCAACCATATCATTATTCTTCATTAAATCATGAATCCTTCTTATTCCTTCTCCGAGTTCTCGAATAAAACCGGTTTCTCTAAGAACTCTAGCAATATATGTGTTTCTGGATTGATGGACACCTGTCAAAGATTTTAAGTCAGCAATTGTAATTGAAGACAACAATTCACCCGGATTACTTATTTCCAATCGGTCTTCAAAAATTTTCACCTCTACACCGCTTCCTTCATTACTATAATCTCTATGTGTTATTGCATTTACTAATGCCTCTCTACAAGCTAATTCAGGATACATGATTTGATTTTTAAAGAGTGCATCTCCTGAAAACCTTGTATCGGTTAGATGTGGTCTCAATAGTTCCCAGCTACTATCAATTAATTGAAATATATTACCATTAGCCTCACCAACTTCGGTAACATTAAAATCTGAACCTGTTCTTTCCTCTTTACCCATAACCTTGAAAATTCGCACCTGATTTCTTGGGTGCCATTTACTAGATTTTTTAGCAAACAACAAAAGAGCAGCTTTTCTTAGTTTTAAGGATGTACCATCGAATTCGGAAAGATCAAGATATTGTAAAAGTTTTTCTGGAGAAATTAGTTTTGAAATTTGATTTCCAACTTGTTCAATTAGTTCATTATCTAAGTCAATAATTTGAGCTATATCAACAAATGATCTGTCATATTCTCGTGAATATTTTTCTTCTCTTTCAAATCTGATTTTTTCTGAAGCAGTAGGTACAGATTCTTTATCTTTTCTCTGAAAGCATTCGCCTTTTGAAGTTAAATGAACGAAATCTGCACCTTTACTTACAGAAAAGTGTATAAGGACCTTGTCATTATATTTAATTATTGACGCTTGTTTTAAAGGGACGGGAGTTTCCCTTAAAATACAATCTTTGGGGGATTTTAGAATAGCATCTATATGAACTTCTTTGTGTGGAAGCCCTGTAATAGAATGGTTGTCTTCGATACCTACAAATAACTCCCCACCGTCAGCGTTGGCAAAAGCTACAAGTGTTTTAGCAATGTCATATTTAATTTCGTTTATATCCCGAGGTACTTTATTACCTATTTCTCCCTCGAAACCACTTTTGAATTCTCTGTAATAACTTTCACCAATTTCAACCGCTATGTCTACTCTTTCAGAAAGTTTAAGTATATCGTTCATATTATTTGAATTGAACCCAACAATTGAATCAACCTAATGTAGGGTTATTTCCATTTTAACCCTAATATATAAATATTATAACTCTTATTGGTATTGAGAAATTTACTAAATATACCTTTGCAAATGTTCAGAATATTGATCATAGGTTACAGAAGTTTTCTGAATTTCATTTAAAGTATAATTAAACTAGTTTTTGAAGTATTTATTATTGACTCTTTACAGAATGCACCTTCCGTAAAGAGTTTCAGCACCTCAATTCATCATTCAAATAAAAGGTACCTTTAATAATGAAACTATAACGCGTTAAAAATGGGAGGATTGGTTTTTATCGGCATCATACTGCCCCTATCCGCTATCCTTTTCGTGCTTTGGATGATGACAAAGAAAAAAGGGTTTGGCTATGCACTCTTTAGCTTTTGGGGGGTACTGATTGTTCTTTACAGTATCGGTGCCATTTCATTGTATTTGAACCCAGGATCCGAATTTCCTGAAAGTCCCCCAGTAGTCGAAAAGCGCTTGGAAGCAAAGATTCAAGAAATTTTGGATAGTCATCCTTTTAATGGGGTCATCCTACTCACCAAAGCTACGGACACCCTTTTTTTTAAGGCCGTTGGTTTTTCGGATGTAACATCAAAGATCAAATTGAAAACTTCGGATCAGTTTGTTGTCGGTTCCATCAGCAAACAGATGACGGCCGCCTTGATCCTCTTGGAGTTGGAGCAAGGAAACATAGCACTTGATGATCCCCTTGACCGGTATGTACAGGTCACCACACAAGAATGGGGCAATCGGATTACCATCCATCAGTTATTGACCCATACGCATGGTATCCGTACGCTTGATGCCCCGCTGGAGTTTGAGCCGGGGACCAAGTTTGAATACTCACAGCTCGGATATGAACTACTTGCACAGATCTTGGAAAAAATAAACGACCGATCTTTTGAAGCAATTGCGATGCGCCTATTTCAAAAGCTTGGTCTGAACAGTACGGTTCATCCAGATACGAAAACATACACCGAATTGGTAAAGGGGTATGTCGAGAACGAAAATGGGGACATGGAATATGCACCCAACAGTTTGGAGAATTATGTTCCGGCCGGTGGTTTTATCTCTACCGCCGAAGACCTGAACAAATGGAACGAACTGTTACATTCCCGTCAAATTTTGAATAGAACCACCCTTGAACTGATGCATACAAAATACGCGGTCAGGAATCATCCTATTTTTGATGAGGTCAACTACGGTTATGGGTTACTTTTTTTGGAAGGGGAAGAGCAGGTTCAAATAGGGGCGCTAGGGTATGCGCCGGGCTTTGTTTCGGCCAGTTATTACTACCCCGCCACCAAACACAATCTAGTCGTATTGGAAAACACGGCCCGTGATTTAGACGATTTTAAAACTACGTTTAAAGTCCATACCGAGTTGATGCATCTGGTGAAAGAGCACTCCAGATAATGGCGTTCAAATAAAGAACAGGAGCTTTCATCGGTTTTATAGCCATAGGGAGGTATAAAAATGTATTTTACGGTGATATAAACAAGTTAGCAAAAAGTTGAATAAATTAAGCAAACAAATAATTTTAGAGAGCGCATTCGATGTGAATGTCAAATTATACATTTACCTTTTTTTTCTTATCGCATTGTGTTTACCATTTATCCTTATTGTTAAACATCGAGGTATTATTCAAGTTCTTGCAATTATATCTTTTTTGATAATTTCTTTTAGCGCTATTTCTACATTTTTCATGAAGAAAGGGATTGTTAAAGACCAGAATGGACTACATATTGGTTATTTCTGCTGGAAAAAATTAATTTATAAAGATCCTATTTCCTTTAAGAATCTAAATGTGATAACGTTATTGAAAATTCGCAGAAAATCTAGGGGTGCTTTCGCTAGCATTTCTCAACCCGACTCTACAGTTTCTTTTAACTCATTCGAAATCCATCTATTAAATGACAAACATACCACAAAGCATAAGGTTATAGCGTTGAAAAAAGAGAACAAAGCAAATGAAACAATAGACTTTTTAACAAAGCACTCTAAATTGCGCCATGAAATTTATAGTCCCGATTTCTCATAAAAAAACCTTTTGCTAACAATACCTATAATTAATGCGGACTTAGGTTTAAATGCAAAGGTCTGTGTACATTTATAATGTCGCAAAATCTTATGGATTTTGCTTTCGAACAAAAAAAGAAAAAACAAAACCAAAAGCTTTTGCTTAGTGCGTAGCTAGAAATCCGTCGGATTTCCGCGCCGCACTAATCATAGCCGAGACGTTGTAAACATTTATAAAGACATTGAATTATAAAATAATATGTACGTTGTTGCTTGTTACATCATCAGTATTTGGACAAGTTCAAAAAAAATTCTTCGTTGAGGACGTTGAAAGTTTAGAATATGTGACCGTCAAATTTTGCGTGGACAATGAAGCAAAGGTTAGTGAGGTTACAGTTATTAAAAATAAAACTACGTACAACAATGATTACAATATTGAACAACTTCGACAATACGTCCTTGGAATCCAATATTATCCCGACAGTAAATTGAAAAATAACTGTTATGAATCAACTTTTGAGTTTATAAATGACAAGTATGAAAAGAAAAGCTTGAGCGAAGCCGAATGCAAGGCTTGTGAAAAGTTTAAATCCGGACTTTATAAATACAGACATGTGTTGTATCAGGATTTCAAGATTAAGCGAAAAAGAAAAATTCAAAGAGAAATTACTAAACAAGAAAAGCAAATTTATGATATTAAATGGCTGAACGATTGCACCTATGTTTTGACCTACAAAAGAATGACAGAAAAACGATTAAAACATTTAATCGGTAAAGAGATTCATGTGGAAATAATTGACATTCTAGACAATGGAGATTATTTATACAGGTCAAAGCCAAACTTCGAGGAAAAAATAGATTATGGTGTAATTCAGAGAGTAGAATAAAACGTTGTACAACACAACCTCTAAACAATACGGGTTTAGGTCTTAAACGCTAGTTTTCCCTGTATTGTTCATCGCTCAACCATTGGCGGTAATTAAAATTAAATATGATTATAAAATATTTTGACACCTTAGACCCAGATAAACTTGAAGACTACTATGCAACGGAAATCGAACTGGACTCAGGAAAAATCAAAGTTGATTTGAATTTTGAATCTAAACGTTTAGGTAGGGAAGAAGTTGAAAAACTGAACAACTGTTTGAATAAATTATCAAGTGTCATCAAAAATTCATGGCAATGGATCATGAGTGATTACAAGAATGGAGCGGAGGTAAATGAATACATATCGTTTCACCTAGATGATTTTTTTGAAGACGACCCTGAAGAACTATTAAAAGGTACTGACGCAAGCCTTGATAATAAAGATAGATTTCTTCAAACATTGCGCGTGAATCGAATTGGAGTCTATCCCGAGTCCCCAGAAAATTATGTAATAATCGACTGGATGACTGACCCAGAATTATCTAATTATATATTGGTCGTCTATTGCGACGAGAAATTAGAATTGGAAGATATAACGGTGGAAAGCTAAATTTAAAGACTGACAATGCCGGTAAAGCATAGGCCCAATCAACGAATACGATGCTTCCGCGCTGGAATGCAACCCAAGTTCAACTAAAGAATCCTAAATGATCAAGAAATATTTTGATAAGTTACCTTATAAGAGAAGCTATGTAGTTGCTGCTTTTGCCATTTGGAATCTGTTGTTTATACCGGTAATACTCGAGATTTTTAAAAATTACGATAATCCGGATTTTGGGGTAAAATGGCTTCCGCCATTGATCTTTGCATTTTTCACCTCTGTTGTTGTGCTGATTTCCAAAAGATTCCGACGTGAGATACTTAAAGAAGGTAAAACCTTTACTGATATTAGAAAAGACGTATTTCTAATTTCTATTCTTATGTTGGTTTTTTTACTCTTACAAGTACAATTCATTTTTAAAATATTTTGACTTAATTGTGCTACAACCAAAGCTCAAATAAAGGATAGGGTCATGAATACTTTAAGTTCTTACGAGAGATCAAGGATAATAGCGCTTTTAGCATTGATTTGTATCTCCTTTCTTTTCGGTTGCAAAGCTGTTTCTACCGGGTGGCCACATGATCCCGAAACTCCAGAGAAGGTCATGGATTATATTGAAAAGGAGGATTTGGTAGCATATGTAACCAAGGACAGTGATACTATATACGTTGCTCAAGGATTTGAAGAGGTAATCGCCACAGACTTAGAGGCTAAAATTGAAGGTGATGTTTGGCTTTTAAAAGAGGAAGATTTTGGAGTTAAACGCCCATTAAAACTGTTAGACTGGCGAAAATGGAATTCGAACGTGTATATTGAAGTTGAATGGACATATTTAAATGGTCATGATTGTCAAAAAAAGAAAAAGGGGCAGTTTGTTGATTTTTTCGATAATAATGGTGTCTTCCAACGTTCCTATCGTGTTCCGGAAGATAGTCATTGGTGTATTAAAAATGAGAAGAAGGATGGTGAAGAGCATGTTTGCAGAACAAGGCATCAAGCTATTCGAGGTGAATTTTGGACCGGTAAAAAAGGTAAGGGTAGTAAGAGAATAGAAGATCGCCATTTATCAATTTGTAAAAAATAAAGTTCAAATAAAGGATTCGAAGTCGAATTCTGAAAACAAACAGAATGCCCATTTGCCTATTACAATGAAATCGTTAGATAGTTTTGATATTTGGTTATGGTTGATCTTAGCAATAACTGGCTTGATTTATTATTGGCTTAATAAGAAAAAACTAATATCACCAGATGCATTATTTATTGAACGAAGATTATTAATCGGAGTTATAATGGTTTTGGTAATTTGGATATATTCTCTTCTGTTTGAATAGCAAGATATAGGATTATAGGTGGAAAGCAAAAGTTCAAATAAACAATTGATAAATATATATAAAATGAATGTTAATAGGTTTTTAGGTTAATTTAAAACCGATTTTTAAGTAAATGAGCGCTAATATTTTATTTTTTTTCAGTGCATTAGGCGTATTTAACGGAATATTGCTCTCTTTGTATTTTTTGATTTATGCAAAACCAAGGCATATTTCTAACAATTTTTTGGGCATCCTATTTTTAGTCTTGAGCATAAGAGTGGGAAAATCGGTATTCTTTTACTTCAATAATTACCTTTCCAACATTTTCATTCAAGTTGGCATAACAGCTTGTGTGCTTATTGGTCCTTTTCTATTTTTTTATATAAAATCTGTTTTAAGACCTAATAGTAATACTGCTGGAAAATGGAAGTATCATATACTAATTTTAGGCCCCCTTATTGTTTTTTTAAGCATCGTATATCCTTACAAGCTGCATAAACTTTTATGGGTTGACTATCTTATGAATCTTATTTTGTTGGAATGGTTTATATATATAGTTTTTTCCGGAATACTATTATTTCCAATAGTTAAGAAAGCATATCTTAAACAAGAATCATTACTAATTATAGAAGTTTGGATTCTTAATATATTTTTTGGTAATGTGATGATATGGATGGGTTATTTTTTAGCTGATTATACCTCCTATATTGTTGGCGCAATTTCATTTTCGCTACTTATTTACTTTTTAGTTTTACTGTTGTTTTTTTCAAAAAAAAAACAATCAGTTTTATATAAGAAGGCTCAAAAATATTTAGAAAAGAAAAAAGATGATAAGCTAGCCTCGGAATTGATTTTGAAGTTAGGGAATGTACTATCAAAAAAGGAGTTTTTTAAG
This sequence comes from uncultured Flavobacteriaceae bacterium, assembly GCA_947494565.1. Lineage (GTDB taxonomy): Bacteria > Bacteroidota > Bacteroidia > Flavobacteriales > Flavobacteriaceae > Maribacter_C. The sequence continues at coordinate 52,093 of CANLVG010000013.1, read as the reverse complement.
AAACCAAACCTTACAATTTCTGATGTGGCCCAAGAACTCAAAATTCCTTCTCATAGTCTATCAGAGTTAATCAATAATAGTTTAAATAAAAGTTTTCCCAATTTGATAAATGAGTATAGAGTTGAATATGCGAAAATGATGATTCTAGAAAATGATATACTCACATTAGAGGCAATTGGTAATGAGGCCGGGTTTAAATCAAAATCAGCATTTTACAGGGCATTTAAAAAACAATTGAATATGACCCCAGCAGCTTACAAGCATTCAAATAATAAGTAGAACTGATTTTTGAAAAATTGTTTTATTTAAATAATAAAGAAGGCTTTTCCAGACTAGGCGTTTGATTTGAAAACCATGACATAGGGTGCTGCTGAGGCACTCTTTTAATTATGGTATCTAATTTTCTGTCATACCAAATGGCATCAAAACTACTTTTAGTGGTTAATACAACCCGCCATTCTTGGTGCAGTATAGCGCTATTTGAGTGGTCAGCGCTCAAGCTATCCCAATTTGTAGTAGCAGAATATTGAGGGTGAAGCTTAGCAACAACTTCTTTTTCATCCATAATAGCAAGCCAAATAGGTTCTGACAAATGCTCAATAGTGTGTGTTTTTCCTTTAGAACCCCATCCTACTTTAATATCTGCTCCATTTCGTATGGCATCAATTAAAGCCTGTTTGCTTCCTTTTATGACATTTCCTTGTTTATCTGTTTTAAGAACTAGCTGAATTTGATTCAAACCGTTTTTATCAGCACAAGAACTAATAAAAACAAGACAAAGCACTACACATAAAAATTTGAGTTTATTTTTCATAAATATTTAATTAATTAAAGATGGTTTTTAGTTTGCTATCGTGTTTCACCAAGAAATTTTTCCGGGAATTCTACAAATATTCCTTCTATTCCTATTTTTCTTAGTAATTCCATTTCTTCTTTGGTCTCAATAGTTTTTACGTATGTACCCTCATACATCCATGCCCATATTGGTTTGTTTCGTTTCTTGGCGTGATGTATAACCCTTTTTGAAAGCACATTTATACGACCGTATTTTTTGGGTAACATTAGAATATCAGATTTGACTGGGAATAACCCATCCAAATAAAGAAAACTACTGTACAGCATTCGTTTTGCTTCTTTCGCAGATACACCGTATTTCCAACTTGGTTTTCTGCTTTTTAGTTTTCTAATAATTTCATCATACTCGCTAGCTATAATAAAATCACCACCCTGAAATTTTGTATCTATTAGGTCAATTAAAATGTCCACAACGATTGGATTGTTTGTATGAATGTCTAATATTAATTTTGCCTTCGGAAACTTTTGGAATACTTCAGTTAATTCAGGAATCTTGACTGATGCTAGTCGGTAAGGATACGTACCGTCAATCTTAAAATTGTATCCGGCATTCAGTTTTTTTACTTGGCTAAAGTTGAGTTTGCTTAGTAATTTATCTTCTCCTGTAGTTCTCTTTGTTTCATAATCGTGAAATAGAACAAGACGGTGGTCAGATGTCATTTGAACATCCATTTCAATTCTCCAATCAGCATTTATTCTTTGGCAATGTTTAATTCCCTCGATTGTATTCTCAGGATGCTCTCCTCGACCACAGCTGTAGCAAATTATTTCCATATAGTTTATTTCAGTATAGGTTCCGTTCATTTCAAACTTGGAATTCCACAAATAATTCTAAAAGCTATTTATGCATAGAAATTTATAAAAGTAGGTTGTACAATTGCTATTTTGATTAGCACATTATGAGGAATATGTCCTTATTTATAAACCGACACTTATTCAAGCCTGCTTAAATGCAAGTATGAGAACTTCATAATTAGATTTGAAAAAAATATCACAATAATGCAAAAGTATATTTCAGCAATTCTAATTTATTTATACTGTCAAACCCTAACACTGGCCCAGAAAACTGATACAGCCCTACTCAAGGAGGTCAATACAATTTTTAAGACTTATGATAATCTCAAAACACCGGGAGTAGCTGTTGGGTTTATTCAAAACGGCGAACTCATCTTTTCAAAAGGATATGGTATGGCAGATTTGGAGCATAATATCCCAATGAATACCAAAAGTGTATTCTCACTAGCCTCTGTTTCTAAGCAATTTACTGTTTTTGCTGTCCTGCTTCTAGAAGAGCAAGGTAGATTATCACTAGATGACGATATAAAAAAGTACTTACCCCATTTTCCGAACTATAACAAAATAATTACGTTAAGACAGCTTGCAGCACATACAAGTGGTCTAAAAAGTCATGGACATCTATTGGGTCAAAAAGGATACACACCAGATAATGTCATTACCAAAAACGATGTGCTAAATGTCATTTACAAACAAGATGCGCTCAACTTTAAACCTGGGGAAGAATTTAACTATTCCAATTCGGGCTATGTTCTTTTGGCTGAAATAGTGGAAAAAGTATCTGGAAAGCCATTTTCTATATATTTAGAAGAACAAATATTTAGCCCACTAGAAATGTCAGATTCATTTGTAATGGATGATTACCATAAGATTGTCATAAATAGGGCCAATTCTTATGAAATTGACAATGGAACTTATGTAAATGCACCTGCTAATTATTCTTATTATGGGTCTACCGGCTTGTATTCTACATTATTAGATCTAAGTAAATGGGCTTTAAATTTTGCTAATCCTAAAATAGGAAGCCAGTCTATTTTTGAAAAGATGAATACGTTATCTCAGTTAAATAGTGGAAATACGTTTGGATATGCCTTAGGACAATTTGTTGACAACTATAATGGTCTTGAGTATATTCATCACGCTGGTGGTGAAGCGGGATATCGTGCTTTTTTAGGTAGATTTCCTGAAACTAATAGCGCTGTTTTGTTATTAAGCAACAATAGTGCAATTGATGCTCAAGGTTTGGCGCTTCAGGTTGTAAATATATTTTTAAAAAAGAAGTTCAAGTTAACTAATAAGACATCTTCAGTTGATCAGAGACAGTTCAAAAAAGTTAAGTTATCACGAGAATACTTAGAAAAGTATAGTGGTTTATATCTAAATCAAAAAACGTATATCACTAGAAATATTTTTGTGCGGAATGATACACTTATTTATGCTAGACCAGAGCAGAATAATCGTGAAACACCACTATACCCCTTGGAAAAAGAAAGTACATTTCAACTAGGGGATTACCCTGATTTAAAAATAGAATTCTCCACAAAAATTAATGAGAAATATATGCGTGTTCTTGAGAATAATCAAATTGTAGATTTTTATGAACCCTATTCCCCTAAGGTATATAAAGCTAAAGAATTGGAATATTTCACTGGAAGCTATTATAGTAAAAATCTTGATACAACATATGAGCTTTCAGTGATTAATGGAAATCTAACTATAACGCATCCAAAATTGGGCGAAATACGCTTGTCGTCTATAAAAAAAGATGGCTTTTTGGCTTCCAGCTGGCAGTTTAGATTTCTTGAGTTTGAACGCAATGCTCAGGATGAAATTACTGGCTTTGCGATTACATCTGATAGGGTACGAAATACACGGTTTCAAAAGCTTAAATAAATTCAATGTCTGATTTTTTATAAGTATTATTCGACCAGCGTTTCATTTTCTTAATATTCCAACATTTTATGGCTTCTGCCTTTGTTTTGTCAGGATTAGTTTTGAAAAAGATGGGGCTCTTAATTGGACTACTCGTGCGGAACCTATGATGATAAGGGCAGCAGAAGGATTGATTTTTAAGTATGGCAAATACCGACTGGACAAATAAAGACGTATTACAGTAAAGAATCCAGTTAAACCAAAGTTCAATAAAAGGATGCTTTTGTGCAAACTCTTTACAAATTGTACCTTCCGAAAAGAGTTTCAGCACCTCAATTCATCATTCAAATAAAGAACAGGAGCTTTCATCGGTTTTATAGCCATAGGGAGGTATAAAAATGTATTTTACGGTGATATAAACAAGTTGCCCACTATTTGGAAATGACAGACGAAGAATTAAAAAAAGTAATTTCTGAACTTGAAAACCGGAACGAAAATGAAAAAGCTTTTTTAGGGTTTTATGTATATGGTGGCGGACCAGAAGAAGGCCATATAAAAGCGAATCGAAAAGGACTTGAATTATTCGCAACTGAATTACTCAAAGTTGGAATTGAATCTGAAAATCGGGAATTTGAAAAAAATGGAACTGAATCGATTGGGTTAAATACTGATTGGCTTGATAAAAACAGTGAATTCTTCTTTGATTTCGTTGAATTAACAAAAAAAAACAAGACGCCAACTGAGAAGACTTTTCCTGAACATAAAGAAAATTGGAAAGACAAAGCGCTTAGAATTGGTTGTTTTGGGATAGCAATTTTATTAGTAGGACTAATTATTGTCGGACTGATAACAGTTTTGAATTGGATATGATAAAAAAAGGCATACAACAATAGATGACCTCAATTACGGCGGATTCGACTACGTCCGAATCCACTCGGAATTGCTAAAGCCTGTGCTAAACCGAAAATTAACGCATATAAACCCGTGACTGAAGGTTATACGAGACCTTTGTAGGTAGTTTACCAACCCAAGAAACTGAATGAAAAACATTCAAAATCAAAAACACACAGAAGAAACTCTCTACTACTCTATTTCCAGAATGTTGGAAAGAGCGGCTTATTATGGTTTTCGTACTCTTTTAGTTCTTTATATGGTTGGGGAAACGCTGAAAATGGAAGATGAAGAAGCCATAAGTATTTATGTTTGGCTTACAGCTTCATTAGTTTATTCTCAAATTGTAGGAGCACTTTTGGGAGACTTACTTATTGGAAATAAAAAATCAATAATAATTGGTGGAATTATTCAAGCAATCGGAGCTTTTAGTTTATGTATTCCTTCCATAATTGGACTTTATTTAGGTTTGTTTCTTGTCGTTTTAGGTAGCGGTCTTTTTATACCAAATATTATCTCAAATTTCGGAAAGGCATATCTGAATAAGACCAAATTATTAGATTCAGGATTTACGATATTTTATCTCGCAATAAATCTGGGTTCTTTCCTAGGAATTTTACTAATTGGATATTTAGGAGAAACATATGGTTACCATATCGGATTTGTAATATCTGGGATATTAATGTTAATCTCAATAACCCCTATTTTTCTTTCAAAGGAAAAAAGATTGGATGAAATTGAGAAAAATGAGTTTCCAATAAGTAAAAGAATTTTAAATATTCTAGTTGCATTTATTGTTGTTGGATTGTTTTGGGGATTTTACGAAATATCAAACATCAGGACTTTCGATTTACAATTACAGTTAAGCGAAATATCAACTATTGGTGTTCCAAATCATTTATGGCAATCAATCAACACTATTTTTATTGTACCAATTAGTGTAATTGCCATTATTTCATGGTCTTATCTTTACAGTAGTCAATTCTTTAAATTAATGCTTGGGTTTATTTTTGGAGTAATATCATTTGGAATATTATTCTTAATTCCAGAAGTGCCGGCTGAACAACATACAATAACTTATTTGATTTCATTGCTTTTTCTTGCAATTTCGGAAATTCATATTACGCCAATTATCCATTCGATTTTGACAAAATATTCTAATCCAAAATATTTAGCAATTTTAATTAGCTTGGCATTTTTACCGACCAGATTAATTTCTTTGGGTTTTGGTCTGTTTAACGATAAATTGTATGATAATCCAATGTTAGGATTAAAAATTGGAATAGTAGGAATGACTATTATCGGAATTGGACTAATTGGGTATATAATAATTAATAGAAAAACTACCTACAACGATGGCCATAAAGCATAGGCCCAATCAACCGATACGATGCTTCCGCGCCGGAATGGAACCCAAGTTCAAATAAACGATAACACTTTGAAAAAACGATACCAATAAATGGCAACAAGAAGGGTTTTTATTAAGAACACAGGGCTTTTTACATTAAGTACAACGGTTTTTCCATTCGATACCAGCTTCGTAAGGGAATTGGATACTAAAGTCCGTATTGGCATAGCAACGGATTCACATTATGCAGAAAGAGACCCGGCAGGAACTCGGTTTTATCGTGGGGCATTGGATAAAATGGGCGAGTTTGTACGTGTGATGAACAAAGAAAAAGTAGACTTTGTTATGCATATGGGCGATTTTAAAGATGAGGATGAAACTCAAGATGAAAAGATGACACTAAGCTATTTACGTAAAATAGAAGCGGTGTACTCCGGTTTCGACGGCCCGTGTTATCATTGCATCGGCAACCATGATGTAGACAGTATAACGAAGACCCAATTTCTTGAGAATATCGAAAATACAGGTGTGCCAAAAGAAAAAAGTTACTATTCCTTTGACCACAAAGGGTTGCATATCATAGTTTTAGACGCCAATTACAACAAAGACGGAACAAATCACTATTTTCTAAAAGGGGCAGATTGGCAAGATACCAACCTAACGGATCAACAATTGGATTGGTTAGAGGAAGACCTTAAGAAAACAAGCAAACCTACGCTGGTTTTTTGTCATCACCCCCTATTCGAGTTCCGTAGGGAGGGTTATAAATTTCACATTAATGACTTCAAGAAAGCACAAAGACTGCTTGAAAAATCCGGTACCGTATTGGCTGTGCTTCAGGGGCATGTGCATGAGGAAAGGTACAGCAGCATAAATGGAATTCAGTACATCACCCAAAACGGGATGGTTGATCATCAAGGACTGGAAAACAATAGTTTTTCGATTTTGGAAGTTCAAGCCGGTAAAATGCAGCTATATGGATATAAAAGAGCAAACGATGTCGCTTTTTAATCGAATAGGTTTTCACTAAAGGTTCAAGTTCAAATAAAAGATGAAAAACATAGAGATCATTAGAAAATTAAGGGCGTCAACTTTCACCGATGAGGATGAAGAAGAATACGGTCTTGACTTTCAAGACGGATTGACTGATACGGAGATTGATGATTTGGCAAAATCGTTTCCCAATGACAAAATCGATAAGGAGCTAATTGAGATATTGAAGGAAACTAGAGGATGGGAAGGATATGGATTAGAGCAAGTTGATTTTTCCGCAATAGGGCAATTTGGATTCTTGGAATTATCCCCCAACTCAATTGCGCTCGGTCATGATGGGTTTGGTAATTTTTGGATACTTGATATTTTAGGGAATGGCACCTTGGGCCAAGTGTATTATGCTTGCCATGACCCAGCTGTTTTTGTAAAGTACTCAGATAACCTGAATGGATTTCTTAACAGTTTGATTGAGTTTTATGAATCACCAACGGAAAACTATTTGAACGAGATACACGAAAAAGTCGTATTTGATATTTGGTCCAATGGCGGTCTGGTATTCGAAAAAACTGATTTCCAATCAAGAAATAAAGAATTTGATGGATTTCTTAGCGAATTTGAAGGAGAGGAGTGGGTAGTAGCAGATATGAGAAAGGCAAAGAATGGAGATGGTTTTGCTTGGGGAAAATTTGGACCAAATAATTTATCCAAACGCCATCCAAGTGAATTGATTTGGGTGATAAAGAAAAAGAAGAAAGGGTTTTTCGCTAGACTATTTAGTTAATTAAAGTTCATAGTAAGGATTGGACAAATAGAATGAGCTTCATTGTAGTAATTAGTGTCGGATTACTCGGAATAGCCTATAATCTCAATCTATACCTAAAGAACCGAAAGAATTTTAATGCAGCACTCAGGGTCGTCGCTCTTGTTGTTGTACTTTCTTTTTATATCTACAATGAATATTTTGAATAGCCAAGCTCAAATAAAGCATAAATTGTTTCCTCTTCTTGCCGTAGCAATCACTTTTGGGGGATGGTTTAAATCACTTCAAGGAAAAATTACCCAATTTGAATGGTTATATTTAGTGTCAAGGCTTTTTTTAATTAAAACGATCACTTTGAAAACTATGGATACTGTTGCTGTACGTCACATTTTTCTATGCTTATTTCTCTCTTTAGGTAGCGCTGCTATCGCCAATGCGCAAGGCTTTGAAGGATATTATAGATATCCGGATATTCATAACAACACCATCGTGTTTTCTGCAGAAGGAGATTTATGGACGGTACCGTTGCAGGGTGGTTTGGCGCAGCGGCTCACCACACATCAAGAAGAAGAGCGTTTCGCGACCTTCTCACCCGATGGCAGCCAAATTGCCTTTTCCGCTAGTTATGAAGGACCAACGGAAGTCTACACCATGCCTACGCAAGGGGGGCTGCCCATCCGATGGACCTATGAGGCAGATGCATCGATTGTCAATGGTTGGACACCGGATAATAAAGTAGTCTATCAGACACGGGCCTATTCCAAAGTCCCCGATAATCAACTGGTGACTATTGACCCAAAAACAAAGGAAAAAACCATAATTCCGTTAGCGCAGGCTAGTGAAGCTTCTTTTAATCGCACGGGCAATACGGTGTATTTCGTAAGACCGTCATATCATAACAACGTGACCAAACGCTATCAAGGCGGTACCGCAAGACAACTGTATAAATTTACCGAAGGAGACGAAGAGGCGGTAAAGTTGACCCAAGATCACCCAGGGGAAAGTCACCATCCGATGTGGTTTGATGGGCGCGTTTATTTTATTTCCGATCGCGACGGCATGATGAATATTTGGTCCATCGATGAAAACGGAGGCGATTTAAAACAGCATACCACCCATAAAGCTTTTGATGTGCGCTATGCGAATAGTTCAAATGGCAATCTGGTATACCAAATGGGAGCGGATATTTGGCATTATAACATTGCATCAAACGAAGCTAAAAAAGTTACGATACATCTGGTCTCGGATTTGGATCAGTTGCGTGAGAAATGGGAGGATAATCCTTCAAAATATATCACCTCAGTGCATCCTGATGCTAAAGGGGAACATGTGGTAATTACAGCCAGAGGAAGAGTCTTCGTAGCACCGACAAAAGCAGGTCGTCTTGTTTCGTTTACAGAAAAGAAAAATGTTCGTTTTAGGGATGCTGTTTTTTCACCTGATGGAAAACAGATCTACACCTTATCAGATGAAAGTGGGGAGTTTGAATTCGTAAGTATGCCATCAAAAGGAATCGGTGCGTCACGACAGCTTACCAAAGATGGTGATGTTCTTAGGTTTACCGGCATGCCCTCACCAGATGGTAAATGGATTGCTTATGCAGACCTTGAAAATAATATGTACACACTACATATCAAAAGTGGCACGCGCAAAAAAATCTCCACGAATCAAGAAGGAATTTCGGATTATAAGTGGTCGCCAGACAGCAAATGGTTGGCCTTTGTGCAAACTGCGGCCAATACCATGGCGCAAATAAAAATTTACAATGTTGATACCGATAGCACCTTCGATCTTACTACGGATAGGGCCAACAGTTTAAATCCGAGGTGGAGCCCCGATGGGAAGTTCATCTATTTCCTATCTGATAGAAGCTTTACTTCTTTGGTCCGCAGTCCGTGGGGCACACGGCAGCCAGAGCCCTATTTTGATGCAAGTGAGAAGCTATACCATGTTGCGCTGCAAAAAGGAACGAGATCTCCCTTTCGAGAAGCTGATGAACTTAATGGTACCGCTAAACAAGAGGATACCGAAGACGTTGATAAAAAGAAAAACAAAAAGGATAAAGGCGAAGCGAAAGAAAGTGCGGTGGTCGTGAAGATCGACCAAAATGGTATTAAAGAGAGAATTCAAGAAGTACCTATTAAGGCAGGAAACTACAATGGGCTGGAAGTAAATAAAGTAGCCATTTACCTCATTTCGAGCGATACCGGTCTCCATGCCAAAAACCATCTATCGTTTGTAAAAATCGGAAACGAAGCTGTCGAACTTAAAACAATGATATCCGATATTACCGATTTTGAGTTAACCGCTGAAGGTGAAAACATTTTGGTTAGAAAAAAGCAAGCGCTGTATATGGTCGAAGCTGGTGCAAGTGAAATCAAAGACCTGTCAAAAAGTAAGATCGATTTAAGTGGATGGCGTTTTTCGATGACACCAAGAGAAGACTGGAAACAGATTTTCACCGATGCATGGCGTATGGAACGTGATTATTTTTATGATAAAAATATGCACGGGGTAGACTGGAACGCAATGCATGCCAAATACTTGCCTCTTGTTGATAGGGTCACTACCCGCAATGAACTCTCAGACCTTATTGGGCGTTTTGTCGGTGAGCTTTCTGCCTTGCACACCAGCGTTCGAGGCGGTGATAGCCGAAGTGATGCTAAAAATATTTCGGTGGCCAGTTTAGGCGGTGTTTTCAGTCGTGATGAAGAAAATGGCGGATATAAGATTGATTATATCTACAAAGTCGACCCGGACTACCCTGATGTAAAATCGCCATTGGACGACCCCTATTTAGATATTCGTACCGGTGATGTCATTACGAGCGTAAATGGAGTCGACGCTTTGTCCGCGGTTGATATCGGAGCTCTTATCAGAAACCAAGTGGGCAAGCAAGTACGATTACGTATGAAAAGGGGTGCCATCGTCAAAGATATCATCGTTAAACCAATAGGCAGTGCATATAACCTTCGGTACAGTGATTGGGAATATGGCAAACGCCGCCAAGTAGAGCAAAAGAGTGAAGATGAAATAGGGTATCTGCATTTACGCGCCATGGGCAATAATGATATTAGCCAATTCTATCGTGAATTCTATCCAGTTTTTAATAAATCAGGGTTGATAGTTGATGTCCGCTATAACTTTGGGGGTAATATTGACAGCTTCATTCTTGAAAAATTATTGAGAAAGGCATGGATGTACTGGAAAGCCAGAGCAGGAGAACCCTATTGGAATATGCCCTATGCGTTTAGAGGCCATATTGTGGTACTCGTCAATGAAAATACATACTCTGATGGGGAAGCCTTCGCCGATGGCTTCAAAAAACTTGGTTTGGGCACCACTATTGGAACCCGAACTTGGGGTGGTGAAATTTGGCTACATAGCCAAAATAGACTCAGTGATAATGGAATTGCAAGAGCCCCAATGTTCGGGGTGTACGGTGATAACGGAAAATGGTTGATCGAAGGCCACGGATTTGTTCCCGATATTGAAGTTGACAATTTACCGCATGCCACTTTTAATGGTGAAGATGCACAATTGGATGCTGCCATTCAGCACCTTCAAAAATTGATAAAGCAAGACCCCCGTAAAGTACCTGCGCCACCGCCATATCCAGATAAATCATTTGATAACAATGCAAAATCAAATAAGTAATTGGGCTATGACATCGAGGTTCAAATCAAGGATGCATAAACCATTGATGAACATAAAGACTACAGAAAAGAGATGAATTTTACACTAAATTCGAAAAGAGTATTTTCCCTTTCACTCATTTTGACGCTCGCCATTAGTACAGTGCGTACGGCAAATGCCCAGAAAGAGGTCGATGCCACTAAAAAAGACACCATCATGGAAATTGCGTTCATTATGTTCGATGATTATGAAACGCTAGACGTTTTCGGACCTGCGGAAATTTTTGGTCGATTAGTAGATCGCTATAGCATCAAGTTTTACTCACTGGAAGGGGGCATAATATCAAATAGGCATAAAGTGCCGATTATGACTGAAAAACTAGATGCCATGGGTGTTCCACCTGAAATAGTTGTCATACCTGGTGGCATGGGTACAAGAAAAGAAGTAGATAATTTGCCCCTCATTGAACGGATCAAAGAACTTTCCCAAGCGAGTGATTATGTGCTTACCGTTTGCACAGGTAGTGCCCTTCTTGCAAAATCAGGACTGCTAGACGGTAAAAAGGCAACTTCAAATAAGAGAGCGTTCTCTTGGGTTGCTTCACAAAATACAAGGGTTAATTGGGATAAGAGCGCGAGATGGGCCATTGACGGAAAATATTACACCTCTTCAGGAGTCAGTGCAGGGATGGATATGTCACTAGGATTCTTGGCGGATAGACATGGCATTGACTTTGCAAGAAAAGTTGCCAAAGAAATTGAATATCATTGGATTGAAAATAAAGACAATGATAGTTTTGTGGCGGAATAAATACGAGTCCGTAAAGGCCCTTGTCAAAAACAAGTGTCCAATTCCTAAAGTTCGAATACAGGATTACTACATATGACGGTTGGAGTGCGCGTAAAGAAACGTATGCTTTTGTAAATTTACCTTGACGATATAACGAATTGGACAAATGGGAAAAGGGTTAGCGCATATCACACCGGAACTCAAAAAATTTATTGAAAATCAAAAGATCTTTTTTGTCGGAACAGCTGCAAATGAGGGAACCGTTAATATTTCTCCAAAAGGCACTGACTCCTTCAGGGTGATTAGCGAAACTAAAATTGTGTGGTTGAATTTGACCGGTAGCGGAAACGAAACCGCGGCTCATTTGGCAAAAAACAATCGAATGACGATCATGTTCTGCGCTTTTGAAGGCAAACCTATGATTTTAAGACTCTACGGAGTGTCTAAAATCTATCATGAAAGGGATAGCGAATTCCACGAATATTTAGAATTGTTTCCCGAAAACGTAGGTTCTAGACAGGTCATTGAAATGGATATTGGTTTAGTACAAATTTCTTGTGGTTACGCCGTACCCTTTATGGACTTCAAAGAAGAGCGAACAACCCTGAATACTTGGGCTGTCAAACAAGGGAAAGCTAGGATTAAAGACTATTGGAAAGATAAAAATACAGAAAGCATTGATGGGTTTGAAACACAAATTTTTGATGATTGAAACAAGGGCCTTTGCCTCAATGTTCAATTAAACGATTAAAATCCGCCAATTAAAATGACCGTCTTAGAAACCAAAATAGTTGAAACGTATACATTTTTATGCAGTCTTTACTAGGAACCTTAATACAATAGTTATGAAGTTTTATATACTAATGCTGGCCTTCAGTTTCTCAATACTCTGTCACGCACAGGCTGATAAGGTAAACTACAACGACGATACCGCAACTCCCAAAGGCCGTTTAGGCACGGTAACGGAAACGATTATCAATGCTATAAATTCCAACGACCCAGATAAGATAAAGGCGTTTATCGAAAACTCATTCACGGAAGAATTTCAAAATATCGCCCCTATGAAGGCCCATCAGGATATTTTTTTAAATTATTATCGGCAAACCGGAGGGGTGCGCTTTCATAGTATGAGAACCTATACCCCTGAAAATCCGCAAGAAAATGTTCTTATTTTAAAAGATGTAAACTATGATTCATGGCAGAAAATAACATTCTCATTTGCTAACGAAAAAGACCTTATAATAAAAGGGATGGGCATTTCTCCCGCCGAGATTCCCAGTGGCATTCTTGAATCTGAAATTTCAAGAACAGCATTCGTTGAAGAAACAAAACAAACCGTAGATCGGTTGGCACAACAAGACCTTTTTTCGGGAGCTGTCCTTATTGCGAAAGGGAATGCTATTTTATATCAGGAGGCGCGTGGTGAGGCTTCGAAAAGATTTCATGTGATGAACAATACGGACACCAAATTCAATCTGGGATCAATGAATAAAATGTTCACTGCTGTAGCCATTTTACAGCTCGTAGAAAAAAAATTGATAGCGCTACAAGATCCTATTGGCAAGTATGTGGATGAAAGTTGGCTCCCTTCGGAAATCACCGCTAAGATCAACATACATCACCTACTCACCCATACCAGCGGTTTAGGAAGTTATTTTAATAAGGATTTTTGGAATGCTTCACGGGCGTCATATAGGAATGTGGATGATTTTAAGCAACTGGTCAAAGGAGAAACCCCAGCGTTCGAGCCGGGAGAGCGATACAGTTACAGTAATACAGGGATGCTGTTGTTGGGAGTCATTATTGAAAAAGTAACCGGCACGGATTATTTTGAGTATGTTGATGCGAACATCTTTCGACCGGCGCGGATGACCCATACCGATGCCTATGAAATGGATGAACCTGTTGAAAATCTTGCCATCGGATATTCACCGGCTGCCAATAGCTCTGGGTGGGAAAACAATCTTTACAAACACGTAATCAAAGGAGGGCCCGCCGGAGGAGGTTTCTCCACGGTAGGCGACCTACACAGATTTGCAATGGCTTTGGTCAATGAAAAACTTGTTTCAAAGCCATCATTGGACCTGCTCTGGACAGACCACTCAAATTCAGGATATGGCTACGGTTTCTCATTAGGGAAAGGGGGCGGCGGTAAGGTGGTCGGACATAGTGGCGGCTTTCCCGGCATTAATTCTAACCTGGATATCTTTCTTGATAAGGATTATGTTGTAGTCGTAATGTCAAATTATGATGGTGGCGCTAGTCCACTTGCCCAAAAAATAAAAAATCAAATTGCACGACTAGCTGAATGAAGCGATACGCTCAGAATAGGAGCATATATTTTGTTTAGGTCAACTTGAAAGTTCAAATAAATGATTGTTTTGACTTTTTTTAGAATCAAATGTTTCTTGACCAAGCTAATTCAAGCAATTTTCACAATACGTATCTCTCAGGTAAGCATCTTGCAGGAGTTGAAATGTAACTCCTCCCTTTTCTGACGAATTGAAGATTTTACAAAATCGTTTTTCATCAATATTAATTGCGTTCAACATAATGGTTCTATAATCTGGATCTTCCGTTCGTGAGTTGTCGATTAGCGTTAGATTTAAATAATAAAATAGTAATTTTTTGTTCACATTAATCTTGGTTACCTTTTCTTGAATAAGTTCAATAGCGGTTTCTCTATCATAATAATATGTAAGGAATTGAGCTAGGCTTAAATAATCAAGATCACTTAGTGAAATGTCTTTGTAGGCGTCTAATATAAATTCAACAGACGCGTCTTTTTCAGTATACCTTCCTTTTTTCATATTCTCCTCGGCAAGTTGTATGTGATAATTGACAAGCATTCTTTGGACTAGACTTTCCTTAATCTCAAAATCTCGTAGTGAATTGATTCTTTTTAATAATTCCGTTTTATTGGGCAACGATCTAAAAGCATGATTCATTTTCAATTTTAATGCGACAAGATTGTATAATATCTTTTTGTTATTGGGCAACAATTTATTCAGCTCCTCTAAGTCATAGTAAGAAGTAAGTATGTTGCCTTCATTTAATTGATATCGGAAAAGGGAATTCGCGTTGAAAAAGTCCAAGTATTTTTGTTGCTTGGGTATTTCCATCTGAAAAAGTAAATCTGGATCAACGGTTTGAGATTTCATTCTATCGAACAAGGTGTTCTGTATTCTATGGGCCTCCCTAAGATTATCCGAGACGATCGCTTCATTGAATTTCTTTATCAATTGATTTTCGGAAAATTCCGTGAATCGATCAACCTTATCAAGATAAAGTGTAATCAGTGCTTTTCTGTGCTTTTCTAAATATTCTTCAAGCCTAGCGCTCTCTTCTTTCATAAGGACATTCTTGATTTCAGCTTTGGATAAATCCTTTAAATATTCAAATTCGGTGCCATCAATATCATTTAAAAACTCCACCCAGTTTTCTGAAGTAGAAACAACTGTTTTGATGGTCGGTTTTTGAAAGGACTGAAGAGCTTTAATAATGCTCTGCCCTCGTCGTTCTTGTAATATGCGATTAGCTTTCGCAGTCCCCTCGACCGATGAATAAGCTTTAATGTTTATTTGTTTTATGTTGAAGTCGGTTATTCGCAAAGAATCGTAAAGAGGTTTTATGTCGTTTGCGGAAAAAGAAGTTTTATTTTTACTAAAAGGGATTTCAAAACTCAGTGTTTTATACTTCTTTCCGACTTGGTTTATGTCATCTAGTTGCTGAAAGTCTTGGTTATAAGTAATGGAGTCGAGATAGAGCCCCATATCCAATAATTGATAATTAAATGATTGTAGATTATAGGTGGTCTGATATCGACATAGATAACCGTTATTAATCATCATTATATTGTATTCCACCTCTTTATGGTAATATTTTGATGGTAATTCACCCACTAAAACCTGATAAAATCCCTCTTGAACTTTTTCTACTTTTTCCAAAAGGTAGTTCTTGAATACGGGTTTTATGACTTCGCCCCGAATTTCATCTGGAAGAACATCGAAGCTACAGTCAAACTGATCCTTAGTGACAACATCCACCGCAATTCCATCTTTCGGATTTTTGAAAAGGCTCTGGAACCATTCGTTATTATTAAATTGAAAGAAAAGGTTATTCTTATTGTCTTTTCTGATGCCAAAAGCAATCTCTTTGGACTGGTTACGAAATATCTTGGCCATTCGCCCACAACTAATGTCTAACTCATATTCATTGGGTTTTGGCCTTTCAATACCATAATCATTTTGAGCATATAATGTGCCTGTAAAAACGTAGAATAGAATTGTAATTATTAGTTTTTTCATTTTTACTTGGTTTGGTGGGTTTGAGATTCTAAACGTCTCGGAATAATAGGATATCAAATTGTATTCCAAATTAAAGAAGGGTGAGTTCATGCGCTGTTGTCTTGCTCTTTGTAAACAAAAAATCAACTGAACTTTACACAACGATTGAAATTATTAGGATTTGATTAACTTACTCTAACGTAAAAATAGATTAGTTGATTTTCATTTAAATGGAACAAGATTCAAATAATGGATACAAATGGAGTTAGAAGATGAGTTTTCACAACTGGAAGATTTCTTTGGAAAAGAAAATATCAATATTGAATATTTAACCCCTAAGGAAATGCCTAACCCAGAAGTATCAAATTTAGCAAAAGTGTTTTCCAAAGTGCAAATAACCCACCTGCCATCTGGAATAATAGTTCAAGGAATTCAGTACGATACCCAATTAGAAAATGCGATTTACGCGTTGAAGGAAATTAAAAAGCAATTGAGTCGAATAAAGTTCAACTAGAAGATTGAAAATTATCAATTACATATTAATTGGAATCATATCGATGGGAGTTTTGTTCTTGTCATCCTCGTTTTTTTTAGGAGGACCACAAGACTATGAAGAGTTAAGAGAAAATTTGATTCTTAATATTGTTGGAAGAGTTCTATTTTTTGCCTTACCGGGGGTTGTATTATTTCTTATTCTTATATGGCTTAACACTATTGCAAAGCAGTATAGGCCCTATAAAATTGCTATAACTGGACTGATTTATTGTTTTGTATCTTCTTTTGTCGGATCATTGATATTCTTTTTCCATTAGCTCAAATAAAGGTTTGGTAGCTCGAAAAAGTATTTTCCTTAACGCATAACTACAATAGATTGAACGTATTTGAGGAAATAGAGAAAACGAATACGGAGATTGTACGCTATCAGGCTAAGTTGGAAAAACTCAAGAAGGGTAGACTTATGATGGTTATGGTTTCTTTAGTATTCATCTTGCTTTTTCCAATTCTACCTGGAAGATATGGGGATAGTTGGATTGACGATAGTGATTACTTCGATGGTGTACTATTTGCTGCGATATGCGCTTTAGTATTCATCCCTGTGATTTATCTTGTTATGACATTTAAATACAAGAGATATATCAAACGGCTATTATCTTATAAAAACAATTTGGAAAGCAAAATTTAATAAAGCATGGATAAAGCAATGCGAAAGAAGATCATTGACGTTTGCGATAGTAAAATACAAGCCAAAGGAGAGCATGTGGGGCTGTCATTTTATGCATTTTTCAAGAACAAAAATGACAATCCAAAACGCTTAATGGAGGTAGCCACTTGGTGGATTGCCGAAAATGAGCTTGACCACTTCGAGAAAGCGGTTAAGATCAGGCAAATGGTAAAGTTCAACTAAAGGATAGGCACTATTGAATCGAAAGAAAGCAAATCACTCACTTAGCCTAAAAGAGCAAATTATCATGTTTTTCTTTGGGATTGTATTCGTTACGATTCTGGGCAGACAATACTTTGCCAATTTGGGCGGTAGTGTTGAAGATAAATCGAGATTAATGAAGGTTTATTATTTAGGCTTACTCTTTTGGTTTGTTGTAATAGGCGTTAGTATCTTTTTAGAAAACCATGGTCTCTTTAGTTGAAAAGATTCAAATAAACGATTTCTACATGAGTAGGCAAACATCTAAAATTTAGAATTTGTGGGAGTTAAAAAGGGTGTATTGGTAACTATAGTATGTTTGTCGCTAATTTTCTGCAACAAAGATAATTGTGTTGAGAAAAAGAAAGGAAGTTGTTCGGTTACGTTTGAACTCAACCCGGTTTGCGGATGCAATGGTGTTACCTATGAAAATCCTTCTACAGCAGCATGTAGCGGTATAGACGACTACACAATGGGCGCCTGCAAACGTTAAATCTTTACTTCCGAAGAATTTGTCCCTACTCCATAAATGGAACCATAACCTCAAGGAAAAACAAAGGTTCAAATAAAAGAGGGAAATCAATCAAACGAACAGTTTGAAAATAGAATTTGAAAGGGGGCCAAATGAATTTTTTAGAAATTCAACGTATCCTTACGCCATTTTAGCTTTGTTTCTTTTGGTAGTAAAAGACAAAGCTTTCTTTACACGAGCGTTGCTGTACATGTACAAGCGAGCAACTTCCTGAGCGGTCTCTAAAGTAGTCTCGTTGTTTTCGGTGGCATCTACTACAGTCATTTCAATGGTCGCTATCGTAACCTCTTCAGTAGCGGTTTGCGCTTGAGCGGTTACTCCGATAAAAAGAACAAAGATTAAAGTTGCGATAGTTTTCATGACTGTTTGTTTTATATATATAAAACTCGCAGACCCTATTTTATCGGGGTTTCGTTCGCCCAACCAGACAAAATAGTCGTTAACCGACCCAACTTCGGATAAAGTGTAAAAAAGCACCGATAACGGTATTCGACCCCAAAAACCCTTAACCGGAAAAAGGGGTCGTTTATCGATACCTAAGACGGTGAAATACGTATCTTCGAGTGCTGTTAACACCTCGAAATGCTCATGAAAAAGAGCCTGCTACTCATAATACTATCCTTGGCGAATGTTTTGACGGCTCAAGACACGCTTTGTAGAGACCGTACCATCTCACATACCATACATTCCGAATACCTCGATGAAGACCGCGATTATTGGGTGAGCTTACCTTTACGGTATTCCGATTCCTTGCAATACCCTGTGATTTATGTGTTCGATGCCGAGTGGCGGTTTGATCTCGTCAAAAACATCACTTTTGATCTTGGGGCGAACAAGAAAATCGAAAATTCAATTGTTATCGGTATTCCCCACATCGACTGGAAAGCGAAAAGAGGGCAAGACCTCACCTTTAGTCAGTCGAGAATTGAATATGACGGCGAAACAGTAGATGCTACGTGGTACAATGACTCCAACTCCGGTCAGGGAATGAAATTCTATCAGTACCTGACCAAGGAGTTAATTCCTGATGTCAATAGAAGCTATACCACCAATCAACATGAAACCTTGATCGGGCATTCGTATGGAGGGTATTTTGGTGCGTACCTCTTATCACTTGAACACCCTTTTGAAGTCATCCATATGTATGACCCATCCGTTTGGTTCAGCAATGGGGAAGTCACTAGAAGATTGAGGGAGGGTAACAGTCAAAAGAGCCTCAAAATCCATCTGACCTATCAACCGGTTCCTGAGTTCCATAAAAACAAAGTGGAGGAGCTCATTAAAGTATTGGAGGGCAAGAAAAATATTCGTTTGACAAAAGAGCTGTATCCCAATGACACCCATAATTCTTTGTTTCTAGACAGTTTTTATCAGGGTATAATCAAAACGAATAAATAGCGTACCATTCAATGTGCACGCAACCTTTTCCCTTCGACATGCTCTTGTTGATAAAAGCATCATGATCTATAGAACCCTCCTTTTCTTTGGCCTTGTAGTGCTTATATCTTGCGCGAAGGACACTACTTCTGGAACAGAAGTACAAATACGGCTTGCGAACAACAGCTCGGTCGCTTTCGAAGATGCGACCTTTAACGGTGAAAATTTCGGGGATTTAGCTCCAAATGAAAAATCGGAGTATCGAACTTTCGAGAAGGTGTATGCCTATGGGGCGGTAAGCATGACCATCGCGGGGGAGCCATACGGTTGGTTTCCCATCGATTATGTTGGCGAAGAGCCGCTAAGTTCAGGAAAGTATACGTTTGAATATACCTTCGATGAGCAAACGCAGCGACTTGCCGATCGCCTGGTCAGGGATTAGTACCGCAAGAAAGGTGCACTACAAAAAGAACCCCATACAAACATTAATGATTTTTGGTCTCCCGAACAACTTGACCTTTCGGTAGCAAGTCGTTGCAATTGGCCCGCAACCCCGCAAATTGATGAAGACATGGTGGTCATCATCTAAAAATCGATTTGGAAAAGACCGCCGGATGAGGGTTCCGGAGCTGCTATGAAATCGATGAACGGTACGATTTCTTCGTTAAAGTGTTTTTGTGCTGTGTCGGAAAGACGATGATTTTAGGTAGTTCGTCGATAGTATTGCCGTTTAACGACTATTTGATACCGTTTATCGAATGAAACCTTTGGCAGCACCTATTGTTAAGTTTTAAGAATAACGAATGTACCATCATGAAAACGGTTGCCACCTTACTATTTTTTCTTCTTGTCGGAGTCGGCGTTCAGGCGCAGGCCGATACGGAAAGACCAACGGTCGCTCCGGTCGAAATAACCGAAACCTATAGCGACGGTAACGAAGAAAATAACACGGAAAATAAGGTCGAGATGGCACGTATCTATAAATACAGAATTTCGCGTATCAAAAAGGCACTTTCTTTTATGGCGAAGAAAAACAATGCCAAAGTAGTGTAGGTGTAGTCAATGCGGGGCGAATCTGCGGTGCCCTTTAGAAATATCATTGCCGACCCTATTGATTAAATGCTTTGTGTTTCCTTTACTGAAGCTCCTGAGGCTCACTGTTTACTATTCCGTCAAATCGATATCCGGAAAGAACTCATCCATGATTTCATGCACCGCTTTCACCGTAAGCGGTTTTAGACGTAACCCGCGAATGATGGGGATTTGCTTTGCCTTTTCAAAATCACTTGCACTTACAGAGGTGGATAGCAAAATTACCTTGGTATCTTTTACATGTGGATTTTCGATTTTTTGAAATTCCTCTAAAAAATCCCAAGCGTCCATCATCGGCATATTGATGTCGACCAACATCAATTCCAGTGCTTTTTTAGTTTTCGACCCTAGATAATCCAAGGCGTCGAAACCACCCTGAAAGGTTACGATTTCTTCGGTGCAATCAACCCTCGAAATGAACTTCTGGTGAATGAAATTGGTTGCAGCGTTATCATCCAATAACAGGATGGTATTTAATTTTTTGGTCATTGGTTTTTTTTAGCTGTAAAAAGAGGAACGTGCTTTCTTGGCCGAATACGAAGAGATGGTCTATTTCTCGAGTACGCGATTCAATAGTTGGTTTGAATTTGACAATCTTTTGAAGACCATCGAGGGTATTTGATTTTTGAATGGTTCTGTGGCACCCGTTTAGTCCATTTTTCGAAGTGCGAATACTGCTGGAAAATTTGGGATAATACCACTGTCCAGAGGTCTTCTCGAGACTTTCAATAGTATCTGTAGGCTTTACGTGAGGTACGGAATACACCAACGGAACAGGCAATGGTTCTGCCACCAGACGGTAGTCTGCTGGGCCGCCGACATGATTGTCCACGGCAACGATGTAATAATTTATATAGGGATTCACTTCGATCGATCGGTCGTCGATTGCTGGAACCCCCTGTTTGGGTTTGGCCATGGGACGCTAGTTGAATTAAAATTTTATCTAAGGGAGAATAAAGAAAATAATTCGTGGGGTAAGGTAAGAATTATTTTTATAAAGTCAGATTATATTCCATAAAGGATGATAGAAAATAGTACAAATGGCAACAGGAGTGGGAAAAACAGTGTAAGACGAATAAGGGTTTTTAATATCCGAAATAGAATGCCATGTCACTGCTAGTGGTCGTCGGCATCTTCGAATTTGGTGTCGGCCATTCGGGTTTTTCCAGCGTTGATGTCCTTAAATTTAAGATGATCCTCCTCTTTTTGGTCATGATCGAAAACAAGAAATTCTTGGGAGTTCATTTTGTCAAGGTTCTGTAAAGAATCGAATCTGTTGTTCTGTATTTGAAAAACACGGAGGCTGGCCAGTTGGTCAAATTCCTCAGGAATTCCGCCATTGAGTTGATTGTTGGCCAAGACCAATTCTTCTAGTTTGACCAAGTTACCCAGTTCATTGGGTATAGAACCGTTCAGTCCGTTTTCGAACAGCCCTAAGACCTCCAGATTTTCAAGCTTTCCTAGCGTTTCAGGAATTGTACCTTTAAAATTATTACTGGAAAGGTTCAACACTTTAAGGGTCTTGATGTTTCCTAGTGAAGAAGGAATTTCCCCTGATAAAAAATTATTGAATACGGAGAGTTCCCTGAGTTGTTCCAATTGCCCGATAGCTTCTGGAAGTGGGCCTTTGATCCGGTTCATTTCCAATTTCAGTTCTTGTAGCCTACTCAATTCGATTATGCTTAGCGGTAGTTCTCCGCTTAAGGTATTGAATGCGAGATTCAGCGTTTTGAGATGACTTAAATCCCCGATACGTTCGGGCAGATTGCCGACCAGATTGTTATTGAACAAGTTGATGGAAGTAACATGATGGTTTTCGACGGTAATACCGTACCAGCTCGAGATCGGTTCCTCCAAATCCCATTGGTGAACCCACGCTGCTCCACCTGTTTGGGTATATAATTCGATGAGCACATTGCGCTCATTCTCGGAGACCTGCCCTATAATGGTTTGGATCATGCAGCAAAGCATGAAAAGAGACCATATGCCTTTTTTGAAACCTGTGGGTATAGTATCTATTTTCATAAGAGGACGGCTTAGTCGTTTTGATCTTCAAAATGGATGTCTACCAGTCTGGTCTGGCCTTTCTCTGAGGCCGTGTGCAAACTTTTTCGTGGGTCAAAGAGCTTTCCTTCGAATTGGAAAAGGGAGAAGTTGCGTTCGTCTTTATTCAA
This sequence comes from uncultured Flavobacteriaceae bacterium, assembly GCA_947494565.1. Lineage (GTDB taxonomy): Bacteria > Bacteroidota > Bacteroidia > Flavobacteriales > Flavobacteriaceae > Maribacter_C. The sequence continues at coordinate 29,270 of CANLVG010000013.1, read as the reverse complement.
TTCTCGATATAGGGGGGCATCGAGTAGATTGCCTTGCAAAAACAAGACCTGAAGTTTTGGTAACTCAAGTAGGGCCTGAGAAACATGAATAGACATCCGGTTCTCGGCAAGAACCAGCGATTTAAGATTCGCAAGACCTGAGAGGCTTGTGGGTATTTGACCTTCAAATTCGTTGTCACTCAATTCCAACCGCTCCAAGACCGATAGGCCGCCCAAGGTTTCTGGGAGGGTGCCTGAGAGTAAATTGTTGGAAAGGATCAGCTTTTTCAATTCCTTTAGCTCGCCGATACTCGTAGGGATAACTCCCTCAAGTTTGTTATCGAACAACTCCAATACGGTCAAACGCTTTAATTGACCGATTTTTTCGGGAATAGCTCCTGATAATCGATTTCTACCCATCCGTAGAACAGAGAGTTTGTTCAGAGCGGTAATACTTTCAGGAATTTGGCCTTCCAATGAATTGAAGGCAAGATTCAATTCTTGTAGGTCTTTGAGTTCACCAAAAGACTGTGGAATTTCCCCAGTAAGATTGTTGTTGAACAACGAGATGGATACCACCTTTCCGTTTTTCAGACCAACACCATGCCATGAAGAGACAGGTTGGTTCAATACCCATGGCGTATGCCAATGGGCACCATCTGTCTTTTCGTATAATTCGATCAGAATGTTGCGGTCTTTTTTTGAAATCATACCATGAATCGTTTGGGTCAAAACGAAAAACAAAGGTAGGATGAAGAGTAATCTGTTCGGGACGTTCATCATATCATCAACTTTTCCTATAACTTCATATAAAATTACAGCTGTTATTACTAATGAATAACCTTACAAATATAAGAGAACAATCGATGAAGGGCAATAAATATCGATGAAATGCACTATTTTGTTGTGAACATGCTTTTTTCTGTGGTGTAGGTCATTTACTACCGACGCACTACCGCTACAAACATAGTGTTTACTGCCCGGTTGCCCTACATCGTTTCTTAAAAAAGTCGTGAAGATTTGGTAAAACCAGCATGATAGAACACGGCGTTTTGCCCATGGAGTAGATCCTACGCTTGGTACAGGTGACGTGTGCTACTGAAGAATCAATCCGGAAAAAAGTGATTTTTAAAGGTCAACTTGAAGGTAGTACCTTCACCTAGAACACTTTGTACATCAATACAGCCGCGCATGGCCTCGATTTGGGTCTTTGCCAAGTAAAGTCCCATACCCCTTCCTTCCGATGTACCACTTAGTCTTCCGTACATGTCGAATATTCGCTTTCGCTTTTCTTTGGTGAGCTCCATGCCCATTCCATTATCCTCGACGTAGATTTCCAAACCGTCAGCTATGGGTTTTGAGCGTACCTTGATGTGTGGTACGCGCTCCTCAGATCTGTATTTAATGGCGTTCAAAATCAAGTTGAACAAGATATTCGTGTAATAACTTGGAATGCCATAGGCGGTGGGCGCTTTGGAGATGTCGTATTCGATTTTTGCCTTTGAACTGTGGATGTCCAGAGAAATAAGATGTTCGATATTTTTCAATATCGTATTCAGGTTCACATATTGAAACATATTCTCGTCCACATTTTTTAAGGACAAGGCATCGTTAAGGTCACGTATGGTTTGGTCCAGAGTATCTACTGTGGTTCCGATCGTGGGAAGGATCTGTGCGTTTAATTCATCATTTCCGGGTTCGATGATATCGACTAGGCTTTGAAGTGTTGAAATGGGTGCCCGAACGTTATGTGATATAATGTAAACGAAATTTTGGAGTTCGTTGAACTGTTTCAGGTTTTGAAGTCGGGCCTTCTCTAGATCTGTTACTTCTTGAATGGTTCCTGCCATTCGCATGGGTGTTCCGTCTTCCGCGAAATAGGCCTTCCCTTTTTGATGTACGTATCGAATAGAGTTATCGGTCAAGATGATTCTATGAATGATATCAAGCGGTTCGTCTTTGGTCAAGCAGTTTTCGATATGAATGCCGAAACTGGCCTGGTCTTCCGGGTAAATGACTTTCATGAGTCCTTCATAGGTCGCTTCAAAGGTTTCCGGATTTCGGTCGAATACCTTATACAACTGGTCAGACCAACTGATCTCGTTCTTGAACATATCCCAGTTCCAGTTCCCGATATTCGCTATTTCCTGGGCTTCCTTCAGATAGGTTTCACTCTTTCTTAATTGGCGGTACGTCTTGACTTTTTTGGTGATGTCCTTGCCGAAAACACTACAGGCTGTAATCGCATTGTTCTCATCGTAAATCGGATGGAATGAAAGTTCTTGATTCACCTTCCGTCCGTTCTTGATGTATTCGAGTTCTACCTCAAAAGGCTCTCCGCTGAGTGCTCTATCGTACAGTTTTTTTCTTCGTTTGGCACTGATATGCTTATATTCAAAACCCAATAGGTTCTCACCCACGACCATGGTCCGTCCTATTTCCTCTTCCATTGAATTTCGGAAAGACGAATTGCAGGCCATCAAACGATAGTTTTTATCGACCGCCCAGATAAGATCTGAAGTGTTTTCTAGAATGGATTCTCGCAATACGACTTGATCTTGACGTTCGGCCAAACTTGAGCGTACCGTTGCGATTATAGGTTTGAAGAGTACCTTGTATAGACCAATCAAGAAGAGGATAAACAACCCTAAGGATAGCGCCACGAGGTAGTTGAGCGTAGTGATGGTTTCTTCATGCTGCCGTTGGTAACTGTTGACTAGCGTGTCCATATGTGCCAAAAAAGCTTTTTCAGCACGGTCAACATCCAGCAATTGTTGCTCGGTCAGCGAATTAAGGTTAGTTACTGCACTTAAGCTGACCAACGATTCTTTGTATAACGTTACCTTTTCAAATATGCTGTCGGTACCATATCGTATATCTTTTATGACGAGGTTGATTTTATCGTCCGTGCGACCAAGTATTCCGTGAATACTGTCTAAATACTGGGCATCCGAGACGATCTGCGCTTTCGAGAGATGGGTGCCTTGAATCTTGTAAATATTTTTAGCGATTTTTTGCGAGAACATCCGCTGCCTACCTGCCGTATTGATCATCTCCGCCTCATTTTTTACTTGATTGAAGGATGCGGTCAATAACAGGGCGATGACTAAGGCGAAGAAAGAAGATAAGAGCAAACAGAAAATGATTGTTTTCCTGATACTGGAGAAAGAAGCCTTGTTATTGTTTTTAGAAAAAATCCACTTCATAGTTATCGAGCCTATAGATCATGAAAAACAGGTCGTTTATCAATTTTGAAACCATTCGCTTTGGGCGGGGTATAAGGTTCAAATCGAGTCATCAATGGTATGCCCTCTTAGGCCGATACCGGATGATTCTGGGTGATAAACTCCAATATTTGATTACCCTTCAACGGTTTTGATATGACCTTTTTGACCAAAGTGTACTCCGTACCCAATTGGAGTTCACGATCATCTATGGAAGAGGTGACCATTAGAATATCCAAAACCTCGTGTTTTTCGGTGAAACAAGAACAGGCATCCAAGAATTCGAAACCGTTCATCTCGGGCATATGAATGTCCAAGAGCACCAAGATGCGTTTTTCGGGGTCCAGAAGTTCCGTACGAAGTTGATCAAGACCTTCAACCGGGTTTGTGAATGTCTGTATGGTTTCAGTAATAGCGATTCGTGCCAAGACATGCTTGTGTACAAGATTTGAGGTGGCATTATCATCGATAATGAAGACGGTGTTATAGGTATGTTTGGTTAGGGACATTGGTATGGTTTTAAGATGGTTTTCTATTCTAGATCGTTGACCCGCTGTAGCGGGTGCAGCAATGATTTCAAACGGTCTATTTTTAAAGGTTTGGTGACAAAACCCTTGACGAACATAGGATATTGCTCGGCTTTCTTCATATCATCTTCCGAGATGGAGGACGTGGCGATTACAACATCGATTTGTTCCGAAAATTGCTCTTTTATCATAATATCCAAAAACTCAAAACCGCTCATTTCAGGCATATTTAAATCGAGCAGAATAAAAATACGATCACAAACGACCACTTTTTGCCGTAAATCATCAAGCGCCTTTTCAGGGTTAGTGAAAACGTTGATTTCATCACCGATCTTCAATTTGTTAAACAACACCTTGTGAAAGAGGTTAGACATTTCAAAATCGTCGATTAGGTAAATTTGGGAATAGTGATTCATAGTTTTTAGAGGGTTTTGCGCTGATTTATAACCGGGTGTTCAGGTCAAATCGTCGTACATATCGGAACGAATGGTAGCGATAAAACTGTTATTTTTGGATTATTGACTACATATTAATTGTATTTTTTGTCCTACTACAACGTAGGAATTTACTAAAAAGTGCATTTTGGCGGAATTTTAGTACATTTTGTCGAATTTTTAACACGGTTTCTTCGTCGCTATGACTGTTGATATGCCCCATACGGATGACCTAGAGGTCCGCATTGATTCACGCCGCTACACCTAATAAGACCAAGAATATGGTCAACATTGATTAAATTTAAGGGGTAAAGGCCTTTGGTCGCTGAGCGCTATAGGCCTGTATTCCAATACGAGAACAAGATGTCACGTACCATTAAGTGGAAAATTCACTTCAACACGCAACCTAAAGAGGTATATCATTTTCTTGACACGCAAGAAGGCAGGGAAAAATATTGGGCTGAATCGGCCCCCGTGGTCGATGGGTGTATTGAGTTTGTCTTTGCCAATGGTCAGCAGTACAAAAGTAAGGTGCTATCCAGAGTGCCAAGTTCCTATTTTCAGGTTGAATATTTTGAGTCGATTGTGCAGTTTAACCTTAAAGAAGATGGTAATGGAGGAACGGATCTGACACTGCTGAATTCCCAAGTCTCGGAAGAGGAGTACGACGAAATTCATGCGGGCTGGGTATCTTTGCTTATGACAATGAAAGCGGCAATAGACTTTCAAATTGATTTAAGAAACCACGATCCGGGCAGGACTTGGAATCAGGGCTTCGTCGATAATTGATCCACCCTTAAAAAGTTGAATGAACGATACTCAAAATAGGCATACCTTAAAGGGAAAATCAAACGCGGTGGGTAAGACAGCGATAGCGATTGTAGTACTACTGATGTTCAACCTTGTTTTTGGTTTTGGCGATGCCATTCAAGAATGGGCCGCGGTAAGCGTTGCAGAAAAAATAGGTCAGAACATCGCATGTTCCGATGGAGGCTGCGAAGGGATTTATACCGGTCCTGAATTTGTAAATGGGGCAGACGTTGCCCATCAATTCTCGAATGCGATGGCAGCTAAAGTAGGGGACCATTTAAAAAAGCACTACGATGAAGGAAACTATGCTAAAGTGGATTTTTCAACGATTTCGATGTCCACAAAGGGTATGGGGTCAGGTACGGTCGAATTTGAACTTAGCATTCCATTTGTTCGCGTAGCCACGAAATGTGAGGCCTTTACTTCCTTTGATCACGTAGGGGGATGGAACCATAAGCCGGCCTTATCACGAAGAAAAAAAGAACTTCATCCTCTTTTGATGAAAGGACATTCCCTGAATATCAGCGACCTGAAGACTACTCCGGAAGGACTTCAGGAGTATTGGATACAATGGAAACATAAGAAGAAGCAGTCGGCGTGTGAATAAAACGGAATAAGAAGTACATCCCTTCAGGTGTATGATCAACAGTAAAAGAAAGCATGTATACTGCAAAACTAGGCTAAGGCGTAAAGTTTCGAAATCATGACCATAGGTATAGTGACCTGTAGTGAAGTAAGCGGATTAACGGCAAGTGAACAAGTGCTGATTCCATTGTTCCAATGTGAGGGTGTGGTAGCGAAAGCAGTGGTATGGAATGATGATACCGTCGATTGGAAAGCCTACGACTATTTGATTATCAGATCGGTCTGGGATTACCATCTGCATCACGACGCATTCACTGACTGGATAACGACCTTGGAAAATAAGGGCATCAAAACCCTGAACCCTGTCCAGGTTATCCGATCGAATCAACACAAGTTTTATTTAAGGCGATTGCAAGAAAAAGGAATTGCCATTGTACCGACCCAATTTGTCGATCGAACAATGAACCTAGACTTGTCGTTCATACGCGAATCAGGATGGGAACAAATGGTTATCAAACCGGCCATTTCGGCAAGCTCTTTTTTAACCGAAAATTTTTCGATAGCACAATTGGAGGATATTGAAAATACCTACGCCCCTATAGCGCAAAAACGAGACTTATTGGTGCAACAATTTATGCCTGAGGTGCGCCATTTCGGTGAGTTGTCCATAATTTTCTTCAATCGCACCTATTCGCATACCGTATTGAAAACGGCTACCTCCGGAGAATTCAGGGTGCAATCGGAATATGGGGGCAGTACTACAGTCTATCGCCCAAGTAGAGCGATTATGGAAACCGCAAAAGAAATACTTTCCCAATTTGATGGAACCCTATTATACGCCCGGATCGATGGGCTGATACGAAACGGAAGATTTGTGCTGATGGAAATAGAGTTGATCGAACCTGACTTGTTTTTGGAATATGATGGAGAAGCCGCCCGGAGATTCGTAAAGGCTACCTTGGCTATTGCAAGGCCCTAATAGCGCCCCATAACCTAGAGCGCACGCATTTTCTACACGGTATTCAAGCCCGTCTAAAGTTCATGGCGATGTGCAAGTTGAATACCCTTTCCGAGATTATCAAAATCTTTTAGTTAGCCTTTGCCACCAATGTGCCGAGAATCGTGTTTTGCATATATTCCAAGTTCTTGAACGCCTTATCCGTAAAATCGAACAAGCTCAAACAACGATCGAGGTTTTGGTTTTCATAAGATACCTTATAGTAGATATTGCCCTCCAGATAATCGGTAAGGGCCCGAATACCATGCAGAAACGGAAGAAGGATAGCCCCATAGGGCAGGGCATTGATTTCATTGGAAGTCAAGAAGGGTCCATTGGTGGCAATACCTTCAATGAAAGCCTCAAAAAGGTCTTGCTCAAACGTGATTTTTTGATGGTCTTTTTCGTCCTCTGGCGCCGTGTTTACGATAGTTCGAATAGCATCTCCAAAATCATAGTGAAAATAACCCTTCATCAAAGTGTCCAGATCGATCAAACAGAGTGCTTTCCCGGTTTCCTTTGAAAAGAGAATGTTATTGAGTTTGGTATCGTTATGGCATATTCTGACCGGTATCCCCTTAGGAGCCATTTCGCTTAGTCGCAACAGCATCTTTTGGGCAAAAACAATGGCGGTCGATGCTACTTCCAGTCGAGTTGAAGGTGATTGCGATAAAGCTTGTTTAAATTGTCTTTCCCTCAAATCAAGATTGTGAAAATCGGGTATGGTATCTACGAACGGATCTTTCTCGACCCGTTCGAGCAATTTGTGGAAAATACCAATGATTTTTCCAGCTTCAAAAGCGGTTTTTTGCGCAGTGGTGGTATTGAACGTGATGCTGTTGTCAAGGTAGGTCATGATGCGCCAATAGCCCTTTTCATCTGACCAATAAGGCCTGCCTGTACGCGTTTGAACAACTTCTATTTTACTATAGTTTTCGGCACTCAAATGTGAAAGGGCCCTGGTCATGTTGTTCATTAGGCCATCTATGTCCTCAAAAACACTATGGTTCACCCGTTGCAGAATATATTTGGGTCGATTGTTCAAAGACATCAAATAGGTGTCGTTGATATAGCCGATATGGAGCGCACCGAATTCGTACGGCTCATGGGCAAGCTGAAATTGTTTCAGTATTCTAATGAGCTCATCGTTCGAATGCATTTGCTGTGCCTTTAACCCCAAAGTGGTGAAGGGTATTTTCCGCTTTCCGTTTTTTCTTGAAGACTGGCGACGGCTACCTCGCGATCGCTGGCATAAGTCACTCCGAACCAGTTGTCTTGTGAAGGTACCACTTTGACGGTTACTTTACCCTCCTGTAAAAGGTTTTGAATGGTTTTCGGAATGTAGAGTTCACTGGTTTTGATCATATGATCATCTTCCAAAAACTCCCGAAATTCCTCTTCGATGACATCGAATATCCCAGGGCGACATACCCAAAAATTCATGCTGGCCAATTCATCGCCGGTATACGTTAGGCCCGAATCGGTATCGATGACTTGTTCTCCTTGCTGCTCGAGTTTGAGGCGCTCATCTACTGAAAGTAAGTTATTTCCATCGGTGGTACAGACACCACGGGAAACAGATCCATGTTCTGAAAGCGTATCCTTTAAGGTATAGCCGATTAGGGCATAGTGGTCTTCCTGAGGGTAGTCTCGCATGAATTTGGCGGCATTGGCATAGGCGGATTGCCCATAAAAGTCATCTGCATTGATGACACAAAAGGGCTGGTCTATGACGTTTCTGGCCGTCCAAACCGCATGAGCGGTGCCCCATGGTTTGGGTCGTTCTCCCACAAAGGTAACCCCGTAGGGCAAATCGGTAATCTCTTGTGCAAGCACGTCTAACCTGACCTCTGAAGGCAAGCGACCTGCCAAATGATCTTCCAGAAAGGAAACATTGTCTTTTTTGGTGATGACCACGATATGATCCATGCCGTTTTGGATGGCATCGTACATGGCAAACTCCATTAAGAATTCGCCATCGGGGCCGAGATCGTCAAATTGTTTCAGTTTTCCATAGCGGCTTCCGCTTCCCGCGGCCATAAGAAGTAAGGTCATTGATTATAGGTTTTGAGGCGTAAAAATAAGTATTCGATTTATTTTTTTTGAATATGAACGAATTTAAATCAGTTTCATTGCAGTTGGATCCCAACTGATAGGGCGTTCTTTAAAAAAGCTCTCATTGGCTAGTAGTGCTGCACCAGCGGCTCTTAAACCAAACGTGGGGTCTTGAATTATATTTCCTTTCCCGCGAATGGTTTGGAAAAAAGTATGGAAGTGGTCGTAATGTCCTCCCTTATAATCTCTCGGGGCTTCCCAAGTAGTAGTACCGGTCTCTAAGGAAGAAGCTCTATTCTCTAGGTTTTTTGAAGCATATTCCGCCTTGATTTTTTGTTGGGTCTCCTCGGTAAAGGCAATCATCGAATAGCCGCCGGGTACCATGCCTAATTTTGAACGTTTCAGCGTAACCGCGTTTTGACCGACCTCCAATTCTCCTTCCGTACCGATCAATCGAAATCCACCACCACCCCCTGAACCGGCAATGAAATTAATGCGAAATGCGGCATTGAAAGCGGAGTGGTTCTCTGTTTTTGGGTAGTCGTACAAGGTCATGGTTACATCGGGTACGTCACGACCATCTTTCCAATAGCGTAGTCCGCCTGTTGACAGTGCTCTGCTCGGGCCATGAGAACCGATGATATGGTTCAGCGTTGAAAAGGCATGCACGAAAAGATCCCCGGCTACCCCTGTGCCATAATCTTGATAGTTGCGCCATCTAAAAAAGCGCTTTAATTCATAGGGTGTTTTTGGGGCATTGCCCAAAAAGGTATCGAAATCAACCGTAGTAGGATCGGCATCAGGAGGTATAGGGTATTGCCATGCACCCTCGGCCGAATACCGGTCGTTGTACATGTCTAGCATGACTATTTCCCCGATGGCACCTTCCTCGTACAATTGTTTGGCCTTTTCATTTCCTAAGGAAGCCATACCCTGACTTCCGACTTGACATATGCTTCCGGTATTTTTTTGGACTTTGATGATTTCATGGCCCTCATCGAAATTCTGGACCATAGGTTTTTCGCAGTAGACTGCTTTGCCCGCCTTTAAGGCATCCAAGGTTATTTTTTGATGCCAGTGGTCAGGAGTGGCTACGACTACCGCGTCGATGTCTTTTCGGTTTAATAGTTCCCTGTAGTCACGAGTGGTAAACAGGTCGGCTCCCCATAATTCTTTGGCACGATCTAATCGGCCAGTGTACAGATCACAGGCCGCGACTAATTTCACACCATCGACTTTTAAGGCGGCCATGGTATCGTAAATGCCCTGAATACCTGAGCCGATAAGACCCAATTGTAGATGATCATTGGCTGAAAAACTTTGATTTTCATAATGCCGATTCAACAAGAACTTCTCCCTGTTGGCCGAAGCCGTAAGTATCATTGGAGCTGACGTAAAGGCCGCGGAGCCCAAAGTTGCTTTCCTTAAAAATGACCTTCTAGAAACCTCTTTTTTCATATGTCCTTAGATTGTTTTTATGTTCTATTTGGCAGTTCGACCTCTAAAATAATGATTTAATCCGCAGTGCGTCTTTCATAGATTTTCAGGTACAGCATGGTCGACATTTTTTGGGCCCTATTTTTGGCAATCCATGCAGTCTCACCTTCAAACAGCTCGTCAATTGTGGCAAACCAAAGGTTAAGCCATAATCCAAAATGTTCAGGGGTAATGGAATTTCCCGTTTTTCTATCCGCATCTTGATGAGCGGTCACAGGATTGCCCGTGTATTTGCGCTTTAGAAAGAGTTGTGTTTCCCAAAAATCGGTAAGCAGCTCAAAATGACCTTCCCAATCCGTAATCAGCGAATTGAAGATAGGTCCCAAATCATCATGAACCCTGATTTTTGAGTAAAAGGTTTCTACCAAAATCCGTACATGAGCTCTATTTTCGATATCTGGTCTGTGCTGCATCCGGGCGTATTTCAGTATGAAGGTAATCATAATTTTATAGGATATGAATTGCTTGATTCGAATGGGCAATTCGTAATTTTGTAAAAAGCCTGACGATGAATATTCCTGATACGAGTGCCAAAAGAATTGTAATCATAGGAGGCGGGTTTGGGGGTATTTCCTTGGCAAAAAAACTGGGGAGACTAGCGCTTCAAGTGGTGCTCATTGATAGACACAACTACCATACCTTTCAACCGCTTTTATATCAAGTATCGACAAGTGGTCTAGAACCGGATTCCATTGCGTATCCTATTCGAAAAGTATTGAAGAGATTGGACAATTTCCATTTTCGCTTGACCTCCGTAGAACATATAGATACAGCTAAGCAAGAGATTCACAGCGCTATCGGGAAGCTGACCTACGACTATCTCGTTATCGCCACAGGTACAAAGACCAATTTTTTTGGTAATACCCGTATCGAGACCAATGCCATGCCGATGAAGACCGTTCCGCAGGCATTGAACATTCGCAGTTTAATGCTGCAGAATTTTGAAAGGGCGGACGATTGCGAACGGGAGGAAGATCGAAAAGCCCTGCTACGGTTCTGTATCGTAGGAGCCGGTCCGACCGGGGTTGAATTGGCAGGTGCTTTTGCTGAATTGAAAAGGCACGTATTTCCAAAAGACTATCGTCATTTAAACGTATCCGAAATGGAGATACATCTCTTTGAAGGAGGGGAGCGGGTACTCTCGCCCATGAGTGAACGTTCTTCCAAAAAGGCATCTCTGTTTTTGGAGAACCTGGGTGTCAAGGTTCACGTGCATACCATTGTTCAAGATTACGACGGCGATGTCTTGCAATTGAAAGATGGAACGACCATGCGGACCAAAAACCTGATTTGGGCCGCGGGGGTTACGGGGGCAACGATCGACGGATTCGAAACTGCCCAGCTGATGGATAGATTAAACCGATATAAAGTCAATGGATTTAGCCAGATAGAAGGATTTGAAAATATTTTTGCCATTGGCGATGTCGCTTATATGGAAACAGCGGAATATCCGAAGGGACATCCGCAAGTTGCGCAACCGGCTATTCAGCAGGGAGAACATCTGGCCAAGAATCTCAACCTTTTGCTTCAAGGAAAAAACATGAAACCTTTTTCATATTTTGACAAAGGTACTTTGGCAACCATCGGAAGAAACCGTGCGGTGGCTGATTTAGGGAAGTTGAAATTCGGTGGCTTTTTTGCTTGGTTCATCTGGATTTTTGTTCATTTAGCCGCCCTTGTGGGCTTTCGCAACAAAGTGGTCGTACTCTTCAATTGGGCCTATAATTATATCAATTATGATAAGGCAGCCCGTCTTATTGTTCGACCCTTTACCAGAAAAGTATAAGGTCTTGGCAGTTTGTATTTCAGAAAGCTTTCTTATCTTTGTCTTGTTGTGTTGTGTCTCAGGTCTATACTGACCCGAGCCAATGAAAGGCTTTCCTCCTGATTGTTTTCAGGATAACGGAAGGCTTTTTTTATGCATGCCATTCGCTATTCTTTTTTGCCCAAAGCACTTTCTTTTCTTCAGTTTCGAGACCGCAAATATTGCGATTTGAAGTACACGAAACCACCCAATTTATCGTAATTTTAAAGTATAAATAAGCACGTACTATTATGCCGTTATATCATAAACTCGGAAAAATGCCTCAAAAAAGGCACACACAATTCAAAAAAGAAGATGGTAGCCTACACTACGAGCAACTTTTTGGTACCATTGGTTTCGATGGCATGTCCTCGCTCATGTACCACCTACATCGACCAACTCAGGTCAAAGAGGTTGGAAAGACGCTTGATATCGCACCCCGGGCGGCAGTGCAATACAATATCAAGTCGAGGTTGTTGAAAGGGTTGAACATTTTGCCGGAAGACGATTACCTGCAAAGCAGAAAAACGATCTTGTTCAATTCCGATGTGCATTTGACCTTGGCCGCTCCGAAAAAATCAATGACCGCGTATTTTTATAAGAATACGGACGCGGACGAACTGCTATTTGTTCATCAGGGCACGGGAACCTTAAAAACACTACTAGGTGAAATTCCTTTTGAATACGGTGACTATTTATTGATTCCTAGGGGGATGATCTATCAAATGGAATTCGATACCGAAGACAATCGTTTGTTGATTACGGAAAGTTACCACCCAATATATACGCCGAAACGATACCGAAATTGGTTTGGGCAGCATTTGGAACATTCGCCATTTTGTGAGCGCGATTTTAAGTTGCCACAAAATTTACGGACCCATGATGAACAGGGTGAATTCTTGATCAAGGTCAAAAAACAAGGACAGTTGCATCATATGGTGTATGCCACTCATCCGTTTGATGTTGTGGGTTGGGATGGGTATAATTATCCCTACGGGTTCTCCATTCATAATTTTGAACCCATCACGGGAAGGGTGCACCAACCGCCTCCGGTACATCAGACTTTTGAAACTGCTGCCTTTGTGGTGTGCTCCTTCTGTCCGCGTTTGTATGATTACCATCCGGAAGCCATACCTGCGCCCTACAACCACTCTAATATTGACTCCGATGAGGTACTCTATTATGTGGATGGTGATTTTATGAGCAGAAAAGGCATCGATAAAGGGTATATCTCATTACACCCTGCGGGTATTCCACATGGCCCCCATCCAGGTACTTATGAGGCAAGTATCGGTAAAAAAGGGACCGAAGAATTGGCCGTGATGGTCGATACGTTTAAACCATTGCAATTGACACAGACCGCTTTGGATATCGATGATGGTCAATATTATCAAAGCTGGCTGGAGTAACCCTTTTTTTGAACCACTTCGGTTGAGTGCCTTTTGAAGGGGTGAATCTAGAGACTATGCATCACATAATGCACCAAAGAGGCCGCAAGCTTTGCGGTTTGATGGTCCATATCATATTTCGGGTTCATCTCGGCAATATCCAAGGCGACCAGTTTTTTAGATTTTAGGATCAACTCCAGTGATTCGATAACGATTTTTGGTGAAAAACCCATCGGTGAGGGGGCACTGACACCTGGGGCATAAGCCGAAGAGAACCCATCAAGGTCGATGGTCACATATACGTGATCTACCTTTCGAATGAAATCCAATAGAACGCGAACAATATGTTGCGCTTCGCTCATTGAAAAATGAATGTTCTCGATAAAGGTGACTCCAAAATCCGCTGCGGTCTGAAATAATAGGGCGTCATTCGCATCCTGGCGTATCCCCAAACACAGATAATGAAACGGGCTATTCGCTTTCTTGCACTCTTGCGCGATTTGATAAAATGGAGTTCCTGAGGTATTGCCATTGGTGTTGTTGCGCAAGTCAAAATGTGCATCGAAGTTGATAATGCCAATGGTTGCACCGCCACCGTAAAACCTTTTTAGGCCGTGATAATGTCCGTAGGCCATATCATGACCGCCACCAAGTACGATCGGAAACAGTTGTTGTTCTAAAAGTTGGGCCACTTTTTCAGAGAGCTGGTTTTGGGCCGTTTCCATGGCACCGTCCATACATTGTATATTGCCCAGGTCATACAAGTGAACATTGTTCGCGAGATGATTGGGTAGTCTTGCCAATTGTTTTCGGATGGTATCAGGGCCGTCTAATGCGCCGATCCGTCCATAATTCCTTTCAACCCCTTCATCACAGGAATACCCCAGCAAACCGATTTTTTTACCAGGCTTGGAGAGTGCTGTTGCACCCAATTCGGTGCATACTACTTTTTCATGCAGGTAAAGCTGGGCTTTTGATACCCTGCCCTGCCATAGTTCCGGTTTTGGTTTAGCGTAGTGTTTCATAAGACGTTTTTTCTTTTTGTACAGAGGTGATGTAGCTTTTGGGAGTGATGCCCATATATTTTTTGAAGGTCGTGGCGAAATACTGTGAGGAGGAATAACCCAGGTCAAAGGCTACTCGAGTTACGGATGACTTGCGCAGAAGATCGGCCTTTGCCCGTTCAATTTTTGCTCGATTCATATATTCTTTGGGTGGTACTCCCTGTTTTTTCTTGAACCATTCTTTGAAGTAGGGTACCGATAGCCCGATCAAGGAAGCCAGTTCATCCACAAAAATAGTTCGGTCCATATGTTCGGCAATAAAACCATCGATCAATTGCAATCGATCGGAAACCGGAGAAGCTTCCTGATTTTTCGAAAGTGTAATGGTTTCCATTAAAATCTGATAGATCAACTGGTTGATGCGTACCTCCCGCATCAGACTTTCGGTCTTTTGAATCTCTTGTTCCAATTTGGATAAAACGGATTTCATAAGAAAAGCCCCTTTAAATACCTTATGGGTATTCCGGGTCAATTCGTTTACCAGTAAATCGGAAAAGGTATTTGGCAAGTGGCATAGGGCACCTAGTGTATGATCTGTTGAAATCTGTAACCAATAGAGCTCCCCCTTGTCTTCAGGATATATGCCCGTGCTGTGGGCCGTATTAGGAGCGATAATGAGCATGTCATTACCGGTCAATTCCAATAGTTGATCGCCTATGGTATAGCGTTGGACACCTTTTAGAAAATAGCAGATTTCGAGGGTATCGGTATGTATATGGTCTTTCAGGCCTGAAGTCGCATTGTTGTATTTATAGTGACCGAATTGCGGACATCTGGGAATGCCAAAATTCCTCACGTCAAAAACCATTCTTTTATTTGTTTGCTTACGCATGGTATTTTGTATAAAAAAGTAAGGTACGACAAATTTAAAAGCATCGGAAGTAACGAAGACAGTATACTTGTACCATTAAAATAACAAAAATGAAAGAATCATTTCTAAGGAAGGGATTTGCCTCTACCGAACGCTTGATCGGACTTGACGAAGTAGAAGAATTGCAGGGGATATATAATGAACTATTGCGCGATAAAAAACGAACGGCACATCTTCGCAGTGATTTGGCCGGCGGAGCGACCAATGGTAATGAAGTGGAAAAGATCACCCAGATCATGAGACCTAGTATGATCGTTCCTAACTTGAAGGAACATGCGGTATATGCCATTGCCAGAACATATGCGCAAGAACTCTTGGGAGAGGATATGGAACTTGATTTTGATATGCTCATTAATAAGGCACCCTATACGAATATGGAGACCCCCTGGCATCAAGATGCAGCCTATTGGATACAGTTGCCCGATAAACGATCCGTGAGTATTTGGATAGCACTCGATGAGGTTTACGAGGAAAATGGCTGTATGTGGTTTATTCCCAAAACGAAGGGTGCGAACATTGAGCCGCATCAAGCATTGCCCAATGGGGGTGCGCTGTTTTGTGAAGTGACGGACTTGCAACAAGCGGAATGTATTCCCCTGAGCCCCGGAGGCTGCACATTTCATGACGGCTTTACGCTGCATTTCAGTAAAGGGAACAGCACGGAAAGTCAACGAAGGGCATTGATCTTGAACTTTAGGCCCAAGACCATGATCGCCTTAGAACGCGAACAAGGGGTAGACCATACCGGAGCTCGAAAGGTAAGACAACGATAATATGCAGTTGATCCTTTTTTATCCACGATGGGGGAGTGCTCAAATGGCTTGGCCTAAATTTTTACAAAAGATCAAAGGTGAGGGGTATTCAGGGGTAGAGTTAAGCTTTTCGCTAGTGCCACAAGAGAACAAGCAATTACTCTCGATACTATCTGATTTCGATATGCAACATATTGGTCAACATTGGCAGACCAAAGCGGTAAATTTCAAAGAGCATAAGGAGCAGTATAAAAGGCATCTTTACACTCTTGTGGAGACGGAACCGCTCTTGATAAATTCACATACCGGTATGGATTTTTTCTCCTTTTCTCAAAACATCGAATTGATTGAGTTGGCCGAAAAAATCGAGCAAGAAACCGGCGTTCCGATTGCCCATGAAACGCACCGGTCACGATTCGCTTTTGCCTCTCATGTTTGTTTGGAGTATCTGACGGAATTGCCCTTTCTAAAACTTACCGCTGATTTCGCCCACTGGACCTGCGTTGCAGAATCACTCCTGGAAAACCAAGAAGAAGCGGTAGCTCAAAGTATAGCCCATACCTATCATTTGCACATGCGCGTGGGCTCTTCACAAAGTTCACAGGTACAAGACCCCCGAGATACGAACTATCGTCACGAGTTGGACCGATTCATGCAATGGTGGATGGCTATACTACAAAAAGCAGCTATGGAAAAACGCCCGTTCTTTAGCCTTGTGCCCGAACAAGGGCCTTTTCCCTATGGACTTTACCAAAAAAATACCCAAACCCCAATGGCACATCAATGGGAAACCAATACATTTCTCAAGAACTTGGCCATGGAAGAATGGGAAAAACGGTCTCGTTTAGATTAGAATAACTCATCTAGGATGACCTCCTCCACCAAGTGGGGTAAGGTTACTTTCAGAGCGGGTGTACGCTCCATTTCGCGTCGAATGGCAAATAGCGCCTCTTCGTTTCTAGCCCAACTTCTTCGGGAAATACCGTTATTCACGTCATAGAAGAGCATGTTTTTCAGTTTCCTAGAGGCCGCTTCCGAACCATCTAATAGCATGCCGAAGCCGCCATTGATGACTTCGCCCCAACCAACACCGCCTCCGTTGTGGATCGAGACCCAAGTCGCGCCTCGAAAGCTATCTCCGATGACATTGTGGATGGCCATATCCGCTGTAAACTTACTGCCGTCGTAGATATTACTGGTTTCTCGAAACGGAGAGTCCGTACCACTGACGTCGTGATGATCGCGTCCTAATACGACGGGTCGGGAAATATTCCCGGTGCTGATCGCCTGATTAAAGGCTTCGGCGATTTTTGCCCTTCCCTCGGCATCCGCATAGAGTATTCTAGCTTGTGATCCCACAACCAGTTTATTCTGTTCGGCCTCTTCGATCCATTTGATATTGTCTTGCAGCTGTTGTCGGATTTCCTCCGGAGCCGTTGTCTGTATGGTCTTTAGCACTTCAAGCGCAATAGCATCCGTTTTTTGAAGGTCTTCGGGGTTGCCGGACGTACATACCCAACGGAATGGCCCAAAACCATAGTCAAAACACATCGGCCCCAAAATATCCTGTACATAGGAAGGGTATTTGAAATCAATTTGGTTTTCCGCCATGATATCCGCCCCCGCTCTCGAGCATTCCAATAAAAAGGCGTTCCCGTAGTCAAAGAAATAGGTGCCTTTGCTCGTGTGTTTATTCACGGCAGTGGCATGTTGCTTTAGCGATTGCTGCACATGTGATTTAAATTCGGCCGGGTTCTCGCTCATCATTCGGTTGGCCACTTCAAAACTCAGTCCGGCCGGATAGTATCCTCCTGCCCAAGGGTTGTGCAATGAAGTCTGGTCCGAGCCCAGATGAATGAAGATATCCTCTTGATCAAAACGTTCCCAGACGTCCACTACGTTTCCGATAAACGCCAGGGAAACGACTTCCTTGTTTTTTAGTGCGGTTTTGGTGCGTTCGACTAGCGTATCCATATCGTCAATAAGCACATCTACCCAACCTTGAGCATGTCTTTTGGTCGCTGCGGCAGCATTTACTTCCGCACAAATGGTAATGCATCCCGCAATAGTTCCCGCTTTGGGTTGCGCCCCGCTCATACCGCCCAATCCCGCGGTCAAGAATAGTTTTCCGGCCGGGGATTCATCCTTCCTTAAAACTTTCCGAAAAGCATTCATCACTGTAATGGCCGTACCATGAACAATTCCCTGTGGTCCGATATACATATAGGAACCTGCCGTCATTTGTCCATATTGGGTGACGCCCAATGCATTGTATTTTTCCCAATCATCGGGTTTGGAGTAATTCGGAATCATCATGCCATTGGTCACGACTACCCTGGGAGCGTCTTCGGAAGACGGAAACAGCCCCATCGGGTGTCCGGAGTAGACATGTAAGGTCTGGGTATCGGTCATGATGGCCAGATACTGCATGGTCAACAAGTATTGCGCCCAATTCTGAAAAACGGCGCCATTACCCCCGTAAGTAATCAATTCTTCAGGATGCTGCGCAACGGCCGGGTCGAGATTGTTCTGGATCATCAACATGATAGCGGCCGCCTGTACCGATTTTGCAGGATATTCATGGATCGGGCGGGCGTATAATTGATAATCCGGTTTAAACCGGTACATATAAATGCGCCCATAAGCCTGTAACTCATCAGCGAATTCTGGTGCCAGTTCGGCATGCCATGCTTTGGGAAAGTAGCGTAGCGCATTCCGCACCGCCAACTTTTTCTCGGCCAAATTTAGAATTTCTTTACGCTTTGGTGCGTGATTCGCATTTTTCGAATAGTCCTTCTTCGGGGGAAGTTGATGGGGAATGCCCTGCAGTATTTGTTCTTTGAATGTCATTGTTTGTTTTTTCGCTGTTCGCTGTTCGCTGTTCGCTGTTCGCTGTTCGCTGTTTGCTGTTGGCGTTTACTGGGATGCCTAAGTCTCAATACTTCTAGCACCCTGCTTCCAGTACTGCGCTTCCAACATCGAGCATTTTTATTAGGTTCTAACTCCTAACTCCTAACTCCTAATTCAGCATTCGTAACTCAGAAAACCCCCTATTGATGTTTATCAAAGACCTTGACGCCTTTTTTGAAGACGACACAAGGTTTGAAATTTCCCTGGTTATATAAGATCTCTTTATAATCACTGGTATGAAATAGAATGAAATCAGCAAGTGCCCCTTCTTTCAATTGGCCCCTATCAGTGAGATTTAAGGCAGCAGCGGCACGAAATGTAATTCCCGCTAAAACCTCGGCATTCGACAATTTTTCAAAAGCTCCTAAAATGGCCGCTTGAGTTAGCAGGTCTCCCATAGGCGCCGAACCCGGGTTATGATCACTGGCAATGGCCAAGGCACCACCCGCGTCCAAGATTTTTCGGGCCGGTGTGAAACTGCAACCCAGCCCCAATGATGCGCCTGGTAACGCTGTTGCGATCACGTCACTTTGCGCCAGAAGGGCTATTTCGGTCGGGGTACTTGCTTCCAAATGATCTGCGCTGATGGCGCCACATGCTACCGCAACCGCACTACCACCCGTAGAAAACTGGTCGGCATGAACCGTAATATCGAACCCCATATCCGTTGCCCTTTGAAAATACGGTCGGATCTCCTCCTCGGAAAAGGCACTATCCTCAATGAAGGCATCGATTCGGTGGGTCAATTCTTCTTGCTGTAGGATAGGGAAGAGCGTATCAGCTATTTCCATCAAGTACTCCGTGGCATCTCCTTGGTAGTCTTTGGGAAGCATATGCGCGGCCAAGCAGGTAGAAATCAAATCGGTCGAAGTACCACGGTTTGCTTCTTGAATAGCGCGTAGCATTTTCAGTTCTTCGCTAACGGAGAGTCCGTAACCGCTTTTGACCTCTAAGGTCGTGACGCCATTTTTCATATGGCGATTGGCCAGTTTTGTGGTTTTCTTGACCAGTTGTTCTTGGCTGGCCTTTCGGGTCTGTGTCACAGTATCCCATATACCGCCTCCGGCCTTGGCGATTTCGAGATAGGTCTTCCCTGAATTTCTCAATGCATAATCAGTGGCCCGAGACCCTCCGAAACAAATGTGCGTATGCGAATCGATAAAGCCCGGTAAACAGGTATGGTCCCCTTTTAATACATGTATTTCTGCATGGTCATAAGTGACTTTGAGCTCGTCGAATTTGCCGATGGCCTTGATGTGCGCACCATCGATCAACAATCCGGCATCCTCAAAGACCAAAAGATCATCATCGGGTATAGCGCCTTTAATGGATAAACCCGACATCGGAATAAGCTGCTTAAATGGTCCTATTAATTGCATCATTGGTTTTTTTATTTGGAGGTGGTGCAAAGCACCCTTTAGTACGTTTCGAATTCTTCGGAGTAAGGTACTTGAAATTTCATATTCTTTTCGTTCTTGACCGTACTGATTACGGAAATGATCGTCTTGTTTTTTATCATTTCGATTCCCTTTTCGATGTCTTCGGCAAAAACGCGGTCTTTTTTTGCAAAGGGCACTTCCTTTCGGATTGCTTTATGTACTTCCTCTAAAAAGATGCCCGACTTCATGGGTTTTCGATATTCAAAGGCCTGTGCTGCGGTCAAAAGCTCAATGGCCAATATTTTTTCTACGTTTTCGATGACTTGAAGTGCTTTTCTTCCTCCGATAGATCCCATACTCACATGGTCTTCCTGTCCTAAAGATGTTGGGATGCTGTCTGCGCTCGATGGAAAACACAAGCCCTTATTTTCACTTGCAAGAGCTGCGGTCGTATATTGCAAGATCATATAACCCGAGTTGATACCGGTATCATCCATCAATAGTTTAGGTACCCCTGGACTGTTCCCTTCAAGAGCCAGATAGATTCTACGGTCAGAGATATTTCCAAGTTCCGAAGCAGCTAGGCACGCATAATCCAATGCCATGGCCAAGGGTTGTCCATGAAAATTACCACCACTGATGGTCAATTCCGCATCAATAATAACGGGATTGTCGGTGACGGAATTCAGTTCGACTTCCAACAGTTCCTTTAAATGCAACCACGCATTTCTTGAAGCTCCGTGCACCTGTGGAATACAACGAAGCGAATAGGGGTCTTGAACGCGTTCGCAATCGATATGGTCTTCAAGGATTTCCGACCCTTTCAATAGGCGTTTGATACGCTTGGCGACATGAATATTGCCTTTATAGGGCCGTAGGGCATGTAGCTCATTGAAAAATGGCTTTACCGAACCTTGGAGTCCCTCGATCATCATGGCGCCGATAACATCGGCTTGGGTGAGGCAGCTATGCAATCTTTCGATGACCTTAACCGCATGAGCGGTTATGAATTGTGTGCCGTTGATAAGGGCAAGCCCCTCTTTCGGGCCTAAAGTCAAGGGTTTCAACCCAGTTTTTTCCAATAGCTCGGCTGCTGCTATTTCTTTTCCCTGAAAAACGACCTTGCCCAATCCGATGAGTGGCAGGAACAAATGGGACAAGGGAGCCAAATCACCGGATGCACCCACGGACCCCTGTGAAGGAACAAGGGGTATCGCATCGTTTTCGATATGCCAAATAATTCGATCTAAAGTGCTTTCCGCTATACCTGAATATCCTTTAGCCAAGGCGTGTACCTTTAGGATCAGCATCAATTTAGCGATTTCGGATGCTATAGGTTTGCCCACACCAACGCTATGGCTCTGTAAGATGTTGGCCTGTAAGATCTGGGTGTCCTCTTTTGAGATCTTGGTGGTACAGAGCGGCCCAAAACCAGTATTGATACCATATACCGGGAGACCGGTCGATACAATATGACGTACTTTCTCCCAACTCGCCCTGACTTTTTTTCTGGTTGGTGCCATAAGTTGCATTTGGGTATGCCCTTGGGCGATGGCAATGGCTATTCCGGCGGTCAGGTGATCTTCGCCAAAACAAAAGGACTTTTGAGCAGTAATCATGGGTCTTGATTTAGTTCCCATAAATTTAAATCGTATTTTTAATAATTAATAATACTATTATTAGCAATAATCAATAACTATGGGTTATCAATTGGAGTTGCGACATTTCAACTATTTTTTAGCAGTTGCGGAAGAACTTCACTTTCGAAAGGCAGCGGAAAAGCTTTTTATTTCGCAACCGGGATTAAGCAGACAAATCAAACAAATGGAGGAGATTCTCGGTACGACCCTTTTTACACGAGACAAGAAAAGGGTGGCCTTGACACCGGCCGGGTCGTACCTCAAAGGGGAGGTTGAGTTTGTTTTAAACCATTTGGAGCTGACCCAAAAACAGTTACAATCGATAAGCGCTGGAAATCAGGGAGAGGTGCGCATCGGGTTTTTAGGATCTGCCATGCAACAGGTCATCCCGGAATTGTTACTGCAACTAAAACAATCGTATCCTGGAATAAAGACCAGTCTAGAAGAACGCTCCAACCGCGCTCAGGTAGATGCCCTTATGAAAGATAAACTAGATATGGGATTCGTACGCTTGGCTCGAGTGCCCAAAGGAATTGAAATTGCTCCGGTGCATGAAGATAGTTTTTCGGTTGTGCTTCCGAAAAACCATGTGTTGCATACAAAGCGCTTTCAGAGTATGGCGCAGCTAAAGGAAGAAGAGTTTATCCTGTTTACGCAAGAATACAGTCCGCTGTACTATGATACGGTTATGAGTATTTGTGAGGATGCGGGTTTTCAACCAAAGGTTTCGCATAAATCGGTACATGCGCAGACCATTTTCAAACTCGTGGAGAATTCCCTTGGCATTGCAATCGTGCCGACTTCCTTACAATACGGTTTTCAGATGGACGTCAAGTTTATCGAACTAAAGAAAGTGCCCCAAAAAGCGGTGCTTTCCGTTATATGGAAAGCCGATAACCGAAATCCTGCACTTCAAAATTGTATGGATTTACTACTGAAAAAGTAGTGCCGATGAATGCTTAAATTTGCACCTTAAAATACAAGCTATGATTTTTGAACTCATTAAAAAAAGGCGTTCGGTCTTTCCACCCCAATACAATGACAAACCGATTGCAAAAGCGGATATCGAAAGAATTTTAGAAGCGGCCAATTGGGCGCCTAGCCATCGAAAAACAGAGCCATGGCGGTTTAAGGTGCTCATGGGCGAAGCCAAGGAAAAATTAGGCTTGTTTCTCTCCTTAAAATATATGGAAACCGAAGACCGGCCAAAACAGATGAAGGTCAAAAAATTAATCGATAACCCGAAAAAGGCGGGTGCGATCATTGCCATTTGCATGCAGCGCGATCCAAAGGAAAGCGTTCCCGAGTGGGAGGAAATCGCGGCTACCGCTATGGCCGTTCAAAATATGTGGCTTTGCTGTGCCGAATTGGGCATCGGGAGTTATTGGAGTTCCCCGGGGCTCATCAAGTACATGGATGATTTTTTTGAAATGGAAGAAGGAGAGCGGTGTTTGGGGTTTTTCTACATGGGCTACTACGACGGAATACTTCCCGAAGTAACGCGGAATCCTATCACGGACAAGGTGGTTTGGTCGGAATAAGCCACTCGATGTTATTGGGCAAAGTAAGGAAACAATTCCGCCTTGTAGTCCCAAGCTTTCCCGATAAAGAGGCCCATAAAAATAATCGAGACCACAAATTTCATAAAAGCACCGGTCAGAAAGCCTAAAAATGAGCCAAAGGCCGCCTTTAGCGCAGTTTTATTGTCCGCTTTGTTGGTGAGCTCCCCAATGAAAGCCCCTAAGAACGGTCCGATGATAATCCCCCCGGGAATCGGAGCTAACAAACCGATGATCAATCCAATAGTGGTGCCGATCATTCCCGCTCGAGTACCCCCGAATTTTTTGGTTCCCATAGCAGGTATGACATAATCAAGGGCAAAAATAATCAGTGCGATGACCGCTGTTATACCCAAAAACCACCAATCATCGGGTACGGCCGTGGTCAAATGGAGTAAAAGTAGTCCTAACCAGCTGACTG
This sequence comes from uncultured Flavobacteriaceae bacterium, assembly GCA_947494565.1. GTDB lineage: Bacteria > Bacteroidota > Bacteroidia > Flavobacteriales > Flavobacteriaceae > Maribacter_C. The sequence goes on along the minus strand of CANLVG010000013.1, from coordinate 5,374 downwards.
GAGGACCGGGTAAAACGGGCAGAAAGCTCCCCAGAATGCCTACGAACATGAGTAAGAAGCCTAGAATCAAAAGCACAATATCCATTCCCTATTTTTTCTATTGGACGAAGATAAAGAGGATTTGTTACATCTTTTTTCAACTAAAAAGTTAGTTTAAACTAAATATTTAGTTATATTTGAATTCAGTTTAACTAAAAACTTAGTTCAATGAAACAATTGACCAAAGCGGAGGAAGAGGTTATGCAGCTCTTGTGGCAACTTGAAAAGTGTAACGTGGCTGCTATAATCGAACACCTGCCGGAGCCAAAACCGGCCTATAATACCGTATCGACCATTGTTCGCATTCTTGAAAGTAAAGGGTTCGTAGATCACGAGCAGGAAGGCCGGGGATTCCTTTATTTTCCTCTAGTCAAGAAATCGGACTATAGCAACCAAAGTATCAACAAACTGGTAGACGGGTATTTTCAAGGGTCCTTTAAAAGCATGGTGTCTTTTTTTATGAAGAAGAACGATATGAGCCTTTCAGAATTAGAATCCATACTCAATGAGATAAAAAAACAAGACCGATCATGATACCGTATCTTTTAGAATGTATTGCATTCCAGCTCGTATTCCTGATTATTTATGATCTGTTTCTAAAACGGGAAACCTTTTTCCAATGGAACCGTGGGTATCTGATCGGCACATACTCGGTGTCCATGGTCTTACCTTGGATAAAAATCGAGGCCTTGAAAACCCGGGTTCCTGAGGTATTTTATGGCTATCCCGAATACTTATGGAATAGTAGTGACGCTGCAACAGCCATTATCGAGGTTCAAGAAGGTATGTTTCGACTATCATGGCCCTACGTGGTCTTCTGCATAGGGGCGGTACTGGCATTAGGTCTTTTGGTCTACAAGTTGTTTCAAATCTATAAACTACGAGAGAGCGGCGAGGTACGCTACTATCAAGATTTTACGGAAGTGACTATTCCAGATAGCACCGTGGCTTTTTCCTTTTTTAAGTCCATCTTTTTAGGGGATCGGGTTCTGGAAAAAGAGTACCAAAGGATTTTGGATCATGAGCTTGTCCATATTCGTCAAAGGCATTCGTACGACTTGATCTTCTTTGAAATGATGCGAATTGTAGCCTGGTTCAATCCCTTGGCCTACGTCTATCAAAGTAGGGTTTCGGAGTTACATGAATTCATAGCGGACGCAAAAGTTGCAAAAAACAAGAGGGAAGATCAGTACGAGCTACTGTTGTCGCAGGTATTTCAAACCCAGAACATATCCTTTATCAATCAATTTTTTAAAACCTCATTAATCAAAAAACGAATTGTCATGTTACAGAAAACGAGATCAAAGAACATATATCAGTTGAAGTATTTAGTGTTGGTGCCGATCCTAATGGGAATGCTTTTTTATACTTCCTTAGAAGGGCAGGAAACCAATGAAAATGGAATTTTGGTTGAGGAAATTGAGGATGAGGTACCGGAAAATAATGGTTTTGAGGATCAAGTAAAGACAGAAAAAAAGTATTTGGAGTTATTGGAAGAGCGTAAAAGACTCGAATTGGACATGAAAAAGGAGGCCCCTGTTTTGATTGAACTTGACAAGCAATTGGCTGGTCTTCAGAAAACGATTACGAGCAAAGAAGCGGTACCATTTGCAAAAGTTGAGGAAGTACCGGTGTTTCCGGGCTGCGAAGGCGCCAAGGATTCTAGGGCCTGTTTTCAACAAAAAATGATGCGGCATATTTCCAAGAATTTCAACTATCCGAAAGCGGCACAAAAAAAGGGACTTCAAGGTATGGTCTCTTTGCTATTCACGATTAACGAAAAAGGGTTGGTACAAAACCTAAAATTACGAGGACCACATAAACTTTTGGAAGAGGAAGCCGAACGTATTATCAAGCGCCTACCTAAAATGTCTCCTGGGAAACACAAAGGTGAAGTCGTGGGAGTAACTTACTCCATACCTATTTCCTTTAAACTAGGCAAAAGCGAAGGGGAAATGCCCAAAACAGATGGAGCCGATTCATCTGTACCATTTGGGATTGTCGATCAGGTACCGGTTTTTCCGGGTTGTGAAGATGAAGAGAATAAGCGTGCTTGTTTTAATACTTCGATGCAAAGGCATATTTCTAAAAACTTCAACTATCCTAAGGAGGCCCAGGAAAAAAGTATTCAGGGGAGAGTCAATATCATGTTTACAATCGGCAAAGATGGCGTGATCAAAAACCTACGCATGAGAGGGCCTGATAAATTGCTGGAAGAGGAAGCGAAACGGATTATTATGCGTTTACCGGATATGAAACCAGGGCGTCACAAGGGTAAGAATGTCGATGTACCTTTTTCTATTCCTATTTCATTTAGACTACAAAAGGAAACCGAGGGCCTTGATATGATGAAGCTTATTTCGAACGATCCTGTCTACTTTGTTGATGGAAAAGAAGTTTCCAAAGAGGAGTTGAATATGATCAATCCTGATGCTATTGAATCAATGTCGGTTTTAAAAGGAGAAGCAGCGCAGACCGTATATGGCGAAAAAGGAAAAAACGGGGTCGTACAGATTACGTTGAAAAAGGAGGATTGAAAAAAAATATAGCGCTTATATTCTTATTGAACCTCCAAATGGTCTGGTCGCAATCTTCGTCCGGAGCTAGGCCAAGTTCTGCTTTGGAGGTTGGGGATAGTCTGTTTGCAACAGGTCACTATACCCAATCCATTAATAGCTATAGTAAAGAGGGTTCACAAAAGGCTAGTCTTCAAATTGCGCGTGCCTATAATGCCATTGGGAATTTAAAAAAGGCAACGATCCAATACCAGCACATAATTGAACATAACCCCAGTTGGCAAATTGCATCCTTTGAACTAGGAAAACTACTGATGAAGCGCAAGGCGTTTGATGAGGCTAGAAGGTTATTTTCCAAACTGTCGACCACAAATACGGATAATCCGGAATATCAATATTATTTGGGTGAGACCTTTAGAGAGTTGGGCCAGTCGGCCAGTAGTTTGGTATCGTATAAAAAAGCGGTCGATATCGATAGTACACATTTGAGAAGCTTGTTTCAATTGGCTAAGTATTTTGTAATTACAAGAGAAAAAGCCAATGCGCTCAACTACCTCAATAGGGGCCTTGATTTTTACCCCGACGCGATTGCTTTTATTAACTTGAAAGCACTTGCACTTTATAACAATGACGAGTATGACAAGGCATTGCCGCTATTTGAGAAGTTACTGGATTTAGGAGAGAAGAAAGAACATGTATATACCAAACTGGCCTACTGCTATTTCAAAACCTGGGAATTTGAAAAATCCAAAGCGATGTATCAACACCTTATTCAATTGGATGAAGATAATCCTGAGACTTATTTCAACCTTGGGCAGGTGTTTTACAGAAACCGTCAAGTCGATAGCGCCAAGTACTTTGTGCAAAAGTCCATTGAGGTACAGCAAGTTACTTTTGAAAAGGAATACGGCAATTTAGCCTATATGTATAGAATGGAGGACGATTTGAAATCAGCTTTGAAATATTACCGTCTGGCATTGGCAGAAGACCCCGATAACGCGATGAACTACTATCAGGTTTGCGCATTGATCGATCAGACTTCGAAAGCACCTCGGGAAAAACTGAAATGCTACGAGTCTTCTTTAAAAAGGCTGGGTAAAAAAAGGCCTTATGTTTCTGAAATAGTAGCCAAGCGTATTTCCGAATTAAAGGAAGAGATACATCTTGCCAAGGATTAGTCTCCCCAAAAAATCGTAATTTCCGCCAAAGAATACGGATTCATGCGCAAGTTTGTTATAGTATTGGTTTTGTGCGGATTGACCTCATGTGGGTTTTTCGAATCCAAAGAGGAAAAGACCCAAAAATTGGTTCAAAAAGAGTTGAACGAAATTGATTGGAATGCCGTGGATGCCTATCCCATTTTTGAGAACTGCGATGAAAATTGGACCCAAACCAAACAGCGGGAATGTTTCGAAAATGGTCTTTTGGAGCATTTTTCAAAAACCCTAAGCGAGTTTGAATTTGTCTTGGATGAAGGCATCGACCCGATTGTACAGGTTGATTTTTTGGTGGATGAGGAAGGCAAAATAACGGTAACCCGTATTGAAAAAGACACGGCTATCGATCGACAGATGCCCGAATTCGATGGAATCATCCGTCAGAGTCTACTCCGTATACCTCCTTTGGCACCTGCCATAAAAAATAGAATTCCCGTAAAGGCGAAATTTCGAATTCCCATTGTTTTAAACGTTAATCAATGACCCAATTGGCCAAAGAAAAAATAATACTAGGTATTGACCCCGGTACTACTATCATGGGTTTCGGACTCATTAAAGTGACGGACAAGAAAATGGAGTTCATACAAATGAACGAATTACTGCTGAACAAATACAAAGACCCCTATACCAAGCTAAAGTTGATTTTTGAACGGACTATCGAGCTCATCGATACGTACCACCCTGATGAAATTGCAATCGAGGCCCCTTTTTTCGGTAAAAATGTGCAATCGATGTTGAAATTAGGTCGTGCCCAAGGGGTTGCCATGGCCGCAGGTCTTTCAAGACAGGTGCCTATCACGGAATACCTGCCCAAAAAGATAAAAATGGCCATCACCGGAAACGGGAATGCCAGTAAAGAGCAGGTCGCTAGAATGTTACAAAGTCTTCTAGGCTTGAAATCCCTTCCGAAAAACCTGGATAGTACAGACGGTCTCGCCGCAGCAGTGTGTCACTTTTATAATCAAGGTCGGGTCGAGGTGGGTAAAAGCTATTCGGGTTGGAGTGCTTTTGTGAAGCAAAATCCTAAAAAAGTCAATTAACAATTAACAATGTTCAATAAATAATAAACAATGGATACTGAACAATGATCAATGCTTGTTGACTGACTAAAATGAACTAATATCCAAGGAGAATCAATGAAAGAAAACCCCCTGTCTACCAAGTCCTATGATTTTGCATTGAAAATAGTTGCTCTATTTAAGAAACTGACACTGGAGTATAAGGAATACATTCTCTCTAAGCAGTTGTTAAGATCGGGTACTTCGATAGGAGCCAATATTGCCGAAGCGAATGGAGCAATTTCTAAGGCGGATTTTTCATCGAAAATTTCTATTGCCTACAAAGAAAGTTTAGAGACCAAATACTGGTTGAATTTGTTGAGGGATTCCGATTATATTTCTGATGAACAGGCCAATATTCTAATTGACGATGCGGATGAACTATCTAAAATTATGTTTTCTATACTGAAAACAACGAGAATCAAAAATTGAACATTGCTAATTGAAAGCTTAGTATTGCTTATTGTAAATTGAACATTGCTAATTGAAAGCTTAGTATTGCTTATTGTAAATTGAACATTGCTAATTGAAAGCTTAGTATTGC
>CANLVG010000012.1 GCA_947494565.1 uncultured Flavobacteriaceae bacterium | reverse complement strand
ATTGCTTATTGTAAATTGAACATTGCTAATTGAAAGCTTAGTATTGCTTATTGTAAATTGAACATTGCTAATTGAAATGTCCGGTATCTACATTCACATCCCTTTTTGCAAACAAGCATGTCACTACTGTGATTTTCACTTTTCTACGGTTATGGGAAAGAAAGAAGCTATGGTTACGGCTTTGTGTAGGGAACTGGAATTGCGGAAGGAGGAGTTCAAGGAGGAAGTTGTGGAGACCATTTATTTCGGTGGTGGAACACCATCGGTCCTTTCAGCTGAAGAAATCGATCGATTGCTTGCAATGGTTTACGAGCACTATACGGTCGGTCAAGACCCGGAGATAACTTTAGAGGCGAACCCTGATGACTTGTCAAAAGAAAAACTCAAAGCGCTTGATGATAGTTCGATCAATCGGTTAAGCATCGGCATTCAGTCTTTTTTTGAGGAAGATCTGGTACTGATGAACCGTGCCCATAATGCTGCAGAGGCTGAGGATTGTATCCGCGGGGCCATGAACTACTTTGAGAATATCTCTATAGATCTGATTTATGGTATACCGGGTATGAGCAATAAGCGCTGGCGGCAAAACATTGAAAAAGCACTTTCATTCAAGGTTCCGCATATCTCAAGTTATGCTCTTACGGTAGAGCCCAAAACGGCGCTGGCAAGTTTTATTAAAAAAGGAGTTGTCGCCCCCGTGGAAGACGAAGTTGCACAAGAACATTTCAATATCCTGTTGAATGAAATGGAAAAGGCGGGTTTTGAAAGCTATGAGATTTCCAATTTTGGAAAGCCGGGTTTCTTCTCAAAAAATAATACGGCCTATTGGCAGCAGAAAAAGTATATCGGTATCGGACCCTCGGCACATTCATATGACGGATTACGAAGAGGGTGGAATATTAATAATAATCCGAAATACATTAAGGCGATTTCGAGCGACGTGCTTCCAATCGAAATCGAGACGTTATCCAGAAAAGATCGTTACAACGAATATATTATGACCGGTTTGCGAACTATTTGGGGAGTCTCACTTGAAAAAGTGCACTTGGAATTCGGTGAAAAATACTTGGAATATTTAGAAAACCAAGCCGTTAAATACCTCAAGGAGCAGCTCTTGTATTACGACGGTGATCGACTGCTCACCTCCAAAAAAGGTCGTTTTTTGGCTGATGGTATTGCCGCAGATTTGTTTTTGGTTAACTTGTGATTCTTGAAACAAGTTTCGTGTGAAAGCAAAAATCAAAAACGATTTTATCGACTTGTCCAAACCCTTGGATATTTCCATTCCATTGCGGGGCGATGCCTCTAATGTGAATGCCTGGTACGTTGAACCTCCAATTATAACACCGCATGTTGATGGTGATTTTGTAGGAAAGGTCTCTGAAGGCGCATCGACCAATTTCAATAGAATTCAATTCAGTCCGCATGCGCATGGCACGCACACCGAGTGTGTTGGACACATAACGAAGGATTTTCATTCGGTGAATCAGCGGCTAAAACACTATTTTTTTTTAGCTGAAGTCATCACGATAGCTCCGGAAAAGTATCAAGACGATTTTGTAATCTCGAGAAAGCAATTGCAATACGCCTTAGGAAATAAAAAAAGGGAGGCATTGGTCATTCGAACGCTGCCCAACCTCAAGGATAAGTTAGCAAAACACTATTCGAATACGAATCCGCCCTATTTATTGGAGCAGGCCGCCGAGTATTTGGTTACGAAGGGAGTCGAACATTTGCTTATCGATTTACCTTCCGTGGATAAGGAGAAAGACGGCGGCGCTTTATTGGCACATCATGCCTTTTGGAATACGCAAGGGAAAGTTCGGTACTCCGCTACAATAACTGAATTTGTGTTTGTTCCCAATGCGATAAAAGACGGCAAGTACTTTCTAAACCTACAGATGGCGCCCTTTGAAAATGATGCGAGCCCCAGTAGACCCGTACTTTACAATATAGAAGATTGATGAGGTGGATCTTAAAAATAGAGGAACTGTTCATGTTCGGGTTGGGCATTTACCTATTCAACCAACTGCCCTATGAATGGTGGTGGTTTTTGGTACTACTTTTGGCTCCCGATATAGGTATGATAGGCTATCTTTTTGGTAATAAGACGGGTGCTTTTGCCTATAATATTTTCCATCATAAGGGTGTGGCGATTGCAATTTACCTTCTAGGGGTTTATCTTACCAGTCCGATGGTGCAGCTAATTGGAGTGATTCTTTTTTCCCATGCCTCTTTCGATAGAATACTGGGCTATGGACTTAAATATGACAAAGGGTTTAAATACACGCATCTGGGTGAAATAGGCAACCACAATAATGGATAATCTTTTAGATACATTTTTAGGATTGATTTTAGGAGCGATAGCCACCTATTGGGTGTATACGTTTTTCCGAAAAAAGCAAAGCAAAGAATTGACATCACATCAATCAACGGTGCTGTTGGAGAAAATTAAAACGGTATGCAAGTTAATCTCGGTCGAAGGTGATTTTGCCGAGATCTACAAGTATGAGAATACCAAAGAACGTTTTATGAGCCTGATCAGCAGTAAGAAAAAGGCATTGGTCGTGATCAACGCTAAGGCTCAAATCGGATATGACCTTCAAAAAATACTCATGCATTCCGATAACGAGAAGAAGAAAATCGTTTTGACCAATTTTCCTGAACCTGAAATTTTGTCAATCGAGCCGGAACTGGAGTTTTATGATATTAAAAACGGCTTTTTCAACTCATTTAAACCGGATGACCTGACCGTTTTAAATCAAGAAGCCAAAAAGCATATACGGGAGAAAATACCGGAAAGCGGTCTTATGGAAACAGCCAAAAAGGAAGCCCTTCAGACGGTGCTTTTAATTGAGAAGATCGTGGAGACCATCGGTTGGCAGCTCGACTATACCGCTTTGGAAATACCGGAGGCCGAAAAGAAAAAATTAATCGATTAATAACCTTGAACAAATGAGAAAAATCTGTTTTATATTATTTTTAACCTTCACAATGACGGCCTACGGGCAAAGTAAAGACACTATGAAAGAATTTGATTCCAATTTTGCGCATACGGTATATTTTTGGCTGGAAAATCCGGATAGCGAAGAAGATCGTACCGCCTTTGAAACATCTTTGAAAAAGTTCTTGGATACTTCGGGCTATGCCAAGACCAAATTTATTGGACAACCCCCTAAGGCCAGTCGCGACGTGGTAGATGGTTCCTTTACCTATTCATTGATCGTTACATTTGAATCAGCGGAAGCCCAACAGCAGTATCAAGACGAGGCCCCACATAAACTCTTTATCGAAGAATCAAGTGGGTTATGGACCAAAGTCATCGTGTACGATTCAAAAAGTATTTGATCCGTGGTATCCTTCCGGAATGCTTCCCAAGAAGATGATCAGGCGATTGCTGACCTTCATGCGAAGAGTTGGCAAGAAAATTATAGGGGTACGTTCAGTGACACTTTTTTGGATGATGCGGTTTTTGATGATCGGTTAACGGTCTGGAAAGACCGTTTGGAAAATCCGAACAGAAATCAGTGGGTATATGTGGCCGAAGTCAAGAATTCATTGGTAGCGTTCATTTGTGCCTATCTTGATAAAGACCCGACTTACGGCACCTTGATCGACAACCTTCATGTACACTCCCGATGTATCGGACAGCGAATCGGCGAACGGTTAATGGTCGAAGTTGCTAAATTGTTGAGGGCGAATGGCAAGCAGTCGATGTATTTATGGGTATTGACCAGTAATACGAAGGCCATAAGGTTTTACCGACGCTTGGGAGGCGTACCCATGGAAACCGTGCACGATTTTGATATTGGAGATGGAGAAATCGTCAAGACAAGATATTATTGGCAAAGTTTGGACACGATTGTAGACTTGCCACAAAAGACGGAAACATGAACATTGAGGAATTTCGCGAGTATTGTTTGGCAAAAAAAGGAGTGACCGAAAGCTTTCCTTTTGATGAACAGACATTAGTATTTAAGGTTATGGGAAAGATGTTTGCCTTGACCGGTCTTGAACGACTTCCAGCTCAGGTCAATTTAAAATGCGACCCCGATTATGGGGTGGAGTTACGGGAAAAGTATGATGGAGCGATTATTCCCGGGTATCATATGAGCAAAGTCCATTGGAATACGGTCATTTTGGATCAAGTCCCCCCCAAACTGGTTACCCATTTGGTGGATCATTCGTATGACCTGGTCGTTTCCAAGTTGACGAAGAAACTAAAGGAAGAACTCAAAGCCCTATGAATACGGATAAGTTAGCAGCGATTATTGAAAACCTAAAGGCATCTTTTGATGGCAAGCCCTGGTATGGGATGCCGGTAATGGAGAAGCTAGACCAGATTCCTTGGGAAATTGTCAATGAAGAGACCTATGGCACCAAGACCATTGCGGTTTTAGTTCAGCATATCATTAACTGGCGTATGTTCGTCATACGTAAATTGGAAGGAGATGTGGAGTTCAATATCGTAATCGACGGTGAAAATGATTGGGATCAAGTTACCATCGCCACTAGTGAAGAATGGAATTCGCTCAAGCAACAACTACAACAGACGCAAGCTACCCTCATTCAAAAATTGTCGGAAGAAACAGATGACCTGCTAACCCTAAAGGTACCCGGTAAAGCGTATGTTTTTGGTCCAATTCTCGTCAGTATTGCCCAACATGATATTTACCATCTGGGCCAAATAGCGATGCTGAACTCCATGCATCAGAGCTAAGGGAATTACCTATCTTTACCGGCTAAAACCGGAGCGCTGAATGCAGGATTTATTTTCTTTTTATCAAAGTCAGGTCGAAGAGCACCAGGCAAGTTTGTCCGATGTGAAAAAACAATTGGCGGGCTCAAGCACACTTCGCTTATTGGTCTTCGTCGCTACTGGATTCCTCATTTATTTTTTCTTTGGGAATGTTAAAGTGGTTTTGGGCCTTGCTATAGGCGGTATAGCGGTATTTCTCTACTTGGTATCCCGACATACTGATCTACAGTACAAGCGTGATAAATTACTGGCCTTGAAGGAAATCAATGAATCGGAAATCAAAGTATTGCACCGTGATTTTCATGAATTTCCCGACGGTAAGGAATTTAAGGATCCCATGCACCCTTTCAGTCAGGATATCGATCTCTTTGGAAGGGGGTCTTTCTACCAATATACCAATCGCACCCAACTAGAACAGGGAAGCGTTGCTTTGGCCAAGCTACTTGCAGAAAATTCGTTAGAGCAGATACCTCAAAAACAAGAAGCCATTAGAGAGCTCTCTGAAATGCCCAAATGGCGTCAGGATTTTTTAGCGGTGGCATCCCTCGTGAAGACACAGACAACGACCACTACAATAGAGACCTGGTTGGCGAATTACACGTCTTTTGTGCCTGCTTTTATAAAGTATCTCCCGTTGGTATTTTCAGTCGTGTCGGTTGGTTCCTTTTTACTCTATTTTATGGGCTGGTTGCCCGGTTTTGTATTGGTGATACTTTTGTTGGCCGGGTTACTGATTTCGGGTGTTTTCACTAAAAAGATTACCAGATTAGGACACGTCAGTTCTAAGATGCAAAGCACCTTTGAGCAATACGACAAGTTGCTTCAAATCATTGAAGAAACTGATTTTGAAGCATCCCTTTTAAACGAAAAGAAGCAACAAATTATTCGAGAGGGCAAAAAGACTTCTGCGGTTTTAAGGGAGTTTTCCAAACTTTTGGGGAATCTTGACCAAAACAACAACGTATTCTATCTTGTTTTTGGAAATGGGTATTTTCTGAGGGGTCTTGCGACGAGTTATCAAATTGAACAATGGATTTCACGACATGGACATGCAGCCAAGGATTGGTTTGCTGTTATTGCCTTCTTCGATGCCTATATTAGCCTGGGAACATTTGCGTTCAATCATTCCAAATACACTTTTCCATCCATTGAAGATTCGCATCGAGTCGTAAAGTCTAAGGCCGCAGGTCATCCACTTTTAGATCCTGAAAAAGGTGTCCGCAACGATTTTGAAATTGATTCCGATGAGTTTTTCATCATTACGGGAGCCAATATGGCAGGGAAAAGCACGTTTCTAAGAACTGTTTCCCTACAGCTAGTGATGGCCAATGTAGGACTTCCGGTTTGCGCCGAAGCGGCGGTTTACAATCCCATAAAATTAATTACGAGCATGCGTACGACGGATTCTTTGACAGATGATGAATCGTATTTTTTTTCCGAGTTGAAACGCTTGAAGTTTATCGTTGACGAAATTCAAAAAGATCGCTATTTTATCGTCTTGGATGAAATCTTAAAGGGAACTAATAGTACGGATAAGGCAAAGGGGTCAAGAAAATTCGTAGAAAAATTGGTCGCCTCTAGATCGACCGGTATTATCGCCACCCACGATTTAAGTTTATGTGAGGTAGTGGAGCAATTACCCGAAGTGAAAAACTACTATTTCGATGCGGAGATTATTGATGACGAACTGCATTTCGACTATAAGTTCAAAAAAGGAATTTGCCAGAATATGAATGCCTCTTTTCTTTTGAAGAAAATGGAGATCGTGGAGTAGTCGTCATCTTTTTTTATTGATCAGTACAAACAATAGGGCCAAGGCGACTAGACCTGCTGTTGCTATCGCACCAACAAGAATAGGATCTATAGTACATTCCAACCAGGTGAAAGGTTCTGGTAGATTTCTTAAAAAGGTGCCCCAAATGATCAGTAGAATACTAAAGAAAACCGATAGTATTCCTTGTGTTTTGGAAATTTTCACATTGTAGATGGCCAAGAGGAACAAACCCAAAATGCCCCCACCGAATATTCCCGAAATCTGCCACCAGACATCCAAAGCACTTTTGGCATTGATCATCAATAGGGCGAAGCAAATTCCTAAAACACCCCAAATGATAGTGGATCCCCTTAAAATGGTCAGACTTTTTATGGAGTACCGTTTACCTTGGAAAAATTGCTTGTAAAAATCAATGTAAAATACGGTTGCCGAACTGTTTAGGGCCGAATCAATGGTGCTCATAGAGGCTGCCATAATTGCCGCTATCATCAAACCCTTGACACCTACTGGTAGTTCTGTGGAAATGAAGAAAGGGAATACCTGATCCCCCTTGGTAACGGATTCACTCAGAAAATGCGCATCTCCACCGTAGAAGGAAAATAGGGCCGTGCCAATAAATAGGAAGATCGCGGTTAGGGGCAAATAAATCAACATGGCGATCCATACCGATTGTTTGGCTTCCTTTTCAGTCCCTACGGAACTATATTTTTGGGTATAATTTTGATCTGCTACCAAGTTGCGTATATTTTCGGTAAGTCCGTAAATGACCATCACCCAAATCGTTCGATTGGTAAACGAAAAATCAGAACTGCCCAAGCTGAATTTTTTGTGTTCGAATGCGCTTTGAATCAAATATGCCGGTTGCGCAAAAACCTCTTCGATGAGCACGTAGCTCACAAAGAAAATACCCCCGATCATTATGATTGACTGCATTACATCCGTCCATATGACGGCCTCCATGCCACCCATGAGCGTATAGATGACGGTAATAGTGCCCACTAGAATGATGATTGAACCGATATCCGTAGTGACAAAAGATGAAAGTAATAAGGAAGATAAATAGAGAATCACAGCGACCCTGCCGACCATGAACAATAGAAAGGAAAATGCGGCGTAAATACGCCCCCATCCTCCGATACGTTCTTCCAAGTAACTGTAAACTGAAATAATCTTGTGTTTGCGGTAATGTGGTATGACATATTTGGTCACAAACCAAGTGACGGGAATGGCCGTCAAAGCAAAGATCAAAGGATGCCAATTGTCGTCAAATGCCTTCCCCGGAACGGCTATGTAAGAGATACTGCTGGTATAGGTGCTCATGACAGCAATACCCGCAGCCCATGACGGTATACTTTGCCCAGCAATCATGAAGTGTTCCGAGGTCTTACTTCTTCTGAAGAAGTAAACGCCTATGCCTAGAAGTATAAGAGCATAGGCAGCGATAATGAATATATCGACGCTGTTCAACTCATAAGTCATAGTCGAAAATACACTTTTTCGTAAGGAAAGTGGGCCAAATAGGCGGCCACCTTTGCGCGTTCCTTTTCAGTAAAACTCCCAATAGGACTCTTGGCGTAGTCTTGACATATACCCATTAATGATAATGAAGACTTGGTTCCCTTAATATATTTTGACTCCTGTTTGCCTACATCATAAATGGTGTCGCTAACCCAATTGACCCATGCTAGGTGCTCGGTAATTGCCTCTATATCATTTTCAATACAGGCATCATATAAAGCTACGAACAGCTTAGGAAAAAAATTGGCCCCACCTGCGACTGTTCCGTGCCCGCCTCTCTTGATTAGCTCAGGAAGAAATGCTTCGTTACCCGTTATCACTGAAAACAAAGGGTCATTCTTAAAGGTCTCGATCAGCGAAAAGAGGTAATTCTGGTTTCCGGAACTATCTTTAATTCCGATGGCGCCTAGTTCTTTGGCCTTTTTAAGGGTTCTAATCGAAAGGTGCATTTTGGTACAGCTAGGCATATTGTACATTAAAAAGGGCAGCGTCATTTTAGGGGCCAGTTGAACTAAGTATTCCTGCATTTCTTTTTGGGAAATGGGGAAATAATAAGGTGGGGCCACTACTAGAAAATCCGCACCTGCACTTTTAGCATGATCGGCCAACCGAACAGAATCCTCCAAGGAGGTATCGGTAATACAGACAAGAACCGGAACCTTTTTCTTGACTATCCTGCAGACTTGGGTGACCAATTGTTTTTTAAGCTCAGCATCAAGACTGGGGCCTTCGCCCGTAGTGCCTAAAAGAAAGAGACCATGAACGCCTGCTTCTAAGAGATAATTTACAAGGGTTGTGAGCCCGATGACGTCCAAGTTTCCATTTTCCAACAATGGAGTTACCATGGGTGGAATAATTCCCCTTAGAGGTTTATTTGTAAAAGAAGATTCACGCACACTCAAATAAAGGAAAACAGCGTTTCTTTTGCCACTAGTATTTTGTATGATATGCATTAAATATTACCTTTTTTCTAGATTTATAGTTGTAATTTGAGGTATTCATGTTAAAATAGTTGGGAATGGAATTTGTTTTTGAAAAAATAAATGTACCGAACAGGCATTCGTTTATTACTAGAAAACTACCGCTTAGAACGAATGACAGCGTTCATTCGCATAAGAATTTTGAACTTAATTTTATTAGTTCAGGCGCTGGCCGAAGAATTGTCGGTGACCATATTTCGGGATTCGAAAAAGGCGATTTGGTGTTAATGGGGCCAGATTTACCTCATTGTTGGGAATTATTGGAAGAAGACCAAAAGGCCTTCTGTATCGTCACCCATTTTTCGGAGGATATCGTGACTTCCGATTTCTTCAAAATGCCCGAATTGGAAAAGGTAGTCGATCTTTTGAAAGAATCGAAACGGGGACTTCGGTTTAAAGTTAAAGAGGGTAAAAGGATGCGTTTGGAGCTCGAAAAAATGACACAACTGGAGGGCTTGGACTATTACATACATTTACTTCGGATTTTTAATACACTACTAAAAACCGAGGAGCGTGAGAAATTATCAAATCCAATCGCCCAAGAAGGAAGTTTCACTAGAAATCTGGAGAAGATCAACAAGGTGTATGAATATGTTTTTCAGCACATTCAAGAAGGCGTTAAATTGGAAGCGGCAGCGTCCGTTTTAAACATGGCCCCAAATTCTTTTTGCCGTTTTTTCAAGAAAAAGACCGGCCTTACTTTTATGGAATATGTGAAAAGGGTACGGGTAGGTATCGCGGCGAAACTACTTGCTGAAACTGATAAACAGGTGACTCAAATCTGTTTTGAAAGCGGTTATAACAATTTGGCTAACTTTAACTTCTATTTTAAGAATATAATGGGGAAAACCCCATCGGAGTATAGGAGGAGTTTTTCATAAAATTCTCCGATGTAATTCAGGAAACAATGGATCTTAGATTTTTCTCAATTCCAATTTTAACCATAGCCTTGATTTTTGGGTTGCATGCCCAAGAAACGAAGTTGCCCGATCCAGCTCCCATTGAGCATTCTTCCATTGTTATCGAGGAGTTTGTGTATGAACTTGAGAACGCACTTACACCCGAATGTCATGCTTCGACTATTGCGGTTAGTAATGAGGTTGTTATAGCAGCTTGGTTTGGGGGTACGAAAGAAAAGAATAAAGATGTGGGTATTTGGATATCGCGAAAAGAAGCAAAAGAATGGTCGACCCCAATTGAGGTTGTAAATGGGGTCCAAGAAGACGGTACGCGATATCCGTGCTGGAATCCGGTGCTTTTCAAGCCAAAAAATCAACCCCTACAGTTGTTTTATAAAGTGGGTCCGAATCCTCGGGAGTGGTGGGGTCTATATATGACTTCTATTGATGATGGGGCAACTTGGTCCGACCCGATAAAACTACCTGACGGAATTTTAGGGCCTATTAAAAATCAACCCATTCAATTAAAAGATGACAAGATTCTTTCCCCTTCAAGTACAGAGAGTAACACGGAGGGGTGGAAAATTCACTTGGAAGTTAGTGGCGATTCGGGTAATACATGGGCGAAAACCGAAACCTTAAATGATGCCAAGGAATTCGGCGCCATTCAGCCGGTTATACTCAGCTATGGAAATGGAAAATTACAGCTTCTAAGCCGAACGAAAAATGGAGTGATATCTCAAAACTGGTCTACGGACGGGGGGCATACGTGGAGTAAAATGACAAAAACAGCACTGCCAAACCCGAATTCCGGAATTGGTGGGACCTCGCTAACAGATGGGAGACAACTTTTGATCTACAATCCCACTAAAAAAAATTGGGGCAATCGAGTTCCGCTTAGCATCGGTATATCCACTGATGGACAAAATTGGAAGCGCGTTTTGGACGTAGAACCCCTACGGGAATCGACCGATGAGGAAAATGAGGAGTATTCCTATCCAACCGTAATTCAGGCTCCGGATGGTATGGTACATATGGTATATACTTGGAATAGAAAAACGGTGAAATATCTAATGCTCGATCCCAACAAACTCAAATGAATTCTTTAACCTTGACCATCCCATAACAGTTTAATGGATTCATTGACCCAAATAGTTTTAGGAGCCGCCGTAGGCGAAGCCACTTTAGGTAAGAAAGTGGGTAACAAGGCCATGCTTTACGGAGCCATCGCAGGTACTATTCCTGATTTGGATGTATTGGCCCGTTACTTTGTCGATACGGTTACCGCGACCGAATGGCATCGAGGCTTTAGTCATTCTATCTTTTTTTCAATCTTGTTCGCGCCCATTTTTGGATGGCTGATCTGGAAGTTGAACCCCAAATCGAATGCGGATTGGAAAGACTGGTCACGGCTCATGTTTTGGGGACTTTTTACCCACCCGGTACTTGATGCTTTTACCACTTGGGGCACACAATTATTCTGGCCGTTCAAAACACGATTGGCGTTCCAGAATATATTTGTTATTGATCCCCTTTATACGCTTCCCTTTTTGATTTTTTTGGTGCTGGCGATGTTTCAAAAAAGGACATCTCCTAAAAGAAGGAGGCTGAATCGTTTGGGCTTGATTATAAGTAGTGTTTATCTGGTGACCACACTTCTTTTAAAAGGGATTGCTTTTAAACAATTTAGCAACGCCCTCGCAGCTCAGGGTCTTGCTTATGAAGAAATGGATATTCGGCCAGCGCCCTTCAGCACCGTGCTATGGACGGCGAACATTGCGGTCAAAGATGCGTATTTGATCGGTAATTATTCTTTTTTCGATACCAAACCGATACAATTTACATCGTACCCCAAAAACCGTCAGCTCTTGGGCGATTTGAAAAAAAATGACAAAGTGCTTCGTCTAATCGAAATTGCCGAAGGTTGGTATACCGTTTCGAAAGAAAATGGGAAGCTCTTTTTCAATGACCTTCGTTTCGGATTGTTGAGCCTAAAAAAAGATGAAAAGCGGTTCGCGTTCTCGTACGAACTTGTGAAAACCTCAAATGGGCTCAAGGTTGTGGAAACGCCCAAGAGACCTTCGGATGCCGAAGGCCTCTTGCAAAGTCTATGGCAACGAATTTTGGGAAATTGAATGCAAATGAAAAGACAACTTATTTTTTTATGTGGATTTTTAGGTGCGTTCCTTTTCGCCCTGTCCAGCATTTTGGGCGGTCTGCAAATAGAAGGCTATAGTTTTATAAGCCAATACATCAGCGAAAGTTTTGCGACCGATGTGCCGAACACAGGCTATTTAAGGGTAATATATATCATCAGCGGCCTTCTTTTGTTCATTTTCGGCCTTGTAGTGCCGTCTGTATTGCCCAAGTCGAAATCCATTAGAATAGGATTCTGGGCGTTCGCCGTGTTCTATGGATTAGGTACGATTACGGTCGCCCTATTTCCCTGTGACTTTGGTTGCCCGACAGATATAGAGGGTGTCAGCCTGGCCCAGTTTATTCATAATGCTTCCGCTTTTTTTACCTATATCGTTGCACCATTGGCCATGATTGGTATCGGAGTTTCCCTAAAACGGGTGTCTTCAGTAGCGCTTTTGTCAAGGGTTTCGCTCATCTGTGGAACCATAGCCCTCATTTTTGTTTGGGTTTTGTTCACGGATCCAACCGGTCCCTATATCGGTTTGTTCCAAAGAATAATTGAAACCTGTATATTAGGCTGGGTCGCTTTTACCTCTTTGTCTATTAGAAATGAAAAAAATCAGTTTGTATGAAAAAGATCAGCACGCTTTTACTAGCCTTCCTATTTTTGAATTGTGCCCCTGGCGAGAAGGAAACTACATTGACGGATTACCAGCAATGGCATACCATAACTTTACCCTTTCAGGGCCCTGCAACTTCTGAAACCGCTGAAGAGAATCCATTTTTAGACTATAGGCTTACGGTTACCTTTCAACATGAAGGCGCCGAATATAAAATTCGAGGATTTTATGCGGCCGATGGTAATGCGGCAGAGACCAGTGCCAGCTCAGGAAACGTTTGGCAGGTACGGTTTACACCGGATAAGATTGGAAAATGGAGCTACTCGGCACAGTTACATAAAGGTGATGGCATTGCTTTAAGTGAAGATGGGGGAACTTTAGTCGAGGTAAAAGATGCTTCAGGAGCGTTTATGGTAATACCTTCGGATAAAAAGGGAGATGACCTTAGGGCACACGGTCGCTTGGTAAACGATAAAGGCTACTTTAGGTTTAAGGGCTCAGGGAAGTATTGGATCAAAGGAGGCGCGGACAGCCCGGAGAATTTATTGGCCTACGAAGATTTTGATGACACCTATCGTTTGCAAAGTTCTAATGAAGATGGCGAAGCGAAAACCAATGATACCATACATAGTTATGCCCCACACATCGGTGATTGGGAAGAAGGTGACCCGACTTGGAAAAACGGAAAGGGCAAGGGGTTGATCGGGGCAATGAATTATCTGGCCTCAAAAGGAATGAACGTAGCCTATTTCTTGACCATGAATATCAAAGGTGATGGCAAGGATGTCTGGCCCTATGTAGCTCCTGATGATTTCACACGCTTTGATGTAAGCAAGTTAGACCAATGGGAAATTCTTTTTCAGCATATGCAATCCAAGGGAATTTTATTGCATATGGTACTACAGGAAACGGAGAATGAAACGATGCTCGATGGGGGCGATACGGGGCCGTTACGACAGCTCTATTTTCGGGAGTTGGTCGCACGGTTTGGACACCATTTGGGGATGCACTTTAATTTGGGAGAGGAAAATGGCTATGCCGAGTTTACACCTATTTCCCAGAACGATGCACAGCGTAGGGCGATGACCGACTTTCTAACGGAAATCGACTCTTACGACCATCCTATTTTGCTGCATACCCATTCGCACGAGCCCTATCGCAGCCTTATTCTCGATTCCATTGTTGGATTTCAAAACCTAGATGGGCTTTCCCTACAAGTGGATAAACGGGAGGGTGCTGCCGCGGTTGTCGCCGAATGGAAGCAAAAATCTTCCGATACCGGACATCCTTGGATGATTACTATGGATGAAATCGGGATGTGGCATACCGGCGCACAAGCTGATGCGATCACACCGAATCACGATTCGTTACGACGGTATGTGCTTTGGGGAACACTATTGTCCGGTGCCGCTGGAGTGGAATGGTATTTCGGGGCGAACAATAGATACAATGATCTGAATACGGAAGATTGGAGGACGCGGGACAGACTCTGGGAGTTGACCAAACACGCTATGGACTTTTTCCAAAACCATTTGCCGTATTGGCAAATGCAGGCCGATCATTCTCTCGTGAGTCCCGCAGATGGGTATTGTTTGTATAAACCAGGAGCGATTTATGCCGTATATATACCAGATTCCGAAGCACATCGTCTAAATTTAACGGGAGTCGAAAGTACCTTTGAGGTAAAGTGGTTCGATCCCCTCAATGGGGGGGCTTTACAAGACGGATCCATACAAACGGTAATGGGTGGAAACGAGGTTTCCTTAGGGCTACCACCGGCGACCGGTCAAGACTGGATTGCCTTACTTACAGCGAAAAAATAGAATAAGGAAGACTTATGCGTACCGCAAAGGGCAACGAATGTCAGGTGCAATCGTGGCCTGTACATGTTAGATGGTACTTAAGAAAAAGGCGATAAAGAAAGGTATCGCTATAAGCTCTTGATCTGTAACTCTTGAAATGCATCGGCTTGAAGCTTTAGAAGCTCTTCGGCCTTCTGTTTCTTGTAGGCGTACACCGCTTCTTCCTCTTTAAGTTCGGTATAGATTTTCACGTTTAAAGCGGTGTCCGTTGCTAAGACCTGTTCTCTTTGCTGCACTTTTTGTTGCACCCAAGTTTTAAGGGTACTTTCTTCATCTTCTAATTTGAGGTCATACTCCCCTTTAGGTGCTAATAATTTTGCAATAATAGGAGAAGTTTCGATGGCTAAAAACAGTAGAAAAATAAAGAAAGAAGGCAGCCAAGGCAGTTTGTCCAAAGCATTTATTCGGGCCATTAACCCGTCGAAACCATCGATAATCGGCTGTGAATTTTTGACCACTTCGGCATATTCCGTGTTCAACGATGCGATCTGAGCCTCAATTCCGGCAATTTTGACCGTATTGGCTTCCTTGAGTTGCTGTAACTCGGCCAGGGCCGTATCGTGCTTTTCCCGTTTTTCGGCATATACCGGTCCCTTGCCCAAGAGCATCGTACCTGCCCTACCTTCGGCTTCTGAAATGTACGTATCGTATAGGGCATTGGTCTCCGCTTCTTTTGTTGAAATTTCATTTTTCAAACCCGCGATGTCCTGGTTTAGTTTTTCTACGGTGGGGGTGTATTGAAGTGCCAGTTGTTCTTTGTTCTCCAAGGTCATTGCGTTTTTTTCTTCCAGCAATACCTGGTTGATCTCCTTTTCGAAAATCTTCATCTCCAAGGGTTTTGAGATGACGATGGCAATAATAACGGCAAGAACGATTCGCGGGGTGGCTTGTAGCAGTTCACTGCCCATACCATCCCTTTTTTTGATGGTGGATACGATAAAGCGGTCAAGGTTGAAAATCAATAAGCCCCAAATCAATCCAAAGAAAATGGCTGCCAAAAGAGAATCAAAAACCGTGTAAAGGGCATAACTACTTGCAATAAAGGCCATTACCGCCGTAAAGAATACGGTGGCTCCGATTCCGGCATATTTATTTTGTTCTCCTTCCGAACAGTTTTTTAAAATGGATGAATCGGCTCCTGAACAGAGAATAAAGAAGTTTTGAAGCATGTCAGTTGATTTTGATTGATGAACACTAGTATCCGAAAGGATATATAAGGGTAACTGCGATTTTGTATTGATTAGTATATATACGTCCCTTTTTGTTACAAAAAAGCCCTCAAAATGAGAGCTTTGTAACCAAGTTCGTGACGTTGTTTTTTAATCGATGATAATTGGGTTTTTGGAAATCCGCACTTGAGGATTTTTACCCTTATGCCCCCTTGAATCGATATTGAGGCTTTTATTATTTTTCAAAAGCTCAATAGCCCTGTCGGCCGTGATCTTCTCACCTTCAAAATAGAAGGTAGCTCCTTTTTTCGCCATTTCGATAACGTGGTCAAGCGGTGATTGTGGCTCTGGTGGGGATGGAGGTTGTTGAATTCCTTCGGGCTGTTGAATTTGGTCAGGGTACTGACTGTCTATTTTTGGTTCTGTTCGACGGTAATTAAGAACTGCAGGAGTAGGATGATTCTGTACCCATGGGAGAGCGCTAGGACTTTTCGCTAAATAGGCGACGTTCGTATTGATATCGTACGGATCTTGTTCCGCGATGACTTTTTGAATGACCATCGCTGCTTCTTCTCGTTCGTTTACGCTTTTGGGTTCAATAGGTTTTAGCGGATGATGCTCTTTTGCTTCTTTTTTGGCCTTGGGCGCCTTTGGGGCAGCAGGTGGGGCAGGGGGTTCGGGAAAATCTGGAAACGGTTCGGCATCCGCTTTTTGCTTCTCTGACATCAGGCTGTAGATGTACTCGAGACGATCAACATCCTTTTGTTTGATTTTCATATGATTTCTAGGCATGTCATTGTAATGCTTTGCCAATTTGTTGTATTCCTTCATCAGTTCTCGTGAGGCGCCATCTTGAACTCTTTCGCTTTTATAGCCCTTTGGGAATAATTTCATTTGCGAATTGGCTTTGGAAAGATGGGTTTTTTTGAACTCATCCTCTACCTCTTGCAAAAAGGAAACCGGTGTGTCGCTATGATTGGCCTGAACGATAGCGGAGGTGTAATCGGTCTCTTCCCAGTTTTTAGTATGCTGATCTATAGTTTCTGAAAAAGAGTTTAAGGAAACCGCCTGATTATTTAGTAGTATTTGATTCTTGTGTATATATAAAATGACATTTTTTGGGGTCCTGTTCTTTGACAGCTGCTCGGTCAAGGGTTCGACATTTTGCCGTTGTGATTCGGTCGTCGTGTCATACAGGGGTTCCGAAAGAGAGTCGGTCCTATTTTCTGTTGATACATCATTATACTTTCTGTCCGATTCATCGTGCTTGAGCGATTTTTCGGAGGAAGATTTTTCTTCTAATTCAATGGCTTCGGTTGACTGCACTTCTATGAATTTGGTTTCGCTAAACCCTAAAAGCAGTAACGCCAGTAGGGGTAGTAAAAGTGAACTTCGCAGAAGAAACGATGTTTTTGAGGTGTTTTTTTTCATGACTGTAAAACGTTTTTTGATGGATGAATAATTGATGGCATGGGCCATCTTTGACTGATATTTGTGCTCACTATCGGGTGATAAGTACGATAGTAGTGTATTTTGATACGTGGCTTCGTCAATGTCTTTGTTCAATACCGCGCGATCGGCGAGGAATTCGTGATTGAGTTTGATGGCTTTTTTAAATAGGTATACCAGGGGGTTGAACCAGAAAACCACATGAAGCAATTCAATGAATATAACATCCCAGCTATGGCGTTCTTTGGCATGGGTTTCTTCATGTAACAACACTTCTTTCGGAATTTCATTCGATTCCAATTTCTTCCGGTTCAAAAAAATGTATTTGAAAAAGGTGTGTGGTGGAAAGCGCTCCTGCAATAATACATGAACAAAACGGGTTGATTTCTGCTTCGGGTTTTTTCGAATGCGCCCAACAATCTGACTGAGGTTTTTGATGAATCGCAATCCGAAGAAAACGAATCCGATAAGGTAAATGCCCCAAAGTAGGGGGGCAATATCCAGAACATCTTTTTCTAGGGCCTCCGGTACACCGATAGGTGCGTAATCGGCAGGCGACGTAGGTTGCTGAATGTCAACATAGGGTACAGGGTCCACCATGATGTATTCGGTAAAAACTAGAGCAGGTATGAGTAGAGCGGCTCCCAAGGCCAGAAGCAAATAGTACCTTTTGAAAACATGCATGTTTTCCTTTTCCAGTAGTAACTTGTAGAAGACAAATAAAATGGCCATACAGGCGACGGACTTGAAGATATAGATCAACATGATTATTCAGTTTTCTTGCCTTTGGGCAGGTTTTTAATTTCATTATCGATTAGAGCCTTTAGCTCTTCCAATTCCACTTTACTTAAGTTGGTTTCTTGGGTGAAAAAAGAGGCAAATTGTCCCGGACTACCATTGAAAAAGTTTTTGATCAGTCCGTTAACATGTTTCGAAAAATAGTCTTTCTTCTTGACCAGAGGAAAGTATTCGCGAGACCTTCCGAACGCCTTGTAGTTGACAAAGCCCTTGTCCGTCATTCGTTTCAAAAGGGTGGCGACCGTTGTGGTTGCAGGTTTGGGTTCCGGATAAGCTTCCAAAAGATCTTTCATGAACGCTTTCTTTTGCTTCCAAAGAATGTTCATTAACTCTTCTTCCGATTTTGACAATTGCATATTCTACGTTTTTAGAACTTATTCTACAAACATAGAACAAATATTTTAATTCTACAAATGTAGAGTACAATGATTGCCCAAATAGGTTCGCTAATATGAAGCCTGGATGCCTTATAACTATCTGATAAACATATCGTTATGTGGTGTTTTGAAATAAAAAGAATTTTCCTTGAATACGGTCTAATTCTAGCAGTGGAATGCAAGCATAGCTTACAATAGTCCGTATTTTAACCCGATTATGTCGTTCGTAGGCCCATTACTTTCCTAACTCCCTTGAAGTGGCGATCAAGGAGATCAAGGCGGAAAAAAGCCCTATGGCCAATAGCAGATTGCCATTTAGTATTCCTATTTCCCAATGGAGGATTTTGAATAAAGAGGCGATGACAATGTAGACCGTAGCAAGGTCGGCAAGTAGGTACGACAGGTCGTCCCTGCTAAAACTACTTAACAACATCGTAGTGTTCTGGGTAATATCTTGAAAAGACGTGATGATTTGCTTAATGTAAAGTAGTAGAAAGGCAATAAGGGCCAATTTGGTCATCAGTGTAAGTACATGTACATAAGGTAAGCCCAATAGAATGAATGCATAGTTGCTTGAAAAGACCACAATCAATAGGAGACGGACGTAATCCAAGGGTTCTCTTTTGTCTTTTTGATACAATTGCAGGCTTAGAAAAACCATCATACCAAAGGCGCCCAGAACAATCAAGGCGGAAGGCATGAATTTAAAGAGTGCACTAAATACGGTAACGGAAATACTCAACCTGAAAAACAGGGCCGTTTTTTGTTTTGAAATCGACATTGGGAATTTGTTTGCATAGTAGGTAGGTCAATAACGAAAAAATATGGGTTATAGTACAGCTTAAGAAAATATAGCCCCCAAGAACAGGTGCTGCTTTTCAATTAAAGCGATAAGTTTGCAAAAATCGAAATCAAGTCATGAGTGTAACCGAGCAATTAAAAGAACGTAGTGGGTCTAAATGTGAATTGTGTTCGGCTACCGATGATTTAAGGGTGTATGAAGTTCCCCCGGTTTCAACAGGAGGTCTTGATGGTAGCCTCTTGGGCTGCCCAACCTGTATCGGACAAATAGAGAATCCTGATACAACGGATTCCAATCATTGGCGTTGTCTCAATGATAGTATCTGGAATGAACACGAGGCGGTCAAGGTCGTTGCATGGCGTATGCTCCATAGATTAAAATCGGAAGGATGGCCACAAGATCTGCTGGAGATGATCTATTTAGAGGAGGATACCTTAAAGTGGGCCCAAGCTATGGGAGAGGGCGAAGATGCCGATGATGTTATCATACACCGTGATGTCAACGGAGTGGTCTTGCAAAATGGAGATAGTGTAGTGCTGATAAAGGACCTGAAGGTAAAAGGGTCAAGTATGGTTGCCAAACAAGGCACGGCTGTTAGAAGAATATCCGTGGATCGTGAAAACGCTGAATATATTGAAGGAAAGGTGGGTGCGCAACAAATCGTGATTATTACCAAGTACGTGAAAAAGATCTGATTGGTTGGGAGTTAGGAGGTAGGAGGTAGGAGTTAGGAGTTGATTGCGCGATGCTCGAAGTCAGCGGCCTAAGCCGGACCGCTCACAGTAGAAAATAATTGAACTTCACCTGTTGTCTTGTATCTTACTTCTGGGAGCACAGCGGTCTTGTTTCTCGCCTTATGGTTTCCATATAGTCGGGGTGGGTGGTAAGGTGCGTGACGTGTGATGCCTAAGCGGCACAGCTAACAGCAGAGACCATATTGAACTTCAACCAAATCAGGTCTTAGGTCTTACCTCTAAAAGCGAAGCGGTCCTTTTTCTTAACTCTTTTTCATTTCCGTAAAAAAGTGATAGAAATACGGAATGGTCTCGATTCCTTTGAGGTAGTTCCAAACGCCGAAATGCTCGTTCGGTGAGTGAATGGCATCACTGTCCAGTCCAAAGCCCATCAAAATGGTCTTACTACCGAGTTCTTCCTCAAATAATGATACAATAGGTATGCTGCCTCCACTACGCTGTGGAATAGGCTTTTTCCCAAAAGTGGTCTCGTAGGCCTTTGAGGCTGCCTGATATCCTACGGTATCGATTGGTGTTACATAGCCTTGTCCTCCATGATGTGGGGTGACCTTGACTTTTACACCTTTTGGGGCACACTGTTCAAAATGGACCTGAAATAGTGTTGTGATTTCTTCCCAATCTTGATGCGGTACCAAGCGCATTGATATTTTGGCATAGGCCTTACTTGCAATGACGGTTTTAGCGCCTTCACCAATGTATCCGCCCCATATGCCATTTACGTCTAGGGTAGGGCGAATGGAATTCCGTTCGTTGGTCGTATATCCTTTTTCCCCGTATACCGATTCGATATCCAAAGCATCTTGATAACCTTGTAACGAAAATGGAGCTTTGGCCATTTCAGCGCGCTCTTCGGTCGAGAGCTCTTCTACCTTATCGTAAAAGCCGGGTATGGTAATATGATTGTTTTCATCATGTAGACTCGCGATCATCTTGGTCAAGATATTGATCGGGTTGGCGACCGCACCGCCATATAGTCCGGAATGTAAGTCACGATTTGGGCCTTTCACCTCCACTTCAACATAGCTCAATCCGCGTAAACCGGTGGTGATGGAAGGAACATCATTGGCAATCATTCCCGTATCGGAAATTAAGATAATGTCGTTTGCCAATTTTTCCTTGTTATTGGCGACATAGATTCCCAAGTTATCGCTACCCACTTCTTCTTCCCCTTCGATCATGAATTTCACATTGCACGGTAGTTGGTCCGTTTTGGTCATATATTCCAGCGCCTTGACATGCATGTACATTTGCCCCTTATCGTCGCAAGAACCGCGAGCGAAAATCGCTCCTTCAGGATGAATTTCCGTTTCTTTTATAACGGGTTCATACGGAGGTGAATCCCATAACTCAAGGGGATCGGCAGGTTGCACGTCATAATGCCCGTAGACCAATACAGTGGGTAATGCCGCATCGATGATTTTTTCCCCGTAAACAATCGGATATCCTTCGGTTTCATAGATTTCAACGGTATCGCATCCGGCATCCAATAATGCTGTTTTAACAGCTTTCGAAGTATTTAGAACATCTTGTGAAAATGCAGGGTCGGCGCTAACCGACGGAATTTTTAGGAGTTCAATAAGTTCGTTTAAAAAACGGGTTTTATTTTGGGCAATATATTCTTTCGGACTGTTCATGAAAAAGAGTTTACTTCAGGACTAAATTTAAGAAAAAGAACTTTTGAAGGGTAACTATTTAGAGAATTGATTTTTTGCTTTATATTTGCACCCCGATTTATTGGGATTTGCAGGTAGGTAATGTATTGAAAGGATAATGTCCGGACAAGCAAGCTTACCTGTTGATAGGCAGGCGTGGTGGAATTGGTAGACACGCTAGACTTAGGATCTAGTGCCGCAAGGTGTGAGAGTTCGAGTCTCTCCGCCTGTACTTGGTTAAAAAACCTCTCTTCGTGAGAGGTTTTTTTGTTTGTGACATGTTCAAGACGACTCGGGAGAGACGAGAAGTTTATCCCGAGCGCAGTCGAGGGGAGTCTCTCCACCTGTGCATTTCGGCTCCGCTCAATTTGGGCTTCGGAAGGCTTCTGGGTCACAGGGGACTTTTTCTATAAACTATCTTTAGGTTAAAGTGAGTTCAAGGGCACTATTTTAGTTTTCTTATTTCCATACATTATAAGAACTAAAACACGTTCCTAATTTGCACTTGTTTACCAAAAGGGGAATGGTTTATCAACTTTGTTGAACCTTAAATTATGAACTCTGTCGGAGCTTACTTTAAAACCGACAACACTACCTTCTTCGATATCAAACTCTAATGATCCAAAAAACCAGGTATTTCCAGAAAACTTTTGGTTAGTAAGAGGTGATAATTGTGTGATTTCCTGCCGCTGATGTATAGCGGTCAGTACTCCATTTTCAATTTTTAGTTCATAAGACGTGCGTAATTCCGGACTATAGTATATACCGATATATTCTTGGAGCTTCGAATTGTCCATATGAAACCTTATTCTTTTACCAGTAGAATCCTGACCGTTGCGATTAAAGGTCAACGTATCAACGTCACCGTTCTCATTTTTGACAAAAGTAATTGTGGCGCTAATTCTTCTAATTTGAAATTGTTCTTCATTAAGCATTTCCAATGGAAAGGTTCCCTGACCAGTTGCTGTTATGTACAGTTGCTCTTCTTTTTCATTGAACTCCAATATAAAACCGGGTTGTAGTTCAAATTTGCCCTCGTATTTTTTTAGTGTTTCTTTGGCGATAGCCCTTAAAGGTTTTTGGACAACGTCAATTGACGAATTGGCGTCAAGCATTTTTTTGTTGTCGAGATATATATCCGCAATAGCATAAGCCTCTTCATCAGCATTCAAAGATCCATCATTCGTCAGCACGATAATGGCCAGCTTTTGGTCAGGAAATCTTAGAACCTGACTTCTATAACCAGCATCAGCACCTCCATGGCTTATAACCTTTCTGCCATTGTATTGAGATACTTTCTGCCCAAAAGCGTAGTTCAAGGTATCTCCATTTTTTAAAACGGCCGTATGAGCCAATTTATCCAATAATTCTTTACTTCCTATTTTTGGTTTCTCAAAATTGATGACCCATTTGCATAAGTCGTCAATACTCGTGCGTATACCGGTATTACCGACAATGTCCTTTGAATTTCGGATTCCCTTTTTGTAACCTGTGCCATCAAAAAAATAGGGACTGGCAAGATTGGGAATGATTTTCTGGTTATCCTCAAACAAGACAGTATTTTTCATCTCTAAGGGTATAAAAATGATTTCATCGAGATATTGATGAAAAGGTTTCCCTGATACACGTTCAATTAATTCTGCCAATAGCATGTAGCCCGAGTTATTATATGAGAAATCCGTCTCGGGTGAAAAATTCAACTCCTTTTGTTGCCTGAGTAGTTTTAAAACATCTTTTCTGGATATCACATCCTCGATATTCCAACCTGCCATTCCCAATAGATAGGTGATACCTCGTATGCCATGTGTATGTTGCGCCAGTGTTTTCACTTTGATCATTTCTCCGAAATCGGGTAATTCCGGGATATACTTTCTAATATCATCGTCCAAATCTACTTTTCCTTCTTCCACCAAATGTAAGAGGGCGTAGGCCGTAAATTGTTTTGAATTTGAAGCAATGTTAAAAAGTGTTGAGGAACTGTTTTTTATGCCAAATTCAAGGCTCGCGGATCCGTAGGCACCTTCAAAAACGATAGTGTCTTCTAGTATGACAGCGACGGCCGCTCCAGGTGTATTGTTAGTGTTCCAAGCTTTAAAAAGATGATTGATTTCTTGTTTGACTACTTTATGGCCTTGACTAAAGTCTTTTTTGTCTTGAGCATTTGAAACTGTGTTTTGTATGACAAGTAGTATGGTTAAAAGAAGTGGTGTAAATTGATTGCTTTTCATGTTTTGTTGTTTGAATTCTTGTGATTATTTCGGCGCCGACATCAAATGGATTTGGGATAAATTTTTTATAGTAAATATCCTTTATCTCCATTGACCCGTATGATGATTCCTCTTTTTGATACTAAGACCACTATTGTATGGATGTTTTCGTCTCCGCCAGCATAGTAAAGGGCCGATTTCGAGTGCTACACAGTGCCCAAACCAAGAGCAGCTACGTCCTGCGTTTTTAAGAGTTGTTATAGTTCTTGCCGAACGGTTAAACCCTTTAACAGTTTTGGCGTTCAGCTGTAGTGGCGGTAACATGCTATAGGGTAGCAACGGTTTATTACCTACTACTACCTATCTATCCTGTTTTTCTCGATTTTATAGTTTAGAATCAGCGCCAATCCGCCAAAAAGAAATGAGAAGATGGAATAAAACACATCCCCCTCTTGCACGCTTGTTATAGAGTTGAGGAGATAACCCATCAGAATCCCGACGCCGATACCAACGCATAGCATACCGATTTTCAAGGTTACGGCCAGTGTTTTCGTTTTGCTATACAGCGAATTCGAGGACACCCCCTTTTCAATCATGTGTAATCGTTCAAGATGTCTTGATTTAAGATAGAGATAAATAATGCCAAATACGGCAGCTATAAAGGTTATGGGTACAATAATGTCTCCGTTCATCACTTTGTTTTTCTATGTGATGCAAGAATTCTGATTGAGGTTACAGAAAACCATAAAAATTATTTTTAAACTAATCCTGTAAAAACTGTAACCGAGAGGTGAAGAGTTGCATCTTATTGATAAGATGAGTTTTGAGAAGGACCTAGAATGTGTAGCTAAAGTTAGAGATGGGGATTTGGTCGCATTTACGTATCTCGTTGAAAAATACAAAGAGATGGTATATGCGGTCGCTTTAAAAGTTTTGGGCAATGCTGCCGATGCGGAGGATGTAGCCCAGGAGAGTTTTATAAAGGCTTATCAGCGTATAGGAGACTTTAAAAAAGCTTCTAAATTCTCTACATGGCTGTACACAATTGCCTATAGGTCGGCATTATATCACAAGCGTGGGAATGCCATTGACACTAGACGTATCGAGCTAAGTGATGAAGAGCGATTTCAGACCATTACGAATTCGCAGAGTGATGATTTTAAAACCAGAGAGCAACAAAAATTCATTAAAATAGCTATTGATTCGTTACCTCCTATGGAAGGACTTTTAATCACCTTCTTTTACATTGACGAAAATACAATACAAGAAATAAGTGCCATCACGAGCCTGTCGACAACCAATATCAAGGTAAAGCTATTTCGAGCTCGGAAAAAGTTAAGGAAAAAGCTTGAGATCATATTACGGGATGAATCAAATTCCATACTTTAAGATGAAGCGAAAAGACGAACCCCTTATTGAACTTATCCAGTCTGTTAGACTAGACGGCCCAAGTCCAGAGTTTACGGAAAATGTGATCAGCTTTTTAAAAGAAGAGGCTGCACCGGTTGAAGAGATGAATGTGATACTGGAGCATTATCTGAAAAGAAATGTGCTCCCGGAAGTTTGTGATGACTTTTCGACGAAAACAATGGACGCCTTGGAAAACCGCCTTCAGGCGACTGATTTTGAGCCTTTGGTCTCTAAAAAGACGAGAACGGTTGTAATAATCCTGTTTGCAGTAGGCTATAGTTTTCTATTACTTGACGAACTTTTTTTGAACCTACTTTATGTTGCGGATATATCACTTCTTAGCGCAACGTGGTTAATTGAGGTACTGAACATTCCCACAATAGTTTGGATAAGTGTCTTTTCGCTGACGATTTTGCTTTTACTAGACTTGAACGTTAAAGGGAAAAAGAATCTTGTTCCATAAGTTATTTGCTATATTGACTCCTTGTGCGAATTACTATTGTTGAAAGGTTGATGCTCTTTAGTTAATGATATGACCAAATGCTAATCCACTAACTACCCTTTCTGAGTGACCCTAAGTGTTCTGAAGAGGTCTGCCCCATAACTTTGCCATATCCCGGTAAAGGTTTTTGGGAGTATAAAAAAGTCTCCTGCATAAAAAATATGCTCTTTGCCGCTAAAGCTCGTAAGGACAAGCTTGCCGCTGAGGATGTGTATAAATTGTTCCTTTTCGAGAAAGCTTATCGCCTCCTCTTTTGGGACTTCTGATACCTGTTTGATTTCCAGTTCGACACCAGCATAAAGTTCGTCAACATATGGGTCGATTTCAATTGACGTTATATCAGTGCCAGCAAGCACATCTCTGTTCAGAACAAAGGGTTTATTCCGGTGTGATGTTACCGCTGAATCACTTCGTTCGTTTGAAATTACCGAAAGTTCAAGATGATAGCGATTCCCTCCATTATTGGTCCAATCGCCCTTAAAACCTTTGGGGACAACAATATAATCACCAGGATAGAAGGAATACCCCAAGCTATCGGAAGGCATTATATCGGCCCTGCCGTTCATGAAATAGACAAATTCTTCTAAAGGGAAATTTTCAAAGGTGTTCTTTGCGGTTTCACTTGACAGTAGGAAAACGGTCAGTTCTTGGCCGCGATGCACCCTTTTCTGGAAGAATTCCCGTTCTGGGTGCGCCTTGAGTTTGATCTTGGGAAGACCGATACCTGATAGTAGCTGTTTGTCGATCTGAATGGGCTCGGCGCTGTGCTCCTCCGGTGTTTCCTGACCGGTTACAGGAGTGAACCCCAACACGAATAGGGTAACGAAAACTAAAGCTTTTTTCATAGGGATATTAAACTATTTGGTTCTTCAATCGCTTTTGGTGCTATCGGATAGTCCCTGAATAAAGCCTATGATAGCTTCCCGATAAATACTTTGCTCGGAATGGGAAAGATTTCTCCATAGTTCTCCGTGCGACAGGCCGTAGGCATACAGTACCGTTACTTTTCTAAATTCGGTTTTTCGAATTCGATCTTCGAATAGCTTGGTGTAATTGTACAGGCTATTATCGCAGATGAGAAAAATAGGGCTGGAGAGGTGTTGCAAATAATTTACCGGAGATCCGTCCATCCAGTTCTCGTAATCAGGACCAAAAACGGCCTCCACGTGCTGTACGGCGAGTTCGGGCCTATCCCCATTTAAAAATATATTTCGGTAGTCAACAATGTCGTAGGTCCCGGAAATAGGAATAATACCCTTGATCAATTTTGGGGATAGGCCCTTACTTTCAAGATACTTGGCATCTAAACTGACCAAGGCCGCTAAGTGCGCTCCCGATGAATATCCACCAATGAAAGTGTTTTCGCTGTCAAAGCCGTAGTCCTTACTATTTTCACAGAGCCAAGCTATGGCACTGGTCACATCCTTGGCATGCTCAGGGTGTTGAACACCGCTGTTGAGTTTAGGATCCCTCCAAATGGCAGGACTCAAGCGATGCCCTAAAGAGGCTACCGCTATTCCTTTTTCTGCCAATTTGAGGGCAAAATCGGTTTCCTCATCCTTGTTTCCATACGACCAAGCTCCCCCGCCTATCCATATGAACAAGGGGGGCTGCTCCTGCTTTTGGGGAATAAAGAGATTCAACCTACGAAGCGTATCAGTTCGGATTGCCGGTTCAAGATAGTCTACATCTAAAAATTGTTTGATTTGGCCCCTATCGGTTGCTTGCGAAGAGGCGCAAGTAATCGATAAGCATGTAAAAAGGCATAGGGTGTAATTTACTATTGAATTCATAGGGGCAGGAGTAAAAATCTACATTTTGTTGAGGATATCATCCGCATTATTCAATGATACTATTTTTTGTAGGACAGGAAACGGAAAGCTTAGAAAAAAGAGTTCGATATGCTAATCTTGAACTGAATTTTTCTCGATGTAGTGCTTTGGGGTCAAGCCTGTGTACTTCTTAAAAGTGGTGAAGAAGGTTGATTTTGAATTGAACCCGGATTCATACCCTATCCCTTCGATGGAAAGGTTTCTTTTTGTCAAAAGCAAATCCTTTGATTTCTCTATTCTGAAACGATTGATATAATCTGAAAAACCAATGCCCAAATTGTCGTTCAAAAGCTGTGAAAGCTGATGTCTGCCTAGTTGCATCTGCCGTGCCAAATCAGCCACTTTCAGGTTTTTGTTCGTGTACAAGTGTGATTCGTAAATCAACAAATCCATTTTGGCGAGTAGAGCGGTTGCTTCTTTGGCAGCTATTTTCTTGTTAGCGTACCGGTCGGCAACTTCTCTTCTGTTTTGTTCGATTCCAAAAAAATAGTAGATGGAGGCCGCGTAAAAAATCAGGGAGAACAAGACCGGACCGAGAATGTAGTTGACAAATAAGGATGTTGCAAAGGATAAGCATTGCAAAACAAAGACGATATAAATCAGTTTTTTTGTCCGTGGCCTATAAGCACTAGTACGCTGACCATCTTGATTTCTGAGTCGTAATCCCGCCGCGATGAGGTAGGCTGTTAGAATTCCATGGAAAACAAATCGTATGCGCCAATCCCAAACCTGAAAATGCTGCGAGAAAGGATAGATCAGACCAAAGGCAAGCAACAACACGGGTACCAAAAATAGCTGTTGTTTATCTATTTCCCTGAGCTTCCTTTTTCCTGTTCCCATAAGTACATACAATAGCACTCCTGATAGCACGTTGGCTGTCATACCGATCTGTATGATGGTCGGGTGGATGATGCGCTCGAAAAAGTAAAAACACGAAACACCGACCCGCGTGGCTAAACTCAAAAGAAGAAGTCCTAAAACCATTTGGAACACCTCGCGATTTTTTCGTCTTGTGATAAGAATCGCAGCAATGACGATAACATTGAAGACCCCTAGGGTGGCGAAAAAAAACAGGAGATTGGTATACGTCATTAGTACTGATACGGATTATTGGGCTACGGCTCTACTCATAGACCTGAAGTAAACTTCGACAGTACTAAAAATAATTACTTTTTAGTAACTAATGGCCCCGATCCAAATATTGAGCATGAATTTAAGTGACGTTAGGGCAATAGAATGATGCGTAAGTTTTTAGGTGTGCCCTGTGCTACACTATAAAAATAAAAGTCGCATTTATTTTTTCAGAAGTGAGGTATTGACAACATGTTGAAACACTATTTTTCTATAACTTCTACTGACCGGTATCGTTTCTTTTGTCAATTTGACGCTCGAATTCTCGACTGTTCGTATTTTATCGACAGCAACGATATACGATTTGTGTACCCTAATAAATTTTGGGGTTCCCAAGATTACCTCAATACGTTTCATGGGCATTAAGGTCATGTACTTTTGAGACGAGGTATAAATAATGACATAGTTTTGGAGGGCCTGCACATATTCCACATCATCGATTACGATTCTTTCATAGATATGCTCGCATTTCACAAAGAAGTAGTCGGGTACTGTCTCCTTCTCCGTGCTCTTTTCATCCGCCTTGCGAAGTAAAAAATAATCTTTTGCTTTATGGGCTCCCTTAAAAAAGCGGTCAAACGTGATGGGCTTGACCATATAATCGAGTACGTCGAGTTCAAAACCTTCTAGGGCATAGCTCGGATAGGCCGTGGTTAAGATAACTATGGGGCGTTCTGTGGTTGATTTCAAGTATTCCATTCCTGTCATAACAGGCATCTGAATATCCAAAAAAATCAAATCCAAGGACTGCTTTTTAGAGAGACCGTACACTTCGGTGGGGTTGCTTCCTTCGCCCACCAGATGTAAAAAATCCACTTTTTGAATATACCGTACCAAACATTCGCGGGCAAGGGGCTCATCGTCGATTACAGCGCAGTTTATCATATTGATCAGGCTATTTGATTTTTCTCAACTGCCCTATCGCTTAACTTCAACTGCAGTCGTATTTTGTGTGCTAAGTTGTCTTGTATGATCTCAAGGCTATGAACATTAGGGTAAAGTAGTTCTAACCGCCGTTTTACGTTGGCGAGACCAATTCCATTAGCGTCCTCCTTCTGTGCCAAGGTCAAAATATTTTTGCTATTTGAAACGGTGAGCCATAGGTTTTTTTCTAGGACCTCTAATTTGATATTGACCCAGTTTTTCGAGGTCTTATGGTGTGAAACATGTTTAAATGCGTTTTCCACAAAGGGAACCAACAAAAAAGGGGCGATTTGCAGGTTCGACATCGTTGATTTATCGAGTTCGACATGCAGTTCCATGTTTTTGAGATCTTGCCTCAACTTTTCGAGTTCAATGAAGTTCTCGACGTAATTCAGTTCTTGTTCCAATGGTATAAAAGGTTCATTGCATTGGTATAATTGGTACCGCAGTAATTCCGAGAATTTGGCCAATGACATAGAGGCTTTGTCTTGGTCTTTGTGTATCAATACGAAAATGGAATTAATGGTATTGAACAAAAAATGTGGGTTGAACTGAGAACGAAGAAATTTGAGTTCAGTCTGTAATTTTTCCTTTTCGATCGTATTTCTATGCTGTTCTGATGCCATCCAATTTTTGGTCAATTTAATACTCATGGCCAAGGTCATACTGGCCAAGGTAGAAGGTAAGGCATTGCCCTTGAACAATTGGAAGAATTCCGAAGGAGCTATTTTAAAGAGTTCCTCAAAGGGAATGCCTACAACCATGGCATTCACATGATAGCCTCCGATAATTCCGGCAGAAGTCAAAATGACCGTCAGCAATAAAGCTGGAATATACACCAGATAATTGCCTTTCTTCAAAAATTTCGGGATCAAGAAGTACAGGTTGAAATAAACGCCAAGTGCCTGCATCACCACATAAAAGAGAAACTTAGTGGAGTAGGGCGAAAATAAGATGTTTTGAGCGGCCTCGATGACACTGCCACTGGTCAATGACCACCAGAAATAGTGGTATAGAAACCAGAACAACAGATGGTACAACTTGTATTTGGTGACAAATGCAACTATCGATTTTCCCATAGCAACGGCTAAACGCTTAAAGTTACTCAAAATGCTGTAGTACGGTTGGGTCAAGGCCTTTGAATTGACAACAGGCCGAGAATACTTGACGAAACGCATTTTTATGATCGAACATTCGACTTCCCCTTCTTACGGATGAATTTCTCCTGCTCGTCAACTCCTTTAAGCCGTTCGGCAATAGTAGTTTTAAGAAACAACAACTTCTACTTTCTTTGGGGAAACAATACATAAAAAATATGATTTTAAAACTGACGAACATTGTAAAGGGCTGTTTGTTGCTTGCCCTACTCCATAGTTGCGGTTCATCGGGCTTGACGAAAGAAGAAGCAGCGCGGCATCAGGTCGCCGAGACGGGATCGGCTTTGAGGGAAGCCTTCAAATCGGGAGATTTGGAAACCATTAAGATGTACCATCATCCGCAGGTGACCAAAGCGCTGTCCTATACCAACCTTCAAAAAGGTCGCGAGGAAGTATTGAGGGGTTTAAAGGAAACCATGGCCAACTATGAGTTGGAATTTCTAGACGAGCGAGCAACGGAAAAATTTATCTATCAAGGAGACTTGGTCATACAGCAAATGCGTTTTGCATTGCGACTTGTTCCTAAGAATGGGGATGACCCTTTTGTATTTAGGGGAAGAACGTTGTTGGTATTGCAGCGGTATGACGAAAGCCCTACCGGATGGGCAACACTTCACGAAATCATTCAACCTTTTGAAGAATGAAGGTCATCACTCTAGTTTTCTGCACGTTGGTTTCGAGTCTTGCCTTAGCACAAAAGACCTCGATTGTATTTGAACGAAATGGGAGACCTTCCCAAAAGGAGTTGCTCACAACAATTGAATCTTCCCGAAACCCCTTCAAAAAATTTATGGGGGAATGGACCTTAGCGAATGACATCTGGATCCAAAACTGGGGTGCTGCCACCGACACCTTAAAAATAGCGGACCATCACACCATTTCGAGCCAATTGAATACAGAAAACAGCCTGTTGTCCATTATTGATGGACCAGAACCCAATGGTCACATTTTCTGGTTGTACAACCCGAACACCAAAGCGGTATCCCACTTGTCAAGTTTTGGGGAGATTCGAACGGGGATCGGGAATGGAACGATAGATGAAGAAGGAAATCTGTCACTAAAAATAACTTTTGAGGGAGAACCGGCCCATACCTACCGTAAGTATACCTACAATTGGATTGCCAAAGACGCGTATAAAATGCGCTCCGTTCAGTTTGATGCTAAAAACCAACCCACTGGACTCTTTTACGAAGGTGTTTTTGTTCGAGTAAAGTCTATGAGGACTAGTGTAGATGAATGAAAAAGCTCCTTGTCAACCCTTTGAATAGCCCAACAGATGATCTTTTAACCCTATAAATCCTTGTCCGATGATTAAAATCGCATTCGCGTTACCCTTCTTAGCACTGTTCGTGCACACTTTGAGTTTTTCCAATTGCGACCCAAAGACGGATAAGCCTATCGTCCGCCAAAGTCAAAAGTTTGCTGAGGTCCTACGAACGGAAAGTTTGGAAACTCTACAAAGTATCTTTGATGCTGATGCCTATCTCTTGCCCGAATATCATCAAACCTTGCACGGACTTGATACCCTTTCCGATTACTATGCTGTTTTTTTTAACA
The DNA here is from genome assembly GCA_947494565.1 of uncultured Flavobacteriaceae bacterium. Lineage (GTDB taxonomy): Bacteria > Bacteroidota > Bacteroidia > Flavobacteriales > Flavobacteriaceae > Maribacter_C. Next base: position 164,887 of record CANLVG010000012.1, on the reverse strand, counting down.
AAGCGGAGACTGTTTCGTACGCCAAAGTACCATTTGAAATTCAACAAATTGGAGAACTATACCTTGAATTGGGCACTTTTGAACATCGCTATAAAACCCCCAAAGGAAATCTTTTTGACTACAACGGAAAATACATGACTTACTGGAAACAACCAAAGGGAGGCAGCCCAAAGATCCTAGCTCATATTTGGGGAGCTTCAAGCTATTTCGAGGCCGATGACGTCAATTTTGTCAACGTTGAGGGCGATGATCCTAAGTTTTTTGTTCCTTCCACCGTATGGGAAAGACAAATTGACGAAGTGCGCAGATATGTCTACGAGGCCGTTTTACGAGGGGATGCTAAAAAACAGCTGGAAACCTATGCTGACGATGCCATTTATATGACCTATTATGATGCACCATTTAAAGGGAAAGAGGCAATTTCGAAGTACTACTATGCACACTACGATCCTGGGGCTAGTCGTGATTCTTTGATGACCAGAGCTGTAAACGTCGTCGAATTAGGCGATTACGCGTTAAAATTCGGTGAGTACTATGTAGAATGGACCCAAGAAAACAAACCCTATTATATACAGGGTAAAGGCCTGACCCTTTACAGAAGGAGAACCGATGGAAGGGTTGAGATTTATCGTCAGATGATAAATCACAGTATGCCGCCGACCTTAAAAAAAGAGTGAGGCCAATTGGATCACCAAAACCCGTTATTCTTGGGTTGGTCTATCATGCCCTTGAACCGCCTAACCCTTCTTTTGCAAGATTTCAGTAGTTTTTGCGTTAAACCTTTGCGTGCACTATACGTCCTATAACCAAAACAGTGCTATGAAAAATCTACGCCTACTCGGTTACATATGCTTTAGCTTGTTTGTCGCGAATTGTACAAAAGATTCGGATAGTGAAACCGTTACGCCAGTCGAAAGCGAGGTGCAGAGCCTCTATTTTCCGCCTATTGATTCGGATAGTTGGGAAGGAATTTCCCTTGAAGAATTAAACTGGAATGTCTCGGCCGAGCAAGAACTATTTGCGTTGCTGACCGAAAAGGGAACAAAGGCTTTTATCGTATTGAAAAACGGGAAGATCGCCATTGAATGGTATGGTGATAACTTTACTTCGAATACCCCATGGTATTGGGCATCGGCAGGAAAAACACTGACCTCCTTTACAACTGGAATTGCAGCGGAAGAAGGTATTTTAACCCTATCTGATAAAACCTCGGATTATCTAGGAAAGGGTTGGACAAGCATACCCGGCGAGAAAGAAGATTTGATTACCATTTGGCACCAACTGACGATGACTACAGGTTTGGACGAGACGACTTGGGACTGTAAAACACCGGATTGTTTGACTTACGTCGATGACGCGGGCCTTCGATGGTCGTATCACAATGCCCCCTATACCCTGATTCAAGATGTGGTTGCCAATGCGTCAATGACGACTTTCGAGAGTTATTTTACAAATAAATTGAAAAACAAAATAGGAATGACCGGTCAATGGGTTTCCGATGGTCGCAACAATACGTACTGGAGCAATGCCCGCAGTATGGCCCGATTTGGATTGTTAAACCTGAATAACGGTGTTTGGGAGGGCACACCCATACTCAATGACCCGGATTATCTTTCCGATATGAAAAACACTTCCCAAGATTTGAACAAATCTTATGGTTATTTGTGGTGGCTCAACGGAAAAGAAAGCTCAATGGCCCCCGGCTCGCAGCTGGTTTTTACTACGGAGTTGATTCCCAATGCTCCAGCCGACCTGTATGCCGGCTTGGGAAAGAACGATCAGAAACTATACGTGGTACCCAGTCAGAATTTGGTCGTCGTACGTATGGGCCAAGACAGTGGAGATGCGACTCTCGGCCCCTCAAGCTTTGATAATGAACTCTGGCGATTGATTTCGGAACTCATTCAATAATCGCTTTTTTGAGTATTACAAAAGCTTTAGAGAAAGCATCTAAGTTATTGTGTTTGAATGCGGAAGATAACAGCACTGTTTTTTCATAGTGGTATCATTTATGGCATTGCTTTTTTGGAATATGAGCTCGGGCGCAATCACCTTGAATTTAATACCATAGCTTATTACTTTAGGAGGAATGACGATATCGACCTCGTTCGTCCAGAGTCCTGTTAGAAAAAAAGTGGTAATCTTTCCACGGAGTACTTGCACGATAAGTTTGAAATACCCATCAGGACAAATGGTCACCTGTTGTGGTTCATCTGAAAGGTTTTTGGTTTCGAAATAAAGTGATACAAAGTCATGGAGGCTTTCTGAAGGATACACTTCAGAATACACATGATCGTCAGAGAGTGCCATAAATAGTTTTGATTGCTCAAACATATCGATCCACTTTTTTTCTCAATTGTATAAAATAGTCATTTTTGGTCTAATATGGTTTGATGCAGATTGACGTTCTGAAAATCGATTGGACTGGAATCTCCAAAAAACCATCTCGTTAAGATGACTTTTTTGATCTTAGTTCTACCTCAACTTCAGAAGATTACTTTTCATTGTATGGGATGTAATTTTCCCATTTCCAAGAAGTATAGCTATCGCCGATGGTAATTTGTAGTAATTCTTTAAAAATACGTTCCGCATTGTCACTATTCGACATCAATAGTACGCCTGTATCTTTTTTTGGAAATAGAATGGAATAATGCTGGAATCCATCACTGTGTCCTTCTTTGAAAACCGCTTTTCCATAGGGTGTTTTGGTCATGAGGCCCCAAGCCATTCCATAATTAAGACCTATTTTTTCGTTTTCGGTAGTGGTCTCTAAAGATTCCGGTCCAAATTGCATTTTCGATGTAATTTCAATGGTCGGTTCAAACATGAGTTGGGTTATGGGTGAATCTTGGGATTCCAGTGCTAGTATATGTTCCAGAAATTTTGAATAATCCGTAGCTGTGGTTTCCATGGAGCCTGCAGCACCCGGCTCATCTTCTGTGTCCTTAGGAATGACCTGTTGATCTGCGGTATGGCCATAACAGTACTTTTCTTCGAAACGTTTTTGCCATACATAGCTGCTCATATCCATTTGTAATGGGTCAAAAACCAGTGCCCTAGCAAGGGCTTCAAGATCTTTTCCTGTAATTTTTTGGATGACGATTTGAAGTAGACGAATACCCTCTCCTGAATAGCTGTACCTGGTTCCCGGGTCGCTATAGATCTGTATTTTTCCTTCCTCATGAAACTCCCCCATTCTATTTATCCACCTCCAATTGGGAAAACCTGTAGTATGTGATAAGCACATTCGAGCGGTAATCTGTTCGTGTCTGCTGTCATCTTGAAGGTTTTTGAAACCGCGCCATTCCTTTTCAAAATGTAGCTCTGGTAGAGGCTTGTCCAAATAATGTTGTAAAGGCCTGTCCAGATCAAGAACACCCTCTTCAACCAGATGTGCCACAAGATACCCGAATAAAGATTTGCTCAATGAAGCACCATAGAACACTTCATCTATTCTTAAACTGTCTTTTTTCTCGTAGTTCGAATATCCGAACGCTTTTTGATAGGTTAGGGTATCCTTATTAAAAACAGAAACGGTGATACCTGTAACGTCGGCAGTATCCACTAGTTTTTGAATCTGTGTATCTAAATCGGCAACCGAGATTTTAGAACCGTCCAAACGTTCGATTAGAATAGTTTTTGAGTTCGAGCAGCTAAGATGAAACAACGTGAATACTAGTAGAATTAATATACTTTTCATAGGATCTAGTTGTTGGGGTTTACAGAATAAGGGGTGTAGTTGGCCCATTCCCAAGGCGTATATATATCCGCTATACCTGCCTCAAGTAGTGCTTTGTAGATGCTTTCCCCATTATCGGAATTGGTCATGATCAAGATTCCTTTTCCAGACTCGGGGAACAGAATGGAGTAGTGTTGAAAACCATCTCCGTGGCCTCCCTTGGATACCGCTTTTCCATACGGAGTATCGAGATAGATCCATCCCAATCCGCAGCTCAAGTTAATACCTTCGTACTTGGTCGTGGTAGTTGTGGAGTTGGGTCCAAAATGTGCTGCGGAATGAATGCGGATTTGTGGACTGAAAATCTCATGGTAAGATGCTTCACTTAGAAGCTCTTCGGTAAGAACGGCCGTCAAGAATTTGACGTAATCACCCGAGGTCGTTTCCAATGTACTACCCGCCCGAGGCTCGTTGTCAGTGTCTTTCTGATAGGGTTCCCCGTCTTTTCTATGGCCATAGGCAAAATCTTGTTCAAACCGAGGTAGCCATTGATACGAAGAGTTCTCCATCCGCAAAGGTTTGAAAACAAGCTCTTGGGCAAGCGCTTCCAATCCTTTTCCAGTGAGTTTTTCCAATACGACCTGCAAGTACACAAAACCTTCGCCACTATAGCTGTATTTGCTGCCGGGCATATGATTGACTCTTAACTTTCTGTCCGACTCGTAAAACCGCCAATTGGCAAATCCCGTAGTATGCGCCAAGCACATCCGAGCCGTGATTTTGTGGTAGAGGGAATCCGTTTTTAAATCGGAATAGTTATCATGCCAACGTGTTTGCGGCTCATACTCATATATTTTTTTGGGTAGATATGATTCTAGGGGCGTATCAAGGTCAATAACTCTGTCCTCGACCAATTTCATGACCAAGACACTAAAAACGGCCTTGCTCAAAGAGGCCCCGTAGATATTAGTCGAATCGGTTAAAACGGTTTTCTTCTGAAAATCCTTGTAGCCAAATACGTTTTGGTAGACCGGTTGATGGTTATTAAATACCGCGACCGCCATGCCCTGTACTTTCGCATCTTTGACGAGTTGCTTAATTTTTGAGGTGAGTGAATCCGTTGTGATTGTAGTGCCATCCAAACGGACAATGGTATTTCTCTTTTGAGGAGAACAGTTTGAAAAGATGATTAAAAGGAGCAATAGCAGTATAGAGGCAGCACTCTTTCTGCCTTTGAAACGTAAAAATGGAATAGCCAGCGGATAATAGCATTTATACGATTTTACTGCATAAATGATATTGGCTAAAATCACTATGAGACATAAGGGAATAATCGAAATGAATAGAAAAAACCCCCATTTCTCTATGGTCAATAAGGCAATAAATGAAAGCACATATAACATCATGGCCGTAATCTGAAAATTGACGATCTGTACACCATGTTTATCATATATCGGGTTATCTTCCCTTTTGTGAATCCATAAAAACAATGGGAAAAGTACATTGCAAAAAGGGAGTACAAAACCTAGTAAAGGCGTGCTATGCAATAGAAGCAACCACTTTTTTTGTATGGCTTCTTCCTTTGGGTTGTCGAGATGCAACAGATCATCCACCTCAATATCAAGCGCAGAGGCTAACAATTTTATAGTTTGTAGATGAGGATTGACATCTCCCTTTTCTATACGTTGAATAGTGCGTACCGTGACTTCCGTCTTTGCGGAAAGGTCGGCTTGGGAGTAGCCTTTTAACTTTCTTTGATAGATCAGGTTTTTTCCTAGGGATTGATTTTGCATGGCATTGGAATTTGTTTGGTCCAAAGCTAGCGATATCCATTGGCAATATACACGACATTTAGGTGTCACCTTCGTGTCATATGGCCTTGAAATCAACTATTTCAAGGAGAAGAAACCACTTCGTCTAAAAATGGAGTTGAAATCTGTATTCCAATTGATCAGTTTGAAAATTCAGTAATAGATTCACGCCATCTTCTTTGAACACGAACTTTTTTCTGATGATGCCAATCGGTTGGGGCGTGCTCTAAATTTTTTTCCAAAAAATTGAATTTGAACGAATTATGTAGGGTGTGAGCGATCAATTAGATGGACCAACCTGTCCAACATCAACCAAAAATAAGCACTGGGTATAGAATAAAGGGGAATACAGTTCGTTATTGATTACATTGAACCTAATCAAGGTTAAATCACTGTCCCTATACAGCGTTGGGATTCAAGGAGTTCTCTTGAATATCAATTTCTAACCAACACAGATATTATTTTTTACTTGATCCAGCTGCTTTAAAGTGTTGGACTTTCGAGTGAATACTCAAAAATAAATGGGACTGGGCATCTTTTCAATACTAATTGTAAATACCTCCTTGGGGCACACTCCAAAAGGGAGACCTACGTATCCGATTCTATTTTACAAGACCAAATGTCCTCTTAAATCGAACGCCGAAAGCAATCAGAATAACCGTCATATTCCAATTTCGTTTTCTATGAAACCAAACCTTTTATTTCTATTGGCCCTCATTTTCGGGCTGCTGTTTTCTCGAGCCCAAGCGGGTGTTGGCACCTCATTACCAAATGCTTCCGCCGAGTTGGATATTGTAGTGAACGACAAGGGTGTTCTTGTTCCACGACTGAATATCGCCGATTTAGACACGGCCGCTCCCGTCTCGGCCACCGAAATTCAAACGAGCCTTTTTGCATACAATACCAATACCACCACTGGTGTAGTACGTACACTGAGTTGGGATAAACCTACTGCCACTAGGTCAGAAATAGTAGCCAATCCACAAACCGCAATACGCATTTCGCGGTGGAATAGTAACGAATGCCGTTGGAGGAGTGAAGGTGGAATCGTCGATACGAATGGTAAAACGGTATCTAAGTCGGTAGCCCTGAACTCCTATAGAATGTTTACGTTTCTCAGGGTGAACGAGGGTATCCAGCCCGAAAACTTGGAAATCTATACTGTAGTCACACTCAATGATGATGATAGAAATGATTATTTCTACCTTGAAGGTATGAAGAATCTCATCAGTAATAAGGTGAAAATTTTCAACAGATCGGGTGTGAAAATATTTGAAACCGATGACGGCGATACCTATAGAAACGTATTTAAGGGCCTTTCCGATGGTCGCGTAACTATCGAGAGGGGAGCGCTATTACCAAGTCACTTATTTTAATATCATAGCTTATGATATAGAAAAAATGAGGGTTGACAGTGCTCTGGTCGAACGAAATGGTTATCGGCACCTGAATTAGGGAATGTATTGAAACTATGTGAATCGATACCAAACCGTTCTTATGCAAAGTGGAGAGTATTTTTTATTTTGACATCTTATTGTTATTTTTAAATCTAATCATTTTCTTGTCGTAATGACTTCTAAAATGCCCTACAGTTGATAGTTAAAACTGGTGGTTCCAGTAGAAATGGACAGGTCGCTTTTATAAGTAGAGGTATGCTCTATGTATACCTTTTTTTAAATGTGACCATCTTTTACGCCCAACGTAAGTCCAAGGTACTTCGACTAGAACATAAGATCCCTACCCATCAATTCGAAAAGATTCCCATGGTGCAAGATACTCTTGGGTATATGTGGATTGGAAAGATCGACGGAATCAACAAGTATAACGGTCACGAATTCAAGTCGATTCCTTATGAAAGTATCTTTCACCAAGAAATAGGGGACGATATGGTCCAAGGTATCGCCAAGAATGAAACCGGGGTACTATGGATCCGATCAGAATTAGGTTTTGTCTCCCGAATGAATAGCCAAGAAGATTTTAGCCCGCAGTCCATTGAAGGTGCCCCTCTTGAAGACTATCGCATAAAGCGCATGCTTCCTGACGGAAATAAAATCTGGATGGCTACCCTCGACGGGAAGCTCTTGCTCTTTGATTCAGATAACGATACTATTGAACATGAACACCCCCTCCCTGGACATTTTGATAGTTTTGGCAGAATAATGAGAATGTTGAAGAATGGGGCCGGAAAGCTTTTCTTGATCAAAAGAACGGGAGAATTGATTATGTATGACACTCAGTCAAATACCTCTGCATATATTGAGATGCCCAAAGAAATGCCAACAACCTTCTGGACGGATATCGCTTTGGACAAGCGCGGCCGGATTTGGATTGGCACGACAGCTAAAGATTTAGGGATTTTGATATACGACCCGGAACGCAAAAAATTCATACAAGAGGAGATTCTGAGCCAAGAAATTCTGCAGGCGACCAAGACCTCTTTTTTTGTCCTCACTTGTGATTTTAAAGGGAATATCTGGTTAGGTACCGACCCGGACGGATTGTTCAGAATCGACCCCGAACGAAACCAGTTGGAAATCCTAACCTACAGTATCTTTGATTCGAACACCCTGAGCAGCAACTCGATCGGTGATTTGTATGAAGACGATAACCGAAATCTTTGGATTGCATGTGATTATGGAGATATCAACGTGATTTTGAGTGAGGATACGGATTCGAAAGTGAGCAGCTATTCCGCTGCACTGTACAACAAACCTGCACGGGTACGATCACTTTTGAAATCACAAGACGGGTCTCTCTGGTTTGGGACGGAAGGTAGGGGAATTTTGCGAGTGGATCCAGATACTGGTGGTAAGGAGGCCTATCTCGTAGCAGATGATTATAGCAGTGGACTTTCTGTGCAAGTGGTTTTTGAAGTAGAAGCGAACACGATTTGGGTGGCGACGCTTGGCGATGGTCTTTGGGAGTTCGATAAGAAGAGCAAGAAAGCGGTTCGCTTTCCTATTGCTGATAAACAAGGAATGCGCGCATCCATTATTCATGAAATTTATGAAGACCGAAAGGATAGGGTTTGGGTATTGACCGAAATGGGTTTTTTCGTGTATTCGAAAAAAGGGGTGCTTTTGGCAGAATACAGTGGGGCGTCTTTCAGTACAGATCGATCTCAAGGAAGAGATGTGGTCGAAACCAAGGAGGGCACGCTTTGGATCAGTGCTAAAAATGGGGTTTATAAATTTAAGGAGGATGCTACCGACCTTAAAAAATCGGATTTTGAATACTACGATATTTTTAGCAAGAGAGAAGTGGATCCTGCATTTAAAGGAATCAGGATCATAGACGTGGATAATGAAGGAGTGTTGTGGTTGGTCAGTTATAATGGCCGCTTGTACTCTTTTGATACGAATACAAAGAAATATAGTGATTATACGCATATAACGGCAATTGAGCGTATCAGTTTTCAATCCGTTGTAGCGCAGGACAAAGACAATATATGGCTGGGCGCAGTCAACGGGCTCTGGCGCTTGAATCCGAATACGGGAGACTATAGTGTTTTTTCCAAGAACGACGGTTTTCTCGATTCAAGGTTCTTGGCAGGTTCGTACAAGGATGACGAAGGCAAGTTCTATTTTGCGAGCCTAAGTGGAGTCAACTATTTCGATCCCGATAAGCTTGAAAAAGCCAATACCGATGCTCAACTGGTTATTGAAGGTATCCAGATCTTGAACGAACCGGCACTCTCGGTCATTCCGGATCAGTTGACCCATGGAATCGCCAATGTCGACCGAATTGCCCTCACTTACGAACAGTCCTCCTTTTCGATAGGGTTCTTGGCCCTTGACGATGTGCTTTCACCAAATTACTTTTACTCCTATCGTTTAAAAGGGTTGGATGATAACTGGGTCACACCGCTGAATTCTAGAACAGCCTCGTATACTAAGGTGCCTGACGGTACCTACGAGTTTCAGGTACGGGCCGGTACGGAGGCAGGGTCGTGGGATATCCCTCTAAGAACTGTCAACATACAGATCTCTCCCCCAATTTATAGACACCCGTTGGCATATCTGGGATATGTTTTAATGGTCGTTGGTCTGTTAATTGCCCTGGTTTGGTGGTTGCGATTTCGACGTAACGTGGAGCTACAACAACTGAAGTATGAGGGAGATAGGCAACTGTACCAAATGAAAATGGACTTTTTCTCCAAGATTTCCCATGAAATTCAGACGCCTTTGTCTTTGATCTTGATTCCTGTCGAGAATATGCTGCAATCAGCTAATTTGAAGAAGAGCCCCCCAGTGCAGAAGCGTTTGCATATGATTTCCCACAATGTGAAGCGCCTCTCCCGTATTGTTTTTGAACTTACGGCCGTCCGAAATAAGGAAATAGGAAAGTTGAAAGTCAGTTTTGCCCAAAGTGACCTACGAACCGACCTTATACGAGTGAAGAACTCATTCGATGAATTGGCCGACCGTAAAGATATCAACTTCACCTTCAAGGTGGACGGTAATGATTGGGGTGCCGTCTATGATTCGGAAAAGCTTGAACATGTCTTCTATAACCTGTTATCGAATGCTTTTAAGTTTACCCCTAAGGGAGGGAATATTGAAATCGCGTTAAAACGTGACAGTAGGGGAGAGAATGCCTTGATTTCTTTTACGAATACGGGCGCTGCGATATCCGAAAAGGACCAGAAGCATATTTTTCGGATGTTTTATCAAGGGGAGGAGGACCAAGAATCGGGTACCGGTATCGGCCTGGCCCTTTCCAAGGAACTTATGGAGCTCCATCAGGGAACTATTATGGTCAATTCGAACCAAGGGATTACTTGTTTTACGGCGCTGTTGCCTTTGCAAATCCAAGCGTCAGAGGTAGCCACTATCGCTCCTGAAATTGAAAATACATCAGATATAAGCAGGCCGGTGGTCAACATACAACAGGCAGATGATACCCTATTAAATGGCGACTTCGACAAGACCGTATTAATTGTGGAGGACAATTTTGAACTACGTGACTATCTCAAGGATCTCTTTGGGGGATATTACAATATCATTCTGGCGAGCGACGGGGTCGAAGGTTATCAACTAGCGGTAGAGCAGCTTCCCCATTTGATCGTAAGCGATATCATGATGCCTAAGAAGAACGGTATAACTTTGGCCAAAGAATTACGTGATACCAAGACCACTGCCCATATTCCCATTATCCTTATGACGGCCGAAGATAACCCGCGGAACCGGGTTTCCGCGTTGCGGGCCGGGGTCATCGAATATATGGCCAAGCCATTCAGTACGAATGAATTGTTGTTGAAATCACACAATATCATTACAAGGGGAGAGCGTCTCGTCAAGAAAATAAAGGCCGATTTGATTGTTTCCCCATCCAAACCAACGGTCAAATCGAAAGACGAGGTTTTTTTGACCGATCTAGTGGGTCATATCGATACTCTAATGGAAGATTCAGAGTTTCGCGTTGATGAGCTTTCCAAACTGATGCATATGAGCCACTCGTCGCTCTATAGAAAATGCCAGGCCCTAACGGGTAGGACCTTGGTGGAATTCGTTAGGAGTACGCGTATTAAAAAGGCTGCCATGTACTTGACTGAGACGGATTATTCCGTAGCTGATGCCGCCTATGTCGTCGGTTTTAATGATGTAAAGTATTTTTCGAAATGCTTCAAAAAAGAACTTGGAAAAAGTCCTGCCGAATATAAGAAGGTACCTGCAGAGTGAGGTCTGTGGCATATTTTGGTATGGCCAGTAATCTTTAGGGTCGGTGTGGCCTTATGGAGTAAGTGTCAAAAATGACCCCCATTTTTGCCGAAAATGTGACCATAGCGCTGATGTTCCGAAAAAGAGCATTCAAAACCACTTAAATACCTTGTTTTTAAGAAGTTACTTTTTTGTAATTTCTTAAAATGAACCCTATTGTTTCCTAAAATATCCCCTTTTTAAGAAGGAAATTTACCCAATTTTGCTTCATCTAGTTTTTTAGTGATTGGCAATAATGCAGGGGGGCGCTTAAAATATAAAAGTAGCGGTTTCTACAGTCGAATTCTACAAGTTTGACAAACCGTAAAATGTATTTTGGTTTCTCTAAAAAAACAATCGAGCAATAACGGATCGTCCCTCTGTATTAACTCACTGTTGGCAATCTTTCAAATACAAGCGATTCTTCTCTCCGCTTGTCTATTTCCTCATTCGATTTTGTAGAAAGCGCTTTTTTTGGATTTATTGAAATTCCTATAGCATGACGTTTCACCAAAAGGTGCCGTTTTGATTCTATGACGGTTGCAAGCTGCCTAAAAATTAGAAGCGACCAATCGTAAGGTAAACTAAGAAATGGTTTTCTTTTGAGATGGCTCGATTCACTTCTGGGACGGATATATCAGGGCGGCACCTATTTTGTATGAGGAGTAAAGAACCTTTGTTGTTAAAAAATTGTTAATTTAAATAAAATTAAGTATTTTTCAAGGTCTTAATTAACCAACCACCACGATGAATACTTCAGAAAGATTGTTTGCCTCAAGGGTTCTTTTCGGATCTTTGACCCTTTGTTTGCTAATGATTAGCTACGTAGTGTATACCGAGTATGCGACCGACATTCAGAATGAATTGTTCGATGCCCTCACGAAGACCTTTCCGAATTTAGATCGGGAACTTGCGGGACTCTAGTTTAAAAAGGACATCTTTGAAGGTCACCTATAGCCCGGGTCAATAGGGAATTTCTGTTGTGCCCAGTGCTCAAAAAAAAGAGGACCCTTCATATTGAAGGGCCCGGTTTATGGCAAAAGTCAAATAATTTTAAGAATAAATAGGGCTTAAGATTTTTTTGGGGAACTTAAGTCGCTGGGTTAAAAGACACCGACGGCCCAAAGTATGAGTGCGACGACTACGGAAAGTAAAATACCTACCAATACCACCACCATTACACTTAGGAAGCCATTCAATATCCGGGTACCCGGAGTAATTTGCTGTTCCATTTTTCGTATAGTTTCCTCTAATTTACAAAATTGTGTGGTAAAAGCGACCTAATCAAGCAACAATTCGACTAACTGACTCATTTTTAGTATGTTCCTTCGATGTAATGCTCGTTTTATCGGTAAAACGACACTTGATGGCTATCGGTCTCCCTTTTTTTGCCCACTCAATTTTTTACTCAACTCCTCCAAGGAGATCCCTTTCGTTTCGGGCATAAGGAAATGTACCCAAGCAAGCTGAAGTACCATCATAAAGGCAAAAAAGGCAAAAACGGGTCCTGGGCCTATCCATGAGAATAGAAAGGGTATCGAAGATGGAATCAGCCATGCGAGTACCCAATGGACAGAACTGCCGAATGCCTGTCCTGAACCCCTCAAATGATTAGGAAATACTTCCGAGATAAATACCCAGATAACGGCCCCTTGGCCAATTGCGTGCGATGCAATGAACAAAAACAGGAAAATCGGTACGGCAATGCCTTCCCATGAAAAGATAAAGGCTGCTGCTACTAGGGCCAGTGAAATGATATAACCGAAAGACCCATAATACATGAGTTGCCTTCTTCCGAGTCGATCGATCAAGAATATGCCTAACATAGTAAAGGCCAAATTGGTAACACCTATTCCAATACTGCTCAACAGCGCCGTGTTTTCCCCAAGTCCTGCGGCTTCAAAAATGCGCGGTGCGTAGTATAAAAAAGCGTTGATACCAGAGAATTGATTGAAAAAGGCGATGAGAAAGGCCAGCATTAAGGGAAAGCGGTACTTCTTGATAAAGATATTCTCTGATGCCGTTGCGCTGGTTTTATCTGCCTCCATGTCTTCCTTCAATTGGGTGATCGAAATTTCAGGACTAATTGTAGCAAGCACGGTTTCGGCCTCTTCCATCCTGTTTTTGGTAACCAACCAACGTGGACTTTTGGGAACGCTTAGAACAAATAGGGTATAAATAATCGCAGGAAAGGCTTCTACTCCTACCATCCATCTCCAATCGTTTTCGCCCAATCCGTTTAAGGCATAGTTAGAGATGAAGGCCACCAGAATACCGAAAACAAGCATAAACTGATAAAAGCCTACCAAACGACCTCTGTTTTTGGCAGGAGCTATTTCTGAAATATAGGCTGGTGCCGCTACGGTTGAGGCTCCAATACCCAAGCCACCTATGAATCTAAAAATACCGAAGGTCACAGGGTCATTTGCAAAGGCCGACCCGATTGCGGAAAGGGAATACAGTACACCAATCCAGATCAGGGTGTTTTTTCTTCCTATTTTGTTCGTTGGAATTCCTCCTAGGATCGCCCCAACGACAGTGCCGAACAATGCCATACCGATAACTACCGTGCCATGAAAGGCATCAGACGATTCCCATAAGAGCTGCAGTTTCTTTTCCGCTCCGGAAATAACAACGGTGTCGAATCCGAATAGAAAGCCTGCCAAGGCCACGATGAGTGAAATAGTAAAGATTTTGGAATTCATGAGATCGGTTTGTTGGTTCGAGTAAAGCTAACAAAAAAACAAAGGCAATCTCAACAAAGGCTATAGAACTGCCACCTTTGGCCGAAGGGTATCAGACGCGCGCTTCTTTTCCTTTTTGATTTTCAGGTCTTTTTGAGTTCTCGTAGGCGTTTTGATGGAGTCTTTACGAACGGGAGTTCCTATTTTTTCCGGAGCGGACGGCGCTGGATGACTTTGTTTTGTAGGTGAATTGTGCTGTTCGCTAATGGCTTCTCTACAGGAGCTTAGAAAAAGAATGAGGCCAAAGTATACCAGGGTAATTTGTAAATATCGCATAATGATTCGCCAATGGGGTTAGAGTAATGTACGGATGTGCTCCATAATTTGGATGCTTGCCCCCTTATTCTTGGCGATATATGTGGCATTAATAGCCCCGGTTTTTTGAAGTAATTCCGGCTGTTCGACCAGAGCGTTGAGTAGTGTACTCAATTCTTTTTTATTTTGTACGGAAAGGATTCCCTTGAGGCCGACCAGGTCTTCAGCCTCTTTGAAACCCTGGTAGTTTGGGCCAATAATCACGGGAATGCCAAAAACCGCAGGCTCAAGCGTGTTGTGAAGTCCTGTAGAAAATGCTCCGCCGACATAGGCGATATCGGCATAACTGTACACCTTGGTGAGCATGCCTATATTATCGATGATGAGCACCTCAAAAGTGCCAATGGTATCTAGATCAGCTTCGGAAAAGAGAACGGTATTTTTATTAATGGATGCCGATAGCGCTATGATTTGGGCTTTTTCTATTTTGTGTGGGGCCAGTATGAATTTCAGGCTTTTAGAAGAGGTGTTGATAAAGTGTACCAAATGTGCTTCGTCATCGGGCCAGGTACTTCCTGCAACAAGGCAAAGGGCATCTTCTTTAAAGGCCCGGACCAAAGGCAGGTTATTGTCCCTTTCGAGAATCTCGGTGACCCGATCTAATCGGGTATCACCCGAAACCGCGGAGTTGTTCATATTGATCGAGGCCAATAATTCTTGTGATTCCTTGTTCTGAACGAAAATATGGGAAAAAGCGGCTAGGGCATTTCGCATCAGACCACCGTACCATTTAAAATAGAGTTGCTCCTTTCTGAAAATCGCGGATAGTAATAGTGTGGGGATGTTTCTCGATTCAATTTCCTTCAAATAATTAGGCCAAATTTCGTATTTGACAAACAGTACTAGCGCCGGTCGGACCGTTTCCAAAAACCGTTTGGCGTTGGCTTTTGTATCCATTGGTAAATAGACTACCACATCAGCGGCGGAAGTGTTTTTCTTTATCTCATATCCCGAAGGGGAGAAAAAAGTAACCAGAATTTTAAAGTCCGGGAATTCCGATTTTGATTTTTCGATGATTGGAAGCCCTTGTTCGAACTCCCCAAGAGAGGCGGCATGCATCCAGATAATCTTATCGTCCTGGGAAATCGACTTTTCGAGTATGGCGAAAGTTTGTTTGCGCCCCTCGACGAACAGTTTTAGTTTAGGACTGAGTTTGGCCAGTAACCTCAGAGAAAACCAGGCAATGTGAACAAGAAGATTGTAGATGATGGCCAATGGAAAATCCTTTGGCGCTAAAATACACTTCTTTCCATGAAAACCGATTGAAGTCCGTTTCGTATTTTTGTGAGAAATAAGACTTTCCATTTAATTGAACAGCTCCATGAAGAAAATCCAAATGGTGGATCTCAACGGTCAATATCAAGCCATAAAAGAAAAAGTAAATTCATCCCTTTCCACTATTTTAGAAAACTCGGCCTTCATCAACGGGCCGGACGTGAAAGCTTTTCAAACGGAATTAGAGCAGTATTTGGGCGTAAAACATGTCATTCCATGTGCGAACGGTACCGATGCACTTCAGATCGCTATGATGGGTCTTGGCCTGAAACCGGGTGATGAGGTAATAACGGCGGACTTTACCTTTGCCGCTACGGTTGAAGTTATCGCTTTACTGCAATTGACACCTGTACTGGTGGATGTAGAACCAGATACGTTCAATATCGACGTTGCGGCCATTGAACGTGCTATCGGTCCAAAAACAAAGGCCATTGTGCCAGTACATCTCTTTGGCCAATGCGCGAATATGGATGCGATTTTAGCCCTGGCCGAAAAGCACAATTTGTATGTCATCGAAGACAATGCCCAGGCTATTGGAGCCAATTATACGGCTACCAATGGTGAAAAACAAAAAGCAGGCACTATCGGTCACGTGGGATCGACTTCCTTCTTTCCTTCCAAGAACTTAGGATGTTATGGCGATGGAGGGGCGATTTTCACGAATGATGATGAATTGGCCCACACCTTAAGGGGTATGGTCAATCACGGAATGTATAAAAGATACCATCATGATGTCGTCGGGGTCAATTCACGGCTCGATTCCATACAGGCGGCAGTGTTGAGAGCAAAGCTTCCAAAACTAGATGAATACTGTAGTGCGCGAAGAGATGCAGCCCGCAAATACAACGAAGCCTTTGCAGCTCAGATGCATATTGTAACCCCCAAGACGGTCAATGGCTGTGAGGGCATATGCGATACATGCGATTGTCATGTATTCCATCAATATACCTTGAAGATTACCAATGGAAAACGAGATGCCCTAGTGGAACACTTTGCTGAAAAGGGAATCCCGTGTGGGGTATACTATCCGATTCCCTTACACCGACAAAAAGCGTATCTGGACGACAGGTATGAGGAAGCGGATTTTCCGGTCACCAATCAATTGGTGAAGGAGGTTATATCACTGCCCATGCATACCGAGCTTGACGACGAACAGATTAACTATATTACTGCAACCGTAATCGATTTTGTGAACGGCTAATGTTTTTTTATCGCTAGTTTTGACCCGCAAAAGAAATACCCACTTTAAAACGAATACATGAAGATTTTGGTTACAGGAGGTTTAGG
Organism: uncultured Flavobacteriaceae bacterium; assembly: GCA_947494565.1. GTDB lineage: Bacteria > Bacteroidota > Bacteroidia > Flavobacteriales > Flavobacteriaceae > Maribacter_C. The sequence continues at coordinate 148,077 of CANLVG010000012.1, read as the reverse complement.
ATTCATTGGATCGCATACCGTAGTGGAATTGCAGAATGAGGGCTACGAAGTGGTCATTATTGATGACTGCTCCAATTCGTCTGAAGACGTTCTCGATGGTATCGTGGCCATTACCGGTAAGAAGCCCCTATTTGAAAAGCTTGACTTAAAAGAAAAAGATAAGGTGGTCGACTTCTTTAAAAGACATCATGATATTGAGGGAGTCATTCATTTTGCAGCATCGAAAGCAGTTGGTGAGAGTGTTGAGAAGCCCCTATTGTATTACGAGAATAATATCGGCACCTTGGTCTATATTTTAAACGAACTGTCAAAGAAAGCGCAGGCGAATTTTATTTTTAGCTCTTCGTGTACGGTTTATGGCCAAGCCGATGAGTTGCCGATTACCGAAAATGCGCCTGTAAAAACTGCCGAATCACCCTATGGGAATACCAAGCAGATGGGTGAGGAGATTATTGCCGATACCTGCAAGGTCACGACGGGCTTACAGGCGATTTCACTTCGGTATTTTAACCCAATGGGAGCACACCCAAGCGTTGAAATTGGGGAGCTTCCTAAAGGAGTGCCTCAAAACCTCGTTCCGTTTATTACTCAAACCGGTATAGGATTGCGAAAAGAATTATCTGTTTTCGGAGATGATTATCCAACTCCCGACGGTACCTGTATTCGAGATTATATTCATGTCGTGGATCTTGCAAAGGCTCATGTAGTGGCACTTCAGCGACTTTTGAATCGAGCGAACGAATCAAATTATGAGGTTTATAATTTGGGTACCGGAAAGGGAAGTTCAGTACTAGAGGTCATCAATAGTTTTGAGAAGGTGTCCGGAAATAAATTGAACTACAAGATTGTAGACCGTCGGCAAGGGGACGTTATATCTGCCTATGCCGATACCACAAAAGCCAATAATGTTCTAGGATGGAAAGCCAAATCAACCCTTGACGAGGCGATGAAATCGGCTTGGGATTGGGAGCAAAAAATCAGAAACTGATTAAAGACTGAAATAAATTTAGTTGTAGGGCGAGTTAAGAAGCGAGTGCGAAGAAATAGTTGTATATTTCTTCGCATTTTTGTTTAAAACCAACCCTGATATGAAAAGAATACTGTTCCTTATTGCTATTTTTCAGTTGACAATTAGTTCCGCTCAAGACCTTTATCTGCAGTGCGGCAATATTGTGGATACCGAGACCGGAAAGGTCTTAAAGGAAAAGACCATAGTTGTATCCGGAAACAAGATCAAAAGTATTCAAAACGGATTCACTTCGGGCTCTGGAGATGATCAGGTCATCGATTTGAAGAGCAAAACCGTGTTGCCCGGTTTCATTGACATGCATGTGCACATTGAAGGCGAATCAAGCCCCAGTAGATACTTAGAGCGTTTTACCAAAAACCCTGCGGATGTTGCGTTACAGGCTACCGTATATGCTGAACGTACCCTTATGGCCGGCTTTACTACCGTCAGGGATCTGGGTGGCTCAGGCGTGAATATCGCTTTGAGAAATGCCATCAACAAAGGAACCGTAAAAGGGCCTCGAATTTTCACGGCCGGTAAGACGATTGCCTCCACCGGAGGTCATGGAGACCCTACGAACGGAATGCGAGAAGATTTACGGGGAGACCCGGGCCCAAAAGAAGGTGTGGTCAACTCACCCGAAGATGCCAAAAAAGCAGTTCGACAACGTTACAAAGATGGTTCGGATTGTATAAAAATAACTGCTACCGGCGGTGTAATGAGTGTAGCTAAAAACGGTCAAAATCCACAGTTCACTATTGAAGAGATCAAGGCGATTACCGCAACGGCCAAAGACTACGGATTTCTTACCGCGGCCCATGCCCATGGTGACGAAGGCATGCGAAGGGCGGTTTTAGGAGGCATAAAAACCATTGAACATGGTACCTTGATGAGTGAGGAAACCATGGATTTAATGGTGCAACATAATACCTATCTGGTACCGACCATTTCAGCGGGTAAGGCAGCGGCTAAAATGGCCGATATTCCGGGATACCTACCGCCGGTAGTGGCAAAAAAGGCCCGCGAAATAGGGCCGGTAAGTCAAGTGACTTTCGGGAAGGCTTTTAAAAAAGGGGTTCCCATCGCTTTTGGAACCGATGCCGGTGTTTCTCCACATGGGGAAAACGGAAAGGAATTCGGCTTCATGCATGAAGCTGGAATGCCGATTATGAAGACCATACAGGCTGCTACCACCACAAATGCCGAACTTTTGGGAATGAAAAATGAATTAGGACAATTAAAGGCTGGTTTTTTAGCGGATATCGTCGCCGTTGATGAAGACCCTACAAAGAATGTAGCTACCCTTGAAAAAGCCATTTTCGTAATGAAGGAAGGGGTAGTCTACAAAGAATGAAGCATGACTTTCGATTACCCAAATAGCGATGTGCTTCTTGAGGCTGCTCATCGTGAACAGCTCTTTCCGAAGTTAGTGGCGCAATTGAGAAAAGATTTCGGATTGGCCAATATTCCTATTGAAATTCCGAATAGCCTCGATTCTAAGGCGCTATCGTCTCTTATCCATGAAAAAGTGTATTACTTGATCCTGGAAAAATTTGATGAATACTTGCAGCTACTCTATGTGATTGACGTGCCGGAGAAGGCTTTCAAACATATCCATATGACCGACGTGGTCGAGGTCGCTGAACAAATGACCTTGCTCATCTTGCGACGCGAACTTCAGAAAGTGTGGTACAAGAAAAAGTATACCCCCTAAAAGTACAACCGAATAAAAGGTACCCAAGCATTTAAATAGATACTATCCTCACTATCGTGCAAGACATTGTATCGAATGCCGAAAGTTGCAAAGTTAGTCGAGTATCCTGCTCCGAGAAATAGACCAGGGGACCAATAGTCTTCTTCAACAGTGCTCCCTAGAGTACGTATCGAAGTGTTTACCCTAAGTTGTTCGAACTCGCCCGAAAGTTGAATTTCTGGTATGGGGTTGACGAGCACAATTGCGCTCGGTCCATATGCCCATAATTGCTGGTCGTTGAATTTGAAAAAATTGACGTTGGCCCCGATCCCTGCTGCGAAAATTTCGTTGAACTGATAAATGGCGCTTGGAGATAGGGCACCATTGAACCCACCATTTGAAAAATTCAGTCCGATACCTCCACCAAAACGGATCTTGTCCCAAAAATTGCCGTTGCCCTGTGGATTTTGGGAAAAACAAAAACCTATGGAAAAAAGCAAGAAAAGACCTAAAAAGAACGTTTTGCGATTAAGGGGCTTTACAAAAATCATCATTGTTCGACTTTGACTGGTATTTACATCCCTAAGATACTACTAGATATGGTAAATGTTGTATTTTTGATGAACTTTTATATCGTTCACATAGAACTGTTTTATGGATAAATATTCCTTCTTAAATGCCGCACATACGTCTTTCTTTTCAGAATTGTATGATCGGTATTTGACAAGTCCCGATAGCATTGAACCTAGTTGGCGTGCTTTTTTTCAAGGCTATGATTTCGGCATGGAAAGCTCGCTTGATGAACTTGACTTGGATGCAATGACAGGTGATGGCCTCGTTGCCGTTCCGCAGTCGCTTCAAAAAGAATTCCGTGTATTGAAACTGATCGATGGCTATCGCAGTAGGGGGCATCTATTTACAAAGACCAATCCGGTGCGCGAGCGCCGCAAGTATATACCGACCCTGGAACTCGAGAATTTCGGTTTGGAAAGTTCCGATTTGGATACGGTTTTTACCGCAGGTGAGATATTGGGTCTCGGGTCGAGTAGTTTAAGAAATATCGTCAAGCATCTGACCAACATCTATTGTAGTGCCATTGGTGTAGAATACATGTACATCAGAAAACCTGAACGTGTTTTGTGGATTCAAAATTGGATCAATGTCAATGACAATCATCCCAATTTCGATGAGAAGCGAAAAAGGCATATCCTTAAGAAGTTGAATCAGGCCGTATCTTTCGAAAGCTTTTTACATACCAAATATGTTGGACAAAAACGCTTCTCCCTTGAAGGAAACGAATCTTTGATACCTGCTTTGGATGCTGTGGTCGAACGTGCTGCCGAAATGGGGGTAGAGCAATTTGTCATGGGAATGGCACACAGAGGACGGTTGAATGTACTCACCAATATTTTCGGAAAGGCGGCGAAAGATATTTTCAGTGAATTCGATGGTAAGGACTACGAACAGGAAATCTTCGACGGTGACGTCAAATACCATTTGGGATGGACATCAGATCGAAAATCGGATAATGGCAACAAGATTAAGATGAACATTGCGCCGAATCCATCGCATTTGGAAACTGTGGGAGCAGTGGTCGAGGGTATTGCAAGAGCGAAACAAGATGCCCATTATGCGGATGATTTTTCAAAAGTACTACCGATAGTCGTGCATGGTGATGCTGCAATAGCAGGGCAAGGCCTGATTTATGAGGTCGTGCAAATGGCGCAGTTAGATGGTTATAGAACAAACGGAACCATACATATCGTAGTGAACAATCAAATTGGTTTCACCACTAATTATCTTGATGCCAGATCATCTACCTATTGTACTGATGTGGGCAAAGTGACTTTGAGTCCTGTACTGCATGTCAATTCAGATGATGCGGAAGCCGTTGTTCATGCTTCTCTTTTTGCTTTGGAATATCGTATGCGATTTAATCGCGATGTTTTTCTGGATCTTTTAGGATATAGAAAATACGGCCATAATGAAGGGGACGAACCTCGTTTTACCCAACCTAAACTGTATAAAGCCATTGCGAAACATCAGAACCCTAGGGATATCTATGCCGCACGCTTACTGGAGGAAGGGGTTATTGACGATGGATTCGTGAAAAAATTAGAAGAAGAGTACAAATCGTCACTCGAAGAGGAGTTGGAAGATTCGCGTAAGGAAGACAAAACTGTCATTACGCCTTTTATGGCCGATGAATGGAAGGGTTTTGAAAATGTGAGAGAGTGGGAAATGCTGGATGCGGTCGATACCACTTTCGATAAGAAAAAATTGAGTGCTATCGCGAAAGTCATTACGGAACTTCCCACCGATAAAAAGTTCTTGAGAAAAGTCGAACGATTGATAGGAGATCGAAAAAAGATGTTCTTTGAAACCGATAGGTTAGACTGGGCCATGGGTGAACTCTTGGCGTATGGAACGCTATTGGAAGAAGGGTATGGTGTTCGAATTTCAGGGCAGGATGTGGAGCGAGGGACCTTCTCGCATCGACATGCAGTAATGAAGGTTGAGGAGAGCGAAGAAGAGGTACTCTTATTAAATCACATTTCCGACAAGCAAGGGAGTTTTCAGATTTATAATTCCCTCTTATCTGAATATGGAGTGGTAGGTTTTGATTACGGTTATGCGATGGCGAGCCCAAATACGCTGACCATTTGGGAAGCCCAGTTTGGTGATTTTAGCAACGGCGCACAGATCATGATCGATCAATATATCTCTGCTGCCGAGGATAAATGGAAGTTGCAAAATGGGCTCGTGATGCTACTTCCCCATGGATATGAGGGGCAAGGAGCCGAACATTCCTCTGCACGCATGGAGCGTTATTTACAGCTTTGTGCACGCGATAATATGTACATCGCCGATTGCACAACGCCGGCAAACCTATTCCATTTGTTGAGAAGACAAATGAAAGCGAAATTCAGAAAACCATTGATTATTTTCACACCCAAAAGCCTCTTGAGACATCCGAAGGCGGTTTCTTCTGTTGATGAGCTGGCGACCGGAGCTTTTCAAGAAGTGATCGATGACGTCAATGCCGATGTGAAAAAAGTAAAAAGTCTTGTTTTTTGTACAGGTAAATTTTATTACGATCTTTTGGCCGTTAAAGAAGAACAACAGCGTGATGATGTGGCCTTAGTTCGTTTGGAGCAATTGTTCCCCTTGCCTTATGACCAAATGAAGGCGGTAATGGCAAAATATAAAAACGCAAATGATTGGGTTTGGGCTCAAGAAGAGCCAAGAAATATGGGTGCATGGAGTCATCTACTGATGCATTTTAAAGATGCAAGTAAGTTCAGGGTAGCGTCAAGGCGCTTTTATGCCTCACCAGCGGCCGGTAGTGCAGTGCGATCGAAAATGAGGCACCAACAGGTCATCGATTTTGTGTTCGATAAGACCAAAGACAACATGACGCGCCCAGCGAAGAAAAAATAATAGAGCAAATTATAGAGTATTATGATTTTAGAAATGAAAGTCCCGTCTCCGGGAGAATCGATTACCGAAGTAGAGATTGCGGAATGGCTTGTTGAAGATGGGGATTACGTAGAAAAAGACCAGGCAATCGCTGAAGTGGATTCTGATAAGGCAACTTTGGAATTGCCAGCTGAACAAAGTGGTATCATAACCCTTAAAGCTGAGGTTGGAGATGCTGTTGAGGTAGGTGCCGTAGTTTGCTTGATCGACACTAGTGCTGCCAAACCCGAGGGAGGCGAAAAGAAGGAGGATGCACCCAAAACCGAGGTTAAGGAAGAGCCGAAAAAGGAAGTGGCTACCACAACCCAAAAGGAGACCTATGCTTCAGGAACACCTTCACCTGCAGCCAAAAAGATTTTAGATGAAAAGGGGATAGCTTCAAATACCGTAAAGGGTTCAGGGCGTGATGGAAGAATAACGAAGGAAGATGCGGTGAAGGCAGTACCTGCGATGGGAACCCCAACAGGCGGTAGTAGGGGAGAGCGTCGCTCGAAACTTTCCATGCTGCGAAGAAAAGTAGCTGAACGATTGGTTTCGGCCAAGAACGAAACAGCAATGTTGACTACCTTCAATGAGGTTGATATGTCACCTATTTTCGAGTTGCGTAAGCAATACAAAGAAGACTTCAAAGCCAAACACGGTGTGAGTCTTGGTTTTATGTCGTTCTTTACTAAAGCGGTGGTTCGCGCCCTTGAAATGTACCCGGCCGTCAATTCGATGATCGATGGTAAAGAAATGATCAGCTATGACTTTTGTGATATTAGCATAGCCGTCTCAGGACCTAAGGGCCTAATGGTGCCGGTCATCCGAAATGCCGAAAACTTGACTTTTAGAGGAATTGAATCCGAAGTCAAGCGGTTGGCGATTCGTGCAAGGGAAGGAGAGATTACCGTTGACGAGATGACAGGGGGTACTTTTACCATCACCAATGGAGGTGTTTTTGGTTCTATGTTGTCCACACCGATTATCAACCCGCCACAAAGTGCGATTTTGGGGATGCACAATATTGTAGAGCGACCCATAGCAAAAGATGGGGCCATAGCAATAGCCCCTATTATGTATGTGGCCTTGTCCTATGATCACCGTATTATCGATGGTAAGGAATCCGTTGGGTTCTTGGTTGCAGTCAAAGAAGCCCTAGAAAGCCCTGAAGAATTGTTGATGGACAATGATATTAAGAAAGCACTGGAAATGTAGCTTTCGCAGAAAGGTCATTTGAAAGAAACGCGCTGCCATAGACAACCTATGACAGCGCGTTTTTCGTTGATTGACAGGGTCATTGAACCCGAGAGATTACTCCTGGATCTTCTGCCATAAGGTAACAGTCATTTTTTGATGGTCTTTCTTAATTGTCACAATTTAAATCTTCCTTTGATTGCCTATCGGCATTGGGAAAACACTTTTCTGTTGGAAGTCCAGAAGGCTCGTAACGTTGTAGATTTTTGTCTTGAAGGCTGTTTTCAACAAATTGGGTGAGTTGTTCGATTTCGTCAAGGTCTAAATTCAAAGGAATGAATTGATCTGCCAGGTGTTCGTCACTGACATCAAAACTCTCCTTAACAGCTCTGTTTTTGTACACGATGATCTCTTTTATCGATTGAAGGCTGCCTCCATGTCCGAAGAAATTCACATCTTTTAAATTGTAGAGTTGTGGTACCTTGAACTTATAATCATCAGATGGGTTTTTAGTAAAACCTCCACGCCCCTTTTTCGTAGCTTCATCTACTAAAATCGGAACGGCAGGTTCTGCGAGATCACCTAGACCAAGGGCATAGAATGCTTCTGAATTTAACGCGGGACCACTATGGCATTCGTAACAATTGGCCTTTCCGAAAAATAAGGCCGCCCCTTTCTTTTCTTCAATGGACATTGCGTTTGATGAACCCTTAAGCCATTTTTGAAAGTTCGATTCATTGGCAAGTAGTGTTCTTTCATATGCCGCGATGGCCAATCCTGTCGTAGTCAGCGTATACCGTTCGGCTTCGGGCAAATTAGGGAAGGCTTGATCGAACAGGAAGGTATAGCCGCTATCATCTAAAAATTCTTTTGTAACACTCATTCTATGTACGGTCAGCCCAGCTATGGCCTGGGTTTCCACACCTTCGAATCCAAGGGTGTTGGTCTCTTTGGGTGTGTCAGGTGTCCAGTTCGATTCCGTTCCCAAGTTCGGACCCGTAGCACCGAATTGACCATTCCACAGCATGACTTTTTGATAAGCTGCGTTTAATACCGTTGGTGACTTTATGGGTTGTACGTCGGCCATTTCCGCAGTATAATCGGCTGTAAGCTTTCGCGCTTCTCCGAAAAGTCCGAACCCGCTTCCGCCATCGCCTATGCCTTGCTTTATTCCGCTTTGAAACCCGGCAGCGCTATGGTGGCAACTAGCACAGGAATACGTGCCCTTGTTCGCCTCAAGTTTGGCATTGGTCGCAAGGCCCGTTTCATGAAAAAGCAATTGCCCAAGCAACACTTTTTCCGCGGTCAGCGGATTTTTAGGGTCCGCCGGAATGTTTTCAAGATCATCACTTTCCGGTAAAATGTAAAAGTCTAGGCTACCTGATAGTTCGGTAAGTTGCTCTTTGAGAGCCAGGTCTTCTGCTGTGACCTTAATGTCCAGAAGCTCGCTATCCACGGAACAACTGCCTATGAACAGTGCGCCACATAAATACAGCGGTTTTTTTAGGTTTTTCCAAAGATTCATAAATGAGGTTATAGTTGGGTTATATGCCTCAAATTTAGTCAGTTACGTAGAGAAGTTTAAAATAAGTCGACAAACAGTAGATAATTGGGCCTTAGTGCTATTTTTCTTTCAAATAGACACAGTTTTTGTCATAATCGATAATTGCCCTTGCCTTTTTAAGAATATCGGCGCCGATGATGCCATCGACCGGTAGTGCCTTATGAGTGGTCAGTGCTTCATTCACATGTACAAGGTCGAACAAGACCACTTTGAGTTTGTTTTTCCTCCAATCGCCGATTTTGATTTTGTTTTTTGTGGAAACCAGGGTTTCCATGTTCGTTGCGCCTGCCCCGGCTGCCTTGATTTTGGATTCTTTTGAGGTGAGATTGAAAAATTCTATTTTGTCGAATCCAACACAAGTGTTCGATGCGCCTGTATCTAAGATAAACCTTCCGGAAATCCCATTTAGTTTGGCGACTATTTCAAAGTGATTGGTCGTGGTGAGCACCAACGGTACCTTGATGTACTTTTTCTTTTTCAGGAATTTTTTCAAGCTCGACATTGATTTTTTTGACAAAGATAAACCTATTTTTGCCACATGGTTTTAACCGACACACATACCCATCTATATAGTGAGGCCTTTGATGATGACCGAAGCGAAGTGATAGCGAATGCGATGTCAAAAGGAATCCGTCGTTTTTTTCTTCCGGCCATTGATTCCTCTTATACCGAGGCGATGTTCGATTTGAAGGAAAAGTATCCTGACAATATATTTCTCATGATGGGGCTCCATCCCACTCATGTAAAAGGAAATTACAAAGATGAACTTGCTCATGTAGCCCAAATGTTGAACGAACACGTATTCGTCGCGGTAGGGGAAATAGGAATCGACCTGTATTGGGACAAAAGCTTTTTCGCTCAGCAGCGTGAGGCGTTCAAGTTTCAAATACAGTTGGCCAAGCAGCATGGTCTACCGATTGTAATTCACTGCCGTGAGGCCTTTGACCAGATTTTCGAAGTGCTCGAAGAAGAAAAGGGTCCTGGCCTTTATGGTATTTTCCATTGCTTTACAGGAACCGTTGAACAGGCCAGACGAGCCATCTCATATAATATGAAGTTGGGTATAGGAGGTGTAGTCACGTTCAAGAACGGTAAAATCGATACTTTTTTAAAGGAAATCGACCTGAAGCATTTGGTTCTGGAGACCGATGCGCCATACTTGGCTCCGGTTCCCTATCGGGGAAAGCGGAATGAAAGTGCTTATTTGATCAATGTGCTTGCGAAGTTGAGTATCATTTATGGCGTTGATGAGGCCGAAATCGCAACGATAACCACACAAAACTCAAAGGATATTTTTAAGATTTAGAAGTGTCTCTCGAAGCTTTGAATACCGAAAAAACAATGAACACTACTATTGGAAAGACCAATATATTATTGATTTACACTGGCGGTACCATAGGTATGGTCAAGGACTACGCCACTGGAAACCTAAAGGCGTTCGATTTTGATAAGCTGCAGAGTAATATTCCAGAGTTGTATCAACTCGATTGCGCTATCGAAACCATTTCGTTTGATTGCCCTATTGACTCCTCCAATATGGACCCAGGGCACTGGGCCAATATCGCCTCGATTATTGAGGGTGGCTACGAAGATCACGACGGTTTCGTTGTACTGCATGGCAGTGATACGATGAGTTATAGTGCTTCTGCATTGAGTTTTATGCTGGAACATTTGTCAAAGCCGGTGATATTTACCGGTTCACAGTTGCCTATAGGTGATTTGCGTACTGACGCCAAAGAGAACCTGATTACTTCAATACAAATTGCGGCGTCGCAAGAAAGAGGTCGTCCAATAATTAGGGAGGTCTGTGTGTATTTTGAATATAAACTATACAGGGCGAATCGGACCACTAAAATCAATGCGGAGCACTTTGAGGCCTTTCAGTCCTTAAACTATCCGCCCTTAGCCGAGTCTGGAGTGCATCTTAAAATATATAAGGAGAATCTGCTCCCCAGGGGGCGCTCAAAGTCACTGCGCGTTCATAAGGTGATGGATAATAGAGTAGGGGTCTTAAAACTCTTTCCCGGTATTACCGAAGCTTTTTTCAAAAATGTACTACAATGCGACGGATTAAGAGCTTTGATAATGGAAACCTATGGTGCAGGAAATGCGCCGACCTATGATTGGTTTACAAAAAGCTTGAAAGAAGCCTTGCAAAAAGGATTGATTTTGGTCAATGTGACACAGTGTTCTGGGGGCAGTGTACTATTGGGTCAATATGAGACGAGCCAGCACTTAAAAAAATTGCAAATCATTAATGGCAAGGATATTACCACCGAGGCTGCCGTAACCAAACTGATGTATATGCTCGGACAAGATGTTTCCATGGCATCATTTAAAACTATTTTTGAGACTTCTATCCGGGGAGAGATGGAATAAAAATAACGGCTTATATTTCCTCAACTAATATTTTTTTTGTTATTTGGGCAACCTTTAAGGCTAAACTAGAGAGGTGGCCGAGTGGTCGAAGGCGCACGCCTGGAAAGTGTGTATACACCAAAAGTGTATCGAGGGTTCGAATCCCTTCCTCTCTGCATTTTTATTTTACTTTTATTATTACTAAATTTTTTTATCTTTAACACAATTAACTAATCGAAATCCTAAGTTTGAAAAAAATGAAAAAATTATTCTCTATCCTGGCCCTAGCTGGGTTATTTGTATTAAGTACAAATACGGTAAATGCAAAAGCGACCACTTCATCGGTTGTATCAAATTTGACAACAATCGCAGCCACTACAATGTTGGTGCAAGATGATGCCGCTCCAGCGGACAGAAGTTTTACACAGGTTCTTAAAGAGCAATTCATCAAGGGTGGTGCGGGCTTTATGAGCTTTGTATTGATTTGTTTGATACTCGGTTTGGCGGTAGCTATTGAAAGAATCATTTATTTAAACTTGGCTAGTACAAATACTTCAAAACTAAGACAACAGGTCGAAGATGCGTTAGCATCCGGTGGTGTTGAGGCTGCTAAGGAAGTTTGTAGAAACACCAAAGGCCCCGTTGCTTCAATTTACTACCAAGGTCTCGATAGAGCAGGGGAAAGTGTTGAGGCTGCCGAGAAAGCGGTTGTTTCGTACGGAGGAGTTCAAATGGGACAGTTAGAGAAAAACGTTTCCTGGTTATCACTGTTTATCGCGATTGCGCCGATGCTTGGTTTCATGGGTACGGTAATCGGTATGATTCAGGCCTTCGAGAAAATTAGTGCGGTCGGTAACTTGAGTGCATCACTTATTGCAGGTGATATTCAGGTGGCATTATTAACAACGGTATTCGGTCTTATTACGGCGATTATACTTCAGATTTTCTACAACTATATTATTGCTAAAATCGATAGCATTGTAAATGACATGGAAGATTCATCGATTTCTTTAATCGATATGTTGGTAGATCACAAAAAATAATAGTCGGACCTTTAAATCAAGTATAATGCATAAAATTGTAAAAATCGGTTTAATTGCCATCAGCATCATCGCATTTATTATGCTCTTCATGATGCCCGATAGTGATATGCCAATGGGTGAAGCAATGGGCAGCACTGGAATTACGGTAATGTTCGCCTTGGCCTACCTTCTTTTGGCCATCGCTGTAATTGCTACTGTAGTTTTCGGTCTGAAGAATGTTGTTTCTACTCCAGGAGGGTTGAAGAAGGCGTTGTTCGGAATTGTAGGTCTTTTGGTACTCTTAGGTATAGCATATGGACTTTCGAGTGGTACGGATGTGTCGATCGAAAAAATGGCTTCGGCCGGTATAGAGACCAGTGAAGGCGGTATTAAGCAAGTAGGAGCTGGTATCAACATGTTTTTTATCATGTTGGTCGTAGCTGTAGGACTAATCGCTTGGGGCGCTATCAAAAAGGCAACAGGCAAATAAAAATAGATAAATCATGGGTAGAAGAGCAGGAGCACCAGAAGTAAACGCAGGATCCATGGCAGATATCGCATTCTTACTGCTTATCTTCTTCTTGGTGACCACCACCATTGAGACAGATGCAGGTTTGGATCGTATGTTGCCACCAATCGAACCGCCCGATACTGATGTTATCATTAAGCAGAAGAATATTTTTCAGGTCAGTATCAACAAGAACAATCAGTTGTTGGCCGATGATGAATTGACCGAGCTTAAAGATTTACGGGCCAAGGCGGTAGCCTTTTTGGACAATAATGGCGATGGCACATGTAGTTTTTGCAAAGGCGCAAAAGATGCGGAGTCATCGGATAATCCGTCAAAGGCGATTATCTCTTTGAAAAATGATAGGGAAACGAAGTACAGTACCTACATCACCGTTCAGAATGAATTAGTAGGTGCGTATAACGAGTTGCGGAACAGAGAATCAATGCGTTTGTTCAACCGTCCTTTTGTAGACTTGGAAGCGGATTACCTCAATCCGGAAACCGATGAAGACCTTAAGGATGAATTGAAGGAAAAGGTGAAAAGGATACAGGAGATGTACCCTCAGAAGCTTTCGGAAGCAGAGACTTCATCTAATTAATACACGTCTTAAATAACTATAGGATTATGTCAAAATTTGCAAAGAAAAAGGACGGAGATTTACCCGCGGTTTCAACGGCGTCGTTACCTGATATCGTTTTCATGCTTTTGTTTTTCTTCATGACCGTAACGGTAATGAAAGACAGTTCGCTCAAAGTGGAAAATAACCTTCCCAGTGCTAGCGAAATCAAAAAGCTCGAAAAGAAGGATAGAGTTATTACCATTTATGTGGGTAAGCCAACACCGGAGTACGCAAAGGTCTTCGGCTCTGAATCTAAGATTCAGTTGAACGATAAGTTTGCCGACCCTTCCGACGTAGGGGATTTTATCTTAATGGAAAGAGCGAAAAAAGCCCAAGAACTACAAAATGTATTGACGACCTCCCTTAAAGTCGATAAGAATGCCAACATGGGTATTATATCCGATATTAAGGAAGAACTGAGAAAAGTAAATGCCTTAAAGGTTAATTACACCACAGTAAGTGGTGATGCATTTACTAATCTTGAGTAGTAACTAGAACATTTTCAAACTTATAAAAGGCTCCAAATTGATTTTTGGAGCTTTTTTATTTATGTAACTTTGATGGGATGTTGCGATTATTCATTTTAACACTTCTGGGGATAACGTCAGTTCTCAAGGCCCAATCGGGCAGTGAATCGCTTGAAGTAAGCCCTAGGTATTTCGAGGATCAATTCTATTTGGGAATCACCTATAATTTCTTGCTGAAAAAACCAGAGGAGGTCAAACAGCAGAATTTGTCCTATGGTCTTCGGGCAGGTATGATCAAGGATATACCTTTGAACGCTAGTCGAACCATTGGTCTGGGCCTAGGCCTTGGTCTGGGTTTGAACACCTATTACACCAATATGGAGGCATTGGAGACGGCAGACGGTATTCAGTACGCTGTTATCAATTCAAATAGGACATACAAGAGGAGTAAGTTGGAGACCCATTCCATTGAATTACCTATAGAGTTCAGATGGCGAAATTCAAACCCAAGGGAATACAAGTTTTGGAGGATCTATACAGGTATTACGTTCGCTTATGTCTATGATATGAGATCCAAGTTCGTACCCTCTGACGATTCCGGAGAAGTAACGAATTCTTTTAGTAATCCTGATGCCAGAACATTACAATATGGTATTACCTTCAATTTTGGATTCAATAGCTTTAATGCACATGTCTATTATTCCCTTACGAATCTTCTAGATGATACGAGTTTTATCGAACAAGAAAGCATTCGAATGAGGCCATTGCGCGTGGGTTTAATATTCTACATTCTTTAAATACGATTTTCCTTTAATTTTGTTAACACTACTTTAAGATTTGGCACATATCTTGATGTGTTGATAGTACCACCAACTTCGTTCTCGGCTAGTCGCCAACACGCCCTATTTCAAAACTTCGATTGAACTCGAATTTTGTGCTATGCATAAAATTTTGTTTCACTTGCTCGTCGATCGATGGGCGTAAAAAAGTAATGTATGACTAACAGAGATGAAGTGCCCAAAGTAAATGCAGGTTCCATGGCGGATATTGCGTTTTTATTATTGATCTTTTTTTTGGTAACCACTAGTATTGAAACTGACGCAGGTTTGGCCAGAATGTTACCGGCAATTAATCCAAAACCACCACTGCCCATTCCAGAGAAGAACATTCTTCCTATTTTGATTAATGGCGAAGGAGCACTTTTGGTAGATGACGAACAAGTAGATCTTGCAGATTTACGAAAGCTTACGATAGCCTTTTTGGATAATGGTGGGGCTTCACAGGAAGACCCTAGGTATTGTGATTACTGTAGAGGTGAAAGAGACTCGAAATCATCGGATAGCCCAGCAGAAGCCGTCGTGTCACTTCTGAGTAATAGAGAAACGAGTTACGGCACTTATATATCGGTGCAAAATGAATTGGTCGGTGCTTACAATGACCTTAGAAATCGAGAAGCACAACGGCTCTACAAAAGGCTCTATACCGATATGGAGAAGGCCTACCGAAGCCCTGAAACACCGGTATCGGTAAAAGAAGATCTGAAGCCTAAGATCAAGCATATTCAAGATCTTTTTCCTTTGAACCTATCCGAAGCCGAAAGAAACTAAAAATGAACTATGATGTCAAAATTCAATCTAGGTAGAAATGAGGAAAGTCCGGAAGTGTCAACCGCTTCTTTGCCCGATATTGTGTTTATGTTACTGTTCTTTTTTATGACGGTAACCGTTATGAAAGATGATTCATTGAAGGTAGTCAATGAACTGCCCAATGCCACGGAGATGAAGCGGCTTGAAAAGAAAGACCGTATCATCACGATTTATATCGGCAAGCCCCAAAAAAAATGGGAGGACATTGTAGGGTCTGAACCAAAAATACAAGTAGATGATAAGTTTATTGATGTAGTGGAGGTAGGTTCGTTCGTCCTCGGTCGCATTGCTAGTATGCCAGAGGGTATTAGGTCGTATGCGACCGTCTCGCTGAAAGTAGATAAAAATGCCAATATGGGCTTAATATCCGATGTCAAGCAGGAACTCCGTAAAGTGAACGCCTTAAAAATCAATTATACCACATTAAACGGTGAAATCTTGTTAAACCGTTGAGTAGTTTAGGCGTGTTTGGAAAAAGTTAGGTTTATAACCAATACTTTACGGTAAGCAGTTGCGAGATGGCTCCTATCAAAAAGCCAATGACCAATTCCGCTTTAGAGTGGGCTTTGAGGTAAAGTCTCGACGAGGCGACCAAACCTGTGAGCAGAATCAGTATGCCCAGGGCTATGGTGATATTGATTTCAAAATGCACACTGAGGCAGGTGAGATACATGGTCAAGCTACTCATACCCATTAAATGCATACTGCTTTTGAATTTCAGAAATAACAAGAACAACGACGCGGAGGTAGCTGCGATCAGCCCTAAGAAGTAGTAGTGAAGTTCAGGTGTGAAATTATTGGGTAATACCTTATAGACTACGGTCAACAGTAAAAGCAGACTAATATAAAAGGGATACCTCCGCTCTTTTATCGTGGGAGCGAATACTGACTGTATAAGACCGACATTCTTTAAGATCAAATAGGATATCATGGGAATGACGACCGTCAAAATGAATATGGGCAGAATAGTACCGCTTTGCTCTTCAATAGGGCTGTACTTTGGTGTGATTAGAAAGTATGTCATGGTGCCCACAACAGGAACGAACAAGGGGTGAAAAACATATGAAATTACCTGTTGGAATAACTTCATCATATTTGTTTTCGCAAGCGCGCCACGGGGATATCCAACTGCTCTCTGTACTTGGCTACGGTTCTGCGTGCTATCGGATAGCCTTTTTCCTTTAATATAGCGGCTAACTTATCGTCTGTCAGTGGTTTTTTCTTTTCCTCTTCGCGTATAACGGTTTCCAATATCTTTTTGATTTCCTTGGTAGAGACATCCTCGCCCTGGTCATTCTTCATTGATTCCGAGAAGTAATCTTTGATCAAACGCGTGCCATAGGGCGTATCTACATACTTGCTATTGGCCACTCGTGAAACCGTTGATACGTCCATGTCTATTTCATCTGCAATATCTTTAAGGATCATCGGCCGTAGATTGCGTTCGTCACCAGTAAGAAAATATTCTTTTTGGTATTGCATAATGGCGTTCATGGTTATAAACAAGGTCTGTTGGCGCTGTCGAATCGCATCTATGAACCACTTTGCGGCATCTAGCTTTTGCTTGATGAACATTATGGTGTCTTTCTGTGATTTCGATTTTTTCTTAGCATCCTTATACCCTTTGAGCATATTACTATATTCCTTTGACACATGAAGCTCAGGCGCATTTCTTCCATTCAGGGAGAGCTCTAGCTCACCTTCTACAATGCGTATCGAAAAATCGGGTACTACATGTTCTACAATACGATTGTTTCCGGCATATGAACCTCCTGGTTTCGGATTCAATTTTTCTACCTCTGAAATCGCGCTTTTCAATTCCTCTTCTGAAATCGAATGTTTTTGTAATAGTTTTTTGTAGTGCTTCTTGGTAAACTGATCAAATGACTTTTCCAATATGGCGATGGCCAATTCAATACTTGGCGTGACTTCTTTTCGCTTTAATTGAATGATCAAACACTCTTCTAATGAACGGGCCCCAACGCCAGGGGGGTCTAACTCCTGAACAACCCTCAGTACTTTTCCGATCGTCTCTTCATCGGTATAGGTATTTTGGGTAAAGGCCAGATCATCGAGAATATCCGCTATCGGCCTTCTGATATATCCACTTTCATCCACACTGCCGACTAGAAATTCTGCAATAGTCCATTCCTCATCGCTGAGGTATGAAGTATTCAATTGGCTGAGTAGGTGCTGATTGAAAGATATTCCAGCCGCGTAGGGTATGCTTTTCTCATCATCATCGGCACTGTAATTATTAGCTTTGGTGCGATAATCCGGAATTTCGTCATCACTTAGGTAGTCGTCAATATTGATATCCTCCGCATTGATACTTTCATTGTCCAATTCGCTCTCATAAGTGTCATCAAATTCATCGGTCAGCGTATCGGGTTCTTCTTTACCTCCTTCAAGCGCAGGGTTTTCCTCCAGCTCTTGTTTTAACCGTTGTTCAAACGCTTGAGTAGGCAACTGAATCAATTTCATCAACTGAATCTGCTGCGGTGAGAGTTTTTGCGATAGTTTGAACTGTAAGTATTGTTTTAGCATTGGGGCTATATTCTACCTTTCTTATAAAGTTAAAGAATTCAATTTAAAACTCGGCATTTTGAGGAGTTCTGGGAAAAGGAATAACATCTCTGATATTACCCATTCCCGTCGCAAACAACACGAGGCGTTCAAAACCAAGTCCAAAACCACTATGTACCGCCGTACCGAATTTACGGAGGTCGAGATACCACCATAATTCCTCTTCTGGAATCTCTAGCGCGGCCATTTTTTCCTTTAATACATCCAAGCGCTCCTCACGTTGAGAGCCACCAACAATTTCGCCGATACCCGGAAATAGGATGTCCATGGCACGTACGGTTTTTCCGTCTTCGTTCAAACGCATATAGAATGCCTTGATTTTTGCAGGATAATCAAAAAGGATAACCGGGCACTTAAAGTGCTTCTCCACCAAGAAACGTTCATGCTCGCTTTGTAAGTCGGCACCCCATTCATCAATGCGATACTGAAACTTTTTCTTTTTATTGGGCTTGCTATTGCGTAATATCTGGATGGCTTCCGTATAGGTAACACGCTTGAACGAGTTTTCAGATACAAATTTCAATTTCTCGATCAAGGCCATTTCACTTCTTTCAGCTTGCGGTTTGGTTTTTTCTTCGTCCAACAAACGTTTTTCCAAAAACGACAGATCATCCTCACAATGAGTTAGTACGTATTTTATAACACTCTTTATAAAATCCTCGGCCAAATCCATATTATCGTTCAAATCGTAAAAGGCCATTTCGGGCTCTATCATCCAGAACTCGGCCAAATGCCTCGAGGTATTCGAGTTTTCTGCGCGAAAGGTTGGACCAAAAGTATACACCTTGCCCAGTCCCATGGCATAGGCCTCTGCTTCCAATTGTCCGGAAACCGTTAAATTGGTCTCCTTTCCGAAGAAGTCCTCTTTGTGATTCACGCTACCGTCATCGTTCAAGGGAGGGTTTTTTTGATCTAAGGTAGTCACGCGAAACATTTCACCTGCACCCTCTGCATCTGAGCCAGTGATTATAGGCGCATGGAAGTAATAGAATCCGTTTTCCCTAAAATACTGGTGTATGGCAAAGGCAAGCGCAGAACGAACACGCATTACGGCACTAAAGGTATTGGTGCGTACACGCAGATGGGCTTGTTCTCGTAAGAACTCCATAGAGTGCTTTTTGGGCTGAATAGGATAAACTTCCGGATCGGCACCACCGTGAACCAAAACCTCACTGACCTGGATCTCGACTTTTTGTCCTCTTCCTTGACTTTCCACCAAAGTCCCCGTGACTTTCAGCGCAGCGCCCGTATTGATTTGCTTTAATAGGGCTTCGTCTATCTTTTCGAAATCAACCACGCATTGAATATTGTGTAGGGTAGAACCGTCGTTCAAGGCTATAAACCGATTACTTCTAAAACTTTTCACCCATCCGTTGACCACTACGTTTTGTGAAGCAGGGTCTGAAGATAGGATCTCTTTTATACTAGTGGATCGCATAAGAAAAAATTAAGTTTCAAAGATAGCCTTTTGACAAAAAGTAGCCACCTTACTCGTCTTGAGTTTTTCTTTTACAAGCGTTTTTTTGATGCATATCCCTACCTTTTCGCTTTTGAGGCCGTAACACGAAGAAAAGGCCATTGAAAAAGAGTAAATAACAGAGTGCTTCAAAAGGCGTGATCGTGCAAAACCGGAATAGGCACGACTCCTAGAAAAAAGCCCTAAAGAGGGCTCAAAGTGGTGTTATTCATCGGTATTGTTTTCGATAGTGACCTCATCTTTGGGCAGAATATCAATTTGAGGCTTTTTCAAGACCTCCTTGTTCGCGATACTTCTTTCAAGTGAAAGTAGTAGTGAGGGTAGCAAAATAAGGTTGGCCAACATGGCGAACATTAACGTAGCCGATACCAATGCCCCAAGGGCAACCGTGCCACCGAAATTGGAGATGATGAACACGGAAAATCCGAAGAACAATACGATAGAGGTGTAGAACATGCTCACCCCCGTTTCTCGCAAAGCCGCGTAGACCGATTTTTGAATACGCCATTTATTGGTCATTAGCTCTTGTCGATATTTCGCTAAAAAGTGAATGGTATCGTCCACTGAAATACCGAAGGCGATACTGAATACCAGAATCGTAGATGGTTTGATCGGTACGCCCACAAACCCCATTACCCCGGCCGTGATCAACAAGGGAAGCAAATTCGGAATCAATGAAATCAGAATCATACGGAAAGACCGGAACAAATATGCCATAAACAAGGCAATGAGTCCAATGGCAAGGGCCAATGAAAGAACAAGGTTTTTTACCAAATACTTGGTTCCTTTTAAGAACAATAAAGCGCTACCGGTCATATAGACGTTATACTTATCCGACGGGAACAGTTTGTCAATATTCTCTTGAAGTTTGGCCTCGATTTCTTCCATTCGTGAAGTTTTCACATCCTTCATAAAGGTGGAGACTCGTGCGGTTTGACCCGTACTGTCGACAAAGCTCTTCAATAAGTTTCCGTCTTCGGAAGACTTACTGGCCATGCTCATAATAAAGTTATTCTCTTGGGAGGTGGGCAATTGATAGTACTTCGGTATCCCATTATAAAAGGCCTGCTTCGAATATTTGATCAGATTAACTGCCGAAACGGGTTTGGATAGTTCTGGAATTTCCTCGATCGAAGCGCTCAATTGATCCATTCGCCTTAAGGTAGCCGGTTTTAATACCCCTTTTGGACGTTTGGTATCAACGACGATCTCTACCGGCATGATTCCGTCAAATTCTTCTTCAAAGAACCGGATATCCTTAAAGAATTGGGCCTTTTTCGGCATGTCTTCAATGGGGCTCCCGGAAATATTGATTTGATAAATTCCGATAATACTAAATACCAGCAGTGCGATAGAGGTGATATATACCGCAATTCGCTTGTTGCGAACAATGTGCTCCATCCAATTGACAAAAGCATCGATCCATCTTTTGTTCAGGTGCCTTAAGTGGCGGTTCTTTGGCATTGAAAGAAAGCTGTACACAATGGGGATGATCAAGAGCGACAATATAAAAATACCAATGATGTTAATGGAGGCGACTATACCGAACTCTTTTAACAACTTGCTGTCTGTTACGATAAAAGTGGCAAATCCTGAGGCCGTAGTAACATTGGTCATTAAGGTGGCATTCCCTATTTTGGATATCACGCGCTGGAGTGAAAGTGCCTGATTGCCATGCTTTTTGACCTCTTGCTGGTACTTGTTGATAAGAAATATACAATTGGGAATTCCGATGACGATAATCAAGGGTGGAATGAGTGCGGTCAAAACGGTTATTTCATACTGCAATAGTCCAAGGATACCAAAGGCCCACATGACCCCGATGATTACGACACACATCGAAATAAAAGTAGCCCTGAAGCTGCGAAAGAAAAAGAAAAACAACAACGAGGTAACCCCAAGGGCCGCTAGAATGAATTTCCCGATTTCGTCGATGATATTTTGCGAGTTCATGGTCCGTATATAGGGCATGCCCGATACCCGAACATCAAGACCGGTTTCTTCCTCAAAGCTCTCTACTAAAGTGCTCAAATCTTTTAGGATAAAGTCTTTTCGCACCGAGGTGTTTACGATGTCCTTATCCAAATTAGCAACGGTACGGACGGTTCTTGTTTCCGCGTTGAAAAGCAAATCCTCATAAAACGGCAAATCATTGAACAGGTGATGGGTCAAACTATCGATCTGCGCCTTCGTTTTTAATTCGGATTGAATCAGGGGTGTTAAAACGAACTCTTGTTTCTCTTTATCCTTCTTAAGTTCTAAAAGGTTTTCCAAGGAAAGAACGAAATCTACTTCAGGGAAGGCGACCAATTGTTTGCTGAACTTGTTCCAGCGATTAAGTTTTTCCGGAGTGAATAGTGAGGCGTCCTTTACCGCAAAAACCACCGCATTGCCTTCTTCACCAAATTGCTCAAGAAATGCCTGGTACTCTAAATTCACCGGATGTTCATCGGGAAGCAGATTCGCCTGCGAATTGGAAAATCGCATATTTTCCCATTGCAGTCCCAAGAATACGGTAAAAGCAGCGAGAAGCAATAGGATAAGTACCCTATTGCGCAGTATGATTCGGGCTGTGATAGCCCAAAAACCCTGTGGTAATTTTTTTGCCATTTTCAATTTATCGTGGGCAAAGGTAGAGAATGATCATTTGTGTTCCTAAGAATGCCGTCTTGAAATCCATGTTTCCCTGACAGCTGAAATTTGCGCAAATAAAAAGCGACCGAAAGGGTCGCTTTTTTCAGCTAGGGCTATAGTTTTTTATACTTTCATGATTTCCACCTCTTTCTTATCCAGGAAAGCGTCTATTTTTTTGGTATAAACGTCGGTTAATTCCTGTACATCGGTTTCCGCGTTTTTTTCCAAATCCTCCGAAATGTCCAAATCTCGAATCTCCTTATTGGCGTCTTGCCGTGCCGTTCGCACGCTGACCTTTGCATCTTCCGCTTCACTTTTTGCTTGCTTGACCAGATCCCTTCTTCTTTCTTCTGTCAAAGGGGGTACGTTGATGATGACGAAATCACCATTATTCATAGGGTTGAAGCCTAAGTTGGCAATCATGATCGCTTTCTCTATTTCTTGTAGCATATTCTTTTCCCAGGGCTGAACCGAAATGGTACGTGCGTCAGGGGTATTGATATTGGCTACTTGCGACAAAGGTGTCTGAGAGCCGTAATATTCGACCATTACATTGGAAAGCATCGCCGGACTGGCCTTGCCCGCACGTATTTTCATAAATTCTTTTTCCAAATGAACAATCGCGGCATCCATACTTTCTTTAGCCGCATCTAAAATGAATTTTACTTCTTCGTTCATAATTTTAATTTAAAACAGTTTGAACATAAATCGTACCAAAACCGGGAGAGTAACCAACGGGCTTAGAGATTGACTACCGTGCCTATATTTTGACCGTCTACTATCTTCAGCAGATTTCCTTTTTTATTCATATCGAAGACCACAATAGGAAGTTCGTTTTCCTGACTTAAGGTGAACGCTGTGGTATCCATTACCTTCAATCCTTTTCGCAAGACATCGTTGAAAGTGATGGTGTCAAATTTAGTGGCACTGGAGTCTTTTTCGGGATCCGAAGTATAAATGCCGTCTACGCGGGTTCCTTTTAAAATGACATCCGACTCTATTTCAATAGCACGTAAAACGGCAGCTGAATCAGTGGTGAAATATGGATTTCCCGTACCACCGCCGAAAATGACTACCCTTCCTTTTTCAAGATGGCGAATAGCACGCCGTCTTATAAAAGGCTCGGCCACCTCGTTGATTTTTATTGCAGATTGTAATCGGGTCTCCACACCTTTTAATTCTAGCGCACTTTGCAGTGCCAAGCCGTTGATTACCGTGGCCAGCATCCCCATATGGTCTCCTTGAACACGATCGACGCCCGTTTCTACTCCTGACATGCCGCGGAAGATGTTTCCCCCTCCAATAACAATTGCAACTTGAATACCCTTATCAACGACTAGCTTTATTTCCTCTGCGTATTCTGAAAGCCTTTTCGAGTCTATTCCGTATTGCTTTTCACCCATAAGCGCTTCGCCACTGAGTTTCAAGAGTATTCGTTTGTATTGCATATTTTGCGATAGTTTGAGGCAAAAATAATCAAAAATTATTAGCATTCGCCTTTCATTTCCTTAGCGTACAGGCCTTAATTATTTCCTAACTAGTACTGCGGTCTTCTGAATATTTTATAATCTTGCAGGGCTCTAATTAAAATGGGGCGTTTCATAAACTACAAAAGAATGGTAATGAGAAAAATAGTAGTAGCTTTTGTGCTAGGTGTCTTTATATACGGTTGCGGCTCCAATAAAGCTTTGTTGACGGCTGAAAAGGCCCCGGTATTGGTTCAAATCGATTTGCTCAATGTGAAAGATGATAAAGTAATGGTCACGGTGGATCCGGAGGCTTTTACTTCCGAAGAGATTTCTTTTTTAATTCCTAAAACCGTTCCGGGAACATATAGCACGGATGACTACGGAAAGTATATCGAAGGCTTGAAGGCCCTTGATGCGGAGGGTAATGATCTGGCGGTTGCTAAGACCGATGCCAACACGTGGAAGATCACCAATGCGAGACGTCTGGATAAAGTTACCTATTGGGTCAACGATACCTATGATAGCGAAGGAGAACAAGACGAAGCTGTTTTTTCGCCAGCGGGTACCAATATTCTGGCCGGTGAGAATTTCGTATTGAACCTTCACGGATTCGTCGGTTATTTTGAGGGACTGAAAGAGGTGCCATACGAGCTGACTGTAACAAAGCCTGAGGCTTTAAAATCGACTACTTCACTTAAAGAAAAGGCCGTTGAGCAAGAAAACCGTACTACCGAGACCTTTTTGGCCAATCGTTATTTCGAAGTAATAGATAATCCGATGCTTTACGCTAAGACCGATGGAGAAACATTTCAGATCAACGATATTTCAGTGACGCTGAGTGTCTACTCACCAAATGGAGCGTATACGGCCGCTAGTCTTCGAGCGCGTATGGAAAAAATGATGGGGGCCCAAAAAACGTTTTTAGGCGATATTGATGGAACCAAAGAGTATAACATTCTATTGTATTTATCGGAAATGGGTGATGACGATGCCAACGGTTTTGGAGCGTTGGAACATCATACTTCAACGGTAGTAGTGCTGCCAGAGGTTATGGAAAAGGAAGCCTTGGAGCAGGCAATGGTCGATGTGGTCTCACATGAATTCTTTCACATTGTCACACCTTTGAACGTGCATTCGGAGGAAGTGCAATACTTTGATTTCAATGATCCGAAAATGTCACAGCATCTTTGGATGTATGAGGGAACGACCGAGTACTTCGCCAACCTTTTTCAAATTCAGCAGGGGTTGATCGATGAGACGGAATTCTACGGGCGTATTATGGGAAAGGTCAACAACGCCAAAGGCTATGATGATGAGATGTCTTTCACGATCATGAGTAAAAATATATTGGAAGAGCCATATAAAGAAAACTATGCCAACGTTTATGAAAAAGGTGCACTGATCAATATGTGCTTGGATATCGCCTTACGTGAATTGAGTGGTGGTGAGAAGGGAGTGCTTTGGCTAATGAAAGAGCTCTCCAAAAAGTACGGCGATATGACGCCGTTCAAAGACGATGAATTGATTGACGAAATCGTAACGATGACCTATCCTGAAATACGTGCTTTTTTTGATACGCATGTTATTGGTGATACTCCGATCGATTACAATACCTATTTGGGTAAAGTTGGACTTGAAACGAAGGCAGTCGAAAAACAGACCGGTTATTTTTTGGATGGTGATGTACCCTTTATCGATGTTGACCAAGCAAATGACAATGCTATTTTTGTGCGAAAAGGCATTGAGTTGAATAGTTTTTTTAACGAATTGGGTGTTCAGGGAGGCGATATCATCAAATCCATAAACGGTACGACCATCGATTTGGAAGCTATACGACCGATTATTGGACAAAGTTTTGGGTGGAGCCCCGAAACGGAAATCAACATGACCGTAGAACGTGGTGATAAGGAGATCGCTATCGAAGGAAAAGTTGGAACTCCACTTTTGAATGCACAAACGATTATGGTAAAGGAGGGCACCAATGATGGACAGGCGAAGCTACGAGAAGCCTGGATGAGAGGGTGATTCTACCAAGATCCATTAAGATAAACGCTGCCTCTTGGGCGGCGTTTTTTTTTTACCTTAAAAGAAATTTCAATTTTTTTGTAACCTTTCCCAAAAATCACGGTTAACCCTATTGAAGCACTGAAAGCGAAAATGCACCAACTGACCGACAACGTATTAATGCTAAAAGTTAAATCAGGAGATCTTGATAAACTTGGATTGCTGTATGAACGCCATAAAAAACGATTGTTTGGCTTCTTTTACAATATGAACCATAACGCTTCCCTAAGTGAAGACTTGGTGCAGAATGTGTTCGTGCGCTTGTTGAAGTATAGACATACGTTTACAGGTGAAGGTTCTTTTGCGGCATGGATGTTCCGCACGGCTAGAAACGTGAATTACGATTATTACAAAAAAAACAAGCAGGAAATTCATCAGAAAGAACTTTCGTCGGTGGCGTTCAAATTGGAAGATGAGTCAGGATTAAATGTTAAAATGAATAAGAACGATGAAGTTGCCCAACTGAATCAGGCCATGAAGCACTTGTCTCCTGAAAAGAGAGAGGTGTTGATTCTAAGTAAGTACAAGGGAATAAAGTATAGTGAGATAGGTCAAATATTAGGGTGCAGCGAAGGAGCAGCGAAAGTGAAGGCCCATAGGGCATTAAACGATTTACGGAATATTTTTCTACAATTGGAAACAAAATAGACTATGGAACAAGAACAGTTCGACATATGGATGATGGAGTATGTCTCCGACAGTTTAGAGGAGGTCGAAAGAAAGGAGTTTGAAGATTTCCTCCATGAGCATCCGATGTATAAAGAGCAGTTTGAAAAACTGAATGAAACCTGGGGACAATTGGATGGGATGTATATGGCCGAACCCTCTGAAAAAATGGACGATCGCTTCTTTACAATGCTACATAGCGAAATAGAGAAAACGGAAAGTACAGGGCGAAAACCCCTCAGTTGGTTGTCATCATTGGCCGAAATTTTATGGAGACCCCAAGTGGCTTACGGAATGTTGTTGCTGGTAATGGGGTTGAGCCTAGGTTATTTTTTTAATGAAGGTACTGCGAATCCGAATCCAGTGAACCAAACGCAAATGGCCAGTGACTCGGACACGGAAAATGTTAGGGAGCAATTGGTCTTGACCTTATTGGATCAACCATCTGCCAACAAACGGTTGCAGGGTATCAGTGAGGTGAATAAAATCAAAAAAGTAGATGATAAGGTCATTGGTGCGCTATTGCAGACCCTTAACAATGATACCAATGTCAATGTACGCTTAGCGGCTATTGAGTCACTTACCAATTACCTTGAAAACCCGACCGTTCGTGAAGGTTTGGTGCAGTCTATCGTAAAACAAGATTCTCCTATCGTACAGGTGACCCTGGCGAACCTGATGGTAGCACTGCAAGAAAAAAAGTCTATCGAGCCCTTCAAGACCTTAATTCGAAGCAAAGAGCTTGACACTTCGGTAAAGCAAAAACTAGAAACATCGATTAAATCAATTATATAATCAGTAAGCCCTTTTTAGGGTGAGTTTATTCATCAATCAATTAATCAAAATCAAATGAAAAGAGTAGCAGTATGTATTGCATTGGCGGGTTCATTGGCGATACAATGTGCAAACGCACAACGGAAAGAGTTTAAGGAAACCATTAAAAAAGAGTTGTCCTATGAAGGGTCAGTTGAAGAGCGAATGCTTGAAGTTCAAAACCTGAACGGTTCTATTACGGTAGAAGGTTATGAGGGCAATACGGTTTTGGTATCGGTAGAAAAGACCATTAGCGCAGGGAGTACCACTAATCTGGAGCTTGGTAAAAAGGAAATCGGAATAAAGGTCATCAATCAAGGAGATAAGATTATTGTTTATCCTGATGTGCCAAACATGCATTATAGGGATGGGCGATTCACAAACATTGATTGCAATCGTTGGGAAGAATCCCCATACGAACACACCTTGAATTTTAAAGTAAAAATGCCAAGAAGGACCAACCTGAAGGTAGGTGCTATCAATGATGGAGAGGTGTTGGTCAAAAATACGAGAGGCAGTCATATCGAAGCAAACAATATCAATGGTGGTATCGATCTCTTGGATGTTGCCGGACAGACAAAAGTACATTGTATCAATGGGGAAGTGAACATTTCATATGCTGATAATCCGACATCGACTTCCACGTATTATTCGCTAAATGGTGATATCAATATCACCTATCAAAAAGACCTGTCGGCTGATATCGCTTTCAAAAGCATGAACGGCGAGTTGTTTACTGATTTTGATATTACAAAACAGTATGCGAAAACTACGAAGAACGAATCTGGTCAAAAGAAAAATGCCAAGTACAAATATGAATCAAAACCCGTGGTCCAAATTGGCAATGGTGGCCTGTCGTTTGATTTTGAAACCTTGAACGGGAATGTGATCCTTAAAAAAATATAAAACCCTTACAAAAAATACCCTTTGCGCTATAACTGTCGTTGGGCAGGGGTAAAAAATAAAGAGAAGAATTATGAAACATACAAAACTACTAAGTATCCTATTGCTAATATTGCCGTTACTGAACACGGCTCAAGAAGAAAGTGTCGAGTTGTTTTCGATACCATTGAGTAGCCCCAATGAGCCGGGCAAACTGATCGTATCGCAATTGGCGGGTTCAATAGATGTCATCTCTTATGAGGGTAATGAAGTTATTGTCAAAGCTTCATTTGGAAATCGAAAGGCCCATTATAAAGATGATAAAAAGGAAAAGAACGGGCTGAAACGAATTCAAAATAGTTCTTTGAAGATAGGCGGTGAGGAAAAAAACAACGTGGTTCAAATCATTAATGAGCAGTGGAATAAAACCACGAACCTTGAGATAAAAGTTCCGAAAGAGTTCTCCCTTAAATTGGCGACCGTAAATAGAGGTAATATCAATGTTAAAGGAGTTTCTGGGGAGTTTGAGATCAGCAATGTCAATGGTGAGATTACGATGCAAGATGTCAGCGGATCCGCTTCGGCCGATACGGTCAACGGAGATATCAAGGCGAATTTTCTTTCGGTGACCAATGATGCT
Organism: uncultured Flavobacteriaceae bacterium; assembly: GCA_947494565.1. GTDB lineage: Bacteria > Bacteroidota > Bacteroidia > Flavobacteriales > Flavobacteriaceae > Maribacter_C. Next base: position 119,301 of record CANLVG010000012.1, on the reverse strand, counting down.
AACATGGTTTTTAGTAGCCTTAATGGCGACCTTGATGTCACCTTTCCGAATTCAACAAAGGCCGATTTGAAACTGAAATCAGAACAGGGTGATATTTTTACCGATTTCGAAATGCAGGTCGACAAGAAAAAGGCGATTGCCAAGACCGACAAATCGTCGAGTACCTACAAGGTGGAAATAGAGCAGTGGGTGAGTGGCAAGATCAATGGTGGTGGCCCTGAAATGTTGTTCAAGACATTCAACGGTGATATCATCATTCGATCCAACTAAAACTTTTCATAACCAATCATATCGGATTCAATTGTATAGCGGATGTGACTACATCCGCTTGGAATCCTATGATATCCTTTTAGCAAAGCAAAATGAAAACAAAGAGCGTAGGGATACTGATCTCATTACTACTGATAGTTGGTTCATGTACTGGAAAACGGAATGGGAACCTCACCATTGAAAAGAAAAATAGCCTTGATGAATACGTGCGTTCAGCTATGGAGATCCATCATATTCCCGGATTGGCCGTAGCGGTGGTAAAAGATGGAAATGTCATTTACGAGAACTATCTAGGAAACGCTACTTTGGAAGAAGAGTCGCCGGTAGATGATAAAACTATTTTCAGGGTATTTTCCACCACCAAGTTGATTACGGCGACCGGAATATTTCAACTGGTTGAAAAGGGGAAGATCTCACTTGAGGATAAAATCTCCAAGCACTTTGACAGTCTGCCAGAGGCTTGGGAGCAAGTCCGAGTTAAACATTTATTGACCCATTCTTCAGGCTTGCCTGATTTGAGATATCCGCGCCATCTATCCAATGCTGAAGTGATGCAAGAATTGTTCAACGATAAAATGGATTTCCAAACTGGGAATCAATTTCGTTATAACCAGACCAATTATTGGTTGCTTGCTCGAATAATCGAAAAAACCACGGGATTGTCCTTTGATGCGTATGTCTTGAAAAACCAGTTTGCAGCTTCTAAGGAGGGGGTGCTTTTCTCTTCTGATTCAAGAGAAGAAATTCATAATAGGGCCACCCGATACTACTATGATGCCAGTAAGAATGAATTTCGTAAGGATACCATAAATGTAGGGAAACGGGGGCGCCCTGGAAATGGATTAAATATTTCGCTGAATGAATTTGTAGCCTGGAATAGGCGCTTGAATAATGGGGAGCTGATCCGGGAGAAGACCAAGTTACAGATGTGGACCCCATTTCAATTCGCAAATGGCGAAGATGAATTTTTACATGGTTGGGGCAGCTATGCGGTCAGTGGTAAAACCTCCTATGGATTTACGGGGGGTAATCTTTCCGCATTTAGAAAGTTTGTAGCTGATGACCTCACCATTATTGTATTGTCAAATGGATATAAGCATCCGGGGTATGATATCATTGTCAATGATCTTTCAAAACTCATTTTCCAAATGGAGGGAGATGCAGACCCCATTCTTGAGCAACAGATTTTGAAATTGGTTCTTGAAAAAAAGTATGCGGATGCAAAAACATGGTATAACCAAATAAGGCTACAAGACCCGAGCTATGATTTCGATAACCTAAGATGGAATATCAACAGTATTGGGAATACCTTTCTTCGGTCAGATGATATCGAAGAAGCATGCTCGGTATACCAACTGAACGCCGAGGTCAATTCAAAATGGTGGGTTGCGCTGGCGAGTTATGCAGAAGGTTTGGAAAAGAAGGGTGATGTGGCAAGGGCCCTCCAGTTCTATGAAAAGGCCATCCAGCTCAATACGGATAATGCGTATAACTATAATCCGTTTATGACGGATAAAATAGATCAATTAAAAAAATGAATAAAAAAACCGCTTCTTTATGAGAAGCGGTTTCCATTTCGAATTAGCCTATATGGTTTATCCTAAAGCGACCCTTTTGAAGTCGGTTACTTCCAAAGCGGAATCAACCGATTGTACATATTGGGCAACACTTTGTTTACTGTCCTTAATGAATGCTTGGTTCACCAAAGTATTGTCTTTAAAGAAGCGCTTTAGTTTTCCTTTGGCAATATTATCCAACATTGCTTCGGGCTTGCCTTCTTGACGTAACTGATCTTTAGCGATTTCGATTTCCTTGTCGATTACGGACTGATCTACACCTTCTTCGTTCAGGGCAACCGGATTCATTGCGGCAGCTTGCATTGCGACATCTTTGGCCACAACAGCAGAACCATCTACGGCGGCCGAAAGACCTACCAAGGTGGCGATTTTGTTGCCGGCATGAATATAACTTCCCACGAAAGCGGCACTTAATTTTTCAAATCCGCCGATTTCGATTTTCTCACCGATAACACCGGTTTGTTCCGTTAGTTTTTCTTGTACAGAAATCCCGTTGAAATCAGCTGATAAAAAAGCATCTTTAGAATCATAGTTTAAAGCCAAGTCAGCCATTTCGTTGGCTAGGGCAACGAAGCTGTCGTTCTTTGCTACGAAGTCGGTCTCGCAGTTCAAAGAGATAACAACTCCTGCAGTATTGGCATCATTGACCTTTGCGATAGCTGCACCTTCAGATGATTCCCTATCCGCTCTTTTAGCGGCCACTTTTTGACCTTTTTTACGAAGAATTTCGATTGCTTTATCAAAATCCCCATCTGCTTCGACCAATGCATTCTTGCAGTCCATCATTCCTGCGCCAGTGGTCTTTCTCAATTTGTTTACTTCTGCGGCGGTGATCTTTGCCATAATTTGAATTGTATTTTATGTCATTTCCGAAGCTTCGGAAAATCTAGAATTAGTGGTATTATTTTCTTTTAAAGGGGTTATTCAACGCCTCCTTTAACGCTATCCTGCCAAGCTTTTAGTTCATCCCATTTTTCATCGGCGGCCATTTTAGCCTGTTTTGGCCATGAATTGGTGTCCAGATGAGCCAATCGAGAACTCGCTTCAGTCAAGATTTCCTTCATTTTATCGGCATCCGCTTCAGATACCTTGGCAAAGGTGTCAAGACCAGCATTGCTTAGTGCTTCAGCGGCCTTGGGTCCTACACCTTCGATTTTGGTCAAATCGTCACCTTTGACGGCTTTGGCCTTTTGAGGTGCAGCCTTTTCTTCTTTCGGCGCTTCGGCTTTGGTAGGCTCTTCTGCAGCGACATCAGCTTTTTCCACAGCTGGTGCCTCTTCGACTACGGGCTCAGCCTTTACGGCTGCCTTTGGAGCTTCTGTTTCAACTGGCTCAGCTTTAGGGGCCTCTGCTTTTGGTGTTGCCGCTTTTGCCTCATCCTTGCCTTCTCGTTCTCCTTGTTTTTCAGACTTACGTTCGGCCAAACCTGCTGCAATAGCATCGGTCACCTGGGTCATGATAATCTCTATGGATTTAGAGGCATCGTCATTCGCCGGCACAACGTAATCGATAGGTCTTGGGTCCGAATTGGTATCGACCATAGCGAAAATAGGGATATTCAATTTTTGCGCTTCTTTCACGGCAATGTGTTCACGCATGGTATCTACTACAAATAATGCGCCTGGCAAGCGGGTCATTTCGGAAATCGAACCTAGGTTTTTTTCCAACTTTGCACGCAAGCGATCCACTTGCAAGCGTTCTTTTTTGGAAAGCGTCAAAAACGTTCCATCCTTTTTCATTCGGTCGATCATAGCCATTTTCTTGACCGCTTTTCGAATAGTGACGAAGTTGGTCAACATACCACCTGGCCATCTTTCAGTAATGTAAGGCATATTCACATTCGCTACCTTTTCGGCAACAATGTCTTTTGCTTGTTTTTTGGTGGCAACGAAAAGAATTTTTCGACCGGAAGCTGCAATCTTACTGAGGGCTTCATTCGCCTCATCAAGTTTTGCAACGGTTTTGTAAAGGTTGATGACGTGAATTCCGTTACGCTCCATGTAGATGTAAGGAGCCATATTCGGATTCCACTTTCTTGTAAGGTGTCCAAAATGCACACCTGCTTCTAATAATTGTTTTACTTCGACTTTCGCCATTTTTGAATTTAGTTTACGTTCTTATGAATTAGCAATGACAGAGTGGTAACCGCTTAGTGCGATAGCCTCTACCATTTAGATGCTAAACTAATTTACCTCTGCTGCTTAGAAACCACAAAGGATTTTTAATTGTTTCCCGCATGGCGAAAAACTTTCAATGAACTTGTTAATATATAAATACAGGTGCCTCGAAGAGACACCTGATAATCTTGTTCTAACGCTTAGAGAACTGGAATTTCTTACGGGCTTTCTTCTGGCCGAATTTTTTACGTTCTACCATTCTTGGATCCCTTGTCAATAGACCTTCCGGTTTTAAGACCAATCTGTTTTCTTCGTTGATTTCACACATTACCCTAGATAATGCCAAACGAACCGCTTCTGCCTGACCGGTGATTCCTCCACCATATACATTGACATTAACATCATAGTCACCATCGGTCTCTGTCAAGGTAAAAGGCTGTTTTACCTTGTATTGCAATGTTGCCGTGGTGAAGTATTCATTTAAGTCACGGTCGTTGATGGTAATGTTTCCCTTACCCTCGGAAACATATACTCGAGCAACAGCTGTTTTTCGTCTACCTATTTTATGAATCGTCTCCATTACTTAATGTCGTTTAAGTTGATTTGAGTTGGTTTTTGAGCCTCTTGTCCGTGCTCGGTACCAACATATACCTTAAGGTTTCTGAACAAGTCAGCACCCAATCTAGTTTTTGGTAGCATCCCTTTTATCGCTCGCTCTACGATACGACCGGGATTTTTTGCCAATACTTCCTTTACCGATGTTTCACGTTGACCACCTGGGTAACCTGTGTACCGTTGGTAAATCTTAGTATCCCATTTCTTTCCGGAAAGAGCTATTTTTTCGGCGTTGATGATGACCACATTATCCCCACAATCTACATGAGGAGTAAAATTAGGCTTATGCTTTCCTCTAAGTAATTTGGCGACTTTAGAAGAAAGACGACCCAATGTTTGACCTTCGGCATCCACTAATAACCACTGCTTGTCAACGGTTTTTCTATTGGCCGAAATCGTTTTATAACTTAATGTATCCACAACACGTTCTTTATGTATTAAACACTTCAATCCCTACAAACGGGCTGCAAATGTACAATTATTAAGTTGAAATACAAATGTCATTTTCGGATTATTTTTTAATTTTTTGTTAGCTCCTGATTCCATCATAAAGTGGCGGTATAATTGCCGTTGACTCTTTATGCCGTACAATCAAATTGGGGATTAAAAACTTGGCCGTACCTTCTTGATCAATGCAACTTATAGGTTCGCTTTATAACCAAAGTACGCATCTCTTAAAATATATGCATGAAATCTACGTTTCATCGTTAACTACAAAGACTAAAAAAGACTGAGATGAAACTTAATGGATTACTATTGTTTTCTGCCGCGGCGCTGATTTTGTCGTGTTCTAATGATAAGGATAATACCGAAATTGAAACGGAACAGAATTCCATTGTGGGCGAGTGGCAGGCTACTGAACTTCAAATTGATGAGCAGACCGCAAGTGATGATGCCAAACTGGGAAAGCTGGTTTTGGACTTTCTTACGGCGCGTGACTGCGTTATTTTAACCTTCGATTTTAAAGCTGATTTAACGGTTACTGCAGAAGACGCTGCAGACTATCTGCCACCTGTAGAAGGGGTCATCACGGGCTCTGGTTTTACCTGTCCTACCGAATCCGACACTACTGCAAGTACGTACACCTATGATGGTTCGGTGTTGACTACGGTAGATGAGAATGGTCAGACCCTTTCCATTGATGTGACGATCGATGGTGATACCATGACCGTTGATGCCACCGATTTGAATATAGACAATTTCAATGATGAAGGGCAGTTGATCTTCAAAAGAATATGATACTTAACCTTAATACCATAGGTAAGCCCATCCCGTTTTTGTGGATGGGTTTTTTAATTACAGCTCCCTTGTAGGTATAGGAAATAACCCTATCTTTAGTAGCCGGACCCTAACGCGCTGCTGATGTCGAGAAACCAATGCCTACTAGCCCTCATACTTTTATTATTTTCGCTGTTGGGTTGTGTCGACCCGGTAGAACCGGAATTCGAATTTCGTGAAGGTCTTGTTTTTGTCGAAGGTTTCGCCTCCACAACACCGGGCACTTCTTATGTAATCATCAATAAATCGGAGATTCAGTTTGGTGTAAGGGCCGTCGTTTTCCAAAGCGGTGCCATGGTTTCGTTTAAGAACAGCGATACCGGTGAGACGGTCGACCTGTTTGAAAGTGGTGAGTCGTATGTGCCCCCAGATGATTTTGAGGTCACCTCAGGCGAGCGATGGGAGCTTGCAATTACTCTTATCGACGGTACCCAATACCAATCGACTCCCGAAGTCGTGCTAAACGAAATACCTATTGTTGAAGCGGTGGCCAACTACGATTCCGAACTGCGATTCAATGAGGGTGAAGGGAGTTTTGAACCGGGTCATACCATTGCCGTTACCTTTGATGACCCCGGAGGACAAGAAAACTTTTACTACTGGACCTATCGTGCATTTGAAAACTTGGTGGTTTGTGAGAGTTGCAGCGGATCGGTTTTTAGGGATGGCGCATGTATCCCTACCACAGGGTTCACCCCGGAGTATTACAATTATTTATGTGAAACCGATTGCTGGCGCATTCGGTTTCCTGAAAACGTCAATATTTTTAGTGATGAATTCTCCGATGGCGGAACTACCCGTAACCTCGATGTAGCTTCTCTGCCCTTGTATACCAAAGAAAATATTTCCGTGGAATTACAACAGTTTTCCTTGACACCGGCCGCCTATCAATATTATAAGGTATTGAAGGACATTGTTGATAATAACGGGGGATTTAATGCGCCTCCACCTGCGGCATTGGTAGGTAATATGAGCAATGTGAACGATTCCGAAGATTTTGTCTTAGGCCGGTTTACGGCGGTAGCTTCTTCTACGGTATCTATTTTTATCGATCGAATGGGCATCCCTGCAGAGGCTATAGCGCCACGGTTACCATTGAGTTTGGAACCTACCTTGAATTCGCCACACCCTCCTCCTCCGACGAATTTCGTCCCCTGTACCGAAACCAGATTTAGAACCGCAATAGCACCTGAAGGATGGATGGAATAAAGTGTTCGAGTAGACCGAAACCCTTCGGAAATGTGTTGCGACACCTCATATGTTTAGGGTTGTTCGCTGTTTTTACAGTATCGGGAAATGCCCAAGAATATACCCTTGCCGTTCAAATACGGGATGTAGTAACAGGGCTGCCTCTTGAAAGTGCCGAGGTGATTCTTCAACCATGCGCCTGCGGTGGAATCACCAACGCTTCAGGCCGATTTCGTATCGAATTACCCCAGGATACCTATACTATGACCGTTACCTATATTGGCTATAAAAGTGACAGTAGAACCCTTAAAATGGATCGTAGCCAGAAAATAGTTATCGAATTGGAAGAGGAACAAGAACAGCTTTCAGAGGTAATCGTAAGGGCAAAAAAAATCAATGCCAATCTCGAACTGCCACAAATGGGGGCAGTGCAACTGCAGACACAGGTGCTGAAAAAGATTCCGTCAGGCCTTGGTGAAGTTGACGTACTTCGCGGAATGACCCTGCTGGCAGGTGTGAACAACGCTGGGGAATTGAGCAATGGTCTTTCCGTGAGGGGAGGAGCATTAGATCAAAATTTGATTTTGTTGGATTATGCCCCGGTCTTTAACCCGACCCATTTATTCGGTCTATTTTCCGTCTTTACCCCTGATGTTTTAGGAAGTGTCGATTTATACCGAGCAAATATTCCTGCCCGGTATGGGGGTCGAATCACTTCCGTTTTGGACTTGAAGGTAAGAAATCCTTATGTGGATAAGTTTAAGTTAAGTGGTGGAATAGGGCTCGTATCAAGCAGATTAACGATAGAGACCCCCATTATAAAAGATAAGCTGATGGTCACGTTAGGTGGTCGGGCGGGACTTACCGATTTTTTGTTGCCCCTGGTTTCGGAGCGATTGGAGAATTCCCGAGCCAAGTTTTACGATGGTACAATGAAGTTGCTCTACCTTCCCACAGAGAACGATCAAATTACCTTTACCGGTTTTTATAGCAAGGATTTCTATCAGTTGGATTTGATTACCAAAATCGAGAATATCAATGCCGAAACCAATCAGTACGACTTTAGAACCTTGAACGGAACCCTGAATTGGAGTCATTCGTTCAATGAGAGCAGCAACCTTCGGACATTTTTGGTCGTAAGTGACTATACCCCGAAAACCCTATTGCCCGAGGTTGACAATAACAATAAGATTGAGTTTCGATCGAAGATCAATTACTTGAGTTTTGTATCCGAGTTTTCAAAGGAAATCAATACAGACCTTGGTTATTATGTCGGTGTTCAGGGCAATCGATATCAAATAAGTCCTGGAGAGTTGCTTCCGGGTACGGCGACCAGTGTTCAACCCGTCAAACTGGCCAGGGAGAATAGCTACGAGTTGTCGGCTTATGGTAATGTCAACTTCAGTCCTATGGAGAATGTATCCCTGTCAGCAGGATTGCGTTATAATCATTACGTTTTGGTAGGACCGTATCGTCAAGCAACTTTCGACCAAACAACAGAAGCGCTTTTAAATACCACAGTGTTTGAAAAAGGTGCCGGGGTAAAGACCTATAATGGACTCGAGCCAAGATTGGGCGCCAATATCAAACTAAATGAGAGTACTTCGCTGAAGGCCAGTTATGCTCGACTCAACCAGTATTTACAGAACGTGTATAACTCGACAACCCCATTGCCCACCTCACGTTGGAAAACGGCAGATCCTAGTATCAAACCGCAAATAAGTGACTCTTACGGTTTTGGTATATATAAGAATTTCGGTGAAAACGCCTATGAAGTTGGGTTGGAAGGGTATTATCGAAACACCCAAAATAATCTGACCTACAAGCCCGGAGCCGATTTTTTTCTTGAAGAGTTTTTGGAAAGAGATGTCGTTCAAGGGGAGGGGAAGGCTTATGGCGTCGAATTCAGTATACGAAAACCCAGTGGAAAGGTCAATGGGTGGCTTAACTATACATGGTCACGAAGCCTGTTGCGTGCCGAAAGTGAAAAATTGGCCGATCGTATCAATAATAACGAATGGTTTCCTTCCGATTTTGATCGCCCCCACGTCGTAAATGCCACTGTCAATTTTGAGGGGGACAAGTTCAATACATGGAGTTTTAATTTTACCGGGCAAACCGGAAGGCCTTATACCGCCGCCAATAGCGTTTTTAAATTGGAAAATATCGATGTGCCGATCTTTATCGATCGGAACAACGCTCGACTGCGACCGTATCACCGCTTGGATTTTTCATGGAAGGTGAAATATGGGAAAAAGCTCAATCGCAGATGGGTGGGCGATTGGACGTTTACGATTTACAATGTCTACGGAAGAAGAAATCCCTTTAACCTGTATTATACCCAACGGCAAGCCGGAGTCGATTCCGATGTATTTTTGGGCAGTCCATTGGGTACCTACGAACTTTCCATTATGAACAGTCCTTTGTTCGCTTTGACCTATAATTTCGTATTTGATTGAACAGCGCCCGTTATTGCTTGAAGAATTTGGTCTGAACTTGCTGTTCTTCCGACCTGATAGTGACGATATAGATTCCAGATTTCAGTGAAGTGACCGGTATGTTGAGGGCATTGTTCTTAATGGCCCAATTGTGCTGTAAGACCGCATTCCCATAGGTGTCAGTAATGGTAATGGCCGCCCTTTGGCTGTTATACAGTCCCAAAATATTCACCACATTGGTCGCTGGATTCGGAAATACCTTAACCTTTTGGACCTGTGTTTCGACCCCGGGTTCGATTTCAGTTGCCGATTGTGCTATGGCCGATTGCAAGCCTAGTAAGAAGATGGAGATGATCAGAAGCTTTTTCACTATAGGTGTTTATAGGTGTGGCTTCATATAAGGTTCTTCTCTAAGAACGCATTTCATCGATCAATCGTATGTCTTTTTGAAAAGCTTAACAGTTCGGTTCAATGTGCTTCTAACCAATTGACACCAGTACCTAATTCAACGTCCAGGGGTACGGCCAGACTATAGGCATTTTCCATTTCCGCCTTGACCATGGCCTTTAGCTTGTCCATCTCGGGATTGTATACATCAAAGACCAATTCATCATGTACCTGAAGTAGCATCTTAGAGGTATAGTTGCCTTCCGATAGCCTTTTATGGATGTTGATCATCGCCAATTTGATGATATCTGCTGCACTACCTTGAATGGGAGCGTTCACGGCATTGCGTTCTGCCGCGCCGCGCACTATGGCATTACTGCCGTTAATGTTCTTCAAATAGCGCCGCCGGCCCAAAACCGTTTGCACATACCCATTGTCACGGGCAAAATCTACCTGTTCGCCCATATAGTTTCTGAGTTTGGGGTAGGTTTTGTAATAGGTTTCAATCAGTTCCTTGGCTTCCGAACGCGATAAATCCGTCTGGTTACTAAGACCGAAGGCCGAGACCCCATAGATGATGCCGAAGTTGACCGTTTTGGCATTGCTACGTTGCTCGCGGGTAACCTCTTCTAGAGGCACATTGAAAACGCGTGCCGCAGTTGACGCATGAATATCCTCCCCATTTTTGAAGGCTTCGATCATCGTGGTTTCCTCGCTCAAGGCAGCGATGATCCGCAGTTCTATTTGGGAATAATCGGCTGCAAGCAAGGTATGGTTCTCATCTCTGGGAATAAAGGCTTTACGAACCTGTCGTCCCCGTTCGGTGCGTATGGGGATATTTTGCAGATTAGGATTGTTACTACTTAACCTTCCGGTCGCAGCGACCGTTTGCATATAGTCGGTATGGACCCTTCCGGTTCGTTCTTCGACTTGCAGTGGAAGCGCATCAACATAGGTACTCTTCAGTTTGGCGAGCCCTCGATAATCCAGTACGTTTTGGATGATTTCGTGATCTTTGGCCAAATAGGAAAGCACATCCTCTGCAGTAGAATATTGACCCGTTTTGGTCTTTTTGGGTTTATCGACCAATTTCATTTTGTCAAATAGAATTTCCCCCAATTGTTTGGGTGAGCCAATATTGAACTCTTCCCCGGCAGCCTCATAGATTTTCTTTTCCAAGGAGGCGATATCATTGGTCAGTTCTTCCGATAATGAATTTAGAAACTCCTTGTCGAGATTGATACCTTCCAATTCCATGTCGGCAAGAACATGCAGGAGCGGAATTTCAATGTCGTTAAAAAGATCTTCCGTTTTGGCCGCCGCCAACTCTGGTCTGAACTGCTGTGCCAATTGAAAAGTGATATCCGCATCTTCGACCGCGTATTCCGTTTGTTTTTCCCAGGGAACATCGCGCATCGATAGCTGGTTTTTTCCTTTTTTCCCAATGAGCTCTGTTATGGAAACCGGGGTATAGTTGAGGTACGTTTCGGAAAGTACATCCATATTGTGGCGCATATCAGGATTGATAAGGTAATGAGCCAGCATGGTATCGAAAAATTTCCCTTTAACCTTTACACCATATTTGTCGAGTACCTTAATATCGTATTTAAGGTTCTGACCGATTTTTTCAATGGATTGTGATTCAAAAAAAGGACGTAATTGCTCAATGAGTTCTTGAGCTTCCTCTTTAGCTTCGGGAAAAGGAATGTAAAACCCCTTCGTGGCCTCCCAGGAAAAAGCGATCCCGACCAACTCTGCGGTCAATGGATCGATTCCGGTGGTTTCCGTATCAAAACAGACCGACGTTTGTTTCAACAAGTTTTGAACGAATAACTTCATAGCCATACCCGGAGCGATACTTTGATACACATGGGCTACATCTGCTATGGTTTTTCGACTGTTCGAATCTTTAATCGTACCTGCTGCGGTATTAGGGTCGCCTCCAAATAGGGAGAACTGTCCGCTGCCTGCCTCTTGGGGCTTTGTAGCAACGCTAGGTTGGCTTGATGTTGGTGTCGCTGTCTCCTGAGGTTCTTCTGAAAATATTTTGATGAATTGATCTTTGAGCCTTCTGAATTCCAGTTCTTCGAAAATGGTCTGCACCTTTTCGCTGTCCGGTACCGACATTTCATAATCCTTGGCGTCGAAGCTAACGTCACAGTCTACACAAATGGTAGCTAGTTTTTTGGAAAGTAGGCCCAACTCGGCATTCGCTTCCACCTTCTCCTTCATTTTTCCCTTTAACTGGTCGGTATTGGCCAATAGGTTTTCCATAGAGCCGAATTGCTCTAAAAACTTTTTGGCTGTTTTATCGCCTACCCCGGGAAGACCGGGAATGTTATCACTGGCATCTCCCATCATTCCTAGATAATCGATGACCTGCTCGGGGCGCTCGACACCAAATCGCTTTTGTATTTCGGGAATGCCCCAAATTTCGATGCCATTACCCATACGAGCTGGGCGATACATAAAAATATTCTCAGAGACCAATTGTCCGAAATCTTTATCAGGGGTCACCATGAACACTTTGTAATCTTCCTTTTCCGCCTGTTTGGCCAAGGTGCCGATAATATCATCGGCCTCCCATCCTTCCAAGACGACCGATGGAATGTGCATGGCTTCTAAAATCTGATGAATATAGGGTACGGCAATACGGATGGCATCGGGTGTTTCGTCTCGATTGGCCTTGTACTCCGGAAATAGTTCGGTACGTTCTTGACTACCACCTTTATCGAAACATACGGCTAAGTGATCCGGCTTTTCGCGTTTGATCACATCGAAAAGCGAATTCATAAACCCCATGATCGCTGAGGTGTCCATTCCTTTTGAATTGATTCTTGGATTTTTGATTAGGGCATAGTATCCCCGGAAAATCAGGGCATATGCGTCTAGTAAAAAAAGTCGTTTTTGGTCCGCCATTGCGCTACATTAAAAGTGGAAAGTTAAAAGTACGAAGTTTGTTTTGAAACGAAATACAATTTTAAAATTGTCCTCCAAAGAGAGGTTGAAAGGTAGGGTTTGGTACGGCGATAGGCTTCTACTGCTGTAGCACTTTGTGTTACTATGGGCTCCTGGCTAAAACACAGTGTTTCATCCTTATAAAAAAGAGGCCGAAGGCGTATTCGTATGTCCCTCTTCGGTAAAGGTCCGATAGGTAAACCCGGGTTGAATACAATAACCGCCCGTCTCCCCTTTTTTGTTGATGGCAATAAAACCGATTTGAAAATCGGTACGATCTTTATTCTTTGCCATAATGCGCTTAACGCCTTCCTCACAAGCCTCTTGGGGTGATTTGCCCTGACGCATCAATTCCACGATCAAAAAGCTACCCACGGTACGTACCACTTCTTCTCCGACGCCAGTGGCGGTTGCCGCCCCAATTTCATTGTCTACGAAGAGCCCAGCGCCAATAAGCGGTGAATCCCCGACACGCCCGGCGTACTTATAGGCCATGCCGCTCGTAGTGCATGCCCCGGCAATGTCCCCGTCCTTGTCTATCGCCAAAATACCGATGGTATCATGGTTTTCGATATTAATGATAGGTTTGTATTCGGAAGTCTTTTTCCACGCTAACCACTCTTTTCTAGATTTTTCTGTCAATAGATCGGTTTTTTGAAACCCCTGTTCATAAGCGAATTGCTCGGCGCCCTTTCCGGCCAACATCACATGTGGGGTTTCTTCCATGACTTTTCGTGCCACTGAAACCGGACTGGCAATGTTTTGAAGGTACAACACGGCCCCGCAGTTGCCATCTTTGTCCATGATACATGCATCTAGGGTCACGTTCCCTTCCCTATCCGGTCTTCCGCCCACCCCGACGGTCTGGTTGTTCGTATCGGCCTCTTCGACCATGGCGCCTTGTTGTACCGCATCTAGGGAAGTGCCTCCTTTTTGTAAAACTTCCCAGGCTTTGGCCGTGGCGTTTTCAAAGTTCCAGGTGCAAATCGCAATAGGGCGAATCGGTACTATGGTGTTGGATGCTGTCATCTGTGTGCTGGTTTCTTCTTTGCAGGAGGTCAATAAAGGGGCGGATAGCAGTCCCGCTGCAGCGGCGCTTGAATTTTTCAGGAAGTTTCTTCTTTGCATTGGTTTTTGATGATGAATTGATTTAATTTTTTTGCTTTCAGGCGAAAAAGAACAATTTTTTGACAAATGGGAAAAGTTTACATCAGTTCGATTACTTTAGCGCCTTAAATATAGTTAAAATGCTAGTGGAAGTCTGTGCCAATTCCCTAGAATCGGCCCAAAATGCTGAAAAGGCCGGAGCTGATCGGATCGAGTTGTGTTCCGAACTCGCAGTGGGTGGAATAACACCATCCTACGGATTATTGAAAGCGGTCAGTGAGAAGATCTCTATTCCGGTTCGTGTACTCATTCGTCCCCGTAGTGGTGATTTTACCTATACCGTTGACGAATTCGAAATAATGAAAAGCAATATCAAGCTTTGTGCGGAAATGGGCTTTGAAGGAGTGGTCGTAGGATTATTGCAATCCGATCTTGAACTTGATGAAGGGCGCTTGCAAGAACTGGCTTCGCTCAACCAAGGTTTACAAATGACATTTCACCGCGCTTTTGATTGGTTGCTCAACCCGATGTCGGCCATAAATACGCTGGAGAAACTAGGTGTCAATACGATATTGACTTCCGGTCAACAACCCACGGCTGTCTCAGGTTTGGATTTGCTCACTGCACTGCACCAAAATACCGCGAATATGACCATAATGCCCGGTGCTGGGATTAACGCATCGAACGCACACCTATTCAAGACCAAAGGGTTCAAGGCCATTCATCTATCTGGAGTGCAAATGCAACGCACACTGACAGATGACCCCAAAGTGCCCATGAATTCGCCAAAGCTGTTATCGGATAGTGCTTTACCGGTTTCCAATTTTGAAATCTTACAGGAAGTAGTGAGAAGCGTTAAATAAAAGGTAAATTCTACGACTGAAAGCGTGATTCAAAATACCTTTGAAAAAAAAGCATGCTTCGTTTTGCATTAATTCTTTCCCTAATCTACATTGTTTTAGCGTTTTACGGCTTTCAGGCCTTCAAAACCATATTTAAGAGTCAATGGGTCTATTTGGCCTATGTTGCTTCTTTTTTGGTGGCCTGGGGATATTTTATGTTCAAATTGATGACCTATGTGCCCGGTGCTGCCATGCGATCTTCTACAGGAGTGGCCGGGGGAATATTCTTTTCCTTCTTTTTGCTTGCCCTGTTCTTAGGACTGTTTCTGTTACTGGAAGATGTCTTTCGATTGGGAACAATGGCCTATCATAAACTTACGAATACCACTACTGTTGAAGGGGGTCTGTTGCCGTCAAGAAGGAAGTTTTTGAGCACCATCGCCCTCGGTATCTCCGCTTTGCCTTTTGGCGCCTTACTATATGGCATGTATAAAGGCAAGTACAATTACAAGGTGCTAAAGTATACCTTGGAATATGATGATCTGCCAGCTGCTTTCGATGGATATCGGATTACCCAAATATCGGATGTTCATAGCGGAAGCTTTGACGATGCCGATAAAGTGTCTTATGGAATTGACCTGATCAACCAGCAAAAAAGTGATGTACTTCTGTTTACAGGTGATATGGTCAACAATAAGGCAGAAGAAATGTATCCGTGGAAAGAGTTGTTCGCCAAGCTAAGCGCTAAAGATGGTAAGTTTTCTGTCTTGGGCAATCACGATTATGGCGATTATGCGTCTTGGGACAGTGCAGCCGCCAAAGCCCAAAATCTGAAGGATTTAAAAAACCTACAGCGCGATATGGGTTTCGATTTGCTGTTGAATGAAAGTCGCTACCTTCAAAAGGGTGGTGACCGCATTGCCTTGGTGGGTGTCGAAAATTGGGGGGAAGGTTTCAAGACCGTCGGTGATTTGAAGAAGGCGGCCTCGAAAATCGCCAAGGACGATTTCAAGATACTCATGAGCCATGACCCTACTCATTGGGAAAAAGAGGTGATTCAAGATTCATATCACTATCATTTGACACTGAGTGGCCATACCCATGGAATGCAATTCGGTCTAGAGGTACCTGGCTGGTTCAAGATCAGTCCGGTGCGCTTACGCTACAAGTATTGGGCGGGCATTTATGAAGAACTGGGACAGTTCATCAATGTGAACAGGGGTTTCGGGTTTATTGGATATCCCGGACGTTTCGGCATATGGCCTGAGATTACCGTGATTACGCTAAAGAAGAAATCGTTAACATAGATTTAACCTCTTGAAAACACTATGTACCCTAGGGTTTAGCTATAGATTTAACAATTTTTACTACATTTGGTCGATAAATCAATGATTTAGGTATGTCAAAATTTGGTGAACTTATCGATTTAAAGGTTCCGGTACTATTGGATTTTTATGCGGAATGGAATGACCAATCGACCTCAATGCATCCTGTTCTTCGCGATGTGGCCGCCGCATTGGGCGATAAAGGAAAAGTCATAAAAATTGATGTAGATAAGAACAAAGAACTCTCGCAGGCCTTACGCGTAAAAGGATTGCCCACATTGATGATTTACAAAAAAGGGGAAATGGTCTGGCGACAAAGCGGAGAGCAAGATGCCAACACCCTAATCGGTATCTTGAACGAATACCTCTAATAAAATCTTCCTTTATTCCACTCCTGCCGTATCGGCTGGTGCCGTAGTCAACGTATCCCTTTGAATGGTATCCGAGTTGAGTTGAACGGAATCGGGTAAATCGGGGTTGTCCTCGATTGGGGGCGCGGCCCTTGGGTTTTCGAATTGATCACCATAAAATTTATCGAAGAACTCATTGAAAATAAGTGTCTCTTTTTCCGCTTTTTCTTGGTCCTTGTTGATGACCAAAATGTCCACGATTCTGTTGTACGCCTCCATGTCACCTAAAATATCTTCTCCACGACTTATCTTTTGCTCGATTGGCAGCAAGGAATAATAGTTCAATCGTTCTTGATACTTGGTTTTTAAGCGGTCAAAAAGTTCCCTACCCTTAGAGGTTTCCCCAACCCTATAATAACCGTCTATAAAAGGTTCAACAAGGGTGTAGTAGCCGAACTGATCCAAAGGCATGTTGTTCATGGCGATATCGATGATCTCTTTCGCCTTTTCTATCTTATTTTCCTCGAGCAAGGTTTCCGTTAACCGTGCCAGATTACTACGGAACGTCACCCCTTGTATTCGGGTTTGGGTATCATGGTAGATATCCGGATCGCCTGAATTGCCCCATTCCCAGTTGGTCACGATATCGTACATGAGGGCGCTATCGATACGGCCCATTTCAAAACCGTTTTCCCGCTCTGTTTTTATAGGTACCAATTTATAGGCTAGTCCGTCCAATTGCAGATAATCTTTCATCCAAATGAATTCGGCATCGTCAAAACTTCCCCCTGAAAAGTAAATCGGTCGTTCCCAATCATTGTTGGCCAAAATATCCAACATCATCATGCTTTTTTTGGTGATGGCACTAGAAGGAAGGTCGATATCAATGTAATCTACAATGAGTGCTGTATCTTTTTGCTTGACCAGACCACTTTCCAATACATTCTTTTTATTGACAGGAATTCGCAATTTAGTGGTGGGGTAGTACACGATGTTCTGGACATTTTCAGAATAAGCATCGGGATCGGCACCTGCTTTTTGAAAATAGTATTTCAATTTTGTTTCTGGTTTGTCACCTGCTACCCATTCGATAAAGGCCTGGATCGTCCAGCGACTTTCAGATACCTGTTTGTTAAAGAGCGCATCCGCATTTTGGTGGTATAATACATCACGAGACCCCCAACGGTACTTTTCATGGGTGATCTGGGAGGGTATAGCCTCACTTTCGTACGCCTTGCGCTTCATCTGGTCAATGTACCAATCCGTCTCGAAAAGGCTCGTACAGACTACACGAACGTCTGTACGGTATCCCTCTATTTCTTGGGCGTACCAGAGTGGAAAGGTGTCGTTGTCACCAATGGTAAATAAGATGGCACCGGCATCTTTCTGACAGGAGTCAAGGTAGGCTTTTGCAGTAGAATTCGCTGTAAAACGATTCGAACGGTCATGGTCATCCCAATTCTGATAGGCCATCACCGTGGGTACGGCCAATAAACAAAGCACGGTCACCGTCGGTGCTAGAATTTTTGGGGAAAGCAGTTTTCGAAACTCATCGAACAGGCCGTAGACCCCTAAACCGATCCATAAGGCGAAAATGTAGAAGGAGCCCACCAACGAATAATCCCGTTCACGGGGTTGAAAGATATAAGGGTTCGTATAAAATTGGATAGCGATGCCCGTGAACATGAAGAAAATGAATAGTACCCAAAACTGTTTCGGGTTTTTTGAAACTTGAAAGACCAGGCCTATGATGCCCAGAATAAGTGGTAAAAAATAGTAGGTGTTCCGACCCTTATTGTTTTCGACATCACTGGGCAGATTATCCTGGCTTCCTAGAACCGGTCGTGCGCTGTCGATAAAATCAACACCACTCAACCAATTGCCGTTTTGATTGTATCGTCCTTGTACGTCATTTTGTTTTCCGGTGAAATTCCACATAAAATAACGCCAGTACATATACCCGAATTGAAATTCGAACATATACTTCACATTGTCCCAGACCGAAGGGGGTTCCACCTCGATATAGTCACTGAACCTACGGAGAAAACTGATGTACTGATCCGCATCGATTTCCCCTGCTGCAAAGCCATCTTTTACCTGTTTTACTGCTTCTCGTAGCTCTTCGTTCGATTGCTTCATCTTGAAGTCAAGCGGACCGAAATAGCGCATATAGTTTTCAGCATGTTGGGTGCTCCACATTCGCGGAAGAATACCGACATGGTCTTCGTGGGCATCTTGTAAGGCATCTTTGTAAAGATTCACGATGACGTACTTACCCAACTTTTCGTCACGTTCGTATTTGGGCTTTTCATCTTTTTCCTTCCCCGCAGGAGCAAAGGCATCCGAATAGTAAGCGCCGTAAATGGGGCTGTCGACACCAGGGTACTGCTCACGGTTGTAGTAGGCCAAAAGGGCTCTGGCGTCCGCCGGGTTGTTCTCGTTAATGACGACCTGTGCGTTGGCACGAATAGGGAGCATGATCCAAGAAGAGAAACCGAAGAACAGGAACATCAAACACAGCACAATGGTATTTGCCGTACGATAATTGTTCTTTCGCGTATAATTAAGCCCAAAGTAAAATGCCGAAATGAAAAGGAGTCCAATGATAATGGAACCCGAATTGAACGGTAGGCCGATCGTATTGACAAAAAAGACCTCGCCCCAGCCGAAAAACTGCAGCACATAGGTCAATGAGAATTTATAGACCAGCATCAATATCGCTACTACGATAATATTCGCCAGTAGAAAATTCTTGACCGTGGTAGTTTTGTACGTTTTGAAATAATACAGTAGGCCAATGGAAGGGATGGCCAAAAAGCCCATGAACTGAATACCGAAGGTAAGGCCGACTACGAAAGAAATCAGTACCAACCAACGATTCCCGCGGGGATGGTCAAGATTATCGGTCCATTTGAGTCCGAGCCATAACAACAAGGCCATAATAAAACTGGCCATGGCATACACTTCCGTTTCCGCGGCATTAAACCAAAAACTATCGGAGTAGGCAAAGGCCAGGCTACCGACGAGACCACTGCCCAAGACCGCGATGGCCTTACTGTTGGTAAATTGGTCTTTTTTAGCGATCAGTTTTCGGGTCAGATTGGTGATTGTCCAAAACATGAACAAGATCGTAAAGGCGCTAGAGGCACCTGATACGAAGTTGACCATTCGCGCGATCTGGTCATCGCCGAAGGCGAACATGGCGAAGAACGCACCGATCATTTGCAACAAAGGTGCTCCTGGTGGGTGGCCTACTTGTAATTTGGCCGAGGTGGCGATATATTCACCGGCATCCCAAAAACTACTTGTCGGTTCAACGGTAATAAAGTAGGTGATCAGGGCAATAAAAAAAACAACCCATCCTAAGATGGTGTCCCATTTTTCGAAGTTCTTTGAAAACATGTACGTCGCTGTTTAACAGATGGGGCGAATTTACGAATTCATTATTAGATGCCTACGGATTTTTGACAAAGGTTTAACAGGCGTTGAATGCACTTTGCTGTCAGTACTTTCAAGGGGCGCCATGTGCCGCCATATGAAGCCTTGTTTCGTGCTGCTATTGTTGTGGGAAATAGGGAATGTGACTTTTTCCATTATTGTATTTAAAAATGTTTGTGCAAACCAAACTTTGTTTTAAATTTGCATCCTCTTTTGTACCAAGGAATATTCTAGTACAAAATGGCACTGGCCCATGGTGTAATTGGCAACACTCCGGTTTTTGGTACCGTCATTCAAGGTTCGAGTCCTTGTGGGCCAACAGAATTGAACGAATCCCGCTACTAGCGGGATTTTTTTGTGGAACAAATTCCAGCGGAAAAGTTTACCCCATTTATTCAAAACGTATTGTTCTTCGAATACCCCGGTGGCTGAATACCCTTCATCCGCAAATAGGTTATCGCCTGAGCACGATGATGTGCGGTATGACTTTCACTGCGTAGAATGAGGTCAAGATTCGTATGGCCTTCAAGATACCACGGCTTTACTTTATCTTCCCCACGGGTCAATAGGGCATCATTTAGGTTTTCCAAACTTGAGATGACGTAATCAAAGGTCGAGGTGAGGTATGCCGATACCAGGGCCTTGTTCTGTTCCGCCTCCCTTTTTTGCATACGGTCTGGAAAAAATGGACTTACAGGATCTGGACGTTCCAAGAAGAAATCGGCGCCCTTAAGTGCGTTGTAATCCGGGTAGGTTCTGTCATCGACCAGTACGCCGATAAAAGAGTTGTTCGTATACCCCAAATGCATGAAATGCTGGGCGAAGCTCATTTGTTCTTCGGTGGGGCTATATTCGATATGTTCTGCCGGCATCGCTTCAAATACCTTTGTTGTGTACGTTTTTGAATTCTTCCATCGTTTGATAAGATTGTCGACAATAGGGGTGTCTGTTACGGGAATTTTGGCTGAAATCAGGGCCAAAGGGCTAAGACCTATAGTGCTTAACAATAATCGTCTGTTCATGAGCTATGCTTTAGGAATAGGATTGCCCATAAATGTATTGGTTCAAAAAGAGGTTTGAAAATGTTTGGAAGACAAATGACTCCTGAGGTTGAAAATTCAGACGGTACTAGTCCTGTTCCGGCATGTTGATTTGCGGATTTAGCTTGAATAGGTGGGCGATAAATATTGCCTTGTCCTTTGGTGAAATGACAACACTATTGCCTTGGCCATAGCTGATTTCCAATCGGTCAAATGACAAGGCTGGGGCACTGATGATCGTTTTAGTTTTCACGACGCCTGTGATGGATTGAATTTCGATTTTTTTAGTGATAAGTACCCCTGAGGTGATCTTTAGAAAACGGTTGTCGAGTATGTAATAGATGTTCCTATAAAGGTGGGCCACAAAAAGTAGTACCGCGCCGTTGATCAAAAGAGCGGGCCAAACGGCTTGGGCAATCAAAGGAATCGAACTGCCTATCAAAACGATCAGTATAAAAATGAACAGTCCATAATTGATTTTCGAAGGGTATTTCTTCATTTCTTAATGGATTCAACAGAGTTAAACCACCACCTATCCTGTACTTGAAGAAGTCAATGGTGTCTTCAAGCTTATTCCGGTATCGTTTCGTCGTTGGTGTCAAGAGGTCCTTGAATGGGTTTCTCAGCATTGGTTTTTTCTTCGATACCTTTGGGTTCAGTTGTTTCTATTTCTTCTTTTTGTAACTGTTCGTTCAAAGCATCCTCGGCCTCATTGCGTGCCAAAATTTCCTGATCGATTTCATCTAAAAGTGTGCCCATTTTGCGTTTGTCCTTGATCATGGCCCAGGTCATGACCAAGCTGGTGGCGATAATCACGAAGAGTAGAATGCCCGATTCAAACCCCGGTATTTTGGCTTGGGCCGGAATAGCATAGAAAAGGAGTACCGTAATCAATCCCCGAGGTGCGATAAATAGCTGCGGCAAGATGTCCTTTCCGATAAAAACACGCAAAATTCCCCAACGGATGAGATAAATGGAAGCAATGATCAAAATACTGATCAAGGCCACTTTGAGACTCAACAAAGAAGAGAGTACAATAGTGATTCCGAATATGACGAAGAAAAAGGTACGGACGATAAAAGCGGTTTCCAAAGTGATGATATGGAGGTCGTGATAAATGTGCTTCATCTTCTCCTCTTCCAGAAATATAGCGGTCTTTCCAGGAAAGAACAGTTTGATATTCTTGACGATGAGTCCGAAAATCAAGATAATGATCAATGAAGAAAGGTGCATTTTCTTTCCTAAAGCATACAGCAGGAGTAAGACCGCAATCAACAAAAACAATTTGGCTTGACTCTTAATGCGTTGAAAAATCAATATGATGGCATAGCTGGCAACAACGGCGATAACGATAGTGAGTAGCAAGTTGATCGAAAAGCCCACCACGCCTCCATCTTCGGCGGGGTTGAGTCCCCCGGTCAAAAAGTAGAACATCATGATCCCGAAAATATCGGAAAAGGTACTTTCATAGATGTGGAATTCTTTTTTGGCATCGGCCAATCCGCCAACACTAGGGATGATGATCGCACTTGATAAAATAGACAAAGGTGTGGCGTACAACCAGGCGGATTGCATGGTCATGCCGTCAATGAACTGATAGAGTATTAACGCCGCCACCCAAGCCGAACCTACGAGTCCGATCAAGGCAATAGCCATCGATTTGAGAATAGGAATGAGTTTCTCCTTCTTGAGTTCCAATTCCAAGGCGGCCTCGAGAACGATCATGATCAGGCCTACGGTACCTAATATTTCTAGCGATCCTTCAAAATCTGGAGTGCGCGGAGCGAAAATGTCCAAGCCGATTTTGATCAAAATGCCCAACAAAATGAGCATCAGTACAGAGGGTACATTGGTTTTCTTCGCGAGCCCGTTAAACCAAAACGATAGAATTACGATAATGGAGGCTTCGATGATCACATTGTAAGAAGAGAATATTTCCATGGTCGGGGTTGATTTTGATTAAAAGTACTATTTAATCTTAAAACCGCTGTGGTTTCTTGATGCGTCCCTTCGGGTGCCAATAGGCTCCCATAGGTCATGTTATGACAACGTAATTGTTTGTTGGATAGTGTGTCGATAACACTTGTGGAATAATGGAAAAATTGTATATTTGCGCCACTGAACGGATATACGAGTATTCATGAGGGGACCTTTTTAAGTCCTCTTTTTTGTTTGTTAGAAGTTCGTTCGAATCCCTTTGACAAGCGGGTCAAAGAAAAGGCCATTAAACCGATGGTCCCCGTTAAGGTCGGCTGATTGGGCCTTGAACAGTATGCTGAATTATGTTGCAGAACAAAGTTACCGAGTTATTGAATAGCGCTCTTGAAGAAGACGGTTCGTTGTTTTTGATCGATTTCTCGATCTCGACCGATAATCGAATCAAGGTCGTTATTGATGGTGATGAGGGAGTTACGGTACAAGATTGTATCAAGATCAGCAGGGCAATCGAGCATAACCTGGATCGGGATGAGGTCGATTTTGCATTGGAAGTGGCTTCCGCTGGGGCTACGGCACCTTTGGTGCTGCCAAGACAATACAAGAAGAATCTTGGTCGGAAAATGGAAGTGAGGACTCCTGATGATACGATTGAAGGTAATCTTACGGAAGTGACCGAAGAGGGAATTATTTTGGAATGGAAAGCACGGGAACCCAAACCCATAGGAAAAGGGAAAGTAACGGTTCGGAAAAAACAGGAAATCGATTTTTCCGATATTAAAGAAGCTAAAGTCATATTAAAATTTTAACGGTAGTAAACTCATGGAAAATATTGCGTTGATCGAATCATTCTCGGAATTCAAAGACGATAAATTCATTGATAGAGTAACCTTGATGGCCATTTTGGAAGATGTTTTTAGAAACGCCCTCAAGAAGAAGTTCGGTTCGGATGACAACTTTGATATCATTATCAACCCCGATAAAGGCGATTTGGAAATTTGGAGAAACCGTATCGTTGTTGAAGATGGTGAGGTAGAGGAGCCCAACGAAGAAATTTCGCTTTCGGAAGCGCGTAAAATCGAGCCTGATTTTGAAGTGGGTGAAGATGTGTCCGAAGAGGTGAAGTTGATGGATTTGGGGAGACGGGCGATTTTGGCATTGCGTCAAAATCTGATCTCCAAGATTCACGAACATGACAATACCACCATTTACAAGCAATTCAAGGACCTTGAAGGCGAGATATATACAGCTGAGGTGCATCATATTAGGCATAAGGCCATTATACTATTGGATGATGAAGGTAACGAGATCATCTTGCCAAAAGACCGTCAGATACCTTCTGATTTCTTCAGGAAAGGGGACAATGTTCGCGGGATCATCGAGAGTGTTGAATTAAAAGGCAACAAGCCGGCGATCATCATGTCGCGAAGTTCGCCCAAGTTTTTGGAGCAATTATTTTTTCAAGAAATTCCCGAGGTATTCGATGGTTTGATCACGATCAAGAAGGCCGTACGAATTCCTGGAGAAAAGGCTAAGGTGGCCGTAGATTCTTATGACGACCGTATCGATCCCGTTGGGGCATGTGTCGGGATGAAAGGCTCTCGTATTCACGGCATAGTTCGTGAATTGGGGAACGAAAACATCGATGTCATTAACTGGACGGCCAACCCACAGCTTATGGTGACCAGGGCCTTAAGTCCTGCGCGGGTATCCTCAGTAAAACTGAACGATGAAAAAATGACCGCTCAGGTATACTTGAAACCAGAAGAGGTATCCAAGGCCATCGGTAGAGGAGGGCATAACATACGACTGGCCGGGCAACTTACTGGTTATGAAATAGATGTGTTTAGAGAGGGTGTTGAAGAGGATGTGGAATTGACCGAATTCTCGGATGAAATCGATGCTTGGATTATCGAGGAATTCAAGAAAATAGGAATGGATACCGCCAGAAGCGTCTTGGAGCAAGATGTGAGCGATTTAGTGAAGCGGACCGATTTGGAGGAAGAAACTATTTCGGAAGTTGTACGTATACTAAAAGCAGAATTAGAAGAATAACTATATATTAGCAGTAGTTTAACGCTATTGCGACGAACAGGAATCAGTATTTATGGCAGAAAATGCAACAATAAGGCTTAATAAAGTTCTCCGGGAACTCAATATTTCTTTGGATAGGGCGGTAGATTTTCTCGCTTCCAAGGGGCATGATATAGACGCACGTCCTACTACGAAGATATCAGAGACGGTTCACCAGGTGCTTTTGGATGAGTTCCAGACCGATATGAGCAAGAAAGTTGCGTCTAAAGAGGTCGGGGAAGAAAAGCGAAAGGAGAAAGAAGCCATAAGAATCCAACTGGAACAGGAGCAAGAAGAGCGAAGATTGGCACGTGAACGACGCTTGGGCAAAACCGAAGTGATCAAAGCACGCGCTGAGCTTTCGGGGCCTAAGACGGTAGGTAAGATCGACCTGAATCCGAAGAAGAAGGAAGAGAAGAAGGAAGAGAAGAAGGTAGAGGAAGAGGTAGAGGTCGTTGCCGATGCGGTTGAAAAACCAATAGAGCAAGAAGAGGCGCCAGTTGTTGAAAAACCTCAGGAAGAGAAGCCAGTTGAAACTGAAGAAAAACCGACCGATGAGAAACTAAAGACGCAATATCAGAAACTTTCCGGTCCTAAGATTACAGGAGATAAAATCGATCTCTCCAAGTTTCAAAGGCCCAAGAAAAAGAAGGAAGAGCCCAAAACGGGCGCCGGTGCCGGTGCCAGTACCGATAGAAAGAAGAAACGGAAACGGATCGTTAGCAACAATGCCGGTGCGCGCGGAGGAGCTAGAAATACCGGAGGCAACAATAGAAAAGGACGTTTTGCCACGGTAAATAAGGTAGAGCCTTCTGAAGAAGATGTACAAAAGCAGGTACGAGAAACCCTTGAAAAACTGCAAGGGAAGTCCAAAAAAGGAAAAGGCGCCAAGTACCGTAGGGATAAAAGAGATCAGCACCGTATGCAAACCGAGGCCGATCTTGAGATTCAGGAAATCGAAAGCAAAACATTGAAGGTTACGGAGTTTGTAACGGCCAATGAAGTAGCAACGATGATGAATGTGTCTACAACGGAAATTATTTCAGCCTGTATGTCCTTAGGGATGATGGTGACCATGAATCAACGATTGGATGCCGAAACATTATCCATTGTGGCTGAGGAATTCGGTTACGAAGTGGAATTCGTAACGGCCGAGATTGAAGAGGCGATAGAAGAGATCGAAGATGCTCCGGAAGATTTGAAGCCTCGAGCGCCCATTGTCACGGTAATGGGTCACGTAGATCATGGTAAGACCTCTTTGCTCGATTACGTTCGCGAGGCTAATGTCATTGCAGGAGAGAGTGGTGGTATCACCCAGCACATTGGTGCTTATGCGGTGCAATTGGACGATGGTCAAAAAATCACATTTTTAGATACACCAGGTCACGAAGCCTTCACGGCGATGCGTGCCAGAGGTGCTCAAGTCACGGATATAGCGGTCATTGTTATTGCTGCGGATGATGATATCATGCCACAGACAAAAGAAGCGATAGCCCATGCGCAAGCCGCGGGCGTTCCGATTGTTTTCGCTATCAACAAAATCGATAGGCCAACGGCAAATCCAGATAAGATTAAGGAAGGGTTGGCTGCCATGAATTTATTGGTAGAAGACTGGGGAGGTAAAATTCAATCCCACGATATTTCCGCTAAGACCGGAGACGGTGTACGTGAATTGCTCGAAAAAGTATTGCTCGAAGCTGAATTGTTAGAACTTAAGGCTAATCCCGATAGAGGAGCGGCCGGTGCCGTGGTAGAGGCCTTCCTGGATAAAGGGCGAGGTTATGTGTCTACTATTTTGGTGCAGAACGGTACGTTGCGGATCGGTGATTATGTTTTGGCAGGTACCAATAGCGGTAAAGTCAAAGCAATGCAAGATGAGCGTGGTAAGGAAGTCCAAGAGGTCGGTCCTTCTACACCGATATCAATATTGGGCTTGGATGGGGCGCCGCAGGCGGGTGATCGTTTCAATGTCATGGAAGATGAGCGAGAGGCAAAACAAATCGCTACCAAGCGCTCGCAGTTGCAGCGTGAGCAATCCGTTAGAACACAGCGTCACATTACCCTTGATGAAATAGGTAGACGTATTGCCTTAGGTGACTTTAAAGAGTTGAATATTATTCTTAAGGGTGACGTGGATGGTTCTGTCGAGGCATTGACCGATTCTTTCCAAAAGCTCTCTACCGATGAGATACAGGTCAATATCATTCACAAAGGTGTTGGGGCCATTACGGAATCAGATGTGTTATTGGCTTCGGCTTCAGATGCTATTGTCATCGGCTTTAACGTAAGACCAATGGGCAATGCCCGTGATATTGCGGATAAAGAGGAGATCGATATCAGAATGTACTCGATTATCTATGATGCCATCAACGACCTCAAAGATGCCATGGAGGGAATGCTTTCCCCTGAAATCAAGGAAGAGATTACCGGAAATGCCGAAATTCGCGAGACCTTCAAGATTTCGAAAATCGGTACGATTGCCGGTTGCATGGTTACCTCAGGAAAAATATTTAGAAACTCGGGTATCCGATTGATTAGAGATGGAGTGGTGGTCTTTACAGGAGAACTGGCTTCGCTTAAGCGTTTTAAAGACGATGTTAAAGAGGTGTCTAAAGGCTATGATTGTGGATTGCAGATTAAAAACTACAATGACATCAAAGAAGGTGATATCGTAGAATCTTTCCAAGAAGTTGCGGTGGCCAAGAAATTGAAATAAGAATTGCTAGCGATGCATTGCTGCGGAAAATAAATCGTTTCCCTTCCTTGAAAAAGGAGGGGATTTTTTTTGCAAAAAAGATGAACTTGCGATTTTGTGTTGAAAGACAACAGTCGAGGCGACCGATTCCGCAGTCTGAATTTGAATGTTTGAACGGGTTGACCTTTATTTAAAATGGAAGCGCTGGAATCTTGATGCCGGGATAGAAATCCAGATTATTTTGTAGTTTTCTTCGGTTTCAATAACATGGCATCAGGATACTTTGCCCTGACCTCTTTAAATTTTCGCTCCGCTTCTAATTTCGTCTTGAAACGGCCGAGGCGAACGCGGTAGGTAGGGGAATCAAAATCGATTTTTGAAGGCATATTCGGAAAGTCGATTTCCACGTCTGATTTAAGCTCCTGGGCCTTGGAATATGACCCAAAACCGACCTGAATTCTATAGTATTCCGACGTTTTATTGTACTCTTCATAAATATCCAATAATTCGACGATTTTATCATCCTGTTGAATCTTGATATCCCCTTGCTGAGCTGTCGCAAAAGTACCGAAAAACGCCATGAGGGCGATGTAGCAAACTGTTTTCATACTTTTATTCCGTTAAGATAAAACCTTGATTAGCAAAGGTAATTCTTTGCAGTTGAAACCGAGCGAATCCCAATTATTTAGAATAATTATAAATTAGAAATTATCAATACGTTAAGATTTTCCAAATAAAGTCTATGTCGTATTTTTGCACTCGATTTAGGTCGTGATAATTTTGGGTTTTTTTAGGCTGAAATGAAATTACCGTGCCAAATCTTGATTGAAATATTTTATATATGAAAAAGGTTACTTACCGCGATCAAATTTCTAAAGTATTAGGTATCAGTCTCGTAGTTTTTCTACTCTTTTCCGTTTCGCTTATCGCACAAGATGAGGCGGTCGCTGAAGCGGCTGTCGAGACCGAAGCGGCCGCTGGTGGTGGTGACCCTGTCAAGGGAAAATCCTTATTCAATCAAAATTGTGCTGCATGTCATGCTTTGAATCGCAAAATGACCGGTCCGGCGTTGGCGAATGTTGAGGCGCGCTTAGCGGAAGATGAGGGCTTGGATAAAGAATGGTTGTATGCATGGATCAAGAATAGTCCAGGTATGATCAAATCCGGCGATGCGTATGCCGTTAAAATCTACAACGAATACAATCAAGCGGCGATGACCGCTTTCCCAACGCTGTCAAATCAAGACATCGATGATATTTTGGCCTATACCGCGGCTCCTCCTTCTACGCCTCCTCCGACTCAAGTGGGAGGGACGAATGGACCGGTTGCGGCTGCATCATCCGGTATTTCAAACGAAGTTATCCTAGGGGCCTTGGCCTTGGTGTTCGGTCTATTGGTGTTTATGTTGATGTCGGTGAACAAAACCTTGCGGAGGGTGATGGAGGCCAATGGGGTTAACGTGGAAGAAGAGCGGGAGAAGCGATTGCCGATTTGGAAGGCTTTTGCAAAGAATCAGTTTTTGGTGTTGGTAACGGCTATTTTCCTGTTGCTAGCTAGCGGTTATTTCGCCTATGGATGGATGATGCAGGTAGGTGTCGATCAGGGGTATGCTCCTATACAGCCTATACACTACTCGCATAAGATTCACGCTGGTGACAATAAAATTGAGTGTAAATATTGTCATTCCTCGGCCAGGGTTTCCAAGCATTCGGGCATTCCTTCCTTGAACGTTTGTATGAATTGCCATAAATCCATTTACGAGTATAAAGGAAATCCTGAAGGTCCATCTAGAGAAGATTTGGCCAACGGTTATACCAACGAGTTCTATACGGGGGAAATCAAGAAGCTATATGCCGCCGTCGGATGGGACGAGGAGAATCAAAAATACACAGGCGAGAGTACCCCTGTGGAGTGGGTGCGTATCCATAACCTTCCGGATTTTGCCTATTTCAACCATTCACAGCATGTTTCCGTTGCGGGAGTGGAGTGTCAAACGTGTCACGGACCTGTGGAAGAAATGGAAATCATGTATCAATATTCTCCTTTGACAATGGGATGGTGTATCAACTGTCACCGTGAAACGAATGTGAAAGTAGAGGGGAATGAGTACTACGAAAAAATACATGCAGAGCTTTCCAAAAAGTATGGCGTAGAAACGTTGACAGCGGCCCAGATGGGCGGTTTGGAGTGTGGAAAGTGTCACTATTAATTTACGAGAAAAGTAGCTAATTACAGAAATAACGTATGGCATCGAATAAGAAATATTGGAAAAGCGAAGCGGAGTTAAATCCCAACGATTCCATTGTTGAGACGCTACGGCAAAATGAATTTGTCGAGGAGATTCCTGTGGATGACTTCTTGGGTGATAAAGACACCTTGGAATCAACCAGTACCAACAGGCGGGATTTTCTCAAGTATGTCGGTTTCAGTACAGCTGCAGCTTCATTGGCTGCTTGTGAAGGACCGGTAATCAAATCCATTCCCTATGTGGTGGCGCCAGAGAATATTGTTCCTGGGGTTGCGAATTACTATGCTACTTCGATTGCGAACGGATTTGATTTCGCTAGCATATTGGTAAAAACCCGTGAGGGGAGGCCAATCAAGGTGGAAAACAATACCTATGCAAAGGTCAATGGTGGTGCCAATGCACGTGTGCAGGCATCGGTTCTTTCGCTGTATGATAGTACGAGGCTGCAGGGTCCGGTAGCTGAAGGTGAAGAAGTGGATTGGGATACGTTGGATACTAGAGTAAAAGCGGCTATTGGTGCTGCACGGACCTCAGGTAAGCAGATCGCTTTGTTGACCCAGACCTATGCGAGTCCTTCAACCTCTCGATTGGTTGAAGAGTTCAAGGCGTTAGGTGGTGCTGTAAATCATGTGACCTACGATGCCATCTCCGAAGATGCGGCCTTGACGGCCTTTGAAAATAAGTATGGCGAACGTGCGTTGGCCGATTATGATTTCGAAAAAGCGGATTTGATCATTTCTTTTGGAGCCGATTTTCTTGCTGATTGGCAAGGAGGAGGGTATGATAGTGGCTATTCCAAAGGGCGCATTCCAAGTAATGGCAAAATGTCGCGACACGTTCAGTTCGAGGCAAATATGTCTTTGACGGGCGCCAATGCTGACAAGCGGGTTCCCTTGACGCCAATGTTCCAAAAAATAGCCATTGCCAAATTGTATGCGGCATTGAACGGGTCTTCCGTCGGAGGCGAATTGGGCGATGCACAACGTGCTTTAGATAGTGTAGTGGCGCAGATCAGAAAGAGCAAGGGCAAAGCCGTTGTGGTTTCGGGCATAGCGGATGTGAATGTGCAAGCAGTGGTTTTGGCGATTAATGAGATGCTGGGCAGCGATGCATTTAATCCCAAAACACCAAGATACACAAGACAGGGAAGCACCCAGGCGGTCAACACGCTAATCGCTGATATGAATTCGGGCAAAGTGGGTGTGCTGATAATGGATGGGGTAAACCCAATGTTCACATTACCAAATGCCGAAGCGTTTAAAGCCGGGTTGGAGAAAGTGGATACTTCAGTTGCTTTTTCAACCAATTGGAATGAAACCACGGAAGTAGTCGACTACACGGCAGCTGCTAACCATTATTTGGAATCTTGGGGCGATTTACAGCTTAAAAAAGGACAATATAGCTTGATGCAGCCTACCATTAAAGAGCTTTTTGATACAAGACAGTTTCAATCGGCCCTTTTGAATTGGATGGGTAGTGACAAGAACTACTACGATTATATCAAGGAGACTTGGAGCACTTTCGTGTTAAATGGCGGTAGCTGGAACAAGGCGCTGCAAGATGGTGTTTTCGATTCGGAAACGGCGGCGATGATGAGCGCATCCGAGGATGCCGATCCACAAATCATGACTGCACCATCCGAGGATAAGGAAGAAGCCTCGGATACTATGGTAGAGGAAGCTATGACGGCAGGTGCTTCCATTGACGCAGCAGTGCGTAGTTTGGCCGGAACATCAAGTTCAGAAGGAATGGAGCTGGTGCTCTATTCCGAAGTGAGTATGGGAGACGGGCAGCAGGCAAGTAATCCTTGGTTACAGGAGTTTCCGGACCCTATCACACGAGTGTCTTGGGATAACTATGTGACGGTCTCCAAAATGGATGCGGAAAGCTTGGGCTTAACGAACTGGAACGTGGCTAATGGCGGTATGAACGGAAGTTACGCGAAACTGACCGTTAATGGAGTTTCCATTGACAAGGTGCCTGTAGTGGTTCAGCCAGGTCAAGCCAAAGGTTCTGTAGGGTTGTCCCTTGGTTACGGTAAAACGGTTGGGATGAAGTCGGAAATGCAGACCGGTGTGAATGCGTATCCGCTGTACCAAGACTTTTCGAATGTACAGTCCGTTACGATAGAGAAAGCCGATGGCGAGCATGAGTTTGCCTGTGTGCAATTGCATAAAACCATGATGGGTAGAGGTGATATTATCAAAGAGACTACCCTTGAGATATTCAATACGAAAGACCACGCGGAATGGAACCACGTGCCTCAAGTATCGCTGGATCACCAAGAAGTTCCTGCGACATCCGTAAGCTTATGGGATGATTTTGACCGTTCAATCGGTCATCATTTCAATATGTCGATCGATTTAAATGCATGTACCGGTTGTGGTGCTTGTGTTATCGCTTGTCATGCGGAAAACAATGTTCCTGTGGTCGGTAAGGCCGAAGTAAGGCGTTCAAGGGATATGCACTGGTTGCGTATCGATAGGTATTACTCTTCTGAAGATTCTTTTGAGGCGGATAATACCAAAAAGGTCGAATTTGATGGCCTTTCAGGAGATAAAGGTTCCTTGGGCGGTTTTGGTGAGTTGGAAGATCCCTCAGTAAATCCGCAAGTGGCTTTTCAGCCCGTAATGTGCCAGCATTGTAATCATGCTCCTTGTGAAACGGTGTGTCCTGTAGCGGCAACATCACATGGGCGCCAAGGTCAAAACCAAATGGCTTATAACCGTTGTGTGGGTACAAGATATTGTGCAAACAACTGCCCGTATAAAGTACGTCGTTTCAACTGGTTCTTGTATAACAACAATGATGAGTTTGATTTCCATATGAATAATGATTTAGGCAAGATGGTGGTGAATCCAGATGTCAACGTTCGTTCAAGAGGGGTAATCGAAAAATGTTCGATGTGTATTCAAAAAACACAAAAAACCATTTTGGATGCCAAAAGAGATGGCCGAGTGATAGCGGATGGTGAGTTCCAGACGGCTTGTTCATCAGCTTGTAATAATGGGGCCATTGTTTTCGGTGATATCAACGATACGGAAAGTAAAGTGGCCGAACTGAAAGAAGATGACCGCATGTATCACTTGTTGGAGCATGTAGGAACTAAGCCAAATGTATTCTATCAGGTGAAAGTGAGAAATACAACCGAAGCATAACAACCAATACAGTAAGTAACTATAATATAAATTTATGGCGTCGCATTACGAAGCACCTATAAGAAAACCCTTAGTAACGGGTGACAAAGGCTACCATGATGTAACTGTTGATATTGCTGCTCCTGTAGAGGGAAGAGCTGATAAACAGTGGTGGATAGTATTTTCCATTGCCTTGGCAGCGTTTCTGTGGGGGGTAGGTTGTATTATCTATACCATATCAACAGGTATCGGTACTTGGGGTTTGAACAAGACCGTCAACTGGGCTTGGGATATTACCAACTTCGTTTGGTGGGTAGGTATCGGACACGCGGGTACCTTGATTTCCGCAGTATTGCTCTTATTCCGTCAGAAATGGAGAATGGCCATTAACCGTTCTGCGGAGGCCATGACCATTTTTTCAGTAATTCAAGCGGGCCTGTTCCCTATTATACACATGGGGCGTCCTTGGTTGGCGTATTGGGTATTGCCGATTCCCAATCAGTTTGGCTCGTTGTGGGTAAACTTCAATTCGCCCCTGCTTTGGGATGTATTCGCGATATCGACATACCTATCCGTTTCGTTGGTCTTCTGGTGGACAGGTCTACTGCCTGATTTTGCAATGATTCGCGATCGTGCGGTATTGCCTTTCCAGAAGAAAATTTATAGTCTGTTAAGTTTTGGATGGAGTGGTCGTGCAAAGGATTGGCAACGTTTTGAGGAAGTATCATTGGTCTTGGCAGGTTTGGCAACACCCCTTGTGCTTTCAGTGCATACCATTGTATCCTTTGACTTTGCTACCTCGGTTATCCCCGGATGGCATACGACTATTTTTCCACCGTATTTCGTGGCTGGAGCGATTTTCTCCGGTTTTGCCATGGTGAATACACTCTTGATCATTATGCGGAAAGTATGTCATTTGGAAGACTATATTACCGTTCAGCATATCGAATTGATGAATATCGTCATCATGATTACAGGTTCGATCGTGGGTTGTGCCTACATCACTGAATTGTTTATGGCATGGTATTCCGGTGTTGAGTATGAGCAGTATGCCTTTTTGAACAGGGCGACGGGACCTTACTGGTGGGCCTATTGGGCGATGATGACCTGTAACGTATTTTCGCCACAGTTCATGTGGTTCAAAAAGTTGCGAACCAGTATCATGTTCTCATTCTTTATTTCCATCGTCGTAAACATCGGAATGTGGTTTGAGCGATTCGTGATTATCGTGACCTCCTTGCATAGGGATTACCTTCCATCTTCATGGACGATGTTCTCTCCCACATATGTGGATATCGGTATTTTCATCGGTACGATAGGGTTCTTCTTTGTCTTGTTCCTTTTGTATGCTAGAACCTTCCCGGTTATCGCACAGGCAGAGGTAAAATCGATTTTGAAATCCTCCGGAGAGCGATACAAAAAATTAAGGGATGCCGGTCAGCCGCTCTATCAAATTGACAAGTCAAACAAACCAGCGGTGAAGGAAGCGGTTGTGGAAACTGCAGAGGAAGCGGAAGCCCCTAAAGAGGAAGTAAAAAAAGACGCGTCGGAACTATTAGCTTCGATAGGTACTTTTGACGCCTCAAAAGACACAGCGGATGATTTAAAATTGGTCAAGGGAATCGGTCCAAAAATGGAGGAGACCCTGAACCAAATCGGAATTTTCACTTTTGCTCAGGTGAGCAAAATGACCGGAAAGGAATATGATATGCTCGACGCCCTGACGGGTGCCTTCCCGGGAAGGGCACAACGTGATGATTGGGCAGGTCAGGCACAAAAATTAAACAACAAATAGCACTATGGCATCTAAAGTGATACAGGCATATTATAACGATGACGACATCTTGATGCATGCCGTAAAAAAGGTGAAGGCCGCAAAGCATCATATTGAAGAGGTTTATTGTCCTTTTCCCGTACACGGTTTGGACAAGGCCATGGGATTAGCCCCAACGCGGATCGCGATTACCTCTTTTCTTTACGGTTGTGTCGGCTTGACCGTCGCTATCGTGATGATGAATTATATTATGATTGAAGACTGGCCTCAGGATATCGGGGGAAAACCAAGCTTCAGTTATATCGAGAACATGCCGGCCTTTGTGCCCATCATGTTCGAATTGACCGTATTTTTTGCGGCTCACTTGATGGTCATCACCTTTTACCTGAGAAGTAGGTTATGGCCCTTCAAGAAGGCGGAAAATCCTGATGTGCGCACCACGGATGACCATTTTGTAATGGAAATCGAAATACACGATAATGAAAGTGAGTTGAAGAATTTGCTTTCCGATACCGGCGCAGTGGAAATAAATATTGCAGAAAAAAACCTTCATTAAGTATGAACAGTTTTAGAAAAATAGGAGTGGTATTGGCTTTGGTCTTTTTTGTTGTCGCATGCCAAGATAAGAGAAAGCCCAACTATCAGTACATGCCGAATATGTACGAACCAGTAGGGTATGAAACCTATGGAGAGGTCGATTTTCTCCCAAATGCGTCGGAAGCGATGACACCCGTACCAGGTACCATCAATCGTGGATGGATGCCTTATGAATATGAGAATACCCCGGAAGGGAAAGAGCTCGCGAGGGTTATGATGAGTCCGTTGGATTCCTTGAACTCGGAAGACAATCTTGCAGTTGGAAAAGAATTGTATACAATCTATTGTGCTATTTGCCATGGAAATGCGGGTAAAGGACAGGGTACCTTGGTAAAAAGAGAAAAGATATTGGGTGTGCCGAGTTATGCCGATGCGGCCAGAAACATCACTGTGGGTACGACCTATCATACCATACAGTACGGCTTGAACTCTATGGGTTCGTATGCGTCGCAAATGAACACTAAGGAAATGTGGCAAGTATCCGAGTATGTGATGCAATTGAAACAAGACTTAACTAAATAATATATTAGCTACTAGAATATGTATACGGTTTCGAACAGATTAAAAATTGGAGCTATCATTTTGATGGTAGTGGGTGCTTTGGGAATTGTTTCCGGATTTCTATCAGCTCCATCTACGGTAGCTGAGGCAAAAGAAATGGTAGCTAGTCATGGTGATGGACATGGAGACGGTCATGGGGAGACCGTGGTTGACGAAGGCCATGGTTCTTATACGGAAGAAGGAGGTCATGCAATGACTGAAGCCGAACATGATGAACACGTGTTTCATCAACTACAGAACAAACCTTGGGCCGCTTTATACGTTGGTGCGTTTTTCTTTTTTATGATTGCCTTGGGTGCTCTAGCCTTTTATGCCATTCAGCGTGCTGCGCAGGCAGGTTGGTCCCCCCTTTTATTCCGGGTGATGGAAGGTATTACCTCTTATATTGTTCCCGGGGGAATCATCGTATTCGTAATCTTGGTACTTTCCGTAATGCACATGAATCACTTGTTCGTTTGGATGGATGCCGATGTAGTTGCACATGACGCACTATTGCAAGGCAAGGCAGGATATTTGAACCCTACCTTCTTTTTGATTCGTGCCGCTATTTTCTTGGCCGGTTGGATCGGATATCGTGAGTATTCAAGAAAGCTTTCGCTAGCGCAAGACGATTCCAATGATGATTCTAATTTCAAAATGAATTTCAGAATATCAGCGGCTTTCTTGGTGTTTTATTTGATTTCCGAGTCTATTATGTCTTGGGATTGGATTATGAGCGTGGACCCACACTGGTTCAGCACCCTCTTCGGATGGTATGTATTTGCGAGTATGTTCGTATCCGGAATCACCGTAATTGCGATGGTAACGATTTACCTGAAGTCTAAGGGGCATTTAGAGCAAGTGAATGATAGCCACATCCATGATTTGGCAAAATTCATGTTCGGAATCAGTATTTTCTGGACATACCTCTGGTTCTCTCAGTTCATGTTGATCTGGTATGCCAATATCCCTGAGGAAGTGACCTATTATGTAACACGAATAGAAGACTACAACCTTCCGTTTTTTGCGATGGTAGCGATGAACTTTCTATTTCCCGTATTGCTGTTGATGAACAGTGATTACAAACGGATCAACTGGTTCGTGATTATGGCCGGTATTGTTATTCTAGCCGGGCATTATATGGATATATTTAATATGATTATGCCATCGACCGTAGGAAAACAATGGCATATAGGTATTCCCGAAATAGGAGCAGTTCTATTTTTTGCGGGCTTGTTCGTTTTTTGGATTTTCAGGGCATTGGCTTCAGCACCCTTGCAGCCTACGAGAAATCCATTTATAGAAGAAAGCAAGCATTTTCATTATTAACGAAGTATAAGTATAACAGTATACGATGACTACAGCATTAACATTAATTGTTTTAGTATTAGTTGGAATTGCGATCTGGCAAATGACCAAGATTTTTGAGCTGTCTCAGCTTAAGACTCAGAACGCACAAATCGCGAATGATTCCGATAATAAGAACCAGGGGTACCTCATGTTCGCCTTTCTGATTTTTATCTATGGGATCACCATATTTAGTTTTTGGAAATATGCGAAGTTTCTTCTTCCTGAATCCTCATCGGCTCATGGTGAAGAGTATGATTTCTTGATGCTGGTATCCTTTGTGATCATCTTCATAGTTCAGACCATCACACAGGCGCTATTACACTATTTTGGGTATAAGTACAGGGGTAAGGAAGGCAATAAGGCTCTTTTTTATGCCGATAACGATCGTCTAGAATTTATTTGGACCATCATACCCGTAATCGTTTTAGCAGGTCTTATCCTCTGGGGACTATACACATGGACGAATATAATGGACGTAAACGACGAGGATGATCCATTAATAGTTGAGCTTTATGCCCAACAGTTTAACTGGACGGCACGCTATGGCGGGGCGGATAATGTACTCGGTGGGGCGAACGTGAGAATGATCGATATCGATCGCGCCAATGTACTAGGTTTGGACGAATCGGACTCCTATGCTTCCGATGATGTCATCGTAAAGGAATTGCACCTACCGGTAGGTAGAAAGGTCAATTTCAAAATGCGCTCACAAGATGTATTGCATTCGGCATACATGCCTCACTTTCGAGCGCAAATGAACTGTGTGCCCGGTATGACAACGGAGTTTTCTTTTACGCCTATCAAAACAACAGCAGAAATTAGACAGGATCCCGATGTCATTGCAAAAGTAGAACGTACCAATAAGATAAGGGCTGAGAGAGCTGCTAATGGCGAGGATAATTCTGATCCATGGGAGTATGACTATGTGCTCATTTGCAACAAAATATGTGGGACATCACATTATAATATGCAAATGAAAATCATTGTCGAGACGCAGGAGGAGTACGAGGAGTGGATGAAATCGCAACAGACTTTTAGTCAGACCATAGCGTCCATGCAATAAATTAGGCTATTAAAAGAAAATTAATATAATAAAGAATTTCGATTATGTCAGCAACAGCAGTAGCACATGTAGATGATCACGCTCACGACGATCATGGACATCATCATCACAAAGAGACATTCGTAACAAAATATATCTTCAGCCAAGATCATAAAATGATCGCGAAGCAGTATTTGATTACGGGCCTGATTATGGGAACCATAGGTATCGCTATGTCATTACTGTTCCGTATGCAATTGGCATGGCCAGGCGAATCCTTTCCTATTTTTGAGGCACTTCTTGGAAAATGGGCTCCTGACGGTGTGATGGACGCCGATATGTACTTGGCTTTGGTTACCATTCATGGTACCATCATGGTGTTCTTTGTATTGACAGCAGGTCTTAGTGGTACGTTCAGTAACCTTCTAATTCCACTCCAAATCGGGGCAAGGGATATGGCCTCGGGCTTTTTGAATATGTTGTCTTATTGGATGTTCTTCACCTCTAGTGTAATTATGGTGATTTCTCTCTTTGTGGAAGCTGGACCAGCTGCCGCAGGTTGGACGATTTATCCACCCTTGAGTGCGTTGCCTATGGCACAGCCTGGATCCGGAATGGGTATGACCCTTTGGCTGGTATCCATGGCGATATTCATTGCCTCCTCGCTATTGGGGTCGTTGAATTATATCGTTACCGTATTGAATCTTAGAACCAAGGGAATGTCAATGACACGTTTACCTTTGACCATTTGGGCATTCTTTGTTACCGCGGTAATCGGTGTGATTTCCTTCCCGGTATTGCTTTCAGCGGCGTTATTGCTGATTATGGATAGAAGCTTCGGAACGTCTTTCTTTCTATCCGATATTTTCATTCAAGGTGAAGTACTACATTATCAAGGAGGGTCTCCAGTACTATACGAACACCTATTTTGGTTTTTGGGTCACCCTGAAGTGTATATTGTACTCTTGCCGGCATTGGGAATCACTTCTGAAGTGATGTCGACAAATGCACGTAAACCCATTTTCGGATACCGTGCCATGATTGCCTCTATATTGGCAATTGCATTCCTATCTACAATTGTATGGGGGCACCATATGTTTATCTCCGGAATGAACCCATTCTTGGGGTCTGTATTTACATTTACAACCTTATTGATCGCGATTCCGTCCGCAGTAAAGGCCTTTAACTATATCACCACGCTCTGGAAAGGAAACTTACAGATGAATCCGGGTATGCTGTTTTCGATAGCATTGGTCTCCACGTTCATCACAGGAGGTCTTACAGGGATTATTCTAGGGGATAGTACCTTGGATATCAATGTGCATGATACTTACTTTGTAGTGGCGCATTTCCACTTGGTGATGGGTATATCTGCCCTGTATGGACTCTTCGCCGGGGTGTACCATTGGTTCCCGAAAATGTTCGAGGGACGCATGATGAATAAAAATTTGGGCTATGTACACTTTTGGGTGACCGCAGTCTGCGCCTATGGGGTCTTTTTCCCGATGCACTTTGTTGGAATGGCCGGTGTACCCAGACGCTACTACCAAAATACCAATTTCCCGATGTTCGATGAATTGACCGATGTGCAGGTGTTGATGACCGTGTTTGCGTTAATCGCAGGTGCTGCGCAATTGGTTTTCTTGTACAACTTTGTCAGCAGCATGTTCTACGGAAAAAAAGGACCAAAGAATCCTTGGAAATCGAATACTTTGGAGTGGACGGCCGAAATGAAGCACATTCACGGCAACTGGGATGGTCCGATACCGGAAGTACATCGTTGGGCGTACGATTATAGTAAAGTCGATGCTAATGGGGAGTATATCATTCCTGGGCAAGACTTCGTTCCGCAGACCGTTCCGCTGCAAGATGATGAAGAGGAATTGAATCATTAAAATAACGAACAGACCGATATAAAATGCCCAACAAATCAAGTTGGGCATTTTTTTTGATATATTAGTTTTAGATTCATCAAAATCTTGATGCCGAGGCAACTATGTCGGGGCATTAACTCATGAAATACAATACAATAATTGTTCCCCTAAACACTAGTAAATGAAAAAATTCGTCTGGTTATTCGTAATATGCTCCGTCTGTGTCGTGCACGCTCAAAGGAAGCCTAAGATCAAAGGAAATAAGAACGTCGTGGAGGTAGTTGAAAACCTACCTGCCTTTAATGCTATTGAGCTAAGCGATGATTTGGATATCATCCTTCAAAAAGGCAATACAGAGGGCTATGAACTGACCGCAGATGATAACCTGATCGATGTTTTAAAGTTTCGTGTGGTCGATAGTACCTTGATCATTACCTCGTTTTACAAAATTACGAGTAAAAAGAAATTGGATATTGTGATTAATTACTACGATTTAAACGCTATTACAGTCAATGATGGTAGAATAAAAATGCAAGATAAAATAGATACCGATGAACTAGTGGTGAATACTACAGGAAGTGCCAAGCTTCAGTTGAACGCAAATGCCGCTGTCATGGATATTATCATGGATGGTAATAGCTCTGGGGACTTTAATCTCGAAGTTGATTCACTGAATATTACCTTAAAAGACCGAATCGATGTGGGGATCTATGCAGTGAGTGAGACGAATATTATTACCATGCAGGACAACGCCTCGGTCAAAATGGACGGTTCGACCATCAATATGCAGATCAACCTGACTGACAATGCCAATATCAAGGCCCAAAAACTACAGGCCAATTTGATCAATGCAAATTTAGAGGGTTCGCCCACAGCACGCATTTATGCCACGGAAAGTCTAGAGCTCTCTTCAGCCGGCTCGTCTAAAACCTATATCAGTGGAGATGCCAAAATAGAGATTCTCGATTTCTTGGATACCTCTGAGCTTCATAAAGAGAAGTAGTCTCTAAGCCAGCGCATCGCTCTTCTACTACTACTGTCAATCATGCCCTCCAAAGGATGTTGGGTCTTTTTGGTGACCAGTCATGCGACTACTTTTCAGAAAACTAAAATACGCTACGACAATATTAAAGTAAATTAACATAAACTTTACAGACATAGTTATGTTTGTATACAGATTAAACATATATTTGTTTGTATGTAATATCTTACTATATCTCTTTTTTGAAAATCAAGATTGATATCCCTCTCGGGTTGAAAATGGGTTCTTGGTACGTATTACAGCATAGATTCCCCGTCCTTTATAACCGGTATTCTGGTGTCAGATAAATGGTCATTCCATTTTTAGACCCTGCTTGACTATGCCATAGAATCAATAATAGAAACGGATTTTTAACCTCCTATTGAATAAATGAACATGAAGAAACTACTACTAGCAATCACTTTTTGTGGGGTCACAATGCTCAATGCACAAACAGTCGTTTTGGCGGATACGTTATCTGGTTTTAATCCCACAGATGCAACCATCAATTTTTATAGTGCTATAGTTTCCCAATCTGGGACCGGGAATACATTGGTTTTTAGGGATATGGGAACTCCTTGGATTGTGTCCCCGTGCCTGAGGATGTTCGATGTTGATAATCTTACCATAATTTTTGAAGAAGGTTTTGTGCTGCAAGAAAGCACATTATATGCCAAAGTGAACGAAAGAAGAAACTATGCTAACATTGGTAAATTAATAGCTAGTTATCCGAATGGAGTTGAAATCATTAGAGGCTCAATGAATCAAAATACCAACGATGGAGATTATGATTTAAACCCTAATTCTAAACTTTTTTGGGTAAATCGTTCAAATGATTTAACCGTAAAGGCATATGGAGCTGAGTTTATAGGATCATTTCCTACCCTGAATTTGGGGAATGATCCTGATACCAGAGCAACTAAAGCGGACAATAGTTCAGAAAGTAGCCACTGGTTACAAATTGAGGTAGTGGGAAATTTCATATGGAGTGGGGGCTACGTTCACAATTGGGGCGGCGATGGGTTTAACCTGGTCAAATTGAACAATGATTGTATAATTGAAGATGCAAAGATATATTATAATAAACGGCTTGGTACCCAATCACATTCGGCTAACGGGACTTTGACCGTTCGCGATTGTGACATTAGTTTTAATGGACGCGGGCAAAATGTAAGTACTGATTTTGGTACGAATACCCGGCACGGATCCACTTGGGAGCCTAATAAGCCTGGGGAATCTGTGCAGGGTATCATGACAAATTGTAGGTTTTTTGGAAATGGTGATTCAGGGGTTGGATTGCATGTAGCTAAAATCGATGACACGGCAATAAAAGATATTAATTTTATGCTAAGCGATTGTCATCTTGAAAACAATGGTACTCAGGTCGATTATACTCGAGCGGGAGCCTTCACACTTTCTGGTACGGATCTTTTTACTGATGATGATGTTGATAGTGAAAGGGGATTGCAACCTTTAGGGGGTGCGGTAAGCATAACGAATGTAGCTGTATGGGGTGATACTTACGGTTTTCTATTTACTGGGAATTATAAAGGGAGTTACAGTGTCAGTTTTGATGAGACTGTGGTTTACAAAGTCTCCACAACAAATGCGCAGAGCAATACCGGAGAGGGTATCGTTGAGTGGAAGCTTACAAATGAGTTACCCAATGGGACTAGATTGGCTGATTTCGATTTTGGAAACTTGACACTAGTGCATGAGTATGATGAGTTCTTCATTGATTTAGATAATTCAAATAATGTTACTCAAATTGAGAATACGGTTACCGGAAATCTGACGCTTGCCATGAATAGTACCAAACCGCTATGGTCTATCAATAGCCCACTTACCAATAATTCCAGCCTGACCGAAACCAGATATGCGTTAAATGCATTGCCCATAAATGAGGTGAACGTGCAGGCTACTAGCGGAAATGCAATTAAGTCATCCAATACGAACGGTGAGTTCACGTTCACGAGGACAGGTTCGACCGATTTTCCAATGGCCGTGGCCTATGATGTGGTAACTTCTGGCATCAATGCAGAGATGCTCAATGATTTCAAATTGCTAAGGGGTAGTGCGGTCATTCCAACGGGGCAAACGTCGGTAACTGTACCAGTTATTCCATTGAACCCGAATAGGACGGGAGGAAGTCGGAACATTATGTTGACGATACAGCCTAAAACAGATTTATACACTGTAGGGTCAAATAGCTCGGCGACGGTTACTTTATTGGATAATGGGGGTTCGACCGCGCAAACGGCAACTTTGGACCCCATCCACGACGCCCATTTGGAAGGAAGTGTTCGTAAGAATCAAACCCGTGTAAAAATGCAGCAGAACAATAGAGTAGGCTACTTGAAGTTTGATCTCAGTTCGGTAAACGGGACTATCTCGTCTGCTGAGTTGCATTTTAGGGTCAACGGGGATACCGGAATCGGTACGGCCGAGATATATAAGGGCACTACCAGCAGTTGGACGGAGACGAACCTCAGCACTTCGAACAAACCTGCCAAGAATGGGCTGCTGGGCAGTACGACCGATATCGGTCAGACCACGACCAATGTTGTGGTGATCCTTTCGGCCGGGACTCTTACAGGGGGGGGTGATTTGAGCCTGATCGTCGAACATGTAGGGAGTGATGATTTTTGGATGGCCTCCAAGGAAAATACGTTTGCACCCGGACCACAACTGGTGGTCACCTATGAACCTTCTACGAACGTTCCGGTGACCGGGGTTACCATTGCCCCAAGTACCTTGGCCATGGAAACGGGGGATACCGATATGCTGACTGCTGCGGTCGTACCTTCCAATTCCACGGATCAAGGGGTCTCTTGGTCGAGTAGCGATACGGCGATCGCTACCGTCGATGCGAGCGGTCTGGTTACTGCGATTGCTGTGGGCAGTGCCACGATAACGGTGACAACGGACGATGGCAACTTCACGGCCGCAACCAATGTCACGGTCACTTCCGGTGCCCCTATCGTCAGCAATATTACCGTGAGTGATATCATGGAGGATTCCTTCAAGGTGAGCTGGAACCTGAACGAGGGCTCGAAAGGACGAATCGAATACGGCACATCGAGCGGGAACTATACCGAGCAGACGACCTTGGCGGAGAACTTCTTGACCTTTCACCTTCAGACGGTGGGCAATAACAACGCCCCGCCCTTACAGTCCGGAACGACCTATTATTGGCAGATACGTACCGAGGATGTCGATGGCAATGTTGGTTATAGCGATGAACAGACCACCACCACGGCCAGTCCACAACCACAGACGGTCACCCTTGGTACGATACACGATGCCCATTTAGAAGGGAGTCTTCGAAAGAATCAAACCCGTGTAAAAATGCAGCAGAACAATAGAGTCGGCTACTTGAAGTTTGATCTCAGTTCGGTAAACGGGACTATCTCGTCTGCTGAGTTGCATTTTAGGGTCAACGGGGATACCGGAATCGGTACGGCCGAGATATATAAGGGCACTACCAGCAGTTGGACGGAGACGAACCTCAGCACTTCGAACAAACCTGCCAAGAACGGGCTGCTGGGCAGTACGACCGATATCGGTCAGACCACGACCAATGTTGTGGTGATCCTTTCGGCCGGGACTCTTACAGGGGGGGGTGATTTGAGCCTGATC
This sequence comes from uncultured Flavobacteriaceae bacterium, assembly GCA_947494565.1. GTDB lineage: Bacteria > Bacteroidota > Bacteroidia > Flavobacteriales > Flavobacteriaceae > Maribacter_C. Next base: position 74,446 of record CANLVG010000012.1, on the reverse strand, counting down.
GTCGAACATGTAGGGAGTGATGATTTTTGGATGGCCTCCAAGGAAAATACGTTTGCACCCGGACCAGAATTGGTAGTGACCTATATCCCCAATTCTGGTTCTTCCCTTAAGGCAAGAGTCGACTTCGACAATTCAGACTCGGTCTCCGGAATCACTTCCTTGTTTCCAAATCCGACAACGAGTGAAGTGCAATTATACGGAATCGATGGGGAAAAGGAGATTACGGTTATTGACTTTTCGGGAAAACTGTTGATGGAAGCAACTTCCCAGGAAGCGGAACCTGTAATCGATCTGAGCGGTTACGCCCCCGGAATTTATTATATGCGGGTGGAGTCCTCGGGAATCTCGAAGACCTTCAAGGTCGTCAAACAATAGTTGAAGAACTAGATTAGTATAGGTTATTGGGCTATCGGGGCACTTATACAGTGCTCCGGTATTCCAAAACCATCGACTAAGGCTCCGATATGGGGCCTTAATTCGGTACATAGGCGTTCGACACGTTGACGGATGGCCTTCGATTTTGTGCCTCCAATGTATCCTTGCTCAACAAACCATGCGGCATCTTCCCGAATGTGATGTAACGCATACAGCGTGCCCAGTTTTTGAAATAGTGCTTTGTTCTTGTCATCTTTCATATCAGCCACAAAATCCGTAAAGGTGTCATAGGCCAACTCCACACTATAGGCCTTGCCCAGGCTGAGCAAATGTGTTTGCACTTTCAAAAAGGCTTGATACGAAGGGATGCCTTTTTTGATATAGTTCCGTATGCGCATGGCCAAAGTATAGGTCAGACGACGTCTGCGGTATTCAAAGGCATGCTTGTGGAACTTGGGGTTGTACAAATGGTCTTTGTCTACTTTGTTCGAATACAGTGGATTGATTGTCGTCAACGTATCACTGATTTGTATCCCCAATATTTTCAACACCGAAGCAAAACCGGCACTGTTGAACTCCGCCTTAAAGTCAGAGAGTACGCCTTTTGCAGCCAATTGCAACAATACGGTGTTATCTCCTTCAAAAGTGGTGAAGATATCGACATCTCCCTTGAGATCGGCAATCCTATTTTCGAGTAAATAGCCTTTGCCGCCACAGGCCTCTCGACACTCTTGAATCGCGTCATTGGCATACCAAGTAATAATCGATTTTAGTCCTGCCACTTGGGTCTCCACCTTTCGTTTGTCCGGTACCGTTTCATCACAATAGACGGCCATCATCTTGTCCAAGGTCATGTGATAGACATAGGCACTGGCTATTAATGGGGTTAACCGAAGCTGATGCGAGGGATAGTCCATCAATAGATCTTCTTGGATCTTAATGCTGTCATTGAACTGTCTGCGTTTGAGGGCGTGTTTAACGGCGATGGCCAGCGCTAGCTTGGCACCGCCCAATCCTGCTCGCGCAACACAAATACGTCCGCCGACCAAAGTGCCCAACATCGTAAAGAAGCGTTTGTTCGGATTCTTGATTTCAGAATGATAACTGCCATCGTCATTGATCGAACCGTATTTGTTCAGGAGATTCTCCCGCGGAACGGATACCTGATCGAACCAGATTTTGCCGTTGTCCACACCATTTAACCCAAGCTTGTACCCGTTGTCTTCGACCCGGATGCCTTCAAGCAATTCATGATTTGAATCGCGTAGCGGTACCAAAACGGCATGTACACCTTGATTCTTTCCGTTCACGATCAGCTGTGCGAACACGGATGCCATTTTAGAATGTAAAGCGTTGCCGATGTATTCCTTGTTATCATTTTTTCCAGGGGTGTGAACAATTATGCGGTCTGATTCCTTATCGTAGGTTGCAGTGGTCTTAATACCCCTAACATTTGATCCGTGACCCGTTTCGGTCATAGCAAAACAGCCTAATAAGTTGGCTTTGCCGGCATCGGCCAAATAGCGGTCATGATGCTTTTTAGTACCTAACTTTTGTATGCTTCCACCAAATAAGCCTACCTGCACCCCAAATTTAATGGTCAAGCTGCCATCGACGAACATCATGTTTTCGAATACCTGCGCATATCCTTCCATGTCCTCGGCACCACCATAAGCCTTAGGATATGCTAGGGCACCATACCCTCGTTCCGCCAAAAACTGCACTTGCTTTAAAACAACTTCGCGAAAGGCTTCTTTCGTGCGGTGGATATCCCAATTGAAAAGGTCGTTTTTTAAGACACCTCTAAATTCATCGACTACCTGCGCATGTTTCCCCTTTAATAGACTATCGATTTCTTCTGGATCGTAAAAATCGGAAGTGACCTCATGAATGACTTCCACATCGAACAAGTGGTTGTAGTGATTGGGCTGTATCCCCAAATTTATTTCAATGTGCTTTAGACTCTCATTGAAAGGGCAGGTATTATGATAGGCACATACGACCTTTTGGCTGAAGGTAGCTAACGGATACGTTTCACTTTCCACCAACTTCACTTCGGAATTGGAAACAACTTGTTTCCACTGTTTCAATTCTTCATTGGAAGGAGGGTTCTTCGGATGTAGCCAATCCAATAAATTCCTCTTTTCGTTCTTCGACAGCTTATCGTCTTGATCAATGGCTTTTTGCACTACGTTTAGCTCGGAAGCCGTCACCAGGTCATCGGACCAAATCACATAAAAAAAAGGAATATACTGTAAAATTCCAGGGGAGTATGGGTTCTTTTTCATTCCTTGAAATTACGATTTATATCAGAATCGTAAGTAAAGGGAATAAAAAAAGTCTCCATCACAATACGTGATGGAGACCTACCTAGTTTAAGTGCTCCTATGCGTGTGTAGAAATGTTTTTTGGTCCTGCCGCCCTGATTTCAGGATTCACATCGGCTTTGAACTTTTCAAAGTTTTCATTGAAAAGGGTAACCAATTTGCTCTTGACCTCCATATACTTGTCCTTGTCGTTCCAAGTATTTTTGGGAATCAGTACCTCTTCCGGTACATTGGGGCAGCTTGTAGGTATTTGAAACCCAAATTCTTCATCCGTAACATAGGTTGCATTGTCAAAGTCATGATGATGTATGGCATCGATCATCGCTCTGGTATACTTTAGTTTCATTCGTTTTCCGGTGCCGTTCCATCCGGTGTTCACAAGCCATGCAGTGGCTTTATGCATTTTGATTTTTTCTGCTAACAATTCGGCATATCGGTTCGGGTGCCACATCATGAAAGCTGCACCGAAACAAGCACTAAATGTAGCTTGGGGTTCGGTAACCCCCATTTCCGTGCCGGCCACTTTGGCGGTATATCCCGATATGAAGTGGTAGCTTGCCTGCTCAGGGGTCAACTTACTCACTGGAGGCAGTACTCCAAAAGCATCGCAGGTGAGAAAGATGATATTCTCTGGGTGACCTGCCACACATGGAATCTGCACATTGTCAATAAATTCAATGGGATACGAAGCCCGGGTATTTTGAGTAATCGACGTGTCGCTATAATCGACTTTCCTGCTTTTTTCGTCATAAACGACGTTTTCGAGTACCGTTCCGAATCGAATCGCGTTATAGATATCGGGTTCATTTTCTTCTGAAAGGTCAATGGCCTTGGCATAACAGCCACCTTCAATATTGAAAGTGCCGTGATCGGTCCAGCAATGTTCATCATCACCGATAAGTTTTCGTTTAGGGTCCGCACTCAAAGTTGTTTTTCCTGTTCCTGAAAGTCCGAATAGAATAGATACGTCTCCTTTTTCTCCCACATTGGCAGAACAGTGCATCGGCATCACATTCTCTAGCGGCATCAAATAGTTCATGACACCGAATATCCCTTTCTTCATTTCACCGGCATATTCAGTACCTAGAATGACAATTTCCTTACGCTCTAAATTGACATCTACACTGGTTTTTGACGTCATCTCGGAAGTGTAACGGTTCGCAGGAAACTGACCGGCATTAAAAACCACGTAATCGGGTTCTCCAAAGTCGGCCAATTCCTCTTCAGTGGGCATGATGAGCATGTTTTGCATAAAGAGGGCGTGATAGGCCCGGGTACATACAATTCGCGTTTTGATACGGTAATTTGGATCCCACCCGGCATAGGCGTCAACCACGTAAAGGTGGTCGCAGATGTTCAGGTAGTCCAATGCACGTTCATGGTTCACCATAAACGTATGCTCATCGAGACCGATGTTGATATCGCCCCAATCGATGTTTTTTTCTGAACTTGGGTGACGCACGATGCGTTTGTCTTTCGGGCTTCTACCTGTTTTTTCACCTGAGTATGTCATTAGGGCGCCGACATCGGAAATAGCAGTGCCTTTTTCCAAACGTAGTCCTAGTTCATACAAAACAGGGACACTACTATTTCTATATATTTTTTCAGTTTCTATTCCGTATTGTTTTAGGTCGAATGCTGCCATACTATTCTGTTTTAGGGTTATCATTTGCAATTCCAACACCACAAAGATTACTATTCCCTAAGCCAAAAAAGATGACAATTGTCATACGGGTAGCATTTAGGGTCGATTTTTGGTTTCTCCATTTTTTCGGCTGTGTGGAGGGCTCTGTTTTTGCTATCTTTGAAATCATGAACGACTATTTAGACCCTTCTGCTGAAGGTTTTTCCAATGAGGAACTCGATATCGAAAGAGCCTTACGTCCGATAAGTTTTGATGACTTTACCGGTCAGGAGCAGGTGTTGGAAAATCTAAAAGTATTTGTTCAGGCGGCCAATCAGCGGGGAGAGGCCCTAGATCATACCTTATTTCACGGTCCTCCGGGTTTGGGTAAAACCACATTGGCGCATATTCTGGCCAATGAATTAGGGGTGGGCATCAAAATCACTTCCGGCCCGGTATTGGACAAACCTGGTGATTTGGCAGGTCTATTGACCAATCTCGATGAGCGCGATGTGCTGTTCATTGACGAAATTCATCGATTGAGTCCGATTGTGGAAGAATATCTTTATTCCGCAATGGAAGACTATCGAATTGATATCATGATCGAAACAGGGCCAAATGCACGATCAGTGCAAATCAATTTGAGCCCATTTACTTTGATCGGTGCTACCACGCGCTCAGGATTATTAACCGCTCCTATGCGGGCTAGATTCGGAATACAGAGTAGGTTACAATATTACAATACGGAGTTGCTTTCCACTATTGTGCAACGAAGTGCAGAAATACTCAAGGTTCCTATTTCAAATGAGGCGGCCATTGAAATTGCAGGAAGAAGTAGGGGTACTCCCAGAATATGCAATGCCTTGTTGCGAAGGGTGCGCGACTTTGCTCAAATCAAGGGCAATGGCACAATCGATATGGAGATATCCAAATTTGGATTAAAGGCCTTGAACGTTGATGCCCACGGTCTTGATGAAATGGATAATAAGATTCTAATGACCATTATCGATAAATTCAAAGGCGGACCGGTGGGAATAACGACTTTGGCGACTGCGGTTTCCGAAAGCGCCGAAACGATAGAAGAGGTGTACGAACCTTTTTTGATCCAGCAGGGTTTTATTATGAGAACGCCCAGAGGAAGGGAAGTAACCGAATTGGCGTATAAGCATTTGGGAAGAATAAAGGGAGGTACACAACCTGGATTGTTCTGATGAATACGATCCCTACAGTTTCCACATTCCGCGTACTCAAGCATAGGAAAGCGATTCTCAAGAATCCACTTCCCTTTCACCATACGAATTTTGAAAAGCTCGGTGATACGTTTAAGGTGAAAATCGGTCCTAGCGGAACCATTGTTTTTACAAGAAGCCCTGAATTCATTAAACAAATTCTTCAAAAAAAACATAAGAAGTATCATAAGTCTACCCTTCAAACAAAGGACCTGGCCAAGTATATTGGTAAAGGGTTGCTTACGTCTAATGGGGAACATTGGCGCACGCACCGAAGAATGGTACAACCTGCGTTTCATAAAAAGAAACTTGAGGGGCTTTTGGGTATCATGAGCAAAGCGATTCGCAAAGAGCTGCAACACATAGTGTCCGGTGTCCCAAAAGATGTATATCCGCTGATGGGCGATTTGGCATTTCAAGTGGTGGCACAATCCCTTTTCAGTAGGGATGATATTCAGGATGAAATAGCGGAGCTGAAAAAAATCACCGATACCAATCAGTTGATGCTCATTCGTGAAATGCGGCAGCCTTATCTAAATTGGTGGTTCAACCTTAGTGGGGCCATTGATCGACATTTAGGGTATTCAAGGGAAGCGCGTCAGCTATTGAATACGATTATTGAAGAGCGCATCGCTTCCGATGAGGAAAAAGATGATTTGCTAGACATGCTATTGAAGGCACGCTATGAAGACGGAACGCCAATGTCACGAAATCAATTGATCGATGAGGTGCTTATTCTGTTCACAGCTGGACACGAAACTACTGCCAATGCGCTCGGCTTCACTTTATTTCTATTGGCAAAAAATGAGGATAAACAACAGAAGGCCTTTGAAAATATAGCCCGTGTTGATTTGCAGGGAGACGATTATTTGGAACAGTTGAAGGCACTTTCCTATATTAAACAATGTGTGGAGGAAGGCATGCGTTTATATCCTCCGGCCTACTATATTGATCGGGTGTCTATTGAAACGGATGAATTCGAAGAGCATACCATACCTGAGAATACCATGCTTTTACTTGCCGTATATGAGTTGCATCGGGATCCGAGCTTTTGGGATAGTCCGGATGCGTTTCGGCCCGAACGTTTTGACCCTAAAAATAAAAAGGATTTTTCAAACTATTATTACCCTTTCGGTGCAGGGCCCAGAATGTGTGTCGGCAATAATTTTGCGATGTATGAGATGATATTGACCATTGCCCATGTATTGCGAAAGTATCGTCTTTCCACGCCCATGAAGGACATCGAAATCAATCCTTTGATAAGCTTGAAGCCTGCTGAGGTAAACATTCATTTCGCCCTTCGGGAACCTAGTGTATCTTAACGATTCGTAACAGACCAATCGGGGGTAGCTACATTTTTGGAAGAGAGAAAGGTCTTTAAACTTCGCTTTCCGACAGACACTTTTTTTAGTAACTTGTCCAAAGGTTCCTCCCGGCAAAACATTCGATTGCCGACTCTTCTTGTCTTCCCCGAGTGATAATAGGGTGCACTATTAGTAAGTAATGATGTGGTTATGAAACGAAAAGACATGATTCAATTCTATGAATTTGTTGAACACAATTTTATGTTCAGGCAATTCAATGTGGATGATGTTTTGTTTACCAATTATGATTGTCCGTTACTTGGCTCACCGGTTGACTACTATGCCAAAAAGAACTACTTCTGTTATGTTTTTGCAGGAGGTGGGCGTTGGAAAACGCCAACAGAAGAATATGTGTTTCAAGCAGGTGACGCGGCTTTCTTAAAAAAAGGCCCTCATCGTGTCTATAAAATACTCAATGGGGATTTCTGTGCGCTACTCATTTTCGTACCCGATGATTTTATTGCTTCGGTAATTAAAGAAAACTGTGCGTGGGAAATGAATACAACCAAAATAACCCCTACCGACTGTGTTATTCCGTTACATCTCGACAAGACCCTGAAGGATTATTTCGATACGATGATGAACTATTTTACATTGAATGCCCCGCCTTCCAAAAGTCTGCTTAAAATTAAATTTAAAGAACTAATCGTCAATATAGCTACTGGAGGGCATAATCCAGAACTGGCCGATTACTTCAAGGAGGTCAGCACGAATGCGAAGAAAGCATTGAAGCCTATTATGGAAGAACACTTTCTTTTTAATCTAAAATTGAAGGAATTTGCAAAATTAAGCGGGAGAAGTTTGGCCACTTTCAACCGTGATTTTTTTAAGCTTTACCAAACCACCCCGGGAAAATGGTTAAAACGAAAAAGAATTGAGTATGGCAAATACTTATTGGAGACCACGGAATTAAATATCAATCAGATCGCTTTGGATATTGGTTTCGAAAACACCTCCCATTTCATCAAATCGTTTAAAGCGCATTACAAAAGTCCCCCGCTTCAATTTAAGAAAATGCTGAGGCAGCAAGTAGCACTTCAGTCCGTTTGAGATTTCTAGCACATTTTTTGAATGTTTTAGCAAATGGAAAGGGATATATGTTTCCTAATTTGTCGGATAGAATAAAAATAGGTTCCCGATGAAATTATGCACTGCAATACCGGCTTTCATACTATTTGCGTGTTTTCATGCTTGTACGGCACCAGAGGCTACAATTGATCAGTATCAGGCTACGATGGTCTCGCGATTTAATGAGAAAATTTTGGAAATCGCAATTGCCGATGATAATCTATTGACATTAAAAGGGGTTCGGACAGCTGCCATGGCCCATTTAGCCATACACGATGCTTTGAATAGCATTATTCCGGTATATGGGCACTATGTGTATCACGAATTGACACCTGGTGCAGACCCGGAGACAGCGGCGGCCTATGCTGCCTATACCATAGTTGTGGACCAATATCCCGATGAGGAGGAGAACTTCAAGCAACTTTTCGATCAATATGTACAGGATATAAGTGAAGGACCGGGTAAAGTAGCTGCCCAAGTCTTGGGGCAAGCTTCGGCAAAAGCTGTTTTAAAACATCGCGCTCTTGATAAGTGGAACGGTATTGAGGAATATACGATGCACCCAATGGCCCCAGGTGTATATGCTGAATTCAACGAGCATAGCGGAACCCCGGAAGGCTTCGTATTCGGTGCAGGTTGGGCCGTCGCAAAACCCTTTGCGCTTCCAGATCATAGCTATTTCAGGGCTCCTCCACCTCCGGAAATTAATAGCGAGGCGTATACAGAGGCTTTTGAAGAAGTCAAGTCCCTAGGTGGTTATCGGAGTGAGGGGAGAACAGAGGATCAGACACATCTGGCAATGTGGTGGAAAGAATTCGTCGAAAGTTCTCACAACAAATTGGCACGGGATTTAGTGGCTAAGGAGGGACTGAACCTGTGGATGGCGAATAGGGCATATGCTTTGATGAACATGGCCATATATGATGGCTACGTCAATGTGTTCGATAATAAGTTTCACTACAACCACTGGCGGCCTTATACGGCCATTCGTTGGGCAGAAAATGATGGTAATCCTGATACCCGGGCCGATTTGGAATGGAATAACCTGCATCGTCATACGTATCCGTTTCCTTCGTATCCATCGGCACATGGCACAGCAAGTACGGCTGCAATGACCATTCTGGCAGGCGCTTTGGGGAAGGGAGATGCGTATCCCTTTACTATGGTACAGACTGAAGTAGATAGTGCAGGTTTCTTTTCGGGAAAAATGAAAATGAACCCGTCCACAAGATCTTTTGCCAGTTTTTCCCAGGCCGGTATGGAAGCATCCCTATCGCGTGTCTACCTGGGCATACACTTTAGATATGACTCGGTGGAAGGGCATCGGCTTGGTGCCCAAATCGGAAACTATGTGTTTGCCAATTACCTTCGACCATTTGGTGAAAATCCGAATGCTGATCAAGTGCGCCGGAGCGAATAATCCAAGTGATATGCCAAAAGCTTGTTAGGCGTAGTTGGGCCTACTTCAAAATCGCATTTTCATCCGAGAACTTTTTATAGCTGAAATAGATCGCGGTTACTGCAAAAGCTATTAATGAAAGTAACATGGCCACATACATGCCCATGTTTATGGTGCCGGCCATAATTTCCTTTACCCCTAGACCTATGTTCAATACAGGGATAAAAACCGTAGACCATGTGAACTCTATTCCGGGTACCAAAGCCATAACCAGCGGAATGATGATGGCAATGATCAAAGGAGAGGCTTTGCTTTGTGCTTCTTTAAAAGTAGTGGCTCCAGCTACCAATGAAATAATGAATCCCGCCAAAAACATCGAAAATGGAATCAAAAGTAGTAGAATCATGGATATGGACTGAAAGTTGAGCATTTCGTTCAATGCGGTCTTGAAAGTGTCTGGAATATCAGCTATGATTTGAAGTCCGACAATGAGTCCGGTGAGGTTTAAAAGTGCAGGCATAAAACCTAACAAAGAAGCCACAATAGCCTTTCCTAGTAATACGGAGAATTTTGAAATAGGCAAGGAAAGGGTGGTCTCAATAGTTTTGCGTTCTTTTTCACCGGTCACAAGGTCAATGGCCGCCAATAAGCAACCTCCCCACATCGTCAATATGAAAATATAGGGTATAAAACCACCCACGCGTTTACCGATGAGTTCTTTTTGCTCCCCGACTTCAACATAGTTTTCTGTAAAGGGCGTCATTTTTTCAATCGGAATCCGTAACCGGGCAATACGTTGTTCTTTAAGGGTTGTGTTATAGGATTCCAATATGTTTGAAACTCGGCCATTAACATTGTCTTTGGTTCCGTTGCGATATACTTGTATCTCATTTGGAGCCAGACTATCCATTCGGGATGTCCAATCTGAAGGAAAGACCAAGGCCGTTTGAATGGTTCCCTCATCGATCAACGCTTTACAATCTATAGATTCCGAATAATTGATTACCCTATTCAAGGTGTCGTGTTTGACCATCTTCAGAAAATCTTCGGGAGCATTGACCATACCTATGGTAATGGTTTTTTCTTCATTACTTTTTTGAATCATCTGGGTCACCTTGATTCCACCGAACATGAGTAGCGGAATTAGTAAGGTTGGTAGTACAATGGAATTGATAATGGTTTTTCTGTCTCTCAGAAGCTCGGTCAATTCCTTTTTAATGACGATCATCAGTTCTCTCATCTTAGGCCTCTTTTACTCGGTTAATGAATTCTTGGGTAAGGTTATCCGCTTTCATATCATTTTTGAAATTTGCAAAAGAATCGTTATAAATGATGGACCCTTTGTTGATGATGGCCAAGTCGTCGCATAGCAGGTCCACTTCACTCATGATGTGCGACGAGAAAATAACGGTCTTATGGTCCGCTTTTGATTCGCGTATCAAATCGATGATGCTATCGGCAGTAATGACATCGAGCCCTGAGGTGGGTTCATCGAAAATGAGAACCTCTGGATCGTGAATTAAGGTGCGCGCGATGGATACTTTTTGTTTCATACCCGTGCTCATTTGTCCTATCCGCTTTTTACGGAATTCGTTGATCCCCAATTTTTCAAACAGGTATGCCTTACGCTGTTGGTAACTGTCTTTTTCTAATTGGTATATGTTGCCAAAAAAATCGAGCGTCTCATCCGGATTCAATCGTTCATAGAGCCCGGTAGACCCGGTCAGAAAACCGATACGTTTTTTAACTTCGTTGTTTCCCTTGGAAACATCGACGCCATCTACGATTGCACTGCCCGATGTCGGATTGATGATACCAGCGATCATGCGCAAGGTTGTGGTCTTTCCCGCCCCGTTCGGCCCTAAAAGTGAAAAAATACGACCTGGTTTACATTCAAAGGAAACTGCGTTTACCGCATTAACGGTCACCGTTTCTTTTTTAAAGCCCTTTCCGGTTTTGGAGGAGAACGATTTGGTTAGATTTGTTAGTTGAATCATGTTTTCTATTTTGATCAGAACACAACCATTAGTTCCCAAAACTTCAAAATGTTACACTATTGTTAGAAATATGTTCGGGAAAAGCGCAGCAGATTCGACGTACGTCCTTGAGTTTATTGATGAAAGAGCATTTGTGGAAAAGGCTTTAAATTAGTGGGCTTATACAAGCACAAGTATCATATTGAGCAAAAGCGATCGGTCTATGAAGTCAAAAGACAACCATACAGAACAGATTAAGGCCGAAGCCAAACGCCTCGGTTTTTTGTCATGTGGTATTTCCAAGGCTGACTTTTTAGAGGAAGAAGCTCCAAGGCTGGAAAAATGGTTGCAAAATAACATGCACGGCGAAATGGGATATATGGAGAACCATTTTGATAAGCGACTGGATCCCCGTAAACTGGTAGAAGGTTCTAAATCGGTCATTTCATTATTGTTGAATTATTTTCCAGAAGAAGCCCAAAACGAAGACACCTACAAAATTTCCAAATACGCCTACGGGCAGGATTACCACCATGTCATCAAAAGAAAATTAAGGTCGCTACAAGAGTTTATCTCAGAAGAGATCGGTGAGGTCAACGGTCGCGCTTTTGTAGATTCCGCACCGGTATTGGACAAGGCATGGGCGGCAAAAAGTGGGCTTGGTTGGATTGGCAAACATTCCAACCTATTGACCCAACAAGTAGGTTCTTTCTATTTCATTGCCGAACTGATTGTAGATATCGTGTTGGAATATGATACTCCGGTCACCGACCACTGCGGAACCTGTACGGCCTGTATCGATGCTTGTCCTACTGAAGCGATCGTCGAGCCTTATGTGGTTGATGGCAGCAAGTGCATTTCTTATTTTACCATCGAACTCAAAAACGAGATTCCAACAGAATTTAAGGGACAGTTCGATGATTGGGCTTTTGGTTGTGATGTATGTCAAGACGTCTGCCCTTGGAATCGCTTCTCAAAATCGCATGACGAACCCTTGTTCAATCCAAATCCCGAGCTGCTTTCGATGACCAAAAAGGATTGGGAAGAGATTACAGAGGAAGTTTTCAAAAAAGTATTTCAAAAATCCGCAGTGAAACGGACAAAGTTTTCCGGTTTACAGCGAAATATCAAGTTTTTGCAATAGCACTTGCTTTACTCAAACGTTTGAGTTTTACTATCCCCCTAAGTTTTCATGGCTGAACCATATAAAATGCTATCTTGTTAGGCAGATGTTCACCTCCAAACTATCATTATGATGCAGATTAAAAAACCGAGTCTTACGTTCTGGCAGATTTTCAATATGAATGTTGGATTTCTAGGTATTCAGTATAGCTTTGGGCTGCAACAAACAGCAATAAACCCCATTTTTCTATATTTGGGCGCCCCGGAAGAGATGTTGCCCATTTTGAATATCGCCGGGCCCATTACCGGGCTAATTGTTCAGCCGATAATCGGGGCAATGTCCGACAAAACTTGGTCTCCAAAATGGGGTAGAAGAAAACCCTATTTCTTAATCGGGGCAATCATTGGTAGTCTTTGTTTATTTGCTTTTCCAACCAGTCCCGTATTATGGTTTGCAGTTGGACTTTTATGGATTCTTGACGTCGGGAATAACATGGCGATGGAGCCTTATCGTGCCTTTGTTGGTGATAAGCTTCCCGAAAAACAATTGAGTTTAGGCTATCAAATGCAAAGTCTATTCGTTGGGGCCGGAATACTTTTGGCCAATGGTTCCATTGTACTTTTTCAGTACTTGTTCGGGGGTGATTCGGTAGAGGTCGCCGGTGAGATACCCAAATGGTTGTATTACTCTTTTTATATCGGTGGTATTCTATCTATTACCACCATATTGTGGTCGGTTTTTAAAACTCCGGAAATTCCACCTTCGGATGAAGAACTAGAAGAAATCAATCATACCAAAACCTTACCGATAGGGCAACGAATTGCAAAACCTTTCGCTGAAATATCGGAAGCGATCAAAGATATGCCTTCCTTCATGTGGAAACTTGGTGCTGTCTATCTCTTTCAATGGTATGCGCTTTTTGTGTATTGGCAATACATCACACCTTTGTTCAAATTAACTCTAGGGTATTCGACTTCTGAGGCGGCTTCGCAGTCGGCCCAAATGAGTTTGACCTATAATATAGTCACCATGGTGGTTGCCCTGGCTTTGGTTCCCCTTACGTTGAAGTTTGGAGGAAAAAAGGTGTACGCCCTTAGTTTGGTCGGCACCGGATTGGCTCTTTTTGCCATCCCCTTCATAAATGACCCGTTTTTGGTATTGGCGCCGATGGTACTTTTTGGTATTGGTTGGGCAGCCATGATGGGTATACCTTACACCATGGTTTCAAAAGTGGTTCCTCAAGAACGCAGAGGGGTGTATATGGGTATTCTAAACATGATGATCGTTATCCCCATGGGTATCGAGACGCTCACTTTTGGTCCCATCTATAAATACGTTTTAGGAGGAAGTGCGATTAATGGTATTCTATTTGCCGGAGTATTTTTTATTATCTCGGCCCTGCTGGCGATGCGATTGAATGTTTCCAAAACTGAGACCGACTAATTCGAATCTTTGAACGCTCAAGCTCGTTTTTACATAGAATACCCCTAAATTTGCGTTCCAAACGAGAACTTAATGAGCAAAAAGAAGACAAGGCGTGAGGCACTTATCTATCACGCCAAGCCCCAACCGGGTAAAATCAAGATTGTTCCTACCAAACCCTATTCGACCCAGCGCGATTTAGCCTTGGCCTATTCTCCAGGAGTCGCTGAGCCCTGTCTTGAAATAGCGAAGAACAAAGATGAGGTTTATCGATACACTTCAAAAGGGAATTTAGTGGCCGTGATTTCAAACGGAACAGCGGTGCTCGGTTTGGGAAATATTGGTCCGGAGGCCTCGAAACCGGTTATGGAGGGGAAAGGATTGCTCTTCAAGATTTTTGCCGATATCGATGGTATGGATATCGAAGTCGACACTGAAGATGTGGATAAATTCATCGAAACCGTTAAGATGATCGCCCCGACTTTCGGAGGTATAAATTTGGAAGATATCAAGGCCCCAGAGGCCTTTGAGATTGAACGGAGGCTCAAAGAAGAATTGGATATTCCGGTAATGCATGATGATCAGCATGGTACCGCGATTATTTCTGCCGCGGCGCTACTCAATGCGCTCGAACTTACCCACAAGAAGATCGAGGATGTTCGTATCGTGGTCAGCGGTGCGGGTGCGGCAGCCGTTTCTTGTACACGCTTGTACAAAGCCTTTGGTGCGAAGGATGAGAATATTGTAATGCTCGATAGCAAAGGGGTAATTCGTAAGGATAGGGAACAGTTATCCAAGGAAAAACTTGAATTTGCATCCGACAGAAAAATAGACACACTCGACGAGGCGATGAAAGATGCCGATGTCTTTATCGGACTTTCCATAGCCGATATCGTGTCACCAGAGATGTTGCGTTCAATGGCCAAAGATCCAATTGTATTCGCTATGGCCAATCCGAATCCGGAAATTGCCTATGATGTGGCCTGCAAAACAAGGGAGGACATTATCATGGCGACTGGCCGATCAGACCATCCGAATCAAGTGAATAATGTTTTAGGTTTCCCCTTTATTTTTAGAGGCGCGCTTGATGTACGGGCCACCGGTATCAATGAAGCGATGAAAATGGCTGCGGTTGAAGCCCTTGCCAAACTAACACGGGAACCAGTACCGGAACAAGTAAATATCGCCTACGGGGAAACCCGACTGACGTTTGGGAAAGACTACATCATTCCCAAACCTTTTGACCCAAGGCTGATTGCCGAAATTCCGCCGGCTGTTGCCAAAGCGGCGATGGAAAGTGGTATCGCAAAAGAACCGATTGACGACTGGGACAGGTATCGTGAAGAATTATTGCAGCGTTCAGGTGATGACAATAAAGTGGTGCGTTTGCTACATAATCGTGCTAAAATGGATTTGAAGAGAATCGTGTTTGCGGAAGCTGATGATATCGATGTACTCAAGGCCGCTCAAATCGTACACGAAGAGGGTATTGCCATTCCGATTCTTTTAGGCAATACGGAGATTATCACCGAATTGAAGCAGGAGTTGGAGTTTGATGCCGAAATTTTGATTATTGATCCTATTTCCTCCAAGTCACTCGAAAAAAGAGTACAGTACGCTACCCGATACTGGGAGAACCGAAGACGCAGTGGATCGACCTTGTACAATGCGAAATCAAAAATGCGAGAGCGTAATTATTTTGGATCGATGATGGTGCTGGAAGGGGATGCCGATGGCATGATTTCTGGGCATTCAAGAGCTTTTCCCAGAGTAGTGAAACCCGTTTTTGAGGTAATCGGCAGAGCCACGAACGTCACTCGTGTAGGTTCGGTACATATTATGATTACCAAGAGTGGGCCGCTGTTTTTGGCAGATACTTCTATAAACATTGACCCCACCGCTGAAGAATTGGCCGAGATTGCCCAAAATACGGCTAATGTAGCATCTACCTTTGGTTTCAATCCGGTAATGGCATTGTTGTCGTATGCGAACTATGGGTCGTCGACACATCCCAATGCCCAAAAGGTAAAAGAGGCGGTACGTATATTGCATGAAAAGAATCCTGACTTGGTGGTCGATGGTGAGATCCAGACCGACTTTGCCTTGAACAAAGAGTTAATGCAGAGCCAATTTCCTTTTTCTAAATTGGCCGGTAAAAAGGTAAATACGCTTATTTTTCCGAATTTGGAATCGGCGAACATTACGTACAAATTATTGAAAGAGTTGAACGGGGCCGACTCCATAGGACCCATAATGGTCGGCTTGCGAAAAGCCGTGCACGTCATTCAATTAGGTGCAAGTGTAGATGAGATGGTGAATATGACCGCCGTCGCTGCCATCGATGCACAGGAAAGGGAGAAAAGAAAGAAAGCCAAAACCGGAAAGTAGATTTGTAGAAAACAGGGTGCAGTCGGTAATTGCTTAGGTGCGATAGGCGGCTGTACTATTTAAATTGGGGCATAGCCTTGAATTTGATTTTTGAACTTTAGAATATGATCCATCATTTAAAAGGCAAATTGGTTGAAAAGAACCCTACTTATGTGGTTGTCGAATGCGCAGGCGTCGGGTATTTCGTGAACATAAGCTTACATACATTTTCGAAACTGTCGGATAGTGAAAATATCCAGCTGTTCACACATTTGCAGGTCAAGGAAGATTCCCACACGCTTTTTGGTTTTTCCGAAAAGTCGGAACGTGAAATTTTTAGGCTGTTGCTCTCTGTTTCCGGTATTGGATCGAGTACCGCCCGAACCATGTTATCTTCTCTTTCCCCCGCCCAAATTCGTGATGCTATTGCGAATGGGGATGTTCCTACAATTCAGGGTATCAAGGGTATAGGAGCGAAAACTGCCCAAAGGGTCATTTTAGACCTTCGCGACAAGGTTTTAAAAGTCTATGATATAGATGAAGTTTCCAGTAATTCAAACAATACAAATAAAGAAGAAGCGTTATCTGCTTTAGAGGTTCTTGGCTTTGCACGTAGGCAAGCTGAAAAGGTAGTCGATAAAGTACTGCTACAGGATCCTTCGCTAAGTGTTGAGAACATCATAAAGCTCGCACTTAAAAATTTGTAACAACTTTGAAAAACGGGGCAAACCAAATACTTAAATCTTCATTTAAGCTATTCTTTCTATTTCTGTTGTTTTTTGTTTTTGTAGGAAAATCCTATGGACAGGAAACAGAAGAGGGAGAAGGCGTCACTCAAGAAGTCGATTCGGTAAAGACCGGATTTGCTCTTGGGAAAATACTATTGGAAAATCCCGATAGTATCGTCTCCAAATATATTTACGACTCAAACCTGGATCGGTATATCTATAACGAAAGCGTTGGTGAATTCAATATCGGTTACCCGATTATCTTGACACCGGAACAATATTTCGAGTTGGTGCAGAAGGAGAGCATGAAGGATTACTTCAAGGAAAAAGCCGATGCCTTTTCCGGAAAAAAAGAAGGAAGTCAAGAAGCCCGAAAAAATCTGCTCCCCAATTTTTACATCAATAATAATTTCTTTCAGTCCGTTTTCGGTGGAAATACCATAGAAGTGATTCCCCAGGGTTCGGTGGCTATGGATTTGGGTGTTATTTGGCAGAAGAACGATAATCCTTCACTATCTCCCAGAAACAGGACCAATCTTTCCTTTGATTTTGATCAGCGTATCAGTTTGAGTATGTTGGGCAAGATCGGCGAACGCTTACAGGTTACGGCCAACTATGATACGGAGGCGACCTTTGATTTTCAGAATATTGTAAAGTTGGACTACACGCCCACCGAAGATGATATTATCCAAAGCATCGAAGTCGGTAATGTCAATATGCCATTGAACAGTTCATTGATTACCGGTGCGCAAAGCCTTTTTGGGGTAAAGACCCAATTGCAGTTCGGACGGACGAAAGTGACCGCTGTTTTTTCTGAACAACGTTCGCAGAGCAATACAGTAGTCGCGCAGGGTGGAGGAACCGTAAATGAGTTTACGATTACCGCTCTTGATTATGATGAGGATAAACACTTCTTTTTATCACAATATTTTAGGGATAATTATGATAGGGCACTTGAGAACTATCCATTTATCAATAGCCAGGTGCAGATAACGCGATTGGAAGTTTGGGTGACCAACAGAAGTCAGCAGACTTTAAATGTCCGTAATGTAGTAGCCTTGCAAGATTTAGGGGAAACCAGATTCGGTTTGACCGATACGGGTTCAGCGGATGTCGAAAAAACTAGAATTGGTCAAACGGCCGGTGCTTCGGCGAGTGGTTTCTTTAGTGCGGCCAGTTTGAGTCCTTTTCCTAGAAACGATGCCAATGCCTTGAACCCGGCTTTGATAGGTCAGGGAGGGAGTGCCCTGAACGATAGAATACGTGAAATTGCTACCGTGGATAATGGTTTCAACATGACCGTGCCCGGATACACCTTCAATCAAGGGTTCGACTATGCCATTTTGGAAAATGCCAGAAAGCTGGATCCTGGCAGGGACTTCGATTTTAATTCGCAATTGGGCTATATTTCCTTGAACCAACGCTTGAGCAATGATGAGGTTTTAGGGGTTGCTTTTCAGTATACGGTCAATGGAGAAGTTTTTCAAGTGGGGGAATTCGCCAATGGTGGTTTGGATGCCACAACCGTTTCCGGCGGGGCCAATCCGATTATCGAGAATAATACCTTGATTCTTAAATTATTGAAGAGTAACATCACCAATGTGCAAGATCCAATTTGGGATCTGATGATGAAAAATATCTACGCAACCGGTGCTTTTCGCTTGAGTCAGGAGGACTTTAAGTTGAATATTCTGTATTCCGACCCAACACCAAGAAACTATATTACTCCCGTTGAACCCTTTCCTGCCTCTGCCAATAGTGATATCGGAAAACCGCTGGAAGAACGGATACTTTTAGATGTCTTCAATCTGGATCGATTGAATGTTTATAATGATGTACAGCCCGGGGGTGACGGATTTTTCGACTTTGTGCCAGGCCTAACGGTCAATCAACAAGATGGGTTGATTGTGTTTACCCAGACGGAGCCTTTTGGCCAGTATCTTTTCAACACCTTAGGAGGAGGTGATTATAGTGCCAATGAGACCGCTTTTAATGAAAATCAGAAAAAGTATGTCTTCAGGGATATGTACGAATTGACTAAAGCAGCTGCTTTACAAGACCCTGAAAAAAATAAATTTCTCTTAAAAGGAAGGTATAAATCAGAAGGCAGCAATGGTATTCCGATCGGGGCTTTCAATGTGCCGAGAGGTTCAGTGCGTGTTACCGCGGGAGGAAGACAGTTGCAAGAAGGAATCGATTACGTGGTGAATTACCAGGCCGGTACCGTAAATATTTTAGATCCGAATCTAGAATCCTCCAATGTGCCGATTAACATATCCGTAGAGAACAATGCCGTATTCGGACAGCAGACTCGACGCTTTACAGGGTTTAATATCGAGCATCAGGTCAGTAAAAACTTTGTCTTAGGCGGTACCTTGTTGAATTTGAACGAAAGGCCGTTGACCCAAAAATCGAATTTTGGGGTGGAACCCGTAAACAATACCATTTTTGGCTTGAATGGAAACTTCTCTACCGAAGTACCGTTCCTCACCCGTTTGGCTAATAAATTACCGAATATAGATACCGACGTTCCGTCCAATGTATCGGTGAGGGCGGAGGTAGCTTGGTTAAAGCCCAATTCCCCTAAAAATGCGGATTTTCAGGGCGAAACAACGACCTATTTAGATGATTTTGAAGGAGCGCAGCGTTTGATCGATATCCGTTCTTCTCTAGGTTGGACTTTAGCAAGTACCCCACTTGAGTTTGTAGACGGCCAATTATTGGGCAGTGATCCTGAGGATCCCGCCAATGTGCAAAATGGTTACGGTCGTGCGAAGATGTCTTGGTATACCATTGACCCGATCTTCTATACGAGCCAGAGACCTGCGGGTATTTCCGATAGCGATATGTCCACCAATGAAACGAGACGTATTTTCATCGATCGCCTCTTTCAACAAGACGTAGCGCAAGGGCAGACCCAAGTTCAAAATACCTTGAATATCAACTATTTTCCGGATCAAAAAGGCCCCTACAATAATAGTCCGAGCTTTGATGCGACCCCTGCTGACCAAAAATGGGGGGGTATCATGCGTTCGTTGAGCAGTACCAATTTTGAACAGGCGAATGTGGAATTCGTACAGTTTTGGGTTTTGGATCCCTATGTAGACGGTATCACCAGTAGTGAAGGGGAGTTGGTATTGAACTTTGGTAATATTTCCGAGGATATTTTGAAAGATGGTAAAAAGCAATACGAAAACGGATTACCGGGTGTAAATAGTACTGACTTGGTTTCTCCATCCTCCTGGGGTCAGGTGCCAGCAACACAAGCCTTGGTGTATGCCTTTGATGCCGATGAGGCCAACCGGAGTTTACAAGATGTAGGTTTTGATGGCTTAAGCGATAGTGAAGAAGGTTCTATTTTTAACAACAATAGCGGAGATGACCCCGCCTTGGATAATTATCAGTACTACTTGAACAGGGATGGAGACATTCTCACCAGATATTTAGACTTCAATAATCCCGATGGAAACTCCCCCGTTGAGGTGACCAATACCAACCGAGGGTCGAATACCTTGCCCGACGTGGAGGATATCGATCGTGATTTGACCATGAATACGGTCAATAGCTATTATGAATACCGCATTCCGATCAAGGAGTTCACCTCTATCAATGATAAATACGTCACCGATATTTTGGAAACGGCTCAGGTTCCTACTAGTGAGGTTCCTGATGGTAGTGCAGTCGAACGACGTTGGATTCAATACAAAATACCTTTGACCGATTTTACTGAAGCCGTAGGGGGGATTACCGATTTCAGGTCCATCAGCTTTCTAAGAATGTACTTGACAGGGTTTACCACGCCAACAGTGCTAAGATTTGCGACACTTGACTTGGTCAGTGGTGATTGGCGTACGTATACCAAGACCTTGCAAGATCCCGATATTGATGCGGATCCAACCGATGATAATACGGTAATCGATGTCAACGCAGTTAATATCGAGGAGAACTCAAACCGAACGCCCATTCCCTATGTGTTACCACCAGGAGTTCAGCGCGAACGTCTTAATAATAACAACACCATTATTCGTCAGAATGAGCAATCACTCTCGTTCGTGGTCGAGAACTTGGAATCGGAAGACTCGCGCGGGGTATTCAAGAACCTAAGTATCGATTTAAGGCAGTATAAGAAAATCAAAATGTTCTTACATGCCGAAGAAATATCGGAAGGTGATTATCCTGATGGGGCAACACCATTGGTCGGCTTCTTGAGAATAGGTACCGATTTTACACAAAATTATTATCAAATTGAATTGCCTTTGGAATTTACCCCGTTCACAGGTGTTTCCGAAAGTGAAATATGGCCCGATATCAATGAAATGGAAGTGATTTTAGCCGATTTGAACAAGGTGAAATCCGAACGTCTGGCCAATATCGGAACAGATCCCCTGAATGAACTACGCTTTTTTGACATTGTCGATGGCGAGGTCGTTCCCGTGGCGGAATTCGCCCCACGTCAGTTGGGTCAAATTCGGGTAGGGATACAAGGAAATCCATCTTTGGGAAGTATCCGTAGCATGATGGTCGGTGTCAAGAATACCGATAACCTTCCTGCAAGGGGTGAAGTATGGTTCAATGAATTGCGATTAGCCGGTCTTGATAATAACGGGGGCTGGGCCGCGGTAGGTGCAATCGACGCAAATATGGCCGATTTTGCCAATGTAACCGCAACAGGTAGTACCAGTACTTCCGGGTTTGGGGCCATCGATCAAATGCCTAATGAGCGAGCTCGAGAAGATGCTGTTGCTTACGATGTAGTTACCAATATCAATGTCGGGCAGTTATTACCAAAAAAATGGGGCTTACAAGTACCCTTTAACTACGGTATTTCGGAACAGATCATTACTCCGGAATTTGACCCGGTGTATGATGATTTGAAACTACAGGACCGCATTGATGCAGCGCCGGAAACGGTCGCTGATGGAGATACCACGCCCACTAAGGAGCAGATTCAAGAACAGGCCGAAGATTATACGAAAAGAACAAGTATTAACCTGATCGGTGTGCGCAAAGATCGTGGTGAAGAGGCAAAAGCCAATTTCTATGATGTTGAGAACTTTACGTTCAACTATTCCTATAACGAAACCGAACATCGCGATTTTGAAGTAGCTGCCCTGCGGGATCAGAGTGTAAATACGGGGTTTGTGTACAATCATGCGTTTCAGCCTTTGGAGGTGGCTCCCTTTGCCAAAAAGGATTCCCTTTTTACCGGAAAGTACTGGCAGTGGTTGAAAGAGCTGAACCTGAACCTTTTGCCTACGACGATTTCCCTCAATTCGAATATCGATCGACAGTTCAACCAACAACGCTTTAGGGATGTCAGTCAAGAGGGGTTTGAAGCACTTGATTTACCGACCCTACAACAGCGTAATTATCTATTCAACTGGCAATATGCAATCAATTACAGTTTGACCAAATCATTGCGATTGAACCTGACCGGTAGTAATAATGCGATCGTACGAAATTATTTTAATGAAGAGGGCGACCCGAATTCAGGATTCCGGGAAGAACTTGGGCTTTGGGATGGTTTTTGGGACCTTGGCGAACCCAACCGCCATGCCCAACAATTAGAGCTCAATTACGAGATTCCATTTAGTAAAATACCGGCCCTTGACTTCATCAACGCACAATATTCCTATACCAGCAATTTCGACTGGCAGAGGGGTGGGGATGCTTTGATAGAGGTAGCTGGAGAAGCCATAAATACAGTTCAAAACGCCAATACCCATAATATTACGGCCTCGCTATCGATGCAGAAGTTCTATGATCTCATAGGACTCAAAAAACGCGATGGAAAGACCCAGGCCAATGCTGCACCGATACGTAGGGATAAAGCAGGAAACACCGATGAAAAAGAGAAAAAGGGGCCGCGTAAAACCAGCAAACTTTTTAATACTGCTGTAGATGTGTTGACCATGGTCAAGCGCTTGAACATCAATTACAATGAATCGAACGGAAAGGTATTGCCCGGGTATACGGAATCCTTAGGTTTCGTGGGAACTACTAGGCCGAGTATCGGTTTTGTGTTCGGGAGTCAGGCCGATGTTCGTTTTGAAGCCGCAAGAAGAGGATGGTTGACCCAATTTGATGGTTTTAATTCCCAGTATTTGCAAAATACCAACAAGCAATTGAATATTACCGCAACAGCACAACCCTTACCGGACTTGACCATTGATTTGGTCGCAGATCGTCAGTTTGCTTCAAATTATCAGGAAACCTTTGAAGTTGTCGATGATCCCCAAGGAGAGTTGAGCTACAATGCGCTATTGGGCAATAACCTGGGTAACTTCAGTATTTCAACAATGATGATCGGTACCGCTTTTGGAAAAAGTGACGAATTTACCTCCGAGAACTTTGAAAAATTCAAAGAGAACAGAATTACGATCGCTAACCGTATCGAAGCTGACCGCGGGAACAGATCAGGAGGTGTTGACGCCGAAAATTTTCCCGAACGTTACAGTAAAACCCAGCCCGATGTGCTACTTCCCGCCTTTTTCGCTGCGTATACCGGCCAAGACGCAAATCGGGTCAATTTAGATGCGTTCCGTGACATTCCGATTCCCAATTGGAATATCAAGTATACTGGACTGATGAAAAATAAATGGTTCAAAAAGAAATTCAAACGGTTTTCCGTAAGCCATGGATACCGTGCGGCCTACAGTATCAATTCGTTCCAGACCAATTTGGAAAAGGAGAATGGCGCATTTCTTCCCATTGATTTATCAGTGAGTGCTCAAGATAGGGATGTGTCCGATGGGGATATTCTTCCTGATTTGATTTTGAACAATGTCGTACTTACAGATCAATTCAATCCGTTGATCCGACTGGATTTCGAAATGAAAAACGCGTTGAGCGTATTGGCCGAGGTGCGAACAGATCGTATGCTTTCGCTTAGTTTTGATAACAATCTTATGACCGAGCAAAATGGGAAGGAATATACGGTAGGACTAGGTTATCGCATCAAGGATGTCAAATTCGTGACCAATATCGGAGGTAGTAAAACGCGTCTCAAGGGAGATTTGAACCTTAAGGCCGATGTGACCCTTAGAGATAATATTACCATCATTAGAAACCTCGATATCGACAATAACCAAATCACTTCAGGTCAAAACCTATTATCGATCAAGTTCACCGCGGATTATGCGCTCAGTAAGAACCTGAATGCCTTGTTCTTCTATGACCATTCCTTTTCACAATTTGCCGTTTCTACGGCCTTTCCACAGACCACCATCAATACGGGCTTCACCTTACGCTACAACTTCGGAAACTGATACGGCTAGCTGCGGTGTCAAGAAATAAAGAACTTTCTTAAAGCCAAGAGCCAAGAGCCAAGAGCCAAGGGCCAAGAGCCAAGAGCCAAGAGCGGACGAAAACTCCAAATCTCAAATCCCAAATTCAAGGGGCTAATAGCAAACCATCAAAAAATCGAAACCACGAACCAAGCTTGAATTTGACCTTTGAACTTGAACTTGAGTTTGATTTTTGAACTTGAGTTTGACCCTTGAATTTGTATTTGATTTTCGAATTTGTAATTGCCTCGGAATCCGCTACATTTGTTTCGCTATTTAAAACAAGACAAATGAACATTCCATCAGAATTAAAGTACACTAAAGACCATGAGTGGGTAAGCATCGAAGGAGATGTAGCTACTGTCGGTATTACGGACTTTGCTCAGGGCGAGTTAGGTGATATAGTATATGTAGAGGTAGAAACACTTGATGAGACCCTAGGTCAAGAAGAGGTTTTCGGAACCGTAGAAGCCGTAAAAACCGTTTCAGACCTGTTTCTTCCCCTAAGTGGTGAGATTATCGAATTTAATGAGGCATTGGAAGACGAACCTGAAAAGGTGAATTCAGATCCCTATGGAGAGGGCTGGATGATAAAAATCAGGATTTCAGACGCTTCTCAAGTTGATGATTTGATGAGCGACGAAGACTACAAGGCGTTGATCGGTGCTTAGAAAACCTTTTTTTACAGTTGCTTTTATAGGTTGGATGGTGTTCATCACTTTTTCCAGCCTTTATTCTTTTAAGGGCTTTAAGGGATCGTCCGATTTCATTCCCCATGCAGATAAACTGGTCCACTTTATCTTTTATTTCGTTGCCTGCGTTTTAGGCGTATTTTTCATTAGAGAGTTGACAAGAGGGTCGGTACGATTGAAAAAAGCCTTTGTGATTATGGTGGTCGCAATGGTAGTCTTTGGCGTGATTATTGAGGTTATTCAACATGAATTTACCCTAAATAGAGAGGGCGATTTTTTCGATGCTTTGGCCAATAGCCTAGGCGCAATTAGTGGTGCTGGGGTCTTGAACTATGTATTTTCTAACCGACAAGCGCTAAAATGGAAAATTTAGTTGCTTTTTAACTAAAATATTAATTAAATTAGCAAACACTTAAATGTATTGATATGGACTTAAAAAAGAATCCGAAAGCAGATATTGGTAGAAATAGCGCGATGTATTTCGTGATAGGCCTTTTTACCGTTTTGATTTTGACCTATGTCGCTTTAGAATGGAAATCGTATGAAGGAGGCAATGAGTATGATATCTCGATGAATGTAGATGATGAGTTGGACGAAGAAGTTCCAATGACGGAACAGATTAAAACACCTCCACCTCCACCACCTCCGGCGGCACCTGAAGTGATCGAAGTTGTTGAAGATGAAGAGGAAATAGAGGAAACGGTTATCGAATCTACCGAAAGTAACGAGGAGGAAGAAGTCATGGAAGTGGAAGATGTGGAAGTTGACGAAGTTGAAGAGGACGTTGACGTACCTTTCGCGGTTATCGAAAATGTACCGGTTTTTCCAGGATGTGAGAAAGAAAGCAATAAGAGAGCTTGTTTCAATAAAATGATGCAAAAGCACATCAGTAAGAACTTCCGTTACCCTGAAATCGCTCAAGAAATGGGGGTCCAAGGACGTGTGAACATCATGTTCGTTATCCAGAAAGATGGAAGTATTGGTAATGTTCGAATGAGAGGTCCGGATAAGAACTTGGAGAAAGAGGCAGCAAGGATTATTGGAAAACTTCCAAAAATGACGCCAGGAAAACAAAGAGGAAGAGCGGTGCGTGTTCCTTTCAGTATTCCAATTACATTTAAGCTACAGTAAGAATTTCTTCTTAAAATAATACATAAACCTGGCCTCGGTCAGGTTTTTTATTTCCTTCCAACTACTTTTTCAGACTGGTGTATATAATCTCGCGAATGCGTTCGGAGTTGATAAAACCAGTACCATTTTTTGAATCGTAGTCCGCAGTAAGTGTTGCGTTCATCTTTACTTCCTCCAATGAAGAGCCGGCATCTATTTGGGCCTGAATCTTTGCCCTAATGTCTTCCAGCATCGCAATGGAGTTCCGAAGTTCGGCGGCGTTGGACGGACGCCCGTGACCAGGAATGATTTTTGTTTCCTCATTGATGACCATAAGGGCTTTCTTTTGAGCTTTGATGAAGCCGTCAATACTACCTCCACTTTTTAAATCAATATAGGGATAGCGTCCTTTGAAATAAGTATCTCCCATATGAAGCACGTTGTTTTCCATGAAGTATACCATCGCATCGCCATCCGTGTGGGCATTGTGAACATGAAAGGCCATAATGGTCTCATCACCATCGTAAAAGGTGATATCTTCCGAAAAAGTAACCTCTGGTAACATGTTGATGTAATCTCCTTGACTCATCTCATTCGCCTCGACCTTTTTCATAAGTCCCAGTTTTAGCCGCTCTCGCACCTTATCTTGAGCGACTAGGGTGACCGTTTCAGAATTGAATCGCGCATTTCCGCCTGAATGATCTCCGTGCATATGGGTGTTGAATAAAAAAGCGATGGGTTTATCGGTCAATCCTGATATGGCCTGCTTTAATTTTTCGCTTAATCGCTCAAATTGATCATCGATCATAAAAACATGGGTCTCACCAACGTAGATACCTATATTGCCCCCTTGACCCGTAAGCATATACGTATTTTGGGAAAGCGTATCCACCGAGATGGTTACTTCTTTTTCCTGGGACCTAACTGAAAACGTAGTCAAAAGGCCTATGGATAGTGCAAAAAATAATAGTTTCTTCTTCATAATTTATGTTTCTATTGATGCCTTCAAATATAGCATAAATAGTGCCTATTTCGTTGCAGAAGTAGCGTTCGCGGTTTATCTTTGCAAACCGTTGGCATGGGGGCAAGACTGGGTTTTGCCGATTGAATGTGCTAACCGGAGTGGCAATCGATGGCTTCCATTAATGAAGTGAAAATTGGTTGGACTTCCGAGAAATAAGTAAAGATCCCTAGATGAAAACTGCTGTCAGTTCGGCCAAAAATACATCACTGTCCTTGGCGTTCACCGATTTTAAGGAAATTACCAAAGCTAGGCTGGCGATAAGTGTTGTATTTTCTTCGGTAGCGGGATATCTATTGGCGCCGGTACAACCCGACCTCCTTTCTTTGGTGCTTTTGGCTTTTGGGGGCTACTGTATGGTAGGGGCTTCAAATGCATACAATCAGGTTATTGAAAAGGACTTGGACGCCCTGATGAACCGTACGAGGAACCGACCGATTCCTGCTGGACGAATGTCGGTCAACAAGGCAATGTCCATTGCCATTCTCATGACGCTATTAGGG
This sequence comes from uncultured Flavobacteriaceae bacterium, assembly GCA_947494565.1. Lineage (GTDB taxonomy): Bacteria > Bacteroidota > Bacteroidia > Flavobacteriales > Flavobacteriaceae > Maribacter_C. Next base: position 46,832 of record CANLVG010000012.1, on the reverse strand, counting down.
GTGGTTTCATTGTATTACCTAAATGCCCAGACTGCTATGTTCGGGGCCATTTCGATTTTCTTGTATACCAGTGTGTATACGCCTTTGAAAACAAAAACGCCCTTGGCAGTTTTTGTCGGGGCCTTTCCGGGCGCGATTCCCTTTATGTTGGGGTGGGTCGCCGCAACAAATGATTTTGGCATCGAACCGGGCACCTTGTTCATGATTCAATTTTTTTGGCAGTTTCCCCACTTCTGGGCATTGGGTTGGATGTTGGATGAGGATTATAAAAAAGGAGGATTCAAAATGCTACCTACCGGAAAAAAGGATAGGGGAACGGCGTTACAGATCATCATGTACACGATATGGATGATCGTGATTTCCGTAATTCCTGCTTTTGGTATTACCGGACGTTTGTTTCTATCGATTCCGGCCGCGGTGCTCATTTTCTTGATGGGTATGGTCATGCTTATTTTTGCCTTCCGATTATATGAGAAGCGCGATAATGCCTCCGCACGAAAATTAATGCTGGCAAGTGTGAGTTACATCACCTTGATGCAGATTGTTTATGTAGTTGATAAATTTATTTCATAAATGGATATCACCCAATTGAACGAAAAGGAAAAGAACGACAGAGCCAAAAAAATGATGCTCTGGTTCGGAATAGTGAGCTTGATTATGGGGTTTGCAGGCTGGACCAGCGCGTACATTGTCAGCAGTTCCCGGGAAGACTGGATCGAAGGACTGCAACTGCCCCAATCGTTCTTCATAAGCACCGGTATCATACTTTTAAGTAGTCTCACCTATATTTTGGCCAAAAAAGCTTCCCAGAACGATGAATCGAAGAAAGCGACTACCTGGTTGTTGGTCACATTGGGCCTCGGAATTCTTTTTATCATTTTGCAATTCTTTGGTTTTCAGGAGATGTTGGGCAACGGGTACTATTTTACAGGACCTACAAGTAGTATTAAAATGTCATATGTATTCTTGATCGCCGCCGTACATATCGTGCATGTCGTCGCGGGCCTGATTTCATTAGGGGTAGTATTGTACAATCAGGTAAAGGGCAAGTATTCCTCAAAAGAATTCTTGGGGATTTCCTTAGGCGCCACCTTCTGGCATTTTTTAGACCTTTTATGGGTGTACCTGATCTTGTTTATGGCCTTTGTAAAATAAAACGGATCAAAATCGGTTTTGATAGGGATTCGGCTTTTGTAAAGCCAAAAAAAATGTAAATTTGCACAAATTCTAATCATACTTTAAAACTATATGGATTCTACGGTAACAACAGGTTCGGAAGAAAACGTTTGGGGCGGCGGCAATAGACCGTTAAATGCTAGTTATGGCAAATTGATGATGTGGTTTTTCCTCGTTTCCGATGCGCTGACCTTCTCCGGTTTTTTGGCTTCCTATGGTTTTTCAAGATTCAAGTTTATCGAGACTTGGCCGATTGCGGATGAGGTCTTTACCCACGTTCCCTTTTTTCATGGCAATTATCCCATGATTTATGTGGCTTTTATGACCTTTATTTTGATTATGTCGTCCGTAACCATGGTACTTGCTGTTGATGCTGGTCATCGCATGAAAAAGAACGCCGTGATTTGGTATATGTTCTTGACCATCATCGGAGGTGCGATTTTTGTAGGTTCACAAGCCTGGGAATGGGCAACCTTTATCAAAGGTGATTTCGGAGCACTGGAAACCAAAGGAGGTCGAGTACTTCAATTTGTGAATGCCGATACTGGTGAGCGTGCTGCGATAGCTGATTTCGCCAAAACCTTGCCCAGTGAGCGGTTAGACCATGAAAAAAAGAATGGGGTTTGGTATTATAATGAAACCGCATTACCATCATTTTCTCTAAACGAGGTAATCGAAGGGGTGAAAGCGAACTCCAATATCGTAATACGTACGGAGCAAATAAATGAAGAGGGGGAAAAGACCGTACTTTCCCGATCGGAGTCGCTCGACAAACTTGGCGATGCCGCAAGTGTGGTCGAAGGGGCGAACTTGATACGAAATGAATACGGTAGCCGTCTTTTTGCCGACTTCTTTTTCTTTATCACCGGTTTCCATGGTTTTCACGTATTTTCAGGAGTTGTTATCAATATCATCATTTTCTTTAATGTCATTTTGGGCACGTATGAGCGTAGAGGGCATTATGAGATGGTAGAGAAAGTGGGGCTGTACTGGCACTTTGTAGATTTGGTCTGGGTATTCGTATTCACCTTTTTCTATCTGGTATAAAGCGGCTAACACTCCCTGAAAAGGGTGGAATTAAAATAAATTGAAGTTTATTAAAGCGATTGTATAAATGGCACACGAACATAAATTGGAAATTTTCAGAGGACTTTTGAAGTTCAAGTCCAATACCCAAAAAATATGGGGTGTACTCATCTTTTTGACGGTAGTTACAGCCGTAGAGGTGGTATTAGGTATTATCAAACCGGAAATCTTATTGAAAAGTAGTTTTTTAGGGATGAAACTCCTGAATTGGATTTTTATCATTTTGACTTTGGTCAAGGCCTATTACATTGCATGGGATTTCATGCACTTGCGCGATGAGAAATCCGCTTTGAGAAGAGCCATCGTTTGGACGCCTATTTTCTTGGTGGCCTATTTGGTTTTCATACTGTTATTCGAAGCCGATTACGTATACAACGTATACAAGGATGGCTTTGTAACATGGAATTTCTAACACGGAATTAACAATATGAAAAGACGGCAAATGAGCCGTCTTTTTTATTTTTACATAAGTTTGACGCCTCCCTTTATTCGGCTTTGGAAAAAGTGGATGAAGTCCCAAAATTCTGGTGTCGGACACTTTAAGCTATGAAGAAGACTTTCGTTCTAGTTACGCTATTTGTACTGCCAGTTGTCGTATATCTATTTTTCGCTTCAGGGGTATACAATTTCGGTAAGCTACCGACATTGACCACAAATGTTACGGATATATCTAGTTTTGATAACGAGGTCTCATTGAAAGATAAGATTACGATTTTGGGCTTTCTAGGAAATGATATTGCAACAAAGAAGGGAAATGCATTCAATTTGAACCAGAAGATATACAAACGGTTCTATGAGTTCAATGATTTTCAGTTCGTGATGGTAGCCTCAACTGGGATGGAAGATCAGGCAGTGGAGATGAAAAAGGAACTTGCAGAGATTACCGATATCGAAAAATGGAATTTCAGCTTTCTGTCCGATGCCAATATCAAAACGCTGTTCGAGAGCTTGCGCACCAATTTAGAACTGGGCGAAGACCTCTCTACCCCTTATGTTTTTATTATTGATAAAGACAGGAATCTCAGGGGTAGGAACGATGATGAGGACGAGGGCACAAAATATGGGTTCAACACGGCATCAGTGGCCGATCTCAATAATAAGATGGAGGATGATGTGAAAATCATTCTGGCTGAATACCGATTAGCGCTGAAAAAGAACAACGCACAACGTACCAAATGAAGAACAAATACACCTATGTATGGGTTTCCCTTGTCATTCTCATTTTTGGAATCCTGGTTATTCCTAAAATAGTAGATCGAATACAAGACGGGGAGGTAGTGGAGAACGATCGTATGAATGTGAAGAATCCCAATGATGATTTATCTTTCATACTACTGAACGGAAAGAAACGAAGGGTCCCTTCATTTGAGTTTATAAATCAAGACAGCTTGGTCATCAATAATTCAGATTACCAGGGAAAGGTATTCGTGGTCGAGTTCTTCTTTACGACCTGTCCTTCGATATGTCCGATAATGAACAAGAACCTTGTCGAGATACAGGATGAATTTGCCGACGCGGAGAATTTTGGTATCGCTTCCTTTTCCATTACTCCTGAATTTGACACGCCCATGGTGCTGAAGCAATACGCCGAACGCTATGGAATAAACGATATGGACTGGCATCTCATGACCGGGGATCAAGAAAAAATTTACAAGTTGGCAAATGAGGGTTTCAATATCTTTGCCGCCGAAGTGCCTGACGCTCCTGGGGGTTTTGAGCATTCGGGCCTGTTCGCTTTGGTGGACAAAAATGGATACTTGCGTTCAAGGGTAGACAATTTTGGTAATCCGATAGTCTATTACCGTGGCGCCATCACCCCGGAACAAGGTGCTAATGAGCATGGAGAAACAGAACAGATATCAATTTTAAAAGAGGATATCGGAAAACTTTTGGAGGAATAATGGATAGTGTCGGTTTAAAGGAGAAAAAGTTCAATCGCTTGATTACGGTGGTTTCGGTACTCGTACCTATAGTAGTGGCCTTGCTCTTCGGGGTCAAAATCCCGAATGTGGAGAGACTAGGGTTTTTACCACCCATCTATGCTTCTATTAACGCATTAACGGCCGTACTTTTGGTCATCGCGGTTTGGGCCATTAAAAATGGTAAAAGAGACCTGCATCAAAAACTGATGACTACCTGTATTGGTTTGTCCCTCGTTTTTTTGGTGCTTTATATTTTATATCATATGACTTCCGAGTCTACGGCTTTTGGCGGTGAAGGAATGGTCCGTTACGTCTACTTTTTCATTTTGATTTCGCATATCGGACTTTCGATTATTGTTATTCCCTTGGTATTGAAGACCTATGCTAGGGCCTATTTGGGTAAATTTGAGAGCCATATGAAATTAGCGAGGATTACTTTTCCAATCTGGTTATATGTAGCCATCTCCGGAGTGGTGGTTTACCTTATGATTTCACCCTATTATGCGAGTTAGAAGAATAGCATTTTGGCGTAAGAGTTGCCTCACGTCTACAAGGGGGTTGCGGAATGCTTTGGTTTTTTCGATGTTTCTGTTTGGTTCACAACTAGTGAACGCGCAATGCGCCATGTGTAGGGCCGTGTTGGAGAGCGAAGGTAACGTTGAGACTGCTGAGGGAATAAACAATGGTATCGTCTATCTTATGGCCATACCCTATATTTTGGTGGCCGTACTCTTTTACTTTGTATACCAAAAAATGAAGAATTGATTTTCAAAATTCTTTTTTAACTTTTTTTTACAACGTTTACTGTAACAATATTGGTTTCTTGTAGTCTAATGAACGTGTGGCGTCCCTCGGCCACCATCATCAATCATCAAAAAACCAATCAAATGTTTGACATCGAAAGATGGCAGGAGATTTTCGATACCATCCGTAAAAATCGTTTACGGACTGTTCTTACGGGTATTTCCGTAGCTTCTGGAATTTTCATCCTTGTTATATTATTGGGCTTCGGTCAGGGTATGCAAAATGGTATTGCCCAAGAATTCGAAGAAGACGCAAGTAACCGAATAGGCGTTTGGACCCAAGTAACAACGAAAGAGTATAAAGGTCTCAATCCGGGGCGTCCCATTCGTTTGCGGAATGAAAACTATGGCTACATAGAGAATAAATATGCGGACGAGCTTGAATACAAGTCACCGAACTTTAGGGTATTCAATGCCAGTATCAACTACAAAAAAGAATCGGGATCATATTCCGTTCAGGGTATTTCTCCCGAGTATCAGCACATCGAGAACGAGTTTATTTCCAAGGGTAGATTCTTAAACTACAAAGATCACCAATCCGTGTCAAAGGTAGCTGTAATCAGCAATAAGATTTATAGAGAGTTATTGCAAAGCGAGGAGGACCCTGTGGGCCGCGAGTTGAAAATAGCCGATTTGAGTTTCCAGATAATCGGTGTATATGGAGATAAAGGGGGCGAACGCGAAGAAGATCGCATTTTCATCCCTTTAAGCACAGGGCAGCGCGTATTCAACGGAGGTGATAGTCTGAATATGATGTACTTCACCCTGAAACCTGCCGCAACATTCGAGAAAACCTTAGCGGAGTCTGTTAAATTCACAGATGAAATCAAAACCTATTTAAAGCAGTCGCATACCGTCGCGCCAGATGATATGAGTGCCATCAATACCTTCAATACGCTGGAAAATGTACAGCGGTTCATGAACCTGATAGGAGGTATAAAGTTCTTCTTCTGGTTTGTTGGTATCTGTACCATTATTGCTGGCATCGTGGGGGTGAGCAATATCATGCTCATCATCGTAAAAGAAAGAACGCGGGAAATCGGTATTCGAAAGGCGCTTGGAGCCAAACCTTGGTCGATTATAGGAATGATATTGCACGAGGCGATTTTCGTCACCGCCGTATCCGGGTTTGGGGGGCTCATCTTTAGTATGGGGCTGTTGGAATTGGTTGGCCCCAATGTGGAGGTGGACTACGTGGTAAACCCATCCATTGATTTTAATGTCGCGATTACCACCGTTTTGCTCTTGATTTTTGCAGGTACCCTAGCTGGCTTTTTTCCAGCTTGGCGTGCAGCGCGAATAAAACCCATTGTTGCCCTAAAGGAAGAATAAAAATAAGATTACGAACAGATTAGATTGAAACCAAATGTTTAATAGAGATCGTTGGAATGAGATATTACAGGTGCTGACCACGAATTGGTTCAGAACCCTTCTCACGGCTTTCGGTGTGTTCTGGGGAATCTTCATCTTGATCATATTGTTGGCTGCAGGAAAGGGACTTGAGAATGGTATTCGAGCAGATTTTGGGGATATCGCGACCAACACGATGTTCATGTGGACACGAACGGCATCAAAAGCATACAAAGGACTTCCCAAAGACCGTGAATTCAGTTATAAAACCGGTGATGTTGCCGATATCTGGGAAAACGTCGACGGGGTTCAATATGTTTCCCCAAGAAACCAGCTTGGGAATTTTAGGGGGACCAACAATGTGGTAAGAGGACTGAAAACAGGAGCCTTTAGTGTGTATGGCGATTATCCGGAAATCATCAAGCAAGAACCTATGGATATTACTTCGGGGCGCTTTTTGAACTACGGGGATATCAACGAAAAACGGAAAGTAGCTGTTATCGGTGTTGATGTTAAATCAAGCCTTTATGAGTTTGAAGAAGAATGTTTGGGTACTTACATCAAGATCAATGATGTCAATTTCATGGTGGTAGGCACCTACAAAAAGACCAATGTTGACGGAGACAGTGAAAACGCACAAAAGGAAATTTATATTCCGTTTACATCTTTTTCCCAAGCTTTTAATAGAGGAGATAACGTTGGTTGGATGGCAATTACCGCGGTAGACGATGTGCCGATTACCAATATCAAAGAGCAAATATTCGATATTGTACGAGAGAATCATAGAATACACCCCGAAGATAGAAGAGCCATCGGTCATTTTGATTTGAACGAACAATTTCAAAGAGTGGTAAGCCTTTTTGGAGCCCTGGAGTTGATCGCCTATTTCGTAGGCATATGTGTTTTGCTCTCCGGTATTATCGGGGTAAGCAATATTATGCTCATCGTAGTAAAAGAACGTACGAAAGAAATCGGTATAAGAAGGGCTCTGGGTGAAAGTCCATGGTCCATCAAACAACAGATTTTGATGGAATCTATTTTTTTGACCATCATTTCGGGTATGAGCGGAATCGCCTTTGGCGCTTTGGTCATATATGGAATTAACTACCTGTTAGATGTGAGTGGACCGGTAATGATGTTCGTCAACCCCAGCGTAAACTTGGGTGTGGTCACCATTGCCTTGATTATCTTGATAGTTTCAGGGTTACTTGCTGGTTTTATTCCAGCGAATAGCGCAATAAAAGTACGGCCGATAGAGGCTCTAAGAACGGATTAATAATATTCATCAATCAAACCGACTATAAAATGAAGAAAAAAGTCACCATTTTAATTTTATTGTTTATCGTAGTGGCCTTTGGCGCTTCGATGTACTACTTGTATCAGAAGAACGCAGAAGATCCCGTAGTCTACGAGACAGAAACACCTTCTACCCAGACCATTATTAAGAAAACCGTGGCGACTGGGAGTATTTTACCATTGGAAGAGGTGCTCATCAAACCAAATATTTCAGGGGTAATCGAAGAAGTGTTCGTAGAAGGGGGTGATTATGTCAAATCAGGTGATCTGATTTGTCGAATCAAGGTGGTGCCCAATCTAAATGCGCTGAATGATGCTAAAAATGGCATTGATGAGGCAAAGATTGCGTTGGATGACCAGCTACGTAATTTAGAACGCCAGAATGGGCTTTTTGCCAAGGGCGTGATTTCCAAAGTGGATCTCGAGCGTGCACAAGTGACCTATGATCAGGCCAAACAAACCTATGGCGCGGCAAACAAAAGATATGACATCGTAAAAACGGGTACGGCCAAAGGATACGGTAATGCAGCCAACACCCAAATAAGAGCGACGGTGAGCGGTATGGTCTTAGAAGTGCCAGTTGAAGTCGGCAACCAAGTCATCGAAAGTAATAATTTCAACGAAGGAACGACCATCGCCGCCATAGCCGATGTCGAAAAAATGATATTCGAAGGAAAAGTAGACGAGTCCGAAGTAGGCAAAATTACCGAAGACCTTCCTTTGGAAATTACGGTGGGAGCGATTGAAAATACCGTTTTCGACGCTGTTTTGGATTATATCGCACCCAAAGGAAATGCAGAAAATGGTTCGATTCAGTTTGAAATCAAAGGAACGCTCAAGAAACAAGATTCGGTATTCATCCGAGCAGGTCTGAGCGCAAACGCCTCTATAATTTTGGGTCGGGCCGATAGCGTGCTTGCCCTCAAAGAAGCGCTGGTACAGTTCGATGGAAAGACGAAGAAACCGTTTGTAGAGATCGAAACCTCGGATCAAAAATTTGAACGAAAAGACCTTGAACTGGGTATTAGTGACGGTATATACGTTGAGGTGAAATCGGGCATACAGGCCGAGGATAAGATAAAGGTTTGGAATGCCGTAGAGCCTGATGAATTCGCCCAAAACAATTAATTAAAAATTAATGGCAAAATCTTGTAACAATTTGGCCTCTAAAGTGTCTTATTGTCAAGTGATCAAGGTTACGCCTAAATACAACTAATACAACCAAGCATGATCAAAATTGAAAATCTTCATAAGTCCTATAAAATGGGGAGCAATTCCCTCCATGTCCTTAAGGGAATTAATTTTTCTGTAGAGGAAGGAGAACTGGTTGCCATTATGGGTTCTTCAGGTTCAGGGAAATCTACGCTGTTGAATATTTTAGGAATGTTGGACAATTTGGACGAAGGTTCCTATACTTTGGATGGCGTACCGATTAAAGACCTGAACGAAACGAAAGCGGCCAATTACCGGAATAAGTTTTTGGGCTTCGTATTTCAATCGTTCAACCTCATCAATTATAAGAGTGCCATGGAAAACGTGGCCTTACCATTGTATTATCAGAAGGTGGGAAGAAAAGAACGCCAAGAAAAGGCCTTGAAGTATTTAGATCAGGTAGGTTTAAAGGAATGGGCCACGCATCTACCCAGTGAACTTTCAGGAGGGCAAAAACAGCGTGTTGCCATAGCTAGGGCAATGGCTGCAGAGCCGAAGGTACTATTGGCTGATGAGCCGACCGGTGCCTTAGATAGTAAAACCTCCTATGAGGTCATGGATCTGATTCAAAAAATCAATGACCAAGGCAATACCATACTAGTAGTGACACATGAGCCCGATATTGCCGATATGTGCAAACGGATCGTGCACCTTAAAGATGGGGTAATAGTAGAGGATAAAAAAATAAAACAGGTAAGAGCAGCGGAGCATGTTTGATAAGGATATTTGGCAAGAAATCTTTCATAGCATCAAGAACAATAAGTTAAGGACGTTCTTGACAGGTTTTTCCGTAGGCTGGGGCATCTTCATATTGGTTATGCTTCTGGCTTCGGTAAACGGAATGCAAAATGGTTTCCATAGCCAATTCAATGACGATGCGACCAATTCGATCTTCATACGCCCAGGAACCACCAATAAGGCCTATGCAGGTTTCGAGAAAGATAGAAAGATACAGCTGAGGAACAACGATATCGAGTATATCAAAAAAAGCTTTACCGATGATTATGAGCATATCAGTGGTAGAATGTTCAAAAGCACCTCGGCCCGGTATAAAAGCGAAACCGGTTCTTACAGTATACAGGCAGTGCATCCCGATCATCAGATTATTGAAAAGACTATCGTTACCGAGGGCAGATATATCAATATGAACGATTTGATGTCTTCCTCTAAGGTGGCTGTCATTGGAAGAAAAGTGGGCGAGGACCTCTTCAAAGAGGAAGATCCCATCGGAAAATTTGTTGAATTCAACGGACTGCTTTTTCGGGTCATCGGCATATTTATCGATGAAGGTGATGACAATGCCGAACGTGGTATATATGCACCGATAACCACTTATCAGAAGATATATGGCAATACCGATGAAATAGACGGCATCGCACTGACGTATAATTCTTCTTACGATTTGACTAAAGCCTTGGAGTTTTCTACAAGATTGGAGAATATCTTAAAGCGCAGGCACAAAATCGCACCTGAAGATCAATCCGGAATAAGGATTTGGAACTATGCCCAAGCCTTTTCCGACATCAGTAGCTTTACGGGGGTTTTATCATATATCGGCATTGCCGTTGGAATTTTGATTTTGATTGCGGGTATAGTAGGTATAGGGAACATCATGGTGTTCATCATTAAGGAGCGCACAAAGGAAATCGGCATTCGAAAAGCCTTAGGAGCTGTTCCAGGTCAAATTATCAAATTGGTATTGCTAGAATCAGTCTTCATAACGGCCTTATCGGGCTTTATTGGTCTTTTTTTCGCGACCGGTATTTTGGCCGTCATTGGCCCCATGATGAATTCACCGGCGTTTACCAATCCTTCCGTTAGTTTTTCGATTGTGCTGACCGCTACGATTATTTTAGTACTAGCGGGCCTCCTAGCGGGATTGATACCGGCAATGAAAGCAGCGAATATTAAACCGATTGTAGCACTAAGAGACGATAAATAATATGTGGTTGTTCGATAAAGATTTGTGGATAGAAGTTTTTAATACCCTTGGGAAGAATATGTTTCGAACCTTTCTGACCATGTTGGGGGTCATCTTCGCCATGATTATTCTGATGCTATTATTGGGTTCCGCGAACGGAATGAGCAACGGCTTTGATCGGCTTTTTGCCGGTACGGCCTCGAATAGTCTTTTTGTTTGGAGTCAAAGCACATCAGAACCATATAAAGGTTTTGAACGCGGTAGACGCATCAATTTTAGAATAGAGGACGCCTCCATTTTAAAGGAACAAATTCCCGAAATTGAAGTATTGGCCCCACGTATTGAACTAGGAAGTCACCGAGATGTCGTCACCGTATATCGAAAAGGAAGAACGAGCGGTTCCACCGTGTATGGAGATTATCCTGAAATTGACAATATCACCAAGAAAAAGTTGGTCGAGGGCCGGTTTTTAAATAAAACAGATATCGAAGACTCTAAAAAAGTCTGTGTCATCGGTGAAGAGACCTACAAACTACTTTTCGATAAAGGAGAAGAGGCCATCGGTGAAGATATTCGAATCAATGGCGTGTTCTTTAGAATAGTCGGCATCTATAAACCTAATGACAATATCAATATCGATGGCGAGAATGCGGTTTTTATCCCCTTTAGTACGTTTCAAAAAGCCTTTAGTTCTGGGGATCGAATGGGTTGGATGGCCATTGCGGTAGAAGGAGGGACTACTGTTCCGATCGTGGAACAAGAAATCAAGAAAATCTTGAAAGCCAAATATGATATTAGTCCTACCGATGAAAGGGCGATAGGTAGTTTCGATATGTCCGAAATTTTTAACAATATCAGTGCTTTTACTACTGTACTCAAGGGCTTTTCCTTTTTTGTGGGCATTTTTACTCTATTGGCAGGGGTAATTGCCATAAGTAATATTCTATTGATTACCGTCAAAGAAAGGACAAAGGAAATAGGCGTGCGAAGGGCCCTAGGCGCAACCCCGAGAATTGTAAAGCGACAAATCGTGTTGGAGGCGATCGTATTGACCGCCTTTGCCGGTCTGATAGGTTTTGCCATTTCCGTAGGAATTTTGAGCGGCTTGGACGCCTTATTCGGTCAAGGTGATGATTTTCCGTTTAAGAACCCCATGGTCAGTATACCACAATTTGGTACTTCGTTTCTACTGATGGTGAGTTTAAGTGTATTAATAGGGTTGATTCCCGCCAACAGGGCAGTTAAGATTCGGCCTATAGAAGCTTTAAGAGAAGAATAAAAAATCAGATCCATAAAACAATCAAACTATAAAATCGATGAACAAGTATGTAAAATACGGACTAATAGCCGTAGTAGTTATTGGAATTTTAGGAGCTGTTGTCTACTTTCTAAAAAAGAACAGCACCCCTACAAAATTGTACGAAACCGAAACTGTTGAGAAAAAAGATATCGTTAATCAGGTCATCGTGACCGGAAAGGTAATTCCGGAAGACGAAATCGAAATTAAGCCACAGATTTCCGGTATCATTGACAAAATCTACCTTGAAGAAGGGGTTCAGGTAAAGGCAGGGGATATGATCGCAAAAATCAAGATCGTACCCAATGAACAATCCTTGAATCAAGCTAGGGGTAGGGTTCGCAACGCTGAAATCGCTTTGAACAATACCAAAATAGAATACAATCGAAATAAGGCATTGTTCGACAAAGGTGTCATTTCAAGTCAAGATTTCAATAATCTACAATTGCAGTTAGATCAAGCCGAACAAGAACTAACTAATTCTCGAGCTGATTATCAAATTATCCGCAGAGGTTCTGCAGGAGGGTCTACGATGGCAAATACGAATATCCGTGCGACGGTTACCGGAACGGTATTGGAGATTCCTGTCGAAGAGGGCGACCAGGTCATACAGAGTAATAACTTCAACGACGGAACGACCATTGCCACGATTGCCGATATGTCGAAAATGATTTTCGAAGGAGAAGTCGATGAAGCCGAGGTGGGCAAATTGCAGTTGGGGATGCCACTCGATATTAGTTTGGGGGCTCTTGAAAAATCGGAATTTGAAGCCAAACTGAAATTTATCGCACCAAAAGGTGTGGAGGAAGAAGGTGCCGTACAATTCAAGATCGAAGGAGATCTGGTTGTGAGCGATAGCGCTTATGTACGTGCGGGGTACAGCGCGAATGCATCCATTGTACTTGAAGAAAAAAAGGACGTCTTGGCCATCAAAGAAGCGTTGTTACAGTTCGACAAAGAAACCGATAAGCCCTATGTTGAAGTTGAGACTGGTGAAAACGAATTTGAGAAGAGAGAATTGGAATTGGGTGTAAGCGACGGTATTAATGTAGAAATCGTTTCTGGAATAGACGAGGACGCCAAAATCAAGGTTTGGAACGAGTTGGCCCAGAAGGACGATGACCAGGATAATTAATACAAAGAGAACATCAATCAAAATAGCTAATCAAAAAATCAAGACATGAAATTTAGACTTTCAGTGCTACTGCTGGTATTTTCAATGGGTATGGTCTTCGCCCAACAAAAGAAATGGACGCTTGAAGAGTGTATCGTTTACGCAGAGGAAAACAATATTTCCATAGCGCAGTTCGAGTTGGACCTTGAGAACGCCAAACTCGACCATTCCGATGCGTTGGGTAACTTCTTGCCCGATGCGAACGCACAGGTCAGTACTTCGGCAAGTACAGGTCTTTCATTTGACCCGACAACACAAGAACCGGTAACGACTACCATACTAACCGGAAATGGTAACCTGACCTCGACCGTTAACATTTTTAACGGGATGCGGAATATCAATCGTCTTAGGCGGGCCAAAATGAATGCCCTTGCCAATCAATACCGTTTGGATGATCTTAAGGATGATATTCGTCTGAATGTGGCTAATGCGTACCTGAGTATTATTTCGAATAAAGAGACTTTAGTGACGCAAAAAGCCCAATATGCGGTAACCGAGCAGGATATGAAGCGTACTGCGGAGCTGGTTGAAGCTGGTGTTGTGCCTCAAGGGGATTTGCTGGAAATAGAAGCAACGGCTGCAGGACAAGAACAACAAATCGTGAATACCGAAAACTTGGTATTGATTTCCCGAATAAATTTAGCGCAGTTATTACAACTTACCGACTACGAAAATTTTGATGTGGCCGATGTTGACCTCGAAGTTCCCCCGTCTGAAGTGGCGAACCGAACACCGAAAGAGATTTATGCGACAGCGCTGAGCTTTCGAAATGACATCAAGTTTGCTGAGAGCAATGTGACGCTGGCGGAACAAGATTTGAAAATTTCCAAAGGCGCTTTATTACCAACTCTTGGAGCATTTTTCAACTACAACACCCGGTATTCAGATCAAGAGCGATTCAATAATGTCACAGGCATGTTGGAAAGGGAAAGCTTTACGGACCAACTATGGTTGAATGACGGTATTTCATACGGAGTGCAATTGAACGTACCTATTTTCAATCGTTTTACCAATAGAAATAATATAAGACGGTCTGAAATCAATGTGCAACAGGCACAATTACAGCTCGAACAAAACAAGCTACAGCTCGAAACGGATATCAATCAAGCCTATGTGGATGTCATTAGTTTTGCCAAGGCCTATGAGGCTGCGCAAAAGACATTAGAGGCCAGGCGCCTTGCATATGATTATTCAAAAGAACGATACGACGTGGGCTTAATGAACGCCTTTGATTTTAGCCAGGCACAATCGCGTGTTGATAATGCTGAGGCCGACGTAGTGCGAACTAAATACGATTATATTTTCAGATTGAAAGTACTGGAATTCTATTTCGGACTTCCGATTCAATTAAATTAAAAGTTAGTGTTTAATTGGAAAAGACCCGGCAGCTTCGAAAGAACTGCAATGGGTCTTTTTTTATGCCCTATTTAAGCGTAATTTTGTGCGCGCTATGGCAGTAATACTCAATTTAGAAACGGCAACCACCAACTGCTCGGTCAGTATCGCCCGAGACGGGGCAATCGTCTCGATTAAAGAGCGGAATACCCCGAATTATTCCCATTCAGAACAGTTGCATGTGTTTATTCAAGAAGTGGTCGAAGAAGCATCGATGACCTTGATGGATGTCGATGCCGTTGCTGTCAGTAAAGGCCCCGGTTCCTATACTGGGTTGCGGATTGGGGTTTCGTCTGCGAAAGGGCTCTGTTTTGCGTTGGGCAAGCCATTGATTTCAATAGCGACCCTGCAAAGTCTGGCAAGCCAAAATGATGCCAAGGCCGTTGACTATATCATCCCGGTTCTAGATGCACGGCGTATGGAGGTCTATGCTGCCGTATTTGATGTTGATGGAAAGGAAATTAGAGCGACCAAAGCCGAAGTCATAACGGCCGATTCATTTGCTGAATTCACCGAAAAGGGCAGGGTGCACCTTATTGGCAATGGTGCTACCAAATGTCAAAAAGTTTTAGATAATCCAAATTTCAGTTTTGATACACAGGCCGTTCCATCGGCTAAAGAAATGGCCTGCCTGTCTTTTGAAAAATTTCAAGGGCAAGAGTTTGAAGATGTGGCCTATTTTGAACCCTTTTACTTGAAAGATTTTATTTTGCAGACAAAGAAAGGTTGAGTTGGCGTGCTGTACTGACGTTGTATGTAGAAGGGTAAGCTACTTTATCTGTAATGTCCGGATTAGAAGATCGCACCTTTTTTCTAGCTGTTAGAAGCAGTGGGCATGAACTACAGCAAAATGGTCTGCGTGCATTGGTACATCACGTCATTTTTGAAACTAATCAATAAAAAAAAGCGCGAACCGACAGGTTCGCGCTTTTTGTCTTTTCTGCGATATGCTTACTTCACCTCAAACGTAATTTTTACATTCACTCTATAATCATCGATTTCACCATCTTTGACACTAGCGCTTTGCTCTTGAATGTAAACCGAGCGAATATTTTTTACTGATTTTGAGGCTTGGGCCACTGCTTTTTTAGTGGCGTCTTCCCAACTTTCTTCTGAGTTCGCCAATACTTCGATTACTTTTAAAACTGCCATAATGTATGTGTTTAGATTTTTCTCAAAGTACAAATTAAAAACGAAATTGTCCGAAAAACCCCTCCTAAAATTAGCCGTTTAGCGCAACGACTTCATTGACCTTGTCGCCCATCATATTTTTGAGCATGGTCTCTATTCCATTTTTTAAGGTAAAGGTCGATGAAGGACAACCACTACAGGCCCCTTGTAGAATAACATTCACGGTCTTACTTTCCTCTTCGTACGATTTGAAGAGAATGTTGCCACCATCACTGGCAACTGCGGGCTTCACGTACTCTTCTAAAATATCGATGATTTGAAGAGAGGTGTCATCGTATGCCATAGCTTCCTTATCGGTTGTAGGGGCTTTTTCCGCTGAAGGCGTGACTTTGTCAGTAGCAACCACTTCCTTCCCGTCCGCAATAAAATTCCGTATGAGCTCTCGGAGTTCCATGGTAATATCATCCCATTCGGCAACATCATATTTGCTCACCGAAACATAGTTTTCATCGATAAAGACCTGCTTCACGAAAGGAAATTGAAAAAGGGCAGTGGCAAGCTCTGAATTCTTGGCTTCCTCGATATTTTTAAACTCGAAGGTAGCCGGCACTATTTTACGGCTAGCCACGAATTTCATGGTTGCCGGATTTGGGGTGACCTCCGCATATACGGTAACGGCAACTTGCTTGGCAGGACCGTCTTCCAATACCACTGGTTCTCCAGCATTGAGGTACTCTACCAACTGCTGTGCCACTTCATCTTTTACATCGCTCCATTCCACAATATCGAATCGTTCAAGGCCAATGAAATTACCCGAGATATAAACGGTTTTAATAAAAGGAAGATAGAAGAGCTGTTGCGCCAAAGGAGAATTTTTGGCTTCATCTATATTCTTGAATTCGTAATTCTTATGTTTTGAAATGAAATGGTTGGTCTCGAATTTCAGTATGGTTGGATTATTCGTCGGTACTACGGTAATCGAATATTCTTTCATCTGCTTGCTTTTAGTTGTTCGTTGTCGGTCAGAGATAATTGACCGTTGTAAAACTTAGTATATTAAGATTTATTTTGACCAGTTCGTCATGAACATTTTCTCTGGACATAAATACTAAGCAAAACTAAGATAATATTGTTGCAATTCAGCCGTTATACTGTATATTTAGTAGATTCTAATATTATCTCCAACGCTTATATGAAGCTTCGTCTGACGTCCCTATTTGCTTTCATCGTGTTTGGCTTTACGTCATTTGCGCAAGAAGGTATACCTGTATATTTTGATTATTTGGCAGACAACTATTACTTGGTCTATCCTTCTATGGCCGGTATCGGTGAGGGAGGTAAGATTAGGGGAACTGCAAGAAAACAATGGTTCAATGTTGATGAGGCACCAAGTTTACAAACGTTAAATGCCCATTTTAGATTGGGAGAGTCAAATAGCGGTATTGGAGCGATTGTTTTTAACGATGCCAATGGATATCATTCGCAGACCGGGGTCAAGTTGACCTACGCGCATCACCTCAAATTAGGCGGTGATATTCGGTATCTGAACCAGCTTTCCTTTGGATTAAGTGGCGGGTTGCTGCAAAGTAACCTCGACGAGTCGGAATTTAGATCGGTCATACCTGACCCCGTGATTACGGGTTCAAACAACAGTGTAAGCTATTTCAACATGGATTTGGGAGTCTCCTATAGCAAAATGGAATTCTATGCCCATTTTGCGGCCCTCAATATACTGGGAACCGGGCGAGATCTGTATTCGGCTATTGAATTTGACAATTTAAGGAGGTACTTGGTCTCAGCAGGTTACATTTTTGGTAAAAACGAAGTGCAGATCGAACCCTCGGTCTTATTCCAACTTACTGATTTTACTAAGGAAAAAACGCTCGATATCAATGCCAAAATATACAAGGATGTTGATTTTGGAAGAATTTGGGGCGGACTCTCGTATCGCAGAAGTTTTGATGGTGCGCAGTTTCAAACCGATGGTAGTTTTGGAGAACAGCGCCTGCAATTGATAACTCCCATAGTTGGAGCCAACATCGGTAATTTTCTGGTGTCGTATAACTACTCGTATCAAATGGGTGATATCCGATTTGACAACGGAGGATTTCACCAGATTACCTTGGGGTATGATTTCGGTCAATCCGAAAGAAAATACGACTGTTATTGCCCAGCGGCCCAATAAAAAATGGGCCCGTCAAGAAAAACTTGACAGACCCACTGCTAAACACCAACCAACTGCGTTCAACAATTTTTATTTCAGAATGTGGTTTCTGAGATTTGGTCGGTTGCTTATTCCCACTTGTAATTCTTGTTTTCCGCTTGTCGGGTAATGGCCTTGATCATGGCATTTTCCAATTCCCCCTTAGTCTCTTCTTTTTGATTCTTTGCGATATAGGCCTCTCGTTTTTTATTGAGTTCCTGAATCTCCATTTGAATCCGATTTCGCTCTGTTTTCTTTTCGACAATGTAAGCCTCGATTTCTGTATCGGATTTGCTTCTGAGCTCTTGGGGCAATTGCTCCTTGCTGATTTCATCTACTTCGATGATATCATCCTCGACCGCATCAACGAGATCCCAACTGTTGTTTTTGTACAGTCTTGAGCTCTTACTTACGGCACGTTTAACCGCAACACCTTCTTCCATTTCCATGGCATTCATATCTTGTGCTGATTGCAATTTCATTTTGGCTTGACCCAATGATCCGTAGGAGATATAAGTCTTGTTCAACTTTGAATTCAGTTCAATAATAACCTTGTCGTACGGGGTGGCGATATGCACCACTTGCTTGTTGTGATTGATGGCCATATATTCACCGCCGGTCAGCGTGGCTCCGTTTTTCCAATCTGTGTGAATTCCTTGCTCATAGTCACCGCAGAAAATGGTATTCACTACGATATCTTTCTCCTTGGCATTCGCTACTGCGTCTTTGTAGTTCAACTTTCCTTGAGTGAACGGTTCGTTCCCGGCAATGAATATCATTTTGAGGTTATCAGGATTTTTCCCCCATTCCAATTGTTTTAACGAGGTATGTATGACCGCCCCACAGAATTCCTCGCCCCCATTGGTGGTCAAGGAAAACAGTTTTTCCGAGATTTCATCCAGATCATCACTAAATCCCAAGACCTGTTGAATATAACCCTCTCGTGCAGAAAGACCATCATTGCCGTATTGATATAGGGCGATCTGTAAACTGGGTTGTACGTCGTTACCGCATTTGGCATGGGTAAATTTGTTGACAATGTCCCATAGTTGTGCTTTGGCCTGATTGATAAGCCCATCCATACTATTGCTAGTATCAAGGAGCAGTGCGATTTTTACGGTATTGTTCGCTTCTTTTTTTTCTTCTTTGGAAATTGCTTCTACCAGCAGTGTGGCATTGTTTTTCTTCTCTTTCTCCGGTGCACAGGCATGTATCGACATGGTGGTCAAGCAAAAGAGTGATAACCCTATGAGTAATTTTGATTTTTTCATGATTAACTTTTTTTAGATGCTGCGATTCCGCCTTACGTTTAGCGTAAATCTGTTGATTTATATTAAATTTTAGTTCTTATTTTTTCAATCGATAACAAAAGCAGGTATGCGAAGAGCGTCATGAAGGTCAGGGACAACATGAGCATTACATAGGTCTTTATAGTCCATTCCATCGCGACTTTCACGCGGTGCATGATTCCGATTTCAGTGACTCTTCCTTCCGATAACAAAACGTTTACCGTACAAAATTCATTTTCGCCATCAAAATTCCCCAGACTGACACCCAGCGCTTGCAGCTGTTGTTCTATTTCGAGAATCCGGTTTTCGAGCTGCATATATTCATCTATTCTCCCTCCTTTTGATTTGAGCTCTATCAACGAAGCTCGAATTTTTTCAAGTGATGTTTTCTTGGCGTTGAGCTCTTTGTATTCATTTGTTTTATCAGTCTTCGTGATTTGCTTTGACTGAATTTTTCCTACCGTGACAAGACGATTATAGATAGAATCAAAATTCTCGGGTGGAATTCCAATGATCAGGTTGAGCTTTCGATACCCTTTATTTCCACTTTTGTTTTCGAACTGTATAAGCCCGTCATACCCTTTAATGTGAAGCCTGATGTTTTTTTCCATGGCTTCGAATTGGGTCGTAAATGACTTGATATCAGCGATTTTCTCATACTTCTGGTCAACTGCTGGAGATGCCAGACCGGAGGTTTGCTGATACTTTTTGGAAGCATAGTTTTTACGAATCCCCAATAACGGTGATTGCAACAGTAAAGATTCAGCGTTTTCCGTGCCCGGAATCATGCCGTTAGGCTGTGTCTGATATCCATAGGACAATCGGAAAATAAATAGCCCGATAAATACCAGCAAAAGCAAGGCGATAGTGGTTTTGATATGCTTCTTTACGAAAGGCTTCATTCTTTTGTTTTAAAATTCCTTTATAGGTTTGATTCGGGGTAAAAGTAGGTTTGAACTTTTTCTAAAAAAATGAGGAATGAGTAAACAGGCGCTTTCAATGCGCAAACGTGATTTTTCATTTCGTAAAGTGATGGAAAAGGTCCATTAAAGGCTTATTTCTGAGAGTGACCGATTTTTTTGTAACTCATAAATCAGCTAAGTTTACGTTGTAGAGTTTGTAAGATGTCTAAACTGAAACACATACTGATTTTCTTTTTCATCGGATGCAGTACCCTTATCGCGCAAGTGCCCGAAAGTGGAAGAAATGTTCGAATAGAGGGAACCGTCCGCGGGGCTGAAAACCACACGCCTATTTCAGGAGTCGAGGTCTCGTCCAACAGGGGCGCGTATACAGTTACCAATGGTTTGGGGGAGTATGAGATTTCCGTGGCTATTGGCGATGTGTTGATTTTTAGTAGTGCGGAAATAGAAACCATTCGGCATCGCGTTCGTACCGATGAAGATGTGGATGTTTTGGTAAAGAATTATGATGCCGCCGAGCTATCTAAAAAACAAAAGGTCAGGTCAAAAAGTAGTTCCGTTACCGATTTGGTCGCAATGCATCAGAGCTACCTTGATTCGGCCAATCTGTATAAAAAACAAGACATAGAGAAAAGTATTGATTTTATAACGCAATCCATTGCGCAACTTGGAAAACGGTCTAATAAAAAGGAGTTGGCCGCTTCCCTCACCGTTCTGGGCGAGGTGTATCGCTATCATGGGCAATACGATCTCGCCATTACTAGTTTTTTGGACGCTTTAGAGGCGTCAAAATCCACTAAAACCACCATCTTCTTAGGCCAGGTCTATCTATTGAACAACGATTATGCCAGTGCGGAATCGACCCTTCTCCCATTAATTGGCGTAAAAGGTATGGTTCCATTTCAACGCGTACAGTTACTTGAGGGTCTGGGAGATGCCTATGCCGGATTGGGGCAAACCGATAAAGCAGTCGATTTTTATGAAGAAGGGCTGGCCGTGGCGCGTAAGAGTCAGATTGCCCCGAAAATGACCGATTTAAATTCAAAAATTGCTGATGCCTATGCCAAGGATAACCGTGGCATTGAAGCTGAAGGGTTTTATGGTAACTCATTGAAGTTAGCGGAAAGTCAAGCGCCGCAACGCGCAATTCAGGAGAAAGAGAAGGTGGCTGACTTTTACAACAAAAAAAGGCGATATGATGAGGAAATAGAATTGCGAAAAAGGAGCCTTAACGAACTAAAAAAACTACCTGAAGCCAAGGTAGAGACCAAGGGTATATCCATAGTGCCCGATACCATCTCAGCACAACGCATCAATTATAAAATCGCGAACGCTTATATTGCCCAAGATCAGTATGAAAAAGCGATTCCGTATCTCGAAAAGAGTATTGTGCAGGCGGATACTGAAGATGATTTAATTGTTCAAAAAGATGCTACCCGTAAATTATCCGAAGTATATGAGTACAAAGGAGACTTCACCAAGGCTTTGGAGACCTATCAAGAATACGTTTCGGTAGTCGATACCTTGTATATCCGAAAAGAACAGGAAATCTCAAGGGCCGCTCGCTTTAATCGAGAGATTTCCGCCAAACAAAGCCGGATTTCGGGCCTTGAGCAGGAGCGCGAACTATCCCAAAGTAAATATGATCTGGCTTTGACGGAACAAGAGTTGGTTCGGGAAAACAACATACGTCAAAAATGGGTGATCTATTCCTTGATACTAGGGGTAATTATGTTGGCCTTGGCTACCTTCTTCTTTTACAGGAGTAATCAGCAACAAAAATTGGCGAATAATCTGTTGGCATTGAAATCACTGCGCTCACAAATGAACCCGCACTTTATTTTCAACGCACTTAATTCCGTCAACAACTACATCGCAAAGAGCGATGAACGAAGTGCCAATCGTTATCTAAGCGAGTTTTCGACCCTGATGCGCTCGGTTTTGGAAAACTCGGATGAAGACTTTATTCCCCTTGCCAAGGAACTAGAGCTCCTACAGCTTTATGTGAAACTCGAGCACTCCCGTTTTTCCGATAAGTTCGACTATGAGATTACCATTGACGACCATGTTGACGTTTCGGCATTTCAAATTCCGCCCATGCTTTTACAGCCCTATATTGAAAATGCGATTTGGCATGGGTTGCGGTATAAAAAGGAAAAGGGGTATTTGAAAATCCATTTGAAACAAAAAGATAAAGATACCGTCACCATGACCATCTCGGATACTGGAATCGGTAGAAAGAAGTCGGCCGAATTGAAAACGGTCAATCAAAAGAAACAGAAATCAAAAGGTATGGGCAACATCAAAAAGCGAGTTGCCATTTTAAACGATATGTATAAAGACAAGGTAGATGTGTATATATCCGATTTGGAATCCGATGGTTCGGGTACCAAGGTGGTGTTTACCTTGAAAAAAGACTAATGTATGGCACTTAAAGCGATTATAGTTGAAGACGAGGCGAATAGTAGAGAGATATTACGCAACTATTTGACGAAGTATTGTCCGGAGGTAGCGTTGATCGGAGAAGCTGCGTCAATTGAGGAGGCGCAAAAGCTTGTGTCCGGTACCGATCTAGATTTGGTTTTTTTGGATGTTGAGATGCCCTTTGGAACCGGTTTCGATTTTCTTGACCAACTGCCCGATCGCACATTCGAAACGGTTTTTGTCACCGCCTACGACCATTACGCCATCGATGCCCTTAACAATCACGCGGCGTATTATTTGATGAAGCCCATAAATATTGATGAATTGATCAAGGCAGTGGCCTACGTAAAAGAGATCCGACAAAAAGAGGATGCGCTTGAGGATCAGGTATTAAAACCCAAGTTAAAACAAGTCGCCGGCAAAATTACATTACCGCAACAAGATGGATTTCAAATTTTGGACGTCGCCGATATTGTGTTCTGCAAAGCGGATGACAATTACACTGAAATCCACCTGGAACAAAAAAAGATATTGGTGAGCAAGACCCTAAAGTATTTTGAGGAGGCACTTTCAGAATTTCCCTTTGCTAGAATCCATAAATCGTATTTGGTCAATGTCAATGAGGTGGTCAAGTACAAAAAGGGGAAAGGAGGCAGTGTGATCGTTTCAAACGGGAAAGAGTTATTGGTCTCCGCATCCAAGAAAAAAGAATTACTTGCCTATTTTTAGAGTATTCATAAAAGAGATGATATGATTGTTAAGACGGTAAATGGAAAGACCCCGATAATAGGGGAGGACTGCTATATCGCTGAAAATGCGACCATTGTAGGCGATGTGAGCATGGGAAAGCAGTGCAGTATATGGTTCAATGCCGTTTTACGGGGCGATGTGCATTTTATTAAGTTGGGTGATAAAGTAAATGTACAAGATGGTGCAGTGGTCCATTGTACGTACCTGAAATCACCCACTACCATCGGTAATAACGTTTCGATAGGCCATAATGCCATAGTACATGGGTGCACGATTAAAGATAATGTGTTGATCGGCATGGGTAGCATTGTTATGGATGACTGTATTGTTGAAAGTAATAGTATCATCGCCGCTGGGGCTGTCGTCACTAAGGGCACCCACGTGCCAGCCGGAAGTATCTTCGCTGGAACACCCGCAAAAAAAATCAAAGATATCAGTCCCGAACTCAGCTCGGGCGAGATTGATCGGATTGCCGATAATTATGTTAAATATTCGAGTTGGTTTAAAGAGGATCAATAAGCCAATAGAGTAGGGTTTTTGCCCCTTCAAATGTTAAGAGATTAACGAATTCGTACAAATTTAATCGGAAATCTGAATCCTTTGATTTCGTAGGATTCAAGCCATTTTTATTCCTTATTTTTGCCGCTCAAAACAACGCATATGAACGCATATATATTTCCAGGTCAAGGCGCCCAATTTGTAGGCATGGGCTTAGACCTATACGAAAAGTACCCAAAGGCGCAGGAAATGTTTGAGGACGCTAACGAGATTCTAGGTTTTACCATCACCGATATTATGTTTGAGGGTACTCCTGAAGAACTAAAGGAAACCAAAGTCACCCAACCCGCCATATTTTTGCATTCCGTGGTTTTAAGTGCGGTCATGGGTGAAAATTTCAAGCCTGATATGGTGGCAGGACATTCCTTGGGTGAGTTTTCAGCACTCGTGGCCAATGGGGTATTGAATTTTGAAGATGGCTTAAAGCTGGTGTCCCAAAGGGCTTTGGCGATGCAAAAGGCCTGTGAACTGCAGCCAAGTACGATGGCAGCGGTATTGGGCTTGGACGATGAACGCGTCGAGGAGATTTGCAAGGCTACGCCCGGTATTGTAGTCGCAGCAAATTATAATTGTCCCGGACAACTGGTCATTTCCGGAGAAGTTTCGGCGATCGAGACCGCCTGTGAGCGAATGAAGGAAGCAGGGGCGCGAAGAGCGTTGGTCCTTCCCGTCGGAGGGGCATTTCATTCGCCCCTAATGGAACCCGCACGAGAAGAGTTGGCCACCGCTATTGAGAAAACCAGTTTCAATACCGCTACTTGTCCAATTTACCAGAATGTGACCACCTATGCCATAAGTGATTCCGATGAAATCAAAAAAAATCTGATTTCACAGTTAACCGCTCCTGTAAAATGGACACAAAGTGTTCAAAACATGATAAAAGATGGCGCCAATCACTTCACTGAAGTCGGCCCTGGAAAGGTTTTACAAGGCTTGGTCAAAAAAATAAACCGAGACATGGAAACTACCTCGGCGATTCTTACGTAAGTACCTTTGACGACATAAACGGTATTTCATCTAGTAAACCCATGTTTGAACCTTTATTTAAGGTAATAGGCGTTTTTTTTAGTAATATTGATTCCCAAATTTTGCTCGTATATAATATCTACTCATGCTGTAAAGTGAATTTTTTGCATTCATTGCACAGCGTATGAAATTGAAAAAAAAACAGTATTCATTTTGTAGTAAGATCCCACATTCATTTCATTGGGCTTTTGTTCTTGTGATAGGCTTATTTGTTACAAGTCTAGAGGCTCAAACCATTTCCATAGTTGCAAACCCCGGAGCGGCTAGCGAAGACGGTGCAACGGCCAGCTTTACCGTTTCTAGATTAGGCGGTTTTGCCATAGGGGGATCTCAAATAAGTTATACAATTTCGGGTACAGCTACGCCTATAGCTGATTTTACTTCTGTAACGGGGTCCACTGACTTGGTGACAGGGACTATAATTTTAGGAATTGGGGGGGATACTTCTGAAATAATAACAGTTTCTGGAATTGTCGATGATAATATTGTGGAGTTAGATGAAAGCATACAGATTACATTAACCGGACTTGTGGGCGGAGGTGTATTTGGCTCGCAAATTACTGCTACAACTACAATTACTGAAAATGATATAGGCACATTCACTATAACTACCGTAGACGGTGATGCCGCAGAGGAAGACCCGTTGACCGCTGTTGGAGAGGCTGAATTTCGAGTAGACCTAGACAAGGAAAATGCTACAGGAACCGATGTTACCTTACCCTACATCATCGGAGGTGATGATCCAGGAGGAGCTCCTGATTATACGATTGTTGGGGGGTCTCCACTAACTTTCCCGGCTGGAACCACATCATTGACCATTCGAATTCTGCCAGAAGATGATTCAGAGGTAGAGGATGATGAAGAAGTAACCATTACCCTAGGTACCCCGAGTAATGATGCCTTGTTCGATGTTGGCAGTCCCA
This sequence comes from uncultured Flavobacteriaceae bacterium, assembly GCA_947494565.1. Lineage (GTDB taxonomy): Bacteria > Bacteroidota > Bacteroidia > Flavobacteriales > Flavobacteriaceae > Maribacter_C. The sequence goes on along the minus strand of CANLVG010000012.1, from coordinate 20,973 downwards.
ATATAGGTTCGGCCGTCATTAAAGACAATGATTGTGGCGTAGGCGATGATGAACCTGAGTTCAATGCTACGCCAACTTCCCTTTGCGATGTAACAGGTGTTAATTTGAATACGTACGTTGATATATTACCTGGTTTCACCTTAAGATGGAGTACCTTGGTCAACCCAACGGAGGGGCAACTGCTTTCTGGTACTGGGGTAACGGCAGCAGCGGCAGGTACATATTATGCCTTTTACGTGGCAGGTGCGGGTGCAACTTTTTGTACGAGTGATCCCTCAGACCCTTTGGTGATTACCATAAATGCAACTCCTTCAGCAGGTACGCCGGTTGCGAATATCGACGAGTATTGCAACAATGCTTCCAATCAGTTTACGCCGCGTTCGGTTGATCTGGATGATTTGATTACAGGAGAGGCTGCCGGTGATTGGGAAGAGGAAAATGATAATCCGGAGTCGGTTAACATTTTAGGCAACAATGTGGTTAATTTTGATAATGTACAGGAGGGCACCTACGAATTCACCTATACAACTACCGGAGCACAAGGAGCCTGTTCAAACGCGTCCACGACAATTTCAATCGTGGTCAAAGACTGTGATTTATGTGCTGATATTCCTGCGCCACAGTTGAACGATATGCCAAGTATATTCTGTGGGCCTATACCCGATGATGTTAGATTGAACGACTATGCGCCGAATACGAGTCCTGCGCCAGGCAACCTTCCTTTAAAATGGGCCAATAATGCGGCAGACCCCCTGAATAGTATTGTGTCAGCAAGTGTAGAACTAAATCCCGGACCTGGTACCTATCATGGGTTCTATTTGGACACTTCCAGCCTATGCACCACTCCTCCAACGGTGCCATTGACAATTTCCACCAAGCCGGTTCCGGCCGTTACTTCTACAAACGGTGAGGCAAGATGTGGTCCCGGCGCTGTCACTTTGACTGCCGTGGTTTCCTTAAATGCGACTATCAATTGGTTTGCAAGCGAGACCAGCACTATGATTTTGGCTTCAGGTCCGAACTTCAACACTAATGTTTCCCAAACAACGACCTATTGGGTAGAAGCGACCTTGAACGATTGCCCTTCAGAACGCGTTGCCGTGGTGGCGACCGTAATTCCTCAGCCCTCTGCTGGAATTCCCCAGAATGGAGGGAATGCTTCCGCCTGTAGTGATCCCAGCAATGGCCCGACCGTTTTGGATCTCGACGATTTGATTGTTGGTGAAGACATTGGAATTTGGGTATTTACAAGTGGACCGACAGGGGAGAGTGTACCAGTGACCTCGGACAACATTATCGACTTTGAGGGTAGGGCCGATGGTGACTATGTGTTTACGTTCACGACCACAGGGGCTCAGACACCTTGTGTGAATGAATCCTCGGTCATTACGATTTCGGTGAACGACTGTGATGTAGACTCCGATTTGGACGGACTTTTCGACGGTCCGGAGGCTGCTTTGGGTACTGATCCCAACAATCCCGATACGGATGGCGATGGTATTGGTGATCTTGAAGAAGTAGGTGCCGACATCGAGAATCCGTTAGATGAGGATGAAGACGGAATTATCGATGCCCTTGATTCGAATATTCTCGATACCGACATGGATGGAGTCGTGGATCAATTAGATCCTGCAAATACCAATCCGTGTATCCCAAATACACTGAACGGCGTATGTGATAGTGACGGTGATGATATTCCTGATAGCCAGGAAATCGCCGATGAAACGGATCCTTTAGACGCCTGTGATCCGAATCCTGATCATCCTAACTGTAACCCCTCGCCGATTGATCTTGAAGTTGTAAAAGAAGTGGATAATATCGATGCGCAAATCGGAGATACGGTGGTCTTTACGATTACCGTGCGGAACACCGATGCCGTTCGAAAAGCTAGAAGCATTATTATAGGTGACCTTTTGGAGAGTGGGTTCGAATATGTGTCCCATGCAGCCCCAATCGAGGATTACGACCCTTTAACCGGGGAGTGGCAAATATCGGAAATTTTGCCTTCTGAAGAAGCGGTCTTGGAAATAACCGCCCTAATATTAGAAGGAGGCACGTATGTGAACACGGCCGAGCTGCTAGACTCTTTTCCTATGGACGAAACCCTGGCGAATAATGAATCGACGGTAACACTGCCGATAGTACTGCCAGAAGGAATAGATTTGATACTTGAAAAAACTGCCGTAAGTACCAATCCGTTGGTCAATGACGACGTTATTTTTTCAATAAAAATTACCAATGCCTCTATTGATGAATCACCGGTCACCAATATTGAGGTAGAGGATATCATCGATGAGGACAGTGGTTTTGTCTACATCGATTATACAGCCGAGTTGGGTGATTACGATGTTGCTACGGGTATATGGTCCATTGAAAGTTTGGCGAAGGGGCAAGAGGTCACTCTGCAAATACGGGTCAGTGTACCCTCCGAAGGTCGATTTACGAATATGGCCCGAATTCGCAGATCTTCACCCGCCGATGGCAATCCTGAAAATAACGAAGCTACCGTAGAAGTGAATGTTAGTCTACCGACACCTGCTGATGTAGGTTTTCTATTCAATCAATTTTCGCCGAACGGGGACGGTACCAATGATGTGTTGAAGGTAAATAGAACCGATAGTGATACCAATCAAGAGGTGGACATTTTGTATAATGTTCAAATTTTCAATAGGTACGGCAACCTGGTCTATGAGGCGAATTCGAAGACCGATAGCGAAGTTTGGGATGGTTCATGGAAAGGAAAAGACGCGCCAGGGGGTACTTATTTTTATATTATGAGCATTGATTTAGGAAATGGTCCTGAACCAAAAAAAGGCTGGATACAGCTGATAAGATGATACTCGGAATGACGTACCGTACATACTCGAAACTGCCTTTTAAAAGTTGCTTGACGCTATTATTTCTTTGTAGCGGTATCTTTTTGGCAAAGGCCCAGAAAGAACCTCAGTATACGCAATACATGTACAATATCGGAAGCTTTAATCCTGGCTATGTGGGCACCACCGAAACACCGGAGATTATGGCATTGTACAGAGCGCAGTGGGTAAGCGTTCCCGGTGCACCGAGAACCATACGAGTGGGAACCAACTTGCCTTTTTCAAATGAAAAAATGGGCATGGGATTCAATGTGGTCAGTGACCAAATAGGCCCATCTACCCAAACCTATGTTGATTTGGCCTATTCCTATCAATTCAATGTTTCCGAAAATACAAAACTATCTTTTGGTATGGATGTGGGTGGCTCTTTTCTGAATGTCGATTTTGCAAAGGGTACCTTTGAGAATCCTGGAGAACCGATACTGGATCGAGAGAAAATAAATCGATTTTATCCGACAATAGGTGCAGGCCTCTTTTTGTATGGGGAAGATACTTGGTATTTGGGCGCATCGATACCCAATTTTTTGACCGATGGTATTTATAATGATGATGTAGCGACTATTGTTGAAGACAACGTACAGTTCAATTTTATCGGCGGTTATGTTTTTGACCTTTCGGAAACGCTCAAGTTCAAACCGGCCTTCTTGTTGAATTATATTAATGGTTCACCACTGAATACCAATATATCCGCTAATTTTTTGTTCAATGATAGATTCACTGCTGGGGTCTCTTATAGAGTAGATAATGCCTTTAGCGGTCTAGCCGGTTTTCAAATCGGTAGCGGCACTTTTATCGGATACGCCTACGACTATAATACCAATGCGTTGGGGGAGTTCAACAGTGGTTCGCATGAGGTCATCCTTAAATTTTATTTGGGAGGTCGAGAAGGTGGGGCGAGTACCGGTAGTAAAAACCAGAAGTTGAAAGGCAAACCAAAACAAATAGATACACCTAGATTCTTCTAACAAGACAACATGAGAATTAAGCTATTCATACTGTTTTTTGTGGCGGTCGCTAGCAACGCCCAAGCCCAGGAAATAACCTCAAGGGGCGATAAAGCCTTTTATGGCTACAATTACAAACAGGCCATTGTGGAATATCAAAAAGATATGTCCAATGGAAAATTGATTACGAACCATCAACTTCTGAACCTTGCCGATTCCTATTTCAGAACAGGAGATTACAAAAAGGCTACGAAGCTCTATCTGGATATCAATAAGAAAGAGGATAGCATTATTAGCGCCAATCGATTTAACATGATGTTGCAGAGTTTGGCCAAAACTTCGGAACCGGAAAGGGTCAAAGCTTTTATGAATTCGAAGAGAGATCAACTCACCAATGAACTATTGGAAAACGCTGAGTTCAATTTTCAGCTTCTGGAGACCGACAACCCATCGGAGACCGAGGTAGACCTGTTCAATGCAAACGGAAACAGTGCGCAAGCTGATCTATCACCTTCTTTTTATAAGAACAAGCTCTTGTTTAGCAGTTCTAGGGCTCAAAAATCAAAAAAGGTGTACGGACCTTCGGGAGAATCTTATCTGGATATCTATGTGGCACGGATTGCGGAGAGCGGCAGAATCCTAAACCCCAATACCTTTACTGACATTCCTGAGTCTAAGTATCACAAGTCGACCCCATACTATTCGGAGGAAATGGGACGTTTGTTTTATATTCTGTCCAATGCCGAAGAAGGTCAACTTTCTTTCGATGAAAAAGGGAAGAATGCGCTTGCGATCGGTATGGTGTATGACGGTGGTTTCTTCAGATTTTTGCTGCGTGATTTGAGTACGTCATTCTACTACCCATTTTTTGATCATGTCAATGGCAAACTTTATTTTGCTGCTAATTTTGACGATGGATATGGGGGCACGGATATTTACTTCGTATATATCAATAATGGTCAGATTATGTCAGAACCTATTAATCTCGGTTCTAGGATAAATTCACCAGGCAATGAAATTGCCCCTTTTATACACGACGGAAGTCTTTATTTCTCATCCGACGTTTTTTACGGACTGGGGGGGATGGATATCTATAAATCGAACTTTCAGCTAGATAATGACTTTAGCATTCCGGTCAATATCGGTGCAGGGATCAATTCTTCGTCTGATGATTTTGGTTTGATTATGCGAGAAGACCAGAAAAAAGGTCTCCTCGGGTATTTTGCGTCCAATCGACCTGGCGGTTTGGGCAAAGATGATATTTACGGCTTTGTAATGAAGAACAAACCCGGTTTAAAAACGTTTTCACTTAAGGGCAAGGTGGTCAACCTTTCTTCGAATCAAGGAATTTCCGAAGCTCAAGTCCGATTAGTGGGGAAAGATGGACAGTTGCTCAAAGAGCTTTTTACTTCAACAGATGGTAATTTCAGGGTAGAAATACCATGGCAAGAGGAAATCACCGTACAGAGTACCAAAGGAGGTCACTCTGTTTTCACAGCGACTTACGTCGGTACTGAGTTGGAAGGAATACAGGGTGGCTCGTTCAATATGGGAATTGTTGCCTTGGATGATTTAGTAAGCGAGGTAGAAGGCAAAAACGTTTTGGATATCGGAAAGTTTGTATTCGCAAGATATAAAAGCGATGTTACGCCCGCCATTGCGGCAGAATTGGATAAAGTGGCCGACGCGGTTTCAAGATTCCCACAACTTCAAATCGAAATCGAGACCCATACCGATAGCAGGGGAAGCAATAGTTCAAATAAAAGAATTTCCCAAAATCGGGCCGATGCCATAAAAGACTACCTACTTAAGAGAGGAATGCCGTCTTCAAACGTGCGAAGTGCCGTGGGCTATGGTGAAGAGCGAATCATGAACAATTGTACCAATGGGGTGTATTGTCTTGATTTCTTGCATGAACAAAATATGCGAACACTTTTTGTGGTCTCCAATTACGATGAACTCAAGTAAGCGATTACAGTATTTATTTGTTTCCGATTGCTTTTGTCTGCATTACAACACCTCTAAGTAGAGATAGTACAACGAAAAGAAACTTAAGAAAACGATGCCCATATAGGTCAGAATGCGCAGCCACGGCTTTGGCCTGTCATTCGGGGGCACATCTTCACTCATCACGTTTTTGAGGTTCATATAACCAATAATAGGTGCCACAACGAAAGATACGAATGTGGCCAAAGCTACTAATTTGCCCATATTGGCAGAAAAAGCAGCTATGACGACGTAGTTGATGGCTGCTAAAATGAGTACTGCCAACGCGAAGAAAGTCTTTTTGCCTGAGAGTTGTATTTTCGGAGAAAGTAGGTCGATGATATCCAAGCTCACGCGTGATACGGCATCATGGGCGGTCATACACGTACTGAACATGGTCGCAAATGCCGAGATAGCAATAAAAAGATAGGCCCAAGACCCGATATGTGTCGTGAACAATTGAACGACCTGATCGGCAAAGATTACAGAGTTACCACTTAACTCGGTGTTGGTGCCATATAGTGTAAACCATCCGATAGTCAAGAAAAACAGAGCCAAGATGGCCGTTATAAAATAGCCTACATTAAATTCATGAAGTGATTCTTTTAATGAAGGTTTTTGTTGTTGTGTTTTCCATTTTTCGATACTCCAAAGACTTACCCAACTCGAAGCCTCTACCGTAGTGGGCATCCAGCCCATAAGACTGATAAGAAAGAGAATACTGGCATTTTCGAAAATAGGGGTAGGAGTGAAATCGGATACAGCACTTACCTGTCCTTTATAAACGACCAAGACCGTAGTAATAATGAGAGCTGCAAAGAGAATGGTGACAACGAATTTCAAGGAAACCTCAAGAAATCTATAGCGGCCAACGATCAAGAGCACACTGATCAGCACAAATAAGGCCAACGCAATATAGGAAAGTTCGATACCCTGAACCTTGAATAGATTAATGAATAGTCCGGCCGTCACGGTATAGAGAGCGGCCAAAATAGTAAAGGTGGTAAAAAGTGTTATGAAGGCATAAAACCATAAATACCCCTTTCCGCGATTGCGGTACCCTTCAATTAGGGTTTTATCGGTGACGTTGGTATAACGCACTCCAAACTCAAAGAAAGGATATTTGAAGATATTGGCCAGAATAATGGGGACTGCCATAATCCACCCATATTGTGCTCCGGCTTTAGTGGATAGAACAAGGTGTGATGTGCCAATGGCCATACTGGCAAATAAAAGGCCGGGACCTAAGTTTTTGAGTAAGGTTTTGAAAGCTGTCATAGGATATTTGCCTCCTAAAATAAACATTTTGTTGGTGTAACGTTCTTCGGTTACTTGATTTTGATCTTTTCTCCAAAGAACTTAGGCTGCGTATTGAAGACCAAGTCAACAAATACTTTGACACGCGCCAAATATTCGCGAAGGTGAACCCGTAGTCCGCTATTGCCGGAAACATCCTTGGCGTTGAAACCAATAGCGGTAAGACCTTTTTTCTCGGCGAGATAGATAGCCCTTTCATTGTGGAACTTCTGGGATATTACCGTAACACGCTCAACACCAAAGACCTCTTTTGCGCGAACAACGGAGTCTAGGGTACGAAAACCGGCATAATCCAAATAAATCTTTTCACCTGGGATACCCCCAGCGATAAGATCCTTTTTAATGGTCTTGGGCTCATTATAATATTTCGTTCCGTTATCACCACTGACCAAAACAAACTCGATTTTTCCAGCTTTATATAGGGCTATGGTCGCCGAAATTCTATTGCTGTAGTACAGATTTGGTCGACCACCTATTAAGTTTTTTGCAGTACCAAGAACCAGACCGACCCGATTCTTCGCCACCTCTTCCACCGCGGAAAAGGTTTTTCCCTCAGCCGCACTACTGATGACGAAATTAGATAGCAGAATGGAAAGGAATGCGATGGCCAATAGCCATCCCAAAAGTTTAAAATACTTCTTCATTTTGGTTCGATGGTTGGCTAAAGGTAGAAAAATACCCTGTATGTACCGCTGCCAAAAGCACATCGTTTCACCGTTGTTCTAAAAATCCGAGTCGAATCGACGTAATGAGGCAGGCAACTTTGGTCGTCTGCCGAAGTTAAGAGGGTTCTTAACAAATGACCATCAAAGGAAACTCAATTTCGCAACCCACATTAGGACTGTGTCGCTCGGTATCACAATCCTCTACTGATAATCTATCAATTATTGATGGATATCGTAACGATAGCCAAGGATATGGCACTTAAAATCACAGGAATCCATTGTTTGACCTCGCGCGAACCGGCTATTCGCCCTTTCGTTGGTTGTACATATATGATATCGTTCGACTGCAGATAGTAATATGGGGAATTGAAGATTTCACTTGTGGTCAAATCGATTTCCCGAATACGCTTTATTCCGTTTTCCTCACGAATTAAGGTCACATTGTCTCTTCTGCCGTATATGGTGATATCCCCAACGCGTCCTAAAGCCTCTAGGAGGGATATTTTTTCATTGGGAATCGTCAGTACGGCGGGATTCTTGACTTCCCCTAGAATCGATACTTTATAATTCAGGTATCGGATATCTACGATGGGGTCAATCAACAATTTTTCGTCGACCAATTTCTTGGTGATATCATCACGGAGCTCTTTTTTTGAACGTCCTGCCGCTATGATATTCCCCAAAATCGGAAAATTCACATACCCATCTTGATCCACTAAATAGCCTGAGACGTTACTGGTGCCACTCCCGTTGTCCGTCATTTGAGCCCCATTTTTGGCCTGCTGGTTGAAGAGTGCCGTAGCCTCTGTATTGACGCTGGTAACCGTAATGCTCAATAAATCGTTTTTCTGTATAATGGACTCTAGTTGTTCTACGTTTGTTTTGAAACTCTTACTCGTTATGTTATTAAAGTAGATAGAATTTTTAGTGGTGCCACATGAAGAAAGTAGCACGACACTACATAACGTCAAACCGATGAGGAAACTTTTTTTATTCATAATTTATCAGATAATGGTGCAGATGATTACCGCGAAATTGATTGACCCGAACTCTTGATTTTTAGAAATCTAGAGCAGTATTTGTTTCTGGTTAATACCAGTAACTTCAGTTGAAATCACAATAATCGATAGAAGTATAATTTAGTTAGTGAGGGGTAAATGTAGCACAAATCCCTCATACCTAATGAAAAAGACCGTATTTGACACGTATATCCGTTAAGATGCATTTTTCGACTGTTTCTTAATGGAGTGGATGAAAGCAAAAGTGCTTTGAAGAACGATGGACTAAAGCGCTTATCGAAACCCATGTCGATTGTAAAAAGTCTATTTGAAGTTCAAAGAAGTCAATGCTTTTGATTGCGAGAAATCAGATGATTTTTCGACCTACTAGAGCTATGGATAAAACGTTGGCTTTGGTCTCGACCGCTCGTATATGCCTAGGGCTTCACTTCAATATGAATAGCCTGCTTACCGATTGGGTTTTCAGTTTTCGTTCCTCAGCGGTATTCTTGGTGATATCAGCGAATAAATTCAATTTAACCATTTATGAGGGGTATTTTTGAGACTAGCAATTTAAACACCTAAATAGACCAACTCATAAAATAGTATTACTATTTCTCCGTTCTGCTGAATAAGAGGGAGAATTGAACGACACTGTTTTATGCAAATTATGATTTTATGACAAACATCATGTTTTTGGAGTTTGTAAAATACTAATTTTGTCGTTCTTTAAGTTGGCGTGTTTTTTCAAAAATTCCAACACGATGAAGAATTGCTATAAATAATACAATTGACTATGAGAATTTTTTACTCCTCGCTCTTCAAATGGGCTATGGTGACTTTTTTTTGTCTATTCTTGAGTCTGGCATATAACTCGGTAAATGCCCAAATAGATTTCACCAAAAGTGATCTTGATTTTGCGGCGTTTGGCCCTGCTCCCTTGGTAACATCCCTAACCTACGGACCCGATGGTCGTCTCTACGTATTGAGTTATCCGGGTGAGGTTTACGTGTTGACCGTTCAGAAGAACGGGGACAATAATTACGTGGTTACCGCAAAAGAAGAAATTACCGCAGTGAAGAGTATACCGAACCATGATGATGACGGAGAACCGTGCAGCGGTACTACGGAAGAGTGCAATAGTCGGGAAGCAACGGGGTTGGCGGTTGCAGGAACAGCCGCTAATCCAATCCTATACGTAACTTCCAGTGATTTCCGAATAGGATCCGGCCCAAATGGTGGTTTCGGAGATTTAGACTTGGATACGAATTCGGGAATCATTACCCGCCTCACCTGGAACGGGACTTCATGGGATGCCGTGGATATGGTCAGGGGATTGCCTAGGTCGGAAGAGAACCATGCTACTAATGGTCTTGAATTTACAACTATCGGGGGTATCGACTATTTAATTGTTGCCCAAGGAGGTCACGCCAATGCCGGATCTCCATCAATAAATTTTTCCATGATTTGTGAGTATGCATTGTCCGCCTCCATTTTGTCCGTGGATTTGACTGCATTGGAGGCCATGCCTATACTAGATGACAATGGTCGGGACTATATTTATGACCTTCCTACGCTCGACGATCCTACTCGAGACAATGTGAATGGTATTACCGATCCCAATAATCCTGCATATGACGGAATTGATGTTAATGACCCTTTTGGAGGAAATGACGGCTTGAACCAGGCGATGGTCGTTAGCGGGGGTCCCGTACAAATATTCGCCCCGGGGTTCAGGAATCCTTATGATTTGGTGATTACCGAAAATGGAGCGGTTTATGCCAGTGATAATGGGGCCAATGGCGGCTGGGGAGGATTTCCGATTAACGAGGGAAGTGGAGCAGTGACCAATAACTATGACCCAAACGAAACAGGGGGAAAGCCGTCAACCGCCGCAGCTGATGGTGAGTTTGTAAATAATAAAGATCACTTACAATTGATTACTACCGATAAGGACACCTATGCTTTCGGAAGCTTTTATGGGGGGCATCCGAACCCTACGCGCGCCAATCCGACCGGTGCAGGCCTGTATACGGCTCCAGCACTAATAGGTGCTTCCGGAGCTGTTTTTAGAACCCAAACGTATGATCCTGATGGATCGACTACAGGTTCCACTGATAACACCGGTTTAGCTTTACCGGCCAACTGGCCCCCAGTTCCGACCGCGAATCCGATCGAAGGTGACTGGCGTGGTCCGGGTGTACCGAATCCTGATGGACCCAATGATGATCCCATTACCACTTGGGAAACGAATACGAATGGTATAGATGAGTATACGGCATCCACTTTTGACGGAGCCATGAAAGGAAATCTGTTGGCCGGTTCAAGTCTTGGTCAACTTCGAAGGGTTGAGCTTAAACCTGATGGTACTCTAGATAATTTCACTCCCGTTTTTGAAGATGGAATAGGGGGAAATGCATTAGGGATTACTTGTAACGGAGATGATGAGATCTTTCCGGGTACCATATGGGCCGGAACATTAAATGGTAAAATTGTGGTCTTTGAACCTCTGGAGCCAGCTGGAGTGACTTTTCCTTTCCGGATAAATGCGGGAGGCCCTGAGGTAACACACAACGGAGACCTCTTCCTAACAGATCAGTATTTTGTGGATGGGATTACATTTAGCAATACCAGTGCAACGGTACCTACCTTATTTGAAACCGAGCGTACCAATTCTCAACCGGATTTTGATTATGAGATTCCTATTCGTGATGGAAATTATGACGTGGTTTTGCATTTTGCTGAGATTTTTTGGGGAGCGACCGGAGGTAGTTCTGGCGGACCCGGATCTCGGATTTTTGATGTAAGCGTCGAAGGGAATCTTGTACTTGATGATTATGATATTATAGCTGACGTGGGTTCGGAAACTCCAGTGGCAAAAACCTTTAACGTAACCGTTACGGATGGAAATCTTGATTTGAATTTTTCTGCTTTGGCAGCAAACGGAGGAGTGGATCAAGCCAAGGTTTCGGCCATAGAAATTTTGGCCAATAATATAGGTCCTACTGCTGTGGCAAGCGCTACGCCGCTCAATGGGGATATACCGTTGGAGGTGACCTTTAATGGGGATACTTCTACCGATGACGTGGCCGTGGTCAATTATTTATGGGATTTCAAAGATGGTTCTCCAACTTCGAATACAGCCAATCCAACGCATACCTTTACAGTGGCAGGAACCTATGATGTAGAATTGACAGTTGAAGATGCAGGCGGATTCTCCGATACCACAACAATTTCCATTACTGCAAGTACACCGGGAAATCAGGCTCCGGTCGCAATAGCTACGGCAAGCCCGGAGAATGGTGCCCTACCCTTGCAAGTAAGTTTTACCGGTGATGGTTCAACCGATGATGTCGCCGTTGTGAGCTACCTTTGGGATTTCAAAGACGGTTCAACTGTCGTGACCGAGCCGAATCCGACACATACGTTTACAACAGCGGGTACCTATCAAGTAGAACTTACCGTTGAAGATGGCGAGGGGTTGACCAATTCGACAACAGTAACAATCGTAGCCGGTAATGAAGCACCTGTTGCCATTATCAATGCGACGCCCGAAAATGGAAATGCTCCTCTTGAAGTGATTTTTGATGGTGCGAGTTCGACCGATGATGTGGCAGTCGAAAGCTATCTGTGGGATTTTGGCGATGGCTCACCGACCTCGACCGAAACAGCACCGACACATACTTTCGTGACCGCAGGAACATATGTGGTGTCCTTGACCGTAGCGGATGGAGAAGGGCTTAGCAACACGCAGACTGTAACCATCGTTGTTGGCGAGGCAGGTAAGAGTGACGTGGTGGGGATGCTTTTGGTAAACCCGGCGGACAAGGTCGCCCAAGTACGAATCATTGACAAAGGCCCCGGCGTGAGTAAGGTGGCAAAAATATATGTGCACGATAGCGCAGGACGACTGGTCGCTACACATAATGGGGGAGATATCGTAGCAAGTGGATTGTATGAGGTTCCGATTGCGGGTCTTAATTCCAACGAAATCTATTATTTAGGCTTTGAAATGGCTAGTGGTGATCGAATCACCATAAACCTTGTTGTGAACCATTAATCGATAAAATGGAACAATACATCTATAAAGATGAAGTGCTCGTACTAGCTATAAGGTACCTTTGCAAGTAAAAAGCTATAACAGTATATGATGGAAAAGAAACATCTTTTAAAAGCAACTTTGGTTTTTGTGGTTGCCATCTTGTGTGCAGCCCTTTATTCCTGTGATTCAGATGATCCACAAGCTTTCGAGGATTATGATATTGATACCGATGGTGATGGAATTTTCGATAGTCAGGAGGTTTTGGATGGCACCGATAGAAATGACCCTTGTGATCCTCCGCATGATTTTGGATATACTGCGTATGATGCATTGAACCTTCTGTGGCTGAGTGGGGATTGCGACGGTGATGGAATGAATAATGGAGACGAACTTTCTCAAGATAGTAATCCGTATGGAGATCCTGTAGAACGTTTTCTGGCCATTCCTGAGTTTTTGCCAAATCTTTCGGAACTGAAACTATTTAAAGGTGCCCTGGCCGATTTTGAATATGGTGACAATACCTACGAGTATAGTATGAGTACGCCGCTTTTTACCGATTATGCCCATAAATTGAGGGTTGTGGCAATTCCTGATGGAGAGCAATTGACCTATTCAGGTGGAGGTATGCTCGGGTTTCCTGACAATACCATTATGGCTAAAACATTTTATTATCTCAATGATGAAAGAGACCCATCCCTTGGAAAGAAGATTATTGAGACCAGGGTCTTGATTAAGAAAGAAGGCGTGTGGCTGGTTCGAAATTACTTTTGGAATGAAGATCAGACCGATGCCGTTTTAGACGATGATATTCACCAACTTGAAGTTAATTGGATTGATGACGCCGGCGCTGGGAGGTCTGTAGATTATGTGGTGCCATCAAACACGATGTGTATACAATGCCATAATAACGAAGGCGAGATCAAGCCTATTGGACCCAAAGCCCGCGTACTTAATTTTGAGCACAAGGGCCAGAACATATTACAGTTTTTCATGGATAACGAGCTATTAACGGGTGCACCCGACATTTCCCAAATTCCAGTACTGCCAGACTGGTCAGATGAGACCTTATCTTTAGAAGAGCGGGCAAGAGCCTATCTAGATGTGAATTGTGCGCATTGCCATCAGACAGGAGGCTCTTACAATCAAGATTTTGGTGATAGTTTTCAATTCACCTATGAAACACCGTTCGAGGAAAGCAATATATTTGAAAAACGGATTCAAATCAAAGACCGTATGAACACTCAAATCTCAGGGTATTTTATGCCGCTGATCGGTACGAGCTTGAAACATGATGAAGGTATTGCGCTGATCAATGCCTATGTAGACTCTTTGGAAGAATAAAAAGGTAAATAATATAACATTTGCATATACTAAGGTCTGGGCAATTGCTCGGACCTTTTTTTGATATGTCGAATTAAAGTGCTGAGTTTTTTAGTGTAGTATTCATCGGCTTTCTCATATCTGTCTCTGCGGGTAGTTGGTTCGGAGATAATCGGAGACTTCATATTTCCGGATTGATTGTTGCGTATTCGATGTTCGCGATACTTAATTTTCTTGTAGCTGATTGAACTGAACCACTTGAAAATCAGGAGTCGCTTCGAATAGCTCATCTAAAATCCATTTGTGGGCCCCGCCATAGATGATCAGTAAGTTCTCATTAGTTGTTACGAGGTTTTTAGCATTCGCAAACAGACGGATATTTCTTCGATACCATCGGGCAACAACATCAGCTCCGAGGTATGGCCCCTCGTAACCAACATTTACAAGTCCGGTAGTCCAAAGTTGTTTTTGTCTTTTTGAATGTTTCTTTGAATTTATCATTTTTAGATACGCATTGACGCTGAGATGCCTTTGAATCGTATCCATAAATGTGTTAAATCTTTTGTTTTCGATGTCATAAGTGCTCCATAACCCTAAGTGGCCTAGACTATCGGCATACGTTTCCCAATCATCAATTGCATTGATGTATTCCGGAAAAGGAGGGTTGTTGTCAATACAATAGACTTTAGTGTGACCAAGTCTCTTGGCAAGTCTAAAACCTATTTGAAAGGTTTCATGTTTTTCCAAACTATAATTTCCATTGAGGTACTGCGTATACAAAGAGTCCATCGTTTTTTGATGGGTCGGTTTCCATTCCACGGCAATCTTATCGGGCCTAAAGGTGCTTAGTAGATCGACAATAGCACCTAGTTCTTTTTGATTTGCGTCTTTGGAGATATCTATATGCTCCTTGGCGACGACGTCGCTTCCATCTCTTGATCGATCGAAATGAAAGGTGCCAAACGTTAGCACCTGATGTTGGGCGGTACTGTCGATGGTGGGGTAGGCCGCTAGTATTTTTTGAAAATCGTTCTGGGCGTTTTGAATGGTTTTTTCCTTCTTTTTAGGAATGCATGATGCTATTAGAAACAAAATAAATAAAGCTAAGGGGCTTTTCATAGGTACGGTTTTAAAAAGGAAAGCACAGTATATCCCTATAGACGAAAGAAGAGTATCAAAAGTTGCCTGACTATTTTATTTTTGAGTCATGAAACCCGGCTCTTTTCCAATTCCCGTTTTTATTTACCCAAACATTGGTGATTCGATATTCGTTTATTCGTAATTCCTCTTTTTCCCGAGTCGATACCACAACTTTTCCGGTGACTATGGCCGTCTTTCCGAAGTATTGAATTTCAACGTCATCCATCTTGTAATCTATGACTGCGAGATTTCCCGAAACGATGTCCGCTTCTCTTTTGCTCATATAATTGAGCCAATCGGCCTTTCCAATGGCTTTCGAAGTACTATTGGTGTGCGTATAGTTTTCGGTTATCATGGATGAAAGAGAGGCAACATCTCCATTGCGAAAAGCGGTGTTGAATTGTGCAATCACATCTAATAAATTTTGTTCGGCTGGTTCTGCTTCTTTGTTGGAAACCTTCACATCTTGACAGCTTAAAAAATAACAAGCGCTACCGAGTATGAGGCATGTTTTAAAAAAATTCATTTGTCTGTGTTGATTTTAAGAGAGGGCTTGATAAGGCGTTTTTTAATGTTTTTCGATGCAGCTAGGTTAATTCTTAGAGGAATCCTGAACTGCAAAAATCTTTAATAAAGCTAAACATTTCTCGCTAATCCTTATAAATTCCCGGCCCTATATTGTATTGAGATGGCTGTTAAAAACAACTTTTTTAAAACAAGGGGAAGTATAATCGGTAGAGATAAAGGTCCTTCGGAATTTTCAAAATCCTTTTATATATTAATAGTATTAATGTATATTATAATATATATAAATAATATTTTATGAATTATTAATGGTAGTTTTAAGGAATAATGAAATAGTGTATCCTTGGACATCAGTCTGTTATCATAAGGGAAGAAAAGCTTACCGCCTGCATAAAGTGACTTGAAGTAGTAGGACTTGGCGATATAATTAGGTCGTCATAAGGATGGGAAGTCCTAAAAAAACACAGTCGAAGGTTTAGCCGAGGATTACGCTTTAATAGTATAAAACCGACCACGTATTGAAAATCCTTTTTAAAGTATAGTTGTATACCAAGACATGTACGAACATAAAACAAAACAAGATGAAAAAGGAATTTTTAGTTTTAGGGGCAATTCTTCTGCTATCCACCAGCTGTGTAGTTATACGGCCCGGAGAGGCGGGGGTCAAACGAACACTAGGGAAGTTTTCAGATGAGGTAATTACTCAAGGTACGGTATCGTATAACCCCTTGATAAGTAAAGTACTCAAGGAGTCTACACAAACCAATAACATCAAACTTATGTTGAGTTTGCCTAGTAAAGAAGGGTTAAGTGTGAATTCTGAAATTTCCATTCTCTACCGTTTGGAGCAAAACAAAATCCCCTCTGTTCTGGAAAATTTAGGACAGGGCTATGAATCCATAATTACCAGTGTATTCAGATCGGCATCTTCCGATGTTTGTGCGAAGTTCTATGCAAAGGATATGCACTCCGGCATGCGGGCAAAGATAGAAGAGGAAATCAAGATTAAAATGGAGGAGAACCTAAGTAAACAGGCCGATGGTATTGAACTCATTGCTGTTTTGATGAAGAGTATTCAGTTGCCCAGCGGTTTGGCAAATTCCATAGAACGCAAATTACAGGCCGAGCAAGACGCGATGCGAATGGAATTTATTCTACAACAGGCCAAATTAGAGGCTGATCGAAAGATTATAGAAGCGGAGGGCGAACGAGATGCACAACAAATACTATCAGAAGGATTGACCGATAAGTTGATACAGATTAGAAGCATCGAAGCCTTTCGAGAGCTTTCACGTTCCCAGAACAGCAAAGTCATTATTACCGACGGTAAAACGCCCTTATTGATAGAACCTAGTATAAAATAGGGAATACATGGTAACGATTAAATAGAAGTTGGATAATGATTGCGCCTTGAGTTGAGGTAGGTGCTCCTCTAGGAAACCTCGATGGAACGGTTTTTTCTGGTAGTTGGAGCATGCTATCGGCTATAGTCAAGGTGCTTGGCCGTTAGTAAAAAAATAAAACCAAACCATACATACGATGAAACAAATGTGTAACCGGATCAAGCTCGTTGAGGGCGAATTCGGTCCGGGCGATTCTGCCGACGTGCTGTTATCGCTTATCGCAGATAAAATCAAGTTCCACAACCTTCAAAAACTGCTCATAAACGACGCGGATGACCTTAGATTGATGAGAGCCGAGCATAGGATTGGCGAACTGAAAGAGGCAAGAAAATCGGTAATCGAATCAATTATAAAGGCTCGTGATGACGGATATTCCTTAAAAATAGAGGCTACGGTCAATATCGAATATGTAAAAAAATGAGAATGGTGATACGTGCGTTTGCCACAGTTTAAAATGAGGCAGACAGTGACTGATTATTGATAGTCTTCGCGGTAAATTAAAAAGCCAAGATCTTAAATCTTGGCTTTTTCTGTACTCGAGGCGGGACTTGAACCCGCACGGCCTAATGGCCATTGGATTTTAAGTCCAACGTGTCTACCAATTCCACCACTCGAGCGAACCTGCCGTAGGACACGGCATAAAATAAAAAACTCCACTTGTGCCGGCTGATCGTAGCCGAAGCCGAGCGGAGTCGAAATGGAGCGAAAAACGGGATTCGAACCCGCGACCTCCACCTTGGCAAGGTGGCGCTCTACCAACTGAGCTATTTTCGCAAGATAAAGAACTTCACATCCTGTTGATGCGTAATCGTCTGCCATTAGGCAGGTGCAAATTTAATACAATTCTATAAAAGGCAAAGAAAATTTTAACGAAATACGACAAAGCATTTAGTTGTAGAAACGGGAATCTTCATCACGACGTCGCTTTCTTGTTCTTGGTGAGCAAACGCTTGATTTCATTGAGTTTCATCAATGCCTCTACCGGAGTGAGGGTATTGATATCCAAATGGGTGATTTCTTCTTTGATTTCTTCGAGTAATGGGTCGTCCAAATTGAAGAAACTAAGCTGCATCTCGTTTTGAACGGATTGTAGTTTATCGGTCAGTTCTTCACTGGAATGTGATTTTTCCAGTTTCTTTAGGATCTTATTCGCCTTATGAATGACCTGCTGTGGCATGCCCGCCATTTTGGCCACGTGAATACCGAAGCTATGTTCACTTCCGCCCGGAGTTAATTTTCTAAGAAAAAGTACGGTGTCTTTCAACTCCTTGACCGAGACATTGTAGTTCTTGATCCGTTCGAAAGTGCTGCTCATTTCGTTTAACTCATGATAATGCGTTGCGAATAAGGTCTTGGCACGTGCAGGATGTTCGTGCAGGTATTCCGAAATCGCCCAAGCGATAGATATGCCATCATAGGTGCTCGTGCCTCTGCCTATTTCATCAAGTAATACCAAGCTACGCTCGGAAAGGTTGTTCAAAATCGAAGCCGTTTCGTTCATTTCGACCATAAAGGTCGATTCGCCCATAGAGATATTATCACTGGCGCCGACGCGTGTGAATATTTTATCGACATAGCCGATCTTCGCAGATTCCGCGGGCACGAAACTTCCCATTTGGGCCATGAGCACGATTAGGGCGGTTTGTCGCAATATGGCGGACTTACCACTCATATTGGGCCCAGTAATCATAATGATCTGTTGATGATCTCGGTTTAAGACCACGTCATTGGCGATGTATTCCTCGCCAAGCGGCAGTTGCTTTTCGATAACCGGGTGCCGTCCATTGCGTATGTCGATTTCAGTTGAATCGTTCATCTCGGGCGCAACATAGGCATGGTCCTTTGCCAATTGGGTAAAGCCACACAGGCAATCGAGTTGGGCGATGAGATGGGCATTGTGCTGAACAGGTGTGATGTATTCTTGCATCCACAGTACCAATTGCGCGAACAGCTGTTGTTCCAAACTTTGAATACGTTCTTCGGCTCCTAAAATCTTGGCTTCGTACTCCTTGAGCTCCTCCGTGATATAGCGTTCTGCGCTAACCAAGGTCTGTTTGCGGATCCACTCTTCAGGTACTTTGTCTTTGTGGGTGTTCCGTACCTCGATATAATACCCGAAAACATTGTTCGAAGCTATTTTCAAAGATGTGATTCCGGTGCGTTCGGTTTCTCGCGCTAACATTTTGTTGAGGTAATCCTTACCTGAAAAAGCCAGTTGCCGTAGTTCGTCCAGCTCCTCGGAATACCCATCGGCAATGGTCTTCCCTTTAGAAATCTGAACGGGGGCCTCTTCGCTAAGCATTTCCTTTACCCTGGCGCGGAGCAGGTCACAGCTATGCAGCCGATCTGAAATCAACTGTAAGGCCTCACATTCCGAATGCCCGTTCAGACTTTTTATCGGTACGATGGCCTCTAGGGAATTTTTTAACTGAACGACTTCTTTCGGATTGATTTTGCCCGTTGCCGTTTTTGAAATCAGACGTTCGAGGTCGCCGATTTGCTTGATATGATGTTGAAGTTTTTGCTGTAAGGTCTCATCTGAAATCAAATGGGAAATGATTTCATGACGCCTATTGATCTTTTCGATATTCTTTAAGGGCAGCGCAAGCCATCTTTTCAACAGGCGACCACCCATAGGCGAAATGGTCTTATCGATAACATCCAATAAGGTTACCGCGTTTTGCTGGGTCGACTGGTAGAGCTCTAGATTTCTTATGGTGAAGCGATCCATCCAAATATGTTCTTCTTCCGCAATACGCTGCAGCACATTGATGTGTTGTAATCGCTTGTGTTGGGTTTCGGATAAGTAGTGCAAAACGACTCCTGATGCGACAATGCCACACTTCAAGTGGTCGACTCCGAAACCTTTTAGCGTTTTTGTCTTGAAATGGGCGTTCAAGGTCTCTTGGGCATAGTCTTCTTGAAATACCCAATCTTCCATAAAGAAGGTGTGAAAAGCACTTCCGAAAGACGTTAGAAATTCTTTTTTGTGCGCTTTGGATACCAATACCTCGTTAGGTGCGAAGTTTTGGAGCAGCTTATCCACCTGTTCTTCGCCTCCCTCTGCCGTTAGGAATTCACCTGTGGAAATATCAACGAATGAAATACCGACCGATTTACGACCGAAATGAACGGCACAGAGAAAATTATTGGTTTTGGCATGAAGTATATCATCATTCATGGCTACCCCGGGAGTGACCAGTTCGGTGACGCCCCGCTTGACAATGGTCTTCGTCATTTTCGGGTCTTCCAGTTGATCACAGATCGCGACCCGTTGCCCAGCCTTGACCAGTTTGGGCAAATAAGTATTCAACGAATGGTGCGGAAAACCTGCTAATTCTGTACGGTCACCGCCGTTGTTCCGGTGCGTTAATATAATGCCCAGAATTTTGGAGGCCTTAATGGCATCCTCTCCAAAGGTCTCATAAAAATCACCAACACGAAACAACAATAACGCATCAGGATATTTGGTCTTGATGGTATTATACTGCTGCATTAAAGGGGTTACCTTCTTTTTCTGAGTCTTGGCCAAGGCTTGTTTTTTAAAGAATTCCGTTACCGAATGTAACTGCAACGAATGTAGTATTTTTGCCAATTAAACTCCATGGTTGTTGATATTTTGGGGATAACTTTTAAGTCTATTAGAGGAAGAAGTTGCGGTGTGAGAGCTTATTTAGGAGTTAGGAGTTAGGAGTTAGGAGTTAGGAGTTAGGAGTTAGGAGTTAGGAGTTAGGAGTTAGGAGTTAGGAGTTAGGAG
>CANLVG010000011.1 GCA_947494565.1 uncultured Flavobacteriaceae bacterium | reverse complement strand
ACGCCCTCGACCGCTTCGAGCGTCGGGGGAAGACCCAATATCTTGCCCTGGTCGTCAGTGATCACGAACGTACTGTTGCTGCCCATGCGCTCGCCCTCAAGGGAAAGACCGGATACCATATCGGGGGTACCGTCGACGTCGAAGGAGAAAGGTCCGCCCAAAAGCTCGCCCGCCTCGGGTTGAGCCCGGTAGACACGGACATTATCATCCGAAAGATCGTACTCACCAATTAGATCGGTGAGAGCGTTGTTACCCGCCTCAAGACCTGTAAGGCCATCTGCGTAGCTCAAATGCCAAATCAGGCAGATGCCCGGCCCTGCACCATCGAAATTCACTGCCTCGGGCGTTGGGGGAAGTCCTAATATTTTACCGTCCTCGTCGGTAACTACCCATTGCATGTTAGGGCCACTGGCGCCTTCTACACTGACCTTGCTCACATGGTCGGCCTCGCCATCACCTACGCAGAAATGGAAGGGATCCTCAGAAAGTGTACCGCCGTTTATTTCCTCCTGGACCAAAATCCCAGGATTTAGATCGTTATTGGCCATACCGAAAATCGGCAAAAAGACCATCAAGCACAGTGCAAGTACTTGGTTCCATCCAAAACGCATTATGCCCGCTTCAGGGCCGTTCACATCATGTAATAGTTTCTTCATAGTTCTTAATTTTTAGATTATACACAAACTAAGTCCTATAAAATGATAGCGAAGTCACGAAAAGATAAACTTTCGAACAACTTTTGTTAGGATTTTGTGACCTCTTCGACTAGTAATACGTTGGTTTTTTCCTAAAGTGCCTTATAACAAGGTATTCAGCAGCAAAAAACCGCTTTTAGAGATTTTGAGTTCCCCGTGATATTTGTGTGATACTTTTTAACTTCTTTCGTAACCGATATAATTATGAAACAGATACTTATCATAGAGGACGACCCTGAAATCATCAAATTATTGGAGATTCACCTCACCGATTTGATTTATTCCACTTCGAAAGCCACGGACGGCGAAGAGGGCCTTCAAATGGCATTGGAGAATGACTACGATTTGATTCTTTTGGATTTGACCTTACCCACCATGGACGGCGTTGAAATCTGCAAAAAACTCCGTAAAGTAAAAAACACGCCTATCATTATGCTCACTGCAAAATCGGAGGAAATCGACCGTGTTTTGGGCTTGGAAATGGGCGCAGACGACTATATCACGAAACCTTTTAGCATTCGTGAACTTCTTGCGCGGGTCAAGGCGGTTATACGAAGAACGGATGCCTCAAAGTTGGAGAAGGAGAATTCATCCGCTATTTCGGCTGAAGGATTGCTCATCGATATCGATAAACGAAAGGTTGTTTTAGATGATAAAAGGGTCGAACTTTCACCAAAGGAATTCGAGCTGCTCGTACTTATGGCCTCTAATCCCGGAAGAAATTATACGCGAACGGAATTATTGGATATGATATGGGGCTATAATTTCGAGGGATATGAGCACACTGTGAACTCACACATCAATAGATTACGGGCCAAAATCGAATCCGATATGGCGAATCCCAACTATATTCTCACAACTTGGGGAGTGGGTTATAAATTTAACGAAGATATCGCCATATGAAGAATACGGGTAAAACATTGACCCCGAAATTGGTCAAGAAATTGTGGGGCGCCTTCATTTTACTGGTAATTTTAATGGGAGCCTCATACATTGGCATTACCAGTTATTTTGCCAATATGCACAATCAAGAGACCGCGCAACGACTTGATGCAGAGGTAGCAAATCATGTCATCTCCGAAAAGTTCACTGGTGCTTCCCCGTTTTTGGAAGATGGCAGTGTCAACAAACCGCTGTTCGGTGACCTGATGCACGATATGATGGCGGTTAATCGTGGTATCGAAGTCTATCTGCTCGATAACGAGGGCACGATTTTATACTCCGTTGTACTCGATCCAAATGATTCGGATGCCACCAAAAGTGTTTCCCTAGCTCCCATTACTTCGTTCATAGCGGATAAGGGCGAGAAATTTATTTTGGGTGACGATCCCAGAAATCCGGAAGAGCAGAAAATCTTCTCGGCCGCACCTTACGATATTGATGGACATAAAGGATATATCTACATCATTCTAGCCGGAAAGAAATTTCAGGAAGTAAGTAACACTTTGTTAGGCCAGTATTTTGCTAAACTAGGTCTTGGTGCCTTCTTGTTAACCATGCTTTTTTCGGCACTCATCGGCTTATTGGCCATTTGGTTTCTTACCAAAAACCTTCGTGTCATTACCGGTACGGTGCGCCGTTTTCATGAGGGTGACCTTACGGCCCGAATCGAGAATCCTGAAAAATCCGATATCTCGATCTTTGCCAATTCGTTCAATGACATGGCAGAATCCATCGTGGGAAATATGGACAAGATGCAATCTGTCGATTTACTACGTAGGGAATTGATTGCGAACGTCTCTCATGATTTGAGAACCCCTTTGGCTATTTTAAAGGGATACATAGAGACCTTACAAATAAAAAGGGATACACTTTCTGAGCAAGAAAAGGAAGAATACCTGCAGATTACCCATGATAATGTGGACAAGCTCTCAAAATTGATCAATCAATTGTTCGAATACTCCAAACTGGAAGCAGAACAAGTGGTACCTGTAAAAGAGCCTTTTTCCATTACCGAGTTATCTCATGATCTCATTGCCAAATTCAAGGTTTTGGCGGAAAAAAAGCAGATTGTTTTGGAGTTGGATAAACCCCAAGAGAACAACATGGTCTATGCGGATGTCAGTTTGGTGGAGCGCGCTTTGCAAAACCTGATCGAAAATGCTATTAAGTATACAGAGCCAAAAGGCAAGGTTACGCTCTCCTTGCAGAAAAAGGGAAAGAATATTGAAATCAATATTACGGATACCGGAACAGGTATACCGGTAAATGAGCAACCATTTATTTTCGATAGGTACAAACAAGTCAATGAAAGTGCCAAAAAACAAGGTTCTGGCCTAGGGTTGGCTATCGTAAAAAAGATTATGGAGCTTCACGATACGACGATTACCGTATTGAGCAAACCTGCGAAGGGAAGTTCGTTTATTTTCAATTTACCGGCCTATCAGACCTCTTAAAAAGCAATGTTATGAAAAAGAAAAACCCGACCATTGTGTAATGGTCGGGTTTTTCTTTTATAGGCCACTAATGAAGCTTCCGTAGAGGTCCTTAAATTGATATCCTTCGGAGAATCGATGTTTGCTTAACTTCTTGAAAGAGACTAAACCCCAAAGCAATAGCTCTTTTAAGAAGTAGGTGTCTTTTTTTGAAAAATCGGGCTGATGCTCCGCTAAAATGCGGTTCAATTCAGGTATGCTATCCAAACTTCTTTTGTACTCCTCATCGGTAAAGTCATCCAACAATTCGAAGGCTTCGCTTTGTTGGAAAAACCATGATAAGAGGTCATCATACGGAGTGACTTCATCTTTACGCTCTAGCTTATTTATTTTGGGGAAGTACATGGGAAAGAGTGATTTTACTGCATCATCGATCAAAATCGAGGCGACCCCATCGGCTCCCTCCTGCTCGCCTTCATATACCAACTCTATTTTTCCCGTAATGGCCGGAATCACTCCCAGGAAGTCACTTAAACGCAGGGCGGTCGTCTCTGCTCCAGTCTGTAAAGCCCGTCGCTCTGCAGTACTTAATAGATTTTCGAAAGCCGTAATGCTCGTACGCGCACTGACACCACTTTTGGCGTCGACATATTCACTATTGCGCGCCTCAAAACTAATTTGTTCCAAGAGGTCTTTTGCAATATCGGGCACATACACCGCAGCGGACTGTCGCTCATCAAGGTTTGATTCTTGCGCCGTGATCTTTCTGGCCGTTTCAATATCATCAGGATAATGTGTCAATATCTGCGACCCTATTCGATCCTTTAAGGGGGTAACGATACTACCTCTATTCGTATAATCTTCAGGGTTCGCCGTAAAAACAAATTGCAGATCTAGGGGCAAACGCAACTTGAATCCGCGGATCTGAATATCACCCTCTTCTAATATATTGAAAAGTGATACCTGAATTCTCGCTTGTAAATCGGGCAATTCATTGATGACAAAAATACATCGATTGGCACGCGGAATCATCCCAAAATGAATGACTCGGTCATCGGCATACGATAATTTGAGATTGGCTGCTTTTATAGGGTCTACATCCCCAATCAAATCAGCCACGGTCACATCGGGGGTTGCTAATTTTTCATAAAAACGCTCATCACGATGCAGCCAGGAAATCGGTGTTGCGTCACCCTGTTCCTTGATCATTTCTATAGCGTAACGTGACATAGGTGCCAAAGGATCATCATTGATTTCCGAACCTGCAACGACGGGAATATACGCATCCAACAAATGCACCATAAGGCGTGCCAGTCGGGTTTTGGCCTGCCCACGAAGTCCTAGCAGGTTGATGTTGTGACGTGATAAAATGGCACGCTCCAATTCGGGAATCACAGAATTTTCATAGCCCCAGACCCCTGTGAAGGTTTCCTCTCCTTTTTTTATTTTTTCCCGTAGGTTATCCCGAAGTTCATCCTTGATGCTCTTGGTTTGATACCCTGCTTTTTTTAATGCTCCTAAGGTGGAGATTTCTTTGTAGTTCAATTGCATACTTTTAATCAAATGGTAATAGATCAGGTTCTAAATAATTTTTTTTTGCCTTTTCTGAATTAAAGATGTCATAACTGTAATGGTAGCCCATTAATTCAATGAAGTTGTCCTTTAATCTAGGGAACGCTATCATGAAGTCTTGGAATGTACTTGATGTGGACTTCAAAATAAAATGATAAACGGCTTTAATGGCCGCCATGGTAACTGTTTTGTTATATTTATCTGCCGCGCCTACATGCACAACATACGCTTTCAATTGCGATGAAATGGTATCCAAGGCCTTTTCAATACCATATGTTGTGATATGAATCCAAGCTAATCGCAAGTGCGCCTCATGATCAAATAGTTCTGGATTTAATTTAAGATTTCGAAATTGCTCCTCAAATTGCCTATCGTCGTATTGAAAATGTCCTGTTTTATTTTGGTCGTGCATCGATATACATGAATAAAATGTTCATATTTCGGTCTTGAATCACTTCAGTCTTTTTCTTCTGTTATTTTCATAATCCTCGAAAATCATTTCACCCAATCCTTTCAATCCGGTAAAAAAGGCCTTGCCTTTGTTCGCTTCGGTAAAATGACGGATAAATTGCATCAAATATGGGTCTTGAGCAATCATGAAGGTGGTAATGGGTATATGGAGTTTTCTTGCCTGGCGAGCCATATTATAGCATTTTTCTACAATGAAATCATCCAACCCTACACTGTTCTTGTAATAGGTGCCGTCAGGTAGACGTAAACAACTAGGTTTACCGTCGGTAATCATGAATATTTGCTTGTTCGTATTTCGCTTTCTTCGCAACATATCCATAGCCAATTGCAGGCCGGCAACGGTATTCGTGTGATATGGGCCTACTTTAAGGTAGGGTAAGTCCTTTATTGGAATGGGCCATGCATCGTTTCCAAAAACCAAAATATCCAAAGTGTCTTTCGGGTATCGGGTAGTTATCAATTCAGCCAAGGCCATCGCAACTTTCTTGGCGGGTGTGATGCGATCTTCGCCGTATAGAATCATACTATGACTGATGTCGATCATCAGTATGGTGCTCATTTGGGCCTTGTATTGGGTGTCTTCGACCACCAAATCACTCTCATCCAATGTAAAACTGCCAATACCGTGATTAACCTGAGCGTTTTTAAGGCTCTCGGTCATAGAAATATGCTCTAACCCGTCTCCATACCGATACTCCCGAAAGTCACCCGTGTGCTCATCGCCCTGACCAGACTTTCCGGTTTTATGGTTTCCGGCTCCGCTCCGCTTCAACTTTCCAAATATTTGATCCAAGGCCCGCTGTCGAATGATTCGTTCCATTTTGGCCGTAATCGAAATCGTCCCTTTTCCATCACCATCTTGACCCTCTTCGCCCATTTCACCACCACCATCCTCAAATTCCTCACGGATGTATCCTTTGGCTTTTAATTCTTCAATGAAATCATCGATGGTATATTCGTCATCGGTCAACTCATATTCTTTGTCCAATTCACGTAGCCAATCAATGGCCTCATCAAAATCACCGGAAGTATGAGTGATGAGTTCTTGGAAAATATCGAAAAGTTTGTCAAATGGTGTTTGTTCCGGCGCTTCATAAGGCGTGAACCGAAATCCTTTTCTTGTCATCATAGCCATCTTATAAAAATACTACATTCTACTAAGAGGGTTTCGGTTTTTTAGGAAATGTTAACGTTGCGAAACCAGTACAAATCGATTACGGGCCATCTCTATCAAATATCCTGACAGAAGCACGTGGTATTATCTTAACTTCGCTTTGATGATGCCTCAAGATTTTCTTCAAAAACAATGTGTAGGTTTTTTGAATACCCCTCCCCTTTGGGTTAATGATCAGTTCGGTATCTCGCAATTTACATTTCCAGAAATCGACTTCTCACATTTCAGGGTACAACCCTTAACGAAGAAACTACGTTTAGGACACCAGATGGAACAGATTTTCAAACAACTGATCGATAGTTGCCCCAGTCATGATATACTCTTGCACAATTTACCTGTTAAGCGAGAAAAGCAGACACTGGGGGAAATCGATTTTATTATCAAGGATACCAGGACCCAAAAGACAATTCATGTTGAACTAACCTATAAATTCTATATTATAGACCTTGATATCAGTGAACCAATACACCGCTTAGTGGGGCCAAACAGAAGGGATATGTTCTTCACCAAAATGGAAAAAATCAAAAACGAGCAATTTCAATTACTTCATACCCCAGAGGGAAAGGATGCTTTGACCGGCTATCATATCACCACCGATCATCTATTGCATAAGGCATGTTACAAAGCGCAACTCTTTTCGCCCTATGGTACGGCCAACCCAGCTATTCGTCCGCTGAATACGGCCTGTATTTGCGGGTATTGGCTACGATTCAATGATTTCAATTCACCTACGTTCAAATCATACCACTACTACATTCCCCATAAATCGGAATGGGTCATTGCGCCACATGAAGCGGTCCAATGGTCATCCCACTTTGAAGTGCTCATGGATCTGAATATTAGAATGCTAAAAGAATCAGCCCCCATGGTATGGGTGAAAAAATCAGAGGCCGTATTCGAAAAGCTTTTTGTGGTTTGGTGGTGAGAGTACTTGAATTTGGGGTGCAGAAAGATTCGACCAAATCGGTTTTCGCCCAAGTTTCCCCTTACAAACTGTAACATTGTCTATCGAATTGACGTCTAGTATGCATCAACTTCAAGAAACGCCTATGTCAACCACAACCTCCAGTAGAATCGAAATCATTGATGCCCTTCGGGGTATTGCTTTGGCCGGCATTGTTCTCTGTCATATGGTAGAGAACTATATCGGAGCAAGAGCACCCCAAAGTTTTTATGAGGCCGTCAGCGTCGGACCATTGGATCAAGTGGTGGATGGCCTTCTGAATTTTTTCTTTAGAGGTAAATTCATTGCCTTGTTCTCCTTTTTGTTCGGGCTCAGTTTTTTTATTCAAATGAAGAATGGAGTCAAAAAAGGGGTTGCTTTTGGAGGAAGGTTCCTTTGGAGATTGGTACTATTGTTTATCATCGGTTATGTGCATAGTCTTTTCTATAGAGGGGATATCCTCACCATTTATGCGATTCTAGGCATATTCTTGATTCCTTTTTATAAAGTCGATACCAAATGGGTGCTGGCCTTCTCAGCAGTACTCTTTCTTGGGCTCGGCAGATATCTTGTTTTCTTTTTGACGCAAGGCGAGCACTTGTTTTTAAATATAGACCCTATGGATCCCAATGCTCCCAATGTGCTCGCATACTATAACACCCTTAAGACCGGATCTATTTGGGAGGTTTTTCAGACCAATGCCTGGGAGGGCCATTTGGACAAAATGAACTTTCAGTACGGCATATTCGGCAGGGGATATTTTACATTCGCTTTTTTTCTGATCGGCTTGTATATAGGTCGTATCGGTTTTTTCAAGCGTTTCAAAACTGACAAAAAACTGACCAAAAGGGTATTGATCGGATCGGTAGTTCTGCTGCTTATAGGTTTTGGTGTTACGGCCCTGGCATTTATCAGTATGGGTCCGGAAGCCAAACTTGATAATTGGATTGCCATGATCGGACTCTCTGGACTGGATATCGCGAACCTGGCCATGACCTTGATCTATATTTCGCTTTTTGTTATTTTGTATAGAAAAACAGGGATGGAGCGGTGGTTACTGAAGTTTGCACCTTATGGACGAATGGCTTTGACCAATTATTTTTTCCAGAGTCTTTTTGGAGGGCTGCTTTTATACGGTTGGGGGTTCGGTTATCTTGGTGAGTTGACCAGCACCTATACTTTTTTGCTTGCCCTGCTATTTATTGCCTTTCAGGTTTGGGCCAGTAAGCTATGGTTACGTCGGTTCCACTATGGCCCATTGGAATGGGCATGGCGAAGCATGACATTCTTCAAGATCTTTCCGTTAAAAAAGACTGATTCGATTGAACTCGATACCTGATGTGTTCAGTACCCCTTTGTTTTTGTTTTTACCATTCATCGGGTTTTGTCGTTGAAACACACTCCTTTTCTGTTAAGTAACTGCATTTCATCGAATTAATAGTATTTTATCAGTTCGAAAACGACCATATACAACCCTTCTTCCGTATATCGTTGTCCAATTTAGTAACCCCTAATCCTACACATATGACTGCTATTGCAAGCAATTGGCCCAAAGGCTTCTTTGTACTATTCGTATTTACACTTGCCATTTATTCCTGTAGTTCCGAAGATGCGGACCTACTGCTGACCGATACCGAAATCGCATCGGATGAAACGGAACAAGAACCTGATGAAGTTCCGACAGACGATACGACTACTACCGAAGATGATGATGATGGAAATACTGATGATACTACTCAAGATGACGAATCTGACACGACTTCCGACGACGACGAAAGCGAAGATTCTTCTGAAGACACCAATGACGGAACAGATACCGTGAGTACATGTACAAATCCTTTAAATTACATATTTAACGAAAAGGATGGTTTGGTTTTGGCCGAATTTGAAGATGCTAAATTTTCCGGCAGCTGGGCGCTCAAAACTAACGGGAATACATATACCGGTAAGGGCTATATGGTATGGCAAGGCCAACAATATCTTAATGATCCCGGTACCGGAAAGGTCACTTTCAACATCAAGATCACCAATCCTGGAACCTATAAATTTTTATGGTATAATGCCGTAAAAACAGGAAATAATGGAACGGAACATAACGATACTTGGTTGCGTTTTGCCGATGCGGACGATTTTTACGGAAAAAAAGGAACGGGAAGTAAGGTTTTCCCAAAAGGAAGTGGAAAGAACCCCAATCCGAATGGCTCTTCAAAAGATGGTTGGCTTAAAATATACCGGAGCGGAAACAATCTTGATTTTATATGGCAAGCCAGGACTTCAGATCATGATGCGCATGATATCTATGTAGAATTCGACAATCCGGGAACGTACAAAATGGAGGTATCTGCACGGTCTTCTGGCCATGCCATTGATAAATTCGTGTTGTTCAAGAATTCCATGTCACAGGCAGACGCCATCGCAGCGGCAGCAAGTGTTATCACCTGTGATTAGTAGGATATAGAATAGGAGGTACAAATCGAGCTGTCTGCTATTGTACATGCTGATTTGTACCTCGTATTCTCCTAACCCCTATTCGAATGTATAGCTCGTTCTGTTTACTTCGGTCAATCTAAAGTACCCATGAGCATAGTTCTCTGGATTCGTTTGGTTAATACAATTTCCCTTTACCGATACCGGCGTGGCCTCAAAAAGCCCAACACCACCGATTTGATCGATCAAGATTTGCATATAGTCGTTATAGCCTTCCGAAATACCGTAAATGTCTATCGTTACCAAATCTCCGGGCTGAAACGCCTCGATTTTATCCGTATCCTCATCTTCTTCGATTTCATACCACCAATCGATCTCATTGCCATTGACAAATTCATCTTGACCCAATTCAAACTCGGGTAATAAATCACCCTCCTTTTGAAATCTGAAGAGGTAATTGTTTCCTTCTTGCTGCGGATCTGTGAATACAATATGTACCTCTAAGATATCATCTTCAAAACCATCTTCCACATCTTGATATATACTAGTGATATCCGTAACTGGTTGCAGGGTCTCCGTAGCCGAATAGACTTCTCCATTATATCTGATTTCCAAGGTATAGGATTGGCCCAATACCGGTACGAAATCAGAAGTGGTGTAAGCACCATTGTTTTGGTCCTCAAACTGAAACTCCAGCCCACTGGAATCGTTCGTTACTTTGACCGAAGCCCCTACAACCTCCATTGCCGTGGTGGTTTCAAAAAAGGGGGTAGACGAACTCAGGATAATGACCTGATTATTTCCGGAAGTACCTTTTTCCCAATCTAAGGAGGCTTCCACCACCAACCTCGCTGGCGCACTTTGAACAGGTACATCGATTACATCTTCACAAGAGGTCATACCGATGACCAAAAACAGAATAAGTAATTGGATATTATTTTTCATTTTTTTAGAATTTAAAATTATAGGTTAAGGAGGGTACGATACCGAATATTGCCGTTCGAGTAGCTTCATTAGCCCCAGTTTCGAAATTTTGGCCGAAGGAAATCGATGCCGCATTCTTTCTGTTGTATACATTGTAAATACCCAATACCCATTCTCCCTTAAGGCGATTGTTGGGTTTTCGATTGGGCTTGTAGTTTACGGAAAGATCAAGACGGTGATAGGTTGGCAACCGATCGGAATTTCGAGGTGAATAACTTGCAATGGACAAGCCTTCATATTCATACTGCCCATTTGGATACGTTACAGGTCTCCCGGTCTGGAAAACCAAATTAGTGCCAAAACTCCATTTATCATTGAGTTTGTAAGCCCCTGATATTGAAATATCGTGGGTCCGATCAAAAGGCGTGTTGTACCATTCCCCATTATTTATTCCCAGACCACCTGCGGTACCACCAGGAGTACGTTGCTCCGATTTTGATAAGGTATAGGCAACCCAACCGGTGAAGTCGCCCTCATTTTTGCGAAGAAGCAGTTCAAGTCCATAGGCGCGTGATTCGCCATTGAGAATTTCAGTTTCTATGGTATTCTGTCCGATAAGATCAGAGCCGTCGATATAGTCGATACGATTGTCTACATTTTTAAAGTAGGCCTCGATCTCTAAAGAATACTTTTTGTCCTCGAAATTCCGAAAGTACCCCAGCGCATATTGATTGGACAATTGGGGTGCAATAAATTTTCCACTGGGGGTCCATACATCCAATGGGGTTGCCGAAGAGGTATTTGACAATAAATGTATATACTGGGCGACTCGTGAAAAGCCAGCTTTCAATGAAGAAGCCTCATTCAACTCGTAGGCCAGGGAAACACGCGGTTCAAGGTTACCGAAATTTTTGATCGCATCTCCTTTGGCGAATTCTGTCTCCCCGGTTACCGTTCCCCGCTGATAAATACCTAAAACCGGATTAAACACAACAGGCTGGTCATTGGCGTATTCCGAAAGTGCCTGCCCACCCAATCGGCTAAATATACTGTACCGCAAGCCATACTGAACGTTCAACTTTTCACTCAATTTCTGCTCTGCATTGACATAGATTCCCCCCTCGATGGCTTTCTTGCGATCTAGACTTAAGGGATTGACCGAAGAGGTCGGTGCAGTTGGTCTGATCTGCCCAGGGTCAAAGTCATAATAAATACCGCTTGCCCCAAAATCTACCGTAAATCGATCATTTAGGTAGTATTTCAGGTCATATTTGAGATTGTAATTGTTAATCGAAGACACCCAATCGAATTCTGCGGTGGTAATGCCCAAGTCATAGTCATACTTACTAACGATAGCCGAGAGGTTCGAAAACAGCTTATCATTGAAAATATGATTCCATCTTAGGTTTCCGGTGGTGTTGCCATAGCTACTGCTAAAACTTTTTCCTAATTTGAAGGCATCCCTTCCAAAATAACCTGAGAGAAAAAGTCTATTGTTGGTATTGATGGTATAGTTGGTTTTAAGGTTTAAATCATAGAAGCTCACACTGTTCTTATTATTAGCCACTTTCAACAAAAAATCGGCATATGAACGTCTACCGGCGATTAAAAAAGACCCTTTGTCCTTGAACAATGGAGCTTCGACGGTCAAACGACTTGAAATAACTCCCAATCCCCCGGTCAAAGCGAGTTTTTTGTTATTCCCATCTTTCTGACGTATATCCAAAACGGATGATACCCGCCCGCCAAAACGTGCTGGAATACCTCCTTTATAGAGCTTGACGTCCTTAATGGCATCGGCGTTAAACACAGAGAAAAAACCGAACATGTGCGACGTGTTATAGATAATGGCCTCATCTAATAATACCAGATTTTGGTCTTGGGCCCCGCCTCGTACATGAAAACCACCAGTACCCTCACCGTTGTTGGTCACACCGGGAAGCATCTGCAGGGATTTCAAAATATCTACTTCGCCCAAGACAACGGGCATTTTCTTGACCGTTGCAATGTTCATTTTGGCAACACTCATTTCCGGTTTCCGCAATAAGGCCCGTTCGGGTTCTTCCGCTGTGACTACAACCTCTGTTAATTGCGTGGAAACCTCGGTAATTTCGAAATCGATTTTTTGATTGGCCGAAAGATTTATTTCCCTGGTTATTTCGGAATATCCCAAATAAGAAATAGTAAGGGTATAACTACCGGCCGGAGCTGTCAATGAATAGAACCCATACTCGTTCGTAATTACCCCAATGTTCGTGTCCTCCAAGAAAACCGTTGCACCAAAAAGGGTTTCCCCATTATTCTTATCCGTAATACTACCGCTTAGCGTAAAGCTATTCTGGGCCATGGCCGAGGTGCTCATGAGTAGTACAAAGAAACCGAGACCCAGGGTCATCGGCCAATTCACTTTTTTCAACATTATTTATCTTTTTAGAAGTTCGTTTTTGATATTCATCAATAGACAGCACAAAAAAGAGAGGGTTGCACGGATCCTCGTTGAAACTGTTGAAACTTCTTAAAACAAAAAAACGAAGCGAGGTTATCCTCGTTATGTTGACTGGTTTAAAAACCACTACTCAAATTCAGGTCCCTTCAAACTCAAAGCCTCTGAGAGCAAAGGTGGCTTTCTAAGCCTAGGAATATATTCATTGAATAAAAGTGTTATACCGTCCTATTTTTGATTTGTTCTAACATTTGTCGTAGCTTTAAAAACGCCATCAAAATTCCGCTCTCATGAAAAAACACACCTTTATTTACATCGTATTTATCGCGCTGTTCTCCTTTTCGACGGTTGCGCAAGATGATAAGGCCCAAGTCACTTCCGCTATTCAAGATTATGTGAATGCCCTCTACGAGGTAAAACCCGAGTTGATCGAAAAAAGTGTTGATACAACCCTTCGAAAAATTGGCTATTGGTATGATTCAGAATCCAATGACTACAAAGACAACTTGCCCATGACTTACGAACAGCTCTACAATTTGGCTGGCTCATGGAACAAAAATGGAGACCGGATTACTGCAGACTCCCCCAAAGAAATAGTTATTTATGAGGTCAATGATAAAACGGCTATGGCCAAGCTGACCGCGGAATGGGGTATTGATTTATTCCATCTCGGAAAAGTGAAAGGACAATGGAAAATCATGAACATCATTTGGCAAAGTCCTCCTAAACTATAGCTACTGTTTATCGCGTTCATCATGGATCTATGAAGGTAATCGTCACGGGAAGTACAGGTATGATCGGGGGTCTGATTCTAGATTTGTGCCTCGACGCCGAGCAAGTCACCGAAGTCGTTAGTTTGGTCCGAAAAGAGGGCATACGAACGCATCCGAAGCTAACCGAGGTGATTATATCGGATTTTGAAGATTACACTAATTATGAAGCTTACTTCACAAATGTACATGCGGGGTTTTTCTGTATCGGGGTATATACCGGTCAAGTTGCAACCACGATGTTCAAAACGATTACGGTAGACTACGCCATGGTATTCGCAAGGGAACTTCAAAAACATAGTCCAGATGCCAACCTATGTCTTCTTAGCGGGGCAGGCGCGGATCGAACGGAAAAAAGCCGTACCGCTTTCGCCAGATTTAAGGGAATGGCGGAGAACCGGATTTCCGATTTGGGTATTCGTCTCTATGCTTTTCGGCCGGCCTATATTTACCCTGTCGAGAAACGAAAGGAGCCTAATCTGATGTATCGTGTTTCAAGAAGATTATATCCGATAATTAAATTATTTGGGGAAAACGCCAGCATCACCTCCATTCAATTGGCAAAAGCCATGTTCCGAGTGGGGCTATATGGTGCCGATAGCGGGATTCTGGAAAATAAAGAAATATTGAACCATATCGAATAGTTGCGTAATTCCAATAAAAATCGGAATCAATGAAAGGCAAGATTGTCATACTTTTAGTATTATGTATTTCGATAAGTTGTCGAAAAGAGGTTAAAAGGGTCCCCAACTTTGAACATGATATAACCACTGGCCCGACCCCTTGGACCAGTAGTACATTTGAATTGGAGGAACACGACTTCACTTTTGCCATCATTTCAGATTTGAACGGAGGAGAAAGAGAGGGTGTTTATAAGACCGCAGTTTCCCAATTGAACCGATTGGATCCTACTTTCGTACTGAGTGTTGGTGATCTGATCGATGGGGGCACCGAAGATTCCTTGCAACTGGCCAAGGAATGGGATTCTTTTGACGCGCGCACTTCAAAATTGAACATGCCCTTCTTTTATCTAGGGGGCAACCATGATTTGACCAACCCGCGGATGCGTACCTTCTGGAAAAAACGACTTGGACCAAGATATTACCACTTCGTATACGAAGACGTATTGTTCTTGATGCTAGATTCTGAAGATTACACTGAAGAGCGCATGCTCGAAATTTACAAGGCAAGAGCTACCGCCTTACAAATCATTGCCGGGGAAATCGATGGTACCTATGAAGAATCCACATACTTCAATATGCCCGAAAGAAGTACAGGGGGTATGGGCAAGGAGCAATTGGGCTATTTCAAAAACGTATTGGAAGCGTACCCTTCGGTAAAGTGGACCTTCGTACTCATGCACAAACCCCTATGGATGAGAGAAGATGACAAAGGACTCAAAAATTTGGAGACGCTCCTCATAAATCGACCATATACCGTTATCAATGGTCATTTTCATTCGTTTTCACATACCAAAAGAAACGGACGTGACTATACCATACTTGGTACCACAGGGGGCGGCCAAAAAGAAGGAGATTCGCTCTCCTTCGATCATGTCACACTCATCAGAATGGCCAAAGAACCTGTCATCACACATCTCAAAATGGATGGTATTCTTGATGAAACGGGACAAGTGCCCCGGGGAAACCGTTGATTAAATGCAACGGTATACCCCGACAAAAGGATGGAGAACCGCTCATAAATACGGGGTCTTTTTGAAACCTGTCTACACCATTACTGGCTAGGATGCAAATCCAAGATTTTCTATAGTTGACTTTTTTTATTCTAAATGCAACTATTCTAACTTCGCGTTGTCTTTAGAAGAGTATTTAAGTAATTGAGAAGGTTAAAACCAAGCCAAAACATTGGAAACCAACATCCGCTTTACGCATCAAGCGCTTATTGAAAAATGCAAGTCCGGCCATCGGAGTGCTCAATATGAGCTATATACACTCTATGTCGACGCGATGTACAATATCGGTATGCGAATGCTCGGCAATAAAGAGGATGCGGAAGATATTGTTCAAGAGAGCTTTGTATCCGCCTTTAAAAACCTAGAGGGGTTTGGTTATGAAAGTACTTTCGGGTCTTGGCTGAAACGCATTGTTATTAACAAATGCATCAACTACTTAAAGAAAAAAGATATTCCCGTGGTGCCTATCGATGCCCATGAGTTTCATCTAAAAGTTGAAGAAAAGGAAGTAACCCAGGCAGTGGATATTCAACGAGTCAAGATCGGTATCAGCAAACTGCCCAGCGGGTATCGTCAGATCATCAACCTGTATTTAATCGAAGGATACGATCATATTGAAATAGGAGAAGTGCTGGGCATTTCGACTTCGACGTCAAAATCACAGTACCATCGTGCAAAAAAGAAGTTAGTGGAAATCATAAAAGAATTGTAATGGACAATTTTGAAAAAAACATACGACAAAACGCATCCGAATTCGATGATCATCGACCGGATCGTGACAAAATGTGGGCCAACATCTCAAAAGAGTTAGAAACAGATTCGACTAAGGTCATTCCCTTATGGAAAACACCTATATTAAAAATGGTCGCGGCATTGTTACTCCTCTTTTGTGTGACCAGCTTTATCGCCTATAGCGTCATAAATGCCAATAGTGGTTTAGAAACGCAATATGCCTCTAAAGAACTCTTGGATATCGATAAGCACTATCAAGGTTTAGTGTCCTATCAGGTACAGTTGGTACGAAATCATCCAAAATTGTCGGAGACGGATAAGTCGGAGTTCTTGTCATTTATGGATGAGCTAGACGCTGAGTATCAACAGTTACGGTTAGAAATGCGGAATAATCTTGATAACGAACTGGTCTTGGAGGCCATTGTTACGAATTACAAAAAGCGGATTGAACTTATCGAAAACCTACTGAAGCAAATAAACGATTCTAAAATACAAGAAGATGATTATGGATACACATTATAAAAAGCTGCTAATACTGGCACTTGGGCTCTTTATGGGCCTTTCCGGTAGTGCACAGGAAAAGGTATCTAAAAAGATTTCGAAGACCTATAACATGACCAATGCCGGAAAACTCCGTATCGAGAGCAAATACGGGCATATCAATCTAAATGGATGGGACAGAAATGAAGTCGCCATTGAAGCGGTCATCACCGTAAACCATCGTAAGAAGGAAAATGCGGAAGAACTGTTGCGCCGAATCAATCCCACCTTTAAGGATGCTAATGACTTTGTTTCGATCGGGTATGAAATTGCCGAGAAAAGTGATAATTGGTTTACTAACTTTTTCGAGAAAGCAAATCCATTCGATTATGATCGAAGTAATATCCAGATCGATTATACAATCCATCTTCCCAATAAAGCCGAACTGAATATCACCAACACTTTTGGGGATGTCATTCTAGAAGATTGGGCAGGAAAATTGAGAGCCTTGGTAGAGCATGGTGATGTGTGGATAAATCAAGATATCAATAAGGCCGATGTAACCATGCGCTATGGAAAGTTAAGAGCGAAGCGTATTGGTTATGGCACTCTAGATCTTCGAAACGGAAGTCTCAGTATGGATGCCGGAACCAGCATTCGCATCAATAGCAGTGGCACCGACATGGAGATGGGCCCTATCAACTCCTTAGAATTATATTCCAATAAGGACGAAATCAATTTAGAACAAGTAGGTACCATTTATGGCACTTTAAGGTTCACCACATTGGAGTTGGAGCGTTTAGAGACCTCGGTTGACCTTGATATGAAGATTGCTGATTTCAGGGTTTCCGAAATTTTGGGTGATGACACCGATATCGCCATAGTCCAAGAATCTTCTGAAGTAAGTCTGAACATCTCCGGTTTCTCCCACGAGTTTGAAGCAACGCTGGAGCAAGGTCTGGTTCGTTTGCCTAAATCATATGAGAATATTGATTCCAAAATGCTCGATAAAGGGAAAAAACTGCGCGAAATCAGTGCCTCTTACGGAAAAACACTGCAAGGAAAGGTATCGATAACCGGAAAAAAGGGTGTCGTTCTTTTAAAAGAACTCTAGGTCTCCCCTATCCAATGCAGCGGAAAAAAAGTAACATGTGGCCCGTCATTCGAGTTTTTCGAAAAAAAAATCAAAAAATATGCAACTTTTCATAAGAACCATTGTCAATCTAAGTAGTCAATCAATATAAAACAACAATATGAACAATCAAAAATCAATAGTACTACTACTTGCCTCCTTTTTCAGCATTCTTGGTGCCGCCCAAGAAGAAGATGGATATGTAGAATTCAATGACCGCAATAATGTGGTGCATGGCGTTTATTTAGGACTAACCATGCGTTATGGGGAGGTCGATGATGCAGATACCTATATGGGTGGAATCACAGTAGCCTATGTAGCGAATCAGCAATTTGAGGTTGGTTTTGAGGGTAATTTTATTTACTCCGACCAAGATGTCTTTAATACCGCGCTCTCAAGACGTGAGGATTTGATAGGGGCCTACGGCGGATTGCATCTAGAACCGATATTTTTTAGCAAATCAAGGGTGAATCTGTCTTTTCCGCTTTTAGTCGGCGCTGGAGGTATCGGGGTAATAGACGATAATTTCGATGAGGATTTTGACCAAGACCTTACGGAAGATGATTTCGATGCAATTTTTGTAGCGGAGCCGGGTATCAGCGCACTGTTCAATATCTCTAGATATCTACAGATTGAAGCCGGGGTCAAATACCGATTCACGAGTAAGATCAATTTGGTCAACAGTCCAGTGGATCGCCTCAATGGGTTTTCAGGAGGAATTGGCATCAAGGTGGGGGTATTCAATATGGGTCGAAACCGGTATAAAAAAACCATTGGTGATGATAGATAACCATCGTAAACTAGGCCCATTTTATACACTCATCGAAACAAAGCACGTCTTCAATGAAGACCATCAGGTTTTTATGCGAACGACTGAAGAAAAGGAATCTTCATTGAGACCGCCAACAAAAGAATGGCACCCTATTCAATTGACCTGGGTTCCTGTTTAATACCTGAATTGTAAGAAGGGCGTATGAACGGCCTGACTCAAATAATCATCAATCATTCATAAAATCATAACAATGAAAAAAGTAAATTTAATTTTTGGAGTACTCCTCGCTATTGGGCTTTTGACCTCATGCGACCATGATACCATTCGTGCTTCGGGTGATGTGACCTCGCTCGACTATTCAATTCCTTCTTATTCGGAACTGAAGGTTTCGGATGCGTTTCATGCCTACGTCACCTTTTCGGATACAGAAGAAAGTGTTCGCATAGAGGCAAATGACAACCTTCATGATAGAATCATCGTAAAAAGGGAAGGCGATGCCTTGGCAATTCGGTTAAAAAACTTCACCAATGTTCGCGGTAATGCTACGATGAACGCCTATATCACTACCAAGAACATTGCCACTTTCGATCTTTCAGGGGCGTCACGTGTGACATTGGATAATACATGGATCGTTTCAGATGGTCGCATCGATCTTTCCGGGGCTTCGGATATCAGCGGGGAAGTCGATGCAGAACGGTTATACCTCGATACCACCGGCGCTTCAAGTCTTGATCTTTACGGTGATGTATCTTCTTTGAACGCCAAACTTAAGGGAAGTAGCGACATCAAAGATTATGATTTAACGGTGCAGGATCTGAACATAGAACTCTCAGGTGCCAGTGAAGCGTTTTTATCCGTTGCCAATAGCATTGATGTAAAGGCATCCGGTGCCAGTGTGCTCAATTATAAGGGAGAAGCAGCTGTCAATAATAGAAAGCTTTCGGGATCCTCAGAAGTAAATCACAGAAACTAAGGGCTATTTATTTCTATTTCTCAATTCAGCTTCAATATCAGCAAGGGTAAACCCTTTGGCTTGCAACAATATCAGGTAGTGGAAAAGTAGGTCGGCACTCTCGTATAAAAAGAGTTCATCATTGTCGTCTTTGGCCTCGATAACCGTTTCAATGGCCTCTTCCCCCACTTTTTGCGCAATTTTGTTGATTCCCTTTTCGAAAAGGGATGCGACATAGGAAGAACTACCATCATCGGTGGTTCTTCTTTGTTTGATAATTCCCTCTAATTGCGAAAGAAATGCGAAATTAGGGCTGTTCTCTTCACCCCAACAAGTATCCGTACCGGTATGGCAAGTAGGGCCAACGGGACGAACGGAAATCAATAAGGTATCTCCGTCACAATCGTTCTTGATATCCACTACATTCAGAAAATTACCACTCTCTTCGCCTTTTGTCCATAAGCGCTGTTTGCTTCTACTGTAAAAGGTCACCCTCTGGGTCTCCTGTGTTTTATCAAATGCGGCTTGGTTCATATACCCTAGCATCAAAACGTTCTTGGTCCGCGCATCTTGAATGATAGCAGGAATGAGTCCATTTGGGTCTTTATCGAAATCTATGGTCATAATTTTTCTTTTATACACATGAAGGGTAAGCGATCATCCTTAGCTAGAATTGAGGACTGGTTATTTTTAAAACAACATGCCCAAAGCTCAATTCATTCGAAGCAGGTAAATCGGAAAACCCAGTTCCTTTTCTTTATTAAAAATCCGTAATCCAAATTTTTGGTACAGACGCACATGATCTTCCGAAGCGGTATCTACAATCACGGGGAGTTCGTTGTCTTTAAAATCCTTGAACACCTGCATGATCAATTTTGCCGCTGTCACGGTGCCTTTATACTCATTGCGCACCGCGAAAATCATCGGTCGAATATAGGCCCCATTGGGATAATTGCGTTGTACTATTTTCTGTCGGCGCAGCACTTTTCGAACTCTCTCGACACCGATGCATTTGATTGCCAAACGGATGGTTGACGCCAATTTCGAAATACTGAAGGTGTCTTTATGGGCATAGGAAATCAAAAGGCAGCTCGCACGGTTATCGGAGAGAAACACTTCTCCGGTACGCATGGCCTTATCAAATAAATACTCCATTAGAATTCGCATTCGCTCTGAGCGTTTTTCATCTTGCTTCACGACCAAATTAATAGAATTCTCTTCCATCAAAGGTTCAAATGCCTCCACCAAAATAGCGACCACCGTTTTTCTGTCTTCCTTACTAGCGCGTATCAATTTGTTTGGCTTTATAATCGAACGGGGATACCGTTTTTATGTAATTCTTTTTTCAAGTCTTTAATTTTGATTTCTTTAAAGTGGAAAACACTGGCCGCCAAAGCGGCATCCGCTTTTCCTGTCTCGAAAGTATCTGTGAAATGCTCCACAGTACCGGCACCTCCCGAAGCAATAATAGGAATATTGACCTCGGTCGACAGTTTCGCCAAAGCCTCATTCGCAAATCCGTTTTTAGTACCATCATGATCCATGGACGTGAACAATATTTCCCCTGCACCGCGTTGTTCCACTTCCTTGGCCCACGAAAACAGCTCAATTTCCGTAGGAACCTTACCTCCGACCAAATGAACCATCCATCTGTCATTTATTTTTTTCGCATCAATGGCCACCACGATACACTGCGAACCAAACTTGGCGACCAAATCATTGATCAATTGCGGGTTCTTCACCGCCGATGAATTAATGGATATCTTATCTGCACCGTTCCGCAACAAAACATCAACATCCTCTACCGATGAGATCCCCCCACCTACCGTAAAAGGAATGCTTACCTTCTCCGCGACGCGATATACCAATTCAGCTAAGGTCTTCCGTTTTTGTTCGGTAGCAGAGATATCGAGAAACACCAATTCATCCGCACCTTCGCGACTGTAGATTTCAGCCAATTCAACAGGGTCGCCAGCGTCCCGCAAATCAACAAAATTTACACCTTTTACGGTACGCCCATCCTTGATATCCAAACAAGGTACTATTCGTTTTGCAAGCATTTTTTTAGTTCTTAAAAGTATGGCTCGAGCGATTCACAACGGACCATAGGCCTCTTGTTTTACCCTTATTTGTTTTTAATCGTCAAATCCATCCCATCGTAAAACCCTAGATCGGTATCCTTCAGCTGCTTCGTCCAAA
The DNA here is from genome assembly GCA_947494565.1 of uncultured Flavobacteriaceae bacterium. Lineage (GTDB taxonomy): Bacteria > Bacteroidota > Bacteroidia > Flavobacteriales > Flavobacteriaceae > Maribacter_C. The sequence continues at coordinate 187,978 of CANLVG010000011.1, read as the reverse complement.
AAGCGATTTGACCAGTGTGATATGAGTAATGCTCGACCGCATGCAGTACAACGCCTATTCCGGAAAAATAAAACCCCTGTACATCACGCTTTCTGACCAATTGTTCCATCGAAGCATCGTTGATCACCCTTTTGGCCTTTTCAACGGTTTCGATCAACCGGTCGAGGAGTTCTTTCTTGGTGTAGCCTGATTCCGCATTGAATTCAGCATCACGGTTTCGATTATCCTCCGTCTGCCCCAAGGAAGAAATAACATATTGCGTAATATTACCACAAAGATGTAAAATCAAATTGCCAATACTATTTAACGAGGCATTTGGCCGTTTCCATAGCTCCTCTTCCGAAATATGCTCGAGCGAAATTCGGTTCATTCGGGTGCTTTCATCTAAACGATACAGTGCATTTTGCACAAATTCTTCCCTGATTCTCTCTTCCATAATTTTTTATTGGGATAATATATAGGATTCCAATTGTTTCAAACGTATTCGATTCTCGTATATCGCCTTACCGATAATGACACCCTCACAGCCAATCTCCAGCAGCCTTGGGAGTTCATCAAAGTGCGATACGCCGCCCGAGGCGATCAAATTAAGCCCCTCGGAGTTTCTCAATAATTTCTCATATAGTTCGAAGGAAGGTCCTTCTAACATACCGTCTTTTGAAATATCGGTACAAATGACATATTGAATGCCTTTTTCTTGATACGATCGAATAAAGGGAAGCAATGCCTCTTTCGATTCTTCCTGCCAACCGGAAACCGCTACTTTTTCGTTCATGGCATCTGCACCAAGGATGATCTTTTCCGCTCCGTAGGTATGCAACCATTGCAGAAAGACTTCCTTGTTTTTCACAGCGATACTTCCTCCCGTAATTTGATCAGCGCCACTTTCAAAAGCGATACGCAGGTCATCATCGGTTTTCAATCCGCCACCAAAATCAATTTTCAAGCCCGTTTTAGAAGCAATCTGTTCCAATACCTTGTGGTTCACGATATGCTTTGACTTTGCGCCATCAAGGTCTACCAAATGTAAATATCGAATGCCATGTGCCTCAAATTCCTTGGCGACCTCTAAAGGGTTCTCATTGTACACTTTTTTTGTGTCGTAGTCTCCTTTTGATAGGCGAACGCACTTCCCCTCGATGATATCAATGGCAGGAACTATTCTCATAATCCGTCTAGTTTTTGAAGGTCTCTTGCCATATACAAGGCCGAGTCGCCGATTTTTTTGAATCCATATCGTCCATAAAGCGCATGTGCATCTTTTGTCTTAAGGGTCAAGGTCTGCAATTCGTTCAACATCCTGTCTTCCAACATATGCCCTATCAATGCCTTGCCCAAACCTTTTCCTTGATACTCCGGAGCAATAAAGACATCCATAATATTACCGAAAAAAACAAAATCGGTCACTACTCGAGCAAAACCGATTTGCTCATTGGACAGGGTATACATGCCAAAACAGTATGAATTTTCGATAGTCCGTTCAGTTTGTTCCAAAGTACGCCCCTTGCCCCAATACGAGGTATTGATCATATAGTCATAAATGAATTGCAGGTTCAATGCCGATTTGTCGGTCGATATGCGATAGTCCATATTACACTTCCAAAAAGTTCATTAGTATCCGTTCCCCTATCATGCTACTTTTTTCTGGATGAAATTGTGTTCCGTAAAAATTACCCTTTTGCAGGGCCGCACTGTAGGGTAGCTCGTAAAATGACTCCGCAATGGTTTCTTTGCAAAGGGGCGCATAAAAACTATGTACCAAATAAATGTGTTCTTTTTCGTCCACTTCTTCAAAGAGTTCGGATTTCAGGTTGCTGATCTGATTCCAGCCTATCTGCGGAACTTTGACCCGATCGGAAAATTTCACGACTTCCGTATCAAAAATACCTAAGCCTTGGGTCTCTCCTTCCTCTGAGGAATGACACATCAATTGCATCCCTAAACATATGCCCAAGACCGGCTGTTTTAACACGGGAATCACCTTATCCAAACCACTGGCCTTTAGCTTGTTCATGGCACTACTCGCCTCTCCTACTCCAGGAAAAATCACCTTATCGGCCTCTTGAATTTCCTGTGCATCATGGCTTAATACGGCCTCGTACCCCAATCGTTGAAAGGCAAATTTGATACTTTGTATATTTCCTGCCCCGTAGTCTATAATTACAATCTTCACTGTTATGGTTTTATGAATAACCGACTTTGTTCGATAGCTCTATTAATTTAAAGCACCCCTTTTGTACTGGGCAACACCATCTTTTCCACATCTCGCTTTACCGCCATTTTGATGGACTTGGCGAACGCCTTAAAAATGGCCTCTATCTTATGGTGCTCATTAGTACCTTCTGCCTTTATATTAAGGTTTGCTTTGGCTCCGTCGGTAAAGGATTTGAAAAAGTGATGAAACATTTCCGTAGGCATATCCCCCACTTTTTCCCGTTTAAAAGTGGCGTCCCAGACTAACCAATTTCGCCCACCGAAGTCAATAGCAACCTGCGCCAAACAATCATCCATAGGCAAGCAGAATCCATAACGCTCAATGCCCAGTTTTGTTCCGAGGGCTTGGCGAAACACCTCCCCTAAAGCGATTGCGGTATCTTCAATCGTATGGTGCTCGTCTACCTCTAAATCTCCGTCTACTTTGATATCCAGATCCATTTGTCCGTGACGGGCCAACTGATCCAGCATATGGTCAAAAAAGGCCAGACCGGTATTGATTTGCCCTTTTCCTGTGCCATCAAGATTCAAATTGATCTTGATATCCGTTTCATTTGTCTTTCGATGTATTTCCGCCGTTCGATCTTGAAGTTTCAAAAATTCGTAGATTTTTTCCCAATCATTACTTTCCAATGTGATGACCTCGTCAAGTGCCCCTCGTTCAACCGTAATTTCCCCTGTACCCAAGTGGGTCTCGTCATTGATAAAAATTCCTTGTGACCCTAGATTCTTAGCCAACTCCATATCGGTCAATCTATCCCCGATAACGTATGAATTCGTCAAATCATAATCCTCTGAGAAGTAAGCGGTCAACAAACCGGTTCCCGGTTTTCTTGTGTTCGCATTTTCATGGGGGAAGGTCCGATCTAAAAAAACCGCATCGAATACCACTCCCTCATTCTCAAATGATTTCAAGATAAAATTATGCACAGGCCAAAAAGTATCCTCTGGAAAGACATCGGTTCCGAGACCATCTTGGTTTGTGATCATGACCAATTCATAGTCCAATTCCTGGGCGATCTTACCCAAATAGGTAAACGCTTTGGGGTAAAAGATCATTTTCTCAAAGGAATCGATTTGTTCGTCGACCGTTTCTTTAATGATGGTTCCATCTCGATCGATAAATAGGACTTTCTTTTTACGCATCCGATAGTTCTTTTAATGCACTGATCAATTTTTTATTTTCACTTGCCGTACCTACGGTAAAACGCAATGTATTTTGACATAAAGGCTGTGTACTTCTGTTGCGAATGACGATTCCCTTATGTAATAGCTGTGCATACCTTAAGTCGGCGTCATCAACTTTGACTAAGATAAAATTTGCTTCCGTAGGGTACAACATATCCACAAAAGAAACTGTTAGAAGCGCTTTGCGCAGCTTCTCTCTTTCGGTGAGTATGTTCGCTACCTCCGAGGTAACCGCTTCTTGCGCAAGTACACGTTCTAGTGCCCTTGCCTGTGTTAGTCCGTTCACATTATAGGGCGGCTTGATCTTATTCAGAACGGATATAATCTCCGTGGACGCAAGGCATAGCCCTAATCGAATGCCGGCCAAACCATATGCTTTTGACAGGGTTTGGGTGACCACCAAATTCGGAAAGTCCGACAATCGGCCCACCCAACTTTTTCTAGGGGAAAAATCGATATAGGCCTCGTCGATGACAAGCAAACCATTGAAGGCTTCGAGTAAACCCTTAATTCGATCCTCATCAAAACCATTTCCAGTGGGATTGTTCGGGGAACAAAGAAAAATCAGCTTCGTATACTCATCCACGACCTTGAGAATTTCCTTTACGTCAGGTTGAAACGTATCTGTCAAGAGCACCTTTCGGTTTTCAACGGTATTGATTCCCGATAGCACATTGTACATCCCGTAAGTGGGTGGTAAGGTGACGATATTATCCACATGGGGTTCACAAAACGCCCTGAACAGCAAATCCAACACTTCATCACTTCCGTTTCCTAATAGGATGTTTTCGGGCAGTACTCCTTTTGGTTCTGCCAAAACCGATTTCAAATCGCGTTGTTGAGGATCGGGATATCGGTTTACCCCATTCTCAAAAGGATTCTCATTGGCATCTAAAAATACCATTTCAGAACCATCCGATTTGTATTCGTCACGTGCGGAAGAATACGGTTGTAGTGCTTCTACATTTGCCCGGGTTATTTTATTTAATTCGAAATTCATCGATTTCTCTTTAACTATGATCGGTCTGATCGTATTTCCTTTTTTATGCTGTTCAATCTTAAGGTAACGGCATTTTTATGCGCCTGTAACCCTTCCGCTTCTGCCATGATTTCTATAGCCTTCCCAATTTCCTGGATTCCTTCTTTAGAGATTTGTTGGAAGGTCATGCTTTTCATAAAACTGTCTAAATTCACCCCACTGTACTGTTTCGCATATCCATTGGTAGGAAGGGTATGATTGGTGCCTGAAGCATAGTCGCCAGCACTTTCCGGGGTATAATTGCCAATAAATACAGATCCGGCATTCAGAGTGTTCTCTATATAAAAATCAACATCCTCAACACAAACGATAAAATGCTCGGGCCCGTATTCGTTGATGAGATCCATCGCAATTTCATCATTGGCGACATAAATCAATTTACTATTGGCAATCGCCTTTTTCGCGATCTCTTTTCGGGGCAATTCCTTCAACTGCAATGCTACTTCAGCCTGCACCTGTTCTATGAGTGCCTCAGAGGTAGACACCAGAATGACTTGACTATCCGTCCCGTGTTCCGCTTGACTCAATAAATCAGAGGCTACGAAACCGGCTTCCGCGGAATCGTCGGCGACTACCAGTAATTCACTGGGGCCTGCAGGCATATCAATGGACACTCCATATTTTGTCGCAATCTGTTTGGCAACGGTCACATATTGATTCCCAGGGCCGAATATCTTATACACTTGCGGAATACTTTCCGTACCAAAGGTCATCCCCGCGATGGCCTGTATGCCACCAACTTTAAAAATTCGGGTCACGCCGCACAGGGCGGCCGTATATAGAATAGCCGCATTGACGTTGCCTTCGGTATCGGGCGGAGTGCAGAGTACGATTTCACGACATCCTGCAATGGTAGCCGGAACGGCCAACATCAATATGGTAGAGAACAAGGGAGCGGTACCGCCAGGAATGTACAAACCTACCTTCTGGATCGGACGTTTTTCTTGCCAACAGTGTACACCTTTAGCGGTCTCTACCGAAACGCGCTCCGTTACCTGGGCTTTATGGAATGCCTCAATGTTATTTTTAGCGGTTGCTATGGCGTCTTTAAGGGCGATAGAAACCAAGGCCGTTGCCTGTTCGATTTCAGCCTCCGACACATAAAAGTCATTCAGTTCTACCTTATCGAACTCCTTCGTATACTTTTTCAAAACCGTATCACCTTCACTGGCAACTTCTTCAAAGATGGTGTTGACCATATCTTGAATATCGCTTACAGTGCGCGTCGGACGTTTTAAAATCGATGTCCAATCGGTTCGTTCCGGATTGTATATCCTATCCATCCTATAGTTTTTTTTGATAGTGATATGCTACCAATTCATATCCTTGTTTCTCCCAAAACCGCTGTCCCGTCTCGTTACTTGTATAACAGTTCAGTTCAGAAGCGGTACATCCTTTTGATTTGGCATAGCCAAAAATCCAGTCGAACAGTTGTTGTCCTACGCCTTTGCCTTGATATTCGGGCAAAACGAACACATTATCAGGCTCAAGGTGCTTGCCGACATAATACTTGGTCAGCATCCAAATACCTGAAATCCCTACTAATCTGACGCCGTGGTAGGCGCCGACGCATTGATAGTTCTGAAGCAACATCTGTTGAAGTCGTTTCTTTAGTATTTCATATGAAATTGAGGGGTTCAATTGCTGTAGCAGAGGAATAATCACCTCCATTTCCTCTTTTTCGATAAGGCGAATCTCAAAGTCCATCAGAGTACCATTTTCTCAATAGGGCACACTAGAATTCCTTCTGCACCTACCTTTTTCAATTCATCAATAACTTCCCAAAAGGTATCTTGCTTGATAACCGTATGCACGGAGCTCCAACCTTCTTCTGCCAAAGGCAATACCGTAGGGCTGCGCATACCTGGTAATAGTTTTAGAATGTCGTCCAGTCTTTGATTGGGTACGTTCATCAATACGTATTTCGATTGCCTGGCCCTTAAAACCGATTGAATACGAAACTGTATTTTTTTTAGGATCTCCTTTCTTTCCTCTGAAATTTTGGGCGAAACGGCCAACACAGCCTCGCTCTTCAACATCACCTCCACCTCTTTCAAATTGTTCTTAAAAAGAGTACTCCCGCTCGAGACGATATCGCATATCGCATCTGCCAAACCGATATTCGGTGCGATTTCTACGGAACCATTGATGATATGCAATTCTGCTTTTACTCCTTTTGTCTCTAAATAATTACGCACGGTATTCGGGTAACTGGTTGCAATACGTTTGCCTTCAAAATCATTGACCGAAGTATAGGCTACCGATTTGGGTACGGCCAAGGAGACCTTACATTTTGAAAAGCCTAGCTTTTCAACGAACTCGATGTCAACACCCTTTTCGATCAATACGTTCTCTCCGATAATCGCAATGTCCACTACTCCATCGCGCAAATATTGAGGGATGTCACCATTTCGCAAATAAAACACTTCCAAAGGGAAGTTTCTGGAGGATGCCTTGAGTTGATCCTTTCCATTATCGATTGAAATACCACAATCCTTAAGGATTCTGAGAGAGTCTTCATTCAGTCGTCCTGATTTCTGAATGGCAATTCTGATTTTTGTCATTTCTTTTCTTTTGTATTCAAGCAATCGCATGGTCTAATTAAAAAACCCGTTTGATTGCTCAAACGGGTTTTAAATATGCTGTAATACTACAATACACCTTTACCTCGCTTGACAGCCAGTGGAAAGGTGATGATGTGTATTCTTATTTTTCATTACGTTGTAAAAGTAAACTGTATTTTTGATTTTTCAAAAGAAAAGTTAGAAATCACACAAAAACCTTTTGATATGATTTTCTTTAGACTCTATTAATTATTTCCTAATATTATTGGCAATCCAGCATCTCCACCTCCTACAACGATTACCTTAGAATTAGGTGATTCAGAAAGTTTTAAAGTTGCGTCGATACCTTTATCCTGTAAGATTTTATCGGTTAAGGACGCGCTCAAAATTCTATTAGCATCTGCCTTACCCTGCGCTTCAATAGTCACTTTTTCAGCTTCTTTTTTGGCGGTTACCAATCTAAACTCGTATTCCAATGATTCTTGCTCTTGTCTTAGTTTACGCTCAATGGCCTCTTTGATCGTATTTGGGAGCGTTACATCGCGAACCAAGACCTCATTCAATTGCACATTCTGCTTGTCCAATATTTTTTTGGTCTCGGCGAATATTTCGTCTTGAATGGCATCTCGTTTACTGGAGTATAATTGCTCGGGCGTATAACGACCGACAACACTTCTGGCAGCACTCCGAATGGCAGGTTTTATTACCCGATCCAGATAATTTTCACCTAAATTTTGGTGCAAAATTCCCAATTCAACATCAACCGGTTGATACCAAGCCGAGGCATCAATTTGTATTTCTAGTCCGTTGGAAGAAAGAACTTTCATTTTTTCGAAGAGCTCCTGCTGTCTTACCTCGTAAACATACACTTTGTTCCATGGCGCGACAATATGAAACCCTTCCCCTAAAGGAGGCTTATCAGTTACCACACCACCTCCGAATGTTTTATATAGCACCCCGGCCTCACCGGAACCGATGGTGACGGCGGATTTTGAAATCAATATGACCAATGCGATCAAGATAAAAACTGCAGGCAAGGCAATTTTCGGTAATTTTTCCATAATATTCTATTTTATATTAGTCCGTTATATTTTCTGATGAACCATTCCAATGCCAAGAAGGCTACGATCAGCGCCATCAGTATTCTGAAATCTATCAAAGATACGACATTTTTAGAGCTCTTTTGGGTGGGCGCGAACTCATTCGTGGTGGTTAATTGCGCTATCAAAGAATCCATTTCGGATGGAAAGTAAAGTACTCCTCCGGTAGAATTCGCCAGTTGTTGCAGCTTTTGATAGTCAGATGACAAAAATTGCTGCTCCACATCAAAATCGAGGATGGTGAAACTGCCGGATGAAGACCGGTTTTCTTCTTCGACGCTAACGGTAAAGTCATATGTTCCAGCGGGAATTCCTAGGAGGTCAGCTTCATAAAAACCATTCTGAAGCAACATGGGTATTTCCTTTGTAAATCCGTTTTCCCTTTCCTTGACCCTCAATACCATAGTTGCATTGGCATCAAAAACAAAGGCTCCGTCAAAATAAGTTGCGGTGATCTTGGAATCACCGCTACCGTCATAAATACGCTTGTACTCGAGGTTCAACCGCTTTTTAGACTCATTATCCGAAAGGTACAGCATCAACTTACCGATGAGGAGGTCGAAGTTCTCGAAATTCCGGTCGTTTCTAAAGCTCTGTACGCGCCATTTCCAAAGGTTCTCCCCAAACAGGAAAAGTTTCTTTCCTTCGGGTTCTTCCTTTGCGATTAGCAAAGGAGTATTGATATCCCTACCGCGAATCATCATTGAAATCAATATGTCGGCATCACCACTTGCCACGATTGCTCCTGCATCACTCTCTAACGGTGGAAAGTCTACCGTCGAAACCTTGGAAATATCGAACTTTGAAAATGAGGGATTCAAAATTGGGGAAATCTCTTGATTTGGATATCCATCTTCGACACGTACCTGTGGCTGCACCGAATTAAAAAATCGCCAATCCGTCTTATTGCCACCGATGATAAAACTACTGCCCCTTTTTTGTCGGATATAGTCAAAGACCGCCTTGAAAGAGGCATCAGGTTGATAGAGTATGAAAATATCGACCTCATCCAATACGTTGGTCGAAGTTGTAGGCTTATTAACGGACACTGAACGTTGTTCATTACTTTCGATGGCTTTAATCAGTGCTCCGATGTCAGGGTGGACGATACTTGAAATGATGGCGACATTGGTTTTTTCATCAATGACCTCAACGGCCATCCGCTTTTGATTATTCACGGTATTACGCTCGTTATCAAGTGGTTGCAACTGCACTGAAATGGCCTTCACTCCTACCGTTTGAGCATCAAGTAAGGCATTCACTGTTTGCGTGCCATCTCCGTCCGTAAACGATAGGGTTTCCCTATATTGGGTAGTGCCGTCTACTGAAATAGTCAATTGGGCGGTGGTACCGGAACGGCCCTCATAGGTCACAAAGAGCTCGACGGGAAATTTGTTCTTGAGAAATGCATATCTATTGACATTTACCTGATCAATTCGCAAATCTTCATAGCGTGTGGTATCACCGATAACAATGGGAAGTACTGGAAACTTCAGCGAACTGCCCAAAAACCCATAGTCATTTCCTAGGGTTTGATTGCCATCGGTAAGCAATACCGCAACCGTGCTGGTATTATTATAGATCTCTTTGGTCGAGCTGAGGGCCCTGGCGATATTTGTATTTTGGTCAGTAAAAGAAAGGCTATCTTGTTGTTCCGCAAGTTCAGTCCCAAATTGATAGTTGCTCAGGTCGAATCTATCGGCAACAGCCTCGTTTCGATTCAATTGATCGATTAGATCACCTATCCGTTGCTGTGACGTCGCAACGGAAGTGGAGTTATCGGTAAGCACGACAAGATTGGTTTTTTCTAGCCTGTATTCGTTTTTTGAAAACTTGGGATTGATCAACAAGACGAGTAGCCCGAAAAGGCTTAAAAAGCGTAAGAAGGCCAAGGTCTTTGCCAAAGTACCTTTTCTCTTGGTTTTAAAATGATACTGGAAAAGCGCCAATAAGAGGGCTACAAGTGCCGCCCCAAAAATGAATAACAGTGTAGTCGTTTGCATTTAGTTATCTCGCTTCTCAAAATCCTCTTTCCCTTTCTCCTCGATCCTACGTATCACAAGGTAAATCAGCACCCCAAAAAGGCCTCCGTATATCAAGAGCATCGGAAGTAAAGGTACCTACTTCATCAGCTGGGGCTATTTCAATTTGACCGCCGTTCCGTAGGCCAGCATTTCCGCCGCACCCTGCATTACCTGTGAGGTATTGAACCTCACGTTTACCACGGCATGGGCACCGATACGCTCGGCATCGTCCAACATCCGTTTTATGGCCTGTTCACGGGCCTGTGCCAATAGCTTCGTATACTCGGAGATTTCACCACCAACGATATTTTTGAGACCTGCAAAGATATCACGACCTATGTTTCTCGCACGTACCGTACTGCCTCTAACCGTACCGAGAGACTCGCTGATCTCTTTTCCGGCAATTGTCGCTGTGGTTACATAAATCATCCGATATCCTTTAAAGTAAAACGTTACGTCAACATTCCGCCATCAACATTCAGCACCTGACCTGTAACATAAGCCGATAGGTCTGAAGCTAAAAACAAGCAGGCATTGGCAATATCCTCGGTGGTTCCGCCACGTTTCAACGGAATTCCTTCCCGCCAGCCTTGAACTACTTTTTCGTCAAGCTTTGCGGTCATCTCAGTCTCAATGAAACCTGGGGCTATGGCGTTACAACGAATGTTACGCGACCCCAACTCCAGGGCGACCGATTTAGTAAAACCGATCATTCCGGCCTTTGAGGCCGCATAGTTGGTCTGACCAGCGTTACCTTTGACCCCAACGACACTGCTCATATTGATTATGGAACCTTTACGCTGTTTCAGCAACGTACGTTGTACCGCTTTGGTCATATTGAACACCGATTTCAAATTGATTTCGATTACGGTATCGAAATCCTCTTCGGCCATTCGCATCAGCAGGTTATCTTTCGTGATCCCTGCATTATTGATCAACACATCAATACCCCCAAAGTCTTCCAATACTTTGGACACCAAGTCCGCTGATTCGGTAAAACTCGCTGCATTACTTTTGTAGGCCTTGGCATTAACTCCCTTGGCCTTAAGCTCTTCTTCTAATTGTAGGGCGGGGCCCTCACTCGAACTATAGGTAAAGGCAACATTCGCTCCATGTTCGGCGAACGTTTCGGCAATTCCCTTTCCAATACCTCTACTAGCTCCTGTGATAATTACGTTTTTCCCTTCTAATAGTTTCATTGATATAGCTGTAAATCGTTTATAATCAACCTGTGAACCTGTTTTATGAGACGATTAAAAAATCCTGTCTAACCGATTATAGCTCAGTCTAAACAGGATGTTGTAAATGCTTTGGTACGGCAGTTTCTATCCTAAGACTTCTTTCACCTTTTTTCCGATTTCCGCCGGAGAATCCACTACGTAAATACCATGCTCTCGCATAATTCTTTTCTTTGCCTGCGCTGTATCATCACTACCGCCTACAATAGCACCTGCATGGCCCATGGTTCTTCCGGCAGGAGCGGTTTCCCCAGCGATAAAACCAACTACCGGTTTTTTGCTTCCACTTTCCTTATACCATTTTGCCGCGTCTGCTTCCAACTGACCTCCTATTTCACCAATCATTACCACACAGTCAGTGTCTTCGTCATTAATCAATAATTCGACCGCTTCTTTGGTCGTGGTGCCTATAATGGGATCTCCACCAATACCGATGGCCGTAGTAATACCCAAACCTTGGCGTACCACTTGATCAGCCGCCTCATAGGTAAGCGTACCTGATTTGGAAACGATTCCTACGTTCCCTTTCTTGAAAACGAAACCTGGCATGATCCCTACTTTTGCCTCTTCAGGGGTAATCACCCCAGGACAGTTAGGACCGACAAGTCTACAGTTCCTGTGCTTTATATAATTAGAGGCCTTTACCATATCGGCAACGGGAATACCCTCGGTAATCGTAATAATCACCTTGATTCCAGCATCGGCCGCTTCCATAATGGCATCTGCTGCGAAGGCAGGGGGTACAAAAATAATAGTGGTATCGGCACCTACTTCGGCAACCGCCTCTTCGACCGTATTGAAAACGGGTCTCCCTAAATGCTCTTGACCACCTTTTCCAGGAGTCACACCACCGACTACATTGGTACCGTATTCAATCATTTGTTCGGCATGGAAGGTACCTTCACTACCGGTAAAACCCTGTACTATTATTTTGGAATCCTTGTTTACTAAGACACTCATGTTCTTTTATATTTATTTAAAGCTGCACAAAAATATAGGTTTGCCCGTGAAATCTAAAGCATTCTAGCGCATATTATTCTTCTAATTTTTTTAGGATCAAGGGAATCTTCTTCACATCGGCCAATTGCTTCAGTTTTCTTCTTGCTTCTTCCACTGGACTTCCAAAGTAGGTCTTTCCACCTTCAATGGATTTCGAAATACCGGTCTGCGCCAATACGATTGCTTTCTTACCTATTGTTATAGCACTGGTCACACCGACCTGACCCCACAACGTAACCTCATCTTCGACAATAACGCAACCCGCTATACCGCACTGGGCGGCGATCAAACATTTCTTACCGATGACCGTATCATGGCCCACCTGTACCTGGTTATCCAATTTTGTTCCTTCTTCGATGGTCGTACTTCCGGTAACGCCTTTATCAATAGTACACCCAGATCCGATTTCTACATGATTCTTGATGACTACATTTCCTCCGGATTTTAACTTATCGAAACCCTCTGGTCTATTTTTAAAGTAAAAGGCATCCGATCCTAAGGTGGTACCGGCATGAATGATGACATGGTCGCCTATGATGCAATTGTCATAGATGGAAACATTCGAATGTACAATACAGTTATTACCAATCACTACATTGTTTCCAATAAACGTATTTGGCTGAATTACAGTATTTTGACCTATTTTTGCTGAAGTTGAAATTAAGCTGGTAGATTGCTCAAAGGGTTTAAAAAAATCGGTTAGCTTATTGAAGTCCCTAAAGGGGTCATCAGAAATCAATAGCGCTTTTCCTTCAGGGCAATCCACGCGTTTATTGATCAGAATCACTGAAGCCCTACTTTCTAGCGCCTTGTCATAATACTTAGGATGATCTACGAACACGATCTCACCTTCGCGAACTACATGGATCTCGTTCATTCCCAATACTGGAAAATCCGAAGGTCCGACCGATTCACAATCGATTAGTGTAGTGATTTGCTGAAGTGTATGGGGTGTTGGAAATCTCAACTGTTCTTATTTAAGTACTTGTGAACGGGAAATTACAAAAGGTTTGGAAAGAATCGACTTGTAATCAAGCCTTATTCCTTCACCCTTTCCATATAGGCCCCTTTTTCGGTATCGACTTTAATCTTATCCCCTTCGTTGATAAAAAGCGGAACATTGACCTCGGCACCGGTCTCTACCTTCGCAGGTTTTGTGGCATTAGTGGCCGTATTCCCTTTTACACCTGGTTCGGTATACGTAACTTCCAAGATAACACTTGCAGGCATGTCTACAGAAAGTGGCATACTGTCTTCGGTATTGAACATGATCTTAACGATTTCCCCTTCTTTCAACAAACCAGGAGCATCAAGACTACTTTCTTGCAATGATATTTGATTATAGTCGTCAGTGTTCATAAAGTGATACGTCTCCCCTTCGGCATAAAGGTATTGATACGATCGCGTTTCGACTCTCACATCTTCTATCTTATGTCCTGCGGAGAAGGTATTGTCGATCACCTTTCCCGTGGTCACACTTTTTAACTTGGTTCGCACGAAAGCCGGCCCCTTGCCGGGTTTTACGTGTAAAAACTCGATGATTTTAAAAATATCGTTATTGTACTTGATGCACAATCCTTTTCTAATATCAGATGTTGATGCCATATATGGTTTTTAATTGGTACTGAAATATCCTTTCATGATTCCCCGTTGCGAATCTCTAATAAACTGCAAGATTTCATCCCGTTCGGGAGTGGCCTCCATTTCAGCCTCGATAATCTGCACGGCTTGAGTATTGTTATAGTTCTTTTGATATAGTATGCGGTAGATGTTTTGGATTTCCCGTATTTTATCGGATTCGAAACCACGACGGCGCAATCCTACCGAATTGATTCCAACGTAGGACAGCGGTTCTCGAGCCGCTTTTACAAAGGGCGGAACATCCTTTCTGACCAAGGAACCTCCGGTGACGAAGGCGTGTTGTCCTACCGAAACAAATTGATGTACTGCAACCAAACCTGCCAAGATTACATTGTCTCCGATGGTCACATGACCGGCCAAGGTAGAATTGTTTGAGAAAATACAGTTATCACCTACTAGACAATCGTGTGCGACATGGCAATAGGCCATTATCAGACAGTTTTTACCGATTACGGTCTTATTTCGGTCGGAGGTGCCTTTATGTATGGTAGCACATTCTCGAATTGTAGTACCGTTGCCTATGCGCACGGTAGTCTCTTCTCCTTGATATTTTAAATCTTGGGGAGGAGCCGAAATAACAGCACCGGGAAAGATATTGCAATTTTTACCGATTCGCGCACCTTCCATTATGGTTACGTTTGACCCTATCCAGGTACCGTCACCAATGGTCACGTTATTATGTATGGTCGTAAAGGGTTCTACCACGACGTTCTTTGCGATTTTGGCGCCGGGGTGAATATAGGCAAGAGGTTGATTCATTTTAGTTCCCTTTTACTTTGATTATCTGCGCCATAATTTCAGCCTCGGAGGCAAGTTTTCCGTTCGTATAGGCTTTCGCGTGCATTTGACAGAGTCCGCGTCGAATCGGTTGCATCAAGTCCAATTTGAAAATTAGTGTATCCCCCGGAACGACTTGCTGCTTATACCGCACATTATCGATCTTCAAAAGATAGGTAAGGTAGTTCTCAGGGTCCGGCACGGTGGTCAATACGAGAATACCTCCCGTTTGTGCCATCGCCTCCAACTGCAAAACACCTGGCATTACGGGTGCCCCGGGAAAGTGCCCCACGAAAAAGGGCTCGTTCATGGTTACATTTTTAAGGCCGATAACATGTGTATCGGAAAGCTCTAATATTTGATCTACGAGCAGAAAAGGAGGGCGATGAGGCAACATGTCCATGATTTTTGTCACATCCATCAATGGCGGCTTATTGAAATCGACGACCGGGATATTGTTCCTTCTCTCCGTTTTAATAATTTTGGACAACTTCTTTGCAAACTGTGTATTGACAAAGTGGCCCGGCTTGTTCGCAATGACCTTACCTCTGATACGTGTTCCGGCCAAAGCCAAATCACCTATGACGTCCAACAATTTATGGCGTGCGGCCTCATTAGGTTGGTGTAGGGTAAGGTTGTCGAGAATGCCGTTCGGTTTTACCGATAACTTCTTTTTGTTGAAGGCTTTTTCAAGCTTCTTCATTGTCTCTTCGGAAATCTCCTTGTCGACATATACAATGGCATTGTTCAAGTCTCCCCCTTTGATCAGACCATTTTCGAGCAAGGCTTCCAATTCATGCAGAAAGCTGAAGGTACGGGCATCGGCAATTTCCGTTTTAAAATCGGACAATTTTTCCAAAGTGGCATTTTGGGTGCCCAATACCTTTGTGCCAAAGTCGACCATGGTGGTCACTTGGTAGGTATCTGCCGGTATGATGGTGATATCACTACCGGTAGTTTCATCCTTATAGGAAATCACATCCTTCACCACATATTCTTCACGTTCGGCTTCTTGTTCTTCTACCCCAACAATTTCAAGCGCCTCCACAAAGTATTTGGAAGAGCCGTCCATAATCGGCGGTTCAGGAGCATCGAGCTCGATAAGCACATTATCGATTTCCATACCGACCAAGGCAGCCAGCACGTGTTCGGAAGTCTGTATCTTGACCCCATTTTTCTCGAGAT
The DNA here is from genome assembly GCA_947494565.1 of uncultured Flavobacteriaceae bacterium. Lineage (GTDB taxonomy): Bacteria > Bacteroidota > Bacteroidia > Flavobacteriales > Flavobacteriaceae > Maribacter_C. Next base: position 172,009 of record CANLVG010000011.1, on the reverse strand, counting down.
TGGTTCCTCGTTGCGTGTTCACCACGTAATTGGCATCCGCCTCGATGACGGGTTGCCCCTCGAGGTCGATACGTTTGAAGGCATATCCGTGGTTTTCGGGTGCGGGAACGAATTTCATCGTCACATCCTCTCCGGTATGGAGCCCTACTCCTTTTAGGATAACCTCCTTCGCAATTGTTCTTTGTTTGTTATTCGTTATTATCAAGAGTGTACTTTTTGTCCAGTTCGTTAATTCGATTTACAATTTTCGGCAAGTTTTTAAAGTGCACATAAGACTTATTATAATCGCCATAGGCCAATGCGGGAGATCCTTGAAGAATTTCCCCATCCTTAATGTTCCTTCCGATGCCGGATTGTGCCTGTATCCTTACATCGTCACCAATGACAATATGCCCAACGATACCCACTTGTCCGCCAATCAAACAGCGCTTTCCGATTTTCGCCGATCCCGCAATACCTGTCTGTGCAGCAATCACGGTATGTTCGCCTATCTCCACATTATGTGCAATCTGAATTTGATTGTCCAATTTCACGCCTTTCCTCAAGATCGTAGAACCTAAGGTGGCCCTATCAATAGTGGTACCTGCGCCGACATCAACATCGTCTTCAAGAATGACATTTCCGGTTTGCGGTATCTTATTGAAGATGCCGTTTTTATCCGGTGCAAAACCAAAACCATCCGAACCTACTATAGCCCCACTGTGTATGACACAGTTATTGCCCACAATAGTGTCCGAATACACTTTGGCACCAGAAAACAAGGTCACATTATCGCCTAATTTTACATTCTCTCCCACATAGGCATTCGGGTATATTTTCACCCCATTGCCCATCACAACATTTTCGCCGACATAAGAGAACGCGCCCATATATAGGTTGTCTCCATGTGTGGCACTTTCAGATAAATAACTGGGATGTTCAACACCGACCTTTGCGCTTTTGACCTTATCGTAGTATTCCAGTAGTTTGGAAAACGATTCGTAAGCGTCATCTACCTTGATCAAGGTAGTGACCAATTCTTGCTCAGGAACAAAATCTTTGTTGACAATGGTAATCGATGCGCGGGTGGTATATATGTAAGGAGTGTATTTCGGATTGGCCAAGAAGGTCAAAGATCCCGTTTCGCCTTCTTCTATTTTGGCTACTTTGTGGACGGCAATCTCGGGGTTTCCATCTACTTCACCCTCTAAAAGACCGGCAATCTGACCTGCTGTGAAAATCATGAACACAAAAGTAAGAAAAATAGTTAAACAGATTCTTTGGGGTAACAGATATAATATTTGGTCACGGTCTTGGAAAGTGCCTTCAGATTTAAGTGATCGGAAGCCTTGGCTACATCGATGATCTTTCCGTTTTTTTTCAGGATATTGATGTTCTGACTGATGGCGTCATAGGCACGATTTTGAATCTTTCCGGTAAAAACAAAGTATTCACATTCTTCATCGGAAAGATCATAAACGGATTTAAACTTGGCTTTATGCTTTAAAACAACTTCCTCGGTTATGGGCTTCTTCTTCAATTTGATCTTTAGAAGTGTTCTATTGATAACCATACGACAGAGGCGTGACAATACCCTATCTTGATGATCCTGCCATTGTTTAATAGCTGATAAGACATCGGTATCATCTAACTGTGCGAACTTTTCCAAAACGCTCGAATTAAAACTGTCCTTGGTAATCTTATGCTGCATAAAAAACAAAAACACAGGGCTGCATTCCAACGGCACACCTTCTTCCAACAGCTTCTTTGCGCGTTTTAAAATACGGATCAACAACTGCTCTGCGACGATGCCCGTCTTATGCAGGTATACTTGCCAATACATGAACCGTCGGGCCATCAAAAACTTCTCAACGGAATAAATAGCCTTCTCTTCCATAACCAGCTCTCCGTTGACCACGTTCATCATACTGATCAGGCGTTCGGCGTTAATATTTCCCTCGGCAACACCGGTATAGAAACTATCCCGTTTCAGATAGTCGAGGCGATCCATATCCAATTGACTTGAAATCAATTGATTTAGAAACTTTTTTGGGTAAGCCCCTTTAAAAATCTTCAAGGCCACCGTTAAACTTCCGTTAAACCTGTCATTGAGATCTTCCATAAAAAGGATCGAAATGTATTCGTGATGCACACCTTCGACGATACTTTCTTCCATCGCATGTGAAAACGGTCCATGACCGATATCATGTAATAAGATGGCGCATAATAGACCTTCCTCTTCCTCTTTTGTGATATCAACTCCCTTAAAGCGAAGCACTTGAATGGCCTGTGACATCAAATGCATGCTTCCTAAAGCGTGATGGAAACGTGTATGATGTGCACCGGGATAGACCAAATACGACAGCCCCATTTGAGAAATTCGACGTAGCCGCTGAAAATAAGGATGGGCGATCAGGTCGAATATTAGGGTGTTTGGAATTGTAATAAATCCGTAAATTGGATCATTGAATATTTTGAGCTTGTTCGATTTTGTCAAAATGGAATAGACTTTGCTGTGTTTAGCGCATCAAAGTTATTAAAAGTAAGTCTAATAGATACACCTCAATATATAAATTTGAAGTTTATTACTAGCTCTTGAATACGGCCTATCAAATACCGTCAAAACCCCTATAGCTAGTTAACCTTTCCTGTACTATGAATAAAATAACAATACTATGGGTCGATGATGAAATTGACCTTTTGAAACCTCATATTATCTTTCTTCAAAATAAAAATTATGATGTCATCACCTGCCAGAGTGGCCAGGAAGCATTGGAAGAGCTTTCCGAAAGCCGGGTAGACATCGTATTCTTGGATGAAAATATGCCTGGAATATCGGGTCTGGAAACCTTAAACGAGATCAAGGTGATGAATTCGAGCTTACCGGTGGTCATGATTACCAAAAGTGAAGAGGAGTTTATCATGGAAGAGGCTATTGGTTCTAAAATTGCCGATTACCTGATCAAACCCGTAAACCCTAATCAAATTCTACTTTCCTTAAAGAAAAATCTAGATCATTCCCGTTTGGTCTCCGAAAAGACGACGGCCAATTACCAGCAGGAGTTCAGAAAGATCGCAATGGATCTGTCTATGGTGAACTCCTATGAAGAATGGATCGAACTGTATAAAAAGCTCATCTATTGGGAAATGCGTCTTGAGGATATCGAAGATTCAGGGATGTTCGAAATTCTAGAGTCACAAAAGGTCGAGGCGAATAACCAATTCGGAAAATTCGTCGAAAAGAATTACGAAGATTGGTTTACCGATATAGACGGCCCCGTTATGTCACATACCCTGTTCAAGGAATGGGTACAACCCGAACTACAGCAACAGCCTACCTTATTAGTGGTGGTAGATAATCTGAGGTACGATCAATGGTTCGCTTTTGAAGATACGGTTGGTTCGTTCTATAAAAAAACAGATGAAAAATCATACTTGAGTATTTTGCCGACGGCTACCCAATATGCCAGAAATGCTATTTTTTCTGGACTCACCCCATTGGCCATGGAGAAGAAATACCCTGATTGGTGGAAAAACGATACCGATGAAGGCGGCAAAAATCTGTTTGAGGATAAGTTTTTAGGGGAACAGATCAAAAGACTGGGATTACAACTCAAATGGGACTACCATAAGATCAGTAGTCTCAAGCAAGGCAAACACCTTTCGCAGAACTTTCGCTCCCAAAAGGACAATGACCTGACCGTGATCGTCTATAATTTTGTGGATATGCTTTCACATTCCAAAACGGAAATGGAAGTAATCAAAGAATTGGCCTCCAATGACAAGGCCTACCGGTCGTTGACCCAAAGTTGGTTCAAGAACTCTCCTCTTTTGGAAATCATTCAACAGGCACAGGGTATGGGAATGAAATTAATCATTACCACAGACCACGGTACTATTAATGTAAAGCAGCCCTCAAAACTCATCGGCGATAAGGATACCAGCCTGAATCTTCGCTATAAAACAGGCCGAAGTCTCTCCTATGAAGAAAAGGATGTTTTGGCAGCGCAAGACCCCCGAAGTATTCATTTGCCCAGTATCAACATGAGCAGTTCATTCGTATTTGCCAAGAACGACCTGTTCTTTGCCTATCCGAATAATTACAATCATTACGTAAGCTATTACCGAAACACCTACCAGCACGGCGGGGTTTCCTTAGAAGAAATGATCATACCTTTTGTGGTTTTAGAACCTAGATAGTATCTTTAAGAGGCATTAAAATTCTTGATTATGAGGTATTTGCTTTTTTCGATTTTCGCATTGCACCTGTTGGGAGCAGGCGCACAAGCGGTTCAGGTCATTAATGAACCCATGGATATGATCGTATATTTGGTCAACCTGAAAAATACCGGCTATGCCGATGTTGATGGCTCACCCTATGCCGAGGAGCAATTTAGACCAGCAACCATTGAAAACGAAACGAAAACAAGGTTCATACGCTTGAATACCGCGGATGAAGTTGTTGAGGTGAAAGAAGAGGGTAAAGTGATGCAATTGCGCTTAAGGGAAAATCTGCACCTACAATTTACAAATGGGCCTAAAGCGGAAATGATCGTGAAAATGCATCCAGATGCGGAAGGAAGGTCGAAATTAATGGTCTTTGAAAAAATGAAGTCCGTTTCAGATCATACGCTCTACCTAAAGGAACGCAAAAAATTCATCCCGAAAAAAGCGAAGGAAGCCTTTCAGGAAAGTGCCAAAGCCCGATTTATTGATTTGCCCGACACCTACTACATCACGGATTTTAAATCGAACTCCCCCAACCTTTTGGAACTGCCCAGAAAAAAGAAAGCGTTTATGGCCTTTTTTGGAACACATAAAAATGCGGTGGATACCTATATAAAGAAAGAGAAACTCGATTATAAAAATACCGAGGATCTGGTCAAGATACTCACCTTTTTCTTCGAGAATCGGGCTAGTTGAAATAGGCAACCACCGATTGTTGACCCTCGGCCTGCTTTTCTGAGTTTGATCAAATCAAACGCTCCATATTAGATACAAGACCAATTTGTAGCGGCGTCCTAATATGGGGTTCTATCACCCTATTGACTATAGTATACTTAGAATTTTCATTGTAGTTTCATTGTGACACCGTAGCGTTCTTCAAAGACAACAAAACACAGGGGCTATTTAGATTAGGCCGTAAAACAATCAAAAACTATATTTGAAAATATTTAGCGGCATCGCTAACTAATTTTATTTGTTTCCACTTCATGAAGAGCACTACGTACACTGAAAATTCCATAGCTGATGTCGCTAGGGAGTTGCTATCCTCCGTCAAATCAAAAACCCTTTGTCTCCATGGAGAAATGGGTGCTGGTAAAACTACCCTGACCAAGGCTTTGGTTAAGGCTTTGGGCGGATCTGATTCGGGAAGTAGTCCTACCTTCGGTATTGTAAACGAGTATCATTTTGAATCTGGGGAGCTCCTAGGTTACCACTTTGATTTCTATCGTATAAATGACGAAACGGAAGCGTTGGATCTGGGTTTTGAGGACTATTTAAATCAAGATGTATGGATTTTTATCGAGTGGCCAGAAAAAATTCCTTCGTTTCTTCCGGAAGACGCGACCCATGTCCACATCAAGATTGTAGATGCACTTACCCGCGAATTGAAACTCAACCAATAGCATTTTGAGGTACCGTAAAAGCTGGTGAAGAACAACTTCGCGTCTTAAGACCACCCATTCAGTCAGAATACCCTAGTTTGTGAATTTACACGTATCGTCAAATGCGCATTTTTATTGTGTAAATTTCGATGAACTGCAATAAAATCGATGAAATCATTGAATTTTTCGTCAAAATGCACAATTTAAAATCGAAAAGCTACGGAAAATAAACTTTATTTCTTACTTTGCACCCTAGAATACTGTCCGATTTCTAACTAAATACTTAATGAAAATGAAAGCAAAAAAACTAATTTTCGGTCTTATGGCCGTCGTATTACTGGTAGCCGTTTCTTGTGAACCCAATACTACCGCTCAAGAAGATGATTTGTACGAGGTGGGTATTGACAAAAAATCAATAAAACCTCACAAAAAATAGATTAAATACTTTAGTTTATTATTTGAAAAGGGCAATAATATTGCCCTTTTTCTGTTGATAGATTAAAGTTTTGATTTATGTCGAGAGAATCGAAGAGGAAGGGGAACGTAAAAAAGGCAATTTACATTGAAACATTTATAATGTTCATTGTAGCACTTACCCCTATATTACACAAACTTTACGATTACTTTCCAGGCCCAAATAGTCAAGATGCCCACCAAACCATTTCATTTTTATTTTTCGAGATAGGAAGTAATGGATTTGATAGTATCTCAACAAACCTCTGGTTCTATACTCAAAAAACAATACCGTTAATTCTGTGCCTTTTTTGGTTTTTCACTTCCAAAAATTGGTGGTATCATATTATTATGATCCCAATTGCGACCTACGCTTTCCAAATATTTGAACTTTTATTTTCTGAAGATACGGTAATAGACACCGAAAATATTTGGTGGCTTCTACCGATTTGTATGGCTGTTATCCCTTTCGTTTATTTTATAAGGATTAAATTATATGACAAATATGTCAACGGTATCGACCTGGATGCTATGGAGGTCGAGCTTAACGAATTAAAAGCCAAAAGATCAAAACTACAAGTCCAAAAAAAGAAAGACCTCGACACCCCAACTCCCGATACCGTAGAGTACCGCTCTCTTTCCGAATGGATCGATGCAAAACTTTCTACTGGTAATATCGAACTTATCTTTCGCCAATTTCAGAACAATCTAAGAGACTGGATGCATCTTAAATTCTAACTGCCTGTTCGTCCATTTCCAAACCTTTTTCATTTTAAAATCGTAAATTTGATTTGATGGGTTTCCATCTTGAATAATTTCCGTTCATGGACCAACCTTTTAGTAAGCAACAATTACTTCCTCAGGAAGAAACCTTGGAAGTTCTCAAACAAAAGGGAGAACTTTTTATCGGGGTACCCAAAGAGAATCAATTTCAAGAAAAACGTATCTGCCTTACCCCTGATGCAGTCACTGCTATTACAGCCAATGGGCATCGCGTCATGATAGAATCCGGTGCCGGGGAAGGCGCGTTCTATTCCGATATCGAATATGCGGATGCAGGAGCAGAAATTGCCAAAGACCCTAAAAAAGTATATGGCTGCCCCTTGATCTTAAAGGTGGAGCCACCGACTTTCGCGGAAATCGAAATGATGAACCCGCAGAGTACCATCATTTCCGCACTCCAATTAAAAGTACAAAGCAAAAAGTATTTTGAAGAACTGGCCCGCAAACGGATCACTGCAGTCGCTTTCGAGTATATAAAAGACGATGATGGCAAGTATCCGGTTGTCCGCTCGCTCAGTGAAATTGCCGGAATTTCTTCAGTACTTATCGCTTCAGAACTATTGGCCGCGACCAATGATGGTAACGGATTGATGTTTGGTAATATTAGTGGTGTACCGCCCATTGAAGTCGTTATCATAGGCGCCGGTACCGTAGGTGAATTTGCGGCCCGTTCCGCAATAGGATTGGGCGCCAACATCAAACTTTTTGATAATTCCATTACCAAATTACGTCACATTCAGACCAGTTTGCACCAAACCGTATACACTTCTACTGTACAACCCAAGAATTTGATGAAAGCCCTAAGACGTTGTGATGTGGCTATCGGTGCGACGCGTGGCAAAGAACGCTCGCCCGTTGTAGTGACCAATACGATGGTCGAACATATGAAAAAAGGCGCGGTCATCATCGACGTAAGTATCGATATGGGCGGCTGCTTTGAGACCAGTGAAATCACTTCGCATGAGAAACCCACTTTTGAAAAGTACGGTGTGGTCCATTATGGAGTACCCAATATTCCCTCGCGATACCCTAAGACAGCATCGATATCGATCAGCAATATCTTCACCCCGTACCTTTTGAAATTGGGTGAAGAAGGTGGACTTGAAAATTCGCTACGTTTTGACAAAGGCTTGCGTAACGGACTTTATATGTATCATGGTATCTTGACCAGTAAGTCGGTTGGTGAATGGTTCGATTTGCAGTATAGCGATATCAATTTCCTCATATTTTAAGAAAGCCCCAAAGCGATTCCTATGTCCTTATTCGATGCCAGTTTTTTTAAACGTCTTGGTTTTTATTTATTCGGTCTTTCCATTGGTATAGTTTTTCTCGCCTTCTTTTTTAAGAAAAAGACCGAGGAGACGGGCGTCTCTTTTTGTTATCTGCCCAACTGCCGCACGCTGAAGGATATGCGATCCAAACCCATTACTTATTCTGATGAAATAGGGACAATGCTACAAAACAAGGAATTGGATACCACTGCATTGCATATTTTTTTCACCGCTGGGGATGTTGATTTTTCCAAAAGCGATACGGAGGCCGCACCTTGTAAAAAATATCGGATCAATCACGAAACGGATGAAGGTCTGACCCGAATCAACGTTGCCAATTGCGCAAACAAAGTGGTCATTATGGATTTTGAAGTAGTAGCTGAATTCTGAATTGTTCATTGCCCTCAAAAAATTTCAAATTCCAAATCTCACGCTTTACGCTTTACGTCTGATATTTGAAAATAATTCAGAATTGGTCACTGCTAATTGCTTACTGCTTACTGCTTACTGCTTACTGCTTACTGCTTACTAATAACTAGATTTTTCTGCGTTTCCGTTCTTTTTTCAATAACGATAGTTCACGGGTGGTCTGCCCGGCAACGGAAGTATTCTCCTCCGCTCTACGGATCAAGTAGGGCATAACGTCTTTCACAGGACCGAAAGGCAAGTACTTGGCGACATTGTATCCCTTATCCGCCAAATTAAAGGAAATGTGATCGCTCATGCCGTACAACTGTCCGAACCAAATTCTGGGGTCGGCATTGGAGATGTTCAAATCGGACATCAGCTCCATCAGTTGATAACTACTCTCTTCATTGTGTGTGCCCGCAAAAAGTGAAATACCTTCCAAGTTTTCTAGCATGTATTTGATGGCGGCATCAAAATTTTCATCTGTGGCCTGCTTCGAAGCACAAATCGGGGAAGTATACCCATGCTCTTCCGCTCGGTCGTTCTCTTTTTCCATGTAGGCACCACGAACCACTTTCATTCCGATCTTGAACCCGTCTGCTTTTCCTCTTTCATGTAATCCCTTGAGGTAGTCCAAACGATCCCAACGGTACATCTGCAACGTATTGAAAACAATGGCCTTTTTGGTGTTGTATGTCCGCATGAGGTCTTCCACCACTTGATCCGCTGCATCTTGCATCCAGCTTTCTTCTCCATCGATCAAAAGGGAAACATCAAGGTCATAGGCCTTTTTACAGACCTTATCAAATCTATTGATGACCCGCTGCCATTCTTTCGATTCCTTTTCGGTAAGTGGTTTTCCCTGACTTACTTTTTCGTAAAGCGCAAAACGCCCGAAACCCGTCGGTTTGAAAACGGCAAAAGGGATGGAATCCTTTTCTTTAACAAAATCCAATAGCCTAAGGATCATCTCTAGGGCGTTATCAAACGGGTCTTCTTCGTTCTTGCCTTCTACCGAATAATCCAAAACGGAACATACCCCTTTCTCGAACATACGATCTACCACAGGTAAGCAGTCTTCTTCATTCACACCACCACAAAAATGATCAAAGACCGTCGCCCGTATCAACCCTTCTACCGGCAAATTCGCCTTAATGGCAAAATTGGTCATGGCCGTGCCGATGCGTACCAGGGGTTCGTTGGCAATCATCTTGAACAAAAAATAGGCACGTTCTAATTCAGAGTCGGTTTTTAAGGCAAAGGCCGTCGCTGTATCTTCAAAAATTCGATCCATAGTATTCAGAAAATTAACGATGTCAAAGATAAAGACCTGAATTCTATTCTTTTGATAAAAAATAACCTTTATTTTGCAGGCTTAATGTCCTCACCTCTTGTTGTGACGGCAACACAAAGCATCTAACCCATGATGGAATCCATAAGAACCACTGCCTATGCAGTCCATTTCAATCAGCTCGCGTATCAAAGTTTGAACGAACATTTAGCGCAGAGTGCGTACTCTTCCCTTTTTATCATCGTCGATGAGAATACCTATGAGTGTTGCTTACCCTCGTTTATGGCCGCTATTGAGGGAGATTATCATTTTGAGGTGCTGGAAATCCCTTCTGGAGAGGTCAATAAGAATATCGATACCTGCATGAATTTATGGAGGGCGCTCTCTGAACTTGATGCGGATCGCAAGAGTTTGGTCATTAATTTAGGTGGTGGCGTGGTCACGGACCTTGGCGGGTTTGTCGCATCGACTTTCAAACGCGGAGTGGATTTTATAAACGTACCCACAACGCTACTGGCCATGGTAGATGCCTCGGTAGGTGGAAAAACCGGTGTCGACCTTGGGTCGTTAAAAAACCAGATCGGGGTAATCAACCAACCCAAAATGGTTTTGGTCATCAGTGAATTTCTAAAGACATTGGAAGAACGTCAGTTACAGAGCGGATATGCCGAAATGCTCAAACATGGCCTTATTCAGAGCAACCCGTACTGGGAAACCCTAAAGGCGGTTTCAACCTTTGATGGACTTGATACGATGATACACACCTCGGTACAGATCAAAAACAGTGTGGTTATCGAGGATCCTACGGAACAAGGGCTACGAAAAATACTGAACTACGGTCATACGTTAGGGCATGCTATCGAGTCTTATTTTTTAGAAAGCCCCGATCATGAGACCCTACTGCACGGAGAGGCCATCGCCATTGGAATGATCTTAGAGGGCTATCTTGCACATCAGTTATCGGGACTTTCAGAAAATGAACTCAGGGATATCAAAACTACCTTCCTCAGTAGGTACGCGAAAGTCGAATTTACGGATGAGGATATATATAATATTCTTTCCCTCTTGAAATTCGATAAGAAAAACTCACATGGCAATATTAATTTTGTACTGCTCAAGCGTATCGGTGAACCGGTAATCGATGTTCAAATTCCAATAAATTTGTATCGGGAAGCATTCGCATACTACAAAGAACAATAGATTCATATACTAAATCAAGTCATTGACAACTCTTTAGAAATTCGAAAGAAAAAAAAACATAGTTTAGGTATCTAAATAAAAAACCAGATCAAACCTACTACTATGTTACGTAAACTTGTTGATTACAAAAAGTTAGACCATGAATTGGCAGCCTTATTGATCGAAACCTATCCTGATGGGTATGGTGACGACGATATCATTTCTTTTAGAAATGGCCATGGTGAAATCGTAGAAGCTGTGGAAATCCAAACTTCGGATACCCTTTATCTTGTGAAGATAAGCAAGAGCCTCGCCAGCTTCATTTCCAATTTTGAGGATAATATCGAAAAGGAGCTCGAAACAAAACAAGAAGCCGTGCTTGAAGAAGCGGATACCACCGACTACGAATCGGAATTCAATACCGATAACGAGGGAGATGACGATATGGACCTGGATTGATTACAGGTATCGTTCCCGTATGATATTTCTGTGGTGTCTTTGATGGCCGCAGATTACGAAACCCAATCCGGCAACGCTCCATTGTAGATTACTTGCCGTACCCATATGTCTCAACATTCGATCATCAAGGTTCTCGAACACCTGTATTGTCGACTCGCGAACAACTTGATACGCCTTCACTATACGGTCATGAGTAGCTCCCCTTGAATCATTTTCCAGTACATAATCATCTTGATCAAAGCCCATCAATGGCGTAGCATCTTCCCGAGAAAACCGGAAGGCACGATATTGAAAAATACGCTCTGAATCAACGATATGTAATAAGGCTTGAGCGACTGTCCATTTACCTTCCGCATAGGCATACTGCAATTTATCTTCCGGAATACTCCTAATAAACTTCGGAAAATTATCATGTCCCTTTTTCAATTGGTCCATTAAGACCGTATCATCTGGCAAAGTGTTCAGGTAGATTCCATAAAACTCCTCAAACTCCGGTGATGTCAATTCGTTTTTTTTCATTTGCTGTCGAATAAAAAATCCCAATCAAAAACTGAATGGGATTTATTTCAAAAAATAGGTTTAATTACAATTCATTGAATATTTTATGCATCAAACGTTTCTTATCATTGAAACTCTCTTCTAGGGAAATCATGGTTTCGGTTCTGCTGATGCCTTCGATATCATCGATTTTAAAGATGATGTTCTTCGCATGATTCGTATCCCTAGCTCTGATTTTGCAAAAAATATTGAATTTTCCGGTCGTGATATGCGCAATAGTGACATATGGAATTTGTTCTAAACGTTCCAACACAAATTTTGTCTGGTGTGTTTTCTCTAAAAAGATGCCGACGTATGCGATAAAAGCATATCCCAACTTCACATAATCAAGAGTTAAGGAAGAACCTTTGATGATTCCTGATTCTTCCATTTTCTTGACACGTACGTGAACAGTCCCCGCTGAAATCAGCAATTTTTTGGCAATATCCGTAAAGGGAGTTCTGGTATTGTCAATGAGCATGTCCAGAATTTGGTGGTCAATTTCGTCTAATTTTACTTTTGACATAGGTTATCAGATTTTTGGGCAAAAATAAGACTTTAAGAGATAAAATGCATCATTTAACCATTTTTTATAACAAAAACGTAATGTTTTTTTGATTTTATCTAAATATGTTCAAAGATAGTCTTACAGAAGTTCGCGGAAATTTTGTTTTTCTAGTTCCTTAAGATCAGCTGTGTTCAAGAAATCATACGTCTGGTGCCCAAAACATCCTTCGAGATTTCCAGCTTGTACAACCCTTGGTTCGAAATCGATTTTTCCGTTCGCCAGGACCTCTGTAAACAGAATCCCGATATCTTTTCGTTTGTTGGAATTCTCTTCAGGAACGTTGTGGACTAGGATATCAAAAAAGTCCTTTTGATTTTCAGGAATCTCAAAATAGGCATTGCCATTATAGCTTTCAATCTTATTTTCAGCAATGGTTTTTAATACATGTACCAAGGCATGAAAGAGATACTCCCGCGTCTGTTCTCGTCGATAGTCTTCATGAAAGTGCCCGGCCTCAAAGAGAATAGTCGGTGTATTCAATAGTTGAAACGTATCCCCCACGCAATTGTCATTAAAGGTATCATCATACCGTCCGATTTGGCCAGGTATCAAGGTCTCCAAGGTTTCGTTCATCGCCACAATAAGCTGCATCGCCGTTCGTCTGGTCTCCGAAATACTTCGTTCTACATTGTGGGCAGGGGCTAAAAAAGAAAGGGTTGCAGGTTTAGGAGTCGACCCTACATTATAAATGGTCCGTTGGTCGTGCAAGTTGAAACAAAAATCAGGTGCGAAGCTGTCGTACTCGCCTCGGAGTATAGTACTTTCGGGCTGACTTCTAGTTTTGGCATCACGATTGAGATCCACTTGATTTGCATTCACCCGCGTATAAGCCGCTGCCCCATCGGGATTCAAAATAGGAATGATCCTAAGGGTACATTGTTTACGGATATGCTGCGAATACTTCTCGTTCGCACTTAAAAAATTAAGGAGGTCCAACACGCTTTTTGTGGTAGTGGACTCATTGCCGTGCATTTGAGACCACATTAAGATCTTTAAAGGTCCACTTCCCAAAGTAATGGAATGAATCGGTCGTTTACGAACAGAATATCCTATAGTTTCAACCTCAAATCCCTCCTTTTTTTCCTCTAAAAGTGGAATGATGTGCGCATTCGTAACGTAGCGGCCTTGAACCCTGATTTCTTTAAACTTTGTATACGCTGGTTTCGTGATCATAATCGCCCTAAGGAGTTTCATCAAAAATAGTTCAATCGAGGCATAGCGGCAGCAAGAGCCACAAAAAAATCGAAATCGTTAAAAAAAGAGGGGTTGGGCTATCGACAACTCCTTCCTATTTCATTATTTTGTACTCATGTTGAAAACCCTATACCTGATTCTCCTCTTTGTTGTCCTCTTAGGCTGTTATGAGCCTGAACGCAATTGTTCCGATTTTAAAAACGGTGCCTTTTCCTTCACTTCCATAGTCGATGGCAAAGAACTCAAAACCACCTTTACCAGAAACGACAACTTGGAAGTGGACTATTTTGCTGGTAAAGCAGATTCTTCCTCGGTGCGGTGGATCAATGATTGCGAGTATATCGTAAAAAAATTAAATCCAAAAAGCAAGGCCGAAGAGAAACCCATACATATGAAAATATTGTCTACCACCGATAATTCTTATACATTTGAATACAGTATTGTGGGGGAGGCCAAGAAACAAAGGGGCACTGTCACAAAAACCAACTAAACACTTCAACCATGTTCGAAATATTCGCAAGTCCTGATGCCTGGATCGCACTTTTAACCTTGACCTTTTTAGAAATTGTTCTTGGAATTGATAATATCATTTTCATTTCAATCGCAGCCGGCAAATTGGAGGAAGGACAGCGAAAGAGGGCGACGAATATCGGGCTTGTGCTGGCCATGGTCATGCGAATTGTATTGCTATTCGGTATTACCTGGTTAACTGCCGCCTCAAAACCCTTTTGGGTTTTTGATAAAGGATGGATTTCCGGAGGGGTGAGCGGTCAAGCGCTGATCTTATTTGCGGGAGGCCTCTTTCTCCTCTATAAAAGTACACGTGAGATTCATGAAAAAGTAGAACACAAGGGCCATGATGAAATTGAAGTGAAAAGAGGTCGATCCACCTCAATGAGGAAAGCTATCATACAAATAACCCTTATCAATATCGTATTTTCATTCGACTCCATTTTGACCGCAATCGGAATGACCAATGGCATCTCACCCAATCCGAATGATGCCCTTGTGCTGATGATCATTGCCGTGGTTATATCCGTAGTGATCATGATGTTGTTTGCCAATCCCGTTGGCAACTTTGTGAATAAGCACCCATCCATTCAGATATTAGGACTTTCCTTTTTGATTCTCATTGGTTTTATGTTGATAGCGGAAGGCGCCCATATCGCCCATTTGGTCGTTTTCGGTAATGAAGTGGGCATCATACCTAAAGGCTATCTCTATTTCGCTATCGCCTTCTCATTATTGGTCGAATTTTTAGACTTGCGCATGAAAAAGAATACGAAATCGGAAATCAGGGAAATTCCTTCGGAAGAGTGAGTTTGGATGTTGTTTGCCTCTAGAGGTTATATCGAGAACCAGATTACGTTAAAATATTAAGGGCATGTCAGGGGAAACCAATCTTACCGAACTGATTCGAAACATGACGCCTACCCTGCAGCATGGGAGTTATGTATTTACCACAGTAGCCGATGTTAATGACATTGATCGCCACGATACCATTTGTGAATTTAAGGAAGTCGAAGGGGTGACCCTTGTACTGGAACAATCGAAAGCCGATGCACTTCATCTTGAATATGACTTTGTTGCTGCCTGGATTACCCTAGAAGTACATTCCGCTCTTAACGCGGTCGGATTGACCGCCGCCATTTCAGAAGTTCTCGCCCAAAACCACATCAGTTGTAATGTGATCGCAGGATTTTACCACGATCATCTTTTTGTCGAACACTCCGATGCAGAAAAGGCCGTCAATCTGTTGAAACAATTATCCAAAACAGGGTGATTGTAAAAGTTGGGGTTCGGTGTTAGGAGTAAACCTACATGCCCTTTGAGGCCACATAGCGTTCTAAAAGATGTATGAAATATGCCCAAAGGCTATGATTTTCCTTACGCTCTTCTCAATTAGGCCGTTCAAAGACCATTTGTGGATTTTGAGACTGTTGTTCTTTAAACAAGCGTTGCTGCTGCTTTACCGTCATGGTGCTACCGTCATGGCTCCAACCCGGAGGGCCGAAAACATACATGAACTTATGCCATAAATTGGGCGACTTTTTCATATCGTTCCAAATGTCCTTGAATTCATGGGTGAGGATGACCAAAGGGTTATAGGAATCAGGCGCGTGAATTACCCCGAACTTGACTTCAACATCATCATCCAGTTCCTTCCATGTGCCGAATATCTTGTCAAAAATATTCAAGAACCCACCGTGGTTTTTGTCAAGGTACTCCACATTTTGCGAGTGATGTACCTGATGCATGGTATGCGTATTGAATATCTTTTCGATCCACCCCATTTTCGGAACATATTTCGAATGTAATTGAAATTGCCAGAACGACTCGATAGCCAACGCAAAAATCACCACCTCTACCGGAAACCCGATCGCCGGCATCCACATATAGAAGAAAGGCTTATAAAGCAACGTAAACCAGCCGTTTCGAATGGCGGTACCTAAATTAAAATGGTCTGAGGAATGATGTACGATATGCGCAGCCCATAGCAGCCGTATTTCGTGATTGGCCCTATGAAACCAATAATAGGTAAAATCATCCGCGAGTTGGCAGAGTAGAAAGATATACCACTCATAGCCAAAAGATTTATAGCCCATGATATTCATTCGCACCCCATCAACTTCAGGATTGAACAATTCATAGGTGAAATTAAAAACGACGATCAGCACGGTTACCTTGATCAATGGCCCTAATATGGCAGAACCGATACCCATGGCACCACTCGCCATTAAATCTTTCCATACGTACAAATCTTTGTCTCCATGCGTATGGCTATAGGTGATTTCCAATAAAATAAAGGCGATAAAAGCGGGAACTCCGTAAACCAGGGGGTTAGTTAAATCCATTTAAAAATTTAAATTTTGCTAAATATAGGGATATTAAGATCGAATGCACAAGTTGTTAAATGATTTGGGATATGCCGGTATAAGAATGGCCTATTGCTTAAACAAAATCACTCCTTGTTCTTCCGTAACAGTTCATTCTGCTCTTTCATAAGTTTTTCAAGATTAGATAGCAATTGAATATTCCTTGGTGTTTCCACCTCGGCATCTTCAGGGTCCTCCGCCTTATCTCTAAAACGGTTCATACCCTTGATAACCAAAAATATGGTCATGGCCACAATTATAAAATCAATAAGGACATTCAATAGATCTCCGTAACCGATAGCAACTTCGGTTACCCCTTCCGAGGCTTCTCGCAATACATAGGATTTACTCCCCAGACTAACACCTTCCGTCAGTAACGACAGGGGGGGCATAATTACTTTCTTTACCAGAGAGTTCACAACAGCATTAAACGAAGCACCAATAATGATACCTATAGCCATATCGACCATATTGCCCTTAATCGCAAAATTCTTGAATTCTTCGATAAATTTCTTCATGAAAAACGAACTTTAAACCATTTCATCTAAAACAAGGTTATTTGCCCTTCTTCGTCATCATCATCAACATCCTCTTGGTCAGTGGGCTTTGTGGATGTTTTATCGCTCGCCGGCGGTTCTTTGGGTGCTACCGATAGTTCTTGAGTCACTACATTCTCTTCGTCTACCACCTCTATTTCAGAAGCTTCTCTCGGCTTGGGCACCTCGTAAGGCAATGGGGCCATCGCATTGATTTCCAAAACTTTGTCTTTGGTCAATTGATTTCCCATCGCCGATATACCCTTGATGGCGATAAACTGTTCGAGATCGACTTCCAAGTTATCCTGTCGGTCCTTACCCCGTTTTTTGGCGAATACAATTTCCGCCTTAGGACGATAATCCGTAAAGACCTTCTCAAGGTATGATTTCGGATGATCGGTAAGGATCGATTCAACCCGTTCGGGATTATCGATTAAAAAGCGCTTTACATAAAATAGTTCCTTATCCCCTTCCCAATAAATTGCGGATATCGGTTTTTGGGGTTCCCATTTTTCCAAGACGATCATGTCATCATTAAATCGCAATGTCAGTTCGGGGATGACGGTCTTAATGTTTCCCTGCTGATTGATGACAAGCAAGCGGTCTTCACTGGTAAATTCACCAAGATACTCACCTCGTTCATCCATATTTAAGCGTTGTACCGTATCATCAAACCATAATTTTCGAGGTTTGAGCGTAGAAAGTCCTTTCTCCTTCAATTCGATCCGCTTTACGGAATATTTGGTGACCAAATTTCCTTTCGAGCCCCGACCTTTGATGAGAACATCTGAAAAATCCAGGTCCCACTTTAGCTTTTTAATGCTACCAGCCTGACGAAGCAATACCGTAATGACCTCTGCCTCTCCGTTCGGGTTGGCCGAAAAATAAAGTATATCGGTGCCCGCTTTTCCTGTACCGACATCGTATAGCCGATCTCGGGTAATACTAGTAACGTTAAAGCGTTTGATGTAACTGGGTCCTCCCCTTCCGTCTTTGTAAATTAAATTATAGGTAGTACGCTTGTCTTTCTTTTTAAAGACCGCCACATGAATGATGTTCTTATCTACAAAGGTCTTAGAATCAACCTTAGTGACCATCATTTTGCCATTTTTCGTGAAGACGATGATGTTATCGATATCCGCACAATCCGTAACATATTCGTCACGTCGCATGGAAGTGCCCACAAAGCCCTCTTCGCGATTCACATACAGCTTGGTATTGCGAATGACCACCTTTGTGGCTTCAATATCATCGAATATTCGAATTTCCGATTTCCGCTCCCTTCCCTTACCATAGGTAGCTTTCAAGCGTTTGAAATAGTCGACTGCATAGGTAATGATATTCGCAAGGTGGTGTTTGACTTCGGCAATTTTTTCCTCTAGATTATCAAGATGCTGTTGGGCCTTGTCCAAATCGAACTTGGAGATACGCTTGATACGAATTTCGGTCAAACGAACAATATCATCCTCCGTCACAGGCCGTTTTAGATGCTTGGTATGCGGTTTAAGTCCTTCATCGATCGCTTTGATGACCCCTTCCCAGGTTTCTTGCTCCTCGATATCGCGATAGATTCGGTTCTCGATAAAAATACGTTCCAAAGAGGCGGCATGCCACTGTTGTTCCAGTTCCCCGAGTTGTATCTCCAGTTCTTGACGCAATAACTCTACCGTAGCATCCGTCGAGCGTTTTAGCATTTCGGTGACCCCAATGAAAAGTGGTTTATTATCCTCGATAATACAACCCAATGGAGAAATAGACGATTCACAGGAGGTAAACGCATAAAGCGCATCTATGGTCTTATCGGGCGATATACCACTGGGCAAATGAATCAAGATTTCAACATCCGCAGCGGTGTTGTCCTCGATTTTCTTCACCTTGATCTTTCCCTTATCATTTGCCTTTAGGATGGAATCGATTAATGAAGAGGTATTAGTACCATAAGGAATTTCATTGATCACCAACGTATTCTTGTCCATCTGGGAAATCTTGGCCCGTACCCGTACCTTACCCCCACGCATGCCATCATTGTAATTGGTGACATCGATGATACCCGCTGTCGGGAAATCGGGAAAAAGTTTAAATCGTTTGCCTTCCAAATGTTTGATAGAGGCATCGATCAATTCATTGAAGTTGTGCGGAAGCACTTTCGTGGAAAGGCCTACTGCTATACCTTCAGCCCCTTGTGCCAGAAGCAGCGGAAACATCACCGGAAGATTGACCGGTTCTTTTTTGCGTCCGTCATAGGACTGTTGCCATTCGGTAATCTTAGGACTGAATACGACATCCAAAGCAAACTTGGAGAGTCTCGCTTCAATGTATCTGGAGGCCGCAGCACGGTCTCCGGTTAAAATATTACCCCAGTTTCCCTGGGTGTCGATCAACAGGTCTTTCTGCCCCATTTGCACCATGGCATCGGCAATACTCGCATCACCATGGGGATGGTACTGCATGGTGTGCCCCACGACATTCGCCACCTTGTTATAGCGACCGTCATCGAGCTCTTTAAGCGCATGCATGATTCGGCGTTGTACCGGTTTGAATCCGTCTTCGATAGCGGGTACCGCACGTTCCAAGATCACATAAGAGGCATAATCCAAGAACCAGTCTTTGTACATACCGGTTACCTTGGTCAGGGCATCGTCTTGGGCATCTTCTTCGTTCGCCATATCTTCGGAATCCGTTGTATCGGCTTCCGCTTCAGTAGCGGATTTTTCGTTTAAATCCTCACCTTCTTCTTCAGAGGGTACGTTGGTGTTTTCTTCCTCTCCCTTGGGTAGCCCCTCTTCATCTGCCGGTGAATTTAAATCTTCTTCGTTCTCAGCCATACAGCTAAAATCCTCTAGTTTAGTTGGGTTCGCCGATTGGCGACCGGGTTAATTATTGGTTTTCTTCGACCAGGTCTATTTCAACCTTCAAATTTTCGATAATAAATTTTTGACGGTCCGGGGTATTCTTTCCCATATAAAAACTAAGCAATTCTTCTATCGACATCGCCTTGTCTAACATTACCGGCTCTAATCGGATATCATCTCCTATAAAATGCTTGAACTCATCAGGGGATATTTCACCCAAACCTTTAAATCGGGTAATTTCGGGCTTACCGGTCAATTTTTCAATTGCGGCCCTACGTTCTTCATCACTGTAACAGTAAATCGTTTCCTTTTTATTGCGCACGCGAAACAGCGGTGTCTGAAGAATATACAAATGATTCTCTTTGATCAACTCTGGAAAGAACTGCAAGAAAAAGGTAATCAGTAGCAAGCGAATGTGCATTCCGTCAACATCTGCATCCGTTGCGATGACAATGTTCTTGTAGCGGAGATCTTCCATCGATTCTTCGATATTCAGTGCCGCCTGTAGCAGGTTGAACTCCTCATTCTCATAGACTATTTTTTTAGACAATCCATAGGAATTCAAGGGCTTACCTTTTAAACTGAATACCGCCTGTGTATTGACATCACGCGATTTCGTAATGGAACCGGAAGCGGAATCACCCTCCGTGATGAACAGGGTGGTCTCTAGGTTTCTGTCGTTTTTGACGTCACCCAAATGCACGCGACAGTCCCGCAATTTTTTGTTATGAAGGTTGGCCTTCTTTGCCCTATCCTTGGCCAATTTTCGAATACCGGAGAGTTCTTTACGTTCTCGCTCCGCTTGCATGATTTTCTTTTGTAAGGCCTCTGCTACATCCTGATTCTTATGCAAGTAATTGTCCAACCGTCGGCCGACAAAATCGTTAATATAGGTACGTACCGTGGGTAAGTCACCTCCCATGTCGGTGGATCCGAGCTTGGTCTTTGTCTGGCTTTCAAAGACGGGCTCCATGACTTTGATCGATATTGCGGAAATTATCGATTTGCGAATATCGGAAGCATCGTAGTTCTTTTTATAGAACTCGCGAATGGTCTTCACCAAAGCTTCTCGAAAGGCCGTTTGGTGTGTGCCTCCTTGTGTGGTATTCTGCCCGTTGACAAACGAATGGTATTCCTCGCTATACTGGGTCTTGCTATGGGTAATCGCTACCTCAATATCGTCTCCTTTTAAATGGATAACGGGATAGAGGAAATCCCCTGTATTGTTATTGTCTTCCAAGAGATCCTTGAGACCATTTTCCGAATGGAATTTCTCTCCGTTGAAATCAATGGTCAATCCCGGATTGAGATAGACATAATTTTTGAGCATGCGTTCCACATACTCATTGCGGTACTTGTACTTCTTGAAAATGGCATCATCAGGAATAAAGCTGACCTTGGTACCCTTGCGCTTCGAGGTGTCCACAGGGCCTTCTTCCTTGACCAAATTCCCTTTACTGAATTCCGCTGTCTTTATTTTATTTTCACGGGAGGATTGCACTTCAAAAAAACTGGACAAGGCATTGACCGCCTTTGTACCGACTCCATTAAGACCAACGGACTTCTTAAAAGCGCGCGAATCATACTTGCCGCCCGTATTCATTTTAGAGACCACATCGACGACCTTTCCCAACGGAATGCCACGCCCATAATCGCGTACTTTGACCTGCTTGTCCTTGATACGGATCTCAATGGTCTTACCGGCACCCATGACGAATTCATCGATACAGTTATCGATAACTTCTTTTAATAAAATATAGATACCGTCATCGGCAGAAGAGCCATCGCCCAACTTACCGATGTACATACCAGGGCGCATTCGAATATGCTCTTTCCAATCGAGCGAACGAATGTTATCTTCGGTATACTGGGAGTTTTGCGCCATGTTATGGGAATGTTAAGCTTGGTTGGCTAAGATAACACGACTTTAAAAAAAATAAAACCCCTAACGAGTAAAGTAATTAACAATGGGAATAGGGGTTTTGTTGATAGAAATTGCTTAGTCACACATGCTCAAAAGATCCCGCGCACTACCCTCAGGATTTTCCGTTCCGTTAAGATTCCCTTGCACATAAAATCTAAAAGGATTGCTTTCATAAACATTCTTTATCCCGCAAACGTCATTTAAAACGCTATTGCTCTCTATTGTAGCTCCAAAACCACCAGTATCACTCTGGAACTTGTAAATATTAGTCAGGTTTCTCAATCCATCTAGATTTTGCAACTTCGCATTAAATTTTATTTCGATGTAAGCATACCAAGCTGTGGTAAGATTTTCCAAGGCGTCTATGTTCAATAACCGGGGATTGGATTCTATGATAATCGATCCTTGGCAAGCTAGACAATCATCATTTGCACCGGTAGTTTCTAAGTTCCCCAAACCTTCTAAACTTTCAAGCAAATCATTATTGATTATTTCAAGTCCTGAACCTATACTTTTTAAGTTTTTAAGCCCATTTAGACTTTTAAGAAGTCCGTTATAGTAAATCTCTACACTACCCTGAACATTTTCTAGCGTTTCTAAACCCGTAAGGCTTTCTAGAGCTCCATTACTCTGAATTATAAGGCCTTCGTTGATTGTTGTAATACCATTCAAACCGGCTAACGATAAAAGTGAACCATTTCCCCAAAGCTTTAATTTACTCAGGGTATTTAATTTATCAAAACCACTTAAAGACCTTAATTGTTGATTAAAAATGATTTCTATAAATCCATCAATACTCACTAATGATTCGAAAAAATTCAAATCTTCAATTCCATTAACAAACTGCATTGTAAATCCGGAGCCTATTGACTTTAATTTGGTGAACCCGTCGATAGCTCCGCCTACCTTGTTAATAAGAAGACGACCATCTATTAACTCAAGTTCCTTATATGCGTTAATAGCTTCCAGATCATTATTAGAACTGATTATCAAATCCCCCCCAATTGTTTTCAGCCTATCAAAACCCTCTAATTTATTCAGAATGTTATTTTGTTCAATATATAAACTACCTGTTATAGAATTAATTGACCATAAGGGAGTTAAATCGAAAATTGTCGATGGCGTATTGCTATCCTTAACAATGACTTTGCCCGAAACCCTTGTATAACTTTCAGCACCGAAATCATCAACTTCTTGTTGGGAAGTCAAAATAACATCCCCCTCAAAAACCTTTGCAACAGGTTCTGGTTCAAGGGTATTAAAACTTAGCTCATTCCCATAGGCCGTGCCCGCA
Source organism: uncultured Flavobacteriaceae bacterium (assembly GCA_947494565.1). GTDB lineage: Bacteria > Bacteroidota > Bacteroidia > Flavobacteriales > Flavobacteriaceae > Maribacter_C. Next base: position 148,796 of record CANLVG010000011.1, on the reverse strand, counting down.
CTATTTATGGCATACGCTCGCACATAGTAAGTTAAATTCGCTTCTAAATCTTCCAGCGAACTATTAAATTCACCTTTGCCAGTGCCATTAGCAATTTTATTATCGGAAATAGTAGGTCCGGTAGAAGTTCCCCAAACCACTCCTCGATCGGTAATTGCGGCGCCTCCATCATCCGTGACATTCCCACCGGAAAGGGCAGAAACATCGGTAACATCCGTAACTACAACTGTAGTAATCGTAGGAAGCGAAACCTCCTCTTCAGGGATTTCCGGGGTTGTTTCGGAATCTGAACATCCAATAAGCAAAAGAAAAAAGAAAACTGAGGAAACAAAATATTTCATAAATCCAATGATATACTAATGAGATTGTTCAAAGAAAGTAAATTACTACATTCCCAACAATCAGAATCGACCAACTACAAACGGAGTGGTTCAATGGCTATTTTTCCGCGAAACCAAGGTCACCCCTGCAATCACCACGAGCATTCCAAAAATCTGCAAGGTCGTTACCCGTTCGTCCAAAAAGAGAAAGGCTAGGATAATCGTAGAGACAGGACCCAGACTTCCAAAAATGGAAAAAGTGGAAGCCCCCAAACGCTTGATTGCAGCAGACACCAAAAATGAAGGTAGTAGCGTCGAGAAAACGGCCATGGCCAATCCTAAATAATAAACCTCTGCCGGGTAATCGAACAAGTCGAAATCGGCCACCATTGCATAATGAACTGCAATACAGAGCGTAGAAACCAACATGGCATACGAGGTAAAACGCAACACCCCGAATTTGGGTATCAACCAACCGCTTCCGACCAGATAGGCAGCATAGGTAAAGGCGCTAAGAAAGATCAGGAATCCGCCCCAATAGACCGCATCCCCTGAAATTCCGATTTCATCCCAAAAGGTAATCAACACTCCTACATAGGTAATCAATATGGCCGAAAATTGCTGTCTTGTGAGCTTCTTTTTAAAGAAGAGCCACGACAACAGTACGACTATGGTCGGATAGATGAAAAGGATAATCCGCTCTAGGCCCGCCTTGAGATACTGTAAGCCCATAAAGTCGAAAAGACTTGCCAAATAATAGCCCAAAAAACCGAAAAGCACCAACCATACATAGTCTTTGGTCGTGACCCGCTGATTTGGTTGTGGTTTGCTTACAAGAGCGATGATCAAGTAAAAAGGAAAGGCAAACCCCATGCGAAACAAAAGCAGGGTCAAATGGTCAACCTGATACGTATAGGCCATTTTGACCATCACGGCCTTCGCGGAAAAGAGCACGACACCCAAGATGGCGAAAACAACACCAATACCGGTTACCGAAGTGTTTTTTGGCATTCGGCTAAATTAGGACTTGCAGTACTAGCAGCAGATCTATTTACTTCTGGAATACGAAGTTCAACTGATAAAAAGTACTAGACATTAAAACGGAAATGCATCACATCGCCATCCTTTACAATGTACTCTTTACCTTCTACACGCATTTTGCCTGCTTCTTTGACCTTGGTTTCACTACCATAGGCCACATAGTCATCATAGGAAATGACCTCTGCCCGAATAAACCCTTTTTCAAAATCGGTATGGATGACACCCGCCGCCTGCGGAGCTGTTGCTCCTACCGGAATGGTCCAAGCACGCACTTCCTTCACACCTGCGGTAAAATAGGTCTCCAAATTCAATAGTTTGTATGCCCCGCGGATCAGTTTGGCTGAACCGGGTTCGGAAAGTCCCAGATCCTCTAGAAACATTTGACGTTCCTCATAGGTCTCAAGTTCTGTAATATCGGCCTCAGTGCCAACAGCAAGCACGATCACCTCCGCATTTTCATCAGAGACAGCGGCTTTTACCTGATTTACGTAGTCATTTCCCGCAGCCGCAGCATCCTCATCTACATTACATACATACATCACTGGTTTGTCAGTGATGAACTGCAACAGGTTCACATATTCTTTCCGGTCATCTTTCGAAAGGTCTATGGCCCGAACCGAGGTGCCGGCTTCCAATCCATTTTTGATTGCCAGAAGTACGGCCTCTTCTTTTTGGGCTTCTTTATTTCCGGTCTTAGCCGCGCGTTTTACCTTATCCAATTTTTTTTCGACCGTCTCCAAATCCTTCAACTGTAGCTCCATATCGATGGTCTCCTTATCACGGATCGGATCTACCGAACCGTCGACATGAACGATATTGTCATTGTCGAAACAACGCAATACATGAAGAATGGCATCGGTTTCACGGATATTCCCCAAAAACTGATTTCCCAATCCCTCGCCTTTACTGGCTCCTTTGACCAATCCCGCAATGTCAACGATTTCAACAGTGGCCGGAATCACCTTTTCAGGATTCACCAAGTCTTCCAACTTCTCTAAACGTGTATCGGGCACATTAACAACACCTATATTCGGTTCTATCGTACAAAACGGAAAATTGGCGCTTTGCGCTTTTGCATTGGACAAACAATTGAAAAGTGTCGATTTACCAACGTTGGGTAGTCCTACGATACCTGCTTTCATAAATCACTGGATTAAGAATTCGGGCGCAAAGATAACTTTTACCTCTTGATCTACCCTATAAAATGACGAAACATAATTTCAGTGGAACGATTATCTTTAGCCTGTATTCAATATTAAATCAGCTATGGGAAAGAAAATTACCCTTCAGGGAATACTATTCGATGAAAAGTCATCGTATTTGAAAGGACCGGCCCTGGCCCCGCCGCTCATCCGGGAGGCATATCATAGTGAATCCGCCAATTATTTTTCAGAAGACGGAACCAAAATCTCCCCTGCGCTTTTCGATGATACGGGAGATTATGAAATCAAGGAGTATTGGGATATCGAACGAATTACCTCCAAAAACCTTAAAAGTGATCAACCCTTGCTCACCTTGGGGGGAGACCATTCCATCACGTATCCTATTTTAAGGGCGATTCATGCAATGCATGGTCCAATAGACATGCTGCACATCGATGCCCACGCCGACCTGTATGATAATTTTGAAGGAGACCGGTATTCACATGCCTGCCCCTTTGCGCGCATCATGGAAGAGCAATTGGCTTCAAGGCTGGTACAAGTCGGGATACGAACACTTTCGGACCATCAAAAGGTACAGGCGGCTAAATTCGGAGTGGAAATCATACCCATGAGAGATTTGGATCTGACCCGACTCCCCACCTTCGAAAATCCCCTCTATTTGTCTCTGGATGTAGACGCACTTGACCCTGCCTTTGCGCCAGGTGTATCACATCACGAACCGGGCGGATTGACTACCCGACAACTTTTACATATTATTCAGCAGATAAAGGCACCGCTAATAGCAGCAGACATTGTAGAGTATAATCCGTCACGAGACATCAACCATATGACCGCCATGGTCAGCGCAAAATTATTGAAGGAAATCGTAGCAAAAATGATGAAAGGACTTTAAATTCAACGGGGCATGAGCATAAGCAATCTATATGGAGCGGAATTGGCTAAAGTCTTTGATACCATGTATCAGGGATTTATCGCATACGATGAGGAATTTCAATTTTATACAACTAAGGCCGAAAAAATCGGTGTAGATAGTATTCTTGAGATTGGTTGCGGTACGGGTAATTTGGCCCGTTACCTTGCTACACATTTTAAGCATTATCTCGGCATTGACCTAAGCGAGCACATGCTACAACTCGCCCGAGAAAAGAATCCTGAGGTACCATTTATGCAAGCCGATATGCGCAACTTTTCGACCGAAAAGCGTTTTGACTTAGCCTTGATTACAGGCAGATCGTCAAGCTATCTCGTATCGCATACCGATTTGACCGACACCTTCGATGCTATCGCTCAGGCTTTACGGCCCAAAGCACATCTGATATTTGACTGCATCGATGCCGATCGCTTCATACCCTACATCGAGAAAAACCCTAGAGTGGTCCATAACGCTAAGGTAGGTGAACTCAAGTTTAGAAGAAATTCATATTGGCATATCGAAAATCAGGCTGAGAATTTGGTCAACTGGACTGCAGACTATTACAAACTTGAGGGGATTCATCAAGTCAAACTTGGTCAAGACCAAGTTATTTTCAAAGCTTTTACCCAAAATGAAATGGAGGCATTACTGACCCAAACGGGATACGATGTAATCCGTATGGAAGACCGACCCTCCTACGCCTTTGACACTTTTGTCGTGCATGCGCAGAAAAAACGATAAGCGTTTTAGTCTTCCGGGTGCATAAAGGCCTGCTTTTGCAACAGTACCTCCTCCGATTCTACTCGGTCTTCGTCGGGTACGCAGCAATCTACGGGACATACCGCCGCACACTGTGGCTCCTCATGAAAGCCCATGCATTCGGTACATTTATCAGGAGAAATATAATAGATTTCATCGCTTATCGGCTCTTGCACTTCATCCGCATTGACTGCTTTGCCATCCGGAAGTACTACATCACCATTTAACGAGGTTCCATCGCTGTATCGCCATTCATCGGCACCCTCATAAATCGCTGTATTCGGACATTCAGGCTCACATGCACCACAATTGATACATTCGTCTGTTATAATTATCGCCATGGTTTTTCTTCTACGAAACCCAATGCCATCCTCATCCTAAAGACATATTGGAAAACATCAAGTTCTATTCCTAATTCATTTTGCAATTTTCGTGTTGATTTTAATCATCAACGGTCTAGTTCTACTAAAAGTATCCCTAATTTTGTGTAAAGGTACTTCCTAAGCTAATTTTTCACAAATATAATGACGCAGTATAATTCAATCTTAGAAGCTTTTGTTAAACTTGGTCGTTTTCTTGGCGACTATGTGGAAACCAAACAAAGCGGTCGTGAATTGACTTCTGCATGGTCGACGGAGCTGGATCAACTAGTTTCCCAAGCCAAACATCACAACGGATGGTTCACAGAAGAAAACCTTCTTTTCGCACTGCACGGTTGGTCTGAACAGCTTACCCAAGATACACTTGAAGCGTGGTTGTCCGGATACCAAATTTCAGACCTGCGACCGATGCGGGTTGCCATAATCATGGCCGGTAATATTCCGCTTGTTGGTTTTCATGATTTTCTAGCCGCGCTAATGACCGGAAATGCTATCTTGGCCAAACTGTCCAGTAATGATGCACAGCTATTACCGTTTTTAACGCGATACTTGATCCACCAAGAACCACTGTTTGAGCAGAAAATACAGTTTACCGATACGAAATTGGAAAACTTCGATGCCGTCATCGCTACCGGTAGCACCAATACCTCTCGCTATTTTGAACACTACTTCGGAAAATACCCCAATATCATTAGACGGAACCGCAATTCGGTGGCCGTTTTGACGGGAAAGGAATCCCAAGCTCAACTGACTGCCTTAGGAGAGGATATTTTCAGATATTACGGTTTAGGCTGCCGAAGCGTATCGAAAATATTCGTGCCAGAGGGGTACGACTTCAAACGTCTTTTCGAAGCGATCTATACGTACCGAAATGTTATTGACAGTGCCAAATATGCCAACAATTACGACTACAACAAGGCAGTCTATCTCATGAGCGAATTCAAAATTCTCGATAATGGTTTTCTGATCCTTAAGGAAGATGAAAACTATGCCTCGCCCATCGCCTCGCTTTTCTACGAGACCTATAGCGCAATTGAAAGTATTAAACAACGCCTGTTCAACGATTCAGACAAGCTACAATGTGTGGTTTCCGAGGGGATCTTATCCTCAGAAGTTGCATTTGGGGCCACCCAATCACCCAACTTAAGCGATTATGCCGATGGTGTCGACACTGTTGAGTTCCTGTTGAAAACATCACAGATTTAGTTGGTTTTGTGTAGGGTAAATTCTCTAAAATTTTGAGACCTTTAGAAGCTTAAAATAAAAACACCCGACTTTACGTATTTCAAAAGAATTATGAAAAAACACAATTTTAGTGCCGGACCATGTATCCTGCCACAGGAAGTTTTTCTACAGGCCTCTGAAGCCGTCATGGACTTTAACGGTTCGGGACTCTCCCTCATAGAGATCTCACACCGCAGCAAGGATTTCGTTGAGGTCATGGAAACAGCCAGAACCCTTGCACTTGAATTACTGGGTTTGGAGAATCAAGGTTATGAAGCCCTTTTTTTACAAGGAGGCGCAAGTATAGAGTTTTTGATGATCGCGTACAACTTGCTGGAAACCAAGGCGGGTTATCTGAATACGGGTACTTGGAGCGATAAGTCCATCAAAGAGGCGAAACTTTTCGGTGAAGTCATTGAAGTAGGTTCCTCACAAGATGAGAACTTTAAGTACATCCCAAAGGGATACGCGATTCCTTCTGGTTTAGATTACCTTCATCTGACTTCGAACAATACGATTTTCGGTACGCAGATCAAGAAGTTCCCAACGGCTAATGTGCCTTTGGTATGTGATATGAGTTCCGATATCTTTTCAAGACAACTCGATTTCACTCAATTCGATCTGATTTATGCCGGGGCGCAAAAAAATATGGGGCCGGCAGGAACCACTTTGGTCATCGTTAAAAAAGATATTCTCGGAAAGGTGTCTAGACAAATTCCATCTATGCTCGACTATCAGGTGCACATAGGAAAGGGCAGCATGTTCAATACTCCCTCGGTCTTTGCGGTATACGTTTCCATGTTGACGCTACAATGGCTTAAAGATCTGGGCGGCATTCCTGCCATTGAAGAAATCAATGAAAAGAAAGCCCGACTGTTATATTCTGAAATCGATTTGAGTCCGGTATTCGATGGCTACGCCAAAAAAGAAGATCGATCCATTATGAATGCAACCTTCAATCTCACCGATAACAAGTTGAAAGACACATTCGATGGATTATTGAAAGAAGCGGGAATCAATGGGCTGAACGGTCATCGTTCTGTTGGTGGCTATCGGGCTTCGATGTATAATGCGCTATCCTTGGAAAGTGTTGGCGTTTTGGTCGATGTTATGAGCGAAATGGAACGGAAAGGATAAAATCGGTCCGAACTACAATTTCAGGAGTTGTAGCGTAACATGATTTGAAATTTTCGTTACGCGACGGAGGAGATGATGAGCTAGCCTATGAACTAGTTCTAACCGCTTCGCAACACTTGAATTCTGACAACATATAATCAAACACGAATCATTTAATTTTCTTCCTATGAAGATTTTAGCAAACGACGGTATTTCACAATCCGGTATTACCGCATTACAGGAAGCAGGCTTTCAAGTACTCACCACTACCGTTGCCCAAGAACAGTTAGTGAATTTCATTAATGAAAATAACATTGTAGGTCTCTTGGTACGCAGTGCCACAAAGGTGAGAACCGACATTATCGATAATTGCCCTACTCTAAAACTTATTGGAAGAGGTGGTGTCGGTATGGACAATATCGATGTGGCCTATGCAAAAGAAAAGGGACTGCACGTAATCAATACACCCGCAGCCTCTTCGGCCTCGGTGGCCGAATTGGTGTTCGCCCATCTGTTTGGCGGTGTACGGTTTCTATATGATGCCAACCGAAATATGCCTTTAGATGGCGATACCAAATTCAAGGAACTTAAAAAATCCTATGCTAAAGGTATTGAACTTCGCGGAAAGACCTTAGGGGTCATCGGTTTCGGTAGAATCGGTCAGGCAACAGCGAAAATAGCCCTGGGCGTAGGAATGAAAGTGATCTATTCCGATCCTTATATCGATAGTGCTACAGTTGAAGTACCCTTCTTTGATGGGCAATCGGTCTCTTTTGAGTTCAAAAGTACGGACAAACAAGCCTTGCTGGGCGAAGCTGATTTCGTAACGGTACACGTGCCTGCTCAAAAAGAGTATGTCGTCGGCAAATCGGAAATCGCCTTGATGAAAGAGGGCGCAGCAATAGTCAACGCTGCTCGTGGCGGAGTAATCGATGAGGTGGCTTTGGTAGACGCCTTGGAAAATAAAAAACTTTCTTTTGCCGGGCTTGATGTCTTTGAATCGGAACCTAATCCTGAAGTCAAAATTCTGATGAATCCCAATATTTCCTTGACTCCCCATATCGGTGCGGCGACCGGAGAAGCGCAAGATCGAATTGGCATGGAACTTGCTACACAGATAATGGCGTTGCTAAAATAATTTTGGTGGGTACCTTTAAGATGTGTTGACTCTTTTTTGTACATTACGCTTTCACTTTAAACACTAATTAAAATGTCAGGATTACTAGACTTAATGAACAGCCCTATGGGCAAACAACTCATTCAAGGCGTTGCCGGCCAAACAGGGCAATCGACCGATCAAACCGGAAGTGTGCTCAGTATGGCGCTACCCGTATTAATGGGTGCCATGAAAAAGAATGCCGCTACACCAGAAGGTGCACAAGGCTTGATGAATGCACTCTCTAACAAACATGATGGAAGTATATTGGATAATTTAGGTGGCCTTTTCGGAGGTGGAGTCGATTCTTCGGTAATGGACGACGGTGCCGGAATTCTAGGCCACGTTTTGGGAAATAGACAACCGCAAGTAGAAAACGCTTTAAGTTCAAAATCAGGAATGGATGCCGGAACTATCGGTACCATTTTGAAAGTAGCCGCTCCTATTTTGATGGGTTATTTGGGCAAACAGTCGCGACAGAACAATGTAAACGACTCCAACGGAATCGGAGATCTTTTAGGAGGTCTTATGGGAGGCGGACAAACGGCTCAGAAGCAGCAATCACTGATCGAGACTTTTCTTGACTCCGATGGTGACGGCAGTATTCTTGATGATGTGGCCTCTATGGCTCTCGGTGGTAAAAAAGGAGGACTAGGTGGACTTCTAGGAGGCCTTTTCGGAAAATAATACCCATAATTCATTTTGAAAAAACCGTCCACTCCTTATGGACGGTTTTTTTGTATCTTAAAAGAATGAAAAAGATATATCCCATACTTATACTCATAGTAGTGGTTATTTTTGCCTTCAGTTGTGGTAATTCGAAAAAAGCCGTGACCATAACAGATGCGGAAAAAGAGGCCTTTAAACAAGTGGAAGGCGATACGATTGAAATCGTCAATGCCGAAGTCGAGTATGAAATTATCATCATTGAACCCGGCTTTAATATCTGGTTACAGAGCGTAGCCCGACCTGAGGGGTATTACTCCCAATCCTTTATGGAGAATCGTAATCAGCTCATGGTAATGGAGTGGAATCGCAGGGTTTTGCAATCCGATTTCTTCGACCCCAATCTATATGAAATGCAGATCGATTACCGACAAGGTATAGATTATGGTTATGAGGTCAATTACAAATTGTACAACTACTTCATTTATTTTCAACGAAAATATCGCCAAAGATTGGGGCCTTTCTTTCCAAGAATTTGATATGACAAGGTATATTTGCAGTCTGAAACGAAATCCATGCAAAAATTCAAGGCGTATTGGCAAATCACCAAAACTTGGCACTTCCTATTTCCTTTTTTAGGAATTATCGGCCTCTTGTACAGCTCGTACAAGTTGGCAAAACTAGTTCTCGGCGACACTTCGTTGATTCTCGTCGCTTCGGTCTCCCTGTTTCTCACCTATCTGCTTACGAGATTGTGCCTAGTGATCTTCAAAAAATTGGAAAACAAATGGGTCGTCGAACAACGCTGGGAACTCATACGCATCTTTATCGTCTTTGCGATAACCGGTAGCTCTAGTGTTTTGGTCGGTCGACCTATCATCAAGTTATTAGGAATTACAAAGGAAAATCTCAATCCGGTACTCTACTACATTTTGTTCGTGGTCATCAGTCTTATTTTTTATCAAATACTTTTAGTAGCCTTCGGATGGCTTTTCGGACAGTTCAGTTTCTTTTGGCAATTCGAAAAGAAAATGCTCCGTCGGTTCGGCCTGGGGTTTCTTTTTGGTAAAAACAGTTAAGTTTTCTTTAACACCATATTCTGATTCTTTTCTTAATTTCGTCCCGTGTACAAGAAAAAGGCTCCATACCTGATATCACTTCTTCTGCTGATCTTGATGTTTTTCAAGGTTTCGGCGGTTCATGTATACACTCATGAGGATACTTCGACAGATCAAATTGAAAATTGTAAGATTTGTGATTCGGCTATTGAAAATCAGGATATCGAGCATTTGTCAACTGCGAGCGTTACCATCGACGCCAACCCACAACTGTTTAGTACTCCACCAAAAATAGCATATGTGCCACTGTCTATTACGACATCGTTGGCACATCTTCGCCTCTTTAGTAGGCCTCCGCCTGCACTTGGTTCGTAGTTTCCCAAACCGCGCCCTCATTGGCCTCGAATTGTCAATGTAACAAACCCAGTGTAATAATACCCAGTAATGAGACTGTTTTTAATACTAGTACTGACTAGTTTATACGGCAACTTTTCAATAAGTCAAGAGTGCGACGCGATTCTGTTGGGACAGGTCGTGGACTTTCATGACAATACCGCATTGGAAAATGCCACCATCAGTGTGACGGGCAAAGACTTACAAACGACTTCCGATCAAGACGGAAAGTTCAATTTTACAACCTTATGTGATGGGGTTATCGAGTTGGAGATATCACACCCCGATTGTAAATCACAATTTGTTACGATTACTATAGATGGAGACACCTACCAAAAAATAAGTCTAGAGCACCATTTAGAAGAATTGGACGAAGTAAAAGTGGTTGGAGGGACTCAGAAGACCACCAATTCCAGTCAAGAAGAAACCTTAGGGCTGAAACAATTGGAGCAGTATAGCGGTAATAGTTTGGGCGATGCCCTGAAGACCATAACAGGGGTTTCTTCGCTCAACACGGGCGCCAATATTGTTAAACCTGTGATTCAGGGACTCAATGGAAGCCGAGTTCTTATTTTGAACAACAACGTTCGTATGCAGGATATGGAATGGGGCGAAGAACATGCGCCCAATGTAGATATCAATGCCAATCAGAAAATAAGTGTCATCAAGGGCGCGGCCGCTTTGGAATATGGAGGTGATGCGATTGGAGGTGTTATCGTTCTCGACCCACTACCCATAGCCCGCTCGGATTCTCTTTTCGGTAAGACCCAAATGAATCTTTTTTCAAATGGACGCGGGGGCAATATCACCTCTACCCTGACCAAGTCCTTTGATTCAGGGCTATACATGAAACTACAAGGTTCATTGAAACGTTTGGGTGATTTGGAAACGCCTGATTATCTACTCTCAAATACGGGGATTCAGGAAAACAGTATTTCGGTGAACTTAGGAAAACGTGATTTTCTTCAGGGATGGGAAGCCTACTATTCCTTTTTCGATTCCGACATCGGTATCCTAAGAGCTTCACATATCGGTAATGTCGATGATCTGATTACCGCAATCAATAGTCAACAACCAAATATCATCAATGATTTTTCATACAATATTATCAGACCGAATCAAGAGGTAACCCATCATCTGGCCAAGTTAAATTACTACAGAAGGTTCAAGGGAACCGGAAAACTAGATCTCCAATATGATTTTCAAAGCAATCGACGGTTTGAATTCGATATCCGGGTGGGTGATGATGCTGAGAAACCATCACTTGACTTACAATTGACGACCCATACCCTATCTTCAACCTTGCAAATAGACTCGCAGAATGATCTAGAAATCAAACTAGGAGTTCTGGGTAGGTATCAGTCGAACTTTGCCGATCCAGCTACAGGTGTACGAAGACTGATTCCTGATTACGACAAATATGATGTTGGGGGATTTGCTATTGGCGAATACAAGCTGGGCACCCGTTGGAATGTGGATATGGGCGTTCGTTATGATTTTACCCGTTTGGACGCCAAAAAATTCTATCGTACCACGCGTTGGGAAGAACGCAATTACGACCAAGACTTCAGTGACCTTGTCATTGACGATTTGGGAACACAATTGTTGGTCAATCCCGTTTTTGACTATCACAATGTTTCGGCCATGGCGGGCTTTCGATATGAATTCAATACGCAAGAGTTGTTACGGTTCAATTATGCCTTTGCCCAAAGGGCTCCCAATCCATCGGAATTGTTCAGCGATGGACTCCACCATTCCGCGGCTCGAATCGAATTGGGAGACTTGCGGATTAAGAGCGAGGGCTCTTCTAAGGTTTCGGCATCTTATGAACGTAACGCCCTCAACTGGGGATTCACCATAGCGCCCTACTTTAACGCCATAAAAGATTTCATTCTTTTGGAACCGAACGGGGTTGAATTCACCATTCGAGGAGCGTTTCCTGTATGGGCGTATCGCCAAACCAATGTACAACTAGTGGGAGTCGATTTGTCAGTGTACAACAATTGGACCCAAAAAATTCGTTCCGATCATCGATTTTCATGGGTGCGCGGTACGGATACCTCTTCTGACTTGCCTCTTATCAATATACCGGCGGCCAATATGAGCAATAGCCTTTCGTATTCGAATGAGGCCTTACACGGTCTTACCATTTCTTTGGAAAGTCAGTATGTTTTCGAGCAGCAACGCTTTCCTCCGAACATTATGGTTTTCTCTCCTCAAGCGGCGCAAGAGGTGGTTCTTGATATCAATACCCCTCCACCGGCCTATCATTTATTGGCTCTGGATATTGCCACGGCCTTTTCGCTAAAAAACAAGCATGACCTGACCGTAGGGCTACGCGCCACTAATCTGTTGAACACTCAATATCGCGATTACCTTAATCGTCTACGCTATTTCGTAGATGACCTAGGAAGAAATATAAGTCTACGTTTAATCTATAATTATTAATCCTAAATTAAGTACAATGAAAAAGAAGTTGAATCCATTTTACAAATCCAATGTCAAGTTAATGGCAATCGCACTATGCATCGCCTTTTTGGGTTTTTCCTGTTCAGATGATGATGAGAATCCGGTTCCCGTTGATGAAGAAGAAGTGATTACTACAATGAACGTTACCCTTACGGCAAGTGGTGTTGCCAGTGTTAGCTTACAATCTCAAGATTTGGATGGCGACGGACCAAATGCTCCTGACGTGACCGTTTCGGGAAATCTCGTGGCCAACACCATCTATTCAGGAACTATTGTATTGCTCAATGAAACCGAAACGCCAGCTGAAGATGTTACTGTTGAAGTTGCTGAAGAGGATGATGAACACCAATTCTTTTTTAGCATTACCGGGGCCTTGACCAGCGTAGCCTACAGTGATCAAGATGGGGATGGAAACCCTGTAGGTATCGATTTTGAGCTGACTACTGGAGACGCTGGAAACGGAACCCTTGAAATCACCTTGCGTCACGAACCCAAAAAACCGAATGATGGTACGTTGGGCGATGCAGGTGGGGAAACCGATATCGCGGAGAGTTTCCCTATCGTGGTTGAATAAACTATACCGGGTTAGGGCGCTGCAAAAAGGTAAATGGCTATAATAGCACCGATAACAACAACGGCGCTTATGATGATGATAATACGATAGAGACGGCGAATACGCTGGGCCCTTAGTTTATCGTCCATGCTATACTACTTTCAAAATGAAGACCATAGGGATTATACGTCTATGGTCTTTTTTGTATCTTCTTTCTTAATTACATGGGTGTACAACCACATGATCGTAAAGGTGGGAATAACATCTAGACCAGGGATAATCTCCTCGATAAAGGATACGGCACCCGCCGCTTGCCCTGCCCTACCTTTGTACATGCGTATCATAAGCCAAGCTGAAAGCGGGGCCCAAATCACATCTGAAAAATCACCGATAAACGGAATGGCGAAAGACAACATTCCGATGGCATCGAATAGTAATCCTAAAAAAAGATTTTTGTATTTGGCGTCTTTAGTTTTTGACATAATTAAAATTAAGTATTCACTCAAAGCGAATCAATTCTAATGCCAAAAATAACAGTCCTGTTTGAATGTCAATTTTTTATGGTCACACTTTTACCACTATTAAATGAACTTACCATAGTCTGGGCCGACTTATACAATACCTGTTTCGCATGGTCGGAAGTTGTGATCAGGGTCTGAAAATCGATATTCGACAAATCAACTATCGACTCATCTTCTACCGAGACCACTAGTGTAGGAATACGCGAGAAAGCATCGTCCATGGTTGTAACTCCTCCATTTGACATGGCAATGGTTTGAATTTTAGGAGCATAAACGGTTATACTAATATCGGAGTAATCCAAACCGGATTTTCCAGCCCTGATTTCCAAGGCCGACCGATCTACTTCAAAATCAACATAAGGCAAAACCTTGGTATCACCCGTAATCATTATTTTATGCTTTTGAGACTTCACGATATGAATAGAAGCCCCGATGTTGCTACTTACGGCTTCGAAAGCGTCTAGCGCTTGTGATTTTTGACCGAAGGAGAGAAATGTTGTAAAAAGAAAAAGAGTGCATACTAGTTGTCGCATTGTGAATAATCTTTGGTTCATATGTCTTAGGGACACCAAAAAGGACCAAAGGTTACATGCGAAACGAAAAACTTTTCTAAGTGACCTACGAAAGGTCTGAGCCAATTAGTTTGAGAAACTCGTTTCGTGTTTCTATTTTTTCAAATTGCCCACGAAAACCGGAAGTCGTGGTGACGGAATTTTGCTTCTGTACACCACGCATCATCATACACATGTGCGAGGCTTCAATAACTACAGCGACACCTTTGGGTTTCAAGGTTGAGTTGATACACTCTAAAATGTCATGGGTCAAACGCTCTTGCACTTGCAAACGTCTAGCAAAAACATCGACAATTCTCGGTATTTTACTCAAACCTACAATATGTCCGTTTGGGATATATGCAATATGTGCCTTACCAAAAAAGGGCAACATATGATGCTCACACAATGAATACAGTTCTATATTCTTGATGATGACCATATCATCATAATCCTCCTTGAACATAGCTCCTTCCAAAATTTCCTTGGCATCTTGTTGATAACCCTGTGTCAAAAACAACATGGCCTTTGCAGCACGTTCAGGGGTCTTCACTAATCCCTCACGGGAAATGTCCTCCCCGATTTCGTCAATTATCGATGAGTAACGTTCTTTTACTTCATCTGTAATCTCTAGGTTATATTCTTCTAAGTTTCGGTATGGAGACATGTATTGATTGTGTTTATTCTTTTCTCAAAAATATTAAACAATTTTAAAAACCCGTAGGCTTTCACGCTTTATTTATGATATTATTAGCATAAGCGAGGCGCTAGAGGAACCTGTAGCACCCTTGGTCTTCAAAAATAGCCAAAACTATCAATGTATATGGGATATTTACGAAGTTTGAATATTTTGACATCTCCCCCCTATTGATTACTTTCAACCCCTAAAGAAACTGAAATGATTAAGGCCTCAAATATCCAGAAGTTTTATGGGGAACTCCAGGTACTAAAAGGTGTGGACCTACATATCAAAAAAGGTGAAGTGGTCTCCATCGTCGGTGCCTCCGGAGCGGGTAAGACTACCCTGTTGCAGATACTCGGTACGCTTGACGTTCAGAGCAATAAAAAGGAAAGTAGCTTGATTATCAATGATGTGGACGTCACCCATTTATCGGCAAAAGAACTAGCTCGATTTCGTAATGAACATATCGGATTTATTTTTCAGTTCCATCAACTGCTTCCAGAATTTACGGCATTGGAAAATGTATGTATTCCGGCTTTTATCAAAAATACCCCGAAGGCCGAAGCTGAAAAAAGGGCAAAAGAATTACTCCGGTTTCTCGGATTGGAAAAGCGACAGACCCACAAGCCAACTGAACTTTCTGGAGGAGAACAGCAGCGTGTAGCGGTAGCCAGGGCATTGATCAATAATCCATCGATAATTTTTGCGGATGAACCCAGTGGCAATCTTGATTCTGAAAGTGCCGATAGACTGCACAAATTGTTCTTCGAACTCCGAGATAAATTTGGGCAGACCTTTGTCATCGTAACCCACAATGAACATCTTGCCAACATGGCCGATAGAAAGTTGGTCATGGTCGATGGCTTAATTACCACCTCTAAAAAAGAAGTGGTCTAAGGTATGAACAAGTCCGAGTTAAAGGAATTTCTTGATGCCAAGGTCGCACAATACAATCACCCGAAGTTTCTAGAAAGCGATCCGATACAAATTCCACATCGATTTACAAGCTCCCAAGACATTGAAATCAGTGCGTTTTTAACAGCGACCATAGCTTGGGGCAATCGAAAAAGTATCATCAACAACGCAAACCGCATGATGCAATTAATGGACCATGCCCCTCATGACTTCATTCTAAATTATGAGGAGTCTGATCTAGAACGCTTTTCGGGGTTCGTCCATCGTACGTTCAATACAACCGATTTGTGCTACTTCATCAAAAGTTTGCGCAATATTTACTTGGAACATCATGGGCTTGAAGCCGTATTTTCCTCCGCAATCACCACAGATTCCGTTCAGCCGGCCATTGCCCATTTTAAAACCGTATTCTTTGAACTCCCCCATGAAAAGCGCACCACGAAGCATGTCAGCGACCCTTTGAAGGGCTCTGCGGCCAAGCGCATCAATATGTTCCTGCGCTGGATGGTACGCAGTAATTCTACCGGAGTGGATTTCGGTATTTGGAAATCGATTCCGCCTGCCGTGCTATCCTGTCCTCTTGATGTACATTCCGGAAATGTGGCCAGGAAACTCAAATTACTAAAACGCAAACAAAACGATGCAAAAGCATTGGCCGAGCTTGACAAAAGTCTCCGGAAACTCGATTCCATCGATCCTGTTAAATACGACTTCGCTCTATTTGGATTGGGGGTTTTCGAAAAATTTTAAAGCGTAAAAAACGCTAAGGTGCACATTCACACCCTAGCGTTTCACTGTTTTCTTCCGGATAACGTCTTAGTCTTAATTGTGCATTTCGGTCACTAAATTGTCATAAGGAAAGCTCCATTATGATTTCCTCCGGTAGCAATATTTTGTCTACCACGTGAATATAGCCGTTCAGGATATCTTGATCAGATAGAATTACCTTTGAAGGAGCCCCAGTTTTATCCAACACATAGACCCCTTGATCCACCTTTATCTGAAGTGTTTCTCCCTGAAATGTATCCAAGGATTGCCCATTGGTAAAATCCATCGCCTTAAGCGCCACATTTTCGACGCAATGATACGACAGGATGACCTTTAATAGTTCGAGGCCCTCTTGGCTATTGAACTCCTCTATTCGATCCATACCGATTTGGTTGAACAAATCGATAAAGGCTTGATCGGAAGGAAAAAAGAAGGTAAACTCCTTTTCAGCCAAGGCCTCTAAATTCATTCGATCCTGTATTCTCTTGAAAAACTCCAAGGCTGTGTTCAAGTCCCCTGTATTCAACATCGCTCGCTCAAAAGCCAGATAGACCGTATTTTCAACCAGGCTTACAATCGATTCTGGAATCAAAATTCTATCAATAGTATGTATAGTACCATTTTTTGCAGGAATATCGGTAGTGGTAAATTTGGCCTCCAATTGAAGGGCATCGACCAATACAAAATCATCCTCCTCCCCGACCAAGTCCAACGTATTATTGCCGGACAAGGTATTCAACTGACCCTCAAAAAAGTTATTCGAACCTAAGTTTTCCCCTAAAACGTGATACAGCAAAATGTCCCTAAGCAGGGCGATTTCATCGGGTCCAGCGAAGTCTTCAAGCCCTGTGAATTCATCACCTAATAACCCTAAAAGACCTAAGAGGGCATCATTACGCGGTGCAAATACCGTAAATGGTCCATCTTCCCCTAAGGTATCCAACAAACCGGTCAATGTCAGCGCTTCTTTTAAAAAGGTGAAATCCTCCGTTTCTAGTATAAGTTCTTTGATGGTTTTTTCATCTGTATTCGTTGGATCGGGATTACCCAAAAATTGAATGACATCTTGGGGCACCAGAATTTTGTCAATGATATGCAAGACACCATTTGTGGCCATATCATCTACTGCGATTGGTTTTGCATCAACCTCCGAAGCATCTCCTATGATAAAAGAATCGCCAGAGATGATTATTTCCAATGAATTGCCTTCGTATAACGTAGGTATTTCACCGGCAGCAATACTAGTTGACAAAATTTGCCCTTCTACCATATGATAGGTCAAGATTCGACTAAGAATCTCTAACTCGACAAAAGTGTCGAAATCGTCAAAGCTATCATAGTTCGATCCTAATAAATTAAAAAGTCCTTCCACAGCGGCATTGGTGGGCGCAAAAAAGGTGAATGAACCATCACCTTCCAGTACTGTTTCAAGGTCAGCCTTGGCAACGGCCGATTTCAATAGTGATAATTCTTCGGTTTCCGAAATGAGTTGAGCGAGCGATCCAGTCGTTTTGTTCGATTCTTCCTCTTCTTGTTGTGATTCATCGTCAGCCGCTACCTCGCTTATCACTTCTTCATAAGTAGTGTTCTCTATCTTCTCACAGGAAAAAATAACAAGCCCTGCGAACAGGGCAAGAGTGACTTTTTTAAAGAATACAACAAATTTGTTTTTTTTCATTTTGTGGGTTTTATGTTCTCGTAATCGTAGGCGAAAATTAGGTTTTTACGAGACCAAAAGCTTCAACCCATTCTTAATTCTGGGTAACCTGAACTTTAAATAAACCAATGGTATGTTAATTTATCTGGGGTTTGACGTCTTTGAAAAAGTTGACTTATCGAAAGGATAAAAATCTTGAAACGGCCTAAAAAGCGATACAGAACGCTTTGTTTATAAGCAAAATCCCTAAAACAAGAATAGTTAAAGAAAGGTAAATAAAACGCTATTGCGCTATTAAGTTCATTTTTCAAAAATCGCTTGACGCAGCTAAAAAAAATTAGATAACCTTATGATTTACAAATCTTTAAAGACTATTAGGAATTGTTCTAGATAATAACAATATCATAATATTTCCGGTCCTCTTTCCTCACAAAACAAAATATTCAGTTAAGACTAGCATAAACATCGGCCTCTAATTTTACCATCATAATAGTATAACCTAAAAACACTTTTTAAAATGAAGAAGATTACAAAAGTACTCCTGCTTGCAGGCCTTGTTTCTTTTACCTCGTGCGATCAATTGGATGATTTCCTAGGTGGTGAAGATGAAGGAGGCGAGGAGGAAGCAAAAAGAGTGGTTCTAAAGAACCATTCAGAAACACCGGCTTTCTTTAAGATGGCTCCCGAATTTAGCAATGTTCAAGTATACTCCTTATTGAGCTCTGGCGACGAATTACCTGAATCACCTGATTTCGTCTACGGATCAATGGCCGATGGTGCCGGATTGATTAAAGAGGCCGATGGCACCTTTACTCTTATCAATAATATTGAAGCGGATTATTCAGTGGCACGAATCAAATTCGATGAAAGTTTCATGCCCGTAAAAGGAGATCATATTTTAAATGCCAAAGCTACGGCCAATACGGCACAGTGTTCAGGTTCACTTATTACTCCTGAAGAGCACGGATTCGGACCTATCTATCTTTCCGGAGGTGAATGGGGCGGTTCTTCGAAGGGCGTTTTCGCGACAGATCCTTATAAAAGTGCCTCTAGTGCTTCAGTTGCCGCAATGCTACCGGCTTTTGGGCAGTGGTCTACAGAAAATGCAGTTGTTATCGGTAAGGATGCCTTTCCTGGTAAAACCGTAGCTTTTATCGGAGACGACGATTCCGATAATGAAGTACCACAAGGACAATTAGGTATGTACGTCGGAAATCAAGGAGACCTAAACAATGGTAAACTCTATACGCTTAAAGTGATGACCGAAGGCATTACTTATGAAATGGATATGGTAGAAGGTGAAACCTATGAAGCAGAATTCATTGAAATGGAAGAAAGAGAAATCGATTTATTGAACGCCGAAGCTATGGCAAAAGGATCGATGGGCTTTTCAAGATTAGAGGATATCGACTGGAGAAGAGGTGTAGCAGGAAACCAAAGAGAAGTTTATATGGCCGTTACCGGTCGAAAAAGAGACGCTTTGGTAGGCAAAGGAACGTTGTATGGAAGAATATATAAGGTAGTTCTTTCTGAAGATGACCCAA
Source organism: uncultured Flavobacteriaceae bacterium (assembly GCA_947494565.1). Lineage (GTDB taxonomy): Bacteria > Bacteroidota > Bacteroidia > Flavobacteriales > Flavobacteriaceae > Maribacter_C. The sequence goes on along the minus strand of CANLVG010000011.1, from coordinate 128,947 downwards.
CGAAAGCGACGATCACCTGCGTATTGGACGGAGATAAGTTAGACGGAATAGCAAAAGCATTCCATAGTCCTGATAATATCGTGGTGACCAAAAACTATGCATATATACAAGAAGATCCCAATGGATATCCAGATACACCGGACAAAACGCACTTTGCACAACTCTATCAGTACAACCTAAATACAGGTGAACTTAAAACGGTATTGGAATGTGACCAAGAAGCGGCTGCGAGCAATGGCATAGGAAGCATTGATCGAAATTGGGAAATTACCGGTATGATCGACGTGTCCAAAACCATTGGCGTTGAAGACTCATTTATCATGATTACACAAAATCACGGATGGGAGCCCGCTGACGGCTCTGCCTTTACGGACCCTCTCGCCAATTCAGATGCGAATAGCCGTAAAGAAGGTAGCCAAATGTTCTTGGTCAAAGGCTTGCCGAACTAAATCGCAATGATAAATATTAGTTATAATTTACAAAGTAACAGAGGGGTCTATATGCTTATAGGCCTCTTTGTATTGTGTATGTCTTGCAAACAAGCAGATAGGGAAATAGTCGCACTTCAAACCTCTTCCTTGGGAGAACGTATATCCTTGAAGTACCATGCCGATCTGTACGAGTGTAAAATCTATTTGGACAGTCTTTTGTTGACCACAGAACATGATGATTTGGAGCGGTACTACCAGCTATCACGGAGCTACTTCAAACGATTGGAGCCTATCATGGCTTTTTATGACGCCGAGAACTATAAATTTCTGAATGCACCGAACATCTTAAAAGTAGAAGAAGAGGATGCCACCAGTATAAAAATTGCAGCACCCAAGAGTTTTCAAGTGCTCGAAGAGTCAATATTTGTTGAACATCCAGATTTTGACGCTATACACAAAGTGGCGGATTTGATTCGAAGCCGGTTGGCATTATTAGAACAAAACAGCGATTTTTCGCATGCAAAACACTATCATATCGTTTGGATGCTTCGCGATGCCATTATGCGGGTGTCACAAACAGGTATTACGGGATTCGATTCCCCCGTTCTCGAACAGTCCCAATTAGAAGGGGTGTTCGTCTATCAAAGTATCAAAGAACTTCTTGAATCGGTTCATACCGAGTTTGAAGACGAAGCACTCTACCAAAAATGGATGGAGGAAATCGACAGCACCATCAGCAGTCTGCAGCAGGCAGACTTTGAGAGCTTCGATCGATATGCCTTTATCAAAGAGCATACCCATCCACAAATGCAGTTGTGCAATGATTTGGTATCGGACTGGAATATCGATTTTCCGTTTACCATGGCCATCGAGAACAATGCAACTTCCCTATTCTCAGAAAACACCTTCAACATCCATTATTTCAGTGACTATAGAAATAGGGACATTTCCAAAGACCGGATCGAACTAGGCAAAGACCTGTTCAATGATGCCAATCTTTCCAAAAGCAAAGCGATAAGCTGCGCGACATGTCACATTGAATCCAAGGCCTTTACAGATGGGTTGGCCAAATCAAAAGGACAATCCCGAAATAGCCCCACCTTGACCTATGCCTCGCTTCAACAGGCCTATTTTTATGACAATCGAGCAGGAAGCCTGGAAGGTCAAATCGTTTCCGTTGTCAATAGCGATACCGAGTTTCATACCGATTTGAATACCCTGATGAGTGCTGTCAATAAAAATAAAGCCTACAGGCGAAGATTCGACAGTCTTTACAACGGTAAGGCGAACGATTATAACATACGAAACGCAATTGCGAGTTACATTCGGAGTTTAAACAAGTTCAATTCAAAATTCGACAACAACATCAATGGAGTGGAAAACTCATTGACACAAAACGAGATCAACGGATTTAACTTATTTATGGGCAAGGCAAAGTGTGCCACCTGCCATTTTGCTCCGGTCTTCAATGGTACAGTGCCTACTCGATACAAGGATACCGAATTAGAACTTTTGGGCGTACCTGAGCATAATGATACGATTAACGCAAGCGTAGATCCTGACTTAGGACGATTTTACATGTACGAAACGGAAGAACGGAAGTTCTTCTTCAAGACCCCAACCGTTCGGAACATTGCGTTGACAGCCCCTTATATGCACAATGGAGTATACGAAACCTTAGAGGAGGTCGTCGACTTTTACAATCGAGGTGGTGGAGCAGGAATCGGAATCGATTTGGAATATCAAACACTTCCGCCGGATCCACTTGAGCTCACTGAGGAGGAGCAAGGGGATTTGGTACTATTTTTAAAAACCTTAACCGATACAACACCCGAAGAAAAAATCGAAAGTAAGGTGGCCGTTTTGCCCTGATCATTCTGTTTTGCTTCGAAAGCCCTTTTCCCGTTCACTGACGGAAGAGGGTTTTTTCTATACCCAAAGACGTATTTACGAAACGATTCCCATGGTTCCTAAATCAAGGGGAATCGTTTTTCCGCCTTCCTTGATCGAACGATAAATCGCTTCTACGATAATCATATCACGTTTGCCCATTTCTCCTGGGGCAAAATTGGTACTTCCCGTTTTGATATGCTTGGCAAAATCATCCATCTGCAGCATTTGTTGGCTTTTATGGGGAAATGAGATCTCTTTTCCATCCGATGTTCGACCGTTCAAGGGGCCATAATTATGACAAGGATTTAATTCGGCCCAACCCCGTTCAAAACTGCAGAAAAGGCGATTTGCATTGGCATTGTGACTAGTGAACATATGCCCCACTACCCCATTCGGAAACTCCATCTGCGCCGTAATGCTCTCATCAGTATCCTTAAAATAGTCAGGTCGCGTGCTAAATTCCTGAGCAGAAACCGATATCGGATTCATTCCTGTGCCATAAATATTACTCTGTATGGAATATACCCCCATATTCATCAAGGCACCACCCCCGGAAAGCGCGTAATTCAAACGCCATTGACCCGGATTCCCCCGTGATATGTACCCTGCATCCGACGAGACATACTGTATACTTCCATAAACCTTGTCTTTGACCAAACGCTTGATCTCATTCGTATAAGGGTCCGATTGCATACGGTAACCTACACTCAACTTTACGCCAGCTTCCTCACAGGCCTCAATAATGGCATCACATTCTGCCACACTTACCGCCATGGGTTTTTCGCAAATGACATGTTTTCCAGCCTTTGCGGCACGAATACAGAATTCAGCATGCATACTATTCGGTAAAACAACATAGACGATATCTATGGCATCGTTGGTAGCAATCGTATCGAAATTTTCATAATTGTACACGTTCTCCTTGGGAATATTGTATTGTTTCATCCACTGGGAGGCTTTCGAAGGAGTTCCCGTAACAATACCGGCCAAGTAACAATGTTCGGCATCGACCAGACCAGGAGCTAATTGACCTGAACTATAACTGCCTAATCCTACAAGGGCGATCCCCAATTTTTTATCGGATTGTTCGGCTCCCATTCCACAGGCTAAGGGCATTCCTGACAACAAAGCCGTCCCGGCCATCCCCTGCGTCAATTTTTTATTAAAAGTTCTTCTGCTGATTTTCGACATGATCTCGTTTTTTAAATTTCCTTTTTAAAACTACGGATTTTTTGATCGAAATGAGGTACCGCTATCCCGTAAGAACGAATAAATAGTAGTTCTTGAAAGAATGTCATTTCCATCGTATTCCAAGGTTGTTTCCAAATTTCCTTTTCCCTACTTTTAGTGGGACTAATTTAAAAACTACAATGAGAAAATCAACAGTATTAGGGTTGCTGTGCATCGGTCTGATGCACTGCGCCCTTGCCCAAGAAAGAAAACTACCGATTGATACAACGGTAACCACTCAGCACAATGTAACCATCAACGGCACGGCCATTAACTATACGGCTACAGTCGGCACCCAACCCGTATGGGATGAAATGGGCAAACCCATTGCCTCATTGCATTACACGTATTATACCCGAAACAATGTTAAGGACAGGGCTTCAAGACCCTTATTGATTTCCTTTAATGGCGGACCCGGTTCAGGTTCCGTTTGGATGCACTTGGCCTATACCGGGCCGCGTGTATTAAAAATAGATGATGAAGGTTACCCGGTACAGCCCTATGGCGTTAAGCAAAACCCCTATTCGATTTTAGATGTCACCGATATTGTTTATGTGAATCCTGCGAACACGGGGTATAGTCGTACCATTCCTGAAACGGGCAAAGAGGTCGACCGCGACAAGTTCTTCGGTATCAATGCCGATATCAAGTATCTGGCCGAATGGCTCAATACCTTCGTCACGCGTAACAACCGCTGGCGTTCACCAAAGTATATTGTGGGTGAAAGCTATGGGGGCACTCGCGTCATGGGGCTCTCCTTGGCCTTACAAAATCAGCAGTGGATGTATTTGAATGGTGTAATCATGGTTTCGCCTGCGGATTATAAGATTATCCGAACTGGTGGGCCCGTATCCGATGGCATTAAGTTGCCTTATTTTACGGCGGCGGCTTGGCATCATAAGGCCTTACCACCTGCCCTTCAGAACAAAGACCTACTGGAAATATTACCGGAATCCGAAGAATATGCGGTCAACACGGTTGTGCCGGCCCTGGCTAAAGGTGGATTCATCTCCGATGCGGAAAGGGAAACAGTTGCCGAGAAAATGGCCTACTACTCTGGACTATCTAAAAAAGAAATCCTCGATTTGAATTTAGTAGTTCCCACCCGGTACTTTTGGAAAAACCTGTTGAAAGATAAGGGAGGGTACACCATCGGTCGTTTAGACAGTCGGTATTTGGGAATAGATAAGGAATTATCTGGTACTTCTCCCGATTACAATGCGGAGATAACTTCGTGGTTACACAGTTTTACACCGGCTATCAATTATTACTTGCAGGAAGAGCTTAAATTCAAGACCGATATCAAGTACAATATGTTCGGCCCGGTTCGGCCCTGGAACAATGAGAAGGACAATACACGCGACAACCTACGTCAGGCCATGGCCCAGAATCCGTATTTGAATGTGTTGGTGCAATCCGGTTATTATGATGGGGCTACCACCTATTTTAATGCCAAGTACACGATGTGGCAGGTAGATCCCAGTGGTCGAATGAAAGATCGTTTTGATTTTAAAGGATATCGATCAGGCCATATGATGTATTTACGTCGGGAAGACCTCCAAAATGCCAATGATGATATTCGCGATTTCATCAAACGGACCATGGCCAATGGGAAAAGCGCTAAGTATTAAAGATGGAGTAGAAACTGAACTCTTTAATTGCCCTGAACCACCAATTTAAGCGGTTCAGGGCAAATTTGATATCTAAAACAACGTAATGCCTGTAACAAAAACCAAAACTTGACTACCCATATTACAAAGACTGAATTATGGGATTTGGATTTGGTGCAACAAGCGTTATGCGAGAGAATAGAGCACTGCTGAAGAAAAGGAAATTCAAAGACATCAAAGAACTTCTCCTAGAGACTTCCGGAAAAACGGAAGTAGAATTCAAACAAACATCGGCAACAGAGTTGGCCCAGATCAAATCTGAGATACGTAGAAAAGCACATCGCAAAGCGCAGAGGGAAATTGTGATTTACGGGCTATGCGCTATCATTCTGTTAGTGCCCTTCGGTTTTTTGTTCATTTATCTTTTCTTTATCGATTGAGTGATTTCCCTAAACAGAAACCAATGGGCAATATTTTGTTTCAACTACCACTCCCCTTAAATGGCATATCATGCCTAGTAAAAAGTAGCTAAAAACAAGTATCTTAGAACGCTACTAAAAAATACTATGAAAGTCAAAGTTGCCGTCATTCAAGAATCTCCTGTATTTTTTGACAAATCAGGAACTTTGGATAAAATCGAAGGGCTCATAGCAACCTATAGCGCTCAAGGTTGTGAGCTTCTGGTTTTTCCCGAATCTTTTATTCCCGGTTATCCCAGAGGGTTTTCTTTCGGAGCTACGATCGGTAGCCGAACCGAAGAAGGTCGAAAGCTCTATGCCGAATTTGCGGACAACAGCCTCGATCTGGAAAGTGAGGATTTAAAACGTCTTGAGAAACTTGCGAAACGTCACAATACGTATTTGGTTATTGGCGTCACCGAAAGTCAAAACACCAGCGGCACCCTGTATTGTTCCATGCTCTATATTTCACCGACCCAAGGCCTCCTAGGCGTTCATCGAAAGATCAAGCCTACGGGAACCGAGCGTTTGGTATGGGGGGAAGCCGCAGGCGAATCATTGGGCACCTTCCAGACCAAAATCGGAAAACTCGGCGGACTCATTTGTTGGGAAAACTACATGCCCCTTGCGCGCATGAGTATGTATCAAAAAGGCGTTGAAATCTATATCGCGCCCACGGCAGACTCCAGGGAGGAATGGACGTCGACTATGAAGCATATTGCCCTAGAAGGTAGATGCTATGTTTTGGGCTGTAATCAATACTATACCAAATCAATGTATCCTGCAAAATACCAGCATCTGGTGGAAAACGAACCGGAAAATTGTTGCCCAGGCGGCAGTATCATCGTTTCGCCCCTGGGCAAAGTAATCGAAGGTCCCTTATGGAATGAAGCGGGCGTTTTAATCGCTGAACTTGATTTGGACGCGGTACAACAAAGTAAGCTCGACTTTGACGTTATCGGACATTATGCGCGCGAGGATATTTTTGAATTAAAAATCAAGGGACAACCAGAAATCAAAAAAGAGTAAACACCGTCCATCATGCAACCAAAAACTTTTCTTCGAACTCTTTCCGTAATTCATTCCGCCTTATGTGCGGGATTGTTGCTATTCACTGCACTGGCCTACTGGCAGAACAGCGGATTCAAGGTAGCTGCAACATCTGGAGACATTTTTGTATATATTGTCCCTACAGTGGCGATGCTAGGTTATTTTGGTAGCAAGTTCATACATCAAAAGCTTATTGGAAACCTGCCTAAAGAGGAAAAACTGCCTCACAAGCTAGCGCGCTATCAAGCCGCCTCGCTCATTAAATACGCCTTGATCGAAGGACCGGCGCTAATCGCACTATTTGCCTACTTTCAAAGTGGTACCGCCCTATATTTGGTAATCGCACTGGCACTATTGATTTATCTGTATGCGCAACGCCCCACACAAAAACGGTTACTTCAGGAAATACCTTTAAACTTTGAAGAGAAAAAACTATTTGATACCTTCAGGTCTTGAGCAAGTTAATGCTTAATGAGCCAACAAGGAATCTGAAAGAAAATTAGACAAGCAGACTACTGCCGAAAGGGTAAACGCGCATCCAAGCAATTTGCCTGAAGGCAGGCAGGTATGAATCTCGATTATCAAGTAAAAAACGAAAAATGAAAAAATTCAAAATCTTTATGTTAGCTACCCTCCTATCTACCTTTGCCGCAAACTACGGATTTGCCCAAGATTGGCCCAACCTCGCAGAATTTCAAGAGGCGAATGCGGCGCTTGAAGCACCCAAAGAGGGTGAAGACCGAGTGGTTTTCATGGGCAATTCCATCACAATCGGCTGGATCAACTCCCGTCCCGAGTTCTTTGAGGGTAAGCCATGGGTCAATAGAGGCATCAGTGGACAGACGACACCTCAAATGCTGGTGCGCTTTCGTCAAGATGTTATTGATTTACACCCTAAAGTAGTGGTGCTGTTAGCCGGAACAAATGATATTGCGGGTAACACAGGCCCTTCTACAATACCCATGATCATGGATAATATCAAGGGAATGGCTGAAATGGCCCATGCCAATGGTATCAAAGTGATTCTCTCATCTACCCTACCTGCTTACGACTATCCGTGGAGAACCGGTCTTGAACCGGCACCGAAGATCATTGAACTGAACAAGATGATCAAGGCCTATTGTGAGGAAAAAGGACATACCTACCTCGACTATTTCAGTGCCATGGTCGATGACCGAAACGGACTGCCAAAAAAGTATGCGGAAGATGAAGTACACCCGACCGTAGCAGGCTATAAAGTCATGGAACCCCTCGTGGAGGCTGCCATTGCAAAATCATTGAACAAATGAAAATTTCCGTCTGTATCCTCCTATTGATCTTACCCGTTTTCGTAGGGAAGGCACAGGAATCCGAACCTCAAAAAAAACCTTTAAAAATCGGAGTGGTCGGAATGACACATGGCCACGTACATCAAATTCTTCGACGCGGAAAGACCGGAGGAGATATTGAAATCGTTGGTTTTGCAGAGCCAAACCGTGACTTGGCCGAGCGATTGACCAAACAATACGGGTATTCATCCGAGTTGGTCTATCCCTCTTTAGAGGCAATGGTGCAAGCCACGAATCCTGAAGCGGTTTCCGCCTTTAACAGCACCTATGAACATTTGGAAACCGTAAAATATTGTGCCCCAAAGGGAATCCATATTATGGTGGAAAAACCGCTGGCTGTAAACTGGATCCATGCCAAAGAGATGATTTCCCTGGCGCAGAAACACCAGATAGAACTTCTTACGAATTATGAAACTTCGTGGTACGGCAGTAATGCCAAGGCCTATGCGCTCGTACATACTGATCAAAAAATCGGCCCGATAAAGCGGGTGGTCTTTCATACCGGACACCCAGGGCCCATCGAAATCGGTTGCAATGTAGAGTTTTTAGACTGGCTCACCGATCCCGTTCGTAATGGTGGTGGGGCATTGACCGATTTTGGATGCTATGGCGCCAATCTGACAACCTGGTTGATGAAAGGTCAGGTGCCAGAATCGATTACATGTATTACACAACAACTGAAACCGAATAAATATCCTAATGTAGATGATGATGCCACAATTATTTTAAACTATCCTCAGGCCGAGGTCATCATTCAAGCCTCATGGAACTGGCCGCACAATGTCAAGGATATGGAGGTCTATGGATCTACGGGGTACGTCTTTTGTAAAGACGGTACAAAAATGGACGTCATGGAGCATGAAAAAGAGGGGCCGAAGACGATAGAAGCTGATCCCCTGCCTGCGGAGGCAGCTGGGCCTTTCACGCTTTTAAAACGAATCATTCATGAAAACCACACCCTCGCACCCTTTGATGTGACCACTTTGGAAAACAATCGGATCGTGATGCAGATTTTAGATGCCGCACGTCAGTCGGCCGAGCAAAACCGAACAATTTTTTGGAATGAGCTCTATTCCTCCGAATAAGTATAGGTAGCACTTCCTTTATTCTCTTTATCTTCGATATCGAAAAAGAACCCAATGCCCAAACAGACAACCTCATCCGACTACGATACCATTATCATTGGCTCCGGTGCTGGCGGGTTGGCGGCGGCTATTTGTCTATCAAGAGCTGGACAAAAGGTATTGGTTCTAGAACAACACGATGTTCCAGGAGGTTGGTGCCATAGTTTTTATCTGAACGGACACCGTTTTACGCCTGGTGTACACTATGTGGGTCTATGTGGTGAAGGAGAGACGACCAATGACCTTTATAGGGGCTTGGGTATTGCCAATGATCTTGTTTTCTTTCGAATGAACCCGGATGCTTATGAGCATGTTCACATCGGGGAACATCGTTTTGACATTCCAGCTAACCCTGAGGAGTTTGCCGCACGGTTGGGCGAACGCTTTCCGAAAGAGGCCAAGCGCATCAAAAAATATCTGGGACTTATCCGAAAGATCAGTGAACAGTTGTATTCACTCCCCTACTTCAAAGGTTTTTGGCAAAAACTGACCATACCCTATAAAACAAGGCATTTCGGCAAGTATGGACTTTTCAGCCTGCGACGGGTCATTAATTGGCACATCAAAGATCCTTTGGTAAAAAATATCTTGAACATACAGTGTGGAGATCATGGCGTACAACCCAGAAAAGCAGCGTTCATTTTACATGCGGCACTGATGTTTCATTATTTTTATGGAGGGTACTATCCTATGGGTGGCGGCGGAGCACTGATCAAGGCCATGACCAATGCGATAAAAAGACACGAAGGGGATATCTGGACAAGTCAGGGTGTTCGAAAAATACTCATCGCGGGTGAAGAACATAAAAAGGCAGTCGGAGTAGAATTGGAGAATGGAGAACAATTATATGCCAAGCGTATCATTTCAAATGCCGATGTCGGTATCACTTATAACCAATTGATCGGTAGAGAGCAGCTGAGCCAAAAACTTCAAAAGAAGCTGGAAAAAACAATTTACTCCTGTACCTCCTTGATGCTTTTTTTGACGGTAGACATGGACGTTCGCCAAGCAGGACTGGATTCGGGGAATATCTGGATGATGCCCGATAAAGATCAAGATACCTACTACGATCAGGCCATGAATTCCGACTTACAATCGGATGCCCCTTTTGAGGGAATGTTCATCAGTTGTACTACCTTAAAAGACCCAATCAGCTTCGATGGCAAACATCATACACTAGAAGTAATCACCTTTATCGACTATAAATGCTTTGAAAAGTATACAGATGAAGATGCGCAACGTTCTTCAGAATATATGGCCTTTAAAGACCATCTGACAAAAAAGATGCTCGGGGGCTTGGAAAAGGCGGTACCCGGAATCGGAAATCACATCGTACATCAAGAACTGGGTACGCCCATCACCAATGAATACTATATCAATACTACAGAGGGTAATGTTTATGGTACTGAAAAAAGTTTGAAACATATTGGCCCGTTCGCTTTTAAGGCAAAAAGTGAAATCGAAAATCTATACCTGTGCGGGGCAAGTATACTATCGCACGGTGTTGCGGGGGCCAGCCACTCGGGAGTTGCGACGGCCGCTGAAATCCTAGGATGTCACCCCGATGAACTGAAAGCCCCACAAGACGGTCAAGAACTACGCATTTATGAAGCTGAGGATGCCACGAACTACCCAGATTGGATGTTGAAAAAAATAGAAGTAAAAAAAGCGCGGTTAGCGTCAAAAGAAGGTACTGCGACAGCGCGCTAATATCCTTTTACGGAAAATCGATTTTATCTATTCCAATTACTTCTGTATTTGCCACATCGAACTGAAATTGGAGTCTCTATAAAAAATCCAATCATGAAATCCGTTCTCTACACCGTGTTCTTCTTTCTAGTGGGTTGCAACACCTTCAGCTCTAAAAGTGATTCAACACCAGCCAAAACACCGCAAGAGCCCTATTTGATTGAAGATGTCCTCATCAAAACAAGGGATGGTGCGAAAATTTCCGCTATCGTCGTTCGGAATACGAACATCGTGACCCCAAAACCGGTGGTGTTACAAAGTACCATTTACGTTCGTGACAACGGTCGTGACCTCCAAAGCTTAAAGGAATCTGTGGATGAAGGCTATATTGGGGTAATGGCCTATACAAGAGGGAAACGGTATAGTACCGAAGAAATTTGGCCCTACGAGTATGATGCGAACGACACTTACGATGTTATTGATTGGATAAGCAAACAAAACTGGTGTGACGGTAGAATAGGAATGTTCGGGGGCAGTTACAACGGATTCACCCAATGGGCCGCTACAAAAACGCTTCATCCTGCACTGAAGACTATTGTTCCCTACGTGGCGAATAGACCTGGTATGGGACTACCCATGGAGAATAATGTTTTTATCAACCCCAATTACGAATGGGCATTTTACGTTGGAAACAATCGTTATTTGGATACCATTGCCGGCAATGACAGACAGCGCTCCAGAGACCTACAGTTTAAATGGTGGGAAAGCGGTACGGCTTACAAAACAATGGACAGCATCGATAAAAGACCCAATAAGTGGTTTCAAAAATGGATAAGTCACCCTTCGTTCGATAGATATTGGCAAACAATGGCCCCTTATCAGAAGGAGTTTTCCAAAATCGATATCCCCGTACTATCCATTGACGGGTATTACAATGATTCGCAAAACTCCGGTTTGTACTACTTGCGTGAACATTATAAATATAATCCAAAGGTCGAACATTATTTGATTATTGGCCCTTACAGTCATTTTGGCGCGCAAAGGGGCGGGTTTCCTGAAGTGAACGGGTATAAAGTAGACCCTAACGCCTTGATAGATACCAAGGAAATTACCTATCAGTGGTTTGACTACATCTTTAACAATGGCAAAAAGCCCGAAATTCTAAAAGACAGAATCAACTATCAGGTGATGGGTACGGACGAATGGAGAAGTGCTGCAACCCTTGACGGACTACATAACGAATCGCTGAAATTGTATCTCAGCAAAGAACCTGTTGAGGATATTTACCTCCTACACCCTCAAAAACCATTGAAACCTACATTTCATTATCAGGAAGTCGATTTCAGCGACAGAGATATTTGGAACAACGACTATTATCCAGCCCCTATTGAACGTGACTACAGAGATATGCGAAATGGGTTCAACTTTATCAGTGAACCTTTGACCGAATCGATAATCGTCAACGGTTCTTTTTTAGGTGAACTTCAGGTCAGTATCAATAAAAAGGACTTTGACTATGGTGTCACGCTTTACGAAGTACTACCCGACGATACGTATTTCAGTCTCTCCTATATTGTTGGAAGGGCCAGTTATGCAAAGGATATTACCAAGCGTTCCTTGTTACGACCTAACGAGAAAGAGACGCTGCCTTTCACAAATACCCATTTGGTCAGCAAAAAAGTACATCAAGGCAGTCGTCTTATGGTGTACGTCAATGTGAATAAAAATCCCTTTTCGGAGTTGAACTATGGTACGGGAAAATTGGTGAGCGAGGAGACGATCAAAGATGCGAAAACCCCATTAACGGTGAAGTGGCACACTGACAGTTTTGTGGAAATCCCCATTTGGAGGGATACTATCCCTAAAAAACAATAGATTACCCTCCAACCACATTGGTAAGGGTACCGATATGCGCTATGGTAATCCGAGTGGTATCGCCCACCTGCAAGGTAAACTCGTCAGGAGGAATGATGCCCGTTCCTGTCATTAGAAAACACCCCTGCGGAAAATTACACTCCCTAAACAGATAGGCGACCAAATCTTTGTGTTTGCGTTTCATGGTATTGATGGACACCGCACTGGAAAAAACCTCTTGACCATCACGCACAATCTCCAAGGAAATCATGGTATTCTTATCGATGGGTCCTTCAGGTACATAAATGCACGGGCCCAAAGCGGCGCACCCCTCATAGGTCTTGGCTTGCGGAAGGTATAGCGGGTTCTCTCCTTCTATGCTTCGGGAGCTCATATCATTACCAATGGTATAGCCTTCTATGGTACCCTCTGAACTGATCAATAACGTCAATTCAGGTTCAGGAACATCCCATCCCGAATCTTTTCGTATGCGCACGGTACCCTTATGCGGAACAGTACGCTGGGCAGTAGCCTTAAAAAAGAGTTCAGGTCGGTCTGCATCATACACTCGGTCATAGAAGGTGCCACCTCCAGCCTTTTTCGATTCTTCCATCCGCGCTTCCTTACTGCGCATATAGGTCACGCCAGAAGCCCATATTTCTTGAGTCCCCATAGGGGTTTTCAAATCATCTAAGAGATTCTTATCCTCACTAAATGATAGGCCGTTGAGTTCCTCTAATAGGGCCTTGTGCAGATTGACCCGGTTTAGAAAAAGGTCCCAGTCATCCACTTTTTTTAAATGAAAGTGATTTTGATGTTCGATTACCGCGCCAGAAGCGGTTTTATAAATTTTCATGATTTTCCGTATTATCGAAATTCTTTGGTCAACATATCCTGCATTACTTTTGACCCTTCATCCAAGTCATTATACCTTTTTCGCTCCTCAAGTAGCTGTCGCTTCATCTCTTCTATGATAGCAGTATAGGTTTTATCCGAAATAGCATTGTACAATTCTTTCGGGTCTTGCTGTAAGTCGAAAAACTCCCAGGCGGGTTCGGTGACTTCGGCGTTCGTTCCTTTTTTCCCCAAGGGTTGCCCATAAAAATAAGCTAGCTTGTAACGTTCATTGCGGATGCCAAAATGTGCGGGCCGTTCAGGATGGTGCAACCAATACCGATAATAGAGTTGTTTACGCCAATCGGCAGGGGTGCCGCTTTCCAAGTTTTGTCGAAAGCTTCTTCCTTGAATATAATCGGGTTGTTCAATTCCGGCATAGTCCGCCAGCAAGGCGGCGAAATCAATGTTCAAAATGATATCATCGATACGTTGTCCTCCTTTGATTTCCTTTGGGTAGCGTATGACGAAAGGCATGCGCAGCGATTCTTCGTAGATCATACGCTTGTCAAAAAAGCCGTGTTCGCCTAAAAAATAGCCTTGGTCGGCGGTATAGATCACAATTGTATTATCAGCGATACCCTCTTCCTTCAAATAATCAAGGAGCTTTCCGATATTATCGTCAATGGCCGCTCCGGAACGCATAAAGTCCTTCACGAGTTTTTGATAGATTTTCTTTCGTTTTTGAATGGAGTCCAGTCCTTCCAAGGGGTAAGGTAGCCCGGGATAGGTCGTCCACCAGTTCTCGGGATCTTTGGTCGCATTGTCCCAACGTTGTCCCAGTTTTTCAAGTTTTTGCCCGATAAAGGTGCGCCCAGTAGTTTCTGGATTAAAATCGAATAGGGATTCCGGTTCGGGAATGCTTACATCGGTATACAGATCCTTGAAGCGTTCCGGGTAATCGAAAGGTTCGTGAGTGGCCTTGAAATTACAGAACATCAAAAAAGGTTCTTCCCGATTGCGCTCTTTTAGATGCGCAATGGTCAAATCGGCAATAACGTCGGTCGAAAAACCTTCATACTCCTTTCCCGCCGAAGCATCGTACCCATCGGCCCAGTTTTCTTTGGTCTTTAAAATCGGATTCCAATAGCGACCTTGTCCCGGTAGCACATTAAAATAATCGAAACCCTCAGGTTCGCCGACCAAATGCCATTTGCCGATGATCGCAGTCTGATACCCATTTTTTGAAAACGTCTTAGCAATATTCGGATGTCCTTTTGGCAAAGGTTCACTTAAGGTATACACTTGATTGACATGACTGTATTGCCCGGTGAGGATACTTCCGCGACTGGGAGTACAAATACTGTTCGTACAAAAGGCATTATTCAAAACGGTACCTTCGGCGGCCAATCGCTCGATGTTCTTATTCTGCACATAGGGTGCCAGTACACCTCCGTATATTCCCCAAGCCTGAGAGGTATGGTCATCGGAAAGAATAAAAAGAATGTTAGGTCTTTCATTGCGCTCCGGCATCTGCTGCGCGAATGCGTTCGTCGCGATAATTAGGCATATACCACATAGTATCAGTTGTACGGACCTTAGTGCTTTCCTTTTCATCATCATGGTTTCTCAAAGCAAACAAGATACTAAAGAAATCCCGTAAAAGGCAATTGCGCATTTCCTAAAACGAAAAAATAAGCGCTTCGTCCAAATTTTACAATTTAATAGGATATTTCCGCGTTTTTGTGCCAATGTAAAACCCTAAACTTGATTTAAATATGGAAAATCACCCCGTATCTCAATCCCCAATGGTCAGTCAACTTCATGATGAAGCCAGAGTCACCTTCTACAAAAAGACTTACGCACACCTTGCGGGAGCCGTCCTTTTGTTCATATTGGTAGAAACCTTGTTTTTTCAAATAGACGCCATCGTAAATTTCGCGTTGTCACTGACCGGTGGATTTAGTTGGTTATTGCTTTTGGGCGGATTTATGTTAGTCACGAACTACGCCGAAAAAATGGCTATTGGCAGCAATAATACCAACATGCACTACGCAGGGTTGATACTCTACGTCGTTGCCGAGGCCTTTATTTTTATACCCCTCATTTTTATCGCTATTATGATTGCCGAAGATGGCGCATTCGATATTCTAAATCAGGCCGCTATTTTGACCCTGTGTTTGTTCACTGGCCTTTCAGCTATTGTTTTCTTGACGAAAAAAGACTTTTCGTTCTTGAAATCGGCTTTGACCCTTGGTGGGTTTATCGCTATTGGCTTGATCGTAGCAGGCACCTTGTTCGGTTTTAATCTCGGTCTATGGTTCAGTGTCGGAATGGTGGCACTGGCCTCCGGTTCCATTCTCTACCAAACATCGAATATGATTCATAAATATCAGGAAAATCAATACGTGGCGGCATCTTTAGGTTTGTTCGCTTCCCTAATGTTATTGTTTTGGTACATTTTGAGCATTCTGTCAAATGACTAAGCCGTAGTATCGCATATAGTTAAAAAGCCCTGATACTGATCAGGGCTTTTTTGGTGATTGGATTTCGTATCTTGAAGTTTCAAAAACCATTTTTATGAAAGTTCTATGTACTGCCTTATTCCTATTTCTAGTGTTCTCTTGTAGCACCACAAAACCCACCGTCAATGAAGACCTAGCGGCCATTCGATCCATTCTTGACCAACAGCAAAAGGCCTGGTCCGCAAATGATATCGAAGGTTTTATGGCCGGTTATTGGAAATCGGATGAACTGACCTATTTCAGTCGTGGCAAGATTACCAAGGGATGGAATACCACCTTGACCAATTACAAACGCAACTATCCTACCGCAAAGGAAACCGGAAACTTACAATTTGAAATTGCCAACATTACGCAAATCAATCCTGATGCGTATTGGGTTATGGGAAGTTACTTCTTGACACGGGATGTCGGAGATGCCAATGGCACGTTCATGATTATCTTTAAACGTATCAACGGTGAATGGAAGATCATAGGTGATTCCTCTTGTTAAGAGAACTACTTTTAGATGAGATAAGGAAACCAAACGAGCTCCTTTAACTGAATCGACGTTCGGGATGAAAGGCTGAGACATCCATCGATGTTTTTTTATCGGCGACAATCTCCGAAACCAATTTTCCCGTGGCCGGTCCTAGGCTCCAGCCCATCATGGCGTGGCCCGTAGCAAAAGTCAAATTCTTTATTTTTCGCGATTTTCCGATATAGGGCAATCCATCTGGTGTTACGGGCCGCATTCCGGCTTGTGCTTCTGCTTTTTCCTCCGAAGTAATCTCCAATTCGGGGTAGAATTTTTGGGCTCCGGCCGCAATAGCTTCAACACGTTCGCGCCGTATATGATCATTGATACCGGAAAACTCCATCGTACCGGCAAAGCGCGTAAACCCTTTCATAGGTGTGACCGCCATACTCGATTCCATTAAAACGGCTGGCATCGTAATCCCTAGAGGACGAGCCACATTGATGCGGTATCCTTTCCCTGCTTGTAGAGGCAAATCAATCTTCATTTGTTTTGACAACCTGCCACTCCAAGAACCGGCAGCCAAAATAATCTCATCAGCCCGATAATCACCTTTTGAAGTTGTAATGGTATCGATTGTGCCGCTTTTCAAGGCTAAATCAAGCACTTCTTCATTCGTACGGATATCGACTCCCACATCTTTCAAATGCTGAAGCATTTTGGGCATGATCTCGGTCGGAGTGGTATGTCCATCACATTCATAGTGAATAGCGCCCTGCGCATCTATTTTGATATTCGGTTCTATTTCGGACAATTGTGACTTGTCGAGTTCACGGACTTCCAATCCTAAAAAACTCGCTTTTTGGGCCACTTCCATTTCATGATCATAGGTCTTTTGTGTCTTATAGAACATCAACAGGCCTTTTCGCTCTAGTTGAAAATCACCTAAATCTCCTGATGCCTTAATGCCCTCGAAGAGATCGCGACTTAATAAATTGATATCCTTTATAACTGGAATGGCCTTTTCGACCTTCGCATGGGTAGAAGACTTTTTAAAATACCAAGACCATTTCAAAAAGTCTAGGTCCATTCTGGGCTTCATATAAAAAGGACTTGCCGAATTGAACATCCACTTGAGTCCCTGGGTGATTTTACCGGGCGATGCCATGGGAATGATATGACTTGGCGTCAGGTATCCCGCATTTACGAACGAAGCTCCTGAAGTGATATCCGATTTATCTATTACGGTAACCTGATGTCCGTCTTTTTGAAGGTAATAGGCTGCACTCAACCCTACAATACCCCCACCAATGATTACTATGTTCTTCAAAATAATACTGTTTCAAAGCGAAGTCCGCCAAAGCTAACTCCTTCATTCTAGATACAAAATACCACTTTATTACGACGGCCGCAATGTCTTAAATAACCTGAAACCCATGGGCGTAAGGATCATCATCATCAATGCTAATCGTATTGTGTCCATAAATTTTAGCCCAACCCTGAATACTTGGTACAATGGCCTGTAATTCACCCAAGCTGGTTTCTTCCTCTATTCTACCGATAAACTTCGAACCGATAAAGCTTTCATGTACGAACGCTTGCCCAACTTTTAATTTCCCTTTGGCATGCCATTGCGCCATACGCGCCGAGGTACCCGTTCCGCAGGGAGATCGGTCAATTGCCTTATCTCCATAAAAAACTGCATTTCGAGCCGTTGCTTCTTGAGAAATCGTGTCTCCGGTCCATAACATATGGCTTACATCGCGAATAGTGTCATCTTCTGGGTGCACAAACCTATCCGGGTATTTTTTGTTGATCTTTTCTCGAATTTCTTGGCTATACTGTATCAGTTTACTGGCCGTAAAATTTTGGATTCCACTAAAATTTTGTTGAGGGTCGATGATGGCATAGTAATTACCCCCATAGGAAACATCGAACACCAGTTCACCTAGTTCGTCACAATCAATGGTCAAGTCCGCCGCCGCCAAATAGGCCTTTACGTTGGTCAATCGGACCCAATCGACCTTACCCTCGGTTTGTTGATATGCTATTTCCACCAAACCGGCAGGGGTTTCCATGCGAACTTTACCAGGAATCTTTGGGTGTATCAATCCCTCTTCTATACCTATGGTAATAGCCCCGATGGTACCATGACCGCACATGGGCAAGCAACCACTGGTTTCTATAAAAAGGATTCCCAAGTCATTTTCAGGGTTCGCCGGTGGATAAAAGATACTACCGCTCATCATATCATGCCCCCTCGGTTCGAACATTAAACCCTTACGGATCCAATCATAGGCTTGGATGAAATGCTGTCGCTTTTCGCTCATGGATGTGCCCTTTAACTCAGGACCACCCTCTTTCACAACCCGAACGGGATTTCCGCAGGTATGTCCGTCAATACAAGTGAATATGCTACGTGCCATGCTGTGTTCGCTCAATGTAGTTCGTAATTCTGTTTTCCAATATGGATAGCGTTACCGTACCATGGCCCAAAATGACTTCGTGGAACTCACGAATATCGAATCGATCTCCCAATTCGGTCTCCGCTTTTTTTCGAAGTTCCCTAATTTTTAATTCCCCCATTTTGTATGAAAGCGCCTGACCGGGCCAGGAGATATAGCGATCTGTTTCCGTATTGATTTCGTGTAAGGCCAAGGCCGTATTAGACGACATGAAATCGACCACCTGTTGTCGTGTCCATCCTTTGGCATGAATTCCGGTATCAACAACCAAACGACAGGCACGCCACATTTCATAAGTCAACTTGCCAAAATGTTCGTAAGGTGTGGTGTACATGCCCATTTCTTCGGCCAAAAATTCAGTGTATAAGCCCCATCCTTCGCCATAAGCGGATAGGTACATGTCTTTTCGAAATTGAGGGATGCTATCGCCCAACTCCTTGTTCAAAGCTCCTTGTAAATGATGTCCTGGTACCGCCTCATGAACCGTAAGTGATGGTAGTGTATACAAGGTACGACTAGGCAGGTCATAGGTATTTACCCAGTAATAGCCAGGTTCTGTACTATTCTTATCCGTACCCACATAGCGCCCTCCCGTATATTTTGGGGCTATGGCATCAGGCACCGGTGCTACGCCATAGGGTTTTCGAGGAAGGGTCTTGAAGAACCGAGGCAACTGCTCATCGGCTCTTTTTGCCATATCACGAGCAATCATCAGTAATTGCTTAGGGGTCTTGGCATAAAACTGTTCATCGGTTCTCAGGAAGGTCAAGAAATCCTGAAAGCTACCTTTGAAATTCAATTCCGAAATGATCCGTTCCATCTGTGCCTTTATCCTAGCGACCTCTTTAAGGCCGATTTGATGGATATCATCGGCCGTATAGTCCGTACTTGTGGTATAAAAATCTATTCTATTCTGGTAGTATTCCGCGCCTTTTGGAGTTTCCGATATACCCAAGGAAGTGCGAGTATTGGGCAGGTACTCTTCCTCAAAAAATCGCTTGATCTTCTTGAATTGCGGGACTACCTTGGTTTCAATAGCTGCTTTTGCTGCGCCAAGTATAGAATCACGCCGCTGTTGCCCCAAGCCCTCTGGAAGCTTTTTAAACGGCGAATAGAAATAACTGTCCCGGTAATCGGTTACGATATGGTCGTCATACGTACTTTCATATCCCTTGAAAATTACCCGCGGTTGGGAAACTCCTTTTTCAAGACCTACCCTGATATTTCCCATTTGCTGATCGACAACCTCAGGAATGGCATTCAGCTTCTCCAAGTACCCTAGCACCTGCTCGTAATTGGTCAGTGTGCGTACACTGTAATTTAAGTTCAGATGGAAACCGGAGTCTGATAAAATGGGATTCAGGTACCGCTCAAAAGCGTAAAAGTCAATGATGTCTTGCAATTTAAATCGCAAGAGCTCATGTGAAATCCTATCGTTTTCAGAGAGTTTCGAGACAGCTATAGCATTCAATTGCTCGAGTAGCTTTGATGCGAAGTCCGCCTCCTCTCGATACCGCTCCTCCGTATACAAACCTAAAGGGTGGGCATCTTCATCATAACTTTCAAAATCCTCGAAGGAAGCGATGCTATCGGCCAAGGCGCTTTTTGGATTGTTAGTATTCTCTTCTACACATCCAACCCACAACAGAATGACCACCAAAAAAAGGACACGAGCTAAACTCATTGGCTACTCAATTTAGATGGCCGCCTTGGTCGGCTCGTTGTTGATCGTTCTCAAAATTCCGAGGGGATTTGAATTCTTCAATTCGTTCGGTAGTAATCCATCTGGCCAATCCTGATAACTAAATGGGCGTACCCAACGTTTGATCGATTGTGTACCTACCGCCGTAAAACGGCTATCGGTAGATGCCGGATAGGGTCCGCCATGCTGCATCGCCGGGCACACCTCTACCCCAGTGGGTACCCCATTAAAAATGATTCGGCCTACCCTATTTTGTAAAGCCGCAATGACCATGGGGTAGTTCATGATTTCATTCTGGTCGGAAATGACCGTACCGGTCAGTTGTCCTTCCAGATTGGCAATAACCTCTTCTAACTCATTAGCATCGGCACATTGAACCACCATTGAAAACGGACCAAAGACCTCTTGGTGTAATCTTGAATTCCCTAAAAAAGTCTGGCCTTCAACAGTGACGACCGTTTGTCGGGCATGGTTCACCGCAACCGCTTCACCATAATCGGCGGCAATCGTGAGACCGGACTGATCGATGGCATTTTGCTTGTTCTTTTCGTAAGCCCCAATGATATTCGGATGCAACATACATGATGGCTCCACGGTAACGATTTCGGCTGAGAGTGCCTGAATGAAATTGGTCAATGCCTCTCCTTTAATTCCCAACAAAAGACCGGGATTGGTACAAAACTGCCCTGAGGCCAAAGTGATGGATCCGGCATAGTTCTTCGCCAACTGGTCTTTACGATTCCCCAAGGCTTCTGGAAGTAGTACAACCGGATTGATACTGCCCATCTCGGCAAAAACGGGAATTGGCTCCTCTCGTTGGGCCGCCAAATCAAATAGGGCACGCCCGCCTATGATACTTCCCGTAAAGCCGACCGCCTTGACCTGCGGATGTTGCACCAATTGTACACCAACTTCAATCCCACTACTATTGAGATTGGAGAATACCCCGTTGGGCATTCCTGTTTTTTCAGCAGCGCGAATTACCGCGGCAGCCACTAGTTCGCCCGTACCCGAATGCATCGGATGCGACTTAACGATAACCGGACAACCCGCCGCCAAAGCGGCAGCTGTGTCACCTCCGGCGGTAGAAAAAGCCAAAGGAAAATTACTCGCCCCGAAAACCACTACAGGTCCTAAGGGAACCATCATTTTGCGTAAATCGGGCTTGGGAACTGGTGCCCTATCGGGAATGGCAGTATCAATCGTGGCTTCTACCCAAGAACCCTCTTCGACCAAGGCGGCAAATGCACGCAGTTGCCCCATGGTTCTGCCTCGTTCCCCTTTTGCCCTACCCTCTGGTAAGCCCGATTCGGAACAATACATCTGAATCAGGGTATCATCCAAGGCTAAAATCTCGTCGGCAATAGCATTTAGAAAGGTCGCTTTTTCCTTACCGGATTTTTGATTATAAGTGATATACGCATCGGCAGCTAAAAACACCGCCTCGTTGATTTCCTCGGTACTCGCCTCAAAAAACTCGTGCTCGTTTTCAATATTCAATAACGGATTAAATGTTCTATAGGTCTTTGTTCCACCGCCAGAGCGTCTATTTCCAATCTGATTTTTTCCTGTCATCATGTTCTTTGTATTCTTTTTAAATGAGCTGTTACATCTACTGGTTGGTGTACCACTTTCGTAGCAACAGGGTATTTCGCCAAAAGTGTCGCGGGGCGAATGGGACGTTTTGAAAAATCGCCCCCACAGTTCGGACAGACCCCCTGCAAAATCGAGTCTACACAATCCGCACAAAAGGTACACTCAAAAGTACAAATCATTGCCTCTTTAGAATCAAAAGGCAATGATTTATTACAGTGCTCACAAGTGGGCCGTATTTCTAACATATTTCCAATGACTTGTATTCGGGTAAAACAGGTCTTGTTTGTAATCCTTCTGCAATGATTTGCTGTACGCGTTTCCGCTCGCTACCCTGAAGGGGCAATCGCGGCTCCCTAAC
The DNA here is from genome assembly GCA_947494565.1 of uncultured Flavobacteriaceae bacterium. Lineage (GTDB taxonomy): Bacteria > Bacteroidota > Bacteroidia > Flavobacteriales > Flavobacteriaceae > Maribacter_C. Next base: position 106,346 of record CANLVG010000011.1, on the reverse strand, counting down.
ATATTCGGTACCCAGACCCGTAGCCATTTCGGCTAATTTGATGTTCTGCACGAGTTGTGGACTGATATCGAGCTCCAAAAGCGGCATGAACCATCGATAGATCTCCAATGCCTCTTTCATACGCCCTGCCTTCACCAAATTACAAATAGCTACTGTTTCCGCCGGAAAGGCACATACAAGACCAGCGACCCAACCGTCTGCCCCGGCCGCTATACTCTCTAAGGCCAAGGTATCTACTCCGCATAGAATATTCAGGCGCTTGCCGAATCGGTTACGAATGCGAGTGACATTAGAGATATCACGTGTTGACTCCTTTACGGCTTCAATATTGTCGTGTGCTAAAAGTTCTTCGAACATATCTAAGGTAACCTCGATTTTATAGTCTATCGGGTTGTTGTAAATCATAATAGGCAGGTCTGTGCTACTCGCTATTGTCTTAAAATACCGCACTGTCTCATAGTCCGTTGATTTATAACGCATTGGAGGTAACATCATCAGCCCGTGTGCACCGTATCTTTCTGCTTTGTGCGCAGCATCAACAGCTCCTTTGGTAGTCTGTTCCGCAATATTGATCACCACCGGTACCTTTTGGTCCACAATTCCTACCGTTTCTTGAATCAGAATCCGTTTTTCATCATCGGTGAGCGTACTCGCTTCACCAAGGGTACCTCCCAAAATAATGCCGTTCACGCCGGCTTCTAGTTGTGCTTTGATATTGTGGGCGAACATGTCCATATCCAATTCATCATTTGAAGTGAATTTCGTGGTAACCGCGGGCATAACGCCTGTCCAATCTACTTTCATCTTATCTAATTAAAAGGTTTATCCAAAAATAGAACGAAAAACAAGCAGGACGTTACTTTCTTTTTATCCATATTTGAGCTTATTTTATCCTTTAATCCGTATATCTAAACAAAAAAAGTATAATATTCGCATAGTAATGAAAGTTAGACCTTTTCAAATACTAAAACCACGCGACGAGAATCTGATTGTTCAGGTAGACCGGTCAAAAGGGTTTTACAATCACCTACATCAACATGCTGAAATACAGCTGAGCCTCATCGTTCAGGGCCAAGGTAAATTACTTATCGGTGATAGCATCCACCGATTCAGTGATGGCGATTTTTTTGCTATTGGACCCAATTGTCCACATCTTTTCCGTAGCGACCGTCTCAGGAAAAATACACATATGATCTCTCTTTTCTTTACCGAGAGAACCTTGGGCGAGGGTTTCTTCGAGCTTTCTGACTTAAAGGAGGCGAGACCATTTTTCGAAATGATTCCCGACGGTTTTCGTCCTTTGGACAATCAAACTGAAATAGCTGAACTGATGCACCAGTTTCCCAAAATCTCAAAACTGTCTCGAATCATTTTATTCTTGAGGTTATTGAAATTATGCTGCCAGGTCGACAAAAAACCCTTGACCCAATTTAAGTACCACAAACAAACCGGACTGCTGGCAGGCGAACGTTTACAAGTTGTTTTCGATTACGTACTGCACAACTTTCAAAATGAAGTAAAACTAGAGTCGGTAGCCCTTCTTGTGCATATGACACCTAACGCCTTTTGCAAGTTCTTCAAACAACGGACGAATAAAACGCTCTTTCAGTTTCTCATAGAATTACGAATAGAACACGCCGGACAACTGCTTAAAAAGCACTCGGATTTTTCCATAGCCGAAATAGCGGAGCAGTCAGGTTTTCAAAGCATCTCTAATTTCAATAGAAAATTCAAGGCGATTAAAGGCATTAGCCCATCACAATATGCAACTCGAGACGAATTATTCGTTCTGTGAAAGTTATTCCTTGCCCTGCACACCGAACTTATATACTGTAGTCGTTTCATATACTTCCCCAGGGTTCAGACGTGTACTTGGGAATTCAGGTTTATTCGGGGAATCGGGATAATGCTGTGTTTCAAAACAAAACGAACCTCTAAAGGGGTATGGCTTGCCCGTCTTTCCGATATCGGAGCCATTCATGAAATTACCGGTATAGAATTGTACTCCGGGCTCACTGGTGTATACTTCCATGGTACGTCCGCTATTTGGTTCGAGCACCATAGCTGCCAATTTTAACCCCTCACCGTTTTGAGGCATTTCATTAACAACGTAATTGTGATCATACCCCCTTCCGATTTTTAATTGCTCGAAATCAGCATCAATATCACGGCCTATAGTCTTGGGGCTTCTGAAATCAAAAGGAGTATTCTTCACAGTTTCAATGGCACCTGTTGGAATCAGACCGTCATCTACGGGTGTATAGGTATCCGCGTTGATCGTAACCACATGATCCATGATATCACCATTCCCTTCTCCTTTTAGATTGAAGAAAGAGTGATTGGTCAAGTTGACCACAGTGACCTTATCCGAAGTAGCTTTATATTTGATTTTCAATGCGTTGGAGTCATCTAGTGTATATTGCACTTGAACATTTAAGTTACCAGGGTATCCCTCCTCCATGTCTGGGGAAACCCTTGAAAAGGTAATCGTATTACTTGAATGATCGTCTACTTTCCAGACAACACTCTCAAACCCCTTAGTGCCTCCATGAAGATGATTTTCACCATTATTTTTGACCAGGTCATATGCCGCACCATCAATACTAAAGGTGCCTTTTCCAATTCGGTTTCCGTACCTTCCTATAATAGCACCATAATAGTTTCGGTTTTCGACGAACTCGGTCAAGGTGGCATAGCCCAAAACCACGTCCTCGAATTCCCCGTTTTTGTCGGGCGTGTGAAGTGATAGTAGCCGCTGTCCGTAATTGGTGAACGTTACCTCAATACCATTCGCATTTCTCAAGGTGTAAAAGCGTACCGAATCTTCTTCAATAAGACCAATGAAATTCTCTGGGTCAATTGTCTTCTTTAACGGTGCTGGTAAGGCTTCTTTTTCTTCAGTGTTATTCTTCATTTTTTCTTTGCAGGATAAGGCTAAAATCAAAACGGCCATGAAAAATATCGGGGCCTTTAAAATTGTCATAATAGGTGCTATTGTTAGTTACTGCTTTCTCGCAATTCACAAGGTAAGGAAAAATGTGAAATACCGTATCCCTTATAACCTTGCTTAGGAAATAAAAGCTCCTTTTAGAAATTCACTTTAGAGCAATCTCTATTCTCTTATATTTCATTATTTTTGGTCGACTTTAATTCAAGAAAACCATAATGAAAAAGACACTTTTCACATTAATCGTGCTCGTTGCTGCCTGTAACTCTTCCCAAAAGACAGTTAACGATTCTGCAGAACAGCAGGCCACAAAAAGCGATGTTACTGAATATGCCGCTACGATAACAGAAGAAGAGTTAGAGGAACACCTTGTCATATACGCCTCAGATGAATTCGAAGGAAGGGAAACCGGTAGTCCTGGACAAAAAAAGGCGATCGCATACATCAAAAAGGAATACGAGAAAATCGCTATTCCACCTGCCAAAAGCGATGGGAATTATTTTCAAAAAGTTCCCTTGGAGATTAAAAAGGTTCCTGTCGGATCCATAACGATCAATGGCAAGACACACCCGATCGGTGAAGGTTTTTTAACCTTTTCCGCCGCCCAAGGTTCATTCGATGAGGTCGTATACGCGGGTTATGGCGTCGAGGAAGGTGAGTACTCGGACTTTTCCGATATGGATGTCAAGGGAAAGATAGTTTTGGTAAAAGCCGGTGAGCCGAAAAACGCCGATGGCACATTTGCAGTATCCGGTACTAGTGAAAGTTCGAAATGGAGCGACCCAAATGAATCGATTGCCATGAAAGACAAGCTATTGCAATCGAAGGGTGCGAAGGGGATGCTGTATTATGACTTGGACAATTACCAACGCTTTAAAAGGTACTTTGAATATATGAATAACAACAACAGTGGTCAGATGTCAATAAAGTCGGACGATGACGAGGCGGGCTTTGCCATCTATATCGACACAAACATCGCCAAAGAACTATTATCCGATATCGATTCAAACCATACCCCTTCCGTTGTTGAAAGTTCATTCGCAGTATCCACTTCTTCTGAAAATGGTGCAATTGATTCGGAGAACGTTGTGGCCATTTTAAAAGGTAGCGAAAAACCGGAAGAATATGTGGTCATATCATCGCATTTGGATCATATCGGGGTAACTGCAGATGGACAAATCAATAATGGCGCGGATGATGATGGATCTGGTACCGTAGCCCTTTTGGAAATTGCGGAAGCTTTTAAAAAGGCCGCTGACGAAGGTAATGGTCCTAAGCGATCCATTGTTTTCTTGCATGTTACGGGTGAAGAGAAAGGGCTTTTAGGATCGCAGTATTATACCGATGTGGATCCGATTTTACCCTTAGAACAGACTGTAGCCAATCTTAATATCGATATGATCGGCCGCATCGACCCTAAAAGAGAAGGAGATAGAAATTACATTTATTTAATAGGATCGGATAAATTAAGTACCGAGCTTCACGAACTATCGGAGGAAGTGAACCAAAAGTTTATGAATATAGAGCTCGATTATACCTACAATGACGAAAATGACCCGAATCGTTTTTACTACCGCAGTGACCATTACAACTTCGCCAAGAACAATATTCCGATTATCTTTTACTTTAACGGTACTCATGACGACTACCATAGGCCAAGTGATACCGTTGATAAGATCAACTATGACCTTTTAGAAAATAGATCACGTCTTGTCTTCCATACCGCTTGGGAAATTGCCAATCGCGAGGCAAGGATCATAGTCGACAAAGCGGGTGACTAAAAGCTTGTTCCGGGGTGGTGAAAAGTAGCGAAGCCATTCCCGCAAAATTTTAACTAACATCTTGCACAAAAAAAGCCTTATCGCATGCGATAAGGCTTTAATTTTAGGTGGAAGACCGGGTTCGCCTCGACTGCGCTCGGCACAGGCTTCTCTCCCTTCCATTTGATCGTAAAAAAACAAAGTCCCTACATTTTACGGTAGGGACTTTGACTTAATTCAGGGGTGGAAGACCGGGTTCGAACCGGCGACTTCTGGTACCACAAACCAGCGCTCTAACCAGCTGAGCTACAACCACCATTTGTAAGCGAAGGCAAAGGTAATTTTTTTTGAGTGTTCTTTCAAAATAAAATACAGTATTTTCTAGAAATAAACCGTTTAGGGCTTCTCTACATATGTCTTCGAGCGTGTAAGAAAAATACAGAAAAAAGCCGTTTTTATCGATAAACTACACACTTTCAAGGTTGAAACACACAATTTTAGGCATTTCACAACATAAATTATAGTGACTTGGGTAGTCATGTTACCTTTATCAAGCCATATTTACCATTATGCCCCATATCGATATCAAACATATAACAAGACAACTAATGGTCAAGGGATTCCAATACCTTTTACCTGTGTTGTTTCTTTTCGCTAATGGTTTACATAGTCAGGAAACCTTGAGGGATAGTTTGAAGAATGAACTTAAACGGACGAAGCCCCTTTTGCTAAACGCGTTACAAGATTCCACACATATCAATATGCTGAATGATTTGGCGACAACCATGCGTTTTTATAAGCGGGATAGTCTAATGCTTTTGTCGAAAGAGGCATTGACCCTAAGTAAAGCCATCGGATATCGCAAGGGTGAAATCGCCGCACAGATAGGTATTGGTGATTATTATTCGGATCAAGGCATCCATGAAAAGGGAATCCTCTACTTCGGTAAGGCCCTGAAAACCGCTCAAGACTTGGGGAACGATAATCTGCTCCTCTTAGCCGAAAATCGATTGGCCGGTGAATATGAGTATCAGGGTGACTATGCAATGGCCCTACGCGAAATGCTTAAAGGAATCGAAATCGCCAAAAGGCTTGACGATAGGGAAATGCTATCGGTATTCCATGAAAATATCGCCCTCCTCTACTCCAACCAAAAAGATTATGAAGAGGCCATCTATTATCTCAAAATTTCGAAGAAGCTCAACGAGGAAATCGGAGATGAGGTTTTCTCAGCCTATACCCATGCGAACATGGCTTCAGTTTATGCGGAGGACCACCAATATGATTATGCGATGTTCAATGTGAATATCAGTATTTCGATTTTTGAGAAGCACCAAATAATGGACTGGCTCGCCTATGCCTATGAGACCAAAGGAAAGACCTACCTCAGGCAAGAAAAATACAAGTGGGCCCTGTACTGGTACAACCAAAGCGAAATGCTACACAATAAAAGTGTAGATGACGCACGCGCGAAAATCGATTTACTTCAGGGGCTGTCCGAAACGAATTTGGGATTACAAAAAGACAGTATAGCGGAGACCTATGCATTAGGCGCCTATAAATCGTCGAAAAGGCTGAAGGTCAAAAAGGGTATGAAGGATGCTTCAAAAACGCTGTACGAACTGTACAAGAAGAAAAATGACTATACCAAGGCCTTAGGATACCATGAGCTCTTTCAGAAATTTTCCGATACCTTATCGCGCAACGAAAGTAAAAAGAGTCTTCTCATGCTGAAAACCCGTGTCAGTCATGAAAAACAAAAACAAGATCTCATCGACAAAAGTGAAAAGGCACTGGCCGAGCAAAAAAAGTATGTTACCGGTGTTCTTGGAGTGGTTCTGGTCATGGTCATCATCACGTTCTTGGTAAAACGCAGTGAACGTATACAAAAGAACCTGAACAAAGAGTTGACTTCAAAAACAACTCAGCTTGAAAATAACGAGCAAGAGCTGTTGGAAATCAATGAGACGAAAGACAAGCTTTTTTCGATTATAGGGCACGATTTAAGAGGTCCGATCGGAGCCTTCCAAGGTCTATTGGGTCTTTTCAAAAAAGGAGAGGTAGACCAGGATGAATTCTTATCCTTTATTCCCAAATTAAAAGCGGATATTGATCATATTTCCTTCACACTCAACAACTTACTATCTTGGGGACAGACCCAAATGAACGGAACCATTACCAAACCTTCGGTAGTCGATTTAGAGAATATCGTTTCAGTAAATATCAGCCTTCTTTCAGAAATCGCCTTTGGAAAATCGATTCGTATGGTAAATAAAGTCGATGAGGGTACCTTGATTTGGTCCGACCCAGATCAGATCGATATTGTGGTCAGGAACCTGATAAGCAATGCCCTAAAATTCACTCCTAAAAATGGATCTGTGACGGTTAGTGCATTTGAAAGGGAGGAACATTGGGAAGTTTCCGTTCAGGATACAGGAGTAGGAATCGACGAAGAAACCCAAAAGCGCCTATTCGCCAAGAATTCGAATGTCACTACTTATGGTACCAATAATGAAAAAGGAACCGGCCTTGGCCTCACGCTCTGTCGCGAAATGGTCGAGAACAACGAGGGTTCCATATGGGTAAGTAGTATACTTGGTGAAGGCACCTGTTTTATGTTCACCCTTCCCAAATCAAAGGAAACCTTTGTGAAGGCTAGTTAGATCAAGTCATCTAATGAATCTACCGCAACAAAGCGCTCAACCGTAAATCCCTCAGCGTATTCCACGCCTACCATTCTTCCTAAATCCCTCGCCCGATAGTTCACGCTATCAATAAAATTCTTGCTACTGATCGGTGTTTCAGGTTCTTCGCTTTTCGGATCGAAAAATTGAGAAGAATAGGCTAAAATGGCCTCCGTCTTCTTATCGATAAAATTACTGACGTCGACTACAAAGTCCGGGTTGAGATTTTTCCATTGTATGTAGTGATACACCGATTTAGGTCGCCAAGGTTCTTGCCAGATATCATCACCATCCAATTTCGTATCTATTTTAACAAGTCCACTTAAAAAACAGGCATGGCTTACCAGATCACTTCCTTTTCCATGATCGATATGACGATCATCTACGGCATTGCACAGCACGATTTCCGGTTTGTATTTTCGGATCATTTGTATGATTCCTAATTGATGGGTCTTATCGTTGACAAAAAAGCCGTCCGCATATTCCAGATTCTCACGTACCGAAACGCCGAGTATTTCAGCGGCCGCAGCAGCTTCCTTATCACGGATTTCGGCTGTGCCCCTCGTACCAAGCTCCCCTCGGGTCAGATCAACAATGCCTACTTTCTTGCCATTGGCAATCTCTTTTGCCAGGGTCGCACCCGCTCCTAATTCTACATCGTCAGGGTGCGCCCCGAAGGCCAATATATCTAATTTCATCTAGTTTTGATTTCAATTTAATGCGTCGAAACGGCTTGTTTTGACCGTACGGTTTGCAGTGCTTGTTCGATATCGGAAATTAAATCCTCAGGCTCTTCGATGCCCACGGAAAAACGGATCAGACCATCTTTAATGCCTTGACGCTCCCTTTCTTCAGGCTCCATCAAAGCGTGTGAAGTTTGGGTAGGCGAAAGTACCGTACTTTCAACTCCTGCAAGGCTCATCGATGATTTGATCAATTTTAAGGATTTTTGAAAAATAGCAGCATCCAACTCCTCGTTCAATTCGAATGAAAGCATTCCCCCGAACCCATGCATTTGGGTTTTCGCCAATTGGTGGTCCGGATGCGACGGTAATCCAGGATAATACACTGCTGAGATATCCGAATGGCCATCAAGATATTCGGCCATATGCTGAGCGTTCTCATTCTGAGCTTTTACACGTAACCCCATGGTCTTCATACTTCGTTCGAGAAGCCAGACCGTCTGATCGCTCAAACTGCCACCAAAATTCTTTGCCAAGTTGAAAATACGTTCGATATTCTCCGATGTAGAAGCTACAGCTCCCGCACAAATATCCGAATGACCTCCCATATATTTTGTAGCGCTATGAATCACGATATCGATTCCGAAATCAATGGGATTTTGATTTACCGGACTAGCGAAGGTATTATCGATCATTGATACTAACCCGTGGTCCTTTGCAATTTCCGCAACGGCCCTCAAATCGGTGATTTTCAATAAGGGATTTGAAGGCGTTTCAATATAGACCACCTTCGTATTCGGTCTAATTTTCGCTTCGAAATCAGAAGGGAGCAGTCCTTCCGTGAAGGAATAGTCGATTCCGTATTTATCGAACTCCTCGTTTACCAAATTATAGGTGCCTCCGTAAAGCGCGTTTTGTAAGACCACATGGTCACCTGCTTTTAAGAAGGCCATCAGCGTCGTGCTGACCGCGGCCATACCGCTACCAAAAATCAGGCCTGCCTCGGCATGTTCCAAAGCGGCGACCTTCTTGCTCAATGCCTCTTGGTTCGGTGTGTTGAAATACCTTGGATATCGCTTGACATCCACATCTTCAAATGCATAGGAAGAACTCATGTACAAAGGCGAAACAGCCCCTTTGAACTGTTTGTCCTCCACCTCGCCTACATGCGTACAAATGGTATTCAATCCCTTTTTTTTCTGATTCATTCGCTTGGGTTTTGATGTGCGTTAAAGTTACTAAAATCGATTATACTTGTACTCTTTTCCAATTTCCTTTTTTGAACCAAACAATCGAAACAATGGCCAAGAGAACTTCGGCGGCCGTGATAGCCATAAAGACGCCCATGGCCCCCAATTCGAAAGTTATGGCCGCCAAATAGGCAAAAGGCAACTGGAACATCCAAAAAGCCATTAAATTGATCTTGGTGGGCGTGCCAGTATCCCCTGCTCCATTGAACGCTTGGGTCACTACCATACCATAGGCATAGAAAATATAGCCAATAGCAATGATTTGGAGACAGAGTCCACCATTTTCGATCACAACGGGATTATCATTGAACCAGCCTACAAGATCGTGGGCGAAAAACAGGTAGATAATGGAAACCAACCCCATAAAATACGCATTGTATTTTCCTGTTTTCCATACGGATGTTTCCGCGCGATCTGGTTTTTGGGCTCCTAGATTCTGACCTACCAAAGTTGCCGCCGCGTTACTCATGCCCCATGACGGCATTAACGTAAATAGCATTATGCGAATCGCGATGGTATAGCCGGCGAGCACTTCACTACCGAATTCGGCCACCATACGCATCAAGAAAACCCAACTGGAGGTACCGATCAGAAATTGTGCGATGCCCCCTAAGGAAACCTTGATAAGGTTCAGCATGACCTTGACGCGAATAACCATATCCTGCAGCTTGATGTGGATCGCGCTCCATCCGAAAAACAAAATAGCCAATTGAAAAAGCACCGCGGTCCCTCTGCCGATATTGGTTGCGATTGCTGCACCCATTACCCCGTATTCAGGAATAGGGCCCCAGCCGAAGATGAAAATAGGGTCTAAAATAATATTCAATCCGTTCGATAAGACCAAAGTCCACATGGCAACGGAAGCATTGCCGGCACCACGAAATATGGCATTGATCAAAAAGAGCAAAAGGATGGTAATATTGCCTCCGATCAACAGCTGTGTATATCCGTATCCCTCGGCGATCAAATCGGGTTCTGCCCCCATTAGGGCCAAAATCTCCTTGGCGAACATAAAGCCCACCACCCCTACTACCAGCGCTACTACAACACCCAAGGCTATTGCCTGAACTGCCGCTTCTTTAGCCCCCTGAACATCCTTTTCGCCAATTCTTCTGGCAACTACGGCAGTAGCGGCCATACTAAGACCTATGGCTACGGCATATACCAAGGTGATCACCGATTCGGTCAGGCCAATTGTAGCTACCGCATTGACACTGACTTGTGAGACATAGGCGATATCGACAATCGCAAAAATAGATTCCATCATCATTTCCAAGATCATGGGAATCGAAAGCATAAAAATGGCCTTGCGAATACTGCCTGAGGTGAATTCGTTTTCTTTACCTGTTACGGCCTGAATAAAGTATTGGAATAGTTTTTTTATTGTAAGTGTACTTGATGGTGTCATTATGAAGTAGAATTATGTGAAAAAAAGAGGAGAAATAATAGCGTCAAAAAAGCAGTCGGTATACCGATTACTTCTGGGTGAGATTCCCTATGACATCTATTGAAAACATAATTCCTATAACTTCATGATGCCGCAAAGATGCAGAATTTATTTTAAATTCAAGCTTACGAAACTCTAATTTAACATTTATATTTACTGCCATAGTTTATTCTGCGGACCTTTTGCCAGCATTAAATTTTAATCTTGACTTGAATTAAAAGACTATATTTAAAACAAAATTTTGAAAAATGAAAAGACGACTACTAGTTATGTTCCTTACTATTAGTTTCATAAGTTTCTCTCAAAGTAAAAAAACCGTTACCATAGGAATCTTAGCGGACGAAACCCCGGTCGAAAATGAACCCTTACTTGAAAAACTACAAAATGAAATATCCGCAGTTGTAGGACAGGATGCGAATTTGGTATTTAAAGACCCTATTGAAAACGGTTTTGATTTAGATATCGCAAAGGCAAACTATCTTGCATTGGAAGCCAGCGAAGTAGATATCATTCTTGCTTTCGGAGTCATCAATAACATCGCACTCTACCAACAAAAGACCTATGCGAAGCCCGTTGTTGTCTTTGGCTCGGTGAATAGTGATTTTATCCCATTGCCGGAGGATCAAAAAACATCAGGAGTCAACAACATCGCTTACATTATTGCTCCTCTTTCCTATTCCAAGGATTTAGACGCTTTCAATTCAATATATGAGTACACAAAGGTGGGGATTTTTGTGGATGGTTATTTACCCGAAGCGTTACCTATAAAAGAACTTTTCGACACCTATTTCGCCGATAAAGAATCAACTTATGAATTAATTTCGCTTCCCAAAAATGGTGATATCTCAAATGTAATCGAAGATATAGATGCCGTCTATTTGGCAGGAGGGTTTGATTTGTCCGATACAGCATTTAAAACATTGGTTTCAACCATTAATGATAATCAATTGCCCTCTTTTTCTGCAAATAGAAAGCAAGATGTGGAGAAAGGTATTCTGGCCACCAACCAACCGGAATCAAATATCGACCAACTCTTTAGACGTATCGCCTTGGATGTAGAATCAATTATAAATGGCACCAATCCCTCAGAACTTCCAATGCTGTTGGAATATAAAAATAGGCTTTCCCTTAACTTCAACACTGCCAAAGAAATTAAGTTTCCATTGCGATACAGCATGTTAGGCACTGTTGATATTGTAGGCGGTGAAAACAACTTCATACCTGAAAATGCTTATTCGCTTTTAGACATCATGGACGGCGTTATAGGGCGAAATTTGGGGCTTGAAGCGGAACGCAAAAATATTGATTTAAGTACGCAAGACGTTAAAACGGCAAAGAGCAACTTTCTGCCCGATGTTTCTGCTTCGGCAACAGGGGTATACCTCGACCCAAAGGTTGCGGAAATAGCAAATGGAGCGAATCCCGAATTTTCGACCTCGGGAGCCGTTGGCCTGCAGCAGCTCATTTATTCAGAAGGTGCCGCGGCAGGCATTACCATTCAAGAAAATTTGCAGAAAGCGCAACAAGAGACCTATAATGCGGCAGAGTTGGATGCGGTACTCAATGGCTCCGTAGCCTATTTTAATGCCTTGATTTTAAAAACCAATGCGCAGATTCAAGCCCAGAATTTGGAGGTAACCAAGAAGAACCTTGAAATCTCCCAGCAAAATTTTGAAGCTGGCGCCTCTGGAAAATCTGATGTGTTGCGTTTTCGTAGTCAAATGGCCCAAAATATGCAGACTTTGATTGAAGCGGCAAATCAACTGGATCAAGCATATTACACCATCAACCAATTGATGAACAATCCTATTAGTATGGAGATTGATGTTGAAGAAGCCGTCATCGCCGAAGGGTTGTTCTCCAATTATAATTACCAAGATTTTTATGACATTTTGGATAACCCAAAATTAAGGCCCAACCTAATAGACTTTCTGATAGAGGAGGCAAAAACCAACGCTCCCGAACTAAGGAATATTGGCTACAACTTAGCCGCAACCCAACGGAGTTACCGATTGAATGCCGCGGGACGATTTGTACCCACAGTCGCGCTACAAGGTCAATATGATTTGGAGCTATCCAGATCCGGAGTAGGCACGGAAGCAGCAGCTGGTTTTCCTTTGGCTCCAGATGGGGCTTATAATTTTGGATTAAACATATCCCTGCCAATTTTTAATCAGAATCTTCGGAACATCAATAGACAAACGGCCAAAATCCAAGAAGATCAATTGAACGTTCAAAAAAGTAATATTGATCTGAATATTGAAACCAACATCAATTCACTTGTGTTGGATTTAACCAATGAAATCGCCAATATTCAAATCTCCAAGATTGCTGAGGAAGCGGCCAGGGAGAGTCTTGATTTGACCCAAAATGCCTATAGTCAGGGAGCAGTTCCGCTCATTCAATTAATCGATGCGCAAACCAACTATTTACAATCACAAATAGCCAGCGCCAATGCCAACTACAACTATTTACTGGCATCCATGCAATTGGAGCGTGCTATCGGTTATTTTTTTCTGCTAAATTCAGAGGATAAAAACCAAGACTTTCTGCAAAGAGCACGAACATTTATTTTGAGTAAAAACTAAAAAATAATATAACGATCATGAACTATTTCCGTCCTACAATGCTAATCCTTCTTATCGCTTTAGGATTAAATTCCTGTAAAGAGGAAGAAAAAAAGAAAGAGGAAGTACTGCGTCCTGTAAATTATCAAGTAGTAGGTACCTCGGATGCTCAGAAAATTCGTTCTTTCAGTGGTGTGGCCAGAGCAGGTGATGAAATCGAATTAAGTTTTCGCAGTAATGGTATAATTACGGAATTGAACGTAACTGTAGGTCAAAAGGTAAAGAAAGGTGACCTGATAGCCAGGCTAGATAATGTACAGGCCAACTTAGCGTATGAACAATCGGTTTCCGCTTTGAATAGTGCCAATTCGGCAATGAAAACGGCCAAGTCCGCCATGGACCGGGTTAAATCGCTTTACGAAAGTGGAAGTCAATCCCTAAGTGATTATGAAGCAGCGAAGAACAGCTATCAAAGTGCTTTGGACCAATATGAATCCGCACGACGGAATAAAAGCATTCAACAATCACAAATTAGTTACGGCTATATCAAAGCGCCAAAAGACGGCACTATCGCAAGTGCACCCGGAACCCTCAATGCCAATGTAAGTGCAGGTCAAGTTATTGCCATACTGAATGCCGGAGAGCAAATCAATATTATGGTGGGGCTTCCTGAAAATGTCATTAATAAAGTACAATCGGAAATGGAGGTTGATATCGCACTTTCGTCCTTAGGGGAAACTTTTAAAGGAAGTGTTTTGGAAGTTTCGCCCGTAGTAGATGCCAATTCATCGACCTATCCTGTAAAAATAGATATTGTTACGCCGACTACGGCGGTCAAACCGGGTATGGCAGCCAACGTGACTTTTAATTTTAGCACTGGTGAGGAAACTAGCGATGACACCTTGGTGGTTCCTGTAAAAGCGGTTGGGGAAGACGGAAACGGGAATTTCGTATTCATTGTTGAATCTGAAGATGGCGAGACCGGTACGGTCAAAAAACAAACTATTGAAGTGGGAGAACTCACCAGTGATGGTTTTAAAATTAAAAGTGGCCTAAACGGAGGAGAAAAGATAGCCACCGCTGGCCTCCAAACCCTACTTGATGGTCAAAAAGTAAGATTACAGTAACCAATATTAAAAGTAACCAACTATGAATCTTACGCAGTTTTCAATTAATAATAACCGTGTTGTATTAAGCATCCTCGGCGTGGTGATGCTTATGGGGCTAGTGGGTTATCAAGGCCTTTCTCGTGATAGTATGCCCCCCTACACGATCAGAGTAGCCTCAATTGTTTCCTCATTTCCGGGGGCAAGCCCGGAACGTGTTGAGGAATTGGTAACCGATAAAATCGAAAAGGTCGCGCAGGAATTGCCCGAGCTAAAAAAGGTAACCAGTACTTCTAGGACAGGACTATCCGTGGTCAATGTAGAGTTGGTCATGCAGGTAGAGCCTCAAGAATTGCAGCCAGTTTGGGATAGACTTCGAAGAAAACTCAGCAGTATACAAGGCTTACCTGATGGTGTACAGCCGCAATTGAAAGATGATGGAATCGGAGAGGTTTTCGGTATTGCCGTCGGTATTACTAGCGATGGTTTCTCATTTGCCAAAATGAAGGAGTATGCAGATGATATGCGTGATGATTTGATCAAACTTCCTGATGCGGCAAAAGTGGAGATCAATGGAGATCAGGAAGAACGCGTTTTCGTGGAATTTGACAACACCCGCTTGAAAAGTTATGGTTTAACCTCAAGTCGTTTACAGGGACTGATTAGCAATACTAACATTCTAAGTTCCGGAGGGCAAATCAATGTGGAGGATGAACGTATCATTTTAGAACCTACCGGAAATTTTGATGATGTCTCGGATATCGAAGAAATGTTGATTCCAGTTGGTGATGGTGGTCAAGTTGTTCCCTTAAAGGACATTACAAATGTCAGAAAGGGCTATATCAATCCGCCCACGCAAATTGTGAGTATCAATGGCATGGATGCCTTGTCGCTACATGTGTCCTTAAAAGAAGGCGCAAACATTATCAAATTAGGGGAAGAACTTGATGTCGTACTAAACGAATGGAGAGAAAAACTACCAGTTGGACTGGAAGTAAACAGACTGGCCTCCATCGATACCTATATCGATTTGAAAATCAGTGACTTTATTGGCAACCTGTTGCAATCTATAGGTATTGTTTTGGCGGTAATGCTGATTTTCCTAGGACTAAGAACAGGTTTGGTTATTGCGAGTTTGATTCCCATTGTTACGATTACCACTTTATTCATCATGGGTTTGATCGGCGTTGGACTCAATCAAATTACTTTAGCCGCTTTGATCATGGCCTTGGGTATGATGGTGGATAACGGAATTGTGGTGGCGGAGTCTGTCATAGTGAAACTGGAAAATGGTGCCGATGTCAAAAAAGCGGCCATAGATTCTTGTTCAGAACTTTTTACGCCCCTACTGATCTCTACCTTGACAACCTCAGCGGCATTCCTGTCCTTTTACATGGCCGAATCCGTAATGGGTGATATTATGGGACCCATTTTCGTAGTCATTACCATCGCCTTATTATCCTCATGGATCATCGCCTTAAGCATTATTACCCTGTTTTGTGTTTTCTTCCTGAAAGTAAAGAAGCAAAAGGATGGAAAGGCAAGTTTTCTTGACCGCATGATCAATGGATTAAAATCTAAATATAAAGATTTGATTCTGGTTGCCTTATCATGGAAGCGTACTGTACTTGTCGCGATTGTAGGAATGTTCGTCTTATCAATTTTGGGCTTTGGTTTGTTGGCATTCGTTTTCTTCCCTGACAGTGATCGAAACATGATAACAGCAGATATCAACCTTCCGGAAGGAACCAAAATTGAACGCACTCAAGAGATGGTCGCGGCCATAGAAGCTTTTATGAAAGATGAGCTTCAGGTTTCCGAAAATACATCCGACGGCATTGTAGATTGGTCAGCCTATATTGGCGAAGGTCCTTCCGCTTATGATTTAGGGTACAATCCTGATGAAGCGAATTCCAATTATGCCCACATCTTAATCAACACCTCCAATTTTCTGGTCAACAATGAAATGGTCAGAAAGTTGGATTCGTTCAGTTTCGCCTCCTTCCCCAATGCGGACATCAAAGTTGGTCTCTTGGGCTCAGGTGGTGGTGGTACGCCCATAGAAATAAAAGTATCTGGAGACGACCCCGATAAACTGGCCGAAATTTCGCAGACCATAAAAACAAGATTGTTCGGTATTTCAGGCACCAAGAACATCAAGGATGATTGGGGACCAAAAGGAAAGAAATTTATCATTGACATTGACCAAAATAAGGCGCAGCTCGCCGGGGTGACCAATCAAGATATTGCTACTTCCTTACAAACCGTACTAGACGGTTTTAGAACTGGTGAATATCGTGAAGATGATAAGTCTATCCCCATTGTGATGCTTAGCGACCAGGATAAACAACAGTCTTTGGCGTCTTTGGAAACGCTAAACATTTATGCCCAGAGTTCTGGTAAAAGTGTACCCTTATTGCAAGTAGCCTCCCTTATTCCGCAATGGCAATACACCCGTGTCAAACGATTAAATTTAACTCGTACGGTTAACGTAACAAGTGAGCTGAACGGAGATGGAAATGCATCTGCTATTACAGCAGAAATAAGTCCATGGTTAGAGGAGCAAGCCGAATCATGGGGTCAAGGGTATAGTTATAAGTTAGGTGGTGATGCGGAAAGCACCGCGGAAAACATGGGTGCAGTTGCTAGTTATCTCCCCTTATCCGCCTTTATAATCGTGATGTTGCTGATTATCCAGTTCAATTCTTTCCGAAAAACAGTCATGATTGTCTGCACTATTCCTTTAGGGGTTATCGGAATGGTATTGGGGCTATTGCTTTTCAATGTTCCTTTCGGATTCATGGCTTTCTTAGGGGTAATTTCACTTGCTGGAATCGTGATTAATAATGCTATTGTTCTTGTGGATCGAATAGAAATCGAGGAGAACGAGATCAAACGAAAACCTCAAGATGCCATCATAGCGGCCTGCTTGCAACGTTTTAGACCAATTTTATTGGCAACCTTTACTACCGTACTAGGTTTAATCCCTTTGTATTTAGGTGGAGGCGAAATGTGGGAACCTATGGCCGTAACTATTATGGTCGGTCTATTATTCGGCACGGTGATTACGCTACTATTTATTCCTGCTTTTTACAGCGTGTTATATAAGGTTGATTATAAAGGATATCAATTTGACGAAGCCTTATTGAATTAAAGATGTTCAAAAAACTGTATTCATATCGCTTTGAGTTTTTCTTTATTACACAGTTAGCCGTATTGTTCGGTTCATTATTCATCCAGGGCGAAGTTTTTGAAAAAAGTATTGGCCCTATTTTCTTTTTACTAAATCTTATAGCAGGAATTATTTTGATTTCAAAGCGTAAGGATTTTTTCTGGTTTTTCTTGATTTTACTAATTGCCAGTAGTGTTATTTTCGCTTTTGCACAAGCAAATGGCGGAATGCCGATATTCACGAGTTATATGCAATTTGGCATCTACTTTGCTTTTTATATGGCGGTTACCTATGAAATCATCAAACAGGTTTGGCAGTCGGTCACCGTAGATAAAAAGGTCATCTACGGTATGGTAAGTGGTTTTGTATCACTGGGCTTGATAGGATTTTTTATTTGTATGAGCATTGAGTTGGCCCATCCCGAATCTTTTCAAGGAGGCTTGTTAAATCAGCAAGAAACGTTACCAAATACGCTTACAGAACAACTCATGTACTTTAGTTTTATTACAATGATGACCATTGGGTACGGCGATATTCTACCAGTTACCCCCATCGCACAAAAAGCATCAATTCTAATCGGCTTAATAGGTCAGTTTTATCTGGTTGTGATTACTGCCGTTGTAGTAGGGAAGTTTATTAATCAAAAAAGTGCTGAAAACAACTCATAAGAGTCAAATATTCCTCTCCTTACTTTTTAAAACGATTTGATATTTATTATTTTTAAGAGAAATAAGAAACACGCTATGGATAAAGAAAAAAATCAATACCACAATGAATTTGCAGCACTGGTAAAAATCACTATGCGTGATGGTGATGCTACTGAATCTGAAAAAGGTTTTCTAAGCCATCTTGCCACAAAGTTAGGAATGTCAACCTCGGAGTATGAAGGTGTTATGGCAAACTATCTCTCCTATCCATTAGAAACAATACCAACCAACAAAATGAAATTGGAAAACCTATATACTTTGACGCAATTGGTATGTGAAGATGATTCCATTACAGGTGATGAACAAAAATCTTGGTTAGAGCGGATGGGAAAAGGTATGGGCTTTACACATCAAAACGTTTCTTATATCGCCGATAAGTCCATAAAAATGATGCAGGAAGGTGCTGACCTTGATGCTTTTGTGGATGGTATTGTCAATATCAATCAATAAGTTTCTTTCGCATCCGCAGTCTAAAAAAAGCGGCTATTGAGACAAGCAGGACCACAGCAATCAAAACATAAATAAATTTAGGCACAGGCACGGGGTCTCCCGCTGCATAACTGTGCAATCCCGATAAATAATAGTTGACGCCGAAAGAAGTCATAATAATAGAACCAAAGGCAAAAACGCTGGCTACATTTAAGGTATATCTACTTTTTAAGGCAGGAACAAAACGAAGGTGCAATACCACCGCATAGATAATAATGGAAATCAAGGCCCAAGTTTCTTTCGGGTCCCACGCCCAATAACGGCCCCAAGATTCATTGGCCCAAATGCCGCCGAGAAAAGTACCCACGGCCAACACGAACAAACCAATGGTCATGGAAATTTCGTTGATGTAGGTTAGCTCTTTAATACGAATCGCTATAGCTTCCTTAGATTTTTTGGTTTCAATAATCATTAGAATCAAGACCATAAAGCCTAATACTGCAGAGAGTGCCAAAGGTGCATAACTACTCACAATGGTCGCGACATGTACTTTAAGCCAAAAGGATTTCAATACAGGCATTAAGTTGGTAATCTCGGGACTTAGCCAGTCTAAATAACTAACGAATAGCAAAGAGCCTGTAAATAGTGTTGCCAAAGGCAAGGCGAAATCCGATTTTCGAAAGGTCATTAATCCGCAGAGCATTAAAACCCATGCTACAAAGACCAACATTTCATACCCATTACTCCAAGGGGCATGTTGGGCTACATACCAGCGAAGTAAAATGTTTCCTGTAAATATTAGAAAGCTGATTAAGGAAAGGATAACCAGCACATTCCATAGTGCGTCCATAAAACGTTTTTGCACGAATATTTTGGCCAAGGCCAATACGAGCAATGCAAAACCCAAAGTGAAAAATACTTGAAACAACCAAAAGTTGAGATTCATTTCATTGTACCATAATTCTGCTTCTACCCTTTGACTGTTGGGAATGATATCTTTTCCCAAGGTACTTTGGTAGGTATCGATATAAGATAACTTCTCGGTCGCTGCTGCCCATTTTTTGGCCGCTATATAATTAAAATAAGAAGGTGTGATGGTTTGCACAAAACGCGCATCTTCAGGCGGAAAATCTTTAAAATGGTGGGTGTAGCTATACCACGTATCCTGTTCATCTTGGCTATTGGGATAAATCTTCAAATAGTTGCCGGAAAAGATATTGAACAAAATATTGAAGCGCTCGTCTACCTTGAGTACTTCTTTATCAAATTCATTATGCTCCGCTGGTTTTTTGGCATTTGCTTCCTCTGCTACTTTGGTCAACACATAATCGCCACTAGGGTTTATTAAATCATCGAAAGCAATTAAACCTTCATCGGTAATCTTTAGGGCCTCGAAAAAACTTCCCCCTTTCTCCGTATCTATTTTTATGATAGGAATCTGTTGCCAAGCACCTGGAGCGACATGCATGGCCAGAAATACTTGATTGGCATCTAATCGAATTTCTTCGTTGACACTTTTGTATTTGAAATACGGTTTACGCGATACTTTGCGTAAGAACTCAGAGGCCAGCGTATTGATCGGCTTTATCCTTCCATCCAAATCTTGCACCATCAAACGCCCAAAAAGTGCGGCATGCTGCTCTTCAATGACCTGTTGGGCCACTAATTCCGGAACCGAAATGGTATCGTTTCGTTGCTGCGCCTGAAGAGTTGTACTCATGATCCCCATAAGCAACAAGGTGGCAACCGCTTTTTTCGTTTTTAATTTTCTCAACTTTTTGTTGATAGCCATAAAGTGAGAACTCTTTCCGAAAAGGGTAAAGAACATGCCGATCATCATCAGAAAATACCCTGCATAGGTAACATTGGTGCCCAAGACATCATGGTTTACGGATAAAACGGTTCCTTTTTCGTCGCTGTCATAACTGGCCTGATAAAATCGAAATCCACCGTAATCCAACACATTGTTCATAAAAATCCGGAAAGGCATTTTGGTGTCCGCATCCAACACGGTAACCTCGCTAGCATAGGCCGACGGACTCTCAGAACCTGGGTAGCGTTCCAATTGAAAATCATTCAACTGCACAGAAAATGGCGTTTCAAGCGGCTTGGCGCCATATGACAAACTTACATTCGTACCATTTATGGTAACTTCATGGGTAGTGGGTAAAAAGCCGTCGCGATAGAGCAGGGTTACTTGTTCGGTCTTGTCATTTGCCCGCACATTCAAGACTAACGCATCGTCTTTTACCTTATCGTTGTCTTTTGGTTTCTCCGCTACGCTTACGATATCAATTCTTCCCGATTCATGAAAAGACACGGGCACAAAAGATAAATCGCTCGAACGGTACAAGGTTCGCAAGGTCATGGGTTGCAGGGTATCGCCTTTGATAATCCCCGCAGTTTGGTCGGCCATGATAAAAAAGTTGAGCGAATGAGGAGCTAGCATCTGGAATTCACCTTCATTTTCCAATAGATTGATAATATCCGTTCCTGCAGCTTCAAAACCTATTTTATGTTTGTGGCTTCCTATTTCTTCGATCTCCCCTTTTTTTAGGAACAAAGTTTCCCTGCCATTTCCGGAAGTTACCACCAATTGCAATAAGGGCACTCCCTTTTCAGGATCATCAACGATTTCTGGGATTGCATCAGCGACAAATTGCTTGTGCGAAATGGTAATTGGCGTGGCATCCAAATCCGTTTGAATGGAAAAATCATTATCCGTTAAAGGAGAAAAATAAAGTTCCCTTTCCAAATGTTTGGTTTGCTTTCCGTTGGATAGATGTACTTGTAAATAGTTCTTATCGGAAATAATAGTATTTGAAGAAGCTCCTTCCCTGATACGCATGATACCTCCATAGGAATCATACCGCGTAATGCCAGCGCCAATGAGGATGACGATAAAAGCGATATGAAAAAGGAGAATGGCCCACTTTTCTTTGCGCCAAAGTCTGTACTTATAAATATTGGCCGCAAAGCAAAGCCCGAGCCCGAGCATGACCAACTCAAACCAACTGGAGTCATACACCTTTATCCAAGCTGTGGCGGTACCAAAGTCATTTTCAATAAAAGTAGCGGTGCCCATGGCAACGGCGAAAACCAATAATAACACAAGTGCCAATAACGGCGAAGAAAAAATACGATAGACTATTTTCATGAAAAGCGTTCGGCTTAAAAGCCTTTAGGGAAAAGGGTTGAAATCGACTACTTATTGGTCATGCTTACTTCTTTGGAATTCATTTTGTCCTCACGGGCTTTGGCTTCTTCCAACCATTTGGGAAGCAAGTTGGTTTTAAACTCCTCTTTTTCCTTGATGAGTTTTTCCATATCAAGACCAATGAATTCTTGTGCTTTTTCCTTAGACGCAATATCGGGCATCGGCACTTCTTGGTTAAACCCTAAAGTCGCCAATAGGCGTGCCAGCTTCACTCTAGCTTCTTGTACTATGTTGAGTCCACCGCCCAAAACCCTTGCCGTTTCTACAGGAGAGTGAAATGAGGCCCCATGCGACGCGGCCGCATAATCCCAACGCCATTGCGCATGACGAATATCGGTAAGTATCGCTTTCATTTGTTCTTCTGTTGCACCTAATTCCCATGCTTTACCCGCTTCAATATGTGCTTTCACCAGTAAATCTTCCAATTTCAATCTGTTTTCCGTTGCTTTTTGCTGACGTTCGTATACATTGGCACGCAATTTATCAGCCTCTTGTCTATGACAAACTTGACACGAATTGGCGACATTGTTCAATGGGGATTGTAAATGGTGGTCGGTAAATTTCTGCCCACCTTCACTTTTATAGGGCATATGGCAATCCGAACAAGAAACTCCACGGTCGGCATGTACCCCTGTCAAATACGTCTCGTAACCAGGATGCTGTGCTTTTAACATGGGAGCCTTACTGATTTGGTGCGTCCAATCTGAAAATTCCATTTCATCATAGTATTCCTCCATGGCTTCCACGTTCATCCCATTTTTCCATGGAAAAGTAAGATAAGGGGTGCCCTCTGCACCAAGTTTTTTCTTGTCAAAATAATACTCTACGTGGCATTGTGCACAGACCAAAGAACGCATCTCTTGATGGGTCGCTTTGTTGATATCCTTGCCCATGGCATCGAAAGCTTCGACAAGAGCGGGACGTGTAATACGCAATTTCATATTGTTGGGATCATGACAATCGGCGCAGCCAATCGGATTCACTATTTCAGCTCCTTTATCAGCCCATTTTCCATCGTAAAATTCCGCAATTCCTTTTTCGTTCATTAAACGAGGAACATCCGGACTTTTACAGGTCCAACAGGTAGCCGGCATGGGTCCATCTCCGGGGCCTTTCGGACCACCGGTACGTAAGGAATTGCGAATATCGTCTATCGCATAAAAGTGACCGCGACCTTGATTGTAATCCTTTGAAAAACCATATCCCGCAAATAACAACACCAATCTGGGGTCTTCTTCAAGCACATCGCGCATGGCGGACCCGCCTTGATAGGAAGCAAACGAAGTTTCCGAAGTTTGTAAGAAAGATTGGTATTCTTTGGGATAGTTTTTACCCCATTCTTCATTTCTAGGCTCATTTTCACCGATCTCTACTTGGGGCACGTACTTGTATTTCGCCTCACTTTTTCTATTGATGATACTTGAGGCCAGTAAGCCTAACAAAAATACGACAACAAGAGTTACGACAAACAGAATTTTGTTTTTCATAGGGTGGTTATTTAGACGCCATTTCTTTTTCTAACCAAGCGGGAATCACCATTTCTTCTTGGTCGGTCGGTAATGGGGCAATATTATATTTTATGGTCGACATGCCATGGATTCTACCATGGGGAATTTCTTTATGACAGCTCCAACATTGGCGACTGGTTCTATTTTCGGCATGATTATCTATAAAACCATCATATTTGGTCTGCGTTACCTGCTGAACATGACAACGAATACAGTTGTTTTGCACCACTTCTTGTGAACCTTCCCGCATAAAAATAACCTCCGGTTCTGCCCTGGCGGTGAAAATCGAAGCATGGTACAGCCCATCCATAGCTTTGAAATAATACGCATTCACCACATTGTCTTGCGGTACGTGACAACCATTGCACGAAGCCCATTCACGATGTGAACTATGCATCCAACTGTTGTAGACCGGGGTCATCACATGGCAATTGACGCAGGCTTGTGGGTCATCTGATAAATATGAGACCACTTCCCCTTCTTTCATTAAAAAAAAACCAATACCAAGAACTGCCGCTATTGCAAATACAGCAAAGGAGCGCAAAGGAGAGTCTTTTTTCGGAAGGAAATTGAACTTCAAGTAAACGGTTTAGAAGGTTTATTTAAAAATATCATTTTTCTACAACAAGTAGCGCATCTAGCCTAAACATTTTGCACACTTTAAACAGTTGGATTTTCGTTTAGCATACCAATCACTGTTTCTTTTCAAAAGAATTAGAGCCGAGCTACCAGACCTACATTGAGACCAAGATATGGTGATATGGGCCTAATATTTTCTGCCGACCTAAAGCCGTCATAATCTTCATTGAAAATAGCCTCTAAATTGAATCCGTTCAAAGGAAGGAATACGTCTCCTTGTACTTTAATTCCGATATGGTCGCCCAGCCAAAAAGTAACGCCTCCCTTCAAAGAAAAAGCAATTCTTGTGGCCGAATCAATACCTTGATCAACTATAGCGTTATTTTCATTCTCGAAGTTCACAAAAGCGTAACCCGCTCCACCGCCTACAAAGGGCATAATGTTGCCATCGGTAAAATAATACAACCCATTGAGCATAATCCAATGGGCAGTCAAATCAGCAAGCTTTGATTCTGTAGGGCTTACATCCCTATCTTTGATCAATAAGGCGGAAGAATGACGATTGTACGTAATTTGGGCTACGGTATTATCGGAAAACGACCATCCGAAGGATAGGCCCAACTGATTTCCGGCATCGATACTCAAATAATCACTATCTCCACTGAATTTGGTACCGAATTGATACCCATAATTCACATCGATTTCTTGTGCTTGTGCCAGAAAAGCAGATTGAAATGCCAGGGCAAGTAAAACAAGTTTAACTGTATTTTGCATAGCCCATTTTTTTAAAAAGCTTCATTAACGCCAAAATAGATTCCGCTTTGTCCATCCTTTCCACTACCGATATCTAGTCGTAGCCAGGTATTCTGTTCTTTTAATACCTTAAATCGCACTCCCCCACCAAAGCCTGGTTTTACGGAGTTAAATTTCAAAAGGTCCGAAGCATCTCCTGCTACACTTCCTATGAGTCCGAAGGCGGCCAAACTCCATCTTGGTTTTAAACGGTAGCGGTATTCGGCTTGTACGACATACATGTTCTTATCCAAGAAGCGACCGTAGAAATACCCTCGTGCACTACTGCTACCCCCAAAAAATGCCATCCCTTGAAAAGGCACGTCGCCATAATTATTCTCAATATAAATTTGGGTCGCCAAGGTGCTTCGATCACCAAGTGGTTCATAGTTGCGTAAGTCAAGCGTGAACTTGTTAAAACTATGTGTTGCCCCTAAAATCTCACTTGAAAAATGCGCGCCGATCTCGAATAACTGTCCATCCGTCGGAGAAGAGGTATTGGTTCGCGTATCTAAATTGAATTCAGCCCCTAATCCGCTTATAACCGTTCGATCAGCGCCTAAAATGCCTCCAGAGTCGAGCAAACCGCCTTCTTGAATCTCTGTGACTTGGTGATTGGCAAAATTGTAGGTGAATCCAAAATTTAAATCAGGAGGCAATCGCTTCAAGAAACTCAATTTGAGTTTATGGGTGGTTTGGTCATAGAGCTCCTCATTACCTTCAGGTGTTTCAGGACCAATGCCCCAGAAGGAATTCGGGTAGATCTCAAACAGATACTCCGCATCGATAAAATAATCGCCTTTTCCCAAATAGACTTGCGGCGTGATATTGAACATGATCTGACCCGCTGTGGTATAGATACCGCTAAAAAGAATGTTGGAGAGGCGTTGGTTGTATTTGTTGGTATTGTTCAATAGAAAAAGTTGTCCGCCACCGCCAACGCCAAATTGGGTCTCGGGGGTATAGAACGCTATTGGAATGGCAATGAGCTTTATCTTTTTTTGCTTGCCAATGGTATCGGTCTTTACAAAGCCTTCTTCCCTTCCTTGCGAGAACAACAAGAAGGGTATAAAAAAAACGAGGCTATGTAAAAGGCTTTTTTTCATCAAAAGAAGAAATCGTCTAAAATAACATTAAATCCAAAAGTGAAAGCGATATTGCTGATCGCTATGTTTTGAGAACTAATCGTACCAGATGGCAGTTCTTCTTGGTCGACCCCAACCCAGAAGAGGTTGAGATTAAAGCCGATATCAAAGGCGATTTTATCTTGAATCACATAAGAATACCCCAAACCGACAAGTCCTCCGAAACCACCTCCTTCCGATGACAACTCGTTTGCTGCCTGTAAGGTGTTCAATTGTGTTTCTTCGCGATAACGAACATAACCGGTCGATAGGGTCGTAAACAACGAACCTCTAGTATTCGAGGATAAATAATGGGAAACAAAGGGACCAATAAACAAAGACTCCGTGGTACGGTCTACGGTGCCCGCAGAACTGGCCCTGTCCGTGTTTATTTTCCCTCCTAGAAGCCACCTGTCTTTGATAAACTTTCCTGTGGATAGATTCAATCCAAATTCATTGGTAATTGTTTTCGTTTCGGATGTACCTACCGTATTGGTATTCGAGCTTATGCTTCCTGATAATCCTGTCAGCCAACGTCCTTCTCGAAAAGGAGTGTTTAAAGAATCGCTAGTTACGGAAATGCTCTGAGCCTGAATCCCAAAGATTGCAAACAACAGTAATACAAAACAAAAGTGGGACTTTAACAAATAAGGGACGCTTGGGAAATTTATTTGCATATGTTATAAAAATAGTTAAATCAATGCTACCATAAAAATTACCCGTTAGTGAATCGAGCAATAAATTTTTATCTTGGCATACTATCAATTGTAAAAGCGAACTCATGATCATTAAATTTTATGGTACCCGAGGATCCATACCCGTTTGCGAAACCGGGTTCCAAGAATTTGGAGGGAATACCACCTGCGTGGCGGTTATGGACGATAGTAAAGAAGGTGATGTGTTGATTTTTGATGCGGGAACGGGTATCCGAAAGCTGGGAAAAGAATTAATGCAACAACCGGGTCGCCCAGAAGATAAAATCGTCATAGCCTTTTCTCATTTTCATTGGGACCACTTGCAAGGGTTTCCGTTTTTTGGCCCAGCCTATGATGCTTCTAGAACTATCGATATTATCGCCATGGGCAAAGATCTTGACATTCCGAACCTGAAATCCATTTTTGCCCATCAAATGAAAAGCACCTTTTTTCCGGTAAGCCTTGAGAATATGGGGGCGAGTTTTAGCTTTCATCTGAAGAAAAGGAACGAGGAAGTTTTTAAGACAGGGGCGACGGGTAGGCTCTTGTCCAAAAGGCACTCGCACCCCGGGG
The DNA here is from genome assembly GCA_947494565.1 of uncultured Flavobacteriaceae bacterium. Classification (GTDB taxonomy): domain Bacteria; phylum Bacteroidota; class Bacteroidia; order Flavobacteriales; family Flavobacteriaceae; genus Maribacter_C. The sequence continues at coordinate 79,106 of CANLVG010000011.1, read as the reverse complement.
GAGCTTACGGATATCGCCTTGAAGTAGCGGGTAAAGTATTGGTTTATTGCACTGACGTGGAGCACGGAGAGACCATCGACCAAGATGTAGTAGATTTTGCAAAAGATGCCGATCTATTGATTCATGAAGCACAATATACTCCAGAGGAACTTCCGAAATTCAGGGGTTGGGGACACAGCAGTTGGGCACAGGCTATCGAAGTGGCCCAATTGGCAGGAGTCAAAAAACTCTATATGACCCATCATGACCCAGAACATAATGATGCGTTTATTCGGGCCGAAGAAAAAAAATGCCAGGCCCTGTTTCCCAATTGTTTTTTTGCACGCGAAGGGGACGAAATCAAAATTTGATTTAATGTTGCAAAGCTTCGATGCGCAACTTAAATTGCAAAAAAAGCGAAATGAAAAAGAAGTTCTTCCAATCCGTATTCGGCCTAGGCCTACTCTTGGTATTCAGTCTACAGCAGGCCTGTGGAACTGCCAAAATGGGGTCGACATGGACTAAGGAAGATTATACGGATAGAGCGTACACAAAAATAGCCGTTATCGGTATCGGCAAAGACCTTGCCGCGCGTAATACTTTCGAACAAGATGCGGTGCTGTTGTTAAAAGCGCAAGGAATCAATGCAGTTGAAGGAATCTCAATGTTTCCACCTGGTGCTGAAAAAATCAGAACCGCCGAAGATTATATCAACATCATTAAAGAGAACGATTTAGATGGTTTAATTACAATGGCTTTGGTCAATTCAAAGGAAACAGATCGTTATAAGCCGGGCGAGACCCTATATGCACCCTCGTATTATAGAGTTGGTCAATATCTCGTTAGGGGATATCGAACCTATAACACCCCTGGATACTATACCACCGAAAAGTCATACCTGATCGAAGCGGTACTCTATAATGTCAAGGGAGAATTGCACAAAGGGAAGGAAACCATGGTATGGACAGGCCAATCTTCGCTTTTAGAGCCTACTTCTTTAGAAAGCGCGTCTAAGAGTTTTACCAAAAGAATGGTAAATCAACTGATTGCAGATGCAATTGTAACCCAAAACTAGCTTATGCATATAGGTCCAAGAGACACCATCGTAGTGGCTTGTCTCGTTTTATTCTTAGGTAAATATCTCAACAAGAAAGTCTCCTTTTTTAGAGCGTACAACATTCCCGAACCCGTTACGGGAGGCGTTATTTTCTCTATGCTATTTGGTATTTTATATGCCACAATGGGTATTGAAGTCAGCTTCGCGTTAGAATTACGAGATGCCTTGCTCATCATCTTTTTTATCACCATTGGGCTTTCTTCAAGACTGAAAACCCTACTGAAAGGGGGCAAATCATTACTGCTGCTTTTAGCGTTGGCGGTGGGCTATCTTTTTATTCAAAACCTGACTGGTGTGGGTATTGCCTACCTTACCGATTTACCCAGCGTAACCGGGGTTTTAGGAGGTTCGGTTTCCTTTAGTGGGGGTCACGGCACCACCATTGCTTGGGTGCCCACATTTCAAAATGATTTTGGAATTTCAAATGCCATGGAAATGGGTATTGCCTGTGCAACCATCGGTCTGGTTTTAGGCGGGTTTATCGGCGGCCCCATTGCCAAGTTTTTGATAAAAAAATACAATTTAAAACCAACTGAAGAGAAGCCGGTTTCCGTAGGTATTCGTCATGGTAAAGGCGATCATGTAGAGATGAACTACAACAGCGTTTTGCAGATGATCTATTTCATCTTCTCAACAGCTGGCTTGGGTATCGGAATAAATGAAGTACTGGTATGGTTAGGACTAGCCCTTCCGTCTTTTGTGACCGCGTTGTTCGCCGGTATCCTCATCACCAACCTGATTCCTGTCTTTTCCAAGAATTTTCATTGGGAACCTGAAAAATCAAAAGCTTTGGCCATGGCTTCGGATCTATCGCTAGGACTTTTTCTAGCGATGTCCCTAATGAGCCTTCAATTGTGGACACTTGCCGATTTGGCCGGACCTTTGTTGTTAATCGTAGTGGCACAACTGATAGTGATTTCACTTTTTGTAGTCGTAATTGTTTTTCGGGTGATGGGCAAAGACTATGACGCCGCCGTGATGAGCGCGGGCTATGCAGGTTTGGCCTTGGGTGCTACGCCTACTGCAATTGCCAATATGACCGCAGTTACCAAAAAATTCGGCGGGTCGCCAAAGGCCTTTATTGTGGTACCGCTAGTCGGCGCTTTTTTTATAGACCTATCCAATGCCTTGATCATTAAATTCTTACTGGGTGTTTTTGGGTAGCTTCGGATAGCTAAGGTAATCTAAAACCAAAGACCTACTCTTGCGGCAGGAATGAAAAATAGCACCGGTTTATTGGTGCTTTTTGGGGATTGGATTATCCGCTCGCTCACTATCGAACATCCAAGAAGGAATCCAGCCATCGTGATACAATTGAATGCTATTGATGTCTCTTTGGGTTACGGGTTTATATGCGTTAATTTTCGGTTTAGCACAGGTGTTAGCAATTCCGCGTGGATTCGGGCGTAGTCGAATCCGCCGTAATTCCGGTTATACATTGTTGTAGCACTTTTTTATTTTTTTTGATTTAATAATTCCTCTTTGTATTTTTTAAATTCGTCTTTTCTTCTCTGTAATTGAGACTCTTCTAGTATAAAATCAAAACTCTCTTCCATTAAATAAACATTGTCTTCTTCGAATGGTTTATTATTTATTTTTCTGACCCAATAATAAGGTGTAACTATTGCATCGTATCCTTTTAGTTTTTCAATGACCTTTAATGCAAATTGTTGATTGCATTGATTAAATTGATAAAGCCAGTCAATTTTTAGCTCTTTAAATGGATATCCATATGACATTTCATCTCGAAAGTATAGAGTTCTTGATATCCATTCCGTACTTGTTTTCTTGAATTTAAGTAAATATTCACGAAGTACATCGTTACTATAAATTTCAATTAGTGCTTGGTCGTCAAAAAATAACTCTCCTTTTTTACCTCCTGAAAGCAAATTTGTTAATATCCCATTTCCACAAACTTTTCTACCCATCCAAGCAATCAGAGCCTGTTCAAGTAAAAACGCCTCATTTTCGGTTAAGTTTTCAATTAGTTCAAACTCGTATTCGAGATTTAATTCAGATAATTCATAAATAACTAAATGTTTTAAGGATAATTGTAAAACAGGATGCTTGTAAACTCTGTTAAAGTATTCTATTTGTTTGTCAAATTCTTTCTTGTGCTGGCTAGAACGTTTCCCTTTTCCTTTACCAACATAAAACGGAATTTTTGTCCTTGGGTCAATTAATATGTAAACATTATATTTTCTTTCCACGTAATTTTTTTCAAATGTGCTACAACAATCGGATAGCATCAATGATACTATCCGACCTATAAAAATAGTGTTTAAATTATAGTATCCTATATGAGTGTCTATTCCACCCGAGCATATTCCACATAGAAGTAGTCAATTTCGGGTACGTCTCCTTGATCGAATCGAAGATGTACAAGTTTGAGGTTCATCGGGTAAATCCGGTGCAGTCTTCTCCGATAGTCCTTAGAGGAGACGGCTATCATTTAACCCTTGCAAAAGATAGCCTTGACACCTACCTATCCTACTTTGGAGTACGATATGCGAGGGGAGGTATTGGAGAAAGCGGTGGAATTGAAATGAAGGGTCATTTAGAGGAGTACGAAGTCGAATATGACGAGGAAAGACATCGAATAACCGTGAAATTCATTGGAAGAAATAGGAGTGAACGGTTTGATATGACCTTTTCCATATTTAAGAATGGCAATTCGTCCCTATCGGTTAGTTCTATGGAGAGAAGCACTATCAGTTATTCAGGAAAAGTGGTACCACAAAAAAATCCGAAGAAAACATCGGGAAAAAAATATAAATCTTAAAGACAATTTAATATGAATATTGGAGGGTTATCACTATTTTTAATATCCCTCGACTTTATCAAATAACATCATAAACCTATAACTTCAGCCTATGATTGGACTTCAATCTATTTTCTAAGTGCTTTTCTATCTTTTTGGGCCCATACAAGAGCTGAATCACGACTTAATAACTACAACTATGAACGTCAAAAAAATCACTATTAGCCTTTGCGGATTCCTTTGCTTTTTCTCGGCAATCGCACAAGACTTGACCGAAGAACAGAAGGAACAACTTGAATACAAGGTATCGGTATTTATATCCAATGATACGGAACTCCAAGAACTATGGTATGAAGACCGTATGGATAAAATGAAACTCAAGGGAAAGTTGCGTGAAGATTATCTCAAAATGGTAACGTATCACGCCTTGAAAATGGAACAGCTCAAAGGAGAAAAATTCAATAGCAGTGCTGACCAAATAAAGGCCAAGCTCCAAGAACGTATACTACTTATGGAGGCTGACGTAAAAGAGGTTCTGGACCAGAATCAGTTTGAAGTACACCAAAAAACGTGGAAAGCCATCATCAACGCAGTCATTCTTAGAGACGGCTTGAATGTGAAATAAGGCACCTACCGATTTTTCCAAATAAAACATACTACAATTTTTAAACTTAGCATACTATGATCTGGATAGAATTACTCGTCGTTCTCTTTTTTATCTTCCTTGGTTCCAAAATGGGAGGTATTGGTATTGGCTACGCCGGTGGCGCCGGTGTAGTAGTATTGACGTTGATCTTTGGCCTGGAAGCCGGTTCGGTACCCGTAGATGTCATTTTGATCATAATGGCCGTCATCTCTGCCATAGCCGCAATGCAAAAAGCCGGAGGACTGGATTATCTGGTACATCTCTCGGAATCCTTATTGCGCAAGAATCCAAAGCGCGTTACTTTTTTAGGACCGACCGTAACATATTTCATGACCTTGTTTGCCGGTACAGGGCATACCGCCTATGCCGCTTTACCCGTCATAGTCGAAGTTTCAAAAGAAGGAAATGTAAGGCCTTCAAAACCTTTGAGTATTTCGGTAGTGGCTTCGCAGATTGCCATAACCGCTTCGCCTATCTCAGCAGCGGTAGTGATTTTCGCCAGTTTCTTAGAACCGCTAGGGGTGTCGTATTTGCAGCTCTTGGCGGTAGCCATTCCTTCCACCATTTTAGCGTGTATCGTGGGGGCTATTGTAGCCAATAAATTGGGGAAACCACTTGACCAAGACCCGGTATATCAAGAACGTTTAAAAGCAGGTTTGGTGAAGAAGAAAAGTACCGAAACGCATGAGGATACCAAAGAAGCGAAACGGGCCGTAGGTATCTTTTTGGTGGCCATAGCCATTATAGTCACCTATGCTACCCTTATTTCCAAGAAAGTAGGCTTGATTGAAAATCCGACCATTCCCCGTAATGAAGCGATCATGGCGGTGATGTTATTGGCCGCGACGATTATTGCACTGGTGTGTAAACTTAAAATGGCCGATATCCCCAGTATGTCGACTTTTAAATCGGGTATGAGCGCGGCTATTTGTGTATTGGGCGTAGCATGGTTGGGCGATACCTTTGTCAGTAACCATATTGATGAAATCAAGGAGGCCGCTGGAGGCATGTTGAACCAATACTCTTGGTTACTGGCCGTGGTGCTGTTCTTTGCCAGTATGCTATTATACTCACAAGCTGCTACTACTACTGCTTTAATGCCAGCAGCTTTGGCCTTGGGAGTAAGTCCACTAGCTGCTATAGCCTCCTTTGCTGCGGTAAGTGCCTTATTCGTATTGCCAACCTACCCCACGCTATTGGCGGCCGTAGAAATGGATGACACTGGAACTACTAAGATAGGCAAGTATGTTTTTAATCATTCCTTTATTATTCCGGGAACCGTCACTATTGCTTCAAGTGTGGTATTTGGCTTTCTCATAGGAAGTATTGTATTATAAAATCAAAAAAAGCTATAATGAAAACAAGAAAAGAAACAGATTTATTAGGAGAATTGGAGATTTCTAATGACTACTATTACGGGGTTCACACGCAACGAGCCATCGATAATTTCAAAATTTCGAACTCCAAAGTTGGCGACTTTCCCATTTTTGTAAAAGGATTGATGTTGACAAAAAAGGCTTGTGCCGCTGCCAATAAAGAAATTGGAACCATTCCCTCCGATAAAGCGGATATGATCATACAAGCTTGTGACCATATTCTAAAGGATTTGGAAAAATACGCCGTGTACTTCCCTTCCGATGTGTTCCAAGGGGGTGCCGGAACTTCGGTAAACATGAACGCGAATGAAGTCATTGCCAATGTGTCCTTAGAGCTCAATGGTCATGAAAAAGGAAGTTACGAGATCTTACACCCCAACGACCATGTCAACAAATCACAGTCGACCAATGATGCCTATCCGACGGCCTTTCGTGTGGCCGTATATTATTATATGAACCAATTGTTGGAACGGATCAATATACTAACCACCAGTCTGGATAAAAAAGCGGCTACCTTTAAAAACGTTCTTAAAATGGGCAGAACGCAACTTCAAGATGCGGTACCCATGTCACTCGGAGATGAATTTGGAGCATGGTCGACCAACTTGAAGGAAGAAACGAAAAACCTAAAACATTGCCGTGACCTTATTTTAGAAGTCAACCTTGGAGCTACCGCGATCGGAACCGGGGTGAACGCTCCAGATGGGTATTCTGAATTGGCAATCGGGTACTTGCAACAGTATACCAAAGCAAGTTTTGTTAGGGCCGAGAATTTGATAGAGGCTACTTCAGATTGCGGAGCTTATGTTATGATATCAGGAGCCCTCAAAAGAACAGGGGTCAAGCTTTCAAAGGTATGCAATGACCTACGACTACTTTCTTCAGGACCACGTTGTGGCCTAAACGAGATCAACCTGCCCGAAATGCAGGCGGGTTCTTCCATAATGCCCGCTAAAGTAAATCCTGTTATCCCAGAAGTGGCGAACCAGGTTTGTTTTAAAATTATCGGTAATGACGTGACCATTTCTTTTGCGGCAGAAGCCGGCCAGCTACAATTGAACGTGATGGAGCCGGTAATCGCGCAATGCATGTTCGAGTCCGTTGAATTGCTTTCCAACGCTTGTGTTACCCTTGCCGAAAAATGTATCGATGGCATTACGGCCAACGAAGAGCATACCAAACAAATGGTCTTTAACTCTGTTGGTATCATCACTTTCCTAAATCCGTATATCGGCCACCATATGGGTGATGTTATCGGTAAGGAAGCCGTTGCTACAGGCAAGAACATACGGGAATTGGTACTTGAAAAAGAATTACTTTCCGAAGAGGAACTGGATAAAATATTGAGTGTGGACAACCTCATGCATCCAAAGTATACGGCCACCTTGCATAAAAAGGACTGAGTACCCGTAGAACAACTAGTTATCTAAAAATTCTTTTACTATGAAAGCGCTAAAATTGAAAATGATGGCTTTCCTAATGGTGGCAACTATGACTACCTTCGGGCTCGCTCAAGACACAGAACTACCCAATGTTAAGATTCTAGCTACTGGTGGTACTATAGCAGGTTCGGCTTCTTCGGCAACTTCTGGGAGCTATTCCGCTGGCCAGGTCGGTATTCAGACCATGATCAATGCCGTACCCGGAATCAAGGAGATCGCGGATGTCTCCGGAGAACAGGTTTCCAATGTCGGTTCGCAGGATATGACAGTCGAAATCTGGTTAAAGCTGGCGAATCGAATCAATGAATTGCTGGCCTCTAATGAAATAGACGGCATCGTGATTACCCATGGAACGGATACCCAAGAAGAGACCGCTTATTTTTTGAGTTTGGTGGTCAAAAGTGATAAACCAGTGGTTACGACGGGATCTATGCGTTCCTCTACTTCGATAAGTGCCGAAGGTCCATTGAATTTATACAATGCCGTTGCCATAGCCGCCGATCCGCAAGCTAAGGAAAAAGGGGTGATGGTCTCGCTGAACGATCAAATTCATGCGGCTCGTGATGTCAGTAAAATGAACACCACCAACGTAAACAGTTTTCAATCACCTATTAAAGGTATGTTAGGTGGCGTGTTTTATGGCAGATTGGGCTTTTTTCGCGAACCGCTTACGAAGTTTGGAAACACCAGTGAATTTTCGGTGGAAGGGATTAATGAACTGCCTCGTGTGGATATCGTATATGCCTATGCCGATATGTCTCCTGACTTGATCGATATGCATGTGAAGGCCGGTGCCAAAGGTATCGTTATTGCCGGCGTCGGAAATGGTAATATGACGGAAGCTACCTTAAACGCCGCCAAAAAAGCATACGAAGACCATGGCGTAATTATCGTCAGGAGCACCCGTGCCGCAACCGGTTGGACCTTGCGTGATAATGAGTTCAAGGATGATGATTATCATACGGTGGTCTCGGGTGATTTGAATCCCGCAAAAGCACGAATTTTGTTAATGCTAGCACTAACGAAAGAAAAAAGTTTGGCCGAACTTCAAGATATTTTTGATGAGTATTAGATAAAAAGAGCATTCTCACAACCAAATTGATCATAACTACAAGAGCATTTCAAAATGGCATTAAATCCACTCTTTTTTCGAAAAACCATCATTGCAGGTACTGGCTTGTTCTTGTGTATTTTCTTAGTGGTTCATTTATCGGCCAATTGTATCTTATTGCTTCCAGAGGAAACGGCTAGAGGTTTATACAATTCGTATTCGACCACGCTAAGGGAAAGTCCCTTGATAAAAATAGTCGCCTATCTGCTTTACGCATCCATTCTACTTCATGTGTTCTATGCGCTATTGATCACGCTTCGCAATAGAAAAGCAAAGCCACAAAAATACGTGATGAACCATTCCAAGGAAAACAGCACATGGACTTCCCAGAATATGGGACTTATCGGTACGATGATCCTACTTTTTATTGTAGTGCACTTGGCCAATTTTTGGGCCAGGATCAAATTGGGAATGGGAGAGGCAGTACGTTTGGACGCTGTCGGAAATGTGGATGTCTATGAAGTGACCAGCAGCTTGTTCCACAATATTTATTATGTGATTTTCTATACCGTGTTGGCAATTCCATTGGCATTGCATCTGCATCACGGCTTCAAAAGTGCCTTTAAAACCCTTGGGTTTTATCATAAAAATGGGCTTAGAATTGTTGCTAAGGTGGCATTGATCTATGCCATCATTATGGGGGTTGGCTTTGGAATCATACCATTAATTGTTTATCTGAAATAGTGTAGGAAGATGAAATTAGATGCAAAAATTCCAGAAGGAAAACTCGAGGATAAATGGCGAAACTATCAGATAAAATCACAATTGATAAACCCCGCCAACAAGAAGAAACTCAATGTTATTGTAGTCGGTTCGGGATTATCGGGCGCCGGTGCCGCGGCTACATTGGCCGAATTGGGGTATGATGTAAAGTGCTTTTGTTACCAAGATTCGGCAAGGCGTGCCCATTCCGTTGCGGCCCAAGGGGGTATCAACGCCGCGAAGAACTATCAGCATGACGGCGATAGTGTTTGGCGCATGTTTTACGATACCTTAAAAGGAGGCGATTTTAGGTCTAGGGAAGCCAATACGTATCGGCTTGCCGAACTTTCAGCGCCACTTATAGACCATTATGTACAGCAAGGCGTGCCCTTCGCTAGAGAGTATGGCGGCACTTTGGTCAATCGGAGTTTTGGCGGAGTTCAAGTACAACGGACGTTTTATGCAAGAGGGCAAACCGGACAACAATTATTGATGGCCGCCTATTCACAACTGTACAAAATGGTACGCGCCAAAAAAGTGGAAATGTTTCCACGTAGCGAGATGTTAGACCTCGTGGTAATCGACGGAAAGGCAAAAGGGATTATCGTTCGTGATTTGGTTACGGGCGAACTCAAAAGGCATGCGGCTGATGCCGTAATTTTGGCTACGGGAGGGTATTCAAGGGTGTTTCGGTTATCAACCCTCGCCATAGGTTGTAACGGTAGTGCCTTATGGAAAGCCCATAAAAAAGGTGCCCTTTTTGGTGCCCCCAGTTTTACGCAAATTCACCCTACGGCCCTGCCACAATCCAGTGAGGCCCAATCAAAACTCACTTTAATGTCGGAGTCCCTTCGGAACGATGGACGAATTTGGGTTCCGAATCAAAAAGAAGATGCGCGAAAAGCGAACACTATTCCTGAAGAAGAAAGAGATTATTATTTAGAACGACGTTATCCGAGTTTCGGGAATCTGGCTCCTCGGGATATTGCATCACGTGCTGCCAAAGAACGTATTGATGCCGGTTATGGCGTGGGAAGATTAAAGAATGCCGTGTATCTCGATTTTAAACACGCTATAGAAAAATTTGGGTTGGAAACCATAAAGGACCGCTACGGCAATCTCTTCAAGATGTATAAAAAGATTACCGGTATTGATGCCTATCAAGAACCGATGCAAATTTCACCTGCAGCACATTTCTCCATGGGCGGGCTTTGGGTAGACTATGAATTAATGACCACTATTCCTGGATTATATGCAGTAGGTGAATGCAATTTCTCTGACCACGGTGCCAATCGATTGGGGGCCAATTCTTTATTGCAGGCAAGTGTTGATGGATATTTTATACTGCCCAACACGATCAACAATTATTTGGCCGATGAAATGAAGTCCGACCACCCCACCATAGATCATCCGGAGTTTGACAAAGCGGTGGAGGAAGTGAAATCGAATATTGACCGCATACTTGCCATAAACGGGACAAAGACGGTTGACCATTTCCATAGGGAATTGGGCAAGGTCATGTGGCAAGAATGTGCCATGAGCCGAAATAAGGCAGGATTGGAAAAAGCAATTTCGCAAATAAAAGAGATTCGCGATGCCTTTTGGAGCGATGTAAAAGTTACGGGAGACAGTAACGAATTAAATACAGAATTGGAAAAAGCGCTTCGGTTGGCCGATTTTATAGAATTGGGAATTTTAATGTGTACCGATGCGCTAGAACGCGACGAGTCTTGTGGAGCACATTTTCGTGAAGAATTCCAAACCGAAGATGGGGAAGCGGTTCGGGTGGATGCGGATTATTCTTATGTATCCGCTTGGGAATATGACAATGGAGACTTCAAACTGCACAAGGAAGCCCTTGAATTTGAATTTGTAAAACCATCGGTACGTAGTTATAAATAAAAGGCAATGAAAGTAACATTCAAAATTTGGAGACAAGAAGGCCCGAACGACAAAGGGGCCATTCGCGCTTATGAAGTGGATGGTTTAACAGAAGACATGTCATTTTTAGAGGCTTTGGACCATTTGAACGAGCTACTTGTTCTTAAAGATGAAAAAGTAATCGCATTCGAATACGATTGCCGTGAAGGGATCTGTGGGCAATGCGGGGTTTTTATCAATGGTCGTGCGCACGGGCCGCATGATCATATGACTACCTGTCAATTGCATATGCGTAGTTTCAAAGAAGGCGATACCATTGTGGTAGAGCCATGGAGAGCGGCTTCATTTCCGGTAATCAAGGATTTGATCGTAGACCGTTCGGCATTTGATCGGATTATTGAACAAGGTGCTTTTATCAGTGCCAAGACGGGTACGGCGCCCGAGGCAAATGCCATTCCCATACCTAAAGCAGTTTCGGACAGGGCAATGGATGCTGCCGCTTGTATCGGCTGCGGAGCTTGCGTAGCTACTTGTAAAAATTCTTCGGCCGCGTTGTTCACCTCAGCTAAAATCAACCATTTAAATGGTTTGCCGCAGGGCCGGGCGGAAGAACACAAGCGTGTGGCGGAAATGACCTATCAAATGGAAATCGAGGGTTTTGGTAGTTGCACGTTCACCGGTGCCTGTGAAGTGGAATGCCCCGAAGGGATTTCCATCATAAATATTGCCGAAATGAATGCAAGAGTTACCAAAGCAAAAGTCCTTGGATAAAAAATAATTAAGAAAAACCTTATGAAGAATTTGCTCACGACATACGGAAAAACAATGTTGCTGGCTGCTATATTAGTGTTGATGCAGCAAGCACAAGCACAAACAGCTCAAGACAAAAAAGAAACGGATACCAATTGGATCGATGAGATTACCTCTCGAGTGACACCTTATGGAAGTCTGAGAATTGGTGCCGGTTTTGCGGAAGAAGGGGAAATAGGGATTTCCAATAACGCTCCGCGTATTGGTATAAAGTTAAAGCATGCGCTATCTAAAAATGAGGCGGATAATTTTAACGTAATCGGGGGCATAGAATTAGGTTTAAACCTAGTCTCAAGAGATGAAACCGTTGAATTTGCCGTAGACCCAGGGGCTGGAATTGCACAAGTAGGTGATGCGGTCTTTGCAAGGTTGGGTTATGCCGGTTTCTCCTATAAGGATTTTGAACTCACTTTCGGGAAGCAAAATTCAGTGTATTACCAATTGGGCGCCAATCAAATAGATAAATTTTCGGCATTCGGCGGAGCCGCCATTGGAGTATGGAACATTTCAGATGGTGGTGTCTCAGGAACGGGAAGGGCCAATCAACTTTTAAAATTGACCTATGCCAATTCCGGTTTGAAAATTGGTGTTCAAGGGCAAGCACGGAATATTTCGGCAAACAGTAAATCGTTAGACACTTATGGTTTAGGTGCAAGTTATACGATTGGCGGATTTGCGATAGGTGTTGGCTTTAATAAGGTACTCGACGGTGTTGAAGACCCATTGCCCAATCAGGCTAAAAATGGTGATGAGGCCTTTGTGACCTCAGCATCCTATGAAAAAGATAGGTTTTCGGTGGCGGCTTCCTACGCCAGTTTAAAACAACACCAAAGATTAGGAGATGAATTTTACGATGCAATAGGTATCGAATTTTATCTAGGGTATCTTTTTTCCAAAAATAAACGCTGGAAGGTAGCATCGGGATTCAATTATTTAACTCCTGATGATGATCAAGGTCTTGGTGATTTCAACACCGCTTTTGCCATTGGCGAAGTCAGTTATACCTTTAAAAAATCAAGTAAAATATTTGCGGCGGCGAAAATTGACCAAAGTAAAACCACTACTGGAGATAGGAGAAATCAAAGCGTTTTTGGTATTGGTGTGAAATTTGATTTTTAATCTAAATATCTTTACCAAAAATCACGAATGGGTTTCTTCGATATTCTCGATATTCTAGGTACGATGGCTTTTGCGATATCAGGGGCATTGATGGCCATTAAAAGGGAAATGGACCTCTTCGGGATTTTTATAGTGGCCTTCGTTACAGCCATAGGTGGTGGCGTGCTTAGAGATATATTCATTGGAAATACCCCGGTTTGGTGGATGGAAAATTTCTACGTAGTTCATTTTGTAAGTATCTCTGTTCTTTTGGCAATTTTATTCCGCAATAGAATATATTTTCTAACGAAGTCCCTTTTTCTATTCGATACTATAGGTCTTGCCATATTCAGTATTAGCGGCGTTCAAATCGGGGTTTCTGCAAACCTTGACCCAGCCGTAAGTGTTGTACTTGGAATCATGACAGGATGTTTTGGAGGGGTAATTCGTGATATCTTGTGCAATGAAATCCCGATTATTTTTAGAAAGGAAATCTACGCCTTGGCATCTCTTGCCGGAGCACTATGTTTCATTATTCTCGACTCTTTGAATTTTGACAAAAACATATCCTATATAAGCACGATTTTACTGGTAGTTCTAATACGTGTTTTAGCTGTACGGTTTGGTATTGGGCTACCAACCTATTCCATCAAAAAAAAGTGAAAGTCTTCAAAACCTTTTAAATAAATACTTATGTATAGATTCTTTGCCCTTTGTTTCTTTTGTTCTTTCTTCATTGCAAACGCCCAAACCCCATCAAATAGAGAAATACCAAATAAATTTCGGTCTATAGAAGTAAAATCCAACTATGGAAGTTATCTGTACACGGGTACCGCACTGAGCGAAGCTGGATTCTTGGATGCGGGGTATGGGGCAATCAATGTGAAAATAGGATGGCAATCGAGCAATACGGAAAGCTGGGCGGGCTATTATAAGTACCCCACTTATGGAATTGGTTTATACTCAGGATTTTTAGGCAATGCACAAGTTTTTGGCAACCCGAGTGCCTTATATGCCTTTATGGACTTCCCTGTCGGCAATCCGAACAGGCGAAATAGATTCAGTATCGAACCCGCTTTAGGAGTAACCTTTAATCTGCAAGAATACAATGCCGATGAAAACCCCATAAATGATGCTTTTGGAGCCAGGGCAGCAGTTTACTTTGGACTTGACTTCGGATTTGAATATCGTTTTACAAGGGAGTTGGATTTGACCTATGGTGTTGACTTTACACACTTTAGTAATGGTAGCAGCTATCAACCGAATCTCGGGCTAAATCTATTTGGTATCAATCTAGGCATAAAATACAACTACAATGCCGCGCAACGATTGGTTGACAATGACCCTTATACCAAAAATTTAGTTCAGGCCCGTTTTAAATCGCCTGAGAAGACCAAACTGACCAAGATCAACGAAAGTTCAATATCGATATATCTTGCGGGAGGAGGAAAACAAACCGATGAAGATGGTGGAACCGACAGACAATTTGGAGTTTTCTCGGGGGTTTTAGACTATGAACATCGCTTCAATGCCATACACGGCATTACAGGTGGTTTTGATTTCTTTTATGATAATTCGTTTCAAGAGTTTGATAAAGCGGCAGATAGAACTTCTATTGGCGTTCATGCTGGCTACGATTTTAATTTTTGGAAATTGGCCATTAAGGCGCAGCTGGGGACTTATCTTACCGATGATCTAGGTAAAGGTGCTTTTTTTATGCGACCCGCCATTCGCTACAATGTGAATAACACGCTATTCACCCAGATAGGATTAAAGACCCTTGATGGAGGGGCGGCGGATTATATTGAATTTGGGTTAGGGTTTAAACCGTTTAAATGGTAAGGATGAAACTTTCCGCTATTTGATTAAATCAATTTAATGCTTTGTAAATAAATAGGTTTTTTGCTGACTAATAATTCAGTGAACAAAAGCTAGGCCAAGGCGTTTAAAAATAACAAGGTCATTAAGATTAGCCCCATAATGCAGGTTGCCAAAATGTATGTGGCCGAAATACCAAGTATTCGGGTTTCAGTTTCAAATTGTGGCATCTCAATTACCATAAGCTTATGAGACAATTTTGCAAAGTAAAATAGTAGTAACCATCCTAATACATACTTGGATGACGGAGTTACTTGAAATTGCCCAATACTTTTCAAAATTTGCTCAGAGAAAAACAGTATTCTAGGAACTAAATAGAATAAAAAGATTGGACAAATGAAACAAACTAAAGCCCGAGATATTCGTTCTAAGACTCCCATTTAAAATCGTATTGGTTACTATTAAAAATACGAATTTTCAAACGAAAAAGATGACATGAATTCAGTCAAATCAAGCCTTTATTTTTTAAGCTTTCTTCTTTTGCTTATCATTCGGGCGCATGCGCAAGGATCTGACACTTTTAATAGCGAAATTTCATTGTCCTCGGCAAATGATGCCTATGTAATTTGGCAAAACTCGGACCGGTTTTATAGCTATGGCGTTGGTCTTAACGTAAAGTTCAAGAAGGAAAAATGGCTTGGGTTACAAAAGTACTTTCCTAAAAAGACCGCTTACTTTTTTGAAGTAGGGCTGCGCTTAGAAGGCTACACCCCAACAAATAAGACGGTTACTCCCATAGAAATACAACAAAACACCATTGCTTTTGACCGCCCCTATGCCGGCTTATTATTTGGCACCTTGAACGCAACCTACGCTTTTGAACGTTCTTTTTTAAGAGGAGGCGTGTTACTGGGCGTTATGGGGCCTGCTTCCTTAGCAGATGATTTTCAAGGTTGGTTTCACGATAATGTGACCGATGACCCGGTTTTTGAAGAATGGCGGTTTCAAGTACCGAATCAGCTGCTGGCAAATATAGCTATTACCTATGCCCATGACTTTATGACACAACAAAAATGGTTTGATGTCTATGGTGCCTTGAATACTCGATTGGGAAACTTATACATTGATGCAACGCCCACCTTGGGCTTACGCCTTGGGAAGTTCAATAGACTATCCGAGTCCGTAGGAATGGATAACAATATCTTATCAACTTCTTCGGGTATAGAACTCTTTGTTCAATCGAGCATTAGCAGTTCTCTAAATATTTTTGATGGTACTGCTCAGGGAAATTTATTCCATAGCGATTTTAAATATGCGGTAGATGACTTAAATACTTTTAGCACCCTTTTGACGCAAAGCATCTATTTTTCCTCCAGACGCTTGTCCAT
This sequence comes from uncultured Flavobacteriaceae bacterium, assembly GCA_947494565.1. Lineage (GTDB taxonomy): Bacteria > Bacteroidota > Bacteroidia > Flavobacteriales > Flavobacteriaceae > Maribacter_C. The sequence goes on along the minus strand of CANLVG010000011.1, from coordinate 62,977 downwards.
CGGCATTGAGCATTACTTCACCTTCGGAAAAGTCGTATCGAACGAGCGACATATTTATGCGCGAACGATTTTGAAGTATCGATTTTAGAATTGAAAAAGAGTCTGTCTTAGGTGTGATTTCGTTACCTTAGAGGGAATTCAAAAATGTAATATCATACACTAAGAATACGGCAGTTCGATTTTAAGACTAGTACTATCTATTTAACTGAAAAAGTATACAAATGCCTAAAATACTGAGCCTAGCGCTACTAATACTTTTATTAGGGTGTAATGGCAAAAAGACAATAGCTACTTCTAAAAACGAAAACACTCCGACCGAAAACAAAATTTTAATCAATGAGGTTTGGGCTTTGACTGAAATGCTTGGAACTCCCATATCCGATGAAATGGAAAAACGACCGCAGTTGGAATTTAATAGTAAGGCCAGTTCATTTTCAGGCAATAATGGCTGTAATCAAATTATGGGCAATCTAAAGGAACTGACAAATACCGATGTACAGTTTGGTATGATCAATGAAACCAGAATGGCCTGTAAGGAGATGAAACTGTCAAGCACATTCCTAAGTCAACTTCGCGAAACAAGACATTATAAAATAGCCGATTTGAACCTGACTTTAACAGATTCCAATGGAAAAGTGCTTTTGTTATTTAAAAAGATGGAGTGATAAATTTCTTCTCTATACAAACTAAGGCCTTAACGGATTTTGCGTTCGTTCTAAATTAAAAATACCAGCATAATGATTATCATAAGGAATTTAGTTCTGTATGTCGCTTTCGCGCTTTCGTGGTCATCATTCGCCCAGAAAAATATTTTTCTAAAACACAGGGTCCAGGAAAAAATACTAAACACAAATACCGGAATCGTGCTCGTAAAGACTTCGGGGGCCATCTACGGAATTGACCCGGAAAAACAAGCTGTTATTTGGGAGAACGAAGACATAGGGAAATTGAATTTTAACGGATATTCGGAGATTCCGTTAACCCCTTATGTTTTTTTTGAGGATAAACCGGTAATCAATTCTAAAATTCTTTCCAAGGCCCTAAATACAAGAGGTATTTCACGGGCTATTGTGGACGTGACTACTGGGAAAATCATTTTCAATTCAATTGACCAGGGATTTCAGGCGGTTTTCAACACACTACTTTTACCCGAGCAAAAAGCGGTTTTGGTTGATGGTAGAACGGATGCGGGGTTCGGAATCGGGTTATTCGATTTCGAAATAGGGAAGCGATTATGGATGACCAATGTAAGTAGCGATTTTTTTACCAGAACGAAAGGAGCCATCCTGAACAAGGAAAATGTCTTATTGGATGCCGATAAAAATATCTTCTGGTTGAAGAACCGGCGCTTGATAAAAATCAATAGTAAGACGGGGCGTATTGAATTTGGCACCAAGGGAATAACCAGTATTTTATTCAATGAGGCAGGAAACAGACTCTATGTATCCTCGAATTACCTAAGTAGTAAAAAACTCAATCAAGAAACCATTATTTATGCAATGAATCCGAAAACCATGGATAGCGTATGGTCTAGGCCACCGGTCCGAGTTGTTGGAAACATTATGGAAACAACCTTGGATAAGAATCAGTTGGTTGTAATTACCTCCAAAGGTTTTACGATCATCGACCCCGAAACCGGAAAGAAAAAATGGGACAAATCCGCCCCCCTACCCCTGATAAAAAAAATCGTCCCTACTGCCGATAGCTATTTGGTCGTTCAGGAAACCCAATTGACACGAATCGACCGGTTTGGTCAGAATGCTTGGGACAAGCCATTGAAAATCACGTATGCTGATGATGAAAATCCGGTTCATATTTTTGACGACCATCCGTATGCACTTTTTATCACTCCCTCAAGGGCAAATAGAATCGAAATAGCATCTGGAAAAAAAATATGGAAAGAAGATCTTAGCCTTTTTGATGCCGATTTCATCAACAGAAACCTAAAACTTGAAGTGCCTTATCATCGTGTATGGTTCAATCCGGAAACCAAGCAGTTTCCAGTATATAGCGAAAATAGCTTCTATCTTTTCAACAATCAAGACAGCACCGCGCCGAAATCACTGTACCGTTTTGATTTCGGCAAAGAATTTCCGGAACTAAAAATCAGGGATAATATCTACCTTCTATTTAGGAGCAATAATTTCTACTTGTTCGATGCTTCAGGAAAGCTGATCTACAAAAAGGAATATCCTGCCTTGAAATCCGGTTCTTTTATTCGTAGGTCGCTCCGTGACTCCTTCTATTGGATCAGAAGAAGCCTTCAGATAACATCGGCCACATTGCTTTTTGCCCCTACTCAGGCAAATCGCGCATTTAGGAGCTTCTTGGTGTCTAATAATTTAGGTGCTTTTGGCGCCGGATTTTCAGGCATTTACGGAACCTACCATTCCTATACCAGGGGCATTGACAGCTTGACGCATTTCGATGCGGATTTAGACTCCAATCTAGCGTATATCTTTAAAAGAATACGTAAAAGTCGAAAAAATGATGACACTATGATTATCGCTGTACCGGAAGATGAGCACATACGGATAATCAATTTTCAAATCGACACGGGAATTGAAAAAACTTTAAAAGAAATAGACCTTAAGAACGACAAATTTATAATTGACGAGATAGAGAGATTACTGTATTCCTTCGATGGTAAAGAAGTTTCCATTGAGCGTCTGTAGTTTGTTGATGACGCCTTAAAGGAATCTAAAGATTATGGCTCTTCTTTTATTATAGATTGTCAGTTACCTAGGCTTGGTATATGACAAAATTATTCTTGATTTAATATTTGGATAGATGAAGGTTAATGAAGAAAAAATCCGTGAATTAATTTCGCAAATTGAAACAATAATAGAAGCTTTGCGTATAGAGGAAGCGGACGCTGAAGCCGTAATAACAAGTAGAAACCCAAAGTATCATAAGAGCGCTCGAAATTTGGTTCATTATAATGCCTTTAGAAAATTCGACCTAAGAACGATTCAAAAAAAATTAGGGAATTTGGGGCTAACCCGATTCGCAAATTCGGGCGGTCATATAATGGCAAGCCTCTTGAACACGAGGCATATATTATCTAGTTTATTGGAAGATAGACCTGCTGTGAGCACCAAAGCAGGACTCTCAATAAAAAACGGAAAAAGACTTTTGGCCAATCATACAAAAGAACTCCTTGGGTATCGTTCCAAAGGAAGAAGGGTCAGGATTATGGTCACCCAACCCACCCAGGCGGCCCATGACTATCAAATGGTTCATGATATGGTACAGCACGGTATGAACTGTGCGCGTATCAATTGTGCCCATGACGATCCTGAGATTTGGGGAAAAATAATCCTAAACGTAAAGAAAGCCGCGAAGGCCTTCGGTAAGACGGTAAAGATCACTATGGACTTGGCAGGGCCAAAAATAAGAACAGGAAACATAGTTCCCGGCCCCAAAGTTCGAAAATTCAGGCCGGAACGAGATGAAACAGGGCACATTGTCAGTCCTGCCTTGATAGTATTGGTTCCAGAGGTTAATGAAGATTCAGAAATGAATATGATACCTGTAGCCTTGAAATGGCTCAAGAAATTAGCTCTAGGGGATAAATTCATTCTGACGGATACTAGAAACAAACTGCGAAAGCTAAAAGTGGTTCATATAGATGATCAAAAGATTCTAGTGCATTGCTATGAAACTTCTTATATAGGTACAGGAACGATCATACGTTGTGTGAATCGAGAACTGGAAAATGCTACCGTGGGAGAACTCCCCCCTATTGAGCAGTCCATCTTGTTGAGGACGAATGACATCCTAACAATAACCAAATCCAATACGTTAGGAAATCCTGCACTATTTGATGAAGACGGAAATCTTGTTAAAGCAGCGACTATCTCATGTCAAGTCCCTGAGATTTTTGAGCGGATCAAAGAGGGGGAAACTGTTCTATTCGATGATGGGAAAATCGAAGGCCGAATAAAGGCCCTATTTACCGATCGTTTTGAGGTATGTATCACAAGGGCCAAAGAAAAGGGGTCCAAGCTAAAGGCCGAAAAAGGAATGAATTTCCCGACTACTGACCTCGGAATTAGTGGCCTTACGGCAAAAGATAAGGTTGATTTGGAATTTGTTGCAAAGCATGCCGATGTGGTCAACTTTTCATTCGTAAACTCAAAAGAGGATGTGGAAGAATTATTGAGTGAATTGAAAAAATTGGGGGTGCTGAACAAATTAAGTGTCATTCTTAAAATTGAGACTCGATTTGCTTTTGACAATCTAGTAGAAATTCTTCTTACAGCCATGAAAGTCAAATATATAGGCGTCATGATAGCCAGAGGGGACCTTGCCGTTGAAACGGGGTGGGATACTATTGGAAAGGTCCAGGAAGAAATATTGGCTTTATGTGGGGCCGCTCATATTCCGGTAGTATGGGCCACCCAAGTTTTAGAAAGCTTTGCGAAAAAGGGACTGCCTTCAAGGGCTGAAATTACGGATGCAACGGCCTCTTTGAAAGCAGAATGTGTCATGTTGAACAAAGGGCAATATATCAATGAGGTATTACAATTACTGAACAAAATCCTTTCTGGTATGGAACGGTTTCATGAGAAAAACGAAGCCATGCTTCCCAAAATGGAAAAACTATGAACGTCATATGAGAAATGAAGTGTATGATAGTTCCAACTAAAAAAATGCTCTAATGATAAGGTACTTTTTCTTGAGAAGTATACAATACATAATTTGTGGAGTCTTTATCCTTATGTTCAATGCAATTTCCGCACAAGAGAGAAAGCCCAAAATTGCCCTTGTTCTTAGTGGTGGCGGTGCCAAAGGCATTGCTCATATTCCGGTATTGCAAACATTGGATTCGCTGAATATCGTTCCGGATATCATAATCGGAACAAGTATGGGTAGCGTCGTTGGGGGGCTCTATGCCATGGGATATTCAGGAGATAGTATCGCAAACCTTGCCCACTCGTTGAAATGGGCTGAACTCTTGGGGGGGAAAACAGACCTGAACGATGTTAGCGTTGAAGAGAAGGATGAATTCAACAAGTATCTGATCGATTTTGATCTGGTCGAAGGAAAACCAAGGGTGAATTCGTACTTATTGAATGATCAAAACCTGAGGGATGTATTCTCCACCTTAACGTTTCCTGTGTATGATATTAACGATTTTGATGACCTTTCTATTCCTTTTAGATCTATCGCCGCTGACATCGTCAAGGCAGAACAAAAAATATTGGCAACCGGTTCGTTGAGTTCAGCCATGCGCGCCAGTATGTCGATTCCCGGCGTTTTTGAGCCCATGGTTTATGAAAATAGCCTGTTGGTCGACGGAGGGATCCTGAACAATTTCCCGACCGATATCGCCAAGAACATGGGCGCGGATATTATTATTGGTAGTGATGTTTCCGGTTACGGTAAGTCAAGGGAAGAACTCGATAATCTAAGCGCCGTTCTGTCGCAATCGGTCATGATGGCCAATTATAGCCTTTACCCAAAAAACCGAAAACTGTGCGACATTTTGATTGATCATGTGCCTAATTTATCATACGCCACCGCCGATTTTGTAAAGAGCAAAGAAATCTATGAAGAGGGCAAAATAGCCGCCCTGAAAAATTTGGGCCAACTTACGCAGCTGGCGGAAACTTTAAAAGCCTATGAACAGCGAGAACATATCCTGCCCTATTTAGAAGATAAAATTGTTTTTGACACGGTAGTTTTTAAAAATATAAGCGCTGCCAACTTACCGCTAATTAAGGAAAGAGCCAATATAAAAACCAAAACGGAATATTCTAAAAAGGACATCATACGATTTGTAAAAAGAACCATGGGCACCAATATTTTCAAAAAAATAACCTATGAGCCACTTTTGGAAGGTGACAAAAAAGGGTTATTGTTGACTGGTTTTGAAAAACCGGTACACCAATTAAGAACCTCATTGCATTTTGATCTTTACCGAGGTGTTGGCCTTATCGGTAACTACAGTGGAAGAAACGTGCTGGGCAAAGCATCCCGTTTGCTACTGAGTATCGATATTGCGGAGCAACCCAAATTCTTGACACAATACCGGAAGAATTTCGGAAACAAAAAAAACTGGTGGTGGAAAACCGAGGCCATTGGGAGCCAATTGACGCAAAAAGTGTATATCGAAGGGAACGCGGCTGATGATCTAAGGGAAAAGTCGTTTGTTTTTACCAACCAAATCAATAAGAATTTAAATTCGTTGAGCAGCTATTTCGGGCTTGGCTTGAATTACAAATACACGGACATAAAACCAACGGTTTCTACAGATATCAATGACAATATATTATCGCTAAACAAATACTTTTCAAGCAGTATAAGTATAGATGCCCGTTATATGCTCAATACGATGAACAAAGTATTTTATGCGACAAGTGGCACCAATTTTCAAACCATCTTGGGCAGGTCGTTGCGACAAGAGGTGAATGTTAGCTTTTCCGATTCCAATATTCCCGATGTAGCAGGAGTTACAAATGGTTTTACCAAGTTGCAACTGAATTTTGAAAAGCGTTTCTTCCTTACTACAAATAGTACAGGTATTCTCAATACCGCGGCTGGCTTTATTCTTGATGATACGCAGAAAAACGATGAGGCAAGCTTTTTTGATTTTGGTTATCCTGAACTCTATTTTTTAGGTGGAAATCTACCCATTCAAAGAGCTGGCAGCTTCGCCTTTCAAGGCTTACATGAAGATGAATTGTCGGTAAGTCAGTTCTTGATGGTCAAACTCGGGGTGCAATACAGCCCCATCAATAAATTGTATGTTACGCCCCAGTTCAATATAGCGTCAGTAGGCTTTGGTGACCTTAATGAATATTCGAACAATGTCTTTTCCCCAAATGATGATTGGCAAGCATCAGAGGGAACCAGTCTTCTACTTTCAGGGGGGGTGACGTTATCGTATAAATCCATTTTAGGGCCGATCGACTTCAACACCACTTGGACAAATGATAGCAACAAAGTCCGGTTTTTTCTGAGTGTCGGTATTCCGTTTAACAGATAATCATGCAGATGAGTACCGATTTGTTTGTCTTGAACATTCTACCAACTAACACATAGATAAGAATGAGCAAATACTACTAATTCTTAAGCGATATGATTTTACCCTCCCTAAGAATTTCCAAGATAACCGCATCACCTGATTGAAGACTGTTTGCAAAATCTCCTAGCTTCTTTAACGTTTCATCATTCATCTCAAAACGAATACCGTTAAACGAGAGAATAATATCTCCACCCAGTAATACATCGGTACCATCTATGGTCGCTTCGACTGTACCCCCTCGTAATCCCATTTTCCCGTAGGGAGAAGTAGAAACCACACGCTGGGCCAACAACCCTGAATTTTGAGGGATGTTCAATAACTGCGCGCTTTTACCGGAAAGCGGAAGAAAATCAGCTCCGGTCCAAGGAATCTTTTTATCGATTAAAAGGTCCTTGGCGATGTTGGAACTTGCAGCAAAACCAATGCCTTGAAAACCTCCAGTAATAGTTTTGATTTGACTCACAACACCGATGACTTCTCCATCTAAATTGAACATAGGGCCTCCAGAGTTTCCGGTATTTATCGCCGCATCGGTTTGAATAAACTCAGAATTCGTAAAAGGGTTCGTGTCTTTGGTATTACTGATTTTACTACTGATATAACCCGAAGATAACGAGTGCGCAAGTCCAAACGGGGCGCCTATGACCACAACTTGCTCCCCTACTTTGCTCTTATCAGAATCTCCTAAGGCAACCAATACTGCATTCTTTTTAGGTCTTACCAAACGAATTAAGGCTACGTCAGCTTCATTAAAAGTAGAAACAACTTTAGCCTCAATAGTTTCACCATCCAAGAATTGCACAAAAAGTTTTTCGGCTACGTCAACGACATGAGCGGCCGTTATGATTTGAGAATCGGAAATCAAAAAACCGGAGCCCAATCCTTGAGAATTTACCATTGCAGTGGTATTTCCCAACCTTTGTAACTTGCGCTCCTCGGTGTAAATTACAACCACAGCCGGTTTCACTTTTTCATATAAGGCCGATAAGTCTTGCGCCTCGGCAGAAGCATACAGTAGTAGAAAGAAACCAAGAACTAAACAACGCATTGTTTTCTTATTTCAATTCGTTGGCCACAATTTTGGCAAATGCCTTTCGCACTCCTTTTCCGGTATCAGGGTTGGTAATTTCCGCTGTACTAACCGACACCAACCTTTTTTCTTCTTCGAGTGCCAAATTATAAGTAACTGCTTCTAGTACATAAGTAGTTTCAGTAGTATAGGTAATCGCCTCATCCATTTCTTTTGGACCCAAACGCGGCGGTGCGGTAACATCGTCATAATAACCTCTTAAGGTTATGTACTTATTCCCGTAATATTCATCAAAAGAACTGTACCCTCCTTCTCTTCGCATCACATCTAGCTCTTGCACGTCTTTAAGCGAAGTCAATGTCACAATATCAAAACCTTCTTTTCGAAACATGGCACTGACTTCAGCAATGCGTTCAGCAGTTTTATTGTCAATACGTTTTAAATCCGGAAATGCAATATGACTAGCAATAGCATTGACACCCTTACCTTGTAATTTACTCACTAGATCAAGTTCATACGCCTTACGAACATCCTCAATTGGTGTTCTAGCAATGATCAACATTTTTTTATTCCTTAGGGTTTCAAAATCATCTGATTTATAGGAATTTGCCAATTTCATTCCTGAACATCCAGAAAAAAGAAAAGTAACAACAAGCAATATGGATAGTGGATAAAGGGTACGCATACAAGTGTTCGTTTAGTATTAAAGTAGATAAAAAACCCGCATGATTTTATAAACAAACGGGTTTAAAAATACTTATTTTAAAACTGCTTTCCCAAGAAAGCACTTATAGTTTAAACACCAATACGGGAAGATTTGCATGATTGGCCAAATCTTCCGAAATACTACCGCTTAAAAAGTGGCTAAGTCCAGTTCTGCCATGTGTATTCATGGCTACTAAGTCCGCATTGATTTTCTCGGCATAATTCAAAATACCAGCTTCTACGGTATAGTCGGCTCTAATAACAACCTTATCCTTTTTTGAAAGATCACCGTCGGCCTTTTCCAAGAAGTTGTTCATCTTCGCTTCAATCTCATCGGAACTATCGAAATGACCATAAGGTAAATTAATATGTAAGAGCGTTATTTCTCCTCCAAGGGATTCCAATAAACCGGAAGCCTTTCTAAATGAAGGAATGCTTTGTTCAGAAAAATCCGTTCCATAAACTATTCGGTCGATACTTAAGTTTTCAGGTTTTGTTTTTATTACTAAAACCGGAGTTTCACTATAACGCACCACTTTTTCAGTATTTGAGCCTGTCAATACGCCCTCATGATCACTTAGCCCATGAGAACCCATAATGATTAAATCAGCGTTCAGTTCCTCTGAAACCTTTCCGAGTTCTTTAAAAACTTTATCGTGTTTAATTACTGCTGCAATAGCTAGGTCTTTTAAATAGTCTTTATTTAAAAACTCCTTTATTTTTTTATTCGCTAGGGCAAGCATGAACATCATCTCATTATTTCTAGACGCTTGTGACTGAGAAATGTAATCAGAAAGCTCTAGCATGTGCAGTACGGTAATCTCAGCATTGTGCTTTCGAGCTAGAATTGCGGAAGCCTCAAGGGCATATTCAGAATATTTCGAAAAATCTACAGGGACTATTATTTTTTTCATGAAAGTCAAATTTAGGGTTGTTACAAGATACGATTTTTACAACTCCTTGATTTACCTGAAGCGATTTATCGACTCATACATAGGTAACTCTGCTTTGCAATTTCCAACTCCTCATCAGTTGGAATAACAAGTATTTTAACTTCAGAATCATCCTTCTGGATTTCTAAAATAGAGGCCGTTCTTTGCCGGTTCTTTTGGACATCGATTTGAATACCTAAAGCGTCCATATGTTCACAGACCATAGCCCGAAGTACGCTTGAATTTTCACCAATACCCGCAGTAAATATTAAGGCATCCACACCATTAAGTGCTGCAATATAGCTTCCGATAAATTTCTTGATGCGATAGGACGTCATGGCAAGTGCCAGTCGGCAATCTTTATCACCTTCTTCAGCTCCTTTCTGGATTTCCCGTAAATCGGAATATCCCGTAAGCCCTAGAAGTCCACTTTGTTTTTGCAATAATCGGTTCACTTCTTCAGATGACATTCCTAAACTATCCATCAGATAAAAAACGACGGACTGGTCGATGTCTCCACTTCGCGTGCCCATGATAAGTCCGTTCGAAGGTCCGAAACCAAGCGAATGATCCATACTCTTTCCGTCTTTTATGGCGGTCATACTACACCCATTTCCCAAATGGATACTGATGATTTTGCTAGCTGGCTTTTTCAGATAGGCAATTGCCTGTTCGGAAACATATTTGTGACTTGTACCATGAAAGCCATACACTCGAATATGGTGTTCGTCTGCGAGTGTTTTGGGCATGGCATACCGATATGCTCTTTCAGGAAGGGTTTGGTGAAAAGCGGTATCAAAAACCGCCACTTGGTCGGCGCTTTCAAAGCTATCCGTAGCCACCTTTATTCCTATGGCATTCGCGGGATTGTGTAATGGTGCCAAGGAGCCCAAACGCTCAATTTCTGCCAAAACGTTTTCATCTATTCTGGTGGGTTGGTCAAAGCGATTTCCGCCATGTACCACTCGATGGGCAACAACATCAATCTCATCGGGATGTTTCAAAACACCCATTTCGTCGTGCATCAGCATATTGGTAATTGCGCTTAACCCTTCTTCGTGGTTCGACAACGCTTGTACTTCTGAATGCGCCTTTCCCTTTGATTCGAAATGCAAGGCTGCATTTTTGAATCCGATGCGCTCTACCAAGCCTTTGCAGATAATTTCTTCAGAAGGCATTTCGATGACCTGAAATTTAATCGAGGAACTCCCAGAATTGATAATCAGAATCAGCATTGGCCCTTAACTTTCTTGCGCTTGTATCGCAGTTACTATTACCGTATTAAACACATCTTCGACAGTGCAGCCTCTACTCAAATCGTTTACAGGTTTGTTGAGTCCTTGCAACATCGGACCAATAGCCAACGCTCCTGTTTCTCGTTGTACCGCCTTATACGTATTGTTACCAGTATTCAGATCTGGAAATATTAAAACCGAAGCTTCTCCCGCTACTTCGGAATCAGGCAGTTTGCTTTTCCCTACCAAAGGGTCAACCGCTGCGTCATATTGAATGGGCCCTTCTATTTGAAGGTTTGGATGTGTCGTTTTTACGATTTCAGTCGCCTTTCGAACCTTATCCACATCTTCCCCTTTTCCTGAACTTCCGGAGGAATAGGACAACATGGCAATCTTCGCCTTGATTCCAAAAGCTTCGGCCGATACCGCTGATGAGATAGCGATCTCCGCTAACTGCTCCGCTGTTGGATTGGGATTTATGGCACAATCTCCAAAAACCGAAACCCGATTTTCCAAACACATAAAGAATACCGAGGAGACTACCCCGATACCTGGTTTGGTCTTGACAAACTGTAATGCAGGTCGAATCGTATGTTGGGTGGTATGCACGGCTCCTGAAACCATTCCGTCGGCATCACCTTTATACACCATCATCGTACCGAAATAAGAAACATCGAGCATGGTGTCCCTTGCGACATCCATATTCACACCCTTGTGCTTTCGCAATTCACAAAAAGTACTTGCGTAGTTTTCAAAATTTAGAGCCGTTGCGGGATCAAGTATCTTCAAATGGGAAATATCAAACCCGAGTTGCATGGCCTTTTTTTCTATCTGTTCTTGATTTCCCAATAGGGTAATGTCGACAATGCCCAAAACACTCAACTCACCAGCGGCCTCTAAGATCCGTGCATCTTCACCCTCGGGAAGTACAATATGCTTTTTATGCGCTTTGGCACGTTGCAACAGATTGTATTGGAACATTCGGGGCGTCATGCCTTTCGCCTCATAGGTCTCCAAACGTTCTAACAATAGTTCACCATCGATATAGGTGTTAAAAAGGGATATTGAAGTCGCTATCTTTTGTTTGCTTTCCGCATAAATTTTGGATTTGATATTACCGACGGAGTTCGTGGTATCAAAAGTGCCTTGTTGTACAGAAATGATAGGGACATGCGTTTCAAAACCTTCCAATAACTTTAGGATTGAAGGTTCTGGAAGAATTCCTCCAGTAAGCACAATGCCTGAAATCGCGGGATAGTTATCCGAAAGGTTCGCTTGTAAAGCACCTAGAATAATATCGGCCCTATCGCCCGGGGTTATAACTAAACTGTTATCTCTCAGATGCGTAAGGTAGTTATGCAACTGCATGGCCCCTACGCCAAAACTCCCCGTTTGATTATCGAGGTTTTCTTTGCCGAAAAGAACAGTACCATTTAGGGAGTATAAAATTTCATTAAGCGTCGGATGCGATAAATTCTTCACTCTCGGAACGGTAAAGGCAACCGTTTTTTCATTCAACTCTTTTTCTAGACGCGTATTGACCAAATCCACGTTTTCAGGACGTACCTTATTCGCTACAACAGCAAGAAGTTCAATGTCTTTTTGAAGATAGGTGTTTACAGCTGATTCTAGATTACCACAAAATTCCTCTAGGGTTTTGCCTCTTCCATTATCAATTAAAACCACAGGGATACCCAAATTCTTGGCGATATCGATATTCAAATCGAATTCGATAATGCTTCCATCGCTAGAGAAATCACTTCCTTCGACCAAAATAAAATCAAAACGCTTTTCGAGTCGTTTATATTTTGAAATAATGGCATCCAGAATATCACCCTGCCTTCCATCATTGAACATATCGACCACTTGGCTTTGAGTCAAGGCATACGCATCTTCTACCGGAATATCCAAACCAAAATGCGAGACTACGGTGTTGATATGATTATCTATTCCCCCTGTTTTAATATCGTCTATTACCGGTCTGAAATAACCGACTTTAGCCATTTTACCCAGCAAGAGCTGCATCAAACCCAACACAACCAAAGATTTGCCACTATGGGATTCCAAAGTGGCAACATAGAGCGCTTTCGTCATAATTCAACAGTAATATTTTGATATACTAAAGGTATGGGTTTTGTGCTTTTTACAGTGTACATACCAATTGAAGGTTTTGTTAATTAATTTTCAATATCGAAACAATCGGAAGTTTGTAAATAGTCATAGCCCCCTTTGTCATTCGTTTTAAAACACTCGCCAAAAAGTTTGATCAAGTTGACTTCATACGTTTGTAACGAACCTTCCAGGCGGTCTAAAACTGACTGATGAAGTTTTAATTTCTCCCTTTTATACCCGTTTTTAGAAGTGAAAAAAACAAGCTTGCGCCCTTTTTTAGGGTAAAAGAATTTCATCATACCGCTAATGGGATCGTTGGTAATATCCATCCGATTTTCATAAACCGCGGCCGAAGGTGGGAGCAATTCAAATTCTTTTAATTGCCTGATCATCCAATTCAGAGACACTCCGCTCATATTGGTATTCAAAGCGCCTCCACCCACATCTGAATGCGACCCAAAGAACCAGACCTCATTGGCGATTTCTTTGGGCTTGACTTTTTGACAATCTTGAACTAAATAGTCGTCGACCAATATTGATGGTGTAAATACCGAGCCCCTATTATCGTTTAAGGACAAGGCTTGCGCCGCCTTATTGATATTGCAAAGCTGATCGTTGTATTTGGTTTCGGCCACATAGTAATCGTCTTTATAATCCGGCATTCCTAAAGAGGCAACAGTGTCCCACAAGCCCATAAACTCAATTCTATAACTGTCGTAATCCACACGTTGTTGGGTGACTTCAAAAACAGCATTTCTCCGTTCTTGCAAGGTTTTATCTCCCTTATGGGCATCAAATATTTTTTTTACGAATTTTAATCTTTTGTCTTTTGGAATTTTACTCAGGTCGGCGATACCGGCGGAATGAATCATTCCTGCCAAAATGCGGGCCGCATAGGCACCTCGGCTGAAGCCAAACAGATACATTTCATCTTTACGCTCATGATCATAGTGCTCAGCGAGATATAGATAAGCATTGCTAACCGATCCGCGAATACCAGAACCCGTGAGCATACCGGCAACATCAGCTCCGTTGCCCACTCCCCTTAAATACGCAGCACCTACATTTGGGTTATTCTGAAGTGTAACTAGGTTATATAGTTTTGAAACATTCGTATGGCTGCCCTCATGACTTGCAGTACCATCCATAAAAACAGCTATTTTCTTTGGAGTAGTTTCGACTGAAACAGGCTTGTGTACAATGGCTTTTTTACTACCACAAGATGAGAAGAGCATTAAGGTTAAAATAAAAGCACTCCACTTTGTAATTTGATATACAAACCTTTTTTGAATGATATCCATGTATTTAAGAAGGTTGGTTAATGAGAACGGAAATTGAAGCTATTTAAATTGATCGGCAATGATTTTGGTAAAGGTTTTTTGAATTTTTTCAGGTGCGTCCGGATCGGTGACATCCACAAGACAGACATTTACCAATTGTTTGTCTTTGGCAAGTGTTAAATTATAGGTAAGTGCTTCCAGCACATATGTTGTGGAAGTAGACACAACAGGAACGTCAGAACTGGCTACATTAGGACCAAAACTGGCTTTATCCGCATAACTAGAAGGAATATCAGTTTGTGACGCCATATTTCTATTTTGAGTCTCTATGGTTTGTTTAAGGGAAGTTAGAATGATTGCAGAAATACCAGCATCCCTAAACATTTGTACGGTTTGGGACATTTCTTCTGGTGTGTTCGCTTCTTTCAACGAAGGGAACTTTTTATGCGATTCGATCGCATCGAAGTTTTGCACACGCAGTTTAGTAGCTATTGCTGTTTCGTAAGATTTTCGGACTGCCTCTTCCTCGCTTTCCGAAATCACCAAAATTCTTGAGTTGACGAGCGATTCAAAATTTTGAGATTTCCATGAATCCATTAACTTAATGGGGGAGCAACCGGAAAAGCAAAGAAGTACTAAAAGGAATGGTGCTAATCTCATTTTTGGCGTGAAGTATTAAGAATTCACTAAATATATGAAAAATAGCATTGCCTAAATAAACCAAGTTTCGGAGTTGGTTAGTGCGTCGTACCTATGACGTTGGTGCGATACTGGAACCCAATAGTTTTTCAAACCTTGTGCATTCGGTCTCACCAAGTTCAAAGCGCTCCGGGTAATGATCAATTTACATACAAATCCGTACTACGTTTTAGCATAATTTACCCTATATCGCCATAGACTTATACCGCCTAAAACGAGGGCTCCTAAAGCGATATACCATACATAATCCGGTGTGATGGCAGCAGCGCCACTTTGACCGTAGCTATGTAAGCCTACCAAATAGTAATTGACACCGAAATAGGTCATCATAATACTGAAGTAGGCAATCATACTTAAGAAATTGAATGTCCATCGACTACGTAGACCAGGTACCAATCGCGCATGCAATACAAAGGCATAGACCATAATGGAAATCAGGGCCCACGTTTCCTTGGGGTCCCAACCCCAATAGCGTCCCCAACTTTCATTGGCCCATTGTCCCCCTAAAAAATTCCCGATGGTCAACATAATTAAGCCGACCGTCAAAGAGAGTTCATTGATTATGGTGAGTTCCTTTAAATTTATTTCAACGCGTTTTTTATTTTTCTTAGTAGTCATGATGATCAACAGAAGCGACACCATACCTAAAATCATACCGATAGTCAATGGCCCATAACTTCCAACGATTACCGAGGTGTGAACCATTAACCAATAGCTATCCAATACGGGCACTAAATTGGCAATGGCCGGATCTACCCAGTTCTGATGGGCAAAGAACAAGAACATTGAGGTCACAAATGCGGCGGAAGCCAAAGTCATCGCACTCTTTCTAATGAATAACATTCCAACCCCCATTGCCGCCCATGACACAAAAAGAATACTCTCGTAAGCATCACTCCAAGGGGCATGCCCCGAAATGTACCAACGTAAAATCAAACCGGCCGTATGCCAGAGAAAGAATACAACAATAGTTCCTTTGAAAAAATACGTGGCTATTTGCCATATTTTTCTATTCTTCAGTATCTGAAAAATTAAAATAAAGAATAGTAGTAGCCCTGATACCGCATACAACTGGTAAAGCCACTTGAAAATTTTCAACTTATTATAGACAACCTCGGTTTTTATTTTACTATCCGTTGGAAGAACCTCGCTGCCATGATTCTTTTGATTTTGTTTGAAAGCGGCCAATAATTTATCCGCCTCGGTATAGTCACCCGTGGCGTTTGCCTTGTTCAATGTCATCAAGTAATAGGGAATCGCATTCTTGACAAAATTTGCGTACAGGGAGTCCGCTACTTGGTACTGCCCCCCGCGATATTCCACGGCCGAAATCCATTTGTTGTTTTCATCGTTAAGCAAAGGGAAAATCTTTACTATTTCACCGCTCAATGCCCTATCTAATAGGCTAAGACGAAAATAGGAGTCCTTAAAGTCCCGCTGAAATTTGTTTGGGGCAAGTGCAGAAAAAGCATCTTCTAAAAAGGGTTCCAATTTATTACGCCCCTTTTCATCAAAATAGTCGATCGCCTTTACATATTCTTTATCCTTAGAGACTCCGATAACCGATCGCAGACTATCATTCCCTCCTTTTTTATCCAAGGCAATAAACTCCGTATTATACCATGCGGCAGGGTTGAGCATCATGCTCAGGAACACCTGATTGGCGTTCATATTCTCATACTTGTCTTTGAAACTCAACTTCCGTAAAAGTTCAGAGGAAAACGTATGTACGGGCTTCATTCGGCCTCCATCATCTTGAATGACCAATTCGCCAAACTTTTCGGCATGTGCTTCGTCAACCAAGGTGGTTTGCAGAATAGAATCCACCTGCGCAGCGGTGGGCATCCCTTGAACATGGTCATGACCATCATCCGGGGAATGTTCTTGAGCTTGCAACGTACCTAAACCGAGCAATACCAAAACCAAGGTCGTTGCTGTTTTTTTAGATACTATTTTGTCCAACGACTTTACCAAATCCTTAAATCTGGTTTTTCCGAAGAACATAATGCCCATCAAACCGGCATATAAAAGAAAATAGCCCAAGTAGGTAATCCGTGTGCCCCATTGGTCATGATTGACCGACAGGTTCGTCCCTTTTTCGTCAGGATCAAAACCGGATTGAAAAAAGCGGTACCCTCTATGGTCGAGTATATTGTTCATGAAAATGTCGTAATCAAAAGGTCGTTCGTCTTGTACTGTAACCTTACTCATGAAAGAGGCATAACCCTTTTCCGTACCTGGGTATTTTTCTGCAATAAAATCGTTCAATTTGATACTAAAAGGGAGTTCCAACGGCTTTGGGCCGTAGCGCAATGCGAAATTGAGTCCTCCCAACTCAAATTTATCCGTAAACCGGGAAATCATTCCTTTTTTCCCGAGTAATTTCTTCTGAACGGTCTCACCATTTGTACCGATCTCGACGACAAGGGCCGATTGTGTCGCCTCCGTTAGTTCCTTTTCGGGCACCTCCACTACTCCGAATGAGCCCTTGACTACCGGTTCAGGAATGACGAACTGCATACCGGCCATAGTATAGAGCGAACGCAACTGAAACTCCTGAAGGCTGTCTTTTTCGGCTTTTCCACGAAATTGATCCGCCATCCGCATAAAAGTGCCTTCAAATGCGGATTTGATCTGATAGACGCTATCGGTCGTGAACAAATTGATGGCGCCATCGGTTGGCTTGTTGACCGCGAACAGTACATTATGAACGTTTGTGACCTTCCCGCTTTCCAGGTAGTGTTCCTCACGTTGTCCTGTACCTGCCTCGACAATTTTCAAATATTCATTTCCACTCTCATCGGGAATCAGCCCTTCCTTTGCGCCCTTGATAAAATCAACATAGGCTATGGTCACGGGCTGGCCGTTGTAGTCCGAAGTCCAAGGAAGGTTTGATTTTAGACCCTCGGGAGTGGCGATAAGGTCTTCTTCGAGAATTTTTCGCTTGGGCTCCCCATTGATTTCTCCATCGATAAAGGCAGTCAGGTAGGTCTTATCGGAATAGAATATACGTTCCGTGGCCCCCTCCCGTATGGGCATCATGCCCTCAAAACTGATATATCGGGTTACAAAGGCGCCAATTATGATGAGAATCCAGGAGAGGTGCAACATCAATACCGGCCACTTTTCCCACCGGAATAAACGGTAGCGAAACATGTTACCCGTAAAGTTAATAACAAAGAACACCATAATGGCCTCAAACCACCAGGCATTGTAAATCCAAATCCGGGCCGTTTCCGTACTATACTTACTTTCCACAAAGGTACCTATGCCCATAGCCACACCGAAAACTATGAAAAGTAATGCCATTAAACGTGTGGAAAAGAGGGTTTTCTTTAGCATTTCTGTCATCGCATAACGGATTGGATTTCAGCATGCAAAAATACCACCTTTTTGCGAGTATCAAAGCCGACATCCGATTTAAAAAGTTAAACAGATTTGTTAATCTTATCCAAACCGATTCCTGTCTTCAACGAAGCTCTTTGAAGCGGTTCGTATTCGTTAAAAAGCTATTTATAAACATCTTCAACTTAAAAAGTGAATTTTAACTTCTAAAAACAGCCATGAAAATGAATAGAAAGACATTTATCAAATGAACTGTTGGGGCTGTGATGATCGCCGTTCCCACATATGGACTTGTCGGTTGCTCAGCTAACGACAGTACGGACGTGAGCCTTGCTAAAGCCCCAGAAAACAAGGATTGTTTGGCCAACGGTGCCAAGGCTACAGCGATTAGCAGCAACCACGGTCATACGTTACCGGTTGCGAAAGCCGATATCGTCGCTGGGTTTGAGAAAACCTATTCCATTCAAGGTAGCTCCAAACACAACCACCCTATTGTAGTGACTTCGGCAAATCTTGAAACCGTGAAGAGTGCTAAAACGATATGAATTGAATCTTCACAAGATACTGGTCACAGGACTTGTGCTTAGCAGATCGCGTCATTACGTGCATAAAATGATTACATACCTACGCATACCTATTTTCTATGGGTTTTATTCTCTATGGAATTATTCCATCGGGCGACAATTTTTATTGTTAATTTTGACACATGTTAAAGGTCATCATTGTCGGAACCGGAAACGTATCCCATCATTTGGAGCGCGCCTTTTCGGAAGCGGAAGACATTCTCCTAGTGGGTGTTTTGGAGAGTCGATCGCTTACCTCCGATTCGCTCTTGGGCGAACCTCCGTCGACTCTTGAGGAACCCGATGTCTACCTGTTGGCTGTGAGTGACGATGCCATTCCAACTGTTGCGTCACATTTTAAAACAACCAAAAAGCTTGTCGTACATACTTCGGGAAGTGTGCCCCTAGCCGCATTGGCTGTGATTGAACGGAGCGGTGTATTTTATCCGTTGCAGACATTTTCAAAAGCGCAAGCCGTCAATTTCAAGTTTGTTCCCATAGGTGTGGAAGCCGGTAACGATTTTGACTTGAATATCCTTAAGAAATTAGCCCAAACGATATCGGATACGATTGTAGAAATCGATTCGGAACAGCGAAAAACACTGCACCTTGCCGCTGTTTTTGTGAATAACTTTACCAATCACCTGTACCATATCGGCCACGAACTATGTCGTGGGCAAGATATTCCCTTCGATTTGCTGAAACCCCTGATACGGGAAACAGCCCGTAAAATCGAACAATTTTCGCCCGAGGCTTCACAGACAGGCCCTGCGAAGCGAAATGATGCAAAAACAATCGAAAGACATTTGGAAGCATTACAATCCGGTACACAAAGAGAAATCTATACCATACTAACTAAATCGATTCAAGAAGTTCATGGAGAAAAGTTATAAGGAATACCTCAAGCATATTACTACTTTCATATTCGATGTCGATGGCGTTTTTACCGACGGCACCTTGCTCGTCACTACAGATGGGGAAATGCTCCGCAAAATGAGCGTTAAAGATGGTTATGCCCTAAAGACCGCCATTAAAAGAGGCTATCATGTCTGTATTATTACGGGTGGTACGAACGAAGGGGTTGAAAAAAGGCTTCGGGGTCTGGGTGTTGAACATATCTATTTAGGAGCGCACTTAAAGGAAAAACCGCTACTGGAGTATTTGGAACAAAGTGGAATCGAGGCGAAAAATGCCCTTTATATGGGAGACGATATGCCGGACATTCCGCCCATGAAGCTTGTGGGGCTCCCCACCTGCCCACAAGATGCCATACCCGAAATCAAGGAAGTAGCACAGTATGTTTCACATAAAAATGGGGGGCATGGCTGTGTTCGTGATGTGATTGAGCAAGTGCTTAAGGTTAGGGGCGACTGGGAAGGTAACTTTAGCGCTGCCAATGACTGATTCTTTACAAAAAAGCTTGGTAGGATACCGAATCGTTCTGGCCTCCGCTTCTCCGAGAAGACAGCAATTTTTTAAAGAAATGGGCTGTGAATTCGAGGTGCGCATCCAAGCGGTGGAGGAAATTCATCCTCCAGCACTTCAGGGGAGCGAAATTGCCTGTTTTTTGTCAAAATTGAAGGCTACCCCCTTCGAAGGCACCTTAAACCCTAACGAAATTTTGGTCACCTCTGATACGGTAGTTTGGCATAAGGATAATTCTCTGGCAAAGGCGGATAACGAAGAGGAGGCCTATGAAATGCTCACGACTCTTTCCGGTGAATGGCATGAGGTGATTACCGCGGTCACGTTCACCACTACGATTGCGCAAAAGACCGTTTATGATACTACCCGAGTACGGTTCAAAAAACTTTCCGAGGCTGAGATACGCTATTATATCAAGACCTTCAAGCCATTTGACAAGGCAGGGGCTTACGGAATACAAGAATGGATCGGACTCATCGGAATCGAAGAGATCCACGGTTCATATACCAATGTTGTCGGCCTACCGACCCGTCTCGTTTATGAAACGTTAATGTCTATGCCGAGCTGAGGTATTTTCGGTAATTTTGCATAAAATTAACGCGTTATGAAAAAATGGCTCAGATTTGAATTATCCGTAGTTGTCTTCGCATTGGCAATCATTGGCATGCAATCGTGCAAGCAAAGTACGCAAGACCCTTCTCCAGAGGTTGCTTTGAACAGTGAACCTGCTAGTGCAGGGATGGTGACGCCCAAGAAACCCCTTTCAGCGGATTTCAAGAAATACTGGTATGCAGGTGAGGCGGAAATCACCTCATACAAATTAGAGCAGGCAAGGTATGGAGAACTGCGGGAAGGCAATGCGGTGCTCGTCTTTGTCACAGAGCCCTTTTTAAAGGAAAAGCAAGTAAAGGCCGATGGCAATAATCCGGATAATATTCCGGTGCTTAAATTGAACAGTACCAAAAATTACCTGACGGGTATCTACCCCTATTCGATTATGACGAGTAGTTTTTATCCTGTACACGATAACCAACATGCCTTAAAGGTGTCATTCTCTTCTCAAGAATGGTGTGGACAAGTGTATGCGCAGCTCAATAACCGCGAAAAATTCGACATTAGCTCTCACTCCTATTTCGAATCCGAGGCAGATCAAGAGGTCCGTTTGAACAAAACCATTCTAGAAAACGAACTTTGGAACAAGATCAGGGTGAATCCTGACGCGCTTCCTGTTGGTGAGGTTTCGGTAATTCCTTCCATGGAATACATTAGATTATCTCACAAAGAACTAAAGGCGTATACTGCAAGTGTTACTTTAAATGAAAAGGAAGGTGTCAATACCTATCGAATCGATTATCCTGAGCTAGACAGGGTCTTGGAAATCAATTTTACCGCTACCTTTCCGCATACTATTGAAAGTTGGTCTGATTCATTCAAGAGTGGCTATGGCCCTAAGGCCAAAACCATGGTGTCCAAAGCGACCAAGATCAAAACCTTGAAGACCCCTTATTGGCGACAGAACAGTAATAGTTTTCTACCTTTGCGGGATACGTTAGGATTATAGGTTATGGAACATTTTTTCAGTACGTACCATTCCGAATTGTTATGGACTTCTATAACAATGGCAGTGGCTTTCCTTCTCAAATACGGTTTCAGCAAGGCGGCTCGGAGAGTGGCCAAACTAAGGGATTTCAATCCTATTCGCACCGATCTCATTCTTAAATACATTTCCATTGCATTGACGCTGACGGTTTTTGCTCTTCTTACATTGATTTGGGGTGTTGATTTTCGTGATTTGGGCATCCTCTTGTCTTCTGTTTTTGCAGTACTGGGGGTAGCCTTGTTCGCGCAATGGTCCATTCTGAGTAATATTACCGCAGGTGTCATTATATTTTTCTCCTATCCCTTCAAAATTGGCAATACCGTACGCATTATGGACAAAGAAATCGGGGATGCGGAGAATGATGAGGACAACACATTCGTAATCGAGGACATTAAGGCTTTTCATTTGTACCTGCGCAAACGAAACGGCGAGATGCTGACCTATCCCAACAATATGGTGTTACAGAAGGGGGTTGCACTGGTTTCAGTGTACAACCAACAATCGAACGATTCCTCCCCGGTAGAGCATATCGAAAAAGAATAGACTACCCGGAAAAACATCCCGTTTGTTAAAGAAGTTCTAAAAAACAATACAGGGGTTTTTATCTTCCTATCTTTGAATACCAACAAAAATCAACACTATGGGCAAATTCACGGTATTCTATACCGCTCTGCTACTTGGCGTACAGCTATCTTTTGCACAGGCGCCGAAAAAGAACTCCTCTTCCGATATCTACCATTCGTTACAAAAACTTAATTTTTTAGGTTCTGCATTATATATTGCCGCGCATCCCGATGATGAAAATACACGGCTAATTTCTTATTTGTCGAACCATGATAAGGCCCGTACGGCCTATTTGTCGCTGACCAGGGGTGATGGGGGCCAAAACCTTATCGGTCCGGAGCTTCGCGAACTTCTTGGAGTATTACGCACCCAAGAACTTTTGGCTGCCCGAAGAGTTGATGGGGGCCAACAATTCTTTAGTAGGGCCAATGATTTCGGTTACTCCAAGCATCCAGATGAAACCTTGGACATCTGGAACAAGAAGGAAGTTTTGGGTGATGTGGTCCGCATTATCCGTAAATTCAGACCAGACGTGATCATCAATCGATTCGACCATCGTTCACCGGGCACGACACATGGTCACCACACTTCCTCCGCCATGTTAAGCGTAGAAGCCTTTGATTTGGTCAACGATGCCAAAGCATACCCAAATCAATTGACTTCCCTCAAACCTTGGCAACCCAAACGCCTCTTTTTTAATACTTCCTGGTGGTTTTATGGGAGTCAAGAAAAATTTGAAAAGGCCGATAAGTCCAAAATGTTGAATTTCGATGTTGGGGTCTACTACCCTACGTTGGGTGTATCTAATAACGAGATAGCGGCTCTTGCGAGCAGCCAGCATTTATGTCAGGGGTTTGGACGGTTGGCGACGAGAGGTTCACAAAACGAGTATATCGAGCTTTTAAAGGGTGATATGCCTGATAGTAAAAGCGACATTTTCGCTGGCATAAACACCAAATGGTCAAGAGTAGATGGTGGCGAAGCCATTGGCCAAATTCTATATGCCATAGAAAAAGACTTCGATTTTGCCAACCCTTCTGCACATCTTCCGCAATTGCTACAAGCACATCAACTCATTTCAACATTAGAGGATGCACATTGGAAAGAAATCAAACTGAAGGAAATCGAAGATATCATTCTGTCGGTATCGGGTATTTACCTGGAAGCCTCTGCCGTTGAAGCTTCCTCAAATCCTGGGGAAAAAGTCGGTCTGAATATCGAAGTCCTCAATCGCAAAGCGACCGCAGTGGCCCTTGATCGCTTAGAACTATCCACTGGCATGGTTCTCGATAGTACGATCGCATTGCAGGAAAACCAACGCATTCAACTCGAAAAAGAGATTGAAATACCTGCCACTACCGACTATACAAGCGCTTATTGGCTTAATTCAAAAGGTACCCTGGGCATGTACCAGGTCGAAAAAGCGGAATGGATCGGCAAACCCGAAACTCCAAGAGCCGTTCACGCCAATTTTGTTTTGAATTTCGATGGTTACCCCCTTGACATCAAACGTCCTGTAGTGTATCGCTATGCCAGGCCCGATAAGGGAGAGTTGTATCAACCTTTTGAAATTTTGCCCCCGGCCACAGCGAGTTTTGATGATAAGGTCCTCATTTTTGCCGATGGAAAGGCAAAACGTATTCCGGTCACTATCAAGGCGCACAAAGACAATCTCAAAGGAGAAGTGCAATTGGACTACTCCCAAGGATGGGTCGTCGATGCTGAAACCAAACCTTTTGAGATCGCTAAAAAAGGAGACGAACAGGTAGTCGTATTTTCGTTGACGCCTCCAGAAAACCAAGATGAAAGTCGCATTTCGCCAATTATCAAGGTGAACGGCAAGGAAATTCGCAAAGAATTGGTGACCATAGCCTATGACCATGTACCCACTCAATCGATCTTGCTTCCCTCGGAGGCCAAGGTGGTTCGCTTGAATATCGAGAGACTCGGAGAGAACATTGGGTATATTATGGGTGCTGGTGACGACGTTCCAACAAGCTTAGAGCAAATAGGGTACAATGTGATTACGGTCGATCCGGCAGCTATTCAAAAAGGAAGTTTGGATAAGTTCGATGCCGTTGTTGTCGGTATTCGAGCCTATAATGTGGTGAACGAACTAAAGTTCAAACAGCGGTACTTGCTAGATTATGTCAATGAAGGTGGCAATCTTATTGTACAATACAATACCGCGGGAAGATGGAACAAGCAATTCGAGAATATCGCCCCCTACCCTTTAAAATTATCGCGGGATCGAGTAACGGACGAAAATTCAACGGTTTCTATCATCGCAAAAAAACACGCGCTGGTGAATTTCCCAAATCCTATTGAAGAAAAAGATTTTGAAGGTTGGGTGCAGGAGCGCGGACTATATTTTCCGAATGAATGGAATTCGGAGTTCACCCCTATTCTGTCAATGAACGATAAAGGTGAATCGGCCAAGAAAGGAAGTCTTCTCGTCGCACCCTATGGCAAAGGTCATTACATCTATACTGGCCTTAGTTTCTTTCGAGAATTGCCTGCAGGCGTTTCGGGGGCGTACAAACTCTTTGCGAATATGTTATCTTTAGGAAAAGAAAAAGTGGAGAATCCAAACGATGTAAAAGGATAACGATGGAAGATCAAATCATTTGGAAAAAGGAGTATTCATTCGTATTAATTCTCAATATTCTTTACATTTTAGTCTTTTCATACATCATGTCTTCTTTTACATAAAATGGGTACACTCGACTGGATTATTCTTTCAGGAACACTTCTATTCATCGTTGTATATGGCGTCTGGAAAACCAAGGGCAGCAAAAATGTTCAAGATTATGTTCGTGGTGGAAATGATGCCAAATGGTGGACCATAGGGCTTTCCGTAATGGCGACCCAAGCAAGTGCCATTACTTTTCTGTCTACCCCAGGCCAAGCCTTTCATGATGGAATGGGCTTTGTTCAGTTCTATTTTGGACTCCCCCTTGCCATGGTCGTTATCTGCCTCGTTTTCGTACCAATTTACCATAGATTAAAAGTATATACGGCCTATGAGTTCTTGGAAAACAGGTTCGACCTCAAAACCAGATCTCTTGCTGCGGTACTCTTCCTCATACAGCGCGGACTTGCAGCCGGAATAACCATATATGCCCCATCGATTATTCTGTCCGCGGTCTTAGGTTGGGATCTTAGAACGCTCAATATCATTATCGGAGCCCTCGTTATTATTTATACGGTTTCCGGGGGAACGAAAGCGGTAAGTGTCACCCAAAAGCAGCAAATGTTCATCATTATGGGGGGCATGTTCATTACCTTTTTCTTTATTCTAGGATATCTTCCTGCCGATATTACCTTTAGTAAGGCGATGAAAATTGCCGGTGCCAGCGACAAACTTGAAATCTTGAATTTCGATTTTGATGCCAAGAGCCGATACACCTTTTGGAGTGGTATTACAGGAGGGTTCTTTTTAGCACTCTCATATTTCGGCACCGATCAAAGTCAAGTGCAGCGTTACCTTTCTGGAAAATCGATTAGGGAAAGCCAATTAGGCCTCGTATTTAATGGTATTTTTAAAATACCCATGCAATTCTTTATTCTACTGGTCGGCGTTATGGTTTTTGTGTTCTACCAATACAATCCTTCACCCCTTAATTTTAATCCCGCTGCGACGAAAACGGTAATGGATTCGCCTTATGCAGAAGATTATAAGCTCTTGCAGGAAGGACATATAGAACTTGAAACACAGAAAAAAATAGCCCAAAACAAATTTTCGGTCGCTCTGGAACTCAAAGAATATGCAGCCATAGAAGATGCCAAGATTCAAGTCATGAATTTGAACAAAAAAGACAGTACGAATCGTGCTGCTGCCAAAGCATTGATCAAGCAGGCCGATGAAGACACCGAAACCAATGATAAAGACTACGTGTTCATACACTTCATTTTGAACAACCTTCCAAAGGGCCTTATCGGTCTTCTACTCGCTGTAATATTATCAGCGGCCATGTCATCGACCGCATCGGAACTTAATGCATTGGGTACGATAAGCGCGTTGGACCTATATAAGCGGAATAAAAAAGGACCCACAAGTGAAAGGCACAATGTCAATGCTTCTAAGATTTTTACTCTTATTTGGGGCCTTCTGGCCATTTTGATCGCTTGTACCGCCAGCTTGTTCGACAATCTCATTCAACTAGTGAATATTATTGGAAGTATTTTTTATGGGAACGTTCTGGGAATTTTTCTTTTGGCCTTCTTTTTCAAGTTCGTCAAAGGTAACGCCGTTTTCTTTTCGGCCCTATTGACCCAAGCGCTCATTTGCGTTATTTATTACTTTCTGATTCATATTCATCCATCCGGGGAAGAAAAATTGGGATACCTATGGCTCAACTTTATCGGGGCGGCCTTGGTCATTCTTATCTCGTTGGTTTTTGAAGGCTTTGATCGCCTATTGAAAAACCCGGATATTAAAAGTACATAATCACCCCACCGGTCGCCTATTTCTATCTGAATGCCATTTCTCTTTAACAGATTATTAAGATAAATCATATCTTTAAGGGCTTTTTCAATAATAAACTACTGCTTTGGTGAACTTAAAACCCTTAAAATGGATAAGAAGTATACGATAAAAGACATCGCTAAACTTGCTGGGGTTTCCAAAGGAACCGTTGATCGTGTGCTGCATGGGCGCGGAAAGGTCTCGCAACAGGCCAATGAAAAAATAAAAGAAGTACTCAAAGAGATAGATTACCGTCCGAACCCCATTGCTCGAAGTTTGAAGAACAGCAAGGTGTACAGGATTTTTGTGCTATTGCCAGATCCCAAGGAAGACCCTTATTGGATTCCCGCTAATCAAGGAATCAAGGATGCTATCAAAGAGTTCAAACCCTTCGGAGTAGTCGTAGAAAAGTTTTTTTATGATCCCAAAAACCGTGCTTCCTTCCTTGAAAAATCAAAAGAAGCTTTGGCCTTATCTCCTGATGTGCTGCTGATGGCTCCTGTTTTTCATAAAGAATCGCTGGAAGTATTTGAGAATTGCCAACAACAAAATGTTTTGGTCGCCTTATTCAATAACTATATAGATATCTTCAATAACGAGAACTTCATCGGTCAAGACCTTCATCAGAGTGGTCGTGTTGCGGCAAGCCTCATAGACAAGATGCAGCCTCATACCGACACTATGGCGATCGTTCACATCAATGAAGAAGCGCACATGCGCCAAAAAGAAAACGGATTCAAAGAATATTTCGAAGATCTAAAGACCACCTCTCCTACCATTATCACCTATAGCCTAAATACTAAAGACTTGTCACAATTTAGGACCAGTGTCTTTGATTTTTTTAAAAAGCATCCGAAAATATCGGCTGTTTTCATCACCAATTCCAAAGCCTATCATTTGGTAGCGGCCCTAGAAACCCTCAAAAGAGAGATTTCCATTGTGGGTTATGATCTTCTGGAAGAAAACATTACCTTATTATTAGAAGGTAAAATAGATTTTTTAATTCATCAAAAACCGAAACAACAAGCGTACCTGAGTGTAGTGAATTTAGCGGAACATTTTCTTTTCGACAAGCCCATCCCTGCACAAAACCTGTTGCCCATTGATGTGATTACTTCCGAAAACGTGTCCTATTATCTTAATTAATGCGTAAAAAGTAGTTCAACCTATTTTTTTGGAAGCAATGGACTACAACGTTTTAGCAACTGTCCTAAATAAATGTGCTCGAACACATTTTTGCACATAAATCACTTGCGTACTTATAAAAAAAGGTTAATTTCATATTTCGTTAACAAAATGTTGAACTAACTCACATTATCAAAAAACCTAATTATGATGAAAAAAATGCTATTATTTTTAGTGTTGGTACTTGGGGCATACCCACTACTTGCGCAATCAAAAACCCTTTCGGGAACGGTAACCGATGCAACAGATGGGTCACCATTGCCCGGGGTAAACGTTTTGGTACAAGGTACCACAAACGGAACACAAACCGATTTTGATGGAAATTACACGATCAATGCCGAGCAAGGCGGGGTGTTGGTTTTCTCCTATTTGGGCATGTCAACGCAAAGTATCACTATCGGTTCTTCCAATACCATAGATGTTTCTATGGTTGAAGACGCTAGTCAACTTGATGAGGTGGTCGTTACCGCCTTAGGTGTGAAACGACAAAAGAAATCGTTGACCTACGCCACTCAAGGTGTTGATCCTGAAGGCATCGACGAAGCAAGGCCACAGCAAAACCTGGTCAATAGTTTACAGGGGAAAGTTGCCGGTCTGTCCATTCAGACTTCCGGTAATGGTGTCAGTGGTTCTTCAAAGGTAGTTCTTCGAGGTAACAGATCGATTGCCGGTAGTAGTCAAGTACTATATATTGTGGATGGCGTGCCGTTAGGTGGTGACATTTCCGATATCAGTCCGGATGATGTGGCTTCGATCAACGTATTGAAGGGTGCAAATGCTGCGGCTCTCTACGGTGCTAGAGCAAATAACGGTGCGATTATCATAACGACCAAAGCGGGTACTACAGATAGAATGAGTGTGGACATCAGTTCAACGATCACTGCTCAGACCGGTAATATTCTTTTTGATTACCAAAATCAATTTGGTCAAGGTAGTGGAGGCATATACAATCCTGAATCAACAGGGTCATGGGGCGCCGCTTTAGATGGTGGCACGGCCGCTGGTTGGCAGCCGGGCAATCCTATTTCATATGCCCAGACACCCCAAGAAGACAATGTCAACGATTTTATGCAAACCGGATTCAATTTAGCCAACAATATCTCGATCAGAGGTGGTACCGAAAAGATGAGAACGTTCTTCGGATATACGCATGAGCTAAGAAACGGTATTGTACCAGATAACGATTTGAAACGACATAATATCAGTTTAAAAATCGATAATAATCTTATTGATGGCAAACTGGAGCTAAGTAGTAAGATCAACTATATTCGATCGGACCTCAATAACCTTGTGGATACCGGTGAATCTTTCAGCAACCCATGGAGGCATGCCTACCGTCTGCCCAGAAACATCCGAACCCAAGATGCCGAGGTGTATCAATATAGGGATGCTTCAGGAAACGTTCGCCAAAACTACTGGAAACCAGGAGATAACGGTGGCGCAAACCCCTATTGGACCATCAATAGGAACTTGAAGGAGATCGCTACCGACAGAATCATCGGATATATGTCGTTGAAATACAATATCGCCGATAATCTTAGTCTTTTGATTCGAACAGCATTGGATCAAACTAGTGAAAGTAGGGAGGATCGTTTGTTTAATGATTCCTACATTATCGCCGATAATGGTAATTACGTTACCCGTAATGCGAGTGCCTATGAATGGAATAGTGATTTTCTACTGAGCTACAACAAGCAATTGAACGATAATCTTTCGTTTAATTTAAATTTTGGTGGAAACAACCGTCAAGCGAATAGTAGATTCGTAAGAACCAACAATGGAGGATTGAATGCCGCAAATATCTTTGCCATCAGTAATGCTCAGGTATTGACCGCTAGCCAAGATATCGCAAGACGAGAAGTGAATTCCCTTTATGGTTTTGGGCAGCTCGGCTTTAAAGATGCGATTTTCCTTGATTTAACCTATCGTAGTGATTGGAGTTCTACCTTACCTCCAGAAAATAGAAGGTTTGACTACTATTCTGCCGGTTTGAGCGCAGTGGTTTCAGACTTGGTCACCATGCCCGACTTCTTTTCCTATTTGAAGTTAAGAGGTTCATATGCCGAGGTGGGTAACGACACTGCACCTTTTCAGTTAACTCAGGTGGCCGACCTAAGAGCGGGTGGATTTATTCAGTTGGGTACCGTACTACCAAATCCAGATTTGAAGCCAGAGCGCACGAAGTCGTTGGAGTTTGGTTTTGACGCTCGTTTCTTAGATAGCCGTTTAGGTCTTGATTTTACTTACTATAAAACCAACAGTATCGATCAGTTGTTCCGCCAGCAAGTACCACAGGCTTCTGGGGTAGTTGAGCGGTTTATTAACGGAGCGGACATCGAAAACAAAGGAATTGAAATCATTTTGACTGGCACACCAATCAACACACCCGATTTCAGTTGGAATGTTACAGCCAACTTTTCAAGAAACCGAGGAAAGGTATTGTCCCTGGCCGAAGGTCTTGAAACCTTGAGCTACGGCGGTGACTTCTTTAGGAGGTTTGAATTGAACGTAGGGGATCAGTGGGGTAATGTATACTCTAGAGGATTTGTACGAAATGATGCAGGTCAAGTAGTAGTACAAGCGGATGGACTACCAGCGGTGACCACAGGTCAAGATCGCTTGGTTGCGAACTACAACCCAGATTGGTTGGGTGGTATTAACAATAGTTTCAACTACAAAAATCTGAGTTTCAGTTTCCTAATCGACATGCGGAAAGGTGGTTCGGTCGGTTCATTCACCAACGCTATTTTGGCGTCTGATGGTGCCCTTGAACGAACACTGCCTGGTAGAGATGGTAGCTTAGTTTTCGGAACTACCGTTTTTCCAGAGTTGGATGTCGTAAATGAGGATGGCTCACCCAATACCACAGCGGTGACTGCAGAAGCATTCTGGGGACAAATCGGTGGACGAAACTCTCCTGTTGGAGAAGCCTTTGTAGAGGATGCTACCAATATCAGATTACGTGAAATGACCTTGGGTTACAGTCTACCCTCCTCAGTATTAGGTAATGGCCCTTTCAAGAGTGCCAAAATTTCATTGGTCGGAAGAAATCTGTTTTTCTTTAAGAACAACGCTTCCTTCGATCCAGAGGTGATTACAAGTGCTGGACCCAGCATTGGTGATAACAATCAGAATGCAGTGATTAGTTCCGATGGTTTTGAATCATTTGCACCTCCTTCAACTAGAAGTTTAGGTTTGAATGTTAAATTTGGATTTTAAAAAAAATTGTACCTTTAAAAGAAAAAATTATGAAAAAAGTTTTAAGTAAAATCGGGCTCGGAATGGCCTGCGTGATGGCCTTTTCAGGCTGTACCGAAGATTTCGATGAGCTAAATACCGATCCCTTGGCATTGGATATCAATGCGCTGGAGGATAGCCAGGTGTTACAGGGGCAAGCTTTTGCCCAAGCACAATATGTTTCGGTCAATGGACTGCATTGGCGCTTTCAAATTTCCCAAAATCTCTTTTCGGATATTTGGGCGCAGTATTATGCGACTACCGCGGCCGGATTTGATTCAGACCGTTACGTACAAGTAGGACGCTGGGCCGATTTGGCTTGGGGTTCCTTTTACGGACAGGCGGCACCTCAAATCAAACTGGTTGAGGATTTAACGGAGTCTACCGGAAATACCGTGGGTAATGGTATGGCAAAAGTCCTTCGGGTTCATGCCTACCACAGAATTACCGATTATTGGGGAGCTGTTCCGTATTCGCAATTCGGTAATGCTGAACTGTCCGTCGCTTATGATTCCCAACAGTCGATTTATGAGGATTTCTTCACCACTCTTGATGAAGCCACTGCCCAACTTGCTGCAGGCGGAAGTTCATTCACCAATGGGGATCGTATTTATGGAGGTAATTCTTCGCAATGGTTGAAATTCGCCAACAGTTTGCGTTTGCGCCTCGCCATGCGCATCCGATATGTAGATCCCGGACGTGCACAGTCGGAAGCTGAAAAAGCAGTTGCTGGCGGCGTGATTACGGATAATGCGGATAATGCCTTCGTTTCTACAGACGAGCAAAACAGAAATCCTTTAGAAACGATTACCGATTGGGGCGAATTCAGAATGAGTGCTACCATGGAAAGTATTTTGGAGGGTTATGAAGATCCACGAATGCCAGAATATTTTGCTCCTGCCGTTGATGGAGATACGGACGGAGATGGAAGCCCATACGAAGGTCTTCTAAACGGACAACCACGAGTAAATTTGGAAACAAGCAAAAATGCCGGACATTCCGATTTGGCTACCAAATTTATCGATGTGGCTAAAGGAGGAATCAACCCCCCGATCGAACTCATGAACGCTGCCGAGATGTATTTCTTGAGAGCAGAAGGTGCCTTGTTCAATTGGAATATGGGAGGTACGGCTCAAAGCCTCTATGAGGATGGTATCCGAGCTTCCATGATGCAAAAAACGGGGGCCGATGGTGCCTCTATTGACGCGTATATCGCGAGTACGAATACGCCTATTCCTTTCGAAGCAGGAGCTGCCGCTGTTACTGATATTCCCGTAGCCTTTGGTGGTGACACTGAAACGCAATTGGAGCAGATCATTACACAAAAATGGCTAGCGATATATCCAAATGGCTGGGAAGCATGGGCAGAACTCCGTAGAACGGGATACCCAAGACAATACGCCCGATTGGAGTCGCAGAATCCTGATGTTGGCGTTGATGAAATCATGAGAAGAATGGTTTATGTTCAAAGTGAATTTGATACCAATGGTGAAGCCGTTCAGGCTGGTATCGGTTTGCTCTCAGGAGGAGACAAAAACAATACCAAGTTATGGTGGGATAAGAAATAAGATTCCTACCTAACAAAGATAAAAGCACCAATACTTTCTTATTGGTGCTTTTTTATTTCCTTAATATGATCGTCCAGAAATTAAAGTGAACCGCTTTTATGAAATTAGCTATTCCCAAAATTTTTACCTTTTTGTTGCTATTGTCCGTTGCGTTCTCGTGTACCAAGGATGATAAGAAAACCTTGTTTACGCTGCTCCCCTCCAACCAAACCGGAATACAATTCAAAAACATTCTCAAAGAAACCAAAGAATTCAACGTGTTGGAATATGGATATCTCTACAACGGTGGAGGCGTTTCTGTAGGTGACATCAATAATGATGGTTTACCCGATATCTACTTTACCGGTAAT
Organism: uncultured Flavobacteriaceae bacterium; assembly: GCA_947494565.1. GTDB lineage: Bacteria > Bacteroidota > Bacteroidia > Flavobacteriales > Flavobacteriaceae > Maribacter_C. The sequence continues at coordinate 29,646 of CANLVG010000011.1, read as the reverse complement.
ATGGTCGGAAGTCATTTGTACCTGAACCAAGGTAATCTAGAGTTCGATGAAATTGCAAAAGAAGCCGGCGTATTTGCCGAAGGACTGTGGAATACCGGTACTACTATGGCCGATGTCAATGCTGATGGCTTTTTGGATATCTATGTTTGCCGTTCAGCGGCGAAAGACCCGAACAAACGAAAAAATCTCCTCTTCATCAATAATGGCCTTTCAGCGGACACAGGTCAAATATCCTTTACTGAAAAAGCCCAGGAATATGGGATCGCCGACTCCGGCTATTCGACTCAAAGCGCATTTTTCGATTACGATAAGGATGGGGACCTCGATTTGTATGTCCTCAATCATTCTACACAAGAATATGCAGGTTTCGGACAGATCACTGCCTCCTTAAAAAATAAAAAGAACGCGGCCTATTCGGACAAACTCTATCGCAATGACAATGGAAAGTTCAAAGAACTCAGTGAAGAAGTTGGATTGGTGTCCAACGTTCTCGGTTTCGGGTTGGGAATCGCCATTTCCGATCTAAATCAAGATGGTTGGCCAGATATCTACGTATCCAACGACTACAATGAACAAGACTACCTCTATATCAATAATGGAGATGGTACCTTTAAGGAAAGCCTCGAACAATTTATAGGCCACACTTCCCTTTTTTCCATGGGGTCAGATATTGCCGATATCAATAATGACGGCTTTACCGACATCATGACACTGGATATGCTCCCAGAGGGAAACCAACGTCAAAAAATGGTCTCCGGACCCGACAACTATGACAAATACCAACTTTTGGTCAATTCAGGCTTTTATAACCAGACCATGCGGAATATGCTCCATCTCAACAACGGGGGCGAATCGTTTTCCGAAATAGGTCAATTTGCCGGTATTTCAAATACGGATTGGAGTTGGAGCTCCCTACTCGCCGATTTTGATAACGATGGGAACAAAGACCTTTTTATCACCAACGGCTACAAACGGGATTATACCAATATGGATTTCATCAATTATGCAGTTCAGGCAAAATTGGAGGAAAACAAAACAGGAAAACGAACCGCCATCATGGAACTTCTCGAAGAAATTCCTTCGACCGTTGAGGAGAATTATATGTACCATAATACAGGGGCATTACGCTTCAAAAAAGTGAATTCTGAATGGGGTATCGATCAAAAATCGCTATCCAATGGAGCTGCCTATGCCGATCTGGATAATGATGGGGATTTAGATCTTGTAGTAAATAACATCGCAGAGGAAGCCTTTATCTATAGAAATAATAGTGAGACATTTTTTAACAACAACTATCTGAAAATCAAGCTTAAAGGCAAAGGTCTTAATTCCTTTGGTATTGGTGTTCGGGTCGAAGTCAAAATCGGTGATACCCTTCAAGTTCAAGAAGTGCAGCCTACCAGAGGGTATCAATCCTCAGTCGATGTTAATCTTCTTTTTGGCCTGGGGCAATCGCAACGGGTAGATGAGCTCAAAATAATCTGGCCGAGCTCGGCCATACAACGATTGACGGATGTCGCTGCCAATCAAGTCATCGTGGCAGAAGAAACAAACGCCGAACTCCCGACAACCAATCCAAACACAAATCAAATTAAAAATCCCTTTTTTGAATCGATTCCCAAAGACTCGCTAATCAGCTACCTACATCAAGAAAACAACTTTATAGACTTTAAACGCGAACAGCTCTTGCCGCACAAATTATCGACCCAAGGTCCAAAAATAGCCAAAGGCGATATCAATACTGATGGTCTGGAGGACGTATTCATAGGAGGAGCCAAAAACTCGACCGGAAGTCTATTCCTTCAAAACAGTCACGGTGAGTTCTTGGAAACCCGTACTTTTTTGGACGAGGATGGTTTATCGGAAGATATGGATGCCCTCTTTTTCGATGCGGACGGGGATCAAGATCTAGATCTCTATGTCGTTAGTGGTGGTGCCGACTTCGAAAAAGGTGCTCCCGAATTACAAGACCGGCTATATTTTAACCAACGAGGAAAGTTTTCAAAAAAAGAAGGGGCACTTCCCGAGATGTTGACCAGTGGCTCATGTGTCACTGCATCCGATTTCGATAATGACGGAGATCTCGACCTTTTTGTGGGCGGTCGACTAGTACCCGGCAGCTATCCGAATGCGCCGAGAAGTTATATACTCGAAAATGATGGGCAAGGGAACTTTAGTGACGTCACGGCAACCGTTAGTGAAGCACTTGTACATCCGGGTATGGTTACGGATGCCCTGTGGACCGATTTCGATGGTGATGACACGGATGACCTTATACTCGTTGGCGAATGGATGCCCATTCGATTCTTTAAAAATTCGGAGGGTTCCCTTACGGAGGTTACCCAAGACACCGGCACGACCGATTCCCAGGGTTGGTGGAATGCCATTACATCAGGTGATTTTGATAATGATGGAGATATGGATTATATCTTGGGCAATTTTGGACTGAATTCCCAATTAAAGGCTTCGGCAGAGCAACCTGTAGAATTATATGTCAAGGATTTCGATGCCAACGGCTCCCTAGATCCCATTTTATGCGCTTATATCATGGGAGAAAGCTATCCTGTCTTTTCGAAGGATGACCTTGTTGGGCAATTGAACGGACTGAAAGCAAGGTACACCAGTTACGCGAACTATGCAGATGAAAAAATCACCGATATTCTTACTCCCGCACAACTATCCGATGCCACTGTATTGAAAGCCTCACAATTTTCAAGTAGTTATTTGGAAAACATGGGGAATGCTACTTTCAAACTTACCCCGCTGCCAAAGCAAGCACAGTTCTCCCCTATTTTTGGCATTTTAGCTGAAGACATCAATACCGATGGTCATCTAGATGTACTACTCGGCGGTAATTTTTTCGGTACCCGAGTGAAATATGGTAGATATGATGCCAATAAGGGCACCCTACTCTTAGGTGATGGTAAAGGTGGGTTTCAAACCGTGGAAAATAGTAACAGCGGTTTACATGTAGCTGGAGAAGTTCGGGATATTACGATCGTCAAAAACAAGAACAACGATAAAATCATCTTATTCGTGAAAAATAATGGGCCTGTAGAATCGTACAGCGTAAACCCAAGATAAAATCCAAACCATGAACACTATACGACTTATCGTCAGCTTTGCATTACTAGTTGTTTGCAAAGCTTATGGGCAAAACAATGCTAGTATTGTAGCGGAAACCGTGTCACTTGACACCTATGATTTCCATACCCCCAACCCCGTTCCTATTGTGGCGGAAAACCCAAAAATCCCACCGTATTTTAAATATGAGGGATACGCCCACTCCCCCATCAAAAAAGACTGGAAGGTAGTTACCCTCGAGAACGATTATATCAAACTTTGGGTACTTCCCGAAATCGGAGGTAAGGTTTGGGGGGCAATAGACAAGAGCACGGGAGAAGAGTTTTTGTATAAGAACAAGGTGATCAAGTTTCGCAATATCGCTATGCGCGGCCCCTGGACCTCGGGAGGTATCGAGTTCAATTTCGGAATCATCGGGCATCACCCCTCTACGGCAACTCCCGTTGATTATGAGGTACGAACAAATGGCGATGGCAGTGTAAGCTGCTTTGTAGGGAACGATGACCTGCCCTCAAATACGAAGTGGATGGTGGAAATCCGTTTGGAAAAAGACAAAGCGTACTTTGAGACCAATGCTTCTTGGTACAATGCCTCTCCCCTAACGGAATCATACTACAATTGGATGACCGCTGCGGCTGTGGCCACGAATGATCTTGAATTCTTTATCCCGGGCAATGCCTATGTAGAACACAACGGTGATCCGCATCCATGGCCTATCGATGACAAAGGACGGAATTTGGCGCTGTACAAGAACAATACCTTCGGTCCTGCCAAATCATATCATATCGTCGGCGAATACAATGACTTTTTCGGAGGCTATTATCACGACAGAAATTTTGGTTATGGTCAATGGGCACCCTATGAGGAAATGCCCGGTCAGAAGCTCTGGCTCTGGGCCCTTTCGCGTTCCGGGGGTATTTGGGAAGACCTTTTAACCGATACCGATGGGCAGTATATCGAATTTCAAGCCGGACGACTTTTTGACCAGTATTTCCCGGGTGCGGTAAATCCGATCAGTCAAGTGGGCTTCGATCCCTACGTTATGGACACTTGGTCTGAAATATGGTTTCCATACAAAGAAATCGGGGGTATGGAGGATGCCTCAACCCATGGTGTGCTCAATGTGGAGTATGAAAACGAATCGGTATACATCGGACTAAATGCCCTGCAACAATTGAATCAAGAATTACAGGTCACCGTAAATGGTAAAAACTGCTTTTCGGAAAAACTTGATCTACACCCTATGGAGGTCTTTTCTACGAAAGTTACGGCCGCACCTTCCGATAAAATAGTGATTTCCGTTTCTGGCACTGAACTAGAATACTCGAACGATCCGGAGGACAAACAAATCAAAAGGCCGTTTTACCCCGATAAAGATCTTCAGGTCTCTAAAACGGAAGAACATTATCAATCCGGGATGGAAGCTTTGGAATATCGAGAATACGACCTCGCTCACAATGAATTATCAAAGCTGGTGAAATTGGATCCCTCACACCGTTCGGGAATTTTAGGATTGGCTGAACTGGAATATCGACGTACCAATTATGACGGTGCTTTGGAGCTCATTAATACCGTCTTGAAAATGGACACCTACAATTCCAAAGCGAACTATCTCGCCGGAATCACCTATCGCGCACTAAACGATTCATTAAATGCATTGGAATCATTCGGTTGGGCCGCCCGTGATATCAAATATCGCTCTGTTTCCTATGCGCAAATGGCAGAAATTCATCTTAAAACCAAAAACTACGCCAAAGCAAAGACCTATGCGGCCAAGGCCTTGACGTTCAATTTGAACAATCTAAATGCCAGGGAAATACACTTACTGACCGCAAAAAGTCAGGGCGATACAGACGCGGTGCAGGAGTACGCGGAAGGAATACTCAACATCAATCCCTTGCAGTTTCTGGCCAAACATGAATTGAATCACGCCACCAACCTAGGTGCCGATAACACGTCTGACCTGCCCGCAATCGAAAATGAATTACCCGCAGAGACGGTCTTAAACCTCGCCCTACGTTATAGTGAACTGGGCTTTGAAGATCGTGCGCTGGTGACCTTACTCGAAGGTCCAAAAGCCGTGAAGAATGGATTGTGGATCGCCTATTTACAAAGAGATTCGAATACGGAAAAAAGTAAAGAGATACTGAACAGAATGGTCAACGAAAACATAGATTTGGTCTTTCCTTACCGCAGGGAAACGATTCCTATGTTGACATGGGCATTGACACAAAACGACCATTGGAAGTTGAAGTACTACCTAGCCCAAAATTATTTAGTGGTCAACAACAAGGAAGAAGCCAAAAAACTTTTGGCGAACTGCGCCAACGAACCTGATTCGGACATTTTTTATCGTTTTCGAGCCCAAGTAGAAAAAAAAGCTCCGGTCGAACAACGACTTGCGGATTATAAAAAAGCATTTGAATTGAATCCCTCGGATTGGAAAGTCAACGAGGAGTTCATTCAGTTCTATTTATCGCATGGGCACTATGAGGAAGCTGTGAAATTGAGTTCAAAAGCCTTCCGCAAATTTCCGGATAACTATAATATCGGTTTGGCACACGCCAAATCGCTACTATATACCGGCAGTTATCAAAAAGTGGTGCAGATCCTTCGAAAAATACAAGTGCTTCCGTTTGAACATGCCAGTGAGAGCAGGGAAATCTATGAACGCGCCCATGAAGCAGTGGCCTTGTCCTACTTGCAAAAAAATAAAAACGCAAAAGCACTCGAAGTACTCAAGAAAAGTAAGGAATGGCCCGAAAATATCGGTGTAGGGAAACCCTATGATCCCGATGAACGTTCGCAGGACTACCTGATGGCCCTAGCGATGGAAAAAATAGGAAACTTGGACGATAGCAAAACGCTTTTGACCGCCATAGTAAACCGAACGGAGAAAGACCTAGACAAAAACAGTATGGATCACCTCTTTGGAATTTTGGCCGCCAAAAAGCTCGAGAACGGTTCCTTGAACAAATTGATCAACGCGCTTAAAACCACTGAAAATGAAAAGAGTGCGACCGCAATTGCTTTATTCAGCGCAAGGCCGGAAGACCTCATCGATCTACAAACCAAAAGCGGTCTACCTACCGATGTATGGGAGGCAGTACTCTGGGTAATTCAAAACTAAAGCGACGGTGATGGGTCGACATGTGAACGTACAGGACGAATGACGTAGCTGTAACTCAAGTTGCCTGGTTGAATTTGATACTTTTCTAGCGGAAGGTTACCCCAACTATTGTCGCCCCCTACACCCATTTGCCGGTAATCGATATTGATATTGACCAAATCACGCTTTACGATATCAAAGGTATGCCGTTGTTGTTTTTCGGTTCCCGAATCGAAATCTGCATTGTATTGATGATGGGCGCTAAAGTTCAACAACTCAGGGCCGAAAATTTCAATTCCCGAACCGGCTCCATTAACAAACCTCAGGTTTCGGATGTCAGTTCGATTGCCGTTTTCCTGAGGGCGAATATAGGGGTAATATAATTCGGAAACAGTAGCGGTATAATTGCCAACCAAAGTCGCCGTTTTTCTATCCCAATAGTTCTCGTAAGGACCTCTACCGTACCACGTCACTTGCTGGTATTCATCCTTGACGATAAAATTAGTTCCAAATCGCGGTAGAATCGGAACATCATCGCCTAAGTCCGTAAGATTAACGGTCACGCGTACCTCGCCCTTGTCATTGACCTCATAGCGGATTGCAAGGTTTCCTTCTACTGACGGCAGTCCAAAATTGCTCGTCACCATTAGTTTCCCACTGTTTTCCGCAAATGGATTCTCAGCCAGTTGCAATACATCGATTACTTCTTCCGTATCGGCGCCACTGACCGTCATGCCCATAAATTTCTGTGTATCGGTCGCTTCTTTCCACGGGGCCAGTAGTTTGGGCATATTGTAGCCGAAGTCATTGTCGTTCGTGGCGCGCCAAAAATTGGCCTTGAGCCCATTGAGCAACATATTTCCATTCCCATAATCAAGCCCGATCATTTCACCTGTGGCCGTATTGAATTGGACTTCAAAATCAGTACCCGAAATAATAACCTTATCATCTGAAGGGGTTATGGTAAGACCTGCGCCAGAATCCTCCAAAGAAAACACATCAGGCCGATAATCCGTTAATTCAAATTGTTCATAGGCCAACAGATGGTCTTTTGGAATTAGCGGGGTCCCGCTTCGCAGTTTGGCATATACATTTAAAAGATACTCTTTGTTCTCATCGGTCAATTCAGGCAAATCAAGTAGTACATTCCTTGATGTTCTCGGAGCTACATTTAGTACTGGTAAAACTCCGGAGGCCACTTCCTTGCCATCCTCTAGAAGTCTCCAACTGAAATCGAATTCCTCCAAATTGGTGAAATCATATCCATTGGAAATGGTAATTCCACCGACACTAAGGTCATGGCCCTTGAATTTGATGTGCTGGTACACTTTTTTGACTTCATGTAAGGAGGGATGTGCCGTTCGATCAGGATTTACCAATCCGTTTAGACAGAAGTTGGCGTCATTTTGAAAATCAGCCCCACCAAGGTCTCCCCCATAAGCCCAATATGCCTCACCTTCTTCTGTTTGGGCCAATAGTCCTTGATCCACCCAATCCCAGATAAAGCCTCCTTGTAACACGTCATACTTCTCTATAACATCCCAGTAATCCTGTAAATTCCCTACACTGTTTCCCATTGCGTGTGCGTACTCACATTGGATCAGCGGCCTTTTGGGCTTGTTTTTGGCGTAGGCCTCCATTTCAGGAATACGCATATACATAGGCGCATGGATGTCTGTATTCTCATAGGCGATCGCACCTTCATATTGTACGGGTCGAGTGGTGTCTTGTGACTTTAGCCAATCATATGTCGCATAAAAATTCTCACCGTTTCCGGCTTCGTTCCCAAGCGACCAGGTGACAATGGATGTGAAGTTCTTATCCCGTTCGAACATCCGTATCGTACGGTCTAAATGCATGGCCTTCCATTCAGGGCGATAGGCGGGGTGTACCGCAATGGCTTCCTCATCGCCATCTAGGCCCTGGTTGGTAGCACCCATTCCATGGATTTCAATATTCGCCTCGTCCACTACATAGAACCCGTAGGTATCGCACATACGATAAAAATGGGGGTCCTTAGGGTAGTGACTTGCCCTGATGGCATTAAGATTATTTTGCTTCATAAGCTTCATATCCTTCAAAGTCAATTCTTCTGATACAACATGCCCTGTTTTATCATCGTGATCGTGAAGATTCGCACCTTTGATGGTAACTGCCTTTCCGTTGACCAAGAATTGACTATTCTTGATTTCCACTTTTCGAAATCCAGTCTTGACACTGGTCGCCTCTAAGGTCTTGCCATTGGCGTCTTTCAAACTCAAAACAAGGCTATAGAGTTGTGGTTTTTCGGCATTCCAGGTCTTGACCTTTGGAATGTTATGATTGAAATTGATTACCCCTTCACTGTTGGAAACGGATAATTTCTTCGTTTCGTTCAAAATTTCCTTACGGCCATCGAGAAGTTGCATATGCACTCGAAGATCCGCTTTGGAGGCATCCGCATTGGCAACTTCCACATCTAAATTAAAAATACCGTCGGTATAATCGTTTTCCAAATCAGCGGTAACCCTAAAATCCCGTATCGTTGTACTATTGGTAGCATAGAGGTAGACATCCCGTTCGATTCCGCTCAGCCTCCAAAAATCTTGGTCTTCAAGATAGCTAGCATCGGACCACCGCAGCACCTGCACCGAAATCTTATTTTTACCGATATTGACCTGATCGGTGATATTAAAGGCGGCGGGAGTTTTGCTACCTTCATTGTATCCCACTAGCTCTTCATTGATCCAGATGTACATCGCACCACTCACCCCTTCAAAGTGTACATAAATTTCTTTTCCATCCCAATCCTCGGCAATATCGAATTCGCGCTGATAGCTGCCTACGTTGTTCATTTCATGAGGAATATAGGGCGGATTTGGAGGAAACATATAAATCACATTGGTGTAAAAGGGAATACCATGTCCTTCGATTTCCCAATTGGACGGTACTGGAATTTTGTCCCATCCCCTGGTATCAAATCCCTCGTAGTAGAAATCCGCAGGGCGTTCTTCAGGGTTCTCGGCAAAGTAAAAGTCCCATGTACCATTTAGGGACTGATACAAGGTTGAGTTCTCCCAGCTTTCATTTTTCAAGGCATTTTCCTCGCTTCGATATCTGTAAAAAGAGGCAGTTGGTTCTTCCCTATTGATTTGAAAAATCTCAGGATTCTCCCATTCTGGATTCATCCATTTTTCCGCACTGTATATGGGTCGTTCGTGTTCCATATTACAGGACATTAAAAGTAGTGTAAGCAGTACAAGGAAAGTCGACTTCTGAAGCATGGGGATTATTTTGAGATTTCTTCAAATATAACATAAACAAAAAAGCCCGCCATAGGGGCGGACTTTCATTTTACGACATTATTGGTAATTCGATTACATCGCTCCCCATTCTTTCAACGAATCGGTGTTCATTTTGACGTAATCATCATTGCCTGCCTCTTTTGAAGCTGCCAAGGACTTTTTGGCGGTTTCTATAGCCCCTTTTTTATCTCCTGCCTTTGCTTGAATCAATGATTGCTGACGCAACTGCCAGAAAGCCGGTTTTTCGGTCATGGCCATTGCCTTGTTCATCCACTCCTTTGCCTTGTTGATATCCTTTCCTTCGCTTGAATAATACACTGCAGCTGCATAATAATCGCCTGCAGAAGGTCCTCCCAAAGCTCTTTCGATATTCTTTTCTACCGCTGCATCCGTAGGTACTTCAAAAGGAACGGCCACATATACATTTTCCCATAGCAGTCCAAGATTTGCCGAATTGGATGTCAAATCATCTATGGTAATCGTAAAGGTTTCCACGGCCATTTCCATAGGCATGGTAATTACAGGAGCATCGACTTTGGCAACCACTTTGCTTTCATCCCAATCCCTTGGTGTTCCACCACCTTGGGTATCGGTATAGAAGAAAACCTCCCAAGACTTTTCTCCAGGTTTCGTGAAAACAGAATACGTACCGGCCTTGACCTCTTTTCCGCCGATCTTTACATCATTACTAAAACCTACTAAGGTATAGCCATTTGCACCGGTTCTCCAAAGTTTCCCATAAGGAACCAAATCGCCAAAAATAGTTCTTCCTCGCATCGAAGGTCTTGAATAGTCAACGGTAACATCCGTCAGCCCTACCGTTTGCATCAATTTTGATGAAGGACTCGGAGCCGGTGTATTGATCTGTGCTTGTAGCGCTACTGAAGCAAATAGAGCCACTACTAAAAGTTTAATTTTTTTCATTTCAAAAGTGTTTAATGTTTTAACAAAACTAGAGATAAACCCTTGCTTGATTCGTTAAGGAATTCTTAAAATAAGAAGTAGAAATCCATTATTTGGCAAAGGCCTTCACCAGTACACCATTGTCAAGATAAAAGGCAAGGTAATACACTGAACTACTCAATGATGCTATGTCGATACGATTGTTTTCGATCTCCGCTGCCCTAATATATTGCAGGCGTTTTCCACCAGAGTCAAACAGGCCCCTTCCGTATAACGCTCGGTCGGTAATGAGTTCATATTCCAAGAAATCGGAATCAAGGGGACGATACAGCACTAAACTGTTTTCTTGGGGCTCTGGATTCAGGATCTCCTCCTCCTCTTCTTCCTCCTCCTCTTCTTCATTACCATTTGGCGTATCGGTGGTCGTAAAGGAAAACAATTTGGAATCTAATGTAATGGCGGGGCTCGCATTCGTAAAAAACTCGGATGAGACAAAATAAGTGTCCACATCCACATAGGTAATACCCTCTATTTGTGCTAGCCCGCCGCCAAACGGGATCTTTGTCGGAGCAGTACCGAAAATAGACCCGATATTCGGAGCATCGACCCGAAGGGTGAAGGGCCCTAGTATGGACGAATATCCGATTAAAAAGAGAACATCGGAAATAGGGTTGTAGGTTGCTCCGGTTACCAAACCATTCGAGTCAAATTCCGCTAACCGTTCCGCAATATGTACTCCGGGCGTTTTGGGTATGGAGTAGGCCACTGTGCCGTTGCTTACCCACTGCTTGGTAAAGACAACTAGCCGATCATCAAGAACAATGAACGCCTCCGCATCCCAATCGCTGTTGCCGGTATTTGAAAAATCTACCTGGTCCGGATAGCGAAAATTTATGCGTTCGGCTTGCACGGTATTCGTTGCTTCGTACATTTCTTTAGTAATGCGATAGATGACGAGATTTTCTCGGGTACCTACGTTATTTCCAAAATCGCCTACATAAATAGCTTCATTGTCTTGAGCCAAATCTTCCCAATCGACATTTTCCGCATTGGTCAGTGTAATCGTTCTTGTGATCTCTAGGGTAAGGGTATCTATTTCAAATAGTTGCGGAGTATTTCCCGAATCATTATGCGTAATCAATCGCCCGTTGTGAAACAGTAGTCCGGAAGTCTCGGAAACGGTAGTAGGAAGATTTCCAAGCTCCTGTACATTCGCTTGAGCGGATAGCCCATGGGAGAATGACACCAAAATCAACAGCGGTATGATATGAAATCCTTTCATTGTAACGGAAAATTACAAAAATGTAAGCTATTCGTTTGAATTATTGGATGAACGGTACCTTTCAATCTCCTCAGTTCAAATCAAAACCAGAAATCTACAGGTAAATTATAAATTGTTTAACCACAAATGATTTTTATTAAACAAAAATGCACTTATCTTTGTTCAAATCGATACTATGAAGTTATATCAACTGCATTCGAAGCAACGGCTTCCCATTTCGCTAGAAGAAGCGTGGGATTTTCTTTCTAGCCCGGCCAATCTCAAACGTATTACTCCTGAACATATGGGTTTTCATATTCTTTCCGGTGCGGATCGACCTATGTTTCCTGGCCAAATCATTCAATACAAGGTATCGCCTTTCCCTGGGTATGCTACCAAATGGGTAACCGAAATCACTCATGTGAAGGAGGGAGAATATTTTGTGGACGAACAGCGTTTCGGACCCTACGCGCTCTGGCACCACAAACACTTTTTAAAAAGTGTAGACCAGGGAGTGGAAATGGAGGATATTATCGACTATAAAATTCCCTTTGGGATTCTAGGCCAATTGGCACATCCGATTCTGGTGAAAAAGCAGTTAAAACAAATATTTGCGTACCGCGAAAAGAAATTGATCGAACTTTTTGGGAAGGTCGAAGGGTCACGGAACTTTTTAGAATTAAAATCCATATAAACAGCATGAAAAATATATTCTTAATAGGAGGTTCGCATGGTATAGGGCGTTCCATTGCCAAGACGCTTAGTCAAGAATACCAGGTTACCGTAGCTTCAAGAACCAATGATGGTCTGGAAGGGCTAAGTGTTACACACCTACCTTTCGATGTATTGACCGATGATTTAGAGCTGTCAAAGCTCCCGGAGGAGATTCATGGCTTTGCCTACTGTCCGGGAAGTATCAACCTCAAACCTTTTAAAATGTTAAGTCTTGAAACCTTTCATGAAGATATGCAACTCAACTTCTTCAGCATGGTCAAAATAGTAAAGTTGATCATGCCCCGAATGGCCGAAGGGGCGAGCATGGTTTTCTTCAGCACGGTGGCCGTTGGGTCCGGTATGCCCTTTCACACCAGTGTAGCCGCGGCAAAAGGAGCCATTGAAGGTTTCGCCAAGGCGCTCGCTGCTGAGTATGCCCCAAAAATCAGGATCAACACCATTGCTCCCTCATTGGTCGATACCCCTCTGGCAAAACGACTGTTGAGCAACGACCGTAAGCGTGAGATGATGTCGGAACGCCATCCACTGAAACGTGTCGGTGAAGCTGGTGACATTGCAAATATCGCCGTATTTTTATTGAGCGATAAGAGCACATGGATGACCGGGCAGGTAGTAGGCGTAGATGGAGGAATCTCTACTCTAAATATCAATTAAATGGCAAAAAAAGTTTCGGTTTTCTGGTTCCGTCGTGACCTGCGTTTGGAAGATAATGTCGGATTTCGAAAGGCCCTTGAAGGGGAACATCCTCTACTACCGATCTTCATTTTCGATAAAGAGATTTTAGACGAACTGCCCAAAGACGATGCCAGGGTAAGTTTTATTTTTGAGACCCTTCAACAAATGCGTGGGTTACTTCAAGAAAAATACGGTGCCGACTTGGCCCTTTTTCACGGAACACCACAAGCGGTATGGGAAAATCTTTTCGAAAATTATGAAATTCGGGAAGTGTATACCAATCACGATTACGAACCTTATGCCAAGCAACGCGATGAACAGATCGAAGCATTGCTGAACAAAAAGCGATGCCTGTTTCATACGTTTAAAGACCAAGTGATTTTTGAAAAAAGCGAGGTAGTTAAAGATGATGGTTCTCCGTATGTGGTCTATACCCCTTATAAAAACAAATGGAAAGAACGCTTCAACGCATCACTACTCGAAGCGCATAAGACCGCTCCCCTATTTTCCAATCTGCTGGATGAAAAGGAGTTACCCCAGGTGTCGTTAGAAGAAATGGGGTTTAAAAAATCGTCGATTACAGTTCCGGAATACAATGCGTCTCCCTCTTTAATCGCCAATTATGAGGATACCCGTAACTTTCCGGCAAAGGAAAATGGCACCTCCCGTTTGGGGCCCCATTTGCGGTTCGGCACCGTTTCGGTACGTCAGCTGATGAAAAAAGCGATTGCCGAAAAGAACGAAGTTTTCTGGAACGAGCTGATCTGGCGTGAATTTTTTATGCAGATTCTCTGGCATTTCCCTCACACCGCGCAGCGCTCGTTTCGACCAAAATACGACCGCATTGCATGGCGCAATAGCGAAACGGAATTCGAAAAATGGAAAAAAGGCGAAACCGGGTATGCCTTGGTCGATGCCGGAATGCGAGAGCTCAATGCCACAGGGTATATGCATAACCGTGTGCGCATGCTCGTAGCGAGTTTTCTATGCAAGCATCTGCTGATCGATTGGCGTTGGGGCGAAGCCTATTTTGCGAAAAAACTGCTGGACTACGACATGAGTGCCAATGTAGGCAATTGGCAATGGGCAGCCGGTAGCGGAGTGGATGCCGCCCCGTATTTCAGGATTTTCAATCCCATGACCCAAGTAGATAAATTCGACAAACAAAGGGCGTATATCAACAAATGGGTTCCCGATTTACAGGAACTCACCTACCCACAAAAAATGGTAGATCACAAAATGGCCCGAGAGCGCTGTCTAAAAATTTATAAGGAGGCGGTAGCCTAATCCCTTTTTAGTATATTTAGGATCGTCAGACGAGAATATCATGGCATCCGAGAACAAAACAAGACCTACTTCGACTTCCGTACAGGAATTTATCGATACAGTTACTAACGAGACCAGGCGTTCCGATAGCATGGTTTTATTGGAGCTTTATAAAAAGATAACAGGGCACCCCCCTATACTCTGGGGCAATTCACTGATTGGATTCGGAAGTTACCACTACAAATACGACTCGGGTCGTGAGGGTGATATGCTCTTAGCTGGTTTTTCACCAAGGAAGCAAAATATTGCCCTTTACAATACCGGGCATGTGCGTTATCCTGAGCTTTTAGCAAAACTCGGGAAGTACAAAACCGGGAAGTCATGTCTTTACATTACTCGATTATCGAATGTGGATATGACCGTGCTGACCCAATTGATCGAATCGGGTTACAACCATATGAAATCGAAATACAATAGCTAATTCAAATACACGACAATGAAAAAATGTTTACTCCCAATAGTACTCCTTCTTGCCTTTTCGGTATCGGCGCAGAAAATGTCAAAAAACAAAAAAGCGATTACGGCATCGGTCGAAAAGCACAAGGCCGAACTTATTAAGATAAGTGACGCCATTTGGGCGGCGGCCGAGACGGCTTTCGAAGAATCCGAATCTTCAAAAATACTAGCCGATTATGCTGAAAAGAATGGACTCACCGTCGAACGTGGAGTGGCCAATATACCGACCGCTTTTACGGCTACCTATGGCTCTGGAAAACCGGTCATTAGTATTTTAGGGGAGTTTGATGCCCTGCCCGGTATTTCGCAAAAGGCGTCACCGGTGAAAGAGCCCTATGAGGAGGGAGCTGCAGGACACGGATGTGGTCATAATATGTTCGGAACCTCAAGTTTGGCAGCGGCCATTGCGGTCAAAGAACTCATGGAGGCCGGAAAACTCAAGGGAACCATTAAATTCTTAGGTACCCCGGCGGAAGAAAAGTTTTTTGCCAAGGTATGGATGGTAGAAGCAGGACTTTGGGACGATGTGGATGTGAATCTAAGCTGGCATCCTTCAGCAGGTATCGAAGCGGATGTACAAACCGGATTATCCCTAATCGATTTCATTGTCGAATTTCACGGTCAAACGGCCCATGCCTCAGCAGACCCATGGAACGGACGCAGTGCTTCCGATGCCTTGGAACTATACACGTCAGGAATCAATTACTACCGTGAACATATCTTGCCAAGCTCACGGATACACTACCATATTCAAGACGGCGGTCAAGTGGTCAATGTGGTACCCGACTATGCCAAATTATGGGTGCGTGTACGAGACCCGAAACGTTCGAAAATGTTACCCACATATGAGCGGGTAAAGGCTATGGCCGAAGGTGCTGCCATCATGGCCAATGTAGATTACGAAATCTCTTTGGTATCGGGCATTTACGAAACTTTGGTCAATCGTTCAGGTGGCGAAATCATGCAAAACAACCTCGAACTCTTAGGGCCAATAAGCTATACAGAAGAAGAAACCGCTTTTGGTAAAGCCATTCAAAAGGCTACCGGAAAACCAGAAGTTGGCATGGACAGCCAAATCTACCCGCTTAAAGAAACGGAAGAAAACCCTGGAGGGGGGTCTACCGATGTGGGCGATGTCAGCTGGAATGTACCCAATATCAATCTCGGAGTTACGGTAGCACCCAAGGACACGCCTTGGCACTCTTGGGCCGTAGTGGCCTGCGGGGGAATGTCCATAGGGCACAAGGGTATGATCTATGCCTCGAAGGCCTTAGGAATGACCGCGGTAGACCTTTTCGAGAATCCTAAGATGGTCACTGAGGTAAAAGAGGAATTTAAGATGAGAAAAGGAGACGAGGTATACAAGCCCATGATCGATGGCCCACCACCAATTCCTGTTTCCAAAAACTAGTTGATATGGACATTATCGATAATCAAGAGGCGAAGCAATATGAAATGCATGTTGATGGCGAAATCGTGCGCATTGAGTATATTCGGGCACTGAACAAAATCTATTTGACCCATACAGAAGTTCCGCGATCATTGGAGGGAAGAGGCCTGGGGTCGCAAATCGTCAAAAGCGTACTGGAGGACATCGACGAAAAAGAATTGATCCTGATACCCATGTGTCCTTTTGTAGCGGGGTATATCAAAAAGCACCCTGAATGGAAAAAACTAGTCTTACGGGGCATTAACATTGCATAACTATGGCAGAACGCGAAATCATCAAAAAATACAAGAACGGAGGTTTAAATGTGGTTTGGAAGCCAAAATTGTGTATTCATTCCGAAATTTGCGTGAAGACACTTCCCGAAGTGTATAATCCGAATGAAAAACCATGGATCAAGGCAGAGCAAGCGAGCATTGAGGACTTGAAAGCACAAATCGCCAAGTGCCCTTCCGCGGCGTTGACCTATGAAATCGATGGTGAGAACGAACAAGTCGATACCACTACGGAGACCAAGGTTCAGGTGATGGCCAATGGTCCTTTATTGGTACATGGTGACCTAGAGGTCGCAGGCACGGATGGTTCCCTTGCTAAGAAAACCCGCACCACGGCCTTTTGCCGGTGCGGCGCATCCCAAAACAAACCCTATTGTGACGGAACACACAATTCAGTGAATTTTGTCGGGTAATTCAATTCGTTTGTTACGTGGTGTTAAAGGGTAAAATGTACCGTAAATCCCCTAGATATTTCAAATATGTCTTTTTCGGTATTGTCTTAAGTGATATCGTTTTGGGGCATTTGGGTCTTACAGAATTTCGGGTGATTTCTAAACCCCTAATTCTAATTTCCCTACTGGTTTATTTTCTACGCTTGGGTACGCACCTTGAAAAGCGTACGTACGTTCTTAGCGGTTGTGCTTTGATCCTGTCGTTATTCGGAGATGTATTTTTGCTCTTTGAGGCCTATTCGAGCCTCTATTTTGTTTTAGGGCTTACTTCTTTTTTACTGGCCCACCTACTTTATGGTTTCATCTTTTCTAAAAAAAGGAACAAGAGGCCGCCCATCATCCTTTATGTCATAGCCCTACTGCTCTTCATATATGGAACCCTATTATTTCTTTACCTAAAGCCTTCATTAGGCACATTGGCCTATCCGGTTTTGGCGTATGTTCTTGCCATCTTATTTATGGCCATCAGCGCTTTGGCACGCTTTCGTAATGTGAACGCCCACAGTTTTTTATGGGTCGGCATGGGAGCCTTGTGCTTCGTATGCTCCGATAGTATACTGGCCATAGATATGTTCAAAAAGCAAATACCATTCGCAAGCCTTTGGATTATGGGTTCTTACGCCCTAGCCCAATATTTGATCGTGGAAGGACTGTTAAAGCAAAGCACTGTTCTCAAAATTTGAGTACATTGCTTGAAGCAAACTATTGAACCGATGAAAAAAATAATTTCCCTTGTGGCATTCCTAGTAGCGTACCAATTTAACGCACAATCGTTTGATTACCAGTTTGACCATCAATCCATAGTAGTGAAAGACGTCAATGTAAGTGCGGACTTTTACGGTTCTATTCTAGGGCTTAAAGAAACGCCACACCCTGACAATCCTCCAACGATTCGATGGTTTGTGGTTAGCGGCAATTCACATGTGCACCTGATCCAGCGTGATTTTGTTCCTTTTGAAAAAAACAAATCCATGCACTTATGCCTCTCCACACAAGACCTGGACGGCGTCATCGCACATTTGGAAGCGAACCATATTACTTATTGGGATTGGCCAGGGAAGAAGAATGCGGTCACCACACGAACCGATAAGGTACGTCAAATATATCTCCAAGATCCAGACGGCTATTGGATCGAAATCAATACGGCCGAACATTAACGCAATTGAGGCGAACAGCGGCTTTCATTAAATACGATACCACAGACGAATAACCGATACTGTAATGAGCAAAACCATAAAATCCATTTTTCCATTAGGGTTTCCGTGGCAAACGGAGGATCCCTTTTTATTTAGCGTTTACCATTTAGACCACTATCCGAAAGGAAATGATCAAATGGGGCCGGAGGCAAGTTTAGAAGGCCGTAGCCTAGGGAATGACTTCATCGTTAAAGACGGATGGCGTATGTATCACGGACAGACCATTCCCGGTTTTCCCTATCACCCACATAGAGGGTTCGAGACCATTACGATTGTCAATAAGGGTTTTTGTGATCATTCAGACTCCTTAGGAGCAGCGGGAAGATTCGGGCAAGGTGATGTACAGTGGATGACCGCCGGACGGGGCGTACAGCATTCCGAAATGTTTCCCTTGTTGTACAAGGATCAAGAAAATCCTTTAGAGTTGTTTCAAATATGGCTCAACCTTCCCAGTACATCAAAGTTCGTAGACCCTCATTTCAAGATGTTATGGCATGAAGACATTCCCATCGTAAGGGAAAACCAGGTACGGATAAAAGTGATTGCCGGTGATTACAGGGGTACGGCAGCTCCAACCCCAGCTCCTGATTCTTGGGCAGCAGATCCGAAAAATGAGGTTGCGATCTGGAATATCCATATGGATGCCCATAGTGCTTTTACACTACCGAAAGCCCTTACCGAAGTATCTCGTAACCTTTACTTTTATGAGGGCGCTGAACTAACCATTCAGGATGAAAAGATAAAAGCCAACCATGGTATTGGTTTAGCATCTCGCGAAGATGTCACTATTCAAGCGGGTGATACCACCGTACATTTTATCATATTGCAGGGAAAACCAATTGACGAACCTGTAGTACAACATGGGCCTTTTGTCATGAACACTCAAGAGGAAATCAGCGCAACAATGCAAGACTACCAGCTCACTCAATTTGGTGGATGGCCCTGGCCTTATGCCGATAACGTGCATGATCGGGAACAGGGAAGGTTCGCAAAATATCCTGATGGAAGTCTGGAAACGAAGTAGTTACTTGATATCTCGATAATAGCGGAAGTCTACATCCGGTTTTTGGCTTGACCTTAAACTCTTTCGATTTTCGCACCGATCGCCCTAAGACGCGTATCGATATCTTCGTACCCACGATCGATCTGTTCGATATTATGAATAGTCGAAGTACCTTTGGCGGAAAGTGCGGCAATCAATAACGAGACCCCCGCACGAATATCAGGCGAGGTCATCGTAGTGGCCTTTAAGGTCGACTTGAAATCATGACCGATAACGGTGGCCCTATGGGGGTCGCACAAGATGATCTTGGCACCCATATCCAAAAGTTTGTCTACAAAGAACAACCGACTTTCGAACATTTTTTGATGAATGACCACTTCTCCCCTGGCCTGTGTTGCCATCACCAAAATAATACTCAACAAATCAGGAGTCATACCGGGCCATGGGGCATCGGCAATAGTCAGGATGGAACCATCGATATAATTCTGTATTTCATATCCGTCGGTATGGGCAGGAATGTAAATATCATCGCCCCGTCGCTCTAATTGTATGCCGAGCTTTTGAAACACCGATGGAATCTGGCCCAAATCGTTCCAACTAACGTTCTTGATGGTCAACTCGCTACGGGTCATTGCCGCAAGACCGATCCAACTGCCAATTTCGATCATATCAGGAAGCATGGTGTGTTCGGTACCTCCCAAGCCATCTACACCTTCTATGGTCAATAAATTTGATCCTACACCTGAGATCTTAGCGCCCATACGGTTCAACATCTTGCATAACTGCTGGAGGTAGGGCTCACATGCGGCATTATAAATAGTGGTCGTACCCTCCGCAAGTACTGCGGCCATAACGATATTGGCAGTTCCGGTTACGGATGCCTCATCTAAAAGCATATAGGTACCCGTCAGGGTATCGGCCTCGACTCCATAGAAATATTCTTCACGATTGTACCTGAATTTTGCACCGAGCTTGATAAAACCTTCGAAATGGGTGTCCAATCGGCGTCGACCGATTTTATCTCCCCCAGGTTTGGGAATATAGCCTTTGCCAAAACGTGACAATAAAGGTCCGACCAACATAATCGATCCTCGAAGTCCGCTCCCATCTTTTTTGAATTGAGCCGATTGTAAATACTCTAAATCAACATCGTCGGCTTGGAACGCGTACGTACCCCTGCCTCCTTTTTCAACCTTTACGCCCAAATCTTTCAAAAGCGCAATAAGTTTGTTGACGTCAACAATATCAGGAATATTGCTTATGGTTACTTTTTCTGGGGTCAATAGTACTGCACAAAGAATTTGCAGTGCTTCGTTTTTAGCACCTTGAGGAGTGATTTCACCTGAAAGTTGGTGCCCTCCCTCTATTTTAAATGTTCCCATGTAGGCTGGAGCAGGTTAGTATCGCTTCTTACCGCGATTGTTTCGTTGATTTTTTTTACCCGAATTGCTACGTACATTTTTAGCAACCCGGTTTTTAAGGAACTGACCACTTTCGGTTAGAATTTCATCTTCGGCGTTCAAGTTTATCTGACCATCGCTCAATTCATACAAATGAGCAAAAATCGCCTTATCGTCGACGGTGTCCTTGTTCCAGTTCAGGTAGCACTTTTTCATGTGATTGGCAATGGCGTATTCCAATCCATCGCGCATATCGCCTTTTTCCCATTTTACCGCAACATCGATCATACGTTTGATGTTATTCCCATAAAAACGGTACTTGGGATGATTCTGAGGATAAGGCAGTGGTTCAGGACGTTGGCGCAGTACTTCTTCCGAAGTGATCGGAAATGGTGAATCGACATCCAATTTAAAATTGGACATGATGAACAATTGATCCCACAGTTTATGTTGAAAATCAGGCACATCCCTCAAATGGGGCTGCATATTGCCCATCACACTTATAATGGCCTGAGCGACTCGATTTCTTTCCTCTCTATCCGCAATGGAAACCGCAAAGTCTACCATTTTCTGAAAATGACGTCCGTATTCCGGAATGATCAAATGCGCGCGTTCCGTATTGTATTGTAAATTCTCTACTAAATTCAAATTGAAAAGTTTTTCGTAAATAAAAAGTATAAGGAAGTATTCTTATAACGCATGCAAATTAGCAAAATTATGCAAGAATAGCTATTTTATAGTGAGATAACGCCCTCAACGGTACCGACTTGCTTATATTTTTCGATTACCGCGTCGGGATCTTTCAAATGCACCGTCACCGATAGGCTCGTGTAGGTGCCCTTCTTTGATTGCTTTGATTCGATTACCGCACCTGTATTGTCAAATATTTTCTCTATTTGTTTGATTTTCAACTCATCGGATGGTACGATGAATTTATAAAGATAATTTGAGGGCCATTTGGTGTTCTCGGCTAGTTGTACTTTCAGTCTCTTATAGAATTCTTCTGACTTTTGGCTATCCATACCGTAACTTTTAAACAAAGATAGCGCTTCGGCCCGATTTTATTATCCTAGGGGTTTGATTACTTTTGTAGGGATAAAATTTTTCGTTTGAGCACAAAGAAAATAGTCATCACCGGTGGCCCGAGTACAGGTAAAACATCTGTTATCGAATATCTGGAAAACTTGGGTTACCCTTGTCTTCACGAGGTCATTCGGCTGATGACCTTAGCTCAAAAAGAGGAAAAGAACGACCTAGTTTTCAAGACGAACCCTATCGTATCCGTTGCGGACCCCAAAGAATTCAACGAACGTATTTTGAATGCCCGTGTGTCACAATATCATTCCTTAAAAGGTGTCGCTACGGACGAGGTGGTGTTTTTTGATCGCGGTATTCCTGATGTCTTGGCTTATATGGACTGTTTCGGACAGGCATACGGAACCGATTTTGAAAAAGCATGTACCGATCATCCCTATGATCATGTGTTTATCATGCCCCCTTGGAAGGAAATCCACGTTTCGGACAATGAGCGCTTTGAAAACTATGAAGAAAGCCTTCAAGTGCACCGTTGCCTGACCCATTCGTATACGCAATTGGGTTATGAGGTTGAAATGGTGCCCAAAATGGCCGTTGCCGAGCGCGCGGCTTATATTCTAGATGCCATAAAGAACAAAACGTGAACAAAGACCCAAAAGAAATTTTACAGCAGTTTTGGGGCTACACCACGTTCAGGGGATCTCAGGAAAGAATTATCAATGCGGTGCTGGCGCGGCAAGATGTACTTGCCCTTTTACCGACAGGTGGAGGAAAATCACTCTGCTTTCAAATTCCAGCGCTGGCTACCGACGGAATCTGCATAGTGGTCTCTCCTTTGATAGCGCTCATACAAAATCAGGTAGCACATCTTAAGACCATCGGAATCAAGGCAATTGCGTTGACCGGTGGGATTTCATTTGACGAAGTCGGCGCCTTATTGGATAACTGTATTTTCGGTAACTATAAATTTCTCTATCTCTCTCCAGAACGACTGCAACAAGATATGGTACAGTCACGTATCCGTCAGATGAACGTCAATCTGATCGCTATTGATGAAGCCCATTGTATTTCGCAATGGGGCCATGATTTCCGTCCCGCATACCTGGAATGCGAAAAATTACGTGCCCTTGTTCCTGAAGCACCGCTCATTGCCCTCACCGCAACGGCCACCAAGCAAGTAGCCCAAGACATCCTCGATAGTTTGAAACTTACGTCACCGTTGAAGGTCACGGATTCTTTTTTACGTAATAACATTGCCTTTAAAGTACTTTGGGAAGAAGATAAGCGATACCGTTTGAAGGTATTGTGTACCCGTCTTGAAAAGAGCGCCATTGTCTATGTGCGCACTAGAAGATTAGCGCAAGAAATTGCGGTATACCTCACTTCAAATGGCTGTAACGCCACCTATTTTCATGGAGGAATTCCCAGAAAGGAAAAGGAAAAACGTTTGAATGGCTGGTTAAACGACCACACCAAGATCATGGTAGCGACCAATGCATTCGGCATGGGCATTGACAAACCCGATGTGGAACTTGTGGTTCACTATCAGCTTCCGGACTGTTTGGAAAACTACTTTCAGGAAGCCGGAAGGGCCGGAAGGGATGGTCAACCGGCCAAAGCCATTCTCATTACCAATGCCACTGATATCAAGCGAGCGGAACAACAATTTTTAGGCACCTTACCCGATACCGTTCATCTTCGACAAGTATACCGTAAATTGAATGCCTATTTTCAAATTCCGTACGGCGAAGGTCATGATCAGACCTTTCAATTGGACTTTAACACCTTTTGTTCCCTATACCAGCTAAAACCACTACTGACCTATAACGTACTCCGGATCTTAGACCAATACTCCGTAATAGCTTTGAGCGAATCATTTTCCAAGAAGACCACTGTGCGCTTTTTGGCGTCTAAAGATGTATTATCCACCTATTTCGAAAACAACAGGCACCTCGTGGCCATCGCTCAGACCCTATTGAGAACCTATGGTGGAATCTTCGATTTTGACACCAAAATCAATACACGCCTCATTGCGACCAAAGCCGCCTGTACAGAAGAGCTGGTCACACAAGTACTAGGCCAACTTCAAAAGGACGAGATCATCGATTACACCGCCCAGCACAGTGATATCGAAATCACTTTTTTGGTCCCGCGGGAAGATGAGCGCACCATCAATGTTTTTGCCAAGAAGGTCAAAGAACGGCAAGCGATCAAAGTGAGTAACCTCAGACATATGTTACAGTACGCATCTGATCAGAAAGTCTGCAGGAGCAAACAGTTATTGCGGTATTTTGGGGAACATAGTGCAGTAGATTGCGGTATATGCGATATTTGTTTGCGAAATAAAGGGGAAGACCTACCTAAAGAGACGATCAAGACGGCCGTACTCTCCCTTTTGGAAGAACAGCGACATAGTTCAAGGGAACTGATTGAAAAATTACAATTAAACGAGGCCGCTCTATTGGCCTCCATTAGCGAATTATTGGAGGAGGGTCGTATAAAGATCAACCCAATGAACCAATATGAATTAACATAGCATGAAAGACTTACGAATCCTATTTATGGGAACGCCTGATTTTGCAGTTGCAACATTAGAAAAACTAGTGGAATGTGACTATACCATTGTAGGAGTGATTACGGCCCCGGATCGGCCTGCGGGCAGGGGAAGAAAGCTACAGCAATCCGCAGTCAAAACATACGCATTGAAAAAAGGGTTGCCCGTTTTACAACCGACCAACTTGAAAAATGAGGATTTTCTAACCGCTCTGGCCGAACTGCGTGCCAATTTGCAGATCGTAGTAGCGTTTAGGATGCTTCCGAAGGTAGTATGGAACATGCCCGAATACGGCACTTTTAACCTACACGCCTCCCTTTTGCCCAACTACCGCGGCGCAGCACCCATTAATTGGGTACTCATCAACGGAGAAAAAGAAACCGGGGTCACCACTTTTTTTATCGATGACAAAATAGATACCGGTGAGATCATACTGCAAGAGCGTACCCCTATTGCGGAACATGATACGGCCGGTACCCTTCACGACCGGTTAATGGTGATGGGCTCAAATTTGGTTGCGCAAACGGTTAGGCAGATTGCCGACGGAACCGTTACGACAGTAAGGCAGACCGATACCGAGGGCTTGAAGACGGCCTATAAGATCCATAAGGAAACCTGTGCAATCGATTGGTCAAAGTCAATCGACGCCATTTACGATCATATTAGGGGCCTAAGCCCCTACCCTGCTGCCTGGAGCACCTTGACTACGGGCGATACGCAACTTTCGGTCAAAATTTATGCCGTTACCAAAGAGCGGGAGACGCATCAACATGTAATCGGCACAGTGGTTTTCGATAAAAAAGAACTCAAGGTAGCGGTCAAAGGGGGTTTCATCTCCATCTTGGAAATGCAGCTTCCGGGTAAAAGAAGGATGAAAACCAGCGATATCTTAAATGGGCTTAAATTGGAAAAAAAGGCGTTTCTTAGCTGAAGTCCCATTCTCATTGGGCTGCGAGAACCCTAAAAAACACCCTACTTTATCAACAAACGCCCTGAGTTATCAACAAAATGGGGTATTTCCCCCGATTTCACTTGTGTTCAACGCAAATCCGTATAAATTTGTTAGACGTTTAAAACTATTTTAACAACAATTAATTTAATCACATTATGAACAAAACAGAATTAATCGACGCAATGGCAGCCGACGCTGGCATCACAAAAGCAGCAGCAAAGAAGTCTTTAGAGTCTTTCTTGGGAAATGTTGAAGGTGCTCTTAAAAAAGGTGGCCGTGTTTCTTTAGTAGGTTTCGGATCTTGGTCTGTATCTAAAAGAAACGCTAGAGAAGGAAGAAATCCATCAACTGGAAAAACAATCCAGATTGCAGCTAAAAACGTAGTGAAGTTTAAGGCAGGTGCTGATTTAGGCAAAGCGGTAAACTAGTTCATAGCGATATTATATGATAAAGCATCTCACGCAAGTGAGGTGCTTTATTGATTTAAGGCTTTTTGGTTTTTATAGGAATTATCTTATTTTAGAGAAGTGAAGTATTCGATACATGATCAAGCTTAAACCAAAAAAAGGAAAATTGCTAATTGCAGAACCAGCGCTCACCGGCGACGTTGCGTTCAATAGATCGGTAGTACTTATTGCCGAGCATAATGACGAGGGCTCTGTGGGTTTTATACTGAATAAACCATTGGAGTATCATATCAACGACCTTGTCACGGAAATCTTCGTTCCCTTTCGGGTTTACAATGGTGGGCCAGTAGAACAAGACAATCTTTATTTCATACATACGGTACCGCATCTGATCAGCGATAGCATTGAAATTTCGGATGGTATTTTTTGGGGAGGGGATTTTGAAAAGACCATTGAACTGATCAATAGAAAAGAAATCTCGGAAGAAGATATCCGTTTCTTTTTGGGCTACTCAGGCTGGGCCTCACTTCAACTGGATGAAGAGCTTTCCTCCAACTCGTGGATCGTGGTCAAAAACGAATACCAAAGTGAGATTATTAGAAAGTCGACAGCAGCATTTTGGAAAGAAAAAATGCTTCAACTCGGTGGCGATTATCTTTTATGGTCCAATGCCCCTGAAAACCCCAGTCTGAATTAAGTAAGTCTAGAAAGAGCGTTCAGTTTACCCAGCAGATCCGTGGCGACCTTGCGCTCGAAGTCCTTCTTTCTATATTTTGTGATGGATCGAATACCCGATATGGAATTGGTCATAAAGAGCTCATCGGCCTTTTGAAGATCAAAAGGCGAAATGGAATATTCTTTTAAGGTATACCCCTCTAGTTTCCCTAGAATTTCGATGATCTTTTTACGTATGATGCCGTTTAGGCAGCCATCTTCTATCGGCGGGGTAGTTACTACGGTACCGTTCACCATAAAGATATTTCCGTTTAAGGTCTCGGTAATCCGTTTGTTGGTATTCAAGAGAAGGCAATTTTGATAGCCGTTTTCCTGTGCATAAATACTTCCTACCACATTGATGATCTTATTATTGGTCTTGAGGGTCGCCGTGAGATCATCGTTGACATAAAAATCCTTGAAAAGCTCGATTTCGTAGGGTCCTTCCGCCATGGTGTAGAACGGCGCCTTTAAAGGGTTACATTCAATACAATAAGAAACCTGGTTCGAATCAGGCAAATAAAAACCGCCTGCATTCCGAAAGATCGTTAAGCGGACCCGTGCAGGCGAACCGTGCAGGGTATTGGCCGTTATGGTCTTAATGATCTCCTCCTGCAAAAATTCCATAGTGAACTCCATCGGAATCGCCATTCGCAGTATGCGCATAGAAGCCATCAAGCGCAAATAGTGATCTTCCCAAAAAATAACTTTGCCATCGACTACGCGTAGGGTCTCAAACAGCGAATCGCCATAGCGGAGGCCTCTATTTTCGTGGTTTAGAAAAGTAGTGGTGGCGGGTAGCAACTGCCCATTGTAATTTACCATTCCGGTCGATTTATAAAGAGGTGGAAAAGTGTCATAAAAAAACCTTGACATATTCAAGGTTCGAACATAGCGTGTTCGCTTGTATTATTTAGATCCCAGAACCTGCTTTAAATCACTTACTTGGTTCTCCCATAGCATCTTGGCTTCATCGATCTCATCTTCGTCGGCAAAGTCAGTAATAAAAAGGGAAACGTCCTTGGTGATTTCATCAACGATGATCTTCATTTCGAAGTAGGTATCGTCATCACTTTCTTCCCAAGCAAATTTGACGAACTCATCACTTTTTCTTTTGAGCATCTTGGCCTCTTCTTCCGACCCGTCCCAAATAAAACTGAACATCTCGCCCCGCGAGTTCACATTGTCCGCGAACCACTCAGAGAGGCCCGAAGGTGTCGCCAGATATTGGTACAACATCTGGGGAGATGATTGTATAACGAACTCCAGTTCAAATTTGGTTTTATCGCTCATGCTTTCATTCAATTTAGTATAAGCAATATATATATTTAAATAAGATTAAAAAATAAAAGTATGAGAATAATTTTTTGATTGGTGAATGTTGACGGAGCGAAAATTAAACTTTATATTTGCAGCCGTTTAAAAAACCGTTACGGTTGAAAACAAGGCGAGGTAGCTCAGCTGGTTAGAGCGTCGGATTCATAACCCGGAGGCCGAGGGTTCAAGTCCCTCTCTCGCTACAAATCATTAAAGGGTCTTCAATTTTTGAAGACCCTTTTTCTTTATCTCGGGCACAACAGATTCAACTTTTCAACAACCATTTTTTATTGGCTGTATTTCATGTCAAATGGTCATAAAGTTTTGTGAACTATCTTTCCATATAATCCTGCCACGTGACCAGAACATATTTTTCTTTGCCGCTTTCGTTCTTTGTTAAGAAACCATATTCATATACGAATAAATAGACGTCTCCTTTTTGGTTTTTCCAATAGTGTGTGAAGAACTTAGGGTTAAACCCATCTTCTATCAGTTTGGATTTTCTAATGGTAGTAAAGCCGGATTTATTAAACTTCCTTAATATTTTCCTATTGGTTCTAAGTTGCCTTTCAACTTTAAAATAGAAGGCTTCGGTTTTTTGGCGTTTTTCATATTGGTCAATTGATTTGCACTTTGTGGAACAAAATATTTTATCTGTGCGACCTTTTACTGAAGAACTGCAAATTGGACATTTTTTCGTGCTCATAAAACTACTAGTATATTATACTTATAATATACTATTTAGTTTATAAATCCTAATTAGCATTGTACTATGAATTCCATGAAATCGATAACACTGTACCATCTCATGATCAACAATCAGAAGATGATAGGCATAAAGTTCTCACCGGATAAACTAATACAGAATTTGGTCAAGGGACTTCCAAACCCTAAGTGGAGTAAACGATACAACATGGCCTACATACCCAATACTAAAGCTAATCTTGGGGTTATTTTCAATACTTTTAAGGGCGTGGTATGGATAAACTACAATCGTTTTTTAATCAATAAACCGGTAAATAGAAAAAACGAAACCGTTGATGTAGCCTGGTTCAGGAAAAGAAAGCCGATTCCCGATTACAGGCTTTGTCCTGAGGAGTATCTATTAAAACTAGAACTAAAGCGATATGCAAACAGTACCATCAAGACCTATGTGACCTTCTTTGAGATGTTCATCAATTTTCACAAGGACAAAGAACTAAATTCTATCGATGAGGGTGACATTAGAGTATTCCTACAAAGCCTTATACAGAAAAACGCATCCAACTCATATGTCAATCAAGCGATCAACGCCATCAAATTCTATTATGAGGCAGTTTTGGGAATGCCCAATCGTTTCTATGAGATTGAAAGACCAAGAAAAGAATCTAAACTACCCAAGGTCATTTCAAAAAACGAGGTACTTTCGATAATTGAGCATACCAATAATATCAAACATCGATGTGTAGTGGAATTGTTATACGCGTCAGGTTTACGCCGAAGTGAGCTATTGAATTTAAAGCTTAGTGATGTGGACAGTAAACGTATGTTAATTCGTATCGAAGGTTCAAAAGGGAATAAAGACCGGCAAACCCTATTATCGAAAACGGCGCTTAATGACCTAAGAGCTTATTTTAAGGAATATCGCCCTAAAACCTATCTTTTCGAAGGTAAAAACGGAAAAAAATATAGTGCTCAAAGCGTTTTAAAAATCGTTACCGGAGCTGCGGAAAAAGCAAAAATACCTTTGCGAGTAACACCCCATATGCTAAGGCACAGCTTCGCCACGCACTTGTTAGAGTCAGGCACCGATTTAAGACAAATTCAAGTGCTTTTGGGCCACAGCTCTACCAAAACAACAGAAATTTATACCCACGTGGCGATTAATACTTTTGAAACGATTAAAAATCCATTAGATTAGTGTGCCTATAAGAAGAATAAACACACTAGGTGTGTTTATTGTATTGTTGTAATCAATTTACAGATTCCGTAGGGTCGAATTTTCCCAAGGTGTGTGGATAAAGGACAAAGGAGTGCGCTTTTTTTCGTTGTCAAGGTAGTACTCGACCTTGGAGAGGATTA
>CANLVG010000010.1 GCA_947494565.1 uncultured Flavobacteriaceae bacterium | reverse complement strand
GAGGCTAGAGGCTAGAGGCTAGAGGCTAGAGGCTAGAGGCTAGAGGCTAGAGGCTAGAGGCTAGAGGCTAGAGGCTAGAGGCTACAAACTATTCAATCCACCCCTTGTCTTTGTACATCCGAATGTATTGGTTGCTCAACGAATCCGAATCCTTGTATTTCAAACGCATCGCTTTTAATTTTTCGGTCATTTCCTGTACCGTTTTAGCATACGAGGGATGGTCGTAAACGTTGTTGATTTCTTGAGGGTCTTTCTTTAGGTCATACAACTCCCACGCATTGATATCATAATAAAAATGGATGAGCTTGAATTCTTTGGTGGCGATACCATAATGCCGTTTAACCGTATGTTCCGCTGGGTATTCATAATAGTGATAGTACACCGCATCACGCGTCCATTTCTCTTTTTCCCCTTTCAGCAAGGGCAAGAGACTTTCACCCTGCATATCTTCAGGAGAGGTTACCCCTGCGGCCTCTAAAAAGGTCTGTGCGAAATCGAGATTCTGAACCAACTCATCTTCTGTTGTGTTCGGGGTAATGATATTGGGCCATTTAATGAGTAGGGGAGTCTTGAAGGACTCCTGATACATAAAACGCTTATCGAACCATCCGTGCTCTCCGAGGTAAAAGCCTTGGTCCGAAGTATAGATCACCATGGTATTTTCGCTGAGTGCTTTTTCGTCAAGATAGTCGAGCAATCGACCTACATTTTCGTCTACGGCCGCAATCGTACCCAAATAATCCTGCAGGTACCGCTGGTATTTCCATACCGTCAATAAGGAGTCGTTCATGGTTTTGAACTCTTTTTTAAAGGTATTGGCTATAGGACCGTAAATGGCGTCCCATTCCGCTTTTTGCTGTTCGTTCAACTGGTTGACCCCACCAGCTCCAAGACGTTCTTCAATTCCTAGTTCATCTAAGATTTCCTTCGGAATTTTAAGATCGTATTGAAGCAACATATCTTTTCCGATGCCCATTTCAGCGGTTCGAGAGGCCTCACTTCGGGTCAGGTAATCATCGAATAGGGTTTCGGGTAGGGGATAGGTCCTTTGAGTGAATTTTTGATAGTGTCGTTTGGCCGGTAACCAAGAACGATGCGGGGCCTTATGCAGGTACATCAAGAGAAATGGTTTGGCCGTATCCCTTCGTTTTTCCATCCAATCCAAGGTTAGATCGGTAATGATATCGGTAACGTATCCCGTAATGGTGGTATCGCCCTTTTGAGTAAGGAACTTCGGATTATAGTAATCTCCTTGCCCCGGAAGAATCTTGAATTCGTCAAAACCTTTTGGGTTGTTTCCGAAGTGTAGTTTTCCGAACATGGCCGTCTGGTAGCCCGCTTTTTGCAATAGACGTGGAAAGGTAATATTAGTCGTGTCAAAAGGGGATAGGTTGTCTATTTTTCCATTGATATGTGAATGCTTGCCAGTAAGGATAACGGCCCGGGAAGGCGCACAAATGGAATTGGTGACCGAGGCATTCGTAAACCGCATGCCTTTTTTCGCAATGCGATCAATGTTCGGGGTATGTATCAAGCGATCATCATAAGCACTTATGGCTTGATACGCATGGTCGTCCGACATGATAAACACAATGTTAGGCCTCTTTTTCGTGGGCTGTTCTGCTGCGTTATCTGCGCATGAAAAAAAGAAGAACCCCAAACACAGGGCAAAGTAAAAAAGTACGGGTTTCATAGGAAGACGACTTAACTGAAACCCGAAAATACAAAGATTTATGTGTTACCTATAACTTCTTTAAAACAACTAGGGAATTGTTTTGAACATCGGTCACATGTTTGAATACATCTTTCAGGCCTTGATAATCTTCGGCCTTGATATGACTGCTGTTCAGGTCAAGGTCAAACGTAAGGGCGACTTGATTTGAACTTTCTTTATGGTAGAATTTAAAAACGACCATTTTATCACCTAACTGCACGGATTGAACTTCTGGGAGTTCTTGTACCTCATATCCTTCGGGAATAGTAATGTTAATGGAGTACCTGTATTTTCTAGGGTATCCAAAATCAACAGGATAATGACGTTCGTCCAGCAAGAAGGGGTTTTGTTCAAAAAAACGGACTAAAAAGGGATTCAAATAGATGGTTTCCCCGTTGCCTATGTTTTCCAGCTCAAATCCGAATCGTTCGGAGACCTTCGTTTCATGATTGGAGTCTTTTCTAAGGTCATAAGATGTTACCACAAAGTCTCCATCATTGGCATCCTCTATAATATCTAGGTATTCATCCTCACTGTATTGATCAATGATCTCCCTTGTATTTACCGCATTGTAGCCCAGATTGATTCGGTCAAAAATGCCAATACCCTTATTTTTTTCAAGATCGAGTTTTAGATGCGTGCGTATCTGAAGTCTATTATTCAGTGCCGGTAAGATGTTTTGCCAATAGCTTTCGTTCTTAAAATCCATTACGCGACCATAATGGTTGAGTGCCCTAAAAGGCAGCATGCCGAAAGCCACATATTTGTCGGTAGCATCAAGTAGATATGCCTTACCGGCGATTTCAATTTTGGCGATGCTATAGTTGAAATCACTCATTACGGGATGCACTTTCTTTGGAAGGCCTCTTCTTCGTGTGGAAAGGAGCATAAGGTTGGCCTTAATTCCCGCTGCATTTAGTAGATTGATCAGGGAACTATTTATTTCAGTGACGTTACCACTCTTTTTTGCAAAGGCCTCCTTGACCCTGGCTTTTCCGTAGATTCCCATCTCTTCATTCCAAGTAAAATACGTTTGAACGAATTTGAAAATATTCTTGGCGCGAGTCAGCTCATCCCCTTCGACCAATAATTGTTCGGGTACGTTTTTTTCAAAGAACCCTTTTTTGGTCAACTGACGCCCGATATCCTTGTCACCTCGGAATTCTCGATCCACATCTTTCCACGATTTGGTGAATTTTTGTGAGGTTCCTTTAAAGCTTTTGTATTCGGAAAGTTCAAAATCGATGCTTGCCCGGTAATTCGACGCTCCGAGCATATAGTCTTCATCAACTTTAAATGCTGGAATGTCTTTCATAACATACTTCAGCACTTCGCAATCCGCATCCTTGGGAATACCTTCAACATGAAAACAGTTCTTTTTAACCTTCGCTTCGTTTACGTCCAATTCGAAGGGTCCTGTCAATGACCTATTGTATACCCAGTTACCTGGTATTTTCGCATTGAATTCGCTATACAACACGGGTATGGAGGTTTGAAAACCCCAACCGGTAAAGTTGAAGTCAAATGGGGTTTCAATAGTGTAGGTGTATTCCAAAACACTACCAGGTTCAAGCTTAGGGAATGTAAACTTCTTTTGATCCCAGTGCTCAGATAGGGTAGTCGTGAACACCTCGGTCGGCAGAACGCGAAATTGACCATCCTTGTTATGGGTCATCGCACTGAGCTTAGCTAGTTTTTCAGAGGCATTCGTATTGTGATAGAGTAGTATTTCTACCGTGCCCCAATCAAAAGCCTTCTCATTGAATATCTTGATCTTTCCGTGATATTCCTTTATTAATCTGATTTTTCGATTGACCACTTTAAAATAATTGTCACCTCGTTCATACAAAACCACAGCATTTGCGGTTGTATCGTTGGCGTAGCTCTCAATGGTCTGTTCGAAAGGGGTCAGCTGTCCAAAGTTGTCAGGTAGTTGTGAAAAACTGACTATAGGTGAAAGAAGAACTGCGAATAGCAGTAGCTGTTTTAGTCGCATGGTCGGTGTATAATCGAATCTTCTTAAATAACCCGCGTAAGAGGGATTTATTGTAACGAATTCACCGTTTTTTGAAGGGTGACTAAATTAGTCAGTAGTCGTTCAAGATGGTCTAAATGCAACATATTGGCACCATCACTTTTCGCAATACTTGGATCGAAATGGGTTTCCATAAAAATACCATCGACCCCGGTGGCGATTCCTGCGCGGGCTATGGTTTCTATCATATCGGGTCGTCCACCGGTCACTCCTGATGATTGATTGGGTTGTTGTAATGAATGTGTGACATCCAAGACCACGGGTGCATAGTTCTTCATCGTAGGCACTCCCCTAAAATCAACGACCATATCTTGATACCCGAACATGGTACCGCGGTCGGTAATCCAAACCTGGTCGTTGCCTGAATCGGTGACCTTTTTTACTGCATGTTTCATACTTTCAGGGCTCATGAACTGTCCTTTCTTTAGGTTGACCACTTTGCCGGTTTCTGCAGCAGCGACCACCAAATCTGTCTGGCGTACCAAAAAAGCCGGAATTTGGAGTACATCTACGTATTCGGCGGCCATAGCGGCATCTGATTCTTGATGAATATCGGTGATGGTCGGTACGTTAAACGTCTCCGATACCTTACGTAAAATTTTTAACGCCTTCTCGTCTCCAATACCGGTAAATGAGTCTACCCGACTGCGGTTCGCCTTTTTGAAACTTCCCTTGAAAACATAGGGTATTTTCAGTGTATCGGTAATCGTAACAATGCGCTCCGCAATACGGAGGGCCATTTCTTCCCCTTCAATGGCACAGGGTCCTGATAACAAGAAGAAGTTGTTTGAATCGGTATGTTTTAACTGAGGAATCCGCTCAAGGGTCATATCTTAAAGTTTGCACAAAGATAGTGTTTCCATCGCGTTTCCTTTTTAGCTTTATTCCCGATTCAACTTGTAATAGATGCGTAAAGACCGAATACTTTGGTGCTGTTTTCTCGTAGTTATGACCCTAACTACAGGGAAGGGGCAAACGGAAAATAATGCCGGAAACTTTTTCGGAATCATCAATCTGGAGCGCCATCAGGTTACCTTCAATATGTTGAGTCCTGGATTGAATTATGAGATTGGAATAACCAAAAACGTCAGCGCGTCCGGAGGACTGGGTCTTGGCTATGCCACCTACGAAGAAGGATACGCGGTAGGTTTGACCTTGCACACTAGACTGCGCTACTACCATAACTTTAATAGAAGATTACGTAAGAACAGAAATGTATCCGGTAATTCGGGAAATTATTTTGCCGCGGCTAGAAGTATATTTTTCTCCCAGGTGAGATTGGCTACCAATATCGATGGCCCGGATGATTTCAACCTTGGTTTTTACGGCAGTACTTACGGAGTTCAACGTACGTATGAGAATGGATTTAATTTTAACGCAGAACTAGGTGTTGGTTACTACCTTGGGGACGGCGTTCCGAACGGATATGGACCGCTGTTCAATTTTACTTTTGGCTGGGTGGCGACGAAAAGGAAATCAAGAACGCCAACCTTCGATTAGACGATTAAAGCATGAGCTTTTTGATTGCATCTAAATACCCACGACTGACCCGTACGATATCACTGTTTTCCATGGTCACATCATAACTCTTCCCATACTTATGAAGCTCCTTTACCTTTTCTAAATTGATAATAGAAGAGCGGTGCACGCGTAAGAAGGTCTTGGGGTTCAACTTTTCTTCGAGTCCGGAAATACCATAATTACTAACAAAGGTGGTGGCTGAAGTATGTAGTTTTGAATAATCCCCATAAGCTTCGATCCAAATGATGTCGGTTACTGCGATTGTAATCAACTTTTTGTTCTGTTGCACCAATACGCGTTCGGGGTAATCTTCCCGTTCCATGATGACACTTTCGGCCAAGGCACCCACATCCTTAGATCCGCTTTCCAAACGCTCAATGGCCTTTTTAAAGCGATCTCTCGTGTAAGGCTTCAAGAGATAGTCTACGGCATGTACTTCAAAAGCTTGAATCGCATATTGATCATAGGCCGTCGAAAAGATAATCTGTGGAATTTCCTCTAAATACCCCAAGACCTCAAACCCGGTTTTTCCGGGCATTTGAATGTCTAGAAAGACTAAGTCGGGTTTGAAACGATTGATTTCAGTAATGGCATCCACCCCATTATTGACTTCGGCCAGTAAGACCAAATCGGGAAAGTCACTTAGATATTCTTTGATCAGAATCCGACCTGCTTCCTCATCATCGGCGATCAACACTTTTTTCATATCGCGAATTTTATGGTCAAGCCTTTTGGGTAATTATCGGTCAACTCCATTTGACTTTGATACATTTTTTGCAATCGAAGTTTGGTATTGGTCAGACCCACCCCCTTGCCGAATACATTTTCCTTGTTTTGAATACCTACTCCCGTATCCGATATCTCAAACTTTAACTTGCCTTCTTCCTTAAAGATGTATATCGAGACCGTCCCTCCCTCGATCAAACTGGATAGTCCGTGTTTTACAGAGTTCTCCACCATTGGTTGCAATAGCATCGGAGGTATTTTTTCGTGCATGAGATCTTTTGAGACCTTAATGTCGACAAGCAGTCGATCTTTAAAGCGTTCCTTCTCCAAATCAAGGTACTTCTTTACAAAGTCCAATTCCTCTTTCAAGGTGACGGTGTCTGTTTTTGAGGCGCGGAGTTGATAGCGAAACAGGTCGGCGAGTTGGGCGATCATATGACGAGTTCTTTCATTTTCTGGGGGAATGGAGGCATTGATCGTATTGAAAACGTTATACAAAAAATGCGGATTCAATTGGGCCTTGATGGCCGACAGTTCACTTTTAAGGGCGGCCTGTCGTAATTCTCCCTCTACGATCAGTTTTCGCTGGTTCTCTTTGTAGTACTCATGGGCGTGTAATATGCCAAATTGAATAAGGTAGAACAGGGCGGGAATATAGGCATCCCAAATTTGCGCTGCGCCTTCCAAGTGCCCAAACCCCAAAGCATCGGAAACGGCATAATAGACCCGCTGGGTGCCAAAAACGAATATGGGCCAGGTCGCTACATGCGTCAGTAAGCGAATGTAGAGCCTTTTACGGCGAAAAGTTCGGAACACCAGGTACCATATGGGCACGGTGAACACGAAAAAGATAAAATACTGCAACCCGCAGATATCAATGAATCGGATTAGACTAAAGAATTTTTTGTCCGGATGCAGATCGCTTCCCCAATTGATCGATAGGGTCACGTAATATAGACATGCGAAAAAAAAGTACAGTGCTATGAAGGCCAACACTTCCCATTTCCTTAAACCCCAAAACAATCGCTTTTCCATGATAACCAGTTTGGGAACAAGATAAAAAAGATAAAGATACCCAGCCTTGGGTTTTCAGACGAGTTGACCTATACGCCGTTGAATGGGCCGGCCCGTTTATCAGTGGATAGGGCCATCCAACGGGTTTTGATTTTTAATAACAGGCAATTGCATCACTTTTGACCCATCATTAAAAACCACATTGTTATGAAACAGTTATATCTATTTCTCTTTAGCATTCTCAGTATCTCGATAAATGCACAAGCCCTTAAAGGAAAAGTGATTGCCGAAACAGACGAACCGGTTCCCTACGCAGCGGTCACTTTAAAGCGGCAAAACGATTCCACTTTGGTAAAGGCGGTCATTACCAATGATTTTGGTCTTTTTGAAATGGCGAACATCCCTAAAGGGGTTTATCAGCTGAGCATTTCGAACATTGGATTTGCCGATTATCAAAAGCAAGTAGAATTCATGGGGATTGATTTGGATTTGGGATCGATCGTATTACTTGAGGCAACCGAGAATTTGGAGGAGGTCACCGTTACCGCACAGAAACCCTTAGTACAGGTAATGGCGGATAAAACCGTGTTCAATGTGGAGAATACCATTAACGCAACCGGCACGAGTGCCTTTGAATTATTGCGAAAAGCGCCTGGGGTCATTGTCAACAATACGGGTGTGATCATTGTTGAGGGCAAGACCGGGGTGCAGATTTTTATTGACGGAAAGCTCTCGGTATTACAAGGAGAGGATTTAACCAACTATTTGGAAAGTCTTCAAGCTACGGATATCGAAGCGGTAGAGATCATTACCCAGCCCTCTTCGAAATATGATGCGGCCGGTAATGCGGGTATCATCAATTTAAGATTGAAAAAGGATAAAAGCCTGGGCACTAATGGTTCGTTGACTGCCGGAGCGACAGTGGGCGATTTTGTACGCTACAACACCAGTACCAATTTCAATGTTCGGGGAAAGAAAGGAAACCTGTACGGTACCTATAGCAACCGTTTTGGAAAGAGTACCGGTTTTCTAAACCTATTACGGACACAGTCCGGTACCTTTTTTGGAGCCCAAACAAACAGCGTATTCGATCGAAACAGCAATAACATCAAGTTGGGCTATGATCTGTATGCTACGCCTAAAAGTACGGTAGGGGCCATTTTTAATGGTAACTTCAATAACAGTTTTACCGAAAACGATTCACGTACACCGATCAGACCGGTGAATAGTATCGTCAATGACAGTATATTGGTGACAGACAGCCGAAATGCCAATACCTCTTATAACTTAAATGCCAATTTGAACTATCGCTATGCCGATACATTGGGCACAAGTGTGAACATCGATGTTGACTATGGAAGATATAATAGCGACCGTTCTGCAAGACAGCCAAACGTGTACTTCAATGGTGACCAAACCGAAATATTGCGACAAAATAGTACCAGCCAAAATACACCCATAAATATTGCTATTGCGACCTTTAAAACGGATTATGAGCAGAACGCCTTCAAAGGGAAGCTGGGCTTAGGGGTTAAATTCTCGTATGTGAATACGGAGAACACCTTTGACTTCTTTAACCGGGTAAACGGAATGGACGTTTTCAACAACGCGCAGAGCAACCAGTTCGATTATACGGAGCGAATCAATGCGGCCTATGTCAACTATAACTACAAATGGACCAAATGGAACTTACAACTTGGATTGCGGGTCGAGAATACCATTTCGGACGGAAACTTACTGAGTATGCAAGAGAATGAAGAAGCTAGGGTAGAGCGCGACTATACCGATTTTTTCCCGTCAGGTGGGTTGACCTACCAAATGAATCGTAAAAATCAGTTTGCCCTTACCTATAGCAAACGTATTCAACGCCCAAATTACCAATCATTGAACCCTTTTGAATATGTGATTAATGAGCTTTCGTTCCGCAAAGGAAATCCCTTTTTGCAACCCCAATATACCGATAACCTCAAATTATCCCATACATTCAACTACCGGCTGACGACCTCTTTGAGTTATACCTATGTGTCGGACTTCTTTGCCCAAGTAACGGTAGCCGAGGATGGAGGACGCAACTTTATCACCCAGCGAAACGTGGCCGACAATGAAGTCATCAATTTTGGAATCTCCTATCCTAAGAAAATCAAGGAGTGGTGGAACCTATATTTCAGCTTGAACGCCTATATCAGCAGTTACAAGGCCAATAGCCCGGAATTCTTGGCCGTCAAACAAGAGACCCTAAGTCTTTATGCCCAAAATACATTTACCCTTCCCAAAGGATACACCATGGAAGTTTCAGGTTGGTATAATTCACCTACTGTTTGGGGGGGTACCTATCAAACCAAAGCTTTGGGCTCTTTGAATATCGCTTTTCAAAAAAAATTCTTTGATGACAAATTGAATGCGCGCTTGGCCTTTAATGATGTGCTATACACGATTCCATGGAAAGGTACTACGCAATTCGGCGATTTGTTCATTGATGGTAGTGGCGGTAGTGATAGCCGACAAGTAGCCTTTAGTTTGACCTATGATTTTGGGCGCAGTGAGATCAAGAAGGCCCGCAAGCGCAAAACCGGTCTAGAAGACGAGAATAAACGAATCGACAACTAACGTCAAGCTATTTTGACCCCAAGATGCACTTTGTTGCTGTAAGTTACGTTAGCTAAGGGAGACTAAGGTCGCATCTATTTGTAAAAGAGAATTGATCCCAAATCAACCTACGATGCAAAAGTCATTATGTATACTACTCCTTTTCAGTAGTTTTTATATGAATGCCCAATTCGGTAAAAACTGTGAATTGCGACAATTCAAAGTAAACCTTCTTAATCCCGGTTTGGAATATGAGATGGCCCTGGGCACGAATACTACCTTCGATATCAAAGCTGGCTTGCAGGTAGCGTTGGATCCCTTGGTTTCCGATATCTATGAAGAGGTGGGGTTTTTCCCGGCTGTTGCCGGCCAATATCGGTACTACTATAATTTTGAAAAACGGCAACGCAAACGCAGACAGATTTATGGTAATTCGGCCAATTACGTAGCTCCTACGGTTGCGGCTTTCTTTCCCGATAGTCGTACCATTGAAAATGAAGTGGTTAAAGGAGCTTTTGGCTATGCCGGCCTGGTAACCGGCCTACAGCGTAGCTATAATTCAGGTATCAACTTCTCCATTGATGTTGGAGCGGCCTATTATGCAGGACAATTCAACGGTCGGATCTTGCCGTTAGCCAATTTAAGTATTGGCTGGATTATCAGTGAAAAGCGTTGGTGTGTAGGTAAATAAGGTGTTCCATCCGTTCATACTCCTTTGAAGGCGATAGTATTTGGCTTGATGTTTGATGCTCGAAGTAAAAAATACCAACCTGATGATCAAGTACATTTCCATCCTCTTTTTCACTTCTGTTTTATTCATTCAAGCACAATCCAATCTCAATGTGGAAAAAACGCAACTGCAATTTGGCCTGCCGCTCCCAAGCATTTTGTACGAGGTAGGGACTTCAAAAAATATGACCTTAAGCCTTGAGGCTATTGCCGGTTTTGAACTTAGGGGATGCACGGACTGCGAGACCAATTTCGGTATTTACCCGATTTTACGTGGGCAATATCGCTACTATTACAATATGGGTCGGCGGTTGCGCAAAAAGAAAAATATCTCCGGAAACTCGGGTAATTATGTAGCCGCCTTGATAGGGTATCAGCATGGCAGTCCCTTGATTGGAGACCTCAATACCACGAACACTTTAGGCGTTGGACCGGTATACGGGCTCCAACGAACATATCGAAAGGGATTCTTCTATCGATTGGAAGGAGGGGTTGCTTACTTTCAAGATGATTTCGAAGAAGGGATAGGTCTGGTGTTGGCCGCGAGGATTGGTTGGGTAATCGGCAAAAAGTAACAAAAATAACCTCCTCAAAATCAATAAAGTAAAATTAATTCTGCTTATGCTATACATGGCATAATTAGCCGTATCTTTGCACGCTCAAAATAAGAGGTATGTCTACAACAAAAAATATTGCCATTATAGCGCACGTTGACCATGGGAAAACCACCTTGGTCGACAAGATCATGTATCACTGTCAACTATTTCGTGACAATGAGAATACCGGTGATTTGATTTTAGATAACAATGACCTGGAACGTGAACGTGGTATCACCATTACTTCTAAGAATGTCTCTGTAGTCTACAAAGACACCAAGATCAACATCATCGATACTCCCGGTCACGCCGATTTCGGTGGGGAAGTAGAGCGTGTTCTCAACATGGCGGACGGTGTACTTTTGTTGGTAGATGCCTTTGAAGGTCCCATGCCACAAACCAGATTCGTTTTGCAAAAAGCCATTGAGCTCGGTTTAAAACCCTGTGTGGTCATAAATAAAGTAGACAAGGAAAATTGTACTCCGGACGAAGTTCATGAGAAGGTTTTTGATTTAATGTTCGAATTGGATGCGGAAGAGTGGCAATTGGATTTCCCCACGGTTTACGGGTCGGCAAAGCACAATTGGATGAGTGATGATTGGCAAGAACCTACCGATTCTATCGAACCACTTTTAGATATGGTCATTGAACACGTACCTAGTTTCGAACCGCAGGAGGGTACTACCCAGATGTTGATTACTTCCTTAGACTATTCCTCCTTTACCGGGCGAATAGCCATTGGTAGACTGCAAAGAGGAATCTTAAAGGAAGGCCAGCAGGTATCCCTAGTCAAACGCGACGGAAGTATTGTGAAATCAAAGGTTAAGGAACTCTTTACTTTTGAAGGCCTAGGAAGAAAGAAAGTACAAGAAGTCGAAGCTGGTGACATATGTGCATTGATCGGTTTGGAAGGTTTTGACATCGGCGATACCATTGCTGATTTGGAGAACCCTGAAGGGCTTAAGACCATATCCATTGACGAGCCTACGATGAGTATGTTGTTTACCATTAATGACAGTCCGTTTTTCGGTCAAGATGGTAAATTCGTTACTTCAAGGCATATTAAGGAACGTTTGGAGCGAGAACTCGAAAAAAACTTGGCCTTACGTGTTCAGGAAACTGATAGTGCCGATAAGTTTTTGGTTTTTGGCCGGGGGGTATTGCACCTTTCGGTATTGATCGAGACCATGCGTCGTGAAGGATATGAATTGCAAATAGGACAACCTCAGGTCATCATCAAGGAAATCGATGGTGTCAAATGTGAGCCTGTAGAGTCACTGACCATTGATTTGCCTGAAGAAGTTTCAGGTAGGGCTGTAGAAATGGTATCGATACGAAAGGGAGAGATGACCAGTATGGAAGCTAAAGGCGAACGTATGGTCTGTGAGTTTTTGATTCCATCTCGTGGTATCATCGGTCTTCGTAATCAATTGTTGACAGCTACGGCAGGTGAGGCGATCATGGCACACCGTTTCTTGGAATATCAGCCTA
Source organism: uncultured Flavobacteriaceae bacterium (assembly GCA_947494565.1). Classification (GTDB taxonomy): domain Bacteria; phylum Bacteroidota; class Bacteroidia; order Flavobacteriales; family Flavobacteriaceae; genus Maribacter_C. The sequence continues at coordinate 236,235 of CANLVG010000010.1, read as the reverse complement.
TGAAAGGAGAGATACCCCAGCGACAAAACGGTTCTTTGGTATCCATGGAAAAGGGGAAGGCCATTCCTTACTCAATCGATAAGTTACAAGATAGAGGAAAGTTTTTTGTAGATCCGGGAGAGGATATCTATGAAGGTCAGGTCATCGGCGAGAATTCAAGAGGCGATGATATGACCATCAATATTACAAAGACAAAAAAGTTGTCGAATGTACGTTCTTCTGGAGCTGATGATAAAGCTAAAATAGTTCCGGCCATCAAGTTTTCGTTGGAAGAGGCCTTGGAATATATTCAAAAAGACGAATATGTTGAAGTGACCCCAAAACACTTGAGACTGCGGAAGATTTACTTGACTGAAGTCGATCGTAAGCGAAACAAAATTGCCTAGATACGAACTAAGGTGTACAAATAGAATAAACCCTCAAGTGAAAGCTTGAGGGTTTATTTTTTACTTCTTGTCACACTTGTTATCTTTTTATGGTCTAATTTATAAAGACCATGAAAGAATCGTTGGAAATATTAGTAGAACAAGCTAAAAATGGAGACCCAAAGTCTTTGACGCAGCTTATTGTTGAAATCAAAGACCTGGTATACAATCTGTCGCTTAGAATGCTACTTTACCCACTGGACGCAGAAGATGCTACCCAAGAGATATTGGTAAAAATCGTGACCCACCTGGGTACTTTTAAAGGTGATAGTCAATTTCGAACATGGGTCTATCGCGTCGCCACTAATTACCTACTTACCGAGAAGGGTAAAAAAAGTAAAGAATTCAGTTTGAGTTTCGATGCCTATGGAGTGCTCATAGATACGGGTCAGTCGAATACAATTGAATATACGAAGAACAAGGGGGAACAAGTATTACTCGAAGAAGAGGTAAAGGTCAGTTGTACCCACGGAATGCTGTTATGTCTGAACGAGACAAATCGAATGGTTTACATTTTGAGTGTCATTCTTGACTTCAATAGTACGGAAGGGGCACAGATATTAGGGATTCGCCCAGAAAATTATAGAAAACAGCTTTCGCGCTCCAAGGCCAAACTCCGAAACTTCTTGGCCGCCAAATGCGGATTGGCGAACTCTAAAAACCCATGTCGATGTGCAAAAAAAATTGACTTTTTAATTGACCAAAAGAACATTGACCCCAGAGCCTTACGCTTTGCAAAACAGAAGGAACGAAGTATCGCGCTTATAGAAACCATTACAAAGCTTGAGAAATCGGCCGCTATTTTTCGGTCTACTCCTCAATATGCCGCTCCAGAAGGGGTTGTACAAAAGATGAAGGAAACGATTAATTGCTTATAAGATGAAACCACGAAAATTTGATCGCAACACTTTTGTTGTTATTACCTTGATTGCAACAGTTTGGGTGCAAATTTCAGAGACCTTACGGTATCTGTTAGTAGTAGTACCTATTATGAAATCAAATGCAGCCCCTATTCCGGAAACTACGACGGTCATTTTGGTGATATGGTTTTGTTGGGGACTACTACTAACGGCCCTAACCGTTTTTTTGTTTTGGATGTTTGCTCAGATTTTTGGTCATACCACCGGAACGATTTTTCGTTCGGCGACCGTGTCATGGGGCTTCTTTTTTGTGCTCTATTGGGTAGGTACTGCGAATATGGGCTTGGCCGACTGGAGCATACTATGGGTTGTACTTCCGTTAAGCTGGTTTGAATTATTCATTGCAACCTATATCGCTTCGAAATTGTACCAAAAGCCCATACTCCACCAAACCTTATGAAAGCACCCAAAATAATCCAGATACCGGAAAAAATGGAAAAATACTACGGCAGTGGCAATATGTTGCATCCAGAGCTGTCGATGGTAGAAGAGTTGGTTGATTTGATTCCCAGAGGTAGTGTTGCGACACTCGATACCCTGACTAAGGAATTGGCCAATAGGTATGGAACAAATGTCACTTGTCCGATGCGAACGGTGAATCACTTAAAAAGATTATCGAAAGCGGATACCCTTGTTCCTTTTTGGAGGGTACTCAAAACCGATAGTACGATGCTAAAGTTGGAACGATACGAACATTGGGCTACCGTTTTGGAAAAGGAAGGGTTAAGATGGGAAATCATCAGGGCAAATCAGATAAAAATCTTAATCGCCGAAAATCAATTATTCCGATTTGAAGGAGCGTCTTAATCCCTTGGGGCCTGATGTAATGCCGCCGCCGCCGCACCCACGATACCCGCTTGATTTCTAAGTTCGGCAGGAATCACCGGCGTTTCAATGGTAATACAGTCTTTGTATTCATCAAAATCCTTAGAAGCCCCACCCCCTAAAATAATAAGGTCTGGCGCGATAATGAGTTCAACATACCTCAAAAATTTATCAAAACGTTTTCCCCACTGCTTATAGGTAAGACCATCTCTGGTTTTTGCCGAATCAGCGGCCCATAGCTCTATTTTTTTGTACTTCTTATAGGGAATTTGCCCTAGTTCGAAATTCGGAATCAGTTCACCGTCAAAAAAGGCCCCACTACCTAGGCCAGTGCCAATAGTGATCATTACGACCAGTCCTTGTTTGCCTTTGCCGATACCATAATTCATGGTGGCATAGCCAGCCGCATCGGCATCGTTGACAACTGTGACAGGTAAACCGGTCGCCTCGCTAAAGAGCTCCTTGACATTGACCCCTAGCCATTTTTTGTGCAGGTTGCCTGGTGATTTGCAGATCCCGTGCTTGATTACGGTGGGAAACCCGACACCGACAGGACCTTTATGATCAAAATGTGCTACGATCTGGGCGACCACCTTCGCCATATCTTTGGGTTTTCTTCCTTCAGGTGTTGGAATGCGATGACGTTTGGTCAACATCTCGCCTGTGATTGAATTTACTAAGGCTCCCTTCATTCCCGAGCCTCCAATATCTATTCCTAGTACGTCCATGGTTGGTTAATAGCTTTGCGCGCAAAAGTAACAAAAACTTTTGGCAGTGCTTTCATGCGTTTTTTAACGCACATCGTATAAGCCGGTATTGCCTTTTTTTAATATTGGAAGTAAGCGTTCGAGTACTTCGGGACTTTCCATAGCCCTATTTTTGGTTTCGTAGGGATCACTTCGATAGTCATATAGTTCAATTGTCGGCTCTTCTTCCCTGAAGTACTGCGTTAGTCGGTATCGATCGGTCCGCATGCTAATACCCTGTTTAAAATAGCTGTACGCGACTTCTTCGGACTGGTATTCGTTGGATTCCATGGACCCGACCAACGATTGTCCATCAATAGCATGGCCTATTTCGATATCGCATAATTCCATCAAGGTCGGATAAATATCTACTGTTTCTGCCACGGCCGTAACCTTTTTGCCCTGATGTCTTTCAAAAGGGGACTTAATGATCAAGGTGCTTTTAAGCGCACTTTCAAATAAGGTGTGCTTGCCCCAAACCCGCTGATCACCTAAATGCCAACCATGGTCTCCCCATATAACGATAATCGTATTTTCCGCGAGCCCTAAAGTGTTCAGTTCTTCCTGAATTCTACCGATTTGGGCGTCAATATAACTTATGGAGGCGAAGTATGCATGTTTTAGTTTTCTGGCATAGCCCTCGGAGACTGGTTCCTGCAACCCTGCTTTTTCCTCACCAAGGGCATATTGGTTGAACTCCCCACTTTCATGTAAACTCTTGGCATTTATAGCTTCAGGAAGCTCTGGGTTGGCCGAAAGTAGGATACTGTCTCGGTCATAGAGGTCCCAATATTTTTTTGGGGCATTGAAGGGGAGGTGGGGTTTGAAAAAACCGACTCCTATGAAAAAGGGTTTATGCTGTTGTTGGAGCTCCCGTAACTTTGAAAGCGCCAATTCGGTGGTCAATCCGTCGGGATATCCTTCGTCTTCCACGCTTCCTTTCTCGTATGGCTTTACTTGTTTTTTCAGGCTTTGCCTATTTTCACCATTGGCATAAGCAAAGAAGGCATTCCAGCCCGTTTTCCATTTTCCGGGATCAAAGATCAGCTCACTCCAACTATGGGGCAGTTCCCTTCGCTCTGAAGGCTCCTCTTCATACCCGTATACGAATCCGTCTGCGGAATGACTGATTTTTCCAATACCAACAGTGTGATATCCTGCTTGTTTGAAACGGTGTATAAAAGTTTCTGGAGTTGTACCTTCTGACTTGTCGGATAGCTCTTTTTCAATGGCTTGATTGCTCAGATGTACCGGTTTCCAAGGCCGATAACCGGTAAGTAGTGCATGTCGTGATGCGCCACAAGTAGGTACTTGCACGTAGTGATGGGTAAATAAGTTTCCTTCTGAGGCAATGGCATCCATATATGGTGATTTTACCGCACTGCCATAGGCGCCCAATTCATTTCTTAAATCATCAACGGCAATGAATACTACGTTGGGCGGTTGTTTCGATTGCTGACCCATCCCAATAGTAGGATGAAGTAAAATAAGAAAAAAACAGAGGAGGACAAACAGAGTATTGGACATATCACGGGTAGAGTCTATTCGACTTTCAAGATACTCAAAAGTGAGTGATATCCGTATGCCGTGAATGGGATGATTCGGCGAACAATAGCAGGAATTAGTTATGGGCCTTCAGTTGTGCCACGGTTTTTACCGCCAAGAACGCGGGCATGACTACTTTGAGCTCTGATTGGTTGATCACAGTGACGACGGTCGTTTTGAGCTTCTCAAGATAGAGTAAATAACAGGTATATCCGGGATCAAAACCGCTATGTCCTACTATTTTTCCCGTTTTCTTTGATTTCCCGAAAAGCATTGCACCCAGACCGTAACCTTTTTTGAAATCCAACATTTTTTCTAAGGTGGTGGTCGATTTAAATAAAGACCCGCTGAATACGGCATCACCGAAAACCAATAAGTCGTGAACTGAAGTGAGTATGCCACCTGCCGGATTATTTTGGTTGAAGTGTAAGGTGAATGCCGTGAGGTCCCAATCTGTATAATACCCTTTCAGCATGCTGGGCAACACGTTCTTGGAAGACCGTAACGCGGTGTTCGACAAGTGCAAGGGCTGAATGATTCGTTTATCTAAAATGGTGGCAATGTCCTCTCCGGTTACTTTTTGCGCAATAAGCCCTAAAAGAATATAATTCGTATTCGAATAGTGGTACGTACCTAATTTAGTGCTCGCCGACCCGACCTTGAGCGCAATGGCTATACGGTCTTGTAAAGTATATTGGCGATTGGGTTCATTCTGATAGGCATGTAGATGAACCTTGCCGTTATCTAGGTAATCTTCAATTCCGCTCGTATGCTGTAAGAGATGACGAATGGTCAGTTGCTTTTCATAACTTTTGTCGTTGAACAAAGTGAGTTGTTTCAGTATGGACTCGTCAAGGTAGTTGAATACCTTGTCCTCAAGCGATAAAAGACCTTCTTCCTCAAGTTGTAGCATGCAGACCGCGACAAAGGTTTTGGTTATGCTGGCGGCAATAAAGCGTTCATTTCCTTGAAGAGAGATCTCCTTTTTTATGCTTTTATAGCCACTGCTGTATGTCCAAGGTAAAGAATCTTTTCTATAGATGGCCAATATCGCACCGCTAGCCTCGGGATTTATCCTTACATACTCATCGGTCAACAAGATGAGTTCACTTTCTATTGCTTCGGATAGTTGCCCTCGTAATGGCGACATAGCTGTCAAAAGAAGCAGTAGTATGACTATTGGGTTTGAATTTTTCATGAGTATCCCGTTTGAGATGACTCAATAGAGATTAGAAGGAAGTTCTTTTGTTACACTATATTTTGTAAAAAGGGAATTGCTTGCACTTTTCTAACCTATGAAAGCAAAAAAGGGGTCAGACGGCGCGTTGGACAACCTCAAAAACTTTATTCCCATCGCATTTCAAGGTCTTCGAAGGGTATTTCAAAATAAGCGCATAATCATGTGTGGCCATTAGAATGGTACGTCCTGACTTATTGATGTCCTGTAGTACTTTCATCACCTCTACCGACGTCTGTGGGTCTAGATTTCCGGTGGGCTCATCTGCGAGTATGAGTTCGGGGTCGTTCAAAAGGGCTCGGGCGATGGCAATGCGCTGCTGTTCGCCACCGGAAAGTTCATGGGGAAATTTAAAGCCCTTGGTCTTCATACCGACTTTATCCAAAACATCGGCAATTTGCTCGTCCATCTTTGACTGCTCTTTCCACCCGGTAGCCTTAAGCACAAATTGAAGATTTTTTTGAATAGTTCGGTCGGGAAGCAGTTTGAAATCTTGAAATACGATACCGAGCTTTCTTCTCAAATAGGGAATATCTTTTTCTTTAAGGGTCTTCAAGTCGAAATCGACAATCGTTCCCTCCCCTTGTTTGAGGGGTAAATCGCCATAAAGGGTTTTCATGAAACTACTTTTGCCGCTTCCGGTCTTTCCGATCAGATAAACGAATTCGCCTTCCTTTACTTCAAGGCAGACATCGTTTAAAACCAGATTTTCCTTTTGGAAAATGGATACATCCTTTAATTCCAAGACAGTTGCAGACATTGAATTTCGGTTAAATGAGTACGATTGGGGTATAGGCATGATCGTTTTGAAATCAGCATTCAAGCCTTTTAAACCCAAACCCACTTTAAAGCTTCTTGTTAATATAAAAGTAATAAGTTCAATTCGATAACAAATGACCGTTTGTCGAATTCTTTTTCTTTTGTAGATGGAATTAGGAAGACGAATCGAAAACCGAAGAATCGATGACCATCAAGGGTACATCAAAAAGGTTGGGAATAGAGGTCGGATTCACCTACAACTCGTTACATAGGAAGGCCCTTAAGCTTGAACTTTCCATTTCCAAATACTTAGGCACAGAATTTGCCGTTATAGCTACTAGAAAATAGTTTGAACACTATGAACAGAAAAACCTTCTTATTTCCCCTTTTCTTAGGGATGGTCTTCTTCGTTACCGCGCAAGAGACCGAAATATATACTCATGAACAAAAAGCCTATCAAGATGCCTTGGCCTTGTACAACAATGAGCAGTATCAAGCGGCACAGACCATATTTGCGAGGGTTAAGAATCAAACCGATAATTTAGAGACTAAGGCGAACAGTGCCTATTATGAGGCCAATGCCGCTGTACGGTTGAATCAAGCAGGCGCAGACAACCTCATGGAAGACTTTGTCGAAAAATACCCGACATCGACCAAACGGAATTCCGCTTTTGCCGATGTCGCGGAGTATTATTTTGATACCGGAAAGTATCCATATGCGCTCAAGTGGTATAATAAAGTGGATCAAAGTGCCTTATCCCGCAAGGAAATGGACAAGTTCAACTTCAATTATGGGTACTCCCTTTTTTCATCAAAGAAGACCAAACAGGCCGAGCAGTATCTGAACAAGGTCACCAATTCTCCTGTATACGGTTCGCAGGCCAAATATTATCTAGGATACATCTCGTATCAAGAAGACGATTACGAGGCAGCGAACGAACGCTTTGACGAAATCACCGATCCTGAGATCCTTGAAGAGAAGATGAGCTACTATCAGGCCGATATGAACTTCAAATTGGGGAATTTCGAAGAAGCCATAGCCCTGGCCAAGAAGCAAATGGCCAAAGGAGATCGAAAGGAAAAGTCAGAACTCAGTAAGATTATCGGAGAAAGTTATTTTCAGTTGAATCAGTATGCCAATGCCATTCCCTTTCTTGAAGAGTACAAAGGAAAACGGGGCAGATGGAATAATACCGATCACTATTTGTTAGGGTATTGCTACTACAAGCAGGGAGATTTTGCCAACGCCATTCAACAGTTCAACAAGATTATTGGCGGAACCAATAGCGTTTCCCAAAATGCCTACTATCATTTGGCGGAATGTTATTTGAAGCTTGATAAAAAATCGGAGGCCTTGAACGCCTTTAGAAATGCATCTCAAATGGACTTTTCCCCTGAAATACAAAAAGATGCCTATCTGAACTACGCGCGCCTGAGCTATGAAGTCGGAAATGCGTATGAGCCAGTGCCTCAGGTCATTTCTACCTATCTCGAGAAGTATCCGAACGACTCACATTCCCAAGAGATGAAAGAACTTTTGGTCGATTCGTATATCACTTCGAAAAATTTCAAAGGGGCTATGGAGCTGTTGGAAAATAATCGGGGTTTTGCGAGTAAGGCTACTTATCAGAAAGTTGCCTTTTATCGAGGAGTAGAGTTATTTATGGAGACCGATTACGGTGGGGCGGCCGAAAATTTCGGAAAATCACTAGGAAGTGCCGAGGATGCCTTGTTTAAGGCAAGGGCCAATTATTGGAGGGGCGAATCCCTATATCTCTTGAATCGCTTTGATCAGGCCTTGACCGATTATGTATCCTTCAAACAAACCCCGATTGCTTCCACTACCGATGAGTTTAAGGATATTGATTACAATTTGGCCTACACCTACTTTAAATTGCGTGACTATGGAAACGCCATCACCAATTTCAAGAACTATATCGACTCTGGAGCTGCGGATAACGAAAAGCTGAACGATGGGTATCTGCGGTTAGGCGATAGCTATTTCGTGACCAGCAAATATTGGCCCGCAATTGAAACCTACAACAAAGCGCTACGAGGGCGAGAGAAAGATTATGCAGCTTTTCAGAAAGCGTTGAGCTATGGTTTCGTGGATCGCAGAAACAGTAAAATAGAAGAACTGGAAGGCTTTATTAACAAGTACCCTAATTCTTCCTTGAAAGACGATGCGCTTTTTGAATTGGGCAATACCTATATCAGTTCAGGTCAAGAGCAAATGGGATTGCAAGCCTATGATAAATTAATTCAAGGGTATCGTGCAAGTTCCTTAGTGCCTCAGGCCATCATGCGTCAGGGGTTGGTGCACTACAATGCCAGTCGAAATGAACAAGCGTTGGCCAAATTTAAAACAGTGGTTCGCGACTATCCGAAAACACAGGAGGCCATTCAAGCAGTGGCAACGGCAAAACTGGTCTACGTAGACTTGGGTCGTGTAAACGAGTATGCCGACTGGGTACGTGATCTCGATTTTGTTGAGGTTACCGATTCTGAACTGGACAATGCTACTTTTGAATCTGCCGATAAACAAAACCTAGAAGGTAAGACCGATGCGGCCATTAGGGGCTACACGAACTATATCAAGGAATTCCCCAACGGATTGCACGCGGTCAAGGCCAATTTTAATTTGGCTCAATTGTATTTCGCTAAAGGACAAAAAGATAAGGCGTTACCATACTACTCGTTTGTGGCGGATAGAGGCGCCAGCGAATATGCGGAACAGGCCCTGACCCGCGTCTGCGAAGTATATATCGGACAGAAAGATTACGCATCGGCATTGCCCTATTTAGAGCGGTTGGAAGCACAGGCGGATATTCAACAAAATAGAACCTTCGCGCAATCGAATCTAATGAAGGGCTATTACGAACAAAAGAATTACGAGCGTACTATTTCCTATGCCGAAAAGGTATTGGCAACGGCCGCCATTGACAATCGAATCAAATCCGATGCTCAAATAATGATTGCACGTTCCGCCATCGCCACTGGTGATGAGGCACGGGCAAAGGCCGGGTATGCCGCCGTGTTAAAAATTGCGAGTGGAGCCACCGCAGCGGAAGCTTTGTACTATGACGCGTATTTTAAGAATCAGGGAGGCGATTATGAGAATTCCAATACGTCCGTGCAAAAATTGGCAAAGGACTATTCAAGTTACAAAGAGTGGGGTGGAAAAGGATTGATTATAATGGCCAAAAATTATGATCAGTTGGGTGATGCCTATCAAGCGACCTATATTCTGGAAAGTGTGACCACTAATTTCAGTCAATACCCTGATATCGTTGCCGAAGCCAGAGGAGAACTTTCCATCATCAAGGCCAAAGAGGCCAAAAGCAATTCATCGATCACTACTGACGGTAATTAAAATAGCAAAAGAACACAACATGAGAAACGCTATCAAACTATCGGTCTTTTTATTCTTTGCTATGGTCCAGTTCACCATAGCCCAAGAAGAGGAGGAAGATCTGGGTACGGAAACCGTAACCGTAACCAAGGCTTACACCCCGACAATTTCGGATGCATTTAAGATCAAATCGGTCCCCAATTTGAATGATTCCATCGTACTCCAAAAAAAGGATATTGAGTACAATATTTTTTCGGTTCCGGTAGCATCTACATTTACTCCTGCCAAGGCCAAGGCCTCTGCAGTGAAACGTATGCCGCCACCAGTATTGTTCAATTCATATGCCTCGGCGGGAGGTGGAAATCCGGCGAACATCATGGCAAAATTCTATACGAGCCACACCATAGATCGAGAGTCAGGCTATACCATCGGATTGGACCATAATTCGTCTAGGGGAGATTTTGATAACCTTCCACTGAACAATATATTTTCGGATACCCGACTGGACGCGGCCTTCAAAAAAAGGGATAGGGACTACGATTGGGGAATCGATCTTGGGGTTCAGCATCAATTATATAATTGGTACGGAACAGAGGAGGGCTTCTTTTCACAACCCCCCTTTACCAATATTCTGCTTGATGTTGATGCCCGACAAAACTATTTTATGGCCGAAGGTGGAGCACATGTGAATTTTGAAGATAGTTACTTCAAAGGGGCCAAATTACAGTACCGTCGCTTTTGGGATACCGTAAAATCAGGTGAAAACCGGGTGATTTTTGAACCCTCCTTTGATTTTCCTGTAGGAGAGGAGAATTTCGGAATTCGTTTGAAGGCCGATTATGTGAACGGAAGCTTTGCTAATGCCGATTTGAATAATACGGAAAATACGGCCGGCATTGACTATGGTCACTTGCAGGTGGGTGTGAATCCGAGTCTGACGCTATTGCGTGATGATCTTTCACTAAACCTTGGTATTAATCTGGTATACGGTCTCGATACACAACGCAGTGACAGCAACTTTTATATTTATCCGGCGGTTACCGCATCTTACCGCTTGGTAGATGAACTGGCGATAGCATATGGAGGTATCGAAGGAGAATTGGTACAGAATTCGTATTATGGTTTTGTGGCCCAAAATCCGTTTGTGTCCCCTACCTTGACCATTCAACCTACGGACAACCAATATGATTCCTATATTGGTCTACGAGGCCAGTTATTACCGAATTTAAGTTATAACATCAAGGGCTCCTATACGGCTGAAAACAGAAAACCGCTGTTTAATTTAAACCCGCAACACAGTACTCGATTTGATGAGAAAGGCTATACCTTCGGAAACTCCTTCGAACTGTTCTATGATGATTTGAAAACCTTGGGTATTTTCGCGGAGCTGAATATCGATGTCAACCGGAACTTCACCTTGGGTATCAATGGTAATTATTACAATTACAATACTGAAACGGGCAACCCGGCCTGGAACTTACCGGAAGTAGAGGGATCCTTGTTTCTCGATTATCAGATTGGCGAAAAATGGTTTATGGGTGCTAACCTCTTTTTCGTAGGGGAACGAAAGGATTTTTCCCAAATCGCCCAAGCCAATACACAACCTTTTGATTTTCCTACAACAATCATCACTTTAGATAGTTTCTTTGACGCCAATGCGCACATCGGTCATCGATTAAGCGACCAACTCTCGATTTTTGTAAGAGCTTCCAATATCGCCAATAACAATTACCAAAGATGGGCGAATTTTCCAGTGCAAGGGCTTCAAGTTTTGGGCGGTGCTACCTTTAAATTCGATTTGTAGGAGGTACGTTGTCATACCGCTATCAATAAGTATCGAATTTTTACGTTTGATAAGAAGTTGAAAGCAAAGTCTTTATGGTAAGGACCTTCTTAGTGATCAGTATTTTTTTGAGCATTTTTATTGGCTTCGTGGGTTGCTCTGAGGGCAGCGAACCGGTAATTAGACCGGAAATCCCCAAAGCGCAAGAGGGGTGTGCCACCGATAATCTTTTGGAAAATTTTTCCGATCCCAATGGCAATGATATCTTCATCTATGAAGACGGGCAGGTATTTCTGAATTCGAATGGCAATTGTCAGTTTGAACTTCAATATTTTGAACCCGATTTTGAAGAGCGAAATTACACCATCACTTCCTCGGGCATCTTCCTAAAGGATGAAAGGGATATGGTGCCCATAAAGAATTCGTATAGCGAAAATTTTGAAGCTCCACGGTTTGTAGAACTCTTTATTTCCGATATCGATGATCCGAATCTATTCTGGACGAATTTTACACTACAGAGTCCGAAGGCTAAAACGGTGAGTGAATATGTAGCCTTAAGCCAGTGTATCTTGGATGATAGCTGTGATTTTCTGGACAACACCATTACATTGGTCCAAGATCCTGAAAACACTTCAAATCAAGTTATTGAATTTAGTAGTATCGCACCAAGTGCCGATATGGTTACCTCAAAATGTAGTCTTACTTCGGTTTTGGGCTATTTCAAAAAAGATATGGATCTGTGGTACGAGGCCAGGTACTTCATCAAGAGTGGCATGCCGTACAGTATCGTCGATTTCGAAAATGTGTATTTTGAGGGATCTCCAGGCCCAAGAGTGGTCATCCGAGATAACAAGTTGGAAGTGGAGAACAAATTCGGCGCAAAGTTGCGTTTTACCTCTGCCACTATGATCGAAGTTCCTCAAAACCAGTGGTTCAAGGTAAAGGTGCATTTGAAGTTCAGCAATACGGACAACGGGTTAATCGAGCTTTGGCAAGACGGGGTGCAACTGATGTCCATGGCAGGAATCAACCTGCCAACGGCCAATGCGATTCAAAACATACTGGAAGTAGGTATTTCCGCTTCGCAGGAGCCAACGGTACTGTTGATGGATGATATGCGTATTTCAAATACCCCATTTTGATTCAAATCACTCGTAGTATCGATTTTTAATGTAGTTGAGTCTTAAAGAGTACTTGTTGTAAAAATCTGATAGTCATCACTTTGAATTCTATTTTAATCTGCCGTTCATCGAATAAATCCAATTTTTTAGGCAAGCTTTCGTTATCATTTCAAATAAAGTAGCTTTTTTCTTACTTGTTATGAAACGATTAGACCTTTTTAAAACCGATTCGGTGCTGCTACCGCTCCTGTTGGCACTGTTGTGGTCTTTTTCTTTGAACGCGCAGAATTTGGTCAAAAACCCCAGTTTCGAAGATTTTTTGATTTGCCCTTCAGAATTTGGATGTTTGGAACGTGCGGTCGTTTCATGGCATCAGCCCACTAATGGCAGTACCGATTATTTTAATTCTTGTAGTCCTTCAATGTCGAGTGAGACAAATTTTATTGGGGCTCAGGCTCCTTTTGATGGGCATGGGTATGCTGGAATGTATGCTTATGGGCCTAAGGACTATCGCGAATACTTGACAGCTGAGTTAAAAGAATCCTTAATACCAGGGCAGAAGTATGTTTTTTCCTTTCAAGTAAGTTTGGCCGATGAATCGCAATACGGAGTCAATGAATTTGGAATATTATTTACGGACAAACCCCCCAGTTTTCAAACGAAACGCAATATTCCGTTGAACCTCATGACCCGTAAGAAATCGTATAACTATAGCCTTATTAGGAATCATGAGTTTTTTGCGAATAAAAAGGAATGGACGGAGGTAACCGGAGTTTATATTGCGGACGGAACCGAGCGATTTCTGACCATTGGTAACTTCAATGGGAACAGTAAAACACGTTTGCTGAATTCCGGGAAGAATCTTAGGAAAGTAGCCTACTATTACGTAGATATGTTTTTCGTCGGTCCTTTGAAGGCCAGCTATGTACTCGATGAAGTGTATGTTTTTGAGAATTTGACGTTCGATACTGACGGTTATAGTATTGCTGACGAGGGGGAGGCCCAGTTGAACGATCTTGTTGAGTACTTGAAAGCCCATCGGGGTTTCACCGTCTCTGTGTACGGCCATACCGATGATATGGGTACGAAGGAATATAATAAGGCACTTTCGCAAAAGCGAGCTAAGACCGTTGCGGACTTTCTTATTGAAAAAGGGGTGCGGTCGAATCGAATTATTTGGCGGGGTTATGGTGACGGAAGTCCTGTGGTAAACAACGAAACGGAAGCAAACAGAGAAAAAAACCGGAGGGTAGAATTTGTATTGTCCAGAAAGAAAAAGGATTATTATGCCTCGGGTACTTTTGATGAAGACCAATAACAGCACAGCCTTAGAACCGTACATTTTATCGAACGAGGGTGGATTACCGCTTTTAGTTTTCTTTAAATTCCTATTTTAGAGGGTATTAAATTACCTTCAATGGTCTCTATTGCTGAAAAAAAACATACCGCACTATTTTTATGTTTCAGCTGCGTGACAGCTCTCTTTTGTCAAAATCTGATAAGGAATCCAAGTTTTGAGGAATTTTCGAACTGTCCCAAGACCTTGGGGAATTTCAACGCTGATGTAGACTACTGGTCCACACCTACAAGCGGCTCCACCGATTATTTTCATGGCTGCAGTGAGGCCATGGGTACTCCCGAAAATTTCAATGGCACTCAGCCCGCCGATTTTGGTGAGGGGTATGCGGGGCTGTACTTTTATGCACCCAATGATTATCGTGAGTACCTTCAAGCCGAATTAGTGCGGCCTTTGGTAAAAGGTAGAAAATACCATGTCTCTTTTTATGTGAGTTTGGCCGAACGCTCAGATTTTGCTGTAAAGGAGTTCGGAATTCTATTCTCAAAGGATAAAATAGAAATTCCTTTAAAAAAGGAACTGTCTAAAAAACAGTTGTACCGAAATACTACGAACAAGTACACTTTCATGGAAGTGGGGTATTCCAATTTTTATTCCGATACCAAAGATTGGATTCAAGTTTATACCCAATTTACGGCAAAGGGCGATGAACATTTTATGACCTTGGGCAATTTTAAACCCAATGCCCGAACCCGTCTTTTCAAAACCAAAAAGAATGCTAAGCAAGGGGCGTATTATTATATCGATATGGTGCTAGTGGAGGCTTTGGATGAAAACAATTCGGATTCAAGCGCTATAGCCTCCCAAAAGGGGGATAAAACTTCTTTTGAACTTGACACCCCACACGTGTTCAAAAATCTCTATTTTGAGTTTGATCGATTCGATGTAGGTGATCTTGCGCTACAGGAAATGTCCACCCTGTACAAGTACCTCAATAATGATAAAGGGCTCGGAGTCATGGTCAATGGGCATACTGATAGTATTGGATCCGATTCCTATAACCTGTCATTGTCCGACAAGAGGGCCGAAGCGGTAGCAAAGCATTTGATCAAGTTGGGTTTGGACAAAAGTCGTGTCTCATGGAAAGGACATGGCGGAACCAAACCAGTGGCCACTAATGCCAATGAAAAGGGAAGGCGCAAAAATCGCAGGGTCGAATTCACGATTTCAAGAAGAGATCACTAAGTAGGGTGAAAGAACGGTAAAATCGGTAATTTTACGGCTTACTCAAGTTGAATGCCCAAAAACTTTACGTTCATCGATCCTACCAGGAGCCCAATTTTTTACGGTTACGTGATTCTTTTTTTCGGTACGGTCGGTATCTACTGTAGTATTCCTGGGCAGACCATTGGAGTATCGGTGTTTACCGATCCCGTCAAAGATGCGCTGGGCCTTTCGAGAAATCAATTCAGTAATGCCTATATGATCGGTACCATTGCTAGCTCTTTGGTCATTGGCCGTGCGGGTATTTGGTTCGATAGGTATGGGGCACGATTGGTAGCCTTCTACGCCGCCTTGGTTTTGGCAATGGCCCTGTTTTTATGTTCCTGGTCGGTACAAATGAGCACTTTTGTCAAAGAGTCACTGGATAGTGATACCTGGCTCGTACCTTTTCTATTAATGACCTTTTTGTTTTTTTTATTGCGCTTTGCGGGGCAAGGGGTGTTGACTATGGCCTCTCGAAATGTGATTATGATGTGGTTCGATAAAAACCGTGGAAAGGTGAATATGTTCAGTAGTGTAGCACTCTCTTTTGGATTTTCTTCTTCGCCACTATGGATTGATTATCTTATCGATACAAGTGGATGGCAAGGGGCCTGGCACTATTTGGGTTTTGGGCTGCTAGCCGCTAGTGTATTGATCTGGATATTCTATAAAAACAAACCCGAAGAATTCGGACTTCTACCTGATGGCGTAAGGATATCCTCCGAATCGGAGACGACCCCTGTGCGGGCGCACCAACAATTTACATTGAAGGAGGCCACGGCTACACGCGCATTTTGGATGTATGCGCTTATGCTTTCCTTCAATAGCTTTTTTATCACCGGGTTGACCTTTCACATCGTTTCCATCTTTGCTAGCGAAGGTTTTCCGAAAGAAGATGCGATTTCTATTTTTTTACCGGCTTCGGTGGTTGCCGTTTCCATTTCAATGGTGGCGAACTATTTAAGTGATTATCTGCGATTGCGACTGTATTTGTATCTGATGATTTCAGGAGGAATCGTGGCTTCCATAGGGTTTTTATATTTGCCTACGGCCGCAGGTATTCCACTCTTGGTAGTCGGTTTCGGCATGATGAGTGGCTTCTTTGCCGTATTGAATACCATTGTTTGGCCTCGCTTTTATGGGCGTGATCATTTGGGTGCGATTACTGGCAAGGTGATGTCCTTTTTGATATTGGCCAGTGCCCTGGCTCCCAGCATTTTTAGCCTATGTTTTTCTACTTTTGGTTCGTACCAACTATTGGGTTGGTTGGGCTTGGCTTTTTTGGTGTTTTTGGTTTTTGGGAGCTTGAAGGCCAAGAATCCGCAGTAGTCCCTACTATTCCCTTAGTTTGTCCAACAAGTTTTCCGCCTCGATATTATTAGGATCTAGTTTTAGGGCCCTTTCGAGATATGTAATTGCCTTGTTTTTTTCTTTCTCATAAAAGTAGCTTCTGCCAAGCAGGAAATTCAAATACGAGGACTCCACTTTTTTGGCGATCAGCTCTTTGGCTAGAGTTATCGCCTCCGGTTCTTTTCCGATATTGCTTAACATACCGATGGCGCTTTCCCAGTCCGTCAGGCCAAATGAATCTGGTAGAATAACCGATTTCAAGTCCGGATGATGGCGTAGCATATAGAACGCCGGAAGATTAACAGACCAATTGGGGTTCTCGTTTAATCCCTTTTTGATCCAATCGACTGCGACATCCTCATGGCCCATTAGAATATTTGCTCCGGCAATTCTTGCATACATTCCGGTCCAACCTTCGAGCATCGTCTCCGCCTCCGTTAATTTTTGTGTCGCTCTTTCTACGTTCCCGTTCCTTTTGGCATAAAGCGCTTGATTGAGCCGAATTCGACCATAGTGGTATGCTAGTAAGGTTTTCAGTTCTTCAATCGGCTTTTTGGAATGATCGACACGCAAATCGATTTGATTGAACCATTCGCTATGGGTTCCTTTGACAACTAGCGCAGCCGATTGTTTTCCTGAAATCTGTCCGCCCGCCTTCTGCCCAGCAATTAGACTTTCTAAGAGGCGTTCCGCCAGTGCTCCGCTAGAGCTTTCAAAGCTTTTCGACATCTCGGAAAGCACATCATCAGCAAGCTGATTGCCTATGACCACATAGCTGTCTCCTAAAATTTGCGAGGCCTTCCCTTTCCAATAGTGCAACGATTGTCCTGTAAATGCAAACACCTTTCCATTAGCATCGATCCCTGACACTTGTCGATAGTGCGACACGTCATCCGTAGCTTTTACTTCGCCGATGGCTTGTTCAATGGATTTCCCATTTTTGAGTTTTTCCAAACCTTCCTTCGCATATCGGGGTTCGGTTTCGGCGATGACCGAAAAAGCGCCGAGCCCGGGTTCAATATATATGGTCGAATTCCCAACATAAATATTGTCCGTTGCGACGGCAATTCCCCATTCCTGGGCATCTTCATCAAATGCCAGAATTGAAAATGTGGAATTGATGTCCTTCTCGGTTAGTAAACTCGGTAGATTTTGTGCGTAACTCAGTATTGAGGTACTCAGCGAAAAAAGAGATAATAAGAATTGAAGCTTTTTCATACGATTGTTCTTTTGAAGATGATTGTTTGTGAAGGGGTACCTTAAGCGATTCTGCGCGCTAGTCCTCGGCCCTAAATTCCAAAATATCGGCAGGCTGACATTCCAAAGCCGTACATATCGCCTCTAACGTACTGAAACGAATGGCCTTGGCTTTTCCTTTTTTCAAGATGGACAGATTTGACATGGTGATGCCCACTTTTTCGGAGAGTTCCGTCAAAGACATTTTTCTACGGGCAAGCATCACATCAAGATTTACAATAATGGGCATGTGTTGCTTTTAAATAGTTAAATCGTTTTCCTCTTTTAACTGAGCCCCCAGTCGGAAAGCTTCCGCAATGATAAGAAGAAAAAGAAAGATGAAAATATATTTCCAATTGTCAAATGTGTAAGAGGTAAAATCGTAGAATTCAATTCCGGCAAGTTCTATTTTTTCCCTGAGGTAGAAAGAGGAAGCGATAATGGTGAGTTTGTCCCGCAGAAGTGAAACAATGAGTAATAGAGCGATATATCGTAATCGAATGGCATTTTTAACTACCAAAAAGTTACCCTCTTGTGCATTCTTCAGCATTTTGAGAATTAAATACGTAATTAGAAAAAGGCAAGCATAATAAACGATACCTCCAAATGAATAGATATAGAATATTTTTAGGGGGAGTCCGAATGCTTGGAAAGTGCCAGTGGCAGATGGTATATCGAACATATATTCGTAGTCTGTGTGAGGCAAAGTTAGAACGCCCTGATTAGTGGGTTTAAATACTATCGGTAAATAAACCCCTTTTCTTTCACCAAACAAGAGTGCCGGCCCCAAATGGAAAATCAAAAACTGAACAAAGAAAAAGACATTACACGCGAAAAAGGCAATAAGTGAGTAGCGTAGGAATAAGACAAGAGCTTTAGCCGAGCTTGAAGTTCGATTTTTCATATTCTAGATTAATAAGATATTGTAAAGAAATAATAATTTATTGATAAACAACAAAAATATATTGTTAAACATTGAAATATGAAATTTAATAAAATTAAAATGGAGAGACCTGTATAAAGAGTCATAATAGTAGAAAACCCGCTACCTTTACAAAAACAGGAATGAATGGACTTAAATTTAGCAGTACTTATTGATGGCGATAATATTCCCTCGGCCTACGTCAAGGAAATGATGGAGGAAATTGCCAAATACGGCAACCCAACTATAAAACGTATTTATGGGGATTGGACCAACCCCCGTTTAAGCAAATGGAAAAATATTCTTTTGGAGAATGCTATTACGCCGATTCAACAATACGGTTATACACAGGGTAAAAATGCGACAGATTCTGCAATGATTATCGACGCCATGGATATTCTGTATTCGGGCAAAGTGAACGGTTTTTGTATTGTCAGTAGTGACAGCGATTTTACCCGATTAGCGACCCGACTTCGCGAAGCAGGTATGCAAGTCTTCGGAATCGGTGAAAAGAAAACACCCAATCCATTTATAGTTGCTTGCGATAAGTTCATTTACATCGAGATCCTAAAAAACCAAACTGAAGATGATGCCAACGACGTGGATCAGAAGAAAACAAAAAGAAAGAGTGCCGTTGATGCGATTACCCCAAAGGACCTTCGCCTGATTTCAAGTACTATTGATGATGTGGCCGATGATGATGGGTGGGCATTTTTGGGTGATGTGGGCAGTTTGTTACAGAAGAAACAACCCAACTTCGATTCCCGTAATTATGGATTTCAAAAACTGACACCACTTTTTCAATCTATCAATGCCGTTGATGTGGAACGTAGGGAAGATTCAAAAGGACGTAAAAAGTTGATTTACGTAAAGATGAAAGAACGAAAACACTCTCGAACAAAGAAATAGAATTGAATATGTGGATTTATCATCGCAATACAAGACCCAATGGAGGGCACACGATTTTTTTATTGGTTTTGTTCCTCCTATTTTCCTGTAATGAAAAGAATAAAACCCCTGAAAATGAATTGGCTCCTATAGACACCGTTTTCGAGGCCTATTACGAGTTCAAAAAAGGTGCTAATCCTATTGAGGCGACAAAAGCTGGATTCCATACCTACAATGACACTATTGCGAATTATATCTCTGATGCGTATCAAGAGACGCTGAAGGAAAAGTATAGTAGCTTCTTGACCATGCTCGATCAGTATGACGAGTCCATGGTGAGCAAAGAGCAATGGTTAAGTCTCCGGGTGATGCGGTGGGATTGCGCTATTAAACTCGAAGGTCTTGAGAATGATCTGGTGACCATGGCCTCCCCGGTATACGATCTGCCCAGTTTTGAATTGATGCCGCTATTGCAAATACAGTCTTTGCACCTTTATGTTGCCCAATTGGGCAGTGGGGCCAGTGTTCAGCCTTTCAAGACGGCCCAAGATTATGACAATTGGTTGGAACGTTTAGAAGACTACCTCGTTTTTTTGGATACGTGTATCGAAAAAATGGAGGAAGGTATGGGTCAGGGTGTCGTACTTCCTAAAAAAATAGTAGTGAAGATCATCCCGCAATTACAGGAGTTCATCAATTCAGGTGTAGGGGATCATTTGTTTACCGAACCGCTACGAAACTTTTCAGAAGCGGTAAACAGGGCTGATAGAGAACGGATCACAAAAGCGTACGAAGCTTTTGTCAGAGATCGATTGATTCCGAAGTATGCCTTGCTCGATACCTTTCTTAAGGAAAGGTATCTGCCGGTCTGCAGAGAAACTTCAGGACTCTCAGACGTACCGAATGGAAAGAAAACCTACGACTACCTCATAAAACTGCACACTACGACCCTTATGACGGCTGATGAGATTCACGAGCTCGGAAAAACGGAAGTACAGCGTATTTTGGGGGAAATGGAGAAAGTGAAACGTGAGATCGGTTTTGAGGGAGACCTAAAAGCCTTTTTTAATCACGTCAGACAGCGCAAAGATCAAATGCCTTTTTCAAAGCCGGAAGAAGTAATCGCTAATTTCAATGCCATTCAAAATCGCATGGAACCCAAGTTGAATACGTTATTCGATCTGAAACCCAAAGCAGGTTTTAAGGTTCAGCGAACGGAGGCATTCAGAGAGGCTTCGGCAAGCGCGGAATACGTTCCAGGTTCAAAAGATGCGACGCGACCTGGTACTTTTTATATTCCTATTCCAGATGTGGAGCATTACAACAAGTTCGCTGACGAAGCCTTGTTTTTGCACGAAGCCATTCCCGGTCATCATTTTCAGTTGTCCTTGCAACAGGAGAATCAAGATCTTCCTGAATTTTTGCATCCCGAAAGTATGGGTGTCTTTGTGGAAGGTTGGGCCCTATATGCCGAATCTTTAGGGAAGGAATTGGGTTTGTATGAAGACCCCTTTCAATATTTTGGAATGTTGAGTATGGAAATGCACCGCGCTATTCGTTTGGTTGTCGATACTGGCATTCATGCAAAAGGCTGGACACGTGAGGAAGCGATTCAATATTCTTTAGAGAATGAGGCGGAGTCCGAAGACGGTATTATCGCTGAAATCGAAAGATATATGGCCACACCGGGCCAGGCACTATCGTATAAGATCGGACAGCTCAAAATCAGCGAACTGCGCACTAAGGCGGAAAGAGAATTGGGAGATGCTTTTGATATCAAGGAATTCCATAATCAAGTTTTGAACTCCGGTAGTTTGGCACTGATCTTGCTTGAAGAGAAAATAGAGGGTTGGATCGCTTCCCAGAAAAATTAGCTTTTAAGGGTGTTTGAGCGATTTTGATGAATAATTTTTACATTTACTAAGATTAAATACTAACACATTAAACAAACGAACATGAAAAATTCTACGAAAAAATTAGCTGGGTTTTTGCTGATGATCGGTGCACTTCTGGTTGCACCACAAGAAATATGGGCAAGTTCCTCTAGTGATGATATTGTCATTAGTACCAAAGACCATCTTGTAGGTGGCTGGGAGTATACCGCAGCGGGTGCGCCTGAAGGATATGACAGTGGACTACTAATGATCGTAAAGAGCGGTGACCTTTACAAGGTTCAAGTTCAATTAGCTGCCGGCGCATTGAACGGTACTGATATTGTGGTTAAAGGAAACGATATAACCTTTAAATTGAACGTCGAAGGAGAAAGTGTTTCCGTTTCCTTATCTGCGAAGGGAAGTCAGATTTCCGGCACGAGCACTTCAGCTTCCGGAACCTATACCATCAAAGGAGTGAAAAGTATTTCACCACAGTAAGGCTTTTTAAAACCGAACATATTGTAGACTACGGACACCTTTGTCCGTAGTTTTTTATTTTGAATAAGTACGAGGTTTGAGCTTGTTTCATTCGATTTCCAATCGAATATTATGGTATAGTTCTACAATATTTCTTTACTTTTAGTCGACAATAACCAACCAGCCATGAAAAAATTACTATTGCTTATAGCTTTAGTACTAACAAGTTGCGAGTACTTTAAGGAAAAAGTCGATCTGGTCATTATCAATGCGAACATATACACTGTAGATAACGATTTTTCCAAGGCCGAGGCCTTTGCGGTTCATGACGGTAAATTTATCGCCGTCGGCACCACGGAGGAAATTCGAAGTGTTTATACGTCAAATCAACTGGTCGACGCCGATGGTAAAACAATCACTCCTGGCCTAATCGATGCACATTGCCACTTTTACGGATTGGGACTTAAACAACAGGAAGTAGACCTGGTGGGCACAAAAAGCTTCGATGAGGTGTTGCTACGTATAGGTGAGTACCAAAAAGAAAATTCGCAGGACTTTATCCTTGGTGATGGTTGGGATCAAAATGACTGGGAAATCAAGGAATTTCCGGTCAAAACAAGGCTTGATTCCATGTTTCCGGATATTCCAGTAGTGTTGGAGCGCATTGATGGCCATGCCTATTTGGTAAATCAGAAGGCGTTGGACCTGGCAGGAATCGATTGGAGTACCAAGGTAGAAGGGGGTGAAATCGTAAAAAAATGGACCGGTGGCTACTCTGGTATTACCGGCGTGTTGATTGACAGTCCTATGTCATTGATAGATTCCATTATACCGACCCCGAGCAGAAGTGATCGAATACAGGCGCTAAAGGCAGCAGAACGACAATGTCTGAACATGGGGCTGACCACAGTCAATGATGCCGGACTCGATAAATCGACCATTGACTTGATCGATAGCTTACAGCAGAATGACGAGCTGGCGATAAGAGTCTATGCCATGGTCAGTAATACTCCTGAAAATTTAACGTATTATCTTGACAAAGGACCTTTGAAGACAGACCGATTGCATGTGCGTTCCATAAAAGTGTACGCTGACGGATCACTCGGTTCAAGAGGAGCGGTATTGAAAACGGAATACACCGATCAGCCGGGTCACTTAGGCGCTATGATCACTCCTGCAGCTGAGATTGAAACCTTGGCGAAACGTATTGCGGCCACTAGCTATCAAATGAATACACATGCCATAGGTGATTCCGCAAATGCCGCGGTACTACGTGCATACGGAAAGGTGTTGAAAGGAAAGGAAGATAGAAGATGGAAAATTGAACATGCCCAGGTACTTGACGTCGCGGACTTCGATTATTTTGAACAGGGAATCATTCCCTCGGTCCAACCGACCCATGCCACCAGCGATATGTACTGGGTCGAGGATAGGCTCGGGGTCGAACGGGTAAAAGGAGCTTATGCGTATAAAAAGTTATTGGAGAAAGCAGGGATAGTGGCGCTAGGTACCGATTTTCCAGTGGAAGGTGTGAGTCCTTTCCACACATTTTATGCGGCTGTTGCAAGAAGGGACTTGGCGGGGTTTCCAAAAGAAGGATATCAAATGAACAATGCGCTTTCGAGAGAGGAGGCACTCAGGGGAATGACTATCTGGGCGGCCTATTCCAACTTCGAGGAAAATGAAAAGGGAAGTATTGAAAAGGGAAAACTGGCTGATTTCGTAATCTACGATAAGGATATCATGCAGATACCCTTAGGCGAAATTCCTTCGACGACTGCGGAGCTAACCTATATTGATGGTATTCCTAGATAGGCGATGAGCGCTTCGGTAATTAAAGCTGTTGAAATGGTACGGAAATCAGTAAAAGTGACCGTTTTCCCCATAAGGTCTCGTGGTTCTTTATCCCAATGAGGAACTGCGGAAACACAAAAAAACCGAAGCTTTTGGCTTCGGTTCTTTATAGCTATATCGAATGATTACATCATAACCGGAACCGAAACACGAGTAGATCCCCAGCCCATAATCATGTGCGCACCACCTTCTACTTCTTTGAAGGTAACAGAGAATTCCTCAAGAGACTTTCCATCCGATGAGGCCGAAGCCTTTACACGAGCAGCATCAGCACCTTCATCATAAGAATAAGCACCCCATTGGTTCAAATTCTTATTCAAGATGATGGTCCATTCCCCTTCACCGGGAATGGTGAATAGTGAATAAGTGCCTGCGGCAACCGCAGTGCCTCCAAAGGTAACATCCTTATAAAAGGTAATTTCGGGAGCTTCGTTTGCCCCGGTTCTCCATACTTTTCCAGCTGGAGCCAAATCGGAGATTGAGCGCCCTTTTAATTGTGGTCGGCTGTACGTGACACGAACCGTTTTTTCCGATACTTTGTAACTTGAAGGAAAAGCAGCGGCATCCATTGGACTTTTATCCAATCCTGCGAAATCTTGTGCACTGGCTTCTACAGAGAAAACCAAAGCAATTGCCACAAGGGCAATGGTAAATACATTTTTCATAATATCTTGAGTTTTTAAAGGCTAAAACTAATGTGAATTCTAGCCATTCTTTCCTAAAGAGTCGTTAAATTTCGCCCTACTTACAGTATGACTATTCCAATGAGTTGAAATTACCATACTAACGATGATCACTCCACTATTTATTAAAAATTGTTTTGATTCATAACCAATATAGCTGTTTATGTTTTATAATTGAAACTTTAAATTCATCTTTGTAATCTTAATTCATATAAGTATTTGGTATGTGTGGAATTGTATGCGCGTTTGACGTCAAGGAAAGTACCGAGGTCCTACGCCCCCAGTTATTGGAAATGTCAAAAAAGGTGCGCCATAGAGGTCCTGACTGGAGTGGCATCTATTCGGATGATAAGGCCATATTGGCCCACGAACGCTTGGCGATAGTGGATCCGGCATCTGGAAAGCAACCCCTATTAAGTCCTGATGGTCAGTTGATTTTGGCGGCCAACGGTGAGATTTATAATCATAGAGAACTGAGGAAACAGTTTGAAAGTACCTATGACTTTCAAACCGAATCGGATTGTGAAGTGATTTTAGCACTGTATCAAGAGAAAGGGGAATCGTTTATCGATGAGATGAACGGCATCTTCGGCTTTGCGATCTATGATGCTGTGAAGGATGAGTATTTCATCGCTCGAGATCATATGGGAATCATTCCCTTGTACATGGGATGGGATCAAAACGGAACCTTTTACGTGGCTTCCGAGCTGAAGGCGCTTGAAGGTACCTGCAGCAAAATTGAATTGTTTCCACCGGGGCACTACCTGCATAGTCGTGATGGCGAGCTGAAAAAGTGGTATTCCAGAGATTGGATGGATTATGAGGCCGTTAAGGAGAATGAGACCAGTATACAAAAAATTAAAGAGGCTTTGGAGGCAGCTGTGCACCGGCAATTAATGTCAGATGTGCCTTATGGCGTATTGCTCTCTGGTGGATTGGATTCTTCGGTCACTTCGGCCATCGCAAAAAAATATGCGCAAAAACGAATTGAGTCTGACGATGTAGCTGACGCCTGGTGGCCTCAATTGCACTCTTTTTCAGTAGGTCTTGAGGGTTCTCCAGATCTGGCCGCCGCCCAAAAAGTAGCGGATCATATCGGAACCGTACATCATGAGATCAAGTTTACGATTCAAGAAGGTTTAGATGCAATCAAAGATGTGGTCTTTAACCTAGAAACCTATGACATTACTACCATTCGAGCTTCGACCCCGATGTATCTCATGGCCAGGGTAATTAAGTCAATGGGAATTAAAATGGTGCTTTCTGGCGAAGGTGCCGATGAGTTGTTCGGAGGATATTTATACTTTCATAAGGCCCCGAGCCCAAAAGAATTTCATGAAGAAACGGTCCGTAAATTGGATAAACTTCATATGTACGATTGCTTGAGAGCGAATAAATCCCTTGCCGCATGGGGCATCGAAGGTAGAGTGCCTTTTTTGGATAAAGAGTTTATGGATGTTGCTATGTCTATCAACCCTAAAGATAAAATGATCAATGGGGAGCGAATGGAAAAATGGGTAGTTCGCAAGGCCTTTGAGGATATGTTGCCTGAAAGCGTGGCTTGGAGGCAAAAAGAGCAATTTTCAGATGGCGTGGGCTACAGCTGGATAGATACGCTTAAAGAGTTGGTAGACAGTGAAGTTTCTGATGAACAGTTGGCAAATGCACGATTCCGCTTTCCGATTCAGACCCCTACCACCAAAGAAGAGTTTTATTATCGTTCTATTTTTGAAGGTCATTTTCCTTCAGATGCTGCGGCGCTTTGTGTTCCGCAAGAACCCTCGGTGGCCTGTAGTACCAAAATTGCCTTGGAATGGGATGAGGCTTTTAAAAATATGAATGATCCATCGGGTAGGGCGGTAGCTAATGTTCACGAAGATGCGTATTAAAAGATATTCGGAAATCCGATAACGGTAATAATTACTGTTTTTGTTCAGTTTTTATTTTAATTAGTCAATCAGTCCCGTCGTAAGGCGGGACTTTTTGTATTGTCACATTTTCAATATAACCGGTAAGGATAGTTCTAATGTACTTTTGAGATTCAATTCCTATTCCGGACTGAAGCTATTAGTTTGATTTTTTTAGTGGAATTGTATAGCCTACGGAAAGTTTGAACGTGCGATTGTTGATGGCACCCGCACCAAAAGCATCACTTTTTGCAATGTTCGAAAACCCATGGTCATACCCTAGGTTGAGACGTATGCCATTTTGAAATTGATATCCGATACCTAGACTTCCAGCAAAATCAAGTGTTTTGTAACTATCGGTAACCCGCATCGATTGATCTGCCGAACCTGTACCGGAACTTTTTTGCTGTGCGCTCAATAGTAGTGAAGGCTGTACCCCTCCGTAAGCACTGAAGCCACTATTTCCCAGCCGATACCGCGCTAAAATGGGAAGGTCAATATAATTCAAACGGGTCTTGTCTTCAAAACTATAGTTCTCCCCTTCGAATTCGCCTCCATCGTCAAACGAGGTTTTGTTTCCTTTGGCGGCATAGCGCAGGCCGCCTTCAAGGAGGAGCTGATTCGTAAGAGGGGCGAGCGCATCCACCCCCAATTGAAGACCTATCAATGAACTTCCATCATTAGAACCTCCGTAGTCCCCTTCTTCGCTGAATTTTGAGCTATCGATGCCTACTACAGGGCTTAGGACTATATCTCGGCATGAAAGAACACAGCTGTTCATACTAAAACATAAAAATATCAATACGGTAAAGCGCAATACTCTTTTCATAATATATAGGTATTTGATGGTTACAAAGTGGTTTTTGAATAGGCTATGTTTTCTGGATAATTTCGATCATAATCATCCTCCATATCTTTTTCTTCGGGATCACAGGCGGACAGAAAGAATAAGGACAATACGAAAACTATGGTCCAATAGGAACATTTGCTTCTTGCTTTCATAGTAGATGGAATTTTAGTTAAGGATATCTTTTTGGTTCTCCGAACTAAAGTAGAAGCGCGCTTGATGTCTGTTGTCCAGATTCTTGTTTTTGTCAATATTTAGCACTAGTCTCCCTGTAAATGGCTTGAACCCATCAGTAGAAAGCTATTCGATAAAAGAGTGATAAACGCTAGGCTGATCGAAGATGTTCCTTTTTGAATTCCAGAGGGGTTTTGCCAGTAACCTTTTTAAATACGTTGAAAAAGGCTGATTTGGAGTTAAATCCGGCTTCTAGGCCTATGGCGACGATAGTGTATTTTGAAAACTCGGGGTTTCGTAAATAATTTTGGGCCTCGTTGATTCGAAATGAGTTCAGGTATTCGGTAAAGCTGGCCTGAAGCTCTGCATTGAGCACGCGCGAAAGATAACTTGTGCTTAAGTTCAGTTTTTGGGCTACGGACTCTAGAGTCAAGCTTGAATCAAGATAGATCTTATCTTCATGAAGAAGTTTCTCGAGCGCTATAATATGTTCATTTCTAGTCGATTTCGAAGGTTTTGTTTTTTTGTTCTTAACCGTATGAGCCCTGATTTTTTTCCGTTCTTCCAGAATGCCGAATTGATAAATACCAATATGGCCCAACCAGTAGATTAAAACCGAAAGCCCTAGCCAAAGCAAATAGAATGATGTGAAGACCTCAGGGATAAAGATATTCTTGTAGACGAGGAACCCCCATAAAAAAGTCAAGATAAAAAGTAAGGTCAAGGTGATTTTAAGCCAATTCAAGCGTTTTCTAACCGTTGCTAGTCCAAAACTCTGCTGTTGCTTTTCATAGCGAATAATCGTAATGAGAAGTATTGATAGAACAATGAAGGTGTACGTGACCGAAAGTATTTCGTGTAAGTTCAGGATAAAGCCGAAAAAGGTATCGAATTCAGGTTGGGTCTCCCCGATCAATTTGCCAATTCTAAAAACAAAGGTCAGTACCAGGAAGATGGCGAACGGTAGGAAGAGTAGTTTCTCGCCGAGAGCCACCTTTTTTTGAGGATACAAAAAAGTTCGTACATATAAATAAAGCAGCGGGGGAATGATAGAAGCTAGGGGTAGATAGAGATAAATGTAGAGCTGATTCACACTTATAATACCCGCATCTGACAAAAAATAATTGAGGTTGCTGAGGGAAAGACAAAAAATGAGACCAATTAAAAAGTAATTGCTTTTGCTCCTATATTTCTTGGAAAAAAGTACAGCGATCACGAAAACGAAGCCCTGAACGATTCCTGCAAGAAAAAGACTGTTGTAAATATTTAGATCCATTGAATTTCCAGCTAGTTGATTCTTCTGAAAAAAATGGGGGAAAGATGAGGTTAATTTAACAATAAAATAATTGAAATCCCCTATTACGGGGTTCTAAATGAGTTGGGGTGGCATACTTGGTTTTTCGATACGGACCCATCTCTTTTTCCGAGCTTGGAGCGATAATATTTTCCACAATAATTGTTAATAACTTAGGTGTTTAGAAAACCGCATAAGGCTATATTCCATAGGGTATTCCGTATATTTGTAAGATTGCAAAATTTGAAGTAAACACAACCTGTTAATTTATGAGCGACGAAGCAAAAAACGAAGAGGAAAAAAACAAAAAGGCAGCTGATGCCGCGGCGAGTGAAAGCACTCCAAAAAAGGATTATTCCGCGGATAGTATACAGGCTCTTGAGGGAATGGAGCATGTTCGCATGCGCCCTTCAATGTATATCGGCGACGTAGGTGTTAGAGGTTTACACCATTTAGTGTACGAAGTGGTAGACAATTCCATCGATGAGGCGATGGGCGGCCATTGCGATACTATAAGCGTGGTCATTAATGAAGATAATTCGATTACTACAAAAGATAATGGAAGGGGTATTCCTGTCGGACTTCATAAGAAGGAAGGAGTATCGGCCTTGGAGGTAGTAATGACCAAGATCGGAGCAGGAGGTAAATTCGATAAAGATTCATATAAAGTATCCGGGGGGCTTCACGGTGTTGGGGTCTCTTGTGTGAATGCCTTATCAAGCCACCTGAAAGCTACCGTG
Organism: uncultured Flavobacteriaceae bacterium; assembly: GCA_947494565.1. Classification (GTDB taxonomy): domain Bacteria; phylum Bacteroidota; class Bacteroidia; order Flavobacteriales; family Flavobacteriaceae; genus Maribacter_C. Next base: position 206,713 of record CANLVG010000010.1, on the reverse strand, counting down.
CACCGAGAGGGCAAGGTATGGGAGCAGGAATACGAAAGAGGAAAGACCCTCTACCCGGTGAAGAGCGTGGGGGAAACCGATTATAGAGGCACCATAGTGACTTTTCATCCGGATCCTACCATATTTACCCAAACCATCGAGTACAGTTATGAGACCTTGTCAAATCGAATGAGAGAGCTGTCTTTTCTCAATAAAGGCGTGACGATATCCATTATGGACAAGCGTCAAAAGGATAAGGATAGCGAATCCGGTTATGTTGGGGAGACGTTCTACTCCGATGAGGGACTGAAAGAATTTGTGAAGTTCTTGGACGGTACTCGTGAAAATCTGATTCAGAACGTGATTTCGATGGAAGGGGAGAAGAACAATATCCCCGTTGAAGTTGCCATGACCTATAATACGTCATATACCGAGAATTTACATTCTTACGTCAACAATATCAATACCCATGAAGGGGGTACGCATTTATCCGGATTCCGAAGGGGTTTGACCAGTACCTTAAAAAAGTATGCCGATTCATCAGGGATGCTGGATAAATTGAAATTTGAAATTCAGGGCGATGATTTTCGTGAAGGATTGACGGCGATTGTCTCCGTAAAGGTGGCGGAACCGCAGTTTGAGGGGCAGACCAAGACCAAGCTCGGTAACCGTGAAGTTTCTTCAGCAGTCAGCCAATCGGTATCGGAAATGTTGACCAATTATTTGGAAGAACATCCCGATGATGCCAAGATAATTGTCCAAAAAGTGATTTTAGCGGCTCAAGCGAGACATGCGGCAACAAAGGCACGTGAAATGGTGCAGCGAAAAACGGTCATGAGTATTGGCGGATTGCCCGGAAAACTGTCCGATTGCTCTGAACAAGACCCCACCGTGTGTGAAGTGTTTTTGGTTGAGGGTGATTCCGCGGGCGGAACCGCAAAACAAGGGCGAGATCGTAATTTTCAAGCGATTTTACCCCTACGAGGTAAAATATTGAATGTAGAAAAAGCGATGCCACATCGGGTTTTCGACAATGAGGAAATCAAGAACATCTATACGGCATTGGGTGTGACTATCGGTACAGAAGAGGATAGTAAAGCATTGAACATTGAAAAACTGCGTTACCATAAAGTTGTAATCATGTGTGATGCCGATGTAGATGGTAGTCATATCGAAACCCTGATCCTGACCTTCTTCTTCCGCTACATGCGTGAGTTGATCGAACACGGGCATGTCTATATTGCAACACCACCTTTGTATTTGGTCAAAAAAGGACAAAAGAAGCGATACGCCTGGAATGATGAAGAACGTGACGCCATTGCCGAGACTTATAGCGGAGGGGTTAGTATTCAACGCTATAAAGGTCTAGGTGAGATGAATGCCGAGCAGTTATGGGATACCACCATGAATCCTGATTTCAGAACCTTGCGCCAAATTACTATTGAAAACGCTACGGAAGCCGATCGCATATTCTCCATGTTGATGGGTGATGAAGTACCTCCACGTAGAGAATTCATCGAGAAGAATGCTGTGTATGCCAACATTGATGCATAAGAATTAACACTTTCACAACAAAAATTCGTCCACCAATTGGTGGACGTTTTTATTTGTAGTCATTATTAATTTAACCTAAAATAAATGACAAAAATAAACCTATGTACCCTACTGTTCTTTTCGGTGGTAATTTGTTTTGCTCAAGAAGATTTGAAAGAACGTGAAAAACAAGCAGCGTTTGATCCGGCGTACAGCACGTACTCCAGAAAGAAACCAGCATATGTGACCCTAAAAAATGGTGAGAAAGTTGAGGCCGATATCAAGGATGTAGACCGTAAAAAGGGCCAAATCAATGAAATCAAGTTCATAAAGTCAGATGGGTCGAAACTTCGTGTGAGTGCCGAAGAAATTGTAGACTTATATATGGCACCGTCTGGTTTCGAGAAGATGCAACAGCAAAGTAATTTTATAAACGATGCGACCAAATGGGGCAATAGCGATGCTTCAAAGTATTTGAATAAAGGGTATACCATGTATACAAATCAAATGGTCTCCCTGAAGAATAAAAAGAAGGAAGCTGAATATTTGATGCAGGTCATAAACCCAAAGTTCGGACAGTACATTGAAGTATACTCCGACCCTTGGGCTAAAGAGACGATGTCTTTCAACCCCGGCGGATTAAAAGTTGCTGGTGGTATCAAAAAATCATATTACATCAAAAAAGGAGATGAAAAAGTGCTTTGGTTGACCAAGCAGGATTTTGATAAGCATTTTAATGATCTGTTTATGGACAATGATAAGTTCAAGGCCAAGTATGCCGATCATAAGTTCAAATGGAGTCTTTTGGGAGTTTATATCTTAGACTATACCGAATTTACAATGGAAGAAGAAACGGCGACACCTACGAAATAGACTGAGAATACCGTGCAATAAAAAACCTGTTTGATATAATTCAAACAGGTTTCTTTGTATTTGAGAGTGAGATTTTCTATTCCTTGATGGCAATGGTTTGACCGGAAGTATCTTCTAAAATGATACCATCGTCGGATTCCTTCATTTTTACCATGTCATTGGTTTTGTTTTCAAGACCAGGATACGTGATAATGTACATTTCACCGTCCTTTTTCCAGCTGAAATCCGTGAGGACTTCAATTTCATTGTTTCTATAGGTGTGAAATCGTCCGAGGTAGGCATCGTTGAAGATCCACTCTTTTTTGATCGTACTTCGTGCACTCTGGCTAGTAGTCATTTCGATATTGGACCAAATACCAATAACAGGGTCATTGTTTTCAGGAATTCTTGAACAATTGCTTGCTAGTATAATGGCGACAATCGCCAAAAATGAAAGCAGTTTTTTCATTTTGTAGGTTTTACTGATTCAGGGGCTTTAATCTTACTTAGAACGTGTTGGGGTCACTTCGTATTGCTAAAATTCGACGTATCGCACTTTATTCGGATTTTCTTCGTTGAAGTGCTATTTTTTTTAACAACATCTGCATTTCATCGAGTTTTTGATTGGCTTAAATGCTAATATAATGTGCATTTCATCGACTGATTTCTTTTGGGAATTCGTAATTTCGCAGAATTGTAATAACAACGTAAAACAAAGATTATATGAAAGTTACCGTAGTAGGCGCAGGTGCTGTTGGTGCTAGTTGTGCAGAGTATATCGCCATTAAGAATTTTGCATCTGAAGTAGTATTATTGGATATTAAGGAAGGCTACGCGGAAGGCAAGGCGATGGATTTAATGCAAACCGCTTCCTTAAATGGTTTTGATACAAAGATTACGGGTTCTACCAGCGACTATTCCAAAACGGCAAATAGCGATATAGCCGTAATTACTTCAGGTATTCCTAGAAAACCGGGTATGACCAGGGAAGAGCTTATCGGTATTAATGCCGGAATTGTAAAAACGGTATCGAAAAGTCTATTGGAACATTCCCCCAACACCATACTTATTGTGGTCAGTAACCCAATGGATACGATGACTTATCTCGTTCATAAAACGACAGATCTTCCAAAGAACAAAATTATCGGTATGGGCGGGGCATTGGATAGCGCCCGTTTCAAGTACCGTTTGGCGGAAGCGATGGAAGCTCCGATTTCCGATATCGACGGTATGGTTATAGGCGGACATAGTGATAAAGGAATGGTTCCATTGACCTCACATGCGACTAGAAATAGTATTCGCGTTTCCGAATTTTTGTCAGCAGATCGTCTTCAACAGGTCGCTGATGATACTAAAGTAGGAGGAGCCACCTTGACAAAATTATTGGGTACCAGTGCTTGGTATGCCCCTGGAGCGGCCGTTTCAGGTCTAGTGCAGGCCATTGCGTGCGGCCAAAAGAAAATGTTTCCATGTTCTACCTATCTTGAAGGCGAATATGGGTTGAATGATATCTGTATCGGAGTACCCGTAATTCTCGGTAAAAACGGTATCGAGCGTATTGTCGATGTGCCCTTAAGTGATGCAGAAAAGGCCAAAATGCAGGAAAGCGCTGAAGGAGTTACCAAGACCAATGGTCTTTTGGAGTTATAGACAATTTTACAAGAATAAATCAAGGAAGTGCCTTTGTAGTTGAATTACAAAGGCATTTTCATATATCAGGATGTCTTTCGGAAGTGCATATAGTAGGAAAGATATTATGTAATACTATGTTTATTTCTATCTTTGCCGCATGAAATCCAAATGGTACATCAGTACTTTAATTATTCTTTTGGCCTTAATAGGGCTAAACCAAGAACAAACTAAAGTAGCCAATCAGCAAATTGTATTACAATTTACCGATGCTGAGACGACTTCACTCACTGCTTGTGACGATGCGTTGGCAACCATTACAAAAAAGTTACACGACTTAGGTGTTACAGGTATTGAGATAATAGAAAGTGATGATGTAAAGCTCACCATACGCTATTATAGTGATATCGATGCACTTACTGTTGGTGAACTTCTTTCTCAAGATAGCAAGCTTTCTTTGACTTATAGTAATATTGGTGAATTGCCTTTCGATTTTCCTAAGGAGGAACTTCCGGAGTCTTTTAGCTTGGTGATATCAGATCTCCAGCAAAAAACCGGTGACGGGCTGGGTTTGAATGGAAAATTTGCTTCCCAATCGAGACCTGATTATCAAGGATTTTCCAATCCTTCAGTTTTGCTTTTCAATGATGCTTTGGTCTTGGGGCAAGCGCTACTTACAAAGGTTGCCTATAATGCGCATCAAGTCATTGCAATTGCAATAGACAATACTTCACATATTATTCCGGAAGTAAGGGCTGGACCTTACGCTTGCTAGTTGAGCAAAAACTGCCTAGGGGCATCTTTTTGTCAATGAATACATTCTTACGATTATTTCCGTAATAAAACAACTAAGGAATTTAAGCACTTTTTCAAAAGTAATATTCTTTAGGCTATAACAAATTGGCCGTACTATAGTTAACAATAGTTATTGAAGCTATTTTGGTCGCACAACATTAGAATTTTTTAAACTTAAATAAATAATACCATGCAAAATAAAGGACTAATAAAGCTCTTTGCTTTCTTGTTCGGGTTAGTGAGTATCTATCAACTGTCGTATACGTTCATTACCAATAAGGTTGAAGATGATGCCAAGGCGTATGCTATCAGTGAAATTCCGGATTCGGAACCTGATGCAATTTCAAAGCAAGAGGCTTTGACCGCGAGTTATTTGGATTCCGTAGGGTCAAATACAATATTTGGATTTACGACCTATGACAACGCAAAGAAAAAGGAGTTAAACAAAGGTCTTGACTTAAAAGGAGGTATTAACGTCACACTTCAGATCTCCATTAAGGACATCCTAAAAGGGTTGGCCAACAATACCAAAAACCCGGTCTTCAACAAGGCTTTGGCCGATGCGGATGCGGAATCCAAAAATAGTGATGATACTTATTTGGACTTATTTTTCGATGCCTTTGATAAGATTAAAGGCGATACGAAATTGGCGTCTCCCGAGATTTTTGCCAACAAAGGTCTTAGTGATGCAGTCAATTTTCAGATGAGTGATGATGAGGTCAAACCGATCATCCGAACGAAAATCGACGAATCCATTGTCTCAGCTTTTGAGGTACTCCGCGAACGTATTGACGGCTTCGGGGTTACTCAACCTAATATTCAGCGTATTGGTACCTCAGGTCGTATTTTGGTAGAACTTCCGGGTGCACGCGATATTGCCAGGGCGCAGGAGTTACTTTCAAGTACTGCGCAATTGGAGTTTTGGGAAACTTATGAGCCCAATAACACAAGTTTTAGCACCTTTTTGATTCAAGCGAATGAAAAGCTAAAAACCTTGATCGACACTCCTGTACAGGAGGAGACCAAACCCGAAAGCGAATTAGACTCTCTATTGTCGGATGTAAGTTCAGATTCTTTGGAGATCGCCAATCAGGTCAATCCCTTGTATGATTTATTGCTTCCGCCGACACCTGGCAGAAATGCGATGTTCTCAGCTGCTGCAAAGGATACCGCTAAGGTAGGTGAGTACTTGAGAATGCCAGAGATACAACGATTGTTGCCTGCCGACATCCAATTTACCAAGTTTGTATGGGGAAGGCCGGAGACAGAGGATGCTGAAGTTATTGACTTGTTCGCTTTGCAATCAAACCGAGATGGCATTCCTAGAATGAGTGGCGATGTAGTGAGTGACGCGCGAGATACTTTTGACCAATTTAGCAAGCCCGCCGTGACGATGAACATGAACTCGAAAGGAGCCAAGGAATGGCAGAAATTGACTAGCGATGCCAATTTACATAACACCGGTATTGCCGTTGTTTTGGACAACAAGGTATACACGGCACCCGGTTGTTCGGTGCCAGGTGGTATCAGTGGCGGAAATACCGAAATAACCGGTTCTTTTTCCATCACCCAAACGAAGGATATTGCCAATGTATTGCGCGCAGGTAAATTACCGGCATCGGCGGAGATCATTCAATCTGAAATCGTGGGTCCTTCTCTTGGACAGGAGGCTATCGATAGCGGGCTGATGTCTTTCTTGATCGCCATGGCAATCGTATTGGTCTGGATGGTTTTCTATTACGGAAAGGCAGGTCTTTTTGCCGATATCGCTCTTCTTTTGAACATTCTATTGATTTTTGGAGTACTTACTAGCTTAGAAGCGGTATTGACCTTACCAGGAATTGCCGGTATCGTTTTAACCATCGGTATGTCGGTGGATGCCAACGTACTGATATTTGAACGTATTAAGGAAGAACTTGCTAAAGGTAAAGGTAAGGGTCAGGCGGTCGCCGATGGTTTTAGCAATGCACTATCATCGATTTTGGATGCCAACGTTACCACCGGACTTACAGCATTGATTCTTTTTCTTTTCGGATCAGGCCCAATCAAAGGATTCGCAACTACCTTATTGATAGGTATTTTGACCTCGTTGTTCACTGCTATTTTTGTAACACGTTTGCTAGTTGATTGGTATTTGAGTGGTAAGGGAAGAACACTTGATTTCTCTACTGCAATTACTAAGAACCTATTCAAGAATATGAATATCAAATTCTTGGCCAAGCGCAAGATCGCGTACATCGTGTCTTTGGTTTTAGTCGGTGTTGGAGTGTTTTCATTGTTCACAACGGGACTGCAGCAAGGGGTTGATTTCATTGGTGGACGCTCGTATCAGGTTCGTTTCGAAAAGCAGGTGAATCCGTCTGAAATAGCTTCGGAGTTGAACGATGTCTTTGGTAATGGTACCAATGTCAAACGTTTTGGTGAGGCAAATCAAATTAAGATCACCACACCTTATAAAGTGGATGTCGAAGGTATAGAAGTAGACAATGAGATAACCGATAAGTTGTATACGTCATTGCAGAAATATTTACCTGACGGAACAAGTAAGGCTGATTTCGTAGTAGGGAGCGGGGAAGATTCCATAGGTATTTTACAATCCGTAAAGGTCGGTCCGACCATTGCCGATGATATTAAGAAGAATGCTTTTTTAGCGATTTTAGGTTCCCTGGCCGTAGTTTTCCTTTATATTTTACTACGTTTTAGAAAATGGCAGTTCTCCCTTGGTGCTGTCGCGGCGGTTTTTCATGACGTTATGATCGTCTTGGGAATCTTCTCCCTTTTCGGAACCATCATGCCCTTTAACATGGAAATCGACCAAGCATTTATTGCGGCGATATTGACCGTAATCGGTTACTCCCTGAATGATACGGTGGTCGTATTTGACCGCATACGTGAGATTATCGGGGAAAAGGGCTGGGGCAACGGCGAAAATGTTGATCTGGCACTGAACAGTACCTTAAGTAGAACCTTGAATACCTCTTTGACGACTTTAGTCGTGTTATTGGCGATTTTCATATTTGGTGGTGAGTCTTTACGAGGATTCATGTTTGCCATGATTGTCGGTATTATCGTAGGTACCTACTCTTCTTTGTTCATTGCTACTCCTGTGATGTTCGATTCGCTGAGCAAGAAAATCAAGACCGGAGGTAAAGAAGAATAGTTTTAGATTTTATAGCATATCATAAAAAAGAGCCGCTTTTAGCGGTTCTTTTTTATTTGATCACCCCTTTAGAACCCTTTTCATGTAGTTGAAGTTCGAAGACTTGATCGGGATCGAGACCTGGTTCTTTTCGATGCGAAACGAATATCGTTGCGATTGCGCTCTCGCGAGCCATCTTGTTTACAAGGGCGACCAACAAAGCGGCCGAGGTATCATCCAACCCTGCCGTAGGCTCGTCTAAAATCAAGAGCATGGGATGTTTGATCATAGCGCGGACGGTCATTACCAATCTTTTCTGGCCCATACTTAAATCGTGGAAGTGTCTGTCCCTACTTGGCCACATTCCGATTAATTCAAGCCATTCCTTAGCCAAACGCTGTTGTGCTTCACTTGGTTTTATATACAGGCCAATAGAGTCGTTCAGACCTGAGATGATCATATTTTCTACGGAATGGTATCCAGTGAACTTGTCGGTCATTGCCGGAGTGAAATACCCGATTTTTCGTTTAATATCCCAAATAGATTCCCCGCTTCCTTTCTTCCGGCCGAACAAATAGAGTTCCTGACCATAACCTTTCGGATTTTCACCTGTTATCATGGAGAGCAAAGTTGTTTTTCCGCTTCCATTTTTTCCAATAAGCTGCCAGAACGCTCCCTTTTTTATAGTCCAACAAATGTCTTGTAAGATAGGTTTGTTCCCAAATCTGACATTTATATTTTGCAATGTGATCAATTCGTTAGTGGTATGCTTCCATTTCTGGGGTGGCTCTGGAATTTTTCCCGAGAAGGGTTCCGCCATGAGTTGTGGTCCTATGGAGTTCAAATCATATTGAACCTTTAATTCGAGTTTGTCAAGGATTGCGTGGTTCATTATAAACGGGAGCAAATCGACCCTTCTGCTAATCAAGAGTACGAAAACCGTACGAATCGATTCCGCGGCCAAGGTAAGTGTCAGTTTTTCTTGTGAATCGATGTCCAAATTATCAAAAGGATTGTCTAGGATCATAAATTCCGGCTGCTTTGCCAATAGGTAGTGAAGGAGTGCCTTTTTCTGTTCCCCACTTGACATAGAACGCAGCGACTGTTCATGGTCTTTGGTAATAATCTTGTTTCCATGCCGATCTTCTTCATCTATGAACCGTTCGATGGCGAGTTTAGAGAATAGCGAACCGTTCCGATCCTTAAAGGCGTTCAATGCCTTTGGAGGTTGCCCGTTCAATACCGCACGAATAAACGCGCTCTTGTGAGATTCGTTGTTGATAAAGACGGCCCAATGTTCGAACTTCATATGTGTATTCTAAAAATATGAACGGGGTTGCCGTGATAATCCGTAGTAGTGTCATGCCTCATTCCATTTTTCAGGGCGACCTTTTGGGAGGGAATATTGTCTTTATGAATAATGGAGATCAACGAATGGGATAGCTTTTTCGACAACGCATATTCTTTACAGGCGGATGCCGCTTCTATCGCATAACCCTGTTTCCAGAATTTTGGCAAAAGTGAATATGCAATCTCAAGTTCTTTTCTAGCATCGACCTCTTGTACTAGAAGCCCGCTTTGACCGACAAACTCACCTGTTGTCTTTGAAATCAATGCCATTTTTCCTCCTAAGTTATTGGAATACCTATAAAAGGTGCGTTCCAAGTCTTGTTCGCAGGCCGTTGTGGGATCGGTAGGAAGTCCGTCCCAAAATTCGGAAGTTCTAGGGTCCTCATGAAATGGGAGCCAGAACTTTGCATCGGAAGGGTTGACTTTTCGAAAGCACAAACGATCCGATTCAAAACCGTCGAGAAGATAGTTGTTCATTGATAGGTGTTATTGAGCATCCATTGATGCGTTCGCTCCCAAAATACTTCTTTATAAGCAGATTTAAAAAAACCAAAGTGTTTAGCGCTGCGCTCTTGCGGGGTCTTATCGTGGTGAACCCTGGTCACCTTTGAATTTGTATAGACCCTTGCCAACCAATCGACCGTATTTTGCGGGGCAAAAGGATCTTCGTGGAAACTTAAGGACAATATTGGAATTTTGAATGCGTCGAAAAAATAATCCGTTTTGTTTTCAAAATACATCATGTATGCCTCTTTTCTTCCCCAAGAAGCCCATTCATAGACCATTCTCTTTGGTAGGTTTTCAAATAGCCCCAGTTTTTTGGCCGGAAAATAACCAAAAAGTGGTGTCAATCCTGGAATCAAGAAATACCAGAATAACCACATTTTATAGCGGTGAATTCCCCTGAATTCTTTCCAATATCCGCTTTGGCAGGCCACTAGAACCGCTTTATCGATTAACCGATAATTGGTATTAAAACCGAGAAGTTGGCCTCCAATGCTGTGCGCAATCAAGGTAATCGTATGATGCTCATATTCATACTTTGCATAATCGATGACAGTCGCCTGATCTATGCTTCCCCAGCTCTTCAAATCGCCTTCAAAGGTTGTCAGGGACTTCGTGCTCACCAAGGATTCCCCGATACCGCTATAATCGAATGTATAAACTATAAAACCTTGCGATGCGAAGTATTGGGCGAATTTGGAATAGTATTGCTGCAACACTCCTGTTGCCGAAGAAACAACAATGGTTCGTTCTTTATGTTTGGGCGATGAATATTTTGTGACACCTAGAGGAGTGCCGTGTGCTGTTGGTATGGCAATTCTTTCGATTTGAACAGTCAAAATCAGTTTTTCATGAATTGTATTTTATCACCGACCTCAAGGGTCCACTTTTGAACAAGACCTGCATTGACTTCCAGCACGTAGGTCACCGGAACTTTAGAAGAAAGCCCTGATTCATCCAATGGGCGGGCATTTTCTTGAAAACTGACAATGGTCGAATCTGCTTTGATGAAAATAAGATCTAAGGGTATTTCCGTATTCTTCATATAAAACGAATGCATGCGTTCATCTGGAAAAATAAAGAGCATTCCTTGATGGGCCTCCATATGGTCGCGGTACATCAAACCGGTCTGAGTTTCATAATCGGTTTCCGCGATTTCGATGTCGAAGATCGTGATCACCGTATCGACTTTCTGCCTTTTAATCACCAGTTCCCCTTCCTTACGAAATACGATGGGTTCCGTTTTTACGGTTTTTTCGGGATTCTCTTTACACGAAAAACATCCTAAAAAAACGACACTAAAAAATAAAACAAACGATTTTCTAAACATTATCTTTTCTTACACCTAACTCCCCGACGCTTTCATGGGTCGGAACATAAAATACAAGCCGATTATAATAAAAGGAATACTGAGCATTTGACCTATAGCCAAAGTGAAGGACTCATCCAATTCATTTTGGCGTTCCTTGACGAACTCGACGAAAAAACGGATACCCCAGAGCAACACTAAAAAGGTGCCAAAAAGGAAGCCTGGCTTGTTTTTTTTGTCGGTCTTCCAGTAGAAATAGTATAAAATCAGGAAAACGAAAATGTAGGCTACCCCTTCATACAATTGCGCGGGATGCTTATACGGTACGTCTTTAATATATTCAGAAAACTCAGGTTTGCTGACCAACGCAGCGTAGGCATCGTTTACGGTTTTTTCCTTGGTGATTGACATGGCTTGACCTTTTCCGATACTATCCCTCACAAAGCGTGTTGCGAAAATAAACGACTCATCTACTTTTCTGCCAACGATTTCGGAATTGAAAAAATTACCCAAACGCACACAAAATGCACCTATGGCGACAGGAATCACGATCCGATCTAAAATCCATAATACTTTGAATTCTGGATATTTCCTCACATATAAAAACATACCTATGATAATACCAATAGCGGCCCCATGGCTTGCCAGCCCAGTAAATCCGGTAAATTCATACCCATTGATAAATCCTAAAAGGCTGCCATTAGCACTTTCCCGAATGGGTAATAATATTTCTAATAAGTGGTCTGAATAATAGGCCCAATCGTAGAAGAATACATGACCTAAACGTGCCCCGAGCATAGTGGCCAGAACCGTATAGATAAAGAGGGAATCGAGCTGTTCGATACTCTTCTTTTCGTTGAAGAAAATCCGTTTCATCAAGAACCACCCAATGGCAAATGCCGCGATCCAGAGTAGGTTGTAATATTTGATTTGCAAGGGCCCAATGTTGAAAAGCGTTTCACTAGGGTTCCAGGTAATACCTAAAAAGTACATGTAGCTTTATTTTGAAGGGCTAAGATACTAAATGCCCACTTGCCCCCAAAGAACGAAATCAAATCATCTCTTAATACAAACGGCCAAACCTTAAGTTATCGGGTCAATCAAACTTCGTGTATTGATTTCTGTTTTTTAAGGAACGGGATCATAACCTTTTCCACCCCAGGGGTGGCAACTGAAAATGCGCTTCACCGCGAGCCACCCTCCCTTCAAGAGTCCGTATTTTTTCAAGGCCTCAAGTGTATATTGTGAACAAGTGGGCGTATAGCGACAGCTTGCCGGAGTATAAGGAGATATGGCAAGTTGGTAGAACCGTACCAGCCATACAAAAGGGGCTATGAGTATTTTCTTCATTTTACCTATTTAGAGTTTCGCTGGCCGGATGTAAAAAGAAAGGCATTCTCCTGTCTAGTATGATTTTGGCTGCCTTACATCAAGAACGGATAGTGAATATTCCGTGTCGTATGCTTGAGCGATGCTCATAATTCCACGCGCTGATTGTACCTATTGAATTAGCTGCTGGTTATTGATGGAAAAGTCAAGAAACACTAAAGGTCGTTCCCTCTTTACCGTCTTTTAACTGAATGCCCATTTCGGCCAGTTGATCCCTAATTTTGTCGGAGGTAGCAAAATCTTTGTTATCACGTGCTTCCTTGCGCATTTGAATCAAAAGTTCAACGACGCTGGCAAGCTTATCGGTGCCTGCTTCGCTTTCACTCTTGTTTTCAAGACCCAATACATCAAAAACAAAGGAACTGATGGTAGCTTCCAAAAGCGCTTTGTCCGCTTCGGAAATACTTTCTCGCCCTTCTTTAATCGCATTGATATGCTTTACGGCCTCGAACAAGTGGGCGATCAAAATCGGCGAATTAAAATCATCGTTCATGGCGTCGTAGCATTTCTGTTTCCAGCTGGTCACATCGAAATCCGAGTTTTTTCCTGACTCAAGACTCTTGAGTATTTGTAGGGCGTCCATTAAGCGGTGAAACCCTTTTTCGGAGGCGAGTAGGGCATCGTTGCTCAAATCCAATATACTGGTATAGTGGGCCTGCATCATAAAGAATCGCACAACCGATGGAGAAAACGCCTTGCTAAGAATGGCATTGTCACCTGAAAAAATTTCCCCCGGCAAAAGGCTATTTCCCGTTGATTTCGCCATTTTTTTCCCATTAAGGGTCAACATATTGGCATGCATCCAATAGTTTACGGGAGAACGGCCGTTGCTCGCTTCGGCTTGGGCAATTTCACACTCATGGTGCGGGAATTTTAAATCCATTCCGCCGCCGTGGATGTCAAACGTGTCTCCCAAATATTTAGTGCTCATCGCGGTACATTCCAAATGCCAACCTGGAAAGCCATCACCCCAAGGAGAAGGCCAGCGCATAATATGTTGTGGTTCGGCTTTTTTCCAAAGTGCAAAATCTTGTGGACTCTTTTTTTCGTCCTGGGCGGTAAGCTCACGGGTATTGGCGATCATATCCTCTAGCTTTCTTCCGCTTAATTTTCCATAGGCGTGGTCCTCGTTAAATTTGGTGACATCAAAATATACAGATCCATTGATCTCATAGGCATACCCTTTCTCAAGAATATCCTTAATGATTTCAATTTGTTCGATGATATGACCAGTTGCGGTAGGCTCAATGCTCGGAGGTAAAAAATTGAATTTTTGAAGAATCGAATGAAAATCCACGGTGTATCGTTGTACGACTTCCATGGGCTCTAGTTTTTCCAAGCGCGCCTTTTTGGCGATCTTATCCTCTCCATCTTCGGCATCATCCACTAAATGCCCGGCATCGGTTATGTTTCGTACATAACGCACTTTGTAGCCCAAGTGTTTGAAATACCTGAATATCATGTCAAAAGACATAAAGGTGCGGCAATTACCAAGGTGTACATTACTGTATACCGTTGGACCACAGACATACATGCCGATATGGCCTTCATTTAAGGGGGTAAAAACCTCTTTTTTTCCACTCAGGGAATTATAGATTTTCAGCACTTGACTTTGGTACAATTGCATTACAAGGGAAAAGGTTAGAAATTGGTATCGAGATTAATGTAATCCAAAAACTCGCGACGTACGGCTTCATCTTTGAATTTGCCACCATATTCAGCGGTCACGGTGCTACTTTCGATATCCCTGATTCCTCTGGAGTTCACACATAAGTGTTTTGCATCGATTACACAGGCTACATCATCAGTGCCTAAAACCTGTTGTAATTCACGTACGACTTGTATGGTCAAGCGTTCTTGAACCTGCGGACGTTTGGCGTAATAGTCCACGATACGATTCATTTTTGAAAGTCCGACTACGGTACCGTTGGAAATATAGGCCACATGTGCCTTGCCCACGATGGGCAACAAGTGATGTTCGCAAGTGGAGTATAGCGTAATGTTCTTTTCAACAAGCATTTCGCCATACTTGTATTTATTCTTGAAAGTAGATGATTTGGGTTTTCGCTTGGGATGCAATCCACCGAAAACTTCGTTGACGAACATTTTGGCTACTCTGTTCGGCGTACCTTTTAAACTGTCATCTTCGAGGTCTAGACCTAGCGTGAGCATAATCTCCCTAACATTTTCCTTGATTCTCTCGATCTTTTCCTTGTCCTCAAGAATAAAGGCGTCTTCTCGTAATGGTGTATCTTCTGAAGTGGAAACATGGTCGTTCCCGATCTCATCAAAATGCTCTTCCAATGTACTATCGATTTTCATCTAAATCTAACTTTTACGAACTGTAAAGATATACATTATATGGCACTTTATACCCTATTTGGGCCATTACACAACATAAATTAGTGTTAACTGCAAAGGTGTTTTAATTTTAGGAATTACGACCTACTACCTACTTATGAAACGGTACTACTTCATTTTTGGAGTGTTTTTCTTCCTTGGAATACAACACAATCTGGCTCAGATTTCGCAAGATTGTATCGATGCCATTCCGATATGTAATAATACGCCGGTGAATGGCGGTACCAGTGGTTTTGGAATCGATGATTTCAATGGGGCCGACATGAGCGGCTGTCTTGAAAAGACGCTCGGTGGAGCCATCGAATCGAATGCGGCCTGGTATCGTTTTAGAACAGGGGCCACAGGTCAATTGGGATTCAATATTGGTTTCAATACTACGGAGGACTGGGATTTTGCCTTATACAAAACAGACGATTGTAGCGCCCTTGGTGACCCGATTCGCTGTAATTTTTATGACAATCAAGACGAAAACACCTTCATTGGAGTGGGGGAGGATCCGACCGGTGACACAGCCAATATACAGTATGAAGAATGGTTGGATGTCGCTCCAGGTGAAGACTACTACCTTTTAATCAATAATTTCAGTAATAGTAATTCGGGATTCTCCATTCAGTTTTCAGGAAATATATTCGTGACCAATCCATATGATGCCTTGGATTGCTCAATTATCAGTAATCTTTTGGGCCCTCCGATTTCGGCCTGTGAGTTCGATACAGTGACCCTGAATGCGACCACCGCTGATGCCGTGGAATACACGTGGTTTGCAAATCTAGGTAGTGGCTTTCAGGAAATTTTAGGGGAAAAAGACCCGACCTACGAGGTGTCCGCTACTGGAAGTTATAGGGTAATCGTTTCTCGTCTAGCCGGTAATATTATTAGCGACGTGCAGGTGGCCTTCTCAACAATTCCCACAGCGCATCCGGTTGCTAACGCTGCCGCGTGTTCCGCAATGGCCACTTTTGATCTGTTTTCCAAAAACAACGAAGTACTTGGCGGACAAAACCCTAGTAATGCGGTAGTGAGTTATCACGGGTCTTTGGGTGATGCCATAGCGGGTTTGAATGCGCTTCCTAGAGAGCTATCTATAGGGGCAGGCTCGCAAACCGTTTATGTAAGGGTAACCTCCGCGGAAAACCCAAACTGTTTTGATGCGCCACAAGAGTTCGAACTGATTAATTTGGAAACTCCTGATTTGGATTTTCCCTTGGAAGCCTATTTATGTGATGACGGTTCGAGCATTACCATTGGTCCCGAGACTTTTGATACCAACTATACCTATCAATGGGACTCCGGTGAAACTACACCGAATATTACCGTTTCGGCGCTTGGAACACATACCTTGACAGTGACCAATAATCAAGCGGGGCTAAGTTGCTCCGATTTCAAAACCATAGCAGTAGTGGTTTCGAACTTGCCTGAAATAACGGATATTAAGGTAGATGATCTTCAGAATACCAATATGGTAACTATTGAAACCGACTTTCAGAATGGTTGGTTATATCAATTGGATGAAGAATCCCCTCAAACTTCTAATGTGTTTTCGGGAGTGCTACCTGGAGAACATAGGGTAAGTGTGCTTGACCCTAGAGGTTGTGGGTCGGTTAGCGAGAACATCGTCGTTGTCGGTTTTCCTAGATTTTTTACTCCGAACGGTGACGGAATGAACGATGATTGGACCATTGACGGAGCTGAAAACCTGACCAACCCCATCTTAACCATTTATGACCGCTATGGAAAATTGATGAAGCAGTTGGATCCGACCAATTTTGGTTGGGATGGCCTTTTCAATGGGCAAGTAATGCCTTCAGCCGATTATTGGTTTACCTTGACCTACACTAATACCAATGGGCAAACTACTACTGCAAAATATATAAATAACCACTTTTCGTTGCGAAGATGATTCAGTTTCGGGGTGTATTTCATCGATAAACGGCAGAAATTACCGATAAACGCATACTAAATCGGTGGAGGTAGAGTTATAGTAAGTATTAAGAGTTTATCACAAGTCCCTTAATCTATGCGAACACTCTTTGTAACTACGTTTTTATTTCTTTTTACAACTGCCATACATGCGCAAACCGTTAATTCGGGTGATTGTCGAACCGCTATTCCGGTCTGTGCCGATGCGCCTATTATGATGACCGTTGACGGCAGGGGTGCCGTCGATGATTTTGACCCTGAGGTGATTCTTCAAACCGGTTGTCTTGAAAAAGGTAGTATTGCTTCGGCAAATATTGAAAACAATACCTCTTGGCTTGTTTTTCGGGCAGGAACTGGAGGACAGGTAGGTTTTGATATTGAAGCACTTCCCAGCGTTGGAAATACGATTACCGCGGAATGGGATTTTGCTGTTTATGGGCCTGATGTGGATTGTGCCGATATTAGCAATGGAACGGCGCAACCTATACGGTGTAATTACGAACCAGGCGACACGAACTTCACCGGCCTTGGAGTCAATCCCATAAATGGTCAGGCAGGTGCACCGCCACTCACTTCCAACCAGAATACTTACGATGAATATCTAGATGTTCTGCCTGGGGAAATATACTATATCCTAATCAACAACTACAACACTAATTTTGATAACCAATCGGAAGACTTTATGTTGACCTTTACCGGCAGTTCTGTGGAAGCGGATCAAGACTCAGCGCTCGATTGTACGCTGCGCGATGAGTTTCTAGGATTGGATATTACGGCCTGTGAAGGTGATCCGGACATTCTTTTGAGCGCGTTGCGTTCCCCTGCCGGACCTGACGTCGCGAGTATTGTATGGTCGGTAGACTACGATGATGATGGTACTATTGATGATACTAATTTGCCTGGTATCGGTGTCAATGGCGGAGAGCTTATTGTTTCAAGTCCCAATACCGGAAGATATTTTGCCGACATTACAACCATGTCGGGTACCCCACCAATGGTATCTGATGTGGGAGGTGTGTTTATCGAGTTCTTCGGACCACCCGAGTTTGCTGGGGTCGAAATACTTGATACGAACCTATCCATTGATCCCGATATCAATAATGTGGAAATTCTGGTCAATGGCAATAGCGAATATGAGTACGCCCTAAATGGAGGCGAGTTTCAAGATGAAGCGGTTTTCACCGATATTCCACCCGGAATGAACACGGTCATTATCAATGACAAAAATGGATGTGGTACCACGGAGGAAGATTTCTTAATGGTCGCTTATCCAAAGTTCTTCACTCCGAATGGAGATGGCATCAACGAGACCTGGAATATTAGGGGAATTGAAACGCTGGGTAGTCCGATCGTTTTTATCTTTGACCGTTATGGTAAACTTTTAAAACAGTTGGATGCCAATTCCGCTTGGGACGGAACTTTTAACGGAAGACGCATGCCCTCTTCTGATTATTGGTTTCGCTTCGAGTATGATGAATCGGTAGATAACCTTGTCGTCGCAAAAACAAGAAAGACCCACTTCACTCTAAAAAGATAGTTTAGGCTTACATCAACAAAGCATTCCTTTCTTGCCGGGGGAAGGGCGTTGAAAAAGAATGCTTTGCTATTGTAAATTAATTATAAGTACTACCTAGAAATTCAAGGTATAGCTAAGTGTAGCGTTTGTGTTGATAGCATTTATCGTAGCCGGCGTATCCAGACCAGTATCGAATAGTCGCTCCATAAGATCCCGTTCCGTTCTGCTTAGGGATAGGTCCAGTCTACTTCCTCCGAAGTCATAACCAATACCCGCGGAAAGACCGTATAGATCGCCAACAATATCCGTATTCGCGTAAGGACTTTGTTCAAAACGGTATCCACCACGAAGACTAAAACGTTTTATTCGGTATTCGCCGCCTACCCTAATCGTCGATACCGCACCAAGTTCATTCGAAACAGTTTCGTTCACCGCAGCGAAGTTAGCATCTCCGGTAGGACCAAGTTCGGCTTGGGACATATCTTGATACCCATAATCAACACTAATAAGTCCGCTTTTTCCAAAAATAAACGCAGCGCTTCCCGTAAGCTTCGAGGGGGTCTTAAGCGTGTATCTAGGGAATAAATTGACCACGTTCAAATCGATGAAATTGATATCCGAATCGGCCAAATCAGAATTAATACGTTGCGATAGGTCATCGGTGAATCGATACCATGTTGGTGATTGATAGCTTCCTCCTATTCGGACCACATCGTTAAGTTTTGCGATAGCTCCGACGCTAAAGGAGAAGCCCGAACCCTCTGTTCGCAGTAAATTGTCAAATGTCGTGCGTTGAATTTCCGATCCGGTATCGTAACCTGTTTCCGTAAATTCATCGTAGCGGTCGTATAAGACCGTGTGAAAGTTCAAGGAAGCTCCGATATTCAGTTTTTCTTCATATTGAGAGGCGAAGTTTACGGTGAACTTACTATTGTAGCCCGTAGTGTTTCGCACTAAGCTTTGATTGACAGTGGAATAATCCGCGGTTCTAATATAGCTCGTGTTGGCATCTTCCATAGTGTCTGGATCGATGAGACCCCCATAATAGCCTAAAAAAGCCTGTTGATCCCCAAATCCCTGTTGTGCACCTATATCAAGATAAGCATCTTCGATAAATTCATTTTCCTGTAGCAAAAGCGAACCAAAAGGTACGCCGTTGGCAAAGTTCAAGAAGTAATTGTCGATACCCTGATTACTCGTACCATTTATAAGGACTTGAGAGTCAAAATTTTGGATGATATCATAGTTTCCGGCTATGGCCACTTTGTTCCATCCCGATTCAGGATTAGCGCTCTTAAAGATCAAAACGCCCCCTACCTGATTAATGTCAATGTTGGTATCCGAGGTACTTCGGGTTGTGCCGAAATAGGTGGCTGAGTTGTCCGTGTTATAGGCCGTGCCCGAAAAAGTAAAGAGACTATTGTTGAAAACGGCTGACCCCGCCGGATTAATGTTCAATGCGGACAAATCTCCACCAAGGGCTCCAAATGCACCTCCCATGGCCTGAAAACGAGCTGTTCCTTGTAAATTTTCAGTGCTGTAGCGCAGCACATCAGAGGTGTTCTGGGCTGTTACGAAAGTACATGCCAAGAGCACTATGAAAGTATAATACCTTTTCATTCTTACAATTTTTTTAAATCTTTAATGAAATTTACGTGGCTTATTGACGCCCTCTACTACCGCCTGATCGTCCTCCCGAAGATCGCCCTCCTGATGACCTTCCTCCTCCGGAAGACCTTCCGCTGGAATACGAGCGAGATGAGCCGCCTGAACTTCGGTAACTGCCGGAACTTCTAGTCGAACCACCCGATGAACGATAGCTGCCGCTACTTCTACTTGAGCCGCTAGATCGGTATGTGCCCCTACTTGAAGAACCGCGATATGATTGCGTGCGTGAACCACTACCATAAGATCTGCTTCGTGTTCCACTTCCTCGGTATGCGGATGCTCTCGAGGCACCGCTGCGTGTTCCGCTATATCTTGATGACGAGCCGCTTCGAGGAGTGGTTCCTCTATACGTAGAACTCCTTCTAGATGAGCTATTGTATCTTGGAACTGCCCTTGTGCTCCTGCTCGTTCTATAGGCTCGATTCTGATCGACACCAACCATTCTGCGTGATGCAGTGCCGCTTCTATAGTTACGTGAACTTCTTGAGTTTCGAGAAGCTATGCTACGATTCGCGCTAGATCGTGCGGACGAGTTTCTGTATCGAGATGACGTGCCTCGCGTATTGAGGTTAGATCGACCTCGCAGCGCCACGCTACCATTATTTCTTGCTAAGGCGTTGTTGTTATAATATCCTCTTCGACCTGCGTTACGGGCAAAATTTCTATTGCCATAGTAGGCGCCGTATCCGTACGGAGGACACCAGGCATTACCCCAGCCGAAGCCGCCTCCCCAGCCCCAGTTATTCCAGCCCCAGCCGCCGCCCCAACCCCAGTTGTTCCAGCGATTCCATCGGTTCCAGCCCCAGCCGCCTCCCCAGCCCCAGTTATTCCAGCCGCCGCCCCAGCCCCAGTTGTTCCAGCCGAAGCCTCCACCCCAGCCCCAGTTGTTCCAACCGTTGTCATAGATGTTGATACTCACGTTGCTAGGATTGTCGCCCCAGCCGCCATTACCTACATAATCGTTGCCGTTATCGTAGTAATCGGTTAACTGGTCTTGGGTTAGAATGGAGTCGTTTTCAATGTTGCTTGTATATGAATCGACATCGGTGAAAATCTCACTGTCCAGAATTTGCTCGACTTCATCTGCTTTTTGTCCAAAATATGTGGAATAGGCATTGTCACTTTGTTTTGGTCTCTTTTCCACTGTTCTTTGCGTGTTTCTGTCTACGGAAACACGGGTATCACTACCATAAATGCCGTCATTATCATAATACGATGCTTGCTGATATGAGCCACAGGAAACAGCTAAAAAGCCCACCACGGAAAACAAGACCGCAGTACGCATTTTTTGGAGGTGTAGGGATTGTATCATCGTTGTAATTTAAATTGTTGAACGTTATAAAAATAGTTAGTTTTACCGAACTATTTCGATAACAGTAGCACAAGTTCTGTGCCAAACTACTAATAATGGGTAAAAATTTAACGAAGCGAAGTGAAGACTATTCCAAATGGTACAACGAGCTTGTAATAAAGGCTGATTTGGCCGAAAATTCAGGGGTTCGCGGTTGTATGGTAATCAAACCATATGGGTTTGCCATCTGGGAAAAAATGCAGGCCGCGCTTGATAAAATGTTCAAGGAAACCGGTCATGAGAATGCCTATTTTCCTTTGTTCATTCCGAAATCGTATTTAAGTAAGGAGGCAAGCCATGTCGAAGGTTTTGCCAAAGAATGCGCAGTGGTAACCCACTACAGGCTTAAGAACGATGAAGATGGAAAAGGAATCATCGTAGATCCTGATGCGAAGTTGGAAGAGGAGCTGATCGTAAGGCCTACTTCAGAGACTATTATTTGGGACACCTATCGCCGTTGGATCCAATCGTATCGTGATCTTCCCCTATTGATCAATCAATGGGCCAATGTAGTACGATGGGAGATGCGTACCCGTCTTTTTCTGCGTACGGCCGAGTTTCTCTGGCAAGAGGGGCATACAGCCCATGCCACCGAGCAAGAGGCTATTGACGAAGCAAGGCAAATGATGGACGTTTATGCAGCGTTCGCCGAGGGCCATATGGCAGTTCCCGTCATTCGCGGAACCAAAACCGAGAGCGAGCGGTTCGCGGGAGCCTTGGATACCTATTGTATCGAGGCTTTGATGCAAGATGGCAAAGCGCTACAAGCAGGTACATCACACTTTTTAGGACAGAATTTCGCTAAGGCCTTTGATGTGAAGTTTGCCAATAAGGAAGGAAAAAAGGATTATGTATGGGCCACATCTTGGGGGGTTTCTACGCGCTTAATGGGTGCGTTGGTTATGACCCATAGCGATGATAACGGCCTAGTGCTTCCGCCAAAATTGGCACCGATTCAGGTGGTTATCGTACCTATCTATAAAGGGTTGGAACAATTGGATACGATTTCGGAGCGGGTACGACCTTTGGTAAAGGAATTGAGGGCCAAAGGGATTTCGGTAAAATACGATGATCGGGATACCCAAAAACCAGGTTACAAATTCAATGAATACGAATTGAAAGGGGTTCCGGTACG
The DNA here is from genome assembly GCA_947494565.1 of uncultured Flavobacteriaceae bacterium. GTDB lineage: Bacteria > Bacteroidota > Bacteroidia > Flavobacteriales > Flavobacteriaceae > Maribacter_C. The sequence goes on along the minus strand of CANLVG010000010.1, from coordinate 184,283 downwards.
TTTGGCCATTGGGCAGCGCGATATGCAAAATGGTACCTATGAGGTGGCGCGAAGAGATACCTTGGAAAAGGAAACGGTTGCCATGGACGAGGTAATAGCTAAAATCGAGTTTTTACTGGAGGATATTCAAAGAAATATCTACCAAAAGGCGGTCGATTACAGAACGGAGCATATTACGGAAGTCGACTCGTATGAGGAATTCAAAACCGTTTTGGAAGAAAAAGGCGGATTCATCTCGGCCCATTGGGATGGTACCATAGCAACCGAAGACCGTGTAAAAGAAGAAACCAAGGCCACCATTCGTTGTATTCCGATCGATGTTGAACATGTTGCCGGTAGGTGTATGGTCACAGGTGAACCGTCACCATATCGTGTACTATTTGCAAAGGCTTATTAAAAAATAATATCAGGGAGTTGTGGTAGTTAAAAATAATTGTATTTTTGCACCCGCCTTTATAGCATTTTTATAACGTTTCTAGAAAGGCATTTACATATTGGCCCGTTCGTCTAGGGGTTAGGACGCCAGGTTTTCATCCTGGTAACAGGGGTTCGATTCCCCTACGGGCTACAGCGATATTCAAGATTATGAATCCATAATTCTGAATTGGTTCGATGGCCCGTTCGTCTAGGGGTTAGGACGCCAGGTTTTCATCCTGGTAACAGGGGTTCGATTCCCCTACGGGCTACAAATGAAGTATTGAGATAGTAGACCAAAAGGCCAACTATCTAACAACGTAAGAAAATTAAAAAAAGAACATGGCAAATCATAAGTCAGCATTAAAGCGAATCAGAAGAAACGAGGCGGTACGTTTACGAAATCGATATCAGCACAAGACCACACGTAATGCAATCAAAAAATTACGCGGTGAAGAGAAGAAGAAAGATGCTGAAGCGTTGTTGCCTAGTGTTGTCAGTATGATTGATCGTTTGGCCAAGAGAAATATCATCCATGCGAACAAAGCTGCTAATTTGAAAAGCAAGCTGGCCAAGCACGTGGCATCCTTGTAAAAACTAACTAACTCAAATAATTGTCAAAGCCCTCTTGAAATGGAGGGCTTTTTTTTGTATCAACTACGCAACTACGCGTCAAAGGGTTACACTTTTTTTGGTTCCTATAAAGCCCATGATAAAACAGCCATACATAATGACTATAGCTGCTCTGTGTACCCATCTCAATTTAAAATTTTGATAGATTTCGTAGTTGAAGTATCCTATAAATAGTATAACAGGGTAGAAAAAGAAGAATATCAGAAGGCCAATACTGATCCATATCAGTAAATTCATCTTTCCTGTATTGATTGATTCTCGCAGGTACATAAAGATGCACAAAATCAATAATAATGACCCAAAGGCCATAGAAAACATTTGTGGATAAATAATAGGGTTTTGTAAAAACAGATTTGCAACTGAAACTAAAACTAGAATTAGTACGCCAACCTTAATAACCTCCTTAGCTTTTCTATGTTTAATCGTTTTCCAGAACACGCGATAGAAATATAGAAAGAAGACTAAATAATAAATATTAAAGATGGCTTGATTGTAGCTACTATAATTGTCCTCAAAAATCAGACGAAAGCTATCAAAATCCCTGATTAAAATACCAAGTACTTCGGAAAGGAGTGTGTAGCAGATAATTATTGGGAGATACTTCAAAACAGTCATGTAGTACCATTTGTATTTTGCTAAAGACAAAACCATGGCAAAAAAGTAAAATAGTACGTAGAAATCCGTTTTTAGTATCTCCAACTTGATTTATTTTGGATTTAGGAACTATTACAGAATGTGCGATCAATGATATGGGGGTGGGACTCCAGAACCACTGTTCATGGTAACACTTTTACCCGCATATACCGGTTTAGTGTTTGGTTTATTGAAGAAATTAGGAACAATTGAAGCATGAGAAGATTTATCTTCGGAATTAAGAAGTCCCATACCTTCTGGGGTACCAAAATCGTCATCTAATATCATAGCCTCTTGTCTTTCAGGACCTTCTTCAATATAGAATAAATAGTCGCGTTTACCTTTTCTTATAGTCGGGGATAACAAAATTGAATTTTGACGTGGGTGGAGGAGCGAATCTTTTGTGCCTGGAAAAAATCGCTCATTTGGATAGTTGGAAAAATAAAAACGCAATGTGGAAATTTCTACCCCGGCAGCTTGGGCCTCTTGTTCAATGTAATCCATATACTGCTTAATGGTCTTGTAGTCGTAATAGACATAACGGGCAACATCAAAGGGCTTTGGTATATCTTGGCCCGTTGGCGTTTGTTGTTGGATCATCTTACCTCTACCTTGGCGGTTAATCGAATCTTCATATCGCTGAATTAAGGGTAGCCTTCGTTTTGTATAGTTGTTGTACATCGATTTGGCCTGTTCGACTTTGACAATTTGTTGAGGTGCCAGAACCGCTGGCTTTTCCCCTCCCGGCTCTGGCTTTGTTTTATCATCTTGGTTACAACTCATAAAGCTAAAGGTAATTATGGCAAATACCATTATACAGCGCAATACGTGATTTACGTTTTTCATGATCTTATAGTTTTAATGGTTATTGTTTATTCCAAAAACAGAGGGGGGAGGTGTTCTTGCACCATAAAGATATCTGAAAATATCAGGAACCGAAAAATCTCATCGATTAATTTCCGGAGGGTGCGGTAAAGGGTAAAAAAAATCCCAAAGACCTTAGTCCTTGGGATTTGTACTTTTTCTGGTCGGAAGACGCCCGGCCGGTGTTCTTACTGATTCATCGTCATCAAGAACTCTTCATTGTTCTTGGTTTGCTTAAATCGTTGTTCAATGAATTCCATTGCCTCCACAGGGTTCATGTCCGCAAGGTATTTTCGCATGATCCACATGCGTTGTATGGTGTTTTCTTCTAACAACAAATCGTCTCTTCTTGTACTTGAAGAAGTCAAATCTATTGCTGGGAATATTCTTCTGTTCGCAATCTTACGATCGAGTTGGAGCTCCATATTACCGGTACCCTTGAACTCCTCGAAAATTACCTCATCCATTTTTGATCCCGTATCGGTCAGAGCGGTTGCAATAATGGATAAAGATCCACCACCTTCTATATTTCGGGCGGCACCGAAGAAACGTTTGGGCTTGTGCAGGGCATTGGCATCAACTCCTCCACTCAATACTTTACCAGAGGCAGGTTGTACCGTATTATAGGCACGGGCCAGACGTGTAATCGAATCCAATAGAATCACTACATCGTGACCACATTCGACGAGTCTTTTCGCTTTTTCAAGCACAATGTTGGCCACTCTCACGTGTTCGGTAGCTTCTTTGTCGAAGGTAGAGGCAACTACTTCTCCTTGAACATTGCGCTGCATATCGGTAACCTCTTCAGGGCGTTCATCGATTAACAGAATGATTTGGTATACCTCTGGGTGATTAGCGGCAATGCCATTGGCAATGTCTTTCAATAACATGGTCTTACCCGTTTTCGGTTGTGAAACGATCATACCACGCTGCCCTTTTCCGATGGGTGAGAACAAATCGATAATACGGGTAGAGATTGACGCTTGGCGCTCGGCCAATCGAAACCGTTCATCGGGGAACAATGGGGTCAAATGCTCAAAGGAAACCCGATCACGGACGATTTGTGGATCGATTCCATTGATCTTGTTCACCTTGATCAACGGAAAATACTTCTCACCTTCTTTTGGCGGACGCACATTGCCCAACACCGTATCTCCGGTCTTCAAACCGAAAAGACGAATCTGTGACTGTGAAACATAAATGTCGTCAGGTGATGATAGGTAATTGTAGTCCGATGACCTCAAAAAGCCGTACCCATCTTGCATGATGTCTAAAACCCCTTCGCTTTCAATGATACTATCGAATTCGAATTCAGGTTCCTTATATCTATTTTTCAGGTCCTTGTCAAAATTGCTTTTATCGTAGGAACCTTTTTGATGTTGCTTCTTGTTCTGGTTATTTTGGTTTTTATGCTGGGAATTATTTTTCTGATGGTCTCTTTTGCCTTGGTTTTGCGGCCTTGGTCGTGGTCTGGGCCGTTTCTCATCAGCGGTCTCACTTTTAGGAGTGGTCTTTTCGGAAACTTCTTTACCCTCCTCAGGCTTGTTTTCTTTTTGTACAACTTCCTTTTGCGCCACTTCCTTCTTCGGGCTCGCTTTAGGTGCTTTTTCTAAGGGTTCTGAAGTGCTTTCAATGATGGCGGCCTTCGGGTTAGAAGCTTGAACATCAAGGATTTGGTATACTAAATCCAGTTTTTTTTGGGTCTTGTATTTAGGGACGTTCAATCCTTTTGCAATTTCCTGAAGCTCAGGCAGCTTTTTTGATTTTAAATCTGAAATTTCAAACATTAAAAATGGTATAAGTTAGAGGTGTCTTTCGAATTGATAAGAGATGTATTGTTATTCGGGTATTACTTGGGAAAGATGTCCCTACTGGTAAGAGATATAACTAATAACGAAACAATATTACAAATTATTTTCAATAATGGCATTATATTTTTTAAAAAGACCCGTATTTTTGCCTTTCCAATGCTTTAGAAGCGTCATGATTCAAAGAATTCAATCCGTATACTTGCTTTTGGTAGCCCTTTTCGCTGGTGTAGGCCCTTTTATGGCGTACTTGTGGCTTGACATGCAGGGAGGAGAATTTTATGCGCAAAACGAGCTTTGGATTTCTATCGCCTTTTATGCTGCAGCAGTGTTGGCCCTCGTGACTATTTTTTTATTCAAAAACAGACAGAATCAATTTGTGATGAACAGGTTGAACATGATATTACAACTTTTTTTACTAGGATTTTTCGTTTACCGATCGCTAAACTTATCCGGAGAAACCTTGGTTTCCGAGAAGGGTATTGGGATGCTCATTCCTGTATTTTCTATCGTTTTTTTGGTCCTTGCCAATAGGGCCATTAAAAAGGATGAGGATCTCGTAAAATCTGTGGATCGTTTGCGTTGAACCTAACATCTTAGTAGTATTAGTGCGTGAAACCCGGGGTTGTTCCCGGGTTTTTTTATGTGTTCCGTTCTATCGAGGTTCACGAACCAAGCGGAACCCTATAGAAAAGCCCCATAATTCAGGCCTGTGGGTTTTTCGAGAAAATGAACGAGCGTTTCGTGCACCGAAGTTCCAACTTCCCCCTCGTATGATTTTTAAATCACCATTGGGTGGTCCAACGGGATTGCTTATAGGCTCATCTGAGTATGGGGCATACCAATCTGAAACCCATTCCCATACATTACCATGCATATCGTATAAACCCCATTTGTTTGGAGGGTAGCTCGCCACTTCTGCTGGGTGCCCGACGAATGTGCCCATTTTCGACAGGTGATACTCGACTTTGGCATTGTAGTTCGCTAGTTGGTCTGATATGGTATCCCCAAAGTGATATGCGCTCGTTGTATTTGCCCTACAGGCATACTCCCACTCTGCTTCGGTAGGGAGCCTAAAAGTACTGTCGTCCGATAACGCGTTGAGCTTTTCAATGAATTTTTGAATGTCATAAAATGAAACGCTTACTACCGGATAAAGAGGCTTCTTGTTTCTAAAGGGAGAAGGCTTGTCGGGATGAATTTCTCCTGGGGTCATTATTTTTTGCCATTGTTGTTGTGTGACTTCGGTCACTCCAATCCAAAAGTGTCGGTTCATACTTACGCGATGGGGTATTTCATCAAGTTTACCACGATTTGTATTGGTGGAATTCATTCCCATCATAAATTCTCCTTTCGGAATCATGGCAAATTTCATATTTGTCACAGGATCAACCCAGTCGGAATAACCAGAATCTTTTGTTCGGCTACAACTATTCAGCACTAGAAAGGCGACCGCAAATATATTTATGACAAATTTGAAATTCATCTTTTACCTAGTTCTATAGCCTCAAGATCTTTAATGTCCTCACCATCAATTACAAAACGTAACATCGTGCGAACTTGATGAAACCCATGCTTGCCACAGGCACCCGGATTCATATGTAACACTCCAAGTTTTTTATCCCACATCACTTTTAAAATATGAGAATGCCCGCAGATAAATAGTTTGGGTGGGTTTCTTCTGATTTCATCCCTTGTACGTACATTGTACTTTGGAGGATATCCACCGATATGGGTCATCCAAACATCGACGCCTTCACAAAAAAATCGATCGTTTTCAGGAAATTCCTTTTGAATAACATGATCATCTATATTCCCAAAAACCGCTCGTGTCGGTTTAAGTGTAGACAGCGCATCTGTAATAGCTAAAGTTCCGATATCCCCCGCATGCCAAATTTCATCGGCTTGTCGGGCGTATTTCAAAATACCCTCATCCATATAAGAATGGGTGTCACTCAGTAGTAAAATTTTCTTCATTCAAAAAGGTGTGCTACAATGTTCAAAATTCATTGGAAACAAGTTTGGAATAATACAAAGCGAAACACAGCGGCATTGCGTTTCTAGCTTCGTGCATCTAACCAACTTCAGTATCTTTGAAAGATCACAAAACTAAGACATCCGTTTGAGATATTTTGTTCAGTTTTCCTATAATGGAAAAGCCTATCACGGTTGGCAAGGTCAACCCAATGCGATAACCGTGCAACAAGTATTGCAAGAATCACTTTCTACCCTAATAAAGCAAGAGGTAGCTCTTGTTGGTGCTGGTAGAACCGATGCAGGTGTGCATGCCAAACAAATGTTCGCGCACTTTGATGTGGAGTCTTCCTTTGATGAAGAAGATGTGGTTTACCGAATGAATGCCTTTCTTCCTGATGACATTGCGGTTCAAAAACTGTTCAGCGTACCTGATGGCGCCCATGCACGTTTTGATGCACTTGAACGCACCTATGAATATCTTGTGGTACAGCAGAAAAACCCTTTTTATACAGATTCTGCCCATTATGTCAAGATGCCTTTGGCTATCGAGAAAATGAACGAAGCTGCAGCTTTATTACTGCAATATGAAGATTTTGAATGTTTTTCAAAGTCGAATACCGATGTGCGAACCTTTTTATGTGACATCAAAAAGGCGCAATGGACTAAGAACGAAGAGGTCTTGGTGTTTACCATTCGAGCCAATCGTTTTTTGCGGAATATGGTACGGGCCATCGTTGGTACCCTGCTGGATGTCGGACTTGGCAAACGTACGTTACAGGATGTTAAAGCTGTCATAAATAGTAAAGATCGAAGTAAAGCCGGGGCTTCTGTACCCGCAAAAGGATTATATTTGACCAAGATTAACTACCCCAATACGATAATTCCCCAAGATGGATAAGGATACAGGAAAAGCTTTTGATACGCGGCTATTCAAGCGGTTATTGGCCCATACAAGACCTTATAGATTGACGTTCTATGGGGTCGCTTTGGCGGCAGTTTTGATTTCGGGATTTGCCGTATTGACCCCTGTCATCCTTCAGAGAATTATAGATAATGCCATCATTGACGCCAATGCCGAACAACTGATGTATTTGACCATGGCGATGTTGGCAGCCCTAATGGGGCAGGTCATCAGCCAATTGCTTTTCAACTACTATGCAAATTGGTTGGGAGAATCGGTAATCAAAGATGTTCGGATCAATCTTTTTCGTCGCATGCTAGGTTTTCGAATGAAGTATTTTGACGAATCTTCATTAGGGGTCTTGGTCACAAGGGCGGTTGCCGATATGCAGCGAATTGGTGAGATTTTCAGTCAAGGTTTTTTTGTGATCGTGGCCGATCTATTGAAAATGTTGGCGGCGGCCATTGTAATGCTCATGATGAACTGGAAGTTGGCCTTACTTGTTTTCGCATTGCTTCCGATTATACTTTATGCGACACGCCTTTTTCAGAAAGCAATGAAGGTGGCTTTTATTGAGGTACGCGCGCAGGTGTCCAATTTGAATTCATTTGTTCAAGAGCGTATTTCCGGAATGAAGATCGTTCAACTCTTTACCCGTGAAAAAATCGAGAGTGACAAGTTTCGTGATATTAATGAAAAGCACCAGAATGCATGGCTGAAGACAGTTTGGTACAACTCTATTTTTTTTCCGATCGCCGAGATCGTTTCCTCAGTGGCCATTGGGTTGGTGGTTTGGTATGGCGGACTGCAAAATGTAACGGGAATCACTACGGAACTCGCGGGAACCATCTTTGCCTTCATTCTATTTATCGAGATACTATTTCGACCCTTGAGGCAGATTGCTGATAAGTTCAATACCTTGCAGATGGGGATGGTCGCGGCAAATCGGGTGTTCAAAATATTGGATACCGAAAGCAATATTTCCGATATCGGTATGGTAACCATGAACCATGCCCGAGGTGATATCAAGTTTGACGAGGTCCGCTTCGGATATCTGGAAGATGAAGAGGTCCTTCACGGTATTTCATTTGAGGTGAAAGCCGGCGAAACAATCGCCATTGTAGGCTCTACTGGTGCCGGCAAGTCGACAATCATCAATTTGTTGAACCGATTCTACGAAATAAATTCCGGTACAATTCGCATTGATGACGTGAATATCAAGGATTTCAAGTTGGCTTCCTTACGTCAACAGATCGCAGTAGTGCTACAAGATGTTTTTCTTTTTGCCGATACGATTGCAAACAATATTTCTTTAAAAGATGATGCGGTCACGTCTGAGATGATAGAAGAGGCCGCCAAACGAATTGGTGTAGATGAATTCATTTCAAGCCTACCGGGAGGTTACGAATACAATGTCAAGGAAAGGGGAACCATGCTCTCGAGTGGGCAACGTCAATTGATCGCCTTTTTAAGAGCTTATGTAAGCAATCCTAGTATTTTGATATTGGATGAGGCCACCTCTTCCGTGGATACCTACTCGGAACAACTGATCCAAAGGGCCACAGAAAAGATTACCGAAGGAAGAACTTCCATTATTATTGCCCACCGTTTGGCCACGATAAAAAAAGCGGATACCATCTTAGTGATGGATGCGGGTCAAATCGTGGAAAGTGGTACGCATCAAGAATTGCTGAAAAAGGGAGGGTACTACAGTGATTTGTACGAGGCACAGTTTCTTGCTGAGGAAGTCGCTTGATCTAGCTATCCCAAATGGGGCCTTAAGAGGGTAACAATACGGGCGTCACAGCGCAATTCCGGTCGATTGACGCTACCGTTCTGCGTTTGATTAAATCAAATCTTCCTTGATAATGGTTGAAAGTTCTATAAGGTCATCATAATCAACAAATTCCCCATTTTTGATGTAGGCAATGTTTCCCGTTTCTTCGCTGACGATGAGTGCTAGGGCGTCTGTTTTTTCAGTAATACCTACGGCTGCTCTATGTCGCAGACCATAGTGTAAAGGAATGCCCCGTTCATTGGAGACCGGAAGGATAACCCGTGTAGCCACGATATAGTTGTTTACGATGATAGCTGCCCCATCGTGCAAGGGGCTGTTCTTATAAAAAATACTCTCGATAATGGGCTGTGAAATCTCGATGTACATTTTGTCGCCCGAAGATTTTACGAAGTCTAGCGAGTTGTTGCGTTGAATGACCATCAAAGCCCCCGTTTTTGACGATGCCATAGTCTTACAAGCACTCAAAATAGCATCGACATCGATACTTGTGCTGAGACCTTCCTGTTTCAAGAACTTAAAGTGTTTTAAGAAATTACGCTTGTTGGCAAAGTTGGTCGAGCCGATCATAAGCAGAAACTTTCGTATTTCCTGTTGAAAAACGATAATCAATGCAATCAACCCCACTTGCATAAAGGCACCGACCATACTACTGATCATTTCCATTCCTAAGAGTTCCGTAAGTTTCCAGAATCCCCAGACGATAACGATACCAATAAAAATATTGATGGCGACTGAACCTCGGACCAACTTGTAAATGTAGTAGAGAAGAATGGCGACCAAGATGATATCTAAGATATCGGTAATCTTAAAGTCAAGAAAATTCAGGGAATCCAAGTTTGTCTAGTTTTTGTAAAATTAACGAAAATAGGTAGACAAAAATTGTCCCTATTTCAGCTGCGCCGAAAGTTCAATACATTCCATGGCTTCCTTGACATCATGAACACGTAAAATCGAAGCACCTTTATCGAGCGCTATCATATGTAGGGCTGTGGTGCCGTTCAAAGCGTTTTCCGAAGTGGTTTCCAAAACTTTGTAAATCATCGACTTTCTACTTAGACCGGCAAGTAAGGGTGCCTTCAACTGTTGAAATAGGTCGAGCTTTTTGAGTAAATCGTAATTTTGGGCTACCGTTTTTGCAAAGCCGAATCCCGGGTCGATAATTAGGTCGTAAATTCCAAGTGCCCTAGCTGCGGACATGCGCTCCGAAAAGTACTGCAATACCTCTAGAACGACATCTTGGTAATCGGTCAGCTGGTGCATGTTCTGTGGCGTACCTCGCATATGCATCATAATATAAGGCACCCTGATCTTGGCAATGGTCGGTAGCATTTGATGATCTAGCTTGCCCGCTGAGATATCATTGATCAGGGCCGCTCCAGCTTCTATGGCTTGTTGGGCGACTTGACTTCGAAAGGTGTCAATAGACAAGAGGATACCCGGAAATTCGTTCAGCAACAGCCTAATCACGGGTAGTATGCGTTGAAGCTCTTCATCCACTGATACATGATCGGCTCCTGGTCGTGAGCTGTAGGCGCCAACATCTATAAAAGTGGCGCCTGCCGCCAACATTTTTTCGACTTGCGCCAAAATGGATTTTTCATCTTTGTAGTTACCGCCATCATAAAACGAATCTGGTGTAATGTTGAGAATACCCATCACTTTGGGAGTCGATAAATCAATAAGGTTTCCTTTGCAGTTGATGGTCATGAACAGCGAAACTAGACATGGGATGATTTGAAAAACCGACTTTAAAGCACGACCTTTGAAATTCCCAAGGTTTTAAGCGAAATTTACGCAAATTAGTACGATATACATGCAGAACACATCAGAACAATATGATGCCGTAATCAAAGGCTGTCGAGATTTGTTTCAGAAAAAGATGAAGGACTACGGTAGCGCATGGCGAATTCTACGACTTCCCTCCCTAACAGATCAAATTTATATCAAAGCGCAGCGCATTAGAAGCCTTCAAGAAAACGAGGTAAGGAAAGTAGCAGAGGGAGAACGTTCCGAGTTTATCGGAATTATCAACTATTCGTTAATGGCCCTCATTCAACTTGAACTGGGCGTTGCTGATGAACCCGACTTGTCAGAAGCAAGGGCACTTACCCTGTTCGATAAACATATTGGCAAGACCAAATCCCTTATGGAGAACAAAAATCATGATTACGGAGAGGCTTGGCGCGATATGAGAGTGAGTTCGTTGACCGATTTGATCCTTCAGAAGTTACTTCGAGTAAAACAGATTGAAGACAATAAAGGCAAGACTTTGGTCAGTGAAGGTATAGATGCGAATTATCAAGATATGGTGAACTATGCTGTTTTTGCAATGATTCATCTAGAGCAAAATCAGTTGTGACGTATGAAATATTTAGTAGGCTTCTCCAGAGTTTTTGTAGGCATATTGTTTATTATCAGTGGTTTTATCAAACTCAATGACCCAGTAGGCTTCTCGTTTAAATTAGAGGAATATTTTAGTCAAGGGGTTCTAGATCTGCCTTTTTTTGAACCACACGCCCTTACCATTTCCATTGTCGTAGTCATCTTTGAAGTGTTGGTGGGTGTGATGCTATTGGTAGGTTTTCGCGTTAAATTTACGGTATGGAGCCTATTACTGATGATCATAGGTTTTACTTTTCTCACATTTTATTCGGCATATTTCAATAAGGTCACTGATTGTGGCTGTTTTGGTGACGCCATAAAGCTCACCCCTTGGGAATCATTTACCAAAGACGTGATTTTGTTGGTGCTTATCCTGGTCTTATTCGTAGGCCACCGTTTTATTGCCCCATGGTTCAGTCTTAAAGTTCGCCGTATCATGATGGTGGTCGCCTTGCTTTTTTGCGGATTCTATGTCGTTCATGTACTTCGTCACTTGCCTGTAATCGATTTTAGACCGTATAAGATCGGAGCGAATATCGAAGATGGAATGAACGTACCGGATGATGCACCGAAAGCTATTATAGAATACGCCTGGAAATTCAAAACAGCCGATGGTGAAAAAATAGTGGTGACCAATGGCGACTACCCTCAGGTCGATGGGGAGTTCATTGGTGCGGAAACTACTGAAATCCAGAAGGGATATGAACCCCCCGTTCATGATTTTACCATTGAGCAAAACGGGGAAGATTTTGCCCTGACTTTGTTGAACGAACCGAAATTGGTCATGGTCATCGCTTATGATTTGCGCAAAACAAACCGCGAGGCGTATATAGCTGTAAAGAAAGTGACGGAGCGTGCCCTTAAAAAAGGATACAGGGTTATTGGCATGTCTGCCTCCAATGAGCAGCAGACCGCTGAATTGGTAAAACAACATGGTCTGGGTTTTGATTTTTATTTTACTGATGAGACCACGCTCAAGACGATCGTACGCTCCAACCCAGGCGTTTTGGTCTTGGAGAAGGGCACGATTATGGAAAAGGTACATTTTAACGACATCGACAACTTAGAATTGAAGTAAACACTAAACAAACGATACAGAAATGAGAAGCAAAATAGTAGCAGGAAACTGGAAAATGAACAAAAATCTAATGGAGACGGAGGCCTTGTTGTCAGAACTGTCCGCAAAACTGCCAGACACGGATGCCGAGGTCATGGTCGCTCCCACATTTGTGAATCTGGGCGTCGCGGTGCGCCTCTTGGAATCATCCGTTATTGAAGTTATTGCCCAAAATATGCATTTTGCCCCAAGTGGTGCATTTACTGGTGAAATTTCAGGAGATATGCTCATGAGTATCGGTGTCGATACGGTAATTATCGGGCACTCTGAAAGACGCGCTTATTTCGGTGAGACCGATGAGATATTATCAAAGAAAGTGGCGGCGGCTTTAGAAAAGAACATGCGAGTACTCTTCTGTTTCGGAGAGGAATTGGAGGAGCGTAAATCCGGAAATCATTTCAAGGTTGTAGAAGAACAACTTAAAAAAGCGCTATTCACTCTAGATTCAAAATCTTGGAACCAAATCGTATTGGCCTATGAGCCTGTATGGGCTATTGGAACGGGTGAGACAGCGAGTCCTGAACAGGCACAAGAAATGCATGCCTTCATAAGAAATACGATTACCCAAGCCTACGATAGTGGTATTGCGAACAAGGTTTCGATTTTATACGGAGGTAGTGTCAAGCCGAATAACGCAAAGGAAATTTTTTCCAAACCTGACGTTGATGGGGGGCTTATTGGCGGTGCTTCATTGGTAGCCGATGATTTTGCCGCGATCATAAAGGCCATTTAAGACCCTTGATCATAGAGCTTTGGTATGAACGACCCCTCGGTACTCTAAGGACAGAAGGGTGGTGAACAAGATTTATTTTTTCAATACGACGGGTGCTAAAACCTTAGAATGACCAATACCGTTTACATAGAGTACGCTTTTGAGGTACAACCTTTGCAACCCGCCTCGGATATACTGATGGCCGAACTGGGCGCCATAGGATTTGAAAGTTTCGTAGAGGAACCACAAGGAATCTTGGCCTATATACAACAAAAAGACTGGTCGGAGCAAATGCTAAAAGAAGTGGAGATTCTTAGGAATACCAATTTTAGTATCACTTTTCAATACAAAGAAATCGAACAAGAAAACTGGAATGCCAATTGGGAATCGAATTTCAATCCCATTCAAGTTGGTGATACCTGTGTTGTTCGTGCGCCATTTCACGAAAAACCTAACGTACCATTCGATATTGTTATTGAACCCAAAATGAGCTTCGGTACCGGACACCATGAAACGACTTACATGATGTTGGAGCATATCTTGGAACTTGATTGTGAAGGTAAATCCGTATTGGATATGGGCTGCGGAACGGGAGTTCTGGCGATTTTAAGCGCCATGAAAGGGGCAACCAATGTTGACGCAATTGATATCGATCCTTGGTGTTTCGAGAACTCCTTAGAAAATGTGGCACGAAACAACTGTAACCAGATTCAAGTGAAACAAGGTGATGCCGACCTTTTAGGTAACAATAAGTACGATGTCATTATCGCAAATATCAATAGAAATATCCTTCTCGCTGATATTCCCAGCTACGCAAATTGCCTACGCCCAAAGGGCCTTCTTCTGTTGAGTGGTTTCTACAAAGAAGACATTGCTATCGTTTCTGAAAAGTGTGGTAGTGCAGCGTTAAAGTTTGAAAAAAACTTTGAAAAGAATAATTGGGTTGCCGTAAAATATGTACTTTAGAAACATTGAAGTCCTTTTAAACCATTAGTATCATGAGTGTCAAGGAAAAAATTTCAGAAGAATTATTGCTTGAAGAAGAGACGGTGAATCAGAATGAAATCGTACTTTTTAATGATGAGGTCAATACCTTTGAACATGTTATTGAAACATTGATCGATGTCTGCGAACATACCGCCGAACAAGCGGAACAATGCTCTTTGATCGTACATCACAATGGAAAGTGTACCGTAAAAACTGGGGAGTACAGTGATCTTGAACCGCGTTGTACCCGATTGCTACAAGCTGGATTAAGTGCTGAGATCGTCTAATCCAAAAAGGGATACGGGAATTCGCCAAAGAGTGGGTGCATATGGCTGTGAGCCATTCAGTTTTATCTTGATTTGCTTTCTGGCAACCTTCACTTTAACCTGTCAGGAGCTTCCGCCCGTTCAAAATTATACTCCGATAGACTACAATGCCCAAAACCAGAATTGGGGTATTGGTCAATCCGAAGAAAAGAATATCTATGTCGCCAATAATACCGGCCTTCTCGAATATAATGGGGCTGTGTGGCGATTATATCAATCACCGAATGGTTCTACGATCCGTTCGGTCAAGGCTATAGGTAATACCATATATACCGGCTGCTATATGGAGTTCGGCTTTTGGGAAAAGCAGGCCGAAGGAGATTTGGCATACCAATCTATAAGTAGTAGTTTAGAGCTACCTCTATTGGAAGACGAGGAAATCTGGAATATTCTGGAGCTAGACAATTGGGTGCTATTTCAAAGTCTTGAAAGAATATATATCTATAATGCTTCCGACAAGTCTGTAGAGGTCGTAGAATCGAAGTCCACCAAAGCGCATATGTTCAATTTTGAAGGAACTCTTTTCTTCCATAGTGTGGATAAGGGCCTTTTTAAAATTGAAAGCGGTAAGCCGGTTTTGGTTAACGATGACGCTTTAATACGTGGTACTGTGGTCACGGGAATCTTTTCTATGGATGATAGGCCGTTGTTAGTTACCGAGAAAGGAAATTTTTATTTTTTTGATAGCGGTATTCTTGAAAAATGGACAAGTCCTTTTGAAGACAACATTCCTTCCCTAAATATTTATAGCAGTCTACAACTGGAAGATGGTACTGTTGTTCTAGGTACAATCTCAAATGGGATTTTCCAAATCGACAAGGAGGGGAACATCCTCTTGAATATCAACCAAAAAAAGGGATTGAACAATAATACGGTACTTTCTTTATTCGAGGACGTCGACCATAATTTATGGTTGGCCCTTGACAATGGAGTTAGTGTGGTTAACCTCAATTCGCCATTTAATGAATACATTGATAAAAACGGAAAACTGGGGGTAGTTTATGCTTCCATGCTCTACCAAGATTACCTATACCTAGGAACGAATCAAGGTCTTTTTAGCAAACATATCGAGAACGATGAGGACTTCAATATTATTCAAGGAACCGAAGGTCAAGTCTGGGTTTTGAAGGTGGAGGGGGATGCGTTGTTCTGTGGACATAACAATGGTACTTATCTTATAGAAAATCAAGAGGCCAAGCTTGTTTCCAATTTTCCTGGAACTTGGGATATCAAGCCCATTCCGGGGAAAGAAAACCTCATGCTTCAAGGAAATTTCAATGGGTTAAGTGTTCTGGAAGAAACCGGAGAAGGTTGGAAGTTGAGAAATACCATAGAAGGTTTTGACATATCTAGCCGTTTTTTTGAGTTTATTACAGAAGGCCAAGTGGCCGTGAATCGTGAGTTCAAAGGCGTTTATAAGCTCAATTTTGACGAAGGGTATAGAAAGGTGATCAAGGTAGTGAATGAAGCTTCAAAAGGTACTGGAGCTAGTCTGGTCAAGTTCTCGGATAACCTGCTTTATACCTGTGACCAAGGTGTTTTTAAGTACCATAATTTGGAAGACCAGTTCAAATTGGATACACTATTGACGAATATGTTTTATGTAGATAACAACGATGTGCCTGTGGGTATTTTCGTTTCCGATATTGAAAACAGTCAACTTTGGTATTTCACCAACAGCAATATTGTTCAAGTCAGGCCGGGCAGGTTCAGTACTACTGCCGAAGTCAATAAAATTGCCATTCCTTCCGATCTGAGGAAAAATTTGGGGGTATTGGGATTTGAAAGTCTGACACCACTTAAAAATGAGAAATATTTAATAGGAATCTCGAATGGGTATCTTACATTGAATTTGAACAAGGTTGCCTCAAAAGAGTACGTCGTACGAATTAATTCAATAGCAAGAAAATCCACAACATCGGCTTTAGAGAACGTAGTACTGGTAGAAGGGAGCGCGGACTTCAATTCGTCTCAGAACAACCTGTCTTTCTCCTATTCCATTCCCGAATACGATAAATACACAGAAGTAAGGTATCAGTATCAGCTTCAGGGAAAATATGATAGCTGGAGTGACTGGACAAAAGACCCTAGTGTGTCTTTTGAGAATTTACCCTTCGGTAATTATACCTTCAAAGTCAGGGCAAAAGCAGGAAACGAAGTTTCCAGTAATGTTGCATCATATACGTTCAGAATCAAAAGACCCTGGTATTTATCGAACTTAGCCATCGCTCTCTATATATGTGGTGCCACTTTATTGGCCATTTTTGTGCATAAATTATACAAGGGATATTATCAAAAACAACAAGAACAACTCTTGAAAGAGAGTAAAAAGAGATTGAAGCGCAAAAGGCTTAAGGCGCAAAAAAAAATAGTTCAGCTCAAGAACGAAAGACTGCAAGAAGAGGTTAAGAACAAGAATAGAGAGTTGGCCATATCAACAATGAGCATTATCAAAAAGAACGAGTTTCTCAATGCAATAAAGGACCAACTGAAACAAAATGTAAAAAATCCAGGAATAAGCTCCGTAATTCGAACAATAGATCGGAACATCAATAATTCAGATGACTGGAAATTCTTTGAGGACGCATTTAATAATGCGGATAAAGATTTTCTTAAAAAAGTGAAAGGCGTACATCCTGAATTGACCTCCAATGATTTACGACTATGTGCTTATCTAAGACTGAATCTATCTTCAAAAGAAATAGCTCCATTACTCAATATATCTGTTCGTAGTGTGGAGGTAAAGCGCTATCGTTTGAGAAAAAAAATGAATTTGTCGCATGAAAGTGGACTAACTGACTATATTATGGAGATTTAAATCCTCAACATCATACGTTTTTACCCCAACATTACCTATACAAGTGGCTATTTTGTTTAATTTTTCCTGCTAACTTCTCTTTTTTGCATATTCATCAAAAAACACCATTTTAATTGGGATATTCACTTATTTGAGCCACTTTTTTTGAATTGTATGTTTTTTGTATGGGTTAAATTTTCGAATTCCCCAACACAACATTATATCTTGTGGCTGTTTCTTAAGACTTCGGTCGTGTTGGCCGCAAGTATTTGAATTCGAAACAAGCAGTACAATACAAAATGTTTTCACTAACCCAAAAAAAATGTAATATGAAGTATTTTAAGTACATCGTTGCGGCCTTGATTATGATATCGGTCGCGTGCGAGGAAGATGACACTATAGCGGCGGTTGCACTTTCCAATTTGGTGGTCGACCCGGAGGTAAGTAGCGAGATTCCAGGTCAGGTAATCTTTAATACTTCTGCCTCAGGAGCAAAGTTGTTTAAGTATGACTTCGGCGATGGAACAACAGGAGAATCGCTTACCGGATATACCGTTAAAACCTATACGGAGCCTGGCCAAAACGATTACACGGTAACCATTACGGTCACAGGTAATGATGGTACTACCCTAACGGAGACTGTTCAGGTTTCGGTAGATATACCAGTAATGAACTCCACCTTGGTTACTACGTTGACCAATGGAAGTTCAAAAACCTGGTTCATTGCCGCAGCTCAGCCTGGTCATTTAGGTTTGGGCCCAGCAAGAGAAGGAATAGATGGTGATTGGTGGTACCCAAAATGGTATTCTGCCCAGGCTTTTGAAAAGTGTGGTGAAGCCATATCGGATTGTTTTTGTGATGATGAGCTTACTTTTACCGTTGATACTAGCGGTGAGGTTACCTATGTACTTGACAATAAGGGGCAAACCTTTTTCAATGTAGGGCACAAAGCTGTAGTTGGAGGAGCAGAGACAGAAGATGCCTGTTATGATTTCGATACTTCAGGTTCAAAAATAGTAACGATTTCTGATGTCAGTGGCAACGTTCCTGATGGAGAAACTACTGGAATGCAAATGGAGTTTTCCGATGGTGGGTTTATGAGTTACTATGTAGGTTCCTCGAGCTATGAAATTTTAGCGTTGACGGAAGACTTACTTTATGTAAGAACCTATGATACCGAGAATCCAGATTTAGCCTGGTACTTAAGATTTACTGCTGATGTTGCTACTGATGGCGGTGAAGAAAGTCTGGAAACAATTTACACGAACCTGGTTTGGGCCGACGAATTTGATGTTGACGGCGCTCCTAACCCGGCGAATTGGACCTATGACTTAGGTGCAGGCGGTTGGGGCAATGGCGAAGCTCAAACCTATACTGATGATCCTGAAAATGTGGTTGTCGCAGATGGTGTTTTGAAAATTATGGCCAAAGCTGCAGATGCTGGAACGGTAACTGGCGCAACGCACTACTATGATGATGTGACATTGGTTGCAACGGGCGGTGCTACATCTTCTTTAGAGGATTTTGAAGGTGCCGCACCCACATTTACTACATTTGGTGGAGTATCTACCGCCGTAATTGACAACCCAGACCCCAGTGGAGATAATGTTTCAACGAAGGTTGCAGAATCCGTTAAACCAGTAGGCGCTGAAACTTGGGGAGGTTCGTACTTTGATACGTCCGCTCCATTGGATTTAAGTACCTATACGAACATCAGTGTGAAAACGTGGTCACCCATGGTTGGGGATACGATCAAGTTAAAAATAGAGAATAAGGCCAATGCGAATGAGTTTTATGAAGTAGATCTGCTTTCAACTGTTGCAAACGAATGGGAAACATTGACTTTTGATGTCAGCGGAGCACCTAATTTCACATACGATCGGGTGGTATTGTTCTTTGACTTTGGAGAAAGCCCTGTGGGTAATGCCGCTTATACTTCAGCGCGTATAAAATCGGAAAACCTGTACGAGTTTACCTATGGCCGAGTGGAGGTAAGGGCTAAACTTCCTTCCGCTGGAGGAACTTGGCCGGCGTTGTGGGCACTTGGAGCTAATTTTGATACCGTAGGATGGCCAACATGTGGTGAAATAGATATCATGGAGCATGTGGGTAATAATGCGAATGAAACTTCTAGTGCATTGCATTACCCCGGAAATTTTGGAGGTACAGCAGTAACTGCGGCAACAGAGGTAGCTACGGCTACTTCGGAATTCCATAATTATACGGTGGAATGGACACCGGATTATATCAAGTTCGTTGTAGACGATGAACTGGTGCATCTTAGCTTTGTAAATACAACGGATACCCCTTTCAATAGTGATTTCTTTTTTATCATGAATATTGCAATGGGAGGAACTTTAGGTGGAGCGATTGATCCGGCATTTACACAAGACACAATGGAGATCGATTATATCAGAGTCTACCAATAATCAATGACTTTTGAACAACTAAGGCCGGTATATTTACGATAGTACCGGCCTTTCTTTTCAAAAGCCTTCAACCTTAAAAAGCACATAAGTTTCGTATACTAACATCAAAAGGTGACGTATTGAAAGAGAGAGCTATTCAAATGAACAAATCGTACACGATCCTAATCAGCCTCATAGTGGCCCTTGGAGGGTTTCTATTAGGCTTTGATAGTGCGGTGATTTCCGGTGCGATCAAGGGCATTACGGTCTATTTTGATATGACCGATGCCATGCTCGGATTTTCAGTAGGCTGTGTGGTTTTTGGTGCCATGGCGGGTAATTTGGTTGCGGGACCTTTGGCGGACCGCTTTGGACGCAAGAAGGTATTACTTATTGTAGCGGCCCTTTTTACCATTTCGGCCACCTGGTCGGCATTTGCGACCAGTTATAACGAATTCATTATTGCCCGAATTATTGGAGGTATCGGAATTGGTGGAGCCATATTAATAGCACCGATTTACATTGCCGAAATAGCTCCAGCTAAATTGAGGGGAAGTTTGGTTTCCTTTAACCAGTTGAATATTGTAATCGGTATTTCAGTAGCCTATTTTTCAAACTATTTTCTCGTGAATATGGAAGGGGAAAGTTGGCGTTGGATGTTGGGGGTGGAAGCGATTCCGGCCTTGATTTATTTTTTGGCTCTTTTTACAGTACCTCGAAGCCCGAGGTGGTTGATTCAAAAATTAAATAAGGTTGAATTGGCCCAAAGGATTTTGACGAAAATAGGAGGTGAAAAGTATGCTGAGGTGACGGTAGCCGAAATTAAAAGGGGAGTTGATAAGAAAGAAAGTATTGGAAAATTCTCCGATATATTCAAAAAAAAGTATTCCATAATCATGGTCATTGCCCTGGGTATAGCTTTCTTTCAGCAAATTACCGGTATCAATGCTGTTTTTTATTATGCGCCGACAATTTTTGAACAGGCCGGTGGTAGTACCGATTCTTCTTTTCTACAAGCCATTGTAGTTGGGTTGACCAATTTGGTATTTACGCTAGTGGCCATTTGGCTTATTGATAAACTAGGTAGAAAGCCTTTACTGCTTATCGGCTCGAGCTGTATGACCATAGCTTTGCTAATGGCGGCTTTTGCGTTTCACAAGGCAACGTATGACTTTAGTGAGGCGACCCTCATGAAAGTCAGTAATAAAGAAATACAATCCGAACTGACCCAATTAAGCGGGGAATCATTTGATAGCCAAGAAGCACTTTTTAGGGCTGTGGAAACCAAATTGGATGCGGACTTGTTATTGGAATTTAAGCGCAATGAAATCACAAATTTCATTCAGATTAACGCAAGTTTGGTGTTAATAGCTATCTTATTGTATGTAGCTGCTTTCGCCATTTCACTGGGTCCTGTTATGTGGACACTTATATCGGAGATTTTCCCGACCAAAATCAAGGGTATAGCGATATCGGTAGTTGGGTTTTTTAACTCATTGGTAAGTTTTTCCGTGACTCAGGTCTTTCCATGGGAACTGTCAAATCTCGGCCCGACAATGACCTTTGGTATTTATGCCGTACTATCATTTTTGGCCATTCTATTTGTGTACAGATTTGTAATTGAAACCAAGGGGAAATCTCTTGAAGAGGTGGAAGAACTATTGGTAAAAAAATAAGGTCGAATAAACATTATAAAAAGAAAGTGAATGGAGTACATCCAAATTGAAAATGAAGGGTATTACAAAATAGGGAACAGTGATTCGCTACGTCCTTTTTTCATGAGTATCGTGAGTGATTCCAATCATTGGATGTTCATTTCCAGTAATGGAGGACTAAGTGCTGGGAGAAAAGATAGAGATCATGCCTTATTTCCCTATTACACGGATGATAAGATTACCGAATCGTATGATACTACTGGAAGTAAATCCATCTTTCAAGTGGAAAAACAAACCGGGGAAAAAGTGGTGTGGGAGCCTTTCTCAAATAGGTATACAGGGGCATTCAAAACTACTAGAAATCTGTACAAAAACGAATTTGGAAACAAAATCATCTTTGAAGAAATCAATCACGACCTTGATTTAACCTATCAGTATCAATGGAATTCGAGCAATAAATTTGGCTTTGTTAGAAAAAGCAAACTCCGTAATCATTCGGATGATAACATTCAGTTGACGATTCTGGATGGAATTCAAAATGTGATGCCCTATGGTGTGCCGGCGAGCACGCAACAAGGGAGCAGTAATCTTGTGGATGCTTATAAAAGAAGCGAACTCATCAAAGATTCGGGGCTTGGAGTTTTCGCATTAAGCGCTATTATCGTTGACAGGGCCGAACCTAGTGAAGCTTTAAAAGCAAATGTCGTTTGGTCTATGGGGCTGTTGAATACAAAGACCCTATTGTCGTCCTTGCAGTTGGATGACTTCCGTGATGGAAAGGCAGTAGTTGAAGAAAGGGATGTCAAGGCCGAAAGAGGGGCCTTTTTCTCGGTGGCTGATATACGGCTCAAACCGCAACAGGAAAAACAATGGGCTATTGTGGCTGATGTAAACAAAAGTTCGGCGAAAGTCCTAAACCTCTCTGAAAAGATCAAATCGAACGATCATATTTGGGCAGCTGTCTTCGATGATGTGGCGTTAGGCACCCAAAATCTAATACGATTGACCAATTCTGCCGATGGCAAACAAATCACTACGGATAGGAAAAGCAACATACGACACTATTCGAACGTCCTTTTCAATATCATGAGAGGAGGTGTTTTTGACAACAACTACCTCGTTGAGAAAGATGATTTCAAGACATACCTTGCCAAGGCCAATCAAGAGGTATTCCAAAATAATGCGCATTTAGTAAATGATTTGGCCGATACGTTCACACTTCAAGAATTGAAGAACAGCACTGCTCAAAGTAACGATAAGGATTTTGGCAGGCTCTGTCTGGAATATCTGCCGTTGAAGTTCAGCAGAAGGCACGGTGACCCTAGTCGCCCCTGGAACCGTTTCTCTATCAATACCACTACCGAGGATGGTCAAAAAATACTGGACTATGAAGGAAACTGGCGTGATATCTTTCAAAACTGGGAGGCCTTGGCCCACTCATACCCGAGATTCATTACGGGTATGATCCATAAGTTTTTGAATGCGACTACTTTTGATGGCTATAACCCGTATCGAGTGACCAAGGGCGGCTTCGATTGGGAAACCATTGAATCGGATGACCCTTGGTCGTATATAGGATATTGGGGAGATCATCAGATCATATATCTACTGAGGTTCCTTGAATTTAGCGAATCGCATTATCCTGGTAATTTAGGAAAGTATTTCGATGATGAAATATTCGTGTATGCCAATGTGCCCTATAAGATTAAAGAATATGAGGCGGTTTTAAGGAATCCGAAGGACACCATTGTCTTCGATAAGGAATTAGATGCAAGAATTCATCATGAGCGTACGCTGCTTGGGGCAGACGCGGCCTTATTACAAGATGCGAACGGGCATATTCATAAAGTAAACATGCTAGAGAAATTATTGGCTACAGTTCTGGCAAAGGTCTCCAATTTTATTCCAGAGGGTGGTATCTGGATGAATACACAACGTCCAGAATGGAACGATGCCAATAACGCCTTGGTGGGTAATGGCGTTTCAATGGTCACGCTGAACTATTTGAGAAGATTTCTAAAATTCCTTGAGAAAATGATGGCGCAGATTCCTGTGCAGGAGT
This sequence comes from uncultured Flavobacteriaceae bacterium, assembly GCA_947494565.1. Lineage (GTDB taxonomy): Bacteria > Bacteroidota > Bacteroidia > Flavobacteriales > Flavobacteriaceae > Maribacter_C. The sequence goes on along the minus strand of CANLVG010000010.1, from coordinate 160,809 downwards.
ATTTCATATCCAAAGAGTTGGTGCGGTTTTTCAATGCCGTCAGAACAACACTTGTCGAAAATGAGTCCATTCTTTCCGGTACCGTGACGAATAAAGATAGAAGAGTGGTAATGGATGGTTTAGGGATCGCAGGTAGTACCTATAGAACCAACATCTACGAAAATGGGTTTACCAATGAAACGAAAGTGCTTACCAAGAGTGATATACAACAGTTTGTGACAGTAACCTTAAACTATTTGGATCACAGTATTGCGGCAAACAAACGTTCTGATAACCTCTATCATGCTTACAACTTAATGTCCGTTGAAGATGATGGAGGCGTATCGATTTCCTACCTTTCCGAAATGCTTGAAGGTCAAGTTGCTGTTTTGAGTTCTGGCTACGTTTCGGCCAAAGCATCTTTAGCTCTTTTGGATGGTATGAAAAATAGTGCTTTGTTTAGACCAGATCAGTACAGTTACCTACTGTATCCAAATAAAGACCTGGCCAAGTTCATGGACAGAAACAATATTCCCTTGGAAAAGGTCCATCAATCTGCCTTGATAAAGCAATTACTAAAAGATGGAAACACCAAAATTGTAGAAGTCGATATTCATGGTGGGTATCATTTTAATGGGTCTTTCAACAATGTTGATAGCCTAAAAGGGGCATTAATCGATTTGCCTCAGGAACGCTATGGGCATTTGATCCAGAAAGACAAGGCTCTGTTGCTCAAGGTTTTTGAGGATATTTTTGATCATAAATCCTTTACAGGTAGGTCCGGTACCTTCTTCGGATATGAGGGCCTAGGTTCCATTTATTGGCATATGGTTTCTAAATTGCTTTTAGCCGTCCAAGAGACCTGCTTTCGTGCCATTGCGGAAAAAGAAGATGAGGAAACTATCGGTAGGTTGTTGGAACATTATTATGAAATCAATGAGGGCATCGGTGTGCATAAACCGCCAGAGTTGTACGGAGCTTTTTCAACAGATCCCTATTCACACACTCCATCCGGTAAAGGAGCACAGCAACCGGGTATGACCGGTCAAGTGAAAGAGGACATTTTAAGCAGGTTTGGAGAATTAGGTCTTTATGTGGAAGGTGGAAAGTTGACATTCAGACCACAGTTGTTGCGACAGGCCGAATTTCTTAATGAACCACGAGAGTTTTCCTATATTGAGCTTAATGGAGGGACCGAAAAATTGCTATTGGAAACGAACACACTCGGGTTCACCTATTGTCAGGTACCGATAATTTATTCGTTGTCTGAAGAAGCGAATGAATTAAAAATTCTATTTAGAGCAGGTCATACCCTTGAAATAGAAGGGCTGACCCTAGACCGGGAAACGAGTAATAAGATATTTGAACGTACTGGGGAAATTGACCGAATTATGGTTTCCCTAGTGAAATGATATGTACACGAACCAATTATAAACCAAGAGAATGAAAAACGCTAATATGGTCACTACAACAAAAGTTCCAATGGGACAAAAAATTGCCTTTGGCATTGGAATGTTTGCCAACCAAATGTTCCCGGCCATACTTGGTATTTTCATGGTCGTTTTGGTACAAGACCTGGGGTTTCCCGGGTGGATGTGGGGAGTGCTATTTTTTTTACCACGAATATTTGATTGCTTCACAGACCCCGTAATGGGATTTATTTCAGACAATACGAAGTCGAAATGGGGTAGACGAAGACAGTATGTTTTCATTGGCGCACTTCTTATGGGAATTTCGTTTGTTATTATGTGGCAATTATATCGTGAAAACGGTTTAGACTATAATTTTACCTACTTTTTGCTGTGGTCATTTGTGTTCTATCTAGGGATTACCATTTTTGGCGTTCCTTATGTGGCTATGGGTTATGAAATGAGCAACGACTTTCACGAACGTACCGATATTATGGCCATTGCCCAATGGATTGGGCAATGGGCATGGGTAATCGCGCCATGGTTTTGGGTTATTATGTACGATAACGGCTGGTTTGAATCAGCTGAAGTTGCGACAAGGGAGCTTTCCATTTGGGTAGGTCTGGGTTGTATGTTATTTGCGATGGTTCCTGCTATTTTCATAAAAAGCACGTCAACGGTCAACGCCGATTATTCACCGTTGACCATGAAGAATATCGGCGGCAGTTTAAAGGAAATCGGCCAAGGGTTCAAAGAGGCGTTCCGGTCGAAACCTTTTCGACAATTATGTATTGCCACATTTTTGATTTATAATACATTTTATACCATAGCCAGTTTTTCGTTTTTTATTGTAGTGTACTATCTTTTTGGAGGCGATGCAGGAGCTGCTGGACTCTGGCCTACACTTTTTGGTAGCGTTGGGGCTTTGGCTACTACTTTTATAGTAATCCCGATAATTACCGGTATGTCAAAAAGAATGGGCAAAAAGAAGGCTTTTATCATATCTCAAGCCATTTCTATTGTCGGCTATATTATGCTTTGGTTTTTATTCATTCCTGGAAAGCCGTATATGTTTTTGTTCGCATTACCCTTCTTTTCTTTTGGTATCGGCAGCCTTTTTACCTTAATGATGTCTATGACGGCCGATGTAATCGACTTGGACGAACTTAATACAGGACAACGTAGAGAAGGGGTATTTGGAGCCATATATTGGTGGATGGTAAAATTTGGTTTTGCCATAGCAGGCGGATTGACCGGTGTCATTATGTCGATTGTTGGATTTAATCCCGATTTAGCGACACAACCGGAGGGAGCAGTTTTGGGGCTTAGGGTTTTTTACTCCGGGTTTCCGATTATCGGTACATTGATAGCCATTTATGTTATGCGAAACTATGATGTCACCGAGGAAAAAGCGAACGAAGTCAGTATGGAATTGGAAAAAAGAAAACTAGCCAACAGTTGATCATGTGGCGAATGGTCTTCGGTTTTGATCTGGGCTACTACAGCGATCACGATCAATGCGGAAGCCTATTTCTTACCAGCCCGTAGACGAAGGTTCCTAACATCGCCGCAGCGATTACGATAAGCATGCTAAAAACTCCCGTTCCTAAAAGGATATACATAGGGCCTGGGCAAGCACCGGCTAAGGCCCAACCGAACCCAAAGATGGTACCCCCTAAAATATAACGCGTAAAACTCTTCTCTTTGGGGGGCAACACAATAGGAGTTCCTGCAATACTATTGACCTTGAATTTTTTGAACATCCAGAGAAAGAGAATCCCCAGGAAAACAGCGGAGCCGATAATACCGTACATATGAAAGGACTGGAATTTGAACATTTCAAAAATGCGATACCATGAAACGGCCTCTGATTTGACCAGTACTATTCCAAAGAAAATGCCGACAAGTAAAAACTTTAGAAATTTCATGCGCTAAAGATTAAGGGTAAGACAAAATGAGTCATGATCAAACCGCCAATAAAGAAACCGATGACGGCAATGAGGGAGGGCAACTGTAAATTGCTGAGTCCGGTAATCGCATGGCCGGAAGTACACCCACCAGCGTAACGCGTACCGAACCCGACCAAGAAGCCGGCAATGACCAGAATCGAAAGTCCCTTTAAAGAAAAGACACTCTTCCATTCGTAGATTTCATTGGGCAATAAAGTTTTACCGACATTCTCAAAACCTAGGGTATTCAGGTCGGCAACCGTTTCGGGATTCAGGGCCAATACAGAACCATCCGATAAGAATTGAACCGCTATGAACCCACCGATTATAGCACCTAAAACTACGGTCAAATTCCATTTTTGAGCCTTCCAATCAAACCGAAAAAAAGAGGCAAACTTTCCTGCACCCCCTATACTGCATAAGGTCCGCAGGTTTGAAGACATACCAAAGGTTTTGCCGAAAAAGACCAGCAATGCCATGGTCAAGGCGATTAATGGTCCTGATACATACCAAGGCCATGGCTGTTGAATGATTTCCATTAGCTTTTGTTTTTGGCGAAAATACGTTGTTGAAGATCAAAAGAATGTGACCAAAGTTGCACAATCATTGTTTCACGTAGACAACACTTTGAATTCCTGGCAGATCTTCCCCAAGCGTTCTGGTAAGCTCCTCACCCACCAAAGAGTATGGGGTTGTGGTGACATCGGCAAACAAGGTGACCAGGCCATTTTGAATATTCCAGTTGCTGTCGCTGTTTCTAGCTTCGCCGCAATCTATAAAAAATTGACCACCAGTTATGGAAGTTACCTCGATACCGGTGAGATTTAAACTATAAGTGCCATTTGACCGTAGGTTTAGTGCTCCTGAAATACAACTTAACTCATCGAGAAGATTGGTCGATGCCGTACCATCGCCATCAATATCTTGTGCTGGGTTTACGTTCAATTCAGTCAAGATATAGGTGCCTGACGCCATTGCTATCTCATTTTCGGTTACTGGGCCATCATCATCAGAACAAGAAAGCAGGGCCAGCGTACCAAAGACCAATAAGACAGCTGTTTTTGGGAAAAGTCTGATTTTCATTTTCATTAGAGCTATTTTTCCCTAAGATAATTGAAGTTTTTCAATGAGGCATAAATAGTGTTCAAATTATTTTTTGGTCATAGTTCAAGATTGAAATAAGACCTTGCATTGTGATAGCAAACATCTTGAATTAATTTCCCGATCCACTTGATATCGGTAGGCAACTCTCCGTTTTCGATTTCCTTGCCGAAAATATTGCAAAGAATTCTGCGGAAATATTCATGTCTAGGGAAGGAAAGCACACTTCTTGAGTCGGTCAACATCCCAACAAAGCAACTGAGTAATCCGATATTTGACAAGGCATTGATTTGATTGGTCATACCTTCTTTCTGATCTAAAAACCACCACCCGGAGCCGAATTGTATTTTTCCCTTGATCGAACCGTCGTTAAAGTTTCCTACCATACTTGCCATGACCTCATTGTCCCTTGGATTGAGATTGTAGATAATGGTTTTACATAGGGCGTTTTCGCTGTCGAGCCTATTCAAGAATTTGGATAGCCGTTCAGCCTGTAACCAATCGCCAATGGAATCCCAACCCGTATTCGGACCGAGCGTTTCGTACATACGCGTATTGTTGTTTCGTAACGCTCCTAGATGAAATTGCTGTACCCAATCATATTCATGATACTTTTTTGATAAAAATAACAGAAGGGCGCACTTATATTGGCGAACCTCTTTTTGGGTAATGGTTCGACCTTCGATTTTCTTTTTGAAAATCGATTTAATTTCGGACTCTGTGAACGATTCCGAATATAAGTGCGGAAGACCATGATCGGAAATTCTGCAACCCCTTTCATGAAAGTATGTGATTCTGTTGGCCAAAGCATCACAAAGCTGGTCATAGGTGCTGATGTCCGCTCCGGTGACCTTCGATAATTGTTGTAAGTATGAATTAAATTGGGTACTGTCGATATGTATGGCATTGTCAGGCCTAAAGGCAGTGCTCACCTTTGTCTTGAAATTAGCGGTTGCGATTTTTCCATGATCCTCCAGTGTGTCGGTGGGATCCTCGGTAGTGCACAAATACGCCACGTTCATGTGGGTCAGCAGACTTCTATAACTATACTCAGGAGATTGTAGTTTTTGCCCAACTTCATCATAAATAGCAAGGGCATTGTCTGGTCGCAACACATCGGTGATTTGAAAATAACGTTGAAGTTCCAAATGGGTCCAGTGGTATAAGGGGTTGCGCATCGTGAAGGGTACGGCATACGCCCATTTGAGAAATTTCTCTTCATCCGATGCGCTACCGGTGATAAACTTTTCATCAATCCCTAGGGTTCTTAAAGCCCTCCATTTATAATGATCGCCATGTATCCAAGCCTGGGTAAGGTTTTGAAAAATGACATCATTGGCTATTTGGGAAGGAGACAGATGATTGTGATAGTCAATGATAGCCATGGAATGTGCGTAGTCATGATACAGTTCCTTCGAATAGCGATTTTCCAATAAAAAGTCAGGGCCAATATAATGGGACATAAGTCTCTAGTAACTCTTTTTTAGTGTAAAATATTTAAAGATGTCGGTCGAAATACCTAGCATAAAAGTACCTAGGAACAAAATTTGCTAGGCCTCACTCAAGAGCGTTTCATGGGGCTATCGTCGCATTTGAGATCCCCAACAACATATTGTAACCCATCAAGAAAAAATTGAAGTAATTCTGGATTGTTCATGCTGTGGGCGTTATGTGATGGCGAGCTGTAAAAAACACGTCCTTTACCATGTTTTTTAATCCATGATACATAAACGACTTTTTCCTTTACTTCTTTTTTCAATCCCTCTAACTGGGCTACTTCCATGAAGAGCAAGGGCCTGAAATTATAGTCGAAATACGCATTTTTGAAAAAATAGGGTTCGTCAACATGAACCAGTCCTTTTCCCTTAAAAGCCCGTACCATAGGATGGTTTTTATCCACTTCCTTGACATGAATTTCCTGTTGCTTGGGATGATAATCAAAACTCCCTCCGGTCAGCTTGCTAAAGGCCATGGAATTGTTCTGAACGGTAATGGCGCCATGCAATATCATCAAGCCTCCTCCTTTGGCCACATAGGCCATCATATTGGCTTCATATACAGATGCCTTGTTCTTGATTTCGGCATCGGACAGTGAGGTGTTTTGTCGCAGTAAATCGGAAAAAAGATCACGATCAGGACCACTGGGATTGCAATTATTGAAAATGACCGCATCGTATTTTTTCAAATTCTTTTTTTCGAACTGTTCGATGTCATATTTGATATGTACTTCGAAGGCATTGGTTTTTTTGCCCAAGATTTTTAGCATTTCGGCATTATGTGGAATGGTCCAGTGGTCAAAACCCGTTGCCTTTGAGAAAACTAAAATCTTCTTTTTAGTGACATTCGGTACCGTAAGTTGGGTAGGGGCAAGGTTTTCAATTTTGGATTTCCATTCCTCCGTTATTTTGATTGCCTCTAGGCTTTGAGCGGATAGTTGAATACTACTGCAGGCGAGGAATAGTAATGTAATGAAGGTGTAAATTGGTTTCATGTATAGGGTTTAAATGGATTATGATGTAGATTCTCGCACAATCAGTTCGTGGCGCAAGACAATTGAATTTGTGGATTGTAAGTTGATGTTGCCATTCAGGTGGGCGATAATACTTTCTCCAGCAAGTACCCCCATTTTAAAGCCGGGATAATCGATAGTGGTCAAATTCGGACTGATGATTTCGGAAACTGGGTCGTTGTTGAACCCGATTACTTTGAGGTCTTCGGGAATTGCGAATCCCGACTTTTTCAACTCCTTGATAAGATTGGCGGCAAAATTGTCGCTAGAAACGAAAATACCGTCTATTTTTTTCTTTGATTTTTTAATATAGTCAAGGGCGTCGTCGACTTTTTTTGGATCTAAATCCGTTTCTAAAAGGTTGTCCATTGTAAATTTAATGCCATTACTCCCTAAAGCTGCCTTATACCCTTTAAAACGATTTTTATAGACCTTTCGGTTCAGATTTCCGCTTATGTGCAAGATATTTTGACAACCTTGTTCGATTAGATGTTCCGTCGCTTCGTAACCTGCAGCTCTATTGTCAATAACGATTGTTGGGCAATTGGGCAAATCAAACACCCGATCAAAAAATAGCAGTGGAATTTTTCTACTAGTGTATTTTTTGAAGTGTTCATAGTCGGTGGTTTCATAGGCTAGAGAGACCAATAGGGCATCGACTCCACTATTCAATAAGGTTTTTGCGTTGATTTTTTCCTTTTTTTCCGATTCTAAAGACTGACTGATAATCAAATTATAGCCTACTTTATTGGCTACTTGTTCGATTCCGGCGAGAACCGTAGACATAAAATAAGAGTTTAGTCTGGGCACGATTACGCCAATGGTATTCGATTTTTGCCTTCTCAGGTTTGCAGCAAATTTGTTGGTACGATACCCATGTTTATTAGCCGCGGAAAGTATTCTTTTTTTGGTGTCCTCGCTGATGGAAGGATGGTCGTTTAAACTTCTACTTACCGTAGCAGGGGATACCTTTAATAGTTCAGCAAGATCATAGATGGTTACTTTTTTCGTCATTCGCTAGCAATAGTTGTGGAGCAACAAACTTACGCAACAAAATTATATAATTGCGTGAAAATTCTAAATACTTGTTAAAAAAATAGCCATAAACGTAAGTATTGAAGGCTATTTTTAATAATACTAATGCAATAAATGCAATATTTTGATTAAATAATAATGCAATCGATTGCGTAAATGAATTTGATTCTATAGATTTGCTGAGCTTGAACCTAGTTCCCTACATAAGAACACTATTTAATAACTCACCTAACTTAAAACCACATGTATGAAAAAATCAATCAATCAAACGAAACCTGCTAGGGGAAAAATAGCGATGGCGCTGTTCATGCTACTGTTTTCTTTTTACAGTTATGCGCAGACCGGGTTTACGATAACAGGAACCATTACCGATGAGGCGGGTATACCTTTGCCGGGTGCTTCAGTAGTGGAAAAAGGAACTACAAATGGGGCTTCTACCGATTTTGATGGTAATTATAGCCTTGAAGTGGCGAATCAGAACGCCATAGTGCTCATATCTTATATTGGATATGGCCAGCAAGAGATACCCGTCAATGGGCAAGCGCAGATCAATGCCAGCTTGGAGCCCAGTGCTTCTACACTTGATGAGGTCGTATTAGTGGGATATGGATCATCAAAAAAGAAAGATTTGACCGGCGCTATTACGCAACTTGATGCAACAAAGGTGTCGAACCAATCTACCAATTCCGTAACAGATGTACTCCGTAGTAATGTGGCGGGCCTATCGGTGGGATTCTCCAATTCCCCAAGCGGTGTTAGTAATATCCAAATCCGAGGTAATAATAGTTTGGCGGCCGATTCTTCTCCGTTAATTGTGGTAGATGGTTTTATCTTTAATGGTAGTTTAGCGGATATCGCACCTCAAGATATTGCCAAGCTCGATGTTTTGAAAGATGCGAGTTCCGCTGCGGTATATGGAGCACGGGGAGCGAATGGCGTAATTATAGTCACTACCAAAAGAGGAACTTCCGACAAACCGACCATTACCATCAATTCCAGTGTTGGTGTGGCCGTCGATGGCTCTCAAGAAAGACCTTATTCGGCAGATGAGTTTGCGGCTTGGAGGGTCGATGTCTTTAAAAGTAGCCGTGGAAATCAGGCCAGGGAAAACCCTGGCATTTTCGATAACCCCAATAACCTACCAAACGGCCTCTCCCTTGATGATTGGCTGGCGTACGACGGGGGACAAGGAGATCCGCAAAGGGTCTGGCTAAACCGTATTGGTCTGCAAGATGTGGAAATCGGTAATTTTTTAGAAGGTAAGAGCATCGATTGGTATGATAGAATCAACCAAACAGGCTTTAGAAATGAATTCAATACAAGTATTTCTGGTAGAAATGGCGGGTTGAACTATTATTGGTCGATTGGCCGAACCGATAATGAGGGTATTACGGTCGGAGAGCAATTTGAAGCGGTTCGCTCGCGACTGAACCTCGATGCAAAGATTACCGATTGGCTTACGGTAGGTATGAATACCCAATTCGCAAATACCAACATCGACCCCACTGACGGAGATCGTAATCAATCGATACCCGCCGATCGTTTGCAAATTGAGCGCTCATCACCATTTGGTTCAGAATTCGATGATGAAGGGAATATACGGTTGAGTCCCCAAGATGATAATGGTGCCGGGGCGGTCAATGCGTTCTTGAGGAGAACTTTTTCCGAGAGGGTAACACAGAACAATGCATTTAACTCGCGTATCTATGCAAAAATAAAATTGCCCTTGGGGTTTTCATATGAATTAGGATATGTAAACCGACTCGAGTTTCAAGAGTATTATGATGTTTCCTTTGCGGCCAACCCGAACAACCAAGTAGGTTCTGCTGAAAGAGAAGCTCGAAAATTGTATGAATGGCAGTTGGATAATATTTTAAGGTGGAACAAGACCATAGACAAGCATGCCTTTGATTTCACTTTTTTACTCTATGCGGAAAAATTTAATAGTTATAGAACCAATGCTAAGGCCAATACTTTTGCTCCCAGTGATGCATTAGGTTTCAGTAGCTTGGAAAGAGGTACGGTTCAGACGGTGGAAAGCGAGGATATTACCAGTACAGGTGATGCCTACATGACACGTTTGGGCTATAATTACGATTCAAAATATATATTTAACGCCACACTTCGCCGTGATGGATTCTCGGCTTTTGGTGCGAATAACAAAAGAGCGTACTTTCCTTCTGCTTCTGCGGCGTGGGTGATTTCGGAAGAGAATTTCTTCAAGTCCGAAAAAATCAACTTTTTGAAATTGCGTTTAAGTTACGGTGAGAATGGCAATCGAAATATTGGACGTTTCGCTTCCCTTTCCAGATTACAGGCAGGTAACTTCTTAAATACCGATGCCAATGGGCAGGTTATTCAAGTATCTACCTTCAATAACTCCTCCTTAGAGAATAATGATTTACGATGGGAGCGTACCCGTGCCTTTAATGCAGGTCTCGATTTTAGCCTTTTGGATGGAAAGATCGAAGGTGCTTTCGAATACTATAATAGTATAACCGATGATCTATTGGTAGAACGTTTACTTCCGAGCGTAACAGGATTCGAAAGCGTTTTTACCAACCTTGGGGAGGTTCAGAACAACGGATTTGAGTTTCAGATAGCGACCCAAAACTATAATCGCGATAACTTTCAATGGAATACCAACTTCAACTTTTCGTTGAATCGGAATAAAATCAATAGCCTTTATGGGGATCTCGATGAAAATGGGAATGAACTCGATGATTTGACCGAACAGCTCTTTATCGGGGAGGCCACGGATGTAATCTGGGGCCGTGAAGCGGTAGGGATATGGCAGGTAGGGCAGGAGGCTGAAGCCGCTGCTTTTGGGCAAGAGCCTGGTGATTTCATAGTTCGCGATGTAAATAACGATGGGGTATTGGATGTGGAGGATAATGTATTTCAAGGGCATCGTACACCGCGTTTCAGATGGGGTATGAGCAATAGTTTTACCGTTTATAAGAATATTGATTTCTCCTTTGAAATGTATTCCAATTGGGGCCAAAAGCGGTTGTTTAATGAGGCTAGGAACAAAAATGGTTTTATCGACAGAACCAATTCGATCAAAACACCCTATTGGACACCGGAAAACCCTAGAAATGATTATTCAAGATTATTTTCTTCCGACGGACCGTCGACCTTCAACGTATATCGTGATGCCTCATTTATTAGGCTGAGTAATGTGACCCTTGCCTACAGGTTCCCTACGGATCTTTTAGAGAAGATTTCCATTCGTAATGCACGGCTTTACGTTAACGCACGTAATTTGGCGGTGTGGGCCAAGGACTGGGATTTCTATGATCCCGAACCTTTGAATATCGAAGGTAGATTTGTGAATGACAGTGGTAATTTTCAAAATAACATTAGTCAACCTACGGTACGTTTCTTTACGGTCGGATTAGATTTAACTCTTTAATAAATTAGCAATGAAAAATAGTATATACAAACAACGGAAAATAGTATTTGGTTTGGTATGTGTTTTAGGGCTACTATTCACTTCTTGTGAAGAAGAGTTCTTGGATACGGAACCACAATCGTTCTTTACCCCCAGTAATGCACTTAATAATCCGGAAGGCCTCAATAGTCTACTATCGGAAGCCTTGTATAATATTCGGTCTGAGTATTATGGGGATGGAGCGCCCATGATTACCGAAAACATTTTTTCGGAAGTGGCTATTGAGGGGACCACGGATAAGTCAGGCCCCGCGCAAGACTTAAACGCACAAATACTGCCGGACGCCAATCTAAACAGTTCCAACTTCAATCGTATTGGTTGGTTCTGGGAGGCTTTCTATGAGAACATAAAGTTCGCCAACACGGTCATCGGAAGAATTGACGATGCCGAGTTCGATAGTGAGGCGCAAAAAGCGGATATTTTAGGTCGCGCGATGTTTCATCGGGCCTATGCCTATTATCGTTTGACCCATCAATTTGGAGATGTGCCCTTAGTCTTGGAAGAGGTGAGTTCACCCAAACTTGATTTTGCCTCCACGGAACGTGATGTCATCTTGAATTTTATCAAAGATGAGTTGGATTCGGCCGTGACCATGGTCAATGAAACTTCCAATGGGGGTGAGGTCAACCGCGGTGTAGTGCTGCATCTGTTGACCAAAGTGAACCTGGCGTTAGCAGATTTTCCAGCGGCTATTGCAAGTGCCAATCAACTGATCGATGGTAGTGGGTATGCACTTATGACCGGTAGATTTGGAAGTTCCGCTGGTGATGCGACTAAAGATGTCACCTGGGATTTACACCAAGTGGAAAATAAGAGCTTACCCGCCAACACCGAGACTATTTTGGCCGGTGTTGATCGACTTGAGTTTAGAGATGTTGGTGCGGCTAATGATTTCGGAAATGGTACCAGTGTTATGAGACAAGCTACACCCTTATGGTGGCGCTTTATCAACACCCCGGATGGTCAAAATGGTATGTCGGATGACCCTGCAATTGAAATCCCTCAAGTTCTGGAAATAGGAAGAGGAATTGGTCGAAATAGGGGCACGGCCTATAGTACCAAAGAGATTTGGGAAAATTCAAATAACGATGAACGTCATAAGTTAGGAAACTGGATTGATATGGAAGATTTGGTATATAATGCACCAAGTTTACAAGAAGCGGGTAATTCTTTTTACAACCAGAACTTACAGCTCTATTTGCCTGATGGCACCCCTTTGTGTAGTGATACGATTCGTAACTGGTATGGTTTTCCGCGCTATAAACTATTTGTAGCCGACCCTACAGCGGTCAAACCTTCGGGTGGTCATGGAGATTGGTATATTTACCGTTTGGCAGAGACCTATTTGCTCAGGGCCGAAGCACATTTTTGGAATGGGGATAATGCATCTGCGGCCGCAGATATCAATGCGATTCGTACAAGGGCCCAGGCAGATCCCATTACCCCTGCCGAAGTTAATATGGACTATATATTGGATGAGCGCGCCAGGGAATTGTACTACGAAGAAAATAGAAATACCGAACTGACCCGAATCGCTTATATTTTTGCCAAAACAGGTAGGTCCGCCTACAACGGAAAGACCTATTCCCTTGGCAACTTTTCTACCGAGAATTTTTGGTACGATCGGATCATCGAGGTGACGGATTTTTACAATAAGCCTGATGTGATTACGGTGTTCGGGGTGCGTTTTACCATGAGTCCGTTTCACGTACTATGGCCCGTTCCGGCACCAGCGATTAACGCAAACACCCAAGGTAGGATCAATCAAAATGAAGGATATCCGGGAGCCGAGGACAACGTGGCGCCACTAACCGCGATACCCGTACCAGAATCGTAAAAAAAAGTTGAGTTAGTTTTTTTAAGTTGAATTCCGTTGTCCAAACCTGATTTATGAGAAATGTATTTCTTTTATGCCTGTTGCTGTTAATCGCGTCATGTGAACAAAAAGAAAAACATTTGATCAAGATACAGGAGGGCAGCGGAATTTTAATTAGTAGCCCTGTTTACATTGATGTTTCCCAACTGGAAATGGAAACATTTAAGCTGACGAACAAAGGCGAACCTATCGCTTTTGAATACGATTCGATCACGCGTCAAATTTGGTTCGTGCACCAAGTAGACCGATCCTTGGAATACACGCTTGAAGAAGCGGATAATACCTTGAAAGATAGCCCGCGTTTGACAGCGAGAAAAAATGATGGCAACATTGAACTTGCAATAGACAATAACGCGGTGGCCCAGTACAGGTATGGTATGAACTATCCTGACATAGAGGCAATATTCGAGAAAGAAGGAGTGCCTATTCCTGAAAGAGAAGTACCTCTAGATTCGATTTTCAGAAAGTCCGGCTATCTCCATCCGATAATGACTCCAAAGGGTGATACCCTTACTAGAATAAATCCAATAGACCATCTACACCATTACGGCCTTTGGGGGCCATGGACCCATACGCGGATCGATACGACACGTGTCGATTTCTGGAACCTAGGTGAGGGTATGGGAACCGTACTCTTCAAGGAGTTTCAGACTACAACTTCTGGAAATGCGTTTACAGGCTTTGTTGCCTCACAAGAGCATTTGGATTACAAAACCAAGAAAGAACCACAAGTGGCGCTAAATGAAGATTTGGAAGTGCGCTTATGGAACCTAGGTGATTCCAAGCGTTACATGTTGGATTATAAGAGTAGTTTCTCTTCTCCACTACAGCATGGAATTTTGTTTGAAGCGTACCGATATGGTGGCGGAATAGGGCTGCGCTTTGACGAACGTTGGAAAGCGGATAATTGCTCCGTTTTGACATCAGAAGGTCATGACCGGTTATCAGCTGATGGAACAAAAGCACGCTGGTGTATCGTAAGTGGGGAATCTTCCGATGGCCTAAGTACTAGCGGAATTTTGTTTATGAGCCATCCCGAAAATAGAATGCATCCTGAACCGATGCGGATTTGGCCTATAGATGCAAACGGGGGTAGGGGAGACATGTTTTTTGAATTCTGTCCCATACGATATGACGAGTGGAAAATAGAACCGAATATGCAGTACGGCTTGAACTACAGAATGGTTATTTTCGACGGAGAACTAAGTGTGCAAGAGGCCGAAGCGTATTGGCAAGCTTTTGCATCCCAAAAAGGAATAATAATAAATTCAGATTAAAACGACTGACTCTACTTGATTTTTTATATTTTACCGTCCGTTAACGTAAACGGAGAAAAATTGAAGGAGAGCCGCCATTGATTTTCAAACAGTATAAAACCAAAATTTATGAAACGAAGGAATTTTATCAATAAAACGGCTTTGGGCACGGCAGCGGCCGTCGGATTTCCAAGTATAGTACCAGCTAGTGTACTGGGCAAAGATGCCCCAAGTAATAAGATCAACATCGGCCAAATCGGTTGTGGGCGTATTGCCGTATCACATGATATGCATGATACCCTGAAGTTCGATCAGGCCAGAATAATGGCCGTCTGTGATGTAGATTCCATACGGGTTGATAAGGCGAAGGCCTTTGTTGATAAGGCCTATCAAGAAAAGACGGGCAAGAAAAAGTATATGGATACCAAGACCTATGGGGATTATCGCGAAATGCTTTTGAATAAAGATATTGATGCGGTAATGATCAGTACGCCTGACCATTGGCATTCACAACCTGCTATGGAAGCTGCTTTGGCTGGTAAGGACATCTATCTTCAAAAACCTACTTCGTTGACCGTTAAAGAAGGACAGCAGTTACAAGCAGCAGTTCAAAAAAAGAAAGTGATTTTGCAGGTAGGTACCCAACAACGGGCCATGCCTCAATTTCGGGTAGCGGCAGAGTTGGTTAGAAATGGAAGAATCGGAAAGGTACACACCGTCAAAATAGGGTTGCCAGGTGACCCGGGAGGTCCGGCAGTCACTGAAATGCCTGTTCCCAAAAACTTGAATTATGAAATGTGGTTGGGGTCGACCCCTGAATTGCCCTATAATGAAATAGGGGTGCACCCGCAAAACGATTATAGTCGTCCGGGTTGGTTGCGCCACCGAAATTATGGTGCGGGTATGATAACAGGGTGGGGCCAGCACCATTATGATTCAGCGGCTTGGGGAATGAATACCGAATTGACGGGTCCGATTTCAGTCGAAGCCTTGTCCGAGTTTCCCAAATCAGGATTTTGGAACGTTCACGGTGATTTCTTAGTGAAACACGAGTATGAAAATGGAATGACTGTATATACCAGTGGTGGGTATACGAACGGAATCAAATATATCGGTGATGACGGATGGATATTCGTTTCACGCGGTGCCTATCAAGCTTCCGCTTCCGATCCCGTAGATAAAGAGAAGAGTGCCAAGGCACTAAATGCCTCGGATCCGAACATACTTTCTTCCGTTATTGGAGCAAATGAAATCCATCTCGAAAAAATCGAGGATCAACATGGAAACTGGTTAGATTGTATCAAATCACGAGAACAACCGATTTCCCCTATTGAAAAAGGACATAAAGCCTGCGCCATCTGTTTGATCAGTGATATTGCGATGCAATTTGATAGAAAACTCGATTGGAATCCTGAAACCGAAACCTTTGTCAATGATGACGAGGCTAATGCGCTGTTACACCGGGCGCAACGTAAGCCTTATGGTACCGACTATGTGAAAATGTAATGCCAATACCAAATACGGGTTATAGTTGGTTTAGGCCAGTTCTTTATTTAAATTCAATGAAATACACCTTAGTAATTTTACTTGTTGCTCTCGGCTTTTCCTGTGGGGAAAAAAAGTCCGAAAAGCAGAATACGATGATGCCAACCATGGATAATGTAAAACTGATGACTTTGGATCCAGGGCATTTTCATGCGGCCCTTGTGCACAAGACGATGTATCCACAGGTCGATTCTACCATTTTTGTGTTCGCTCCTGATGGTCCTGAGGTTCAAGATTTCCTCATCAAAATCGACCAGTACAATTCGAGAGTTGAATCCCCGACGGACTGGCAGGTAAACCCCGAACTTGGTGATGACTACCTGCAGCAAATGCTTTCGAAGCAGCCAGGAAATGTGATGATCGTGGCCGGCAAGAATTCCAAGAAAATAGACTATATCCTCGAAGCAGTTAAAGCAGGTTTGAATGTATATGCTGATAAGCCATTGGTAATCAATCCGGAAGGTTTTGGAAAATTGCAGGAAGCTTTTCGCGTGGCCGATGAGAAAAATGTGCTGATATATGATATCATGACCGAACGCTTTGAATCGACCACCATGATGCAAAAGCAGTTCTCCATGCTCCCTGAGGTTTTTGGTGAGTTGGTTGATGGCACTCCCGACAATCCTGCAATAAGCAAGGAAAGTGTACATCACTTCTTTAAATATGTTTCGGGAAACCCGCTGGTAAGACCCCCTTGGTTTTTTGACGTAAACGAAGAAGGTGAGGGCATTGTAGATGTCACTACTCATTTGGTCGATTTGGTGCAATGGGAAGCTTTTCCAGAGCAGGTTATTGATTCATCGGAGGTGCGAATGGTGAAGGCGAAACGTTGGCCGACCGTCTTGACGAAAGAAGAGTTCTCCAAGGTGACCAAACTTGGCGATTATCCCGAGTATTTGATAAAAGATGTGGTCGACGATCAACTACATACCTATTCCAATGGTGAAATGATCTATTCCATAAAAGGGAAGTACGCAAAGGTCTCCGTCATTTGGAATTATCAAGCGCCAGAGGGTACGGGCGATACGCATTATAGTATTATGCGGGGTACAAAGTGTGACTTAATTATCAAGCAAGGGAAAGAAGAGGCGTATAAGCCGGTGCTTTACATTCAGCCCACCCGGAAAGAACCCTTTGAAGCGTCTTTGAACAAAGCTGTGGCGGGTGAAATTCAAACGTTGTTTCCTGGTACTACTGCCGAAAAAATGTCGAATGGTATTTGGAAAATCAATATTCCCGATACCTTTAAGATCGGGCACGAAGCGCATTTTGCCCAAGTCACTAAAAATTACTTGAGATATTTAAAAGAAGGGAAGCTTCCCGATTGGGAAGTACCGAATATGATGACCAAATATTATACTACCACAGCGGCCTATAAAATGGCAAAAAAAAAGTAAATGAGTGAACTACTATCTTTAAAGGATAATTACTATGCCCTTTCGGGCGGAACCGGTACCTTGGGAGGTTCCATAGCGGAATACCTAGTGAAAAATGATGCGAAAGTAATCTTGTTAGGCAGGTCCGTTGATAAGTTAAAGGCCAAGCAGAAAGAACTGAATAGGATAGCCCCCGATAGTGCCTATTTTTTTGTGGTGGATGTCATGGACGAGGCCGCGTTGATAAAGGTAAGGGAAGCCATACAAAACGATTTCGGTCGTTTGGACGGACTCGTCAACCTAGCGGGAGGTAACATTCCTGGAGCGACACTGAAACCGGACCAAACCATTCATGACATTGCGGTAGAAGATACAAGGAAGGTAGTAGACATCAACCTTTTTGGAACAGTGGTACCTACCATTGTTTTGAGTGAGTTGATGGTAAGGCAGGGTCATGGAACTATAGTCAATATATCTTCTATGGCAGCGAAGCAGACCATTTCCAGGGTTTTGGGGTATTCTATGGCCAAGGCCGGAGTAGATATATTTACCAAATGGATGGCCAATGAACTCGCTTCGAAACATGGAGATAAAATTCGAGTGAATGCCGTTGCCCCGGGATTTTTCATCGGGAATCAAAACCGGCGTCTGCTAACCAACGAAGATGGTTCTTTTACGGAAAGGGGAAAGAGTATCATTGTGAATACCCCCATGGGGCGTTTTGGAAATGCTTCCGAATTGAACGGAACGGTGCATTATCTCTTAAGCGACGCTTCGAGTTTTGTTACGGGTAGTATTTTTGATGTAGACGGTGGGTTTAGTTCATTTTCAGGAGTTTAGTATGGAGTATTTAAAAAAAACATTTCGATGGTTCGGTCCCTCTTTCGGGGTGACCCTTGATGATATTAAACAGATTGGGGTCGAAGGTATTGTAGCGGCCTGCCAAGAAGTTCCGTTAGGGGAAGTGTGGCCCGTAGCGACCATAGCGGCCTTAAAAAAGGAAATCGAATCTCACGGATTGGAGTGGTCGGTGGTAGAAAGTGTGAATATCCACACTTCCATAAAGTATGGGCATCCCGATAGGGATGGCTACATCGCCAATTATATTCAGACCCTGAAGAATCTCGCCGAAAATGACATACATACCGTATGCTACAATTTTATGCAACTCATTGATTGGACACGGACCGATTTGGACTATATGCTTCCTACCGGAGGTTCAGCATTGCGCTATAGTCCCATTGCCGCTGCTGCATTCGATTTGTTTATCCTTAAGCGCGAAAATGCGAAAGAAACCTATGAGGAAAGCATTTACCTTGAGGCGGAAAATTATTTCGAAAACCTATCCGCAGCGGAACGGAAAAAGCTGGAGCAATCGATTTTGGCCGGAATGCCGGGTTCACGAAAACTAATTGCCTTAGAGCAGTTTAAGAAGAACCATGAAACCGTTCTGCAGATCAGTAAGGAAAAACTTCAGGAAAACCTGTCCTATTTTTTGAATGCGATTATTCCCGAAGCGGAAAAGATAGGTGTGAAAATGGCGATTCATCCTGATGACCCACCTTTTTCCGTCTTTGGTGTACCAAGAATCGTATCGAACTACGATGATTTGAAGTTTTTATTGAACTGTTGCCCTTCGCCAAGCAATGGCTTGACCTTCTGTTCAGGTTCTTTAGGAGCATCCGAGGAGAACGATCTGGTGAAGATCATTTCGGATTTCGGAAATCGAGTTCATTTTATTCACTTGAGAAATGTGGCCAGAAGTCCGGATGGAAGTTTTTATGAAGCAGAACATTTAAATGGATCCGTTCCTATAGACCAAGTGATGAAAGCTATTGTGTTGGAGCAAAAGCGACGTCATGAGAAGGGTAGCGAAGAGGTTATGATTCCTATGCGTCCCGACCACGGTCATGTATTGTTGGACGACAAAAAAAGGCAAGCCGATTTTTATTCCGGGTATTCCTTGATAGGCCGGGCGATGGGCTTGGCACAGTTGTCGGGATTGGAAAGAGGAATTCGTGAAAGCTTGATATAAGAGATGATACTATTGAAAAATTCCAAAAAACGAATCGCGGTATGTACGCTTGTTTTCCTCTGTTTGCTATTGACTTCTTGCTCAGGGGTGAGTGACGGTAAAGTGCTCTATTTTGCACATTCTCTGCCCACTTCCCATCCCGTTCATAAGGGGATACTCGAAATGCAAAAGATCTTGAATGAAAAATCTGGTGGCGAATTACGCATCAAGGTTTTCCCAGATGGGCAACTGGGATCTGAACGGGAAGTATTGGAACTTTTACAAATCGGTAGTATCGCTATTACAAAAGTAAGCGCCTCGGCTTTGTCCAATTTCGCTCCCGAATATCAGGTGACCGTAGTACCGTACCTTTTTCGTGATGATGCCCATTTATGGCGCAATCTCGAAGGAGAAGTGGGTGAACAGCTTCTGTCCAGCGGCAGTGAGTACCTCCTTCGGGGGCTCTGTTTTTACGATGCGGGCGCCCGTAGTTTTTATACCAAAGAGAAACCCATCAATTCTCCTGAAGATCTAACGGGCTTGAAACTTCGTGTGCAGAACGATAAAATGTCGGTAGCCATGGCGAATACCTTGGGAGCCGCGGCTACACCCATGGCTTTTAGTGAATTATATACCGCCTTGCAGCAGAATGTTGTGGATGGTGCAGAGAATAACATCCCATCTTTTGTAACTTCCAATCACTTTGAAGTTTGCAAGTATTATACTTTCGATGAACATACCATGATTCCTGATGTGGTCATTATCGGTACGAAATTTTGGGATAAGCTATCCGATCAAGAGAAAGAATGGCTTCGGGCTTCGGCCAAGGAAAGTGTAGTGAAGCAAAAACAATTTTGGAAAGAGACCATAGTAGAACAAATGAAAATGTTGAAGGAAAATGGGGTGCAGTTTACCTATCCGGATAAAGCGCCTTTTCAGGAAAAATCACTGCCGGTCATGGAGAACTTGATGAAAGACCCAAAAATGAAGACCATTATCGACAAAATCAATTCAAACTAATGGAAAAAACCTATCGCTTTCTCAATACCGCCATAGAATGGCTTTTAGTGACTATATTTTCACTCTTGGTATTGGATGTGGTCTGGCAGGTGATTTCTCGCTATGTAGTGGGTAAATCGAGCTCGTTTACCGAAGAGTTTGCGCGCTTTGCACTGATATGGTTGACCGTTTTAGGAGCGGCTTATATCAATGGACAAAAAGAAGGCCATCTATCGATGGACTTTCTATTATCCAAACTTCCTGAAACAAAAAGACACGGGCGTCAAAAAGTGATTCAAGTAATTATGGCCATTTTTGCGCTGATTATTATGGTCATTGGCGGAGGCAATTTGGTATATACAACCCTTAGTCTTGGGCAAATATCATCTGCCCTCAATGTACCATTGGGTTACGTTTACGCGATAGTACCCCTATCAGGAATGGTTATCATATTTTTTGCGATTTACAATATTAAAAAATTAAACTTTCAATAGATGAGTATTGAAATTATCAGTGTTATTGTGCTCTTTATAAGCTTTTTTGCGCTTCTGGCGTATGGAGTGCCGGTAGCCTATTCCATCGGAATGTCTACTATGTTGACCTTGTTGTTGAACATTGCTTTCTTGCCCTCGGTAACCACGGCCTGTCAACGGATGACCACGGGAATCGATAATTTTGCCTTATTGGCCATCCCCTTTTTTATACTCGCAGGTGAGTTGATGAATCGAGGGGGAATCGCCCAACGTCTCATCGATTTCGCGAAATCGTTGATCGGGAGTTTGCCAGGTGGTCTTGCCTTTGTCAATGTGATTTCGGCCATGTTATTCGGGGCTATTTCCGGTTCGGCTGTCGCTGCGGCCTCTGCTATTGGAAGTACATTGACGGACCAAATGGAGAATGAGGGCTATCCAAGGGAATTCAGCGCTGCGGTGAATATCAGTTCTTCGACCACCGGACTATTGATTCCACCGAGTAATGTGCTGATTATTTTCGCTCTCGCCAGTGGAGGTACCGCCTCTGTGGCAGCTCTTTTTATTGCGGGTTATGTACCGGGAATTTTGGTAGGCCTAGCGATTATGTTCATGATTTTCCTTTATGCGAAAAGGAGGGGTTTACCGCGTGCGAAACGAGTGGGTTTCAAACAACTGTTCATTGATTTCAAAAATGCCTTTCTTAGTCTTACGCTGCTAATTATTGTCGTGGGTGGAATCGTTGCCGGAATTTTCACCGCAACCGAGGCAGCAGCCATCGCGGTTGTTTATGCGGCCTTACTTGGCTTTATAAACAAAGAATTGAAATTCAGCGATTTTAGACCTGTATTATTGAAAAGTGCCAAGACTACTGCAATTGTGATGTTCTTGGTGGCGACCTCTATGGTTATGTCATGGTTGTTTTCTTTCGAGGGAATTCCCCAAATGTTGACCGATGGCCTGTTGAATTCATTTAGCAATCCTATTGTCATTTTCCTACTGATCAATATCATCTTGCTTGTCGTAGGTACCTTTATGGATATGACCCCTGCGGTACTCATTTTCACTCCCATATTTCTACCGGTCGCGGTTGCATTGGGTATGCATCCCGTGCAATTTGGTATGGTCATCGTCTTGAATCTCTGTATCGGTATTTGTACGCCACCGGTGGGTACATTGTTATTTGTAGGAAGTGGTGTGGCCAAGGTTCCTGTCACCAAGGTCATCAGGCCTTTATTGACCATGTTGGGAGCGATGACCGCGGTACTCTTTTTGATTACCTATCTTCCTGAGATTTCCTTATGGCTGCCTAGGGTGTTTGGGTTAATCGATTAGTAAACTACTTCGGAGCCTGATGATTTTCCCAATTGGAGAAAAATAAAAATTACGATTGTGACCGATGAACTGTAGTGTTTGGTTCCGCTGCGTTACTTGATTTTCCAAAGGGCATTCCGGAAAAAGAACTATCTTTAAAAGCTATCCCTTTATTCTTTTTTCATGCAGACGCCTACGGCCACTGACTATCTGGAACACTTGAAAAACAAGATCATATCCTATACGGAAATCGATGAAGCGGTACTCAATGACCAGGTTCGATATTACAAGCGACTCGAGTTGAAGAAAGGGGAGAACCTCGTTTCTCCCGGGCAGTTGGTGAATCATTTTTACTATGTCGCCAAGGGCTGCATCTACTATTACAAACTAGAGGACGGAGAACAAAAAGTACTTGAATTCTATACCGATGACGTCTTCTTTACCGATTTACCGGCTTATGTCAGAGGAACGTCTTCAAACTACTACCTCAAGGCCTCGGAAGATACCATTGTATACGCCGTCAAAAAATCGGATGCCGAAAATTCGTTTGACCAATCCCATCAATTGGAACGTTTTGGTCGACTCTCGATGCAGGAAGCCTTTATGAAGATCTTCACACGGGTAGAGCGTTTAAGCAGCCGAACAAATGAAGAGCGTTATCTAAGGCTCTTGGAAAAACGTCCTGATCTATTTCAGCGAGTGCCCCAATACCTAATCGCTTCCTACCTCGGAGTCACCCCTGTGGGCTTGTCAAAGATTCGGAAACGGGTGGGGAAGGGCTAGGTGATTTTTTTTAACTGTCGATTGCTCCAATAAATAAAAACTCCGGCCGTCAAGAACATCAACGTACCGTAAACAGCTGCTGATATCGCATAGGTCGAATTGTTCAAGAGTAGTGTGGCGATGCTAATGGCCAATGTTCCATTTTGTATACCTCCTTCAATAGTGATTGAAATACGTTGTTTCAAGGGAAGTTGAAATAGATACCCGATCAAATATCCGGTGGCCATGGTCAAGATATTCAATGTCAGGGATACCAGACCAGCAGCCTCCAAATTTGCAATAAGCGTCGCACGCTCTTTATAAATTATCGCAATCAGTACTAAAACAAAAAAGATTCCCGATGCTTTCTTGACTGGTCCTTCCGCTTTTTTGGCGAATCTTGGTTTTTTATATTTCAAAAACATGCCTAAGGCGATGGGTAGTATCACAATACAGCATACTTGTGCAATGGTTTGAAAAACGTTGAGTTGTATTGAAGTACCTTCTCCCAAAACCAACTGCAGGCCCAAATTGATAATAAACGGAATGCTGATTAGGGTAATCAAACTACTGATAGCCGTTAAGGAAACCGAGAGTGCCGTATCACCATTGGCCAAGTGGGTAATCAAATTTGAAGTAGGTCCTCCTGGGCATGCAGCTAAAATCACGATTCCGATGGCAATTTCAGGGGGTAAGGTAAACACGGTAATCAATGCAAAACCGATCAAAGGCAAAAGCACTAGCTGACATAGTAATCCTAAAAGTATGGCTTTGGGACGCACGAAAACTTGAATAAAATCCTTTGTGGAAAGGGAGAGTCCCATCCCGAACATAATGACAATGAGCGATAGTGCTAAAATGAGGTTAGAGAGGTTATCCATAGTATGTACTGGTTGGTGGTCGGTGTTCCTAAAGATAGTCTTTCTCTAGGGGGAATGTCAAGATAAACTCATTTTTGAAAGGAGTTTTGAGATATTGGGCTAAGAGGTAGTGTTTTGAATGTACTCCTTTTGAGTGCGCAATGAAATTAAGGGTTGGTCGACCATAAAGCGGCACTTTTGAGTAGGGCTCTTCTGGGCAGCTTTAATCCTGCGAGAATCAGTTCCGCAAAATCTTCGGGTTGTAGAACTGTAGCCTGGGAGTTTTTATCCGCAATGCCCAGGTCAATGGTCATATCGGTTTCTATGGTACTCGGCGTCAAGGTATTCACTCGTATGTTGTCTTTGCGCACCTCTTTCATTAAGGACTCGGACATTCCAATAACACCGAATTTCGATGCGCAATATGCCGATAGGTTGGCATTACCATTTAAGCCTGCTGTGGAGGAGATATTAATGATATCACCTTCTTTTTTTAGAAGTAGATGCGGTAATACTTCTTTGGTAACATAATACATGCCCATCAGGTTGGTTTGAATGATTCCACTCCATGTATCGACCTCCATTTCGCGGAGGGAGCCAACAGCGGCAATACCTGCATTGTTGACCAAAATATCCACAGCGCCTAGCTTTTCGACAATGAGTTCGATATGTCTTTTGACTTCCTCGTAGTTGCCCACATCGAACGCGGCATAAAATGCGTTGACCCCGAATTTCTCCAACTCTGTAACGGTTTCTTTTAGCACATTTTCATTTCTGCCGGTTATGGCAACATCGATTCCTTCTTTTGCAAAGGCTAGGGCGGTTGCTTTTCCCAATCCTCTACTGCCTCCAGTAATGATGGCTTTTTTGTTTCTAAGCGTAGTCATTTCGTGATTTTTCTGAACTGCCATGCAACCGAAGTTGCTCGGTATGCAATCGGTGGTTCGTTTCTTGAATTAGTTTTCTTGGGCCCAATAATCCATTACAAAGACTCCATCTAGCAGTGGTCCCACCTTTTCTACCAAGGCCAAGTGTGCTTTATGAAAAAGATAGATTTCCCTACCGTGTGCGTCATCAAAGGTCAAGGTAAAGGTATGTGTGAATCCATTGCTGTGTCCTTCCGTACTATCATTTAGTCCCCATTCAAGGTCGACAATTTGAGGAATCTCATTTTTAAGATGCGCAAAAGCGTTTTCAGCTTCGACAATTTGTTCGGGGGTGGTGTCCGATTTATATTTCAAGTTTACCACATGTCTTAAGAGATTTCCCTTTTGACTGATTTTTGGGGAAACTTTGTAGGTTACGAGTTGTTTCATATCAAATCTGTTGGAGCCAGCGATAAGAAAATGGTCTTCCTCGATTTTATGCGATCTCAATCCATAGTAGATAGAAAAACCGGTTTCTAAATAATCGATGGGACTAAGGATACCGTCCTTATTCAGTTTGCACAATTGAATACTGGAATCGTCTCGAGTTCCAACGGCCAGTATAGCTGCCTCGTCGGTGGCTGAAACAATTTCTATCCTTGTTTGGCCCGATAGTTTTGTGCTGGCATCATCTTTCAGTACAAAGTGGGGAACCAAAGCCCCTTGATTCGTTACTTTAAAGACGCTTACCCCATCCCCGTGGTATACGAAGTCCGTATTTTTTATAAAGCCATTGTTCTCATAGTATTTATGGTGGCGATGTCCAACAATGACATAATGTTGTGTTCCTAAAGTAACTCCTGTAACAGGATACGCTCCGGTCAAATATCGATCTGTAGTCGTATCACCTATGTTATTGATATTTTTGAATTTCCCGTTTTGGTACACCCTAAAACTGCTCACCCCATTGTCTTGAAAGCCACCTGTATACAAAAAGGTCTTGCCCTTGATTTTATGGGTGAACATGCCTATGATGCCATCGGTAAATATGTTGTTGTCATCTTTCAAGGATTGCACATGGGTAAGCTTGCCATCATTATGAATTTTAAAGCAGCTTAATCCCGGGGTTTCTTCTAGACCACCTATAAAGAGGTAAGACGCTTTTTTCATATGTACGACTTGTAAGGTGATCGCCGTTCCGAGATAGGTTTCTTCGCTGTCTTCCACTAGAAAAACACGTTGTAGCGCTCCATTCTCCAAAATTTTGAACGTTTCAATGGCATTACCGTGTTTGTTTGCTATGAACAGAAAATCGGCACCGTTAATTCTGTCGGCCACCATACCTCGTGCAGGTCCCTTTTGTTTGTACAGTTCATGATTGCTTATGGGGGTAAGTTTCCCTTTGGCATCAAGACGATACACATCCACATTGCCGAAACCTCCGGCATACACATAATGAACGCCGTCTTTTTCATAGGTAGTAACGGTCACCGTATTGTTAGCGGAGATGGCCTTAAAGTCCTTTCTGTACAACATCAGGTCGTCCGAGACTTGTCCCCAGCAGATTTTCATTATAAGAATGAATCCTATTAGTACATAACCTTTGGGTATAGTCATAATTGCCGTTTGGGTTGATTTCATATATTATTCTATTATCGATTGGGCCCCGGTTTTAGCGATAGCCCGATCTTGCGTTATGGTTCCACCACTTACGCCGATGGCTCCTATTATTCTACCGTCTTTGTTTTTTATTGGGAGACCACCAGGGAAGGTTATTAATCCTTCATTGGAGTGCTCAATATTGTAAATGATACCTCCTGGCTGGGTCAATTCTCCCAGTTCGCCCGTATCAATATCGAAATATCGCGCTGTTTTGGCTTTTTTAATGGCCACGTCGATACTTCCTAAAAAGGATTCATCCATGCGAAGGAATGCCTTTAGGTTGGCTCCAGCATCTACTACGGCAATGTTCACCAATATATTGGAAGCCTCGGCTTTTTCTTTTGCCACCAAGATGATTTTTAAAGCCTCTTCATGTGAAACATCGTGAGTGATTTGTGCCTTGGCCCTACTGCAGGGTACTATCAATGCCAAAATAAAGACGAACACAGGTGTTCGTATCGATTGGGAAAGTTTCATGATTTCGTGTGTATTGTTATCTCACAAAAATTGAAAACTTCACCGAGGAAAAAGTTGAACAAGTTCAACAAACACGAATTAGTTGGTTTTTTTCTTGATTTTACTCAAAAATTCATGGGTTATTCCAAGATAACTGGCAATTTGTTTGTCCGTAAGTTTAGTTACAATGTTCGGGTACGTACTTGTAAAATGCTGATAGCGTTCCGTAGCGGTTTGGGAATGATTTCGTATAAGACGACGTTGCCAGGCTACAATAGCCTTTTGCGACATGACTCGAAACAACTTCTCCACTGCAGGAACCGATTCGTAAAGCGCGAGTTTATCAATCTTTCGAATTAGAAGTACCTTGCTGTCTTCCAAAGCCTGCATATTTAAATCGGATGGCTTGCGATTCATAAAGCTGTCTATGTCCATAAGCCACCAATCCTTGGTTGCGAAATACAATGTATTTTCGTTTCCCTTTTTATCTATGGTGAAGATTCTAAAACAACCTTCCACGACAAACCCCTCAAATGTACAGACTTCACCTTGTTCCAAAAGAAATGTCTTTTTTGGTATGGATTTGAGTTGAAAGTGCTTGCAGAACTCTGTTAGTTCCCATTTAGAGAGTTGGGCGTTTTTACTGATATGTTCTACTAGTATATCGTGCGACATTTTCGATAGTGTTCTTGACTAATAACGGTATGTTACATTTAAACAGTAGGTACTACACCCTTTGGAATCAACCATGGGGTAGTTGAAATTCTGTAGGTTTAGCATGTAATGAGCCCCTCTGGTAGCGCATAGAAACGGCTAAAAGGCTATTCGGGTATCGAATCGTACCACTTTTTTCAGATCGATTCCACATACTTTTTATAGCTATCGAGTATGGCCTGCCACCCTTCACGTTGCCGTTCGTTCGTATTGACCTCTTCGGGGTCAAAGGTTTTACGAACCATTACCTCTTGATTCTGTTCTATAAATTCAATATCGACCCTTCTTTTACCGGGTATATGATACGAAATGTGTTTTTTAACTACAATCCGATCATAAGTTCCGATAAAATCAAATCCTACTTTCTTTTGACGTAGTTCCATACGCCAACGAAATGCACCACCTGGTTTCAAATCATTGGTTGCGACGGGACAGCACCATTCGTCACTGGCGAAATTCCAGTTCATAATATGTTCGGGTTTTGTCCAGAATTCCCATGCGCTATCCAAATCGGACTGCACTACGGTCTGCACCGTAATACGTTGAGTGTTGGTTCTCATGTGTTTGGGTTAATAAGATTCAACAGTTATACGTGTTCTTTTGATGGGCAAAATCGCTTTGGCTACTGGTGGTTTCGATGCCTCCTTTAGTTCGTTCAATAGCGACCTGCATCAATCGAATGATATGTTCTTAACAGTATTTAGGTCATGTTATTATGTCTATGTTGGTTTTCTTTATACGCAAAGTGGAATGTCATTTTTTCTGCTATTCCATACGTGTATGTCATTTCAATGATCAGTTTATCTTCTCCAAAAGGGGGTGCTGTAGGTCGGCCTTTAGGAGCCGAGGTAATCCAAAATGATAACGTTGGTATGTGCCGAACTATTGGACGGTCAGCTTGATATAGTACTGTAGTTATTGGATTTGATGGAACTTCTGAGTGTCTGTCTGGCTTCACCTTGGGTTTGATATTGCTTTCTTGCAGCGATCTTTTTCTCTCCATAAAGCTACGGATTTTTCCAAAGCCTGGAAACTACATCGATCGCTGATGTGCTATTGGGTGATCAACTGAGGGGTTACTGACCGAAACGTTCTTCCCAGCGCTTTTTGTTTTTCTTGAAGTAGTGACTTCCGATGGCTCCAACTGCTCCGGAAGATATACCGATCAGCGCGTAGAATACCCCAAGAGGGGTATCGATGTGCCATATATCCGGAAGTCGTGTGAAAACCTCCGCCGCAAAGGCACAATAGAGTCCGATAACGGACCAATACATATAGGATAAATGAACGATGATAGGTTTTTTGTGCGTTTTCAAATACATGGGGAGCATACCTAAGATTAAAGTCACTGTACTGATAATGGCAAAAAAATGAAGTATTCCAAAAGCATTGTGAAGGCGATAGATCATAAATGCGGTGATGCACACCATGAGCATGGAAATGGCGTAGATTCTTCCAACTCTTTTGTGAGCAGCAGTTCCTTTTGTTTTGGTCAAAACAATCGTGCCCGTAATAAGGGCAATCAGAGACATGACCGTATGCAACCAACCGACGAAATCGTAGGGCATCTTTTCAAATTTTGATAAAGATGAACTATAAATGAAGTGCTTTCTATTTTTTGCGACTGAACTGTGGAAAATTTAGGCTGAGTGGTATGGTGTTCTTTGTGAATTGTTACGAGGTTTTCACTCTGATGATGTCAGGTGCGATCTAGGAATATTCTTTGTAGGTCACTGCTAAGCAAATGATTGATATTCGATCACCTACTCATTTTTTGCAGTTCCTGGAATATAGTGCTGAATCGTAGTCTTTAAGGCTACTTACTTTTTATTCGCTTGGGTTGCTCCTGATACTACGGTAACCATCAACAAAATCAATTTTTTTATGGTAATATGTGTCATTATTAGAAACCAAAGCCGGTACTTTTCAAGACTTCTTCGCTATCGAAGTCTTTGTTTGGTAAACTTGAGAATATCAGATTCCCAAATTCATGATATTCGTTTTGAAAGGTGTATAGCCGAGGGGTGATTTGAATTCTATTCTAAAGGCTATTCAGAGGTAATTAAACCTAAGTGTAACACATTCTCTACTGGTGTCATCTAGAATACCGATGCTCCATTTTTTCTTCATTTCCTTTTTCGATACTTGGCTTTTAAACAGTACAGATGGTCAATCTCGATGCTACTTCTATATCATGAGACAGGGTTGTTCTTGAATGAATGAAAACTAATTGTTTTCTAGACCTTTTGCCGTTCGATCTTCCTTAGCTGGAGGTGCGGTAGCCTTAGGACTATCATTGAGCAACTTCAATACTTCCGCTACAACTTTCTCCATTTGGGGGTCACGTCCTTGCAGCAATACGTTCGGATCGTCCCAGACGGGGATATCAGGTCTAACGCCAACACCTTCATCGAACCAGGTACCGTTATTAAAATAAAGTCGTGCTCCCGGAACAGTAATTCCTCCGCCATCAATGAGTCGATGGCCTGTGGCGGGACCGACTAAAATACCAATAGTGCGCTCACCAACAATCGGTCCGGCGTCCAGTTCTCTAAATGCCCAGGGTAATCCATCTCCTCCAGATCCTGCCCAACCATTAATCAGCATACCCATGGGACCAGTATTGGCCTTTACCGGATACGCGTGTGATTTTCCATGGCGCCAGTATAGGTTGTAAATGACAGGGCGTGTCATCAGTTCTAAAAAGCGGTCGGCGAGTTGTCCACCCCCATTGAAACGTTCATCAATAATGAATCCTTCCTTGTCTAGCTGGCCGTAGTACATTTTAACCAAGTCAAGTTGCCCTCTATTTGCCGTATTGGTCATATACACATAGCCCAATTTACCTCCGGAAAGTTGTTCCACCCTTAATCGATTCTTCTCGATCCAATCCAAGTAGCGAATATTTCCTTCCTCTGCTCCTGTAAGGCAGGTGACCACTACATCTTTTGCATCGCCCATATTACCGTTTTTGCTGACCTTCAGAACAACTGTTTTACCATCAAGACCTTCAAAGGCAGCATACGGCTCTTTGTTTGGGGAAAGGGAAATTCCATTGACGGAATGTATATAATCCCCCTCGGACACTTTTACTCCGGGACGATCGAAAGGCGACCTGTGTTCGGCATCCCAATCGGCCGGCTTTACAATCCGTTTGACCTTATACCCCTTGTTGTCCTTGGTCCAGTCAATCCCTAGATAACCGGTACTCACATTTTCCACTTTTTCATTGTCCCCACCAAATGTATAGGTATGGCCAGCACTTAGCTCGGCGGCAAGATTCGACTGTATGAACGTTACATCCCAACGAGATCGGGCATCATCGATCAACTTACCGTATTGTGTACGAAGCGAGTCCCATTCCACTTGTTGCATGCCCTCGTCATAAAAGAAATCGCGGTGTCTTCTCCAAGTGTCCTGAAAGATCTGGCGCCATTCTTCCCTAGGGTTCAGCTCCATAATCAACCCATCTGTAGGGATGGCATCCTTGATTTTCTGATCTGGCTCGGGTTGAATAATACCAAATTGTGGCCCACTCCTCACTAGCAGCGATTTCCCATCGGCTGTCTTGACGACCCCATTTATTTTGGCCATGATGGATTTTTCTTCCCGTTCCTTCAGGTCATAGAAAAATAATTCCGGTTCACCACCACTTGATCCCGAATTGGGCAAGCGACGATAGACTAACTTACCCTCAAAGGCCATAAGGTCGGTCAAGTTGCCAGGCTTCGCTGGTAGAATAACCAACCTACTTTCCATATCATTCCAATCCACTTTTATCGGTTCTGGGGCTTTCTTTTTCGAATCGTCTTTTTTCTTCTTTTTTTGTTTACCGTCTTCTTCTTTTGGCTGCTCTTCCTTTTCCGCTGCACTTAACTCGTCATTTTTTGCTTGTAGAAGGTATGGTGATTCTTGACTCAAACTGATAGCGGCCAGTTGTGTGGCATTCGGATAGATCCAGGTGCCATCTTGAAGGCCACTGTATACCGCGCTAAAATTCCTATCCGTAAGAAAAAACAAGTATGTACCATCTACCCCAAAAACCGGGTTGGTATCATTGTAAAATCCACTGGTAACCTGTCTAGATTGTTTACTGCCAAGGCTGTAGATAAAAATGGCTTCGTTACTATTGTCCATACCGATAGAATAGGTGAGGAACTTCGAATCGTGTGACCAATGAATGGGATAGCCCGAACGGCCGCCGTGACCATAATTCCATTGATAATTGCCAACTACTTCAACTGCTCCTGTTGCCACATCCAAAATGCTGATATCATTTTTCTCATCAATGAATGCCAACTTTTTGCTATCTGGTGACCAATGAAGGGTATAGCCATATCCTTTATTTCTGGAAGTGATTTTTTTGGTCTTCTGTTCTTTTCGCATCGATTGTAGATAAATCTCATACTCACCTGATTTATCACTCCAATATGCTACATAATCTCCATTGGGCGACCATGTGGGACTATGGTCGAACGCTCCTGAAGAGTTGGTGATGTTTTGAACAAATCCTTCTTTTACAGGGGCATTGAACAATTCGCCCCGTGCCTCGAATACAATTCTACTTGCCCCAGGAGAAGCTGTCATTCCCCTTATTTGCTTGTTTACCTCGAGTCTTTTGGGCATTTCGAGAGTCAAATCACTTATTACGGTCACGGCAACCTCTTTTGATTCCTCGGTAGCGAGATCCATGAGATGGAGCGCGCCGCCGACTTCGAAGACCAGATCCTTTGGACCCGCCGATAGATAGGTAATATCAAAGTCTTTGAATTGGGTAATCTGATTCAGTGCTTCCGATTCAAGATCGTAACTCCAGACGTTCAACCGCAGGTCATCTGCGCGGTCGGATAAGAAATAAATTTTATCACCTCCCCATGCGGGCTTCCCATCATTCGCTTCACTATTGGTAATGTTCTTAGCGGTATTGTTTTCCAGATCAAATAAGATGACCTCCGAAGTTAGTCCGCCTCGATATCTTTTAAAGGGATAGGTCTCCGTTATTTTGGTAATATAGGCCAGTTGCTTTCCATCAGGCGAATACGTGGCGATCTCGCCATAGGGGATGGGCAACTTTTCTGGCATTCCGCCTGTTTTGGGAATGAGAAAAAGTTGGTTTACGCGTCCGGATGGAATACCCGTCTCTCTTCTTGAAGCGAATAGGATTTTATCACCTGCAGGATGCCATTCTACCATGCGATCGGAATGGGACCCATAGGTCAATCTATGAGGAACACCACCTGTAACGGGCATAACATATACATCGGGATTGCCTCGGTACCTGGCTGTAAACGCAATCTCCTTACCATCTGGAGAAAATTTTGGATAGGATTCCTCCCCGGGGGAATTGGTCAGTTGTGTGGCGGTACCCCCATTTTTGTCGACCACCCAGATATCGCCGCCGTAAACGAAGCAAATTTGTGTTTCCGATACATCGACGTAACGCATTAGTTTTGCATTGATTTGACCGAACGAACTTGAACTGAATGCAATAAGAAGTACGGAGATAAGGAATTTCATAATTTGAATTTTGGTTGACGGATAAAACTAGTGATGGACTCGCCTTTGATATCGTTATGAAGATTTCTAACGGAAATTGCCTCCATGAAATCAGGCCTCTTTTAATTAATGTGGGTGAAGTTAGCTAAAAATAGGTCTGCATCTGCGCTCTGATGAAAATATAGCAGCAACTTCGACATAGGTCAAGAATCGAATCTAGGTTTGTGCTCCGAAGTGATTACCATCCCCATTTTATTAAACCAGTTTAATGGAATTCGACAGAATTTCGGTTAACTTCAAGCATCTAAAATAAGCACGCTATGGCACAGCACTATATCGACCTTGATACCCTTAAATTTCTCTTGTTCAGTGTAAACGACCTAGAGGGTGTGCTAGGGCACGAACGTTATACCGAGTATGATAAAGAGTCGATTGAAATGATGCTTGAGGCTGTCAAGGACTTTTCCGACAAGGAACTCTACCCGTACTTCAAGGAAATGGACGAGCACCCCGCTCATTTTAAAGATGGGGAAATCGTCGTGCATCCACAGGTCACCAAATACATGAAGGCAGGGGGCGAGATGGGCTTTCTATCCGGACCGTTTTCCTATGAGGACGGAGGGCTGCAAATGCCCTCAATGGCGGTGAATGCTTCGGCCTTTATTCAAGAGGCGGCCAACAATCACCTGCCGGGCTATATCGGTCTTACAGTAGGTGCGGCAGAGTTGATCGTTCATTTTGCGAACAAAACCTTGAATGAAACCTATGTGCCCAAAATGTTGGAAGGCACCTGGGGCGGTACCATGTGCCTGACCGAACCACAGGCGGGCAGCTCGTTATCCGATATCGTGACCTCGGCCACACCCGATGGGGAAACCTATAAAATACACGGACAGAAAATATTCATCTCTGCTGGGGATTACCAGGGCGCCGAGAATATCGTGCATCTGGTCTTAGCTCGAATTAAAGGGGCCCCAGCCGGTACCAAAGGCATTTCACTTTTCGTAGTGCCAAAGTATAGCCCTGCTGAAGATGGGAGCTTAACACCCAATGATGTCACTACCGTTGCGGATTTTGAAAAAATGGGACAAAAGGGCTATTGCACCACCCATCTTTTTTTTGGTGACAAAGACGCCTGTACGGGATGGCTCGTCGGTGAGCCCAATCAGGGCCTGAAATACATGTTCTTGATGATGAATGGCGCTCGAATTGCCGTAGGTCGCGGCGCAGCGGCGATTGCAACGGCGGCCTATCATGCTTCATTGAACTACGCAAAAGAACGTCCCCAAGGCCGACAATTGACCAGCACCGGAAAAAAGAATGTAGCACAAGAACAGACCTTGATCATCAATCACCCTGATGTGCGCCGTATGTTGTTATTACAGAAATCGGTTTGCGAAGGTGCCTTGACTTTGATCTTTAAAGCCTCGCGCTACAATGACCTGTCACAAGCCCATCCAGATGAGGAGGAGCGTACCAAATACAAACTGCTTTTAGAAATCTTGACCCCTGTGACCAAGACCTACCCCTCTGAAATGGGTATTACTTCGGTCAACAATGGGGTGCAGGTATTGGGTGGTTATGGCTTTTGTTCGGACTATATTTTGCAACAGTACCTCCGCGATATTCGTATCTCTGCCATATATGAAGGAACGACAGGTATTCAGTCCCAAGACCTTTTGGGGAGAAAGGTCACCATGGAAAACGGAAAGGCGTTACAGTTGCTATCCAAGGAAATCCAGGGTACCATACAGGCGGCAATGGCACATGAGTCCCTAAAACCATATGCGCAGAAACTCGGGACGAAACTGGAGTTGACACAAGGCGTACTACAATCGTTGATGGGCTACGCTATGAAAGGGGACTATCAACGCTTTTTGGCAGATGCAACCCCCTTTATGGAATTTTTCAGTACGATTGTCATCAGCTGGCTCTGGTTGGAAGTCGGAATCGTTGCACAAAATGCGCTACTGACCGGAGACAAGACTTTTGACAAGGATTTCTATGAAAGTAAAATTCATACAATGCAGTTCTACTTCAAATATGAATTGCCAAAAACCACAGGATTGGCAGAAGTTCTTATGGATAACCAAGCATTGACCTTGAATACGTATGAAAAGATCTTTAAATGAGAGGCAGTGAGGCATTGTCAATTAAGAGTTAGCAGTTAGCAGTAGGCAGTGGACAATGAGCAGTTAACAGTTGGCAGTAAAAAGTATATATTTTTAGCGTATAGCGTGAGGCGTGAGACGAAAAGCAAATGATGTATAGCGCAAGTCAAGAAGTTTGGAATTTGGAATTTTATTTTTGGAATTTATACCAGTGGACAATGAGCAGTTAACAGTTGGCAAAAAGTATATATCTTAAACGTATAGCGTATAGCGTATAGCGAGGTGCGAGACGAAAAGCGAATGAAATGCAGCGTAAGTCATGAAGTTTGAGATTTGGAATTTGGAATTTGATTTTTGGAATTTGTACCAGTGAACCTAAAGCCTGTAACATACGGCGTACGGCACGAAGTTTAAAGGAAGGGATTCAGAGCAATAAATAGAAAGAGTGTACCTATGATAAAACAAAAATTCGACCTGACCGGAAAAGTTGCCATAGTGACTGGGTCAAGTAAGGGTATCGGGAAATCGATTGCCCGTGGTTTGGCGGAGAACGGCGCTAAAGTGGTCGTCAGTTCTAGAAAGCAAGAGGCCGTAGATGCAGTGGCGGAAGAATTTAAGGAAGCGGGTTTGGAAGCCATAGGAATCGCTTGCCATATCGGAGATGACGATCAACGCAAGACATTGGTGACAAAAACTTCGGAAGCTTTTGGGCGCATCGATATTTTGGTGAATAACGCTGCCATCAACCCCTTTTATGGTCCTCTTGAAGCAACAGGTGAGGAGGTATTCGATAAGATTATGGCAATCAATGTAAAAGCACCATGGTTACTTTCCAATCTAGTGCAGCCTTATATGAAAGCACAGGGCGGAGGTAGTATTATCAATATATCGTCGGTAGAAGGTGTTCACCCCGGTTTTCGATTGGGACTGTACAGTATGACGAAATCCGCGATGATTATGTTGACCAAGAACCAGGCAAAAGAATGGGGCAGGTATGGGATTCGAGCCAATGCCGTTTGTCCGGGACTCATCAAAACGAAATTCAGCGAAAGTTTGTGGTCCAACGAGAAGCTGGTTGCGGGTTACGAGCAAATGGTACCATTGAGCCGAATGGCCCACCCCGATGAAATGGCGGGAGTGGTCATGCTTTTGGCCTCCGATGCCGGATCATACATGACAGGAGGCGTATATGCCGCGGACGGCGGATATTTGATTTCGGGATAGACTGGGTATTGAGCAATACGGAAGACGTAAAAAGCAAAATAATGAGGAGCCACACAGAAAATAATAAGAAGAAAGAAGTTTGAAGTATATAGTTTATTTAACACCCAACCATCAATAAGTAATCCATGAATTTCCAATACAGCGAAAAATCCCTGTTCTATCAAGAAAAACTCAAGAAGTTTATCACGGAACACGTTGCGCCAGTCGAAAAGGAAGTGGAAGCATTCCACGGCAATCATGATAACGCCTGGAAAAGATGGCCTGGTCTAGAAACCCTAAAAAAAGAGGCAAAGGAAGCCGGACTTTGGAATTTGTTTCTTCCCAAAAGCTACGGTGATTTGAGTCCGGGTTTGACGAATTTGGAATATGCGCCCCTCGCTGAAATTATGGGCCGGATATTGTGGTCCTCCGAGATTTTTAATTGTAGCGCACCTGATACGGGCAATATGGAAGTGTTGGCTAAATACGGCACTCCAAAGCAGCAAGAAAAATGGGGCAAGCCCTTAATGAACGGAACCATTCGTTCCGCCTTTTTAATGA
Source organism: uncultured Flavobacteriaceae bacterium (assembly GCA_947494565.1). Lineage (GTDB taxonomy): Bacteria > Bacteroidota > Bacteroidia > Flavobacteriales > Flavobacteriaceae > Maribacter_C. The sequence goes on along the minus strand of CANLVG010000010.1, from coordinate 123,832 downwards.
CGGAACCTGAAGTTGCTTCTTCCGATGCGACGAATATTGAAACTTCTATCAAGGCCGACGGCGATGCCTATGTCATTAATGGAAGAAAATGGTGGTCTTCTGGGGCGATGGACCCGAATTGCAAGATAGCCATTGTGATGGGCAAAACGGATTTCGACGCCCCACGACACCTACAACAAAGTATGATTTTGGTACCTATGGATACGCCGGGTCTTGAAATCGTAAGGCCCTTGACCGTTTTCGGATATACCGACTCCCCAGAGGGACATGCGGAAATAAAACTGGACAATGTACGCGTACCTAAAGAGAACCTTTTGGTCGGTGAAGGACAAGGCTTCGCTATTGCCCAAGGGCGCTTAGGTCCGGGTAGAATTCATCATTGCATGCGGCTGATCGGTATGGCCCAACGGTCGTTGGAAATTATGGCCGAACGTACCACAGGTCGTAAACCTTTTGGTAGAACATTGGATACCTACAGTAGTGTACGTCAGGCCATTGCCAGTTCGGCCTGTGACATTGAACAAACACGCTTGTTGGTCCTGTCCGCAGCGGATAAAATGGATCGATTGGGAAACAAAGAAGCAAAGGATTTAATTGCCATGATCAAGATTGTGACTCCTAAGATGACCTTGCGGGTAGTGGACAAAGCCATTCAAATATTGGGCGGTCTAGGAGTTTGTGGCGATACCCCTTTGGCGCATTTCTTTGCGGCTGGTAGAATGCTTCGATTGGCAGATGGCCCCGATGAGGTTCATATGAGTCAGTTAGGAAAGAATGTGATTAAGAGATATAGCGGAAAGAGTTAATGTTCGATTAACAGTTGACAATGAGCAGTTAACCGCAACTATAATTAGTAGTAAGCGCAAAACGTAAAACGTAAAGCGCACAGCGAAGAGCGAAAAACAATTGCCCCTTGCACAGGGTGAAGAACAAAAACATGAACATAAAACCAGTACGTGAAGGTGAGGAATTGAATGCCGTACAACTCAAGAAGTTCCTTCTTGCGCATCATTTGATTTCAGATACGACTAGTGAGTTAGAAGTTGATCAGTTCTCTAACGGATTTTCTAATCTTACCTATCTCTTAAAAATCGAGGATAAAGAATATGTGTTGCGTCGTCCGCCTCGGGCCGCTCCAAAAAGGGGACATGATATGGGCAGGGAATACACGGTAATCTCAAACCTGAACAAGGTATTCGATAAAACGCCAAAGGCACATGCCTATACCGAGGATAAATCCATTATCGGAGCCCCATTTTATATTATGAGTAAGGTGGAAGGTGAAATTCTCACTGCGAAGGAAGCCCGAAAACGCCAGGTAACACCTGCGGAGTTCAACACGATTTCCAATACCTGGTTAGAGACTTTTGTGGCCTTTCACAATAGTGATTACAAAGCAGCCGGATTAGAGAATCTTGGTCGTCCTGAGGGTTATGTCGAGCGGCAAGTGACCAATTGGGGTGAACAGTATTTGGCGGCGGCCACGGATGAGGTGCCCGCGGCGGAAAAGGTGATGGTCTGGATGCAAGAGAATCAGCCTAAAACATATGACCAGACCCTCATCCATAATGATTTTAAGTACGATAACGTAGTCTTCACATCCGGCTCATGGAAAGAAATTACGGCCATCCTAGATTGGGAAATGTGCACCTTGGGTGACCCTCTGATGGATTTGGGAACTTCCTTAGGGTATTGGACTACCGTCACTGATCCTGCTATCATGAAACAAGGGTTGCAGTCCCCAACGGTTATGGAAGGGAATCCCTCACGGACCGAAATCGTGCAGCAATATGCCATCAAGAGTGGTCGAAATATTGATCATCTGGTATTCTATTATGCATACGGTCTCTTTAAAATAGCAGTTATCGCACAGCAAATCTATTTCCGATACAAGAATGGCCATACCAGTGACCCAAAGTTCGCGCATTTGAATAAAGCGGCAGAGTTGTGTTGCAATACCGCCTGGCAGGCGATTCAAAAAAAACAGATCGATAATTTGTTTTGAAAGCAATGAACAATCGGTAGTTGGCAGTGATCGATTAAGGACGAGCACTGAACGAAGATAGAACCAATAAGCGCAGCGACATAATTGTTGGGAACAACCGAATGAAAGAATAAAATAAAATGCCATGAATCTAAGGACCAAAGTAGTTGTTATAACGGGTGCAGGAAGCGGCATTGGAGCTTCCACTGCCAAACTCTTCGGGCATCACGGTGCGATTGTAATCGTCTCCGATATGAATTTGGATAGTGCCCAAGAGGTAGCGGGTGAAATAAAAAATCTCGGAGGTAATGCTACAGCCATCAAAACGGATGTAACGAATTTTGAAGAGGTCGAGGCCTTGATCGCCATGACGGTTAAAGAACACCATCAGATAGATGTCATGGTCAATAATGCAGGTATAGGAGGAGCGCATCAAAAGAAAACGGCCGAACACACTCATGATGATTGGCATAAAGTTATCGCAGTAAATCAAACAGGTGTTTTTTATTGCATGCAGGTTGCTTTGAGGCAAATGACGAAACAAGGGTACGGAGCTATGGTGAATGTAGCTTCACTAGCGGGCTTAAAAGCCTCTGGCAATAACCTCTCCTATAGTGCGAGCAAATTTGCGGTAGTGGGTATGACGAAATCCGCAGCTTTGGAATATGCGCATAAGAATATTCGAATCAATGCTGTTTGTCCTGGCTATACTCATTCTGCCTTGCTCGATCAGTTACTTTCCACTAGGGAGGATATGGGCGATATCTTGAAACGGTATATTCCCATGAGACGTTTTGGCGAAGCGGACGAAATCGCCGAAGGAATTTGTTGGCTCGCTTCCGACAATTCGAAATTTATGACCGGACAAACACTTACCTTAGACGGGGGCACCTCTTTATAACTAGAATATGAATACATTGGAAGTATTATATAAAACCGATTATGCCATTGTTCAAATGAACCGTGGGAAGGTGAACGCCATCAATTTTGAAATGGTACAGGACCTCAGGGATATTTTTTATGAACTGGGAAAGAACGACACCGTTAAAGGTGTGATCTTGACAGGGAAGCCGCATTACTTTTCCGCGGGGCTTGATTTAATTGAACTCTACGGTTACGACAAATCTCAAATTCAGGACTTCTTTGTTTCCTTTGGGGCCTTGTACCTTGAACTCGTGCAATTTAAAAAGCCCTTTATTTCCGCCATAACCGGGCATTCCCCGGCAGGGGGTTGCGTATTGGCAGTGACGAGCGATAATCGCTATATGGCTGAAGGAGATACCTATGTCATCGGTTTGAATGAAGTGGCCGTCAACATTCAGATCAGTCAAAACTTAACGGAGGTTTATGCCTATTGGATGGGTGACGGCTTGGCCCATAGATACATCCTATCAGGAAAACTACTTTCTGGCAAAGAAGCTCTTGCCGCCGGTCTGGTAGATGAGCTAGTTCCTTTGGAAAATGTAGTGCTTCGGGCTGAAACACAAATGCACCATTATATGCAAGCCGATCAGGAAATCCTAAGGAATACCAAGGCCAAATTACGAAAACACCTCTGGGACAAATTGGATTTGAAGGCTGAAAATTCACTAAGGGAAGCCTCTGAACTCTGGTGGAAACCTGAGATAAGGGCAAAAATGAAAGCCTATATGGAAAGTTTTTCGAGCAGGAAGAACCAATGAACAGTGAACAATGAGCATTGAACAATTAACAGTTGGCAGTATACCGTTTGAAAATAAAGGTTACGAGCTGTGAATACAGAAAGCAGTGTGTAGCACATCGTATAAAACGTACAGCGTATAACGTAAAGTGCGCAGTAAAAAACACAAATAGAGAATCAGGTAACTACCGATAAAATGTAAAACCGATGAACAAACAATTACTATTCGTAAAAAGGCCTAAAGGAGAAGCGGATGCGTCTACCTGGTCACTCGTAACCAACCCCGTTCCTGAAATCGAGGAGGGTCAAATCTTGGTCAAACAACACTATGTGTCTTTGGATCCAGCGATGCGAGGGTGGATGAACGAAGGAAAATCCTATATCGCCCCCATGGAAATCGGTTCGGTAATGCGAGCGGGTTCCGTAGGTCAGGTTGTGGCGTCGAAAAACCCCAAATTCGAAGTCGGGCAATTCGTTGCTGGTACTGGTGGAGTACAACAATATGCCGTAACCGATGGAAATGGGTTTTATCAGGTCGACCCACAATTGGCCCCATTGCCCATGTACATCGGCACATTGGGAATGCCTGGGATGACCGCTTATTTTGGTATCACGGAAGTCGCTAAGCTAAAAGAAGGGGAAACCGTTCTGGTTTCCGGAGCGGCCGGGGCAGTTGGAAGTATTGTGGGGCAGATTGCAAAAATCAAAGGATGCCAGGTGATTGGCATTGCAGGTGGCCCCAAGAAATGCAAATATGTTGTGGAGCAATTGGGTTTTGATGCCTGTATCGATTATAAGAACGAAAATGTTGCCACTCGATTTAAAGAAGAATGTCCCAAAGGAGTCGATATTTATTTCGATAATGTCGGTGGGGAGATTTTGGATATTGCTTTGACACGATTACGTCGACATGCCCGAATTGTGATTTGTGGAGCCATTTCTCAGTACAATAACAAGACCAATATCAAAGGCCCGAGTAACTATCTCTCGTTGTTGGTCAATCGGGCCAGTATGACCGGTATGGTCGTTTTTGATTATGCGGACCGATACAAAGAAGGGGCTCAAATATTAGGTGGATGGCTTGCGCAAGGAAAACTCAAAAGTCGAGAGGATGTTTACGAGGGTATCGAAAAATTCCCAGAGACATTCAATCGACTTTTTACTGGTGATAAAATGGGTAAACTTGTATTGAAAGTGATAGATAATTAGGGAGATAGAAACGAATAGGACTTTGATTTTGAGAAGTGAGGACAGGGCAACTTGAATAAAAATCGTCAAAAATAACATCATTTTAAAAATGTCAATCTATCAAAGAATAGGGCAAATAGGGTCGAAATTTATCGGAAGGCCAACACTTTTTAAATACGGATTCAATCTTTCCCCTATGTATCGCAGAAGTACAGGGAGAATTATAGATGTTTCAGAAGATTTGCTACAGGTGCGGATCAAACTTCCACTGAGTTATAAAAATAGAAACTATGTGAATTCGATTTTTGGAGGAAGTATGTTCGCATCGGTTGATCCCATACCCATGGTACAGTTGATACAACTTTTAGGTTCGAATTATGTGGTTTGGGATAAATCAGCGGAAATATTCTTTAAGCGTCCTGCGAAAGAACACCTTTTTGCAGAGTTTAAGTATACCGAAAATGAAGTAGCCGCTATCAAACAAAAAGTGGAGGATCATAACGAAACCGAGATATTAAAAACCACACAACTGATGAATAAGGACGGGTCCGTGGTTTTTTGCGAAGTAAAGAAACGAATTTATATAGCGGATAAGATTTATTTTAAAAATAAACGAAAGACCAAAAAATGAAAGCCATTCGATGTAACACATACGGTCCGCCATCTTCCTTGGTGCTGGAAGAAGTAGCGAGTCTAAATCCGAGAGCGACGGAAGTATTGGTATCCGTGAAGGCCTGCGGATTGAATTTCCCTGATACGCTAATTATTCAGGGGTTGTACCAGTTCAAACCCGAACTGCCTTTTACGCCGGGAAGCGATCTCGCTGGTATTGTAAAAGAAGTAGGGGAAGACGTGACGCATGTACAAGTTGGTCAAGAAGTATTTGGTTTTGTACCTCACGGGGCATTGGCCGAAGAAGTACTGGTTCCTGCAAATGCCTGTTTTCCAAAGCCTACTCAAATGGATTTCCCTATTGCAGCCTCGTTTATGATGGCTTACGGTACCTCTTACTACGCTTTGAAGAACAGAGCAAAGTTGGGGGAAGGAGAAACACTTTTGGTATTGGGTGCATCTGGGGGAGTAGGGCTCGCGGCTGTTGAATTGGGCAAGCTAATGGGAGCCAATGTGATTGCAGCCGCCTCCACCGATGAAAAATTGGCTTTATGCAGGGCGTACGGAGCGGACAGCACGATTAATTATACAGAACAAGATCTCAAAACAACCCTTAAGGAAATGACCAATGGCAAAGGTGTGGATGTGGTCTACGACCCCGTTGGGGGAACCTACTCGGAAGCAGCACTACGTGGCACCGCATGGGACGGTCGCTTTTTGGTGGTTGGTTTCGCCGCTGGAACTATTCCGAAAATACCGTTGAACCTACCGCTGTTAAAAGGAGTTTCCGTTGTTGGGGTTTTCTGGGGAGGGTATGCCATGAAGTATCCCAAAGCGAACATGCAAAACACTATGACCTTGATGCAGTGGCATGCAGAAGGAAAGTTGAACCCCCATATCCATGCTATCTATGATTTGGCGGACACCTCGAAAGCCTTGGAAGAAATGATGAATAGAAAAGTAAAAGGGAAATTGATTATTAGGGTATAGTACATTAGGAGTTAGGAGTTAGGAGTTAGGAGTTGGATGGCGATTTAGTTGATTTAGGAGCCAAGAGCCAAGAGCCAAGAGCCAAGAGCCAAGAGCCAAGAGCCAAGAGTCAAGAGCCAAGAGCCAAGAGTCAAAAAATCAGAAATAAAATAAGATGAGATTAAAAGACAAAATAGCAATAGTAACAGGCGGAGCTAGAGGAATAGGGCAAGCCATCTCCGAATTATTTTCAAAAGAAGGGGCTACCGTGATTATAATCGATCTATTGACGCAAGGGCAACAGGTAGTGGAAGCTATCGTTGGCCAGGGGGGTAAAGCGGAATTTCATGCCGTATCGGTGACTGATAAATCGGCCATTGAAGCAGTGTTCGCCAATGTAAACGAGCGCTATGGCCGTATTGATATCCTAATTAATAATGCTGGCATCACGCGAGATCGCACACTCGAAAAGATGAGCGAAGAAGAATGGAATGCCGTTATTGATGTGAACCTCAAAGGAGTCTTCTTGTGTACCCAAGCGGTGGCACCCTATATGAAGGCCAACAAATATGGTCGTATTGTCAGTGCAGCCTCCAATGTAGGCCTGCGAGGAAATTTTGGGCAAACCAATTATGCTGCGACCAAAGCAGGCGTGATTGCGATGTCCAAGACATGGACAGTCGAGTTGGGTAAACATGGTATTACCGCTAACGCTATTGCCCCTGGGTTTACCATGACCGATATGGTAGACCAAATTCCGGAAGAACATTTTGCGGCGATACAGGCGAGTATTCCCTTAAAAACCGTTGCACAACCTATCGATATTGCATATGGCTATTTGTACTTGGCTTCGGACGAAGCGCGTTTCGTATCCGGAATATGTTTAACGATTGACGGTGGAACATCAAGATAAATCTATGGCAAAGCTAGAATTAAAAGACTTGAGGGCGTTTCGTGAGTTGGAGGGCAAGCAACTTCCAATAGGCGATTGGATAATGGTCACCCAAGAAATGATCAATGATTTTGCCAAAGCTACCGACGATTTTCAATGGATTCATGTTGACATTGCAAAGGCAACGAAGTATTCTCCTTTTAAAAAGCCCGTGGCGCATGGATTTATGTCGGTGTCCCTGCTTTCGAAAATGCTCGGAGAATTGATTCGGGTAAAATCCGTTCAGATGGGCGTAAATTATGGTTTGAACAAAGTGCGTTTTCCTGCTCCGGTTTTGGTTGAAAGTCGCCTACGTCTGGTAGCCGGCATTTCAACCATCGAGAACTATGGTGATACAGGGCTGAAAATTACATGGGCCTGTACCGTGGAGATTGAAGGCACTGAAAAACCGGCTTGTGTGGCGGAGTTTATCAGCTTAATGTTCGAGTAAACAGACTGGAACCAAGTTTCCGAATGGAAACCTAGGTATTTTTCGTAAATTATTACGATTAAATACCAAACCAATGACCAGACTCTTCGACTTACTCTATCATCAACTTGAAAACAAACCCTTAGAAAAATCCTTGAACGGCAGAGATTTAGAGGGCAATTGGATCAGTTACAGTTCCCAAGCTGTTGCCGATGCGTCGGAACGGGCGGCCTGTGGTCTTTTAAAACTAGGCTTACAACCTGGTGATAAGGTGGCCATGGTCGTCTACAAAAATCGCCCCGAGTGGGTCATCATGGATTTCGCCATGCAAATGACGGGCATCATCAGTATCCCCCTCTATCCAACGATAAGTGTACGCGAGTACGTGTATATTCTCAATGAGGCGGAAGTGAAAAGCGCTTTTTGTGGGGGAGGCGACCTTTTTGACAAACTGTCTACGGCAAAAGAGAGCGTCGAGACCTTAGGGCATATCCATACTTTCGACGAAAAGGAAGAAGCGCCTTTTTGGAAGTCTATTTTTACTGAAGAGGGCAGGGACACCTTGGAAGCTGTAAAGGCAAAGATCAAGGGTGATGACTTGGCTACGATTATTTATACTTCAGGCACCACAGGTAACCCGAAGGGTGTGATGTTACAACACAAGAATTTAATGCATGTGGTGGTGGAGACCTCCCACTTACTGAAGATAAACGCAGGGGAAAGTGCGCTGAGTTTCTTACCGTTATGCCACATTTACGAACGTGCGGTTTCTATGGCGTACTACTATCTGGGCGTATCGACGCATTATGCCGGTACCGACAATTTAAGTGGCCCTGAAGGGGACTTGGCTGCAGTAAAGCCAGTTCTTTTTACTACGGTGCCTAGACTATTGGAAAAGATCTATGAGGCGATTTATAACAAGGGATTGACCTTGGAAGGAATCAAGCGCAAACTCTTTTTCTGGGCCTTGGAGCTGGCGAACACTTACGAAATCGATAAAAAGTATTCCCTTAGCGAACGTATTCAGTGGAAAATAGCAGACAAACTGATTTTTAGCAAATGGCGTTTGGCCCTCGGGGGTAATGTGCGGATGATCGTTACCGGGGCAGCCCCGTGCCCTGTTAAAATTTTACGGGTTTTCTGTGCGGCAGGAATCAACATTAAAGAAGCTTACGGTCTAACGGAAACTTCCCCGACCTTGACCGGAAATACCATGGAGCCCAACGGGACGATGCTGGGCACGGTCGGTTATGCTATTAAGGATGTCGAATTGTATATTGATGGCACGAACGGGGATTATAAAGAAGGTGAGGGAGAGATTTTGGCCCGAGGCCCCAATGTGATGCTGGGTTACTATAAAAAACCCGAAATCAATGCGCAGGTCTTCAAGGAAATCGATGGTAAGAAATGGTTTTGTACGGGAGATGTAGGCAAATTGATACAAGGAAAAGGCGGTCGAGAGTTTTTAAAGATCACGGATCGGAAAAAAGAATTGTTGAAGACCTCAGGAGGTAAATATGTGGCTCCGGCACCCATTGAGAATAGGATGAAGGAAGATTTTCTGATCGAACAGATCATGGTGGTTGGCGACAAGCAAAAATTCGTTTCAGCACTCATCGTTCCCTCCGAAACCGCATTACAGAGCTATTGTGACCATAAAAACATTCCTTGGACAACCTTTGAGGAGATGATTACGCATAAAAAAGTGCTCAAACGCTTCCGGAAAATTATCGATTCCTACAATCCAGAGTTCAGTCATATCGAACAGATAAAGAAGTTTGTGCTGACTCCCAACCCGTGGTTGCCCATTCATGAAGATGGCTCGGATGCCGAACTGACGCCTACCTTAAAGTTGAAGCGCAGGGTAATCCGCGAGAAATTCAAAAAGGAAATAGACCGTATTTATGCAGAGTAATCAAAAAGGGAGTAGGGGATATCATGAAGTAGGGCCTGTTGTTCGGTATGACTTAACGCGTTTTACCAACCCATGCCCTAAAGAGACCAAGATACCAACACCGCCGCATGTTAAGAGGGTTTAGACTCCAATCAACTGATGTTGCTAATAAAAGTATCGAAGCTACTTAGAATTATTGGCTTAGTTTTTTCCTAAAAGGGCTTATCGTAGATTTTTCCGTCCATGATTGAACTTAGCACCAAAGAAGTGGTAAGTTCCCCATAGACCGCAAGTCTTATGTTCAGATCTTCCAGATGTTTGGGGTCGCGAACGAACCCCCTGAGCAGCATGCAATCCCTACCTGTAAGCTTATGACACTCACTTATTTCCGGAACAGTTTGGATGAACTCCTGAAAGCGCTGTGTTTGTCCAAAACGTATTTTGATAGTAATGTAAACCCCAAGGGAATACCCAAGTTTATCTAGGTTGATTTTGGTGTGATACGATTCTATGATTCCCGCATACTCCATTTTCTGTATGCGTTCCGATACGGTTGGTGATGCCAATCCAACTTCCTTGGCCAAATCCTTTAGGGCTACCCGCGCATTTTTCTGTAGCATTTCCAAAATCTTCCAGTTGATTTCGTCAATTTTCATAAATAAGATGAAATTAAATTTTAATATTATAAAAATAGGTTATTTTTTGTTTTATCCTAATATTAAAATTTAAATTACGTGATATGTGTTTTAATTTTGCTTTAAAACTAATATAATGACAAAGAAAGATTTGCGCCCATCGGAGTTCGCCCCTTATTATTTGAGATATATCGAAAAGCTACCGGATGAGATTCATCTTAGGGATAGTTTTAAGTTGGGCAAGGAAACCGTAGTCTCTTTTTTCAACGGTATTCCACATGACAAACACGACTACGCTTATGACCTTGGGAAATGGACGTGCAAGGAGGTACTTCAACATTTGGTCGATACCGAACGCATTTTCCAATACCGTCTTTTTCGTATCGCTAGGAATGATAAAACGGCATTGGCAGGTTTTGACCAAAGCATTTATATGGAACCCTCCATGGCAAAGTCAAAATCGATGGATGACCTACTTGCCGAATTTACCGCTGTTCGCAATAGCTCGATTATCTTACTCAACAGTTTAGGGGATGATGAGCTTGAACATATCGGGATAGCAGATGGTAGTAAGATGTCCGCAAGGGCTGCTGCATTTACTATAGCAGGTCACGATATATGGCATATGGAAATAGTGATGAAAAAGTACTTGTCATGTTAGCGATCAGGCCCAACTGCGAACAATGTGGTACATCATTGCCGAATACAAGTACTGAAGCAATGATCTGCTCTTTTGAATGTACCTACTGCAAAGACTGTGTGACCTTGTTTGAAGATGTATGCCCGAGCTGTGGAGGAAATTTTCACCCTCGACCTATTCGGCCGGGCGTTATGGTAGTCAAGTATCCCGTTTCGCAAAAACGGGTGTATCAACCGAAAGACACTACCGTGATTCAGAAGATGAAAGACGAGTATGCAAACCTAAAACCTGAAATACGATGAGCGCTGTTTTTGAACAATATCAACCGCGGTCCATCATGTTCAAGGAAACCCTGTATTGCAATGGATGGAATATTAAAGTGTATACCATAACAAATCAAGAAGTATTTGCTTCAGATCATATTCTTCAAAATATCAAACGTCATGTACCGGTTTGGGTCGGTCAAATAGAAAACGCCAAACTTCCTACCTATAAGCAAGCTTTCTTAATAGTTCATGAAGCAAGGGAAGGGGTTTGGATTCTGTTAAACTGGTGGACCGGTGGAGAAATGATCGAGACCAAGGTGCTGTTCTCTAATTATGAAACGCCCAAGCGAATTACGGATTCACCGTATAACACAAATTCATTGCTCTGCGTTTGGGAATTGGAGGTTTTTGCACACGAACGGGCCTCTTGGATCAATCATATCTTATCTAAAGCCAATGATCCTGATTATTTGGCGTACACTAAAGATACACTATGGAAAAAAGTATGACGAAAGAACGGTTGCTCAATTTTGCAAAGGCCTGGTCGGAAAAGAGTATTGAGCAAATAATGGATTTTTTTACTGAAGACTGTGTCTATTGTCCTTCGATTGTTGATGAAAAGAAGAAATTTCAAGGAAAAGCCGAAGTACAACGCGCAATTGAACGAATGATCGCAATGGACAATACCATCGCTTCGAAAGTATCTCAGATTCATATCCATGGTGAATTCGGATTCTGGGAATGGGAGTATACGACAACCGATTTACAGCAAATACGTGGATGCGACTACTTTGAATTTAGTAAGGAGTTCATCCATGTGAAAAATGCCTACAGAAAACTGGGAGCAAATCGAACTAAGAATGATGGCTAAAAGACTTGGTTAGATTGAACTAAAATCAATGTAAATAAATTAAAATCAATTAGTTATGCAAAAAACACTATTTTTTGCCCTGACATTCTCATGCCTATTTTTAGAGAGCGGACTTGCTCAGGATAGCATTCCGAAACGCATTTATACGACCTCTTATTTGGGTGATGCTATTCCTCCCAAAATAGATGGTCGTATTGATGATCCTAGTTGGGATTTAGTGGATTGGAGCGGCAACTATGTGGAATGGAGTCCTGATGAAAATACTGAACCCTCGTATCCGACGAAACTCAAGATTTTATATGACGATAAGAGCTTGTTCGTTGCCTTTAGATGTTATGACAACGAACCGGAAAAGATAGTGAGTCGGCTTTCTAGACGAGACGGTTTTGATGGCGACTGGGTAGAACTTAATGTGGGCAGCCTTGGTGATTTGCGTACTGCGTATTCTTTTACGATTTCCGTATCAGGAGTTCAGGGGGAGGAGTACATCACCAATGACGGACAAAGTTGGGATAATACATGGAATCCGATATGGTATGCCAAAACCAACATCGATGAGGAAGGCTGGACAGCTGAAATTCGAATACCCCTCAGTCAAATACGTTTTGGGAAGGCGGAGGAACAGCTATGGGGAATTCAATCGACACGACGGTTTTTCAGAAAGGAAGAGCGTTCCGTTTGGCAAAGGTCTCCCTTGAATGCTCCAGGATGGGTAAGTAGTTTTGGAGAGTTGCATGGATTGAAAAATTTGAAGCCACAACGTCAATTGGAAATACAGCCTTATGCTGTAATCTCACAAAATGAATTGGGTATGGAAAGTAGTAATCCTTTGATCAAGAATAGTACGACCAAACTTAATGCCGGTCTTGATGGTAAATTGGGAGTCACTAACGACTTAACACTCGATTTTTCGATAAATCCTGATTTCGGGCAGGTAGAGGCCGATCCATCTGCCATCGCCTTGGATGGTTTTCAAATTTTCTTTCAAGAAAGAAGACCTTTTTTTATTGAAAACAAGAATATTTTCGACTTTGCCTTTTCAAGTTCTGTAAACGCCGGGCGCACCTTTGGTTTTGATAACTTGTTCTACTCAAGACGTATCGGAAGGGCTCCGCAAGGGTTTCCGAGTTTAACAGAGAACGAGTTTAGTGATCAACCCAATATTTCAACGATTCTGGGTGCGGCGAAATTCAGTGGAAAGACAAGGGATGGATGGTCGATAGGAGTTCTTGAGGCAGCTACTTCCGAAGAGACGGCTACAATTTCCGATGGTACTACGGAAAGAAAGGAGGCCGTTGAGCCGCTTACGAACTACTTGGTGACCCGAGTACAGAAAGACTTCAATAATAACAACACTTTTATCGGCGGAATTTTTACAGCAACCAATCGAAGTTTGACCGATAATCTCGATTTTCTTCATAAATCGGCGTACACAGGAGGTCTTGATATAACCCATAACTGGAAAAACCGAAGCTATTATTTTAAAGGTAATCTCATCTTTAGCAAGGTCATGGGTTCCCAAAATGCCATAACCCAGACCCAACAGTCCATCACCCATCTATTCCAAAGGGAAGATGCGGATCACATTACTGTAGATGCCGACGCGACAGTGCTGACCGGCACCGGGGGTAATCTGCAGATAGGTAAAGGAGCCGGAAACTGGCGCTTTCAAAGTGGTGTAACCTGGCGTTCCCCTGAACTAGAGCTGAACGACATAGGTTTTCAGTTAAGAGCGGATGACCTACGGTACTATGGATGGTTGGGATATCGAACCACGAAGCCTCTTCGATCGATGCGGAGCTGGCTTGTGAATTACAGTCAATTTGCGGCCTTCGACTTTGGGGGAAATTTCAACGAACTCTTATTGAATGTGAATACTTGGCTAAACCTCAAGGATAACACCTGGATCAATCTATTCGCTGATTACAAGCCCATAAATTTTAATAATTTTTTATTGCGTGGCGGCCCTAGGTTTCGGCAACCAGAGGAGTTTACTTTTGGGGGAACACTAACCTCGGACAGTCGTAAAAAATTACGGTTTAGTCTAACCTTGTCCAATCAATTTGCAGTCGAGAATGTATTGGATCGTTTGACTTTCAGTGGTTCTATTACCTATCAGCCCATCAATTCGGTAACAGTGTCCTTGGCACCGTCATATACCAAGACCAATGATAGCCTGCAGTACGTTACAAGGGCCTTTTTCAATGAAGAATCAAGATATGTGTTAGGCGCTATCGAACAACAGACCCTCAGTATTCCGTTACGCATAGACTACATTTTAACGCCAACCTTAAGTGTACAGTATTGGGGACAACCTTTTATTTCTAAAGGAGTATTCGACGGATTCGGTATTGTGAACGATCCATTGGCATCGGATTTTGATAGGCGTTTGACCTCATTGTCAGATGACCGACTTTCAATGACGGACCTAGGTTTTCAAGTTGACGAAAATATGGACGGTACCGTAGATTATTCCTTTGCTGACCCTGATTTTTCTTTTGTACAATGGCGTTCGAATATGGTTTTACGCTGGGAGTATGTACCCGGTTCGGAACTCTATTTGGTATGGAGCCAGAATGCCTCGAATTTTGGAGGCTTAGATCAAGGGCTAACACAAGGGTTGCAAGCCAATATCAAGGATATTACGAATATATTCTTGGTCAAGTTGACGTATAGATTTTTAAAATAGAACGATGAAAATTCAGGGAAACATACGATTTGCAAGACCCGAAGATGTACCGGGGATCATCAAGTTATGCCACTTGCATGCGACCTACGAAAAAGCGGTTTATACATTTAATGGGCAGGCTACGAGGCTAGTTCAGGATTTATTTTCCGAACCTCCCAAGGTATATTGTCTTGTAGTGGAGCATGACGGACAGCTCATAGGGTATGCCACCTATATGAAACAGTATGCCACCTGGGATGCCGGTGAGTACATCTACTTGGATTGCCTTTTCATAAGGGAATTTGCTCGGGGACTGGGCCTCGGCGAAAAACTATTACGAAGAATACAAGGGGAAGGCCAAGCGTTGGGCTGTGATTTGATGCAGTGGCAAACTCCTGATTTTAATACCAGGGCCATGAAATTCTATCGACGAATCGGGGCTAAGTCAAAAGCCAAGGAAAGATTTTTTTTAAACTTTTATGAAGAAGGGTAGTATTTGAAAAATAGACGACCTAACGATGCACAATGAATGTTCTGTTTGGAATATCGATAGTTATGATTTTGTTCTTAAACATCCCACTACCCACGAGTGCATTGTATATTAAACCCTCCCTAAAAATAACTGCGACATCGGTCAATCTAACCATTCCTTCACCTTCGCCTATAGCAATGGAATTCACGGTGTGGATAACATCCTCTCGTTTTTCCCTAGACAATTGCGTTTCATAGGTCTGTGGCCTTCCTTCGGTCGGATTCAGGTTCAGGTCGTTGAGGTAACCTGTATGTACTATATACGCATCGTAACCACTTCCAGTGTCGAATTCCGCCAAGACCTCTGTACTATCATTTATTGTAATTGGTATAAAAATGTCCAACATAACATTGGTATGTTGATAAAGTTCCAACGGTAATGCAGTGTTGTTTTTTGCCAAGACCAATGATTGCTCATTGTCGATAAAAGCGATACTTCGATTTTTAAAATCAATCGAAAAAGGCTTGTCTTCAAAGAATTTTAGCGAAAGTAGACCATCAATGCCCATGGCATCCAAGGGTGGATAAATGCCAACCACGGGTCTGAATTGCTGAATAGCCCCGACTGCCAATGCGGGAATTTCGTATACTTCCCCATCCAAGCGATCCCCATCATGTCGAAACCCGGTAAAATAGCCCTTCTTTTTGGCTTGGGAAGATACCTTGTTGAACAGTTTTCCAGATAAGACGGTTACCCCGGCTCCGGTATCCAAAACAAAATTTCCAGTAATGCTATCGGTCAGTTGTACCTGTATGATGATGTGCCCCTCCTCCATGATATGAATGGGGTACTCTTGTGCATTGGAAATTGAGGGAAAGGATGCCAACAATAGGATCAGTGTTATAATTCGCTGCATGAGTCGTTGTATTTTAGAGCCATCCTGTTTTATGGGATGACCGATTTTGGAGAGTGAATTTTGGTATAAATCCGTTGCCATACCAGTTCAACAAGTCCTGAAATTCATTTTGGGACTTCAAAAGAGTGGGAATACCTCTAAAAGTGTTGCGCGATCCCTTTAAATACCCAGATATTAATACTTTTAACCTATAAACCAGTACGTCGAGCTATCGAAAATCTACGCCTTGGCATTCAGTTCTTATTGGGTTTGCAACTCCTCGTTGTGGCCATACTTCATTTTGTATACAGATCGAAGGTGGCCAATACGATTCTTGCATTTTTATGCCTGATTCTTGGTTTATGGTTTTTTAAAAAGGTGTTTTATGGATATTGGCAAGACCATTTTCTTTTATTCCTCTTGATAGGGCCGGGGAAGCCCATATTCGTAGGTCCTTTAGTATTGTTTTACTACAGGTCTTTCCGAGAGAAATTAGAGCTTAAGACCATCTTTAAGTTTACACTGGTACCTGCAGTATACTATATTACCCTTTTGACGGTTCGCTTTTTTTTGATTGAGAAGATTCCGGGTACAAATTACGCGGTGACCCATTTGTTTTCGGGCAGTGTTTTTGTCATTTTTCTATCGTATTTCTTTTTGACCTGGCAGGAATTAGTCAAGGAAACACAAAAAAGAGTACTCCCGAAGGCCTATAAAAAAGTGATGATTTTGTTTTACTCACTTTATTTTTTCCTATTGCAAATACCCCTCTGGGATATCATCCGAAACTTAATGGCGCAATTCGAGCTTTCAAATACTTCCGTTCTTGTTCTTATGGCTTCTAAGATTTCAACTGGGATATATGGTTACCTATACCTTTTGGCATATTTCCTTCTTGTTTATGGGCTAAGCGAATTGACCTTCTTTAAACGTCTGTTTCTTCCCAGGGATGTCGCTCTACATGTAAACACGCTCAAAAACAAGAACAAACTGGATAGCTTAATGGAACGTTATTTTGAGCGGGAAAAAATCTATACGAAAACCGATCTGAGTATTGGTTCCTGTGCAGCCACATTTCAGGTACCTATTCGTGAACTCATCGATTATTTTAAAATAACGGAGAAAGGGCTCTTTAAAGATTATGTCAATAGGTTAAGGGTCAACGAGTTTAAGTCTCTTCTTAAAAACAAACAATTTGCCCACTATGATTTGGTCGGTCTTGCGAAGGAATGTGGATTTAAATCGAGGTCGACCTTCTTTAGGGTATTTAAGGACATAGAAGGGGTTACGCCAAATGAGTATAAACAACGTGCTAATGGTAGATAGGAGCATTGTACAGCCCCATAGTACATTTCATGAATCCTGATTATGGGATTACCAGTAATACATGCTATTTTGGAAACTCCCATACCGCTATCTTTTTTTAGAAGTATTTATCGTACGGAACTATTCTCAAGGCAATTTAGGAATGACGTTGACCTCTTTTCAATTCATGTTCTTTTTTAAAAGAGGCAATAAAATCTGAATGCGAACAACAGGACCATGAAAATGTTCATTATTCACATGCTCGTTGCCGATATCAAATTCAAAATCCCCGTGAAATAAAGAATCCAATCGCTCTAAGATATTACCAATTCCATTCCCTAAGATGGGTGATTCGGATGGTAAGGCTATTCCATTGTTGATGATCATTATTTCGAGATACTCATTGTTTTCCTGTATAGATAACACGGCCCTAATCTTTTGATGTTGTTCTGAAAAACCATGTTTTATCGTATTTTCCAAAAAAGGTTGGAAAAGAAGAGGGGGTACTAGACAGCCGTTTAATTCTTGCGGAATTGATTTGATCAGCTCCCATTTATCATCATATCTCAATTTCTCCATTTTCGCATAAGTATCTAAAAGAAGAAGCTCATCTTTCAACGTTACTAATTTCGAATCCTTCAAATGCAATGTTTTTCTCAGTAGCTGGCTTAGGTCGGCTATGGCATTCTGTGCTTTGATTGTGTTCTCATCAACCAGTGATGAAATGTCATTGAGGGAATTGAAAAGGAAATGCGGATTTAACTGCGCCTGTAACGCTCGAATTTTGGCGTCAAGAAGCTCTGCTTTCAACGTTGACGTTCTTAAATCATCGGTCTTTTTGCGCTGAAAATAGTTATAGGCGTAAACGATAGCTATCATGGAAAAGTACATAAAGAAATTAAAACTCAACCCGCCTAAGCCACGTATGTAAATACTTTCGGCAGTCAAGGTTGTCGGGCTTGAAAGCAATTCAATATCAACCAAAATCCCGATAAAAGCAGTGTAAAAAGAAAGTAGGGCTGCAAGTGCCAAATGAATGGGAATAATCCCTAAACGAAATGTTCCTTTCTTAAATGAATTTCGTGTTAACCATAGCGAAACTACGATATAGGTCAACTTGCAAACAAAAAGGATCAGGTACTGGAGGACAAGGTGGCCTAATATAACGGTGGATTCATCATTCTGATTATAAATGAGGATAGTCCCTATAAAATCGATGATATAGGCGACCAAATAATACACCAAAAGCACCCTGAACAGCTTAGGGTCAAGAAATTGATATGGCTTTTCCTTCATGTTATTTTCCAAGGGTCAATTGCTTTTTAAAGGTGGTTTTATAACTTTTGGAGACATTGAATTTCTGACCATCCACCATGACTACGCAGTAGTCTCCATATCCTTCGCTAATTACTTCCGCTATACATTTAATCTGAACAATGGTTGAACGGTTTAGTCTGATAAAGCTATCGGGGTCGAGTCGTTCCATCAATGCGGTCATGGAGGTCCGATAGATGTATTTTTTACCATCAGCCATGAATAGCTCGGCATAATAGGCCGAAGATGTGATATACTTAATGTCTTCGGTGTAAGCGAAAACATATTTTCTACCGACTTTGAGCACAATTTTCTCTAGAAAGGGCTTTGCATTTCTTTTTAGGTCTTGCAGCTGGTCGAATAGTTGATTGAACCGTGTATACATGGCATCGTACGAATCACTTTTTTGTGCGGTCTCTATTTTTTTTATGGCCCTATCGAGCGCATCCAATACTCTCTTTTCTTTATAGGGTTTTAAGACATAGTCTATCGCCTGGTTCTCGAAGGCCGCAATGGCATAGTCATCATAGGCAGTGACAAATATGGTGAGGGGCATTATAGATGGCTCTATCCTTTGGAGTACTTCAAATCCTGAAAAGTCGGTCATCTTAATATCCAAAAAAACGATTTCAGGCCGTTCGGCCTGAATCATGGAAACGGCCTGGCTGCCCGAACTTGCCTCAAAGAGTTCAATCCCCTCGTTATCCGCAAAGATCTTGCGAATTCTTTTTCGAGCTAGCATTTCATCATCGACTATTAGAACTTTCATTTGATGTCTCTTGATACGGTGAGCCTCTTTTGAAATTCGGCGAAATTAAGTGCTACCCTAGCAGACCATCCAAAAAAAGGGTTTGGATAATACTCAAAGGGGTCGGCGATATAATTTAAAGCAATATATTTAATAATCTACACAGCAATCCTGTCGTTCTTATCTTAAAATAGGTCATTCATATCATAATCACTCCGTATGACCTCCAATTCCATACATTGAAGGAAATTGTGCGTGAATGAGATACGGTTACTTGATTGCGTTGACTGCAATCGCCATTTGTTGCTATGGGCTAGATACGGATGCCCTGTATAAATCAAATCTGGAGGCCGATGCCAACCAATATGACATCAAGCTTGTTACCCTTGACCAAAAAACCATGAAATCGCGGGCGTCACAGACGACTTTCAGACCTACCGTGGCCCTATTGGGCACCTTTCATTTTGGGGAAACCACCGATTATTCCTCGATGGACATGGACAACTTTCATTCTGATAAAAGACAGCAGGAAATAGAAGAATTAGTGCTGGCTTTGAAGACCTATGCACCCACGGCCATATTGTTGGAATGTACGCTTAAGGACCAAGACTATTTTCAGCACGCCTACGCTAACTATATGGAAAACAGGGCACCGCTAAAAATGGATGAGAGGGAACAAATAGGGTTCCGCTTGGCCTCAGAACTGGGTCATGACTCCATTTTCTGTATTGATTACAAACTAGCTGTGCCACTAGATTCATTGTCTGCCTTTGCCGAGCACAACATGAAACAGGAGTTCTCGACTTTTCTCGCCAGTATTGAACACAATGATGAAAGTGATTCTAAAGTGCTCGCTGATAAATCGTTAAAGCACTATTATGCATTCAAGAACAATGATAAGGAAGACTTGAAAAATAAGCGACAGTACATACAGGAAACGGCAAAGTTCGTGTCAGACGATACCTATATCGGAGTCAAGTTTGTTTCGGTATGGTGGGAACGAAATTTTCATATCATGGCTAACATAGATCGGCATATCGACGAAGGAGAACGTATATTGGTAGTAATAGGCGGTGCCCATCGAGCCGTGCTCAAAGACTTTTATCAGGATCGAAATGATGTTGACTATGTCGAAATAGGACAGTTTCTGAAATAGAAAGAACAAAGTATTTAAATAAACTGAAAATGAATCACTCACTTAAACTAGTATACTTAATTATTCTTTTGGTCTTTGGTTGCAATAACGACACACTGAGGCCTCAGGATGCTGTTGAAGTCAATAATGGTCAGGTTGGGGGAGAAGAAGTGGACCCCAATACGAGTACATCGGATTATGATATTCTTTTTGTAGGCAATAGTCTTACCTACTACAATGACTTGCCGAATTTGGTGAAAACCGAGGCAGCCGAAAGAGGCATCTCTTTAGGTTTCCAAATGATCGCAAAAGGCAATTATGCCATTGTCGACCATTGGTCGGACGGCGAAGTACAAAAACAGGTAGAAACGGGAAATTACGACTTTGTGATCATTCAGCAAGGTCCTTCATCGCAAAGTGACGGTTATGAGATGTTGGTTAACGATGGACGTAAGTATGCGGAGTTATGTGCCGTCAATGGTAGTAGATTGGCCTATTTCATGGTGTGGCCTTCGAGACGTTATTACCATACATTTGATGGTGTAATTCGAAACTACTCCGCCGGTGCAAGGGCCAATAATGCCATTTTATGTCCCGTTGGTCGCGTTTGGAAAAGCCATTTTGATAGCACCGGTGATTTTTCATATTACGGCCCAGACGAGTTTCATCCGTCATTACAAGGAAGTCAAGTTGCTGCGGAAGTTATCGTGAATAGCCTCTTTAATTAGAGTGGAAAAGAACTTTGCTCGCAATCATGGATGAAACAACCTTGTGGGGCAGTTTGAAAAAAGAATAGGGCAAGTTCAAAACACTTTTGAAGTCAATTCATATTTGAATAGATCGTAGGCTCTCTTCTAAAGAACGTCACTCTCATTTGTAACTCTCACCCTTAGTTTAGCAGGGATGATAAACCCCAATAAGACTCTTTGAATCCTGAAGTGAATGTGGTTTTTGGGCAAGTCTTGGATAAAATGAACAAAAGAGTAATAGAAACACTACTATTCCTTCGTTTACTCGTGACATTGACAGAATCTGAACTTGTGATTTATTTACTGGATATTTCAAAGGTTATGATATTTTTACAATACCCACTAAATAGGGACACTAAACCAATTCGTACTATGAAAATAAGTGTAATCAGGCTTGATAGTATTCAAAAAACATTTTAGTCAGCCGCCTTTTCCAGAATTTTATAATATGGGTTGCCAAATTCCTCTACCCAAAAACCTGTTTTCCTGAGTTTATCGTGAAACGTCAATTAAAATAATATTTTCATTTTACCTCTCGGTTGTTTCCCCGTTCATTTTACCTAGCGTTCCCTCGTCTTTTGCCGTTCCTGTTGAAGATTCTTCGACTCTTGAGGCCTTGTTAGTATTCATTTCCTTAAGTTTTTCTTGGTCACCTGATTCATGACCTTTCTTTAACTCTCTTTCCTTATTGTTCATCATCTGTTTTTTAAGTTACTGTGGTTACAAAAATCCGATAATAGGGATGGTAGAGTTAACGGTATCACGATAAATTTTGACCCATATCTCAAAGGCTTTCGCAGAGTGGACTTTGGAATGGACTAATAAAAAAGGCTTTTGAGTTAAGCCTACAGCGATATCGTAGGTATTTTAGGGAAAACTAAATTATATGAAAATGAAATATGCATCCCTTGCTTTAGTAATCGCAATATTTTTGACCTCTTGCGCTCACAGATTGGTGGGTACCTGGACGGTTCAAAAATATGAAAGGGTTACGCCGGGTGAACAAGGAACAACCTTGAGCAATATCGGTACCATGACTTTTAAAAAGAATAATACGGGTGAGAAAAAATTAGATTATACTGTATTGGGCATAGAACAATCCGACGCTGCTCCTTTTACGTGGTCAAGCACCGAAAATTATATCACTATTGAAGGCGACGATAGTGAAATTAACAAGACTTGGATTTATCTGGAAAATAGCTCTAAGTTTCAGAAGTGGAAGTCTACAGATGGAGAAAATAATGTTCAGACCTTAGAGCTAGTAAAAGAATAGTTTGAATTCAAAGACCCCTTGAATACATATACTAGGGGGCTAATTTATTGTGATGAAGATTTAGAATACGGGGTTAGACCTTCCTTTTAATTGTTTTTCGATTTTCTTCTTTTACCAGTTTTGCATTTTCCTCGCCTTACTTCATTTTCTGGTGATTTATCATACAATTATCAGAAGAAGGGAATGGAAATTAGCTCTTTAACTAAGAATCTTGACCTTTTCCACCGCTAGTATTACAGTCAAACATTACCGTATTTGAGTTAAGGATACATATGAGTTTTATTGAACTTTGTGTTAACAAATAGTGAGAGTCACTATCATAAAATTAAAAACAAACAATATGAGTACTACAGGAAATACAGTTTTAGGAATTTTGGCAGGCTCTGCTATAGGAGCGGCATTGGGTGTTTTATTCGCACCGGATAAGGGTGAGAATACACGAAAAAGAATTGCCGATCAGGCCTTGGCAACTAAAGAGAATTTAACGGATAGCGCAATCGACCTAAAAGATCGTATCGCAACAAAAATAGCTTCAGAATCCGATACCTTAGAAAGTAGAATGGAAGGTTTAGTATCAGATGTTAGTTATAAAACAGAAGATGTTATCTCCACATTGGAGAATAAACTAGCACAGTTGAAAGCCAAAAACAAAAAGCTTCAAAAGACATCATAATGGGTGTATTCGATTCCTTAAATCAAACTTCTCACAAAGCTGTAGAGATTGGCGAGCAGTATATTCAAAAATCGCAAGAATACTATAAACTAAAAGTATTTCAGCAACTCACTACAATCATTGGTATGTTCTGTAAGATTGCGATTGTTGGGAGCCTAGCTCTAATAGGGCTTACCCTCGTCCTAGTCGCTGGAATTCTTGCGCTGGGCAATTTTTTGGGTAATATGGTCCATGCTTGTTTAATAGTTGCAGCGGTGATTTTTCTTGTGAGCACTTTGGTTTATAAATTAAGGACTAAAATAGATACCCTAATCATTAAAAAAACGGCTAAACAATATTTCGATTAAATGAAATCTTATACCACAATAGAGGATATTAATAAAGATCTGAAGCGACTCAATTTAGAACGTCAGATTGCCTGGGAGGAGATGAAAGGAATTAAACACGAAATCGAGGAAGATTTACGGCCTTACAACTGGATGAACACTGCTCTAACTGCGGGGAAAAAATACGGGATTCTTTATTTAATTCGGAAACTGTTCAGAAAATAAGTTGGTTGATTTGGTTGATGATTGAAAAATGATGCATTCGATGGGAATGCATCATTTTTTTAGGGGTACATTTCCTCTATGGTTTGTAGCGAATTATTTTGAAACTCACTTGGGCTAATCCCGTATTTATTTTTGAAAATTTTAGAAAAATAACTCCTGCTGCTAAAACCTATGGTATATACAATTTGCGAAATATTCATATCGGTAGTGCGAATATAGTCACGTGCTGCCTCTAGGCGTACATGTCTAATGTATTCGGTTACTGTTCTGGTATACAATAGCTTAAACCCTTCTTGAAGCTTTGCCTGAGAAAGACCGGACTGCAGGGCCAGCATATCTAACGAATACTCTTTTGATGGGTCTTTTACGATTTTTTTTGCTAGCCCACGTACGATTTTCAATTCAGACCGAAGTAGACTAGTGGAAGGCATTTTATTATTTACAGCCTTATCATGCTGTAGAATATGCATTGATAAAATTTCATAAACCAGCCCTTCGATTTTCATCATGCGAATCATTCCTTTGGTTCTTACTTTTCGCAGCGCCCCTATTTTATCAGCCAGTTTGAGATTATACGCACCAAAATATGCAAAGGCATTGTCATGATCCGTGTCGAGAAAGACCTCATAAAGCTTTCGGTTTAATTCATCAACGTTGTTTAATCTCTTTTTTAAGAATTGCTTTCGGGTAATTTGAATAACGTTAATGGCCAACTTGATATTCTTTGGGAAATAGCCATAGTTATACCCTCCATCTCTACTTGTAATTATCACCGATTGGAATTGCTCTAGCGTTTTGATTTGTTTTTCTGATTGATACCCAAACCGATGCCCACAGTTTCCTTCTAAGCAATAGGCAAAATGTATGGGATTGTATTCCGATGCATCCATGACAAGACAAATCTCATCAAAAAAAGTAATATCATATTCCAAGAGGCTAACCCCCCAATCGAAGGTGATAAAGCGAATGTTTCCTTTGGCAAGATGACTGTTGACATCCAAAGTATATTCTCCCCAGCGCTCTTGTATCTTACCTCCGATTACGCGTTGAATTTGTCGAACGGTTCCTTCAGTACTTTGAGCATCTACTATGATTTCGGTCATGCTGAAACAAGATAAAATATAAACATTGTAGTCAGCAAAATAGTTTTTTTAGTGATAGCTTTTACATAGAACTACGGTAAATGGCCTGAAAACCTATAATCAAGTTATTTTTATTTCTATTTGAGCACAAAAAAACCTCCGTACAGAGGCTTTTTATCATCAACTAAATCGAAATGTATTAGTTGACTACATCTAACCTAAGGGTACTTGAAATGATTTAAAGGTCTTAGATAGTCTTTCGATAATTCTAGTTGTTCCTAAGGTTTAGATAATCAATCTTTCCTTTGCCTAGTTCTGCAGCACAGTATCATTTACCCTTTTGGTATTCAAGTCGAGTTGGCTGTTAAACTCAATCGTCCTGATAGGGAAAGGTATGTTTATGTCCTTGCGATTAAAGGCCTTTTTGATGGCTATCATCCCCTCACTCTTAGCATCAAGTCGATTTTTCGCGTCCGTAGCATCAACCCAATAACGACATACAAAGTTGATAGCGCTATCTCCGAAACTAGTGTAATAAACTTCGATTTCCGTACCGTTGTTTTGATGGTATATGCTGCCTATGGCTTCTTTTACAATTTTTTCAACTTCTTCCAAATCAGACTCGTAACCAACTCCACATTCAATAGCTACTCTCATTTTGTTGGTAAGAGAGTAATTTTTTAATGGGTTTTCAATAATTGTTTTGTTGGGGATGATGACCAAGCTATTATCGAATTCCTTTAAAACAAGACTGTTTAGATTAATGTCTACTACTTCGCCCGCGTAACCCGTTGTTTCTATCCAGTTACCCAATCGTATTTTCTTTCGAAATGAAAGTATGATACCAGATAAAAGATTTGAAAGTGTACCTTGTAAAGCAAGACCTATAACCAAACCTGAAATTCCGGCTCCAGCTAAGAGGGTGTTTAAAGTTTTGCTCAAATCCAACGCACCAAGTGCAAGAAATAGTCCTACTAAAACCACGGCAATTGCGGATATTCGCCCTATTAACTGTGATATACTTTGTTGTGGAATTCTTTTTGAAGCTAAGACGACTACCCATTTACTAATGAAACGAGCTGCGTAGTATGAAACGACCATAACTATTATGGCCACTAATAGGTTCGGCAAGTTTTCAATTAGACTGGTCACCCAACCTTGTAGTTTTTCATATATATCGGCAAAAGATTTTTGTATTTCTTGATTCATCTTTGAATTAATTAATTAGTAATGACGCCTGTTTTGGTTTACAGTATGTTTATGATACCTTTTCCATATCGCTGACCTTTAACTGGTCACTTGTATCTTGATTGAAAGCATCAAGCATCCAACTAGCTTTTTCTAATTCCCCAATATAAGCTCCTAGCATGTCCACCGTACCTTCATCACCTGCCTGATCAGCTTTATCAAGTGTTGTTTTCAATTGCATCAGAAGTTTTTGATGGTCTGATAGAATGTCACTCACCATTTCGGTATCTGCTTTAAATGGGGATGCTTCTTTAATCGAAGACATTTCGAGGTATTTCTTAAAATTACTTACTGGATGATATCTTAAGGTTAGAATTCGCTCAGCAACTTCATCTATCTTTATTCTTGCATCATTGTAGAGCTCCTCGAACTTATTATGTAGATCGAAGAAATTTTTTCCCACGACATTCCAATGATAGCTTCTCAGTTTTTGATAATAAACACTATAATCTGCCAGTAGTAAGTTCAACTCGGAAACTACGGGTACTAATTTTTTGTCGTTGATATTCAAGTAATTCATCTTCTTATTTTTTTAATTCATGTGGAACGTGACTTTCACATTCTCTCTTCCTAACACTACAAAGTTATAGTCAAGTAGGAAAGTACTTTTGCTCATATGCAATTGATATTGACACATATACATTGTATTAGGATTTTACATTTTGTGCCAGCTTAGAAATTGTTCAAGTCTCTTGAACAGATTAAGAATAAATTGTATACAGCACATTTCTAAATGCTATGGCCACTAATTTTGACGCCGTACGTTATCTATTAATCCTGACAGATAAGTGGAATAGTGTAAATAAAGTCTAGTTTGGTTGGTTAAATGGTTCCTGTGTCCTCTTTGCACGGGAACCATTTTTATTTTAGACGATTCATGCAAGGTGTTAGTATTAGCCCAATCCCGTCAAAATTGTGTGCTATAGGATATGAGTCAATAATTTAAGCATTCGAACAAAACCGTTCCCCTAACCACCGATAACTTTGCTCTCAACAAAACAAGAATTATGTTTACTGAAATTGAGGTTATTGCATTTAGCGTTTTGGCTTTCGGTCTTGGAATTGCTCTTACCATTGTAGCATCTTTTGTAAATCAAAGAGGGGTAGACGAGTTTAACGCGCCACAGATGCAAATCACCGATTTAGACAAGCGCGCTTCACCTTTAATCAAAATCCATAATTCGATAATGGAAGATGATAGCGTACCTGTGGAAGGTGTTTCTGTGAGTGGATTGAAAGACAAAATTGAAAGTTTCAAGTACAGAAATAGATTTTACCAAAGTTAATTCTTGCTTTTGGGATGTAAAACAGTAAGCATCCATAAAACAAATTACTGTTCATTTAAAATTTTTAGACATGAGTACATATTCAGAAGCAGTAGGAGAAAAATTGAATGGCCTTTTAGAGAAAACGTATGATGCGGAAAAGGGCTTCAAAAAAGCAGCGGCAAATACCGAACACACCTATTTGAAATCATATTTTGAAAAAAAAGCGCAACAGCGATATGATTTCGGACATGAATTGAAAAACGAAATCAAGTCTTTTGGTCAAGAAGTGGATAAGGGAGACAGTCTTACAAGTAAGGCGCATCGCACTTGGATGGATGTCAAAGCGCTATTCTCTTCAGATAACGATGAGGCGATGTTGGAGGAAGCAATTAGAGGTGAAAAAGCATCACTAGATGAATATAATGATGTATTGAAAGAACATACATTACCACCAAGCACCGCTATGATTCTGAAAAATCAAAAGAGCAGTATCCAAAGTGCCCTCTCAACAGTAAAGCGCCTAGAGGATATTCACTGATTCGAAAGAATTGGGAAGAACAAAAAGGGAAGCTATGGCTTCCCTTTTTTTATGCTTTCTCTTTTACAACGGTTAAAACTAAATTTTGTTTGTACTGTTTAGGATTACAGCGGTATTTTGCCTTAAATATTTTACAGAAATAGCTTCGACTCGTAAACCCTATAGAATACACAACTTCTGAAACATTCATTTCGGAAGTTCGCAAAAGCTCTTCGGCCATTTTCAATCGAGTTTCACGAATAAACTCACCGACGGTCATGTTATTTAAAAAGCGAAAACCTTGTTGAAGTTTTGAAGCTGAAAGTCCTGATTTGGTACATAAGGTTGCTATTGAGTGTTGTAACTCTGGGGATTCTCTAATAAAATCGCTGATCTCACTAATCTCTTTGAGTTCTTTCTTCAACAGCGTTGAAGCTGAAGTTTTGCCGAATTCCATTTCAAACTTGAATTGCCTAATCTGCTTGGCGAGAATTAAATGACAAATACCTTCGAACTGCATTAGGGTAGATAGATCATCTACATATTTCGCCTTTTCAAGCATTTTAATCAGTTCTCCTATTTCAAGATTGATTTTACCCAAATGAAAGTAGCCCTGATTCGCCTTAAAAGAGTCTAATAAAGAGATGGTCTTCGCATCAAACCCCTCATAATCACTTTTAATTTTTTTCATGTATTTCTCTGTATCGATACGAATAAGGTTTAAAATAAGCCGTTCATCTTTTCGAATCAAGAGTCTACTTTGTAAATCTGAATCATTGCTAACAACAGCGGTTTGTAATTCTTCCAATTTGGTAATTATCGCATCTTCCTTGAACTGGTGTAAACAATTTCCCTGCAAACAATACAGGAAATAAGCCATGCTTTGTTTTTCATCATTCAAATGAATCGTTTTGTTCTCTCTTATTAGTATATCGAATTCCATCGCAATAAGACCATCATCGAAACAGATACACTGCACCTTACCTTCACCAATAGAATGATGGATTTTTAAGACCTGTACTCCGTTTTCGTTAAGAACTTCCCCTTTTAGAAAACGTTGAAGTTCTTTCAGTTCTCGCATCGCTA
Organism: uncultured Flavobacteriaceae bacterium; assembly: GCA_947494565.1. Lineage (GTDB taxonomy): Bacteria > Bacteroidota > Bacteroidia > Flavobacteriales > Flavobacteriaceae > Maribacter_C. The sequence goes on along the minus strand of CANLVG010000010.1, from coordinate 94,768 downwards.
TTTTTTTTCTCGTCAGCATACTCCTTTTTTAATGAAAGCCTTTATTTTGAACTCAATCATCGACCATCAAAATTACTTGGATCTATCCCTAAAGCTTACCGATTTAAAAGAAAGGTTTAACGTTATCGGGTCATTTACAGGCTATTGCAAGAAAAGGCTAAGCAATTAATTTGTAATGAGTTACATTTTATTTCAAATGAAACAATGCTTTGAATGCCCTTTTTGTTACTTGCGGTATATTTCCATTACTATATGTACTATAAACTTTCAAATACCTCAGATAGGGAAAGATTGGAACGTTCGTTCGGAGCATTCTTCAAACACCCCAAACTGTATCGGCCAGAAGTGGTATTAAACGGACATAATGAGTCCAATCTTCCCATTATCACTTCTAGCGAGCCAAGTAGTATAAATTTGGGTATTTGGGGTATTTTACCAGAATTTTATAAAGATGATTGGGCAAAATTCCAAAGTCTGACCAATACCCTTACTATTGATGAAAGGCATATTCAAGGTGATTTATGGTACAAAGAGTCCTTGGAGAAAAGAAGATGTCTGATCTTGGTCACTGGGTACTTTACTACTTTTTTGAAAGATGGAGTTACCTATCCCTATCATATCGGGCTGAAATCTGGTGGCCCGTTTTGTTTAGCAGGAATGTATAATGTTCTAGAAGATGGCTTTATCACATTTTCGTTAGTAGTAGGTAGGTCTAGTCGCTACATCCGAAAATTTCAAAACCTGGTTGATTGTATGCCAATAGCCATTACAGAAAACCTGATGGACTTTTGGCTCGACCAAACCGTACCTCTAGAAGAAATACAGTATTTTTTATCCAAACCTAGTGAACAGAAGCTTCACGCCGACCCAATAGCCAAAGAAATTTTTGGTCAAAATATTTCCTATGATAGTATGCTAGAACGCTACGAATATGAAGACTTGCCAACTGATGAATGAACGATCAACTTTTCTTGGCAAGTTGCTTCCTGTAATCCGTTGGAAGGATACCATATGCCTCGAAAAAAATCTTTGAAAAATAACTTCTACTCTTTATCCCTATGGCATAAACAATCTCCGAAACGGATAAATCCGTATTCTTCAAGTAGTCACGGGAAATCTCTAACTTCAATTGCCTTACATATTCATTAACCGATTTAGAATAAAGTACGTTAAAGCCCAACTGTAATTTTTTAGGGCTAAGGCCTGCGCTATCGGCTAAACTACGGACAGAAATAGGGTCAGATATGTTATCAACTATATATTCTGATAATTGATGTATTTTCTTAATATCACTTTTTGATAAGGATTCTGGCAAGGCCAAGTCATTTTCGAAGTTATGATGCTCCATTAATTGCATGGCCAAAATAAGATATAATCGACCTTCAAGAGATAATGTTCTTATAACTCCACTATCATAAACAGAGTTCAATGCCTTGACCTGATCTGCGATTTTTAAGCTGTAATTACCTTTATGTTTAAAGGGTGTTTGAGCTTGTTCATCATTAAAGATGGACAACATAAGGTCATTCAAATGAGTGATATTATTGTTTTTCTTTTTTAAATATTCCTTTTTCAGAATACGAATAAAGTTGACCTTTATTTCCTCATGCGGAGGAAACACAAACGTCTTTTTTGAATAGCGTTTTGGAGCAATAATGATATTCTGATACTGTTCTAAGTCGATAAACTCTTCCGTATTATCTTCACTATACTGAAAAGAACCTTTAGAAATAAAGATAAACTCTATAGGGGAAACACTGGATGTCTTAAATATAATCTTGACATCTTCATAAAATTCTACATCGCAGTCTAAGAGTGAAACGCCCCAATCGAAAGAAATACTTCTTACAACTCCCTTACCAATGGAATTGTCAAAAGTAAGGGTCCGTTCACCCCAACTTTCGTTTAAAGTACCTTCTAAACAAAGATGAAGTTGTTCTAGAATTATTTCGTCTTTTATACTGGTAATTTGAATTTCTCTCATGGGGGGCAACCTCCTTACTACAATATGGTTTTTGTAGTGCAAAGTTGACCCTATCGTTATTTTAAGATTAACAGTATTGAAACTTAAAATAACACAAATGGGTGCATTATCAGATGAAATATTTTGTTAACGAAAGTTCACTATGTATGAATTAAGCGGTTTTTACTTCTCCCGATTTATCTCGTACCTGTTGTACATATTGCTTAGGTGACATAGCATAGCGCTGCTTAAATAGCTTTGAAAAGTAACTTCTAGAGTTAATTCCGATTTTATAAGTGATTTCGGTTATATTCAAATCCGTCGTTTCCATTAACTTTTTTGCTAGTTCAATTCTAGAATTTCTGATATATTGGTTTACCGAACTGTCATACAGGTGTTTAAATCCGTTTTGCAGTGTTTTTTGATTCAGCCCTACTCTTCGAGCTAATGCAATGATATTATCCATATTTTCTAGCTCGGTTTCAATAATGGTGGCGGCCTCACGAATTTTACTTATAGTAGCTTGCCTTAAAATTTTTCTTTTATCGGGATCGGTGAGGTCATCCACATATTGGCGTAAGTGATGCGCCAAGATTTCATAGCTTTTTCCTTCTAGAAAGACGGATCGGGTAAAACCGGTAAGCTCACATTCAATAGATTCTTCAATGCATTGGGCAATATCTAATGTATAATGCCCATTATAATAAAAGAGATTTACACCGTTAACATCTCTGAAAAGGGCCTCTAGGTCATTGTTCATTTCGGAGAGGAAGCCCTCGATCTTTTCCTCGAATAATTTCCTATTGATTTCTAGGCTAAAGATGCAAATCGGTTCATTGGCCGGTAGTATCAACACATTCTCATGCTTATGATTACCTGATAATATAGCACTTTCCAATTGTTTTATCTCATTGATTTCGTTCTTCCCCCTGAATTCATGTCTGATCGTAGATTCCCTGTTAAATATAATCTTCAAAGGTTGAACTGAAGATTCGTTCATCTCTAGGCGAACTTCTTTATTCAACCTGAAATCCATTTCAATGGTACCCATACCGCTATCAAAAGAAACGGCTTTTATATAGCCCGTACCAAGAGTTTCAGGAATGTCAAGACATACTTCGTTGTTATCGGACTCATACGATATCCCTAAATCTTTGGCAATGTCTCGAACTACATCTTGAACATCTAGATCTTTAACCTCAATCTTGGTTTTCATAAAACAGTAATTAAGTAACTAAAGGTAATCTATTTTGAACATGATACCAGCAAGTAAGAAACATGTTTTCCAAGTTAAGTTCAATAAAAAATATCGAATATAGAGTGTTGGTTTTCAATTAATTGAATCGTATTATCATTTGAGTTAAGAATTCAATTGATACCGTTAAACAGAACTATACCGTATCACGATTTTTGTACTGTACAAGAGAGCTTATAGAAAATAAGTTGTTGAATATTAACCTTAAAAACCATATCACATGTTACGTTGGACAATTACTTTTATCATTTTAGCACTGATCGCGGGAGTTTTCGGATTCGGAGGAATCGCAGCTGGTGCTGCTAGTATCGCAAAAATCTTATTCTTCATTTTTATTGTACTTTTTATCATATCCTTGATTACCGGAAGAAAAAGAATATAAGGCCAAATCTTAGAAAGAAAATTAAGTATTAACACTAAAATAAATCAAAATGAAAAAATCACTATACATGTTCCTATTCGCAATTGTTATGATCATAGCAGCTTCCAGTTGCCGGGAAAAGACCACCGGAGAGAAAATTGAAGACGGAATTGAAGAGGTCGGGGAAGGTATTGAAGAAGGAGCAGAGGAAATTAAAGATGAAATTGACGATGCCACCGACGACAATTAGTCTTATCGTATTGAATATGAAAAAACGGGCAGGCATTTAACTATGGTTGCCTTTTTTGTTAAACTAAAATAAAATAATGGCCAGAAAATTAATTAGAAGAAAGAGAATTAAGAAGACGGTAAAAATTGGCGGAGTTATGTTCATTGTGAGTATTCTATTTTTGATATACATTGCGTATAGCGTTTTTCTATAATCTCTTTCCAGATATTGCCCTTTACTTACTTCAAAGCTCAACCAGGGTGAATGTAATCCATATTGGTTATCTTTCTTACGTATGAAAATGGTTCTTTTAGCATTTTATCTATTCATTACAATTTGGTCTTTAATTAGTATAATTTTTCATGGTTCCAGACCAACCAAATCAATCAGTTGGGTACTCGCAGTTCTTGCCTTACCCTTGGCAGGGCCTCTATTATATTATCTTTTTGGAGTAAACAGACGAAAATTCAAACTTTTCAAATTAAAGCAAACAGAGAGACGCAAGCTTTACGATTCCCGTATTCAAGAATTGAATGATTACGAACAGTTCATTGAAGATTTTGACTCCCAAAAAAATGCCAGACTTTCCCAATTAGTCAAAAGCAATAGTTTAACGTCGGCCTACTCGGGAAATCAGGTCACCCTTTTAAATAGCGGCGACGAAACTTTTGAGGCTATTTTTGAATCTATAGGAAATGCTAAAAAATTTATTCACCTGCAGTACTTTATTATTGAAGAAGGTGCAATTGTGGATAGATTATTTGCACTTTTAAAGGAAAAAATACAAGAAGGCTTAGAAGTTCGAATGATTTACGATTCCTTAGGTAGCTTTTCTTTCCGGGGAAAGGCAATTGAACGTTTTCGGCATATTGGCGTTAAAGCGCATTCGATAATGCCGCTACGATTTGGCAATCTTTTATTTACCCTAAACTATAGGAATCACAGGAAAATTATCATCGTTGATGGCAATATTGGATTCACCGGGGGCGTAAACATTTCAGATAGATACATCAAACCGGAGGACCATCTCGGAATCTGGAATGATTTTCACTTGAAAATAGAAGGTCCGGTGGTCAATAGTCTTCATCGTATTTTTATCAAAGACTATCATTTCTCTGGGGACGAAAAACTACTACTGCAAAAAAAATACCTTCCAGATATATCAAGTAGAGGTGATTCAGTAGTGCAAATGGTAATAAGTGGGCCAGATTCGAAACATCCTGCGATTATGCAACAGTATGTAACAATGATTAATTTGGCCGAGAAGAGCATCTACATTGCGAATCCTTATTTCATCCCAGGTATTCCCGTTCTTGAGGCCTTAAAAATGGCTGCTATGAGTGGTGTTGAAGTAAATTTACTTGTTCCTAAAAAATCGGACTCATTAATTGCAAGACTTAGTATGTTTTCGAATTTTGAAAACTTGTTGGCCACGGGCGTAAATATTTATTTGCGATCTGATTTTTCGCATAGTAAGGTCATTGTAATTGATCAAGAAATAGCTTCAGTAGGATCAGGAAACTTTGACTATCGTAGCTTCGAACATAATTTTGAAGCTAACGCATTACTTTATGACAGAATCTTGGCGAGTAGGATCACTGACGAATTCATCCTGAATTGCTCCGATGCAATTTGTCTAGATTATGAAAGTTTTAAACGTCGTTCATCATGGAGAAAGTTTTGTGAAGGGCTTGCCAAGTTCTTCAGTCCCTTATTATAAAAGCAAAGCCTATTGATAATTGAAAAATCAATTACACGGCTATAGAACACAAGACAGGTATTAGAGGGTCTACCCCTGACGGGGCTACTGAACACGACGGTCTTGATTTTTCAATTTTTTTACCAATCCTGAAATACCAGAGACAGACCCTGTTCTGATGTCGAACTTTGGATGAGCGATGAGGGTCATATGGGTCTTGTCTTATACAGCAATCACCAAAAATATACCCTTGAAAAATGGTTGGTATCGGTATGTGCAATTAAAAAATGCAACTACATAATAATAAGGTAGTTGCATTTTTTTATGTGACCTCGACAGGATTCAAACCTGTAACCTTCTGAGCCGTAATCAGATGCGCTATTCAGTTGCGCCACGAGGCCGATAATTCCCTGTAAACGGGCTGCAAATATATTTCTTTTTACTTTTAGCACAAAATAACTGCGAACAAAAGAAATGGATTTCAAGAGCTATATACGTAATGTAAAAGACTTTCCTAAGGAAGGTATCATTTTTAAGGATATTACACCGCTTTTAAAAGATAAGGGCGCTCTTCAAAGAGCGACGCAAGCACTATTGCATTTGGTTGGTAATCAACAAATTGATAAAGTGGTCGGTATGGAGAGTAGGGGATTCTTTTTCGCACCCTTATTGGCCTCCCATTTAGAGGCTGGTTTTGTTCCTGTACGCAAGTCTGGGAAACTCCCTTATCAAACCATGTCCGAGACCTACGCATTGGAATATGGAGAGGATCGACTAGAGATTCATGTAGATGCTATAGCAGAAGGAGAACGGGTCTTAATACATGATGATGTATTGGCTACCGGCGGAACTGCCGAGGCAGTCTGTAAACTAGTGGAACGTTTGGGCGGACAGATTGTACAATGTAATTTTTTGATCCAGCTTGATTTTTTGAACGGAGCGGAAAAATTGAAGAAGTACAACCTACACTCCTTGATGCATTATTGATCCAGGGCATTGGTCGTCACATAATACCGCCAACCCACAATAGCCAATTGCAATTTGGACGCTTTCGAGAGATCCAGCCTTTTTTTGGAGTAGGAGGGAAGCACCACCTTATTCATCTTGGCCAAGAACGTGAAGAACGATTTTCTGAAGGACATCTTCAAATATAAAAATAAAAACCCAGCTTCTTAAGCTGGGTTTTGAGTAGCGGTTTACTCCTTGTTCCTATTGGTCATTTTTTTCGCAATGTCAGCGCCAATAAGCGACGTAAGCAAATTATCGCCCGAGGCTTTACTACTGCCACCTCCTTCAATATAAAACTCGGGTAGATTAAGGTCTTTAAGCTCTCGTGCCACACCCACAGCCGTTTTATAATCCCATTCAGCACGTTCCTGGGGCGTGAGTCCGGCGTTGACGAGTTTCGCGTTCTGATAAGCTTCGGCCTCGGCCGCCACTTTTTTACTTTGTGCCTTAAATTTTTCAACCTCAAATTGCTTCTTTTCTTTAATGAGATTGAATTCAGCAACTTTAGCTTCGGTTTCAGCCGCGATGGTCTTTTGGATCTGCTCTTTTTCCAAGCGAGCACGTTCAGTCGCTTTTTCGGCTTCACCATGGGCCTTCTCTTTTTGGGCACGATAGAACTCCCGTTCGGCCTGTTGTTTTTCAAGCTGTGTTTGGGCTACCTCTTCCTTTTGCAATTGCAAGCGATTGTCAAAAGTTTCTTCCCAATCAATTTCGGTGACTACAGCTTGCACTACGGTGAGGCCGTAGGCTTTCAATGAATTCCCCTCCTCACGAAGTGGACTTCCATCTACCATCTTAACACGAAATCGCTTTTGCTTACTTTCATTGTTCACTACCGTGCGTATCGTGGCACTATCACCGATAATATCTCGTTGCTCATTCATAACATATTCTTCTAGGACATACATGCCATTTTCCAATTGATCTCTAAAATAACGATCGAAATCAGAGGCCTGACCCGAAATGTAATCTTGGGCGTCCATCAGTTTACAGGTATTTTTTATGGATTGATCAATATTTGGAATGATCCGGGAACGAATCATGTTTTCTTCTGTTTTATTGCGATCGGCGACGGACAGAAATTGATGCTCGTCTTCGGTATTGATACTGATTACCACAGAAGTGGCTATTCTTGCTTTTACGGCATCGCTAAACGCCCAATACTTGGCCGCATCGACATTCGCGTATTCACTTTGCTCCCCTAAATCACCTTCAGAATTAGGAATAACGTATTTAATGGGTAATTCAAATTGTAGAGGAATGAGTCTTCCCCACATTTTAGTGTTGATACCTTGCCTAAAAACAGCTTTTTGACCACCCCAAGGATATTGAACCGCATATGCGGTACCGGGTTCGGCATAAAAGAAGGCTCCTGAGATGATGCTCAACAAGACCCCTATGCCCAAAAGTTGTAAACTTTGTTTTACAGAGAATTTGGAAAGAAGGGCATTGGTCTTAAAAAATGGTTTGAGTAGTAGCGCGACTGCCCCTAAAAGGGCTATCGCAATTCCAATATATAGTATCATAATGCTAGAGTTTAAGGTTAAAAAAGAAGGGTGTTCAATTGAGTAATTGTAAAGACCGCCCTAAGGCGGTCTTTTTATATAGGCCTATATGATTCTACTTAAGCTATTATCGTGATCAAGGATAACATCAAGAACAATAAAATTTTAGCTAGTGCAATCATATGTAATGGGTTTTTAGGGGTTAATAATTGTTTTGTGATAATCGATTATCCAAATAAGATATATATAAAAAATGTTCACCTGCAAGGATTTAGATCAAAATCGATACAACTGAATACACAATTGAAATCAAAATAACGATATAAGTGTTAATGTTTTAGATGAGTCCTTGTGACATGTTTTAAAATGTAATAATGATAGGTGATTAATGTTATGAAATGTAGTATTTGTAGAGGCTTTTTTGAGGTTTCTTTTACAGACAAGGGATTTTTTAGTCTAAAATTTGATGATTTTGAGCATTTCGTTTCCCACCACAAAAAAACCGACTTTAAAAAAGTCGGTTTCTGCAGCTTGATTGAAGCAATAAAAAGGGGTCTTTTAATTCTTTTTGGTGGTGATTTCGACTACGCCGTTTTTACCTTTTTCGCCAAAACGCTCTAGTGCTTTTTCTCCCTTGGAAACATCGATGGACTCGATTTCACTCGGATCGAGTTGCTTCACTTTCTTTGAAGTGCTCTCTTTTCCGTCAATAACATAAACCGGTTCTTCGTCTCCATCAGTGTCAATAAAGAAAAAGCCATTTCCTTCATCTTCGACTACCTTAATATCATGGTCATCATCAGAATCAGTATGGATAAATACCTTCGAAGACCCTTTCCCCATGTGTACATCCATTTTTTCAAACTCTTCCTCAGAGATTTCCTCCCCATCTACGATAATGAGTTTCTTCCCGTTTTTCTTTGTAATTCGAATATCCCTATGCCGCTCATCACCGGAGTTGATCCATACTTGTCCGTCATCAGAGTCAATATGCACCGAATTGGAGTGATAGGAACCTTTTGTTCCAATGGAAACCAAGTTTTGATCTTGGTCAATGTAGATGACAAGGGGCGAAATGGCCTGATCATCGTTAGATGAGTTATAAGCGTTGTTAAACGTTGAACCATTAGCTCCCTTTCCGGAAATTCGAATCGAAATGTCAACAATCTCCTTGGCCTCATTATGATTGACCGTATAGGTAAAATCAATACCATCTTTCTGAAGGTCTTTTTTCATTTTTGTCAACTCCTTTTCCGTGGTATTTTTGTTAATGAGCAGTTCAATCGATTTTCCGGCGACCAATTCGCCAGCTGAATCATATAGTTGATATTCGGTCTTGGCATTGAAACTGAAAAAGAAGAGCGCAAGAAACGGAAGTACAACTAGGGTCTTAAATGCGTTTATTTTTCGTGATGGGATTTGATTGATCATGACGATTCGTTTTTTGATTAATGAATTAAAAAAAGGATTTATTATAGATAGGTTACGCGTATCTACCGACTGTCTTAGCAAGAGGTATTGATACTGTTTTCTGTTTTTTTGTACAACGGAGTTTTGAGTGTCCGCTAAAAACTCCAGATTTTGCATAATGGCTCTTTTGTATAGCCAAGCGATAGGATTGAACCACTGTGTTAAAAGAACGATTTCCATCAAGAGAATATCAAAGGAGTGCCTTTGACGGGTATGAACCTGTTCATGGGCCAGAATGAGTTCTAGATCTTCAGCACTGTGGTTATTGGGATTGTAGATGATGAAATTGAAAAATGAAAAGGGTTTGATATTTTCCGTACTCCTAATATGCACATAGCCATCTGTGGTCGTTCTAATTCCAGTTTTGAGATACCCGAACACGGTATATAGTTCAATGACAAGTTTAACAGCAAAGAAAAGCGTTACCAAAATATAGATATTGAACAGGATGAAGGTCCAGGAAAAAGAAGGTGCATTGAATGGTTGCCCCTCTTTCGAGTTTTCAATACTCATTGCCCCGATATCAGCGGGTAAATAAACGGTTTCGGTATAGTAGGTCAATGGAAGAAAAAGAGCTACAATAACTCCAAATAGCAGAAACCACCTATTGAAGGCGAACAAGGTCTCTTTTCTCAAAAAAAGTTGGTAGCAACTGAGAAAAAGAAACAGCACACATGCAGATTTAAGTAGATAGATAACCACGGTTTCCATTTTAATCCTTGTTTTCGATCAGGTTGATGATTTCCTTGAGCTCTTTTACCGAAATCTTTTCCTCCTTGGCGAAGGCCGACACTACGTTTTTGTATGAATTGCCAAAGTAGTCCACAATACTGGTGTTGATATATTTTTTTCGGTACTCTTCCTTTGTAATTACGGGATAGTATCGATGTGTATTTCCAAAGGCTTCGTGTCTCACGAAGTTTTTATCCTCCAAATTTCGCACGATGGTCGATAAGGTATTGTAATGGGGCTTTTGACCCTCTAACTCGGCCCGTATTTCTTTGACAAAGGCTTTTTCAAGTCGCCAAAGAATTTTCATGATTTCTTCTTCCTTATTGGTTAATTTTTGCATCGTACTTTTTTTGGTTTCCAAACATATTACTATTTTTATAGTTAAACAACTAATTTTGTAGTTATTTAACTATATGTTTAGTAAAACTTAGTTTTTTGTTCATCTGATCCACCCTATTTATTTCAAAATCTTCCGCTATATTTGTTAAAATACGTGGAATGCAGAATCTTCTTTTTATAATTTCTGGGCTAGTGCTTCTTATAGCCGGGGGAAATTGGTTATTGAAATCCGCTGTTGCCTTATCATTGAAATTAAATATTCCTAAAATCGTAATCGGCATGACCGTTGTCTCCTTCGCGACTTCGGCTCCCGAGCTCATTGTTAGTATTAATTCGGCCATTGAGGGATATCCAGATCTGGCCTTGGGCAATGTCGTAGGATCTAATATCGCCAATTTGGGTCTTGTCCTTGGGATCACCGTACTTCTAGGTAGTATTGACGTCAATAGAAGTTTTTATAAGACCGATTGGCCCGTGATGATGCTCGCTTCGGTCTTGTTCTGTGGGTTTATCTATTTTGATGGTGAGCTACAACAGTATGAGGGAATCATTATGGTGGTGCTTCTTTTTCTTTTTCTTGTGTATTTACTTCGATTTCAAAAGACCGCTGTGGTAGATGAATTGCCCGAGGATGATGTGGAGTTACCGCTATACAAGACCGTATTGTTCTTAGGGCTGGGCGGAGTAGCTTTGTGGGGCGGCTCTGAACTGCTGATCAACGGTGCGGTCGGAATGGCAATGAAGTATGGTATAAGCGAGCGGGTCATTGCAATTACAGTAGTGTCTATTGGCACCAGTATTCCTGAATTGGCAGCCTCCATTATAGCAGTGATCAAAAAGGAAAAAGCGATTTCATTGGGCAATCTTATGGGGTCGAATATCTTTAACTTGTTGGCTGTTTTGGGGATTACTTCTATAATCACTCCGGTGAAGGTGGTTGATGAAGGTTTATTGAGTAATGATATCTTCTGGATGCTAGGAATATCGTTTCTGGTCTTACCTTTGGTTTTTATTCCAAAAGGACTACGTCTTGGGTGGCGGGATGGTATGATTCTTGTGGGTGTTTATGTCGTATTTATTTTTTTTACGATACGCTAAACAACAACAGAAAACCCATGGGATAAAAACTACACAGCGCTTATTTTTTTCATTCCTTTTTTTGTCACACCTCTTCGTTGTTGCGCAACGCGATGAGTTCATACGTGGTCAATTGTTAGATGCTAAAACTCTGGAACCTATAGTTTTTGCTAGTATTCGGATCAAAGACCGTGCGCTAGGGGTCATTTCAAATTTGGATGGAAGTTTCAGAATTCCGATGAAGTATCAAGAGTACGGTGATATCATAGAAATATCATCTATGGGATATCGTACCAAGGAGTTATTGATCCATGACTTTTCAAGATTTGTCACCAATACGGTTAGACTTCAACCGGCTGTTTTCGAATTGTCAGAGGCAACTGTTAGTGCCAAGCGGAAAAGAAAACGAATGAAGCCAAGAGAGATTGTACAGAAAGCCATTGATGCCCTTTTGGAAAACTATCCAATCGAACCCTACGTTCAAGTTGGATATTATCGGGATTATCAACTGGACAATGATGAATATGTAAACTTGAACGAGGCGATAATGGCCGTTCATGATCAGGGCTTTGATGCTATCGATTCGGCGACGACAAGGGCAGCTTTATATGATTACAAGGCGAACCTGGATTTTCGTCGTGATACACTGGCTAGAAAGCCATACAACTATAGCTTTAAGGGAGATACGAAAATTATCGAGAAGGGATACCTAAGTGCTTATGGAGGAAATGAATTCACTATTCTAAGCGTTCATAACGCTATTCGTAATCACAGGATCAATTCCTATTCCTTTGTACATCGCTTCGATACCGATCTGTTAAAGGAACATTCGTTTTCACGAGACGATGATTCTTCAATAGGGGAGGAATCGCTGTATACCATAAAGTTCATACGCAAATTGCCGGTTCATACCGCGTATGGTAGGCTCTATATTTCAAAATCCGATTATTCCATTTTTAAGATGGACTACGCCGTCTATGACGAAACCAAGAACAATAGAACAGGGGTACCTGATAAGAATGGAACCTACAAGCAACCTGTTTTTGAAGTAACGACGTCGTATAGAAGGTATAAGGATAAGATGTATCTCAACTATATTTCTTTCAATAACGTATTCAAAATTTGGGAGCCTCCAAAACTGACGCTCGATCGAGTGGACATCCGTTTTGATAACGCCATCCACCCAAGATTGAGCCTCACTCTCAAGAAGAGATGGATCGTTTTGACGTTTAGTGAGTTTTTGAATGCCGATAGCGCCAAGAACACGAATCAGTTCAATGTTCATTTCAAAGGAAAAAAAATTGCACTCGAGGGACTCCTCGTAGCTGACAATCAGGTGGTCTTATATCCGAAAGTAAATACCAATAGACAAATTGAGATACTTGATGAGCTTGAATTTATTGCGAAGAATGAAGGTATAAATGAAGAAATACTCAAAGTAAAGACCAAAGGTCTAAAAGATCTTAACGGTAATGCGATAGGGAGGTGGACAACCAAGGACTATCATCAGTTTCGCGAGTTTTTTGTGCAGGAGGTCAAAGCGGACGATCGAGTACCGGAACAACGCTTATTTATGAACAATCGAAAACCGATTTTTGATGAGCAGCCCATTGTGAAGCCGGATAATTTTGGAGATTATTGGATGAATACACCTTTGAAGACCATAAACAACTGAACCATGTCGTATCAAATCCGTTTCTCCTCAGGGTTGTTTCTTTTGCTTGGCATTTTTGTTTTCTGCCAAGAAAGATGTCGTAATAAAGGACTACTCATCGATACTATAAATGGATACCTTTATCGAATGATATTCCGAGAAGTGGTTTTGATGCAAAAAAACCGTCCTATTTTTGATAATCAACCCCTTACAAGACCCAATAATTTTGATGAGTATTGGAATAATACGCCCTTAAAAAAAAACCAGTGATATGAATACTAAAGCCTTTTTTCCCATAATTTTTCTTGTACTTATCTCCATTTCGTCGGTCGCTTTTGGGCAACAGCAAGACTATATGGTCGGGAAACTGTTTGATTCGGAAACCAATGAGCCGGTAGTATTTGCCAACATCCGTATAAAAGATCGGGCGGTGGGTATTATCACCAATGTAGATGGTAGCTTTAGAATTCCTTTAAAGTATAAGGAGTACGGTGATATTATCGAAATCTCATCCATGGGCTACGAAACCAAAGAGTTACCCATCAATGACTTTAGCCAAGATGAATTAAATATAGTAACGATAAGTCCTGCAGCGATCAGTTTACAAGAAGCTGTGGTCAAGGCGAAAGGAAAACGCCGTCTGAGTGCCAAGCAAATTGTACAAAGGGCCATTGACGCCATTCCCCGAAACTTCCCCACGACTTCATTTTCCACTATAGGCTACTACCGCGACTATCAGAAAGGTAAAGGGCAGTATATTAATTTGAATGAGGCGATTCTCGAAGTATTCGATCAAGGATTTGATCAACTTGATGATGCCACTTCCGATACCCGTTTGTTTTATTTTCAGATGAACGGTGATTTTGAACAAGATTCCATGGCCCGCGCATCCTATAATTATGAGTCATTTTCTAAAACAGCGGAAAAAGCCATCTTGGATGTCTCCGGTGGAAACGAATTCCGAATTTTAAGAATTCATGATGCCATAAGAAACTACAATGTGTTTTCATACGATTTCATCGGTACGCTCAAAACAGATCTGATTGACAATCATTCCTTCACTAGGAAGAATGACACCCGAATCAACGATGAAGACTTGTACCGTATTGGCCTTAGGGCGAGTTATCCGAACTTTCGGGCCAACGGCACACTGTATATTTCTAAATTGGATTTCGCCATTTATAAGTTGGAATATACGATGTATGACGAAAACCAACGGAATGCCACTGGCGAAAAGAACGAGCACGGGCATAGGCAAAAGGCGATTTTTGATATCACCACTGACTACCAAAAAATAAACGATAAAATGTACTTGAACTATATTTCACTGAATAATAACTTTATCTTGAACATTCCTCCGGTTTTTAAGACGATAGATATGACCGTTGATCTTTATAGAAAGTGTTTCGTAGTCGAATTCAATGACATACCTGAAGAAGAGTCGGCAAAAAAAGTGTTGAACTATGCGGTCGTATTCAGAGACCAGCCGGTAAAACTAAAAATGATTACAACGACTGAAAAGAGGGTTTACTTGTTTCCCGATTCAAATGATGAAGCCACAATCCCGATGTTTAATGAATTGAGTCAGCTCGATACGACCAAGGTAGGTGTAAGGGATTTTCTTGATTTTAGGGTAGGTAATGTCAAAGACGAGCACGGCAATTTGGTCAACCGGACAATACGGCGAGAGTACCAACAGTTCAGGGAATTTTTTTCACAACGGATCAAGCCCGATTCGAGAGCTCCGTTCGATACTAATTTTATGGATAAGCGAAAACCCGTTTTTGAAAGTCAGCATGTGACCAAACCTAAAGACTATGGTGACTATTGGATGAATACCCCCTTGTTGGAAAATCTTAACTAAATGGAAATGCACAGGTTCAAAACGTATCTTTTATTGGGCGTGCTATTGGTCTCGGCAGCTACCATGGCCCAGCAACAGGAATTTATTTTCGGTCAATTGGTGGATGCGACCCAAAATGACCCCATTCCGTTTGCCACGATACGTATAAAGGGCAAGGCCCTCGGTGTGATTTCGAATATGAACGGAACCTTCAAAATACCATTGCGATATAAAGAACAGGGCGAGGTTCTTGAAATATCCTGCCTGGGCTACGAGACCAGAGAGTTGCACATTGACGAATTGGATACTTTCAAGAGCTCAGGTATCAAATTAACACCCAGTGCTTTTGAGCTTGCGGAAGCAATAGTTTCCGCGCGGGAAAAGAAGGTCAATGTCAAAGAAATTGTTCGAACCGCCGTGAACAACATACCTATGAACTACCCGGAAAACGAATTTAACCTCGTCGGTTATTATCGTGATTATCAAGTTAAGAATAATGCCTATGTTAATCTGAACGAGGCGATTATCAAGGTGAGGGATGAGGGGTTCGACAGCGAAAATAGCTTTTACAACCAATATCAACTATTGTCCTACACGAGCAACAAAGATTTCGAAATCGACCGTTTTGCCGCACAACCCTATGATTACAAAGGGCACAACAAGATTGTGCCGAACGCAAAAATGAAAAATGATGGGGGCAATGAATTTATTTTATTGGGCATGCACGACCCCATTCGAAACTATAAGGAACCCTCATTTTCCTTTATCAATGACTTAAGGAATGATTTCGTCAATACCCATTCCTTTAAGATGCTCGGGAAATCGAAGCATAAGAACGAATCGGTGTATCAGATTGAGATCGCTTATAGCAACGACCATTATAGAGCCCAAGGTTTGATTTTCATCAATACCACGGATTTTTCAATACATAAATTAGACTATGAGTTGCATAAGCTGGATAATGAAACCGATGAAGAAAAGGAAAATACAGACTTACGTGTCATAGTGAATGCGTCAGAGCGCTTTTCCGATGGTTTTAGAAAAATGGACAGTGAACTCCTGTATCGCATTCAAACTGAATATACGCGGGGACCGGAACGGAAGATGTATTTGAACTACATTTCTTTTTATAACAAGATATTGGTTCAAAGACCTCCCAGGTTCGAATCGAAGTTCGTTATCTACCTTGATGATTTTTCGTTTCGAATTCGATTGAATAAAATGCCCGCGAAATTGAATAGGGTCAAAAAGAAGGACTTTAAGGTTCGTTACAAGAAAGAATTGATTCCCATTGAAGAGTTCTATTTTCTTGAAGACGAACTCACTTTTGTTGTTTGTCCAGATTTGGATGATCTACAGACAGGGAAACTATTTGAAAACTTCAACTACGAAGTAGCTGATGTGACCCATGCATACGAACTTGTAGATGACGAAGGCAATAAGCTCAATGAAAGAAAATGGGAGTATCTTCATCAATATCGCGAATTTTTCACCCAAGATACCGAACCTAACGCAGTTTGGATCAATAAGAGAGATCAGATGATTCGCTTACTGCCATTGGACAGTCCCGAGCAACCGATTTCCAACGAAGCTGTTGACGAATATTGGAAGAATACCCCACTTCAAGGAAAAATGAATTAAGTATATGGCCCTATGAAAATAAAGTGTCTGTGTATTGTTTTTTTGATGACATCCATGTTTTCCTTTGGGCAGGCAAAAAACTATATGTTCGGTCAGCTGGTTGACTCCGTGCAAAACGAACCCATACCTTTTGCTACCATTAAAATCAAGAATAGGTCCTTGGGCGTTATCTCGAATATTGACGGTACTTTTAAGATACCCTTGCGCTACAAGGCATTGGGTGAAGTAGTAGAAATTTCGTGCCTTGGTTACCTTAGTAAAGAAATTCCAATGGCGGATCTATTCGAAGGCCGAAGTAATATCATCATTCTTGAACCTGGTAATCTAGAGCTTAACGAAGCGATTGTATCGGCGAATATCAAAAAGCTCAGTGCCCAACAGATTGTCAAGATAGCGGTAAACAGCATTCCACAAAACTTTCCTAAAGATGCGTTCAGCTTGGTGGGCTATTATCGCGATTATCAGGTCAAAAATAAAGCGTATACCAACCTTAACGAGGCCATTGTCAAGGTATTGGACGTTGGTTTTGAACGCAACAACAACTTCAATAATCAATATCAACTGATTTCCTATACCAAGAATAGTGATTTTCAGGTAGATACCTTTGCCGAACAACCGTATGACTACAAGCGCTATAACAAGGTGATCCCCGGTGCGAAAATGAATAACGATGGCGGCAATGAACTGCTTACCTTAAGTATTCATGATGCCATTCGTAATTATGGCGTAGAATCTTTTTCATTTGTTGATGATCTGTCCTCCGATTTTATCGAAAAGCATCGTTTTCGACTCCGTGGAAAATCGAATTACGAGAAAGAATCCATTTATGAAATTGATATGGTCTTCAAAAATGACAACTATCGGGCCAGAGGAAAGATTTTCGTAAACACCGATGATTTTGCCATTCATAAACTGGATTATGCGGTCTATAAACGTAAGAAACCGGGTGTTTTTAGTAGCGCAGAAAACCCCAATGAGCGTTTTACCGATGGTTTTAAGAAGACCAATGGCGAAATGCTTTATCATATTCAAACAGAATATACGAGGGGTGGCAATGGAAAAATGTTTTTGAATTACATTTCGTTTTATAACAAGATCTTAGTGCAGAGACCTGCGGAATTTAAATCCCGATTTGCAATTAACCTTGAGGATAATTCATTCCGCATTCGGCTGAATAAGATACCGGCCAATCTCGACAGAATCAAGAGCGGAAATTTCAAAATCAGCTATAAGAATGTCAGTGTACCCATAAAAGATGTCTGGTTTCGGGAAGATGAACGGGTTTTTGTAGTATGTCCACATACATCTTATGAAGCTACCCGAGAACTTTTGAAGGATCTATTTCTGGAACGGAAGAATCTAGAGGTTTCCGAAGTCAAGTATGCCTATAGTGCCATTAAAGACGATGCAGGAAATGAATTGGATAAAAGAAAATGGGAATATATGCATCAATACCGCGAATTCTTTACTCAAGAGACCCGTTTTATGCAAGATGAAATCGGCGACACAAGTGATTTGATGAACAAGGATCAACCTTTGGATAGTCCACTGCAACCTATAACCGATAAAGACATGAAAAGCGAGTATTGGAAGAATACGCCGCTGCCAGGGTTGCAAAATTAAAAACCTCCTTAAAACATTGCTGTTCCAAGGAGGTTTTCGTACAACAATTAGTAGCTGTTAGACTCCCGCTGACTTGACGGTCTTTACAATTCTACCAGCAATTTTATAAGGATCACCGTTTGAGGCAGGTCTGCGATCTTCCAACCAACCTTTCCAACCACTTTCAACAGTTGCTATAGGAATACGAATAGAAGCGCCACGGTCAGAAATACCAAAGCTGAATTCGTCGATGGATTGTGTTTCATGCTCACCGGTCAAACGTTGGTCGTTGAACTCACCGTAAACGGCAATATGCTCTTTCACAACTGGACGGAAGGCCTCGCATATTTTTTCGTAAGTCGCTTGATCACCACATGTTCTCAAAGTAGTATTTGAGAAGTTGGCATGCATACCTGAACCGTTCCAGTCCATGTCTTTACCTAAAGGTTTTGGATGATACTCAATATAGTACCCATATTTTTCAGTCAATCGATCTAATAAATATCGAGCGACCCAAATTTCATCACCAGCTTTCTTTGCGCCTTTGGCGAACAATTGAAATTCCCATTGCCCAGAAGCAACTTCTTGATTGATTCCTTCAAAATTGATTCCCGCCTCGATACATAAATCGGCATGTTCTTCGACCAAATCGCGACCGTGGGTGTTTTTTCCACCGACTGAACAGTAATACATTCCTTGGGGCGCAGGATAACCACCTACCGGGAAACCTAAGGGTAACTGGGTTTTGGTATCCATAATGAAATATTCCTGTTCAAATCCGAACCAAAAATCATTATCATCATCATCAATGGTCGAACGCCCGTTTGATACATGCGGGGTACCATCTGCATTTAAAACTTCGGTCATCACCAAGAACCCGTCTTTTCGAGCAGGATCTGGAAAAATAGCCACAGGTTTCAACAAGCAATCGGAAGAACCACCTTCGGCCTGTCTCGTTGAACTGCCATCAAATGACCACATCGGACAATCTTCTAGTTTTCCGCCAAAGTCATTTACTACTTTGGTCTTACTTCTCATGTTTTGTGTTGGGAAATAACCATCCAACCAGATGTACTCTAATTTTGTTTTACTCATAATATCGGTCGTTAATTTCTCGAATTTTAAAAGACAGACAAAAATATGTTTTTTGATCAATTATCATAATTTAGAAGGGGGTATTTTTATTAAAAGTTATTATTTTTTAGTATACCCCTATTTTTTGAGGGGATATTTATGAAATATCTATTTTTTGATAGTAATTTTGACAAATCAATAATCCTGATTTAGCGTTTGTATTATGTCTGAAAGAAGATTTGCCGCCATTGCCGAAAGTCAAAAAAGAAATCGATTGGAAATTAAAGAAAAAGGAAGGCGTTCCGAGCTTTTCGCTATGAACGTTTTCAATACAAAACGCATGCTCCAATACCTGACGAAAGATGCCCTACAAAGTGTTGAGAGTGCTATTTTTTCGGGATCTAAAATCGATACCAAAATAGCGGATCAGGTTGCCGAAGCGATGAAAGCATGGGCCATTACGATGGGGGCCACGCATTACACGCATTGGTTTCAGCCATTAACGGGCTCCACTGCCGAAAAGCATGACGCTTTTTTCGATTTATTGCCCGATGGCCGGGCTCTCGAAAAATTTGGGGGTAGGCAATTGGTGCAACAAGAGCCCGACGCCTCAAGTTTTCCAAGTGGGGGAATCCGAAATACTTTTGAAGCAAGAGGCTATACCGCCTGGGACCCTACTTCTCCCGCCTTTATTTACGGAACCACCTTATGTATTCCCACGATTTTTGTCTCATATACAGGTGAGGCCTTAGATAATAAGGCGCCGCTATTGAGGGCACTACATGCTGTTGACGAGGCAGCCACGGCCGTGGCGAAGTATTTTGATAAAAACGTATCGAAGGTAAATGCCACCCTGGGGTGGGAGCAAGAATATTTTCTCATCGATAAGGCATTGGCCGAATCGAGGCCCGATATCTTGTTGACGGGCCGCACTCTTGTGGGGCATTCGGCAGCCAAGGGACAACAACTTGATGATCATTATTTTGGTGTGATACCCACTCGAGTGCTGGGTTTTATGAGCGATTTGGAACAAGAGTGCACCAAACTCGGTATTCCGGTAAAGACACGTCACAATGAGGTGGCCCCAAATCAGTTTGAATTGGCCCCGGTTTTTGAAGAGGCAAACCTTGCGGTAGATCATAATCTGCTCTTGATGGATGTCATGGATAAAATTGCTGATAAACATGGATTCAAAGTACTTTTTCATGAAAAACCTTTTGCTGGGATCAACGGATCGGGCAAACACAATAATTGGTCTTTGGCTACGGATACGGGAATTAACTTATTGAGTCCTGGTTCGACCCCAATGAAAAATCTACAGTTTCTGACCTTTTTTGTGAATACGATCAAGGCGGTCGATACCTATGAAGAATTGCTTAGATCATCCATCGCGTCGGCAGGTAATGACTACCGACTGGGTGCTAACGAGGCTCCGCCTGCGATTCTTTCGATTTTTATCGGAGCCCAATTGAGTCGAGTGCTTGACGAACTCGAAGGGGTTTCTATGGGTAAACTGTCCCCGGAGGAGAAAACCGAATTGAAGTTGAACGTTGTCGGTAAAATTCCGGAGATTTTGTTGGATAATACCGATCGCAATCGAACATCTCCTTTTGCCTTTACAGGTAATAAATTTGAAATGAGAGGTGTGGGTTCACAAACCAACTGTGCCAAACCCATGACGATTCTGAACACTATCGTTGCCAAACAGTTACAAGAATTCAAAAAGGAGGTAGATGCTTTAATCGACACCAAGAATTTGAAGAAAGACGAGGCGGTCTTTAATGTCCTTCGCGAATATATAAAAACATCCAAGCGCATTCGTTTTGACGGTGATGGTTACAGTTTGGAATGGGAAAAGGAGGCGAAGAAAAGAAAGCTAAGCAACAACAGAACTACTCCTGAAGCACTTCAAGTGTTGACCGAGGCAAAGAGCTTAGCATTGTTCAAATCAATGCATGTGATGAGCGAGGTAGAGGTCAAGGCTCGTCAAGAGATCGAACTTGATGCCTATATAATGCATTTACAAATCGAGGGTCGGGTTCTAAATGAATTGGTATACAATTTTGTGATTCCAGCGGTAATCAACTATCAGAATAAGATCATACAAAATGTGATGGGGCACAAAGAACTCTATGGAGCAGGTCATGTAAAGATGACAGGCGGACAATTGGATATCATACAAAAGATTTCCGAACATATGAAAATCCTAAAGGAAAAGACCGATACGATGATCGATGCGCGTAAAAGCGCAAATAAATTAGACGATAGCCTTAAAAAAGCGACCGTATATTCCGAGCGGGTCAAATCACACTTTGATGAAATTCGATATCATTGCGATAAATTGGAACAGTTGATTGATGATAAGGACTGGCCCTTGATCAAATACAGAGAGCTTTTGTTCATCAAATAGGGATACTTCTTCAACCCATTGGGTTTTTCAGTCCTTTAACAAGAATAGGTCAATCAGCAAAGAAATTTGCATTTCATCGGATCTTTTGATTAACGGTCTGGTAATCACGTATTTTTCCCGCGTATCTATCGATTTGTAAAAGACGAAGATTTCAGAAACCGAACATGTAAACCCTTACGGTTCGGAGCTTCGGGATTTTCAAGTTCATTTGCGAATTTGCTAAGATAATTTCCAAAATTCATCCCCCGTAATGATTTTAAGAAGATAACCCCACATTATCTTACTTAAGTATTTATAATACTAATGTTTATACTTTTTTATAAAGTGGTCTAAAAATTTGACCTGCTTTAATGACAAGTATAAGGTGGTACCTAGTAGTGTATTTTAACCTTTAAACATTATATATTATGATCAAACAAGTGATTTTAGGCACCATGCTCCTTTCAATGGGCAGCTATGTGCACGCACAAAGTTCAAGTACTGTGAATCAGAACGGGAACAATAATTCAGGTGCGGTTGCACAAGAAGGTGCGGATCAAAGATCGGTAATTCGCGTCTTTGGTAACTCAAACAAGACTAATGTAACCCAAAAGGGGAGCGATCAGAATGCAGTAATCCAGGTTGCCGGCAATGGTTCTTCAGACGGTAATAAGGTCAATGTATCCCAAGAGTCGGGCGAGAATAATAATGCCACGGTCTACGTAGCAGGAGACGGAAATACCGTTAGAATGACACAAGATGGTGAAAACAATAATAATCTTCATGCAGGTGCTGAGTTTTCGGCTGCACCTCGTGGCGTTGATATTTACGGCAATAACAATACTGCAAAAACGGAACAAACCGGTGACAATAATGAGGGTTTCATCAAAATTGGTGACAATGGAGGAACCGGTGAGGCCAATGGCAACTACGCTGAAATTCGCCAACATGCGCCGGGCGGTAACGATAATTTCGCCACGATTACGGTAACAGGCAATAATAACTACGCGGAAGTAGATCAAGATGGCGATAACGATTTTACACAGATCAACCAGTCTGGAGACGGAAACAGAGCTGTTACCGAGCAATGGAACGGAACCGGAACGGGCGAAATATTTATTGACCAGATGGGGAACAATAACAGCGCGAACAGTTTTCAAGATGGAATCAACTCGTTGAGCGATATCGATCAGTCAGGTAACGGCAATTCGGCAAAAACTAGCCAAACCGGATTCAATGCCGATAGTGATATCGATCAGAGCGGTAATGGTAATATGGCCAATGTCGTGCAGGGTGGTGTGAATTCGGAAAGTGATATCATGCAGGGGGGCAACAATAACAATGCTGTGGTAGATCAAGCCGGTTTGAACAACTATAGTGAAATCACCCAGGCCCTTGGCGGTAATGGTAATAAGGCCAAAGTAACGCAAACTGCCGGTATTTCAGATGAAAGTTTCATCAATCAAACCGGAAGTAACAATACGGCGAATGTCACCCAAGAGGGTACAGCATTTTTCTTTATCGCCGGTAATTTGAGTGATATCGATCAGTCCGGTGATGGTAACAAAGCCGTTGTAGATCAAACGAATTTGAATGGAAGTTCAATCAATCAAGGTGGAAACAATAATACCGCCAAGGTCACCCAAGTAGGTGGAAACCTTAGTTCGATAGATCAATCGGCAAACGGCAATAAGGCCACTGTTGATCAAACAGGAACGAACCTAAGCGCTATAACACAGAGTGGAAACGGAAATACGGCTAAAGCGACACAAAGTGGAGGTGGTATAATATCCCTTAATGTGAGTGATATCGACCAATCAGGAAATAATAATAACGCTGTATTAAGCCAAAATGGGTTATTGAACGTTAGTACAATTTCCCAAGGCGGTAACAGTGGTATCGCCAGAGTTACCCAAGACGGCACCGGAAACCTGAGTGATATCAGCCAATCTGGTGGAGCTGGCAATAAGGCTATCGTTACTCAAACTGGGGCTTTGAATACCAGTGGAGTAATGCAGGTAGGGTCGAATAATATGATCAAAGTGACACAATCGAACTAAATACGTTACTAGTTTAAGTTTTGATGGGATGGTAATTGATTTGCCATCCCATTATTCGATTTTTATAGTGAATGGATCTATAAAACCTTGATAAATAACCGATAAGCGAAAAACTAATACATTGAACTGTTTTTTTTTTAGACCCAATGATTGTTTACGAAATTTAGGTTCTAAATAAGAAGTAGTAGATCTACAACTAAAATTATGGCAAAAAAAAGTGTTTTATGGATCTTGTTCCTATTGTTGGCCTTAGGTCAATGCTACGGTCAAGACAAAAGTAGCGGGGAACATACCTCGACTCTCGTAGAACAGTTAGGTACCGAGAACCTTCAAACCGTTTCCCAAACACAAATATTACTCCCGGAAGTGGAATCTAACTCGGTATACATTCAACAAATAGGCTCAAATAACTCTTCCTTGGTGAACATTAGGGCGACCAATAGTCAATTTGATTTGATACAAAACGGAAATGCGAACAGCGTAAGGATAAAAGCGGTAGGCGAGACACTAAAGCATACGTTGACGCAAAATGGTAATAATAATCTTTTACTAGAGTATGGAAATACCCCCAACCTTGATTTGGAACGAAATATCATCCAAAACGGAAGCAATCAGGGCGTATTCATATATGGTAGTAATGCACTTACCGATAAAATATTTTTGAATTTACAGGGCAATTCAAAGACGATTACGATTCGCAATTTCAACTAATCCCAAAGCCCAATGAACTATTCCTTCGTCATCTTATTGTGTCTTATAGTCCTGCCGTTTTCGGTGAACTCGCAGATTTATAACAAAGAGGTCTCAGCAGCTATTGATTTTCAGGTAGAAGATAATAGTATCATTAAGATAACGGGATCCGGACACAACAAAACACAGATTGACAAAAGCCTGCGCTTTTCGTTGTCGGTCATCAAGGCCGGAAGTAACAAAAGTACCAATAAACAAGAGGGCCGTTTTGTTTTAGGACCCGGTGAAAAGCAAAATCTATCGCATACGAGTATAAATGTCAATGAAAGTGATAGAACCATTATACTGTTACTCATCTATGAAGAAAGTAAGATCATTGGAAAAGACCGAAAGGTGTTGAACGGTATTGAAGGAGAAACCGATGAGGTGCGAAATTTAATAAAACCATTGGAGAGTATTGATGTAAAGAATACAAATGAAGATGGATTTATTTTAAGGGGAATGGTAATCGAGGATACCAAGACCAAAGCCGGCAATGACTTTTATGATATGTTCTATTCCTCGTATCTAAGCAATAATATCAATGGTGAAAAAATCGTAAAAATTGAAGAACGATTGGCCATAGGTAATACGACCCAAATCAATATTTTGATCGGCGATGAAACAGTAGTGCAATTCTTTGTAAATCCAAGAACACAATACTTAAGGCAAATGGCCGATCAATCGATATATAGGGTAAATGCCCACTTCCAGAGGCTAAAGGATACCAAAGATCAAATTACAAGATATTAATACCTAGCTATGAAAAGATATTTAATCCTTTTTGCAATTCTGTGTTCAAGCTATGGCTTTGGGCAGCAGTTGGTATATACCCCTGTCAATCCGGCTTTTGGTGGGAATACATTTAACTATCAGTGGCTGTTGAGTTCCGCCCAGGCGCAAAACTCTTTTACGGATCCGAATAGTTCAGATGAAGACCAAACTGAACTTGAACGCTTTCAAGAGAACCTGAACAACCAACTATTGAGCAGTCTTTCACGAAATGTCTTTAGTTCTCAACTTGGTGATGAACTCAAGGAAGGTTCGTTCAATGTGGGCGATTTGGCCCTAGAAATATTTGAGACAGGTGAAGGCCTGGTCATCAATATTTTGGATACAGCTACAGGAGAACAGACGCAGATAATCGTTCCAAACTAATCATACCTACATTTATGATGTCCCAACACATTTTTAGGATTGTTTTGCCTTCGCTTGCCCTTGTTTTAACGGGTTGTGGTGCTTACCTGAGTCAGCCCTATGCGCCTCAAGATGCCAGAATCGGTGAGTTGACCTCAAAGACCGAGGTGCTGAGAAATTTTCCCGAACCCTATCAAGAGATTGTGGTCGGGGTGTATAATTTCAAGGATCAAACCGGGCAATACAAGGCACAAGAAGGGGGCAGTACCTTTAGTACGGCCGTTTCACAAGGTGCCACCACAATGTTGATCCAGTCGTTGAAAGATTCGAGATGGTTTACACCAATTGAACGTGAGAATCTGGGGAATTTACTCAATGAACGTAACATCATTCGTTCTACTAGGGAAGAATTTTCAAGAAATGCCAGCGTACGCCAACCCGCGTTGCCCCCATTGTTATATGCCGGAATACTTCTGGAAGGAGGCGTAGTATCTTATGATACCAATATCATTACCGGTGGGGCCGGAGCTCGTTATTTTGGAGCCGGAGCCTCAACCAAATACCGTCAAGATCGAATTTCAATGTACCTAAGGGCCGTCTCGACCAGTAACGGTAAAATTCTGAAAACGGTATACGTGTCCAAGACCATTTTGTCACAATCAGTGGATGCTAGTCTGTTTCGCTATGTGAGCTTTCAACGTTTATTGGAGGCCGAAACGGGCTTCACAAAGAACGAGCCTGTGCAATTGGCCATGAAGGATGCCATTGAGAAAGCAGTCGAAGCACTGATTATAGAGGGCATCGAAGAAGGGCTTTGGACGACTAAGGAAGGCGGATTGACCAATAAAAAATTGATGGACGCCTATAAGGCCGAAAAAGAGTTTGAAGAATCACAATTGTTATATGACCGATTACAGACAACGGAGCAGTCGAAAAATGCATTGACCTTGAGTGGTACTTCCTCGGTATTAAATGGCGATTTGGGAAATAAAACACTTTCGCCCGGCTTTAATTTTGGTTATTTACGGGCCTTAGGTCCTAAAATGAACCTTGCGCTCAGTATGGATTATCTTAATTTAAAAGGAGGAAATTCCTTTTCCCGTGAGAACGTTTCCGCCCAGCTTAATCTTGAACTGAAGATCTTGCCCTATGATCAATTGTCTCCATACGTCTATGGAGGTGGGGGAGTGATTTTTGATATCGCGGAATCTGATTCAGAAGATAGTGCTACGATGACCACCCCAAAACTTCAGTTGGGTGGAGGACTGAACTATCGTGCTTCCAATAAAGTCGACATTCGACTTTTCATAGAAAGCAATTTTACTTTCACCGATGAACTCGATGGTATAGTAAGTGGTAAACGAGATGATTACTACTATAATTTCGGCATCGGTTTGAAATACAAGTTTAAAAAATCGCTAGCCAAAACTAGCAAGTAACCAAGAATGAAGGGCTTTGGGCCTATAAATGCAATGTGCAACCGCAAAATCCGACTATTTCGATAGCGTTGCGAAAAAATGATACAATGAGAAAATGTACGCAACAAACCTTTTTCTATCTGATGATACTATTCTTGATCAGTGCCTGCTCTGAAGAGCCGATCGATGAAAGCACATTCGGTACATTGACGGGAAAAGTAGTGGCTAAGGGTGACAATACCCCATTGCCCAATGTAAAGATTTCTTCTACGCCTGTATCGACGACTGTCTTTACCGACGCCGAAGGTAATTTTGAGATTGGGGAGGTTCAGAGTGGGGAATATTCCATACAGGCCGAACTTTCCGATTTCAAGACGGCCTTTGAAGCGGCGAACATCTTGGAGGGTAAAACGGTAAATATCGTGTTTGAACTTGACTCTTTAGAAGTGAACAATCTCGTACCCTTGACTCCAATGTTGTTATTTCCTGAAGATGGGGCGACGAATATAGGTACACAGGCTGAGTTTGCTTGGTCCTCTTCACAAAACGATGATGACGACATCAACTATACCTTGGAATTGCGAAATGGGGCAACCAACGAAATAGAGACTTTTGGCGATTTGAGGGATACGACCCTACTTGTCGATAATCTGGCTATTGGCAAGAACTATTTTTGGCAGGTGACGGCTTCAGATGGTGTTAATACTTCAGTGAAAAGCCCATTGGCAGGTTTCTCGACCGATGGGGGAACCTCAAATCGGTTCTTGTATGTTAGGGACATTGCGGGCAATAATATCATTTTTTCAGGAGGAGAGCCTGTAGGAAACGATGATGAAGAATTGAACCAAAACGAGTTGCAATTGACTCCTTCGAACACCAACAGTTATCGACCTAAAAAGGACAATACGGTCAATAAGATTGCCTTTCTACGATCGGTAGGGGCCGAGACACATATCTTCACTATTAACACCGATGGAACCGGATTGACTCAGGTAACCGAGGCTGTACCTGTCGCTGGATTTAGGCAAGAAGAGGTTGAATTTACGTGGTATGATAATGGGGCCAAACTGTACTATCCGAGTTTTAACAAGCTATACTCGATAAATGCTGATGGTTCAGGTTTAGAAGTGGTGTATTCCACTGCTATGGGTGTCTTGATTTCAGAAGTAGCGGTTAATCCCGCCAATAATCTAGTGGCCCTAAAAACAAATAACCTTGATGGGTATAATGCCCGGATAGTTGTGGTAGACGTCGATTCCGATTCGGAGGTCGAAGTGGTATCCAACGGCCAAAATGGAGGTATGGGCGGATTGGATTATTCGGCCGATGGAAACAGGCTTTTGTTCACCCGAGACGTTTCAGGAGTTGAAAATGCCGAATATCGTCAATTGGATTCCCGTGTTTTTGAGTATAATCTAACCGACAATAGTACGAGCGAAATCGATACCATAAAAGAGAGTGGAACAAATGACCTAGATCCAAAATATGCCCCTGACGACGGCGCTATTATCTTCGTGAATACATCGAATGATGGCATTTCGGAAAAAAGAATATATCGTACGGTCGATAATAATAGTAACAACATTCGAAAAGAACCGCTCTTTACCGATGCCTTTATGCCCGATTGGGAATAACAGATAATTACATTGAAATCTGGTGAATCCCGCTCCGAAAAGGAGTGGGATTTATTCGTTAAAGCAACAACTTCGTTAGACTTATTCTTCTATTTTTGCACAAACTTTATAGAATGAGTTCATCCCATAGTGAGAGATATAGCCAGAGAGGGGTTTCCGCCTCAAAGGAAGACGTTCATAATGCCATCAAGAATATCGATAAGGGATTGTTTCCCAAGGCCTTCTGTAAAATAGTACCGGATTATTTGACCAATGACGAAGCGTACTGTTTGGTCATGCATGCAGATGGTGCCGGCACTAAATCTTCGTTGGCCTATATGTATTGGAAAGAAACCGGTGATCTATCAGTTTGGAAAGGTATTGCGCAAGATGCCCTCATTATGAATATCGATGATTTGATATGTGTAGGGGCAACTGATAATATCATGCTCTCCTCGACCATAGGAAGAAATAAGAATCTGATTCCCGGAGAAGTCCTTTCGGCTATTATCAATGGCACCGAAGAACTCATTGCTGATTTAAGATCCCACGGCATCACCATCCATTCAACCGGCGGAGAGACCGCCGATGTCGGTGATTTGGTACGTACGATTATCGTTGACTCGACCGTTACTGCGCGAATGAAACGAAACCAGGTCATAGATAACGCCAATATCAAGGCGGGGAATGTTATTGTGGGACTGGCCTCTTTCGGTCAGGCTACCTATGAAAAGGAATACAATGGAGGTATGGGTAGTAATGGACTCACTTCGGCACGGCATGACGTTTTTTCGAAATATTTGGCCGAAAAATACCCCGAAAGCTTTGATGGGGCCGTACCGAATGAACTAGTGTACTCAGGTGACGTGAAGTTGACCGACCCCATTGAAAACTCCCCGGTCGATGCAGGTAAGTTGGTGCTTTCACCAACGCGTACGTACGCTCCAGTCGTCAAAAAAGTTTTGGAAAAATACGATGCGAAATCCATACATGGCATGGTGCATTGCAGCGGGGGTGCCCAAACTAAAATACTTCATTTTATCGACCGGTTGCATGTGATCAAAGACAACCTGTTTCCGATACCACCACTGTTCCGATTGATTCAAGAACAATCGGGAACGGATTGGAAAGAAATGTACCAAGTGTTCAACTGCGGTCATCGTCTAGAGTTTTATGTGGACGGTTCCATTGCGAATGACATTATTGCCATAGCCGGACAATTCGGTATTGAGGGTAGAATTATAGGTCGTGTGGAAGAGAATTCTTCCAAAAAATTAACGATTCAGAGCCCGTTCGGAACATACCGTTATTAAGGCATACGATTACCTCTAAAACTGCGTTTTGTATAGTAAATAAAAGCTATGGAAAGAAAGCAGTTTTTAAAGAGCTTGGGTGCCGGTGCAGCTTTTGCATTGACATTCCCTTGTCTTCATGGATGTTCGAGCGATAATCAGGAAACCCCGGGTACTATTGTGGAAGAGCCATCAGGTGTCGATTTTACTATAGATTTAATGTCTTCGGAAGCTACAAAACTGGCTAATAATGGAGGTTTTATTCTTAAGAATCTAGTTGTTGTGGTGAAGAACCTCGAAGGCGAATTTGTAGCTGCCAGCCAAGTTTGCAGTCATGAAGCATACGATCAAGTGCGATTTGTAGAAAATGATGGTGGTATTTTTTATTGTGATGTACATGGTTCACGCTTTGCCCAGAATGGATCACCTTTGAATCAAGTAGACGGTAATCCCGCGAGACAACTAAAAGTCTACAACACCGAATTGAACGAGGAGGAAAATGTACTTCGCGTTTTCGAATCTTAGTTTTCAAAATAAATAAATTGAAAAAGCTTTTTTTCCTTGTCATAATGCTTAGCATGGCCGGTAGCTATGCACAAGATTGGCAACCCTCATATACCGAGGCAATAACCTTGGCAGTGGAGCGTGAAAGGCCACTTATTCTTGTTTTTTCCGGTTCTGATTGGTGCGCGCCCTGTATAAAACTGGATAAATGGATTTGGCAATCGGATGAATTTCGATCGTATGCCAAGGAGAACTATGTCTTGTATCGGGCCGATTTTCCACGCAAAAAAGACAACGGACTATCAAAAGAGTTGGTGGCTCAAAACAGGTCATTGGCCGACCGATTCAATCCTAAAGGCTATTTTCCACTAGTGGTCCTCCTAAACGGAAGTGAGGAGGTATTGGGAACAACCGGATTTAAGAAAGTGACGCCTTCGGAGTATATAACACACTTAAACACCTTCATAAAGTGAGGTTTCTCTTTTCGATCTTTTTCGTTTTTCTTGTTTTTTCCGGCTTTTCGCAGGATTCCAAGCACGTGACCGTCAAAAGAACGATGAAACTCATGGGCAGTCGTTTTGACATTACCGTTCTGGCTATTGATGAAGAGCTGGGGTATATCAACATTGAAGAAGCAGCGGCCGAGATTACCCGTATCGAAAAAATAATTTCAGCATGGGATGAAAACTCCGAAACGGCATTGATCAACAGAAATGCGGGAATAAGACCCGTCAAGGTTAGCCTAGAGCTGTTCAAGTTGATTGAACGTTCAAAGCAGATTTCCGAACTGACCGATGGTGCCTTCGATATTTCTTACTCCTCCATGGATAAGATCTGGAAATTCGACGGCAGTATGGAAAAAATGCCCAGTGCGACCGAGATAAAGAATTCGGTTGCTAAGGTGGGCTACAGAAAAATCATCTTAGATCATGATAATCAGACCGTATTTCTCGAGCAAAAAGGCATGAAAATCTCCTTTGGGGCTATAGGAAAAGGGTATGCGGCAGATAAGGCGAAAGAACTTTTAGTGTCGAAGCAAGTGGTCGGGGGAATCATCAATGCCGCAGGAGACCTATCTACCTGGGGTACCGATCTCAGCGGAAAAAAGTGGATTATAGGCATTGTGAACCCTTTAAGCAAAGACAAAATAGTGTCATGGTTACCGGTAGTGGAATCTTCCGTAGCAACTTCGGGTAATTATGAGAAATACGTCACTTTCGATGGAAAACGATATTCACACATCATCGATCCAAGAACAGGGTATCCCTCTTCAGGAATTACCCAAGTCACCATCTTCGCCAAAAGTGCCGAGTTGTGTGATGCCTTGGCAACAGCCGTTTTTATCATGGGTAAAGATGCAGGACTTTCGTTGATCAATCAATTGGGAGGTACTGAAGTCATCTTGTTTGACACCGATAACAAAGTACATAAAAGTAGTGGAATATTGTTTGACCGAAAACCGTAATTTTATAGTATGGGGAAAGTAGCATTAGTAGTGTCGTTCGCAGTTCTTAGTACCTCTTGTGTAGCGGTCAAGGAGTACGAAAAAGTGTACCTGAACGATGATGAGATGCAACTGTCGGCCAAGAGCATGGAACGTTTTGAAACCAATTTTCAAATTTATAGAGAAGCGGCCGCTGGTGCCAATGGAGGCAAATCGGGTGGCGGTTGTGGGTGTAATTGAACAAGATGTTCGAGGCCAACATGACACAGATTTGTTTTACCACAAAGAGATGAATGTTCATCCTGGCCAACCGAAGGATTTTTAGTAGTATAAATGGAACACCTGAAATATTATTTTTTGAACAAATTGCTGCTTTTCGTTATCGTGTTCGTAGGAACGGTCTCTTTTGCCCAAGAAGATACGAGTTATAAAAAACGGGTTTTAGAGGCTACCGAAATTGAATTGCTATTCAGTTACTATGGTCAAGATGGTCAGAATGCAGCAGTAACAGGTGGTGAAGGTACCGAAGAGTTGACCGATGCTACCTCAAGTATTGTGGTTAAGATTCCGCTCAACGAAGACGATGTACTGACCGTCGATGCAGGTATTTCAGCCTACACTTCCGCCTCTTCAAGTAACGTGAATCCTCTTGATGGAGACGCGAGTAGAACGGTAAGCCCGTTTAGTGCTTCATCCGGAGCTTCTCGGCAAGACGTCTTGACCTATTTCAATCCTTCGTATCAACATACTTCGAATGATCGCAACTCCATTGTAAATGCCAAGGCCTACGTTTCCGCCGAGTATGACTATTTCTCTCTTGGATTCGGTGGGGGATATGCCCACTTGTTCAACGAAAAAAATACTGAAGTTTCGGTGAATGTACAGGCCTTTTTGGATAAATGGAATTCACAATACCCCATTGAGCTTCGAAACGGTTTCTTTGATTCGCGAACGAGCGGTACTGGTACCTACGCTCCCGACTTTACTGCTTTTGAAAAAGAAACGAGAAACTCGTATTCAATTTCTTTGGGGCTATCCCAGGTATTGGGCAAAAAGCTACAGGGGTCTGTTTTCTTGGATTTGGTATCACAGACGGGATTATTGAGTACACCATTTCAACGAATTTACTTTGCCGATTCACCTGATTTTTTTATCGAGGATTTTCAACTGGCCGATGATGTAGAACGATTACCCGACAGCCGATTTAAGGTTCCCATTGGCGGACGGTTGAACTATTACTTGAACGACCGTGTTGTGCTGAGAAGTTACTATCGCTTTTATGCTGATAATTGGGGTATTACCTCGCATACGGCGAATCTAGAAGTTCCTATCAAATTGAATGATAGTTTTACGGTCTACCCCTCCTATCGCTACTATTCGCAGACGGCGGCCGACTATTTTTATCCAAAGGAAATAGCGCTTTCTACACTCGATTTCTATACTTCCGATTACGATTTGTCGGGTTATACCGCCAATCAATATGGAATAGGAATTCGGTACAAGGATATTTTTGCAAAGGCCAAGGTTTTGACCTTTGGTTTGAAGAACATAAATCTGCGCTTCAATGCCTATGATCGAAGTGATGGTCTGAATGCTTTTATCATGACCTTGGGTACTACCTTTGTTGGGGATTAGAACTTATGTACCCCTCATTTTCCAAGTCTTTTTTTGATTGAATTAATTTAGAGTAGCCGTTTTTAAGAAGGTAGGTGGAATCACTAATGCTTAAAATTTCTCGATAGAAATGGTCGGTAATAATGATTGCGGAATCATTTTTCTTTTCTAAAATCAACTTTTTGAACTTCTCGACATAGATTGGTGCCACAAAAGAAAAAGGTTCATCGAGCAAAATTATTTTTTTACCCGAATTCAAGATAAGATAGGTTTCGATTACGCGAAGCTCACCGGATGAAAGTTCATTTATTTTACTGTTGGTATATATCCCAAAAGAATCGAACGTATTGGTAAAGTTGCTCCAATTAGCCTGAAAAAAATCAAAGGCACGGGATATCTTCATATTGACAGGGAGCATTTTGTGCTGGGGAAGATAAGCTACTAAATTTCTTTCGAACAACGATTCTTTTAGGTGGTTTCCATCCAAACGGATGTTCTTGTATGTAGGTTTTAAGTCCCCGAAAAGAATGCGTAGTAAACATGTTTTTCCAGAGCCGTTTCTTCCAAGAACTCCTGTAATTTTTCCCGTTTCACCCTTTAGATAAACACCATAAAGAATTTTCTTTTGGTCAAAACTTAGTTCTACACTGTCAATTTCAACTGTCAAAATTGATGCAAGGTTAGTATGAGAATACTAGTAAAAAAAGAATCGATTACAAAAGAGGTGAAAATTAGAAATACTGCCGACATTCCAAAGTTTTTGTAAAAAATCAGCTTTTGTTTTAAACTTGGTTCGAAGTAGGCAATCAATAGAATTACGAAAAGCAAAAACTTAAATACCAGAATCACTGCTAGGGACATTTTCATAAACCCGAACATAAGTGAAATCAATAAACTTAGAACAAGAAGCCTTTTGTAAAAGTGAAACCAAAGCTGTAGCGTTTTTAATCTGAAAATAGAATGCATCCAATACTTCCGGTATCTTTAAATGTACAAATTTATTGTAAATTCGTCCTTCGAATTGATGCACGATTATGATTGACAAACTTAACATAGTAAAGCAACGCTTTGACGAGGTTTCCGACCTGATTATACAGCCCGATATCATATCGGATCAAAAGCGCTATGTGCAATTGACGAAGGAATATAGTGATCTTAAGGCCCTAGTCGCAAAGCGAGATCAATATGTCGAGCTCACCAATAATATCGAGGAAGCCGAAGAGATCATTGCCGATGGAAGTGATGCCGAGATGCTTGAAATGGCGAAAATGCAGCTTGAAGAGGCCAAAGCGGGATTACCTGTTTTGGAAGAGGAAATCAAGCTGATGTTAATACCCAAAGACCCTGAAGATGCCAAGGATGTCGTCATGGAAATTCGTGCAGGTACAGGTGGTGATGAAGCCAGTATTTTTGCTGGAGATCTTTTTAGAATGTATACCAAGTATTGCGAATCAAAAGGTTGGAAGACGAATGTTATCGATTTGAGCGAGGGTACCAGTGGTGGTTATAAGGAAATACAGTTTGAGGTGTCCGGTTCCGATGTTTACGGCACTTTAAAATTCGAAGCGGGAGTGCATCGCGTGCAACGCGTGCCACAGACCGAGACCCAAGGCCGTGTTCACACCAGTGCGGCTACGGTAATGGTGCTTCCAGAGGCCGAGGATTTTGATGTTCAAATCGACCCCAAGGATGTGCGTATCGACTTTTTCTGCTCATCTGGTCCTGGTGGACAATCGGTGAATACGACCTATTCGGCAGTACGTTTAACACATATACCTACGGGATTAGTGGCTCAGTGCCAAGACCAAAAATCACAACATAAGAACAAAGACAAGGCCTTTCGGGTACTACGCTCTCGTTTGTACGACTTAGAACTGGCCAAAAAACAGGAAGAAGATGCCGCAAAGCGAAATTCACAGGTCAGTAGTGGCGACCGTTCCGCGAAAATTAGAACTTATAATTATGCGCAAGGTAGGGTGACGGATCATCGTATCGGATTGACACTCTATGACCTACAGAATATTATCAATGGTGATATTCAAAAAATCATTGATGAACTTAGTTTGGTAGAAAACACCGAAAAACTCAAGGAAGCTTCGGAGACCTTCTAATTACTTATGGAATGACAACAGAAGCTTTATTAGAACAAATACATAAAAAAAAATCGTTTCTCTGTATCGGATTGGATACCGATCTCGAGAAAATCCCTCCGCATTTGTTAGCGGAGGAAGACCCCATTTTCGCCTTTAATAAGGAGATTATCGATGCTACACATCATTTATGTGTGGCCTACAAACCCAACATTGCTTTTTATGAAGCTTACGGTATTCAAGGATGGGAGGCACTAAAAAAGACGATTGACTATATTAATTCAAAATATCCCGAGCTCTTTACAATAGCCGACGCCAAAAGAGGGGATATTGGCAATACTTCTACGCGATATGCCAAGGCATTTTTTGAGGAGTTGGCGTTTGATTCCATTACGATTGCCCCATATATGGGCCGAGATTCCGTAGAGCCTTTTTTAGCGTTCACAGATAAACATACCATTCTACTGGCGTTGACCTCGAATGACGGCGCTTATGATTTTCAAACCAAGAAAATAGAAGGTATTGAACTGTATAAAGAGGTCTTGAAAACCACACAGACCTATCAAAATTCTGAGAACCTGATGTATGTCGTCGGCGCCACCAAGGCAGAATATCTGTCCGACATACGGAAAATTGTTCCAGATAATTTCTTGCTTATTCCGGGTGTTGGTGCGCAGGGTGGAAGTCTTGAAGAAGTATGCAAATATGGTTTGACCTCGAAGGTAGGCCTTCTTGTAAATTCCTCTAGGGGAATAATCTATGCGTCAAACAAAACTGATTTTGCGAATGCGGCCGCGAATTGTGCCGAGAGAATTCAAGTTAAGATGTCAGGGGCGTTGAAAAACCTTAATTGAATGCTATACCAAGTTTTCAAGAACTCTTTTGATTTTATTGGCTTTCTGCTCAAAAAATTCCACTAATCGGGCATCGTTGATATCCGAAGCTTTATCCAAAAAATTCTGGTATTGGTACTCTAAAATATGAATCATGTTTCTGTTAGCCGCGATAGGGGTAACACTTCCTACTTTGCAATATTGATTTTCCATAGTCTTATAAATAAGTTCTGGTAAATATACGCTCGGATTGATGCTTTGGATGTTTAAAATCGTTGTATTTGTCGATAAATCAGTTCTTTTAATAATTTCTTAGGAATTTCTTAATTCACAAATCACGTCCAAATGGGTTAAAGTGTTAAATAATCCGTTAAAGAGCACGAAGCTGCGAAAAGATTTAATACATTGCAATGTTACCAAAATAGGTACGCGAGACACTTTGCTGAATTACAATACATATCTTCATCAAGATTCAAAAGTCTGGGTAACTTTCGTCCATGGCGCGGGCGGTAGTTCATCTATTTGGTATAAGCAACTGCGTGAATTTAGAAAACACTTCAATGTGCTGTTACTTGATTTACGAGGGCATGGCAATTCGGAACCGAAATTAAAAGAAGCCTTCAGTGATAAGTATACCTTTGATGTCATTACCAGTGACATCATAGAGGTAATCGAGCACCTGCAAATAAAAAAATCACATTTTGTCGGTATTTCATTAGGTACGATACTCATACGAAATCTGGCCGAGCGATGCCCTGAAAAAGTGGAAGGCCTGGTCATGGGAG
Organism: uncultured Flavobacteriaceae bacterium; assembly: GCA_947494565.1. Taxonomy (GTDB): domain Bacteria; phylum Bacteroidota; class Bacteroidia; order Flavobacteriales; family Flavobacteriaceae; genus Maribacter_C. The sequence continues at coordinate 57,408 of CANLVG010000010.1, read as the reverse complement.
GTGCTATAATGAAGTTGAATTTAAGGTCGCAGTTATTAATGCGACTAGGCAATATTTTCAAGTCGGTAGTGCCGTATCTATGGCTTTATAAGTTCTTCGCATTTATCATAATGCCAAATAGCAACCACCGGGAATCTCGCTTACTTTTTGTTCGAGAAGCGAAAAAATTATGCCAGAAAGAGTTCTTACGATGGTTTACATTGACTTCCGAAATCAATCCCCTGTTGCGTCTATTCAGAGCTAACGATATTAAGATTCCTACCCTGTATGTCATGGGAGGAGAAGATTATCTTTTTCTTCCGTCCGTAAAAAAAATTGTTCAAAAGCATCAACATTCAAGTCTACTGATGATCGAACATTGTGGACATGTGGTAAACGTGGAACAACCTGAAATTTTTAATAGATTGGTAATTAACTACCTATCGGATTTAAGTTGGGAGTCTATTTTGGTCCAAGAGGCATTAAAGCAGGAACGTACCACCTTGTCAGCTGTTCGGTAACTACTGCAACAGAATCATGAAATCAACTAGGATACTCTTCATAGGTGTATTTGCTCTTGTAACGGGAACTATGTATGCTCAAAAAGCACCATGTAGCTGTTGTACTGAAAATCACAGCGCCTTTGATTTTTGGGTCGGTCATTGGATCGTAACGGATGGTTCCGGTACCGTTGTCGGTACCAACCATATTCAAAAACTAGAAAACGATTGTGTTTTACAAGAGCGGTGGAAAGGGAGTAGTGGTAGTACGGGTATCAGCACCAATTTTTTTAATTCCCAAACCGGATACTGGGAACAGTTGTGGGTAGATAACCAAGGTACCCATCTCAAACTTAAGGGAGGTCGCATCGGAAATCAAATGATTCTTTCTTCTGAAGCGTTTACACATACGGATGGAAAGGTCTACAGAAATAGGATTACTTGGACACATAATACCGATGGCACCGTTCGTCAATTATGGGAAATGGTCGGTAATGATGCCCCGGTTATAATTATTTTCGACGGCTTGTATAGAAAAGAGGAGTAGCTTTTCCCGTTAATCGGAATCTATTCCTACGTCCGGCGGGCGGCCCGATTTGGTGAATTTGGTTTCTTTCAAATACCTTGTTAGCCCACTCCGATGTTGTTTGCTTTTCCTCAAAAAAAAAGACCGATATGAAATCGGTCTTTCTTAAATTCAATTTGACTGGCTATTTTAGTTATATCCCTGATTCTGCTCCAATAAGGGATTTCGATCCCTGGCGGATTGCGGAATCGGAAATACTAATTTGTTATCGTCAAAAGGCAAGCCCCCGATAGCTCGTTGTGTCCTTTTATAATCATGTAATGTAAAGCCTTCAAAAGCTAGTTCCAATTCGCGCTCAAGAAGAATAAGGTCTAAAGTTAGGCTTCCAAGTGCAGGGGCTGAGGATCTTGCTCGAAGTGCATTGATTTCGTCCAAAGGGGGTAGTCCGACGCTGCTCCCCAACCTAAAATTGCATTCTGCCCGAATCAAGTGCATCTCAGCAATTCTCACTGGAGTGGCATTTGCAAATTGTCGCGTGTGTTTTGACGTCAGTGTTAACCCCGTACTTACCCCTTCTCCCGGATAATTGAAGTTTTTGCGTTCGTCAACATCGGAATCAAATTTATCTAAATAGTCTTGTGTGATGGCGATATCACCGCCTCTACCTCCCAAAGCTTCTGTAGCATAGTGCGTATTGGTAAGATTCGTACCCTCTTGGTTGTTGATGATCCATGAAAAAATGGTTTCTACCGTATTGTCATCGGTATCAAATGCCTCGGCGAAAGTGGCCGTCAATTCATGTCCACTGTTTTGAAGAACGTCGTCCGCTGCATCTCTTGCAGCTGTAAAATCACCTTGTTGGAGGTATACACGTGCCAGCATCGCTTGAGCAGCGTACTTATCGGCTCGCGCATCATTGGTGTCGGGCAGTTTGGCATAGGCATCGCCTAAATCCGAGATGATTTGTGCATAAACTTCCTCTACCGTATTTCTGGGAATACGAATAGTGATATCCGGGGGGGTGAGTATGATAGGTACTCCGAGTTGTGTATTCCCTCCCGAGGCATTATACTGTTGGCCATATAGCTTTACCATATCAAAATAGACGAGACCTCTTAAGAATTTCGCCTCTCCTTCTACCCGATCTCTCTCGGCCGCATCATCGAACTTATCAAGATTAGCGAGAACCGTATTGACATGGCCCATTATCGCATAGCTGTCATTATAAATATTAAGCGCGCTGGCGTTGTTGTTGAGAAGAGCCTTGCTGGCAATCTCGGATAAGTTCGCAAAGGTTCCGTTCCAACTCACTTGATCCGTATTTCCCAAGAGTTCTGAAACGATGTTCAGTTCGCCACTATAGTTACCGTTATATAGTGGTGCTACATTATCAGGGCTCGTATTTCTACCGATGTCATAGGCAGCCAGAAGAATTGAATTGATATTTTCCGGTGTTTCGGTTGCCGCACCAATACTAATACTTTGCTGCGGTTCTAGATCTAGTTCCTTTTCACATGATATGGCGATCATCGAAAAGAAGAGAATAACTAAGAATTTTATCTGTTTCATGTGTATATTTTTTATTTAGAAAGAAAGATTGATACCCATCGTATATACCTTAGCTGGTGGTGCCGAATAAAACGTGTTTCCAACATTCGTATTGGTATTCGCATCGTCGTTTGATGATTCAGGGTCGTAACCTCGGTAGTTCGTAAAAGTCAGCAAATTAAGTCCTGACACATAGATTCGAACACGACTCATACCCAGTCTATCCAGTGCTGGGGTGGGCAACGAATAACCCAGTGTAAGGTTTCTGAGGCGTACGAAGTCTGTATCTTGTAAATATCTCGAACTTGGCGAATGCCCATTATTTACAAAGAGTCGCGCTTGAGGTACATCGGTAATGTCACCTGGGTTTTGCCATCTATTATTATAGATATACTCATCTTGGTTGTCTAGGCCGTTGCCAAAACCGGTTTCTTGGTATTGACCGGCATTGTTATAGAGCTGGGCTCCCCATTGGCCTTGAAAGGTAAACGAAAAGTCTATGGTTTTATAGTTCAAAGTACTGGAGAACCCCCCGATGATATCTGGATTCGGGTTACCGACTACTACACGCTCGGCTTGCGAAAAATCATTGGTCACGCCTTTGTTCAGCGTGCCATCGGTATTTTCGGTGTTGAGCACGTACTCCGCATCCCCTGTTTGAGCGTTGACACCGGCGTACTCTACCATGTAGAACGAATTTATAGCTTCACCTTCTCGCAAAATATTACGACCCGTTATTTGGTCTTCTGCATTCGGCAAACTTGTGATTTCATTCTTGTTCGTTGCAAAGTTGATACTGGTTTTCCAAGTGAAATCCTCGGTTTGTATGTTGGTGGTATTCAAGACAAACTCAAAACCACTATTTTCTAGGTTACCGATATTCTGAAGCACTTGGGCCGAAGGCAACTGGGCTTCAAAAGGCACACGGGTAAAGAACAAAAGGTCTTTCGTTTTTTTGACATAGTAGTCGATTTCACCGCTTATGCGGTTGTTTGCGAAACCAAAGTCCAAACCGAAATTCGTCTGTTCCGTTTCTTCCCATTTCAAATCAGGGTTTTCACCTTGTGTAAATTCAAGTCCGGATTGACCGTTATAGTTCGTCCCGCCGTAAAGTCCTAAACTCGGAAAATTAGCAATCGGGGTATTACCATTGATTCCCCAACTTGCCCTAAACTTAAGTAGGGATAACGTATTTGATTCCTTAAGAAAATTTTCTTCGGAAATAATCCAACCTAAAGACCCTGATGGAAAATATCCAAACCTATTGTTTTCCCCAAAGCGCGATGAACCATCTTGTCGAATACTGGCCTTTAAGATATAGCGGTTTTTATAATCATAAGTGGCCCGAGCAAAGTAAGATATTTGTGCCCAATTCGTGAAGGTACCCGTACCGTCCGATATGGTGGCAGCACTTGATACCGATTTGAAATTATCCGTCGGAAACCCATCACCGGTTACTGAACTGGCCCTATTCTTAAATCGGGTGTAGTTGGTTCCCAATACAAAATCTAAATTGGAGTGTTCACCGAATAACTTGTTGAAGGTCAGATAATTATTTGTGGAAATGATTTCAGTACCATTGTCCGAGGCAAATGATTGGCCATTGGTGGATTGAAATGGCGCTAACCTTCCCGTATTTCTATCAACGGTCTGATTGAGGTAGTCGTACCCTATTTCAGATTTGAACTTCAAAGATTCTAATAACTTCAATTCCGCAAAGAACTTGCTGAGAAGCCTTCTCCTTTTTGTTAGGCGGAAGGAGTGTTTGTCTTGCAATAGAAAGTTGGCATAGAGAGTACTTCCGTTCAATTCCCCGTCTGATAGAAAAACGGGTGCTGTAGGTACTTGGGCTATGGCCTGCAGAGGAGTGGTAAAAGAATTATCCCCCGATATCCGATCAATTACCGTGCTGGTATAACCCAAGTTGAAGCCCACATCCAACCAATCGTTTATATCATGGTCGATATTCGCTCTCATACTAATTCGTTCCAGGCTATTGCCTCTAATAATACCGTCAGAATTGTTATACGACGCCGATAGAAAGCTTTTGGTCTTTTCCGTACCACCTGCAAAGGAAATATTAGCATCGCGAACAAAACTATTTTGAAATGCCTCTTCTTGCCAATCCGTATCTATGTTTCTATAATCTTGATCACCCTGATATCTTTGCAATCGTACATCGACCCACTCATCGGCTTCTGCTTGCGTAGTAAAATCAAAAGCTGGGGAGTTAAAAGCCGATTCTTGCAGTAGTTCGATATACTGAGCTGAATTTAACCAATCCCTTTTGTTTGTCGGTTGACCAAAACTGGTAGATAGATCTACGGAAATCGTTGATTTTCCTTCTTTACCTCTTTTGGTGGTGATCAATACCACCCCATTGGTACCTTTCGCACCGAAAATTGCAGTCGCAGAGGCATCTTTAAGAATATCGATGGACTCAATGTCATTTGGATTGATGGCTAAGAGCGGATTCAAGTTCGACTGTATAGAGGAAATGTTATTGTTGTTCATCTCGATACCATCGATGACATAGAGCGGTTCTTGCGAAGCCGATACGGACGAAAGCCCACGAATGATCACTTTGACACCACCTTCGAGTTTACCATTGATTTGGGTAATCTGTACCCCCGGTGCCTTGGCGACGAGCGCATTTTGTAAAGCTGGAGTAGAAATGCCGCCTATTTGATCAGAGTCGATCTTGGCCACATTATCGGTTAAAAGACGTTTTGATTGGGTTCCGAAACCCACCACTACAACTTCTTCCAATTGTGATGCATCTTCTTGCATTTGTACATTGATAATCGACGAGGAACCGACAACCCGTTCAATTGTGGTTTGGCCCAAATAAGAGAAAATCAATACCTCTCCCTCACTCGCATTGATGGCATAGTTTCCATCAAAATCGGACTGGGTACCTCGGGTAGTTTCCTTTACAACGATGTTCACGCCGGGCAAGGGAACATTATCTTGATCCGTAATGTTTCCTGTTACTGTTTTTTCTTGAGCTTGAACCCATGATATACTCATTATGAGTATTAGGAGCAGCCCATAACTTTTTTTTCGCATACTTCAGATTTTTTAGATGTAAAATGCAGCCCTGAAAGTTGATAGCTAATTCAAATAATTACCCTAAAAACTGAGACAGAAGTTCTTTTTTAGAAGTAAGTCTTCAGAGCTGCTGTTATTACAATGAGTTAGTCACTGGGTCAAAGTAAGTGGCTCTTAACATTCTTTTGGGAAACACTTATAAACGTTTCCTTCTCCGAAGAAAGTTTACGAGTATTTTACCTTAGAAGTAGAAGTAGAAGTAGAAGTAGAAGTAGAAGTAGAAGTAGAAGTAGAAGTAGAAGTAGAAGTAGAAGTAGGAGTAGAAGTAGAAGTAGAAGTAGAAGTGGAGGTGCTGGAACCACCTTACCTATATAAAGTTGAAAGTGGTGTTTGATCCATCTTGATTGGGTAGTAGTGGTCGGCCTCTGAAGGCGCCGATAGAATGGTCGAGTGTAGCTTTGGGAAGTAGTAAAGGGCAGCCCGAGCGGGTCGTATTGATGACTAATTCAAATAACTACTCTAAAATGAGAAAGAAGAATGATTTCTAAGGAGTATACCCTTCGGAACTGCCGTTTTACCATTTGATTGATGAACATCCAAATTAAATACAAAAATGGAGTAGCGGGGAAAGCCTTATAAAAGTTTCCCTTACCGAAGAAAGTTTACGAAATGTTTACATGGCAGAGCTAAGCGCCATACGCTGGTACTGGCTTGGTGTAAGTTGCGTATCTTTTTTGAAGGCCTTATTGAAGGTTACTTTGTTGTTATAGCCCACCTCATAGGCAACATCTATGATATTCAGATTTTTTTGAACATCATTGTTCAAGATTTCTTTTGCTTCACGAATTCGATATCTATTGATCAGTTCATGAAAACTCATATGAAAGTGTTCGTTAATGACCTGAGAAGTATTGTGTCTGGTGGTATTCAACCTATTGGAGAGGGCTTCTAAACAAATAGAACTATCCTTATATATTTTTTCTTCGTCGAACAAGAGGATGAGACTATCCTTTAGTTCAAGCGACAGACTTTTTGTGAGTCCAGATTTTTCATACTTATAAAACAGTTTGCTAAGTGAATAAGATCCATTGAAAACCGCTGGTTGAACGTTAGCGGAATAACCAAGGTACATGACCATCAGGGCCATACACATTACTTGCATATGATACAAAAAACCAATGGTCATGTTATTGGCCAGTAAAAATCCATAGGCCGAATAGCATACCACATAGAGCATATGAATAACGAAAATATTCTTTTGCCACTTACTATTTTCAGAATTAAGCTCCGTATTCTTTTTAGATGACATATAGAGTTTTCTGATAAAATAACCATAAGTCAGCAGCGATAGTAATTTGAATACGATAATGGCAACATCCGAAAAACTTCGGCCGTCAGTTCGACTCAGCATGATTTCCAATTTCTGATCAGCGGGCAATAAATAACCAGGAAGCAGATAAATAATGAAGAGAAGGGTAGGTAAAAAGTGCAGAAGGTCGATTTTCTTGAACTTGTATTGATGTGTAATTCTCTTAAAATAGAGGTAGAGTAGCGGTCCGTAAAGAAAAGAGAACACTGTTGAAATTCTATACGTATGTGGAAACTGCAATTGATATTTGGTGATGTACAAGAAAATATGAAGTATGAAAACCGAGTGCAAGAATATAAAACCACTGATCAAGACCTTTGCGACAAATTCTACCTTCTTATTGAAATGGAGAATTATAGCAATATAAAAACCGATTAGGGCAACGTAGAGGTAGATAAAAGATAGGGTGCTTAATTCTGGTTCGGGTATTTCATGGCCCGCGGTAGTTTCCTTGACATTTTCCAGTGTGCCCGGACCATACCCGACAAAGTATTCAGAGTCGACTTCCCTTAGGTCATAGTCATTTGAACCCATAAGGTTCGGCAATAGATATGAGGTCATACGATTCGATGCCTCTCCTCTAAAGTCTATAGACAGACTAGGGTAGCATAATCCGCATACGAGTAAGAATAATACCGTTATTCCTGATTGCCTCATTTTGATTGATGGATGAATTAGCTAGGTTTAAGTTAGGAATAATTACACTTCTAGGCTATTAAACTGATTGAAAAAAGTAACTCCCGATAATAGTTTACCCTTTGTTCTTGCCCTAAGAATGGTCTTTTATCGATGAAGCGCAGTATTTATTAACATTTGAAGCTTCTCCGCATATGTGCAGGGTAAATGGAAAAAATCTCGGAAAAGAGCAAAAAAAAACCGATGCTCCCACCGGTTTTTTACTAACTAACTAACTCAAAAAATTACTAACTCAAATAATTCAATATTCTTTTCTTGTATAATGCGCTAAAAAAGATCGAAACAAAATTTGAAATTCTCTTTAAACTCTTAAAATAACAACGGCGAAATCAACAGAATATTGTTGGAATACAAAGAATAATTTTTGGTTTCAATCCTGCAATCCAAAAACCTTTCGTAGCAAATCCGTAGTTCTTGAGGAAACTTTGGTACGTATCTCTTTTTCCTCCACTGCAATCATGGTATAAACACCATTTAAGGCCTCATTGGTAACATAGTCGGTCAAATCGGGGTTAACATTTTTTGTTAAGGGTATGCTATTGTATTTCGTAATCAGGTTCTGCCAAATTTTATCGGCCCCTACTTTCTCAAAAGAATTTTTGATGACCGGGTTGAACTTGGCATACAATTGTTTTTGAGTCGCTGATGTAAGGTATTGGGTAGCGGCATTATCATTACCCAAAAGAATACCTTTTGCATCATTGAAGGTAATCCCTTTAACGGCGTCCACAAAAATGGGAGTTGCTTCGCCCACAGCATTTTCAGCCGCTCTATTCAATACTTTAAGACCTTCGTCAGCCAGTTTCCCTAACCCGATATCGCGCAAGGTCTTATCCACTTTTTGAAGTTCTTCGGGCAAAAGTATTTTGACCAATTCGTTTTTGAAAAAACCATCTGTTTGGGTCAACTTGGTGACTTGCTTGTCAATGCCCATGTCTAGGGCCTGCCTTAGGCCGTTTGCTATTTCTGCATTTCCTATGCCTTGCCCTTGCGGCAATTGATTCACAACTTGCTGAAGTTCTGCACAGGCCGTAAGTTGAAAAATCACAATGATTGCTAAGATGGTACGTTTCATATACTGGTTTTAAATCTTTTGTTCGATACTAGAACGATTGACGTTTGTCGATAGTATTCGAAACCGCCATTCTTTAAGCTTATATTTCTTTTTGAAGACGCCTACTAAGAAAAGATGACCGTTTTGTTGTTGTAGACCATGGTTTTGCGCTGTACATGTAACTGTATACCTCGGGATAGTACGATTTTTTCAAGATCACGGCCCTTGGCAATAAAGTCTTTTACCGTATGTGTATGAGAGACCGTGGTCACATCTTGCGCAATGATAGGTCCGGCATCAAGGGCTTCGGTGACGTAATGACAGGTAGCCCCAATAATTTTTACCCCGCGCTTGAAGGCGGCATGGTAAGGCTTTGCCCCTGCAAAAGCGGGTAAAAAAGAGTGATGAATGTTGATGATTTTGTTGGGGTAGGCATCAATAAGCCGGCTGCTGACAATTTGCATATAGCGTGCCAGCACGATAAAATCGATTTGACCTGACTTGAGAAGCTCTAACTGCTGCAGCTCTGCTTGGACCTTTGTTTCTTTTGTTACCGGAATATGGTGGAAGGGAATGGAGAATTGTTCCGCTATCGATTTCAAATCGCTGTGGTTGCTGATAATAAAGGGAATAGCAACGGCCAATTCACCCGAATTATGCCGGCTCAGTATATCGTACAAACAGTGATTGTATTTTGAAACGAAGAGGGCCATTTTTGGAACTGTATCATCCGCATGTAAGCTCCAGCTCATTTGATACGGATCTATGACGGTTTGCTCAAATTCCGCTTTGAATTCCGTTATGGAAATCCGGCCTGACTTAAATTCACTTTCCACTCTCATAAAGAAAACATTGGCCTGCTTATCCACGTGTTGGTCTAAGTAGATGATATTTCCTCCATGAGAATGAATAAAGCCCGTAACGGCATGTACAATACCCGACTGGTCAGGACAATGAATACGTATGGTGGTTTTCAACTGCTACTGATTTGACCGTAAAATTAGAACAATTAACGAATCAAAACCTTTAAAATGTGTGGTATTTGTAAATGTGGATTGAGTACTGGGCCTTATTCGCTCGTTTCCTGTACTTTCAAGAAAGGCATCGTCTAGTCATTTCGAATGGTCCTTCTCCATTTCGTGAACGATTTGCGAAAACTCTTGACTTCGGTACGTAAAAGGTTGAGGTATTCCTTGTCTTTCACCCCATCCTTTTCAAGACCAAGACAATAGGAATTGATATTTCGAATCATGATGTTGATAAAAGAAGCACTGCTTAGACGCTCGGCATAGGATTTGGATTGCTCGGCCTGAGCAATCTGTTCTGGAATCAATACAGTATCATTGACTAATGAATCAGCAATGGTGTCTCGCAAACTCATGGACTGATAGCGGGTAATCACATTCCTTTGCATAGAAATATACGAAGCTATCGCCTTGCTGATTTCACGCAATTCCAGCGCTTTTTGGTATACCGGTATGGAACCTAAATTTTTGGAAGACATTCCTCTTGTATAATAGCAATTTATTAGTATAAAGTTACGCGCAAATCCATTCTGGTCGCTTTGTAATAAAAAGCTATTTTGTATATTTACTTTCGAAAAATAAAAAATATCGAAAAATAGTTTTGAAAGTTAAGATAGATGATTTAAACTGGAAGATTCTTGAGTGTTTGCAGGAAAATGCAAGGGAATCTTTTGCGAATATCGGACGAAAAGTGGGGCTTACGCCACCGGCAGTGGCAGAACGGGTAAAGAAAATGGAAGACCTTGAAATTCTTCAAGGATACAAGGCTATGGTATCACATGCTCTTACCGGTCATCAGCTAAAGGCCATTATTACACTTCGAGCCTTCATGGGTAAGCTAAAGCCCTTTTTGGCTACAGTGGTCACCTTTGAAGAAGTGGTGAACTGCTATCGCATAACCGGTAATGAAAATATCGTTATGGAGGTAGTACTAAAAGATCAGTTTCACCTTGAAAAGTTTATTGACCGACTCATTCAGTACGGCGAAACCCGAACCCATATTATTTTATCGAATGTGGTGAGTAACGCACCTATCGTGAAAGGTTGATGTTCGGTCTTGGCTCGTATAGAGAGCTATGGTTAAGCATTACTTAAATAGTCATGAACGCCTAATTTTGGTTAACTTTATTAGCCATAAACTTTTTGTTCATGCCGATTATCTTGGAATATGCAATCACTGCAATAGTCTGCCTCATTACAGCGGTGGTCATTCAGCGCATTTACAAAAAGGAAGAACAACGAACGGATTCTACTGACGATATTAAGGGTATCAGCTGGTTCGGTCTTGCAATTTTCATTTGGGGTTTAGGAAGTTTGATCAACCTGATCGCTGTTTGGGGAATACAGGCATCGCCATCAAACAAGTTTCTTATCTATTGGGGGGTTGTGGTATCGCTTCTGAATTCGATGTTTATATTGCTCTCGTTGCCCTCTATCGAATATAGGGGTGAAAAGGGATTGCTCATACGTTTGGTAGAACGCTTTTCAGAACGTGAGTTCATCCGTATGTATCTGGGCATCATGTTGATGCTTTCGTTTGTCTTTTTTTCGTCTTCCTATACCAACCCGGCGATCAGTAATTCGTTGATTTGGCTAATTGATATTCCTATTTCCATTATCGTTGCATTTGCACTTTTCAACGCCTTGAACAAAGCATTCCGAAACCGGAATATGCGTTTTATGTATTTGCCCAGTTTTTCACTTTTCGCCCTTATCCTTGTTGCTGTGACCCATAGAATTGTACCCATTGATACCTTGCCGACTTCAATTGACATCGATTCTTGGAATATTTTGGGAATGGTCACCAGTATCTCCTTCAAATTTTTATTCATTCTCCTTTTTTCGATTCTATTGTACAGCTGGAAGTTTTTGTCTGAAAAAGAAGAACAACAGTCCCAACTTGAAGAATTGATTTTCGAAAGGGAAGAACTGCAGATCAATACAGAGGAATTGGTCTTGCAGAACAAAAATTATCGAAGAGATATCGCGATGCTTGAACAAGAATTGAAGTCCTTGCAGGAAGCATCGAAAATAGCACTTTCCGACCGGCAGAAAGAAGTGCTGGGAAATCTAGGGGCGCTGGGTAACAAAAAGTCATACACTGAAATCGCCGAGGCCATGCATATCAGTGCCGATGGTTTTCAAACGCATGTCCATCAAATCAAAAAGGCACTTCACATAAGTGGCAATGCTGGAAAGAACCTTCTGATTCAATACGCCCTAGAGAACGATATGTTGCAGTACGCAACATTGGATTCAGATTGAAATCTAGCATTTTCCAATAGCCATACTTCACTAGTTCCCTTCAAAAGTTAAGCAGTACGTAACCTTTTGTAATCCCAAGGTATACCTCAATTTCGAGCCTAATTGTATTAATTAGTTAGCATGAAGTATATCTTATTGCTGTGCACGCTTTTTCCGATCGTAGCGGCAGCTGAAACGAGTTTTGACCAACAAATTAATGAAGCTTTCGGTAACGCTACAGGGTGGTTCGTAAGGGGGATATTTGCGCAGATACCCCTGAACGAAACAATTGGTGTGCCTTGGGTCTTGATCATTTTGATTGCCGGGGCAAGTATTTTCACTATTTACTTTAAGGGGATAAACCTTCGAAGTTTTGGTACGGCCATTCGAATCGTTAGGGGCGATCATGACGATCTTGAGGTCCTGCCAAAAGTGGAACTTGAAGATAACCCCGATACCATAAAGGTAGAAGGTCCTCAAGGCGAGGTATCCCATTTTCAGGCGCTGACTGCTGCGCTGTCCGCAACTGTGGGTTTGGGAAACATCGCTGGGGTAGCCATTGCACTCAGTGTTGGAGGGCCCGGAGCTACCTTTTGGATGGTTTTGGTCGGTTTTTTGGGTATGGCATCCAAGTTCGTGGAATGTACTTTAGGCGTCAAGTATCGTGAAATCACTCCGGAAGGTACCGTCTACGGAGGCCCTATGTACTACTTGACCAAAGGTTTGCAAGAAAAAGGCTTGAAAAAATTGGGCAAAGTGCTGGCCATCATCTTTGCGGTAATGTGTATCGGTGGTTCTTTTGGTGGAGGTAATATGTTTCAGATCAATCAGGCTTTTCAGCTCTTTGAATACGTTACCGGAGGTCAAGAGAGTTTCATTTATGGCCAAGGTTGGATTTTTGGGGTCATCATGGCTATTTTGGTAGGTGTTGTTATCATTGGGGGTATTCAGAAAATTGCCAAAGTGACCGATAAAATCGTACCGGCTATGGTCGTTCTTTATGTACTTGCCGTAATCACCATTTTGGTAATTCAGGTGGATCGTCTTCCAAGTGCTTTCTACTCCATTTATGAAGGGGCATTTATGCCAGAAGGCATTGTCGGTGGTTTTGTAGGTGTACTGATCCAAGGTTTCCGGCGAGCGGCCTTTTCAAATGAGGCAGGTATTGGGTCTTCCGCAATAGCGCATTCCGCTGTGAAAACCAAATATGCGGCCAGTGAGGGAATGGTAGCTCTTTTAGAGCCCTTTATCGACACGGTTGTTGTTTGTACCATGACAGCATTGGTGCTTATTGTTACGGGGCAGATTACTGTCGGTGCTCAAATATCCGATGCCCAAGGGGTAGTGCTGACGTCAAATGCGTTAAAAAGTGGGTTTTCGTGGTTTCCGTATCTCTTGTCTTTTGCAGTGGTCCTTTTTGCTTTCTCATCAATGATCTCATGGTCCTATTACGGCTATCAGGCGTGGTCCTTTTTGTTCGGAAGGGGAAAGAAAGTCGAATATGCCTATAAGCTGATTTTTTGTTTCTGTGTGGTTATCGGTGCCGCTGCCAGTCTAGAAGCCGTAACCGATTTTTCGGACGCCATGATATTCGCCATGATGGTGCCGAATATGATCGGACTTTTTTTGCTGCTACCAAAAGTGAAGGAAGAATTGGTTCGATATAAAAACGCAATCAAAAATCGGACATAAATGATTCTGAATATTTGTAGGAAAGCGATTTAATCGTTTATTTTATGTTCATGGAAATGGACAAGATCAATGAGTATCTGCAAATCGCAATAGATAAGGCCGTTTTTTTCTTACCGCGGATTATTCTAGCCGGAATTATTCTATGGATAGGTTTTAAAATTGTCAAGAGATTGGTGATTTGGGTGGGAATAGCACTGGAGAAAGCAGGGTTTTCCGAAACCTTACGACCGTTTCTTACTTCGACAACAAGTGTAGTGCTCAAAGGTGCCGTACTTTTTGTTATCGCCTCATTCATCGGCGCCGATTTGACGGGTTTAGTGGCGATACTGGCCGCAGCGGGCTTTGCCATCGGCATGGCGCTTCAAGGTAGTTTGGGCAATTTTGCCTCTGGTATTCTTATTTTGACACTAAAGCCCTATAAAATCGGGGATTGGATACAGATAGAGGACAAGTTTGGAAAAGTAGAGGAAATCGGGATTTTCAGCACGGATGTACTGACACCTGGAAACAAGATACTGGTAGTTCCGAATTCCATGGTGACCGATACCGTTGTCACCAATTTTTCGGAAAAAGGAAAGATACGATTAGAATTAGCGGTGACCATGCCTTATGACGAGAGCTTTCCGAAAGTAAAGAGAATCATTGTCGACGCCCTATTGGCATTGCCCAAGGTGCTTCAAGACCCGATACCGGAGGTGGGAATCGAAAATTTTGATTCACATAGCGTTCAGCTTTTGGTACGGCCCTATGTACGGCCAGAGGACTTTTGGGAGGTCACCTTTGAGGCGCACAAAGCGATCAAGTCTACGTTTCACACCAATGATATTAAAGTGGCCTACTCGGAAGGAGTGGAGATGGGTCGCATTGGTGAATAGAAAGGGCTTATTTAAAAAAGGAGTTACTTGTGATTTATTGCTTAATTTTAAGCAACGGGGCTTTTGGCCGGATTTTTGATGGATTTCTTGATTAAAGAGCCAATTACACAAATGAAAAAATACGTACTCCTTCTTTTCCTTTCTTTTTCCCTTTATAGTACCGCACAGCAAATCACTTTAAAAAAAGGAGCCATCATAGATGGTATCATCACAAAAGATTCTGTATCGGAAACTTTTGCCGTTTATTTGCCCAAGGCATTTGAGATGTCAAAAGAATGGCCGGTGCTCTTTATCTATGATACGAAAGGTAGGGGTAAGCGAGCTATCAGTATGTTCAAAGAAGCGGCCGAAGAGCAGGGTTATATTTTGGCGGCATCGAACAATATACAAGATAGCCTATCGCTATCGAAGAACGTATTGATTTCAAGCAGAATGTTCAACACGCTTTTTTCTATGGTTCCCATAAGGCGTAATCAAGTGTATACCGGAGGATACAAAGAAGGTGCCCGTTTGGCTTCCCTCATACCGACGTTTATAAAGCAAGTCAAAGGAGTTATTTCCTGTGGATCAGCAGTCGCGAATAGCGAGGTCTTAAGTAGCAAGAACCCTTTTCATTTTGTGGGTATCGTTGGTGTGGAAGATTATAATTATACCGCTATGTTGAACACGGAAAAGGTGCTGAACCGATTGAAGTTTCCGAATCATCTTTTGATTTTTGAAGGAGGGCAAGATTGGCCTAAATCTTCACAGATAAGTAGGGCAATGCAATTGTTGACCTTAGGGGTGATGGCAAAAGGAGAATTGCCAAAAGACGAGGCATTTATTGAAAAGGGCTATAAACAAAGTTTAGGGGAAATCAGTAGGTTGGTCACTGAAAATAAGCCGCTGCTGGCCAATAAGCTGCTTCAAGAAATGATAGAAGGATATCGCTTATTGAAAAATGTAGATTCCCTGAAGCTAAGTGGGAAAACCTTGCGGAAAACGCGGCAGTTCAAGAATGCGAATCGGGCCTTGAACCAGGTCTTTTTCAAAGAAACTTTTATAAAGGAAGACTATGTGTATTATCTGGAAGAAGATATTGTAACCTACAACTATAACAATTTGGGCTGGTGGAAGTATCAAATGGAGAAACTAGAGGAATATGAAAAAGCCATTAATAAATACGAAAAACAAATGGGACGACGGCTTAAAGGGTTTATCAATGCGTTGATCGCAGATAATATCGATATTGCCAAAAGTCAAGAGCCGGCAGATGAAGAAGCAATGAATTTCTTATGGATGCTCAGTACCATAACCGATGTCAGCGCGTACCAATCGTATTTGAACATCATTTCGTATAATGCAAAAATTGAAGACTATGGCACGGCCCTGTTCTATCTGGAGGAACTGCTGAAAAACGGCTATACCGATAAGGCTGAACTATACTCGTTAGAACATACTGCCCTGTTTCGTATAATGCCACAGTTCAATAAGGTCGTGGCCAAATATTTGAAAGACTCCCGATACGATGTCATTGAACAATAAGATGAGGTACCTTGGCAAGGTTCCAGTCAATGACCAGGCCTCCTGCCAAAGATTCCGCAATTTCCTTTCCATATAAATACTCGCAAAGATATAGTGCAGCTTCAAAGCTTTTTGCACCTCCGGCAGAAGTGATATACTTACCATCATGTACGAACAGCACACTATCTTTTACTTCAAGTTGAGGAAACATTTTTTTATAGGTACCGATATCACTGGGAAAGGTAGTAGAGGCCACGTCGTTCAGCAGCCCGGCCTTTGCCAGTACGAAGGCTCCGTCGCAATGACTCGTCATGAATAACGCATTTTTATCTATTTTTTTGACGAAATCAAGCATGGCAGTGTCGTTCAGGTCGGTATCCAAATGATGTTCTGCGCTGGGTACCACCAAAATGTCTATTTGCGGAAGACTATCTTTCGTATAATCGAAATCCGGAATAATACGTACCCCCTCAAAGGTGGTGATCGGTTGCAAAGAATTGGCCACGGTGAAGGTATTCATCGCCTTTATGTTTTTCCGGTATTGAGTATGCTGAAAAATATCAAAAGGGGCAGTGAATTCAGTGTTATAGGTGCCTTCCATAATCAAGAAGGCGACGTTGTATCTATTGTCTTTCAAAGAAAGTAACCCACTATCATTCTCGGGGGTTGCCTCCGGTTTTTTTTTCTGATCCGCGCATGATGTGAGAAGTATGAAAAGAGAAATCGTAAAGAATATAGGTCTCATAAAGTTAGAGTTTTTTGCAAAATACGACCAAAAACCTAAACTATAATGAATCGCTTTTAGTTGTATTTTTATAACTTAAAATAAACGTATGAGATTTTCGGTTTTTCTTATTTCCGTTTTCTTGGTATTGGGAACGGCCTGCAAGCAAAAGAAGAAATACCATGACACTGTACAGGAAGAACGTATTTCGGAAAGAACGGATGCGATTCGCAGTATTATCGAATTTCAGGAAGAATTGAATAAAGAGTTCAAAGATCCCGAGACCTCCCCTTTGCCCGATCGTTTTAGAAAAGACTTCGAAACGCTTGATTTTTTTCCAGCGGATACCTCTTATGTTGTTCAAGCTCGTTTTGTTCGAACACCCGATGCCATTCCCTTTATGATGCCCACGACTACCGATAGAACCTCGGAAGAGGTCGTTTTTGGAGTGGCGCATTTTTCCTTGAACGGCAAGAAACATCAGTTGGAGATCTATCAAAATAAGGAATTGATGCTCGAAGAGGGGTATGAAGAATACCTATTTCTGCCGTTTACTGATTTGACCAATGGAGAGGAGACCTATGGGGGCGGTCGCTATTTAGATTTGTCAATTCCCAAAGGGGATTCGATAACGCTTGATTTTAATAGATCATATAATCCGTATTGTGTCTATAATAAAAAGTATTCCTGCCCTTTAGTGCCTAGTGTCAATCATTTGTCGACCAAGGTAACGGCCGGGGTCAAGGATTTTAAAAAAGGATATGACCAATACTAAAAAAAACCCTAACGATTCCGTCAGGGTTTTTGAACTTAAAAACTATAAATAACTCAACCAATTAAACTCATGTTTATTAAAAGGCATAGATGGCCGCCAGTGTAAAAGAAGCCAGGCTATCCGACGCTGCACCATCATCATCTAGAAAACCATCGGTAAGACTATCTAAGCGAAGCTCTGGTTTTATAATTAAACTCTCTACTGTATAGCTTCCGGTCAATGTAAAAGCTGTAACCGCGTCTCCCACGGATTCGCTGCCATCTGTCACTTGAAAATATTCTGCTCTTAAACCAATTGCAAAGCTATCGGAAGTACTTAGTTGTGGATAGAGTGCTGCACCATAGAAGCCAGTATCCGCTGCGCCGTTGGTATCGTAAGCTGCATTGATTCCAAGGAAAAACTTATCGGATAAATCAAAACCTCCGGTAAAGTCAATCTCGGTACCTAAACCACCACTTTCACCACTGTCATAGTAAAAGTTTAAGAATTGTCCGTAGAATCCTAACTGCGCTCCGAAAGAGTATTCACCAGTAGCTGTAATGTTGTTGGTATCCCATGGGTTCATTACCGCTAACATCAAACTAAAGTCATCCGATAGTGCGAAATCAGCCTTTAGGCCAACATGAGAGAAAGGACCGTTGGAAAATAAGTATGAAGTGCTGTAATTAAAGTTGGCTTGAGGTGCAATAACTTCATAGCCTAGAAAAGTATTGAAACGTCCGAGTGTTAGCGTTGTAGCTTCGGATACATTCCAGTATACATAAGCTTGATTGACGATACCGTCAACAATATCGGTATTGAAAGTAGCGCCAGCCCCTCTCGGCCCAACAACTAAATCAAGAACGGCACCAACTTTACTACCTTCATAAGTTGCGATTAGGTTACCCATACCTACGGCAAAACCTGTTTGATTGGCAAATGCCGTACCTGGATCTGGAGTATTGGTCAATAGATTGCCATCATCATCAAAAGTTGGTGAACCCGAAAAGTTAGTTCTGTAATATCCATCAACAGAACCGCTGAATTTCAAGGCAGGTTTTGAATCTTCTTCATCTTGCGCCAGCAAATTGTTTGATGCCAAAAGTACGCATGACAGAATAAGGATTTTTTTTAAGTACTTTGTATATAGAATCGCTTTCATAATATTTGAGTTTAAATTTCCCTGCGACGGGTTTTTAAGATTTGATGTTTGTTAGCGTTTTAAAAACGGAGCGTTCTGCAAAACGCTCCGTTTGCCTTTATTTCAATTAGTCATTCGTAAAGTCTGGATAGGCGTCCATACCATGTTCGTGAAGGTCAAGTCCTTCGATTTCTTCTTCTTTCGATACTCGCAATCCTGTAATGGCTTTAAGTGCGCCCAGAATGATTCCTGAAGTGATCACACAAAAGGCGCCGATGATCAATACTCCGTAGAGTTGCACCATGAATTGTCCTCCACCGGCTTTAGAACCAAAGATTCCAACGGCCAATGTTCCCCAAATACCACATATCAAGTGTACCGCAACAGCTCCAACAGGGTCGTCTAATTTAAGTTTGTCAATGAGCGCTACGCCCAAGACAATAATAATACCGGCAAGTAGCCCTATGATGACCGCCTCGTTGGGGGACATTAAATCGGCACCAGCGGTAATTCCGACCAGACCGCCTAAGATTCCGTTCAAGAACATGGTCAAATCAAGGTTCTTGTATAGTATGTAAGAGAGAATCATTGCGGCTACACCTCCTGCAGCTGCCGACAAGCTCGTGGTTACCAATACCAAAGAGGTCAATTCAGGGTCGGCAGATAAGACCGATCCTCCGTTAAAGCCGAACCAACCCAACCATAATATGAGTACACCTGCTGTGGCAAGCGGGATACTATGCCCCGGAATCGCCTTGGGCTTGCCGTCTTCCCCGAATTTTCCGATTCGAGCCCCTAATAGGGCGATAGCGACCAATGCGGCCCATCCGCCAACGGAGTGTACCAATGTGGATCCTGCGAAATCATAGAATCCCCATGCATCCAAAAAGCCGCCTCCCCATTTCCAGGCCCCAACGATGGGATATACGAGTCCTACGTAGAAAATGGTGAATATCATAAATGCACCTATTTTGATGCGTTCCGCTACCGCTCCTGAAACGATTGTGGCGGCCGTAGCCGCGAACATTCCTTGAAAAAGGAAATCGGTCCACCAGGTATAGCCGCCATCGGCATACTCAGGGGTCATTCCACCTTCCGGGGCAGCAATACCGAAGCCTGCAAAACCAAATATTCCTGAAGAACCTTCTTCAAAACCGGGATACATCATATTGAAGCCCCAAGCATAATAAAGCAAAAGCCCTACTGTAATGATGAAGATGTTCTTAAATAAGATGTTTATGGTATTTTTTTGTCGTGTTAATCCTATTTCCAAAAATGCAAATCCGGTGTGCATGAAGAATACTAAGGCCGTGGCCAACATCATCCATACATTATTTGCTGTAAATAATCCTGCGTCCATTTTTTAAAAGTTTAGTGGGTTGTTTTTAGTTGATTCCAGCGTGACCGCTTTCTTTGGTTCGTATTCTGTAGGCCTCCAGTACTTCGGAAACAAAGATTTTTCCGTCTCCTACATTGCCGGTATAGGCCGATTCTAAAATGCAGTTGATCGTTTTTTCCAAATATTCATCGGAAACCACTATCGAGAGATAGCGACGTTGAATGTCGGTTGTACTATACGAAATACCTCGGTATACATGACCTTGTTTTTCATTGCCTACTCCAGTTACATCCCAATAACTGAAGAAGTTCACTTCAATCTCATGAAGCGCTTTCTTGACGTCATCAAATTTTGACTTTCTGATAATTGCCTCGACTTGTTTCATTGTGTTACTATTTAAAAGGTTTAATTGGTTATAAATGATGAATCGAATGTTCGATAAAACAATTCGCGAATACATTTAAACTCATCATATTGTTTTTGTTATTTATAGCGTCAAATGTATGTGAAAAAAAATAAGACCCTGTAATTTTTAGGGTCTATGTCGCAATTTTTATGTTTATATAAAATTATACCCCTAAATTTTAAGGGTATGTGAAATTTATATTAGAAATAATGATGATTTACTTAGAAGTGGGTCGATGAAATGTTGTTTTTTTTGAAAAAATAGAGGTGTTTGGTGCAATTCTTTAAGAATTGTTCAAAAAATAACGAAAAGGTTGCTATTCTGTTAAATAATTAAAAAAACCAGGGTATGGCCGATTTATAGGGACTTCGCTAGCCAAAGTCCTAATGCGATTGCTAGAATGCCCACCACAATGCTCAAAACCGTATAGACGGCGAAGTGAAAAAATGCCCCATCGTTTAGAAGTGAATGCTTTTCGAATGCGAAAGTGGAGAAGGTGGTGAAGCCACCGCAAAAACCCGTGCCTAGAAGTAGTATTTGGTTCTGTGAAAGATAGTTGTTCTTTAAAGACAGTCCTAGTACGAGACCGATGAGTAAACAGCCAACGATATTCACTAAAAAGGTCCCTAAAAAGAAGTGTTGAAAATAAGGGTTGAGGTTTTTTGAAATGAAATACCTGAGCATACTTCCCAATCCTCCTCCCAAAAAGACCAATAATAGTTGCTGCATACCCAAAGGTATGAAATGAGTATTTAGGATATAAACTAGTGTCGGAAAAGTTAAATGTGGTAAATAGTAAAAAAGACTGCTTTGAGACGGAAAAGAATAGAGGATTACACCGCTTTCTTATATTTGGAAGAAATCAAATCAATTGGGTATATTTTGGATGCCGAAGTCTCCGCGCGTCCATCGGTCGTCTTTCTTTTTCGGCCAACGGTGTTCGAACTTATGAACAGCATGATGGCATTGACTCCGATAATTACAAAAAGAATAGTAAAAAATGTTATCATTTTATTGCCCCTTATACGATAAACAACGCAAAATTACGATGTTTGGTATATTATACGCGATAAAATGCAAAATTGTTCTTAAAATCGATGTTTTTGTCACACTCTCAAAGAATATGTTAATTTTTAAGTAAATACTTAATACAGAAGAGAATAACTAAGAATATTATGAAGGAAATGCCTACCCATTTTACTCCTTTATAATTTTTTAGATGTAATTTTTTATCTTTTCTGTAAGAATAAAAGACGATTATCGCAAAAACTACAATAAATAAGAGTGCAAAAACTATTTGCCCGTTGCTGAACATATTTTCTATTTTTACGCAAAGCTAATCGAAAACAAATAACAATGAAAAGTAAGATAGAAGCGGTACGGTTGTTTCATAACTCATTTGGTTTGGGTGTATCGGAACGTATGCGTGCCGATTTGGGGGAAAACACAAACAAACTTCGGTTTAACTTGATGGACGAAGAGAACAAAGAGTACTTTGAGGCTGCACAAAACAACGATATGGTTGAGGTTGCCGACGCCTTGGGTGATATGTTATATATTCTTTGTGGTACTATTTTGGAGCACGGAATGCAACACAAGATAGAAGAAGTTTTCGAAGAAATACAGCGCAGTAATATGAGTAAATTAGGAGCCGATGGAAAACCTATTTATCGTGAAGACGGCAAGGTTCTCAAGGGGCCCAATTATTTCAAACCCAATATCGAAGCGATTTTAGAGGTATAACAAACACCGAAATAGATGCTTCAAGCGTTATCAGGTAGCGCTTCGAATTCCTTTCTTTTATTCTCGAACCATGCGGCCATAGCTTCTGGCGATTTCATCAATTGCCGCATATCTTCCATGGCTTTAAGATGGTCTGCATCGCTTTTTTGAAACATTTCGGTACCATGTTTTTTGCTCATTTCAGCGATTTCCTCGAAAGTATTGGCAGTAAATTCGAGGTCGCAAGCGCCACCCAATTGGTGACAGGTCATTGTTTTCATACGATATACTTTAGAGTAATTTACTAATTTCTGAATAAAGAAGTTTCGATAAGCTTTGGAGGCATATTGCCGATTTTAAGAAGTCTCTCATGAAAGTCCCTCAGCCTATACTGGGCACCCATTTTTTCCTTGAAACGCGAGCGCATCTTTAGTATTTCGCTCATTCCCATAAAGTAGCCGATAAAATAACCTGGTCTCTCCGAGGCCGAATCTATTTCGAGCTGTGCGGCCCACTGAAGAAAACCGACCTTCTCGGTCATCATCGCTATGGCTTCTTCATAGGTCATTTTCCCGGTATGCATGCCCACATCATAAACTACTCTTGCATTCCGCCAGAGTCGTAGTTGTAATTGTCTCAGGTGAATTCTCTTATTCGGAAAGAATCCGGTCTCGCTCATCAATTGTTCATTGTAAAGTCCCCAGCCTTCGCTGAACAATGATATTCCGTTTTGTCTGCGGAGGAGACTCGGATTGTGCATTTGATATAGTCCTTGAACGTGATGTCCGCCATAGGCCTCATGAGGGGCCGTTACTATGATGACACCCCAATCATGTTCTACGAGATATTCTTGTTTGGTCTTTTCGTCCCATTGGTCTTCAAACGGATTGATCATCCACTTTGCGGTGAACACACTATCCTTGTCTTTTTCGCGAGCTCGTGAAAAGTTACCATAATAGGATGTTTTTCTCGAGTATTCCGCTCTGGGCACTACCTGTACTTGTTCTTTCCAAGGTATGGGTATGAGGTCTTTACTGATAATATGTGCCTTTGAACTATCGACCCAAAGTTGATGTGCCGCTATCATTTGGTCCGGCTCGGGGTACTCGTTTTTGATTTCAATGACCAGTTCTTGCCATGTTTTGGACGGGTCTATTTCCGTAGCCAGGGCTTCTAGTTCCGTGACTGTCTTATCAAACTGCTCTCGCCCGTATTTCCAAAGGGTCTCATCATCGTAATCCAGTAAGAATTGACTCTTGAGTACACGATTGTACGTTTCTTTTCCCATCGCGAAATGGCGCTTCGGTTTTTTAGGTAGTTCCTCGTCAATAAAGAGGGTAAACGATTCAAGGCTTTCTCGGGCCTTTGTGATGAGCGGAATTAATTTTTGGCTTTCCTCCGATGCGGTAGCAAATGTCATTAAATCCGAACCGAATAGCGTTTTCGCGTTATTGGCCATAAACAGGGATAGCTCTTGAAATCGGGGTACATAATACTCTAATTGATTCTGACCGTTCTCTAATTGAACGGGTATCGCCTTTAAGCGCATTTCCAATTGTTCGATTTTTTCGGATAGTGCTCCTGGTCGCTCCATGCTAGTGCCGAGCGCACGAAAAGACATATAGTTTCTTGGATCGAATTTCCAGGTTTGATGTTTCGCTTTCCTGATCTCTCGCCCTTTTAAAATACTATGCGCAAATCTCCAATCGATCCTATCTTCGAAAGAGAGTTGATGGGTGTCGATCTTGGCCAATGATTCCAGTTGTTCGCGCGTACGCTCAAGTTCAGAAGCAAAGTGTGTTGCACTTAAATCAGGAATGTCCGTCGATGTGTTCGAGGAATTAAAACTTTCGATGAAGCGTTGGAAGTCAGAGATCGTTGAGGATTCCGCTTCCTTTTCTTTTTGGCATGATAACAATACTATCAAGGCCAATATGGGTAGTGTTTTTCTCATAATTGTTCGAGTGGCGCTTCTTTAAAAATACAAAAAGGCCAGAACATGCTTTCCTGAGCGTACTATAACCCAATAAGCGCTATTTCCCGTAGACTATCTTTCCGTTAAAAATGGTCATTACGACCTGTGTTTTTAAGACGTCACTTTCAGGAACCGTCATCAGGTCTTGATCATATATGGTAAAATCGGCAAGTTTGCCCGGCGTGATCGATCCTTTGATAGCTTCTTCGAAAGCCCCGTAGGCGGCGTCAAGGGTGTATGATCTGAGTGCCTGATCACGTGTCATTTTCTGTTCCGGTTCATATCCCTCTTCTGGAAGACCTTTTAGGGTTTTTCTACTGATACTGGCGTAAAAACTTGCAATCGGGTTTAATGGTTCTACGGGTACATCTGTTCCGTTGACGATAGGAATACCGCTTCGTAACAGGTCTTGCCACATATAGGCACCTTCTTTTATTCGTTTTTCACCCAAACGGTCAATGGCCCATGGTCTATCGGATGACATATGTACGGCCTGCATAGCGGGTATGACGCCAAGACCGGCAAAACGGGGAATATCTTCAGGGTGAAGATGTTGGGCGTGCTCGATTCTGAACCGGTGATCTGCCCGAAGTTCTGGTAGCTCATCAAAAGCAGCCTCGTAGCGGTCAAGTATTTCGCGGTTGGCACGATCACCTATGGCGTGGGCACAGACCTGAAAACCGTTTTGCAATCCGTTCAAGGCGGTTTCCTTTACAAATTCCATAGGTAGGGTCTCATGACCAAAATGATCAGGTCTATCGGAATAAGCTTCCAGCAACCAAGCTCCCCTTGAACCAAGTGCCCCATCGCAGTTCAGTTTAACGGAGCGAATGGTGAACAGATGATCCGGATCTACGACCGGACCCTTCTCATACCACTCTTCCAGCAGTTCTTTGTCCCAACCGGTAAGCATGGCATACATTCGTATACCCAACTTATCCTCATCCTTCATTTGATTATAAAGCGCAATAGTCTCACGACCGATACCCGCATCGTGAAAACCTGTGATGCCATTTCTATGGCATGCCGCAACGGCGAGCTCGAATGCCTTGATGGACTTTTCAGGAGTGGTCTCAGGAATGTGCTGGGTAATCAGGGTCATGGCACGCTCATTGAAAATTCCTGTTGGACTTCCTAGATTATCCATCATGACTTCACCACCTTTTACTTCAAATTTATTGACGCCCTCCTTATCCAATGCAGTGAGGCCTGCAATTTCCATAGCCTTGGCATTGGCAAAACCAGCATGGCCACTGGCATGTCTCAAGTATACCGGATTGTCCGGTGATACCTCGCTGAGTTTATAATGGGTTTGAAATCCATTGACGGCATCTTCGGGTAGCGCATCCCATTTGCTTTGGTGCCATCCTCGCCCGGTAATCCATTCACCGGGTTCGGCACTTTTTACGGCCTGCGCGACCGCATCAACGATTTCTTGATAACTTGTCGTATGGATCAGGTCAAGGTTCAGTTCATTATAACCCAGACCCATAAAATGCCCATGCCCCTCAATCAAACCCGGGGTCATGGTCCTTCCTTGAAGGTCAATGATCTGTGTTTGCTCGTTTTGATATGCTTCCGCTTCGGCAAGACTACCGGCGAAGAGTATTTTATTGTCTTTGGTGGCTACCGCCTCTACCATGGTTTGGGTACTGTCGACCGTATAGATAGGTCCTCCATGTATAAGTAGGGTAGCGGGTTCTTTTTTAGGGTCTGAACATGCGATGGTCATTAGACCCAGAAAGGCGGTGGTAAAAAATAATCTAAAGGACATGAAAGTTGGTTTTGTGCTTGAATTTACAACTTATTGGTCAAGTTGAATTGCGATTGCGGAAGATTTGGTAAATCACTTGTACTAATCCCATACAAATTTCCACTCTCCATTGGTCTGTCTCTTCCAGACGGTGTGAAAAATTCCGGTGTTCTCCTTGATCACACCTGTAGAATCTACTGATTTGAATATGTAGTCGCCATAGGTGTAGGCCAAATCCCCCGAGTTGCTGACTTCAACAAAAGTGGGTGTCCATTGGAGCGTCTCGTTTGGTCTCATATCTTGTAAATACCAGTCTTTTATGGCGGATTTGCCTTGAACGACTTTGTTCTTTCTTCTGATGACGCCATCAGACGCGGCATAGTGATGAAACGCATTCGCTAAGCCCTCGCTTTGGGCCATTGCATTGAAATCCTTTTCAACTTGTACGATTTCAGATTTCCATTGTTCAATGTTCGGTTTGGGTTTTTCGGGGCCACAGCCGCATAGTACAAAGATTACAAAAGCGGATAATTGAAAAAGTCTTTTCATAGCGGTTACTATTGATAGCTTTATGGGTTATTGGTGATATCCTTTTTTTACCAGACGTTTGGAAATCCACCAATAATTTCCGCTGGGGTCTACAATTCCGGATTGACGGTCTCCATAATCCATGTCCATTGGTGCAAATTCTTCTTTGGCCCCATATTCAATAGCTCTTTGGTGGACTTCATCTACGTTATTGACATATAAGTAAAAGGCCGTTCGCATGTTGAGAAAGGGTTTCCGTGCTTGACTTATCATGAAACAGGAAGTACCGATCTTGAGAATAACATTGGCCAGATCACCAGTTTTTGGATTGACGGTACGATGAACCTCTTGCGCATCAAAGGCCTCTTTTAAAAAGGTAATAAGTGCTAGGGGTTTTTCCGCGAATAGATACGGGTTCATGGTGCCGAACCCATCAGGTGTATAGGTGTCAAATATAGTATTCATCTCAGGTTGTGTTTCATTGTGTATGCTGCGAAAGCAATTTGAATCAAGAGGTTCGCAAGATTTTTCCATTTTTTGCCTCTGGCCAGTTCATCTACTAATTGGTCAGGTTGGTGTACTACTTAGGTCAAGGTTTTTCCGATTTCCTCTACAAGACAGCTTCAGCGAACACCTATAATACAATAGAAATCCGGTTGCTTTGCGGCACCTTCGAACAATTCCGCAAAAGTCGCTTTTGAGGTGGTCAACGCTCTCAGTTCACTTTCCGAATAGCCCATGAGCCACAAAATTGCTTGGTGCGATATGTTCGTCGTGAGGACTTGTATCCCATTTTGTCCATTTAAACACCGTAACAATCGGGCTTTGGATTTGCGATTATTGAAAAACTTCGCTGATTTGAACCACAGGTTGAACATTGGTGTAGTTGGGAATATCCCCGACTATTTTTTCCGCATTCGGCCCAAAAGTACTTTGATAGTCTTCAAGGCTATCAAAATAGAGGTATCCAATCGCTAAATAGGGCATCTGTTCATTTGGTCTTCCTGCCGCTATTCCCTTGTCGATTTTTACAGCCTTAATGGTCTCACTGAGGAGATTGGCGACCATGGGCATATGCTTTTTCGAATAATAGTCCATGTCAAATGTTTTCCCTTCTCCATTAGGGTATAGTATCGTCACTTTGACCATGCCTGGTTTCTCTTCCGGGGTGTCGGATGATATGGTCTGTTGACCATAAGAAAAAAATGTGGCGGCACTTAACATTAAGATAAAGATCTTGGTTCTCATTTTCTGCTATTTATGATTGCCTAAAAGTTACCAATTTTTCTTCGCATACCTTCCTTATCTTGAGTGTTTTATATTGATGCTAGAGCTGACATGTCAATCGACCATGAAAAGGGCATTAGCGAAAAAGAGCTTCCCGTTTTCCCAAAACCCCCTGAAAAGCGGATTGTCTACCATATAGACGACACTGCCGCGGCCGAAGTCCTCGACCCCGAATACTAAGGTTTTGTTGATATTTTTTTGCGCGATACTGCCGGCAAAACCTGATACTGGTTTGTTTTGTTTTTCCTCAAGGTACACCACATTCCCTTCGCTCATATAGTCGAAGGCGTCATTGCCCAATTTTAAGGTAAAGTAATTGTCATTGTAGCCAAAAGCCAGTGGATGGGTGTTGTCCACTTTAGTTTTGAAGATAGCTCCTGTAATGGCATTTTTAATACGTTCTCGTTCTGAACCATCAAAGGGGCGCATTGTATGAGCACTGTCTTTTTTGATTTCCTTCTTATTTAGACCAAAGCCCTTCTCACCTGAAATGGCATCTATAGATCCACCCATGGCTATCAATTTTCCGCCGTTTCGTACCCACTCCTTCAGATCTTTCAGCGTATCTTCTTTCATGAATCTTCGATACCCCCAACCACCTGGAAGGACCAAGACATCGTATTCCGAAAGGTCTACCCGGTTCATGTAATCCGCATCGATCACAGCAAAGGGGTAGTGGAGTTGCTGCTCGAAAAAATGCCAAATCTCCCCAAAGCGAAGAGTGGATGTTGGTTCTCCAGATAACACGGCGATTTTGACATCATTGACCACCTGTACCCAACCTGAACCAAAGTCTTTGCCACTATCTACGAATCCGGTTTGGGCAGGAGTCAGGTTTTTGTTGTGCTTTTCGGCAACTTTCTGCAAGGTTCCCAAATAGGCTTTATGGTTTTTATTGTCTCCCTTAGCGATAATCAATGTCCCCCTCGGATAACTTTTTCCATCAAGGGTGAAGGGTTTATAGTTATAACGTACGCGAATATTCTCTTGAATCAACTCGGCCAGAAACCGTGCGTCGTTCATGCTGTTCCAGTCGGTTAAGAAGGCATAGGCACTTTCGCTTAAATTAGTTGTTGCTGATTCCGTTTTGGCATATGCCGTACCCGATACTGCTGTGGTGGTAGCTATGGCATCTAATCCATACGCATGGGGTAATGACCAAGCAGTAATATCATAGGTCACCGAATCACTGAGTTTGGCATTGGGCTCAAAGAGAACCTTTACAAGCGTGCCTTTTGATTGGTCTCCAGGTATAATCAAACTATTGGAGCTGGTTTTCATACTACCTGTCTTGCCGGTCTTGTATCGAAAACCTTTTACAGTTGCTTGTTTACCGGCCTGATATGTAATCTCATGTTGGTCTAGCAATCGGGTCAAGGCATCTATTTTATCTTGATCTCCGTTTAAGACATAACTTTTGTACGTAAAGTTTTTGTTGGTATAAAATTTCTTGAATTCATCGTTCAATTTTTGTGCATTTTTTGATGCGACCTCAACGGTAGAAAGTCCGGTCGTGTGATGATGTGCGATTCTATCCTTCAGTGTCAGGGTATCACCGATACTCGTGATAATACCTAGGCCGGCGCGTCCGCTTCCACCTTGTTCATAGGTCATGCCGATCCCTCCATTGTAGGTAGGGTACGTGTCGCCGTAGCTCGGATATAAAAGGTCGAAAACTTCCTTTGTAAAATAAAACCACCCATTTGCATCAAAATACCTGGCATGGTTTTTCCCAACGGTTTTTTGAAAGTCGCGTTGAAAATCTGTAATTACTTCATGATAAGGTTCCGCAGCCGGAGAGAAATAGTAGGGGTTGTCCACACCCTGCTCATGAAAATCAACGTGAACGTGTGGTAACCATTTATTGAAAAACTTCAGTCGCTGTTGACTCTCCACTTGGGTCAACCATGCCCAATCGCGGTTCAGGTCGAACATGTAGTGATTGGCACGTCCACTGAGCCAACCTTCGTGGTGTTCCTTACTATTAGGGTCTACATTATTTGGCGTGTTTTTGGTTTCGTTATACCAATTCACGTAACGGTCACGACCGTCAGGGTTGATACAGGGATCGACCAAAACAACCGTATTCTCCAAGTAATCCGATTTTGTAGTGAGTAGTTCATAAGTGGTTTGCATCGAAGCCTCAGTACTTACACTTTCGTTGCCATGTACATTATAGCTCAACCAGACAATAGCCTTTGAAGGATTGCCTTCGCCAGATGTATTCTTCAGATGCTCTGCACGAATATTTTCAAGATTTTTTATGTTTTCAGCCGAGCTGACATAGGCCAGTAATAAGGGGCGTCGTTCATTTGTTTTGCCATACTCGTTTAGTTGCACGCGGTCAGGTGCCACCTTGGCCAAGTATTGATAGTAATCGACCACCTCATGGTGTCTTGTGAATTGAGTGCCGAGTTCGTAACCTAAAAATTCAGAAGGTGATTTTAGTTCTTGTGCAAGGGCGTTGACCATTGCTAAAAGAGCGAATAGTAGTAAAGCTTTTTTCATCTAGCGTTTCATTTTGGCGTAATCTCAAATCTAACGATTACTACTGAGAATTCTAAGAATAATCTTTGTTCTGCACAATTTTTAAGATGAAGTAATTAACTTATTTTTAATACGTCTAAAACCCAGTATTTTTATATTTACGGGATTTTATTTTTCACTATGGATGTTGACTGTTTGCCCTTTAAGAAAACCGGTTATTTTTCTCAATTAATTTGCGATTATTTGGATAACAAAGAGGAGCTGAGACCTTTTTTCAATCGATTCCCGGATAAGAAGGGTTTTCAAGGACAAATAGAGGAGAAAGCGCAACAGTTTCAACAAGCGAACCGAGATATACTGTATCAATCCCTGAACCAGCAGTACGAAGGGTTTGCCATTACCAAACAGACCCAAAATCATATCAAGCAGTTAAAGGAACCTATTACCTTCACGGTAACGACAGGGCATCAGTTAAACCTTTTTACGGGACCGCTATATTTTTTATATAAAATAGTCTCGACCATCAATTTGGCGAAACAACTGAAAAAGGAATATCCGAGGTATAACTTTGTTCCGGTGTACTGGATGGCCACCGAAGACCATGATTTCGATGAAATCAATTACTTTAATTACGCCGGTAGAAAAATACAATTGAACAAAGAAGCCTCTGGGGCAGTAGGCCATTTATCTACTGAGGGGTTGGCCGAAGTCTACAATACCTTTGCCACCGAGTTGGGGACTAGCCGAAATGCAACTGCGCTTAAAGAACTGTTTGTAAAGGCTTATGTTGATCATACGAACCTGACCGATGCCACAAGGTATCTGGCAAATGCCTTATTTGGTGATTATGGCCTTGTCATTGTTGATGGTGATGATGTTGACCTGAAACGCCTTTTGATACCTTATGCTAAAAAGGATATTTTTGAAACGCTTCCATTTACCAAAGTCAACGAGACGATAGCCACCTTGAAGGGGGTATCGGATGCCTATGGAATACAGGTAAACCCACGCGAAATCAATTATTTTTATTTGTCGGAAGGTGTCCGTGAACGCATCATCGAAAAAGACGAGCGATACCATGTGAACGATACGGCAGTTTCGTGGAGCAAATCGGAGTTATTACTGGAGCTCGACGAACATCCGGAGCGCTTTTCCCCGAATGTTATCGCCCGACCCCTCTATCAAGAAGTGATCTTACCCAATTTGTGTTACATTGGAGGAGGCGGTGAAATCGCTTACTGGCTTGAGTTGAAAGCTATGTTCGAAGCGATGGAGGTTGCCTTTCCGATCTTATTGCTCCGTAATTCGGCATTGGTTATTACCAAGAAACAGTGTGATAAATTAAAAAGGCTCGAATTGAAGGTTGAAGACCTTTTTCTAAAACAAAATAACTTCATCAATAGGAAAATACGCGAAATATCAAATATCGATATAGACTTCTCGCCACAGAAAAAGCTTTTGGAAGATCAGTTCAAATTCCTTTACGACTTGGCAGAACAGACCGATGCCTCTTTTATTGGTGCTGTGAAGGCACAGGAGGTGAAACAGAAAAAGGGGCTTGATCGCCTTGAGAAGCGTTTGCTGAGAGCACAGAAACATAAACTGAGGGACCACGTGAACCGAATGACGGAAATTCAAAATGAGTTGTTTCCTGGGCAGTCCTTACAAGAACGTAACCAAAATTTCTCTGAATTGTATTTGGAACGTGGAGCAGCGCTTATTCCTGAATTATTGGATGCTTTAGATCCCTTACATTTGGAATTCAGTGTTCTGAGTTATTAGAATTCCTTAGGTTTTAAGCAAAGGCATTTCCTTTTTAAACACTGTTTGGATATAACGTGCCATAATAAGAAAGGCCACAATCATTACAATTGTAGCCTTTCGGGTATTGGTCAATGGTTTGGTTAATTGACCAAGAAATGTTTGCTTTCTGCCCAGTAGTGACCTTGGGCCTTGACAATGTATTTACCACTTGGAATATTGTTGATATCCAGATGAATTGTCGCCTTTCCGTCAATCATTTTGAAGGATCTAGGTACACTAACCATCCTTCCATTGATATCGTAAACGACCACTTTTACATCCTCTTTTAACTGAGGTCCAAGCGACTTCTTACCAGCCAATTTTGGTGTAATTGTTCCAAATTCAAGGGTCAAGGCATCTCCAGAAGCTACTGGAATCGGATATACCTTTGAAATTTTAGTTGGGTTATCGTTCACAGGGGTTTTATTGCAGTTAACTTCCCCAACTACGATTTTATCCTCGGCAAAGCAGTCCATGCAGTTCATTGCTTCAAAAACGTAGGTACCGGGTTGGTCAACACTGATGGTTTTCTTATATGGGTCACTTATAATATTGCCATCTCGAGTTGTCCACCTGTATTCCACACCGTTTTCCTGACATTCGGCCAAGGTAATATTGATATCACCATTGGAATAATAGCCATCACCACCCTCGGTCGAGAACCAGCCAGACGCTCCGAATCCTGATCGTACTACATCTGCACCTACGCCCATTTGAAATGGTGCTCCCAACATAGAAACCTTGTAGACACCATGGTTTTCAGAAGTAATGGTACCGTTCCAATCGGTCCAATATTCCCAATCCGATGCATCATAATCTTGACAATCGTTTAATTTAGGGCTACCTAAAGTGGGTGTCTTAGTATATCCTGAAAAAGTCACATCTACATCGATCTTGTCCACACCATTGGTTGCCTGAGCCGTATATCTGGCATCTCCGTTGGCCAGTCGTTCAAAGCGCTGTTCAGAAGCACTGAATTTTGCGGAGGTTCTTCCTATTGAAGTCAACCAAATTTCGAAGCTGCCCGTAGGTCCGTAACAGCGTTCTTGTTCAAGAATAGGATAAACACACCCACCTTCACAAGCATCGGACTCATCTTGAATGGTTGCTGTTAACTCGATAACTTGGCCTGAGTTTCTACAAATTGGGCGAGATTTTCCAGCATCAACGGTGATGCTACAAACCTCTTTCAATCGCAAGCCCGCATCTATTGTAAGGTCATTTTCTTCCGAAATGTTGAAACAGTTCGTTTTTCCATCTTCTTCCGCATTCGAATCTAATGAACTATCTCCTGCAAGGGCTGATGTGAATTCGAACTTTTCAGGCTCCGCCCCGAAAACTATATAATAGTCTCCTGAATTCGAACAAACTTCAAACTGATAGTATCCAGCTTTGCCATCGCTATCATCCGCAGAAGTGGTCATGTCAACTAGGTCACCGCCACATTGATATAGCTCCACTGTAATGTTATTGACTCCAGCCGAACCATCGTCTTGGAGTCCGTTTTGATTTTTATCCAACCAAACATAGTCGCCGATAACAATTTTATTTTCAACTGTAACTGTCACTTCTTCAGTAGCTTCACAGGATCCGTTTGTCACGGTCACGCTATAAGTGGTATCCACTTCAGGGGCCACCTCGATGGTCTGCTTGGTTTCGCCCGTTGACCATAAGTAGGTTCCTTCTCCCGTTACCGTCAGGGTAGTTGAGTCTCCTCTGCAAATGTTCTTATCTTCTCCGACCTCAGCGGTTACCGTATGGATATCCACGTAAACCGAACGCATATCTGTGCAGTTATCACAACCCTTTACTGTCACAGTGTAATTGCCGGATTGTGTTACAGTAATAGAGGGAGTAGTTTCACCGGTTGACCACAAATAGGTCAAATCTTGCCTACTAGGGCCTGTGTTCATGGGTTCTAGCGTACCGAACCATTCTGTACATTCCCCGAATGTACCTCCGGTCCAAGCACCTATTCCGTACTGACCTTGTTGAAAACCTGCGCCATCAGCCAAAATATAGTGTTGCTTAATATCCTTCAATTCAACGGTCATTGTCCGTCCATTGGCCGTAATGGTACCGCTGAAGGACTTATAAAAGGTTCTTGGGTCCGCGGCGATTCCAACTTGATAGCAATGGTCTTGCCAAGTGTTACCATTGTTGGCTTTGTCATAAAGTTTAATGTTAACAGTACCGACAACACCATTTGGGTCAATCACGGACCCAGAGATTTTTGCCGTATTATTGGAGAATTCCTGTAGCATTAAATCCGTTCCAGCTCTCCAGATATTATGTAAACCTTTGCAATCGCCACCTTTTTGAAAGATGACTCCGGTCCCCCAAGTGGGAAAACAGGACTTGCCTTCTGTGCTGGCGTCCTTTATTTTATATGATGAAATAACTTCTTGACAAGTGTTTCCGCCGTAAACGTCTGTCGTCAAGAGCGCTTCGCCTTGACAATTATTTTGAATTACATCTATATCAACGGTTAAATCGCAATTTGTTTGTTGCGCAACCAATAAAGTACCTGCCGGCCCCATAAGGAGTAATAAGAAGGCCAATAGATAGCCTTTTACTCGGGTTGTTTCAATGTTAATGTTCGAATGGTAGTGTAGATTTTTATTCATATTGGTTGGGTTTTTGGTATTTGTTATTTAAAGTTTGATAAAAAAAGACATACCTCTTCAGAATCGATTATTATCAGTAGTTATACTGAGCGATCCTGTTTTAAGAGATGTAAGAAGTCACCGCTGAAAGCGTTCTTGCGGATTTATGATCAGTTGTCATCAGTAGCGATACTGATTGACTCTGTTCTAAAAAGGTGTAAGAGGTCACCACTGAAGGTGTTTCCGCTGAAATGTGGTGTTGAAGATTCTTCGAATTCAATATTTTTCATGGTTTGTATTGATTTGGGTTGTAGGTCAAAAGTAGCCATTGCCCTATAAAGGGTAAGATAACGGTGTCAGAAGTTCGATAAGCCGTCGAAAAACTCTACCAGCAACCTTAGTGCTGTCGTTTATCGATATTTTTTGAATTTATGTGAGAATCCATTTTTCCGTCTAAGTGCTTAAAAAACAGGATGTAAGGGAGTGTTGATGTTCTGCTGCTACTATTTATATTCAACTTTTTTTTCAAAAAAATGACGAATAGGGTAGGGTTTTTAGATGCACCATTGTTTCATATACAAATTGCTATGAAAAAAGATTTGATTTCAGCGTCCCCATCGAATTAGCTTTGAAAGACGTTGAATGATTCTAATAAGTTTATGTGTTTAGGTTGGTTTTTTGATTTTGATGAAAAGTCCGGGGTGGTTCCCGGACTTTTACTTTTATTGCCCTTGAAGCATGGATAGCTATCGTACAGTGAAAAAAACTATACTTTTTTGTAAGGAGTCATTTTTAATGACGTCTTATATAGTGACTTTGAAAAAGAAAGTTAGTTAAAAAAGTTTGGTTGGTTTTCCCTGGTGGTTCGGGGATGAAACAAAAAGCTCGGAGTACTTACTCCGAGCTTTGTTTTTTTTCATTCCATATCCCCATCACTGCTCAACAACAATTGTTTTTTCCGATACCTGATACCCTGCAAAAATACCTACGCCGCTTTCTCCCCGAATGTTATTCGGAGCGATGCTGTATTCGATAAAAGGGTTGCCGTCATTATCACGGTTCAAATTTGACGCTTGAATGTTTTGGTAAACGATTTCGTCGATATGGGCTACCTGTAAAGTAACTTCTTGGGGTTGTGTATCCCCTTGCTCCCCAAGGTAGATTCGAGTGGTTTCACCTAAGGTAATTCCGTCTTCTACACTATCGGACAATAGGCCATCTGATTCAAAGAATAATGGAGACTCGAAGGTATTCGCATCGAAAGTTTCTTGCGTAAATCCACCTAGAATATAAAAATTACGCTCTCCCAGAATATCCTCAAAGGTAATATCTATTTCGGCGATTACACCTCCAAAATCATTGTTGAATATGCGTATAATTTCCACTATCTCCGGAGCACGTTTCGGAATAGTGCAGGTGGCGCTAAAGGTTTTTCCGTTGGCAACTACATTCAAAACATATTGTCTGCCTTCTAAAATAGGGAGGTTCGTGGCATCGGAGATATAGGTTTCCTCTTGTTCCGAATAGCTGAAATCCGCCGTATTACCCTCGGAGTCCGTAATACTTACTACGGCATCCTTAATCAAAAACAGTTCGTTGTTCGCCTCCTCATCGTTGTTGCTCAAGACAGTGCCAATTGCGGGAAGCGCCTTTGATACCTTAACACGCAGTATGGTGTCAATAGGGGAAATGTAACTCGTAATCGACACCTTTTCTTCGGTATCTAGGAGCTTGTCGGCATCAACGGTTTTTTCACAAGCGATAAGCAACGTAGCGGAGGCCAAAACGGATAAGTATATCGTTCGCATAGTTTTAAAATTTAAAGGTGTAATTGAATGATGGGATGAGCATGAGTACCGATATGCGGGTCAGCTCTTTTTCCCTTGTATCGTTGGTAAAGTCGTCATCGCCTTTATCGTCGAACTTTTCATCGACCCAATAGATAAAAGGGTTCTGACGGGCATAGGTGTTGTATATCGAGATGCCCCAGGTGCGTTCTCGGTTCTTTCGTAACTTTTTATGAAACTGTACGCCCAGATCTAGCCGATGGCTGGTCTCTCCCCTAAAGTTGTTGCGGCCCGTGCTGAAATCTTCAGTGGAGCCAAACCCACCAAAAAAATTACTGGGATTACCGACCGGTAGATTTCCTTGGTTACTCAACCGTTGCAAATTAGGTAAGGTGTAATTGTTTCCCGTTGAGAGCACCCAGGTGGCAGACCAGGTTATTCGTTCGTGGGGCTTATAAATGCCGACGACGGAAATATCATGTCTTCGATCGTAGCGGTCAAAAAACTTTTGGCCTAAATTCAATTCGTCGAATTGACGTTCAGACCAAGATAGGGTATAACCTAACCACCCTGTTAAGGGGCCTGATTGTTTTCTGAACAGTACTTCGGCACCATAGGCCCACCCTTGGCCTGAAGTAATGTTCTCTTCCCAGTTGGTAGTTTCCCCGGATTCCAGGTCATCGATTGCTAAAAAGGAGGCCCCTTCCTTGTATGCGATAACGTCGTCCATTTTTTTATAGTACCCTTCTACGGTCAACGAGTAATCCTTATCTAAAAAGTCTTTTGCAATACCGATGGCAAATTGTTCAGATCTTTGTGGACGTACGACATCGGTAGATGACACCCATAAATCGGTGGGTAGGCCTATTCCGGAACTTGACAATAAATGGATGTACTGGTTCATTTGAGAGTAAGACGCTTTAAGAGCCAGGTCCGGTTTTATATTATAGGAAAGTGCCAAACGAGGTTCGAAATTGAAATAGTTCTTTTTCTCATAATTGAATGCGCTGAATCGCAATCCTGGGGATAAACTCAGTTTGTCGGTTACCCTCCAATCGTCTTCAACATAAACCGCACTTTCTAAGGACTTGAGTTCTTGTTCGGTATCTACATCATTATTGAACTCTTTGATCAAGACCCGTTGCGGAGTAAAGTTATGACTTGTGGCCATGGCTCCGAAGCGTATGCTATGCTTATTGTTCGGGTAGTAGTCGAAATCGGTTTTTAAGGTGTAGTCGTTGATGCCCGAACTGGTACTGAAGGTGTAATCATTGCCATCGAATTCTGATTTGGATTCTTCCTCTGAATTGACCTTGAATTCATAGTTGCTGAAAATGGCCGATGTATTTGCGAAAAGTTTACTGCCGAATTGATGGTTCCATCTAAGAGTTGAGGTGATGTTGCCCCAGCCCAATTTATTTTGCCCTTTCGAAAACTCATCATCGTAGTTCGCATAGAATTTGTCCCGTCCATAATAATTACTCCAGTAAAGTTTGTCTTTTGAACTAAAGATATGGTGTATCTTAAAATTGAGGTCGGCAAAGTAGTACCCACCGGTACCTTCACCATCGGTTTCGTTTCGAATAAAGGGTTGGGCGAGCACATCGGCATAGGTGCGTCGTCCGCTAACGATAAATGAAGTTTTGCCTTTGTTGATCGGGCCTTCGAGTAATACTGATGAGGAAATCAAACCAATATTGAACTTGCCGGAAATCTTTTCTTTGTTACCATCCTTCATATCGATTTTGATGACAGAGGATAATCGACCACCAAAACGGGCGGGGAATCCTCCTTTAAAGGCTTCTACTGATTTAATGGCATCTCCATTAAACACGGAAAAGAAACCGAAGAGATGATTGGAGTTATACACCACGGCATCATCCAGAATGATCAGATTTTGATCGGGAGTACCTCCACGAACAAAAAATCCGGAGCTACCTTCTGAACCTCCTTGAATGCCCGGTAATAACTGTAACGATTTCAAAACGTCCTTTTCTCCTAATAAGGCAGGAATATCCTGCACGTCTAACGGATTGAGACGCATCGAACTCATTTGTGTCACTTTGCTTTCCTTTACTTTTTCGTCTGCAGTGACCACTACTTCTTCCAAGGATTCCGTAGCCGGCCTCAAATCAACTTCCCAGGTGATATCCGCAGTGAGGTCTATTTGTCGTTTTTCGGTGGCAAAGCCGATATAAGAAATAAGCAATTCATGCTGTCCTTCAGGTAGAGTCAAGGAAAAGAACCCGTAATCATTGGAAACGGTTCCAAGTTTTAATTCAGGAACATAAATGGAAACACCTAACAGGTTTTCGCCGCTACCGCTTTCCTTGATATACCCGCTGATGGTATATTTTGCCTGGTTTTGTTGAAGAATCCTAAGGTAATCAGGCTCATGGCTGGTTACTTCCGAGGAGAATGGTTCCAGTGATGGAAGGTGACTTTTATTTTTTCCATTGGCCACGTAAAAAAAGCATAGAAAAAATACGGAGCAATAGATGCGTTGCTTCAAATTGGTTGGTGTTTTCGGTTCGTAAAATTACCGTTCCCTGTTACACTTAAGAACGGAGAAAAAAGATAATGAGTGTTTGTTCTGGTTTATTTTTTTACGACTGGAAAGACACAATTTCAAGAGTATTTGGTTTGGTTTTGAGGTGACAAGTACAGGTTATTTTAAAAGCGATGTTGTTAAAGAACTAATAAATATGCGTTAATGCTTACAATTTTGAACTAGTGTAAATAACTATAAGCTATAAAAATAGGTACAATTTTATTTTTGTAGGAATCGATTTAAATAATTCTAATTCAGTATTTTAAAAGAAGTTATCTAAATAAAAACCACACATAATTTTTGATCGAATACACGTGGTGCAAAAAGCCCCAACACAAGGTCGGGGCTTTATGACGAACTCAAATTAATGCTTAATTAATTACCCAAGGTGCGGAAAATTCTTTTTCTGAATCTTGGGCAAGAGGATTCCAGATAGTAAATTCAGTGCCATCCTGGTTAAAGAAGAGTTGCCTAATATTGCTATTTCCTCCAATGGCGATTCGACAGGCCGCTCCGATTCTTTCGAAGTGCGTTTGACTTGCATCTCCCCAGTTATTGACATCATTTTTATCAGCCCAAGTTCCGTCTCCATAGTAACCGGCATATTCATTCCCTGGTTTTCCGAAGAAATGAACGATGTTGGCACCATCGGAAGACCTGTTTTCAAAGTACCTTGACGCAGCTATAAACCCGTCACCGGCGAAAGGAAATGGTGAATCACCAAACATGGAATTTACAGGATATTTGATGTTCTCACCTTGGGAATTCGTATTGTAGGCTCCAATAGGCAAGATTGTAGGTATTTCAGTACCATTACAGTTACAGGCTTTATAGCTGAATATCTCACCTAAAAGCCCAGTTTCGTCATAAATATGTATTTTGCCATCAGCAATATTAACCGCCGCGCCAACCGAATCGAAGGAAGATACCCCTAGCGGACCACTGGGGTCCTTGATGTCGAAGACACCCAGTACCTGGCCTAAATCTACATTGTACCAAGCGTATTTAGTACCTGCTTTGTTATAGAACACTGCATTGGGTCCGTCAATTTGAGCGGCTGCACCAATTCCATCATCAAAAAGATCGACCAAAGCTAGATAGCTTTCGGGTGGCAAAGTGCCTTTCAACTCGCAGTCAACCACTTCGAGTTCGGTTGAGATATTCGTTCCGACGACCTTGTCCGGACGTTCTACACTTCGAACTACGTATGACAATGGGAGGCCGGAACGTATGTCGTTCGTCTCATCTAAGAGCTCCGCAATACGCTGAATGTTGGTTTCGCCAACCAATTTCGAACTACCATTACCCCCGTAGGCAATAACTTTGATTTTCACATCTTTCAATTCTTCAAGAGCACTCGCCTTGACCTCACCACTGACGCCTACAGTCACACCTTCGTAGGTAGCGCTAAGTTTGGCCTCCATCTCTTGTCGGCTTGAGGTGGACTCCACAAGCATATAAAAAATCCTTCCATACACCACCGATGATATAAATGTGGCGGGATTATCGGCTTGAACATAGGTGGCCAGATTTTCGGGGGTAACACTTTCATCGAAAATCTCATCGAGACTTGTAGGTAGATCAAAACTCATGTCATAGAACTTCTGCGTGAGTTTTACCAGGGTTCTATTGTAGCTTTTCCCGGAACTGAAAGACATGTTGCTTTTGACTTTGGAGGCAAAGGTCTCTACTTTTATGCCCATTTCCAGAGCCAATTCCTTCTCCGATTCTACTTGAAATATCTCAAGTGCGAAATTATCGGGAAGCGCTTGACTGCCTGCTATGATTCGGTTCATTCCGTTTTGGATGCTACTTTTTTTGACCTCATCGACTTTAAAAAAAGACTGTGCGTTACCATCGTTGAGGTTGTAGGAAATCGTACCTCCGGCCCTTTTGACCACTATGGGCGCGGGAGTCGTTTCATTCAAGGTTTTTCCTTGAAGTAGGGCTCCTGGGAAAATGACTTCCGCGTTCGTATCGAATAATGGAAACTCACCATTACCGTCGGTGACACTAACACTTCTTTTGGTACAGATGTAACGCTTGGTAACATTCTCTCCATTTTCGTTCGTTTCGGTAGGATTTTCAGTTTTTACCGATAGGGTGTCTTTGGTGACTTCGTTCCTTGAGGTCGGGAATGATTCCGTATCACCGCCAAGTTTGATAACGTCTTCAAAAGTAGTAACCTCTGGGGTCGGACCTGGACCTGGTTCCACGGGGTCATCCTTACTACAGGCAAGCCCAAGTAATATAAGAGTGAAAGTAATCAGTTTGCTGAAAAATCTGTTTTGTGTTTTCATGATGCTATTGTTTTGTGGTTAAACGAGATACCTTTTGTGTGACTTACTCGATTGTTAGACTGCAGTTCCTCATCGAGTAAGACCACAAAACGGTTGTCATTGTCTAGATTGTTTTTCAATGACACCACAAACCTAGAGTGTAGGTTTTAGGAAGTAAAAAAAAGAGGGTGGACAAGAGGTGGACACCCCTAAATTAATTCGAGGACAAAAGGTAGACAGGCTCGGTAGCGCCTTACTTCAAAGGCTTAGCACCAAATCTTGTAAAGAGTCTTCGGTGGACAAGTCCAGCTTTTTACGAAGGCGATAACGTGCTTTTTTTATCCCTTCGGGGGAAATATTGAGGATATTCGCAATCTCCTTAGAGGAAAGATTCATCTTTAAAAGCGCCAAAAGGCGCAATTCATTTGACGTAACTTGGGGGTATTTTGATTTGACCCTGCTATTGAAGTCTTTGTGTACTTCCTCAAAATAACGTGAAAAGTTTTCCCAATTATTATCATCTTGTAAATCAAAGTTGATGGAGCGGATCAATTGGTTGTATCCCGCACCCATGTTTTCTTTTTCCTTGAGTTCCTGCGCTTTTAACTTCAAGTTTTCCAACGTTTCATTTTTACGGGCTAGGTTTAGGGCATGGGTGGTCAGTTCTTTCTTCTTGAATTCCAGTTCAGCATCGACTTTTTCTTTTTCAAGTCTGTTGCGTTTCATTTTTTGGCGAATGGCATAAAAGCCAATTAGCGAAAGTAAAAGACCAATGCCCATCAATAATTTTTGCAGGTTACTGATTTCAGCCTTTTGTTCCAAAACCGTTATTTCTTTTTCTTGAAATGCAATTTGCCGTTCTTTTTTCTCAGTATCGTAAATGGTTCTTAATTCTTCGATTTGTTTTACCTTGTTTGAATTGAATACACTATCATTTAGAATTTTGAATTTTTTGAAACTGGCAAAAGCACCTTTGTAGTCTTTTAAAAGTTCCAATGATTTTGCTTTGCCTTCATAAAACTCTGCAGGGTTACCATCTATAGCTTTTTCTTCTTGTATTGTTATGGCTTCATTAAAATAAATCAGTGCCTGCTTTGGGTCATTGATTTCATTATGTGCCTGACCAATAGCCTTTAATGAACTGACCAATTGAATAGGAGGGCCTGATTTCCTATTTACAGCTAAAGCATCTTTTAAGGTGGCTATGCCCTCGTTGTATTTTTTTTGTTTCATGTATACCATACCTAAGTGCCTTTTGGCAGCCCCTTCAAAGGCAGCTAAATTCACTTCTTTACAGAGTGAAATACTTTTATTTAAATACGTAATGGCTTTTTCAAATTCTCCCAATTTAAGATAGTACGCCCCAATACCATTGGCTGAGGTGCCCATAAATTTTTTGTCACCATATTGCTCATATATCTTGAACGCTTGAACGCTGTAGTCCGCTGCTTTCTCATAGTTTTTGAAAATAGCGTCCAAAACACCTAATTGATAGAGCGCATCTGCCTTCCATAGGGGCTGATCGATTTCATTGTAAATCTCCAGTGCCGATAGAACGTCATTATACGCGATTCTATGATTGCCCATGTTTTCGTGAACATTGGATCGGTGGATATAAGTTCCGGCAAGCTTCATGGAATCCCCTACTTTGATTCGGTTTTCGATGCACGTTGTAAAAATTTCCAATGCCTTCTGATACCTGCCTAACCGGTTGGCAATGGCTCCCATAAGATGATTGGAAATAAATATTCCTCTTTCATAGTCCAATTCACTATACAACGCAAATGCTTTTTTTAGATAAACTTCGGCTGAATCATTGTTTATCTGGGTGTTATGAAAACTGCCCATCATATAGAGTGATTGGGCAACTCCCATTGGATAGTCCAATTTTTCGGAAAGTCTTAGACTTTCCCTTGCATACTTTTCGGCCAAATCTAGGTCATTATGATACGTGCCGTAATACAGTTCGCTAAGTATCCCAACTTTTGAAGTGTCGTTGGGCATTTGCCGATATGCCTTTTGCAAACTATCTATATTTCTTTTTTGCTGCGGTAGTACATTTTTTGGAATAAACAACGAAATCAGAAGAAAAAAAAGTATCAGATCTTTCATGGCTTATCTATTTGACTGGCTTAGTAAGCGTGGTTTTCAAAGGTTTAATACAAGGTCTTGTAAGGAATCTTCCGTAGTGAGATCCATTTTTTTTCGTAATCGGTATCTCGCTTTTTTGATGCCTTCGCCAGAAATATTGAGGATATTCGCAATTTCCTTAGAGGAAAGATTCATCTTTAGAAGCGCCAAAAGACGCAATTCATTTGAGGTCACACCAGGGTATTTATTTTTCACATTGCTATTAAAGTCTTTGTGGACTTCCTCGAAATAACGTGAAAAGTTTTCCCAATTATTATCATCTTGTAAATCAAAGTTGATGGAGCGGATCAATTGATTGTAACCTTCACCCATGTTTTCTTTTTCCTTGAGTTCCTGCGCTTTTAACTTCAAGTTTTCCAGCGTTTCGTTTTTTCGGGCAAGGTTTAGCGCATGGGTGGTCAGTTCTTTCTTCTTGAATTCCAGTTCAGCATCGACTTTTTCTTTTTCAAGTCTGTTGCGTTTCATTTTTTGGCGAATGGCATAAAAGCCGATAAGGGAAAGAAGTAAACCGATACCCATCAAAATGCGCTGAAGGTTGCTTATGGATGCTTGTTGCTCCAAAACGGTGATTTCTTTTTCTTGAAGAACAATCTGCTGTTCTTTTTTTTCGGTGTCGAATTTGGATCGAAGTTCTTCAATTTGCTTTGACTTGTCTGAATTTAGAATGCTGTCCGAGATGTTGTGGAAATCCACATAATACGCATAGGCTTGCTTATGGTTTCCCAATTCGCTATATAGTTTCGATCCATCAAAATAAGCCCTTTGCAATAAATCTTTGTTCCCTGTTGATTTTGCATTTTGAAGTGTACTATCTAAATATTGGATTGCTATTTTGGGCTGGTTCACCTTGCTATAGAACAAACTGGTTGACAGCCAGTTTTCACCTAAAATTGCGGGTCTTTTGGCTTCCTTTGAAATTTTTGTGGAGGCCTTGATATAACTTATTGCCTTGTAATACTCCCCCTTCTCAGTAGCAATATCTCCAAGAGCGCCCAAAATCATGGTCTCAATCGATGGGCTCTGAATTTCACGGGCTAATGGTAGGGCGTCATTTAGGTAGTCCATGGCCGTATCATACTCTTTTATTTCCATATAGGTGTCGGCTATGGTGAGCATCGATTCCGCCTCATAAAATTTGTCATTAATACGTCTATAAATCGCCAAAGATTTTTTATCATATTCCAAAGACTGGTCTATATTGCCCAGATGATATTCTATTTCCCCAAGAAGGGCAATGGCGTCTGCCTCTCGGTCCGGTTGGGCAATTCTTTCGAAAATTTTTAATGCTTTCAACGTCTCGACGAGGGCAACCTTATAATTTGCCTTTTTTACCTGCGTATATCCTTTTAAATAAAATGATGAGGCCAAGCGACTGGAATCGATAGGTCTTTGAACGCTTTGAATCTCAATATTCTCTTCAATTAGGTTAAGGGCCTTATCATAATCCGATTCAGCAAACTTGAGAATAGCAAGACCATGTCTAACGGCCGTTTCTCCCGAAATATCCTTGATTGCGATATATTGTTGTAATGATTTTTTGTAGGATGCAAAGG
Source organism: uncultured Flavobacteriaceae bacterium (assembly GCA_947494565.1). Taxonomy (GTDB): domain Bacteria; phylum Bacteroidota; class Bacteroidia; order Flavobacteriales; family Flavobacteriaceae; genus Maribacter_C. The sequence goes on along the minus strand of CANLVG010000010.1, from coordinate 12,500 downwards.
CGGAATCCTTTTTACCAATATTGTTGTAGTAGACCCCTAGGTTGTAGTTTGACTGCGCAATACCCTTTTTATAATCTAGCTGTCTTGCCAGTTTTACGCTTAGATCAACATAGTTCTTAGCGGCATCGATGTCATTGTATAAAGTTAATTCATGGGCTTGGGCAAGTACCTCGTATTTGCGTATGCCATCATCCAAATTTTGATATAGCGTGAGTAGGCTATCCAGTTTTTGATTTTGCTGGGCACAGAGCGGGGGAGATACGACACAAACAACCAATAACCAAAATACTATTTTGGATTTCATATGGGTTTGGCTTTGTTTAAAGATACGGTTTCTTTGTAATTAGGGTCATTTTTAAACCATTTATTGGGTAACAGGCCCACCCTGAATTTTTGGGCCTTGTTCAGACGGAAGAAGTCGATCAACGTTTTTTGTTAAAAACCTCTCGTAAATAACCTTCAAGAACCCTTTCCCAAATTTTCGATTTTCCTATTTTTGCCCATGCAAAACAAAGTCCTGATTCTAGACTTCGGTTCCCAATACACCCAACTCATCGGTAGACGTGTTCGTGAGCTGAATATTTTTTCCGAAATCAAACCTTTCAACAAGCTTCCCGAAGATGTATCGGAGTACAAAGCGGTCATTCTTTCGGGCTCGCCTTTTTCGGTTCGTGCCGATGATGCCCCACATCCGGATCTTTCGCAAATCAAGGGTAAGATACCCTTACTGGGGGTTTGCTATGGGGCGCAATACTTGGCGCATTTCAATGGTGGCAATGTTGAAAAATCGAATACGCGTGAGTACGGTCGTGCAAATTTAACAGCGATTTCGAGTACGGAGCCCTTTTTTTATGAGATTACAGAAGGGTCACAAGTTTGGATGAGCCATGCCGATACGATCAAACAACTTCCGGAGGATACTACGCTTTTGGCAAGTACCAATGATGTCAAAAACGCGGCTTTCAAATTTGATGGGGAAGACACCTATTGTATTCAGTTCCATCCTGAGGTATATCACAGTTCGCAAGGCAAACAATTACTTGAAAATTTCTTGGTGCATATTGCGGGCTTAAAACAAACCTGGACGCCCGATGCCTTTGTCGAAACCACTGTTGCCGAGCTCAAGGAAAAGATTGGGGATGACAAAGTGATTTTAGGACTTTCAGGCGGAGTAGATTCTACGGTTGCGGCCGTCTTATTACACAAAGCCATTGGCAAAAACTTGCATTGCATTTTTGTCAATAATGGATTATTGCGTAAAAATGAGTTTACCGATGTTTTAGAACAGTACGAAGGCATGGGCCTCAACGTAAAGGGAGTAGACGCTTCGGCACGCTTTTTGGATGCCTTGGCAGGGGAAAGTGACCCCGAAACCAAACGAAAGACCATAGGTCGGGTGTTCATTGAGGTATTTGATGACGAGGCACATCTAGTTGAAGATGCCAAATGGTTGGCACAGGGTACGATTTATCCTGATGTAATCGAATCGGTTTCCGGTACGGGAGGCCCGTCGGCTACCATCAAGAGCCACCATAACGTTGGGGGATTACCCGATTTCATGAAATTGCAAGTGGTAGAACCACTCAAAATGCTCTTCAAAGACGAAGTGCGGCGCGTAGGTAAAAGTATGGAGGTAGGTGATGAGCGATTGGGAAGGCATCCGTTTCCAGGTCCAGGATTGGCCATTCGCATACTCGGGGATATAACTCGTGAAAAAGTAGCGATCTTACAGGAAGTGGATCATATTTTTATTCAAGGATTACGCGACTGGGGATTATACGACAAAGTTTGGCAGGCCGGCGCCATGTTATTGCCAGTGAACAGCGTAGGAGTCATGGGTGACGAACGTACTTACGAAAAATGTGTAGCTTTACGAGCAGTGGAAAGTACGGATGGCATGACGGCGGATTGGGTAAATTTACCCTATGAATTTTTACAAAAAACGTCAAATGACATTATCAATAAAGTCCCTGGAGTGAATCGTGTCGTATATGATATTAGTTCCAAACCACCAGCAACGATAGAATGGGAATAACTATGAATCAAGTTTTTAAAAGCCTGTTGATGCTCCTCCTGTTTGTTTTTATGGGATGTAAAGCAACAGCACAGCAATTTTCTACGCACTCGGTCAGAAGTGGTGAAACCTTAGCGGGTATCGCAAAAAAGTACAATGTGACCGCGGCAAGCATCCTTACGTATAATAAGGAAATAAAGGCGGGTCAAGACCTCAAGCCAAATACCATTTTAGTGATTCCCGCCGCCGCAAAACCCACTGCTATCGGTGATCAGTCATCCGAAGCCGTGCCTGAAGAGCCGATTGGTTTTACCTCGCACAAGGTTCGGAAGAAAGAGACGCTTTATGGTATTGCGAAGCGCTACCATATCACGGAAGATGATATCAAACGGTACAATCAAGAACTATACTCTAATCAACTAAAAAAGCGCATGGTGCTGCGTATTCCGAAATACAAAAGAGTGGCTCCGGGCGAAAATACCATCAACGAAGACGATTTTGAAATCTATACGGTAGCGGCCAAAGAAACACGTTGGAGTATTGCCCATAAATATGGAATTACCCTCGATAGTATGGTAGTTCTCAATCCGGCATTGGAGAAGAATTCGAGTTATCTGGCCGAAGGGCAAGAATTGAGAATGCCTAAAAAACCGGGGAGCAGTGTTCAGAATCAAGTCACGGAACTCTACATCTCGTATACCGTTCCGCCGAAAATGAACTTTTATCGACTTCAACAACAGTTTGAGGTCAAGGCAGAGGAAATCGTGAAATTGAACCCTGAACTTAAAGACGGGCTTAAGGAGGGGATGGTCATTCGCATTCCAGAACGAAAAGTTGAAGGGGGAGACATCAATACTGATAACTATATTTTTTATGAGGTAAAACCAAAGCAGACCGAATTCTCGTTGACTCGAAAATTGGGTATTTCCTATAAAGAGTTGTTGGCCCTGAATCCTGATTTGAAAGAGGGTTTGAAGGCTGGGATGGTCTTAAAATTACCCAAGGGACAGACGGGTAATTTTGAAGTGCGAAATGCCTTGGTGCTGGACAAAATCGATTTGTTGGATAGTATCAACCCTGAAAATAGACCTAAGGTCATGTTCCTGTTTCCGTTTCGTTTGAACAGATTGAATCTTGCGAATAAGGAGAATGTACAAAGGACTATAGGTACTCGAAATAGCTTGAAATACAGTCTGGGGCTTTATTCAGGAGCCTTAGTCGCCTTGGACTCTATCGCTTCGTTAGGTATTTCTGTGGATGTGCGAACGTTCGACAACGAATTGGACCTAGCCAAAACACGTGAAATTCTCCTTCGGGAAAACCTGTCGAGCTATAGTGCGATCATAGGGCCTTTAGATGTTGCCTCCTTGCGTGAGGTGGCTGTGCGTTCTTCTCAATATCGGGTGCCGGTGGTAGCACCGATACCTGCAAAGACCGATTTGAGTATGACCAATGTTTTTTTCTCCTACACCCCAGATGAAGTTTTACGGGTTCGAATGCTTGATTATGTAGAAAAAACAAGGGAAGAGCAAAATATTGTAATCATCGCCGACGGTGCGAATACAGTTGCCAAAGATTCTATTCTACTTCGGTTTCCCGAAGCCAAGATTGCCGAGGTGATAGAGGAAGAGAAGAATATCGGAGTGGTACGTGATAAGTTAGGCGCATTGCTGTCCGAGGAAAAAGAGAACTGGGTTTTTGTGGAATCCGGAAACTATAAACTGATTTCCAGTGTGACCTCGATTTTGAACTCTTTTCATAATGCCCTCTTAGATCCAGAAAAAAGTAAGGAAAAATTACAACTGCGCATGTTTACTACCAATAAGAACAATGCCTTTGAAAACGATGTGATTTCCGGATCGCATTTGTCGAATTTGAATTTTACCTTTCCGTCAGTGTATCGTGAAGCAAAGAACAATAGTTTCTCCAAAAGGTATCGAAAAAAATTCGGCGATACCCCTGATCGTTATGCAGTTCGCGGCTTTGATCTTACCTATGATCTTTTATTGAAATTGGCGTATAAGAATGATTTGATGCAAGTATCGCGACTTATCGGCCAAACGGAATATACAGGCAATAAATTTTCATATGAAAAGGATATCGCCTCTGGATATTTTAATCAAGCCTCTTATATTATGGCCTACGATGATATGCGAATCGAACAATTGACCGATTGATATGACTTCAAAAGTAACATACAAGGGAGGATTGCGAACCAGTTGCGAGCATCTTCGTTCCGGAGATGTCTTTTTGACCGATGCTCCCATAGACAATAACGGAAAAGGAGAAGCTTTTTCACCCACTGATACGGTGGCCACGGGATTGGCCAGCTGTATTTTGACCATGATGGGTATGAAAGCCGCTGGTTTGGAAGTCGACCTTGCCGAGGCCACTGCGGAGGTGACCAAGCATATGTCATCCGATCCAAGGCGGATATCGAAAATCGAGATCGATTTACAACTTCCCAAAAACGTGTCAGAAAAGCATCGGAAGATTTTAGTACACACGGCTAATACGTGTCCGGTGCATTACAGTCTGCATCCCGATATCGAAAAGATAATCACGTTCAATTGGGTGCGCTAAAAGTTTTTTTGATTACGGGACTATGCTTGTTCGGTCTTGGTCCACAGCAAGAACTTGAAACGATTTCATGGAGTGAGCGAAAGTTGACCTGGGAAGATTTCAAGGGAGAACCTCCCCAAAGCGATCGGGTAGCAGCGACCACGGCCAGTGGCATATCATATCGATTCACGACCCTGTCCAATACATCGAAACACCTTAAGGTAAATTTTGAGATCAGTACCCATTTCTACCCAAATGAATCGTGGTATAAGCCTGAACTATGTGATGATATTATCTTAGGTCATGAGCAACTACATTTCGACATCACCGAGTTGTTCGCACGTAAACTGAGAAAAGAGTTTTCACAAGCTACCTTTGACCGTACGAATATAAAGTCCAAGGTCAAATCGATTTACAATAAGAACAACAAGGAACTTAGCGCTTTTCAAAATCGGTATGATGCTGAAACGAATTTTTCGAGAAATCGAAAAAACCAGCGCATTTGGAACTTGAAAATAAAAGAGGCGTTAGAAAACCAGTAGCCTTGTGCGACTCGAATCGGTTGCTAAAAACGAATCGAACCTCCGACCGTTAAAAAAGCAACACCGTATCCCGCTTCCGCAAAGACCCCAAACGTATCATTGAAATACCATCTACCCCCCACAAAAAGAGTGGGTGCTATTCTACTGCGCACTTTGAATACTACTGAATCACCAGAAAAATTCGCAATATTATAGGCGATCATCGCACCCCCATAGAGATCAAGATTTTCCACTTCAAGTCCATTGAAATGGTACGCCCCGCGAAATCCCACCGTAGTATACGTCCATTTTGAATTCACCCCAACGGTTTCGTAGCGGTAATTCTTGATTCCGAGATACCCTCCTAGGCTGATAACCCCAGGGCCACCAATGTCCCATATTCCCCGCTCATAGCTGGCGCTGATTCCGGGTGAAATCGATGACGTCAAGAAATCACCATAATCGCCTCCCAGGCCGATACCGACGTTCACAACATTGGTGCCTACATTAAATTCTTGTGCATTGGCAACCCCAAGGGCGAAAAATGCGATAAGTAGTGGAATGATATTTTTCTTCATAATAGAAAGTCAAGAATAGTTTAAAAACCGTTTTTAAATCAAATTAGGGCCGACTAAAGTAAAAGTGACCCTGCTTATTTGTCCTACAAAGGTGCAAAAAAAACGGATTCTAAAATGTGAAGATTCTATTAATGAACGATTTTTAATCAAACATCGCAAATGGTGACTCCTTCTTTTAAGGCAGCGATGGGGTCATCCCAAGTGGGAATGAATTCCTGGGCAACATATCCCTTGAATCCCGTATCCACTATAGCCTTCATTATCGCTGGATAATACAATTCTTGCGTTTTGTTTATTTCATGTCGACCGGGATTTCCTCCTGTATGGTAATGTCCGAAGTATTGGTGGTACTCCTGAATGTTTCGAATGACATCACCTTCCATGATCTGCATATGGTAAATATCATATAAGAGTTTGAAGTTGTCGGAACCAATGGCCTTACAGAGCTCCACGCCCCAAGCCGAACGATCACACATGTAGTCCGCATGGTCGACCTTTGAGTTCAGTAATTCCATTTGGATCACAACCCCGTGTTTTTCGGCTGCGGGCATGATTTTCTTTAATCCCTCTGCGCAGTTTTTTAGTCCTTCGGCGTCATCCATTCCATTCCGGTTTCCACTAAAGCAAATAAGATTCGTATATCCCGCTTCGGCCACCAAAGGAATTACCCTTAAGTAATCGGCAATTAATTCTTCATGTAGTTTGGGGTCGTTCCACCCCTCTGGTATTCCCTTGCCTGCACCCCAGCACATTGAGGCATGGATGCCGTACTTTTTCATAAGGGGCCAGTCTTCCGGACCGGTCAGGTCCATAGCTTTAACACCCAACTCATTGAGGTTCTTTAAAAAATCCTCCATCGGAATTTTACTGTAGCACCACCTACAGGCACTGTGATTGATATTTCCTTTAAGATCGTTCATTTCCTTTATTTCCGGGGCGGGCATTGCTGCATTGGTTTTGTAGGCGATAAAACCGACTGATGCGGCCGCTGAAGCTCCTATAAATTTTCTTCTTTCCATCTTTGGTTGAAATTTAAGTCTTCTAAAGATATATTTTTTAGTTTTAAAAAATGGAAATCTCCCCTGATAAAGAACGATTAATAGAGCTCGCACATTACAAAATGCCATTCGGGAAATTCAAAGGCCGTTATTTGGTCGATTTGCCAGAACCCTATTTGGTCTGGTTTCATCAAAAAGGTTTTCCAGAAGGTAAGTTGGGCATGATGTTGAAATCGATGCACGAAATAAAGGTCAACGGCCTAGAGCCCCTGATACGCAAGGTGCAAAAAGATTTTCCACCTAAGAAGTATTGATTTCATTTCGGTATTTGTATCTTTGAATCCCGTAACACAGAAGTCGATCCATGTCAAAGACCAAGTATATTTTCGTTACGGGAGGCGTTACTTCATCTCTTGGAAAAGGTATTATTGCCGCGTCACTTGCGAAATTATTGCAAGCTCGGGGTTATCGAACCACGATTCAAAAATTAGATCCCTACATTAATGTCGATCCGGGTACACTGAACCCATACGAGCACGGAGAGTGTTATGTTACCGATGATGGTGCCGAAACGGATTTGGATCTGGGGCACTACGAACGTTTTTTGAACGTAAAAACGTCTCAGGCCAACAACGTGACTACGGGTAGAATCTATCAAAGTGTTATTGAAAAGGAGCGCAGGGGCGAGTTTTTAGGGAAAACGGTCCAAGTAGTTCCGCATATTACCAATGAGATCAAAGAGCGCGTACAAGTATTGGGCAATAGTAAGGATTATGATATTGTAATCACCGAAATTGGCGGTACGGTAGGGGATATCGAATCACTGCCCTACATAGAGGCCGTTCGGCAATTACTTTGGGAGTTGGGCGACAACAATGCCATAGTCATTCATCTTACATTAGTGCCGTACCTATCGGCTGCAGGGGAATTGAAAACAAAGCCTACGCAGCACTCGGTCAAAACCTTAATGGAGAGTGGGATCAAGGCGGATATTCTCGTCTGTAGAACGGAACATGAGATTTCCGATGAGAAGAAAGAAAAATTGGCGTTGTTCTGTAATGTGAAGCGAGAGGCCGTGATACAGTCCATAGATGCCTCTACCATTTATGACGTTCCTGTTTTGATGCAGGAAGAAGGGCTAGATACCGTAGCGTTGAAGAAATTGGCACTCAAGGCGAAAAAAGAACCGGATCTTGAGCAATGGAAAAAGTTTTTGAAACGTCATAAAAACCCAAGAAACGAAGTTGAGATCGGCTTGATCGGAAAATACGTAGAACTTCAGGATTCCTATAAGTCTATTTTAGAATCGTTTATTCATGCAGGTGCTGCCAATCAAGTGAAAGTAAAGGTACGTTTCATCCACTCCGAGCACTTGAACATGGGCAATATCGAGAAGAAACTTCAAGGACTCAATGGTATTCTTGTAGCACCGGGCTTTGGAGAGCGAGGTATAGAAGGAAAAATCAAAGCCGTGCGTCATACAAGGGAAAACAATATTCCTTTCTTAGGTATTTGTTTGGGCATGCAAATGGCCGTTATCGAATACTCGAGGACTGTTCTAGGATTAAAGAAGGCGAACTCCACGGAGATGAACAAAAGCACCAATGCTCCTGTAATCAGTTTGATGGAAGAACAGAAAAACATTACCGATAAGGGCGGAACGATGCGTTTGGGCGCCTGGGATTGTGAGTTGAAAAAAGGAACCTTAGCTTCAAAAATCTACGCCGGAGCAACCGAAATTTCCGAACGTCATCGCCATAGATATGAATTCAACAATGAATACAAAGACCAGCTTGCCGAAGCCGGCATGGTAGCCTCTGGGATCAATACAAAAACAGGGTTGGTCGAGATCGTTGAACTTCCCGAGCACCCTTGGTTTGTGGGTGTGCAGTATCATCCTGAGTATAAGAGTACAGTGGCCAGCCCACATCCACTCTTCGTAAGCTTTGTCAAGGCCGCTTTAAAGCATAAAAAAGAACAAACTAGTGCCACTATGGCATGAAAACCGTAATTGGGCATATATTTGCTGAAGCTCAGGCAGCATCAGTACAAATCAAACGTTACCAAAATTATTCTTAAATAGATGGAAGAAAAGAAATTGGATATCAATTCCATAATCGGCTTTGTGCTTATTTTCGGTATACTCATATTCATGTTTTACCAGAACAAACCTACCCCTGAAGAACTAGAAGCTCAAAAGGCGCAACAAGAACAGGTCGAAGCTGAACAAAAAGAAGCTGAAGAGGCCGTACAGGAAAATGCGACCCTGACCACAACAAGTCCCCAAGTAAACCTTCAAGATTCCACGGCGATTGCGAATTACAAAAGTGCAATTGGCGCTTTCGGCTATACCCAACCTTCTGAGGGTACCACAACACTTGAGAACGACCTGGTCTATCTTGAAATCGGCAATAAAGGCGGCCAAATTATCGAGGCCCGCATGAAGCAGTTCAAGACCTACGATTCTATTCCGGTGTACCTTGTAAAAGATGGTAACGCTCAATTCGGACTTAGTTTCTCTACATCCGATAATAGGGTTTTGAACACCAAGAATCTTTATTTTGAACCCACCTTATCCACAAGTGGTGAAAACCAAATCTTGAGTATGAAGGCCAAGACCGGGCCAGATCATTTTTTGGAGTACCGTTATGAAATGAAACCCGATGATTATTTGGTTGATTTTACGATACGCTCCCAAGGCCTCAACGGTGTGCTAAATAGTAGTCAACCCGTGAAAATGGAGTGGAACCTAAAAGGAATACGCCATAATAAAAGCATAACGTATGAGAATAGGTACACCCGTTTGACCTATTCGCATGAAGATGGAAAGATAGACAAGCTCTCAGAAGGTGGTGATGATGAAGATACCGAGCAAGATATCAAATGGTTGTCGTACCGGCAGCACTTTTTCAGTAGTATCCTCGCGTCTAAAGATGAGTTTAAGACAGCCGAGCTTACATCGATCAACTTAGTGGAGGAAGAAAGTAGAACCGCTCGTTTTACCAAGGAATATACTTCTGTCGTTCCCTTAGAAGTTACAGGAGGTGAGCTTTCCAAGAACATGCATTGGTATTATGGGCCAACTGACGTAGCCGTTCTGGACCAATACGGTGATTTGAATCTCGACGATAGTATACCCTTTGGATGGGGAATTTTTGGATGGATCAATAGATATGTTTTCACGCCGTTCTATGCTTTTCTCAGCGGCATATTTCCTTATGGTATCGCTATTATCATTATGACGATTTTAGTTCGTCTGGCGATGTCGCCCGCCACCTACAAATCGTACCTGTCGCAAGCGAAAATGAAGGTTTTAAAGCCTGAGATTACCGAGCTTGGCGAGAAATATAAAGACAACGCCATGAAGAAGCAACAGGAGACCATGAAACTGTATGGCAAGGCAGGGGTCAGTCCTATGAGCGGTTGTATTCCCGCTTTCATTCAGATGCCTATTTTCTATGCGTTGTTTATGTTTTTCCCCACTTCGTTCGCCTTACGTCAAAAATCGTTTTTATGGGCTGATGATTTATCGTCATTCGATACGATTTATCAATTTCCGGAAGGCTTTTCGATTCCCTTCTACGGAGATCACATAAGTCTTTTCCCGATACTGGCTTCCGTAGCGATTTTCTTCTACATGATGATGACCACGGGCCAGAACATGCCGCAACAACCCGGTATGCCAAATATGAAATTCATCATGTATTTGATGCCTTTCTTCATGCTTGTTTTCTTCAATAACTACGCTAGTGGATTGAGTCTGTACTATTTTATCTCTAACTTGATTACCATTGGTATCATGCTGGTCATCAAGAATTTTATTTTGGACAATGATAAAATACATGCCCAAATACAGGAGAACAAAAAGAAACCGAAGAAAGAGAACAAATTTCAGAAAAAGATGCGCGAAATGATGGAGCAGGCCGAAGAACAAAAGAAGGCAGGAAAGCGATAATACTTTTAGTTGAAAAGCATGAGGTTTCTTCATTGGAAAGAAAATTTCCGCCACTTAAGCCGATATTTGTGCATTTCATCGATAATAAGTTCAGAATTAGCATGTTATTAACAGAATATTAAGAGATTTACAAACACAAACCATTTTTAAAAGTTGTAAACCTAACCAAACAAATAGTATGATTTAGATTTTTACTTTACATCTACCTTTCTTGTTCTTCCCTTTCAAGACCGATGTTTCCTCCCCCGGAATAGAATCTAATACTTGTTTATTTACTACTCTTTATATAGGTTTTTGTTATAAGATGCCCACAATCTTATCAGTATTGGTGTACCTAGTGCTATGACAAAGTTATAACTACTAAAACTTTATCATGGGGAAAATTACGTTTGATAGCATCATTAAAAAATTAGGTTTAATAGGATTATTGACAATCTTTGCGTCATCAGGTCTAATGGCGCAAAGCGATACTCCATGTGAAGGTGCGCAGCGCTGGACGGATGGCGCGGGGTGGGTAAATGGAACTATAAATGAATCCCCGGGAAACAATGATACAAAAGGAATTGTTGCCTGTGGAAGTGCGGCCAATACGCAATCCCAAGTGGCGCCCTTTAACAATAGTGTTTATAATTCATCATCCTTTCTTGTAGATGTATCCGGTCTCAATTGTATAGATCCGAGTACTGGTCTTGTGGTTAATCCTGTCAATCCAACCAATGGGGAACCTATAATCTGGTTAAATTTTGATGTTCGGGCAAACGGAGGCTCGTTTCAAATCCAAATAAATGATAATTCAGGAGATAACGTAGCATGGGCGCTATATTCTTCAAATACCTCAACAAATGGTACTTCTACCGCAGCCAACGGAGAAGAATTAAGTGGGGATTGCTCATCGCTAACGCTTAGATCTTGCGGTGTCGAAAGTTCAAACACTTGGAATACACTGCCGGTTCCCGATTTTAACGCTACGACCAATTACTACATTGCCATATGGGACCAAGATGCTGACGGAGATGTGCAGGTGAATAACTTCAAAGCGAGATTCGGTTGTGGCGATGCTGACGTTTTGATTTGCAATTTGGCAGAGGGAACTCCGACAACCTCGTGCAATGATGGTGGGACATATACCGTATCAGTTCCAATTGAGGGAATCAATGGGGAGTTTTATGCCTACGATCCAAATGCCACTCCAACTTTGTCTACATCTGTATGTTTGACCAATTCAAGTGACACTAACGTAACATCAGGAACACTGGAACTTACTTATCCCCAAGGTGTTGATTATAATATTACAATTTTTGAGGCCACGAGTTCATCTCCCCCCATAGCTGTACCCAACGGTGCTTGTCCTGATCCGGATGGAACTTTAGGTGGAGCGGATGAATGTACGGTAAACGTAAGCGGAACAGCGCCCATATGCTTTATATGTCCTACTTTGAACAACGAATCACCGGATATGGAAGTCTGTGTAGATAACCAAGAGCAGACACTTTCTGTAGATACCGATGTTGATGATATCGATATTGAATTTGTTTGGTTCAATACGGCCCAAGCCAATCCTTATGGAGGAGGAACACCAATCGGTACAGCAGTGACTCCAGTAGGAGGAACAGCCACTTCAAATGCTGGAATCAATTTTGCAACTGCCGGAACATATTATGTCTATGCTATATTGGATACGGATGATCCTGAATTAACTGATTCAAACTGTAGACCTTTTACTGAAATCATAATTACAGTTGTTCCTTTGCCCGACCAACCGACGGTTAATGTCACGGACGCGACCTGCGATGCCGCGGGCACTGCCACGATTACGAACTATGACGCTGCGCTGACCTATACCTTCGCGCCCAATGACGGTACGACCGTAGG
>CANLVG010000009.1 GCA_947494565.1 uncultured Flavobacteriaceae bacterium | reverse complement strand
CTACAATATGTCAAATGAACTTCCTTTTCTTACCCGACATCACTGCCAAAGCGGGTGCAAATATAAGATGGTTTTTTAAATTAAAAACTTTATTTCAATCTTTTTTAAACTTTTTTTTTCACTCTTAATTTAACCTTCTAAATGCTAGAAATTTACGTTTGCACCATTCCATAAAAAGGGTATTAAATTTAACACATTTTATAGTCCGGCGCAACTATTTTAGTCCTAAAAAAGCTGTATTCCTAGTTTTACCCCTACTCTAGCAACCTGTGCTACCCCAAAAAAACAAACCGGCTTCAGACACCACACCTCACAAAGTGGTAGATTCACAACAAACCCCCAATAATATATTGTCCGCCTGCGATCAAGACACTATCTTTGTCGCCTTATTATTACGTGAGTATATTATGATCAACATAACACTACCAGACGGTACGGTAAAGGAATATCAAAAGGGCACTACACCCATGGAGGTGGCAATGAGTATAAGCGAAGGGCTAGCCCGAAATGTTATTTCCGCTCAGTTCAACGATATCACTATCGAAACCAAAACCCCCTTGAACGAAGACGGCGCTTTGGTACTCTATACCTGGAAAAACGATGAGGGTAAAAAAGCTTTTTGGCACTCGACCTCGCATATTGTCGCTCAAGCGCTTGAAGAATTGTATCCCGGTATAAAATTGACCATCGGGCCAGCCATTGAGAACGGATTCTATTATGATGTGGATTTACCTGAAGGAAGTATTTCCGATAAGGATTTTCCCATGATAGAGAAGAAGGCCTTGGAAATCGCCAGAGGAAAGCACGATTTTACAATGCGATCGGTTTCAAAGTCCGATGCCTTGACAAAGTATCAGACCGAGGGCAACGAATATAAAGTAGAGCTTATCGAAAATTTGGAAGATGGCACCATTACTTTTTGTGATCATGACACCTTTACCGATTTATGCCGTGGCGGACATATTCCAAATACGGGCATTGTAAAGGCCATTAAGATTTTAAGCGTTGCCGGAGCCTATTGGCGAGGTGATGAAAATAAACCCCAGCTCACCCGGGTTTATGGAACCTCTTTTCCGAAACAGAAAGAATTAACGGAATATCTCGCACTATTAGAGGAAGCAAAAAAGCGAGACCATAGAAAGTTGGGCAAAGAACTTGAACTCTTCACCTTTTCTCAAAAAGTTGGTCAGGGCTTACCGTTATGGCTTCCCAAAGGAGCGGCATTGCGCGAACGACTAGAGCAATTCTTAAAGAAGGCCCAGAAAAAAGCGGGTTACGAAATGGTGGTGAGTCCACATATCGGACAGAAAGAACTCTATGTCACTTCTGGCCATTACGCAAAATATGGAGAGGACAGTTTTCAACCCATTCATACGCCCAAGCAAGATGAAGAGTTTCTATTAAAACCCATGAACTGCCCCCACCATTGTGAGATTTATAAACATAGGCCATTCAGTTATCGAGAGTTGCCCAAACGGTATGCTGAATTCGGTACTGTATATCGGTACGAACAAAGTGGTGAATTACACGGTTTAACACGAGTACGCGGTTTCACTCAAGATGACGCCCACATTTTCTGCACTCCAGATCAACTGGACCAGGAATTCAAAAACGTAATCGACCTCTCCTTATATGTATTAGGTTCTTTGGGATTCGAAAACTTTAGGGCCCAGGTTTCAGTACGTGATTTGGATAAGCCGGAAAAATACATCGGTTCTGTAGAGAATTGGGAAAAAGCGGAAAACGCCATTATCAATGCGGCCGAAGAAAAGGGATTGGATTTTGTTATCGAAAAAGGTGAGGCTGCTTTCTACGGACCAAAATTGGATTTCATGGTGAAGGATGCGCTTGGGAGACAGTGGCAACTGGGTACCATTCAGGTCGACTATAATCTACCCGAACGTTTTGACCTAACCTACAAAGGGTCTGATAATGAACTACATAGACCCGTTATGATTCATCGTGCGCCTTTCGGAAGCCTAGAACGTTTTATTGCCTTATTACTAGAGCACACCGGAGGTAATTTTCCATTATGGTTGATTCCTGAACAGGCGATAATTTTACCGGTTAGCGAGAAAAACGAAAAATATGCTGAAAAAGTTTTGAAATCCCTAGAAAATAACGAAATTCGCGCGCTTGTCGACAGTAGAAATGAAACCGTGGGCAAGAAGATACGTGAGGCAGAAATGAACAAGATTCCATTTATGCTGATTGTTGGGGAAAACGACGAAAAGGCCCATACCATTTCTGTCCGGCGGCATGGAGGAGAAGACTTAGGCGCATTGAAAGTCGAAGACTTTACCCACTTGGTCGATACGGAAATAAATAGTACCTTAAAGTCGTTTTAAAAGATAAAGTTTAATTAAAATTTACAAGTCATAGCAATACGAAAAAGATTTAGGCCCCAACCTAGAAGGGAGAATAAGAACCCTCACAAAATTAATGAGAGAGTTATCGCTCCAGAAGTACGTCTGGTCGGTGATAATGTGGAAGTTGGTGTGTATCCATTGGCCAAGGCCATGGAAATTGCATCCGAAGCGGGATTGGATTTAGTGGAGATTTCTCCCAAAGCCAATCCACCTGTTTGTAAAGTAATCGATTACAAGAAGTTTCTTTACGAGCAAAAAAAGCGTGAAAAAGCCATGAAGGCCAAGGCCTCTAAAGTGGTGGTTAAGGAAATTAGGTTCGGTCCGAATACGGACGACCATGATTACGAGTTCAAGAAGAAACATGCTGAAAAGTTTTTGAAAGACGGGGCAAAATTGAAGGCCTATGTATTTTTTAAAGGACGATCCATTGTTTACAAAGACCAAGGAGAGATTCTACTTTTGCGTTTGGCTTCTGAACTAGAGGAATTGGGAAAGGTGGAACAAATGCCACGATTGGAAGGAAAGCGAATGACCATGTTCATCGCACCAAAGACTAAGAAATAACGACTTAAAGTCGTTTGACTATAAAATACTAAACGCTGCTGGCCGCTGGTTAGCGGCGTTTAGCATGCAAAAGGCTCCTTTGACCGTGTTGGGGAACCTTACTAAAAACTAAAGCACGGTAAGTGAGATAATTTAAAATAGGAGAAAAATGCCTAAGCAAAAAACAAAGTCCAGTGCCAAAAAGCGCTTTAAGCTTACAGGAACTGGAAAAATTAAGAGAAAGCACGCTTTCAAGAGTCACATTTTGACCAAGAAATCTAAAAAGCGTAAGCTTGCGTTAACACATGATACGTTGGTACACCCATCGGATGTTAACAGTATTAAAGAACAATTGCGTTTAAAGTAAACGTTCTTTTCAGGTAATTTAATCATTAACCATGGAGTTAGGCCATTAGAAAGAATTCAGAATTTTGAATTTCGTATTCGGAATTAGGAATCGCCTACTACAAAAAATTAAAAATTATGCCAAGATCAGTGAATGCAGTCGCTTCAAGAGCCAGAAGAAAAAAGGTAATGAAGCAAGCCAAAGGGTATTTCGGAAGACGTAAAAACGTTTGGACGGTTGCCAAAAATGCGGTTGAAAAAGCAATGTTATATGCTTACAGAGACCGAAGAAACAAAAAAAGAACTTTTAGAGCTTTATGGATTACCCGAATTAATGCGGGTGCCAGAATGCACGGAATGTCTTACTCTCAGTTTATGGGGAAGGTCAAAGCCAATGGCATCGAATTGAACCGTAAGGTTCTTGCCGATTTGGCGATGAACCACCCAGAAGCTTTTAAAGCTATTGTAGAGAAAGTAAAATAAATCAGTAAAATCTCACTTAAAAAAGCCAGCGCAATTGCGCTGGCTTTTTTCGTTAGTTCACCAAATAGTTTATTCTTTTAATCAAGTCCTCATAATCCGTAGCTTCAGTTCGTAATTCGATCAAACCAAATGTCGTCGCAGCTGAAGTAACCACGTAGTGGGTCTGATGAAAGTAACCTTGTTGACCACGAATTCTATACTTGATCTTTACATATTTTGACCTTTCTGTTTGAGTCAGTTTTTTTTCTAACCGTTCATATGAACCCTTACCATAAGTAGCGCTCATATTTTGCTCCAATAGCCCTAGGTATTGGTTGGCATCCGATTTGGAAAAGTTGATGTATTCCGATTTCAATATCAATATGACGTCATTACTATTTTCTTGGTTTGAAAATAATGCATAGTCCTTTCGGTCCGCCTCAAGAAACTTCAGCAATCCATTGAGTAATGACATGCTGTCTTTCTTTGCTACTATATAAGGTAAGTTTTCATGGGTAATCCTATCATAATTCAGGGGAAGAAGAAGTGTCCCCTTGGCGTACTCAATATAGTGCTCGGTAAAGTTCTCCGCTTTGAAAGAAGGTCTTTTTTTATCTTTCTCCTTACAATTACACAAAGAAAATACCAGGAGCGTTATAAAGATCAATCTCGGCATACATACCATACAAAGCCCTAAGTGGTCTTTATTTTAGCTACGGCCGCTTTGAACTCTTGCCAATCGATTAACTCGTCATCGCTTTTATCATAGCCTTCTATTAACTTTGAACTAACTAGTCCACGTAAAAAGCCACTGACCTTAGCTTCCTCGAGTAACTTCTTGATTTCACTTTTTTTTAGCTTTCCGCTACCATCGGCATCAAAAAAACTGAACGCTTCTTCCGGTGTATCGAAATGATTGGTAATCAAAATTTGAATCTTGTTCAGAATACTTTCTTCCGTTGTCATCTATATCGTTTATGGTTTATATTCTTCGCTTGTGGTTTTTTAGCCAAAATCATGAGATCGACTCAACTTCCGTAAGCCGTGAGTACCAAATTTCTACCCGCGGCATTATTTCGGTGTTCCGCGAGATAGATTCCTTGCCAAATACCCAAATTCAATCTTCCGTTGGTAATTGGTATTTGAACAGAAGACCCCAATAACGATGCTTTTATATGGGCAGGCATATCGTCGGGTCCTTCATAGGTATGTATATAATACGGTGCTCCCTCGGGAATCATTTGGTTCATATGGCTTTCAAAGTCTATTCGAACCGTAGGATCTGCATTCTCATTAATCGTAAGACTTGCCGAAGTGTGCTTGATAAAGACCTGTAACATTCCTATTTGAATTTCCTTTATCTCAGAAATACCTTCTAGAACCATTTCAGTAACCAAATGAAACCCTCGTTGGAAGGGTCTTAATCGCAATTCACTTTGATAAAACTTCATTTCACTATTGTCTTATGATAAAACTTCTGGTTCAATCGCAATATTAAAATAAGAAGAAATACCTTTGGCAGCTAAAATTCGGAAGATGAATTTATCACAGATCAAACTGGTAGTAACCGACATGGATGGCACCTTGCTCAATTCGAACCATGAAGTAAGTTCACGATTCTTTGAGCTCTATGAAGCCCTTAAAAAGCGCAACATCACTTTTGTGGCTGCCAGTGGACGTCAATACCACAGTATTGTGGACAAGTTAGATCGTATCAAAAACGAAATCATCGTTATCGCCGAGAATGGAGCACTTGTCAAACAACATGAAGAAGAATTGTTGGTAACCCCCTTACAACACTCATTGCGAAATGAACTGCTTTCCGAAATACAATATATCGATGGTGCGCATGCCATGCTCTGCGGCAAGTATATCTCGTATTTCGATGGTCAATCCGTGGCCTTTTTAGATCAACTGAAAGAGTATTATTCAAGCTATGAAGTTCAGGAGTCTTTTGACAGTGTTACGGATGAAATTTTAAAAATAGCGGTCTATCACCCCATTAGTGCGGAAGACTATATCTACCCCGCTATGGAATCGTTTGATGGAAAAATCAAAGTCAAGGTCTCAGGCAAAAACTGGGTGGATCTAAATCATGCCAATGCCAATAAGGGTTTTGCTCTTCAAAACGTCATCGAGCGATTGGGATTGTCAGCGGATAACGTATTGGCCTTTGGGGACTACAACAATGATGTGGAGATGCTCGCACTCACCAAGAATAGCGTTGCCATGCAAAATGCACATCCGAATGTTTTAGAGGTAGCAAATTATACTACCACCAGCAACGATAACTTCGGAGTAGAACGGGTTTTGGAAAAACTTCTGGAACAACAAAACTGAATACTTAGGTGAAGTATTGCGCTTCAACCATCGCAGTTTTTACTTCGACTTGGACGCTGGTTTCTTTATTCAAATCCATTGCTCAGGTTTTCTGCTTCTTTTTCTGTGCGGCAGGAAACAGGACATTGTTCAAGATCAACCGGTACCCTGGAGAGGTCGGATGTAATTCCAGTTCTGTTTTTGGGTCCCCTACCCGATGTTGGTAGTCTTCGGGATCATGACCTCCGTAAAAAGTAAAAAAACCTTTTCCCTTGATGCCATGAATATACCGTGCTTCTTCATTGGTTTTATTCTCCCCCAACACCAATACGGTTGGTTTTACACTCCTTCGATCGAATGCCGTAGTCTGCCCCATGAAGCCTTTGACCAAAGCAGTATGGTTCTGACATAACATGGTCGGCACGGGATCCCATTTTGCGGAGAAATCCATCAATGAAAAATAGTCCGATTCCTTTGCCACATTACCGCGTCTTTGCGTCATATCGATACTTGAAAACTCATATTTCAATGGACTACGTTCTAGGGTAAAATCGGTAAATGCGAATGTTTTATCGAAATTCAGTCGGCTTTGGTAATTGGCGTCGGAAGGGTCACCATCGAACATGGGCTCACAAATATCAACATCATCGGATGCAGAAAGGGCGATATCGAAACTGTCGGTAGCCGAACACATTGCGAACATGAACCCCCCGCCGATGACGTACTTTCGAATTTTCAGTGCTACGGCCCTTTTCTCTTCGGATACTTTGGAATAGCCTAATCTTGAAGCGAGCGCTTCAGCTTCCTTTTTTTGTTCTATGTACCAAGGCGCGGCTCTATAGGCTCCATAGAACTTACCATATTGGCCCGTGAAATCTTCATGATGTAGATGAAGCCAATCGTAGAGCACTAATTTATCATCTAAAACATCTTCATCGTAGACCGTTACATAGGGAATTTCGGCATAGGTCAACACCATCGTCACGGCATCATCCCAGGGCTGGTTGCCCTTCGGCGAGTACACAGCGACCTTCGGAGCTTTTTCCAACACGACTGCCTCTTGATTTTGGGAAGGACTACTGATCTCTTCTAAAATACTTTGCGCCTGACTATCGGACACTATCTCAAAAGAGACCCCACGTATTTGGCATTCCTTTCGGATACTTTCCCCGTCGGGTAATAGAAATGAACCTCCTCGGTAATTCAACAGCCACTGCACTTTTTGCTGTTTGGTCAAGACCCAATAAGTAATTCCATAGGCCTTTAAATGGTTCTTTTGACTCTCTGCGTCCATGGGTATCAAAATGGAGGATGCAAAAATCTGAGTTGAAAAAGCAAGAAGGAAAAGGGAGCAAAAGAGTTTTTTCATACCGCACTTAAATGTCGCTTATCCAAAGATAAACGAAAAATTGCGCTACGGTATTTTACAAGGCGTTAAAGAATATTAAAAAGGGACGTCATCGTCTTCCCCAAAACCCGAACTATCATTCATTGAACTCCCAAAAGCGGTATTGGCATCGGGCAGATTTTTAGTCAAAAAAGTATTGTCTTCACCATCATTCATCTTCGACTGGAATTCAAATGGAGAATCAAAATCATCCAAATTGTCGAATTTACCCAGTTGTCCAATGAACTTTAGCCGTATGTTCTCCAAGCCTCCATTACGGTGTTTGGCGACAATAAACTCGGCCTGCCCTTGGGTTGGTGTACGTTCTTCGTCATCCCATTCATCAATTTTATAATATTCAGGCCTGTAGATAAACGAAACGATATCGGCATCTTGTTCTATGGCACCGGACTCCCTTAAATCGGAAAGCAATGGTCGTTTACTGCCCCCACGGGTCTCAACGGCCCGTGATAATTGAGAAAGAGCAATCACTGGCACGTTCAGTTCTTTCGCTAACGCTTTTAAATTTCGAGAAATCGTTGATATCTCTTGTTCACGATTACCACCCTTTTGGCTTCCACCGGCTGTCATCAACTGCAGGTAATCAATAATAATCATTTTGATTCCGTGTTGAGAAGCCAGTCGTCTTGCCTTGGCTCTCAAGTCGAAAATCGATAATGATGGTGTATCATCAATAAATAATGGGGCTTTTTCCAACTCCTTAACTTTAACACTAAGTTGCTCCCATTCGTGCTTTTCTAATTTACCGGTTCTTAATTTTTCCGAAGACAAGCCTGTTTCCGAGGAAATCAACCTGGTAATCAATTGCACTGAAGACATTTCACAAGAGAAAAAAGCCACAGGTGTATTGTGATCAATAGCCATATTCCTAGCCATTGATAAGGTCAATGCAGTTTTACCCATACCTGGGCGCGCCGCTACAATAATCAAATCACTAGGCTGCCATCCAGAAGTTAGTTTATCGACCCTGTCAAAGCCTGAGGGTATTCCGCTCATACCCTCTTTTTTTGAAATCTCTTCAATCCGTTTTTTCGCTTGGATGACCAAATTCTGTGCAGTCTCTGCGGATCGTTTTAGGTTGCCTTGCGTCACATCATATAACCTTGACTCGGCATTGTCCAATAAATCGAAAACATCCGTTGCCTCATCATAGGCCTCTTCGATAATCTCGTTGGAAATCTTTATCAGACTGCGTTGAATGTACTTTTGCAGGATAATCCTCGCGTGAAACTCGATATGGGCCGAAGAAGCCACTTTTTGGGTAAGTTTGATCAAGTAAAAATCGCCTCCGATCAACTCTAACTTCCCATCTTTCCGCAATTGCGAGGAAACGGTTAATAAATCGACTGGTTCAGAGGTTTCGAACAGTTTGAAGATGGCCTCATAAATATACCGATGCGCATCTTTATAAAAAACTTCAGGATGTAAGATATCTATTACCTCATCAACACCTTTTTTATCAATCATCATTGCACCCAACACAACCTCCTCTAAATCAACAGATTGAGGGGGTATTTTACCTCTTTCCAAATTGATGAGGGTAGATTTGTCGATCTTGCGACCAATAACTGGGTTCGGTTTCTCCATGGGGACGAAAGTATGCAATTAACCTTAAGTTAACATGGAATATGCGGCTTGCGATATTCACAGTTGTTAAACAATTCGGTGTTTATAAGTTACAATTTTGTGTTGATAACAAAAAAAATCCGAGGAAAGAATTCCTCAGATTTCAGTGGGCTTGTTAATTACTGGGGCTAGCCGTTAAAGACTCCCATTTCAGCATATTTATCCATGCGATTTTTCACGAGTTCTTTTGGGGATAACTTTTCGAGTTCCTTATAATGGGAACCGATCTTGTTCTTTACGATTTCAAAGGCTTTAGTTCGATTGCTATGGGCACCACCTGCCGGTTCGCGGACAATCTCATCAATAAGCTTTAGTTTTTTCATGTCATTAGCCGTCAACTTAAGAGCTTCGGCAGCTATTTCCTTATACTCCCAACTTCTCCAAAGGATTGAGGAACACGATTCTGGGGATATGACAGAATACCAAGTATTTTCCAACATCAATACCCGGTCACCTACACCAATACCAAGGGCACCTCCTGACGCACCTTCACCGATAATCACCACGATAATGGGTACTTTCAAACGGGTCATTTCAAGAATGTTTCGGGCGATCGCCTCGCCTTGTCCCCTTTCTTCGGCCTCAATACCTGGATATGCACCAGGAGTATCCACCAAACAGACCACGGGAATACCAAATTTCTCAGCCGACTTCATGAGACGCAACGCTTTACGATATCCCTCGGGATTGGCCATACCAAAATTTCGATATTGTCTGGTTTTGGTATTATACCCTTTTTGCTGCCCTATGAACATATAACTTTGATCGCCTATTTTTCCCAGCCCCCCTATCATCGCCTTGTCATCTTTAACATTTCTGTCACCATGCAATTCCAAGAAGGTATCACCACAAATAGCATTGATATAATCGAGGGTATACGGGCGGTTCGGATGCCTTGAAAGCTGAACCCGTTGCCAGGCGGTGAGGTTTTTATAGATATCCTTTTTCGTCTCCGCTAGCTTTTTTTCAATTTGTTTGCAGGTTTCCGTCACATCAACGTCACTCTCTTGACCGATGATCATACATTTGTCCAACTGCTCTTCGAGTTCCTTGATGGGGAGTTCAAAATCCAAATATTCCATGTTGTAGGTTTCGTTAGTTTAACTCGGCAAATATAAAAATAAAAGGCTACGCTAGGCGCGCTTCTCTTTTTTTAATCGATCTCTATTCTTAAGTATACCGTTGGCAATGACCGTAGCAAGTATAATCAGAGCGCCCAAATAAAACATCGGGTTCATTTTTTCTGCTTCCCCCAGGATAAAGAAGGCGAGCACGACCCCGTAAACGGGTTCAAGGTTTACGGTCAGCACAACGGTATAGGGTGTGAGGTATTTCATAACATGTACGCCACCGATAAAGGCGTACGCCGTACAAATGGAGGCAAGAATGCCCATGAGAATCCAGTCATTTTCAGAAAGTCGAAAGAGGTCTACGGTGAATGCGCCTTGAACTCCTAAATAAACCGAAATGAGCACTGCTCCGATAGCCAATTCATAAAATGAGATAATCGTCGGTTTTTCCGTGACGACCAACTTACCGTTAAGCAATGTAAACACTACCCCCATAAAGGCCGAAAGCAGTGCAATGGCCATGCCATAGGCATATTTGGACTCCACTTTGAAGATCAAGACCAAACCCAATACCACAACGAGGCCAAAAACAAGTTCATACCTTATAATCTTGCGCTTATATAAAATCGGCTCTAATAAGGCCGTAAAAAAAGCACCAGTAGACATCACCGCCAAGGCTACGGATACATTGGCGACCTTGATGGCCAGAAAAAAGGTAACCCAGTGCAGCGCCAAAGCTCCACCTGCGGTGGCTAAAATCAAGAAGCTTCTCTTCGATACTTTTAGCGAATACCTCCGTATACCTATGAACACCATAATTAGTAGTGCCGCAATGCCCATGCGGTACCAAACGAGGGGTAAGGCTTCTATCGTGATCAGTTTACCTAGAACAGCGGTAAATCCCCAGATAAATACAATAAAATGTAGATGAAGGTAATTTCTCAGTTTTACGCCCATCGAGGATCAGCGTTTTGCTTTTTGCAACAGATAAAATGCGAGTATCCCAAAAAGAGTATTCGGCATCACCACGGCCAATAACGGATCTAATCCTGCTTGTTCGGCGAGCGTACTAAAGATTCGATCAAAAAAGATAAAGACAAAGGCCACTACAATTCCGAAGGCCAGGTTGAGTCCCATCCCTCCCCTGCGTTTCATAGAAGCCACTGCCACTCCGATAATGGTTAGGATGAACACAGAGAGCGGCAACGCCCATCGCTTATATTTCACAAGTACGTAGGCATTGATGTTGGAGGCCCCTTTCTTCCGTTGATCTGCAATGAACTTGTCAAGTTCTAAAAGGTTCTTGGTTTCGGCAACATAAGAGACCGGTGTCAAATCATCTATTTTGAATGCGAAAAGGGTGTCTAATCGTCTCTTGGTTTCAATGATGGCCGTATCGCCCAGCATAGTTCTTTTTTTAAAGGTAGTCAAGCGATAATTACTATCCTTCTCGATCCATCTGATATTGGCCGCCGACATTTTGAAATCCAATGTATTGTCTTCATTGAAGCGTTCAAAGGTGAAGTTGTATCCGATCTTTCGAGCGGGGTCAAAACTACTAACGTAAATAAAATCGCGTTCATTCAGCTGATTGTAAATATTGGTCGTTACGCGTTCTTCCCCTCCCCTTTTTAAATATTTGTATTTAAACTCGTTAAAACCCTTGCTAGCGGAGGGCACTACGAACATACCCATTAATAAAACGGCCACGGCAACGATAGAAGCTCCTATCAAATAAGGTCTGAGAAACCTATTGAATGAAATACCAGAGCTAAGCATCGCAACGATCTCGGTGTTACTTGCCAATTTGGAAGTGAAAAAAATAACGGACAAAAACAAAAATATGGGTAATAACAGACTACCGATATAAATACTAAAATCACCCAGATAGGCCAATACTTCATTCAAAGGTGCCTCACGCTCTTGTATTTTTCCTATCTGCTCTGCGAGATGCGCCATAATACCGATAGGAATGAACAATAAGAGCATTACGGAGAACGTAAGCAGGTAACGCTTTAATATGTACCGATCAAGAATACCCAATTTTATAGTCGTTTGTCCATTTGTTTGACCATCTTATTTTTCCAATCCGTGAAATCCCCGGCCAAAATATGTTTTCGCGCCTCTCGCGTTAGCCACAAATAGAATCCTAAATTGTGGATTGTCGCGATCTGCTTGCCCAGATATTCGTTTGCGGCGAACAAATGCCGCAAATAGGCCTTGGAATACTCTTTATCAACAAAGGTAATGCCCATTTCATCAAGAGGGGAAAAATCATCTTCCCATTTTTTGTTCTTCATATTCATAGTACCGTGTGCTGTAAACAACATTCCATTTCTGGCGTTCCTCGTGGGCATCACACAGTCGAACATATCAATGCCCAAGGCGATATTTTCAAGAATATTTATGGGGGTGCCAACACCCATTAAATATCTAGGTTTGTCTTCTGGCAAAATTTCGGTGACCACTTCGGTCATCGCATACATTTCTTCTGCGGGTTCACCAACCGACAACCCCCCAATGGCGTTTCCTTCCGCTCCGGCGTTCGCAATGTATTCTGCTGACTGTCTTCTCAAATCTTTATAGGTCGACCCTTGTACTATAGGGAAAAATGTCTGTGCGTAATCATATTCGAGCGGGATTTTCTCTAAATGGGCGATACATCTATCAAGCCAACGGTGTGTCATATGCATCGATCGTTTGGCATAGGTGTAATCACAAGGATAGGGGGTACATTCATCAAAGGCCATAATGATATCCGCCCCGATGACCCGTTGTATTTCCATCACATTTTCAGGGGTGAAAAAATGCATGGAGCCATCTATATGCGATTTGAATTTCACGCCTTCTTCCTTAATCTTGCGATTCGCCGAAAGGGAATATACTTGATACCCTCCGCTATCGGTCAATATATTTCTATCCCATCCCATAAACTTATGCAAGCCGCCGGCCTGTTTGAGAATATCGATTTTTGGGCGTAGAAATAAATGATAGGTGTTCCCTAAGATGATATCTGGGTCGATATCTTCCTTTAACTCCCGTTGGTGCACTCCTTTTACGGATGCAACAGTTCCTACAGGCATAAAAATAGGGGTTTCTATAGGGCCGTGGTCGGTAAGCATTCGCCCTGCGCGCGCGCGACTATTAACATCTGTATGTTCTAAGGTAAACTTCATCGAATTGAACTAGCGGCAAAGATATAGAACTCCACCCCATATTATACTAAGGAAAAAATAAAGTTCAAGTCTGCAACTGAATTCGATCTTGAATTGGAGTTTCACGCTTGGGCTTGCTTTTTAATTTGTATTTGTATTTAAATTCCGCCAGAACCCTAGTTGATAAAATATGATAACTCCGACTTGTCTACCCAAAAGATTGCCATTACTTTTGAAGCCAATAAATCAGATAGCTACAACATGCCAGAATTAAGCAAATTACAAGACCTAGTTTCGCAGACCAGAAGGGATATCTTGAGAATGGTCCACAAGGTAAATTCAGGCCACCCCGGTGGCTCCTTGGGGTGCACCGAGTTTTTCGTTGCGCTCTATCACGAACTTATGGAGCTCAAAGATGGTTTCGATATGGATGGTAATGGAGAAGACCTGTTCTTTCTCTCTAACGGACATATTTCACCTGTGTACTATAGCGTGCTTTCAAGAAGGGGTTATTTTCCGGTTGAGGAACTGAACACTTTTCGCTTGATCGATTCGCGTTTGCAAGGGCACCCGACTACACATGAAGGGCTACCCGGTATTCGTATTGCTTCGGGTTCTTTAGGACAAGGAATGTCAGTGGCTATCGGAGCGGCCTTGGCCAAAAAATTAAATAATGACGACCATTTGATCTATAGTCTGCACGGGGATGGCGAACTTCAGGAAGGTCAAAATTGGGAGGCCATTATGTACGCTGCCGGAAACAAAGTGGACAATCTGATCTCTACCATAGATGTCAACGGTAAACAGATTGATGGTGCGACCGATGATGTACTACCTCTTGGTGACTTGAAGGCCAAATTCGAAGCATTTGGTTGGGACGTTCTCGAAATCAGTGAAGGGAATAATCTTGAAGCCATTCTGACAGGCATGAACGAAGCAAAATCAAGAACTGGCAAAGGAAAACCCGTTTGTGTTCTATTACAAACCATGATGGGTAATGGGGTAGATTTCATGATGCATACCCATGCATGGCATGGTAAAGCACCGAATGACGAGCAACTGGAAAATGCGCTCTCGCAAAATGCGGAAACTTTAGGGGATTATTAGAACCTCTTGACCCCAACAGGGCGATTTAAAATTATTGAAAAGATTCCCGCCTTAGCGGAAATGAAATTAAACTAGGATGACGAAATACACAGACCAAGGAAAAAACGATACACGAAGCGGCTATGGTGCCGGAATGACCGAATTGGGTAGAACCAATCCGAATGTAGTGGCCCTTTGCGCCGACCTCGTGGGTTCGCTAAAGATTCAGACTTTTATAGACGAAAACCCTGATCGCTTTTTTCAGATTGGTATTGCCGAGGCTAACATGATGGGAATCGCGGCAGGTTTGACCATCGGTGGTAAAATACCGTTCACCGGTACTTTCGCCAACTTTTCCACAGGTCGGGTGTATGACCAAATACGACAATCGATTGCTTACTCCGGTAAGAACGTTAAGATCTGTGCTTCGCATGCCGGGGTTACTTTAGGTGAAGATGGGGCTACCCATCAAATTTTAGAGGACATCGGATTGATGAAAATGTTGCCCGGTATGGTGGTCATCAATCCCTGTGACTACAATCAAACCAAAGCCGCTACCATAGCGATCGCGGATTACGAAGGGCCCGTTTATTTACGTTTCGGAAGACCGAAGGTTGCCAACTTTACCCCGGTAGACCAAAAGTTCGAAATAGGGAAGGCCGTATTGCTATCCGAGGGGACTGACGTGACCATTGTTGCAACGGGCCATTTGGTATGGGAATCGCTTTTAGCGGCAGAAGCTTTGGAGCAACAGGGTATTTCGGCCGAAGTCATTAACATACACACCATCAAGCCACTCGACGCCGAGGCCGTTTTAAAATCCGTACAAAAGACAGGTTGTGTAGTTACCGCCGAAGAACACAATTATCTTGGCGGACTCGGAGAAAGTATTTCTAGGGTACTGGCGACCCAATATCCTGCTCCACAAGAGTTCGTGGCAACCAATGATACTTTTGGCGAAAGCGGTACTCCCGACCAGCTTATGGAGAAATACGGATTGAACAATAAAGCCGTTGTAAAGGCCGTTTTAAAAGTATTGGAAAGAAAGTGAATGGTGGTATCGTTTTTGATATCACTACTGATATTTAAAACGAACACATTATGAAAAGAGTATTTCTAATTGCCGTTATGGCATTGGCAAGCGCTACTGCATTTGCACAAAAGGATTCCGGCTTTGGAATCAAAGGTGGACTTAATTATAATCAAAATGGAGATTTAATTGCCTCAGTTGGTGATGCCGCTTCGGACATTGTCGAAGGATCCAGTGGAAAAATAGGCTATCACTTCGGTGTATTCGGTAAAATTGAATTGGCTAAAATCTACATCCGGCCAGAGGCTATCTACACGAGAACCACCAGTACGTATGATGTAAATGGCATAAGTACTGATTTTGACATTACTAAAATAGATGTGCCCGTATTATTGGGTATCAATTTGGTTGGTCCACTACATATTTTTGCTGGTCCTGCCTTTCAGTATCAAGTGGAAAATGATTTAGAGGGGTTCAGTATCAACGAGGCAGAAAATGATTTTAGCGTTGGGCTTCATGCCGGCCTTGGGGTAAACCTGGGTCGATTAGGTCTCGATGTACGCTATGAAAGAGGTTTTTCAGAGAATGAAGCGAACTTTATCGGAACGAATGTAACGAATGTTGACGGCCGTGTGGACTCAAGACCTTCGCAAGTTATCTTTAGCCTTTCCCTTAAGATTTAAACCTAGGAAAAATAGTCCTATAAAACAAGGCCCCGCTAAAGAAGCGGGGCCTTGTTATTATCGTTTATTTTCAGATCAATTGTCGTTATCAAGATGGTCATGAATACCATCGCCATCGGTATCCCTGAATCCTACAAAATTGCCATCGGCATCCAATTCGATTTCATCTATGGTCAAAATTCCATCTTGGTCATCATCAGTATCATTATGATTGGGCAAAAAGACACTAATAGGCTCAGTATCGGCATCCGTATTATCATTATTGAGATTCCCATCACCATCGAGATCCTCTAATATGGAAGGGATTCCATCACCGTCAAAATCGGTATCCTTTTCAAAGGAAAATACAGCTATCTTAAAAATAACAGGGGTATATGGATCTATAATAGAAACTTGAGGTGGCCTACTGAAATACCCCAGACCGGAAGGAATAAAAATTGCACCTACTCCGAAATCGTCAAAGCGAACTGTACCGTCGCCATTTTCAAATGGACCGCTACCCGCATTGAATTTTTCGACTCCATTGGAATACCCCCTAATCAATCCACCTGAAAGATATTGATTTAATGGCGTATTCTGTCCGTCAAAGGGTGTGCCATCAAAAAGCGTTCCTTCGTATTGCAATACGACATTATCCGCTATTGTCGGGCTTTCTCCAACTCCTAAGCGCGCTTCGAGATAGTAGAGCGTATGATCTACTTCCTCACCATCATCCCTTCCAAAAGTTGAAGACGCTTCACGTATAACAACCGATTTTAATTCAGGCCTGTCAAGTATTGGCGTCTTGTCCGCGTTATCCCCAGCTATCGTATCAAACTCGATTTCAAAGTCGAAGTCGGCCGGTGGGTTTTCAAAGTCTTCGTAGTTGTAAAAATGGGTTTGGAGAAACGCCCGTATTTCGGCATCATCCTCAATAGCCACCTCTGCCATAGTTCTAGGGGGCACGACTTCAGCATCCAAGAGTCCATCGTCATCATTCCGACAGGAATACACAACGATTACTAAAAGAAAAAAAATGGATAGCTTGTTCCTTTTCATGCATTCTGTTTTAAGAGCGGCAAGATACAATTTTCCCCTATTTTTGTGAGAGACCTTAACAAAGATTTTTAATTACTCATGCGCATTGATAAATACTTATGGAGCACTCGCTATTTTAAAACCCGAAATATGGGTACCGTAGCCTGTAAAAAAGGCCAGGTCAAGATTAACGGGAAGATTGCCAAACCTGGAAGAGAGGTCTACCAATTGGATGAAATTACAGTACGCAGAAATCAAATCAACTACCAGTTGGTGGTCTTGGATATTCCCAAAAGCAGGGTCGGTGCCAAGTTGGTCGATATCTATAGAAAGGATGTCACACCCAAGGAGGCATTCGAACATGATAAATTAGTACAGTATTCGAAAAATCAATACCGGCAAAAGGGAGAGGGTCGCCCGACTAAAAAAGATCGAAGGGATATCACGGAATATGTCGAAAACCCATTTGAAGATTCGGAAGAAGAATAATCGCCCTGGAAATCGATGTTTCTTTATCTTTGAGGCAAATACCGTTTATCATGGAACAACAGATATTGTCACACCAGCAAATTCAACATAAAGTAAGACGCATCGCCTATCAAATTTATGAGGCCAATGTAAACGAAAAGGAAATCTTGATTGCCGGAATCGACGGTGATGGACTCAAATTCGCCAAAAAGATACAGGCCGTGCTTCAAGATATCACCGAAGCCAAAATATCCCTTTGCAAAGTAAGTATGAACAAAGGAAATCCGCTACAAAGTGGAGTAACCACTTCGATACCTGAAACGGACTATGCGAACAAATCGGTCGTCTTGGTGGATGATGTCTTGAATTCTGGCACTACGTTGATCTATGGGGTACATCATTTTCTCAAAACCCCATTAAAGCAGTTGAAAACGGCCGTTCTAGTGAATAGGAATCACAAAAAATATCCTGTCAAGGCAGATTATAAAGGTATTTCTTTATCTACCTCCCTTCAGGAACATGTCAATGTGAGATTTCGGGCGAAAAACGATGTGGTGTATCTAGACTAAGAGCTTTTGAATTTCGGAAGTCACCTCTTCCACTGTTTTCCCATCGCAACCAACAGTATGATGCGCCTCTTGATAAAAGTTGTTTCTTTCGAATAAATGTTTTCCTAAAAATTCTGGCATTTCCGCCGCATCGAGATGTGAAATCAAGGGCCGCTCTGCTTTGTTAGGGACCAAGCGTTTTACCAATTCAGGAATGGATAATCTCAAATAAAAAACATTTGGACTAGCTTCTAAAATCGTCTTCATGTTACCACTATAACAAGGTGCACCACCACCCGTAGCCAATACCATTGGTCTCTTGTCATCTAACAACTCATTCAGATAATAGTGTTCTTTTTTACGGAAACGTATTTGTCCCACGGTTTCGAAAAGTTCGGTTATGGTACATTGCTCGCCTTCCTCGATAACGGTATCCAAATCTAAGAAGTTTATTCCCAGTTTTTCTGCAAGTGCTTTGCCTACGGTAGTTTTTCCACTTCCCATATACCCAACTAAAATGACTTTCATCCTTCTTATTTTGGGTAAAGTTCCTTTAATTCTTTGTTATATCAAAGATTTCTAAAATTTCTCTTCGATTGCACTTGTAGAATAAATGAATCGGCTTATATTTGCACCCGCAAACGAGGAATTATTGCATTGAAATTTTGACCTGGTAGCTCAGTTGGTAGAGCATCTCCCTTTTAAGGAGAGGGTCCTGGGTTCGAGCCCCAGCCAGGTCACCGAGGGTGATATCATCCGAAACCAAAAGCTTGCTAATCATGGAATTAGCA
The DNA here is from genome assembly GCA_947494565.1 of uncultured Flavobacteriaceae bacterium. Taxonomy (GTDB): domain Bacteria; phylum Bacteroidota; class Bacteroidia; order Flavobacteriales; family Flavobacteriaceae; genus Maribacter_C. Next base: position 280,341 of record CANLVG010000009.1, on the reverse strand, counting down.
AGCTTTTATGTTTTTACAGAATTCATTTGTTTAGTATTGATTAATCCGATAAGGCGGCATTCCAACTACATTTTTATTTGATGATTATAAATAGTGAACTTTTTAATCCGGAAGGAATTCTTTAAATTAAATTCGTTTAAATACGGCAGGAATTGAATTTTAAAGAATCACATCTTCTAATACTAACTAATGTATCTCGGTTTATCGATTTATCCGAGCTAGAAAAGCAGAAATACATCTCTTTACTGACTGAAGTTAAGGTGGAGAAGAAAGATTTCCTTTTACAGGCAGGCGAGGTTGCTAAGTATGAATATTTTATAACCCATGGATGCCTAAAAGTATATACCATAGATGACGATGGCGCACCTCATATTTCAATGTTCGCCATTGAAGATTACTGGACTGGTGATTTGTCTAGTTTTATGACCAAAGAACCTTCAAGGTATTATATTAAAGCAACCGAACATTCAGAACTTTTAGGAATTTCTAGAGCAAGCTATGATTTATTGTTTCAAGAAATTCCAAAATTTGAAAGATTCTATCGCATATTATATCAAAAGTCCCTAATAAGTTATATCAGACGCTCAAACCAAGGAATATCCCTAACCGCGGAAGAAAGATATATTGATTTCAAAAAGAAATATCCACAACTAGTGAGTAGGATCACTCAAAAAGATTTAGCGGCGTACATAGGGATTACTCCAGAATTTATGAGTAAAATCATCTCAAAGGTCAATCGAATGTAAAAGTCTTAAACTAGTTCATTTTTTTTCACCCATTCCAATCGGAATTTTGAAGTGTGAAAAAAATAAGAATCATATCTGGAGTATTTATACTTGGTTTAGCAAGCACTTTACAAGCACAATTTACCCAATTAGAACTGTTTTCAGGTTTTGATAAAACAGACTTCACTTTACTCTCCAGTTATTCAATTAACGACAGCAATACCTTAAGCATCGCTACTCTTGCCTTTTTCCAGAAATTTAGAGAAAAAGAAAATCAAATTTTTGATGAAGTAGGGGTACAACCCACATTATTCTGGAACGCTAGCAAGACTATTGCCATAGGCCCGTCTCTATACTACAATAGTTTTGGAGGGTTCTCAGAAAGGCTTTCGGCTAAGTTCACACTGAAAAATTCAAGGGCTTTACTGGTGGTCATTCCTACAGTCGCATATTCAGAAAAAAAAGATGCCAGTCTCGCCGAAGTATTTGCCCAATTTCAATTGCAAACACCATTAAGTGAAAGGATTTCTTTGTGGTTAAATGGACAGTTCTTAACTGTTTGGGATACGTTCAAAACGCATTCCAGAAGCTTCCAACAACTGCGTTTAGGCGCATCTTATAAAGGTCATCAACTCGGTCTCGGTTCAGACTTTGACCAATATGGAACTAATCCTATAACACAATCAAACTTCGGATTGTATTACCGTAAAACATTTTAAACCCTATACATTATGAAAAATTCATTTAAAAAATTAGTAACAACGCATCCTAATTCAGGATACAGTATTGCACGTTTAACCCTTGGTTTAGTACTATTTCCGCATGGTGCTCAAAAATTATTAGGGCTCTTTGGCGGTTATGGCTATTCAGCTACTATTGAAATGTTCACAACACAAATGGGTCTGCCTAACATGGTAGCATTTTCTGTAATAATAATCGAATTCTTTGGTGCCATCGCCCTAATCATTGGTCTTTTCAGTAGGTTCTGGGCACTCTCATTCGTCGGAATGTTCTTGGGTATCATATTCACAACGCAACTTGAGCACGGATTCTTTATGAATTGGTTTGGAAACCAGGCAGGAGAAGGTTACGAATATTCTTTGCTAGTTATTGGTTTAGCACTAACAATACTAGTAAACGGAAGTGGAAAATGGTCAATTGATTCTAAACTCTCCAAAAAGTAATACATATGAAAAAAGTAGTCACCATAGTAGGTAGTAACAGTCAAAATTCAATAAACAAAATGCTTATAGTATATGTTTCTAATCTCATAGAAGATGTAGAAATCATACCTATCGATTTAAACGATTACATTCTGCCAATATACGGTGTTGATTTTGAAGCAGAGAATGGCATACCCAGGGCCGTAAAAAGATTAGATGAAATAATCAATACAGCAGATGCTTTTATTATTGCACTAGCAGAGCATAATGGCTCTTATGCCGCAGTGTTTAAAAATACCATCGACTGGCTATCACGTTTAAATATGCAAATCTGGAGAGAGAAGCCTATGCTATTAATGACAACCTCCCCTGGAGCGAGAGGAGGGGCAACCGTACTACAATCAGCAAGCACGTATTTTCCATTTATGGGAGCAAAAATCATAGAAACGTTTTCGCTGCCGTCTTTTTACGATAACTTCAAAGAAGGCAAAATCATAGAAGAGAATTTTAGAAAGGAATTGGAAGATAAAAAAGCGAAATTTTCCAAAGAACTTTAAATAATACTATGAGAGAGAAACTCAATAATGAACAATGGATTATTTCTTTAAAGAATGAATATGATTACCGGTGAGCTTTAACATTCGTAGTAGTTTTTTCAATTGGCCAGTACCCCCATTTTAGTTCCATTAGCATCTCAATTTCAGGTTGCGAAAACGTTTGGCGTTCTTTTTGGTTGTATTGTCCTCAACAATACCATAAGGTGCTACATCATTGATTACTACTATAAATCACCACTATTTATTTTTGGATTCTTTACCACATTCTTCAAAAAATAAAGTCGTAGCATTTTCCCTTTCCAAGGCGATTCTGTCTTTACAAAGTGAAAAGGAGCTTCGCCAATAAATAGCATACCGAAATTACAACCAAATATAGCAGTGCTTTAAGCAGAAATGGCAACTTTCTAAGTGAAATATTCGCATAGCTCTCCAATACTACTACACAAGCCATTATACCAAACCATACCGTAATGATAAAAGACCTTTGACCTGTTATAAGGTATACTGCCAGATCATGAATCCCACCCGAAACAAGAAATGTTGCGACAAGGGCAACTTTCTCCGGAATAATAGTTCGCAAAGGTCTGTAAACAAAGTATCTCAAATAGTAGCTCCAAATAGGATTCCAATACCTCCAAAACGAAGAGAATGAATTCGCTCCTAGAGCATTACGAAGCATATTCCGCAACGATTTGGGATGCCCCAATGGAACCTTGTTAATGGATTTCACATAATCGGAAAGACTTCTTGCTTTAGACATTGGCAACGACCTAATACCTTTGTAATTTACTAAAGCCAAGATAAGGGAAAAATGATTTTATTGCGAATCAATACCATTTCCCCTTCCTTCGTTTTCAAACTTGGTTATCTGATTTAGAAACCCGTAGGCCTCATCCACTTGCCTACCTTTATACTGCAACGGCCAGTTGATCCACATTTTGTTTATGCTCTTAGACGAAGTGCACGTAATAGAAGTAATGATCTAGTTTCTAAAACGATGGTAACGATTTCTAAGAAAACGATTATGTTATAGTTTAGCGCTTTCATCAAATCGACATGGAATACGACCTTGAAGAAGAAGAGTCCGACAAAAGGTCCAAAGAACGGACTCGTTTTAATTGTCGGATTGACATTAGACAAACCATATGGAAAAATAGGTCACCATAGCTTTCGGATCCGATAGTGCCCTAAAAGCATAAGTAGTTATGATTCCTTCCGACCTTGTCAGTTCCTCTGCCCAACTTCCATTGTCAATGGCATGATATGGCTGCGTATTGCAATAGCAACGCTGGGCAAGGCGCTTTATACTCCGTGACAAGAGGTCGTGCAAGTGCTATTCTGAGTCGCCTATCTTTTTCCATTCTCATCGACAAGTAGACTTCACGGGTATGAAAGACCGCTAAGATCCCCTATCAAACTAGTTCAACTTGTTCAGAAAACGATTCCCGTTTGGTCATGCTACATCACAACTAATTTCTAGCTAACTTTAGATGGTCAATGTAACTTGGGTTACCAATTTTAAAATACAGTAGAATTAAGTTTATACTTCAAATAACTATTGCCAATGCAGAGAAGGAATTTCGTTAAAAAGACCACACTTACTTCCTTGGCGACCTTATTGGGAAGTCCCATTGTATTTGGGCAACAGCTCCCTATCGGTTATCAGCCACTGGGCATTCAGGAGCCCGATCCCTTTAAAATGTTCAATAAAGATGCGCAAATGGTGCTATTAAATGATAAGCCATGGAATATGGAAGCACAGGCGCACCTTCTGAACGACAAGGTGACCCCGAACAAATTCATGTTCATTCGAAATAATGGGAATATCCCCAAAGAAATCGATGTGGATTCGTGGACATTGACATTCGATGGGGAATCGGTTACCCAAGAAAAAACCTTTACCCTGAAAGAGCTCAAGACAAAATTCAAACAGTACACGTATCAGTTAACCTTGGAGTGTGGCGGAAATGGTAGAAGTGAATTTGATCCTCCGGCCAAAGGAAACCAGTGGACGGTCGGTGCGGTCTCTTGTGCAAAATGGACCGGAGTGCGACTGAAGGATGTTTTAGAAGACGTAGGAATAAAAGAAGATGCGGTTTATGTCGGATATCATGCTACGGATACCCATCTCAGCAATGACCCCACCAAAGAGCCCATATCAAGAGGTGTGCCCATTGAAAAAGCGATGCAAGAAGAGACCCTCATCGCTTTCCAAATGAACGGTGAAGCGATTCCCTTGGCCCACGGATTTCCGCTGCGGTTGATAGCTGGCGGTTTTCCTGCTTCTGCCTCCGGGAAATGGATCGATCGGCTAAGCATCAGGAATATCGTCCACGATGGCCCCAAAATGACCGGAACGGCCTATCGTGTGCCTTGCACACCAGTGGCCCCCGGAGAAAAAGTAGCGGATGAGGATATGTGTATCATTGAGTCGATGCCCGTCAAATCGTTGATCACCTACCCCAAAACTGGTGCGATTCTTCAAAAAGGAAAAAAACTGAACGTTAAAGGACACGCTTGGGCCGGAGAACTTAGAGTGACCCAAATGGAGTATTCCATTGACTTCGGTAGTACTTGGAAAGCCTGTCAATTGCAACAGCCTGTCAATCGGTTGGCCTGGCAGCACTTCAGTGCTACCATCGATTTTCCAAAAGAGGGGTATTATGAGGTTTGGGCCAGAGCTACGGATGAAAGAGGAAAGGCACAACCCATGTTGTTACCTGGATGGAATCCGAAAGGGTACTTGAATAACGCATGTCACAGAATCGCGGTAAAAATCAGCTCATGAGTCCATCTAGAAAAAAGACTGCCTTAGTCGTCATCGTTGTACTAATTTTAGTAATGCTCTTTTTCGTATTTAAGAATAGTTTTTTTAGGCCTCATGCGGATACAGAAGACTACAAATCCCCTACAACAAGTATTAACGACCCGAGCCATCCCGATTTTGATACCGTGGAAAATGGTATTCACTTACGAACCGGTTTTGTTGAAGGTGATGGTCTGCAACTGGTTATCAACAATTGTACTACGTGCCATTCCGCGAAACTGGTCACCCAGAACCGTATGTCAAAAGAGCAATGGAAAGCGACTATCAGGTGGATGCAAGAAACACAAAATTTATGGGACTTAGGAGAAAATGAGGGAGAGATCGTAGACTACTTAGCGACCCACTACGCCCCTACCCAAAAGGGAAGGCGACAGAATTTGGCAGACGTTGAATGGTACACCCTAGACACTGAATACTAATCAAATGACAAAATATATAGAGGCTTTTACCAATTCATTTCTCGGCACTTTAAACTGGACCTGGAAATCTATCTGCTTCGATGTACCATGGTATACCAATTATTTTTGGGGCCTGGTCTTGATTTCACTGCTGGTTTGGTTGCTCGAAATTCGCTTTCCCTGGCGGAAAAATCAATCCATATTCAGAAAGGATTTTTGGTTGGACGCATTTTATATGTTTTTCAATTTTTTCCTTTTTACCATCGTGATCAGTGGCTTCTACAAAGTACTGGAAGTGGCCTTCAAAGACTTCGGACTGAACGCCAAAAGTTTTGCACTGGTTGACCTCTCTAATTGGTCACCGTTGGTTCAGTTATTCGTATTCTTTGTGGTTCTTGATTTTGTACAATGGTTCACCCATATACTATTGCATCGCTTTCCGTTTTTATGGAATTTTCATAAAGTACATCACAGCGTCAAGGAAATGGGCTTTGCCGCACACCTGCGTTATCATTGGATGGAAAATATACTCTACAAACCACTTAAAACTTTTGGAGTCATGATTTTAGGCGGTTTTGAGCCCGAGCAGGCATATATTGTCCATTTTTCGGCCATTGCCATTGGTCATCTCAATCATGCCAATATCAAACTCACTTGGGGTCCTTTGAAATATGTATTGAACAATCCGGTAATGCATTTATACCATCATGCCTATCAACTACCAGAAGGGAGATACGGGGTCAATTTCGGCATTAGTTTAAGCATCTGGGACTATATATTCAAAACCAACTATATTCCTGATGATACGGGTACTATTGAACTAGGGTTCAAAGGCGATGACAACTTCCCCAAAGACTTCATTGGCCAGAATATATATGGTTTTCATAAACCTTCTCAAGAACCAAGTAACAAAACGCTCTAGAACATAAAAACTTCAAAATACTTCTAGTATATTTGCAATCCGAAAATTATGCGCACGTGGCGGAATTGGTAGACGCGCCAGCTTGAGGGGCTGGTGGCCATTAGGCCGTGGAAGTTCGAGTCTTCTCGTGCGCACTCAAAGTCAAGCCTGGTGCTTGACTTTTTTCTTTTATACCAACCTCAAAGATAGGTCAAGGAAGTAACTGCCAACATTCCGAAAGTCTCCTAAGCAATTTAAGTCCGTCCACTTTCTTTGTGAAGCAATAACAGATAAAGTACCTGAAATCATAAGCGAAGCTACCCTGCGACCCACACCGAAATCAGCACCGATCCTTTGGTAAAACACCGTCGGTTAGCCCTTGCAAGACTGCCACATACGGGGAGTTTGAGGAAATTTTAACTATAATTCTAAGATTGGTAGCTATTAAATCGTAAATTTGTTTAATCATTACGCGCAAACAATGAACAATGTAAAAAAGTCTTTCAGCATTCGCGATTTAGAAAATCTTTCAGGTATCAAGGCGCATACCATACGTATTTGGGAGAAAAGGTACGGCTTATTGACCCCAGAGCGAACAAGCACAAACATAAGAACCTACAATCTCAGTAATCTGCAGAAGCTTTTAAACGTTACCCTGCTCTACAATAACGGATATAAAATATCCAAAATCGCTAAAATACCAGAAGAAAATGTTCCTTTGATGGTGCGCGAAATCGTGGCAAAAAGCAGTGTTAAGAACCACGCGATAAACGCTTTTAAGTTGTCAATGGTCAATTTTGACCAGACTATGTTCACGAATACCTATAACAGTCTTTTAGCAGACCGATCTTTTAGAGAGATTTTTAAGGAGGTTTTTATACCATTGCTGAACGAGTTGGGGCTACTTTGGCAGACCGATACGATCAGTCCGGCACATGAACATTTTATCACGGCACTAATCAAGCAAAAAATTCTCATCAATACGGAAAAACTTCAAGATCGTCAACCCACGAAAAAGGATAAGGTTTTCGTTCCCTTCCTTCCTGAAAATGAAATTCACGAAATAGGTTTGCTCTACATCAACTACGAAATTACGCTACGGGGATACAAGTCAATATACTTGGGCCAGACAGTTCCCCTAGATACGTTGAAAGACGTTATGAGGTATTTTGACAATCTCGTTTTTCTCTCCTATTTCACCGTAGTTCCCTCTAAGGATAAAATCGATAAATACATTTACGATTTCTCCAAAATGGTTCAAGAGTATTCCAATCCGCGTTTTTGGGTTCTTGGCCATCAAACCCAACATTTGGACCATGGCACTATTCCACACTTTATAAAAACATTCAATTCAATAGAGCAGGTCATCTCCGAATTATAAAAACGCATTGCTTTTAGATGATGAATAAAAAGGTACTAATAATCGGCTCTGGGTTTTCGTCCCTATCGGCTTCCTGCTATCTAGCTAAAATGGGATTCGACGTTTCCGTTTACGAAAAAAACGGGACCGTTGGCGGTAGGGCCAGACAACTCGTGAGAGACGGATTCACCTTCGATATCGGTCCAAGTTGGTATTGGATGCCCGATATTTTCGATAAATTCTTCGCAGATTTCGGAAAGAGAACAGCCGACTACTACAAGTTAGACAAACTGAGTCCGGCCTATCGTATTTTCTTCGCCGATGATATCATTACCATTGGTGATTCTATGGACAAGATATGTGTGGAATTTGAGCGAATCGAAGCCGGAAGCTCTAAGCACCTACGACAATTCATCGCAGACGCTCAAGAGAATTATGACATTGCCATCAATAAAGTAGTGTTGCGACCGGGCTTGTCCCCTTTTGAATTGGTTACCAAGGAAACGGTACTTAAAGTAGACCAGTTCTTCAAGACCATCAGTGGTCAGGTGCGTAAAAAATTTAAAAATCCTAAGCTAATTTCCACACTTGAATTTCCGGTTTTGTTCTTAGGGGCGAAACCCAGTAATACACCCTCTTTTTATAGTTTCATGAACTTTGCCGATTTTGGTCTAGGCACATGGCACCCTCGAGGCGGAATGTATGAGGTAATCAAGGCCATGCACGCCCTTGCCCTGGAGCTAGGAGTCACTTTTCATTTGAACAGTGCCGTAGACAAAATAAGGGTTGAAAACGGGCAGGTCGTGGGCATTACCACCAAAGGAAAAACAATCGAAAGTGATTATGTACTTAGCGGTGCGGATTATCATCACTCCGAAAAACTTTTGGATAAACAGTATCGACAATACAGTGAAACGTTTTGGTCAAAGAAAACATTTGCGCCCTCCTCACTTCTTTTTTATATCGGGTTCGACAAGAAGCTCGTCAACGTAGAACATCACAATCTATTCTTTGATACCGATTTCGAACTTCACGCCCAAGAAATTTATGACCACCCGCAATGGCCATCCGACCCCCTTTTTTATGTCAATTTTCCTTCCATAACCGATCCTAGTATGGCACCAGAAGGATGTGAGACCGGTTTTTTCCTTATTCCAATTGCTCCGGGATTGGAAGATACGCCACAATTAAGAGATCAATATTTTGAATTGATTATTGCAAGGTTTGAAGAGAGAACAGGTCAAAAAGTGGAAAATAATATTATATTTAAAGAGTCCTTTTGTGTAAATGATTTCGTTGAGGAGTATAATTCATATAAGGGCAACGCATACGGAATGGCTAACACGCTCTTACAAACAGCGTTCCTACGGCCAAAATTACAAAGCAAGAAAGTTAACAACCTATTTTTTACAGGACAACTCACCGTACCGGGCCCTGGGGTACCCCCGTCATTGATTTCGGGAAAATTAGTCTCTGAATTAATAGTCAAAGCAAACAGCAAATCAACATGAAAAGTATTTTTGACAACGTCTCCTACAGCTGTAGTAAGATTGTGACCGAATCGTACAGCACCTCGTTTTCACTGGCCACCAAAATGCTGGCCCCATCCATTCGACCGCACATTTATAACATCTATGGGTTCGTGCGCTTTGCGGATGAAATTGTAGATACCTTTCACGCCTACAATAAAAAAGAACTTTTTGACAATTTTGAGTCGGAATTGAAAGCCGCAATAGAAGCTGAAATTAGCCTCAACCCGATTTTGAACGCTTTTCAACATACCTATCACACCTATAACATCCCATATCACTTGGTCGATTCATTTATGAAAAGCATGCGAATGGATCTTACCAAACACGAATATCGCACCGATGCCGAGTACAAGGAATATATTTATGGCTCGGCAGACGTAGTGGGCCTGATGTGCTTAAAGGTATTCGTCAAAGGAGATGACATGCAATACGAAAGCTTAAAAGATTCTGCTATGTCACTCGGTTCAGCTTTTCAAAAAGTCAATTTCCTACGTGATCTAAAGGCCGATTTTGAAGATTTAAATCGCGCCTATTTTCCTCATGCCAACCTAATGGAACTAGACGAAAAGTCGAAGGAAAAAATCGTACAGGAAATCAAATCGGACTTCGCCAAGGGCTATAGCGGCATATTACACCTGCCAGCGGAAGCAAAATTCGGTGTATATACCGCCTACAAGTACTATTACAAATTGTTGAAAAAACTGCAGCGCACCCCTTCAAAGGAAATCAAAAACGCTCGTATCAGGGTACCGAATTATCAAAAGTTTGGACTCTTGGCCAAATCATATGTTAACTATAAATTACATCTAGTTTAAGATGAAGACTTTTCTCTGGATCATTGTTTTTTTTGGAACGTTTTCCATCATGGAATTTATGGCCTGGTTTACACATAAATATGTGATGCATGGGTTTCTTTGGAGTTTGCACAAAGATCATCATCACAAAGACCACAAATCATGGTTTGAACGCAACGACGCTTTCTTTATTTTTTATGCGATTGTGAGCATGTCCCTTTTCTATGCAGGTGCTAATGGTTGGTGGTATGGATGGGCAACAGGCTTTGGCATTCTAGCGTACGGAATTGCCTATTTCTTAGTACATGACATCTTCATTCACCAGCGTTTTAAAATATTCAGAAATGCGGATAACTGGTACGCGAAGGGCGTGCGCCGTGCACATAAAATACACCACAAACATTTGGGCAAAGAAGACGGAGAATGTTTCGGTATGTTGTTGGTGCCATTCAAATATTTCAAAAAATAGATAAACCAGTATGTCCCATGCCATTGTAATCGGTGCTGGTATTGGAGGCATTGCTACTGCGCTACGTTTGCAAAAATCGGGTTATGAGGTTCTTGTTCTCGAATCGAACAGCTATCCCGGAGGTAAATTAAGTACCCTATCAAAAGATGGATATCGTTTTGATCTTGGGCCCTCTTTGTTTACCATGCCCCATTTGGTTACCGAGCTTTTTGAACTTTTTGGCGTAGCCCCTGAAAACTACTTTTCGTACCGTAAAAAACAGACCATCTGTAATTATTTTTGGGAAGATGGATTGCGTTTTACAGCGGACGCCGATCAGGAAGCCTTTATCAGAAATGCTTCTAAAACCTTTGAAGAACCAACAGATTCGTTAAGAGCCTACTTGCTTCAAAACCAAGTCAAATACGACCTGACCTCGGGCGTTTTTTTAGAAAAATCGTTACATAAACTAAGCACCTACCTTTCTAAAACTACCTTAAGTGCATTGGTTCAAATTAAAAAGCTATCGATTAATGAAACCCTGAATGAAGTCAATACCAAGTGCTTTAAAAACCCAAAATTGATACAGTATTTCAATCGGTATGCGACCTACAATGGATCCTCTCCATATCAAACCCCGGGTATTATGTCAATGATACCCGATTTAGAAATGCGTTTCGGCACCTTCTTCCCGAAAGGGGGTATGCATACCATTGCCAAGTCACTTTTCGAGTTAGCAAAGTCTCAAGGGGTTCGCTTTAAGTTCAATGAGACGGCCAAACGAATAAAAGTCGAAAATGGAAAAGCGATCGGCGTTGTATCCGAAGCGAGTGAATACGAAAGTAGTTTAGTGGTGTCCAATATGGACATATATCCTACCTATAAACTTTTACTTAAAGATCAGAAACAGCCAAAAAAAGTACTCGAACAAGAAAGGTCTAGTTCTGCATTGATTTTTTATTGGGGCATCGCTAAGGAATTTCCAGAACTAGATTTGCATAACATCCTTTTCAGTGAATCGTACGCGGCGGAGTTTCGCTCGATTTTCGTGACAAAAGAGCTTCATGATGACCCTACGATCTACATCAATATTACAAGTAAGGAAGAGGCATCGGATGCCCCATCAGGATGTGAAAACTGGTTTGTTATGATCAATGCACCTGGCAATTACGGACAAGACTGGCAGGCCATGAGAAAAAAGGCCAAAGAGATGATCATTACCAAAATCAACAACATATTGAACACTGACATTGAGCCATTGATCCAAACCGAACATATTATAGACCCTACGGGCATTGAAGCAAGTACGAGCTCTTTTAGGGGCGCTTTATATGGAGCGGCCAGTAATAGTAAATTTGCCTCGTTTTTGAGGCATCCAAACTTTTCACGTACCATTAAAAATCTATATTTCTGTGGTGGGTCAGTGCATCCCGGAGGTGGTATTCCCTTATGTCTTTTATCAGCAAAGATCATAGGTGATTTGATCCCTAAGCCTTAAAATGACACCTAAGATCCAACTTACGAATAAGCCAGCAATTGCCATTTATGCCATTTGGCTATTTCATATTTCTGGAATACTTGGTATTACACTGGGTTATTTTGATTGGTTTATAGAAAAAACAAGTGTAAACCTTTTAGCATGCCTCATCCTATTTTTTGTATTCTATCCCGTAAGGCGACCCAAACAAATCGCTACTTTTCTGGTCTTTTTTCTTGGTGGGTTATTTGCCGAATGGCTCGGAGTACACTATGGTATCCTATTCGGGGACTACAGCTACGGCTCAAATTTAGGGCTCAAAATAGATGGTGTTCCCCTACTCATTGGAACCTATTGGGGCCTCCTGACCTTTGTGACCGCCGGCATTTTGGATTTCACCAAATGGAACAACGGTTTCAAAATAGGCATTGGAGCCGCCTTGATGGTCATATTGGACTTCTTTATGGAGAAAAACGCGCCGATATTCGATTTTTGGACGTTTGAAGGAAATGGTGCCCCAATTCAAAATTATATGACTTGGTACTTCATTGCCCTTCTTTTTCATGGTATCCTCCGGATAGTAAAAATAGAAGGTAATAGGGTTTTTGCATTGCACATCTATTTAGCGCAACTGCTCTTCTTCGTATTTTTCTACTTCAAATACTGAGACCAGGTTGAAGAGGCAAGAGGCAGCTCATTCAAATAGTATTACCTACTCTGATAGTAGTTTTTCTATCAAGTCATAAACTACACCATTGTCCCAATCGGAAATCGCTGTCTGGTGTATTACAATATGCCCCTTTTTGTCAAGCAAATACGAACCTCCCTCTTTCAATAGTTTTAATGGGCTTGGCTCACCGATAATCTGATACGTAACCGGAAAAGTATACCCTTTTCGCTCCATCATCTCTTCGGGAAATTCACGTTCTTCATTGGTAATGATATAGAACTTCATCTTCGCGCCGTATCGATCATAAAGTTTTTGGATGTCATCGAGTTGTGCTCGAGAAGGAAGATTCCAGGTAGCCCAAAAATTAATAAAGGTCACTTCATTTTGCGCCTCCTTGAAATTGAAAAAACTCCAATCGGCACGTTTCAATTTCCAATCATAGGTGGCGATCTTACCGCGGTTCTCAACACTTATGACCGTGGGTGTCGTGGCAAACAGCTTGTTCAACAACTCTTTACTGAAGTCGCCAAGTGGAGTGACAAAAAACGATAAAATAACGATGATAATCGAAAGGGTATATACCGTGCTTCTTTTCATATAGGATATCGGGTTCTGTTCAAAGCTAAAAAACTCCCAATACATATTGGGAGTTTTGGTATAGAAAAGTAAAATAATTCTTTAAAACTAAAACCTTACGTCTAGGCAGCGTTCTCCCTTTTGATCACATTAAGGGCAGAACCTTCCCTAAACCATCCGATTTGAGCGCTATTGTACGTGTGGTTCGCCTTGATCGTGTCTTTACTTCCATCGGCATGGACTATCTCGATGGTCAAAGGTGTATCCGGCTCAAAATCCGCAATATCGACAAGATTGAACGTATCGTCTTCTTGTATCAGGTCATAATCACTTTCGTTGGCAAACGTGAGGCCAAGCATTCCCTGCTTTTTAAGGTTCGTTTCATGGATTCTCGCAAAAGATTTCACAAGAACCACCGCTACTCCTAAATGCCGCGGTTGCATGGCAGCGTGCTCTCTTGATGAACCTTCTCCGTAATTGTGATCTCCGACAACTACGGTTTTAATGCCAGCGTCTTTATAAGCTCGCTGCGTATCGGGCACACCGCCATATTCGCCAGTTAGTTGATTCTTGACGAAATTGGTCTTTTTGTTAAATGCATTTACCGCCCCGATCAAGGTATTATTGGCAATGTTGTCCAAATGCCCCCTAAAACGAAGCCACGGTCCAGCCATAGAGATATGGTCCGTGGTACACTTTCCAAAAGCTTTGATTAACAACTTCATGCCTTGCAATTGATTATTGGTCATAGGAACAAAAGGCTCTAGTAATTGTAGCCGTTCCGAAGTCGTGCTTACCTTTACCTCTACCCCAGAACCATCGCTATCCGGCTCAAGATATCCCGCATCTTCAACCTCGAATCCTTTTGGTGGCAGTTCCCAACCAGTAGGCTCATCGAACTTCACCTCTTCTCCATTTTCATTAATCAAGGTATCTGTAATCGGGTTAAAATCGAGACGTCCGGAAAAAGCAATTGCGGCCGTAATTTCAGGAGATGCGACAAACGCGTGCGTATTGGGATTACCATCGGCGCGTTTGGCGAAATTTCTATTGAACGAGTGAACGATGCTGTTTTTTGGCGCGTTCTTGGGATCACTGTAGCGGGCCCATTGACCGATACAAGGCCCACAAGCGTTGGTAAATATTTTGGCGCCTAATTGTTCGAAAGTATTCAGGATCCCATCGCGTTCCGCAGTGAAACGCACTTGTTCCGATCCGGGATTGATTCCCAATTCGGCCTTCATCTTCAAGCCCTTATCCAATGCCTGTTCGGCGATGGAAGCGGCGCGTGTCAAATCTTCGTACGAAGAATTGGTACATGAACCGATAAGGCTCCACTCTACCTGCATCGGCCAATCGTTGGCTTTTGCCTTTTCCGTCATTTCCTCACCTACATTGGTCGAAAGATCGGGAGTGAACGGTCCGTTTAAGAGAGGTCCCAGTTTTGATAAATCGATGTCGATAACCTGATCGAAATATGCTTCAGGGTTATCGTATACTTCGGCATCCGCCGTCAAATGTTGCTTCACGGCATTGGCTGCATCAGCCACATCCGCACGATCCGTCGCACGCAAGTACCGTTCCATTGATTCGTCATAACCGAATGTGGATGTCGTTGCCCCGATCTCAGCACCCATATTACATATGGTACCTTTTCCGGTACAGGAAAGGGATAAGGCCCCAGGACCGAAATATTCTACTATCGCTCCCGTTCCCCCCTTTACGGTAAGAATCTCGGCCACTTTTAAAATAACGTCCTTAGGTGCCGTCCACCCAGAAATCGTTCCGGTCAAACGGACCCCGATCAGTTTGGGAAATTTTAGTTCCCAAGCCATGCCGGCCATCACATCAACAGCGTCGGCTCCACCTACTCCAATGGCGACCATACCTAATCCGCCCGCATTTACTGTATGCGAATCAGTACCGATCATCATTCCTCCGGGAAAAGCATAGTTTTCCAAAACTACCTGGTGAATAATGCCCGCTCCTGGTTTCCAAAAACCGATGCCGTACTTATTGGATACCGATTCTAAAAAATCGAATACCTCGGCACTGGTACTATTTGCCATTTTCAAATCGGCCACAGCGCCACTTTTTGCTTGGATCAGGTGATCACAATGCACCGTAGTGGGTACCGCAACTTTAGGTTTACCAGCTTGCATGAACTGAAGCAGCGCCATTTGGGCAGTTGCATCTTGACAGGCAATACGGTCAGGGGCAAAATCAACATAATCTTTTCCTCGGGTAAAGGCTTTGGTGGGATCACCGTCCCAAAGGTGGGAGTATAATATTTTTTCCGAAAGAGTAAGTGGTTTGCCTACTATCTCTCTAGCCTTGTTCACGCGTTCGGCCATATTGGCGTAAACACCTTTTATCATGTCGATATCAAATGCCATTTCTTGTCTTTTTGGATTAACGTAATTCTACGAAATTACTAAAATAACAGGGGCTAATAAAATTTTTAATCGACGATTACGGCTTCTTTGAATAATTGTCAAATCGCTTGTTAAGAATTCATCGAATACCCAATATCAGCAGAGAAAACACATCGAAATAACAATAGTTCGATTATAGAAGTTCGGTGATGATATCTTCTTCGGAAATACCTTCCGCTTCTGCCTTGTAGTTCTTAATGATACGATGACGGAGTATACCCATAGCCACTGCCTTTACATCCTCGATATCTGGTGAGAATTTACCATTGATCGCAGCGTGCGCCTTTGCACCAAGCACTAGGTTTTGGGAGGCTCTAGGGCCGGCACCCCAATCGATATACTGCCTGACGTAGTCCGAAGCCTTTTCTTGATTAGGTCGGGTACTATTCACTAGTTTGACCGCATAATCGACAACGTTATCAGGCACCGGAATCCTTCGGATCAAATGCTGCACTTCCAATATCGATTCAGCGTTCAAAATTGTATCTATACTAGGCACACTATCATCGGTAGTCGCCTTTACGACTTTGATTTCTTCCTCGATCGAAGGATACTTTAGCTCAATAGCGAACATAAAGCGGTCGAGCTGCGCTTCTGGTAGCGGATAAGTTCCTTCTTGTTCTATCGGGTTTTGCGTAGCAAGTACAAAATACGGAAGCGATAACTTGTGTTGTTGACCTGCTATAGTCACGGCTCTTTCCTGCATGGCCTCCAAAAGTGCTGCCTGCGTCTTGGGAGGTGTACGATTAATTTCATCCGCTAGAATGATATTGGAAAACACGGGGCCCTTGATAAACTTGAAGTTTCTATTCTGATCCAGTATTTCGCTACCGAGAATATCGCTCGGCATCAAATCTGGTGTAAATTGTATTCTTTTAAAATCAAGCCCCAGGGTACGTGCGATGGTATTGACCATTAGGGTCTTTGCCAGGCCAGGAACACCGATCAATAACGAATGACCGCCGGTGTAAATGGAGAGTAAAATCTGCTCGATAACGGCTTCTTGACCTACTATGATTTTAGCGATTTCCCGTTTAAGCTCCTGGTGCTTTGAAACCAGGTTTTGAACTGCTGTAACGTCTGACATCTACTTATTCCTTTACCCAGTTATTGGCGAATTCACAATCCCTGTTCTCCTCGTTTACTGTAATGTAGGTGTCTTCAATGTGCTCGTCCATCCATTTTTTAATGGCCTTATACTGCTTTTCCGTTTTGGCAAGTTCCTGGATTTTAATATAATCCTTTGAGAAATCGGCCACGTGTTCGTCATACCGATTTGTAATTTTATAAATCTTGTATTTTGGTCCGCCACCTCTAGGGTCTTCTTCTATAAGGGGATTCGATATTTCATCATCCTTCAGATTTCGAACTTGATTGTACAATTGTGGATCCATACGGGTAAGCTCGAAACGGGAGTCCAGTGTAACAGGATTTCGCAATAATCCACCATCAAATTTGGTCTCTTTCTCGTCGGAGAAATTGAGCGCAGCCTCTGCAAAGGTAAATTTGCCATCGATTACATTTTTTCGAATGCTATCAAGTTCGGACTTTGCCTTGTCCAGCGCTTCCTGCGAAATCTTAGGTTGAATCAAAATATGTCTTAGGTCACGTTCTTGCCCCCTGATCTTCTCGATAAAAATAATATGATAACCCGCATCTGTTTCAAAAGGTTCTGATATTTCCCCCTCTTTTAAACTAAAGGCCACATCCTTGAAATTTTTGTAAAACCCTGATTCTTTGGTAATGCTGTAAAACCCACCTTTCGATTTGGATCCGGGGTCCTCGGAGTACAAGATAGCCTTGACATTGAAACTGGCATCATTATCTTCCACATCTTCCTTAATGGTATTCAACTGGTCGATGACATTTTGCCTTTCCAAATCCGTAGGTTTTGGCTCTTTCACGATTTGCGCAATCTCCATTTCAGAACCAAAAACAGGGCGTTCCTCCTTTGGAATCTTGCTGAAGAATTGCCGCACCTCTTCGGGTGTGATTTCGATTTCCGAAATTATATTCTGCTGCATTCGCTCAGATAGCATGCGCAACTTGTTGATTTTATATAGCTCTTCGCGGAAATCCGCTTCATTTTCCTTTTTATAGTATTTTAAGACCTTTTCCATCGACCCGATTTGTTGAACCAGTGATTGCAATTGCCTTTCACCAGTAGCGTTGACCTCATCATCAGACACCAAAATACTATCTTGTACGGCCTGATGGGCATATAGCCGGTCTTCCATTAGTTTCCCCAATAACCCACAGCGGGTGACGTCTTCGGTGGAAGCCCCTTGGTTACGCAAATCGATCAATGTTTTTTCGATATCGGATTCCAATATCACGTAATCTCCGATAACCGCCGAGATACCATCGAGCTTTATTTTTTTGAAGGTATTGGTAGAATCAGTGCTCGATTGCGTATTGGCCTCGACCATTAAGTCCGTTGCTTCGGCATTCGTATTAGGAATGGAATCTTGCCCTTGTACAGTGAAGGAGAGAAAACATCCTAAAACAGATGCAGTCGCCCATACTTTAATTGTCTTGTTCATATACTTCGAATTCTTTGTCTTTAATTGCTTCATCTATCACCTCTGTTTCCAGTTTTCGAAGGTAATCCAGCTTACGGCGATTTAGAAGTACTTGCTTTATGGTGGGTTCGATATACGTGAGTGGTGCAATGTCATTAATGCCCAAAACCCCAGTGACTTTGGCCAAATATACCCCTAATGTATCCTCCAATTCAAAAAATTGTGATTTCTTTAAGTACTTCGATTGATTGTCGAAAGTCAATGGCGGTATTTCATCGATTACCCTCGAAACCGGCACCCATATGGAATCATTGAAATTCAACTTCTTGAATTGAACCCCTATAGAGTCGAGATAGGCGATATCTTCCTTTTTGAAACTTTTTAGTTTTTGTGTGACCGTTTCTTTATTCAAAAATTGTTTGGGTAGCTCTATGAAGCGAATCTTGACCAACGGTTCCTTCAATCTGAAATTGTTCTTTTCCTTTTCGTACAACGCCCGCATCTCTTCCTTGGTTACGATGGTATCGTTCACTTGCTGTACGAGGGCCTCTTTGTAGGCTCTAGTATACAGGTCATTTCGATAGTCACTTACCAATTCATCGAATCCGGCTAGCTTATCTTCGGAAAGGTTTATCTTGGCTTTGGAAAGTAAGAGCTGTTTTGACGCCCAATTGTTGATGTAATTCGTCACGAAAGAAACACTATCCTCTTTTGAAATACCATTTCCCAATAGAGGGGCAATGTCCTCTTTGTAAAGGTACTTCTCTCCCACTCTGGCGAGGGGTTCTTCACCATTGGTCTTTTTCCACATGGAATCGCAAGAAACAAAAGTGAGAATCAACAAGGAAATCAGACTATACAGAAAATTCCTTTTTTCGGCCAATGAAAACATCCCGCAAAAATAACAAATATCGCATGTTCCGCAAATAAGCGTCGAATCATTAACACATTTTTGGCGTGCTGTTTTCGAATTGCTACATTAGTCAAACAAAAAAAGGAGTTATGAAGTGTACCGCGGAAATGGTCGTTTCCGTGCCTCGGACCAGGTTTATCGAAAAAGTGAGCACTGCCGAAAATAGGAAACACTTGCAGAATGGATTGAACGGTAGCCGCCCGTTAACGCGGTCTGCAGGAGAATTCACCTTGGTAGGCAATAGCAAGTAGATAGAAACCAATATTGTGAGAAAATTAAAATTAATTTGGGACTTTCGAGGTCCAGCAGCGGCACATACGGCCGAGCATCATGAAAAGCATTTAGCTGAATATTGCACTCTTGAATCGCTTGACTTAAAAATAACGGGCCACGAGCACCTAAACGATATGCATAGCCTCGCTTTTTTGGTAGTGTATGAGTCACAAATGCCGCAAGTTCGTGATGCCCTTAAGCCCCATAGGGGAGAACTTTATGAGAATTAACCGTTCGCATCAAACAAAAAACCATGTTGAAAAACGCCATACTTCACTTTCTGCTCGTACTGATTCTAACTGTTGGTTGTACAGATCCACAGTCGTCCGGAAATCCGCTTGAACAGGTATTGGCTTCCGACCATCCTAAAATCAAAAGGGTAATGGATAGTATAGATGAGTATCAAGTACAGATACGATACACCCAAATAAACCGATCCGGAGATAGTCTCAAATTAATCGATTATGATTTTCAAGTAAATGAAGCAAATTATTTCTATCCAGCGAGCACGGTCAAATTCCCGATAGCGGTTTTGGCAATGGAAAAACTGAATGACATCGACACCCTTGACCTCAGTACTAGATTTTACGTAGAAGGAGATTCGGTAGAGACGACTTTCGCCGAAGCGGTTTCCCAAATATTCGCTGTTAGCGATAATGATGCGAATAACAGATTGGTAGAACTGCTTGGACAAGATGTAATCAATTCAAGATTGAGTTCGAAAGGAGTGTCACCGGTGCGCATAGCCCATCGTCTAGGATATCACAGTGATGATCTCACTACCAAACCCCTCATCATCTATTTGAACGATAGCACTACGGCCACCTATGAAGGTACAGTGAACACGGCAGCCAAGCCCCTTGAGTTGAATGAGATACAGAAAGGGATCGGTTTTTATGAAGACGGTGAATTGGTAAATGAACCCTTCGATTTCAGTTTGAAAAACTATTACCCGGTGAAAGCGCAACACGGTGTTTTGAAGCGGGTTATCTTTCCCGAGCAATTTGATGAATCGCAGCGTTTTAATTTAAGTGATGCGCAACATCAGTATCTTTTGAAAACCATGCACACACTTCCCAAAGCCCTTGGCTATGATCCTGTCACCTATTATGACGGCTACTGTAAATTCTTTTTATATGGCGACACCACGGAAGCTATGGAAGAGCATATTAAAATTTACAATAAAGTAGGATTTGCCTATGGTACCCTAACCGACTGCGCCTATATCACCGATTCTAAAAACAACGTGGAGTTTCTTTTGACCGCCACAATTTTGGTCAATAAAGACGGTGTCTTCAATGACGATCAGTACGAATATGATGAAATAGGTATTCCCTTTTTGGCTGAATTGGGTCGACAACTATACCAGTTTGAATTGAACAGAAATAACTAATGCTATGACACCCTTGACTTTTGAAGCGTTTACCAAAAAAATTTATATCAAGGCCCCGGTTAAAACATTGTACTGGTGTTGGGCTACGGAAGAAGGTATTGCATCTTGGTTTTTACGGGAAGCGCACTATGTTTCCGTTGAAGGAACCAACAGAAATGCCACCGATCCCATACAAAATGGCGACCGCTATACCTGGAAATGGCATAATTGGAACGGACAAGAATCGGGTAGCATCTTGCAGACAAATGGCAAAGACTTTTTAGAATTCTCGTTTGCCAATGATGTATGTACATGCAGTGTTACGTTAGAAGAAGTTGAAAATACAACTTTGGTGACCTTGCGACAATATGGGATGCCGACCGATGAAAAGACCAAAATGGAACTTTACAATGGGTGTAGCTGTGGATGGACCTTCTGGTTGGCCAATCTGAAAGCTTATCTAGAGCACGGCATCTTGTTAAATGAAAAAGACGTCGATCTGACCGAAATTCCCCAGGCAGGACATATTTTTGTAAACATGTAACGTAAGAATGAATGTCGGATACCAAACAAACCCGAATCAATAAATACCTCAGCGAAGTGGGCTATTGCTCGCGTAGGGCCGCAGATAAACTTATCGAACAAGGTCGGGTTACGATTAACGACAAGATTCCCGAAATGGGTACCAAAGTCGTTGTCGGAGATTTAGTCAAGGTCGATGGCAAGCGTATCACGGAGCCTAAGGATGAATGGGTTTATTTGGCCTTCAACAAACCCGTTGGTGTCGTATGTACTACCGATACCCGGGTGGAAAAAAACAACATCATCGATTTTATCAACTACCCCAAACGCATTTTCCCGATCGGACGATTGGACAAACCGAGCGAGGGGCTTATTTTTTTGACCAATGACGGCGATATCGTGAATAAGATTTTACGGGCACGCAATCACCACGAAAAAGAGTATCTGGTCACGGTCAACAAACCGGTTACGGAACAATTTCTCGAGAGTATGGCAAATGGGGTACCTATTTTGGATACCGTTACACGAAAGTGCAAAGTCGAAAAAATTGAAAAGTACCAGTTCAAAATCGTCTTGACCCAAGGTCTTAACAGACAAATTCGTCGTATGTGCGAGTATCTTGATTATGATGTAAAAAAACTGAAGCGAATTCGAATCATGAATGTCAATTTAGACCTTCCCTTAGGAAAATGGAGAGATCTGACCTCAGATGAATTAAAGGAAATCAACCGCTTGGTTTCCGCTTCCGTGAAAACCCATGATTGAAGGGTTCCCTTAAACAACGACCAGTAGGTTTTTTATTTCTCCTTACAGAAAGAGACACCTCGGCGACTAGTGCGTTTTATCTTTACCGGCAAAGATCATAGTCATGACTTTCAGTGTTCTTATTTTTCTTTTTTTTTCGTTTTCAGGAGTACTACTATCTCTTCTATTTCTCTTAAAATCGAAAGGAGATGGTATGGCGAATAGGCTTCTAAGCCTTTATACCTTTTTGTTCTCTTTTGAACTGTTGAATAATTGCCTCAGATGGTCAGGTGATTTGTATACGAGTCGATTCATCCATTTAGATTTGACCCATTTTCCGCTTTGGGTCATTTATGGGCCAATAGTGTATCTGTACAGCCGTAGGGTGCTTTCAAAATCCACGTTCAAAATAACCGACTTGTTATTTTTGATTCCCCCGATTGGTATCATCGTACTTTTGATTCCTTTTTACCTTCTGGGTAGCGCTAAAAAACTTGAGGTAGTCAAGAGTGGACATACTTGGGATTATGCGCTATTTCCAAGCTTTGTCATTTGGCTAATCATCGCCTTGATGTTCTTTTATGCATTTTTGACCTATTTGAGCTTTGCCTGGCGTACCAATATAGGTTTCAGACAGCACAAGTGGTTGAAATGGTTCGTGGGTTCGTATGTAGGATTTGTAAGCTCATTTGGGCTCTACATCGCATTGGTCCGCTTTGGATTAATGGACCCTTCTTATGATTATTTTATCGACCTAGGTATTGTTTTCTTTATCGGTATGCTCGCCTTCTTCGGATTTGTTCAGCCCGAAATCTTCGAGGGAAAAACCATCAAAGAGGTCATTCCCTTCATCAAATACAAAAAAACAGGCTTGTCACCTGCCCTTTCCTTAGAGATGAGACAAAAATTGTTGGATGTCATGCAGCGGGAAAAACCCCACCTCAACAATGAACTGCGACTGGATGATATTTCTCGTTTGATGAATCTCTCACGGAACCATACGTCACAGATTATCAATGAACACTTTAATCTATCCTTTTTTGATTTCGTGAATCGTTATCGCATAAAGGAAGCCAAAAAACTACTAATGCAAAACGATGAAAATCGACTGACCATGACCCAGATTGCCTACGACGTCGGTTTCAACAACAGAGCCTCGTTCTATAAAGCCTTCAAAAAGTTTACCGATTTCAACCCCTCGGATTATATCAAACATACCGCTGCCTCTTAATTTCTTGTAAAGGTTTTCACGAAGAGACATGTTCCCTTGTTCAAATTTCTAATTTGTCGGAACAAATGATAAAGACAATGAAAGATTACTTAATCGTCATATTTCTATTGGTGCTTTTTTCATCTAGCTGTTTGAAGGACGTAGCGAGAAGACCACCTAAGGAAATGACTCAAAATCTCGAAATCACCCCTGTAAATTGCAATGATAAAACTTATGAAGATTGGGAAACCTCGATTTATGTGCTGCCTTATAAAGTCGGTGAAAGTTATTCCGTAAATCTATCTCACTGTGGGGGATCATACCATAGTGCGGGATACCCCGACCAATATGCAATTGATTTCGCTATGAATATCGGCACGTTGATCACGGCTTCGCGCTCAGGCAAAGTAGTGTTTGTAGAAGAATCGGGTGTTGACGGTGGTTTTCCAAACAACCTGGTCGTTGTGGAACACTCAGATGGTACTTTTGCCCAATACATGCATCTGACCCATAAAGGCGCACGTGTAAAAGTTGGACAGACTGTTAAAAAAGGGAGTGTTATTGGTCTTAGTGGAAATACAGGGCTGGCCGGGTATCCGCATTTGCATTTTGTAGCAACGGAGTCAGGATCTTGGAAGTATCCCTATGTGTCCTTTCCCACAACCTTCAGCAATACCACCGAAAATCCAAGAGGCCTTGATCAGGGTAAGACCTATAAAGCGTTACCATACTAAAAGGATTTTAAACTAAATTTTAACAGTAAAACATCCTAAAAATGAGTAACTTAGAATTACTATAAAGAATAAAAGTAAAATAACTTTCAAGCTATGGAATCCAATATACACTTTCATCTAAAAAAATCTACATCCGTTGTTTTACTGACCCTATTTTTAGTCGGTTTTGGCGGCATGCAGAATATGTTCGCTTTTTTTCAAGATACTGCCGAAGAAGCGGTATCATATAAGCAGTACAAAGGAGAAGTTCTCGATGAGGAAACCAATAAACCGCTGGTTTTCGCTACACTTACCATTGAAGGTTCTAACATTAGTACGATAACCAATACTGAAGGACAATTCGCCCTCAAAGTGCCTAAGGAAATGACAGGAGGCAACGTATTGGTCGCTTTTCTGGGCTACAAGAGCCGACTGATCCCATTGAATCAATTTTCCGATTCGAACACAAAAATCAAACTACAGGTCTCAGTCACCGAATTGGCCGAGGTGAACGTAAGTATTCCTAAGAATGCGACCACCTTAGTTCGCGAAACCTTAAAAAGGAAAGGACAAAACTACTTCGATGACCCGACATTGATGACAGCTTTTTACAGGGAAACCATTAAGAAAAGAAGAAAAAATGTATCCTTATCCGAAGCTGTAGTCAATATCTACAAAACTCCGTACACTTCGGAGCGTCGTGATGCCGTAAAACTATATAAAGCCCGTAAGAGCACTGACTATAGTAGATTGGATACGTTGGCATTAAAACTTCAGGGAGGCCCATTCAACACGCTTTTTGTCGATATTATGAAATACCCGGAATACATTTTTACCGATGAAAGTATGGAGAACTATACCTTTTCATTTAATCGCTCTACCAGGGTCAATGACCAGCTGATCTACATTATCGATTTCGAGCAAAGGCCTAGTGTAGCCGAACAATTGTATCGTGGAAAGCTATATATCGATGCGGAAAATAAAATTCTGACAAGTGCTATCTTTTCCTTGAATATCACCAATAAGGATGAGGCCGCAAAACTATTTGTACGTCGAAAACCAAGTAATGCACGGGTATGGCCCAACGAAGTAGCTTATCGCGTAGATTATCGCGAGAAGAACGGAAGATGGTACTACGGCTACAGTAATGTGCTTTTGGAATTCAAGATCAATTGGGACAAAAAATTGTTCAATTCCGTATATAGTATGACCTGTGAGATGGCTATTACCGATTGGGAAAAGAATAGGGGCACCTTTCCAAAGGCCAAGGATCGAATGAAATCATCGATTATCTTAAACGATGAGGCACTTGGTTTTGCGGACCCTGATTTTTGGGGGGAGTACAATATCATCGAACCGGAAAAATCAATTGAATCGGCTATTAAAAAAATTCGCCGACAACTCCGCAGGGCCAAAAACACTAGCGGCACTTCCGCGCCCTAAGTTAAGTTGTAGTACTAACAAAATAGTATGAAATAAAAATGCCACTGGTAGTACCAGTGGCATTTTATTTCGGGGGAAATTAATCACATCTTATTGGGGCATTACTACCGTATCAATGGCATGAATTACGCCGTTACTTGCTGCAACATCCGCTATAACAACCGTAGAAGTTCCTCCTTTGGCATCTGTCAACACCACCTTATCCTCTTTTAAAGTGAGTACAATTTCATTGCCCTGAACGGTTTTTACCTTAAACGCACCGTTATTGGCTTTAATCGCGTCGATAACAGCTGCAGCCTCAAATTTTCCGGCCACTACATGGTAAGTCAAAATACCAGTCAAGTCAGTTTTACTGGCAGGCATCAATAAACTTGAAACCGTACCATCGGGTAACTTGGCAAAAGCATCATTGGTAGGGGCAAATACTGTAAAAGGTCCCTCAGAACTTAATGTTTCTACTAGTCCGGCAGTCTTGACAGCCGTTACCAAAGTTGAGAAATTATCGTTTCCGGCGGCGACACCAACAATAGTTTCAGATTGTGCAAAGGATACTGCTCCAACAAAAAGTAGGGCTACAGCGAAGAAAGTTTTCATCTTTTTCATAGTGTGTATGTTTTTAAATTTCCTCAAAAGTAGCAGGAAAGAAAGTAGTACAATCATAATTATTGTTTAAAGTTTTCAAAATAAAGTTAAACAATTTATAAAATTCTATTCCCTGTTTACAGGGAGGTACATTTCACGGTTATCTGGTTTTTCAAAAACTGCATACCGATGGAACTTTGTTTCAAATTCAATGCATAACCCTTTGTGGGAGGTTTCAGAAAAAATAAATGAAAAAAATTCCCGTTGTATCTAAAACGATTTCAAACCCCCTAAATAAACAATCATATTTATGAAAAATGTATTACCAAAATTCGAAAGGCCTATTCAGGGCATAGACGAACCGCGTACAGAGGTATCCCATTGGGACAAGGCCATGGACGCTTATGATGCCAAAGATTTCAGAAAAGCGCTCATCGAGACGATTAACTATATGAATCCGGAGTTACTCGGAAACAAAGATACCAGCAATGGCTTTTCAATAACTAAAGGACAAGGGTCTGCGGAAATACACGTCGAACTGAATGAGACCACTTTTTCAGTCAAGGCACCATTTCTAAGGGTAACCGAGGCGACCAACAAAGTAGCCCTATTTAGAAAAATAGCCGAAGTAAATTTCAATCCACTGACTTTATCTCAAATACATCTCAAAGATGACACGCTATGGTTTGAGTACGAAATGCCGATAGCGTTATGTCAACCTTATAAAGTATACGATGTACTTCGTGAAATCTGTGTTTATGCCGATGACTATGACGACGAATTCGTTGAGAAATACAAGGCGGACTTCTACAAAGAAGCAAATGTGCAACCTTTGGCCGGTGAGGAGATCGAAAAAGTTTGGGGTCAAATCAGTGATATCTTGACCGATTACCAAAATTACAGCGCCTTCTTCAAAGAAAAAAGATGGGATGCATTTCAGTGGGATATCATCGTCATTTCTATCTTAAAAATCGTGAATATGCCGTATGTGCATGGCACGTTGCGAACAAAATTGCAAGAATATGTTTATAATATGTTCAATGGTCAAATCGATTTTCAACATCGGATCGACAAGGGCATCAATTTGATGCAGAAACTTTGCGCAAAGTCGAAAGAAGACTTTATGAAGGATATTTACCATGCCGATGCCTTCATTTCCTTGAAATGGAGAAGTTCTGTGCAGATCTTACAGGACGATGCCAAAAAATTGGAAAATACGGTGACCAAATACGTTAACGATGGCGACAACTTTTCACTATGTTATTTTCTCCAATATAACTTCCAATACATGCTCTACAACTTCAATGTAGAGGAACTACATAAGAACGCCATTTATGACGTTTTGGAAAACGTATCGGGGCTTGAACCACAAAAAGCAGCTCCTAAACTCTTGGAAACGTACTATAATTTCCTGAATGGAAACACCAAAATGGCCTCCAATAAAGGGAGTAAAGGACTTTTCGCTAAACTTTTCGGATAAACCCGAATCATCACTAAGAGATAAAGAATCATGGAAAACATAAAGAAATCAGTATTTAAGATCATCACAGCATCAGGAACCGGAAGTGGTTTCGCCGTTAGTGGTAAAAATCACGTTATTACCAATTATCATGTCGTTGCCGGCGCCAAAACGGTCGCTGTTGAAGACTACAAGAAAGATCGATTTGTCGCCAATGTGGTCATGGTAAACCCAGAAGTGGACTTGGCCTTCTTGCACATAGACGGATTTGAAAACAAAGAGAACGATATCACCCTCAATGAAGACGTACAAGTTTCCAATACCAGCAAAGTGTATATTCACGGGTACCCTTTTGGAATGCCATATACGGTAACCGAAGGTATTGTATCTTCAAATAGTCAGCCCATGGGCGCCAGACATTATCTACAAACCGATGCCGCGGTAAACCCAGGAAACTCTGGGGGACCCATGCTCAACCAAGCAGGAAATCTTGTAGGGGTGACCACTTCGAAATTCAATGAAGCGGATAACGTTGGTTTCGGTGTCAAGCACTCCGATTTGGTAAAAGAGATCAATGATTTCACCTATACCGATAACGGATATCGTGTGAAGTGCAATTCTTGTGATTCCTATACCGAACAGGAAACGGAATTCTGCAACAACTGCGGAAATGATATGGATATTTCTATTTGGGAAGAATTCGAAAAGAGCCATTTTGCTAAATTCGTGGAAGAGGCATTGACTGAATTAGGCATGAACCCGGTTTTAGGAAGAGCAGGTAGAGATTTTTGGGAGTTCCATCAAGGGAGCGCCCTTATTCGAATATTCGTTTTCAAACGAGATTATTTGGTCGCAACTTCACCGATGAATCAGTTGCCAAAGCAAAATTTACAGGAATTAATGCAGTATTTATTAGGTAAGAATGTCGATCCTTATTCTTTAGGTGTTCATGAGAATAAAATCTTCATATCCTATAGAACCCATCTCTCGGATATCTTTACCGACCATGCCGATTCCATCAAGGAAAACATCAAGAATCTAGCGCTAAAAGCGGATGACTTAGACAACTTCTTTATGGATGAATATGGTTGCGAGATGGCCATTGAAGCCAAAGAAGAAATGTAATCAGCAATACAAAGATGAAGTAAAAAGCCCCTTTCCGGGGCTTTTTTATGTCGATTACTCAATTGGCAACTTCACTGAAAAATTTGAGTCGATAGAGACGTAGTTCCTCATCTTCGTAATCTCCATCGAACTCGGACAACGCCTCTTCAATACCATCTGTTTCGGCCTCCAGAAAATAATCGTGTATCTCTTCTTGCTGGTCTTCATCAAGCACTTCATCTATCCAATAGCCCAAATTTAATTTTGTTCCACTGAAAACGATTTGTTCCATTTCTTTGATGAGCTCGACGAGTTCCAGTCCTTTGGCCGAAGCGATGTCATCTAAAGGTAATTTTCGATCTACATTTTGAATGATATAAAGCTTTAACGCGGAATTCGCACCTGTACTTTTGACCACGAGGTCATCGGGTCTTAAAATATCGTTTTCCTCGACGTAACTTCGGATCAATTCGACAAAGGGACGTCCATACTTTTTGGCCTTACCCTCACCTACTCCCACGATATTCAATAATTCTTCCATTGATACAGGATACTTCAATGCCATATCTTGTAAAGAGGGATCTTGAAAAACCACATAAGGGGGTACATCCAATTTCTTGGCTTGTCTTTTTCGAAGATCTTTCAATTGCTTCAATAGCCGGTCATCGGCTACTCCCCCCTTTGAAGCACTGACAATGGCATCACTGTTGGCCTTATTGTATACATGATCTTTAGTCATCATGAAAGAAAGCGGAGTTTTGAGAAAGTCCTTTCCTTTTTCCGTAACCTTCAAAATGCCGTATTGTTCTATTTCTTTTCGGAGATAACCAGCTACCAATGATTGCCGTATCAAAGCCATCCAATAGCCCTCGTCCATTTCAGCGCCAATACCGAAGAACGGTTTTTCGTTTGTCTTGTGCGAAGAAATCAAGGCATTGGTCTTACCGGTCAGGGTCTTGACAATTTCTTTTGATTTGAACTTTTCCACAGTACCCTGTACGACTTGTATGAGTTTACCAACATTTTCTTTGGCCTCTTCTTTAGGTTTTGGGTTTCTGGTATTATCGTCCATATCCGCCCCTTCTCCATTGACCTCGTCGAATTCTTCCCCAAAATAGTGTAGCATGAATTTTCTTCGCGACATGGACGTTTCGGCATACGCCACGACCTCTTGTAGAAGAGCGTTTCCTATTTCCTGTTCTGCCACGGGTTTGTTCGACATGAACTTTTCCAACTTTTCAATATCCTTATAGGAATAAAAAGCCAAACAATGTCCCTCTCCACCATCTCTGCCGGCACGACCGGTCTCTTGATAGTAGCTCTCGATACTTTTTGGAATGTCGTGGTGGATTACAAAACGTACATCGGGTTTGTCAATACCCATACCAAAGGCAATGGTCGCCACCACCACATCCACATCTTCCATGAGAAACATGTCTTGGTACTTCGATCGCGTCTTTGCATCGAAGCCCGCGTGATAGGGCACGGCACTGATTCCGTTCACTTGTAACACTTGTGCCAACTCCTGCACCCTTTTCCTGCTCAAGCAATAAATGATACCCGACTTTCCCGAATTCTGCTTGACAAAGCGAATAATATCCGCATCGACATTATCGGTCTTGGTGCGCACCTCATAATACAGATTGGGTCGATTAAAGGAGGCCTTAAAGACCTTTGCATCGGTAATGCCAAGGTTCTTGATAATATCTTCCTGTACTTTGGGGGTGGCGGTTGCAGTAAGACCGATAATGGGAATATGGTCTCCCAATCGCCCGACTATCGTTTTCAGGTTTCGATATTCAGGACGGAAATCGTGACCCCATTCTGAAATACAATGGGCTTCGTCTACCGCCACGAAAGACACCTTGACCGTTCTTAAAAAATCGACGTATTCTTCTTTCGTCAAAGATTCTGGGGCTACGTAAAGTAATTTGGTAATACCATTGGTGATGTCTTCCTTTACCTGCTTCACCTCCGCTTTGTTCAGCGAGGAATTCAATACGTGGGCAATGCCATTTTGTGAAGAGATACCCCTAATGGCATCTACCTGGTTTTTCATCAGGGCGATCAAAGGGGAAACCACAATAGCGGTACCCTCTTGCATCAAAGCTGGCAATTGGTAACACAGCGACTTGCCGCCACCAGTGGGCATAATGACAAAGGTGTTCTTCCCCTGAACGATATTCTTAATAACTTGTTCTTGGAGGCCCTTAAACTTCGAAAAGCCAAAATATTTTTTTAAAGAAGCATGTAAATCCAGTTCACTCAAAACCAAACCTTGTTTTTCCATTTGGCACTAATTACATCGGGGGTTTAAAATCTATTGCAATTTTAAGATACGGATTTTTAAGCGGTTAGACCAGCACATCCATTGAATTTATTTAAAAACGATACATAAGGGTAAGTTTATGTAAATTTGTAATCTTAAATATATGACATTCTTTTAGGAATGCAATCCCTAACGTTAAATAATAGCTTGAACGATACCGAAGCCATACTTGATCTCGCCAAAAAAACCATACAAAAAGAGGCGGAAGCTGTTCAAAACCTAACGTCCTTATTGTCCGATGATTTTGCAAAGGCTGTAAAATGCATCATCGACTCAAAAGGACGGGTCATCGTTTCCGGTATCGGCAAGAGTGCCATTATTGCCTCCAAAATAGTATCTACTTTAAATTCGACAGGCACCCCCGCGATTTTCATGCATGCGGCCGACGCCATTCATGGCGACTTGGGTACTATTCAAGAAAACGACGTTGTTATCTGCATATCGAACAGTGGCAATACTCCAGAAATCAAAATGTTGGTTCCGCTCATCAAAAGAGGGACGAACAAATTGATCGGAATGACCGGTAATCTCGATTCCTTTTTGGGGCAACAGTCGCATTTTGTGCTGAACACCCACATCGCCGAAGAGGCCTGTCCGAACAATTTGGCACCTACTACAAGTACAACGGCACAACTGGTTATGGGCGATGCTTTAGCAATTTGTCTCTTGGAACTCAAGGGCTTCAGCAGTACGGATTTTGCCAAATACCACCCAGGAGGGGCTTTGGGCAAACGATTGTATCTTAGGGTCGCGGATATTGCGAATGCCAATCAAAAGCCCCAAGTAGATGTGTCGACTGACGTAAAGAATGTTATTGTTGAAATATCGGAAAAAATGCTCGGGGTGACAGCCGTTTTAAAAGATGAGGAGATTGTCGGAGTCGTTACGGACGGTGATATTCGACGTATGCTGAATAAATACGATAGTATCAATGGCCTTACGGCAAAAGATATTATGAGTTCAAACCCGAAAACCATTGCCACGGATATGCTCGCAGTGCGTGCCCTAGAGCTAATGCAAGACAATGGAATCTCACAATTGATTGCCGTGGAAGGTAAAAAATATAAGGGTATCGTACATTTACATAATCTAATTAACGAAGGTATTCTATAATGGCAAAAAAAATTGCCCAGCCGGCTGATGAAATGTCCTTTTTAGACCATCTGGAAGAATTGAGATGGCATTTGATCCGCGCCACTTTAGCGGTGGTCATCATCGGGAGCGTGGCTTTCCTCATGCGTGAATTTATATTTGACACCATACTTTTCGGGCCAAAAAAAATGGATTTTCCAACCTACAGACTTTTCTGTAAAATAGGAACTTCCTTAGGTATCGACTCTGATTTCTGTGCCGATAAACTTCCCTTTACCATTCAAAGTCGTTTGATGTCCGGTCAGTTTTCCGCCCATATCTGGACCTCGATCTGGGCAGGTTTCATTATTGGTTTCCCGTATGTGCTGTATGAAATGTGGAAATTTATTAGCCCCGGACTGCACCAGAATGAACGGAAGTATTCCAAGGGTTTTATCTTTACCGCCTCTTTGTTGTTTTTTATGGGTGCCTTATTTGGTTACTATGTAGTCGCACCACTTTCAATAAACTTCTTGGGGTCGTATCAAGTGAGTACCGAAGTTACAAATGAGTTTGATTTGGCTTCTTATATAGGCTCGGTGCGGATTTCCGTTATTTCTTGCGGATTAATTTTCGAACTCCCCATTATCGTCTATTTCTTAACCAAGGTTGGTTTAGTGACCCCGGAAATATTGCGGAAATACCGTAAAATTTCGTTAGTAGTAGTACTCATTTTAGCCGCAGTTATTACACCACCCGATATCGTAAGTCAAGTTGTGGTCGCTCTACCTATTTTGGTTTTATATCAAGTGAGTATTTACATTTCTAAAGGAGTATTAAAAAGAGAAGCTAAAAAAGAGGCAAAGTTGGCTGCCCAACGTGCCAAAAAAAGTTAAAAAAATGGTGTTTACGGCACTTCCATAAGTTTATAGGTTAGATTTGAAATCGTGAAGTTAAGAGCAGACAATATAATGAAAGCCTATCGTGGTCGACGCGTGGTCAAGGGCATCTCCTTAGAGGTCAACCAGGGAGAAATCGTCGGTCTTCTCGGGCCAAACGGTGCAGGAAAAACCACTTCGTTCTACATGATCGTAGGCTTAGTCAAACCCAACGGGGGCAAAATTTTCCTGGATGATATGGAAATTACTAAATTTCCCATGTACAAAAGGGCTCAGAACGGAATAGGTTATCTCGCCCAAGAAGCTTCCGTCTTTAGAAAATTGAGTATTGAAGAGAATATTTTGAGCGTATTGCAGCTCACCAAGCTCAGTAAGAAGGAGCAACTTCATAAAATGGAGTCGCTCATTGAAGAATTCGGTTTGGGACATATTCGTAAGAACAGGGGCGATTTGCTATCAGGAGGTGAACGCCGACGTACTGAAATAGCAAGGGCCCTGGCCACAGATCCTAAATTCATCTTGTTGGACGAACCTTTTGCAGGCGTGGATCCAGTAGCGGTCGAGGATATTCAGCGCATTGTAGCCCAATTGAAAAATAAGAATATCGGCATCTTGATTACAGATCATAATGTACAGGAAACCCTGGCCATTACGGAACGTTCATACCTAATGTTCGAAGGGGGAATTTTGAAGTCTGGTCATCCAGAAGACCTCGCCGCCGATGAAATGGTAAGAAAGGTATACTTAGGTCAAAATTTTGAATTGAGGAAGAAGAAACTCGATTTTTAGTGATCTAAAATAGTATCGTATTTCTCAAAATCCCTTAAAACTTTCTGCACCTTTTGAACACGTTCTTCAAGAGTTCCTGCCAGTCTGATAAAGGGAATTTTTCTTTCTTTTAAATCCCCGATAATTTGATTTTGAAACCATTGACGTTTCTGATTTCCACTACGTTCCCACGTATCGTGATAAGGAATATCGGTATCACACAAAAAGAAGAGATCATACCGTTTTTCCGCCATTTTCGCATATTGTGTCAAAACCGGACCAGCCATACCGTGATAGTCTTTGGCGAACATATAGGTGGTAATGGCACAGGTGTCGCAAAACAAATAACCATTGCTTTGTAACACGAGTTCATCCTCTCTATTATGGTGCTCCGGTGCAATCAACTCAAACTGATCAAGGGTGATTCGGCGATTAATTTGGTTTTCAAGCCAAAACTCGGCTCCGTATTCAGGCATATATTCAGTATCATAAATCGCACTCAATTTTATAGTAAGTGTGCTTTTACCAGTGGAGGGAGCCCCTAAAAAACAAACCCGAAGCACTAAATCTTTATATACAATGTCTGAGAGATAAGCTCGTAACCCAAAAGTATTCTTACGCAATGCCGTGCCTGAAATAGGAATAACTCGCCGAGCTTCATCTACTCGTCGATCGATTGCGCCTAATGCCTTACTCACATGACCCCCGTAAAATTCGCTACTATAGAAATGCGTAATCTTGACGGTTCCTAGTCGCTTTAGAATGTACTCTTCCTGAACTTTTTTGATTTCAGGAGTGTCACCGTAACCCTCAGGACCATCCCAAGCCTCTATAATTATGATAGTGGGAAATAATTCTTTGATCCAACCCGCGCGTACTTGTAAGGGAACTGAAATCACATCAGTATCATAAATCAATACATACAGTTCGTCTACTTCCGAAAGTGCTGTTTTCAGAAGAAACTCATGTCCTTTGTGTAGTGGTGCGAACTTACCTAAGGTCAATCCTCTTTTCATAATCGTTTTCAAATGCATTGGGGCTGGTGTTTCTAGACCAGGTAACATATCCAAAAATACTATTTGCGAGAAAAAGGACCCACATAAAAATCATACTGTCTACCTCAGTGCCTTGGTCGATATACCTCAAGACCCAAAGTGCAATCGTGATACAGTTCAACAGAATATAGAATATCCATTGTTCCGCATAGCGATACATCATTAAAAAAGTAGCACAAATACCTACAGCATTGGTGGTCGCGTCGAGAAAGGGATTTTTTTGACCTTTGAAAAAAGTTAGCAAGAAACCCAAAATAAGAACGAAGAGAAGAACGCTTCCCATTATTTTAACCAAAGTAGGCCATGACAATCTTCGCATCAAAACCCCTTTGCCTCCTTCCCTTTTTCGCCACATAAAGAAACCGATTACACCAGTAGGGAGATAAAACAAGAGGTTCAGGAGAACTTCACCAAAAAGTCCATTTTCGTAAGCAATCCAAGCATATGCCGCACAATTGTATAGCCCGAAGAGATATCCTTCTTTTCGACCTATTGCTATGAGTGCAACGCACAGAATTCCAGTAACGATTACACTAGATTCGAATAGAGCTGTTTTGGTCAAAAGACAATATCCCAAGGCCAAGGCTGTCAAACCTAAAAACCAATATGAATCTGTGGAATTCAACTTCACGAAAGAGTTTCTTTTGCAACTCGATTATCCTTGCGGAAAACCAATAACAATCCGAATACAACAAACGGCACACTCAACCATTGGCCCATATTCAGCGTCATCGTATCTTCGAAACCCACTTGATTCTCCTTAAAAAATTCGATGATGAAGCGGGCGGAAAACAAAAGAATGAACAACATGCCAACAAGGAGTCCGTTTCGGGTGGTGGCCGTTCTTTTTCGGTACAGGAAAGCCAAGACCGCGAAGATCACCAAATAGGCCACGGCTTCATACAACTGGGTCGGATGCCTCGGTATCAGGTCATCTCGTTCAAAAACAAAACCCCAACTGCCATCGGTAGGCTTGCCATAAATTTCAGAGTTCATCAAATTGCCCAATCGAATAAAGGCGGCGGTCACTGCCCCTCCTATGGACACCCTATCCAACATCCACAAGAGGCTGGTCTTGGTCTTTTTCCAATAATAGGCAATCGCGATTATGGCCCCGACGACACCCCCGTGGCTTGCCAAACCTTGAAAACCACTAAATTGATAGCTTCCGTTCACTTCACGAATAGGCAAGACGATTTCCAAAAGATGCTCGGAATAATACTCAAAATCATAAAACAAGCAATGGCCCAAACGCGCGCCCAGTAGTATCCCCACAAAAATATAGCTTGCCAACTGTTCTAGCTGTTCCGTCGGCACGCCCTCCTTTTTATAGATTCTCTGCACGATATAGTACCCTAAAATCAGCCCTAAAATCCAAAAAAGGCCGTAATATTTGAGTGGAAATGAATCTGTAATCCAGAAGATTTCAGGATCAACATTCCAGTGGATGAGATTGTCGTTCATAGGTCAACGGGGTCAACTACTTTTTTTTAATCCGTAATCATAGCTTTCATGCACCATTCTTTTAAGTGTCGCCATCTGCCCACAATGCCACATGGTGTGTTTGATATTCCATGAAATGGCATCAAATTTTGTAATGGCCACAGGGTGTTTTTGTTTGATCGGTTGTTCAACCGCGGCTTCCAAATCCGTATCGCGTAGTGCACCAATTGTCGCCAACACCTTCTTTTGAATAAAGTGTAATTGCTCGCGCAACTCAAGGGGGTGCGCTTTGCCGACTACATTTCTAGGATCACTGTTATACCCGTATAATTGGTTATGCGTTTTTAAATCGATTTTTGCCGTAATTTCTTCGTCAAAACCTTTAATCACCAAAATGGCATGATAGTATTCGCTAATTACCAAGTGACCGATCTGCCATGCGATATTCGATTCCAATACTTCTGGCGTAATATCCCAGAGCGGATCGGGTACCGAATCGATTAACTGATGTGTCCACTTATGGGCCTCCTGGGTCTGTATCAATAAGAGATTAATTGCTGTCATCCGTTAGAAGATTTACTGATGACCGAACTTACAATATAAAAAGCTATTATTATAGGTACTGCCAAAAATCGAAATGTGACCAGTAACACCAAACTGATGATAATAAAAATGTAACGCAGGGCATTATCCTGAAAGTTCCAATTCTTGAACTTAAGGGCAAAGAGCTCGATATTACTATTGAGTAGAACCGCACTTAAAATGGTCATGGCGATCAAGAACCATTGATTTAATATGATTCCGTTCAAGAGATCATTGTTCTGATAGATCAATATCAATGGTAAGGATATGATCAACAAGGTATTTGCCGGAGTGGGCAAACCGATAAAAGAGGATGTTTGATTCGCATCAATATTGAACTTTGCCAAACGATACGCCGAGGCCATCGTAATCAAAAAACCAAAAAATGGCAGCGGGGCTACTTTGAGTCCGACCCAAAAAGTAGCGTCAGACGCTTGAGCATTCATATCTACGTTCCAACCTCCCGACATGGACATGCCCAACAATTGAAACATTACAATGCCCGGCACTACTCCGCTTGTAATGACATCTGCCAAAGAATCGAGTTGTAGCCCCAATTCACTGCGTACATCCAAAACTCGTGCCGCCAGACCATCAAAAAAGTCGAAAAGAATACCGAGGCATACAAAAACCGCAGCTAATTCCAGTTGATTGAGTACGGCGAAAACGGTCGCCACACATCCACAGAAAACATTGAGCAAGGTTATAAAGTTCGGAATGTGTCTTTTCATAACTACCAAGGATGAGTTCAGTAAAAATAAGACAATTTTTAAGTAATCGTTTTAGTCCATTATTATTCGCATATTTGCCCTTGAAAGATCAGCGTATTTCATGAAGCTATTGCACTTATTTTTTGGCACCTTTTTCATTGGCTGTTCCTTTTTTGGTCTTGGCCAAACTCCCGAATTGACACCACTTTCAAAAATTAGTGTCCTGACCTGTGGTCCTGGTGAAGAATTATACGCCTCTTTTGGCCACAGCGCATTTCACGTTCAAGACACCTCTTTGGGAATTGACGTAGTGTACAACTATGGCATATTCGATGATTCCTCAAAATATTTTTACCTGAAATTTATTCAGGGGCAAATGGATTATCGTTTGGCGAGACAACGTTTTCCTAGGTTTTTAGCGGAATATGAGTATTACGACAGATGGGTCAAGGAACAAGACTTGAACCTTAGCCTTATCGAGCGAAATGCGCTGTTCAGATTTCTAGAACGTAATAATCTGCCCGAGAACCAGGTCTATTCCTATGATTTCTTCTTTGACAACTGTTCTACAAAAGTTTGGGAGGTACTTAAAACTTCGTTAGGAGATCCGTTGGTATTCGATGATACCTATCTAAAAAACAAGTTTACGTTTCGTCAACTGATCCATCAAAATTTGGATACGAATTCATGGTCCGCGTTCGGAATCGATCTCGCACTAGGCTCGGTTATCGATGTGGAAGCCACTCCCGAAGAACACATGTATCTTCCGGCCTACACCCTAGAGCAGTTACAAACGGCTAAGTTGAACAATGAACCATTGGTTTCCAGCATATCGGTTCTCTATCAATCAAAATCACTCCATAAATCAGGCTCGTTCTTGATGACACCCTTGTTTTGGCTTCTAGTGCTCCTGCTCATCGTCGTATTTGTCACATACAGGGATTTCACTAAAAAACGGAGAAGTAGATGGCTTGATTTTACGCTCTTTTTTGTAACTGGACTAGCCGGGGTATTACTTCTTTTCCTATGGTTCTTGACTGATCATAGCCAAACAGTTTCAAATTTCAATGTGCTTTGGGTCTTTCCGATCAATGTGATCATTGCATTTATCTTGGTAAAACGTACAACACCGCCCGAATGGATCAAAAAATACCTTTGGACCCTACTTGTTCTTATACTCATCATACCTTTCATTTGGCTCTTTAAAATTCAGGTGTTCTCTCCCCTTGTTATTTTCATTTTGCTCGCCTTAGGTATACGATATCTATTCTTACAACACCTCATAGGACAGCCTGAAATCTATAAATCCAAATAGCACTACATGAACCTGCTCACCGTTGAAAATATATCAAAAGCCTATGGCGAACTAGTACTTTTTAAAGGCCTTTCCTTTGGTGTTAACAAAGACCAGAAAATTGCCTTTATCGCCAAGAACGGTACAGGTAAAACTTCTATTCTCAACATACTTTCAGGAAAAGACACTCCCGACGCCGGTCAAGTAAATTACCGAAAGAACATTCGCGTTTCCTTTTTAGAGCAAGAACCCGATTTAGAGCCCAATCTAACGGTCGAAGAGACCATCTTCGCTTCCGACAATGAGATACTGAAGGTCATTCAGAACTATGAAAGGGCTCTACAGAACCCTGAAGATGCTGACGCCTATCAAATTGCCTTTGAGGCAATGGAACGTTTCAATGCTTGGGATTTCGAAACGCAGTACAAGCAAATTCTTTTTAAACTCAAACTCGAAAACCTCGATGTGAAAGTGGGAAAACTTTCAGGAGGACAGAAAAAACGACTCGCCCTGGCCAATGCCTTGATCAATCGACCCGAATTATTGATCTTGGATGAGCCGACCAACCACCTTGACCTTGAGATGATCGAATGGTTGGAAGACTATTTTGCCAAGGAAAATATGACCCTTTTTATGGTGACGCACGACCGCTACTTTTTAGAACGGGTGTGCAATGAGATCATTGAATTGGAAGATGGACAACTGTATCCGTACAAGGGAAACTACTCCTATTACCTGGAAAAAAAGGAGGCTCGAATTGAACAGGAAGCCGTAGAGCATCACAAGACCAAACGACTGTTCAAACAAGAATTAAGCTGGATGCGACGCCAGCCCAAGGCCCGAACCACTAAGTCAAAGTCACGTATAAGTGACTTTCAGGCCATCAAGGAAAGAGCAGGTAAACGACGTAAAGATCACGAAATCGAACTTGAGATCAACATGCAACGCATGGGAAGCAAGATTCTTGAATTGCACAAGATCTCAAAATCGTTTCCTGACAAACCCATTCTCGATCAGTTCAATTACACCTTTTTGAAAGGGGAACGTATTGGCATAATCGGAAAAAACGGCACAGGTAAATCGACCTTTTTGAACATCATCACAGGTAGTGACCAGCCCGATGGTGGTAAGGTCGTTGTGGGCGATACCATAAAATTCGGGTATTATACCCAAAAAGGCATCGAAATCAAGCCAGGCCAAAAGGTAATCGAAGTTATCCGTGAATTCGGTGATTACATTCCGTTGGCCAAAGGGCGGCAAATTTCTGCACAACAACTGTTGGAACGTTTCCTGTTCGATCGAAAAAAGCAGTACGATTTTGT
This sequence comes from uncultured Flavobacteriaceae bacterium, assembly GCA_947494565.1. Taxonomy (GTDB): domain Bacteria; phylum Bacteroidota; class Bacteroidia; order Flavobacteriales; family Flavobacteriaceae; genus Maribacter_C. Next base: position 240,148 of record CANLVG010000009.1, on the reverse strand, counting down.
AGAAAAGCTAAGCGGAGGAGAACGCAAACGGCTTTATTTGTGTACGGTTCTAATCCAAAATCCGAATTTCCTGATTTTGGACGAACCCACGAACGATTTGGATATTGTTACCTTAAACGTGCTGGAAAGTTTCCTTTTGGATTTTCCGGGATGCCTAATTGTCGTATCGCACGATCGCTACTTTATGGATAAAATAGTAGACCACCTCTTTGTGTTTCGGGGTGATGGGGTCATCGAGGACTTTCCCGGAAACTATTCTGATTTTAGGATTTATGAGGATAGCGTCATCATCGAAAGCCGAGAGGAAAAGAAAAAGTTGTCCGAAACAAAACCCGAAAAGAAAAGTTGGAAGGCCGATGATACGGTCAAAGGCTTATCGTATAAAGAACAGAAGGAGTACAAACAACTTGAAAAAGATATCCGCAAGCTAGAGTTCAAAAAAGGGGAGATTGAACAGGAATTCATTACAGGCGATCTCTCCGGAGATGAAATTGCCGAACTCTCTAAAAAACTGAAGGAAATCATCGATGGTATCGAAACCAAGACGGAACGTTGGTTCGAGCTTTCTATGCAATTGGATGGATGAGTTATACAAACTGATCTTGATATCCCAAAAACAAGAATTAAATGTACCGACTCAAGGCTCACATCAACCACCTTTTGACGGCCACCAATCAACATGGTGTTCATTCACCCTTTGTCTATTCATTTGTAACCCGATGTTTATATGCCAAACCCAAATTTGAAGGCTCTAAGACTATGGGCGTCCTCTTAAAATCCATTGCTTTTTTCAAGATAAAAACCCTAGACTTAATTACTGAAAATCAGCCTATTGAAAGGCAAATCAGAAAAGAATTCGACCTAAGGATCGGTCAACAGAAATGTTATGATTTGATCTACTTCGATGAAGCGTCAAAGGTCGAGTTGAACGCTCAAAAAAATAGTATTCACAATGACAGTATACTACTCATAGACAACATACATACGACCAAGGATAGAACCGAATTATGGAATTCCCTCAAGCAAAATACTACAGTGACCGTTTCCATTGACCTATTTTACTGCGGACTTCTTTTTTTTCGAAAAGAGCAGTCGAAAGAACATTTTAAGATTCGGATTTAATCCACTAAATTGAAGATTCAACTTCGAAGACATGGAGAGTAAAACAACATATATAATAATCGGAGTGCTTTTCTCAATATACGTGGTCATTTCGATGATGAACCGTCGAAAAACCAAAACACGGAATTCCCGTAAATTCATGGACGGATATAAACGAAAGGACAAGGAAGCCGAGAAGTAAAGCACCTGTTCACAGTCATTCTTGAACACAATAAATGAAGATCTATACAAAAACCGGGGATAAAGGCACTACAGCCCTGTTTGGAGGAACCAGAGTAGCGAAGCATCACATACGTATCGATAGCTACGGCACTGTAGATGAGCTGAATTCGTGGTTGGGCCTCATACGCGACCAAGACATCGATGTCTCCTCTAAAGAGACGTTGACCTTGATCCAAAGCAAATTATTTACCGTTGGAGCCATCCTGGCGACGGATCCAGAAAAGATGTTGTTAAAAAACGGTAAGGAACGTTTGAACATTCCTAAAATAGTCGATGCGGATATCGAACTCCTTGAAACCAAAATGGATTCAATGGATGAAAAGTTACCCCCAATGACCCATTTTATCCTTCCCGGTGGTCACACAACAGTGTCATATTGTCATATCGCCAGAACCGTATGTCGCCGAGCGGAACGTTTAGTGACTCAATTACACGAAAATGTACCGGTAGATCTCCAGGTTTTGGTTTACTTGAACCGTCTCTCGGATTACCTCTTCGTCTTGGCACGAAAATTGTCTTCAGACTTACATGCGAATGAGATAAAATGGATTCCTGAAAAAAAAGACTAATAAATCCGTAATTTCTTCGTTATCCATGTATTGAAAGCAAAATAATTTCATAAAAAATGCCAATTCACTTGGCTATTTCGTTTTAAAAATTACTTTTGCAAAAATTTTAAAATCAAACTTTAACCATGTATTGGACATTAGAATTAGCATCCTATTTAAGTGATGCGCCATGGCCCGCCACAAAAGACGAATTAATCGATTACTCAATTCGTACAGGTGCTCCATTGGAGGTTGTTGAAAACCTGCAGTCAATGGAAGAAGAAGGAGGTGAGATCTATGAGTCTATAGAAGAAATCTGGCCGGACTATCCCACGGAAGAAGACTACCTCTGGAACGAGGACGAGTATTAAGATATTTAGCGTAATTGAAATGAAAAAAGTCTCCTAGGAGGCTTTTTTTTTATGTAATTTTGGCAGGTAATGCGCCAGTTTAGGCGTCGATAGTAAACTGGAATGCCTTTTGCTCACCTAGAGGCATCACGATTCTAATGAAGATAAAGTGCTGCAATGATTCAAAGGCTTGCACGGCGCTTTCCAAATAACTAAAACAATAGTATGAGTTTTATAAATTCAGTTTTAAAGGCATTTGTGGGTGACAAGTCACAAAAAGATGTCAAGGCCCTTCAACCTTTGGTCAAAGAAATCAAGTCTTTTGAAACTTCACTCGAGAACTTAAGCCACGACGAGCTAAGAAACAAGACCGCCGAGTTCAAGGCCCGTATCAAAAAAGACCGATCGGACCTTGATACCCAAATCGCAGAATTGGAAGAGGAAGTAAAGGCATCTACCGATATTGACAAGAACGAGGATATTTATTCCGAAATCGATCGGCTTAAGGAAGAAGCGTATAGCATATCCGAAAAAACATTGAATGACCTACTCCCTGAAGCTTTCGCTGTAGTAAAGGAGACTGCAAAACGCTTCGTTCATAACACCACCATAGAAGTGACCGCTTCGGAATACGACAGGGAACTTTCCGGAGATAAAAATTACGTAACCTTGGATGGTGACAAAGCGATTTGGAGCAACTCATGGGACGCTGCAGGGAAAGAGGTAACCTGGGACATGATTCACTACGATGTGCAGCTTATCGGAGGCATAGCCCTACACCAAGGTAAAATCGCGGAAATGCAGACGGGTGAAGGTAAAACCTTAGTGGCTACCCTCCCGCTCTATTTGAACGCCCTTACCGGAAATGGTGCCCATTTGGTCACCGTGAACGATTACCTGGCCAAACGTGACAGCGCGTGGATGGCTCCCATTTTCCAATTTCATGGATTATCCGTAGACTGCATCGATTACCATAGACCTAATTCCGATGGTCGCAGGGCAGCTTACAATGCCGATATAACCTACGGAACGAATAATGAATTCGGTTTTGATTACCTCAGGGATAATATGGCCCATACGCCAAAAGACTTGGTACAACGACCCCACAACTACGCCATAGTCGATGAAGTGGATTCCGTTTTAGTAGACGACGCCCGTACCCCCTTGATTATTTCAGGTCCTGTACCTGAGGGAGACCGCCATGAGTTCAACGAGCTTAAACCCAAAATTTCGGATATCGTTCAAAAGCAAAGGCAACATCTGACCGGTGTTCTTGCCGAAGCGAAAAAATCAATCGCTTCAGGAGATACCAAAGAAGGCGGGTTCTTGTTGCTCCGTGTATTTAGAGGCCTACCAAAGAACAAGGCCCTCATCAAATTCTTGAGCGAAGAAGGCATCAAGCAATTGCTACAGAAGACCGAGAACTTCTACATGCAAGACAACAATCGCGAAATGCCCAAAGTCGATGAAGATCTACTCTTTGTTATCGATGAAAAAAACAATCAGATCGAACTGACCGATAAGGGGGTGGAATATATCTCAGGGGTCGAAGACAATGACTTTTTCATTATGCCCGATATCGGTAGTGAAATCGCTCAAATCGAAAACCAAAATCTAGATATCGAGAAAGAGGCGGAACTGAAAGAAGAGCTCTTCAAAGACTTCACCGTTAAAAGTGAACGTATCCACACGATGAGCCAATTGCTCAAAGCCTATACCCTTTTCGAAAAAGATGTGGAGTATGTGGTCATGGAAAATAAGGTGATGATCGTTGATGAGCAAACGGGCCGTATTATGGACGGTCGACGCTATTCCGACGGATTACATCAGGCCATTGAGGCTAAGGAAAATGTAAAAATCGAGGCATTGACCCAAACTTTTGCCACGGTGACCTTACAGAATTATTTTCGAATGTACGGTAAACTGGCAGGTATGACCGGTACCGCGGTAACCGAGGCTGGTGAATTCTGGGAAATCTATAAACTTGATGTTGTTGAGATTCCGACCAACCGCCCGATAGCCCGTGATGACCGCAACGATTTGATTTACAAAACAAAGCGAGAAAAATACAATGCCATCATCGAAGAAGTGACCAAACTCTCAAAAGATGGCCGACCGGTCTTGATCGGTACTACTTCGGTAGAGATATCGGAATTGCTCTCAAGAATGTTGACCATTAGAAAAGTACCACACAATGTACTGAACGCGAAATTACATAAAAAGGAAGCTGACGTAGTTGCCGAGGCTGGTAAGTCCGGAGTGGTGACCATAGCTACCAACATGGCCGGTAGGGGAACCGATATCAAACTCTCGGATGAAGTGAAAGCCGCCGGAGGATTGGCGATTGTCGGTACAGAGCGTCACGATTCACGACGTGTTGACCGTCAGCTGAGAGGACGTTCCGGACGTCAAGGAGATCCCGGAAGCTCTCAATTCTATGTTTCATTGGAAGATAACCTGATGCGCCTTTTCGGTTCGGATCGAGTTGCCAAAATGATGGATAAAATGGGACTGGAAGAAGGTGAGGTCATTCAACATTCGATGATGACCAAGTCGATTGAACGCGCCCAGAAAAAAGTAGAGGAAAATAACTTCGGAGTGCGTAAGCGACTTTTGGAATATGACGATGTGATGAACGCGCAACGGGAAGTTGTCTACAAGCGTAGGCGCCATGCATTGCAAGGAGAACGCTTACAGGTCGATATTGCCAACATGGTCTACGATACTTGTGAGGTCATTACGGATACGAACAAAGCGGCAAGCGATTTCAAAAACTTCGAATTCGAGTTGATCAAATACTTTTCGATTACCTCACCCGTAACGGAGGAGGAATTCGGCAAATTTACGGTACAGGATATTTCCAACAAGGTGTACAAACATGCCTATGATCATTACCAAGATAAAATTCAGCGGAATGCAGAGACTGCCTTTCCGGTAATCAAGCAAGTGTACGAAGATGCCACCAACAAGTTTGAACGCATCGTTGTTCCTTTCACCGACGGTATAAAAACCTTGAATGTGGTCACGAACTTAAAAGAGGCCTATGAAAGTAATGGAAAGCAGTTGGTCACCGATTTTGAGAAAAACATCACGCTCGCCATCATAGACGATGCTTGGAAGACCCATCTGCGTAAAATGGATGAGTTGAAGCAATCGGTTCAACTGGCCGTACATGAACAAAAAGACCCGCTCTTGATATACAAATTCGAGGCGTTCGAACTGTTCAAGAGTATGATCGACAAGGTCAATAAAGAAGTGGTTTCGTTCTTGTTCAAAGGCGAATTACCAAGCGGTAACCCAAACGAGATTAGAGAAGAACGCAATGTTCGTAGACCAAAAGAGAATTTGCAAACGAGCAAAGAGGAGATTCCGAACAGTGATGAAAGGGCTGCTCAAAGTCGGGCCATTGCTCAAAATCAGGGAGGTCGACCTGCGATTACTGAAACCATAGTACGGGAAAAGCCAAAAATCGGTAGAAACGATCGTGTTACCATAAAAAATATTATGAGTGGCGAAAGCAAAGTGGTCAAGTACAAACAAGCAGAGCCCCTCATCAATAAAGGGGAATGGGTCTTGACAGACCAATAACACCTATTAAAACAATGTTATAAAAGCGGGCGACCCATTGATTGGGCCGCCCGCTTTTACTTTTGTCACCGAGCTAACTGCCTCGTCAGGTATTCATGAAAATTCAATAACTTTAAGGGATTTCAAAAAATAGCCATGACGACTTCGAGAAGAAAATTTTTGACCTCTATTAGCATGTTGACCGCCACTACTGCCCTGCCCTTACATGCATTTAGTTTCGGAACCAAAAAAAAACTAAAAGTAGCTCTTGTCGGTACCGGTATTCGCGGTACTACGTTCTGGGGGAAGCGCCTTGTTGATGAATATACGGATATACTGGAGTTTGTAGGGCTTAGCGATATCAATCCGAGTCGCTTGGAATATGGTAAAAAATTCATTGGAGCCAAATGTCCCACCTTTGTCGATTTCGATGAGATGATGAAAACCACGGACCCCGACCTATTGATCGTGACCACAAAAGATTCTACGCATCACGAGTTTATTATAAAAGGATTGGAAATGGGATGTGATGTTCTGACCGAAAAACCATTGACCATTGACGAGACCAAATGCCAAGCAATTTTAGAGGCGGAGAAGAAATCAAGTAAGAATCTAATCGTTGGTTTCAACTATCGATGGAGTCCATATGCCACGGAAATCAAAAAACTGCTCAAAGACAAGTCCATAGGAAAATTGGTTTCCGTTGATTTTCACTGGTACCTAAACACCTATCACGGAGCTTCCTATTTCAGAAGGTGGCATGGTGAAATGAATAGTGGCGGTTCACTCTGGGTGCATAAGGCTACGCATCATTTTGATCTGTTGAACTGGTGGATCAATTCAGAACCAAGTGAAGTCTTTGCCTATGGCGATTTGGAGTTCTACGGCTCGAACGGCCCCTTTCGAGGAAAAAACTGTCGAAGCTGCGACCACAAGAGTGAATGCAATTTTTATTGGGATATTACAAAAGATAAGCGTTCAAAAGAATTATATGTAGACCATGAACATGAAGATGGTTACCTACGTGATAACTGCCTCTTCAGGGAAAATATCGATATCTATGATAAGATGTCGGCCCAAATCAAGTACGCGAACAAAGTGGTTGTAAATTATTCCCTTACTACCTACTCACCCTTTGAAGGTTGGCGGGTTTCATTCAACGGTACCGAAGGACGATTGGAAGCTTGGTTGGACATTCCCTACAATGAAAACATCAAGATAGATCAAGCTGAAATGCACACGAGGGAAATGGAGCAAACAAAAGAAATGGAAGTAGACAAGCAACCTATTATTTTACACAATTTATGGAAAGACCATGAAACTCTTTCCGTGAACGTCGAACGAAATGGACATGGAGGTGGAGATGGTCGATTGCAAGATAAAATCTTCAAGACCCCAGAGATTGAGGATGAATTCGGTCGCGGAGCGGGTATACGAGATGGGGCAATGTCCATTTTAATCGGAATAGCCGCTCGAAGAAGTATTGAGCAGGGCAAGGCCATTAAGATTGCCAATCTTACAGAGCTTACGCCCAAGGTGAAACGATCATAAATTCCAGGACTGAAAGAATACGTCCGAAGTGACACTGAATTCGTAACTATAATAGCGTTTACGAATGATAGGCTTTGATTCTAAAATTCCAAAAATGAACGGAAAACTAGTTATATATGCTAAAACATATTTAGTTTTACCACAAAGACGGATTTGACCATCAAAGCCGAAAATAAGGGAACCCCGACGGAGTTCATTTCCTGAATACCTAATAAGACCGCTATGAAATCAACTATAAAACCCACGGAACGACTTGCTAACAAGGCACGTTTAGTGCTACGGGTAAATTATTTCACTTCCTTTTTCTCTATACTTTTTTGTTGTATCTGTCTTTTTATGCTTGACATCACGCAAGTCATCCCCTGGATATTTCTCAGCTTCGGGATACTCAACCTTATCAATACGCTCCTGTATTATCTACATAAAAATCTAACGCTAACCTACAATATCGTTTCCATTATGACCCTAGCGGGTGCAAGTATTATTACCTTATATAGTGGAGGTATCAATAGCCCCTTTATCTTTGTGTTGGCATTGATCGTAGTAGCAGGTTATGTAACTACCAAAAAGTACGGAACCCTTTACCTAAATCTCAACTTATTGATCATTGTATTGATCTATTCCCAAAGTATCGCTGATTTTAGTTTTGCCACGAATGTGATTCCCGCAAAATCAAAAGATATCTTTGCGCTGCTCAGTGTTCTGTTTTCAGTTTACTTGTTAGGGGGCGTATTTGGAAAGAACCTATTACATGCCCATCATACCTTGTACAAGACCAAAGATAAATTAGAGGCGAAGATCAATGAAAAGGAAACCTTGCTGAAGGAAGTGCACCACCGTGTCAAAAACAACCTTCAGACCGTATCCAGTCTACTCAGCTTACAGGCTAGAAACGTGGATGACATAGAAACAAAGACCCTATTAAAAAATAGTCAGAACAGGGTTATTGCTATGGCCATGGTTCATGAAATGCTGTACATGCGAGAAGACATAGCTAAAATAGGTTACCAGTCGTACGTTGAGGAACTAGCCGAATACTTGGTACGCTCCATCAAAGGAACCAGTAAGAATATTACACTTGATATTGACATACCTAATGTGAAACTCAATATCGATACGGCCATTCCGCTGGGCCTATTGATTAATGAGGCGGTGACCAATGCGTTAAAATATGGCATAGTGGACGACAGTCAGGGAGTCATCTTCATTCGATTGCGAAAAGGCGATTTTGATGAATATGTACTTAATATCGGCGATACCGGAGTCGGCTTCTCTGAAACCATCAACCATAAAACCACCAAATCACTGGGACTGAAACTCATACACAACCTAGCGCGTCAGCTTCATGGTTCCATCATGCGTGATATTACCAAAAAGGGCACACATTACATCGTGAAGTTCAAGGAAATCCACCAACAGATACCCTCCGTGGCCTAGGTAATTCTTTCTGCGTTCAGCAAGGGGTTTCGGTCTATTATACCTATATTTAATACGACTAATTAATCTACTCCTTCATGTTCAAAAAATTACTCCTTTTGGTGCTGTTCGTCAGTACATCAATTCATGCTCAAGACTACTTTTTCAAGAAATTCCATCCCTTTAACCAATCAATTCCAAGTCCAGAAGAGTTTTTGGGTTATGGAATCGGGGAACATCACACACGCCATGACCTGATTGTGGCTTATTTGACCAAGCTGGCCGAAACTTCGGATAGGGCCTCTATTTACCAATATGGAGCCACTCATGAAGGACGGAAGTTGGTCATGCTAACCATTACCTCGCCCGAAAACCTATCGAATCTATCCCAATTGAAAGAGCAGCATTTGGCATTTACAGATCCGACCAAAACGGTTTCAAACTATAATGAAGTACCCATCTTTATCAATTTGGCGTATAACGTTCATGGAAATGAGCCCTCTAGTTCAGAAGCCGCTTTGCTTACCGCCTATACCTTTGCCGCATCGAACAACCCGGAAATATTGAGATACCTTGAGAATGCCGTTATCATGATCGACCCGACCATCAATCCTGATGGCCGTGATCGCCATACCCAATGGGCGAATACTTATCAAGGTACGCCGAATGTATCGGACCCGCAGGATGCGGAACATAACGAATACTGGCCTGGCGGGCGAACCAATCACTACTGGTTTGACCTCAACCGTGATTGGTTATTGGCGATACACCCTGAAAGTCAAGGCAAACTGAAATGGTTTCACGAATGGTATCCGAACGTAGTCACCGATTTTCATGAAATGGGCTCGAATGCGACGTACTTCTTTGAGCCCATGAAGGTTAATGGATCTTTAGATCCTATTATGCCCAAGGAAAACTACGAAGACCTGAATAACATGTTTGGCGCTGAATTCGCCAAGGCCTTAGACAGTATTGGTTCTTTCTACTTCACCAAAGAAGTATTTGACGGTACCTATCCGGGTTATGGCTCGTCGTATCCGGATATCCAAGGAGGGTTAGGCCTTCTCTTCGAACAAGCCAGTTCAAGAGGACATGAGCAAAAGACCGCCTTTGGAAAAATAACATTTCCCTTCACCATTCGCAACCAGTATACATCAGGTATTACAACAGTAAAGACAGCGGTAGCGAACAAAGCCTATATGCGCAAGTATCAGCAGAATTTCTTTAAAAGCGCACTGACCATAGCGGGTAAAAGTAAAATTCGAGGATACGAATTCGGTGATGCATATGATGCGAATAGAACCAAGGCTTTTATCGATAAACTATTACAACATCAAATCGACGTGTATAAATCGGGAAATCGATATGTGGTGCCTACCAAACAAGCTCAGTATCGTATGGTACAAACGATGTTCGAAACCTATACCAAATATCGGGATAGCGTTTACTATGATGCCTCGGCCTGGTCAGTAGGTAACTTTTACAACATGAAATACAAGGCGGTAAATGCGTTGAATCTTGGAGAAAAAGTTGAAAGTACCGAAACAGTGGTCTCGGTCGCGCCGGTTCAAAAATCGGACTACGCCTATATTCTCGATTGGGATGATTACAACGCACCCGCAGCCTTGCATTACCTTCAAGAAAAAGGCTTAGTCCTGTCGTCAAGCTTCAAACCATTCACGGCGCAAAGTGGGAATAACTCCAAAAGTTTCGGCTATGGGGCCCTAGTGCTTCCAGTAAGTCTTCAAAAAAAGGATTCCGATGAAATCTTCGCCCTGTTGCAGACGGCCCAAGAGAAATTTCAAATACCGATGTATGGGGTTGATTCGGGCTATAGTCTTAAAGGAATCGATCTCGGCAGTAGATACATACAACCGGTAAGTAAAGTGAAAGCGGCCATGCTGATCGGTACCGGTACGCGTTCTTATGAGGCAGGCGAAGTTTGGCACCTTTTAGATACCAGAGTTCACATGCCCATCACGAAAATACCACTTAGGAACTTCAATCGGATCAATTTAGATAAATACACCACGCTCGTCATGGTATCCGGAAGATATAATCTCAGTAAGAAGCAGCAAGAGAAAATCAAGCAATGGGTAAATAAGGGGAATACCCTTATTACTATTGGTACGGCATCCAAATGGGCGATTGAAAAAAAATTGGTCAAAGAAAAATTGACGGATGTAGAACGGGACTCCCTAACCAAAGACAGTACGAAGATCACCGAGCGTAAGCCCTATGTAGATGCACCTGAAAATCTTGGAAAAGAAAGCGTAGGTGGTATTATTCTAAGGGTAGATCTTGATACGACACATCCCTTGGCATTTGGGTATCGTGACAAAACGATTCCCGTGTACAAAAATAATACGGTCTGGTTGGCCCCTAGTAAAAACGAATACGCCACTGTAGCCAAATACTCAAGAAAACCGCTGATCGATGGGTTTATTACGGACGAGAACCGCGACGAGAATTTAAAGCCTTCGGCTTCATTAATTGTGAGCAAAGTAGGTAGCGGAAGAGTCGTGCTGTTTGCTGACAATCCTAATTTTCGAGGTAGTTGGTATGGCACAAATCGCCTCTTTTTGAATGCATTGTTCCTAGGAAATAAAATCTCTGTCCCATCAAGGGATTGACCATCTTTTACTCCTTTAAGAGAGACCCATGTCAAAGGAAAAAATAGTAGCGGCCTATGAAGACTTAGCGGACAGTTATAATGAACTGATCGATCACAAACCGCACAATGCTTATTATGACCGCCCGAATACGCTCAAATTGCTTGCAGGGGTACAAGGATCGGAGATTCTTGATGCAGCCTGTGGTCCGGGTAAGTATGCCGAGGTTTTGACCAGTATGGGCGCTACGGTAACCGGGTTCGATATCAGCCCAAAAATGGTAGCGCACGCAAAAAGGCGCAATGCGGGTTCCGGTTATTTTTTTGTGCATGATTTGGCACACCCGCTTGACATGCTCGATGACGAGTCTTTTGATCATATTGTTTGTGCGCTGGCGATGCATTATCTGGAAGATTGGAATTCAACGATACAAGAGTTCCATCGTGTACTCAAACCAAATGGTAGCCTCGTATTATCCATTGAGCATCCATTTTTCGAATTTCTGTATTTCAAATCTAAAAAGTACTTTGAGGTAGAATCCGTAAATGCCACTTGGTCCGGTTTTGGAAAACCGACTCAGGTGTACAGTTACCGCAGATCACTCCATGACTGTATTGCACCACTGACAGGCAATGGATTTTACATTGACCAACTTATAGAGCCTAAACCGGTAGCCGAATTTGAAAAAAGAGATCCTAGGCATTTTAAGGAACTGAATGAGTTCCCTGGCTTTATACACATACGAGCCATCAAAAAACCTTTGGAATTCAAATATAAAACGTGATGAATTGTTTCGACTTCGAAACCGGCTTCCTTCGGTTGACGATGATTACTTTGAAAATGCAATGACAAATCGAAATGCTAAAAAGAAAGAACAACAAAAACCAAAATCAATGAAAAGAAAATCCAACCTAATTTTTCTGCTACTTTGTTTAGTGGCCATCTGTCAAACCATCGCCCAATCCGCCGAAGGCGATGGGCCCCATTCACAACTCATCATACGCGGGGTCATGCTTGTCAATGGAAATGGTGCTCCACCTCAAGGCCCGATTGACATTGTAGTTGAAAAGAACATCATCAAAAACATACAGGTAGTCGGTTATGATGGGGTACCTATTGATGAATCTAAAAGACCGAAGTTAAAAGCTGGAGGCAAAGAACTCGACTGCAACGGAATGTATCTCATGCCCGGCTTTGTTGATATGCACGGCCACATTGGTGGAAAAGCCCAAGGGGCCGAACCGGAATATGTCTTTAGACTTTGGATGGGCCATGGGATAACCAGTGTACGTGAGCCCAGTGGTCGCGGTGTTGATTTTACTATGGATCTCAAAAGAAAAAGTGCTAAAAACGAAATCGTGGCACCTCGTATTTTTGCCTATACTGGTTTTGGGCAAACAAGCTCGAGCTTCAATCCATTGAACGACATTCCAATTTCGAAACCCGAACAGGCACGGGAATGGGTCCGTGCCAATGCCAAGAAAGGTGCGGATGGCATCAAGTTTTTTGGTGCTGAGCCCGAAATCATGGCAGCGGCTTTGGATGAAAATAAAAAATTGGGACTTGGTTCCGCATGCCATCATGCGCAACTAAGTGTGGCGCGATGGAACGTATTGCATTCGGCACGCGCCGGATTGACCTCCATGGAACACTGGTACGGGCTTCCGGAGGCACTTTTTGACGACCGAACGGTACAAGATTACCCTTTAGACTATAATTATCAAAATGAACAACACCGATTTGAAAATGCAGGCAAGCTCTGGGCACAAGCGGCTAAGCCTTATTCTGAGCATTGGGAAAATGTGATGACCGAATTATTGGGACTTGATTTCACCCTAGATCCAACCTTTAACATCTACGAGGCAAGTCGCGACTTACAGCGTGCCAGACGTGCCGAATGGCACGAAAACTACACCTTGCCTTCATTGTGGGAATTCTACCAGCCAAGCAAAATATCACACGGAAGTTATTGGCATGACTGGGGTACCGAGCAAGAAGTGGCCTGGAGACAAAATTTCAGTCTTTGGATGACCTTCATCAACGAGTATAAAAATCGAGGTGGGCGCGTCACGACAGGTTCCGATTCAGGATTCATCTTTCAACTCTATGGCTTCGCTTACATTCGGGAGTTAGAGTTATTACGTGAAGCGGGTTTTCATCCGTTGGAGGTAATCCGTTCCGCAACCTTGAATGGTGCCGAGGCCTTAGGATGGGATGACAAAATAGGTTCCGTAGCTATCGGGAAACTGGCTGATTTTGTTGTGGTCGACGCCAATCCGTTAAAAAACCTAAAGGTGCTTTATGGTACGGGGGCTATTAAATTGACGGAAAAAAACGAAGTCATTCGTGAAGGAGGTGTAAAGTATACTATTAAAGATGGTATCATTTACGACTCCAAAGCCCTATTACAAGAAGTGAAAGACATGGTAGATGCCGAAAAGGCTAGAACAGGTTTTAAAATTCTGCAACCTGGCATCAAAGAATAAAGATCAATAGTGTGGTCTGCATCCAATAGAGTATGCAAATTCACGGACTTAAGTGAAAGAACCAAAAGCCCCACTTTCCAATTAAGGGAAGTGGGGCATTTTTTTCTAGTAGTACTGCTTATTTACGAACTCGTACTTTAATTGGTCGTACTTGCATTTGTGGTCTTAGGGAGTCTATAATAAAACCTCCTATTAAAAGAGCGGGAATAACAATTGTGAAAAATACCATAGCGTTAAAATTTATACTGTTATTGATTATGCCATTCTGGCTTTGTTTCTTTTCGTTGTGAATGTCAATGCTTTCTTGATTCTCGAATTCTTGAATTTGTATAGACGTGCAATCCTTTTTTTATTCGCAAACTCAACTTCATTATTATAGGAAGCAATAACAATGCCACTATCCAATAGACTATCCATTTTAAGGGTTGTAACTTGTTCATACGCTTCGATTTGAGGGTGGACATCGGATGTTACTTTACCCGAATTGGCCAAAGCTGAAGTTCCGAATACGATAACTGACAAAATGGTTAAAATAGGTTTCATGACTTGTATTTGGGTGATACTAAGATAACCCCGTCAAAGGCACAGAACTCTTCATAACTCGCTGAATGTCAATTCTATTCGATATGGTGTAAAAATCAGGACAAAGTGTAAAAAAGTGTCGATAAACGTTTTGACCCTTAGAAACACCTTACCGATAAGACCCGTCTTTTATCCGGGTTTTTCCGAGGAATATAGTACCCTGACACCCTTCAGAAAAAGATAGTTGTCCAATGGAAAGAAATTAACTCTTCGCATTTTCAGGCAGCTAAGGGAAGAGCTGGTTCAGATATTACAGAAAACCTTTTCACAGCTACTACTTAAACAAACCCAGTCTGGGTTTCAGGTTTGCCAAAAATTACCTATTTTACTGGCGAAAGGTGCTTACCGCTAACCAAAAGTTCTTCTCATCGGAACACCATGAAAAAAAAATACGGCTTTCTCTTTCTGTCTTTATTGGGCATTGTAGTGTTTATATACCTAGGCAGTAGCAACAGGGTGGATCCCGCTTGGATAGGAATGGGCCCCAAACTAGATGCGCAATACCTGACTTTGGCAAAGGCGAAAGACTCTACCGCAATACTATTTGAAGAAATACACGGTAGGCCAGCCACTCAAAAGGATATTAGGACTCGCTTGGCCAATCCTTTTATACCCTCTGTTGAATTTTCAAAATTTCAGTACTATACCCAAGAGGTGGTCCAAAACAGATTTGCGGTATTTTCAAGCGTTATAGGCAGTGGAACCTCAACCTTGATCGATCGCCTAGCAAGATTCATAGCTACGGATGAATCTCATATGCTGCGTGTTTTTGGCGCTGTGAACTTCGATATGGAATACCATCGCCAATTTATTGGTGAAGAAGTCAACGGGGTATGGAAACAAGGCTTACTCCTTGATTTTTTTGAACGTTGTCTGGCAAATCCAGATGAAAAATTCGTCATGGTCTTCAATGATATTCATAAAATAGAACCGGAAACTTTTTTTGGTCAAAAATTGTGGTACAAATTATATGATCGGGATGTACATGCCCAAATTGGCGGCAAGACGATTGTAATTCCTCCCAACTTTCACATGATATCGGTAGCACATGTGATTCCAAATGCCAAAGTGCTGCTGACAGAAGACCATTACCGCAGGATAGGAAAACTGTATCGTATCGAACCGGACGATACTGAACTTATCTTTTATCTTCGAGGGAAATTGAGCGATAAACAGCAACCCTTATCCGAATCGGCTAAAGCGAAACCCTTCGTATACACCTTCAATAGAGCCAACCAGATCATCTCCGAGAAGTTCAACAAAAGCTACACCGTTGGGCAATGGAGTAATCTTAGGAAATTATACGATAAGAACGATATGAATCCGCTACTTGATTACTTTGTGGCCCATGTAAACAGTTTCGCGCCTAGAAATGAGATGGTTCGGGCCGATTTGCAACCCATTGAATATGCCGTCAAGAATGAAGGAAAATTATCGGGCAGTAACTTTTTTAGCACTCAATTCAAAAATCTGGAGGAAAAAGGTTTTTTAACCGAATTTATCGTGGGGCTCTCCTTTATTATCATATCGGCCCTCTCAAGCTTCTTCATTTTCAAGCGAAGGGAAAAAATCATATCGGAGCAGATTGTTATGGTCAACAAACTGTTTCGGGAATTCGAATCGAAAACAAAGGATTATGATACTATTTCGAATGAAATCGATGACATCAAGCATAGTGTCGACCACTTGGCCCTAAAGAAAAAGATAAGCTATGAAGAGGCGACTTTTTTCTATCAATATTTCTATGACAAGACGAGAAGAATAGAAATTGCCAAAGAAGCTAGAAATCATTTCGAAGACTTGATTTATGTATCATTGGACGACGGAGTACTGTCCGACAAAGAGCATCAGAAACTCTTGGAGTTTCTCAACCGAATCAAAACCAGAATCGGAGAAACCGATTATCAACATTTCAAAGATGAAATCGATCGTATTCAGGCAACATACAGTAAAAATTAAAAATTTATCTTCCTTTATATCACCCCTGACATCTTCTGTCAATCCTCACGATATCTTTGTCCATAGTTTAACCTTTAAAGCAAAATACTATGACAAATGCAATTAGCTGGTTTGAAATTCCAGCTACCAATTATGAAAGAGCAAAATCGTTTTACACCGCCTTATTAGGAGATGTGATTACCGATCATCACATGGAAAACGGTAAATATGGTATGTTCTCTTATGACCAGGATAACAATGGCGTAGGTGGCGGCATTATGGAAATGGAAGGTGTCAAACCATCTGCCGAAGGTGTCACCATCTACCTTAACGGAGGAGATGACCTGAGTAAACCGCTGAGCCATGTAGAAAAAGCCGGGGGAAAAATCGTCATGCCCAAAACCGACATCGGAGAAAACGGATATATGGCTCAAATCATAGATACCGAGGGTAATAGAATAGCCCTGCATTCATGGAACTGACCGGTTCGACCAAAACCAAGGATAGTGGATCACCATGTGGTTCACTATCTTTGTTTTAAGCTTAGGCTATGACACAACTCGCCAGACTCATACATATATTAACGCTCTTAAAGTCAAAACGGATATTGACCGCCACCGAGCTATCCGATAGATATGAAGTAAGCATTCGAACAGTCTATAGGGATATTCAAAAGCTCATCGAGGCCGGGGTGCCGATCATCACCCTTGAAGGTCGCGGATATACTTTGATGGATGGTTACACAGTGGCTCCCGTACAATTTACAGAGAAACAGGCGAATGCCCTTATCACTGCACAACATATGGTGAGTAGAAGTAATGACTCTTCCTTAGTCAGGGATTTCGAGGAGGCCTTGACGAAAATAAAATCCGTATTTCGGTCTTCTATTTTAGAGAAGAGTGAAATGCTTGACGACAAACTCCACATCTTCGATACCCGTAAGGCCAGTATCAGCAGCAACGCCTTATCCGAGTTGCAACTGGCCATTACCAATTTCAATGCTGTCGAAATCAATTATAGAAAAGCCAACGACCCTAGTATCTCATTTCGCAAAATCGAACCTTGCGCGATTTTGTCTACCGAAAACAAGTGGATTTTAATGGCATGGTGTCATTTGAGAAAAGACTATCGCGCTTTTAGAATCGACCGTATTCAACACTTTAAGATCCTTCAGGAAAAGTTTGAAGATCGCAAGTTCAGCCTTCGCGATTATTACAAGGCGCATCCATATAAACCAACAGCTCAGAAAAAAGCTTAGCGAATTAGTTGACCCAAGTTTTCTATCTTTAAACCATGGCGAAAAAAACAAAACAGGTATTTGCTTACGGTAGTGGAAGATTGACGAAGGAGTTTCTAACCTATACCAAAAAACTCACAGGTAAAATCAAACCGAAAATGTGCTTTTTGCCCACAGCATCAGGAGATGACCAAGGGTACATAGAGCAATGGAACCAAATTTGCCAAGAATTGCATGTTGAGCCGTCTGTGTTAAAGGTCTGGATAAACTCCAACGAACAAAAACGCTCTTGGGAAGAAATGATCCTCCCAATGGATGCCATAGTAGTGGGCGGAGGAAACACACTAAATATGCTTGCCATCTGGAAAGCTCAGGGCATCACCGAACTACTGCACAAAGCATATGAAAATGGTACGGTAATGTCCGGTGGTAGCGCCGGTTCTCTATGTTGGTTCAATGCGGGTACGACGGATTCAAGACCACAAGAATATTCCATTGTGGAATGCCTTGGTTTTTTAAAGTACAGCCATTGCCCTCATTATCATTCCGAAGCGTCTAGAATTCCGCTCTATCACGAAAATATAGGAAGCGGTAAGCTTACCGAGGGATATGCGTGCGATGATAGATCAGGAGTGCACTTCATGAACGGAAAATGTGTTGGAGCCGTATCTTTGGATACGACCAGCCATTCCTACTTTGTAGGCCTAAAAGAAGGGAAGGTCGTGGAAGAACAGTTGCAAGTTGAACTATTGCCGCCCATTGAATAATAGGTCTTATAAGCCCTATTCGAGTAGCACCTAACATAAAACCAGACTACCACCGTTATATACATCAACTCAAGATGTCATGCCGCTACGTATTATTTTTCTTTTCCTTTTGATTTTCATATTTTCCTGCAAAGAAAAAAAGCAACCTATGGTCGAAAACAAGACCGATTTCTGCGCCTCGGTAAAGCGAAATCAGCACGTGAGCTTATCCGAAGAATTGGGTGATCTTAGAGAACGTATGAAAACCAAAACAGGGGTATACGTGCTTGAAGATGGAGGAGGCGCTATGATTACCCGGGCGTGGCTAAGTGAATATGCCGAAAAAAGTATCGATATTCAATACTTCATTTTTTCAACCGATAATGTCGGACTTATCGCAATTGATTATCTGGTACGTGCTGCAGATCGTGGAATAAGGGTGCGACTACTGGTAGATGACCTCATGGTAGATGCCGATGTCAAGGATATTCTCACTTTGGATTCCCATCAAAATATTGAGGTTCGCGTGTACAATCCAGGGGTCAATCTTGGGAAGAATATTGTTCAGAAGGTGAAAAAATTCGCAACTGATTTCCGGGCCGCCAATCAACGGATGCATAATAAAACCTTCATTGTTGACGACCAAGTCGTGATTACCGGTGGTCGTAATATCGCCAACGAATATTTTGATTATGACCATGAGTACAACTTTAGGGATAGGGATATTCTTCTAATCGGTAAGGAAACCAGTTCGGTCAGCTCTTCGTTTTCCCAGTATTGGAATAGTACGCTTAGCACGCCCATTTTAGATATGGTCGACGAAAAACCCAAAAATTCCGAGGACGAAAATCGTTTTGACCGATTGCATGAATACGCTTGTAACCCGGATAATTTTTGGCCACAGGTTCGAAAAAAAATCGAACGTTTACCAGAAGTCTTTCCCAGTATCAAAACCTCCGATCAATTCGTTTGGGTAGACAAGGTAGAATTCATCTCCGATGATCCTGGTAAAAATGATGGCAATAGTGGTCTAGGAGGCGGTGGGAAATCGACACAAAATTTGATTCGATTGATCAAGCAGGCCAAAAAGAGTATTGATATCCAAAGTCCCTATCTGATTACCACCGAACTAGGCCAACAACTATTCAAGGAAGCTACTGATCGTGGGGTCGACATACGCATCTTGACCAACAGCTTGGCGTCAACGGATAATCTGGAGGCCTTTGCTGGATACCAGAGGGAACGTGAAGCGCTACTTCAAACGGGTGTGCGGATATTTGAGTTCAGGCCTGATGCCCAAGAACGAATGAAAATCATGACCGGAGAATTACAGGAGGCCATCGACTACGCACCCATTTTTGGATTACATGCCAAATCAATGATCATTGATGATACGATTACCGTAATCGGCACTTTTAATCTAGACCCGCGCAGTGCTAATCTCAATACCGAATGTATTACTATAGTTCACTCGGATCAAGTTGCCAAAAACGTCAAGATAGGCTTCGAAGAAGAGTTCAAACCTGAAAACGCTTGGGAAACCACATTGGAATTCAATCCCGATAGCGAGGTCGATACTTTCAAAAGGGTAAAAACCTGGACTAGAAAGGTACTTCCTAAAAACATTTTGTAATTTCTTCAAAATCAATTCCCTATCTTAGAGGAGATTCGATTGTAAAATGTCTAAAGAACCGCTGTACTGTGCAAAAGCAGCAATGCTCATCAAGAGACCCGTTTCAGAGGTCTTCGACGCTTTTATCGACCCGGTAATCACTACCAAGGTTTGGTTTACCAAGAGTTCTGGGAAACTACAAATGGGCGAAACGATTTCTTGGACCTGGGAAATGTTCGATCATACTGTTGAAATCCTAGTAAAGTCTATCGTGCCCAATGAAAGAATTCAAATTCAATGGGGCGAAAACAAGAACGCTCTGGTTAGTTGGGATTTTAAAGAAATCGATGAAAACCGAACTTTCGTTACTATCACGAATACAGGTTTTATCGGGATTTCCGAAGAAGTGATTGTGCAGATTCGCGATGCAACGGAGGGATTTGCTTTGGTTTTGGCCAATCTAAAGGCCTATCTAGAACATAATATTGAACTCAATCTAATAAGCGATCGCTATCCAAATACCTAAAAGTGGTATTTTGCGAGGGAACAAAACCCGCTACAATGAAGTCTCTATTTTGTCTTGTGCTTTTTATACTTGGCACTCCAGTTAACACTACGGCCCAAACCCCGAAACAACATTATTTTGATTGGACCGAAATGCCCTTTACAAAGGAAGAACTAGCACAGCGCAGAACCAACTTGATTCACGAATTGGTCAAAAACGAAAAAACCGGAGTGGTTCTTATACCCGCTCGAGACGGTTTCTCTTATGGCGAAACCTTTAGACAGCTGGATGATTTTTACTATTTCACGGGCCTTGAATTGCCCAATAGTCTTTTAGTCATCAACCTTACGAACAAGAATGCTTCGATATACACCCCGAAAGACGATCTCCGTTTTTCCAGGCCTTCAAGACCCAACGACTTTCCTGGCAGGCCATTATTGAAAGATAAGGAAATCACTCATCGATCCGGACTTGAGCTAAAAAACATCACTGACTTTTCTTCCTTCATGGACGAACAAGCACAGAAAAAAGCGACCGTCTTTTTGAACAGTGGGCAATCCGGTGATTTCACTTTCGCTTCCGGAGATTACATTGACAGCCCCTCTCCTACCCAACTGCTTGGACGCGCTTTAAAGGAAAAGAACAATGTTCTAACATTCGAGAATAGTTATCAAGCCATCGCAAAGTTGAGAATGGTAAAATCGGCTGCTGAAATAGAATTGTTGCGCAAAGCGACGGAGATTAACATAAAAGGAATTCGTACGGCCGCAAAAAGTGTACAACCTGGTATTGACGAACGTTACCTCGAAGGCATACTTGAAGGTAATTACAAAGTCAATGGGGCACAACGACTTGCTTTTGGTTCGATCATCAAATCGGGGCCCAACTCCCTTTGGCCCTGGCGCATTTTGGCGACCCACTACGATCGTCGTAACCGTAGTATGGAAAATGGAGACTTGGTCATCTTCGATGTAGGGTGCGAATATGGCCATTATGTCAGCGATGTAGGCCGTACCTTCCCTGTCTCCGGGCGGTTTTCAGAAGAGCAAAAAGCTATTTTGAACATGGAAGTGGGAATAGCAGATGCCATTATCGATTTCATAAAGCCCGGAATTCGTTTTGCCGATATTCGTGATTTGACGGACCGTATCATTCCTAAAGACGCCAAAAAATATATGCAGGTAGGACTGTTCTTTGGGCATCACTTAGGACTCTCTACCGGAGATCCCTATTTGCCGGATGCCCCATTGCAAGCGGGAATGGTTTTTACAGTCGAACCTTGGTACTACAATCATGATAAGGGACTATCGGTATTTACTGAAGACGTCATATTGGTGACCGATAACGGTTGTGAGGTCTTGAGCAAGGGCCTGCCACGGACTCCTGATGATTTGGAAAGCATAATGAAATAAGAATCATAAATTGAAACAACAATGGAGAAAGCATTGCAAACAATGATCGCCAACATGCCTGAAAAAACAGGCAAGTCCTTGGAAGAATGGAAAAAGATTCTAAAGGGAAAATCCTTTGAAAAACACGGGGAAGCTATGAAGTTTCTAAAAGGGGAACATGGGGTCACCCATGGATTTGCCAATACAATTATCTTGCTCTCCAAAGAATCGCATACCTCCCCAGAAGATTTAGTTAATGCCCAGTACAAAGGCAAAGAGAACCTCATTCCCATTTATCACCGGCTGATAGAAGTCGTACGAAGTCTCGGCCCGGATGTCATTCAGACTCCTAAGAAAACATCCGTAAGTATCATTCGAAAAAAACAGTTCGCCTTGATCAAGCCCGCCACCAAAACAAGAATAGATTTAGGTCTAAAACTAAGGGATAGACCAGTAACCGATCGATTGGGAAATTCAGGCCCTTTTGGTACCATGTGTACGCATCGCGTACAATTGACCACTAGCGCTGAAGTGGACGATCAATTGATCGAATGGCTTAAAGAGGCTTACGAACAAGCGGAATAAAGGGAAACGAATCAATTCTCTTTTCGAAGAACCTCGAGGGGCGTACTACGTAGTACACTCCTACTATTACCCAAGCCGATCAAAACAACAAGCGAAGTAATCGCCGGAAGCAAGATCGCAAAAGGTACCCAAGAAGGCACAAAAGCGAGGTCGAAAACCAAATTCGCCAATAATTGGCTGCCGATTACCGAAAGTAGAATTCCGATACCACAGCCGAGAATCCCTAAATAAAAATATTCCAACGCGGTGATCTTTAGAATCTGATTGCCTTTGGCGCCCAAAGTCCGAAGTAATACACTTTCCCTGATGCGTTGGTATTTACTGGTACGTACAGATCCTATAAGCACAATAATACCCGTAAGAATACTGAAAAAGGCCATAAAATTAATGACCCAAGATATTTTGTCCAGAATTCCCTGAATGACCTCCAGAATCTGACGTAGGTCAAGAACGGATACATTGGGGAATGACTTCACCAACTCGCGTTGCAACTGGGCCGATGTTTTTGAATCTGGGGAATTCGTCGAAAGCACATGAAACTGCGGGGCATTCTCAAGAACTCCCGGAGGAAAAATGATATTGAAATTCATTCGCATTTGGCCCCAATCGATTTGTCGAATACTACCGACCACCGTTTTCATTAAAACGCCTTGAACATTGAAGGCCATAGTATCTCCGACCACCACCTCTGCATCGCGGGCGACGTTGTCCGATAAGGAAATCGGAATTAGCCCTTCATTTGGCCGTATCTTGGCAAAAGTACCCGACGTAAGTTTCTCCGAGGGCATCATGGAATCACGGTACGTAACACGAAACTCATGGTTCAAAATCCAGTCTTGAATAGTACTGGTCGTATCATTTCTAATGGTATTGGTAGAAATGCCGTTGATATTCGCCACGCGCATGGTGATAATCGGCGTGTTGTCCAATACTTTCAGCCCTTTCGGTTCAATGGTCTGTATCACCCCAGCCTTTTGGTCGGTCTGTACATCCAACAATATGATATTCGGGTTGTTTGGGCTGTTCTCTAGACTGGCCTTGGCCAATAACATATCTTTGGTAAAGTATAGTGTACTTATTAGAAAAGACCCCACCCCGATAGCCAATACCAACACCGCGGTTTGGTTGTTGGGCCTAAAAAGATTACGCAGACTTTGGCGCGCAATAAACCCCCACGAAGTAGGGAAAAACCTTTTGATACCTTTCATAAAGAGATTGGCAAGGCCCGCCAAAATAGCGAACGTGACAAAAATACCGAGCACAAATGCGATTGCAAAACGCCAGTCCCCTAAAAGCCATAGGGAAAATAAGAAGACGAACACCAAGATGACCAGTAAAATCAAAATAGTGGTTTTACGAGGAGCAGAAGCTTCTTCCTGAACCCGAAGCACTTCTAAAGGAGAAACAAACCAAGTACCCATCAAAGGTATCATAGCAAATAAAACGGACATTGATACCCCTAAAAACAACCCGGTCAAAATGGGTTTCAAGCTAATGGATAGTTCGATACTAAAAGGTAGAAAATCTTGCAAAAGAATCGGGAAAGACTGTTGCAGGGCCAATCCGGTAGCCGTCCCTAAAAGTCCACCTATGCCTCCCATTCCGGCAATCTGCACGAGGTATATGAGAAAGGCCTGTCTTCGTGTAGCGCCCAAACATTTTAAGACTGCCACTGTCTTAAGCTTTTCTTTCATGTAAATATGGACCGAGCTGGCGATACCCACACAACCTAACAAAAGCGCAATAAAGGCAACTAGGTTCAAGAATCTACCAAAATTGTCGTAGGTGCGCCCTAGGCGTTGACTCGTACTTAAATGGGTGTCCAAATCAGCATTCTCGGCATCTAGAATGGGGTCTAGTTCCCGGTCTAACTGATCGAGGTCCATCTCGGAAGAATTCACAAAATAATAATTGTAGTCGAGGCGACTGCCCAATTGCAACAGACCAGTACCTTCAACTTCAGTATAGGGGAGTAAAACAGTCGGTGCTACGGAGGTTGAAATTGCCGAACTACCTGGAATCGCTTTTAACACACCTTCAATGACGAAGGTACTTTCGCCTATCTTAATACTGTCTCCCGCCTTAAGCCCATATTGCATCATCAATGTGCCGTCTACCAGAGCACCCTTACTCACATGATATCGCTTAGCAGCGGATGGTGGTTCGGTCTCCAATGTTCCATAGAAGGGAAACTCTTGGGTAATGGCCCGGACACGCACTAATTTTGTGGCATCGGCTTTGGGAAATGCCGCCATAGAGGCGAAACTGACCTCTTGTGCATCCGACCCACCCAAAGAATCCATAATAGCTTGAACCCTTTCATTGGGCAATTGACTACTATCAATGATAAAATCCGCACCCATTAGCGATTTCGATTGCTGCGCGATATTCTCTTGTAAATTTTCACTAAAGGACTGTATGGAAACCACTGCGGCGATGCCCAAAATGATAGCGGCCATGAATAGTAAAAGGCGCTTGCTACTGGCTTTGCCATCACGCCAAGCCATCTTTAGAATCCAATCTGGTCCGGCCTTTGATTTTATGGGTAGATCACTCACGATACCAACGTAGTTTCGTTAGTCAAGACCTTGCCCCCTTTTAACCGAAGGATATGTTGGGTACGCTTTGCCAAATCCAAATCGTGCGTGACAATGACCAAGGTAGTTCCTGTATCTTTATTAAGTTCAAAAAGTAAGCGTATCACTTTTTCACCGGTCTCCTCATCAAGGTTTCCTGTGGGCTCATCAGCAAATAAGATCTTGGGGTGATTAGAAAAAGCCCTGGCTAAGGCTACACGTTGTTGTTCCCCTCCTGATAATTGCGATGGGTAATGTCCTATACGCTTTGAAAGCCCAACTTTCTCGAGCAATTCCATTGCTCTTTGTTTAGCACCCTCAGCACCTTGTAGCTCTAGGGGAACACTTACGTTTTCAAGAGCCGTCAAGGTCGGTAGCAACTGAAAATCTTGAAAAATAAATCCGATATTCTTATTGCGTAATAAGGCTCTTTGGTCCTCATTGAGGCTGTTCAGATCGGTACCACATAATTCTACTGTGCCCGAATCCGACCTGTCAAGACCCGCGCAAAGACCTAACAATGTGGTTTTACCGCTTCCCGAAGGGCCAACAATTGAAAAAGTGGCACCAGCATCAACAGCAAAGGAAATATCATCGAGAACCTTTAATTTTTTGGAACCGCTGATATAGGTCTTCTCTAGGTTGCGAACGTTTAATATCTTTGACATAACAATCGTTTTCGATAGCAATTTGCAAAGTAAGGAAATGATTCTAAACTATATCCCTTCCTAGTATGCGCAACCTCTTAAAGTTTAGTTATTTTTTTATACTGCTCATCGCCCTGTCCTGTAAGGATTCCAAAACTGCAACAAAAGCGACACAAAGTGAGACTGTAGTGGGCGATGACACCGAAGTGAAAAAAGAAACGGGTGCGAAAACAATTTTATTCTTCGGAAATAGCCTTACGGCGGGCTATGGTCTGGAGATAGAAGAGTCATTCCCATCATTGATCCAAGAGCGACTTGATTCCCTGAACTTGAATTATGAAGTAATCAATGCGGGTTTAAGTGGTGAAACAACGGCTGGGGGAAAGAATCGTTTGGAATGGGTACTGAATCAGAAAGTGGATGTTTTTGTTTTGGAGCTCGGAGCCAATGATGGTCTGCGCGGGGTGCCGCTCTCAGAGACCAAAGCAAATTTACAGATGATCATCGATATGGTTTGGGATAAAAACAAGGATACAAAAATCGTACTGGCAGGAATGATGATTCCTCCGAACATGGGCCAGGACTATACGACCGAGTTTCGAACCATTTTCCCGGAATTGGCGCAGCAAAATGAAATACAATTGATCCCGTTTCTACTTGATGGCGTTGCCGGCATTCCCGAATTAAACCTTGAGGACGGCATACACCCCACCGCGAAAGGTCAAAAAATAGTCGCGAATAACGTTTGGAAAGCTTTAGAACCACTACTCTAGCGGTTTCATGGCAAATACCCACCCCTTGTAATGGGTTTTCATGAAATAATACCTAATAGATTATACACGATGAAGACTGATTTTATGGGAGTAAATAATGAAAATCGGCGGCAATTGGGATAACTTCCTTTATCCTAGGCATGTTCTATTCCATAGCGAATATCCATTTATCTAGGGGGGACTTCATTGAATTTGGAGCAAAAGATTAGGGTCGGGGCAATTTCGAGTGTAATGATCAAGTGAATCTTCAGAACAGACTCCAGGGTAGTCTCCCACTTGCCCTTCCATATTCTCAATAATCTGAAAGTGTAAATGCGGTGCATAGCCAACATTAATGTCGGGCGTACCGAGAGTTGCCAACGTGTCACCCTTATTGACCGGCATTCCCTCGTAAAGGTGCTCAAGTGATGCCAAGGACAAATGCCCATACAGGGTATGAAAATATCGAGAGCCATACGAATGTTTGAGAATTATCGTCGGTCCGTAGTCACCAATGGCAGTATTGTTTCGAAAACTGTGGATCGTTCCCGCGAGTGGAGCGGTGACATTCGTACCTGCCTTGGTCCAAAAGTCAATCCCCAAATGAATATTCCTGTGCGTTTTTTTCGAAATAAAGGCTGATTTATCATTATAAAGATCTCGCTTTTCCAAGTATCCTCCATAAGCGACCTTCGCATCATTTTTTGTCAAAATAGTCGATATATATTTTTGACATTCATCTGAATCTTGAATTTGTAGTCCTTGAATTTCCACATTGTATATGGATAAATCCAAAGGACAATAGGTTGAAATTAAAACACTTTTATCTAATACCAAATTGGTTGTGCCATTTAGGGTTTTGAAGTAATTAGACAATAAAGTCATAGATTTATAAGGTTTATCCTACTTTTAAAGATCGATGAAGTACAAGCACGGAAACAGTGATAATGCCTTTCACAATAAAATCACAAAGCAATGATTATTAGATTGTTAGATAAAATCTAAATAAAAATTATACTAAAAACGAGGCTGAAATTAGGCAAAAAAAGATACGCATCTTGTCGAATAATGAACATTTTTTTTACTTAAAACGTATATACTTCAATAGTTTTACTTAAAATTTGTAAAAAAATTACTTAATCCTTAAAAAAGAACTCATATGAGAAAGCCCCCTTTTAAAATACTTATGATGGCCTTGTTGGTCATTTTTATTGGAGTTGTTTCCATATCCTGTAGTGGTGATGACTCAGACCCCATAGTTTCTGTAGATCCTGATCCGGACCCAGACCCCGACCCAGACCCCGACCCAGATCCAGACCCAGACCCAGACCCAGACCCTGACCCTGACCCAGACCCGGAGCCAGAACCTGAACCAGTTGGGCCGAGTATACTAAAAATCAATTGTGGTGGTGGCGAGGTAACTATAGGTGAGGAAACGTTTTTAGAAGATCAGTTATTCTCAGGTCTTATCACTAATTCATTCGAAAACGAAGATTTAACCGAGATAGAAGGGACAGATTTAGATGAAATCTACTACACAGAGCGGATAACCAACATAACAAATCCAATGGACCCATTTTTTTATACGATACCTGTGTCCAATGGAACTTACACGGTTAAGCTGTATTTCGCAGAGATTTTCTGGGGCATACATCCGGAAGGTTTAACCGGAGGTGTAGGCAGCAGGGTTTTCAATGTGGACATAGAAGGTGAGAACGTTATTATGGATTTGGATTTGTTTGCGGAAGTAGGAGCTGCAAAGGCGACTAGAAAATATTTTGATGTTGAAGTGAGTGACGGTGAGTTGAACATCACGTTTCAATCTACTGTTGATAGACCAAAGGTCTCGGCAATCGAAATATTCGGTGATGGGGTAATCAATCCATAGACTTTAAGATTCTTTTAACCTAAGATGGGTAAGTAGTTGTTATTTTCTGCAACTAAAAAGAGAAAATGAAGATTTATAAAACTATCTTATTGACGGCGGCCGTTGTATTCACAACGGCCTGTCAGTCAAAAGTCAAAGAGCAAAAGACGGAGACTACCGTCAAGAAAGAGATGACCGAAGCCGTCAAACCTACCCAAAAAGATTTAAGCAACTACGAAACAGCTTATTTTGCCAGCGGTTGTTTTTGGTGTGTTGAAGCTATCTTTGAAAGCGTAAAAGGGATACCAGAAGTTGTTTCTGGATATGCTGGGGGTACGGAAGATAATCCTACATATGAACAGGTAGGTCGTGGCTTAACAAGCCATGCTGAAGCTGTTAAGGTATACTACGATCCTGAAGTCATATCCTTTACTGCACTGGTTCAGGTATTTTTCGGTTCTCATGACCCGACCACACTAAATAGACAAGGGCCTGATCGTGGACCTCAGTATCGCTCTGTGGCTTTTTACAAGAACGAGGAGGAGAAAAAGATTATCGAAGGCTACATTCAGGCGTTGAAAGATCAAAATGTTTATGACGGTGACCCTATAACAACGCAGGTGGTTCCATTTACCAAATTCTATGATGCGGAGGATTACCACCAAGATTATGAAAAAAAGCATCCTAACAACTCGTACATTACGAATGTCTCCATTCCTCGGTTGAACCGTTTCAAGAAAAATTTTGGGGAATACCTGAAAGAAAAAATACATTAATCGAAGGTTCGTTTATTCGGATATTATCACAAAACGGCCCAAAAGGGTCGTTTTTTTATTTGTAAATTAGGGGCATTGCAATATCTAGAACTCTCAGATTATGACCACCAGAAGAAATTTCATAAAAAAAACAACAGCAGGAACCGCGGCGATGACCCTAGGAGGAATCGTATTGCCCACATCTTCATACGCCACTATCTTGGGTGCGAATGATCAAATCAACTGTGCGGTAATCGGTATTCGAAGTCGTGGAAAGGCACATGTGAAGGCTATACATTCTGACGCCAATGCGAAAATCCTATATAGCTGCGATGTGGACGATGTCATATTGGAAGAGCACAACGCTTGGTGTCAAAAAAATATCGGTTATGTGCCCAAAGTAGAAAAAGACTTCAGAAAGGTATTGGAAGATAAGAATGTTGATGCCGTTTTCATTGCTACACCCGAGCACTGGCATGCTCCAATGGCCATCATGGCAATGCAGGCGGGCAAACACGTTTATATCGAAAAGCCCTGTAGCCATAATCCACATGAAAATGTGTTGCTTGTTGAAGCCCAAAAGAAGTATGGAAAAAAAGTACAAATGGGCAATCAACAACGTTCGGCCGTTACCTCTATAAAAGCTATCGAAGATATCAGAAACGGTATTATAGGTAACGTATACAAAGGGGAAGCCTATTATTCTAATAATAGAGGTTCGATTGGGAAGGGAAAGGAAATAGCCGTACCGAAAACCTTAGATTGGGAGTTGTGGCAAGGCCCGGCAGTGAGAGAGGCCTATCGTGATAATATTCACCCCTATAACTGGCACTGGTTCCGCAATTGGGGAACCGGTGAAATGCATAATAACGGAACCCATGAAGTAGATATCTGTCGATGGGCCCTAGGGGTAGACCTACCGGAAAGCGTAACCTCTTTCGGGGGCAAATACGCTTACGATGATGACTGGGAGTTCGTAGATAATCAACAGGTAACTTTTAAGTTTTCCGATAATAAGTTTATCACTTGGACCGGTCATAGCAGAGGCCTGATCAAACCTGAGCAACCCGGAAGGGGCATAACCATTTATGGAAGCAAGGGTACCATCATGCTCAGTAGAAACTTTTACAAGCTTTTTGACCTAGGTGGGGAATTGATCAAAGAGGAAAAAGAAAGTTCGGCGAGCGCTACAACCAATACTAGAGGTGAAGGCGGCTTGGATGTAAACCATGTAGGTAACTTTTTCGATGCCATTCGAAAAGATACTACGCTACAAGCGGAAATCAAAGATGCAAGTATTTCCACCATGTTATGTCATCTGGGAAATATGGCCCAAGATGCCGGTGAGACCATAAAAATCGATCCCGCAACAGGTAAAGTCCTCAATAATGAGAAAGTAATGCGAAATTGGAAGCGCGAATATGCCCAAGGATGGGAACCCAAATTATAAATGACCATTTTGTTTGCCAAAAAAATGGTATTCATCGAATACCGGGGCTGATAGCATCCTAAAAGTGTAGGAATTTACTATCTTTAAGTGGAGATTCCCCAAAATCTTTACTTATGATGAAAGCGCTACTATACCTATTTTTAGTTTTAGGCCTACTCTCTTGTTCCTTACAGAAAAACACAAAGGAAGACCACCAAATAATCGAGGTAATCAAAACCGACGAAAGCCCGACTATTGATGGACGTGGAATGGAAAATTCATGGAACCGAACAGAATGGTTGTTGTTGGACCAAAACTGGGTAGGCGGTTCGTATGAACATGACGACTTTAATGGGCGCTACAAACTGCTCTGGGATAAAGAAGCCCTTTACATACTTTTAGAAGTGGTAGATGATACGCTGTATGATTCGCATGAAGATCCTTTCAAATTATGGTGGAACGACGATAGCCTTCAACTCTTTATTGATGAGGATAACTCAGGAGGGTTGCATCAATATGACCACAATGCATTTGCGTATAGTATTGCATTAGATGGTAATGTAGTCGATTTTGATTTGGGCAAGGAACCTCAACTCTATAACGAACATGTCACTTCTTCTAAAATCACCAAAGACAAGCTTACGACATGGGAAATCAAGGTCAGGCTATATCAGATGGACTTCATTAAAGGAACGGAGGCCAAAAGTGTGGCGCTTTCCAAAAACAAGAAAATTGGATTTGCCCTTGCCTATTGTGATAATGATGGGAGCACGGAGCGTGAAAACTTTATCGGTTCGGTCTTTGTGCCTGGAGAAGATAAAAATGTAGGTTGGATCAATGCGGATGTCTTTGGGACTTTGGTATTAAGGGAATAGTCAATGTAAATTCACTTCACTGTACTTCGAATTAATGACTATCGATTTTCCTCCTTTGGTACTCTTATGATAGCCTTTATATATCGTATTATTATGATTTTCTGTCCGCTCCAAGTTTATCGATGAAGGACTGTAAAAGGTGGAGGAGATTTCATTTACATAAATATCAAAAGCCACGCTCGGAACAGCAAAATCCAACTCGGCATTTTGCAAAGTAATGTCCAAATCGTTAAAATCATTGGTAATCGAATTTATTTTTAGTTTTCCAAAATCATTTTTGACAAACGCATTCTTCACCAATTTATCGATAGTGACATTTGACGAGGTAGTGTTCAACTTAATTTCGATTACTTCTTTCAGGTCAACCCGCTCTGAATAATTAGCTTGCAAATTACCGAGATACCAATGATCGACACGCACTGGGGAGTAAGACGCCTTAATGGTCGTCTTATCTCCGTCAATACCGCTGGCCCACATGGTAGAGTGTGACAGATGGGCATCCATATGCCAAACATTGTCGGCCAGTTTCACTTCCCCATGTCTCACGTTCATTTTAATTTTCATACCCTTGGGCATTTTTATTTTGATTGTTTTTTTGAGCTTATAATTTTTGTTTTCACCATCTTCATCGGAAATAAAAAAATTCCGCTCTCTACGCACTCTATTCTTCATACTTTCTTCACGCATTCGCTGTGCTTCTTCTAATCGCTTCCCTCGTTCTTCGGCTATTTCTTGCCTTTGTTGCGCGCGCTCCTCTGCTCGCTCTTCTATCCGCTTCAAGTGTTCTTCCCGTCTTTTCAGACGTTCTCTCTGACGTTCCTCCAACCTTTTGCCCCAATCTTCCATTTTTTTCTGGTACTCTTCCCCGAAGCTTTCATCAAACTCCTCTTTCCATTTTTTCATGTATTCTTCTCCATTTTCACGAAACTCATGGTAGTCGAAATTGGGCATCAGACCATGTGGAAACTCCGGCAGCTCTGCTATTTCAGGTGAAGCAATGATATCAAATGCCATGTCGACACCCTCCATATAGGGTACCTCGGGCATTTCAAAATCGAAATTTATGATATCGGATATTCCATTTGAAGCGAACCATTTAGAACCGGCCTTTGTACTGATTTCCACTTTTTGGCTATTTCCTAGAATCTCGAAACGCTCTTTCTCAAAATAACGCTGGGCCTCTTCTGTACTGGCACCGTCTATTTCTATCATCGCGGTAACTGCAACCTCATCCTTGTCCCATGTTTCAAACTCAATATCAGCATGACTGGTATTTATAGACAATACAGCATCTTCTGATACGGTAAAGGTTTCGTTATAGGTTTTGGTCTCTTTTTGCCCTTGAGCCCATCCTATGCTGATGAGGCATAGAACAAAGGCTAGGGTCTTACATGATGTTCGTCTTGACTTGTTCATTTTTTGATGTTTTTAATTCGTTCAACTTCTTTTTTAATTTCTGTAATAACTGCAAGCGTAACTGTAAATTCTGAATGAGTGCTGAAATAGTCTGATCATTCGGACCGATTTCATTCAGCTCGTCATTCAAGTTGATGTACTCGGAATTCAGCATATCCAACTGCTTCATAAAACTATCGATGAGGGCCTTATTTTCATTGGAGATCTCAAGTTTCGAAAGTTCCAAATTGATATTGGCCACATAATACGTTTCCAATTTTTTCAAATCCGGTGATAGATCACCCAACGAAATACCTTTTTGTTCTTCTTCCTTGGTATCTTCCTTTACAAGCTGCGGTTCATCTGCTGTGTAATCTAAATTCAAATAGACCAAAACCCCCAATCCACATAAGAGCAGAAACGTTGCCGCTATTTTCAAAATACTGAAAGATGGCTTCTTCTCTTGAGGTAGTTGCTCTTCCAGGCGTGCTAAAAAACGCTCCTCGTGGCCCTGTTTCATCAAAGGTTTCTCCTTTTCACGCTGGGCTGCGAATAATTTTCTAAGATCCCGTGCCATATCCTTTTTCCTTTAAAAGTTCCTTTAATTGTGCTTTTCCTCTCAACAGTCGTGTTCGACAGGCTGAACCGGTAATGTTCAATACTTGTGAAATTTCATCGTGATCAAATCCCTCGACCAAGAACATCATGACCACATACTTATAGCGCTCTGACAATTGATCAATTGCGTCTTTTACTTCCTCCAAAGAAATGTGTTCTTCAATGGTCCAGTCATCGTCAACTTCCAAATGCATATAGCTTTCATCAAGTTGGATTATTTTCTGTCGCTTCGTTTTTAAAAAGTCGATACTCTTATTGATCACAATGCGTTTTAACCACGCCCCAAATGTGACATCACCCTTAAATTGATGTATTTTTTGAAAAGCCTTGATGAACGACTCTTGTAAGACATCTTCAGCATCATCCGTATTCTTCAAAAAACGCATCGCCACACAAAACATACCATCACAATACTGTTTATAGAGCGCCAATTGCGCTTTTCGATCATTCGATTTGCATTGTTCTACGACATCAAGTTGAAACATTTGACGTTTGGGTTGTTGGTTGCTGTTGTTTTTGTTATTCTAAGGACGATGGAAATTTACCGATGTTGCAAAAAACGACTAATTTTATATCGAAATAAATCTTTCAAGTGAAGCAAGTTACCATCTCATCCCCTTTTATCACACTGATTGTTCTTGATTATGGGGCAGTTATTCAAAAGTTATTGGTAAAAGATAAAAATGGAAATTGGATCAATACCGTTGTCGGAAAGGAGTTTCCTAGTGATTATCCCTTTGACAATAAAGCCATGGGCGCCTCGATGGGACGATATGCAGGGCGTATTTCCAACGGTGGCTTTGTTCTGGACAGAGAACACTATCCCTTATATGAACAAAAGGGAATTCATCTACATGGAGGTAAAAAAGGATTTCACAAACGGGATTGGACTATTGAGAAAGTGGATTATGGCGAAACGCCGTACGTTCGACTATCGTATATTAGCAACCATCTTGAGGAAGGCTATCCTGGAAATCTAAAAGCCACAGTGACCTATACACTAATTCATAATACACTTCATATTGCCTACAAGGCCAAGACCGATCGTACAACAGTGGTCAATCTAACCAACCACTCCTATTTTCGACTTGATGACGAGAGCCAGATCGATGACTATAGATTACAATTGAGCAGTTCAAGAATGGTAGAGACCTTGGCCGATAAATTACCCACGGGTAACGTGGTATCCGTCGGTGAAACACCATTTGATTTTTTAAAGGAGCGAGAAATCGGGCGCGTCAGATTCAACACGCCGTTCGTTCTTGACCCTAAGACAAAATCCGCGGCAAAGCTCTCTTCCCGCAAATCGGGTATTTCCTTAAGCGTACGGACAGACCAACCTGCCATGGTGGTGTATACCCCTGATGAATTTCCGGCCATTTGTTTCGAAACGCAGAATTATCCCGACGCGCCAAACCATAGAAGTTTTCCAAGTAGTGTACTCCGACCAGGAGAGCTATATGAAAACAGTAGCGCATTTATATTCGATTTACTTTAAGAACACACGTTCTATTCGCAAATGGGTAAAGACATTTTACTAACTTAGTAAGGAACATTAAAATCATACCATGAAAATACCAAAGTGGTTAAAAATCGTTGGGCTCTTGATCATAGGGCTATGGCTATTGATGAAGTTTGTCGCATGGCCTTTGATGCAGAGGGAAACTAAAAAAATCAG
Organism: uncultured Flavobacteriaceae bacterium; assembly: GCA_947494565.1. GTDB lineage: Bacteria > Bacteroidota > Bacteroidia > Flavobacteriales > Flavobacteriaceae > Maribacter_C. The sequence continues at coordinate 205,086 of CANLVG010000009.1, read as the reverse complement.
TCCGGAAAAGACAACTACCTTTGTCAAGAATGGTTATGATCTCTCTTTGACCTATTCAAGTCCGTCAAAAAAAGGGCGCGTCATCTTTGGCGAACTCGTACCTTACGATACTATCTGGAGAACCGGGGCCAATGAACCTACCTCCTTCACCACAAAGACTGACATCAAGATCATGAATACGGAGCTTCCGGCAGGTTCTTATTCGTTATGGACCAAGCCAGGCCGTCAAAGTTGGACGGTAATCTTCAATGAAGAAATACCCGATTGGGGCGTTACCTTGATGAGTGGGGGAAAGGAAACCACCCGAAATCCGGAAAAGGACGTGCTACAAGTGGAAGTACTTCCAAAGACCCTGGCAAGTCCCCAAGAGAATTTTACAATTGTCTTTCAAGATACCGGTTTAGTGCATCTCGCGCTTTCTTGGGATGAAACCATCATATTAGTACCAATCAGCAAATAGCTTTGGCCACCGAAAAAAACACTTCCATCGCCATCGAACAATTGATCAAAGGCGTTCAGAAGGGAGATACTGCTTCCCTAGCTAGAGCCATTACCCTGGTGGAAAGTACACGTCAAGAAAGTGCCCAAAAAGCCGAAACCATTCTTGAAGAATGTCGAAAAACCACTTGCGAAAGTATTCGAATAGGTATTACAGGAGTACCAGGAGTCGGTAAAAGTACATTCATAGAGGCATTGGGCCTCTTGTTGACCACTTTCGGCAAGAAGGTGGCAGTGCTTGCTATTGACCCGACCAGCAGTGAAACAAAAGGGAGTATTCTAGGAGATAAAACCCGAATGCCCGAATTGGTAAAAAACCCGAACGCGTTTATACGTCCTTCCCCGTCCAGCGAATCCTTAGGAGGGGTAAGTCGTAAAACACGCGAGAGTATCATCTTATGCGAAGCTGCGGGATATGAGGTCATACTCATAGAAACGGTCGGTGTGGGTCAAAGTGAGACCATAGTACATAGTATGGTCGACTTTTTTCTACTATTGAAGTTACCCGGAGCGGGAGATGAACTCCAGGGAATTAAGAGAGGTATTATTGAAATGGCCGATGCAATCGTGATAAACAAGGCGGATGGAGACAACCTCAAGGCAGCACGAATTGCGCAAACGGACTTCCATAAAGCACTTCATCTTTACCCGCCAAAAGCAAATGGATGGGTGCCCAAGGTACTTTCGTGCTCCGCATTAAAAAATGAGGGGATTGCTGAAGTTTGGGAACTTATAGCAACACACTATCAAGAAGGCAGTAAATCTGGAAGTTTGATCCACCGGAGAAAAGAGCAGAATAAATATTGGTTATTGCAAACTATCGAGGACCGATTGAAGTTTGATTTTTATGAGAACAATGGCGTCAAAAAGATGCTGCAGACACTTATGACCGACGTTTTCGAGAACAAGATTTCCCCCTTTGTAGCGGCCCAACAACTCTTATCCCTATATAAATCAGAATCGAATTAAAAGCCTAAATTTGCTCCAACAATCATTTTCTTGATGAAACCGATTACTTCCGACCTTCTATCCATCGTAGTTCCCCTTTACAATGAGGAAGACAATGTTGTTCTACTAACCGAAAAAATCAACGAAAGCCTAGTAGGCTATTCCTATGAGATTATCTATATCGATGATTTTTCAACGGACAATACACGCCAGGTGGTTAAGGGAATGGCGGATACTCGGGTGCACCTGATAGAACTCAAAAAGAACTACGGGCAAAGTTTGGCACTCGCAGCGGGTATCGATCATGCTACAGGAGCATACATCATCACCATGGATGGTGATTTGCAAAATGATCCAAGTGACATTCCACAAATGCTCGAATATGCCATTAGTGACGAATATGATGTGGTCACAGGCATACGCCAGAAACGCAAAGACTCCCTCGTAAAAAAAATACCTTCTAAAATCGCTAATTTTTTGGTCCGACGCGTGACGAAATTGGACATCAAGGATAATGGATGTGCGCTAAAGGTATTCACAAAGGCGATTGCCAAGGATCTCAATCTATACGGTGAGATGCATCGTTTCATTACGCTTTTGGCACATTTGGAAGGTGCACAGATCAAGCAAGTACCGGTAAAGCACCATGCACGCCATGCCGGAGTGTCCAAATATGGTCTAGAACGCGTGTTCAAAGTAGTCGCCGACATGATGCTGCTTTTATTCATTCGAAAGTATTTTCAAAGACCTATCCACCTTTTCGGAATATTGGGCGTACTATTGATCATCATTGGGATTTTCATCAATATCTATCTTCTGATCGTCAAATTTGGTTTTGGGCAGGATATCGGCACAAGACCGCTCTTGATTTTTGGATTGATGTTTATCCTTGCAGGCATTCAGCTGTTCACAATAGGGATAGTCATGGAGCTACTGATCCGAACCTACTATGAGTCGCAACAGAAGCGACCCTATCGAATCAAAAAAATTACCGTCGGTGGCCTCCTCAGATCGTAACAAGGTAGTTACGGCGCTCAAGGTTCTCGTGAGCGTCGCCCTACTCTACTTTATATTTACGAAAATCAATCTACAGGATGTATTGAATGTATTGCAAAGGTCGAACCCGATATACATACTTATTGCCCTCTTCCTATTCATTCTTTCAAAGGTATTGGCAGCAGTGCGACTGAATCTGTACTTTCATCAACTTCAGGTTTACCTCACACAAAAAAGCAATCTCAAGCTTTACCTTTTAGGGATGTTTTACAATCTATTTCTGCCCGGCGGAATCGGAGGTGATGCCTATAAAGGATATCGCATCAAAAAGAGTTTTGATATCGAAACCAAAAAGGTGATAACGGTCTTGGTCTTAGATCGGTTGAGTGGCATGTTGTTACTTTTTAATTACGCTTGCATATTGGTTTTTTTTCTGGAAAGCACCTATTTCGAAGGATTGAACTTCCTTTTTGCCCTGGCGATTATTTCAAGTATCCTAGTCTTCTGGTTTTTGAATAAAAGGTTTTTCCTCTACGTTCTTCCTGTTTTTTGGAAATCCTTGGCCTACTCAGCTTTGGTGCAACTGGCACAGTTGCTTAGTGTGCTGTGCATTCTAAAAGCCCTAGCGGTACAATTACAGACCATCGCCTATTTATTTGTTTTCTTGATCTCTTCAATCGTGTCCGTCTTGCCTGTTACTATAGGTGGTATTGGTAGTCGCGAAGTGACTTTTCTCTATGGAGCAAAGTTTTTGGGACTTGATGAGAATACTTCTGTGGGCATTAGTATGGCCTTCTTCTTAATCACAGCTATAGTATCATTGACAGGAATCTTCTATCATTTTAAAAAACCAAAATTGGAGGTGGGGGCAACTCAATAAACGTGTATCAAATACATTTTATTTAGTACTTTTTTTCGGGTAGAGGGATCGAGAAATTTTTTCTGCAATCGCGTTATTCGAAATTGGTTTTCGGTAAACTGTCGATCCCAGTCGAAACCCCTATTCTGAAGTTCTCGGAGTTGCGCATCAGTGGCATAGATCCAAAAGTCGCTCTTATTTTTGATATCCTCATAAGACACGATTTTCACAGGTTCCTTGTTGTAAAAATCGAGTGCCCAAGTATGGTGTGTCGACAGTTTGTAAATCGCATCGACCGGAACGTTGTTTTCCTTCACAGTATGTGCCATTGTCGATCCCGCTTGATAGGTCAAAAGAGAAGGATAAAAATGAGCGTTCAGCACCACATTCAATAGAAGCGAACTGTATACGGAGAGAGTGATAATGCGCAAATGGGGTGCCTCTCGCTTTAGGCTAAAATATACGATGAGCACAAATGCTAAACCTAGGAGCACAGAAGCATAGTAGTTCTCAAACTTGAACACAAAGTAACAGAGCATTACGGTAACGATAAAGACCAAGCTCAAGATAAAATACTGCGTTCCGAGTAATAATCGCACCGTTTTTTGGCGGTCTGATGTACAAAAACCACAAAGATAGGCCGCCGTCAAAACAGCAAAAAGAGGCATGGTAATGTTTAGGTAATGCGGCAGTTTGAATTGTGCAAAGCTTATGGTGATAAAGATGAGAACAATACCCCCCAAGGTCAAGATTTCCAAACCTGGCTCCTTTTTGAATTTACTTTTGAAGAGCCACTTTATCCTGCTCGCCAAGGCCGCAATACCGATAAGGGTCCATGGCAAGAATACCCATAAAAACGTATGGAAAAAGAAAAAGTAATCACTGCTATTCTTGCCCATGCCGGTACCGCTCATACGTTCAAAACTCTGTTCCCAAAAAATGAACAAAATACCACTCCGGCCACTTCTTCCACGAACCACCTTCTCGGGATGCAGATCAAATTGGTGATAGTAGGCATACAGCATGGGCGCAATGGTTATCACAAAAACCAACAATGCAATCAAAACACGCCAATTGAACAGCGATTTCCATTTTGCCGTATAGGCCAAATGACATAGTATAGGAAACCCGATGACCACTAAAGCGATCTGACCTTTGGTCGAAAAGGCCATTCCCGCTCCAAAAGCCCCTAGAATGATATGCTTCAGTTGACCTTTTTGGATATACGAGGTCAATTGCCAAATCGCAAAAATCGTAAAGCCGGTCAGTACGGCATCTGTGCGTACGTCGATTACGGACAGTACAATGGTCTGGGCGGTCATAAAAACCAGCGCCGCCATTTTTCCCGTATTGGCATTGTAAAGAAGCCTTCCCAGGCCAAAACAGCTGTATGCACCTAATAAGGTGGCCAATAGACCTGGAATGCGATAGGCCCAATCATGAATGCCGAAAATCTTAAAGGAAATCGCCGCAAGCCAGTAGTGCATGTGCGGCTTATCAAGATACTCTTCGGGGCCCTTGAATAGGCTTAAAAAGTCATTTTCTTGAACCATTCGCATCGCCATTACGGCAAACTGCGCAGAATCGTTTTCAAAGAGGGTCACGAACATTCCTGCGATATAGACAAGAATGACCAGTAGAATCAAAAACCAATACCTGATATTAGATATCATAAGCGGATTTTGGGGAGAGCAAATATAAACAACTTCGCAAACAACCAGCCGAACAATAGTCCCACGATCATGCCTGAAAAGACATCAAGGGGAAAATGTACCCCAATATAAATTCTGCTATAGGCTACCAGAACCGCCCAAACCAACAGCACAATTCCGATATGATGAAATTTGTCCTTGAGTAGAATCGAAAAAAAGGTGGCGACGGCCATCGTGTTGCCCGCATGTGCCGAGAAATAGCCAAACTTCCCTCCGCAACTATCCTTTACCAGGCGCATCAATTCTTGAACTGCTGGGTCATAACAAGGACGAAGGCGTTGTACACCATATTTAAAAAAGTCTCCCAAACCATTCGTACAAACAATCATCAGTATTGCAAAAAAAACGAGAACGAATGTTCGCTTTAGGCCCCACTGCTTGAAACTCAAAAAAAACAAGACCAGATATAGCGGAATCGAGCTAAACTTATTGGTCATAAACATCCAAAAACCATCCCAATTTTCACCGCCCCGATTGTTCAGAAACAAAAAAAGTTCTTTATCGTGCTGTACAAGTTGTTCCCACATGAGCCCTAGTCTTCATAACGTGAAACCTCCCGATCGTAAAATTCAGTCGCTTGTACGATAAGGTTCTCGGTTTCCGATTCCAATTCGCGCTCGTCTTCCCGAGCAAATTCCTCAAGCCATTCTACCTCATCGTTCTCAAGATTGATCACAAATCGTGGATATTCAGTGTGCACGACGAATATGGCAGCTGGGTAATCGGTATTGTCGCCCAATAAAAATTTAGGTAGCTCCATTCTCAATTAGTTTCTGGGTCAAATAATTAAATCGAATATACAACATAATCGCCGATGCAGTGAGCCCGGCCAGCAGGCCGATCCAAATACCCATACTTTTTAAGTCGGTATACAGACCTAAATAATAACATATAGGAAATCCGATAAGCCAATAGGCTATAAAGGTGATAAATGTCGGTATTTTAACGTCTTGTAATCCTCTTAGTGCGCCCAACACCACCACCTGAATACCATCGGATATTTGAAAGAACGCGGCAACCAACATCAATTGCCCTGCAAGTAATAGCACTTCCATATTATCGGTGCTATTCAATTCGGAATCAAGATCAAGGTACAAGGAAGGAAACCAATTCCTTCCTAAGAGAAATAATAGGGCAAACACGATTTCAAGTAGCAAGGTCAGAAAGAAAATGGACTTGGCGATACGTCTTAGTTCCACAAAGTTACCAAGCCCTTTTTGATTTCCTACCCGAATCATGGCCGCGACCCCGAGTCCCATTCCAAACATAAAGGTCATACTACTCAAATTCAGGGCAATCTGGTTTGCGGCCTGGGCGTTCTTCCCCAAAACACCACTAAGCCAAATGGCTGCGGTAAAAATGCCAACTTCAAAAAACATTTGAAGTGCCGATGGAAAACCTAAACTGATGATTTTATTCATCACCTTTTTCTCGATTTTCCTGAAATTGAAACCCGTCACGTATTCCTGAAACTTTTGCTTGTTCTTAAGAAGAAACCAAATGTACACCACCATCAAACAACGGGCGACCAAAGTACCGATGGCGGCACCGACAATTCCCAACTTCGGAAATCCGAACGAACCGAAAATCAATAGATAGTTGATAACTATATTGATGACATTGGCAATTATCGTGGCATACATAGGATACCTCGTTTGAGACAAGCCTTCGGAAAACTGCTTGAACGCCTGAAAAATCACCAAAGGAACGAGCGATAATGCCACTAGATCTAAATAAGGCATTGCGAGTTCGACCACCTCAACGGGTTGCTTCATGTGATACATCAGGGGTTTGCAAAGCCAGATAATACCGAAAAGCGAAAGACCTAAAATCGTACAAAGTACTAGACCATGCTTTAGAGCTCCCTTGGCATTGGCCTTATTGCCCGCACCATCGGCCTCCGCCACTAGAGGCGTAATCGCTGTTGAAAAACCGATGCCCAATGACATCGCAACAAAAACAAAACTATTACCAAGCGAAACTGCAGCAAGTTCTGCCGTTCCCAGCTGCCCTACCATAATATTATCGGCAAGTTGCACTAAAGTGTGCCCCAGAAGTCCCATAATCACCGGAACCGACAGTCTAATGTTGTATTTAAATTCTTTCGTGTAGTGCTGCAAAGGGTCTGTTGGTTTTTGATTTTGATCCTGGGTCTAGCGCCGTACTAGAGGTGTGTATTTTGTGTTTGCTTTTGACAGTGGTATTGGACCTCAAATTCGTTTTGCTTCTTCCCAAAAGACATCCATTTCGGCCAAGGTCATTTCGTTCAAGGTCTTACCGAGGCCTTTGGCCTTTGACTCCAAATATTGAAATCGCCTTATGAATTTTTTGTTGGTCCGCTCTAAGGCATTTTCGGGATTCAGTTCTAAAAAACGGGCGTAATTCACCATGGAAAATAGCACATCACCAAATTCAGACTCCATTTTATCTTGATCTCCTGCCTTTACCTCTACCATAAACTCGTGTAGTTCTTCCTGTAGCTTCTCGAATACCTGCTCAGGAGCTTCCCAATCAAACCCTACACCGGCAACCTTATCTTGTATGCGATTCGCCTTCACCAAGGCCGGTAAGCCTTTCGGCACACCCTCCAACACACTTTTTTTTCCTTCCTTCAATTTGATAGTCTCCCAATTTCGTTTTACGTCCTCCTCATCATTGACCGTCACGTCCCCATAGATATGAGGGTGCCGATGGATTAATTTTTCACAAATATCATTACATACGTCGGCCATATCGAAATCATTGGTTTCCGAACCGATTTTCGCATAAAAAACGATATGCAGCAATACGTCACCCAGCTCTTTTTTCACTTCCTCTAGGTCATTATCCAAAATAGCATCCCCCAACTCATAGGTCTCCTCAATGGTCAAATGTCGAAGGGTCTGCATGGTCTGTTTTCTATCCCAGGGGCACTGTTCCCGAAGCTCGTCCATAATGGTCAATAAGCGGTCGAAAGCCTGCAATTGTTCTTTTCTGGTGTGCATTAATATCCGTTTTGACAAAAGTACGAATCCCCGAAGAGAGAAGGTGTTGTTATATTTAGTATTTTAGGACATCGGAAGAACAAAGTCCCACCCAGTGTCGATAAAAATCATTTACGGATTTGTTTTAGTATGCACATGCACTACGACCTCCCTAATGGCCCAAAAAAAAGCAGTACAAAGCACGTTGCAGACCATATCCCTATCCTCCTTTGAACGGGATACCATATATCATACCCAAGAACATATTGAAGCACCCAATTGGTCTCCTGATGGGAAAACCCTGATTTTTAATAGCAAAGGCCTGCTCTATACTATTCCGGTGCAAGGAGGAACACCTGAATTGATTCCCACTGATTTTGCCAAAAGGATCAACAATGATCATGGTATATCACCTGACGGAACGCAACTGGTGATCAGTGACCAGACAGAAACAGGCAAATCGTTGATATATACCTTGCCTATCGCGGGAGGAGTACCTAAAAAAATAACACCTTTGGGGCCATCGTATTGGCATGGTTGGTCTCCTGACGGGAAGACGTTGGCCTATTGCGCGGAACGAAACGGTAATTATGACATTTATACTATTGCTGTCGAGGGTGGTAAAGAACAGCGTCTGACCAGTACTGAGGGTCTGGATGACGGGCCGGATTATTCCCCTGATGGCCGCTATGTTTATTTTAACTCCATGCGAACGGGAACCATGCAGGTTTGGAGAATGCGATCTGACGGAACCCATCAAGAACAAATTACGACAGACGAACTGCATGATTGGTTTCCACACCCCTCTCCTGATGGCAAATGGATCGTTTACGTCTCTTTTGGTATCGAAGTACCGGCCGACAAACACCCTGCGAATAAAAATGTACAACTTCGATTAATGAATTTGGAAACCGGCAAGGTGCAGGTCATGGCCAAACTTTTTGGTGGACAGGGCACCATTAATGTTCCCTCGTGGTCACCTGATAGTGGGCATATCGCATTTGTTAGTTACCGCCTAAATGAGTAAAAAATGAAAACACGGTTATTGATTCAAGGGCTCTTTCTATTTCTAGTAGTAGGACAACTTCAAGGACAAACGCTATCAGAAAAAGCTATTACTTTCTTAGAAACACTTTCTGAGGATTTAAAGTCACAGGCACTTTTCGCCCTCGATGATGAGGAACGCTATAATATGAACTATGTGCCGTTACCTAGAAAAGGGCCAAGATTCCACGATTTCGATGAGCTACAACAAGAAGCCGCCCTAGATTTGCTCAAGGCTTCCGTCAGTGAAGAGGGTTTGAGAAAAACCCATGAGATACGTTCGCTCGAAAAAATACTTCGGGTCATTGAAAACGCTGCTCATGATACCATGCCCGACGGAAGACCGAGGAGGGACCCGCTCAATTACCATTTTTCGATTTTTGGGAATCCCGAAGAGGGTAAACCCTGGGGTTGGCGATTTGAAGGGCATCACCTATCGCTCAATTTTACGGCCTCTGAGCATAAACTAAGTTCTGTAACACCGAGTTTTTTTGGCACCAATCCCGGAGTGATTAAAATTACGGGACATAAGGAAAAGGAGGTGTTACGACAAGAAACCCAATCAAGCTTTGCACTCATAAACTCCCTTTCGGCCGAGCAATTGAAAAAAGCTGTATTCTCAAAAGTAGCGCCCCCGGAAATACTGACTACTACACGCCCAAAAATCGAAGGTTTTGAACAGCGGGGAATCTGGTTCAAAGAGCTGACTTCGGACCAACAAAAACAACTTCTCGAGTTGGTCCGTCTTTATGTCAACAACTATGAAAAGGAATTTGCAGATACCTATTGGGCCAAAATCAAGAAAGCGGGGTTTGACAAGCTATCCTTTTCCTGGGCGGGCAGCCTTGAACCCGGTGTGCCAAATTATTGGTGCATTCAAGGGCCAGTGCTATTGATCGAATATGACAACACACAGACGAACGCCAACCATGTACATACCGTAATACGTGATCCGACCAATGATTACGGAGAAGATATTCTGAAAAAACACCTGAGCGAAGAGCATTGAAAAGACTTAGAATATTTTGACACCCTTAAATACTCACGTGGGCAGGTTATTTGTTCCTCAACCCATTTAAATTGAATTATGACAACACGAAGAAACTTCTTAAAACAGAGCAGTATTTATGCGACCGGTGCACTTGTATTACCATCTATTGCCTTCACCCCTTTAAAAGAACAGCAATATGGCGTACAATTATACTCTTTTCGAGATGAAATGACCAAAGATCCTTTGGCTACCTTGGCACAAATAGCAGCCATTGGCATCACTGAAATCGAATCGGCCCGAAGCAAAAAGGGTCATTACTATGGAATGTCAGCAAAGGAGATGAAAAAGGCATGTGCCGATTTGGGCATGACCTTAACAAGCGGTCATGTGGCTTTGGACACCAATTTTCAAAAAACGATGGAAGAAGCAGTGGCCTCTGGACAACCGTATCTCATCTGCTCTTCGATGCCTAGCAGAGGGCAAACCGTGGACAATTACAAAAAAGTGGCCGAGGCGTTTAACAAGGCCGGGGAATCCTGTAAAAAACTAGGTCTCAAATTCGGGTATCACAATCATGAATATGAATTTGAGTCACATCATGGGAAAGTACTTTATGATGTACTCCTAGAGCATACGGACCCTGATTTAGTACATATGGAATTGGATTTGGGTTGGGTCATAGTAGGAGGAAAAAATCCCATGGATTATCTTCAAAAATATCCCGGACGATTTCCGCTTTGGCATTTGAAGGATATGGATATGGGTAAAAAAGAAAGTACGGAATTCGGAAAAGGAGCCCTGGATATTAAAACTATCATGCAAAATCGGAAAACCTCAGGGGTCAAACATATTTTTATCGAACAAGAAGAATATGAATACACGCCTCTTGAAAGTATGAAGCACAATATGGCGTTCTTGAGAGACTTATAAAAGTCAAGACAATACTGATAGGTTTAATAATCGTTCTCCCAAAAAAACCAATCTGAACAGCATAAAATTAAAACCAATCCCAACCTATGAAAAATCAAATTGTCCTTACCCTTTCGGTTTGCGCATTATTCCTCATCGGATGCCAGCCTCAACCAGTTCAATATGACATCCTAATAAAGAATGCCCAGATCTTTGACGGCTCCGGCCAACCCGCTATTCTGGGTGATGTAGCAATCAACGCCGATACCATTGCCGCCATCGGCACCATTGAAAATGCTATGGGGAAACAAGAAATCGATGCTACTGGTCTATCGGTTGCTCCGGGGTTTATCAATATGTTGAGTTGGGCAAATGTTTCCCTTCTTGAAGATGGTCGGTCGCAAGGCGATATCCGTCAGGGAGTCACCTTAGAGGTTTTAGGTGAAGGTTCCTCAATGGGGCCATTAAACCCTAGTATGAAACAGGAGATGCAGGAAAATCAAGGAGACATTACGTATGAAGTGTCCTGGACGACGCTGGGAGAGTATCTCAATCACCTTGAAAACAAAGGTATCTCAACCAATGTCGCTTCGTTCGTGGGTAATGCCACCCTACGTGAACATGTTATAGGAATCGATAAGCGCCCTCCTACCACTGAAGAGATGGGTCAAATGAAAAAGTTATTGCGGGAAGGTATGGAAGAAGGCGCTGTCGGACTATCCACCTCTTTGATCTATGTGCCGAGCGGACATGCTGAAACAGATGAGATTATTGAACTCGCAAAGGTGGTGGCCAATTACAACGGTATGTATATTTCCCATATACGAGATGAAGAAGGCCAACTGCTGGAGGCGGTAAAAGAATTGATCACCATTGCGGAAGAGGCCAAACTACCAGCTGAGATCTACCATTTCAAGGCTTCGGGAAATGCCAATTGGCATTTGCTGGATAGTGCCATTACCCTGGTAACCAACGCACGTAAAAAGGGACTCGACATTACTACGGATATGTATATGTACAATGCCAGTTCTACCGGACTCAATGTCGTACTGCCTTCTTGGGCAAAAGAAGGCGGTCACGACGCTACCATACGACTCATGGAAAATCCGGTCAAACGGAAACAAATGATGGCTGAAATAGATTTTCATGTCCCACCTGACAAAATCCTTTTGGTTGGGTTTCGTAACAAAGCCATGCGTAAATATATTGGAAAGACGCTTGCGGAAGTAGCAGCGGAAAGAGCTATCTCAGCGAACGAAACTTTGGTCGACTTGATTTACGAGGATGATAGTAGAATTCAGGTCGTTTATTTTTCAATGTCCAAAGAGAATATCAAAAAGAAGTTGCAGCTACCATATATGAGCATCTGCTCCGATGCTGGTTCTTATACCAACGAAGGTGTTTTTCTAGAGCAAAGCACCCACCCAAGAGCTTACGGCTCTTTCGCCAGATTGTTGGGGCATTTTGTTCGTGAAGAACAAGTCATACCCTTAGAGGAAGCTATTTACAAATTAACCACCTTGCCCGCGACCAATTTAAAACTCCGTAAGCGCGGGGCCTTAAAAAAGGGGTACTATGCCGACGTCGTTGTTTTTGACCCGACGACAATAAAAGCCAATGCAACTTTCGAAAAACCACATCAATATGCAACGGGTATGCGACATGTTTTTGTGAACGGAGGGCATGTACTCAAAGACGGAGCGCATACCGGAAATTCCCCAGGGAGGTTTGTCAAAGGGCCCGGTTGGAAAAAATAGAGGACCCCAGCCCGCGAACCACGCTTGCTTAAAATCAAGAAACACCTCAATATCTTTGTGTATATTCAATCTATAAAGAAGAACTACGATGAAAAATGCCTATTTACTTTTCTCCATGATGGCCATGGCCCTTTCATGCACTGCCCAAAATATTGTGGCTGAGGGGGCCGAGTTGACCTTAGTCGCCGAGGAATACAAGTTTACTGAAGGGCCGGCGACGGACAAAAATGGTGATGTTTATTTTACGGATCAGCCCAATGATCGAATCGTGAAATGGAGTGCGGCGACCAATACAGTTTCGGATTGGATGCAACCTAGTGGTCGTTCCAATGGTTTGTATTTCGATCATGATGGAAATCTACTATCCTGCGCCGATGAAAAAAATGAACTATGGCGCATCGATATGGAAAAGAATACAACGGTGCTGATTTCCGATTTTGAAGAAAAACTACTTGGAGGACCAAATGATTTATGGGTAGATCCCGATGGTGGCATTTACTTTACCGACCCCTTATATGAAAGACCTTGGTGGGAGCCCACAGAGAATCGAATTACGGAACGTCGCGTATACTACATCACTCCGAGTATTGGGGAAGTCAAAATAGTGGCCGAAGATTTCGTAATGCCCAACGGCATCATTGGTACGGCCGACGGAAAGACCCTCTACATTGCAGATATCGGCGATAAAAAAACCTATATGTACTCTGTCATGGAAGATGGTACACTTTCAAATCGAACATTATTTTGCGAATTGGGTTCCGACGGAATGACTTTAGACCATCAAGGCAATGTATATCTGACGGGTGACGGCGTAACGGTCTTTGATAAAACCGGAAAACAAATCAAGCATATTGAGGTTCCCGAAAAATGGACGGCCAATGTCACCTTTGGTGGTCCGAATCAAAATATTCTATTCATTACCGCCATGGATTCTGTATATACTTTGGAAATGGCCGTAAACGGAATACGATAGTATCCGGGATATTTAGATCCAAAAAGGATTGTCATGCAGGAATCGAATGTAGCACCGAATACCGACGCGGTAAAGAAGGAAATGAAAAAATGTTTTGCAGCTATAGGCGAGCTCTCTAAAGAAGAGATCGAAGATGCAATGCAGTTGATTTCCATTGAATCATTCGATAGCGGCACACTTATTTTACGGAAAGGGGAAGTTTCGGCCAAAAGTTATTCCGTAGTCTCGGGTTGTGTACGCCAATACTACCTTGTAGATGGGGAAGAGAAGTCCACTTTCTTTTATACCGAAGGAGATTCCATATTCTCCATGAACACAGGTTCTGAAAAAACACCATCTAAATACTTTTTATCCTGTGTTGAACCGACCATGCTCTCTGTCATTACTTTTGAGAATCAAAAAATACTGTACGAGCGATTTCCGAAGCTTGAGACGTTAAGTCGTACTTCATTACAGGAAGAATTGGTCCATTACCAAGAACTATTGGCGACTTATATTGTTACCACACCAGAAGAGCGTTATTTAAACTTACTTCGCTTCAGGCCAGAACTCCTGAATCGGGTACCTCAGTACCAATTAGCTAGTTACTTAGGGGTAGCTGCTGAGTCGTTGAGCAGGATACGAAAACGAATATCCCATAAATAATGTATTTCAGTACCCACAACCTTCGTAGAAGGCTTTTTTCTTAACCAAAGTCAATGATCCGGCTAAGAAAGTACATGTAACTTTGACTTTTTAAACCTATGAAAGCAGCTACTAGAAGCACATACGGCTTACCGAACGTCTTAACCGTCACCTCCGTTAACAAACCTGAGCCCAAAGACAACGAAGTACTCATACGCGTACATAACACGACGGTCAATCGAACGGATTGCGGTATTCTCACGGGAAAGCCATACGTTATTCGTGCCTTTGTGGGCTTATTCAAACCAAGCCATCAGGTACCCGGAACAGACTTTGCCGGACAAATCGAAGCAATCGGGAAAAAAGTCACCGGATTCAAGGTCGCGGATCGTGTTTTTGGCCTCTACGACGAGGGTTTACGCTCTCAAGCCGAATATATGACCTGTAGGGAAGATAAAGCCCTCGCCAAGATTCCCGATGGTATATCCTACGCGGAGGCTGCGGCCAGTGCAGAAGGTGCGCATTATGCCTATAATTTCATCACTATGGTCAATTTGAAGCCCGGCGACAAAGCTCTAGTTTATGGGGCTACTGGTGCTATTGGCACAGCGGCCGTACAACTGCTAAAACATTTTGGGATCTATGTTTCCGCGGTAGGCAATACCAAAAATATTGAATTGATCAAGTCATTGGGTGCCGATAAGACCTATGATTATTTAAAAGAGGATTTTACAGCGGACCAAGAGCGCTACCATTTCATCTTCGATGCGGTTGGAAAGAGCTCCTTTGACCAGTGCAAAAAACTACTGCTTCCAAAAGGGATTTATATTTCCTCGGAACTCGGGCCCAAAGGCGAAAATCTGTATTTGCCCTTGACTACATGGCTCAAAGGGGGGAAAAGGGTCGTATTCCCTATCCCGAAAAGTTGTAAACGAAGTATTTTATTGATGCGGGAGTTGTTGGAACAAAGAAAATTCAAACCGGTGATAGAAAAAGTATACCCCTTGGAACGGGTATCAGAGGCCTATGATTATGTCTTGACCGGTCAAAAGACAGGAAATGTGCTCTTATCCATGTCCTAATTCGAAAAGTTAGATCGTCACTGATGTAAATAAACCGATTCGCTATCTACGAAAAATCAATATCTTGTAGCGATCCTTAAAAATTACATCATGACCATCAGAAATCTTTATGACCAAAAGGAAACCCAAGAAACCATTGACCGTATCGAAAAACTCACTCCAGAGACCCAAGGCCTTTGGGGCAAGATGGATGTCGCGCAAATGATGGCCCATTGCAATGTGGCTTATGAAATCGTGTACACTGACAAACATGCCAAACCCAATGCTTTCGGCAGATTCATGGCAAGACTGTTCGCCAAGAATACGGTTTTGGGCCCCAAACCTTATAAAAAGAACATACCGACCTCCCCTATTTTTAAAATGACCGAAGCGAAAGAGTTCGAAACAGAAAAGAAACGGCTGGTCGAGTTTCTTGAAAAAACCCAAAAATTAGGCAAGACCCATTTTAATGGATTGAACAACCCGGCCTTCGGTGATTTGACAGACCAACAATGGAACACCTTGTTCTCAAAACACCTGGATCATCATTTGCAACAGTTCGGAGTGTAATATAAGTACCTTGCGATTCATTCAAGTTTCGTAATCTTCACATTGCGAAACTTGATTTCTCCTTTTTCCGCCGCCTGCAGGGCAATAGGTCCATTTTTAAGATCTGCATCACGAAGATCAACAACAAGAATATCGTTGATCCAGGCCTGTAGATGGTCTTTTTCATTCTTGATTCGATAACGGTTCCACTTGTTCAAGGTTTTTATCTTCTTCAGTGGAGAGAAGCGGGAGACCACGGCACCCGTTCTGAATTCCTGTTTTGGATGTAGGTCCCAAATATTGATTTCATAGCAATCTTCAAAGGAAAGTTCCCTTTTTTGGCAGCGGATAAAAACCCCTGAGTTAATGGTACTATCGGGTTTAAACTCCAGCTCCAACATAAAATCGGAATAGGACGCTTTGGTCATGACAAAGCCGGCACCTTCAGAGAGACTACCGATCAACTCATCGTTCTCAAAACGCCACTCCGCTTCGCCTTCCGTCGTATAATCATCCCCATTTTTTTGAAAAAGGTTTTTTACCGAATCATTCGCGGAGCATGAAAAAATCATTACAACTATCAAAAGGTTTAAAAAAAAGTTGGTCTTATTGTGCATTGGATCGCTTTTTTATAAAGATAGTAAACTACCCCGGAGCAAAACTGTCTGCCGAAAGACAGAATCAGGAAGCATTTGAAGGAAAACTATTAAGGTAAATCGACACCAGCCCGCCGGTCCGACAGGCAGGGATTGTAACACATAAAAATCGATTCTCAAATAAAATGAAGTAAGATGTAGAGCTTTAGAAAAGAAGGTTATTCTTACATCATTAAAATAAATCCTTCAAAAAAAAGTTTATAGCTACTCAAACTCATACCAAATCAAATTCCGAGTAATATGACTTCTACACTTTATCCGCCCAGTCCCACTACAATTCCTAAAAAACTAACTGGGCTAACCCCTTCGTATCAATTGCGTGCTTTTTTAGCCATCTTGGCGATTATTCTATTTTTTGCCTTGTATGCGGCAATGGTCGTGGCCTTGGGTTATCTAGCGTACTATGCAGTAATCTATGATATGGGGCATGTGAATAAGCTAACTATTTTATTAAAGGTGGGTGCCATAGCCGGTGCTGTCATGCTCTTCATTTTTACGCTGAAATTCATTTTCAAATTAAAGAACCACAAATTTGAAAATCGTATCAAATTAAAGGAGACCGAACATCTCGAACTATGGACTTTTATAAATAAAATCTGCGAGGAAACCGGTGCTCCAAAACCAAAATCGATTTATGTAGACCCTGATGTAAATGCCTATGTTGCCTATAGCAATATGTGGCTGAGCCTCTTTCTACCGGTACGCAAGGAGCTTACTATAGGAATGGGGTTGACCGATTGTTTGACCCTTACCGAATTCAAGGCGGTAATCAGTCATGAATTCGGGCATTTTGCACAGCGAAGTATGAAAATCGGAAGCTATATTATTTCGGCGAACACTATAATTCACGATATGATTTTCGAAAGGGACAAGTGGGATGATATTCTAGATCAATGGCGTGCCTCGGACTTACGACTTTCAGCCGCTGCCTGGGTGATAACCCCTATCATCTGGCTTATCAGGCAAACGTTAAACTTATTCTACCAGTTCCTAAACATCATGTACTCTTCCCTATCCCGTGAAATGGAGTTCAATGCCGATAAGGTCGCGGTGAGTACTTCAGGGAGTGACGCAATAGTTTCCGCCTTATGGAAATTGGACGATGGGTCCAATAATTGGAACAGTACACTCAACCATGCCTATCTGGCCTCTCAAAAGAAGGTTTTCGTTAAAAACCTCTACCAGCATAATGCCCTGGCCATTGAAAGAGGTACTGAAAAACAAAAGGAACTACTACAGCAACTGCCAGAGGATAAAAGAGGCGGTAAACACTTTTTTTCGGTTTCGGAAGTTTCTAAGGTGGGCATGTACGCTAGTCATCCACCCAATGATAAACGAGAAGACAGTGCTAAGCTCCCCTATGTGCTCTGCAATGCGGACGAGCGCTCCCCTTGGCTGCTATTCGGAAACAAGGAAGCGCTTCAACAAGAAATGACCCTTCTTCTGTACAAACAGTATTTTGACAAGGTGCCTTCGGAATATGTTGAGCCTTCCATATTCGAGGAATTCATTGAAACCGAAACCCAGGGCGTCCAACTATTGGAAGAATATGACAATGCCTTCCAGAATAGATTCATACACATGGCCGAACCAGCTGAATTGAAAGTGGTGGCCTCGAAAATAAATTCCGAAGACCCCTCGACCCTGGATAAATTAAAAGTAGAATTAAAAGGTTTAATGAAACCCGTTGCAGAAATTGAATCCTTATTGGTGAAGGCACAACAAATCGCTCAAGGAACGACAATGGAAAAGTCATTTTCTTTTAAAGGGGTCGAATACACCAAAAAGAATCTTGAAAATGGATACACTTTTCTAATAAATCAAAGGGAAACCATCTTCAATGAAAATTTCAAAAAGTGGGATACCTCCTTTTGTGCATTTCACTATGCCCTGGCTGAAAAGGCAGGAAAAACCGAAGCCTTGATTACTAGATATAAACAGCATGACGCACTTTCAAAACTCTATAAAAAAATCTCCGGTATTAAAAATGCCATTTACGAATCGGTGAACAAGCTGCAAGAACGAGACGATGTCACCGAAGCGCAGGTTCACTCACTAACGCAAAACATCAAGCAAATGGCAGATGCGATCAATGACGAGTTGCAAGCCTTGGAAACAATCGAATTCATACCCATGCCCAATATCGATACGGTACAGGAACTAAAAGAAGCCATTGTAGAAAACGGGGTTTTCAAAAGAGAACAGGGAAATATTTTTGAAAATGGTGGTTTTAGTACACTCATGACCAATATTGAAAATGCCATAATAAATTGTCAGCGACTAGACCAAAAAAGTATCGGAGCCATTCTTGCATATCACAAAGAACTTCAAAATCAAAGCAGCTAGGTAAGCTATTTTACCAAATCAAAGATCCGTGTGTACTTTACAATAAAACTATTATTGAGCGGGTCACCATCTTGCAAATTATAGTTCCATACGACAAAGAGTCCGGTATTGGCTTGTTGCAGCCATCCAAAGCGCACATTGGCCGCCCACAATTTATCGGAGGTATTGTGTTGGATCAGCCCCTGTAGGTAAATATTGGGTTGAAAAGCATACGACAAACGTGTACTCAGTATATTCGCTGTAAAATCACCGTTCGGAAGTTGAAAATTGTTGTACAAAAAGGTCACATCGGCGTTGAACTTATCCCCTGCCCGATAACGTCCTGTGATACTCTCCTGATATCGCGTACCCCCGAAAGACCCCCCTATTACCGAACGAATATTTACCGACCAGGGGTTACTCTGGTTGGTGAAAAAAATCAGTTGTGATTCCGCATGGCGATAGACACCGGGGTCGACGATAACCCTACCCGTTCTCGAAATGTCAAAAGCCTCTACAACTCCCTCGGTCGTGAAGTTGACCCCGGTATGTAGTTCATTACCGCTTTTCCATTCAAAATGATTATCCACATGCAAAAAACCGGTTTCCTGAAAGTCGTCAAAATTCCAGTATCCACGGTATGAAATATGTGGACGATACTCTAAAATCTTCGCATCAGGATTTTTGGGGCGTAAATGATATAAAACAAGCCCTTCCGGTTTTCGAAATGATTGACGAAGCAGAAAACCTACCTCGGGGTTAAAGCCTTGTCCTACCTCCGTATAGCCGGCGCGTAGTTCCCAATTGTTCCAATTATAGTCTGTCTGAAATTTAAGCGAGTGAGCGTTAATCGTGTCGTTGGGGTCTTCTGTCCTCGCATAAAACCCTGACATCCGAGCTTTTCTACCGAGACCCAATTTCCCATCAAGAGCAAAAGTACGGTTGTAACTATCCGATGATTGAAGACCTTCGCGATTGATAAACACGGCCCCTAGGGCCGTACGTCCTTTGAACTCATGGTTTACACGTGCAACCGTAAAATTATTTTCCTCGATACCCTTATCACTGACCTCTTCGGTCCACATACTTAAGAGTCCGACATTGGTTCTATTCAATTTTCCCGACAAGCGTGCCCCGCCGATAATAGGAACAATATTGCCATTGTCACCTATACCGATCCTCCGACTGAAGAAAAGGTCGACTTCGCCTGGGCTACCGACGCTGAAGAGCCCGGCGTTCTCCAAAAAGAAAGGTCGCTTTTCAGGAAAGAACAGATTAAAACGATCGAGGTTCACCTGTTGATCGTCCACTTCTACTTGGGCAAAGTCAGTATTATAGGTCAGATCAAGGGTTAAACTGGGGGTCACACTGAATTTCACGTCCCCTCCGACCTCGGCATCAAACCTATTCTTAGGGTCAGTGGCTGTGAAGTCCTTATCCATTCGTCCCAAGACATACGGAATCAATTTGAGATTCCCGGGCGAGGGCAAATCCAGGCCAGTCAAGGTACCTGCTAGGGACAAGCGTTTCAAATCGAGACCGACCGGCATTGCTGCCCAGTATACGATCTCATTAGTCTTTCTGATATTGCGTCTGAAATTGATTCCCCAATCCTTACCCGCTTGAAAACGCAGTGTTCGGACAGGGATCGCAAACTCCGCGCTCCATCCAAAATCGCCCACCTGTGTTTTTACTTCGAAGGCCGCATCCCAATTTAGATTGAATCCTCCAATGGTTCCTCCCTGCTGTCGGTTCGCATTGAAATTTCCCTGACCTTCATTATCCACCTGCGCATCGTATTCCACAGCTAAGGAATTGGTGCCGAATACAAAGCCGTTCTGACCATCTTTGTACGTATCCAATATGAAGAGGAAAGCGTCTGTATTATCGAGATCGGCATCACGCCGGGCATCGGAGACCACCAAGTCTTCAGGCCTCGAATCGAAGCATACTACCGAAAGGTAGAATGTTTCTTTTGTGTAGGCGATACGTATCTCCGTTTTCTCCGAAGCGGGTCGTCCAAAATTGGGTTGTGCCTGTGTGAGGTCGCCAAAAGGCTCTATTTCCTTCCACACGGGGTCGTTCAACACCTCACCATCTATTGTCGGAAGTGCTTCAATAGCAACCGCCTTAGCGGTGGGTCTCTCTCCCGTATCAATTAAGGCTGTGTTTTGAGCGAAAATAACTAAGGGCATCCCTAAAACCGAAAAGAACAGGGTTAATCGAGTGATTCTATACATAGGTACGGTTGGTTACGGTCGTATAAATGTAGCATTATTCTCGAGATTTTCGACATAAAAAAAGCGACCCGAAGATCGCTCTAAAGTGACATTATTTTTTTCGTACTAACTTAACTCCTCCTGAACCAAGTAGTAGAATGCCGGCCTGCTTTTCATGCGAATACCTGACATTTTATCCGCAACCGAACTGATTGCCGCCATGGCCTTATCCTTATCGGAAACACCCAATTTCTTTTCCACAAAGTTTCTTCTAACGGTTTCAAGTTCAGACTCATCGGTACCCGAGACCAACGTAGCATCTTTGTTATTCACCATAGATTTTAGGCTGTTCACATAACCATCTAATTTATCATGGTCAATATTCGATACGCCACATTCGTTCAATTGGCTCACTGCCGTAGATTTCAAGGCCGCTAATTTGTCAGCTAAATCACTCATAATATAGTTTTTAGGGTTATTCGGATTATTGAAAATCCTATATTTTAAAGTTCAAGATGTAAGTTATAAATTTAATAGTCAATTTTGCAACAAACAGGCTAAAATTTGGGTATCTTTTTAGCCCTCCAAATCTTGGAAAAGTAAGAACCCTTTAATGCAATAAATGCTGCTATTTGCAGGCTCATCAATTCTAAATAACCCATTAGACCAATTACTATTATGAAACTAACTCTCTACTCCGAAAGGGCCCTTAATTCGAAAACAATTTGGCTTTTAACACTGTTTTTAGCCCTATTTTCGCTATCGGCAACGGGCCAAGAAGTTCAAGAAAGTCCGGAAGCTACCCAAGGAGTTTCAAATACCAGACTTGACCGTTATGGTGATTTTTTAAAACAGGAAGTGGTCTTAGGAAAAATACCGGGAGCCGTTTCACTGGTGACGCGCAAAAACAAGATCGTACATAGTGAAGCCTATGGATTCATGAGTCTTGAAGAAAAGTCGCCCATGTCGAAGGATGGCATTTTCCATATCATGTCGATGACAAAGCCCATTGTTTCCGTCGCTTTCATGATGTTATATGAAGAGGGGCATTTTCAATTGACCGATCCGGTTTCAAAATACCTTCCTCAATTCAAGAATCTGAAGGTGGCAACAGACGCCTCGCAAGGATTGGATGGGCCAACCGAGGATATCCAGTCGCAGGTAACCATCCATCAGCTCCTTTCACATACGGCCGGATTTTCACATGGCCTTGGAGGAACCCAACTTGACAAAGAAATCATGCAAGCGTTGTATTTCGAGCCTCAAAAAAATATTGAAGACCGTGTGAATACACTTATAGATCTACCGCTAATCGGACAACCCGGAGCTCAATGGTACTATAGTGCCGCTCCCGACGTCCTATCACTTTTAATCGAAAAGTTTTCTGGAATGAATACTGCCGAATTTCTACAAGAACGAATCTTCGACCCACTTGGAATGCGTGATACCGGGTACAACGTCGCTAAGAAAAACCAGAAAAGATGGGTTCCGGTGCACAATTACAATGAAGCCGGAAAAATGGTCAACTCCGAACAGCAGTTACCTGTAGAAGGAAATACGGTATACGGAGGAACACACGGCCTATTTTCCACGGCAGCCGATTATATGACCTTCTGTCAAATGCTATTGAACCAAGGTTCTTGGAAAGGTAGGCAATACCTCAGCCCAAAAACGTTGGAGATCATGACCATAAACCAAGTGGGGAATCTTTATCAGGCACCGGGCCAAGGCTTTGGTCTTGGATTTGGTGTAACAACGGATTTAGCGGCAAGCAAAAGTGCAGGTTCGGTCGGCCAGTACTATTGGGGCGGCGCCTATTGTACTTACTTCTTCATCGATCCCGAAGAAGAACTTATTGCCCTCTTGATGACGCAGGTACAACCGTATAATGACTATTACAGCACTGTAATGCGTCAATTCGTGTATCAGGCCATCATCGATTAATTTAACTGTACGCAGCAATGTCTTGGTAATTTTTCTATCTTTTAGCTCTTAAAAACAACCAACATGATGACCGCATATCTTTTTGAATTTATTGGAACAGCCCTGCTCATTCTTCTCGGAAACGGAATTGTGGCCAACGCCAACCTAAAAAGCACCTATGGAGGAACAGCGGGTTGGGTAGGTATTACCATAGGATGGGGTATGGCGGTTTTTGTAGGCGTATTTGTAGCCGCCGATGTCAGCGGGGCCCATTTGAACCCGGCGGTGACTTTGGCACTGGCCGCAGCCGGAAAATTCTCATGGGCGTTTGTTCCAGGATATATCTTAACACAGTTTCTTGGCGCCATGACAGGAACGACCTTAGTATGGCTCACCTACAAAAAGCATTATGATGCCACTGAGGACCAGGGTGCCATTCTAGGAACCTTCGCCAACACCCCGGCCATCCAAAGTCCGTTTTGGAATTTCTTGACCGAGTTCATAGCAACTTTTGCCTTTGTCCTCGCGATTTTCTATATCGCTGGAGGCTCCTTTTCCGGAGGGCAAATTAAACTAGGGTCCTTGGACGCCTTACCGGTCGCATTATTGGTCTTAGCGATAGGAATTAGCCTAGGAGGCCCAACCGGTTACGCCATCAACCCTGCACGTGACCTCGGACCACGTATCATGCATGCGCTACTACCCATTAAGGGAAAAGGTGAAAGTGCCTGGTGGTATGCCTGGATTCCCGTTGTAGGACCCATAGCCGGCGGACTGCTTGCAGCAATGGTATATATGGCGATAGGTGTGTAATTAATCTAAAAAAATAATGACGATGAAAAAATCAGTTTTCTTACTTCTTGTGCTTCTTGCTTTGCAGGGATTGACCGCCCAGGAAATCATCTCCGTACCCCACGAAAAAGCAGCCGATGTGAAATGGGAGGGTGACGAAAAAGCCTATTTCTCTGACATCTGGCAGAACGATGTGGTGACCAATGTATCACTTCCTACCATGGAAGTCTTTCGACCGAAAAACCCGAACGGCACTTCGGTTATCGTAGCGCCGGGTGGCGGTCTCTATGCACTGAGTATTACCAGTGAAGGTACTCAAGTCGCCGAGTGGTTGGCCGAAAAAGGCATCACCGCCTTCGTATTGAAATATCGCTTGGTGCCAACAGGAGAAGACGGAGTCAAAGAAATTACGGATGAAGGAGCGAGCAATCCCGCTCGTATTTTTGAACGGGTGGTCCCGGTGATGCCCTATTCCATCGCAGACGGACTTTCCGCCATTGCCTATGTTCGCACCCATGCAGAGGACCTGAAAATCGACCCTAACAAAATAGGTTTTATGGGCTTTTCAGCTGGAGGTGCCGTTACAATGGGTGTGGCTTATAATTTCACCAAAGACAATCGGCCGGATTTCATCGTACCGGTGTATCCGTGGACCACTGCGATGCCCGTTAAGGAAGCTCCCGAAAATGCACCACCTATGTTGGTTGTCTGCGCTACTGACGACCCCTTAGGTTTGGCCTCTGGAAGCATTGAGCTTTACAATGCATGGTTAAAGGCCAATAAAGGCCCCGGACTTCATATGTATGCTAAAGGGGGGCACGGGTTCGGTATGAAAAAGCAAAACCTACCGTCAGACAATTGGATTTCTCGTTTCTACGATTGGTCCGTCGCAGAAGGAATCGTGGTACCGTCGTCGGATAACTGATCCGTCTTAGTAAAAAGCTACTACACAGAGCCCAGCTGCGAGGTCACGGTTAGATGCCGCACCGCTTGGGATAGTCCGACACTACCATATTTTTGAGAACCTACGGACGTTGTCTTTAAGGTTAAATGATGGTAACAACGACCGGGCACGAAAAAATGTGCTCGAGCACATTTTTTCTAAAAGTGTACTGCTGGCCTCCAAAATCTTCATAAAATAAAGTATATTTGAGCTTAATTCAGAACTCGAATGCGATACTCACTTTTTTTTACGCTGATGGTATGCTCCATCCTATTTGCGCAGTCACAGGAAATAGCACCATTTGCAGACGAGGTCGAAGCCATTCAAAAAAAGTATGATACGCTATGGGATGCTTCTAAAGAGACCATTGTCTTCACTGGTAGTTCTAGCATCCGTATTTGGCATGATATACAAGATCGTTTTCCAGACCATCAAATCGTGAATTCAGGTTTTGGGGGTTCTCAGGCCAGTAATCTTCTGGACAACTGTCAAGAACTCGTACTGCGCTTTAAACCCCGAAAAGTTTTTATTTACGAGGGTGATAATGATATTTCGGCAGGTAAAAAAACTAAGGAAATCATTGGGGATATATTGGCCATAATTGAAGAAATCAGAGCCCAAGACGCGACGACCGAGATTGTACTTATTGCCGCGAAACCTAGCCTCGCACGTTGGAATCTCAAACGGGACTACAAACGCTTGAATCGAAAATTCAGAAAACTGAGCCGAAAAGATGTCCAAATGGACTACGCAGATGTCTGGAAGCCCATGCTCAACGGCAAAAAGGTGAAAGAAGACCTCTTTATCGAAGATGGCTTACATATGAATGCCAAAGGGTACGACATATGGTTTGAGGTATTAGAACCCCACGTTAAATAAGTAAAACAGCAACCGATAGTTTAAAAAAATGAAAAACTCTACCGTTTTAAAAAGTCTATTCGTTTTTCTCACCATACTGGTCTTCGCTACCTGTAAAGAAGAAAAAAAGAAGCGTGTTATCGAATTTCCCGAGACGGATCTGACAGCGGAAAACCTTATTCCGAAGCCGCTCAAAATGATTCCGACCAATGGCGGTTTCGCGCTGGATCAATTTACGGCGATCTATACCTCGGAAGCAGCCGGATTTGAGGAAGTAGGGAGTTTTCTCGCCAAAAAGATAAAAAGCAAGACCGAACTGGATGTACAGGTCAATATAGATGAAATTCCTAATCTGGAAACCGTAATTTACATCAATCAATCGGATAGCCTAGAGTTGAACGCCCCAGAGGCCTATCAACTGTATATCACCCAAGATTCGGTTATTTTAAATTCCAATACTGCCGAAGGAGCATTTCGCGGTATTCAGACCATACGCCAATTGATTCCTGAAGCAAGTTCCGATAGTCTAGCCACCTATCCCATTTGGACGATTCCGACCGGAAAAATAATCGATAGCCCCCAATTCGAGTATCGTGGCTCTATGTTAGATGTGGCACGCCATTTCTTCAGCGTGGAGGATGTCAAAAAATATATTGATTTGCTTGCGTACTACAAGTACAACGTATTGCATTTACACTTGACCGATGATCAAGGCTGGCGTATCGAAATCAAATCATGGCCCTTATTGACCGAAATTGGTGGTAGCACTGAAGTGGGTGGTGAAGGCGGTGGATTCTACACCCAGGAAGAGTATAAAGACATCGTCGCCTATGCAGCGGAAAGACACGTGCTCATCGTGCCCGAAGTAGACATGCCCGGGCATACCAATGCCGCCTCGGTGGCTTATCCTATTTTCAACGGGAATGGTAAAAAACCAGAGCTTTACGAAGGCACCCAGGTCGGTAAAAGTACCTTTGCTACAAGAAAAGATACGCTCTACTCCTTCTTGGATGATGTCATCGGCGAAATCGCTGCCATCACACCCGGACCCTATTTTCATATCGGGGGAGACGAAAGTCACGTGACCAAAAAGAAAGACTATATCTATTTTGTAGAGCGTGTAGAAAAACTAGTACAGAAGCATGGCAAACGCATGATCGGTTGGGATGAGATCGGGCAGGCCGATATTGATTCCTCCTCCGTTTCACAGTTCTGGGCCAGCAAAAAAAATGCCATGGATGCCATCGCAAAGGGCATGAAAATCATCATGTCACCTGCGAAAAAAGCCTATCTCGATATGGAATACGATACCCTTTCAAAACACGGATTGCATTGGGCCGCTTACATCCCGACGGATACGGCATATATCTGGACACCGGAAACGTATGAAGGCATTCCTATGGAAAGTATTTTGGGCATTGAGGCCCCACTATGGTCCGAAACCATTAGCGATATCGGTGAATTGGAATACTTGGCTTTTCCGCGAGCTATCGGATATTCCGAGCTCAGTTGGTCAACTCCGGAAAACCGAAATTGGGAAGAGTACAAAATTCGTTTGGCCAACCAAGCCCCTTTCCTAGACCGCATGAACGTAAAATATTATGCCTCGCCTCTAATTGACTGGAAGAAAAGCAAATACTCATACAAGGAAATTGAGAAGGATTAAGAAGTTTAGATAGCATATTTAACCAACTCACCATAGAAATGCTCTTCGGTATTGGTTTTGTATTCTTTCAGGATATGAATGGGCGATAAACTGTGGTCTGTCGAACGCTTCAAACCTAGGAACTTTGGCATTTTTGGTGATTGGAAGTTTTCTGGTTACTGGTGCCCTCGTAAACAGGTAAGTGCACCAGTAATCCGTCAAATCTAAAACGGACTGAACACAAACCATTTCCTTCTTAGGAAGGGTACAATCGGTAAATTTTAGTGCAGCCCGGTTGCGCCATCCCCTGCTTCTTAAGTAGCAATTCGCTGGCTATCGATTTGTTCGTTATCTTAGCAAACAGCTTCTAACCAAACCACCAACCCATTGAGAAAAAAAACAAAACTAATAAAACGCATCTTCATAATGGGTGCCCTGTGCGCCATTACATTTAGCGCTAAAGCACAACAGACCCAAGCGGATAGTTATACCCGATACGAACTTTTGTCGCCTGACAGCAATGAGTTCCGAATCGTATATGGTGTCAGTGCCACTACTCCCGGTGCTACCTATTACTGGAATACGCTACGAAAAGGTAGTGAACACGAAGTGACCGCCGTTTGGGATGCCTATTCGGGAGAAGATTTAAATTGGGAAATCGTTAGCGGAGCCCTTGCAAAAAAAAATGGGCTCGACGAGGCAGTAGATAATGGAGAATACCTTCAAATTCAATTGGCAAGAGCGGTACCCCCTAATGGAGAAGCGCGTATACGGATTGACAAAATCTATGCGGATACAACAAGTTATTTTCAAAAAGACAACAGTATTGTTTTCACGAGAACCTTGGGCATCAAGAGGAACAGCATTGTGCTACCTCCACAATATGAACTGACCCATTGCAACTATCCTTCCCAAGTACAATTGACTCCCGAAGGCCAGATCAAATTGAGCTTTATGAATAATGGTCCACAAGCCGTACCCTTGGAAATCAAGGCAAGACCGTTACCCACAAATGCCACGATTAAAAAACCGGAAAAGAACAACTATTCCTTTGATTCTTCCGGCAACGGTCGTAACAAATCGAAAGTACGCTCCGGATGGGAATTTGAAGAGCGTGCATTTCAAAATCGCGAAATCGTCTACTTTCTCCAACAACCCGAAACCCATTCGTTTCGACTGTATCATGACTATACCGAAACGAAGGTAGGCATGGATCGTTATCTGAATATCGTACGAGCGGGGAGCAAAGCCTCGGACCCATCTGCAATTTTACTCGACACGGGGGAAGCACTACAAGTAGAGACCCTAAAGGGAAAAGCAATCACGGAAAAAGGCATCGATATTGGGGACACCATAACTGTCGAATCAGAAGTTATTGCTATCTGGTACGCGCCCTTAAAAGAAGGGGAAACCAAACGTTTGCGTATCACCGAAACCTATACCGATCCGAATCGATATGTACTCGATGATGATCAATTGGTTTGGGATCGTAGCTTCGGACGAAACAGAAATGTGGTTATCCTTCCTCCAAAATGGTTTTTGACCACAACCTCCATTCCTGCAGTAATCGACCAAACCGAAGATGGACTAACAGCCCTACACTTTGTTAACGACAGACCGGACGCACTTGATGTCTACATCAGAGCACAACGCAAATAAAATGAACCAAAAGCAATTTCTATGAGAACACTATTACTCGGTTTTTTATGCTTTACATTGAGCATAAGCTACAGTCAAACTACGAATGACACCCTTCCCAAAGCGGAGGTATCTACCACCATGCAGAGTGTGCAAATCAATGGAAAGACCATTTACCTTACAGCACAGGCAGGCACTTTTCAAGTTCGTGATGAGAACAACAAACCAATCGCGTTAATGGGCCATACCTACTATAGTAAAGACTCCAAAACAAGAAATAACAGAAGGCCTATAGTTTTCGCCTTCAACGGAGGGCCCGGTTCCTCTTCTTTTTGGTTGCACATGGGTGTTTTAGGACCCAAGCGAATCGTCGTGAACGACCCGTCTAGCACTCCCGCCGCACCCTATCAACTGGTCAATAACAACTTCTCGATTCTTGATGTAGCCGACTTGGTCATAATCGATCCCGTCGGTACTGGTTTAAGCATACCCGTTGGAAAGGCTAAATTCAAGGATTTCTGGGGAGTTGACCAAGATATTAGAAGCCTGTCGCTATTTATTACACAGTTCTTGATTGCAAAAAATCGCATGAACAGTCCGAAATACCTTTTAGGGGAAAGCTATGGTACCTTTAGAAATGCAGGTTTGATGAATACCCTTTTGACACAAGGTGTTGCTATGAATGGGGTCATCATGGTCTCTGCAGTTTTTGATCTGCGGACATTGATTTTTCCTCCCGGGGATGATATGCCCTATATAGCGCACTTTCCCACCTATGCAGCCACGGCCTGGTATCACGACAAGGTTACGGACAAGCCCGAAGATGTATACACCTTTCTAAACGAGGTGCGCCGTTTTACAGAAGACGAATATGTTCCTTCCCTGTTCAAAGGAGACCGCCTGTCGGAAGCCGACAAAAAAGCGATAGCCCAAAAATTAGCGCAATATACCGGTACCAGTACCGACTATTGGGTAAAAGCCGACCTTCGGGTGACCGCAAGCGAGTTTTTTGCTGAGTTTTTGCGGGATGAGGGTGAAATTGTCGGCCGTTTGGATTCACGATTTACCGGAATCAATCAAGATCTACTGGCGCAAGATGGAAGTCACGATCCACAAAGCGCTGCTATATCACCAGCCTATATCGCCGGGTTTTTAGACTACTTCTATGGAAGTCTGAAAGTCAATAAGAATACAACGTATTCGATTACCGCAGGTCGTCGTGAAGGCTTTAATTGGGATTGGAAACACAAAGGTAACGTCCGTTGGGGCACGCAGGCGGCCATAAATACCGGTATCGATATGGCCCAAGCCTTGTCACGTGATCCTAATATGAAAGTGTTAGTCTTGAATGGTATTTATGATATCGCCACCGTTTTCTACGGGGTGGAATATTCCATTGATCACTTAGGACTCAAAAAAGAAATCAAAGACAATATCAAAATGGAGTATTATGAGGCAGGCCATATGATGTATACCCACCAACCTTCCCTCGAAAAGTTCAAGAAAGATGTGGCCGGATTCATCTTGGAAACTTCGAAGTAATTTAAAGCTGAAATACATCATTTTTTGGTACATTTAAAGAACTATAGCATTACCTAAAGTCAACCTATATGAAAGAAAAGAAACCGCAAAAGACATCCGCTTCAAGAAGGTCGTTTATCAAAAAGAGCGCAATTGCCTCATCCATCTTCATTGTTCCAAGACATGTATTGGGGGGTGAAGGATACTTAGCGCCCAGTGATCGTTTGAACCTTGCGGCCATTGGTGCAGGTGGAAAAGGAACCAGTGATATCAAAAATGCCTCGGTAGATGGACGTGAAAAAGTAAGAGCCCTTTGTGACGTTGATTTTTCAGGATCGGCCAAAAGGTCCATCGAAAATTTCCCGAAAGCCAAGCTATATAATGATTATCGCAGAATGCTGGACAAAGAAAAGCTCGATGCCGTAACAATTTCCACACCCGACCATGTTCACGGTCCGGCGGCGGCTTATGCCATGGAACGAGGAATTCATGTATACGTTCAAAAACCGATGACCCATAACATTCGTGAAGCCCGTTTACTCACTGAAATGGCACGTGAGAAAAAAATCGTTTCACAAATGGGAAACCAAGGAGGGTCCAATCCTCTTTTGAATATGGTTCAAAAATGGATCGACTCGGATGCCATTGGAGCCATTTCCAAGGTACAGGTCTGGACCAACAGGCCCGTTTGGCCTCAGGGAGGACAAATGCCCGAACCCAATGCCAGTTTGAAACCTGAAGACCTTTATTGGGACTTATGGCTCGGGCCAGCGGAAGCAAAACCCTTTACACCAAACCTACATCCGTTCAACTGGAGAGGTTGGTGGGACTATGGTACGGGAGCACTGGGCGATGTAGGTTGTCACCTAATCGATATTCCCTTCAGGACCTTGGGCCTAAAATACCCCACTGATGCAGAGTGCAGTGTAGGCTCGGTCTTCTCTCAAATGTGGACAGCGGATTATCATCCCGAAGGCTGCCCGGCATCTTCGTTCATTACCTTGCATTTCGATGCCACGGAAAAAACGAAAACACCGATTGAAATGACTTGGAGTGATGGAGGCATACGACCATCGCACCCAGATATCATTCCCGCAAATAGTGATATCGGAGGAAAAGATAGTGCCAATGGCGTGTTGATTATCGGTGAGAAAGGTATTATTTCCACAAATATCAATGATAGTTCGCCCCTTATGCCGAAACTATACCTAAATGACGGCACCACGGAATTCGGACCGGAAGTTGAAGAAATGCAAGAACCCGAATATGGCCATCAAAGAAAGTGGGTGGATGCCTGTAAGGCCGGTTTTGACAGTGAAGAGCACAAAGCGCTTACTTCCTCATTCGACTATGCAGGTCCGATGACGGAAACCGTGCTAATGGGCAATCTGGCTATTCGAAGTTATATGTTGCAGCGAGAAAACACGGAAGGTAAAATGGAATTCTTTGCACGTAAAAAATTGCTTTGGGATGGCGAGAATACCAGAATCACCAACCTTGAAGAAGCGAACCAATTTGTAGGCAGAACATATAGAGAAGGTTGGAAGGTTTAGATTTTGGCCGCTTTGATTAGACTATTAATTGGTTAATTTCTTGTTTGCTGATAAATGGCCGGACCACTAAGATTTATATATCCTGACAGGAAGCTATTTATTGCTAGCTTTGCCCTTAACTTGTTTACGTCGACCGTGACGTGACCTCTAAATCAAAAAAAGTGATCCGGATTCAAGCGCAACTATTCAAGAGCAGTGTTTTGTTGAGTTCACTGTTCCTTTTGCAGAGCTGTTATACCTATAAACTAACAGCCGTTGAACAAATTCAAGTGGGCAAACAATATCAAATAAAAGTTTCGGATGGTCGAGTAATCGCAAATAAATGTCTGGCTATTACTAAGGACTCTGTCACTTTTAAAGCAAGAAATACTCGGCTAGATTTTCTTAAATCCGATATTCAACAGGTGAAAAGGAAAAGAAATTCTCCCATCACCTATATTGCAGGAGCAGCTATTCCGGCAGCAATTATTATCGGTATTGTAACCAATAAAGAGGAATCGATTTACGAACAGACGAGGCCTAGATAATAATAGCCCGAATAACTTTTCATTTCAGGGCGTAGTCGAGATTGAAATCAGAATACATCCCACGGAGTACGCGGCCTATTCGATTAACCAAGGAATCGAAATACGAAATACACCCTCCTTAAAAGCCGCCCGACAGGTACGCCATTGGGCGGTTTACTTTTTTATTCCAGGTAAGCCTTTAGGTTCTTTTGTCTGCCAATTGAACTTCTCTGCCTTTTTAACCTCCGGCCATACCTCGTCAAGGGTGTCCGCATCATAGACCTTACCATTTTTGATTACATGCGTGAGTGTGTTACTATTACGGATGTTTTCCAAAGGGTTTTTGCCC
Source organism: uncultured Flavobacteriaceae bacterium (assembly GCA_947494565.1). Classification (GTDB taxonomy): domain Bacteria; phylum Bacteroidota; class Bacteroidia; order Flavobacteriales; family Flavobacteriaceae; genus Maribacter_C. The sequence continues at coordinate 172,274 of CANLVG010000009.1, read as the reverse complement.
ATAATTAAAATATCGGCCAATTTTCCTTTTTCCAGACTACCTAGGTCATCGTCAAGACCTAAGGCCTCTGCCCCTAAAATGGTTGCAACCTTAAGTGCATCGGAATTTTTCATCCCACCACTGGCAACGGACCAAAGTTCCCAATGGAATCCAAGTCCTTGAAGCTGACCATGACTGCCCACACCGGCCAAACCTCCTGCCTCAACAAGATCTTTCATAAATTCCGCATGCTTTTTAAAGACATGTTCCTCGTCCATAAACCAACCTGGTCTTCTTCTTGATTTTTGGGCCAACTCTTTGTATGGTGTAAAGTATTGTAGCTTTTTATCCTTCCAAACATTCTCACGTGAATAATAATAATTCTCTGCCCAAGGTCCACCATAAGAGACCAAGAGTGTAGGCGTAACGGCCATTTTGGAATCAGCAACGGTTTTGACCACATCTTCGTAAATGGGATAAATTGGCAAGGAATGCTCATGCCCTGGATAGCCATCAAGCAGTTGTGTCATGTTGAGTTTAAAATCGAGCCCTCCCTCTGTGGTCGGCATTAATTTTAGTTCTTTGGCTGCCATGATAATCCATTGGCGTTGTTGACGGTTCCCGACAAGGTACATTTTGATGCTCTTGGTATTATAATATTCGCTATACTGTTTCAAAACATCCTTTGCATGGTCTAAACTCTCGATCTGATATTTCCAAAAGCCCACTCCGGGCCCTGTACTATATACTCTCGGACCGTGTAGCATACCAGCTTCCACCATATCCGCATAGGTCAAGACATCCGTGGTCGCCGTCTGGGGATCTCTGGTTGTGGTGACGCCATAGGCCAAATTGGCGGAATAAATCCATACTTGGTTTTTATGTACGCCCCAAGTGGGCCACATATGCGCGTGTGTATCAATAAACCCTGGCGTTATGGTCTTGCCGGAAATATCGATTGTGGTAGCACTTTCCGGAACGGTCAAGCTGCCGGAAGCACCCACTGCAGCAATACGATTATTGGTAATGAGCAAATCACCATTTTCAATGACCTCTCCACCCTTCATCGTAATGATTCTTCCCCCCTTCAGAAGTACGGAACCTTGAGGGATATCTTTCTTATAGAGCACCTTGACTTTAAATTCCTCTGCCAAAAATTTAGGCTTTTTTTTGTCTTCTTCGTCCTGGTCATCAGTCTTGATGGTATCAGTTTTCTTTTCCTTGGCCTTTAATTCCTTTTCTCTCTTTTTGGCCAAATCAAGACTGTCTTTGAATTGTCTCCCCGCTATCAGATCATACTTAAAATGACTCGCTCCAAGAGACCAATGTACCTTTTTACTGTCTGCTGACCATACCGGAAACTCTCCTCCCAGAACCGTTAATTTTAATGCAGGAAAGGCCGCATTGTCGACCTTCGCCAAGGAAATATTCGGTGTCTTTCCATATTTCGGTATGGTGACCGTGTAGATGTCGTTATTAATTAGGGCCAAAGCCGTTTTACCATCTGGAGAAATATGGATTTCAGTAGGCTTCGAGGCCTTCTTATTATCGCGCCAACCCTCCTCAACGGCAGGTAGTGCAGTGTGTGAATCAAAATCATCATGATTCTTGCCGTAGACATCTTGCGACCCGAAGGTCTCGATACCTGTTAGTTTCAAATGTACTTTCTCGTCTGTACCGTCCCATCGAATGGAGAGCAGACCTTTTTCATTGTTACTCAGGTAGATGCGGTCATCGAATTTGGTAAAGTGTGGCATTTGCCTTCCTTTGGATTTATCAATATACTGAATAGGTCCTCCATCGGAAGAAACCCAAACCAAATCTACCTGTACCCCACTCGAGAAAGGTCCGATGGCATCATCATAGGTTTGCGCGGCACCGCGATGGAAAGCGATACGATCTGTTTGATATGACCATGAAGGATGGGTATAAATGCCTGGTTCTTTCGTAAGCTGAACCGGTCTTGCCCTACCTTCAACATTAACGCGGTAGAGATGCCCTCCACCCTTTTTCCAAGTAGTATACACCAAGTACGCTCCGTCAGGTGACCACGCTGGTTGCCCCTCGGTGAATTCATTGGTTGTCAACCGCCGCGGACTGCCGTTGGGCAAATCCATCACATAAAGTCGATTCAAGGCGGTAAAAGCCAATTTACTGCCATCAGGAGAGGGTTTGGCATCACGAATTTGTGTCACTAGGGCCTCTTTTGTATCGATAATCGGATACTTAAATTCTAGTCTGGGACCCAATTCGAGTTTCACATCCGCTGTAAATTTGATTTCGCTTGCCAAATTAAACGGAATGGAGATGGAATATATTCTTCCTCCGTAGGACACAATGAGGTTCTTACTATCGGGTGTAAACGACATAGCCGGTAAGACGCCTAAAGGAGCTATCGATTCTTGCTCATCACGCTGAACCGGATAGGCCAACCATCGTTCTTTTCCGGTCTTAAGATTTCGTAGTACTAGTCCGGTCTCGGCTTCAAAGCGTGTACCATAAACCATCCAATTGCCATCGTTCGATAATGTGGGCGTGAAGGCAGATCCATAGCGAGAAGTGATGACTGCCATGTCACCATCTTCCATATCATAGGTTCCTATTTGATATTGTGGCAGCTGGGCATTATAATTCCAGGCGTTTTGCCTTTGGGAAAAATACAGAAGCTTGCCATCGGCTCCAAATGCTGGATCTATAAGCTTTAAGTTCTTTGGCTCACTCACCAATTGACTCCCTGAGCCACCATCTTTATGATAGATGTAAGGTTTGATATTTCGACGCCCTTTCACCCCAACGATATAATCGCCATCCGGTGTCCATTCGGCAGAAAAGAAATTGTGCTTCTTGTCTTTGGTAATCTGTTTGCTTTTTTTCGTCGTCAAATCGACCGTCCAGATATTATCGGAACCGCTTTTATCTGAGATAAAAACGAGCGATTTTCCATCGGGGCTAAATCTGGGATGTACATCATATTGAATACCTGCAGTGAGCGTAGTGGCTCGCCCCCCATTGATGGGAATAGAATAAATATCACCCATTAAGTCAAATACAATGGTTTGGCCGTCCGGACTAACGTCCAATGACATCCATGTGCCAGTGTCTGTGGTGAAATTTATCTTTCGCTTGGGTTCTAAGGGAAGTTCTTTGGTTGCTTTTTTTGTGGAGTCTTTTCCGTTTTGCGGAAAAATCGCAGTGCAAATAAGTAGGGAAACACATAGTGCAAACCTGCGCGCTATTGAATGTTGTAACAAAATACTTGGTTTGAAATTAGCCTATAAATATAACCAATGTATTGCGCATCGACCCTAAAAAAGAGCCACAACCTTGTCTAGTTGGGTTTTTTTAACAAAGATTTTTACTCTTCTTCCGAAGAGGCGTCCTCAACATCGGATGAAAAGTCGGTAATTCCGTTATCATGAAGAAGATTATACCACTGGATAACTTTTCTGATATCACTGGCATAGACCCTGTCTTCATCATAATTGGGCAAGACTTCAAAAAAGTACTCTTCCAATGCAATTTTCTCCGATTTATGCGGAATTGAAGTTTTTCCGCCCTTTTCCTTCAGCTGCATTTTTTGGAAGACGTCTCGTAAAGGAAGTTCCTCATCCAAAGTATATATCGCTATCTCAGACAGAATGCTGACATTGTTTCGTAAACCAACGGTGATTTTTTTTCCATCGAGGAGTGATTCCGCAACAAAACCGCTTCTGGTTTGAGTGACCAGTTTGAACAGACCTGGTTTTCCTCCTATGGATAAAATTTTATCTAAACTCATCTCTTCTTCAAATTAAGGGGCAAATATGAAAATTTTGGTTCAATTGCCGTCAGTATTTAACGTCCTTTTTTCATTTCGGGAAAGCGCATTCTATAGTCTACTTTGATTTTTCCCTTAGAAATATTGGATAACCTACCTTTCAAGAGACGCTTTTTTAAGGGTGACAATTTATCGGTAAACAAAACTCCTTCAATATGGTCGTATTCATGTTGAATCACACGCGCCAATAGACCTGTGTAAGTTTCCGTTTTCTGATTAAAGTCCTCATCGTGGTAAGTGAGGGTAATGGTATCTTTCCGCTTTACGTCCTCACGAACGTCAGGTATGCTCAAACAACCCTCGTTAAAGGCCCACTCCGTACCTACCTCCTCTTCAAATTTTGCATTGATAAACACTTTTTTGAAACCGTTCAACGCATTTTGTTCTTCATCGCTCAACTCCTCGTCGTCGGCAAAAGGGGTCGTATCGACCAGAAAAATCCGAATGGCCAATCCTATTTGCGGAGCGGCCAAACCAACTCCATTTGCATTGTACATGGTCTCCCACATATTGGCGATCAACTCGTTTAGCTTTGGATACTCGGCATCGATTTCCTTTCCTACTTTACGTAAGACCGGATCACCATAGGCTACAATAGGTAATGTCATTCTACTTTTTGTTTAAATACGCTTGCAATATAATAGTAGCGCTTATTTCATCAATAATGGCCTTGTTCTGTCTTTGTTTTTTTTTCATTCCCCCTTCGATCATTGCTTGTACAGCCATTTTAGAAGTAAATCTTTCATCTTGCCTTTCAATAGGAATGGAAGGAAATGTCTTTTTCAAACGTCGTAAGAAGGGAGCGATGAACGTTTCGGCCTCTGATGGTGTATTGTTCATTTGTTTGGGTTCGCCCACCACTAAACATTCAACCTCTTCTTCATCTAGGTATTGCTTTAAAAACTCGATCAACCCATGTGTCGGTACTGTTGTAAGACCAGAGGCGATGAGTTGTAAAGGGTCGGTAACCGCGATTCCCGTCCTTTTTCTGCCATAATCCAAAGCCACTACCCTTCCCAAATCAATTTTTTTGCAAAAATAGACATATTTGTTATACCCTTAAAATTAAGCAGGCAATTACCGCGGCTCCTCTTATATTTGTCGAAATTTTAGATATCAAGATGACTGAACTACGTACCCTTATAGAAAATGCATGGGAAAATCGGGAGTTACTCCGTGAAACTGCAACACAAGACGCAATCCGAGAGATCGTGAATTTATTGGACATCGGCAAGTTGCGATGTGCAGAACCGACCGAAGAAGGGTGGCGCATTAATGAGTGGGTAAAAAAAGGAGTGGTTCTCTACTTCCCAATTCAGAAAATGGAAACACTTGAAACGGGTATTTTTGAATATCATGATAAGATTCCATTGAAAAGAGGATATGCCGAAAAAGGGGTTAGAGTAGTACCACATGCCGTTGCGCGGCACGGAGCCTACATCTCTAAAGGCACCATTTTAATGCCGAGTTATGTGAATATCGGAGCTTATGTTGATGAGGGTACTATGGTCGATACTTGGGCCACCGTGGGTAGTTGCGCGCAAATTGGAAAAAACGTTCATTTGAGTGGTGGAGTGGGCATTGGCGGTGTTTTAGAGCCGCTGCAAGCAGCGCCCGTTATCATTGAAGACAATGCTTTCATCGGTTCAAGATGTATCGTAGTCGAAGGGGTGCGTGTAGAAAGGGAGGCCGTGTTGGGCGCCAACGTAGTTCTTACTGCATCGACCAAGATTATCGATGTTACCGGAAGCGATCCTGTTGAGTCAAAAGGTAGGGTTCCAGCCCGTTCGGTTGTTATACCAGGGAGCTATACCAAGACATTTCCTGCTGGAGATTTTCAAGTGCCTTGTGCGCTCATCATCGGCACTCGAAAAGAAAGTACCGATAAAAAGACCTCTCTCAACGATGCATTGCGTGAGCATGACGTAGCGGTTTAGCTTTGAAGGAAATTTCCGCCTCGAAATATAATTTTTTGCTTTTTTGACAGTTAGTAAAGAAGACCACGCTATGACAAGTAACCTACAGAATAGTTTTTATGGTGCTTCAAGGGCAAAAAATTACAGCACTCGTTATCACTTATAACGAAATAGGATACATCGAAAACTGTATCAAGTCAGTCGAATTCGCGGATGAAATCATCGTTGTGGACTCTTATAGTACCGACGGTACTTACGAGTATCTCTTATCACATCCGAAGGTAAGAGTCATACAACATCCATTTAAAAATTACACCGCGCAAAAGGCGTATACCTTAGCGCAAGCTAGCAATGACTGGGTGGTTTTCGTTGATGCCGACGAGGTCGTGACCCCACAATTGCAAAGTGAAATTATCGCTACCGTAAATGGTCCTAATAAGCATGCTGCCTATTGGTTTCGTAGAAAGTTCATGTTTCAAGAAAAAAGATTGCGTTTCAGTGGTTGGCAAACGGATAAGAACTACAGGCTTTTCAGAAAAAGCAAAGTACGGTTTTCCGAAAAAAGAATCGTGCATGAAACGCTCGAAGTAAACGGAACCTCGGGCACACTCAAAGAAAAGTTGACCCATTTCTGTTACCGCAACTATGAAAACTATAAAGGTAAAATGCTTTGCTATGGTCGCCTAAAGGCCAAAGAGGCTATTTTAAAAAATAAACGATTCAGCCTGGGCCTTCTCATTCTGAAGCCCACATACCGATTTCTATACAATTACATTATTCGTCTCGGAATATTGGACGGTACCAAAGGCATCAAAGTATGTTATCTGAATGCTTTGGGTGATTGGGAAAGGTATCTTGAGTTAAGACGGTTGGAGCACGAACAAAACGTACCAAGTTTGAAGACAGCTCCGCAACAAAGCAGCTAATTGTTTAAAACGAAGCGCGCTATTTTCAGAAAATCTTAAAAGTGGAAGCAATACATTATCAGCTATTGAATTTGTAGGTTTTTTTGCATCTCAATTGCGCTATTCCCCATTTTAATGATAGCTTTGTAGTACCCTACTGTTAGTACATGCTAATTATGAACGACCCCAAAGTGAAAATTTCCGCATTGGTCATAACCTATAATGAGATAGGTTATATAGAACGATGTATCGAATCGATTACCTTTACCGATGAAATCATTGTGGTTGATTCATACAGTACCGATGGTACTTTCGAGTACTTACTAGAACACCCTAAAGTGAAGGTCATTCAACATCCGTTTACGAACTTCACGTCACAAAAATCTTTTGCATTGAGTAAAGCCACACACGACTGGGTGCTTTTCTTGGATGCGGACGAGGTCGTATCCGATACGCTCAAATCAGAAATTGTCGATACTGTAGAAAGCGACACAGCACATGCAGCATTCTGGTTTTATCGCAAATTTATGTTCCAGAACGAAACGTTACGCTACAGCGGATGGCAAACCGATAAGAATTATCGCCTTTTTAGAAAAAGCAAGGCGAAGTTCTCTGATCGGAAAATTGTACACGAGACGTTGGTGGTAGATGGTAAATCAGGAATTTTTAAAGAAAAGTTGGTCCATTATTGCTACAAGAACTTCGAGGACTATAAGTCGAAAATGCTTAAATATGGGAGGCTTAAAGCGAAGGAAGATTTTTTTACGGAAAAAAGCTTCAACTATATATCCCTTCTGTTAAAACCGACTTGGAAATTTTTCAATCACTACATTTTGCGCCTGGGCATACTCGATGGACAAAAAGGAATCATAATCTGTTATTTGAACGCACTCTCGGATTTGGAACGGTTTCGTGAGTTGAAAAGGCTAGAAAAGAAAAATGAAATGGCCTACTGCTTGATTATGCCGTGATAGGTCCAAACGCTTTTCTTTTGCCTAACTTCCTTTCGAATGACCATATTCTTTGCGATGGCCTCAGGAGTGCGATAGCTTCGCTCATGGTCTAAATGAATACAAACGGCACTGTATCGCAATTGCTTGGATTTTATCCCGAAATTGGAGAGACGTTCCCCAAACTCGCGATCTTCCCCTCCGTACTGCATTCTTTCATCAAAACCATTGACATTTAAGATATCGTTTTTCCATCCCGAAGAATTATGTCCGTTCCAACTGGCATTCGTAGGGGTGAAAGTGTTGAATAATTTAGAGATAAAACCACTAGCGGTCAGCTTGTTGTTTTTAAACGTTTTAGGAATCCCTTTTTTCTTCAACCAACTCAAATCAAAACAATTTTGACTTCGTATATCGGTCTCCGTGATGGCATTTGATATATTCATGGGTAACATATAGTACCCTCCTGAAATAAAATGACCCGGTTCTTTGTTCAAATAGTGCACTTGCACGAAATCTTCCCGCGGAATACAATCGCCGTCGGTCATGATGATATATTGCGTGCTACATGCCGTAATCGCCTTATTTAGTATTCTGCATTTCTGGAAACCGTCATCTTCTTGCCATACATGCTTGATATCGTACAATACAGTAGCTTTCATGCGCTTGATCAAATCAACGGTCTCTTGACCAGATCCATCATCCGCGATGACCACTTCAAAGTCTTTGTAGGTCTGGCAATCGAAACCCCAAAGTACTTTTTGCAACCAATCGGGTTTGTTATAGGTACTTACGATGACGCTTACGGTATTCATTGAGGAAGTCTTGAGCTGCTATTTTTACAAATGTAGTTTTTTGCCTTGCATCTTCAACAGAGATTGGACTTTATCATGGGCCAAATATCGAAAATTTCATTTTAATACCCGGCTCATGCCTCGTATGGAAGGTCGGAACCGCTATTTTTTAGCAATCAGAAATAGTATATTTGATCAATGGCCCAGAAAAAGTTTTTAGTGATACAGCAAAAAATGATTGGGGATGTTCTAGCCAGCACAGTCATATGCGAAGGTCTAAAATCGGTATTCCCTTCCTGCATCGTTCATTTTGTGGCCAACCACAACACTTTACCCGTTTTGGAACATCATCCTTTTATTGATAAGGTTATCGTTTTCGAGAAAATATATCGTTCCAGTAAAATCGAGTTCTTCAAATTTTTGAAATCCATTCAGAGTCAGCCGTACTATGCCGTCATTGACGCTTATGGTAAATTGGAAAGCAATCTGATCTCTCTTTTTTCGAAGGCTACGTATAAAGTGTCCCACCCAAAGTGGTATACAAAATGGATATATAATCATAGGATAGAGGAAAACCTTAATCCTGACGGAAAATTTCCGTCGGCGCTTCAAAATAGGTTACGACTCCTCGAACCCATCATCGGCTCGCAGACCAACTTGGAAGTTTACCCCAAGATTTATTTGTCCACAAAAGAAACCACTACGGCAAAGAACACGGTCGACACCCTCAGGGAAACAACGGGCCAGTCTATGATTATGATCGGTATTCTGGGTAGTAGTCCGATAAAGACCTATCCCGCCAAATACATGGCAGATATTCTGGACTTCATTTGCCAGAGAACGGATGCCAAGCTTATTTTCAACTATATTCCCAATCAAAAAAAGGAGGCTTTGGCCGTTTATCATCAATGTAAAAAAGAAACTCGAGCACAGATAGCTATAGATTTTTATGCAGAATCGTTACGTGAATTTTTAGCGATTCTGGATCAGTGCGACGCATTGATCGGCAATGAAGGTGGCGCCGTGAATATGGCCAAAGCGTTGAACATACCCACATTTTGTGTATTTAGCCCTTTCATTGTCAAAGGCGCTTGGCATGTGGACAACTCTAAAAAACATATGGGTGTTCATTTGAAAGATCATAGACCCCAAGTATTCGAAAATCGGAACAAGAAAAGTATTAAAAAGGATATTGAAACGCTTTACACCTCATTTGAGCCGGAACTATTCAAAAAAGACCTAGCTAGGTTTATTGTTGAAAATCTTGACGATAAAAAAGAAACTACTCCGCAAAAATGAGGAACGTGACCTACGATATCGCCATCATCATTATCAACTACAATTCATCGGAGTTTACTACAAAATGTGTCACCTCTGTTTTGGAACATACGAATACCGCACTATTTTATCACCTTATCGTTATTGACAATGCTTCCGAAGCGAATGATTTTAAAGCCCTGAAAACATCGATAGCTAACTTGGGTGAAGAACATATCAGTTTATACAGAAGTAGGTTCAACACAGGTTTCGGTGGAGGTAATATGCATGGCGTACAATTCGCCAAAGCCAAATATTACTTGTTTTTGAACAACGATACCCTCATGATCGACGACCCCATCAAAAAATGCTTTGATTTTATGGAAGCGCATCCTGATGCGGCCGTTTGTGGACCTCGAATTCAAAACGAGCATGGCGAAAAGCAACTAGGGTTCGACTATTTCACTTCATTTTCACGTGAGGTCTTTGGAAAAAAATTCGTTGAAAAAATCTATGGAAAACCCAATCGAAGAAAAGAATACTCCCAGCCGATTGCTGTCGATTATATAAATGGAAGTTTTATGTTCTTCAGCGCTAGGGATTTTGATGAAGTTGGAGGGTTTGACACCAACATTTTTCTGTACTTCGAGGAAAGCGATGTTTGTTATCGACTCAAAAAAAAGGGTAAGAAAACCTATTACCTGCCTACGGCGACCTATGTACATTATCAAGGTCAAAGCATTAATAAGACCAAAATGCCCATGGCCATCAAAATAGAATTGAAAACATCGATGTTCTATGTGATACGAAAGAACCGTGGTTATTTTCATTACCAAGTCTTACGAATGATATTTGTGCTGCGCTATGGACTGACCTCAATTCTCAAACCACGATATTTCAAACTGTTCCATCGTATTTTAATAGGACTCCCATTGGGAAAATCACTCAAACAAAATCAGGTAATCCAAAGCTGAGAATTCCAGAATTCTTCCCGGATATCCTATTTTTGCCAAATCATCAAAACAGTTATGTTTTCTATGACCGAAGAAATCAACAAGGCTATCGGGGTATTAGATTCGGGTGGACTTATTCTATATCCCACGGATACTGTGTGGGGTATCGGCTGTGACGCCACCAATGCCGAGGCCGTACAGAAAGTGTATCAACTCAAGCAACGTGAAGATAGTAAGGCCCTTATTTGTATGGTGGCCAATGATGCCATGCTCGAACGTCATGTCTCCGAAGTTCCTGATCTAGCTTATGATATCATGGATCTATCAACGAAACCAACCACTATTATATACGATGCGCCCAAAGGCATCGCCAACAATCTTGTAGCACCTGATCATACCATTGCTATTCGGGTGGCCAGTGATAAATTCTGTCAATACCTGATCAATAAATTTAAAAAACCAATCGTCTCGACCTCGGCAAACATTTCAGGCGAACCTACACCTCAAAATTTTACTCAAATCACGGCGCCCATTTTAAAAGGAGTCGACTATGTGGTAAATTTGTATCGAGATAAACAAAATGCAAGTCCTTCCGCCATTATCAAACTAAGCAATGATGGCACGGTAAAGGTGATTCGAGCATAGATAGAACGAAACAAGGGCAGGATATGTTATGGTTCAGATTTAGAACGCCATAATTGACCAGGCCACTATTCCAAATGTATTCCATATCGTAAAATGACAAAACAGAATCACAAACAAGCACTCACCGATCCTTTGTTTAAAAAAGTGACCGAAGCGGCCAAGGAATTGAACGTGGAGTGTTATGTTATTGGGGGCTTTGTACGAGATTACCTTTTGAAGGGCGGACGGCCAAAAGACATCGATATTGTCGTTGTCGGAAGTGGTATTGCACTTGCGAAAAAAGTTGCTTCAAAACTTCCGGGGAAACCCAAGGTATCCAGCTTTAAGAACTTTGGTACCGCCATGATAAGAACCGACCATATTGAACTCGAATTTGTAGGAGCGCGAAAAGAGAGCTATCATCGCGATAGTAGAAAACCCGTTGTGGAAGACGGCACCTTGGAGGATGACCAAAAAAGAAGGGATTTCACCATCAATGCCTTGGCCTTATCGCTGAATGAAGCGAATTACGGTGACCTTCTCGACCCTTTTGAGGGTGTGATCGATTTAAAACGGGAACTTATTCGTACCCCACTCGAACCGGATATCACTTATTCGGATGACCCCCTACGTATGATGCGCGCCATTCGATTCGCCACGCAGTTGGGTTTCAGGATAGATCCTAAATCGCTTGATGCCATTTCGCGAAACAAAGAGCGTATTCAAATCATTTCAAAGGAACGGATCGTCGAAGAGCTTCATAAGATTATGGCCAGTACCAAACCCTCCGTTGGCTTTTCGTTACTTGATAAAACGGAGCTCTTACCTTTTATACTCCCCGAATTAGTTGCTTTGCAAGGAATTGAGGAAATAGAAGGACAACGTCATAAAGATAATTTTTGGCATACCTTGGAAGTTGTAGATAACATATGTGAGACTACTGACGACCTTTGGCTACGCTGGGCAGCGCTATTGCATGACATCGGAAAAGCACCTACCAAGAAATTCCACAAAAAAATCGGATGGACGTTTCATGGGCATGAATTTGTCGGTTCCAAAATGGTGTACAAGATGTTCAAAAGGCTCAAGATGCCATTGAACGATAAAATGAAATTTGTACAGAAAATGGTCTTGATGAGTTCGAGACCTATTGTTCTTGCTGAAGATTATGCGACCGATTCGGCCGTTCGGCGGTTGGTTTTTGATGCCGGTGACTATGTGGACGATCTAATGACCTTATGTGAAGCTGATATCACTACCAAAAATCCTAAGAAACAACGTAAGTACAAGAATAACTTTAAAATGGTCCGGCAAAAGATTAAGGAGGTAGAAGACCGCGACCACATAAGAAACTTTCAACCGCCCGTTACCGGAGAGGAAATCATGAAAACCTTTGACCTCAAACCATCCAAGGAAATCGGGATTATCAAAGACACAATAAAAGAAGCTATTTTAGAGGGTGAAATACCGAATGAATACAAGGCCGCCAAGAAGCTCATGATTCAAAAAGGAAAGGAATTGGGCTTAAAGATACGATCTTAAGTATACGAGGTTATCAAAGGGCAAGAGTCCACCCTTGGGCCTATTGAAATCTTTGGGATTCTAGACCCTGAATCTTCTCAAAGTGTAGTAATTTTGTATCGAAATCCAATGAGAAAAACATGAGCAATCGCTTTCTTAAAACAGCAAAAATCTCGCTGATTTTAGTATATCTGGTGATTGTGGCCGGAGCTATAGTTCGGATGACCGGTAGTGGTATGGGCTGTCCTGATTGGCCGAAATGTTTTGGCTATTATATTCCACCTACTGAAGAATCACAACTGGAATGGCACCCAGATAGCACTTATAAAAAAGGGCAGGTCATTATTAGAAACGAACAGCTTTGGGTTGCGACCCAGAATTTTACGACACGCGCAACTTACGATTCATCCTATTGGGAGCCTTATACCAAACACGAATATGCTATCTTCAACCCGTGGCATACTTGGATCGAGTTCATCAATCGACTTTTTGGAGCCTTAGCCGGACTTGCAACGCTTGTCTTGGCGATCCTATCGCTATGGTATTGGAAGAAAAACAAGAAAATTACCCTGCTTTCATGGGTAATCGTTTTCGCTATGGGGTTTCAGGCATGGCTCGGTGCAACGGTAGTTTATTCGGTTCTGAATCCTTTTAAAATTACCATCCATATGGTCATGGCCTTACTTATCGTGGCCATGTTGTTGTATCTGATAGCCCTAAGCACAACCAAGTCTAAGCCATTCAAATACGATAGAATGACATTGATGCTGTTCATAACGGCATTGACAATTACCTTTCTTCAAGTTATTTTGGGTACACAGGTCAGGGAATTTGTGGATGCTCGAATTGATGTGGTCGGCGAAGCGGCCAAAGACCTTTGGTTAATAGAACCGACCTTACAGTTCTATATCCATCGCTCTTTTTCCATACTGGTGACGGCACTGAACCTCTTCATTGCCTACCGCATCTATAAACTAGGCTCCGGGTACTCAAAAATCAATTGGGTGTTATTGCTGATTTTTTTCGAGATAATTACAGGTATGGCGATGTACTATTGGAGTTTTCCATTTACCACTCAGCCCTTTCATCTTGTTTTGGCCTCGCTTCTATTCGGTGTTCAGTTCTATTTGGTTTTGGAAGCACTTAAATCGAAAAGAAGTCACAAAACTTTGTAACTTTACCGTCCCGCAAAAAAACACTAATGATTTATAAAATCCGCATCATTTTAGATGCTCAGGAAGATATCTTTAGGGATATCGAGATTGATGCCGGCAATTCAATGGAAGAATTCCATAATGCCATTGCCCAGTCTTTTGGGTTTCTTGGAAACGAAATGGCCTCTTTTTATACATGCGATGAAGATTGGAACCAAGATGAGGAAATAGCATTGTTCGATATGAGTGATACCGGTTCTGATGTACGATTGATGAACGAGACGTTTTTGGAAGATGTTATGAATGCTAAAAATCCGAAGCTTATTTACGTCTATGATTTTTTGAACATGTGGACGTTCTTCGTCGAGTTGGCCGATATTGTGGAGAATGAACCAGGCGCAGCCTACCCTAATGTTTTATTCAGTTTCGGCGAATTGCCCGAAACGCCTCCGGAGAAAAATTTTAAAGCAGACCCAACTTTTGATTTTGATGACACCCTTGAGAATTATGACGACCTTGATTTTGATGAAAACTGGAACTAGAATTCAAAAAATAAATCTACCATCGGCATTTGTTGCTAAGTATCAAGGTTAAGCGTTATCAAAATTATCCAAAAAAAAAATTAGGCTCCGAAGGGAGCGACCCAAAAATTCAAACTGAATGATCAACCTGTATTCTACACAAATCGAAAGTATCTCTATACACCGAATCGGAAATAAGAACAAGGGAGAAGGTGCCTTTTTATCGGAAGAATCCGCTCGTTTAAATGATGAGACTTCGGGTATTCTAAAGGAATACTTTTTTAAACCCTTTCGCGAAAAAGAAGAGAATTATTTTAAGCTCTCGAACGAGGTAGATGTTGAATTCAATGAACTGTATACGATAGTCTCGGACATTTTTTCAGACCCCTCTTCTGCCCATCTGAACTCTAAAAAAGTAGCGACCCATCTTTTTGAACAATCGAATCATCCACATATCAAGAGCGGAGAGGTCTACGTGACTTATTTGACCGGTCTTGTTCTCGACAATACCAAAGTGGACGCGGTCGGTATTTTCAAAAGTGAATTAAAGCATGATTTTCTGCAGTTTGCCGAAAAGGGCAGTAATCTTGACATCATTATACAGCAAGGCATTAATGTAAATAAATTGGATAAAGGATGCCTCATTTTCAATACCAATAAAGAGGAAGGCTACAAGGTACTATCGGTAGACAGCAACCGCTATGATGCCAAATATTGGTTGGAAAATTTTTTGGGAGTAGATGCCTTGGCCGACGAGAATTTTTATACCAAAAACTATCTTAAGTTCTGTCAAAATTTTGCTAAGGATGTGGTTTTACCTGCGGAAGATAAGCAGCAAGAGGTTTTGTTTATGAATAGGGCGGTGAATCATTTCGCTAAAAACGATGCCTTTGAGGAGAGTAATTTCCTAACCGATGTCATGGAAAACCCAGAGCTTATTCCTGAGTTCAAGCACTACAAGGTGGAGAAAGGACCGAAATATAGTATTGAGGATGTTTCAAATTTCGACATTGCCAACAAGGCCGTGTCGGATGCCAGAAAGAAGATTAAAAACGTCATCAACCTCGATACGAACATCCAAATCAAAATGGACTTTATCAATCCCGAATCGGCGGAGAAGTTCGTTGAAAAGGGCTGGGACGAAGAGCGACAAATGTATTATTATTTGGTCTATTTCAATAAAGAGCAAAAAAGCTAATGGCTTTCTTCAAGGTATTTTTATTTTTTGCTCAATAATCTGTTTCATACTGACATTTTCATAATTGCGCTTGACAAAATCAAGACCAAGTGTCAAGACCTCTCCCATAGTCTTGCACTTCTTGAATTTTTTATCCAAGGTCAGCTCATAGATCTGATTTCGTAATGAATTGATGTTTTCCTCAATTGAAATGGTATCTTCCCTACAGATGTCGACCAACTCTTCGATTCTGTCTTCGGAACTGATGATACGTTTCGCTACAATAGACCGTTCCTCCACTTTGTATTGGTCAACGGAGGTCTTCTGTAATTTTGATCGTACCAATTCCACCATAAGGTAATTCTCTTTGAAAAATTGGGGACGATACACCTTTAATTTGCCTTCAAAGCACTGTTGGTCGAAATCAATGGCTCTTATCTTGTACACTACATGATCGAAATCGTGAGTCGGAACGATAACGTAATTGTAAGATCGCATATCGCCGAGGAGCCGAATCATACAACGCTCATTGAACTTAACAAACTCCTTGGCTAGCTGTGCCTTTTCCGATTCAGTGCATTTGGGCAGCATTTCCTTAATAAAGACGTCTCCCGGAATACCGGCGATATGCTCTTCAATTAGGGTGTCTTTATAGACTAAAAAGTTCAGATTATACGGTGAAAGCATGTGTTCCAGTTCCAACCCGTATACCCTAGAGGCATCGGTCTTCTTGACATAGAAATATGTAAAATTATCATTGAGTATGTTTCTGACCTTAATACGAAAAGGTTTTGAATTACCGAAAGTGCAATAATCTACGGCATCTATATTCAAATACTCGATAATCATGTCGCTTCCATCCGAATGAAGAATGGAATACACTTTCTTCAGACTCAGATCGATTTCCTTTCGTTCCACATCGGAATAATATACCCTCACCCAAAGGGTATCCTCGTCATTGGCGTCGTACACCACTACAGAACCCGCAAAGCGTAACAAATCCTCATAAAAGATGGGAATCTCTATTTTTCGGCTATAGTGATCCAAATAGGTATCCAATCGACTGCCAACCGGGTAAGCCGGTTTTTTCTTCGACATCAGTTTTTCGTCAGGCATAGTGCTTCATTTTTGGGTCCCAGTCTTCGACAAAATAGTATTTTGTAGTCTTATTCTTTTAATTTGAAGAACTTTCGAAATTCTACAAAAACCCAATATTATCGGTAAAGTTACGCAATACCTGAAGTTACCAACAAGGTTCGCTAGTTTTACAACATATTATTGCGCACTTGAACAGGTTGTCTTTTTTTTGAAGTTGGGCTAGTTATGTCCTTCCCAAACCAAAGTAACCTATAATGATCAAAAAAGTACTGTTTTTATGCTTGGTAATCGGATTTGCCATTTCTGCGAAGGCACAATTGAGCGACCTACATTATTTACCACCTTTAAAACAAGGCCAAAATAATGCGGGAATCCGTCAGCAGGCGGTCTACTTATCGACCCCTGAGCCAACCACTTTCTTAGTAAATGTATATCGAGGCACAAATGCAACACCAGTTGCAACCTTCAACATTTCAAATCTAAACCCGGCCACATATACCATGTCAAATGGTGATAACAATATCATCTTGGTAAATAATGCCAATACCGGGGTGGTCCTTAACAACAGTGGTCTTCGGTTTGAATCGCCCAGTGGTAATCGGTTTTATGTCAACTATCGGGGTAGTAGCAACGCTCAATCGGCCTCGCTGACCTCTAAGGGGCGCCAAGCTCTTGGAACTAGTTTTAAATGGGGTGGAGTACCGAATTTAGGATCACATCCTTCCAAATCAAATACGCTTGGTATTATGGCCACCGAAGATAATACGACCATTAACTTATTCGGCTACGACCCTGGTTGTGAGTTCAGGGTAGGCAACGATAGGGCCGGTATTACGGCCAATACCCATCAAATCACGCTCAATGCCAATGAGTCCTTTGTTTATGAAACCTATATTGGCAATGCTCCCACACAAGCGCATGAAGATGGTTGGATCGGGGCTTCGATAGTTTCAGATAAGGACATTGTAATCAGTAACGGATCTATGAACTTTGGAAGACAGGTCGGAGCGACCAACCGTGATGCCGGAATTGATCAGCCCGTACCTGAAAACAAATTGGGAAAGGAATATGTTTTTGTTCGTGGTAATGGTAATACCAACGGTTGGACTGAGTTTCCCCTGTTGATCGCAACTGCAGATAACACACAGATTTTCGTCAATGGTTCAGCTACTCCGATAGCGACCATAAACAATGGAGACTATTTTCAAGTGCCCAGTAATTTGTATTCTTCGAATGCAGCTGGGGCAAACATGTTCATTCAGACTTCAAAAGATGTCTATGCGTATCAGTGTATGGCAGGGGCCAGTACGCCATACACCCAGGGTCTCAATTTTGTAGCTCCCGTAAACTGTTTACTTCCCGATGTCATGGATAATATACCCGACATTAGAAACATGGCAGGTACAGCAGTTACTGGAGGACTCACGATTATTGCAGCTGTGAACACCCCCGATGCAAACATACAAGTAACCGATGGTAATGGTGCCGTGGCTTTGCCCGCGCCCACACCCGTAGCGGGTTCTTCAGACTGGAAGACCTTCTTTATACCTAATCTTAATGGCAATGTAAGTGTTCAATCCACCGGACCAATGGCCATTGGATTCTTTGGATATAATGGTGCGAGGGGCGTTGCTGGTTATTTTTCCGGCTTTGACACCCTGCCTGAAGTGAATCTTGAAATCCGGGGAGGCACCGGCTGTTTCGTGGGTTCCGAACTGTATGAGGCCACAGATAGCAACTTCGACGCTTTTCAATGGTATGAAAATGGGGTAGCCATTCCTGGCGCCAATAGTGCCAGTTACTCCCCTAGTGGAGCAGGTGAGTTTTTCTTGAGAGGTACCAAAGGTCCATGTACCTATGACAGTAATCCTATTTTGGGGCTTTATTGTAATCCTGATGTGGTCCTTGAAAAGACGGTTGACAAGACCGAAATCATGGAAGGCGAAACGGCAACATTCACTATTCGGGTACAAAATTGGGGCGTCGGACCATTGACCAACCTCCAAATAACGGACAATATCCCTGCAGGGCTCACATTAGTCAATGCGTTTACAATAACGGGTAGTTGGAGTGGAAATACATGGAATATAGGAACCTTAAATGGGGGTGAAGTTGCCGAATTGGAATTAGAGGTCAGAGGTGATGAAATAGATACCTTACCACTTTTGAGTCTAATCAATACCGTTACAAATTCACAAGATCAGGTAGATTCGAACACTACACAAGACAATCCGTCTGCACGAATAGTCGTGCACAATGATTTTGATAATGACGGTATAAACGATACGACCGACTTGGACGATGACAACGATGGCGTCTATGATGAAGATGAATGTAGCGGGTTATCTTTCAATATCAGCGACGGAAATACCCATAATACCAATTTGATTAGCGTTGAAAACTATTTGATTCTTGATGTTTTCAGCATCGACAATTCCTTTAATCTGCAAATCAATGGCACAGATTTGGCAGGCGAAATTCAATTTCAGAATTCGCCTGGAAACTTCGCTCGATTCTTAGATGGCACGGGGTATGGTGAAGGAGGTAATCCACAAGTCTATACCTTGACAGGATCTCATGGAAGTCCACTTATCCGCGTAGTAGTAGACCAAACAGGACAATTCTACCTCTTCGGCTCAAGAAGCTCAAATGGGCCTTTAGAACCCATGGCCCTAACCACTCCCGCAAACGCATTTACTTGGAACGCTGCTGGGTCGAACACGATTACTGTTGGTCAAGACGTAGTTGGACCGACTAATATGCAGGGGGTATTATTAACGGCCGGTTGTGATACCGATTCGGATGGTCTACCTGACCAACTTGATTTGGACAGTGACGGTGATGGTTGTAGTGATGCCAATGAGTTTTATAAAGACGAGGATGCAGACGGTGGTGATGACGGCGAATATGGTACCGGCGTGCCTGTTGTTGATGCCAATGATGGAACGGTGAATGCAGCATCTTACACTCGAGTGTTAGCTCCGGAAATACTTTTGGGCAATATTTCGGCCGATTTAGCCGGAGTCAACATCAATGGACAAGAATTAAGTTTAGGGCAATCGTTCCAGTATATACTTAGTTTTCAAAATACTGGAGATGATGATGCGGTCAACTATACCATTAGAAATATACTTCCAAATAATATAACCGTTGACAATATCGACGTTTCCAACGCTCCAAGTACGGCGGTTAACCATGATGTACCGAATGGAATCATCACCTTTTCCGTTCCCAATAATCTTGTGGAAGTTGGAGATCCGGAATATAGTATCCGAATTGAAGTTACCATCGCCGCTAACTGCTCAAGCTTTATCAACGCCTGTTCATCACAACTCGATAATTTCGCTTACTCTACCTATCAAGGAGCGACGAACACGAATACGTTTAGTGATGAGAATGGTTCGAACTCTATTACAGCATGTCCACGTACTCCTGAAGTAGCAAGTAACTCCATATTAAATGACCTCACCAATTGTAGTGAATCGCGCACCGTACAACTTTGCGGTGATGACGTATTGCTCACAGCTGGTCAAGGTTTTACGACCTATGATTGGGTCTTGGACATAAATAATAATGGACAGGTAGATGCTTCCGATACACCTATCACCGCTGATCCGGATAACGACCCGAGCACCATATTGGTAACGGCAGTAGGGGTATATATCGTTGAAAAATCATCTAATGGAAGTTGTCCTGATTTAGTGGAGCGAATCAATGTAGAACGATTCGGTACCACCCAGACCAATCCGATAGTCGATTACTTCAATCAGGTAAACAGTGATGTAAATACTGATAATGACATTCAGGGGGAGATCTTGGTGGATTGTAGTGATGGTACGACCCAGTTTCCTGAGATTTTCCTATGCGGAGCAGGAGACAGCGCCCTCTTGCAAATGAACATTCCCGATGCACAAGGTCTATTTTGGGAAGTATTGGACGAAACTAGTTGTACGGTAGAACCGGATAATTGTTTGAATCGAAACCTCAGTTGTACCTGGAACCAAGTTGCCACAGGCAGTGATTATACAGTCAACACCTCGGGAAGATATCGCCTGTCGATTACCTACCAAAACGGATGTTTCAGTCGTTTTTACTTCAATGCATTTCAAAATGAACTGAATTTTACCACATCGTCTTCCGATATTTTGTGTACCACTAATGGTACGATTAGAATCGACGGAATCGGCGCCAACTACGGTTTTCAATTGATCAATGCCGATAATAACAGTATCGCTGTACCGTTCTCCGCGAATAATGGTCCTCTTTTCAATATAGCGAATAGTGGTACCTATCGCGTGCAGATTACGGCATTGAATCCTGCCGACAGCACACCAATTGCCGGTACCTGTATTTTTGAAACCGAGGATATTGGCATCGAAGAATTACTATTTGACACTCAAGTGGCCTCAGATCCCGAATATTGTAATGATCTAGGTTCAATTTCGGTTCAGGCCCTTAACGCACGACCCAATTATAGTTATGAACTCCGTTTAGATGACGGCAGTAATGGAGGTCAAGGTACATTCGTGAGCGAATTGCTTGCGGTCAATGACAATACACACACCTTTTTGAATGTAAGTGCCGGAGACTATTTGGTAATTACCACTACTCAAGATGGTTGTACCGATAGTAAACCGGTTACCGTATCGGAAATCGATGAGCTAAGGCTTAATGCCGTCACCTCGGAAAACATTACATGTACTCCTGGTGTTGTCAATGTCACTCCGACTGGAGGCCAACCTAACCCGGAATATGAAATGGCCATATGGAGTAAGGATGGAACACCGCGGTATGCTGATGAAGTATCGGTACCTGATGGTGACTATCAAACCGAAACAACATTTCTATTCGGAGATACTGGCAATCCTGATAGCGAAGGCGATTACGTATTCATCGTAAGGGATGGGAATGGTTGTTATGGCTTTTCGAATTCAGTTCGCGTCGATAATTTAGGTACACTGGTCATTTCGGCCTCTGATTCCGGAATTAGATGTGCCGATACCGCGACGGCAACTATGACGGTTTCGGTATCTGGAGGCACACCTCCCTATCGCTATAGTCTTGATGGTGGCACCAACTATCAGACGACTAATGAATTTGTAAACTTGGCCGCAGGACTTTATACCGTTACCGTAATGGATTCGAGTGGTACAACGGGCACTGGTTGTATCGAGACTCATGAATACGAGGTCACGCAGCCATTTCGATTACTAGCAGCGGCAGCAATTATCGAGGATGCTTCTTGTAATCCTGCCGGAGCCCTGGTAAAAATATTAAATACCAGCGGAGGGCAAGGTCCGTACGAGTATAGCTTCAATGGTGGCAGCTTTAGTTCAGTTGACCAATCGAACTTACCCTCGGGCAGTCATGTGATGACGGTCAGGGATGCCCTAGGCTGTACCTATGACATGAACTTAACCGTACCTAACGAAATTACCAGTCCAAGTTTTACGAGTGATGTTGTCTATAATTGTGATGGATTTGGAGACATTACCATTAGTCCATCGAACACGACGGATTTTACCTATGAATATACCTTGAACGGAACGGCAAATACACCGGCCGACAATGCTAATTTCAATACAGTTGCTTCAGGTACACATACGGTAAGTATTGCTATTTCAAGCACCTTGGCTCCTAGTCAAAGCACCCTCTTTTCGGAGACCTTTGGCTCAGGTCCCTCAACGCAAATCGCGGAAGTAGGAGCTGACTATTGTTATGAGCCACAAGACGGTTCAACGGTAAGCTGCAACCGAGGTCCAGCAGGTATTCTGGTGAATGGTGAATATACGGTTACCAATTTTGTGACCAATCCGATTTCGGTGTTGACGAGTCCTCAAGATCATACCGGTTTGGCCGATGGAAGATTCTTGGCAATCGATATCAGTACCTTCTCCGATACGGGTGTAGAACGATTGAACACCGTTTTATGGACAAAACAGAATATTGAAGTACTTCCGAATCGGGAAATCACTCTGGACTTCTGGGGGTACAACCTGATGAATGTTACAGGAGCGGGAAATAATCCTGAGGTTCTTGTTGAGATTTTGGACAGTTCAGGAACGTTGATACATAGTGAGGTAACTTCCGAAATACCAAAAAATACCAACGACAATGATTGGCACCAACGTACGATAACCTTCGACCCAGGAGCAAATACTGATATCGATATTGTCCTTAGGTCCAATGTCAACAGTAATGACGGCAATGATCTGATTTTAGATGACATCCAGGCTTCGCAAATACCTGAGGTGTGTAGTCAGACGACCGATATCACGGTAATCGTTGAAGATGACCAGGAGTTCAGCGCTAATTTATTAGGAGTCACCAATCCAAGCTGTACCACCAGTACGGATGGCGCTATTCGTTTTGAGGTCTTGAATTTTAATCCTGCCGACGGGTATCAATATTCCACTGACGGTATCAATTGGACAACTTCCACACAAACAGAAGTGACCACAACGGCCAATCTTGCCGCGGGCAACTATACGGTTCAAATAGCCAAGCTTCCCTTGACTACCAGTTGTACTACCGATTTCACGGCTACCTTAACAGCTCCAACGGCAATTGTACCAACACTGACACAAATAGCCGATTTTACCTGTTTGAATACGGGCGGCACATTACAAGCCTCAGCAACAGGCGGAACACCTGGGTATCAATATCAGTTGGAAGATACAGGTGGAGCCATCATCGCGGGGTATCAAAATGACGTTAATTTCCCGAATATTCCTGCTGGTTCTTACCTCGTACGGGTACAGGATCAAAATACATGTGCCGTTCTTTCGAGCACTCCGGTAACGATAGCTCCCCCGGCGACGGTAGATTTTGACCTCACGGCAACAGCATGCTACGATGGTTTGAACAACGCTAGCATAACGGCATCCGTTAATACAGGAAACAACAACTATGCTTTTAGAATACGAATAGTTGGAGGTACATATGGGGCGTTTATCACCCCTACTCCATCAACAACGCACACTTTCAATGGCCTATCGAATGGCGACTACGAAGTTGAAGTTTCGGATAGTTATGGGTGTTCTGCGACAGAGACCATATCCATTGCACCAAATGTATCGGCACAAGTACTTCCCGTAGACATCACGGCATGTGCGGATGGAAGTATTACCATCAATGCTACCGGTGGTGACGGGAACTTTGTTTACGCCTTTTTACCAACGGGCACCGCAGTTTTAGACACGCATTTCGCCACACCGAATAGCTTTACAGTAGCGAGTGGTAACGCCGGTGACTATGACGTTTATGTACGGGATAATGGAGGAGTAAACCCACGATGTGAATACACGGAAACCGTTACGGTACAGACCGCGGCTACCCTCGCTTACACGGCGACACCTACTGATGCCATCTGTTTTGGTGATACGGGAAGCATTGTAGTGAACATCACCGCAGGTGAAGGGCCATATACCTACCAGTTGGTCGATATTGACCATGGAACTTCAAATCAGACACAGAGTGGAGTTGTTGCGACTTCCAGAACTTACTTTAATTTGACTCCTGGATCCTATGACGTGACCGTCACGGATACCAACGGTTGTGCAACCACCGTGTCAGGAATTGCGGTGGCAGAACCTGACGAGTTAATAGCAACAGTAACCGGTATTACTCCAGCAAACTGTACCGGTGATGTCAATGATTTTGGATTCGGGTTTAGTGCATACCCAACAACTTTGGGTACCATTCAATTCAGCGCGGATGGAGGAGCGACTTGGATTGGAGACAATAGTACTCCTGGGACAAGCGATCAACTAACCGGTTATTTATCAGGAGATACGGTTAACCCTTCTATGCGAACCGTAGATGGATCTAACAATACCATATGTCAAACTGATTTACCACCTTTCATTATTCCATACCCCTTGGATGATTTGGATATTAGCCTTACCACTATTGTAGTGAACTGTAATGAGCTTAGGGTCAAAGTTCAAGGTTCGGAAGGTTCTGCACCTTATGAGTATGCCTATTCCGAAGACCCCGCTAATTTTGATCCAGGTACGGCTACCTGGGTACCGGGTAGTAATGTTGATATTTTAGGCAATCCGGTCGCCGCTGGTGACGGAATGTATGAATGGCTGAACCTAGTACCCGGGCGAACCTATGTGTTCTATGTAAGGGATTCTTCAGGTCCACCGGCCTGTGTGAGGCAAAGTAATGTCAATGTGAACGATATTACCACCAATCCTATGGAAATCGCAGCCACCTACGAACCATCGTGTAATGCTGCGAACGATGGGGAAATCACGTATACACTAACGGATACGGATGGCTCGATCGAACCTCAAATGGATTGGACACTTTATGATATCGATGACAATCCTATTCAAACCAGTGGCATCATTCCATATACAGGTACGATTACCGTTACCAACCTCCCTGCGGATGAATACTATATTGTGGTCACTCAGGTAGATGCTGGTGGCATATCACAATGTATCAGTGGTAGTGAAAACCTTATTTTAGAGGAACTGGATGCCATATCGGCAAACTTGAATGCCTTGCAACAAATCAGTTGTGAAGCGCCAGGTCTTATCGCCATTGAAAATATACAAGGTGGTGGCGGAACATTTACCTATACCGTGACCGGACCAGCACCTTTTGCAACAATTACGGGCACCACGGATAACCCGATTGAAATTCCGGCGAATTCACCGGCGGGAGATTACTATGTCGAGATCACGGACCAATTTGGCTGTTCGGCCGCTCTTGGCTTCGAGACGATGAGTTTGGCCGAAAACCCTGTAATTAACAGCGTCAATGTGGACAATTGCGGTATAGCAACAACGGTAACTATTGATGGAACCAGTCCCGCTTTCCCAACCTTGCTTTACTCCATAGATGGAGGCACAACCTTTGTCGACAATGCAGGCGTATTCAACAATGTTATCCCAGGTTCTTACACCGCCGTGGTAAAAAACAGTGCGGGATGTACAGTCTCACAGGCCTTCGATGTATCACCTAGCATGCAAGCTTCAGCAGCTTTAACACGAAGTCTCGGATGCGGCGCAGGGCAGGAAGCTCAGATTACCTTAGAGGTAACGGCAGGCTCGGGAAGCTACGAGTACCAAATAGTAGACTCCTCATTAGGTACGGTGGTAGCAAGGCAAACGTTGACGGGTAATCCGACAACCGAGAATATTACCTTGGCCGATACCTATGTGGTTACCATTTTCGATATTACCAGTAATCCGGAATGTCCACGTGACTTTACCATTGAGGTACCTGCGGCGACAATCCCCGATTTTAGTGAGGATGTCACCCATGTCACTTGTAATGGGTTTACCGATGGAGCGATTGCCCTTACCCAGATCAACAATGGAAACAATCCGTTGACCTATACACTGGCACCGAACCTCGGCAGCTTCAATGCGGCCTCGGATACATTTGAAAACCTACCCGCTGGAACCTATACAGTAACCGGAGAGGGACCCAATGGCTGTACGCTCATAATCAACAACATTGCCGTAAATGAACCTAATGTCATCGCCTTTGACATCCCCTCTGTGACATCATTTGGCTGTACAACGGATAATACGACGAACAATGCAACAGTTTCCATCAATACAGCTAGTATTGTAGGAGGAAGCACTACCTATACCAACTTTCAATTTGAAGAGGTAACTAGTGGTGCCATTCAAAATGGTACTTCACCCGACTACACCTTCACGGATTTTGCAGGAGGTGATGTTATCGTTAGAGTATTTGATGATCGCGGTTGTATGCATGCGATAACGGTGAACGTTCCGGCATTTGACCAGTTGAACACCGCAAACGTAACTGTAGTTGATCCGCTTACCTGTATTTCTTCTGGTGAGGATATCAGCATCGATGTCAGCAGTAGCCTGACCAACTTTGGTACCGACCCGACGAACTATGAATTCCGACAACTACCCGCAACGATGTATGAAACCCCGGGGGACAACACCTTCAATAATCTAACACCAGGAACCTACACTTTTGGTGTACGAAACATTGCCACGGGCTGTGAAATCACGGTAACGCATGTCGTAACCGATCCGAACACATTCAACGTGGATGTTGAGGTACTTTCAAATGTAATTTGCCAGGGTGATGACGGAAGTGTCCGTTTTAACCTTACGGATGCCACTTATGGCGGTAACTTCACGTTGAACATTTACGATACCCAAGGTACCCCAATAGACACCTTGGACGATACCTTGGAATATAATCAGAATAATGTTCCCTTAGGTCAGACCGCTAGCATCAATATTCCGGCAGGTAGTTATCTGGTGGAAGTAATTCAGGACGGTTTGCCAAATTGTAGTCAAACCCGAGCGTTTACTATTTCAACCCCAATAGATCCGATTGGCCTAGATCCAGTGAGTCTTGAGCATGCAGGCTGTACTGATGATCAAGGAACGGCGATAATAACTCCGATCGGTGGAGCTGCCCCTTATGATATTATACTCACGAATACATCTAACGGCACCATACATCCAATGGTCGCGCAGGTAAATTCACATCAGTTTCAAGGGTTGACCTCAGGCCAATTCACAATTGAGGTGACCGATGCCCTGGGTTGTATTCGAACATTCCCGAACGCATTTGAAATATTGCTTCCCGATCCGATTTCAGGTCTACTGGCCGTAACGACCCTTCAATGCGAAGGTGATAGGGACGCAACCGTGGAATTAACTTTGAATGCCCGTAATGTAACCCCGAACTATCGATTCATTTTGAATACATATAGTGATAGTGCGAAGAGTGTATTGTTGCAGCAGACCGCTTCACAATCAAGCCCTATTTTCACGAATCAAGGAGCAGGGTTTTACACAATCTCTGTAGAAGATGATATGGGCTGTACCTATGAGGATGCCACGGCCTTGGAAATTGTCAATCCAACAGAAGTTTCGGCACTATTGATCACGACCCGAACCTTGAGTTGTGATCTTAATGCCGAGCTCGAGTTGACCGCTAGTGGAGGAACCGCGCCATATATGTGGAGTGAAGACGGCATTTCGTTCAATGCAATGAACGAAACCAACGGCCCCAATACCCATCTATTCCAAAATATAACAGCGGGCAGCTACCAATACTATGTACGCGATAACTTTAATTGTATTTCCGTAATCTCAAACGAAATCAATATTGCACCGATTGAAGCGCTAATGGTAGCTCCGGTAAACGCTGCAATTATCCCGACTATTAATTGTAATGGCGAAGCAACGGCAATAATCGATTGGATCGCGGACGGTGGTCTTGGTAATTATCAATATGGGCTGTTCTATGATGCGGCGGCGACAAATCAAGCCGAGCCTTTCCAGAATACAGGTACTTTCCTCGATTTAGCCGCTGGCACTTACTATGTACACGTACAAAGTGGCGATTGCGAGGTAACCTCAACCCCTATCGTTATCACGGAACCAGATGCACTAGAAGTGGTTCCGAATATTACCGACATCAGCTGTTTTGGTGATGAAAATGGTCGTATTGAACTTGATGTTCAGTTCGGAACGGCACCATATCAATTTGCCATTTCACCAAATCTTTTGAAGTTTGTAGACGATAACTATTTCGAAGATTTGGGCGTGGGCGATTATACCGTCATCGTGCAAGACAGCAATGGCTGTATTGCATTGGTTGAATTTTCTATCGAAGAACCTGAAGTATTGACCATGTCGCTGACCGCTACCCCTGAGGTATGTGCCGGAGAAGAAAATGGTACGATAACGGTCAGTATCAATGGAGGCACTGCACCCTATAGCACGGCGATCGGTTCCAATAACGATGCCGATTTTGTAGAGGGCCGTTTGACCCTTGAAAACCTACCTGGTGGTGATCACTTCGTATTCGTTAGGGATGCCAACGGTTGTATGACGGAAGATCTTATAAGAGTAGAATCAGGAGCGAATTTGAACGCAAACGCAGAAGTTGTTTATGAATGTTCGGGTGACGTTCCGAACAATCGCGTCGAACTTAGCTTAGAAGATGACTCCATTGCTGCTGACGTCTTATATGCCCTCGATTCAAATAATCCTGGTGACCTGGAGTTAGAGCCTGTTTTTGAAAATCTATCACCGGGTGATCATTTCATTTACATCGTTCATTCCAACGGCTGTACCAATACAATTGATTTTGAAGTAGAAGGGTTTCAACCACTCACATTGAGCTTGGAGCAACTGGATCTTAATGAAATCACGGCAACTGCCGAAGGCGGTAAGCCAGGTTACACCTATTATTTCGATGGTCAGAATAACGGAGATGACGATACCTTCTATATTCGACGTACCGACACGTACAACGTGAGGGTAGTCGACGAAAATGGCTGTGAATCAACCGCATCGATTTATATGGAATTCATAGATATCGAAATCCCTAATTTCTTTACACCTGACGGGGATGGTCTCAACGATTTCTGGATACCTCGAAACATCCAGCAATTCCCTGATATCTTCATTAAAATCTATGATCGCTATGGACGTGAGGTCTATCGAATTCAAGATACCGAAGAAGGCTGGAACGGCTTGTACGCTGAAGCCGAGCTTCCCACAGGTGATTACTGGTATATCATCAGGTTGAACGGCGAGGAGGATGAACGGGAATTTGTCGGTAACTTTACCCTCTATCGATAATCGCTTTAAACCTTAAATAAGCACTCAAAACCCAACTGCCCCCAAAATAGCAAAGCTGTTTTGGGGGCAGTTCATTAAAGGTGTTGACGTATATCGCGCTCGTTAGAAGAAAAAGCACACCTCCATCCCGGTCAATGTTCGAAAAAGAAGGTTTTTACCACAAAAAATTAACAGTATACAACAAAACATTCCAGACCTCCCTTTAATGCTCTTAATTTGTATCAAAGTCCCGAACCTATACATCAATTGACCAAGTATGCTTTTCTTTCGTCCCCAAAGAAATACTGTTTTTGCCATCTTATGGCTTCTTTGTGGTTTTTATGGGTTCAGTCAACTTAGTGATCTGCATTATCTCCCTCCTCTAAGACAAGGAAGAAATAATCAGGCCATACAACAGCAATCTATTTACCTTTCCACTCCTGAGACCACGGCTTTTACCGTAAATGCATATCGCGGAACCAGCGCGACCCCCATCGCAACCTTCACTTTGTCAAATGTAAGCCCACAAGAGTATGTATTGGGTAATGGAGACAATAACATTACCCTCGTGAACGAAACCAATACCGGAGTGGTACTCACCAACGGCGGGCTTCGTTTTGAAGCCCCTGGAGGAAACAACTTCTATGTCAATTACCGCGGAAGTTCAGGTTCACAAGCGGCTTCCTTGACCTCAAAAGGAAGGGCGGCTATCGGTAGGGAATTTAAATGGGGCGGAGTCCCGAATCTGGGCAGCCACGTATCCAAGTCAAATACTTTGGGAATCATGGCAACCGAAAACAATACCACAATCGACATTTTTGGGTACGACCCCAATTGTGAATTCAGGGTCGGAAGTAATCGAGCAGGAATAACGGCCGACACCTACCAAATAGTGTTACAGGCAAATGAGTCTTTCGTTTTTGAAACCTATATTGGCAATGCACCTACCCAGGCACACGAGGATGGATGGATAGGAGCCTCTATTGTTGCCGACCGGGATATTGTCATCAGTAACGGTTCTCTGAATTTTGGTCGCCAAGCCGGGGCCACGAATCGAGATGCCGGTATCGACCAACCTGTTCCGGAAGGCAACCTAGGCCGGGAATATGTATTCGTAAGAGGTAACGGGGGTACCAATGGTGCTACCGAATTCCCGTTGATCATTGGTATAGCCGATGGCACGGACATCTTTGTGAACGGGTCTGCGACCCCAATA
The DNA here is from genome assembly GCA_947494565.1 of uncultured Flavobacteriaceae bacterium. Lineage (GTDB taxonomy): Bacteria > Bacteroidota > Bacteroidia > Flavobacteriales > Flavobacteriaceae > Maribacter_C. The sequence continues at coordinate 141,802 of CANLVG010000009.1, read as the reverse complement.
ACCACCATTAACAATGGGGAGTACTTTGAGATTCCAAGTAGCAATTACTCTTCCAACTCGGTTGGAGCCAATATGTTCGTTCAAACTTCTCAAAATGTGTATGCCTATCAGTGTATGGCAGGCTCGAGTCAAGTGTACACCCAAGGCCTCAATTTTGTTGCCCCTGTGAACTGTCTGCTACCCGACTCCATGGACAATATTCCAGATATTAGGGATGCCGCGGGCATTACCATTACGGGCGGTGTCACCATAATCGCGGCAACTTCCACCCCGGACAGCAATATTGTGGTCACCGATGGAAGTGGTACGCTTACTTTGCCAGCCTCTACTGCAGTAGCCGGCACATCGGATTGGAAAACGTTCTATCTACCGAGTCTGACCGGTAATGTCAGCGTACAATCTTCGGGGCCGATCGCCGTCGGCTTTTTCGGTTTTAATGGTGCGCGCGGACTGGCCGGGTACTATTCAGGTTTCGATACTATTCCTGATGTCGATCTCGCCATAACCGGAAATACCTGTTTGCCCGGCGCTTCCCTAGAGATTGCCGACGGAGAGACTTACGATGCTTATCAATGGTTTGAAGGTGTGAACCCCATAGCGGGAGCTACCTCCTCTTCCTATATTGCTACTTCGGCCGGTAATTATTATGTTCGCGTTACCCGTGGACCCTGTAGTTACGACTCCAATATCCTTCCCGTGTATTATTGTAATCCCGATATTGTTCTTGACAAGACGGTAGACCAACCAGTCGTAAATCACGGAGATATCGTAACCTTTACCATTTCCGTGGAGAGTTTGGGACTGAATCCGGTGACCAATCTGAATATTACGGATAATTTGCCGTCGGGACTCAATTTTATATCCGCAACGGTGTCCTCAGGCTCTTTCACCTATCCTAATTGGGATATCGGGACAATGAACGCCGGACAAATTGAGACCATGACCATTACTGCAAAGGCCTTACTGACAAATACGTACATCACCACCTCACAAACACATACCAATACCGCCTCCAATACTCAAGACCAGACCGATAGCAATACTACTACCGATACTCCTTCCGCCAATGTGCAGGTCAATTTTGTGCGCCCCAACACCGTTATCACAAATAGAAGAATTACGATTCGGGTGCGGCCCCATTAGAATCTAAATTGGAGGTCACGTTATTTTTCACCATAGCTGTAACAAAATTCTCTTTTGCTCGTCAAGTATATTAAATGGGCAAGTCATGCCTATTTCGTATTTTCATCAATCATCAAAACCTTCTACTTTGGAAAAAATCCTGACCGTCAGCAACCTGACTAAAAAATTTGGGTATTTGACCGCCGTCAAAGACCTATCCTTTACCATAGAAAAAGGCAACGTTTATGGAATTCTGGGGCCCAATGGCAGCGGAAAGTCGACCACGCTCGGTATCGTATTGAATGTTGTGAACCGAACTCAAGGTGAATTCTCATGGTTCGATGGAAACACCTCAACACATGAAGCATTAAAAAAGGTAGGTGCCATTATTGAGCGACCTAATTTTTATCCTTACATGACCGCGGTTCAAAATCTAAAATTGGTCTGTAAGATCAAAGAAGTTTCGACCGATAAGATCGAGGAAAAATTGGAATTGGTCGGCCTATTGGAAAGAAAGGACAGCAAATTCAAGACCTATTCCTTAGGTATGAAACAACGTTTGGCTATTGCCTCAGCCCTATTGAATGATCCTGAAATATTGATTCTTGACGAACCTACAAATGGCCTAGATCCTCAGGGAATACATCAAATTCGCGAAATCATAAAAAAAATAGCCCATCAAGGCACTACGATTCTTTTGGCTTCACACCTTTTGGACGAGGTTGAAAAAGTGTGCAGTCATGTGGTGATTCTGAGAAAGGGTGAAAAACTGTATTCCGGCAGAGTAGACGACATGCTGGCCACCCACGGATTCTTTGAATTGAAAACCGCACAGCAAGAGGCATTGAAAACCTATCTGAACGACAGTTCATATTTTGGTGAAATCAAGGAGGAAAACGGACTCGTTACGGCCTTTCTCAAAGAAGACCTAAAAGCCGAGGAGTTTAACAAAGCGCTCTTCGAAAAAGGAATTGTGTTATCGCATCTAGTGAAAAGAAAAGAAAGTCTAGAAGAACAATTCTTGACGTTGACCAAAAACCAATCCAATTAATAGCACCATTCCATGATACGACTCCTTCAAATAGAATTCATAAAACTGTGGAACAATAGGGCTAGCAGGGTTTTGATAATTTCTTACTTTGTACTTTTGACCTTTATTTCCCTGATTGCGGCCATAAAGTTCGACATCGGCCCGATTAAATTCCATTTGGCCGAACTGGGCATCTTCGACTTTCCATATATATGGCATTTCAACGCATTTATCGCGGCTTTTTTCAAGTTGTTCTTGGCGGTAGTCATCGTTTCGATGATGGCGAATGAATATAGTAACAAGACGATAAAACAGAATCTGATCGACGGACTGAGCAAATGGGAATTCGTTTATTCCAAATTTCTAACTGTTCTGGCCTTCTCAGCAATATCTACCCTATTCCTTTTCGTGATTTCCCTAGCGCTCGGCCTGGCCTATTCATCCTTTGACGAACTGAGTATCATATTTTCGGATCTTGAGTTTATACTAGCCTATTTCGTCAAACTATTGGGTTTCTTTTCTTTTTGTCTATTCTTGGGTATTTTGGTCAAAAGATCCGCTTTCGCACTGGGTTTTCTGATTCTATGGCTTATTTTGGAACAACTCATGTTCGGCTTGATCGGATGGAAATTGACAAGTTGGGAGACTGCTCAAAAAATTAAGGATTTCTTCCCCTTGGAATCCATGCAGAATCTTGTAGATGAACCATTTACTAGACTTTCCGCCGTCAAGAACTTGGGCAACCAAATCGGCGAGGACCTCAACTTTGACTATGCTGTACATTGGTATGAAATCTTGATTGTCTTATGCTGGACCGCTCTATTTATCAATTTTTCATATAGTTTGTTGAAAAAGAGAGATTTATAGTATCTTGTAGCGTTCAGAGAACGCTATGATCAAGAGAGCCACAATTATCATTGTATTGTGTTTAGCTTTCCCTACCCTGATTTTTGGGCAGGGAGAAACCTCTAATTGGTATTTTGGTAATGGTGCCGGCATCTCCTTTAACAAAAATGGTTCGATACAAGTAACCACGGACGGGCAATTGAATACCGCGGAAGGATGCGCTACTATATCCGATTCTTTTGGTAATCTACTTTTCTATACCGATGGCAAAATAGTCTACAATCGAGACCATCAAGTCATGGAAAATGGTACAGGGCTTTATGGGGATTCATCAAGTGCACAATCTGCTATCATTGTGCCTCAACCCGGTAACTCCGATGTGTTCTATATTTTTACTGCAGATACTGGCCTTTCAAAGTCAGATACGGATTATGGTCTAAACTATTCTATTGTAAACCTCTCCCTTCATAGAGGAAAGGGAGCTGTTGTAGAGAAGAACATTCCGCTACTGGCACATAGTTCCGAAAAACTGGCAGCCATTGCAAAAAGCTGTGTCGAGCAGTCTATTTGGCTACTGACCCTTGCCACTTCCACGGGAAGCAAGGGCACCTTAAACACCTATCACGCCTTTGAAATCACCAATACCGGGGTATCGAAAACCTCCGTTAGATCAACCTTCGAGGATTTATTCATTAACGACCCAAGAGGCTACCTGAAAATTACTTCTGACGGAACCCGAATTGCCAGTGCAAATATGGCCGGGGGGCTTTTTCTTTATGACTTCGATTTAGAAACAGGAATCCTTTCCAACCAACACCGCCTTTCCATTTCCGGTTCGAATAAAGCAGCCTATGGGGTAGAGTTTTCACCGAACGGTCGTTTTTTGTACGCGCACACTTCAAAAGATGCAACGGAAGACGCCAAACATTTCTCAACCCTTCTACAATATGACCTTCAATCATCGAATATCTCTTCTTCCCAAGTAGTTTTAGATGACCGTTCCATATTTCGGGGAGCCTTACAACTTGGGGAAAATGGCAAAATATACCGAACCATTGCCAAAAGCTTCAGTGAAGGAACCTCATTTCTGGGTGTCATCAACATACCCAATGAAAAAGGGCTTGCTGCGAGGTACAAACATGATGCCATTGCCTTAGGGTCCAATATGGCTATGCAAGGCCTTCCCCCGTTTGTACAATCGTTTCTGAACAAAACAGACCTGTTGACCGACGGGAAAGGTGAAAAGGTAGGCGTGCGCACGATTTGTGAGGGTGACGATTTAAGGTTGGAGGCAGAGGCAATCGCAAATGCGACCTATTCTTGGAAAAAAGACGGTGTACCCTTTTCAAATCCCAATGGACATTATGTCCAGATTTCAGGAGCCTCTAATCACGATTCTGGTCGGTATCAACTGAAAATCGACCCAAACGACCCAATGGAGTGCACCATAATAGGGGAAGCTTTAATCGAAGTAGCGGAGCTACCCGAGATCGACGATCTCGTATTGACCCAGTGTGTAATTAGCTCCGAAGATTCGCCAGCCGATGGGTATGCCGTTTTCAATTTGAACCAACTCGTAGAAAATGAAGACGACACCTTCATTTTTTACGAAAGTCTGCAAAGTCAAACGGAAAACAACCAGATTACGAATCCCGGTAATTATACGAACATCTTTCCTTACCAACAGACCATTTTTTACAGCGCTGTCAACGAAGCAGGATGTAAAGGCTCTGGAGAAATTACGCTTCAAGTAAATCCGACCACTTTAAACGAAAGTGTATTAAGTCCATTACTGACCTGTAGTACGAATAATGACGATACCCTTTTGAAAGGTATTTTCGACCTTGAATCTTTCGCCCAAAAGGCATATCCGGGTCTCGAGTGGGCCTTTTATGCTAATTTGACCGATCTGGAACATGAAGAAAACGCCCTAGAGCACTCTTTTGTTAGTGATGACACCACTATTTACCTTCGTCTTGAAGGTGACAACCAATGCCTAGGAGTTGAAAAACTAAGTTTAGGGGTGATGCCATCACCTATCTTTGAGTTCGTAGAAACCCTAGAAGTATGTACTGACGGTACCCCCATAGAGCTCGAAGCCCCGTCAGGTTATGATTCGTATGCTTGGTACAGAAACGATACCGAGCAATGGCAAAAAATCGGTGAAACGAATAAACTATCGGTATCCCAAGGAGGTACGTATAGTCTTGAAGTAGGAAGGCTCCATAAAAGTGAAGGGCAGCAAATTATGTGTCTTACCACTAATGATTTTGTGGTAATATCCTCGAGCAGGGCTGTTTTTCAGGAAATACAAATAGAAGATAATTCCTCTAACAACACTATTGAAATAATTACCAGTGGTGAGGGTCATTATGAATATTCCTTGAATGGAATCACCTATCAAGATAGCGGTAGTTTCGAGGGTGTGGATGCTGGGTTTTATACGGTATTCGCCCGGGATAAAAATGGGTGTGGTATTACGGAAGAAAGAGTCTCGGTTATGGGTTTTCCTAAGTTTTTCACACCAAATGGTGATGGTCTCAACGATGAATGGCAACTCATCGGCGTAAGTCAAAATGACATCACAGCACGAATCTCCATCTTTGATAGGTTAGGTAAGCTTATGGCGAGATTAGAGGCGAATGAGCCAGGATGGGATGGGACCTTTCAGGGAAAACGTTTGCCGGCTTCGGATTATTGGTTCAAGGTGGATTTTGATGACGGAAAAAAGTTTACAGGGCATTTTTCGCTGAAAAGATAAATCGGACTTCAGTACTTTTTGCTATGAAAAGAGTCTTGTTTCACATAATGGTATTTATAAGTTTAGGGTTTGCCCGAGCGCAGGTTTGTCCGCAGCTCATAGGGCCTTTTGATAACGATGAGGATGTGGCAGTGACTACTGAAATCAGATGGGAAAATCTCACTGGGCAACATATCTTCTTGATATCCCTCGGAACTACTCCCGGCGGCACCAATATCATCGACAAGAAGACGTCGGGTACCTTTGCCAATTTCACGCCTCCAAAGGGCTTGCCTGAGCGCACACGAATCTACGTCTCCCTAACCGTTATCGATGAAGACCTGACGCGCTTCGATTGCGAGATAGGAAGTTTTGTTACCGAAGATGTAGTCATACCGCCTTCTTGTACGACGCTTCGCGATCCTTTGAACAATGCCATATTCGTGAGGGAAGAAGTAAACATCGTCTGGAATTATGCCCCTTTGGCAACTGGGTATCGAATCACGATAGGTACTTCACCAGAGGGTAACGATATCGTTGAGGAATTTGACGTGGGCAATACCCTCTTTTATGATCCACCGAACAATCTTCCCTTGAATTCAGAAGTGTATGTAAAAATAGTTCCGTACAATGAAAATGGACCACCGGCCTTTGTTTGTGATGAAGAGAGCTTTGCAATACGGACGGTAAGTAATAGTCTTCAATGTACAAATCTTAGGTATCCGACCGACGGAGCCATTGAAATCCCTAAATCAGTAGCTCTAGAATGGAATCCTGTTAATGGAGCCAGTGGCTACAAAGTATCCCTTAGTATCTCACCTTTTCCTATCGACGTGTTCTATACGGCGTATATTGAAGATACCAAGACCAATCTACTCGAACTGGAGTCTACCCACAAGTATTATGTCACCATAGTACCTTATAACGACGCCGGTGAGGCCGTAGGTTGTGCAAACGAATCGTTCACAACAATTGTCGACTGTGGTCCATTTACCGATGACCTTACCGGCGAAACAGTCATTCTAAACCCCATAACCACGCTTCAAGACCAAATATCCCTTTGCAATACACAATTACCCAAGGTACTTTCCGCTCCGGACAGGGCCGATGGGTACCGATGGTATCAAATCAATTCGGACGGAACGACCGACCTGATATCCGAAACGGAAGTGATTGAACTCTTTGAGCCTGGAAACTATCTCTACGAAATTTATGATACGGCGGTTTTGTTTGAAAGAACGATCGAATGTAGCAGTAACAGTGAGTTTTCGGTCGTCATTGATGAAGGGCCACGAATTACCCGAGCCTTGGCCATAGAAAAGTTCGACTACCTCGAAATCACGGTTGAGGTCGAAGGCAACAACACTTATGAATATAGTCTTGAAAGTGCAGATGGACCATTTCAAAATAGTAATAGATTTGAAAACATGCCTCCAGGCTCCTATATTGCTTTTGTGAGGTCGAAGGATGGGTGCGCCGTTTCCCAACGACCTGTTCAGCAAAATATAGCTGTGGATGATTTTCCGAAATTCTTTACCCCTAATGGTGATGGAATCAATGATTTTTGGCAATTTAAAGCAGATAGTGCGGCGAAAAGAAAACAAGTAGGACCTATTTCCATCTTTGACCGCTATGGTGTTTTTATTCTGCAAATAGCCACGGACTCCAATGGTTGGGATGGTACTATCAATGGAAGACCGTTACCCGCCTCTGAATATTGGTTTGAAGTGTTCATCGATGGGGAGCGGGATTTTAACGGTCATTTTTCGCTGAAAAGATAGACTTTAAGTATATTGTACTGTTTGATGCTATCAAATGAAAAAAAAACTGCTATTTCTCATCGCAATCCTATGCGCTGGTATTGCATGTGGCCAAGTTCCTTGTCCCGAATTGAATGGGCCTGAGGATGGTGATGTCAATGTACCGGTCGATGTGACGATTATGTGGAATGATGTTGCTGCTCCAGGATATCGTATTTCGATAGGTACCACACCAGGAGGCACTGAAATCATAAACGAGCGAAATCTTGGTAACGCCACCGCTTTTACGCCCCCCTTAGGACTACCACAAAACACCCTTATCTATGTTAGGCTCACCATTTTTTTCTTCAATTCTCCCGAGCCGGATATCGTATGTGACGTGGGGTCCTTCAGAACAGTTAGTGTTACGACTCCCCCCCCATGTGCGATCATCAGTTCTCCCACCGACGGAGCTACCGATGTAAATGTTGCCAGCGCGATTAGCTGGGATTATACCCCCACCGCCGAGGGCTATTTTATCTCTATAGGAACCACTCCAGGGGGAAGTGAGATTTTGAATAATTTCGATGTGGGTAATGTGCTATCGTACCGACCAGCGGCCGATTTTCCGTTCAATACTACCATCTATGTCCGGATCACACCTTATAACATTGCGGGATCGACGCCCGATACCTGTACCGAATATAGCTTTACCACGGGAGCAATGGCCACCCTACCTCAATGCACACAACTCATTAGTCCCGCAAATGGATCGATAAATGTGCCACTGACGCCGAATTTGGAATGGACTCCCGTGCCCGATGCCATTGGTTACCGGGTAACTGTAGGTTTATCGCCGACCACAGGTGAGGTGCTTGACAATGTGGTATTCACAGCCAATAGCACACGAGTAGTGGATTTTGACCCGAACCGTACCTTCTTTATCCGCATAGTTCCCTTTAATGTTGCCGGAGATGCCATCGGATGTACTCAAGAAACCTTTTCAACCGTATTGGGCTGCGGTCCTTACTTAGATCCATTGACCGGTGCACTTGTGGATCTCGCACCTGAAATCAATTTCCCTGATGAAGTATCCTTTTGCGAGAATGAAACCCCTTATTTCGTTTCGGCAACAGATACGGCGGAAGGGTTTCGGTGGTACAAAATCGATAGCAATGGCAATGAAACCCTGATTTCGTCAGACGTACAGCTAGATGTTTCCGAAGCTGGTCTTTACCGATACGAAGCGTACAACACCGTTTCCCAATCAGGAAATACCGTTGAATGTACCAAAAGCAAGGTATTCACAGTCGTGGCCTCTGAAATAGCGACCATAACATCATTGGATACCCGAGTGCTCAACGGTAATTTTGAGATTGTGGTACAAGTAACCGGCAGTGGTAATTACGAATTTGCATTGAATGAAATCGATGGTTCGTATCAAGATAGTAATGTGTTTTCCGGGCTGCCATCGGGTTCCTATACAGTGTATGTCAGAGACAAGAATGGCTGTGGTATCGCCGAGGAAAGTATCGTTCAAGACCTGACTTTAGAAGGTTTTCCGCGTTTTTTCTCTCCCAATGGGGATGGAATCAATGATTTTTGGCAATTTATTCCCCCAAATGACACTGGGGAAATCAACGTTGGAGCCATTCAAATTTTCGACAGGTACGGAAACTTCCTCAAACAGATCGACCCCTTGGCCCTCGGATGGGATGGGCAATTCAACGGGAGACCTATGCCATCATCGGATTATTGGTTTACCGCTATTTCCTTAACAACACAGAACAAGATAAAAGGGCATTTTTCCCTAAAACGATAGAACGTATCAATGTGGTGTAGATTTTTTATTACTGTGGCGCTATGCTTTGGATTTTTTTCACAAGCACAGCAATGTCCTAGAATCTCGACCCCGGTTGACGGGGCTGTAGACGTACCCGTGGATACCGAGGTTAGATGGCCTCAAGTGGAAGGTATTTTTGGTTATGTGGTCTCACTAGGCACCACCCCCGGGGGAGGTGAAATCATCAATCGAAGATCTTCCGGTACCAAGAACTTTTACGTCCCCGAGGTAGGCCTGCCCGAGAACACCAAAATCTATGTGACCATCCGACTATTTGTGCTTGGCCAACCCGTTAGAGTTTGCGAAATCGAGGAGTTTACTACCATTAACGTGAATACACCACCAGAATGTACGACCTTGGCCTATCCCTTGGACAAAGCGACCCAAGCGAATGTAAATCGGCCTATATCATGGAATTATGCGCCTACGGCCACGGGGTATCGAATAAGTATCGGTACGACCTCGGGAGGTACCGATTTGGTAAATGACCTCGATGTAGGCAATGTGTTGCAGTATAAACCCCCGACCGAACTACCCTTAGATCAGGAATTTTTCGTACGGGTAACTCCATATAATGAAAACGGTGATGCCGGTACCTGTCAAGAGGAATCTTTCATAACAGGTATTCCGACATTTAACTGTGATGCCGTACCGAACCCTGCAACGGGTACCGTATACTCCCTAAAACCGGAGATTTCATTTCCAGATCAAATCGGTTTTTGTGTGGGCGAGAATTCAAAACCCGTACAAAGTGAGGATACCGCACAGGGGTTTAGATGGTTTAAACTGAACGACGATGGAACCGAGACCCTCCTTTCCCAAACACGAGAAGTAAATCTTCAATCATTGGGGCGATATCGTTTTGAAGCCTATAACAGTGCGGTTTTTCTCGGCAATACAGTTGAATGTGCGCAGGTCAATGAGTTTACCGTAATACCATCAGGACCTGCGGAAATCAACACGATCAAGGTAAGCAGAGAAGCCGATGGGTTGACTATCATAACCGAAATCAGCGGACCCGGATCCTATGAATTCGCCTTGGATGATGAAAATGGCCCCTTTCAAGACAGCAACACCTTCACCCGCGTGCCCTTAGGTGAACATACGGTTTATGTTCGTGAAAAGAATGGGTGCGGCATTGTAAGCCGTATCGTTGAACGACAACTTTCGGCAAAAGACTTTCCTCAATTCTTCACTCCCAATGGTGACGGCATACATGACTTTTGGCAATTCTCACCACCCCCGGATGTTGAGGCCAGCATTGAACGTATTCGTATCTACGATCGCTATGGCAATTTTTTGGCGCAGATCGATCCTAAAAGAATTGGATGGGACGGCCTTTTCAACGGGCGACCACTTCCTGCTTCCGATTATTGGTTCAAAGCGACCTCGTTTGGTCAACAGGAAATATATGGGCATTTCACGCTCAAGCGGTAATCACCGTAAACAACCTCGGAGCAAGCCAGTCTGCCAAAAAAGGTAGGCTCACAAGGCATTCTAAGGAAATAAAATTTACAAATCGAAGACCGCCTGCTATACTGGCAGGCAAATGTCGAAACTTATAAATCTCGATTATCGAGTCAAAGAATAGCTACAGAAAGGTTTTCATTTATTAGTATGGGAAGGTTCGTATTTATCGCATTCCAATTGACGTGGTTTTTTTCCACCGCACAGGTATGTCCGACTATTAGCTACCCGACCAATGGTACGTTAGACGTACCAGTGGACGCCACGATTACCTGGCCGGCAGTTCAAGGGATCAACGGTTACCTACTAACAATTGGAACCATACCGGGAGGAACCGATGTACTCGATAGCCAACCCATCGGAGTAGACAACTTTTACACCCCCCCGTTGGGTCTTCCGGAAAACACTCCGCTTTACCTGACACTAAGTCTTATACCTTTCGACCAACCTCCCATTCACTGTGAAGAGATTACCTTCACCACTATTGATGTGACCGAACCACCCCCATGTACGTTCCTGATAGCACCAGACAACAATGCTGCCAATGTTACCATAATAACAGAAATTGTATGGGCCTACGCCCCTACCGCCACCGGCTATATTCTATCTATGGGAAGCGAACCGGGAGGTACCGATTTGGTGGATAATCTCGATGTGGGCAATACAGTGCGTTACGTACCCCCTGAAGACCTTCCGCAAGACACGGAAATTTTCGTTACGATAATTCCCTATAATGACAATGGTGATTTGAACACGTGTACGGAAGAGAGTTTTATCACTGGCGCTTCGCCCTACGCATGCGATCCCGTTATCGATGAGGACACGGGTGAGACCATTTACTTAAAACCGCAAATCGAGTTCCCAAATCTGGTAGGCATATGTAGCGATGAGTTGCCCTATACTATTAGCACCGATGATATCGCCGATGGCTTTCGATGGTTTCGCACCAATAGTGGAAGTGCCGAAACCCTCTTATCCGAAACAACAAGCGTAGGTATCACCGAACCCGGAAGATACCGTTATGAAGCCTATAATTTTGTTGATGGGGCCAATGGAACCATTGAATGTGCAAGCACGAAACTTTTCAGTGTAGTCGCCTCCGAAGTGGCCCTTATTGAATCCGTAGAAGTCATTAACTTAATGAACGGGAAAACGATTACCATACAAGCAAGCGGCAACGGAGACTACGAATTTGCCATGGACAACGAGATAGGACCCTACCAAGACAGTCCTATCTTTTCAAACGTGATAGATGGAGGGCGAGTGGTATTCGTTCGTGATAAAAATGGTTGTGGAACGATTTCCAGATCAGTCGATAGAGATCTAGATCAAAGTGATTTTCCCCGTTTTTTTACTCCTAATGGTGACGGTGTCAATGATTTTTGGCAGTTCATCGATCCTCCCGAGAACTTTGAGCAAAGCTTAAAAGTAATTTCGATATTTGATCGATTCGGTAATTTTCTAACCCAAATCGGGCCAAATCAAAGCGGATGGGATGGAAGTTTCAATGGACGTCCCCTACCGGCTTCCGATTATTGGTTCAAAGCCATTTTTCGGAATCGACAGGAAATTCGTGGGCATTTCGCATTAAAAAGGTAACGCAAACATGGGCAAAACCGGAATTCAAAAAAGAAACGAAGCACTGTATAGGGGTATCTTGCAAGTTGGTACGGACTATGCTTCAATTCAACTTAAAACCAAATGAGGCTTGTTCTATTTCAATTCTTCCTCCTTTGTTTCAGTACTTTACTGTACCCTTCGGCTTGCCCTGAAATGACTGAAAACAGGTTACCCATGGGCACCATACCTTTCGTGACCACATGGAAAACGGACAATCCCGGAACCTCTGACGGCAGAAGCATCAGTATTCCAACGGCCCCTAACGAGATCTATAATTATACGGTAGACTGGGGTGATGGTACAGCACCTACCGATCACACGGGCGACGCCACTCACACCTATGCAACACCCGGTACGTATACCGTAAGTATTACAGGACTCTTCCCTAGGATCTATAACGGCGCTCAACCCCCAAATGACTCCGAAAAACTGGTGAGCATTGAGCAATGGGGGAACAATGTCTGGACTTCCATGAACGGTGCATTCTCATCTTGCGCTAATTTGGTCGGTAATTTTATAGATGCTCCCGACTTATCCAGCGTTACGGATATGAGCTCCATGTTCGCCAATTGTACCTTGTTCAACTCGAATATCGGCAACTGGGATGTCAGTAACATTACCAGCATGTCCGCCACCTTCGCCAATGCCAGCTCGTTCGATCAGAACTTGGGCAACTGGACTATTGAAAATGTAACGGATTTTGAAAATATGTTCCTCGGCGCAACTCTCTCTACGGCAAATTACGATGCCCTGCTGATCGGTTGGGACCTTCAAAATCTTCGGCCGAATAGCGCTTTCCATGGAGGAAATAGCAACTATTGCGATGGTCTCATCGCTCGAACGAATATGACCACTACCGATGGATGGACCATTACGGATGCTGGGGCCGCCGCACCCGTAGTAAACGACATACCTCACCAAACCCATGTGAACGGCGTTTTGTTACCGGAAATCACTGGAAGCAATCTTACGGGTAGAGAACGTTATTATACAGGACCCAATGGAACTGGTACTGCCTATGAAGCCGGAGCGATTATTCTATTTGCAGACTTTCCGGCCTATCCGGTAACATTTTACATTTACGATGGTACTGGTAGCTGTAGCTCCGAAGAAGATTTCAATTTAACGTTGACCACTTCTTGTACCCCGCCCACCGCTGACAGCCTCTTGGATGTAACGGAATGTAGTGCCTATACCTTGCCGCCTTTGACTGCGGGCAACGAGTACTACACGGATACCAATACGGGAGGACTACTATTAAATCCAGGCGACAACATCACCACCTCGCAGACCATTTACATCTACATTGGTAGCTTGGGATGTTCCGATGAAAGTTCTTTCAACGTTACCATCATCAAACCTACAGCGGAGGTATTATCTGATATGATCGTTTGCAATTCCTATACCCTACCTGCACTTTCCATAGGAAATGAATACTACACCGAGACCAATGGTGGAGGAAATCAGCTCAATGCAGGGGATGTTATTACAAGCTCGCAAACGATTTATATCTATGCGGGCACTCCGGGTTGCGCCGACGAAAGTATGTTTACCGTTACCATAACCGGTGGTCCGATTGCCGATACCCTCATCGATGTCAACGAATGCAACTCATTTACGCTACCGCCATTGAGTGCCGGAAACAATTACTTCACTGAAAGCAATGCGAACGGGATGTTGCTCAATGCAGGTGATCTGATTATCGAATCACAATCACTGTTCATTCATACCGGTAACGGTAGCTGTTCGGATGAAACCAGCTTTACCATTACCATTAATGACACATCTGTCGCCGACGAGATGGAGGATGTGCAAGCGTGCAGTAGTTACACCTTGCCGATTCTTTCGGTCGGCAACAATTATTATACCGAAAGTGGGGGCAATGGAACCCAATTGAGCTCCGGAAATATCATCAATACATCACAAATGATATACATTTACTTTGAATCCGGCAGCTGTAGTAGTGAAAGTAGTTTTACAGTGACCATCGACCCTGATATTTGCGAACCTACTGCAGAACAAACCTGTGCCATAGAATTTTCAAAGTTCATGACACCTAACGGGGATGGGATAAACGACCGTTTTGAAATGAAGAACGATAGGTGCCGATTCCAAGGTGAATTACGCATTTTTGACCGTTATGGAAAACTGGTCTTTCAAACGATGGACCTCTACAAAGGTTGGGACGGCACCTACGCCGGAAAACCACTGCCGGCCTCCGATTATTGGTACCAATACCTCGATGCTGAAAGTGGTGAGATCGTTAGCCAACATTTCGCCATAAAACGATAAAATAGTCGTGTTCTCTTTTGTATTTTTAGGAAATGAAGTTTAAGGTAGTATCGGAATTCAAACCGACCGGCGACCAACCTCAGGCCATCGTACAATTGGTAGAAGGGATGGAGTCGGGCGAGAAGTACCAGACACTCTTGGGAGTTACTGGATCGGGCAAGACATTTACTGTCGCGAATGTCATTGAAAAAGTGCAAAGGCCCACCTTGGTTTTGGCCCATAATAAAACACTCGCGGCTCAATTATACTCTGAATTCAAGCAGTTCTTTCCTGACAATGCGGTCGAATACTTTGTATCGTACTATGATTATTACCAACCCGAGGCATTTATACCCACCTCTGGCCTGTACATCGAGAAAGACCTCTCTATCAATGAGGATATTGAAAAACTGCGGTTAAGCACCACTTCCTCATTACTTTCCGGTCGTCGGGATGTCATTGTGGTCGCCTCCGTTTCCTGTCTCTACGGAATCGGTAATCCCATTGAGTTCCAAAAGAACGTCATCAATATCCAGAGAGATCAGGTCATCCCAAGAACAAAATTCCTTCATCAACTCGTACAAGGATTGTATTCCAGAACGACGGCCGACTTTAGAAACGGAAATTTCAGGGTCAAAGGAGATGTTGTGGATGTTTTCCCAAGTTATGCCGATCATGCCTTCAGGATTCACTTTTTTGGGGATGAAATAGAGGAGATAGAGTCGTTCGACCCTTTCAATAATACGATTTTAGAAGAATTCGAAAGTCTGAGAATCTACCCCGCCAATATGTTCGTAACCTCGCAGGATGTGCTACAGAACGCCATTCATCAAATCGGAGAAGACATGGTCAAACAGGTCGAATACTTCAAGGAAATCGGAAAACCTTTGGAAGCCAAACGACTGGAGGAGCGAACAAGTTTCGATTTGGAAATGATTCGTGAATTGGGCTACTGTTCCGGTATCGAAAACTATTCAAGATATCTTGATGGACGCGACCCCGGTACGCGACCTTTCTGCCTCCTGGATTATTTTCCAGACGATTATTTAATGGTGGTCGACGAAAGTCATGTGACCATTTCCCAGGTACATGCCATGTATGGTGGTGACCGTTCAAGAAAGGTCAATTTAGTGGACTATGGATTTAGACTGCCCGCAGCGATGGACAACCGTCCGCTAAAATTCGAGGAGTTCGAGGCGTTGCAGAATCAGGTCATCTATGTAAGTGCGACTCCCGCGGATTACGAATTGCAACTCAGTCAAGGGGTTTATGTGGAACAGGTCATTCGACCGACAGGACTTCTAGACCCCATTATAGATGTTCGTCCTAGCCTTAACCAAATTGACGACCTGGTCGAGGAGATTCAACAGCGTGTTGAAAAAGACGAACGGACCTTGGTAACGACCTTGACCAAACGAATGGCCGAAGAGCTCGCCAAATACATGGATCGCATCAATATTAGATGCCGATACATTCATAGCGATGTGGATACTTTGGAAAGAGTGGAGATCATGCAGGATTTAAGAAAAGGTATTTTCGATGTATTAATCGGGGTGAATCTGCTAAGAGAAGGGTTGGATTTGCCCGAAGTTTCCTTGGTCGCCATCTTAGATGCAGATAAGGAAGGCTTCTTGAGAAGTAACCGTTCTTTAACACAAACTGTAGGAAGAGCTGCGCGACACCTAAATGGAAAAGCGATAATGTATGCGGACAAGATTACCGAAAGCATGCAGAAAACAATTGATGAAACCAACTACAGAAGAGCGAAGCAGACGGCCTATAATACGGAACACAATATTACCCCGAAAGCACTGTCCAAAAATTTAGACAGTGCCTTGGCAAAGAACTCGGTTTCTACCTATCATTTTGAAAAGGAAGAGATGCGCGCGGCCGAACCGGATCTCGAATACCTCACCAAAGAACAGATAGAAAAATTAATTCGGGAGAAGCGAAAGTCAATGGAAAAAGCGGCCAAGGAATTGGACTTTATGCAGGCGGCCAAACTAAGGGATGAGATAAAAATGTTACAGGAAAAAGGCTAATTACCAGAAAAAAGACCTAAATTTCAATAATAACAGCCTCTGCTTTTAAAATAGAAAAAAAGCTTTATATAAATTATTTTAACTAATTGGATTTAAATATTTTAATTTCAATTTTTAGACAAGACTAAATCATGAAATCCACTCATTTCAGACACACATATTTAATGTTTCGTTTTTATTCGGGTCTAAAATCGATACATTTTTCACTTCTGCTTTCCATTCTCTTTTTTTCACAATTTTCAGATGCTCAAAAATTGTCCGGAAAAGAAATCAACGACTTGGCCAAACATAAATTTCCAGAAGCGATTTCTAATTTGACCTCGTTTTTAAAGTTACCGAATGATGGTCATTTTGAGAAACAGATCCAACAGAATTTACAATGGTGCGACTCCGTTTTTTCCAAATTGAAATTCAGAACGCAGGTGATAAAAACAGATGGTGCTCCCCTACTCCTTGCCGAGAAAAAAGTAGCTCCAAAAGCAAAAACCATTTTGTTCTATTTACAGATCGACGGACAACCGGTGGACACAACGAAGTGGAATCAGCAAAATCCATTCCTACCTGTTTTTAAGGAAATAGATTACAAAAACAAATGGACGATTATCAAGTCGGACATGCCGGAAAAAGAGTTTAATCCGGACTGGAGAATTTTTGCCCGGTCCGCGTCCGATTCAAAAGGCCCGGCCATGTCTTTAGTCTCGGCACTCCAAATTTTACAAGACCGCAACATAGAGCCCACATTCAACGTAAAGGTCATTATGGATTTTCAAGAAGAAATGGGAAGTCCATCTTTACCCAAGGCGGTCATGCAAAACCGCAAGGTCTTGGCTGCCGATATGCTTTACATTATGGATGGCACCCGCCACCTTTCCAACCTACCAACGCTTACCTTCGGTGCCAGGGGGATCGCCACGGCCACTCTTAAGGTTTTCGGCCCAAGATATCCGCTACATAGCGGTCAGTATGGTAATTTTGCACCAAATCCGGTATTCGGGATGGCAAAACTATTGGCCAGCCTAAAGGACGAACAGGGCAGGGTCACCCTCCAAGGCTTTTACAAAGGCATTGAACTCTCCGAAAAGGATAAATTACAGCTGAATTCCGTACCAGAGAAATTAGAGAACATCAAGAATAGGCTAGGTATTGCATCCATCGATCAGGTGGGTTCAACTTACCAAGAAACTCTCCAGTACCCCTCGTTAAACATCAGAGGCCTCAACGCCGCTTGGACAGGGGACGGTGTTCGAACCATTATCCCTTCCGAGGCAGTGGCGGAAATCGACATGCGGCTGGTGCCTGAATCGGATGGAGAGCGACTCATGCAACTCTTGAAAGAGCATATCTTAAACCAAGGCTATCATTTGGTCGATTCTATCCCTACGGAGGAAGAACGAAAAAAATATTCAAAATTGGCCTCCTTTACGTATCGGTTAGGCTCGCAGCCCTTTCGAACAGAAATGGACTCCCCCATCGGGGAACAGCTGGGGCGGGCCATGCGGAAAGTCTTTGGTGATGGCTTCATCAAAATGCGGACTACTGGCGGGTCACAACCCATCGCCCCATTCATACAGACACTGGGAATTCCAGCAGTATCCATTAGAATACCGAATCCTGACAACAACATCCACAGCCCCAATGAGAACTTACGGCTTGGCAATTTTCTAGAGGGTATCATCACCTGCTTGGCTATTTTGGATGAACCCTTAAAATAGAAAAACGCCTCGATTTTTCAATCGAAGCGTTTCTCAACTAACCAACTAAACCAACCTCTATGCGGGGCCACCAGCGGTGGTAGCACGCCTCATAGCTTTTAAATACCTTACTTGAGCTCGATATGCCGCTTGGGCTTGGGCAATGCCTCTGCTTTCTTCGGAAGCACAAACTTTAAAATCCCATCCTCATAAGCTGCTTCAATTTGATCCTCGTTAATGGTCTCGGGCAATGTAAAAGCCCGCTTAAAGGAAGTATACCCAAATTCTTTTCTCGAATAATTGTGTGTTGCAGCCTCGCTCTCTGTCGTAATTTCAGAAGATACCGTCAGCACGTTATCATTGATCTCAATATTGAAATCATACTTCTTTCTACCAGGTACCGCCAACTCTAATTCAAAGTCCTTTTCGTTTTCCTTAATATTGACCGCAGGAACATTGCTCGAAAGATTTTCCATACCACCAAACCAATCCGGTTTAAAAATCTCGTTCATTAAGGCCGGAAAAACCAAATTATTTCTTTTCACTATACTCATGATGCTTTTGTTTTTGATTAAAAATTAAATTCAATCCGAGTAGGACAAAAGCTATACCAAGGCAAATAAGATGCCCTTTTGACATGCTTAGACTTTAAAAGCCTGTCATTTTGACATTTTTTTAACAAAAAAATTAAGTTGAACGAGGAAATAAACCAGGATTGACCTAGTTATAATGCGCTTTGAAGATATCAATAAGCACTTTTGGTGGAACTACCCGATTCGGATATTGATGCATAATGGAGAGCACTTGATTTATGGCGGAGGGTGGCAGCCCCATGCCCAGGCCAATATTATGAAGCTGGCCCACTTCCGTTTCCTGTTGATCCTGATCCACATTCATTAAGAGCACCAAACGATGGAACTGCAAAATACGATCACCTGCCGTTTTGGGTATTACGTGTTCCGTTTCATTTTCAAAAAGACCTTCAAACAATGTTCTGTCAATCCCTAATTGGGTGGCTACACCGAATAAGAATTGGTATTCGGAATCTTTCACTACGCCATCTACTTTCGCAAATTCGATCATTTCGGAAAGGATGCTCAGTTTTTCTTTGTGGGTACTCATGTTTCGGAACGTAATTAATTCGCCTGCTTGGCTTTAAAAGATAACAGAAAAAACAACATTTTCGTATAAAAATAGGCAAAAGCAAAGAACAACGAAATCATAAAACAATTTGTAATACCTTGCGACAAAGTACTACAAGATGACAAATAATGATGTTTTTAAAAAGCTTAGAGTAGCCTTAAGACTAAGAGATGATGAGATTGTAGATATTCTGAAGCAAGCGGATTTTAAAATCTCTAAAAGTGAGTTAAGTGCTTTTTTCAGAAAAGACGACCACCCGAATTACAGAGAGTGTGGAGATCAGGTCCTAAGAAACTTCTTGAATGGATTGATACTGCATCTGAGAGGCACCAAAGAACATCCGAAAAACCCAGGGGAAGTGCTCTTGAGTCAACAAAACAAAGGTACGGCCAGCAAATCGGAAAAAGCGCCTCGACATCAGGAACGAAAAAAATTCGATTCCGATATCAGCCCAGTGAAATACAAAAACAAAAAAAAGTCCTGAAACCGTGCTGTCGGCATAACCAGGACTTTTTCTAATTAACTAACACTTAAATTACAACCCGTACGGAAACGGTATATTTTTTACCTTCTTTGTAATTGGCCAAATCAACTTCTTGATAGTTCAATTTGCTTTTGATAAACCCCTCTAGAGAAGTATTATCGTCGGCATCTACTGAAAGGACAACGATTTCCCTATCGTCGTTAAGGGTGAACAATACCTGGGCTTGTTTGCCTTCATCGTTCTCTGTAAAATTATTATTATCCAACAATGCCCCAATTTGAGCGGTAAGACTTTTAGAGGGCTTGCCTTTTTTTGCAGGATTGTTGTTTGCGAATGTACTTCCAACAGATAATAGCATTGCAGCTACTAGTACGAAACTAATTTTTCTCATGACTTGTTTGTTTTTTAACCCCTTCGATGATTGTCGATTGTTTAGGGATTTGATTAATAATTGATTGATGATATGCTATAAAGACGTCTAAATTCTCAAATTGTTACATTGAACACTGGATTTAACAATTTTTTAGGCAAACCATATCCATCGATATACATAGCAAAACTAAGCAGCATGACACTATAAAGCAACTGCACGTCAATAGGTTAACCCACAATTAAAGTACGTAACGCTATGATAAAGGATACCATGAAAAAAAGATAGGAAACGAACTGGGTTTCCTTCAAAATTGTTCTATCATGGCTAAGATAATGCGTTCAAAAAGTCACAACTAGCACTTATACCCGAACAAATTGTAGCGAAATGTAATAAAATGAAAAAAGGGCAATGTTATGAAAACATTACCCTCTTCTATTAAATTGTATATAGTAAATATTAACTCAATACCTCTTTTACCTTATCGGCTGCCTCTTGAAACTGCACTGCTGAGTGTACGGCCAAGCCAGAGTTGTCGATAATCTCTTTCGCAATCTCGGCGTTCGTACCCTGTAGGCGAACGATGATGGGCACTTTTATACTATCGCCCATGTTCTTGTACGCTTCCACGATACCGTTGGCCACTCTGTCACAGCGCACGATTCCGCCAAAAATATTGACCAGAATTGCTTTTACTTCAGGGTCTTTTAGTATTATCCTGAAAGCCTCTTCTACCCTTTTCGCATCTGCGGTACCACCAACATCCAAGAAATTGGCAGGTTCGCCACCGGCCATTTTAATTAAATCCATTGTTGCCATGGCCAAACCGGCACCATTGACCATACAACCAACATTACCGTCTAAATCCACGTAGTTCAAGCCCAGTGCGCCCGCTTCGACCTCGATAGGGTTTTCCTCGCGCAAATCACGCATTTCCGCATATTGCTTTCTTCTGTATAAAGCATTGTCATCGATAGAAACTTTCGCATCGACGGCCATGATTTTGTCGTCGGAGGTCTTTAAGACCGGATTGATCTCGAACATACTCGAGTCACTTTCCACATACGCTTTGTATAATGCGGAAACAAATTTAGTCATCTCTTTGAAGGCCGTTCCGGAAAGCCCTAGGTTAAAAGCTATTTTTCGAGCTTGAAAAGGCAATAAACCTGTCGCAGGATCGATTTCTTCGGTAAATATCAAGTGCGGTGTACTCTCGGCCACCTCCTCGATATCCATACCACCCTCAGTGGAATACATAATCATATTTCTACCGGTACCACGGTTAAGTAGAACGGACATATAGAACTCACTGGTTTCACTATCTCCAGGATAATACACGTCTTCTGCAATCAATACCTGATGTACTTTTTTTCCCTCGGCCGATGTCTGTGGTGTAACCAAGTTCATACCGATGATCTGACTTGAAATCTCTTCTACTTCCTTAAGATTTTTTGCCAATTTAACACCTCCACCTTTACCTCTGCCCCCAGCATGTACCTGTGCCTTGATCACGTGCCATCCTGTTCCTGTTTCCGCCGTCAATTGTTTGGCAGCATCCACGGCTTCTTTCGGGTTATGTGCAACGATACCGCGCTGAATGCGCACACCGAAACTTGCTAATATTTCTTTTCCTTGGTATTCGTGAAGATTCATATGTTAAAAGGTCTTTTGTATTCGGAAGCAAAAATAAGTAATAGTTGTCAGTTTACATCCTCCTTGAGAACTAAAGTTACCCTAATCGAGTCAAGAGTTACCCTCAGGGAACACCAATGCTAAAGACTGGATAAAAGCCTCAAATTTTGAACTCATCAAAATCCAAAGGATCGAAATTTTTGAAATCACCATTCAACTTGATGGTGAGCTTAGTACGATCTATTTCCTGCAAAACCGAAATGGTCGTCAGTAAATGGTTCTTGATAAAGTCAAGACGTTGACTTTCTTTGGGGAGTTGTAATAATTCATATTCCTGTTCATAGGAGAGCCCCATTTTATGCGCAAGTACAAAACTGCTATATTTATCGACTGAAATGGGAGTATAAGGAACGCCCATAAGCCCATATAATTCTTCTATCTTGCCGAGTACATAGCGCTTGGTATTTTCGTCTCCGTCCATTTCATTGTCGAGAAATTCAACATCGCCTCCGGCGTAGAGCTTTCCATCCATTTGGGTTTGAAAATTCACAAGTCTGAACACTTGACGCGCTACACAGGTAACATCCATTTCACCCTCCTCATAGGTATTGACCACTTCGACTAACTGCACTTCTACCCCGTAATGAATGCTATCGTGAATATATACGGGTATACCAAAAGTCGTGGCCTCATTTCTACAATCCCAGATCAGCTGTTTATACCGTTCCTCAAAAATGTGCAAGGGAACGGTCTCCCCTGGGAAAAAGATGGATTGCAAAGGGAACATGGGTAACTTCATTCAATGACGTTTTTCGTTAAAAATACAACTCACCACGCTTTGGAACAAATTCTGTTTTTGTTTTATTTATAACATTTTGTTGTATATTTCATTATTGGTTATTATTTTTTTGTGATGATCGAGAAGAGAATTAGATTTGATAAAATTTTAATGGGCTATGAAGCAAAATGACTTGCTAAAAATTGCAAAAACCTACGGCGACCCCGTCTATGTATACGATTCAGAAAAAATCACTTCCCAGTTCAACAGATTGACCTCTGCCTTCAGTGGCGTGAAGAAACTGAAATTGAACTATGCCGCGAAGGCATTATCGAATATTGCGATCCTTAAGCTGATGAACAGTCTAGGCAGCGGGTTGGATACCGTCTCCATTCAAGAGGTACAATTAGGACTACTGGCCGGTTTCAAGCCGGAAGCGATTATCTTTACGCCAAATGGGGTTTCTTTAGAGGAAATCGAGGAAGCTTCTAAATTGGGCGTGCGAATCAATATCGACAACCTATCCATATTAGAGCAATTTGGTAGTAAACACCCTGACATTCCCGTTTGTATACGAATCAATCCGCATGTTATGGCGGGGGGCAACTCGAACATTTCCGTGGGCCATATCGATTCAAAGTTCGGTATTAGCATACACCAGATTCCCCACTTACTTCGCATCGTCGACTTGACTAAAATGAACATCAACGGTATTCATATGCATACCGGAAGTGACATCCTCGATATCGATGTTTTCCTATACGCTTCTGAAATACTTTTCGAAACGGCCAAAAACTTTGAAAACCTAGATTTCATAGATTTCGGTAGCGGATTCAAAGTACCTTATAAAGAGGGAGATATTCAGACTAATATCGAGGAGTTGGGTAAAAAACTAAGTTCACGTTTCAATGAATTCTGTCAGGAATATGGGAAGGAGTTGACTTTGGCTTTCGAACCTGGAAAATTTTTGGTGAGCGAAGCGGGACATTTTTTGGCAAAGGTCAACGTGGTCAAGCAAACGACCTCGACGGTTTTTGCAAGTATCGATTCAGGGTTCAATCATTTGATACGGCCCATGCTTTACGGAGCATCTCATAAAATCACCAATATTTCGAACCCCAAAGGACGGGAACGATTCTATTCCGTAGTCGGCTATATCTGTGAAACAGATACCTTCGCGAGTAACCGTAGGATCAATGAGATATCCGAAGGGGACATTCTCAGCTTTCACAATGCCGGGGCCTATTGCTTTACCATGGCGAGCAATTATAACTCTAGATTTAGACCCCCGGAAGTCTTATGGCATAAGGGCGAAGCCATCTTAATTCGAGAGCGTGAGAATTTTGATGACCTACTAAAAAACCAAGTAGATGTCAAAGACCTGTTCAATCCGAAAAAGGAAAAAGCATCCGTGAAATAAAGATGTCGAAAATTCGTTAGTTTTGGTATAGTTGTTGGACTAATTCAAGAAAAACAAACCCGATGAAGTCACGTATACCAAATCTGTCAAAAGTTTTGCCTCTTCTTCTCTTCCTACTCTTACCCCTAAATAATAGGGCCCAAGAAGTCACTTGGCTTTCATGGAGTGAAGCCGCGACCTTGGCGGAAACGGATAAAAACCCCAAGAAGATTTTTGTGGATGTGTACACTGATTGGTGCGGTTGGTGCAAAAAAATGGACAAGGATACCTTCCAGAATGCTGAAGTGGCGGCCTACATGGAAGACAATTTTTACATGGTAAAGTTGGACGGAGAAGGTAAAGAACCAATTGAATTCAAGGGGAAGACCTACAAATTTGTGCCGTCGGGAAGAAAAGGATACCACGAGTTCGCAGCTGCCCTGATGCAAGGGAAATTGAGTTATCCAACTACCATCTTTCTTGATGAGGAAATGAATATGCTTTCTCCTGTACCGGGATATCAAAAACCCGGACCTTTTTTGAATATCGCCAAGTATTTTGGAGATAATATCTATCTCGAGAAAGATTGGAAGACCTACACTAGTAAGGGCAGTAAGTAAGGGAACTCTCTTTTCGCTTTACTTTTAATTCACACTGGTCTTAAAGGAAACAACACGTCCGCTTCTAGCTGATGATAAATTACCTAAATAGCTATACCAATAATATGGTTAATTTGAATTTTACTGTTTAAGTACTTTGTAAAAACCAATGGAATTCCCCTTCTCAATTATATGGACGAAATATATTCCGTTTGGCTGGTTTGCCAATACAAGGTCCACCTTATCGGTATTCACAAAAACTTTTTCAAACACTACTTTTCTCTCCAGGGATAGTACTTCGACCTCAAGTTGCTCATAGGTTTTAACGAGTAGAACGGAAACTTCCGCTGTTGTGGGATTGGGAAAAAGAATAGCGCCATCAATGCTCAAGTCATCAAGTAAAGGCAATTCATCTTGGGTATATCCCTGGCCAGGACTAAAACAACTCCATACCGGCATATCCTCTGTAAAACCATCCCCATCCTCATCAAGGTACCAAAAGGTTTCCGTGGTCAATTGGGCATCCGAATCATCGCAATCCGTGGCAGGTAGCACATTGTCAGTGTAACCCGCACCTGGACTCTGACAGCTTTCCACTGTTATAGGGTCGGCGTAGCCATCGCCGTCCGCATCGAGGTACCATGTACTGATCGTATGGATCAAAGCGTCCGAATCATCACAATCCGTGGCAGGTAGCACCTCATCGGTGTAGCCCGTACCTGGACTCTGACAGCTTTCCATTGTTATAGGGTCGGCGTAGCCATCGCTGTCCGCATCGAGGTACCATGTACTGATCGTATGGATCAAAGCGTCCGAATCATCACAATCCGTGGCAGGTAGCACCTCATCGGTATAGCCCGTACCTGGACTTTGACAGCTTTCCACTGTTACAGGGTCGGCGTAGCCATCGCCGTCCGCATCGAGGTACCATGTACTGATCGCATGCACCAAAGCGTCCGAATCATCACAATCGGTAGTGGGTAGGACGGTCCGCGTGTATCCTGTTCCAGGACTTAAACAATTTTTTACTGTCAACGGATCTGCATAACCATCGCCGTCCGCATCGAGATACCATATTGTATCTGGATTAATGGTCGCGTCGTTATCGTTACAATCGGTAGTTGGTAAAACAGTAGTGGTATACCCCAAACCAGGGCTTGTCGGACTCAAGACCGTATCAGCAGCGGCATACCCATCGCCATCACGATCCAAATACCAAACAAGATTCGAGGGTAAATTTCGAGAAATTACCAAGGTAGTCCCCTTCTCAAAACCTACGACGTTGCCAGCGGCATCAATCTGTGTAGTGCTATCATTTCCACTATTTGGATGCTGAATTGACATGAACAAAAAGCGGTAATCGGGTGAGAACGTAATTCCGGTTGGTTCGGAGCGAAAGGGTGTCCGACCAAAAATTTTGACTTTCGGATCGCTCTGGGTATGTCCATTTTCAACTAACCAAATATAATTTTGAAAATCACCTGCATCCTGCATGACCCAAAGATTCCCTTCATTGTCAAAAGCCATATTATCATTACCACTGCCCCAATCCACATCTGAGGTACCTCCTTCATGGGTAATGGTATATGTAGCATTACCAACATAGGATTCCATTTGTGTGACCGTTGTTCCGTTAATCGGATCGGAATCTTGAAAACGATATACACGACTTTCCCCTTTCACTGCAAAATAAATTTTACCGTCCGGGCCAATTTCTACATCTTCGATGCCATTAAAGACCGTAGCATCGACATTAGCGCTTTGATCTACTGTGGAATTCTGTTCTTCCTGTGTCGTGTTGTTCAATTGAATCCAATTCCCCGATCCATTTTTCGACCCCTTATAGACGTACAGGCTGCCTGCACTCAAGTTTCTAGCACTGTTGGCCACAAACTTATAGAGGTAGCCTACATTGGCATCTGCTCCCTGGTAAACTGTCCGTTCATTACTATGCACAGCGGCATTTTCATGTTTGAAATTACCAAGTGCCCAAAGTTTGTCCGCTCCGTTCAAACCACCAGGTTGATCAATGACCGTCTTGGTTACAGGATCAATTTCAATAGCCCATCCAAAGTCATCGTAGCCGTCGTTATTAAGGTCGCGCGACCCTTGAAATGGAAAGCGAGGATTATTTTGTAAATCGGCACTTGTATACTCCTCGCATGAAATAATCGTACCCCAAGGGGTTACAGCTCCCGAACAATTCGCTGCGGTCGCAAAAACCCCTGTAAAATCAACGGCTTCAGATCGGCTTACTTGCCAAAGTCTTGTATTGGAATTATAGTTAATGTCAAGGATAGCCACCCCACCCGGAGCGCGTTCGGAATTTATACTTAGATATCCATTCTCGCTGCTATTGTTGATGGGTACGTAACCGGAAAAATCATTGGCTCGCATAAGCGTACCTCCTTCGGTCAGGTTATCCCCGGCCTCAATGATCTTTTGAAAGCGATGGGTAGAGGGAATAACGAAATCGGTGCTCTGAGCCCCTGGCGCCAGCGAAATGAAGTCTCCTATTTCTTGGGCAAATGTGCCGATACTGAACAGAAAAAAAGGCAACAATCTCAAACTCATATGGTCATTCTTTAGAAAACGACTTGTTTTACCCAAGGCAAATTGAATTCAATTCGTTTATCATCTTTGGCGAAATGTATGAAAAAGGAACTGAGATTAGATCAAAATTCGATAAAGTACTGAAATACAGCAATCAATCAGCTTTTTTAGGATTACTTGCCCGCTTGGCCACGGTTGCGAACTGCAGATAGAACATATCCATCGCCGTGAAGAAAAAAGGAATATTGTAAAGATACGGCTTCAATGATCGGGTTCTGTTGATTCCTTTGTGGCTTATGATTTTAAAACCCAAATTCCCATACATATTCGCGATACTGCTTTTGGTAAAAAAACGCATGTGGGTTTTATCGAAGATGCCATGTCCTTCGTATTCGAATTTTTTCTGTAAAATGATCTTTTTAAAGGCATCGTGATATCGAATATTAGGAATCGAACTAATGATTACGCCGTTTTCGGTCAACTTTGATTTCAGATGTCCTAAAAAGGTATAGGGGTCAACCAAGTGTTCCAATACGTCATTGCAGTAGATGACGTCAAAATAGGTATCCGGTAAATCATTTACAAAGTTTTCGCATGGGCCGATAAAAACTTTATCCAAACATTTTTTCGCTTCTTCGCCGGGTTCCGGCATCAATTCGATACCCCAAACTTCCGCACCCAGCTTATTTTTGATTTGAAGGGCGAAGGTACCCTCCCCACAGCCTACATCCAAAGCCCTTTTACAGGTTTCAGGTAGAAAAGCCAACATTTCAGGACGCTCATGATTGAAATAGTCGTCAGCTTTGTTTGTATAGTCCATAGAGCGATTATCTGCTATAGTTCGGTGATTCTTTCGTAATGGTTACATCATGGGGATGACTTTCATTGATACCACTAGCTGTGATCTTAACGAAACGGCCCGTGTTTTGAAGCGTACTGATATCCTTGGCTCCACAATAGCCCATACCGGCTCTTAGTCCACCCACGAATTGATGGATGCTCTCAAACAAATCTCCTTTATAGGGTACCCGACCTACAATGCCTTCGGGGACCAACTTTTTAATATCATCTTCCACATCTTGGAAATACCGATCCTTGGAGCCTTGCTTCATGGCCTCTACCGAGCCCATACCCCGATAGGATTTGAACTTTCGTCCTTCATAAATGATCGTTTCGCCTGGGGATTCTTTGGTACCGGCCAATAAAGACCCTAACATCACCGTATCGGCACCGGCAGCAATTGCTTTGGGAATATCTCCTGTATATCGAATACCACCATCGGCGATTACGGGTACGCCGCTTCCTTTGATCGCGGCAGCGACCTCAAGTACCGCAGAAAATTGAGGGAATCCGACTCCGGCCACTACTCGGGTAGTGCAAATGGAACCTGGCCCGATACCTACTTTTACAGCATCTGCCCCGGCTTCTACGAGGTATTTGGCAGCTTCGCCCGTAGCGATATTCCCTACGATGACCTCCAAATCGGGAAACCTCTTTTTCACTTCCTTCAATACGGCCACAACACCTTTGGTATGGCCATGCGCCGTGTCGATTACTACCGCGTCTACGCCGGCCTTCACCAAGGCTTCCGCCCTGTCAACGGCATCACCAGTGACCCCAAGTGCGGCCGCTACGCGCAACCTACCGTATACATCCTTATTCGCAATCGGTTTTTGGGTGAGCTTGGTGATATCACGAAAAGTAATCAGGCCGACCAGTTTGTTTTCCTTATCGACAACCGGTAATTTTTCGATTTTATGTTCTTGTAGAATGTCTTCGGCTTCAGAAAGTGAAGTACCTTCCCCTGCCGTAACCAAGTTTTCGGAAGTCATCACTTCCGAAATGGGTCTTTCGTTATTCTTTTCAAAACGCAGGTCACGATTGGTCACGATACCAATAAGTTTGCCCGCATCATCCACGATTGGGATTCCACCGATACTGTGCTCCTTCATATTCGCTTTCGCGTCGCTTACCTTTGAATTTAAAGGCATCGTAACCGGGTCAAGTATCATTCCGCTTTCAGCTCGTTTCACCTTACGAACCTTTATGGCCTGCTGCTCAATGGTCATGTTTTTATGCAACACGCCGATACCGCCTTCTTGGGCTATGGCTATGGCCATTCGCGATTCCGTAACGGTATCCATTGCTGCTGAAACAATGGGAACATTGATGGTTATGTTCCGAGTAAATTTTGATTTGATACTGACTTCACGCGGAAGTACTTCGGAAAAGGCAGGAACGAGGAGTACGTCGTCATAAGTAAGACCTTCTCCAACTATTTTATCAAGGTGGGCTTGCATGGCAATTAATGATTAATTGCGTGCAAATGTAGTGAAAAAAAGGGAAAGCGCTTCGCCCTGACCTTCAGTAACCTTACCTTTCTGGCCTGAAGAATATCAAGATCAAACCTTCTTAACTCTATTTGTCCAAAGCATAGTTCTTCCGTGCATTTTGCGCCCAAGAAATCAATGTTGCCTTTTCCTCTTCAGTGATACCGCCATGAATAAGTGCATATCCCTTCTCCGGCATTTCACCTTCCTCCACTTCCTCTATCAGTTCATCTAATTTGTGATCTCGCTTTTTAGCATCGTAGCTGTCCCATTCGGAAACATTGAAATGTTCATTACCCTCTTCTACATGATCGGCGATCAAAAGAGAGATCGGCGCCACTTCGGCATACCATGGATAATCGGTCTTATTGCTATGGCAGTCGTAACATTTACCCTCCAATAACGCTTTGACTTCAGAACTGGGTTGTGTCTCTGTTTCGAAGGAAGCTACCTCACGATATTCTGACTCGTTTTTTTCAGGGCGATAGAATTGTAACAGGACCAAGGCAATAAGTAAAACGATTAAAACTCTTTTTAGGATTTTCATAGGTATCGATTTTATAATTTAAATTGAAGTGTAGTGTAAAATGTTCTCGGTTCGGAGGGAATGATTCCCGGACCTGGATACCCCGTCGCCCGTCGCGTAAAAAAACTAGCGTCTAAGAGGTTATTGATTCCAGCTTCCAACTTCCATTTTTTATAGGTATAGGACAGGGAAAAGTCCAAAATATCATAGGCGGGAATGGTTCCCTCAATTCCTCGTTGGTTATCATTGACATCTTGAGGCGCATTGGTCGCATCGGTAAATTGTTCCGACAGGTAGGTGTACTGTATACTACCCAACAGGTTTTGATATCCAAAGCTGAGACCTGTTTTAAGATTGACCGTGGGTATGAACTCTACCTGATTTCCTTCTACATTTACTTCTTCCGATGAAAGATACTCCGATTTTGTCAAAGCCAGATTGGTAAAGAAATTAAGTTTTATATGTTCTGACTCGGGCATAAAGGTTTCTTTTAAACTCCAATTGGCAAAACTTTCCAATCCGTACATGAAGGCCGTTCCGATATTACCTCGAAAACGAACGATCCCGCCGGTCTCTATTTCTTGACCACTATCATCGATTCGGGTTCTCGCCTTTAAGATTTCACCAAGGCGATTATCATATAGTAGTCCGAAACCACTTATATCATAGGACAAGACATCGCGATAGCGCCCCCTAAAGCCCAAATCGGCTGTAAAACCATCTTCGTCACTGATATTCGGGTCCACTTGAAAAGATGGGTTGACGACACGGATATCACTAAAGGTTACCGATCGGTAATTTTGGGAAAAGTTACCATAGAGTTCGACGCTGGTTGAAAGTTTGTAGGTCGCCCCTAGGCCTAGCAACAAAAAGGTACGATCAAAGACCCGATTATCTTCTATGTCTTCATTCAATAAAGGATTTCCGGCTAAATCAAGTACAATATTCTTATAACTTCCCAAACTCTCGGTCTTAATATGCTCCAAACGAAAACCGGGGGTCAAGGTCAGTTTATCGGTAAGACTGAAAATGTTTTCTCCAAAGAAGGCGATGTTCAGATTGGGAAAATCGAATTGTGATTGCCTCTCGTAATTTGGAAACTCCGTATCCGCGAATGTAAAGTCCGCATTGAATGCATTTGTCCCAGGGCCCTGCCGTTGATCGTTGGACGTTTTGTAAAATTTGGACCCGAGCAAGAGCGCAGATTCTTTTCCTCTGAGTTTGTAACGGGTCAACACTCTTGCTTCGGCTCCCCAGTTTTGAAAATTATCAACTAGTAGTTCGCGAGGGCCATCGAGGTCATCGGCTTGTGAAACACGGTTAGTTCTGAATCCCAATGCTTTTCGCGAGGCGTCCAAACCAAAGACATCGAGGCTGAAATCGGTATTGGATGAGAATTTGTGGTCCAATCGCACCGAGTACAACTTCCAGTCTACATCGAACCAGTTTCGTTCTCGATTGCTAAAAGTCGGATCTTCCAAAAATTGGGCATCGGTCAAGCCACCAGGTTGTTGGGCAAGATAGTTTAGGAATGTGGTTTCAAAAGTCAACTTGGTTTTATCGGAGAGTGCATAACCCAAGTGTGCAAAATAGTTTCGGCTCCCAAAGTTGGAGTTCGGCCGAAATCCGCTTCCTTCCTTGTAATTGAAATAGGTATAGTAACTCAGTTTACCGATGGTACCACTTAGGCTATTGAAGCTCGTTCTTAAATCAAATGAGCCTAAGGTCTGTCGAGATGTCCATTCGATTTTTTTTGTAGGATTGGGCTTTTTGAACTTGAAATTGACCAGACCGCCGAACTGGGTGCCATATTGTAAGGAAGCCGCTCCGCGCACTACCTGTATCTCTTCCAAGGCCTCTGCTGGTGGGGTATAGTAACTTTCAGGATAGCCAAGGACATCGGCACTAATATCATATCCGTTTTGTCGTGTGTTGAAATTGGCCGTGCGATTTGGATCCAGACCCCGCCCTCCGATATTCAATTGCAGGCCCGCATCCCCATTATCATAAATATTCAGACCTACTACCTGACTATATATCTGTCTGGCGTTGTTTGCCGCCAGATTTCCAGTAATACCATCCACTAGAACCACTTCACTTTTCTTGCCGGCATAAATAGCGGTTCCTTCTACCTTCTTCAATCGTTGTAACGAAAAGAGACGCTCTCGACGTTTGATCAAGACCACCTCGGGAAGATTCTTTGTTTCGAGAGGTTGTAAAACAATATCGAAAGTCAACGGTTTATCAAACGTCAATTCTTGTTCAAAGACCTCATACTCAAAGGCGAAAACGATCACTGTATATTTCCCGCCGACGATATCGGAAAATATAAAACCTCCGGTATCATCGGTATAAGTCAGTCTTTGCAACTCTTTAAGGTAGACTTCGGCATCGGGTACCGGTGACCCGTTCCTATCCGAAACTTTTCCTGTAATGACATTTTGAGACCAGCCAAAACTAGCGATCAAAAAAATGATGATATAACTATAGTCCCTTAATCTCATCTTTGAATGGAATGATCCATGTTTTATGTTCGAATGATTCTTTCTGCTCGGCTAAATTGACGTCGGGATCGATAAACGCTGTACTCAACCTCCCGTTCAAAGCCACTTGACTGTCTACATAGACCTCTACTTCTTGATGGCCATCCTTTTCAAAATTGTGCTTCAGGAAATGGGCGTATTCCAGAATAAAGTCAGATTGAAATGCCATTTGCTTTTCCTGAAAAGGGGTCAGAAAGTCCGTATTGTCTACATAAAACCATCGCCCGGATTTTCCGTCGACAATTTTGAATTGGGCATAGCCCGATTTCTCAGTGAGCATGACGCGCCATGAAAAACGATATCCCTCTTCCGTCCAGAACAGCTCACCAGGGTAAAGCAAATAACGGAAGGGGACACACAATTGCGCTATAAAAAAGAGCATCAGAACTCCATAGGTCGCTTTGGTTATGGGACTCGATTTGAACATAAGACCGCTACCATTGTCAAAACGCTCTTTGGTGAAACGAAATACTTTTGCGATGTACTGTAGTAATTTTTGGTGTATGCGTGCATCAAAAAATATCAGGGTCGATACGATCATGATGTACGGGAACATCCCTATAGGAAACAAAACCCGTGTCAACACGTGAAAAACAACAACCATGATAAAAGCGAATACGCGTGTTCGACGATACAACAGTAAAAAAGGAATGGCCAAATCATATCCGGCTCCCGCCCAGCTAAATGCATACTGCATCCACTCTTGGCTCAACAGATTTCCGAGAAGGGGGGTATCAAATTTGGAAGGCAACCAAATTTTTAGGGGCATGGCCTCTAGGAGCCAATCAGAATTCAATTTGGCCAAACCCGCATAAAGGTAGACGATGCCCAGTAAAAGTTTGATGCTATTGGTACACCAAGCAGGAATGTACTGAAAGGCCTTCTTCGGGTTTTTAGCGGCATCCAAAGAAAAATAGGCATTTGCCGGAAGGAAAATCATCAAAAATGCCAATAGACTGATAAAGTAATAATGATTGAGATAGGTCGTCTTGTCCATCAGCTCAATATAGGTGAAGCTCAGAAAAAAAGTAATGGCCGCTGCTCGATACTTGTACCCGAGGGCGATAGCTATTGAAGAAAAACCACAAATCACAAAAAGCATGTAGGTGTAACCGCCCAGAGGCTTTATCCATTCGAAGCCGTAGTATGAAAAGAAAAAATTAGGTTGTATATACAATTTGTCGATCCAGCCATAGGACCAAAAACGGACGATACTCAAAAACATCATCAGCCCGAACAAAATACGGAAGACCGCTAGTGGAGCTGCCTCCTTAGGTGCAAAGACATATTTTTCTTGAAAGGACCTCATCAGTTAATCCCCATCTGCGTCAACAAAATCGATGCTGATGCTCATGGCCGATACCATATCAACTTTAAAGAGAGGAACTGCTCGCTGTACTTCATCATAAGCCAGTAACATGTCCGTTGGTGGGTCGTTATTCTCGATTTCAACGCGAAAGGCATCCAAGGTCTCCACCATTTCGCGGGCCTTGTTCAATTGATCATTGATGACTTTAGTCAAATCTTCGCCATCCTTTAAGGTGTTCAATGCATCTAGATAAGAGGCCAAACTTTCACCTGAAGTGTCGGAGCCATAGTGTTTGCCATTGAAGAAATCTTGAACCGCCTGCAGTCCTTCAAGAAAAAGCACGTTAGAAATCTCGGGCTCATAGAAGGCCTCTACATTTTGCGGTAAGGTGCTACCTGAAAAAACGCCCAGAGGAATACCCATTTTGCCAGCTCTTAGAAATTTTTCGTAGTAGAAAACATAATCATTTACAAAACGGTCTACCGAAGCTGTTGCCGAAGCTCCATCATTTGACACGAAGGTATTACGATACTCGGATTTCCAGTCGGATAAAATGGAGGCGGTACGTGTTTTCATATCCGCTAAGACCGCATCTATATAAGCAAGTAGTTCCTCTTTATTTTCGCCATTGAATTTTGATACTATAGCTTCGTCGGTCGTAGCAAGACCATTCAAGAGATAATCCAATGCGGGGAAGCCTTTTGCAGCCCTATTGGAAGGCAGTGATAGGTCATATAATCCCGATATGATCAATTCATCGATTTTGGTCGCGTCAGTGGGATAAATATTCATGTTCAGGCGAAAATCCAGCACTTCAGCAGGGCCGATCTCGAACATCGAAATCCATTGCCAGCTTTTATAGGACGTTAGCCAAGAACTGCGAAACGCCTCTAAATTTGAACTGCTAGCGTCTGTCTTAAAATTTTCAAAGGAGGTCATCAAGTCAAGAAGAGTGGCATCGAAGGCTTCATAACCCGGGATAATGATGTTATCGGCCCAATTGACCAACATGGTATTGCGTTCGAAACTCACTTCTTGGGGCGGTGTTGGCTCCGGGTTCCCAGTTGTTGGTGGTACGGGTGCTTCTCCGTTATCCGAAGAACAAGCCCAAAGCAGACCTAAAAACAAGAGTGTTCCCAATAACTTTTTCATTTCTTATTTTTATTTATTCTAAGTAAACAAAAGTAAAAAAGCAGCCTGTTCTAACCTAAGAACAAGCCGCCTTTTTTTTAAAATTTCAAAAAAACTATTCTGCCGCCTGGGCCAATGTAAAATCGAATCGCTCCGCAATGGCGGTCGCAATGCCGTCAAGGGTTTCGGGGGTCACATCCCAAAGCCCGTTTGCACCGTCGTCCATCAAATCTGTCAAGAAGGCATCAACCTCTGCTTTTGTGAAGTAAGCATCAGATGAATTTGGCTTTCGCGTAAATTGTAGGCTATAAATAAAACCGTATCCTTCCGACAGGTCATGAAAGGCCGTGCCATATGCAGGTGTCTCTCCGGCCAAAGGCACTTTTGCCTGTTGCAAGTAGTATACCGCTCGAATACCGATTATCTCGGATATTTTCTCCTTAATGAGTTCAGCTTGTTCATCGCGCACATCATACGCTTTTGCCACTATTGCCGCCCGGCCAAGCTTAAAGGCCTGAAAAATATCATCGGCGATACCCGCGAAATCGGCATCCCCCTCTACTCGACCCACGTATTTGTTGAGGAAACTATCAGCCCCCAAATCCGCATTCGGATCTGCGGAATCGGCATTGAGTCCGAAAACATATCCATAGGCCTCATCCCATTTGTGTTCCATGTTCGTGTAGGGTTTGCCTTCTGCCACGACATTTTCATCATTATCGGCCCGATTTTCACCAGCATCGAGTACCGCCGGGCTCAAATAGTTGTTCAAAGCTTGATCTACGGTCAATGCGCCAATAAGTCCTTTATTGAACAGTTGGTTATATTCCAACCCTTTGGCGCTGACATACCTGGTAGAAGACCCATCTGCCAATTGGCCAGCTGTACCCGCGGTTGCGACTACCCCCCAGTTAGGAAAGACTTCAGTCACCTGAGCGCTAATCCATCCATCAAAATCTGCACGGATCAAGGCTTGATCGGTGGCATTGGCACTGAAATAGTCGGCCGATGCCGCCGTTTTACTCCGTATATTCTTATCGGAGGCGTTTAAATCGGCATCCTCAAAATCCATAACACCTTCTAAATGGGCGTACATGGCCTGTATTTTCTCAGCGGTATTGGTTTCCACTTTGAACGCACTTAATAGTTCATCACCCATCTTCAATCGTGTGGTCTGGCCGTCAAAACTAATCGTGGACTCACCATCTCTTTCGAAAGTATAGCTCGCTGGGTTGTCGATCGCCGCTGTACATGGAGTGCAACTACCACCACAATCGACCCCGGTCTCATCACCGTTCTGCACACCATCCGTGCAGGTTGGATCAATAGCTACAATAGGAGGATCATTATCATCGGAGGAACAAGACGTAGTGAAGATTACGGCAGGAAAGGCAAGGATAAGTAATACTTTTTTCATTCTATATTTATTTAGACTTGTTTTAAATAAAACACAAAACTAAATCAACACAGATTAGCTGCCAAATTTATTTAGAATTATTCTAAATAAATTTTCATTTTTAACATTTTGAGCGTGTTGGAGACAGCAGAGCAGCTTGGAGGGCATTAAATGGCAGTCGTTAAAGTCTAGGGCAGCGTCTGCAATTGCTCTTCCCTTTCTTCTTGTATTTTTTACAGCACTTCTTTTTTGGAGTACCAACGCAACCCCCACAATCAGAGGCAACTATAATACAGGGACTCACAAATACTACTGATTTCATTATTTTTATTAAATCTAAATAATAACAAAACTACAAAAAAAAGATGCCGACAGACGGCATCTTATAAATTTTTTTCAACAATCGTGAAACCTATTCTTCTACATCCACTGAAGTTGCGATCGTATTGATATCTCGATCGAACATATAATGTCCGGACTTATCATCGCCGATAATATTCAGTTTATCCAATAAGGTGCGGGCTACAGCTTCTTCTTCCAGTTGTTCTGTCACGTACCATTGCATGAAATTGTGAACATTATAGTCTTGAACATTTAGACATTCGTAAATCACATGGTTGATCCGCTCCGTAACGAACATCTCGCTCTTTAGAAATGCCTCAAATAGCTCCCGTAATGAATTATAGGACGCCTTGGGTTTTTCCAAAGCGGAAACCTCGACCTTTCCTCCACGTTCATTGACGAACTTCACTAATTTGATCATGTGTACCCGTTCTTCTTCCGACTGTGAATAGAAGAATTCCGCAATGCCATTGTACCCTTGGGCGTCTGCCCATGAGGCCATCGCCAAATAGTGCATTGAGGCATTTGCCTCGTATTTTATCTGGTCATTTAGTAATGTTTCTATTTTTTTGTTCATCGATACTATTTTTAGCAAAGTTAATGAGAATTAGACGAATCGAATACCCCTTTTACTACGTAACAACAGAAGTGCCCATACAGAAGTAGAAAGCGCCTGAGGTTGGGTTAAGCATTTTCGAGATGATTACTGTCTGAGTTAAAAAATCCCTAGAATCGGGAAAGTCCTTCTTGTATGCTTAAACAACCGTAAAAACAAAATCAAATCCGTAACTTTATAAAAAGAATTTTTATGGCCTGCGAAAGTAGTTTTAGTATCATAAAGGGAGTATTTACCGCCTTTTTGGAAGAAAACGGACATCGAAAGACCCCTGAACGTTATGCTATTCTGGAGGAGATTTACAATAATGATGACCATTTAGATATCGATTCGTTATATGTTCAAATGAAAAACAAGAATTATAGGGTAAGCCGTGCGACCTTATACAATACCATGGAGCTTTTGCTCGATTGCCATTTAGTACGCAAGCATCAGTTTGGCAACAAAGTGGCCCAATATGAAAAATCTTTCTTCAAAAGCAATCACGATCATATCATCTTAACGGATACCGGCGAAGTTTTGGAATTCTGTGACCCCAGAATCGAAAAAATCAAGGAAACCATTGAAGAAATTTTCGATGTCAAAATTGACGAACACTCCCTATATTTTTACGGTACCCGCAACAGCGCCTCTACTCAAGAACACACCGATATCGTGAACATCGTAAGCGAAATGTAGGCACTTTCCGCTACATTTTCAAGCGATACTGCTGCAGCGTACTATCCATATTTAACATGAATTGCGTTCCGCGTATTAAATCTTCCATTTGGCGCAAAATGGCTTCATCTACTTTAAGGCAGATATCGATCAAGGGGTTGGCACACCAAATCTTATTGCATTGACCCCCACATTCCTCGCAATAGCAAGGTTCGTGTGATTTAATGACTATTGCTAACAAATGGTCCAAATCAGCTCGCGACATAAATAGACCTACCGTGTCAATCACGAGCTGCATCTCACAGGCGGGATTAGGACTATTGTTCACATGAAACACGGCCCCATAATCATTTTTATATATCAGCTCCATTTTGTTTCGGAATTTATAGTGGTGCTATTTCGTCTGCTTTACGGTTTTGTTGCTCTTGTATTGATACACGAACGAAGAGATTCTAAAACACTGTATCTAGAGCGCTACGATAACTATAGTTTTTCCAGTTGGTCACTACTTGCCAAAAAAGCGGATTGTCGTTTTTAGGATATCAGGTTCTACCCTCCTTTAACATCATTCGTTGAGTAAAGAAAAAACGATTTATTCCTTCGTCAAAAATCGGTCTGTTCTTCATTCGGGTTATACACATAATTAAACGTGTAATAGCGGGCTGCATCGGCAAAACCGTCCGGATTGGTCGGGGCGTTTTCATAATAGCTTAAGACTTCCACTTTGGCGTATCTACCATCAAATGTTCTGAATACCAATACTTTTCCCGGTATTGGTGAAATCACGTTGGTCATGAAGTTATAGTTATACCAACCATTATCACTTCCCGTAGGAATTGCGAAAACAGCAGCGGCATCTTGAGCGAAACTTAGTCCATCAGCGGAGTTCACTTCACTAAAAATACCATCAACGATGGCAGCAGCGCCATTTCCGTTGCGTTCTGGTTCATCATTGGTTCCTGTTACATCGCCACCATTGACAGCAATAGTCGTACCCCTGAACGCAATATCCCATTCCGTATCACTTGTAGTAACTTCTCCGGAGGCAAAGCTGAACTTCGTAAACTCACCTCCTATATCGCCTTGGCCTTGACCTCCTATTTGCGGGGCAAATAAATTCTCCATAGTACCCGTCACCAAATCCGACCATACGGTAAAGCTCGTCGTCGCTGCCTTTGTGGTACCGTTGGCTACAATACTTACCTCCCCTGAGGTAGCGCCAGCCGGGATTGAAGTGACGATTTGGGTGCTACTCACCGAATTGATTGTGGCAGAAACACCGCCAAAAGTCAAATTGATACTACCGGCATCCGAAGGAAAATCGGTTCCGGTAATCGTAATTTCCGTTCCAACAGTTCCCGACTCCGGGGTGATAGCGGTCACCGTAAACTCCGCCACCGGATCGTCGTCATCGCTACAGGATACAAATCCGGAGAGCACTAATAGCATTGTACATAATTTTAGTGTTGTTTTCATAGTCATGCTTGTTTTGAAATTTAAAATTGAAAAGTTAAACGTGTAAATAATTGTATTCCAGGATTCACCAGAATTTCGTTGTCTTGGACCGCTAACGGGTTTTGTCCCTTGAAATCCAAAAGGTTGTTCGCTCCCAATTGCAATTGATACTTTTCGTAGAACGTCTTTCCTAAAGTGAGGTTGACCAATGCATATCCAGGGACAAAAGAATCGTCGAAATCATCCAACAAATCGTTTCCGTTCCGGTCTGTCAAACCGAATCTACTTCTATACACCACTCTTAAATTGGCATTGGCACCCCACTTTGGTACTTCATAAAAAACCTTGGCGTTCAACGTATGGCGTGAGCGGTTTTCCAAACCGAAATAATCGTCTTTTGTTAAACGAATAGTTTGTAAGGTCTCTGGATCACGGCCAAAAACTTCGCCATTGTTCAAGGCATCTTCCTTGTTATTGTCAAAAGCATAGAGCAATTGATATCCTCCTGAAAGGTTTAGGTTTTCCATGATACGGTACTTGACATTAAATTCTAGCCCTTGGGTATAAACGCTTTCACGGTTGATATACCCGAACACATTTTGGCCATTGCGTTTCGAGGCCAATATTCGAGTGTCGATCAGGTTGTCAAAATCATTTCGAAAGAAGTTAATATCCGCAGTGACCTTTCCATGGATATAAGTAAAGCCCGCATTATAACCGATAGAACGCTCTGCATTTAGTCGTTGACCCAAATCATTATCGTCAACGACCAGGTTTGCGATTTCATTATTGGTCACTAGTCGTTGTATGCCCTCCGCTTCGACCTCTTTTCCAAAGACGGAATATCCACCTCCGGCCGCGTTTGTAAAGTCCAAATAGAGTTGTCTGAAATCCGGGGCCTTAAAACCGCTACCTACTGAAGCCTTGAAAGCGAACTTGTCATTGAAATCATATCTCGCAGAGAATTTCGGACTCAATTGTGAATTGTATTCGCTGTGCGTATCGAACCGGGCTCCAGCAATGATGTTCAACTTATCTATTGGTTTAAAGTCGTATTGCGCGAACATATACTGGGAATCGAAACGTACGACATCGGCAAATAGGGAACGGTCGAGGGTCTCGAAATTGTATCCAGCACCTACGGTTAAGGTATTGTTCGCTTTAAAACTGTGATTGAAGCGTACTTCAGGACGAAACAATTGCTGATTGAAATCGTTCGCTATCAAAAGCATATTGTCAAGGGGATCGACGGTTTTTTCATCGGTAAAATATCGCGTGTAGTACAACTCGTATTGAAGATTCGAATTCTTGGAAAGTCGATGATCGACCCTTAACTGCACATTGGCGTCTTGTTCTTTACTGGTACTTGGATCAATATCGAATTCTTGGAAAAAGTAGCGTCCCGACGTAAAGACCTTGATCTTTTCACCAATATCAAAATATACCCGCCCATTTAAGGTGTAGTTATAGAACGGGTTAACTGTTTGGCTTTCATCTCCAGAGGCCAGATCAAAACCATTTGTACTTAAGCGATCTGCAAAAATAAAATATCCGAAGTCACCACGGCTTTGCCCCAAACTCACATTTGTATTTTGATTGTTGAACGTTGCGGCCCTATGCCCGGCCTGTCCTGAAACGCTATCAGAAGTTGGTTTTTCCGTAATGATATTGATGACACCCCCAAGCGCTTCGGACCCAAACAAACTCGATGAAGGCCCTTTTACTATCTCGATTTGCTTGATATTTCCGATCGCAAAACGACTTAAATCCAAGTTCCCCGAACTTCTTCCCACAACGGGCACCCCATCAATCAATATCATGATGTAATCTGAAGCGACACCCTGAATCTGTACACCCTCACCTCCACCAATTGTGGCGTCAGGAGTCATTACGATTCCGGTTTGCTCGTTTAATATCTCATTCAAGCGTGTAACCCCAGTGCGCTGAATCTGTTTTTGAGAAATCAAGGTTACAGGCAACGGTACGGAAGAAAGCTGTCGATAGGTCCGTGTTGCGGTAACAACCACCTCGTCTAAATCTTGAATACTGATAGAATCTTGTGAGACAGCTGTTTCCTGCCCATATAACGAGCCCATTAAAACTACCGTGAAAACAAGGCTTACAACCTTATTTAGAATCATTCCTAATAATTTTGTTGACAAATATAGATCTTATTTTTAATCAGTCTAAATAAATTTTATATTTTTGAAGAATTAATTTTAGAAACCATATTTAATCTTTTTGAAATGAAAAAACTGATAATAGCAGCAGCATACCTTTGCTTTTTAGGCACGATGGCCTTCGCCCAAAAAAACAATAATGAACAGGATCGAG
Organism: uncultured Flavobacteriaceae bacterium; assembly: GCA_947494565.1. Lineage (GTDB taxonomy): Bacteria > Bacteroidota > Bacteroidia > Flavobacteriales > Flavobacteriaceae > Maribacter_C. Next base: position 99,794 of record CANLVG010000009.1, on the reverse strand, counting down.
AGGCCATAAAAAAGATGTGTGGCTGTTATGAGGTGACCTTTAATTTTGCAGAAACTTTCAACTATAGTACAGATTCTCTCTATAGACCTTCCAAGAATAAGGTAGACAAGGGGCTTGAATGGGCACAATTGGTAACCGACAAAGACGATCAAGTGGTCATACAGCATATTCTTCAAGTCGGAAACCCAGCCGACCCCATGATCGTAAAACACTGGCGGCAAGATTGGCTTTTCGAAAACACCGACCTCTATCTATATAATGGAGATAATCATTGGGGCTTTGAAAAGAAGAGCCCAGCGGAGGTTGCTGGACAATGGACCCAAAAGGTCTATCAGGTAGATGATAGTCCGAGATATGAAGGATCCGCTACTTGGGTGCATGTTGACGGCAAAAGCTATTGGGAAAATACTACCCCTGCCCCCCTACCTCGACGTGAATATACGACCCGTGGGGATTATAACATTACGCTGCGCGGCAATCGACACGAAATCACGGAAAATGGATGGATTCATGATCAAGACAATTCGAAAATCATTCGAAAAGAAGGTGAAAAAGATGTCGTGCTAGCCAAAGAGAAAGGATATAATACCTATATAAAAGTTCCTAATTCAAAATGCCAGGCCGCGGCAGACTGGTGGCAAAAAGAACAAGCTAAATGGGCAACCGTTCGTGCCAAATGGGATTCGGTGTTTGCGCGAAATACAGACTTGGTGCTCAAAGAGAAGGTGGACAACAAGGTGTTGTACAAACACTTGTTCTCTGATGAGATCCAAAAAGAAAAAGAGATTGCCACCGTCATTGACGCCTTTGTTGAAGATTCCGAAAATGAAAAATCAAAAAGTAAATAAGGATACCATGAAAATCAGCAACAGTTATAGTGCTCTATTCGCGCTACTTTTTGTTTCCTTGGGTTTTGGACAGGACAATATTTTTTTGGATCGAACCTACTGGCAAGCCAATCCCTCAATTGCGGATATCGAGAAAGACATTACAGACGGAAACGATATAACAGCACTCACCAGCGCTATGTTTGACCCCGTATGTTACGCGCTTATGGAAAAAACGGACAACGCAACCATAAAGTATCTTTTGTCCAAGGAAGGAAATGAAGTGGACAAATTGACCCATGACGGCAGAACGTATATATTTTGGGCGGCCTACCGCAACAATCTTGAAATGATGCAGTATTTGGTCGAGAAGGGGGCCAAAGCGAATATTGAAGATAGTCATGGATACTCGGTAATGAATTTTGCTGCAGTGACCGGTCAAACGAACCCAGCATTATACGACTTTCTATTGGCCAACAAGGCCGATATTCAGTCTAAAAACCATAATGGTGCCAATGCTCTTCTCTTGGTCGCACCCTTCGCTAAAAATTATGAATTGATTCAGTACTTTGTCGACAAGGGAATTTCTTTGAGTAGCCAGGACAACTACGGTAACGGACTGTTTCATTATGCCGTAAAAGGGGGTGAAATTTCTTTATTGAAGGATTTAGTTTCGAAGGGGATCGACTTTAACACTAAGAATAAAAATGGAGGTAATGCTATTCTTATGGCGAGCCAAGGCACCAGGAATTTCCAGAATTCCTTGGAAACCTATATCTATCTAGAGGGATTAGGGCTCAAAGCCAACGACACCGATTCCGAAGGAAGAAACCCTTTACACGCTATTGCCAAAAAGAGTGAGGACCTTTCTATTTTTAAGTACTTCATTGAGAAAGGTGTCGATGTCTCACAGAAAGACGCTGATGGTGTATCCCCTTTTATGAACGCAGCAAACCATAATTCTTTGGAAGTCGTCACCTTTTTAGCCGACTATGTCACAGATTTCAATGCTAAGGATGAAAATGGTCGCTCAGCGCTTATGATGGCCGTAAATCGCAATAATCCTGAAGTCGTTAAGTTCCTTCTGGAACAAGGAGCCGATATCAAAACCAAAGACAAAAAAGGGAACACCCTGGCTCATGCTGTGCTGAACACCTTCGATCAGAAAAAGCCGAAGGTATTCGAAACAAAATTGAGCTTACTACAGGCTAAGGGATTGGATGTAAAAGAAGTACAAGAAAATGGAAATACAATTTTACATCTGGCGGCCAAGGAAAACAACCTTTCACTTTTAAAAAGATTGAAGGCATTTGATATCGATATCAATCATAAAAATAACGACGGTAATACGGCCTTACATCTTGCGGCGATGAGTTCCACTTCTACCGACATTTTGAAGCATCTTGTTGACCAAGGCGCAGATTCTACAATACAAACGGATTTTGAGGAATCGGTATATGATCTGGTCAGTGAAAACGAAAAACTCAAAGGTCAACTGTCCAGCTTAGATTTTTTAAAATAGTAAATCGACTAAATAGGTAATGTATATCATGAAGATTTTTTTAAAAAATGCGCTTGTCCTAAGCATGCTCTTTGTTTTTGGATTTGTCACCCCTCCCGAAACGGTCAACTATAAATGTATGATCCAACTGACCAACTATACCGGAGAAGGCGCCTATGTCGTCGTATCGTTACTTGATACGAAAGGTGATTATATTGAAACCCTATATGTACAGGGCGATGACAATGAATGGTACCGCGATATCGAAGAGTGGTGGAAGCATCTATACGGCATCAAAAGACCCGATATCGATGCTATTGTCGGCGAAACAGTAACAGGTGGTCAACGCAAAATGACGGTATTGAAAATTCCGGCGGACAAAATCGATGCTGGGTATACGATACGTTTTGAATCTGCCGTAGAAGATCAAGAGTACTACAAGGATGATGTTGAATTCGAGCTCACCTCCGAAAATCTAAAGTCAAAAAAAGAAGGCAAAGGTTTTATTCGCTATGTGCGCATGATTCCGCAATAAACATACGTCATGACCGTCTCTATTTGGAGGTATAGTCATTTGGTATTGGCACTTACTTCCGCTCTTTTTTTAGTGCTTGCATCCGTTACTGGTGCCATTCTGGCTTTTGAACCTATCATTAGTGCCTCAAAGCCCTATAAGCCTATTGCTATTTCAGGCATTACCTTATCCGAAACCATTGAAGCCCTGGAGAACCATTATGACGAAGTCTTATCTCTAGAGGTGGATCATAACGACTTTCTTATCGCTTCGGTAGTGATCTCAAACGGAGACAGTGAAACCATTTTCGTGCACCCGAAAACCGGCGAAAAATTAGGCGAACCTACCCCTCAGGCGTCCCTTTTTCAATTTACCACCAATTTACACCGGTCGCTATTCCTTAAAGGCATCGGTCGTTTTTTTGTAGGGTTGGTGTCTTTTTTACTTTGCCTTATTGCCGTTACCGGTTTGGTATTGATCATCAAAAGACAAGGTGGGGTGCAAAAGCTCTTTTCGAGGGTTCAAAAAGACTATTTTGAACTGCGGTACCATGTCATTTTAGGACGCTTGTTCTTGGCACCGATTATTCTTGTAGCGGCAACAGGCGTCTATCTTTCGGCCGAGAAGTTTTCGTTTATTCCAAATACCGAACGAACGCATCAAATGCTTGAGCCAAATTCGGCAATCAATCCCGATGTGATGCCGTATGAACTACAAATCTTCACAGAGCTCAAGCTATCCGAGGTCAGGTCTGTCAATTTTCCGTTTTCCGAAATGCCCGAAGATTATTTTGAGGTTACTCTTAAAGATAAAGAAGTGTATGTAGATCAATATACAGGTCAAATTCTAAGTGAGGTCAACTACCCGTTTACCGCCTTGGCCAGCAGATGGAGCCTCTTCCTGCATACCGGTCAGGGTTCGGTACTATGGGCACTGGTGCTCTTATCAGCCAGTATTTCTATTCTGTTTTTCGTGTATTCTGGCTTGGTCATGTGGATAAAACGCAGAAGGAGTGTAAAATCCAACTTGGTTATGGCCGATAAAGACGAGGCAAGTCATATCGTCTTAGTGGGTTCTGAAACAGGTAACACCTTTCGCTATGCCAAACAACTCTCCTCAGCGTTGACCCATGCCGGGAAATCAGTTTTCATAACCGAGCTGAATCGATTTTCCACCTATGAAAAAGCGGAACACTTCATTATATTGACCTCTACTTACGGGGAGGGCGATGCCCCAACCAATGCAAGAAACTTTGCTACCCTACTTAAGCAACTTAAAACACGACATACGATAAAGTTCGCCGTGGTCGGGTTTGGTTCATTACTTTACCCCGATTATTGCGCTTTTGCCATCGCCGTTGATGGGTTATTGGAAAAAACCGACGGGTTTGAAAGGGTACTGCCAATTCATAAAATCAATAACCAAAACGACCGTGTTTTTCAAGACTGGGTACATCAATGGACCGCGGAAACCAAAACCCCTATTGCGATTCAAATTTCTAGAAAACGGCAAAAAGTCTCCGTGGCCAAGCCATTCACGGTTGTAGAACGTACAGCTCTAAACGATGACAGTACTTTTTTGATACGCCTGCGACCTCATAGAAAAGCCAGTTTTCAATCAGGGGATTTGGCCGGAATTGTACCTGACGATGGTATTAAGCGACAGTATTCAATTGCCAAAATGGAAAACGACATCCTTCTAAGTGTCAAAAAACATGCGCATGGTGTTTGTTCGCCCCTACTAAGTGAACTTGAACTCGGGGAAACCATGAAAGTACTGATTGAAGAGAATATCGGTTTCCATTTTCCAAAAAACAACCAACCTGTGTTGCTCATTGCAAACGGAACAGGTATAGCTCCATTCTTAGGCATGCTGCATGAGAACCGTCGAAAAGTGGAAACATATTTGTTTTTGGGGCTGCGAAAAAGAAAATCCTTAGCACTATATGAAGGGATATTGTCGAGAGTCACTAAAAGAAAAAAATTAACCGATATTCAAATCGCCTACTCAAGGGAAGACAAATGCAACTACGTTCAAGACCTCGTCAAAAGAAATCCCGAACTGATCTCAAACCTCTTACGCGACGGTGGCAGCATCTACATATGCGGTTCGTTGAATATGCAAAAAGCAGTTTTAAGGGAATTGGAATCGATAACGGCAGAAAAACTGAATACACCCCTAAGCATCTACGAACATAGGGAACAACTAAAAATGGACTGTTACTAAGATGGTCTTCATATAAGAATATTACTATGAAAGATATACACCCCATTTACCACAACGATTTTGGTTTTGCATTTCAATGGAAAGGAAATCTGCGCCATACCGTCACAAAAGTTCAAATCGTATTCCGAGATACTGGATTACTACTTTCAAAGGAAGAACTAATTCGCTTTTCGGATAATATAAAATATACCAAGGAAAATAGCTCGCTTTGCAAGAACTGCGCTCATAATGAATCTTGTAAGGCACTTTTGGTCGATTCACCGGCTCCGCAAATCAGCTTTGCAATGAACGCAAAGGAATTAGAAGCCGTCCAAGACTTGGTGGAAGGCACTCTGTTTCAAATGAACCTAGACAACTATTTAGGAGGGCTAGTCGACAACAGCTAATGATAGGTAGCGAACAACTCCGAAGCCTTATTATAAGCGGCCTCAAAAACCAGCCAGTTGACTCCCGAATCCACCTTCTCAGCATTGAAGTAGGACAGCATTTTTTCGGTAGGCATATTTCCGGTGAGTTCATCTTTTGCCATAGGGCACCCACCAAAACCCTGCACAGCACCATCAAACCTTCTACAGCCAGCCTTGAAGGCAGCATCTACTTTCTCATGCCATTTCGTAGGCGTTGTATGCAAATGGGCTCCAAATTCGATTTCTGGGTATTTCGGAATTAAATTCGAAAATAGATAGTCAATGACTTCAGGGGTAGAGGTACCGACCGTATCGGAAAGCGAAAGAATACGAGCACCCATATGCGCCAATTTTTCGGTCCATTCTCCTACTACTTCCACGCTCCATGGATCGCCGTAGGGATTGCCGAACCCCATTGAAATATAGGTAACCACCTCTTTTCCCGAGGCATCGGCAATCTGAAAGAGCTCTTGTAAAGTCTCTATAGATTGTGCGATGGTCTTATGCGTATTCCGCATCTGAAAATTTTCGGAAATGGAGAAAGGAAACCCCAAATAATCGATCGCTTCGTACTGAACGGCATCGTTTGCCCCGCGCACGTTGGCTACGATCGCCAATAATTTACTTGACGTTTCGGAAAGGTCCAATTGGGCCAAAACTTCAGCCGTATCCACCATTTGTGGAATGGCCTTTGGGGAAACAAAGCTCCCGAAATCCAGAGTGTCAAAACCACATCCTAATAGTGATTGAATATAGCGCACCTTATCTTCTGTGGGAATAAAAGGCTTAATACCCTGCATGGCATCGCGCGGACATTCGATGATTTTGACATTTTCCAAGGTCAGGAAGATTGATTACGTTCGTAAAATTAGCACTATTTATCCGAAAGCAATAGGTAGATCGCAATACCGACAAAAACCACGATTTGCATCCACTTTAAATACAGTCCAACCTTTGCATTTTTCAGTAGGTATTCAGAAATCATACCGGAAAGCACGGCAATCAAACTAAAAATAATCGCAGACACGACCATGAACAAGATGCCCAAAATATAAAACTGGAGTACCGTACTCATTTCGCTACTAAAGAGGAATCCCGGAAAAAAGGCCAGGAAGAAAATCGTCACCTTGGGGTTCAAGACATTCATTATAAATCCTTGACGGAACAATTGACCCACTTTCTTCTTCTCTGCTCGTCCCTGAGAAACATCAATAGCGCTAGTACTGATCGCTACCTGATAGGCCAAGTACAAAAGGTAGATCGCTCCGAACACCTTGATTATAAAAAAAAGGTTCTCGTTTCTTTTGATCACTGCAGAAACTCCAAATGCCAAGAGAGATGTGTGTACAATACAACCGGAGATCAGCCCAGCAACGGTAGCTAACCCGTACTTTTTACCGTTCGTAATGCTCTGCATCAACACGTAGATATTGTCAGGGCCTGGAGAAATGGCAAGGGCTGCCGTTGCGCCCATAAAAGCAAAGAGGATTTCGTAATTCAACTCTAAAAATCGTTAGGGTCGGAAAAATACAAATTCCGTGGCTGCCAACCTCATTTTTTATATCTTACCGGAAAATAACGTCTTATGAAAATGAAATACCTTTTTCCCTTGCTCTTGATGGCATGTGTATCCCTAAGCTTTATTGCTAACCATCAGGATTCGACCGTCGGACAAAATATACCACAAACAACCATGGAAAATGATAGCGTTTTAAGGCATGTTGTACTTTTCAAGTTCAAAGACAGTACTTCTGAAACCGATATTGCCAAAGTTCAAGATGCATTTTCAGCCCTGCCGACTAAAATTCCGGAGATTGCTGGATACGAATGGGGATTGAATAACAGCCCAGAAGGCCTCGAAAAGGGATTTACGCACTGCTTCTTTTTAACCTTCAAAAGTGAGGAAGATCGTGCGACATATTTGCCTCATCCTGACCATAAGGCTTTTGGCGAAGTTCTCGGACCACATTTAGATGATGTTTTGGTCATCGACTATTGGACCAAGTAGCCGGAAACCACCCGGTATTCTAAAGGAAATCTGAATTCTCGAGAAAAGATTATACAAGGGGCTTCAACAAGGCCTTGTTGATTTTCCGCACTAATGACGGACCTTCATATATAAATCCGGTATACAGTTGTACCAGATCGGCTCCGGCATCAAGTTTTGCTAGGGCATCCTCAGGTGAATGTATACCTCCCACTCCAATAATCGGAAAGGACTTGCCACTTTTTTCGGCCAAGAACCGAATCACTTCGGTACTCCTATTCACCAGAGGTTTCCCACTAAGCCCTCCTTTTTCCTCACTAAAGATCAAATCCGATTTCAAATTCTTACGTTCAATAGTGGTATTTGTAGCAATTACACCGCTGATTTTCGTATCCGCAACAATGGCTATGATATCAAGTAATTGGTTATCGCTCAGGTCAGGTGCAATTTTCAAAAGAATGGGTTTCTCTTTGACACCCTTCTTGGTCGCATACTTCTTATTCTCCTTTTTGAGTTCTTTCAGTAGGTCGGTCAAGGGTTCTTTATCTTGCAATTCTCGCAATCCTGGCGTATTGGGCGAACTAACATTTACGGCAAAATAGTCCACATGATCAAAAAGCGCGTCCAAACAAATAAGATAGTCCTTGACAGCATCTGCATTGGGGGTTACTTTGTTCTTGCCGATATTACCGCCAATCAATACACGATGCTGTTTTTTCAATCGTTCCACTGCATCGAAAACCCCTGAATTATTAAAGCCCATTCGATTGATAATGGCCTGATCGGCCTTTAGCCGAAATAAGCGAGGCTTAGGGTTACCCGCTTGCGGTTTGGGCGTCAGGGTTCCGATTTCAACAAAACCAAAACCAAAATCCGACAGTTCATTATAAAGTTTGGCATCTTTGTCAAAGCCAGCGGCCAAACCTATCGGATTATCGAATTTCAGTCCGAACACTTCTCTTTCCAAACGCTTATCCTTTATGGTATAAAGTGATCTGAATATGCCAGAAAAACCGATTTTAGAAAGCGTGCGAACGAGTGAAAAAGTAAAATAATGGGCGTTTTCAGCATCAAGCAGAAACAGCAACGGCCGAACGAAAAATTTATACATGAATTTTAGGAGGATTTTGGTAAAAATACGAACTGAGGTGCAGTAAACTTCCTAGCTGAGCGTATTTTATCAACAGATTTCGGTTGACAATTATTCTGGATCCACGATACTGTCCCTAACACCTGTCGGTACTACTTTTATAGGTCTTCTTACCGCTTCCATACAAAGTTGCAAATACCGTTCGTACTGTTTATCATTGAAGACGGTAAGTAACTTTTTATCGGCCTCCCAAGAAGCATCCACTATTTTTTGCTGTAGGGCTTTGTATTTATTCGCTAATGTCAGGAGCTCTTCGTGACTACTTTGCGGATGTGAATCAAATAGTTTTTGAATGGCATCTTCGGTCTCCTTGTTTTGAATCGTTAATTCAGCACTCCAGGTTTCCATTTGTGCAATTTGGGTGTCGTTGAGCTGAAAGACCTTGATGAGGGTTTCGGTATTCTTTCCCCCAATATCAAGAGTACACTCTTGAGCGTTTGCCATTGGCACGCTACATAAAAAAGTAAAAACCGATATAAAAGCTCTTAGATACATCACAATAGATTCGTATACTTGTTTGATAATAACAGTTTTTTCAACTAAAAATTATACAAATGCAGCAGTTAATGGACCGGTTTTTACGTTACGTGAAAATCGATACACAAAGTGATCCGAGTTCCGATACCACACCGAGTACTGAAAAACAATGGGACCTCGCCTATAAGCTAGTGGAGGAACTGAAGGAAATCGGCATGAAGGAAGTAACCATTGACGACAATGCCTATATCATGGCTACCTTACCCAGTACTACCGAAAAAGCTGTTCCGACCATCGGCTTCATTTCCCATTTTGACACCACGCCAGATTTCTCGGGAACGAATGTCACTCCGAAAATAGTTGAAAACTACGATGGCGGTGATATCATTTTGAACAGGGAAAAAAAGATCGTGTTATCACCCTATTATTTTGAAGATCTGTTACTCTATGAGGGACAAACACTGATTACAACAGACGGTACAACCTTGCTTGGCGCCGATGATAAAGCCGGTATCGCCGAAATCATAACCGCAATGGAATACCTCATCAAACATCCTGAAATCAAACATGGCAAAATTCGGATAGGCTTCACTCCTGACGAAGAAATCGGTAGAGGAGCCCATAAATTCGATGTTGAACAATTTGGCGCACAATGGGCGTATACTATGGATGGCAGTCAAGTAGGCGAATTGGAGTACGAAAACTTCAATGCCGCTGGGGCCAAAGTAATCATAAAAGGAAAAAGCGTTCACCCGGGCTATGCCAAGAACAAGATGATCAATGCAGTGAGCATTGCCAATGAATTCATGTCTATACTTCCTCCAGAAGAAACGCCACAGCATACCTCGGGCCGGGAAGGATTTTTTCATATCCACAGCATGAAAGGAGACATTGAACATGCCGAATTCGAACTGATCGTAAGAGACCACGGCGCGACCCAGTTCGAGCGGAGAAAAAAGCTGTTACAAGATATCGTCACCAAACTGAATGCCACTTATGGAGATTGCATTTCCATGGAACTGAAGGATCAATACTTCAACATGCGGGAAAAGATAGAACCCGTATTTCATATCGTTGAGATAGCTAAGGAGGCTATGGAGTCATTGGAAATCGAACCGATCATCAAACCGATCCGGGGTGGAACCGACGGTTCACAACTAAGTTTTATGGGCCTGCCATGTCCAAACATTTTTGCTGGCGGCCATAATTTTCACGGTAAGTATGAGTATGTGCCCGTTGAAAGTATGCAAAAGGCAGTTGATGTTATCGTCAAAATTTGCGAACTTACGGCAAAGCGATAAGGCAGTAGTCAATTTTTCATTGCCTGAAAATTTCATCTCATGGACAAATCGGAAAAAGTAGAACGGTATTTTTCGGAAGAACATCCCTTTCAGGAAGCCATAGGAGTGTTGCGTACCCTTGCCCTTAAGACGAAAATGGACGAAACCTTCAAATGGATGTTTCCGACCTACACTTTGAATGGAAAAAATGTGCTGGCTATTTGTAAATTCAAAAAGCACTTTGGACTCTGGTTCTTTAATGGGGTTTTTCTTAGCGACCCACATGGGGTACTCGAAAATGCCCAAGAGGGAAAAACACAAGCGATGCGCCATTGGAAATTTCATGCTCTTGAGGATATCGACGAGACAAAGGTGTTCGGATACATGAACGAGGCCTTGGAGAACGAACGGAAAGGCCTGAAACTGGCCCCAAAGAAAAAAGCCCCGGTCAAGTTCGTAATGCCCGACCTGTTGAAGAATGCTTTAGGCAAAGATGCGGCTGCCAAAACAGCGTTTGGAAAACTTTCAAATTACAATAAAAAGGAGTATTCGGAATACATTGCCGACGCCAAGCAAGAAAAGACTAAACTAACGCGCCTACAGAAGATTCTGCCGATGATCAAAAACGGCGCGGGCCTGAACGATAAATACAAAAAATAAAAGCCTCGAAAAAAAATTCGAGGCCTTAGACTATTGATTTAGAATTATATTATTTCTTAGCGACAGCCGGTGTCTGCAACTTCTTGCTCATTTCCATTGAAATGGCCGAACGGTCAAATTTCAATTTGCCCGCCATGGTTTCAATGATGCATGAATTGTCCTTATCGCTTATCTCCATGACTTTGCCATGAAGTCCGCTTTTTGTCACGATGCGATCGCCTCTTTTTAATTCCGCAGCGTACTTCTTTTCATCTTTCGCACGCTTCATTTGCGGGCGTATCATAAAAAAATACGCAACCACAAAAATCAAAATCATTGGCAAAAACTGCCCAATATCACCCATATAGTTCTCTATTTGCTCTAACCCTATTTACCAGCAGTTGGTCCGAGTGGTGCCGCACCTTTTGGATTTACGAACGCCTTGATACGAAGAATCTCAGATCCCTTTGCCGTATTGGCTTTGACCGTAATCGTTTTGGTCACCTGATTCTGACCTGAACCATTGAACTTCACCACTAACTCACCTGTCGCACCTGGCGCTACCGGCGTATTTTTTGGATATTCAGGAACGGTACAACCACAACTACTAGAAGCATCTGTGATGATCAACGGGCCATCTCCGGTATTCGTGAATTTAAACACTGTTTCTTGAGGAGTACCCTGCTCTATGGTTCCAAAGTCGTGTTCTGACTTTTCAAAACTCATTACCGGTACTTGCTTTGCAGCTTCGTCTCGCTCCGCAGCTTCAGCTACGTTGTCCGTTTTGACCTTGCTCGAAGCATTTTCTTTACAAGAAACGGAAACGAAAAGGGTTAACGCCCCTAAAAATAAAATAGCTCTTTTCATCTTAATAATTTTTATTTGTTGTAAAATTAGATAAATATTATATACTAACGACAAAATTACCTCAATAGTCTATTAACGGCCCTCTTTTTTGATATGCAGTTCGTCGATGAGCTACCCAAAACACTTTGGCTTGACAGCTAGTACCTAACGAACGACTTTATAATAGGCCTCTACCCATTTTCTTCAACTTTCCATCCGCCTTATATTCCTTGACCAATTTGTCTAGAATACCATTAATGAAAATACTGCTCTTCGGAGTAGAATACTCTTTGGCTATTTCAAGAAACTCATTTATGGTCACCTTTTCTGGAATTGATGAAAAGTTCAACAACTCGCATATAGCCATTTTCAGAAGTATCGAATCGATATCCGCAATTCTATCTTTGTCCCAATTCGGGGTTTTACCTTCAATTTCCTTTTCCCATTTGGCATCGTTCAAAAGGGTTTTGATAAGTAATTGTTGGGCGAACTCACGATCTTGCTCGTCTTTTAACAATTCCGGCAAGAAAAACGAAGGGTGCTGTTCTTTGGTCACCTTGCGCAACAGCTTTAACACAAAAGTATTGACTATAGGTATATCATCGACCCATGTCAGTTGGTCATCCTCAAAGTAGTCATAGATTTTTTCGTTGGGCGCGATTACCTCCTTGAATAGAACCTGAACTAGCTTTTTATCCTCTTCATAGGTTTGCGAGGGGCGCTTCATATACGCCTGATATGTCTCGCTTCTAATAATGTCTTTATAGATTAATTTGACATACTCTTCATTCAAGTACCAATTTTTCAGCTTTCGCTTTGAAAGGGCTTCTTTAAGCAATGGATTGCCCGCTAGTTGAAGTAAAAGTCCATTATTGGCGAACCGATCCTTTTGAGGGTATTCGTCCGTACTATCGGCAAGGTATTTTTTGGTAGAAAGCGTTACTTGGGCCTCTGCGTGCTTCTGTATCTCGATCAACAAACTCAACACCAGCAAATACAGGGTATACATTTTATCGATACTGGCGTTTAGAAACCCCTGTTGTTTCTCCAGCGAATCGTCTTTGGAATGGATCAAGGCGTAAATACATTGCATCACCTTTACCCTAATGTGCCTTCTTGTAAGCATGTTAAAGAACTTTTATATGGAACTGGGTTTCTTTTCAGCGCGTAAAAGTACTAATCTATTTTCAATGTAATGTGGGCTAACAGGTATTATCTTATGCATTTTATAACATTTGGTTTTGGTTCAAACAACTATCTTTGGGAAATTCAAATGAACACCATCTCGTTGATCCAACCGGCCGAATGAAGGAACTTAAGCACCTCAACAAATACTTTAGAAAATACTGGTTAAAACTTTTTCTTGGCATTATCATTACGATCATTGCCAGAATTTTTTCTTTGGTTATGCCCTCTTACGTAAAAAAATCAATAGAGGTCGTAGAGGATTTTGCAGCCGACAAATTGGCCGAACCCGAAGCGCAGAGCCTTCTTTTAGAGTACATCATCATTATTGTGGGTACTGCCTTGCTCTCTGGCCTATTCACCTTTTTGATGCGACAGACCATCATCAACGTTTCGCGGTATATCGAATATGACCTGAAAAACGAGGTCTTCGATCATTACCAACTACTCAGTCTTAATTTTTACAAGAAAAACCGAACAGGTGACCTAATGAATAGAATCAGTGAGGATATCAATCAGGTACGCATGTATGCCGGCCCGGCCATCATGTACGGCATCAATGCCCTAACCTTGTTTTGTTGCTTGATTCCGTTAATGTTTATCAAGGCTCCCACACTTGCCGCCTATACCTTGTTGCCATTGCCGATCTTATCGATATTAATTTATCAAATAAGCAAGATCATTCATAAGAGGAGTACCGTAGTACAAGAATATCTGTCATCGCTATCGACTTTTACCCAAGAAGTGTTCTCCGGGGTTTCGGTGATCAAGGCCTACGCCTTAGAGCCTAAGATAAATTCTGAACTTAAAGACCTGGCCATTGAGGGAAAAGATAAAAGCATGAGTTTGGCCAAAGTAAATGCGTGGTTCTTCCCCTTGATGATCTTATTGATCGGAGTGAGTAATATTCTCGTTATTTATATAGGTGGAAAGCAATATATCAATGGGGAAATCGAATCTGTCGGAGTGATTGCCGAATTTATCCTTTATGTAAATATGTTGACTTGGCCTGTGGCTATCGTAGGGTGGCTGACATCGATAGTACAGCGTGCGGAAGCATCACAAAAAAGAATCAATGAGTTTTTAAAGGAAACCCCAGAAATCAATAACAGCGAAGAAGCCGAAACCATACCCATAAAAGGAAAGATCGAATTCAAGAATGTTTCCTTTACGTATGAGGATACCGAAATTACGGCACTCAAAAACCTTTCGTTCACGGTCAATGAGGGTGATACGGTAGCCATTCTTGGCAAGACAGGTTCTGGCAAGTCGACTATTTTAGATTTAGTGGCCCGTCTTTACGATGTAAGTTCAGGGGAAATTTTAGTGGATGATGTCCCTATAAAGAAACATCATCTCACTTCACTTCGCGAAGCTATCGGGGCGGTACCGCAAGACGCATTTCTATTCTCCGATTCCATAGAGACCAATATTAAATTCGGAAAACATGACGCCACCAAAGAGGAGGTTATCGAAGTGGCGAAAAATGCCGTCGTGCATGAGAATATCATGGGCTTTGGCAAAGAGTACGATACGGTTCTCGGTGAACGGGGAATTACCTTGAGTGGAGGACAGAAACAACGGGTATCCATAGCAAGAGCATTGCTCAAAGATCCAAAAATATATGCTTTCGATGATTGCTTATCGGCCGTAGATACGGAGACTGAAGAAGAGATTCTGAACAATTTGAAAAAGGCCTCCAAAAATAGGACTACCCTTATCGTAAGCCATAGGGTGTCATCCGCAAAGAACGCGGATAAAATACTTGTTCTTGAAGATGGTGCCCTTTTGCAAGAGGGTACACATGTAGAATTAAATGCTGTTGAGGGCTATTACAAAGAACTCTACGAGAATCAGTTATCGGCAAAAGAAAACTAGAAAATTGTTGTCGAATTGCCTTTTTTTTTACATTTTTGAGAGAATAAACCCATTATAAACACTAGACACTATACGATGAGCGAAAGAGATTCAATGGATCAGGAAGAAATCCATTCCAAAGTTTTAAGGGCGGGCAGAAGAACTTATTTTTTTGACGTCAGAAGTACAAAAGCAGGGGATTATTATTTGACCATCACCGAGAGTAAAAAGTTTACTCATGACGATGGTTCCTTCCACTACAAAAAGCACAAAATCTATTTGTACAAAGAAGACTTTGATGCTTTTAAGGAAAATGTAATTGAAATGATGGATTTCATCATCAACGAAAAAGGAACCGAGGTAATTTCAGAAAGACACCAAAAAGACTTTAAGAAAGAGGAAGATGAACCTATTGAAAACGGTGAGTTGAAATCGACTGAAAGTTTCACTGATGTCGACTTCGATGATATTTAACATCCATTTTAGAAAATAACTAGTTCACGGCTCTTTTAATTAAGAGCCGTTTTTTATTTTTAGAGCTTCGATTAATTCAAGATCCAAATGAAAAAAATAGTACTCATTCTTATTACCCTGGTGTGCCTTCAATTTGCTCACGCTCAGAAATCTCTTGATTTGAACTACTACCTTCCTCAAGGGGTTACCTATGACCAAACGATACCTACGCCAAAAGAAATCATCGGGCACGAAGTGGGCGAATGGCATGTGACCCATGATAAACTCATGTTCTATATGCAAACCTTGGCCGCAGCCAGTGATCGCATATCCATAGAAAACCGAGGAGCGACTTTTGAAGGAAGACCTATACTATTATTGACCATTACTACCCCTGAAAATCATCAGAATATTGATCAAATCAGAAAAGAACACCTTGCCATTACAGAAAATGGTACGATACCGGTTGATGATATGCCCATTGTGGTATATCAGGGCTTTTCGATTCATGGCAACGAACCTAGTGGTGCCAATGCAGGTTTGGCCTATGCCTACTATCTGGCCGCTGCCCAAGGTCCTGAAATCGATGCCATTCTAAACAGTACGATCATTCTATTGGATCCCTCGTTCAATCCTGATGGGCTGCAGCGTTTTGCCTATTGGGCAAACACCAATAAAGCACAAAACTTAATCGCCGACAATAACGACAGGGAATATCATGAGGTATGGCCCGGGGGGCGTACCAATCATTATTGGTTTGACATGAATCGTGATTGGTTGCCCGTGCAGTTACCCGAGAGTAGGGCCCGTATCAAAAGTTTTCATAAATGGATGCCCAACATACTGACCGACCATCACGAAATGGGAACGAATTCCACCTTCTTTTTTCAACCAGGAGAACCGACTCGAGTCCATCCTTTAACTCCGAAAATGAACCA
The DNA here is from genome assembly GCA_947494565.1 of uncultured Flavobacteriaceae bacterium. Lineage (GTDB taxonomy): Bacteria > Bacteroidota > Bacteroidia > Flavobacteriales > Flavobacteriaceae > Maribacter_C. The sequence continues at coordinate 83,507 of CANLVG010000009.1, read as the reverse complement.
AGAATTAACGGCAGAAATCGGTACGTATCACGCAAAAGCCTTGGATAAAATCGGTTCCCTATATTATTCCGAGGAAAATTACGATGACTATTATTACGGAAAAGGCTCCACTTTCCCCGATGTCAATGGTAGTATTGGTATTCTATTCGAACAAGGTAGCTCAAGAGGTCATATTCAAGAGAGTGAAAATGGATTATTGACGTTTCCGTTTACGATACGCAATCAATTCACCACTGCGCTATCAACTATTCAGGCGGCAATGGTCATGCGAGCGAAAATCTTGAAGTACCAGCAAAGCTTTTATAATGACGTCAGAAATGAAGCCGCACGAAACAAGACCAAAGCCCTGGTTTTTGGCGATAGCAAAGATGCCGCAAAAACATGGCATTTGGCTGAAATACTAAATCGACATAAGATCACATTTCACGAGTTGGCCGATGATGCGAATATCTCCGGAAGGTTTTATAAGAAAGGGGCCGCCTACGTTGTTCCTATGAACCAAAAGAACCATCGGCTTATAAAGGCCATGTTCGAAAAACGTACTACGTTTACTGACAGTCTGTTCTATGACATATCGGCTTGGACGTTCCCCTTGGCCTTCAATGTAGATTATAAAGAACTTCCAAATCTGAGTAATGCAGGCCCTGAAGTGACCGACTTCAAGCCTCTAAAAGGAAAGGTTACCGCCCAAAGCGGGTATGCTTATCTTTTCGAATGGAATGAATACTATGCCCCGAAAGCCCTGAATCGCATTACTGAAAAGGGATTACGGGCCAAGGTCGCGAAATCACCTTTCACTTTGGAAGGAAAAAAGTACGATTACGGCACGATTATGATTCCGGTACAGAACCAAAGTTTGAATGCCGACGAACTACATGCCTTTTTACAACGCACTGCAGAACAGAGTCATATTGAAATCACGGCGGTCGGAACGGGGCTCACCCGCGGAATCGATTTGGGCAGTAATGATTTCGACCCGATCAAAAAACAAAAAATAGCCATTTTGGTCGGTGAGGGTATCCGCTCTTATGATGCTGGTGAAATCTGGCATCTGTTCGATACGCGTTACAACATCAAGTTGACCAAATTGGATGCTTCTTATTTTGGCCGTGCCGATTTGAGTACATACACCGATATTATCGTTCCGAGTTCCTACGGCAGCTTTCAAACCAAAAAAAATGCGGTTAAATTGAAAACCTGGGTTAAAAATGGCGGCACCTTGATCGGGTACCGCAATGCTGTGGAATGGTTTGAAAAAAATGAATTCGTACAGCTGAAATTTAAAAAGGACACCTTGGTGGCAAAGAATATCCCTTTTGACCAAAAGAGGGACTTTCTAGGGGCACAGGTGACGGGCGGGGCCATTTTCGAAGCCAAACTGGATCGCTCCCATCCTATTGGCTATGGCTATAAAAACAATACGCTACCCCTTTTTAGAAATACGAATATCTATATTGAACCTGATAAGAATAGCTATAATAACCCGATTCAATACACATCGAATCCGCTATTGAGCGGCTATATCTCAGAGGAAAATACGAAGTTGATCAAAAATTCCGTTCCTTTTCGAGCGAATAGAATGGGAAAAGGTCGCGTCATTGTCTTCACCGACAATACCAATTTTAGGGCCTTCTGGTATGGCACCAACAAATTGTTGATGAACGCTATTTTCTTCGGGGAGAGTATGTAGTCAAGTCCATTTCACGTATCCCCAGTTAAAAAGAAAAAGGCCGATAACGGTCCATACGGCTATCTGTGCAGTCAGCAAAAATGTTATACCGGCGAACAGAATCCCGTAGTAAAAAGGGTATGCGATCAACGCGAATGCGAATCGTAGGGTACCCATGAATTCAGCTTCCCATACTTTCGGTTTAAGTATTTTTTTCCAGATTAAGACCATGGGCAAATTGACAAGCATAAAAAGTACCGTGACCAACCTTCGAAAAAAACCCCGCTGATTTTTTTTATTCGTAGCGCGAGGGCTACTGCTCAATTGCAGTATTTGCTGGTGGACCGCCGGTGGATCGAGGTAATCAACGTTCATCGCATCCAGGGTACGAATGATATCACCATATCGTTTTTCATCGGCAATATGTGTGGTAAGTGTTTGGAGCTCTGTCTCCACTTTGTTTTTGATGTTCGTTACAGACGACCTGATATCCTTTGGATCATAAGAAGACCTTGCTGGAATACTATTTCCGAAATATAGGGCCACATGGTCGGGAAAAGAGATCGCATTTTGGTAGTTCATACCTATTGGCACTAAGTGAACATCCAATTCTTGGTTCGCATCAAAGGCATTAAAAATAATACGGGTGAACCCCTTGCTTAGTGGTCTGACACGTCTTTTCAAACTATGGTTCGCCTCTGGGAACATAAGAAGTGCTTCTTTGTCTATCAGTAATTGAGAGCACTGATCGAAGACCTCCTGATTGTTTTTCAATGCCTCTCTTCCATCACGGATTCGGTATATCGGTATCATCTGAAAAAAATCAAATACCGCTTTTAAAAACTTTCCTTTGAACACATCAGATCGGGTCAAGAAATACGGTTTCCTAGCGCAGTCAACGGCAATCAATAGCACATCCAACAATGCGTTTTGATGATTTGGCAAAAAAAGTACCGCCTTGTCTTGAGGCACATTTTCTAGGCCGTGCATTTTAATTTTGCCAAAATAAAGATGAAGGCTAACCTTTATCCAAATTTTAACAAGTTGATATCCGATCCTCTTCAAATCAGTTCTTCTTTTGAAAGGGGCCGATATCCCCAAAAAGTTGCCAGTACCAGGCCTGAAACCAAATGCCAAATGCCCCAAAATGCGGCTAAAAGAGCCATTCCACCCAATCCGTCGAAAAATGTGAAAATCAAAAGAAGTCCCAAGCCCGAATTTTGAATACCGGTTTCAATGGTGATGCTTCGCCTGTTACGTTGTGAAAGTCTAAAGGCTTTTGCCAGGGAAAATCCTGTGGTAAACGCCACAAGATTGTGTATCACCACGATCCAGAACACATAGGTGACGTACTCCATAAAAACATCCCGGTTATTGTAAAGTGCCAAAAACAGAAGAAGCACAAAAAATAGAAGTGAAGCGACCTTCAATACCTTGCTCATTTTTTTTGCCAAAACCGGTTGATAATGATTGACACCCATCCCCAAAGCAAGGGGGATACCCAAAAGCAAGGCAACCAACTTGGTCATTTCAAAAGGGGAAATGGCGATCTCGGTCAAAATCGCCGCTGTAGGTTCGTAGAACGATCCCCAAAGTTGAAGATTAAAAGGTGTCATTACAATGGCCAACAAAGTGGCAATAGCAGTAAGACTAACGGATAGCGCTGTATTTCCACCAGACAAATGGGTAATGAAATTAGACATGTTGCCGCCCGGACAGGCCGCGACCATGAACATACCCAGAGCTATACTCGGTAAAGGTTCAATGGCAAAGACCAACAGAAAGGTCACTGCAGGAAGCATCAAAAATTGACTAAAGACTCCAATAAGAACAGGCTTGGGATCCTTCAGCAGCCTTTTGAAATCATCTGTAGTGATTTCTAGCGCGATACCGAACATCACAAATGCCAACGCCACGTTCAAAACCCAGAGGGCCTCCGCGTCAAAATTAATCAAAAGGGTATCTAAGGTGGTCTCCGTCAAATGGAATAGGGTTGGTTATGGCACTGTGCTGCTATTCTCGTGGAAGTTAAAAAATCACATATTGGATAACAAAGAATCACCGAAATACTTTTAACTTTAAATTTCGTAAAACACGGTAAAAATGGCAAGGACCCCTAGCAACATGATGCCGCTAAAAACCAAGGCACCTTCTTTTCATTTGAGGGATACCCTTACAGGTGAAATTAGGAGTTTGGAAGAACTTCGAGGCAAAAATGGCACAGTAATCGCCTTTATTTGTAACCACTGTCCCTTTGTAATCCACGTAAATGCACAAATGACACGAGTGGCGAAAGATGCCCTCGAAAAAGGAATCGGTTTTATAGCGATTTCCAGCAACGACGTGACGAATTACCCCCAAGACGCTCCTCATCTGATGAAAGCGAAGGCAATCGAAGAAGGATATGGTTTTCCCTATCTATATGACGAAACACAAGAAGTCGCAAAGGCGTATGATGCGGCCTGTACCCCGGATTTTTATTTGTTCGATGGTCATCTTGAATTAGTATATAGGGGGCAATTCGATGATTCAAGACCAGGAAATGGAAAACCGGTCACGGGAGCGGATTTGACGAAAGCCATAAATGCTCTCTTACAAGGCAATCAAATAGACGAAGACCAAAAACCCAGTATCGGGTGTAATATCAAATGGAAACCAGCATAACAATACTATGAGAATCAGTTCAAAAGAAGCCCTTCAAAAACTTGCTACTACCGATTCGCCATTCCATACCTTGTTCGAACATGGAACGCTTTCGGTAGAAATTTACAAACCCGAACAGGTTGATCTGCAGCAGCCGCATACACGTGACGAAGTTTATGTGGTCGTCTCCGGTACCGGTGAGTTTCTAAACGATGGGGTACGAACTGATTTTGGTCCTGGGGATTTTCTTTTCGTACCGGCAGGGGTAGTTCATCGCTTCGAAAATTTTACAGCGGATTTTACGACTTGGGTCCTTTTTTATGGTCCTGAAGGAGGCGAATCGAATCAGGACAAATGAAACACATTGTTCATTTTGAACCGTTACACCCTAAAACCTTCCAGGATTATATCGAGGTCGGAACGCGAGCCTACAACCAGCATTATCTGCACCTATGGCCGCTTCAGGATTCATCCCCATATATTTCCAACAGTTTTACTTTAGAAATTCTTGAAAAAGAGGAACTGGACGAAAACACCCTATTGTACCTCATCAAAAGTGATTCAAAAGTCGTTGGTGTCTTAAAATTTACGTTGAACGCCCGTTTGGACGGGTTTACTCAGCAGGATGCTCTTTATGTGGATAAAATCTATATTCAAAGGGAATACTCCGGAAAGGGAATCGGCGGCAAAACAATTCAGTTTGTGCTTTTAAGGGCCGCAGAACTCCAAAAAAAAATAGTGTGGTTGGATGCTATGCAGAAAGGCCCTGCCCTAAACTTCTATCTCAAAAACGGTTTCGATATCTATGGAGAAAGTGAGATACGCCTGCCCACCGTCCTAGAAACAGAAAAGCAAATGTATATTATGGTCAAAGAATTAAGGCACTAATGCTAGGCCCAACCTTCCCGCTTTACCAAATTGGCAATTTGGGTAAAATGGTGATTACCATGCCATGCGTATTTGGCAATATTCTCTCGAAGTGAAACTTTGACATTACCCTCAGGGTGCTCAAAACACTGCTGTAAATCATCTTCCGAAAGCCCCTTCAACAGAAAGACCAATTTTGCATGCAAGGCGGTAAGATAAGTCAATGAGAGTTGAATCGGGGCGGTTCTGGCATCAAAAAGCTTGCTCCAATCTTTCTCCTCGTATGCCTTGATCAATGGTTCGTTTTCGGTCAAGGTCCATTTAAAGCGGGTATAACTGTGGTGGTGACTGTCGGCGATATGATGTACTACTTGACGAACGGTCCAACCTTCCGGGCGGTATGCGGTGTCTAATTGTGAATCGCTTAAATCACTGACCAAGTGCGTCAGTCTACTAGGCAGCTCTTCCAAAGCAGTGATCCATTCCTTTAATTTTTTCTCATCTGTATCCGAATGGTATACGAACCTTCCCGTAGGGTACTTTAAAAACTCCAAATCAACGTTTTCCATAGTTCAAAAATAACAAACTTTAAGACAATTTTAATTTCTGGGAATACCGCTTGAGGCTTTAATCCATTAAATTTGTGGGATAACTAGAATTTAACATAAAGAATATAAAAATGGCAACAATACGACTAGGTGACAAAGCACCCAATTTCACGGCGGACAGTTCAGAAGGAACCTTAAATCTCTATGAGTATCTTGGCGATAGTTGGGGAATACTTTTCTCCCATCCTGCTGATTTCACTCCTGTTTGTACCACCGAACTGGGTACCGCGGCAAAATTCAAGGAAGAATTCGATAGGAGAAATGTAAAGATGTTGGCGCTTAGCGTTGATGGTGCGGCCTCACATAAAGAATGGATAAAAGATATCAATGAAGTGCAACAAACGACGGTTAACTTTCCGATTATCGCTGACGAAGATCGAAAAGTATCTGATTTGTACGATATGATCCACCCCAATGCGGACAGTACCTTGACGGTACGTTCTGTTTTTATTATCGCTCCCGACAAGACCGTTAAACTGACCTTGACCTATCCTGCCTCCACAGGGCGTAATTTTTATGAACTGCTTAGAGTTATTGATTCATTGCAGCTTACGGCGTACCATAAGGTTGCCACGCCGGCGAATTGGAAAGAGGGTGAAGACGTTGTAGTCAGTCCGTCCATTACTACAGCTGACGCTAAAGAACTATTCACCAAAGGGGTAGAAGAAATAAAGCCCTACTTACGTATGACCCCCGACCCAACAAGCTAGGCACATCATAGTGCCATCAAATACAAAGCCTCTAGTCATAGTTCTAGAGGCTTTACTTTTTCCCGTACTTCCCATTTTCATTCCAACACAGCGTTTTTAAAGGAAAACCGAAAAAAACCAACGGAGATTTATCAAAAGACTTATCTTGTAAGGCGCAGGTCCTTTTCGGATCGTTTTCCGCTTTAACCAACTACTAATTTATTTTTATGAAATCTTTTACCGTTACCGAAATCAGTGAACTATTGGATGGTGAGCTAATCGGGGAAACCACGCATCGCATCGGAGGACCTGAAGAATTGTTGAAGTCCGAATCACACCATATCACATTTATTGGAAGTAGAAAATATGCTTCACGATGGATAGATTCCAAAGCTTCGGCGGCCATTATCAATGAAAATATAACCATTGAACCCGGAGAAAATCGTGCTTTGATCAAGGTGAAAAATGCTGATTTGGCAATGGCCAAAGTATTGGAAGCTTTTCAACCTGAACCTCCTGCTTTCGATGCTGACATACATCCTACTGCCGTCATACATGAAAGCGCCGAGCTCGGCAAGGGCTGTAAAATAGGAGCACATACGTATGTTGGGAAAAATGTAGTGCTCGGTGAAGGTGCCATTCTCTACCCTAATGTCACCATACTCGATGAAACCACTATTGGTGCCCATACCGTGGCTTGGTCCGGTACGGTCATACGTGAACGTTGTACCATTGGGGCCAAATGTATTTTTCATGCCAATGTCAGTATTGGAGCTGACGGATTTGGCTATCGGCCCAGCCCTGATGGCCGGGGATTGGTCAAAATTCCACAAATCGGCACTGTAGTTATTGGCAACGATGTAGAAATCGGGGCTAATTCATGCGTTGACCGCGGTAAGTTCAGTGCAACTATTATAGGCGATAATTGCAAAATTGACAATCAAGTACAGATCGCCCACAATTGTATCATGGGCCGTTCATGTATTATGGCAGGGCACAGCGGTCTAGCCGGATCTGTAACCTTGGGCGATGGGGTCATCATCGGGGGCAGTGCTTCCATCAAAGACCATACGACACTACACTCCGGGGTAACCGTGGGAGCCGGATCAGGCGTGGTAGGTGATGTTGAAGCGGGTAAAACGGTTCTCGGTTATCCAGCGCAAGAATCACGTGAAATGTTGAAGCAATGGGTGATGATGCGAAAATTGGCAAAGGAATGACCACCCCAAATTCAATTGAACTGAAACCCTACTACTGCCCAGATTTCAGCTATAAAAGCTTTGACTCAGGGAGCTTCAAATGCTCTCAGAAAATTAGTAACCTAAATATAACTTCCAAAAATTCAACCAATTAAAGATTTAACACTATATTTGGGCTTTAATAATTTTTAATTTTAGTATTATGGGTAAAGGAACAGTTAAATTCTTCAATGATTCCAAAGGATATGGATTCATCACTGAAGAAGGTTCGAACGAAGATCATTTTGTACACATTTCAGGCTTAATCGACGAGGTTCGTGAAGGTGATGTTGTGGAATTTGAACTACAACAAGGTAAAAAAGGATTGAACGCCGTTAATGTGAAAGTCGTTGACTAGATAAGGTATTGAACTTTTTTATAGTATAAATCCCGATGGTTTCATCGGGATTTTTTTATGCCTCTTTTCAAATCGATTGTTTCGTTTCACAGACAGGTTACCTACTTGCGCGGCACCTATACATACGTTTTCACTATTTGTGGCGTTATTTAATTAACCATTTACCCAACCGATTTAAAATAATAGTACCAATGATTACCTTTTTTAGTGTCCTCTTTCTCTTGATCGCCCTGAACATAGCCCTAGTAAAACTGAGTTCAATGGGAGTTGAAAATTCCGAAAAGTAGGGTTTTAGATCTAAGGACTGTTTCGTATACGACAGCCGTCGGAAACTGCTAACAACTTCAAACCGTGATAACATTCTTTTTAATCCTACTTGTGTTGGTATGTACCAACCTTTATGTGCTACTCATCCGTACCGATGAAGCATAAAAAAACCTTCATGTTTATGAAGGTTTTTTTATTGGTGATACTGGTAGGTGACTAGCCAACCTTCATCAATTCCACATCAAAAATCAAGGTGGCGTTTGGTGGAATGACCCCGCCGGCACCGGCACTACCATATGCTAAATCAGACGGAATTACAAAACGGGCCTTATCTCCTACTTTCAACAGTGAAATTCCTTCATCCCATCCCTTTATGACCTGTCCGACTCCCAATTGAAATGCAATGGGCTCGTTACGCTTATAGGAAGAATCGAAAACCTGACCGTTCAATAAAGACCCTTCGTAATGCACGGACACTCGTTCTCCAGTGGCTGCTTGGCCTCCATCTCCTTTTTGAATGATTTTATATCGCAATCCGGAAGGTGTGGTTTCAAAACCAGCGGCAACTTTATCCAACTCAGCAGCCTGTCTTGCCTTTTCTTCTGCAATTCTAGCTTCGCCAGAACTTTTGAATGTTTCAAAGGCTTCAAGTGCGTCCCAAGCTTGGGCGTCTTCCCCTACTCTTACAATTTCGAGGCTCTCTATTGCGTCACCTTGGTCTACGGCATCAACTATTTCTTGTCCTTCGGTAACATAACCAAAGACCGTATGTTTATTATCTAACCACGGCGTCGCCACATGGGTAATGAAAAATTGACTTCCATTGGTACCTGGGCCTGCATTCGCCATTGATAAGACTCCTGGTCCTGAATGTGTCAATTCAGAATGAAACTCGTCGTCAAATTTATATCCGGCATCTCCCGTACCCGTTCCTTGCGGACATCCGCCTTGAATCATAAAGTCAGGTATGACGCGGTGAAATTTCAATCCGTTGTAGTAAGGTTCGCCTTCGGCCTTAGCAGTGTTCTTCATTTTACCCTCTGCTAGGGCTACAAAATTACCTACCGTTCCCGGTGTTCTATCATGGGTAAGTTTAACCAATATCCCTCCTTTAGAAGTATTGAATTTAGCGTAGATTCCGTCTTGCATTTTACTCATTTTTTATGAGCGGCAAAGGTAGAGATATTTACGTTAACACAGCTCATTTGGAAACTGAAGTTATCATCGATAAACGGAATTGCCCTACTTTACACGGTGAAACAGTCCTCTCGAAATTACCGATTGACGATTTGTGAAGCGCGTATGTCCGATTATTTATATTATTTGGATTATCCGCTATAGTTTTCCAAGTTCAAATCCCCTGATTCATTGACCATGTCAAGAACTGAACGTATTCATCAAATCGATCTATTCAGATTCATTGCGGCTGTCGGTATTGTTTGTGTTCATTATTTGTTTAGAGGTTACAAAGCGGATAACTTAACCCATTTGAATCTACTGGAACTCGGTGGCGAATGGGTCAAATACTGTTTTGTTGCCATTGATCTCTTCTTTATAATCAGTGGTTTTGTAATTTTTCTTTCCGTTAGGAATAAATCACTGGGCTTTTTTTTTAAGTCAAGAACAATGCGCATATTCCCGGTGTATTGGCTATGTGTTTGTGTCACTTATGCCGTAACTATACTATATGGGGAACCAAGATTTACGGCCAGCTGGAGTCAGTTGATCTTCAACCTTCTTCTACTTCAAGATTTTTTGAACATCCAGCCTCTAGACGGAGCCTATTGGACCATGTCAGTAGAGGTCAGGTTTTATTGCCTGACAATGGCCTATCTTCTTATGTACCGGTTTAAAAAAATCAAAATCGTCAATCTTGCCTATTGGTGGTTGGTGTTGAGTATATTATATCCATTCGTGCAACATATTTTTCTCGTAAAAGTGGTCGATCTGTTCTTAATGTTCAAATGGTCATCGGCCTTTGCCGCTGGTATCATAATGGGTGAAATCTTCAAGTCGAAAAGACTTACTGCAAAGAATGGGATAGGCTTAGTAGTTTGTTTTGCATTGACGATATATCATCGACTGATCTATGTGGCCGAATCTCGGTCATACTTTCAAACTGATATTTCGGATACAATCGTAATTCTAGTACTGCTGGCCGTTTATCTTTTGATGTTATCCGTTGTTCTCGGTAAGCTAAAATGGCTGAACAAACCCTACTTTTTTACCCTCGGTCTGCTCACTTACCCGTTGTATTTGCTTCATCAAAGAATAGGGTACATTATCTTCAACAACCTCATGTACGACGTAAACAAATATGTACTTTCAGGTGGTACGTTCATCTTAATGCTCGCCGCATCATTCTTGATCGTACGATGGGTAGCTCCCTGGACGACGAAATTTTTGAATCGGGCATTAGAAACCTTCCTGAACGTCATCTCCAACCGCAGTGCAGATACCAATGCTGCTATCGCCACCAAAATTAACCCCATTAGCAGAAATGCATTCAAAAAGTGAGGCCTGCGCTAGACGCTAAGTTTTGATTCGAGCGTCAAATCAAAAGCCGTACTTGTCAAAGAGATACATCAAACTTGCCATCGACGCCGCCCCTAATTCCAACTCTCTTCTATTGACATGTTCAAAAGTGTCATTTTCAGCATGGTGATGGTCAAAATAACGTTGTGAATCAGGTCTGAGACCGGCCATTACCATAGTTTCGTTTTTCAATGGCCCAATATCGGCACCAGCAAACCCCTTCTTAAACCAATGTACATTATAGGGTTCAAACAGCTCGGACCATCCTTGGGCCTTTTTCAAATTCGCCTCGGAACAATCGAAAGAAAAACCCCTTGGCGTAAATCCACCCGAATCGCTTTCCAGAGCGAATACGTGTTTTTCGTTTTTGCTTTGAGCTACCTCCGCGTATTTATTTCCGCCTCTCAAACCGTTTTCTTCGTTCATAAAAAGTACGACACGAATGGTTCGTTTCGGTCGATAGCCGGTTTCCTTTAAAAGCCGCAACACTTCCATACTCTGTACACAACCGGCTCCGTCATCATGAGCACCATCGCCTAAATCCCATGAGTCGAGATGCCCCCCGACTACCATGATTTCTTCGGGATGGGTGCTTCCTTTAATCTCACCGATTACATTGAAAGACTCCACATCATCCAATTGCTTGCAATTCAACTTGAAAAAAAAGTTCAATTCAGGATTCAGTTTTAAGGTCGTACTTAGAAAGTCGGCCCCATTGGTACTTATGGCAGCAGCGGGTATCCGCTCTTGTACGGGAACATCCCCATACCCCATAGAACCTGTATGCGGATAATCATCCTGACTTAGGGTCATCGAACGTACAATAACCCCTAGGGCCTCATATTTGGAAGCCTCGGCAGCACCTGAGTATCGCTGATCGACACAACCTGAATAAGCTTCGAAAGTATTGATAAGCGTTGCCTCCATAGGGCGATTGAAAAAGACGATCTTACCCGAAATCTTTTCCTTACCCAAGGCCTCCAATTCCTCAATACCACTTACTTCGATTACTTGGGCCTTTATTCCTCTACCACCTGTAGCTACCGAACCACCCAAGGCACATATGGGCACATTACTTGTTACGCCCGGCGAGGTTTCGATATATGCGAATTCAGGGGTACCTCTCACCCATTTTGGTACCATCACCGGCTGCAACCAGACGCGGTCCAATCCTAAGGAATCCAATTGAGCCTTTGTATAATCAACGGCCTGTTGCGCTTGAACGGACCCGGATAATCTTCCTCCGATTTGATTGGACAAATGATTGAGCCATCCATACGACTTGCCTTCGACCAAGGCCGCATCGTAAATAGCCCGCAACTGTTCACCATCTTCCTTTTGAGCGGTCATTTGAAGTGTGATCAGAAATACTACAACATATAATTTTCTCATTCTTTTTCGTTTTCCAACTGGCTTTTATAATGCTCTAAATTAGCCTTTATTTTATCGGCTAGCTCAGGTTCCTTGATATCTTCGTATTTTTTTAACTCTTCCAACAAGATCGTCGCCACCACGACACGTGCCGCTTTCTTGTTATCGGCCGGAATTACGTACCAAGGTGCATTGGAAGTTGATGTTTTATTGATTGCCTCTTCGTAGTATTTCTGATACTCTGTCCAAAGTGCCCTCTCTTTTAAATCGCCTGGTGAAAACTTCCAATTTTTTCGTTTGAGTGCCAATCGTCTCAAGAGACGTTGACGTTGCTCCTCCTTTGATAGGTTAAGGAAAAATTTAAAAATAATCGTCCCGTTTTCGGCGATATGGCGTTCGAAATTATTGATTTGTTCAAACCGCTTATCCCAAAATTTCTGATCAATATCGCTTACCTTCTGGATTCCTGGAATGCGTTCTCCCAAAATATACTCAGGATGTACCCTGGTCACCAAAACGTTTTCATAGTGGGTACGGTTGAAGACCCCGAATTTCCCTTTTTCAGGCAAGGCAATGTAATGTCGCCAGATATAATCATGACCTAATTCAAGCGCTGTTGGCACCTTAAAACTATGCACTACCACTCCGCGGGCATTGAAATCCTTAAAAACTTCTCGAATCAGGCTATCTTTACCCGCCGTATCCATGCCTTGAATGCAAATAAGTACACTGTACCTATCATGGGCATACAAGGTATCCTGAAAATCACCGAGCTCCTCCCTGATATTCTCTAAGCCACGTTTCAGTTCTTTATCTGACACACCAAGATTTGTAACTGTCTCAAAATCCGATAGTTTTACTTCTTTTTCCACTTTATAGTGGGTCAACTCTACTTTATCCATAACGGAATATAAAATATTTTATCGGTGAAATGCAGATAATGTTAAAAAAAATGACCATTCAACTCCGGTTATGACCAGTTCATCCAAAATACCTCAAACAGCGCGTGTTCTATCGAAAAAACTAGGGAGCAAGGCCCCTAATTAGGTAATTTTATCTTCGTAATACACCCAAATATTACACCCTAAATACCTACATTATGAAAACACTTTACATTGTGTTATCCGTATTGGCTATTGGCCTATGCGCTTCATTCAAAACCAGTGAGGCTTGCGAATATGCAGGTTCCAATATTGGGTATGTAAAGACTCAAACCCAATTGGCGCTGGACGACAACAATCTTAATAAGGCCAAATTTATCACGTACAAGGCTATTAAAGCCATTTATAAGCTGAGGAAACAACTTGAAGAATGTGGTTGTGAACAGGCCCTGATCAATATAGAGGAAAGCCAATATCACCTTAAGAAGGCAACCAAAGCGACTTCAATCGAAAATGCGCAAGTACTTTTAATGGAAGCGTATAAAAAGGTAGTATTCAGTTTAGAAGCGATCGAAAGACACCATTTACATGAAAACGTGGAATTGAGCAACGATCCTACCTTGCAGCGTACTCAAGAATCAGGGAAAAAGGACTGGTCTGCGATCCAACTACAAGGACAGGAATTACGAGTCATGATCGATGACTCTTTGATACCGTATGAGGAATCACTTCAAAAAATTGTAACCTCGGTCAACTGTAAAGATGCCCGAGCCTATGCGGAAAGGGTCTTTAAAATCTGCGAACAAGAACTTTTGAAACCCAACTTGTCAGAGGGTAAAAAATACTATAATCTGCGAACCCAAGAGATTACAGCAGAGGCCATCAAAGCATTGGAAGCTTGTGACACATCTTATTCAAAATAAGCACGCTCTCCTATGACCGATGTGATAATGGGCCGCTTATTTACTAGCAAACAATTTCACATCTTCTTCCGATACTTCCTCGCCACCAAGAATGATCAAACGTTCGACAACATTTCTTAATTCACGTATGTTTCCGGTCCAATCATAAGCTTTTAGAAGCTTTACCGCCTTATCTGAAAAGGTTTTTGGAGCCATCCCCTGCTCACTTGTTATTTTTAAGGAAAAATGGGCTATCAATTTGGGGATGTCGTCCCGACGGTCGTTCAGCGCGGGAACCTTTATTAAGATGACCGCCAGTCTGTGATACAGGTCTTCACGGAACCTGCCCTCTTCGATTTCCTTTTTCAAGTTTTTGTTGGTCGCCGCCACCACTCTCACATTTACTTTGATATCCTTATCGGAACCGACACGGGAAATCTTGCTCTCCTGTAACGCCCTGAGCACCTTCGCTTGTGCCGAGAGACTCATATCTCCTATTTCATCCAGAAAAATGGTGCCTTTGTTGGCAGCTTCAAACTTGCCGGCCCTATCTTTCACCGCAGAGGTAAATGCCCCCTTTACATGTCCAAAAAGCTCACTCTCAATAAGTTCTGAGGGGATTGCCGCGCAGTTGACCTCGATGAAAGGTGCTGAACTTCGGGGACTCTTTTCATGAATCCAGTGCGCGACGAGCTCTTTACCGGTACCATTGGATCCAGTAATCAACACACGTGCATCGGTGGGCGCCACTTTTTCTATCATGTCTTTGATGGTCGTAATTTCTTTACTATCACCCACCATCTCATAATTCTTACTGACCTTTTTCTTCAAGATCTTATTTTCGACGACCAATTCTTTGCGATCGAGGGCATTGCGTACGGTAGTCAATAATCGATTTAGATCCGGTGGTTTGGAAATGTAATCAAAAGCACCAGCCCTCATGGTATTAACCGCAGTATCGAGGTCACCATGGCCTGATATCATGATAAAGGGCACTTCTGGCTTTATCTTTTTTGCCGCTTCCAAAACTTCGACCCCATCCATTTTGGGCATCTTAATATCGCACAATACAAGGTCATAATCATTGTTCTTAACCGATTCTAGACCTTTTAGACCATCTTCCGCTTCTTCAACCTCATAGGTATCACTTTCTTCAGAAAGAATCTTGACCAAAACCCTTCGAATGGCCGCTTCATCTTCAACTACCAGTATTTTTGACATGTGCTATTGTTTGTTTTGTGTTCTCATTTGGTCGCCGATCCGGTCTAAACCAATGGAAGCGTATATTAAAAGATTCCTATTTTAAAACCTGTTCTAAGATAGATATTTCCTTGGTTATTCAAGATAAATGCCCTATTTCTATTACCATCCCTTATTAGCCCTTCTTGTACCAATGAATACCCGACAAGGCCATAAACCGATATTTCTTTGGTGAACTTATATTGATATCCTACCGCACTCACCAGGGCCGAAAGTGAAATCGATGTACCCACGACGTCATTGGGCAGTAATACATCGTTTTGTATGTTCACGAAATATCCATCCAAAAATAGTGCCGCTTGTGTCACGTGCTTTTTATTGTCACTGTGATATTTGATATCCCAACGGGGCACACCAACGGAATAGGACCAATTGGGATGAAATCTTTTATTGTAATTTAAGAGCGGTAATGGAAATGGAAGACCTGTAGCACTATTGTACGAAAGGCCAAAAACAAAACGATAGGGTTTGTCTATGTTTTTACGTTCTTTCATAAAAGCGACAGAGGCGTTTAACCTGAAATCATTGTTCTCGATCCCAATTTCAAAATTTGAGGCAAGTCTGGGAACAATCGCGGCGATGAACCTCCAATCTTCAGTAACCTTAAAGGTGTATCCCAGGTTCAAATCTATAATATGGAGCGTTTCCAGCGAATTCGACTCAAAAGGTAGCGGCCTATTCACATCAAAATGATACTCATTGTATTCGCCGCCTATGACAAAATAATCGTCGCGATCACTTAATTTCAGAGGTGCATTTAATACTGCTCGATAGCGTGATGTTTGTATACCGGAGTCATTCTCCGGAATTACCGTGTATTCAAGTCGTACGAGGTCAGGGGTCTGGGCGTTGGACAGTAGAATCCCTAGAAAAAATAAACAGCCTAAAAAGTGTTTTTTCATGAGGATATTTCCTTGTTGCCCCTTATTGCTCTTGCCCCGGTGATGTGGTTTGATAAAGATGGACATCACGCTGAGGGAACGGAATAGTAACGTGATTTTCCCTGAATTTAGTATCGATAGCATAGCGAACCTTACTTTTTATCTTGGGGTCGCTGAAGCTATCGGTGATAAAGAAATTCAACGAGAATAAAAGTGCGGAATCTCCAAAATCCTCAAATAGCACAAATGGTTCAGGTCTTTTGAGAATACTCTGCTGTTGCTTTGCAGCTTCAAGAAGTAAATCGGTCACCAAGTTAACATCGCTACCATATGCGACCCCAACGCGTACGGTTTCACGTGTAGTTCGATGGTTCTGGGTATAATTATAGATACTATCGGTCAAAAATTTGTGATTGGGAATCACAATTACCTTATCATCACGTGTCAAGGCCCTAGTCGTGCGAAGTCGTATTTCAAAAACACGCCCCACCTTGTTTTCTACTTCGATGATATCACCTACGTGTAATGATTGGTCTAAAATAATCAAGATACCGGATATGATATCTTGAAACAAGTATTGCAGGGCGAAACCCAATCCAACAAAAAGAGCGGCGGAGGCGGTCAGCAAAACCGTAAGGTTCACTCCTGAAGAATGCAATACGGTCACTACGGCCAAAATGTAGAACAGGTACTTGACAAAACCGAAAATACTTTCGAATTTGTTCTTGTCCTCTGCGGGCAGTTTTCTGCTGACCAAGGAATTAACAAACCGCAGCAAATAGGTCACTATGATTATGGAAATGATTATAGCGAAAAAAGTACCTACGGTGATGTGAATGGTCTCACTATCGTAAATTTTCCAATTTAAAAACTCGCCAATAGCATGTACTATGTTCTCTAATCTATCCATATCAATAGCGTAGCCATTTAAAAAGTTCTTTATAGGTGGGTTTTTTGCCATACATCAAAATACCCACACGATAAATTTTCGCTGCCAACCAGACGATACCTACAAAGGTGATAAGCAGCAATACAATAGAAGCAATGAACTGCCATAAAGGTACGCCGCCTTCTCCCACCCCACCGGGCAATCGCATCAACATTACGATAGGCGATGTCAGCGGAAACAATGAAAACCCTACGGCTATGGGCCCATGGGGATTATTGAATACCGAAAAGAACCCTACATAAATGGCAAGCATAAGCGGCATGATTATCGGAAATATGAACTGTTGCGTATCCGTTTCATTGTCCACTGCCGCGCCAATTGCTGCGTATATCGAGCTATAGATAAGGTAGCCTAGCACAAAATACACTACAAAAGAAATGAGCAATAGGGCAAGTGGAAGTCGAAAGAGTTCCTTCAGGTACCCTTCGGCCAATTCAGTATCGTTTGCTAGATTCGGAGCCATCTCAGCGCCCATACCCGAAGGTAACTCCGGGCCACCGGACATGATACCGGGATCAATATCGAAAATTGCAAAGGCAACCACAAAAAGAATCGCGCCAGATATGACCCAAATTGCGAACTGCGTAATCCCGGCCAGTGCCGTGCCTATGATCTTGCCCATCATTAGCTGAAAGGGCTTCACCGAAGATATAATGACCTCTATGATCCGACTCGTTTTCTCCTCGATGACACTTCGCATTACAAAACCTCCGTAGATAATGATGAACATCATAATCAAGTACCCGAAGGCCCCACCAATGAAGGCTTTGATTTCATTGATTCCTTTTAAATTCTGTTCCCCGGCAAAGGTGGAGATTTTGATTTCATAGCCGTTGTCAATGGCTGCAAAATCTTCGCTGGATACTCCCAAACGAACCAATCGTTGTTGCCGAAGACGTTCTTCAAAAATAGATTCCAACGCACCAAGCACCATTGTACTCGGAGCATCTTTGGAATAAAAAAAAGTACCATCGGCCACTTGTTCCAAATGGGCGGCATCAGGGATATACAGCAGCCCATAATACCCAAGATTTGAAGTAGAATCTTTAGCTTTTTCCAAATCGATTCCCTTAAAATCAATATATGAGGTGCTCTCGGTGGTCAAAAAAGCATTGGAAAAATAATCGCTTTCATTCAGCACCGCAATCACCCTCTTTTCATTATCGTTCAGTTGGGTCAAGTAGGCTATGAGCACCACCATGGCCACCATTA
This sequence comes from uncultured Flavobacteriaceae bacterium, assembly GCA_947494565.1. Lineage (GTDB taxonomy): Bacteria > Bacteroidota > Bacteroidia > Flavobacteriales > Flavobacteriaceae > Maribacter_C. Next base: position 65,177 of record CANLVG010000009.1, on the reverse strand, counting down.
ATATGGGACTCAAAAAGGTCATAATCACAAAGGATTTGTTCCTGACCTTCGCCAAATACTCTCTTTTGATGATCAATGGAAGCTTATACATGGCCATTTTTACTTTGAACGGTTCGGATGAAGATTTCATTTGCTGAAGGTACCGTCTCTATGAAGCTATTCACATTGGCCCTGGCGGAAAGATAAGTCAAAAGCTCACTTGATTCATTGGAAGGCAATTGTAGGGTAAAATTCAATTGCTGCTGGTTTGTGTCATAGGCTGAAGCCATAATTTCGAACTTCTCGGAAAGCTCTTTCAACAACGTTTCCCCATTTGGTGTTTCTAGACCCACATTGAAAATATTGTTTTTATAGGCCTTTTTTATATCCGATAAACGACCGTCCAAAATCTTTTCAGACTGGTGTAGTAGGGTTATATATTCACAAAGCTCCTCTACCGATTCCATACGATGCGTCGAGAAGATAATAGAGGCTCCTTTTTCCCTCAAATGCAGTATCTCATCTTTGATGACATTAGCGTTTATAGGATCGAAACCACTAAAGGGTTCATCGAATATCAACAGTTTCGGTTCATGTAGCACGGTAACGATGAACTGTATTTTTTGTGCCATGCCCTTTGAAAGTTCTTGTATTTTTTTGTTCCACCAATCCCCTATTTCCAAGCGGTCAAACCAATACTTTAGTCTTCTTTTCGCCTCAGCCTTTGAAAGTCCCTTTAGCTGTGCAAGGTAAAGTGCCTGTTCGCCTACCTTCATCTTCTTATACAAACCTCTTTCTTCAGGTAAATAACCGATCATGGCAATATGTCTGGGGTTTAAAGGTTCTCCGTCAAAAAACACTTCCCCTTGATCAGGATAGGTAATTTGATTGATAATACGGATCAAGGTCGTTTTTCCGGCGCCATTGGGGCCTAGTAATCCGTAGATACTGTTTTTTGGAATTTCAAGGGATACGTTGTGCAGTGCCGTATGTTTTCCGAAGCGCTTGGTAACCCCCTTCGTAACCAAAATGTTGTTCATGCAGGCAATTTTGTCAAAGATAGCAAAAGAGTCACCATACGGTCAAAAGTTATGGTACAAACTAACAATCGAAACTGGGAAAGGGTCACGTTCGCAAAAGATCCCCCTTCTTTTTTACCAACATCCATTTCGCAATCGGTATCGACTATGGCGCTCAACAAAACACATGATACCTTTGCGTTACAACATTCTTTTTTGGTAGCGGGAATTCTCGAAACGATCGGTGCGTGAAGGCGATCCGATTTATCGGCTTTTTACCCTCTTTCGAATGCATAGAATTATTAATTACTTTCTAAATTGTAGAATAAAAGAATAATTCTATTATATTTGTTCTACAATCTAGTATTATACAATCATTAAAAGTACTTCCACTTAAAAATGTTTTGACCATGAAAGAAGCACGATTAGGAGAATTTGAAGAAATCATACTGTTGTTGGTGGGCATTCTTGAAGAACAAGCCTACTCGTTGCGAATAGCGGAAGAATTTGAATCCCAGACCGGAAAATCCGTTTCCATTGGAGCGACCCATTCTACTTTGGACCGATTGAGCAAAAAAGGGTTTCTAACCTCTGAAATAGGGAAACCAACCGCCTTGCGAGGGGGAAGGAGGAAAAGAATATATACTATTTCGGCCAGCGGCCAAAAAGCATTGATTGCATCAAGGGAACTAAGAACTTCGCTCTGGAGTCAATACCCGGCACTTACAAAATTCACCTTCCAAGTATAACAACTTCGATGTCCCATCACAAAAACATACCGCCAAAACGAGCAGCAAGCCTTTTAAAATGGCTTGTCAGAGCCGAATTGACGGAAGAGGTATTAGGAGATCTTGAGGAAAAGTTCCATATGGACTTAAACCAATATTCTTCTTTCCGGGCTACGCTAAACTACTATTACCAAGTCATAAACTATTTGCGGCCTTTTGCCCTTAAAAAAACAATTTCAATGACCACTATGAATTATAGCATGTACAAAAGTCACTTCAAAATAGGGTATCGCAATATGTTAGCCGACAAATGGTATTCACTCCTGAATATCGGTGGGCTTGCCTTAGGCATGGCAGCAACCATACTTATAGGTATATGGGTATATGGTGAGCTCTCCTATAACCAAGAGTTCGAAAACTATGACAACATTGCACAGGTAATGCAAACGCAGACATTCAGTGGAGAAGTAAAGACGGCCGTCAACCAACCGATGCAGTTGGCCCCTGTTCTCCGAACCATATACAACGATCATTTTAGCCATGTGGTCTTAAGCTCATTCATAAATGATCAACTTTTATCAGTAGGCGAACAAAATGAGACTAAAATCTCACGAGCCGGTAACTTCATGGAGCCCGGCATCGTGCATATGCTATCCCTTCAAATGGTAAAAGGTAGTAGGCAGGCACTTGAAGACCCTACATCCATGTTATTGTCCGAAACCACTGCCAAGGCGTTGTTCGGATCTAAAGACCCTATGGGTCAAACCGTACGGATCGGCACAGGGATGGAAGCACGTGTCGGCGGTGTCTACAGAGACCTACCTCAAAATTCCGATTTCGCCGATCTTACTTTTATTGCGCCTTGGGAGTTACTGAACACTACAGCGAATTTTGAGGAGCGCTTAGGTTGGGGCAACAACTGGTTTCAAACCTATGTGCAAGTAGCGGACGGTGCCGACATGGCCAAAGTATCCACCTTGATCAAAGATGCGAAATACGATAATATCAAGGATGAAGGGAATTTTGGTGCGCAAACGAGACCGACTATCCATTTGCATCCTATGAAAAAATGGCATCTGTATTCCCGTTTTGAAAATGGTGTGAATACCGGTGGAGCGATTCAACGTGTTTGGATGTTCGGAATCATTGGCATCTTCATTCTTTTGTTGGCCTGTATCAACTTTATGAACTTGAGTACCGCCAAATCGGTTAAACGGGCCAGAGAGGTCGGTATTAGAAAAACAATAGGTTCGTTGAAAAATCAATTGGTACTCCAATTTCAGATGGAATCACTACTGGTTGTCTTTTTGGCTTTTATCATCTCATTACTACTGGTTTTGATCGGGTTGCCCTTCTTTAATGATTTGACCGGAAAGACGGTCGGAATTCCTTATGCAAGTCCGTGGTTTTGGTTGCTATGCTTATTGTTCGTTATCATTACCGGATTCATTGCTGGAAGCTATCCGGCTTTTTACCTTTCGTCTTTTCGACCTGTTCAAGTGCTCAAGGGCACCTTCAGCGGTGGGCAAGGCGCTTCCAATTTTAGAAAGGTATTGGTCATTTTTCAGTTTACTATTTCAGTGATTCTGATTATCGGAACCGTTTCGATTTACCGACAATTAAAACATGTCAAGGAAAGACCTCTTGGCTATGATAAGGAGCAATTGGTTTATGTACCCATCAACGACCCAGAGGTACGCAACGGTTTTGAAACAATACGTGAAGCGCTTTTACGATCAAATGATGTGAAGGAAGTAGCTGCATCCGATGTGCTGATTACCGGCACGTTTACGACCAATAGCGGTTTTGACTGGAAAGGCAAAGACCCTGCAATGAGCGAAGAATTCAACACCTTGAGATCCACTCATGGTTTCGGAGAAATGATCGATTGGGAAATCAAACAAGGACGCGATTTTTCACGTGATTTCAAAAGCGACTCTCTGGCCTTTATCGTCAACGAGACGGCAGTGAAATACATGGGTCTTGAAAATCCGGTCGGTGAAATGGTGCAATGGGGAACCATGGGTCCTTTCAAGATTATAGGCGTGGTCAAGGATATGGTCACGCGTTCTCCTTATGAGCAAGTGCGGCCTACTATCTTCACCCTACACTACGGCCGATTCCTGAGCTTCATCAATATCAAACTTGCAAACGAAGGACAGACAAAAGAGGCCCTCGCCCATATTGAAAAAGTATTCAACCAATATGATCCAAAAAGTTTGTTCTCCTATACTTTTTTAGATGATGAGTACGCCCAAAATTTCGTAGATGAAGAACGTATGGGTAAATTGGCAACGTTTTTTGCCTTGTTGGCGATTTGTATCAGTTGTTTGGGCATCTTTGGCCTCTCAGCCTTTATAGCGGAGCAACGAACCAAGGAAATCGGGGTTCGAAAAGTGCTCGGAGCATCCGTACTTAGCCTTTGGAGATTACTGTCGAAAGATTTTGTCACCTTGGTACTTATTTCCTGCTGTATTGCTATACCCATTGGCTATTACTATATGAGCATATGGATTCAAGACTATAACTATCGTGCGGAATTGAGCTGGTGGATTTTTGCATCGGCCGCCTTTGGCACGTTGGGGATTACCCTTTTGACCGTAAGCTTTCAATCGATCAAAGCGGCCTTGAACGATCCCGCTAAAAGTTTGAAAACAGAATGACTCGGTATTTAGGTCATCATTGAATGGATATCTCAAAACCCCCAACGCACTGATTTCAAGGAGTCATATCGTCCTTAGCAATGCAAGACGGCTGAACAAGAAGCGAATCATGGGACTATCCTTCTATATCGATTCCTAAACTCGGCTTGATCGATATCTTACTATCGCAATCAATATATCTAAATTATCAAACTGGTCATAACCCATAGTTTAAAACAAGAGTGCCCAGATACATCCCGTAAAGGAAACAATGCACGGCTTAGCAAATCGAAAGGCTCCGCGTTCTATTCACCCAACACCACAAAAACAAAACCCACCCTCGAAAGAATCAAGGATGGGAAAAAAATTGCTATGAAAAAGAAAATTATTGTTGGTTGCCCAACAATGAATCAAATATACGTTTTTTATTTAAATCTCTTAAAAATATGTGTTAAGAGAACATATCTTTAACTTTTTCAAAAAACGATTTGTCCGATTTTTCGGGTCTTGGTTCAAAATTTTCGTTGTTTCGCATACGCTCAAAAAAATCGCGTTGCTCTTTATTCAGCTCCTTTGGGGTCCAAACATTTACATGTACCAGTAGATCTCCGCTACCATAACCGTTTAGACTGGATATCCCTTTTCCCCTGAGGCGTAATATTTTACCAGATTGGATACCTGGTTCCAATTTGATTCGCACCTTGCCCCCTACTGCATCTATTTCCTTTGAGGTACCCAATACCGCATCTGAAAGACTGATATAAAGATCATAATGCAAATTGTCGCCCTCACGCTTCAAAGTCGCGTGATCAACGGTTTCAATCGCCACCAACAGGTCACCTGGAATTCCATTACCAGGGGCTTCGTTACCTTTATTGGGCACTTTTAATTGCATGCCTTCTTCAACTCCCGCGGGAATATTGATAGACACCGTTTCTTCGGCCACTTTTAGCCCTTGCCCATCTGCATCATTGGGCTTTTTATCGATAATCTGGCCACTACCCGCACAAGTGGTGCAGGTGGCCGCAGTTTGCATTCTCCCTAATATCGTATTTTGTATTTTCGTGACCTGCCCTTGACCATTACAGGTAGAACACGTTTTATAGGTGACCCCGTCAGCCTGTACCTTTCGCCGTACTTTAACCTTTTTTTCGACTCCGTTGGCGACTTCATCCAAGGACAATTTAACGCGTATTCGAAGGTTACTCCCTTTAACCCGGCGTTGACCGCCGCCACCAAAGCCACCGAAACCGCTAAAGCCACCGCCACCACCGAATGCACTTCCAAAAATGTCTCCGAATTGGCTGAAGATATCATCCATATTCATGCCACCGCCACCAAAACCGCCGCCGCCTTCAAAAGCAGCATGCCCATATTGGTCGTAGCGTGCTTTCTTATTCGGGTCGCTCAAGATTTCATAGGCTTCAGCAGCTTTCTTGAACAACTCTTCCGCCTTAGGGTCATCGGGATTCTTATCCGGGTGATATTGGATCGCCTTTTTTCGATATGCCTTTTTAATTTCGGCTGCCGAGGCACTTTTATCGATTCCTAAGATATCATAATAATCTTCTTTCATCCGCTTCTATTAATTTCCGACCACCACTTTGGGGTGACGAATGATTTTATCTCCCAGTTTAAAGCCTTTCTCGATAACATCGACAATCTTGCCCTTCAGCTTTTTACTAGGCGCAGGTATTTGGGTGACCGCATCGTGTACTTCCGCATCGAATTTGTCGCCCTGTTTGACACCAACTTCTTCCAGCCCCTTGTTTTTAAGGGTTTCCTTGAATTTATTGCGGATCAGTTCTACACCCTTGAACATTTCTTTATCCTCTGATTTGGCGAGCTCTTTGATTGCCCGATCAAAATCGTCCATTACCGGTAATAGCGAAACAATGACTTCTTGACCGGCCGTCTTGAACAGTTCGATACGTTCTTTGGATGTTCTTCTCTTATAATTCTCGAATTCAGCAAAGAGGCGAAGAAACTTATCTTTTTCCGAGGCTAGTTCTTCTCTCAACTTTTCTTCTGCCGATTGTTCCTCAACAACTTCTTCAGCTTCGCTTTGTTCCTTTTGCTCTTCTTGAATCTCCTTATCCACCAGTGTCTCATCCACTTCTTCGGACTTCGTTTTTTCACTCATTGTAGTACTGCATTTTAACTTTCGTCTTTGAGGTGGCAAAAGTACTGCCAAATCTTTAGAAATGTCAAAATGTCATTAAAAAATACAGGGGAAACTCCACCTTTGGCTTCTCATTGTAAGATGGAAGAACTAATAGAATTAAACGCGGTAAAGGTAGTGCTATACGTACTCCTTAGTGTCCTCAGTGGTGTTAAGGCCATGCTTGTACGCTTTGGCTTTTTGCGGATAGATTTGTTCTAAAGCCCTACAAACGTTCTGATATTGGAAGATAAAACCAGCTTCCTCTATTTTTTTACTACTTACCCGTTGGCTGGCGAACAAGATATAAGACATTTCACCCAATAGTAATCGTAGTGCGAACTTTGGAACATTCGGCAAGAACAGTGGTCTTTTCAACACCTTGGCGATTTCTTTTACCAGCTTCGCATTTGTTACCGGGTTCGGGCCAACGCCGTTGTAGACACCCTGCAATTGATGTTCTGCCGCATAAAGAAAAATTCGGGCCAAATCGGTAATATGAATCCAAGATTGCCATTGTTGACCACTACCTATGGCAGAGCCAGCAAAGTATTTTACAGGTCGAGCCATCTCTGGCAATGCCCCTCCTTCGGATGACATGACCAAACCAATACGGATCTTGGCCAAACTAAACCCATATTTCTCCAGAGGTTTCAACGCCCCTTCCCAAGCTTCGACCACCTCACCCAAGAAACTAGCATCTACTTGAGTGTGATCTTCCGCATAAAAGTTAGATAAGGATGTGGGGTAAATACCTATGGCGGAAGCCGAAACAAAAGAGGTGATTTGATTCGTATTTATATTGCGAAGTCCATTATGAAGCGTTTTAATGGAATTGATTCTACTATTCAATACCTCCCTTTTGTAAGACTCCGTCCAACGTTTTGAAATACTTGCACCGGCCAAATTGATAATCGCCGAGACCCCCTCGAAACAATTTCCGTCGATCTCGCCTTTATTAGGGTTCCACAAAAAGCCCCGGTATCCATCGGCTGATATCAACTTACTACTTCGCGTGGTCAAGTAGTGTACATCGATGTTCTTTTCTCGACATAAACGGACGATTTCGCTTCCGATTAAACCTGTAGCTCCTGTTATCAAAATCCTCATAATTCAAATATATCCAATTTGAAGGGGGCGAAGCATATTTTTAGTGTCGATTTAACAGTATTGTTTAAAGATTTGGGAGGCTCTTAACAGAATTCTAAGTGACTGAAATTCAGGTTGTTTTACTAGCTCTTAACATCTCTCGCTTCCCTGGGGGACCTGGCAAACGTTCAACACAAAACCCTACATTTTCCATTGCTCTTCGAACGCTTCCTTTGGCAGCATAGGTAACCAACACCCCATTATCCGTCATTGAATGGAACATCTTGGAGAACATTGTTTCGGTCCATAACTCGGGCTGCACACGGGCTCCGAAAGCATCAAAATAAACAAGATCGAACTGATCTTGAAATTGCAGGTTTGTAAAATCCTCTTTCATTTTATACAACGAAAAGCGTTCCGAAATCGATACCGTTTTTTCCCAAGGTGCCTCATGCATCCGTATAAAATCGTTAGAAAACGCCGCTGCTTTTAGTTCGGAAATGTAGTTTAACCGCGCTAGTTCTTCCGATGCAACTGGAAAGGCCTCAACCCCAAGATACGAAATCGATATGTCAAGAATAGAGGCCTCTAAATAGGTAATGAAAGCATTCAGGCCCGTACCGAAACCCATCTCCAAAATAGAAATAGTGCGTCCTTTGAAAAGGGAGAGCCCGGCCGCTATAAAAACATGATAGGCTTCTTGTATCGCTCCATGTTTGGAGTGATATTGCTCTTCCCAATCTACAATCCGTATCGTGGTAGAGCCGTCTGCGGTGGTGATTATCTCGCGTCGCAAACTATTCTTCGAGTAAAACCCCATCAGCCTCGAAGCTGTAGGTTTTTTTCGGTTCGGTGATTTGAGCGATCTCTTCCTCAGACTTACCACCATCCTTTGCATAATGTCGTTGGTCGGCAACACTCATTTCAGAAACAAAAGCCTTACCATTGACAATAACCTTTTTCCCTTCAATATCTTTTGGTACAAAGAACCCATAGTCCTTGAATTTGACCATTGTCTTACTACCGTCTTCCATTTCTAGTTTCATCCAGCATCCCTTTGCCTTACACACATCCGTCACCTTTGCGGTAAATTTTGTCGTGAGGGTATCGGCTACGGCCATATGTTGATATTTTAAGGTCATCTCCTTTGTATTCATGGCACCCTGCGACTCGATAACTTCCCCAAAAGACGCTAAAGAGGATTTCCCGTTTTGGGAATTCTGTGCCTGAACAGCGCAAATTGCAAGTAGAAATACGATCAAAATGTTAATTTGTTTCATAATCGACACTTATTTATTGACTTCTACAAAATTGGACATTTTAAAACGAAAAAAGAAGGGGGGATTGGGATATTTAATTAATTTTATTCTTTCAAAGTTTAGTTAAATGGAAACTACCCTTAAGAATTCAATAGCCATAGAAAAGGTAAGGCACTCGAAAATCGATCAAGTAGATTTTGACAATCTCGCCTTCGGAAGTGTCTTTTCGGATCATATGTTGGTCTGTGAATATGAAAATGGGGCTTGGAACGCTCCGAAAATAATTCCCTATGGCCCGATCAGTCTGGAACCGTCCGCAAAGATTTTTCACTACGGGCAATCTATTTTTGAAGGTATGAAAGCCTACAAGGACGAGGCTGACGATATCTGGCTTTTCAGACCTGAGGATAACCATAAACGTTTCAATATTTCGGCCAGTCGGATGTCGATGCCCGAAATACCTCAAGAATACTTTATGGAGGGGTTAAAAACACTCTTAAAGGTAGACGAAAAATGGATTCCGACTACCGCTGGAAGTGCAATGTACATACGACCCTTTATGTTCGCTTCAGGGAAAGGATTTCATGCTTCACCTGCCGATGCCTATACGTTCATTATAGCCTTAGCGCCCTCTGGAGCTTATTTCGCCGGAAAGGTCAAGGTTTTGATCGAGGAATCGTATTCGCGTTCTGCCAACGGCGGAGTGGGTTATGCGAAAACAGGCGGTAATTACGCAGGACAGTTTTATCCAACACAGCTCGCGGTTAAAAAGGGCTATCATCAAGTCATTTGGACCGATGACCACGAACATGAGAATATTGAGGAAGCTGGTGCCATGAATATTTTTGTGCGCATTGGCGACACCCTCATAACCGGACCTACTAGTGATCGCATTCTTGACGGAATCACCCGCAAAAGTGTCATCGCTATTGCGGAAGATTTGGGAATACCCGTAGAAGTGCGAAAAATAACCGTTACCGAAGTAGTGGCTGCCGCAAAAGAAGGCACCTTAAAAGAGATGTTCGGAGCTGGTACGGCTGCCGTGATTTCGCCTATAGCTGCATTTGGTTATCGCGACACGGATTATGATCTACCCGAATTAGAAGACAGTTATGGTACCCGATTCAAAAAGATCATTACGGATATTCAATACAACCGTAGTGAAGACAAATTCGGCTGGCGTTTTAAGATTTAATCGCCCGAGCGAAATCAACCAACCCGGTTCAGCACTTCAAAACTGAATACTTATCACTTATCTCTTTGTCGAGATTAATAGTGCTACACTGCCGATTCGAAAACAGCTGTAGCTACTCAGATGGTATTAGCTAGCAGCTACCGGTTCACCGTATAAGTCGAAATCAGCAGCCTCTGTTATCTTGATGTTGCAGAATTCGCCTTGTTTTACATAGTGTTTTGTAGCATCGATAAGCACTTCGTTATCTACATCAGGAGAGTCAAACTCGGTTCGGCCTATAAAATAGTTCCCCTCTTTGCGGTCAATGATGCATTGGTAGTTCTGCCCTATCTTTTGTTGGTTGAGCTCCCAGGATATCTGTGATTGAATTTCCATTATTTCATTGGCCCGCGCTTGTTTGATTTCATCGGGCACATCATCGACCAAGGTGTAGGCATGCGTATTTTCTTCGTGACTATAAGTAAAACAGCCGAGTCGTTCAAATCGCATTTGGGTCACCCATTCCTTGAGTGTTTCAAAATCTTCTTCGGTCTCTCCGGGATATCCCACAATCAGCGTCGTGCGAATAGTCATTTCAGGTACAGCAGCACGAAAGTCCTGAAGCAACCTGGTGGTTTTAGCTTGGGTGGTACCGCGTCGCATACTTTTCAGTATGGCATCGGAAATGTGCTGAAGAGGAATGTCCAAATAGTTGCAGATTTTGGGTTCTTGGCGCATCACCTCCAATACATCCAACGGAAAACCTGTGGGAAAGGCATAGTGCAATCGAATCCATTCGATTCCCTCGACCTTTACCAAATTCCGTAAGAGCTCGGCAAGATTTCGCTTTTTGTACAGATCCAATCCATAATACGTCAAGTCTTGTGCGATGAGAATCAGTTCTTTGACTCCTTTCGCTGCTAGTTTCTCCGACTCGGTGACGAGTTCATCGATCGGTTTACTGCGATGTTTCCCCCGCATTAAAGGAATCGCACAAAAAGAACAGGGGCGATCACAACCTTCGGCAATTTTTAAATACGCATAATTCTTGGGAGTTGTGGTCAAACGTTCCCCGATCAATTCATGTTTGTAATCAGCTCCTAAGGCTTTCAGCAAGTTGGGTAGTTCGCTGGTGCCAAAATACTCATCGACATTCGGAATCTCTTTTTGCAAATCGGGTTTATAGCGTTCACTTAAACATCCTGTAACGAAAACCTTATCTACCGCACCTGCCTCCTTCTTCTGCACGTACTCAAGTATGGTGTTGACACTTTCCTCTTTGGCATTGGCGATAAACCCGCAGGTATTGATGACCACAACGTTGCCTTCTTGCTCATGTACGACCTCCTTGTTATTGGCCCTCAGCTGCCCCATTAATACCTCAGAGTCATATACATTCTTTGAGCAGCCCAAAGTGACGACGTTGATCTTGTTCTTTTTCAGTGTTTTCGTTCTCATAATGTCGAATGAAGCCCTATAGGTTTCGGGCAGCTGCAAAAATACGACAAGCGTTTAGAAGTGTGAAGCCAAAAACGGGAAGATAGGCTTCAAGTACATCACTAAACATCTCTCTTACGCACAAAGTGGTTCTGAACTATGGCATCTACATAGCGTACAGACTTTTTACATTCGAAGCGTAGCATCTCGGACACCTCACCGAACAAGGGAGCGCCACTACCCAATAAGACAGGAATAATGGTGATGACCATTTCATCTATCAGGTCTTCCTTCAGGAAGCTTTGAATGAGCCTACCCCCATCGATATAGAGTTGGGAGTAACCTTGCCGATAAATCTCTTCGAGCATCTCGACCAGTGTGCCTTTTAGAAGAAATGCTTTGCCAGCGTAAGCCTCCGGAATTCGATCGAGTTTTGTACTCGCCACGAATACAGGTTTTTGATACGGCCAATCCATATCGAAACCACAAACCGTTTCAAAGGTAGCCCTGCCCATGACCATTGCATCGATTTTGGAAGTAAACTCGGCATAACCCGAATCTACTGTATTGATTTCGGGTATCGTATCCAACCAATCGATTCCACCATTTTTGTCTGCGATAAAACCGTCTAGACTCGTTGCTATGAATACACTGTTCTTCTTTTTCATTTTGGTTTACTGCGCTATGGGCAGTTGGCATTAAAAGTGTCATTATTCATATCCCGAAGGGGATTTCCGAAGCTGAAATTCCGCCTCAAACGCTCTACCTATTCGCAATAAGTCAGCTTCCTTGAACTGTCTTCCGATGAAAGTCAGGCCTATGGGTTCTCCATTCGCTTTGTATCCCATTGGGACCGTCAAAGCGGGATATTTAGCTACCGCGGCATAACCTGCGTGATAGTTGTTAATCGACAAAACAGCTTGTACTTGGTGAGTCTCCAAAGCCGCATCAAAAAAGTTCCGACCACTCTTTTCCAGACTGGCCTTCAGGCTTTCAACCTCATCCACAGTGGTCGTATCACTTACAATACCCTTCAACAGGTTTTGTCCATAGGGCATTCGAACCACCGAGTCTTTTGAATTGAAAGCGACAATATCCGCAACGGACTTCACTTTGACCTGCTCCGGTCGCGTATGCATCCTCAAATACTCTGGCAAATCACTCTTCATATCCATATTCAAAACATTGGAAAAACCGGTCAGGTCCGTCTTTGGTGGTTTGAACTCGATAATTTCAACACCTAAATCCCTTAATTTTTCAATGGTACTGCGATAAATGGAATCACTGTTCAAAAGAGATGTTATGGCCCCTAATCGCATATTTTTAAAAGGTTCTGGATGGAGGCCCGCGGAAATAATACCAGGATAATGATCCTTCACCGATTGGGCATCCGAAAGATCATGCCCCGTCATAGCCGATAACAGAATCGCATTATCCGTCACATTTCGGGTCATTGGGCCAGGGGTATCATAGGTACTTGAAATCGGCACTATACCTGTGCGACTTAAGAGTCCGACTGTTGGTTTTAACCCTACGATTGAATTGTGGCTACTCGGTGATAGTATCGATCCAGATGTTTCGGTACCCACCGCAGCTACGGCATACCCAGCTGCCATCGCCGTTCCACTACCCGAACTGGATCCGCCCGTATCGAAAACACGTCTTCCATATGGATTCAAGGTCTGTCCTCCAATAGCACTATACCCTGTCGGGCATGGTCGAGTCAAGTAATATGCCCATTCACTTAAGTTTACCTTTCCCAGAATCAATGCACCATTTTCCTTGAGACGCTTGACGATAAAGGCATCTTCCACAACATTGTCTTTCAGTGCGACAGCACCGGCCGTGGTCTTCATTCCGGCTGTATTGATATTGTCTTTCAGTAAAATAGGGAGTCCATATATCGGATGCCTGAAACTTGGAGCTCTACCCGCCGCATTTTCTTCGTCCAACGCGCGTGCTTGGGCCACCACATCCTCATTTAAGGCGATAATGGTGTTCAGTGTGGTGTTCGTATCCAATTCATAGGCGTATATGCGGTAGAGAAAGAACAAAACGATTTGTTCATAGGTTAAATCACCTTTATCGATTCTATCACGAAAACTAAAAATCGTTTGATCCAAGATCAGGGGCTTCAGTCGTTCATATTCGACTTCCGTTACTTTTGAAACTTCATCATATAAGGGAAGGAAAACCGTATTCTTGTCACTTACTCTAGACTGAATTAGTGCATAGCGCATCCGCTCATTTTCATGACCTTGATTGGTAGCCAGCTCTTCAGTTTCATCATAAGGCTCCCAAAGGGTGACGGCCTCCTTTGTACTGGCTAGTTTTTCCTTACATGAAAAAGCGAGCACTAAAAAAAGGAAAAACAGCGGTTTTTTCATGGAGTCAGGAATTTACTTTTTCAACTTCTTGTTCCACAAATCAATATTCTTTTGATTCATGCGAACAAATTCATCCTTGCCTTGTGCCTGTGCAAGTTGTAGTGATTTTTCGGCCGAAGCTATAGCGACTTCCAACTTGCCGAGTTTGGCCTCGGCTAAGGATTTCACGCGATGAAAATAATAGGTATCACCTCCAATTGCCAATGCTTTGGCCAAAAACTCAAGTGCCACGGCGTGTTTTATATCCTGTTCAACATAATATCGTGCAGCCTCATAGTACGTCTGTGCAGTTGGATCCTGCGACAGTCTCGATAGAATTTGTCCTTCCATGATGGAGTGGGTATCCACGTTCAGCGGAATCGTAATTTTGGTTTTCGCCCAGTGCAATATCAAATCGGCACTGTCGTGGGATATATGGTCAAAAGCGATTAAAAAGTTCTCACGATGCTCTTGACTTTCCTGAGGCTTTAGAACCACTCTAAAGGCATCTTCATCAGGGTTGTATTTCTGCCGTCCATCGCCCCAGTGGGTGGTGTTCTTATGAAAAACGATTTCCCATTGGTCGGCTTCGGGAAAAGCATAAAGCGCATAGGTACCTGCGGGAAGTGCATTTCCCAAAATATCAATTGTGGCATCCACGGTAATCTTTGTTGATTCATTCGCCCCGACCCGCCAAATGCGTCCATAAGGCACTAAATCACCAAAAATCTTTCTTCCTCGCGTCGCAGGTCTGGAATACGCTATCTCAATAGTGGCAAAACCCACTTTCTGGATCACTTGAGCGGCAGGACTCGCTTTCGGATGTTCTAATTGCCCCATTGAGGCAACTGAAAAAAAGAAAAGACCTAGGCAAGCTGCTACTCTCATTGTTCAATTTTAAAAAAGGAGTCTACGAATTCATGTTTGTTGAAGACCTGAAGATCCTCAATACCCTCACCTACTCCAATATACTTGACCGGTATTTGAAATTGATCGGAGATACCGATGACCACACCGCCTTTTGCCGTTCCATCTAATTTGGTCACTGCCAAAGAAGTGACTTCAGTGGCCTTCGTAAATTGTTTGGCTTGTTCGAAGGCATTTTGCCCTGTTGACCCATCAAGCACCAATAGCACATCATGAGGGGTATCGTCGACTACTTTTTGCATGACCCTTTTAATCTTGCTCAACTCGTTCATTAAGTTCACCTTATTGTGCAAACGACCAGCAGTATCAATGATGACCACATCGGCATCTTGACTAACCGCCGAATTCAAGGTATCAAAGGCTACCGATGCCGGGTCACTACCCATGTTCTGTTTTACAATGGGTACATCGACCCGATTGGCCCAGACCTCTAATTGATCAATGGCAGCTGCTCGGAAGGTATCCCCCGCGCCTAAAACCACTTTCAAACCTTGTTGCTTGAACTGATGCGCCAATTTACCGATAGTGGTGGTTTTTCCAACGCCATTGACACCGACTACCATAATCACATACGGTTTCTTATCCTTCGGAATACCGAATTCAATATCCTCGCCAACATGGGTTTCGGACAACAAGCCTGCAATCTCTTCGCGAAGAATAGTGTTCAATTCATCAGTACCTACATATTTGTCTTTGGCAACACGATCCTCTATTCGATCAATGATTTTTAAGGTAGTCTCCACTCCCACATCCGAGGTTACCAAAACTTCTTCGAGATTATCCAATACATCGTCGTCAACCTTTGATTTACCGGCTACAGCTTTGGTCATTTTGGAAAAGAAACTGGATTTGGTCTTTTCCAATCCTTTATCCAAGGTCTCTTTCTTCTTCGACGAAAAAATATTTTTAAACAAGCTCATGATGCAATATAAAGTTTTACCAAAGATAGCGAAGTGCCACATATTTTATAAGGTCAATAGCAAAACTGGTTCTGGAATTATCTGGATATCACGCCCAAGTCCGGTCAATGCACAAAACTTAGGATATTGATTCCCCTTTTTGAAGAACGGCCCAATTTGATTCCGAGTATTGACCCATGAGTCGGCAAACCCGAAATCAATCCTGATCCAGTACCATGGTTTGATTTGGATCCGATGTTCCTTATTACCTTGGTCAGGGGGCCACTTGCGATTCGAGACGAAATAGGTTTGAACCTCACAAAAGTTACGGACAAAGTGGCTGAACAGGCTTGGAAATCATTCCGAAAAGGAGTTGATAGCGCCATGAAATCTCTTGGGGAAAGCCTATCGAATACCTTCAAGAAGAGAAAAGGGTAAGGCAATAAAGTTGTAAAAAAAAAGCCCCATTCTTTCGAAAGGGGCTTTTCTATTTCTTGTGGCTTACTATTTTTTAGCCAACCATTCATTGACCATTTCCGGTGGCATAACCGATTCTACGAAAGTATAGGCACCTGATTTTTGTGATTTGACCATCTTAATGGCCTTTGTCAATCTTTTTGAACTGGTCTGTAAACTTGCAACGGTCTTCTTTGCCATGACTATATTTTTTTATCCCGATCGGGAATCACTTATTTAATTTCTTTATGAACGGTCATACGCTTCAAAATCGGATTGAATTTCTTGATTTCCATCCGTTCTGGAGTATTCTTTTTATTCTTGGTAGTAATATAACGGCTCGTTCCGGGCATGCCCGAATCTTTGTGCTCTGTACACTCCAAAATTACCTGTATTCTATTTCCCTTCTTTGCCATTGTAACCTATTTTTAGGGATTATTACTTCAAAACGCCCTGAGCTTTCGCTTCCTTCAGAACTGCTGAAATACCTTTTTTATTAATGATTTTCAATGCCTTAGCCGAAACCTTTAGGGTTACCCAACGATCTTCTTCAGGAATATAAAAACGCTTTTTAGAAAGGTTTACATTAAACCTTCTTCTGGTCTTATTGATGGAGAACGATACGTTATTCCCGAACATCGCTCTTTTTCCAGTGATTTCACAAACTTTTGACATTGCGCTGATTTTTTTACAGGCTGCAAATTTATATCATTTTTGCGGGACGCACAAAATTCTACTTCAGAATTTTAAAATTTCTTTTTGCAGCAGTTCAAATGCCTTATTTACAGACTTTTGCACAACTCTTTCACGATGATTGCCCATCATGAATTTTTCAGTAAAAACCCGTTCAGGAGTGGCAATGGCAATGAAGACCGTACCGATGCCAACATCTGAATCTCCTTTGGTCGGCCCAGCATTGCCGGTTGTGGCAATGGCAAAATCAGTGCCCAACAGGTCTCGAACGTTATGCGCCATGGCCTCTGCAACCTCATGACTGACCACTGAATGGTTCTCGATCAATTTCTCATCGACATTCAAAACCTCGATTTTCGTTGCTGTAGCATAACTGACCACGCTCCCTTTGAAATAAGCAGAAGCTCCCGGTACCGAGGTAATCTGCTGTGCTATTCTTCCTCCGGTAAAACTTTCCGCAGTGGAAAGGGTGACTCCTTTTGCCACACATAATTTTCCGATTACCGCCTCTAAGGTCTCCTCATTCTCCAGACCATAAATAATCTCACCGATTAAAGGGTGCAGTTTATCAATTTCCCTTTCCACTGCCATCTCCAGCGCTTTTCTATCTAGACCTTTGGCAGTCAACCGTAATCGTACCCGGCCCAAATTTGGAAGATAGGCCAACTTTATGAAATCGGGTAGCTCGTTTTCCCAAGTTTCTATTTTTTCCGCAATAGCACTTTCACCCATTCCATAGGTGACCAAGGTCTTGTGTAAGATATACGGACGTTCAAACTCCGAAACGACCCTAGGTATCACGGCATCCGTAATGAGGTGTTTCATTTCAAAGGGTACACCGGGTAAGGACACAAAAACCGTTTCCCCGTCCCTGATCCACATACCCGGTGCTGTTCCGTATGCATTATGAAGTGCCTCTGATTTAGCGGGAATCAAGGCCTGATCTCTATTGATCTCAGAAATAGCGGATGTCGTTATATATTTTTCGAACAAGTGTTCGACATGTGCCAAAACATCTAGGTCTTGCACCAAAGTATCGTTGAAAAATTCACATAGGGTATGCTTGGTGATATCGTCTTTGGTCGGGCCCAAACCTCCGGTCAAAATGACTAATTGCGCATGCTGCTTTGCTTCGCCAAGTGCCTTTAAGATATGTTCCCGTTCATCTTGAACCGATGTTATTTGATACACCGAGACCCCAATTTTATTGAGCTCTTTGGAAATAAATGCGGAGTTGGTGTCGACAATTTGGCCGATGAGTATTTCATCACCAATTGTAATAATCTCTGCGAACATTAAAGATTGAAGTCTTTTTTAAGTTCGGAAACGACCTGTTCAATATCTTTTTTCAGACTAGGAAATATGCCTTTTATCTCTTCCATATTCGCCTCGCTCTTACCTAAGGTTTCCATTTCCAAGGCTACAGCCCTTGTTTGTTCCATACCCAACAAATCAACATTCGGCTTTATCTTATGGGCTAATTGATACACCTGCTGGTAATTCTCGGAAGCAAGTGCCTCTTCCAAACCGTTCAAGTCTTGCGGAACTTCATCCAAAAAAACGGAAATTACAGAATTGATGAAGTCCTCGTCCCCATCCGCCATTTCATTGATCTTATCTAAACTGTATATCATTCATTTAATTTTTAAATGGAACATCTCTTGCGCTTCCAATATGCCGGTAAGATAGTCATTTGCCTGTATTTTACCAACGCCGGCAGGAGTGCCAGTGAAAATTATATCGCCTTTTTTAAGCATAAAATAGGTAGAAACGTAGCTGATCAGTTCATCTATTTTCCACAACATATGAGCCGTATTTCCTTTTTGAACTACCGTATCATTTTTCAATAACGAAAAATCCATATTATTGGTATTTTCAAAGCGATTTTTTGGCAACCACCGACCTATTACGGCAGCACCGTCAAATCCTTTTGCCTTTTCCCAGGGCAATCCCTTTTCTTTCAATTTAGATTGTAGGTCTCTGGCAGTAAAGTCAATACCCAAACCTATCTCATCATAGTAGGTGTGTGCGAATTTTTCATCGATGTGTTTACCCACTTTTTTGATTTTTACCAAAACCTCCACTTCATAATGAACCTCTTTTGAGAATTCGGGAATATAAAAGTCTTGCTCCTTTGGCAAAACCGAAGAATCGGGTTTAATAAAGACCACTGGTTCTTCAGGGCGTTCATTGGCCAATTCCTCAATATGTTCCGTATAGTTTCTTCCGATACAAATAAGTTTCATTCCATGTACGAGTTAGGTGATTCATTTAGATTTTCCGGCTTTTGCTCAAATTATACACTTTTGAAATCGAACCCACAATTGATTTTAAACTGGACCGCTTCACCAGTACACCTAGAACAGGAATATGCACCTGTTGTTCGCTGCATACCTGAACTCGATTTCAGGCGATACGTTCAAAACGCTAGAAATCATTGGGGACTGCATAGTTGCACCTCGGGCGTATTACAATTTAGTATTCAACTTGCTCAACTTAATTTGGGTCAGCACTTTTTTGGTGTACAGAGGAAAGTCGGCATTCAATAACCAACTGAAGTACCCTGGTTCTTTATCAAGTACATCAAGTACTTTCTTTCCCTTATGCTTTCCAAAACCAAAAGTTTCGTCATCGTTTTCATCTAAAACTATAAAGCCTGCAAAATCTACGGTACGCCTGTGCGATGAGAATTCAGCGAGCTTCTTAATATTGTTCTCCAATTCGGGATACCGGTCTAATTGGGACAACAGCACTTCATAGGTTGCATTGGTATCCGCTTCAGCGCTGTGCGCATCAGTAAGGTCTTTGTCGCAATAAAATCGATAGGCTGCTGCCAATGTGCGTTTTTCCATCTTATGAAAAATGGTTTGTACATCTACCGATACCGTACTTTTCATATCAAAATCAATATCCGCGCGCAACAATTCTTCTGCCAACAACGGAATATCAAAACGATCGGAATTGAATCCACCAAGGTCACAATCCTTGATCATGGTGTAGATCTCTCGAGATAGTTGTTTGAAGGTAGGCTCGTTAGATACCTTTTCATTGGTAATACCATGAATGGCCATCACATCGGCAGGTATGGTCATTTCCGGATTTACCAACCATGTTTTACTTTCCTTATTCCCGTTCGGAAATACTTTCAAAATCGCGATTTCCACTATTCTGTCTTTAGCTACATTGGTTCCGGTGGTCTCCAAATCAAAAAAACAGATAGGTCTTGTCAGCTTAAGTTCCATCCTGTGCAGTTGTTTGTGCAAAGATAATTAGAAGGATTGTTTAATTGTTTTTAAGTTTGCCTTTATTACCAAAATTTGTACCGTACTTATGAAGTCAGCTTTTATCTTTACTATATCGATTATCTTGCTATCCGGATGTTCCTCCCGCAGTTCTGAATTCCCATATTCCACATCTCCCGAAGCTTTAAAGGAATTCAATAAGGGTTGGGTCCAAATTATGGATGAAGGCCGTTATGGTGCTGCAGAGGACTCTTACAGAAAGGCGGTCAACCTAGACCCAAACTTCCTTGTGGGCAAAAGTGTTTTGGCACGACTGACGTTAAATCTCGAAGAACGCATAGCTTTCGAAAGGGAACTATTCGAAAGAAAGAATGAAGTGGAGGGTGATGAACGCTTGATATTGGAGGTATATAGGGCTTTGGTGCGCTATACGAATCTGAGGGATCAAGGGGCGCCGCAGGCAGGAAAGGTACTTAATGAGGCCATGCAGACCGCTGAAAAAAATCTGGGTTCGGTGGTTCATAAATACCCCAAAGAAACCTATCTAAAGGCCGAATATGTTGAATTTCTCCATTCGCGCTATGGACCGAGAAAGGCGCTAGATTCCTTAAACGCGCTATCGCTCCCGGAACAACAGAAAAACCCTTTTTTGATCGGTGTTGCGGCTACCATGCAGGCAGAACTTGATCAATTTGATGGCGCTCTTGAGAAGGCCAAAGAACTCGAGCAGGTCGTTAACGACCCGGAACAACCGAAACCGTATGCGGTCTATGCCTATATCTATCTACAAATGGGAAATCTGGAACTAGCGAAAACCAACGCCGATAAAGCCAATGAACTCGATCCCTTGAACTTAGATGCAAGTAGACTGAAAGAGCGCATTGATGTACTACTTTCACAAAAAGTCGTTGATTCGACCGAAATCGACCAATAAGCAATGTATCATCCTTGTTTTGACTTTTGATTCGATGTCTAGGACCAGAATCGATCAAACCAAATCACCATATACCGAAGTAGGACTTTGCCATTCGTTCACGCATCCGGGCTATAACCGGGTATTAATGATGTTATTGAAGGCCGAACCAAAAGTATAGCTTAGCCCCACACTGAATCCGAGTTCGAAATCCGTCGCAATTTGTTTTTGCTGTAATAGCACATCTTCGATGGAAGCATCGCCGGCGGGAAGATTGATCTGATCGCGGATGATTTCGAAATTTCCGGAAAAACGTACGGAGAGCCCTTTGATAAGACGTACCGAAAAACGACCGAAAAGTTGCAACCGGTTTTTCTCAAAATCATCTAAAAAGGTGGAAGCCCGCAGTCGGGTATAGACATTTCCCCAGGGTTGTCGATAGCGGACCTGAACATCCAAGGAATGGTTGAAAATACCCTCTCGCATCTTATTGAAAATCGTGGGTTCTATGTAATCGCTATGGAAAAAACCAACACGATAGGCGAATACTACCTCTCGCCGAAGCACCTCTTTGTATGGAAATATATTATACTCAATAGCGGGATTGAAATAATATCTAAAATCCAAATTGGTAAACGTATCATGTCGCAGACCTGCAAAAACACCCGTAGACCAATGATCACTGAGGCTTCTAACAATACTACCGGCAGCAAAATACCGAAAGCGTTCACTAGTAAACGTTTCATCCTCTCTAATGAACTCACTATTCGCTTGATTCATTTGTAGGTCAGTTCGGATACGCCATTTTTCCGTAACGCGATCACTTTCAAAACCTAGTTCATATTCAAACTCCTTACGACTCGATTCTTTGTTGAGCTCAGCTTCGCCATAGACCTCGAAAATCCAGTTATTCCATGGGTCGGCAAAATCGATATCCTGTTGTTTGGCCAAGCCCGCATTCGATATCTCATAGTCTATACTATCTACCAGTTCAGATAGGATCAAATACTTCAACAGTCCTTTCTTAATCGACTTCACAAGTCCGATGCGGATTTCATCAGCCGTCATATTCGCATTGGTCTCATAGTCGTGGTTCGTGATGATATCGGCATAATCGTCCAAGCCGGTAAAGTCTAACTTATAGGTGCGTCCGCCACTGCCATTTGCAATGTCATAAATGAATAATTGGATGTTGGCTTGAGCTTGGTCGCGAACGTGGTTCACGAATTTGATTTCTTGTCGGATATAACTTTTTTCACAGCTACAGTCAACAAAAAGTTTCAATCGGGCTTTTGGCTTTTCTTGGGAAAAACAAAAGGTGGAAATCACTAAAAGGAGGTAAACAAAGGTATTCCCGAATAGCATCGGGAATCTTTTCTTGGGTCGCAACATAAAATCAATCAAACGACCTCAAATTTAAGGAAAGGCCAGAGGGATTGTCAATAGCAATATCAACAAAAATTTCAAGCTTCCGTTACGAATTACGAAATCGTTTTCGCCAACCACTGAAAATACTCGAATACCCCATTAAAATGGCTACAGTTCCCTATTGATATCCCAAGCTTCTAAGTAGTCCGCTATAGCCTTCGCGAACATGCTTCCTAAAGCCCCATTGACCACACGATGGTCATAGCTATGGGAAATATACATCTTACTGCGAATACCGATAAAATCGCCTTCCGGTGTTTCGATTACCGCTGGCATTTTGCGAATAGCACCCAAAGCCAAGATACCTACTTGGGGTTGGTTAATAATCGGCGTACCGAACACACTGCCAAATGTACCCACATTGGTTACCGTGTAGGTGCCCTCTTGAATCTCATCGGGCTTGAGGCCATTCTCACGTGAACGACGGGCCAAATCATTGACGACTTTGGCCATTCCTACCAGGTTTAATCGATCGGCATTCTTGATTACCGGAACGATTAAATTACCATCTGGTAAGGCGGCCGCCATACCGATATTGATGTTCTTTTTCTTGATGACCTTATCTCCGTCGACCGAAATGTTCATCATGGGATACTTCTTCAAGGCTTTGGCAACAGCCTCCATAAAAATGGGGGTGAACGTCAATTTCTCCCCTTCCATTTTTTCAAAGGTATCCTTCATTTTCATGCGCCAGTTGACCACATTGGTTACATCTACCTCAATAAAGCTCTGTACATGGGCCGAAGTCGATACGCTGTCAACCATATGTTTCGCGATCAACTTGCCCATACGGGACATTTCAATGACCTCATCAGAACCCGAAGGTGACATGGTGGAAACCTGATCGTTTGTTGGCTTCTTTGCATTCGCAACAATAGGCGTATCCACCGCTTTGTTCTCATCTGCTATAGATACCGGTTCCACAACCGTCCTTTTCGTTTCAGGTGTTACAACGGAACCGGATACTTTGCCGTTCTTTATAAACGCCAAAATATCATTTTTGGTGACCCGACCTCCTTTGCCGGTACCTTCAATGGTATCTAAAATAGCAATGGAAATACCTTCTTCCTTAGCGATATTTTTGACCAAAGGAGAATAAAATCGTTCGGTATCGCTATAGTCTTGTAAAGGGGAACTTGAGGCTTCTTTGGCAATGGAAATCGTTTCCGCCACGGCCGCCACGGTTTCCTTAGAAACCTCAGTGCTTTTGTTTACCGTTTCGGCGCCATTTACCCCTCCTTCAATTTCTATGATAGCCACCGTTTCACCTACTTTGATAATGTCATCGATGTCAAAAAGTTTTTCTTTCAAAATTCCCTCTACCTCACTCGGAACTTCTGAATCTACTTTGTCAGTAGCGATTTCAAAAACAGGGTCATCCATCTCAATAGTATCACCTACTTCCTTTAACCACGTTGTCAAAGTGGCTTCGGCAACGCTTTCGCCCATTCTTGGCAATTTCAATTCGAATTTTGACATATTATTATTTAAATGGCCCTTTGGCACTCATTTTTTGCAAAAATAATAAAATAAACAAGCTTTTTTTAAATTTTATTTAGTATTTCACTGTCGTGAATTCGCCTTCAACGAACCTTCGAAAGGAATCCTATTCAAAATACTACGCCCTAAGGTCACCTCATCGGCATACTCCAATTCATCGCCCACGGCGATTCCCCTGGCGATAGTGGATGTGCGAATATCCAACCCCTCTATCTGCTTGTAAATATAAAAATTGGTGGTATCACCCTCCATTGTAGAACTTAACGCGAAAATGAGCTCCTTTATTTTTTCTTGCTTGGCCTTGTTGATCAAAGAAGCGATTTTCAGGTCTTGTGGACCGACCCCTTCCATTGGTGATATCTTTCCCCCTAAGACGTGGTACAGCCCCCTGAACTGACCCGTATTTTCAATGGCCATCACATCTCTAATATCCTCTACGACACACACTAGACTTTTATCACGTTTCGGGTTCGAACAAATTTCACAAAGCTCAATATCCGAAATATTATGACAATTGCTACAGAATTTCACCTGACCTCTAAGCGCCTCCAAGGCCTTCGACAAACGCTCCGTTTGTTCACCAGGCTGTTTCAACAAATGCAAAACCAGCCTAAGAGCCGTGCGTTTGCCTATACCAGGCAATTGAGACATCTCATAGACCGCGTTCTCTAATAATTTCGAAGAAAAATCCATGGCGTATACTATCTGGCAAAATTACGATTTTAGATGGACGAACTCCCCATGGAAAGCATGTTTTTAACTTTTCGTAATTTGCCGAGGCAAAACATTTCTATGACTCCAACCCATATTTTATTGCTCATCGGTGGTTATTTTTTGATACTCCTACTCATCTCATACTTCACCGGCAAGAATGACTCGAATGTCGATTTCTTCAAAGCCGGAAAATCGTCTCCTTGGTACCTGGTCGCATTTGGTATGGTAGGTGCTTCGCTTTCAGGAGTTACTTTCATCTCCGTACCGGGTTGGGTGAAAGCATCCGAATTCAGTTACCTTCAAGTTGTTCTTGGTTATTTTTTGGGCTATATGGTAACGGCCTTTGTCTTACTGCCCGTCTATTACAGACAGAATGTAACCTCCATTTACGAGTATTTAGATGAGCGTTTTGGCTTCACCAGTTATAAGGTAGGTGCAATCTCTTTCTTTATCTCACGGGTTCTCGGGGCTGCATTTCGTCTCTTTTTGGTAGCCATCGTATTGCAGCAATTTGTTTTCGATGCCTGGAACGTACCTTATGAACTCACTGTAGTGTTGTCGATAGTCTTAATTTGGATTTACACCTTTCGCGGCGGTATCAAAACCATTGTTTGGACCGACACTCTACAAACCCTATTTATGCTGGTATCGGTTGGCTTATCTATTTATTTTATTCTAGAAAAACTCGATTGGAGCTTTACTGAATTTCTAGTCTCCGAAGAATTTAAGCAATACAATCAAGTTATTTTTATCGATGATTTTTTTGAAAAACAACACCTACTGAAATCATTTCTCGGGGGTATGTTCGTCACTATCTGTATGACCGGCCTTGATCAAGATATGATGCAGAAAAACCTGACGTGCCGAAATCTCAAAGATGCCCAAAAGAATATGGTCAGTTTCAGTATTGTTCTTGTAGTGACCACCTTTGTTTTTATGCTTTTAGGGGCACTCCTCTACATCTACGCCGAAAGGTATGCCATTGCCATGCCCCTGATGGATGGTAAACCCAAGTCGGATCTTTTGTTTCCGGAAATTGCCCTCAACAGCGGTTTGGGCATCACGGTTGCAGTTACCTTTATGCTAGGGCTCATCGCTGCCGCCTATAGCAGTGCGGATAGTGCTTTGACCTCATTGACCACATCTTTCTGTGTTGATTTTCTCGGGATAGAAAAGAAGACCGAACATGAACAAAAAAAGATTCGAAAAATCACACATGTGGGGATGAGTGTCTTATTGATTTTGGTCGTTATCCTATTCAAACACGTGTTGGATACCAACGTCATTGATGGCCTTCTTCAAGTAGCGGGATATACGTATGGACCTTTATTGGGACTCTTTGCCTTTGGTATTTTCACCAAACACGCGGTAAAGGACAACTATGTATGGATCGTAGCCCTAGTAGCAGTAGGAATCATTCTAGCCCTTGCCAAAATTCCTTCGGAAAGTTTGGGAGGCTATGCATTCGGATATGAGCTTTTACCCCTGAACGGCCTGTTGACATTCATTGGTCTTTGGTTGATAAGGGACACCAAAAAAAGTGGCGAAAAGAAAGCTTGACCCGAAAGAGAACATTTCAAGTAAAATTCATTTTTCCGATGAGAGCCATCGGCGTGAAAATGGTGTTGAAGATAGGTCTTTTGGTCCTTAAAAGTAGTACAGAGTAGCCTATGATTTGGCTCGATAAAAGGTTAAAAAAACCGATTAAAATTGGAAGAATATGTTAAAGTTTTGCAAGTAATCTACAACCGCAACAGGTCTTAATTTTCATATTGCCCCGTAGCCAACAATACAAGTGTACATGCCTCTTGAACTTCTATACCATTGTCTTTGAGTATTTTATAAAAATCAGGGTTTTCAGTTCCTGGATTAAATATGACCCTGCGAGGGTTAATTTTAAGAATATCCCCGTAATATTGAGGCTGACGTGCCGCCCCAATATATAAAGTGATGGTATCTATATTCCGAAAATTGTCTAAATTGGTCTCGATTTTAGTCCCTTTAATTTTGCCCGCTTTTAAACCAAAAGCTTCAGTATCTATGTTATGGTCCAACAACCGGTTTACGACAAGATTACTATAACGATGTAATTTAAGGGAAACTCCAAAAACAAGTGTCTTTTTCATTTGTTTAGACGATGTTAAAATTTACGGAATGGTGCAACTAATAGTGTACATCCCCGTCTATAGAAAACAAGTAAAGATTGACGAACGATAAACGAAAAGGTCGTTGATAAAGCTATATGTTTATAGTTAATGGTTAGTGTTTAGTATAGCGGAATCGACGACAGAAACCCCGGCCTTTGGTCGGGGTTTTGTGTTTTTCTACCAGCGGACAATGACACTGCCCCAAGTGAAACCGCTACCGAAGGCTGCCAAAACGACCAAATCGCCCTTGTTGACCTTCCCTTCTTCCCAAGCCTCTGTCAAAGCAATAGGAATCGATGCGGCTGTCGTATTCCCATACCTCATGATATTGTTATAGACTTGGTCATTACTTAAGCCAAACTTCTTTTGTACGAACTGTGAGATTCTAAGATTCGCCTGATGGGGTACCAAAAGATCGATATCGGAGGCTTGAAGGTCATTTGCTCCCAGTCCCTCCAAGATGACCTCACTAAATCGTACCACTGCATTCTTAAATACGAATTGTCCATTCATTACGGGCATATACGAAGTATCGTCCGGGTCGTTGTCGCTGACAATGTCATTTACCCATCGCCCCCCCATACCAGGGGCCAATAGGGCCAGTTCTTCTGCATGCTGACCTTCTGAGTGCAAGTGGGTGGATAAAATACCTTTCGTGGTATCTTCTTCCCTACTTAAGATCGCAGCACCAGCGCCATCTCCGAATATAACCGAAACGCCTCTACCCCTTGTGGTCATATCCAACCCTTTTGAATGTACCTCAGAACCGATAACAAGTACATTTTTATACATACCGCTCTTGATATACTGATCCGCCACTGAGAGGGCATAAACGAATCCTGAACATTGATTTCGCACATCCAAAGCGCCTACGGTTTTGATACCCAAGTCACGTTGCACCAGCACACCAGGACCGGGAAAGTAATAATCTGGACTTAAGGTGGCGAAGACGATGAAATCAATATCATCTTTGTCGATGCCTGCACGTTCAATGGCAATCTTTGCCGCCTCAACACCCATTGAAGTAGTAGTATCCCCGCCTTCTTTCTCTACATGTCTACGTTCTTGGATGCCCGTCCGTTCTTGAATCCATTCGTCACTGGTATCCATCAGTTTGGAAAGGTCATCGTTGGTAACCACTTTTTCAGGAACATAATGCCCTAGTCCCGTTATTTTGGAGTTATACATGTTTAATTCTATTTGGTTTGTCTTTCATTAGCTTTCGAGGGAAGTTTTGATTGCCTTAAACTTCCTTGATTCTCATAGCAATCTAGCGGTTTTATCTTTAAAAATGTAACACTTTTTCACAAAATAGCTTTTTCAAGATTCTCCCGAACTGTCGAGAAAGATTGAAGCAGCAATACCTTGTGTTTTGCCCAAAGCATAAAATCAGGTGATTTCTGCGCACTAGCACTTAAATTTTAAGGGAGATGGGCCATACTATTATCTATTTCAGCGGCATTGTCCGCGAGCTTTCGACTTGAAATGGACAAAACGACTAGTCGACATACTTAAGGTAGTTGTCTACCACAATCCTGGCCTTGAGATCATGAAGCAGATTATACAATCCGAAAAAGGTACGGTTCATATAGATGAAATGCTTTGACCCCCTATTGGCATTCATTTTACGCAGCTGTGTGTCTTTGGCAAATCGTTCACTGAGATTCGCTATTTGCTCCCAAAACCCGTCCGACCCGAAATCGAATGTTTTCTGGTTCAGCGGCGCGGTAAATAAGGCCAATAGTTCCCGAAACATCGCTTTGAAAAATTGGAGCTCCTCGGCAGTGTCGTTGGGTGTCAAGATTTCCAGATCGTACAGTTTTTGGGTAAAACGATTTTCGTCTTCGAATACCTCCTTTTTTGCCAATTCAAAATAAGGCGTATAAAAGGAATCTGGTACCTCTTTGATACAGCCGAAATCAATAGCGATTAAATTACCGCTTTCACTCACCAAAAAGTTACCTGGATGTGGATCGGCATGTACCTTGCGAAGCACATGAATTTGATACATGTAAAAATCCCATAGGGTTTGACCTAGCAGATCTCCATGTTCTTCGGAAAAATCGAATTTGGTAAAATCGCTCAAATGCGTCCCGTTCATCCAATCCATTGTCAAGATACGTTCGCTAGACCAGTCCTCATAGTACTTGGGAAACTCTAAGTTCGGAATGAGGGCACAGGTTTCCGTAATTTCACGGCTGTGTTTGATTTCCAAGCGATAATCCGTTTCCTCAATCAATTTGTGCTCTACTTCCTTAAAATACTTATCTGAATCTTTACCCTTGATATTGAACATTTTTAGGGCAATAGGTTTTACCAAGGCCAAATCACTACTAATACTTTCCGCAACACCAGGGTATTGAATCTTCACGGCCAATTCTTTACCGTCTTTGAAAGCACGATGCACTTGACCGATGCTGGCCGCATTAACCGATTCTTTTTCAAAGGAGTCAAAGACCTCATCAGGATATTGTCCCAAATACTTTTTGAACGTTTTACGAACCAATGGGCCGGACAAGGGTGGTACGGAAAATTGCGAAAGGGAGAACTTCTCTACATAGGCCTTAGGAAGCATGTTTTTCTCCATACTCAACATTTGGGCCACCTTCAGTGCACTGCCCTTTAACGTCTTTAGGCCATCGTATATATCCGTCGCATTGTCCTCATCCAACTCCTCACGGGAAAGTTCGGGATTGACCAACTTTTTGCCAAAATGCTTCATATAGTTCCCCCCGATTTTAACTCCGGTCTTTACCAGTTTACCAGCTCTCTCGATTTTTCCAGTGGGTATACTATCTAGGGTTTTCATGGGCAAATATTCAGGTTAGTTTTTCTTTGAACAGAAACTTTCCGAAATCGATGATGTTGTCTAAAGGGGTATTGTCAAAAACATCGAAAACCGTCTGGATCGATTTTTCTATGGCGATGTCGGTTTTCTCAAAACCTGGAGAATCGTCATCTATCCAAAATTTTAAGATGAATAACAACTGCAGCCACGCTCCTTCGGAAAACAGGCCGGGATTATGCTTGGTAAATTTGAAGTTTTTCCCCGTATTCCCATCATTGATCAATCCAGTGGCATAGGTCTTGACCTGTTTACGCAATCCTTTCAACTGCTCCATGTTCTTCATGACATTTTTGTCATTGTGCAATGTAAACAAGACGTAACTTCTGTTCAGCGCAAGTAATTCGAAAAAGGAATAAAAAAAAGTGAGCATCTTATCTTTATTGGAAAATTGCTCGTAGTCCTTGTTTTTTTCGATTAATTGCTGGGTATGTGAGAAAAAAGTATTCCATATTGCCTTTTGAATACCGGAGATAGAACCGAAGTTATCATAAAAAGAGGGCTCTTCTATTCCGTTATGCTTGCAGAATTTATAAATGGATTTCGGAACCATTTCGTGTTCTAGAACATATTCCATATAAATCGCTATGATGTCCTCACCACTTATTTTTTTTGTTTTCGTTTTTGCAGCCATACTGTTCTATTTTATGTTTATGATATCAACAACACCTCTCTAGATTCCATTAAAAAACGTGCTTCCAAAGCTGAAAACACGTTTTTAAACAACCTAACCAATAAATAAACTTGTAAATAAATTTTCTTTTTCAAAACATTTATAACACTGTAAATATAAGTTCTGTTTAACTTATTTAAATAAAAATTAAACAAAAAGTTTTGTTAAAGTTTATTCTACCCATTTAAATCGCTTAAAATGTCAGTTTGTCAGCCTTGATCGGTATGGTACTTTTTTTGACAATAGAAGGCTCATAGAGACATTGTCTTAAGGTGACTCAACAAATACTAATCCGCCGCCTTAGAGTGGTAAGTGAATTAACATGATATAATTATGGCAACAGGTAAAATCAATGTTTCAGTGGAGAATATTTTTCCACTCATCAAGAAATTTCTTTACAGTGACCACGAAATTTTTCTTCGTGAATTAATATCCAATGCAACTGATGCGACACTTAAGTTAAAACACCTCACATCAATCGGTGAGGCCAAGGTAGACTTCGGGAATCCGCAAATCGAGGTTAAAATAGACAAAGAAGGTAAAAAACTTCACATTATCGATCAAGGTATCGGTATGACCGAAGATGAGGTCAAGAAATACATAAATGAACTTGCATTTTCAGGTGCTGAGGAATTCTTGAACAAATATGATGATACCGCTAAAGATGCTGGCATTATCGGACATTTTGGTCTAGGCTTCTATTCTTCCTTCATGGTCGCCGAGAAAGTAGAAATCATCACGAAGAGCCATAAGGACGAACCCGCAGCTCATTGGTCTTGTGATGGTTCACCGAATTTTAGCCTAAAGAAAGGAAAGAAAGAAGATCATGGTACTGAGATTATCCTGCACATTGCGGAGGACTCGAAAGAGTTTTTGGAAGAAAATCGAATTAGCGAACTCTTGGGTAAGTACAATAAGTTCATGCCTATTGCAATTAAATTCGGTACCAAAACAGAAACACTTCCTAAACCGGAAGGAGCTAAGGAGGAAGATCCCGCACCCACAAAAGAGGTTGACAATATCATTAATAATCCAAACCCAGCGTGGACCAAGCAACCCAAAGACCTAGAGGATACAGACTACAAGGCGTTCTATCGCGAATTATATCCCATGCAGTTCGAGGAGCCGTTGTTCCATATTCACCTGAATGTGGACTACCCCTTCAACCTGACCGGTATTCTTTATTTCCCGAAGTTGACCAATGACCTGAACATACAGAAAGATCGAATTCAACTGTATCAGAATCAAGTCTTCGTTACCGATAATGTCGAAGGTATCGTTCCTGAGTTTTTGACAATGCTTCGCGGGGTTATCGATTCACCTGATATTCCATTGAATGTATCAAGATCATATCTTCAGGCCGATGGCGCCGTTAAGAAAATCTCTTCCTATATCTCAAGGAAAGTTGCGGACAAGCTCAATTCCCTATTTAAGAATAATAGAGAAGATTTCGAGTCGAAATGGAACGACATCAAAATCGTTATCGAATATGGAATGCTTTCAGAAGAAAAATTCTTCGACAAGGCAGATAAGTTCGCCCTCTACCCTACCGTCGACGGAAGTTACTATACTTTTGAAGAACTTCAAGAAAAAATCAAGGACGCCCAAACCGACAAAGACGACAAACTGGTCATTTTGTATGCATCGGACAAAGAGGCGCAGCATAGTTATATCGAGGCCGCTAAAGGTAAAGGATATGAGGTCTTGTTGATGGATTCACCTATAATCGGTCACTTGATGCAGAAGTTGGAAACCTCGAAAGAGAATATCTCCTTTGCGCGAGTGGATGCAGACCATTTGGATAACCTCATCAAAAAAGAGGATACTCAGATTTCCAAACTTTCGGATGAGGAAAAAGAGAAATTGAAGACCAATTTAGAAGAGGTTATTGAAGATAAGAAGTATACGGTTCAGCTTGAAGCGATGGATAGTACAGCTTCGCCCTTTATCATTACCGAACCTGAATTTATGCGCCGTATGAAAGAAATGCAACAGACCGGAGGTGGTGGTATGTTCGGTATGGGAGGTATGCCCGAAATGTATAACCTGATCGTGAATACGAATCACGAGCTTGTGGGCGAAATCTTGAACACAAAAACCGCTAAAAAGCGCGAACGACTCATCAACCAAAGTATCGACTTGGCACGATTGTCAAAAGGACTCTTAAAGGGCGAGGAATTGACCGCCTTTATCAAGCGTAGTTACGAAATGGTGAAGTAGACTCGCATTGAAATAATTGAAAAACCGCTTTGAGTATTGACCTAAAGCGGTTTTTGCGTTATAGTACCCAGATCACTGTCGTCCGCTAGGTACAAAACTCATGTCACCTCCTCATTACAAAAAAGAACTAGCTTTGGCCACACTGTCAATAGCACTGAACATCATACAAGCAACTCAACCCTACGGTGCAGCTCACATGGTCGCTCAATCATTCACCGATGAGCTTTAATCGCTTTTGGATTGCACCTATCTGATACTGAATACGTTAAAAAGATGCTAAAAATCTTAAACAGAGCAAAACTTCCCTTAATTTGAAGCTCATCAATTTTCAAATTCATCACTTAAAACGAAAAACATGAGAACGGTATTACTATTTACATTACTTAGTGCCATGGCGGTCGGACTGGCGCAGGAAGATCCTAAAGTTTCGACTATGGATTTTGTACAGGTTCTAAATGGCAATAAGGCCGAGGCGCTATTTTATTATGTTAACAATTGGAAAGTACTTCGGGAAAATGCGTTGGAAAAAGGATTCATTCATTCGTATCAACTGTTGGAAACCCCAAGAGGCGAAGGCGAACCCTTTGAACTTCTATTGATTACCACCTATAAAAACCAAAAGGAATATGAACGTTCCGAAGAACGTTTTGATGTCTTGATCGCCGAAAAGGGACCCCTCCATCTAATGAACGGAAAAAAACCGGGCGAATTTCGAAAAGTACTTTTTAGTAAACTGGCCACCCAAGTTTTTTAATCCAAATAGAATGACACAACAACATAAATCAAGAAGGTCCTTTGTAAAGAACCTCAGTTTAGGCATTGGCTCTACCGCCATTTTACCAGTACTTTCCTCCTTCCAGGATTTAAACGAGAAAATTGGCAGAACAGACAGGAAAAAATTAAATATCGCCTTGTGCGGTTTAGGGCGATACGCTACTCTTTTGGCCCGTAGCTTTGTCGATACCGAATATTGTAATTTAGCGGGTATCATTACAGGTACCCCTTCGAAAGCGGTAGATTGGAAGCGGCGTTATGCAATTCCTGATGCCAATATTTATGATTATGGGAATTTCGATACCCTCAAAGACAATCCAGATATCGATTTGGTATATGTGGTATTGCCCAATGGCATGCATAAAGAGTTTACGCTACGTGCAGCAGCGGCAGGCAAGCATGTCATTGTTGAAAAACCCATGGCCTTCACCGAAAAAGATTGCGAAGAAATGATTACTGCTTGTCAGAAGGCAGGGGTGCAACTAGCAGTCGGATATCGCTTACACTATGAACCCAATCACTTGGAAATTAAACGCCTAGGACAACGAAAGGTATTCGGACAAGTGCGCCTTATCGAAGTGTCATTAGGGTATTCAATTGATGACATCGACCCAAATGATTGGCATTTGAAAAAAAACTTGTCAGGTGGCGGTCCTTTGATGAATCTGGGGGTATACTGCGTGCAAGCCAGCCGTTATGTACTGGGCGAAGAACCCATTGCCGTTACGGCCCAGTTCGGGCCGGTAACAAAACCAGAACTCTACACTGAAGTCGAGGAGTCAATCACTTGGCAGCTATACTTTGCCAGCGGTGCTATGGCTACCTCTACCAGTACAAATAGTTCTGGAGTGGATCGTTTTTTTGCATCTGCGGAAAAGGGATTTTTTGAGCTCAGCCCCGCGGTCAGTTACGGTCCATTTCGTGGAAGGTCAAGTCATGGGGAATTCGACTTTCCGGTCATCAATCAACAGGCCGCCCAAATGGACGGGATCGCCAAGGTCATTTTAGCGGGAAAACAACTCCCCGAACATATTTCAGGAATTGAGGGCAAGAAGGATATGAAGATTTTGGAAGCCATTTACACGGCAGCGGAAACGGGCAAAAAGATTTTTTTAAGCTAGGGTTGTAGCCTAGTCCTTTGGCAAACAACTTCGAAGCAAATCTGGGTGCCAACTAAAGTAGACTCTCGGGGCATTCGAAGGAGAATAACTTGCCCGAACCGATGTTCGTCTTACTGACCGGCCAACAGGCCTCGAAGCGACCTACCTGACTGCAGGCAGGTATAAATCTGGATTTTAAACTAAGAACCGACCCTACGATAATTGGAAGCATTGAATAACCAAGAGCGCAGGTAGTGCTGGAGGTTACCAATAAATCGGGCCTTTGCCCAAATATTTCTCGGCGATAGGCCGATAATATCCCAAAACATCCTCTAAATCATATATTTTCTGACTCTTGGTATATAAATCATAGGTATTGAAGTCTTTGATCAGTTCTAAATATTCATAATCTTTCTCATTGAGCAATTCTGTATAACTGCCTCCGGTGTGCCATGGGTAAAAGGAGTGGTATCTGATCATTACCATGGCCGCTTCTGGAAGTCGATTGTCCTTATGATTGTTCAACACCTGATAGAGGTATTCATCATGGCCCCATGCTAAATCGACATTGTCGATGCCGCAGCCTTCTTCGTAAATTCCGGTCTTTGTATTGTAGGTCTCATTTTGCATATCCGGATTCAATTCATTGAATTCAGGATACACACACGAATCCGGCAGGGCACAGCCAACAATGAATACGTCGCCTACCATTCCCCATTGTTCGGCCTGGCTCGTTCCATCTTCATCACTCCCCCACAGGAACATTACTTTACCGAGGTCATGTATGAGTCCGGTAAGTTGCATCCAGTCTGGGCGCCCTTCTGCCCGAATCGCCTCAGCACTCTGTATGAGGTGCTGAACATTCGGTAAATCCAAATCAGGATCACTCACATCTATAAGGCGGTTCAAATGCCGCATAGCATCCCATAAATCCATAGGTTTATCGAACTTCAGGTATTTCTTATGCATGTTTTGAACATAATCGAAGGTCTGATTCGATCGCATTTTTCGATAGTGTTCCTTCACCGCTATGGAAACGTCCGGCGCTTCGTAGTCTCTAAAAATTTTTCCTTCCATGACAAAGAGGATTAAAATTTAATATTCTTCTCAATTTCGAGGATACCGCTATGACATAAAGGCTATTGATTCAAGTTTTGTGCCGTCCTCATACATTACCTAGTACAAGGTACAAAATTACGGTTACCACAACCAAAAACAAGCTGAAGGGCTTAGCGTATTTCCAAGGGCGCAAATCCAAAACTCCTACATCCTTCATTTCAAAAGTATGCTTCGAAGGCCAAATAAGCGAGGCGATATGCATGATACCAATGTTGAGTACAAACTCCATTCCCCAAATATGCACAAAATGTAAATCGACTTGAAGCACATAGTACATCAAGACATAGAATAAAAGCCCAAACACCAAACCGGTCTTTGCCCCGGATGCCGATACTTTGGGGAAAAGAAAACCGGCGATAATCACACTAGCGATCGGTATAAAAAAGATTCCGTTCAATTGTTGTAGTAGTTGATACAGACCTTCTGGGGCGTTCGCAACAAAAGGAGCGATACCTATCGCCAAAACGGCCAACAAGGCAGAGGTCCACTTTCCAATACGTACTACTTGCCCATCGGTAGCGGTCTTTGAGATATACCTCCTGAAAATACCCAAACTAAAGACTGTAGCGGCACTATTGAGCGCACTGTTAAAAGTACTCAGTATCGCACCCATCATTACGGCCACGAAAAACCCGGTGAGCCATAACGGTAATACTTTTTTGACCAATAATGGATAGACCGTATCCGGGGAGTCGTAAAGACTATCACCAAAATAATAGAATCCTATAAGGCCTGGAAGTACGATAACCAAGGGAATCAATATTTTCAATAAGCCCGTAAACAACAATCCTTTTTGTGCCTCTTTCAAATTAACGGCGCCCAACACACGTTGAATAATGGACTGGTGCATGGTCCAGAAATAAATCTGGTTGATCATAAGACCGGTAAACAAGACCTCAAAGGGTAGAATGGCCGAACGTGCCCCATCTCCTACTCCGGCTTCAGTGCTGACCACGTTGAACTTTTCAGGGCTCTTTTCAAAAACCAGTCCTAAGCCTTCCCACGGATCGCCATCACCAATACTCAATAGGGCCAAAATGGGAACCAACAGGCCCGCCACCAACAGTCCAAAACCATTTATGGTATCCGTATAGGCTACCATTTTCAATCCCCCAAAGATTGCATAAACGGCACCGATGCTTCCTACTATCAGAATAGTAATCCAGATACCTTGTTTTTGGGTAACGTTCAATACGTCGGAGATTTCGAAAATCGCTTCTATATTCAATGCCCCGGTATATAAGACGATAGGCAACAAGGTAGCAACAAATGAGATAATCAATAACAAAGCGACCAACGTGCGGGTCACCCCGTCGAATCTTTTCTCTAAAAATTCGGGTATGGTCGTAAGTCCCATTTTCAAGTATTTCGGCGCAAAGTACAAAGCCCCGATAACCAACGCCAAGGCCGAAGTAACTTCCCAAGCCACGATAATGGCGCCATTGCGGTACGCTGATCCGTTCATACCGACCAAATGTTCAGTAGAAATGTTTGTCAAAAGGAGCGACCCGGCGATAACAATGCCAGTCAATGAACGCCCTCCTAAAAAGTAGCCATCTTTGGTATCAAGTCGATCTTGACGCAATTTCCAAGTGGCGTAAAAAGCCACAAAACCGGTAAACAGAAGGAAGGTGAGTAAAGCCATGGCCTGAAAATACGCATATTTTACGTGCGAAGGTAGAATAAGACCTGGCTGCACACCAACCACCCATAAGCCGTTGCCCAGGTTACCGGATACAAATTCAGAAAGAGCATGTTGGTTTTATGACAACTCCCATAGTTCGTATGGTGCTCGTTAGAGGTACTGAAACGGAATAGATATATTAACTCAGTTCGTAACGCCGATCAAAAAAGTGCTTGATCATAAAGACTTGCACTACTACAAAAAAAGCACCTATGAGCGTGCCATAAACAAAAGTGTTCGATATCCTAATATCAGGCAAATTACCTGACCAATCAAAAGCGGTGAGGGTATTCAGGCGTGACAACCACCCAACTTCGAGTTCTGGGTCGAGAAAAATGAGATATGAAAATACAAAGGCCACCATAATCAAGATACCTGCCCAAGCTTTTTTGGATAGCACAGGTTGGTACACCGTTGTGGGCAATTGCTGAGCGCTTGCATTGATTTTAGATAAAACCGCGTCGGTAAAGTTCGAGGGGGGCTGTTCAAACCCTAATTCCTTAACAGACTTCCTGATAAAATCATCTAACTCTTTATTCTCTTCCATAATTCTCTAGCATATCTGATTCCAATTCATTCGTTAAAAATCCGGCCAAACGTTTACGACTTCTGAACAAACGTACTTTGAGGGTGTTTACCGATAGGTTCGTTATATCCGAAATCTCCTTTAAGGATAACTCCTCAAGATAATGGAGCGTTATGACCAAAGCATCATTCTCGGGTAAATTGCCGATTGCTTTTCGAATGGTCTTTTTTCGTTCGTCTGCCTCAAGTCGAGCCAAGGTATTATCTACGCTGGGTAAATGATACTCAACCTCATCATCGATAGAGCTCGTATGTAAGTGACGCTTTTGCTTCTTTATATAGTCCAAACTCCTGAAATAGGTGATTTTATATATCCACGTAGAGAATTTCGCATCCCCTTTAAACTTATCTAAAGCATGGTACGCCTTAAGAAAAACATCTTGGGCGATTTCTTCGGCCTCTTCCGTGTTCTTGATCATCTTCATAGCCAAGGTAAAAACCATATGCTTATAGCGATTCACTAAGAACTCGAATGCACCTGCATCTCCATTCTTAAGTATCGCGTCAATATAATATTGATCTTCAGGTTGGCTCATTTACTGCATATGACGTACAAATTACAACGTGGGTTACAGCTTTCACCATAAAAATGAATTTTTCTGTAACCTATTTCAAAGAAGTGACGTCCTATGCATCAAGTGAGTTTATTAATCAATTAAAAAACAATCAAATGGCAGCAGCAATTTTAATTCCCATCAGCTTTTTTCTCTTCGTATTCGCAACACTATACCTATTTTTCACTACTCGCAATAAAGAGCGTATGGCCTTAATCGAAAAAGGGGCCGAGGCAAGTATCTTTGTGCAAGGGAGACCCAGCGGCGCGGCAGCTATTTGGAAAGTATTCATTCTCAATTTGGCATTAGTTCTAATGGCTGTAGGGTTGGCCATTTTTATAGGTTCCTTTATGGAATACAATCTGGGTGTTGACGGTGATGTAGCCTACCCCGGCAGTATCTTCTTGATGGCGGGCATTGGACTATTAGTAGGATTCTTCCTAACCAAGAAAATGGAAAATAAGGACTAAAGAATAACCTGGTGTATGAAAGAACCGAAACCATTCGTGAATTGCGAATGGTTTTTCTATTTTTAGTAGATGAAAGTAATTTCTACGAATCTAGGTAACCCGACCACTTTTACTTGGAATGGACGTGAGGAACAAACCGGTATTTTCAAAAAACCGGTCGCAAAACCCTTGTATCTTACAAAGACCGAAGTCGAGGCCGATACAGTCATCGATCGTGTACACCATGCCGGTGTGCACAAGGCATGCTACTTATTTTCAATGGACAACTACGCCTATTGGAAAGATATGTATCCTGATTTGGATTGGGATTGGGGGATGTTCGGAGAAAACCTGACCGTTTCGGGCCTAGATGAATCACGCGTACGTATCGGGGATGTCTATCGATTGGGAACCGCTCTGGTACAGATCTCGCAACCTAGGGAACCTTGCTACAAACTAGGCATCCGTTTTGGAACACAAGATGTATTGAAACAGTTTATCGACCATAACAGGCCCGGAACCTACGTTCGCATATTAGAGGAAGGCAAAGTGCAGGTCGGGGACGAACTGACGCTACATGAACAATCGCAGAACGAGCTTACGGTACAACTATTTTACAAATTATTATATCTGAGGGAAAAGCCGAAGGATTTGCTAGATCTATTCATGGGAAACCCATCGGTACCACAGTATAAAAAAGAGCGGTACCAAAAATACATCACCCCGTGAACTACCCTTGGCATCTTTATTTTATGGCGGCTATCTACATTGGTGCCGGCTTTATGCATTTTGCCAAACCAGAAATGTATATGCGCATCTTACCCGGATACCTGCCCGGCCATAAATTTCTAGTTAATTTTAGCGGTTTTGCCGAAATCATCCTAGGCATAGCGCTCTGTTTTACGCCTACCAAAGACTTTGCCATTTACCTTATTATTGCCATGCTCACTTTTTTCTTACCAGCACATCTGCATATGCTTTTTGATAAGCGAGCGGCTATGGGTCTTCCCAAATGGATTCTTATTTGGCGAATTCCACTGCAATTCGCACTCATGTATTGGGCCTACTGGTATTTGAGAATCTGAACAAAAAAACCCCATCCGGCAAGACCGAACGGGGCTACTTCAAATCAACTCAAACCAACTATTTTACACTAATGTTTTCGTAGAAGGTATCCTCTCCGTTTTTGACGACCACTCTATAGGTATCTTCGTAAGCCTTTTCAAAGTTAAAGGCCTTTTCTACCAATAAGGTATCGCTCACGGTTTCTTTAAAGACTATTCTGTTCTCACTATCATAAATCGTGATCTTAACATCTTCCTTATCTGTATTCAAGAGATTCAAGAAAACTTTTTGCCCATCTTTCTTGAAAACAGGCTTGGTGTTTTCCTTTCGCTCGACGATGGAAACATCTGAATCATTGATGTCGAATTCAAAAACAGTTACCTTTAAACTGTCTTCAACCTTTAGTATATAGTTACCATCAGGCAAGTTGCGTAAATCGAATTTCTTTAAATACGTGGCTGCATC
Source organism: uncultured Flavobacteriaceae bacterium (assembly GCA_947494565.1). Lineage (GTDB taxonomy): Bacteria > Bacteroidota > Bacteroidia > Flavobacteriales > Flavobacteriaceae > Maribacter_C. The sequence continues at coordinate 24,871 of CANLVG010000009.1, read as the reverse complement.
GGCTACTTCTTCTGAATATATAATGACACCTTCAATATCTTGAATGCTAACAACCGTCTGATTCGATGGCTTTTCCATCTCGAAAATCAGGCTTTTTTCAGTGTTGTGTGCTACACTCAATTTCGGTTCTTTAGCCATGCTTGTTGCTACAACGAACATAAGGGCTACTGTTGCGATTGATCTTACTACTTTTTTCATGATTATTTTTTTTAATGGTTATTAATAATCTACACCACAAAACTACGCTAGGTGTTTGGCCCCTACTACCTCAGATTTTTCTAATTTATATGCTATTTTAACCCAGTATATTGTTAATGTATTCTAAAAAGGTAATTTTGCATATATTTTGGGTAATTTTGTAGAGATGAGTCGACAATACTCCCAGTAACTTTGAGTTATGAATAGTATGAACACGGTTAAGAAGAAACCTACTTTAGAAACGATCGAACCCAATTTTGGGCATTCGTATAGCTACCAGAAGTTCGATGCGAATTCGACCAATTCGAATACGATATGGCACTTTCATCCTGAAATAGAGTTGGTCTACGTAAACGGTGGGGCGGGAAAGCGTCAAATCGGAAGCCATGTATCCTATTACTCCAATGGTGATCTTATTCTTATAGGGAGTAATCTTCCCCATTGCGGCTTCACCGACAAACTGACCGGAAACGTCAGCGAGACCGTCATTCAGATGAAGCAGGATTTCTTGGGAAATGATTTTTTCAACATTCCCGAAATGAAAAAAATTCAAGGGCTCTTTGAAATAGCTAAAGGCGGTATCGCCTTCTCGGGACGTTCGAAAAAGAAAATTGGTGATAAGATGGAGGTTTTGGAATACCAGACTGATTTTCAGCGACTGTTGTCCATACTCAATATACTAAATGAATTGGCCAACTCGAAAGAGTTCAAAATACTGAACGCAGAAGGGTTCGCAATGGAAACCGAAGTAAAGGACAATGACCGAATCAATATCGTATTCAACCACGTCAAAAGTAATTTCAAAGAAGAAATCAGCTTAGAGGAGATAGCGAATATGGTCAGTATGACCATACCGTCGTTTTGTAGGTATTTCAAAAAGATCACCAATAAAACCTTTACGCAATTCGTCAATGAATATCGATTGGTGCATGCCTCAAAACTATTGGCCGAACAACCGATGAGCATTACAGAGGTGTGCTTTGAGAGTGGATTCAATAATTTCTCGCATTTCAACAAGTCATTTAAAGCATTTACGGGGCAGAACCCCTCGCAATACCGGAATGAATTAAAAAACGTCTTGAACTAGTGGAAAGACTATTCGATGACCAAATAAACCTAAGCTTACCGGATAGCGAGATTCTTTATTTTCCAAATTTTATTGATCCGGAAAAAGCCGATTCCTATTTTGAGTCATTCCGAAAGAATGTAACATGGCAACAAGATGACATTACTGTTTTCGGAAAGACCTATGCCCAGCCCCGACTGACTGCGCTTTTTGGAAACAACGGAAAACCATACTCCTATTCCAACATCACGATGCTCCCCCATGAATTTCCAATGTCGCTTTTAGAAATCAAACACAAGGTAGAAGCCAAAACTTCCGTTGTTTTCACCACCTGCCTATTGAATCTGTACCGCGACGGAAATGACAGTAACGGCTGGCATGCCGATAACGAAAAAGAACTAGGGCCTAATCCGGTTATTGCTTCGGTTACTTTGGGCCAAGAACGTTTTTTTCATTTAAAACACCGCAAGGAGAAAACTCTAAGGCATAAATTGCTTTTAGAACATGGTAGTTTATTGCTTATGAAAGGTGAAACACAACAACATTGGCTCCATCAGATCGCTAAGACCAAAAAAGCTATTGGTGAGCGCATTAATCTGACTTTCAGGGTTGTCAAATAAAAAATCGGCTCTAATGAGAACCGATTTTTTAAACCCTTCTATTGCTAGTTACTGCCTTTAACATGTGGGTAAGGCATGTTAATTTCCTCGCTTCTAACTAACCTAATAACTTCAATTCTTATGCCAAGGTATGACTGTTCGTTGAAAATGCTTTTTTCTGGTTGAATTACCGTTTCAGAACAAATCATTCAATACTTTCGCTAGGCGAAGCCCTCCTTTTTGCAATTGTTTTTCAACCGTAGGCCACCATACATATCCATAGCGATAATAGAGTTTTTCGCCAACCTCTACGGAATCATATAGCTCATCTGCCACTAAATGCGCCTCTTCGACCCAGTCAAGAAGAGACCCTTCTTGAATAGCCTTTTTTTGCGTTGAACTCAATTGTGGTAAGGACGCGGCCATTTCAGAATAGCTCATCCCATTTTGTTCTATGAGGTTGGAATCCCATACGCGATGTAGATTGCTACCGTCATTAAACCACTGCACCTGTATGGCATTGCCCCCTTTGTCATCAAGGCGCCCTACATGCATGGGTTGATGTAAATCACCAACGAAATGGACCAATAGTTTCAGATAAAACGCCTTATCTTGATTTGAACTGCGTTCATCTTTGACAATATCAACACATGTATTGATCGCCACGACCAAATCACCATAGGGGTTGGGGTCAACTTCCTTGTATGTTTTACCCTTCGGAATGTTCACGTAGTGCCATGCGCTGAATTTTCGGTACAATGTATCAGCCTTGATTTCATCTGCAAAATTCGATACGGCCGCCAAACTCTGCCCATCCAATAATTTGGCGATGGATTTCCTGGCTTTTCTAGTCAGGTGCGCCTGAGCTACATCCCCAATAACGCGATGCCCGGTTTTTGACCAGATTACAGGGGCATTGGCAAAGGAGAAGTGCAAACAAAATAAAACCAGAAAAACTGTTTTTCTCATCGCTTTTGAATTTGTCCAAATGTAGAAAAACGAATTTTAAACTGTTGTTAAGAAATGGGTCAATTCAATAAATAATTTGATATTGCAGTGCCATAGCGAGCCCTATGTTTTTGAAACGTATCAAATCACCATATCTAAAGTTTGGCCTTTTGGCCATGGTAGCCGGTATCTTGGGTTCGGGCTTATTTGTAGCGTCGGTTTATTTTGAGGCCTGGGGCGACCTTCCTTCAAAAGAAGAGCTTTCCGATTTTGAATACCAACGAGCCTCGGAGGTTTATTCGTCCGATAGTGTCCTAATCGGAAAGTACTATCTCTTTGACCGACAGCCCATAACTTTTGAGAACTTTCCGAAGCACTTGGTCGATGCCCTGGTCGCTATTGAAGACGAACGATTTTATGAGCATGGTGGAGTGGATTATCCTAGTTTGGTGCGTGTTGCCCTAAAAACCATTCTAATGCAAGATGAATCCTCAGGTGGGGGCAGTACCGTAACACAACAACTAGCTAAAAACCTCTACCCAAGAAAGGAAAGGAACCAGACCAATATCGCTGTTGATAAAGTAAAGGAAATGATCATTGCTTCAAGGCTAGAGGGTATTTTTTCCAAAGAACAGATTTTGACCCATTATTTGAATACGGTCTCTTTTGGGGATAACACCTTTGGAATTGAAAGTGCTTCCCTAAGGTTTTTCAACAAGCCGACCCACGAATTGAATATCGAAGAGGCAGCCGTTCTTATCGGAATGCTTAAAGCTACCTATGGTTATAATCCCCGAATATTTCCAGAAAAAAGCAAAGCGCGAAGAGACCTAGTGCTACAGTCCATGTCAAAAAATAATTTTCTTTTAGAGAGGGAAAAAGATAGTTTGACTGCGCTCCCGCTTCAATTGAATTATAGAAAATTCAACTACTCAGACGGTATCGCACCTTATTTTCGAGAGGAAGTGCGCAAGCAACTCTTGAAGTGGAACGCTTCGGAGAAAGAAAAGGGAAACCCATACAATATTTATACTTCAGGCCTAAAGATCTATACCACATTAAATCACAAAATGCAGGTATTGGCCGAAGAAGCCATGAAGAAACATATGCGATCCCTTCAGGGAAGTTTCGAAAAGAGTTATGGAAAAACCGCACCTTGGTTGGCAGATAAAAAGCTTATTAAAAAAGCGGTGTCCGGCACCACTCGTTATAAAAAGCTTTTAGCAGAAGGATTAAGTGCCGATGCCGTATGGGATTCCCTTAAGACAAAGCGAGATATGACCTTGCATGACTGGAATGGGGGAAAAACAATAAAGACCAGCCCAATCGATAGCATTCAACACTATATGAAATTTCTCAATACCGGTTCACTCGCCATAGACCCTAAGACCGGTGCCGTGCAAACATGGATCGGTGGTATCGATTTCAGAAATTTCAAATACGATCACGTGGCCCAAAGCAAAAGACAAGTGGGCTCCACTTTCAAACCGGTCGTCTATACTGCGGCCCTAGAAATGGGAATACCTCCGTGTGCCTACTTCTCGGCAAGGGAAGTGGCTTATCAAAATCTAAAGGGATGGTCGCCCAGCAATTCGGGCGATAAAGATGAAGCCTATTTGAATTATTCCATGGAGGAGGCCCTTAGCAAATCGGTCAATACCGTAGCCGTTAAGGTTTTGGAAGCCACCGGAATCGATAACGTAATTACCCAAGCGAAAAAAATGGGTATTTTCTCTGAGCTACCTCAACAGCCTTCCTTAGCCTTGAGTACAGGTGAAATCTATTTGAATGAACTGGCCGGAATGTATGCTAGCTATGTTAATGATGGCAGGGCGGTCTTACCTTATCTTATTGAAACCATTACTGACCGAAACGATTCCGTCTTGAAAAAATTTGAACCCAAGCGCGCCAGAGACCGTGCTTTTTCAAAAGAAACCAGACAATTAATGGTCGAAATGATGAAGTCGACCATCAATAAGGGAACGGCATCACGCATAAGAAAGACCTACAAACTGACCAACGCTATTGCCGGTAAAACAGGAACCACACAGAACAATAAGGATGCCTGGTTTGTGGCGTTGACCCCAAATTTGGTGCATGTGACGTGGGTAGGACTTGACAATCATGAAATCGGTTTTAAAAGCACTCGCCTAGGTCAAGGCGCCAATGCCGCTCTTCCCCTATTTGCCCTTTGGTACCAACAATTAAATAAAGACCGTAGTTTCGACCACATCACCAAAGCCCAATTCGAGCGACCAAGTGTATTTGTTCGCGATCAACTGAATTGTGAACCGGTCAAAAAAGACGGGTTCTTGAAACGATTGTTTACCAATCCAAACAAAAAGAAGCGAAAAAAATTCAAGAAAAGCCCATAACTTTGGGATGAAAGCTTACCAGATTCATCATCCGAAGTTTATGTTTTCTTTAACGACCTAAACCGCTAAATTTGTGCAGCTAATTCAAGACCATGCCGAATCTTTTTTGGGGCTTACTCCTATTGTTATCCTCATTCGTTTCCTTCTCGCAAACCGATAAATCGTTTTCCGTAAAACTCATTTCCGAAAGTGTGCAACTCGATGGTGCATTAGATGAACCTTTTTGGGAAAATGCGGACGGGCCCCACGATTTTCAACAATATTTTCCATCTGATAGCATATTGGCCGAGAACCAGACTGATATTAAGATGGTATATGACAACACTACCTTATATATTGGAATTCGTGTAGAATCAGTCGGCGATGATTGGGTTATCCCCTCCTTAAGACGTGATTTTAGAGCCAGTGGAAATGATAACGTGAATCTGGTATTCGACACCTTTAATGATGGCACCAATGCCTTCATGTTCGGAATCAATCCCTATGGGGTACAACGTGAGGTCTTGATATCAGGCGGTGGTCTTGATTTAAGAGGGTTTAATACCGCTTGGGACGTCAAATGGAAGGGCGAATCAAAAAGGTACTCCGGATATTACACTGCCGAACTCGCCATACCTTTGACTTCCTTCAAATTCAAAGAGGGAGAGACCAAGTGGCGTTTTCAATGTTACCGATTCGATATGCAAAGTAACGAACGTAGCGTCTGGTATAATGTTCCTCAAAACCAACTCGTCATCAGCCTGGCCTTTATGGGTGATATGTTTTTTGAACAACCCTTGGGTAAATCTAGAACCCCGGTTGCATTGATTCCATATATCAATACGATATCCGAAAAGGACTTTGAAGGTGATCTAAGCGATACAAGATTAAAGGTCGGTGGTGATGCCAAGGTTTCTATCGGTAATGGGATGAATTTGGATATCACTTTGAATCCAGATTTTTCAAATGTGGAGGTCGACGACATTATCACCAACCTGACCCGCTTTGAGATCGGTCTCCCTGAGCGAAGGCAATTCTTTGTCGATAACAGCGACCTTTTCGGGAGTTTTGGAGGTAGTCGTGATGCAAACCCCTTCTTCTCAAGACGTATCGGTATAGCCCGAGATACTGCAGATAATAGTATAGAAAATAGAATAATTGGCGGCGTTCGCCTAAGCGGAAAACTAAATGAGGATTGGCGGCTTGGTTTCTTGAATATTCAGACTGATGAGGATATCGCTAACGAAATAGCATCGAATAACAACATGATGTTCGCTCTGCAAAAAAAAGTGTTCTCACGCTCAAATATCGGCATGTTCCTCATCAACAAGCAATCTTTCAAGGATTATGATTTCATAGCACGTGATGAGGAATACAATCGTGTGGTCGGTATGGACTACAACCTTGCTAGCAAAGACAATAGTTGGTTTGGTAAGTTTTACCTGCATAAGTCTTTTCAACCTGACGACAACACAGGCAATTTTTCTTCAGGTGCTTTTATAGGTAGAAATTCACGACGCTTCAATTTTTTTCATGATATGGCCTACATCGGAGAAGACTTCCAGTCTGATTTGGGTTTTGTTCCCAGAAAGGACATATTTAAAACCGCTACTTCGGCCGAAGTGGTATTTTGGCCTAAAAGTGATGTAATCAATAGCCATGGTTTTGAGGTATTTCCCATTATTACGTGGCGCCCAGGTCTAGATTTCAAACAAACCGATCATGTTTATAATCTAAATTGGAACGTCAATTTCCAAAATCAGTCAATGGGTGGCATAGGATTCAGTAATTCCTTCATCTTCCTAACGGAACCCTTTGACCCGACCAATACGGACGGTGCGGTTGAACTGCCTGGGAATCAAGGGTATTACTTCAATTCTGTAACCGCGGCTTATGAATCGAACAGGGCCAATGTATTTGCAATAGAAGCGGAAACTTCTGTCGGGCGGTTTTTCAATGGCAACCGCTTTTCGTTTATGGGGCAATTTAATTTAAGATTGCAGCCCAAAGCCCTAATCAGTCTAGCATTAAACTATGATAAGCTAAGTTTACCGGCCCCGTATTCTAGTGCGGATCTATGGTTGATCAGTCCACGATTTGAATTTACCTTCAATAAATCACTTTTTTGGACCACTATTCTGCAATACAGTAATCAGCGTGATAATTTGGGAATTAATTCAAGACTACAATGGCGCTTCGCACCCTTGTCCGATCTATTCATCGTTTACAATGACAATTACTTCGTGAATACTTTTGCTCCGAGGTATCGGTCGATTAATTTGAAGTTTACCTACTGGTTGAATATCTAATCTCATGGTCTCTATCGCCTATTTTTTTTCTCCCCCTTGTAACGAAAATTTAGGCTTTCGTTAACGTTGTAAAAGGGTAAATTTGTGACACCTGCTAATTCAAAATTAATGATCAGAACCCTACCAGTTCTCTATTTGCTTTTATTTGCTTTCTTAGGTTTCGGGCAGGACAACTACAAAAGCTTTACGGTAAAACACATTACCAATTCCAATATTACTCCTGATGGAATCTTGAACGAACCCGTTTGGGAAAAGGCCGAAAGTGCCAATGAGTTCTGGGAATATTTTCCATTGGATTCTGTTCAAGCACGTCAACAGTCCGATATCAAAATGTTCTATGATGACAAAAACTTGTATGTGGGCATTACAATGGATGCCGCAGGAAAGGATTATGCTATTCAATCATTAAAGCGAGACTTCTTAGCCGGTGGAAGTGACAACATTAGTGTAGTTTTCGATACTTTTAACGACGGACAAAATGCTTTTTTGTTTGGCACAAACCCTTATGGGGTTCTCAGAGAAGCCTTGATTTCAGGAGGAAGCACACAACAAATTGGTTTTACGACCTCATGGGATGTGAAGTGGAAAGGAGATGCAAAAATCTACGATGATTACTATACCGCTGAAATGGTCATCCCACTAAGTTCCTTTAAGTTTAAGGAAGGAACTCAAAAGTGGAGGTTTAACAGCTATCGTTTTGATACACAATCCAACGAAACCAGTACATGGATAAAGATTCCTCAAAATCAACAGGTATGGGGTACCGCCTTTATGGGTGACATGGTTTTCGAAAAACCCTTGGAAAAATCAAAAACTCCTTTGGCAATTATACCCTATGTAAACGCGATTTCACAAAAGAACTTTGAAACGGATGAGGGATCGAATGACATAAAGTTCGGAGGAGATGCCAAAATTGCAATAGGCACCGGTCTCAATCTTGATGTCACCGTTAATCCTGATTTTTCCAATGTGGAAGTGGATAATGTGATTACCAATTTGACGCGATTTGAAATAGGGTTACCTGAAAAAAGGCAGTTTTTTATCGATAATAGCGATTTGTTTTCAAGTTTCGGAGATTCTCGTGATGCAAATCCGTTTTTTTCAAGACGCATAGGTATCGCAAGGGACACAGCAGGAAATTCCATAGAAAATAAGATTATTGGAGGCGTTCGTCTTAGTGGAAAACTTACGAACAATCTCAGAGTGGGACTTTTAAACATTCAGACCGATGAAGATTTGGAAAACGAAATCGCATCGAACAACAATACCATGATAGCCTTGCAACAAAAGATGTTTTCAAGGTCGAATATTGGCATGTACTTTATCAACAAAGAGTCATTTAGAGATTATGATTTCATTGAAAGTGAAGACAGGTACAATCGATTATTTGGTGTTGATTATAATTTGACATCGAAAGATAATACTTGGACGGGTAAGTTCTATCTACACAAGTCTTTTCAACCAAATGATAATGTGGGAAACTTATCTAGTGGAGCTAGACTTTCATATAACTCAAGAAATTATAATTTTTCCGGAAAAGCTGTTTACATAGACGAAGACTTTTCTTCCGATTTAGGTTTCGTTAGAAGAACAGGAATCCTAAAAAGCTTTTTAAATTTTGAACGTGCTTTTTGGCCTGAAAAGGGTAAGATTCAAACACATTCCTTTCAGTTTTTGCCTATAGGCATTTGGAGCACTGAGGATGATTTTGAAAATACGGATTACAGCCTTAGAACTTCTTGGGAGGCAAAATTTAATAACACTGCTGAATTTGAGGCAGGTTTCAATTCAGATTTCACATTTTTGTTTGATGACTTTGATCCAACAGCCAGTGACGACGGTATTCCTATTCCGGGTAATCAAGGATATTACTATAATAGTGTAGAGGCAGCCTATGAGTCAGATCAACGAAAATTATTCGCCTATGGACTGGGAACGGAGGTAGGTAGGTTTTTCAATGGAAACCGATTTTCCGTTGAAGGGGGTATGACACTTCGCTTTCAACCCAAAGTTTTTATATCACTATTGTTCAACTATGATCAAATCTCACTTCCAAACCCGTATCCCAGTGCTGATATTTGGCTAGTTAGTCCAAAAATCGATGTCACATTCAACAAGTCCGTATTTTGGTCTACTTTGATTCAATACAGCAATCAGCGCGATAATTTGGGAGTCAACTCAAGACTACAATGGCGCTTTGCACCCTTGTCTGATCTGTTCATTGTTTACAATGACAATTACTTCGTGAATACCTTTGCGCCTAGGTACCGGTCAATTAATTTGAAGTTTACCTACTGGCTCAACATTTAACGTTCAATCTGCCTAATTTAAGATTCCTTTTTAGGATTTATTTAACGGCCTTTACCCTTAAATTTGCACTCCAAGCTAATTCACCAACTATGATAAAAGTGCTTTGCGCCCTTTTATGCCTTATTATTTCCACACCGCTCTTTTCCCAAAAAGAGGTCAAATCGTTCACGGTAAAGTTTGTTTCCGAAACTATAGTTCCTGATGGCATTTTAGATGAGCCCATATGGGAAATGGCCGATGGTGCCGACGAATTTTGGGAGTACTTCCCTTTGGATACCATACAGGCACGGAAGCAATCCGAGATCAAAATACTTTATGACGAAAAGAATATCTATGTCGGAATAAAAGCCTATTCTAGTGGAAAGAACTACGCCACACAATCACTGAAACGCGATTTTAGGGGAAGTGGTAGCGACAGTTTTTCCCTGTTGTTCGATACGTTCAACGATGGAACGAACGCCTTTCTTTTTGGAATCAATCCTTATGGGGTGCGACGTGAGGCGCTCATTGCCAACGGGGGTACCACTCGAAATGATTTCAACCTTTCTTGGGATGTTAAATGGAGAGGGGACTCAAAAATCTACGACGACTACTTTACCGCGGAGATGGTCATTCCCCTAACCTCTCTAAAATTTAAGGAAGGGGCAACCAAATGGCGCTTCAACAGTTATCGCATCGAAACCCAATCGAATGAGCGGAGTTCATGGACACGAGTACCACAGAACCAATTGATTTTCAACTTGGCCTTTATGGGCGAGATGGTATTTGAAAAGCCATTGGGTCGATCAAGAACACCGTTAGCACTGATTCCGTATATCAATGGTTTATCACAAAGGGATTATGAAAACGACGAGCGGAAAAATTCATTGAAATTTGGGGGAGATTCCAAGATCTCTATTGGCAATACCCTTAATCTTGATGTTACGGTAAATCCTGATTTCTCACAGGTGGAAGCAGATGATCAGGTCACCAACTTAACTCGCTTTGAAATATCCTTACCTGAAAAACGCCAATTCTTTATTGACAACAACGATTTGTTCGCCAGCTTTGGAGATCAGCGTGATGCTAGCGCTTTCTTTTCAAGGAGAATTGGAATTGCACAAGACACTGCTGGTAATACCATTGAAAATAGAATTATTGGCGGGGTACGTCTTAGCGGTAAATTGACCAAAGATTTGCGGGTCGGTATCCTTAATATTCAAACGGCCGAGGACCTTGAAAACGAGATACCTTCAAACAACAACACCATGTTGGCCTTACAACAACGTGTATTCTCGCGTTCGAATATCGGCATGTTCTTTATCAACAAGCAAGCCTTCAAAAGTTATGATTTTATTGCTCGGGAAGACGAATATAATCGGGTCTTGGGCCTTGACTACAATCTAGCATCGAAAGACAATACATGGACTGGGCAATTTTTTACTCATAAATCATTTCAACCCGACGATAAGGTCGGCAACCTGGCGGCCGGGTCGACGCTACGCTATAATACAAGAAAATTCAATCTATTTCTAAAAGGAGTTTTTGTGGATGAAGATTTCCGATCCGACCTCGGTTTCGTGCGAAGAACGGATATCTTTAAAGGTATTGTCAGTCTCGAACGCGTTTTTTGGCCCAAAAAAGGCGCCATTCAAAATCACTCCTTACAATTTTTGCCGATTGTTTTATGGAGTCCGAGTCGGAGCTTCAAAACCACTGATTATGATATCTTCGGAAGGTATGAAATACAATTCAACAACCAATCACAGGCAGGAATCGAACTGGCCAATAGCTTTACCTTTTTATTCGATACCTTCGACCCCACGGGCACCGACGGGGCCACTCCTCTTCCGGGCGATCAAGGATACCATTACAATAGTGTAGAATTTAGTTATGATTCCGATATGCGAAAGTTGTTTTCATATGGGGCCCAAACTTCGGTGGGCCGTTTCTTTAATGGCAATAGGTTTTCCGTAGAAGGCATGATGACCATGAGATTTCAGCCCAAGGCCTTTATATCAGTACTCTTGAATTATGATCAAATTCATCTTCCCGATCCTTATCCCAGTGCCAATATTTGGTTAATCAGTCCAAAAATCGATATTACCTTCAGCAAGTCCATTTTCTGGTCTACGTTAGTGCAATACAGTAACCAACGTGACAACCTAGGGTTCAATTCGAGGCTGCAATGGCGTTTCGCTCCCCTTTCAGATCTGTTCATCGTATATAATGATAATTACTTTGTCAATAGCTTTGAACCGAAAAACAGGTCTATCAACCTCAAATTGACATACTGGTTGAATATCTAGACGGCTCCAAAGCATGTGGAAAAGGCAAAGGAGGTTTTCGAGTTCCTGGTATCGATACTCGAAGACCCACGAAATTAAAGTATACTTCACCTAAAAGACTAGCCCATTTCTATGAATTTTAAACTACTCTGTTCCGATTTGGATGGCACTTTACTATCTACAAAGAGTGATGTTTCCGATTTCACCATTAGCCAAGTATCAAGAATAAAAGAGCTATTGAACGTAATTTTGGTTTCTGCACGCATGCCACAATCAATGACATATATACAAGAACGTTTAGGTATTGAAAAACAACCTATCATTTGCTATAATGGTGCACTTATCTGTGACGGGGCAAAAGAAACCTTTTCGGAAACTATTTCCTTCGAAGCTTTGGAAAAAGTGCATACACTGTCTGAAAAGCTACATATCCAACTCGGTTTATATTACCGACGGGAATGGTATGTTGAGATGACCTCTGAACGGGTACAAAAGGAAATCAAATATACACGTGCCTCTCCGGTTTTCAGACCTACGTCGGAAACACTAACCGATTGGAAAAGCCGGAATGTGAGCGCTCACAAAATCATGCTTATGGGTACCAAGCTATCGGCCGATACGATTTTTCCTCAATTGATGAAAGATCTCAGTGAAGAGATGAACATTTACCGATCGAACGATACCCTCATCGAACTGGCACCCAAGAATGTGTCTAAACTATCGGCCATTCAAGCGTTGCTCGGTCCGAATGAGAGGATGATCGATGTGATCTCCTTCGGTGACAACTACAATGACATGGAAATGCTAGAACATTCCGGTCTTGGCGTAGCTGTAGAAAACGCGAGGGAAGAGGTAAAAGCACTAGCCGACGCTGTCACATTGAGAAATACTGAGGATGGAGTAGCCCACTACATCAAGCAACATCTAATTTGAGTATATTTGAAAACGTACCAATCCTTTACTTAATGACCGAAAAATTATTGCCTGAACCGCTCATTACCGATGACACCGTCGTTTTTGGTTTACTGGCGCTTAGTCTCGGATTTATTTTTGTCTCTTCTTCAATCAAAACGGGTTTCTGGAAAAAATTCTATGGGGTCGTACCTGCTGTTCTGATGTGTTACCTTCTCCCGGCACTGCTCTCTTCTTTCGGTGTAGTCGCTGAAAAATGGCATACGGTCAATGAACTTGGAGAAGTCACCGAACATACCTCGAGATTATATTATATGGCAAGTCGCTATCTTCTTCCGGCCGCACTGGTATTGATGACCCTTAGTATTGACTTGAAAGCTATTGCCAATCTGGGTTCAAAGGCCCTCATCATGTTCTTGACCGGAAGTGCCGGGATCATTATAGGCGGACCCATTGCCATCTTGATCGTTTCTATTTTTTCCCCAGAGTCAGTGGGCGGTAACGGATTCGATGCTATCTGGAGAGGCCTGTCCACCATTGCCGGAAGTTGGATCGGGGGAGGTGCCAATCAAGCAGCGATGTACGAGATTTTCAAATATACTCCCGAAAAATATGGAGGCATGGTACTCGTCGATATTTTTGTGGCGAATGTGTGGATGGCAATCGTGTTATTGGGCGTGGGAAAAACCAAACAAATCGATAAATGGCTAAAATCAGATACATCTGCGATTGAAAAATTGAAAAGCAAGGTTACGGAATTCACTGATCGTATCACAAGGGTGCCCACTCTGCCCGACTATATGATTATGCTCGGACTAGCTTTTAGTGCTGTCGGTATCGCTCACTTTTTCGGGGGGCATATCAGCAAGGCACTCACTGAAAATGTCGCCGCCGTCGCCGACCCCACTAACTTCTTATCATTTCTGGGATCCGGGTTCTTTTGGATGGTCGTTATCGCTACCGCCGCCGGTATTGCCATATCGTTTACCAAGGCCAAAAATTATGAAGGTGCCGGTGCCAGCAAAATCGGGGGCATGTTCATCTACATTTTGGTAGCCACTATAGGGATGAAAGTAGATTTAGGTCGAGTACTTGAAAATCCAGGGCTCATCGCAATAGGTTTTATTTGGATTACGATACACGCCGGTCTTATGATTTTAGTGGCCAAACTCATCAAAGCGCCCTATTTCTTTTTGGCCGTTGGTAGCCAGGCCAACGTAGGCGGTGCCGCTTCGGCACCTGTAGTGGCCGCAGAGTTTCACCCATCATTGACCTCTGTAGGCGTCTTACTTGCCGTTTTTGGTTATGTGGTCGGTACAGGAGGTGCCCTGTTATGTGCTTACTTGATGGAAATTGCCTCGAAAGTTTAAGGTTTCCCAAAGAATATCGATATTTGCCGCTCTAATTCTATTTCATGAAGAATATACTCTATTTTGTTGCAGCACTCGCATTACTATCCTCCTCCTGTGAAGGAAACGACCCAGCTAAGACCATGACTGTTTCGGGCGTTGTCAAAGGACTTAAAAAAGGAACGCTCTACCTCCAACACATCCCGGATTCTACACTAGCGGTGATCGATTCATTACAAATCGATGGTGACGGCGGTTTTACCTTCACCACCCAAATAGACGGGCCAGAAATCTTCTACTTGTATCTCAACAAAAAAGATAACAATACCCTAAACGATCGGATCACCTTTTTTGGGGAGCCCGGTGAAATCACCATAAACACGGCTTGGAATACCTTTGATACCCAGGCCGAGATTAAAGGTTCGAAGACCAATGACAACTATAGTCAATATCAGAAGACAATGTCACAGTTCAACAAGAAAAACCTACAATTGGTGCGTGCATCGATAAATACGGAAAAACCTCTGGACTCAATGCAGCTAGACTCTCTCGAAAAATTGAGCACAAAGAACGTTCAAAAAGGGTATGCATTTGCCCTGAACTTCGCCTTGAACAATTTAGATTCACCACTGGCACCTTACATTGCGGTAAATCAAGTTTCTGACGCAAATATCAAGTATCTCGATTCGATCCACAACTCCATGTCACCAGAAGTCGCTTCATCGAAATATGGAATTCAGTTGACCGAACTTTTGAAAGAGCGAAAAGCCTCGGAATAAAAAAATCCGCGAGATGCGGATTTTTTTATCAATACATGTTTGCCTGACTATCCCAATTTATTGAGTTGATCGACCAAAGCTTTTGATTTTTTCTCTAGTTCTTCTCGAACTCCCTTTAAGTGGGCTTTTCTATTTTCAACATCCCGCTGGTTCACCTTAACGATTAAATCGTCAAAAGTTTCTATAGCCCCATCAATGATTTTTGCTCCCTCCTTTGAGTCCTGCTTATTGTTTGCAGCTTCCACAATGTATACTGCTTCAATGATGTCGCCCAGCACATAGTTAATGTCTTTTTTTAAATCTCTGATATTTGCCATTTCGTATTTTTTTACAAAAATAGGTGTTTTGAATTCCCTTCTTCAAACGATTGAGGAAAATAATGCTAAATCGTAACTTCCAAGAGCTTTGCCCCTGAAGACTTTATTAAAATGCTATTGCAATTTGCACTAATCAATGTCGTCTCTCCTTTATGGAGGTCAACCGAACCATATTCATTGGATACGATAGCCTCACCACCTACACACATATAAATCGTGAAGGAATCACGATCGGCCATATCTTGGTCCAAATCTTCCGTCACGTGCATGAAATTGGTTTTGAAATAAGGAGAGGCAACCATCGGGTTGGCCGTATTTTTTTGACAAGGGTAAGTTACTTTGAAATCTTCTTTTTTTAAGTAATCGATAGCATCCAACGCCATTTCGGTATGTAGTTCTCTGAAGTTTCCGTTCGCATCCCGGCGATTGAAATCGAAAACACGATAGGTAATATCGGATGTCTGTTGTATTTCCGCCAATAAGACACCCGCACCGATGGCATGTATCTTACCGGTATTTATGAAAAATGTGTCCCCCTCTTGAACTTGCTCGTAATTCAATAAATCCAGAAGGCGGTCATTCTTGAGACTATCGGCGTACTCCTCTTTTGTGACATCTTTGTTGAACCCGATAATAAGACTTGCTTCGGGATCGGCGTCCATGATATACCACATCTCCGTCTTTCCAAAAGAATCATGCCGCTCTTTGGCAAGGGCATCATCCGGATGCAATTGAATGGAAAGGTCTTGCTTTGCGTCGATGAATTTGATCAGGATTGGAAAATCAGAACCAAATCGGTCGACTACCGACTTTCCCAATAGTCGTTCTCCATGACTATTGATCAATTCTTGAAGGGAGGTCCCCTTAAGTCCTCCGTTTGCAATAACCGAAATATTATCTTTGACAGTAGAGAGCTCCCAACTTTCACCGATGATGTCACTAGGACTTGACTTATGTAAAAGTTCTCGGAGTTTCGTACCGCCCCAAAGACGCTCATGTAAAATCGGAAAGAATTTCAAAGGATACATACGATATATGATTTAGCCGCTACCAAAGTAGTTTAATGTAGTAATTTACATATTTGCAACAAGAATTTACCCGGAAAACGTTACGAAATTTCTGGGCGTCTCATAAAGTACTACCTCTACTTCCTTTTCTGTATCAATGTGGGGACGTAACTTGTTCCAAATAACCACTGCGATATTTTCCGCTGTGGGATTTAGCTGTTTGAATTCAGGAACCTCCACATTGAGGTTTTTATGATCAAATGCATTCTCTACATGTTCCTTAATCAGGTCTTTTAAGATTTTAACATCAATTACAAAACCTGTTTCGGGATCTATTGATCCGGTCACACTTACAATCAATTCGTAATTATGACCATGAAAATTAGGGTTGTTACATTTACCGAAAACCGCATCATTTCGCTCAAAACTCCAATCGGGCCGGTATAGTCGGTGAGCAGCATTAAAATGGGCTCTTCTACTTACTTTAACTTTCATGATGACGCATTATTTTGAAGAATGTGCGAGTAGAATCTTTCGAATATGATTTTGAACCATGCCGTATACTTTTCAGGGTTCTTGGCAATATCCGCTTTGATTGTTTCGGGTCTCATCCATTTCCAATCTGCCACCTCATCAGGATTCAGCATAGGTTCTTCATCATAATTGCCTATCATGACATGATCCAATTCATGTTCGGTCAATCCGTTGTCAAAGGGCGCTTTGTATATAAACGAAAAGAGTTCTTTCAAATCGGCCGTAAAACCCATTTCCTCCTGTAAACGCCTTTTACCAGCTTCGACATTCGATTCGCCAGCGCGTTGGTGGCTGCAACAAGTATTCGTCCAAAGTAAGGGCGAATGGTATTTATGGGCGGCACGCTGCTGTAGCATCGTCTCTCCTTTCCCATTCATAATGAAAACCGAAAAAGCCCTATGTAAAATAGCTTTCTCATGTGCTTCCATCTTAGGCATGATTCCGATGGGTTCGTCAGATTCATTTACCAAGATTACGTGTTCTTCTTTCAAATCAAAATTCTTTAGTCATAGCTAAAGCCCATGAAATCGTAGGCTTTCTCACAAAAATAAGGCCTTTAAACCATTATTTGTGACCTTCGATTGTAAATTATCCCTAAAGAAGGACAGCGATAGCAAGAATCAAAACCTAGTTTAAATACAAATGCCCGGCAAGATTTACGGTCTCACCATTGATATCTACATAATCGAACAGATAATAGTAAGTACCTATTGGAAGGTTTTCTTCTTCGCCCACAGTCGTGCGCCCCTGAGAAATTCCTGAAAACGCATTGCCCACCGTATTATAAGAACGGGTGCTAAAAACCAAAACACCCCATCTATTGTAGATTTGCAAGTTGTTGTCCGGCCGTCTTTCTAGTCCTGTAATAGTCAGAATGTCGTGTACGCCATCTCCGTTTGGAGTGACCACATTATAGATTTCAACTTGATCCTCTTCAACTTCCGGATCTGGATCTAAGTAATCAGGTATCCCATCATTATCCCAATCGTCATTAGCATGGTCCATGTCATTATTAGCGTCTTCTTCTTCGGTTGGTATGCCATCACCATCATCGTCTAAATCCCTGTAGTCCGATTCGTCGTCCCCATCGGTATTCGGCAGGTCGCTTATCGGATTATCGATTTCATCATTGACATCAACATCAAGTTGTTCAATACCCTCGTAATTATCATCTAGACCATCATTATCCTTGTCGGAGCCGATGAAAAAGACGTCAGCCACTCCATCTTGATCATGGTCGTGACCTTCAATAGTATCTAGCACACCATCGTTATCGGAATCGGCGTCCAAATAATCGGGCACATCAACTCCGTCAGTGTTAACCGGATCAATACCAATATCCACACCATTTTCGTAGCTATCGTCCACACCATTGTCATTGACATCTATCAAACTAGGGGCTACATAACCTGAAGTCGTTTGAGCCTCCACATTATCGGGAATACCGTCGTTGTCGCTATCAATATCCAGATAATCCGGATACGAATCGTTGTCCGAGTCCGTGGGGTTGGTCGCTGGATTATTATCCGCATCTTCATTCGAATCTTCCACGGCATCGAGAAGGCCGTCATCATCACTATCTAAGTCGATCGCAACATTCAAATTAGCACTGATAGAAACGACACCATTGCAAAGACTGTTCGTACTCGACACAAATAACCTGTAATCATTGGTGTCTTGTGAACTTGAAACATCGGTTATGGTCAATGTATTTGTATCGGTTCCGGAATGGGTTGTATTATCGCTAAGTACAATCCAACTACCTCCTTCGTCCGTACTGACCTCCCATTGATAAATGAGTCCCGTACCACTTACCAGTGCAGAAAATGTAGCTATGCCACCGACATCGACATTTTGAGCTATAGGTTGTTGATCAATGGCTATGGATTGATCCGGAGTGACCACACGCGGCCGGTTTCCTGTGTATCCGCCCTGGCCCGTGATCAAACCGTCCATATCAACGGCTACTGGAGATGTGCCCAAATACCCGTCATTATCCGAATCTTCGTGACCCGCTTCAGTAACGTCAAGACAAGTATCATTATCACTATCGTCGTCTAAGTGATCTGGTATTCCGTCGCCATCACTATGCTGTTCTTGGCAAGAGGACACGCTAATCGTAAAATCATCGAATACGGAATGGACGACGTTTCCATCACTCTGCTGGTTATAGGTATAAATACGAATGGTATACGAAGTATTCTCTTCTAAATTGAATGAGGAACCAGAAGGAATCAGATTGAAAAATTCGGAAATACCATTAGAAGGATAATGTATTCGAATGTCGGAATACAACTTCATGGAAGTGGCAAAATTATCCTTGGAGATTTCAATGGCGACGTCGTACGAATTACCCACTATAGAGCCACCTGCATTTTGATACCAATTGACACCAATTCTTTCGATTATGGGGTTTATTAAACCTGCTGCCGTGGTAAAACCGACTTCGACGTACTCGTTTTGCGCTATCGCCTCGTCATAGGTGTTCGCCTCCATGTTCGTTAATTGTAATTCGGAACTGGGGGAGTTACCAGTTATACCGATGCCAGTACTGACATCCGTAGTGGCGGTAATGAGCCAATTTGTAATAGCGGGATTTTGAACGAAATCATTTGTTCGCGTACCTGCCGGAGTATTGAACTCCCATGCAAAGTACTCACTATCAATACATTCAATTCCTTCATTCGCATCTAAAATACCGTCATTATCATCATCTAAATCCGTTTTATCATCGATGATATCAAGGTCACTATCAAAGGCGACCGTCATATAAACGGCTGCGGTATCAGTGCTGCCAACGGCATCTGTAATTTCATAGGTAAAGAAATCCGTTCCGATAAAATCGGCATTAGGACTGTAGGCAAAAAAATCGTCGAACGGGTCACCTGGAGTACTATTATCATTCAACACAATACTGCCGTTTACCGGAGAAGTAAAATTGGTAATTGCGCCAGCCAATCTTGGGCCGGCACTACCGAAATTATCATTATCAAGAACGCTAATGGCATTATTTGTTGAATTTTGGGCGACATTTATCGTATCAAAAATCGCTTCTAGTCGAATGACTATTACTGCTGTTCCTGTATCGCAGACCGAAGTATTTGGGGCTGGGAGACAAACCTCGTACTCAAAAGTATCATTGCCCGTAAAACCTGGATTGGGAATGTAATTAAAAGTACCATCGGCATTAAAAGTAAGCGCACCATGCGTAGGACCCGAGATCAAGTTATAGGTACTTCCCGAAGGGACTAGGTCGTTTTCGGCAATATCACCGTTACCTTCGCGATCCAATTTGATTTCAAGGCTATCATCCTCGGCATACGTTTGCATCAAAAAGAACTTTCCATCACCATGATCTGTCGTTGCTCCTAAATATCTGATAGAAGTAATCGTAGAGCCGACGGGAGCCAAATCTGAAAGATGATAAAGTGCAATACCGATTATCTGGTTGTTTTCGTTATTTCGTCCACTACTCCAATAATCACTATTCGAACTCGGAGGTGCTTGAGGGCGTATGCCGGTCAAATTACCTTGATTTCGCACAAAAGTAGTCCCTAAAAGCTGTTCAGATCCTCCACCTGCTGGGATTCCATATAGTTCAATGTACATACAATTGTTACCGCCCCGTTCCGTAATAGCGATAACTCCATCAGGATTCGAAGGTATTCCCGGTAGGTATCGAATGGTCTGTATCTGGGCATTCGTGGTGGCAACGGCCGAATAGTCGTTGCAAAAATTGTCACCTGCACTGTTGGATTGAAAATAATGATTGAGATTCAGTGATTGATAGGCGTCCAAGGCATCCGAAATCCAGTCCGGGTCATCACTTCCACTTGTAGATTGAGTTCCGTTTATCCAAATATTGTTTTGACTATCACCTCCTGGTCCCAACCGGGTCATTTCATACGAGGTTGGAACTACAAAGGTCATATAATCAGAACCATTGATATTGATCGACTGTAAGGTAGCAGGATCGCTAAGCGCAGATTGGGTGTTAGCCCAATTGAAAGTCACCCCTGTACGTATTGAACTGGCCTGACTTATGCATTTAGTCGTGAATACAAAAAATACAATCGCGAAAACATAGGTTTTAAAATATGATCGCGGATTTAGGTTAGGTATCGGAATGCGTTTGGGGGGCATATACTTTTTCTTGTTGAGAAATTTACGTCATACGAACTTTTAGTATAAGATTTCTAAAAGAACCTGGGCGATTTCATTTGACCTTTGGTCTTTATAAAATCATACCTTAAAATGACCTCGAAAGATCCATCGTTAAAAGCGGCACTCCCTAATTCAGTGACCTCACGGTCATAGGCCATGCCTATCAGAAAGCCTTCACTTATATTAAAACCTACCATACCACTAACGGCCGCATCCCATCGATAAGCTGCACCAACAATAAACTTATCATTCAACATAAAATTAGCGGACACATCGACCTGTAAGGGTGCACCTTGAACCATTTTCGTAAGCAAGGTGGGCTTAAATTTCACTAACGGACTTAAATCCCATACATATCCGGTAATGAAGTAAAAATTCATTCGCTCTTTGGCGGTAGCCAATAAACTTCCATCAAAGTGAGAGGTCTGCAAAAAACGCGGTACGGAAAGGCCTGCATAAAAATGTTCGTTATGATAATATACTCCGGCACCAAAATTCGGTGAGAACCGATTATCAATATCGGTCTGTAGGGATATATCAGGTGCAAATTGATTCAGCTCGGAGAAACGAACATCCAATAAATGACCACTAGCCTTAAGACCAAAGCTCAATCTCCCTTCGGTAGAAGTATATAAAGTATACGAAAAATCGATATCGAAATTGGTCTCCGATGTTGGACCTATTTTGTCATTAACAACAGACAAGCCCAATCCGACGCCCCTATATCCTACTGGTGAATGTATGTTAAAGGTCTGTGTGGTAGGAGCGCCATCAAGACCGATCCATTGTGACCGATGAAGGGCGGCGATACTCAGATGTCCTCTTGATCCGGCATATCCAGGATTGACACTCACCGTGTTATACATATATTGCGTATACTGAGCATCTTGCTGAGCATAAAGAGAGGCATTTGCAAGAACTACCAAAAAGAAAAGCTTTGTGATAGGCAGGTGGGCACCTTGCAAATGTCGTTTTAAGAATGCCATAGTTTAGTCGTTATCTATTTAAGTACAGGTAACCAGATAATGTTTTGGTTGCACCGGTTGTATCTTCATAATCCAAAATATAGAAGTAGGTACCTACCGGAAGGTCTCGCTCTGAGGCAATGGTTACTCTTCCCGTAGAACTACCATCAAAAACATTTCCTTCTGTATTATAGGCGTTGGTCGTATATACCAACACTCCCCATCTATTGTAAATTCTAATAGTGTTATCTGGGAAGTTTTCCAACCCATTAATGGTCAACACATCATGTACGCCGTCACCATTGGGTGTTATAACGTTAAAAACTTCGATTTCGTCTTCTAGACCGTTAGGTTCTAGATAATCAGGAATACCGTTATCATTGCTGTCATCATTGGCATAGTTTCCATCCGTATTTATATCTTCATCCGTAGTTTCTATACCATCGTCATCATCATCGGTATCCCGATAATCAGATTCTTCATCACCATCCGTATTCGGCAATGTGTTGTACGGATCATCGATTTCATCATTGACGTCCTGATCGATTTGAGTCACCCCTTCATAGGAATCATCTAACCCATCAGAATCCTTATCCGATCCGATGTAAGTCACATCTGGAATACCATCTTGATCAATATCATGAGCTTCAATATTATCAGGAACGTTATCGTTATCACTATCATCGTCCAAGTAATCGGGCAAGAGATCCCCGTCGGTATCCACTGGGAAAATTCCAAGGTTGCCATTTGTTTCGTAAGCATCATCAAGTCCATTGGCGTTCGTATCTTGTCCACTAGGAGCAATGTAATCGGCCGTTGTTTGGGCCTCTACATTATCAGGAATACCATCGTCATCACTATCAATATCCAAGTAGTCAGGGATTCCATCATTATCCGAATCGGTTGGTTCGGTAGCAGGGTCACCATCTCCATCGAGGTTGAGATCTTCAAAACTATCTACAATTCCATCATCATCAGCATCTAAATCAATGGCGTCAGTTACCACCACGCTGACATTTCCGGTACTACAATTTCCAAGGGAGTCACAAATGGTATAAGTAAAGGTATCCGTACCTACAAAACCGGTATTCGGTGTGTAGGTGACACTATCATCCGATGGGTCGTTTGGCGTACCGTTGTCATTAACAACGACTGTTCCGTCAGTCGGATTTGTTGTGGTCAAAGTACCTGCGGATGGCACGTCGTTGTCATTTGCCAAGATATCAATGTCAACCGGGCTATCTTCCGATGTAGCCACTGAATCGTCAATTGCATCAACAATAGGTAAGACATCAATAGTAACCGTCGCGGTACTACAATCACCAAAAGTATTGCAGACGGTATAATCGAAGGAGTCAGGTCCGTTATAATCAGGATTTGGAACATACGTAACGACGTCATCCGTGGGATCATTAGGCGTACCATTGTTATCAACGCTAACTGTTCCATTTGATGGATTGGTCGTTGTCAATGTACCTACTGAAGGCAAATCGGAATCGTTCCCATAGATATCGACCACTGTGGAGACATCTTCATCCGTGGTCACAATATCATCTACCAGCGTAGCGGATTCATCTATACATACAACGGTAAAACTGGGAAGGTTTTTACTGTTACCTGCTTTGGTGATAGTAGCCATATAACGTTCCACTGTTTGTGTTGCGATTACGGTAGGTCTCGTCTGATCCCCAGGAAGTGGAGGTGTCCAAGTCAACGTAGCTCCAGAAGGAACCGTATTCGCGGAAATGTCAAGGGTCACCTCATTGAATGGGGAATTACAATTCGTTACGATGAAGTAACTTGTAGCGTTGTTTCCACATAAAGTTCCATCGTAGGTAGCGAAATACACGCCTTGGTTATTGACTTCCAAAAAGAAATCCGTACCCAATACTGTGCTGGTATCCTGTGCTTCATACCATCGATAGTTGGTTTCATCTCCACTATTTGGAGCCTGAAGCAAGAATTGCGCAGTTGAAATTGTAGTCCCCAATATCGTGAACACAATACTGAGGATGAGTTTTTTATATGTGGGAATACTTTTCAAATCGATTTGGGTCGGTTTACACATTATTACTTCACAACGAAAACAACGTTGATCAATGAATTATAATCTGCCGGCTGGCCTATAATGGTATAGGTCAAAACTCCAGCAGGTGTTATACTCATGGTACCCGTGTTGAACACAGAAGGATCAGCCAATGTAACGTGATAGTCTAATTCCGAAGCTAAGTATGTTGGAATTGTACCCCCACTACTTACTACCGGCGAACCGAATTGTGCAATGTATTGTGCATACAGATCAATTGAAAATGTACCATTCGTAGAAGCATCGATTTCGATAGAAGGCGGGTAAAAGACTTTTGATGCCCTTAAGGAATTCACTTGTCTTAGGTTTCCATTGGCATCTGCTGTTACCAATTCATCGGTATCGGCACTTGCCGGAAGGGTTCTCACTCTGGCACTACCATTAACATCAAGTTCTGTTGAGGGGGAGTCTGTACCAATACCTACTCTATTGTCATTGCCACTTACCACCAAGGTATTGGCATCAAAGTTTAAGTCAAAGGCCCCTTGTGTAACTGCTCTATTAGCTGTTAATGTTCCGTCGGAATTATAGATATTCGTATCCAAATCTGAAAGGTCCACTGCAACTGGAGCGGCGCCATCGTCCTCAAGGGATATGGCCAGTTCATTAGTACCTGAATTGAAGGTCAATGCGTCGACCGTTTGGTCGTCTGTGCTTACCCCGCTGATATCCACCGTTACAGGGGCCGCACCATCGTCCTCAAGGGA
>CANLVG010000008.1 GCA_947494565.1 uncultured Flavobacteriaceae bacterium | reverse complement strand
GTTGGCTGTTGGCTGTTGGCTGTTGGCTGTTGGCTGTTGGCTGTTGGCTGTTGGCTGTTGGCTGTTGGCTGTTGGCTAGAATAAATAAAATATGAGGGACTTTCGAAAACTCGACATATGGAAGAACGGTATTGAGGTCGTAAAACAAGTGTACAGCTTGTCAGAAAAATTGCCTTCAGAAGAAAAGTTTGGATTAAAAAGTCAAATTAACCGTGCTGCTGTATCCATCCCTTCGAACATTGCCGAAGGTTGTAGTAGAAACAGTGAGATTGAGTTCAAGCGTTATTTAGAAATAGCCATGGGTTCGCTTTTCGAGGTTCAAACGCAATTGATATTAACCCAAGAATTAGGTTTTATCGATTCCAATGAACTTGAAATCACTTTTGATTTACTAGAAAAAGAAGCAAAAATGCTAAATAGTTTAATAAGAAAGATTAAAAACAGCTAGAAGCCAAAGGCTAATAGCAATTCTCTAACTATGATAAAAAACGATCTATTCCTAAGAGCCCTCAAAGGCGAAACCGTAGAGCGGCCTCCAGTCTGGATGATGCGCCAAGCTGGGCGATATCTTCCCGAATTCATGGAAATCAAAAAAAAATACGATTTCTTTACCCGATGTCAAACCCCTGAATTGGCTTCCGAAATTACGGTCCAGCCCATCCGTCGCTACGGAATGGACGCGGCCATTTTATTTTCCGACATTTTAGTGATTCCACAAGCGATGAATATCGAGGTCGAAATGAAGCCAAATTTCGGTCCATATTTGCCACATCCCATCCGTTCTCAAAAGGACCTGGATTCGGTTATTGTTCCCGATGTCAACGATGCGTTAGGCTATGTCATGGAAGCAATAAAGGAAACCAAGGAAAAATTGAATGATGAAGTGCCCCTGATAGGTTTTGCAGGTTCTCCATGGACATTATTGTGCTATTGTGTACAAGGGCAAGGCAGTAAGACCTTCGATAAGGCGAAAGAACTTTGCTTCACCCAACCTACGGTTGCCCATGACCTACTTCAAAAAATCACCGATACCACAATTGCCTATTTGAAAGCCAAGGTACGAGCAGGTGTCAATGCCGTACAGGTTTTCGATTCTTGGGGTGGCATGCTCTCACCTACCGACTATCAAGAATTCTCGTTTCAATACATTCAACAGATTATAGATGCGCTCAAAGATGAGATTCCGGTCATCGTCTTTGGAAAAGGCTGTTGGTTCGCTCTGGGCAACATGGCCAAATCAGGTGCTTCCGCCCTGGGAGTGGATTGGACGTGCTCCGCGAGAAACGCGCGCTATCTGACAGGAGGAAATATCACCTTACAGGGCAATTTCGACCCGGCACGTTTGTTATCACCCCCTGCCGAAATCAAGAAAATGGTCACTCAGATGATCAATGAGTTCGGAAAAGATCGGTATGTGGTCAATCTAGGGCATGGTATTCTGCCGAACATTCCAGTGGAAAACGCCAAAGCCTTTATCGACGCGGTCAAAACGTACAAAAGCCCGGTATAAAAATAATGATGCAAGAATTCGAAGACTACTACCTAGAAGCCATCCATGAAAAATACGCATGGCGTCTTTGTGATTTTTGTACCATCAACGATGAACGTTTAAAACGCTACTTTCCCCAGACTCTGGAGCAGAATCTGACTCCCGATCTATCAAAGTATTTTGTGGAGCGCAAGGTCAAGCAGTTTCAGGAAAAGAATGAATTTTTGTTTGTACTTAAAGAGAAGAAGAATCACACCTTGATCGGTCTCATCTACGTCAAAGAGCTCGATTGGGAAAAGAAACAAGCTGAGCTTGCCTATGCCGTCGGCTATCAGGTAGCGGGGAAAGGATATATGACCAAGACCGTAAAAGCTATCTCTCAATGGGCATTGGAGGAACTCCAATTGAAAACGCTTCAAATCATCGTACATCAATCGAATGCCGCTAGTATTCGGGTAGCCGAAAAAAGCGGGTATACCTGGCAAAAAGTACTGATCGCCGAACATACCCCTCCAGGAGAATCTCCTTTGGATATGGAACTCTATGAACTTCATGCCTGACCGATGACCCAAGGCATCATCGAAAAATACAATCGACAGTTTGAGTATGCGGGCGTGCTGATGACCGTATTGATCGCCTTCCAATTTTATCTTATCTGGCGAGATCCCGGTTTGAATGACGCACCAAAAATCGCAACGATGTCACTCTTGATGGGTTTTGAATTCATCATGGTACATTCCGGGGTGTTCATGTCGGCAATGCCCAAGAAAATTTCGCTATTCGTACTTATTCCCTTTTATGGCCTCTTTGCGTTGGCCTTTAATTTGGCCGCCCAAGATAATCTTGTCCTGATCATCTATCTGGTCGTAGTGTTCAATCGAATGCGGTTTGCCTTTGCAGATGTCCCCAAGGAAATCAAAGCACAGAATATTCTGAAATCCGTACTAGCCGCGTTGACCTATTTTGTGTTGATTTTTCCGTTTGCCTTTGGTGCCGAATATGTTCCGGAATGGGGGATGACACCAGAAAAGATGGAACTGATCGGCTACCCTGGCGATACATCGGCCTCGGGACTGCTCATTGAAATGCCGCACGTAGCGATTGCGTTTGGATGTGCGTACTATTGTATCTTAGCAATTATCGAGGCCGTTTCATTGCGCCCAAGCTTTGGTAGGCCATTCGTAAAACCTTCAAACCCATGAAAGACAAATTCTATGACTACATACAACAGCTTCAAGATAGCATCACTGCAAAACTAGAGGCCATAGATGGGAAGGCCAGATTTCAAGAGGATATTTGGAAACGCCCAGAAGGAGGAGGAGGGCGAACACGTGTTATTGAAAATGGAAACGTTTTTGAAAAAGGCGGGGTCAACATTTCAGCCGTTCATGGGGCACTTCCTCAAAGCATGCAAGCCTATTTTGGGGTGGCGGATGCCGATTTCTTCGCTTGTGGCTTAAGCCTAGTCTTACATCCCAAGAATCCCATGGTACCCACGGTACATGCCAATTGGCGCTATTTTGAAATGTACGATAAAGAGGGAAACATCGTAGACCAATGGTTTGGTGGCGGACAAGATCTGACCCCTTACTACCTTTTTGAAGAAGATGTGATCCATTTCCATTCGGTTTGCAAACGCGCCTGCGATGCCCATGACCCGGATTTCTATGCGCGATATAAAGAGCGCTGTGATTCGTACTTTTGGAATACTCATCGCAATGAGGCCAGAGGTGTCGGGGGGCTTTTTTTCGATTACTGCAAAGCCTCGGAAAAAATGCAAATGCACGATTGGTACAACTTCGTTACAGAGGTAGGAGATAGTTTTCTTGAAGGTTATATACCAATCGTTATGAATCGAAAAGACCTAGTTTTTACTAGGCTTCAGCGCGATTGGCAAGAAATTAGGAGGGGCCGTTATGTCGAGTTCAATCTCGTACATGACAAAGGCACCTTGTTTGGTTTAAAAACCAATGGGCGTATCGAAAGTATTTTGATGAGCCTTCCACCTCATGTTCAATGGCGCTATGACCACCAGCCTGCAAAAGATAGTGAGGAAGCCAAACTATTGGAAGTTCTTAAAAACCCTAGGGAGTGGATTTGAAAATAGGTTTGATTCCGGTTCAGAAAACATCACCTGGAAGCTTGAAGGAATGCCTTTCAAATTTACGGGAGCTTGTCACTTTGATTTTCCTAACTATTGGCAGCTTCGGATTTTCGCAACGCGATTCCACATACGTGCGAGAATTTCCCGAAAAGTTCACCATCCGATTTGGAGTACAGAATACATCGAACTCCTTTTATTTTTTAAATAATGAGACAGCTGAAGAAGTCGGCCTATTTCCGAACGATAAAACCTATTTGGGCGCTTCCTTCCTCTTTCGATCGGTAGAATTGGATTTAGGCTATGCTCCTAATTTCTTTTCGGAGAATACGGATAATAAAGGATCCAAATTACTGACCCTGAATTTTAGGATGTTTTTAGGGCAATGGATGCAAACATTGGATTTCTATCAGCAAAAAGGATTTTTCCTCGACGACTTTCAAGGGGTCATTTCCACTTCATTCCCGGACGCGAGAACCCTGAAAATCGGAGGTACGACCAGCTACATTTTCAATCGAAATTTTTCGTTTCGAGCAATCGGTTTTCAAAACGAATGGCAGAAAAAAAGTGCAGGTAGTTTTATTCCTAGTTTCTCCTTATACTACACCAAGTTCGATATTGAAAACACAGGTTTGGGTGATATTACAGGTAGCAAAGCCTACAATATCTCCATTGGACCCGGTTATTATTACAACTGGGTCATCAAGAAGCATTTTCTCCTTTCCGCAGGCCTGACCGCAGGCATTGGGTTAAACCATACCAAATCTTTCGACAAGTCAAGTACTGCGGTATTGTTCCATACCACACTCAGAACCGCCTTGGGCTACAATTCGGAGCATTTCTTTACCGGAATAAATCTGAGCGCTCAGTTTACAGAATACGATACCACCGGCAATTCCATCGTGCAAGACGATATTAATTTTGTGGAAGTATATTTGGGGTACCGTTTTAAAGCACCCAAAAAGTGGATTGAAAAGGCCGCTGCGGTAAATCGTAAATTGGGTTTCGATTAACTTTGTATGATGAATCTGAAAAATAGACCGGCTTTCTTTCTTTTGATTTTATCTTTTTTGATAGGCTGTACAGGTAAAAAATCAAAAAGCGATATCGACATCGAATTCGTTCAAGATACGTTGAACGTTGGCTATACCTATTGGTGGCCAGAATCAGGACCATTCATTGGGCAGTGTGGAGATGAACTCTCCCTGGTGTTTTCAGGAACACTCATCAATCTCCAGCCTGCTACTGACGATGCCGGGCCTTTATATACCTCCCAAAAAGGAACCATTGAAATTGAGCGGGTCTATACCATCAAAGATCTGGGTGAAGACACCTATGCCAATCAACAATTCATTACCACGGACTGTTTTGATGGGCTCGATCTACGGACGGGAGACCGGGTTTTGGTGTTTTGCTATGACTATGAAGGTGGATATACGCTACCCGGCGGGAAATCGATCCTCAAGATATCAGGTGCTGAGGACCCCTTGATTACTTCGGTTAGGAGGTATATCGACCTCGATCAAAATGCTATGGAATTGAAAAAAGATGTAGGCCTTTGGGCAGAAAAAGGGCTCGGCAGAAAATTACAGGATATCATCACCTGTCATGAAGCTTCGCGTAATTAAAAAGTCATATGGTCGGCCCACGATTCCGCACCTATTTCCAGGTAATCGCCTTTTGGGAAACTTGCTTGAATTGATATATGATATGGGAGAGCCTTGCTTTGAGCAGCTCCTTTCGGCCCGCGATCGATCTGGTATACAAAAGCTTTGACGAGTCTACATGGCTCTTCCAACACTTATGAAAAAGATGGGCGTCCTCTTTGCGTTTCCCAAATTGCATCGGTACCACATAATAATTTCGCAAGCCCCAATGTCGCTTGATCCAGTGTCTATATACCAAAAGGTATCTAGGGTTCTCCACAGGGGCCAATATTTCCGCCAGTAAATTCACGAACAGGCTACTTTCAGCATTGGATGCCCCCTTCAGATAACAGACAAAGGTTCCGTTCAATTGCTGTTCCGTTTGTACCGAAATCGTATCGATGGGTGTGTTCACTTTACCCGTGCGATACATTACCTGTAACAAGGCGGACCCTATTTTCTTGGTTTTTTTATACGTATTTCCAAACAATAGATACAGTTTAAGCGCCTTGTAGGTCTTCGGGGCTAGGCTCACGAAAATACCCGCTAGAAAAACATATAGGAATTGAAAAACGCCTTGTGTAAATAAGGTAGCCAGATGCTTGGCCAAAAATTCCGGAAAGAACAGGGCCGCACCGACAACGACCTCAAAAAATAGATATTTTGAAGCGCTTCCCCACCGTAACCTTTTTGCCTCTTGAAAAGGTACCTTATCAAAATACGGGAGCTTGACCTCGCGAATAAGCACACTTCCTTTCGAAATGGCATCGAACCATCGGTCTTTTAGTTCATTCCTTTGGGCCGCTATCCGTAGCATAGGGTCGTTCAACGTTTGCAAATTCTGCTCCGAAGTAAAGTTATCAGGAATTTGAAGTCGCTCCAACCCATTTTCAATATAGGTCGTACCCGAAAGTGATACTCCTGAAAAGGCTTCGAATCTTCGCTGGAGTTTTTCCAAGTCTTTGCCCCCATCTTCAGCCGTTGGGTCGAGACAGGCCAAATGCCATATATTTCCAGTTTTGTCGGAAGTTTTCGCATCAATTCGAATGGCCCTCCCTCGCATTTGATTTGACGACACAAAAGAGCCTACATACGACGCCAAGATGAGGGTATTCATGGCCGGCGCATCCCAACCTTCGCCAAGCAGCGATTTGGTTCCCACAAGAATCTTGATAATTCCATCTTGAAACAATCGGGTGATACTAGCGACTATAGTGCTCTTGACTCCTCCGGAAGAATTGATGAGTACGAATTCATCATCACCTCGTAGAGGCACCGTGCTCACCTGCGTGCTTTTGACCAATTGCTGAAAATCATCTAACGCACTGGCATGCAGTATCACCAAGGAACCCGTTAAAACCGCAATATCCCTCTTAAAAGCGACAGTCGCTCTTAAGTACTGGAAAATGGATACCACCCCAAGTTTTTGAAGCTTATCCGTATCGTTTCCTTTAAAATCGATATACTCTTTGCGAATAAAATCGGTCAGCACCACGGCCTTCAGCTCTTGATTTAGGTTCTCTTTCTCATGCAGAAGTATTGACGAAATACTTTTAAGTTTTGAAGGACTGTTTGAGAGCGTTCGATACAACTGTTCATCGCCAATGAAATCGACTCTTCGTTTATCGAATACGCCAATACGTGCCAGTTGTTTTTCCAAATCGGACAGTAACGGCTCGTGTGCCGAGAGTGCTTCCCTTTGTTCGACCAATAGGTGCTGTAACAAAATTTCCAACCATTCATAGGTCAAATTTGGGAACTCTATTTTTCCGTCGTCGAACCCTAGAAACCTCAGCTTTTTTTTATCAATAGGCTGTCCACTGGCGTTCAGGAATATGAGTATGGACGAGAAAAACTCGGGGTTTTCGTAAATCAGCTCCAAATGTTCCGCAGCCTTGGCATAAATCGGAAGTTCAGTGAGCAACTTTTGAAAATGCGCATTGGCGACCAGTGCATTGTTACACGCGATAATCTGTTCTCGATACGAAACGATATATTTAATTTGGGCGGCATCGGGTCGGGAGAAGTACACAAAATCTTGATGAGGGCACAGATCACCATTCGCAATGAGGTCCGGCACTGCAATTTCATCGTCAATAGGCCCACATAGTTCAAAATACTTTTTGAGTTCCTGGGATGTGCTGTCATATGGTGGAGTTGCGGTCAGAGAGATGATTGTCATATGTGCGATCTCCTTCAATGCGAAAAGACTTTTCCACCACACATTTTTGAGATGATGCGCTTCGTCAAGCACCAAGGTTTCGATACCATGTTTCGTGACATAATCTACAAGGCACTCTTGATTTTCAGCTAATGACTTGTCGAGGGCATGTAACGATTGATAGGTCGAAAAGGTAATGACAGCTGGATTCTTGATATCAGTGGTATATTCATCAAACCCGTTATCACAACGAAAAAAAGTCTCTAACCTATGTTGCCATTGATTGCGTATGGTCAATGTCGGTGACAACACCAGTGTTGGGGCATTCATCCGTATAAGCATTTCCAAGCCTAAAATGGTCTTCCCTGATCCTGGTGGGGCAACAACATGCAGGTGCTTGTCCGCTAAATGATCTTCAAACCGACTGAGAAATTTTTCTTGATAGCTCCGCCAGGAGAATTTGAATTTTAGCTTTTTGCGGAGTTCCGTCAAGAGTTCTGCGGTTTTGATGGGTTTAAAGAGATAATAAGTAACTTTGGGTTTCCAAAAATAGGCCAATTCAATGTATCCCTTAAGAAGAAACCGTAGACTTAGAACTAACGAAGCCATTCGTCACTTAGTACGTGAAACTATTCTGACCCCAAGTGATTTTCTGGTACCCCTTTTTGTGGTCGAAGGAAAGAACGTAAAGGAAGAAATCGCTTCAATGCCCAATTACTATCGGTTGAGTATCGACCAACTTGAAAAAGAAGTCAAGGAATTATGGAACATGGGCCTATGTGCCGTACTGCTGTTCGTGAAAGTACCCGATGACCTAAAAGACAATAAGGGCACCGAAGCCCTCAATCCTGACGGGCTCATGCAGCTGGCCATAAAAGCGGTAAAAAACGCCTGTCCTGAAATGCTGGTCATGACCGATGTTGCCTTGGACCCTTATTCTTCACTGGGGCACGATGGTATTGTGCAAGATGGGATGATCTTAAATGACGAAACTTCTGAAGTTTTGGCGGAAATGAGTGTCAGCCATGCCGCTGCCGGAGCGGATTTTGTGGCACCAAGTGATATGATGGACGGACGTATTCTCACCATTCGGGAAGCTTTGGAAGATGAAGGCCATATCAATACGGGCATCATGAGCTATAGCGCCAAGTATGCCAGTGCCTTCTATGGGCCGTTTCGCGATGCGCTGGATTCCGCTCCGGTCGATATGAAAAACGTACCTAAAGACAAGAAGACCTACCAAATGGATTCGGCCAACCGATTTGAGGCCATAACCGAAACCCAAGCCGATATTGATGAAGGTGCCGACATCGTGATGGTGAAACCGGGTTCCGCTTATTTAGATATTCTTCGTGAAATACGAAACGAGGTCGATGTACCCGTCGCGGTGTATCAGGTCAGCGGAGAATATGCCATGGTGAAAGCCGCTGCCGAAAAAGGATGGCTCGACCATGATGCTGTAATGATGGAGCAGCTTATCGCCTTTAAAAGAGCGGGAGCAACTATCATTGCGAGCTATTTTGCCAAAGATGCGGTACGATTGATGGGGTAGTCCATCGCAAAAAGAAGACAGGTCTTCACAAGTGTGAAAATGAAAACTACTTTTATTATACTAATCGGTTTATTAGCTACGAATGCCTATGCACAAGGTGTTTCAGAAGTAAATTTAACTGCCTTTTCAGAAGAATTGACCTATGGACGTCCCGTAGAGGTCGACCTAGATTCTGCATTTATTTATACCCAGGTCGACTCCATTATGAGTCTAGGTATTCGGGAAGAAGCGTTTCCCGGAGCCCAATTGTTAGTAGCGAAAAAGGGGAAGATCATCTTTCACAAAGCGTATGGCCACCACACCTATGATAGTATTCAGCGGGTAACCTTGAATGACATCTATGACCTCGCCTCCGTGACAAAAATCACGGCTGCCCTTCCTGCCTTGATGAAACTTCACGGTGAAGGTAAGTTATCCTTGGACGAACCCTTTAGCTCCTATTGGGACCCTTGGAAAAAAGTAGCCGACAAAAAACAACTTACCGTGCGTGAGATCCTGTCACATCAGGCCGGACTTACCCCATATATCGTTTTTCTAAATGAGATTATCAAAAAGAACGGAAGACTCAAAAAAAGATGGGTGCGCCCCAAGGCAAATTCAAAGTACAATAACCAAGCCTACGAAGAACTGTTCATCAAAGACAGATTCAAGCGAAAAGTCTATCGTGAAATTTCACGTTCCGCAGTAAACGATGAAAAAAAATACCGGTATTCAGGACTCACCTTTTTACTATATCCCCAACTTGTAAAAAATTTAACCGGAACCGATTACGCGACATACCTAAGAACCCAATTCTATGACCCTTTGGGAAACACGACCATGGGCTTTAATCCCAAAACCAAAAACTTTTCGAATGCCATAGTCCCTACGGAAATAGATACCCTGTTCCGGTTTTCGCTTACCAAAGACTGGGTGCACGATGAAAATGCGGCCCTGATGGGCGGAATTTCCGGTAATGCTGGCCTATTCGCCACGGCCAAAGATCTTGCCCGCCTTATGCAGATGTACATGAACTACGGTATATATGGGGGCAGAAGGTATCTTAAAGAAGAAACCGTAAAAGAGTTCATCAAGGTACAGTTTCCGGAAAACGAAAATCGAAGGGGACTGGGTTTTGACAAACCACTCTTGGGCAATGATACGCTAAAACTCGAAGCGGCTTATCCGGCACCGAAAGCGAGCGCCGAAAGCTTTGGACATTCGGGTTTTACAGGGACTTTCGTTTGGGCAGACCCAAAAGACCAATTGGTATTTATTTTTCTATCCAACCGCGTGTACCCTTACCGATCTCATCGGAAACTCTACAGCCTGAATATAAGAACAGCATTGCATTCCGTGTTCTATGAAGCTGCAGCGACCCATTCGGATTAGTATTTTTCTTAGTACATTCGTATCATTAAACAGATTGCATGGGCCTTCTAATTTTTTATGCTGTAATATCCATTTTCTTTTCCTTTTTATGCTCCATTTTAGAAGCAGTGCTACTAAGTGTCACTCCTACCTTTGTCAATATCAAGAAAAAAGAAGGAAAAGTCTATGCCGAAACACTGGAAGAACTCAAGAAAGACGTTGATAAACCCCTAATCGCGATTCTAACGCTCAACACCATTGCCCACACTGTAGGGGCAATCTTGGTCGGGGTCCAGGCAAAAGTAGCCTATGCAGAGCTTTATGGTAGCACGCCACGCTCCATTTTCGGACTGACGTTCACCGAAGATTTGATGGTCGGGGTCGTATCGACCCTCATGACCATCTTGATTTTAGTGGCTTCCGAGATCATTCCTAAAACCATTGGTGCGACCTTTTGGAGACAACTGGCCAATTTTACTGCCAAAACCTTGAAGGGAATGGTACTTGTGTTGAAATGGACCGGATTACTATGGATTCTACAACTCTTCACCAAATTGGTTGGTGGAAAGGGCCACCATGGCAGTGTACTCAGTCGGGATGATTTTAGCGCTATGGCCGATATTGCCGAAGAAGAGGGTGTTTTTGAACAGTCGGAATCTACCATAATCAAAAACCTCCTTCGCTTCGATGAGGTCTTGGTCAAAGATGTGATGACGCCGCGGGCCGTAATGAAAATCGCTTCCGAAGAAGAAACCATACAAGATTATTTCAGCGAAAACCCTAAGATGCGTTTTTCCCGTATTCCGATTCACGGAGAGAAAGTAGACCATATCACCGGTTTCGTGCTCAAGGATAACATTCTGGAAGAAATCATCAACAAAAATGGGGATGCTCCTCTATCGGAAATCAAACGCGATATTCTGGTAACGGAGCGCAATACTCCTATTCCAAGACTCTTTGATACCCTGATCAGTAAAAGAGAGCATATCGCGCTTGTGGTTGATGAATACGGCTCAGTGAGCGGCTTGGTAACTATGGAAGATATTATCGAAACCTTACTCGGTCTTGAAATCATGGACGAAAGCGATAATGTCGCAGACCTACAGGAATTGGCCCGTAAGACTTGGAAGAACAGGGCGCAGCGCATTGGCATTATTGACAAGGAACAATCAAGCGACTAATGGAAAGGGCCTACATACCAACTCCGTTGGGTATCACCAAGCTTGAAGGCGATGAAAACGGCCTACGGGCCATAACCGTTATGAATACGGAGGAAGAACCCACGGAAATTATTCCGGAAGTCTTAGAAGATGGTGCCTACCAACTAAAAGAGTATTTTGATGGCAAGCGGAAGGACTTCACCCTTGATTTGAATCCGCAAGGCACTGATTTTCAAAAACGGGTTTGGCAAGCCTTGCTCGATATTCCCTTCGGAAAAACGACCTCGTACCTAGAACTATCGAAGACCTTAGGCGATGTAAAAGCCATTCGGGCCGTGGCCGCCGCTAATGGCAAAAACCCCTTGTGGATCGTAGTACCTTGTCATCGGGTAATTGGCAGCGATGGTTCTTTGACCGGTTACGCGGGAGGATTACATCGAAAAAAATGGCTGCTGGATCATGAATCACCTGTGCAGCAACAGTCCCTATTTTAAGCATCGTTTACACGACTTTCTCCTTTAGTCTTTGATCAAAAAATACGTCGGCACGAAAGGCAATTCGATATTTTTGATTAATTCGCCTTTAGAGGAAATAATAAGCGCGCCCCCTTCAAGCTGGTCATTGTCATTTACCTCAACGTAACCTACAAGATAAGACCCGGTCTGTTCATCTATTCCTTGCGACAACAGTTGAATGCTCTTCCCACTTTCGGCCTCCACTCGGCGCACAATACGCTCCATGTCAACCAGTGTTTCACTATTTGTTGTGAAATTAAAAGATGCGGGGCCGAATCGGACTTCCGCGGGTTGCACATATAAACTGTAATAGAAAAGCTCCTTTCCAATAAAGCGTGCCGTTAAAATACCGGGGTCAAAGTAACGCGTTAATGGAAATTCAACTTCCTCAATCTGTTCAAACGTGTTCGTATCATAAATGGTGTAGCTATAGTTTTCGCCGCTTTCACTTTTCAAGATAACTACATCGTCCATACCATCGATGAAAATATTCGGAACTAACTCGCCAAAATCCAAGCGTTTGATGACATTGTTCGTTGCTGTTTCCACCACCGCTACTTTGTAATTATCCAGACCATCGCGATAGGTAAGCAAGAGCTTTCCCTGATGGTAAATGGGCTGGTATGAGATTTGAATGTCCTCCTCGATCATGAGTTGGCGCTGCATACCATTTGCATTGTCAATAGTGAGTACCCCAAAATTTGAAGTTCCCTGCGGTTCAAAAATCCCTAGATAAATGTTTTCGTCATCATTGGTTCCCCAGAGGATATTGCGTTCGTTGTTTTCCGTGTAAAAATTTGAATTGATCGAACTTTGACCTGTTTCCACATTTTTTTGGATAAGGGAAAAATTACCGGAAGAGAAAATATAGAATGACAATACATCCCCCTTTTGACGAAGGGTAAGGTACGAACTCCCCAACCCTAATTCTTGCGTAAGGTCAGATTGCACTTCCAAACCACTGGAAGAATCATACTCGTATTGATATACCCTTTCCAGATCCTCGCCCACCAAAGTAATATTGATATTGGGCTCATTAGAGACCTCTATATCAACACCATCGTCTTTAGCACACGAAAAAAGAGCAAAAACGACAAGGGCAAAGATGCCCTTAGGATAGTTTTTCATCGCACTTTTTTTATTAAAAATACGCATTCCCGATATGAAATGGGAGAATTAGGGTATTAAATAGAAAACAGCATCCCAGCGCCTATTACAGACCTCGGTTCGCACACGTACCATTTCCTGTTTTAGGTTTTTTATCGAGTTAAATTACCGACCGAATGGTCTTTTCTTATTTAGTCCGCAACGACTATTGTTGCAAGTCTTGTATTTCGTCGATAAAACCTATTGATTGCAAGAGCTGCGAGAACACTTTCCATTCAAATGCTCAAGGTAAAAACCGACGTATCGGTCGGTTTTAGGTTGTTGCTCCTACTATAAGTTAGAAAGGATGACAATGGAGTTCAAAAAATA
Source organism: uncultured Flavobacteriaceae bacterium (assembly GCA_947494565.1). Taxonomy (GTDB): domain Bacteria; phylum Bacteroidota; class Bacteroidia; order Flavobacteriales; family Flavobacteriaceae; genus Maribacter_C. The sequence continues at coordinate 302,853 of CANLVG010000008.1, read as the reverse complement.
TCAAGCTCCAATATATCGTATCAATTACAGCTTGTGGCACTCAATTCATCGGACGAGGTGGCCGATTCAAGAGTATGTGATGAATTGAACAGCACGAATTTGTCAATAGCGTGCCCTGATGAACGGGCCGAAACCTCCATTTCGTAAATGCCAGGTTTATCGAAAACCACAAAAACTTCATGGCCATTGTTATCGTATGTCAAGGCCTGCCATTTGAAGCCCAAATCATTACCTCCACGGTAGATTTTAAACCACCCGTCTTTCGAGGCTCCCTCAGGATTCGGTGTTTTCCCAGAACCTTTCGGAAAGACTCGACTGTCCCCTTTCTGGGCGTAAAAATTCTTAGCGTTGGCAAATCGCAACCAAGTATCATTGTGTTCTGTACCGTTGTTGCCGGATTTTACGGCCGAATTCCAAAGAAATCGGTACTGTCCGCTATTCTTTATCCTGATTTTAAAGGTGGCAGCACCATTTCCCGGTTGGCTAAAGTATTGTTCGCCCTGCCATACCATAAAACCTTTTCCAGAAAAACCGTTTCCTCCATTCTTTAACTTCCAATTGTCGGGAAACTCGGCATTCTCGAATTCGACCACCAAGAGTCCGTCTTTTTCATTAAAAACAAGATCGGCGGCATTGGCACAAGGTACATCCTTGGAGGTGTTCTCAACACTTTCCTCATCAGGGATGCCATCATCCGTACTACAAGAGGTAATAACGGAGATTAAAAAGAATGTCAAGATCAAATACGAGACAAAAGTAGGTCTTTTCCGTAGCTTTAGTTTTTGCATAGTAATTTTAAGATTTGTGGGATATACCATGAACGTGAGGCTTCACTCTGATATTGGTTATTCTTCAACAATTTCGATGAACTACCCGCTTTCAGGATCAGTATTGTAGGAAATATCATCGTTTTCGGAAGCCAAGGCCACTATTTTCTTATATTTATTCGCTAAATCGTTTTTATGCTAGAAAGAATTCGTTTGGACCATATTTTGTTTTTGGACATAGAGACCGTTCCGGAAAACAGCAGCTTTGATGCGCTTGACGATGAAAAGAAGGAGTTATGGGAGCATAAGTCAAAATACCAACGTAAGGAGGATTATACGGCGGAAGAATTTTACGAACGGGCCGGTATTTGGGCGGAATTCGGTAAAATCATCTGTATTTCGGTAGGCTACTTCCATTTCCAAGGAGAAATCAGAACCTTCCGAACCACCTCCTTTTATGGGCCCGAGGCCAAACTCCTGAAAGATTTCAAGAATTTGGTCAATAGCCATTTCAATTTGGCAAAACACCTTTTGTGTGGTCATAATGCCAAAGAGTTCGACTTTCCGTATATCGCACGGCGAATGATCATACATGGTATTGAATTGCCCTACAAACTCAACCTTTTTGGCAAAAAACCGTGGGAAGTGCCGCATCTCGACACCATGGATCTGTGGAAATTCGGCGACTACAAGCATTTTACCTCTTTAAAACTCTTGGCCCATATCTTAGGGATTCCTTCACCAAAGCAGGATATTGACGGCAGCAGGGTGCGTCAAGTATATTATGAAGATCAAGATATCGACCGTATTATCACATATTGCGAGCTTGATGTGGTGACTACTGCACAAGTTTTCCTCCGTCTTAGAAATGAGGAACTACTTCACGAAAGTGAAATTAAAAAAGTATGATTCAGCCGTTGTATTTCAATTGAATATATACCGGAAAGTGATCGCTATAGCCTCCGATATACTTTCGGCCTGCATAGGTTCGATACGGGGTTCCCTTGTACTTTCCTTTAAATTCCATTAAAAAGTTTTCATCAAAGATATTTGCATGGGCAAAACTATGTGTTCCTTTTTCGTAGTTCAAAAAGTTATGGGATACCATGATTTGATCGAACAACATCCATGATTGTCTGTAGTTGGCGCTTCCGCGGTCTGGGGTGAGCAATTTTTCCATAGGGTTATAGAGCCGATTTGAGTCCATAAGCGTTTTGATGCTCTCTGATTCCGGCCCATCATTAAAATCGCCCATTATGATATAGTTAGGCTCAGCTTCCTCCAATTCTATTTCTGCCATATATGCCTTAATGGTTTCGGCGGCCTTTACCCTTTTATAGCTGGTTTCATTGGAGCCATCTCTTCTTGAAGGCCAATGGTTCACGAAAATATGTACCAGCTCACCGTTCAATTTTCCTTTTACGTATAGAATATCACGCGTGGTATCACGATTTCCGTTTTTCTCGTAAATAAATAAGGTAATCGGGTCAGAATACAAAACCTCAAAACAATCCTTATGGTAGATTAGCGCAGTATCGATACCGCGTTCATCAGGGGAGTCATAATGAACAAAACCGTAATTGATGTCGCGCAAGGGTTCCGCATCGATGAGATCCTGCATTACCGTTTCGTTTTCGACTTCGGCGACCCCCATCAATACTGGGCAATGGTCGGTGGTCTCATTTCCTATTTCAGAAATGGTCTTGGCCAATTTATACAGTTTTCTTCGATAACGTTTGTTTGACCACTTTTTTATTCCCTTCGGGGTAAAGTCGTCATCTAGGGTATCTGGGTCATCAATAGTATCGAAAAGGTTCTCTAGGTTGTAGAAACCTACTGAGTAGATATTCTTTTTCTTTCTTTTAAAAAACGAAAACTTCACGGATTTTTCTATTGGGGATGTAAATTTACGAAAATAGCTAGTGTTCTATTGCTTAATTTTGCACTTTCAAGTGATACATGTTAGAAAGAAAATCCATAGCATACGAAAAAGCGGTATTAATCGGGGTCATCAATCGAGAGCAAAATGAGGAAAAAGTAACCGAATTTCTCGATGAGCTAGAGTTTTTGACCTATACAGCCGGCGGCGAAGTGTACAAACGCTTTGTACAGCGTATGGATGTGCCCAACCCCAAAACATTGATCGGGAGCGGAAAGATGAAAGAGGTCGAGGCCTATGTAGAAGAACATGAAATCGGTTCGGTGATTTTCGATGATGAGCTCACGCCGGCCCAACAGCGGAATATCGAAAAGCAATTGCGCTGTAAAATTATAGATCGTACGAGTCTCATACTTGATATTTTCGCGCAACGTGCGCAAACGAGTTATTCGCGCACCCAGGTCGAACTGGCACAATACGAGTTTCTTCTTCCTAGGCTGACCGGTCTATGGACGCACCTTGAGCGTCAAAAAGGGGGTATTGGAATGCGCGGACCTGGGGAGACCGAAATCGAAACCGATAGGCGTATCGTGCGCGACCGTATTTCTCTTTTGAAGAAGAAACTTCTCAAAATAGATCGTCAAATGGAAACCCAACGTGGCAATAGAGGAGCTTTGGTCAGAGTTGCTTTGGTCGGATATACCAATGTGGGCAAGTCGACCCTTATGAACGTGGTTAGTAAAAGTGATGTCTTTGCCGAAAATAAACTCTTTGCTACCCTAGACACGACCGTACGGAAGGTCGTTATCGGAAATCTTCCTTTTCTTCTGAGCGATACGGTAGGATTCATCCGTAAGTTACCTACCCAGTTGGTAGAGAGTTTTAAAAGTACGCTGGATGAGGTTCGTGAGGCGGACCTCTTGTTGCATGTGGTCGACATCTCGCATCCGCAATTCGAAGAGCAAATCGAGTCTGTGGACAAAATCTTGGGAGAAATCAACAGTTCGAACAAAAAGACGATCATGGTCTTTAATAAAATCGACCAATACCAGCACGAAACCATTGAGGAAGACGATTTAATGACCGAGAAAACCGGGCGACATTTCACTATAGAAGAGTGGAAAAGAACTTGGATGGATAAGCTTGGAGATCGTGTACTCTTTATTTCGGCCTTGAACAAGGAGAATTTGGACGAGTTTCGAAAAAGGGTCTATAACGAAGTACGTGAGATTCATGTGACGCGCTTTCCGTATAACAACTTTCTTTATCCTGAGCACTTGGATCAGTACTAACCTAAGCCTAAGGTCTCGTTTACACAGTCAAATCGAATATATCAGTTCGAGCCCGTCCGTCTGCAACAAGACCGTGGAGGATGTTTGATCAATTCGAGAGTGTTTTGATGAACCATAAACGTTTCGTAAAGCTCAACCTGACATCTCATTCCCTATTTGTGTTTGCACTTGACCAGCCCACATACTCCAATAAGACCCCTGTACAAAGTCCTTTTTTGGTCGTTGGCCGTACCGTTCATCGATCAAAATGAACCGTTCATATTTTTCACAACAGCTAGCGACCACTTCACAACAATAATTTAGCTACTATCCCAATCGTCTCTATATTTACATTGTATTTAAGTGAATGTGTTGACCCAAATCTACCTGCTGAAAAGCAGGGCACGAACTTAACCGAAAAAAGTTTTTTTCTCCCCAGATCAGAACTTGATTTAGTAAACTTAAAAACACCAAACCAAATTAACCCAAACCTACTTTGATAAAAAACCCTCCGTAACGGAGGGTTTTTTATTTACTTGTTGCGCTTTGCATTCGCTTCTTTTTCTAAACGGGCGGCCTCTCGCTCTAAGCGTTCGGCTTCTCTTTTTAAACGTTCAGCTTCCCGTATCTTTTGGGCCGCTTCTCGATCAAGACGACTTTTATCACGCTTCGCTTTTTCCGCTTCGCGTTGTTCCCGTGATTTTCCGGAAGTATGGGCCTTGATGTTTTTGGTGATGGCCTTCATCTTGCTCAACGTACTCGAAGAAGCCAGTTCCTTATCCACAAAAATTCTCAAGTTTCCCTCATCTATCTTGATTTCATAACTGGTGATGCCGTCTACAGCTACCCGCCATTGTTGTTTTGTTCCAGAAACCTTTAGCTGTTTTTTACCGAACTCTTCAAGCAGATATGCTCTGATCTTTGCCGTTTTCTCGGCATTGAATTTTGCGCGAACCTTATAAGTGTCATCGGAATCACTTGTTGAAAAATAAGTGTTTTCATTTCCCGAAAAGGAAAGATCTCCGTCAAATGAAATTGAAAGACCTGATCCCTCCTCCTGTTTATCGGAAGTCACCGTCGAATCTTCTTGGGCATAACCTGTTGCAAGGCTTAGTGCCATACTGATTAGAATGTATACTAGTACTCTCATAGTGCTTGTTATCAACTGTTGATCGCTTCTAAAAACCGCTGCCCTAAGTTGGTAAGCCTTTCGTAGGCTTCATCATCCATTTGCTTTCGTTTAATGTGAATGAGCAACTGATTTTCTTTCAGTTCTACTTCATAGACGGGTTTTCCGTTGTCCAATGTTTTCTTCCATACCGTCCTTTCAAATCCGGTAGTTGCCACATCGTCATCCATGATTTTAGATAGGGCAAGTTGAACGGCCTCTTTTTTCTTTTCATCGAAGAACAGTTTGATTTTGTATGTCTTGTTGGTCAGCTTAAGCATATAGTCATCTTCAAACTGATAGTCGAATTGTACTCCCTTGGTTGATACCGTATAGTCATACACGACTACTTCTTCAGGGCTTAAATTGAATTTCGGTTCTTTTTCTTGTGCCGTTAGAGCCGTTAGCCCCATACACAGTATGCAAACTGTAATTTTAATCGTTCTCATGTTTTACTTTTTTGAATGATCCTTCTTGTTAGGTTACTTATTTTGCTTTTTTATTTCGGTACGCCCGAATTGCGTTCCAACTTTGTTGTACCAGCCTTGCTGCTTTCGGGTTGTCTATAACATTGGTATTGGTAAAGAAGATAGCGCCCACCTTCATCTCAGTATTGTAGTACATCAAGGTGAGAATGCCTGGATCTCCTCCATTATGACCAATGGTAGCGCCTCCTTTGTTTTCCCAATAAAAGCCATAATTGTCATCGAGGTCTTCTGTGCCCAATTGGCTTTGGGTCAGTTGAGCTTTCATCATTTGTTGACATAAGGCCGTAGGGAGAATTGATTCGCGGCCTTCATAGCACCCCATCATGACTTGCATATATTTTGTAAGTGAAGCCACATTGGTTCGCAAACCGCCGTCAGGATAGGTAATCAACTGATACCTCGGTAATACTTTCAGGTTATCCGAATAGATTTGCGCATGGTTTTCTTTTGAAACCGAATCTAAAAACCAGCCTGTTTCGCTCATTCCGATTTCATCGAAAATGTACTTCTGGGTGACCTTATGAAATGGCTCTTCCATCACTATTTCCACACAATAGGCGGCCAATGCCGTGGCAATATTCGAATATTCATAACGTGCTCCGGGTGCTGTTTTCAAAAAGTTTTTTCTATTGTACAGTGCGCCACCTTTGGTCAAATATGCTTTTAGATAGGCTCCTAAAGGCATAGCGGTGTTTTGTTTGAGTTGATGCATGTATTTGGTAATTTCCTTGTTGTATTCATCCGCATCTACTTCATTTGGGTTCTCGAGTACATAACTCATATCATAGGTCTGCTCAAGGTCTATAATCCCTGAGGTATGGGTCGCCAAATGCCTGATGGTAATCTGTTGTTCCGGGTGTTTCGGATGTACTACTTTAAAAGGCAATATCTCGTTTACTCGGGTGTCCATAGATAGCTTGCCCATTTCTACTGCTTTCATGAGGGCAATTCCAGTAAAGGTTTTGGATATCGACCCGATATTCTGAACAGTCGCAACCGTATACGGTTTTTTGTTTTTCAGATCGGCGTAGCCGAATCCTCCTTGAAACAATACGGTATCCAAGGTGAATACGGAAACCCCAAATCCGGCAAGACCATCTAGCTTGCTTATACTGTCTAACTTTTGATCTAATTTTTCTTCAGCGCTCTGTGCTCTGGAAGTATGGCCTACTGTGATGAAGAGTAATGCCAGTATGAATAGTTGTTTCATGTTTTCTTTGTTTTTGATAGGTATCGGTTGATGAATAAACTCCTTAAGTCAAATTGATTTTAAATGTTAATCCGACACCTCGTACACTTTCAATTGCAATTGATGGGTCTTGCTTAAAGTATTTTCTGAGGCGGCTAATAAATACGTCCATACTTCTTCCTGAGAAAAAGTCGTCGTTACCCCAAACGTCTTTGAGGAGGTCTTCGCGCTTGATCATTGTATTTTTATGTTGATACAAATACTGTATCAATAGGGTCTCTTTTTCAGTAAGTCGTTGGGCAGTGCCGTCAAAAACCAACTGGTGATTGATTGCATCGAAATCATAGTTTCCTATACGATGTACTTCTGATTTTCTGGGCTGCACCCTTCCTGTTCTTTTTAAGATATTCTTGAGGCGAAGTACAAGAATGTCGGCTTCGAACGGTTTTACGATATAGTCATCGGCCCCTAACTTCAACCCTGTAACCCTATCTTCCTTCATTTTTTTTGCGGTCAGAAACACGAATGGGACCTCAGGATTGATTTCGATGACCTTTTCAGCTAGGGTAAAGCCATCCATTTTAGGCATCATCACATCGAAAACGCAGATGTCAAAATCAGCGGTGGTGAAAAGACCCAAGGCCTCCTTACCATCTTTTGCCCAAGTCACCTGAAATTGGTGTATTTCAAGATACTGCTTGAGAATACTCCCAAAATCAAAATCGTCTTCTGCTAATAATACATGCGTCATAACTACTAATTTGTTGGAATGGTTATACTAAATGTTGTTCCTCGATCGGGTTCACTTTCAACATCGATGGTGCCTTGATGTGCGTCTATGACTTGTTTCGTATAATAGAGCCCTAGCCCCAGCCCCTTAACATCATGGACATTTCCAGAGGTCACTCGATAGAACTTGTCGAAAATCGAGGGCAGATGTTCTCGTGGAATACCGACCCCATTATCCGATATTCGAATTTCATACCTATCGTTGCTAAGCTTTGTCTCTATTGCTATGGCGACGGATTCCTTGCCGTATTTAATCGCATTTTCAAGAATATTGAACAGCGCTGTAGTGAATAGAAAAGTGTCGATTGTCAGTAGCACCTCCTTTGGTTCAATACTTGTGGTAAAAGACACGTTTTTATCCTGTACCGAAAGTGAAAAATCAGCAATACCGTTCATGATATACTCCTCATCGACTACTTGTTCTTTTTTCAGGGTCAATTCTTCAGAACCCAAGCTATTGGTCAATACTTGATCAATCAGCTTTTGAAGTCTGGTATTCTGCCTATCCAAGATATTCAAGGTGTTTTCAAATGCCTCCGGTGATTGTTTTATTTCGGGCTTTTTCAGACTTTTCGTAGCAATGCCCAAAGTGGCGAGGGGTGTCTTAAGTTCATGTGTGATATTATTGATGAAATCGGTTTTTACATCAGCGACTTTCTTTTGCTTAATAAGATTTTTGATGGAATAGTAAAACAGACCGACCACAAATAGAAGCAAAAGCACAGATCCTGCCAACAAGGCCGCCATTCGCCCCAGTACTATGCGTTGCCATTCTGAAATATTCATTCGGTCTCTGGTATGGACCCGGAATTCTACAGTTTTTTCGATGCCATCGGCATCAAGGGCGGTATAGTCGGTTTGCCATCTGGCCTGACTGATGGTGTAGGCCTGGCTTTCTTCAAAATCGTCACCAAGAACGAATAGCGGTCGCTCTTTTGAAAATATCGCAACGGTATCAATTTGCATAGAATCCATGACCATAATGGAATAAATGTTCTTCTTGAACTTGATTTCGTAGCCCAGATCCGATTTCTTTAATTCTTCTTGATACAACTTGTTGAAGGCCCTGGAAAAGGAATCTTTCTCTTTTTTCAATTCTTCTATGAACTGGTTTTTGCTCAAACCCTTAAATCTATACTCCCATAGCAGCTCTGAAAAAACCTGCCCCCATAACTCACTTGTTTCCACGACCATTTCGGTTTCGTCATCTATTCGACTGATGGCTTTTTTGGTCTCATTGATAAAGGCATCTTTTTTCAACTCGTACGTATTGTAAATCAAATACGCCTGTATGCTTGTCATGGCCAATAGCGTCAAAACCGCGGTTATTATAAGAGTGTTTATTTTCCGTTGCATGACCCAAAAATAGGGCAAACCTCTTGCACTATAGGCCAAATGGCGCCTGTTAACCCTGCATTAACGTTAATAAAGCCCTGAGCTGCGGTGGGCTCAAAGCTGATCTTCTTATGTTAATGACAAGTGAACATGCTGACAAATGACATTAACCCGTCTTTAACCCCTGCTTAACCGCCTTATTGAAGGGGTTGCCCCATATTTGAGGGAATCAAAAACAATACATCATGAAAAGACTGTCCTTTTTATTAGTACTCATGGCCGTCTCGAACACGGCACTTCAAGCACAACAGTTAGCAGAAATCGATTCGGTATTCACCGTTTTGAATCTGCAGCGCGGTTTTAACGGAAACATTCTCATTGCAGAAAAAGGCAAGATCATCTATGAAAGGTCCTTCGGGTTTTCAAATTACGATGATCGCACGCCATTAAGGCCACAGCATATGTTCAACGTCGCTTCGGTTTCGAAAACGATTACAGCAGTTGCTACTATGCAATTGGTAGAACGGGGCCTTCTTAATTTGAACGATGATCTGACAAAACATCTCAGCGGTCTGCCTTACCATGGGATTCGCATACAACACTTGCTCTCGCATACGTCGGGCTTGCCCAAGGTTCAAATACACCCCTTTAGAAAAGAGATTTCAGGCAAAGGGTATACCAATGAGGAACTATTGGAGGTCTATACCCGAGTGGCTCCAGAATTATACTTTTCTCCTGGATCCAACTACAACTACGCGAATACCAATTATATTTTTCTTGCGCTCATCATCGAAAAAATTTCGAAATTGTCATTTGAGCAATTTTTACAGCAACATATTTTCGAGCCTTCCGGCATGCACCGGACATTTTTGTTTGAGAGAAATGTACCTCTCCACCTCCAAAAAAATGTGGTGTCGTATTATCGGAAACCAAAATGGCTGTCAAAGCGATTTCATCTGGTCGATACATTGGCCGCAAATATTGAAGATAGCGCAACTTTCGATAACATTTATGGTGCAAGCTCGATTCACACCACAGCTGGGGATTTGCTCAAGTTTCATACGGCACTTCAAAACAATGTACTACTATCTATAGCCTCTCTTACCAAAATGTATGACCCAATTACATTAAATGGTAAAAAGGAGTTTACGATCAATGAAAAATCAAATTATCCCGCAGTTGTAGGTACTGGTTGGCAAGTAGCTAAGGATAGCACCGTTGGAAAAATAGTTTACCATTCCGGAGGATTTCAAGGGGGACGCAGTTTTTTGATACGAAACCTCAAAAAGGACCAATGTGTCATTTTGCTTACGAATAATGTAGAAACCGACCGCTATACTTTTACAACTCCGATGCGTATTCTAAACCGAGCCCCTTATCAGCTCGATCGGATTTCCCTACCCCGATTATTCTCTAACGAATACATCTCCAACGGCATTGCAGTGGCGTTTAGCACCTACCAGAAGTATAAAAATGATACGGCCTATGTTCCTTTTGTGGACTATGATTTTGAGGAAATCGGAACGGAGTTAATGAACGCAGGTGACCCCGATGCCGCGGTCAAAATTTTTGAATTGTATACTGATACATTTCCAGATGAGTATTCATGGTCCATGTTAGGAGATGCCCATCTTTTGTCAGGCAATGAATCAAAAGCACTGGAATGCTTTGAAAAATCGTTGTCCATAAATTCGGAATACGGACATTCAAAGAATGCTGTCCTTAAAATTAAAGGAGGGAATGGAAAATAAGCATAAATGGTTATGCTGTTCATCGAATCGAGATTGTCGTTCGTCGGACACACCACAATATCCAACCAGTTCACAACAATAATTTAGAGACCTTTCAAATCGAACCTATATTTACAGTGTAATTAAGTGAAAGTATTGACCCCAAATCGACTCTTGAACTTAACCGAAAAAAGTTTTCTTTTCCCCAAAAAAGAAACTTGACCTAAGAAATACCGAGTAACATCGGAACCTAAATCTTACGATACCTACTTAACTTAAAAAAATCCCCGTCAACGTGACGGGGATTTTTTATTTCACTGGTACAACGAATGCATTTCGTCGAAGAGACCACACCTTTTAACGCGTTTCACAACAGTTTTTACCAGCTTCACAACAAAAGTTTAGCCGTCTTCATCGACTCCGTTACATTCGTTAGTGTATTTGAGATTTAGTGTTTGTCCCAAAGAAACCGTAGTCTTAACCGAAAATCTAGTATTTGGATTTTTACTCGAACTTGAATCAAGAGTTCGAATTTTGACTAACAACCAAATTTACGAATCCTACTTAAGACAAACGTCCCGCAATCGCGGGACGTTCTCATAGTATTCCATTTCTAAGCTTGTTCGATTAAAGCGAATAGTTCAATCCAAAAAGCCAATAACTCTGTGTTGGGCTGTCGACTTCTCCTATTGTAAGCGCTGGATCAACGCCAGGTTGCGCTAGGGCATTGGCAAAGGCCTCTTGCCTATTTCCTCTCAGTCCAAATTCGAAACCTAATCCGATTCCTTTCCAGAAGGTATAGCCAAATGAGTTAATCCATGTCCAATTGCTCAAGTCTCCACTTTTATAACTCTGAAAGGTAGAAAAGTTCGTCTTGAAGTTGATTGCTCCAATCTTTCTGGTATAATCGACCAAGATTTTTGCACCTGTTGACGATTCATAGGCCACATCATCTTTTGCAAAAACGAAGTTGTAGTTCAACGGGTGAATTACAACGACCATATCGGTAATCGGCGTCCAAGTGGCTCCGATACCTAAATCTAGATAACCTGGGTCATTAAAATTATTAATGATCGATGTCCGGTATTCCCCAAGGCCAGAAATGGCGAACTTATCACTTAGCTTGTATCCATAAAGCGAAGTGATATTAAATACGTCGGTAGTACTATTGAAGCTGTCGTCATCGGTGTCGATATCCTTGTTATCGATTTTCACCCATTGTGCATTGATATTTCCAGAATTCCTCCAGAAAAATTTGTCCTTATCCAAGTTGGCAAATCCATTGAGTGTTATCCCTATATTTCCGGCGGAGTTGTTCGGAGTACCTTGTTGGTACCAATTTTTGGAACCGGATAGATTTGCACCTAACGTGCCGAAAATACCTTTCTTCCAACCCGGGAATGCATCTATTTGGCCCTGTAGGGCATCTACTCTTGCCTGTATTACGGCGATAGAGTCTTTTTTAGCAGCTTGTGCTCCTTTTAATTCATCGATGGTCTGACCATAAGTGGTAACGAATGCGAGGGTCGCCGCAATCGTAAGTACGATTTTTTTCATGATAATGTGTTTAGTGTTTGTTTTTGTAAGTGGCACAAAAATACAAATTGTGCATATACCCTTTAGAAAAAATGGGTCATTTTCTTTTGTACAGCGGCACTGAAGAGCATGCCTCTCCGTACATAATGCTTTTGGCAACCGTCTGAACTTTAGCGGTTATCCATATATAAGCATTGGCAGGAATGGGTTTATTACTACACCCTTTAATGATGACGGGTTTGTCAGTAAATGGAGTCATATCGATGTTTTCGATAACGGTTTGAAAGAGCATCGTCTCCAATTGTTCCAAATCGCCCACAAGCGTCTTTTTGGCAAAGGGCTGCAATCTTGAACTCAACAGCATATAGGCCCAGCCGGGAATAATAGCGTCTGACGTACAGCTCAACGCAACATAGGCATCTTGGTATTGCGCCCAATCATGTTCCGCGACGTGATTTCTGAATTCTTTCTCTCGTAAAATCAATCCCTCATAGAGCCAATCCTTGATGTCGATTACAACTCTCTTTCCCTCGGGATAGTAGTCCTCAAGGTTAAAGGTGATCAAGGGGCTTTTGGCAACTCTGTTTATGATTTCGGACATGTTTTCGCAGCTATGTGTTTCCCATTTTTCTAATCAGTCATAGTCAATTTCCCCTCTGGGAACTATCGCCGTCAGTGGGGTATCAGGTGATTGACGCGGTAAGACTAGACTAGAGTAGACCCAGTTCCAATTTAGCCTCTTCGCTCATCAAATCTTGGGTCCAAGGAGGGTCGAACGTAATTTCGACCTCGGCATCTTTGACCAGATCTAAGGACTTTACTTTTTCTTCTACTTCTACCGGAAGGGTTTCAGCCACCGGACAATTCGGAGAGGTTAGGGTCATTAATATCTTAACGTCGTTGGCTTCATTGACCAATACATCATATATTAAACCCAGCTCATAAATGTCAACCGGTATTTCGGGGTCATAAATCGTCTTTAGAACGTTTACTATCTTTTCACCGAGTTCTTGGGTATCTATTGTAGTTTCTTCACTCATATCGTTCTTAATTTAACTGTGTTTGATAGGCCACAGCATACAACTTCAGTTGTTTGATCATACTGACCAGACCATTGGCCCGGGTTGGGGACAAATGTTCTTTTAATCCGATTTCATCTATAAAATCAGTATTCGCTTCAATAATGTCTGCAGGCTTCTGATTACTGAACACGCGTATCAATATCGCAATGATTCCTTTGGTAATAATGGCATCACTATCAGCGGTAAAAACGAGTTTGTCCGTCTCTAGCTCAGCATGGACCCATACCTTGCTCTGACAGCCTTTGATGATGTTGTCGTCCGTTTTGTATTGCGCATCGATCAGGGGAAGTGATTTCCCCAATTCAATCATATATTCATACCGTTGCATCCAATCGTCGAACATTGAAAACTCATCAACAATTTCTTCCTGTATGTTTTGTATCTGCATATGCTGTACGTCCTATTTATTTGGTCTCACTTCTGCGAAGATAAAGACCGAACAAAAATACGACAAGTTACGGTGGTTTTCAATTGTTTAAGAGAAGGATAACACCTTGGTCAACGTAGCATATTCTTTGCACGTATAACACCCGCGACCAATACATCGACTTCTTCCTTGGTATTATAGAAACAAAAGCTGGCGCGAACGGTACCGGGAATTTGATAGAAATCCATGATGGGTTGCGCGCAATGGTGGCCTGTTCTCACGGCAATACCCAGCTTATCCAATATAGAACCGATATCATAGGGATGTATGCCTTCAATATTGAACGATAATACCGAGGTCTTATGTTTCGCCGTACCGTAAATCTTCAATCCTTCGATAGCCAACAGTTGTTCTGTCGCGTAGTCTAACAATTCTTGTTCATAGGTGGCAATGGCCTCAAAACCGATGGAATTCATGTAATCAATCGCTGCTCCAAAAGCAATACCCCCACAAATATTGGGTGTGCCGGCCTCAAATTTGTGTGGCAGATCGGCATAGGTGGTTTTTTCAAAGGTCACCTCCGCAATCATTTCGCCTCCCCCTTGATAGGGCGGTAGTTTATTGAGCCACTCCTCCTTGCCATAGAGCATCCCTTGACCCGTAGGACCACACACCTTATGTGCCGATATGGTATAAAAATCGACATCAAGAGCCTGTACATCGGCAACTAGATGTGGTGCTGCCTGCGCCCCGTCAATGAGTACAGCAGCGCCGACCTGATGTGCTTTTTCGATAATCGCTTCTATGGGATTGATCGTACCCAAGGCATTGGAAATATGGTTGCAGAAAACCAGTTTCGTATGCTCGTTGAGCAGTTCTTCATAGGCGTCCATCACTAGTTCGCCTTTTTGATTCATGGGAATTACTTTTAAGCTTGCCCCGGTTCGCTCGCACAACATCTGCCAGGGAACGATATTGGAGTGGTGTTCCATGGCCGAGACCAAAACCTCATCTCCTCTATCCAACAGGGATGAAAACCCATTGGCGACCATATTGATGCTATGTGTAGTACCCGATGTAAATATGATTTCGTGGGCCTTCGCTGCATTAAAGTGTTTTTGAATGGTAACTCTTGCCTGTTCGTACTTATCCGTTGCTTCTTGCGATAACGCATGCACGCCTCTGTGAATGTTCGCATTGTAGTGCTGATAATAGTCCACAATAACGTCAATGACCTGTTGCGGTGTTTGTGAGGTCGCGGCATTGTCAAGATATACCAGGGGTTTTCCATTGACTTCTCGTGTCAGTATGGGGAAATCTTCACGTATTTTCTGTACATCGATCATAGCGAATCAATTAAGCAACAAAGATACCGACTATGCTTTAAAATCAGCTTTAAATCAAAGCTATAATCGATCTAACACGTTATGTTTTACAAGGAGTTCATAAAAAGAGATACCTCGCTGATACCTGTAGGGCCACATTGTAATTCTGTAGGTTACCGGTCAGACCGTTCAAGCGATTTCGAAGACCGACATAAAACCGCGGCTCTACACTAATGGCATCAGTAATGTTCACGCCTAAGCCTGCAACCAGACCATAATCCAATTGAAAATTACCGTTTGTTACCAGACGGTTTTCGGGTATGGTATCATCGCGTTGATCTAGGTTCTTAATTTTGGACACCTGGTTCAACAAAAAACCGAACTGTGGACCAAATGCTACATCGAGGCGGTCGTTCAAGGCGAACTTTCCCAGCACCGGAACAGTAAGATAGTTTAACTGCACATTGGTTCTAAAGTCATTTTCGTCAAAGGGGTCTGAGGGACCGCTTTGCAGGACTTGCAAATCGGAACTAAACTGAAAGCCCTGTGAAGAATACAGCACTGCCGCTTGCAAGGTAAATTTACGACTGAACTCCGATTCCATGACGATACCCCCATGTCCGGAAAAACGGAATTTTATTCCTTCGGTCAAATCCCCTACAATCGATGAATAATTGAGTCCGGCCTGTAGTCCAAATCGGGTCTCTTGAGCCATCACTATTGCACTAAAGAACAGGCAGCTCGAAAAGAGCAATACTATCCGCCGCCCCTTCTTTTTTTTCTGTAACGTCTTAGAGGTCAAACCCTAAGTTTACTCCGAGTTTTTTGGCGATAAGCTTATTGATCCGGGTTTTGAGTTCCGGTATGCGCACACTTTCCAATACATTGTTGGCAAAAGCATACATCAAAAGGGCTCGCGCCTCTTTTTTAGGAATTCCTCGTGATTGTAAATAGAAGAGGGCATCTTCATCTAACTGACCTATCGTACAACCATGTGAGCACTTGACATCATCGGCAAAAATCTCAAGCTGCGGTTTTGTATTGATAGTCGCTTGATCACTGATCAAGATATTGTTGTTCTGCTGAAATGCATTGGTCTTCTGGGCAATTTTGTCGACAATGATCTTTCCATTAAAAACACCTGTTGAACGCTCTCCATAAATTCCCTTGTAGTCTTGATGACTCTCACAATTGGGTTCGATATGATGTACGAGCGTATGATGATCGACATGTTGTTTTTCCCCTAAAATGGTCACGCCCTTCATGGTGGAATCGATGTACTCTCCGTTTTGATAGAAGTTAAGGTTGTTACGGGTCATTTTCCCGCCAAACGAAAAAGTATGGACTTTGACCACGCTTTTATCTTTTTGGTCGATATAGGTATTATCGATCAACGAGGAGTTTTCAGTGTCGTTCTGAACCTTGTAATAATCGATGATAGCATTCTTAGCTGCGAAAATCTCAGTAACGCAATTGGTCAATACCTCATTGGAAGTCAAGCTTTGGTGCCTTTCAATAACCTGTAACTCCGCATTTTCCTCTACAATGATCAGGTTTCTCGGCTGCAACATTAGGGTAGACTCATTACCCGTGGCAAAGTGAATGATTTCCACTGGCTTTTTAGGCATCTTATTCTTGGGAATATAGATATAGGCGCCCTCTCTACTGAATGCCGTATTCAAAGAGGTCAATGACTCGTCTTTTGAAGCGACCTTATTGAAATACACATCGATAATCGGTTTGTACATGTCTTTCGTCAAAGCCGAACTCATCAAGCAAATATCTACGCCATCATGGGTCGTCTCGGAAAGGAAAGAACTATAAATACCATCTACAAAAACGATTTTATAGGTATCTATTTCATTAATGAAATACTTCTTGACGTCTTTGTACTCTATCGCATTGACTTCTTTTGGAAAAATACTGAAATCGACTTTTTGTATTTTGTTCAAGGAAGTATATTTCCACGCCTCATCTTTACGTGAAGGAAAACCTTTCTGTTCAAAATTCTTCATCGCCTCCGTACGTACATCATGTACGGGATGCTCGATGTCGATATTGTTTTCGAACATCATAAAGGATGAAATCAATTTTTCTTTTAAGTCCATGTCTTAGTGGTATTTCGTAATGAATATTAAGTAAATAGTTCTTACGACCTATTTACTTTTCAACTTCATACTTTTAAACTGTTGCTTCTTGCTTGATCCAATCATAGCCTTTCTCTTCTAGTTCAAGGGCCAGTTCTTTACCTCCTGATTTAACGATTTTTCCATTGTGCAAAACGTGTACATAATCTGGCACGATGTATTCCAATAACCGCTGATAATGCGTAATGACGATGACCGCATTGTCACTGCTCTTCAATTTGTTCACACCATTGGCTACAATACGCAACGCATCGATATCCAAACCGGAATCTGTTTCATCCAAAATAGCCAACTTGGGTTCCAACATCGCCATTTGAAAAATCTCGTTTCGCTTTTTTTCACCTCCTGAAAATCCTTCGTTCAAGGATCTGGATAAAAATTTGCGGTCGATTTCCAACAATTCGGATTTCTCACGGATCAATTTCAGCATTTTATTGGCAGGCATGTCTTCCAACCCTCTTGCCTTTCGAGATTCATTGATGGCTGTTTTCATGAAATTCGTCACGGAAACACCTGGTATCTCCACGGGGTACTGAAATGAAAGAAATACACCTTTGTGTGCCCGTTCCTCGGGAGCAGCATCTTCTAAATCCTCACCATCAAGTGCTACTGTGCCCTGGGTGACCTCGAATTCTTCCTTACCTGCTATTACAGAGGCCAAGGTGCTCTTGCCCGAACCGTTCGGGCCCATAATCGCATGTACTTCCCCGGCGTTTACTTCGAGGTTAATTCCTCTTAAAATCTCTTTATCCTCTACACTCGCGTGCAAGTCCGTAATTTTCAACATGGTGTCTTAATTTAAATATTCAGGTGCCTTAGGCATCTTATTAAAATCTTCTTTTTGGTGTTGTAAATACACTTTTGCTTCTTTTTCTGCGGCAAATGCTTCAAATGCCTCCATACTTTTTAACGTTTGGTCCACATCAAAGTTGAAAATGGGTATGCGTTTGTGCTCCCTATTTTCATAGAGATGATATAGATCTCCTGATAACAATGTTGGTCCAGTCTGTGGTAGGTCAAGGTAAAGTACCTGATGTCCTGGCGTGTGTCCTGGCATTGATTTGATGACCACCGTTCCATCACCAAAAACATCAAAGTCACCGCTTAACTTTTTCACTGAAGTCAGTTCTTTTATGGCGTTATAATTATCGGCATTGTTTTGTTGTGATTCTTCGCTTGTAATGAAATCATGTTCCGCTTCCTGCACTAGCCAAGTTGCATTTTTTAAGGTGTTGGCGTGCCCGCTATGGTCAAAATGTGTATGGGAAAGGGCGATGTATTTAAAATCTTCAGGAGTCATCCCAATCGATTTCAATTGGTTGACCAAGGAGTCTTTTCGAGAAACGGTAAATGCCCCGCTAGGGTCGGTAAAAGGTTCTGGCAAACCTACCAAGCCTTCTGGTAGCCCTGCATCCCACATTAAATTTCCATCAGGATGGCTCACCACATAAAAGGCGTCGGAGAACTCTTTGGTCTGCCCTTGATAGGTGGTGTCTTGGGAAAATAACTCTAGGTTATTTACCATCACCGTGCCTCCATCAAAGGTGTAGAGCTTCACATCGGTTTTTTCTACCGCCACTTGTTCTGGGGACTCGGTATTTTCTTTTTTGGTTTCCTTGCAGGCGACAATGGTAATTATCAAGAAAAGGTATACTAGTTTTTTCATATTTCGTTTATCCTACGGATCCTTCCAAACTAATTTCCAAAAGTTTCTGTGCCTCTACGGCGAACTCCATCGGGAGTTTGTTCAGTACTTCTTTACTAAATCCGTTTACGATCAAGGCAATGGCTTTTTCGGTATCTATTCCGCGCTGATTGCAATAGAAAATCTGATCTTCACCAATTTTACTTGTGGTCGCCTCATGCTCTATTTGAGCGGTTTTGTTTTTCGCTTCGATATACGGAAAGGTATGAGCGCCACATTCATTACCCATCAGCAAGGAATCGCATTGTGAAAAATTACGTGCATTTTCGGCACGGCTATTGACCTGTACCAATCCGCGGTAACTATTCTGGGATTTTCCTGCCGAGATTCCTTTAGAGATAATGGTACTCTTTGTGTTTTTGCCCAAATGCACCATTTTGGTACCCGTATCCGCCTGTTGGAAATTGTTCGTTACGGCAATGCTGTAAAACTCACCGACCGAATTGTCCCCCTTTAGCACGCAACTAGGGTATTTCCATGTAACAGCGGAACCAGTTTCCACTTGAGTCCATGAGATTTTTGAATTCTTCTCGCACAACCCCCTTTTTGTTACGAAGTTGTATACACCCCCTTTTCCTTCACTATTCCCGGGATACCAGTTTTGTACCGTTGAGTATTTTATTTCCGCGTCGTCTAGGGCGATCAGCTCTACCACAGCGGCATGCAATTGGTTCTCATCTCGTGAAGGTGCTGTACAACCCTCTAGGTAACTGACATAACTGCTCTCGTCAGCGATAACCAAAGTTCGCTCAAACTGACCTGTGCCCCCTTCATTGATCCTAAAATATGTGGAGAGTTCCATGGGACATCTAACTCCTTTGGGTATGTAACAAAATGAGCCATCAGTAAACACGGCCGAATTCAAGGCCGCATAGAAGTTATCGGTTTTAGGAACTACCGTACCCATGTATTTTTTCACCAACTCGGGATGCTCTTGAATTGCTTCAGAAATAGGCATAAAGATGATTCCCTTTTCCCCCAAGGTCTTTTTGAAGGTCGTTGCCACGGAAACGGAATCTACTACGATATCGACGGCCACATTTTGCAATCGCTTTTGTTCATCGACGGAAATACCCAATTTTTTGTACATGGCCAATAACTCTGGATCCACATCATCTATAGATTTGTTCGGATCGGCGGCCTTAGGAGCGGAATAGTAGCTTATTGCTTGAAAATCGGGTTTCTCGTAACGCACATTGGCCCATTCAGGTTCTTCCATACCTTCCCAAATACGGAAGGCTTCCAAACGCCATTCAGTCATCCATTCGGGCTCATTCTTCTTTTTGGAAATCGCACGGACGATCTCTTCGTTCAAACCTTTCGGAAAGGTATCCGACTCAATATCCGTATAGAACCCATATTCATATTCCTTGGTCTCGAGCTCCTTCTTTAATTCTTCTTCAGTATACGCCATCTTCCTAGTGTATCAATGGTTTAATGCAGCAATATGAATTGTTACATTGATTCATTTTCAAATTATTTTACTTACAACGAAAAGCTCTCCCCGCAGCCGCAGGTACGTTGGGCATTGGGGTTGTTGAACACAAAACCCTTTCCGTTGAGTCCACCCGAATATTCCAAGATAGTCCCGACCAAATATAAAAAGCTCTTTTTGTCTACGATGATACGCACATCATTGTCTTCAAAAAGTTTATCGGTTTCCCCTACCTGATTGTCAAAATTCAGCTCATATGATAGTCCGCTACATCCTCCACTTTTGACCCCGACACGCACAAAGTCCTTGTTCGCATCAAAGCCTTCTTCCGTCATTAGGCTGATGACCTTGGTTTTCGCCGTTTCAGATACCTGAATCATTCTTAATTGGATTTAATCTAAATAGTTAGCAAATATACGCCATTCGTCGCTTTTTAACACACTTACTAACATTAATATAACAAATGTGGGAATAGGGGTTTTCTATAGCATATTTTGGAAAGAAAAAGATACGCTTAAGCTATAAAATTAGGGCTTCAATTGCCCAGGTATCCGCATTACTTCATCTTTATGACTACTATATCGGATGCTCCTTTATTTGATATTTCCATGAAATCGGCACTTGCCATTTCACCTACGAGAACTATAGCCCCAGAGGAAGTTTCCAAAGCATCGAACCCAAAGTCGAGTCCGCTACCGCCAAAAGACTTCTGCCAGACCATCTCACCCTGGGCATCAGTCTTAAGGAGCCAAATGTCATTTTCACCGGCGTTCAAGTTGGCATCTCCATCACTGCTTTTTGAATTTCCGGAGATGATAAACCCGCCGTCCTTACTTGTGGTTACGCTTTGGGCATCGTCGAATTGTGTACCGCCGAAAGAACGGTTCCAAAGGAGATTTCCGTCTCCATCGACCTTAATCAGCCAGATGTCCGATTCACCGTGATTCTCTGAAATATCTACATCGGCACTGAACGTATTTCCTATAATGACATAGCCTCCATCGGTTGTCTTGGCAATATCTTGTGCCCGTTCGATACCAGTACCCCCAAACGTTTGTTGCCATACCAATTCTCCACCCTCATCTATTTTGACCACCCAAAAGTCATAACTGCCTCGGGAATTATTGATGTCAAAGTCATCACTCTCTGTAAAACCTGCCATCACATAGCCTCCATCATCGGCCCTAACTGCGGCATGGGCCCGGTCATTATTGGTGCCGCCATAATAGCCACGCCATTGTACCTTTGCCTTACTATCGATTTTTGTACCCCAGAATTCACCAACACCGTGGCTGGCAATAGTGTTTCTTTTCTCGGTATTTCCATCCGCTCGGGCCGAAGTAATATCCAAAAAGCCAGTAAAAAAGAATCCACCATCACCGGTATCCAAAATATCATAGGAATGGTCATGACCGGAAAAACCATAACTTTTTTCCCATTCGATTACTCCTTGAGCATCTACTTTTAAGATCCAATTGTCATGAAACCCGTTATTGACACTACCATCGCCATCATCACTCATCGCATAGCCCGTTAGGGCATAGCCTCCGTCTTGCGTCTGCACCAGGCCTTGCCCACGATCATCCTTGCTACCACCATATGTTTTGCTCCATTGCAGTTCACCTTGGGCATCGAGTTTTGAAAGCCAATAGTCGTTCACCGCCAAAGTTTTGCCTTGCAAATCCCCGTCGGTACTGTTGGAGTATCCCAAAATTGCATAGCCTCCGTCCGAGGTTTCAATGATGGCCCGTGCCGTATCCTCGCCCGAACCTCCATAAGATCTCACAAATTCCAATTCCCCTAAAAAAGCGGTTTGGGGTTCTTGCTCGGTGGATACCACCTCAAAATCCTTTGAACAGGAAATCAAAAACAAGAAAAGACCGAAAAAAAGAAGGGGTTTCATCAATTTGATTTTTTGATCACGAACAAACCGGAATTAATATCACTTACGATAATGTTACCACTTTCAAAATAGGGATAAACACTCCACACCCCACTGAATTGTGGGCCGTTTGAACTGGTGAACGTATCGAAGAAGTGTGTTTCGGAAATCGACTTATCGGCTATACCGGAAATATCCAGAATACGTACTCCAGCCGTATAGTTCGATAAAAAGTATTCATTCCCCTTGACATAGCCATTGTGGTCAATGGCCGTTGTCGGCCCCGCATAAGAGTCGTGAAGTACGGGATTGTCTAAATCGGTAAAATCGAATAACAAAGTTCTCGTGTTGAAACCGAAATCGATTTCATCGACCTCATCCCCTAAAATAAAATACTGTTGATCTTCCGAAAACCATCCTTGGTGTGTATACGCTCGATTTGGATACGATACCGATGAAATGTTCGTAGGGTTTTCTTTATCAGTGACGTCTGCTATAATGACCACATTTTCGTTTGAACCTATATAGATTTCCCTTCCGGTATAATCGGCATCGGGACCGTTATAAGTAACCACTTGAGCATCATGCGAATAGCCATTATCACCATAACCTCCCGCCGCAACCGGATTTTTCGGGTCTTGGATATTGATGAAATGGGCTCCCCCATTAAAAGCGTCGCCCCGATCGGTACCGACCACGTACGCGAAACCGGTATCCTCATTGATCACGATATTATGCGCATTGCCAAATCCGTCATAACTGGCGTCCGCATCAAAAGTCTGCGGAGGGTTTGAAATAGTTCTCAAGCGGGTCAGGTCAAAGATCTGCATACCGTGCCCAGAGGCCTCGGACACCACAAATGCATGATCTTGATATACCTTGATGTCACGCCAGCCACTGGAAACGGTTGCCGTGGGTAGCTTGCCCAAATAGCGCATATTGTTTGGGTCGGAAATATCGATAAAAGCCGTGCCATTGTCCAGCCCCATAATCGCGTATTCTTTTCCAGAGGCACTATCGGTCCACCCCCAGATGTCATTTCCCCTGCCGGCATCCATGTCCGCCAGATTTACCCGGCCAACAAGGTCTAGGCCATTACAAGGATAAATTCCTGCCATACCATTTTCACAAGGAAATGGTTCTCCGGTATCCGTATTGGCAGATTGATCCATAAGCTGAGGTTCGCTGTCCGATGCGTTATCGTCATTGCTACAAGCAAAAATCAAAAAGGACGTTACTAAGAGAATTGGAATTTTTCGCATATTGATCGTTAAAGTAGGACTAAGTTATTGTGTTTTCAAAGAAGGTCCCATTTTGTTTATAACAGCTAACATCGCAATGACCCTATACTATATGACGAAAATTAATACGAAATATTTCACTCGATGTGATTTTTTCCCAAATTGGAAACCATTTTGGTGATTCGCCCTATTTTTGCATTATGTTAGCTGACAAACACCAAGAACGTACATCACTTGAACAATTAGGTGAATTCGGTTTGATCGACCACTTGACCCAAAAGTTCCCTACCGCTCAAGAATCCACTCTTAAAGGTATAGGGGATGATGCTGCCGTCATCAACCACAAAAACCAGACCATAATTTCCACGGATCTATTGATAGAAGGGGTTCATTTTGATTTGAGCTACATGCCCTTGAAGCATTTGGGCTATAAGGCCGTCATGGTCAATTTGTCGGACATCTACGCGATGAATGCCCTAGCCACGCAAATCACGGTTTCCATTGCCGCCTCCAATCGTTTTCCATTGGAAGCCCTTGAAGAACTGTACGAAGGTATTGCCCTCGCCTGTAAAAAATACGGGGTTGATCTCATCGGAGGTGATACCACCTCATCAACCAAAGGATTGCTGATCAGTATTACCGCCCTGGGCGAACATCTAGAAGAGGAAATCACTTATAGAAGTGGGGCCCAACCGAATGACCTGTTGGTGGTTTCCGGAGATCTTGGAGCAGCTTATATGGGACTTCAAGTACTGGAACGCGAAAAAGAGGTGTTCAAAGTGAACCCGAACAACCAGCCTGATCTAGAACCCTACTCCTACATTGTAGAGCGACAGCTAAAACCAGAGGCCCGAAAAGATATCGTAGAACTTTTGAAACAATTGGAGGTAAGGCCGACAGCGATGATCGACATTAGTGACGGACTCTCCTCGGAAGTTTTGCACCTCTGTAAACAAAGTAAGGTAGGTTGTAATCTATACGAAGACAAAATTCCTTTGGATCCCACCGTAATTTCGGCTACCGAAGAATTCAAAATCGATAGTACCACCGTGGCCTTGAGCGGAGGGGAAGATTATGAATTGCTCTTTACCATCGGTCAAAAAGATTTTGACAAGATTAAAGGGAACCCTAATCTTACGGTAATCGGCCATATGACGGATGCTTCCGAGGGGGCGCATCTCATTACGCGTAGCGCTACCAAAATTCCGCTAACGGCCCAAGGATGGAGTTCGTTTTCGGAAAGCGAGTAATGCCGTATCTTACGGCAGAAATATATATTCTATTCGTTGGAATTTATTCTAAATGCAGGTTTGGGCGTAGGCACCCTAATGTTCTTGTTACTGCTTTTCAAGCGAAACAAGAAGCAGGGCGACTTTTACTTTTTAGGATGGATTTTGGTTACTTTGGGTCAAATTGCCTTTTATGAGGTGACCATCTACCGTTTTGCAATCGAAGGCTTTTTGGCGATTGTGGTTTTTGGATTGCCCTTGCTGGGTGCACCGATGTTGTTTCTTTACATCCAATCACTGACCGGGCATCTGATTACCCCAAAACTACTCATCACACACTTGGGGGTCTATGTGGCCTATGTACTGCTCTTTTTTGCATTACAACAGAAAGATGACATCACGCTCATCGCTATCAACGGCTTTTTTGAACCTACCGCACAGTCTCCTTGGTGGATGTATCATTATGCCGTTCCCCTAGCTATTTCAGGATTGGTCTACTGCACTTGGGATTTGGTGCTCTTGAATACGCACCGAAAACGCATTCGCGATTTCTTTTCATTTGAAGAAAGGATCAATCTGAAATGGGTAAGCTATGTTGTGAATTCCTATTTCATGTTATTTCTGTCTACCTCATTTCTAGTATTCGGAGCTGTTCAATTTCAACTGTTTCCCATTGAAAAAGCATTCGCCTTCGTTGCCATTTGCCTTAGCTTCATGATGATCGCCTTTGGGTTTTATGGATTTCGGCAGACAGCGGTTTTTTCCAATAGGGAATTCCAACAACTGACAAGTTCAAATTCAGTAGATACGACAGCCCGGAAAGCCTCGTATTCCAAATCGGGACTAACACCGGAAAAAGTCAAAAGCTTGGCTCACAGATTAAAGACCTATATGGAAACTGAAAAGCCCTTTCTAAACGAAGACCTCAGCCTGCCTTTATTGGCCGAACAAAGTGAAATCTCAAGGCCTTATCTTTCCCAAATTATCAACCAAGAGTATCAGATGAATTTTTATGATTTTGTCAATCGGTATCGTGTCGAGGAGGCCAAAGAGCGTTTGATTTCGGAAGACCATAAGCATCTATCCGTTTTGGGCATCGCCTTTGATTGTGGATTCAAGTCAAAATCGTCATTCAATCGCTATTTTAAAAAATACTCCGGTGTTTCCCCCTCCGAATTCAAAAATCAACCTCAGTAATCGGTTTCAGCCTATGGGTTGGGTCGCCTGTCTATCACATTTTCTAGAGTTTTGACCAAAAAACAACTCTCATGGAAAATTTCGATTTCTGGCATAAGGTAAACATCCTCATTCATGTCACTTGTGGTCTCATTGCATTATGTATCGCGATTATCGCTCTAACTACTCCGAAAGGAGGAAAAGCACATCGAATCAGCGGCAGGCTTTTTCTATACTTTCTGTCGGTCGTTATTGTTACGGGTCTATTTGGGGTTTTTGTCTTTAAGGTAAACCAGTTTCTAATTGTGGTTACCGTACTCAGTGGGTATAACGCCTATTCAGGTATACGGGTACTACAAAACAAAACCAACAAGATCAACAAACAGGATATTCTGGTGGCTATCATGACCGTATCTACGGGAATCTATTTTTTGTACTATATCAAGAAAATCGGTTTTTTTTGGTCGCCCATTGTCGTGTATAGTACGCTAGGTGCTCTATTCTTCATTATCTCGTATGACCTACTTCGGTATTTGATCCCACAAAAAAAGTATGGAAAGCTGTGGCTTTATGAACATATATATAAAATGGTCGCGGCCTTTACTGCGCTCTTGTCCGCTGCAACAGGTACGATATACGATGAATTCCAACCTCATAGTCAATACCTACCCTCAGCTTTCGGTATGTTAATGGCACTATCATTTATACTGTATTTTTACAGAAAAAATAGGTTGTCCCGAAAATGAAACGGCTTTACAAAAGAATCAAGGTAGCAACGCTAGTGTTCGGAATGGGATGCTTTTTTGCTTGCGGACCCCTACCGAAACTGTCTAAAGCCGAAAAACGGATTATACGGGATGTTGTACGCGCACCGGTACCGGAAATAGTTCGGGGAGAGACCGGTTTGGCCATCTCAAAAGACCATTCCATTTGGTACGAGCGAATTCGACCTGACCCACCTAGCAAAGGGGTTATCATGCTTATTATGGGCAATGGAAATGATGCCTTAAGTTGGCCAGCAAGTTTCGTTTCTGCCTTGATAGCGGAAAACTATGAGGTCGTTCGTTTTGACCATCGCGGGACAGGTTTATCCACCTCAACTAAAAAATGGAAAAAGAAAGACCCCTATTCATTAGATGATATGGCCGACGATGTCATTGCTATTTTGGATACCTTGAACGTCCAAAAAGCACATATTGTAGGAGCATCCATGGGCGGTATGATCGCCCAAATAGTGGCTATCGAACATCCCAATAGAACTGCAAGCCTGACCTCTATCATGTCATCGGGCGATGTACTGGACCCAGAACTACCACCCATGTCAAATAAGGTAGTTCCTAAAATGGTGGGCGCGATTCTCAAATATGGCTTTTTCGGAAATAAAAAAGGACAGATCAAACGCCAAATCGTTCAGAAAAAAATCTTAATGGGCAAGGCGACCGGAGCCATCGCCATAAAACCCATGGCCGAAGCATCACTATACAACCTAAGGAAAAGGGAGGGATATAAATTACTATCGGCACGGCACCACTATGAGGCCATCCTGAATGCTAGTTCAAGATATGAGGCCCTTTCTGAACTGGAAATCCCGACTTTACTGATTCATGGAGTACAAGATCCAGTCATTCCGATATCGCATGATAAGAAACTTGCGACATTGATGCCTCAAGCTGATACACTTTGGATAGCGAATATGGGTCATGATTTTCCTGAAGCTGCGTTGCCTCAAATTGTCAGAACAATGATTTCGAATTTCGAGTAGTCCCTTAAGTCAGGGCTATCCTTTGTGCGATCCGAGGTTTGTAGCACACAAACCAGTATGTTTATTTTATCGGTGAAATATGGAGGTTCCCTTAATTGTGCTAAAAATTAGGCGAAAACCATTCTAAAGTATAAACATGTCAAGGGATATGAGTTCATCTAAAATCATTTTTTTCTTCTACATTTATGTTTTGACCGACGATTCATACCAAAAATGATTTTTCAAAGCTTCCCAAATTTCAATATTTATAGTTCGCCATTACTCATACTTTCCGTTCAAGGACTCATTTTTGCCTTTTTACTGTTCAAAAGATATCTTGATAAGAAGGCCTTATCAGACATTTTACTAAGCCTGATTATATTAATTACATGCTACCATAGAACAACCTATACTATTGGCTTCATGGATTGGTACGATACCTATCAAAATACCAAGATCAATTACTACGTGGTGGACCTATCTATGATTTTAGCTCCCTTACTCTATTTTTACGTACGGTCCGTCACCTGTTCAGCATTCAAGATTTCCCGAAAGCATAGTGTACATTTCATTCCGTGGTTGATCTTCCTTTTCATCAAAATCCTAATCCTTTTTAGCGATGCTTCCTCGCCTGATTTTGATTCCGTTCAAAATGGGGAAATGGTCATTAATTTTCAGTGGAAATACCTTGATCCCATTGTCTACTTATTTTCGATGCTGCAGATGATTGTTTATTTGGCACTGACCTTTCAATTGTTCTATGCCTACAGACAGAAAATCAAGGACTTTTTTTCAAATACCTATAGCGTTGAACTCAATTGGTTGAGAAATTTTCTTTATATCTATGCTTTCCTGTTTCTTTTTAATAGTGTTCAGACTATTGTGAATGAGCTCATCGTTGATCTGAAGTGGACACAGGAGTGGTGGTACCACTTCTTTTCGGCTATTCTGATCATTTATATCGGCGTCAAGGGCTATTTTACGCCAGTAGGTAATTTAAAAGCCCTAGGCTTTGAATATCTTGACTTTGGCTTTAGTCAAAAAAAAGAGGATACTACGAAGCATACTATAGCGGTCAACAAAAAGGAAGAACTCTCTCCCAAACTTGTAAAGACCAAGGAATTTCTGTCTTCCTATATGCAAAATGAAAAACCATATCTAGATCCTGATATGACGTTGGTTACCCTTGCAAAGCAATTGGATGTATCTCGTGAAGAGCTCTCGGAGGTCATCAATAAAGGCTTTCGTTTAAAATTCAACGACTTCATCAACGGGTATCGCATAGAAGCGATAAAACAGATGTTATCTGAAAACAAACAGGCCGAGCTCTCTTTGACCGGAATTGCCTATGAGTGTGGTTTCAATAGTAAAGCGACCTTTAATAGGGTGTTCAAAAAAATGACTCGATTATCACCTTCCGATTTTATAAACACTTTAAAATAAGTTAGTTACATAATTTAAGACGTCTCAATTCGTGGGTGAGGCCCTATTGCCACGAATTGAAACGCCTGTCTTTCCTTTGTTTTGCAATTTTGACCTGTCGAACAAAAAAAGATATCATATGAAACGTTTATTTGAAAAACTAATCACCCCAGTCACTCAACCTTCAAGAATAGCCGACAGTGTTATTGCCTTACCGCGCATTCTTTGCGGACTTCTTTTAGCTTTTGATTTCGGAGCTTCAAAATTCGGAATGCCTTGGACCTCTCCTGAACGTGATTTGTCATTATTTGAGGTATCGAATTGGTTTGTAGAAGACATCGCCCAATACGGAGGTCTCTTTGCCTTGAGTCCTGTTTTCTTTGCCTGGCTTGGGGCCGCAAGTGAAGCAATCGGAGGTTTGTTTCTTGCCTTGGGGCTCAAGACCAGAGTAGTATCTCTTTGTATCTCTTGTACCATGATGGTCGCAATTTTTTTCCAACAATGGGATCAAGGCGTATGGGGAATGCTTCCAGCCATGGGTTTCTTATGGGTATCCCTTTACGGCATCGTTCTTGGATCAGGTCGATTTGGATTGGATTATCTCATCGGCAAAAGTCTTGAAGAAAATAGAATTCTTACCACCCCTTTAATACAGTTAGATCAGCTTCAAAAATCGTCCAATAGTAAGGCCCCGTCCAAGACCATTGCAGTTCTAATTCTATTATTGACCACAATTCATCTAACCGCCCAAAACCAACAGGTTATTTTTAAAGTGGACATGAAGGGTGTCGCCACGGCTACAAATGTCGGAATAAGGGGAAGCGAGCGTCCGCTCTCCTGGGATGAAAACTTTATACTAACCGATACCGACAATGATGGTATCTACGAGGCCACTATTAATTTTAAAACGGCAAAAAAGAATGTCAAATTCAAATTCACAAATGATGGTAAAGAAGAATTACAAGGTGCTGACAATAGAGTGGTATGGTTCAAGGATGAACCCGTAATCATTAACGCCACGTTTAACGAGTTTGAATACTACACCCCTGAACAACTTGAGAAACTGGTGTATACAAAGTCTCAAATCAAAGAAGATATTGCGGTCTTGAAGGAAGTACTACAATACATACACCCTAACATTTATAAATACAGAGATTCTTTAAGCCTGCAGGATGATTTTCAAGAATTGGAAAGCCAAATACTGGCGAATCCCACATTGACCGACACCTATAAGCTCGTTTCAAAATTTGCTGCAAAAGTGAAGTGCAGTCATACATTTACCAACCCATGGAACCAATCAAGCAGTGTAGAGAAGGCGATTTTCAATCAGCCCGATAAAATTCCTTTTACTTTTAATAGGTTAGGAAAAAGGTTGTTCATCGACAAAAATGCCTCTGAAAACGAAGCGCTTAAAAAAGGCCTGGAAATCGTACGCATCAATGGGGTCGCTTCGGAGGAACTCATGACCCGCTTAGCACAGTACACCACTTCCGACGGTAACAACTACGAAAAGAAATTAGAGCGCCTACTCACTGATGGCACGGAGAAATTCTCGATGTTCGATATCTTCTATCCGTTGGAATTTGGAAGTACCGAAAAATTTGAACTGGAGCTTGCTCCCCCGAATGCTCAAGAGATCATCAAAGTTTCGGTCAAGGCAATATCAAAAACCAACCGAACCAAAATCCTGGAAGAACGTTACGGAAAATTGGAAAGTTCTGTAAAAGATGGATGGAGTTTTGAACTCCTAAGTGATAAAATCGCCCGATTATCCATAAAATCCTTTGCGGTACAGCGCAACGAGTTTGACTGGAAAGCCTTTCTCGACAATGCCTTTGATGAAATCAATGACAAGGGAGTTACGGATTTTATAATCGACATCCGCGGAAATGAGGGAGGTCAAGGTGAAGTCGGCAAATATATTCTGCAAAGACTTATTCAAACCCCTCTTGAGTTACCTGAAATGATTTTGTCCGTGAGATACAAAAAAATTCCTGCAAGATTTAAAAAGCATATCAGTACTTGGGCCAAAGCGCCTTACGATTTTACCGGTCAAATAAGACAAGAAAAGGAGGGTCGTTTTTACTTGGATAGTAAAGATAGGATAGTGAAGAAAGTGTACAAACCCAGAAAAGATGGCTTTAAAGGGCAAGCCTATCTGATTACCGATGCCTCCAATAGTTCAGCTACCCACCTAATGGCCATGTACGCCAATCAAATTGAAAATATAACCCAAGTAGGGCAAGAAACCGGAGGAAATCAACAAGGCACCAACGGAAACTACATGTTCTTTTTAAGGTTACCGAATACCAGAGTTGAATTGGACATTCCGGTTATGGGGCAACAAGTGCAGTCCAACGCCAAAGAAATCTTTGATGGCGGTGTACAACCGCATATTCTTGTAGAAAAAAACACGGTGGATTTCGCCAATGGAAT
This sequence comes from uncultured Flavobacteriaceae bacterium, assembly GCA_947494565.1. Taxonomy (GTDB): domain Bacteria; phylum Bacteroidota; class Bacteroidia; order Flavobacteriales; family Flavobacteriaceae; genus Maribacter_C. The sequence goes on along the minus strand of CANLVG010000008.1, from coordinate 271,513 downwards.
AGACACCGAATTAAACGCAGTCTTAGACCTAATACATAAAAACTAAAGACGGTCCCAACCACAAAAATCCAACTGTTCGACTAGCGGAAGTAAGGTGTTTTGGGGTACTAAAATAGAAGGAGAGCGCTCGTCATAAAAATCGTTAAGGAAGACAAACATGAAGTGGTCTAGCAGTGTTCAAATATGCAAAAGAGAATATCCTCTTGATAAAAACTTTGGACATCATTTTTTATTGGGTGTGGGTTTCGGCCTATGGATATTCTCATTTTTGTGGCTTTCCGATGCTTTTGAACTCTATCAACTTTCGAGTGCCGAGAAGTTCAAAAGACTTTTGGCCTATGCCTGTGTCGGCTCGCTCAGCTACACTATATCCCTAAGTTACCAATACCAACGTACAAGGTTTAAAAAACAATGGGTTTTTCTAAATGAGACCGTGTTGCTGTTGGTTGCATGTACGTTCTCTTCCTTTTCAGTGTATGGCATTTTTCTTTTTTTCGGCAACGAGAATCCGGTATCGCTTTATTTTATGAACTACCTAACCGATGTCTACTTACCATCTTTGATTATCATTCTACCCTATTTAATTGGAGGTCGATTGCTACTCGGAAAATTCAATCCCCCAAAGGAGAAGAACCTGTTGAAGAACCCTATGTACGTCATCAAAACCAGTACCGACAATCTGGTCATTGAGTTGAAGCCTGACCAACTCATCTATCTAAAAGCATCGGGCAACTATGTTGAAGTGCATTATCTCGATTCTTCGCATTTAAAAAAGAAGATTTTGAGGGCGCGGTTGGCGGATATCGCCGCGCAGTTTCCCCAACTCTATAGAACACACCGGTCGTATTTGATCAATACGCTTTTCTTTAAGGGCTTTATCAAACAGAAAACAAACCTGTTTGTTGATTTAAGTTATGGCATCAAGATTCCGGTAGCACGAAACATGAAAACAAAAGCACTAAAAGACTTACCGTTCAAAACAAAAACGTGACCGTTCGTCACAAATTCGAAAATCCCCTTAAATCAGTAAGAACTAGCATTAAATTTAGTACAGTAATCTGGTTACACCTAAAAGGTCGTTTGAAAGAATCTTTCGCGAACGTCTATGAAGAAAAGACTAGGTCTTACTGATTATATCAATAGTAATTTTTAGTACCGCCGAGTATTTTGATATGATAAAATAGTTTAGTTCATGAGTTCAAATATGTGGTACAACATAAGACCCGATCGTGCTATAAAAAGGATACAACTCCTTTTCCGTAAAGTCAAGTTTCCAAGCCTGAATACCATAGTTGCCTCAAATGCCCTTTTACTCAGTGCCTGCGCGCTCTATATTTCAATTCAAGAAGTTAGAATAATGAGAACACAGCAAAAGGCCACCATGTTTCCGTATCTGACAATTACAAAAACATACAATTCCGATGGTTATGGCATCATCATAAAGAACAGTGGCAATGGTCTGGCCAAAATCAATTCGTACCAAGTATATACTGACAGTATACACTTTAAGGATTGGTTTGATGTACTGCAAACCTTGTCTCCTGAATCCAAGATAAATTATAGTATGATCAATACGGTAGGTAGTATTCAAAATGAAATGATTACCCCCGAAGAAAAGCTCAATCTGATTTTTTTAAGATGGACCGACGAGACCCGATTGTTTGAAGAATTCTTGGATACGCTAAAAATACGGATATGCTATTCATCACTACTTGAAGAACACTGGGTAGTTACCGACAACAACACCAGCACCCTTATCAACCGGTGTGCTGTTGAAATGGAAAAAGAATTTGGGTTATAAGATCATGGGAACCAACTTATCAGTGAGATTTTTTCCAATACTCCTATTGCTCTTTGTTTTGGTCTCCTGTGATTTTCGAGAGCAACGAAAAGCGGCACCACCCATTGCTATACCCATATCGACGGAAGTGCCTGTATTAGCCATTTTAGGCACGTTTCATTTTGCCGGCTCTAGTGACTTCAGTGCTATTGTTATGGATAGTATTTATTCCGAAAAAAGACAAAGAGAAATTGATGAAGTCATACTCCGGTTAAAACAGTTTCATCCCACAAAAATAGTCGTGGAGCGAGAACCGTCTTTGAATGATTCATTGACAAAAATGCTGAATGCTTACTTAGAAACCCCTCACCAACTGCCTAAAAATGAATTGTATCAGTTGGGCTTCAAGTTGGCTGCTGCATCGGGTTTGGACGCTGTCTACGGTGCGGACTACCAAATGGAATTTGATGACGTCGCATTTTCGAAGTATTTATCGGATAATCAGCTCTTGGAAAAGTTTGAGCACATCATTAAGAAAGCCCAAAATTTTACGGAACGTAGAACACGATTACTAAAACACAGTGCCCTTTTGCCGGTATTGATCGATTTAAATGAAAGTCGATCCAATGCATTCAATAAAGGGCTATATACCGATCAGATTTTGAATATCTCCGATAATCCGGAAGGGTTAGAAGTAGAAATAGTTACCAATTGGTTGAAAAGGAATTTACACATCAAAAAGAATCTAGACGCTTTGCTAACCAAACATGAGAGAGTCATTTTGATCATGGGAGCAGGGCACAAGGCTATTCTAGAAGATTTCTATAAGAACAGTCCGTTGGTCAAATACATTTCCATTAATGACTACCTAAAACAACATGGGGATTAGGATATGAATCTGTCCGAACTAAAATCAAAACCACTCTAATGCCACACATAAGATCAGAAATGAAAAAAGAAATAACCCTAGCGCTTTTGGCCATGTTGCTGCTCTTGTCTTGTAACTATGAGATTCAGTCAAGTGATTCCGAAAAAGCCAACTCTCAAATAGATCAGAACAAGTCTACCAAAATTGATAGGCTCCTAGAAACGTACGAGGAGCGCCTTGGCTTTAGCGGTTCTGTTCTGGTCGCTGAAAATGGAAAAGTGATCTATAAAAAGGGCATTGGTTATGCCAATAAAGAGCTTGAAGTTCTCAATATGCCTAACACGAAACACAGGATCGGTTCTTTGACCAAACAGTTTACCGCAATGATGATTCTGCAATTGGTGGAGCAAAAAGTAATCGAACTTGATGCGACCATCAATACGTACATTTCTGATTATCCAAGAGCGGGAGGGAATGAAATTACGATTCACCATTTATTGACCCATTCCTCAGGAATACCAAGGTTCCGATTAAAGAACTACAGAGACCCTTATACTCCGCAGGAACTTTTAGCCCTCTGGGACGATTCAGGTCTTGATTTTCGGCCCGGCAGTCAATTTACCTACAGTAACCCTGGTTACTTTTTGCTAGGTGTGATTATTGAAAGAGTAACCAAAAAATCTTACGAGCAAGTTCTACAAGAGCGGATTTTAGGTCCTTTAGGCATGAAAAATAGCGGATATGACCGTCACAACACTTTACTTAAAAATCGATCCTCCGGTTATGTTAAAAAAGGAATTGGCTATGAAAATGCTGGGTATACAGATATGACGGTTTCTTATTCGGCGGGAGCGATGTATTCAACGGTGGAGGATATGTACCGCTGGGATCAGGCCCTTTACTCAAATAAAATACTATCGCCAAAATACACAGCCCTCTTGTTTGAGTCACATATTGCTGGTTTAGGCAGATTCTATGGCTATGGTTGGTTCAATTCAAAATACCCTATCGGCAATACCAAAGATAGTATCAAAGTGCTTGAACACAGTGGGGGAATTCAAGGATATAGTGCGCGAATTACCAGAGTTCCATCCGATAAGAACCTCATTATCATACTTAGCAATGTTCAAGGCACCGAAACCAGACCAATGACCTACGCCATTAACGGTATTCTTAAAGAAAAATCCTATGATCTTCCTAAAAGGTCATTTGCCGACGGTTTGTCAAACATCATATCTCAACAGGGGCTTGATGCTGGAATCGTTTTTTATCGAAATCAGAAAACCTCCGACCAGTTTGAGGTAAAGGAGCGGGAAATGAACAGTCTGGGATATGACTTCCTTGAAGCGGAAAAGCTCCATATCGCCCTTGAAATTTTCAAGATGAACACCGACTTGTTTCCCGAATCTTCAAATGCCTATGACAGTCTGGGAGAGGTACATGCACTCCTTGGAAACAAGGATAAAGCTATAGAGAACTATAGACAAGCCGTAACCTTAAATCCAGAAAACACAAATGCCCTCAAAGCACTTCGCAATTTGGAATGAATTATTCGCGCTAAAAGGATTCCCTAGATCCTTGGGCTTCACCGCTGGTCACCCTTCAATCTATTGATAACCGCTGTACTGACCCAGTATATATCTTGATTACTAGTATAGAACAAATACTTTCCATCTTTGGTCACAAACGGGCAATATTCGTAATAAGGAGTGTTGATCGTATCGCCCATGTTGACCGCTTCTGACCATTGGCCGTCATTGGTTTTAAAGCTGATATATAAATCTCCCCTTCCCAAACCTTCCTCTCGTGTAGAACAAAAAATCATATAGGAGGCATCAGGAGCAATGAAAACATCAGCTTCATAGTTTTCGGTGTTGATAGCGTCACTAAGCGCTACAGGTTTTTGATACACCCCATCGACCAACGCGGCGGAGTAGATATCATGATCCGATTTATCAGGATTATGGCCATTTGACGCAAAGTATAAGGTGCCTGTATCGGTAAATGAAATATAGTATTCGTCGCCGGTCGTGTTTATTTCCGGTCCGGCATTGATGGGGTCGGACCAACCCGTTTTACTTTTTTGGATGTACCAGATATCGACATCTTTGGGTTTCCCTACACTATCGAATGGTCTTTTGGAAATAAAGTAAAGTCGCTTCTGGTCATTCGAAAGAAAGGGGTCGTTATAACTGTATAGTTCGTGTGATAGAAGGGTTTCCGGTTTGCTCCAAAGACCATCCACCATTTTGGAATAGCGAATTTCATTCGTGCCACCTCTATCTACCCCGAAATAGAACTCAGTACCCGAGGAGTTAAAAATGGAGCCGAATTCCTGTTCCTCGGTAGAAATGAAATTTGGAGCGAATATTTTTGGAATGGTGTCAGGTGCTGATTCTCCCATATAGTTTCCTTTCTTTTCTATCATACGTACCAAGCCATCGTCCGCACCCAAAGAGCGCAAGATCGAAGCTACTTTTTTGGCTCCAATCCGTTCGGAAATTTCCAAGGCCGTACTGCCTCGCTCATTGGCGCCGTTTATTGCGATACCGCTTTGGATCAATTTCTTTACAAATACGGTATCCTTGTTCAAAACGGCTTTTTCCATGAGGGAAGCCCCATAATTAGAGATCCATTGGTTACTGGGCTGAAGCCGTAGTAGTAATTCAAAATACTGCAAATTACCAAACCGTACGGCAACGTGCATCGGGGTTTGTTCTTGATTATCCGCTACGTTTATCCGGATTCCTTTTTGAACCAAGAAATCGAATGTTTCTTTTTGTTTGCAGGCCACGGCCCAATGCAAGAGCGAACGACCGCTATCATCGGTGATGTTGATGTCGGTATGTTGAAGCAAGCTATCGAGCCGTACCACATTACCATCGCAAACGGTTCTTTGAATACTTTGGGCCGAAATCTTCATATGAAGCAGGCCCAAAAGGCAAAAAAGAAGGTAGTATGTGCTCTTTTTCATTTTCCCAAAAACAATTGCTCGTCCATTTCCGACCCGACTAATCCACGAACGGACCTTATCATCTTTTGAGGGTCAAAACCTATCCCTTCTTTAAATACGATATCGACCTTGCGAATAACCGACGGCATTTTTTCCAAATCACCGTCAAGTAGAACCAAATTGGCCTTCTTTCCCTTTTCAATACTCCCAATCTCATCGGCAAGCCCCAATGATTTGGCTCCATTGAATGTCATCACTTGAATGGCTTGCGCTGGTGTAAACCCGCCTTCAATGAACAGTTCGTAGTTCTTTTGATCTCCATATCCGGGCAAATTATGCAATCCAGGGTCCGGTCCTGCTGTCAGAAGGCCTCCGGCGGTGTAAAAGGCCAAGTCATACGCAAGCGATTTGGTCAACCATATCTCCTTAAAATACCAATCAGCCCCTTGTTTTTCTTTTCTTACCCTTCGTTCGCTATAAGCCTCGACATAAAATGGTGCTAACACTTCCAAATCCCGAGGATCCGCTGCGCCTCTGGCCTGTGTTTCAAAGATCGATGGCGTTGAAGAAAGGGCCACATTGTTATCGATCAAGGCACTTTGAACTTGCCTGACTTCCTCACTATCGATATTGAGCTGGGATCTGAAATTCCTATTACCGGAACAGGTCCCTTTGACGTGCTCCTCAGCATGGTCAAAACTATGGATAAACCCGTGTTCAATGGCATCAATGCCTAGGTGGGCCGCTTCTGTATAGGTTGTGGCACAAAGGTGCCCTGTCACCTTCAATCCGTTCTTATGTGCTTCATCAACGATAATTCTTAAGTCTTCCGGACGTGTACGTTGATACACCTTGATCCATTTCACCCCGATTTTAGCCAAGGCACTTATAGTATCCCGAACCAGTTTTTCATCCGTGTTTCTAATAAAGTTCGCTTTTCCCTCGGGACCTGTAAAATAGGGACTTGATCCTATGATTTCCGGACCTGGGAGCTTCCCGCTTTTAATGGCACTATCGATGGCTATTTCTTCTTTCGGATGCCCCGTTCCACAGGTCTGGATGGTGGTTACACCGCTGGCGAGGTAAAGCCTTGGTGAGGAGAAAAAAAGCGCTCCTCTGGGAAAACGCATATGGTTGTGTGTACCAACAATACCAGGAATAATGGTCTTCCCGTTCATTGCGAGCTTTTGAAATCCTTTTGGAACAGAAATAGCTTCGGAGTCTCCGACCTCCAGAATTACCCCGTTTTGAATTAAAACTGTCTGGGCTGATTTCGGTTGAGTTCCCCTACCGTCAAAGACCTTGGCACCGATCAAAGCAATTTTGGAAGTGTCGATCTTGACAAAAGAGCGGGTGTATTCTGACAGCTTGATCCTATTAACCGCTGGTTGCGAACGTTGAGAGCTTGTGCACGAGCTAAAAAGCAAGGTCGAAATCAAGATGGTGACTAGCATCGCGAAGGAAGACCGTAATTTGGAATGCGGCCATTCTAATTTGCCAATTGTTAAGTTTAATCTGCCATATACGGCAGGGTGACCCAAACCGTTACTACTTTTTTTCATGTTTCGATCTGTTAAATGACTTTCGTAACCGTTGGTTCACGGGTTCCGAGAAAAGGGTAAAGGTTACCTTTCCTATCCCATAAGACAACGCGATCAAGAGCACCGAATAAGGCACAAGCCAGTGTTCTCCCAAGTTCAAATGCTTGAAAAGTTGCGCTCCGAAAATGATGACGAACATGTGGGTCAAATAAATCTCGTAGCTATAGATACCCATATGCCTTAGCCATTTCAAGAAGCTTCTGTTTCTTTGTTTCCCTGAACGATGGGATGCAAACATCCATAGCAATACTAGGGAAACTCCAATCGACTGCAGGGTCATGTCGAGTCCCAATCCTACTAATCCGGATTTATAGACGAAACTTTTAAAGACAAAGGTCAATATGATCAGGGACCAGCCCATATATAGAAAATAGGTGTTCCAAAGTTTCGGAATGACAACCCTATAGGCAACAATAGCGGTCATACAGCCTAGTGCGATGGCATCAAGAAAGGCGAAATGGTTTTTGGAACCCAATTCTGAATCAGGGTACAATGCTGTTCTTGCCCAGGGCGAAACAATGAGTAAGAGTATCAGAACACCAACGAATTGCCACTCCTTTTTTAAAAAGAGACATACCAAGGGAAATACAAAATAGAAACTTTCCTCAATCGAGATGGACCAAAGTACGTCCCAATTGGCCGGAAGATAACCGACCTGTATTTCCAGCCAGTTCAAATGAAAGGTCAATACGGCGAAGATGGCCCTAGGCAATGAGGTTTTTGAGACATCGATCACAAATCCTTCTATCCCCACAAGGTGTAATACGGATAATACGAGCAGGAGGAATACAAGTAGCGGCATGATTCTAGAGAAACGCAACCAATAGAATCCTTTGAGGCTTAGTTGTGATAAGCCGCCCCATTTCTTGATGATAGAAGAGGTAATCAGGAAGCCCGAGATGGTAAAAAATACCACGACACCGTTGTATCCGTTCCAGAAAAGAAGCGTAAACAATTTTTTGGGCAAGGCATCTTTCAAAAAGGTCTTGGTGAAGGCAAAATGGATATTCAAATGCAGAAGAATGACTGCGAGGATACAGATTCCCCTGAAAATATCTATCCCTATATTTCGCTTAGCTATTTTTGATTCAATGCTCAATACGTCACTATTTGGATCTCGTTCGGTTCATGAGTACCGGAGTATTTTTCTTAAGGGCATCTCCGATTGCTTTAGAAGGCTAAAGATGCGTTTAAAAAGATCGAAAGACACGTTTTGGTCCGTTTTTTTGTCCTATCGCTCGTCTTGGGACTCTTTCAATGTCTTCTCAATATAGGCTAAAGGCGAAATACCGGTAAACTTCTTGAAGATTCTGTAAAAACTACTTTTTGATTTGAACCCACAAGAGAACCCTATTCCGGCGATGGTATACTGTTGAAGGGCATTCGCACTTAGTTTTCTTTTGGCCTCTTCAACCCGATAACGATTTATGGACTCATTAAAGGAACTCCCCAGAACCTCGTTGAAAAATGCCGAGAGCTTTCGCGTCGAGATCTCCATCTTATGCGCCAGTGCGGTCAAACTCAAGTCCTTTTCCAAATAGAGACGATCCGTTTCCATCAGGTCATTGTACTTATTCTTGAAATAGGTAATTTCATTTTTGTTGAGGTAGACCGATTTCGTTCTTTTTATCGATACTACACCGGTATCATGGGCTAAAAACGAAGGCAGGAACACGGTAGATTGTGTGAGTCCGTAATATCCAATATACAGCATAGCGCATAACAAGAAAAAGACAGTGATATAGGCGTCCCAAAACACGCTGTACCCAAAAATCAGTTCATTAAGGGTTATCATCAAATCCACTAGAAGCACCATGAGAAAACTAAAAAGAAATTTTTCTAACCAGAAGAAGTCTTGAGTAGTGAGGTTCACCTGATGATGGTCGACTACTGTTTTTTTCAGGGAATAATAGATTTTCAGTGCTAGACCAAAGTAAACGATTCCGAAGAGATCTTGTAAGAGTCCCCAGTTGAGATAGTGATCCGAAAAATTGAGATACGAAAGCTTCAAACCAAGGACTTTAGGGAGGTTGTAGAGAATCAAGAACAGTAGAAAGGGTACAAAATGCCCGAAATTCTTCTGGACCAGGTTCTTTCTCGGGTAAAAAATGGATTGTATATAGAGATACACCAACGGAGGAATAAACAAGCGCACTCCGTTTTCAAGGCAAAAACTGATGGTCTTGAGGATATAAAGCTGATGTAAACTTGCGTAAAAGTAAAGGAAAACAAATACGGTAAACGCCCAAAAGACGATCAAGATCAATTGCGGCAGCTTTTTGTTCTTGACTCTTAGTAGCCCGAATAATGCCAACGCGTTCAGTACGATTCCGAATATCAGCATAAAATCGACTACTAACTTCAATAGAATTATTTAATAGGGTTATTCGGTTCACCTTAAAATCACTTTAAAGATATTCATATTTGCGGACGACTCATGTAACCACCAAAAAAAGTAAGTTTTACGTATTGAATTTCGCCGCTATCCATTTTCTTGTGTAGCATGTGAAAGTAGTTGATCTACTCATTATCCAAGTAAAAGTAATCTCAACCAGGGTGGCAGTGTATAATTAATGGACATCAATTGTAAATTTTCTTTACACTACATCGCTGAAATTCATCCCAAATAACACTAACACATTGATTTAAAACAGCTTACATACTTGGCATAATTTTAGGGCTCATCTTGTCCATGTGGGAGGTGTCTCAATTTCTTTACCTGAAATAGTTAAAGAAGCGCTCAAACCACGAGTAAATCATAATGTTGTATCCATGTTGAAAAACCATCTAAAAATCGCTTGGCGAAACCTCAAAAAGAACAAAGGCTATTCGATTATCAATATCGGAGGACTTGCCGTTGGAATCGCAGTGGTGATGATGATAGGGTTATGGATTTACGACGAAGTCACTTTTAATACTGATCACGACAACTATAAGGATATCGCCCAGGTCATGGTGCACAAAACCTCGAATGGAGATATGCGGACGCGTTCCATACTACCATATCCCATTGGTGACGAACTGAGGAATACCTACGGTAGTGATTTCAAATATATCGTGATGAGTTCGGGTCGTGGAGATCATATTCTTTCAGTCGGGGAAAAAAACAGTACACGACATGGAGCTTATATGGAAGCTGATGTTCTACGAATGCTCTCATTACAGATGCTAAGGGGAACCGAAAATGGATTGGCCGAACCCAATTCCATTGTCATTTCGAAAGCTACGGCCAACGCATATTTTGGTGATGCAGAACCTGTGGGGCAACATATGCAGATCAACAACGCATTGAACGTTTTGGTCACGGGGGTATTTGATGACCTTCCCTACAATTCCGAATTTAGGGGGCTACAATTCATTGCGCCTTGGAAACTATACGTTTCTTCTACGGATTGGGTGCGAGAAGCTCGTGATAGAAACTTATGGGACAATAACTCTTACCAACTCTATGTGCAGGTTTCGGAAAAATCGGAGATGGGCGTCGTCAGCGATAAAATCAAATCCATTATTTACAATAACCTGTCGGAAGTGGGCAAACGAAGTAACCCTGAGCTATTTCTACACCCCATGAAAGACTGGCATCTAAAATCAAGTTGGAAGAACGGGGTACAGACTGACGGGCTCATGCAATATGTTTGGCTTTTCGGAATCATAGGGCTTTTTGTATTGCTATTGGCCTGTATCAACTTCATGAACCTGTCGACCGCCCAATCGGAGAAACGTGCAAAGGAAGTAGGTGTCCGAAAAACAGTCGGTTCAAGCAAGCATCAATTGATAGTCCAATTTTTTATTGAATCGGTATTGGTAACGTTTTTTGCCTTCTTAGTAGCGGTAAGTTTGGTTTTAACATTGATTCCTTACTTCAATGTATTGGCTGACAAAGCCATTGTCTTTCCCATAGCAAACCTGGCCTTTTGGCTGATATGTTTAGGTTTAATCTTTATTACAGCGGTCTTGGCAGGAAGTTATCCGGCACTGTACCTCTCTTCCTTTAAACCCGTAAAAGTATTGAAGGGAACCATCAAATCCGGCAGGTCGGCCCTCTCTTTTCGCAAAGTCTTAGTGATAGGGCAATTCACGATTTCTTTGGTTCTTATCATTGGAACACTGGTGATACGAGACCAAATCGAACATTCAAAAGACCGTCCGGTCGGCTATGAGAAAAGCCAATTGGTCATGATCGAAAAAACTACTGAAGATTATGAGGGCAAATACAACTTGCTTCGCGAGGCACTAATTCAAGAGCGGGTGGTTGACGAAATGTCGGAATCCTCGAGTCCGTTGACCGAAGTCTGGAACAGCACGGGAGGATTTGACTGGGAAGGCAAAGATCCTGAGTTCGACACCAATATGATTACGTTCTTTGTCTCTCATGACTATGGTAAGACCGTGGGCTGGGAGCTTATAAAAGGCCGGGGCTTTTCAAGGGAATTTGCTACCGATTCAACGGCCTTTGTGTTGAACGAAGCGGCCGTGGCGTATATGGGGTTGGAAAATCCTGTCGGCAAGACGATTCGATGGGCGGGTCAAGAACATGAGGTCATAGGCGTCGTTAAAAATATGGTGACCGAGTCTCCTTTTGAACCCGTAAGACAAGCGATTTACTTGATTGACTACACCAATACGAATTGGATCGAGCTTCGGCTATCGCCGTCAAAAAGCATCACCCAATCGCTCGCACAAATTGAGACGGTTTTTCAGAAGTACGTACCGAATGTTCCGTTTCAATACCAATTTGTCGATGAGGCCTTCGCCGGAAAATTCAAGGCTGAAGAACGAATAAGACACCTTTCGGGAATATTCGCTTTTCTGGCTATTTTTATTTGTTGTTTGGGGCTATTCGGACTTGCATCGTTTGTTGCGGAACAACGCACCAAAGAAATAGGAGTCCGAAAGGTGCTTGGCGCTTCTGTGCTCAGTGTATGGAAATTGCTCTCCAAAGATTTTGTGGTACTCGTATTGATTTCTTGCATTATCGCGGTACCCGTTGCCTACCATTTTATGAACCGATGGTTGCAGAACTATGAGTACCGAATAGAAATCTCTTGGTGGGTTTTTGGCTTGGCAGTAGTAGGCGCTTTGGTGGTTGCCTTATTGACCGTTAGCTTTCAAGCGCTCAAAGCCGCTTTTGTAGATCCGGTCAAAAGCTTGCGCAGCGAATAGCCCTAAAAAAGTGTTTGTTCAATTTCATATCAACCGAGCTCGAATATCTGGGATCGAAGTGATTCTGTTCATATGATACGTGCGAAATCATCATCAAAAAGAAAACCGACCTTATTGGTCGGTTTTCTTTAAAAAAATTCCCGGAAGGTCAAGCGCAATCCTTTCTAACTGTTGTGGGGCGAACGACAGATAAGAGTAGCGGAGCTAACTTGATTTCCGGGAATACGTTGCGAATTCAAAATCTTACGAATTCCGAATTCAGGTGCCAAAGCATAGTAAGTCCTGAACTTGATTCAGGGTTATGCCGCCTGTTCAGCGGCCCTATGTCTTTTTTGATATATATTTTCCAAGGTTTTATTGATATCCTGTAATTCAGGAGTCAAAATGGAAAGGTTTCCACTCACGTCGGTGGTAACTTCCTTACCGCAGTGAATGCACTTGTATTCTTTGATGTGTTGGGTAACTTTTTTTGAAACCGAATAGTGGTGTCCAAAAATGCTGCAAAAAACTTTTTTCATGTTTGTAGGTATTGAAATGGCTTCCGGTATTTGGGGACCAAAAACACATTTTGGAAAATTTGGGTCAATTGTTCATCACGTAGTGATTGCTAATACCATCTTAGAACGCCTTCCTCTTCTCTTTTATTGAGCGTCATGGTCGTTTCCATCTGGATTTTCGATGAACTGCATTTTATTCGATGAACGGTATCATTTATACGATGAAATACACTATTGTCCATGGCTTATTTTTCGGTTATCTTTCCAACCGAAACAACAACCCATGAATGAATACCACTAAGGAAACCCTCGTTAGCGCTTTTGCGCTATTCTCTTTGTTCTTTGGAGCGGGCAATCTGCTCTTACCACCACTCTTAGGGTACAATGCCGGAGAAGATTGGTTGTGGGTAACCTTGGGCTTTATGATTACCGCCGTGCTCATTCCGCTTTTAGGTATATTGGCGCATGCGCGTTTACAGGGTACGATGTTCGACTTTGGAAAGAAGGTCTCTCCGACCTTTAGTACCATTTACTGCATTATCGTTTACCTGATTTCGATGACCATTCCCTCACCGAGAACGGCATCCGCTACACATGAAATCGCTATTCATCCCAATTTTGGTACCAGTCCCTTATTGACCAGCAGCGTATATTTTGCCCTAGTTTTGCTCTTCGTTTTAAATCGTTCAAAAATATTGAGTTTTATAGGGAAGTTCTTGACGCCATTGATTGTTATTATGCTCTTAGGGGTCATTGGTATAGGACTCTTTTCCTCGGACGGGGTGATGAATCCCTCCACATTTGAAGCTCCAGTCGTCAGTGGTTTATTGGAAGGGTACCAAACTTTTGATGCCATTGGGGCCGTAGTAGTTGGTGCCGTAGTCATTATTTCATTGAATTTAAGAGGGCACCATTCGTTCGAAGCAAAAAAGGATATCCTTCGGAAATCAGGTTTTATTGCCGGTTTGGGCCTACTACTGATCTACGCGGGTTTGATTTCCGTAGGTTCATTTTTCGGGACGGATATCGAAGTCGATCAAACCCTAAGTGGTGATATGCAACGTGCCAATCTCTTACGCGGAATCAGTATCACATCCCTAGGCTCATTCGGAAACAAAGTGCTCAGTATTTTAATAGCCCTGGCCTGTTTTACAACCGCGGTGGGCATTGTTACCGGAACGGCCGACTACTTTAAAGGGCTGTTTAAAGAGTCACAAAAAGCCTATGTCATCACTGGAATCTTGGCCTGTTGTATCGGGGTTTTAATCGGGCAGCTCGACTTTCACTCTATTGTCATTATCGCCATTCCCGCGCTGATGTTTATTTATCCGATTACCATTATCCTTATCCTTTTGAATGTGGTACCCGAGAAGTACGCTTCGCCCATGGTCTTCAAAACGGTGGTCGTCACCACAATGATTTTTAGCATCCCTGATTTTCTAGGGAGTATCGGTCTTGGAGAATTGACGAGTGGCCTCCAACCTTACATACCTTTTAGTAAATTCAGTTTGGGTTGGGTATTGCCGGCCTTCATCGTATTTGTGCTTTCGAATACCCTACCAAAAGGGAGCACTGTAAAACACTAACTTTCCCCACTTAAAAATCGCTTGAGCCAACTGGATCGTTCTTGGCTGATTTGTACCTGTTCATGATATGCCGGCTGCAAGTCAATACTGAATTGCCCGGGTTTTGAACTTCTCAACTTGACAATGGAGGAGAAATTGGCCAAAAGCTGTCGATTTAACCGTACAAATTGCTTGGGGTCTAACTGCGACTGTAGCTGCCCCAACGAAAAATCAACAGGAAATACCTTGCCATCCACGGTTTTGGCAAAAACGATTTCCTGACGAAAAAAATAGGCGATCTGGTTGGTCAAGACGGGAACTAAGGCATTTCCGGCTTTCAATAAAAAACGATTCCTGTAGGCCGGAGCTTGGTTTACGCGATACTGTTGCAAGGCCTCTAAATTCTTAAAGGACCAATCGATTTTCGAATTTGGATAAAGGCGATCATACTTTTTTAAGGCTACATCCATACTGTCTTGGGTTACAGGCTTCAGCAGATAGTCAATCCCCGTGGTTTTAAATGCCTGTATCGCATACTCATCATAAGCCGTCGTAAAAATTATCGGCACGTCAACAGGAACCTCATCCAAAATCTCAAAGGAAAGTCCGTCCGATAATTGAATATCCATGATGATCAACTCGGGCCTAGGGTGTTCTTTTAACCAGCGGACGGCCTCCTTCACATGGGTGAGGCATGCTAAAATGGCCATGGGAAACTCCGAATTCCGGATGAGGTTTTTTAGGTGCTGCTGTGCTTTGGGCTCATCTTCTATGAGTAAGACTTTAGTGCTCATGTATCTGTTCGATTAAAGGTATGGTGACAGAAAATCGATTGTCCGAAACATCCACGACTACTATGGCGTCCGTTAATAAATCATAGCGCCGAATGACGTTTTGTAAACCTGTATTATGACTAGTGGGCTTCGGTTTCGGCCGCACCGTATTCTGTATCTTTAAGGAACCTGTCTTGGAAAGAAACTGAATCGAAATCGGGTGCTGTTCATTTATTTGGTTATGCTTGAACACGTTTTCAATGATCTCTTGCAGTACCAAGGGCGGAATATATTTACCTTGTAAATGTTCTTCAACTACCGAGTCGCTTATGACAAGACCATTACCATATCGTTCTTTGAGCACCTCTAAATACTGTTTCACCACCTTAAACTCTTCGGCCACCGGTATCAAATGATCCCTGGTGTTTTGTAGTACGTGGCGATAAATACCCGAAACATTATTGAGAAAGCGTTTGGCCAAGACCTTGTCTTCATCTATTAAATAGTATAAGGTATTGAAGTTGTTGAACATAAAATGCGGATCCAATTGGTTTCGGAGCATGTGTAGATTAGCCGTTGTGATTTCTTTTTTGAACGCTTCATTGCGTATATAGGAACTGTAATAACGATCCTTCCAATGAAGGAGAAGAAAAAACAGGCCGAAAATAACGCAGAGGATGAGTCCGATCAAAGCAGCGGAAATCATATGCTGCAACATCGGAGGTTCACTGTAAAATACCAAATGATCCAACCACTTGAAAAAATAGAAGAGCAAGGTATATCCCAAAGTTCCCAATAACACACTATAGGTGAAAACCAGGGCCTGTCGTTTTATGGAAATATCACCTTTTGTTCGGTTTAGCATGCTGCGCTGTACCCATCGAACCAACTCCAACGAAACAAATACCATGGCCAACAAAAGCGTATTCAAGAGCAGATTGAATTTCGGAGGTTCTCTAAAGCGAGAGAATATCGAAATCATAATAAATAAAAGAGAAGAAACCACTAAGGCCAAGACTAAACGCCAAAGCCAGGGTATTTTATGAATGGTCGTCGTCATATCAAGAGATTGTTGAACTAAATGTACAGATTTGAATACTATATTTCTGCGCGAATCTGGTTTTTAAAAAAGGTTCACACAGGTTTTATCGGCCTTCATGTTTTAAGTATTTGATTTCACGAGCATCATAAACCGTTCTATATATATCGATTTATGGGCAACAAGGTCATCAGCTATCTTTGACCGAACAAACATTGACTCATGAAATACCTCGTCTTCCTATTTATCGGCACCTATTTAGTATCCGCTCAAAATGACCTTCACCTTGATGAAAATACCTATCAAGTAGCTACACTGAATGAAACGGTGTTTACCTCTCTTATGGAAAAACAAATTCTGGAGAGCCAGTTCATTTTCGTGGGAGAGCAACATGGGATCAAGGAAGTGGGAGAAATCGCCAATGCCTTGTTCGATTTGGCATACCCAAAAGGCTATACGACACTTTGTATTGAGACAGACGCGCTACTGGCCCAAAAATTGAAGCAAATCGCCTCATCGGAAGAGCCACTGCAAGCCGCGGAAAAACTGAGCAACGCCTTTCCTTTTGCCATTCCCTTTTACAATACCAAAAACGACTATACCCTATTTAAGAACGTAATCGACAAGGGCGGTGAGCTATGGGGCATCGATCAGACCTTTATGGCGCAATTCCGTCTGAATTTTGACCATTTGATCCAGACGACGGAGAATACCGCTTTCAAGGAAAAACTCATTCCACTGAAACAACGTGCCATGGCAGCCTACAAAGAAAGTATCGACACCAAGAATTTCGATAAAATGTTTTGGCAAACCTATGACGAAGCAACACATCAAGAGCTATTGGCGCTAAGCGATAACCCAGAGGAAAAGGAGATTCTAACGCAATTATGGAAAACAAAGGAAATCTATGGATACAACAATGACAAGAGATATTATTTGAACAATCAGGTACGCGGCCAGTTGATGAAAGACAATTTCAACAGCTATTACAAAAAAGCGCTGAAGCAGGTGGAAATCCCTAAGGTCATCTTCAAGCTCGGTGCTACCCATGCTACCCGCGGACTTAGCATGACCAATATCTACGACATTTCAAATTACGCCGCTGAACTGGCACATTTCAATAATAAAAAGTCGTTGCATTTTATGGTCGCCGGTATTACGGGAAACGCGATGGTCGGTAATCCATTCGCGGAAAACCCTATTGCTCCTTTCGACAATACCGAACAATTACCCAAGGAGCTGCAAGAACTTGTTCCCACATTTACGAAGAAGTATACCCTAGTCCATTTACAACCCCTACGCGAATACGCGTATGGCAAAAAGTATTCGGAAGCCCTAAAAAAGTTCATCTTCAATTTCGACTTTTTGGTCTTGGTAAAGGATGCACAAGCACTTACGCCCTTCTAAATACATACAGGGCATTGACGTTATACACAAGATTAGGTATCACAGGTCGATCCAAGGTTAGAAAAAAGTCGGATTCAAATTAGGGTAGGTAAGTTGCCTTTGTCAGCCATTTACTATCTTTAAGAAGAAGGTCTTGGCACATCTTGTGTGCCTTACCTAAAACCGACCCTTATGAAACGTATACTTCTTCTTGTCTTGCTAACCAGTACCTTTTTGACCAAAGCCCAAGTAGCACCCGCTCCCGACCGTGGTTCGGATGAAGGCGAAGGCCCTTTTGACCGCATGGTCATTCGCGGTGCGACCTTGATCGACGGAACCGGAGCCCCTCCTTTCGGGCCGGTCGACATTGTTATCGAAAAGAATAGAATTGCCGATGTAGTCTTGGTCGGCACTCCAAAAGTTCCGATCAATGCAGAAGACCGTCCGGAAAAAGGCACCAAGGAAATCGATGCCCATGGCGCATACGTATTGCCCGGTTTTATTAATATCCATACCCATGTTGGTGGCAATCCGAAAGCACCGGAATCGGAGTATGCCTATAAACTATGGATGGGCCATGGTATCACAACAATTCGTGGTGTGCCTGCGGGGGAACTGAACTGGGTTGAAAACGAGAAAAAGCGTAGTGCAGCCAACAAAATCGTGGCGCCGCGAATTATCAACTTTCAAGTGCCGGGAACTGGGGTCGATTGGAAAGGCGGACCCTTACTGACCCCTCAAAAAGCTAGAGAATGGGTGGCTTGGGCCCACAGCGAGGGCGTCGATGGCATTAAGATCTTCAATCTAGATCCCGAAATCTTCAAAGCAGCAGTGGATGAGGCGCGAAAACGAAATATGGGCTCTGTAGCCCACCTATCTCAGATGATGGTAGGGCGCGTAAATGCTAGGGATGCTGCAGAAATGGGTCTGCACAATCTAACTCATTTTTACGGACTGTTCGAGTCATTGTATAAAGAGGAAGACATTCAACACTGGCCAAGAGACCTTATCTACAATGATGAACAACAGCGTTTTAGCCAAGTAGCCTATCAATGGGACAAAATTCATGCAAGGGGAAGTGACGAATGGAATGAACTCATCGATTTCTTTTTGGAAAAAGATTTCATTCTCGATCCCACCATGACCGCCTATCTTGCGGGTCGCGATGTGATGAAGGCTCGCAATGCGGACTGGATGGACACCTATGTACTTCCATCACTTCAAGAGTTCTACGATCCGAATAGATTGGATCACGGCTCTTATTTTTACAATTGGACAACCTGGGAAGAAGTAGCTTGGAAAAACTTCTATCGGGTCTGGATGTCCTTTTTGAACGATTACAAAAATGCCGGGGGCCGGGTAACCGTTAGCGATGATGCTTCCTTTATTTACAACCTCTATGGATTTGGGGTCATTGAAGAAATGGAATTGTTGCAAGAGGCCGGTTTTCACCCTTTGGAAGTGATTCGAGGCGCTACGCTTCACGCTGCTGAGGCGCTCTTTGAACCCAAAGGCAAACCCATTGAATTCGGTATTGTGCGCCCAGGTCTATTGGCAGATTTGGTAATCATAGACGAAAACCCTATTGAAAATCTAAAAGTGCTGTACGGAACAGGATTTCCAAGATTGAATGACGAAACCGGGGAAGTAGAACGGGTCGGCGGTGTAAAATACACCATCAAAGATGGGATACTCTATGATGCCAAGCAGCTTCTTAAGGATGTGGAGGAGATGGTTGAGGAACAGAAAATGAAAACCAAGGATTAGACTATACTGAAAAGGTTGCACTTCCGATGCTCAGGGCTTAACGGCTTGAGCAATGCGTCTTCATTGTTCTGAAGCGATGTACTAAATTTTATACGGGTTCCATCAGCGCTTTGATAATTTGATTAGAACATTCTTTTCCTTCATAAAAACTAGGTGTATCCTAATTCTCCCCAAAACCTCACAGCGATATTCGAAAAGTTTATGTCGTTGTTATCTCCGTGTAGTACCTCGCCCATACATTTGTCTCAAATAATACTAAAATAGAAATCATGAAAAAATTACTAGCAAGTGCTGTACTTCTTATAGGATTCTCCTTCACCGCCACCGCTCAAGATAGCATGGAAAAGAAAGAAATGCAGAAAAAAGAAACAATGATGAAAAAGGAAATGGCCGAAAAAGAGAAAATGGCCCGAATGGAGGAAAAAGCGACCATGGCCGAGGAAAAGAAAATGAGCGACATGAAAAAGGAAGACGCCATGATGAAGCAAGAGAAAAATACCCAGATGAAAAAGGCGGAAATGGCCAAAATGAAGAAGAAAGAAAAAATGGAAAAGGCTGCTATGAAGAAAGAGAAAGCTATGAAAAAGAGCTAATCTCCATCTTTTTTCATTGGAAAAGCGGCCCTAGAGCCGCTTTTTTATTTTAAATCCGAATGCTAGATAAGTTTATGCGTTCATCAACTCCTCGATCTCCTCCACTTCAATCGGAATCGTCGCCATTAGATTCAAGGGTGCCCCGCTTTCTTGGATTACAACATCATCTTCTAAACGAACACCCATTTGCTCATCAGGAATGTAAATACCAGGCTCTACCGTAAAGACCATATTCGCTTTCATCGGCGTTTTTAATTCCCCATAGTCATGCGTGTTCAACCCGATGTGATGACTGGTACCGTGCATAAAGTATTTTTTATATGCTGGCCAATCTTTGTTCTCGTTTTGCACGTCGGCCTTATCCAACAATCCTAATCCTAAAAGTTCCGAAGTCATCAACTTCCCGCATACTTTATGGTATTCCGCCCAAATAGTTCCGGGTACCAATAGCTTGGTCGCTTCATTTTTCACCCGTAAAACCGCATTGTAGACATCCCGCTGGCGTTGGGTAAACTTCCCGGAAACCGGAACGGTACGTGTCAAATCACTGGAGTAATTCGCATACTCCGCGGCCACATCCATAAGAAGCATATCTCCATCCTTACATTGCTTATTGTTCTCAAGGTAATGCAAGACGTTCGCATTGTCTCCTGAAGCGATAATCGGGGCATAGGCAAAGCCTTTGGAGCGATTTCTTAAAAATTCATGGGATAATTCCGCTTCAATTTCATATTCCCAGACTCCTGGTTTGATGAAACCCAACAATCTGCGGAATCCCTTCTCGGTGATGTCACAAGCGGTCTGCATCAATTCGATTTCCTCAGCCTCCTTCACTCCTCTAATCTCCTGTAAAATCGGATTGCTCTTTGCATACGAATGCGCAGGATATTCCTTCTTACATTTTGCGATAAACCGATCTTCCCGGGTTTGGGTTTCTACTGCCTGGCGATAATGCTCATTGGTATTAAAGTAAATTGTTTCGGCTTCCGTCATTAAATCGAAGAAGACCTTATCAAAATCGGTGAGCCAATAAATGGTCTTGATTCCTGATACCTCCGTCGCTTTTTCCTTCGTCAATTTAGCACCTTCCCAAACCGCAATATGTGCATTGGTCTCCCGTACAAAGAGCACTTCCCTATGAGCTGCGTCCATTGCCTCTGGAAACAGTAATAAAATCGTTTCTTCCTGGTCCGCGCCGCTCAAATAAAAAATATCGCGATGCTGTTCGAAAGGCATGGTACTATCAGCACTTATCGGATAGATATCATTTGAATTAAAGATAGCAATACTCTTTGGCTTCATTTGGGCCATGAATTTTTTGCGGTTTTTTTTAAAAAGGGAATTGGAAATTTGCTTGTACTTCATATTGATTCACTTTGATGTCCTAAATGTAAGAAATACGACAGGCATACCATCTGTTATAGGGCGACAATTTTGTACTTTTAGGTGCTATTCATTTAATTACTACGAGACTTTATGCGGACCAACCTAAAACGTATCGCTCTTTTTTTGTTCCTTCCCTTCATTACCTTTTCGCAACAAGATCCATCGGTCTTTGAACACCTGAAATTTCGATTTATCGGCCCTGAGGGAAATCGCGCCATCGCCATTTCGGGCGTACCCGGCGACCCTATGATCAATTACATCGGGGCGGCTTCAGGAGGGCTTTGGAAAACCACTGATGGCGGACTCAATTGGAACTCGATTTTTGATGCACAGGAAGCCTCTTCCATAGGCGCTATTGCGATAACGCCTACCAAGCCCGATATTGTTTGGGCGGGTACCGGGGAAACTTTTGTCATTCGCCCTGCACATGCCATGGGCGACGGCATCTACAAATCTGAGGACGCGGGTAAGACATGGAAAAGAATGGGCTTGGAAAAAACGGGACGCATCGGTCGCATTCTGGTCCATCCGACCAATCCCGATGTTGTTTATGTCGCGGCTTTGGGCCATACCTATGGTCCGCAGCAAGACCGCGGCGTCTACAAAACCGAGGATGGAGGCCAGACTTGGAAACGCGTTTTTTTCGTTGACGAACATACTGGCGCTGCTGAATTGGCTTTGGATCCCAAAAACCCGGATCGGTTACTCGTAGGCATGTGGTCGATTCACATCAATACCTGGGGATTGCGAAGTGGGGGTCCGGGAGGTGGGGTATACCGCTCTGTGGATGGAGGAACTACTTGGGAGGCGCTTTCAAAAAAGGGATTGCCCGGAGGTGCGGAAAATCCTGTGGGAAAGACTGCGGTCGCTATCTCCCATTCCGAGCCGAATATTGTCTATGCCCTTTTTGAAATCGATAGTCCGGCCTTATACCGTTCCGAGGATTTCGGGGATACCTGGTCGCTACAGACCCGAAACCATGATATTGCCGAACGCGCACCCTACTACACACGAATGGCCGTCTCGACTTCCGACCCGAACGAACTGTATTTCGCCAGTGTAAAGTTCAGTATTTCAAAAGATGGCGGAAAGACCATTGATGCGGGATACAAGGCCGGGGGTGACAATCACGACATTTGGGTCGATCCGACCAACTCGAACCGTATTATGGTAGCCCATGATGGATGCGCCAGTATGAGTTTGAACCATGGAAAAACCTTTAACCGAATCGTGCTTCCTATTGCCCAGATGTACCATGTTTCCGTAGACGATCAAATTCCGTATAATGTCTATGGCAACCGACAGGATGGCTACTCGTACAAGGGCCCGAGCAATAGTCTGCAGGGTTATATACCGGTCGGTTTATGGAAAGGTGTTGGGGGTTGCGAAAGTGGTTTCGCCCAGCCTGACCCTCACGACAATGACATTGTTTGGTCAGGTTGCTACGACGGCGGATTACAGCGTTACAATGCAAAAACAGGACATGCGCGGGATGTGCGGGTATGGCCTGAAGCGGGGTATGGCTGGGCCCCGGCCGATATGAAATACCGATGGCACTGGAATTTTCCATTGGCTTTTTCACCCCACACCAAACATCGGGTATATGTCGGTAGTCAATTTGTACACAAAAGTGATGACGACGGTCAAAGCTGGCGGGTAGTCAGTCCTGATTTAACCCTGAACGACAAATCACACCAACAAAGTTCTGGCGGCATCGCGGTGGACAATCTGATGACCTTCGACGGGGCTACTTTGTTCAGTATCGTCGAGTCGAATCTGGAACCCGGATTAATTTGGACAGGCAGCAACGATGGGCAAGTGCAGCTGACAAAGAATGGTGGGGCGAACTGGACGAACGTTACCGCAAATATTCCCGATTTACCCAAATGGGGTACCATAGCCAATATCGAGGTGTCCCGCTACAAAAAAGGTGCTGCATACCTCACCGTCGACCTGCATCAGATGGGCGATTTTGATCCCTATGTGTACAAAACGGAAGATTATGGCCAATCTTGGAAATTGATCAGTGCTATGATGCCCAAATCCGTGCACAGTTTTGCCCATGTTATTAAGGAAGACCCCAAACGTGAAGGCATGTTGTATTTGGGTGTTGATAACGGCATTTATATATCCCTCAATGACGGTGAAAGCTGGATGCGACTTCGCAACAACCTGCCCCCTGCTCCGGTCTATTGGCTAGAAATACAAGAGCGTTTTGATGATTTGGTCGTAGGCACCTACGGAAGAGGGTATTATATCTTGGACAATATTTCTCCCTTACGGGAATTCGACAGTGATGCCCAGGGCAAGGAAGCACATCTTTTCAGCCTTCGGCCTGCCTATCGTTTTCAAAACCTACAGAGCATCAAAACCGATGGGCCGAGTATGAATTCCGGAAAGAATCCTGCATATGGTGCCGAAATCAATTATTATTTAAAGGATAGTACCGATCAAAAGGTAGAAATTCAAATCATCAAAGGAACGGATGAAATTATTCGCACCCTAAAAGGCAAATCATCAGCAGGTATCAATCGTGTTATGTGGAATCTGCGTTACGAACCTACCTATAAACCCAAAATCAAGACCACACCGCCTGGCAGGCCATGGGTACAACTCAATGGCGAAGGTTGGCGCCCTTTGGTCACCTGGGATCTCGATTTGATGCGCGGTCAATTTGGGCCCAAGGTGGTTCCCGACACCTATAAAGTGAAGCTAATTGTGGGGAATCAAGAATTCATAAGGGAATTGGATGTCTTAAAAGACCCTTCTACTGAAGGTGCCATCGAAGAAATCAAAGCTCAGGTGGCTTTTTCATTGGAGCTTCGAGATGCGATGAATATTGCGGTAACCCTCATCAATGATGTGGAGGACATCAAAAGCGAACTACAGGAAATCATCCCGAAGTTAAAAAAGCAGTCGGATAAAAAAAGGGCACGCGACCTATACAATTCGGCCCAATCGGTGGTCGGGGCACTTTATGATATTCACCTCACCGGCGCAAGGGAAGATGCGTTTCGTTCGCCCATGAAACTCTATGGCCGTCTAAGTGCCCTAGCTAGTGATATCGGTGCGTTCGGTGTTGACTTTAAACCGACCGACCAACAAAGGGAGGTATACGCCATCTTCAACAAGCGCTTGGAAAACACGCATACAAAATTCAAAAAATTCATGACCATCGAAGTGCCTAAATTGAATAGTCAAATCAAGAAAAGTGAACTTCAAATTCAAGGTGGAGAAAAAATCAAGTCCTAACTAAAACCAATTCATCACATGAGACAGTGCATTCTTTTTATAGGTATTACCCTCTTGGCCATTTCTTGCCAAGCGCCCCAGAAAACAGAAAATCAAGCGGAACTCTTTGCCCGAATCGATACTGAAATCAAGCAAAATTCACAAGCCTATGAGACATTAAAAGAAGCCTCTGAAACTATTGGACATCGCCTAACCGGTTCAGAAAATGGCTCCAAAGCGGAAGAATATACGTTTAACAAGTTCAAGGAATACGGTTTTGAGGATGTGGCCTATCAAACGTTTGAAGTTGAAGCTTGGGCCAGGGATCAAGTTTCCCTTAAAATCAATGAGAACCCTGTCAAGGTAGTCACTTTGGGGCATTCTCCTGTTCAGGCCGAGATTACGGGGGATATCGTGGATATGGGCAACGGACTTGAAGCCGATTATCTAGCGCAGCCTGGTGCAGTGAAAGACAAGATTTCCTTGGTCTACATCGGACTACTTGATGGCAGTGAAGAAGGACTGTCTAACTTACACCGTAGTGAAAAGACCGCCTTGGCGATTAAATATGGGGCCAAAGGGATCATCATTATCAATCAAGTGCCCAATGGAGTACTACTTACGGGAACGGCGTCAGTCACCGGGGAATTGATTCCTATTCCCGCAGTATGTATCGGAAAAGAGGATGGTATGGCCCTGAAGGGAAATTTGAAAACCGATAAGGCCACAGCCTATATTGAAATGACCAATACGAGTGATCTGATTAAAGCACGAAATGTGGTCGCCACCTTAAAAGGCAGTGAAATTCCTGAGGAGGAAATCGTTATAGGAGGACATCTCGATTCATGGGATTTGGCCACTGGGGCCATTGACAACGGTATCGGATCTTTTGCCATATTGGATATTGCAAGAGCTTTTAAGGCGAACGGATTACAGCCCAAGCGAACCATCAAATTCGTCATGTTCATGGGGGAAGAGCAAGGTCTTCTTGGATCGCGATACATGGTTGACGAAGCCGTAAATGCTGGGAAAATCGACCAAATAAAATATATGATGAACCTCGACATGTCAGGAAACCCCATCGGTATGAATGCCGGTGGACAATTGGAAGATGAGAACTTTTTCAAGACACTTGGTGCCGCTATCCAAAAGCAGGATACGATTTACCAGAACAATTTCTCCAACCGCTCAGGATTACATAGTGACCATCAGCCTTTTATGTTGGAAGGGGTGCCTATTTTGTCCGTCCAAAGTAATCTAGACCGTTCCATTTACGGATGTTACCACTCCGATTGTGATGATTTTGATTTAGTGAATAAAGAACATATCACGAACACCGCTCGATTCGGAACGATGATGTTGTATGGTCTGGCCAACGCGAAAAAATTACCGGCCACTAAAATGGATAGTGAAACCACTAAGGAATTCATGATCAAAAACGACCTAAAAGAAAAATTGATAATCGGTGGTGATTGGAAATGGGGTGATTGATTCTTTTCATTCGGGCAGAACACCCAAATTTCTCAGCTCATCAGCTGTTTTTGTAACGATATTGACATCCAAGGATATCGGGGTCAAGGGTTGATCAATGGAGTCACGTTGCACTGAGACAATGGCATCGACTACGTCCATACCCTTAATAACTTTACCAAACACAGTGTAATCCCCATCAAGTCGATGTTCGCCTTCCTTGTTTTGAACGATATAAAATTGACAACGTGCCGATAGCTTCTTAGGGTTACCATCTCTACCAGCACCAACTGCACCGTATACATGTTGGAGCACATCATTGAACTCAGGGGCTAAGAGGTACTCTGGGTCATTGAATCCTTCTGGCGTATCGGGGCATCCCCCTTGTGCCACAAAATCGGGAATCACTCGGTTGAAGGTTAGGGAATCCCAATAGCCTTCGGTCGCCAGCTGAACAAAACTCTTTTTATGGTTGGGGGTTTCATCATACAACCAAACCAAAATATCTCCTTTTGGCGTTTTGATTTCACCCATTTGATAGGTCTTTTGAGAGGTACAGCACATAATTGCCCCCAAAAGGAAAAAAGAAAAGAGAAGCCTCATCTTATTTGTTTACGAGTTCGATCAAAAATAAGCATTCGTTTACAGCATTAAAAAACCCACCCGTTAATAAAAACTGGGCGGGTTGATTATTTGCTTTTATTGATTTTCTATTTCGACATGGCATTTTTAATGACCCCGATGATCGCCATTAAAACACCACCACCGACGCCACCTCCAGCGACACTGCCTAATATGCCAGAAATATCCATTCCGCCATCAGCGGCTGCACCCATTCCTAACATCCCGAGAAGTTGACCTCCAAGGCCACCCCCTAGAATACCGACGATGGAGTTACCCAACGTCCCTAATGACATATTTTTCAATAGTTTTCCGGCTACATTGCCCCCAAGGGCACCTGCAACCAATTGAATGATAATCGGTAAATACGCTTCCATTTATTTTACAGTTTAGTTGGTTATGTATCAATAAATTAACAAAATATTAAGGTAATACGCAAAATATACGTTGGTTTTTTATAAAAATCATAATATTAGTTTGATGAGATTCGCGAAAATCGTATAAAATACATGCTTATATTCGTAGTTGAATAATTAAACCTTGCCGCACCACAATGAGAAAAAGCCGCGCCCACTCCTTAAAAGTCTCCACAATCGCCGTATTGATATGTCTATTGTTCTCTTGTAAACAAAATGAAAAAACAAATAGGGAGAAATCGCAAAATACGTTGATGGACACGACTTTGACCTATCAACCTTATAGTGTAAAAGCAACCGACCGATTGATAACAAGAGCTGATTACGCCGATAAATTGTATGGTTTTTGGCTGGCACAATGTATCGCCAACTGGACGGGTTTAGTGACCGAAATGGACAAAGTGGGGAATATTGGCGAAATCAAAACAGGAAAATTCTATACCCGAGAAGATTGGGGTACGCTCGATCTTCCAAATATTTGGAACGAAGAACCCAGTGACCTATCCGAAACAATCGATTTTGTCTTTCGAGGGGAAAATGAAGTTTGGGGCGCCGACGACGATACCGATATCGAATACATGTACCAGCATCTACTCTACACCAATCAGACCAGTATGCTTACGGGTGACCAGATACGGGAAGGCTGGTTAAAACATTTGAAACACGAAGAGGAAAACTATCTCTGGGTAGCGAACCAAAGGGCGCTCGAACTTATGCTCGATGGAGTCGTTCCGCCCAAGACCAGCAATCCGGCCATCACCAAGGATACCATTTATGACAACTATTATGAAATGATCGATGCCCAGTTGACGACCGAGATCTTTGGTTTTTTTGCACCTACCAGACCTGATGTTGCCCTAAAGATGTCGCATTTGCCCATACGTACCACGGCACGCGAAAATGCAGCCTGGATATCGGAATTCTATGTGATTATGTATGCGCTGGCTCCTGCCGTGGATGAAGATCTCACGAAGAAAGAGCAGGTGTTGTGGATGGCCGATAACGCCAGAAAAAGACTCCCCAATGATTCCTATGCCGCAAAAATGTATGATTTTGTCAAGGCTCAATATGAACAAAACATTTCATGGGAAGCCGCACGTGATGCGGTTTATGAGCGTTATCAGGTACAACAGGAAGATGGTTACAACATCACTTCGAAAGCTATTTTCTGCAACGGTTGCTTTGTAGGCGGAATCAATTTTGCGGCCAGTATCGTCAGTCTATTATATGGAGAAGGTAATTTAAAAGAAACGATAAAAATAGGCACCCTCAGTGGATGGGATTCCGACAATCCGACTGCCACCTGGGGTGGACTGCTAGGGTTTATGCATGGAAAAGATGGCGTTGAGAAGGCCTTCGGTCAAAAATTTTCAAACCAATTCAATATTCATCGAACACGGGTCAATTTTCCCAAGGATGGGCTTGATACTTTTGAGCACATGTCGAAAATTGGAATCTATATTATTGACCGCGTGGTTCAGGAAGAAATGGGCGGTGGAATCGACCTTGCGAAAGATGTATGGTGTATCCCCCAAAAAGCATTGGAAATCGAACCTGCGCTATAAAACGCAACATCCTCATCAAAACACACCCATTTGTGGAATCAAGAATTGAACTATTGCCAGAAAAAATCCTGATTGGAAAATCAATGCGGATGTCCTTGGCGCAAAACCGTACGCCAGTGCTTTGGCGGGGTTTTATGATGGAGAAAGGGCAGATAAAGAATCAAATAGGCTCAGATCTATATTCCATTCAGGTGTACGATGGACTACAGTATTTCGAGACCTTCAGCCCAACGACCGAATTCACAAAATGGGCCGCCACAGAAGTTCGGAAAATCGAAAATATACCAAATGGTTTTTCTTCTATTACCTTAAAATCAGGGCTGTACGCAGTTTTTATCCATAAAGGCACCTCTGCGGACTTCCCGCGGACCTTTCAATATATTTTTACGCAATGGCTACCGAAATCAGGGTATGAACTAGATGACAGACCGCATTTTGAACTCTTAGGGGAACGGTATAGAAACAATGACCCCTCCTCGGAGGAAGAGGTCTGGATTCCGATTAGAAAGAAAGCCTAGTTGCGATTCCATTAGGGAAACAGTACATTTAAAACTCAAACTAAGAATCGTGAAACACATCTACTCCATTGCATTTGTTTTTTTACTCGCATTTTGCCCAAAACTCCATGCACAAGAAACCGAGACCATCAACGTGCTTATTGTCGACGGTCAAAACAATCATCAACAGTGGCCTAAACTAACGGCCATGCTCAAGAATTATCTTGAAGAAACACAACTTTTCAAGGTAGACGTAGTGCGGTCCGCCTATACTTGGGAAGGTGAACAATACATCTCCGAATTCCCTATTGAAGGTGTGCCTCCGACCATTGCCTTGGAGAAACCCAAAAGCGATCCAGATTTCAGTCCCGAATTTTCGAATTATGAGGTGGTCATCTCCAATTTTGGTTGGAATGCAGCGGCTTGGCCCGAAAAAACGAAACAAGAATTTGAAAAATACATGGAAAATGGAGGCGGTTTGGTCGTTTTTCACGCGGCGGACAACTCCTTTCCCCAATGGGAAGCCTATAACAAGATGATCGGACTTGGTGGTTGGGGAGATCGCACGGAAAAAGATGGCCCTTATGTCTATTACAACGATGCTGGTGAGCTTATTCGAGACAATACTCCTGGGCCAGGAGGCGCGCACGGCCCACAAAGCGAATATCAAATCAAGATCAGGAATACCGAGCATCCTATCACCAAAGGTATGCCAGAGATCTGGATGCATACCAAGGATGAACTATACAATAGCCTGCGCGGACCCGCAGAAAACATGGACATCCTAGCTACGGCATACGCCGACCCCGAAAACAAGGGTACTGGCAGGCATGAACCAGCCTTAATGGCCTTGACGTATGGCAAAGGCCGCATTTTTCACAATATTATGGGTCATGCCGACTATTCGGCAGATTGCATTGGTTTTATAACCACTATGCTCCGCGGAACGGAATGGGCCGCGACGGGAATGGTGACCCAAGAACTCCCCGAGAACTTTCCCGATATGGAAACTTCCCGTTCGCGCACCCCTGAAAAATAGCCATGGAACTCAGTTTAAGTATTCCTGCCCTACTATTTCCGGCCATATCATTGACGATGCTGGCTTATAATGCGCGATATCTGGCTATTGCTGCGCTTATACGGCAACTGCACCAGAAGTATCAAGAAACCGAGTCAGAGTCGGTGGGCTTACAAGTTAAGAAATTGAATACGCGGTTGACCCTCATCAAAAATATGCAGGCCACCGCCATTTTCAGTTTTCTCCTTGCAGTCATCACTATGGCCTTAATCTATTTTGAGTTTGCCTCTTGGGCGAATCTAATATTTGGTATCAGTCTTTTGGCATTGATGGTTTCATTGGTTCTCAGCCTTATCGAAGTGCAGCTTTCTACCAAAGCGCTTTCCATTCAATTGAAGGATATGGAATAACCGTGTCAATTGGAGTCTTGTTTCTAGAAAACCAATCCGTCGAAGCAGCGGAATCGGTGAACTACGGGTACCGACCAAGTGGTCGGTTCTGTATGCTGCAGCCTGCACAAAGAAGGCGACTCCTCTCGATTTCGAGTCGAATACTTTCGTTCAATTACTGTTCTTAGGCCCTAATCTGCAGGAAATACAACCCATTAGACTACTCGGTCTGTTTCGTACTAAAGTGGACGTACCGTTCATCTAGGGCATGAAACACTAGATACCCCCCTTAAGCCTATTTAAACGTTTACGAAACATAAAAAAAGCCCTGATGATATCAGGGCCCTATTCTTAGTTGATAATTATCGGACGTGTCGACCAGCTATCACTGGTCTGAAACAAGAGATAATAGTACCCCGATGGATACGTATCCAGTATCAGTTCATTGATATCTTGATGGTCTTGGTCAATACGAAAGGTCTCAAGTAAGCTGTTATTCTGATTGTACAACTTAATCTCCACTTCCTGACCTTCATATTCGGCGAGGTCAACATTCACCCTTCCAGAAGCCGGAATCGGAAATACATTGACAGCGCTACTTTGAGATGATGCCACTACATTAATAATAGCACTGGCTGTATAGCCCCCGTCATCCGTGACCGCCGTAACATCGATTTCACCCAATCCCGTTGCAGTAACCAGACCTGAGGTGTCAACGGATGCAATGGCCGGATTGTTCGAAAACCAGGTCACGGATTGATTCGTGGCGTTCGAGGGTTCGGTAGAAGCGTTTAATTGAAAGGTTTCGCCAAGACCTAGGGTCACTTCGTTGGGTGCCACCAAAATATTATAGACGGACACGGGTGGTGGTGTTCCGCCCGTTACGGTTATCAAGGAACTGGCGGAATATCCACCATCCTCAGCAGAAACCGTCACGTCGATAACGCCCTCCCCTACAGCAGTAACGAGTCCATTTGAATCTATGGTCGCAATCGCCGGATTGTTAGATATCCAACTTACATTTTGGTTGGTCGCATTCGCCGGTTCGGTAGTTGCGGTAAGTTGCACGGTCTCCCCTGCTTCCAAACTTACGGTGGTTGGAGCTACTAAAATGTTGTATACCGCTACATCCGGTGGTGTTCCTCCAGTAACCGTTATGATAGCACTAGCGGAATAGCCTCCATCTTCGGCGGATACCGTAACATCAATGACGCCAGCGCCTATTGCGGTCACCAGCCCATTTGAATCGATAGTAGCAATCGTCGGGTCATTTGATATCCAACTCACATTTTGATTGGTCGCATCCAAAGGTTCAACAGCCCCTATGAGCTGAACGGTTTCGCCTACTTCCAAATCAACCGTTTTCGGTGAAACGAGCACGTTGTAGACGGCGATTTCTACGACGGGCGTGTTCACAGTAACAGAGACACTGGCCGTATAACCTCCATCATCAGTAGTTACGGTAACGCTCGTAGTTCCTTCATTTATTGCCGTTATTAAGCCCGAATCCGGATCAACCGAAGCGATACTCGAATCATCGGAAAGCCAACTGACCCCTTGGTCAGTAGCATCTGCCGGTATTATGGTGGCCGTTGGTAAAACGGTCTCGCCAATCTCTAGACTAACTTCCGTAGGGGATGCCGATACATTGGTCACCGGTACTGTACCAAGTTGTGTAATCCAAGCTTCTATAAGGGCAACCCCTTCTTCATCGACCCGATCTTTGGCTAGTGGAGGCATGGAGACGTTTGAATTCGCACTGTTGGCCCGTATATAAAGGATCGATTTGTCCGGTTCTCCTTCGGCAATAATTCTCTCCCCAGGAATACCCAGCGAATTGAAAATATCTGCATCCAACAAGTTGGTTTGGGCAAGATCAAGACTCATTCTAAGGTCAAAATCAGCACGAACATCAGAACCGGCCTGATGACAATAGGCACAATTTAAGTCCATATACGACCGCGCCTTTTCATCCATCGTCGCATTGGGGTCGTTTGTGGATTTATAGGTCAACAATGATGGTGTATCCGCGTCTGTAATCGTTTGGTTCAAAATACCTAAGTGGCTTAAGGTCACCAGTTGATTCGCGGTTCTACCGGTTGCGGGATAGGTCAGGTCTTTGTTCAAATAGCGCGTTCGCGTACCGATTGTTCCGCCTGTACTGGAATTATGGCAGGTTATACACTCGTTCCTGCTCGGGTATCGCCAGTTTTGAACATCAGTTGTGCCGTCTGCCCTTGTAATGGTCAAAGATTCATCAAGCCCACTCGTCAGTAGCACGGCATCGGTTTGTGCGTTGTTCCATTTATAGGTCGCAAAATAGAAATTACCATCGGCGGCCTTCACCGAAAATCGGGTTTCGAGGCGTTTGGTAATCGAAGGGTTATTCTCATCGAGGGGCATCTCGAAATGCTTGATTAAAACAGACCCCACCGGAAGATTCCAATTTCCGTTTTCAGAATAGTCGATTTGTTCCTCTGGGGTGTTATGGGTTCCATCATTAGGGATACCAATCCATCTTTTTTTCGCTGCCCCATCAGACCAGAATGATTCAACCAAATCATATGGTATTAAACCATTGGTCGGTGTCAGGTTGTTCAAATTGGTAAATGCTCCGGTTTGTGAAAGGGCTTGGGGAAGGGTTTCATCGAACGTCATCCGCGTCACCAACTTATACAAGGTAGAAACACCTTGCTTTAGAATATACATTTCACCCTGTTTATCTTCTCCAAAGGATATAATATTCGTCGATGAAAAACTACCGAGCTGTTCGTAACTTCCGGTATCGATATCTACCGAGAATATTTCTTCACCGTTTCCATAATCCGCGCAGATATATCGCCCTTGCATTTCGGGTATTTCCGAACCACGATAGACGTACCCGCCCATAATGGCATTGGCCACTGATCTTGGGAAAGCCACCAAGGGCTCTTCGTGGGCCATATTGTTGTACAGCGTATTTCCGCAAAGATTGCCTTTATAGCGCCCTTCGTATACCGGCCAACCAAAATTGCCGCCTTTCTTTACCACATTGATTTCCTCATGACGACCCAAGCCTACTTCTCCAATATAGAGGTCGCCGGTGGCCCGATCTTTGGTCATTCGGTGTGGGTTCCGATGCCCCATGCTATAATACTCCTCGAAGTTTTGACCACTTGGACTTAGAAAGGGATTATCATTCGGGATCCAGTAGCCATTTCCGGTAATTTCATCGAAGAACCCATGATCATTAGGCATATTTTTAACCGGAGGATGACTCTTAAGGGGGTCCTTATCAACATCTAATCGAAGTACCCCACCATCCAAATTGTTTTGAATATCCTGCGACTTTCTAAAGGCTGTCTGGTCGCCAGTGGTAAGATACAGAAAGCCATCATCTCCAAATAGCAAGCCGCCTCCTCGATGCGTGGTGCCATACATTCTCAATTTGAGCAAAATCTGCTCCGAACTAGGGGATACCTGCATCGTATTCGGGTTCATAGTATATCTTGATAAAATCAAGAAATTACCCCAGTACTCCTCACTTGTACAATTCTGGGTCGTGTAACGGTTTGGGAAATTGTTCCCATTGACATCTTTGGTAGTATAGAAGGTATAGAAGTAATCCTTACCCGCGCCGGTATCAAATTCAGGATGTAAGGCCAATCCTAAAAACCCACCGTCCCAGACCACACCAACTTTATTGCTGAGATCAATGAGCATATTTTTTTGAGCTACGTCTGGTGTTTTATTGAACCAGTAGATCTTACCATCGCGCTGCCCCACTAGAATCCGTTGTGCATTCGGAAGTTCATTGAAAGTCAATGGAGAATCGAACGTCAGATTCGGATATATAGGCACATAGGGTAATCCCTGAGAAATGGAAACCGTAGCAGGAAAGTTATTGTTCAGGTATTTTCCCAACGGCTCAGGATTGTCAAGCCCAGATCCTGCAAAATAAGGCACTGCTCCTAGCAGTATGAGGCTCAAAAAGGCAAACAGGAGTTTTCTGTAATTTAGGTTGGGTAGTTTTCTTTTCATTTAGTTTGGTTTGGTTTGGTTTGAAGGACAAATTCGAGATTTATGCACTACCTATCGACAAAAGGATATCTTTTTTCGGCATAGCGTAAATTTCATCGATAAAGTGCATGGGTAAACTCTTCGTTATCAACCCCTACCGCAGCTGATTCTCAAATGTTTCCAATGCTGAAACGAGCCTTTTTTGGGGCAGAATACACCCTAAGCGTACCCCATATTCAATAGCGCTCCTGAGGATTACTACGGCAATCTAATTCGAAAGAACGGAAGGAAGTACAATCGTGGTTTTTACCCCTTGACCATCTTCTAAATTGGAAAAAGAGAAACTAAAATCATCATCGAAGAGTGTCTTCAGCCGCTCTTTAATGTTAGCGATACCCAAACCATTCTTTCCATTGTTTTCAGAAATTTGTGGTCCGTTATTTCGAATTTCCAGACAGACTTTTTCATTGATTTTGAAAATTCGCAACTCAACTTCTAAGTAGGTTGAATCATAAGAATACCCATATTTTATGGAATTCTCCATGATGGGTTGAATCAACATACTAGGAATCAATACATTTTCAACATCTTCCTCGACTTCGATCTTCACGGATAAATCTTCAGAGAAACGTGTTTTCATGATGTCAAGGTATTTGTTCAATATGACCATCTCTTTATCCACTGGAATCAGATTTTCGTCTTTGACCAGTAAAATTTCCCGTAGAAGATCCCCTAGATTACCTAACATCTGTTGGGCCCTGTCTATATCCTCCTTGATAAGGGAGGAAATACTGTTTAGGGTATTGAACAAAAAATGCGGATTCAGCTGCGATTTCAAAGCCTGCATTTTAACGTTTTGCAGCTGTTGGGTCAACTGCACTTTCTGCAGTTCTGTTTTCCCCACCCGTTGGATGTAGTAGTAAGAATATATAATCGTGACAAACCCCACATAGCCCAAAAAGTTCAGATTGGAGCCGAACATAGTGCGCACAATGAACTCTTTAAACGTTCCGCCAAAGAAAATTGTGCCCAGGAAAAAATACTCATAGATATACCCAAAGGCGGTGATGATGAATGAATAGATAAAGGAAAGTCCGAAATGAATCAGAAATACATAGGCCCATTTCAGCTTACTGTCGATCATCTTTTTGGTTACAATCAGGATTAGAACAATGACCGGCGGTACAATCAGGAAGTTCGCTAGAACAGGCTCAAAAGTAACCCGCCACCAACTGACCTCGGCATATTCCGGTCGATCCATAGCCTTCAAAATGATACGTCGGAAAATATATACCACATGGTATGCGCCAACATAGCCCAATAAAATTAAAAACAATTTTCTGTCGATACGCTTTTTCATTTCTTCAATCCCATTTTCAACAAAAATTCCTGGCGGTATCCCCTGCTAACTCTTAATTTTTTACCGTCATGCATTTTGACATCTATTTCACCAAAACCTGAATTAAGAAGTTCTTCGACCGCGCCAATATTAATGATGCTCGAACGGTGAATACGAATAAACAGATTTGGATCTAGCTCGTTCATAATACTGTACATCGAAGTTCGCAACAGGTGTTTGTTTTCTTTAGTATAGACTTCTATATAATAGTTCGAGGCCAGTATATAACTAATGTCCGCCGGCTTTACAAACACGGTCTTGTTTCCCGACGGAATGGGAATCCTTGAGGGAGCGCCTTCAACTTTTTCAATTTGACCCTCTTGTATATGGCTGAGCAACTTGGACATTTTACCGTCGAAATCTTGACTATTTTGTGACCTGAACGTCTCAACTGCCCTATAGACCGATTGATAAAATCGTTTTTCAACAATAGGTTTGAGTAAATAATCAAAGGCGAAGATATTGAAGGCCTCGATAGCGTAAGAATCGAAGGCTGTGACGAAAATCACCAAGGGCATCTTGATTTTTAGCCGTTGCAAAATGTCAAAGCCCGTCATATCCTTTAGCTGAATGTCTACAAACAACAAGTCTGGCATCTGCCTGTTTATGGCCAATAGAGCTTCCTTACCCGTTCCGTATTGGCCTACAATTTCAATTTCGGAAATGGTTTCCAGTAGATTGGCTATTAGTTTTCTCGCCAATGGTTCATCATCTACAATGATTGAAGTTAATCTCATGGCCCTACAATGTATACAAAATAAAAGTGGCGCGCTACTCTAGACTGCTACTGCAGGTGGGTAAAATACCATTCACTTCAAAAAACAGGGCGTTCACTTCAAAATAAGCGCTTTACACTTCAATTGCATCTCATCGGATTGTGGAAACGGATAGTTTTAGGTCTGAATGAAATTTCTAAAAGAATTGATGTATGAATAAGAAAGTGATAGTTCCTTTATCGGTGATAGCGTTATTTTTTATGCTATTTTCCTGCAGTTCCAATGACGATGAACCGGATGTCGAACAAAAAGAAGAGGAAGAAGCTACCTTAGAGGGAGATTACCAAGGTCTCTGGAATTCTACTACGGACACCGATGCAGTTTTTACGGACTTTCCCATTTCCGCTAAAATTTCATTTGCGAGCTCGGATAAAACTAGGCTGCGCGCCGAGTTTTTTGCCACTTCGACCTTTACGTCATGTTGTAAAGATGAGGGCAACGATGGTACCATAACCATGAATTTAGAGGGTGATGCCATCAGTTCATTCAATTTTAACGACCAAATCGTTAATTGTACTGGTAGTTTTACCGGAACCGGCTCGATAACCTCAAAAGATCCTTATACGATCAAAATCGATTTTACCGGCAATGACTGTGATGGGAATCATACCGGCGAGCTTCTGTTCACCAGAACTAAAAATTAGAGGGGTATACTTCAGTTCGGTCTCTGGTGTCCCACATGAAAAAGGGCCTCTCCTTGATTGACTACTGCTTGATGGTTGATACAAAAGACATACCCATCGAATGGGGCTTTTATTCGCTTGACCCGCTTGGCGTAGGTATCAGTAATCATTCCCATTTCCTGCCCCTTTGTGATTTCACTGCCGTTGGTGACTTCCGGAATGAACATCCCTGCGGTAGGGGCTCGTAGCCAGCGCCTACCCTCTAGATGAATGGTTCCGTTTCGCTCGACATATTTGGGCTCGATTTTGGTTATCATTTCAAAGTGCTTGAGTATGTTCAAAATGCCCTGCATACCTTCCATAATACAATAGTCATCAAAGCGCATACTCTCACCAGCTTCAAAAACCACGGTGGGCTTGTTCATCTTGAACGCCGCATTTCTGAAAGAGCCCCGAATCAACTTGGAAGAAAAAGAAATAGGCGCATTGAACAGTGCCGCTAGCTTGGCACTTTTTGAATCTTCTTGGGTATAGCGTATCTGTGGAAAATTGTGTCGCTGGCCTCCACCGGTATGTAAATCGATACCATAATCGATCTGGTGCATAATTTCAGTGACATAATGGTAGGCGATTCTGCTGGCCATGGAGCCATTTTTGGTTCCGGGAAAACTTCGGTTCACATCTTTACCGTCGGGCACATCACGGGAAAAATGGATAAAACCGAAAATATTAAGAATAGGCACGGCTATAATCGCCCCTTTTTTGACACGAAACCGTTTTTCGGCAATCATACGCCGTACAATTTCGATACCATTGATTTCATCGCCATGTAAACCGGCTTGAACCAAAATGGTCGGACCCGGTTTTTTGGCGTTGAACACATAAACAGGAATGTCGATCAATGTTCCGGTCGGTAACCGATCAATACTGATGCTCAAGAGTTTATCTTCACCCGGCGCAACGGTATCTCCTCCGATAACGATTTCCTTATTTTCTTCTACGACGTCCATTTCGTTCAACAAATAGTATAATTTCTTTTGCGATGTTTACTCCAGTAGCACCCTCGATTCCCCGCAATCCTGGAGAGGCATTCACCTCGATCAACAACGGTCCCTTTTTCGAACGTATCAAATCTACTCCAGCGACCCCAAGTCCCAGATATTTGGTAGCATTGAGAGCAATAAACTGCTCTTTGGCACTAGGTTTAATTACTTCTGTACCTCCCCCTCGATGCACATTAGACCGAAACTCGCCTACCTCACTGGTTCGTTTCATACTGGCCACAATTTTATTACCGACCACAAAAATACGGATGTCTTCCCCATTGGATTCCTCAATGTATTCCTGGATCAAAATACTCGTGTCCATCTTGTAAAAAGTATCGATAATCGACTTTGCCGACTTTTTTGTTTCGGCTAAAATGACACCTAAACCTTGTGTGCCTTCCTGAAGCTTTATGATAACCGGGGCACCGCCTAAGATCTCTATTTGCTCTTTGATATTATCGGGGTTGATTGCGAACAAGGTTTCGGGAATCGGGATGCCTTTTCGTGACATAATCTGTAGGGTCCGAACTTTATTTCTAGCGCGTGTGATGCTTAGTGAACGTGCTGTGCTAAAGATACCGTTCATCTCAAACTGCTTTACAATAGCAGCACCGTGTCGCGTAACCTTTGAGCCTATTCGCGGAATTACCGCGTCGAACTCATTGGTAATGTTATCACCATGATAAAAAATCTGAGGTTTCCCTTTTCCCAGCTTTACCACACATTTGGTGTGGTCGATCTGTTCAATATAATGGCCTAAATTTTCTGCTTCCTCCACTATCCTTTTGGTGGAATAGACATTCATACTCACGGAAAGGAGCCCGATATTCATTTAAAGTTGATTAGTGTCATTTGATACCCTGAATATCGCAATTTATACAAAGATGACCTAGTCTAAGTGAAGATATACTTACCTTTAAATGTCATATCACCTCATCATCTGGATACAGGTAGGACAAATCACCGTCATTAAACAAAAAAGACGCGAAGCAGCCATGCGTTTCACTACCCCCATTTTTGTTTTATTTTTTACGCTTTCTTTGGGCACCCTAAAAGGACAGCACAAAGCAAAGGTCTGGGATACCAGTAATGGCCTTTCGAACAATTGGATTTCGGATATTGCCCAAGATGATCAAGGTTATCTTTGGCTTGCCACACAATACGGTGTAAATCGTTTTGACGGATACGCCTTCAAGAGTTTCACCCATGATCCTGAAAATAGCAATAGTCCGATAGCCAATTGGGTAAAACGGATTGTCAAAAAATCAAAAAATGAACTTTGGTTTGGTGTTGATTATGGAGGTCTTGATGTATATGATTCCATGAAAGACGAATTCAATCACAAATCCATTGTTCATCAAAAAGATACGATAACATCGATAAACAAATTACTCCACTCAACAAAGGGAGGTCTATATATCGCCACTAAAAGTGGACTTTTTAAGGAAAGGGCAAAGGGTGATGCCTTTGATCAGTTATTTGAGGGCACGATTAAAGATATACGACAAAATTCAAATGGTACTGTTTTCTTTCTTTCCAATTCTGTCATCTATACCTATGACACGAATACACTAGAGGTCAAAAAAGTCTTTGAAAATTCGGATAGTACCATACAGCATATTTTCATCGATTCAGAAGACCAACTTTTCGGGCTTTATTCAAGTGAGATCGTCGTCCTGCAATTTTCAAATGGCTCTTATATTCCATCGACACAATTCAAAATCAGCCCATTGGTTTCACTTCTTTTTGCCGATAATGCGATTATGGAAGATTCGGAACATCGTATTTGGATTGGAGGGCAAAAAGGCATTTCAATCGTAAACAAAAGTCGAAATGCAGTTGCGTTTTATCCATATCAGACCTTTTTTGAAAAGGATATTCCCGGCATTCAAGCCTTGAGCTTCTATGAAGACATACATAAAAATATGTGGATCGGCACCAACAAAGGCCTAGCGTTCATATCAAGTTTTATGACCCGATTCCCATCTAATAAAAAACTCGTGTATGATGTTAAGCTACATGATATTAGGGCCTTTCATGAAGTTAACAACCATCTTTTGGTTGCCGCTGACGAAGGTCTTTTCCGTATGGATGAAAAAAAGCAAATCGAAAAAATACTTTCACCTAAGGTCTATGGAATGCACAAGACTCGCTCCGGTGCCTTATATGCTATAGGCGTAGGCCTTTTTGAAATAGATACCGCTTCATTTCGCTTTAAAACGATCTCGACCTCCTATTTCAAAGGAGCATGGTCTATAGGAGAAGACCAAACAGACAATTTGTGGATGATCGCCAATGAGAACCTGATTCGATATCATAAGAGCTCCCAGACCTTCGAAACGTTCAGTACAGACAATACCCCAACCCTGCATAATTCGCCCCGCATCGATCTAATGTTCGATTCAAGGGGGCGTTTATGGCTATGTACTTTGAGGTCTGGAATCTATGTATTGAAAAATCCGCATGAGGTGCCCTCTGGAGGAACTCCGGTGTTCGAAAATATCAATCATGAAGTGGGTAATGCAAACAGTCTTTCAAATCGTTTGGCCACCTCATTGCTCGAAGCTTCCGACGGAACCATTTGGGTCGGCACCGATGCGGGCTTGAATGCAATAGATCCGAATACTTTCGACGTAAAAAGATACCTTAAAAAAGATGGGTTAAAAGACGAAAAAATTATGGCCATCCTCGAGGATGATTATGGGAATATTTGGGGAAGTACTGTAGGTAACGGAATTTTTCAATTCAATAAAAAAACGGGGGACTTCAATTTTTTAGGGAAAGAAGATGGATTGATAAGCAATAACTTTCTGCTCTCTTCAGCATACAAAAATACTGAAGGTATTCTCTTTTTTGGGAGCGACAATGGTATTCAAGAAATAGACCCTGTTCTTTTTGACACCTTCTCACCTCCGAAGGTCGATTTTTTCTTTACTTCAGTACAACCGTCAATACCCTCGACCAATAACCGGACAAATCTATTCGATACCGAAAACAAGGAAATCACCTTGGACTACGACAACAACTCATTCCTTGTCAATTATACCACCCTGAACTATCACCTAGCCGAAAAAACCAAGTATCAGTACAGGGTTGCCAACCTGAATAATACCTGGCAAGATAATGGTAGCGAGCGTTCGATTACATTCAATAGCCTTCCAGTTGGAGCTTACGAACTACAGGTGGCCGCAACCAATCCCGATTTGGAATTTACTGCCAATACTATCCGATTGAAATTCATTGTGAAGCCTCCATGGTGGCGAACCAATTGGGCCTATTTGGTCTATTTTTTGGTATTCGCTGCTATTTTGCTAGCGGTTCATCACTATGTGCTTAAGGGCAAATTGGAACGAGCGGAAAAAATAAGACTTCAAGAACTCAATACCTTTAAAACCAATTTTTTCAACAATGTAGCGCATGAACTCAAAACCCCATTAACCCTCATCTCAGGTATGGCCAAAACCCTTAGGAAAAATGGGGGGAAGGAAATGGACAAATCAGTGAAGACCATAATGAGAAGCAGTAACGAGCTCAATGATCTGGTGAACCAGCTCTTAGACCTTTCAAAACTTGAAGTAGGCAAATTACATATTGAAATGGCACATGGAGATATCATTGTTTTCCTGAAATACCTGGTGAATTCTTTTGAATCTTTAGCAAGTGCCAAAGAAATAAGACTGCACTTTTTAAATGATGCGGAAATACTCAAGATGGATTTCGATGCACAAAAGATAAAGCACATCTTCTCGAACCTCATTTCAAATGCCATAAAAAATACGCCGGTCAAAGGGGATATCTATTTTCAAGTAACCCGTCAGGGTGACCATTGCTGTTTTGATGTCAAGGACAATGGTATCGGTATTCCTGAGGAAGAACTACCGCGCATTTTCGAACGTTACCATCAAGTCAAGGGGCATACCGAAGGTACCGGCATCGGGTTGTCTTTTACCAAGGAATTGGTTGAACTCATGAAGGGTACGATCGTGGTAAAAAGTGCCTTGGGAAAGGGCACCAACTTCAAAGTGTCCTTACCCATTGAACATAAAGCCACGAAAGAAATCCCTTTTGAGACGGGTACCGAAACTATTGATGTACATACCAACGATTCGCCTACTGATTTCGGTAGGGCAGCAGACGAATATCCGATCATCCATATTATCGAGGATAACCTGGACATTTGCTCGTATTTGGAGTTGATCTTAAAGCAAGACTATCGGTTGAGTTTTGACCACAACGGGGAAAGTGGTTTATCAACCGTTGTCGAAACGGTTCCAGATTTGGTGATTACCGATCTCATGATGCCCATTAAAAATGGTTTTGAGGTATGTCAAACTATAAAGTCAAACCGCATCACCGATCATATTCCCGTAATTATGTTGACGGCCAAATCAGATACCGCATCGAAATTAGAAGGGTTAAAACTTGGAGCCGACGCCTATTTGGAAAAACCATTTGATGAAAGGGAATTGCTACTTCAGATAGTAAACCTTCTCGAACAACGTGAGGTGCTTCGCAAAAAATATCAAAATCAGGAGTATTGGGAAAATAATGCCAACTCGACTCTTAATGAGCCGAACGAATTCGTTCTCAAGGTTAGGAAGCTGATCGAGGAAAATATCGATAATTCACAATTCGGAATTCTAGAGATCTGTCGCGCTTTGGGCATTAGCAGAAGTCATTTGCACCGAAAGCTCAAGGCCTTGACCGATTTGTCGTCCAGTCTGTTCATTCAGAAAGTGAAATTGCAACGGGCAAAGCAGTTGTTAAAAAGCACTGAAATGAATATTTCTGAAGTGGCATACGAAGTAGGCTTTGAAGATCCTGCCTATTTTTCGAGACAATTTTCAAAAACATTTGGCTATCCGCCTAGTGAGACACGTAAAAACATATAAGTCAGCATTTTAAGCATTTCTTACCGTTGCTGTTTACAACAATACTCCAAGAAAAATAATTCTCGATTGTCTTATAATCCAAGTATCTGGAACCATAGTCCGGCTACCTTCACTCGCCCCACAATACATTTGTCTTCGACCATTTCGGGCTAAGGATCCCCTCGGGCTCTCCTTACCCTTGAAATCAAAAACTAGCTTAAATCCATGTTTAACCGAAACGGTATCGCCGATCGGTCTTGAAAATTTAAAACTATGGAATTATGCAAGAAAGTAACACCTTAAGTACACTTGAGGAGATAAGGGCCATCAGCTTTTTTTCAACCTCGCTGCGCACAAAGGAATCTATTGATGAAGTGCTGTGGGACATTACCAAAAATGTCATTCACAGGCTAGGTCTAATCGATTGTGTCATTTATAGTTACGACCATGAAAAGCATGAGCTGGTGCAACGGGCTGCTTATGGCACTAAAAATCCTTCTGATGAGTTCATATACAATCGGATCCGGCTTGATCTTGGAGAGGGCATTGTGGGTAGTG
The DNA here is from genome assembly GCA_947494565.1 of uncultured Flavobacteriaceae bacterium. Lineage (GTDB taxonomy): Bacteria > Bacteroidota > Bacteroidia > Flavobacteriales > Flavobacteriaceae > Maribacter_C. The sequence goes on along the minus strand of CANLVG010000008.1, from coordinate 227,663 downwards.
TAGCCGCTTCTGGAAAGCCCGAAATCATTAGAAATACTACTAGAGACCCTAGATATATAGTTGATGATGCCCCGCGACTTTCAGAACTATGCGTTCCGATTCTTGTCAATGATCGACTTTTCGGAATAATCGATTCAGAGCATCCCGAAGAGGATTTTTTTACCGAAAAACATCTTTGCCTATTGAATATCATTGCTGCCCTCTGCGCCCAGCGCATCAAAGAATTGCATACTACAAAGTCAAAAAAGCCTTTTGCCAGAGCAAATCAATACTTCAAAAAACTGGAAGAATTGATGCGGTCCAAAAAATTGTATCGTAATCCGTATTTGAGCCTTACGACAGTTGCAGAGGCCTTGGGAATTTCGTCCTGCTATTTATCGAGCATGGTCAACAGCCTACTTCAGATAAGTTTTATCGACTTTGTCAACGAGTACCGCATCGCCGATGTCAAAAGGAATTTGGGCTCAGAAGCCTTTGCGCATTATACCGTTGTCTCCGTCGGCTTGGAAGCCGGGTTCAACTCAAAATCGGCCTTTTACTCCGCTTTTAAAAAGCATACGGGCCTGACCCCTGTTCAGTATAAGAACAGTCTCTGCACAGTGTCCTGATTTTTTCAATCTTAAAATTCCGGGACTCCCCTAGTGCGATTGCATATTAGGTTTGTTCCATACTGTTTAAATAAATATATAAAATGATGAAAACAAAGAAAACTACAACGATGATGTGCTGCATATTGGCAGCAATGTTATTTATGGCGTCTTGTTCAAAGGACGGAGAACAAGGTCCTGTTGGACCAGCAGGACCACAGGGAGAACAAGGGTCAGCGGGACTTGCCGGGGCCGACGGCGCAGATGGAGCGGATGGTGTAGACGGTGCACAAGGAGAGCAAGGTGAACCTGGTACAGCCAATGTCATTTATTCAGATTGGGTAAATACCGAATTCAGCAACAATATCATCACTACCTCTAGCTCATTTACGATTGACGCCCCACAAATCGACAGTGACCTATTGAATTTTGGAACCATTTTGGTGTATGCACGTAGAGTGGTGATTGGTGGTGGTGGTAATTTAGTATATCAGCTACCGATAGTTTTTGGAACCGCACGTCAGCAATCGTATTACTTCAGGGCTCAAGGCGGTGAAATTCGGATTACGGTAGCGGCCAATGAAGAAGGAGAAAATGCAGGTGATGGTACTTTCTTGGAGCAATACCGCTATGTACTCATTCCAGGAGCAGTTTCAACTAGTGGAAAATCTTCGATAGACTATCAAAAAATGACTTACGAAGAAATTACCGCACACTTCGAAATCGAAAACTAAGTATATGGTTAGTGCTTCCCCCAACAATATGGTGAAATATCCAGTTGGGGGAAATCACCTGAAATAACACCCGCTTAATTTCCTCTTGTATACAACTTAAAATTCCATACAAATGACAACAACGAATAAACTTGTTCGCCTAAGTGCCCTTTTGCTCATATTCGCATGTGGGAAAGAAGAACTAGCCGATGATAGTGCGTCTTTGGAGCCCAATAATTTGGGTGGACTTATAACAAAACCACTATCGATAAAAGCCGAATTAATTGAAAAAGAAGCCCCCTTCGATGGCAGGGCTTTCCATGCCTCTGTAGTACATGATGAAAAAATGTGGGTGATCGCCGGGGATATCATCGGACCAAATCCTAACGACGTGTGGCAATCGAAGGATGGGCAAGAATGGAAATTGGTCAATCCGAACGCGGCGTTTTCCTCAAGATCCGATCATGCCATAACCGCACATGACGGCAAAATGTGGGTGACAGGTGGCAGAAACGGTACGCTATTGGATTTTGAGATCTTCAACGATGTTTGGTCTTCAAAAGATGGCCAAACTTGGGAGGCGGCCACAACAGAAGCTGTATTTCCACCAAGAAGCAGACACACCTTAACCACCTTCAACGGACGCATGTGGGTCATAGGCGGAGCGGGTTCACTGACTGGCAACCAAGACTTCAAAGCCGATGTTTGGGCAAGTGGTGACGGCAGTAATTGGACTTCATTTTTACAAAACGCTCCCTTTGGTAAACGTGCCGACCATACTGCTCTGGTCTATGACCATAAGCTTTGGGTAATTGGAGGCTATGTGAAAGATGAATTGGGGGGTGATTTTAAAAACGATGTTTGGTATACCGAAGACGGTAGCAGCTGGATATTAGCCACTCCAAACGCCGACTTTACCCCGAGATCGAGCCATACCGCCGTTACTTATAATGGATATATGTGGGTGATTGCAGGTTACGCGGGTAACGCGAAGTTCTTAAACGATATCTGGCGTAGTAAAGACGGTATTACTTGGAAAAAGGTAAAGACAAGCAACGATTTCAGAAGCCGAGCCGAACACACATCGGTCGTATTTAACAAGCGTTTTTGGGCCCTTGCTGGGTATCCTCTCATCTCTAACCCTACTAAAACCGGAATTTATACCAGTGGGTATTATTCTGATGTATGGTCTTTTGGAAATTAGAAGAGCACAAACCTGCTAAATCTGAATGTACTAAAACTGGAAAACATGAAATCACAAATGAAACTATTTATCATATTTGTTATGCTTGTGGCCTTCAATGCAAAAGCACAAGAACAAGCGAATACCATAACCGTAAGTGCAAGGGTCATCTATATTGACCCTGACCCAACATTCAAAGCCGATATTTCTTTGAGCACTGCGTTCTCTTCTTATGATAAGAATGTACTGAGCTTAGAGCAGATGGTAGAACACTTTAAAAAAAGTGTAACCGATATCGGATTGTCGTGGGCCGATGTAAAGGAATACCCGAGCGATTTTGGCTTTGAAACCATGGGCTACAACAAGGAGGGTATTATTTACCAATATGAGACCAAATCAGTGGAAGATATGAAGCGATTTCTAAACCTTCAAATACCCACTATGAATCGGTTGGATATGCGTTCCTCTATTGAAATCGACCCTCAAGAAGCAGCGAAAATTACCAAAATGGCGCTCGACAAAGCCCTGGGTCAGGCGATCCTACTTGCCAAGACCGCAAAAAGACAGGTAGGTGCCATTTTGGCTATAGAAGAAAATGGAGGCGTCCTCGACAAACCGTATGCTGTTGCTTTGTATTACAACAGACCCCCTGGCGAATTTTACTATGATGTGAAAGTAACCTACGTACTAAAATAAACCGGTTATGAAAAATATCCTCTGCCTAGCTCTTTTATATCTCTTTATCAGTTGCAGTAAAGATTCAGCAGCTCCTGAGCCGGTTCGTAAAATTCAATTGTCTTACCCCGAATCAGAAATCAATACGACCTTCAGGACAGCGGGGGGTATCGCACCGAATATTATACAATGGAATGGAGATGCAGGTTTCTATTCCATTACCTCTTCCACGGAAATATTGCGACGAGATCATATTGTCTTCGACAGCCTTACCGGTCAAATTTCCTGGGGCAAAAACCTTCCGCTGGGCTCTTATGATTTTACCATTACCGCAGAAAGCGGAGAAACTACGGAAACGGTGGAAATTCTATTGACCAACTCTTTGATCAAAGCTTTTTTCAGTGGTGGTTTTGAAATGGTCGATCCTGATGTGGAAGAAATAGATTATTCGGCAATCCCAGTAGACTACGCCCTTTGGTTAAACGAAGATGGCACTGTCGCCATGGAGCGCTACAGCAATCCGGCCTTTTCGGCAGCGGGCAATTGGACTACAATCGAGGGGGGCAGTATATTGGTTGATTTTATCACCAATCTCTCAGGAGGCGAAACCACCTATATGCGGGGGTATTTGTCCAACTCCGAGTATCTCCCAAAATTTACGGGCGATTATGGGTCTGCGGTCAATGAAAATGAAGAAATCGAGGAACGTACAGGTGTATTCCGCTTTGAATGGGATTAAAAATGCACACAACGATTGAGTCTCCTCGCCTTATGGCCCTAACTAAAAACGAAAAAATGAGGATTACAATTCAACTACTCTTGTTGGTCTTTCTTTTAACGAGTTGTAAAAAGGATAACGACGCCGAGGTAAGAACAAATACCGCGCCTAATGCATTCGCATTGCTAACTGTTGAAAATGATGCGGAAGCGGTTTCATTGACCCCTACTTTGACCTGGGAGGCGGCAACCGATATCGACGGCGATACTGTGGTGTACGATCTTTATTTGGAAATTCAAGGAGGCGCTCAAAATGTTCTCATCCCAAATCTGGAATCAACAGTTCCAGAACCTACCGTTATCCTAGCACAAGGACTTTCCGAGACCACCTTTAGCATTGTTGACCCACTATCTCTAGACAGTCGGTTTACATGGAAAGTAGTTGCACGCGACAACCAAGGCGGTACTATTGAAAGTGATACCTTTCGTTTTTTTACGCGCCCTTTAAATTTCAGCGAAGAGGCGCTTAGAACCAATACTGCCTTTGATGTTCGCGAAGGCCATGGCAGTGTATTCTTTAAAGATAAATTTTGGGTCATCGGCGGTGCTGCCAATATCGAAGACCTGAATAATGACGTATGGTCGAGCAGTGATGGGGAAGAATGGGTTTTGGAAACCGAAGATCCTGGGTTCAGTGGCCGAGCACAATTTGGGGTTACCGTTTTCAATGACCGAATCTTTGTTTTAGGTGGCTTCACCAACGGTAGTCTTTTGAACGATGTATGGAGTTCCGCCAATGGTATAGACTGGATGGAAGAAACAGCCAATGCCGATTTTAGTCCAAGAGCCCAGGTTGAACTTTTGGCATACAATGATAAACTCTATGCCTTGGGCGGTCTGGAGAACTTTTTTGATGTGACCACCGGCAGCACCGAAGAAATCTGGAGTTCGACCAATGGTGTGGATTGGGTGCTAGAAACCAACGCTGCGCCCTATTCGGCGAAGTATGGTTTTAAAGCAATAGTATTTAATGAAAAGATGTTCGTGTTGGGCGGTGCTTTGGCCATGACAGATGAAGAAACTGCGGATGTCTGGTCTTCTAGCGATGGTTCTAATTGGACTCAGACCCAACAAGGCACCAACAGCTTCTCTAAACGTGTCTTTTTTAATTGTGCCATTTTTAATGATAAAATCTGGCTTACCGGGGGCTTTAAGGAGACGGCAATGGAAGACATAAAATACACCGATTTCTGGTATAGTAGCGATGGTGCAACTTGGATAAGAGAAACCATCGATGCCGGTTACGGCGCACGTTTTTCGCCTACCCTGGTTTCCAATTCCGAGTATATGCTACTGATCGCAGGAGGTGAAGTTGCTACAAATACCAAACTAAACGATGTCTGGAAATTTAATTGATATGTTTGTAGGCTTGTCATTAAGGTAAACAAGTCCTGAAAAAACCGTCAGTCAACAAAGAAAGCTCCTAAGGCATTCCAAGGAAATCAAATTCACCAACTCGATGCCCGTTGATTGAACAGGCAGGCAAGCGCACGAACAACTTTCTTTGAGTTGGCACACGCATTAGTGACATACGTCTCGTAAAGCCCTTTCCCAAGTAAGACGCCATTGAAATCACCTCAATTTCATATTTGAGCGCAAAACTTTGTAACACCCCCGAATCCTATAGTATATATGAATATCCTTGGGGCTTTTTGTTTAATTATAATTCCCGATATCCCGTATTCCAAGACTTATTATTGAACGTAATTCATGAATAGATTAAAATGCTTCCAAATAACATACTAAAGACCTTGAAAGTTTGTTAATAACTCATCCCTACAGTATTTTTGTAAGGCTAAATCATCAACTAATGAGTGCATTAATAAAATCTTCACTGGCTCGAAAAGTCGTAATGGCGTTATCGGGTCTTTTCTTGGTTTTCTTTCTCGGACAACATTTTGTAATAAATGTTACCTCGGTAATCGCGCCGGACACCTTCAATTCATGGTCACATTTTATGGGATACAACCCGCTAGTGCAATACCTGTTGCAGCCTATTTTAATCGCAGGGGTTATTGTTCACTTTGTAATGGGCTTTGTTTTAGAACTACAAAATCGTGCCGCAAGAGGTAGTGTGCGCTATGCAAGTTACAAGGGGAGCGCCAATGCTTCTTGGATTTCGAGAAACATGTTAATCAGCGGTGCCGTTGTCTTGGCATTTTTAGCATTGCATTTCTACGATTTCTGGTTTCCGGAAATGGCGTATAAGTACCTTGAAGGCAATCCCGAGGATGCAACACGCTACCACGAAGAGACCGTTCACAAATTCGAACCTATCTGGAGAACGGTGTTGTACATCATTTCCTTTGTGTTATTGGCGTTGCACCTACTGCACGGATTCGCCTCCTCTTTTCAAACTATGGGAGTGAACAATAGGTATTCAGAAGGCATTAAAACATTTACGAAGATATATGCGATCGCCATCCCTTTAGGGTTTATACTCATCGCTATATATCATCATCTTAACCCAATAACACAGTAAGTATGGGCATATTGGATTCAAAAGTTCCTGCAGGGCCGTTGGCCGATAAATGGACTAATCATAAAAATCATATTGACTTGGTTAATCCGGCAAACAAACGAAACATCGATGTTATCGTAGTGGGCACCGGTTTGGCAGGAGGTTCTGCTGCCGCGACCATGGCAGAGTTAGGGTATAACGTCAAAACGTTTTGTTATCAAGACTCCCCACGACGGGCGCACTCTATTGCCGCACAAGGCGGTGTGAATGCAGCGAAAAACTATCAAGGAGATGGTGATAGTGTATACCGACTCTTCTACGATACGGTAAAGGGTGGTGATTATCGCTCACGAGAAGGAAACGTATATCGCTTGGCAGAGGTTTCGACGAACATCATTGACCAATGTGTAGCGCAGGGGGTTCCTTTTGCACGTGAATACGGAGGTCTTTTAGATAACCGTTCTTTCGGAGGTGTTTTGGTCTCCCGAACCTTTTATGCCAAAGGACAAACTGGACAACAATTATTATTAGGTGCCTATGCTGCGATGAATCGGCAGATTCAAAGAGGGAAAATCAAATCGTACACCCGGCATGAAATGCTTGACATCGTATTGGTCGATGGAAAAGCTAGAGGAATCATCGCCCGTAATTTGGTTACCGGCGAAATCGAACGACACTCGGCCCATGCCGTAGTACTTGCCACAGGTGGATACGGCAACCTTTTCTTTTTATCCACTTACTGTATGGGCGCCAATGTTATGGCCGCATGGAAAGCACATAAGCGAGGGGCTTTCTTTGCCAATCCGTGCTTTACACAAATACACCCGACCTGCATACCTGTTTCAGGAGATCACCAATCCAAATTGACCTTAATGTCCGAATCGTTACGAAACGATGGGCGTATCTGGGTACCCAAACGTTTGGAAGATGCACAGGCCATACGGGAAGGCAAACTAAAACCGACACAATTAAAGGAAGAAGACCGTGATTATTACCTGGAAAGACGGTATCCTGCCTTTGGTAATTTGGTGCCACGGGATGTGGCCTCTAGAGCTGCAAAAGAGCGCTGTGATGCCGGTTTCGGGGTCAACAAAACCGGAGAAGCGGTATACCTTGATTTTGAGTCGGCGATTATGCGCTACGGAAAAGAAAAAGCATATACCTCAGGAATCAAAGACCCGGATAAGAATACGCTACGCACCTTAGGAAAAGAAGTGGTCGAAGCCAAATACGGAAACTTGTTTCAGATGTATGAGAAAATCGTAGATCAGAATCCATATGAGACACCCATGATGATCTATCCTGCGGTACACTATACCATGGGAGGTCTCTGGGTAGATTACAATCTTCAGACGACCATACCGGGATGCTACGCTGCCGGAGAAGCCAATTTCAGTGACCACGGCGCCAACCGATTGGGGGCTTCCGCTTTAATGCAAGGACTGGCAGATGGGTATTTTGTGCTGCCTTATACGATAGGAGACTACCTTTCTGATGATATCCGTACAGGAGCCATTCCTACGGATTCACCCGAATTCGATGCTGCCGAACAAAATGTTCGTGACCGCATTCACAAATTGATGTCGGCCAAAGGACAGCACTCCGTAGACTACTATCACAAAAAACTGGGTAAAATCATGTGGAACAAGTGCGGGATGTCCCGTAACGCCGCAGATCTAAAATCCGCTATCGAAGATATCGCCGCCTTACGTGCCGATTTCTGGGAAAATGTAAAAGTGACCGGTGACCCAGACTCCAAGAACCAAGAACTTGAAAAGGCTGGTAGAGTTGCCGATTTCTTGGAATTAGGAGAACTTTTCGCCAAAGATGCTCTTAACAGAGACGAGTCTTGCGGTGGGCACTTCAGGGAAGAATATCAAACTCCCGAGGGTGAGGCACTAAGGGATGACGAAAATTTCAAGTATGTAGCCGCGTGGGAGTATGCCGGTGAACCAAAAGATGCCAAGTTACATAAAGAAGAACTGACGTACGAAAACATCGAAGTAAAGACAAGGTCTTATAAATAAAAATAGCTATGAAAATATTTTTAAAAATCTGGCGACAGAAAGATTCGAAGTCCAAGGGAAAAATGGTCGATTATAACCTTAGCGGCGTCGAAGAGGATATGTCCTTTTTGGAAATGCTCGACGTTCTAAATGAAAAATTGGTTGACAAGGGTGAAGAACCTGTAGAGTTCGATCACGATTGTCGTGAAGGAATTTGCGGTACCTGTTCTCTAATGATCAATGGTAGAGCGCACGGCCCAGACCGACTAATTACCGTTTGCCAATTGCATATGCGCAGTTTTAATGATGGTGACACCATCACTATCGAACCATGGCGCGCCAAGGCTTTTCCGGTAATCAAAGACCTTATCGTTGACCGTTCTTCATTCGATCGAATTCAACAGGCCGGCGGATACATTTCGGTAAATACCTCAGGGCGACCGGTCGATGCCAATGCCATACCCATCGAGAAAGAAAACGCTGATGCTTCGTTCAATGCTGCCACTTGTATCGGTTGTGGAGCGTGTGTCGCTGCTTGTAAAAATGCAAGTGCGATGCTCTTTACCTCAGCTAAAGTGTCGCAATTTGCACTGCTCCCCCAGGGGCAGGTAGAGGCTACGGATCGTGTTCAAAATATGATACGACAGATGGATCTCGAAGGTTTTGGAAACTGCACGAATACGGGCGCATGTGAAGTCGAATGTCCTAAAGGCATCTCATTGGAGAACATCGCGCGTATGAATCGAGAATATTACAGCGCCAGTGTAAAAGGATAGTGCTGTAACGAGTTTATAAAGAACCCGCAAATTCAATCGAGTTGAATTTGCGGGTTTATTTTTCACTCCACAGGAATACAGATATCTACAACCCACTTCCTTTCCGGATGTTGTTCTGCATCATTGTGGTAAATCTCATGAAAATGCCCATCGCGAATCTCGAAATTGTTTTCGGGCACCCAGAGCGACATACTATTCCACGCTTTTTCAAATTCATCTACCTTGAGTTCAAATCTGCCCACAGCGAATTTTCCTGACGGAATCGTAATTTTTGAGATCTGTCCGGAGACTTCCACATCGTACTCTGTTGTAATACAGGCGCTTGACTGCATTTTCGATTCGTCCGTTACCCGTGGACTATCATAATACACACCGGCCATTTTAGTTTTTGGAAAATTAAGCAATCCTCTTGGGCCCGCCCATTTCATCAAAACCTCAAAAGCTTTCCCTATTTCCTTATAGGAGCCCTGATGTCTTACCTGTACCATTTTTAGTTCGGGCATTTCTTTTACTTCTACAGTTGTTTTCATTTTTAACCATTTTTTTAAATTATCCATGCTGTAAAAGTATTTCTCGAACGAAACATTGTTTGCTCCATTCTTGCTTTCAGTTTTACCAATCTTGCTAAACTCTTTTTGCCCTCTCTTTTTAAATTCAGATGCGCTCATTCCATAAAACCTACGAAAGGCCCTTGAAAAGGAGTGAATGCTATTAAAACCGCTATCCAATGCCAGGTTGGTCAATGATTCATCCTTCCTTAGAAAAAGCAACCGCCCGGCAATTTTTTCTATCCTCCTTCGTGTGATATAATTATTAGGCGTCTCGTCTAGCAAAGCGGAAAAAACACGATGAAAATGAAACGTCGAAAAACAGGCGATTTCAGCTAATTTATCTAATGAGAGGTCTTTATTCAAGTGATCATCAATGTAGTCTACAACCTTATTAATGCGGTTGATATATAACAACTGTTGTTCATTTTTAGTTTTCATACGAAATCATTGGCACCATAAAAATAGAAGAATCTATGGCTGAAAACCATGGGAACAAAAATGTAGCAAGATTTGTTAAACGTATAGGCCCGTTCTTTTATGCCTGCTTTTCATACATTTATACATGTCAAAGAAGTATTCAGAAGAGCGTATTAAAGTTCCTCGTTTCAATGAAGCCTCAGGATTTTATACCACGCCTAATCGCTCGAAGATCATGAGCAGGATCCGGGGCAAGAATACCAAGCCAGAACTCGCCTTTAGAAAAGCACTCTATGCCCAAGGGTATCGTTACCGAGTCGATTACAAAAAGCTTATCGGAAGGCCCGACATCCTCTTAAAGAAGTACAAAACGGCTATTTTTATTGATGGTGAGTATTGGCACGGACACAAATGGCAGGAAAGAAAACCAAAAATCAGGACCAACCGCGATTTCTGGATTGCTAAGATAGAACGCAATATGCAGCGCGACAAAGAGGTCAATCAAGGTTTGAGTGATTTAGGGTATACCGTATTCCGTTTTTGGGAGAACGAAATAAAAAAAGAACTTGAAACCTGCTTAGGAAAAGTCATCGCCCACCTCGAGCAAAAGGTTGATTAATCTACCTGCTTCTTTATAATTTTATAAAACGCTACCACATCCGCAATGGGCACTTCAAAATCGGAATACTCTGGTGAATTGTTTAAACTGTGACATCTAATCGCTTTACTAGCCTTGTCATAGTGCGTAATTTCTTTGCACATTATTGAATTGCCATAGACAAGAACCCAATAAGAGTTCTCCCTCTCGATCTGTTTGACTACTTGTTTCTGGCTTATTAGTTTTCCGAGAACAATACTTTTCTGAGGTAGGGCATTTCCCAATCCGTTATCCATAGCATTATTGGTCACCTCAAATGCAAGATAGTTACCCACAGCGACTTGCTCCACCATAAAACCCATACGCGGCAAATTGCTCAAATACGTTTTATCGTCTATGCGCTTCATGAAGTCAAGTTGTCCTTTGCCCATGATCAAAGGGGCGGACAACAAGTACTTGCCCGGTTCCAGCTTCTGTATCGTATGTGCCTTCTTCAAATTAGCATCCTCCTTTTCGTATATGACATCCGATTCGTTGACCTCACGAGCATACAATTCATCAATCCGCAACTCAAAATACGCGGCTATTCTATCCAATCGCTTTCTAGGGATGTTGGCATTCTCCTTCTCATAAATTTGAATCGTACGTAGGCTTACCCCAATGGTTTCAGCCAACTGCGACTGGGTGATACTTTTTTTTCTTCTTAATTGCTTTAATATAAGCATAAAGTTGTATTATTGTGTAATAATCTTACACATTTTGTGGTATACGAAATTTAATTGCACTATTTGTAATTCGTTTACAAACAAATATAGCAAAATATGCAACCAAACGATGTAATTCTAAGCCTTAACTATAAATATCACTCAGCCAATGTTCAAAGAAGAAGACTATGGAAAGCCCATAAGCGAAAAACTATCGATCACTTTAAGAAGAAACTCCAGCAAAAATGACTTTGCGAATATTGCTGCCACTACCGCAGTAAGCTTTTCGACCATTCGCGATGTCGTTTATCGAACCAACAGTTTGACACACTCCAACTCAAAGGCCATTCTTGAGTTGGTTCGAATTGCTTTTGACAATTCGTTGGCTCGCCAACTTCAATCCGAAGGCGATAAACAGTATTTAAATAAGTTTCTCCCGAAGTAGCAAGTGTAATTCCTTAATTTTGGGTCATATACTAGGAAAATGGCACTTACTAAGGAAATGGTTTCTAAACTGCCCAACGTAGAAACTTCAATTTTTACTACTGTTGGTAATCTCGCGAGAAAACACAATGCAATCGATCTATCTCAAGGCTTTCCAAATTTTGAAGCGGATTCCCAGTTGATGAACCTTGTAACGGAAGCCATGCAGTCAGGCCATAATCAATATGCAGCAATGCAAGGTTATTATGGTCTTCGAGAAATAATTGCTGAAAAAATAGCCAACCTACACAGTCACCACTATGATCCAGAAAAGGAAATTACCATAACTGTGGGTGCTACGCAGGCCATTTATACGGCCGTAACAGCTTTTGTTCATCCAGGTGATGAAGTGATCGTTATCAAACCTGCCTATGATTGTTATGAACCTGCCATTGCGCTTAATGGTGGAGTACCTGTTTACTACCAGCTAAATCCAGAAAATTATAAAGTAGATTGGGAAGCGTTTAAATCTAAAATCACAAACAAGACCAGAATGGTCATCATCAATACCCCTCATAACCCTAGTGGTCGCATTTTTACAAAAGAAGAGATGCTTCAATTGCAGGAGATACTCAGACCAACCAATATTATTTTGGTCAGTGATGAGGTCTACGAGCATATTATCTTTGATGGGGCGGAACATCAGAGCGCCTCGCGCTTCGATGATTTGGCTTCACGTAGTTTTATTTGCGCCTCCTTCGGCAAGACGTTTCATGTCACGGGTTGGAAACTAGGGTATTGCGCGGCGCCAGCGAATCTCATGCATGAGTTTAGACAGGTTCATCAATTTGCTGTTTTCTGTGTGGACCATCCCGTTCAAAGGGCTTTGGCAAAATATCTTCAAAACGAGGAGCACTATCTTAGTCTGAACCGATTTTATCAAGAAAAGCGTGATTTCTTTCTAAATAGATTGCAGGGTTCAAGATTTAAGTTCACCCCTTCTGAAGGCACCTATTTTCAATTAGTAGATTACACCGCTATCACCGAAGAAGGTGATGAAGCTTTGTCAAAGCGTCTGATCGTCGATTACAAATTGGCAAGTATTGCCATATCATCATTCAATGTGAATCATCGAGACGACAAAGTACTCCGTTTTTGTTTTGCCAAGAAAAGGGAAACCTTGGAAAAGGCTACCGATATCTTGTGCGGACTTTAGTTCAATGCCGCACTTAATTTCGTCATGAACTCCCCTATTTTACTAGGCTCTAACCAACGGGTGACGACCACAACATCATGTTCTTTATCGATGACGATAAAATTACCACCAAAACCAGCCGCATAATAGATGTTTTCTGAAAGGCCTTCCCAGTGGCGGGCGCCTTTTTTGTTCAGCCACCACATATAGCCGTAGTTCGCATTGGGTTTAGATGGTGCCACAGCCTTTTGAATCCAATTTTTACTGATAAGCTGTTCTTCTTTCCACTTGCCGTTGTTCAAGAACAAGAGTCCGAAACGCGCCATATCCTCGGCGCTTATGAAAATACCTGCCCCAGAGTGCCCTCCCCCGGTCACCGACTTCATCTGAAGTCCATCAATTTCCGTCCATGCGTGTTTATACCCATGCCAACGCCATGTGGTCGATGCTCCAATCTTATCCATAATATTCTCCTTGAGCACTAGTGGCATCGGTTTGCGCCATACATGGGTCAGGGAGTAGGCGAGTACGTTAACGCGCACATCATTGTATTCCATCACAGTACCAGGTTCCTTGGGGTCTTCAAACTTCCAATCATCAACGCTACCCGCTTTGGGAGGTCTGTCCGCCCAGTCTTTACCTCCCCATAGCTCACCTGACCATGCCGAGTTTTGTTGTAATAAATGTTCCCAGGTAATCTTGGAATTGTGCTCGCTATCAAAGGTGCCGTCCCAAATATAATCGACCACTTTATCTTTGGTATCGTCAATAAGGCCCTGATCCTCCGCTAGGCCCGCCATCGTAGATAAAAAACTCTTGGTAACACTGAAGGTCATATCGACCCGTTTGGTGTCTCCCCATTTGGCAACGAGATAGCCATTTTTTAAAATCATTCCTGCCGGTCCTCCACGTTTTTTGGTCGGCCCTAAAATTTGATGATAGGGTTCCCTTTCGAATCCTTTTAAAATAGCGATTCGCAAATCACGAGAGCCTGAATATTCATTTGATTCAGCAAAGGCAACGGCTTCTTCCAACCGTTCGGAATCGATTTTAACGTCCCTTGGCTGTTTTTCTTGCCAGTTCACATTTCGTTCTGGGAAATAGTAGGTCGCTTGCGCGTTCGTCAATTGAAGCCCTCCTACTAGGAGTAGCGTACATAGTAGCTGTTTCATTTTCATTGGAATTAGTCTTCGCGAAAGTTAATCAAATCATAGCGCATTAACCAATCGGTCTGTTTATCGTCACCGATATAATACGGGTGGGTTCCAAACTTGACAAAGCCATGTTTCTCGTAAAAACGGACTGCCCCGGTATTTTTTTGCCATACCCCTAACCACAGGAATGTCTTTTGCGCTTTTTCGGCCAGCCTTAAGGCTTCGTGCAACATCTCTTTCCCGATTTGATTCCCCTGAAACTCCTTGACCACATAAATACGTTCGAGTTCAACGGATTCGGATAATTTTACGTCGGTCTGGGCGGTATTCTCGTTCAATTTGAAATACCCCACTAAAATTTCGTCTTTGAATGCAAAATAGAATGTGGAATCAGAATGCACCAATTGTTCTTGGATATTTGCCTTGGTAAAAGTCTTGTCGATATAAGCCTTGAAATCATCAGGGGCATTGTCCTTTTCGAAAGCATCGACAAAGGTCGTTCTAGATATATCGATCAATTGATCAAGATCAGTGGGACTGCATTTTTGAAACCTAACAGACATTGGAATAGGATAGCTGCCCTAAAAATAAGAAAAGAAAAAGAGCAGCCTTTGGGGGAGCTGCTCTTTTCTTAAATTTCTTTTGTGTAAAAATTTATAGCATAAATAGTCTTTTCATTAATAGTATCATACCACTGAAGTAGTCGTTTTTGTAGACCTGTACTTCATCTCTAGTAGGTGCTTGGTTCATCTGGGCTTCCATAGTTCGTAGGTTTTAAATTAAGCCGTTCTTTCGTCAGGCAAGATTCGGTTTGAGGTAAACGATGAAATTCTGTTCGGTTATTTACAATGTAAATGTAGTATCTAACGTGACGATGACGAAACTATTGTTGTGAAGTGATCTTAAAATGTTGTGAAAAATATGAAGACCTAAATTTTTCGATGAACTGCGCGATGTATTACTCGATTTTCATTTCTGGAACATCGCCTTCGATAACCAATGTGCCTTCAGTGGCCCCTTGAATCTCATCGATACTTACCCCTGGAGCGCGCTCCAAAAGTAGGAAACCCTCGGGCACAACCTCTAGCACGGCTAGATTTGTCACTATTTTTTTTACGCAACTCACCCCAGTTAATGGAAGCGAACATTTTTTCAAAAGCTTTGACGCCCCTGCACGATTGGTATGCATCATAGCGACTATAATGTTCTCGGCCGAAGCGACTAAATCCATGGCCCCTCCCATTCCTTTGACCATTTTACCGGGAATCTTCCAGTTGGCAATATCACCGGTCTCGGATACTTCCATCGCTCCTAAAATCGTGAGATCTACATGTTGGCCCCGGATCATACCAAAGCTGGTCGCCGAGTCAAAAAAAGAAGCTCCTGGCAGGGTCGTTATCGTTTGTTTGCCCGCATTGATAATATCGGCATCTTCTTCCCCTTCAAACGGAAAAGGCCCCATGCCCAATACCCCATTTTCACTTTGGAACTCCACGCTAATATCTTCTTGCACAAAATTCGCGACCAAGGTCGGAATGCCTATCCCTAGATTCACATAATACCCGTCTTGGACTTCCTTTGCAATTCGCTTTGCTATTCCGTTTTTATCTAACATTCCGAGGGTTTGAAAATTTAGTAATTTGTCAATTTCACAATTAACCTTTTTTGCTCGTTCCGATTATTTTGGAAATAATCAGGATAATCGATTTTAAGTCTTTAAATAATTCCGGATCAAGATTCGGATAAAAAATCGAAGCCTCGCATAACCTCAACCAATATTCCAATTCGTCCGCCTCTTTGGCCGAAATCTTGAATCTATGAATGAAATCGGCCCTGCTTTCGGCATTTTGAGCCTCTCTAATATTAGCTCCGGTTGATGTGCCACTTCTAAAAATTTGAGAGGCCATTTCATACCGGTTCATATCCCAAATTGATTCAGAGAATTTTATGATTTTAATCGAAAAAAATCAAAAGTCAGATCAACAATCAAGTTTTTCTTATCGTTTCTCATCTTCAAATTAATGTATTCCCAAATTATAACATTAACACATTTTCACATTGAATCATTGCCAAATTAACCTATTGATCAATTACCTCCTCTTTTTCAAATTAAAATATGATTAAATCTTCAAATCAATTAGCCCTTCTTCTCCCGTACCGTTCGCTGTTCAATACGCTTTTCATAGTTCTTTCCTTGAAAAATCCGTTTTACGAAGATGCCCGGTACATGTATTGCATTGGGGTCCAGTTGCCCAGCTGGGACCAACTCCTCTACTTCAGCAACCGTGATTTTGGCCGCTCCACACATACACGGGTTGAAATTACGGGCAGTGCCCTTGAATATGAGATTACCTGCTTCGTCTCCCTTCCAGGCCTTCACAAAAGCAAAATCGGCCTTATAGGCGGTCTCCAAAACGTACATTTTCCCATTGAATTCGCGTGTTTCCTTTCCTTCGGCTACTTCGGTTCCGTAACCTGCTGGGGTGTAAAAGGCAGGAAAGCCCGCTTGAGCGGCCCTACACTTTTCGGCCAGCGTACCTTGTGGCGTCAATTCGACCTCTAATTCACCACTTAACATCTGCCGTTCGAATTCATCATTCTCTCCCACATAAGAAGAAATCATTTTTTTGATCTGCTTTTTTTGCAATAATAGCCCCAACCCGAAATCATCGACCCCGGCATTGTTTGAAATGCAGGTAATCTCTTCTACGCCCATATCGACCAACTCGGCAATGGCATTTTCAGGGATACCGCATAGGCCAAATCCGCCCAACATGAAGGTCATACCATCTTCTACTCCAGCAAGGGCTTCCTTTACGTTATTCACTACTTTTCGAATCATATCTTCTCGGGTATTTCACTCGCTTAACTACCGTACA
Organism: uncultured Flavobacteriaceae bacterium; assembly: GCA_947494565.1. Classification (GTDB taxonomy): domain Bacteria; phylum Bacteroidota; class Bacteroidia; order Flavobacteriales; family Flavobacteriaceae; genus Maribacter_C. The sequence continues at coordinate 210,564 of CANLVG010000008.1, read as the reverse complement.
ATTTACATATTTTAAAACGAAAAACGGGTCGCCTTTTTATCGAAAGACGACCCGTTTTTGAATGCTATGTTTATTTCTTTTCAAGTAAAGTTTAAGGACGGATTAGAAATCCAAATCATCTAAATCATCCTCAACATCTACGTTCTTTTTAGCATCTTCCAATAGTTTTGTACAATCTACATTAATAGATATGTTTTCCGGTTTGATGAAATCCTCCGTAGAAATGCCCAATTGCTCATTTTCATAATTCTTTTTCATGTATAGTCCCCAAATCGGTAATGCCATAGAGGCACCTTGGCCATATCTGATACTTCTAAAGTGAGTAGCTCTTTCTTCGCCACCCACCCAAACACCAGTGACCAGATTGGGTACCATCCCCATAAACCAGCCATCACTATTATTCTGTGTCGTACCGGTCTTACCGGCAATAGGGTTGGTAAAGCCGTATGGATAGCCGGTCATAATTTCTTCATATACCGTGGTATTCTTTTGGGAACTATGTCGCAAACGCGTACCGGATCCTCCTTCGGTAACCCCTTTCATGAGGTCGACCATGGCATAAGAGACATCTTTGCTCAACACATCTCTAGTCTCGGGTACATATTCATATAACACCGTACCGTTTTTATCTTCAATACGCGTCACCATAACGGGCTTAACGTAAACTCCTTGATTGGCGAACATACCATAGGCGCCAACCATTTCATATACATTCATGTCAATGGTACCCAATGCTATCGAGGGAACTTCAAGTATATCACGTGATATTCCAGCATTTTTGGCAATAGACACAACTGATTTTGGACCCACCCTATCTATTAGTTGCGCCGTGATCGTATTCTTTGAATTCGCCAAGGCGTTCTTTAAGGTATAACTGTTTCCTGAATACCTTCCTTCGGAGTTTTTCGGGCACCACGGTTCAAGGTTGCCATGTTTATTCGCTTCGATACAGTATTGCGTGTCGGGCAAGGTGTCACATGGCGATAATCGCAATTGATCGATCGCGGCGGCGTACACGAAAGGTTTAAAGGTCGAACCGGCCTGTCGTGCCCCTTGAATGACATTGTCATATTGAAAATGTTTGTAATTGATGCCTCCGACCCATGCTTTCACATGGCCTGTTTGCGGTTCCATGGACATCATGGCGGTTCTTAAAAAGGTCTTGTAGTAGCGAATGGAATCCATCGGGGTCATGATGGTATCTTTTTCCTTGGTTTCACTTTTCCAATCAAAAACGGTCATTTCCGTCTTTACATCGAATGATTTGCGAATTTCCTCCTCCGATTTGCCGTCGTCTTTCATGGCCCTCCATCGCGGTGAGATTTTCATGGCGCGCTCCATGATCAAATCGATTTCGCTTTTTTCCAAATCAATAAAGGGAGCCGTTTTATTACGATCAGGGGTATTTTGATGAAAAAACTCTGCCTGTAACTTCTTCATGTGCATATTCACGGCTTCTTCAGCATTGGCCTGCATTCGCGAATCGATTGTGGTGTAGATTTTCAAACCGTCCAAGTACAAGCTGTATTTATCGCGCTCCCCTTCCAATGCAGGTTTTGGGTTTTTGGCGATCCAACCGTTCATAAAACGTTGCAGGTACATTCTGAAATAGGTTGCAATGCCCTCTCTATGGTTTTCAGGGCTAAAATTCACATCCATTTTCAAAGCTTGAAGGGAATCTTTCTCTTTCTCCGTAACGTAATTGTACTTGGCCATTTGACCTAAGACCGTATTTCTTCTATTCAATACGAGCTCTTCTCTTCGGATAGGATTATAGAGCGATGAATTCTTTAGCATGCCTACCAGCATTGCCGATTCTTCGACTTTTAACTGTTTGGGCTCTTTTCCGAAATAAATTCTTGAAGCTGAACGGATCCCGTCGGCAGCATACCCGAAGTCATACTCATTCAAATACATGGCTATGATTTCCTGTTTGGTATATTGACGTTCCAAACGCGTGGCGATGACCCATTCTTTTACCTTTTGAATGATTCGGGCAGGAAGGTTGTTGGAGGCCCTTTTGGTAAATAGTAATTTGGACAGCTGTTGTGATATGGTACTGGCCCCTCCTCTTGTTCCAAGAAAGACAAAAGCTCTGAGCGTTCCGCGCGCATCAATGCCGGAATGTTCAAAATATCGAGCGTCTTCAGTTGCAACTAGAGCATTTACTATATTTTCAGGTAATTCTGAAAAAGGAACCGGGGTTCGGTTGTCATCCAAATAGAATTTGCCCAAGGTTTCGCCATCAGCGGAAAGCACTTCGGTGGCTAAATTTGTTTGTGGATTCTCTAAGCGTTCAAAGGTGGGCATTTCACCCAACCATCCCCATGCGGCGGATAAAAACACAAGTGCTCCGGTGAATACGGCCGCGCCGAACAAAATCCAGAACCATTTGATAAACTTCGAAAAAGAAGGTTTTCCCTTTTTACCTTTTGAGGAGGTACTTTTGTTTACGGCCTTTGCCATATGCTTGCGTATTACTTTTTAACTATTTCGAATCCCACGTCCGTAATCCCTTCCAAATTTATGATGCCATTTACATTTCCATTTTTTCGCATGGCATGGGATACGCGTAAGGTATATACGCCTGAATCGGGGAAAACGATGTTTTCTTTATACCACAGTTTATTTTCCTTTAGACTGCCGTACCCTTTTCCTAGCCAAGTGCCATCTGGCAGAGCCATTTCATACTCTAATGTATCTGTAACGGTATTCCCATCAGGAAAATTGAGTTCGGCTATCAAAAAAAGATTGTTGTAGGGAAATGTCTCGTCATTTCTCACATTGATAAAGACATCATGAGGTTGTACGGTATCGACTTCGGAGAACGTAAATTCGAGAACGTCATCTTTGTTCCAAAGTCCCCCGTCAGTAGCTCGATATTCTGATTTGACCATATTCGAGTTACAGGAAATCAAAACGGCCATGATTACTATGGCGCCTATAAACCTACCCATTCTTCGCACGGCTTTTGTTTCGGTTGCGATTTTTGTTATTGTTGCGGTTTCTATTTTTATTGGAGCTGTTAGCGTTGCCTCCTCCGCTCGAATTTCGTTTATTCGAATTGCCCCCCTGTCTGTTGTTGTTTCCTTGGTTGCCCCCGCCAGTAGCTTTCTTTTTTCGATTGCGATTGCGGCTTCTAGTTTTTCGTTTGGGTTTGTCGAAACGGGTCAGGCTATCTTGCCCTACCACATTTTCAAAAACCACCCGCTCTTCCAATTCGACCACGTTCTCTAACGCATATTCCTCAAGGCTGGCGACTTTTTCTTTCTTTTTGTTTTTCTCCAGTATCTCTTGCACTTGATCTTTTGACAGCACATGCCAATTTGCCGGGTCTTCTTTGTATGAAAACCAGAATTTTCCTTTGAAAATATCGCTCTTTTGACAGAAGGCCAGTCCCTTTTCGGTATGCAATTTGGTATCCTGCGAGGGAAAGTCCTTTAGCGCATCTAGATACACATCGAGTTCATAATTCAGGCAGCATTTCAGTTTGCCGCATTGGCCTGCCAACTTTTGAGGGTTAAGTGATAATTGTTGGTACCGCGCTGCTGAGGTGCTTACCGAACGAAAATCGGTCAACCATGTAGAACAGCATAACTCCCTACCACATGAACCGATACCGCCCAAACGTTGCGCTTCTTGGCGGTAGCCGATTTGGCGCATCTCGATTCGGATGCCGAAGGCCTTGGCCATATCTTTGATGAGCTGCCGAAAATCGACTCGTTCCTCTGCGGTGTAGTAAAATGTGGCTTTTGAACCATCGCCTTGAAACTCTACATCCGAAATTTTCATCTGCAATTTCAGGATAATAGCAATCTCACGGGCGCGCTTCTTGATTTCCTCTTCACGATCGCGGCACTTTTGCCAGATATCGATGTCTTTTTGAGCTGCTTTTCGATATACTTTCGGAAGTTCGGGGTCTTTGAAGTCTACTTTCTTGCGCTTCATTTGCACCTTGACCAATTCGCCACAAAGGGTTACCATGCCCACGTCATGACCCGACTGCGCCTGAGTGGCCACCACATCGCCAATGGAGAGGGATAGGTTATCGGTATTTTTGAAGAATTCCTTTCGACTGTTCTTGAATCTCACCTCAACAAACGCAAATGGTTTTTCGCCATTTGGTAGAGACATATTCGAAAGCCAGTCGAAAACTGTTAATTTATTACAGCCATCGGTACCACAAGTGCCGTTGTTCTTGCATCCGCGAGGCTGTCCGTCCTTACCGGTCGAACAACTGCTACAACCCATATTTTATATCTTGGTTTGACCAAACCCGTCTGAAACAGTACAGGGACAAAATAGTTTTGGCCAAAAAAGGTTCATACTAAACTTAAGAGTAAAGATACTATAATTGCGCGTAAACTGGAACCAAACTTTAAACTAGAGAAAAGCGACTTGGGTCTAAGTTGCGTTATTCGGATTCTTTAATCGCCTTTATTACCAAAGAATGCTGAACGTCCATAGCAGAATAGGCAATCATTTCTTGTACTTCAATACTGCGGACCTCCCTTTCTTAAAAATCTTGTTGCTGACCACTTTTCCCTTTCGCAATCGCTTTTGTTCTTCCCAAGGCAAGTTGTGCACTTCCTGACATTCCGTAGAACAGCAATTGTCCATTTTTTTAGCACAATCCTCGCACTGGATAAACAGCAAATGACAGGCCTCATTGGCACAATTCTCATGGGTGTCGCAGGGTTTTCCACACTGATGGCACTGTGCGATGATATCTTCCGAAATACGTTCGCCCCTTCTATGGTCAAAAACGAAGTTCTTTCCCCTGAATTTGTTCTCCAGCTTTTTTTGTTCTACTTGTCGGGCATATTCAATGATACCCCCTTCGAGTTGATAGACCTGTTTGAATCCTTTGTGCTTGTAATACGCACTGGCCTTTTCACAGCGAATGCCCCCAGTGCAGTACATCACAAGTTTCTTGTCTTCCTTATGATCTTTAAGGTCTTGTTCTATGATATCCAGCGAATCGCGAAAGGTATCGACATCCGGAGTTACTGCATTCTTAAAATGACCGATCTCGCTTTCATAGTGATTTCGCATATCGACCAATATGGTTTCTGGGTCTTCTATCAATTCATTAAAGGTCTCGGCATCTACGTGAATACCTTTGTCGGTGACATCAAAAGTAGTGTCGTTCAGCCCATCGGCGACGATTTTAGTGCGCACTTTGACTTTCAATTTAAGAAAGGAAAGATTGTCTTGCTCAATAGCGATATTCAGTCGAACATGTTCCAAAAAGGAAATGCTGTCCAAGTGTTTTTTAAACGCCTCAAAATTTTCGGCAGGAACCGAAAGTTGGGCATTAATACCCTCATGGGCCACATAAATTCGGCCAAGTACCTCTAGTTCATTCCAATGGATAAAAAGATGATTTCTGAAAATCGAAGGATTTCCGATGTGCGCATATTTGTAGAAAGAAATAGTGAGCCGTTCTTGGCCCGCCTCTTTAATAAGGTCAGCTCTTTCCTTTGCGCTTAAGGTATTGTACAGTTGCATGCTATACCAATAGTTTAAGCCCGCTTCGTCGCAGGAAGGTTATAAAAATGTCGAATGCAAAAGTACTAATTTTTGCAGGATGGCTCGGAAAGGGACAAAAAAAAGAGTCTTGAAAATCAAGACTCTTTACGGTCATTCCATTTTTTTTCTTCTTCATAGCATCTTTTGAGAAACACCAAAAAGGAGATGACCACCGTTGCCTGCTATGAGTAAATAACAGAAAATATTTTGAGTTAATTAGTCGCGTACGAAATGAAGATGCAGACATTTTAAAAAGGTTGCGTCGACATTGTAACAAAAGAAAAGAAATGGTAATTTAGCGGGCCTAAATAAAGAACGAATGAGCTCGGAAAAAGACGCAAAATTAAAAGCCTTAAAACTTACACTTGACAAATTGGATAAAACCTACGGCAAAGGCGCCGTGATGAAGATGGGCGATAGTGTTGTGGAAGAAGTTGAGGTGATCCCATCCGGCTCACTGGGTCTTGATATTGCCTTAGGCGTGGGCGGATATCCTAGAGGAAGGGTCATCGAAATTTATGGTCCCGAGTCTTCGGGTAAGACCACTTTGACCCTACATGCCATAGCCGAAGCACAAAAACAGGGCGGAATTGCGGCTTTTATCGACGCTGAACATGCCTTTGATCGTTTTTATGCGGAAAACTTGGGTGTGGATATTGATAATTTGATCATCTCGCAACCCGATAATGGGGAGCAGGCGTTGGAAATTACCGACAATCTTATACGTTCCGGGGCTATTGATATCGTCATTATAGATTCAGTAGCAGCATTAACCCCAAAAAGCGAAATCGAAGGGGAAATGGGAGATTCAAAAATGGGGTTACACGCTCGATTGATGTCCCAAGCGCTTCGAAAATTGACCGGTTCGATAAGCAAAACGAACTGTACCGTAGTTTTCATCAATCAACTTCGGGAAAAAATCGGCGTGATGTTTGGAAATCCGGAAACTACCACTGGTGGTAACGCCCTTAAATTTTATGCTTCTGTTCGCTTGGATATACGCCGATCAACCCAAATAAAAAATTCGGACGGCGCCGTTCAAGGAAACAAAACCCGTGTTAAAGTCGTTAAAAACAAGGTGGCCCCTCCTTTTCGGACCACCGAATTCGATATCATGTACGGAGAAGGAATTTCACAAGTTGGTGAAATTATCGATTTGGGCGTGGAATATGAGATTATTAAGAAAAGTGGATCCTGGTTTAGTTATGGGGATACCAAATTAGGTCAAGGACGTGATGGGGTTAAAGGACTTTTACATGATAATCCCGAGCTTTTTGAAGAGTTGGATGCCAAAATACGTGAGGCCATCAATGCGGTGAAATAAACCGACAGCAGACCTACATCACATCACATTCCCTTTGGTGACGCAACCTTTGTGGGGCTTTCACATCTTACCTATAAATAGAGCTGCCTATGAAAAGGTTTATGCGCATATGTTTTGCCGTGAGTTTTGTGCTCTTCATTTTTTCTTGTTCCTTGAATGATGACGGACCCAATTTTCATTTTAAGGCACTTCAAATTACGGAAGCGGAAGTACCGGAATCTTTTGAGCTAAATCAAACCTATCAGATTACCGTAACGTACATCTTGCCCGACGGCTGTACCTCTTTTAGCGGATTTGAGGTTGCAGACGCGGACACCACCATAAGAAACGTGGTGGTTTTCGGAACTGTTCGTACCGATCAAGAAGGGTGTACGACCGCCATAACGGAGACCCAAGCGACATTTAATTTTAAATGTCTGTACGATCAACCGTATACGTTTCGTTTTTGGCAAGGAGAAGGGGCAGATGGAGCGCAAGAGTATTTTGAAGTGGTCGTACCGGTAAACTAAGAACAACCATTTAATCTAACCAATAATTTGAGTTTAGAAGAACTCGTAAAGCAGTGTAAAAAAGGCGACAGAAGGGCGCAGGAGGGACTCTATCGTAAGTATTCAAATATACTGTTCGGTATATGTCTGAAATACTCCCGAAATAAAACGGAAGCCGAAGATAACCTGCACGATAGTTTTATGACCATTTTCGATAAAATCGGTCAATACCGGTCTGAGGGCTCTTTTGAAGGATGGATGAAACGTATAACGGTCAATACCGTCATGCAGAAGTATAGAAAAAGCGAGCATCTGAATGTCGTTTCAGAAAACGTAGAAGAAGAAACCGAGGTAGAACCTTTATATGCCGATATTGGGTTGCATACGCTTTTGAAATACATTCAAGAACTGCCCAATAAATATCGGCTGACCTTTAATATGTATGTGCTCGATGGGTATACACATAAAGAAATAAGTGCGCAGCTTGGCACCTCGCAAGGCACGTCAAAATCAAATTTAGCGCGCGCTAGAATGATTCTAAAAGAACGCATTGAGCGCGAACAAAATAAATCCGTCATCGGACTACTGATTTTCTTTACCAAAGAAGAGTAGTACCGCTGAAAAAACATCAAAATTAAGACCTAATACCGTTGAGATGGGCAAAAAGAACTTAGACAAAATATTTCAAGAGAAATTCTCGGATTTCTCCGATGTGCCGGATGAAAAAGTCTGGCACGCGATCAAGGCCTCCCTTGATAAAAAGAAAAAATCGAAAAGGGTTATTCCCCTATGGTGGAAATTAGGCGGTGTCGCCGCGGTTTTGGCCCTTGTTATTTACGTCATCAATCCTTCGACATCCGAAAATGTAACCGTTCCGGCAGTCACGAATAAAGAGATTCCCGATACCAAAACCAATACGACTATCGATAAAAACGGGGTAGAGGAGAGTCTTAAAGCTTCCGATACGGAAGTTACGGACATCAATATGCAAGAATCATTGAAAAAGGAAGGGGATTCATCCTCCGAATCAACTAGTGGTCTTGAAAAAGATACTGATGCGAATGACGCCGAGTCGGGTACCTTAAAATTTACAGCTCCTTCGAAAAGCACACAGCTGGCAAACGGTAAGACGACGGAAACCCAGCAGGACAGCTACCACGATGTGAAGAACCCCGCGATGGAAAGTGAGGCCATAGTCTCGAAAACCGAGCAAGTAGCGGCAGCGGATTCGAATTCAGCAACAGGCAATTTGCAGACTTCAACAGGGTTGCCGACGGAAGAGGATAGCGACAAGGGATTGATTGGTAAGAATTTGGAACAACAAAAAGGGACTGCAGTTGCGCAAGTCGACACACAAGAGGATTCTTCCGATACTTCGGAAGATGAGACAACTAAAAAATCCATATTTGACGAAATCGCCAAGCAAGAGGAAGAAAAAGAGGCCATTGCGGAAAATAAGGGCGGTAAATGGTCGGCCGGGCCAAGCGTGGCACCCGTCTATTTTGATGCGATGGGGGAAGGTTCTCCCGTTCATTCCATTTTTGTTCCGAATAGCAAGTCAGGAGATCTGAATCTGAGTTATGGGTTGTCCGTTGCGTATGAAATCAGCGATAAATTAAAAATCAGATCCGGAGTACATCGGGTCGATTTCGGATATAGCACCGACGATGTCGAATTTTCGTCTTCTTTGGAGAGCTCTGCCATAGGGCAGATCACAAACGTAAACTATTCGGCTACCGCTAAAAATATTGTTGTGGCCAGTAGTGCCCCTGAGGCCAGTTTGAATACGATGGACAACCTTGTATCTGTTGCACAGGATTTTTCAGGCCAAGGATTATCGCAAAATGGGGCGATGACCCAACAATTCGGCTACCTTGAAGTGCCTGTTGAATTGGAATACGCTCTATTGGATAAAAGATTCGGTGTTAATCTGATCGGGGGGGTGAGCTCCCTGTTCTTGGTCGACAATTCTATTTCACTTAGTGCTGGGGAGCTGACCACTCAAATGGGTGAGGCTAATAATGTGAACAGTGTTAATTTCAGCACCAATGTGGGTATCGGGGTAAATTATAAGTTCAGTCCGAAAGTACAATTGAACGTTGAACCGGTCTTTAAGTATCAACTGAACACCTTTTCACGTACCGAGGGTACCTTTCAACCGTTTACCGTTGGGGTATACAGCGGCGTAAGCTTTAGATTTTAACAATCCCTATGAAAAAGAAGTTGGTTAGGTTGGTCATTCTTATATGACCATAATTGCGCCCTACGGGTCTTCCTGTAGGGCGTTTTTAGTGTGATCTTATTTTTGTTGAAGTTCATTCAAGATCAAGACCCTTATTTCCTCCCGCAAGGTAGATTTATCTTCCTCGCCCAGGATTCCCGTTTCAAAGAACCGATGTACTTTGGCCCTGAGCCGACCAGGTCCTCCGCTCAGGAACGTAAAGGAAAAGCGCTGCTTGCAGTCGTAAAAGGTCATTGGCACCACTGGTATTTGATGGGCAATGGCCATTTTAAATGCTCCGTCTTTAAACTCATCTAAAAGCACCTCTTCATCGGGAACACCGCCTTCGGGGAAAATACAGATGCTCAAGCCCTGGTTCAATCTGCGTTGCGCCCTTCGGTAGACTCCCGTTCGGCTTTTTGTACTTTCTCGATCCACCAAAATACAAACGCGTTTATAAAAAAAACCGAATACCGGTATTTTGACCAATTCTTTTTTTCCCACAAACACAAAGGGGTTCTTGCTCACGCGCAGCATCAACATGATATCAAGCATACTGGTATGGTTCGCCACGAGCATATAGCTCTTGCCTTTTTCCATTTTTTGCTCATAGGTAATGCGTGGCGGACAACCCATGCCGTATAGGATGGGAACGGCCCAAAGATTACGGGCCAACCAGAAGAATTGAGGATACCACTTCTCAGATAATGTTGCCAGCAACAACAAAGGAAAAAAAATGAAAATCGGTATCGCAACCAAAATATAGAACCAAATACGGTATAGGACATGGCCTATATTTCTTAAAAAACGAAGCATGGAATCAAAAATAGCAAATTAGGGCTGTTTATTGCGTTTTCTTTTACCTTTGTGCTTCTTTGAAACGAAACCAATGGCGAGAATTTTAACAGGTATTCAGAGTACTGGAACACCTCATTTGGGTAACATTCTGGGGGCAATTCTTCCAGCAATCGAAATGGCCGAAAACCCGGAAAATGAATCATTTCTTTTTATCGCGGATATGCATTCGCTAACGCAAATAAAAAACGGAGCTGAATTACGCAACAATACCTACGCTACAGCCGCAACTTGGTTGGCCTGTGGTCTCGATATCGACAAAACGGTTTTTTACCGTCAAAGCGATGTGCCCCAAGTAACCGAACTTGCGTGGTATCTGAGCTGCTTTTTCCCCTATCAACGTTTAACCCTTGCCCATTCGTTTAAAGACAAGGCAGATCGCTTGGAAGATGTCAATGCAGGGCTCTTTACCTACCCAATGCTGATGGCCGCGGATATTTTACTCTATGATGCACATATCGTTCCCGTGGGGAAAGATCAGCTGCAACACCTTGAAATGACACGTGATGTGGCCTCTCGTTTTCATGCCCAACTAGGCGAGACCTTTGTTTTGCCAGAAGCCAAGGTACAAGAGTCGACCATGTACATTCCCGGAACGGATGGAGAGAAGATGAGCAAGAGCAAAGGCAATTTGATCAATCTATTTCAAACCGATAAAAAACTGCGGAAGCAACTTATGGGAATCGTTTCAGATAGCACTCCTATGGAAGACCCCAAGGATCCGGATACCGATACGACCTTTGCGCTCTACCGGATATTGGCCTCTGCAAAACAAACGGAAGATATGCGAGCGAATTATCAGAGCGGAAACTATGGATACGGACATGCCAAACAGGCCCTATATGAATTGGTACTCGATAAATTCGGGGATATCCGTGAAAAGTTCGACTATTACATGAGCCACCTCAATGAGGTAGACGATGCCCTAGCGCTCGGTGCCGAAAAGGCCAAGAAAACAGCAGATGATGTTTTGGAGCGGGTACGCACCAAAGTGGGGTACTGACCCCTTATTCTTCAATAGCCAAAAGCTCCACATCAAAGACCAAGGCAGCATAGGGTGGTATCGTACCTCCACCAGCACCTCTGGGACCGTAGCCCAATTCCTGCGGAATGTATACCTTCCATTTTGAACCCACAGGCATCAATTGCAAGGCTTCCTGCCATCCCTTGATAACCCCGGTCACACCAAAAACTATGGGTTCTCCACGTTCCACTGAACTATCGAAAACAGTACCATCGATCAACATTCCGGTATAATGCACCTTTACTTTGTTGGTTGCCACTGGAACCGGCCCCGTGCCTTCCGTAATAACTTCATATTGTAAACCACTCTCAGTCGTCTGAATTCCTTCCCTTTTTGCATTTTCGGTCAAAAACGCCACTCCTTCCTCACTCTTACGCTTACCCTCTTCTTCTTCCAATTGCTGTATTGCGGTTCGAACGTGCTCCTGTGCCGTTTGCTGCTCCATTTTTTCGGTGCCTTTCATCACATCTTCCAGCGCGACGGCAATCGTTTGATAGGCTAAGGAGTCATACCCGATCATTTTTAGGTTATTCCCAATGGTCAGTCCGAAGGCGTAGCTGAATTTTTGCAGTTCATTATCTAAATTTACTTCTTTTGCCGCTTGAGCTTCGTCAAGCTTTAGCTGTATTTCGGCAGCCTTGGCCTTTAATTGTGCGACCTCGGCGAGTAATTCTTTCTTCTTTTGCGCAAGGCTTAACGCACTGGTCAATACCGTCGCTATGATAATCCAAAATGTCTTGTTCATCTAAACTAATTTTGTGCGAAAATAGTCAAAATAGCGCGATTACATCGGAAGTAATGCTTTTTGGTACAACCGACCAAGTGGTTGGTTTTAAGGCGTGAAAAAGGGCTGTGGTTTTGAACTATATCGATTTTCGATTATTTTAACTCGATGAAGTGCCGTATTTGACGAGCGTTATCGATAAAAGGTGCCAGAACAGACCGCATGGTTGGTTAGCAAAGACCAGGCTTTCAGTCTTTACCCCTGTTTTGTAGCTGTATTGGGGCCGCCAATAGCAGTAAAGAATGGTTTTGCTGGTGCTTATTCGCCGCATTCCATCTGCAGTCGTCATCGCAAAGTCTTCCAAATGCCTTTTACAACTTAAATCTCCCAAAAAATGCCAAAACTTTCGATTCAAAGGACTTCCGAATTTGAGAACCGAGCCAGAAAGATCAAAATTGAGCTAGACGGGGCCTTGGTTTGTAACATCAAGAATGGCGAGCACATCACTTTAGATATCTCTTCAGGGAAACAGCTCATTCAAGCGAAAATCGATTGGTGTACTTCAAATAGGCTGGAGTTGGATGTTGAAGCTACTTCACATCCTAAAATTATTCTAAGCAGTGGAGATGGGCCCGGATTGTTTCGATTTCTTTTTAAGACGAATGAATATCTGAAGTTGACCTTAAACGACGTAAAGTAGTCCCAAAGGGTTATGGGAGAATTACAGCACTGCTTTTCTATATTGCTTCGAACAATTTCCCTGGCAACGGCCGAACAATTCCTTTCATTTCCATGTTCAGCAAGGTTGAAGAGACTTTAAAAACCGGTATTTTACATTCCAGGGCGATACTATCCAGTAACTGCTTGCCCTGCTGCTGCAAGTACCTATAAATCGATTTCTCGGTATCGTCTAGTTCGACAAAAAGCTGTTTTTGAATCGGTTCCACTTTCTTTTCTTCCACATCCCAACCCAATAAGTACACCAAATCGGCTGCCGAGGTAAGCATGTGGGCCTTTTGTTGTTTGATCAGGTTATTGCACCCGAGACTATAGGTATCGTCTGCCCTACCCGGCACGGCAAATACATCCCTATGATAACTATGGGCGATATCCGCGGTCACCAAACTACCGCCCTTTTGCGCTGACTCGACCACCACCGTAGCCTCGGCCATACCCGCAATGATGCGGTTTCGTTTTAAAAAATTCTCACGATCGGGATTACTCGTGCTCCAAAACTCGGTAAGAAAACCCCCGTTCCGCTCTACATCGGCCACATACTTTGCGTGCACTTTCGGATAAATTTGATTTAACCCGTGTGCCAAACAACCGATGGTCTGAAGACCATGTTTTATCGCGGCCTTTTGAATGGCAATATCCACCCCATAGGCAAAACCACTTACGATGATCGGATCAAGTGGAGCAATATCAGCAATAAACCGTTCGCAAAAGCCCGCACCGTAGCTAGTGATATTTCTCGTTCCCACTACGCTGATGATTTTTCTCCCATCCAATCGGATATTCCCTTTTTTGAACAGTACCATAGGGCTATCGATACAATGTTTGAGATACTTTGGGTAGTTGGCCTCTTGAAAATACCAGTATTCGATTCCCTCACGCTGCAAATACTCATATTCCAGTTCAGCAGCCCTCAAGTATCGGGAATCATGAAGTCCATTTAGGGTATAGCTGCCGATACCATCGATTTTGAGCAGTTGTTCTTTTTTGTCGGAAAAAATAGCCGATGGGCTACCACAATGGCGAATCAATTTTTTAGCGGAGACATCACCGATATTGGGAATATGCTGCAGCCTCAGCACAGCAATGAATTCGTCTTCAGACAGTTGTATATCGGTCATAGTTATCCACAAAATACGCAAAATATAATGTTAATAAAAAGTTATGCAAGCGGTTTTGAACCCTCGTATTTTTTAGCATATTTGCGGTATATGGTTTTAGAACACTATATCTCGGAATTGTTATATCGTTACAATTGTGTCATGGTACCGGAACTCGGTGCGTTCTTGGCGCAACACAAATCCGCAGTATTGGCACAGGGGTCAAATACCTTCTATCCCCCCACCAAAGAGATTTCCTTTAATGCCCAAGTACGGTCCAATGACGGGCTTTTGGTCTCTTACATTTCCGAAGCCGAAAACATCACGTATGAGGAGGCTTTGGCACAGGTTTCACAGACCGTTAAAAACTGGAAAACCTGCCTTGAAGTTGGAAATAAACTCGAATTGGCCACCATCGGTGAGTTATGGTTCAACGCGCATCACAAATTGCAGTTTCAGCCCTATGGCAAGACCAATTATTTGACCTCATCATTCGGTCTATCTTCCGTAGTTTCGAGTCCGGTTACACGAGAATTACTGAAAGAAGAGGTAGAAACCTTGGAAGAGAAAATACCTTTTGTCTTTACTCCGGAGAAAAGAGCCGCTTCTTCGTTCAGACCTTACTTGAAGTATGCTGCCATTTTCTTATTGGCCGTTTCTACCGGTTTAACGGCTTTCCGTTTTTATAAGGAAAAGGTGAATCAACAACAATTGGCGACGGAACAAGTTCAAGACGCGGTATCCAAGCGCATTCAAGAGGCGACTTTTTTCGATACTGCTCCTATGGAGTTGCCTACACTGTCCTTGGACGTACTTTCGACTCCGAAAAAAGAAAGCGGTCGCGTGCATCATATTGTCGCAGGCGCCTTTCGTTTCAAAAAGAATGCTGAAAAGAAAATGAGACAGTTGAAGCGAAGAGGGTATCATTCCACCTATATCGGCACCAACCCTCATGGACTTCACATGGTCACCTACGACAGTTACACTGATACTGATGAAGCCTTAAATGCGCTTCGTTCCATCAAACGCACCCAATCGCGTGAAGCCTGGCTGCTTTCCACGAAATAAACTATGGCGGGGTTAGCTGAATTTTTAACCCTACGATAATTCCCGGTCACTTTGTTCCTGCATCAATGTTTCTTTGAAGAGGACGCCCCGATGGTATTCGTTTGCCGGCGGCTTTTATATCAACCCGGTTCATCATACTTATTCTAAATTTCAAAATCCCTTGAAAAAACTTAAAAAAATAGGAACGTACCTGCTCTTATCAACGATCTTCCTCCTCGTAATATTGACCCTATCCTATTTCGCGTTTGTGAACTTCTATCCCAGTTTTGGAGGTGATGTTTCCGATGAACGAAAGGAGCGCTACCGATCTTCAAAACAATTTGAGGACGACGGCTTCGTAAATGCGAAAGACGTTCCAAAAGATGCAAGTTTTTCCGAAACGCTTTCCATAGCCAGAAAATTTTTCTTTGAAAAGGTTGAAAACGGCAGACCTGACAAAGACCTAACCGTTTTGAAAATGGATGCTACCGCTGTCGCCAATTATGGCAAGGCCACGCGATTAATTTGGTTCGGACATTCCGCTTTCCTCTTGCAAGTGGATGGAAAAAACATTCTTATCGATCCGATGTTCGGTAGCGTATGTGCGCCTCATCCTTGGCTAGGGAGCGAACGTTTTTATAAAGAATTGCCACTGACCATTGAACAACTGCCAAAGATCGATGCCGTAGTGATATCACATGACCACTATGATCATTTGGACTATGAATCCATTGAACAACTCAAAACCAAAGTTGATGCCTACTTTGTTCCCCTAGGTGTCGGTGTTCATTTGGAAGCGTGGGGAATAGAAAGCATTAAAATCACCGAAATGGATTGGTGGCAGGAAACTACATTTAAGAACATACAATTTGCCTGTACTCCCGCACAACATTTTTCAGGGCGCAAACTGAACAATGGCCAAAGCACTTTGTGGGCCTCTTGGGTGATAAAATCCGATAGTTCAAGCCTGTTCTTCAGTGGGGATAGTGGTTATGGGCCGCATTTCGAGCAAATCGGGGAAACCTATGGGCCTTTTAACGTTGCCATGATGGAGTGCGGACAATATGATAAATTGTGGCCCGACATTCATATGTTTCCAGAGGAAACCGCCCAAGCAGGAATCGATGTGCAGGCCACTACCCTGATGCCGATTCATTGGGGCGCCTTTCAATTGGCGCTACACTCGTGGACAGACCCTATTGAACGGGTATCCAAAAAAGCGGAAGCATTGCGCATACCCTTGATTACTCCCAAAATCGGGGAACCCATAGTCATCGATGATTTGCAAAAACCATATGACACTTGGTGGTAACCAAGGAATATTTGCAAGGTTGGAAGTCCAACTTCCTTGAGCCTTTTAGTCTAAACTGATGACGCGAAGCGCCCCGTCATCATTATCGCCACCTGCGGTAACATAGAGCACTTTTTTGTTAGGATCCGCCGTAATTCCGTTAGGCGTATTGAAGGACGCGTCCAAAAGAGGTCCATCCTTAGACTCCTTATCTCCCGTTCCCGCCAGAATTTTGACTTCCCCAGACATAGAAACGCTATAGATCACATGTTCGCCTGGCGCCGTAGCATAAATGGTTGCATCGAAATACGTAAGGTACCCTATCACCACACCTTCTCGTACCGTGGGAATGGTCGCCAGTATTTCAATTGTGCTATCGGGGCTTATTTTAAGGATGGCACCCGTGCTGAAATTACCTACAAACAAATTACCCGAGTCATCAAAGTCAATACCCACACCTCCAAACAAGCGGTTATCTTGTGCAAAAACGGTTACTTCCCCATCTGGAGTTATTTTATGTACCCCTGGAAAGAAAAAATTTGACACATAAGCATTGCCATCTTCGTCTAGTGTAATTCCAGCAGGAAAGCCTGGCAAGGTTGCGATAACGGTACGCGTGCCGTCATCCAATACTCTGAGCACGTCGCCCTGCAATTCATCAGAACCTTCACGAACTCTCCGTACATTATTGACGACAAAAATAGTTCCTGAGGCATCTATAGTGTTTCCCGTAGGTGCACTCAGATTATTTACCGCCACCTCGATCGCTGCTGTATTCGGATTGACCTTTAACACTTCTGTACCCATAAAGTCACCATAATCACTGGCATAGATCGAACCCTCATCATCTACCGATAGCCCATCGGACGCTTGGAAGTTTTGCACTAATGTTGTCACCTTTACAGGGGCATCGGGCATTTCAACTCCCGGTGTTTCCGGCTCGATTACCGGTGTGGGTTCCGGATCATCGGAACACGAAGATTGCATGAAGAAACCTATTGCAACTAGCACATACATCATATGGGTTCTTTTTTTGATTTTCTTGATTTTCATAGGATTGTTTTTACGATTAAAACACAATCTTACTATGGATAGTTTTGAAAATCGACCGTCTGTATAGCCTTGTACAGAATATTAGCTCGCCACTCTTTTGATATAGCTACTCGGGGTTTCGTTCAAGAGGGCCTTAAAGGCCTTATTGAATGTGGATTTGGAGTTAAAGCCCACCTCCATGGATAAGGACAACAACGTTTTGGCCTTATGTTCGTCTTGTTCGATTTTAGCTAAAAAGGCCTTCACTCGGTGCTCATTGATGAAGTTGTAAAAATTGGATTTGTATACGGTGTTCAACAACCAAGACAGTTTATTGGTAGAGGTATTCAGTTGTTTGGCCAGCTCCACCAAGGTGAGTTCGTTGTCTAGGTATACCTCATTTTTTTTCATGAGCTGCGCCAAGCCGCGTTGTAAGTCCTGAATACTTCGATCATCCATTCTTGATTTTATGGCAGATTTAGTGGAATCCTCGGAAACGACTATCCTAAAAATAACGGGTTGTTTTAACGCAAAGTACCCCACAATATAAATCAGGATAGGAATCGCTATCCATACCATATCATAATTGACGATGGGTAAGGTGGTTCGGAATATATAGGTACTGCAAAAACTTACAATCCATCCCAAAAGGATAACACCTGTAACGATCAGCATCACCTGAACAAAAGAAATAGTGGTCTGGGAAAACGAAAGCTGTTCTTTTTCTTTTCGTAATACCTGCAAAAAAAACCGTACGTTTAAATACCAATAGTAGAGATTGAACAGTAAAGCGGACAGTTCTGTAATCAAGAACACCTTCCTAAAATATCCAGTAGCTAAACGCTGACCAAATTCTTGGCTTGAGAAGGTATTCACAAAAATCAAATACGACAAATACAAAAGCGCTGGTATACAATGAACCCAAGACAGCGTGAATTTCTCTTGGTCTTTTTGCAACAAGCGTTTAAGATAGATATATCCTAAGGGGCCAAACACAAAGACCAAGGTCTCTAAAAGAGCAAATCTTTGCGCAATCCAGAGCTGATCCGTCTTATACACGACCATTCGCGTCAGCAACACAAGACAGGCTAAAAGCAATTGAAGCGCCAATACTTTGTTGGCCGCAATATTTTTTTGATGCACTATTGGGAGGGTTATACTGAGAAAAAAGCCTTGGGCTATTCCGAGTAGTAGTAACACATCCATAAAATCATAACTTCCCATACAAACTTTTATACATCCATCAAAAGTATCTTTTTACCCCGTTTAAAACGACCGAATCTATAGAAACGCACGAGTTGTGCGTTTTAAAATTAGGAAAGGAAAAAGATTGACCTTATTTTAAATTGAAGTTTAGAAAAAAAGTAATCAGTAGTTAACCAAAGACCCACATGTATCCTAGATTGAAGTATTTTTTTCTGTTTTTTACGGTTCTTGCCCTCAACGCGCAGAAATCGCAGACCAGCAACATTGCAACCGCTCTTGAGAAATATGGTCTTACCGAGCAACGGATCATTTCTGAAAACGACACTGTCGTTTATTATTTAAAAGCCTATACCACAAAGCCCGATAAACTTGTGGTATTTATTCAGGGTACCGATCCCTTTCCCATTTTCTTCAATCACCGTAGCAATGGCGAATTAACCCCCACCAAAACATTCAACAGCGATTACCGCTTGTTAGACTCGACCTACGCCTATGCCATTGTTGCAAAACCGGGACTTTCCGGCATTTTTCAAAAAGAGGGTTTTACGGTTCCCAAGAAGTACCATGACAAAAATTATCGCGAATACAGGGTGGCCCAAATAGATGCATCGATTGATGACATTTTAGAAAATCATATGGTCTCGCCTAAAAAAGTGGTCGTGTACGGACATTCAGAGGGCGCACAAATCGCCTCAAGCCTCGCTCTAAAAAACGAACACATTACCCATTTGGGGTTTTGGTCAGGGAATGTATTGAATAATTTTTATGAATTTGCCCTATTTGAACGTATCGCTGCACTTAAGGGGCAACAAAACGACTCCACCGCCCATGAAAATATTATGGGCTTACTGGGTTGGTATCAGAGTATTATTACCAACCCCAATTCGACGGAAATGGATAATTGGGGCTTTACCAATAAAAGATGGTCTTCGTACGAGGAGGCGCCGCTAAACAACCTATTAAAAATCGATATTCCCATTTACACTTTGTTTGCCACGCTTGACGAGAGCACGCCTATAGAAACGGCTTATCTTTTACCAGTACAATTTCTACAAAAGAGGAAGAACAACCTCAGCTTTAACCTATGTATGGGTTGTGATCATAGCTATCAAAAAAAGAACGCCAATGGCATGGAAAGTCAATGGGAGGACGAATTCAAAAAGTTTATTTCGTGGACTGACCTATAGGACCCTTTTTACATATTATCGTTGTACTTGATGCATTCTCGAGACCTAAAATAGCTACAAAGGCCCCTCACCAAGGTATTATCTTATTGGAATAAGCGTTAAATTAGTTCCACACAGACGTGAAGTAGAGATTATATAATCAAGGGGCGTATGTTGAACCCCATTTGAGAAAATGCAGGAGCTCACATTCGAAATAGAGTCTAATCAAGAAATTCAGGGGGTTTTTGACAAGGGTTTGAATTCAATTTCCATTCACAAGTTTGTACCAAATGAAGTAATTGAATGATGGTATTTCGACTATGCTTCGACTGCGCTCAGCACCGGTTGGACTCTACTCGGAATTACTAAAGTGAGTGCTAAACCGAAAATAAACACGAATTCAAACCGTAACTTATGGCTATAAGAGACCGTTACCTATAATTAGTGCAATGGTAAATCCAGAAGAATTTATTAAATCATATGAAACAGCTTTAGGAACTCAGGATTGGAAAGTGGTTGAGCCCTTAGTTTCCCGAAACGTATGTGTTACCTTTTCTAACGGAACGATACACATTGGAAAAGAAAATGTTCAAAAGGCATTTGAGAAAAATTTTTCTTTAATCAAGAATGAAAAGTATGCTGTTGAAAATATTAAATGGCTCGTAAAGGATAAAAACTATGCGGTCTATTTATTCGATTTTAATTGGACTGGAATTATAGAAGGTAAGTCTGTATCCGGAAATGGAATTGGGACCTCTGTTTTAGTAAAAGAAGATGACAAATGGAAATTATTGACGGAGCACTTGGGAAGAAAACCAGATTGAATTTAGCATTGTCCTAAAACGAACGGGGTAGGCTACAAATAAAAATATTTTAGAATAGCAGCCATACATAGTTACAAAATCTGCCTGCCAACAGCACATAAACGACACTACTAACAACCAAGTACAAAACATATCTCAAAAACGATGAAAGCAATTTTAACCATAGTCACTTTGGGGCTCCTAGTTTTAAGCTGTTCAGAAAAAAAGAACAATTCCGAATTGAAGACCGTCTTGGCGGAACAATTGGACTACTCGTATAGCGATCAAAATTGGTTCGTTCCGGTGAAAACTGCTATTAATGGTATCACAGCCGAACAATCAAATTGGAAAGACAGTACGGACAACCACTCCATCGGAGAGCTTGTTTCTCATCTTACTTTTTGGAATGAAATGCAACTAAGAGCTTTTAAAGGAGAGGATTTTTCAGGTTTCGAAACGGATAACGACAGCACTTTTAAGGTCTATACAGAAAAGGAATGGGATAGTGCCGTCAGCAAATTGGACAGCGTTCAAACGGAATTAGAAAGAATAACCGAACAAGCCAACGAAAAGCAATTGGCTGAATGGGCTTCAGACGTTTTGAACGTGGCCGCGCATAACGCCTATCATACTGGGCAAATAATATATATCAGGAAAAGAAAAGGCTGGTGGAAGTAATGAACACGGCAGTTTATTTTAAAATCAACTATGGGGATAACCCACTTTGCATTGCTATGTTTTACGTATGACTAAACTCAAGGCCGTTTTGAATACCACTGGATATCTAAATCGAATTAATTTTCCGCAACGTGCATCTGTCGATTTAGAAACTCTTCATACCCTTCACGAATACCACGTTTTAAGTATCCCATTTGAAAATTTGGATATTCAAAATAAGATAGAAATTAGACTTGAAAAGAAACATCTATTCAAAAAGATAGTAGAAAACGTAAGAGGTGGTTTTTGTTATGAGCTAAATTACCTGTTTTCCAGTTTGCTGCTCGATTTAGGGTTTGATGTAACGCTAATTTCAGCCAGGATATTCGACGGTGAAGAAGTCGGACCTGAATTTGACCATATGGCACTCATTATCAAACTCGGCAAAAAAAACTGGTTGGCAGATGTTGGATTTGGGGATCTGTTCACTAAACCGCTTGATATCGAAACCGCAGCGGAACAATTTGATGGGAGAAATTATTTTAAAATTAAGCGTTGGGAAAAAGGGTCCTTCCTGCTAACGATGTCGAAAAATGGTGTTGAATATGAAAAGAAGTACCTGTTCAAAACGAAGAGAAAGGCAATTGAGGACTTTTCAGCACAATGTGCTTTCAAACAATACACCCCCGCTTCTTATTTTGTAAAAAACATAATCGTTACATTGCCGATTGAAAATGGCAGGAAAACCATCTTTAACTCCAAATATATCGTCAAGGAAAACGGAGCTAAAACTGAATTGACCATCAATAGTAAAAAAGAAGAAGCGTGTATATTAAAAAAAGAGTTTAATATTCAGATAAACGCAGTTACTGACCAAGCTTAAAGTACATTGCTTTTGGATTTCCTAGGTGGAAATCATTGGCATGAAGCTAAAAAAATTGAATCTAAAAAAATGATATTTAGAAAGGCCACAAAAAAAGACGTTTCAAAAATCGTGGAAATGATTGCGGATGATGAACTTGGAAAAACCAGAGAAGATTTTCAAATTCCATTACCGACCGAATATCTTACCGCTTTTGAAAACATAGACGCTGACCCCAATCAAGAACTGATTGTGGTCGAAAATGAGAGTGCAGAAATCATTGGGACTTTACAATTGTCCTTTATCCAATACCTGACGTATCGTGGTGGAATTAGAGCTCAAATAGAAGCCGTTAGAATCAGAAAAGACAAAAGAGGACTTGGAATCGGAAAAACAATGTTTGAATGGGCAATTGGTAGGGCTAAAGAACGGAATGCACATGTACTGCAACTAACAACTGATAAAAAAAGACCGAAAGCGATCGAGTTTTATAAAAATTTAGGATTTAATGCCACGCACGAAGGAATGAAAATGCACTTTTG
The DNA here is from genome assembly GCA_947494565.1 of uncultured Flavobacteriaceae bacterium. Classification (GTDB taxonomy): domain Bacteria; phylum Bacteroidota; class Bacteroidia; order Flavobacteriales; family Flavobacteriaceae; genus Maribacter_C. The sequence goes on along the minus strand of CANLVG010000008.1, from coordinate 187,955 downwards.
AATGGAAAAACCGATTGCCTATGCTGTCCACCTAAAATTACCGTGGATTCCGCTGCATCCAAAGTCCTAACCGAATTGCCAAGTAGTTCACGGTTGTAGGAGACTTTTTGCGAAAGCCATCAAACTATCTTAAGGGCGATTATTTCAAGGGAATATATTCCGATTAAAAATCCGGTAGGATCAGTTTTAGGCAGGAGCCTTTCATTCCGAACGCAAACTTTCCACAGGGTTCGTCATGGCGGCACTGATCGATTTAAAACTGACCGTTAGTAACGCTATCGCAATGACCAATACCCCTGCGACCCCAAAGGCCCACCACGGCATGTCAATTCGATATTCGTAGTTGGTGAGCCATTGATCCATAAAATACCAAGCTACGGGACAGCCAATAGCTATGCCCAAGACCACCAACTGTAAAAAGTCCTTTACCAAAAGACCGGTAATCTTACTTGTTGAAGCTCCCAGTACTTTTCGTATTCCGATTTCTTTGACTCGCTGCTGGGCCGAAAATATGACCAGGCCAAAAAGGCCCAAACAGGAAATGAAAATCGCTACTAGGGAAAAGTACTGTGAGAGTGTAAAAAATATGGTTTCGCTTCGGTACATGCTATCATATCGCATATCTGAAAATCCATAATCAAATGGTATTTCAGGAAGTATTGTGGCATGGATCTCTTCTAGGGCTTCTACGGTTTGCACTACGTTTTCAGGACTGATTCTTGCGAGAACGAATCCAAAATTCTCGGCCTCGCCGTTTCTTATGATCAATGGAGGTATCGCTGTTTTGACCGTATTTATGGGGAAGTCTTTCATCACCCCGATTATAGGGGCTTCACCATCCCAAAAAGTAATCGGTTTTCCAATCGGATTTTCAAGTCCCATGACCTTGAGGGCGGTTTCGTTGATGATGTAACCTGAGTTATCGGCGATGCTTTTATCGGAAAAATCAGTCCCCTGAAGCATTTCGGTTCCCCAGGTTTTGACAAAATCAGATCCTACCGCCATGGTAGTGAATACGGTCGGGTCCGTTTCAGATTTGCCTGGCCATTCTACATTGGTAAATCCGTTAGAAAAACCGATAGGGGGATTTGTGGAAATCGTCATTGCTTCAACTCCCGGCAATTGTAGCGCCCTTTCTTTTAAGCCGGAAAAAGTACGTGTGGAGTCTCCTTGAAAAGAAAACATCAGCACATTATGACGATCAAAACCGAGGTTTTGGTTTTGAATCAAATTGACTTGCCTCGAAGTGATGAGCATTCCTGTAATCAGAATAATGGTCAACGCAAACTGAAAAACAACCAAGCCTTGTCGGATCCATTTCGAACTTGCATTGGCATTTCTATTTTTCTTAAAAATATCGATAGCTCGAAACGATGATAATACAAAGGCCGGATAACTGCCCGATAAAAAACCCGTTAGTAAGGAAACCGCAAGAATGCCGAGCCAAGAAAGCACGGAAAGATTCCCGAGGCTCAAATCTTTTCCTGCTAGCACATTGAAATAAGGTAGTACAAGCGAAATCAATACTAGGGATACTACCGTACTGATGAACGACAGTAAAAGGGCTTCCCACATAAATTGAAAAACCAAGCTTCCCTTTTTAGCGCCTAATGATTTGCGTACCCCGACTTCCTTTGCCCGCTTTAAAGACCCTGCCGAGGCCAAGTTCATAAAGTTGATACAGGCGATGAACAAGACGAAAAATGCGATGAATCCGAAGATGCGTACATTATCGATCCGACCTCCGGAAATAACACCATTCTCAAAATTATCGTGCAGATAGCTCTCCCCATAGGGCTGTAACCCTAGTTCAACTTTCGAAATACTATTCTCCGAATCGCGATAGGGCGTTAGAAAATCCTTGATTTTACGCTCTACTGCTGCGACATCCGCATTCGTTTTGAGCATCACAAATGTCGGTGGGCCACTATTGGTAATATCCGGAGCCCAACCATTTTCTTCCAGGAACATGTCCCAATGCACATAAAAATCACTTTCTCTCGAATTCGCGGAGCTAGCATCTCGCAATACGGCGGAAATCTTTAGCTGACTTCTGTTTTCATAGGAGAGTGATTGGCCGATAGCATTTTCAGCACTCCCGAAAAAGACCTTGGCCATTTTCTCTGAAATGGCAATGTTATCAGGGGAATTCATCACAGAAGTCACAGTACCTTCCAAAAAGTCGTGGGAGAACATGTCAAAATAATCCGGCCCCACGTAAAACCCTTCTTGCTTAAAGATCTTATCCCCGGTGGCAAACGTTTTTGAACTCTTCCAACTCATCGGCGATGCCTTTTCCATTTCAGGAATCTTGAGCTTTAATTCACGATAAAGCACTGCCGGTGTCGAGAAACCTGCATCTACCCTTCCTTCAAATAGCTGCCTTTGGTATACCGAATATAAGCGGTCCCCATTTTCATGGTACTTATCAACGGCTAGTTCATCGGCCACCCATAAATAAATTAGGAGGCTGCACAAAAGACCTGTAGCCAAGCCTACAATATTCAGGAGTGAAAATGCCCTGTTCTTCACAATGTTTCTCCAAGCTAATTTGAGATGGGTTCTTAACATGATTTTTCGTTTTTATCCCAGTTCCTTACGGGAGCTTTTCTATTCGGTGCGTAAACTTTTTACTGGGTTCTGACGGGCTACTTTTAGGGCCTGATATCCCACTGTGCACAGAGCGATACACATGGTTCCCAGACCTCCGATAACAAAAACCGCCCAAGTTATATCAATACGATAAGTGTACGCTTCCAACCATAAGTTCATAAAGTACCAAGCCAATGGTGCGGCAATGCAAAACGCTATACCTATCAGAAGGATAAATTCTATAGAGAATACGTAAATGATATTGCTTTTGGTGGCGCCGAGGACTTTGCGAATTCCGGCTTCCTTAACTCTTTGCATAATCATAAAGGAAGCGAGACCAAGTAACCCCAAACAACTCAGGAATATGGCGATACCGGCAGCCAACGTATACAACTGTGACAATCGTTTTTCTTGCTCATAATATCCTGCAATTTTGGCATCTAGAAAACTATATTCAAAGACATAGTCAGGAAACAACCGATTCCAGACTTTTTCAATTCTCGGAAGGGTGGTCGAAGTTTCGGTAGACGTCAATTTTAGACCGATTTGACTATAGGTGTCTTCGGTGGGCATCATAAGCACGGGTGCTATTTCATCCTTGAAAGAATGACTTTGGAAGTCCTTTACAACCCCGACAATAGGCCCTGTAATTGCACCTTCCCATAAATCGATTTCCTTGTTCAAGGCCTCCTCTGAATTCATGATACCCAGCTTTTTCAATAGGGTCTCATTGACAAGAAATTCCGTTGTATTTTCTACAGGTTTTAAACCTCTGCCCGCTACCAAGGTAAGTTTGTATGTGTCGATAAAATTATAATCCGTACGCTTGATCACGGAATAAAACTCCGTATCCTCAGTCGATTGGTCAAAGGTGAAATTGCTCCAATGGGTCCTATTGTGATCTAAGGGCGTATTTGAACTGTAACTAGCGTTTAGCACCCCATTGATCGATAGAATCTCATTGCGTAAATAATCCATTTTAGTCAGTGCCGTGCTGTCACTGGGCAGTGCGATATTTACTATCGATTCCTTTTCAAAACCCAAGGGCTGGTTCATAAAATAGTCCATTTGATTGACGAGAATCAACGTACCGATAATCAATGCTTGAGCAACCACAAATTGAAATACGACAAGACTTCTTCGTAAGGAAATACTTCCGGAGCCTATCTTGGCGACCTTCCCTTTTAACGCATCCACAGCGGAATACCGCGCAAGTACCATCGAAGGGTAAAACCCGGCCAATAGTGTCACCAAAATGGCAACAATGGTCAAGAACAAGAACATTTGGGTCATATTGACCATGTCAGGGGACAGTAACAAACCGAACATATCGCCAACATAGGTCAATGAGCTAAGCACTATGGCCATGGCAAGCGCGATGGACAATAAAACAATTAAAAACGTCTCGATTAAAAATTGTGTTTTCAAGTGGGTCTTGTTGCTCCCTAAAACCTTTCGAACCCCAATTTCTTTGGAACGATTAACGGTTTGTGCCGTTGATAAATTGATAAAGTTCACACAGGCAATCAGCAGAATGAAACCCGCTACAATCCACAAGACATTGATTAAGCCATGACTGATGCTCTTGCGACTGAAATTACCTGACTCCGTATCAAAATGTACTGCTTGAAGTGGTTGAAGAATTTGTGTATCGGCATTACCGCTATCTCTCTTTTCCTTGGAAAGAAAATCCAGTTGGGCATTGACCTCTTGCTCCGAAACATTAGGGGGCAAAAGCACATAACAGTTATAGTTTCCATTGATACTGTCCCAGTCTTCCGATGCCAAAAATTCAGCGGTAAAGCCAGTGCCATATGAGAGTACCACTTTAAACTGAAAGTCTGTATTCTTTGGAATACTATCAAGTATTCCGGTGACTGTAAACGTTTCAGAATTGTTCGCCATAAGACGCTTGCCCATGGCTTTTTTCCAACTACCAAAATATCTATCCGCTGTTTCCTTGGTCAGAACAACACTATAAGGGTCTTTAAGGGAATTGGGATTGCCGGCCAGCCATTTAAAATCAAATATATCGAAGAGACTGGGTTCCGTAAACAACACGCCATTTTCCTCTTTGAACTTTTTAACTGTTTTTCCCCCTGCATCCAAGATTTGGAATTGAGAACCGTTTACTGAAAAAACAACGGTGGACTGTTCTATTTGAGGTATAGCCGTTTTGAGGGTGGATGGTAATGGGTAGGGTACACCGCTGTTTGTAATGGGTTCAGGTACCGTAGCATGATGCATCTCAGTCAAGATGCGATAAATACGATCCTTTTTTTCATGGTAATTATCAAAACTAAGCTCAAACTGCACCATGATAAAAATCAGAAGGCAAACCGCGATTCCCACAGCCAATCCCCCAATATTAATAAGGGCATGGCCTTTTCTTCGATTCAGGTTACGCCACGCAATTTTAAAATAGTTTTTAATCATGGTTCTTTTTTTAACTAATCGAGATTTATGCCTGCCGGACAGGCAGACAAGTTGCTCTGAGGTTGCCTACCGATGAACACAAAAAGTAGTTTTGATCAACACTAGAGGCTGACAACCAACATCCTAGAGGATGTTGTGCTTTAGCCCAAAACTATGCCACATATTCAATTGACTCAATATCAAAACGTTATGTCAATTGCTTAAACTATCGCGCTTTTTTAATGTAAAAAATGTTTACATCGAATGTATACTAATTGTACACCCCGTCGACTTTTCAAAGGCTTTTTCGCTTGACCTATCACGCTATGTGTCCACTAGATACGAAAACGGGTATTTGTTTGTGTTTCCCATACTTTTCTTTCCTACTGTACTCTTATTGTAAGCATACAAAATAATTTTACGCAGTTCACTGCGTTTTTTGTAGTTTTACAAAAAATCACCTTTATGACCCTTGATTTGGTCCGGCAATTAGATTATGCCAATCTCGATACCCGGTTAAAACGCATCAGTGATAAAATGTCTCATAGCTTACGCGCGATGTACCGAGATCTCGATATAGACACCGAACCCAATTGGTATTTGGTGCTGTGGATCGTCAACGAGCAACCCAACGTTTCAGTTATGGAAATTGCTGCCCGATTAAAGTTCACACATCAGTCGGTCATTACCATGACCCATAAAATGACACAAAAGGGGTATTTGCTCCGTACCAAAGACACTGCCGACAAAAGGAGAACCATTTTTAGACTGACGAAAAAAGCGCAAGACAAACTCCCTCTTTTTACCAAAATCTGGGAAATCGGAAAAAAAGTCACCTTCGAACTCCTCAATAAAAACATTGAAATTATGAAGCATCTGGAAATATTGGAATCCAATCTCGAGCATAGCTCCTTTGGTGAGCGCATTGCAGAGGAATTAACAAAGAACGACCTATGAAACTGCATCGGTACAACACCTCACTGAAATGGACGGGCAATACGGGCAAAGGCACTTCCGGCTATCAGGCCTATGAACGAAACCATCAAATCAATGCGGATGGGAAGATGCACCCCATCATGGGGGCATCTGACCCCTCCTTCATGGGAGACCCCACAAGATATAATCCTGAAGAACTGTTTCTTGCGTCACTTTCCGCCTGCCATATGCTTTGGTACTTGCATTTATGTGCTGTTCATCAAATTATCGTTACTGAGTATACTGACCATGCCGAAGGACTAATGGAAGAGGACGCCAACGGCGCTGGACGCTTCACAGCGGTTACGCTTTATCCAAAGGTAAAAGTTATGGAAGCCGATACTCTTGATAAAGCCAATGAACTGCATGAAGAAGCAAACAGAATGTGCTTTATCGCCAACTCCTGTAATTTTAAAATCGGGCACAAGGCCACCATTGTAATAAAGGAATAGGGAAGCGAAGTTCCTTCTCAAACTGCTTTTGGAATAGCATCAACACTATATTAAGACCATGGAAATAACGAAAGTAAACATATCGCATAAACTGAGCTCCTTTTGCGACTATTGGTCACCGAAAATAGTCGGTGAACTCAACGGACAACTGGTCAAAGTGGCCAAATTCAAGGGAGATTTCGTGATGCACCAACACGATAACGAAGATGAATTGTTCTATGTCATATCCGGTCAACTGTATATTGAACTGAAAGATAAAACACTGCAGCTGAAGCCCGGGGAATTTGTCATTATACCAAAAGGTATTTTTCATAAACCCTACGCTCCCAACGAAGTACATGTATTGTTGTTCGAACCCGCAAGCACCTTGAACACAGGAAATGTAAACAACGACATGACAGTTTCCAATTTGACTACGATCTAATTCAGTATCATGAGGTTTGCACATACGAACATCATCAGTGCCAATTGGAGGGAGCTCGCCAACTTCTACATGAACACCTTTGACTGCAAACTGGTTCCTCCGGTCCGGCGTCAATCAGGTGAGTGGCTCGACCAGGGCACAGGTTTGGAAAATGCACAGTTAGAGGGCGTCCATTTATTGCTGCCTGGTCACGGAAATCACGGGCCTACCCTTGAAATATATCAATACCGATCTATTGATGAGCGTGAAGCTGTTAGACCGAACACCAGAGGCTTTGGACATATTGCCTTTGAGGTCGACCATGTGGAACACGTACTACAAACCTTAATTCAAAATGGCGGACAGGCATTTGGCCAGATTACTGAAAAAGAAGTGCCCGGTGTCGGGAGAATCACTTTCGTATATGCTCGTGATCCCGAAGGGAACCTCATCGAACTACAAAGCTGGAAATAAGCTCAAATAAATACGTTTTCCAAGGAATATCATTTTGTGCCCGTTATCTTTGTCAAAAAAATTCAGGTATGACCGCCAAGACCCCAAACGATTCGCGAACGATAATGAGTGACCTGGTATTACCGGGAGAGACCAATATGCTTAAGAACCTTTTTGGCGGGGAGCTTTTGGCCCGAATGGACCGTGCTGCCAGTATCGCCGCAGGAAGACATAGCAGTAGTATTACGGTCACGGCATCGGTCAATCATGTGGCCTTCACTCAACCCGTTCCGTTGGGGAGTGTAGTTACCGTAGAAGCTGCTGTTTCAAGAGCGTTCTCTACCTCAATGGAAGTGTATATCGATGTTTGGATCGAAAGTCGATTCAGCGGACAGCGTTCAAAAGCAAATGAGGGTATTTATACTTTTGTCGCCTTGGATGAGATGGGCAAACCGACCAAAGTACCTCCTTTGGAGCCCGAAACCGAACTGGAAAAAGAACGCTTTGCCGCCGCATTACGCCGAAAACAATTGAGTTTGGTTCTTGCGGGTAAAATGAAACCCAATCAGGCAACAGAACTGAGGGCTTTATTTATGGGCGACTAAAAATCGAAGTCATTCGGATCAGGACCGATGCGTTCTCCCCGGTCCAAACCATCAAGGTAGGCGATATCCTCTTTACTTATTTCAAAATCAAAAATAGCCGCATTCGATAGGATCCGTTCTTTTTTGACCGATTTTGGAATCGTTACGACTCCTTTCTGCAAATTCCAACGAAGAATGACCTGAGCCACTGTCTTTTTATACTTTTTTGAAAGTTCTTGGCATATATCCAAACCGAAAACCTTTCCCTGCATAAAAGGTGACCAGGCCTCGTATTGAATTCCTTTGGCACTGCAGTAATCGATAAGATCTTGTTGCACCACATAGGGGTGAAATTCCATCTGATTGACCATAGGAACTACCTCCGCGCGGGTCAAAAGGTCTTCCAAATGATGTTGCATAAAATTACTTACACCGATCGCCCTAATGCGCTTTTCGGCATAGAGTCTCTCCAGGGCTCGCCACGTGTCCGTATACTTTCCATCAACCGGCCAATGAATCAAATATAGATCGAGATACTCGAGATCGAGCCGTTTAAGTGAAGCTTCAAAAGCCTTTAAGGTGGTTTCATACCCTTGGTCCGCATTCCAGACTTTACTCACCACAAATACCTCTTCGCGGTTTACAGCACTTTCTTTTATTCCTTTACCAACCCCTTCTTCATTGCCATAGATCGAGGCCGTATCGATATGCCGGTACCCCAATTGTAAGGCATATGAAACTGCATCAATGACCTCTTGATCATTATCCGATTGGTAGGTTCCCAAACCCAGATAGGGCATTTTCACTCCGTTATGCAGCGTAAAACTCCCTTGTAAATCAGTAATCTTCTTCATTATTTTTCATTATAGTTGATACACCCATTCCTCAGGATTCAATCGTGAGGTATCTTTGTAAAGGTAAAATTTCAAGCGTGTCTGACCGTTATTTCGATTGGTATATATTTTTCCGAGTTCCTTTTTGGCAGCGACCTGATCTCCTTTTTTCACATACACTTCGGAAAGATTGTAGTAAGTGCTAATAAAATTGCCGTGTTTGATTTGCACCCCTTTTTTTCCTCCGGGTACTGAAAGAATGGCAATGACCTCACCCTGAAAAATCGCCCGTGCTTTCGCGTCTTCATCCGTGGCAATAATGACCCCATTGCTTTCATGCTTAATTCCGGGATAGACTGGATCACTGTAAACACCGAAGCCCTGACTTTTGATTCCCTTTTCGACCGGCCATATCAATTTGCCCTTATTTGCCGTAAAACTGTTGGCCAAGACTGTAGCTTCAGGGGTAAGAACAAATTTGCTTAAGTCCCCTTTGGTGTTGTTCGACTTTTTATTGGCCGCCGCAATGGCGCTTTTAATGAGTTTTTCGATTTGCCGATCGATCTTTTTGGCCTCTTGCTGCTTCTTCCGTATTTCGGCGGTATACTTGCTTTCATTTTGGCGTATAGTCGCCAGCAATTCTTTCTGGGTCTTGATTTCCTTAAAAAGTTGGTTTTTGGCCTTTCTATTCTGTCCAATCAAGACTTCCTTCACCTTGCGTTCTTCATTAAGGTCTTTATTCAAACGTGCCAAGTCATCTGTTTTCGATACGATTTCGGCACCCTGTTCTTTGCGATACGCCGTGTATTGCTTCATATACTGCAAGCGCTTGAAGGCTTGAAAAAAGTTTTCAGAGGACAACAAGAACATCAGTCTGCTCTGTTGTGACCGATTTTGATACGACTTTCGAATCATCAAGGCATAGTCATCCTTTAGCAGTTTTAAATCCTCCCGTAACTTGGATATTTTCTTGACGTTGGCGTTAATCTGTCGGTTGAGCAGGTTTGATTGTTGGTTGGTCACCCGAATCAGCTGTTCACGCACATTGATTTTCTTGTCCAAAGCCTCCATTTGGTCTAAAATAGTCCCTTTCTCTTTCTTCTCCGCGAAAAGCAATCGGTTGATATCGTCAATCTCTTTTTGAAGTTGCTCCCGTTTTGATTCCAACGCCTTCTGTTCGCTGGTTTGGGCCAAGGTAGCTCGGGGTACCAGCAGAAGTACCAATGATACTATTGCAAAAAGGACAAGTCGCTTTTTAACTATCATTTTAATTCAAAACAATCTCTTTGTACCCCTTGGGAATCTTATATGGAAATGATATTTGTTGGTCAAATTCCAAATTTCGATACTCAATATCAATGGTGTTTTTGGTATTCTCTTCCATGGCGGTAATCAATACCGTATTCGGCACTACCCAGGTCCCAATTTTTTGATAATCGGTATAATTGATACGCAGCCATCTTTTTTTCAAAGGCTGGGACAATTCTTGCGACGCCATTTTAAAGTTCTTCGGCTCTATTTGAAAAAGGGTTTGAAAGAGTGCCATTGATTTTTTTGGTGTCAGTTGATATGTCCCATCAGCAGCCTCCAAGTCATATTTAGCCTCCTGAAGATCAAATAAGGCCTGGCCTAAAAGCAGGTTCTGTACTTTCTCGAAATCAAGTTCGGTTCCCAGCAAATTACTGAGGTAAGAGAAGTCACCATCGAAAAACTCGTTCTCCAATTTGTTGTAGAAAGAGACACGCTCGGGTGTTATATATGCCTTTACCATTCCAAAGGGGGCACTCATCCAAATTGCGTCGTCTTTTTTTATGCGAAAACTTACCGTAACACCCTGTTTGGCTTCACCGTCAGAATAATCGATCTTCATTTTACCGCGAAGCGTGTTGAATTGAACTTGATTCTGATAATGAGCCTTAATAATGGATTTCGCCGAAGCGTTTGCGTCCATGGAGCCATCGGCCAGCACTTTTTTCGACTTGCATGATACCGTCATAATACCAATGACTGCAAAAAGCAGCCCCATAGTGCCGATTCGATTCAGGATTCGCATATTCAAAAACCAGGTTTTATCTTACTAAGGTACATATTTGCTTTCACAGTATTATAGGTCGCCGTATAGGCGTCAGCAAGTTCGGTATAGAATTTATTGGCTAGACCAATATCATTTACGAGATAGTCCAAACCAGCCTCCAAAACGTCAATGGCCTCCCGTGGTTTTTTGGCCTTATTTAGCGCATAGCCTTGTGCATAGTAGAAGTAGGGTTGTGAAGGGTAGGTTTCAAGAGCTTCTTCGGAAACCTGAAGCAAAATGGTAGTACTGTTTGTACGTATCAGCCCCTCAATACGCAGTTGATACCCTTGCATCGGGTTCGCGGCACCCGCATTGGAGTTCTCAACCGTGAAGGAAGTAGATTTCGCTTTGCGCTTTTCTACCGAGTCGTTGATCTTCGTAGTCAAATCTTCGGAAAAGGGACTTTTCCGGACTTCTTCCAATACCTTCAATGCATTGTCATAACGCCCTCTTTTGAAATAGGTCAGGGCCAGATTTTCCTTTAGTTTCGGATTATCATAAGGTATTCGGGCAGCGACCACATCAATGTTGTTGCCTTGTTTTTCGAGAATATCGACCAGAGTTTCGAGATACCAAGGATTATCAGGCTCTGAGTCCAAAGCGGTGATGGCATAGCCCTCGCCTACCGTAAATTGTTTGTCTTCATAGTAGGCCTTTGCCAATTCATGATCTACCACTCTATTGGTTTCATCGAGCTGCTTACACTTCAACAAAAGATTGACAGCTTTGTCATAGTTTTCTATACCCTTCTGTTTGAGCGCCTCGAAAAAGTTTTCCTGAAAATCATCGGAGTATTCCTCTAGAAACACTTCTGCACTTTGTTCCACATCTAATTCCTGCTCTTCTTGACTATAGAGGGCAGGGGCAGTAATACCTCCTAACCAGGTGATGATACAACAAAGAAAAAGACTCTTTTTCATATAGTAACTCTACTCTATTTTTCCGGAGGGTTGCTCTTATTTGACCCCAGTGCTACCGAAACCTCCTTCTCCTCTATTGGTTTCCGAAAGCTCGGTTACTTCTATCCAATCGGCCCGTTCATGCTTGGCGATTACCAATTGGGCCACGCGTTCCCCATTTTCAACAGTGAACGTTTCATTGGAAAGATTCACAAGAATCACACCAATTTCGCCACGGTAATCGGCATCGATGGTACCTGGCGCATTCAACACCGTGACTCCTTTTTTGGCCGCCAAGCCGCTTCTGGGTCGCACTTGCGCCTCAAAACCTACCGGAAGTTCTATAAACAGACCCGTTTTAATAATGGTACGCTCTAAAGGTTGTAACGTAACAGTTTCAGAAATATTGGCACGAAGGTCCATTCCCGCAGAAGCACCGGTTTCATAGTGTGGTAAGCTATGGGACGATCTATTGATAATTTTAATGTTCATGACGCATATGTATATAAAAAGCCAAGAATTTTAGTTCCTATATCGGACGGCTACTTTTAGGCTTAAGTTTTCTGTTTTAAGAATATCTGTCTTAGTTTATCATTTTCCAATTTGTACACGAGCCCCAAGAATAAGGTCAATAAAATACAACCCGCGATCAGACTTCTGTTGAAACCATAAAAAGCGATTGCTGAAAAAAGAATGGAAATGCCCAAGTAGAACAAGATCTTTCGGAAATTATAGGGCACGGGGTAGCGAGACTTGCCAAAGTAATACGACAATACCATCATGGTACCATAGGCCATCAGGGTCGCAATGGCGGAAGCCATATACCCGATAAGCGGAATAAAAAAGTAATTTATACCAATTGTTATAATCGCTCCTATAACCGATATAAAAGCACCGAAACGTGTTTTATCGGTCACTTTGTACCATACCGAAAGGTTGTGGTAAATGCCCAGAAAAAAACTTGCCAATAAGATGAGGGGTACAATCGCCATGGCCTCCCAATAGGCTTCATCGATAAAGAGACGCTTTAAAAGGTCGGAGAAGACAACGACCGTAAGCAAAATTACACTTCCTATAATAACAAAATAATTGGTGATTTGGGCATACGCCTTTTGCGGGTTTTCCGTACCGGAATGGCTAAAGAAAAAAGGCTCGATTCCCATGCGAAAGGCGGTGGCAAAAAGCATCATGAACAGTCCTAATTTATAGCAAGCAGTATATTTCCCCGTTTCGCTTAGGGCAATTTCAGCGGGAAGCAGTCTTTCAAGCAAAATTTTATCAAAAACCTCATTCACCGTAAAAGCAACCCCGGCCACCAAGACCGGCCAAGCATAGTTCAACATCTGTTTCCACAAGGCGGTATCGAAAACATAAGTGCTTTTCAGATACAATGGCAACATGAACAACAAGGTAATGCCGCTGGCAACAAGATTGGATAAAAAGATATAGGATATTTCAAAATTCGGTCGATACATTCCAGCCAATACGCCATCGGGGTTTTCCTGAAACAGCTTCGGCAATAGCAGTAAGAAGAACAGGTTCAATCCCAGATTTATGGCCACATTGGTCATCTTGATGATCGCATATTTCATGGGCTTTTCATTGGCCCGAAGCCACGCAAAGGGGATAATGACCAAAGCATCCAAAGCTAGAATACCAATTGCATAACGGACAAAACGAACATCTATTCCTGAGGAACTTGCCATACTTCCCTGAAAAGAAAAAGCGAGCAACACAAATACAAGGGTAGACGCCATCAATGAAATCAAGGAGGTGGCTACCACGCCCTGCTTATTGTCAGCCTTGTTGTAAAATCTGAAAAAGGCGGTTTCCATCCCATAGGCCAGAAATACGTTGAAAATCGCTATCCAAGAGAAAATCACACTGACCCTTCCATACCCTGCAGTTACCAATATTCCGGTATACAGGGGTAAAAGTAGAAAGTTCAACATCCGCGGCAAAACGGTTGCCAATCCATAAATCGCAGTTTGTTTGAAGAGTTTTTTAAGCGGGTTCAATACCTGACGGATTAGGACCATAAAAGTACCTATTCTAAGAGAGCTAACAAAGTTTAGTTCACCTCTCCCTTTGCGATGCCGTGCCTACGACAACGGTCTCGTGTGTTCTCTATTCTTTTAAGCCTCTCAAAACCTTCAATTCCTCCTGAATTTGCCTCCCAATGAAAAAGCCGAGAATCAATAGGACGACCACGGACGACCAAACGATATATTGGTAAAAACCGGCACTCAAACTGGAATTAAAAGCCGGAAGTAATAACCAAAATCCAACACAGTAAGTCAAAATGATCAAAGGAGTGATCACCAGATGTATGATTCGCCGTCTATCGTAATACCGGATCATTTGCCTTTTATATTCCACCGCCCTATTCAAAGGGTCCATACTTCTGAGCTTTTTTAAACTCAATAGTTCAAGCACTATCCGAAAGAAAAGCGACCCTATCATAAGTAGCAGTCCGATCAGTACGGTCTGGAATTTAAATGCGGAGACGTAGAAGAAAAAGCAGATAAGTACTACTGCCGTTGTCAATAGAATGCCATTGGTCAACCGCTGCTTTCGCTTAATGTCGGTCAAGGTTGTCATAATCCGTTCGGCCCCGTTTTCAGGAACCTGAACTTCCTCTTGATTTTTCCATTGTGTTTGTAAATCCTTAAATGTTTTCATGCTGTACACAGTTTGTTAGTGCATTTTTTATTCGATGTATCCGTACGCGAACCGCTTCATGCGTCAATCCCATCACTTCGGCAATTTCCTTTTGGGGTATTCCTTCCAATTCCAATAAGATGATTGATTTCTGCTCTGATCGAAGTGTATCGATACAGGCATATAGTTGCGTGATTTGGTCTTGCTTTGTTAGGTGGTCCTCTGCTTCGGGTTGTGCCAGTTGTTGACTTAACTCTACGGTGTTTTCCCTTTTCTTTCTTCTAAAATGGAGCAGACAGGTATTTACGGTAATCCGATAGACCCAAGTAGCCACCTGTGCTTCTTCACGAAAGGAGGATAAATTCTCCCAGACTTTGATGAACGTCTCTTGGGCCAGCTCTTGGGCCATGGCCTCGTCGCCATTTACATGCCCCAGGCAAAGCCGCATGACCTTCGGGTAGTTCGACGTATAGATACTTTGGAAAACAGCTGGGCTTTTCTCCATTTGTGTTATAGGTGTTTCTTGAGTTGCTCCATAAACCAAGTGGTTTTGTCATACATAATAAAGTGAGCGGATCCTTCGGCGAATTGAATGTTATAGGCGTCAAGCGCACTATATTGCGAATCGTACGTGCTTTTGGCCATTTCAAGCCCATACGGGTGGGTCGCTGCCAAAATGGTTACAGGAATGTCAATGTTGGCGATATCCTGTCTTAAATCAAGTTTCAAGAGATCCGTATACCCGTACACATAGGTTTCGCGATCGGCGTTGATGATCCACTGCTTCAAAAGTGGATGTTTTTCGGTATCCAATACCATACCGGCCGCCATTTGAGTGGCCATTTGTGCAAAAGCAGCCTCATCCATTTCTAGCAATTGTTGATTCCATGGACTTTCATAAGCCATATTCTCGCTTTTGAAGTTCGGAATCATCAACGCTCCAGTTGCGGGCAATGCATCTACTACAATCAGTTTTGAATAGGGATGGTTTTCTTCTGTCGTTAGCCATAGACCCAAGGCGCCCCCCAAACTATGCCCGATAATCGTCGGGTTCTCGAGTTGCTTTTCTTTGGTGTATTCCTGAACGGCTATTTTGATTTTGGGTAGCCATGGTTTTTCCAAAGGAGGAACATCCCCAAATCCGGCAAAGGTAAAGACATGGCATTCGTAGGTTTTGGAGAGTTCGGTAACGGTATCTTCCCATACCTCGCCGGTACATGTAAATCCTGGGAACAATAATATCGGTTGTCCTGCTCCGCTAACTTCTACCTCAAAGGCCTTGTATTGTGCTGAAACGAGCGAAAGGGAGAGCAATAGAACGGAAGCGATCAATTTTTGAATGGTTTTCATGATGTATCTTTTTATGATTTCTTTCCTTTAGATACACGACCTGAAAAATGTTACACTGAAAATCAAAAAAACATCCTCCTATACCTCTTTTGATCAAAAATAGGCTATTGCCCCAGAGGTTCTTCACTGATTGCAATGCGCTTCATGGCCAGTGTTGCGAAGATAAGTGCTACGAACAAAAAGATAGCGGCCAGTACGTAGGGAGCTCCTGGGAAGTAGGTGTTACCTTCCGGGCGAATAAAGAAGTAGAACACCGGAGAGAAAATCAACTGTCCTAAAATGGCGGTGATGCTCACCAAACCGGTAATGGCACCCTGAAGATTACCTTGTTCCTTTTCGGATACTTGATTAGAGATAACCCCTTGAACCGTGGGTCCGGCGACCCCTCCAAGGGCATATGGAATCAAAAAGGCATACAACATCCATGGCTCTGAAGCCAACGAGAACAGGAACATTCCTATAGTCCACATTAAGAAGCCGAATACTACCACATTCTGTTTGCCGAATTTTTTTACGGCCACTCCGACCAAAAAGCCTTGTGCAATAGCCACGAGTAATCCGACGACCATAAGTGATATTCCGATGTCCTGGGGGCTCCAGTCATATCGCTCTATACCGTAATACGACCAAGTAGACGGTAAGGCCTGTCCAGCCAAATTCGCCAAAAAGAAGGCAAAAATGAGCAATAAAACCCCTTTGTAGTTGCGTAGACTTACCAAAGAAACCCCTGGGATCATTTTCAATAGCTCAATAGGTCTTCTATTTTCTTCGGTCAGCGATTCGGGTACGAAGAAGTATCCAAAAACGAAATTGGCGAACGTCAAGCCGGCTGCAATATAAAAGGGTAGCCGGATATCGATCTCACCGAAAAACCCACCGATACCAGGACCAATGATAAAACCCAATCCAAAAGCGGCGCCAATCAATCCAAAGTTCTTTGCTTTTTCATCTGGGGCGCTGATATCGGCGATGTAGGCCGATGCTACCGTAAAACTGGCACCGGTAATTCCGGCAAGAAAGCGCCCGACAAATAACCACATAATGGTAGGCGCCCAGGCGTGGATCATATAATCGATGCTTAGTCCCAAAAGTGCCAATAGTAATATGGGCCTTCTTCCGAACCGATCTGAAATTTCACCTAAAACAGGGGAGAACAAGAATTGCATGCCCGCAAAGGCGGTAGTCAACCACATGCCGTAGATAACGGCCATCGACGTACCTTCGCCCGTCAACTCCATGATCAGATCAGGAATTATCGGCAAGATGATTCCGATACCGATCACGTCTACCAAGATGGTGATGAAAATAAAAAGTAAGGCGGTTTTCTTGGATTGCATGGCGGCGACAAAAATCGGTTAAAAAAACAAAACCTCACATTGCTGTGAGGTTTTTATTGTTCAAATTTTATGTTATGTTCCTTCGGCTGCGCTCGGTCAGCAGCTCAGGATGACACTTTAGTTATTTAATGCCTCGGCACCGCCCACAATTTCCAAAATCTCATTGGTTATCGCTGCTTGTCTTGCTTTGTTATAGGTCAACTTCAATTGGTCTCTCAACTCGGTAGCATTATCGGTCGCTTTGTGCATGGCCGTCATACGAGCCCCGTGCTCACTGGCAAAAGAATCACGAATTCCCTTATACAACTGTGTTTTTAAAGACTTCGGAATCAACTGCTCAACGATTTCGCCTTTGGAGGGTTCGAAAATATAGTCTCCGCTAGAACCTTCTTCATCTTCAATAGGAACGATAGGCAAGAACTGCTCTGTCATTACAATTTGAGTTGCCGCATTCTTAAACTTATTGTAAACGACATCAATTCTGTCATATTCCCCTGAAGTGAATCTCTCCATCAAGTCTTCAGCGATTATCGCGGTATTATCGAAGGTTAAATCCTCATACAAATCGCTATGATTGGAAAGTATAGTAGATTTTTTACTTAAAAAATCATTTGCTTTCTTGCCTATTGTAATAAAATCAACCTGCTTACCAGCATAAGTCTCTTCTATCAACGTAGTGCATTGTTTTAAGATATTGGAATTAAATGCCCCTGCAAGACCTCTGTTTGAGGTTATCGCAACTATCAATACCTTATTTACCTCTCGGTTATCTGAAAATTTACTTCCTGAGTCTCCATCTAAACTTGCGCTTAAACTCTGAAGAAGTTCCGTCAATTTATCAGAGTACGGGCGCATGGCAGTAATAGCATCTTGAGCCTTCTTCAACTTAGCAGCAGATACCATTTTCATGGCACTGGTAATCTGCATTGTTGATGATACCGACGCTATTCTATTTCTAATCTCTTTAAGATTCGCCATTTTCTGTTTTTATAAAAACAATTATTATGCTCTGTATTTTCCTGAAATATCCTTAGCAACCGCTGTCAAGGTGTCAATAACCTCATCGGTCAGTTTTCCAGACTTCAAAGTATCCAAAACATCTTGATGTTTTGCTTTCAAGAATTCGATATAGTCTGTTTCGAACTCTTTTACTTTATCGACAGGAACGTCGCGTAACAAGTTCTTGGAACCTGCATAGATAATCGCTACTTGGTCTTCTACAGTAAACGGATCGTTCTGTGCTTGTTTCAAAATCTCCACATTTCGACGTCCTTTTTCGATAACGTTCAAGGTAGCTGCATCTAGGTCAGAACCGAATTTGGCGAATGCTTCCAATTCACGAAACTGTGCTTGGTCCAACTTCAAGGTACCGGCCACTTTCTTCATCGATTTGATCTGGGCGTTACCTCCTACACGCGATACGGAGATACCCACGTTAATTGCAGGTCGCACCCCTTGGTTGAACAAATCTTGCTCAAGGAATATCTGTCCGTCCGTAATCGAAATTACGTTCGTTGGAATATATGCAGAAACGTCACCTGCTTGTGTCTCAATGATTGGCAATGCAGTTAAAGAACCTCCCCCTTTTACCATTGGTTTCAATGAATCAGGTAAATCATTCATGTCTTTTGCAATCGCATCATCATTGATGACTTTTGCAGAACGCTCTAATAAACGAGAGTGTAGGTAGAAAACATCACCAGGGTATGCCTCACGGCCCGGAGGTCTTCTTAACAAAAGTGATACCTCACGATAGGCAACCGCTTGTTTTGATAAATCATCATAGATAATTAATGCTGGACGACCTGTATCACGGAAGTACTCTCCAATCGCCGCACCTGCCATAGGAGCATACACCTGCATTGGAGCAGGGTCAGATGCATTTGCAGCGACTATAGTAGTATACGCCAAAGCACCTTTATCTTCCAAGGTTTGTGCAATACCAGCAACTGTTGAAGCTTTCTGTCCAATGGCTACATATATACAATATACGGGCTCACCTGCATCGTAAAATTCTTTTTGGTTCAAAATGGTATCGATACAAACTGTGGTCTTACCTGTTTGACGATCTCCAATGACCAATTCTCTTTGTCCTCTACCTACGGGAATCATGGCATCAATCGCCTTAATACCGGTCTGTAAGGGCTCAGTCACCGGCTCACGGAAGATAACCCCTGGCGCTTTGCGCTCCAATGGCATCTCGTAAGTCTCACCTGAGATAGGACCTTTACCGTCTATAGGTAACCCCAAAGTGTTTACCACACGGCCCACGATACCTTCGCCAACATTGATAGAGGCAATTGTTTGTGTTCGTTTTACTACCGAACCTTCTTTTACGTCTCTTGAAGGGCTCAACAATACGACACCAACATTATCTTCTTCTAAGTTCAAGACGATACCTTTCAGTCCGCCTTCGAACTCCACCAATTCGCCATATTCAGCATTAGAAAGGCCGTATACACGTGCGATACCATCACCTACTTGCAATACGGTTCCGACCTCATCCAATGAAGCGGTCGCTTCGAATCCTGATAATTGTTTCTTCAAAATTGCTGATACCTCAGCGGCTTTTACTCCTGCCATATGTTCTAGATATAAGACGTAAGAGATAAGACGTCAGACGTCTCATCCCAAAATATTTGTTTATAGACTATTTGTAAATTCTCTCTTTAAATTGTTCAGCTTGTTGGAAATACTTGCGTCATACTGCAAATCTCCTACCCGAAGGACGAAGCCCCCTACGATGCTTTCATCGATCTTGTTTTCGATGGTCACCTCTTTACCGGTCAATTCGGTTACTTTCTTTAATATCTCTTTTTCCAACGCGGGGGTCAAAGGAATAGCTGTGGTCACATAGGCCAAATCTTTACCCTTTAACTCCTCATTGAGGATGATATACTTTTCGGCCACCTCATCGAGCAAGTCTACCCGCTTGTTATCGACCAAAATCGTAATCAATCCTTCCGTAACGGCATCGCTTCCTTTAAAAATACTTAAAAGTGTCTCCTTTTTAATGGCGGATTTGATTACCGGACTCGCCAATAGATTTCTAAGCTCGGCACTTTCCGCTACCGTGGCTACAATGCTACGCATGTCTTTTTCTACCTTATCAGTGGTTTTGTTGTCCACCGCTAGGTCAAGAATCGCCTTTGCATACCGTACTGCTGCTCTTGAATTACCCATGCTCGCTTAGTTCAATTTGATGTCGCCCAACATATCTTCGACCAACTTCAACTGCTTTTCTTTGGAGGAGAGCTGCTCTTTGATCACTTTTTCCGCAATGTCGACCGATAAATTGGCCACTTGGCTCTTGATATCGGCAACAGCAGCCTTCTTTTCGCTTTCTATTGCGGCTTGGGCTTGTTTCAACATCTTATCCCCTTCGACTTTCGCCTGTTCTTTGGAGTCGGCGATCAATTTATCCTTGATTTCACGGGCCTCCTTTAACATCGCTTCACGTTCAGCACGGGCCTCTTTTAACAATTTCTCACTATCGGCCGTAACGTTCTGCATTTCCTTCTTGGCATCTTCTGCGGCAGCTAAGGCATCCTTGATGCCATCTTCACGTTCGTTGACCGCATTCAAAATCGGTTTCCAGGCGAACTTCCACAATAGGAAAAGTAGTAAACCGAACAAAAGACACTGCCAAAAAAACAGCCCTAACGAAAACTCCTCTAATAATTTTTCCATCCTTTAAATACTTTATAAGCCTTTTAATTTTTAAAGAAAGTAACAGCTACGACCAACCGTCGTAGCCATTACTCTGAATACGTAGAATTATACTGCGAAAAGTGCAGCAAATCCAATACCTTCAATAAGTGCAGCTGCGATCAACATCGCTGTCTGAATCTTACCGTAAGCTTCTGGCTGACGTGCAATTGCTTCCATCGCTGAGCCACCGATTCTACCGATACCCATACCAACACCAATTACTACTAAACCGGCACCTACCATTACTGGAATTTCCATAATATATATAGTTTAAAAATTAAAATTCACTCTTTGCTTCGGCTACGCTCAGCAACCGTTACTTATTATCTCCTTACCTAGTGCGCATCGGCATGATCATGCTCCACGGCCGCAAAACCAAAATACAAGGCCGAAAGCATTGTAAATATATAGGCTTGTAACAAAGCTACCAATACCTCTATCAAGGAGATGGCAAACGCCAGACCAAACGATAATGGACTGCCCAACCAACTCTTAAATAAAAACATAAGCCCAATCAAACTCATTAATACAATGTGTCCTGCTTGCATGTTGGCATACAAACGAATCAACAGTGAAAAAGGTTTGATAATGACCCCTAACAATTCGATTGGAATCAAAATAGGGTATAAAAACAGCTTCCCATACCAAGGCAGCGTGTCACCCAAGGGATCGAAAATATGCATCCAATAGTCTTTGGTACCGGTCAAATTCGTGAACAGGAACGTCAATAACGCCAATGCGAACGTTATAGCGATATTTCCGGTCACATTCACTCCGAGCGGGGTTAAACCAAAAATATTCAAGAACCAGATAAAGAAAAATATGGATAACAGGTAGGGCATATACCTTTTATATTTCTCCTCGCCGATATTCGGTCTTGCGATATCATCACGGATATAGAGCACGATCGGTTCAAAGAAGCGGCCGACTCCCGTGGGTATACCGTTGTTTTTAGTGTACGACTTGGCTAACCCTCTAAACAGCAAGAACATCAAAAGACCCGTTATAAAAATCATTACGACACTTTTGGTAATTGAAAAGTCTATTGGCTTTGCGTTTGTCGGGTGGTGCGCCTCATCATAATTGATGGTTCCCTGGGCATCGGTCTTGTATATTTTACTGTGGTACAACTTGTAGAAGTTACCATCGACCTCGGCCAAGGTTTCACCGTGATGAAATTTGGAAGAGGAAAATACTTTGAGGCCATTGTCCCATAAAATGACGGGTAGGGGAAACCCAACGTATTTATGCTCGCCAGCATCGGTTGTGTAGGAGAACAGGGAAAAGTCGTGCGAATCTTTCAAGTGATGTTGGATGTACTCCTTTATCTCTGTTTTGAGGTCTTTTCCCGACTCGGAAGAAGTCTCGTTTTCCTTTGCAAAAGAATTGGCACTCAAAAGAAGTGCCATTACCAAAAGAAATCTTGTGAAGTATCTGCTCATATTCCTTTAAAAAATCGGTCCCTAAAAATCGCTGCAAATGTACGCTATTCTTCTAAAAAGAAAAAAGCATTTTAGATGTTTATTTTTAAGGGGTTTCTGAACGTAAACCTCTTGGGATTTTAATCCATTTTTTGCAGCATTTTAGCGGTAAAAGCCGTTTCAAAAACCAGACTTAGGGTATACGGCACAAAGAAGGCGGCGAATTCTAATTTATCGATCTCGCCATCGACCTTGTAAGCCGGATAGAATAGTAGAAAAAAGAAAATGAACTTTATGAAACTGCCGCCCATGAACAAAAAACCAATAGCGTTTTTGAGTTTGAGCCTGTAGAAATAGAGGAGGCCAAAGATAGCGGCCGCCAACAGACCATTAAC
Organism: uncultured Flavobacteriaceae bacterium; assembly: GCA_947494565.1. Taxonomy (GTDB): domain Bacteria; phylum Bacteroidota; class Bacteroidia; order Flavobacteriales; family Flavobacteriaceae; genus Maribacter_C. Next base: position 165,400 of record CANLVG010000008.1, on the reverse strand, counting down.
ACTGTAGGCCAAAACGATATTGTTCTCAAATTTTGGAAGTTCCGCTTGGCCCAATAGATAGGTATGTGTGCCAAAAGCGATTCCTAGTACAATGGATAGCCATACGACAAATTGCAGTATCGGGTTTAATTTGGGCATTTAATACTCTATTCGTTTTAGTTGGCGCAAAACTACCCAAATAGAAATTGCCACACCAATTAGTGTGGCAATCGCAGTGAAAATCCGTTTTTCAGTTTGATAGTGTTCATCTAACCATATGCCTGCTTTTGCAGCCAAGAAGATGATCGCGCCCATCTCAAAAGCAATGCCTGAAAGCATCGCTATGTTTTTAAGGTTATTCTTTTTCTTAGGATGCTTTTGCTGGCCCATTGCTATTGCTTGAGCTAGAACTTAAAGACGACTTGAAACCGCCAGAAGAGGAAGCCGCACTTGGCTTACTTCCACCTAACGAACCGCCTTTGCCCTTCATCGTACATGAAGCATTGAAAGTAGCACCCGGCTCAACGGCCAATTTCGTTACGGCCACTGTACCTTCGATGACCGCGGAAGATTTTAGAGAAAGTAAATCCGAAACTAAAAGTTCACCATTAAAGCTTCCTTCGATATCCGCATTTACACATTCTACTTTACCGTGAATGTAGCCATCTTTACCAATCACCACCTTGCCGGAAGTTTTTACGTTGCCGTCTAATTTTCCGTCAATTCTAAAATCAGCTTCGGAAATGATATCTCCTTTGATTTTCGTGTTCTTTTCAATTCTGTTAGGTTGTCCTCCGATCTCGTTCATAGTTCTAGGTTTTTTGTTGTCTGAAAACATTGTTCACTTATGGTTTTGGGGTTAAAACTGAGTTTTTGTAAGTCTCTAAATTCTTGTGTACTTGCACTATTTTATAATTGGACGATAATATAACAAAGCGCGGATCCTTGATCCTGTAGTCTTTATTTTTTTGCAACAATTCAGAGTAACCGAGAGCCCTATCTTTTGATTTAAAGCCATGTACGATTACAAATTGGTCTTCCAAGGTATAAATATCTTTTGAAACTACGTTCCTATATTTTAAATCTTTTATCGATTCTTCGAGTCGTTCTTTCAATTTTAACGCTTCTTCATTTTTAGACCGTTTGAACGGAAATACTACCTTCCAATTTCCGGATCCCTCTGAACCTACCTCCGAAGAAAACTCTTTCGGCTCTAGTTTGGGTAGTTGTTCGGCGACCATTTGTTCCGCTTTTTTCCCTTCGGGATTGTTCGGATACGTTAGGGCAACATAATTCAATGCCTCTTTAAATTCTTCAAAACCATTCAATCTTCCAATGGCATTTGCCTTAAGCATTTCAAATTTGGGCACGATGGGGTCTCCCGTATATCGATTGATATTTTCTTCGGCACCCGTGATTACCTGCAAGAAGTCTTGATTCCGGTATTTTTGAAACAGGGCATTATAACGCTGTTCAGGACTATCTTCATTGGCCGCCAAAACCGCCTGCGGATTCAACAAAATCTCGGCATACCGGGATCCGGGGTGGTTTTGAATGATATCGTTCTTCAAGGTTTCCATGAGCGGACTGCCCTCTTCTTCATAAATCTTGTACAGATTATATTTTGACGGCAGAACCAAGCGCTCTTCAGGATTCGCCCCAAGTACATCTTCAAGTTTTCCGGAGGCTAAAAGGTTCTCTTTGAACTTTTCTTTATAGATGAGCCCCAATTGGTAATTTGCGAAGTTTCTTTCTTTGTTGAGGCTATCGATTACGGCGATATCGGTAGGAATTTGATCCATATAGAACTCCAGCGAATACTTTTCCTCGTCCGTTGGACCACTGCTAAGGCTATCATTGGCAGCTAGTGTCTCATCTTGTGTTTGCGGTGAGACCCTGGCCTTGTTGCTCCAACGCCAATCATCACCCAATTCACGATTGCCCCAGCGGTTGGTGAAATCATTTTTGCCAAAACCAAGGCTTTGAATGTTGTAGAAATAGAATTTACCCTTGTTTTCCTTACCTCCCTTAGAATCTCCAAATGCCGCGAAACTCGCCGTAAGCTTCTCTTCTGCAGCTTTTGCAGCAGCTTCTTCCGCTCTTTTCATCTCATCGATGAATTCTTGAAAATAAGCAAGTTGGTCGTCTTTCGGCATGTGATAAAGGGTAATCACACTGTCGGTATATTGTACGATATCCTCATATTTGATAACATCCTCCAGATTGTCCAGTTTCTTTTTGGTCGTTCTGTACTTCTTCGTGTTCTCTTTGAGGTTGGTCAACATGCTATCGTAGTAGGCTCCTGCTATCTTGTATTCGTTACCATCAAAGTTATATACCGCCAAGTTTTCGTAATTGAGCGCATTCAATTTGGGTTCGTTCTGTGTGGCCCGCAACGATTTATTGAAATAGACGATTGCCAGACTGTCGGCATTGTTTTCTAAATGAAACTCAGCCACCTGACGGTAAATTTTATCCAAAAAGGGTCGATTTTCACGATTTTCTTCCAAATCGGTCAAGTATTCGAATAGTTCCTCTTTGTTCTCTTGCGTGATTTCAGTGTTTCTGATTTTTTGAATCTCCGCATTGATCATGTACACCCGTGGGGACTTTCTATTCAGATCAATGACTTTGTCAAAAGCATAATTGGCACTGTCTTTATATCCCAACTGATTGTACAATTGCCCGATAATATAGTAGTACCGTCCTTTTTCAGGATTTTTCTTCGTGTAGTGCCCGGCTATTTTCAGATTTTGAATGGCAGTGTCGGGTGCCTTGAGGTTGATAAAGGCCTGAGCCATCATCGCACGGGCATCTGCATATTCTTGATCTCTTAACTCTTCGTATTTGAAAAGTCGTTTGAGGTTCTTCAAGGCCAACTCCTCGTTTTCAAGCCGAATATTGACCTTTTCCCTCCAAATATGTGCCTCGTTCAGCTTGTCACTATAGGTATATTTTCTAATGATGTAATTAAAGGCCTCGAGCGCTGGAATATACCGTTGATCAAAATACCTTGCCTTGCCCAATAACAAAAACGCCTCGTCTGTTTGCGGATTGCGTTCTTCGTCCTTGATATCCATACTGTGCTTCTGTATGGCCTTGGTCGCTTTTTCTTCCGCAATGATAAAATTGGGATTGTTATCTTCCGAATCGAGTTTGATTTCTTCGGTGACCTCCAACCGTTCTACAGGAAGCACTTCCCAATAATCATCCTTGTAGCTCGAATTCAATTCTTCCCGACCGGTATCAAAGGCGATATTGCCATTGTACAACACATTGTATTTTGTGTTCAAGGCATGCCAATTACGGTTGATGAACTTATCTTTTTTTACCGAACAGGCATTAAAAAGAAGGACCCCAAGAAAAGCTGTGATGACTAGTTTAATTCGAAAGTTCAAAATTGCAAGTATTCGTCTGTAAACTTAACTGAAAAACAACCAGATTATTATACAGTTCATCGATAAAATGCACAATATGGTAATCCTTCGAAAATATATGTCCAAAATGAACCTCCGCAACATCCACCATACCGCCAATTCAAGTCTTGGGACAGTCGCGATTGAGGTAAATTTTCTACACCGAACGCAACTGCATGCCGACACCTACTTTCAAATCACAGCATGTTATGGACCACTCGGTCTGTACCTATCGAAAACAGGAGGTTACAAACCATCGCAAATGCCCGTTCATAGTGTTTTTGCAACTTTAGAACGGCCTTATGCCCTTTACGTTGAGGTTTTTGCAAGGCGACAACCGACTAATGAGTCAGTTGCTCGTCAAACATCCCCTTTCGAAGCGGTTATCCGCAAGTAGCTACCACGCAGTGAGGTTTTCCCCGAATTCGAGTGCTTTTCGGTTATATTTTCCACGATAAGCGAAAGGAGAAAGGCCCACATATTTTTTAAAAACAGTTCTAAAGGCCTTCTGGTCGATATACCCTACTTTGTTCATGACCTCGTTCACATTATATTGGGTAGACTCCAGATTTTTTTTCGCCGCTTCCACCTTTACCCGTTGAATATATTCTGATGGGGTATTCTGAGTAGCTTTTTTAAAACGTCTCACAAAATTGCGACGGCTTATCGCGTACTTTTCGGCCAACTGTTCTACCGTAATTTTTTGTGATACATTACCCTCAATATACTGCTGCGCCTTTTTGACGGTCTCGTCTTCATGATCTTTTTGCCCTTGAAAGATGGCAAACTGATTTTGATTATCACGATCTATTTCTATTTCAAAAAACTTGGAAATGTAGATAGCGGTTTCACGGCCACAGTACTTATCTACCAAATGCAACAATAAATTGAGAAACGAATACGCGCCACCACTGGTGTAAATACCATCTTCATCGGTTACCACCTTATTCGATATCAAATGCACTTTAGGGTATAATTTTCGAAACATTTCCATCCCTGCCCAATGTGTAGTGCATCTTTTGCCATTGACCAGTCCAGTTTCGGCCAGCAAAAAGGCGCCGAGGCAAAAACTCGCTACCTCAGTACTATTTCTTTCTCTCTGCCTCTTGATCCATGGTACAAAATCATAGTTTTCCTGTAGGTCTTTTTCCAAGGTATGCGGCGTGCAAGCAGGTATTATGATCAAATCGGTTTTGTCTATTTCATCAAGGATACGGTCACAGTGGATGCTGAAGGCCCCCTGGTACAGGGCCGTATTCGGTTCAATACCCACGAGATGGATGTCGAAAAACGGTGTTTTTCGATCAGTTCGGCTTTCCATGAACTGATTGACCGCACTGAATATTTTATAAGGGCCAACAATACTGCTCAACACAGCATTTTTCTTCGGAACCAAGATGCTTACATGTTTCATGGGATCTATTTTTCTTCACCCTTAAAAGTAATTTGTTTTTTTGGCACAATCAACCCTTTAAACTGTCTGATTTAGCCATTTTTAGTGCTTTTTAAGTTTCATACATTTGAATATAGGTCGGCCTTTGTGAGGCAATAGCTTTTGATATTGAGGAATACTCCTTGGAAACTAACGCGAACATTTTTTTGAAAAGTGATGAACACAAATCCTGAAGTAGATCGTTTTCTAGAAGAAAAAAACCATCCCTTGACCGAGGAAATTCAAAGGATAAGAGAAATCATTTTGTCCGTTGATCCGAAAATCACCGAAGCTATTAAATGGAAGAGTCCAACCTTTATATACAAAGGAAATATTGCCTCCTACTTCATGAACGCCAAAAAGTTCGTAAGCCTCATGTTTCACAAAGGGGCTTTGATCAAAGATGAACATGGCCTCTTAGAGGGTGATGGGAAAGAAGCTCGAGTAGCTCGTTTTATGAACATGGAGGATATCGAACAAAAAAAAGAGGCTTTAATGTCCGTTATTTCAGAATGGGTTCGTCTTAAGGAAAACGGAAACTAAAACCCATCTTATGATTCGAGAGACGTATTCCTCCTTTTTTAGGGAGTTGCAAAAAAACAACACCAAAGAATGGTTCCACACGAATAAGAAACACTATGAACAGGAGGTAAGACAGCCATTCGTGGCATTGCTGGAGACGATTATACCCGTTTTGAGAGAATGGCAAAATGGCATTTTGCCAGATCCAAAAAAAGCGCTTTTTAGAATCAATAGAGATCTGCGCTTCTCAAAGGACAAGACCCCTTACAACCTTATGATGAAGGCCGGCCTTTCCCCTGGAGGCAAAAAGTCTGTTGACCCCGGTTACTATTTGGGTATTGATGCAGAACACATACATGTAGGCGGAGGTCTTTTCATGATTCGTCCACCTGAGCTTAAAAAGATTCGGCAGCATATTACGGCCAATATGGATGAATTGATTCAAATTACAAAAGCACCCAAATTCATCGAAAATTTCGGAGTGCTCAAGGGCGAAAAAGCAAAAAGATTGGACAAGGATTTTCAGGAGGTCCTTCAAAGAACGGAGCTCATACAGCATAAGCAATTCTATGCGTTTGTCGAGTTTCCGTTGGCCCCTTTTTACAACTCAAGCACATTGACAGAGGAAATTCTAATGCATTTTGAGGCCATTCGGCCACTAAACGATTATTTGAGTAAGGCGTTACAATAAATAGTACAATTATATTCATCAACAGTTGCTGTTCCGAAAGGTTCTGCTTTTAAAACACACATTTATGACTACACAAGAGGTGGCCGACAAACTGGCCAATTACTGTAAACAAGGACAATTTAACGAGGCCATTAATGAACTCTATGGAGCGGATATCGTGAGCATCGAGCCGGACGGAGCTCCTCAAAAAGAAGTAAGAGGGTTGGAAGCCGTTAAAGAGAAAACGAAAAACTTTAACGAGATGGTCGAAGAAGTTCATGGAATGGAGGTTTCAGATCCCGTCGTCGGCGATAAGTTTTTCGCTATTTCAATGAAAATGGATGTTACTTTCAAGGGAGCTCCGCGAAATACGATGGAAGAGGTATGTCTGTACAAAGCGGAAAACGGTAAAATCGTTTGGGAACAATTTTTCTTTACCCCTATGAATCCAGCTGGGTAACCCCCTAAGGGCATTCACCCGATAAGATGGACCATTGGTCTTCACAAACCCTCCACTATGCGAAAAATAGTGGAGGGTTTGTGCTCTAAAGTCCGCACTCCTTACATACCCCTCAGTCTGTTTTTCACCATTTTATCGAATAGACAATGGTTTTTCGGTATTTCGAACAGATTTCTTTACCAGAAAACGATTTTTTTCAGCTTTCCGAAGTTTTTTAAATGACCTAAAACCGACCGAGAAGTCGGTTCTTTCTTTTTGGAGCGTACCCAAGAGTTTATCGCAGATGTTAGCCCTTTACATCTTTGATTTGGTTCATAAACCTCAGCTCAATTGCATCAACTTTTTTTCAAGATACCGCTTTTCAAGTCCGTTCGAGGTTGTAGCAATCGCTTGTTCAAAATAGGTTTTGGCCATTGTGCGATCGTCAAATTTCAAGTGGTATTCCGCAAGACTTCCAAAATATAGGTATTGTCGTTGGCCCAAATGAGCACTTTCAAGTTCTTCCAGTAGCCTCTTGGCCGCGGGCAGTTCATTCATCTGCAAGTAGACAATAGCGATATTCAATAGGGTAAAAGGTGTGGGTTGTCGCTCGTACAATTTGGAATACCACTTCAGAATGTTCGTCCAATTCGTCTCCTCAAAAGTCTTTGCCTTGATATGCTCGCAGGCTATGGCCGCCTCGTAATGGTAAATGGAGATATCTTCATACGTACCCGCTTTATACATGGCCCGATTGGCTATTTCAATCAACGGTAGGTGCCATTGGCTACGATCTTGTTCGCGAATATCAACAATCTCATTGTCTTGATTGGTCTTGCTTTTCAGGCGTGCCGCATGAAAACAAAGCAGGGCGAAGAGCGCGTAAAGACTTCCCGATCTGAATTCCTCTTTTCGTATCAGAAGCTTGCACAGCCGTATCGCCTCACCACAGAGATCTTCACGAATCAATGTATCGGTGTTGGTCGAATGAAAGCCCTCATTAAACGTTAAATAGACTACTTCCATGACACGATTCAATCGGTTTTGGAGATTCGCGGGAGAAGGAAAATCAAATTCAATCTCGTTTTTGACAATAGTCTTACGAGCACGTTGTAACCGTTTGGAGATGGTTTCTTCCTTTGTCAATAACGCAGCGGCAATTTCAGGAGTGCTAAAACCGGAAATGGTCTTTAAGGCAAAAGCAATTTGCTCTGGCGGTTTTAGACTCGGGTGGCAGGCCACGAAAATCATGCGAAGCTGACTATCGGCGATTTCATGGTCCAAGAACAACTCATTCAGAGGAATGGAGGAGGGGCCATTGGATATCTTTTCAATTCGTTTCTTTTCCGCTTTGATGCTGCGTAGCAAGTCTATCGTACGGTTTTTGGCCACGCGTGTCAGCCAGGCCTCGGGGTTATCGGGAAGCTGTTTCCGCCATTGTAGGGTGGCCTTGATAAACGTATCTTGAACCGCATCTTCAATGGTCTCTATGTGGGCTAACCCAAAAAATCGTGTCAAAATAGCGACCATCTTCCCGTAATGGTGCCGGAAGAGATGGTCGACAATTTTCTGATCTTTCATTATTGATCAAAAACCATTACCTCGCGTATTTCGACCGTTCCTCCTAAATCATAATCAGGGTAGTCTTGTGCAATTTGAACAACGGCATCGGCATTTTCGGCCTTTACGATATAGTATCCGCCGATCAACTCTTTACTGTCGGCAAAAGGACCATCGGTCACCGTGCGGTCTGGTCCGGAAACTCGTTTGACCTCTGGAACCAAGGCATCTCCGGCCTTGACAATGCCCATTTCCGTCATTTTGTCGTTCCAACCGAACCATTTGCCCATGCGCTGTTGCATCTGCTCAGGCGATAGGCCCAACTCTTGATAATCCGCTCCGATAAAAATCATCATAAAATCTTTCATTGTTTTTATTTAAAGGTTATTACTATTTGCCCTTATGACGAGGCCATTTGCACATAGGAGGACACTTTTAACGCATTTTTTATGAAGCGTCTTGAAAACTTTCCATTTCGCACATGCATACAAAGCCGAAGAAAGGAGATTTTTTTGGTCTTCCGATTTTATATGGACGTGTCAATGCTTATTTTTGCCCGAAAATTCACATATGCCCGATTTTCACTCTCTGAAGGTAAAAAATATTAAAGCACTGACCCCAAGTTCTGTGGCGGTTACCTTTGAAATTCCAAAAGAATTACTGCAAACGTTCACCTTCTCGGCCGGCCAATATATTACCATAAAAAAAGAACTCAAGGGAAAGGAATTGCGAAGGGCCTACTCCATAAGTTCCTCACCAAAATTGGATACGATAACCATTGGTATCAAAAAGGTGGACAAAGGGGGCTTTTCGGATTATGCGAATACCAAACTCGCCGCTGGCGATGTTTTGGAAGTGATGCCCCCTGAAGGGCGTTTTGTATTCACACCCTCAGAAAAGCCCAAGACGATTGCCGCTTTTGCCGCCGGAAGTGGCATTACCCCGATCATGAGCATCGCAAAGACGGTCATGGATGGTCATCCTAAGAACACCTTTGTGCTCGTCTACGGCAATAAATCGGAAAAAGAAACCATGTTCTATACGGATTTGGTAAAAATGCAATTAGATCATTCGGACCGGTTTTTTATCTATTTCACGCATAGTGAAGTTCGTTCAAACGACTCTCTTTTTGGTCGTATCGATGTGTCTACGGTCAACTATGCCCTAAAAAACAAGCATAGTAATGCTGACTTCGATGCGTATTACCTCTGTGGCCCTGAACCTATGATCCATAAGGTAAGTGATACCCTCAAGGAAAATGGAGTGACCACGGATGCCATTCATTTTGAACTTTTTACGCCTACGGAAATCAAAGATGAACTACCCGTTGCCGCTGACGGAAAAGCGCAGATTGAAGTGTTGGTCGACGATGAGACCTTTTCATTTTCCATGGATAAGAAAATGGTGGTGCTAGATGCGGTATTGAAAGAAAATATCGATGCTCCCTACTCTTGTCAAGGTGGGGTTTGTAGCAGCTGTATTGCCCGTGTAACAGAAGGAAAGGCCGAAATGGCCAACAACCAAATTCTGACCGATGGCGAAATAGCCGAAGGCTTTATACTAACCTGCCAAGCGCGACCGATTACCCCAACCTTGAAAGTAGATTATGACGATGTCTGATTCGTTCAGATAAATACAAGACTAGGAGCCTCCCTCTGTACAATCGATCGCATCGATTTCAGCTTGGGCCTCGTCGACGGCTTCATCGAAAGCCACCCGGGTGAGGGCGACTACACATCCTTGAGCGTCTTCCAGCGCATCTAAATAACTGACGCCCGCAGCTTTGTACGCATTGCAATTTGCGACTGTTGGGTCATTGTCATACGCTTGTTGCGCAGCAGAGAGCTCCGCAGATTCGTTAGTGACCTCAGTGGCCCAGGAACCACTCCCGCAAGAACCTAGGGGGTTTAAGGGATTATCATCGGAACATGCCGAAATACAAAGCATTGAACTAGCCAACACTATACACTTGAAATACTTTTTTTCCATAGTTACCTGCTTTTGTTTTGGAATTGGATTTCAAATTAACGATTGATAGATCAAGACGAGTTATACTTGTATTAGTCGCATTGGGAATTGTATGAATGCCTCGAAAAATTGTACAAGTAGGTTTTTAGGCCATTACGTAGACCGGTTGATCTGTAAAGTGCTCAATTTTTTTAGGGCCGACTCATAACCTATAGTGTGCGCCTTTTCAATACCCTTCTTATCCAAGACGCCTATACTTTCCAACTCCAAAGGTTCAACAACCAAATCGCACTGTCTGATTTTTTGCCTGTTAATGGCATAAATCATCAAAGCCGTAGTACGATTCGCCAGTTGAAGGGAAGAACCAATGGCTTTCTTATCCACCTTTTTAATGACCGAAACGTTACTTCCGATGATGTAATCAACTTTTCCGGAAAGTGGTTCGATGGGAAAGTTGTTCATGATCCCGCCATCTGCATAAAGACAATTGTTAATCTCGACCGGACTGAAAACCGGGGGCAATGCGGCCGAAGCAAGTAAGGGTAGAATAAGTTCGCCCTCATGAAAGAACTCTTCCCCTCCTTCTTGAAGATTGGTGGCCACGACATGCAGTTCCCGTTGCAAGTGGTCAAAGCTGTCTTCCGGGAAATAGTCTTTAAAAATATCGAAATACCGTTCGGTATCAACAAGGCCAGGCTTTAAAATAGTAATGAAATTGTATTTGAACAGAGGGGTCTCCTTAAAAAAGGTCAGCATGTCTTGTATAGCAATTCCATTGGCGTACAAGGCGCCGACCAAGGCGCCGACACTGCTACCGGATACGATATTCGCCGATATTCCATACTCTTCGAGCGCGCGGAGCACTCCAATATGGGCCATCCCGCGCACACCTCCTCCAGAAAGGACCAATCCGATTTTTTTTGATGTCAAGTCGTTCATCCGAGTATCTAAAATTAAGAGGCCGTATCAAAAATGCTTCGATAAGACCTCTAAATTACATAAATCAAATTCCTTACTCCCATCTTCCCATTCAACAATAAAATAGATTTTGTTTAAAGTGCAGTCCTACCGTCCCTTCTATAAATGGGAGCTATTGTTATGGTATTAAAAACAGCGTAATCTGATTTCGGAAGAATCTTTTAGCAGCGCATGTAATGGACAAACAACATTTTCGACAGAGAATTACATACAGAATTATCGTAAATTTAGCGCAGGATTCTTTTCGTTATATGAAAGTCATTACAAAAAATAGCACGGCCATTCTGGTTTTTGCCCGTTCTTCGGAAGAAGAACTAAGGCATAAGAAAATCAGACGGGGCAAATCGCTATTCGATGCGCTGACAGGGCATGTTCTAACTGAGGTCAAAAAAACCCAACTCCCTTATTTTCATATTAATGAAACACAGCAAGACGGTGTTTCTTTCGGGGTACGTTTCTCCAATGCCATTCAAATGGTTTTTGATAAAGGGTACAACCGCATCATTACGGTAGGTAATGATAGTCCACACCTAACCCATTCCCATATTGAGAAGGCCATTTTGGCATTACAAAATGAAGATTTGGTTATCGGTCCATCTTCCGATGGAGGGTTCTATCTTATGGGATTGCACCGAAACGACTTCAACAAAGCCAATTTCGAAAAGCTTTCTTGGCAGACTTCCTCCATTCGGAAGGAAGTAATCGATATGGTGCTACCCAAAGAGAAAAAGGTCTTTACGTTAAATCAATTATCGGATATCGATACTTTTTTCGATGTGAAGGCTATGGCCAAATCGACGCTGCGCACCTCAAGACGAGTGCTAAAAGCGATTGAATTGATTCTTTTCGAACACAAAAGAAATGACATTCCGATATCACTCTGTCTAAAAGTGGTTAATTATTCCATTCCCTTTAATAAAGGGTCTCCGATTCCTTCCCTTTTCTGAAGACCTTTTTAGCATTTTCATTTGGATTCCCGACCTGATCATAGGTTCGTTCAGTAATCCATCCTTTTAACTTTTTAAACCTATTACGACATGGCAAACCCATATTATGACGCGGCAGATCTGCGAAAATTCGGAAAGATTACGGAATGGAGTGAAGAAATCGGCACTAAATTTTTTGAGTATTATGGAAAGGTATTTGAAGAGGGCGCACTTTCGGCCCGCGAAAAATCATTAATCGCTTTAGCAGTGGCCCATGTGGTCAAATGCCCCTATTGCATAGATGCCTACACCAAGGATGGTCTCGAAAAGGGAATCACCAAGGAAGAAATGATGGAAGCTGTACACGCCGGAGCGGCTATTGAAAGTGGTGCCACCTTGGTTCACGGAGTACAAATGATGAATAAGTACAACAAATTAAGCATGTAAACCGTAGATGATGCACTGCTCGCAGCGGATGGTCGATCTTTGCCCAACCGTAGCTTGTTTTGACTACTGAGAATTAGAAGTATGGCTACAAAATCACTAAAAGCGAGGCAAGATTCCCTTGCCATTACCAATAAGCAATTGGAAATCTTGAACGGGGGTATCTTCGCCGATGGAGAACTCCCTTATTTCAAAGACAAAATCGCTACAATCGGACAGTATCCTTTGCGCCCCAAGAAACTCGAGATTTTACAGATCAATGTCGGTTACATGTGTAACCAGGTCTGTGAGCACTGTCATGTAGATGCCGGCCCCGACCGAAAAGAGATCATGACCCGCGAAACCATGTCGCAATGTTTGGATATTATTCGAAATACCGGAGCCCATACCTTGGACCTCACCGGGGGAGCCCCTGAAATGAACCCTGATTTTCGTTGGTTTGTGGAGGAGGCCGCTAAGGCGGGGATTACCGATTTTATCGTGCGTTCGAACCTGACCATCATTCGAGCGAACAAGAAATACTACGATCTTCCGGAGTTTTTCAAAAAACACAACGTACATGTCATTTCCTCTATGCCCCACTATACCCGTGGAAAAACGGATAAGCAACGAGGCGATGGTGTTTTTGATAAGTCGATCAAAGCATTACAAGAGTTGAACGCTGTCGGTTATGGCATGCCGGATAGTGATTTGCGTCTCGATTTGGTTTACAATCCTTCGGGGGCCTACTTGCCAGGAGATCAAATGGCCCTGGAAAGGGACTTCAAAAAGGCCTTGGATGAAGATTTCAATATTCAGTTTCACAACTTGTTCGCCATTACCAATCTACCCATCGCTCGCTTTTTGGATTATTTAATCGCCTCGGAGAATTATGAGGACTATATGTACGCCCTAGTGGAGGCTTACAATCCGGCCGCTGTAGAAAACGTAATGTGTACCAATACGATTTCCATTAGTTGGGACGGTTGGATCTATGATTGTGACTTTAATCAGATGCTAGACTTAAAGGTCGCGAGTAAAGTCAAACACATCAAAGACTACAATGAAGACCTCCTAAATAATCGAAATATTATCATCTCACAGCACTGTTACGGCTGTACGGCAGGGGCGGGCAGTAGTTGTCAGGGGACGGTGGCTTAGAAAATAAAATAGCGCTAAAGCACCATTCGGTACTATGCAAAAACCAAATGAAGGAATATTGGTTGGTTTTTGCATAGCACAGTTATTTCTTGGTGCTGCGTTCTAACCCTTTTTATGGGTAATGTCCTTAAACGACAACATATCCCATATCCGATTGGAGGCACCCAAATAGAAACCCGTTTCCTTTTCAAAAGATCTTGGATTCTTAAACGTTCCGAAAATCATATCGATGATAGGCAAATCGGCGTAGTTGTATTTGTGGATACCCTTGGCATGATGCAACGAATGACTTTCCGGTCTCTGTACAAAGAAGCCCAACCACCGCGGGGTTTTGATATTTGCGTGTTGAAAGACCCCTAAAAAGGTCAATAAAAGTATAATGGTCGTAATCGCCTGCGGTGAAAGGCCCATAAACAAGGTAAAACTAATCGACCCTACCAATGACAGGCCGACCATATCGGGTATACTGAACATAAAGGCGCTCGGCACATCAAGGCGTTCTGCACTATGGTGCATTTGATGCGATATACGAAATAGAAAATCGGATTTGTGCATACTGACATGCCACCCATATTGTACCAATTGGAATAAAATCACTCCTGAAAGCAGTTGCGCGGCCAATGGCCATGCGCTGAGGTCCATAAGTTGATAGGGTGCCAAGAAACCGTCCCAGAGCAATGGGATGTAGGTGGTAAACAAGAGATACGCGAAAAAGAACAATAGTCCTTTAACTTTCCAAAACTTCATTTGAGGAAGTATTCTGGCCGGAAAAAGGGTTTCCCATAGAAATAGGGCGCCAAAAATGAAATAGACAACAATCGATAAGGGGTCAACTAAAATAGCAATTGGCGATGGCCATTGCTGTATTAAACTTTCCATGATTTTACGGTTTACAATTAATTCCGCAAAACTAACTGTGGAAAAAACAGCACCCTAAAATTCGGACTTGACCTATGTTAGGAATTTAGCTTTTTACGTATTCTACTGAGACTTTCTGGATGAATACCCAAATACTTGGCGATTTTATTTACCGGTATATAAGAAATATAACGAGGTTGCTTTTCGAACATCCCCCCATAGATCTCTTCTGCTGTTTTGGTCAACAGGGCTTTCTCTCGGTCTGACTTTCGAATGTAGGCCCCTTCCATAATCCTTCTCCCGAACTTGTTGATTCGAAGGTCTTTTTGATACGCTATCATGAGATCCCCATAGGTGACCTTTTCTAGCTCACAATCCAAAAGTGCGGTTACCTGAACATCGCTTTTCGACTGTAGTAAAAACGAGGTTAAACTGGCTACCATTTCATTTTCAAAGAAGAAGTCAATGATCTTCTCCGTCATATAGCTTTTGATACTAAGTTCGACGATGCCCTTATTGATAAAATAAACGGAACCCTCGATTGCATCAAAAGGTGTGATTACTTTTCCTTTTGCGAAAAACACTTTTTCTATGGGAAAAGGAACGTCTTGCACTGGTTCCTCATCGTATAAGACGTTATTGTAAAATTCCAAAAACCTCATGGTCGTGTGTTGGTTATATGAGACCCCTTAAGTTAACGGAATTGTGAGTGACAATCAAATAGTGGGAAGTAAATCGACCATATAGGCATTATTTAAATCATTGCCACAGCCTAATGAAACAGACTGATGGGTCGGGTGAGCCCAAAAAGCGTCGCATTTTACCTGTTTTCAAGTATTTCAACGATTTTTTTATCAAAAATAACCGAGGGTGTAAAACAATTATATGTTTTATCAGTTATAGTAATCCGACCTGTTGGTCGGTTTCATTAAACCCCCAAATTATATGGAAAAAAATCTAAAACGCATGGCGACCATGCAACGGATGCAAGTCACCGGACTTAATCTGTTCTATAAAAAAGGATACTACAACACCAGTGTGGATGATATTCTAAAAGAACTATCGCTTTCAAAAGGTGCCTTCTATTATCACTTTGATTCGAAGGAGGATTTCTTTGTACAGATTATAGAACAGTTAGTGGTACGTAAAGTCTACAGTATGCTAATCGAACCTATAGAAGGCCATGAAAACACTTTAGAGTTGATTACCAATTGTTTCGAAGATGCTTTGGAAACCGCAGTGCACAATGAGCTGGATTATGGGTTTTTGTTGAACAATTTCATTAATGAGTTCAATGGTCGAAATCCGGAAATAATGAAGCATCTCAATGAGATCTTACGAATTTGGGAGGTGACCTTGGTTTCAGCGATTCAACGCGGAAAGTTCAACGGGCATATCGATAGGCATGTCGACGCCGAAGGTGTCGCCGTCTATTTGATGAGCTCCTTTATTGGAATCAGAACCTTGATGGTTGAAACCGCCCCGAGTGCACGTAAATATCGATTTATGTCGCAACTGCGCCAATATTTCAAATCGATCGAGTCTCGAGCCGAGAATCAGCCGAATGATACTATTTATTAGTAAGCTCGGTTATCCTGTTTAGAATTGTTTCCGGAGCAATAGTCTCCATGGCCTTTTCGTAGCCTTCTGGCATGGTATTGCCATAAATGGAGGTTGGAATCGCTGGGAATTCCTTACGGTTAGCGAGCAGGGAATTTTCCTGGGGTTGCCCAAAAGGGGCAAAGCCTGCAAACGGATGTGTCACGCTCCAGAGGGTAATCGTAGGCACTCCGTACATAGCGGCCAAATGTCCATTGCCACTGTCCATCGCTAGCATCAAGTCTACATGTGAAATAAGGCTTAACTCTTCCTGAAAATTGAGTATCCTCGAGGCGTTGGTTACGTTTTGGTACGCTCCTTCCCAAAGTGAAAGCTGTTTCAATTCCCTTTCACCCCCTCCAAAGAGAAGTATGCGATACGCATTGGATGCGTTCAATTTGGATACGACCACTTCCATCAAATCAAGCGGATACATTTTTCCCTTGAAGGCTGCAAATGGGGCAATGGCAATGACCTGTTGTTGTCCTTCCCCAAAAACTTGTTTTGTTTTATCGCTCATGGGTCGTGTTGGTACTACCGAATTTTTCGGGACTTCGAGTTCAAACCCTAATTGGACAAACACTTGACGGTACCGATCATGCGTACTTCGCAATTGTCTGAACCCACCAGCTTTGCCATTGACCAGGGCTTTTTTCTCGGCCCTACCCTTATCTATTCGAACGACCTGAACACCCCCGAATCTGAAGAATACCTTTAACACTGTACTGCGCAACACCCGATGTAAATCGGCCACCGCATCGATTTTCTTCGATTTCAGTTCTTTGTACAAGCGATATAAGCCAAAAACTCCTTTATGGTTGCCTTTTACCTCCGCAATATGCACGTCAACATGGGGCAACTGAGAAAAAATGGGTTCAAAAAAAGCCTTAGTCAGTACGGTGACCTTAATATCTGGATATTGATTACAAAATGCCTTTAGAACAGGAACCGACATCGCGACATCCCCCATGGCCGACAAGCGTATGACCAATAGGTGTTTAATGGGTTTCATGGCGATGGGTAAGGCTTACTTTTGATTTCGGAGCACTGGATTCAATTCAGCATCATTGTACATCTTCATCTGCTTGTACACCTTCATGTACTTGTTTCCGTTTTCGATGTCGGAGAGCAATTGGTCGATCGCCATAGAAAGGTCATGCTTTTGTTCCCGCAAGACTGCGAGTTTGGCGCGACATTTTTCCAAATGTTCGGAAGTGGCATCCTCTCGGGTAGCCTCCTCGTTCATATGATAGATTTTCAAGGCTAGAATCGATAGGCGGTCGATGGCCCAAGCTGGGCTCTCCGTGTTGATATTGGCATCCTTCTTAATTTCTACCGATTGGTATTTATTTAAGAAATAGCTGTCGATAAATTCGACCAAGTCCGTGCGATCTTGGTTGCTGGCATCGATCTTACGTTTAAGGACCAGGGCCGCAGCAGGGTCTATATTTGGATCACGAATGATATCCTCGTAATGCCACTGTACGGTGTCTATCCAGTTTTTGCGATATAGCAAATGAGCGATTTCATCCTTCGGATATGGGTTTTCAAAGGGTTGATCGACATCGTCCACAATATGGTACTTCGTAATACTTTCGTCAAAAATGCCAAAGGCCATTGTGCTGAACATAGGTGTGCTATTTTATGCAAAGTTATTGAACTCGATTCAACTTTTGGTTTGTTCGATAGAATATTCTCCTATGAGGGTCAATTGAGTTTTGGGGGCAAATGCAGGGTTCCCACGAATACACTAACCAATGATAAGTCCGATAGCACGCACCAATAGGGGTACGGCAATGGAAGCCATCAAGACCAACTCTTTGATATTGGCTTTTTTAATGGATTCTACATAATTGGTCAAAAAAATCACAGCAGGAAAAAACGTGATCATTATGGGATAATCATCACTTGATTTCGTCAAAATCTTAACGACCAATCCGATTACGAACGAAAATGCTATCAAGCGCATCGTGACAATCTTACCGAGGCCTGCCTTTCCCAGTTTTAAGAAGGCATAGATGCTTAAAGCAAATATAAGCAGTATGTACAAGATCAGTTTAGAGCTATTAGCGATATTGGAAAAGTAAGACGAGTCCCAATTGAATCGAAGTTGATAATGTTCGGTGATGTAGGCTGTGTTTCCCGCCAAAACCAGTATCCCATACCCAATCATGAAGACTGTAAAGATGCCGGCAAAAGGGACCATCCAGTTTCTGATGTTTTTAGGTTCGTAGATATAGATCGCCGCAAATACAAGTAGCAGATACAAGATAGCCCAATCATAAAAAACACTGGATACCATAACCCAAACCGTGGCGTCGAAAATCTTGAGCTTGATATTCTTCAATGACCGGATACTGATCAGCCGTCTTGAGGCCAATAGCAAAAAAAGGCTGCAGAAGACGGCATCATTGTCCAATAATGTTTCAGGAAAAACAAGGACTAAAATCGCATAGAACAAAATGGCAAAGGAATTCGGTTCTGTCAGTTTGTTTCGTTTCACTATAAAATCAGCCACAAAAACACTGAGCAGCAACACTGCCGAGGCCAGAAGTTTTAATGCAAACACTTCAGATTCGGAAGGCATGGTGGACATCATAGCGTGCCAAAACCAGTAAAAAACAAATAAAAAAACCAGTACAATGATATAATTTATGGGTTTCGTCTTTCCAAAAATGCTTGAGATCATTGTATCGGGTATTCGAGATTTTGCAAGTTGTGTTTTATGCCCTATTTTTGCAATGTAAATATACTATTAAGATGAGAGCATTCTTTGAAGGCATTGAGGATTTATTCGTAAACGTACTTTTTTGGCCCTATGATTTTTTCCGTTTCATGGAAAGCTGGTGGGCATCCAACATGGTGAATTGGTTGTTGGCCCTTATTGGAATGGTTGCTTTCGTCTACTGGATGCTCGAACTGAAAAAGTACAATGACAAGGGCGAAGAAGACAAAAGCATCTCTTCACATTCGTACCTATAGGTCAAAGCCGATATCTTTGCGATAGTTCATCGCATCAAACCGAATCTTTTTTATATTTTGATAGGACTTTTGAAGTGCCTGTCTAAAATCCTCGTCCAAGGAGGTTATTGCCATTACCCTACCTCCGTTCGTAACAACCTCATCCTCATTGAGCTTGGTACCTGCGTGGAACACCAGCGAATCGGTGATATCTTGAAAGCCTGTAATTTCTTTTCCTTTCTCGTAAGCCTCAGGATAGCCTCCAGATACTAACATGACCGTTGTTGCTGAGCGGGAATCCAATTCCAAAACCACCTCATCCAAGGTTCCTAGGGCTACGGCCTGTAAAACTTCCAGAAAATCGTTTTTGATCCTGGGGATGACCACTTCCGTCTCTGGATCGCCCATACGTACATTGTATTCAATGACCTTGGGGTCATCGCCCACCTTGATCAATCCGATAAAGATGAACCCCTTGTAGGGGAGCTCGTCCTTTTTAAGGCCTTCTACGGTCGGTTTAACGATTCGCTCGTGTATCTTATCCATAAAAGTCTTATCGGCGAAAGGAACCGGGGAAATCGCCCCCATACCGCCTGTATTCAATCCGGTATCACCCTCACCGATTCGTTTATAGTCTTTGGCGGTAGGTAATACTTTGTATCCATTACCGTCGGTCAATACAAATACACTGAGCTCAATACCGTCTAAAAACTCTTCAATAACTACCGTGGCACTCGCCTCACCAAATTTTGCATCTACCAACATCGAGCGAAGTTCGGCCTTAGCTTCATTGAGATCTTTTAGTATCACAACGCCTTTGCCAGCGGCAAGACCATCGGCCTTCAGCACATAGGGTGGGTGTAACGATTCAAGAAAACCATAGGCCTCTTCCAAATCTGCCGCCGTAAAGCTTTGATAGGCAGCAGTCGGAATAGCGTGGCGCATCATAAACTGCTTGGCGAATTCCTTACTCCCCTCAAGCTGCGCTGCCTCTTGTTGAGGACCTATCACGGGGATATCCCTCAATTCGCGATCGTTAAGAAAAAAATCGTGTACCCCTCGAACCAAAGGATCTTCAGGGCCAACGACCACTAGGGCTATATCTTCTGAAAGAACGGTCTTCTTAATGGCCTCAAAATCATTTACACCAATCGGTATGTTTTGTGCAATGCTCGCGGTACCGGCATTTCCGGGAGCGACGTATAATTTCTTCAGTTGAGGGCTTTGGCTCAGTTTCCAAGCTAATGTATGCTCGCGACCTCCCGAGCCTAGAATCAAAATATTCATTGGATAAGATTTGCCGTAAAAATAGAAATGTTCTAGGCAATAGCAATGCTCGTTGGGCGAAAAGAGGATAAGATGTCAATAGTGTGATTCATAGACCCTAATATCGGCCCTTAAAAACCTTTTTCATCTGAAAATCATATTCGCATTAGAACCGTTCCTTTTCATGTAAATAGAAGCACCTCATCGACTAAATACAACCGTTAATCTACCGCGAACACGGGATTTCATTAATAAGTACAAAAATCGTATACGATTTTTGTACTTCATTTTCGAACCTTCTGGCCTCTGGAATATTCCTTATATAGAAGAAATCAGTTCAAAAATGGAGCACTTGGTATAAATTAAAAAACCGGACTGAAATCAGTCCGGTTTTTTAATTTATTTTTTGAGTTTTTTCTTTACTTCTTGTTACGCTGTGTGAAATCACGATGTTCCGTTCGTTCCAATTCTTCCTGAGATAAGGTCTTAAAATACTCGAAGGTCTTACGCATACCCTCTTCCCGTCCGACTTTCGGCTCCCAACCCAAAATTTCCTTGGCCTTCGAAATATCAGGTTGTCGTTGCATCGGGTCATCTTGAGGCAGGTCTTTGTAAATCACCTTCTGGGTAGTCCCCGTCAGTTTTATGATTTCTTCTGCAAAATCTCGTATGGTAATCTCATGTGGATTGCCAATATTCACCGGTAACTCATAATCGCTCATCAATAATCGGTATATTCCTTCTATCTCGTCATCTACATAACAAAAAGAACGTGTTTGCGAGCCGTCACCAAATACGGTTAGGTCCTCTCCTCGGAGCGCCTGACCCATGAATGCGGGAATGACGCGCCCATCATTGAGTCGCATCCGTGGTCCGTAGGTATTAAAAATACGTACAATACGGGTCTCCAGACCGTGAAAACGGTGATATGCCATGGTAATGGACTCTTGAAAACGTTTCGCCTCATCATATACGCCCCTAGGGCCTATAGTATTCACATTTCCGTAATACTCTTCGGTTTGTGGATGTACCAAAGGATCTCCATAGATTTCGGATGTGGAGGCAATTAAGATTCGAGCGTTCTTTTCTTTGGCAAGCCCTAACAGATTGTGTGTGCCCAGTGCGCCCACCTTCAACGTCTGAATCGGAATCTTAAGATAGTCGATCGGACTCGCTGGTGAGGCGAAATGAAGGATATAGTCCAATTTACCTGGAACATGAACGAATTTGGTCACATCATGATGGTAGTATTCGAAATTTTCAAGTTTGAATAAATGTTCAATATTCTTCAAGTCTCCTGTAATGAGATTGTCCATCGCAATGACGTGGAAACCTTCCTTGATAAATCGATCGCAAAGGTGTGAGCCTAAAAAACCCGCTGCGCCTGTGATTAAGATTCGTTTCATGTGATACTATTGTTTGAGGTTGTAACGTAAGTATTTCGTAAAAATTGAATGGCAAATGTAATTTTGAACTTACGAAAGACCAAATAGACTAGGTAAACTGTCGAAAACCCTTGTTCAAGATCGCTAAAGCCTTCAAATTCCAAAAAACAAATTCGCAATTCCATCAGGGAAGCAGCTACCAATATTGAAGGCACACCATAGGGTCAGAAAAAAAACGCTCTTTCCCTTTATCATCCCCGAAAATGCATAGAGCAAGAAATTCTAGACGCCTCTCGAAAACAAAACGGTGGTAATCGTCTTGAAAATAATCCTCAGGTCCAACGTAATTGACCGGTTCTTGATATAATAAAAATCGTATTCCAGTTTCTTGATAGAATCCTCTAGGTTTTCCCCATATTTATACTTCACCTGTGCCCATCCGGTTATCCCCGGCCGAATCAGATGTCTTACATTGTAAAATGGGGTCAATTGATTCAATTCATCTACAAAAACTTGGCGCTCGGGTCGAGGCCCGATAAATTGCATATCGCCCTTAATGACCGAGATAATCTGGGGCAATTCATCTACTCGAAATAGACGGAGTATTTTGCCAAAAGGGGTAATACGGGCATCGTTCTTCGTAGCCATTTTGGCGCCTTGACTTTCCGCATCGACCACCATGGAACGAAACTTATAGATCTTGAACTCCTTTCCATGAAGCCCCACTCTATATTGCGTATAAAACAGTGGCCCACGATTAAAAAACAAATTCAATATCCAGACAAAAGGAATGCTGAACACAAAAACAATTCCCACGATGAGGGAGAGAAAAAAGTTGATCAAGAAACTAAAAATACGCTGTAGATACCTGATTTTCTTATTACGCAATTGCAACAATTCATAAAAACTGTCATTATGTGACTTGATAGGCATCGCCTCATACGTATTCTCATAAAAGGTCGTAAAGGAAATCACCTCTTTACCATTTAAGATAGATTTCAAGACCATGTTTTCCAGACTTTGGGGGAGATCATTGTACGACTTGATATTGACGATTACGGCATCGATCTTATTGGTTGCCGACAGGAAGAATTTCTTATTCACCGCTGAGTCTTTTTGCAGGGAATAGGTCAATTTTACCTTGTAAAAGGTTCTCATATCATCACCGTTGATGACCTTGACATCATCTTGAAGGCTGCCATAGGTATTTTCGTCATAGATGTACAAGACATTTTTGGTGTCGGGTATGATGTCGAACACGTTTCGGAACAACAGCCGCCAACCCGCAATTTGAACTGGTGTCAGTAAAAGGAAAGACAATAAGGGTATCCGCCAAAAGCTAACGTCATAAACAAGTACCGAAAAAATAAACACCAAGAATACGAAAATCGCGCTGACATAGAGCGACTGGGATACGATATAACGCCTTTTGGTAATTTTTTCAAGATTATAAAACTCCAGTACGTAAGCCAAGACCAAATAGGTGAAGATTCCGAAACCAAAGACCCCGATCTTCAGCTTTAACGAAATAAATTCAGAGTCTATGGCAAAATTTACTAAGACATTGATAGCAGCTACAATGATAGCCACGTCTATGACAAGAAGTATAAACTTGCGTTCAACAGAATTAAGAATGGATGGTCGGGCCATGGTTAGCTTGCCAATTTAAGAAACTCATCTTGAGTCATTCAAAAGTAACTTTTCAATTTCAAAATGATCGCGGAAAGCAAATAAAATACGGATTTGAACCATGATAGTCTCTCTACATCGCGATAAATACTCCACTCGTATTTAAGCAAATCAAATTTATTGGCCGAAATGGAGGCATTGCCCGTACGATAACTGGCTAGACACTCATTCAAACCATACCCATTGGTTTTTTTTAGCAAATGCAGCCAAAGTGCGTAATCTTGACGCTTTCGAATGGATGGCATGTATTGTTTTCCAAAGAAAACCACACTGTACATGACGGTTAAACAACCAATCGGGTTTTTGTACAATGCGCTGTTATAGGTGACCTTGGGTTTACATTTCACTCTTTTGGCCAAATTTTTGCCGGCCTCATCGACCATATCATAGTCCGTAAAGGTAAAATGATACTCATTCTGTTGCATGAAGGACAGTTGCCGCTTCAATTTTTCCGGATACCATTGATCATCACTATCCAAAAAAGCGATATAATGGCCTTTTGCCAATTCAATCGCCTTATTTCTTGCGACCCCCGCGCCCCCATTTTCAACAAGCCGATGGTACTTGATACGGGAATCTTTCGCCTCATAGGATTTCACCAATGAAGCACTACCATCGGACGAACAATCATCTACAAGAATATGTTCCCAATGGGTGTAGGTTTGTGCCAGGACCGACTTCATAGTGTCCGCCAGATACTTTTCAGCATTATAAACCGGAGTGATTATGGAGATTAGCGCATTCATCTCATGAGGAGTATGTACTGGTAAACAAAAATTTCATCAAGGCCTTCAAAAGTAACAATTAAAAAGATGAAGTATGGTACCAAAACTAGTTGCTATCATTCCATACCATAATGCGAAGATCACATATATATAGGATATCAAAACTAGGCTAGGCTTTCATTTAAGGTATTAGTTTGCTTTCTTTGTAAAAAATTCATTATCGAATCGTTAATAAATATTTAAATGAACGACCTCTTAAACCAATTCACACTTGATTCTGGAGAAACTTTCTCTGTGGTCAATTACATCACTAACATCGTGTTATGTGCAATTTTATTGTATCTTCTTTCTCTTGTATATGTTCGCTTTGGTCGTTCATTATCGAACAGATATCAACTATCGAAGGTACTTATCATTGTAGGGGTCACCACTTTTATTATCATCAGTATCGTAAAGTCATCTTTGGCACTTTCTTTAGGTTTGGTGGGCGCTCTATCTATCATTCGATTTCGTACGGCAATAAAGGAGCCTGAAGAGTTAGGCTACTTTTTTATCGCCATTGCCATTGGTTTAGGATTCGGGGCGAACCAGCTACTACCTACCGTTATAGGAGCTCTCGTACTGTTCTTGATCATTTTTTTGGCCGGCAAGGGAACCACAAGAAGCATGATAAGTCAAAACTTGTTGCTAAGCAAGGCGACTACAACTGGAGAGGACCGGGCCGTTGTTCAAAAAAGCATTATGGACATATTGGCTAAAAATTCCTCTCGTACTGAACTTATCCGAATGAACCTCAGCGACGGCCAACTGGATTATAATTTTCTAGTTGCCCTAAACGATCTGGGCAGCATCAATACGATTACAAATGACTTAACGACTCTTGATAGTACCATGTCCATCTCGTTTATCGACAGCCAGAATATGACTATATAGCATTCAAAACTAGTTCAACCCAGCACTATGCTCGTACATGCAAATAAGAATTCCAATAGAACTGTTGCTCTTGTAGTGGCCGTTCTACTGTTCATAGCATTAGCACTACTAAAGTTATCCACAGAATCAAGACCTGGATTGCTCGGGGCCGAAAAAAATGGTGCCAAAGAATCAGATGAAGTTGATGCTCCTGTGGTTTTATCATCAGGACTTTATACCGAAGACCTTTTGACCGGGGAAAGCACAAACAAAATACACACAAAAGATAATTTTTCATTGTACTTGAACAATGAGCTTGGCGCACCTACTCTTATGGTGGTCTATGAGGGTTCTATTAGTGAATTAGAGCGTAACGGGGGGTTTATCACCTTTTTATATCTAAAAGACCCGACTAAATGGAGGGCGGTTAATCAGCGTTATGACCATATTACACTTCGCCATGAGAAATTAGTGCCCGTTAAAAAAGAAATCGATGGTACTTCGTTCTATATCTTTAAGTTTCGATTGGAACACCCCCATTTTGAGTTTGACAATCTCCAGAAGCTGGAATTCGTTCGACACGACCCTAAATTAGGCAGGTTTACAGAGTTGTTTTTCGAAAAAGATGATCTTCCTGCACCGGAACCGGTCTCCAATACACTTAAAAACTTGAGTGTTACCCTAAAATCAAAGGCCTATGATAAATTGACCCGCAAACGGAACGAGGCTTTGGAATCCGGTATTTTGATTTCCGGTGATGATGATTTCGTTAAGGCCACGGTCTTGGCGAATGGTCAAGAAACAGTTGACGCCGATATTCGACTCAAAGGCGATTGGACGGACCATTTGGAACATCCCAACAAATGGTCGTATCGCATCGTTCCCAAAGGCGAAAAAACTGTTTTTGGAATGCGAAAATTTTCCATTCAACACCCCAAATCACGAAATTATGTTTGGGAATGGCTCTTCAACAAGGTCGTAAAGGATAATGATATCACTGGCCTTCGCTATGAGTTTTTGAATGTAGACATGCGATTGTCGGATACTGGAAAAACTATACCAATGGGTATAATGGCTTTGGAGGAGAGTTTCGATAAAATTCTCATCGAGAACAATCGCCGCAGAGAGGGTTTGATCTTCGGCTTTGATGAAACCATGGTTTGGGACGATCGAAAACAGGTCAGGGACCTGGGCTTGGATTACCCTGAGGACTTGAATCGCCCGCCTAAAGAAGAATTGCCGATAAAAATCTATAATGAAAATAAGACTCTAAGCGACCCTGCCCTTTCTAAACAGTTTGAAATTGGAAAAAATCTCCTCCTCGGATTGCGCGATAATAAATTAAAGTTATCAGAGGCTTTTGACGTTGATAAACTGACCTTTTATATCGCCCTTTGCAATTTATTCGGTGCCGACCATGGCTTAATGATCGAAAACATCCGTATCTACTACAACCCGGTAACGCACAAACTGGAGCCTATCTCTTTCGATTCCAATTCGGGTTTCAAAGTCCGCGCGTTACGCAGCTATCCTATTGGGTCGGCCGATAAGGTATTTCAGGAAAAACTTATGGAGAACTATAAAAAAATCTCATCAAAAGCCTTTATCGATGATTTTCTTCAGAAGTATCTGCCAGACCTGGATCGATTGAGTTTGGAGCTTTCTGGCGAATTTAATGAGGCAAGTGTTGATATGGCCATTCTGCAGCATAATGCCAACCTCATCAAAAACAAGATCTATCCGAATACAACCATTCAATCGACATTACTTTCATTTGACCAAAATGCGATGGAGTTGGAAATCAAGAATTTTTCAGATTTCCCGATTATCATCGATGCCTTGGTTTTGGATAACGGTAAATCGCTGAACCAGCCCAAGAAACCACAGACCATCGCACCCAAAGACACCGTAACCATCAACTTTCGCTTCAAGCGGGCCTTTAACAATGCCTTTGTTTCCAAAAAAAATAAAGAGGGGGGCTTTCGCTATCCTAAAGATCTCTCCAAAATACTGGTAAGTCATCATTTAATTGGGTCCGAGACGAATTTGCATGGAGATATCCAATCGTTCGATTCCAGTTTTGATCCAAAAATGGTCCAAGACCTCTCTCAATTGGATAATACTGCGGAATATGACTTTATTCAAATTGATAAGGAGAGCGGAGTACTGTCCCTTATTGCCGGTAATTTTGAACTGAACAAAACCTTATTCATTCCCGCCAAATACCAGGTTCATGTTGAACCGGGTTTCACCTTGGATTTCACGAACGAAGCCTCCATTATATCCTATGCGCCCTTTACAAGTATGGGCACTCTTGAAAACCCCATTAACTTTGTTTCTACAGATAACACGGGTGGCGGTATTTTCGTTTCTTCCACGACTCAAAAATCAGTAGTGCAGCACACTCATTTCAAAGGATTGTCCGTTCCAAAAGTGGGTTTATGGGAACTTTCAGGCTCGGTGAACTTCAATGAGGCCAATGTTGATCTGAGCTATTGTTCCTTTGAAAAGAATCGTTCGGAAGATGCACTAAACATCATACGCTCCAGCTTCACCTTAGATGAAAGTATGTTCGTTGACACCTATTCTGATGCCTTTGACGGTGATTTCGTCGAAGGTAGTATCACCAATTCAACTTTTGTCAACTCAGGAAACGACGCTATCGATGTATCCGGTTCGACGCTTGATCTAGGTGACATTACCATTGAAAACCCTTCTGACAAAGGCCTAAGTGCTGGAGAAGGTAGTACCATGACCGGGAGCGCCATCAAAATAGTCGGGGGTGAAATTGGCGTAGTAAGTAAAGATCTCTCCTCAATTACCCTAACTGATGTCACTATAGAAAACACCCGTTTGGGGATCGCCTGCTTTCAAAAGAAAAGTGAGTTCGGCCCAGGCATCGTCAGTATCGAAAAACTACGAACTTCAGGTATTGAGGTACCCTACCTCATAGCGGAGAACTCCGATTTTATTATTGATGGCGTGGTTACTTTGGACAAATCAAAAGATGTTATTGACAAAATGTACGGGAACGAATATGGAAAAAGTAGCAAATAAGCCTATTGAAGATACGAACATTAGGTTTGAGCGAAAGTTTCTCTTTGAGAACGGCCATACTCAAGATATTATACAAAGTGTCTATCGCAATTCGTACGGTTTTCGGGAAATCTTCCATAGAAGAAAGGTAAATAACATCTACTTCGATGATTCCAATTATAACTTCTACAAACAAAATGTAGAAGGGGTAGCCAATCGCAAGAAACTTCGTTTGCGCTGGTATGGAGAAGACACGCTAGCTATCGAGAATCCTACTGTTGAAATCAAAAAGAAAATAGGCGAGGCGGGAGATAAAGATTCTTTTAGATTGAAAGGGGTTTCCTTTGATTTGGCCAACCAAACCGCCGATGAAGTGCATCGCCTTTTGGTTGGTAAAACCGAACATTATAGGCCGGTGCATGAGGCATTGAAGCGCTTGCACCCAACCTTAATCAACACCTATGAACGTCGTTATTTTCTCTCCTTTTGTGGGCGGTACCGCATTACCGTAGATTTTAACCAGGCCTTTTACAATCCGAATTATACTTTTTTAGCGCAAAGTCAGCGAAAAATCAATGCTATTGTCTTGGAGTTAAAATATGCGGTTGCCGACGATAACGAAGCTCGAGAACTGTCACAACAAATAAAAACACGGCTATCGAAAAATTCGAAGTACGTCAATGGTATTAATCTGTTGTATCATAACGACCTTGCTTAGTGAGAACTCATAAGCACATCCGGTTTTTTTACAAGGCCCTAGGGCAACACGTAATTCTTGCTTACTGCATTTGTACACTGCTTTTCCTTGGGTCATGTGGTAGTTCCAAGGACTTTTATTCCATACCGGCGGAAGTATCGGAGCGGACTTTTAACGCGGTCATAGAAATTCCCGCTGGCTCCAATGCCAAATACGAATATCATCCGACGCAAAAGAAGTTCGTCATTGACCAAGAAAACGGAAAGGACCGTATCATTGATTTCCTTCCGTATCCTGCCAATTACGGTTTTATTCCTTCGACACTCTCTAAAAGCGAAACCGGCGGAGATGGTGACGCTTTGGACGTCTTGGTGCTATCAGCGTCGGAAACCACCGGAACCATTGTGGAAATCATTCCTATTGCCCTTCTAAAGCTGATGGATGACGGAGAAAAGGACTATAAGATCATCGCGGTGCCACAAGACCAAAACCATCGTATCATTACCGCAACCACCTATGCCGGGCTTCGCACGAATTACTCCAAACTTCTTGACATTATTGAATTGTGGTTTTTAAACTATAACCCCAAAGATACTAGCTCAGTAGAAGATTGGGGCGATGAACAGGAGGCCATTGAAGAAATTGCGCGGCATTTGAAGAACTAAGCAGGTGCATAGATGCTTTTCAAGCTGTCCGAAGGATTTCGATTCACAATTATTTGATTAATTTCGCGGTATCCACCAAGCTTTGTCCATGATTTTATACGCTATTAGGTAACAGTATCATTTTTGAAAACCTGAAACAAAACTATGCTGTTTAATTCGCTTGACTTTGCCATATTTCTTCCTGTCGTATTCATCCTTTATTGGTTCATTACGAACAAGAGCCTAAAACTTCAAAACCTGCTCATTGTTATTGCGAGCTACTTTTTTTATGGTTGGTGGGATTGGCGTTTTCTTAGTTTGATACTGTTCAGTACCCTTGTCGACTACTCAGTAGGTATTGCCCTTTCAAAGCAAAGCAATGAGGCTAAAAGGCTTGTATTACTTTGGGTCAGCATTGTAGTCAATCTCGGATTTCTGGGTTTCTTCAAATACTACAATTTCTTTCTTGAGAATTTCATGACAGCGTTTTCATTTTTCGGAACGGAAATCAAATCGAATAGCCTGGACATCATTTTGCCCGTTGGTATAAGTTTCTATACGTTTCAAACACTCAGTTATACAATCGACATCTACAAAAGAAGGCTTGAGCCTACCAAAGACCTCATCGCATTTTCCGCTTTCGTAAGTTTCTTTCCCCAACTCGTAGCCGGGCCAATTGAACGGGCCACGGCCTTGTTGCCCCAATTTTATAAAAAACGAACATTTGACTATGCCAAGGCTTCAGATGGAGCTCGACAGATTATTTGGGGGCTATTTAAAAAGATGGTAATTGCTGATAACTGCGCTGAATACGCCAATCAGATCTTTAATAACTCGGCCGATTTTAACGGGAGCACCCTTGTTCTAGGCGCGGTATTTTTTACATTTCAGATTTACGGCGATTTTTCAGGATACTCCGATATTGCCATAGGAACCTCTAGAATATTTGGATTCGATTTAAAGCAGAATTTCGCCTTCCCCTACTTTTCTAGGGATATCGCGGAATTTTGGAGGCGATGGCACATTTCGTTATCGACCTGGTTTCGTGATTATCTGTATATTCCCCTTGGAGGCAGCCGAGGCAGTACTTGGTTAAAGGTCAGAAATACCTTTGTCATATTTATTGTCAGTGGATTTTGGCATGGTGCAAGCTGGACATTTATTGCTTGGGGCGCACTGAATGCCCTATACTTCTTACCACTTTTGTTACGCAAAAAAAATCGAGTGTATCTTGGCCCTATCGCCACCAAGTATTCGTTCCCTTCTTTTAAAGAAGGTATCAACATGCTGATTACCTTTATTTTGACGGTATTGGCATGGGTATTTTTTAGAGCGGAGAGTATAGAACACGCGGCCACCTATTTAAGCGGGATTTTCTCTGGTACCTTGTTTGACAAACCGGAACTGTTACCCTGGGAAATCATTATTTTGATTGTATTATTTATGAGCGTTGAATGGTTCGGTAGAAACGGGCTTTATGCCCTAGACGGTTTGAATAAAACGAACTCATCGGTACTAAAAATCACCATTTCCTTTATTGTGATAATAGTGACCATTCTTTATATGTCCAACACAGAGCAAGAGTTTATCTATTTTCAATTCTAATGGCATGAAAAAGTTCTTACTTGAAATAGTTTTGCTTTTCTTGTTTGTGGCACTAGCCGCACACTATATAAGCAATCTGGATAAGCCTCCGAGAGTGAAACAGATCTTGAGCATTGACAAAAAATTGGATATCATCAATCTAGGCACTTCCCATGGTAATAACTTTAATTTTTCCGGTCTTGCTATCAATGGCAGGTCTCTAAATAGAGCGGGCAATACCCTATATTATGATTTACAGAACTACACATTTGTAAAAAAGCACTTGGCCGATAGCGCCATAGTGCTCATTCCTGTCTCCTATTTTGCATTCGGTTTAGATGAAAATAGGGCCGACAAAGGCGCTGATAAATCATTCGTAAATGATTTTTATGAATACCTGCCGCCAACTTCAATACACGAGTATTCACTGGCCAAGGATATAAGCCTTAAGGTACATCGAATTCAAAAAAACTTCAGAGGTGTATTTGCCAAGAAAAAGGTGAAAAAACCAAAGAAAAAACCAAAGGGAAAGAGAAAGAAGAATAAGAAGAAAGTTGTTCCCTTTGATACACTTGCCCATACCGCTATGCTAAAGGATTTTGCTATTAAACGCGTAGCGCACCACAAAAAAATAGGCTCTTTTGTGCGCCCAGAAAACAACATTGGTTATTTAAAAGCAATCATTGAAGATGCCCTACAGTCAGGTTTTCGCCCAGTTTTGATTACCGTGCCCTATTATAGGGAATATGCGGAGCGGTTCGGTCAAGAATGGTTGTCGGAAAATTACGATGTTCCTATTGCACGTCTAAGTAAAGAATTTAATGTTCCTTATATCGACTACGGATTCGATACAAGAATGACCATTAAGCCCGAATTTTTTAAGAATTCCGATCACCTCAACAAGAAAGGTATCGTGTTTTTCAATAAAATTCTTTTTGACGATTTGATTGAGCTTGGGCTTCTTTCTAATGATGACCTACGCTAAAAAGGTTTCTACATTGTTTTCATCATCTGAGCTCTTAGTGCAGCTATTATATGAAAAAAGAGCAGCGCAGTTCCGAGTACTGCAGAAATTTTAGACCGCATCGTACCAGCACAACGCCAACTCTGAATTAATAGAACAATTAACCCCTACAATAAATTGATTAGGCCTGAGCTTGAAACTGTTCCGTTTAACCCATGGAGGCCTGTTGATTGTAAAACCTCATCCATTATTTGCACTTGAATTCTCCAAGACCGTTTTCCTGCTTTTAAGGACACTGGATCTTCATGGCATTAATTGTATAAGAGGTATCAGAACAATTAGTCGGGCAAACGATCTCTGTAAATAGAACCATCAGATCGAATTTTAAATTTTCCTGTAAAATACGTTTCTTCGGCTCCATTGAACGGCTCTTCAATCGTGACGGCAAGTTGCACCAATTCATCCCTTAGGTTGTTTACCCGTATTTTATTTTTCTCGTAAATCTCGAAGTCAACTTCTAGCGGTCCTGAATGATCATGTCCGCTATAGGCAACCAGATTTTTAATTGAAAGGCTGTCATAACCTACAGATCGTATTTCTAAATAAAAATCAGCTGCATTTTCGCCACGTGGAAGAAGTTTAACCATTCGAACATTGCCCTTTGCGTCAACTTTCGCTATCAAACCGCGTTGAGCTGAAACTAATTCGGCAGGATTGGGGTAAGGGGGACATACCAAGAGGTCCCTATTCCAGCGCACGCTGAGTTCTTTCTTATTGGAAACATGCTTCTTGAACTGCTTTATTTGCCCTGAAATGATTTTTTTAATAAGTGTGGTATCATATATTTCCCTTCGATAGTAGTATCTGGTTGCATGTACCCCGTCTGATTGCAATTTCTCCAAAACTTCCGCTGTGAGAACGGCCCCTGAGAAATCAAATTGATTTCCTCTAAAATACAGTGGAAGGTGATGATCGTAGGGCTCCTTACAATTGACACTTCTAAACATGGAGAAACCTGAAAAAGGATACATTTTTAATGTTTGCTCGACCTTGTATGTGACATCGAATGCCACCACAACTTGAAAAGCGAGAACGATTGCTGCAATTGAAACATATCTTGTTTTGAGTTTTTTGGTTGTACGAATGAAGCTTTTGCTTTGGATCCGTACTAACCAAGGTGACAGTCGCTTTAGGAAAAAGTCCCAATCAACGTAAAAAACAAAAATCAAAAACCACTTGGTCATCCATAAGCCCATGACCACCCCCAAACCCAGCGTTTCCAACATGAATAATAACCCAAGTATAAGTCGAAGCCATGGTCTATGAAAACAAAAGATTCCAAAGATTGCCACTCCTTGTACCAATAGGTTGCCAAATGCGACCCCTTTCCAGGCCCATTCGTAATCTACGATCCATTGCAGGTGATATGGTATGTCCGTATTGAAGTAAATGAAGTACCGTTCAATAATGTAGTTCCTGAGACTGTCGGTTAGCGCCCAATTGAGGCCACGGCCCGACAGAATTTTAAAGAAGAACGCATTAAAATACATGAGACTGATCAGGCCAATAGCCATGAAAATTGCCCATCCGTTGTTTGGTATCAAACGGTAGATTTTTCGAGTTATCTTCGGAAACAGAATTTTGTCAAGCGACATAAATTGTCCGACTGGCAGGAACATGGTGCTCAGCAGGGCCATGCAGACGACGTTGTAGCCATGGCTCCAAGGCACTCCCCAAGAATATTGTAATGATATTAGTATCCATGCAGAGAAAACAGCGCATATGGTCGACAACCGTGAAAAAAAGCCCAAAAACATCAATATAGATGCTCCATATCCAAACAAAACGAGGCCGTTCAGTACCTCACCACTTGGTGGTGAAGCGCTAAAAACAAACTGGAGAATCCCTACCGGATCATATTTGCTTATGTCAGCATGAGCCATATACCTGAGGTAATCCCTATCAAAGGTCCAGATGCACCAGAAATTAAGAATTCCCATCACGATTCTTATGACTCCTGAAGCTATTCGTCGGTCTTTTTCAAATATCTCTCTGATAAATAGTTTTATCCTTGGTAAATACCTGAATCGAAAATCCATTTTCATGTGATAAAGGTATTACAATTTTCATAGGGTAGCCTTCCCTTTTTTTGAAGGTTTCAATGGCGCATGGTATTTTTCAAAGTGGCCATGAAACTATCGAGCAGGGCAGTTTCGGCACTAAATATCGAAGTTCTCTATTTTCGAATACTCCTTAATAACAACTTGCTATTTGGGTTGTTTGATAGCGTGAAAAATTGAACGAGATACACACGGAAAGTTAAAATACTACAATTTGAATACTTCCTAAAAAAGAAGTCATGTTTCCAATTAGCTCGTATATTGATGCTAAGGAACCAAAACTAAGTAGGCCAGGCAATAGTAGGGTTTTGCCTACGTTATTTAGTATTTAAAGCTGCAAACAATTTGACATGAGACTTAAGCCCCTGGTAATTTTATCTTTACTGATATTTCTTTCTTGCTAACAGCGTAACACTGATGATGAATTAGTGAAAGATAATTTGATTATTGAATTTAGCCTTTTAGCAGACAACAATTCCACTATTAAGGCAAACATCGAAGGTGTAATCGACAATCAAAAGAATACGATAAGTTTAACCCTCCCTTTTTCTTTTAATCCCGTAGATTTTAATTTTACTCCAACTATTGTGGTTTAAGAAAATGCATCAATAACTCCAAATTTTAGTGCATCTTTTGATTTTTCCCAGGAATTGGTTTTTGACGTTATTTCAAAGAGTGGCGAAACAAGAAAATATACTGTAGTAACAAGTGTTGGTTCATTTACGGACAGCCTAAATTCTGAAGGTGATTTATTGGAAGTAATAATTGCGCTGCCCTTTGAATCTAAGGATAATCTTATTGAGTTTATTACAGACGATAGCGAAGAAAAACCAGTGGCTCGGTTTTTTGATAACTTGAATTTCAATTCTTATGCCAGTATATTTCAGGAGCCTATTCAGACAACCTCATTTGAGTTGTTCATTTACAATGAAATCGGTAAAATTTCAGAAATACGGTATTTTAAAGACACCTCCTATCTAAATTCAACCATTTTTGAACATGAAGACAACCAAGTTTTTATTAAGAATAGTGACCAAACACGGACAGTTGTAACAAATAATAACTTTTATAACAGCACATTTTTTATTAATTATGATGCCTTTGGAAATGTTGAGTCTTCTACCCGAAAAACCTACGGAAATCAGACAATTCATTATAGTTTTAACAATACTAATGAAATAACTGGAATTGAAATAATACCAAGAGATGATGTTGGCGAAATAAACTACACCTACTCACCAAAAACTATTAGGAAATTAGACGATTATGGTTTTCAAGGATCAACTTGGTTCTATACATATGGTGGGTTTTTTAACTGCAATGACGATGTATATATTGGTAAAGCTGTATGTTATCAGCCAAAAATAGAATATGCACTAAACCCGTATTACAAATTATTTACCGATTTTGGCTATTTGTTCTCTCCTTTCACTGTGCCTTTGAAACCATTCATAGAAACCGGCGGTGAGATTTTTAATTCTCCAGAATCCCAAAATTATGTCAATACAATAAACGCCCTCAAATACCCAGTGGAATCAAAGAATAAAAACCTAATGGACCAGGGGCCTAAAGTGTTACGATATGGGTATAGATAGAATTCATTTTTAACAGAAGTTCAGATTTTGACCAAACCAAAAAAATGTATTTGCAATAATTCTAATCTTCATTAGAATTCTTTTGCTTACAAGAATATTTCTTGAATTGGTTAAGAAGACAAAATCTTTTCCGTAATCGACTTCCCTATCTGAAGTGAAGAAGTAGCCGCCGGAGAAGGCGCATTTATGACGTGCACGGCGTTTTGTTCATATTTAATCATGAAATCATCAACTAGGTTACCTTTATCATCACATAGCTGTGCTCTAACGCCAGAATTACCTACGATAAGATCATTCGCCCTTATTTCTGGAATAAGTTTCTGTAAAGCTTTTACAAAGGCCTTTTTTGAAAATGAGCGGTACATTTCATAGGCGCCTACTTTCCAGTACTTCATGGCTACTTTTAGAAACCCGCTATACGATATGCTTTCTAAAAATTCATCGATCCTAAAATCAAGTCGTTTATATCCTTCCCTTTTAAAAGCAAGCACCGCATTTGGGCCAGCGTCGATCATTCCGTTTATTCTACGTGTAAAGTGAACGCCCAAGAAGGGGAAGGCAGGGTCCGGCACAGGATAAATCAAATTCTTTACTAGATGCTTTTTCTCCTCTTTTAGCAGATAATACTCCCCTCTGAAAGGTATAATTTTAGCATTTAGGCCAACGCCGCTCATCTTGGCAATTTTGTCGGAATAAAGCCCCGCACAATTGACCAAAAATGAGGTGTTCAATTTATTTTTGTCACTTTTAATACTATAGTAATCATTCTCTTGTACAATTTTTTTGACTTGATTTTCGAAATAAAAGTCTACTCCAGATTCGACTAAAATTTCCTTGAGCCTTTCTGCCACCTGTTTGTAACTCACGATACCTGCCTGAGGAACCTGTATCGCCCTAGTGCCAAAAACGTGGGGTTCAATTTCTTTTAGTTCTGGTTCAGACAGCATCTTTAACCCCTCAAGGCCATTTTCTACTCCCCTATCGTAAATATCCTGAAGTTTTGACTCCTCGCCTTTATTCGTAGCTACAATCAACTTTCCACATATCTCATATTGAATGTTTTCTTTTTTGCAAAATTCGAGCATCAGCCTATACCCCTTTTTGCAATTAATGGCTTTGGAGCTGCCGGGTTTATAATAGATGCCTGAATGAATCACACCACTATTACGCCCTGTTTGATGAAACGCTACTTCCTTCTCTTTATCAACAATGGCAATGGACAGATTAGGTCGTTCCATTTTAAGATGGTACCCCACGGAAAGACCAACTATGCCCGCACCAATAATGGTTATATCATACTTCATTTGGGACTAAAGTATTCTTTCAGTACCATAACTACACGTTCAGCATCATTTAGGGTTATATGCTCCCCAATTGGAAGACTCAATACTTCAGTGTCATACTTGTGGGCACAAAAATTATCATTTTCCTGACCCAAATATTTATAGGCTTGTAATTTCGGAAGTGCTATCGGATAGTGAATGCCAGACCCAATGTCATTCTCTTTTAAATAGTTCTTCAAATCGTCCCTATCGTCTACCCTAATTACAAACAGGTGATATACCTGACGCGCCCAAGATTCTCTTTTGGGGAGTTGTATTTGAGCTACGTCTTTAAGTTCCTTTACATAATAATCAGCTATCGCTATACGTTGTTCCGTCCATTTTTCGATATGTTTTAACTTGACATTTAAAACAGCGGCCTGTAAATTATCAAGTCGACTATTGCGGCCTTCAAAAATATGGTTATACTTTTCTATTCGACCATGATTGGCAATCATGCGCGATTTTTTGGCAAGCTCATCATCATTGGTGACAATTGCCCCTGCGTCGCCATATGCTCCTAGGTTTTTCCCAGGATAAAAACTAAACGTTCCTATATGACCTATTGCCCCAATTCTTTTTCCCTTGAACTCCGCGCCATGCGCCTGGGCGCAATCTTCAATAATCTTCAGATCTTTTTCTTCGGAAATTTCCATTAGCTCCTCCATATTACAAGGGTGCCCATATAAATGGACTGCTATGATGGCCTTTGTTTTATTTGTGATGGTCTTTTTTAAACTATCCAAATCAATAGTATAGTTTTCTGGATTACAATCACAGAAAACAACCCGATGACCAGATCTCGTCACCGCCTCACTACTTGAGATAAAACTATTTGCCGGCACTATTATTTCCGAATTCGGCGGCAATTCCAAGGCTTCAATCGCTATTTCTATAGCGTCGGTTCCATTGGCAACAGCAATACAGTGCTTGGCATTTTGATAGGATGCAAAGTCACGTTCCAAGTTTTTAATCTCCGCTCCTCCAATAAACGCCGAATTCTCTATCACGTTTTTGATAGCCGCGTCTACCTCTTCTTTTATCGTGCCGTATTGATATTTTAAATCAAGAAATTTTACCATTTTTTTCTAGTCTTACAGCCGGATTACCCACATAAACCCCACTTTCGTTGATATTTTTTGTTACTACTGCTCCAGCACCGATTACCACATTATCGCATATGGTCACAGGAAGAATCGTTGCGTTCGACCCTATTGATACTTTATTGCCTATTTGGGTAGATTTCCATTTAGAAACATCGCCTTCTGCTGGGCCTCCATTTTCAAATAAGTCATTTATGAACATCACCCCGTGCCCAATAAAACAGTCGTTGCCGATTGTAACCAACTCGCAAATAAAACTATGTGATTGGATTTTTGTTCTATGGCCGATACGCACTTTCTTCTGAATTTCCACAAAAGGACCAATGAAACAGTCATCGCCAATTTCACAACCATAGATATTTACTGGTTCTACTATCTTGACATTTTCCCCAAATACGGTGTCAACAATACCACTGGTAAATTTTTTATACATTCTTGTTTCTATTCCCAATTTGCTGATAAATCTTATCGATTATTTCCACTGTCTTTAGACCTTCAAACCCATTTGCCGAAATAACCCCGTCATTAGTAAGCACTTCCACTACATTTTCATAGACTCGGTCATGGTTTGACATTGAGCCTTGATACTTTCCATAATTATTTGCGGTATTTCCCTTGGGTAAATCTTTGATTTCAATTCCCTCGATTCTCTGATACTCTAATTCATTAAGGTATTGACCTCCTATTTTGACCGTACCCTTTTCTCCAAAAATAGTCAATGATCCTTCCATATTACCCGCAAAACTATTGACCGTGTAATTGATCGTTCCTATCGCACCATTGTAAAACTCCAATGCTATTACCCCATTATCATCAAATTCAACGATGTCTTGATGATGGAAGTTTCCTCCGAAGGCCTTGACGCTTTTTACGTCTCCAATCATCCAATATACCAAATCAATAAAATGACTAAACTGGGTATATAGCGTTCCCCCGTCTAAGTCCAGTGTCCCTTTCCATGAATCTTTATAATAATCGGGATTTCTATTCCAAAAGCAATTCAGTTGAATCGAGTATATTTTTCCCAGTTTCTTTTCATCAATCAACTTTTTAACCGCTTCAACAGGAGGGTTAAACCTATTTTGCTTCACAATCATTAGACGACGATTGGAGTTTTCAGCTGTTTTAATCATTTCGCCACAATCATGCACGGAAATGGCCATAGGCTTTTCACAAAGTACGTGAAAACCCTTTGATAAAGCTTCTATGGAATGCTCGGCGTGTAAACCATTCGGTGTACATATAGCCACCAAGTCAACGGAGGTTTCGTTGTCTAACAATTCGCTTATGCTAGTGTATGCCTTTGCACCATATTTTTCAGATAAAACATTTGCCTTGTCTTCAACGATATCGCATACTGCGACCAAATTTCCGTTGTTCTTGATATGTTCGGCATGTCTTGTGCCAATTCGACCACATCCAATCACGGCAAAATTTAAGTCTTTACTCATTTCATTCTTGGTTTAATTATCAATTGTAAAGAGCGCTTTATAGAAATTTAACAGCCTTTTCTCGTCTACATTCCAATTCAATTCCTCCAAAACCGCTTTTCTTCCGTTCGCGCCCAGTTTCTTTTTTATATCTGGGTTTTCATTGAGGTATTTTATTTTTTCCGCAACCTCCAAAGGGTCATCCGTATTAACATTTATGCCACAATTGTAGGTCTTATTGAATTCCACCCAGTCTCCAAAATTGGGCATAAGAACCGGCTCTCCGAAATACATGAACTCAAAAAGTTTCACCGTATAAGCAAAGTAGCACTGCGCGACATCCTCAAATAAAATCAACCCTATGGAAGCCTTTTTGTGAAATTCCTTAACTTCCTGAAACGGTAGTTTTCCTTTATAGTCAATTCTTTCCCACCCTTCAGTGTTTTTGGCTTTTTCAAATAAACTTTCGGTAACGAAGGGGCCAACCAGAACCAATTTTTCCTCGTCTAAGTGTTTGAAGGCTCTTACCATATTTAAGACCCCTCTTGGCTTGGATAAGGATCCTGGATGAAAGCAAATTTTGTTTGAATAATCTTTTTCCTCCAAGTCGAACTCATCGTCAATCATCATGCTATTGGCGACATATTTCGTGTTTTGATTCATGTGGTCGAAATGACCAATCATTCCCATTTGAGGAACTAAAAGCCCGTCAAACTTTTTAACGGCATAGTCTTCGTACTTTCCGAAGAAGTAAGCCACCATGTTCTTTAATAAAGGGT
Source organism: uncultured Flavobacteriaceae bacterium (assembly GCA_947494565.1). GTDB lineage: Bacteria > Bacteroidota > Bacteroidia > Flavobacteriales > Flavobacteriaceae > Maribacter_C. The sequence continues at coordinate 125,257 of CANLVG010000008.1, read as the reverse complement.
TTATCCATGGCCTAATTTTAATCTGTAGTCGATATACTTCATGTATATCATAGATTACCTTTTTGTTTCTTTTTTTAAGTTTTAATCCTTTAGGGATTAGTTCGGGGTCGTGGAAATGATAGACTTCCGCATCTATTTCCAAGGCTTTTTCATAAACGGCACTAGTAGTTTTAAAGAATCGCTCAAACCTGCCTTTTCCTTTTCCGACATCCCATATGCTGACTCCATTTATTTTTTCATCTCCCTTTCCGTCAGCTACGATAAGATGAACATCCCAATTATTTTGCGCTAAGGAAGAACACTCTTTGAAAAAAATACGATTGTCGTATCTACCATGCACAGATGTCAAATGACAAATTTTTCTTATCATTTCGTTAAATAAAATATGTCATTATGCATATCGCATCAATTCATTTAAAATCACCAATCTTCATGGCAAATCAAAAATACAAATAGTCTATAAAATTTGAAGATTTAATTTTTCCCGTAATCAATAGAGACTCTTTTTTACGTTATTCCGATTTATTGTTCAGGAGAAAAATAGAAGTCAATAGCATTGCTAATGCCCCATGTGTTAAGAATACTGTGAAAAGTGAGGAGCTAATGAATGAGAATATGACCAGAACAAATAGGCCAAAGTATCTCGACGGAATCTTTAAGCTGTTCAAGATCATAAAATAAGCCGAAACAAGAACGATGTTTATGAAGACCCCTATAGTCCCGAAATTCATAAACCCATCGGAAATGAGGCCGTTGTTTGCAGAAACATCATCCCTATTAAAATACACTTGTCCAATAAGGTTTGTATGCTTTACATCGTAAGGATACTCAATAAAACGCTTCAAAACTGATTCAGACCACATCAAAGGTCTGTCTCCGAAGAAATCCAAATAAGAGATATCTAGAAGAGTCGGTAGAAAATGAATTCTTCGGAAGCTTAAAATCCACGGGTAATCGAAACCGACAATTGCCAAGAGTATAAATGGTACAATCAATATGCCTGAGTACTTTACAATATATTTTACGGATTGCTCAAAACTAAATCGATAAAATACCAAAACCACCAAAAGACCAGCATAAACGGTTTTATGGGCTCCAAAAAGATAGAATAGAATAAGATAAAGAACACCTACAACAACCCAAAGCTTCTTTTTTAATTCTAGGGCAAAGACTATGATAAGTGGAATTATGATTTTAGTGAACACCGAATAGGTATACCCAAAATAGGGGTTTGTAAGGCTGCCCATTATGCTCCTTGTCTTGTACACATCGATCAGGAAAAGGTTTTTTAAATTAATGTGAGGGCCATAAATCAATAGATAGGGAATTACGCCGATTGTTGTTATGGCCAAAAGCAAATACAACGCTTGCCTCTTATTTATTACGGGAACCTTACTAAAGTTTAGTTTAATCTTAGAAAAAAGAAATATGCTTAAATACAATGCTTGATGGTAACAAAGCAATTTAATCGGATAGATGCTACCAGAAGTAAATGCAACTAACGAGGGTACTGTCAGAATTGCAAAAAATATAGAAATTACAATAAAAACAAACCTTGACTTGTTTATACTTTTTAAGATGATTATGTCAACAAAAAAGATGAGGGTAGCAAGCCCAAATCGCAATGGGGAAAAACCAAAATCTTGTTCCAATAGTAGCGCAATGTTATCCCAGTAGAAATAAGATTTAACTTTGTAGTGGTACAAGACCAGCATCAGAAAATAGTACAGCGTAAAGTAATGGGGTATAGTCAGTTTAAGTTTCATTTCCCCTCCTTTCATTCACCTGAGCGGAAAAAAGAAAACATACCAAAAAAGAAAAAAATGAAATACCGGAAAAGCGGTTAAACATCCCTTCAAACATCGAATTGATCAATAAAATCAATGCGAAGGCGATGAATAAGGGCCTGTTTTGGCATATTTTGAACAAAATAAAAAATATACCGAAAAGTATGAAGATTGCCAATACACCATTCTCCAACCAAGACTGCAACCAAAGGTTGTGGGCGTTATGATTTTCCTTTAAGGGAACGGTATAGGCCTTTTCTCTGTATCGATCATTTAGCGATTTTTGTGTTTCCGAGTGGCCATACCCAAAAAACGGTTTTTCCTTTATCAATGATAAGGCGGCGTCCCAACTCAAGAGTCGGGTTTCAAATCCGAAACGTGCTTCTTTATTCAGGGCCATTTTTCCTTGAGTGATATCCATGATGCTTCCCTTGATTCGTGGGTTTAAAAAGGCGAATGCGGCCAGCACAGCTACAAAAAATGAAATGCCAATCCATTTTTTGCGGGATTTGACCTGCCATGTCCATAGTTTAAGTCCGAAAACGACCATCAAAGCGATAAAACTTGCTTTATTCGAGACCAAAAAAATCAATCCTACCAAAAAAACCAAAAAAATCAATCGCAGCTTTCGAGTAACCAAATTCGGCTTAAAGAGTAAAACGGCAATTGCAACGGTAAGGTACAAGGCAAAGTACACTGTTTGGTGAAAAACGGAGAAATGTCTTCCGAAAAAGTAGTTCCCCCCATAGAGTATCGATTCCATAAAACCTCTACCCTCCAAAACATTGGGCTGGAAGTATAGACTTCCATTTTGGATACCCAGAGAATTGTACAACGCCAACGTCAAACACGCGCATCCAGCCAAGCCCACGCCCCAAACAAGCGCTTTTAATACCGCCGTTCGTTGCCCTTCACTATAATATTGCAAAAAGAAGAGTAGTGGGAAAATCAAAAAGGATAACTTGTATTCCAAAAATTTAAGTGACAAGAATTCCGATGTGAAAAATCCAATGGAATAGGATATATAAAATGCAGGTAAGAGCAATAGATACCTTTGTTTCACCAAAGTAGACTTGCGGTAACTTATCAAGGAAAGTAGTACCCAAACCATCAGAGCTATGGTGATGCCTTTTTGGGGAAAAGGAATCAAAAATGCATACAGCAACGCACCATAAAAAAACCCTTGTTGTCTCAGTTTATCCAATGCTCTTTGGTTTTATCGTAGCTAATCTGTTCTGTACGCTCTTACGGTTCGGTACTGCATCACGAAATAAACTCCATATAGAACTATCTCATGAATTACATATACAACCAGTAGTTGTTCTATCGGAAGCTCAAGGAAAGCTGCACAGTACCCCAGGGTCACAAAGGTGCTAATAAAATACAAGACCTGCCATTTCGATGCAATACGCAGGGTATTGGTGGCATTGAAAATAGAAGATAAGGGACTGACTACTAATTTGGCGGCAAAACTAAAGGCCAAAATTGAGGCAAAAACACCAGATCTACTCCATTTTTTACCGAAAACAAAACCAAATAGCGACTCTCCGAAAAAGTACAAAATCAGACAAATGGGAATCCCCATCACCAATAATGCCAAGGCCGATTTTTTAAAAAACACAAGGGCCTCCTTATGCCGTTGATCATTCATCAGAGAAGCCATTTTTTGATAAAAAACGTCCTTATACGAGTTGCCTATAAGGGTTAAAGGCGCACTTAAGACCATAAAAGTAAGCCCAAAATATCCCAAATCATCAATGGTGTAGAATTTAGTCAAAATCAAGACTAGCGCCTGTAATGAAATCGTATTCAAAAAGGAGGGCCAAATTCCGTATTTAGGATAATCGATGTAGGTTTTGGCCATTTCCTTCAGATCTCGAAATGGGTGTAATTTGAAGGGTATAGGTGATTTCTTGGAAAGAAAAAGCCATGACGCCACTGTTCCCATGATTTTGGCAATTACAAGGCCAAAGGCCAATACCTTGGAATACCCTAGGCCAATTGCAGCGATAATATAACCTATCGCCTGAAGTACTTTGGCTTTGGCGTTGGTGGTAAATGTCTTGTGTCGTATGGATGCGTTGATATAGGCACTCCAGATACCAAAAAATAGCACATACAAGGGAACATAATACAGAACGTCTTTCAAATTGTCAGGAAAGAATCGATGGAAAAAAGGAAGGAATAGAGCTATGGCCAAAGCATACGCGAGCGTCAGGTATATACTTAATGTAAAGACTTTTTGGGCATCCTGTTCAACCTTGGGAAGAACTATGGCTAAATGATACTTTCCTCCCACTGCGACAGCAAAAATACTAGCCACTGCGAAGAAGGACGTATACAATGCGAAATCCTCCTCGGCAAACAAACGCGTCAATAGGGGGGTGGCCAAAAAAGGCAAGGCCTGGGCCACACCCGTACCCAATATTTGGGATGAGACATTTCTTGAAAATTCGGATTTTGAAAATTTATGCCAGATTTTTTGTAGTAGCTTAATCTCGAATTATTTATTGTTCTTAAAAAATTACGTGCTTAAACCAGAAATGGTCCGTGTTTTCAGAATAATAAAACGCTATTCTTCGGCCGCTTCGCAAAAGTACGATAATTCCTAGCCCTGTCAAGTCTTACCTGTTGTTCTAAATTATTTTCCCTTAAAATCCGTTCGGCAAAACCGTACCAGGTCATGGCCTCTCCATCTGTGAAATGATAAATGCCATAGCCCGGATCCTCTTTCGCTATCAACTCCAATAGGTATTTGGCCAAATTATTCGCATTGGTGGGACAACCTATTTGCTCTTCGGTGATTTGCAAATCTTCTCCTGCCCTTGCTTTGCGCAAGATGGTTTTATAAAAATTAGTGCCGAATTCGGAATACAACCATGAGGTGCGAACGATAAAATAACGCCTTAGAAGGTCTCGGATATAGAGTTCGCCTTGTAGTTTTGATTTTCCATAGGCATTAATCGGATTGGTCAAATCATCGGGAACATAGCCGGATTCTTTGGTGCCATCAAAAACATAATCGGTAGAAACATGGAGTAGAGTGACCTGATGGTCGCGACATTGTTCCGCCAAAATCCGGACACCTTCGGCGTTTATTGCAAAAGCAGGCTCCGGTGTTTTTTCTGCTTGTTCCACGTTGGTATAGGCAGCACAATTGATGCAATACGTAAAGTTCCCTTTTGAAAAAATCGACGAGACATTTTCTGAACTGGTAATATCAAGTGTTTTGGAATTGTAAAATTCAAATTGCAGATCACCGTAGTCACTCGAAATTTTTCGCAGACATTGGCCGAGTTGGCCATCTCCTCCTGTAACTAATATGCGCTTCATCGATAAAGTGCATTAAACGAAGGTAGCTCTGCATCCTTTTCGGAGAGAATGAGGTGTTCCGTCGGATATTCCCAGTCGATATTCAACGTGGTGTCATTAAAAGCGATACCCCTTTCGGAAGGCTGGTGGTAGTAATTATCGCACTTGTACGCAAAAATAGCCTCTTCACTCAACACAACAAAACCATGTGCCATACCCTTCGGTATAAATATGGATTTCTTGTGACTATCGGAAAGTTTAATCTTAATGTGCTGCCCAAAAGTGTCGCTATCCTCACGTAAATCGACAATAACATCCAAGATGGTTCCCTGGATTACCTGTACCAATTTTGCCTGGGCGTAGGGGGCCTTTTGAAAATGTAACCCTCGTAAGACTCCTTTTTTTGAAATGGACTGATTGTCTTGCACAAAGTGCAAGAGCTGCCCCAATTTCTTTTCCAACTTTTCCTTTTGAAAAGACTCGAAGAACACTCCTCTTTCGTCTTTGAATAGTTTAGGTTCTATGGTAAAGCATCCCTTTAAACGTGTTTCGGTTACAATCACGGACGTATTTACTTTAATAACATTAAATAGTTGCCATACCCACTTTTCAAAAGTGGCTTGGCCAGCGCATGCAGCTGTTCCTTATCAATATAACCCATGGTATAGGCAACCTCTTCAATCGCACCAACCTTAAGGCCCTGACGTTCTTGAATTACCTCTACCAATTGCGACGCCTGCATCAACGATCCAAAAGTACCCGTGTCTAACCAAGCAGTTCCCCGATCCAAAATACTGACCTGTAGCCTGCCTCTTTCCAGATATGCCCTGTTCACATCGGTAATCTCCAGTTCGCCCCTTTTGCTGGGCTGTATGTTTTTGGCAATGTCGACTACCTCATTATCGTAAAAGTAAATTCCGGGTACTGCATAGTTCGATTTCGGCTGCTCGGGTTTTTCTTCAATGGAAATGGCTTTTCCTGATGAGTCGAATTCTACAACGCCGTAGCGTTCAGGATCCTGAACATGATAGCCATAGATAATCCCTCCATGGGGGTCGTTATTGGTCTGTAGTAATTTGGCAAGTCCCGAGCCATAGAAAATATTATCCCCTAAGATTAAAGCCACCTTATCTTGGCCAATAAAGTCTTCGCCAATGATGAAAGCCTCAGCTAATCCGTTCGGATGCTCTTGAACCGCATATTGAAACTGACACCCGAGTTGGGAACCATCACCTAATAATTTTTGAAATAAGGGCCCGTCTTGTGGTGTAGTAATCAGCAGAATTTCACGGATACCAGCCGACATCAATGTGGCCAGTGGATAGTAGATCATCGGTTTGTCGTAGACTGGCATCAATTGTTTGCTGACCGCCAATGTTATGGGGTGCAAGCGTGTTCCCGACCCTCCTGCCAATATGATTCCCTTCATTTTTATACTTTTTGGTATTTTTTTGAATACCAGGTGATGGTCTTCCGAAGCCCAGAATCAAAATTTTCTTGAGGCGTCCAGCTTAAATCCGTTTTTATCTTGGTGGCATCTATGGCGTAACGATAGTCGTGGCCAGGCCTGTCTTTCACAAAACTGATCTGGTCGCGGTAGCTTCCCGCGCTCTTTGGATACTCTTTATCTAGCAGGTCGCAAATACGTTCAGCTATATAGAGATTGTTGTGTTCATTATTGCCACCAATGACATAGGTTTCACCGGCCTGTCCTGATTTGAAAACCAGTTCAATCCCTTGGCAATGATCCAACACAAAAAGCCAATCACGAACATTGGTACCGTCGCCATAAATTGGAATAGACTCACCCTCCAACGCCTTTCGTATGATCGTCGGGATCAATTTTTCATTATGTTGCTTTGGGCCATAATTATTAGAGCAATTGCTGGTCACCACGTTCAGACCATAGGTATGAAAATAGCTCCGTACCAGAAAGTCTGAGGAGGCTTTTGAAGCACTATAGGGGCTGTTGGGTGCGTAGGCAGTGTTTTCGGTAAAAAACCCTTCAGATCCTAGGCTGCCATAGACCTCATCCGTCGAAATGTGATGAAATCGAGCGTGCTCAAACCCAGCTTTTACGTGATTTGGACTTTCCAACCAGTGCATTCTAGCAGCTTCAAGTAAGGTAAACGTACCTTCGATGTTCGTTTTGATAAAACTATCCGGACTTTCAATGGAATTATCTACATGCGATTCAGCGGCAAAATGAACAACCCCGTCTATCTTATGTTCCCTGAACAGTCGATTTACAAGGTGAGCATCGCAAATATCACCTTCGACAAAATGGTAGCGTTCATCATCAGCAACCTCCGCTAAATTATTAAGATTACCAGCATAGGTAAGCTTATCGAGGTTTACAATCACATCGTACGGGTTGTTCTGTAAAAAATAGGGTATGAAATTACTGCCGATAAAGCCTGCGCCACCGGTCACCAAAAGCGTTTTTTGCTTTGCTTTTATACTCATCTACTCTATCTCTTTTGCTTTGCGCTCCAAATATTTAAAAAATGAAAGCAGTACAAAGCCAACCACTAGTATTGTTGGGATCAGAAAATAAGTCTGATTGAAAAAGGATTTGGTCACTTCTTGTGTCTTTCCAAAATTCAGTATGCTCAGTACGCCTGTCTGTTGTGCTACTTCTAGGCGCTTGTCTTCAATCTCCTTTAAGAGCTTATCTTTTAGGGTTAAGAGGGAGGGCACGTTCAAGGTATTCTCCTTTTCCATATATACCACTCCCGTACCCGATTTCTGTTTCTCGGTCAATAAGGCTTTTGAGTAGTTGTCGACCAATTCGTCAATCTGATCGATCAAAAGCGTGTTTTTCTCGATTCTTGATTTGGCATTATCGGCATATACGGTTTTTAACTCATCGAAGTACTCATTGGTGTTGATATAGTTCATGAGTTTTTTTACAATAGCAGGCCCTTTTGTGGGGTCCTTATACGTAAATGTGATTTTGTGATTTACTACACTCTTTTCAGAGAGTTCAGATCGCAAAATATCGATTACAAAACTCTCATCTTTAAAATTTTCGAGTACTTCCAAGTACTTCATCTCGTTGAGTACGACCTCCTCTGTTTTCACATCTTCTTCTTCAATAGCGGCCGCTTCTATCGTGAAACCTTCGAGATCCTCTGTTGCTATATCGAATTCTTGGAAAAAGACCTGATTCCTCGACTTGATGTTGGAAGCCAATTCCTCGACTACATCGTACAGATAGTTCTTACTCTCAAAATTGGGGCGGACAATGACATCGGTCTTCAATTTTTTGGAGATAATCTGATTTAACCCAAAGCTAATGCCGACACCAAGAAGTATCAGACCTAATAATTTCAGTGCATTTCTTCGCAGATAAATGAAGATCCTCAAAAAGAAATTGCCGAAGCTTTTGATTCCTTTGTTAATCAGTTCCAAGAGTTGCCCCAAGTCTATTTCGTCTGAAGCGGTTGGACTTTTTTGTGGTGTCTGATCAGCCATTTGTTATGAATTGAATATTTGGGTTAGAATTTTATCGGTTATCAAGTAAGTCGGTTTAACACCTGTAGTGCCAAGGCCTCCCGAAGCTAGCGTGCTCCCCGTTTCCAGGGGGTTGTCCGAAGCGTAGTAGGCATATCTGACTTTTACATCTTCACCGATACTTTTTCTAATTTTAGAAGCCGATTGAATCGCCTTCTGATAATGTACGCCTTCCATTTCGAGGCCGATTACATTCCAAGTAGACTGATGAAAGAATTTCAAAATGTCCTTGTTCTGCAAAGACGTCCCCAATACGGTAACCATGGTTCCTTCGAAGACCTTTAGCCCATGCCCTTCAAAATCAGCCGCACATAATTCGTTCTGAAAAGGGTAGTTGTCTGCCGTACCTTCAAAAATATGCGCCGAGGGTATCATCAAATCTCCCTTTCCACCTTCTAAAATACCTGCCTTTCCCATAATCGAAATAGAAGCAATGTTCAAATAGATCGCTCCATTTTTCTGGTCATCATAGGGTTTCAATAATTCATCGATACTTTCGTAGGCCTGCTCGCCAAAAGCATAGTCCATCACAAAGATAACAGGTTTTTGTACTTCGGTTATCTCCTTCGAAAATTCATAGCAACAGGCATCGTCGCCCAACTTCGCTAAATCGAATATTTGAACATCGATATTCGTACCCGAGACATCGTCGATGGAAATCATCCCGTTCTTTTTGGCCATGGTCTCCACCTTATTGCGCAAATCGGAACTGCCGGATGCACTCAAAGCCTCATAAATCTTGAGCGCTTCGCCCTTTGGAAACTGCTTTTTCAGTGCCTTTCTGGCAAAGAGGGAATTCATCACACTGTGCATATTCGCACTTACGATATGAATCGGCCTATTTAGCAAGCCCCGATCCTTAAAAACCTTCTTGATCGTATTGGCCCAACGGTCTCCATGAATATGATGCCCTAAGCGTTCTCTTAGCAATGTGCTAAAGGTGATGACTCTTTTTTCATCGGTCAATTCTTCTTCGATGGCCAGTTTCCCCAACCAATAGATGATTTCCAGAAAACGTTCGGGATTCTCAGCGGTCGCAAATTTCTCATAATAAACCATGGTTTCCTCGAAACTACGGCCCAGAATATTCGCTGTATGGATCAAAGTGGTTTCACGATTTGCCTGAGAAAGCTCTTTAGCGTTCACGGCGGCCTCCAACTTCTGCCAGTCTCGAATCGTTTTTTGGGTTTCTTCTATCAGCACACGCTCGCAGATTTTTTGCGATTCTATAAAAAGAAAGGTCAAATGGGTCAGGATGTCATAAATATCGGAGCGTCCACGGGTAATCTCAATATTCATTTGTTCCTCATCGATTCGATAACAGTTTCTTCGCCGCTTAGGCGGTACGATCGGATCGATGTGTGATTTGCCATACCCTTCGTCGGAAGTGAGGTTGATGTACTTGCATTGTTCAATACCTTGTGGCAAACGCTCGAGAACATAAACAAGTCCGTTTAGTTCTGTTTTTTCTTCCGCAATGGTTCCATAGATCTCAGGCCTAAGTTGTAACAGCGCATTTTTCAACGATTCGCCAGATACGCCCGTAGGTTTGTAGAACCCCCGGTTAAACAAATGCCGCATCGTAATATACAAACGCTCGATAGCGTTGGTCGATTCTTGAGCTCGGGTGGTTGTCGTGTTTTTGCTCATTGAAGAATTTCGAGCAAAATTACAAATAAAAATCAGCTTTGGCGGTTCGAAAGGGTTTGCTTGTCATTTCCCGAAATCATGTTCAGCTCTCCTACCAGGCACATAATTTTAAAACAAACCCACGTATAGGGCCCTTTACCACAATATCACGAAAGCAAAGACGTTGTGTATCAACAGCTAGAGTTTGCCTTACCTCAAGGTAACATCTTGATTCAAGAATAAAAATGATGAAGAAAAAGTTCCAATTCCCGACCCGATTTTCAATAGGTCTGTTCCTATTGGTCGTGGGTTTTAACGCCCGCGCTAGCATCTATTCGGATTCAACAGTGAAAGGGGAAGCTCCCAACACGGCCCTGTTGCTAGAAAGCAATGGCTTTAATGCCAAAAAGAGAAGTCTGTTCGCTGTCGGCGACCAAACAGAGCATTTGGAACGCGGTCTTACCCTAATACACTTCTTAAGCGCGACGAAATACGAGTTCAAAACCTTTGACACCCATGCCGACCCCAAGCAGTCGAAAGCAATGGTCGAAGTCTTATGGAAAATGCAAAAAAACAACGCTCGCTATGCCCTACTCGCCCATGATTCCGCTGCCAAAAGCTTAGTCTCCGAGCTAGGGGAATTGCAAAAAATGGGATTTGATCAGCTAAGCGAAATCAAGAGCCGGCAAGCGTACATTGCCCACAACCTTCAGGGAGCCCTACTAGAAAGTATAGACGATTTACGGCTATCGATGAACATAGATATTCCCGATACCATTTCAGATAACCACATCTATTTTCCCAGAATCAAATATGAATTTACCCCAAATAATGATCGCTATATCGCCCATGCAGGCGGCGAAATAGATGGAGTGAAATCGACCAATTCAAAACAAGCTTTGGATGCGAACTATAACAAGGGGTTTCGCCTCTTCGAGCTTGACATCATCACTACCTCCGATGGGCATCTGGTTGCAGCTCACGACTGGAAAATGTGGGCACGATTTACAGACTATCAGGGCACGTTACCACCCAGTCTCTCCGAATTCAAGAAACACAAAATCTATGGGGATTACACGACACTGGACATGAAGGGAATTAACGATTGGTTTGCCAATCACCCTGACGCGATTTTGGTGACCGACAAACTCAACGATCCAGTGGCCTTTGCCAATGCTTTTGTAGATAAAGATCGCCTTCTAATGGAACTATTTAGCCTTATGGCCATAGAGGAGGCCTCTAAAAACGGAATCGGTGTAATGATATCACAAGAACCCCTTATGGGCCTTAAAGGTGATAAAATAGATTATCTCCAAATCAACAATGTGAAGCATGTCGCTTTGTCGCGAAGAATCATCAAAAATCATGTAGAGTTCATGCTGGAACTAAAGAAACAAGGAATTCGTGTATACGTCTACAATGTGAATTTCGACCCGGGAAAGGACGAAAAGTACGTTCAAGAAAACGAAATCGGATTGGTATATGGCATGTATGCCGATAAGTGGGTTTTCGATACCAAAAAGAGTACTTTGGCCAAATAATTCCCATTACGCTTTGAATGCCAACAAACCATCCGCGAGCTTTCGGTCGTTGGACAAGCGTTGAATCTTGTTTTGACCTCCGAGCTTTCCTATGGATTGCATATACCCCTTAAAACCGTCTTTTCGAATAGGAGTGACTTTTAGATGCTGAAGCACGTTACCTTCTATCAAATCAAAGTAATAGCTGTTCTGTTTTTGCAGCGTAGTGTCCAATATCCGTACAAAGGTCTGCATATCGGTTGGCGCTTTTTCAAATTCGATCAACCATTCATGATAAGGCAATTCATTAGCTGGAGGCACAATTTGTGGCGCTACGGTAAATTCGTTCACTTGGGCATCAGTCTGGGCAATAGCATCTCGCATGGCTTCTTCGACCTCTTTTGCAATGACATGCTCTCCGAAAGCCGAAATGAAGTGTTTGATACGACCTGAAACCACAATTTTAAAGGGGTTCAAAGAAATAAACTGAACGGTATCTCCTAAGTTATAGGCCCATAAACCTGCATTCGTAGAGATGATCATTACATAGTTGACGTGCAGTTCGACTGCCTCAATGGTAATCCGTCTGGCATCTGGCTCAAAGAATTCATCGGTTTTGACAAACTCATAGAAAATACCCGAATTCAACAACAACAGCATTCCTTTTTCCTTCTGGGAATCTTGGTAGGCAAAGAATCCCTCACTTGCCGGAAATAGCTCAATACTATCGACCTTTCTGCCTATAAGACTTTCGAATGTTGCGCGATATGGTTCATAATTTACTCCCCCATAAATAAATAGCTGAAAGTTTTGGAACAGGTCTCCCACTTTTCTGCCACTTGCCGCATTCAACTTTTCAAAATACATCTGTACCCATGACGGAATACCGGCGATGACCGTCATATTCTCATCTTTGGTCTCATCCACTATGGCATTGACCTTGGTTTCCCAGTCTTCGATGCAGTTGGTTTCCCAACTTGGCAGTCTGTTCTTCTGTAGGTAGTTGGGCACATAATGGGCCGAGATACCTGAAAGTCTGCCTAGTTGAATACCATTCTTTTCCTGCATTTCAGGGCTGCCTTGAAGGAAAATCATTTTACCGTCTACGAAATCAGCGTGGCCGGTTTCATGAATATAGTTGAGAATGGCGTTTCGCGAAGCTTCAACCTGATGTGTAATCGATTCTTTGGTAATCGGAATGTACTTTGCCCCTGAGGTGGTACCCGAGGTTTTAGCAAAGTATAAAGGTTTGCCCGGCCATAGAATATCGTTCTTTCCCTCGACTACCTCATCCACATAGCGCTTTAACGCTTCATAATCGCGAATCGGCACCCTTTGAACAAAGTCGGTATGGGTGGTTATCTCGGAAAATTCATGGTCCCTCCCGAATTTGGTCTGCGCCGCCCGCTCCACTATTTCCTTGAAAACCTGTTTCTGGGTATTGATGGGGTTAGCAACCCACTTCGCCGTTTTTCTGGCCACTCTCTTGGCAAAGATTCGTGCAGCAAAGGCTTTTAATGACATGTTTTCTATTTGAAATCGATAAAATCCAGTGGATTGATCGGTGTCCCGTTTTGCCAAATCTCGAAATGAAGATGTGGACCGGTGGTAAGTTCACCTGTATTGCCCACGGCAGCTATCACTTCGCCGGTACGCACAATATCACCCTGAGATTTATTTAACGAACCGTTGTGTTTGTACACGCTGATCAGACCATTTTCGTGTTCCAGAATAATTACATGGCCTGTATCGGCCGTCCATTCGGCAAAAATGACCATTCCGTTGGCTGTCGCTTTGACCGGTGTTTCTCGAGGCGCTACCACGTCAACCGCGTAATGGCGTTTCTTTAAATCGAATTTCTGCGTCAACGTACCGCTCACAGGAGGGAAAAGAACCAAATCGGTCTTTACGCCGCTTCTTTCAAAAAGGTTGTATTTATCTTCCAACGCTACCTCGGCACGTAAAAGTGAATCTTGTTTGATAGGTGTAAGGTTGACACTATTCGGATCTAACTTGAATTGTTCACGAAGCGAATCGCGATTGATAACATTATTTTCGATGTCTCCTTTGAGCACCATTCTGATATTGTCCAAATAGCGATTTGAATTGTTCAAGACCCTAACCAAGGAGTCTGTTTGATAGGTGAGCTCCGTGGCCTGCTTTTTAAGTCTCGTAGACGAATATCCCGGAATGTACTCTCGCAAGGGGGTGAAGGCGATCAAAAGGGTTGTTAACCCAATCAATCCGATGATACAGAGCGATCCGGTGACAAAAACGTTCAGTCTGCTCAACTTAAAGGAAATTTTCTCTTCGAACGTACTTTCATTAAGAATGACCAAGCGGTACTTATGAAGTAACTTTTTCTTTATTTCCCTTCTCTTTTTGGCCATAGAGTGCAAAGATAATGTAAGCGATCAATTTTGTAACGGTTCCCTTAAATTTAATGGATTTTTGAATTGTAATGCTAAACCTTAAGATATACGAAACAAATACACTTCTGGTCGAATAAAATTAAAATATGGTCGTTATAGTTTCAATCGGATAAGACTAACAACTTTTTTAGTACATTTGTTATCCATTAAATACGTTATTATGATTGCACTACATACTTTCTTGGCCATAGGAGCACCCCAGATAATTTTGGTGGTCGTTGTTGTACTTCTTCTTTTTGGAGGTAAAAAAATTCCTGAGCTCATGCGCGGATTGGGAAGTGGAATCAAAGAGTTTAAAGACGCCTCTAAGGACGATGAAAAGCTAGAGGAAAACAAAGAATAGAAAAATCAAAAAATTTTGTCTAAAAAAGCCTTCTCTAATCGACGAAGGCTTTTTTTCGTTTCAAATATTGCCCATCACTATATACCTATTGGTTTATTATGTTGCTTCAGCATAAGACCGACGATTTTCTTAACATTTCTTCTCTTTAATTATCCTAGCCTACAGTATTCTCCGCGCATACCTCATATATTGAACGTTTCACAACAAAGTGGGTATGCGATGCATCGTAAAGATCTTTCTTTGCGTTAACACATTACTAATATTAGGTATGGCAACTGCATATCATTCTGTCCCGCAAGCTTCAGGCTCTGTATATGCTACTCAGAGATCCTCGAAACTTTTGATGCGCAAAATACCGTATGTAGGCTTTGGTTACGAACAGGGCGATTACAACGTTAAGCCACTATCAAAATTTCATCAAGTGCCCAATACGGCTCGCAACTCCAATAATTATAGTTTGAATGAACTACACAATAGGTTGCATGAGAAGTGTAAAACAAGTATTTCATATTATTTGATCGTTCGTAAAAAAACAAGACTTTAAAATCCCCCAAAGGTTTTTCTAATTACCTAAACATGAAAAGACTAATATCAACCTACATTTTGCTGGCCTCTCTCTTGATGGGAGCTCAGACCGCTCCTGGGAATTCTATTTCCGGGACAAGCGGAGACATCACTTTTAATACCACAAATGAAAATAGTGGTCTTACAGAAATCATACCTGTCACCGAAACCTTTTTGGAAGCCGCGAACAAAAACGATGTTGCTTTCAGAACGATGAACAACTTAGATGGTGTTTCTGACGGATACTACGCGATTGTCGGGGTATATAGCGAAGGCAAGAATCTTAAGAAGGTCATTAAAAAATTGAAGCGTAAAGGATTTGAGGCAAATTCAATTACTAATTCAGAGAACGGTTTAAACTATGTCTATATTCAATATTTTCCTTTTGGCCTTGAAGCTATCGATGCCTACTTATCGGAATTCGATGGAAGATATACTGATGATGTATGGATTCTAGAGGTCGTGGATAGCGACCCCATGGATAACGGCTTGGCGATTGCAGAGTCGACTGACAGCTCCGCCTCTGAAAGAGAGACCACTTCATTCGATGTGGCCGATGTAAATTATGATGTTCTAAACGAATCGGAAGAAACGCGCACTGAGGGAATTCAAATCAAGGATACCCCCAAAAAGAGCAAGTTGATTGAAAAAGCCGATTTCTTCTTTGATAAAATGTGGTACGCCGAGGCCGCTCAGTTATATGAGCAAGCATTGGCAAAAGGTGATAAGTACTATTCGTATGACGTCATACAAAGAGCAGCGGACTCGCATTACTTCAATACCAATATGGAAAAAGCCTATGAATGGTATAGCATATTGTATACAAACTATGGCGAAGACATGTCTGCAGATAACATTTTTAAATATGCACATTCTTTAAAGGGTACGGGAAAATACGCGCGCTCAAAACGCCTTATGCGCCTATACAATAAAAAAATGAAGAAGGGTGATATAGGTTCACTTGATACTACCGAAGCGCTAACGGCGAATGAAAAGACGCTCGACGGCATATTGAGCTCGAAAAAGAACTACGAACTCAAAAATTTGGCCATCAATTCTGAATACTCAGAGTTCTCCCCAATGTTTTTGGATTCAAACCAAGTGGTGTACGCCTCCGCAAAAGATTCCTCATTTTTTAATACCAGACGGTATAAATGGAATGACCAACCTTATCTCGATTTGTATGTCGCCAAAATCAATGAAGAGTCACAAGATTTAAAAGACGCCATCAAATTTTCAAAAAACATCAATACCAAATACCATGAGGCCTCTGTCACCTTTTCGCCCGATAATACGACCATGTACTTCACACGAAACAATTATGGCAAAAAGTTAAAGAGAGACAAGAACGGGGTCAACCACCTTAAAATATATGTTTCTCAAAAAATTGGCGATGAGTGGAGGGATGCTGTAGAAGTACCTTTTAATAGCGATGAGTATTCTACGGGCCACCCAGCACTTAGTCCTGATGGCAAAAAACTTTATTTTGTATCCGATATGCCAGGTACCATAGGCCAAACTGATATTTTCGTTGTAGATGTCCTAGAGGGAAATACATTCTCCGAACCAAGAAACCTCGGTCCGGAAATCAACACGGAGCGCAAAGAAATGTTTCCATTTATCAATGAGACCAAACTCTATTTTTCTTCGGATGGCCATATAGGTCTTGGTGGACTTGATATTTATGAGGCCTCGTACTCTGAAGAAGAGGGATTTCAAGAAGTTAAAAATGTAGGTCAACCGGTAAATAGCAATCTAGATGATTTCTCTTATATCGTCAATGAAGAAAATCAACAGGGGTATTTTGCATCGAATAGGGCAGAAGGCAAGGGCGATGACGATATCTATTCATTCAAGCGATTGATTGTTGAAGAAGTGCCTGAGATTTCAAACGCTATCGCCGGGGTCGTAACTGAAATGATCACAGGTGATATCATGCCACAAGCCATGATCGAATTGCTAGACGAAAATGGAATCAAGTTAAAAGAAATGGTTTCGGACGACGAAGGCAATTTTATATTCGAAGATCTTGAAGCGGATACCAAGTATACTGTGCAGGTTAAGAAAGATGACTATTTCGAAAATATTCAGAATGTTACTACCGTAGAAAACGATACCGTGAATGTTGATCTCAAAATGAAAAGGCTCCAAGAAATGATCGCTATCGAAGATGGTATTAAAAAGTTGAAGACCGAAATGATTTTCTTTGACTTTGACAAATCATACATCCGAAAAGATGCCTCTAATGAGCTTGACAAATTGGTCGAGGTCATGAACGAATATCAAAATATGGTCATCAAAATCGAGTCGCATACCGATTCGAGAGGAGCGCCGGAATACAACAAATACCTCTCTGACAAGCGAGCCAAATCGACTAGGGATTATATTATCTCCAAAGGGATATCCCCTGAAAGAATTCAAAGCGCCATCGGTTACGGTGAAGAACGGTTGCTCAACCGCTGCAACGGTACTGTACGATGTACAGAACAAGAGCACTTCAAAAATCGTCGTTCCGAATTTATTATCGTAGGCATGTAAGTACACTCATCATTAATCATATATTCATAGAAAAAGCCGTGTTTCGTTAAAGAATGCGGCTTTTTGCCTTCATTGACTTTTCTTCTCAGGCTTTTGTCTTAGTAACAAAAGTAAATAACACGGTTTCACAACACTACGTCACCACTTGACAACAAAAAGGGTCGGTGAAATACGGATTTCCTCGATTTTCAGTTATTATAGAAACGTTCGTTAGACTGTTTAATCCCAAATCTCAAATACTATGAAAAACGTACTACTTATCAAAGAAATCTATCTAGAGGCCTTTAGAAACCTAGGCCACAAATTCGTAAAGTCATATTTTAAAATATTCTCATGGTTCTGCTTCGCCAGTTTCTTGATTGTACTTTACGCATTCGTTTTTAGACTTATCACTGGCTTTGCCTTTGATTAACGGAACTATAACCAATCTAACCAATTAAAGCACCTTAATAAGGTGCTTTTTTTATTTTGGGCCTATCTATGTTAGACATTTTTGCATATCGAATAAAATCGGTATTAAAGTCCCGTATCTTGCCTCAGATTGCCTTAAATTCAAAAGATATGTTGTTCGTCGAGCAATAACACTATTTCACCTTATCGGCGAGTTTTCTGGGCCTTACGCCAAAATTATTGAAGACTCCATTACTTATTTCAAACCTTTGTACCTGTCTAACTTAAAATAATGAGGTATGAGGAAATTAGTACTATTACAAGAAATCTATTTGGAGGCGTTTAGAGATTGGACTCAAAAACTACTCAATAAGTATTTTAAGGTGTTCTCTGTCTTTTGTGCTTTTCTGTTGATCGTAGTGCTCTATGCATTCGTCTTCAGATTGTCTACCGGATTTGCATTTTAACTCTATAATCGAGATTTATACCTAGCTAACGTGCCTGCCCACACGGCAGGGGGCGTTGATTCGATAACTAGTTGGTTTCCTTCGAATCTCTATTGATCCTGCCTTTGTTGGCAATTAAGCTAGCTTCGAGGCTATTTAGTAGCTCTACGTATAGGTTACAAACGCCAAAACGCCCTTTAGAGGGCGTTTTTGGTTTCAATATGTCCTTTTCCTTACAAGAAACGAACGGTCTTTAATATCGCTTCCAATTGAAACATGTCATCACGCTTATTGGTGGCCGGAGCATAGGTAAAGCCTTCAAGTACCAATTTCCTATTATTTACGGCATCATCAATAATATACGTGAGAAAAGGGCCTGCCATAAAATCATTTTTAACATCCCAAATACCGCGAACTTCGTAAGCCTTTCTACCTGCTATTTCAGTTTCAAAAACGGAAGGTGAGAATGCCGGTTCGGTACGCATATGGGTCACTTTGCCGGGAACATCCTCGCCGGGCAAATATCTGGCGCCTATGGAATCACGCATTCTAACAATATCCCTGACCAGCGTCGAGTCGTTAGATAGGCTATTCGCGGGCATGGCATACGCAATAATGTTCGCATGCCCTTTCGGAATTTGACGGTCGATCCAAACAAAATTATTTTCTTGCTTTCCAACCTTATAAATCGACGGAACATTCAATTTTACGTTGAATTTTTCCGTTAGGGCCTTTTCTTTATTCAGAGATTTCAAAAATCTCGTTTGGGCTTCTTTTAATTCAAGCCCTTGAAAAGTAGAAATAACCCCTGGCGCCTTTTCCGCAATGTTCTGAATCAGTTCTTCTTCTGTTTTCCCTTTAATCACAGCGACCCGTTGGGGTGTGGCGTACAAGTCCGTTTTAATTCCGGCTTCATTGAGGGTGTCCAATTCCACATAAATGACAGAGCGGGTTTTTCTCAAGGCCCCTGTAAATGATTGTTTAGGCACATGATTTAAGGTGAAAATCGGTTCGTCCCAGGTGAGGCCGATTGCAGGAGATGCGTAGTGTTCCCTTATCTTATCTCCTACCGCTCCTTTCCAAAGCTCATTATCGATGACGACCGTTACCGAGTTAATAGCACCTATAGATCCAGGTAGATACTTTTGTTGCTTCCCATCATTGCAGGAAACGACCAAAAAGAGCACCAACACGGCCAATACTTTAAAATGTTTCATATGTATACTGTGGTTTAGGATGGGCAATCACATAGTTTCAATTTCATACCCGGTTTTAAACTGTTACCACTAATACCGTTCCATTTTCGTAAATTTTCTATGGTAATTCCCGGATATTTTCTGGAGATGGTCCAAAGTGAATCGCCGCTACGCACCGTATGTACCTTTCCATTGCTTGCTACCGTTGGGCTTGCCGCACTTTTTGTGCTGCTCTTCTTGGCAACATTCGAAATACCGCGAGAGCCTCGAGGGTATATGGTCAAACGTTGGCCAACCCTCAGATTGTTACTTCGCAGGCCATTCCAATTTTTGATCTGACTGACACGAACTCCGTATCGCTCGGCGATTTTTCCCAGATAATCCCCGCTCCGCACACGATACCTGATTCGATTGGCCTCTGCCGCTTTGACCAGAGCTGGTAAAGGGCTTTCCTTGCTTTTCAATTCCTTTTCTACATGCGCGTAAATAGCGGCTTCGTTCGCCACGAATTTACCCATTGCTTTTTTAGGAAGTCGCAGGTAATATTTCTTTCCTTTGATATGAGGAATGACCTTTAGCTTGTACGAGGGGTTCAATACCTCTAGGTCTTCAGTGCTGATACCGATCAATTCCGAGATTTGGTCAAAGGTGATTAGGCTTTTGATGTGCACCGTATCGGTCTCAAAATAGGGGCGTTCCACTTTTTTTCCTTTAAGGCCGTGCTCTTCTGCATATTCGAAAATATACATCGTAGCTAAAAAGGCGGGTACATAGCCTGCGGTTTCCCGCGGTAAATTACGGCGCAAGTTCCAATAGTTCTTGTATCCACCAGATCTTCGAATTGCTTTGTTCACATTACCAGGGCCAGAGTTGTAGGCCGCCAAGGCCAGATCCCAATCATTGAAAACCTTGTACATTCGGTTGAGGTATTCACATGCAGCCCTTGTAGATTTGATAGGGTCACTCCGATCATCGACATAACTACTTACTTTAAGGCCGTGTTCTCTTCCTGTGCCGTACATAAATTGCCAAAGGCCTGTAGCGCCTACTCGAGATCTGGCCTTTGGGTTCAAAGCGGATTCTACAATGGCCAGATACTTCATCTCCAATGGAATATCGTGATTGTCCAATTCCTGTTCGAATAGCGGAAAATAAAATTGACTTACGGTCAACATGCGATTCATTAAATCGCGTTTTCGAGTCAAAAACGATTTAATCACATTCTCTAGAGATGGGTTATACACCACATTGAACGGCGTTCGTTCATTGATTCGGGCCAAACGTGCCTTTAAAGTGTCGGTAGGTAAATCATATTCGTAAGTCTTTTCGATATCGAGTTCCGAAACCTCTTGATACATCTCATCGGAGTGCGAAGCAATCTCATAGAGCTCTTTCATCCAAAGACTGTCATAAGTGGCGGCGAGCTCGTGGTCTTTTAGATTATACGCCCCTTTATCTCCTTTTTTTACAAGCATTAGAGGATTATCCTTTAATCCGGGGGCCGCTTCCATAAGCTCCATTTGTTCTACCCCCTTCATGTCCATGGCAGTGGTGTCTGGCAAAACATCTTTGGCCTGAATTATTTTCAGACTGTCTTTTTGAAGCTGCACGCTGTCTTTTTCTTGTGCAAATAGAGGGATTGCAACAATTAGGAAGGAAAGAAAAGATAGGTAGTGCTTCATTTTTGCGTTCATAAGAAGTGTACAATTAAGGAGAAGGGGAACTAAAATCGCACTTTTTCCCGAAAGGATAAAATTTTCGTGCCATAAAACACAAACGTCCTTTTATCGATAACGCCCTTACCCGTCTATTATTGCAGCGATTCCTGGTAACGTTTTTCCTTCAAGGCTCTCCAACATAGCGCCACCACCAGTTGACACATAACTTACCTTATTTTCGAAACCGAATTGCTTGACCGCAGCTACCGAATCACCTCCTCCAACCAAGGAAAAGGCTCCATTTTGAGTAGCTTCGTCTATGGCGTCACCTACGGCAATGGTGCCTTTGGCGAAGTTTTCCATTTCAAATACACCAACAGGGCCATTCCAAAGAATGGTCTTGCACTGAAGTATAACGCTCTTAAAGTTTTCTAGCGTTTCAGGGCCGGCATCCAGACCTTGCCATCCCTCCGGAATAGCATCGGAACCTGTAATTTGGGTCTGCGCATCATTTGAAAAGTCATCTGCCGCAATAACGTCTACGGGGATATGAACAGTTACTCCCTTATCGTCCGCCTTTTTCAATATTTCCAAGGCCAAGTCCATTTTATCGTCTTCGCAAATAGAATCGCCTACCTTTCCGCCTTTGGCCTTGACAAAGGTATAGGTCATGCCCCCACCGATAATCAAATGGTCAACCTTGTCAAGAATATTTTCGATAATCGTAATTTTCGAGGAGACTTTCGCACCACCTAAAATAGCAAGAACCGGTTTTTCACCCGTTTGCATCACTTTCTCGATCGCATCGATTTCCTTGGCCAACAAATACCCAAAACATTTATTTCCGGGAAAAAACTGCGCGACCACGGTGGTAGAAGCATGTGCCCTATGTGCCGTTCCAAAAGCATCGTTCACATAAATATCGCCCAATTTTGACAATTCTTCCGCGAAATTTTTATCTCCGCTAGTCTCTTCAGAGTGAAAACGTAAGTTCTCCAAAAGCAAAACCTCTCCCATAGCCATCTTTTCAACAGCGGCTTCAGCCTCCGCACCTGTACAATCAGAAACGAACTTTACTTGTACCCCGAGTACTTCCGAAACCGTTTTGCAAATGTGTGCCAATGACAAATCGGGATTTATTTCTCCTTTGGGTCTTCCAAGATGACTCATCAAGACGGCGCTTCCTCCATCTTCCAAAACCTTGATGATCGTAGGTTTCGCTGCTTCAATCCGATTCGTGTCCGTCACATTAAAATCACCATCCAAAGGAACGTTGAAATCTACACGGATCAGCGCTTTTTTATTTTCAAAATTGAAATCTTCAAGAGTCTTCATAGCGATGCTTTTTATTAGGAATCGCAAATGTAAAGATTTCTGGGGTTCAGGTGAAGTGTGGCCCTCCATATTATGAAAAAGCCTACCTCATTTTCCGACCCAATAGTCGGTTTATCGATTTTGGGATGCCGGAAACGACACGTTCATTGCTTCCAAACACCTCGCTTAGCCCAATGCTTACAGTAATTTGCCGTAGAAACCCTGTTTTTACAGACCGCTTGGTCTGTAGTCGGCCTTGGGTTCGGGTACATACGCTACTCCATTCGGGCGCTTCGTTTTTTAAGTTGGGAATACCTTATATTTGAGGCATGCTTTTTAAGGATGTTTTGGGGCTTGACCACATTAAAAACCATCTGGCCCTCAGTGCGGATCGGGGCCGTATTGCGCACGCACAACTTTTTGTTGGCCCAGAAGGTTCGGGCACCCTTGCAATGGCACTCGCCTATGTTCAATATTTGGTTTGCGAAAATACCAAGGGAGAAAACCTAGGAGGCAACCAAGCTTGTAATTTGAAGTTTGATTCCCTTGCACACCCTGATGTACATTTTGCTTTTCCCACCTCAAATTCAGATAAGGTGAGAAGTCATGCGGTCAGTAATCATTACATGGATGAATGGCGCCAATTTGTAAAGGAACAGCCTTACGGAAATCTGTTCGATTGGTACCGATTGATCGGCATAGAGAAAAAGCAGGGTCAAATAGGCGTTGACGAGGCAATGGACGTGGTCAAAAAATTAGCGTTGAAATCCTATGAAGGCGGATATAAGGTCATGATTATCTGGATGGCCGAAAAAATGAATACCGCGGCAGCCAATAAACTGCTCAAGTTAATTGAAGAGCCGCCACAAAAGACCATCTTTTTATTGATTACGGAAGATGAAGAACAAATCCTGCAAACGATTCGTTCAAGATGTCAGATACTTCATTTTCCCCCGTTGGCGGAGGAAACCATTGCGAATGCTTTGGTAGAAAAAGGTCTGGTTCGTGAAGAAGCCCTACGTCTGGCACATGGGGCCAACGGTAACTTCAATAAGGCCATCGATCTAATGAACCGTGATTCGGAGGATTTGGTTTTTGAAAAATGGTTTGTACAATGGGTCCGCAGTGCTTTTAAGGCCAAAGGTAACAAAGCCGCCATACACGATTTGATTATGTGGAGCGAGGAAGTGGCCAAAACGGGACGGGAAACACAGAAAAAGTTCTTGAAGTATTGTCTTTCCGTGATGCGGCAGGCACTATTGATCAACTTTGGAGCTGATGAATTGGCCTATATGCAAATTCATGTGGATAACTTTAAACTCGAAAAATTTGCGCCTTTTATTCATGAAAGCAACATTTTGGACATTGTTGCAGAGCTTGAAGAAGCCATGTATCATATCGAACGCAATGGAAACTCAAAAATCGTTTTGACCGACCTATCCATTAAATTGACTCGCCTTTTGCACCGAAAGGCGGCTTAGGGATTTGTGATCATCAAATAATATCTAAATTCACCATATGAATATCCTTTTGGAACACCCGGCCGAAGTTTTGCTCCTTGCATTTATGGCAATTACCTTTTTGCAGAGTGGAATTGACAAAATCGTCGATTGGAAAGGTAATCTGGGATGGCTAAAAGGCCATTTTGAAAAGACACCATTACGAACCATGGTACCGCTGTTATTGGGCACGGTGCTCTTGATAGAAATGGTAGCCGGCCTACTTTCCGTAGCTGGTATTTTTCAGTTGCTCACCTCTGGCACAAAAGAATTGGCCTTTTATGGTGCTATCGCGTCTTGTATCGCTCTTTTAATGTTGCTATTCGGTCAGCGGGTTGCAAAGGATTATGAAGGAGCTCGCACCATAGCAGTGTATTTTATCCCTGCCGTATTTTTGGTTTTTCTACTTCAGTAGCTTATAAATAAAAAAATGCCGCAATCGAAATTGCGGCATTGCTACTTGGAAATACGTTCTATTCGAAGGAACTTTATTTCTTGTATTTGTCATTTAAGATCTTCACGATTTCATCTGTAAGATCGTTGGCCTGGGTACCGTATAGAACGGCTCCACCTTCTCCACCCCCTAAGACGTAGACATATCCATTCGCCTTTCCATAAGCTTCTATCTCTTTCTTCACTTTGCTCACCATGCTATCCATCTCCACTTGGCCCGATGCTTGTAAAGCTTGATCTTCTTGCTGTAGTTGTTGCCCGATGAACTGAGCGCGTTGTTGCATCACCCCATATTCTTCCTGAGCCTTCTGTTGTGACATTTTTTGAGCTTTTAACTGAAAGGCCTGTGCCTCTATTTGGTAAGCTTGGGTAATGCTGTCCCTCTTTTTGCCCAAGACTTCAGCTTTCGATTTGAACTTGGCCTCGATATCGATTTTCTCTTGGTAAGCATCCATCAACTTCACATTGTCGACATATCCAATTTTTTGTTGCTGGCATGAAAACACAATCAATGTCACTAGTGCCAATACTATTTTTTTCATAATCGTTCTATTTTTTTTCCGAATTGCGATGTACAATTTTATAGCGGAAATTTTCGGTTGCGCAAAAATAGGAAAGCTTTTTCAATCTATTCTTCGATTTTCCTCGAATTAGTACTTTCCGCAAAAAGTACGCATACCGTAGACGGTTCTTGTTGCATATCTGAGTCATAAGAAAAATCAATGGTTATGAAAATCCAAATCGAGACATCTTATGCTAAAATGACCTTCCAAGGCTCGCTCTGGACTGAAAATTCGAATTCCGAGGGCCAAGACCTCTTTATGTCCTAAAAATGCCCGTAAATGTCCTTAAAACGAAAATCAGTCCTTTTTTAAGATGTAAATCAGGGAAGAATACTCTTTGGTTCGCCAGGCACTTAAGTTTGACCACAGCCCAACACCAAACGCTTTGCACAATGTGAAAAAACCTGTATTCCCATTTTTGTATTTCTCGGAAAGCAAGGCTACGTAAAAAGCATCGAAAATCATAGGTCTGGTCTCTATCAATTTGAGTTCGTGCTTGGCAAACAATTCCACTATACTATTTCTTGAAAAATGCCACAAATGTCTCGGAACATCATAGGCGGCCCAATGATGTTCGTAATGTTCGGCATCTTTTGATTTGAAATTGGGTACAGCTATTATCAGGGTGGCCTCTTCTTCTAAGTGTGTGACAATTTTCGAAATCTGAAGCTCTAAATCCGGCAGATGTTCCAATACATGCCATAAGGTAATGACCCCGAACTTCTCGTGCTTCAGAAGTTCTAAGTCAGCCTTGAGTTCAATTCCCTTGTCCTCTGCACGCTTTCTAGCCGCTACACTTGGTTCAACTCCTTTTATGCCCCACCCCGCTTCTTTTGCAGCGACCAAAAAATCTCCCGTCCCGGCTCCGATATCCAAAAGACTGTTATCCTTTTTAAGATATCGACCGATCAAAGCCACCTTTTTGCGCAAACTATACTTTTTGACCCGTTGGTACAATTTATCGGTAAGGGTGGTATCTGCATCGGTATGCGAAATATAAGCCTCACTCTTGTAATACGCATCAAGTTTCTCTGGTTGTGGTGAAGTAACCAACATATCAAGAAGCTCGTCATAGTGTAGTTCAAACTCCTCTCCTGAAATTGAAAAATCCTTAGTTTTTAAAAACAGTTTCATTGTAGTTATGCGTCGACAGGTATTCGTTTTTCAAGGCACGAAGATACTTTAAAACGAGCTCTCTTGAAAGCGATTCTTCCTGCAGACAATCTTTTTCGGCATCACTATACACCTCCATGGCGATATACCAATTATCCCTTCGTATCATATCACTTGACTCATTCGAAACATAGCGTTCAGGATCTTCGTTATCGAGTGCCGCATTTAAAACCAAGTCGAGCATTAGAGGACCGAGACTAAGCGTTTTGTCAGGAATCTCCACCTCATAAAACGCAAAAAAAACGTTGAGGAGTCAATTTTGAAAGGCACATCGTCATAGACATCTTCATGATTCAGATCAAACTTGGTATTGACATAATCATAAAAGTGACCCGCTTCTTTTGGGTCTTCGAAAATGAACATCTGTCGCTTCGAGAGACTACGTTTGAATTTCTTGCCTCTGGTCAGCTTGTAATCTTCAATCGTCGGAGCAATACGAAGTGGTATACAAGATTGAATTAGAAAAACAAAACCTATATAGAGTATGGTTCTTTTCATAAAGGTCGGATAACTGAACTAACATATCAAGAATCGTTCCTTTTTTAAGGCCAGACTGACCGTGTAATAGTCATACTATATGTAAAACGAAGCGGCAAAAAGTTTCGCTCTTATAACCTGAGAATCGAGCTATATGCTTGCTTGCCCGACCGCGGTCAGGCCTGAAGATAGTCAGACAAGTTGCCGCGAACTTGTCTATTGTTTACTGAAGTTCTACTATGTTCCACGTGGAACATGTGCCTCATCGTCCCATAAAAACCAAAAGCACACTTATATCGGAAGGTGAAACCCCACTGATTCTTGAGGCCTGCGAAATGGTAACGGGTCGGATGGTTTCTAATTTTTCGCGCGCCTCAAACGATAAGGATTTCAACTTTGAATAATCAAAGTTATCCGGGATTTTAATGTTCTCCAAGCGGTGTAATTTGTCGGCATTGACTTTTTCTTTTGCGATGTACCCTGAGTACTTTACCTGCACCTCCGTCTGTTCTAACACCTCTCTATTCAGTCCGTTTTTTTGCACGAAATCAGAGACAGATTCCAATTTCAGCATATGTTCCATAGTTACCTTCGGTCTGGAAAAGGCCTTATACATCTTATCGGATTGCTTGACTAAAGAAGAATTAACGCTCTCTAAAATCGGATTAATATCTTCAGGCAAGACACTAGTATCCTTAAAAAATTTCACAAAGGCCTCCGATTTCTTCTGCTTATCTTCCATACGCTTCAACCGCTCTTCGTTGGCCAAACCAATTGCATATCCCTTGGGCGTCAGTCTCAAGTCGGCATTATCTTGTCGCAACAAGGTTCTGTACTCGGCTCTGGAAGTAAACATACGATAAGGCTCTTCCGTTCCTTTTGTAATCAGGTCATCGATAAGTACTCCGATATACGCCTCATCTCTCTTCAATATAAAAGGCTCCTCCTCATTAATTTTTAAATGGGCATTAATACCAGCCATCAACCCTTGAGATGCTGCCTCCTCATAACCCGTAGTGCCATTTATCTGCCCTGCAAAATAAAGGTTATTCACTAGCTTGGTTTCCAATGTATGCCTCAACTGGGTAGGTGGAAAGTAGTCATACTCTATAGCGTATCCAGGCCTAAAAAACTTTACTTTTTCAAAACCGACAACTGAACGTAATGCTTTAAACTGAACATCTTCGGGTAACGAAGTCGAAAAACCAT
Organism: uncultured Flavobacteriaceae bacterium; assembly: GCA_947494565.1. Classification (GTDB taxonomy): domain Bacteria; phylum Bacteroidota; class Bacteroidia; order Flavobacteriales; family Flavobacteriaceae; genus Maribacter_C. The sequence continues at coordinate 97,238 of CANLVG010000008.1, read as the reverse complement.
TTACATATACTTCAACCGTGTTCCATCCCTCGGGCTCAACGAACAACTGATGACTATCCTTGTCGGCAAAACGATTTATTTTGTCCTCAATAGAAGGACAATACCTAGGCCCAATACTCTTAATACGTCCATTGAACATAGGGGAACGATCAAAACCTTCCTTCAGCAACTCATGTACAATAGCGCTCGTATGGGTCATATGGCAATCACGCTGATGTGTCAAAACAGAGGTCTCCGAATAAGAAAACTTCTCAGGCCGCTCATCCCCTGGTTGCGGAATCATTTTGGAATAATCCAAGGATCGCCCATCAACTCTAGGAGGCGTTCCTGTTTTCATTCTACCGCTATCGAAACCAAAAGACGTCAACTGTTCGGTAATTCCGGTTGCAGCCTTCTCGCCTGCCCTTCCGCCCCCGAACTGCTTTTCCCCGATATGAATCAATCCATTTAAAAAAGTTCCGTTGGTCAATACCACCGCCCTTGCCTTTATATCGATACCCAAAGAAGTCCGGACCCCTACAACAGCATCTTTCTCGACCAACAAACCTTTGACCATCTCTTGATAAAAGTCACAATTTGGGGTGCCCTCCAATGCCGTTCTCCATTCCTCGGCAAAACGCATACGGTCATTCTGCGCCCTCGGACTCCACATTGCCGGTCCTTTGGACTTGTTCAACATCTTAAACTGAATCGCTGATTTATCAGTTACGATTCCACTATATCCTCCAAGAGCATCGATCTCTCGAACAATTTGTCCTTTGGCGATACCTCCCATCGCCGGGTTACAGGACATTTGGCCAATAGTCTGCAAGTTCATGGTCACCAATAGTGTCTTTGAGCCCATATTGGCAGCGGCAGCGGCAGCCTCTGCACCTGCATGACCCCCACCTACAACTATAACATCATATTCTTTTTCAAACATTATTCCTTAGCTCTATTGTTCCACGTGGAACATTTTCATTTTTTCAAATTCTTTTTGGCGCATGACTTCAATATCCTCTTTTGTCTTATCATTATAATCCATCATGTGCAGTAATCCGTGTGCCATCACCCTGTGTAGCTCCTCATCCCCGCTTACCTTGTATTCCTTTGCATTGTCCATAACACGCTCAAAGGAAATAAATATGTCGCCTGCTATGCAGCCATTCTCAGAATAATCGAAGGTAATAATATCAGTTAGGGTGTCGTGATTTAAATGCCTCATATTTAAATCCAAGAGGTAGGCGTCATCACAAAAAATATAGCTGATACTGCCCGGCTTGAAATTCTCAGAGACTATTACCCTATTTATCCAATCGGAATACAAGGATTCATCATCAAGTCTAAAACCCGCTGTATAATGATATTCAATCATTCTTTTTGAAGTACTCTTTTACCTTCGTTTTGTAATTTTGCCGCAAAGGTAAGGCCTGCCGATTCAAAACCTCGGTTTCATTCCTATAATTCTGTAACTGCACTGGTTTAGTTGTAATCGGATTTTTAAACTCTCCTTTATTGGTGTTACTCTCCCGATCAGGCTTTTTACCCTGCTTCATCGCAGCGTCCTTTAACTTCAAAAGCTCATATTGAATAGTACTCATCTTATTCAAGCCCCTCTGCGTAATTCCATTTTCCAGTAAATCGTTTTCAAATTCCTCCATTTGTCGTGCCAGTTTTTCACCCAATTTACGGTCACTTGAATTGATCATATCTTCTAGTTGCTCCTCCAACTTCTGTCGAATCAACTGTTGTTCCTTATATATTTCGTAAATCTCTTTAAGTTCCTGCTCGCTAGGGCCTACCTGCTCACCATCACCACCGTCTCCTTCACCTTGACCTTGCCCTTTTCCATTACCTTTTCCGCTACCCTTTTTCCCGCCTTCTCCTTCACCCTTGTCGCCGTTCTTCCCTCTTTCACCTTCACTATTATTCCCTTGCTTACCCTCTTCACCACTTTCTCCTTCTTTTCCGCCTTCCTTTCCTTCACCACCTTCTCCAGACTTGCCCTCACTACCTTGCCCTTGTTGTGGTTGACCTTGACCGGATTGCCCCTGTCCTTCCATCTTCTCCTTCAATTCCCCTTGGCTTTTAATGATATCAGGAAGTTGAAACCCTTGACCTTCTCCTTCGCCCTCACCAGATTGCATACTTTCTTGCATATTATCCAAAATATTAGCTAGAAAATCAGATAGCTCATTGGCAGCATTTAAAACATACTTCTGATAGGAAACTCCTTGGTAGATTTGACTTTCTGCAATACTCTCAAGGGCCTTATCGGTATTGTAATAAACCTCCGTAATCTGTTCATTGACGAATTCTGAAAGCTCGGCTCGACGCAACGATAGCGAAAACAAACTATCATCAACATGTTCAAACAACTCTCGTAACTCTTGTTGCTTTTTAATACTCCCTGAAAATTGTGGCATATCCAACTCTGCACTTTCCAAGTTATCGAACAGATTCTCCTGCTTAAATGAAAATGTAACCAAATTATCTAGTATTTGTCGCAACATCTCCGCATCCTCGGTAATGGAGGATCCTCCGCCCCCGCCTGCAGATGACTGTTGCAGCTTCTCGCTCATTTCCTTCATTTTTTCCGCGGCAGACTTCTGTTTGCTCTTTGCGCTCTTTTGGCTTTGTTGCTTCTTTTCGCTCTCAGCAGGCTCAGCCTCCTGACTCTTGTTGAGATCTTCCAATGCATCCTGCTGATCTTCCTTTACGGCATCTTCCTTCGAAGAGTCCGTATCCAAATCCATAGGCTTCTTCAAATCTTCATTATCCTTACGCAGCTCTTCCAACGCTTTGGACAGTTCCTTGAAAGCATCGTTCAATTTCTCTTGCTCCTCCTTTTCGTACTCCTCACCCACGTTCTTTTCGGAGAGTTCTTGTTGCTTCTCCGCCATCTTTTCTAAATCCTTGGCCAACTGCGCCGCCTTTTCGGTTACATAGTATCTCTTAGTGAGCTCCAACAACTGTTCTAGATTACGCTCACTATTCTGTTGTTTTTTTGCTAGCTCCTCAAGGCGTTTTGTCAATTCCTCTTTATCGATCTTATCCGCGATCTTATTCAGCTCGTCCAATAACTTCTCATTCTTTTTCGCCTCAATTTCCTGTCGCTCTAAGCGTTCTTGCAACAACTCATTAAGCTCATCATTCTTGTTGTCCTTTTCAAGGTTTTCCTTAAGCTGTTTACTAAACTTCTGCATCATATTTTCTTGCTGCTGTTGTTTGCGAAGAAAATCCTTGATCTGGTTCTGATCATTGAAATTGAGTTGGTTCTTTTCCTTTTGACCTTGATTGATTTCTTTGAGGGTTTCTTTTTGCTCTTTGAACCTCTCCAATGACCTGTCCATATTGTTGATAATGGACTGCTGCGACTCCAAGGCTTTGTTTTTCAGTTCATCTGTATTGAGCAGTGCAGTACTAAATACCTGACTCTTAGCGGATTTTCCGTTGCGAATACCGTCATTGTCGGTGGCCTCGAAATAGAAGCTATACGCCTTACCCGTTTCAAGGTCAAGTCCTGAAGGAAAAGTGTAATAAAATTGATTGTAGTTGGTATTCGGTTCTTCTAGGGTTATGCGCTGTTGCTCTTGAGGGTCCTCATCGGCATAACAGACTAATCGAATCGAGCGCACCAGATAATCATCTGAAGTTTCCCCTGCATAAAAGGAAATGTTAGGGTTAAGGGAATCAAATACTTGTTTCACCTTTATAGAGGGATATGCATCTTTGACTACTTCAAAATTGTACGCCAACCGTTCGTAATCTTTTATGTTCTCATTTGAAGTAGCAATTTCATAGGACAAATCATCATAAATTCGTTTTGATAACTGAAATGCATCCATTTCCATATCAAAGGCACGTGCGGTATCTGAAGTCACCAAATCGACCCGCTTCACGTTCTTGCCATCAATTTTCCAGGTGACTTTCGTTCCTTCAGGGAAACTGGCGTTTCCCGTGCTTTTCAACACTTCACGTTTCAGTTCGGTATAGGCAGGATACTCCAACAGCAGCTCAAAATTTTCGATTGCCGGTGTTTCTAGCGCAGTCAAGCGGTAGGTCTGTGACCTCACCTCGTTTGCCAGGAAAAAAAATTCGGTGGATCGAAATGGAGGAGAGAAAGTATACCGATAAGTACCATTTTGCCGTTGAAGCTGTAGTTGTTTTCCATCCACCTCAATATAAACCACTTCTGGCTGCACTTCGCCCTCAACGGCAACATCAATAGTGTGCGGTTTATCGTTCAATACATCCAAATCATTCGAAAGTAAACGAAACTGAAATGGGGCCGGCTTTTCGTAGGCCAAGTCATAGTTGACGATGCGTTTCGTAGAACCAAAGAAATCACTTAAATTTCCGCTAATCCAAATCAATCCAAAAATCAATAGGGGAATCGAACTATACTTCAGGTACTTCAAATTCTCCTTAAAATCTATCGCTTTACCAAAAGGAACGGGTTTCAATGACTCGGAACGCTGTTCTATACTAGCCGCCAAAAGTTCGGAACGATTGCTATCTTCCGCCAAATCCAAAAGATTGTACAATTTATCGTCGACATCTTGAAAATGTTTCCCGATGAGCAAAGAGGCCTCCTTATTGGTAATGCCCCGCTTTAGCTTGAAGAGATAGAACAACGGGGTCAAAATATATCGAAATACCAATACGAGTTCAATGACCACTAAACTTAAAAGTAGCATCAATCTTCCACTTGAACTCAACCAAAGAAAGTACTCGAAGCTCAAGGTCACTATAAAAAAGAGTAGTCCAAATGCCACAAACAACAAAACACCCTTAATCAATAACTTGGTATAGTACCGCTTCGTAAACTGACCTAGCTTGGCTATTATATTTTCGTACGCATTCAAATTCCGCTATTTTATTAGCAAGATACTGGTTCTTACAAATTTAATTATCAAATTCGTGTTAAACCCTTTCCTTGGCCGTTTTTAGACAAGCTGCCGATTTTGAAAGATTTAGGACCCTAATCCGGTCTCGTTTTCAGCCTCCTGATATTTTATCACGAGGTTTTTCTGGTTCGAACGCCTTCCGATTCAAAAAAAGGCCTTCCAACTACAATAGAAAGAAGTCCGGTTAAAATCGAAAAAGAATGCCCCCTCTGGGCTAGACGTATTTCCTATCTTTGCACCTTAAAATCTCACCCATGAATCAGAAAGTCCGTGTTCGGTTTGCACCTAGTCCTACTGGACCTTTACATATCGGCGGCGTACGTACCGCTTTATTCAATTACCTTTTTGCAAAACAGCACGATGGTGTTTTTGTGCTTCGGATTGAAGATACCGATCAAAACCGCTATGTTGAAGGTGCGGAACAGTATATTATTGACGCTTTGAATTGGTGCGGTATCCCTTTTGATGAAGGGCCCGGAAAAGAAGGATCGGTCGGCCCCTATCGCCAAAGTGAGCGTAAATCACTTTATAGACAATATGCAGACGCTCTTGTCGAAAAAGGAAAGGCCTATTATGCCTTTGACACTTCGGAGCGGCTCGACTTTCATAGAAAAGATCACGAGGCCAAGGGCAAAACCTTCATCTATAACTGGCACAATAGACTAAAGCTTGTGAACTCTCTTTCCCTTTCAGCCGAAGAGACGCAACAGAAAATAGATGCTGGTAAAGATTATGTGATACGTTTTAAATCCCCGAAAGACGAAACGCTACTACTTCAAGATACGATTCGCGGAACGATTCGAATCGACACCAATATTCTTGATGATAAGGTTCTTTTCAAGGCCGATGGCATGCCTACCTATCACTTGGCCAATGTAGTGGATGATCATTTAATGAACATCAGTCATGTCATTCGTGGGGAGGAATGGTTGCCTTCTTTGGCCCTTCACCAGTTGCTTTATAATGCATTTGAGTGGAATGCACCCGAATTCGCGCATTTGCCATTGATTATGAAGCCTGTGGGAAAAGGGAAATTGAGTAAGCGAGATGGGCAAAAAATGGGTTTTCCGGTATTTCCCTTATCCTGGAACGAGTCACTGGGCTATAGGGAAGCAGGTTATTTTTCAGAAACCGTTGTTAACTTTTTGGCACTATTGGGTTGGAATCCGGGCACGGAACAAGAAATCTTCAGTCTAACAGAATTGATTTCGAACTTTAGCCTTGACCGGGTAAATAAGTCGGGCGCTCGTTTTGATCCCGATAAGACGAAATGGTATAACCAGCATTATATAAAAGAAAAGGCCAACGATGAACTAGCCGATTTGTTCAGACCGATACTGCTCGAAAAAGATATCTCGGCGCTTTCCTTCGATAATGCTTTTGTTGAACGGGTCGTTTCCCTAATCAAAGAACGGGCAACCTTTGTTTCCGACTTTTGGCAACTGTCGCATTACTTCTTCACTACACCTGAACACTATGACGAAAAAGCGGTAAGAAAACAGTGGAAACCGGACACTGGTTCGATTATGAACCAATTGGTATCGATTTTAAAGGAGATCTCCGATTTCTCCAGTCAAAACCTTGAAAATCGAGTAAAACAGTGGATTACCGACAACGAACTATCTTTTGGCAAAGTCATGGCTCCACTTCGCTTGCTTCTGGTCGGTGCATTGCAAGGCCCACATGTTTTTGACATTCTGGAACTTATCGGGAAAGAAGAAAGTATCAAAAGGATCGAAAAAGGCATTGTAGAATTGGGGTAGTACGGCGCTTGATTGGATTGGCCATCTTATTCGGTGCCGCGGCCACATTTGTAACAAAAGCTGGTAAAATCCTACAGATAAGCTAAAGTCTTATTATCTTCAATTATAAATCTAAAAAACACTATCATGGGCAGTTTCTTCTTTATACCTATTATTTTTTTCGCAGTCATTATTTTGATTTCGGCATTTTTTATTGTCAAGCAACAGACCGCGGTCATTATCGAACGCTTTGGTAAATTCCATAGCATTCGGCATTCAGGGCTTCATCTTAAGATTCCCATGGTCGATCGAATTGCAGGAAGGCTTAGTCTAAAAATTCAACAGCTCGATGTCATCATAGAGACCAAGACCCTTGACGATGTATTCGTACGCTTAAAAGTTTCCGTTCAGTACAAAGTCATCAGAGACAAGGTATATGATGCCTTCTATAAGCTAGATTACCCACATGATCAAATTACCTCATACGTTTTTGACGTAGTACGCGCAGAGGTCCCTAAAATGAAATTGGATGATGTCTTTGTTCGAAAAGACGATATCGCCATCGCGGTCAAATCCGAACTCAATGATGCCATGATGGAATATGGGTATGACATCATCAAAACCCTAGTGACCGACATTGACCCTGATGCGCAGGTCAAAGAGGCGATGAACCGTATCAATGCCTCGGAGCGTGAAAAAATCGCCGCACAGTTCGAGGGAGATGCTGCACGAATTCTTATCGTCGAAAAAGCAAAGGCCGAGGCGGAAAGCAAGAGATTACAAGGACAGGGTATTGCAGATCAACGCCGTGAAATTGCGCGAGGCTTGGAAGAATCGGTCGAGGTCTTAAATAAGGTGGGCATCAATTCTCAGGAAGCCTCTGCCTTAATCGTGGTCACCCAACATTATGACACGCTACAATCCATCGGACAGGAAACCAATAGCAATTTGATCCTATTGCCAAATTCCCCTCAGGCCGGTAGCCAAATGTTAAACGACATGGTCGCGAGCTTTACGGCGAGCAATCAAATCGGTGAGGCCATGAAAAAAGCAAAACCCAAAAAACTGGAATAACAGAAATTCAAGTTAAAAATCCCGCTTTGTGTGTTACAAAGCGGGATTTTTAGTTTTGGGCCTTTTAGAGGCGTTTTTTCAACGCTTCGCAAGCAAGCGCAGCTATATACATGCTGTAGTTTTAAAACGCACTTAAACCCTATGAAACAAAGCGCTTTCGGATAGAAAATACCGATTGATATAATTTTTGGTATAGAGAGATTCTATGTCAACTTTTTTGTTGAATTTTTGCCCAGGAATCGCGTAACCCTACGGTACGATTGAACACCAATTTTTCTGGACTGGTATCCGGGTCTACACAGAAATAACCCAAACGTTGAAATTGTACCCGATCTTCAATCTGGGCATTTTTTAAACTAGGCTCTAGGTAGCCTGTAACGACCTGTAACGAATCAGGGTTAATAAACTCCATAAAATCTTTATCCTTATGGGTATCCGGACTTTCATCCGTAAATAGACGATCGTACAAACGCACTTCCGCCTCGATCGCATGTTCGATCGAAACCCAATGCAGTGTTCCTTTTACCTTACGAAGACTTTCTTCAGTACCGCTACCACTTTTACTTTTTGGGTCATATGTGCACTGCACTTCGATGATGTTTCCGTTCTCGTCTTTGGTACAGCTTTCGGCCTTTATGATATAGGCGTTCTTCAATCGCACCTCTTTTCCCAATTTCAACCGAAAAAACTTCTTATTGGCCTCTTCTCTAAAGTCCTCTTTCTCAATGTAAATCTCTCTTGAAAAGGGCACCTGTCTCGAACCTGCTGAATCATCTTCAGGATTGTTCTCGGCATCCAACCATTCTTCTTCTCCCTCAGGGTAGTTTGTTATCACCACTTTCAACGGGTTCAAAACCCCCATTACCCTCGGAGCCACTTTGTTCAGATGGTCCCGAACCTGAAACTCCAATAGTGAGACATCAATCAGGTTTTCCCTCTTGGCAATACCTATGGTGTCAGCAAAATTTCGAATAGACTCCGGTGTAAACCCTCGCCTTCGCAAACCTGATATGGTCGGCATACGTGGATCGTCCCATCCATTGACTACTCCTTCTTCTACCAACCGCAATAGTTTTCGCTTACTTACCACAGTATGGCTCAAGTTTCTCCGTGCGAACTCGCGTTGCTTCGGACGCACCTTTTCATCTTTGACCACCTGGTCCAAAAACCAATCATAGAGTTCACGATGCATGGCGAACTCCAATGTACAAAGTGAATGGGATACTTGTTCTATATAGTCGCTCTCCCCGTGTGTCCAATCATACATCGGATAAATACACCAATCGGTATTTGTCCTATGGTGCTCCTTGTGCAGCACGCGGTACATAATCGGGTCGCGCATGAGCATGTTCGAAGAGCTCATATCAATTTTAGCGCGAAGCACGTGTTTCCCTTCTTCGAAATCTCCCGATTTCATGCCCTCGAACAAGGCCAAATTTTCCGCCACAGATCGATCCCGAAATGGACTTTCGACTCCAGGTTCGGTAGGGCTCCCTTTTTGAGTTGCCATTTCCTCAGAAGTTTGGCTATCCACATAGGCCTTCCCCTCCTTGATCAAGAAAACGGCCCAATCATAGAGCTGCTGGAAGTAATCGGACGCATACCGTTCGGTACTCCATTCGTATCCCAACCATTCTACGTCTCGCTTTATCGCATCGACGTACTCCTGTTCTTCCTTAGCGGGATTGGTATCGTCAAATCTGAGGTTCACCGGGGCATTATAGCGCAGTCCTAACCCAAAATTGAGGCAAATCGAACTAGCATGGCCAACATGGAGGTACCCATTGGGTTCTGGCGGAAAACGAAAGCGCAACTGGTCTTTCGGAAATCCGTTTTTTAGGTCTTCCTCGATGATGTGTTCCAAAAAATTCAACGATCGTTCAGACTCGCTCATAGGGTGATTTTAAGAAGCTACAAAAGTAGCAAAAAAGCCCTGAATACGGACTACAAAATAAAGGTCGCCATACAAATATGGGCGTTTCACAACAAAATCCCTTCCCGATACAACATTAAATTCCCCGTCCGGCATTAAAAAGACATATTTGTTTTGAATATAGATTAAAGTAAGACGAGAGCGGAAATGGGCGATACCCGCAAATTAATATGAACGCCTATTGTTTTATCAGGACCCAAATCCAAAATAGAACTGTAGTGACCCAAAAACTACAACTACTTATGAGACACACATCACTAACTCGCTTTTTCATCACGACGGCTTTCTTTTTGATTGTTACACAAGCCTTTTCACAGCTTTTGGTTCAACCCCCTGAACCAGCGGATAACCCCAATTTGGCAGGTAATTCGCCATGGAATGCCGGTATTTGCGCAGGTGTTGGAGGGTTCAACCAATACTACGCCAGAATCAGTTGGGCGGGTACGGCAAATGCCGACAACGAATTCATCTTAGAGCTTTCAGATGCCAATGGCGATTTTACCAATGCCGTTGAACTGGGCCGGGCAGATGACCAGAATACCAACAACCCCAAAGAGTTCGATATGGAATTCTCCATCCCTACTAACGCTAGGGGTGACGGCTACAAGATACGGGCTCGAAGTACAAGTCCGGCAATGGAGAGAGAATCCGACAACTCTTATCCGATGTATTACATGGATGTTACCACAAACCTTAACATTAGCGAATTGGGCGATGGAAATCCCCCAGGTAGTGTTTGTAGCGCAACATCGATTACACTGCAAGTCGATAATATTCCAAACCCTGAAACCTACCAATACATCTGGTACCGAAGCGGTACGGAACTGACGTCGGAAACAGGGCACACCTTGAACGTGACCCAGTCGGGTATGTATCAAGCGGTCATTTATTACGGCGACCTCTGTACGGGTTCTGGTAATACCGATTCAAATATTGTCACCGCGACCATCGGATCAACTGGTCCAGGTGTAGGCATCAGCCCGCCAAGCAATACGGCCTTGTGTGCAGGAGATACTGAAACATTGACTATAGATACCACAGATCCTACTTGGAGTTACCAATGGTATAAAGACAACAACGCCATCACAGGCGCCATCACCACAAGCTATATCGTCGATGCCAGTATCGTCGGTTTTGAAGGGGATTACCAAGTCGAAATTTCTGCTCCTGGTATTTGTACCCAACGCTCGAACCCGGTAACGATCACCAATGCGGACAACTTTACAGTTACCCGCGACAACCCGTCGAACATTGTCATTTTGCCTTCTAGTCCAGAAACATTGCGTGTCACGACCAATGCGGTATCCCCAACCTATCAATGGTTTAGAAATGGAGGTGCTATTGGAGGTGCTACCGGAAGTACACTTGATATTACCCAAGCAGGCACCTACTTCGTAGAAGTGACCCAATCAGGAGGTACTTGCCCGGGTACAGTTCGAAACTCGGAGAATACAGTGGCAGTCGTTCCTGCTTCCTTTGAAATTATTGCAGATTATAATGGAACCTATAACTCTTGTGTAAACACGGATGTAGTGCTACAGGTGGTGACCATAAATGCCGTAACGAACGATGGGAGTACCATTGATGTAACTAGTCAATTAGAATCTTCATTTACGTACCAATGGCAAAAAGATGGTGCGGATGTTACCGGAGCTACCTCTCAAAATATCAGTTTGACCGATACCTCGGAAAATGGGGATTACCAAGTCAACGCTTCCATCAACACCTATAATGAAACTTCGAACGCGTTAGCCGTTCAACTGTTAACCAATGAAACCCTGACCATCAGCAGTACGAGTACCGTCTATTGTAATTCTTCCGATGCAATTACGATTAGTACCACTACTGACCTGAGTGCTGAAACGTTCAGATGGGAACGCGATGCAACCACCGTGAATACTTCGGATACAGGTCTCACCGTTACAGAATCAGGAACATACCGTTTGGTACTAGACAGAAATGGCTGTGACCTCGTTTCAAACGAGATTGCGATTACCCCATTGGATTCAGATCTCATCTCCTTTGATGTGGATGGCGATGTCATTTTCCCTGAGGGTAGTTCACAAACCGTACGGGCAAGTGGTGGAACCTCATATCAATGGTTCGATAGCGCAAATACATTGGTCAGTAGTGACGAGACAATGACCTTTACGGAAGAAGGTGATTTTCTACTCATAGCCACCGTAGACAATTGTGAGGTATCACGAACCATTCGGGCAAGCTATTTGGATTTGTTCAATGTTCCTAATGTAATCACTCCCAATGGAGATGGTGCTAACGATCAATGGGTGATTCCTAATTCCTACTCCAACAAGAACGATGTCACCGTTACTATTTACAATACCAACGGTGAAGAGCTATATAATCAAACGAATTATCAGAACAATTGGCCCGGTTCAACAATGACCTTCATAAAACAAAATATGGTGTTTTATTACGTCATTAAAGATGCCAACGAAACCCTAAAACAAGGAACTATTACCGTTATTCGATAACAACCAACTTAAATGAAACTAAGAAACCTCTTCGCATTGTCCCTAATAGCCTTCTCTTCATTGACCATGGTCAGCGTGCTCAATGCGCAAGAAGATGATCCTATTTTGCCATATCGGGTTGCTCCACAAAACCTGTTGAAGTTTAATCGATTTTTGATAAACCCAACCTTTACGACTGTTCGTGAAGATAAATCATACATTAACCTTCTACACAGAAACCAATCGGTACAATTTCAAGATAACGACCAAACCTACTTTTTGAGTTATAGTGGTCGAATGGGTGATCGAAGTGGCCTTGGTCTTAGCTTATATACGCAACGTTTAGGACCCGTACAGAACATCGGGGTCTTGGCCAACTACGCATACGGCATCAAGCTAAGTGATAAAAGTAACTTTACTTTTGGTGGAAATCTTGCCTACTACAGTACCGGGCTGAATAGGAATGATGTCGACGTTATCGACCCGAACGATTTTAGATTGAACGGTACGGAAGACAGCAATATTCTATCGTTTCAACCTGGATTCAATTTATCGTATGGGCAATTTGATTTTGGTGTATTTGCCGAAAACCTTTTTGATTACAATTTAAAGACCAGTGAGACACTTACTGAATTTTCAGATAAGACCTATTCGGCTCACTTACAATATACCCATCAGTTTAAAAATGCGGATGGTGTGCTTGAAAGCGCACGATTGATGCCGCTTGCCAGAGTACGGCTGAACACCTTGAATCAATCCATTACAGATGAAAGTAACGACTATTCCTTAGGAGGCAGTTTGATTCTTGACCTGCCAAAACTGGGATGGCTTCAAGGCGGTTATGATACCTTCTATGGTGCATCCGCGGGTGCCGGATTCAACATCAACCGTAGAATGTCATTAGGTTATACAATGGAAAAAGGTTTCGGCACGGATTTCAACAATCTTGGTCTTACCCATGAGATTTCCTTTGCGTACTCGTTTACGCCGAACTTGACCGAAGATCGTGTGATGCTCGAAGCAGAAGATGAGCTTGCAGAAAACAATGAATTGCAAGTGGATGCATTGGCCGCCAATGAAGAGTTGGAAGAACTGAAAAGAAAACTTGCCGAAAACGAAGAGGTATTGGCCGAATTGATGTTCCGTCAAGATTCTTTGGAAGCCAATCGACAAAATGACCTTGAGCGCCGATTTGAAATGGTCATGCGTATGGTCCGGAACGAAACAAAAGGAACACGACCCGATTTGGAAAAAAGAGCGGAGGACCTATTCAAAACCGGGAAAAATACACAAAACAATGTTGTAAGCAACACCCGCGCTACCGATAGAACGAACGCGAGCGACTATACCTCCGAAAACCAGGAAAATAGCGTTGCCGCCACTACGGCTCGTGAAAATCAAAAATCCACGGTGCAACAAGACGCGGTCAACACAGTGAATTCACGCCCGACAAGAACCGCTACCGCAGTAGTCCAAGATAAAACAAACACCAAAGATGTTCCTAACAGTGTGGCAAGTGCCCGTGAGAAGAAGGTACTTCCGACCCAAAGGAGAAGTGCCATTCAATCTTCCGACCCTTCCAATACAACAACTGCCATCGCAGCTCAAGACAATACGCAGTCTTCTGATTATATAAATGCAGCCAACAGGGATGTCATCAAAAGTAGAAAATTCAAAAACCTCGAAGGGGTTACTGATGGATATTATGTAGTCGCCAACGTCTATAAAGGGGGCAAGTACATGGATAAGTTCATGACTTCCCTAAACCGAAAAGGGTTTAATTCAGACTTTATCGACAACCCGAACAACGGCCTAAAATACGTATACCTAGAGCGCTATGATACCTGGAGCGAAGCAGCAACAGCCTACAAAAGCAATATGAACGGGTCCTATACCGATGATTTATGGATCATGAACGTTGACAACCGCTATACCAATGAACGTTATGCGAGCAATGTCGATAAGCTTCAGCAGAAATCATCGAAATACAGTACCGATGTCTTGGAGCCGAAAGTTGTTGAACGCGATAAAATCACTAGGAGTGATCTAAAATCACGTGTTTACAAAATAGACGGTATTGGCCAAGGATACTATATTATTGCGAATGTTTTCGCCAATCCCAATAATGCCAATCGGTTTGTAAAATTATTAAACTCATACGGGCTTAGCGCGAGTTACTTCATCAACCCCGAAAATAACTGGAGGTATGTCTATCTGAAACGACATGAATCTTGGAACAATGCGTTGATATCCTATTACTCGAAATTGAACGATGCCTACGATGATAAGATGTGGATAATGAGAGTGAGGTCAGAGGCGATTGCTTAACTGCGGATTAGAACTTTTACCATCTCTATAAATCAGCATTGTTAACTACCGACCCATAGGATGTAGAACTTCCGCTGCAGTAAACAAGCTTTGGCAAACCTGTCCGCTATTAAAGGCAAGGTCAAAAGATATTCGTAGGAAACCAAATTTACCAAATCGCGATGCCCGACTGCCGTAAGCCAGGCTTAAATCTCGGTTCCTGAGTCAGTTATTCCAATGACAAAATATCCCCAAAAGGATATGCAAGTAGGAGGTGCTATTTTCCAAAATTGAGTTTTGATGAGCAATGCTCTTTTTGTGGTACTCAAGTATCCAAAGTTTTCCAACTTTCTTCTTGGCCTTTACTTGTAATTTTGGATTCCTTTGATAGTTTCAACACTGTTTTAGTCCTTCCCTTCTTGAACCTTCTTCTCAATTTTTCGCTACTGCAACACCTGTCTTTGGTCTTCGTTAACTACTTTCCATTAATCTCACTTTTTGATTATTTCGTTTTTCCTTTTCACAATGCTTACCAAAACTAACATCCGTTCATCGAGCCTACTAAAACGGTCTCTCTCTTGAACCAAACAAACTCGAAACTACTTCACTAGGCTTTCAAAAGAAATTAAATTTGTCAAATCGAGGACAACCCGGACAAAGGCAGCAGGCGTTCTAACAATTTGCCTGAGGCCGTCAGACCTGACCGTTATCCATTTTGATAATGAAATCAAAGTATTTCACCCGGCTGCCAAACCACTTTTTCCATTCAATTCAGCATGAACTTTTTCAGTTAGGCAATTGCCATTTTGATTGCTAAAATTGAGGCCTATAAATACTTTTTAGCATCGTCCTATCAAGGTCAATCTTGGGTCTCCACAGCACATTTTCATCTCATGAAATTCCTCTTCAACCTTTAAAAACCTCTGGTTCTCAGCTTGTTCTACATATAGAGTTCACTATGAAATAAGCTCGTCCAGAATTTGTCAAACCCTAAGAATTTAGGCTTTCACAACATTATCCCACCATGATACAACAATAAATTCCGGCCTTCGTCTTAAAGGACAATATTTGTTAGTAATACCGTCTCGTTTTTAGCGTACGCTATGCCATACCACATAGTGTATAAAATTCCAAGTGGAACACTGAGGACTTGACTTAATCAAACTTGCCGACCAAATGAAAATTAACCTGCCGAAAGTCCTCTTGCTTGTGTTTCTGGCACTGCTATGTGGAAATACCCTCTTTTCACAAGTAAAAAATGACTTTGAAGTTCGTTATGAAGCCGATATTCGTGGTGAACTTACGTTTATCGCCAACAATATTGTCAATAGACAACAAGATGCCTATACAGAAACCGTCTGGGTCTGGAACAGGCGTAGAAGAAGGTGGGAGGAAGTAACCACCAATTACCCTGCCGCCGAACCGGAAGACCCTTATGACCTTACAGGAAGTGCCTCGGACTATAATGACGACCTCAATATGCAGTATATTGATGTTGATAGTGATACCAATACGTTCAGCTCAAGTAGCGCCCTACTGGACGTTCCGGATGAAGGCTGTGCCTTAATACGCTACGCTGGATTATACTGGTCGGCCGTATATGTAAATCCGGATAGAAGCACCATCGATGACATCAAATTTCAGGTGCCGGGCGGGGCTTATCAAGACCTTACCGCCGATGAAATTCTCTTTGATGGAGACGGCGATGCCGATTTTGGATATTACAGCCCCTATGCCTGTTACAAAGATGTCACCGCTATTCTCACCGGGCTAACGAATCCTGATGGTGAGTATACCGTAGCCAATGTACGGGCAAGTTCAGGCAGTAGTATTTCCGGAGGTATCTCCGGTGGATGGACCTTGGTCATTGTTTATGAAAACCCCAACCTTCCGGGCAGTAAATACATCACCACTTTCGATGGTTATGCCGGTATCAAATCAGGGGAAACCACAGATATCCCCATCAGTGGTTTTACCACACTTCCTGCTCCTTTTGACGTAAATGCAAACATCGCGGTGGCTACATTGGAGGGAGACAACAGGATTTCGGGAGATGGTCTGGCCATCAACGCCAATGGATCTTTTACACCGCTAAGCAGCACCCAAAACCTTAGCACGAATTTCTTCAACTCGAACATTACTATTGACCCCAATATTGTAACGACGCGGAATCCGAATAGCATCAATACCCTAGGCTGGGATGTAGACCTTTTTCCCGTTCCAAATCAGTTCAACAACGTTATCCCGAATGACGCCACAAGTGCTGTGCTTCGGGCCAGTTCTTCGCAAGACAAATACGACATTTTCTTTACTTCTTTTGACGTAGAGATCATAGCCCCCAACATTGTATTGGAAAAGCGTGTAGAAGATATCGGTGGCAATGACATCACGGGCATGGGTGTAAATCTTGCTCAAGAACTTGATTATGTACTGTCTTTTCAAAACATCGGTAATGACGATGCTACAAATTATACCATCAGGGATGTATTGCCCCTAAACACGTCTCCCCCTGATGGAAGAACCGACTTCATTCCTTCAGACTTCGTTCTGCCCCCGGGTATGGCTCAGCCCGTGTACAACGCAGCTACAAAAACCTTGGTCTTTACCGTTCCTGATGATCTGGTCAATGAAGATGATCCGGTATATACCATTCGAATGAGGGTTCAAGTAGCCGAAAACTGCTTTGATTTCATTAATGCTTGTTCCGACCTTATTCAAAACTTGGCCTATTCCACCTATCAAGGTGTAGAAAACTCCGCAATTGTGACGGATGACCCTAGCGTTACCGATTTTGATGCTTGTGGTTTTGTTATCCCAGGTGCAACGAATTTCTTATTGGATGACCTAGCGGATTGTAACTTTGAACGAACGGTAGAACTTTGTGGGAGCAGTGTTCTTCTAGATGCCGGGGATAATTTTGACGAGTACGTCTGGAAATTGGATGCCAACGGAAACGGTATTTTTGATGCCTCGGATCCTTTGGTCCCAGATGATGGGGACCCTGATAATGACCCGAGCACCATTTCGGTAACTACGGTCGGCACCTATATCGTAGACAAAATCGTAGCGGATCCTTGCAAGGGTTTCAAAGAGATTATTAATGTAGTGCCTTATGGTGCCGGTCTTATTCCAAATCCGGTAATTGAATATTTCAACACCGTAAATGCCGACGCCGACCTGACCAATGATTTGGCAGGGGAAATCGTGCAATGTAGTATCGATAATGCGGAGTTACCCAAGTTATTTCTTTGCGGTATCGCGGACACACGTCTTATACAGGTCAATATCATAGATGCACAGACCATTCTATGGGAACAACTTGATGAAGCAAGCTGCTCATCGGCAGGTGACGACTGTGCCAATAGAAACCTTTCCTGTACTTGGAATCAAGTGGGTACGGGTAATAATTATACGGTGGCCAATGCAGGAAAATATCGCCTTCAGGTCACGTATCAAAATGGGTGTACCAGCCGTTTCTATTTCAATGTCTTTCAGAACACCTTAAACGTTCAAGAGACCCACAATGATATTCTTTGTAACACCCCGGGAAATATTACGGTTACCAATCCCGTAAGTGGTTATGTATACCGGTTAGTAGATGATGTTACAGGTGCTGAGTTACGAGGTGGTTTTAGCACGGTTCAGAGCTTTGATTTCGGCCCTGGCGAAAATGGTGGATATCGTGTTGAAATGACCCAAGTAGATGCTACCGGGCAACCCATACCAAACGCATGTATTTTTAGCACTGCTGCTATTGGAATACTGGAACGATCCGTGACCTATGATGTTAGTGCGACCCCAGCAACCTGTGCTGCGGGAGGAACCATAGGTTTTCAGGTGACCGATGCCGACCCCAACTACGAATACGAAATACGACTTGATGATGGTAACCCAGCTCCACCGCCGCCAGCCAATGACCCCTATTTTGGGCAACACCCTGGAGGAACATTGGTCGATAGCGAAACTGCGCAACCCGATAATAATTTCACCTTTAATGGATTGAACCCAGGCAATTATTTCGCCATAGCAAAAACCAGTGATGGATGTATTCACGTAGAATCCGTTACGATTGTTGACGATGCCGACCTGGAGTTAGAGGCAAGGGTTTCCCAGCACATCTCATGTAGGGAAGGCAATATTCAAATGGACTCTGGTGGAGGGAAAACCCCACATACCTACGCCATCTGGTCCTACGTAGATGAAGGTGGTACCACAGTTACTTCCTACCCAGATGTAATGAGCATACCTCCCTCCGAATATCAAAGCAGTCAAATTTTCGATATTCTTAATCCCGGAGATTACACCTTCGTTGTGGTTGATCGGGACAATTGTTATTCATTTTCGAATACGGTAACGATTGAATTTCAGCCTGCAGCGGACTTCAATGCAACCTCTACAACAGATGTGACCTGCTTTGGGGAAGCTACCGGGGAAATTCAGTTCAATCTGGTCAATGCCAATGGGTATCAGCTCACCTATTTCCTCTTCAACGGGACTGGGTTTGATGAAAACAACTACGACTTAAACAATGCGATAGCAACCAACACCACTGGCCTTTTTCCAGGACTTTTAGCAGGTGATTACGCAGTAGTTATAAATCAAGCGAAAGGAAGTGCCAGTTGTGATTATTTTGAATATCATACTATTGACACCCCTTCAGCTGCGCTCTCAGCTACCTCCGCATTGCTGCAAGATTACACTTGCCTTCTAAACGGTAGTATACAAGCTCAAAATGTAACGGGTGGAACCCCCCCCTATGCCTATAGCATCGACGGAGTTAACTTTGTTCCTGATACTACCCCCGGCGCAGATACCTTTACCAACCTCACGGATGGCACTTACACCATTACCATTCGCGATGCCAATAATTGCCTGCTCCCGACGAATTCGATTACCATTGACCCTTTAAACGAGCCCACCGACCTAACCTTTGTCTCGACCATACCCGGCTGTCCAGCACAGACCTCAGATGTAGTGGTCACGGTGGTAGACGGCAACACGCCTTATGTATTTGATATTATTGCTCCTACACCCGTTCCAGCAACCAACAGCTCTGGTAATACGGCAGATTTTGATGCCCTAGCGCCCGGAACCTATACCTTTAGGGTTACCGATGATAAAGGGTGTTTCTATACCGAAGATTTCACCATAGCGCCTGTTAATCAGATTTCGGTTTCGAGCCAACTAGACAATAACATTAGTTGTTTTAATCTGACAGACGGAGCAGCTACTTTCTATGTGGGTGATTTCAATACCACTTATGATTATAGTATTGCGGGGCCCGCAACTTTTTCAGGAACCGTAGAAACCAATGCAACCGTTCCATTGACCGGTTTGGCCGCAGGAACCTATACCATTACCGTAACGGATAATGAAACAAATTGTACGGCAACCGCCGATGTAACCATCGCGGCGCCACCAGCGGCATTGGCGATCACCGCTCTGGACGTTACCGACCTGAGCTGTTCCGCCCTTGGTACCGTTCCCGGTTCGGTCACCGTGACCGCGTCCGATGGCTGGGGAAGCTATGAGTACGAACTCGAGGATCCCCTCGGGGCGACCGTTGGGCCACAGCCCACGGCATCGTTCACAGGACTTACCGATACGTCGGGGGCCTATACCGTCACCGTAAGGGACGCGGGCGGGTGCGAGGTCACACAGACCTTCTCCCTGTCGCCCACCGTGGCGCCCGTACTCGATGTGACCGCCAACAGCCTTTGCTACGACAGCGCTACGGGACTCATCCTGACCGCCAGCGTAACCTCGGGGGGCGAAGCGCCATTCCAATACAGGCTCAACGGCGGGGCATACCAGTCCAGTGCCGATTTCACCGGACTCGTGCCGGGAAGCCATACCGTAGAGGTCATCGACAACAGGAACTGTACCGCAACGGCGAGCATCGACGTCTTCCCGACATTGACCGCTACCGCAAGCCTGGTCAAGGACCTGGACTGTAGCGCAACGCCCGATGCCGAAATCAGTATAAACATCACAGGGGGCAACCCGAACTTCACCTATGAGGTGTTCAGGAACACCGTATCCGTACAGGCCAGTACGGCCGTGCCCGGTATCCCGTTCTCGTTCTTCACCACAACAGCGGGCGTCTACGAATTCGTCATCACCGATGCCGAGAGCTGTACCGTGACCACCAACCAGGTGACCGTCAGCCCGAATACCCCACCGACCGCAGTGGAGGTGCTCACCGCGCCCCTATGTGCCACAAGCGCCGACGGGGCAGTGGAACTGCAGATCACGGGGGGACTGGCACCATACCAGATCGTATTCGACGGAAGTGCGCCATCGCCACAGACAACATATGCAGGACTGACCGCCGGAACGGCATACGACTATACCGTGACCGATGCCAAGGGATGCGTACTCAGCGACAGCGTCACCCTGACCGCACCATCGCCCGTACTTCCCGGTACCATAGACCTGGTCACGGGCTACCGTTGCGATAACGCATCGGCCACCATTCAGGCCATTAACTACTCAGGGGGGACCCCCGGGTATACCTTCAGTATCGACGGGGTGAACTTCCAGCCTTCCGATACCTTCAATACCGGAATAACCGAAGGTACCTATACCATCACCGTAAGGGACGCCAACGGATGTAGCGAACAGACACCGCCCATCGTCATCGATGCGCTCGACCCGCCCACGGACATCGCCTTCGCACAGACATCGCCCACATGCCCGGCCGTGACCGCCGACGTCACACTTAACGTCACAGACGGTACCGCGCCATTCAACTATGAGATCATCGCCCCTCTGGCCGACGCGACCGACAACGGCAACAACAACGTGTTCTCAGCACTGGCACCGGGAACATACACCTTCCTCGTCACGGACGATAAGGGATGTACCCTACAAAGGGACTATACCGTCACAGACGTGGACCGCGTAGCGGTCATCTCACAGTTGACCAACAACGTCAGCTGCCTGGGCACGGCCGACGGGGCATTCACCTTCACCGTGAGCGACTTCATCACAACATACAGCTACACCGTGACCAATACGGCCGCTGCTACCGTACAGTCGCAGAACAACATAAACACCGTTACACCCGTGGTCGTGGCGACCCTGCCCGCCGACACCTACACCGTAACCGTAACCGACGATACAACCAACTGTACCGATACCACCACAATCACAATAGCACCGCCACCAGCGGCATTGGCGATCACCGCTCTGGACGTTACCGACCTGAGCTGTTCCGCCCTTGGTACCGTTCCCGGTTCGGTCACCGTGACCGCGTCCGATGGCTGGGGAAGCTATGAGTACGAACTCGAGGATCCCCTCGGGGCGACCGTTGGGCCACAGCCCACGGCATCGTTCACAGGACTTACCGATACGTCGGGGGCCTATACCGTCACCGTAAGGGACGCGGGCGGGTGCGAGGTCACACAGACCTTCTCCCTGTCGCCCACCGTGGCGCCCGTACTCGATGTGACCGCCAACAGCCTTTGCTACGACAGCGCTACGGGACTCATCCTGACCGCCAGCGTAACCTCGGGGGGCGAAGCGCCATTCCAATACAGGCTCAACGGCGGGGCATACCAGTCCAGTGCCGATTTCACCGGACTCGTGCCGGGAAGCCATACCGTAGAGGTCATCGACAACAGGAACTGTACCGCAACGGCGAGCATCGACGTCTTCCCGACATTGACCGCTACCGCAAGCCTGGTCAAGGACCTGGACTGTAGCGCAACGCCCGATGCCGAAATCAGTATAAACATCACAGGGGGCAACCCGAACTTCACCTATGAGGTGTTCAGGAACACCGTATCCGTACAGGCCAGTACGGCCGTGCCCGGTATCCCGTTCTCGTTCTTCACCACAACAGCGGGCGTCTACGAATTCGTCATCACCGATGCCGAGAGCTGTACCGTGACCACCAACCAGGTGACCGTCAGCCCGAATACCCCACCGACCGCAGTGGAGGTGCTCACCGCGCCCCTATGTGCCACAAGCGCCGACGGGGCAGTGGAACTGCAGATCACGGGGGGACTGGCACCATACCAGATCGTATTCGACGGAAGTGCGCCATCGCCACAGACAACATATGCAGGACTGACCGCCGGAACGGCATACGACTATACCGTGACCGATGCCAAGGGATGCGTACTCAGCGACAGCGTCACCCTGACCGCACCATCGCCCGTACTTCCCGGTACCATAGACCTGGTCACGGGCTACCGTTGCGATAACGCATCGGCCACCATTCAGGCCATTAACTACTCAGGGGGGACCCCCGGGTATACCTTCAGTATCGACGGGGTGAACTTCCAGCCTTCCGATACCTTCAATACCGGAATAACCGAAGGTACCTATACCATCACCGTAAGGGACGCCAACGGATGTAGCGAACAGACACCGCCCATCGTCATCGATGCGCTCGACCCGCCCACGGACATCGCCTTCGCACAGACATCGCCCACATGCCCGGCCGTGACCGCCGACGTCACACTTAACGTCACAGACGGTACCGCGCCATTCAACTATGAGATCATCGCCCCTCTGGCCGACGCGACCGACAACGGCAACAACAACGTGTTCTCAGCACTGGCACCGGGAACATACACCTTCCTCGTCACGGACGATAAGGGATGTACCCTACAAAGGGACTATACCGTCACAGACGTGGACCGCGTAGCGGTCATCTCACAGTTGACCAACAACGTCAGCTGCCTGGGCACGGCCGACGGGGCATTCACCTTCACCGTGAGCGACTTCATCACAACATACAGCTACACCGTGACCAATACGGCCGCTGCTACCGTACAGTCGCAGAACAACATAAACACCGTTACACCCGTGGTCGTGGCGACCCTGCCCGCCGACACCTACACCGTAACCGTAACCGACGATACAACCAACTGTACCGATACCACCACAATCACAATAGCACCGCCACCAGCGGCATTGGACTTTACATTTACCAATACCGACGTGACCTGTGCGGCAAATTCGACCGTTACCGTTACTCCTATTGGAGGCTGGGGCGGCTACGAATACCAATTGGAAAATACCGTAGGTCCGGTAATAGTCTATCCTTACCAAACCGATAACAACTTTGCAGACGTTGCTGCCGGTTCCTATACCATCTATATCAGGGATGCGGGCAATTGTATTGTTAGCAAGCCAATACTGGTGGATCCTGCTGAAACCCCGAGTATAGCTGTTGATGCCTCGTCAGATTATTGTTTCGATACCGCTAATCAGGCCTCTTTGACAATCACAATTACAGATGGTGTTGCGCCATTTACCTATAGCATTAACGGAGGTGGTCAGATCGCAGCAGTGGGGAATCCTTTTACGATTTCCAATCTGATACCTGGAAGTTATGATGTTCAAGTAATGGACGCCTACGGCTGTATTTCCAATGTTTTAAGCGAAACTATCGCCATTCAACTCAATGCATCCGCGGTAGTAACAAAATCGTTGGACTGCACCGTGACGCCGGACGCCACAATTGATGTGAATATTACAAATGGTTATCCGCCCTATGCGACCTATGAAGTAAGTACCAATGGAGGCACAACTTGGGGGGCGCCAGTGGCGATTGTCGGTAGTACATTCACCTATTCAGCTTCAACGGCTGGAACATATGATTTTCGAATTACGGATAGCCTAGGCTGTCCTGTGATTACGCAGGCAGTCATAGACCCTATTGTTAGTCCAGATATTACCTCCTTGGTACAAACCGTTGATATTCTTTGTAATGGGGACAATGGGGCGACCATTGTGGTCAATATAGACACTTCTCAAGGTGTAGGCCCCTTCGACATCTCGGTACTGAATACAACCACAGCCGCATCATATGGTACACAAACCGCAGGTCTTCCCGCCGGAACCTATGAGGTCACCATTACGGATGCCAAAATGTGTACGGATATGGAAACCATTGTAATCGCAGAACCCGATCCGATTACCTATGACGTCAACCTTGTTCCCATTACTTGTGGTGGAACAGGTACCAACCCGGGGTCCATTTCCGTTGAAAACGTCGCAGGAGGCACACCTGGTTTTACCTATCACCTTACAGGAAACAATGGCTATAGTGCTTCACAAATAGAGCCTCTAGGAGCCGACTATACGTTTACGATACTTGAATTCGGTATTTATGAAGTAGACGTTGTTGACGACAATGGCTGTTCCGTTCTCACAACCAACATCATCGCTTCTCCTCCTGACGACCTGGATATTGACGTCTCGGCCGTAACTGCCAACTGTGCTACAGGTGGTACTGCGGAGGTGACCGTAAGCACAGCCATTCTCGGGACCAATTATGAGTTTGGCATATTAGATACCTATGCAGTACCCTATGCCTCTACATATTTTCCTCCTGATGTTGCAAACGGGCCTACTAGAACATTCACTGGGTTAACCCCAGGCATCACCTATACCTTTGTTGTACATGATTTAACGACCAACTGCTACTATTTTGAAACTGCTGCTGCTCCAATTAATTCACCTTCCAGCCTTACATCGAGTTTAGATGCCATAAACAATGTGACCTGTACGGGAAGCAATGATGGCACGGTGGATTTCACCATTGACAACTATGACCCAGGAGCTACCGAAGTCACCTATGAAATATTCAATTCACAATCGAACCTAACTACTGGAATTACCGGTTCCATTACACCTTTGCCTGCTGTTGGCACAGGAGTGTCGGAAACCAATGTAGGTCCTTTGTCACCTGGAGTCTATTATATTTTGTATAGCGAGGTCAATGGTGCTTTTGCGGGGTGTACCGTTTCATCGGCACAATTCACGATAACACAATCAACCAATGAACTGGACGTCACCGCCAATTTGGACAATAACGACAACTGTAACCTCAATGCAGGTCAAATATCGGCTATTGGTCAATTTGGAACCGCGCCCTATGAATATCAACTTACCTTGTCTACAGATACTGCGCCTACAGCAGCAACTTGGGCAGGTACTGCTACCAATAGTTTCAATGTAGAAGGTGGAGATTATATCGTTTACATAAAAGATGCACACGACTGTATCCGTTTCGACCCCATTACCGTACCTACAGACCCGGAACCAGAAATAACCTTGATCGCAACCAACCAATGTACGGCCGACGAGGGTAGCTTCAGTGTGGAAATCACATTGGATGTTGCTGGAATTTCCCCAAGCATGATTAGCATAGATGGTTCTGCACCGCAAAATGCACCTGCATTGGTCAATGCAGGGGATACGATGATTATTAACAATTTATCCTCAGGCCCACATTCCATTGCCCTAATTGACCAAAATGGATGTGCCGATACAGACCCTATTACCCTATATCCGCCAGTTAATATTTCCGCAAATATCACAGCCGAAGAAAGCTGCGTTCCTGCAAATGCAGGTGAGGTAACCGTTACAGCAAATGGCGGCTCCGGAACTTATTCCTATACCCAGATTACACCCGCAGGCCCAACCAATGCTACTGGTATTTTTGCAGGGCTCACGCATTCCGTGGCCTATACCTTTGAAGTAGAGGATACCACGACAAATTGTACGGAGACCGTATCCATTACATTGGATACACCGGACGTACCGAACTTTACCCTCGCCAAATCGGACGTAAGTTGTTTTGGCGGAAGTGATGGTTCCATTACCGTGACGCTTAACCCTGGTAATACTGACATTCCCTATCTATACAGTCTTGATGGAGGAACAACAACACAGACATCGAATATTTTCTTGGGTAGACCACAAGGGCTACATAATGTTACCGTAATCTCAGATAAAGGATGCTTGGATACGCAAGCCATTACCATTGACCAACCCACGGAACTGGACATCAGTGCTGTCGCCTCGGTGTTCAGTTGTGACGATGCCGCCAGTACGATCACCGTTACCGTGGAGGACGCCACGCCCGGCAACCCATCGGGTACCGGCCCATACCTGTACAGCTTCGACGGGGGCACCAACTTCCAGACAGGGAATACCTTCGACGTGCCCTTCGGATCGCCCAATGTCACCGTAACGGTAGAGGACGACAACGGCTGTACCGACACCGTGGTCGTGCCCGTACCCGTAAGGGACGAGGTCACGGCGGTCATCAACAGGACCTCCGCCGCCATAGACTGTAACAACGGACAGGAGACCATCGAGATCGTGCCCACAAGCGCATCGGGTACCTATACCTATACCGAACTGCCCAGCGGCAACCCCGTAGCGGACCCGACCAACATCGTACTGACCGCACCGGGAACCTATACCTATGAGGTACTGGACACCACCACAAACTGTAGCGTTGTGGTCGAGCACGTCATTGCGCCGTTGGTCTTCATCGACGTTACCGCCACCGTCGACACGGACGCTACCTGTAGCGACAGTACCGATGGCGTCATACTGGTCACCATCACCGGATATACCGGGACCTTCGACTACGAGGTGCTCGACGCTACCGGCGCGGTGGTAGGGGGGACCCTCGATTCGGACAACGCCACAAGCGACCCTTATGTCTTCAACGTATCGACCACCTTGGGCGCGGGCACCTATTCCGTCAGGATCATAGAGACCGCCTTCCCGGAATGTAACGATACCTCCAACAACATCACCATAGACGCTCCCGAGCCACTTGCACTGCAATTGATAAGCAATGTCAACGCCAACTGTAACGCATCCGATGCCATCGTCACCGTACAGGCCTCGGGGGGGACCGGACCGTATACCTACGGCGCTTCGCAGAGCGGGGCCGGCGTACCCGCCACCTTCACCTTCGACGAGACCGTGGAACTGGACCCCAGCGTCAACCTGAACTGGGACATCTATGTGCGCGATGCCAACAACTGTATCATTGCGGCACCATTGGCCGTGACCGTGGACACCGACACCGTTCCCGATATCGCCCTGGCACTCGACGACGAATGTGCCGCCGAGGGAAGCTTCGGAATCACCGTGTCACTCGATGCAGTGAACTTCGGCGTCGCACCATACACCATGAGCCTGGACGGCAACGCCTTCGAAAGCATCGCGGCCTTCCCACATACCTATAACGGACTCAACGCGGGACCACATTCAGTGGAGATACGCGACGCCAACGGTTGCGGCGAGACCGAGAACATGACCATCAACGCCGAACTGTCAATCAGCGCGGTGGTCGTCACACAGCCCACATGTTCCGCAAGCGACGGCGTCATAGAGTTCACCCTGACAGGAGGCGACGCAAGTAACGCCGTCACCCTATTGAACGCGGGCACCCTGACCGATACAGGGCTCGTGCCAGCGGGCAACAGGTTCAACGGGGTCGCCTTCGGGGACTATATCGTAAGGGTGACCGATACCCCGTTGACACCGGGATCATGTATCGCAGACGCGCCCGTATCGCTCGAGGAGCCCACCCCGGTCACCCTACTGGCACCAACGCCCGTGGACGTCACCTGTAACGGCGCCGACGACGGATCGATAACGGTCAACCTGCAGCCCACCGCCGCAGGGGTCAACGACAATCCGCCATATACCTTCGAGATCACGGACGGAACATCCACGTTCACCCAGACGACCAACCTGTTCACAGGACTCGCACCCGGAACCTGGGACATCACGGTCACATCGAACAGGAACTGCGTCGCAACACAACAGACCACAATCAACGAACCAAGTGTATTGGACATCAGTGCTGTCGCCTCGGTGTTCAGTTGTGACGATGCCGCCAGTACGATCACCGTTACCGTGGAGGACGCCACGCCCGGCAACCCATCGGGTACCGGCCCATACCTGTACAGCTTCGACGGGGGCACCAACTTCCAGACAGGGAATACCTTCGACGTGCCCTTCGGATCGCCCAATGTCACCGTAACGGTAGAGGACGACAACGGCTGTACCGACACCGTGGTCGTGCCCGTACCCGTAAGGGACGAGGTCACGGCGGTCATCAACAGGACCTCCGCCGCCATAGACTGTAACAACGGACAGGAGACCATCGAGATCGTGCCCACAAGCGCATCGGGTACCTATACCTATACCGAACTGCCCAGCGGCAACCCCGTAGCGGACCCGACCAACATCGTACTGACCGCACCGGGAACCTATACCTATGAGGTACTGGACACCACCACAAACTGTAGCGTTGTGGTCGAGCACGTCATTGCGCCGTTCGACTTCATCGACGTTACCGCCACCGTCGACACGGACGCTACCTGTAGCGACAGTACCGATGGCGTCATACAGGTCACCATCACCGGATATACCGGGACCTTCGACTACGAGGTGCTCGACGCTACCGGCGCGGTGGTAGGGGGGACCCTCGATTCGGACAACGCCACAAGCGACCCTTATGTCTTCAACGTATCGACCACCTTGGGCGCGGGCACCTATTCCGTCAGGATCATAGAGACCGCCTTCCCGGAATGTAACGATACCTCCAACAACATCACCATAGACGCTCCCGAGCCACTTGCACTGCAATTGATAAGCAATGTCAACGCCAACTGTAACGCATCCGATGCCATCGTCACCGTACAGGCCTCGGGGGGGACCGGACCGTATACCTACGGCGCTTCGCAGAGCGGGGCCGGCGTACCCGCCACCTTCACCTTCGACGAGACCGTGGAACTGGACCCCAGCGTCAACCTGAACTGGGACATCTATGTGCGCGATGCCAACAACTGTATCATTGCGGCACCATTGGCCGTGACCGTGGACACCGACACCGTTCCCGATATCGCCCTGGCACTCGACGACGAATGTGCCGCCGAGGGAAGCTTCGGAATCACCGTGTCACTCGATGCAGTGAACTTCGGCGTCGCACCATACACCATGAGCCTGGACGGCAACGCCTTCGAAAGCATCGCGGCCTTCCCACATACCTATAACGGACTCAACGCGGGACCACATTCAGTGGAGATACGCGACGCCAACGGTTGCGGCGAGACCGAGAACATGACCATCAACGCCGAACTGTCAATCAGCGCGGTGGTCGTCACACAGCCCACATGTTCCGCAAGCGACGGCGTCATAGAGTTCACCCTGACAGGAGGCGACGCAAGTAACGCCGTCACCCTATTGAACGCGGGCACCCTGACCGATACAGGGCTCGTGCCAGCGGGCAACAGGTTCAACGGGGTCGCCTTCGGGGACTATATCGTAAGGGTGACCGATACCCCGTTGACACCGGGATCATGTATCGCAGACGCGCCCGTATCGCTCGAGGAGCCCACCCCGGTCACCCTACTGGCACCAACGCCCGTGGACGTCACCTGTAACGGCGCCGACGACGGATCGATAACGGTCAACCTGCAGCCCACCGCCGCAGGGGTCAACGACAATCCGCCATATACCTTCGAGATCACGGACGGAACATCCACGTTCACCCAGACGACCAACCTGTTCACAGGACTCGCACCCGGAACCTGGGACATCACGGTCACATCGAACAGGAACTGCGTCGCAACACAACAGACCACAATCAACGAACCAAGTGTATTGGCGGCAGCAATTACCGATATTATCCCTTTTGCGTGTGATGTCAATAATGCGCAACAAGCTGCTGCCATAGAAGTAACGATTACGGCAGGAACAGGTACTCCAGACTATTTCTATAGTGTTAATGGAAGTGCATTCCAACCTACGGGTGGACTGGTATTTACACATGATGTCAATACGGCTGGAAACTATAATATCGCAATTCGCGATGCGAATGGTTGTCCATTTGTTATGCCTACTCAGGTCATTGATCCTGTGAATACCTTTACCGCTACTGTAGCGTTGTCAGATGCCATTACTTGCGTCAACAACCGTGAGGAAGTGGTGATAACCGTTACCGATGACGGAAATCCACATGCCTATACCTATACGCTACTGCCACTAGGAAACCCCAATGGCACACAAACGGGAACTACCGGCAATACAGCAACCTTTGAATTGACCGCGGTAGGAAGTTATACTTTCCGAATTACCGATACGGCCACAGGTTGTTATGTGGATACCGCACCTTATGAAATTGCTCCGTACGATCTCATAGAAGTAATCGCCACCGCAGTGGACCCGGTCATCTGTGTCGGTGATGATAGCGGTACTCTTGAAATAGCAATTTCGGGATATTCCGGAGGATACTCCTACGCCGTATTTAATGCGGACGGGACACCCACGCCGGTTTCAGGAAATGCAAATACAAGCACAAATCCATTCCTAATTCCGACAGGTTTGTCTGGTGGTAATTATTATGTTACCGTTACGGAAACCGATTTGACCAGTACACTTTGTAACGATGATAGTAATGTAATTACCATCGTATCTCCAGATATGCCTTTAATTACAGCGGTAACTCCTTTGGCCCCTGTGACCTGTAGCAACGATCTAGGTGAAATACTGGTAGACCCTAGTGGTGGTTATCCGCCCTATGATATTGTGTTGACCAACACAACAACAGGTCAGATCTATACTGAAAACGATGTTTTAAGTTTCGTGTTCACTGGATTGTCTGCTGGTAACTTTACTGTAGTGGTCACCGATAGTGCGCGTGCTCCGGGCTGTGTGGTCAATGATGTTGAAGTCTTGGCACCAGCAACTCAAATTGTAGCGAACGCCACACCTTTACATACCGATTTGGCGTGTTTTGGAGATACTACAGGAACGGTCACTGCGACCGTAACAGGTGGTGGAAACGGCACCTATCAATATGTATTGAATTACTATGATGCGGCCGGTACAACCATTGATTTTGTTTCGGGCGGGCAATCCGCACCCACTTTTACCGGTCTTGGCGGTGGAATCTATAGTGTCACGGTTTCAGATGCTTGGAACTGCCCAGTGGAAACCAATCAGGTAACCATTGATGAACCGACCGAAGTCTTTGCTTCGCTGATACGAACCAATCCGCTTACCTGTGAAGATGGGGTGGAGTTTGAACTTACCGCTATCGGTGGGAGAAGTGGAACTTACGAGTATAGTTTGGATAATATCACCTGGTTGCCGATGACAAGTAACCCAATGCCCTTGCCGGCTACGGGAACCCTAGGTTCTGGAACTCATCAATATTATGTGAGGGATGCGATTCATTTATGTGCTCCCGCCATCTCAAATGCCATCACTGAAGACCCTATTATTCCTTTGGAACTTCATATTGATGATACTGCTGCGTTCGTGAATTGTAATGGCGACAATACCGCTATAATCTATGCAAGTGCGAATCATGGGGTTGGTAATTACATGTTCGAACTATATGATAACTATGCCGGTTCACTTGCGGATTTGAACAATCTTGACTACACCCAGTTGAATGTTGCCAATCGTATTGCAGGGCCAACAGCGGATGGTACCTTCAGTGGTCTTGTTGCCGGTACGTACTATGTGAATGTAATCAGCGGTGATTGCCATGCCAATCCTCAGCAAGTGGTTATTGATGAGCCGGAACCTTTGGATTTCGACGTGGCGGCAACGGATGTACTTTGTTTCGGTGATGAGAATGGCACGATTACAGTTACTCCAATTGCAGGATCAGGAGGTGCAGGAGGTTATATCTATGCCATATCCCCGAATCTCAATCAATTCGACACCATAAATACATTCACGGACCTAGCGCCAGGGGATTATACCATAATCGCACAGGATCAAAACGGATGTTTCCAGGTAATCGAAAGGTCCATTGGTGAACCTACACCAATAACAGCAAGTGCTATGGTTACCCCTGAAATATGTGCCGGTGAGGAAAATGGCATGATCGATTTGACAATCGGTGGAGGCACAGCGCCCTACAGTACGCGTTTGAGCACAGAATCGGACTTTGTACAAGACCGTGTTTCTTTTGTCAATATGGCTTCTGGCGGATACATCTTGTTTGTACGAGATGCCAATGGTTGTGAATTTGACTTGGGTGTGACCATTGACCCTGGAGTGAATTTGAATGCCGCAATAGAGGTCATATACGAATGCACAGGAGACAGTCCGGATAATTATATTAATATGACCTTTGAAGACACAAGTGTTATGGGGGATGTACTCTACGCATTGGACTCTACCGACCCTAGTGATCTACAATTGAATCCTGATTTTAGAAATTCAACTCCTGGATCACATTACATCAGAGTAGCCCATTCCAACGGTTGTTTCCAAGACATTTCTTTTGAAATAGAGGATTTTGAACCCTTGACATTAACGCTTGAACAGTTCGACATAAATGTGATTACCGCTACAGCCGAAGGAGGAAGGGAAGAGTACACCTACTATTTTGACGATGTCAACAATGGTAGCGACAACACCTTCCGAATCAATAGAACGGATACATATGTTGTTCGGGTAGTCGATGCTAATGGTTGTGAGGCTATGGCGTCTATTGAAATGGAATTTATCGATATCGAAATACCCAACTTTTTCACCCCGGATGGTGATGGTCAAAATGACTTTTGGATGCCACGCAACCAAGAAGCCTTCCCTGAGATACTAACCCTGATTTTTGATCGTTATGGTAGGGAGGTTTACAGACTTGGTCTCAATGATCCGGGATGGGATGGTATCTACAATGACAGCGAACTTCCCACTGGCGATTATTGGTACGTGATTAAACTCAAAGGTGAGAATGATGATCGAGAGTTTGTTGGACATTTTACCCTTTATCGATAAATCTTAACCGAAACAGAACCATGCGTAACAAAGTATTAGTCCTACTTCTCATTTTAGTCTCCTTTATATCAAAAGGACAAGAATTGACCATACCCCAACTATCACAATATTTGGCGGACAATCCATTTGTGATGTCTCCGACTTATGCAGGTATTGGTGATCATGTGAAAATTCGAATCAACGGACTTACACAATGGGTGGGAATCAAAGATGCGCCGGACACCCAGTCATTGGCGGCCGATATGCGTATAGGGGAACAATCAGGTCTTGGAACACTCTTGTACAATGATAGTAATGGAGAAACCAAACAACGTGGTGCACGTATTTCTTTTGCGCATCACTTGACCATTGATCGCTATGACGATAAATTTCTTTCGTTCGGACTATCTTATAACTTCAATCAATTTCGTATCGACATTGAAAACTTCGATGCATTGGACCCGAGCGTTACCGACGACCGTGCAACTACGAACCATAATTTTGACGTGGGTTTTCTATATCGGTGGGACAAGTTTTATTTCAGTGGGAATGCCTCGAATCTGATCAACAAGGATTTGACGAAGTTCAATCCTGTTTTTGAGCCAAATCGGTTGAGAAACTACTATGTATATACGGGTTACCGGTATAAAAAGAACAGAAATAGTAATTTGGAAATCGAACCGTCTGTATTTTTCCAACTTTTCGAAAGCGACGGTCGGTCCGTGACCGATTTAAACGTCAAGTTCAGATGGTATGATTTTGAGGACTATTATTATGCCGGTTTTACCTATCGCTTTTTGAACGATCAAATCGGAGATCCCCTTTATGTGGCACCCATTATCGGGTTGAAGAAGAACAATTTTTATTTCGGATACTCTTACCAGGTCATCCTGAACGAGCTGCTGGGGTATAGTACCGGTACACACGTACTTACACTCGGTGTCGACCTATTTCAAGGAATCAGTAATTGTAGATGTACCTATTAGAACGGTGGCCGTTATTTCTTTTCCTTTTTTCCATTGGTTTGATTTAAGTTTGCAAAAAACATTTCACCTTGGGGAAAATCAAAGTTGAGAACATTAAAATCTATGCCCATCATGGGTGTTTGAGGGAAGAGGAAATTGTTGGAAGCCAGTATTTGGTAGACGTAACTGTCAATGCCAATCTTCAAGAGGCTTCAAATTCAGATGATTTATCGGATACAGTGGATTATGTTCATATCAACCATATCGTAAAAGAGGAAATGAAAGTGCCTTCAAGGCTCTTAGAGCATGTTGGCAAACGTATCATAGATCGTATTTTCAAAGAAATTTCCATTGTTGGAAAAGCGGAAGTTTCCGTTTCAAAAATCAATCCGCCCATCGGTGGCGATGTCGAAAAAGTTACGGTTATCCTAAAAGAAAAAAGGAATGTTTAAGTTTTTCGATAGTTAAAAAACATAGTACCTTTGCAATCATTAAAAGGCATCGTGGCCGAGTGGCTAGGCACAGCTCTGCAAAAGCTTGTACAGCGGTTCGAATCCGCTCGATGCCTCAAAAATCAACCCTTTGATCCCAGTATTGGGATAGAGGGTTTTTTATTCTTCAGATCTGAGCTTTAAAATTGTAAAAAAGATTCTACGGTAATCGACCGCGTGTTTTAGGAAGTTTTACCTGAGTTCCATTCGGTACTTCTTACTCTCGAATCCTTTCAATCTCTTCCAGTCCTTTTTCTATGTTGAATTTGTCTTTCGGCAGAAATCCCTTAGTAATCAAGACCAATCCACAGATTACCAAGATAACACCAAGTCCTTTTTTGATTATCAAAATTCGTTCGGAGGTCAATTTCCGTTTGAGTTGTTTAGCGAGCAAAATTTTGAAAACATCGGTAATAAAATAGGCCAATAGCATTGACCCAAAGAATACCCTAATTCGATTAGCGTCATTGTTTACACTGGGGCCGACAACAATAATCACCCCCAACCAAAAAACCAATACTCCTATATTAATGAAGTTAAGCAGAAAACCTTTTACAAAAAGACCGAGGTAGCCTTTACTGACCTGAATCGATTTCTCTTCGGTTTCCCGAGCCTTCTTTTTTGAATCCTTTTTTACAAAAGTGGTTATGCCATAGACGAGAAGAATCACTCCACCGAAGACGTACAATCCGGGTTGATTACTGAGGTTTTCCAAAAGCTGAAAACTACTGAAATACGCAACGGTTATAAAGATTACATCGGCGACAAGTACCCCGAAATCAAATACAATGGCAGCTCTGAAACCTTTAATAGCACTGGTTTCCAAAAGCACAAAAAAAACAGGCCCAATCATAAAGCTTAAAAAAAAGCCCAATGGAATTGCTGCCTGTACGTCTTCTAACATGATTTAGAATTTATCGGTGCACATCGATTCGGAAATTGTACATTACATTCTGGTTACTTTACCACCGAATACGGTCTTTTCATCCATCTTGGCAGGATCGCCATAGACCAATACTTCACCACCTGCCTTTACAGTGGCCTTTACATAGTCGAAGGCATAGATTTCTGCCCGAGACCCTGCATTAACGTTCACGGTTGAAAACTTTGTTTTTAAATCTTTGCCTTCATATACACCACCTGTATTGATCATTACATCTTGAAGTTCAGATGTTCCTGCGGTCTTTACCACGCCACCTGTTACGGTTTTTACCAATAGCTGCTCCACTTCCACTCGAATATCCAATTCACCCCCTTCTTGGGCCTTCAATTCCAAAACGTCTTGTTTGATTGTTTCCTGAGCAGTTATTCGTGCATCTTCATTGACATCGATGATAATTAGCTTTTCCGTATAATAGAGATCTACAAAAGTGCGGTAGCCACTAAAAATCTTATCTATTTGCATTCTAAGTTTCAGAACACCGTTTTTATTCACAACAGCGACTTTGTTTGTATTCGCGCCCGTAACTACGGCCTTGTTGCTATCCGATTTGATCAGGTTGATCGATAACCCATCGAACCCCTTTACTTCAGTGAATCTTTCGAGATCGATAGTCACCTTCTCTTCTTGAGCCATCATATGGGTGGTAAACAAAAGCACCACCACTAAAAATACATTCTTCATTTAGGTCGGTTTTTAGGTCTACATAATATCCTTAAAAAAATCCTTCCGCAATTTTGGAATCAAAAGAATTCTATTCATTCTTACCTAATAGGGCAAAATCAAGATGGCGTTTTACAAGATCTGTATTCTTCACCATGACTATGACCTCATCTCCTAATTGATAGGTCTTTTTTGTGCGTTCGCCGACTATAGCGTACTCCTTCTCATCAAAGATATAATAATCCCCCTTTATATCGCGAATGCGCACCATACCTTCACATTTGTTCTCAATAATCTCAACATAAACACCCCATTCGGTGACTCCTGAGATAACCCCTACAAATTCTTGATCTTGATGATCTTGCATGAATTTAATCTGCATATATTTAATGGAATCACGTTCGGCACTAGCGGCCAGATACTCCATATCGGAAGAGTGTTTGCACTTTTGCTCGTAGACTTCCGCTTTTGCCGAGGCGCCTCCATCGAGGTAATGCTGCAACAGCCGATGGACCATTACGTCGGGATACCGACGAATCGGTGAGGTAAAATGGGAATAATAATCGAAAGCCAGGCCGTAATGACCGATGTTATCGGTGGTGTAAATCGCCTTGCTCATGCTACGAATAGCCAGGGTATCTACCAAATTCTGTTCTTTCTTCCCTTTTACATCTTCGAGAAGCTGGTTTAGAGAGGCGCTAATGGATTTTTTATCCTTAAAGTTGAGTCTGTGGCCGAAACGAGAGATAATCCCGTTAAGGGCCATTAATTTGTCTTCATTGGGATCATCGTGAATTCGATAGACGAAAGTTTTTGTGGGCTTTTGCTTCCCGATGAATTGCGCTACCTTTCTATTGGCCAACAACATGAACTCCTCGA
The DNA here is from genome assembly GCA_947494565.1 of uncultured Flavobacteriaceae bacterium. GTDB lineage: Bacteria > Bacteroidota > Bacteroidia > Flavobacteriales > Flavobacteriaceae > Maribacter_C. Next base: position 60,329 of record CANLVG010000008.1, on the reverse strand, counting down.
TTAACTTATTAGCGTCTTTCGCTTCCTTGAAATACACGCTGGTAGGTTCGTTCTTTTCATTGAGGTTGAACCGGACCTCGACTTTATCGAAGGAAATGGCGCCACGGTCCATACGTCTGGTGCGCATTATTTTTGCCAAACGGTCTAGGGTCAAGGTCGCCTCGACAACTGTTTCTGAAACTGAATAGGCACCTCCTCGAATGGAAACCTCATCTGGTATCATCCCCTTTCCGTTTTCAATGATATATTGGGCCTCTTCATAGGCGAATCGTTCATTGGAATCGATTACGGTACGCCCAAACCACTGGTTTTTGATATTGGCTTGATCATCCAATTCGAATATGGCCGAAAACGTATACTTCTCTTCGTTCGGTCGCAACGAACAGGCATTATTAGACAGTACTTCGGGTAGCATGGGTACGACCCTATCTACCAAATACACTGAAGTTGCCCTACTATACGCCTCATCGTCTAAAACGGTATCTTCCTGCAGATAATGGGAAACATCGGCAATATGTATACCGATTTCATAATTCCCATTTTCCAAAACCTCGAAAGAGAGCGCATCATCAAAGTCTTTGGCATCTTTAGGATCAATGGTAAATGTCAAGACATTACGCATATCCCTTCTTTTGGCAATTTCTTCCGGTTTTATAGAGGTATCCAATTGATCGGCATACCGTTCGACCTCAATAGGAAAAGAATAGGGCAAGCCGTATTCCGCTAAAATAGAGTGAATTTCGGTATCATGTTCCCCTGGTTTACCCAATACTTCGATAACTTTTCCAAAAGGGGAATCTGTCTTATCAGGCCATTCGGTCATCTCAACAATCACCTTATCGCCATTAGTTGCGTCTCCAATATGGTCTTGAGAAACGAAAATATCCGTGTACATTCGAGGATCCGTCGGACGAATGAAAGCAAAGTTCTTTTGCATATCGACAATACCGACAAACTGGGTCTTATTGCGTTCGACAATCTTCGTAATCTCTCCTTCAAGCTTCTTCCCTTTTCTTTTAGGAAAGATATAGATCTCGACCGTATCCTTATGAAATGCTTTTTTCAATTTATTGAAGGGTACGAAAACATCATCTTCCATATCTTCAATTATGATGTATGCATTTCCTCTTCCCGTGATATCAACGGTTCCGGTATGATAGGTTTTGGTACTGGCAATGGCTCTGTACTTTCCACGGTCTTCTTCAAGAATTCGGTTCTTGGCTTTTAATTCTCCCAATCTCTTGATTAGGGTATTTCGATCATGAGCAGCTGTAATACCGAGCTTTGACGCTATCTGTTTGTAGTTGAAACTATTTTTTGGTTCTTTTTCCAGCACCGTGAAAATGCCTTTGGTAATTTCGTTTTTTCTATGGTTTTTTGCCTTTTTGTTTCTTTTTGACATTCAATATTTAGTTGTTTCGTGGATAACTATCTGTAGAAATCCACCGTATTTTTTAGATCAGTGTTCCGTCAGTTCATAGTACAATGAAGTTATGAACACTTATATCAATATATATTTCTTTCTTTTAAAATTTTAAATAAAAATGGTGTTTATGATAGGATGTTAATAATGGAGATAAAGAATTCAAAGAAATCTTGCTTTGAACCGATTTAAAAATTTATTGACATTCTTTACAACTGAAAGGGTTATAGAAATCAGTTGATTAACATTTTTATCAACTTATCTTCATAAGTGATGTCAACACAAAATTTATAATAAGTAATCACAAAGGTAGTGTTAACTTCTCAATATGAAAGTTTGATATCTTTCTCTTATGTTCTAAGAAGTTAATTGTGGATTCTGAAGATAGTTTTGTAAAGCACTATTCTTATGAATTCACAAAATTTTAAAATCAGTTTTTTTGTGAACTTTATCAACGATCCTAATAGGGAATCTCAACAACAAATGAACTGATTAAAACGAATCTATTGAAATATCTGTTGTGAAGTAATGAATAGTTGTGGTGAAACCCCTTGTATTTGTACCTTTGTGCTACTAACCAATGCCATACATCATGAAAATAGCGATAGGAAACGATCATGCAGGTACGGAATACAAGCTTGCGATTATTGGATTACTCAAATCATTGTCCATTGAAGTTACGAATTATGGAACCGATGGAACCGATAGTGTTGATTATCCTGATTTTGTTCATCCCGTAGCCACCGACGTAGAAGAAGGCAAGGTAGATCTTGGTATTATTGTTTGTGGCAGTGGTAACGGAGCATCGATGACAGCGAATAAACATCAGAAGGTGAGATGCGCTTTGTGTTGGACCAAGGAAATCGTTCAGCTTGGTCGTGAACATAATGATGCTAATATTTTGAGTCTTCCGGCTCGTTTTATCTCTTTGCCCCAAGCTTTGGAAATGGTCAAAGTATTTTTGAATACAGAATTTGAAGGGGGAAGACATGAACGTCGTATAGAAAAGATACCTTGTTCTTAGTTGAAAAATAAGCGATATCGCACTTGATATTTTGTATTGGGCGATTGAATCTAGAAGCGAAACGGTGTAGTTTCTATTCGTTACCTTGTGTGGATAGCGTACAGGTTTGATAACATACCATGGGTCATAGTCATTCACATCATCACGACCATCACCATCATCCGGATGTGAAGGGGCGTAATTTGATTATTTCCATCCTTCTGAACATTTTGATTACCGTTGCCCAGGTTATCGGGGGATTGGTTTCCGGGAGCCTTTCCTTACTTTCCGATGCACTTCATAATTTCAGCGATGTACTTTCTTTAATTGTGAGTTATGTGGCAAACTTACTATCGAAAAGACCCTCTTCGAACAATAAGACTTTCGGCTATAAACGTGCGGAAATTATCGCGGCTTTTGTCAATGCCGCGGCCCTGATGATTGTCGCCATTATTTTGATTTTTGAGGCTGTCGAACGTTTTCAACAACCCCAGGAAGTCGCTTCGAATTTGGTCATATGGTTATCCTTATTAGGAATATGCGCAAACGGATTCAGTGTACTCCTTCTTAAAAGGGATGCGGATAGTAATATGAATATGAAATCGGCCTATTTGCACCTACTGACCGATATGATGGCTTCAGTAGCGGTTTTGATCGGTGGTATTTTAATGAAGTTTTTTCAATGGTATTGGGTAGACCCTGCATTGACCTTGGCCATTGCCGTATACCTGATCTATATGGGGTATGATCTATTGAAACAATCGACTCGAGTATTGATGTTGTTTACCCCAAATTCAATAGAGGTACAGGAAATCGTAACGGCCATTTTAGAAATAGAACCTATAAAAAACGTACATCATGTGCACATATGGCAGTTAAACGAAGATGAAGTGCACTTAGAGGCCCATATTGACTTTAGTAAAGATATTCGCCTATCCGAATTCGATGCTATTCTTGAAAGAATAGAAGAAGAAGTGTATCACAATCATGGTATTAACCATGTGAACATTCAACCGGAATTCGGTAAATGTGATAGTAAACAAATCATCGTTCAAGATTGATAACGTTGACTTTAGACCATTGCGAGAACCAATAAAAGGGCCAACAATTGTGTAATGATTTAATACCGATACCCATGCTCAAGATTTCCGTAAAGACCTTTGAAGAAATGAATACCGCAGAGTTGTACGATTTACTGCAACTACGCTCTGAAATTTTTGTTGTCGAACAAGATTGTGTGTATCAAGATTTGGACGGTAAAGACCAGAAGGCACTTCATATTATCGGAACCAAAAACAATCGGATTGTGGCATATACCCGCATTTTTAAAGCTGGCGATTATTTGGCACAAGCTAGTATTGGTAGGGTAGTGGTCAAGGAGGGAGAACGTCAACATGGTTATGGAGTTGCTATTATGACAGCATCGATTAAAGCTGTTGAAGAACAGTTTAAGGAAACTTCAATCGCGCTGTCGGCCCAGACTTATTTAAAACGTTTCTACAATTCACTGGGTTTTATCGAAAAAGGAGGCGAATATCTAGAGGATGGTATCCCTCATGTTATGATGGTTAGGGGGTAAACCCCCCATTGCGGTCCTAGCTACAAAAGAGTTGGTTATTAAGCCCTAAATACGCTCAAATTAATTAGTTATGAAACTCAATCCAGACCAGAGTCTAGGTTAAGCACTTTGGAAACGATGTACAAAGGCCTCCCCTTTACTTCATTAAAGATTCTACCCACGTAAATACCGATAACACCGAGTACGGTCAATAGCAATCCACCAACAAACCATATGGAGAAAACAGTAGTAGTAAAGCCCGGAACCTGAATAAAACCTAGGTAATAGGAAAGTACATTATAGAGCGCAATGACAAATGATAACACGGAGACAACAAAACCTAAGCTTGTTATCATTCGCAGCGGCTTGTTGCTATTTGATATGATTACGTCTCCTGCTAGTCTGAAGAGGGTTGCGAAAGTGTAGGATGATTTTCCATCAAAACGCTGGGAATGCTTTACGTCGATGGCACAGGATTTAAACCCTAGAAACTGAACCAAAGAGGGAAAAGAACGCGCCCCTTCTTTCATCTTTATATACTCTTTAATAACTTTTGAATGATAAACCCCAAAGTTGGCAATACTCCTATCCGTATTGAGACCGCTGAGGTAGTTATATGCCCTATAGAATAAATGGGTTGTAATTCGTTTGGTAAACGTATCTTTTCTTCCGGTTCTGCGAGCAAGTACAATATCCCATCCTTCTAAGGCTTTGTTGTATAAATTAGGTATTTCATCCGGGCGATCTTGCAGGTCGCAATCCATTACTACGACCCAACCACCTTTTGCAAAATTCAAACCTGCTGTAATCGCATAATGCTGTCCGAAGTTACGGCTCAAGTGAACCCCTTTTATGCGATAGTCCTTTTCGGACTCTTCTTTTATCTTGAACCAAGAGTTATCAGGAGAACAGTCGTTCACCAAAATAATTTCATAATTGGAGGTAATGGGTTCTAGCGAAGCTTTGATTTCTTTTACCAATTCATGTACAATGGTTTCGGCTTTATAAACCGGTGAAACTATTGAGATTAGAGGTGTAGTTGTGGTAGCCATATAGATCTGCTTCTCCTGTTTTATACGATTAAGGTAATATGGGACTGAACTTGATAAGCTTTGACTGTAGCTCTTTCATGAAGGCCACCTCATTTTTTGACCGCCTTTTCGTGTAGGTTCTATCTACAATGTTGAAATAGGATATTTTTTCAGGACTTTCGATTTCAGATGTGCTTTCAATTAACTTGATATCATCCGGAATACGAAACTGCCGCATCAACCTTCTTTTTTGTTCTATGGATAAAGGAGTGAACTGAGGCTTTATTTTGTCGGTCAAATCTTTTGCCGGGGAACCTCCATAAACGTGGTTTTCTTCCATGTTGGCAGTGATAACACTACCTACCAAGGCCATAGCCTTATCTTTGGCAATTATTGGGGATACAATACAATGGCCAACAAACCACACATCTTTACCGATAGTTAGCGGAGTTGCACCTTCATAATTACAGCCCTCCAATGGGTCACCATACCTAATGTGGCTCCATAACTGGGAATAGGCGCCGATACCACAATTATCACCAATAGTTGTGCCGCCAATACTGTCGATTAATGACCCCTGACCGATCCATGCATTGTGTCCAATGCGTAGAGGTTTGTATCCATGAAAATTTGTATGATGATGCACTTTGCAATAATCCCCGATACTGAAATCATCCACAATGATTTGAACATGGTCTCCAATATAGGTGTTATCACCGATGCAGACTCTTTTCGCTTTTCCGTTGGTGCCCCTTATGACCGCGGAGGGAGAGATTACGACATTTTCACCCAATTGTATTTCATCTGCTTCTATGTTGTTCATTTATGAATTGATTTCATTCGGAAAGCCCGTCAATTGATGCAATTTATTAAAAAGTGTACATAACCGTACCATTTGTCTTCGATATATAACCGTACCAAGCCTAAATTTCATGAACCAACTCACCAGTCGGTTTTTAATTTCCCAAAACAGGTAAGAACATCGAAAAACTCCATTAAAACATGCTAGACATCGATAAACGGTATTTAGAATACTGGTATTTTCTCACTTAGGATGTTCATTGAACCAACCAGTTTGTAAAAACAGCTGCCTTAACCTCAAAAACCATATCGAAAAATAGAAAGAACCTAGTTTGAAGAGTACTCATAAACATTCAAAGTCATTGTTTTTTTGCGACGCGGATAGAAGAATTTGAAGCTTTTGATTTTTGCATAATCCGCATTAAAATGAATACCCTTATTTGCCAAACATGATAATATTGCTGTTGTAAATGGTAGTTCTTCAGGAATTAGAAAAAGAATGTTATCAGGACTGATTTTGGACTTTTTGATGACCGTGCAAATTTTCTCGTCATCCCCTTCATTAAACCACTCTAGGGAATATGGCTTTTTGCCAGCCAAGGTATTTACGCCCAGTATGCCGGAATAGGTAAAGATATATTCAGCTTCGAAAGACCCTAAGGACTCTAAATTTTTGGAAAGCTCAAAAACCGTACTATCGACTTTTAGGTTTTTTAAAGTGGGAACCTTGTTTAACCTCAAGGTGTTTTGGGCCAAGGGAGCTACCCTATAGGGGCGAAGAACTATGCCTGAAGTTATCTGCGAAGTGGCCAGCAGCATGACGGTACTAATGACAAAACCTTTAAACCAATTGGAGGAAGAAGAATCCAACATATAGTAAATCATTAAGAAAACAAAGACGGCATAAAAAAGGACTTGAGCCGAAAGTCCGTTATTAGTACCAATGGCCCCAGCAATAGGAACACTCAATAGCCCAAGGAGAATGATTAAGTTCAATTTTTTAGCCTCTATGCTACGATTCAATAGGGCGAAGACAACGGCAAAAATATACGGAATCAAAATTTTATACTTTAAAAGCGTACCTCCTTTCCAATATTCATTTTGAATAATAAATGCCAAAAAGATTAGAATTCCAAGAACCTTGAACATTATAGAAAGCCAAGCATTGGTTTTGCCCTGTTTTGTTTTGGTATAGGCCTTAATCGATACATAGAGGAATAACACCCCTAAAATTGGAAACTTCAATTCTTGCACAACCATTTCGGCGTTCTTATAGTATCTATTCCATAAATAAGAAAATGAGTGTGATGAGTCTCCACTGGCCAGACCGAATAGCTGTTGCAAATAGGAATCGATTGTTTCTTGAATTGATGTGATGCCGCCACTGATGATAATCAACATGGTTATTATTCCTATAGTGAAAGCCAATCCATAGGGCATACTGGAACGTACCGATCGTCTTTTTTGCATACCCTGGGTATACTGCCAATATAAGGTGGCCATTATGATAAGGGGGAGTAGTATTAGGTTAGTAGCTTTTGTGAAGAACAGCAATACAAATAGACTTCCAAGTACCATCCAATAGGTCATTTTCGGCCAACCTTTTGTTCCCAGACTCAGTAGCCAAAAGCCAACAATAAATGCGATAAGAATCGAAGACATTGAATTATATGACAAAGCCAGGGGAGCCCAAGCATAGCCTAACAACATACCACCCAAGACAATGTTGAAAAGAATTAATCTATCCCACCAGGGGGAGGCACCTTTTCGTTGTTGAATTCCAACGTATAAGACCAAGGAGGCCAATAGGGTGAGAAAAAGGCGAAGGAGGCGAACCTCAGGCAAACCGAGGTCAAGAAATGAAAAGAGTCGACCGTAAATAAGATGAAATGAAGCGGCCGTTAAATCAGGGGTATTGTCAAAATATAGATAACCTAAATAATAAAAACTCTCATCACTTAGTTCAAAACCACGATAGCTAGCCCATCCAACAACACAGAGAAGGCTGAGATTTAGCATCCCTAGAAAAATTGAAAAAATGATGTGAGGTATTTTCTTTGACATATGGTCTCAACTATTGAAGTAGCTTTTACAAGTTTCGATTACTTCAACATGTTCTTTGGTCGTTAAGGAATAAAAGAAAGGCAGGCGTATCAGACAATTCGCAAATCGGTCGCAGTTTTCCAAGTTTCTTCCATCATGCTTATCGCTATAAAAGGGACTTTTATGCAATGACAAGTAATGAAATACCGAAAGGATACTTTTTTCTTTGAGCGTGGCAATCAATCCATCACGTTGTTCTTTATTGGAACAAACCAGATAGAACATATGGGCATTGTTCGTTGCGTAAGATGGTAAATCAGGTAGCTCTATTTTCTTTTTGGTCTGGAGCCCTGCAAAGGAAGTCCAATAAGTATCCCATATACGTTTTCTAACCTCTTGAATTCTTTCTAGATTTTCAAGTTGCGCATAGAGAAATGCCGCAATGACTTCGGAAGGAAGAAAAGAAGACCCAATATCGACCCATGAATATTTTTCAATCTCTCCCCTAAAGAAGGAGGAACGGTTCGTTCCTTTTTCCCAAATGATTTCGGCCCGAGGGATGAATCTCTCATCGTTGACCACCAACATTCCACCTTCTCCGCTGATTATATTTTTGGTTTCATGAAAAGAAAATGTGCCGAAATGGCCAATACCGCCCAAGGGCTTCCCCTTATAGAAAGAATCAATGGCTTGGGCCGCATCCTCAATGACAAATAGGGAGTGGCGGTTTGTTATTTCCATAATTTCATCCATAGCACAAGCAACTCCGGCATAGTGAACTACCACAATTGCTTTGGTTTTAGGGGTAATTAGATTCTCAAGTTGACCTGGATCGATATTAGGGCTGTTACCACCACTATCCGCAAAAACAATTTTAGCTCCTCGCAAAACGAAGGCGTTGGCAGAAGAGACAAATGTGTAAGATGGTATAATCACCTCGTCATCAGGTTCGATGTCGATTAGAATGGCAGCCATCTCAAGGGCATCAGTGCATGAGGTGGTGAGCAGACATTTTTTAAATCCGTAACGGGATTCAAAATAGTGATGACATTTTTTAGTGAAATCCCCGTTACCGGAAATCTTTCCAGAAGTAACGGCTTGTTCAATATATTGGGTTTCATTACCCGTTAGAAAAGGTTTGTTGAAGGGTATTCTCATGAAAGATGCCTTGGGTATTCTCTACGAAAATAATGCTTTCAATACATACTCTTCAACGTTGGGGTTTTTATTCATTGAAATACAGCTAGCTATTTCCCAAATGGTTTGATTTAATAACAAAATTTTAGGTTCGGCATTTAAGGTGATTTCAGATCTTTGCGAAGTAATGCTCAAAAAAGAAGTAATTTTCGGTAAAAATTAACTAAAAAGAAAGATGAAGCGATTAAATACGATAGTATTAGGTCTTTTTACATTTTTACTCTTCGAAGCTTGTGGAGAACAAACGAAGCAAATTCCATTTGACGACGAGATAGCGGCGATCAAGACAAAGTTCGCTCCCGATAAGCGAGTTGCGCTTTTTGATGTGTCCGCTTTACAACAAAAAGGAGACATCATTTTAAAAGGGGAAAGCAATTTGCCCGATGCCCTAGATGCTTTAAAAGGGAAACTAGCCACATTGAATGTTCGGGTAATCGATAGTGTTCAACTACTTCCTTCCGAAGCTTTGGATGGTAAGACCCAAGCGGTAATCAATATTTCAGTTGCCAACCTAAGAAGTAACCCTAAGCATTCGGCCGAGTTGGCTACTCAAGGGACCTTGGGCACCCCTGTAAAAGTATTAAAAGAGGCAGGAGGTTGGTATTATATTCAAACGCCCGATAAGTATCTGTCTTGGGTCGATGATGGGGGCATTACCCTAATGGAACCGCAACGCTTTGAAGATTGGAAAACAGGGGATAAGATTATCTATACCAAAACCTATGGCCATGCGTATGTGGATTCAGGGGAGAATGAAGTGGTCTCTGATTTGGTCGCAGGAAACGTACTCGAATTCGTAAAATTAGCGGCCAACCATTTTGTCGTCGCATATCCCGATGGGCGTATAGCGATGGTACGTTTTGATGAGGCGGAAAGCTATTCAGGATGGATTCAAAAGATGGACCCTACACCTGAAAATCTAGTGGCGACCTCCAAAACCTTAACAGGGGTTCCTTATTTATGGGGGGGCACATCGACCAAAGGAATGGACTGCAGTGGATTTACCAAAACCGTGTATTTTCTTAACGGAATGGTCATCCCCAGAGATGCCTCACAACAGGTACATACGGGAAGGCAAATCGATGAAAACCGTAACTTTGATCATCTCAAAAAAGGGGATTTACTGTTCTTCGGAAGAAAAGCGACCGATTCTACCAAGGAAAAAGTGGTACATGTAGGGATGTGGATCGGTAATGACGAATTCATTCATGCTTCGAATATGGTGCGTGTCAGTAGTGTCGATCCCAATGCATTGAATTTTGATGAATACAATCTGAACCGGTACTTACGCACTAAGCGTATTTTGAAGGAAAAGGACAACGATCTGATCGATTTGACCAAGACGCCAGTATTTAGATAATTTTTGGGGCACATTTTTGTCAAAGCAAATGAATGAAAGAACAGAGGCCAAAACAATAAAAAAAAGATAATGAAACCTAGATTTTTAGCTATCCTGTTGCTCACAACCACGATGAGCTTCGCCCAATACGAAATCCACCCTGAGGAAGGGTACTCTCATGACATCGGGTTGATGGTCGCCATGCTCGAAGATCTGAAGACGAGAATCACGGAACAAGTTAAAGACCTGGACCAAACCGAAACGGATTTTAGATTTGATGAACATGCGAACAGTATAGGATCCTTGGTGATGCACTTAATTTCCACAGAGGCCTATTATCAGATAGAATCTTTGGAAGGGAGACAATGGACCGCTGAGGAACGCAAACGTCTTGGAATCGCTGGCGAATTAAATGATGAGGTTAAAAATATGCTTCAAGGAGAACCGATCGAACATTACTTAGATCTTTGGGACGAAGTACGTCAGAAAACCTTGGCCGGACTCAAAACCAAAGACGATATCTGGTTTGCATCGGAAATCGATGAAGGGTTGAACTACCATTATGTCTGGTACCATGTCATGGAGCATCAAGCCAATCATATGGGGCAAATAGCCCTAGTAAAAAATCGATTGCCCAAGTAGACCTATACTAAGCTTTCTTAGACACACCAAAAACCACTGCTAAATGAGCGGCATCGGGAGCTCGCTTCCGGCTCCACAGGCTAACGACTACATAGGTCATCATTGATACGATAAAGGCGGGGATGATCTCGTGAACATCCTTTAAGGCATCATATTCAAACCGAATGGCGAAACGCCAGATGATATTGACGAACATACCTGCGATCATGGAGGTCATGGCGCCTAAATCAGTTCCCCATTTCAAATAAAGTCCCCCGAAAATCGCAGGAAAAAAGCTTGCGGCAAAAACTGCCCCGGCGAAAGCGGTCAGTTCCACGATTCCCGCCATGGGGTAAAGCGTCAGCACATAGACCAATAAACAGTACAGGGCCATGAACCATTTGGTACGGGGTACGATTTTATGCTGGGGCATCGGCTTGATGACATGCCAGATGTCCTTGACAAATGCTGTTCCAATAATAATAATAACAGATGCTAATGAAGACATTCCGGCGGCGAAAAGCCCTGCCACACAAATACCACTTACTAATTCGTTATCGAACTTGGCCAACATAAAACCAATAACCTCGTCGGTATGTTGAATAAGGTAGGCAGCTTCATCAGGAGTCGCCATACTGTGGACCAGTGCACCTAGGCCCATAACGCAAACTAGGGAAATACCGAGAAAAACAGGCGTCCAGATCATGGCAAATCGCATACTTTTGGCATTGTCGATAGAATAGAATCGAATAAGGTTCTTTGGTTCGGATAGCTGTTTCATACCGATGGAAAGCCCAATACCCAAAATATATAGAAAGGAAACCAGTTCACCGAAGGTCACTAAACCCGATTTGATGGGCACACCTGATTTGGTCAGATGCTCGGTCGTACGGATGGCTTCCAGCAAATTGTCCGGTCCTCCAACATAAATAAAGGGTATAGCTAGCATTAGAATAGCAACACCGAACATGATGATGCCTTGAATAGCATCGGTCCATAATACGCTGTACATTCCACCCCAAATGGTATAGGCACAGGTAATCGCGATTATCGCGAACGACCCATATTCATAAGGAATATCCAAAACCGATGTCAGCACATGGGCACAACCCTTGGCAATACCGATCATGTACCAGAGGGTGGCAAACAGTATAATGACCGCAGAGAGCACACGAATACTTTTGGCGAGCTCGCTTTTGTACCGCAAATGAAAATAATCGGGAATCGTAAAGGATTTTAGACGGGCCGTTTGAAAGCGCATTTTAGGCCCCAATAATTGCCAGGAAATAATGCAGAACACCGTCCAAATCAGACCCATCCATGCCCAAGATAAGCCATATTGAAAAGATTTCCCGGCCTGCCCGATATAGGTATTGGTGCTAGCGGAGGTAGAAAAGAACGCCAGTGAAATGACCCATCCTGGAATTTCGCGTTTGGCCACATAATAGCCTTCAACACCTTGAGATGCCTTCTTTTTAAAATACCATCCAATATACAAGCATCCTCCCACATATAATATGGTCAAAAGAATCGTGACATAATGTTCGCTGAAGTATGTCATCAGTGTTCCGGGGTATGGTCACTTTCGTCGATGGTCACCTTTCGACGAAGCACCAAAGCCGCATTAATAATGACCAAAATGAGAATACCTATATACGGAAATAAGGTGAAGAAATCCATAGTTAAAAATAGTGTTTTTACAATGTTTCCATCCTAAAAAAGGAGGGAGGTTATACGTTTCCTTAAGGAGCGATAGCAGGCCACCGCTTCTTCAGTTCGTTTTTGGTCACCTTCCCTAAAACATTACGGGGCAACTCGGCACTGAGCATGTATTTTCGAGGAATTTTATAGGCGGGCAATTGGGTCTTGAGCCAACTGGAGACCTCCTCAACATCAAGTTCCTTGCTTTTGGGAATCAAGCAAACGGATACGACTTCACCCCATTCTTCATCAGGTAACCCAACGACTGCACAATCGGCTACCATATCATGTTTTCGAAGCACGTCTTCGATTTCCAAAGCCGATATTTTATAGCCGCCAGACTTAATAATGTCTACACTATCACGACCTAAAATCTTATAAAGTCCATCGCTCAACATTCCAATATCGCCCGTAATGAACCAACCATCTTCCGTGAACGCCTTTTTTGTAGCTTCGGGTTTTTGCCAATATTCCTTGAACACGCTTAGTCCCTTGATTTGATACTCTCCTGGTGTATTTTCGGGTACGGGCCTATTCGCACTATCGACCAATCGCATTTCCACCCCCGGCAGGGGTAATCCCACATGCCCTGGCCGTCGCTCTCCGCGGTATGAATTGGATAATCCCATACCGATTTCGGTCATCCCGTAGCGCTCCAATAAGGTTTGTCCTGTGATTTCTTTCCATTTTTCCAGAACAGGGACAGGTAAGGCGGCGGAACCCGAAACCATCAAACGAAGTTGTGAGGCGGCCCGCGAGTATACTTCTTGTGTTGTGGCTGGGAGCTCTTCCCAAAAGGAAATCAATTTATAGTAAATCGTGGGCACGGCCATGAACAGTGTCAATCGCTCGGAGGCAATCGTGGCCCATACCTTATCCGCATCGAACTTTGGCAAAAATTCACAACACGCTCCACTCCAAAGGGCACAACTCAGCACATTAATGATACCATGCACATGATGTAAAGGTAAGATATTTAGTATGTGATCTTCTTTTCGCCACTCCCAGGCGTTGACCAAGGTGGTGATTTGCGCTTCAATAGTGGCATGGGTAGTCACCACCCCTTTGGGTTTGCTTGTGGTCCCACTGGTATACAGGATCATCGCACGTCTTGAAGAGTCGATGTCGGGTAATGGTACGATGGTTTCCTTTAGAATAGACTCTAAAGTGATTACCGAAATACCCATATGGTCTTCTAGGGGTTTTAGAAAGTCATAGTAGGCGGCATCGGCGATGACGATTCTTGCCTGGGTATCTTCCAGCACGTATTGAATGGACGGTAAGGGATGCAATATGCAAAGTGGAACCGCAATTCCACCTGCTGCCCAAATGCCCCATTGCACAGCCGTATATTCAAATGAAGGAGGAATCAAGAACGTGACACGTGCTTCGTTGAGGTCAGTGGTTTCTCGCAAGAGATTCGCGGCTACGGCTTTGGAGGTCTTTAAAAGTTGCCCATACGAAAAGGATTTTCCTTTGGAAACAATTGCAATGCGATTCTTGAAGGATTCCGATTGTTTAAGAAGTGTAATCATAAGCCTATAGTTCTATGGTCTTGCCCGTTCGAAACGATTGATCGGCAGCCAACACAATTCGCAGACTGTTCACCGCATCCCGCAAATGATCGCTTAGATCTACGTTATGCTGTATCGCTTGTAAAAAATAGTCCTGCTCCAAACGACAGAGTCCGTCATGGTCGGGTTCATCGGAAGTGTCTATCCACTCATCCATCTTAATGAAATTTCCGTTTTCGTCTAGGGCACTGTGATGCAATTTCAAGCCTCCCGTTTTTGAATGGTCATCGACACTATCCGAATCGCCTTTGGCCTCATCGGTTATAGAAACGCAGCCTTTAGGACCGACAACGTCCTTGACAAAGAACGCCGTTTCGCTCATCATAGGCCCCCATCCGGCTTCGTACCAACCTACTGACCCATCTTTGAACCGCACTTGCAGTTGGCCGTAGTTATACATTTTCGGATCGATTTCTTCCGAAAGTCGAGCACCGATGGCACTTACCGAAATAGGCTCTGATCGGGTCATTAAGCACATGATATCCACATAATGTACTCCACAATCCACGATGGGCGACATGCTGTTCATCAATTGTTTGTGCGTATACCAATTGGCACCTGAACTTTGTTGGTTGAGGTTCATCCGCATCACCAAAGGTTTTCCTAGCGTGTGTGCGACCTTGACAAAGGTAGCCCAGGCAGGGTGCACGCGAAGAATATACCCGACGACCATTTTTCGGTCTTTTTTGAAGGCGAGATCAACTAATTCTTGGGCATCTTCAACGGTAAGGGCCAAGGGTTTTTCCACAAAGACGTGGGCATCGGCATCTAGGGCCATGCGAATATATGTGGCGTGGGTATCTGGATAGGTGTTGATGGAAACGGCATCAGGCCGTGTTTCATGTAAGGCCGTTTCATAATCCTCGAAAGCAGGATAACCTCCTAGTTCCTTGGAAAGCATTTCACGACTATTCGGTTGTCTACTGACCAGACCGACAATTTCAAAACCATCCATTTGATTGTAGGCCCGGGCATGTGATGTTCCCATATTTCCGCAACCGACAACGAGTATTCGAAGACGTTTCATATTCAACTATTCTAGCGCGAAGGCAATGATTTGATTTCCCTTCTCCGTCCCCAATTTTTCACCCCCACAGGCCAAAGCGATATATTGTTTGCCATTCACATCATACATAGCGGGTGTGGCAAATGAAGCGGCCGGAAGGGCATACTCCCAAAGCAAATCGCCCGTATGTTTATCAAAAATCCGAAAGTAACCGTCTTTGGTTGCCGCGATAAAAAGGAGACCATTTTCCGTAACGATGGGCCCGCCATAATTTTCACAACCGGTTCCTTTCCCGCGCTCTCCTAATTGTGGAGTATCGCCGAAGGGAATAGACCAAATAAATTCGCCGGTATTTAAGTTTATAGCGTGCATTGTTCCCCAAGGAGGGTTTATGCCAGGCAGTCCGTTACTATCCAAAAACTTATTGTAACCGGTGTGTTTATAGCTAGGCTTTCCTTCCGTTCCATTGGTATCCGAAGCTATTTTTTCAACGACATTGTGCTGTATCTCCTCCTCGTACAAAAACCGTAGCAACGCCTCCATTTCCTTTTTTTCGATTTGGGGAAAGCCCGTCATCATTCCCTTACCGTTGGTAATGATTTCTTTCACCTCTGTTTTTTCTTTGCGCAATTGCAAATCCAGCAAGGAAGGAAATCCACTAGCCTCCAATCCTTTTCGGTCCGTTTGATGGCAAGTGACACAATATTTTTGGTAGGCGGCTTGACCCATAGGCGTATCTTCAGCAATCTTATCTTGGGGTCCGATCTGTAAATTCCATGCCATTTCGTTCGCATTCACATAGAGTATTCCCTCTTCTGGATCGGCCGCCGCCCCGCCCCACTCAGCAGCTCCATCGTATCCTGGCAAAAGAAACTTAGGGGTCAACGCCGGAGGCGCATACTGATGCTTGTCGGCGGAGGCATAAAATTCCAGTAATTCGTCTCTGTTTTCCGCAAAGGTGCCAATATCGGCCTCTGTAAGGTCTTTGGATTGTCTCGCAAAGGGTTTTGGTTTTATGGGTAGCGGCTGGGTGGGCCAAGCTTCCTCTCCTTCAATGGTCGATTGGGGTACAGGAACTTCTTCAATATCGAATAGGGGTGCCCCGGTAAGTCGATTGAACAGGTAGACATAACCCTGTTTGGTGACCTGAGCCACTGCCGGAATTTTTTCCCCGTCTTGTGTGACCGTTAACAGATTGGGCGGTGCGGGTGCATCCCTATCCCAAATATCGTGGTGTATGAACTGAAAATGCCACAAGCGTTTTCCAGAGTCGGCATCCAAAGCCAACAGACAATTCGCGAAAAGATTACTGCCCAATCGATTTCCACCGTAGAAATCGGGTGCGGCCGAACCCGTAGGGGCGTAGATGATTCCTGCTTCCTCGTCCACAGCCATACCTGCCCAATTATTTGCTGCGCCAACGGTACGGCTTTCCCTTGGATCTGTGCTCCAGGTATCATATCCTTCTTCACCTTTTTCGGGCAAGGTATGAAACACCCATGCTACGTCTCCCGTTAGGATATTGAAGGCTATAATATCTCCAGGGGGAGCTCCCGGTCCTTCGGATAAACGCAAAGGCATTACAATAATATCCTTGTACACCGTTCCTGGAGTGTTTGAAATGACAAACTTATTTTTAGCGGATTCTGGCATTCCCGATCGCATATCCACTTTTCCTTGATCTCCGAAGGATGCGATAGGTTTTCCCGTGAGTGCGTTCAAGGCAAAAAGGTCAGAACCTCGTGTGCACAAGATGCGCTTGTCGTCGCCCTTTTCCCAATACGAAACTCCGCGTGAAGTGGAATGCCACACCTTGACCGAATCACCAAACTGCCAGATTTCCTCACCGGTCTCGGCATGTAAGGCAACTACGCGTAAAGCAGCGGTAACGCCATACAAGATAGAGCCGACCACAAGAGGGTTCATTTGCATTTGGCCCCAATCATCGGCTTCATATGACCATGCAACCTTTAAATCCTTTACATTTTCTTTGGTTAGTTGTGAAAGTGTTGAGTAGTGGCTGCGGCCTGGGTCGCCCAAATAAGACGACCAAGTTCTGTACTGTGGACTTGGGTCGACTTCCTTCTTTTTGTCCGAAGTACAACGGATCAAACAACCTCCGAGAAATATCGATACCAATAGAAAAGCCAAGCCTTTTTTTGTACTCATAGTTGAAGAAGGTTTCCTTAAAAATATGGAAAAATGTCAGAAATAGGCACCTATGATGCTTTTTACCTGACGATAATAAGATTTGCCGAACAGATTCAAATGAACTAACAAGTAATAAAGTTGATAGAGATCGTTTCGGGCCTTTTCCCCACCTACTTTTGGGAAATGCTCGGAATAAGCCCGATAGAA
This sequence comes from uncultured Flavobacteriaceae bacterium, assembly GCA_947494565.1. GTDB lineage: Bacteria > Bacteroidota > Bacteroidia > Flavobacteriales > Flavobacteriaceae > Maribacter_C. The sequence continues at coordinate 42,674 of CANLVG010000008.1, read as the reverse complement.
AGAGGAATCAAAGCCGCCAAAAAGACGGGTCATGGCCAAGTCTACTTCAAAATGGCCAAAATAGACTGCAGGATCGATAAGGTAAGGCGTATTATCCGAGGCGATTAAATAGTTGCCGCTCCATAAATCCCCATGTAGTAAGGAAGGTTTGGTTATGGGCAAGCACTTTTCGCACATGTCGAGAAGCGTTGTCTCCGTAGGTACTTCATTAAAGGAAAGCAACTGTTGTTGATATGCCATTTTGAATTGCGGAAGGAGCCGTTCATGCGCATAGAATTGAGGCCATGACGAATGCATATGGTTCGATTGTGGAAGACTTCCGATATAGTTATCGGTCTTCCACCCGAAAGTGGAAGCACCTGAAAATCGATGCAAGGCTGCCAATTGATGCCCTAGTAGTTCCATATCTTTCGAACCACTCCTTTTAGGTTCAATATATTCCATCACTAAGAGTCCCCCTTGTTCCAGTTTTTCGCAAAGTAGTACCTTCGGGGTAGCAATGGTGTGGGTTTTGGCAATGGCGTCAAGGCCCGACTTTTCGGCCTGAAACATATCAAAAGCATCGGCATGATCATTGACTTTGCAAAAGAAGCGCTCCATATCGGTTTCCAGTAGATAGGCTCGGGAAATATCACCTCCAGAAAGACCCTGTATCTTTCGAATTTGAATGCAAAGTAGGTATTCGATATGTTTTTTTATACTGGTCTCCACCCTTTTTAAAGTTCAAAGCGCATATGCTTACGCGCAATGTGGTACCCTTTCTTTAAGACCTCTTTAGACTCTTCACTGTTCGCGTTCAACAATGGATTGGTGTGGTTTAAATGGATGAAATATACTTTCGCTTTTTCGCTTTTTGGCAGGTTTTTAAAGAGCTCCATACTCTCTATGACAAAGGGATGTGGTATTTCCGAGATAGCACGATTGTTGATTTCTTGAGCGTCGTAAAAGGTGGCATCCAAAAAAGCGTAATCTACTTTTGCGATTTCTGCGACGATACTAGTTTTCCATTTTTCCCATTTGTCGATATCAGGAATGAAGAGTATGCGCTTTTGCGGCCCGATAATCGTATACCCTACGGTCTCAGAGTATTCATCACGATGTGGAACGGTAAAGGGAATGACTTTTAGGGCGGAAGTAAGTTGGATCTCCGCCTTATTTTTTAAGGCTTCGATCTGTATGTTCGAATTGTGCACCAACTGACTCCATGGACCGTTTTCCTCGAGAAAACGTTTCATTTTTGGCATCGCGTAGACCGAAACGGCTTTAGCATTGGTCGCCTCCTTGCCCAAGTACATCAAACCGGTATAATGACCGATGTGGGCATGGGTCAGAAAAATGCCATCGGGAATATCGTTGGTCTTGAAATCCGTTTTGCCCCTCAAGGCACGAAGCTGGGTGGTGATGTCGGGAGTCGCTTCAAAAAGAAAGGTTTTTTGTGTTGCTTCATCTATGACACCTAAGGAAACTACTTCAGGCGATAGCTCCGAATTTTTGAATAGGGTAGAACAGCAGGCCTTTTCACAGGCAATATGGGGAGCGCCCGCATCTTGAACGATTCCCAGCACATGAATCGATACGATTTTTTCTTGGCCTTGAGTGAACAGACAGGTGAAGAGAAAAAAAACGAACGACTTGTACATAGAGAAAAAATTAAAATTGAAACGAAATCGGTTGTTGAAGATTTGAATTCTTTTCTAGGAGTAACTTCCCGGTTTGGCCCTCTTTGATCTTTATGTTGGCGCCTGTAGCGGTCCGTGATACCTCGATATCGAAGTCTTTTCCAAAGGCCTTGATTTTCCTTAGTGCCATGGTGTTCCATTCTTTCGGTAGCCTAGGGGTAAGAGTGAAGCGGTCAAAACCGGTGGGGTTGATTCCGAAAAGCCCTTCGATGAAAACGCGACAATAAAGTCCGCTTTCGGCAGAAAGGTGCGCCATACCCCCTTCAGGATATGCCTCTACAACATAAGGCACTCGATTGCCCAAAAGACGTTCTTTTGAAAACTGCTGTAGTTTATCAAGGGATACTTGAGTGGCCCCGGCGATAAAAGTGCCCCGCAAGGCATATAGGGTTCCACGATCCCAAAATATCTCGGAAACCGATTTGTTGGGATTGTTTTTTTCAACATGAACTCCACCCTTTCCCGACCACAGCCTATCGAACAACGCCTCGATAGTATCTTCTTTTCTGTCGTCAATGCCTACCACCAAAGGCAGGCATATCCAATGCCTCAACGTGGTGTGCCCATCGTAATACCGATAGGTATTTAAACCTTCGATAGCGGCTCCGAAATAGCTGTCCATAGCACTGCGCAGCTTTTTGGCCCGTTTTTGATAGCGCTTAATAGTGGTATTTGATTTGCCGAGTGATTTTGCTAAATCGCTTGCATGCCGTAAGGCGCCATAATACAATGAGGAGGTAGAAAGATTCGCGTCACCGGTTTCGATGCGACCCTCCATTTCGTCCGACTCAGAGCGAACCACTCCGGCTTCATTCAATTGTCGCCGATTGTACTCGAGACACCATGTAATTAAAGGCCATAATTCATGCGCTACCGTAGTATCACCAGTGGCCAGCGCATATTGGCTCGCGCCATATGCGATCATAGCGGCATCACCTCGATCTAATGGACTGGGAGGTGGCAAACCTTCTACTTCGAAGGCATAGGGCAACTTTGTATATTCAGGATTGATTTCCTTGGCAAAGGCCCGATACATATTCATAGCTGACCGGTGACCAATGTCGTACCCGAGATATGGAAAAAAGGGACTGATATATTCGGCTTGATCATTGGCCCATATACCTACGTAATACCGTCCTCCTCCGGGGGAATGGATCAATCCCAATTTGGATTCGAAAATACTCTCTGAAGCCCTGGTTTTAGAGAATTCAAAAAGGGTATTGAGCACCTTATCTGGAGTTTCCAACTGTAAAGAACCGGACATGGAATTCAAAAACACGGTTCGTTCGGCCCAAGTTTTCTCGAAGTCCGAAGCAGTTAGTACTTCATCATTCAATTGGGCAGCGATTGAAACGGAAAATGAAAAAGTCTCCCCCGCCTTCAATTGAACCGCATCCGGTACATCAGACCAAACAGTCGTTGTAAAAGTGCCTTTCTGACCACTATCCTTCGTTTCTAACCTCATTTGTGCAGCGCGCAGGCGAATAGTGCTATCCGCGGTATTGGTTAGGCTAACGCGCTCTAAAAAGAGCCGCTCGCTCATCGAGGGTAAAAAAGACCGCTTCATTACGATACCTGATGTAGCGGGGTGATGCTCAAAATGTAACATCCCATCAATAGTACTTTTTTTAATGGGCCCGGGCGCAAATTGTTTTTCTCCGATAAACAATTGCGGTAAAATAGCATCTGTATGAGTATCCTTTAGATAGGAGCGATATACATACCAGCTCGGATCATTTTCTTTGATATAGGGATGCAATTGGGGGAAAAACACCTCGCGTTCCACCGCAAGATTTCCCATCGAATCTATAGCATAGTTCACGATGGCCGCAACTCGCTTTCCGGCCATTTCAATGTTATCGGAGTAGACCTGGGTACGATCTTCGGAAAACTCGCGTTGAATCTCGTTTTTCGAAATGATGCGCCATGCATTTTCTTGCCCCGAAAGGAGGAATGCAAAGAGAAAGGTGACTACTGTAGTCAATACATGTTTTGGACCCATGGATAAATGGCTATTGCGCGGTTAAGAACGTGCGGATATCCGTAGCGAGTTTAATCAAATCGGGTTGGTGGGTATACATCATATGGCCAGCTTCATAATAGGTCATTTCTACCCTGCTGGTGGCAATACCATTGCGGGCAAAGGTATATTCAGCGTCGAAGAACGGAGTGATGAGGTCATAATATCCACTGGCGACCATGACTTTCATGGCCGGGTTTCGACGCATTGTTTCTCCTAAATGCGGTGCGGTATTGACGGGCATTGGCTCCCAATATTGACCATCCGGCACGGTACGCCAGCGCCATCCGCTACCACCTCCGGAGGTAATATATGGCCTGTCCATTTTTACATTGAGTTCCGAGGCGAAGTAGTGATTTAGGGCCGCGGTGTAGGCCGCACTGATCTGATAGCTCGCAGGATCCCCCAAATGAGGACGTTCGGCAACCTTGTCGACCTCGTCGCCCATAAATCGACCGTCTAATCGTCCAACGGCCAAACCTTTATCTTCTAAGAGCTTTTTTTGAAAACGCCCCATTAGAATGCGCAAATTGGAGTTTAGAATATAGGTTTTGTCCAAGCCAGTGAAATAGCTCAGTTTATCGGCAATGGCTTCTTTTTCGGAATCCGCCAAAAGATTTCCCTTGTACAGTGCTGGCGAATAGCGCTCATAGGTGAATTTACGGCATTCGGCTACAAAGTCCTCCAAGGTTTTCCCTTGCCCCGCTTTTTTATGATACCAGGCCGTAGCGGCCATACTGGGCAGATACGTAATATAAGATGTCATGTTGTGGTGTATCGAGGTTGAGCCGGCATAGTCTAGGGCTTGCGAAATCAGGATCATTCCGTTGAGGGCCATATTCTGTCCTGAACCTTCCAATGCTTTTCCTAAGTATGCGGCACGGGTGGTACCGTAGCTTTCCCCGGCCAGGTATTTTGGAGAGAACCAACGTTGGTTTTCGGTTACCCATTTACGGATAAATTGGGCAAAGGAGTCCACATCCTCCTTCAGGCCATAGAAGTCTTTCCCCTTCCCCTTTCCAACCAGACGACTGTATCCTGTGCCTACGGGATCGATAAAAACCAAATCGGTAAGGTCCAGTAATCCGTGTTCATTTTTAACAAGGTCGTAGGGGGCGGCACCGTCATCCTTTATCGCATCGGAATCTACCTGAACCACTTTCGGGCCGAAAAATCCCATATGCAACCACATGGAAGCTGAGCCGGGACCTCCATTGAAAACAAAGGTAACCGGTCTTTTACCAACATCGCCCATAGGTGTTTTGGTATAGGCTACTGACCAAAAAGTTGCGATCGAATCCCCCATCTTGTTGGTAAGAAAAGTTTCTTTGGCCGTAGCTTTATAGTTGATGGTTTTACCCCCGAAAACTCCTTGATGTGAGGTGACGAAAGACTTAGCTTTCGGAATGGGCTTGATCTCCTCTTTTTTCTCCTTTTGGGCGGTCACTTGCAGGGCGCATAGCAGCATGATACATATGATCTCTTTCATCTTTTGGGATGGTTTAGTGGGTTACTATTTCGGTTAGTTTCTTTTCGTAGGCTTTTGCGTACTGTTCCATTCCCAAATCAGTGGGGTGGGTTCCGTCTACAAAAGCATCATTTGAAAGGTTGATTTCCTTTTTGGTTAGCATAAAAAGGTGGGCCTCACCCGTTGACCGTAACTCATCAAAAACTTCGGTCGTCCAGCGATTGAGGGTTTCGTAAATGGCTTTTCGGGCCGAATCGACTTCCCCGTCACTATATCCAGCGTGATGTGTCAATAAAATATCGGCTTTTGGCTTTTGGTCACGAATGTGTTTGATACTGGCGTACAGGCGTTTTTTGATTTCCGCTTCGTTACGCGTTTCGTTCGGACCTAGATTAGGAAGGCAATCAAGTACATAAACCGCAGCATCTACCTGTGTAATGAATTCCATGACTTCGGGTTCTAGGCGGCCATTTCCTGAAAACCCCAAATTAGTAATGGGATAGTTCAATTTTCGGCCTAGCACATTCGTCCATGCCATTCCGGGCCTTGAAGCGCAGGCACCCTGGGTGATGGAAGTGCCGTACACCAAGACCGGTTTTTCCGTTCTTACGGGAAGAAACGTGATTTTCCTTCCTTTAGGGATACCGAATCTCAAGTTTTTACAGTTGTTGTATAAGGGAAGGTACAATTGATAGCGCCGCCCTTCCGGCCCGCTTTTTTCGGTTTTGAAATGAAATACCACTTTATCGCCAAAGGTGTTCTTCCCTCGGTACCACAACCATCGCCCATCGTCATCTTTTCCATATAGGTCGACCCCACTTACACCTGTGGCCGGCATGTGGTTCATGGCATAATTTCCATCGACCTCATAGGTAATCTCTAGGCTGTCGGCATCGGTCACAAAACGAATGGATAGTCCCGCAGCATGCTTTGATAATGACCAAACAGCGTCCCTAACGGCATGCTCCGCCTTGTCAGGCAAACGGTTAAACCCAATATCGGGCCAACCTTGGCCTTCGATCTGGTTGAGCTGTTCGAGAGGATCAAACCATACATAGTCTCCGGTTTCTTGGGCGGAAACGGATAGGAACGAGAGACCATATAAGAGCCATAAGCCAATGAAACGCATCGAGAGGACCATATTTTTAGTATCGGCAACGAAAGGTAAAGAATAATTCATTCCGATAGGCATGATTTTATCAGGATAAGCCCGGTTGCCAGATTATTGCTTAAATTGATGAAGAATAGCCAATCTAAACGTTTACCATGTCACAATTAGCAGCAAATGTCTCGAAACGATTGTTTTCTCTAGACGTATTTCGAGGACTGACCATGTTTTTATTGATTGCCGAAGCCGCTGGGTTTCATGAGAACTTCGGTACCCTGACTGAGGGCACCGTTGTTTCCGGACTCGCCCATCAATTACACCACCACCCATGGAACGGTCTGCGTTTTTGGGATTTGATACAACCTTTTTTCATGTTTATCGTTGGGGTGGCGATGCCGTTTTCACTGCGTAAACGATTGGCCTCAGGGAGTCGTAGCGCTGTAACCAAACATATTTTAAGACGTTGCTTTTTGCTTTTTTGTTTTGGGGTGCTTTTGCACTGTGTGTATAATCATGCCCTAGTCTGGGAATTGTGGAACGTTCTGGTACAGTTGGCGTTTACCATCTTGATCGCTTACGCAATCATGAATCTGCCCCATAAATTTCAAATAGGTATTTCCATGGGCCTGTTGTTGCTTACCGAGCTACTGTATCGGTTGTATAACCCAGAAGCGCCCTATGCGCAAGGTCACGAGAGTTTCGGATCTTGGGGCGATATGCTTACCATGGGAAAAGTCAATAGCGGGTATTGGGTATTCGTTAATTTTATACCGACCGCTGCCCACACCATTTGGGGCGTTATCTGTGGACAGCTATTGCTAACCCATAAATCACCCCAAGAAAAACTGAAACCCTTTCTACTTTGGGGAAGCGTTATTCTGGTCGTGGGCTTTGCCATGGATTGGCTACAGATCACCCCGATCATCAAAAGAATAGCCACATCGTCATTTACCTTGGCTTCAGGAGGCTTCGCCATACTGACCTTGGCATTGTTCTATTGGGCAATCGATATCAAAAACAAGCAGGCAAAATGGTTGCGGATTTTCTCCGTAGTAGGCACTAACTCCATCTTTATCTATCTTTTTGCCGAAACCGTAGGGGTGCAGTGGTTTCGTGATTTTGGACGAATATGGACCGAAGGCCTGTTAGCGCCTTTGGGCCTTTCTGAACAGCTGATCTTGGTTATCAATTCACTGTTTGTGCTCTTCATTTTTTGGTACATCACTTACTTTTTGGACAAGCATAAGGTCTATTTCAAGGTGTAAGAGCCAAGGACGACCGATTAAGGGTGTTCCGACCAGACAGTCGGTTTTTTGAACCAAAATGAAAGTCTTAGCTGGGAATAGTACAGACATATGGGTTCTAAATCTGGATAAAAGACCTATTATGGGGGGTGTTATCGACAAAAGGAGCAGTTGACAAACCGCTGGGTCGGTCAAGGCACCCTAAATTTCCCCTTCTTTTTTATGATGAAAAGGGATTTACTTTGACAGTTGATCCGCGTTCTCGATATAAATGGCATTTTCAAGGTGCTTCGATAGTTTTTCAAAGAATAGTGACTCCGCTCGAAACTGCCAGTCGAAATTCACGGATTGATTCGCCATATGATGATGATGGTCTTGATCAAGAATATAGTTTTCGGGCTTATGAAGAATGCGCACCTTACTATAGACCGACTCTAAATTCTCACGGATAGTCGCAAACTCGTTTTGCAACGCTTGAAGCCGCTGAATGGCTTCCCGTCGTTTGGTTGGATTATCCGCCTGATCTAATTCTTGCAAAGCCAGTAGCGTTTTTGGCGAAAAACCAACAACCTTGTTCACTTGATCATAGATATCCAGGGTATAGACATTTCGGACCGCCATGGTTTTCATTTCGTTGATTTTCCTTGCAATGCTATCGGTGCTTTTCAATAGTCGTTCCGCCTCCACCAATCGTTGCTGATACTTTTCGGTCCATTCGCCGCTAACGTTTATGTCGGGCAAATCGATAACGCCGTCCTCCAGCGGGTGGTCCATGGTGGCCAGAAAATTACGTTTGTCGCCTTTGAGCAAGGCATTTTTCCAAAAGGTTACAGGGCGCTCTAAATCATCGATAAAAGCATAGGCAGTATCGGCCAGTGCATGTGAGAACTCCCGTTGTCGATAGGCGGCCTTGATTTTTTCCTTGTTTCGCTTGTGGCCTGACCACGTATATTCCGAAAAGGCGACAATCCCGCGCTTGTACAGTTCAAAATGAGGCGAATCATCGTCCCACAAAGTCAATAGCAGGCCGCCAGTACCACTTTCAATAGCATTCACCGCAAAGGTTTTAATGGCCTCCATATTGCTTTCCTCTTGTGGCATGAGTGTCCAGCGGGTCTGTCCGGCAGTGGCCCCCATGACCTCAAGGCCATGACTTCTGAACCATTCCATGGCCTTGGTATTGCCAATGGCCTCTGGAGCGCTATAGTTCCAGCGCATATAAATACAGTTTTTTGGAAATTGATCTAGAAAGGCGGTAAGCTTATGTTCATTCAATTGCCAAATACTATCCACTTCTTTTTGGCTTAGTTCCGGTTGAAACATCGGTCGGTAGACATCCGCTTGCTTCAAGGGCATATCGTCCCAAAAAATGGGAATACGATGATGCTTCTCGGCAAACTCGCTGACCTGACCCAACCATAGCAATTGTAGTTCCAAGGCTGATTTTCCGCTATTCCTTCCTGTGGTATGTACCTCATCGCCTCCCACATGCAGGTATTTTCCATTTGGGGTGGCCTCCATCGCGTCGCGGTAGAGGTCAAACTGCACCTCATAGGTCTTCGGGTCAAGCGGATTAAACGCCCAATCGCTCTCTGGGGTATCCCGTAAGGCATGGTACTCTGGGTGTTTTAGTATATAGGAGGCATGGCCTAGACCTTGGATCAAAGGACTAAAGTCGATAAACCGGGTCTCGGCGTAGGTACTGATATCTTTCCATTCTTGTATCGATAGCGCATCAGCGGAAGCTACTTTAGGTTGTCGTTGATATCCGAGTTTATCCTCCATTTCGGCTATAATACCATTCACTTTATAGCGTGCCAGTTTATCGATAAGCTTGTAGTAATATTCGGTTTTTTCCAAATGATGTTTCACATCCAAATGAATGGCCCTGTAGGCCAGTTCGGGAAAATCCGTAATCTTGATGAGCGGCAGGTTGGCGTTTTGTTCGCAGGCGTCTTCCATCAATTGACTCAAACTCATCAAGCCGTAGAACAAGCCCTTTTTGTCTTTTCCTGTAATCGAGATCTTATCGCCGGTAATGGCAAGGGTATAGCCTTCAGGTTTTAAGACCATAGTGGTGTCCACATCGAGCACGATATCGGCTTCGGAGCGGTCATCGGTTTCACGGAGGGATTTTAGCTGGTCATCGAAAACGGGAAGCCATTGATCGGCGGCATTAAAATAATGGTTCACGTTAGCGCAATTGAAATCGCTCGTTCCAACGATTTCAAACTCCTGTGGAAGGGGGAGTAAAGCGAATTCGCCTGTTTTCTTTGGAGGGCTTTGACACGAAAATAAGAGACCGGCCAAAATAGGTAAGAAGTAGCGTTTTTTCATCTTTTAGGGTATTGGTTCAACTTTTCGGGAAACAGGAAATCGCTGTAAAGTAGAAAACAAATGGTATCTTACGAACATAGGTTACTACAACAGAAAGATATGAATCTATTTACCAAGACAAAGGGAATTTTCAAAAATTCAATCGTTTTCGTTTGGGTGCTGTTGTGCACTTTCTGGGCTCAAGGGCAAGATGACGACTGGCAGGTGCTTTTTAATGGAGATGACCTGCGCGGTTGGACGACCAAAATACATCACTACGACGTGGGGGATAATTATGGGGATACCTTTAGGGTAGAGGATAGTATTATCAAGGTCCGCTATGATCAGTATGAAGGTGATTTCAATGACCGCTATGCCCATTTGTACTACGACGAGCCTTTTTCCCATTTTCACTTATCTATGGAATATCGATTTTTAGGAGAGGTACATCCAGGTGCCCCCGTATTTGTAGAGAAAAATAGCGGAGTAATGTATCATTCCGAAGACCCTAGAAAAATGCTGAAAGAACAGAATTGGCCCATATCGGTGGAGATGCAGTTCTTGGCCGGTGTTGAGGAGGGGAAGTCCCGCCCGACCGGCAATATGTGCTCTCCAGGCACCGACGTCGTGTATCAAGGAAAAATAGACCCCAGGCATTGCATTAGTTCTTCGTCAAAAACCTATTTTGGCGACCAATGGGTAAAGGCCGAACTGATTGTGAGAGGCGATTCCGTAGTGACCCATATCATCAATGGAGAAACAGTTCTCGAATATACGAAACCCCAACTGGGCCGAACAGGGGTGGTCAAAGGCGCCCGCCCGGAGATGGATAAAAAAGGGGAATTGCTCAAAGAAGGCTTTATAGCCCTCCAGAGTGAAGGACAGCCGATTGATTTCAGACGGATCAAAATCAAAAACCTGAAAGGTTGTATGGATCCGAAAGCCAAGAATTACAAAAAATACTTCATTGCATCGGATCCGGATTCCTGCGTATATGAATAGTGATTTTCAATGTTCATAAATCTCCAAGGGTAACTGATCGGGATCTTGAAAAAAGGTAAATCGCTTATGGGTGATTTCATCCGTTCGAAGGGGTTCGGTGGTGACGCCTTTCTTTTTCAAATACGAAACCGCCTTCTCAATATCATCCACTTCGAAGGCCAAATGCCGTAAACCGCTTGCTTCAGGTCGTGAAGGCCTTTTGGGCGGATTTACAAATGAAAACAATTCGATACTGTAGCTCCCATTAAGGGCCAAATCCAATTTATACGATTGGCGCTCCGCTCTGTAGGTCTCCTTGATTGGCACAAAACCCAGAATATCCGTATAAAACCGTTTTGATGTTTCATAATCCGAGCAGATAATGGCGATATGATGTATTTTAGTAAAGTGCATTTTAGTGTATGTCTTCAGGGTATTTCCCACCGACGGTCCACCCACCATCCACCGGGATGGTTTGTCCATTGATGTGCGAAGCTTCTTCCGATAACAAGAACAATACGGTTTTCGCGATATCTTCAGGTGTCCCGACCCGATTATTGGGGTTGAGTTGTCCCCATATGCCCTCATAATCAGGTTGTTCTTTTGCCGTGCGTTCGGTTAGTGTGGCGCCGGGAGCTACTGCATTTGCCGTGATTTGGTGTTTTCCGAGCACATAAGCCAAGTTTTTGGCCATCATTCGAAGTGCTGCCTTCGTCATCCCATAGGCGGTCAAATGTTGATAGGCTTGAATACCGACCTGTGAAGACATGAATACCATGCTCCCACGATCTCCTTGCTTGATAATCTCCTTGGCCGCGCGTTGTGCTAAGAAAAATGCCCCTTTGAGGTTGAGGTCGATGACCTTTTGAAACGAATCGGGTGTAAAGTCCAAAAAACTTCCGAACAGGGTGATGCCCGCATTAGGTACGATAAAATTCACCTTTCCGAATTTTTCGATGGTGAAATCCACCAAGGCGTTGATGGTGTCTATGACGCTCGCATCACCAGGAAAGGATAAACAGGCAGTAGCGTTGCCTCCATTGATTTTTTCTGCCGCCCGTTGGGCCTTTTCAGCATCTAGATCATTCAATACTACTTGAGCTCCCGCTTTGACCAAAAGTTGCGCGACGGAGAAGCCGATCCCTTCACCTGCACCGGTTACTATGGCAACCTTATCTTGTATTCCTGAATAGTTCATGACTCGGGGTTAAAATAACGTATAGGAGTTCCCTTGACGTCCAACTCCGTGCTAAAAAGTCCGCCACTCTTGGGAAACGCTTTGTGTTGTTCGGGTGTCAATCCGCTTCTGGCCGTGGTGATGTACAGGGTATTGAGATGTTTACCACCAAAACAGCACGAGGTCACATGGGGCGCCGGCACTTCTATGGTCGCCAAGACCGCCCCGGTCTTCGGATTCCACCGTCTTACACAATTTCCACCCCAATGCGCTACCCAAAGCATATCTTCTTCATCGATGCACATACCATCAGGACTTCCATAGGTTTCCGGGACCTTTACAATGGTTTTTCCATTGGTGATGGTCCCATTTTTCAGATTGAAATGAAATGCTTGAATCGAATAAGAAGCACTATCGATATAATAGAATATTTTGTAATCAGAGGTCCAGGCCAGTCCATTTGAAATGGAAGTATCCGAGACTTGTAACGAAGTTTGAAGAGCAGGGGTCACTCTAAACAAGTTACCTGCTTTTGGCGCACAGTTTTTATCCATGGTACCGATCCAAAAGGCCCCATCAGGCCCTATTTTTCCATCATTAAAGCGAATGTGGTCATCGGAATTCTCCAAAATCCGCAACCGGCTCACCTCCGCCGTTTTCATATCAAATAAGGCCAGTCCTTTTTCCATAGCCAAGAGCAGCTTTCCATCTTCGGCAGGAACGGCAGCCCCGATCATTTCATCGAAATGCCAAGTTTCGTATTTTTCCGTAGACGGATCGTATTGATGCAATCCATACCCTTCGATATCGACCCAAAATAAGCGTTGCGCGCGGTGATCCCAGACCGGGCCTTCACCCAGTATAGACTTGGTATCATGTAATAAATTAGCTTTTCTCACCATAAATGCAGACATTCAAGCAGCCAGAAACAGTATTTAAAGATAAGATTATGAAAGCCATTTTGACACTTTTGATGGTATTTTGTGTGATGCAAATGGGCATTTCGCAACAGGACACCCTGCCAAAGACCGCATTTACGAAGATGTACCTTCCCGTTTGGGAAGAAGCGGCTTCCCATTGCCTAGAAGTGGCCGAGGCCATGCCGGCTGAGTTGTATTCCTATCGACCCACTGAAGTGAGTAAGACCTTTGGCGAACAGATGGTTCATATTGCTGCCTCAACGAAGTTGTTGACACAACGGTATGTATTGGGTATGGAGGTGAAACCCAATACTCCGGACGCCTCGAAAATGGATAAGAACGAAATTATGGCATTGTTAAAAGGCAATTTGGATTACACCAAAGGAATCGTGCAGACCATTCATCAAGAAAAACTTGATGAGATGTGTACCATGTATCACAGTGGGAATGTGGTCAGCCGTGCCTTTGCCCTTTTTTATGTACAAGATCATTTGGCGAACCATCGCGCGAAATCGAACTTATATTTGCGGATGAACGGTATTGAACCACCTGAGTATACCTGGTGAACCTACTGTAAGATACCGGTATATTTAGAAGTGTTTCCTAGAAGCTCCGTAGCCGCCAAAATCGCATCGTCATTGGTGAGGTAGTAGTTATAGAGGCCTTCACGATAAAAGTAGCGTTTGACGATTTCATCTTCCAACTTGCTCTGAATCTCTTTTTGATGGGTTTCCAAGGCGGTGGCTTTGCTGTCTTCAATATCTGCCAATAGGTTCTTGAAATCGGTTTCTATGGCTTCGTTGAAAATAACTTCTTCGCGATTGGTCATGACCTCCTTCAGTACTTTTTCTGTTTTGGTCTCGAAAGAAAAGTCACTATCGGAAACAAAAGTTTTGAACTGTTGAAAATTTGCGGGTGTAAATTCGAATGCCTTGACATCCGCGACGGTGTTGCTGTAATAATAATCCGTAGCGAAGTCAAATATGACATTGTTATTCATTAGAGCTGCAGTTAACGGATTTGCTTTTACGGCAGCAATTTCAATATCCGGTAAAACCCCGCCCCCGTCCTGAACAGGTCGCCCGTTTCGGGTCTTGAAATCATTGAAGGTCGTATTGCGTACGGCCTTGTTGTTTGCATCACGGTTCCAGTAGTCCAAAGATTGAATACACCTTCCCGAGGGGGTGAAGTATCTTGAGATGGTCACCTTTAACTGTGTTCCATAGGTCAATTTCATAGGTCGTTGAACCAGGCCTTTGCCAAAACTTCGGGCGCCCATCACTACGGCACGATCTAAGTCTTGTAAACTTCCTGAAACGATTTCGCTCGCTGAGGCACTGCTTCCGTTGACTAGTACAACCAGCGGAATCTCAGTATCCACCGCCTTATTTTTGGTCTTGTATTCGCGATTGAATTTTTTGACTTTTGATTTGGTGGTTACGATCAATTCTCCTTTGGGCACAAAGAGATTAGTGACATTGATGGCCTCGGAGAGTAAGCCTCCAGGGTTTCCCCTTAGATCCAAGATTAGCTGTTCAGCGCCTTTTCCCTTGAGATCCAATAGCGCTTCTTTGGTTTGTCCCGATGCTTTTTCGTTGAACTTTGCCAAAACGATATAACCTGTTTTGTCATCGACCATGTTGTAAAAAGGCACGGCATCGACTTCTACGGCTCCACGTGTTATGGTGGCGGTTTTGGTTTCACCCTGTCTTTTAAAAGTAACAGCGACCGAGGTGTTATTGGCCCCTTTCAGTAATTCACTTGCATTGTCATCGAAATCGGAAACCTTGATATCCCCGATTTGAATGATTTCATCGCCGGCCCTTAAACCGGCCTTGTCCGCCGGATAGTCTTTATACGGTTCGATAATCAAAAGCTTATCCTTAAACGAGCGAACGGTGGCGCCGATGCCCGAATATTCTCCGGCATTATTGATTCGGTACTCTTCAACATCCTGTTCGTTCAAGAATTTCGTGTAGGGGTCGAGGTCATCAAGCATATTCTTGATGGCGGTATCCATCAATTCGGCAGGGTTGGTCTCGTCTACATAGTTCATGTTCAATTCTTTGAACAAGGTGGTGAAGATTTCAATCTGCTTGGCAATCTCGAAGAAATCACTCTTAAAACTGCTCCCCATGGCCAAAAACAGTACTGCAATCACGGGAATCAATATTCGCTTTTTCAAAGTGCTACTCATTGCTGGTTTTTTTTATGAATTTTTTCAATACGGATTTCATTGCTGCCTCCACTTGGTGAAATTCAGGCAATTCCTTCCCAAGATATAAAAACAGGAACGCAAAACTTCCCTCACTATTGTTAAAAACCACGCCTTTGTTCAAACGATATCCTTCGCGCATCAAACGTTTGATACGATTGCGTTTGACGGCACTTTTGAAGTTTTTTTTGGGTACGGTAACCCCAGCCTGAACCGGCACATCATACGGAAGCTCTACTTTTAGATAGATTAACTTGATGGGATAGGTGTTAATGGACTTTCCCTCGGCAAAAAGCTTCTCGATCAGTTTCTTGCTCTTTAGTTTCTCTTGTCTTGGAAAGGCATAGCGCATCATCTCGTAAAAGTACGTCAAAAGCCAGAGTATCACTTCATGACATTTGTCATAGTTCCCAATACATGAAGCCGTTACCTTAGAGTTCGGGCCATGAACGCCTCGGCCGGGGGCTCGGTAAATCATTCATTATGGGAGAACTAAAAGTAGAAAAGCTTACTGACGGTGCTTCGAAGGTTTCGTATGTTCAACAGCTTTTGACCGACCTTGATGCTCTTGAATCGATGTTGGAAGAAGGGCTGTTCGAGAAGGATACCATACGTATCGGCGCCGAACAGGAATTTTGTTTGGTCGATTCTAAGTGGGAGCCTTCCAACCGGGCTATGGAAGTGTTAAGAGCGATTGACGATGACCATTTTACAACAGAGATCGCGCGCTACAATTTAGAAGCCAATATTGACCCTTACGTACTTTCAGGCGATTGTTTTTCAAAGCTGCACGATCAACTGGATCAGCTGTTGGCAAAGGCCCGGAGCGAAGCTGCGAAACAAGGGTTAAAAATTATTCTGACCGGTATATTGCCAACTATCGACTCAAGGCACCTGAAAACGGAATACATGACACCGATGAAGCGCTACGAGGTGCTCAACCAGATTATCTGTGATTTACGTGGCGATGATGTCGAACTACACATCAAAGGGGTAGATGAAATCAAACTACGTCACGACTCTATCCTGTATGAGGGTTGCAATACAAGCTTCCAGGGGCATTTGCAATTAGAACCTGAAAATTTCGCTAGTGATTATAACTGGGCACAGGCCATTGCCGGTCCTATATTATCCATTTGTGCCAACTCTCCCATTTTGATGGGCAGGGAACTATGGCAAGAATCGCGTATTGCACTCTTTAGGCAAAGTGTCGATACAAGGGCGAGCACCTATCTGCCCCGAGAACGCGATGCCCGTGTAGGTTTTGGGAATGACTGGGTCAGGGGGACTTTAGTCGATTTTTATAAAGACAGTGTGGTGAATTTCAGAAGTTGGATTACCGGAGATTCCCAGATGAACAGTCTCGAGCAACTGCAGAAAGGAAAAGTACCGAAGCTCAAGGCCTTGCAACTCCACAATGGAACGGTATACAAATGGAACCGACTCTGCTATGGTATTTCCGACAACAAGCCCCATGTGCGTATTGAGAACCGTTACCTACCGGCAGGGCCCACTACGGCCGACGAAATTGCCAATTTTATGTTTTGGGTAGGCCTTATGAAAGGGCGCACCAAGCATTATGATAACATTCATGAAAAAATGCATTTCAAAGATGCCAAAAGTAATTTTTACAATGCGGCGAGATACGGTACGGCAGCGCAGTTTTACTGGAACGGAGCATTAGTACCCTGTAAGGAGTTGTTGCTCAATGAGCTACTCCCCATGGCCTATCGTGGTCTGTATCGCATGAATGTCAAACCTGAGGATGTGGAAAAGTACCTGGGGATCATTGAAAATCGAATCAAAGGAAGAAATGGGGCACGATGGATGGTGGAGAGTCTTAGAAATCTCAGCGCAAGCCGCAGCACGTCCGATGCGCTGCGAATCGTAACGGCGAGTATGTACGAACACGAGCGAAAAGGATACACTATTGACGCATGGCAATTGGCGAGAGGCTATGAATATGTGCCAGAACCCTCTACAAGGGTAGTGCGGTATTATATGAACACAAAACTGGTGACGGCCCAAGAAAATGACAGCGCAGCCTTGGTATTGAAAATGATGGAATGGAAGAACATTCACCATGTGCCTATTGTAAATACAGATTTCGACTTGGTCGGTCTATTGACCTGGACCGATGTGGAGCGTCACCGCGCTCACTTGGAGGGACTTCATACACCCTTGAAGGATATCATGAGAACCGAAGTGATAACGACTAGTCAAGACACTACCCTAGAGGCCGCTAAAATGAAGATGCAAACCCAGCAAATCAATTGCCTACCTGTAGTTGAGGGGAATAAACTGGTGGGAATCATTACTTCAAAAGATGTGTAACAAATGCTCAGATCACTGGAAGAACCCATTTCGATTTCACAGACTACAAGATATATCGGAAGCCTAGAAGGCCAGGAAAAAGGCCCGACTTTAATCTTCTTCGGAGGTATCCATGGCAATGAACCGGCCGGAGTAAAAGCTCTGGAACAGGTTTTTTCGCAGTTGCAGCATTCCAAAGCAGCCATCAAAGGGTCGATTTTTGGAATCCGTGGAAATGTTCCTGCCCTGCTTCAAAAGAAGCGATTTATCGACCAAGACCTTAATAGGTTGTGGTCTTCCGTTCGTATCGCCGTTATTGAAAAGAAAGACCGGTCGGATCTGAACGCTGAAGAAATCGAACTGCTGGAAATCAAACAGACCCTGACCGTACTTTTGAAAGTGAAATCACCTCCTTTTTACTTTATCGATTTCCATACGACTTCGAGCAGAACATTACCATTTATTACCATCAACGATGCACTCATCAACCGCAAGTTTTCACAGTGTTTTCCGGTTCCGATAATTTTGGGCATCGAGGAATATTTAGAAGGGCCGTTATTGAGTCGCATGAATCAGTTGGGTTATGTTTCCTTAGGATTTGAATCTGGGCAGCACAATGAACATGATGCCGTACAGAATACTATCGCCTTCTTTTGGTTGGCATTGGTGTTTGCGGGAGTATTGGATAAAATAACGGTACCCGATTTTGAGTTTTACTACAACGAACTCCAAAAATCGGCTGCGGGAAATAATAGCTTTTACGAAGTGGTACATCGACACGAGTTGAAAAATACGGATGATTTTAGAATGCTCAATGGGTTTAAAAGTTTTCAAAAGATCAGTGAAGGAACCTTTTTGGCCATTCAGAACAAAGAAAAGATCCATGCTGAAGAGGCCACTATTCTGTTCATGCCACTCTACCAAAAACAAGGCGCGGAAGGGTTTTTTCTGATTCGAAAAACCCCAAAATGGGCATTGCGATTATCCGAATGGCTCCGTAAATCGAAATCAGACGGCCTACTGACGTTCCTGCCGGGAATTTCTTGGCAAAATGACAAAAGGGAAAGTCTAATGGTCAATCTTTCCATCGCCCGCTTCTTTACCAAATCCTTTTTTCATCTCTTAGGGTATCGAAACCGACAAGTGGATGAAAACCATTTAGTGATGCACAACCGCGAACGGGCAGCAAAAAACGAAATGTATCGAAATGAACCTTGGTATTGACGCGATAATCGAGATGTATATCTGACTTTTTCGACGGACAGGTTTGCTCCCAGGCGGTTTGCTAGTCTTTAGGCATTTCTTTTGGTTGCCACGTATTGTTTTCCTGATTCACGTCGGCCATGAGTTGCGAAGGGTCGATCATAATACCCTTGATGTCTTCTATCGGACGGTCAATCTGAAACCCGTAAGACGGATTGGTCCATGGCCAATCGTCTAAAACCGTCCTTTTTAAATTCGGATACGGATTGTCCTTCTCACCGCGCATCATACGTAGCGGAGCATAGAAGGTTTCTTGTGTGCCATCCTCGTATACGACCAAAACATCTATGGGCATGGGCATCAGGCCTATGCGTTCTAAAGTAATCTTGGTTTTGTCACCAGCCGCGTTCACTGTTTTGATTCCATAGTCGATGGTATTTGTCGTTTGGGTCCAATCCGTTAAATACCAGTCCAATTCCATTCCAGAGACTTTTTCAGCAGTTCGCTTGACGTCATTCGGTACCGGATGCTTGAATTTAAAATCATCATAGTACTTGGCAATGGTCTCCATAAGCTTGTCTTGACCTATCACATATCCTAATTGTGACAAAAATAGCGCCCCTTTACTGTAGGCTGAAATACCATATGGGGTGTTTGAATCGTAGCGATCGGCATGCGTCGTTTGCGGTTGCTCCTTCCCGGAATTCACTAGGTAGTAATAGCTGTTATAGGAGTTCTCAAAAGGATTGTCTTTGTTCTGTTCCCGTATTTCGTTACTACAAAGTGCCGAGATAAAAGAAGTGAACCCCTCGTCCATCCATTCGTGTTTGGCCTCATTGGTCGCCAATACATGCTGAAACCAAGAATGCGCCAATTCGTGGATCATGGTGCCAATAACACTACCGGGTTTGTCTCCACCAGTAATCAGGGTCGCCATGGCATACTCCATTCCACCATCCCCACCTTGAATGACCGAGTATTGTTGATACGGGTATTCGCCGATGTTTTTATTGAAAAAATTCATGGCCTTTTCCGTCAAAGGTTGAACGGCTTTCCAGGTTTCCGCGAATTTGGGATCGTTCTTGTATAAAAAATGTAGGGTAGGTCCATTTTCCATTTGCAAAGTGTCGTGTACATACTCTGGATCCGCGGCCCACATAAAGTCGTGTACCATAGGTGCTTTGAAATGCCAGGTCAGGGTTTTGCCTTTCGGCTTTTTGACCTTGGAACCGACTGTTTCATAACCATGGCCTATTTCTTGGGGGTTCTGCAGATACCCCGTTCCTCCAACGATGTAATCCTTGTCGATGGTCAACTTGACATCAAAATCTCCCCAAACACCATGAAATTCCCGGGCAATGTACGGATGGGCGTGCCACCCTTCAAAGTCATACTCGGCCAGTTTCGGATACCATTGGCTCATCGAGAGCGCTACCCCGTCTTTATTGTTTCGTCCAGACCGGCGAATTTGAACAGGCACCTGCCCTTTGAATTCCATATCGAAGGTAGTTTTTGCCCCTGAGGCAAGCGGTTTAGCCAAATCGACCACTAGAACCGTACCTTCCTCGGTATACGTCACGTTCACTCCGTCTTGTTTCAAGGAAGTAGGATGTAAATAGCCGATTTCACTTTCGGTCAAGTCGGCGATTCTACTCGATTTATCTTCCTTGGTCATCCGGCCATCGGGATCCGCAATGTTTTGTAAACGGATATCCATTTCACTGCCCGGTTGAAAGGCGTTGAAATACAAATGATAATATACCCTGGTTAATTCATCTGGGGAATTATTGGTATACACCAATTTTTGAGTACCCGTATATTGAAAGTTTTCGACATTCATGTCAACTACCATAGTATAGTCGACATGTTGTTGCCAATAGGGGGTGTTTTGGGCTATCCCAAATGATGATGCAAGAAGTACAAGGACGGGAAGTATTTTCATAGCAAGCGTTTGTAAAATATTAGATTTTGATTTTTCCGGCAGATACTCTTCCGGCCATAATGAGAGCGTTGTAGGCATTCGCGATTTTTCCTGAGGTGGAGATATCGGCAAGCGTTGCCGAATTGCCTTGTTCACCGCCTAAAATGACCTTGGCCTTTATCGACAAACCAGATTCCATAATGATTCGCTTCACCTGGGAAGCCGACAACTTTGGATACTGTGAACGAATTAACGCCGCAATACCGGCAACACCCGGAGCCGCCATAGAGGTGCCTGGTGAGTATTCGTAAGTGTTTTTCGGATAGGTAGAATAGATATCGGTACCTGGAGCAAAAACATCCACATTGCTTTTACCATAGTTGGAGTAATCGGCCAATAAGCTTGAGCCATAGTTGGGGTCAAGTGCCCCGACAGTTATGACATTATCCGCTATCTCAGGCCCGTTGTTTATCTGATCGTTGGGAAAGTTCGGATTACTTGGGTCATCGAGATCGGCCCCGTCGTTACCGGCCGCATGAACGAAGAGCACGTCTTTTGAAGCGGCATATTTGATGGCATCGTAAACCCAATCGGCATTGGGCGAAAAGCCCTTGCCGAAACTTCCATTGATGATTTTAGCACCGTTGTCAACCGCATATCGGATGCCAAGGGCGATATCTTTGTCATATTCATCGCCATTGGGTACCGCACGGATGCTCATGATCTTCACATTGTTGGCGACCCCATTGGCACCTTTACCATTATTGCGTTCAGCTGCGATGATTCCGGCGACATGGGTTCCATGACTTTCATCCATACCGGTGCTTTGCGGGTTTCCATTGCCGTAATCACGATCGTTGAAATCATAAGGGTCATCTCCTACGACTTCCCTACCATTAAAGCTAGCGTTGTAGTTGTAATTCGCTTGATCTGAAAAGTATTTGATGCCATCGCTCAATTCTTCGATAACTTCCGGAATAGTGTCCTTAAAGGTGTACATCTGCATCAAGACGTTGATGTGTTGCTTCATGTTCTCATCTTCGGTCTTAATTCCCGAAACATCTTTTTTGGTATATGCTTTCTTGCCCAATTGTTTTTGAACGGCAGCATCGGCACTGTTGACCGCTTGAAGGATCTGTTCGTACTGTTGTTTGTTTTGAACCGCTTTGTTATAGCCCTCGTCCACCTTGGCTTTGGCTTTTGCCTGCGTAGCCGCATCACCTATTTTAAGGCGAACGATGCGCGCTGCCTCCAACTGCTCATTATAGGAATCACCGAGAAAATTCCACCCGTGAATGTCATCGACGTAGCCATTGTTGTCATTGTCTTTACCGTCGCCCGCTTTTTCTCCTTTGTTGGTCCAAAGAACATCATCGAGATCCTCATGTTTTAAATCGATACCCGAATCGAGCACGGCAACGATGACGGTTTTCCCCTTTTTGTTGCCAATGATTTCTTTATAGGCCTTATCAACGCTCATTCCGGGAATGGTATCGTTTACGAGATCCAAATGTCCCCAATTCTTTTTTTCAGCTTCGGTGAGGTCACTGACCTTGAGCGGAGTCGTATCGATATTTTCAATGGGAGTAGTGACCAAGGTTGTCGCACCACAAGCTGTGAACAGCGCTGCTGCGGACAGTCCGAAAAAAGTTTTAAAAATTGATCGTGTCATTATTCGTATTATTTGCGTTAGTGTATTCTTTTATACTGTGCACCGGCATAATCCGCCCTGAATGATTCAAAACAACCGCGATCGGCCATTGTCACGTAACAGGTCTTGCCATTTGCGCCTCCAAATGCAATATTCGAGGGCTTCTTACCTTTCAGCTGTACTTCTTTTATCAGCACTGCTTCCGGGGATACAATGGCTATGGTACCCTTGTCATATCGTGTAATGTAGAGATTACCCTTTTCGTCGCACCGCATGCCATCCATTCCAAAGTCTGCAAAAGTAAGAAATTTGGTTTTGTTTGCGATTTTTCCTTCGGCTGTGATATCATACTTCCAAACGATACGTTGAACGGATTCATTGACATATAGATGCCGTCCGTCAGGACTTACTTCAATACCATTGGTGGTTCCCATACCCTCTTCTAGAAGCACAATTTGTCGCGTTGCGTCTACCATCCATAGACGACCGGTGTTTTCAACCCAATTGGGATCACTGAGATAGATGGTGCCATTTGGTGAAATAGCCAGATCATTGGGTTGGCTCATGTCAGACCGATGTGCCCAAACTGAAACCTTTGCAGTCCCTTTTTTGACCTGAAATACATTGTGACCCGTATAATCCGCGATAAACATATTTCCTTCCGTATCAAAACGAATGCCATTGCCGATACTTTTACCGGGTAATTTTACGAAAACCGAAGCTTCTCCGTCTGGAGTGACCTTGCCGATGGTTCCATTTTCGGCAAAATTTACGGCGTAAAGATTTCCCTCCTGATCAACGGCAGGCCCTTCGATACCTCCTGTGAATGCGTTTTCTTCAGTAAAATCTACGCTTTGAAGTTGTTGAGAGGTACACAAAGATACTTGAAAAAGAAATAAAATACCGAAAGGTATGGTAAATGAAGATTTAAGCAAAGCGTTCATTAAATGGTAGCGTTTCTTTAAGGCGTACGCCTTTTTCCGTTTCGCGCAAGGTACAAATTTCATGGTGCGCATCATGTTCGAAAAACAATACGTAGTTATTCTGAACGGCCTTGTCCATAAAAGCTCCTTTTTCCGATAACGTCAATAGCGGGCACGTATCATAGCCCATTACATATGGTACTGGAATATGCCCTACGGTCGGGATCAAATCGGCCGTAAAGACCAAGGTGGTATTTTGATACCGAATATGGGGTATCATTTGTTTTTCGGTATGACCATCGACAAAGAGGATATCGAAACCTAGTTCGGAGTTTTCAAGAAAAGAGTCTTCACCCCTCGAAACGAACTTGAGCTGTCCGCTTTCTTTCATGGGCCATAGATTTTCCTTTAAGAAAGAAGCTTTTTCTCGAACATTCGGGTTTACGGCCCAATTCCAGTGACGTTCATCCGTCCAAAACAATGCATTCTTAAAGGCGGGTTCGAAACCCGTACGGTCGTGGTTCCATTGTATGCTTCCCCCGCAGTGATCAAAATGCAAATGGGTCATGAACACATCGGTGATATCATCTCTATGAAATCCTATTTTTTTGAGCGAGTCATCTATAGTGTGATCGCCCCAACGGTCATAATACCCAAAGAACTTATCACTTTGTTTGTTGCCCATGCCCGTATCGATTAAGATCAGACGGTCACCATCTTCTATTAAAAGACTACGGGCCGCAATATCGATGCGGTTATTCGCATCCGCTGGATTCGTTCTTTGCCAAATGACCTTAGGCACCACGCCGAACATGGCGCCGCCGTCAAGTTTAAAGTTGCCGGTTTCTACAGGGTAAAGTTTCATCGTACGCAAAATACTAAAACAAGAATGAAACCCTCCGAAATTAATAAAATATCGCAACGGGCTAATTCTATGAAAAAGCCTATTTTTATCCTCCAACCAAATTTAGGATTTGAAAAAACTAGAACGCAGCCTAACACTTACCTCGGTCATTGCCATAAGTATTGGGGGCATGTTAGGTAGTGGAATTTTCGTGTTGCCGGGTATTGCCGCGGCAAAGACCGGATCCTCGCTTTGGTTGGCCTATCTATTGGCCGCGGTGTGTATCTTGCCCGCTGCACTTTCAAAATCGGAATTGGCTACGGCAATGCCTTCTTCAGGCGGAACCTATGTTTACATTGAACGAGCCTTTGGCCCTCTTTTCGGAACGATTGCAGGTATAGGACTCTGGTTGTCCCTACTTTTTAAAAGCGCTTTCGCACTTGTCGGTTTTGGGGCGTATTTGTCCATTTTGGTCAATATCGCTCCCGGCTTGACCAAGTATATCGCGTTGCTCTTTCTGTCCATTATTTTGTTTTTGAACATCATGGGAGTGAAAAAAGTTGGAAAAGTACAGGTCGTCATCGTGACCATCAGCCTATTGACACTCGCCTTTATTTTGATTTTCGGATTACCGAGAACTTCACCCGACCTATTGGAACCTTTTTTATTGGAAGGTCAAATGGGCCTGTTTGCCACGGTGGCTTTTGTGTATATCTCCTATGCAGGTGTTACCAAAGTCGCGGCAATCGCGGGCGAAATCAAAAACCCGAGCAAAAATTTGCCACGGGCCATGATTCTGTCTTTACTCATTATGACTTCCATTTACGTGTCCGTTGCCTTTGTCTTGGTCGGCAACATTCCTCTGGAATCGCTGGGTACCGATATCAAGCCCATTTACACCATCGCCGATATATTAGGCGGTGAATATGTGGGTTATGCCGCGGCCATGGTCGGAATCATCACGCTGATGTCCATGGCGAACTCAGGTGTTTTGGCCTCGTCGCGTTTTCCTTTCGCGATGGCGATAGATAAGTTGCTGCCGTCTTTCATGGCGAAGATCCATTCGAAATACTTGACCCCAGTCGTGACCATAGTAATGACGTGTATCGCAATGGCCCTGGTCATTCTATTTCTCGATGTTGAAAAGATCGCGAAATTAGCGAGCGCCTTTATGGTCATGATGTTCATGTTGGTCAACGCTTGTGTTATTGTCTTGAGGGAGACTGCGGCCCAATGGTATAATCCACCATATCGGTCGCCGTTCTATCCTTTTGTTCAACTCTTCGGAATCGGCACCGGAATAGCCTTGTTGGTATTCTTGGGTCTAGGCCCTTTTTTGGCCATTTTAGGCATTTTTGTATTCGGTTTTCTAATCTATCTCAAATTTGGAAAAAATGCCACACGTACCGGGATTTTAAGAAAATACGGGCATCGCCCCGCCCTATACTTGTTCTACAAGCGAAAAAAGCGCGAGCAGCTGGCCTATCGTAAAAACCAACCTATCGCCGAACAGAACCTAGACGGGCAACTGGTCTCCGATGCTGGGGTGGTCGTTCCCCTTTTAGGAAATGAGAAATCTGCCGAAATGTTGGTTGAAATAGCTGCCGCAATCAACAAACGGGATAAAATTCAGGCAGTCAATATTACCGAGGTACCGAACCAAACCTTTTTGGATGCCTTTGAGGAAGAGGAAAATCCTCAGGTGACCTCTTTAGATCGCCGTATCACTAGTCTGGCGGCTTCCAAGAATATTTCAATTGATTTTGAAGCCGTAGTGACCCATGAAATTTCGGATACCATTCATGAACTTAGCGATCAAACGCATTGTGACTGGCTTGTTATGGGTTGGAACGGAAGGGCACACAGTGGTATTTTGGTGAGTAATCCCGTAGGTTGGTTGCTTACGCATATCAATTCTGATTTCGCCCTTTTTAAAGATAATGGGGTGCGGTACATCAGCAAGGTTTTATTGGCGTTACGCCCAGGCAGAAAAGACAAGAACTTCATCGCGGTAGCCGATAGGATCTGCACATTTTATGGGGCTACCTTGACCTTGCTCCATGTTGTGCCGGAAAGCACCTCTTCAGAGACCATTCATGAAATGGAGCAAAAATCGGAAACCTTACTCAGTAAAGTGGAAACCCAAAGTATGGTCTTTGTACAAAAGAACGACGATTCCATTGGCGCAATCTCCAAGGCGTCGGCCAGTTTTGATTTGTTGATATTGGGAACACCCCAGAAAGACAATTGGATCAGTGTGTTGTTTGGCACTGGCAAAGACAAGTTTACGGAGAAATCCGCCTGCTCCGTACTTCGTCTGACTATGCGGGATTAATCTTGCCCAAGGTCAAATTTGCTTGGGAAAATAACTTTTGGAAAATCACATCTTCTTAAAAAATTACTCCTTCGAAATTCACTATTTTTGCCAAAACCCAAATAGGAATGCTCGAACTGGCCGGAATTATCATTTTAGGTATCATTGCCCAATGGGTCGCCTGGCGTTTCAAATTACCTGCCATTTTACCATTGATTCTTATCGGGTTGCTTGTCGGGCCAATTGCTACACTTTACACCGAAAACGGGCAAAAGCTCATCGAGCCGATATGGGATGGTCAAAAAGGGCTATTCCCTGGCGATGGGCTCTATTATTTTGTCTCCCTTGCCATTAGTATCATTCTTTTTGAAGGCGGCTTGACCCTAAAACGTTCCGAAATTCGTAACGTGGGACCCGTAATCACCAAGCTGATTACGTTGGGCAGTATCGTTACTTTTTTTGGCGCGGCCATCGCAGCACACTATATCTTCGGATTGAACTGGCAGATATCATTTTTGTTTTCCGCCTTGATTATCGTTACCGGACCCACGGTAATCACTCCTATTTTACGGAATATTCCCCTAAAGAAAGACGTTTCCGCCGTTTTAAAATGGGAAGGTATTCTCATTGACCCCATTGGGGCCTTGGCCGCGGTATTGGTATTTGAATTTATCAGTGTTGGTGAGGGTCAAGGGTATACCCAAACCGCATTGATAGAGTTTGGTAAGATTCTCTTGTTCGGTTTCACCTTTGGTTTCACCTTTGCCCATGCATTGGCATTTGCCATAAAAAAGAATTTTATTCCGCACTATTTGCTAAACGTGGTATCGCTATCCGTGGTGCTTCTGGTTTTTGTGGAATCGGATATTTTCGCCCATGAATCAGGGCTATTGGCAGTCGTAGTCATGGGAATGGTTATGGGGAATATGGATTTGCCCAACATCAAAGAACTGCTCTACTTTAAGGAATCGCTGAGCGTACTTCTGATCTCGATTCTTTTTATCCTTTTAGCGGCCAATATCAATATCTCCGACATGGAGCTTATCGCGAACTGGAAGACACTCGCGCTTTTCGCTACCGTGGTGTTTGTGATACGGCCCTTGGGGGTATTTTTGAGTTCCTCAGGTTCGAATCTAACATTGAAGGAGAAACTATTTATAGGATGGGTGGGTCCTAGAGGTATCGTGGCAGCGGGTATTGCCTCTCTTTTTGGATCGAAACTCATATCAAAAGGAGAACCCGGCGCGGAGTATATCACGCCCTTGGTTTTCATGATCGTATTGGGTACGGTGCTTTTGAATGCCACAACGGCTCGGGTATTCGCAAAGATGGTAGGCGTGTTCTTGACCAAATCAGAGGGAATATTGATTATCGGGGCCTCGAAAGTTTCCCGTTTGATCGGTAGTTATTTACAAAAAAACAATCGCCATGTAGTTTTGGTCGATAACAATCGAACCAATATTGAAAAGGCTCAAAAACTGGGGTTGGAAGCATTTAATGCCAATATCTATTCCGATTCGCTTTCCGATAATATTGAATTGAACGATGTAGGGTATCTGATGTCGCTGACCGGAAATGCCGACATCAATAATTTTGCGATAGCCAAGTTTAAAGATCAGTTCGGTGAGAACGGGTCTTTTCGGTTGGTCACTCCTGATGAAATGAACGATCCCGAGAACAATCCTAAAGAAGGGCTGTTTTCCCATACCGACGATTTTATAAAGTTGATGGAGGCCGCTAGAAAAAACCCTGCCATGCATGAAATCGCACTGAAAGATCAAGAGCATTATGAAGGGCTAATTGAAATCACCAAGGCCGATGAAGATATTATCCCCATATTTGTCAAAACCTTGGATGGTGATCTTAAGATTATTTCTTCCTATAGCAAGGAGTTTACCGATATTCAAGAAGGGTATGAGTTGGTATATCTAGGAAAACCCTTTGAAGTTCTCGAACCTAGTACGACCCCTTAAAAATAGAATTACGGATTATCCTTTGAACGGCATGGTTTTCCATATAGTGATGGCCACGTCATCTTCAGGAACGGGATAGTGATTTCCGGCGACCAGACGATAAAAGAGCAATGACGATTCCCTTTTGATTTTATCGATAAGCAATCGCTCGTCTATTTCGCCGCTTTCTTGGCGCCATGTAAAAATGGAATTTTGTTCGATTTGTATCAGGCGGTGTTTTGCCGTAAACTGTGCAATGTAGGTGGTCATTTTGGTAGGAGACGGAATTTTGAAATTATATATCGTCTCAAAATAGGAAAATCAATTCCATTAGCATAAAAAATGTAGGAAAAAACCAGTTTCTCGTTGCGAACTAGTGTTAAAACCGATGTGTGAAAATTAATCGTTCAACTTCAACACGGCCATAAATGCTTCCTGCGGAACTTCGACATTACCCACTTGTCTCATACGTTTCTTACCCTTTTTTTGCTTCTCCAAGAGCTTGCGCTTACGCGAAATATCACCTCCATAACATTTGGCGGTCACATCTTTTCGCAGGGCTTTAGTAGTTTCCCGAGAGATAATTTTGGCACCTATAGCCGCTTGGATCGGAATATCGAATTGTTGCCGAGGGATCAGCTCCTTCAGTTTTTCGCACATTTTTTTGCCGATAGTAGTGGCGTTATCCGCGTGAATCAGCGCCGATAAAGCATCCACGGGCTGGGCGTTCAGTAGGATATCGACACGCACCAATTTAGATTTTCGCATACCGATAGGGGCATAGTCAAAAGAGGCGTACCCTTTCGATACCGTTTTGAGTCGATCGTAAAAGTCAAAGACGATTTCTGCCAAAGGCATATCGAAATTCAATTCTACGCGTTCCGTAGTCAAATAGGTCTGATTCGTGATTTGCCCTCTTTTTTCGATACACAATGACATGACGTTACCTACAAAATCGGATTTGGTGATAATCGTCGCTTTGATGTACGGCTCTTCTACCCGATCAATACTAGAAGGGTCGGGCAAATCGGTAGGATTGTTTACGATTAAGGGCGTTTCTGGATCCTTGCGAGTAAAGGCATGATAACTTACGTTAGGCACCGTAGTAATAACGGTCATGTTGAATTCGCGTTCCAGACGCTCTTGAATGATCTCCATGTGTAGCATTCCCAAAAAGCCACAACGAAAACCGAAACCAAGTGCTGCACTACTTTCCGGAGTGAATACCAAAGAGGCGTCATTTAATTGCAGTTTCTCCATCGAGGAACGCAATTCTTCAAAATCCTCGGTATCCACTGGGTAAATACCGGCAAAAACCATAGGTTTCACATCTTCGAAACCGGCAATGGCATTTTGGGTCGGATTGGCCGCATCCGTGATGGTATCACCCACCTTTACCTCGCGGGCATCCTTGATTCCCGTTATTAAATAGCCAACGTCACCAGCCTTGATACTTTGCTTGATTTGCTGTGTGAGTTTCAGGGTACCTACCTCATCGGCAAAGTAATCTTTGTCCGTCGCTACGAACTTGATCTTTTGTCCTTTTTTAATTTCCCCATTAATCACCCGAAAGTAGGTTTCAACCCCGCGAAAAGGGTTGTAAACCGAATCAAAAACCAAGGCTTGCAAGGGTTCATCCGGATTACCTTCCGGAGCAGGGATCCTTTCGATTATTGCGGTAAGAATATCCTCGATTCCGATACCTGTTTTGGCACTGGCCGGGATGACTTCCTCGGCATCACAGCCCAAAAGATCCACAATATCATCGGTAACTTCTTCCGGATTGGCACTAGGTAGATCGACCTTGTTCAATACGGGTATGATCTCAAGGTCGTTCTCGAGGGCCAGGTATAGATTTGAGATGGTCTGAGCCTGTATACTTTGGGCCGCATCGACCACCAAAAGCGCCCCTTCACAGGCCGCAATTGACCGGGATACTTCATAAGAAAAATCCACATGCCCCGGTGTGTCTATCAGGTTCAGCACATATTCTTGACCTTTGTAACTATATTCCATTTGAATGGCGTGACTTTTAATGGTGATACCACGTTCACGCTCAAGGTCCATATTATCAAGTAACTGCTCCTTCTTTTCACGGTCGGTTACCGCCCCCGTAAAGTCCAATAATCGATCCGCCAAGGTACTCTTACCATGATCGATATGGGCAATAATGCAGAAATTTCGGATATGCTTCATAAATTCTATTCCTCCTTTAGCGCTGCAAAGATAGCGCAAAATATGAAGGTGCCCATTAAATGGAGGGTGAAGTAGGTTAGGGGCTCCTTAGATGGGGCTCAATACCCGGTAAGCATGGTGCCGCATATGCCCAAACTGACCAGTAGATAAATACCGGCCAATATATAAAAAACCTTTGCAGCTTTTTTGTTCGACCTTCGTACCAAAAGACCAATGCCCAATAGTAAAAGGGCAGGTCCGAACATGACCAGTACGATCAAGAATACAAGTCCGTCTAAATTTCCAACTTCCAAGGGGAGTATCATAGGGTTGAGTTTAAAGTGATGTTAGGCCCCGAATCCGCAGGCACCTATAGCTATTATAAATAGGCAACCAGCGATAATGAACAAGACCTTTGCTGCCTTCTTTTGTTTCGCGATCAACAGGATTACGGCGATGACCAAAAATAAAGCTGCCGGAAAGAAAAGAAAAAATCCGATTGCCGCTAAATCACTGATATAAATTTCTAGAGGTAGGGTCGATTTCATAAGATTCGATGTATTCGATAATCGAGATGTACCAGCTTAGGCGCTAAGGCGGATGTGCTCAATTTGTTTTCTTTCAATGCTGCGAGGCAGTTCACTTTGTATCCAGACTGAAATTGGCCAACATGATGCCGCAAATCCCAAAGGAGATCAATAGATAGACACCCATGAGAATGAGAAACAACTTGCCTTTTTTAGCATCTCTTTGTGCAAAGAAGACAATGGCCAAAATCAAAAAAATAACGGGAGGCCCTAGCATTAATACGATAAGCACCAATAACCCCATTACACTTCTGCTTTTAATTCGTTCAATCGCGCTATCTTATCATCGCGATAGAATAGATTCATGGTCTCGAACGGAATAATTTTATAATCTTTATTTACAATATGCACACATGATTTTTTGATTGCACGCACATCAAAATTATGGGCATCGATGAATTGCATGATGATGATTCTGAAGAGGTTGTCGTAGCCCAGTTCAGGCGCATCGATTTCTGGAAGACAACACAAGATACTCTTTAAATTCTCCGAAGCTTTTTCCACTGAATTTCCGGTACTGAAGAGGTCGATCATCTTACCGTGCAACTGCTCGTCTTGCTCATAGATAATGGTATTTTTCCCTTCGTTCAGTAGGTCGTCCGGGTTGATGTATCGCGTCAGTGGGCTTACGTCATCCCCTAACTTCAGGGCATAGGCCATGACCAACGCATCAGGATTACAGGGTACGGGAATCAGATCGTCACTCTCAAAGATCGGCGATTGTTCCAATATTTTTCGGCGTACCTCGGTCAGGGTAATCCGGTTTTCGTCGACTTCGAAATTTTCTAGGCGACCTGCAATTTGTGTGGGCTGGAAGGTAACACCACGAATACACTTTTGCTTCAGGGCAAAGTCGATGGTCTGGCCCATTTCATGATCGTTCAATCCCTTTTGTAGGGTGACTACCAAGGTCGTCGATAAGTTGAGTTTGTTCAGGTTTTCGATCGCTTTGAGCCGAACCTCCGCTAAGTCGGCCCCACGTAAGGTCTGCAACACCTGATTATCCAAGGAATCGAATTGCAGATAAATTTCAAAGTCTGGGGCGTAGGTCGCTAAGCGTTCCGCAAAGGCAAAATCCTTAGCGATTTTGATGCCATTGGTATTGACCATCAAATGCCGTATGGGCAGCGTTTTGGCATAGTCTAAAATATCAAAGAAATCAGGGTGAATGGTCGGCTCACCACCACTGAGCTGCACCACGTCGGGTTCCCCTTCGTTTTTTACGACCGCATCGAGCATTTTTTTAATTTCGTCAAGGGTCCGGTGTCTTCCATAGGTGGGTGATGACCCCGCATAACAGGTCGGGCAAGTCAGATTGCAACGATCGGTCACTTCGACCACGGTCAAACAAGAATGTTGCTCGTGATCCGGACAAAGGCCACAATCATAGGGGCAGCCATAGTGTGTTTTGGTATTGAAGGTCTTGGGGTATTCCGATTTTTTGTTATAGTTACGAATATTCTTGTAGTACTCGATATCATCGGCAATGAGCACTTTACTTCTCCCGTGTTCCTTGCACTGTTTCAAGAGATACACCTTATCGTTTTCAAAGATGATCTTAGCATCGACCCGGCGAAGGCAATCCGGGCATAGGCTTAATGTAAAATCATAATAGGTGTAGTTTCTTTCCGGCATAGACAATTCCTTGAAAAATGGTTTTATAATAGTAGCTAAAACAAATTAAGCATAATATTTGGATGCTGCTCAGACCGAGAACGAAAAAGGTATTGGGTTTGAGAAACTCGATGCAAAACCGGAATCCGAAATAGGCGATCATAAAAATTTTAAAGGAAGTTCCGGGCTGGGGAGGCTCAGATAGTTTTTGTATTCTTCCGATGGCGATGAAGAGTACGGTCAAGAAGACCAATTCATAGAGTGCAATGGGGTGTCGAAGCAGGCCGTCACCTAAATTCATACCCAAGAACGAATCGGTTTCTTTACCATAAGTGAATTCCTTAACGCCGGCTAAAAAACAACCGATACGTCCGATAGCGATTCCAACGATAATGGGAAGGGTGAACAGGTCTCCGGAAGATTGTTTTTCACCAATGATCTTTTTCGCTAGTTCAACGCCTAGAAGGCCTCCGAATAGTCCGCCCATAATAGTCTTGTTGTTCAATAGAACCAACCACCCCTGTTGTAGATGCAATGGTGGGTTTTCGAAGAAAGCGACCAAGCGGGAAAGAAACAACGCCCCGAAAATTGCCCCGATAATGATGGACAATCGATTGTTCGACGAGATGGTATCAGAACTCTTCTTGCGAAGCACCACATAGTACCGAAAAGCAATGAAAAACGCCAGATACTCCAGTATCAGGTGCATGTTCAATTTTATACCGAACAGTATGGGTTCAAAAGGCAGCGTCATTTCCCGCTAAGATAGAATATCTTTAACCACATGACCATGAACGTCGGTCAGGCGGTAGCGGCGGCCTTGGTGCTTAAAAGTGAATCTTTCGTGATCAATACCCAATAGATGCAGCATGGTTGCTTGAAAATCATGTACATGTACCGGGTTTTCAATAATGTTATATCCAAAATCGTCGGTTTTGCCATAAACTTGACCTCCTTTGATTCCGGCACCTGCCATCCAGGTGCTGTAGCACCTTGGATGGTGATCCCTTCCATAATTTTCTTGGGTCAATTTTCCTTGAGAGAAACTGGTACGGCCAAACTCTCCTCCCCAGATGACCAAAGTATCTTCCAATAAACCTCTTTGTTTGAGGTCTTTTACGAGGGCTGCCGATGCTTGATCGGTAGATTTGGCCAAGCGTACGATTTCCCGGGGAAGATTGCCATGTTGATCCCAACCCATATGATAGAGCTGAATGCAATTCACGTCACGTTCCGCCAAGCGGCGAGCCATTAGGCAGTTATATGCATAGGTGCCGGGAATACGGGCATCTTGACCATAGAGGTCAAACACATGTTCTGGTTCCTTTGATAGATCGGCGATGTCGGGCACACTGGTTTGCATGCGATAGGCCATTTCATATTGGCTGATCTTGGAATCGATTTCAGTATCGCCCCAGACCTTTTTTTGCTCGGCCTCCAGTTCGGCCAAATAGTCCAACTCCCTTCTTCTACTTTTACGGTCGATTCCTGGCGGATTCCCTAAATAGAGCACCGGATCGGCTCCGGAACGAAACTGTACCCCCTGATGATGCGAGGGTAAAAAGCCGCTATTCCAGGCTTGCATGTTCAGGCTTTGGGCATCGTCTTTCCCCTGCGAAAGTAGCACTACAAACGAGGGCAGGTTTTTGTTTGAACTCCCAAGCCCATAGCTCATCCACGACCCGATGCACGGCCGGCCCGTTTGTTGGGATCCGGTCTGCATAAAAATCACAGCAGGCTCGTGGTTAATCGCTTCCGTATGCATTGAATTGATCATGCAGATATCCTCCGCAATCTCCGAGGTGTAAGGCATTAGCGAACTGTAGTAACCACCGGTAGTCGCATGTTGCTTGAAATTGAACTTAGACCCCACTAGGGGAAAGCTCGACTGGGCCGCCAACATGCCCGATACCCGTTGTCCGTTTCTTACGGAATCGGGAATCTCTTCACCCCAACGTTTGATCAGTTCGGGCTTATAATCGAAGAGCTCTAATTGGCTCGGCCCTCCACTTTGAAATAAATAGATCACGCGTTTTGCTTTCGGCGTGTGATGCAATCGCGGGAGAGCCCCTCCTCCATTTGAAAATGGTAATTGGGCGGTCTTTGACTTTTGAGCACTCATAAGATCAGGAAAAAGCAGACTGCCCAAGGCCAGACTACCCAGTCCGCGGCTAGTGGTCTTTAGAAATTCTCGACGATTCTGAAAATACTGTGCCTGTTTGATTTCTTTTTCGTAATCCATCATCCTTAGTTTTTATAATAGGCTTCGGTAGAATTCAATACCGTGTTCGCCACTCTGGCCAAAGCTGCGACGGTGTTCACCGGTAGGTCGGGGTTCGTTTTCTGAGCTCCAATCGCCAAAAACTTTCTGGCTTCCAATGGAGCGTTTGTGAAATAATCCTTTTCCTCTTGATACTGTCGAAGCAATATTTGCTGTTCTTTTTTCGTAGGGTGACGACCGGTAAGCGACATAAAAATGAGGTCTATGGCCATGGAAAGCTTGTTATCGCTTGTCCTCCAAGTCTTTTCGGAAAGCACCCGACACGCCTCGATGACTTGCGGACTGTTCAACAAGACCATGGCTTGCAACGGCGTGTTGCTTCGTTGTCGTTGTACCTGGCATTCACTTCGATTTGAAGCATCGAAGACCAACATGGCTGGGACAGGAACATTGCGTTTCCAAAACGTATATAAGCTTCGACGGTAGAGCCCCTTTTCATAATCGACCTCGTAATCGGGAAAAAAGGGGTGACTGATGGTCTCGCTCCACAATCCTTCGGGCTGGTACGGAAATACCGATTTCCCCCCTACTACGGAATCGAGTAGGCCGCTCGCGGCCAATACATTGTCACGGACCATTTCTGCGGATCTTCGATAGCGGGGACTCCGGGCCAATAATACATTATCGGGATCAATATCTTTCAGGTCTTCACGAACCACCGAAGACTGTCTATAGGTTGCTGAGGTCACCATTTGTCGAAGCAGGCGTTTTACGTCCCATCCATTTTCAATAAAATCGACCGCTAGCCAATCCAATAGTTCCGGATGGCTGGGTAGTGCTCCTTGATTGCCAAAATCACCATTTGTTTTTACCAGACCTCTACCGAACATCAAATACCACAACTGATTGACTGCGACCCTGGCCGTGAGCGGATGATCTTCATGTATGAGCCATTTTCCTAGGCCGTAGCGGTTGCGGGGCAGTTCTTCGGGCCATGGAAGAATACGTTCCGGGACATCTTTCGACACCTGTTTGCTAGGGGCATCGTAAACACCTCGATCTAAAATAAAAGTAGGTCGTTCGCGGTCCAAATCGCCCATGACCATAATTTCCTGAACGGTATCTATCGTTTGCAACTCTCGTTTTTGCAGTACTTGCAGCTCTTTTCTTTCCGCCTCCAATTCTTGATCCAGGTGCAGGGCAAAAAACTCCTTGGCGCTTTTCGATTTGCTACTCACAGCTTCCTCAAAGGAACGGACCCCCTGTGCTTTATCATACAAATAGTTGGCCACCAGTTCGCCTGCTTCCCGATTCATCACTTGAAAATCATCAATATATCCTCCGTCAAAGTGTTGATCGTAATGACTGGCTCCTAAGATAAGCCCTTGATAATGCATGTATACCGTAGCCCTCTTATCTTCATACGGTTTTGCGGAACGGTACAGATGGTCTCTGATGGTATCCACCGCGATACGCTTTCCGTTTTCGAATATTTTCATTCCGGCCGCCTTACTCGAGCCATCATAGGTCCAAACGTAATGATGCCATTCGTTTAAGGGCAGCTCTTTTTTTAGGCGAATATCGATGGACTGATAAGGATGGGCATGATTGAGGCGAAAGGAAAGTTTAGCACTATCGAGCACGACTTCCCAGCCGCGATACCCTTGAATACGACCATTTCCATTGTAGAACACCCGCGCTTCATCGAATTGTTTCGGGGTCTTGATCCAAAAACTGACCGTAAAAGGATCCATTCGCTCGAAGCTTATGCGGCTGCCGTCGGCAATCAATTGTCCTTCTTGGTATTGTAAGGCCTGCCCTTTTTTTCCGGGTACAAAGGCGTGACCATAATACCGGGCATCTTTTGAACCCTTGGCACCGTCTTTACTGATTCCATTGGCCGAGTGTTCAAAATCCAACGCCACCATAGTGGCTTCATCGACTACCTTTTCGAGGGTTTTTCTACTGGGCTTTTCAGCGATCCAGTCTAGGGCCAGTGGTTCGTTTGCTTTGCGCTTTTCTATAATTCCAGACGATTTTTGTTGCACCTCTCGCTGAAGAAACTTATAGATGTCAGCTACGTTTTCATCACTGGGCACGGGCATCACAGGGCCTGCGTTCATGGCGAGTTCGTTCGGGATATCATTGCCATTTTCTACGGCATTGTAGGCAAAGATGGCATCTCCGCGCTCTACAGTGCTATTGAAAAAACTGAAAAGCTCAAAATAATCTTGTTGCGAAATAGGGTCATACTTGTGGTCGTGACATCGGGCACAGGCCACGGTCAACCCTAGAAATGCCGTCCCGACCGTGTTGGTACGATCCGCGACATACTCTACCCGGAACTCCTCAGGAATGACTCCACCTTCCGAGTTTTGTTTATGCAGTCGATTGAAGGCCGTAGCAAGACGTTGTTCGGCGCGGGCCCCGGGAAGTTGATCACCACCGACCTGCCAAAGAATAAAATCGTCATAGGGAAGGTTTTCGTTATAGGCCTTGATGACCCAGTCGCGGTAGGGCCAAAACTCATGGTGAAAATCATCGAGATAGCCTTCGCTATCCGCAAAACGGGCCACGTCAAGCCAGTGTGCGGCCATGCGCTCGCCATAGGCAGGAAGCGCCAGCAGACTATCGACCAATTTTTCGTAATAATCGGGGCGTTGATCGGCCATTAATCGGTCAATATCCGCAAGGGAAGGTGGGAGTCCGATAAGGTCAAAATAAAGCCTTCGGATCAACACCTCTTTACGTGACTCGGGAGAACGCGCAATCGTATGGGCGTCCAATTTTGCGGCGATAAACCTGTCGATTTCATTTTTGCCCCAATCCTTGCCATTTTCGGGAACTTCTTTTTTTTCGGGTTTGGCAAAGGCCCAGTGCCTTTTGTATTCCCCTCCTTGCTCTATCCATTTAGAAATATAGGCGATTTCCAAGGGGCTTAACGACAAGTTCGATTCAGGGGGCGGCATGACGAGCTCTGGATCGGAAGTGACCATGCGGTGGTAAACCTCGCTCTTTCGTAAGCTACCGGGCTTGATGGCAAACCCGTTTCCCGATTTGAGGGCGGCAAAGGCCGAATCGGCAATGTCTAATCGAAGACTTGCTTTCTGATGCTGTTTGTCAGGACCATGGCAGGCAAAGCAACGATCTGAAAGAATAGGTTTGATGTGGTAGTTAAAATCAATGACCTCAGGTAGTTGGGCTTCCGCAACTAGTACTTCCTTTGGTTTGTCTACCCCACAACTCACGAACCATAGTGTCATGAACAAGGCGAAGGGCAGTCTGTTTCTTTTCCACATAGCTTTCCGGTCGCTTCTACATCCTATTTTTCGCTTGATTGAATTTCACTCAAAGCGGAATCCCCATAAATATAAGGATTCTAGGCAGTATTTGGAATGGCCCGGTTGTTAAACTGCTCAGACGGCACCTACAGGGCTTGGCGAATTGAAAAAAAGCCTCAAGTCCAATAGCAATAGGGAATTCAAGGATTTTCAGACATTTTTGCTTAAATTTGCCCCCCGAAAAAGTACTGAAGGAAAAATGCCCAAAATAGGAGATATACAACTTCCGAAATTCCCCTTATTGCTCGCACCTATGGAAGATGTAAGCGATCCTCCCTTTCGCGCTTTGTGCAAAGAGCAGGGGGCCGACGTAGTGTATACGGAGTTCATCTCTTCGGAAGGACTCATCCGCGATGCGGCCAAAAGCGTTATGAAACTCGATATTTATGAAAAAGAGCGTCCGGTAGGGATTCAGATTTTCGGTGCGAATTTAGACTCCATGCTCCGTTCGGTAGAAATCGTTGAGGCCTCCAAACCCGATATCATCGATATCAATTTTGGTTGTCCGGTAAAAAAGGTGGTTTCCAAAGGCGCCGGCGCCGGAATCTTAAAAGATATTGATCTAATGGTCTCCTTGACCAAGGCCATGGTAAACCACACCAAATTACCCGTCACCGTGAAAACCCGTTTGGGATGGGACGATGATTCTATTAAAATCGTTGAAGTGGCCGAGCGATTACAAGATGTCGGTTGCCAAGCCATAGCCATTCATGGGCGTACACGGGCCCAGATGTATAAGGGCCATGCGAATTGGATACCCATAGCCGAGGTAAAGAACAACCCGCGAATGCACATTCCCGTTTTTGGAAATGGGGATGTCGATTCTCCGGAAGCTGCCATGAAAATGCGCGATGAATTCGGTCTTGATGGGGCGATGATCGGCCGTGCCAGTATCGGCTATCCGTGGTTTTTCAAAGAGGTGAAGCACTTCTTTGAAACGGGAATGCATGCCGCCCCACCAACGATGTCGGAACGTGTTGAAGCTGCCAGGCGCCATCTGCAAATGGCCATTGATTGGAAAGGGGAAAAATTGGGGGTTTTCGAAACACGTCGACACTACACCAATTATTTTAAAGGAATTCCCGACTTCAAACCCTATCGAATGAAAATGGTGACCAGTGATGATTCGGTCGATGTGTTCGCCGCTTTTGATGAGGTGCTCGAGAAGTTTGGGGATTACGAATTTGAACTCCGAGCCTCCTAGCTTGGAAAGGAGAACCGAGAGCTTCTTTTATCTGATTAAAACCGTAATTTCTAGGCGGCTAAAAGCTTCTGATTGATACGACTACTAGCGATTTTGGAAGCGATGACACCTAAAACAATGATTGTACCCAGTACAATCAGTACATTCTGTAATTGATACTCTACCGGATAGTCGATACTTCCGATTTTGACCCAGCCAAAAACCAATTGGGAACCAATAAGGATAGACCCTAACAGCACCCCAATAAGGCCGCCGAAAGTAGTGACCAATACCCCTTGCACAAAGTAAATACGGCGCAATTCCTTTAAAGTAGCTCCTAAACTAAAGAGGGTTTTGGAGTTTTCCTGTTTATCAAGGATCATCATGATAATGGCACCGACCACGTTAAAGAGGGCGATAATCAACACCAGGGTAAAAATGAGGTAAGCGGCAATGTTCTCGGTATTCAACATGCGATAGAGGTTGCTGTTGAGTTCTTGTCTATTTTTTAATAGGATGTCATCTCCCAGAATAGTACCTATAGCTTCCCGAACGGAATTCTCGTCGCTATCGGGCTTCATTTTAAAACTGATTCCTGAGACCTGGGTACTGTCTTTTTCCAACAGTGCTTGTGCCAGGCCCAAGTCTAAAAAGACATACATATCGTCTAAAGAAGCCTCAACCGAATAGACTCCACTGATTTGCAAGGGTAGAACATTGTACATATCGGTAGTAGTCGAGCCCTGTACCAAAGAACCCGTACCCGGTTTTAAGGCTAGGACCTTAACCGGCTTTCGATCGATGGCCAACCCCAATGTCCGCATAATGCCATTGCCTGCAACCCCTTGCTGCCTCGCTGTGCTCCAAGAGCCCCAATAGACCGTACTGTCCACTCCGGTGGTTACGGTATAGTTGGAATCGACCCCTTTGATATTCGCAATGTCCATCTTTTTATCGAAGGACAGCACTACTTTTTCCTCGATTTCCTTTGAATAAGAAGCAAGGCCGGCGATATTCGCCAAACGTTCTTCTTGTTCCGGAGTAATTGAAAATACCTTTCCGATGGCCGGTTGTGCCTTCAGGTCGGGATCGAAAGCGTTGGTAAAGGAAAGACTGAAGGTCTTTAGCCCCGCAAAGCCCGATAGCACGAGAAACAAGGCTGCCGAACCGATGACGATAACCAAGAAGGTGATAAAGTTGATGATATTTACAGCATTCTGGCTACTTCTTGAGCGCACATATCGCTTCGCTATGTATAACGGAAAGTTCAACCTATGACTTTTTGCGCTTCTCCAATAAATCAGGATTCTTTACCGGGTTCTCTTCGCCCTTTAACGACTGCTCAATACCCTCGATATAGTCCAATGAGTCGTCTAGATAGAATAGCAGTTCCGGCACCCGACGCAATTGATTTCGGGTACGTTGTGCCAATTCATGTTTAATGAGGGGTGTATTTGATTGGATCCCCTCAAGAAGTTCCTGAGCTTGCTTTCCAGGGAAAATACTGATATAGATTTTTGCGATGGAAAGATCTGAGGTAACGGACACCTTTGACACCGAAATCAACGTTCCCGTTAAGCCACCATCAATGGCGGCACGCTGTAAAATATCAACGATATCCATTTGAATAACGGTGGCTATCTTTTTCTGACGTTGTGTTTCCATAGGGCAAAAATACGTACAATATTGTGTATTTTAGGGGTTTAAACGAAGATAGTGGACAAAATAGAGCACATCGGAATTGCGGTGAAAGACCTAGAGGCTTCGAACGTCTTGTTCGAAAAACTACTGGGCACCCCGCATTACAAAATCGAGGCGGTCGCATCGGAAGGGGTACGCACCTCTTTTTTCCAATCCGGACCCAACAAAATCGAATTGCTGGAAGCCCTGAACGAGGAAAGCCCGATTGCCAAATTTTTGGAGAAGAAAGGCGAGGGGGTGCACCATATCGCTTTTTCCGTGACCGATATAAAAGCCGAAATCAAACGCTTGCAATCGGAGGGGTTTGTCGTATTGAACGAAGAACCCAAACGGGGTGCAGACAATAAGTGGGTCGCTTTTTTACACCCCAAATCTTCGAATGGGGTGTTGGTCGAGCTTTGTCAAGAAATAGAAGACTAGCGGTTGAAATACTTTGCAATCTTTAAAAATAGCTGTAATATTGCAGTCCGATTTTTGGTCCTATAGCTCAGTTGGTTAGAGCATCTGACTCATAATCAGAGGGTCCCTGGTTCGAGCCCAGGTGGGACCACATCAATGCCAATAAGCCCTTCAAGAAATTGAGGGGTTTCTTGTTTTCTTTGGCAGTACAACATCTGAACAACAAATTTTTCAATTCAAATTCTGCGGTTGTTTTTTAAGGAAAGTAGTTAAACAAAACTTTGTTTGACAAATGGTTTGGCTCTACTTTGTGCCACAGAGATTTAAGAATTCTCCCGTAAAAGGTGAATTAATGAGACTACTTCAAGCCCACAACAGTATTATAGCCAAAACCGTTGGCAGCTA
Source organism: uncultured Flavobacteriaceae bacterium (assembly GCA_947494565.1). GTDB lineage: Bacteria > Bacteroidota > Bacteroidia > Flavobacteriales > Flavobacteriaceae > Maribacter_C. The sequence goes on along the minus strand of CANLVG010000008.1, from coordinate 799 downwards.
TTTTTTGATAGTTCCCTAAAACGAACTTTTTTTGCGATTTTTGGGTAATGTAAAGTTATCACGTTACAAATATTTGTAAACGAATATTAACCGTTTACAATAACCTATTCTCCCTAATGCTCGGATAATTGAGATTATTTATAACTTATGGCTAAAATAGATATAAGAGTACCTAGGTACTCTTAGCCAATTGTTGCCAAACATTTTGAAAATGACCAAAAAGTTTATAACAGGAGAATCTGAAAAAAGTAGTTCAGAATTTGTTATTCCTGATATTTTCGATGAAAAAGATAGATTCATTGGCATTGAAAGCGGAAAAATTTATGACTCTGGATTTATATGCTACACAGGAGTTGACTTGAATGTAGATAAAGTAATGGAAAGGATACTAGAAAACAGAAATCTAAATTTTCTACAAAAACGACGTGCTAAAAAAGTAATTGATTTATACTTAAAACAAATCAAGACGTTCAAAATTAGTAATTCAGTTAAGCTAGGGAATGGTTATAAGCTTGAATTTGCGGTCAAAAAATAATCGAAGACTGGCAAGTAGATGGACTTTACTCGGACGCAATCGTTGTGTTGATGGACTTGCCAATATTGCGTAAAAGAAGGAGAATGCAATGTTGGCGCAATAGAAACGTGTCATCAGGACGCAGAAAAAACGTTTGGCAACAATACCTAAACCTAATGCGGACTTTAGGGCTAAAATGAAAGGTCTGTGTATATTTATGATGTCGCTAAATCTTATGGATTTAGCTTTGGACAAATGAAAAAAAAGCAAAACAATAAGCTTTAG
>CANLVG010000007.1 GCA_947494565.1 uncultured Flavobacteriaceae bacterium | reverse complement strand
CTACAATATGTCAAATGAACTTCCTTTTCTTACCCGACATCACTGCCAAAGCGGGTGCAAATATAAGATGGTTTTTTTGTTTGCACAATACCAAAATGAAATATTTTAAAAAGCTTTCGAAAAAAAAATATTAACAACTGTATATCAATGTATTACATATCAAAAAATATTCTAAAAAAAAGATAGGACTAGGGTATAAATTCGGTTTTCATGACTTCCCTATTTCAAAGGGCTTTAAAAAACAGGGCACGCTAAATACAAAGCGGGTAAAGATATGGCCTATATCATAAGGTCAAGTACACTTATTTCCTAAGAAAAGAAGTTCCACACCAGTCCAAAACGTATCACGAAATCCCGATAGGGGTAATTGGGCGCGGCATAAAAACTATTCGTATCGCCAAATGAAGAATTAAAGTGTTCGGCCTTCAAGAAAATTCGCGTTTGTTGCACTTTGGCATTAATAAAGAAATCAAGCATGGGAAAACCTCCCAACTCCTCGGTATTCTGAATATAAAACTCACCTAGTACCGGATTGTAGGCATCCATCGTATATGAAGTAAAATACTTCAGGGTAACACCTGTTTGTAAAAACATCGCCTTCTTAAAGACATGAGAAGAGAAATACAACGTATTGCGTGTTACGAGTTGTGGCACATTCAATACCTTGTTGGTTTGTTGTACATCTTGATACATTACCGTATTGCTCAAGGCAAAACCACCCACCTTTATCTCTTTCGAATACTTTAACTTTAGATAGTTGACACTATTGGTTTCTTGAAAAGGCTTAATGGAAGCCTGTTCTGAACCCTCGACCAACGTAATTGAGGGATCTGAAGCAAAGTAGGCATAGTTGTCGGTCGTTGTAAATTTAGCCGAGAGATTTCCCCATACTTTAGATTGAAAATCAAAATTCAACGCGTTGACCCTTTCATTCTCAAAAGTGTTCGTGTTTTGCCAGTTGTAGTTCACATAATCACTTTGGTAGAGCAAAAAGTTGAAATCGGGCATCCGGGATGAGGAGTGGATAGCTGCCTTTACCTTATGTTTATCATTAAAGGAATAACTCGCCGAAGCATCTAGAATATTACCGGTCAGGGTACCTGATAAGTTATATTTTACAGACCCCTTCACTAGAAAACCTTTTATTTGTTTGCGATAGGTTGCCCCAAGGGCCACTTCTTGACCTTCGAGTTGATTGGTAATCGTTTGGTCGTCAGTAATCAATAAACTGTTCGTGAAGTAATTATAGTTATATAAACTAATGTTCCCCTGTAAACTTCCGAGCGTTGCATTATAGAAATCGGCGCTCAACTGATTATACATTGTTTTCAGGTTCATTCGGTCATCGATCGCCCCCAAGAGGCCTTCCCCGAAATACGTATTTTGCGCAGCCTGTGTATACTGATAGAATTTGGTCTCATAATTGAACTGGTGTCCAATGGCCAGAGAGGTCTTCTCAATTCTACTTGAATCTTTCCTTGTACGGATCAATTTATATTTATGATCTAGAAAATAGCGTTTGCCCAACAGCTTGTTCTGTGCATCCGCAAAACGGATATCAAGCTTTACCCTGTCATTGAACTCGGGATCTGCTGATTCAAATTGCAGTTCTTTTAAGGGCAAGCCACCGTTCTCTTCGGTTTTGACGTCTTGCGCCGCAATATGGGCCCGCAGTTGGTAACGCCCATTTTTGGTTACGTAATTGGTCGTCGTGGTGAAGTTACCGGACTCCCCTTGATTGAAACGGTATTTCCCCAGAGACCTTAAGCTTTTATACCCGATAGAAAAGTTTAAGCGCCTTGAAGTATTAAATGCCAATTTGGCATCTAGCATCTGCCCTTGCTCGAAAGTCGTCTTGAACATCAGGTCCGACAAGGGAGTAGCTACATTATAGTAATCGACATCCTCTAGTTCCCAGTAGTTCGCATGTTTGGCCTTCGCCCCTAATTTTGGATACAGATTCAATCGGTCGAGATCCACCCCCAACTTATTATACGGTTGTCCGATATTCGCAAAAGGCATAAGTTCGAAATCGTCTTTTCGCAAATAATTGTATTTGTATTCCTTTTGAATGGTCAAGGTAGTATCCAAGAAGGTAGTGTCACGCGCGAAACTTATGATTTTGTAATCAGCAATGGTAATCTCCGCCCCTTCTGGCGGAGCTCCTTTGTCCCTGGCCTTTTTAGACTTCCTTTTCAGCGTATCGGATTTTTGAAGATCTGGCGGAGGATTGTCTTGTGCAGATAGAGCGGTACACGACAGCACCAAAAACAGCAGAAAGAAATATCTCATTACTTGAAGTTACGAGACAAAGTTAATTTTTTTTGTTCGTAATAAAATGTGAAAGTTTAAAGGTCGTACCAAGCTCGACAATGAATCGAACTATTGACCTACTACACAAGAATTCATTTATATTCGTACAGTATCAATAACACTAGTCCAAAATGTTGAGAGCATTTTACAGTACCATACATGAGGCAGGAACGGACGAAGCAGGCAGAGGGTGCCTCGCAGGACCCGTAACTGCTGCCGCAATCATACTACCGGCCGGATTTCAGAACGAGGTGCTGAACGATTCAAAATTACTATCGGAAAGGAACAGGGAACAACTCAAACCTATTTTGGAAAGAGAGGCCATTACCTTTGGCGTAGCTCATATTCCCCATACTGAAATCGACAAAATCAACATTTTAAATGCCTCTATTTTGGCAATGCATCAGGCCATCAAAAAATTGAAGATCAAACCCGAATTCATAATCGTCGATGGAAACCGATTCAAGACCTTTGAGGGTATTCCCCATGAATGTATCGTAAAAGGGGATAGTAAATATCTGAGTATTGCTGCTGCTTCCGTATTAGCCAAAACCTATCGTGACCAATACATGACCGAGCTCCATAAAACGTACCCCATGTACAACTGGAAGCAAAATAAGGGGTACCCAACGAAAGAACATCGCGAAGCGATACGAAAATATGGAATCACCGAGTACCACCGAAAAAGTTTCAAACAATTACCGGAGCAGTTCACCTTGCCGCTTTAAATTTGAATTGGTTTTTTGCGTTCGAAGCAGATGATCCAAATACGTGTTAAAAAGCATAACTTTGTGTAAATGCTCTCATAAATGAACTACAGAATTCCGTTCCTAGCTGTATTCCTTTTGGTTGTGGGTTGTTCCGAGGATGTATCCCTTTCCAAGCCTTTGTTGGATTTCGTTCCTAAAAATGCCTCGGCCATCATTAAGATCAATGACCTTTCAACCTTCAGGACCAGTCTAAGGTCCAATACTTTTCTTAAGGAGTTGAGCAACACCCAAACCATTAAAAAGGCAGTACAAAAAGTTCAATTCTTGAATTTGCTGAAGTCCGAATCAAAGAGCATCCTAGCGTTTGTCGAAAATGACACCCTAGGATTTGAATCGGTGTATCTGACAGCGTATTCCCCAGATATTGTACAACAAGACAGCCTTGAAAGTGTGCTTGTCGAAGCACTGGATTTTAAGGGAATCGCCTTAACGACCTACAGATTCGAGGAGCGCATTTTTTACCAAACCAAATTAGGCACCACCTTCGTGATGTCCTCTTCCCCTTCGATAATTGAAGTAATAATTGAAAATCTCAAGAATAATAACGCTTCCGAAACGCTTCAAAAACTCTACAATATCTCAAATGGGTACAAGCCAGCCACCTTATATCTTGATGTACAAAAAGGCAATTCGGTTCTTGGTTCCCTCATAAACGATTTGTCTAGAATCAATGTTTCAAATTTTTCCGATTGGATTTCACTTGACTTCAGTCTAACACCTTCACAACTAAGTCTTACCGGTATTAGTATTGCCAATGATTCAGTCTGGAATTACATTGATCTCTTCGCAAATACCAAACCATTGGCGCCAATAACCCCCAGTTTGGCTCCGGAAGCTACAGATGCACTACTTGCCTATACCTTTGACAACCACGGTACATTTGCTAAAAACCAAAACGCCTATTTAAACGAAAACCGACCTATCGACCCCCTATTCGAAACTGTGGAAGAAGTCGGCATTATTTTGAACGACAAACGAAAGGCAGTGGTTTTAAGCACACATGGCCCGGAAATACTGACCGACTATATCGAGCGATCCAAAACTTCCACTATCGAGTATCAGGGCAACCAAATCATTAGACTACAACACAGTAGGTTCATCGAAGAGGGGTTTACACCTTTGATATCAAATTTCAGATCGAATTTCTGTTCTTTCATCAATGACGTTTTGGTATTTTCCGAAACTAGGGAATTCCTTGAGTTTATTATCCGTAATCATAAGAATGGGGCTACCTACGACAGGGGAGGCACCTTTACTAGACTTGGCAAATCCCTTGCGGAAGAATCAAATCTCCTTCTCATTTCAAATTCAACCAGCCTCAAAAAAATCTTCCAAACGGAATTATCAGCAGAATTTCATAAAGAACTCGGCACAGCATTACAGTCACCCTATGATATTGCCACCCAAATAAGTGCGGATAAAAACTTCTATCACACCAATATCATCATCAGCAAACAAGAAAGAATTGGATCCAATACGGGTGTTACCGCCTTGTTTAAAACGAAGTTAGATACCTCAATTGCTACCCGACCACAGTTCGTCACGAATCATCTGACCAAAACGAAGGAGGTGGTCGCACAAGATTTCAATAATGTCCTTTACCTGATTTCGTCAAAAGGAAAAGTACTATGGAAAAAACAGTTAGAGGGTCAAATACAAGGAGCCGTAGAACAAGTAGATATTTTTAAAAATGGGCGATTACAACTTGCCTTTACGACCAATAACCAGTTTTTGGTCTTAGACCGAAATGGGAAAGAGGTAAAACGGTTCACAAAGACCTATGAAGGCGGAGGACTTAATCCCTTAGCGGTTTTTGATTACGACGGTAAAAGAGACTATCGTTTTGTAATCACCCAGGGCAAAAAGACTTTTATGTACAATAGCAAAGGTTCTATTGTAAAGGGCTTTAAGTATACCGACGCCGAGGATATCATTTTGGAAGCCCCAAAACACCTCAGAATCGGCAATAAAGACCACCTCGTCTTCAAATTAAAAAATGGCGTGTTGAAAATACTGAATCGAGTTGGGGATGTTCGTGTGAGGGTAAATGAGAAAATCGATTTTTCAGAGAACGAAGTGTACTTGAATAAAGACAAGTTCACCCTTACGGATAAAAAAGGAACACTCTACCAAATCGATACAAAGGGTGGTCTATCCAAAACCAATCTTAATCTATCCAACGATCACGGTATGTTCGCCACAGCAAATACCTTGGTACTTATGAACGATAACATACTGACCATTCGTGGAAAGAAGGTCGAACTTGAGCTAGGGGTATACACCAAACCTCGAATTAGCTATATCAACAACAAGATTTATGTGAGCGTTACCGACTTGCAAAGTCAAAAAGTATATCTGTTCGATAGTCAGGCCAAAGCCATTCCCAACTTCCCCGTTTTCGGAAATTCCATAATAGATTTAGCGGACTTGAATAATGATACCATTCTTGACATGGTCGTTAGCGATGAAAACGACACTATTCTTACTTACAAATTGAATTAGGCACGCGCATACCATTTATACACAAATGTGCTACAGCCGTACATCAGGGGTTGCATTCCATAGCTTTTTCCCAGCGACTTTTGTTAACCTCACTATATTAGGCGTCATAAAGGGTTATTAAATATAAACCTATTCCTTTTATAATTTATATGTACGATGAAAACCAATAGAACAAAACTCAAATCTGCTTTTGCCATCCTTTTTATCTTGTTTTGTGGGGTTGAAGCAAATGCCCAACTGCTAAAAAAACTGGGGAAAAGAGCAGAGAAAGCTGCTGAAAGAGCCGTAGAACGACGAGTAGAAAAAGAAACCACTGAAAAAACAGATCAGGTGCTAGATAGTATTCTTGAACCTGGAAAAAAAGGAAAACAACCCACAGGCAAGAACGGCCAATCAATTCCAAACAAGGAAGACGGGGAGCGCCCTTCGACAAATACGGATCCCGGCAAAATTGAAAAGGCACCGGATCAGCCGGAGCAATCCATAGTGGTGTACCGCAAATTTGATTTTGTCCCTGGTGACAAACCGCTGTTTCTCGATGATTTCAAAAATGATTTCATCGGAGACTTTCCCTCTAAATGGAATACCAATGGTGGAGGAGAACTGGTCAATATCAATGACTCTCCTTCAAAATGGCTAAAGATCCTTCCTGGGTTTGGCACAGAGTATATTCCTGACATCGAAGAACTACCAGAAGAATTCACTATGGAATTCGATGTCATTACGGAAGGCCTTGATAGTAAAACCTCATCCCAGTCCTACCTTCAGATTATGGTCGGCGACACAAAAACATTTGAAAAGCCCAAGAACTATGGTTTTGTAGAATACCCATTTTGCCAGTTCATAGACGCAGGAATAATCGTTGAAAACAATATCAATGGTAAGCGTGAGATTAGAAATGACATCCGAGCGGATATTAGAAAAATCGTCGCCTCGGAACACCATATATCGCTTGCAGTAAACAAACAGCGATTTCGAATATGGATCAACGAGCAAAAATTAGTTGATGTTCCAAGATTGCTTCCTGCCAGCACAAAAATGCAAGGAATCAAAATACATCTCAGAGGAATTGACATTAACAAAGAAGCCATTTATCTAAGTAATTTTAAAATTGCCGAAGGTGGAATAGACCTTCGTAGAAAACTGATTTCCGAGGGTCGAATTTCTACCAATGGTATTCTCTTCGAGAGTGGTTCGGCTAATCTACAGGCACAATCGATGGGCATTATCCGTCAGATTTATCAAGTGCTGGCCCAAGAAAGTAGTCTCAACTTAAAAATTGTGGGCCATACCGACTCGGACGGGAACGAAGACACTAATTTGAAACTTTCGAAACTGAGAGCTGATGCCGTCAAAAATGCACTAGTCTCTATCTATAATGTTTCGGCCAATCGCCTGACAACTGATGGCAAAGGCGAATCTGAACCCGTTGGCGACAATACTACGACTGATGGGAAATCACAAAATCGACGCGTAGAATTTATTAAACAGTAAAAATTTCAAAATGAAAAATAAACTATTAGGCTTTCTCTTATTTGTCTTTGTTACCAGTCCTTCACAATCGCAAGAGAATTGCAGCAAATATTACCCCATGAAGGAAGGTTCTTTTTTTGCGTACACCATGTACGACAAAAAGGGGAAAACCGAGGGCGTAACCAGTTATACGATTTCGGAAGTCAGTACAGATGGGGGAGCTACCTCAGCGACGTTTGATTTGACTTTTACCGATAAGAAAGGAAAGGAAGTGTATAATTCAGACTATACCATACAGTGTTCCGGAGATGGTATAAGTATTGACTACAAATCACTCTTTCCTGCTCAAATGATGAAGCAATATGAAGACATGGGCCTTGAAATGGACATTAGCGGAACCGATATACAACTACCGAACGACCTGAGTGTTGGAAAGGAACTCGATGATGCCAATGTATCGGTCGCCATGAAAATGAGCGGAATGAAAATGAATATTTCCGTCGACCAAACGGACCGAAAGGTCGAAAAAAAGGAGAACCTCACAACTCCTGCAGGTACTTTTGAGTGCTATGTCATTACAGAAACCGCCTCATCAACTACCATGGGTGCTACCCGTGAAACGGTTAACAAACTCTGGTTGGCGGAAGGTGTAGGTATGATCAAGCAAGAATCGTACAAACAGAACGGTAGTTTGCTGAACCGTATGGAGCTCACAAAATATACGAAGTGAGTATCTACCCTCCTTATATGAAACGCTGTTTCCAAGTAGGAGTTATTCCATTTTAGCCAACACTATGTCACTTTTAAAGTAATTCTTATAATAATATAACCACTAAAATTCCTCACAATGAAAATCAAAGTACTTTTAGTTGCCCTCTTATCCTTGAGCGTCGTTTCGTGTATCAAAGATCATTATGGACATCCCGATGACAAGGACCTCGTCTTGACGGAATCCAATTACTTTTATTCGGATGACTTCAAGACAACGTTCTATGAAATAGAAGTGGAGAAACTCAACGATGAGATCAAGGAATTAGATGCTATCATCGATGCTGGACAGGGTACCGAAGAAACCCAAGAAAAACTGGATACGGCAAAGGCCAATCGATTGGCATTATCAAATGAGCTCATCGAAATTGCCGGCTTACGTGAAGCGGTCTATAGAAGAAGACCTCCCCTACCTGGCCCCTGCCCTAAAAATGGGAACTGTGATTGGCCCGGCATTCAATACATCGCTATTCCCACGGGACTAGAATTCTACGAGTTGGTCATTTTTGATGCGAATGGAGGGTTTTTAGGTAGCAGCCAAGGAAGCCCAGAATCGGTAGGGCGTGCAGGAAACCTTTTGGACTATGTTGTTTTCCTTTATGAAGGAGAAGGCTATCAAGGGGAAATCACGGTTCAAATCAAAGAAAAGGCAATTTCGGACAATGAGATAACCAGCTTTGTGGTCAACTCGGATATTGGAGGTCAGTAAAACCCATACGAAGTGCCATAATACAACTAAAAAACCAGCCCTCTTACAAGGCTGGTTTCCATGTTAATGGTTTATTTTAGTGGCAAACCGTAAGTGGTCCGAGCATGACCTCATAGATACGTTTTTGGGGTATGGATCTAGGTGACGCTTTGCGAGTGCTCGCGCATACTAGAGGGAGATTTATTTGGGATATCGTAAAAATAAGATTTTGCTAAGATTCGTTTGCATTTGTTTTTCCCTCTGTTTATGGGCGGTTCAAATTTGTCAAGGACAGACGTACGAGCAGGAGCTGGTTCTGCTTGAGGACAAGGCCTATACACACTTCTATTCGGACAAGGATTCTACCTACCATTATTTCGATCGTATTGTTCAATTGGCACTGGATCATCAGAACGCACCTACCGCCATAGACAATTTAAACTACGTCTGCTTTTCCGCAGGGTACTTTTACGATCTGGAAAAAATCAAATCGACGATAGCGCGTACCGAAATTCTCATTGAACAATATGCCCATGTGCTTGACACCCTTCACGATAAAGGGGATTTTCAAAAAAATTACTTGAATTTCAATAAAGGTAATTATTATCACAAGCTCCAGGATTATGCAAGGGCCGAGGTATATTTTGATGGAATAGCAAAGCATCTTTTGGCGAGTGGTACACCCCTACATGAAGATGATATTGAGCTGCTGTCACAGTGTTACAATTTCATTGCCCAAATGAATGTACAGCAAAGTCGCTATCAGGTAGCCAATGAATATTATGAAAAAAATATCCGTCTCTATAAACAGTCCCTGCCGGATGATCAAGAGGGACTTCATAAAATCTACAATCTGTATGCCAATTCGCTCTACGCCCAGAAGGATTTCGAAAAGGCAAAAACCCTTTGGATCAACTCCCTGAATTTTCTGGAAAAGAACTTCAGTGACCGAAATAGAAATAGTTTGGTCACAACCGGACTATTGGTCGCTAAAGTGTTCAAAGATCTTGATCAAATTGACAGTGCCTACTACTATTTGGAAAAAACAGAAGTCTTCAAAGCCAAGGATGATCCATTCGAAGACCGGTTTCTTTCAGCGCGAGGGGAAATTCTAGTCAAGGAAAAAGCTTATGACAAAGCGTTATCCCTATTCCAAGACGCCTTGAGTACGACTTTGAAGAACAATCGCCCCAACGTGCAAAAACGAATTGGTGACCTATACCTAACACGAAATGAACCTGAAAATGCTCTTCACAGTTACCGAAGTGGGCTTGCGGAACTCGCGGCAGAATCCGGATCAGACCAAAAGACAGTAAACCCAATCCCTTCGATGGCCAAGCGAAAAAACATCCTATTCTCACTATTTTGTGGAAAGGTCAAAGCCCTAAGTGCCCTATCAAACACCTTTCCGGATAACAATGAACTGTTAGGTGCGGTAGACCAAGGGCTTAGTACTCTTGATTTACTGAAGCCCTCATTCAAGAACAACGTCGACAAACTCGACTTGATCAATGAGGCCTTTACGCTTTTTGAAAATGGATTAACTACGGCCTATACATTGGCCCAAGGCCCAGGTGGCGAAAAATACATCGACCTGGCATTCGACTATGCGGAAAAAAGCAAGTCCATTTTGCTTTTGGAAGCACTATTAAGTGCTAAGGCGACCCAATTTGCCAATGTGCCGGAAGCATTGTTGCAACTTGAGCTCCAATTGAAATCCGAAATCACATTCAATGAGAAGAAAGTCATCAATTCCAAAGAGGACAAAAATGCTCTGAAGGACCGGCTTTTTGAACTGAAGGAATCGCATCGAAGACTAATTGACAGTATTGAAAACCACTACAAAGATTACTATGATCTCAAATACAATACGGAGAGCCGTTCGCTCTATCAAACACAAGAACTGTTGGAACCCGATGAACAACTGATTTCCTATTTCTATGGAAATGATGCCCTATTTGCCATTGCAATAACTCATAACGAAAAACGCATTCATCGGATAGCCCTGAATGCCGAGCTCGAAAGGACGGTCAAAAATACCTATGCCCTGATGGTAGACCCGCATTCCGATATTGCGGAACTAGGTCGAATTTCGAATCGACTATTTCAGCAACTCATCGCCCCATTACTGGATTCCAAGAAAAAAAGGAAACTGATTATTATTCCTGACGGCCTTCTTAATTATATTCCTTTCGGAGCCTTGAATATGACGAATGAAGGATTATTTTATCTGATGGAGGAGTATGACATCAGCTATGTCAACTCGGCAACCCTGTACGAGCAACTTACGAATCGAAAACGAATGCAGGGTGATCTTCTTGCCTTTGCCCCTACATTCTCTGGAGAGCTGACCGATGTCAATCCGGATCGCAATACGCTATTGCCCCTACCGCATAATAAAAGGGAAGTCAAACAGATTCTTTCTTCATTCAATGGCACATCATATGTCGATGAAGCGGCAACACTTCGAAATTTTGCCCATCAACTAGAGGATTTCAGCACCTTGCATTTGGCCACCCATGCGGTGTTCGATGACAATGCACCTGAGTTTTCATACTTGGCATTCTCAAGCACTCCCGGCCAGAACAATCTGCTCTATGTCAAGGATTTGTACAATCTTCAATTGCAGTCAAACCTAGTAACCCTTAGCGCCTGTGAAACCGGGGTTGGCGAACTTAAAAAGGGGGAGGGTTTTCTTAGCTTGGCCCGAGGTTTCTTTTACAGTGGTGCGGCCAGTATAACAAGTACCCTTTGGAAAATCAATGATGCATCTACCGCTACTATTATGGATGCATTCTACAAAAACCTAGCAGCCGGAGATACCAAGAACACTGCATTGAAAAAGGCGAAAGTCGATTTCTTGCAAGCAAATCGAGAAAACGCCTTGGCACATCCTTACTATTGGTCAGGATTTGTCATTTCAGGAAATACCTCAGCGCTGAGCCCCGGAAGTTCGGCCCAGTTTGTGCAATGGGGTATTCTTCTTTTCATCGCCCTTATTAGTGGGGTATTATTTTTAAGGAAAAAGTACCTATCGCAGCGAATCCAGTAACTCTTGGGCCTTTACCTTTTTGAAATCATATTGCGACACTTGGCGCTCCAATACTTCTGTAGCACTCTCTGTATCGTTTTCCTTCAGGTAGGCCAAGGCGAGATACCAATTTGCCTCCGCCTCAAATGTACTATCTTCAAGAATACTTTGAGCAAGCAATTCGATGGCCTCCTCGTTCCTATTAAGACGCAATAATACTTGTGCCAAATAGAAATTGCCATGCGCTATGGTCGCCCCGGCCTCTAAAAAAAGTTCGGCTGCCCTATCATCATCTTGTGATTCATAGGCAACAAAAGCCGCTCTTTCAAGGGTTTGGTTTCCATCACTTCTTGTAATAGTGTACACCGTATTCGGATAAGGCTCAAAATAGGCATCGTAAAGGTCTTGATTGCTCGTACCCAACAGTGAAGTGTAGGCAAACCATCCAATAGCGATCAACATGGTAATAGACGCAGCCACGGACCAAGGTCGAAAACGCGCATTGGTCCTCGGAACAGCTGATTTCGCTTGGATATTCTTCTCAAAACCCTGCAATTTAGACTTCAGCTCTTGGTTTTCCTTCTTTCGAATCGCCTGTTGCAGATCTTTTTCAAATAGAAACTGGGCTTTGAAATCAGCGTCCGTATCCAGCAGGTCATTGAACGCTCTTTCTTGCTCTGCAGTAAGCTGATTCGAAAAGTAGTTATAAAGTAAAAGCTCCTTATCCATACCTATACCTTTGCCTGAATTCGTTCTCTCAATGTTTTCATGCATCGTGATTTTGCAGCCTTGACGACATTTTCACTGTTATAGTCTACGGCTTCCATTATTTCTCTTATCGTATAGCCACGATAGTAAAATAAGGTAAGGAGTTCTTGACATTGCTTCCCCAGCGTTGCAAAGTGCTTTCTCAAAAGCGTTTGTTCCGGGGTAAGTTCACCAGTATCAAAGTCAAGTGTCTCGATGACGGATTCATCGTCACGTACAATGTCTAGATTGTATTCACTATTCACGGTTTTTTTATTCTTTCGCATCCTATCAAAGATTAAATATTTACCAATGCTGAAGAGATAGGTAGAAATACTACTGGTCAATTCTTTGATCTTACCACTCATTACATTATCGTGAAAAATAATATAGGCATCTTGGTATATGTCTATATTTTCTTCATCGGATAAGTGATACCTACGGGCAAAATTCAGAAACTTATCCCTGTTTTGCTCATAGATCTGCTTAAAGGCCAATTCAGAGCCTTGCCGCAGTTCTTCCAGTGTGTTGGTTCTACTTGATTCTTGCACTTTGATGAAAGGAGATTCGAAAGGTTAACACCTTGAATAGCGAAAGTAGCGATTTTTTAGAAAAAACCGGTTCGCTTAGAGCCTCCCACATCATACACCACAAGGCTTTGTAGGACGAATACCACCACAATTATTTTAAGTAAATCTTCTTTAAATACGTCCCTTTCCTAAAAAAACCTGACGCCTTGTTAACCTTTTTTGGGAGCTGTCATAAAAAGGAAACCTTAAAAATTTTGATTATGAAAACAATGCTCACCTTAACCCTTTTGTGTCTCATCGGGGTCACTAATGCACAAACGAACAATAGCGAGAGCTTGGATAGCACCAAACAAATGAATCTCTTGGACGAACAGACCAAAATATTTGGTCAAGTGTTCGAACTAGGGGGCATGGGTGCTGACAACCCCTTCGGCGGGGCTACCAACTATCTACAGCTATTGGACCAAATCGAGATGGATCCCGAAATGAAAAAGGAGCTTCGAGACCAATACAACCTATACGACATGAGTTTGGACCCCAAAAAGAAAGATTCATTGGGTATCGCTTTTAGTCAGAAACTACAAGAGGCCATGGAAAAGAGTCAAAACGATATTGAAAATTAATACCAGATAAAAGCAGATTATGATGCACTTTAAAAAATATTTCACCTGTAGCCTAATTCTTTTAAGCGCGTTTACCTATGGGCAGGAAATCAAAGAAAGGCATATCAGAAAGCTAAAAAATAGACGGACCCCCTTCCTTGCCATATCCGAACAATGACCTGGCACCGAGCTGGAATAGTGTTTCTCTGACCACAGTCAGGTTCAACACAATAGAAATTTAGTACGTACACAATTAACTTTTAAATCTTAGAACAAATGAAGAACAAAGACAAATTCAGCATCCTCCGCGCAACCACACTATTTCTTATTGCAGCAGTGCTATTGCAGGCCTGCGATACCGAAATTCCGGATGTCGACACTGAACCACCTACATTTCGATTTCAAATCCAAGGAGACGGATTCGACCAAACCTTCGATGAGGATACGGACTTTGATAGTTTTCAACTCAACCTTAGGGAAGATGCCCGATACAATATCACTTTTAGTGGGGCAGATCTAGGGGGCGTCAAACATATACAATGGCAATACGCCACCGATTATGTAGAATTCGAGACCAGTATACCAAGCCCATGGACCACACGTTCCAGTGGGTTGAGCACGTCCATAAATTGGTATGGAAACCGTTCAAATCCACAGACAGGAATGATCCTCACAGCTTCAATCAGACCAAATGGCGAAAACATAAGTCATGCGTTCAATTTTATGGTAAAGGATTTTGGTGGGGCTTCCGCCATGGAGAATACATTGTTCAAATCACTTAACATCTATTCGGGTAATCACAATACTGAAATCATAAGGTTTTAATCTCATTTTTGCTTTATGACGTATAGGATAAACCGAGGTGGGCACCTCGGTTTATCCGTTTTGATGTTAACCTTTCATAAAACCGATCCATAAAGAAGAAACTTTAAAAACAAATTTTATGGAAACGTGTATAATCAATTTGAAACAGCTGTTCCGATTAGGTTTAATCGTGGGTGTATTACTCACAACGCAATGCAAGAAAGAGGACCCCGTACCGATACTACCCGAAAAAAGCGTGACACCTGAGAAGGAAGAGGAGTTCGAATCGGTCAATACCGAACCTTCAGCCCCGCTCTTAACGCTCCCTGAGAATGGCGATGAACTAGTGGCGCTGACCTCCATGTTCAGTTGGCAAGAAGCTACCGACCTAGAATCGGATGCCATCACCTACAATGTATATCTAGGCCGCAACGGACAGCCCCTTACTTCCATTGCCAACAATATAACCACTACGGACTTTTTACTCGAAACACCTTTGGAGAAAGGCCAGAATTACCAATGGCGCGTAGATGCCGTAGACGAAAAAGGAGCTTTGAAGGCCTCGGAAACATTCTCCTTCATTACAGAATACAATACGATAACACAACTAACTGAAAGCGCACCTTTCTCCAAACGCAAAAATGCCGCTCTTATATCGTTTCGCGATAAGATCTTTTTACTCGGTGGGGAAAATGAAGCCGGCGAGCCTCTTGCAGAGGTATGGTCTTCCTCTGACGGGGTCAGTTGGAATATGGAAACCAATAACGCTGCTTTCGGCCCAAGAAAATCTGCTGCAGTCGTGGTATTTCAAGGCAAACTATGGATGTACAGTGGTACGAGCGATACTTCTATGAATCAATATATTTGGTCTTCTGAGGATGGTATCAACTGGATACAAGAAGAAAATAATCGTATTTGGAACAACACTCCCTTTTTGGGGCAAAGTCATACCACTATGTTCGTTCGAGATGGAAAAATATGGCGATTTGCCGCCTATGACGGATCTATCGGTGATTTGACTACGGAACGGCACGTTTGGAATTCAGCAGATGGAAAAAACTGGACGCTCATCACTGAAAACCATGGCTTCAATCAAAAATATGGAATGAAAATAGTATCATTTCAAGGACAACTTATCGCCTTTGAGGGATCTCCATTCAGTGAAACCAAAACTAGTATCATACGTAGCAGCGTCGACGCTTTAGACTGGAGTATTGTTACCGAAAACCCACCATTCCAAATAGGTTTTTATAGTGATGCCATAGTTCATAATGAACGATTGTATGTAACTGGAGGGCTCACCTATGAGGAACTTTGGTTTACCGATAACGGCACCAATTGGAAGAAAGCCGTACAACAGCGTAACTATCCTATCAAATCGGGCAATACAAGTGTAAACCATAATGACCGGCTCTATATTATTGGTGGGAATCGCAATCAAGTCGCAAATGATATTTGGCGTATTGACTAGCACATTTTGAATATCATAAGGAACCGAGGTACTATCCTCGGTTTTTTTTGCCCTGATGTTAACCTCGACCGTGTTTCATCATAAAAAGGTGCTTACTAAAAATAAAATGATGAAAAAATTAAAACTTTTATACGTGCTTACCTTTTTTGCATTAATCGTTTCTTGTGAAAAAGAGGAACCTATAGATCCGATTGTGAATCGTAAAGATGGGAAATCGATACCAAAAGAAAGTAGCTTCCCTAAGGGAACTGACCTTTCGCTCAATTTTGATATAAAGACCCAAGAAGATCAAATGGGCGGATTCGCCCAAAATGCCATGACCATCTTTGACGGCAAAGTTTGGTCAGTAGGTGGTGTAAATGATTATGGCGCAACAAGTTCCCACTTTCTATGGAACAGTACAAATGGAATAAACTGGGCAACAGTACCCCTATCGACAACCACTTCCGAAGCATTTAGCAACTTCCGTGTTGGGCATACCCTGACCGTATTTCAAGACCAGCTCTGGTTGATTGGCGGTAGGGATGCTACCGATGTAAAATATACCAATCTCTGGCACTCCCCAGACGGTAGCAACTGGTCGGAAGTGGCCCCACCTTTTGGCCCCATACCCGAACATACTACTTTGGTGTACAATGATAGATTATATGTCATTGCGGGAAACGCTACCAGCGGGAACACCGAAGTATGGTCTACAGGAAACGGAGCTGATTGGGTTCAAGAGACAAACGACGCTTTTTCTGGCCGCGCGGGGCAAAAAGGCGTTGTCTTTAACGATACCATGTACGTGATTGGTGGGGAAGATATTGCCGGTACGAAACTAGCAGAAGTCTGGGCCAGTACGAATGGACGCGATTGGCTTAGATCAGACCCACCCTTTACCGGAAGAAATGCGCATACGGTTACGGTCTACAATGGCAAGGTATGGGCGATTGGCGGGCAAGACCCAAGCGCACGTTTCAACAATGAAATCTGGTATTCTTCCAACATGACCACCTGGGAGCTTTATGATGGTCCGCGACCCGGAAGCGATGGTATTAGTTCGCACACCATACTTTTTTACGACGATGCACTCTGGTTGTTCGGTGGTTACCAAGATGACGGAATTGGGGGCAGCGAAGCCAGGGGAGAAATCACTGCTATAACGGAAGATTAATTAAAAAGAACCATCTCTTTTAAACACAACGCATTCAGCAGTATAGACAACAAACACCTACCGTTGAAAGCCGGTGCATTCCCCCTTGACTTTAGAATTAAATACAAACAACAATAGTATAACTTTAAAATAATCATGATGAAAAATTTAAAACACCTTTTGTACGTACTGACCTTTTTAATCGCGCTTTCCTGCGAAAAGGATGACGCGCCTGAACCACCTATGGAAACGACCAAGGTAACCAGTGTGCTTTTGAGCACGGTGGACTCATTTACAGGTAAATGCTCCAAGCAATTTGACTTCACCGGAGAAATTAAAACGAACGGCGCCATGACCGTGAAGTATACTTGGTTGCGCAGTGATGGCGCTACATCACCCGAAAAAACCCTGGAATTCGACGTCGCAGGAAGTAAAACGGTCACGACCTCCTGGACTTTGGGCGCGGATGGAAACACCTATGAAGGACTTTGGCAGCAAATCAAAATAACAACACCAGAGGAAATACTCTCGAACAAAGCGGAATTTGATTTGATATGTGACGCAGAAGTTGTTGGTATAGAAACCTCTGTAGCTGTCATTGGAGAAAATGAGTTTACCGGGGAGTGTCCCAAGAAATTTGAATTTGAGGGCACCATAGAGGTAGACGCACCGACCTCCATAACCTACACTTGGCTAAGAAGCGACGGGGCCACAGCGCCGGAAGAAACATTGGAATTCGAGGCGGCAGGAACCCAAACGGTTACCACTTCATGGACTTTAGGAGGAGGGGGAACTACCTACGAAGGGCTATGGCAACAATTAAAGATCATAGCACCTACCGAAGTACTTTCCAATCAAGCATCCTTCGATTTAACTTGTTTGGAAGATCACACCATTGACGTATTGTCTTTAGACCCAACGTCACCGTCTACATTGTTTATTGGAGACCGAGTAACCTTTTCTTTTGATTACAAAACAAACGAAGATGATGGGGTCCGTATTTTTGGAAGACCTTTTACGAATGGAGGTCTTTCACCTGACTACGCAGCACATGGATCTCCTTTACATCCTGTTGGATCAGGTAATAAATCAGGATTTTTTACGGTCAATACACCCGGAAAAATAGACCAGATACGATTTCAGATGTTCAATGAAGATCAGACCGAACTATTACTTGAGTTATTTGTAGATGTAGACTATGAATTTATAGCGCATAGTGTTACCGTAAATTCTATCACTCCAGATGCCCCTGAAACGTTATGTCTTGGAGAGCGGGTAGAATTTTCATTCGATTATATTACAAATGAAGCAGGAGGTGTACGTATTTTTGGAAGACCTCTTACAGGAGGAAATCCTTCCCCAGGCTATGGAGCCCATGGATCACCCTTATATCCTACAGGAGAAGGCAGCTCAACTGGTTTCTTCACACTTAATACCGCGGGTACCGTAGACCAAATCCGTTTTCGAATGTATAATGATGCCCAAACGGAGCTCTTGCACGAATTCACAGTAGATGTAGATTATACCTTTGTAGCCCACAAAGTAGATCTTGTTACCATAAGTCCGGAATCACCTGCCTCCCTGAGTACTGGAGAACGTGTAGAATTCGACTTCAAGTACAAGACCACCGAAGCCAGCGGAGTTCGAATTTTTGGCAGGCCCTTTACAGGCGGTAGTCCTAGTCCCGGATACGGAGCACACCAATCACCGATACACCCAACCGGTGAGGGTACGGCCAGTGGTTTCTTTACCTTGAATGGGCCTGGCGCAGTAGACCAAATTCGCTTTCAGATGTGGAATGCCGATCAAAGCACCCTCCTTTATCAGTATTTTGTCGATGTCGACTACACCTTTACGAATTAGTAGTAGACGACAACATCACTATAAACCCCACACTAAAAACCGAGGTCTGTACCTCGGTTTTTTTTGTTCCCTCGTTAACCTTTCGAACTATCCAACATGAAAGGGAAAATAAACAAAACGAAAAATTTGAATTATGAAAACTACAATCAAAATATGGGCCATCGGTTTGATACTTTGTACCCTTGCGATGACCTCATGTACCAAAGAGGGACCTGAAGGACCGGTTGGGCCCATAGGCCCACAAGGGGAGCAGGGGCTACAAGGGGAACAAGGCACAGAAGGCACAGAAGGCACAGAAGGCCAAGCAGGTGCGGTCAATGTAATGTATAGCGAATGGTTAAATCAAGACTTCAACTTCATAGATGGAGCCAAGTTCAAAGCCATGAAGGTCGATGAAGTCAGATTGACAAATGAGTTCTTTAACGAAGGGGGCATTGTACTTGGCTTTTTTAGGTTTTCTAGAAATGTACAATATACCTTACCGTATATCTCGAATCTCAGAAATACCATGCGATCCATCACCGCAATCTCCTTTTCCGACAGAGGTGAGGTTCGATTTTCATTAGAAAGTACAGATGATAGCGAGCTAAACGACAATGAAGTTAATGGGGTTGGCGCAGACATTCAAGCACAGTTTAAATATGTAATGATTCCCGGAGGCATATCCCTATCAGGTAAATCCCATCAAGTTGACTTCCATAAAATGACATATGAAGAAGTCATGGATTACTTCGCACTCGATTATTAAAAACAGGACAAGGAATGAAGCCTCGGTTTTAACCGAGGTTTTTTTGCTTACAACGGTTAACCTTGCTCGATCATAGGCATTAAAGGGAAATAAAACTAAAAATCTAGAATTATGAAAACTACAGTTAAAATGTTGAGCTTGGTAATGGTACTGTTAACGCTTTCGACAACTTCTTGCACAAAAGAAGGGCCACAAGGACCTATTGGACCTCAAGGTGAACAAGGGATTCAAGGCGCGCAAGGTATTGCCGGCCAAAACGGTACTGATGGACAAAATGGTGCTGATGGTCAAGACGGTGCTGATGGAGAGGATGCCGAATTCAATCCGATATACTTTAAGGTTCGCGGTAACGGCTTTGCCGTTAAAGATTTGGATGGCGGCACTACTATTGAGACCGATATCTGGGAAATCATAGATTTTGACACGGCCAATGCATTTGACAGTTCGTCGAAACGCTACGTCATACCGGAAACAGGGTATTACTTTCTACAGGGCTATGTACGTCAATCCAATACGGTCACCGACGCATTTTTTAGGCTCAATTTTAACATAGACCCGAATTCTCGATATAGTCAAATTGTCGATGGTGACGATGTTAAGATTAATGTCAGTGGTATTTATCGTTTATCGGCAGGCCAAGAAGTATATATGTCTCTTAGAAATTTCTCTTCTAGTATAGATGTACGCATTGATGGCACGGGCAGTTGGTTCGAAGGATATAAAATCAATTAATAGCAAAAACCATCATCAAAACCTCGGTCATTGCCGAGGTTTTTGTGCTTTTAAGGTTAACCTTTTTCCAACACGAACATAAAAAGAAAACAAAATGACAAACAAATTTTAAAATTATGAAAACTACAATTAAAATGCTGAGCTGCATACTTGCAACAGTATCACTTTCACTAACCTCCTGTAGCAAGGATGGCACAGACGGAGCCATAGGACCTATTGGCCCTCAAGGCGAACAAGGAGTAGCAGGAGAGCAAGGATTACTAGGACCTAAAGGAGATCAAGGGGAACAGGGAGACCAAGGGCCAGCTGGTGAAGATGGCAATGCCGAAGTCTATTATAGCAATTGGATACCGGCTGATTTCACCGGAAGTAGTGATACGGTCAAATTTATGGATATCAAATTTCCAGATACGATGCCTTCCGCGTTCAGCATAAAAAATACCCATTTGATTCTGGTTTACTTCAGTGGCTTTGGAGATGGTAATGTCTACCTATTGCCGGTATTGAATTTTAGGGGAGCGCAATTCACAGCTGGATTTGGGTCTGGCAGTGCCGCAGTTGAGGATATTTTGATTCGAGCGCAGGCCCTTTCGGGAGTTCTCAATGAATTTCAAATCGATCCTAACCGAGGTGCTAAATTCAGATACCTCATCGTACCCCCGAATATTTTATTAAGTGGAAAGAAAAAGAATCCCGACTTTTCTAAAATGAGCTATGAAGAAGCAATGGACTTCTTTGGATTGGATTACTAAAAACTCTAACCCATAAAATGAACAAACCTCAGTTTAAACTGGGGTTTTTTCCTTGATAAACTGGGCTTCAAAGAGCGTTTCAAAATGACGAAGTAGTTTTTGTTGTACCTCGTTTATATCAACCTCTTTTCGTCCTAGTTCGACATTTAGGGACGTCACCGCCTTGTCTTTGATTCCGCAGGGGATCATCAAATCAAAGTACCCTAAATCGGCGTTTACGTTCAGGGCAAAACCATGCATGGTCACCCATCGCGAAGCGCGAACGCCCATGGCACAGATTTTTCGGGCAAAGGGAGTTCCAACATCCAACCAAACTCCTGTTTCACCCTCGGAGCGTTCCGCTTTCAAGCCGTATTCGGACAACGTCAAAATGACCATTTCCTCCAGTAATCTCAAGTATTTATGAATGTCCGTGAAAAAATTATCCAAATCAAGAATGGGGTAGCCCACAATCTGACCAGGGCCATGATAGGTAATATCCCCTCCCCGATTGATTTTGTAGAATTGTGCCCCTCTCCGTTCCAACTCCTCCTCATTGACCAAGAGATTGGAGAGATCTCCACTTTTACCTAAGGTAAATACATGAGGGTGCTCCACAAAGAGAAAGTGGTTGGGGGTGACCAAGTTCGATTCCTCCCGCCGGTTTTTGATTTTAAGGTCAATGATGTGCCGAAAGAGTTCCTCTTGGTAGTCCCAAGTCTTTTTGTAATCACGACGACCTAAATCTTGTAGATGCACCTTTTTATTCATCGGTGCAAAGATACGAACCCTAATTCGGATTGTTCAATATGACCAAGGCCGCAATCACCCCGGGCACCCATCCGCAAAGGGTGAGCAGAAAAACAATAATAAAAGAACCGCAGCCTTTACCAATGACCGATAAGGGCGGAAATATGATGGCAAGTAATACTCTTAAAAAACTCATTTGATTTGGATTTTTGATTGATGATGTACCTATGTGTCGCAAATTTAAGCGCTTTGTTACAAAATCCGCTATTTTAGAGGCGTATAACCCGTTCCACAATGATTCAAAAAATCATATTAATCGTCTCGTTTGTACTTAGCTTCAACTGCTATTCGCAATATCGCTTTGAAGGCTACCTCTCGGAAACGGTTAATGGGACCGATATCTACCTTTCCATTATCGAGGATTATCGCAAACTTTCAAGACCCTATTTAGAACAAATCATTAAAAAAGCTGAGATCGACTCTTCTGGGTATTTTAAATTTGAGGGAGATAATCTTTCATTAGAGAATCGCATCTATCGCATTCATGTGGATGAGTGTTCTCAAAATTCTTTTGATTCCAGCCATTTTTTAGGACAATGTCAAAACACCCAAAGCATACTTTTCATCGCAAACAATAGCGATACGATTGTCTTTCCCACTTCTTTTGATAATGAGGTACTGTGTGAGTTGACCTCAACAAATATAAAATCGGATGCTTTTCTACAAATCGATGCGCTAAAGGAAGAAATGGCCTTTGAGTTCTACGAATTTCCAAGTGAAGCCAGCCGGAAACTAAATTCTAAAAAGTGGTTCAAGATACTCCAAGACTTCGGAGAAAATCTCAATGAGCCTTTGGCCGAACTTTATATTTTCGACTTTTTATCGGATAAGCGAAACGAAACCTATTCCCATTATTTAAAAGATCTTTCTAAAAATGAGTATTATTCCGATTTGGGCGCGCGCCTAGAAGCTATTTACCCAAATACCAACTTTACCGAATTGTACCTCACTGACGTTTCGAGTGATCGAAGCATGGCCTTGCAGGGCAATGCACCAAACTCGCCCTGGCCCTGGATTTTAGGAACACTGCTTTTCTTTTCCCTAGCATGCAATGCTTATTTGATAAGGAGGCATCGTTCCTTAAAAAAGAACCGCAAAAATGAAGCTTTGGGCAAATTGACTGCTCAAGAGCAGAAAATCGCCGATGAAATCTTAAAGGATAAAACCAACAAAGAAATTGCCGCTGATCTGTTTGTCAGCCTGAGCACGGTTAAAACGCATATCAACAATCTCTACAAAAAACTGAATGTAAGCTCACGCGATGAAATCAAACAGTTATTGGGCTGACCTCTACGTTCATCAAACGACACCCGCTATCCGTTTACTTCCGGTTTAACACGTGATTTGAACATTTACTAAAAATCAACCTAGGGTCTAGTCCCTATTTCCATCCCGATAAAATCGATAACAGCACCCCTTTTTAGCAATTTTCGGTCGTAAACCTTAAAAACCGAAAATTATGAATCGAAGTATCTTAACACTCTTTCTAGTATCCTTTGTAGCAATAACATCTGCCCAAAAAATCAATCAAGAAATCAAAATCGACAACAACCAGCCTTTTCTCGTAGGTCAAATCAGCACTGAAGGGCTATCGTCCAATTCATATCAAAGCTGGTACACCAATAACTATGAGGCCTATCAGGTAAATAAAAACGAAATAACATCATTTAAAAATACCCTGTCCGAACATAAGATTTTGGTGTTCATGGGTACCTGGTGCGGCGATAGCAAAAGGGAAGTTCCGCGTTTTATCAAGATATTGGAAACTGCCGATTTCCCCATGGAGAATCTCAAAATAGTTGCGGTCGACCGAAGGAAAGAACAGTATAAAAAGAGTCCGACCGGAGAAGAATGGGGACTCAGCATCAAACGCGTACCCACCTTTATTTTTCTCAAGGACGGAAAGGAAACCAACCGCATTATCGAAAGTCCGATTTCCACATTAGAGACTGATATTAAAGCGATCATCACCGATTCGGAATACACCCCGAACTATCCAACATCATTGCATTTTGATTGAGAAATAGCACCGTAATTTCCGAAGCTACATGCCTAGTGCTTTATGCCATGCGCTCTACGTTATTCGCAATGCGCTCCTTGCTTCGAGAGTTGAGTTGCTAACCTTTTTGGATTTGGAATTTGGGTTTTGGATTTTCCCTCTTCTTTAAGCCATGCGGCAATCTCCTTTCGATATTAGCAAGCGGCTCCGGGCGCCAAGCACCGTGCATCCAACATGCAACACCAAGTATCGCGCACCGAGCTTCGAACATCCACGCCCAAACCGGAAACACAAAACATGAAACCCGAAAACTAGCTTTAAAATCATCGCTCGAAACCCTATATTTGCGCATTAAATTAGGAGCTAAATGCAATTGTCGGAACAAGAAATCATCAGAAGAGAGAAATTGACCAGATTACGTGAGATGGGTATCAATCCTTATCCCGCGGCCTTATATCCCGTAGATGCCACTGCAGAAAGTATCAAGGCGCATTATGAGGAAGGGAAGAAAGTCATTGTCTCCGGAAGGTTGATGTCACGACGTATTCAAGGCAAAGCTTCCTTTGCGGAGCTACAAGATAGTTCGGGAAGAATTCAGGTGTATTTTAATCGCGATGAGATTTGCCCAGGTGAAGACAAGAACCACTATAACGAAGTCTATAAAAAATTACTGGACATCGGTGATATCATTGGGGTTGAAGGCGAGCTTTTCACGACCCAAGTAGGTGAGAAAACCATCATGGTCAAAGGCTTCTCCCTGCTGAGTAAATCATTGCGTCCACTACCCTTACCAAAGAAAGATGCCGAGGGAAATACTTACGATGAGTTCAACGATCCCGAATTGCGGTATCGTCAGCGCTATGTTGATTTGGTAGTCAATCCGAAGGT
Organism: uncultured Flavobacteriaceae bacterium; assembly: GCA_947494565.1. Taxonomy (GTDB): domain Bacteria; phylum Bacteroidota; class Bacteroidia; order Flavobacteriales; family Flavobacteriaceae; genus Maribacter_C. The sequence goes on along the minus strand of CANLVG010000007.1, from coordinate 291,947 downwards.
GAAGGAAACGTTCATCAAGCGAACCAAGATTACCAACAGCATTCGTGAGTTCTATAATGAAAGAGGTTATTTGGAAGTAGAGACGCCCATTCTACAACCTATTCCCGGGGGTGCCGCGGCACGACCGTTTTTGACCCACCACAATGCTTTGAACATTCCCCTATATCTAAGAATCGCGAACGAACTGTACTTGAAAAGGCTAATTGTCGGCGGATTCGATGGGGTCTATGAATTCTCAAAGGATTTCAGAAACGAAGGTATGGACCGTACCCATAATCCGGAGTTCACCGTTATGGAATTGTATGTCGCCTACAAGGATTACAACTGGATGATGGAAACCACCGAACAATTGTTGGAAAAAGTAGCGCTGGATGCCAACGGAACGTCCAAGGTGACGGTCGGCGAAAACGACATCGAGTTCAAGGCACCGTACGCCAGAGTGCCTATTTTAGAAGCGATTAAAATTCATACAGGGATAGACGTTGCGGGAATGGGTGAGGATGAACTTCGCGAAACCGCCAAAAATCTAGGCCTTGAAGTTGACGAAACTATGGGGGTAGGGAAACTCATAGATGAGATTTTCGGGGAAAAATGCGAACATCACTATGTGCAGCCGACCTTTATCATCGATTATCCTAAAGAAATGAGTCCGTTGACAAAGGAGCATCGCACGAATCCTGCGTTGACAGAGCGTTTCGAATTAATGGTGAATGGCAAAGAATTGGCGAATGCGTACTCTGAGCTGAATGACCCGATCGATCAGCGCGAACGTTTTGAAGAACAACTGAAACTCTCTGAAAAAGGAGACGACGAGGCCATGTTTATCGACCAAGATTTTCTTCGTGCCCTAGAATATGGTATGCCGCCCACTTCGGGTATCGGTATCGGTATTGACCGTTTGGTCATGTTGTTGACCAATAACTCTTCCATTCAAGAGGTGTTGTTCTTCCCTCAAATGCGGCCAGAGAAAAAAGCGGTGGAGTTGAGTGAAGAGGCAAAACAAGTACTCGATTCATTGAAAAAGGTAGAGATGCTTCCCCTAGCGGATTTGAAAGAACAATCGGGCCTGTCGAACAAAAAATGGGACAAATCCATCAAGGAGTTGACCAAGAACAATCTGGCCAAGGTTGAAAAGAACGAGGAAGGCCTTTTTGTAAAATTGGGATAACACCACATTCATCCATTCGGACCTAGGAGGAATCTCCTAAAATAATTACTATCTTTAGTGGTCGACGAAAGGGTTGCTATGAATTTGGTTAAACATGTATTGTTATGGGGTGTCTTAAGCACGGCCATCCTTTTGGGATTTTCGTGTCAGGATTCGAAGCGTGTCGATTTCAGCACCCAGATCAAGCCCATTCTCAACAACAAATGTATCACTTGCCACGGAGGCGTTAAAAAGAATGGCGGTTTTAGCCTTTTATTCGAAGAAGAGGCATTTGCCAAAACAGAATCGGGCCAACCCGCTATTATCAGAGGAAATGCATCTGGTAGTGAATTGATCAAAAGGCTGCATGAAGATGACCCCGAACTACGGATGCCTTACGAGAAACCGAAACTCTCCAATGAAGAAATCGATCTATTGACCCGCTGGATCGACCAAGGCGCAGAATGGGGCGAACATTGGGCTTATTCGCTTCCCGCGGAAGTTGATGTTCCATCGATTGCCAATGAAGCTAGTTTTGTTCCAGAGTCCTCTCCCTCCTTCCTAAAAAATGACATCGATCGTTTTATTTGGGCACGATTGGAAAGCGAGGCCTTAGAACCCAATCCCCAGGCCGAAAAGAATATCATCGCCCGTCGATTGGCCTTGGATATTACGGGCCTACCCCCTTCTCAAGAATTATTGCAAGATTTTGAAAATGAACGTTTCACTTATGAGACACTTGTCGACACGCTATTGGCACAAAAGACGTATGGCGAAAAATGGGCTACCTGGTGGTTAGACCTTGCCAGATATGCGGACTCCAAGGGCTATGAAAAAGATATGGGACGTTCGATCTGGAAGTATCGCGATTGGGTCATCGATGCCCTCAACACCGATTTGGCCTATGACCAATTTACCATAGAACAATTGGCCGGCGATCTGCTACCCGAACCTTCCGCCGATCAATTGATCGCCACGGCCTTCCATAGGAATACCATGAACAACGATGAAGGAGGTACGGATGATGAAGAATATCGCATCGCTACCGTTATCGATCGCACCAATACCACTTTTGAGGTGTGGCAAAGTACCACAATAGGTTGTGTGCAATGTCATGGCCACCCGTACGACCCCTTTAAGCATGAAGATTACTATCGCCTGATGGCATTTTTCAACAATACGAGGGATGAAGATACGCCAAGCGAATCCCCGGTTTTGAAACTGTATGCCAACGAACAACAAAAGACCGTCGATCAGGTGCTCGATTGGGTCGGTCAGTATGGAAATGAAGAACAGCACAAGATCTATAAGGACTTTTTACAGTTCACAGAACCCGTATACAAATCACACTTTTTCAAGGAGTTTCAGAATAGCGTCTATGACGATCATGCGTCAGTGGTCTTTTGGGACGATGGCAACCTCATTATCGAAGATGCCTATACCAATAATTCAAGCTATGTGTACCTGAACTATCGTTCGCACTATAATGGCACGAAGGTGACCATTCGAGAAAAGGACGCCAACGGACCTGTTTTGGCACAGTTCACCATCAACAAGGCCTCGGAGAATACCACCGCCCAATTCGCCCTAAAAAATATCGATAGAAAAACCGATATCTACATCGAGACCCAGAATGACGCCGTGGCTCCTGAAGTCAATATTCTGAACCTCTATTGGGTCGGGTTCATACAAGATATGCCTGGTATGGAAAGGTCAGGTTGGTCCAAAATCAATTCCGCCTTTATAAAGGCCTTGAATACCACTGCCGAAACCGTACCCATTTTAGCGGAGAATCCTGAATATATGAGGCGGACCACTCAGTTGTTTGACCGTGGTAGTTGGTTGACCCAAACCGATACGGTACAACCTGGAACCCCTGAAACGTTGAACGCTTGGAACCCTGATTGGCCCGAAAACAGACTGGGACTCTCGAAATGGATTGTCGATAAAAGAAACCCACTCACGGCCCGAACCCTTGTCAACAGGGTATGGCACCAAATCTTTGGACGAGGTCTTGTCGCTACCATTGAAGACATCGGTTCACAGTCAGAGCCTCCCTCACACCCGGCGCTATTGGATTGGTTGGCCTTGCGCTTTATGAACGAACACCAATGGAGTGTAAAAAACCTCATCAAGGAAATCGTAAGCTCTGGCACCTATCGGCAGCGTTCCGAGGGTACGCCCGAAGCATATCAAATCGACCCCGAAAACGAATTATATGCCCGTGGGCCGAGAATCAGGCTGGGCGCGGAACAGATTAGAGATCAGGCCCTAGCCGTATCGGGCCTCTTAAGTACCAAAATGTACGGCCCGGGAGTGATGCCCCCTCAGCCCGATGGCGTATGGAAGACCGTATACAACAGCGCGCAGTGGATTGAAAGTAAAGGAGAGGATCGCTATCGCCGTGGCATCTATACCTACTTGAAACGCACCAGTCCGTATCCTTCGTTTCTGACCTTCGATGCCGGAAGCCGTGAGGTCTGTACCATACGCCGAACCATAACCAATACCCCTTTACAAGCTTTGGTCACTTTGAACGACCCCGTGTATATCGAGGCATCATACCAACTGGCAAAAAACAACTACATCCTCAATAATATAGACCTCAGCATTACCAAAAGCTATGAAAAAGCAACTTTGAAGAAAATTACCCCTACGCGATTAAAAGTCCTAAAGGAGCTGTATCGGAACTCGCTACTAGAGTTCTCTAAAAACAATGAGGCACCAAAAGTATTCTTATCTTTTGAAAAGCAACCGACCCCTGAGTTAGGTGCGCTGACCCTCGTTGCCAATGCCATTATGAATTTAGATGAATTTCTAACCAAAGCCTGATGAAAGACAACCTAGAAAGACTGATTCGAGAAAAGCAGGTTCGAGAGGCACAGGCGCAAACCCGGCGGCACTTTATAAAAAGTTGTGCCCAAGGTATGGGCGGTCTCGCCTTGAGCTCGATTTTTATGGGATGCGATCCAAAACCATCTACCAATACCAAGAGCACTATGGCCTTTAGTGAGCGGGATTTGAATCCGTTGGCGACCTTGTCCCCACCTTTTAGCCCCAAAGTGAAATCGGTTATCTATTTACATATGGCCGGTGCTCCTTCGCAATTGGAGATGTTCGATTATAAACCCCAACTCCATAAATATCACGGGCAAGATTGTCCGCAGTCTTTGTTGGAAGGAAAGAAATTCGCTTTCATAAAGGGTACACCAAAATTAATGGGGCCACAGGCAGAATTCAAGCAAGAAGGTGAATCAGGAAATTGGGTTTCGAACTTTTTACCCCATTTTAAGAGCGTAATCGATGAAGTGGCTTTTTTAAAGGCGGTTCATACCGATCAATTCAATCACGGGCCGGCGCAATTGTTCATGCATACGGGCAGTGCCCGATTGGGGAGACCTAGCATCGGTGCTTGGGCAACCTACGGTTTGGGGTCGGAAAATCAAAACTTACCCGGTTTCGTGGTATTGACTTCGGGGGGGAACACCCCTGATGCGGGTAAAAGTGTTTGGGGGAGCGGATTTTTGCCCTCGGTGTATCAAGGCGTGCAATGCCGATCGGAAGGCGACCCGGTGCTGTACATTGAAGATCCAGATGGGATTACCAGAAATCTTAAAAAAAGTACGATCGACGCCATCAATCAAATCAACAAGGAGGAATATGCCAAATATGCCGACCCTGAGATCTTAGCCCGTATCAATCAGTACGAAATGGCATACCGCATGCAAATTGCCGTGCCAGAAGTGATGAACATCAACAACGAACCCGAAAACATCAAACAGATGTATGGTGTTGAACCGGGCAAAGAGTCATTCGCCAACAACTGCCTGCTCGCACGGAAATTGGTAGAAGATGGCGTACGCTTTGTTCAACTTTTCGATTGGGGATGGGATACCCACGGTAATATTCGCGAGGGTTCGATCGATCTCGGATTACGGAATAAGTGTCGTGAAATAGACCGACCCATTGCGGCCCTAATTTTGGACCTAAAGCAACGGGGACTTTTAGAGGATACGTTGATCGTCTGGGGCGGGGAATTTGGAAGGACCCCCATGCAAGAGAATCGTGGAAATAAGGAAATGGCCTATAAAGGTCGTGATCATCATGGAGATGCCTTTACCATGTGGATGGCCGGAGGTGGCATCAAAAAAGGAGCTGCCCATGGAAAAACCGACGATATCGGATTCTCAGGAATCGAGGGACGTGTATCGGTCCATGACGTTCACGCGACCATCCTGCATTTACTCGGTTTTGACCATGAGCAATTTACCTATGCATTTCAAGGACGTAATTTTCGATTGACCGATGTAGAGGGTGAGGTCATCAAAGAAATACTAAGTTGATCGAGCTTCTGAAGTGGCGCATTCCTTAGTAGGCGGAACAGTTTCCCGATAGCAGGAATGTTTTTCGTCTGTTGTGAATGGAAGAACATCAAGGTTCAACATAAAGGGCCAAAAAAATTGAAAATAATAACCAGACCAAAAAAAATGAGCATACGATTTTTTGCGATTCTTTCTTTATTCACCATTACGCTCTTCTCGCAACAAAAAAAACTGGAATTCTTTCAAACGGATTGGGGTCGACAGATATCATGGGATGCCTTTTGCGAAAAAACAAAGGCTTCTGGCTATGACGGACTCGAAACCTGGTTCCCTTCAGATGAAAAAGGCCAATCGGAACTCAAGGCCGCTTTGGAAAAATACGAGCTGAAAGTCGGTTTTTTGAATGGTACAAACAAATCGCTCCCTTTTGCCGAAAGCTTGAAAGCGTATACAGCACACTTCAAGACCTTGATTGCCTGGAAACCGGCCTATATCAATTGTCATACAGGCAATGACTTTTACACCTTTGAACAGAACAAAGCGTTTATCGATGCCGCCAATAAGATGGCGAAAGCGTACAACATTCCTATTTATCATGAAACACACCGCGGACGATTCAGTTACAATCTACCGGATACCAAAAACTATATTGAGGCCATACCAGAATTGAAGATGACGCTTGACATTAGCCATTGGATGGTCGTTCATGAATCGTTATTGAGCGGTCAAGACCAAGAACTGGCTGAAGTCTTGGAACGTTCCTATCACATTCATGCCCGAGTGGGTCATGCAGAAGGGCCCCAGGTCAATGATCCGGAAGCCCCCGAATGGAAGAAAGCCGTCAACAGACATATGGACATTTGGGAAAAGGTAATTCGTCAGAAATGGGAAACGCAGGACGTATATACGATTACAACGGAATTCGGCCCCGCGGATTACATGCCGACCCTACCCTACACCCAAGTGCCTGTGGCAGATCAATGGAAAGCCAACGTGTACATGATGAAGGTTCTGAAGGACAGGTTGCAGGTTGAATAATCCAAAATGCTGAATTCTCTTACTAATTTAAAAGCATCTTTGAAATAGATGGAAGTTATCAAACAACTCATAGGGCGACTTCACCCGCTCATTGTTCACTTGCCCATCGGTTTTATCACTTTAGGCCTTCTAGTGCAGTGGTATGCCCGAAAAAGACAGCAGTATGCCCCAGTGGTACCGTTAATATTCCTATGGGGCGGATTCAGTGCCGTATTGGCTTGTATTACCGGGTATCTTCAATACTTAGGGGAAGGCTATTCTTTTGAAACGGTAAAATGGCATCTGTGGTTGGGTATAGCCACGGCCTTGTTTTCCTTTATCATGTTCGCCAAACTCTCAAAGACAAGCACCATCCGTTTTCTCCATAAAGTACCCACAGCACTTCTTTCAGTACTGTTCTTTGTTTTGATTTCCTTTACCGGACATGAAGGCGGAAATATTACCCATGGAGATGATTATCTGGTCGAACCTTTACCCAATTCGGTAAAATCGGCCTTGGGTTTTGAAACGTTCGAGGAAAAAGAAATTGTTCTGAACGATACCAATTGGGAGGACGCCTTGATTTACGAAGATGTCATCAAACCTATTTTAAATAATAAATGTGTAAGTTGTCACAATCCCAAGAAAACTAAGGGTGCGTTACTATTGCATACACCCGAAGATATCCAAGAAGGGGGCGAAAATGGTGCGGTTATCCTCCAAGGTAATGCCGAAAAAAGCGAGTTATTTTCGCGTATGACCCTGCCTATGGATGATGATGATCATATGCCCCCAGAAGGAAAAACACAACCTACGAAAGAAGAAATCAAATTGGTCGGGGCATGGATCGATGCTGGGCACCCTTTCAATGGCACTATAAAAACCACGGGCTTGCCGAAGGAGCTATTCGCTGCTTTTTTCCCTAGAAAAGTAGAAAACGATTATCCAGATATGGAAATAACGGAGGCGTCGCAAGACAGTATTCTGACTATTGAAAAAGCTGGGATACATGTGGATCTTATCAGTAAGGAGTCAAACTTTCTTAGTGTTTCGGCCATTAACAAGCCTACATTCGGAGATGATGATTTCGAAATCCTTCTTCCTCTCAAGACTCAAATCGCACGTTTGGATTTAGGTGGCACCCAAGTCACTGATATCATTTTCGAAAAACTGGGACAACTGCCAAATTTGACTATTTTAAAATTGGACCATACCTCGATTACAGGTAGGCAAATCAAGAGCTTGACAATCTTGGAACATTTAAAATCGATCAATTTGACCCATACGGATTTCGAAGGAGATTACCTTTCCGACCTCTCCGATTTTCAAAGCCTGGAAAAAATATACCTCTTTCAGAGCAAAGTTGCCGCTAAAGAAATACAAACCTTAACGAATGAAGCGATTCAAATCGACTACGGCAATTATGAACTACCGCCCCTTGCCTCCGATTCGATCGTTTACTGAATTACTTTTGGTGCAATAGTTTCTAAATCCAAAAGAAAAAACATAGCTTAGGGCTAGCAATTACCAACTATGCATCTAAGCAAAAAACTAGGGCTATTTCTGGGGCCGATTCTTTTTTTGATCATTCTAAGTCTACCTTTTAACATGGTTTCCGAACAAGGGGACCACGTTATCGCGGTGGCGGTATGGATGATTGTATGGTGGATTACCGAAGCTGTTTCCATTTCGGTTTCCGCGCTGCTACCACTGCTATTGTTTCCCTTGCTTAAAGTCATGCCCATTGCCGATGTCGGCGCCAACTATGGAAGTCCTATCGTATTCTTGTTTTTTGGAGGATTTGTCATGGCTCTTGCCTTGGAGAAAGTGAACCTCCATCGACGAATAGCTCTAAATATCATCAAGCTCACAGGTACTACTCCCAATAAGGTGGTTTTGGGCTTTATGATCGCGACTGCGTCCCTGAGCATGTGGATCAGCAATACGGCTACTACAGTGGTGATGCTTCCTATCGCCATGTCAGTGATCGGTTTATTGGTGAACGACGAGGATGGGTTTACGAAGAGTGATCAAAACTTCGCTCTGAGTGTTATGTTAGGTATTGCTTTTTCAGCGAATGCAGGTGGAGTGGCCACGGTAATCGGTACACCTCCGAACATGGTGATGATCGGGCTCCTGGAAAATGAATATGATATCGAGATTTCTTTTTTTAAGTGGATGCTATTGGGCATTCCGTTTTCCGCTACGATGATCGGTATCAGCTATGTCGTGTTGACCAAATGGATGTTTCCCAATAAACAGTTGAAATTTGCTGCATCGAAAGAGGTGATCAATACAGAGCTGCGTAAACTTGGCCCCATGTCAGGAAAAGAGCGCATGGTGCTCGTTATCTTCGGCATCACGGTAGCCCTTTGGATTTTCAGGGCCCTGATCAATGATCTATTTCCTGCCCTCAAATTAAACGATACGATGATCAGTATTTTTGCGGCCATATCCTTATTTGCTGTACCATACAATCTAAAAAAAGGTGATTTTTTGATTGTGTGGAAAGACACTTCCAAACTGGCTTGGGGTATTTTGATTCTTTTTGGCGGCGGATTGGCCCTCGCCAAAGGCATGTCGGTCAGTGGTATTGTCGATCTTGTCGCGAATCTTATCGCAAGTAGCGATATTTCGATTTTGGTCATGGCCAGCTTACTTATTTTCCTCATGCTTTTTATGACGGAAATCATGAGCAACGTAGCCCTCGTTGCAGTTCTAGCACCAGTCGTGGCCGGTATCGCCATTGGTTTGGAAATTCCTGTGCTCTATCTGCTCATTCCGGTGACTATTGCGAGCAGTTGTGCCTTCATGCTTCCCATGGCCACTCCGCCCAATGCTATTGTGTTTGCCAGTGGGTATGTCAAGGTACATGAAATGGCGCGAGTTGGGGTTATCCTAAATCTTATTGCCGTAGCCCTATTGATTCTTATGTTTCAATATGTGATTCCCATGATATTCTAAATCAAAATATAAAGCGACATCCTCAAGTTCACCAGCGTTAAGATAGCGGGTGTATACCCCCTGAGAATGAGCGTGTCGAGCCAAATCAACCTTTTTTCACTATTTTTAGGTGCTATGTTACAAGTAGTATACACCTGATGGCCAATATGGTCTTCACTTAATACGTCCCTATGAAAAAGATTTTTATTGCGTTAATTGCCTTTGTACTGTTCAGCAGCCATGTCATGTATCTCAAGTTAGAGGGTTATTTTCTTGAACCCAACACGGCTGCCACCATCCAACTATTCAACGGAACTTTTGATAAAAGTGAAAATGTTATCGACCGCGACCGCATGCTTGATGCTAGTTTGTTAGGTAACGGGCAACGAATAAAAGTAGCCGAATCGCAATGGAGCGAAAAGGACAGTGTTACTGTATTGAATTTTAAGACCGGTGAAGCGGGTACTTGGGTGGCAGGTATTTCCACTGCGCCCCGTGCGATAGAAATGGATGCCGACGCCTTCAACACCTACCTCGAACATGAAGGCATCCTAGATATGATCGATTGGCGTCACGAGAATAATAAAATGGACAGTAGTGCCGTCGAAAAATACTCCAAACATGTAAAGACCATTTTTCAAGTTGGAGATAAAAAGTCAGATGACTGGCAAAAAGCGTTGGGGTATCCGATTGAGTTTGTTCCGCTTGACAATCCTTATGAGTTGAATACAGGGGATACCTTAAGGATCAAACTACTTTTAAATGGTGCGCCGTTGGCCAACCAGTTGGTCTATGCCAATTTCAAGGCGCCCGAAGATGGACATACCCATGGTACCGAAACCGGGGCCGAGCATACGCATACTGACGCAGGGGAACACGGACTTTCACATGACACGAAAAAGGAAGAGGCACATGATCATGATGAAAATCCCGTGCAAGGGCACGCCCATGAAGCAAAAACGGAGGACAAGCATACGCATGATGGTGAAACCACCCAACACAGTCATAAAACGGAAACATCGGAAGCGAATGAACACTCCCACACCCATAAAGACGGTAGCACTTCACATACCCATGCCGAAGAAACCCAGGCCAAACACAGTCATTCAGTAGATGAGGCCCACGAGCACGATAATGATACAAAAGACGACATCGAACCCCATACCCATACTTCTGGCCAACAAATGCGCACGGATGCCGACGGTGTAATCGAGGTGAGCTTATCCGCTGATGGTATATGGTATGTACAAACCATACATTTGGTAGAGACCGATGAGGAAAACTACACTCATGAATCAAATTGGACTACCTTGACCTTTGAAGTGGTTCACGCTCACGGAGAAGACACGCATACTCATGAAGAAGGTGGAATCCCTTCTTATGTTTATTGGATTCTAAGTGTCTTATTGATCGGTTTGTTATTCTTCTGGTTTAACAGAAAAAATTAGCGGCAGGCTATGAAGTTGACTAAGAAGAAACTTATCGGTTGTATCCTGCTTTTGTTTCCCGTATTGGCCATGGCGCATGGTGTTAGTGCTGGAGATCAGGAGATTTTGAACAATGGTGGGCTCCTATCCTATATCTATGTTGGTGCCAAACATATGGTCACCGGTTATGATCATCTGCTTTTTTTGGCCGGTGTTATATTCTACTTGCAAGGGTTTAAGGATATTGTACGCTTCATTACCGTTTTCACTATCGGCCATAGTATTACCCTCATTGGGGCAACCTATCTTGGCATCCAGGCCAATGAGCATCTCATTGATGCGGTCATTGCGCTCAGTGTGCTTTATAAAGGGTTCGAGAATTTGGGAGGATTTGAAAAATACTTCAAGAGCAAATCACCGAACCTCTTGTTCATGGTGTTTATTTTTGGCTTGATCCATGGCTTCGGACTTTCCACTAGGTTACAGTCTTTCGATGTGGGCACTTCACAGTTTTTAGCCAAAATCGTAAGTTTTAATATCGGAGTGGAATTGGGTCAGATTTTGGCTCTGATTCCCATTGTATTTATCATAACAAAATGGCAAAACAAAAAAAGTTATGCCGCTTTTTACAAAGCGGCCAACCTGTATTTGGTCATTGCCGGTATCGGTCTTTTCATCTACCAGATTTACGGATACCTATATGGGGGGCACTGAGGTCTTAGGAATTTAACTTGATAAGCAAAGTAATTGTTGAAAAAGAAAAGGCCCTCTTTCAGGGGCCTTTTTATAGGTTATATTAAAATGTTTTTTACTTACAAATAGGCATTGAAACCTTCTGGAAGATAATTCTCAGTAGTTAGATCCAATTCGATGGCATCATTTTCATCGATGTAATTGATTCCTTCAATTCCTACAGGATCTGCATAGGCATCAAAACCCTCTGGAAGGTATTGAGCGGTGTCGAAATCAAGTGACCATTCTTCTTCGATGAATTCAACGGAATCCAAATTGAAATAGAATGCGTACGGATCGAACCCTTCAGGTAAGTAATCCGCGACATCAAAACCCAATTCGATTTCGTCTTCCTCTTGTATGTAAGTAATTGAATTAATATCAAAATCTTCTTTTTCCGTTTCAGGGTCCGCGGCGAAAACTCCCTTCGCAAATGTCAGTCCCATTACTATAGCTAAAGCTAAATTCTTTTTGTTCATATCGATATTCGATTATATATGAATTATAATAACGCTGGTTTGTCGCGTTATTGCCTATTTACTTAGCAGGGCATTTCATCGGCTTTTGAGAAAAACGAAGGCTTATACAAGAAGAGAACATGAGAACTATCAAATCCATAATTTAACAGCTGATTTCTTGCTATTTCAACAAAAGTCTCCGAGAATTTTTATGATGAAGTATTTCCGGTTTTTCGATGAACTACCAATATCAAAACACTTTACCCACGATTTTATGGGAAAAGAGTGTTTAAAATCGAGCATCATGGGCTTATTTCCAGATGAGTTCTCTTGATTATCCTCGCGCGGAATAATTGGATCATTATAAATTTTCCTTTAATTAAAACCAGCAAAAAAAATAAAGCCGCAAACACCAACCACAGTATGCGACTTTATCTTGACTAATTCAATCCCGATTTGCATCGGGACACTAAATGAAAATTCACTACTTATAAGACTGTTGAAAAACCAAAATGTTACAGTAGAAAGAAAAAAAACTTCATTTGAAACGATAACCATTCGATGGGAAGTCCAAATTAAGGTAGTGGTTCTCTGCTGAGTTCTTTTTCAATCTACTCTTCTTTATAGTTGATCTTATTATTCATACCGTATTCTTAACCACAAAATCAATGACCCGACAAACAGTCTTTTTATCGACCTATCGTTGTATGGACACATAAATCGGATAAAGAAAAGCGCTATTCCACAACATACCCGATTTTGACATCATAAAAGGACCATTTCGCAACAATCGGCTTTTTTGAACCTGAATACGCACTAGATTAGCTTCAGAATTAAAAACCAAATCACCATGTCACATAAAGTAAAAAGTTCCCTGTATTTCGCAAGTCTATTACTCGCCGTTGTAACCTACTATAGTACCAATACTACTGACATAATCGAGAACAGACAATTAGTGGAAAACACCATAGAACAGCCATCGACCGACGATGCGTTGAACTAGAAGATATTTTGAATACCTATTGCATTTTCCTATGGTGCTCTGGTATTCTCCAAGAACAAACACCTACTTACCCAAAAAAGGGCCCGAAGAATTTCGGGCCCTTTTCTTTTCCCGTTCATCCAATAAATCAAATAAAAAGGCTTGATAGACGTTCACGAAGGGTAACGACCCCTTATCATGACCGAATTTGCAAAGCGTTTTTCGCTTTTTGCCCTTTTATTGGGCCCGCTTTTTCTTGTTCATGCCCAGAACAAGATTGATTTCCCTAAAGCAGTGGCAGATAATCCTTCTATTTTCATGAATGACTTGTCCGCCTCCAGTGTTTCTGCCAAGAACCCGCAACGGATGACCATCGCCGTATCTGATTCCGAAACTCTTGACCTACAGCTCAATGTCAAAAATACCGTTGGTGAGACCAACTCATATATAGGTGTCATTTACGATAAAAAAAGCGGCTCTTTTGGGTTCAATTACGCCGATGGCAAGATTGAAGGGCATATTATCGAAAGAGAGGAGAGCAGGGCTTATCGCCTATTTACCGGACCGAACAGAAAAGTATTTATTGAAGAGACCGATATCAATGCTATTCTCTGCATCGCCTTTGAAAAAGCCAGAAAACCAGCCTCCAAAACGTCAACGATCTCCAACCCCTTAGGTAAAAGCTCACCCTTCACCCTTCAAAGTCGACCCTCTGCCTCAGCAGTAGTGTATTTGGATTTCGATGGAGAAACCGTGAGCAACACCAATTGGAATAATGGAAATACCATAAACGCCCAAGCCGCCGGCTTGTCGGATGCCGAAATCGTAGCTACTTGGGAAATCATGGCCGAGGATTTTAGTCCGTTCGACGTGAATATCGTTACCGATAGATCCGTGTTTGATGCGACACCAAGGAACAGAAGAATGATGTGTATTTTTACTCCTACCGACACAGCCGAGCCTGGTTCAGGAGGAGTGGCCTTTCTCAATTCCTTCTCTTGGAATACGGATGATCCTTGCTGGGTATACAATATTGGAAATGGAAAACAGGCCGGAGACACCGGTTCACACGAAATCGGGCATACAATGGGCCTGAATCATGATGGCCGGGGATCCACGGAATATTATTCTGGGCATGGCAATTGGGCCCCGATTATGGGTTTCAGTTTGGGCAAACCTGTCGCACAGTGGAGTCTTGGCGAATACAGCAATGCCTCCAACAACCAAAACGATTTGCTTATCATCGCCGGAAATCAAAACAATTTTGGTTTCATTCCCGATGATCATGGCAATACGACCAACACCGCAACAGAATTGGAAGCCGACGGTTCGGGTGCCATTGTTGAGGCACAGAACAGTGGGATTATCCATGATCGCGATGATATCGACCTGTTCTCTTTTCTGGCCCAAGCCGGAGAGGCTACATTTACCCTTAATCCCAATCAAGTACATCCAAATCTGGACATTCAAGTACGACTATTGGATGAAACAGGCAGTGAACTGGCCTCGAGTAATCCATCAGGGTTGAGCGCCACGCTAACCGAGAATATCTCAGCTGGACTTTATTTTCTAGAAATTCAAGGGGTGGGTTCCGGTACCGTAGATAATGGCTATTCCGACTATGCTTCCATCGGCAAGTATTCCATCTCCGGACAATATGCCGTACAAACCCCGGAAAACGATTTGAGAGTACTCTCCATGACTCCCGACGAAGGAGATTTGATTTGTGGCGGTGTCTCACCCTCCATAACCCTCATCAATAACGGATTGAACCCCATTTCCAACTTTGATATCCTTTACCGTATTGATCAAGGAACACAACAAACACAATCGTTTTCGAACGGGATAGCACCACAGGAAACCCTCACGTTAACCTTAGACGAAATCACATTAAGTACCTCGGGCGAAACCAATATTGAAGTCATTGCCGAAATAACGAATGATGATCTGCCCAACAATAATACCATCGTAACGAATTTCTTCGCCAATACTTCAGGAGTTGCCGAGCAGACCAATTCTTTCGAAACATCGAATGATGCCCTTATCAGTTATGATAATTCCGGTGCCGGTTCCGTTTGGGAAAGAGGCACCCCCAACGGCGCCCTATTAAATACAGCTCATACGGGCTCCAATGCCTACGGAACGGTTTTGTCGGGATCGTATCCTGAATCAAAACTGAGCTACCTAGTCACCAATTGCTATGACTTTTCGGCCATGCAAGCACCGGTACTAAAGTTCCAGATGGCCTATAGTCTTGAAATCAATTTTGATATTCTTTATGTACAATATTCTTTGGACGCCGGGGGAAGCTGGAGCAATTTAGGGAACACCTCTAGTCTACCCAATTGGTATACCAGTAACCGGACCAATGCGAGTTCGGGAGGTGCGAATGATTGCCAAAACTGTCCTGGTGGACAGTGGACCGGTACCCGATCTCAATTTCAAGAGTATGGGTATGATTTCGAAGCGAATGCCGCCAACGAGACCGACTTGTCAAATGAGCCCAATATTATGTTTCGCTTTGTTTTTCACTCCGACGAGTTTGTAAACCAAGAAGGGGTGGTTATCGATGATTTTGTAATCGAGGGCACTCCAATCGATGACGACGACGATGACAATGATGGCGTTTTGGACGTTGAAGACAACTGCCCGCTGACCAGTAATGCCGATCAATTGAATACCGATGGTGATAGTATGGGCGATGTCTGTGACGAAGATGATGACAATGATGGTGTTTTGGATGTTGATGACAACTGTCCGCTCACCAGCAACCCTGATCAAGCGGATTCTGACGGTGACGGAATCGGAGATGTTTGTGAAGACCCGAACGATATGGATGGCGATGGTATTGCTAATTCAGAGGACAACTGCCCTGATACTGCCAACGAAAATCAAGAAGACAATGATGGAGATGATTTAGGTGATAGTTGCGACACTGACGATGACAACGACGGCATTTTGGATGCTGTGGATAATTGTACTCTTTTGTACAACCCGGATCAATTGGATACCGATAACGACGGCATAGGTGATGTTTGTGACAAAGACGATGATCAAGATGGTATTTTGGACATTGATGACAACTGTCCGCTAATAGCAAATCCGAATCAGGCAGATGCAGACAATGATGGCATAGGTGACAGTTGCGACAGCGTCGCCGATGATCTTGACGGTGATGGCATTTTGAACGACCAAGACAATTGTCCGAATACCTTCAATACCGATCAATTGGATTCCGACGGAGACGGTATTGGTGATGCCTGTGACGCGGATGACGATAATGATACCATTTTAGACATTGTGGACAACTGCCCGTTGGTAGCCAATACAGATCAAGCGGATGCCAACAACGACGGTATCGGTGATGTATGTGATACAATTTTTGATCTTCCGGATACCAATTACACCTTTACGGTACGCTCAGACTGTGAACCCGGGAAGGGTGCTCTTCAAATCGATGTTGCTGAAGATTATCGCTATCAGGCCACATTATCGAAAGATGATGTTGGCCGTTCAAAAGATTTTACTGAGTCGGTCTTTTTTGAAGGTTTGGATCCGGGAATATACACCGTCTGTATTACAGTGGATGGTGAAGAAGGCTATGTGGCCTGCTTTGAAATTACTGTTGAAGCCCTCGAAGCCTTCTCCGTGACCACGCAATTGAGCCTAAGCACCAATGAGCTTACCCTGTCCCTAACCGGAAGCGACACTTACACCGTGACCTTGAATGGGCAAATGGAGACGTTTACCGATAATGAGGTCAGGCTTCCCTTAACCGCTACAAGTAATGAGTTAACGGTTACCTCTGGCAGGGATTGTGACACTCCCTACGAAGAGACCATTCTTTTGATTCCCGAAGTAGCGGTCTACCCGAACCCCGTAGCAGGTGATGAGTTGACCATTGAATTGGAAGGCGGTCTTGAAAGTGAGTTGGTCGTTTCGATGTTCGCCATGAGAGGTACACGGGTCAGTTCAAAGTTGTACGAGGTCAATGATAATAGGATCACCATAAACGTGACAGGATTGGCAAAGGGAGTATACCTACTCAACATCGCCACTTCAAATGACTTAAAAATTTATAAAATAGTCAGGAACTAGCCCTCTAGACCAATTCATCAAGATACAAAAAAAGAGATAAAGGTTTTATTCCCTTTTTGTAGGCTATTGTCCTATTTCTGACAATAAAATCGAAGGTGAACCAGAGAGTCGTCAAAATGTAATTTTCCCTAAGCATCGTTGAACGGAAAATAAGTTCGGTAAAAAAAAACGCTATTCAACAACATACGTGATTTTGACATCAGAAATGGCCCATTTCGCAACAATCGGCTTTTTTGAACACGAATCCGAAGTAGATTAGCTTCAGAATTAAAAACCAAATCACCATGTCACATAAAATAAAAAGTGCCCTATATTTCTCAAGTCTAGTATTAGCTGTAATGACCTACTACAGTATTGATACTACCGAGACGATCGAGAATACCCAATTAGTGGAAAACACAATAGAACAGATTTCAACCGACGACGTGTTGAACTAGAAAACATTTTGAACACATTCAAGGGCTTTCCAAAACCCAAATTGTGTTCACCTTGAAAACACCTACTTGAAAAAGCGGCATGAGTTTCCCCAAACTCATGCCGCTTTCCTTTTGTAAACAACAGAAAACCCTGCTAAGAGAACCGGAAAATAAAAATGTTCAGTTAAAAAAATCACAATTGTTCTTCCCAGATTAAACCAATGGCGCACACTCGGGTCAAAGTTGCAGAAATCATTTAAAACCATACAGATGAAAAAAACAGTAATGATGATCCTGCTCCTTGCGGGATTCACAGTAACGGCCCAAAAAGGGGAAAGAACCCATAGAGATGCCATGAAAGATTTGACCCCGGAACAAGTGGCCACCTTGCGAACCAAGAAAATGACCTTGGCTCTAGACCTCACCGAGGCGCAACAGAAACAGATCAAGGTGATTCAACTGGAAAATGCCGAAATGCATAAAGCCAAAATGGAAGAACGCAAAGCATCGAAAGAAGATGGGGAGGCTAAAAAACCCACATCCGAAGAACGTTATGCCATGGCCAACGCCCGGTTGGATCATCAAATCGCCCAAAAGGCGGAAATGAAAAAAATACTGTCTGAAGAACAGTATACCCAATGGCAACAAATGCAACACCGAAAGGGCAGGCACAGAAATGGCAAGAACGGAAAAAGTCGTAATCGCCACGGTAAAAAGAAATAGTTCCGGTGGGTGAATAGTTTGAAAAGGCCGCAATTTACAATGCGGTCTTTTTCGTTTAAACTAATTTAAAAGGTGCTAATGGTGGCATTCAATCTAATACTACCTTTTTCATCCGTTTCAGAAAAGCACAGAAAATAAAAGACCCCTATAACCACTAACCTCATTAACTGGCATCAATTCTTCACAAACCACCGATTCGAGTGAGGGAGATTGTTCCGGTAGTATCGGAAACATTACAATCATTAAAAAGCATCTCGGCCTCTATTGAACTTCTTTCATCGAACTCAACTCGTCCAGAACCCCTGTATACGCCCGTACAGGGCATATCAGGATTGATATTGAAATCCACTCGGATGACAAAATTGTCGATAGTCATGCTCGCCGGATCAAAATTGAACGTAAACGTTCCATCCTGCGGGTTTGTACTACAGCAGGGTACAAAATTGCCGGTTTCAAAAAAATCTCCGGAAAATCTGGTGGGCGAATTTTCACTTACCGTCATCGTAATCGGGACGGATATCATATCCCCGGAAAGTGTGATTTCAATCGTACCCGAATAGCGGCCTTCAACAGCCGTGTTTGTAACATCTCCCGTGTCATCATCATTTTCACTGGAAGAACATGAGAACACGACCATACACAACACAATCAATGTCATGGACCTACCTACTAATCTCAAATAATTCATAACAACGTATTTTTCCGAAAATTAGAGATAAAATCACCGCGGCTTTCTCAAAAAGAGTCTCAAAAAACCAAAATGAGAATCATTTGCCCTAGGGTGTGACACTAGCCTGAAATCAGCCTCCTTACATTTTGACAAGTACTTCATTTTCGCACCTCTGAATATAATTTCGACCAAAATGGATTTCAAACTCACGTCGTGCTATTTGAAACGGGTCCATTAAGTACGCTCCTACCACTGTCGGACCATCGCAAGCGTGTTTTTTGCTCTCGTCCACCTTAAAAACTCCCTAGAAATGTTCATTCTGTTGTATATTCGGAGTTGCGGTGCAATTATACCAACCAAATATGAATCGATGGAACGACCGGAAATCGAAACTATAAAATCAGGGCGGGAGTTTAACCAATGGTATTGGCTCAAAGAAGAAATGGTGTCCATCTGTAAACTCCTGAACTTACCTTCTCATGGGCGCAAATTTGATTTGAGAGATCGAATCATGTACGCTTTGGACAATGAGGGAAAAATCAAACCCCAGCCAAGGAAAAACCCAACCGTATCAAAATTCAATTGGGTGAATTCTGAATTGACCCCCGAAACGATAATTACGGACAATGTCTCTTTCGGACCCAATTTTAGACGGTTCATGAAGAGCCAAATCGGGAGTAAATTCACATGTCACAGTGACTTCATGGATTGGGTCAAAACAAGTGCGGGAAAAAATTTGGGTGATGCGGTCAAAAAGTGGTATGCATTGGAAAAGAGAAAAGAAGACGCGAACTTTAAAAGAACCATAGCAGCCAACAATATGCTTGCACAATACACCCGTGACTTTTTAGCGGATAATGAGGGTAAGACCGTAAAAGATGTGCAGAAGTACTGGCAACTAAAAAAACAGTTGCCAACAAAGAACGGATTTGTACGCTATGAGAAATCGGATTTGCAACTCAGGAAGAATTGATTACTACTTCTTAAAACTAATCCGAGCTATCTAATCTCTGAAAATAAAGGCAGGAAGCACATATATAGGCTCTCTCGTAGTAAAAATCATGAGGCGCCTACTTAGTCCAACCCGTAACTTCTGAAAACGATCTTCGAAAGAGGAAATATTGAAACGCGAGTTTAATACTTAAAAAAGTCTTTGAAGACATCGAGAGCCTACTTACTTCTGACCCGATTAGTTCATGAGGGGAGACCGACAAGAACAGCAATATAACTCGCCGTCATACCCCTTGAGAACGGCAATACGGATAGCATAAGAGGGCACTCGCTATTAATGGTTGTTCTGACAATTTGATTTCCAATACTTATTCTCCGGTATAAACTTTACTCCCACGTACGTGAGATTTACTCTTTTTGGCAAAAAATAATCAATGTCCTGAATCATTAGACAATGTAGAGTTAATCTGCTCTTTTAAGTCATTAATTTGTTTCTGTTGGTCTTTTATCGTTTCATTTTGTTCAATTAAATACAATGTAAGTTCTTCAACTTTTTTCAATATTTTGATATTAAGCTCTGCCAATCTTATTCCCTCTTCATCAATCTGTTTTTCCGATGGTATTTCTGGTAAATGACCATTTGTGTTTATGAAAGACTTCACAAATTCAAGAGACGGTAAAGCATAATTTTCTCTAAATACATAGTCAGGCCATGTCCAATTACCATCCAAGGTTATTCCTACTTCCCGGGCTCCAATCATTCCTTCTACCGCTAGTTGAAAATCGCCAGTATCCTGTGTACCAATACCAACCTTTCCGTCACTGTCAATTCTCATATGTTCGATATCAACGCCATTTTTAGCAGTAAAGAATACCAAAGAGGAATTGGCCGTATTTATCATATTTGACCTGTAGAGGCCATCTCTTACTGAGGAAATTTTTCCGCCGCTAAAATTTGCCGCACTATGTGTGAACAACATCGAAGCCGTTGCATTTGGATCCCAGGTAGAACGGTTTTGTACTGTTATCGCCGCATCTGACTGAATAGCAGTCTCATAAACATGTAGTTTAGTACTGGGAGTACTAGTTCCAACACCAACATTTGAATTGTCAGAATAGAGTATGGACTGATTATCATAGTTCCATTGGCTATGGGAAAGACCTATGCTTAGCAAACAACTCATTACTATAAACTTCTGTATTTTCATAATCAAATAGCTTAATTCGTTATTAAAATCTTTTTACTAAAAAGTGTTTCTTTATGTGTTACTTTCAAATAATATGTTCCTACAGATAGTGAGTTGGTCTTTATTGTTCCTCTTGAAGCATTAATCTTTTCTTGGTGGACTAGTTTGCCAAGACCATCAAAGATTTGAACCAACACCTTTTCTGAAATTAGACTTTCCGGAAGGTCAATATGAAAGACTCCCGTATTTGGGTTCGGAAATAATAAAAGTCCCTGGTTTTCGCTGCTTACTTCTTCTGCCGAACTTTCTTCAAACTCATCTTTAAGCCCTGTCTTTGACATCAGATTAGTAATTTTATCGAAACCTTCGAGACCGCTATCTATTGTTGCGTGAAACTTCGCTCCCCTTTTTATATGGAAACCCGGTGAAAGCCGTATTCTTTGGCCAGAAGTAAAATTCGCCGTACTCGTTTCTGACAAAGTTGTTTTCAGACTCGGTTGACTCGTAGCATTGGGATTGCCAGCTGTAAGAAGCGTACCTGTCTTAAAGTCAGTGTGTCTTTTGTAGGTCCGGACCGGAACCGCGAACTCTGTTGGCACAACCAAATCCGCATAAATATGTTGAATCGCATTATTGTTATGACTTGTACTTTCCTGCCACATCATATGAAACCAATTTTTGTTGATATTGGTGAAGCGCTCAAACTCCTCTATGGTCGGAATCCAAATCAAACTTCCAGGTATTTTCCGATATAAGTATTTTTTAATCGTAGCGTTTGAGTCATTTAAATCCTTAAACGCCAAATAGAGTTCGGAACCTGTGCTTGTCCATCCCGAACCGTTTGTGGCATAGAATGACATAAACAAATGGTTATAGTCATCTATCCTGAGCTTGGGAACATGCACGTATTTTCCTTGCAATCCTATCGCATCCTTGGTCCAAGACTGCCCATTATAGTAGTTGTGATAAATGTATTCACTTAATACGGTATTACCTGCATTTATGGTAAAATGAGGAAAATCATTAGAATCAAAGGCAATGTTTCCTCGACCCCTACTCTGCACCAAATCATGTTCCCATACTAAACCTTGGGAATTAAACGAATTCCCTCCTGTTCCAGAGGTAAAATAATAATAATCCGTTTTCCATTCAGGAAGGCTGAGACTAGCATTAGTATCGGGGGCTAAAATGTGAACTTTGTTGTTGTTGTCAATGTTCATCATAACATCATACCTGACGTACTCATAATTGGGCGAGAAAGAGTTTACAGGGTCATTGGTTTGTAGCGGATATTCCCATTGTTGATTGATTTTTTTTCGGATATAGCCAATGTCCTGAGCTTTGTCTGAGAATGGGTTCGTAGCATCTAAACTACCAGAAATGTGAAGGGTTTTGGAATCATCGGATTTGATTGTTAAATAGGTCCATTGATCATGCGAAGATTTTAACGCACCTACTGTAACGATCGGGGAGAAGTTTAGAGAGCTATTGAACAGACTTTGAGTGGATTTTCGATATTTTATTTCCGCATAATGAGGACCATAAACAATATGTAAATATCCGTCTTTATCTATAGTAATACTGGGGGTTCCGTGAGGTGGATAACCATTAAGCAATTGAATATCACCAACATCAACGTAGTTGCTCATGCTATCTTTATGGTTATATTCCAGTACTCTAACGGTATAAGCAGTTACGGGACTTTGTTCTTCTAGGAAAGCGAAGTAGGTGAATAACTCCCCACCTCGTTCCAAAGTGACGATCTTATTTTGCTTAGCATAGGCAGAACCTCTTACCGAACCCGATGTAGACACGGTTATATCTTGTCCTTGAGAAAATAATGCAGTGATGACGGCCAAAAAAGACAACAGAATGTCCAAACTCGACTTTTGATGCCTTATGGTTTTTCTCATAACATAAGTTACTAATGTTCTTTAGTTCAAAAATAGATAATATGTACGAATTATCAACAATTTTCTGAAATAATATAAACAATATAAGTAATGTTAAATGTCATATATTCAAGTTTTTTACCTAAATTATAATTCTTCAAACTACTGTGACGTATACACCTTAATCCCTTTGAAGCAGTTACAATTATCATAAGCTTTTCCTGTTATTCTTAGCACTACAACTGAAATCAACTACTTTTATTCACAACAAATCTTGCACCTCCCTATTTAGGGTTCAAAAATCCAGTGTTATTAGTCATAACATACCTATTTCAACATTCTAAATCACAACAACAAATTTCATATACTTGTAGTTATGAAACGCTATAGCTGCTGATGAACCCTTCATTGAAAAAACTATTGTTCTGGGGCGTTGTCCTCGAAGCCGTGATAATATTGGTTTCATATGTTGTCCACCAAGATTACACAGAGACATTCAGGCATGCCGCCCGCTATTCTGGCCGCTTATCGGCTGTAGTATTTTTGTGCACCTTCTATAACTATGCCAAGTCGTTTCCATCTCCTTTAAAGACCAATCTTCAATTACGCAATCTTCTCACCCTTTTTGCTGTAGTACACCTGATTCATTTCGTTTTTTTGGCTATGAACATGTATCTGAATGCCCTACCCGTAGTGCCTGTTAAATTGGTCGGGGGAGCCTTGGCCTATGTGATGATCGTAATGGCCCCTTTCAAATTGCATCGTTTGAAGTACTTCTGGCAATTGATCTATTTCTATTATGTAAGCCTCGTGATGATCATAACCTACATTGCCCGTATCAAAGGTGATTTTGAAGGAGCAGAACCGTTCTGGGGACATTATTTGGCTTTGGGGGCCTTTATTTTTTGTAGCCTCATTTTTAGCTGGCGTATGCGTAAATCGTTTCTCAACAGCTTGAACTCTTAGAAAAACACCTTTACAGGCGACCACTGTATACTTCCACCCCCTTTTTTCATATATTTAGAAAGAACTAGCTTTGAAACCAAAGCTTGAAAAAGACCGCACTTGAAAAACACACGAGTACAATTTGTTGTTTTTCTTACGATGACATGCGCTTGTTGCATGGCACAGGAGATGACACTTGAAACCAATGGCCGTCGTATTCTGGGCACCTATCAAGAACGCACTGCCTCAGTGGCCACAGGTGATATAGACGATGATGGGGATATCGATGTTCTCGTAGCGAATGGTAGACATTGGCCAGGCCAAAACAGAATATTTCTGAATAACGGCAAAGGAATTTTTACGGTGGAAATGAACTTGGGAGCACAACGCGAGACCACCTATGCCACCGAACTGGGGGATTTCGATAACGATGGAGATCTTGATATCGCCGTGGGTAATGATATGGCCCCGAATGCTCTTTTCCGAAACGATGGGAACGGTAACTTTTCTCATTATAGCACTTTCGGGAAGTCATATACCCCAACAAGAAATTTGACACTTGCCGACCTTAATCAAGATGGTTTTATCGATATCTTAATCACCAATCGGGGGCGAGCCAATGAGATTTGCATAAATGACGGAAATGGGAACTTTATGGAAACGATGAATTTTGGAACTTCAAAGGACTCCACCATAGATGTGGAAGTCGCCGACATGGACGGGGACCAAGATCTTGACCTCGTTTTGGCCAATCGGGATGGACAACCTAATTTCATCTACCTCAACGACGGAAAGATGGGTTTTGAGTCCAAAATACCCTATGGTACAGGCGATGACCAAACACGTTCCGTGGGTGTTGGTGATATCGACCAAGATGGTGTATTGGATATTGTAAGCGCGAATATCGGAGAACCGAACCGAATTCATTTTGGAACCACGGCAGGGTCCTACGAAGAATCGGTCATCTTCGACCTAACCGAATCGGATAGCTATGCACTGGCTTTGGCCGATTTGGATGGGGATACCGATTTGGATATCATTGTCGCGAATTCGGGAAGTACCAATTGGGTATATTTCAACAACGCCAAAGGAAAAGAATGGAAGGCGCATCAACTCAATGAAGAAACGCTACATACATATGATATCATCACTGCGGATGTCAACCGTGACGGATTTGTTGATATTGTAGAAGCGAATTCCGACGGCCTTAATCGCTATTATATAGCTCGACCGAAAAACTAAATTAACCAAATTGACGTCCGCCCGACATTAGGCAGGTATACATCTCGACCATCGAGCAAATAGAAACCCATTATGAACCATCTTATGTTAGCATTGAGCCAAACCAAAATCAACACGACAATCGGCCTACTAGTCTTGGTCCTTTTCAGTTCTTTTTCCGCTCCGGCCCAGGAAGAACCTATTCAACTTCGTTATTTCGGAACCGCCGGCTGGGAAATTTCAGATGGAAAAATCACGGTATTGGTCGATCCGTATCTAACTCGAATGAAACTGGGTACAGGGCCGGGGGTAAGCGAAAAGGATACGCGAAAAACCGTATTACGCTCAGATATCTTTGTCTCCGACACCCTCTTGATCGATAGTTTGATCACCAAGGCTGATTTCATCTTAGTACACCATTCGCATTTTGATCATTTGGCCGACGTGCCCTATATCGCCAAAAAAACAGGCGCCAAAGTCATCGGAACCGAGACCACACGGAATATTCTACGTGGCTACGGTATCCCTGAAGAACAGCTATATCCAGTGAAAGGTGGAGAAGACTATCAATTCGATGATTTTTCGGTTCAAGTCATTCCCTCGATTCATTCGGCGTTAAATGACAAACATTATATTGATTCAAGAACGTATACCGAGACACCGAAAACACCCCTTAAAGTATCTGAATTTATCGAAGGTGGCTCTTTAATGTTCTTGGCTCGTTTTGCCAGACATACGGTACTTACTATGGGTTCGATGAACTTTGTGGAAAGAGAATTGATAGGTCAAAAACCGGATATTTTATTGGCAGGAGTCAACCGGTCTCAGTTGGGGCTTTACAAGTACAATGAACGCTTGTTGGCAGTGACCAATTACCCGAACATCATTATCCCGACACATTGGGATAATTTTCGTCTGCCCTATGGGTTTTCACAAGAGCTTGGTGTAACCCAAAAACTCCTTCCCTTTCAAAAAGATGTGCGACAACGCTCACCGGAAACAAGGGTAATCATACCCGTACATTTGGGCACCATTACCATAGAATGAAACGAGATCGATCAAATGGCAATATTTGCTATAACCGCGTTTTCCGTAGCCATGATCTCCTTGATTTCATCAACTCTGCGAACCGCGCGAGTAATTTTTGAAGCTGATAATGGTTTCAATATAAAATCTATTGCCCCGTTGACATAGGCTTGAAGCTCAAAACATGCCTTAGTGGAGTTCATAATGACCTCAACAGAATCTTTAAATAGCTTTTGAAGTGAAAAACCATCGATTTCCGGCATTTCTACATCTAAAATAACCACATCGACATCTTGCTGATTTACAGCCTCTAGACCTAAATAAGGATCAGAGTATGCGCCTAAAAGATTTAGATTCGGATTCTTCTTGATTAACTGCGAAGAGAGTGTGAGCTGTAGCACACTATCATCAATTACAATAACGTTCAATCTCATAGGGGACAATTTTGGTATACTTGACTTGGTATTATGATAACTCGATTAAGGGGTAAATACTTACGATAAATTGGTGAATCGCACATATTTGCGATGAAATACCCTTTTCCATCGATCAGAAATCCAATTCTAGGGAAACGTTCTTAAAAAATAGCATCCAACGCGGCAATGGTTTCATCCAGGTCGGCATAGCTCAACGCATCGTTTAGAAAATAACTTTCAAAGGCACTAGGTGGAAGATAAATACCCTTTTCAAGCATAGCGTGAAAGTACTTTTTAAAGGTGTCGTTGTTTCCCTTGGCCGAGGATTTGAAATCGACGACCGGTTCATCTGTGAAATGCAAGGATATCATACTTCCAAAACGATTGATTTGATAAGGAATACCCTTCCGTCGCATGACATTATCAAACCCTTCATGCAAATGTTCGGTTTTGTCCGCAAGACTCTCAAAGACTTCCGGTTTGGAATTCAGCTCGGTCAACATGGCCAAACCAGCGCTCATGGCCAGAGGGTTTCCACTGAGGGTACCTGCTTGATAGACGGGTCCATCCGGAGCCAAATGATCCATAATCTCGGTTCGCGCGGCAAAGGCCCCGACGGGAAGTCCACCCCCAATCACCTTTCCGAACATTACGATATCCGCATTTATACCTAAAACTTCTTGTGCGCCCCCTTTTCCCAATCGAAATCCGGTCATCACCTCATCGAACAATAGTAGTATGCCTTCTTGGTTACACACCTCCCGTAATCCCTGGATAAACGCAACTGTGGGAACAATACAGCCCATATTACCGGCGACCGGTTCGATAATAATGGCGGCTATCTCACCTCGATTGGCCTCGACCAACTGTTGCACGCCCTCCAAATCATTGTAGTCTGCCAATAGGGTATCTTTTGCGGTACCCTGTGTCACACCAGGACTGTTAGGGCTTCCGAACGTAACAGCCCCACTGCCTGCTTGAATCAAAAAAGAATCGGAATGACCGTGATAACAGCCGGCAAATTTGATGATTTTATCCTTTCGGGTATAACCGCGCGCCAAGCGAACGGCACTCATACAGGCCTCGGTACCACTATTCACGAAACGGATCTTGTCAATATTCGGCACCATGGAAACCGCTAATCTCGCCAACGCTGTTTCAATTTCCGTGGGCATTCCGAACGATGTTCCCTTCTTCGCCTTTTCGATGACGGCATCGATTACGGGTAGATATGCGTGCCCTAAAATCAATGGGCCCCATGAAGCGATATAGTCGATCAATCGGTTACCGTCTTCGTCATATAGATAGGCTCCTTTGGCTTCCTTTACGAAAATAGGATCTCCGCCCACTGCCTTAAAAGCTCGTACCGGAGAATTTACTCCTCCCGGGATATAGTTCTTGGCTTCTTGGAAAAGTGCACTGCTTCGTTGGTAAATCATAGTATAGTTAAACTTTGTTAGTTATAATCCGAGGGCATTCATTCGTTTCTTTTCGTACCTACTATCTTCGGCCGGATACCTCAAGAGGTGTTCGTATTTCCCAGAGTCTTTGGCCAGGGCATAGATGAGGCTTTCCCCCGCATATTCTGGAGTTACCGCATAAATCGGGTCCGTATACGCCTCTTTCGATGATACGATTTGCCACCCTTTAGCTTCGAACATTTGAATCAAGTCATCTATAAAAAGTGCGGCGGCCAAATTATGGTGCAACAATAAGGTATGTACGATATGTCTATCGTTCAGTTCAAAGGATAGCTTTTCATAGAATTGGGCCCTTTCCCAGATATGTTCTAGATAGAATTTCTTGAAATCCGTCACATCAGCTTTGGGGTTTTCTTTCAATCGCGCTACCAAACGACTATCGATATACCAATCGGAAGCATCAATGGTCACATATCCATTTCGATACCCCATCTCTTCCATAAAAGACCTAAAGGAATCGACTTTCTCTGGAGTATTTCCTTCTTTCAAGTACGGAAACCGAAACAACTTCACATAGTTCGAATACCCATTGATCAAACTATCGTTCGAAAGTAGTTCTCTCGAGAATTTACGATAGGTACTGTCGTCATTGTTATAATTAGGGTGATTGGTCGTATGATTGGCGATAAGGTGTCCTTTATCATTCCAACTTTGCAATACGTATCTTCCTTTCTCACCAAATTTATTATATCCCGCTACGAACAAAATGGAGTTCACCTTATGCCTCTGCAACTTGTCCAATAAAAGTTGGTTCCACTCCTGTAGTGAATACCCGGGTCTGTCGGTAATTAATCCGTCATCAAACGAAAAGCTTATTTTCTGCTGTCCTTTTAATACTCCCATATAAAGGGTAGTACACACAAGAACAATAAGGTGGTACCTTGATATATTTTTTGTCATGTCGCTTGTTGAAATCTCACTCAGAATTTCTTAAAAGCTCGTTCTAAGCTACCTTGATAGCACATCAACTGCCCATTTCTATTCCCTCAATTGAAGTTTTTGGTTTTCACGGTCAATTTCTGCCCTACCTTGATCGAATTGTCATACAGATAGTTCCAGCGTTTCAAATCATCTACAGAGACCGCATATTTTCTAGAAATGGAGTATAGTGTATCTCCCTTTTTCACCACATGTTTATCGATAGACGGTGTGCTGGCAGTCACTGGTTTTGTATGGGTATTCGCCTTGTAACGGTTACCTAAAACAGCCTGATCGTATTTATGTAGATCATACTTCTCTATAATACTGATAAGTTTGGACGGGTAGCGTTTATCGGTAGCGTACCCCGCTTTTTTAAGTCCGTAGGCCCATTTCTTGTAGTCATCTTTTCGCAAATCGAACAGGGAAGCATAGCGTGAACGATTCTTGAGAAAGACGCTATGATCGCGATAGGAATACATGGGGTGGTTGTACTTGCGAAAGCACTCCCCTTTTTCATCATCATCATGAAAATCATAATCTCCCTGCCAGCCTGTATGGCATTTGATTCCAAAGTGGTTGTTGGTTTTCCTAGCAAGTTCCCCTTTGCCGAAGCCACTTTCCAATAGCCCCTGTGCCAAGGTGATACTAGCGGGTATGCCATACGCTTTCATCTCTAATTGGGCTATTTCCGAAAACGTCTGCACGTATTCGATAACCGAACCGATTTCGAATCGGACGAACTTACCGGTGTCCTTGGGCAGCACGAATGATCCGTCATCCTCTTCTGTTTCTTCAGTGTCGTTATCAGACCGCACTACCGTCCGTTGGGTTTCACTTTGGCGGGTCGCCCGTTGCTTCACCTTGCATCCGGATAAAAAGCAAAGGAGTACCGCTACTGTAGCCAGTCGTTGTATCATAGTTGAATCAATGGCAAATTTTTCTTTTTCAATTTCATGTTCATTCCTATCCTTCCCTGAAGGCCGCCGGTATGAATGGCCAGCAGGCTTGAATTCGGTTTGAATCGGTCTTTTTTGACCATATCCAGTATGCCATACAGCAGCTTTCCGGTGTAGACAGGGTCTAATGGAACTTGGGTTTCTTGCTTGAACCTATTCATAAATTCGATCAGTTCACGAGTAACTTTGGCGTACCCCCCAAAATGGTACTCGGTCTGCAAGTTCCAATTTCCCTTGAAAGCAAATTTACGAATATCTTCCTTTAAAAAATCGCCCTTCAAGGAAGGAAAGCCCAAAACGGACTGCTCCGAGCTAGCAGCATTGGATATCCCTGCAAGGGTCGTACCGGTTCCGACCGCTGCACAGACCACATCAAATTGAAAGTCTCTTGACGTTAGCATTTCTTCACATCCCTTTACCGCCAAACTATTCGAACCTCCTTCGGGCAGTTCATAAAATCGGCCAAAAAGCGCCTCCAATTTTTGCAGTTCACCGGAAGTGGTCTTCTCTCGATAGGCCTCCCTTGATAAAAAGTGGAATTGCATCCCCTGTCGACCGGCGAATGCCAAAGTTGGATTTTCATGCCATTTGGTGCGCAGTTCTTCGCCTCGAATAACGCCGATGGTCCTCATTTTCGCTTCTCTACCCGCATAGGCGGTGGCAGCAATATGATTGGAGAAGGCCCCACCATACGTTAGCAAGGTATCGTGCCCCTTTTTTTTAGCTTCCAGCAAATTATACTTTAGCTTACGAAACTTATTTCCCGAAATAAAGGGGTGGATCAGGTCTTCACGCTTGATAAAAAGAAGTACCTTTTTTTCTTGTAAAATGGGGAGGCTTATCTGCTGATTTTGGGTCTTCACGGAAGTCGTTTAAACTTCTCAAAGGTACTTTATAAAGCTGAATGGCCTTCTTTCGTTTGGGTAATTTAAGTTGTGCTCGTTCGCATAGGCCTCTTGTTCAAAGCTAATGTTCTGATACCCTCGGTAAAAGCTCAAATGAAAAAGACTCCGAAAAAGCCATTCGGTAATGTATACTGCATAAAAAGGCAGAATCAATAATTCCAATTGTTGCTTTAAGTGTATTTTCTCGTGATTGATCAGAACACCATCTTCCTTGAGGGCATCGTTTTTTAAAATAATGAACGGCCACACCGAAAGACCGACGTAGTTTTTATAGAAAAGATGTTTAAAGACTAAAATCATGTATCAGCTTTAAAACGACGATTCACAAATTTAATTGTTATCGGCGCATGTGTCGGATAGAACTCAAATATGTTGCCAACAATTGTATTTATCCGTTGAATAGCACAAATATGTCCGCAAAATGGACGTTTTGGAGCAATAGATGGAAGTATTATCAACAAAATCGACTAATTTTATGATTGAATCGCAAGCAAAATGAAAGAAATCATTCCTATCGAAAAAGGGGATTTTTATTGGTCGGAAGAAGGCTATCGCGTTTTTACCAAACAATACCATCTCAAAAGAGGTTATTGTTGTGAAAGTGGCTGTAGGCATTGCCCTTATGGTTACGATATCAAGAAAAATAGTCAAGGCTAGAAACCTAAGGTTTCGGCATGGTTTTTGAGACTAAAACTACAAAATACTTGACGAATTCCTTAAACAGTTTGTACTATGAAAAAGATAAAGATTCTTGCCCTACCGTTGCTACTCTTACTCTTCTTAAGCTCCTGCACCTCGGTCAGGGTCTTATCCGATTATGATAGGGCAGCAGATTTTAATGAGTTTAAGTCGTATGCCTTCTATAAGACAGGCATCGACAAGGCACAGATTTCCGATTTGGACAAGAAACGTATTTTACGGGCCATTGAAACCGAAATGGGTTCACGTGGTTTTGTAAAATCGGATTCCCCTGATATTTTGGTGAGTATTTTCACGAAAGAGAGCGAGCAAGTAGACGTCTACAATAACAACTTCGGTTGGGGCGGCTGGGGAGGCTGGGGCTGGGGAGGCTTCGGACCCGGTTGGGGCTGGGGCGGATGGGGTCCTGGTTGGGGCTGGGGCGGCAACGCTGTCAGTACAAGAACGGAAGGATCACTCTATATCGACTTGATCGACGCAAAGAAAAAAGAGTTGATCTGGCAAGGAAAAGGTGTCGGTACCTTAGGCAACAACAAAAATATAGAGAAGAAGGAAGCTCGAATACAACAGTTCGTCTCCGAAATTTTAGAGGAATATCCCCCCAATGCAATCGCATCAAAATAAATTATAGGCCGCCCAACAGGGCGGTTTTTTTTAGCCCATTGCCCACTCTATAAACCCAATTCCATTTTCAATTTTCGTAACTTTACTTATCGCAAATCAAGGTAAGAATGTCTTTCGAAAGTAATCCTATTCTCGATAAGCTTCCAGAGCATCTGAAGCAATTTATAAAGCCTCAAGACTACGAGGAATACACCGCTATCAATCAAGCCGTTTGGCGCTATGTCATGCGAAAAAATGTGGATTACCTCAGCAAAGTTGCCCACAGATCATATGTCGAGGGCTTACGAAAAACGGGGATATCCATAGACCGTATTCCGAATATGTATGGCATGAACCGTATTCTTCAGGAAATCGGCTGGGCAGCCGTCGCCGTAGATGGGTTTATTCCTCCGGCCGCTTTTATGGAATTTCAGGCCTATAATGTATTGGTCATTGCTTCAGACATTCGTCAGTTGGAGCATATCGAATATACCCCAGCACCCGATATCATCCATGAAGGCGCAGGACATGCCCCCATTATTGCCAATCCGGAGTATGCGGAATATTTACGGCGCTTTGGCGAAATAGGCTGCAAGGCGATTTCAAGTGCCAAAGATTTTGAATTGTACGAAGCAGTGCGGCACCTTTCGATCATCAAGGAAGCTTCTGGAACACCCAAAAAGGATATCGAAAAGGCAGAAAAACATATTGCGAAGCTTCAAAACAATATGGGCGAGCCCAGTGAAATGGCCCTGATTCGAAATCTACATTGGTGGACGGTGGAATACGGACTGATCGGAACGGTCGACGATCCTAAAATTTACGGAGCCGGCCTCCTTTCTTCAATTGGCGAAAGTGCATGGTGCATGACCGATAAAGTAAGGAAAATACCCTATTCCATTGAAGCGGCGCATACCTCCTTCGATATTACCCAACCACAACCGCAACTTTTTGTGACTCCCGATTTTGCATTTCTCAGCCAGGTGCTGGAAGAATTTGCAAACAGCATGGCCGTTCGAAAAGGGGGCTTGAGCGCCCTACGAAAACTCATCAATTCAAAAGAGCTTGGCACCATTGAGCTGAGCACCGGTCTTCAAGTCTCAGGTAATTTTGAAAATGCCATCGATTTTGAAGGCAAGCCCGTGTTTTTTCAAACCAAGGGACCCACCGCACTCGCCTTTCGCGAAAAAGAGTTAGTGGGGCACAGTACACAACACCATTATGATGGTTTTGGCTCACCCATGGGAAAATTAAAAGGCATCAACTTGGCTATAGAAGCGATGAGTCCGAGAGACCTAAAAGCTTACAATATATTTGAGGGACAGACCATAACCCTTGAATTCGAGGGCGGCATTACCATATCGGGAGAAATCGTTACCGGTACCCGTAACCTGAAAGGCGAGATCATACTGATTACCTTCAGGAATTGTACTGTAAACCATAAGCAAAAAATACTTTTTAAATCTGACGAACGGCTTTATAACATGGCCGTGGGCGAACATATCGTTTCGGCATTCAACGGCCCAGCGGACTTACAAAGCTTTGATTTGATCGATCATGAGATTACATCGACCACTTCAAAAACAGAAATAGCTCCCGAGAAAAAGAAACTGGAGAAGTACTACCAACAGGTGCGTGAATTTCGAGAGGGTAGCAATACAACGATATCGAGACACAAGGTTTTTGAACAGCTTGCCGTTGAGTTCCCCGGTGACTGGTTATTATCCATTGAACTGTATGAATTGGCCAAGACCAACGGTGATCTGGATTTCGCCATGGAAATTGCCTCGCACCTTGAAATCGTAAAGCAAAACCATCCCCGATTTGGGCATTTGATAGATGATGGACTGCAATTGGTCGATTTACAATTGATCCCGAAGTAATCGCTACGCCTAGGCCATCCTGCTCTTGATATATTTTATTTGCCCATTGTGGTTCGATTCGTGTTCCACTACATGAAACCATTTGCAATAATTATTGGTAGGTTCATTCGCAAAAAACTCCGTGGATTCCATCAACCAACTATCATCTCTCTTTTTCAATACTTCTTTGGTGTTTTCACGAACCATTTCGAGTTTATCGGTATAAAAGGACAGCGGATTACCCCTTAGCTCCTTTCGGGCACGATCCCCCAAACGACTACCGACATTCCAAATGTCCGTATCCGCTTTATCGAAATCACCCCATTTTCGGCCTTCAAACGTATGTATTTGGTAAAAACGTTCCGTAGCCGCCAGATGCATCAGCATCGCTCCTATGGAATTTGATTCCTCGTCCAAAAGAAAGTCAAGTTCTTTCTGTGACATGCCTTTGACTGAGCGCAAGACCGTAAAACGCATCCAGTCCATCATAGAGACCAAAATGCTGATTTGATCCGTAAAACCTTCTCGTTTACCGAATATATGCATGCCCTCACTCAAGTCGGACATTGGCGAACTGGCGAAGTGCATTTGGGGCAGTAACAGACCGGCCCCAAAAAGGCTACCTGTCTTGATGAAATTTCTTCTGTGGTTCGCTGTTTCCATGGGTTGTGGTTTTGATTCCCCATGAATGTACTACAATTCAGCGACTGTACGGGTAACACCGTTTCGATTTTAGGGTAATCGCCCATTCCATACCGGTAATTCGAGGAAAAACAGTATTTTAATGGGACTCAAAATCATGTACATGAAAGTGTTCGTTCAATGTTCAATTGCCTTTTTTCTCTGCGCTATGTCATCTGCCCAATTCGATATCAATTATGAAGAAACCAAAGTACCTGAATTCAAGGTGCCAGAGCCCCTAACCACTTTTTCTGGGGAGCGAATCAGTACTCCCCAGGAATGGGATACCAAACGGAGGCCTGAAGTTTATGAATTCTTCGAAAGAAAAGTATATGGTAAGGTCCCCGGGCCGCTTGATAAGGTCACTTTCAAGACTCTGGAGGAAGGCAATAACGCCTTGGGCGGAAAAGCCCTGAGAAAGCAGGTCGAAATTACACTTCGGAAGAATGGAAAATCGATTCGCTTTACCCTGCTCATCTATTTGCCTAAAGGAGCGTCTAAAATTCCTGTTTTTTTAGGCTATAATTTTCATGGAAATCACACCGTCACAGCGGAGGACGAGGTATTGATATCCAACGCCTGGTCAATGAACAACGCGTCGCTAAACATCGACAATCACCAGCTTACCGCCGCTTCTCGAGGGGGTAGGGCCCATCGTTGGGCCATTGACAATATCATCGAAAAAGGTTTTGGTTTGGCGACAATCTATTATGGGGAAATTGACCCGGACAAGAGTGATATGAACGACGGTATTCATGCGCTATTTTACGAAAAAGGACAAGAGCGACCGAAACGTGACGAATGGGGAAGTCTTTCGGCTTGGGCCTTTGGGTATAGCAAGGCTCTTGATTACCTACTTACGGATGACGCTATCGATCCGACAAAAGTAATCGTGTTCGGCCATTCCCGTCTGGGCAAGGCGGCGTTATGGGCGGCGGCAAGTGACCAAAGGTTCGCAGGCGCAATCAGCAATAATTCAGGTTGTGGCGGAGCGGCGCTGTCCAAACGTAGATTCGGAGAGACCATCAACGTTATCAACACCCAATTTCCACATTGGTTTTGTCATAATTTCAAGGGGTACAACAACAACGAAGAAGCCCTACCGGTGGATCAACACCTCTTGCTCGCGCTCGTCGCCCCAAGACCCTTATATGTGGCCAGTGCCAAAGAAGACCAGTGGGCAGACCCCCAAGGGGAGTTTTTATCGGCATACCATACATCAAAAGTATACGAACTATTTCATAAAAAGGGAATTTCGGAAGCGCAACTACCCGAAATACAACAACCGATACAAAACACAGTCGCTTATCACTTAAGAGCCGGAAAGCATGATGTAACGGAGTATGATTGGGAACAGTATCTCATATGGGCCCATAAGATGTTCAACATCAATCCCTGAACTGGAGCTTCTCGAAATTATCGATGGGTTGATCTTTATAAACCAATGTCCAATTCAAGGAATTTGTCAACACATAAAACTTTTGAAGCTCGCTCAACAGACGGTTTTGGGCATTCCCTTTTAGGTTTGAAGCTTCGATTTTTTTTAATAAAGAAGCATTGATATTCTTCTTGATCTTATTGTAATCGGAAGCACCAAAAGGATTTAGATAATCGGCAGTCACATCATAGTATTCAAAATCGGGACTGATCTTGATTTCGGGTTCTGGAATGCTCTTTACATAAAGTGTTCTATTCACCTCGTCTACCACGAAATCGATTTGGCTCAAATCATAGGCGATAGCTACTTCGGCATTGACAACGACCAAGGCCTTTTTGTCCGCGGTAATCAGCGGCCCGAATAATTCTTGTGAATCTTTGTAGTTGTATACTTCCGCAAAATGACC
Source organism: uncultured Flavobacteriaceae bacterium (assembly GCA_947494565.1). Taxonomy (GTDB): domain Bacteria; phylum Bacteroidota; class Bacteroidia; order Flavobacteriales; family Flavobacteriaceae; genus Maribacter_C. The sequence continues at coordinate 255,422 of CANLVG010000007.1, read as the reverse complement.
TTCCGTAACGATCAGCTTCGAAACATTCGAAATTTGCTGTTGAATCAGCATGGTATTCTCTTGAAGGATGGATTCCTGCTTTTTATCGGCTGCGCAAGAACGGAAAATGAGGACTCCTGACAAGGTAATCAGCATACCAGCTACTACTTTTTTCATACGCTAGGGGGTTTATCTATACTGTAATGGACATGAGGCCTATCTTAAGTCACGCGCCTGTTTGCCTTTAGGTAGTTATAAATTTCATATGGAAATACCGGTCTTGAAGATACTTAATTTTCTCGTTCAAAGACTTCAAAAACTGTTGATGCTGTTCGGAATCGGGATTAAAAGGCCGGTGCTCTAGTCCTTTTTGAACGGCCTCCACCTTGTTCATAATCGGATATACTTCTGGGGAAATCCAGACTTCTTTAAATTTTTCCCAGATATAATCCACTGCCAGCTGATTTGGATGCACCATATCCGATGTATAGAAACGGTAATCACGGAGTTCGTCCATTTGGATTTCGTATGATGGAAAATAGGTACAGTTGCTCGACTGCGCTCGAAATGACAGGAAATCATGAATTGCCGTTATTAAGTGCGCCTTGCTTCTTTGGTTTTCCACAAACCCATCCTTTAGATGTCTAACAGGAGAAATGGTGAAAATTACTTGCGCTTTTTCATTAAGTGAACCTATCAAGTTCACAATGTTTTCTAAACCCTTCCGAATTTCCTCAACGTTTAACAACTCTTTTGAAAACTCCTGTTGCGGAACTTTATGGCAATTTGCCACAATCGAGTTGGATTCCTTTTTTCGATACACCCATGCTGTTCCAAGTGTAATAATGATATGGGTTGATCTGTTGATTTGTTGATTCGTTTCCTGAAGACCCTGATTTAGTTTTTGAAGTAATTTTTCTGAAGACGGGTCACTCAATTCGGAATGCGCGTCAAAGCAATGCCAGCGCTCATTTAAAAAGAAAATATCCTCCTCTGAAAATGCTTTCTTTTGAACGGCTTTTGCAATCAAATTTTCAATGGCTAACGGATGAAACAGAATTCCGAATGGGTTTTGCAACGACTGAAATTTGAAATACTCCAATTTGCATCCCATGTTTTCGGAAAAACAGGACCCCAGTAGCACTATAGCGCTCGTATAATCAATCTGAGTAATGACCGGTTTCAACGGTATGGTGGTCTGTAATTTCATCGCTATGAAAACTGCTTCTTGAAAAATACAAACTTAATCTTCATTATGGAGTATTCATAGGCGTATGGCCGTTTTTAAATTAACATTCCCTACTAACACACTAGGATAGAATATTGTATCTTCACTACATTCAACACCGATCAACCTATGAAGCAAAACGTAAAAGTACTGCTATTTTTAGCCTATCTCGGCGTACTCCTTCTTGGCTGCAGTGATAGCTTTTTGGAGAATAAGACGGTGCCTATTCCTGAAACTGTGGAATTTCCACCGCTGACCCTTGAAGAAATTGAAGAAGAATTCGCCAAACTTACTATTGAAACGGGCATTAATGATTTTTCAATTCGTATTGCGAACAATCAAACCTGGGATTTCCGGATCATTGCCCCTGAAGTATTGGATAATGAAACGGTTCCGCTCTTCGTAAATCTTCATGGTGGGGCCCTTACGCTAAGAGCGGATGCACATAAGGGAACGGCTTGTTTGATAGAACCCGCCTTGAAAGACATGAAGGCATATATCTTAAGTCCGAATTCGAAGGGCCTCCTATGGTATGATGCGTTGAACCAATGGCAGGTCGTCAATCTCATTGATTTTGCGCTAAAATATCTACAGGTCGACTCGGAAAGGGTGGTTGTCACCGGATACAGTGATGGAGGCAATGGGAGTTGGTTTTTATCGGACGAATACCCCGAACTGTTTTCGGCCGGAATACCCATGGCTACGGCATATGGCCTATCCTATGAAAATGGGCTTCTTCAAAGAACGGAAATTCCTATATATGCGATCCAGGGTGAATTGGATGAATTGTTCCCATATACCAATACCGAAACCTATGTTGAACAATCCTTAAGTGTCGGTAGTGATGTCACTTTGGTACAAGCCACAGGTTTGACCCATGGGGAACCCTGTAATTACCTCCCATACCTCGAAGATGCCATTTCGTGGCTTAAAACTTCGGTTTGGAACGAATAAACGAGCACCTTCTAGGACTCAAAAATCCCAAGTCTTATTGAAGATATTCTTTTACCTTATCCAAGGCCTCGGCAATACCACCGGGATTCTTACCTCCCGCAGTAGCAAAAAAAGGCTGTCCTCCACCTCCACCTTGAATGAACTTGCCCAGTTCTCGAACTATGGTGCCGGCATTCAGCTCTTTAGCGGCTACCACTTCCTTGGAAATGTAACAAGACAATAGGGCTTTTCCGTTCTGTTCGGTCGCAAAGAGCAAAAACAGGTCGTTTCTATTCTGCCCCATCTCAAAGCAAAGGTCTTTGATTCCACCAGCATCCAAATCCACCTTCTTGGCCAAAAATTGAATCCCGTTGCAATCTTCCAGTTCGTTTACCAAATCTCCTTTTAGGTTCTTCGCCTTGTCCTTTAGTAACTGCTCTACCTCTTTCTTGAGCTTGATGTTTTCTTCTTGCAATGAAGTAACGGCTTTCAGCGGATCTTGTGCGTTATTCAACAGGTCTTTTATTTCATACAACACACGATTGTTCTCAAAATAGAAATCCTTTACCGCATCGGAGGTTATGGCCTCGATTCTACGGATCCCGGCTGCTACTGCTCCTTCCGACCGGATTTTAAAATGCCATATGTCAGCGGTATTTTTTACATGTGTACCTCCGCAGAGTTCAATAGACTGACCAAAACGAACGGTGCGCACAGCGTCTCCATATTTTTCCCCGAATAAAGCCATGGCCCCTTGCGCCAAGGCCTCTTTCATAGGAACACTCCTGTTTTCCTCAAAAGGCAATTGACCCGCAATTCGCGCATTGACGAAGTTCTCTACCTCCCGTAACTCGTCAACAGTCAGTTTAGCATAGTGCGAAAAATCGAAACGCAGGTATTTCGAATGTACAGCCGACCCTTTTTGCTCTACATGGGTTCCAAGAACCTCTCGCAACGCTTGGTGCAGCAAGTGTGTAGCTGTATGGTTCGCCTCGGTTCGCCAACGTTGTTTTTTATCTACGGAAGCTTTAAAGGTCTCGCCTGTCTTCTTGGGAAGGTTCTTTGAAAAGTGAACGACCTCATTGTTCTCCTTCTTGGTATCGATGATATAGACGACATCACCATTTGGGGATTCCAAATAGCCCTTGTCACCGACCTGACCACCGCCTTCAGCATAAAACGGGGTCAAATTGAATACCATTTGATAGTGTTCTCCATCTTTTTTAGAAGTCACTTTCCGATACTTTACGAGGGTCACATCAGCTTCCAAGACATCATACCCAACAAATTCTTGCTCCACATCGTCAAGAAGAACGATCCAATCCTCCTTTGAAATTTGAGACGCCGATTTCGATCGGCTTTTTTGCTCCTGCATTGCGGTCTTAAAACCGCTTTCGTCCAATTCATACCCCTTTTCTTGCAAAATCAAAGCGGTAAGATCGATCGGAAAACCATAGGTGTCGTAGAGTTCAAATGCTTTTCGGCCATCTACCAGTTTCCCTTGGGTATTGACAATAACGCTATCTAACAACACCAACCCTTGTTCCAAGGTTTTCAAGAACGAATGCTCCTCTTCCTTGATAACGTTCTCGATAAGTTGGTGCTGCTCCTTTAACTCTGCAAAGGCATCGCCCATAGTATCGGTCAGCACTCTGACCAAACGAAACATGAATGGCCCTTTTGTATCCAAAAAAGTGAATCCGTAACGTATGGCCCTCCGTAAAATTCTGCGAATCACATATCCCGCCCCAGTATTGCTGGGCAGTTGACCATCCGCAATGGAAAAGGAGACCGCCCTGATATGGTCTGCGATAACCCGAATCGCGATATCGGTATCCTCGGCTTGGCCGTATTTCGAATTCGTGATCGTCTCTATTTCACGAATTATCGGGGTAAAAACATCCGTGTCGTAGTTCGATTCCACATTTTGTAGCACCATACAAAGTCGTTCGAAACCCATTCCGGTATCGACGTGCCTTGCAGGCAAGGTTTCCAACTTTCCGTCCGCCTTTCTGTTGTATTGCATGAAGACCAGGTTCCATATCTCAACAACCAACGGATGGTCTTCGTTCACCAAAGAAGCTCCAGGTACTTTGGCCTTTTCTTCCTTCGAACGAATATCGACATGTATTTCCGAACAAGGTCCGCATGGGCCCTGATCACCCATCTCCCAAAAGTTGTCCTTTTTATTGCCCATGATGATGCGGTCTTCGGGCACGATGGCCTTCCATAAATCAAAAGCTTCCGAATCCATTGCTAGATCATCGGCATCATCACTTCCTTCAAAAACGGAAACATAGAGACTATCTTTATCGATTTCACAGACCTCGGTGAGAAACTCCCAGGCCCATGCTATGGCTTCTTTTTTAAAGTAATCACCAAAACTCCAATTCCCCAGCATCTCGAACATCGTATGATGATAGGTATCTTTGCCTACCTCCTCCAGATCATTGTGCTTTCCGCTTACGCGAAGGCACTTTTGGCTATCCGCGATACGCTTGTGTTTTGAACTCGTGTTCCCAAGAAAAAACTCCTTGAATTGGTTCATTCCGGCATTGGTGAACATCAAGGTGGGATCATCTTTGATGACCATGGGCGCAGAGGCCACGATCTTATGTTCTTTCCCTTCGAAAAAGTTCAAAAACCGCTTCCTGATTTCTTTGGAATTCATAGAAAATGCTAAGGTTTGACAAAAATTAACGGTTTGTACAAAACAATTTTTATATTTGTTTGTTCTGTTAAAACGAATGCACAAAAATAGAATAAAATACATTCATGTCTAAAGTAAAGTACTATTACGATCCGGACACGCTCTCTTACCGAAAGATAGAGACCAATAAATCGCGCCGCTATCGAAATATTGCTTTGTTTTTTCTGGGCTCTTTGCTTTTTGGACTTTTAGGATTGATTTTACTTCTGAACACCAATTTGATCAACACGCCTAGAGAACTTTCTCTGGCCCGCGAACTGAAAAACTACGAACTTCAGTTTGAACTGCTCAACAGGAAAATGGAGCAAATCGAATATGTACTGGCCAATATCGAGGACCGCGACAATAATATTTACAGGCTTTACTTTGAAGCAAATCCGATACCTGAAGAACAACGTCGTGCCGGGTTTGGAGGTATCAACCGCTATAAATCACTCGAAGGTTTCAACAATTCGGAAATGGTCATTGCTACGACCAAACGTTTGGATATCATCAAGAAACAAATGACCATTCAATCAAAGTCTTTGGATGAGATTACAAAATTGGCCGCTGAAAAAGAAAAACTGTTAGCTGCCATTCCGGCCATACAGCCCATCAACAATGATGAACTCACCCGAATGGCCTCAGGTTATGGTTGGCGTTCCGACCCCTTCACCAAGGCAAGAAAAATGCATTGGGGTATGGATTTCACAGCGCCAAAGGGTACGCCCATCTATGCCTCAGGAGATGGCAAAGTGACCAGGGCCGATAATAATTCCTCTGGGTACGGAAAGCATATCCGAATCGATCATGGCTATGGCTATCTTAGTCTTTATGCCCATTTGAGCAAGTACAACGTCAAGAGGGGCCAAAAAGTGAAACGAGGTGATTTGATCGGGTTTGTGGGCAGTACCGGACGATCGGAGGCGCCTCACCTGCACTATGAAGTATTCAAGGACAAGGAAAAGATCAATCCCATCAATTTCTACTATGGCAGTTTGACCGCCGAGGAATTCGAGAACATGCTGAAATACGCAAATCAAGAAAATCAATCGCTGGACTAATGCAAGTAGAGCTACCCGAAAAACGCTATTACGGTATTGGTGAAGTCGCCAGGGCTTTTGATGTCAATACATCGCTGATCCGTTTTTGGGAAAAAGAGTTCGATGCGTTAAAGCCAAAAAAAAATGCCAAGGGCAACCGAAAATTCACCCCTGAGGATATCAAAAACCTCAAGCTTATCTATCACCTCGTAAAAGAACGTGGCTTCACGCTCGAAGGGGCCAAGACCCATCTAAAGGAAAGCAAGCAAAAGACCCTTACCAATTTCGATATTATCGATAAACTTCAGCGCGTGCGGGCCGAACTTGTAAAAATCAAAGAACAACTATAAATACCATTGTAAACACTAGAAATTCTTGTTTCGGCAAGAATGACATTAAACAACACTGATTATGAAAAAAGGATTGATTGTACTGATCGTTGTTGCGATTCTCGGAATAGGATTGTACCAATGGGCCGTGGGTTTTAATAATACTGCGGTCACTTATGAGGCAAATGCCAAAACCGCTTGGTCGAATGTCGAAAGCTCGTACCAGCGCAGAAACGATTTAATAGGCAATTTGGTCAAGACCGTTCAAGGAGCTGCTGATTTTGAAAGAGGTACACTGAAAGATGTCATCGAGGCCAGGGCAAAAGCCACTTCTACTTCCATTGATGCCAACAACCTAACTCCTCAGAACATGGCTGCCTTTCAACAGGCACAGAGTGGCTTGACGGGTGCATTGAGCAAGTTGATGGTCGTTGTGGAGCGCTATCCCGAATTGAAGGCCAATCAAAATTTCCTAGATCTGCAATCACAGTTAGAGGGCACGGAAAACCGAATCAATGTGGCACGCGATCGCTTCAATGAGCAGGTGAACATCTACGATATTCATACCACCAAATTCCCCGGAAAACTGTTGGCAGGCCTATTCGGTTTCGAAGAAATGGCCCGCTACTCGGCCGACCCCGGCTCTGAAAACGCACCCGACGTAGATTTCGATTTTCAATAATCGATCTTCATGTCGCGCGTCGAAAAATTTTTAAGCGAGGAGGAAGAACAAGACATTGTTCAGGCCATACTGGAGGCCGAAAAAAATACCTCCGGTGAAATTCGGGTGCATATCGAATCCCATACAAGACTTGACCATTTTGAGCGTGCCAAAGAGGTTTTTCACCTGCTTAAAATGGACAACACCAAAGATGAAAATGGGGTACTTCTCTATGTGGCGGTCAATGATCGAAAGTTTGTAATTTACGGTGACCGCGGTATTGACAAGGCGGTACCCCAAGACTTTTGGAATACGACCAAAGATATCATTCAAGAGCATTTTCACCAAGGTAATTTCAAACAGGGCATCATAGCAGGAATCCTTAATGCGGGAAAAGAACTTGAAGCACACTTTCCATGGCAGCATGGGGATCTAAATGAACTGAGCAATGAGGTATCTAAAGGTTAATTTACACCTCATCGTCTTCTTTTTCTGTGGATTGGCCCTCGCGCAGTTTCAAATTCCTCCAAAACCGGAAAAGGAAACCAGCGTTTATGACTATATCAATCTACTATCCGCAGATCGGAAGAATACTATAGAACAAAAACTCATCCGTTATTCGGACAGTACTTCCACGCAGATCGTAATCGCTATTATTCGTTCGACAGAAGGAGAAAACATCAACTATCTCGGGGCCCAATGGGGTCAAAAATGGGGTATCGGGCAAGCGGATAAAGACAATGGCGTACTGATACTCTTGGCAAAGGATGATCGAAGAATCGCCATCAATACAGGTCAAGGTGTTGAGTTTGCCCTCACCGATGCCATGTCAAAACGTATTATCGACAATGTGATCGTGCCCCGATTTCGACAAGATGATTACTATGGTGGACTGAATGCGGGTGCAGATGCCATTTTTCAGGTGTTGAACGGTGAATTCAAGGAGACTCGTGACTTCTCTGACCAACAGGACTTTCCTTTGGATACGCTCCTCCCTTTTATCATCTTCTTTGTTATTTTGATTATTCTCTCACGTCGCAATCGAAGAGGAGGTGGCCGTAATGGCGGAGGACGTTCTAGCGGACTCGATCTTTGGGATATCATCATCCTCAGTAATATGGGAAGAAGTAGTGGTTCTGGTGGCGGTTTCGGTTCTGGCGGGGGCTTCGGTGGCGGTTCTGGAGGCTTCGGAGGCGGTTTTGGTGGTGGTGGCTTCGGTGGCGGAGGTGCTTCTGGAGGGTGGTGATGGTTTGGAGGTTACCTAGTCCTTTTCCTATGAAATATCAAATATCCAAGACCTACAGCTTAACGCTTAACAAAACTACTTCTTTCGCATGAAAATCGAAATAGGTACTCCTGAAAAATCGAATTGTTCCCGTAGTTTATTTTCCAAGTATCGTTTATACGGTTCGCGCACATACTGGGGTAAATTACAGAAGAAAGCGAACTGCGGATAAGGCGTCGGCAATTGTGTACAGAACTTGATCTTTACGTATTTTCCTTTATAGGCCGGAGGCGAATAGTTTTCAATTATGGGAAGCATCGTATCGTTCAACTTACTCGTTGAAATACGATTACTTCTATTTTTAAAGACTTCCACCGCGGTTTCAATAGCCTTGTAAATACGCTGCTTGGTCAATACGGATATAAAAAGAATAGGCACATCGACAAAAGGCTCAATCGCTTTTTTAATTTTTTGGGTGTACTGTTTCATGGTATTGGTCTCTTTATCTTCTACCAAATCCCATTTATTGACCAAAATGACGATACCCTTGTTATTCCGCTGCGCCAACCAAAAAATATTGGATACCTGCCCATCGAAGCCACGGCTGGCATCAAGCAACAACAGACACACATCACTATGCTCAATGGCGCGAACCGACCGCATTACCGAATAGAACTCCAGATCTTCCTTCACTTTGGCCTTTCTGCGGATTCCTGCCGTATCGACCAAATTGAATTCGAACCCGAAACGATTGTATTTGGTGTCGATGCTGTCTCTCGTAGTTCCTGCGATATCAGTAACGATATAACGCTCTTCCCCTATCAGCGCATTGATAAACGATGACTTGCCGGCATTGGGTCGTCCGACGACTGCAAATCTCGGCAAATCGCTTTCTTCGGCTTCCTTTTCGGGCAATACCTCGACCAAGGCATCAAGAAGTTCACCGGTTCCACTGCCGTTGATGCTGGAAAGGGAAAAATAATCGCCAAGTCCCAAGGAATAAAACTCCACGGCATCTTCGCCACGTTTGGCATTGTCCACCTTATTCACCGCCAGAAATACCGGTTTATCAACACGACGCAATAGCTTGGCCACGTCTTCATCCATTCCGGTTACCCCTGCCTCAACATCGACCATAAAGATAATCGCATCCGCTTCTTCAATCGCTAACTCTACCTGTTTATCGATTTCTTGCTCAAAAATATCCTCACTCCCGAGTACGTACCCCCCGGTATCGATCAAGGAGAACTCCTTTCCGTTCCAGTCGCTTTTTCCATAATGACGGTCACGGGTGACCCCACTTACGGCATCAACAATGGCTTCCCTTCGTTGAATCAAACGATTAAAGAAAGTAGATTTGCCCACATTTGGCCTTCCAACGATAGCGACAATAGCACTCATCCCATTTATTTTTTGAGGTGCAAAAGTAATTCTATTTTATTGAAGTTAAGTGTTTTGGTTTAAGGAACGTCTTTTGCAAAGTAAAAACAATCAACCGGTTGGGTGTAAAAAAAGGCCCCTAGGCTCTTCCATTAGCAACCTAGGGGCCATACTACTTGTAACAAATACTATTTTATTTCGTAAATGGAAATGGTATTGGAGACCTCATGCGTGAGTACTAGGAGGTTTTCACCAGATGGGGATTCCTTTGCAGGAATAACCAATAACCCTTCAGGCCCGACATCAGAAGCATCGACAAGCCATTTGACAAATTCAGGCGCATAGGGATTGCTAATGTCATATACCATGGCGCCACCAGTTCTTTCGAGGCCCACGAAGAGAAGAACGGACCCATCTTCCAGTTCAAGTGTAGCTACTGCTTCAGGTTCGGCACCTTTGTCATCACTTCGACCATCTGCCTCACCCTCATCATTGTTGAATAGCGTGGCATTGATTTCGAAGGTTCTTCGTCCGATATCATCACCACTGTCATAGACCAGTCCCCCATGGGTATTCCAGATGGTAAACGAACGACCTCCATATCCATAAATCCGGTCAAAATCCCCGTCTCCGTCAATATCACCATTGGCGGTTGTCGTTTTCAGTCTTCCAAGGTTTTCATCTTTCTGCAATTCCCCTGCGTTTGGAAAAACAACCGGATCTAAAAGTAGGTCCTTGACCCGTTCTTCTTCGGAATAGCCATCATAGTCTCGGGCATCACCTTCGTTGGCCGAAATGATATACCCACCACCGGCGATAGTAGCATAGGTAATGGCATCGGGTTGGTAAAAACTCAACACGGGCCAGTTCTTGAAGTTGCCGATGATATTATCCCGATTACTAGCGTCCATCGTGTTGCCGTTTTTTGTAAAGTCCTTGACGCCTAAGCCGAAAAGTTGACTAATGGTCATGGCCTGCAAATCGACTACTGCCATACCATTATTCTCTTGCAAGGCGATGTAGGCATACTTGCTATCGTCACTGATGGCCACATACTCTGGTTCCACATCCATGGAAAGCGATGCATTGGGGCCGAAAACTCGAAAATCATTTCCCACTACAGTTCCGTTGAACTGGGAGAAATAAAGAGTATGCACCTGATTCTTTTCTACATCGACCACGGTGATACTCCCTTCGGGATCTATCGTATAGTCATCATTGGGCTCTCCTTCGTTGGCCGCGACAATATACTTTCCATCCGGACTGAAAGTGACCATATCAGGTAAGGCTCCTGCAGGGTAAGTGTTTTGGGCTACCATAGTCTCCGTATCATAGGTAATGATACTACCATCGGCCTGCTTATCTTGATTTTCGACGGCAATGGCCAACAAGCCATCCCTTACGGCGACACTATTCGGTGTTGCGGGTAGGGCAATTCCCGACAGCTTACTAGCTGATTGGGGGTTTGAAATGTCCCATACCGAAACCTCGGTCTCGTTCGGATTGACGACAAAGAGTTTTTTGGTCTTTTGGTCATAAGCACTTATTTCGGCGAAGCCCTCGTCTCCGGAACCGTTGGAAAAGGCAGTAACTTTTGTGAATTTTAGCGCGGATGATGGCTGAACCGGATCACCAATAAAATCATCTATTAATTCGCATGAAGAAAGGAATAGGGCTGCGGCCGCAGCGGATAGCATGTGGGTTTTTTTCATCTTACAGATCAGTTTTTAGTTAACTCCAAAGATGAGTTTCCCACTTAAATCAAAAGTTAGGCTAAAAACAACGAACGTTTAGTAAAATGAAAAGCTAAGGTTATGAAAGTTTTGATACTGTTAACTGAGGACTACTCCTCGAAATTTGAATCGGAGTATTATGTTTGCTTTTCTTCTGAAAAAAAGGAAATCAAATTTCCTTGGCCAACAAGGGAATTACCGAAGAAGGATTTTTATTACCTGACAGGTATGGTTCACTAGGAATACGTTTTCTCACCATCTTGGCAGGCGCTCCGTAAACGACGACACAATCGGACACATTGCCTACGAGCAACGATCCCGCTCCTACAACAGAATGTTCACCAACCGTAATATTTTCGATAACGTTGGTGCCCAAGCAGATGGCAGAACCCATTCCTAAGATAAAATTGCCCCCCACACATACATTGGGGGCCAAACTTGAGAAATTATTCATAAAACCATCGTGGTCTAAAGAAGAATTGGTATTTAAGATGCAGTGATTTGCGATAATCGCATTTGCATTGATCGTAACACCGGGCATTACAACAGAGCCTCGACCGATTTGCACGTCTTTACCTACCTGAGCATTGGGGTGTACCGCACTTACATAGTTGAATTCAGGTACGATTTTCAGAATTCTGTCCACGACTAGATTACGTGTCCAGTTATCTCCAATAGCAACGATTCCACCATAAATCTGGTATTTATCGATTAGCAGCGGTAGGTCGTATTCACTGCCAAGTACCTCATAGCCATTTACCTCAGTTCCTTTCTTTTTGAAAGAATCTACAAAGCCAACAACCTTGTACTTTGCCTCTTTTTCAATGCAGTCAAGGACTACACTTCCATGTCCGGAGGCTCCAAAAATAACTATGTTCTGCATTTAATCGGGGCTTTTATGCATTTCATCGATGATTCAAATATAAAAAAAGTAATCTGTAAATTGTTAATAAGTCCTCTTTTTTCGTTGAAATGTTTTTTCAGTCTATTTCATCGCCTTCATCTAGAGAACTATTAAACCTCAGATTTATTGCACTTTTTTTAAATCTGTTCGATGACGCTATAATATGTACGGGAAAACATGAGCTATTGGATCAGTACTGCTCTATTTTTGATTATATCCAAAACGTTTTAGTTGTCTTTCGTTGCTTCTCCAGTTCTTATTCACCTTCACATAGAGCTCAAGATGTACCTGTTTACCGAAGAACTTTTCGAGGTCTTTTCTAGCCTCTATTCCCACACGTTTCAGGGCACTTCCCTTATGGCCAATAATGATTCCCTTTTGAGAATCGCGCTCTACCATAATTACCGACCGCATACGAATGATAGCTTCATCTTCGAAAAATTCTTCCGTGTCGATTTCGACCGCGTAGGGTATTTCTTTCTTGTAGTGCAGCAGTATTTTTTCGCGTATCGTCTCGTTGACGAAAAAACGTTCTGGCTTGTCGGTCAGTTGATCTTTAGGGTAGTATGGGGGCGCTGTGGGAAGTAGTTCCAAAATTCGTTCGAATACATTTTTAACATTGAAATTAGACAAGGCCGAAACAGGGTGTAACTCCACATTGGGCAATTGTTCTTGCCAGTATTGCACTTGTTCTTCTAACAATTCTTGGGTTGCAGTATCGATTTTGTTCAACAACAACAAAACCGGCACCTTGCTCGTTGAGATTTTCTCGAAAAAAGCCTCGTCTTTCAAGGCCTTCTCTCCTATCTCGACCATATATAGTAAGACATCCGCATCTTCAAAGGCCGATTTCACGAAATTCATCATCGAATTCTGAAGTTCGTAAGCGGGCTTTATGATACCCGGGGTATCCGAAAGGATGACCTGAAAATCGGCACCATTGACAATACCCAAAATGCGATGGCGCGTGGTTTGCGCTTTAGACGTTATAATCGACAACTTTTCGCCGACAAAGGCATTCATCAAGGTAGACTTGCCCACATTCGGGTTACCAATGATGTTAACAAAGCCTGATCTATGATTTTTGTCCATAATTCAAAGATACAACTATGAACTCTTCCCGACCTTTTCTAAATGAAAAAGGCGGGAGTTCCCGCCTTTTTATTGCACTACCGAGTTCCCCCGATACGGTAGTGCTCAATCTAACTCAAATAAGTTATAGTTTGGCCAAGAACTACGTGCCAAAATCTCGGCTTTCATGGTCTCGTACATTTTTTGGTTCAATGTTATGGGAATCAACCTCGTATTGGTCACTATGGAATAATTAAACTCTTCATTAAGCCTACCCACGACGGCCGAGGTGCCTGGCAACGACCCGAAGAAAACCCATTCGTCGAACATAAAATAACTACCCGTCATAGCGGCTGGCGAAACAATATCGGAAACACCAGCTTGTCGATCAATGCCAATCAAGAACTTCGTCAAATCGGTGGCGCTGGCCGTCCATCCACCAAGGGCATCTATTCGCTCAATATTGTAGGCATAGGCACTAAAAGCTTCTTGTACCGTGTATTCCACTTCATTCGGCAACTTATTTTCCATACCGTTCTTACCGATGTTCATTTCTTGAATGCCCAAAGGAGCGAGTATCTTCTGCTTCACATAATTCTCGTAGGTCATCCCAGATAGTTTTTCAATGATTCGGCCCAACATACAATACCCGAAATTGCTGTAGTAATAGGTCTGGCCGGGCACGGTTGCCAAATTGCGATTGTCGATTACGTCATCTATCAATTCTTGTAAACTCCAGTCGTAATTGACGAAGAAAGGATCGTTCGGGTTATTCGTGAAACCTGAGGTATGGTCAAGCAAATGGCGCACTGTAATATTCTCAATATTGGTTTTATACGGAGGGTTTCCAAAATCGGTTTCTAAAATTCCATTCCCCCCAAATACCGTGTCATCAAAATCCAAGAGCCCATCATCCTTCATTTTTAGAATGGCAATCGCCGTAACGACCTTTGAGACACTCGCGATCCTATATACCGATTCATCGGTAACTTGTTCGGTATTGGATAGATCTGCAGTGCCGTAATGGGCTTGATAGACCAGTTTTTCCCCTTTGGTAATGGCCAATTGCATGCTTGGCGCATTGTTGGTTTCCATTAGTTCTTGAATAGCGCTATCGATATTCGCAAAGTTCGCCTCGGCTGTCAGGCTATAGTCTTTTGTAGAACCGTCTTCCGCTTCAACGGTAAGGGTCACGGGCGATGAGAAATCGAGAGCAGTACTGTTGTTGCCGACCTCATTGCCATCGGCCTTCAATTTGGCCTTATCGGACACCTGATATGAAACTTTTAGTTGGGAAAGATCCATTCCAAAAGGGAAAAACAGCTTCAAACTTGTTCCCGTTTGTTGTACATCGCCATCAATGCGTAAATCAGGGTTATTGGCCGAAGTCACCGAAAACTCGATTAACTCCTTGGCACTTGATAAGGTGGTTTCCTCTGGAGGCGAGATGACTTCCATAACCTTCACAGGCTCTGGAGTGTTATCCTTGCTACAATTGAACAAGAGCAAAGAGAGCAATAGTAATACAAGTTGTTTTTGGTGTTTCATTCCATCTTTTTTTAAGGGTTCTATGCTCATATCGCAAAGGTTCAAAAATGTCATCACTAAAAATTTCTTGATGACATTTTTTCTTTTCTGCGATACCCTAGTGTAACCCGTAAAACAGATACTCATGAAAACGACAAAGATAATCCTCTTCATAGCTATGGCAATTATTCTGAAGGCCTGTGGCAGCAGTGATAAAGAAGCCGCTCAAACCAGTTCGACCGATACTTCTTTCTCCTTATTCGGAAACTCCAAAAAGACCTATGAATTCAAAGATCCCAAATCAGGGCTATTGGTCTCCACAGCGACCTATCCTTCCGATTGGGAAATCCAAACGAAGGCCGAATACAAAATCGACCCCATCATTCCCGCCTTTCGCTATCAGATCAAAGATTCCGATGGCATGCAAGCCTTCAATACGCCGATGAAAATGCATTACGCCAGTACCAGTCCCCAGATTGAACAAATGATGCGCAATTCAGGTAAAAGCAATGTGAAAAAATTGTTGAGCCCACAGCAATTGGCACAATCTGAGATCGCCCCGAAACTTCAAAGTAAAGGCTTCTCCTATGAAAGCTCCAAGACTTTTCCCGGTCTAGAGCAAAAGGCGCTTAAAGCGGCTAGAAAAAATACAAGTGCACCAATGGATATCAGTATTAGCGGTACTATCTGGAAAAACAGCCAAGGGCAAAAAGCCCTTGTTGTTCTGAACCATGGGAAAATGACCCAATCTACTGACAACGGACAATCAATAATCGCCTGGATGTACTCTACCGATGTACTTATCTCAAACTCCAACGACTTCGATCAAAATGTAGCTGATTTTATCAAAGCCAATCTTGATAGTGAACCTACCGCGGAATGGGACAATTACATGGCCCAACTCTCGGCCAAACGGAAAGAGGATACACGACGCCAGGCACAGGCCTCGGAAGCACGAATGCAACAATCGGCCCTTGCCCACCAACAACGTATGGCGCAACGACAAGCCAGTTTTAATGCCCATCAACAAAAAATGCAAGGTATTTGGGCCGCGCAAGATGCCAGTCATGCCTCTTTTATGAACCGTAATTTCGGAAGTGGAAGTAGTGCTGGGCAACAGAACTTCGTAAACATGATCCATGGTGAAGAAACCGTAACCCACCCTAATGGAAATAGTTATCAAATAGAGGCAGGTGCGCAAGAAACCTGGATGGATAATGATGGCAATTACATCAATAGCAACGATTTATTCTTTAACCCAAATGTGGATAACTCTTTAAACCATATGGAATGGTCAAAGGTTTGGGAAGACTACTAAAAAAGAAGAACCAACCATCACAATTGAAGCTAAAGCGTACCACTTAAAATAACAGATACTTATGAAGAAAACAGCAATCAAACTTTCCATTTTCATAGTCATGAGCATGCTCGTAACCGCATGTTCGAATGATAACGATGAAGTCATAAACGTACCTTTTGCCGGAGAATGGTCAGGCACCTTTTCTGGCGGCGACAGCGGAACATGGTCTATTACCATCAGTAACAGCGGTTCCGTTTCCGGAGAAGTATTTTCAGCGAACCTCCAAGGGTTTTTAGATATAAACGGCAAGGTAGATACCAGTGGTGACTTTAGGGCCACCGCTGGTTCTGCTGCAAATGGGGCAACCTATACGGGCACCTTCACAGAGAATACGGGTTCCGGGGAATGGGAAAACTCTGCGGATCAGATTTCAGGAACCTGGGAAGGAAATAGAAACTGATAGCTTGAAGCCTATTGGAAATAATCAACAAAAAACACACTATGAAACGCACAACATACATTTTAACCTTATTGATTTTATGGGTTCTCCCCTTTGGTTGCAGTTCGGATGACCCCATCGATACCGTGGTCGACCCCGTTCAAAAAGAAGAACCAAAAGACCCGGAGAATCCAGATGAACCAGAAACACCTACAACAGGAGGATTTCAGATGGCAGATGTGGTGGTGAGCCTTCCGGCCGAGAGCGACGTCAACCTCATGTCGACCACCTTCCAATCGTTAGGAAAAACGATTACATTGACAAACGGTGTCGCTACGGAAGTTCCCATAAACACGGGTAGTTATGAACTTGGGTACCTTCTTGACGATTCGAACAATGTGTTGTTGGCCGGATTTCTCTCCGACAATCGCAAAGAGTTGAACCTAGAGACCACGGCCGAAGTAATGCTGTACTATGCCCTTGATTATTACCTACTTCCGGAAAGCGGAAAAAAGGCCTTTCTGGACAATGTGCGAAAACTACCCAGTTTTAGCAGTCTTGTAAGCGGCATCACGGATCTTTTTGTACAAGACCCCATGATGTATAGCGCCGGAACGTATACTTCGGCACTCGAAACGACAGTCAGCCAAATCACAGCTAAAAAAACGGATACGAATCTGTCATCAGCCAGGATATTCTTCAAGGATGACGCCACGAAAAGTGGTGTTACCCTCTCCAGTGTGGACTCTACACATATCAGACTTCAAAACGCCCTTCCACGCCGGTCAGAAGTTGTTATCTATAAAAAATCCGTTACGGACCGAAATGGCAATGTCATGGACATCGCGAATTATTTGGACAATCCGGTGGGGAATTTTGAATTGGAAACCGGTAAGTTAAATCAAATTGCCGAATTGGAAGTTGGCAGTCCACTAGCACAAATCAGCACACAACAGGCATCAATTGACAATGCCTCCGACTCCGGGCCGATCTTACTTCCGGTAAACCCGGCAACCGAGTTCGTAGCTGAATACGAGGTAGTTCTTATCGGCTCGGGCCTTGATCGTGCAGACGCAAGGAACATGACGGCAGAAGAATTGCGCATCTATACCGATTTGACCAAAAAGACCTATATACTTGACTACTTCCTTCCGACCTTACTCGATGTCGGTGGAAACAAATCGCTGTTGCCTCCTTTCGGGAGTACTAAGGAAACTGCGCTGGTCAATAGTGTTCTTCCCGTTTTAGAGCAATATCCCGATGTAATGCAGCGGGTCATCCAAAATGAATTCAAGGAAGCCACCAAACTATTCTTACCGGCACTCTATGATGATATCAGGCTTAGCAACGATCTAAGGAACCTGCTCCAGGAAGTATACCAGACGCTTTCCGGAAACGGGGAATTCCCAAACACATTCATTCAGAGTCAAGAACTTATCGAAACCGGATTGGACAGAACAAAGGTCATCTTGCTTACGATAGACCAAAATATCAAGGCGACCAACACCCGAGCGAACTTTGGCAATCTGCGTACCGAAGCCTTTAACTTTGAAAGCTGGTCGGTAAAATCAATTGATGCTGTGGTTGAAATGCAACAAGATAATGTCGAACTATGCCTAGGAGAGGCCACAGAACTGCGGGTAACCGTTATTACCGATTTCGACCCAGAAGTCGAAGAATTCGAATTTCATTGGAGTACTAGCAACAAATTCGGAGGAAGAGTTCAGGATATTGGGGATGACGCCAATAATTTTGGAGTATCCATCGTCTCAAAAAACAACTTTGTTTCGTATATCAGTACTGCTTTGGAATCTGATTTAGGAAACGGTAACAACCCCGAGACCGTCACGGTAGTGCTATATTTCAGAAACAAAATGACAGGGGTACTTACCGAAGCAGGGCGCGACAAAATGACCGTCAACAATATCAAAACCTGTGAATCATTTACAGTCCCCTTTGAAAGGCAGCCCAATTTCAGGGAAATCCCCGATTCGACCTGTCCCAATGATATCGGTTTTCAAGCGTTCAGCCCTGTACCATACCGAGCCGCATTCGAAGCGGTCGATGGTGCCATAGGATATAAAGGAATCATTACCCGAAGCAATGGACTGGTGAACGATGAAATCACATTGAATGTAGGAGACCTCGGTGACGGACTTTTGAGCTTTACCACGGGTGTAGGCAGTATTCGAATTTTCAACAGCTGTAATGAGGGGCAAGCTGAAGCCAAGGCCCAAGAATTCGTGAATTCAGTAACCATAGAGCCGGTAACCATAGAGATTACTCCCATTTTTAATTAAATGATGAATTTAATCGACATAAAAAGGAGTTAGATAGAGAAAATTTTATAACCGAATGAAAATCTGTAAATTCCCTGTACTTTCAAGAGTATGGGGAATACACAAGAACAGACCAACCAGCAGCTCGTTCAGGGTTTTCGAAAAAACAATACCAACGTTTTAGAGGGAATTTATGTGCGTGTATTTCCTAAAATAAAGATTTATGTTTTAAAGAATAATGGCAATGAAACCCAGGCAAAAGATATTTTTCAAGATGCTTTTATCGCGTGTTGGAAAAACATCAAGGCCAACAAATTGGCCGAAGATTCCAATGTAGAAGCCTATTTGTATCGTATAGCCCAAAATAAATGGACGGACTACCTGCGCTCGGCCGAATACAAAAAAAAGAAGTCGGGCCCTGACCTACTGAAATCCGTTACTGCAGATGACACTAGCGGATTGGATGAAAGCGAAGAAGAAACCAAAAGAAAGGCAATGCAACAAGCCTTGGCGCAATTGGGTGAAAATTGTAAAGTACTATTGAACCTGTTCTATTTTGAACGAAAGTCAATGGATGCTATCGCACGAACGTTGAATTTGGCTTCGGCCTCTGCAAGAAATCAAAAGTACCGCTGTATGGAAAAGTTGCGGAAGTTGACCTTGGAAATAAAAAATAATGGATAAGTACCCCAAATACATATCAGAAGAACGACAAGAATTGTTTGAGCGCTATCTTCTTGGGCAAATGACCGTTGAAGAAAGAGGGTCTTTTGAGACCAAGATGATCGAAGACCAGGGTCTTCAAAACGAATTCGATACGTTCAAAGCACTATTTCACACCGTAGAAGAAGCCGGAATGCGTGCCAAACTCCAAGAATTTCATCAGAACATGGATGAGGATGGCGTTCCCGTACGGCAGCTGAACGGTCCCGAAAGAAAGTTCAATTTCCGTATTGCTGCTACTGTACTCCTTTTACTGTCCGTAGGCGGTTTTTGGTTTTTCAATCGCGCCGACCCTAACGAGCGACTATTCGATGATTACTATACACAAGACCCCGGTTTACCTACCGTAATGGGCTCGAATGACAACTACGAATTTTATGAGGCCATGGTAGATTACAAACAAGGCCATTACGATATTGCCATCGAGAAATGGGGAAAATTGCTTGAAAAAAAACCTACAAACGATACGTTGAATTATTTTATGGGCTCGGCCCACTTGGGCAATAGAAGCACGAATACAGCCACTCCCTTTTTCGAAAATACCATCCAAACAAAAGGCACCCATTTTGAAATGGAAGCCTATTACTACTTGGGTTTGATTCATTTGAAATCAGGGAATCGAAAAAAAGCAATTGACTTCTTGGAGTCAAGTGACCTCAAGAAAGCCAAAGAGCTCTCTCAAACGCTACTTCAAAATCAATAATGTACAGGGTATTTAAAATAGTATTTGTTTTCTTCCTTGTGGGTTTTCACCTTGTGGGAAATGCTCAAAACGAAGCTACCCAATTCAACAGTGAAATCAGTCAACTTGTCATTCAAGACAGTATTCAAAAGGCCCAAATGCGGATTGATGCACGAATAGCGCAGGCAAAATTGCGGAACGATTATAATGCACTTGCAAAAGTGGTCTATTGGTTGGGCAAAATCGAACTCACGACCCACCCTCAAAAATCGTTTCCGAGAGCTCTGGATGTGTTTCAAGAAATTAAACTGAAATCCCGTTCCAAAGAAGCACTATTTCATTCCCATCTGGCCATATCAAAGCTTTATAATGAAAAGGGAAATGCCAACAAAGCGTTTGAAATCGCCAGCATCGCCAAGTCATATGCGGTACCCCTAAACAATCAAGAAATGCTGACCGAAGTTTTGTATTACTTAGGAGAGTACGGATTACGTTCGGGAAACATTGTTACGTTCGAAGAAAACACTAGAAAAGCCCATCAAAAGTTACAGGCGAACCCAGAAATGAAATTCAAGATCGCACCACGTGTTTTAAATTATATGGGAGCACTGATGTACCTCACATCAAAACCCGATAGTGCACTTTTTTACTATAATCAAGCGCTCCTTAAAATAGACGTCATGGAAAGCAACAGTGAAAACCAATTGTATTTTCCTGCGGCCGTCAAGGCGAATATGGTGCTTTTAAAGCAGAGTCAAAACAAATATGAAGAGGCCATGACCCTCGCAGTAGACTGTATTCATTTAAACAACAAGTTCTTAAGGACCGAAAAAAAACATCCGCTACGCTATCGTTCGCAACGCAACTTATCGTTGGCTTACCGCAATCTGGTCTCTTTATATGAGCAGACCGGGGACTATGCGATGTGCGAGAGGATATCCAACTTGGCCTATAATCATGCAAAGGCCACTTTTGAACCGCATTTATTGGAGTATTTTTCCGCCATCACCCTCTTAGCGGAAGCAAAAAACTTGAACAAAGATTTTGAATCCGCTATAGCCCTCTGTAAGGAAGCGGAAGCCTCACTTGCCCAAATGGAAGGGGAAAACGCCTTATTAAAAGCCAATCTTTTTACCATCTTAGGAGGGGCCCTTTACGGCAAAAAGAACTATGCCGAGGCGGCAAAATACTATACCCTTGGCGATGAATTTCATCGCCAAGCACAGGAAAAAGCATTTAGCAGTGATCGGCTGTTCGGTATGATGAACCTTGCGCTTAGTTATGCGCACATTGAAAAAGGACATGACGCCATTCGCATATTGGAAAATGCCCATACAGGTGCCTCGGAAAGTGGTAGGCTCGTAGATGCCGTACTATATACAAAAGCCAAAGTAGGTGATATTTTAAAAGATTACGCCTATGTCGAAACGGCTACACAAGATTTTTTAGACCAAGATACTTCCAATGCCGTAGCGAATATGTTCAAAGCGCAAATGATCGCGATGAATACCAAGGCGATATACTTCTTGAACGACGAACAAAACGAGACATCGCTCAAAAAACTCTCCAAACAATTGGACAAAGCAATTCGCATGTTAGAGCAAAGCAAAGCTTTGCGTATCAATCAAAATGATGTTGGCAGTCTTATTCAAGACCATGAGAACGTCTTTGATTTTGGCAAGAAAATCAATCTTGAGTTACACCAGCTAAACCCAAATTCGAATTATTTAAAAAACATTCTCACTTTTCACGAGTCATCGATTTACACCAAAATTCGTTCTCGGTTACATCTATCGCAAAACACATCATCATTTCATATTGGGAAGGAAATCGCACAACGCGAAAACTATCTTCGTGAAAAAGTGAATGCCAAAATCGATAATGACACCACTTATTTAAAAAACATCCATACATGGAATCTTTTTCTAGATTCGTTAAAAATATCGCATCCCAAGTACTATGAAATGCGATACGCTACCATATCCATTCCGCTTGCTAATTTGAAAGAGCAAATCCCGAAAAACACCACTTTAATTCGATTTCTTTTTATTTCCGAACGACTTTATGCTTATGTGGCAGATTCCAAGTTGGAAAAACTAGTGCCACTTTCCGCGGAAAATCTTAGCCGTAAAATTGATGAGCTATCAGATCTCAATCAAAACCTCTCCATTTTTTCTAGAGCTTCCAATCACTTATACAACCAACTCTGGAAACCGTTAGAACCCTATATTTCAACAAACAAACTTCTCATATTTCCAGATAGGGAATTGTTCAATCTCAGCTTTGAATTACTCAGCCCTGAAGAGGTAAGCTCCTTCGAAACTTTGGCCCAACAAAGTTTGATGGCAACATATTCTATTTCGTACAACTACAGTCTGTTGTTATTGGATGAAAAAAGAGCTCCCGTTCGCTATGAAAATGATTTTATCGCATTCGCCCCTGCATTTGACAAGCGAATGAAAAACGAGTACGCCTTGGCCATTTCCGACTCTATAGATTTAGACAAAACATACCTGACATTACTCCCTCAACCCTTTATTTCAGAGATTGCCGAACGATTTTCAAAAAAATACGATGGTACCTCATTTCTCAATGTAAAAGCTTCAAAACAACTATTCACCGAAAAGGCCAAAGAACACAAAATCATCCATATTGGCACCCATGCGGAATCGAATAATATCAGTCCCGAACTTTCACGTTTGGTCTTTGCAAAAAACGTCTCGGATTCGACGAATATCAATGACAACTATCTATATACCTATGAAATCTACAATCAGAATCTGAATTCAAATTTGGCGATTTTGACCGCTTGCGAAACTGGGAAACCCACCTATCAACCGGGAGAGGGAATGATTTCATTGGCCCATGCCTTCAACTATGCGGGTAGCGAGAGTATTTTGACCAGCCTTTGGCAGATCGATGAGCAATCAAGTACAGAAATCTTGACGTTTTTCTACAACTATTTGGAAGAGGGACTACCCAAGGATGAAGCCCTTCGTAAAGCCAAGCTCGATTATTTGGCCGTCGCCGAAGGCAGAACGTTACACCCACAATATTGGGCAGGACTTATACTAATGGGAGATACCGCACCGATTGAATTGTCAAGTTCGGGCAATTGGTTCTGGTGGTTAGGAGCTCTGGCCCTAGTTTCAGTTATAGGTCTTTTGTTCTATAACAAAAAGGCCTCCACTGGTTAAAGGGAGGCCTTTGCAACTGCAACTAACTACTAACTCAGACTATGTTCCACGTACGTTGGGGTCATTATCATCAGGGTCTAAATGTGCCGGGGAGCCATCGCCATCGTTATCGACAAAACCACCACCATCGGGCCGTACGTGCAATTGAAAATTGAAGGGTAAAAAGGTATCCAAGGTACGTGCATCAAATTCGGCAGTCGGTGCCGCAGCGATCTGGATGGCCGAATTAACAGATCCCAGACCCGGTACAAGTATCGAACGTACCCATACAATGGCGGTAAAATTTCCAAAGCGCAACAGACGTGCGTTAAAATTCACCAATAATCCTTCGAAGGGTTGATTTACGCTTCGGCGACATTCGGCCTCAAAACCATTATTGGGATCATAGCCCAATACGGCAAACATGGTATTGATCTCGCGCGCAATGATCTGATCAAAGTCAGTCAGCCCAAAAGAGGTCGAAACAGGAACCCATCGGAAGAAAACGGCGTTATCGTTTCTGAGAATATCCAATCCTAATGTGGCGGTCTGGGCGTCTATGATCTGAAAACCCCGATATCCTACGGGATAGGACAAACTCAATAAGGGCTGTTGGTCGTTCGTAATACGCCCGCCTGGGTTCTTGATAATCGGAAATTCAGGTAGGGGCAAGAAAACACCGTTGGACATGTTCCAATACGCGGCGGCCGGGCCTTGAAAGTTATTGCAAAACTGGGCCTGGACCGCTTGCAGATCATTAGCGTTCGTTTCAGGGCCATCGTCTTTAGTACAAGAAATCAACACTGTAATGCACAGTATTGTAAAAAGCTTCAAATTTGGTTTTCCCATGATGTTGTTTTCCTATATATCGAAAGGAAAACAAAATGTCATCAAGACGACTTTTTCAATTTGGCAAAATAGGTCTTGGCAGCCACATTGACTTTAGGGGCCAGCAACAATACCGCTATCATATTCGGAATCACCATTAAAGCATAGGATAAATCAATCAAATAGGTAACGAAATCCAAAGATACCACGGCAGCCAAAACAATGGTTATTACGAAATAATGGTTATAATATTTCCCAATTTTGGCGTTGGTCAAAAAAGAAAGACACTTGACGCCATAGTATGAATACGTAAAGAGGGTGGACAGTGCAAAAGCCGCTACGATAATCATTAACAAATAATCTCCATAGCCGAATAATGTAGTTCTAAAAGCACTTAACGTCATGACAATGCCATCGGTATCTTCTAAATATGCTCCACTTAAGATTATTACTATTGCTGTAAATGTACACACCAGAATGGTATCGATAAAAGGGCCCAGCATAGAAACCAACCCCTCACGAATGGGCTCGTCATTTTTTGATTGTCCATGATACATAGGGGCGCTACCCAAACCGGCCTCATTGGAGAACATCGCCCTTTTCACCCCGACGATGACCAGGCCCCAAAAACCTCCGGTAACGATAGTATTAAAATTCCAAGCTTCTGAAAAAATCAGTTTCAACGAAGGTAGCACTTGCGATGAATTCATTACCATGACCAAAATTACTGCCACCAAATAAATCATGACCATCGCCGGAACTATAGCTGTCGCAACTTTTGCAATTTTTGACAACCCGCCGAAAATAACGAAAGATGTAATTATAGCGAGAACTATACCAATGGTGAGTTTCCAGTTAAACTCACTCATCTGAAAAAAAGTTTCGGATGGCTTGATGACATTCACAAAGGTCTCGGTAAACTGATTTGCTGTGAATACCCCTAAAAATCCGAACATGCCGGCTATACAGAAAAATGTGGCCAAGGGTTTCCATTTTTTACCCAATCCTTGCGTAATATAGAACATTGGTCCACCCTGCAGCTTGCCCTCCGAATCTTCTCCGCGGAACATAATGGACAAACTACCGGAATAAAATTTAATACACATGCCAATAAGGGCGGTCATCCATATCCAAAAAACAACGCCCGGGCCACCTCTATGAATTGCCAATGCCACTCCTGAAATATTGCCCAAACCTACCGTGGCAGCCACCGCCGCTGATAGGGCTTGTAGAGAACTAACATCACCTTTCGCATTTTTATCGTCATATTTTCCCCTGACAATTGCAATGGCATGACCAAAGAAGCGGTACGGCAGCAATTTTGAATAAAAGGCCAGAAAAAGTCCACCCCCTATCAACAAGACAAACATCGGCCAATTCGCAAAGTCATTGGCCTTCGCTAGAATAGTATTGAGTATTTCCATGATTTCGAAGGTATGGATTTTCAGGTTTTCTAGAAGCGGCATGCGAAGAAATATTATTTGCACAAGTATTGATTAAACCAAGAAACCGTTGTATATTTGTCGCCCGTTACAAATAGTAGCGTGTTTTTATTTCGTCAGGGTTATGGCCTGAAGTTGCAAAACAAGTGAAATAAATAAGGTGTAGCGATGCACCGGTAAACATACATCGCGGGGTAGAGCAGTAGGTAGCTCGTCGGGCTCATAACCCGAAGGTCGCTGGTTCGAGTCCAGTCCCCGCTACTAAATTCAAAGCCTCAGGGAAACTTGGGGCTTTCTTATTATGGAGAGTTTCGTCATCTACATTCTATTCTCTAAAAAGTTCGGCAAAAAGTACGTCGGGTGTACCGGAAACCTCATTGCCGGTTCAAATCGCACAATACCCTCAGGACCAAGGGATGGACGGTTAAATTGAGACCTTGGAAGGTCGTTCACGTCGAATTCTTCAATACCAAGAGCGATGCCCTGAAAAGGGAAAAATTCCTTAAATCGGGAGTCGGCAGAAAATGGATCGATCAACATATCGATCTTGGGGCATAGTCCGGCCCATATCCGCCAGAGGCGGACGCTGGTTCGAGTCCAGTCCCCGCTACTAGTAAAATCAAGCCTTTCAGGAAACTGAGAGGCTTCTTTGTTAAGGAGAGTTTCGTCGTCTACATTCTATTCTCTAAAAAGTTCGGCAAAAAGTACGTCGGGTGTACCGGAAACCTCATTGCCCGGTTCAAATCGCACAATACCCTCGGGACCAAGGGATGGACGGTTAAATTGAGACCTTGGAAGGTCGTTCACGTCGAATTCTTCAATACCAAGAGCGATGCCCTGAAAAGGGAAAAATTCCTTAAATCGGGAGTCGGCAGAAAATGGATCGATCAACATATCGATCTTGGGGCATAGTCCGGCCCATATCCGCCAGAGGCGGACGCCGGTTCGAGTCCAGTCCCCGCTACTAAATTCAAAGCCTCAGGGAAACTTGGGGCTTTCTTATTTCCCATGTACAACATATGTATAACATTTTGGTATTTTATCCACTCATTTTAACTGATTCGTTTGATTTCAATTTCAACAAATAGAAGTAGTTTTTAGTAAAGTTTTGAGAATTAAAATGCAAGCTTCAACTCTTTACAAAATCCGCTTTTTGTAAAGAGACTAAAAAATCCAAATCGAAAATCTCACATCGAGATGGGCGATATCTCAAAATAAGCATAAGCTTCACGTACTATAGTTTTATTCCTACACCACAAGTTCACACTATTTGACAACAAAATATAGCATATAAAGTTTCTATAAAGCATATTCGATCTTTCTTTTCAGTTTTTTCCTTCAAAACTATTGCGAAAAAGAATTTTGACTAAACCTATATGCTACATGTCCAAAACTAGTACCTATTTGCCCAAATCCCCACGACTACGCTCAATCCATCCATTCATTCATAAAATCAAGAACATGAGATTCAATCCAATTCTCCTGCTGCTATTTTTAATGGCGCTCCCCCATTCCTATGCCCAAGTATCCGATCAGGACATCTTCGCCGGTGAGGTCACCAAAATGGTCAATATCCCCAATTCACCGGAAGCGGAGGCCTTCGGAAAATATGGCGACATACAGGTCAACATGTACTCCGGGGTGCCACAGATCAGTATTCCGATCCATGTGATACCGGGTAGGGAAATGGACCTGCCCCTCACCCTCACCTATGATGCCTCGGGTATCTTGGTCGAACAGATGGCCTCATGGGTAGGCCTGGGCTGGAACCTGAACGTTGGGGGCCGTATCTCAAGGGTGGTCAACGGTCTGCCCGATGATTACTTCGCCGGGGCCTATCAGACCATCTTCAACAATACTACCGTGGCCAACCAAGCATATGATTACACCAACAATATCCAGGACTATGATAATCCACAGTTCGATACCGCCGCAGAGGCACAGGAATATGTTGAGTTCCTCTACGATATCTCCAAGAACAATGTAGAGGTGCAGCTCGATTATTTCACATTGAACGTTCCGGGAATCAACGGCACTATCGTTATGGACGTCAACGATCAGAACAAACCGAAGGTACTCAACAATCCTCGTATCAAGGTCCAGGCGATCCGTGGGGTCGTATCCCATATCGATACCTGGAAGGTGACCGGCGAGGACGGGACCCAATACTTCTTCAACGAAAGCGAGACCACCGACCGCAACAATCTCAGTTGGGACCAAGGTGATCCTCTGGGCGATGCCAATACGAAGTACGCCTCCTCATGGCTGCTCACCAAGATCATCTCCCCGAACGGAAAGGACGTATTCGAATTCCAATACAACGAAATGCTATTTTGGGACAATGCACTTACCCCTTCCGCCGCAGCCACCGCCACCACGGAATTAAGGAACAATCAAACAAATTACCTCGAGCCCGCTCCTTTGTTTTCCTCCGGGATTACCTACAATATCAAACAACAGTTCCTCTCTACCATAAAACATAACAACAAGATCTTGGCCAGTGTCATTTTCGGTCAACGCCATGATGTCAATACCACGGCGGTGAACACGCGCCTCAGCGGTATCGACTTCTTCGATATCAACGGTAACGACCTCAAATCGGTCACCTTCGACAATGACGATTATTTCAACCTGGACAATCAAGTCGCTTCGCAGGCCGCACCCTATTCGATCCGCCTGAAATTGAACGGCCTACAGTTCAAGGGCAAACTTGGCGGCGATTATCAGGACTACGCCTTCGAATATGAACGGCCCGATGACGTGCCCGCAAGATCCAGCACGAGCCAGGACTATTTCGGGTATTACAACGGTAGCGGCAACAATACCCTCTTCCCTGCCTATAACGACAACGGGATAACCATAGCCGGGGCCAATCGCGAACCCGACGCCTTCTATGCAAGGACCGGTATGCTGACCAAGATCACCTATCCGACCAAGGGACACACAAGCTATACCTACGAAAGCCATGAATATAGCAAACAGGTAGTGTCCACGAACCCGATATTCCCATTGGCCATGAACCACACCCAGGCCCTGTCCCCGACCCCGAATTGGAACATCGATGACAATAATATGGTCTGTGACAACCTGCCCATCAACAATCCCAGGGTTACCGTAGCGAGCTTTACCATTCCCGCCAGCACCAATCCCTCGGGTTTCGACATCTACTCACTCACATTGGCAGGCACTAGCGGTGTCAGGGCCATGCTGGCCGATCCTGCAGTGTCCGCGACCAATAATTATAAGGATTTTTGTGATTTCGAGGTAGGGCCGACCATCGATAGGTTCAATATTCCCGTCACGGAGAACATCACCCTCGCCCCGGGCAAATACAAGGCCATGTTATTGTCCGCCGATAATAGTGTCGCTTCCCTGACCATATCGCGACAGGTAACCACGACCAATAACGTAAACACGCCCATTGGCGGAAACCGTATCGCGAAGATCACCGACTATACCAAGAACGGCGAAATCGCCATGACCAAAAAATATACCTATGAAAAAGACGGTATCAGTACGGCCATCGTAAACTATCAGCCTATTTTCCACAGTATACGGTCATCGGTGACCTCCACTGGTGGGGCTACTTTTGTCGAGACGACCACGGCCTTCCCCAAAGGAAACGAACCCCAGATCGTCTACGAAAGTGTGGTGGAGACCAAGGTCGATGGTTCCGATCAGGCGATTGGTAGTAGCGAATACGAATTCTATACCGGACCAAAGGGCGTAACACCGAATACGTTGCCGCCTTTCGAACCCCGTTTCTCCACCAGCTTGAAGGTCGGGAACGTCAACCACCGTACCGATAAGGACGAAAACGGCGACGTGGTCGCGAAACAGACCACCGAATATTATCAGACCCTGCCCAGTCCCATAAACCTTAAGGGACTGGTCGTGTTCACCGATGACGACCATTTTGAGAAATCGCCGTATATCAAAGAGGTAAATCCATCGGGATCGGCCCCCTATTTTATCATCGAGTACCTGAACAATTTCGAATGTTTCGGCAATTGTGTTCCCCCCGCCTATTGGGTCAATCCACAGGCCGCGGGGTATGAGTTCAAGATGGACACGAAATACGGCCCATACGCCGCACGTACCAACTATATCAGGGGCGGATATGGGGGCGTATCGATGGTCCGAAACGAAAGTGTCTTCCGGGACGATCAGAACAATGAGACGACCGTAAGTTCGGAAGAGATCACGGCATACGATACAGATCCGATGACCTCCCTCTACCGACCACGGTCCAAGACCATCATCGATAGCGAAAGCGATACCTATACCACATCCTTTTATTATCCCGATGACCTTCCCGGGGGCGCCAACGACGACCTGGTCAGCAAGAACGACCTGGCGGAGGTCGTGAAAACGGAGACCATCAAGAATCCGGGTACGGAAGACCTTTTGGTCTCGCTACGTAAAAACACCTACCAATCCTTGGGCAGCAACGGTGTCGTAGTGCCCGTTTCGGTTAAGACCAAAAAAGCGGCCTATGCCGAAGAGGCCCGCATGGATTTCACTTTTTACGGCAACGGTAACCTGAAGACCGCTACCAAGGCGGACGGGATCACCACGGTCTATGTCTGGGGGTACGATGATATGTACCCGGTCGCCAAGATCGAGAACGCGACCTACGCGGCCGTAGAAGGTATACTCGGTACGAACTTCGACCTGGGATCGAACGGTCTCACCACTACCCAGGCCAATTCGTTGCGTTCGGGTCTGACGACCTCAATGGTGAATACCTATGTCTATGATCCCATGGTGGGGGTCACCAGCATGACCGACCCCAAGGGCTATACCATGAACTATCTCTATGACGAGTTCAACCGACTGAAAGAGGTAAAGGATGCCGCCGGCAACCTGGTCTCCGACTACCAATACAATTACCGCGCCCAATAATAGAACCGATACCCAAAACAAAAAAATCATATGCGCTCCGGATATACCCCAAAGGCGCTACCCTAAGATCCCATTACCATGAAGCAGCTATTCCATCTACTCCTACTACTATCCCTTTCACAATGGGTGTTCGCCCAACAGCAGACCAATACCGATATCCGTATCAACCTGGGCGGTCCCGATGTCTATTATCAGGGCAGCACCTATGAAGGCGATGCCGGTTATTCGAGCTATTATAGCAACAGTGCGGTCTTTAAAACGGCAGAGGGCGCGCTGACCATTCCGCCCTCGATCTTCCATTCCGAGCGGTATTCGCCGACCACAGGCCCGCTCATCTACACCGTTCCGGTGCCCAACGGCACCTATACGGTCAGGACCCATCATGCCGAGCTGTATTTCGGAAAGCACGAGGACGAGCCCGTGGCCGCCGCCGGGCAACGGGTATTCGATATTACCGTCGAAGGGGTATTGCAGGTCGACGACCATGACCTGTACCTGCTCAATGGCAATAACCCCCTGACCCATACCTTTACCAATATCATGGTCAATGACGGGGTATTGGACCTCGAATTCGATCCGGGGACTCAGCGCAGTACCGTGACCGGTATCGCCATCGAGGGGCCCAATGCCAATATTTATGTCAATGTGGGCAGTTTCGAGGATGTCGATTTCAATGGCGATACCTATATCGGTGACCGGGGTCTGGGCCATAGCGCCAGCCTTACCTTTACCAATGCGACCGCCAGTACGGAAGCCCTCTTCCAAACGGAGCGGTATATGCAGACCAACAAAACGGAACTGACCTATGCCATACCCGTTATCGATGGCACCTATACGGTAAAGACCCACCATAACGAGCTCTATTTCGGGAAGAGTACGGCCGAGCCGGTGGCCATGGAAGGGCAGCGCGTGTTCGATATCCAGGTCGAGGACCAGAGCATCACCGGTTTCGACCTGCACAAGGAGAACAATCTCGACCCCAATGCCAATATCGGCGATCCCATCACCAAGGTATTCACCGGGGTCTCGGTCACCGACGGGGTGCTGAACATCACCCTGACCAAGGATGTGGAAAATCCCAATATCTCGGGTATTTCCATTGAAAGTACCGGGGGTAGCACGATCTATATCAATGCCGGCGGGGGCGATGTCACCTATGACGGCAAGAACTACTTGGCCGAAAACAAGGTATTGAACACCAATAACTCGCCATCGCGGGTCTACAGCGACACCTCTCCCGTCTCGCCCATGTTCACCAGCGAACGCTACACCAATGGGTCCGGGGGTACCTTGAGCTACAGTATTCCGGTGACGCCGAACCAGACCTATACCGTCAAGACCCATCACAACGAGCTTTACTTCGGAAAATCACCGACCGCGCCCCCGACCGTTATGGCCGGACAACGTGTATTGGACATCCTTATCGAAGGGGTCCTGAAAGTCGACGATTTCGACCTTTTCGTAAAGAACGGGTACAATCCGTATACCCACACTTTTACCAACATCACCGTGGGGAGCGACGGGTTGCTCAATATCGACTTCGACGCCTCCGTACAGCGGGCCAATATCGCCGGGATCAGTGTCGAGGGGCCCAACACCGCAATCTATATCAATGCCGGTAGTTTGGAGGACCACAATTTCAACGGCCAGACCTACCTGGGCGATGAGGCCAGGGGCTATGGTGCCAGTGCGACCTTCGAACATGTTCCGGCCAATAGCGAGGCCCTGTTTCAAACAGAGCGCTATATGAAGCCGAACAAGACCGAACTGACCTACGGTTTTGAGGTACCCAATGGTACCTATACCGTCAAGACCCACCATAACGAGCTCTGGTTCGGGAAGGCCGGGGGCGGAACGGCCACCGCCGACCAGCGAAAGTTCGATATCTACGTAGAGGATGTACTGGAAGCGGACGGTTTCGACCTCAGCGCCACCAATATCGTCAATGGCGATCCGGTAGGCGACCCCTTCACCCATACCTTTACAGGGGTCGGCGTTACCGATGGTTTTTTGAATATCCGTTTGGTCAAGGAAATCGATAACCCCAATATCTCGGGGATCTCCATCGAGCGCACCGATGCCAGCGGAACCGACATTTATATCAACACCGGGGGCGATACGGTCACCTACCAAGGGGATACCTATGTGGGCGAAAACGATTATTTCATCACCACCAATGCCGGTGGTAATGTGTTCAATAACGATGCGGTCACCGGGGACCTTTTTCAATCGGAACGCTATGCCACTTCGGGCACCCTGGCGATCACCGTACCCGTGGAGAACGGGGTCTATACCGTGGAGACCTACCACAATGAACTCTGGTTCGGTTTCAATTCGCAGGCCCCTGCCGCGACCTCGAACCAAAGAAGAAAGGACATTACCATCGAGGGCGTACTGGTAGAGGACGATTTCGACCTCTATGACCATACCTCGGGCACCAACGAACCTACGGTGCTGACCTATGAGAATATCGAAGTGACCGACGGCCAGCTCGATCTTGTATTGACCGCCGTGGTGGAAAACCCCAACCTGAACGGTTTTGCCATCATCCGCACCGGAAATCCCGGATCCCTCGATCAGGAGGGTGACGAGGTCAAGGCGCCCTATGCGAGTATCAATGTCAGTACCGACCGGAACTATATCCTGACCCGCACCTACCATGAGCCCATGGGCAGTTTCACGCCCGTCAATGAATCGGACGTGATGGAGGAGATTGCCTATATCGACGGCCTGGGCCGGCCCATGCAACAGATCGCCCTCAAGGCCTCGCAGGACAAAAAGGACATCGTCACCCACGTGGATTATGACGCTTACGGCCGTATGGAGCGGGAGTTCCTGCCCTATGAGCCCCTTTCGGGTGCCAACGGTGCCTATCGCACGGACGGGGAAGCGGGCACGATCGGCTATTACCAATCGAACTATAGCGCCGACCTTGATGGCAGCCCCAACCCCTTTTCCCAAAAGGAGTTCGAGGCCTCGCCGCTCAGCAGGGTCAAAAAGCAGGCCGCCCCGGGCAAGGACTGGAAAATCGGTTCGGGCCATGAAATCGTTTTCGACTACCGGGCCAATGACAGCGACGATGTGTTGCAATTCGAGGTCACCTTCAACGGCGGGAATACCGAGGATCCCCAATTAAGCGGCGGGACCTCCTACTACCCGGCCGGGGAACTCTACAAGAACATCACCAAGGACGAGAATTGGACCTCCGGTACCGACCATACCACCGAGGAATATACCGATAAGCAAGGCCGTGTCATGCTCAAGCGTACATACAATGGTACCGCCCATGATACGTATTATGTCTATGACGCCTTCGGCAACCTGACCTATGTCATACCGCCCAAGGTCTTGGTGACCACTTCGAACGGGGTGAGCACCAACGAGATGAACGAACTCTGCTACCAATACCGTTATGACAAGCGCAACCGCCTTATCCGAAAGAAGATCCCGGGCAAGGCCGGGGAATCCATCGTCTATGACAAACTCGACAGGCCCATTATGACCAAGGATGCCCTTAACCCGTGGGTCTTTACCAAATACGATGCCTTTGGGCGGGTTGCCTATACCGGTTTTGCCGGGACCTCGGGAAACCGGAGCAGCAAGCAGGCCTTGGCCGATGCGCATGCCACCCAATGGACGAACCAGGCCGGTACCACCACCATTGATGGGATTACGGTATATTACGACGACGGCGGCTACCCTACCACTGCCGATATCACCGAACTGCACACCATAAACTACTATGATGGCTATGACACCACAAGGGACGGCTTCGCCAAGCCCTTGGGCCCGATACAGGGGCAGGCCCTGTCGACCGACGTACGGGGACTGGCTACGGTCAGCAAGGTACGTGTACTGGATACCAACGATTGGACCACCACCCTAATCGCTTACGATGTCAAGGGAAGACCGGTGTATACCAAGTCGGAAAATTCGTATCTTAACACCGTGGATATCATCGAATCGAAATTGGACTTTGCCGGCAAGCCCGTGCTAACGCAGACCTCGCACCAAAAGGACGGGGGCACTGCCATCGTGACCGTGGACAAACTCGATTATGACCATGCGAACCGCCTGCTCAAACAACGTCAGGTCTTGAACGGCAATACCGAGATGATCGCCTTTAATACCTATGACGGTACCGGACAATTTAAAGAAAAGAAGGTCGGCCGTACCAAGGCCGATGCGCTACAGGAGGTGGATTATACCTACAACATACGGGGATGGCTCAAGACCATCAACCAGGATACCGATGATGACAACGACCTTTTCGATTTTGGGATCAAATACAACGACCCGACCACGGGAACCCCGCTCTTCAACGGCAACATCAGCCAGGCCGAGTGGGCGACCGCCAGTACCAATACCACGGGCAACCCCGTGAGCAACCGGTATACCTATGCCTACGACCCCCTGAACCGAATCACAAGCGCAATCGACGATACGGCGGACAATCGCTACAGTCTGACCAACATTGAATACGACAAGAACGGGAACATCCAAAAACTCAAAAGGAACGGGCATACCAATACCAGTGCTTCAATTTTTGGTGTGATGGACGACTTGACTTATACCTATACCGGAAATCAACTCAAAGCCGTGGACGATGATATCGCCTCAAGTGCGACACAGGGTTTTGTTGATGGTGCGGAACTGGCAACAGAGTATACGTATGACGCCAATGG
The DNA here is from genome assembly GCA_947494565.1 of uncultured Flavobacteriaceae bacterium. GTDB lineage: Bacteria > Bacteroidota > Bacteroidia > Flavobacteriales > Flavobacteriaceae > Maribacter_C. The sequence goes on along the minus strand of CANLVG010000007.1, from coordinate 220,261 downwards.
AAACGTTCTGACCGATGCCAACAAGGGAATAATCGATATGGATTACAACCATTATGACCTACCCATATTGGCCGATTTTGGTGGCGGAAATAAAATCGAGTATATCTACGATGCCCTTGGGAACAAACTGAAGAAAAAAGTAACCGATGTTGTAAGCGGCAACAAGGAATCCGAATACGCGGGCAACCATGTTTACGAAAACGGTTCTTTAAAATTCTTTACCCATACCGAAGGCTATGTACAGACCGATGGCAATGGAAACTTCTCTTACGTATACCAATACAAAGACCATTTAGGAAACGTTCGATTATCTTATTCGGACAATAACAACGATGGTTCTGTGGACAGCTCGGAGATAATCGAGGAGAAAAATTATTACCCATTTGGATTGATTCAAAAAGGGTACAATATGAACATTAACGGCATACAGAACAGTTACCTGACCTATAACGGCAAGGAATTTGATATATCTCTTAACATGAATATGTACGATTTTGGTGCAAGAATGTACGACCCTGCAATCGGGCGGTTTATGGTCATAGATCCAATGGCGGATTTTGTGAACTATCAATCCCCCTATGTTGTTGCGGATAACAACCCGATATTCTTTGTTGATGAATATGGATTTGGCAAATGTGGTTGGTTGTGCAGAACATTTAATAATTTGGTTTATGGAAAAGACAAGGTCATTCAAGAAGGGTTGAATAGAGGTCGATTGAAAAAGAATTATTCAAACGCGACTGGTTGGGATGCCTATGTTTATGATAAGCCAAAAGATGATGATTGTACGGATTGTGGTACAATTGGAACAACAAGTTCACCAACTAATTTCTCTGGTTTTGAAACAAGTATTACGGGAATTGGCGGCCCTAATTTTGGCCCAACAATCGCAAATCCATTGGAATCGCCTAAAAGACCGAGAGAGAAAATTTTTAGAGTACCATCGGTAGCAAGGCAATCGTTGACAACACCAACAACTATTCAATTTTCAAACCCAGGCAAGGACAGTGGAAGACTAAGGGGTACAATACTGAATAGAAATAGCGCAATTACTAATAGAACTCTAACAGCATTGCTTTTTACATTAACAAAGGATGTAAATATTACAATTATTATAGCACCTAAGTATTTTTCAGCTGGAGACGGTTTTCAAGATGATATAGATGAAGGATTAAGAATAAATAATTTGAGGGCAACAGCTATTAGACAATTCCTTTTGAATCATGGTATTGATATAAACAGAATTGAGATAGATAATAGTGATTTGAATTTTAAAGTACCAAAGAGTGACGGTGGAGGTGCTCATTTTCAACAGAATATTACCCTTACTAAACAATAAAATGATAAAATTTATAATTCTATTTTTGGGTTTAAGCTATTTATGTCATGGTCAAAATTCTTTGGAGATAGACTCTTTGGTATTGTGGCAGAAAACAAGACCTTTAAAATGGGAAGATTTTAAAGGTGATGGCAAACAACCAAAGGATATCCATTTAATTCATAAAGTGGCTGAGACAACTCCTATTATTAAAACAGCTTATATAAAAAATGAAAATGGAGTAAAGAAGGAGGTTCTATTGTGTTATTTTTCTAAAAATGAATCATGGACTATCACAAGAGATATGAAAACATTGGAGCATGAACAGATTCACTTTGACATTTTGGAAGTATTCACAAGAAGAATACGAAAGCAACATCAAAAATTAGATTCATTAGGAATAACGGATTTAGATGAGTATGATTTATACACGAATAGGTTAATAATGGAAAGTGTAGAATTCAATAATAAATACGATGAAGAAGTTCTATTGAACTATCCCAAGCAACAAGAATGGCGCAAATGTATAGACAAGGAATTGGAAGACTTGAAGGAATACGAGTTTATACCTGAACAATAATCAAGAACCGCCCATCGAGGCGGTTTTTTTATGCTTGTTATTTTTTAGCGAGCCAAATGTGAGTCATAAAGAAACCGATGGAATTATTCAAGAAAAACCTGGTGGAAGAGTTATCATTGGACAAGTCCATGGGCATCCGACACCGGATGAAGAAGGAAAGGTTGGTTCTACTGGAACATCGGATAAAGACAGAGACACGTCAGCAAAGTTGAATATTCCAATTTATTCGGTCGACGCCTTTAGCGGGAAGAAAACGGGTAAAAGCAGTAATATTAATAGAGTAACTCAAGGTGGGGTGCGAACGAACAAAATAGGTAAGACAAAAGGCCAAGGTACTGGCACATTTAATTTAGGCCGTGACGCTTTAGAGATTTACGGCGGTAAAAGAAAGCAGTAAAATTTGAAATCAAAATGATATGAAAATATTTAATTTACTATGGTTGATGTTGTTTTTTTCTTGCTACTCTCAAAGGCAAGAAAGTATAATATATGTAATACCAGATTCAGTTGAGATTTTGGCAAGTGAATATATTGAAAAACATAATGAATACTGTTATTTTGTTATGTACAACAATGGCGAAAATTATGAATTGTTCATTGTGTCGGGAGATGACTATCAAGACAAATCATATTCAGCCTTTATCACAAATTCAAATAGGAAAGTAGTTATAGATGATAAAGAATACCCAATGCTCTTCGAGTATGATTTTGATTTTTCCACTATCGATAAACTAAATATTGGTGAGTTCGGGAAGAGAGATGGTATGATAAAAAGAGTACAGGCTATTTATCATGGTTATTCTATTAAGTTTGACCGTTCAGGCAAATTAATCGATAGTACCGATAAATGATAATAATCGGAAAGTACGTAGAAACGACCTTGCTGAAGCAGGTTTTAATGAAAGTACTTTCCATGTGTTTGTTAATACCGCAAGAATGTGGAGAAAGAAAAAATCATCAACCTCATAAAGGACAATAACATTGTTTCTGGAGTACTTATCCTTCTAATTGCAATATTGATTGTGATTCATCAACTAAAAAAGAATGATTCTTACAGGATGAAAGATCATAGTATTTTTACATGGAAGGTCTTTGTAAATACCTGGGCTATTGTCTTAATCCTTTTAATGTTCGGCTTTTTTTTAATCTTTAAATATTAAAAGATGGAAGTGATGGTGATTTTCAAGATAGGTAGAAACAGGATAAAGGACGAACAAAAAGATTAAAAAAATGGATCTTGAAAAGTTGATTCCAAAGGATAAAACAGATAGAGAATTCATTGAGGAATTGTCTAGATATGATATTAGTGAAATAAAGGAAATTGTTCCGAAGCTACTTTGTTCTATCCAAGATGGCAACTGGCCTTGTGCCGGTCCAATGGCAGATTATCTATCGAAATATACAAACGAAATCGAGGAAGAGTTGTTCGTTATCATCAGAGGAAAAGATGACACTTGGAAATATTGGGCAGTATTCTTTTTAGTATTAAATTCCAAAGTGGTACCTAGCAAGAAATTAATGGTGGAAATGGAGAGACTTGCATACGCTCCTACTAAATCCGAGGAATTGGAGGAGGTCAACGAAATTGCATTGGAGGCCATAGCTAAATATAAACCTCGCTAGAAGCTCTTGTACTAAAACCAATTTAGTGTAAACTCTAATCTATAACTTTTGTAAACAATGTATATTAACGAACATATATGAAAACCCAATATTTTAAATACAAAAAGCATACAGACACATGGTTTTGGATAATAAGTGCTATATGCTTGGGTGGAATTTTAGCTTTTATACTTGCAAGAGGAATTCAAGGGAATCAAAATCAACTTTGGAAATTATTATTGGACGTATCTCCTTTTATTTTCATTTTGGCTATATTAATTAGAATTGTGGCTTATCGTCAAGCATATCAAATAGAGGCCGGAAATAAAACAATTATTCTGGACAAAGAGACTCCTAAACTAACTGTTGAAGACGGAACAAATAAAAAAGAAATTCTAACATCGGAGATTGGACATTTAAAACTATTTGAGTCTTACGGGGATGGACCTCCTTTTACCGATTTTACATATATGGAAATAGTTTTAAAAAAAGGAGAATCTATAATTATTCCCGATAGAATGGCAAATACCAGTGACTTGGACCTATTACTAAAGGGAAAAAGAAAGATTCGAAAAAAAAGGCTTATGAATAGAATAAAAACTACCGCCAACACGGTGAATAATTTCAATTTAATCTAACACTCCCGTAAACCCAATTGAAATAGAAAAATATGATATTGAATTCAATAGTTTATATACATATATTGAGCTAGAATATTTTCGAAAGATTATGACTATAGATGTATATGATTTTTTCAAAAAGCATCCCAAATTCAATAAGCATATTGGAAATGACTTTCTTTTGGTGGAATATAAATGCCCGTTAAATGTTGAAAAGTTTCAACTATGGACTAAATCTCACTTAATCACATACGTTATTAGCGGTCGTAAAGATTGGATAACTCCTAAACAGACCTATGGTCTTACTGCAGGTGATACACTATTTGTTAAAAAAGGGGTGTATGCTACAAAGCAATATCTTGAAGAAGACTATTGCGTTATGCTTTTTTTTATGAATGATGAGTTCATCAGAAAATTTACTTTGCAAAATCATTTAACATCAAGAGCTTCTCAAGACGAAGTTATAGAAGATGGCATTTTAAAAATTAAGACCAACAATTCGTTCCAGATTTTAATACAGAGTATTTTACAATATCTGACAATGAATGAAGCTATTCCGGCTGAACTTGTGGAGCTAAAATTCAAAGAATTGATTTACAATATCACCCTTAATAAAGACAATAGCTCATTTAAAAATTTATTGCTCGAGATTTCAAATCAAAAGAAGGCTAGTATTGAAAATATTATGAATGCTAACTTTCAATATGATCTTCCAATCGAAGCTTTTGCAAAACTATCGGGGCGAAGTCTTTCAAGTTTTAAGAGAGATTTCAAAAAGTATTTTGAAACCTCACCATCAAAGTGGCTCATTAATAGAAGACTTACCTACAGTAAGATGCTACTCATTAACACCCAATTGAACATCAATGAAATTTGTTATGATAGTGGATTTAAGAATACATCTCATTTTATTCGAACCTTTAAAGAAAAATACAAGTTCCCCCCAAATCAGTTTAGGAAACTAAATGCCAGTTCATAGGTTACTTTTGAGCTTTAGAGAATATTTTTAGGACAGCTCAGCAAATTTGTAGTCGCTTATTTAATTGACTTTTGAGTCATTATTAATTCAACTAAATATTATGAAAAAGCTATTCATGTTCGTCTACTCAATTATCTGTTATTGTATTGGTTTTGCTTCCCTATTATTTTGGATTTTATCGATAAGTCATTTAATTCCGGAAATATCAATCGACAGAAATCCTGAGGTCCCATTTTATTATGCGCTTTTAAAAAATCTTGCACTTGTATTACTTTTTGCAGTACCACATAGCATAATGGCTAGGAAATCATTTAAAAATTGGATTACTAAAGTTCTTCCAAGACCCATAGAAAGAAGTACCTATGTACTACAAGCGGGTATTTTGCTCTTTGTTCTTATATGGAACTGGGAACCAATTGGTGGTAACATATGGACAATTGAAGAAGGAAGTATTCTATTTTATACTATGTACGTTTTATTTTTTTTAGGTTGGGTAATTTTGTTTGTAAGTACTTTTCTAATCAATCATTTTGATTTATTTGGTCTACGACAAACCTATTTAGAATTAGTAAATAAACCATATACTGAATTAGAATTTAAAGTGGTTTCGTTTTATAAATATACTAGGCATCCGTTGTACTTAGGTGGCATTATTGGACTATGGTCTACACCAGTGATGTCAGCAACACATTTGGTATTCGCTGTTCTTCTGACTGTGTATTTCTTCATTGGAGCTCTATACGAGGAAAAAGATTTAAAATCAAATTTTAAATCTAAGTATTTAGCATATATGAAGAAAACACCTATGATGATACCTTTTACAAAAAGAAAAACCGATTGACTAAAAAACAATTACCAACAATACCTATAGCAAATAGGGCATAAAGTGTTAAATTTAATGGACTGGGCATGTTTGCAAAGTCCGCCAAATCTTTTGGATTTAGTCATGTGATTTCAATTTTTAACAATGAAAGTTCTTGAGAACACTGCCGTAAGCCTGCAATTAAAAAATAAAAGTAATTATAAAACCTACCCTGCCGGAAGGCCGACAATAAGCTTTAGCTTCGTTACCCGACCTACTTTCCGTAGACTAGTAGTTATGTTCAAGCTGAAAAAATAGTCGTCAAGTTTTCGGTTGCGAAGGGGATTTCATAAGCGTTCATTTGCGTCATGAAATCATACAAAAAAGTACTAGTGACCATTTTACTGGCTCCACTACCGATTGTTGGAACTGGGCAGGAACTAAAATCTAATTTATTTTTACGTACGCCCCAAGTCGTCAACTATAACTTCAACCAAAATGAAATAGCCTATAGTCCAGTTATATCAATAGGAGCTGGACTTTCGCGCAAATCCAGATTTATCGAACTTGCAACGTTCATAGATAACAACAATGTTTATGGATTTTACACCTTCTTTGGAACAACCCTGAAAACAAAAGAATTAGGAGGTAATTGGAAATTGCACACCAATTGGTTCGGAGAGGTAACGTTTGTTCCCAAACAGTTGTTGGATTCAGATTCCTTTACCTACACAACCGGACTATGCTTTTTTCTCAACTATAGTTTCGATTGGGGTTCCATTGGACTTCCATTGTGTGTTGGAGTTGCATACAATCAAAAAAAAATCAGTTTGAATACAAGAACAATACTTAACATATCACTAAATCTTAACTGAAAAATGGAATTTAAAACCCTACACCATCAAAATAGTCCGTTACTAATTTGCAATGTCTGGGACGTGGCGAGCACCAAACTTGCAGAAAAATTAAACGTTCAAGCTATTGGTACTTCGAGCGCCGCTATTGCTAGTGTTCTTGGATACAACGACGGAGAAGAAATGAGGTTTTCTGAATTGGAATACTTTGTGAAAAAAATCTCGTCAGTTTCTAAAGTACCCTTATCCGTGGACTTGGAATCTGGTTACAGCCGTCTACCAAAAGAAATCTCGGACAATATTAAACGCTTGGCAGATCTAGGAGTGGTTGGAATAAATATCGAAGATAGTGTTGTCGTAAAGAAAAGAACTTTGCTAAACAAAAATGAATTCGCTCAGACACTTTCAGAAGTACGACAACTTCTTGAAAAAGCAAATGTAAATATGTTCATCAATGTAAGAACCGACACATTTTTATTAGGCCATCCGAACGTAATCGTCGAAACAAAAAAACGAATCAAATTATACGGAAATGCAGGTGCAGATGGAATTTTCACACCTTGTATTGAGAAAAAAGACGATATTGAAGAAATTGTAAGTTCAACTAATTTGCCTATAAATGTAATGTGCATGCCAAACCTTCCATCCTTCGAAACTTTGAAAAAATCAGGTGTAAAGCGAATAAGCATGGGCAATTTCTTATTTGATAAGATGTATTCTAGTCTTGAAAAAACCACAAAAACCGTTCTAACTGACAACTCATTTAAATCGATCTTTTAGAATGCGCATTACAGAAAAGAAAAAAATAGAAACCTATTACGCTGCTCTGTTAAACAGAGAGCAAAGTTTTGTTGGTATTTTCTTTGTAGGTGTAAAAACCACAGCGGTTTTCTGTATCGCAACTTGTAGAGCAAGAAAACCAAAATTGGAAAATGTTGAATTTTATACTTCGTTCAAAGAGGCCTTAGCTCATGGTTACCGACCCTGTAAAATCTGCAAACCCACCCAAAACGCCAACCAAGCTCCCAAACAAGTGGAAATTGCAATGGAATTGGTAAAAAACCATCCAAAAGAAAAAATCTCGGATTTCAGACTTCGCCAAAATAAGGTGAGTCCGGAAATTGTCCGAAGGTGGTTCAAAAAAAATTACGGTATGACCTTCCACGCCTACCAAAGAATGTATCGCATAAATAGTGCATTTCAAGAACTAAAGACCCGTAAAAAAGTCACCGCAACAGCATTCGATACGAGTTATGAATCGTTAAGCGGTTTTGGGTATACCTATAAAAAACTACTTGGGCAATCACCACAAAAAAGCTTAGAGGACCATATCATACTGATCAGTAGGTTGACCACTCCCATTGGCCCAATGTTTATTTGTGCAACCGATATTGGAATTTGCCTTTTGGAATTCGTGGACAGAAGAATGCTAGAAACCGAATTCAAAGATTTACAAAGACTTCTAAAAGCTAGAATTATCACTGGCGAAAATGAACACATCAAACAGGCCAAAAATGAAATATCGGAATATTTCAATGGCCAACGTAAAGTTTTCGATGTTAAGGTACATACTCCAGGTACGGATTTTCAAAATTCAGTTTGGAATTCTTTAATAAAAATACCTTTCGGAGAAACTTCTACTTACAAAGAACAAGCGGAAAGAATTGAAAAACCTAAGGCAATTAGGGCTGTAGCATCTGCAAACGGATGCAATCGGATTGCCATACTAGTTCCATGCCATCGGGTAATCGGGTCTAATGGAAAATTGACTGGTTATGGTGGAGGAATCGAAAGAAAGCGTTGGTTACTAGACCACGAAAGAGAAAAAGCCTGCACATCACAACACCTATAGACCATTCGATCCCGCCTGCTGGCAGACAGGATCGAATGGTTTGTGTATTTTTATGAGGTCCGCAATCCCGATAGCTGTCGGAATGGGATTTTGCTTTAGACAGGAAAAGAAACAAAACCTGCCTCGCCGGCAGGCAGGCAAAAAGATTTCGCTATGTGCCCGGTGAAAAGCAAACGTTAGTTTGCTCCCTTACTGTTCGTAGCTCAAGCGTGTGCTTAATTTGGATAAAATAATGAAAATGAATATTTCTAATTATAAATCCTTTCTAAAACTTGCTGGAATTTGTTCTATTCTTGGAGCGATAACAACTAGTTTGTTAATATTCCTGCCAAATCCAGTAGCTTCAGATTTCGAATCTCAAACTTTACTTTTTGAGAACAAACTATATTTAACCAAACTTTGGATATTATTTTTCCACCCTCAGGTAAACATAATTGCAAGTTTAGGTATCGCTTGCCTTCTTTTTAGAAAATATCCTACACAAATTATAGTTGGTAGTTTATTCTTGTTGGTTTGGGCATATACTGAAATGTCTCAACAATCCTTATTAATAGACACCTTAAATCAAATATGGAGACCTAACTATGTAAATGCTGAAAGTGAGATTACCAAAAGTATGTTTAAGTCATTGATTAATGCTGCAAACGGAATTTCAGATAGTAAGTATTTCCTTGTTATCTACGGTTTTGGACTTGGTTCATTCCTATACGGTACTGCACTCATTCAGGAAAATGGACTTGGAAAATGGATTGGTGTTTCATTTTTATTCATCGGAATACTGAGCCTTTGTTCATTTACAAGGTATTATCTCGGAATTTCTTCATTGAATGAACCAGTAAATTGGCTTTATGAATGGATTTATTCTTATCTACAACCAATAGTTCGAATTGCTATTGGGATTTGGATATTTAAAAGAATAAAAACTAAACACAACAAAGCCTAAAATTCATTGCTTGCGAATTTCCTTTCAGGAAATCCGGTGCAAAAAGCTATCCCTGCCTACCGGCAGGCAGGTTTAGGTTCGGCTGCCCCTATAGTCATTGGGGTTCTGACGAATCACAGCAACGAACCTTAGCCGAACAGTTGTAGAATATTAGAAATCATAAGAAAGAAATCCACTCCATGAAAAAATTGCTCATTTTCACCATGTTTTGTTTTATAAATACGAGACTATGTGTAGCACAGGAGGATAGTTCTCCTGTTAGTATTGGGATTAATCATACCATTAAGTCTTCCATACTAAATCAAGACAGAACAATTCAAATTTATGTTCCAGACGATTATTCAGATTCCGCACAAGAATATCCTGTACTGTATATTTTAGATGGGCAATGGTATTTCTTAAGTGGTGTCGCGATTCAGACTGCAATGAAAACACCTCTAGCTATTCCAGAAATGATTGTTGTAGGCATTAATACCAGTAATCCATTAAGACAAGAGTTATTTGGAGATGAAAATGAAAAGTTTACTGATTTCTTAGTCAAAGAAGTCATTCACTACGTAGATTCCAACTACAGGACGAGTGATGAGCGGGTGATTTTCGGATGGGAATCTGCTGCTTATTATCTAAGTGATTTGATATTACAACAAAGTGAAATTTTTGATGGGGCCATCATAACTGATGGAGGGTATGCTTCTGAGGATAACGTAAAAAGTTTTACTTCAAAAAAAGACGTATATCTATTCATGGCCAACTCCAAAAAAGATATTTATTATATCAGTTCTACAGATGCGTTCCATGAAGTTTTGAAAAATCATGCTCCGCAAAACCTTATTTGGAAATATAGTTTGTTTAATGATGAAGTGCATGAATCTCTCGGACATTTGGCTCTTTATAAAGGACTGAAATATTTCTACCACAACTATAATTCCCCTGTGTTCGAAAGCATACGGGAGTATATTGATTTAGGTGGCATGAACTACCTGACTACCTATTTTGAAGAACGGTCAAAACGATTTGGTATGGATAAACAAATAGATAACAGCACAAAAGACGCACTCATTTGGTTAGCCTGGAACAGAAATAACTATGAGTATTTTACACTTTTTATGACCGAATTTGAAGATGTGTTGACGACAAAAAGATATGCTTCGGCCTATTGGCAAAATCGTTTCGGCCAATTTTACTTAAAACATAAAAATTACCAAAATGCTATTAAATTTTTTAAGGCAGGACTTACCAAATATCCAAATTCGGAATTTGAAGAAGAAATGCAAAAAGGGCTTATTGATGCCAAAAATGGGAAAGACTAATTAAAAATTAAATATATAAACGTTCTACAACACGATATATAAATAATAGTGGTTAAAGTGATAAACGAAAGTATAAATATAAAATAAAGGTCTGTTCAAAATCGAAAGGTTTGTGAATAGAAATCCGCTACTACTCATACACGAAACCGTTGCCAGCAAGTTGAACACTAAAGACAGAAAATGAAATTAACTGAAAAAAATATCGGAATTTTTGGTCTTCTATCGGTACTGACTTTAATAACTGCACTACTGATTTTTGGAGTATCAAATTCAGGTTTTAGTTTTTGGGAGGACTTTATAAGTAAACTTGGAGCAAAAGGAGAACCCAATGCACTTTGGTTTAATCTAATTGGATTTGCAGTGGTAGGAATATTACTTTTTATATTCGGACTTTCATATGGGAAATTGCTCAATGATAAACTATTATCAATACTATTAGCCTTATTCGGATTAGGGTTTGCCTTTACAGCAATACCGATTGATATGGAATTTTCCAGAACATCAGTTTCTAAAGCCCACATAGTAGCCATTTGTCTAGGATTGGCATTTTGGTTCTTCGGACTTTCGAGACTTGGATATAACCAAAAATTGAAACGAAGAATAAGGAATAGGGCAAATTTCACTGCTGTCATTCTAGTATTGTCAATGATAGGTTCTGTATTTGGGTTTTGGTCAATGTCAACTACACATCGATTGGTATTTATGATAGTTTTTGGTTGGACAGCAATGACTTCAATCGAACTGATTACTAATAAAAAAACTGCATACAACATTGGCTATAAGTAATTGCGGCTGATGGTTAAAGAATGGGTTTTCCTACGAAGAAACCTTTCGTTCTTCGGAATAAAACATAACTTTAAAACACCTAACTACTCGTAGCCGAGACCGCTGCGCTTCAATACTAAAAAGATTAAGAATAATCAATTTCTGAAAAACTAAAATATGGCAGCAATCAATACATATTTAAGCTTTATGGGTGATACTGAAGAAGCATTTAATTTTTACAAATCGGTATTTGGCGTTGAATTCGTTGGTGGAATACGACGCTTTGGGGATATGCCAGATAATGAATCAATGTCGGAAGCCGACAAGCGAAAAGTAATGCATGTTGGTTTACCCATAGGGCCCGGGAATTTCCTTATGGGGACAGATGCACTTGAATCGATGGGGCAATCGCTAACCTTTGGAACTAATTATTACATATCCATTAGTCCAGAGAGTAGAGAAGAAGCTATTAAACTATTTAATGGGCTTTCATCAGGTGGAACGGTAACAGCGCCACTAGCCGATACATTTTGGGGAGCGTACTTTGGGACATTTACAGATAAATTCGGGGTGCAATGGATGGTAAATTATCTTCAAACAATACACTAAAAAACGAAGCACAACCAAAACTAGAATTAATCGCTATGGCAAGTTTTTGTTTGCAACATGAGTCGCCTAACCTCGCAACTAACCATAGACAAACACTGTTTTATTGAGGATATGGAGATGGAATGCATTCATCATCTTGGGAAATCGACGAAAACGTGGAAATAGTATCACTACGAATTGATTTTTTGGTGTTACTAGTCCCAGAATATGAATACCAAAGCCTAAAAATGCATTGCTTGCGTCCCGATAGCTCTCATGACTAAACGCTTGCCTGCGGCCGGGCATTTAAGCATACTACAAAATTGGACTTTAGGAATATTTTTAAACTGAATTTGAACATCGAAATAGTATAAACTTATAAATAGAACCATGCTCACTGATATTAATCCAAAATTACCAATGCGTAACAAATCCAACTCAAGACAGTATTACATCAATCAATTGGGTTTTCAAGAAATAGGAGACTATGAAGGGTATTTAATGGTTAAAAAGGATCAAATAGAAATTCATTTTTTTGAATTTAAAGAACTTGACCCCAAAGAGAATTACGGGCAAGTGTACATTAGAACCGACGATATTGAGGGTTTATATGAGTCCATGCTTGACAGTAAAATCGAGATACATCCAAATGGAACATTGCAGACCAAACCTTGGGGACAAAAGGAATTTGCCTTACTTGATCCAGACAACAACCTCTTGACATTTGGCCAAAGTATCTACTAAATTTGCAAACGAACCACCGACAGGAGCTGCAAAATTTGGAGCTGATTCGCTTTGAATACAACCTAGCACTGAAATGGATTTTCATACCAGAACGAAGCATATCCTTTCCAGAACCTAATGATGACCGGTTAAAAGCGCAAATAGACTGGATTAAAACTAAATGGGAAAAACTTGAACTACCGCATTCACAAGTGCCACCCAATCTGAAATCCTACTATTTCAAACCGGCTTCGATCCTCGCACTTTTAAGGTTTCTTTTCAGCCCACTACATTGCTCAACTTGAACATCGGTAGATACATTGACACCAGAATGACCCCCACGAAGATTCCGATAACCACAATTATGAGCGGTTCCATAAGGGTGGATAACAGCTTTGATTTTTGTTGTACCTCAATAGCGTATTGTTGATTGAGCCGTTCGAAGATATATTCGGTTTGATTGGTTTCTTCGGCCACCTTGACCAAAGACACCATTTTATTGTCGAACATGTCATTGTCGCCCATACTGGCATTCAAACTTTTTCCGGCCAGTACTCCTTCTTCCAATTGCGAAAGGGCTTGATTCAATGGGTAGAAATGAATCATCTTCTTCACCATTTGAATACTGTGCAACATCGGTACTTTTGACGAGGTCAATAAAGCAACGGCTTGCGTGAATTGGGCAAGGTATACTGAACTGATAAAACTACCGATATACGGTATTTTGAGCAGAAGCTTATCCTTACGCTCTTTGTACCATTCTTTTTGGGAAAAGGTTTTACGCAGCACCAGCAGGCTACCGATACCCAACAGCACCAACCACCCATAATCCCGTACGAAATTCGATGCGGCAATGATCATTTCGGTAATCGGAGGTAGGTCTACCCCGTTCTGCTTGAAAATATCAACGAACATGGGCACCACCATGCGAAGCATAAAAATAACCACCAATACGGCTGTACTGAGAATTATAATCGGATAGGTCAACGCGCTGGTCAAATTACGTCGTTGTTCATTCTTGCGTTCGTAGAACTTCCCGAGTTCCTCCACGATTCGGGTCAAGGTACCCGTCTCCTCCCCTATTTTTACCGAATAGTATTCATACTCCGTGAATTCCGACCGTTCCTCCAACACTTCAAAAAAGCTCTGACCCGCAACTAAGGCATCTACCATGGCCCCATAAAACACCTGCATCTTCTCCTTCTTCTGGTTTTCGGTCATGAGGGTCAAGGCATCCTTCAGATTGATACCCGCTTTTAAGAGTACCCCCAATTCGGAATAGAAATCCTCTTTCTTCTTATTTCCAAAAGGTTTGCTTAGTGTTATTTCGGTCTGGAGCACGCTCGAAAACCAATCCTTGTCGGCGTCGTTCTTTTTCTCGGCTACTAAGGGTTCCAAATTAAATCCGCTCATTGTTGTTGATTTACATAGGTGGCTGGGGAATTCTCCTTGAAAACGAAGATTTGCTGGTGCCCCGTGGCTTTACTGGTCTTCAATTCTATCGCATCGATTTCACCCGATTTACGTATGCCGTTGTTAAAATAAAAAGCTCTTTTATCCAGACGGATATAAAAGGTATCGCGCTCCGTAATGATCTGGGTATCTTGAAAGGCATACCACTTTTCTTCCAGCGCATTGCTCAAAAAGAGCACTTCCTTTTTTTGATCAAAATAAATATCGGAATACCGGTTGAAATCCGTCCAGAGCGACTGCCGCAATTTATTGGCGTCCAACTTCACTTCATAAATAGCGTCGATGCTACCCATCTGTTTTTGTACCAGGTCGAGCACTGAAAAGGCCATACCTACCACAACGGCGGTAATCGCCAAGACGACCATCATCTCCTGAAGCAGAAAGCCCGGTATTTTAGTTGGTTTATTCCTCATCCGTGATATAGTTCACAACCGTTTTTTTCGTCATAGGGTTTTCCGCCTCCAACAATACCAACATGCTGTTGCCTATTTGTTGTTGGGTTATCGAGATTTCCCACGATTCATAATCTTCATAATAGGGCAACTGTATCCCTTGGTTCTTGTATTGGTATTCCAATGCATGCAGGCGCTCTTCGGCCAACTCGGTATGCTGTCCCATATTACCCGACACCATGGAATTCAATACCATACTGGCGATCATAAAAACAATAACGATCAAGACAGTGGCCACTAAGGTCTCCATCAAGGTCGATGCTTTAATTTTCTTTAGTACAACCATTTCATCACCTTTTTGTTCTGCTCCCGTGACGCCAATAAAAGTCCGGCATACGAGGCATCTAAATTCGTACTGTTGATGCTGCCATTATACAAATGATTCTGATAGACACTGCCATCTTCCAGTGCGATAAACCCATCCGTGGCGACCGCCCCGTTGACCCTCCCTTTCAACTCTAGGTTTTTGGAACAATACACCTCTCCGATCACCTTGGATTCCATGTCCAATTTGATTTGTGGCGTATATTGGGGTTGCTTGCTATCATCCAAGGTGACGACCATACCGCGCACTTTGGCATACGCATCGAGGTATATGGCCGGTTTGACCTGGAATGTTTGGGTTCCGGAGGCGTTCCCCGCATTTGCGGAAACCTGTTTTTTCTTCACGATTAGGGCCGATGGATAGTACAGTTCACATTTCTTTCCAACGGAAATGGACTCGCTCGCTATCGCCTGAAAACTGCCCTTTACCCAATTTTGTATTTCGATCTCTGGAGCGATCAACACCACATCCTGTAAGTGGGCATCTGCCTCGACGATGATTTTGTAGGATGCGGACACAATGATATTCCCCGTCAAGTCCACATCGGTCAGACGCACGATTCGATCTCGAATAATGGCCGTGGGTTCGGTAAATGAGTTTTGAAGTCCGTCTTGTTGTATACTACGCCATACTCGACCTTCAGGAACGTAATTGGTGTGGGTCAATTTGGCAATTTGTGCGTCCAGTTCCGGACTCAATTTCGGCAAAAGGGAATCGCTCTTTTTTTGTTGTCCGAAGAGCAGCGAAGATCGATGGTACGAATTGCCGTGGATATTTCCCATTTTAAGCCCCTGCTCCGGTAAAAAAGCGGTACCGGTTATCATCGCATTTCCGGCAAGGATGACCGGGCGCTGGTGATCATTGACATACAGGGCAGGCAATTCTTGCTTGTCCTTTCCTCCGATCAAGGCTGTTTTTTGATATTTGGTGTTGCCATGGGAAGTAGTCACCGTTCTCCGTTCAAAAACACCCCAAAAATCGCGTTTGACCGATATCGCAACCGGAATATCCGTCTCACTTCGAACAGCGGTCTCTACATTCAAGGCCATCGGGATTTTCAACGCGGCTTTCATACCGAAATCGGCACTTTTCACCACGGCGACATAGGTATCGGTCTTATTGTCAAAATGACTGTGGGTAAACGATAGTAAGATAAAGGCCATTAACAACAGGGCCACTACCGCACCTATGAAGAGTACGAACTGCAAGGCACCAGCGTGTATTTTTTGGGTCAGCTTCACTTCGATCGGGCTATGCTTTCGGTTTTTCCGTTGTACTTCACGCGAATGGTATGCTCACTACCCTTCACCAACTTCACCTCGTTGAAGGTATCGTTGACCTTCATCATTCGCTGCTGCCCCTCTACGGTCACGAAAAAAATCTTTTGAGCCGTATTTTTCTGTTGAATGAAACCTGTAAACTGAATGGATTTGCGCGGCACTTCTTTTTTGGGCGCACGGGCTTTCTTCGGTCGGGATTTCTTTTTCTTTGGAGCCACAGCTGTACCTAAAAAGGGATCACGATAATCCAAGGCTAGGGCAAAGAACTCGCGCTCTTGCACTTTCTGGGGAATGAAGACCGCATCGGAAGGAGTTTCCACCACGGTTTCCGAGGGCGGATTGAACGCTCCCACGAATTGGTAGATAATGACCCCCCATATGCCAAGTACTACAGCCAGTAAAAGGTATGTTTTGTTCTTCTTTTTCATCAAAATCGAGCCTTTATTTTGGTTCTTAAGAGACGCCGTCCCTAATTCTCCGAAGTCTGCACGGTAAACCGGTTCAATGAAAAATCGGTCTCATAACCACTGTTTTGCGCTTTTACCCGCCATTCGTACGCACTATCGGTCAAGGTCTTATTGAACTTAGGTCCCGCATAGAGACTATCGACCACGATTAAGGTGTCGACCACGATTTGGGCCGCATTCTCAAAACTCGGTGCCGCGACCTGAATGTGATATTGCGTGGCCTCATAGACCTCGTTCCAGGTAAAATTGACATCCGTTTGAACGACTGTCGTACTATCGGAAGGCGCCAAAAGAAGCACCTGTTCGTCAGAGATGTCAGGCACTTCCAGCAGGTCTTCACACCCGACGGTACACAGTGCGAACAACACCATTGTTCCTAAAATTATTCGTCTCATCATTATATCTTTAAGAAAGGTTTTAAGTCCGCCAGTTTCTGCGCGTTTTTCTCGGTACCTGTAGGACATTTGCCATGGTTCAAGGTCTCGATCTGCGGACGACCGTATACATCTTCACCCCAGCAAAAACCCATTACCTCATAGTCGAAAATTTCCTCCTTGGGCACATTGACATAGGTCTTTTTGGTACCGATGATCAGTTCCAGACGCAACATATCGTCTGCCGAAGTGGATAAAAAGAGTCCGTCGGCACTATGGTACAGCTCCGCTTGACGCTCATCCATATAGAGTGAAATGCTCGATACGATCTTACAATCGGAATCTTTGGTCAAATACGAACGTACTTCGTCATTTTCCTGCTCATTTAAAAGGGACTGTAACGCAATCTTGTCCTTGATCTCAAAACGCAGGTATTTGGGCTTCTCTGGTACGGAATCCACATACTGTAGCGTCAGTTTCTCCCCCTTGTTGACCTTGGTCGCCGCGTACTTTTTGAAGCTTGATTTATCAAAGGGAACAGGGTTGGCCGAAACGGCCACCGCTTCGTTCAAATGGGGTTCGCCCACCTGTTTGAAATGGGACTGTAAGAGCGATTTGTCTTTTTTGCCGATGGCAGCCAAAGAGGGCAGTTGGGCCTCTTCCGCAGAGGGCTGTTTGATAGCCGTGCACGAATAGATACAGCACGCCAACAGCATACATAGTACTGTAGGTTTCATAGGTTGTGATTTGGTTCGATTTGGGTTTGAACACTGATATTCCCCACTGTAGGAATATCCTTTTGATGCACTTCTTTTTTATGGAGGCGCAATTCTTACATCTACAACGGTTTTTTTCCGATTCTGTTGTATGAGTACTAAGGAATAATGGTGTTTTTCAACGCTTTAGGGAGAAATGCCCTGAAAATTCCTTTCCGTCTCCATAGAAATAATGGAACCAATAATCGGATGAAGGCATCTGAAGGCCATTGAAGGTACCGTCCCAACCTAGACCATCCGGATCCAACTGCTTCAACAATCTTCCGTATCGGTCATATATAAAGAGCTTAGAGTCCGGATATAGATCTGCACCGATGATATTCCAATACTCGTTGATCGTGTCGTTGTTAGGTGTGAAGAACTTTTGATACCCCAAAGCCACGACTTCCTTGCTTATTGTCCTACACAGGTAGGTGTCGCGAACATAAATAGTATGTATTCCTGGGAACACCTCCAATCGATTACCATCTTGATAAGTTTCTCCATCAGCAGAGTATTCAAAATTGCCCGTGCCAGTGACGTTGACGGTTATGCTCACCACATCGGAAAAGTCACCGATTTCCGTCGTGAAGTCCTCCGGTGCCCCAGAAGAGATTACTTCAAAGTCTACCGTGTTTTCGCAACGGAGTCCGTTCTCCGTTCGGAAAACCGTCAAGGTGTAGTTTCCTAAGGTTTCGATGGTGATTGATCGGTCCGTACTTATCTCCAAACCGTTTTCGTCTCGCCAAGACCATCGCTCGAAACCCCCGCCATCGAGTTGCAGTTCAGGACTATCGGGACAGATGACATACTCTGCCTGGAGATTCGGTTGGGGCAAGGGGGATATCCTGATGTCAAAACTAGAGATGGCAAAGCACTCCGGATTTGCATTATTTTGAATTCGGGCATAGATCGTTTCTTGGAGGGCCGTATTCATGTAGGCGGTCTTCGACAAAGGGTTTGAGTTGGTGGTCGCCTCCGCTTCCGTGGTAAAATAGGAGACCGAATAGGTCGCTGTATTTTGCCCGCCCCAGACTTCCGCATCTTTTTGGGACAAGTCCAACGTTCGAATTCCTGATTCATTGACATCGCAGGCATTCAGCCGACTTGGCATGTTTGCCGTTGGGGTATCAAAAACCTGTAGCTCGAAGCTCTCCGTCACGTAACACTCGGGCCGGCCGATACTTTCCAGTCGAAAATGAATACGTTGTGGGTTGGTTGCATTTTGAAAATTCCCTGAGATGGCATTTTGATCGAGGCCCGCATCTTGCGCTGTAAGGTGATAGCTCACCCTGAACCGCGAATCGGATTGTGTACCCAAGATGGCAGCATCCTTTTCCGTTAGATCGAAACTGAAAATACCATCATTGTCGGCATCACAAACTGCCCAGTTGGTTACAACACCCAGTGTCGGCGTATCAAACACATTTAGGGCGAAAGAGGTAGTTTGATAACACTGGGGGTTCGAAGTGCTTTGCACCCGGGCATACACGGTTTCCTGATAAGGCGTGGTATTCGAGTAGCTGGTTTTGTTCAGGGGATTCGAATCGGTATGGGCATCATTCTGGGAGCTATGGTAGCTCACCTCAAAGTCACTCGGAGGTTGTACCCCTAAAATTTCAGCATCTTTGGAGGATAGGTCGAAAGAAGAAACTCCATCAGTATTGTCATCACAAACTTCGACAGCACTAGGGGTTTGAGCCAAAACCTGTGGAACTACCTCCAAACGGAAACTCCCCGTCTCATAACATTCGGGATATGCCCTATTTTCAATACGAAAATATAGGGTTTGACGTGTAGCCGTATTGGTATAATTCGGGGCTATGGCATTGAGTCCTGCATCAGCATTTGCTTGGGTTTCAAAATAGCGGATCGAAAAAACGCTTGTATCTTGTCCACTATACACTTCCCCATCCTTTTGGGATAGATCAAAATCATATAGCCCGTCAGAATCGGTATCACATGCGACCCAGTCGGCAATCGTATGCAAGATCGGGGCTTGTTTTACGACCAAATCGAAACTCGTGGTAGCATAACAACTCGGATTGTTCACGTTGGAGATACGAGCGAAAATCGTTTCGGTTGCATTGGTATTCGTGTATGGTGTCGGCAGTAGGTTTGTTCCGGCATTGGCATCGGCAAGGCTGGGATAATAATCGATGATATGCTCCGTCGCTACCTGCGCCCCTAAAACCTCGGTATCTTTTGTGTTTAAATCAAATTGGTAGTTTGTTGTTGTACTACAGATTTCGAAACTCGTCATAGCATTTGCGGTCGGGGTTTGGTAAATGGTAATCTCCTTGGTTTCCGTTTTGGTTTCCGAAGCGGTAGTCGCCGTTACGCTTACGGTATACGTACCGGCTGTTGCGTAGGTATTTGTTGGGTGCTCTAACGTAGAGGTGTTACCGTCACCAAAATCCCAGGAAATACTGGTTACAGGGTCGCTGGTTGTCAACGTAAACGCGGTGGCATCGCCCAAGCAAAAGTTTTGGGCTTGAAGTCCGATTACGAAATAGGATTGAATAAAGGGGGGTAATCCCAAACTTGCTTTTCGTCCTCCTAAGTAAACTGCGTTTTGAACATATCCAGCCCCGGCACCCAATATGTTTGGGTCAGTAATCACACCCAAATAGTCTTGTTCATACTGCGAAACATAAATTTTACCATCAATGGCCAATTGCATGGCACTTAGATCGGTAGATTGATTGGCAAGTAAAGTGGCCGAAGCGGTTATCGCTGGAATATTGTAATTGGAGAGGTCAAACTGATACAAATTGAAATTAAGTATCGGAAAATTTAGAACAATAGTACTTGTCGTATACAATTTGCTGCTGTCCGATGAAAATTCAATCCCATAGACTTGCGTAATTCGAGTGCCTGCCAGTGTACTATAAAAGGATGACATATCTAAAAAATTACTAAGCGTACCCGTTGCATTATCAAATTGAAACAAGTGCAAGTAATTTCCCAACGATGAACCTGCGGCGAGCGTCTCTCCATTAGGTGAAAATTTTAGGTATCCTGCTATATGATTCTGATTGTTTGAGAGGGGTCCTATTGCAGAGACCACAGGCGTTGCGACAACACCTGTTGTAGTAACCAAATAGGCGATATATTCATTGCTGTTATAGCGATGTGCCATGACCCAAATGTCGGTGCCATTCGCATGTTCAACCGCTGTTAATTTTTCTAATACCGGGGTTTCAAGAAGTATATTTTTTGAAGTCACATCACCCAACCCCCCATCAAGATTCATATCAACGATGTTATATTGTAAGCCCTGCGTATATGCTCCCTCATCTACGGTAAAGACATAGTACCTGGTTAAATCTCCAGGAAACGGAACTATAATACCCGATTGGGTACTCGACGGGTGACCATTCAACCCCATACCATTGGGCATAGAGGTATGATTCCGATTCCAGATGGTAACACCATCGGTGTAAAAGAGTAGATTACCATTAAAATCAGAGATTGTGGCACAGCCCTCTCCCGTATCTAATTGACCATCCGTAAGTACAATTGGAGCTCCGCTATTAAAATCGAGACCAGCATTGTGGCCGAAATACCAAATAGAGGCTTCTTTTTGGGCATGTGACGAAATAGCACAGCACAGCAAGACGAACAATATAACGTAGGTTTTTTTCAAGATTCGGGATCTTATGTGAAGTAGGAGCCAAAAAGCGAATTCAGAAATTATACCCTACTCCTATTTTGATAAGTGTGGCCCGACTGACAAAGCTTTTATCACCTGTAAAATCAAACCCTCTGTTTATTATAGCACGGTCATATTGCGCTAGAATAAATATACGTTGTGAAATATGGTACGCCAATCCCAAGTTCAGAATAGCACCCTCATATGTTCTATCCAACTCAGAAATAGCGAGACCTGTATTATCAAATCTACTCTTCAACCTATTAAAGCCATAGCCTAACCCCAAAGAGGGTCTGAACTGGCCCTGGGCGCCCAAAATAAATTCCGCAAAGAGTTTGGGTTGTACCAACATGGCCGTAAAACGCCCATTTGTCTCTGGCGGGTCAGTAACGCCTAAGAATCCTACATTGGCCCCAACACCCAAATTTACTGGACCAAAATTGACAAAACGGTATTGAAACCCTAAATCAACATATCCCTTATAATCTTTTAAAAAGTTATCCCCGACAGTTATTGGATAGGATAGTGTAGCACTAACTTTCGAATCTTGGGCCATGCCAGATAAGGTTGTTAAAAGAAGGGTGAAGAGGACTAAGGTCTTTTTCATAGTTTTATCAATTTTGATTTGTAGTTATTTTCGTATAATACTAACGTTTTTTGAAGTCATATCTTGTATATAAATCTTTTTATTTTTTATTATTTCCCGATATTTTGGGTAGTAGGACTAGTATGACATCAAACGCTAGTAGACTTGTAGGATTTATAGCCCCATACAACCGTAGTCATTTCATCTTGTGCTCTTCTAAAAAGGCATCGAATTGAATCGTAGGGTAGGTATTGCTCAGGCTTTTGCCTTATTTGATGGATAATTTGTTTTACTGAATTCATACTTCATTCATTTCAGAATTTAGGACGGATTTTGAAACTGGACTTATCTCTAAGGCCAATTTCAAAGCCTCTAATGGAGTTCCAGACTTAAAAATATCATCATAAACCAATCTATCAACTGCTTTGTGCACTCTTATTGCAGAACTTCGAAAAATTTGCCTATTTGGCAACTTGATAGCGAACATTGATAAAATAAAAAACCGCAACCTTACTCTCATGGCTTTTTAGGACGAGACACTAATTACGGCACCCGTCATAGACGAGCGCTAGCGGGGGAGCTTTCTTCCTATGACAAGGATGTTCTAAAACGTATCAACGATATCGAACACCTGCCCGAGGAGGACAAGCAACATATCTTCTACCTTATCGATAATCTTGTGAAGGCCGCTAAACTAAAGGCCGTATTAAACAAAAAGCTACCGTTTTGGTAGCTTTCTGTATTTGATTTGTCGCATCTTAGGGTTGCATGGGAACAAAATAAGTTTCTTCATTGTCTAACAACACCTTTACCCTTGAATCTGTCAATTCGTAATCTACTATTAAATCTCCAAAAGTGTCTTTGTTGCAAACCATCATTGTTTCAATGTCTATAACATAAACCTCTAATTCTGAGATGACAATTAGTTTGTCATGGTGGTATTGAACGAAATTGAAAAAATGAGATAACAAGCCTATCTCTATTTTAACCCCTCCTTTATCATCGACTCCAAAAACTTTTGTATCCCAACCAATAAAGGTACATTCCTCTAATTTAACCACAATTGGAAAAACAGAATCACTTGCTCCTGATATAAGAAGTTTTACTTCAGAATCAATATCATATTCGTAGTAAGTTTTAGGGGATTCCGAAAAAGATAGTTTGACTGAAGAACTGTTAGTTAAAAAATCTCTTTCGGATACCTTTAAAAAATCCATGTATTATAGTTTTGGTATAATGGTTGTTATCCTAGGTGTAGAGAAAATAGTATTACCGACTTTTGGATAATGGAAAGCAATATCTAACGCTCCTTTATTTCTTACCTGCATTCTAAGCATAACTGTTGTACCATGTTGATCTGTATTGACGCTTCTGACTTGACCAAAAGTTTGAGCTCTATCAAATATTCTAATAAGTTGACTATTTTTAGTTATACCCATTGCCTTTAAATCTCTTGCATTCTGTGCAGACCTTTGAATATTATGTGCCCTACCTGTAGTGACTCGCCCAAAAAAGTAATCAAATTTTTGAGGTTTAATGGTATATTTTGGGGAGAATATGGGTGAGTTCCTAACCGTATTCAATGAATTTGAATATCCAGCAGCAATTCCGCCAAATCCTGCACCAAGCATTATAGCTGTTGGGTCATGAGTAAAGTTAACAGCCAAACCTGTTCCTTGCATAACATCACGTACTTGACCCATCGTCATATCTCCAGTCCACCAACCATAACTATAAACATTACCCCTATCAGAGAAATCCCAGAAAGCAAAAGTTTTAGGGCTTTCAGCCTTATACCAGTATAGGTTTGTTGCATTCTGGCTGGAACCATTTGCCATTACTGTTACGCCGTCAAGTTGACTGTAACCTTCCGAGTTAATCCAATGACTTCCGTTATAAGTTAAGCTGCCATGCTCAGGGTGATTAATTACATCACCTTGTTCAGCTCCATCTGGGCAAGTGGTACATCTTCCGTCGGGGTCTACGACATTGGGGAAGTTATTGCCCATAGCCAGATAAGGTGAGTGGAACTCTCCCGCAGGGTCGGTAGTGAGCCAACGCATTATCCTCGGGTCATATAATCTTGCCTCGAAGGCAACCTTTCCGGTCTCCTTGTCAAGTTCCTGACCTTGGAAGTTATACCTATAATCCCCGAACATGTTGCGTCCCGGCATCGCCATCCCGCCGGGGTAGTAATCCGAAGCCGGCCTTACATCGGCACCACCTATTGAGGTCTTGGCAAAGGCTGCGAGTGCACTACCGATATGGTCGGTCAGTTCATAGACAGTTACCAGATTGACCCCCTGCCGGGGCTTTTTCCCTAAAGCACCTGTTTGAACCCGTACCAACTTAAAGTAATGCACCGGGATTGATATACAAAGATTTACTTATTTGATAAGTGTCTAATTCAAAATCGCCTATTTTTAATCTCTTAAGTAAATTATCTCTTAACAAATCGTTTATTTCATCTTCAATTTTATCCTCTGTGAATTTTAACTTTTGATAAGAATTATTAGAATTTATAAACCAAAATAATTTATAGGCGGTAAACTTTACTGGACAATCATCAACTGGAGCATAATCAAATTCACAAACAATATCACCTTTTTCTACTCTACAACCAGCTCCATGGAAATTAAAGGTTAGCCCAGAGACTTTAGAGTTACTTGGAACCTTCTGAACTATATCACTCCATTTTCCTTCTTCAAAATTCAAGTTGTATTCTTGAGATAATTTATTCTCAAATTCTTTAATCAGTAATATATAAGAATTTAATATTTCCTTTATCAAAATATTCCATTTAAAATTTGCTCCATTTTTGCGGGGAATTTCTTTAATGCTAGCTCTCTAGACAAATCCAATATCTCTAACGAGGATTTTGTGTCTAAAGCGGCCTGTACCCTGTGATGTCCATCTAAAATATATGTTTTTCCTTTGTGTGTGAAGGTAAAAATACCTTGGACATTTTTACCTTTATTAAATTTATCTACGAAAAAGGCGATAGTTTTTGCTCCTTGTGCAGCCTTTTCAGTGGATGTTAAGCCATTTAGCACTTTTGTGCCTCCATTTACATACCTTACACCATTAATAAAACCACCACCACTTAACCATGCTAGAGGACCCTCTGCAATTGTTAGTGATACAACTTGTGGCTGAATTGGTTGCCATTGCCTCAAATGCTGATTCAGCAATTCTTGCGCATGGGCCTCCATACCTCTTATCTCAGAGGTTTTCCCTGTTTCAAGAGTTTTTAGTTGGTTTAAAATTTGCGCAGAAGCATTTATTTCTTTCCAATATTCTTGAGTTGTCTTACTAACACCCCAAACATCGACACCATATCCATCACCCCTATCCCATCCATCACTTCCCATAGTCCACTCATAGCCCGCTGCTCCGGTCATGGTAGATCCCACTTCCATATCTGGACAGGGAATCGTGTTACCATCCTTATCCGTCGTAAAACATCCCCCGTCAGGGTCAATACCGTTTATAGGATTATTTCCCATGCCTAAATACGGAGAAGCGAACTGTCCATAGGGATCAGGGGTCAACCATCTCCCAATCCTACTATCCCATAACCGCAATTCAAAGGCCTCCTTGCCCGTCTCGGGGTCTTTTTCCTGTCCTTGGAAGGCAAAACGGTAATCCCCGATCAGGTCTCTACCCGGCATTTTCATTCCGAAAGGATAATAATCCGAAGCCGATCGTACATCGGCACCACCAATCGAGGTCTTGGCAAAGGCCGCCCGGACATTCCCCAAATGGTCAGTCAGTTCATAGACCGTTACCGGGTTAGTACCCTGCGGGTAGTACACGCCCAGTCGGCCCGAGCCGTATATCGGTTGTTCGGCCAATACCGAATTGCTATAGATGGCCATGATACTACCGGCCACATCACGCACATAGTGGGTGGTCTGCCCTACCGTAAAACCATCTGGCAAATAAGCATCTTTCCGTATCCTATAGTTCCTATCATTGTAAAAGAACGTTACGTACTTTTTGGTGTCCTTATGAATTTCGGTCACCAAACCAGCCGCATTGTAAATGTACGAAATTCCTTCTTCTTTATTCTCGATCAATTGACCGATGGCGTTGTACACATAGTTGTTCGCATCGGTATGACTGCCGATATCATCGGCCCCACTTACATCACCGTCGGCATCCACTACTTGTTGCAATTGATTGGTACCATTGGTATAGCTGTAGCTTAGGTCGTCCATCGCGTTGTTGGTGCCTTGTTTATTCCGTTTTAGGCTTTGTATATTCCCATTGGCGTCATAGGTGATGTTCGACACATCGTAATCGTCCGGGGTGATGGAACCGCCCCCCGCTTCGGGTACGATCCGTGCGGTGACCTCACTGCCCACTTGGGCGTGAAAACCGGCTTGTAGGGTTACGCTCTGGTTGGCCTCCAAAAGCCGGCTATTGCCCGCTAAGGTAACATCCGTTGATACCAGGTCATCGTCCAAACCATCACCGGTACTACCATTACCGCCGAAATCGGCACTTTTCAGCCAGTTGTTTCGGTCGTATTCATATACATATTGTAATTCTCCCGTAGCCCCCGGTACGGCATCGTTTTTCCAGCGTACCCCCTTGATGTTGCCGTTCAACTGGTCGGCCCCATAGTTCTGGGGGGCCATGGCAGCAATATTTCGTTTGTAATCGTCACTGTGGTAGTCGATCTGCATACCGAACAGGTCTTGGTTCACGTCGTTGCCGTGCAGACCGCCCATGGTCAGATCGGGGTGGTTGATGCTCTTTAACTGCCCCGCCAAATTGTATACATAGTCGATCCCCTGTACGCCTCCGGCAAGTTCGGTACGTTTGATAGCACCAGTCTCATAATACTCATATTCGGCCTGCAGTTCGAAAATACTATCGTCGGTAGAGGTCTCCACTTTGATCAATTCATCTGCCGCATTGTACATATACCGATGTATGAACCGCTCCGAAATCTTGTGCTTTTGAAAGTAGACTTTGTGCACCTGGCCGGTCACCGGGTCGTACTCATAATCAAGGGTCTTGGCACCGATCCCGGCAATATCCTGTACCATGAAGGCCAAACGGCCATAGGCGTCATAGCTGTACCAAGTGGTACTGGCATCAGGCCCTACGGTATAGGTCTTACTGACATTACCGCTGACGAACTTTTGTGTAGGGTAATGCATTGTAGGTATATTGGCAGTGGTCAATGCGGCATGCATGCCGGACACTTCCTTGCTATCATAGAGCGTGAAAACCTGTTCCATACAATCGGCATTAGGGAGACCGTCATTGTCTACCATAATATCATCTACCGTATCGTTCAAGAGACTATCCGCACTGCCAAAACTTTCCGCGTTGCCAAAATAAACCCCACTTTCCACAGGCCTGCCATAGGTATCATAATGGGTATACGAGAATTCGGCATCGGCCGGATTGCCATCCGCATTCGGGTCTAGCTGCTTGCTATTCTGCGAAAAGCGTATTTGCCCATCATCGCGGTACTTGAACCAGGCTTCGCCCTCATCGGGGCTAGTAGTATGGAGCAACTGCCCGAGCGTGTTATATTCATAGATGTTCTTCAATTTGGTCGTCTTGGTATTACCCAAAGGTTGATAGGAAGTGATCAGACGATCGGCCTCGTCATACTCGTTCAGGCTATAGTCGTAATAGTTCACCTGATAGGTAACACTGATGCTTTCCGGCACATAGGTCTCCAAATCATTGACGGCAACCCGAAAAAAACCATTACCCAAGCCGCTGGTGCCACCGGATATTTCCGTTTCACTAATCAGGTCATAGACGTTGACGGCACTGCTGTTCGATACGGTAAACCCTGAAATGCCCTGTGCAATATGGACATCCACAAACCCTTGCTCGGGTATGGTGACGCTCATATTCGTAGAGGGCGAACCTTCACTGCCGCTTCGGGCGGCGGCCAAGACCTTACCATCAGTATCGGTAAAGACCACATTTTCCACGCCATGCACGTCACGGCTGACTGTTTTTAGTGTCTCTATGGTATTGTATTTCGATTCGCCGAAAGCAACAGTCTGTGACAATTCTTGCCCAGCCTTCATGGAAAAGGTATAGGCCTGGGGCCATTGTCCATTAACTTTGTTACCCCCTACCGATCGTAAGACCCCACCAGGGTTCAAATCGCTATAGATGCTCTTGGTGAACGGATAGGCCGTTGCGTCTTGGTATTCTTCGTGGTCATTACTCTCACTATAATACCAACCTAAGGTATTTACGGCCTCGCCTACCTGATTCGGATTTTCTTTCGTTGTATCGTCAAGATTTGTACCATCAAAGTCTGACAGCACATAATCGTCCCCATTGGTTTTTTTGATAAAGTCGGTCTTGAACTGATATACCAGTCCCTCACGAATAGGGGCCGATAGCGTCTGCAGGGCGGGTCTTCCAAACTCTTCGTAGCGGACTTCTGAAGCCCAAATGGAGTCAGAAGCCACATCCCAAGATTGGGTCTGCTGTAATTTTCCGATCTCATCAAAATAGGCCTTCGAACTGGCCTTGGTCGTACCATCGATATCATAGGCCGTTGTGGTGATCGTATTTCTGTTCTCGGGACTGAACCCGTTCGGGCAACCCTGATTCTCCGGTGTACCGCTTTCGTCAGGGCATAAATCCCTATTGTTATCCACATAATCATAGGCTCTATCCTCTGGAGGATCGCAAGTGAAGCGAGGCGTGGCATAAGCATCACCGCTACCATCACCGTCTTGATCAGGGTACCACCCGCTGGTCAGGCAACCGCGTTGGGTCACGGTAAAGGAAGCCCCTACCGGAACCGTATTGCCCGTACCCGTGCCATCATCCTTAACTACCGCAAGCACCGTCGTAAAGGTGGTACCGCTCGTATTCTCTTGAACACTTAATATAAACGAGTCGACGCCGTTGGGTGTCACCGTTAGCCATGAAGGAATGGTCGCTTCAAAAGGATGTTCCAGATAAGTGGTTCCCGAGCAAATATTGGGATCTACAAAAGTTACGTCTACTTGTTGCGTCGCCGCAAAACGGTCAAAGTTAACATTTGACGGCGCAATTGCCTTACAGGTTGCTGGTGGCGGTGGCGGTGGTGGCGGACCACTTTGACCGACAACAAACTGTTTCGTATCGGGCGCACCATTTACCGACACCGTAACCGTGGCGGTTCTAGCTTCGGTCGTGGCACCACAATTGACATTCAACGTATTTCCTGAGGGTGTCACCTGTAACCATGCGGATGCTGAACTAGGTGTATACGAAACACTTATGGTCCGTGGGGTGGTACACCCTGCGGAATAATTACCGACCGTCACCGAGGCGATTCCTCCATTTTCGTCTAAACCGATGACATCATAACCAGGCTCAAAATCACTGCTTGACAGCTCAAAGGTACAGGGGGGCGGGCAGCCATTACTACCTGCCACCGCATAGGGATCATTAGGACAATTATCTTCAATAGTACCCATTGTATACCCCGGCTTTGTATTGGCACAATCGGGTACCGCAACACTTCCAGGATTCCTAAAGCCATCACCATCGTCGTCTAAATACCAGTTTTTTTCAAAACAATCTTGCGTGAAGGTACTACCGATTCCCGGGGTACCCCCATCTTGGCGTTTTCCAATAATGATAATATTGCGTGAGCCGGTTCCTGAATTTTGCTGAAACTGTATCGTTACGGTCTTATTGGCCGAATTCTGTGTGGCCACGACCCAACTCGGTAAATCAGATTCGTTTCCATTGCTATCTACCTCCTTAAAAGTATAAGTTACACTTGAAGGACAGGTAGATGAATAATTTAGATTATACGTTCTAGTCTCTCCGCCTCCTGCGAAAGAACTACCACCATCAAAACCGGTAATCACACATGGATCTGGCGGTGGTGGAGGTGGCGCATTTCTTTTGATTCGGATACCTCCACCAGAACTTCCGTTTACCCGTATCGGTACGGTTACATCCTTTGCCGTGGTTCCTGCCTGACAGACAATAGTCAACGTTTTATCATTTAAGGAAATACTCAACCAGTTGTCCGAATTGTTCGGTATTGCCTCTAAAGCAATAACATACCCATTCGTACAACCCATATTTACTGTCGCGGTATCATTGCCTCCTCCTTCGGAGAATTCAATAGTGCCCGGAGTAACAGAAAATGGTAAGCAGGCCGTATTACAACCGTTTGAACCATTGGCACTATTGGCATAGTTCGGACAAAGATCATCGTTCGCTTGAGGATTGGATGTCCAAGTGCCTGTAGTTGGTGCAGTACATTGGTCTACAGTTTGTCCATTGGGGTCTTTATAGCCATCACCATCGGTATCTTCATACCAGGTCTTAATGGTATTCTCGGCTGGGGTGTTTGGAATGTTTGGACAGGCGTCAACTGTTGTTGTCATCGTGTAACCAGGTTTGCTACTTGCACAATCAGGAACGGCGGTACTTGCAGGGTCTCGAAGCCCATCACCATCGGTATCCAAATACCAATCTTTTTCGATACAGGTTTGCGTGAAGGTACTGCCAATTCCCGGGGTTCCGCCATCTTGGCGTTTGCCGATGATTATGATATTTCTTGAACCTGTTCCGGAATTTTGAAGAAATTGAATCGTTACGGTTTTGTTCGTAATATTCTG
Source organism: uncultured Flavobacteriaceae bacterium (assembly GCA_947494565.1). GTDB lineage: Bacteria > Bacteroidota > Bacteroidia > Flavobacteriales > Flavobacteriaceae > Maribacter_C. The sequence continues at coordinate 189,337 of CANLVG010000007.1, read as the reverse complement.
GGTAGCCACTACCCAACTCGGCAAATCCGACTCTTGTCCGCTACTATTGACCTGCTTAAAGGTATAGGCAATATTGGACGGACATGTAGATGAATAGGTCAAGTTGTAGGTTCTTGTCTCACCCGCTCCCGCAAATGAAGTACCTCCATTAAATCCCGAAATCGTACATGGATTCGGTGGTGGTGGGTTTACCCCTACATTTTGTTTGACCGCAACACCACCCGCAGTACTACCATTGTAAGTAAAGTTTATATTTCCTTGTCTTTCGGCACCGGCATAGGCTGGCACAGAGATGGTCAAGGTATTACCGGAGACTGAGGCGGTAATCCAACTTGATGAAGGAGTGGCTACTACGCCACTGCAATTGCTGGGCAGGGTTACAGTCTTCGTGGAGGCCGAACTCCCAAATTCCTGAGCCGGAATAGTCGTAATAAAACAACCTCCCCCTCCTGGTCCTTGGGCGTGCGACGTACCTAATATACCTAGCATCAAGGCACATATCATTAAAATCTTAAATCCGGAATATGTTCGTTTATCTGTCTTCATGCCTTCTTAGTATTTGTAGGTATATTGGTGCTCACTAATGGGCTTAATGCCTCCTGATCCGGCACCATTAAAATCTTCTACCTCGGTATACGTTTTGATTAATCGACCGGCTTCGTCATATTCGTAGTGGGTAGCCATATTGTTACTTCCCAATATATGGGTGAGCTCGTCAAATTCATTATATACATAAGCGGTCATGGCGGAGGCTACCGGGTGCAACCTGAAATCATCCACATAGGCCGTACCGGCCGTATTGATCACACTTACCGTTTGTGATGCCCCTAAAATGCTGAAATAGTAGTTCAACTGAATCCAATCACCAGCCCTTACCGTTTCATCGGGATCAAAGGCCGTATAGTTGGTTGAAGTTCCCAGTTTGATCTTGACGTCATCATGTGTGCCGAACTTGGCCCAAAGAGAGACTTTGTAGTCACTTTTCTTGCCCTTAAGCACATCGACTTCGAATCCGGTTTCGTTCGCCGCGATCTTGAGCGACCGAACGCCGGTATGAATATGGTCAGGAGCAAGCTCTTCCTCCGCCGTACCGAGGCCGACATGGCCTCCGAAAGCGGTTCCGTTCAGATCTTCGGCACCCGAATAATACAGTTCATTATAGCCTGCATTACCTGTAGCGAATACCTTTTTATGATCATCGCCCATTTTGGTCGATACATAGTTCTCGTTGATGTCCATCACTTCGAGGGGCATTGACCAATGATTATATCGCGTAGTCTCCGAAATTTTTTGCCATTGGGCATTGGTTTGGGACACATTTTCGCCCCAAGTGAAATCGGTGTTCGTTAGCTCCGTTCCGAAGGTTCCGTTAGCATCCACATCATCTTTCCAGATGAAACCCTGATGTTTTCTCCAAATGCCATCATCCGTAGCATTGGTGGCATCGCCATTGTCGTATACATTTTCAGGTCGCCAGGTCGTTACCGCGGCCCCGGTCGTTTTCCAGGCTCCATTCACTTCGACATCGCTAAAGGTCATCGCGCGCTGGGTGAGCATATGCTTGTTCGTCTGGTCATCCACTTTGCTGCCCATATTCGAATATTGCGTATAAGCAGGTAATTGCCGTGTACGTACCAAGGTACCGTCCGCTTTTTGCATCTCGGTCGTTCTAAAGGCTCCGGTCTGGAAATCTGCGTCTTTGTAGGTCTCGGTTTCGGTAAACCCCCCTGTTGTCGTCCGTACTTCGGTCAATACGGTTGAAAAATCCTCTTTGGAAGAAATGGAGAGGTGCCTGCTTTTCAATATCGGATTCGCATCATTGGCATCAGTACTAAAGACCGATTTCATACTTTGAAAAGACTCTCGAACCGTACCCCTGCCAGGGATCACCTTTGCATTCTGACCTGGATTTACATAGGTGTCATCATAATACTTATGGGTTTTCGACATCAAATGCCCTTCTTTGTTGAAGGTTTCGATCGATCTGAACTGCCCGACCAAAGCGGTATTGATCTTGAGATCGATTGTTTTGGCATAGGTCTTCTTACCGGCATCGTAATAATCTCCATTACCATGGTCATCAACGGTAGACTTGAATATGGTGATATCCTTTTCTTGGGGTTGCCCTGTAACCGGGTTGATGGTTTCCGATGTATAGGTCATCTCCAAATTCGGGTCGAACAGATTGAAGATCGGATCCATAGTATGGAATCGATAACGCGTGCTCCCCAGTTCATTACCATTCGTAGATACCGGTACCATAGTAACGTATTCATACATCACCCCAGGACTTGGTAGCTCCGACTGATATGGAATAAACTTGATGCTATTCTCAGGGGCAAAAGAGGTAATCCCTGAAGATTTATAATCTGGATGATTTTTATCCCTTGGGGTACCGGGTTGATTGTAATAGTAATTGGTCTTATACTCTCGCCCATTTTCATCGGAGACGATGATGCTTTTGGCACGGACACCTCCACCTTTGATGTCTTTGGGCACCCTGCTTGCCAGCAGTCTATAGGTCATTGTATGATGGTCAGCATTATCATTTAGACTATTCTCATACTGCCCACGTGGTAGTGGAACAAAAATATTTGAACCCAATCCATCTTTTTTAGCAAAATATCTTTCTCCAAAGTCTCCAAAAACACTGTTGCCTAAAAATGTTACAGCGTTAGGGTCGCAAAGAGTTGAAGAGGATGAATTCGGACAAACAATAAAACCATCATTTACACTAGATCTGTTGACTCTTAAAAACAAAGTGTTGTCATTAGATATTGCCTCCACAGTAATTTCATTGATAAAATCTTGATCAATGTTTATTCCCCCCAAGCGATCTTCAGTGAACAATCCTAAATCATAAGTTCTTACCAACCATAAATCAAGGAAGACAGAGTCATTAACTTCAAAGTAATCTTCAAAATTTACAATAAGGTTTGGATTTAAGCCTTCTTGGTTTTTTATCTTTAAAATGTAATCTAAGCTATTCGAATCTTCCCAAATTGCAAACTGAATATTATCCTGCCAGAGCTTTCTTGAAAAGGCTTCTTGTTCATAATCATCCTCTTCATACTCCAACTTGATTTTGCCGCCCGTTGGGGTGGTTATTTCGGAAAGACTCCAGTTGTCGGGGCCGTATTTTTCATAATCCGTGGACTCGTAGACTCCAGCAATTTGTTTTTCATCGATAAAACCCCAGCCGTCTTTGCCCTGGCCTGTCAGAAAATCGGAAGCGTAATATTTGTTAAATGCCAACCCTTCAGGATAATCCATTTCGTTTTTATAGTCAAAACGATAGGGAGGCATATAGCTCGCATTTCCTTTGCCATTGAAGAAAATACTTTTCAAGGTCAGACGACCATCTCCATAACCATTGCAGTAAAGCGAACTTGGCGTGTTTTTAGCGAGCTCGTAGCTATAGGTCAAGTCAATTACCTTAAAAGCTTGGCTGTAGTCAAAGTTTTGGAAATCGGTCACGTCATACACGCTACTTTCTTGATGTATGGGGTAGGTATAATTGCTCCCATATTCCGCTTTGAAACCTCCCCCTCCAATGTCAAATCCAGGATTATGCGTAGCATCTTTGGCATATCCAGGAAAACAGCTTCCATTGTCCAAAGCCAAAGAGGGGTTTGCGTTCTTGTTATGGAAACTGCCGTCATTCTCCACTACAACTATCTTGTCGAGCATCAATTGATATTCTCTTTGATAACTAATGTTCTCTCCCACTTGGGTCGAGCCCCCGTTAACGGCATCTTCAACTGTATCTTGGCCGTCAAAAACATAATTATAGGTAGTTTGGTTGCCGTCATTATAGTCATTGGTGCCATGAGCCCCAGTACTATCATACCGTAGGTCTTTTACAAAATAGGCCGTATGCTCACGGGTAACGACTTTATCGAGATAATACAATTGTTTTCTACCGTATTGGTAGTTGCCGAAATCTTCTTTCTCAATCTCACCGGCCAGGTTGGTATTGTATTTTTTCCCTTTGTACGGTGATCGCCATACAAAACCATCGGACCAATTGCCATAATCCATACGAACCCAGTAGCCGTAATCCCCTTCATCTGGCACATTATCATTGTCCGTATCGATAAAATCAGGGCCAGTAATTGCAGTTAACAACCAGTGGGTGGCATAGGGTGAATATTGCCGCTTCTCGTTTACGTTTTGCTGCGAGTTGTCTTTGATCAGGTTGCGCTCCACCTGTTCGTAGTGATATACCGGTAAGGAATAATGATAGGTTTTTCCATCTGGAGCGGTAATCTTATAAGCGCCAATGCCATCATTGGGCAAGGTACCACCAACCCCAGATTCAGGTCGCATGACCTTGATATTAGGGTCCGCCAGTTGTTGATTGGTGTATACTTCCACAAAGTTTGCCGATCGCTGCTTGTTATTGTTCGCTGTTCCTCCTGGGAGGTAATTATTGAGTGTGGTCGCCGAATTGCCGGTCAACATATTATTCGGAATACTGATATTCTCTGTAAACTGCCCATTGAAATAAAACTCAATGTTATCGGAACCATTCGCAGTGGAGGTACCAAAAGAGCGTGTACTGGGTTTGGAATTGTGATAGTACATTCGCATTTTACGATTCGGGTCGTCGGAATCGGGCCCGGCATACCCTTGACCGAAGAACGTAGCGTTTTCGAATATCTTAGGTTGCATTAAACCGGAGAGGCCGGGGGCATTTACAGAATAGGAATCATAGCTGGCAAAGGAAAAATTGGTTTTTTCACGTTCCGTTTCATAGTCCGTTATGAACTCTTCGATTTCAGAGGGAACCGTTTGTTCATATAAGTCGGTGTATTTATAACGATGCTGTTTATCTGTAAGAGCATCCGTAAATGGGTTGTCGTTGAGCGTCGCATCCTTTGCGTACAAGGAACCATAACCCAGTTTTGGATACGCTTTATCCAATTGATAGGTCACTTTTCGATACCCGAAGGAAAGGTTGAAAATCCACACTTGCACGGGAATAAAAAACCCTTTACTACTGATATCATAATCACCTGAAGAGTAGTTACCCAGGGAAACGCTACCTCCACCGGCCTGGCCTTTGTCGTAAGAACTTCTATTACCATATCCTCCGGACAAGGATACCGAACCATCGGTCAGACTATAGCCTAGGCTACCTTGGGCTCCGCTCTTGGTCGATCCTCCTACCCCTATGTTGGCACCAACTCTAGAGGCTCCACCATTTACATTACCTGAAATTGACACGCCAAGTCCCCCGCCAAAATTGTTTCCTCCGGCAGACAGGCCAATTCCTGCACTGTAATTACCGTCGGTATCGATACTACCATTGACCATCATAAAAGTGCCGTATACCGATCCTGAAAGACTTTTGTTGGATCCCCAAGAAATACCGACACCAACTTCCGCTGTTTGTGAGAGACCAACCCCGACATTAATGTTGTAGAACTTTTCGGAATCTTGGAAATAGATAAAATCCAAGGAATTTCCGTTTTTCCAATCGTCAGGCGTACCACTTACACTACGGTTTATGGCACCTGTATTGATGTTCCAACCCAAGCCTGTCCAGCTTGATTCCATATCCAAGGGTATTCCGGCATGATAGCCAAGCGTCACCGGAAAGCCATCCATTTCCAAAAGGGGCAAGACATAGCTCACATCACCACTGGATAAATTCACCATATCGGTAGCATCAACAGGCTCAAAAGAAGCAGCCTCGGGCGCATTTGGCCCATTATTCGAGGCAAAAACATAGTTGACTGGAATTGTACTTGGCAAAAAGGTGAATACCAAAAAAATGGCAATCGCTTTATGGGAAAATTTGGTCTTTCTCATCTTTAATCGTTGGTTATTTTATTTGCATTCGTTATTGTAGAATGCCACTATTTCTTTTATATCTCTTTTCTTGTATGCTCTATTTTCAATTTTCTGAACTAAGGATGTGCAATCCTTAAAGAATCTCGAGGCGGCCTTTTTGAAATTCTTGGTAAATAATTGGTCAGATCCCAAATGCGTTGCTACGTTTTCTCCTTTTCTCTTTACATACAGATGTTTAATGTCGTATGTTCTATTATGGGTATAACTACCTCCACCTGGTCCATTGCCGGGCATAAAAACCGGACCTCCTCCTGTAGAAAGCAAATGGTATAAGCTTACCTTACCTTTGACCAATTCCCTTACTACTTGTGGTCCATTATGACCCCGCGCCAATATGTGTACATAAACGACGGTTTCTTTGTTTTCAAGGATATCTACCTTTTCAAATTCACTGAAATCATACTTCGTCGCCTTCGCTTTTTTACTAGACTTGTACTTTATCTTACCAGACCCCGTCAAACGTACCAATCCCTTCTTAACAATACCGTCTTTAAAAAACAGTGTGCCTTTTGTTTTCTGAGCGCTTAGACTAGACAGAACCAAAAGAAACACAAGAACCAGGTTGAATGGTATATTCATTTGTATCTATAATTGAAATTTAAGTTTCGGTTCATTTTTGATTCCCTCAACGGGAATTTTAAAACCTACTTCGCCTGTATTTATTCCGATATCCCCTATTGTAAAATGCACAAATTCGCCCTGCATTAGCTTTTCATCTTTTGGATAAACGAATATGATGTCGGTCGCCTGTCCCATACCATATAGACGTGGGTAGACATAATCCAACAAATCCAGGGTATCTCTTTTCTGGCTAATAAGATGAACTTTATCCCTCATGCCAAAAGCCAATTGATTGACCATTGCGCCAAATTCACCACGACTGTTCGACATATTGCTCAATATTTCCCTGTTATTTTTAGAGAGTGAGAGATTGAAGTACAGGTATGATTCATATTTGTTGCGCAAACTATCGATTTGAGCCCTTGACATTTCCTCGGTCATTTCTTGACTCACCAACATATCCGTAGGACGATAGGTGATGGAGAAATCAGTACCATTAACTGATTTGTGTTGTGTATAGCCATTATTTATATCGCTTACATAGGCCATCAACGCCTCTTTGGTATCAAAGGTTTTTTGTTGGCACGAGGTCAAAATGAATGCGAGGGCAAGGGCGAAAATTATCCCCATCCTGAGCTTCTCCTTTCGAACACGACTAATTTTGTTGGCCTTATTTACCATGATACTGGGCATTTAGTCCGACCAATACTTCTTCTGTCAAATCAGCCGCATCGTCAGCATACATGATATTACCATTACCACCGGCCCCAAAAATGATGGGGTAGCCGTGAGATTTGCCATATTCTTTGACATAGTCATTGATATCGTTGACCACGGTCTGCGTCATTTTTTGGTCCTCTTCTTGAATCTGTTTTTGAATGGCCTGCTGGTAGTTGTTCACTTGCTGCTGTTTGCTCTGCAACAATTCTTGCTTCAATTCCACCTCTTTTTTAGATAAGGTCGGACGCTCTTTTTCATAAGCCATTAATTCTGATTGCCAATTAGTGACCAAGCTGTCTACATTGGCCTTCAAAACTTGGGCCTTTTTGGCAAAGGCCGCTCTTTCCACTTTCGTACGGCCGTATCCTTCGATCAATTTGTTGACATCGACATAAACCTGTTCTGAATTTGATTTTGTAAGATAAAAGGTGGCTAGGCTAGCTACTAAAGCCACTATGGCAAGGGGTAATGCTAATTTGTTCATTTTTTAAAGGGTATTTCGTTAGTTATTTTTTGATTCAAGCGTGCTAAGTCGATCATCGTGATCGAGAAGATAAAGGGTAAGCTCTTCCACCTTTTCCAAAAGGAGTCCATTCATTTTACCCAGCGGCAGCCCTTGGGCTTTAACTCGCTGGGCCGAAGGGATATTGATGAGATGTCCTTTTTCTTTGATATGTTGTTCGACCTCTTGAAGCGTCGGCAATTGATAGTGGTCTTCAAAGACATAGTCGGGCCAATTTGCATTATCTACCTTCACTTCCCGTGCCCTGATGTTACCGTCTACGGCAAGGGTGTAGCCGGTAAGTGGAGTCGTACCGATACCTACGGTACCGGATTCGTATGAAATGTTATTACCTTGTAAAGACCAGAGGCCTTCGCCTGAAGTACCTAGACCCAGAAGTGCATCAACGGTGGGCATCATTGCATTCACCTCATAAATAGTAGGTTTCCAGTAATATTGAAAATCGCCACTATTGGTATCATTGAAAAGCAGCGAACGTAATTGCATACTCACCGCAGCTGTTCCAAATTTGTAGTCATTAAAGGTCAGCCCAGTCACTTCTGCTTTGGTGACCCCATCATACATACGGCCTTCCGAAGTACCGGTATAGGTATTCGGTCGCAGATAGCCCACTATCAAATACCATTTGTTCAATTCAGGAAGATCTCCAAACCAGAAATAGGGATTTGTATTGACGGTTCCACTAAGGGTTTGCGTGACTTTTGTACCATTGGAACTTCTGGTGAACAGGCCTAAATAAGAGTTTCCCGCGTTCGATCCAGTTTTCTTCATCCACACCGTAAAACGGTAGGTTTTGGTGGGGTCTATGCTAATAACTGGGCTATAAAAGCCACCGTCAGGGCCGCTACTACCATCCGGTTTTGACGCCCATAGTACGGCACTATTCCCAAAGGGATCAGAACCGGTAAGCCGTTCATTTTCGTTAGAGCTACCATAAATAGAATACCCGCTTGTATTGCCTGTTCCAACGGGCCACGTATCGGGGATCAGCAAATTATCCTGGGCCTGCATGGGTATAGAACACAGCAATAGCAGTGCAATGAACCAAAGCCCTTGTTGGCTCATATAGGCCCTAAATTTAGGTCCAGGTTTAGCATTGAAAGGAAGATGTCGCTGATCAAGATTGCCGTGGTTGCTTTTCATAATGATTGGGTTGATCGGATTGTTCATTGTTTTTGAAATGACTGCTTATTATTAATAATAGGCTTATATATCAGCTTGTCGTCTTCTAGGTTACCCCTAAGGATTACCCCGCCCAACGAACTGAAAATGGTAGCTGCTATCGTTTTACTTATCGGCGGATTGCTCTAAGGTTTGAATCCTTTTTTCTTGTTGAAGAATATATAAGGTGAGTTCCTCGATTTTTTCAAGAAGCAATTTGTTCATCTCGCCCAAGGCAACGCCATTGGCTTCCACTTCTTTTGCTGAAGGTATGTTGATGAGGTGTCCTTTTGCCTTGATGTGCCGTTGTACTTCCGACAATTCAGGAAGCTCATAATCACTTTCAAACACATAGTCAGGCCAGCTTTGATTGTCGACCTTCACTTCCCTAGATCGAATACTGCCGTCTACGGCGAGCTTGTAGTTGGCGATGGCGACAGTGCCGATGCCTACATCACCCGTATTGTAGTAGATATTATCGTTAGCACTGTTTTTCGTCCAAAGGTTTCCTGAAGTACTACCGCCGTCGCCTCCGGAAGATCCGGACGGAACAACCTCTATTGCAGACAATTTTACTTGATCAACACCTCCAACAGCGGATAGACTCGAAAATGCAATGGTCACTTCCCCATCACTTATGGTAACCGGATAAGACTTGGTCACCGGGGTTTGGGCACCCACTTCGGCATAAATGTCATAATCATCAAGCACCTGACTATTTTCAATGCTTACGTCGAATAACCGTTTATTGGTTCCACCAGTACCGCCACCGGTGGCTCCCCAATAGATTTCGGCAAAGTGAAGAATGACGTCATAATCCCCGTTGTCAACGGGTATGTTATACGTAAAATTTTTAGCTGTTCCGCTTCGTTCTGTTTGATACAGTGGGTCGATAACGGCACTCGTATTGGCATAGGCCGTACCTCCGGTAAAATACTGATCCGCATCAAATGTCTTATTGTCACTGGTCGTAACTGTGGGGCCACCAGCGTTTATCCGAATGGCTGTCGCGGTTCCGGAATTCGTATTCGAATCAATTTGTTCAACTGCGATCGCATTGATCAAGGGATCATTACCACTTCCCCTAGTAAGTGCAATAGTTACTTTACCGTCTGTAACCTGTACTGTCTGATCCACGATGACAAAATTGTTCGCGACATTGCCCGCCTCTTCGAAAATGGCATAATCCGTTTGACTGAATTGGCCATTCTCAATGTCAATGTTGAACCTTCTAAAATTTGAAGGTTGTCCAGACAAACCCGGGCCATGCCAGGGTTCTGCAAAATAGAGTTGAACACGATAATTACCCGATTCGGTAACCGGAAACTCATACTGCATTGATGGGGAATCGGTATATCTCGATGGATTAAAAATTCCGCCTAAGGTGAAATTGGAATGTCCGCTAGTACTTTTGTTATCACTGGCCGTAAATTCAAATCCTTCGGTTGCGGGTATATCCGGACTAAAAAACTCTTGTCCGAAAACCGTCAGACCTGCAGTGGACTTACCGCAATTAACCCGCTTTACATAGTTTGAACTACCACTAGGAACCTGATCGATAAAGGTAATGGTGAAGGTGTCCGTTGTTAAAACAGCTGAACTACTATCCAGATACTCTACTGTAAAAGTCAGGGTTCCAACCGTAGGACTCCAACCATAATATACACCATTCTGCAAACCATATTGATCGTTATAATCACCACGATACGCATAAGGATGCATCCCTTCGGTTTGGGTATGTTCGGAGGTGGTGAACCGCACCTGGTGTACAATGTTGGCTCCCAGGTTAGAAACAATATTGATACTATTGGCATCTTGTAGATTCCAGGTGATGTCTTCGGCAAAAGATGATATTGCAGTTGTGTTGTTGGCCGCATCCATCAATCTATACGAATACGTGGTTTGTGAAGTACCAACCGTGACGGCTAGTAAAAAAACCAATACAGGCAAGAGGCTGTTCAATCGCGTTATGGTAACTATTACGCTACCGAAAGTCTGAATTCTACTGTTTTTAATTCTCATAGTTATCGTTGGTTATTTTGTAAGCTGTAGTATTATCTAGGTGATTTTTTTCTTACGATATGATGAATTCCGTCAAAAGGCCGATTCGGTTTTTCAAGCCACCGGATTTAAAATTCTTTTTGAAATTGGATGTTGTGTCCGGCAAATTGGACATAGCGGTAGTTGTTCGCCCCATGATTTGAAAAGTTTGGTTTTTTTAATTTTTTGATGTTCTCTATTTTTTCTTACAAATATCTATTCAGTTTATTCTGAATATATATATCAGTATACATCGTAATTATGCTACGAATATGATTTCTTAAATCGGTATTCTCTAAAAATTGTTGTGAAATCATTAAAAAACGTTGTGAAAGAATAATCGACTAACTGTATATAATAATCGATAAACTTCAGAGTTATTATAGCACTTATATTAAATGAAAACCCTACAATCTCATGAAGTTTTTAAAACAGCGAATTCCAGCCTTGAACCTACAGGAAATGCTCATCGTACTCGCTATTATAGGCATTTTGCTACTCTTGGCCCTGCCGAATTTGATGCCGCTGATTACCAAGGCGAAAAGTATCGAGGCCCAAACGCAACTTAAGGCCATTTATAATGCGCAAACGACCCATAACTATACGTATAGCAAATTCTCCGCCGATTTCAACGAGCTCGATTTCGTCGCTCCGAAGACCGTAAAGGAAAATGGCACAGCGAATTATCGGTACGAAATTGTAAGTGCCGACGATGCGACATTCAAGGCCCGTGCCGAAGCCGTGACCGACTTTGATGGCGATGGTGTACTGAACGTTTGGGAAATTGACGAACAGGGCAACCCCAAACAAATCATAAAGGATTGATACTGTTTCTAAAAATAGCATTGGTGGGTATCTGTGGCCTTATCGCGTTTCAAGATTTTAAGGAGCGTATGGTCTCGTGGATCCTCTTTCCGGCATTAGGCATAGTGCTCGGAGGGCTCTACCTCGTGCAGTTGCCCTTTTCGCAATATTACCCTTTTGTGCTGGTCAATATGTTCTTGATCAGTTTGGTGGTACTGATACTCTTTCTCTATACCAAATACATTGCGAAACAAGGGTTTCTCAATGTGAGTTTCGGACTAGGCGACCTGCTGTTTTTCTACGCCCTAGCGCTCGGTTTTCCGACCATGACCTTTTTGGTAATCTTCGCCCTATCCATGGTATTTGCGCTCGGCACTACACTTTTATGGAACCGTACCCGGAAGTTGCAGACCATACCCTTAGCAGGACTCATGGGTTTGTTCTTATCCCTTGTGCTGCTCATCAGCTTATTTCCTAATCTCCCTTCGCTTTATGTCTTTTAATTATGATCATTGAAACCTATAACATACCTACTGACCTTCAGCAAAAAATTACGGCCGAACAGGCCTTTCATTACCGTATTGTTCCCATAAAGGATACAAAGGGGGGCATCATCCTAAAAACGGACAGCGATTCACTGAACGAACTTTTGGCAGAACTTGAGATCGTGCTGGACCAATCCGTGGTCTTGCAGAAATGCGATGAAGACGAATTGCAAAAATACCTTTCATCAAACTACAGGCAAACCCAAAAGAAAGCGAACACCCAACTCAATTATACGACCGACTTTCTGGAGAAAATACTAATCGATGCGAAACAAATGGGGAGTAGTGACATCCATTTTGAGCCTTATGAAAAGAAATGTCGTGTTCGTTTTCGTATGGATGGCAAGCTGACCGAACAGTTCACCGTTCCAGTAGAGGAGTATCCCGTACTGGTCAATAAGATCAAAATCAAGGCGGATCTTGATATTTCGGAAAAGCGATTGCCACAAGACGGGCGCATTACCATCAATACCCATGGCAGTGAATTCGATATTCGTGTGTCATCCCTCCCGACCCTACACGGCGAAAAGTTGGTATTGCGTTTATTGAGCAAAGATACCGGAGCCCTCGATTTGGAAGCCCTCGGATTCAACGAAGCTGAATTGCGACGCTATCAGGAAGGTATCCTCAATCCCAACGGAATCGTGCTGATTTCCGGCCCTACGGGATCGGGTAAGACGACTACCCTCTATGCGACCTTGAAACAACTCAACGATGACAAAACAAACATCCTGACGGTAGAAGACCCGATCGAATATACCCTAGAAGGTATCAATCAGGTACAGCTACGTGAGAACATCGGCTTGGACTTTGCCAGCACCCTACGTACATTTCTAAGGCAAGATCCCGATATCGTTATGGTCGGGGAAATCCGCGATGTAAAAACCGCTAATATGGCCATTCGTGCCGCCTTGACAGGGCACTTGGTACTTTCGACCATTCATACCAACTCGGCCTGGGCGACCATATCGCGATTGATAGATATGGGTGTGCCCTCCTTTTTGATCGCAAGCACCTTGAACATGAGCGTTGCACAACGCCTAGTCAGAAAGCTATGTGATGATTGCAAAAGGGAAGCGGCCATTGATGCTGATCTCTTACCGAGTAATTTCGAGATTCCCAAGGACCTCAAAACACATCATACCCCCACAGGTTGCAATACCTGTCACCATACAGGATACATCGGGCGAAAGGCGATATATGAAATTCTGCCCATCACCCAAGAACTGATGGTACCGATCAAAGAGAACCATTTACAAATTGACAGCTATTTGGAACAACAGCACATCGGCACATTAAAAGCAAACGCCATAGCACTCATTAAACAAGGAATTACATCAATAGAGGAAGTGTATTCGCTATTGACCAAATAAGCGCCAAAAAGGGCATTCATCTAGAACAGTCCCAAGGCATTACAAAAAAACCATGACCAAAAGACCCACCCAAATTACACACCGATCTGCAACGCTCAAGCTGCTACTGCTCTTTATAGGGCTATGCTTTACCTTCAGCGTCTACGGCCAAGATTCGCAACGTATCGCAAAAATCCAAAATCAATTGGAACTGCTCTCCGTGGAGAATACCGAACTCAAAGAAAGCCTGAAACTCGATATCAACGTCAGCAATGTGACCCTAGCCAATTTTTTGATGGCCGTTTCGGAAGTGCATCAATTGAACCTATCCATTTCACCTGACATCGGCAATATCAATCTCGTGAACAACTTTTCAAATGTGGTGGTCAGTGATCTGTTGGTCTATCTATGCAAGGAATACAACCTGGATATCGAATTCACTGGAAATATTTTGGCGATAAAGCGTTTTCAACCTCCTGTGGAAATCCCCCAGGAAAAAGTAATACAAGTCAGTTATAGTCCGAACGGCCAACGCCTATCCCTGGATCTAAAAAACGACCCGCTAGAAAAGGTATTCCGAAAGATCATGGATCTCTCGGGAGAGAATTTGCTCTATTCAAACGGACTCGCCTCAAAACCCTTGAACCTCTATCTAGTTGATGTGCCACTTGATATGGCCCTCGAGAAGTTGGCCTCGACCAACGCCATGGTATTTTCCAAATCGAAAGATGGGTTTTACCTCTTCGATGCGCTTGAAACACCGGCCGATCAAGGATCTTCACCTCGACGGCTGACTCGAAATACTACCGGATATCAGGTGCTTGATACGGTGCGGCAACTGTTGGATGTGGATTTCCGAAACAAATCGATTGCTTCGATCATCGATGATCTGCGGTACGACTTGAAGTTGGACGTGTATACGGCTACCCCTTTAGACCAAGCCGGAAGCGTGACCTTCAATGCCAAAAACATTTATCTTGACGATTTATTGGAACATATGTTCGCGAGTCAAGAGGCCCCCGCACCACTGGCGCAAGACCAAAATACCAATGGCGCAAATCGAAATTCGCGACAGAACAATCAACCGGCCACCCCTTCTTTACCGACCAATTTCACCTTTAAGAAGGAAAACAATATTTATTTCTTCGGAACGGCGGACCAATTGAGCCTTAGAAAAACAGAAGTGGTTCAGATGATGCACCGCTCCGTTGAACTCCTCGGAGATCCATCACAATCACAGGGCTATCGCTCCTCCGGAAGAACAACGAACTCCAATGTCAATTTTTTTGGCGGAAATCAAAATGGAGGCCAGCAAGGCGGACTCAATTCCAACCGGCGTTCCTTGAACACACAATCCAATAACAGTTTTGGTGATTATCAAGACGGTGCGGAAGCCATCGTGAGTATCATCCCCGATGAAGTCAAATCGGAATTGGACATCCGTGTGGATTATGAGCTCAATAGTTTTTTTGTCAGTGGTCCTTCGGCGAATATCAACCGCTTTAAGAAATTTATCAAGGAGATCGATAAACCGGTACCTGTAGTGCTTATTGAAGTCATGATCATCGAAGTACGAAAGTCGTCTACCGTGGAAACCGGAATCAGTTGGGGCATCGGGGAAAATCCTGTGAATACTTCCGGGCGCTTGTTTCCCGATGCCAGTGTTACCTTGGGCGCCAACACCGTGAACAAGATCATCGGTGGTTTCGATGGATTCGGGTCTTTCAATATCGGGAAAGTCATTCCCGAATTCTTTGCGGATATCAAGGCCATGGAGGAGAATGGAAATCTAAAAATACGTTCCACACCCAAACTCTCCACTTTAAACGGACATCGGGCCAACCTATCCATTGGGGAGACGACCTACTATGTGGTGACCAATCAGAACTTTTTTGGATCCCAAATACCGACCACTTCCGAAGTACGGAATTATCAGCCTATCGATGCGGAACTTGCCGTAAGTATCAAACCCTTGGTTTCCGGAGACGGGCAGGTGACCTTGGACATCAATGTGATCCAATCGGACTTCAGTGGCGAACGGATCGAGGATGATGCCCCTCCAGGCTTGACCTCCCGTGAGTTCAGTTCCATTATCAGAATGCAGAACCAAGACTTGGCCATACTCGGGGGACTGGAAGAAAAAGTAAAAAACGATTCGGGTACAGGGGTTCCTTTACTCGCACGAGTACCTGTCATCAAATGGCTCTTCAGCAAGCGAAAGCGTGAGGACACCAAACAGAAACTGACCATCTTGATCAAACCTACAGTAATCTATTAATGATCGGCAAACTACGCACATATCTCAAAGAGGGGTTTACCTACTACGGGCTCGAAATTACGGGTGCCGAAGAAGCACTGGCCTATGCTTTTCTAGAACTCAAGAAAAGTAAGAACCAGCTCTTGATCGTCAATAAGGTCAAATTGAACCACCTCAACGAACTACCAGGACGACTCAACAAGAAAAATCCGTTGTTCGTTTGTATCAACACCCCGAACATCCTGACCAAAAAACTAGAGAGCGAATCGAATGGAAGTGCTGAAGCCATGGTCAACCAAGCCTTTCCGAATATCGACCTGAACAACATCTATTATGAAATCATACAACAGGGAACAACACCTATTGTCATCCTGTCCAAAAAAAGTCCCGTTGACCGTATCCTAAAAGAATTGCGTGAGCTAAACCTACAGGTCTCCCGCTTCTCTTTGGGTGTTTCGGCCCTGGAAAGTATCGTTCCGTTTTTGGAGGATGGAACCCTCCATGCTTCGAACTACTTGATCGGTGTTGACAATGGAGTTCTAACCAGTATCAGCGTGCACGCATCAAAAGAAAACCTCTTGTATACCATTAGTGGCCTAGAGCTCTCAAGCAGTTACCTCTTGCCTTTCTCGCAAATATTGCGGAAGCTAAATCAAAAGAGCGGTGTTTCGAACTTCACGGAAGTGAATACAAAGTTAGAACAGGGTTTCAAAAACTTTAGGGTATTCACTCAGGTCTTGAAATATGCCCTATTGTTTTTTATCGTGCTACTTCTGGGCAACTTTTTGACGTACAACCATTACCATGGAAAGGTAGGTCAGCTAAATGACTTGCTCGCGGCGACTAGCTCTCAAAAGGACGAATTGACCCTCTTAGATGAATCGGTGAAACGAAAGCAAGAACGGGTAGAGACCTTGAGCGCCTCGTCAAATTCAAAAGCGACCTATTATTTAGACCTCTTTGCACAACGCATTCCTTCGTCCATTTTACTTAACGAGATCAAATACCAACCCTTGGCCAAACCGGTACGCGAAAAAAAACCGATCATGCTTGAAGAAGGGGTACTGTTAGTCTCGGGTATTTCAAAAGATGTCGATGCTTTTTCCTTTTGGATAGAGGAACTTGAAAAACAAGAATGGGTCAACTCCGTAGAAACCCTCGACTATAACTATGTAGGTAAAACGACCTCGAATTTTTTAATCGAAATTGGAATCCATGCAAATCGATAAAAGAAACAAACTGCTATTTTTAGGTATTGTGGTGCTGCTCATCGCGAGTTACCAATTTGCCATCAACAAGACCATTTTGTTGCAAAATGAATCACAACGCCTCAATTCGGAGGTAGAAAAATTCAAGGATATTCCAAATAAATTGGCAGTGCTCAACCAGAAAAACATCTACTACGATTCCATTTTGGGCAAAATGGACCTTGTCGACACCTCCATTCAAAACAATCTATTGCGAACCATCAACCAAGAGGCCACCAAAACCAATACCAAGGTGATGGAGTTTAAACAACCTCACCTCTATCATGTCGGCGAGAATAGTTTACATACCTACAGCTTCACCTTGAACGGTGATTATACGAATATCTTAAAGGTGGTACACACCATCGAACAAAAAGGAAATTTCGGTGAAATCGTCCATGTCGATTTTCAGAAGAAAAAAAACTACCGCACCAACAAATATAGCCTCGGAGCGACCGTTTTTGTACAACAGGTGAAATAGGCAAAATCTAGCGCAATGAATGCCCAGAATACGGAAATCTACTTTCCTCGGCAAGCACTGGTACAATACATGTGGGGTCAATGCCTTGGCCGAGGAGTAGATCAGTAGAAAACCTCAACTTGGTTTTTAGAAATCTTGACCTCAAAAGGTTTTAAGGGGTTAGTGACAATCAGATACCTATAGCGCTTGAAGGGTATGCTTTCAGCCTGCCCATGTCGCTATGCGCCCTAACTCACCGGGGTTACAGATCCAACCAATTGATTTTCTGAAGGATTTTCGTCGCTTCATAGGTAAAATAATCACTTTTGCTTTCATCGGTTTGTCTCAGGTTATATGCACGTTCGACCAGAGTCTGATACCGTACAGTCAATTTTTTTAACAGCTCTATCCTGTATTTGTTATATGCTTTCATAAAAGGACTGGTTTTGGTTTGACACTTAAAATTCCGAAGCACTCATTTTAATATTGCTCTCCCTGAGAAGCTGTATATACCTATGCATACAGTAATGAATACCTCTTTTGGAATGATGTATCAAGTCACCATAGTGCTTTCGGTTTCCCAAAGCCATCTTTAGCGCTCTGATTGCTGATGCCGTAGTAAGATCTTCCGATACGGCATATCCCATTACCTGATTGGTATACGCATCGGTAATCATATGAAAGTAGCGTTTACCCTCTCGGGTATTCGTAAACGTGATATCGGCAATCCATAGTTGTTCAGGTGTCGTAACTTGTGAGTTCCTCTTCAGATTCGGGTATTTTTTTATCAGGTTCTTGAGATTCGACTGCTGCTGTACCCATTGTAATACGGCCTCGCTGAGCGGAAACATACCGGCGCTTTTGATACTGGAGTGTTTTCTTCCCATAACCGGACTTTCCATTGGCACCTTATCAAGGTTCGCAAATAAAAGCCTACTTCTTATTGTACTGAGCTTCTCTTGAATTTCACCTTGAATAAAGCAATCCTTGAGAATCTTGTCCTGGCGATACCGTTTTGAATAGCCTTGGTCCACGGGCCACGTCATCAACCTTGACAACCAGGTTTTTGTAAAAAGAATGTAATCTTTGGCAACATACTTCAACTCCGCTAGAAGTCCATGATGGTTTTTTGAATGTTGAAAATCACGGAAGTAGGAGGTATCCAACTGAAAGTTGAGTTGATCATCATAGTTGTGATTTCCGACGGCATATCCGTCATCTTCCAGTATTAACGATTTGTTTTCCATATGGTGTAGGTTTGATTCTTCTATACCTTAGCTATTTTACACCTATTTAAGCATTCCAGGGGGCCCACCTATATTTAACCATTAATAAAGACACCTATCATCTCACCCTAGTTTTGGAGCAACAGTAGGATGTGCCCTTAACCCGTGAGCTCAAGATAATCACGGCACCCCTGGAAATTAAGTTTGCTTAAATAAGAACAGTTCAAATGTCTCTAAAATAAAAGGGAGGGGCGGTAGATATTTTCGTTGAAGAAGTGTGTTTTTAAAAAAATGGGGGATGAGGGTCGATTTTTTCACTTTTTTGATGAAAAAATCAACCTTTACGCCATATCGATATTTACATCCAACTGTCGCCGCAAGGGTTGATACGGCAAATTTAGTTTCCTTCGAATTCCTCGTGAGCCTACCTTTTCACCAGACAGGCCAGCTCTGGGGTTTTTCTTGCAAAACCAGTATCGGTTCGCCATAGTACGGCTTTCAATCGAAAGCCTATGTAATGCTATCATGGGGATTTTTCCTTTATCAATGCCTCACATTTTTTTCTTAACTGCATCAGAACGTCTTCATAGGCCTGGTCTTTAGCAAGATTTTCGATTTCCTGCGGATCTTCTTTTAAATAATATAATTCCTCATGCAACGGGTGATCGATGTACCTGAAGTACTTCCAGTCTTCTGTACGGACCCCTTCACTGGGCGGAATATGTTCAAAATCCCATAAGTGCTCTAGCAGCACCGTGTCTCTCTTGACGGTCGTCTTGTTATCGACGACCATCGGCATCAGACTCTGGCCATGCCAAGTATGAGGCCTTGGCAAACCTGCTAAGTCGAGTATGGTAGCGGGTACATCAATGTTCAGAACCATTTCGGAACGATCTTGATGCGCTACCCCCCGGGGGTCATATATGATTAACGGCACCCGTATGGAGTTATCGTATAATAGCCATTTTCCCGCCAATTGGCGTTCCCCAAGAAAATAACCATTATCGCCCATCAGAATGATTACGGTGTTTTTAGCAAGTCCCTTATCGTGCAGTGCTTGTCGGATCTTGCCAATCTCTAGATCGATCCCAGCAATCATTCGGTAATACCCTTTCAGGCTATGCTGGTATTTTTCTGGAGTATCGTAACGCCAATACCAACGCACTCGGTTAAACCCTTCTTGAACAAAACTGGGTTGGGCCTCGAAAAAGAGCGGTTCGCCTAAATCAGGAGTCGGCATGTCGATCGTATCGTGCAGGGTGCCGACTTCTTCTTGCCAAAAATATTGGTCTTCCGCCGAATCATGGGCATGCGGCGCGCTAAAACTCAAAGACAAACAAAACGGTCGGTCGGAAGCGGTGTTCTTGATAAAATCCATGGCCTTCTGCCCTGTATAACGTGTTAGATGAACCGTATCATTGTCCAAGGTTTTGTAGTAATAACCACGTCTGTCATTGTAGGTATTGTTGCGGTCATAGGATTCGTAGGTATCAAATTGTTTGTCAAGTCCGTCATACCGAACTCCGTATTTTCCATAAAAAGCAGTACGGTAGCCGTTGTTTTTAAGAATAGTAGGATAGGAAACCTCCATCAACTCGGGGGCGATGCCTTGACTTGAAAAGTCATAGTGATGGGTACGTTCATACAACCCTGTTAGAATACTGGCCCTGCTGGCAGCACAGATCGGGGTGGTGACCATGGCGTTTTTAAAGTAGGTTCCGTCTTTGGCCAAAGCATCCATTTCAGGAGTGTGGGCCCAACTATTTCCGGCATAGCCCAACGCGTCGAACCGTTGGTCATCGGTCAGAATAAAGATAATATTGGGCTTTTTGGCTTCTTGTGTTTTGGGTTCATCAGCACACGAACTCAAGACCAAGAGGGTTATCGAGAAATAAATGAGGTATCGATTCATTAATTTTAATACTTTAGAGGGCATCACAGACCCATCAGGCCCAATTCCTTTAAAAATAGTAGTATTATCCATGATAAAAAAACACGATATCCTCTTCTTTCTCCTTAGTGCTTTTACAGTTTCGCTAGGCATGGCCCAAGAAGTTGAAAAGTTGGCCTACAAGCAAATCGATACCGTACAATTGATGCTAGAGGTATATCGGCCTGCAACAATGACTAGTTCAAAAAAGTACCCGGCCATGGTCTTCTTCTTTGGCGGCGGATGGAAAGGAGGTAGCACTAAACAGTTCGAGCCTCAAGCCCAATATTTCGCGCAACGGGGAATCGTCTGTTTTTTGGCGGATTATAGGGTGGAAAGCAGACAGGGAACAACTCCTTTCGAGTCGCTCATGGATGCCAAATCGGCTATCCGTTACATAAGGGCCAATGCTGAAAAATTCCAGGTCGATTCCGACAAAGTCATTGCAGCCGGTGGTTCTGCCGGAGGCCATCTTGCGGCGGCCACCGCCTTGATCGAAGGGTATTCAGAAAGCACGGATGATCTGTCGATATCCGCAATCCCCGATGCATTGGTCTTATTTAATCCCGTAATCGACAATGGTCCGGGCGGCTATGGACATGAGCGAATCGGTGATGCCTATAAAACATTCTCCCCCTTGCACAATATTAAACAAGGTGCCCCACCCACACTCCTTTTTTTGGGAACGAAAGACCATTTGATTCCTGTTGAAACAAGTCGTTACTACAACATAGTGATGGAAAAAGTGGGCAGTCGATGTGATCTACATCTTTTTGAAGGGGAATCGCACGGTTTTTTCAATTACTCCAAGTTTGAAAACTATAAGGAAACTGTCTCCTTGGCCGATAACTTTTTACAATCCCTCGGCTATCTGGAAGTCCACCCGAAAATCAAGATCCAATAGCACCGTTACAGGTGTTTTAAACGAATATTTCGGTACGTTACCTTCATTGGAGGCCCAACATGCACCTGCATTCCGAGTTTGCCCGACATTTTTCGGTTTATCGTATCGGTATCCAACACCTCACTCATCAAGATCCCATTGACATAATGCCGCAGATGATTTCCTTTGACGATCAAATGAAGGTCGTTCCAAGTCTCGAAGCCGATTTTCGATTTAAGGGAGTCCGACTCCCCCAATGTGTCCGTTACTTCCCTGCTTTGCCAACAATTGTTGGCTACGTTATCCCTTAGTGAACCCTCTTGGAGTCCTTCTTGGGAAAGGATTGTCACTTTTTCGCCCCGATATGCCAAAGTCGTTCTTTTTCTTTCCTCGTAATTCTGCCCGGTATATCTGATTTTTCCGTCAATATCGGCTTGATAGCCCCGAAGTGCATACGGAATAGTATCAAGGAGTTCGCTACGATAATTCACTCCACTATTACCCGTCTCTTCGATTCTAAAGGATAACTTAAGTTCAAAATCATCGGGTTCCCCACCCTGCCAAATAATAAAAGTATTGTGTTTTAAAGGTGTGGTCGGGGTAACCTCGCCCACAAGATGGCCGTTTTCTACACGCCAGTAATTGGGATCCCCATGCCATCCTTCCAAGGTCTTTCCATCAAAAATGAGGTCGAATCCGTCGTCATTGTTCGTTGCTGCATCTTGATTCGACGCTTTTTTTTCCGACTTTTCATTACAGGAAAAAAGGGCCATGGATAAAATGAGCACCAACAAGCGATACGGTATTTTGAATTGAATGGTCATATATTAAAGAGTTAAGATAGATATTTATATTGCCCAAGATCAACTGACCTCCGCTAGAGGTTTAACCACTGCCGGAATTCCGAGGCCCTATTCTTACTGATGATAATATCAACTGCGGAATCAGGGTTGACCAATATCTTCAGTTGGTTGTTTCCGTATTTTACGATCTTGTCAATGGCCGAAATCGCGATAATAAACTGCCGGTTGGCCCGAAAGAAAAAACTATTGTCCAAATTACTGAATAATTCATCAAGACTCAAGTTCGTCGTGGTTCTTCGACCATCGGTTCGTACCACATACGTGATGTTACTTTCGGTATAAATATGCGCAATCTCTTCAGTGGCTACCGGTAACAATTCATTTCGTACGTATGTAAGTATTCGCCGTTTTGATTTTTGGTCATCCTTTTTTGTGACCTTGGGTTGTTGCTCACTTACCTTTTGTTGATAATCCCCAACTGCTCGGTTCAATTTCGTGAGATTGATGACCTCATCCTCCAGTTTTTGATTTTTCAGTTCCAATCGCTTTTCATAGCTGCTACCGATCAAACGAGCCACGATGATGAAGGATAGAATGACCACCAATCCCATAATCAATAAAATAGTATTCAGGTCGTTCTTCAGTTGATTCGCTTTCAATGCTATTTTCTGGGTATTCGCGTGAGCGGCAACGATCCAATCCGAATTTTGAATCGGTATCATACAAATAACCTCGGACGTATTTTCCAACGAATCGGTAACTTTCAATAGATTTCTATCCTTTAATAAGGTATAGAACTCCTCAGTGCCCAAATCATCCGCCACGGAGGAAACAAACGAGGTTTCTTGACTGACCGGTTGACCCACCTGCCGGATATCAGGATGGCACAAGTGTGTGCCCGACCAGTCGAACATACTCACGAAACCTGTTTCCAGATTGGTATTGTCTATACTCTTCTGAATGGCGCTGATGAGTTGTTCCTTTTCAACCCCATTGGCCAATTGCCAATTGATCAGACTACCTAGTTCTTTCGCTTCCCGCTTTCCATACTCCAACTGGGTTTCGAGCATTTGACTGACACTGACTTTCTCGATATAGTGAATGGCAATACTTGCCATGATCATAAAGATTGCGGAAATTGACAAGAATGTCAAAAAGTACATTTTATCCTTTCGCATTGCATTTTTTGATTAGCGGTACCCAAGATACGGATTTGCCCCAAATTCAAGGGTAATTCTTCCTCTTGCAGCTGGAATACCCCTAAAAACATGGATTTTCCATTCAAACCGCTTTTTTCCCTTTTACAGCCGATTCTTCCCTCTGACGTAGTTTTTGTAGTCATTCTTCACCCAAACCCTCTTCCTTTGGACTCAAGTTCAACCAATAATCCACATTATGATTTCAAGAAAAATAGGCATCGTGCTTCTAGCCTTGGCAAGCATCTCTATTACAAGTTGCAGTAACGACAGCGAAAGTGACCTCTTGGATTTACCAGACGGGAATCCTGACAACGGTGATTTAGTCACCTATTCCAATGACGTAAAGTCCATTATAGACGGTAACTGCCTAGGGTGTCATTCAAGCCCTACAAGGAACGGCGCACCCTTCGCTTTAATAAATTTCAGTCAGGTGAGTTCACGGGGCAACAGCATTCTTACGGCCATGTCGCGGGCAAATGGTACACCGGCCGCTATGCCCCCTTCCGGTAAATTACCCCAAGCCACCATTGATATTATCGACCAGTGGATCAAAGACGGCACTCAAGAATAACACGACTAAATATAAAAACAATGAAACTAAAATTAGTATCGGCACTAGTAATCACAATGGCAGTGGTGCAGCTTCAAGCACAGACAAAATATATCGACAAAAACGGCGAGATCGAATTCGAAGCCTCGGAAGAACTCTTCGAACCTGTCAAGGCCACCAATACGACGGTTACCGCAATTTTGAATGCGGATACCGGAGAATTGGCCTCACTCGCCTTGCTCAAAGGTTTTCATTTTGAAAATTCGCTAATGGAGGAGCACTTTAACGAGAACTACATCGAGTCTGAAACGTATCCGAAGGCCATTTTTAGAGGAAGCCTTCTCAATTTCAATCACTCACAAGTATCCGAAACCCCTACCGAAGTAACGGTGGATGGGAAACTGAAATTGCGTGAAAAAGAGAAAGATGTTCGTACCATCTTGTCTGTTCAGAAAGTGAGTGATGTGATTATCATGAAGGGGTCATTCAAGGTGACCCCCTCTGATTTTGACATCGAAATTCCGAAAATAGTTGCCAATAAAATTGCCAAAGAGGTCATCGTCAATTTAGCCTTTAAACTTCAAGCAAAATGAGCCGGAATACAAAGATCATCAGCATAGCCCTACTCCTATTGGTCGGTTTTCTTAGTTGGGTATACTTCTATACGTTTCATTCGAAGCACCGAAATATTGCCCAAGAAGAAGTGACCGCCGAATTTCAGGCACCAGAACTACTTTATGCGTTCACACAACAAGATTCGGATATTACGAGTTACGCCGATCAAGTAATTCTGGTCTCAGGAAATGTCACCAGTACTGACGAAAATAGCATCGTACTCGATGGCATGGTTCAAGTAAATCTTCTACCAGCCGCTGAAACCTCAGTCCAAAATGGCCAATCAATTAGCCTAAAGGGAAGATGTGTAGGGTACGATGACCTACTCGAGGTCGTCAAGATCGATCAAGCAACCATACTAACCGAATAAAACAACACCACATGAAATTTATCTATATCCTATTACTCTTATTTCCGTTGATCATTCTTTCTCAAGAAGAGGATCTCTTATCTGAAATCGACAACACGGACAATTCGAAAGAATACAACAGCGCTGCCTTCAAAGGCCTTAAAATCGTCAATTTCGAGTCGACTAAAATGGTCTCCAAGAAGGAATTGTATTTCGTGGTTTCTCACCGTTTTGGGTCGGTAAAAACAGGGTTTGACGATTTTTTCGGACTAGATCAAGCAGTAACCCGGCTCAATTTCCTCTACGGCATCTCAGATGGTATAAATTTCGGTATTTCCCGAAGTTCCTTTCTAAAAATCTATGAGTCCTCATTGAAACTGCGACTCCTTAGACAAAGAAACAATGGCTTTCCCTTTACGGTGGTCAGTTCTAACAATATACTGATCAATACCGCTCTCGATAAAGATCTTCTACCCGGACTGGATTTTACCAACCGCTTGGGATACACTTCCCAACTCTTGATTTCCAGAAAAGTTAACAAGAACTTCTCCTTACAGCTCATGCCTACCTTTTTTCACGACAACCTGGTACAGGTCGATGAACAGGAAAACTCTCAATTTGTCATCGGCATAGGAGGGCGTCACAAACTGACCAAACGCTTTTCGATCAATTTTGACTACGGATATCACCTGAACAGAGCTGAAAACTCCCCTTTCGTGAATCCGTTGTCTATTGGCATCGACATTGAAACCGGGGGGCATGTGTTCCAATTGCATTTTACCAATGCCCAACCCATGAATACCAACGGATTCTTGGGGCAGGCCACCGGCGATTGGGGCAGCGGTGATTTTTTCTTTGGATTCAACCTTTCAAGAGTATTTTAAATCGAACAGCCATGAAAACAGGATTTGCAAAAATTCCGGTACAACGCTCCTTTTGTGACGGATGCTCAACTAAGATCGGTCAAGAACTTTTGAAGATCGCGAATATTACAAATGTTAGACTCTATCCCACGGACGCCCTGGTCATTTTTAATTTTAAAAGGGCAAATGAGGTGTCGGATGCGCTCAATACATTGACCGCCCTAGGTTTTCCTCCTCAGGGCGAGAAAATCAGGCAAACACCCCTTAGCATTACCTGTGCCTGTTGAGGCACTCCCCAAATAAATAATTTAATTATCCTTAAAAACAAACAAAATGAAAAAAATTCTAGTCGTATTTGTAAGTGCCATTTTTATGATGGGCTGTAGCTCGGATGATCCAGTGACCACCCTCCCTGAACCGGACATCATTGACAACCCAGATCCCGATCCGGAACCTGAACCGGACCCCGAAGTCGCTAACTCCGTTCGACTTGTAAACGATGCTACTTTTGGCAACGTCATGACCGATTCAGAAGGGTTCACCTTATATTTCTTTGCAAAGGACAGTAAAGGGGATTCCACATGTGAAAACGGATGTCTGGCGGCATGGCCCGCATTTCATTCGGAAGAGCTCACCCTAGACGACGGTCTGGAAGCTTCGGATTTCGCTTCAATTACAAGAGCTGATGGAAGCAGCCAGACGACGTATAAGGGCTGGCCACTCTATCTGTTCGCCAGTGATTCCGCGGCCGGTCAGATTACCGGTGATGGTAGCGGGGGCGTCTGGTTCGTGGCAAAACCCGATTATTCGGTAATGGTCGCAAAGGCCCAATTGGTCGGCCGGGATTCCTCTGGCGATGAGACCAACCTCAATAGCGATTTTGAACCTGGTGATGAGGAGACCACCTATATTACGGATGCTAGTGGAAACACGCTTTACAGCTTTATCAACGACAAAAAGAATGTCAATAATTTTACCGCTGACGACTTTTCGAACAACGGGGTTTGGCCTATAGTCGATATCAGCATTAGCAATGTCCCAAGCATTTTGGAGCTTAGTGATTTTGGAGCTCTAACGGTTTTTGGAGAGTCACAGATTTCCTATAAAGGCTGGCCACTATACTATTTTGGTCAAGATGCCGCACGAGGAGACAACTTCGGGGTAGGGTTCCCTGCTGCGGGCATTTGGCCTACGGTAAACCCCGATACGGAAAATGCACCGGAAGCTGAAGCAAGTGCCACGTTATATACGGTCACCAATCAAGGGGCGAGCGCTTATGTTTTCAATGGTGAGGGATTGACCGACGCAAGTAATCCCGATTTCACCTTCAAACGAGGAGAAACCTACGAGTTTCAAGTAAATACGCCGGGGCATCCCTTCTTCATCAAATCGGCCCAGACCACTGGAACCGATAATACTTTTGACGAAGGGGTAACGGACAATGGTGCGTCATCGGGCAGTATCATCTTCACGGTACCGAATGATGCTCCGGATACCTTATTCTATATTTGCGAGTTTCATTTTTCCATGACCGGAACCATCAACATTACAGACTGACCTATACCGGGTCAACTTCAATCAATCCCGTATAACTTAGGAGAAGTGTACGGGGTTGTTTCATCATTTAAAAAATTGACGTGTAATTAGTACCTTTAAAACCTTATCATACCAAATGATCAGAAAGTATGGGTTTCGCTTAGGTCTGTTGTCCATTTTAGTTTTGGGCGGTATCTACATTTCGTTGCATAAAGAAGATGTGTTCAATACGCAAAAGGCAAGCGCAACGGCGGCAATGACTGCTGAAAACCTAATTTCGTATGTAACTACGGATAAAGGGCAGTACCTTGCCACATTGGTGGATCAGGTCATAGCTGTTGAAGGGGTCATTAAGGAAATCAATTATGTCAATCAACGTCATACCATATTATTGGGGGGAGGCCAAGAAGACCTCGCCTTAGTCATTTGCGACATGCAAACCGACCAAGCTAAAAAAACCGGATTTTTAAAGCAGGGCGACACCGTTGTGCTGAAAGGAGTGTTCAAAGGATTTCTTCAGGATGCTGTTTTTCTAAACTGTGTACTTACCGCCAACCAAAAAAGACCATGATTAGAACAGTTTTTATTGCGCTGTTTTTCTTCTTGAATTCTCAAGAAAATGAAAACAAAATCATTGCAAGGCAAGGACAGGTTTCCTTTTTCTCATATACCTCTGTTGAGAATATCAAGGCGAAAAACAATCAAGTCTTGAGCATTATCGATTTGGATAATTCCAAAATAGCGGTCAGCATGTTAATGAATGCCTTTGTTTTTGAAAAAGCGCTGATGCGTGAACATTTTAATGAAAGCTATGTCGAGTCGGATATTTATCCAAAAGCAAGTTTCGAAGGGGAAATAATCGATTTTGACCCGACACTTGCGGGAGAGCAGACCAAAATGGTCAAGGGGGTCTTTACCATGCACGGGGTTTCAAAGGAACTGGAAATTAAGACCAAAATCGAAAGAACCGATGGTCGTTACGTGCTAACAGGTACCTTCGAGGCCTATGTGAAAGATTATGAAATAAAAATACCCCCTTTATTGGCGGGCAATATCGCGAAGATGATTTCTGTAGATTTTAGATTTGAATTTGAGCCCTATGAAAATTAAACTATTATTCCTGATACTGATTTTCGGCTCTTGGCATCTTTCGAATGCCCAAGATGACCTTTTGGATATTCTGGACAAAGAGTTGGAGCCTACCGACACCTATACCGCAGCGACCTTTAAAATGACTCGGATTGCCATTGGCCATTCCATAGAAACCCGAAAAAAAGGCATCCTCGAAATCGTCACAACCAATCGATTTTGGAATACCCCGACAGAACGTTCTCAAAGCTTTGTGGCCGACAGACTCACATCTCGTATTGCGCTGGAATATGGCATCTCAGACCGGCTTTCTACAGGACTCGGTGGAACCACATGGGACGGGCTCTTTGATGGTTATTTGAAGTACAAGCTGCTTCGACAAAAAGAAGGGGGTGGCTCGCCCTTGAGCATTACCCTTTTTCAAAATACCAGTTATAACAGCAATGCGTTTCCGCAGGCGCCGAATAGTTTCTCAGACAGATTGTCATTTACAAGCCAACTGTTAATAGGCAAAAAGATTTCATCGGATTTCTCGGTACAATTGGCACCAACGTTCATTCATCGGGGAAACCTTTCCGCGGGTGGCCCTGAAAAAAATCATTTTGCCCTTGGTTTGGGAGCACGTTTTAAGCTAACCCCTCATCTTTCATTGGTTTCGGAATATTATTATCGTGCCAACCCGATTACTTCCTTTGACAATTATGCCCCTTTCGCCATCGGCGTGAATTGGGAACTTGGCGACATTATGCTACAGTTCAATCTCACCAATGCACAAAGAATTGTGGAAGATGCTTTTATTACTCAGACCCGCTACAATTTCAACTTTAAGAATCCCAACTTGAATTTCGGATTTAATGCCACCTATGTCATTCATTTTAAACGCCACTTAAAATAGCTCCCCATCGTTGGGTAGCGTTCAAGTACTACGTCTTATCAAAAGGCGTAGCGTTGTGGCCCTCCTCTTCTGATTTCCTCGCTGGCGTACGACTCGAACTTCTTGAAGTTCTCCCGAAAAGCGTTCGACAGTTTAAATGCGGTCTTATAGTACTTTTCATCATCGTTCCATGTGGCTCGCGGACTCAACACCGTGGTTGGCACTCCAGGGCACTCCCTTGGCTGTGCTACCCCAAAAACCGAATGGATATGATAGGCATCATAGGAATACAATCCTAAATCCCCGTTCAATGCGGCGTTGATCATGGCACGGGTATATTTCAGTTTCATACGCGTTCCGATACCGTAGGGTCCACCGGTCCAACCCGTATTCACGAGCCAAACATTGACCCCGGCTTCCAACATTTTCTTGCTAAGCATTTCTGCATATTTGGTGGGGTGCAACGGCATAAAAGGTGCCCCAAAGCAGGCTGAAAAAGACGGAATTGGTTCTTTTACCCCTGCTTCCGTTCCCGCCACCTTGGCCGTATAACCAGAGATAAAGTGATAGGCCGCCTGACTGGGCGTTAGTTTTGATATGGGAGGTAGTACCCCGAACGCATCGGCCGTCAGAAAGAAAATATTCTTTGGATTTTTACCTATCGAAGGTCGCCTTACGTTTTCAATGTGGTAAATAGGATAACTTACCCGTGTATTTTGAGTTATGGAGGTATCGGCAAAATCTACCGCTCCGTTATCGTCCATAATGACGTTCTCCAGAATGGCTCCTTTTTTTATCGCCCCGAATATTTCAGGTTCGTTTTCCGCAGAAAGGTTAATGACTTTGGCATAGCACCCCCCTTCGAAATTGAATACCGAGTTTTCGTTGTTCCAACCGTGTTCATCGTCACCGATCAGTTTGCGATAAGGATCGGCCGACAAGGTCGTTTTTCCTGTTCCTG
The DNA here is from genome assembly GCA_947494565.1 of uncultured Flavobacteriaceae bacterium. Taxonomy (GTDB): domain Bacteria; phylum Bacteroidota; class Bacteroidia; order Flavobacteriales; family Flavobacteriaceae; genus Maribacter_C. Next base: position 158,930 of record CANLVG010000007.1, on the reverse strand, counting down.
AAAGGCCAAAGAAAATGGCCGTGTCTCCTTTTTTTCCCACATTGGCCGAGCAGTGCATCGGAAGGGTCTTTTTTTCGACCGGGAGTATGAAATTCAAGGCCGAGAATATTCCTTTTTTGATTTCCCCAGTATATCCGGTTCCACCGATTAGGGCAATTTTTCTGGTAAAGTTCAAAATAGCAAAATTGTGCTGGCGCGTGCCGTCTACTTCAGCATCCGCCATAAAGCCGGGGGCGTTCACCACAAGCCATTCCGGTTCAAAAACGCGTAATTCTTCCGCAGTAGGGCGAATGAACATGTTATAGGCGAACATATTCGACCACGGATATTCATTGATGACTCGAATATCGGTTCTGTAATTGGCATCGGCACAAGCATAGCAATCGCGAACAAAGAGCTCTCGCTCGTTCAAGTACGAAATGACTTTATCGTATAAGGCATCGAACTTCGATGGTTCAAATGGAATGTTGATATCTCCCCACCAAATTTTGTCTTCGGTAATCTCATCTTTTACGATGAATCGATCTTGTGGCGATCGGCCCGTGAACTCCCCCGTGTTCACAGCCAATGCCCCTGAAGAAGCTTCACGGCCCATGTTTTTTTTCAAAGTAATATCATGAAGTTCCGCGGATGTCAGTTGGTATTGAAAATCTTCATGTTCAATACCATAGGGCTTCAACGAAATTTTTCTTTTTGGATGATGCGAATTCGGCATTTTGCTAATTATTTAAAATACAACGCAAATGTCTTGGTTTTTTTATAATATCCGCCAAAAAAAGAGACTTAATTAAGAATACCTTAAAGCAAGTTGCAATTAAATAATGGGACTGTTTACTGCTCAATGCTATTCGCAGAAAAGGAGACTAAGGTATTCGACTCGAATCTAGGGCTGATCTCCATCGGATTACAACACACCTCGCAGTCTTCAACATACGTCTGTTCGCGCACCGAAGGATCCATAAGCATGGATATCTCTTCCCAACAATAGGGACATTTAAAAAAGTGTTCGTACATGGGTAAATACTTCTTTTGGTTTACGAAGACTTATAAGGCTATCGGCCTTTCTTCAGCGGAAGAACGATATACAGCGGTAATGACTTCAACGGCCTTTCTGGCTTCTAAGCCCCCAACGAGTGGCATGCGATTTTCCAGAAGTGCGGCAAGCATGTCCTGCAGTACAATCAGGTGGTTCAAATGACCGATGTTTCCCGGATCGGCCGCACCACTTGACCGGCCGGAAACATTCAAATCATCGGGTTTGGGGACACCTTCCACATTCCATGCCTTTATGTTTCCTCCTTCCAGCAAAATACTGCCCTTCTCCCCATAAATTTCCAATCGCTCAGGGTAGCCCGGAACCAAAGCCGTACCTGCCGTGAGCGTACCTATTGCACCATTTTTGAACTGTAATACCGCCGCACCGACATCTTCCCCCTCAATGTCATGTACCCGGGTCTTGGTCGAACCAAAAACGGATTGTACGTCCCCCATCAAATTCAACAGTAAATCCACAGTATGGATGCCCTGGTTCATAAACGCCGCTCCGCCATCATATTGGAGGGTTCCGCGCCAGGGATTGTTCGCGTAGTATTCCTTAGAACGATACCAATTGATATGGGCGTTGCCCAATAGCAATTTACCTAATGACCCATTCTTTACGACACGTTCCACAGCACGGTACGTATCGGAACATCGGTTTTGTAACACGCAACCCAAGATGACACCATTTCGCTCACAGGCGGCGATGACCACATCGATTTTTTCGGTAGTGACTTCCAGCGGCTTTTCGCAGAGCACATGTTTACCATGCCGAGCAGCGGCAAGGGTCATCTCACCATGGAGTCCGCTTTGATTACAGATACAGACCAGGCTTATCTCCGGCTGATCCAAAAAGGCTTCCAATTCAGTAAAAACAGGAGTTTCGAACTGTTTTTCGGCTTCTTTTGCCCGATTCGGGGAATTTGAATATAGAGCCACCAATTCGGCATTATCAAGGGCTTTAATACACTGTACATAGGTATTGACAATAGATCCCGTTCCGATAATGCCAATTCCTATCCTTTCCATATAAGGCTATAAATTTTAGATAAACAAGGTAGTCAATTTACTAAAATTCCACATTCAACAACTGTCCTGTGAGTTGCAGCAACTGTAGTTCGGCCAGTTTTGCATCATACTTTGCCAAGTTCTTATTGGTCTGGGCATTCAACAGATTGATCTGGGCCTGCCTGAATTCGATCGAGGTAATCCTACCCAATTGAAACTGTTCTTTCGAACGTTCGAAGTTATTTTGATTCGTCACTACGTTTTGTTCCTGAATTTGATAGATATTCAACCGATTCTCATAGATAGCCTGCGCATTTTCAATATCGCGATTCACTTCAAGCGTAATCTGTTCTTTCAACAATTCTTGATTTTCATAGGCTATTTTGGCATTCTTTACGCGCACATTGGTGCCGCCGCCATCGAAAAGGTTCCAGGTCAGGGTCGCTCCCAAACCAAAGTTTCTGGTATTGTTCACATTCACCCCGGGGAAGAAAGCCCCTGGTGCATTCTGATTTAAATTCCAGCCGTAAGAACCGTTTAGGCCGATCGTTGGTAGGTACCCCGATTTGTTGACCTTGATGTCATACTTGTTGATTGCCAGGTTACGTTCCGTTTGGAGTAGGGCCACATTGTTCAGATCGGTTTGAGCGATGTACTCCTCCACCTGTAGTTTCGGAATAAACCGTATTAACGTATCCACCGCAAAAGGTTGGTTCAGATCTTCGTTGATAAGCACATTCAGGTCACGCTTGACGTTGGCCAATTGCTGCTTGGTGTTCAACAGATTAATACTGTCATTGGTGACGTCAACTTGCGCATTCAAGATGTCTAATTTGGTGTTCTGACCGTATTCAAAGGCATACTCCGCCCTTTGGATCCGTTGGGTAGATATTTCGAGTGCTTGCTGTAGTACATTTTCATTTTCAGTTAAACGAGCCACCTCAAAGTAGACGCTGAACAGTTGCAACATGGTATTCTCGATCGTTTCCCGTGCCTGTAATTCGCTAAGCTGGTATTGTTCCTTTAGTCTTTTGTAGTTGTACAAACGCCCTAACCCGTCAAAAAGCGTATAATTCGCGGTTACTCCGGCATTATAACGTTGGGCCTCCGCTTTATAGAGGTTTGTTTCGTCTCTCGGCGTTCCATCCGCATTCAATTGTCCGGGAAAATCAAAAGTGGAATCATCACGCTGATAATTTGCTCCTGCGGAACCTGTGACGGTCGGCAGAAAACCGGAGTTCAACACACTCTTGTTGTTCTTCGCGATCTCTACTTGGTTTTTGGCCACCTTGATCCCGAAATTATTGTCCAAGGCAAGCCGAACGACTTCCTCTTTGGACAACATTTTTTCTTGGGCCGTGCTGTATTGTAATGCTACGAAAAGTAGCAAAATAGGGAGTACTGTTTTTCTCATTAGTCTTGTACTTCTAGCGCTTTTGAAGAGTCTTCGTGAATTTCGTTCGAACCATTTAGGCTTTCCCCTAATTTTGGAGGCCTCTTGGCGAGGTCCTCTTCGAGATGAACACCCTCTTTTTGTTCTTTAATGGCTCGTTCTACTTCTTCTTTGGTGATTTCGTTTCCGGTGACCAACCATTTGGTGCCCACTTTCAATTTATTGCTGAAAGAGAGAAAGAGCGGCAACATAATCAAGGTCAAGACCGTAGCGAAACCGATACCATAGGCAATAGAAATCGCCATCGGTATCAAGAACTGTGCTTGTCTACTGGTCTCGAAAATTAAGGGGGTCAGACCGGCGATAGTAGTAATAGAGGTCAAGAATATCGCCCGGAACCTTGAGCGACCGGCCTCATAAATGGCATCGTCGAAGGTCATACCCGAGCGTAAATTACTATTGAACTTACCGATCAATACCAGCCCATCATTAACCATAATACCGATCAAGGCGATAATGCCCAACAATGAAAGAATGTTCAACGGAAAATCATGCAACCAATGCCCCCAGATGACAGCTGTCATACTAAAGGGAATCAATAAAATCAGCATTAAGGGTTGGCTGAAACTTCTAAAGGTGAAGGCAATGGTCATGTAAATCAAGGCTAGGACCGATAGCCCGACCACCTTCAACGAACCGGTAAGCTTGCCCAGTTCACGGTTCTGTCCTTCATATGAGGCGGCGACCGTAGGGTATTTTGACTGAATCTCCGGCATCACCACGGTACGTATTTCGTTCATGATGTCGGTAGGACTATCTTTCGGATTCTTCATGTCGGCCGAAATCTGGATTTCCCTGCGGCCTTCCAAACGATTAATGGCTACATCGCCTCTTTCTATAGTGTATTCCGCGATTTCTTTCAGCGGTACGCGACTGCCGTTCGGGGTTACGATACGCATCTCGTCCAAATCGGAAATTGAGGAGCGGTTTTCTCGGTCGTAGCGTACCCACACCCGAATCTCATCTTGTCCGCGTTGGAAACGTTGGGCCTGCGAGCCGAAAAATCCAGCGCGTACCTGATTCATAATGGTACGTAGGTCAAGTCCTAAAAGATATGCATTGTCTTTTAATTGCAAGCGGATTTCCTTGATTCCGGCCGGGTCATTGTCCGAAACGTCTTTTAAGATCGCATTGCTCTGCAGAAAAGATTTTAGTTCCTCTTTAGCCGCCTTAAGTTCTTTGATATCATTTCCTAAGAGGGATACGGAAACCGGAGACCCCCCAAAGTTGCCGCCAGATCCATAAATCAAACTTTCTACGCCGATGACGGGCCCTACCAACTCACGCAATCGGTTGGTCACCATATCTGCCCGTATGGCATCAGGGCGTTCCTCACCCGGCAACATATTGATGGTCAAAGTAGCCGCACTCGACCCTGGACCGATAATTTTGATGACGTTTTCAAAAAGAACCTTATCCGTACCTTTTAGGTATTTCTCAGTCAGCTCTTGATTGACAATTTCAGCCTTTTCCTCGATCATCGTAATAATCGAATCGGTTACCTTTTCATTGGTTCCGTTGGGCATATTCAGTTCTATCTGCGCGCGATCACTCGCGATACGCGGAAAAAAGGCAGTTCTCACGATTCCACCACCCACGGAGCCAAAAGAAAGCAATAGCGCAAGGGCAAAAATACCGAAGGCCAATAATTTGTAATCCAAGGCAAAGCGGAAAACTGGACTGTAGAGGTTATCGCGCATCCATGACATGAAGCGATCCCCCATTTCGTTGATGACACGCAGTTTTGCAAATGCACGTCCAAAAGCTGTTTTCGGCGTTTTCGATACGGGTTGTAGCGCCTTGGAATGGGCCAAGTGTGCCGGCAATATAATCAAGGCTTCGATTAAGGAAACTGCCAAGGTCAGGAGCACGATGACCGATACTTCCCCAAAGAATTCACCGATCCGGCTATCGAGAAATAGAAAGATCGAGAAAGCCAAAATTGTGGTAATAATAGCAGAGATAATCGGTGGCAGCACTTCTATCGTACCATCGATGGCTGCATTTATCGGCGATTTCCCTTTTTCGTGATGCTGGTAAATATTTTCTGCGATAACAATCCCGTCATCCACCAAAATACCGATTACGATGATCATCCCGAATAACGATAATACATTAATGGTCACATCGAAGAATCCCGCAAAAATGAACATTCCCAAAAAAGCGACCGGAAGGCCGAAAGCCACCCAAAAAGCCAATCTGGTATTCAAGAAAAGTGATAGAAAAATCAACACGAGCAGCATCCCTTGCCATGCATTCTTAATCAAAAGGTCAGTTCTTCCATTTAGTGTTTTAGATAGGTCACTTACTACGCTCAGTGTTACATTGTCGTACTTTTGATTGAAATCCTCAACATACACCTTAACCTTGTCCGCCGAACTGATCAGATCTTCGGTATTCGTACTGGTAATGGTCGTATTGACCGCTAAGTCTCCGTTGAAATAAGAGGCATTCGGATTTTCCGAAAAGCGATCACGTATGATAGCCACATCTTTGAGGCGTACCGTTTGCCCTGAAGGATCGGCCTTTACGATGATATTCGACAGTTCATCACCATAATAAGATCTATTATTCGCTCGAATCAGGTACTCTTCGGCACTAGTCTTAATGTTTCCTCCAGTAACCAGAATATTGGCATTACCTACAGCCAGGGCTACCTCTGAAAAGGAAATATTGTAAGCCAATAGGTTATTCTCGTTAACAGCTATCTCTATCTCTTCATCGGGATATCCGGTAATCTCTATTTGCGAAATACCATCGATGGCACGTATATCGTTTTCGATTTGGCGCCCGATTTGCTTGAGGGTAACCAGTGGAATATTGTCACCACTTATGGCAAAACTGATGGTTTGCCGAACCGCTTCCAGTTTTGAAACGATCAAGGGCTCCATACCTGTTGGAAAGGTTGGGACGCGATCAACGGCATTCTTGACTTCCAGCAACATGAAATCGATATCCCTGCCCTTTTCGATCTCTACATTAATAGTACCACTATTTTCACGGGAGGTAGAAGTGACCCGGTCAACCCCTTCTAACCCCTTAAGATTATCTTCTATCTTAAGAACGATACCCTCCTCTACTTCTTGTGGCGAAGCACCGGGGTAAGTAATTGTAATCAAGATATTTTTGGAATCGGTGAGCGGAAAGAACGAAGACTTCAACGATTTTGCCCCAACGATACCAAAGACCGCAAAGGCGATAATAATAACATTGACCGCTACATGGTAGCGTATGAAATATGCGATTACTTTTCTCATTATCCTTCGGTGTTGGTTTTCTTCTCCTCATATACCTTAACGGCCATGCCCGTATATGCCCCAAGTAAGGGCTTTGACATAATGACCGTACCGTCAGGTACTTCTTTAATGACCACCGTTTTATCGGAAAAATAAACCGGATTGACATCGATGATGTCCAATATCGTGTCTCGCACCACGAAAATCTTGTCGCCTTCCAATAACAGGTTTCGATCCACCTCAATGGCATCGGGTTCTTGTTTGGCATCAAGATTGGCCTCTAGATACATCCCTTCCCTAAGCGTGTTGTCCCTAACCTCGATAAAAGCCTTGATGGTTTGGGAAGCCTGATCTACGCGACCGTTTATTCGAGCTACCTTTCCGGTATAGGTTTTGGAGTCATCCAAAGCCGATAACGATACGCTTTCACCAACCTTTAGAAGGTCACTGAACTTTTTACTAACCGCTACTTCCAACTCGTATACATCGGTATTGATAAATTCCCCTAATTTTTGGCCCGACCTAATCAACGTGCCTTCGGTGACCAGGGTCTCGGTCAACACCCCGTTAAAAGGAGCCGAAATACGATATTTAGACAGGCGTTGTTCCAAGTTTTTTACATTGTAGTAGCTGGTCAAAATGCCTCGCCCACTGATAAAGAATTTCTCTTTCTCGGAAATCATCTCCGGCAATTCGGGTGTTGGCTTTGCCATATCAAAGCCATTCAGGTAAGTTTGCCACTTGGAAAAGAATTCGGGATAATCCAATCGTAAATCAGGCATAATAGAGGTGAGCTCATTGAACAGATTACTCTTGGCCGATTGTACACTTGCGGCGTATTCGGAGGCATCGATCCTAATGATGGCCTGCCCTTTTTGGTAGCGTTCCCCGGTCTTAAAGAGTTTGCTCCCTTTTCGGAAAACCCCTTGTACTTCAGAATACAGTTCGACCCTGTTCTTGGCCACCAAGTTTCCGTTTGCGGGAACGACGATAGGCACCGGACCGTTTTCAACGACTTCCGTGAAAACCGTTTTCACCACTTTCTGTGCTCGGGGTTGGAAACTCTTTTTACTTGCAACAATTGCCTTGGCTCCGAAAAAGCCGGCAACAATCAATAAAATCCCTAAAACGGATAGTATTATTTTTCTCATAAGTTGGTAATTGTAAAGGTATCGTTGTGTTAGTTATGACAAGTGCCGCCTCACTTTATCCCAGTCAGACTTTTGCCGTCGTCATTCGTTTAATTCAATTCAGTTAAAACTTTATTAAAAATCGATCAATGGTTCAAAATTCCGCTGTACTCTTTTAAGCAGGGCAATCATTTCGGTTTTCTCTTGATCACTAATATTTCGCTCCATTTTGGTAATCAAGCTTTTGATTACCGGTCTGGTTTTTTGATAGACCCCTTTTCCTACCTCTGTCAAGAACACCTGGTTTACCCTTTTATCCGTCTTCCCCTGTCTACGTTGGATATACTTTTTCGATTCCATTTTTGCTAGCAAACGCGTTAGGGACGATTTGTTTCTATACGTCAAATAAGCCAGCTCATTTTGGTTTAGGCCATCTTGTTCATCCAATTTCTTCAACACTACCATCTGCTCTTTGGTCAAATCCAAACCCGCGTTGTCGAAAGCTTCGTTCATGTGATAGTCGACCAATTTCATGGTTCTGCCCAACCACGGACCGATGGACCTTTCAAAATCAATAACAACGGACTTCGTTTTCACTCGGCGAATCTAAACAAAATTCAATTCGTTGCATGTGCAACCATTGTTAATTGTTTATTAATATTCACCAATCATTAAACAGCGGTTTTTTAATCGAAACAGGGGCCTTTAAACCGTTTGTCCATAGTAGTAAATCGGTTATCTTTATTGCCATACCGACTAAATAAAGACTTATGAAAGGATTGGATGCTTTTGATTGGGTGGTGATCGCCTTATATTTTATAGTACTTCTTGGGGTAGCCTGGTGGGTCATCAGACAAAAGCAGAAAAACACCGAAGATTACTTTTTGGCGGGTCGCAATATCGGGTGGTTCATGGTGGGCGCCTCCATTTTTGCTTCCAACATTGGTTCGGAACACGTTGTTGGATTGGCCGGAAATGGGGCTGGCGACAAAATGCCTTTGCTGATTTATGAACTTCACGCCTGGATCGTATTGATGCTTGGTTGGGTCTTTCTCCCCTTTTATGCCCGGAGCGGGGTATTCACGATGCCAGAGTTCTTGGAAAAACGTTTCGATGCACGATCTCGATGGGTCTTGTCCGTCATTTCCTTGATCGCCTATATTTTGACCAAAGTTTCGGTCACCATCTACGCTGGTGGAGTCGTGGTCTCTGCCTTGTTGGGTATTCCCTTTTGGATCGGAGCTGTAGCTACCGTAGTGCTTACCGGTCTTTACACCGTATTAGGGGGAATGCGAGCGGTTGTCTATACCGAAACAATTCAAGCCATTGTACTTGTTCTCGGCGCCGGAATCCTGACTTTTTTAGGGCTCGAAGCCGTCGGAGGATGGGGAGAACTAAAAAACACGGTCGGACCTGATTACTTCAATATGTGGCGGCCCAACTCTGATCCCGAATACCCGTGGTTGCCTTTGTTCATTACCAGTACGGTAGTGGGCATATGGTACTGGTGTACCGATCAGGTCATTGTACAACGTGTACTAACAGCCAAAAATATAAAAGAAGGGCGTCGAGGAAGCATCTTTGGGGCACTGCTGAAATTAATGCCCGTTTTTCTTTTCTTGATTCCCGGAGTCATCGCTTTGGGATTAAAAATGCAGGGCAAATTGGATTGGGACCGTCCAGATGAGGCCTTTCCGGTCTTGATGAGCAATATTATGCCTTCAGGACTACGAGGCTTGGTTGCGGCAGGTTTGCTTGCCGCACTCATGAGTTCGCTAGCCTCCGTGTTCAACTCCTGCTCTACCCTATTCACACTGGATATCTATAAAAAACTAAAACCTGACAAACCCGAGGCGCAATTGGTCAAAACAGGCAGGATCGCCACCTTTTTCGTCGTGGGATTAGGCCTGCTCTGGATACCTATTATCACGACGCTTTCCGATGGCCTTTATGAGTACTTACAAAATGTGCAGGCCTATATTTCCCCGCCGATAGCAGCCGTATTCTTGCTGGGCATCTTCTATAAAAGAATCAATGCAAATGGGGCCATCGCCACCTTGATCGGCGGATTCATCATCGGTTTCTCAAAGTTGACCTTGGAGATATTGAAATCCAGTTTTCAAGAAGGTAGTTTTCTTTTTAGTATTGCGGATATTAATTGGTTGGTCTTTGGGGCCTACTTTTTTGCCTTATGTATCGCCATCGCTATTGTGGTAAGTCTATTTTATCCTGCTCCATCACAGCAGCAACTAGCAGGTTTGACGTTTGGTACGGTCACCCAAGAGCAAAAGACCGCTAACAAATCGAGTTACAACATATGGGACATCATCGCATCGGTTAGCGTTATCGTCATTGTTCTATATATTATGATATCATTTAGCACCCTCGCCCTATGACATTAAAAACCTTTCTTACGTTATTCACAATTTTCGCATTTCAAATCGGCTTTGCGCAAAGTGGGGATCGGCCCAATATCTTGGTCATTATGTTCGACGACGCCGGTTTGGACATGTCCGCTTATGGTAGTACCTATGTCAGTACTCCAGGCTTCGATGCCATAGCAAAAGAAGGCATCTTGTTCAATAGGGCCTATACGCCCAATGCCAAATGTGCTCCTTCGCGTGCAGCGGTCATCACTGGCCGAAACTCATGGCAATTGGATGCCGCGGCCAATCACGTCATTTACTTTCCGCCCAAATTCAAAACCTATCAAGAAGTGCTCAAAGGGCAAGGATATACAACAGGACATACCGGGAAAGGATACGGGCCAGCGATTACCCTAACCGCTTCAGGAGAGCAACGTGAGGTCATGGGGCCGGCATATAACGAAAAAACCTTGGAACCTCCTACGAGCGGAATCGGGACAAACGACTATGCCGCAAATTTTGAACACTTTCTAGATAGTATTCCTGAAAACAACCCGTGGAGTTTTTGGTTGGGCACCATTGAACCACATCGCGGATATGAATATGGAAGTGGTGCACGTCTCGCAGGGAAGACCCTTGATATGATACAGGATTTTCCACCCTACTGGCCAGATAATGAAACTACCCGAAACGACCTTTTGGACTATGCCTATGAAATAGAGGATACCGATGCACATATTGTGCGGGTCTTGGAAACGCTCAACGAAAGAGGGCTTATGGAAAACACCTTGATCATTGTTACCTCGGATCATGGCATGCCTTTTCCAAGGGTCAAGGGAAATCAGTATGAAAATGCGAACCATGTTCCGATGGCCTTGCTATGGAAAGGAAAGTCCAAACCGAAGGTAGTTGATGATTACGTCAGTTTTATCGACTTGGCCCCAACCTTTTTGGAGGCCGCAGGGATTGATTGGACGTCCTCTGGGATGCATCCGACCCCTGGCAATAGCTTGATGCCCCTGATTACTTCAGACGGTACAGGGCAACTAGACCCTGAACGGGATTTTGTACTAGTGGGGAAAGAGCGACACGACACGGGAAGGCCCAATGATGTAGGATATCCCATTCGTGGTATATATAAGGATAGTCTCTTATACGTCACAAATTATGAAGTAGACCGCTGGCCATCGGGGAACCCTGAAACAGGTTATCTGAATACGGACGGTAGCCCGACCAAAACAGAAATCCTCAAACTGCGTAGGACGGGTAAGAATACCGAATATTGGAAACTCAATTTCGGAAAACGTGTAGAAGAAGAGCTCTACAACATTCAAAAAGATCCTTTTTGTATGGTAAACCTAGCCAAAAACGTGAACTACGAATCGCTGAAATACGAGCTAAAGACCTTTATGGAAAATAAATTGAGGAGTCAAGGCGATTTGCGTATGCAAGGGTTCGGACATTTATATGAGGCATATCCCTTTACACGAAATGCCCGCTTTTATAAGCGGTATATGTCCGGTGAAAAAACTAGTTCTGGCTGGGTGAACGATACGGACTTCGAGACCTATTATATAGATGGCGCCGGCGCTACTTTGAAAAAGGTGATCAGGGATTCCATACGCGAATAAGAACAATAGGCAACTTCGATATCACTAATCGCGGCTCTTGGAAAACAGTCGGGGAAAATTGAATCATTGCCATAGAAAATAGTTTAATATAGCATCCTTTTTCTATAGGAACATCAACGCTACAGTCTAGAATTGATCACTGATGACAAAGTTCCTAGTATCAAACAAAAACTCATGGATTTTATGAGAAATGGTCTCAAACTCTTCTAGTAGTACTTTTATGGAATTAAAAGGCAACGCCTTCTTTAAAAAATCGGATTGGTATTAACACCATGCCGATAAACCCCACACCAAGCTAGTTTTTGTCGGTATCATTTATATATCTTTATCTAGTGTCAAAAAAATCAATAGCATTTCTTATCATCTCTCTTGTCATCGGTTGCCTATTTGTACTACGGGCATGTCATTTTGGTTCAATTGATTCTGGCTATCAGAAATTAAATGAAGTTCAACCCTTTCACTACAATGGCAAACAATTTGCAGGATCCCAATCCTGTATTCCCTGTCATGAATCGATTTATAAAACCCATACTGCCACGGCTCATTTCAACACCTCTGCCAGAGCGAATGGTGAAAACCTACAAGGCAGTTTTAATGGGGAGCAAGATAGAATAAACCTGGTAGGAAGCCAGGTCAAATTGGTAGCAGAGTCTGAGGACTATTTTCAAGTAACCAAGTCTTATCCCGGTAAAATACTGGACAAATCAAAAATTGATGTTGTAATTGGTTCAGGGGTCAAAGGCCAGTCTCATTTGACTTTCAAGGGCGATTCACTCTATCAGCTACAGGTTTCCTATTTTAAATTGACGAACGGATGGGTCAACAGCCCTGGGTTTCCCAACCAAAGGTTTCAAAGACCGGTAATGGACAATTGTATCAAATGCCATGTCACTTTCGCAAAGAACGAGGATGTTTCGGGCATGTCGAACGTATATGATAAAGACTCCTTCATCTACGGCGTAGACTGTGAGCGCTGCCATGGTCCTTCTCAAGAACATGTTGATTTCAGAAAGGGTAATTTGAAGTTGAACACGGCCGACCCTATCGTTCAAATCGACACTTTGTCCCGCAATCTTCGGGATAATATCTGTGCTCAATGCCATGCCGGTCTGCGTGCCAATCAATTAAAAAATCCTTTTTCATACGTAGTCGGCGAGAAACTCGAAGAATATTCCAAAAATTACAACACGCGCAAACCGGAATATGAACTGGATGTTCATGGCAATCAATATGGACTTTTAAAGAGTAGTGCTTGTTACAAAAATAGTCCAACAATGAGCTGTACTACATGCCATGATTCACATCTAAATCAACGAGAACAAGAAAACGTTTTTAACGGGAAATGTATGGAGTGTCATAAAGCAGTGCAACATCCGCATGAAACAGAAATGAAATCTTCTACAGCACAATATGACAACTGCATCAAATGTCACATGCCCGTTTTTCCTTCAAAAACGATGAATGTAAGTCTTCCCAATACGAACCAAGAAAAGGCTATTGATATCCGGACACATCTTATAGGCATTTACATCGACAAGGTCTATCAAACAAAACCGTAGTGCTTCTTTTATACGTTGCGGTATGCACCAAGCTGTATGACACCAAGCACATTTACCAAAGAAAATTGATGTGCTGAACCTGCGTTGTTTTGCTATGAAAGTACATTTTCCGAGCGCATTTGAGGTCGGCTCACCACACTAGGTCACGCTACACTACTTTCGAAACAACCGATTTGGACGACCAAGGCAATCGGTCAACTATCTTGATGAAGTTCTTCAACCTATTGTCTTTAAAATATGGCAAAATCCAGAAGGGTCGAAATTGTTTTTGGGTAGAACAACTAGCATGAAATTTCGGTATGATAAAAGAAAGGCAAACTATCGGAATCTACGCATACTTGATTCGCTTAATTAGTACTACGTACGGGTTTTATTCTTTCAAGATCATCAAATTCATGAATTTGAAACCCAAAGTAAAATGTTGCTGCCCTATTTGAACATCATTTGATCTATTTTCACATTAACCTGTTTTTAACATACTCGATCAAAAAATCAACATTTCATATTTATCATAATAACCAACTTAAAACTTAACACATGAAAAAAATGTTTTTCAAAAAGATTCTTTTTTTGTTATGCTTGTTTTCCATCGGATTGATACAGGCACAAACAGTCGTCGGTACTGTTTCTGATCAATCGGGGCCCTTACCAGGAGCTAATGTTTTGGTAGCAGGTACAACAAGCGGAACGCAAACCGATTTTGATGGGAACTTTTCCATTGAAGCGGCAAGCGATGCAACCTTGGTCTTCAGTTATATAGGTTTCAAGACCGTTGAGGTGGCCGTAAATGGTCAAACCACCATAAATGTCACCATGGAAGAAGATGCAAGTCAACTAGAAGAGGTTGTTGTTACGGGTTACGGCTCTCAAGCAAAGAAGGATTTAACTGGTGCGGTTGCCGTGGTTGACACAGATGAATTGTTGGCCGTTCCGGCTACGACCTTCGCCCAGCAATTACAAGGTAGAGCGGCGGGTGTTAACATCGTGAACGATTCTCGGGCCGGTGGTTCGGCCACTGTGCGTATTCGAGGTTTTGGTTCGGTCGGCAACAATGACCCTTTATACATTATAGACGGTGTACCTTCCCAAGATCCAGGAAATTTGAATCCCAATGATATTGAGTCATTGCAAGTACTTAAAGATGCATCAGCGGCATCCATTTATGGGTCGAGAGCTGCAAATGGGGTTATTATTATTACGACCAAAAGAGGAAAACTCGGCAAACCGACCATTACATACAATACCTTCTATGGCGTGCAAAGTGCTACTGAGTCTCCCGATGTCTTGAACGCAAGGGATTTAGGAACCTATTTATTTCTAGCAGACCGATATGCAGGACGTACACCGAGCCATGGTCAATATGGGTACGGACCAAACGGTGAAATAACCATTCCTGATTTTGTTTTTCCAAGCGGTACGTTTGAAGGCGACCCTGCAACCGATCCAGATCTATATTCGCTTGTAGATGGAAACATTTATGCTATTACGAGGTCGGCAGATACCAATTGGTGGGACGAGGTTACCCGTGCGGCTCCTATTCAACAGCATAATATTGCTGCCTCCGGAGCTACCGAAAACGCCAGATATGCATTTTCCTTAGGCTATTTTTCACAAGATGATATTATTAAATTTGTAAGTTACGATAGAGTTTCACTCCGAGCCAATACCGAGTTCAAGGCACTGAACAATCGATTGACCATTGGTGAAAATTTCACGGCCTCTTTTGAGAATAGGAAAGGGGACAACAATCTCGATGAGGAACAAGGGCCCGTTGCGGGGTCGTATAAACACCATCCCTTATTACCAGTTTTTGATATTGTCGGCAACTTCGCTGGTAGTAGAGGTGCAAATTTGGGTAATAATTTTAATCCTTTTGCCGCACTCTCTAGAAATCAAGATGATAGAATCTATAATCTAAGATTATTGGGTAATGTTTATGCAGCTTATAAACTTACTGAAAACTTAGAGGTGCGCTCTAGCTTTGGCGTCGACGGTAGGGTGTTACGACAACGTGACATCAGTCGTCCGCAACCTGAATATGTCGAAGGTAACTTTATCAATGGTTCTGATGCACGAGAGGAATATGCTTACGGGTGGACTTGGACCAACACCTTGACCTACACTAAAACTTTTAATGATGTACATAACTTTAATGCTTATGTAGGTGTGGAATCAATTCAACAATTTGAAGAACGTTTTGGTGCTGGAAGGAATATTTTTGCTTTCGACACCAATAACATCATCAGTTATTTGGATTTAGGTGACGCAACTACTGCCGACAATTATGGTTTTATAGTAACTGATTACACACTTTGGTCTCAATTTGGTAAGATAAATTATGATTATGATGGTAAATATCTAGCAGGAGTTACCCTAAGAAATGATTCCTCATCCCGTTTTAGAGAGGCTTCAAGAAGTGCCATCTTCCCAGCTTTCAATCTAGGATGGAGGGTTTCCGACGAAAACTTTATGGACGGTGTCGAATGGATTGACAACTTCATGGTACGCTATGGTTGGGGACAAACCGGTAACCAAGAAATAGGAAACTATAATGCGTTTACCACCTACCGCTCAGATATCCTTACAGGAGGTTATCCCATAGATGGTTCAACAGGCTCACCGGCAATTGGTTTTCAACCCCGTCAATTCGGTAATCCTGATGCCAAATGGGAAACTACTACCTCTAATAATTTAGGTATTGACTTAACCATGTTTAAGAACAAAATGACTTTTTCATTAGATTTATATAACCGTATCACTACCGATATGTTACTGCCGGCACAGCCCCCCTTTACAGCGGGTCAAGCCACTCCTCCAGCCGTAAATACTGGAGGTATAACCAATGAAGGTTTTGATATTGCACTAGGATACAATGGTCAAATTGGTGATGATTTCTCCTTCAGTGTAAATGGAAATATCTCGGCATATTCCGTTGTAGTTGATGAGTTAAGTACTCCTGATGAAAGACTGTTTGGACGAACCGAACGTATTCCTGCAATTACGATTACCGAAGCCGGACAGCCACTCTCCTCGTATTTTGGTTTTAAAACCCTAGGCTTGTTTCAGACACAAGCGGAAGCGGACGCTTGGGCGCCATTCGGCGATTACAATGCTCCTGGTAAATTCAGGTTTCAAGATACCAATGGAGATGGCGAAATCACCGATGATGACAGAACCATCATCGGCAATCCACATCCTGATTTCACCTATGGTATCAACTTAGATTTTACGTACAAGAATTTGAGTTTAAATATTTTCGGAAATGGGTCTCAGGGTAACGATGTCTTTAATTACGTACGTTTCTTTGGTGACTTCAATACCTTTCAAGGGAATAGAACTTCGCGGGCTCTATTTGATGCATGGCAGCCTTCAAACCCCGAGGCACCTGTAGCTCAATGGGTTGCAGCAAACCCAAATGCGACCTCCCCCATTATGGATGCCGATGATGCGACGAGTAGTCGACCTTCTTCTTATCTAATTGAAGATGGCAGCTTTTTTAGATTGCGAAACGTACAGTTGACCTATACGTTTCCCGAAGATATTATAGGGGATGTTGGCTTGGCTAATGCCCAAATCTATGTACAGGCTCAGAATTTAGCTACTTTCACCAAATATTCAGGATTAAACCCAGAAATTTCATTAAGACGAACCGACCCTTCGGTTGCAGAAGACCTTCGGAGAAATTTGACTTTAGGATATGATGGTGGTTTCAACCCCGTGCCTATGACCCTTAGCCTGGGCTTAAACTTGACTTTGAAATAATAAAAATTGACTCTGAAATTTAAATTAAATAGAAATGAAAACAATTAAAGGTTTAGTAATCGTATTTATTGCTTCGCTTGTCTTAGTGACGGGATGTAGCGATGAATTCTCAGCCAAAGAGCCACAAGGGGCATTTGGTGAAGGTGATGTCGCATCAATGAACGGTGTTGAAGGAATCCTGTTGGGATCTTATAATATGTTGCAAGGGGGTGGACTTACGGGTCAAACTTGGCGTAACGAAATTCAAAATTGGGTATTTAATCTCCCTTCCGATGATGCTTTAAAAGGAACGGATGCGGGTGACCAGCCTGAACAGTCCTTTATCGAGCAATATGATTTTCAATCGTTCAACCTGCACATACGGGATAAATGGAGAGGATTGTTTTTAGGCGTTGCTACGACTAACGACGCAATAAACACTTTAGCACTAGTGGAGGATGCTCCTGCGGAAAGAAGTGCGCAGATTATTGCCGAAGCACGTTTTTTACGCGGTATTTTTCACTTTGAAGCACGTAAGATGTGGGAAAGACCTCCTTATGTGGATGAAACCAATTTTGACAAAGCTGATTTGTCTAGTTCTCAAGTTCCTAACGACCGCGAAATATGGCCCTTAATCGAGGCTGATTTTGAAGCGGCCGCAGCGGTACTGCCAGAAACTCAGTCTGAAGTAGGTAGACCTACAAGCTGGGCCGCTAAGGCGTTTTTGGCTAAAGCAAAAGTATATCAAGGGTTTAATGAAGACGGTTCTGCCAATATTGCCAAACTTCAAGAAGCAAAACCCATCTTAGAAGATATTATCAATAATGGAGGGTTTTCGTTGGTAGAAAACTTTGAGGATAATTTCTTGGTGGGTAGCCGTAACAACTCAGAGTCCATTTTCGAAGTGCAATATGCAATTAGTCAGGCGAATGCAGATGTCTCCAATAGAGGTATGGGTCTTGCACACCCATACACGGACCCATGGGGGTGCTGTGGTTTCTATCAAGTTAGCCAGAATTTGGTGAATGCCTACAAGACCGAAGGCGGTTTGCCTTTGTTGGATTCTTTCAACGATTCCAATGTTTCAGCCGATGTTGACGATACAGTTACTCCAGTATTTGATGGCCCCCTAGATCCAAGATTAGACCATACGGTAGGGCGACCAGGAATTCTCTTTAAGAATTTTAAAATTGCACAAACCGATTTTTCCCGTGACCTAAACTATGCAGGGCCTTTTGTTTCTAAGAAGCATGTTGCCGAACAAGAGTTTTTCGCGCAAGGCGGTTGGCAAAATCTTTCTGCGAACAACTATCGCATTATGCGTTTGGGTATGATAATATTATGGCTGGCCGAGGTAGAAGTGGAATTGGGCGATCTAGAAAGAGCACGCGAATTAGTAAACCTCATCAGAGCGAGGGCATCAAACCCTGCCGGTTTTGTGCCCAGGGCAATTCAAGGGGAAGAGCGTAATGATTTTGAAGTAATCGCAGATGAGCCGGCCGCCAATTATGAAATATCACAGTATAATGAGGCCTGGACCGATGCCGCGACGGCACGTAAGGCCGTTCGTTTCGAGACCCGTTTGGAGTTTGCAATGGAAGGTCATCGTTTCTTTGACTTGACAAGATGGGGTATAGCAGCAGAAACCCTTACCGCTTACATTCAAAGTGAATCACAAAGTAGGGTTTATCTAGCAGGTAAAACTTTTGTGGAAGGAAAACACGAATATTTCCCAATACCCTTGGAAGCTATCGATCGCTCCTCGGTGGATGGTGTGCCAACATTAACACAAGACCCGGCCTACTAGTTTCAAACTTGTTTTTATAATTTTCATACTATCAAAAGCAGTGGTTATATTCGTATAATCACTGCTTTTTTACTTCTGTCAACGAAGTTCCGTCAATTAGTTTTCAAAATGAAAAATAGCCTTCTATTATCTGTTCTCCTAGTACTACTTTTTTCCTCCTGTGAAAATAAGGAGGCCACACTATACGTGCTAAAATCATCAAAGAAAACCAATGTAGAGTTTAACAACCGTATTGTAGAAACCGATAGCTTTAACATTCTTACCGAAGAATATATTTTTAATGGTGGTGGTATTGCTGTCGCTGATTTTAACAACGATGGTCTAAACGATATTTTTTTTACAGGCAATCAAGTCACCAACAAACTTTACCTAAATGAAGGTGATTTCAAGTTTCTGGATATTTCAAAAACGGCAGGTATAGAGGCGGGACAAAAATGGAGTACTGGAGCTGCCATTGTTGATATCAATCTCGATGGCCTTATTGATATTTATATCTGCTCCGCCATGGGCGGTGAGGCACAAGATAGAAGAAATATGCTTTTTGTCAATCAAGGAATTACTAATGAAGGGGTACCAACCTTCCAGGAAATGGCGAAGAAATACAAAATTGACGATAATCGAAACAGTATGAACGCCACCTTTTTCGACTACGACAAAGATGGCCTTCTAGATCTCTATGTGCTGAATAACGAACAGGGCGAAACCCTACCTACGAACTATCGTGCAAGGGTAAATGACGGTTCTGCCATGAGCAATGATAAACTATATCGAAATAAAGGAGATGGCACCTTTGAAGATGTGACGCTAAAAGCAGGTATTGTGTATGAGGGTTTCGGTTTGGGACTTGCGGTAGCTGACCTAAACTATGATGGTTGGCCCGACATTCATATCAGTAATGACTACCTCACTAATGATGTATTGTATATCAATAATCAAGATGGCACTTTCACCAACAAAATCGAGAACTATCTTAAACATCAAAGTAAATTCTCGATGGGCTCTGATATTTCGGATTATGACAATGATGGCCTTCTAGATATCCTAACCTTAGACATGCTGGGCGAAAGCAACCAACGGTTAAAAACAACCATTGGCAATACCAACTATCTAGAGTACACCCTAAACAAAAAGTATGGTTACGAGTACCAATACATGCGTAACATGTTACATAAAGGTACTGGCCCTGACGGTAATTACAGTGAAATAGGATTAATGGCCGGCATAGCCAAAACAGACTGGAGCTGGTCGCCCCTATTTATGGATGCCGATAATGATGGCCTTCGAGATTTATTTATAACCAATGGTTTCCCTCGTGATATTACTGATAAGGATTTTGGCGACTTTGCAGTAAGTGCCGGACCCTATTTAAGTCCCTTCAAAATTTTAGACTCTATACCGGTAGTGAAACTCCCGAATTATGCCTATTTCAACAAAGGGGACTGGATGTTTGAAGAACGAACCCAAGATTGGGGTCTAAGTATCCCTTCATTTTCCAATGGTGCCGCCTTTGTAGATTTAGATCAAGACGGTGATTTAGACTATGTGGTCAACAACATTAACGATGAGGCCTTCATTTTTGAAAATACGTATGGCAAAAATGAAAGTGAAACGAATAACTTTTTGCGGTTAGCACTTAAAGGCCCTACCCATAACCCATTGGGTATTGGCACCAAAATCAAGATTTCGTATGGTGATGGCAAAACGCAGTACTATGAACACTATTTGACTCGTGGCTATATGTCCTCAGTCGAACCTATTCCACACTTTGGATTGGGAACAATCGACACCGTTCAGCAACTAGAAGTGCAATGGCCAGATGGCACCTATGAAAAATTGACAACTATTGAAGCCAATCAAACGGTTTCAATACATCATAAAAATGCTGTCAAACAGGGTTCGGGTTCCTTTCATCCAACTTCAAAACGTTCGAACGTACCTAAGCTGACCAACATGACCCAACGATTAAACATCGATATCGTTCACAAAGATTTGGACTTTATAGACTTTGACATACAACGGACCTTACCTCATAAGTTAACTCAAAATGGTCCCTGTCTCGCTGTAGGTGATTTGAATGGTGATACTTTTGAGGACGTGGTAGTTGGAAGCTCGGCAAAACAATCTCCAATCATTCTATTTCAAACGGAAGCGGGTAATTTTACCCAACAACCCTTGTTCACAGAGCCCGATGAGATGCATTTTGAAGAAGAAGGAATTGCCCTTTTTGACATCGATAACGACGGTGATCTTGATATGTATCTGGTTTCTGGTAGTAATCAATTTGAAAAAGGAACTGAAAGCTACAAAGACCGACTCTATATAAATGACGGAAAAGGAAGGTTCACAGAGAATCCGAACCGCATACCCGATATCAGAACAAGTGGCTCTGTGGTAAAACCTATTGATTTTGATGGTGATGGCTATATCGATCTATTCGTCGGTGGAAGAACCGCCATGGGTGAATTTCCTATGCCAGAAAAAAGTCATCTATTGAAAAATGAAAATGGCGTTCTTAAGGATGTCACTGACCATTTAGCCCCGGACTTAAGGAATATCGGCATGGTTACGGATGCGGTCTGGAGCGATTATAACGGGGATCAACAGCAAGATTTGATCGTAGTTGGTGAACTTATGCCGATTACTATTTTCAAAAACCAAAACGGGTCTTTTGAAAAGGTCGAAAATACAGGACTTCAAAATTTTACCGGTTGGTGGGAGAGCATTGCCGCAGGTGATATGGATAACGATGGTGACACCGATTTTGTAGTAGGAAATCTGGGGAAGAACAACTTGTTTCAGCCCTCTGCTGACAGACCAGTAACTATAATCGCAAAGGACTTTGATAAAAACGGAAGTATTGACCCTGTGAGCTTTGCCTACCTTAAGGACAAAAGCGGGTCATTCAAGTCGTACCCAGTTAACTTTTGGGGTGACCTCGTTAAACAAAGTCCGCTGTTTCGATCGAAATTCGGCTACTTCAGGGAATACGCCGAAGCCACTGATAGTACGTTGCTGACCTCACAAGAGGCAAGTGATGCCTTCGTGCTCAAGGGAAATTTCGATAAAAGTAGCTATGTAGAAAACTTGGGCAATGGCTCTTTCAAAATACACGACTTGCCCATTGAAGCCCAATTGGCACCTCTTAATGACATTGTGTTAACTGATTTGGATGGTGACGGAAATCAAGATATTTTGGCGGTCGGCAATGATTTTGGAAATGAAACATTTATAGGAAGGTATGACGCGCTTAATGGAATTTATTTAAAAGGTAACGGTAAAGGGTCATTTGAAGCGATCCCTAACGATGAAATCGGTTTTTTGGCACCTCAAGATGCGAAGTCCATCGCAGCTGTCAAATCTGCTACGGGAGGCAAACTGTATTTCGTAACCCAAAATAAGGGCACCCTATTGGTTTTTGAAAACTAAGGTACTATTCTAAAAGACGGATTTATCTTTTCAATGCAAAGTAGCCCCCGATCGTTTCATCATATACCGAGGTAGCCTTGTACCAATAGGTTGATGACGGCATCGCTTTTCCATTGACCGTACCATCCCAGCCGATAGATTCGGGTACCAACTGCGATAGTAAGTTTCCATAGCGGTCAAAAATAAAAATCATTTTTAAGTTGGCGATAACCCCATTCATTGGAGTAAACTGCCAATAGTCGTTGATACCGTCGTTGTTGGGGGTAAAAAAAACTGGAAAGTCTTTTCTAGCTATGCTCTGAACGAAAAAATACTCTGAAATTCCACACCCATTCTTGTCCCTAACAAAAATGTTATGATTCCCCTCTGCAATCGAAGTAAAAATGGCGCTATCTGTATAGGGACCCTCAATTGTGTCCAAGGCATATTCATAATTCCCGATACCCGAGGTTATAACCTCTATATTAATTCCAAAACGCCCTCTCTCAGCTTTTACCTCCTCTATGGTTGCAATTTCTGAATCAACCACCGAAAAAGAGTGTATTCTAGTACATTCCGAGGTATCTCCAAAAAGTGATACAGAATTGTAGGCTTCGTACCGATACTCACCTACCGCTGAAATTGTGACAGCCTCTTCCTCAGAAAATAATACTTCCGAACCCTCTTCAATTCTATACCAGCGAAAACCTTGGGCGCGGTCATCGGTCGAAACGATAACCGTCGAGCTGCCTTTACATAGTCCTATTACTTCCGGCATATTGGTTTCTGGCCTGAACTGATCACAATCAATATTCGACGCCCCGGTCGTAAATGTCTGAAAAGAACATGATTGGGCATCACCATTTTCATTGTAAGGGGTTATCGTTATGAAAAGCCGGGTATTCAGAGGAAGGTTTTCAACGGGTCGGTACGACAAATTATTTCCGATATCGGTCTCCGCCAATAGTTCCTCACCCATTTCCGTTACTCCAATAGATAGTTTATACCCCGTTGCCGTAGGCGCATAATCCCATACCAACTCCTCGCCTGAATTCACATCTTCCGCTCCAGGCAGCGGTTGATTCAAGGTAGTACAATTTGGAGGAGTCATCACGTCGACTGTGGTAAACTTTTCCGAGGGGCATGTAATAAAAGTACCATCGTCTAAAAAAAGACTTATGGTCACGAAAATTTCTGTGTTATCGGGCAACCCTACAACTGGTGTCAAAAAATTTACAAGAGCAGCCGATCGGCTATTTAATATGTCCGAACCACCTTCGGTAGTACCTAATGAGACCGAATAACCATCGATACCCCCAACAACATTCCATGATACTTGTGTATCTACAGGTACATCCGTATCACCATTTACGGGGTTATCGATCTTTGGGCATTGCAGTTGGGCACTACCGAAATAACCCAAAAGGATAATTGTACAAAACAAACAGTCGTGCCAAATTGAATTCATCATAGTTTGGTATTAACTATCCTTCATTGGTATACCTCCTTTTAGGTCAAATAGGCGTTTTATAAAAATCTCATTTGCTTGCACCTAATTAAGTCCTAGCGCCACAAGAAGTGCCAATTCTCGACGTAGAACAGCTATACGATTGTTCTTTTAAAAGATAAGACAAAAAGCACTATCAAATGACCTTGTAAATGACATAACGAGACGAAAATTCATGAATTTGAATTATGTTTTTTGGACACAATCTACATTGGTGATTTTAAAAATTATCTTAGAGGTGAGTTAGTTTATTCAAGTTCTTTCAATACTCATTGGTTTTTGAATTTACCGTAATCTGTCAAAAACCTTAGAGCGTTGAAGTTAGTTTAAAGCAATATTGTCGGTTGGCAATATTGCTTTTTTTATAACCTCAATATTGAATCTTTTTAAACAGAATAGGGATCACTTGGTTCTATTATGATCGAATAGCTAACTATTTAAATTAATTGTGCGCAATACACTTAGAAGACTACGAGTCTATGGTATTTATTCTTACTTTAGTATAGCTAGCTTGACACTACCTCTTATAATACAAATCTTGGCTTGAAAAACGTATCAATGAGTCGTCTTAGTCTAGTAATGTTCTTCGTATTATCGCCCATTTGGCTGCACTCCCGCGACCAGGTTTGTGCTACCATTGAACTGCTCCCTTATCTAGAAAGAATCGAAAGCTTAGTAGAGAAACAGCTCATCGAAAACCCTGAATCTTTCAATGAAGCAAAATTGATTGAAAGGAAAAATGAATCTTTCGGAATACAAAGAGTTGAGGCTTGTTTAGATTTGTTCACTTTTTTTATTTACAGATCAACTGACAAAGCGAAAAAGTACAATGATGAAGCCCAAAGGCTAGCATTGGATTTAGATTTCAAACCTGAGTATCTCAAATCGTCCTTAAATCAAGCCTATATCTATTTTATCCAAGGTCTTTTCGGGCGTGCTTTAAGCAAAATAGCCCAAATCGAATCTCAAATCGAATCTCAGAACATTCACGAGTTAATCGCCGAAAGTGGTACATTAAAGTCATATGTTTTTGCAGAACAGGGGAAATATGAACTTGCATTAAAAACGGCCTTGGATGTATTGGAAATGGGTGAAAAATCTCAAAATAAGTACGCCGAAATGCGGGCGTATTCTGCTATTTCACATGTCTATCTTAGACTGAATGAATATGACAAAGCGTTGGATAATTGCCTCAAAGGTCTGGATCTAATTTTAACCCTAGAAAAAGTACAGTACATATTTCCAAAAATCGATGAGTTAGCTCGAATGGCGCACAAACTCGAGGGAATCGAAAAGGCCTCTGAAATCTATGAGTTCTATTTAAGAATGGAAAAGAAAATTCAAGAGCCAGGAAGCTATGTTAGAAGCATTGTTTACATGAACATGGCAAACATTTACATCGAGGAAAAGGAGTTTACTATGGCGGACTATTTTTTGTCCAAATCCTTAGACCTAATAGATTCGAACAACTATCGGTTTAGAAGGCCGAGAGCTCATGTATTGATGGCCAAATTATATTTGGAAGTACAAGACACTATTCAATCAATAACCAGTTACGAAAAAGCATTTTATTCAGCAAAGGTCATTAATGCCTTCGACGTTATCAAAGAGGTCAGCAAAGAACTATCACAACTTTACTTGTTCAACGGAGATTCTTTGGATGCTGCTGCTTTTTCCGACCTTCATCTTTCCATAAGCGACTCGCTGTTTTCAGTAGAATCTGAACAACGGATCAAAATATTGGAGGCCGAACGCAAAATCGATAATATTTCCAGACAAAAAGAATTATTGGAATTACGAACAGAGAGCCAAGCGCAAAAGTATCGCTTTTTGACCCTGATTTTGATACTGACACTCATTTCTACCGGCATAGCGGCCTACTCCTACATGAAAGTCAAAAAAAAGAACAAGCTTCTATTTAACAGGACCAAAGAATTGACCCTAGAGAAGCTGAATCAGAAAAAAATTGTTCCTGATGCAAATTCGACTGCTAGGAAGCCTGTCACGACAAAAAAAGGACCTAAGTCACAACAGGCGTATATCGATGAAGATGTGAAAGAAATCATCCTTACGAAATTGCAAAGATTTGAGGAGGATAATTTTTTTCTCGATACGAAATGTAGTTTACGAAGTCTCTCGGAAAAACTACAAACCAATCAAAAATATTTATCCCTTGTAATCAACCATGAAAAGAAAACTAATTTCAACAACTACATTAACGAACTTAGAATCAATTTTCTATTAAACCGATTAGTGGAAGACAAAGACTTTAGAAATAGTAAGCTCAGTTATATAGCGCGCTCAAGCGGATTCAACAATCTAAATACCTTTTACTCGGCCTTTAAAAAACGTTTGGGTATTTTACCCTCGTATTTCATTAAAGAGCTTAATGATGAGGAGATGGGCTAGATACCTAATATATGCTGGTCTTCGGTTTACACAAAGGTCAAAAAAAAGGATAAAAACAAACTTGTTCATGAAAATGTGAAGAGCATAGAACTCCTGTAAAGGTAGTACAGTTCGATTACTTTTTCATCTCTATCAAAATGACCCCATTACTTCCGCGCACCCCATAAAGCGAAGTGCCCTCGTCGCGAATCACCTTTACTGAAGCCACTTCCCTAGGAAAAATAGCTTCTAAGGAACTAGTGGGAGTACCATCTACAAGTATCAATGGGTCTTGACCATTTTGAACAGAGTTGACGCCTCGCAAACGAATTGTTTTGCCACTCACCATTGCACCGGGAACCTCAGTGGCAATTAATTGGTACATGTTTAGATATTCACTGTAATCCTTTAGTTCTTTTTGGGTTCTTCTGACCCTAGTCTTGAACCCTAATCTTTCCAGTTCTTCTTCTGACATAATTGACTCACTTTTGGGAAAGACTATCAAAATATCGGCATCGCCTTGATAAGTAATGGTCTCAATACCATAATTCCATGAGTATGCCGAAACAGTTCTATTAGATGGTTTTAAACCAATTCGAAACTGACCTTTTTTATTGGTCTTAATTTTCGTTTTTACCGAATCAAGGTAAATTATGGCTCGTTTTACCGGTTTCCGTTTTGAATTCAAGACCGTACCTTCGACCCATTTTACGGTTTGTTTCGATTTTTGGGCATCGATTTGAATTGACCAAAGTACTAGTAAAACAAAAGCTGAATAGAACCTCATAGCTGTCGTATTATATCCTTATAAGATACGAAATACATCTAGACCGTTTTGCCTTTATCCTGAGATCTATACCGAGTACCTAGAAATCGATCTCGGTCTCTTTATGAAGCAGCAAAGTCACTTAAAAACCATTAATCTAAGTGAACGATACTGACCACCAGACCTATGATATAGATGGCGCCGGCGCTAATTTGAAAAAGGTGATCAGGGATACTCTACCCAACAAATAAGGTGCTGACAACTACTCTTTGATATTCTGGAGTGATGCCCCATTGCCGGTCATCTGCCACGTACCTAGGGATATAGGAATGTTACCTACCCCATTTAATTGGTCGAAAAAGTCCTTAAGGGCAAACGGTTCGTTCTTCACTTCCTTCATTTTGGCAAAATCCATCATGGCCTGCTCCAACAAATACTTTCCGGTAATATAACTGCTTCCGTAACCGGGTTGTCTCATATACAGATGCTGTTCAAAGAGCAACAGCTCTTTTTCGGTTTTCATCCAACCACGCGGAGTGTATTCCGAATGAATACCGCCCGCTTCCTCCATCGTCATTTCGTTGGCATGCGCATACAAGGACCCCAAACCTCTGGCAGCACGTTGAGCGATCATGATATATACAATTTCACGTACCCTGGGGTTGTCGTCATAGAGGCCGGCCTGCATGAACATCTCCTCTACCGCCGTGGCCGTACCTTCATTTCGTGAATCAAAAATGTTATACAGTAGCGGTCCTTTTCGGATTTCGCTCGCATTCGGCTCGGTATCCATGCGTGCCAGTTCAAACCAATGGTAAAAGTGGGAATACAACGGCCGTTGATCATAGTGAGCGGTTATCCAAAAAAAGTTGCGTTTATTCTCTGGAACGAAAGCACCGAGATGTTCACGAATGGCAGGTTCAAAGTACTCTTTTACGGTAACGATGTCTTGCTTGTCCAAAAAGTCGATCAAACTACGTGTTGCCCTATCGGCCCGGGTCGCATAATCTTCCGGTGAACTCGCAGCGGTCAATTGGGGCAGCTTTCGATTTCGATGTTCTTCTAATTTCAAGGACGCCCAAGCCCGGGCCAATTCCCTTTTGAGCAGCATCACCTCATCGTCCCAAGTCAAGGGAACCAAATGAACGTTCTGCAAATACCAAGTATAATTTTCCTTTCCGATGCCTGAGGGGCCCGTTTTTGCCTCACTCTCTTTTTCCAACCAGGCGACGAAAGCATCTGTGGAGGCGGTGGCTTCCTCAATACGCTTCACAAGCTTTTTATCCTTACCTACTCCCGGTAGCGTTAGCATCGATGTCAGGTGTTCACTTTGATTGCGGATGATTCGGATTCCGGCAATCCATAGTTCCCTAGCATTTCCGGTAAGGTTCTGTTTGGCCTGTTCGTTTAGCGGAACGATCATTCCCAATTCATGCAAAAGTCGCTCCTGCTCCATTTTATCCAAAGGAAAATCGTAGGTCCAGAGTTCTGTCGTGCCGTGATGCGTCGGCCCTTCATGTGCGGGCACATCACTTCGTTCCATCCAAAGCGATTTGTAGAAGGCAGGGTCACGTTCCCAAGGTTTGAGGATGCGGTAATTAAAATCGTACCCCTTGAGTTCCGCTCGCACAATATACCAATCGACCTGTTGGCCTATGGTCATTTCGGCCGTATCCAAGGCGGTAAATCGGGTCTGTAGTTGCTCAAACTGCGGTTGTCGACTTTCAAATGTTGCTTTGGTATAATCGGGGGCACCTTCTCGAAGGGGCGGATTCTCAAAGGAGCGCCAATCCTGAAAGAAAGATACCAAATCTCCATAATTACTTGGAGTATTTGATGATTGCGCCTGCAGCGGACTATAGCAGATAAAAAGTAGGATCGAAAAAACAAGGGAAGTGTTTCGTTTTCTAGTACGCATCGTCGAAGTCGGTTTTGAATTAGCTACGGACAAATTATGAAATAAAACAAGGCGGAGGTTTGAAATGACGTGTCAATTATACACGCCATGGGAAATTAAGCAAAAAGAGTTTTTAAAAGAACCGGTATTCCAAGTATCGACTGTGCTTAATTTCTTTCAGTCAAAGTGCTGTAAAAGATGCTAACAAAACATCGGTCGGTGCCAAAAGTATGGCCGCTGGCAATCACTTATTGCTTGTTCATACCCCATTACATAAAACTTGTAGCTCTTGGTTTACTTCCAGAATAAAACAAACCAAGTATCTCTATTGGGATCAGGGGGCATCCACAAATCTGTTCCGATTTTCAAGGAATGGCATAAAACCCCTGTAAAAATTGCACTATTGACAGATTTATCCATGTTTTTGATGCAAATATCCATCTCTACAACCTTGAGGTGCTTGTATGTTTGAGTAAACTTTAATCAACTTATTCAAAATGAAAAAACTTAAGATTTTAATGACGCTCCTTGTTCTAGGTGTCGCGTCGGTTTCATTTTCACAAACGCAGGTTACTGGTGTTGTGCTTGATGTGACAGATGGCCCCTTACCCGGTGCTAGTGTCTTGGAAAAGGGAACTACCAATGGGGTAGTCTCTGATTTTGATGGAAACTTTACCATAACGGTAAATGGCGACGCCTCAACTTTGGTGATCTCTTACATCGGTTATGAAACTAAGGAAATCTCTTTGGATGGCTCAACTAGCTATACGGTTCAACTTAGCGAGTCATCAACAGGATTGGAAGAGGTCGTAGTAATCGGTTACGGTGCTGTAAAGAAAAGTGACCTTACCGGGGCTGTTGCCTCAGTAAGTAATGAGACCTTGACAGAGCAGCGCAAGACAGATTTAGGTCAGGCACTACAGGGTAGGGTCGCCGGTGTCGATGTACGAACCTTAAGTTCAAAACCTGGAGCGCCTTTGTCTATAAAAATTAGGGGTAATACCGTAATCACAGCAAATCAAGGTAGTGAAAGAGATGGTGTTAGTAATAATGTAGATGATGACCCATCACAGCCCCTTTATGTGGTAGATGGTGTTTTCTTTGATGATATTACAGTACTGAATCCTGCGGACATTGAACAAATGGACATCTTAAAAGATGCGTCTGCAACGGCGATTTATGGTTCTAGAGGTGCCAATGGTGTTGTTATTATAACTACAAAAAATGGCATAGAAGGGCGAACAAGGTTTACATATGATGCGACTTTTGGTCTAAGGTCGGCCACGAATGTACCTGAGTTTTACGATGGTCCAGGTTATGTCAATTTTGTTGATGACGTACTAAGGGCCAGAGAATGGTTAAGCACTGGCCTTACTGTATCGGACTACAATAACGTTACTATTGATCGGTCTACCGAATTTCAAAGCTCCAATGAAGAGGCCAGTAATGTGTCGAACGGAAGATATACCAACTGGATCGACACCTTTCAGCGCACTGGGATTCAAACTAGCCACTCAGTGGGAATGTCAGGAGGCAGTAATGGACTAGTATACAATGGGTCCGTAGGATATCTTCATGATGAAGGAGTCATCGGAATAGAAGAATTTGAGCGCTATAACCTAAGTGCGTCGCTTTCTAAAAAGGTTTCGGATAAAGTAACGGTAGGCATCAAAGCATATTTGGCACTTTCAGAACGTGAAGAAGGTAGTAGAGAGCTGTTTAGAAGCACTTTTCGTTTGGCCCCAACAGTAAATCCCTTTGATGCCAATGGGGAGGCTATTGTCTTTCCAGACCAGCAAGACCTCCGCTTTCCAAATCCGATATTTGAGGATCAAGGTGATTGGAGGGTAAACACAAGGTCATTGGATGTCATTGCCAATATTTTTTTCAACTATAAGCCTACAAAATGGCTTAATTTTAAGACGCAATTTTCGCCAAATGTTTCTTCAAGTCGTTTTGGCGAGTTCAGAGGGTTGTTGACCAAAAATTCGCGGAATGACCCAAGTCGCGTGCGCTCTGTTTATGACAGTGGGCTAAGAACTTCTTACACTTGGGATAATATCCTAGATTTTGATTTCGACCTTAAAGGAGATCAAAATTTGAAGGCTACCCTAATCTCCTCTATTTTTTATGATAATCGAGAAGGAGGTCAGATCGAGACAAGAAATTTTGATACGGATGCCTTTTTGTTTTTCAATACCGAAGGCGGCACCGATATCAGAAACTTTGACAGTTTCTATCAAAAAGAGACCTTGGCTTCTTTTGCGGGTCGTTTGAATTATAGTTTGAAAGATAGATATCTGTTCACCGTAACCGGCAGATATGATGGATCTTCAAAATTATCAGTGGGTAATAAGTGGCAATTCTTCCCTTCCGCCGCATTTGCCTGGAGAGCTAGTGAAGAAGCTTTTCTTCAAGATGTTGATTGGCTGAACAATCTGAAATTAAGAGTAAGTTACGGTGAGTCTGGTAACGACAATACGGTAGATGCCTATAGCTCTCTCGCATTTTTGAACCAAGCGAATTACCTCTTCGGAGACAATAACGGTTTAGGTAGAATTGTTGAGACCCTCCCCAATGCAGACCTTACATGGGAGGTTTCAAAAGAGTATAATGTTGGTTTGGATCTGGCGATACTGAACAGTCGGGTAAACTTTGGGTTCGAGTACTACAACAAAACTACAGAAGGCAGCATACTTAATCGCCAGTTATCTTTTATTACAGGGCTGGGTAATCCCGGAAGTACACCCTCCTCTATAGGCAACTTTGGTTCTGTTAGAAACAGGGGTGTCGAACTTACTCTTAATACCGTTAATGTGCGCACTGAGGATTTTTCTTGGCGAACGAACATCAACTTCACAAGAAACGAAAACGAAATTCTGGAGTTGTTCGACGGAGTCGATCAAATACTTGTCGGTACTGATTCCCGTTTAAACGGTATCTTACAGGTCGGAGCTCCAATAGATGCGACTTTTGATTACGAAATCGATGGCATTTGGTCGGTGGACGAAGCGGCGGAAGCAAACGCATTTGGACTATTACCGGGTCAGTATAAATTTGTTGATCAAAATGACGATGGTCTAATCAATCAAGACGATAAAGTTGTGCTCGGCGCCCAGTCGCCTGATTGGATAGCCGGTATGACAAATACCTTCAACTACAAGAATTTAGAACTCAATGTTCAGGTAAATACGAGACAAGGTGTTTTCGGACATTCGGAATGGCATCAAAATTTCTCGACCTTCCAAGGTGACAGGGCTGTTTTCAATAGTATGGTACAAGATTATTGGACACCGAACAATCAGAACGCTCAATACCCTTCCGTTGAATATGGCGAAGGTTCATTTCCATGGTTTTATGAAGATATGTCATTCGTTAGAATCGGAAACATAGGTCTAGCCTATTCCTTTCCACAAACGCTTTTGGACAAGTTAAAGATGTCAAACCTTCGTTTATCGCTTGATGTTCAAAACCCGTTTACATTTACTGATTTCACAGGTCCTGACCCGGAAACTGGTTTACAAAACTCATACAATATGGGGTATTCGGTTAAAACGATATTATTCGGTCTAAAATTAGCCTATTAACATAAAAAAAATGACAATGAAACTAGTTAGAAAAATTAAATATTTCGGTTTCATACTAATAGGTATGATAACCTTTAATGCATGTGACGATTATATCGAAGAAGATATTTTTTCCGATATCACCAGTGAGAATTTTATTGATGAAGAAACCGCCGACCAGCTTGTTGTTGGCGTTTATACTAGCCTTAGGTCCGTCTATAGCAATTATTCGTTCAAATTTTTTGGTACCGATATTTTTGCCAGTCAAGGCGAAGTGTTTTCGTTTTCACCAACGAACGACTACTTTAATATGAATGCCGGATTGGGAGTTTCCGTTTGGGCCAATAATTACAGTGTTATTGGAAAGGCCAATACGGTAATCAACCGCTTTCAAAATCAAATCAGCTGGAGCGAATCCAATCTCGGGGCCAGAGATTATGGAATTGCACAGGCAAAAGCTCTAAGGGCATTGGCTTATTTCAATTTGGCACAGCAGTATGGCGGGGTCGTTATTGAATTGGAGGAAGCAACTACAATTCGAACCGACTATGCTAGGTCTTCGGAAGAAGAAACCTATGCGCAAATTATAACGGACTTGGAAGAAGCCATCCCTACATTATTGGATGAACCGGAAACCGGACGCTTTTCAAAAAGGGCAGCGCAACATTTATTAGCTGAGGTCTATTTAACCCGAGGGTATAGTTCATTTGGTACCTCTTCTGATTTTGCGACGGCAGCTTCATTGGCCGAAACGGCTATAGGCGGTTATGATATTCGAACCCAATCTTTTGCTGAAGTATTCGACATTGACAACCAAGTAAATGACGAGATACTTTTTGCCGTTCAATGGGGCACAGGTGCATTGGATACAGATAAACAAAACAACAAGCATGCTGCATTCATGAACCAAGTATTCAATTATCCCGGTATCACCAGAATCGGCACTCCCTATGGAACACAGGGTTTTGGGGCAATGCCAACTCCTTTTTTCTATTCTTTGTTTGCGGAAAACGATTCTAGGGAAGAAGCTACTATCCATAGAGTGCTCTTTGCCGATTCCGAGGATATCTACGATGCGGATGGAGAAGAAGGCCCGCTACCCGAAGAACTCATTCAACCCGGTGATACGGTAGTATTTTACCCTAAGATTGCCTTGGACCCTTTAGAATTAGCAGACAAAATGAATCGGTATTATGTGTATCAACCCGATCAGTATTTGTTCGGGCTTCCTGAAAACATTGATGGAGCGACCTATCAGTATTCTTCGAACATTTTGAGAACTAATTTTCCAATTTTCAAAAAGTTCGATGACAATGATTTTAACGAAAATACGGATGGTGCTCGTGACACTTTTGTTTTTAGAGTGGCGGGTACGCATTTGATTGCCGCGGAGGCTCATTTAGGAGCAGGAAATACCGCTGCTTCCCTTTCCCATATCAATATTGTGAGGGAGCGCGCTACCGGTGTTGCCAATTCATATGCGACCGTGACCATTGATGACATCTTGAATGAAAGAGCAGTTGAACTGGCGGGTGAGTCCAATAGGTGGGCAGTATTGAAGCGAACAGGAAAGCTTGAGGAGCGAATCAACGTATACAACCCCCAAGTAGTTGATCACGGTGCCTTTGACAGCGGAGTTCATTTATTAAGACCCATTCCTGAATCTGAACTACAGCTTTCGGACGGCTCTTTGCAGCAAAATCCAGGTTATTAAAGTTTCTAAAATTGTTAGTTAGTTGAGTTTAAAATGGGCGGACCTCATATCATCTGCCCATTTTATTTTATACTATGCGCAACTCTAGTATCATATGGATCAATTCAACCTTTTTAGCATTATGAGGAACCGTATACCGAAACAGTCGCTTTGTTATGAATTTAAGCGTATCTGGTTGCTCTCTCTGGTCACAACGTTTCTGCTATCATGCGCGGAAGAAAGCGCTCAAGAGTGTTTCATCATTAGCGGAAATGCCCCAAGCGAATTGGAATTAAACCTCATTAGCGATTTTAAAAATGACTTGGGTGACGTTGCCGATTTTAGCATCAAAGTAATCTCTGAAACTGAAAAACTACCGGATGACGGTTTGTTTTTCGTACTAGGCACGTCACGGTCCAATACGATAATCACGAATTTAACAAAAGAGTCGAAGTTAGAACTATCGCCATCCAACCCGGGGCCAAGAGGCGGAATATGGTCCAAGGCATCCTTGAAGAACGGAGCGCAAGCAATCATTCTAGCGGGTTCCGATATACAGGGCCTACAATATGCAGTATATGACTACGCGGAAGAAATTTTGGATATCGATCCTTTGAAATTTTGGACAGGTAAACTTCCAAAGCAAAAAAAAATCACCGATTTTTTCGCTTTCGAAAACAAAAAAATACCTCCACCAAAAGTCCCACTTTTATGTTACTTCGAAAACGATGTTGATGAACTGGCCAACTATCGAGGAAACCTACTTGAATACGACTGGGAGAGCTATACTGAAATGATCAATGCCCTAGTCAGACTACGTTACAATGCCATTCAACTATTCGATATGTTGGGTAGGCCGGAATTTTTCATTCGACCGGAATATAAAGAACTCCATCCCGAGTATAAAATAAACATCGAGTACCTTGAGAAAATGATTGATTATGCCCATTCCAAAGGGATGAAAATAGCCATTGACTTCGCTTTGGGGTATCAAATACATCCGATGTCAGCTGATAAAGCCACTTGTTGGGAGCACTATAAAGAGGATTGGATCGGTGCTTGGCGCTACTACCTGGAGAAAACACCATTAAAAAAAACGGATATTTTCATGCTGCGCCCGAGACATCAGGTCTGGGACTGGGAATACGAAAGTAGTTGTGGAGAAGACAAAATTGAGGTATTCAATGCCGTATATGAAGTTTTTGGAGCACTTGTAGAGGAATACAACCCTAAAGCCGAGAAGGTTTTGGTCTGCTATTCCGATGCCATGCAAATGTGGAACGATGGTTTTAGACCACCTAAAGATTGGATCGTCTGCTGGTCGGATGACGGTTTTGGCGATTATAGGTTCTTACCGAATACCACGGATAGGTATGCGTTCGGGACCTATATGCATGCAGGCTTTTGGTTAAACCATACCGTTCATAATCCCTATCCCGAAACCATAGAGTATGTGATGAAAGCCTCTTTTGAAGACCTGGATGCTTATCAGTTTTGTTTGGTAAATGGTCAAAACTTTAGGCCCTTCCTTTTGAATATAGAGGCGTATTCAGAAATTTCGAATACTCCCGACGAATTTACCGGGGAAGCCTTCTACAAAAAATGGACAGCGCGCTATTTCGAGGCGGAAACCGCAGCGCATGCCGTGGCCTCAATGCGACTGCTTAGCGACGCCCAAGAGGGTCGAATAGGGTATGTTCAGCACCTATGGGAAATTCGCGAGGTCATATCGTACCTATCGGATGAGCCTATTGAGCGCCCCGGCAAAACACCGGTACCTTCAGACTATGCAAGGGTTCAAAATGATTTTGAGCACGTTGGCCATACTGCAAAGAAAATCAAGGCAGCACTACTTGAGGCCTCAAAAGGGGTATCGAAGAATACAATGAACAAAGAATTCTATCATGATTACATCTACCTTCCAAGTTTATTGTATGCCGAACTTATTGCCTTTGAGCAAACCTTGCACAAAATGGCCAAGCTAAAAAAGAAAGCTTCCAATGGGCAAGATGCGACCTTCATAAAAGAGGCATTAACACTGCTACCAGAAGCGACGGCGCAACTAGAAAAGCTATATAAAACTAGAGAAATAGGGGATAAAAACAAGAAATGGGTAAATTGGTATTCTCCAGAGCTCAGGAGGCCTAATAATGGATTTCCTGATTTTGAAATGATGAAAAAGATAGCATCAAATTTACGCAGTAAACTTCAAGCAACTATTGAATGAAAACCATCAGAGTTCCTTTATACACAATTTCATGGATGCTTTTGATTGTAGGCGCTCTTCATTGCTGCAAACAAATTGAAAAAAACCGCAAAGAAGTGGTTAACGCTATTCAACCCGTTGATTTGGTGTATCCGCAGTTAGATACCGAGAATTCCAGATGGTTTCTTTTTTCCTCGGCGGCCCGTCCTTTTGGCATGGTAAATCTAAGTCCTGATACGCAACTAAAAGGAACTTGGGGTAGTGGCTATCGCTATGAAATAGATACGATAAAGGGATTTAGTCATGTACACGGCTGGCAACTCTCAGGGCTTTCGGTTATGCCCGTAGTATTAGACGCCGAAAACCAAGCGACGGTATTCACGGATTTCTATTCAAAATTCTCCCATGAAGATGAAGAAGTCTCACCTGGCTATCACCGGGTAAAATTACAACGCTATGGCATAAAGACCGAGCTGACCAGCACCAAACGCGTTGGTATGCATAGATATACCTTTGAAAACGATAAGGCAGAGAAAGCCATTTTATTCAACCTTAATGGGCAATTAGGGCCATGTGAGACATTAAAAGGGCAACTGACCCAAATTTCCGCTACGGAATTTTCAGGTGAGTTCGTGGTGGCTCCCACCAGCAGAAAACCAAAGCCACACTCAGTTTTCTTTCATGTTGTTTTAAATACGGCCGCTAAGAGCTTACTAAAGCATCAAGAAACCGGCAACTATAAATTGGCTTTGAAAGAAAGCCAGCAGCCTGTATTAATGAAGGTCGCTATTTCGTACACCTCGACCGCCAATGCAAAACGCAATATGGATGCTGAACTGTCACACTGGAATTTTGATCAAATAGTTCAAGATTCGAAGGAGGAATGGAACGAATTATTGAGCAGGATAAAGGTGCAGGGCGCAACAAAAAAGGCCCAAAGAAGGTTTTACACCGACTTATGGCACGCTTTGCAAGGGCGACGGACCATTAGTGATGTCAATGGTGCGTATCCTGACAATACTGGAGCTGCATTTCGCATTGGCCAATTGCCCCTCGACCCGTATGGAATTCCTGAATTCAATCACTACAATTCCGATTCTTTTTGGGGAGCACAATGGACGATCAATACACTCTGGGGATTAGTCTATCCTGAAATAAAAGAAGAATTTGTTCAGTCGCTTTTACAGTACGAAAAGGATGGCGGACTCATTCCTAGAGGGCCTTCCGGAGGCAATTACACCTATGTAATGACAGGTGCTTCCAGTACTCCGTTTATTGTAAGTGCGATTCAACAAGGTCTGATTACCAAAGATCTTGATTCGGTTTATCAAAAACTAAAAAAGAACCATATGCCTGGCGGTATCATGGAAAAAGCCGGATATGAACATACGACCACTATTGGTGGTGGTCTGAAGCACTACCTTGATAAAGGCTATGTGCCATACCCCATACCCGAAGGCAAGTTCGGAGGACATCAAGATGGGGCCAGCCTGACAATGGAATATGCCTACCAAGATTTTGTACTGGCACAACTTGCGAAAAAATTAGGTGAAGTACAAGACTTCAACTATTTTTCGAAAAGGGCTCTTAACTACAAAAATGTGTACGATGAAGTCTCGGGTTGGATGCGTCCAAAGGATGTTAGGGGGCAGTGGCACCCACACTTTGATCCGTACAAATATGAATCGGGATTCAACGAGTCTAACGGGGCACAAGCAACGTGGTTTGTACCGCATGACCTCATCGGTTTAGCACAGCTTATGGGAAGTACCGAACAAGCCGTGGAAAAACTAAACACCCAATTTAAGGCAGCCCAAAAGCAAGGGTTTACGGCTGGAAGCTCGCATGATCGGGAGATGCATCCGGAATGGAGCCGAATTCCCATAAATTACGGCAACCAACCCTCAATGCAAACCGCCTTTATCTTTAACAGGCTTGGCCGTCCTGACCTCACTCAATATTGGTCAAGGCAGGTTTCGGAAATTGTGTTTGGCGGGCTAAATCCTTCGACGGGGTATAATGGTGATGAAGACCAAGGTCTTATGGGAAGCTTGGCAGTACTTTTAAAAATAGGTGTTTTTCAAATGGACGGCGGTGTTCAAGAAAACCCGGAATACGAAATCGGCAGTCCCATTTTTGATTCCATTACCATTATGTTGAACACTAATTATTATCCAGGCGAAAAGGTTCAAATCATATCCCATGGGAATAGTTCCGAAAACATCTACGTTGATAGGTTGTTATGGAACGATACGCCCTTGGAAGCACCATTTATAAACCACGAAAAATTGATAGAAGGAGGCGTGCTGGAACTTTATATGTCTTCGGAAAAGAATTCAAAGCTGGAGTAATATAGTGCCTTGCGCTTTGGAAATTACGTACACTGAAAAAGGTCCGCGACTTCCCTTTTAAAACCGTAAATTGTAGTATGCGATTTGAAAAAGCCCTGTATCGGAAAGTGATGAAATTTTTGTTGCTATTGATGCTCGGCATCCATATGCAGGCCCAGAATATCAAGTTCGAACATTATAATGATAATGATGGGCTTTCACATAATTCAGTACGGCATATTCTACAGGATGAGAATGGTTTTCTTTGGCTGGGCACATTTTCTGGTTTAAATCGTTTTGACGGACAAGAATTCAAGGGGTTCGGAGCCATATCATCGAACAATACGATTCAAAGTGGGGATATTACCGCACTTGAACTTGATAATGAAATGAACCAATTGTGGATAGGCACAAGAAATGGGCTTATTCGTTTGGATATGCATACCCAAGCCTTTTCGACATTCCTTCCCGATTCCGATAACCCGAATAGTTTGCCAGATCCTGAGATAAGGTCCATTCATATTGACCGTTTTAGCCGGGTTTGGATAGGTACTAAAGACAACGGTTTATTCATATATTATCCAGGGCAAAACACATTCAAAAAAATACCGCTACCCAA
This sequence comes from uncultured Flavobacteriaceae bacterium, assembly GCA_947494565.1. Lineage (GTDB taxonomy): Bacteria > Bacteroidota > Bacteroidia > Flavobacteriales > Flavobacteriaceae > Maribacter_C. The sequence goes on along the minus strand of CANLVG010000007.1, from coordinate 119,584 downwards.
TTTTCAGTACATCAAGGAAATATTCGAAGATTCAATGGGCAATATTTGGATTGGCAGCTATAAAACCGCTGGCATTGTCAAAATCGAACTCGATCAAAAAGGCGCCATTACCAATCGGAAGAACTATACTCTAACGGTACCGGAATCAGAGGAAGTAAATCCTTATGTAAACTTCATTTATGAAGATACGGAAGCAGCTATTTTCGTAGGTACACGCGAAGGGCTCTATAGGTTAAATGAAGAAGGTGACGAATTTGAGAACCTATATATTGAAGATGAAACGGTTCGTGACAAGATAGGTCCACATTTTATCTCGGTCGCTCGATCTCCTGAAGGAAACTATTGGCTGGGTACCTTGGGAGGTATATTAGTGGTCGATCGTTTAGAAGATGTTGCTTCACAGAATTTTGAGTGGTATTACTCCGAGCTTTCCGATGATGATACCCTGGTCGATGATCTGATATCGGCACTCTTTTTTGATGCATCAGGAGTACTCTGGGTAGGTACGGAAAACGGTTTTGATAAATACGACCCCTTTGAAAACCAGTTTAAAACGAACAAAGAAATCTCCAAATATATTGAAAACCAAGTACCTCGTATAAGGGGCTTTTCAAAAACATTTGATGGAAAAATAGTGGTGGCCACTAGGCATAACGGCCTGTTTATTTCAGAAAATGAAAGTTACATTCCGCTATACAAGGGCATGAAAGATATTGCTAGCATTCAGTCTTTCGATGGCAAAACATTTTATTGTGGTCTATGGAGTGGCGAGATTTTGGTTTATGATTACTTAAAAGATCGCACAGCGGTTTTAAATGTCGGCTTTCAGCAAGATCCCGTGCTGTCTTTCGCGAAGATCGGTGAAAACAAAATGGTGGTTGGCTCCCATGGAGAAGGTTTGGTTGCCATAGACATAGAAACATTAGAAGTTATTGATTCGCCGGGCATTTCAAGTGTCCATAAAGAAGTTAATAAAATTCTCGTTGACGATGTAGGCAAGATTTGGATTGCCACTCAAGACGGTGTTTTCAGATACGATTCTTTTTCTGAAAAGACAAAGTCGTATAAGGCGAATAGCCACCCTGAAAGAGGTTTATTACACAACAATGTGAGCGATTTGGCCAAGGACAATAACGGAAGAATTTGGGCCGCTACCAGAAACGGATTGAACTATTACGATGAAAGTCTCGATGACTTTTTGCCCGCTACGATGCCCACGGAATTGCAGGGCAGGTGGATAACCGACGTAATCTCTGATGAAAACGATTTGCTATGGCTCAACATGAACAATAATCAGGTAGCCAGTTATGATGTGAATACCCATGAATTAAAAACATATCATGCTAACAGTGGCAATCGCTTAGATGTGTTTAGTTTGAGCGGTTTTTACTATTCGGATGATTCGCATATTTATTTGGGAGGTAAAGACGGGGTCATTTCCTTTTCGCCATCAGTGCTAAAAGATAATGACTATTCGCCCCCACCAATGATTACTAGTGTTAGTGTACAAAACAAAGAGATTAAAGTCGGAAGTATTTTAAATGACCAAAAAATTCTGGACAAGGATATTAATTCAGAACGCAAACTAAGATTGAAAAATGTAAACAAGAATTTCGCATTTACCTTTTCCAGTCCTTCCTATGTCAACGAACGGGCCAACAAGTACAGCTATATTTTAGAAGGCTTTGATGAATCGTGGAATACGGTTGACGTAAATCAGCGGACTGTTCAATACACCAATCTTTTTTTCGGGGACTATGTGTTCAAAGTGAGAGCGATGAACAGTCATGGTGTCTGGAGCGATCCCTCGGTCTACGAAGTAGCTATTTTACCCCCTTTCTGGCTCACCTACAAAGCTTGGATATTGCTACTGCTCATTCTGACTTTACTCTTCTATTTGATTCGAAGGCAAATCAAAATAAGACTAGAATTGAAACAACAACTCTTGATGGAGAAAGTAAGGCGTGAACGTGATGAGAAACTGAACAATGAGAAACTTCGGTTTTTCACCAACATATCCCATGAAATCAGAACCCCCTTAACGTTGATTTTAGGCCCTATCAAACAGTTATTGGAAGAGAATAAAGAAACGACCAATCACTTTCAAAAAAGAAAGTTTGACCTCATACATCAAAATACCAATAGGCTGTTGAATTTAGTGGACCAAGTACTGGACTTTAGAAAATCAAAAACAGGGAAATTACGATTGAAGGTATCAAAAACAGACATCGCAAAGCATACGAAGACCACGTTCGAGACTTTCGAAGAATTTGCGGAAGACAGAAAAATACAATTCAATTACATTTCCGAAATAGATGATTTTCAAGGGTACATCGATCGTGATAAATATGATAAAATTCTATACAATCTGTTGAGCAACGCTTTCAAGTTTACCCACGAATACGGCAACGTGGATCTCTTTTTGACCAAAAAAACGGAAAACAACCAAGTGCTTCTGGTCGTAGAAGTAAGTGATAACGGAATAGGAATTCCGTCAGCGAGTCACGAAAAGATCTTTACAAGGTTCTATCAAGCAAAAAACAGTACCGCTAATAATACCGGAGCAGGCATTGGCCTTTCCTTTGTAAAAGCCCTGGTCAGTTTGCACAAAGGCACCATTGCTGTTCAGAGTTCTCCAGATCAAGGGAGCCTTTTTACATTGAAACTACCGATTGAACGTGATGCCTATCTCGGTGATGAGATTTTTGAATATGGCCAAAATCGGATCATCGACGAATCACCTCAACTCACTACTGCAAAAAAAATAATTCAAGGCACAGATGTAAAAGAACGTATCTTAATCGTGGAGGACAACTCTGAACTTCGCGCCTATTTGGTCGACTACCTGTCTGACTTTTATAGGGTATTCCAAGCGGAAAACGGTAAAGAAGCACTACGAATTTGTGCCCAGATCAAGCCAATATTGTGCGTGGCCGATGTTATGATGCCCATTATGGACGGACTTCAATTCTGTGATCGCCTAAAAAATGACGCCACTATCAGCCATATTCCGGTTATACTGCTTACGGCCTTATCTGAAAATGCAGATAAAATAAAAGGGTTCACCTATGGAGCAGACGGCTATTTGGTAAAACCCTTTGAGCCATCGCTCTTACGATCGCGAATCGAAAACGTCATCAGGTCACGTAAACTACTAAAAGCCAGATTCTCTGAAGATATTGAAAGTGAAGTAAGCCTAATCGTGCATTCCCCCATCGATGAAGATCTTATGGCCAGATTAAACGTGCTAATAGAGGAAAACATGGGAAATACGAGTCTTAACTCAAGTTTTCTTTGTGCGGAAATAGGAATGAGTTCGTCCAAACTATATCGAAAAATCAAGGAGCTGACCGGCCTTGCCCCCAATGAATTCATAAGAACCATACGTCTAAAAAAATCGGCAAAACTACTTAAAACCAAGAAGTACAATGTTTCGGAAGTTACAGACCATGTTGGTTTTAGTGATCCACTTTATTTCAGCCGCTGTTTTAAGAAGCAATTCGGGTACCCCCCTAGCCAATTGATTAAATAGAAACGCTAGTCTTCGAGTAATAGATTGATTTTTCCATTCTTTTGAATTGTTTATCCATATGCAATTGCGATCCTGTACATACCTTACAACGCATTTGGTAGCTTTGAAGTTGTACAATGGCAAGGTGTACCCCATGATAAAATCCGTCATATGAAAGAGCCCTTAAAACCGCAGCATACCCCAATGAATGATATTGATGATTGGGAAGATCACTTGCTGGAGCGATATCCCGATCCGGAAGTATCTCAAAAGAAGAAGGAAGAATTTCGAAACTATGTAGATTCCGATAGATTAGATACCGTAAAGCAGTTCTATCGTCTTAATCACACTTTTCAGACCTATGATTTTGTCTGTAAAAAGGAAGAGGAATTCTTGAAGTTCAATAGAAGGGAAATGTCCATTTGGGACGCCGTTACCTTTCTAAACACCCTGGTAGACGATAGTGACCCCGATATCGATTTAGATCAATTACAACACTTACTACAAACCTCTGAGGCCATTCGGGCAGACGGACACCCAGACTGGTTTGTACTGACCGGATTTTTACATGATATGGGCAAGGTGCTCTGTCTTTTTGGCGAACCTCAATGGGCCGTTGTAGGGGACACCTTCCCGGTAGGATGCCAATTTTCGGATCAAATCGTTTATCATGAATTTTTCAAGGAAAACCCTGATTATACAAATCAAAAATACAATCATAAATATGGCATCTATAGTAAAAACTGTGGATTGAACAATGTTAAAATGAGTTGGGGCCATGACGAATACCTCTATCAAATAACGAAGGATTTTTTACCCGAACCCGCTTTATATATGATACGGTACCATTCTTTCTATGCCCAGCATCGAGAGGGTGCCTATAGTCATCTGATGAATGCCCACGACCACGAAATGTTTGAATGGGTGAAAAAATTCAATCCGTACGATCTCTATTCCAAAGCTCCGATAAAACCCGATGCCAAAGCCTTACGCCCCTACTACGAAGGTTTGGTATCGAAATACCTCCCCGAGAAGTTGAAATTCTAAGTACACCAAACGATTACTTTAAACGAAAGTGTACGCTTAGAAAGCCGATTCATGTTCGGACGATTTTGGTTTCAACAAGGAGTCTATTTTTCAGATTAGTGAAAAAAGTGGACAATGCACTTTAGATCGTTCGAGGGGTGGGGCATCGTTTTAGTTAGAGGATAAGCGCTATATCTCCAGAAGTCACACTTACATGACAACAGTCGGTGCCAACGGTATAATCACTATCTATGACTTCCTGACCGTTAATGTATCCTCTAAATAAAACCTGTAGTTCTTGGTTTACTCCTAGAATTCCATCTTCTATCAATGGATATCGCCCGAGTTCTTTAGCTCCTTCTAGTTCAGAAGCAGTTAGTGATGTTGCTATGGCATTTCCATTTTCCCGATGTATCACTTCAAAAGAATCCAAGGCAATGGGGTTTTGATTTTCATCGGTTATGGTTACCATGATTCTCACGAATACTGCCGTACAGATAGCATCTTGACATTCCGCATTGGAATCATCGCTACTATCGCATGACATTTGTGTCATCATTGAGAGTACGACTAGGGCTACAACTGATAGTTTTAGTCTTTTCATCATCATATAAAGGATTTCCATAAGGATGTCAAAAATGAAAAATGGTTGCCTAAAAATATATCGGCACCAAAAAAGACTCCTTCACAAATGTCGGGTTTACTAGTTTGTATTTTATGAGCGTTGATAGACTTCATAAAAAATTCCTTACTATCGAATACATTGTGAAGCACTCTTCTACTATCATTACTTGATAAGCATCAAAATTTACTGAGAATTCACTAAGTTTGTGATAACATGAAAGAAATACTAAGCCCTTTTGGTATATTTATTCTTGTCGGTTTGTTACTGACGAAGATTTCTGCATTTCATGTTTACGAGCATCACGATACGTTGGAGGACTCCAATACGAATTGTGAACTTTGTGTATTGACACTCGAAGGTCAGCAACTTGATGGCATCATTCCGGCAGCGACTACTATTGAAAAGTCGCTGATTATCATACCTTCTGAACCAACAGTCCGTCCTTTCGATCAAGAAGCTATCGTTTCTTTTTATAAGGGCTCACTTTTCTCAAGGCCCCCGCCTACTATTTTAGGATAATCCCTCCTGTTTTTCGTCTCTTTTTAAGGCTCTTCGATTCAACACCGAAGTTCCTCCTATTTTGATATGCGTCGATTCGAAAGAATCAAAGGAATCAAATGTGAATATCATTGAGGCGAAACCCAAGTACATCACAATTAGTTTTAGTATTCATTCTCAATTTTAGCCATGAAAACAGTTCAGTTTTTATCTATGTTTACCTTTTTGACCTTATTTTTTGCCTCCTGTTCCGATGATGACAATACTCCAGACATCGTTAATGAAGAAGAGGTCATCACTACCTTAATGGTAACCCTAAACCCCGATAGCAGCGGTGCCGTAATCACAATGGAGTCACGAGACCTCGATGGTGACGGACCCAATGCTCCAGTAAAAGAGGTTTCTGGAAGTTTTGTTGCAGGAACGTCCTATACGGGCAATATTCTTTTGTTGAACGAAACCGAGACTCCCCCGGAAAACATTACGGATGAAGTCGAAGAAGAAGATGAGGAACACCAATTTTTCTATACTATTGGCGACGGTCTAGACGTCACCATGGAATACGTCAATTTTGACGGCGATGGCAACCCGTTAGGAACGCAAATCAAACTTACGGCGGGTGCCGCGAGTTCAGGAACCCTTACGTTCACCCTACGGCATGAACCCAAAAAACCGAATGATGGCACATTGGCCGATGCTGGCGGTGAAACCGATATTACACAAACATTCAATGTAACCGTTGAATAAGTTTCGTTAAACTTTTAACCAATAATCCGTAGTGGATGTGCTCCACTCACCCTTTTCCCATGGGAAGCGATAGAACCAAAAAGTGGTTTGTACTGCTGTTGACAATTGTACTATTTGTGCAGTCGTCAATCCATACCATCCATGTCTTTACGCAACATTCGTTTGATTTCCATAGTGAACATGACGCGAATGATTCCCAAATTGATGAAAACTCCACTTCTTGCGAACTATGTGCCAAATTATTGGGACAAACGTTCCTTCTACAGTCATCCCGTTCTCCTTTAATAGCTATCCCGATTTCCGTTGTAGTTATTGGTCTTGGCGAACTCATCTTTGAATCGACTCTTAGAGCCCTTTCCCGGCTCAGAGGACCCCCTGTTTCTATACGTTACTAATATTTTCCAAGGCAAACCCCTTGAATTTTGACGCGCAACACTGTGTTTCCTCTAGGAGAAACAGTGGTTACTATACTGTATAATTTACTATTTCATTCATTATGATCATAACTGATAACCTTACAAAAATGTATGGTGGGCAGAAGGCCTTAGACCATTTGAATCTCAATGTAAAAGAGGGTGATATCTATTGCCTCCTTGGTGCCAACGGTGCCGGAAAGACCACGACTATCAATCTACTTTTGGGCTTTATCGAGCCTACTTCGGGCACGGCGTTCATCAACCAGTTGAACGTACAGGAAAACCTTAAGCACACCAAAAAGTTCTTGGCCTATATTCCAGAAAATCTGATGCTATACCCCAGCCTTACCGCTGTGGAAAACCTCGATTATTTTTCAGGAATTGCAGGAAAAACTTTTTCCACACCTGAGTTAAAAGGGTTTCTCGAAGAAGCCGGACTGCAATCGGAGGCTTTTAGTAAACGAATTTCAACATTTTCTAAGGGGATGCGCCAAAAGGTAGGTATTGCCATTGCACTGGCTAAAGAGGCTAAAGTCTTACTACTCGACGAGCCTACCTCTGGTCTGGATCCTAAAGCGAGTAATGAATTTGGGCGCCTGCTACGGAAGCTCAAAGATAAAAAGGTCGCCACCTTGATGGCCACCCATGACCTGTTCCGTGCCAAAGAAGTAGCTACCCATATTGGTATTATGAAAGACGGCCAACTGAAGCAACAATTTGTGGCCGGCGACATTTCCCTTTCCGAATTGGAAAGTGCTTACCTCAACACAATGGACTATAAAGAAGTAGCACCATGATTTCAAAAACATTTTTTAAAGAAACCAAGGAATTGTTTCGTGAGGGTAGGGTTAGAATCTCATTGATAATCGTGCTGTTATTACTTGGAGTATCCGTGTGGATCAGCACCCGACAATTCCAGAACGTGAACGCCCAATATGCCATGGCCAAAACGTCAGAACGGGATGTTTGGGACAACCAAGGTGAAAAGAATCCGCACTCCGCCGCCCATTACGGAACCTATGCTTTCAAACCCAAATACCCCTTATCATTGGTCGACCAAGGTGTAGACAAATACGCGGGCACCTCTATTTTCTTAGAAGCACATAAACGTAACGAAGCACAATTCAGTGCGGCGGCGGACCAAACCGGACTGGCGCGCTTTGGAGATTTGACACCAGATTTTATTCTGTTGTTCATTTTACCACTACTTATCATCCTTCTAGGGTATAACAGCTTTACGAAAGAGCGCGAAATGGGCACCTTGACCCTCTTAAAAAGTCAAGGTGTTTCCAATTGGAAGTGGTTGCTAGGTAAATGGAGCGCCCTCTTTATGCCCGTCTTGATCATAACCCTAACACTTTTTCTAATCGCGGGAATATTATTGGACAACCTTCAAGATTTTGGAGTCTTCAACTGGAACTCCCTTGGGGTCATGTTTTTGGTCTATATGGTTTATTACGCGGTTTTCATCAACATCATATTGTTGATTTCCTCCCTGGTCAAAAAATCTGGAATTGCACTGGTCGCCTCCCTTTGTATTTGGATTCTGGCCTGTTTGGCAGCCCCCAAAGCGGCCAGTAACATTGCGGAAAACAAGTACCCCTACCCTACGCGACAAGAATTTGCAGCCAATGTACTTCAAGATAAAAAAGAAGGGTTGGATGGTCATGATCCATGGAGCAAGGAAGCCAAACAGTTGGAAAAACAAGTCTTGCAAGAATACGGTGTGGATAGCCTACATCAACTTCCCTTTAATTTTAATGCCTATCGCATGCAAAAAGGGGAGGAGCATGAAGCGGAAATTTATTTTAAGCATTACAACTACCTTAAAGAGCAATACTCCAATCAATCGAATATATATCGGAGTTTGGCGTCTATCTCACCTTATTTGCCCACACGTTTTTTGAGTATGGCCATTGCACATACCGATTATGATACCCATTGGGATTTCGCCGATGCTGCCGAGACCTACCGCATCGCCACCCAAGAGTTCTTAAATGGCAATACGGCCAAAAACACCCAATATGGGGAACGGGGCTATAAAGCAAGTGCCGACTTTTGGAAGCAGTTGCCCGCTTTTCAATATGATCCGCCCGAACTCGGTTCCGTCCTAAATCGCAACACCTCCAATATGGTGGTGTTGGCGACCTGGCTTTTTGCCACTTTCGGATTGTTGTTTTTCACCACCAAAACCCTTTAGCTATGTTATCCTATAATTTTAAATACGAGTTGACCCTGTTGTTGCGCAGCCGCTGGATTCAATTGTTGAGTTTGATCTTGGTGCTACTGTTTGGGTTTTCGACCTATAATGGTTTGAAAAAGGTCGAAACCCGCCAAGATAGTATCATCAAGGCCAAGGATGAAGTAAAGGAAAGCGACGCCATGATGCTAAAACTTTTAGATTCCGTTGAACGGGGTATGGAGGTCAGCGCGTCATCTTGGACGATTCCCTCAAGCCCCATGGCTGTTGGAAACTACCATCCAAGAGTAGCCGCAATGGAGCAACAACCCATGTCCTTTATCGCCACTGGACAAGCCGATCTGTTCACCCATTATGTCAAACCAACGGTAAGCGGTGATGACGCTTCTTTGAATTTTACCGAAATGACGAGTCCTGTACAACTGCTATTCGGCAGCTTTGATCTGGCCTTTGTAATTATCTACCTCTTACCCTTGTTGATCGTGGCCTTCTCGTATAATGTACTTTCCTCGGAAAAGGAAAGTGGTTCGTTGAGATTATTGGCATCACAACCCATCGGACTTCAGCATTGGGTTTTGCAGAAATTGGTCCTGCGATTTTTCTGGTTGTCCCTTTTGGTTCTTGTATCCCTAACCCTCGTTTTCTTGGTATTGGGACTCGACCCCTTTGGTGAACCCACGACTTTCTTCGGCCTGGTAGGTCTCATCTTGGTGTATATGCTGTTTTGGTTCGCTTTGTCCTTCTTGGTGAATATATGGGTTGGGAGTTCGGCAAAAAATGCCGTGGCCCTATTGGGTTTATGGGTGCTATTTGTACTCTTGGTGCCCTCTATCCTAAACCAATTAGGCAATTCATTGTATCCCATGCCTTCCCGCAATCTGATGATCAATGAAATGCGGACTATGAAAGCTGAAGTTACAGAAAAACAGAATGAAATTTTGGACAATTTCTTACGCGACCATCCAGAATACGCCCTGAACGATACAACGCAAAGTAGAGGTTTTTACCATCGCTATATGGCCTCGCAAAATTTGGTAAAAGAAAAAATGGCGCCGATACTCGACTCGTATGAAGGACAATTACAAAACCAACAAAATTGGATCGGCAAGTTCAAATGGTTGTCTCCGGCAATACTCGTTCAGGAATCGCTCAACCGTATGGCCGGTACTTCAAAGGAAAATTATGAAAACTACAGAAAGCAAGTAGTTGCTTTTGCCGGAGAATGGCGGCAACACTTTATGCCCTTTTTGTATAACAATAAGGATTTTTCCCAACTGGATTATCCAAATATCCCTGAATTCAACTACGAACCGAAAGCTCAAAATAGCTGGGTGTCGATACCGCCATTGCTACTGATTGCCCTTGGTCTATTTGGACTTGGTTTCCTCGGCAGCACCATGCGTCGAACGCATTCGATTATAATGGATTCTTAAAATGATTCGAACCCTCATCCTCTTTTTTACGATCACATCCCACGCGGTATGGTGTCAAGATATACTTGTTTCAGGACTGGTCGTGGATCAAAACGATATTCCGCTCCTGGGCGTTACCGTGCAATTGCTTCCGAAAGAAGCGTATACGAGTACTGATGAATCTGGGTATTTCCGTTTATCCATCAACAACGTAGGAGAACTTACGTTGCGGTTTTCTTCCATCGGTTATCAGACCCAACTCAAGAAAATGGATATAGAAGAAAGGCAATCCGTTCAAATAAGGGTGGTTCTTTCGGAAGAGACCGAGGCCTTGGATGGGGTGACCGTAACCGGTAAAACGAAAACACAAGAACTTCGGGAAAGCACCTTCGATGTTTCCGTTGTCCAGACGGAACGATTTCTTGTTCGAAATACCAACACAAGTGATATTATTAAACAAGTTCCAGGAGTGGTCGTTCGACAGACCGGAGGTTTTGGCAGCAATGCGGAGGTATATCTCAACGGGATGACCGGTAAATCGGTTCCCTTCTTTTTAGATGGCATCCCGCTATCATACTATGGCTCTGGCTTAGGGTTAAATGTGCTTCCCGCCAGTCTCATGGATCAAATCGAAGTATATAAAGGAGTGGTTCCCGTGCATCTAGGAGCAGATGCCTTGGGTGGAGGCATCAATATCATTACGCGAAAATCCAATGGCGATTATTTGGATGCTTCGTATTCCGGCGGGTCGTTCAATAGTCATAAAATCAATCTGAATGCGCAATGGACACATCCGAAGAAGCAATGGATGATCGGTGTCAATTCCTTTTTTAACCATTCCGATAATAACTACGAGGTCGATATCGAGATTCCAGATGAATTTGGCAATCCGAATCCGGCCACGGCAGAACGATTTCACGATGGTTTTTCAAATTTTTTGGCAGGATTGTACGGAGGCGTCCTTGACAAACCCTATGCCGACCGACTGCTTCTTAGCGTCCGTTATTCGGGCATGGAAGATGATATTCAGCACAATGCCATCATGGCCCAGCCGTATGGAGAGGTGACCTATGATGAAACTACGGTAAGCACTTCTATTGATTATCAGAAAAGAGACGTATTCAAGAAAACCGACGTAAAATGGTACGGAGCTTATAATCAAACCCGGGGGCATTTCATAGATACTACGCTAAACGTCTACACCTGGGACGGAAAAGTCTTTGACCGACGAACCGACGGCGGTGAAATTTCGACCTCTAGAAATCTCTTGGAACTCAATAGTAAAAATCTGCTCCAGAGGTTTAATGTAACGAATGCCCCATGGGAAAAAGGAAAGTTCACGCTCAATGTATTCTCGGCTTGGTTCAGGAGAATTGGTGAAGACCCGATAGCCGCCCAATTTTACGGAGAGGACTTTTTTGCCAATCCTACCGTTCTTTTTAAAAATGCTACCGGACTGGCCTACGAGCACAATTTTTCGAAAAAGTTGGTGAGCTATTCCGCAGTGAAGCACTTCTGGTTGAATGCAGAGGGATATGCTATTCAAAACCTTGAGTTCATTCCGAACCAACAAGAGGTTTCCAATCTTGGGTTTTTACAGTCCTTGCGATATCGCATGACGGATAAATTTTTAATAAAAACCTCTTACGAATACGCCACAAGACTTCCAGACGAGTTTGAATTGTTTGGTGATTTCACTTTAACCAGACCAAACCCCTTTCTTGAACCAGAACAAAGTCATAATCTGAATCTTGGAATACAATTGAACGCTACAAAAATCGATTGGGAGACCAACTTTTTTTATCGTGATACGGATAATATTATCTGGTTAAGAACCTCGCAATTTTTTGCTCAATATCAAAACCTTTTAAAGGCCAGGACTTTGGGCGCAGACATGGAATTTCGTTTACGGCCGCTCAATTTTCTAGAGATTACCGCTAATGCTACCTATCAAGATCTGAGAAACCGTTCTCCGAAAAGTGTCACTGGAACAGTTGACGAACGCTACTTCAATGCACGCCTCCCCAATATTCCGTATCTGTTCGGTAATGCCGAAGTACGCTTTAACAAGAAGGACTTGTTCGGTTCAGGGAATATATTCTCGGCCTGGTGGTCCGGCAGCTATGTAAATGAGTTTTTCCTGTTCTGGGAAGTTGATGGCAATAGGGATTTCAAGAACAGCATTCCCTCACAATTCGTACAGAATATCGGGGCATCCATTGCACTATTGAAAAACAAGGCCTCCCTATCCCTAGAGTGTACCAACCTGTTGAATGAAAAGGTATTTGACAACTTTAGCGTGCAACGCCCGGGCAGGGCTTTTTACATAACCCTAAGAACATTTTTAAATCGATTATAACACTTAAATAAAAACAAAATGAAAAAAGTACTCTTAAAAAATGGTCAACTTCTGATTACCCTGTTATTCATAGGAATTATCTCCATCGGTTGCAGTGGCGACGACAATGCGCCCCCGGTGGCAGACGTTACTCCTACGCCCGATGCCACACCAGATCCTGAACCTGAGCCGGATCCTGTTGTCATCAATTTTGGGCTCTCTACGGTAGGCGGAGCTTTCCCTAACCAGACCACTTATGTACAAGGATTGACCGACTTAGATTTCGATACGATCGGTAATGATGAGGCGACAGAACTAGCTGCAGGTTCTGGGGCGGGTACCGTATCGTATAACAAGGCGCTATACACCTCTCCTTTTGGAGCGCCCGCAACACTGGTGAAATATGTCTTTGATGCTGAAGGTAATACTGTGGAAGAGGAACGCATCGTGGTTCCTGGCGCGAACGTTTTCTCAACCCTGTACTTTGAAAGTGAAACCGTGGCTTACGGCTCCGTGGCCGGAGGCATTTCAAAGGTGATCGTATTCGACCCTACTACCATGCGCATTACCGACGAAGTACCCCTGAGCGATGTGACGAGCCGTTTTCCAGAAGCAATACGCACCTACTACCTCGATATGATGGAACGTGATGACAAACTGTTTATGGGAGTCCATTACGAGAACAACTTTGTGCCCGTAAACGATTCTGCCTATGTTGCCGTAATCGATCTAAATTCAAGAACGGTTGAGAAAATACTTTCCGATGCAAGAACAGGTATGGTTTTCGGAGGTCAGGCTGCCAACACCGGAATGGTAAAGGCCGAGAATGGCGATATCTATGTACAAGGTCTGGGTACTACCCTGAGCGGAGGTGCCAGTCCGAGTGGCCTTTTAAAGATTGCCAATGGGGAGACCGATTTTGATTCAGATTATTTTATGGATATGGAAACCGCAACGGGTAATGTCTGTTGGGGGGTCTATTTAATGCCCGATGGACGTGCCTTTACATCCAAGGTCGAGGACGAGAATGATTTTTTCGAATTCCAAACAGGCGAACCGCAGTTCACCTATTATGAAATAGATCTACTAAACGGAACCAGTGTAGGTGCGGTGCCCGGACTTCCTACAACCTACGGCTCAAGGGGAATGATCATTCGCCCTTTGGATGGAGAAGAGTTGTTGTTCACCAATGCTACCAACGATGAGAACGCCGTATACAGTTTTAATGGGGCGACCAACTCCACAAGCAAGAAATTCGTTTCAACAGGCGGTTACGTAAACGGATTGGAAACACTGGATTGAGCAAGGGATCATGTCTAAACTGGTACGTATAGCAAAGAACGAAATCAAGATAGCCCTAAGGGAAAAACTCGTAGTATCCCTTGGGGTATTGATTTCGGCACTATTGGGAATAGCCTTATTCGCAGGATATCTCTCGTATAAGCAACAGGAAAGGACCATCATACGGACACAGGATGAAAAAAGAAAAGAATGGCTGGGTCAGGGAGATAAACACCCACATATTGCCGCCCATTACGGAACTTTCGCATTCAAACCGAAAACCGTTTTCAGCATGTTCGATTTCGGATTGGACACCTTCACTGGAACCTCTGTGTATTTAGAAGCACATTACCAACACGAATTCATGTTCAGGCCCGCCCAGGATCATAGTAGCATGATACGGTTTGGTGAATTGAGCGGTGCTTTGGTCCTGCAAGTACTCCTTCCTTTGCTCATTATTTTCTTGGCATTCGCTTCCTTTACTAAAGAACGGGAGAGTGGCACCTTGCGTTTGTTGATAAGCCAGGGCATATCGTTTAGGGCATTGGCCTATGGAAAGATACTGGCCTATCTCCTCATGCTCTTGGTACTCTTAACACCTTTCTTGCTCGGTGTCATACTACTTTCCCAATCTGGAGTAGATTCTGATGCGCTCCTCGATATGGGAACTAGACTCCTGTTTCTACTGTTGTTATACAGCAGTTACCTTTTTCTATTTATTTCTTTTTCAGTGTGGGTGTCCCTAAAATCCGCAACAGGAAGGAACGCCTTACTGACTTTACTGACGTTTTGGATCTTTTTTACCATGCTAATGCCAAAAGCATTGGCGAATATGGGTGAGAGCTTTTATAAGCTCCCATCAATGCGTTTATTCAAGACCCAAATACAGCATGACATCGATAATGGACTTGACGGAAACACTTCACGTTCCGTTCGAATGGCCCAATTGGAAAAAGAATTTTTAGAAGAATACCATGTCGATTCGATACAGCAACTACCGTTCAATTTTGACGGTGTGAGCATGCAGGCTGGCGAAGAGTACGGTAATAAAATCTATGACCATCATCTCCAAAATTTAAGGGGCATTTTTCACAAACAGAACCGTTTGGGAAGTATCGGAAGCCTAATCAACCCATACTTGGCGATACAGCACCTTTCTATGGGGCTTTCGGGCACCGATATTCACACCAGTATGCACTTTGAAGATGAAGTCGAGGAATATCGCAGGAATTTGGTGAAACGAATGAACGACGATATGGCTCAGAATTCCAAGTATGGGGAGTTCTATGAGTACAAGGCAGGAAAGTCTTTATGGGAAGGCATCGCAGACTTTTCGTATCGATCGCCCACTGCCATCAAGGCAATTAGCAACTACAAGGTCGAACTCGCCTCCCTAATGATATGGATCTCGACCATACTGGTGCTTCTAAACCAGGTAGACCAAAAAAAGAAAACGCCGTTATGAACACAATTTCCAAAACAATACTGAAATACGAATGGAAGACCTTTGTTCGAAACCGCTACCAAGTGGTCATGCTCCTGGCGTCCTTTGTTTTCGGACTCTATGCCATTTACTATGGACAATCGGAAATAGATGCACAGCGAGAGACGATTGTAACCATTACGGATCTGGAAGATGTGGAATTTTCCTCCTATAGGGACAGTTTCAAAGGTGCCCTAGAATCTTCGGCACAAGAACAGATGCATGATATCGCCTCGCGCCCTGAATTCGCTTGGTTTCGTCATGGCTATCATGCAATTCTACCTCCGCACGACTATGCTGCGTTGGCCATTGGTCAACGTGACTTATTTCGGTATTATTACCGCTTAACGGGTATGAGTCTTCATTATCAACTTTTTGAAAATGAACTGGCCAACCCGGTGAACCTATTGGCAGGCAACTTTGACCTGTCATTCGTACTCATATACCTATTTCCCCTTTTGATTATTGTTTTTTGTTACAGCTCATTTTCCGCAGAAAAAGAGAATGGAACATTGCCCCTCTTACAAGTGCAATCCGTCAGTATTGGAAAAATCATACTGTTACGCCTATTGTTCTATTTTACGATCATCACCGGACTTGCCTTGCTCATTTCCTTCATCGGGTTATTTGCTTCAGGCGACCTTTTGGATGCGGAAAATAGAATTCCCGCAATCATTTGGATTTTGGGGGTAGTCACCTATTGCGCGTTTTGGTTTGCCCTACTATTTCTAATCATCAGCTTTCGCAAAAGTTCGGCCTTTAATGCCATGATAGCGGCCGGTTTATGGCTATTATTCCTGATTGTCGTTCCCGCATTGCTCAACATCATCGTAACTACGAAATACCCATTGAGCAGCACGACTTTAGCAGGACTCACCCGACGTACCGGTCTGGAAAACGAAAATGATGAAAACGAATCACGGGAAGTGATTATGGAATTTCTTTCCCACGAACCGGGTCTAGCCGCCAGCGACAGCCTGATACACCACAACATGCCCGCCAAGGCCTATGCCGCATTTACGGCCTTAAAGGATATCAACAGCAACCAGGAGGTCACTCGATACAATCTTGAAGTCGAAAAAAGAAGTCGGTGGACAAAGGGATTTCATTGGCTGAGTCCTTCCGTAAACTTACAGCATCTATTCGCTCAGGTAGCCAAAACCGATTTGGAAACTTTCCTTCAGTTTCAAAAAGCGCTCACCCATTTTCATGGGGATATTACGGATTTCTACTTTGAGAAACTCTTTTGGGACCACCCAATACAACTTGAAGACTATTCAAATCTTCCCTCATTTAAAATACCACCAACGCATTCGAATCTATACGGGGTCGGGACAAGCTTGGCCAAATCCGGGGTCATGGCATTGATCGCTTTTTTGGTGGGCTTTATCAAAATGAAAAACCAATAGAATTCAAAATGAGAAATACACTTTTACTATTCCGTATATTCCTAAGACTCAAAAAGAGGCCCAGCAGAATTGTATTTGTACTAGCAAGTCTTTCAGGGCCCGCTATTTTTGCCCAAGAAGATGGCAATTTCCCACCCCCTAAAATTCCTGTAGAGATTCAGGCTTTCAAGACGACCTCGGAAATGAACATTGATGGGCGCTTGGACGAATCCGATTGGAAGATAGCAAAACCCGTTACCGATTTTTTCAGGGTAGAGCCTGTTCAAGGCGGAACCATTAAAAATCCTACCGAAGTACGCATCCTTTACGATGATAAGAATCTTTATTTTGGGGTCTTTGCCAAGGATTCCCTTGGTAAAAAAGGCATTCGAATGCAAGATTTGAGTCGAGATTTCAATGGGCTTGAAAATGATGTCTTCGGCATTCAAATCGACGCGCAGAATACGAAACAATATGCCGTTTCCTTTCAAACCACACCCTATGGGAATCAACAAGACCTACAGAGTTTTAACGATCGCAATAGAGATGAAGACTGGAACGCTTTATGGCGTGTTCGCACCCAGCGAACCGATAAGGGGTATTATGCGGAATTCGCCATTCCCTTCAAATCGATTCGGTATGACAAACCCTTAGAAGGTGTTCCTATAGAATGGGGGATTACTTTTTTCCGCTTGGCACGTAAAGACTATGAAAAAACCGTTTTCCCTGATATCCCTCAGTCATTTTCTGAAAACCGCATGATCTATGCCGCCAAACTTACGGGCTTAAAGGTACCTCCGCCATCAGCGAACATCAGAATAGAACCGTATGCACTATTTCAGTATGACGAAAACAAAACGGGTGACATCGTGACCGATAAAATAAATGAGCCAAAGGTCGGGGGCGATGTCAAATGGGCTATTAACCCGAACGCCGTACTCGACTTGACCATAAATACCGATTTTGCGCAGGCAGATGTGGATCGAGCGGTAAACAACTTGGAACGCTTTAATATCTTCTTTCCCGAACGGCGGCAGTTCTTTTTAGAAAATTCCGGTATTTGGGCAGGTGCAGGTGGCTCTAGGGTACGGCCATTTTTCAGTCGCACCATAGGTCTCTCCAATAGCTTTAATGCTTCCCCCGCGCCCTTGGATGCCGGCGCCCGGTATACTGATCGAGACGAAAACCGAACCATAGCCGCATTGGCGGTTCGTCAAAGGGAAACGGATGACAGCCCGGGAAGTACGTTTGGTGTGGCACGTTATACCCAGAATTATGGTGAGGAAAATAATATTGGGGCCATGGTCACTTATCGGTTGGATGATTCTTTACGTGATTTGGGTGTCGAAAGCCAGGATAACACCACTATTTCAATTGATGGATTGATTCGTCCAAAACCAGATCTTACATTGACCTATCTACTATCTACTTCACTCGATAGTGAGACGGAAGATAACGGTTTTGCTGGAAGAATAGGAGCTACCTCAAGAACCAATAAATATTACATGGGATATATTACTGATTTTGTAAGTCCTGATTACGCCCCGGATATGGGATTTGTTGCCCAAAAAGATTTCATGCTTCATAGCCCTGGAGGGTATGCCATTCTAAGGCCTAAATGGTTACCCTTTGTGCGCCGTTGGGATCCCGGAGTCTTTTTTAATTACTTTCATGATTTTGAGGATTTTGGAAAATTTCAACAATCCAATCTCTATATTTTCCCCATCTACACTTGGTTTAAGGACAATAGTTTTGTTGAAGCCTCCCTCACGCCTACATGGCAAAATATCAATTTCAGTTTTGCTCCATTGGGTCTCGAAATTGGACAAGGGGATTATAACTATACCCGATATACACTTCGCTATAACTCAGACCAGTCAAAAAAGCTATCGGGTTCCGTTCGGTATGATTTTGGAAATTTTTACAATGGCGCCAGAAATACGGTGACCGCAGGGTTGCGTTATGCACCTTTGCCCCATATCGCCTTTACGGCTGACTACGAACATAACAATATCAATGGAGTTGGCGTTTCACAAGAAGACCTCGATACCGATCTCTATACGGCAAGTTTGCGCTTGGCGTTGAACCCAAGGGTACAGCTATCCACCTTTTACCAATACAATAGTTTTGATGAACAAGGACGGTGGAACGTTCGCTTTAGTTGGGAATATATGCCGCTGTCGTTCATTTACCTCGTGTTCAACGACACCCAAACCAATGTTTTCGATCCCATTCAGCGGAGTACCCAATTCATCAGCAAAATCACTTTTTTGAAGCAGTTTTAAATCATAGAAATGAAAGCCATAATACCATCACTACATGCCAACACCGTGGGTGTGACGGCCAGTACGCTCTGCCTTGCGCATTGCTTGGCCACACCATTTTTATTCGCAGCCCATACAGGTCATGTGCACGGACATCATAGTAGCCCCCTTTGGTGGGGGTTTTTGGATATTGTTTTCATTGTGATATCCTTCATGGCCGTGTTTTGGTCCGTAAAGAACACCTCCAAAAAATGGATGAAGCCGGCCTTATGGAGCTTTTGGGCACTGTTGGCCGGAATCATTTTGAATGAAAAACTACAATTCATCGCACTTGCAGAGGCACTGATCTATATACCCTCAATTGCCTTGGTCATACTGCATTTGTACAACCGTAGGTATTGTCAATGCCGTACTGAAAACTGTTGCACCAAGGCAGATGAGCTCTAAAAACAAATAGCAAGGGGCTTTTAAATCTAATGGAAGGCGAAGCGGACTATTTTTCGGAAATCGATATAACGGCATCCTCAAAAGCGTATTGACGCTGAGGCAAAAAAGTGTTTTCTACGTTTCGAATGAAGTCCGTGAAACTTTTGAAAAATGCGATACTGTGGTCATATCTTGATGTGTACTGGTTACACCAAGTAAAATCGAGTGGGTAAGGCCTAAATTAATAGTACTCTATTTTATGAAATAGTTAGAGTTTTTAGCGACAAAAAGCTTTTTTACCTCTCATACATTTCACAAAACGGTCGACTAACAGGACTTAAGGAAGAAAAAGTTTCAAAAATCCATGATTTTAGGGATTGCCTGTACCTCGAGGTCTTGGTTATAAGTAGTTGTGTGAGTTAACATTTAACTTAGCAAGCCTGCCCACAGGCAGGCGATTACTTATAACTATTGTCACATATCGTTTTTATTTTCCTTCAGCTCCATATTCGTCTCCTGATCGATTCGTTCGAACCAAATATCCCTTAATTTATTCTTACTAAACATTTCTAGTTGGTCGCCATAATGTTTGTTGTCAGTATTAGATGAATTTCCATATGTTAAGAGTCCTTTAGCGTTGATTTCTTCTCCCATTTCAAGAACAAGAACGAAAGTATCTCCAAAATTGCCGAAAAATTTGCCTTCTTCATCAGGGGTTGAACCTAAAGAATATAAAATTCTAAAAACACCTAAATGTTGGGGACCTCCTGTTCCGGGATATTCTAAATCACCGATTCTTAATTTATAATAGTCTCCATATGGAATTTCAAGAGAGGGATACTTAGTCAAATGATTTTCAACAGCTTTTTTTATGATATCAACAATTTCCTTATTATCAACAAATCCGTCTGGTGTATTGATAGGGTCATTATACTGCCATGGATCCTTCAATAAATTAATCAATTGAAATGGGCTAGTTTGCTTTTCTAAAGCCCATGTATTGGTAAATTCCATAAAAAGTAGGGCACCTAGACTATTGGCGTCGTAAGAACCGTCCCATTTTGTCATTACATCAACGGCTGCACGAACTAAAGAGTCGGACGTAAGATCTTTTAAAGCCAGCAGGTCATCATTTAATCGTAGTGCCAATTCTGCTTTATTGTCATGTTTTAACTCTACCAAACGATTTAAAGAAATACTATCTTCTTCATGCATTAATCTCGCGGCACGTTGTGGTCGAAACCTCATATTATTCGGTGCTATATGTGATGCAAAATCATTGGGATCCAATACCTTTGGCAACGTATTTAAATAAGGTGGATCATTAGCGTTCTGTAACCAACCGGAGGGAGGATTGATAACAACAGGCAACTCATTACTTTCGTAATAATCGGTCCAAATGTCAGCACTAGAATCACCAGATACCACTCCTTGCCATTTATCCCAATCGCCATTTTTTTTAGGTACAAGTCCGCCAAAATGGTGCATTATATTGCCGTCTTTATCGGCATAAACTGTGTTCAAAAATGGCATTTGTCTTAGGGCAAGGGCATTTTTCATATCCTCTAAATTCTTCGCTTTCGACATTAAGTCGTACTGTTCGATTAGTGGTGTGAAGTTTTTCATCTGTGCAAAGCGAATGGCTATTGCAGAATTTTCACTTTCCCGGATAATAACCCCATGCTTTGCGATGTTCCTTTTGAATTCATGCGTTTTTATGATCCCATCTTCTTGCAATTCTTTAACTATATAGTTACGCACTTCAAATGGAATAAATTCATCATCCAGTAAATAAGTATTGCCCTCTTTCTTTAATTCGAACAAGTCTGTGTTATCAATTGTGTTTACCGTATGTGTCCACGACACGTTGTCATTGAAACCAAGAATTATTGAGGGATTCCCTATAAGGGTTGCGCCATACATGTTGTATTCATTTGTAATAAATTGTTGTTCATGCCATAAATAAAGGTCTGACCACCATAAATGTGGATTGGCAACCAACATCGCATTGCCAGTAGAAGTTTTGCTTCCTGAAAGCGCCCAAGAATTTGATCCACCTTCTATTTTTTGATTGGATGAAAAAGTTCCTCGAATAAGAAATTCATAATTCACTACACGAAAATTGTGTGCGATGATATCATTTACAGTTATCGGTAGAACCCTTTTATATTTTTCATCTAATTCGTCACTATTCTTCTCTGCGTAGGAATTGATTCCAGCCACAAAAGATTGAAGCATTTCTTGATATTTAGGCACTAAATTGTCATAAGCGGGTTGCAATTGTTCATAAAGGCCTAAATGATGTAATGCTTTATTAATTTCAAAACCTTCACCCCATAATTCTGCACTAGTACCTCTAGCTTCTCCATAAAGTTTTAAAATAAGGTTTCCATGATTTTTCATCTGACCCCATGCAGACATGTAATACAAGTCATTATCAGAAGTTGCATAGATATGAGGAATGCCATAAGTATCCCAAAGAATTTCGTTTTCGGTAATGGTCGTTTTGGATTGCTCACAAGATATTAATAAGGCGACTGCCAGTAAAAGAATATAATTTTTCATATGGTTAGTTTAAATGATATGTAATTGTATCGGCTATTATTTCGGCTCGGCAAACGTTATTATTTCTCTACCGAAAAGTTCTCTACAATGGAAGCCACATCTTCTATTTTTTTCCATTCAGTTGGCCTTTCAAAATCCTGTCCTGACTTTAGAACTTTTGCATTTGGATGATTTTCTCGTATGTTTTTCCAATGGGTATCACTCCATTTGTTTTTGTCCATCTCAATAAGTTTTACATCCATTAAAGGTCCGGAGACCGCCTTTCCGATCAATGGCCACCATAGACTTTCTGTTTCCCTATCCCAAAACACAAACCCATCTAATCCATTCCAAACATTTTCGTCATAGTACGTATATCCACTTAATGCAAATGTTAGCTCTTTATCCCCATAATTTCTCTCATAAATAGCTCCTAAATCAGCCAATATGCAATAAACGGCCATTATGGGTTGTCCGTCCAAAACATCGTTTACAATTTCGTGTCTTGTTAAGTCTTTAACAGCATATGCTTTGACTTCATTACCAGATTGAGCTAACAAAAACCTTGTACTATCTGCCCACACTTTGTTTGCTTCTGCAACAGAAACAAATTCAGGTTTTAATAACGCGGGAAATTTTTCACGTCCTATTCCGTAGTGAAACTGTTCGTCTTTGAGTAGATAATTAGTAATGTCAAAATGCTCATTTTCATTTTCTCCACCATATAACATTTTCTTTCCATCGACTTCGAAAAACTTGCCCTCTTCAAATGCAACTGGTCGTTTCTTTTTTACATTTTCCTTTTTGTCTACAGATTTGGCTTCTTCCTTTTTTGTTTGCTCTTTACATCCTATGGTCAGAATAGTCAGAAATAGTAACATGATTTTTTTCATGATTCTTTTGTTATTGTTTGCCAACGTCTCGGCAATAATTTGAAGTGGCGTTGGAACTCTTTAGATTTCCTGCGGTGGCCAATTCAGCCGTTGATAATTTCCAAGGTTGAAGTTAACTTTTTGTAGCCATAAATTATGGCCCATGTTGCCAATAGTATCTTAGTCTTTCAGTACAACCGATTCCGAAGATAGGTCAACAATGCAATTATAAGTCCTGCTTTGTGGTTTGGCGTCATTTTCCCTTTTCCATTTCTTAACTGAAATCGCATATTTTGATTTATCCAAAATCTCCATGTTTTCATAAATCAAAAAATCCTCTTTTTTCTTCCTTAGGTTTTTCCATATTGAATTCGCAACATTGCTATTGTGAACCATTGATTTGATTATGTTCAAGTCCCTTTTCGTACTGTAGAGTTGTTTTTGATAGTCCAATTCAGGATTTTCGATTCGCAATTCTTTTGCTATTCTTGCCCAAGTTTGTTCATTTTCAGTTTTGACGCTGTCCCTTAATTTAGCATTCACTCGGCATTGGGCAACGGATATTTTTTCAATATTCCATTTTTGATCTAAAGCCAGTTCCGACTGGCTTGGATTTTTGGCCATTCCGTATATCAATATTTTATATTTTCCATCTTCACACCCCGGTTGGGAGAAACCTTGGAAACCTATAATGACTAGAAATAAGAAGAGAAATTTCATTTTGAGTGAAATGATTACCAACGTATGTATAATGAACATATGCTCACTATATACCAAATATAACTGATAAGGATGGTTCAGTACAACTTTCAAGAATTGGTGGAAAAATAGCGGTCCTTCAAAACGGCCATTTAATCCATCCGGTTCAGAAAATCCATGGGGCTTAAATATTGGTCATTTTCTAAGACTTCCGTCTCCGGTATGTAATTCGTGATTTGAATTCACACGCGAATAGCACTTCCTTGTTTCAAATTGATATATTGAATCTACACAAAAAGGAAGATCGATGCGGTTCATCTACCACGTACAAATTTGAAGGGATTTTCGATAAATAGGCCGTTCTATCCAGTGTCCATTATCCTTTTTACTATCTTGATAGAAAGAATCGTTAAGGAAATGTCTAAAGTGGCCAGCGGCGTTAAATTTCTGCTTTATATCGGCATGCTATCGGTCAGCCTTTTTATGACCGCTCAGACTTCGTTGATCGACGGATTGTACGAAATGCAACAAAACCCTAGACTGAAAGAAAAAGTCTATGTGCATACCAACAAAACGGCCTACTTTTCCGATGATATCATTTGGTTCAAAGCATACGTAGGCGATTCCATCAATCATCCATCGGTTCGAACAAAAATCTTGGAAGTAAAGCTGTTCGATGAAAATGGAACGCAAATGTTCGCGAAGAACATTGCCATAACAGAAGGGACGGGCTTGGGTCAAATCGAACTGAATGATGCTATCGCGCCCGGCGTCTATTACCTTCAGGCGCGCACCAACTACATGCGTAATTTTGGAAAGGAATACCAGTACCTGCAAGAAATTACGATATTGGGGCAACTACCCCCTAACCCATCAATGGAAGGGCACGAGCAGTATGATGTGCAATTGCTTCCCGAAAGTGGAAATCTTATTGAAGACGTTGAAAATAGCCTTGGCATTAAAGCTCTATTCGGTGGCAGAAGTGTTGATTTTCAAGGCACTATTATTAACAACGAAGGCGAGGCCATTACCACTTTCCAAAGTGAATATGAGGGCCTGGGAAAGTGTAGTTTTATCTACAAAAAAGGGGAGACCTATAGGGCCAAAATACAACTTCAAGATACGCTACTGGAACAAGATGTGCCCAAGGCATTGGCCAAAGGCGTGTCGTTAAGCATCGACAATTCAGACGAAAAATACCTCAAAATAAGCGTAAAGACCAATGAGGCGACGCTAAAGAATCAAGCGGTTTCGAACTATACGCTCTTATACTATCAAGACCGTCAGCTATTCCAACTTCTTTCGATGGAACGGCTCGATTCAACGAACCTATTCATCGAAACCGATAAAAACATATTTTTAGACGGGGTACATACCCTAACACTTTTCGCCGATGACCAACCTATCGCCGAACGTAAATTCTATATGGAAACCGGCCGGAAAAAATCATTTGTTTCTCTTGAAAAAGCCAAAATCGATAGTGACTCCATTACGTATCGTCTTTCGACCAAAGGAAAAAAGAAAAGGCTAGGGGTCGATTTGAGTGTTTCAATACTTCAAAAAAAATCGAAGGTGGTAGATCAAAAAAACACCATCGAGAGCGCCTTTCTACTGAGTCCTTATGTGAAAGGTACGATTGAAAACCCTGCCTATTACTTTGACACCGAAAATGAGAAAAGAAAAGAACATTTAGACTTGCTGTTACTTACCCAGGGCTGGACCCGGTACACGCTTGATGAACTGATTCAAGAAATCAACCCAGATGAAGCCTATGAATTCGAACAGGGTTTTGAACTAAAGGGGACACTCAAAAAAGAAGGGAAGTATACCGATCTTGTTTTAATACCTGATGACCTCCGTATAATCGACAAGGTTGAATTAACGGACCAATCTCAATTTGTCTTTCAAAACTTGGACCTCTTCAATGGCGATACCTTAAGGGTAGCCTATCGAGATAGTTTCGGGAAACTGATCAAACCCTCAACTATTGCATATGACACCACTGCTAACAAAACGACCACCGACCTTAAGATTGATAGAGCACCAGCAGTTTCCGCCCGAGAAAAGGGCCCGCCCTATGGTTTTGACAACATAAAAAATTATGGAACAAGGGTCTGGGGCAATGATAGTCTATTCCGAAATTTGGAGCGTACCATTGACCTAGATGAAGTAACCGTAACCGATAAGAAACGTAGCGAACGATACCTACAAAGAAGAAAAACAATCGCAAAGTATAAACCCTTGGTGAGCGATATTGGCAAATACTATGATATACCGTTTCCCGAAGTATTCAAAAATTCCGATATGGGCTTAATGGATCTTCTGGCACAACAAGGGTTTACCGTTCGAACAAGAGACAATGGGGAAGCCTATCTTGGGGGCCATCGCAAGTTCGCCCCACTATTCATCAATGGTAGGTCGATCCGACCTGAAGAGTTACCCACCCTGCAATTGCCACTAAATGATATTGAAAATATCATGGTCAACAATCTCGGCTTTGACCCAGGAGCTCAAGTAAGTATTATGATTTTTCAAGTATTTACTTCAGCTGATTATCGCCAATATAAAAACAAACCTTTTGACCAATTCGTTGTTAACAATGGGTTTGATCGCGCTAGAACGTATTATACACCCCGATATATCTTTGAGGAATCAAGACCTTTGGATTTATTGGAAGTCGATTGGAAACCCCACTTGAAAACGGATACGAAAGGAGATATCAGCTTTAAAATCGCACAAAATGAAAAGACCGACGGTTTACTATTCGTTATACAAGGTTTTTCAAACGACGGCCATTTGATTTCCAAAACAATAGCTACAGATTAAATTCTTTTATGTGTATGGATTTATAGGTCTTGTTTATTTTTGACACTTTGTTTTCCAGTTAAAATAAGTGCTCCTGCTGATATTGAATAGTTCATCGGTTTCATTGACCTTTCTAGAGTCCTTGACAAACCGTGATACGCACTGTGTGAACTTCTATCTTAACCACTGTTCAATTTTCGTAGTCTTCTTCATATCAAAAAAGTCTTTTGATTTATTACATCATAGTGCTCTTTTAGTTGACGCAGTCACATAGAAACCAGGTCTTTCTTAATGATAATTTCATAAAATAGTATGCGCTACGTCTACGGTAAATAGCTCTTTGTATTCAGAAACCTTGTAAATGTCTATAAAAAGGTAGTGCCAGCGATTGTTAACATACCTTTCGGGTTCATTAGACTAAACTCATGCATTTTAAAAAACCCTTCCTACTAGCAATAGTTATTTTGCTAAACCTAACAGCCTGTAAAGAAAAGAAGAGCCAGATAACAGAAGAAAAAGATACAGCGCCAAAACTTGACCTCACGGACCCAAGCGCTTTACTTGCTGCAGTTGAAAAGGCTCATGGCGGTTGGAATCATCTACGCAGTAAAAATGATGTGGAATATCATTACGAATATACGATGTCAGAAGGTGCTGCGGATATTTCTACGGAACGTTACATATTTGATGATGAAATTTCATTTGGACATTACACTCGTCATGAAATAAACACCTTACCCACTGAAAATGGTATCGTCACACATCTTTTTGATGGAAAAAAAACAAAGATCACACTTAATGGAAGTACTATAGAAAAGGAAAGGACAATAGCCCTAGCAGAATTTGTACGGCGTGCCAATTACTTTTGGTTTGTAATGCCATATAAACTCAATGACCCCGGAACCATTGCTAAATATATAGGAACAGAAGTATACAATGACATTACGTATTCTAAGTTAGAGGTCACCTATGATCCAGCAACAACGGGAAAAGCGGAAAATGACATTTATATACTTCATATAAATCCAGCTACGCTTTTAATAGACCGATTTTATTTTTCGCTCCCTTTCGCAGGTATTAATGCACCGGTAATTTTAGCAGAATATACCTATGAAATGGTTGAAGGGCAGAAACTTGCTACAAACCGAATCTACTTTTTACCTGATGCAAAAGGCGCGTATGGAGAATCTCCAAGCATCACACAAGCACTATCACAGATTAAATTCAATAATGGGTTTACCGATAAAAATATTATTTCAGTAACTAAATAGAAGTCAATCTTTAAAATCACTGAATATACACCTGACATATCTTAACTATAAACCCGATAAACAAAAATGACATTTGCAAAGACTATAAAATTTAGGAGCGCGATAGTAGTAACAATTATGACGACGGTAGTTATAAGTTGTTCAACAACAAGACGTTTGAAGAATACTCAAATTGGCCTTATTAACAATGTTTCTTATCAAGATCCATCATTTGACAATTCAAATGCGTCAAACGGTTTTTTAGTTGTGTATAACGGTAAAACGTATGCTATCACAGCAAAACATGTTCTAATGATAGCTAAAACCGATGCTATGAAATTTGTTGATTTTGAAGGGGGTTTGAAGCAGTGGAAAATGCACCCAAAGAATGATAGCACAAAATACATTATTACCGACAAACTATTGAATACAAATAAAAAAGACTCCCTCACTTGGTCCTACATGGACACCAACTGGGATACTTATGAGGATTGGTTGGTTTTCTCCGTCAAAGAAAACAAAACAAACTATACCCCATTACTTTTTAGGAAGAAACCATTAAAGAAAGGAGAACGTTTATACGCTGTCGGATGGACTTATAAAGATACAACAGGCCCACAACGCGCCTATGAATACAAATTCGATAATACTGAGGGAAATTTTCATACCCTTATACAAACAAGAGGCCCAAAAAATATGGGAGGTTTGAGTGGAGCTCCCGTAGTGGATACTATCGGAAGAATTGTAGGCTTGGTCTCATCTGGCTCAGAAGATGAAAACACGAAAGAAGTAGTACTTCAAGCTACTGATATACAACATGCTTTTGAATTTATATCGGACATAAAATAAGCGTAATCCGAAAACAATATATAGGCCTCTGGCAGTTTAATGCAATTTCGGAGAGCTTTTGAATCAGTAAAACTTCAATTACGAAAGTGTTGAGCGTTTACCTTCTGTTAGCATAACTACTAATAAAAATTTAAGAACCAATAAAATTGAGAAGTATGAAGGTTTATCTATTACTATTGCTACTACTTTCCACTTCCG
This sequence comes from uncultured Flavobacteriaceae bacterium, assembly GCA_947494565.1. Classification (GTDB taxonomy): domain Bacteria; phylum Bacteroidota; class Bacteroidia; order Flavobacteriales; family Flavobacteriaceae; genus Maribacter_C. Next base: position 90,752 of record CANLVG010000007.1, on the reverse strand, counting down.
GGTTGGCGGCGCAAATAGAATTTCCGTCACTAAGTCCAAAGGGAAGTATTGAACAAAAAGTTGGAATCAAAACTATTTCAATAGCATATGAGCGCCCCATAGCAAGGGGGCGAAAAATTTTCGATGAACTGGTACCCTTTGGAGCAATATGGCGCACAGGGGCAGGTAATGGTACAAAAATCAAATTTGATGATGAGGTTGTCATAGACGATATCGTAATACCAGCAGGACAGTATTCTCTGTTCACCATTCCTGACAAAAAAGAATGGACGATTATTCTAAATAGTGATAGTACGGTTTACGGATTAGAAGGGTATGATGAAACCAAGGATGTAATCCGTTTTAAAACAAAAGTAAATACAACCGAAAGGTACTATGAATCATTTACAATTGATATTGATTTAATAAGGGCCGATTCCGAATTGAATATTTCTTGGGAAAATACCCGGGTGACTTTCGAAATTAAGACACAAACCGATAAGAGTCTAATGAAAATGGTTAATGAAGAATTATTGGCAGGTAAAGTCAAGGACTCAGATGTACTTGCTGTAGGCGCCGACTATTACTATTTTCTAAATACAGAATTAGAAACTGCGCTAAAACTGATCAATCTAGCAATAGATTTAAGAAAAGCATCTTGGTATTACGACCTTAAAATTGACATATTAACCAGCAGAAAACAATATGAAGAAGCTCTTGAAACACTAAAAATTGGAATGGATTATGTAAAAACCAATCCAGAAAATTGGACCGAAGAAAGGCATCAAAGGGCCTCGGAAGAGCAAGAAAGAAAAATGAAGGATTTGTTGCGTAAAATCAAATAATAGAAGCCCTGTCTTAATTTTGTGACGCAGATGCTGAATCTGATTATTGTTTTGTAGATCGCGGCTATTCTTTTCCCTTAAATACATTAAAAAAGATGAATAGCAATCGTTTTATCACAGCCTATTTGCCCATTCTTGTACGATATAGTAGAATGCTACTATGCTTTCCATATAGTCATACACAAATGCCTCGCAATGGCACTACTTTAATTGCACGCAACTTATGAACCTTAATAAAAGAAAACTGTTAGGACATTTTTTCTTCTGGGTGATATTTTTTCTTTTCTACATTTCGTCATCTACAAGTCGGGAGTCATTTACTGTTAACATCGAGACTACTTTATGTAAGCTACCCCTATTGATTCTAGCGGCCTACAGTTTTAATTATTGGCAGGTACCAAAGTATTTGAACCAAAAAAAGTATATGGCGTTCACTCTCTCCTTGGCCTTTACTATTGGGTTTTTGGTCGTCCTATTTCGTATAATGGGGTATTACTATTTAGATCAATTTTGTGTAGACGGGCCTTATCCGTTATTAAGTTTTGAAGATTTTCCACTTTACATGCTATCCTTTCATTTCCCTGGTTTAATTATGTATTTCCATAAAGTGAATAGAGAACAGCAAAAAGAAAGAGAGCAGCTGTACACCTTAGAAAATGAAAAAGTATCTACCGAGCTGAAATATTTAAAAGCACAGCTAAATCCCCATTTTTTGTTCAACACGCTGAATAATCTCTATTCCTACGTCATCACGAAGTCTCCTAAAGCACCGAATATGGTACTACAGCTATCGGGGATCTTAGATTACATCCTATACAAAAGTCAGCAAAAACAGGTGTCATTGGCAGCCGAGGTAAAAACCATAGAAAATTATATTTCCTTAGAAAAAATCAAATACGGCAATCGATTAAAAATAGATTTTGATAAGGAAATCTCGAAAAACACCATTCAGATTTCACCACTCTTGTTATTGTCAATGGTGGAAAATGCTTTTAAGCATGGTGTTAGTGGAAGCATTCAAAAACCGGAAATCAGAATTCAATTAAGGCAATTTAATTCGGAGTTGGATTTTAGTATTTGGAATACAAAGACCGAAGACAAAAGCGATAACAAAACAGACGCGTATAAAACAGGTATAGGTCTCATAAATATCAAACGACAATTGGATTTAATCTATTCAAAAAAACATGAGCTCATACTACAGGAGGCGCCTACTTCTTTCATTCTTCGATTAAACTTAAAACTAACTTAAGATGGTCAGATGTGTATTGGTCGATGATGAATCACCTGCTATTGCGCTTTTAGAGAACTATATAAAAAAGTTAGATGCCTTTCAAATTGTAGCATGCTGTTACAGCGCTATCGAAGCTTTTGAAATTACTAAAAACGAAACGATAGACCTGTTATTTTTAGACATTGAAATGCCGGTTTTAAAGGGTTTGGATTTTTTAAAAACATTGCAAAATCCACCCAAGGTTATCATTACCACGGCATATAGGGAATATGCCGTAGAGGGGTATGATCTAGACATTGTAGATTACCTCTTAAAACCTATTTCTTTTGAACGTTTTGTCAAGGCCATAGACCGGTATTATGAAAGAACACAACGTACATTCGAAAACAAACCAGGAGCAGCTATTGAGAAACGATTCTTTTATGTCAATGTGAATAAGAAACAAATTAAAATCATTTTTAATGAAATTCTATATGTCGAAAGTTTAAAAGACTATGTTAGAATACACACCACAAATACTAGGATTGTGGTGAAGAGCAATATTGGTAAAATAACCGAACAACTTCCTGAACATCTCTTTTTAAGAACACATCGATCCTACATTATAGCATTGGAAAAAATCACCGCGTATACCCAAAAAGATATCGAAATCGGAACGATTGAAATTCCAATTGGTACTAGCTACGCCAAAGAGGTGATTCAAAAGCTACCCTTCTTGTAAAAACTACACGTTTTAAACAGCGACACTTTCGCCTTCTTCGTCAACAGTTGTGCGACCTAACTCTACTTTCAAAAAAAGGTGTACTCATACGATATACTTTAGATTTTTAAACTAAACGATATCCCTATGAAAAGTATAACCTATTTGATTGCCCTATGCATTGTTTCTAATTTAGAGAGTTGCCAATCACAGAAAACAGAACGTCAACTAGAAGACGAATTTGTAGAAAAATATGCGCCAAAAGATTTGAATACCCATGGGTTTACCCTTGCTGTAGATTCCAAAGTACCTGAAGTACATCAGCTTTTTAATGACTTGGAAAAAAACTTCTTTTTCTATGGTGATAAGGATGAATTTGAAGAAAAGGCAGCGCAAGTAATGAAATTAGACCCTTCTTATCCAAGTGGTTTTTTAATGGGAGGATTTTATGAGCAAGACCCTGAAAAATATAAAGAAAAGGTTACTCAAGCTTATGAGCTTTCCAAAAAATCAAGATTAAAATCAGAACGTGATATTATGCAAGCGGAGTACTACTTATTGGTAAAGGAAGACTATCTCAAGGCGCAAGAGTATTTTCAAAAAGTAGTGAATATGTATCCGGATAGTGCAGCGGCCATCTGGTCTTTAGGTATGGCCTATTATTACAACAGCGAGTTTGACAAGGCTTTGGAATGCTACAAAAAAAGTACGGAGCTCATCCCTAATTTACCGAAAGGATATGAGTTCATGTCTGTCATGTATTACTCGAAGAAAGACTATAAAAAAGCATTGGAGTATCTGGAAAAGGCCATACAATATGGAGCTAATGCCAAGAATGATTTTTATTACGCCGAATATGCAGCTATGGTTTACAATAGAAACGGAATTTACCAAAAAACCTTGGACTATATCGAAACGGTGAGCACCTATGGTGAACTGTATAAGAATAGTGAAATGCTAAAGGAAATTTCTAAAATTGTAAGCGCGAAACTAGACTCCATTCAGGGGAACTAGTTTTAGACAACCCGCAAATAACCTCAGATCAAGCCGGCCTGCCGATAAAGGTGGGCTCAGAAGGCATCCGAGGAAAGCCAGATTTACCATATCGATGCTTGTTTGACGGCATTCCCGTATACATCTCGAATATCGAGTTACCCATCGCAAAAGACCATCTAAATTTGACAGATGGTCTTTTTACCTACTAGCGGGTATATTCCCATTAGATTTTCATTGATATCAATCAGGATGCTATTGGAAACATAAATTTCATTCATAAGACGACCTATCATGCCGTAGGCCTTTTTTTGTGTTTAGAACATTAAACGTTACATTTAGGATAACAACAAACCAACTGTTCTCCCGCTCAGACCATGAAAAAAGTACTACTCACATTTCTTTGGGTTATTTTGACGTGCCAGTTCGTGAACGCCCAAACCGACAAAATAGATAGCTTAAAACTGGTTTGGGAAAGCCCTACCCAAATCGATTCCATTCGTTTCAAAGCAGGACTTGATCTGTATTTACTTCAATTTAGGCAGAACCTTGATACTGCAAGGGCCACCGGGCAACAACTACTAGAGTTCTCCTTGGAGCAAAAAAACCAGGATTGGAAAGCTACCTCCTTAAATCTTATTGGGAGAGCCTATGCAGTGGCAGGAGAATTCAGGAAGGCCTTAAAATACTTTCAACAAACCCACGAAATAAATATACTGTTGGAGGACCGGAAAGCCACCGCCACATCCTACAGTAATATAGGAACTATTTACTACGAGCTCGGAAACTATACCCAAGCATTGGAAAATCTATTGGCCGGTCTGAAAATTTCTGAAGAACTAAATGATAAACCAGGGCTTGCACGGGTCACCAATAATTTGGGCAATGTATACTCTGATCAAAGGAAAAATGAAAAAGCATTGGAATATTACCAATATAGCTTAAAAATAAAGAAGGAATTAGGGAACAAAAGAGCTTTGCCGGCATCCTATAACAATATTGGACTTATCTATACGAATCTAAAAAACCATGAACTCGCCTTAGAAAACTTATTAAAAAGTGCACAAATAGCGGAAGAGGTAAATGATAAAAAGTCTTTTAGTAGGGCATATAGTAATATAGGAGGGGCCTATAGCCAACAAGGGGAATACGCAAAAGCGTTGGATTACCTTAACAAAAGTGTCCAAATCAAAGAAGAAATAGGCGATAGCGAGGGGCTACCGGCCGTCTACAGTTACAGGGCAAAAACTTTCTTAGCGCAAAAAGACTTTCGATTGGCAATCAAGGATGCCGAGAAAGCACTTGAACTATCAAAAAAAACAGGAGCCCTACTCGTTCAAAAGGAATCATACGAGTGCTTGAGCAGCGCTTGGGAAGGGTTAAGGGATATGCAAAAATCACTGGAGTATTTTAAGCTTGCCACTACCACTCAGGATTCATTGATAAACCAAGAGAAAATACAGGAGATTACCAGGCAAGAAATGCAATACCAATTCGATAAGCAACAGTTATCCGACAGTATCGCATTTACCAAACAAAAAGCTGAGCAAGAGTTATTGTTTGAAAAGAACCTCAGTAAACAACGCACTACCCTCTATTTAGCTTTGTTCGGAAGTTTTGCCCTTTTACTTTTTGGTGGTTTTTATTGGAAAAACAAGCAGAAAAACAAGAAATTAGAGCAAGAAAGAAATCTTGTCGCCCGCTTAAAACAAGTCGATGCACTTAAAGATCAATTCCTCGCCAATACCTCCCATGAACTCCGCACTCCTTTGAGTGGTATTATCGGACTTTCGGAATCCTTAAAAGACGGAGTTGCAGGAAACTTGCCCTTAAAAGCCATTGAAAATCTAGATATGATAACCAATAGTGGTAAACGTTTATCCCATTTGGTCAATGATATTTTGGATTTTTCGAAATTGAGAAACCACGATTTGGAGCTCGCTACACGACCGGTGGATATACATTCGATTGCAGACGTTGTACTGAAGCTCTCGCAGCCCTTGATAGAAGGCATGAACCTGAAGCTTCTCAACACCGTACCCAAGGAAATTGCCTTGGTTGAAGCGGACGAAAATCGTGTCCAACAGATTTTACATAATCTCGTTGGCAATGCGATTAAATTTACCGAAAAAGGTACCGTCGAAATCACAGCCAGCGAAAAAGACAAAATGCTCTCGATTTCTGTTTCCGATACCGGGATCGGCATACCAAAAGATAAATTTCAAGACATTTTTAAATCCTTTGAGCAGGGCGATGGTTCTACACAACGTGAATATGGCGGGACCGGACTCGGACTCTCGGTAACAAAGCAGTTGATAGCGCTTCATGGGGGAACCATTCAAGTTGATTCGGAAGTTAGTAAAGGTTCGATGTTTACGTTTACACTTCCCATAAGTGATAAAACACGCAAAGATATGTTGCTGGGGGAAATTCTAGAACATGAGGAAATTCCCCAATTACGTGTAGAAACCGATGAAAGTACAACATCATCCGATGTCTCTGTACAAAAGCAAAAAGGCCTCGCCAAGGTTCTTATCGTCGATGATGAACCCATCAATCGGCGTGTGCTTGAAAACCATTTGGCCATTGGTGGTTATAGTACGATCAGTGCTAAAAACGGGGATGAAGCGCTCAAAATCATAGAAAAGGGAGAAGATTTCAGTATCGTTCTATTGGATGTCATGATGCCCGGCATGTCGGGTTATGAGGTTTGCGAAGAGATTCGAAAAAAATACGTTTCCAGTGAGCTGCCTATCGTATTGCTCACGGCAAAAAATCGGGTACGAGATCTGGTAGCCGGTTTCAATGTTGGGGCAAACGATTACCTGACCAAACCTTTTTCAAAAAATGAACTGTTGGCGCGGCTCAAAGCCCATTTAGATATGAATGGAATTCATAAGGCCACAAGTAAATTTGTCCCTACGGAATTCATAAAGTCCGTCGGAAGGGAAACCATTACAGATGTACTATTGGGCGATCATGTTGAAAAGGACGTGACCGTAGTTTTTACCGATATTCGCGAATATACCACCCTTGCGGAAGGCATGACTCCGAAACAGAATTTTAAATTCGTTAATTCTTATGTGGGTAAAATGGGACCCGTAATTCAAAACAACAAAGGTTTTGTCAATCAATATTTGGGGGATGGTATTATGGCACTTTTCCCGCATGAAGCGGAGCATGCGCTACAGGCAAGTATCGACATGCAACAATCCCTTCAAGAATATAATATGAGACGAATCAGTGATGGCAATGTTCCTATTTCGGTAGGAATGGGCCTCCATACCGGGCCTTTGGTAATGGGTATCATCGGTGATGAAAGTAGAAACGACACAGCCATCATAGCCGATACCGTGAACACTGCTTCGCGAATGGAGGGTGTGACCAAACATTATGGTGCGAATATTATTATCAGTGAAGATAGTCTTGCAACTATTAAGAACAAGGGGGATTATCATTTTAGGTATTTGGGGAAAGTACAGGTCAAAGGAAAAGACAACATTATCGGTATTTACGAATGCTTTGATGGGGATGACCCTGAGGTGGTCAAACTCAAGAGAAAAACTCTAAAGGAGTTTGAAAAAGGATTGCACTACTATTTCAACAATCAATTTCCGAAAGCTTCCGCAATTTTTGATAAGGTGCTGACCAAAAACCCAAAAGACAAGGTCTCGAAATATTTTATGACCAAGGCTGCCGAGTATATAGTTTCAGGAGTTCCGAAAGATTGGGAAATCGTAAACACCATGCATGAGAAATAAGGTTTTAGACCAAGGCAGCTTCTTCTTGTGAAGCCATTGTCGCGAACAGTTCATATTTTTTATCGATACTCTTTTGAATAGACGCTATTTTGGACTCCAACAATGCCCCATTTTCTTTGACCATTTTTGCAAATCGCCCCTCGAGTTTTAAATACTCCTGAATAGGAATATCGGGAGCTTTTGAATCCAATTGAAAAGGATTCGCTATTCTTCTAGGATCATTTCGATACAACAACCACTGTCCGGAAGCAACAGCCGCTTTGTGGTACTGGCTCGGATTTTTCATGTCGATCCCATGAGCAGGACTATGACAGTAGGCAATGATAATCGATGGCCCGTCAAAACTTTCTGCTTCTTGAATCGCTTTTAACGTCTGTTCTTGATCAGCTCCTATCGCAATTTGAGCGACATAGATAGCATCATACGACAGCATCAAACGCCCCAGGTCTTTCTTTTGCCGTTGCTTTCCGTTGGTAGCGAATTTAGCGGAAGCCCCATAGGGGGTGGCTTTTGACATTTGTCCGCCGGTATTCGAATAGACTTCGTTATCCAATACCAAAATGTTTACATTCTTCCCGGACGCCGCCACATGATCCAATCCGCCATAACCTATATCGTAGGCCCAACCGTCGCCTCCCACGATCCATACACTCTGCTTCACCAGACTGTCGGCAATACCCAAAAGTTGTTGCGCTTCAGTCTTGGCGACAGTGGTTAAGTGGGCCTTTAACTGTTCTACTCGTTTTCGTTGTTCTTGAATTTGTCTTTCGGTGTTTTGCTCCGCCGTCAAAATATCATGTGCCAAATCAAAATCGGACACTAAGCTTTGCAACAACATTCGTGCTTGCTGTGCTTGTTGGTCTAAAGACAGTCGATACCCCAAACCGAATTCCGCATTGTCTTCGAAAAGGGAATTCGACCAAGCCGGCCCCCTGCCCTTGTCATTTTTTGCCCAGGGCGTTGTTGGGAGTGCCCCGCCGAAAATGGAACTGGCACCAGTAGCGTTTGCAACTAACATTCGATCGCCGAATAATTGGGAAATCAGCTTTAAGTAAGGCGCTTCGCCACATCCATCAACACCGATCGAATATTTGAACAGCGGTTCTTGCAGCTGCTGCTGACTTACTTTGGTCGTATTTAATTTGGTTCTATCAAATTCCGGAATGCTATCAAAATGCGTCCAGTTTTCTTGCGCCTTCTTGAACTTTAAACCCTTGTCTTGAAGCGTTAACGCTTTTGCCGGACAGGCATCCAGACAATTGTTACAGCTCGTACATTGCTCAGGGTTTACCTGTATCGTATAATTCAACAAATCGCTTTGCCCATCTTCCTCAATCCACTTGACCGATCGAAATCCCTCAGGAGCCTGCTGTACATAAGAATCGTCATACACTTTCATGCGAATGGCCCCTTGCGGGCATGCCATACTGCATGCGCCACATTGCGTACACAAATCGGCATCCCATTCCGGAAGGGCATCCCACGAATTTCGATTATTGAATTTCGCCGTATCCGTTTCGTAAGTTCCATCAACGGGAAATACCCCCACAGGAAGCTCTTCCCCTCTTCCCTCCATCAATCTTCCCAAAAAGGAATCGGCAAATTCGACATCAAAATTCGATGCTTGTTCCGTACTGAAATTACATGACGTATCGACCTTTAAAATATAGTCTTGTAATTGCGCAGCTGTTTTTTCATCACACAAATCACCGTTCAATGGTAGAACACAAGTATGAAAACCTGACACTTTACTAGCGCCCAAAACGCAGTTTTTGCTGATGGTATTCAAATCGATACAGTGCAATGAAATGTTTCTATCTTGAATTTCTTTCCGCTTTTCCAAGGATATACCCTTCCAAAATTCCGTAGTGTTCAAAGCAGTATGTATCAACAATACTCCATTGTCCTTTAGGCGTTTCAAGACCGTATCTTTTTCCAAAAACCCTACGGAATCACATCCAACGAAATCAGCATTCGAAATCAAATAAGGTGCTTTGATGGGCGAATCAGCCATCCGTAGATGGGACACACTACGAGATACCGATTTTTTATAATCGATTTCTGTATAGCCCTGGATCTGCTTTTCCGCTCCGATGATTTGCAGTAGTGCATTGAAACTGGTACATGAAGCTTCCGATTTGGTTTCATAAAACAACGCCTGAAAGTTTTCACCCTGTAGCTGAATGTCATCAGTATAGGGTATACTCAGATGGGTCACATCATCGTTTATTCCCATCGTGAAACTGTGTTTCGGATGTTCTTGTTTTAAATGATCGACCAAGGCCTTGACCATACTGGGGTTCAACTCTTTGGAAGAAAGTCCATAACGGCCACCCACTATTTTAGGAAGTGTGGCGTAGGTATCCGTTACTGACATTAGCGATTGTACGACATCCAGATATAGCGGTTCACCGGCACTACCCGGTTCTTTGGTGCGATCCAAAACGGCTATCGATTTACATGTTTTAGGCAATGCCTCCAATAGATGTTTTGTACTAAAAGGCCGAAACAAACGGACTTTGATCAGTCCGACTTTTTCTCCGTTGGCATTGAGATGCTCTACGGTTTCTTGAATAGTTTCCGTGGCGGAACCCATGGCAATGATCACTTGTTCCGCTTCTGGGTGACCGACGTAGTCGAATAGTCGGTAGTGTCGGCCGGTCAATTTTGCAAACTTGTCCATTTGATTTTGAACGATATCCGGACAAGCATTATAATAGGAATTCACTGCTTCGCGACCCTGAAAGAATACATCAGGACCTTGAGATGTTCCACGCAAGACCGGCGCATTCGGGTTCAGTCCTCGATTTCGGTGTTCGATGATCAAATCTTGATCCATCATTTCGCGAAGACTAGCATCAGAGATGCATTCGATTTTTGCCGTTTCATGAGAAGTTCTAAATCCGTCAAAAAAATGCACAAAAGGAATACGCGATTCCAAGGTCGCCGCCTGGGCAATCAAAGCAAAATCGAGCGCTTCCTGTACCGATGCGCCACCAAGAAAAGCGTAACCGGTACTGCGCGCCGCCATGATATCGCTATGGTCTCCAAAAACGGATAAGGCGTGGGTAGCAACAGAACGCGTCGCCACGTGAATGACATTAGGTGTAAGCTCACCGGCAATCTTGTACATATTGGGTATCATCAACAAAAGCCCTTGAGAGGCTGTAAATGTGGTTGCCAAAGATCCTGTTTGCAGGGCGCCATGTAACGCGCCGGCGACTCCGGCCTCACTTTGCATTTCAAAAACAGTGGGGATAGAACCGAGAATGTTTTTTTGTTGGGTCGCACTCCACTCCGCTACCAGTTCCGACATTTCAGAAGATGGTGTTATAGGATAAATGGCGCAGACCTCATTGGTTTTATAAGCGATTGTCGCGGCGGCCTCGTTTCCCGTAATTATGCTATGCTTATGAGGATTCATTTTGACTATGATTGGGTGTTTATTGTTTGGTGCTTAAAAAATAAAAAAGGCCACCCATTTTTCGGGCGGCCTTTTTTAGCAGTCTTACTTTACGATTTCGATAGCAACCGGAGTAGGGTTTGAAATGATATCAAAAACCGGGGAAAACTTCGCCAAGTTTAGCAATTGCTCCTCAGAAGCATCCGATTTCACTTTTAAGCGAACCGTGATACCGTCAAAACCTTTTCGCACCTCAGGGTCCAAACCAAGGAAACCGTGCAAATCACATCCTCCCTTTAGAGAAGATTCAGCGCCTTCGATTTCGATTCCGTTTGCAGCGGCATGGTACACCATTGCACCTGTCAAACAAGAACCCAAAGCGTGCAACACCACTTCTGCAGGTGTAGCGGCCTTGTCTTCTCCTAACAAAACGTTCGGGTGATCACACTCCATGGTAAAGGTCTCTTTACGTGTAGTGTCTTCCTGACCCACACCGTAAAAGCTCTTCATACTCGATACACAATGACCGCCTTCGATCCAATTGTTTTTTGTTCTGAACTCGAATTTCGCCAATTCAGGATTTCCTTGAACTGCACCAATGGTTTCTACTAATTGGTCTACGTTTACTCCGTTTTTAATGTTTGCTGTTGTAATCATTTTAATAAAATTTAAATTGTTTAGCATTATTGCTGCCAGGTCTATTACCATCCTCGTGCCAAACCATTCAAACTATTGATTATCAGTTCATTAAATAATAAAAATTGCTTTCAAGATATTACGATATTTCAAGTATTCACGAAATATCGTTAGTATATTTACGAGATTTCGTGGAATATCCAATGGCATATTTTTAGTACCGACATTTGATGGTCATAGCGGAGAGGTCAGATGAGCTGACCAATGCCATAAGAGTGCATGGCCAAGGTCAATACGCAATTCAAATGCAGTCGAGATATTATATCGGCCTTTCGATGTTCAAGGCCTTGATCTTGGAAGTAAGCGTCGTGGGCTTTAATTGGAGAATGGCCGCCGCCCCATTTCTTCCCGATATTTTCCACTTGGTCTTCCTGAGCGCGCGAAGAATGTTCTCGCGTTCGAGTTTGATCATTTCCTCGGCGGAGTAGATTTTTTCCGTTTTTGATTCAACCTGCATAGCACCATCTTCGGAAGATTTGGGAATCAAAGTGTTCCAGTCGATGTTTCTATCTTTCGCTATGATTACTGCTCGCTCAATAATGTTTTGAAGTTCCCTAACGTTACCCGGCCAATTGTAGCGTGATAGCAACGCTTTGTCCGCCTCCGTCAGAGGTTTTACATTTTTATTCAATTTGGCAGAAAATTGGCCCATGATTTCCTGAGCGATCAAGTAGATGTCATCACCCCTTTCCCGTAATGGTGGAACCACAATAGGAAAAACGTTTAGACGATAATAGAGGTCTTCTCGAAACTTTCCTTCCTTGGAGAAGCGCAACAGGTCTCGATGTGTTGCCGCGATAATCCGAACATCTACTTTTATGGTTTCCGAACTTCCAACCGGGTCGAATTCCCCTTCTTGAATAATGCGTAACAATTTAGGTTGTAAGTCTAAAGGCATTTCACCGATCTCATCTAAAAAGATGGTTCCTTTATCAGCCAATAAAAAGCGCCCTCTGCGACTTGCCGTAGCTCCTGTAAAGGCTCCTTTCTCATGGCCGAACAATTCGCTCTCGATCAAGTTCGCCGGAATGGCACCACAATTTATTCGAATAAGTGGTTTATCATTTCTAGGACTAGCTTGATGAATCGCCCTGGCGACCAATTCCTTACCTGTACCGGTTTCTCCGTTAATCAAGACCGTGGCGTCAGTCTGCGCGACTTGTTCAATCGAATTGAGTACGTCGACCATACCTGAATCTTCTGCGATAATTCCGTAGCTGCTGGTCAATTCCTGTATTTCCTCGGCCAAATATTCGGTCTGATTGGTCAAAAGACTAATGGTGTCTTGAGCTGCGAGGCGTTCGTCGATATTCCTTAGAATTAGCGTATAATATGTTTCATCACCTTCACCATATCTACTGATCGTACCTTCGTTCAAGGTCTCCTTTTCATCTGAACCGATGACCTTAACAATATTCGGCAAGTAGTTGTTGATGGCTTTTTCATCGCCTTCGAGTCCCGATTTTACGAGAGCTTCAATGAGTTCGGCACTAGCTTCATCAAAGAAAAAAAGTATGTTGCGCTGAAGTGTATCATCATTTTGTAGTATCGTATCCGCAGAAGGATTTGTCAAGATGATGCGAAACCTGGAATCGAACATGATAATGGCGTCCATAGCGCCATTGATGAGTCCGCTCATTTTACCGTTTGCCTGTTCCACTAATTTTTTGGAATTCGCCAATTGTTCTTGGGTGGCATCCAATTCACGATGACGTTTGATCATCACTGAGAGTATTCCCTGGGAAAACCCCTGATCACCTTTCATCAGATCGAGAAAGTGCACCCTATCTATCTTTGCAACCTGGGTTTCCCTGAGGGCCGTCACGGAAGCGGACCGCCTATCGTCATCGATAAGTGCGTATTCTCCAAAGCACTCTTCCTTTCTTAAGGTACCGAAATCGTACTGATTTTCATGTACTTTCACTTCTCCCTCAAGAATGACATACATGGCATCACCGACATCACCCTTGACAACAATAGGATCATTCTTATAAAAATCATGCAATTCAATATGTTCGCATAACGTAATCAACGAAGTCTTGGAAACTTCGGAAAAGAAGGGGACTTTTTTCAGAAATGCCGGAAGCTTGGTTTGAATTTCGGACATGCTCGAAACTGGATGGTTGTTACCCTAAAGATACTTATTTAGCCGATAAATTTCGAAAAAGAAAAACCTATGCCCTGTATGCTATTGGAACAACAGCGCGGCTGGCTCAATTACTTGAATCTATCTACAAGGCCAAAAGAAAAACGATTGTATCTTTTCTCTAATTAAATTTAAGACTGAACTTTTGAACGTATCATTTTATCCATAACCCTGACGCGAACTAGGACACTTCCTTCAGGCCTTTATCATTAGTCAAGCTGGCAATTGCTATCCTGATTACACTTTGTGATTCGAACAACATCGGACCGTGTCACCAATTTTTTCATTACTATTAGCTCAAATGTATGCCGACGTTTACTGTCACTGTGTTGTGATCAAGACTGTTCAGAGCGTAATTTGCTTACCTAGAACGTCAAATAAAACGATATTGGCATGATTGGCCAATAGAGCTTTCTTCTCTGCGTCGTCAAGAAATGGAGGAATATGCGTTGCTATGATTTGTTTTGTTGTCAAGGATTCTAAAACTTCCTTTTGTGAACTTTTATCGAGTAGCATCCAATACGGAAGTACCACGGCATCAAATTTTTCATCGATTACATTTTGAGCTTTAAAACTTGATCTAGCGGTATCCCAATTGGTATCCCCGACATGCAATACCGAATACCCCTTGATTTTAATGATGTAGGCAATATTTTGAACTGAACGGTGTCGTGTAGCATTTACATGAGGGCATTTGAAGGCTCGTATTTCTATTTCATCATGTAGTATCGTATGCATTTCCCCATCATAGGCGATTTCCTTTATTCTATTCGAAAATGATATCTCCTTGGAATTTGGGGCAATTGCTTCTGTCACTTGCGGAGAACCTAGCACGATTGATCTATCATTTTCCTTCAAATAGTCACTGACCAACACTGCATCAAAATGGTCTTTATGATGATGCGTTACTAGAGCAATGTCAATACCTGAATCTCCATTTATCAATTTTTGCACAGTGCCTTTGGAAGGAAATACATAGTCTGGTTTATACTTTTTGTGTAGCGCATCAATGAGAATGTGCCGATCATCACAACCTATCAATACCCCCATATTACCGATATAGGAGATCTTTAAACTATCACGATATGCATTTCTCCTTGAATCTAATTTTTGGTTTGTATTCTTTTGGTCGTCAGCTAATTTATCATATTCAGGACTGCCAGATTGAAGCACGAAAAGACACGATAGGAATACGATAAGGTTTAACGTCAACTTAAATACCATCGGATAGCATCTGTGTTTGGTTTTATTTTTTTGAGGGACCCTTCCAAACTTTCTCGAATTTAGGAAAGAATCGGGAATGGGCAATCGCCGAGTGCTATTCCTTTTTTACTGAAAAAGTACCTGTATTTCCGCTCGACGCATTCCATCTCCCTTTTAATTCCGTTTGGGAATAGGGCGCAGTTAATGTGACAGCAGTGCCATCACAGGTATCATTTCCTTTTGCTATAAAAGAAGATTCTTTCACTTCCCATTTCCCGTTCAATGGGCAATATGGGGAATCGGCTCCTTCACCGGACATGGTTCCGTCACTTTTTAGATCAATGACAATCTCAGCCTCGCCAAGACCGCCGTCAATAGTGCCTATCCAAGTGCCTACAAGAGCTTGATCGATTTCCCCGCTCTGAGGTTCTTCTATGGCGCCATCATCCGACGATGAACACGTCATGCACATAATCGCTATCAAAAGAAAGGGGATTTTTGATATAGAGTTCGTTTTCCATTCCATTTGATCCAAGTTTTATATTCCCATAAAAGCTGTGTCAAATTAAATGTAAATATTTGATTAACAATATATTATTGTATGAATGGCTTCAGAAAGTGTATAACTGGCTGCATAATTGAACGGTAATTTACCCAATCTTTTCCTTGGCTTTTTTCTTGAACGGGAATAGCAATGCGCTTTAAAGTGCTACAAGAAAGTCATCGGTTTGATGGGACTTCATTCCCTTATGGCTCTCAAATAGTTTGGCACGCGGATAGGAATGGCCCCCACGGGATCAATTGCATTTGTACAATGAAGTGGTCATACGTTTAATTGAACCTTGAGAAGTTAAACTTGGAGCGGTAAATTGTTCCATTTACCGAACTTGATTCGTACACTTTTCACAGTTGTCGAAGACCTTCCATTCGTCATTCGATCCGAGTTTGGGCTTGACCATTTTTAAACACGCTATTTATTTTTAGGGTATTCGTAATGGACACTAAGGGGTTCGCGTCCAAAAGGACCATATCGGCCAATTTACCCACTTCGATAGAGCCTAGACGGTCTTCGGCTTTCATCATTTTAGCGGCATTTAAGGTGCCCATTTTGATGATGTCCATAGGAGGCATACCCCCTAATTCTAAGAGTTGCATTTCTTCATGCAAACTATATCCTTGAAGAATAAATGTGTTGCCCGTGTCCGTTCCCAGTACCATGTTGACCCCATTTTGCATCAGTACCTTGATATCGTCTACCTGAAATTGAACGGCGTCTTTCAAGGTCAGGGTATCGGTATTCAAATAGTCCTTCATAAAAGTGATGTAATCGTTGGCGCGAAAAACATAGCTTGAATCGTTGAGAGCTTCAAAAGTCTCCGACTGATACAAATCTTGAATGTGTGGATCTTCCGCCCATTCGGGGTGCAGTGGGTACAGAAAACTCTTGTCAAGCATTAAAGTGGTCACCCAATTGATACTATCCTTGTATATTTTTGACACAAGGCTACTGTCGCGAACAAAGTCAAGGTCGACCCCAGTAAAATGTACCAGATTATTGATATTGGCTTTTACGGCCATTTCCAATTCTACATTGTCACTTATGTGTGCATAGACCTCAAGATTATTTTTTTCTGCTTCCTTTTGCACCTGATCTATAAAAGCTTGTGGCATGCGTTCTACCACGGGCGGATGTGGGCCCTCTTCAATAGTTAACTTGATCCCTAGAATGGGTTGTTGGGCCATTTGTTTGACTAGGCCCGCTATTTCGTCAACCTCTCGCAATAAATACACCGTTTCCCCTTCAACCCAATTTGACGAACTATAGGTTTTGACCGGATGCCGACCTTCCATGGTAAAGTGTTGGCTTGTGTGGAATGTCCTGGGAGCTGGAATGGAATCTTGATTTCCCATAGCACGCATTTTCTTGTAAAACGAATTGGTGCTTCGACTCCCCCCGGGGATGAAAATAGAGGTCACACCAAAATGGACGAATTTGGCTATATAGGATGGCTCGGAAGAGGTATGTGCGTGACAGTCAAATAAGCCGGGGATAAGATATTTGCCCGCTCCATTGATTACGTTCTTTAGCTCATTTGATTCGATAGCGCCCGTATCTATTTTTGAGATTTTGGAATCCTTGATATAGACATTCACATTTTCTTGTAGGTCTTTCCCCGTGCCATCGATCAGGTTGACTTTGGAGATGATCAGGTCATAATTTGACCTTTCGTCCTGTGCATCTTTACACGTAGTTCCAACAACAAAAGACGTTATCAGAAGCATAAAAGCTCCTATTCTTAAAAGTGTTCTCATATTTATGATTTTCAATAACTCATTTTCGGATGGTATACCAGATGGCACTCTTTTTGGGAAATGACCACTTTCGCAATGGATTTTCCAATGCTTTCATATTCGTTGGACTTTCCCTTTTTAGTCATCCATTTTTCGATATTTTCATAAATGCCTTCATTCATGCCCGAATCATAAAACCAAATATGAAATAGACTGCTATATGCCCCAAAGGCACCCCGATTACCCTCAAGAGGATAGGGGTACTCCGTTTCTTTTAAAAGTTTTACCAGTTGTCGGGTGTAGTCATCGAATTTATCACGATTGTTCGGATATACCTTATACTCGACCATAGTTGTCAAAGGATGTTTTGAGGTTGCTATTTCTTTTACGGTACTCCAAGGCAAAAGCATTTCTTGCAAGAAGTTTTTGGTCACTATGAAGTGGCAAGTTTTCAGGGAATTCAAAATAGCATCAAAGGCGACTTTTTCGTCGCACTTCTGAAATGCAGTTTGGTAATCGTCCAACTTGAGCACATCGTCCAAGCCGTTACTAAAGCTTATAATCAAATACTCTTTTTCATCGGATTCATATACCAACCAATCAAAATCTTCTGGCAGTTCGCTTTCTTGGGCCAATGTGGCCAAACGAGACAGCGCAGTCTCAAACTTTGATGTATCGGCTTCTTCGACTTTGATAAACGTAAGTTGGGTCGTGATCTCAAGAGCATCTGGGGTAATCGAATTTTGCGCGGATGCCATCCAAATACTGGTTTTGCATACCATTATCAATACTACAGCTGAAAGGTGTATTTTCATTGTATAGGTGATTTATAAATCTTCCCCTCTTTCATTACAAATTCGACTTTTTCCAAGAGCGAGATATCCTCCAGTGGATTGCCCTTAACGGCTATGAGGTCGGCCCATTTTCCTTCTTCGATACTTCCGGTCTTGTCTTCAATACCGATAAGCTCCGCTGCAATTATCGTAGCCGATCTTAGGGCATCCATTTCAGTCATTCCTGCTTTGACCATCAAATTGAACTGTTCCGCATTTCTTCCATGTGGGTAGATGCCCGAGTCGGTTCCAAAGGCCATTTTCACGCCTTGGGTATATGCCTTGTTGAAGTTGCCCGAAAGCTTTTGAAACATCTCTTGATTGTTCAGGTTTGTTTTTTTGTCACTGAAATCGTCGTTTTTTTCAATAAGCTCATAGTGGGCGGCCAATAAATCCATCACCAGGTATACCTTCTGGTTTTTCATTGATTGTACAGATTCGTCATCTAAAAAAGTGCCGTGTTCTATGGAATTCACGCCGGCCTTTATAGCATTTTTAATACCATCAGCGCCATGCGCATGTGCAGCTACCTTCAAGCCATTTTTATTCGCTTCTTGAACCGCGGCCTTCATTTCTTCGATAGTAAAGGATGCCGCCCCAGGAATTGATTTGGATGTGCCAAAGCCACCCGTAGCATTAATTTTAATCAGGTCAACTCCATTTTTGATGAGGGTCCTGGTTTGTTTTCTGACTTCATCTTCACCATCTGCCGGAAATCCGGGGTTGGGCTCTAGCTTCATATGCGGTGCCAACCAATTGCCCCATGCGCCATGTCCCCCTGTCATCGTTAAGGCCTTGCCGCTTACATACATGCGCGGGCCGGGAATCCAATCGTTATGGATGGCATCACGAAGGGCAACATCACTATAAAATACACCTCCGACGTCACGTACGCTTGTAAAACCAGCTTCAAGCGTTTTTTTAGCGTATACTGTTCCTAAAACACCATAGGATGCGATGGCCATCTCATAAGCATCAATGGAGGTGTCGAAATACGGGCTTGTCAGGTGCGAATGACAGTCGATCAAACCGGGAAGTATCGTGTACTCGGATAAGTCGATGATAGGGTTGTATTTCGTCTTTGCACTGCCCTTTTCAATTTTTACGATTTTCTTCCCTTCAATGACGATAACAACGTCATTGATAACCTGGCCTTTTTCAACAGCGATCAGGGCACCTGCATGAATCACTTGGGTGTCAACTGTTTTAAGGGATTTGTCTTGTTGAGAAACCATTCCGGTAACGAATACCAGGATAAAAAATAAATTCGAAAAGATGCTGTAGTACCCCATAATAGAATAGTTATACGTTACATTCTTGGGGGAAGTATTGGTAATAAGCGATTTACATTAAATGTAATAAATTAGTTTTTATTCACATAGCAAATTACATACATGGCTGCTCAGCGTGTATAACTGGTCATCAGTTAGTAAGGGAACACCTCCAAAACAGTTTCATAAACGCAAACGTGCTACCATCATTCGGAAACTTTTGGATGATTTGACGCTTCGGCCAGACCGATACAACAGCGACAAAAAGGGACTAAATAGGAAAATGGGTGGGTGTTTTAAGAAATGTTCGTTTTACGAAACTCTTCAAAATAGGTTAAGAAATATCATTCTCAATCATAACGTTCTTAATAAACGGGCGTTTTAATGCCCTTTATTTTATGTTATAGAGCGGTAATATTTGCATTGTCTTATCGTTTTTGGTTTACAATGATTATACATACTTGTCTTCTTGTTCAACAGTTATTTTGGTAATGTTACTTTTTGATCTTTGGGTATAGGTGATTTATAGGCTTTTCCTCCTGTCTTTTTATCAAAATAAGCTTTTGCTTCATCACGTAATTTTTTATCAGTAAGGAGATCTATGGCCGTTAAGGAGAGAATTTTGGTGGCAGTTTGGGTTCCCCTAAAACCAGCTGATGAACCATGACTGGCACTACTTGCCCAGCTATGCCAAGGCACTCCAATCGGCGCGGTGGCTACAAAAAAACCAGCCGTTGGTGCAAGAAAACTTACTTCTGCAACATCTGTTGACCCTCCCCCTGGTGGTAATTTTTCCCAATTTTCGGAAATAGGTACAACATCAGTAGCAAAACCTTTTTGATCGATTAGAGTAGCCTCTTGCAATTTTTTACCCCATTCTTGTTCTTCATCGGTAAAAACTGGAGCACCAACATACTCTATGTTCTCTTGCAATCTATTTAAGATTGGACCATTTAAATTATAGGCATGGACCCCAGTATTTAGTTTAACCTTGTAGGTGGTACTTGTAGCCAAGGCAGATCCTTCAGCTATATTTAATATTCGTTGATAATATTTCTCAACATTGCTGCGGCTTGTGTCTCTTACATAATACCAAACCTTGGCATACTCTGGGACTACATTTGGTGCTTCCCCCGCATTTGGAATCACATAGTGAATTCTTGTGGTCGGGTATATATGTTCTCTCATTAGATTCACTCCATAATTCATCATTTCTACAGCATCCAACGCACTTCTCCCATTCCATGGATCTACTGCTCCATGAGCTGATTGTCCAAAAAATTCCACTTCAAAATTGTTCATAGCCAGACTACTATAAAAGCCTGAAAAACCTGCACCTGTTTGGTTATGAGGATGCCATTCAAGAACTGCATCAAGGTTGTCGAATATCCCATCTTTAGCCATGTAAACTTTACCTGTTACTGTTTCTTCGGCAGGAGTTCCGAAAAGCTTTATCGTCCCTTTCATATTGTTTTTGCGCATAACCCGTTTTGTTGCGATGGCTGCATTTACACTTGCTGAACCAAACAAGTTATGGCCACAACCCTGGCCACTGGTAAGTCCGTCTTCACGCGGTGCTTTATAGGGTAGAGGAGCGTTTCCTATTCCTGGTAACGCATCGTATTCAGCAAGTATGCCTATTACAGGATCACCGGTTCCGTAGGTAGCCACAAAAGCTGTAGGCATACCTGCCACACTTTTTTCTATATTAAACCCTTCCTTTTCTAATATTTCAATAAGAAGATCAGCAGATTTATGCTCTTTCAACGCGACTTCTGAGTAATCCCACAAGAACTGGCTTACCTTGTTTATCTGTTCCTCGAGACCTACCACTTCAGCCAACACTTGTTCCTTGATTGAAGATCGTTGTTGGGCTGAAACCACTGCAGGTAAAAAAATGATGAGTATTTTAAGTATTATTTTCATGGGTTTTGATGCTAAAAATTAAATTCAACTATGCTTTATACCAAATATAGCGGATAAAACATATATGTGGCTTATACAACCTATGAAGATGGTTCAGCCTATTTTTAAGTGATTGGAAGCACAAAAATAGCAGTCCCTTAAAACGACCGTTTCACAATCCTAATTTTACACGGCAGCGGACCATGGCTAAAAGCCCACCTTTCTTGGCCTTTTTTAGTAGTCTCATTAATAAACCTATTACGGGACAGGTTTGCTTACCATAAATTTATAGTATAAAACAAAAGCGAACGAAACGAAGTTTCATGCCGCACGCCTCGAAGTTTACCAAAGCCTGTCTTTTTGCAGGTAAATCAAAGTCCTCGACCTAAATCTTGTCTTAAACTTTCCAAATCAGTTTCGTGTTACGCTTCAATTAATAGTGAACTGAACTTGGTCTAAAGATGAAGGATAGGTTTAGTTATTTTAGAAAGGTCGTTAAAGCGGCTAATTATTGATGCTGCCGCTTCGCTTTTACTTTGAGAAAAAACAACACGTAAAATACCAGTGCCCATAAGCCGAAGAAAGGGCCAAGATCCAATAGACCGGAATCTGCCGGTGGAAACGGAAACGTATACAGATTAAATACCAGCAGCCCTAAAGCAATTAGGCTTCCAAGATATCCGAGAATACGACTAAAGCTTGGACTCCGGGCAATATTTAGACCGAATAAAATCCAAGCGATGCTGATAAATATATCAAATACGATATCCATATACGTCTGAACTTTGTCAACCCCTAATAGTATGGCTTTATTCAACTGCTTTGCCTCTTCGGATAAAGTACCCTGCATTACTTGTTCATACCACACCAAATTGCCTTGTTGAATCACTAAAAAGGTGCATGCTATAGCACCACCTATGACTCCGAACAAAAAAGCAGTTTGCAAGGAGGCACCCAAATAGTCTTCAGACAGAAACCTATAAAGGCCCATAAAAGACATGATCCATAGCAATGGGAATGCAAATGCAAATAGCCTGCTTACTGCATCGGGCAAGAATGAAAAGGCCGCTGAAGCAATATAGAGCACAATAGATAGGATCCCAGCAATCGCACCACTATATTCGATAGTATAATTTCGGTTTGAAGTTCGCATGTCTTCGCAGTATTTTATTGAAAATGTGAGGAGAATCAAATTCCACTTTTCAATACTACATCATATAAAACACTGAACGAATCGGGAAAAGCAAATTGTGGTAAGTGGGGCCTTATTAGTGGCGAACGACCTAGGCTATTTTCTCAACCAAGGCTTTTTTATACGTTCTGGAAACGGGTAATTGTAAAGAGTCCGAACCGGTTAGCACTTCCACGAACTCGTTTACGATGTTGTGTTTTAAAAAATTTAAGTTCACAATATAAGATCGATGAATACGCGTAAATTGACTAAAAGACCCTAATTGGCCTTCAACCGACACTAAGGTTAATCGTATTAACTCTGATTTTAAACATTCCTTTTCGTCCAAGTACACTATCCTTACGTAATTGTCTTCAGACTTAAAATAAACGATTTTCTCCGGATACTGTTTAAATGGATATTTCCCCGTTGGGTTTAGTACTACCAATTCCTCGTCAAAATTTTTGCCGACCATAGTTTTAAAGTAGCAGTATTTGGCATGAAACGTATAGATGAAATAACTCAATCCAATAAGAACAATGGTAGCAAGCCAAATTTCCAAGTATTCCAGTAGATCAATACAAGACCAGTTACAAAACGCAAGTCGTATGATCAAAATGGAATGTACCAAGAGAAAATTTTTGATAACAAAACCAAACAGACTAATTTTTTCTTTCTTTTCTGCCTTGGTATCCGCAAAGATCCGAGTGAAGAAATCCGTTGAATAGCTTATGAAGACCCATGTCAGGGCAAATACTAAAAGATAGCCACACCATAAGGCCAATGACAGATTGGTATCGCCTATTCCAAAAGGCTTGGCAATGAATAAAAAGCTCCAAACAAATGCCGCGGTTCCTAGGTTAAACAGAAGGTGGTTATTCTTTATTGAATAGTACCAATGATAGTATTTATGATTTGCGATCATTTTGTCCGGAATCGTTAGCTATTAAAAATACAACTACTCGTACAAATCGGCAGAATAATTCAATGGAAATGGACTTCCATTGCATCAGTCCATGTCAAAACATGAAACGTTTTCAGGTGCTTTCAAATAAAAAAGCCTCTGAGGTTGAAGCCTTCTGAGGCCTTATTTAACTGTGATCGCGACAGGATTCACTTCGGTTTTCCTTCGCCCTCCCGCCTGAAAATAGAAAGTACCATCGCTCACGCGTTTATTTTTAATTTACTCCAGGAGTGCAAGGCTCGATGCCTTGCATCCTTCCATAAAATAAAAAGCATCCACGGAAGGGTGGATGGTCTTTCTGCTTTAAGTGATCGCGACAGGATTCGAACCTGTGACCGTCTGCTTAGAAGCTCTTTTGGAGAGGGTTCTTCAAAGTATAAATTTCATTGTAATTTACTGATTTTTAGATGATTGAATTATATTTGATGTCAAATGATATTATTTGATTTCAAGGATTTGTTTGCAAATTGTTTGCAAATTTTTTTAGTACCTTGAAGAATATGAGGACATATTTGACCCTTTTATTGGATACTAGAAGAGCAAAAAAAGATGGTTCTTTTCCAATCATTTTTCGTCTTACGCACCTGCGAAAAACCACTTCTATTTCGACCGGTTACTCAATATTAGAAAAATATTGGGATTATCGAAAATGTTCAATCAGGAAAACCTATACAAAAGTGGCTTCAATTGCCACCTTAAATACCTTGCTCTTAAAGAAGAAGCAAAGGCAAATGACATCATTAACAAGCTTCATGATAAAGGACAACTTAATTTTATGTCCATTACTCAAATCAAGAATAGAATAACCCGAAAAAGTAATTACGATTCATTTTACAAATACGGAGAATCACTGGCCGAGGATTTAAAAGTGTCGCAACGTTTCGGTACAGCTAGAAGTTACAAGGGAATCGTTTCGATTTTGAAAACCTTCACCAAAGGAAAAGACGTAAAATTCAACGAACTTAACTATGATTTTATCAAAAAATTCGAGCGCTACCATTTGGCTAAAGGGAATAGTATCAATAGCCTATCCGTCTATCTAAGGGCAATCAAGGCAATTTATAACAAAGGTATCAAAGCTGGATTAGTTGAAAAAGAAGCTTATCCCTTTGCAAACTATTCCATAAGGCAAACTCCGACGGAAAAGCGAGCTTTAAAAATTGAGGAAATAAGAAAAATTATGGAACTAGAACTTCCAAAGGATATCGTATTATTTCGGTATCGCAACTATTTCATATGTTCCTTTCTATTATATGGAATGAACTTTACCGACATGTGCTATTTGAAATTAGAAAACATTGTTGATGGCCGAATCAAATTCCGAAGAAGGAAAACCTCTAAACTATACGATATTAAAATAACAGAGCAATTAGCTCAAATACTAGAAATCTACCTACACGGCAAAAAGAAAAGCGATTATATCTTTCCTGTAATCAAAAGAGAAAACCCAGAACTCCAAGAAAGAGAAATTTCTTGGGAGCGTCAACGTTATAACAGGGGCCTAAAAACAATTGGAGAATTATGCGGTATTGAACAAAAATTAACTACCTATGTATCCCGTCATAGTTTTGCCACCCAAGCCATGTTAAATAATGTACCGTTACAAGCAATTTCAGCAATGCTTGGGCATAGTAAGCTAAATACAACCCAAATATATCTTAAATCGCTACCAACTACTATTCTAGATGATTACAATCAACAATTGATATCAGCCATTTAAATTACAAGTATTCGACTTATTTGAATATCAAAATGTCACATCTAAACTACCTAGTTTCTAAAAACGTTGCCTTCATGGAACTATGAATTTTGATATTGAGAATCGTCGCTACTCGCTAGTACCACTTAGAAATTTAATGATTATTCCAAGTTGCCCTAAATGATAAATATCATGATGGAGCATGCCATAAACCACAAATCGATACTCATAATAGTCTTTAAAATCGGTATCATAATACTTCTCTTTTAAAAAACTATCATCTCTAATTTCAAGAAGTGCTATCAATTCTGAGAGCGTATCGCGGTATGAAGAAAGAATAGTGTCCCATCCAACTTCTTCCAGTTTATCGTTTGCCAACCAGTTTTCCTCTGTATCGTCGGTAATACTTCCTTCTCCCGTTTCAATTTTCAAAATGGTTTCTTTTCGCCAAGTGGTAAGATGAGAGATTATTTCAGCTACACTGTGAAGATTTGGTTTTGGTCTAATAAAAGCCGAATCCTGAGTAATATGGGCTAGTTTTTTGTTAAAATTCGTACCCATCCAATTTTTCCTTCTTGTACATCGCGAAGCTGGCCGATTATATTATCCATTAAGAGTTTCATAGAGGTATTTGTAAAATATTTTCTTTAAACTTTTTATTTAACGTCACTGAAAAGTCGAAAATGGCGAATATTTACTTTTCAACTTTTTCAATAATTTTCCCGTTCAGTAAAATTGTTTCGGGAGATTTGATAAGCGTTATGTCTTCCAATGGATTTCCATTTACCAACAAAAGGCTTGCTTTCTTTCCCACTTCGACCGTTCCGAAATCGGGATGTCCAAAAAGAGTTTTGAAGGTAAATAAGTAGCTCCTGAAAGAATTTCAAAATTGCTAAGACCATAGGCTTTTAAAGCGTCCATTTCCTGTAGATAGGTGCTTCCGGCATAAGTGCCAGGTAGAGAACTGTCCGTTCCCAATATCATCTGAACATTTTTTTCCCGTAGCAAGGTGAAGTTATCGAACAAGAACTGGCTTTTATCGGTAACGTCATCAAAAAAGGAGTTCATGGCTTTTTGATTTTCAACATCCAATCCTTTTTCTCCCGTTACCGGGTCAAGAATAATGTTGGGGACTAATAAGGTATCAATAGC
Organism: uncultured Flavobacteriaceae bacterium; assembly: GCA_947494565.1. Lineage (GTDB taxonomy): Bacteria > Bacteroidota > Bacteroidia > Flavobacteriales > Flavobacteriaceae > Maribacter_C. Next base: position 64,505 of record CANLVG010000007.1, on the reverse strand, counting down.
TTCCGGATAGTATTCGCCTTGATTAATACTATTTACATTCTGGAACGCGGCCAAAGTATAGATCATTGGCACTTTGGAACTTGCAATGATATCCGCTTGCCCAGATGTCAGCTTGCCCCTCCAAACACCATGAGCAAGAATATCGGCACCTGCATTTACGGCATCTACGGCGTTCTGTGGACTGCCGATATGTACAAAGACTTTATAACCCTTGCCGTGGGCCTGATCGATCAAAGCTTCCAATGCATTGTAGCTCATTACAGGAGAATCAGGAGGAATCTGATCATATATGATTTTGACATAATCCACATTTTCCCCTAAGTAATCCTGAATAACTTTTTCGGCATCCTCGGCCTTTTCAATCGTAGGAGCAAGCGTATTTACAAAAGACCTTAAAGGCCAACCCAGAATTTCCTTTGTCAAAGGAATTGGATGGCCGTTTTTTACCGTTATCGGTATATGGCTATGGTATATGTTAGGTCCCAATAGTTCACCTTTACCAACTTCTTGTGATAGTTTCTCTATATCCGAGGCCATACCTCCCAAATCATAGACCGTCGTAATTCCCGAGTGGAGATAGGCTTTTAGATTATAGGTCTCGTCGGCACTCAGGTTCTCCCAAGGCACGGAGCCGCTTCCTGATAAATGCACGTGGGCGTCAATTAACCCGGGTATCAATGTTTTTTCCTTTCCATCAATAATATGGTAAGCCTGATCATTTTTGGTTTCGGAATGTTCAGTAATACTTTTTATGAACCCGTTTTCAACCAGAACATCTTGGTTAAGAACTAGGGAGCTATCCTTTCCATTGAATATGTGAACATTTTTAAACAGAATCGGGAGCGCATTTTTATTTTCTTCTACGAGTTGCTTAGTGTAATAATTACTACAACCCGTTATGAAAATTAAAAAAACTATGGACAGAATGTATGTGGAAATTTTCATAATTAGTTCATTTGGTCTAATTTTATATAGCAAATATAACTAATTAGCTCAAATGAACTAATGGCTACGAAACAAAAAATCTTAGATAAGACATTGCATCTATTTAACACGGATGGGGTAGAGAAGGTTACTACTAGACATATAGCCAAATCCATTGACATGAGCCAGGGTAATCTGCACTATCATTATCCTACAAAAGATGCACTTATTAAAGCTTTGTTCGCTCAATTCCTTTTCGAGGTTCAAGGTGCCGAAAGACTTACGGACAAAGGCTTAGACAAGGAAGACGTAATAGGTTCGATGAAAGACAATTTCAAGATCATGTTCAAATACCGTTTCTTCTTCAAGGATAATGAAGTAGTTTGGCGCAGGCTTCCGGAAATCAAAAAAACTACTTTGGATTTGTTCAATTTAAAGAAAACCCAGATTTTACAAATTATTATGCTCTATAAGGAGCAAGGAATTTTCAGGGAACAGATCAGTGAAAATCAAATTTTATTTTTAGCGGAACAATTCATTTTTTCCATTACATCTTGGTTGGGCGCCAAAGAGTATTTGAACGAAGAACCTGATGTTTCAGAATACTACGCTCGGTTTACGTTTAGGATTTGGCTTCCTTACTTAAAGGATGATGAAATGAGAACATGGGAGGAGATTTTATGACTTCATATATTATCTGAACATCCAATAGTCAAGTGTCCGGTTTTATCAAAACTATAATTGAACAAAAAGTGCATACTGTCTTGGTCTCCCAACTTTTGAAAAATGAAGGTGTCTTAAAAAAGGTTCGTTTTTAGGAACTTTCATAACGGTCAGGTGTATAGAACGTAGTGTTTTAAAGTTAATAAATTTTCAGTTTAGCAGAGCCAAATTTTTAAATTTGTAGGTCTTTGAAATAAGCAAAAACCTCTTGAAAATCCTGAATTAGCTATGTTTTAAACATGGTGCCCTATGTAGTATTTTTTACAATCGTCTATCCTTTTCTTGTATTTCAAGGTCATTAATGCTGGCGTATCTTTTATCCATTTGACCATTTTTGTCAAACTCCCAGTTCTCATTCCCATATGCCCTAAACCATTTTCCATCAATATTTTGGTATTCATATTCAAACCTTACAGCAATACGGTTATCGGTATGTGCCCAATATTCTTTTTTTAATTTATAGTCTAACTCGTTTTTCCATTTTTCCGACAAAAAAGTTACAATTTCGTGGCGACCCTTAATGAATGTGCTTCGATTTCGCCATTCACTATCAACAGTATATGCGAAACTTACTTTTTCTGGATTTTGAGAATTCCAGGCATCTTCCGCCATTTGAATTTTTTGTTTTGCAGTTTCCAATGTAAATGGTGGCAGCGGAGATTTTTGTTTCATAGTTTAAGCATTTAATAAATCTATCATTTTAATGGCAACGCTTGACGCAGATGCTGGATTTTGACCAGTTATGAGATTTTTATCCACAACAGTATAAGAAGAAAAATCTTTTCCCTTACTATATATTCCCCCTAGCGCTGTTAATTTGGATTCCAATAGAAATGGCACCACTTTCTCGGCTCCAACACCTATTTCTTCCGAATCTGCAAAGGATGTAATTTTTCTTCCCTTTACAAATACATTACCATTTGGAGCAACAGCGTCCACAAGAACCGAGACTCCATGACACATTGCTGCAATTCCCTTCTCTTCTTGTATAAAATGTTGTAGTGTATTGTTTAATAATGGATTATTTACAAAATCCCACATTGGCCCGTGACCTCCTGGAAAATATACCAAATCATACGCTGATGGATTCACTTCGTCTAACCTTAAACTAGTATTCATAAGAAACATGGCGGTTTTATCACCTTTAAATCTAATAGTGTCTTCCGTCATCCAATCCTCTGATTCGCTGATAGGATCTATCGGAATATTTCCACCTTCGACAGAAGCAATTTCAACATGTATGCTTTCTTCTATTAGTCTAAAATAGGGTGTCGCAACCTCTTCTAGCCAAACCCCAGTTTTCAGCCCGGATTCACCTAGATTATTATGTGATGTCGTAATAAAAAGTACTCTTTTCATGCTTTTTTTATAATTTTATAGTTTGCATATAGACCAAAACAAATGTAATTTTCAACCTATATCTTTTTTCTAGATCCTATTCCATTGATTTGTTCCCTTCTTGAATCTTAAGTCGAAAAAGAATTTACTCTCCTCTAATAAAACTTCTTTAGGGTTAATTGTTTGTTACGAATTTAATGCTCCAATAAATCAATCATATTAAGCGCAACACCCGATGCAGAGGCAGGGTTTTGACCAGTGACTATATTTCCATCATTTACAACATACGATTCAAAAGGTTTGGTATGTGAAAATAATGCACCTTGATTTATTAACTCTTCATCAAGCATAAATGGGATTACATCTCCTAAAAAATGGTTGTCAATATCTTCTTCTGCTTTTGTAAATGAATTAATTTTTTTCCCCTTTAGTAAGTTAGTACCATCCGACAGAATAACATTGAGCAAAGCACTTGGTCCGTGGCATACTGCGCCAATAACTTTTTCATTTTCATAGGCTTCTTTAATGATTTTTTTCACCAATGGATTATGGACCATATCTGCCATTAATCCTAAGCCTCCAGGAAAAAAAATCGCATCATAAGCGGACGTATCAACATTACTTAATTCATAGCTGAATTTGAGTCTTTTAAATCCATTGCTTTCCATAAAATTCTTACTGGTATTTTCAGATGAATTATATCCAACATAAGGAGGGGTACCGCCAAGTATGCTCGCAAAATCTATCGTAAAACCTTTATTTATAAATTCAAAATAAGGATCCGCTATCTCTGAAAATTCGTATCCTGCTGGGTGTTTTCCGGCACCTGTCATACTAGTACTGGTAACAACAAAAAGTATATGCTTCATAATTATCTTCAATAAACATGCGAAACATGCATTTCAATCTAGCGGATTGTTTCTCATGTTTCACATGTAGTTATTTATTCTCTTATTTTAACTTATTGCTATTTGATTTAGGGCTTTGCTTAAATTTTCAGGACCAGTAACTAATGGAACATGACCGTCTTCTAGGGTAACTACTTCATTAATCCCAGTAGCTGTTTGTGCATGTCTTTGAACTTTTAATGAGATGACCTTATCCTTAGAAGTTTCCACATATGCTTTAGGGACATCATTAAAGTTATTACCTGTTTCAACAACCTCAAAAAATGGTTTTGTTGCTTGTTTTACAAATTTTGGCAATGCATAATCCACTTGCTCATCAGTAGCTCCGGTCATAATTACATCCTTGATGGCCTGTCTACCTAAAGTGGCATAACTCTCATCCTCTGAAAAAATCATGTTTGCCAATAGTTCACTTCCTTCATCTTCCTTGAAAATTTCAACTGCTGGTTTGTTATCGTATGGTATCGCTGAAGCTACAAATACAAGTTTCTCAATGAACTCCTTCGAGTCTTCTGCTACTTGGGATATGATATATCCAGCAAAACTATGGCCAACTAAAATTACTGGCCCTGCTATTTTATCAAGTTCCTTTCTTACGAAGTCTGCATAAAGTTGTAGTGAAATTTCTGAGATAGGCGTTTTATTATCACCATGACCAGGAAGATCAAAAGCGACTACTTTATGCCCTTCTTTTTGCAAAAAAGGGATTGTTTCTCCCCAAGACCATGCGCCTTCCCATGCACCATGAACTAATAGGATTGTTTTATTTGAATTTTTCATTTGTTTACTATTTAATATTAATACTGTAATTCTATTTTGACGCAATGACAAATAAGTAACAAAGCATTTAAGCTGTTAGTTCACATTGCTTAAACCAATTAAACACAAGCCCAAATATATTTTACTTGAGCAAGTGTTATTTTATTTAACCTTTTGAAATAGCTTCTCCTAATTCTTCATTGCTCATTGCGGTTCCGTCTAGATTCCAACCACCATCTACGGCATGTAACACATTCACGTAAATATTATCTTTAGGTTGCTTTCCTCCAGATAATTGGTGAATTATTTCTGTAACCTGCTCAAAATGCTTTTTAATAACTGCTTTGTCAGTTAATGCGAATGATGGGACTTTCCATTCTGCCCAAGCTCCTGCAAATTCCTCTCCTCCAGAAAACGATGCTCCTTTTGGAACGATATGAACGTTTGCTGTGATGTTAGGAGTCATTACTGTATTACCGGTTAAACCATGTGTTTCTAATAAGGAAGCTGTAATTTGTTTAACCGCTTCTTTTTCCATTCCAGCCGGAATTACACCCTCGCTTAATGTTAATGTTAATGGCATGTTATATTTGTTTTAAATTGCGAACTTTGTTGTTCGTCAACTGTACAAATATCTTACGATTGGAAAGTTTAAAAGTTGTCTTATGACAATGGTTTGGAAGATTTTGAAGCACTACTTTTACTAATGAGCAGACCTACAACAATGCAAACACCTCCTATAAGGTGATAGGTATATAAGTTTTCCTTGAAAAGAATGGCAAATAGTGCTGCAGATAGTGGAACAACATTCATATAAATTCCTGCTTTATCTGCTCCGGCAAGTTGAACTCCTTTTTGCCATAAAAAATAGGCTAGTGCTGTACCTAAACATCCAATTCCAAATACAGCCATCCAAAAATTGAGGGTATGAGTTATTAAATTTTCCATTCCATTAATCGGTAGTAAGATTAGAAAGCCTATCAAACAACATAGACTAGTTAAAAATGTAAAATTCAAATTTGAAATAGTAGATGCATATTTTTTTACCCAAACATGATGTAGTGCAAAAAATACGTTTGCTATTAAAATGAGAATATCTCCGTAATTAAATTGGATGTTCCTTAGGTTGGTGATATTTCCTTTTAAGATTAAATAGGTAACTCCAAAGAAAGCTATGAAAATGCCTATTACCTGAATTTTATCGATTGACGTTGTTAGTATTTTATACGAGAAAAGTAGTGTTAATGCGGGGTTTAAACTGACAATAAGCGCTGCATTTACAGCTGAAGTATGGAATAACCCTAAAAAGAAAAACAAATTAAATCCGAAAAGACCAATAAGCCCTGTAAGCGAAATCCCTTTTAGATTCTTTCGAATTATCTTCAATGTGGGGAGTTTTTTGATTCCCAAAACTGTCAAGGTCACAACTCCCAATAAGAAGCGCCAAAACCCAGCTTCAATAAAATTAACTTCCTTTAAAATTACTTTGGCTAAATGGAAGTTTAATCCTAAAAATATAGTAGCAATAATTAAATAGAATATCGCTTTCATAAACTAAGGATTATAACTTTGCGCGTAATTTACTCAAGGTAGAATTAGTCATTCCCAAATACGACGCAACAGCTTTACTTGATATTCGAGACAATAACTTAGGTTCATGCTCTATAACCCATTTGAGTTTATCAATCCCTTCCATACCTAAAAAACTATAAATTCGCATTTGCGAATGAATAAAAGCAAATTCGATAAATTGGTGGTATACATTGGCAAATTGTGGTACGGTATCAACTAATTTGTAAAAATCATCTCTGTTAATGATCAACAATTCGCAAGGCTCTAAAGAAACCAAGGAGTCTCTTGATGGTTTTTGAAGAATAAAACTCGTAATTGCAGACATAATGAAATGCTCTAAAGCGAAGTAACCCGTAACTTCATTGCCTTTAGCATCTATTTCATAGAGTCTTAAACAACCTTTTTTGATAAAATAAAAATGTTTGCATACTTGGCCAATATTACATAACATTTCATTTCGCGAGGTTTTTATAGGCTTAAAACAGGCGGTTATTTGCTGTAGTTCTTTTTGCCCTATTTTCCCGTGACTTTTAATATATTGTTCTAGTTCTTGGTACACTTTTGATTTGTGAATTTAATACATATATGTTGCGAAGGTAAGAAGTGGGACTCGCCTTACCATTGTCTTATGACAACCTTTTAAATTGCTTATTCTTTTTATTTGGCTTTAGTTTTGTCAACATATGTGATAGTATTAAAAACAAGAACGCTATTCCAAAGCCTAAAATTCCAATATTAATTCCTAATACAGTCTTTTCACTTCCATCCAAATATTTCATAGAACCACCGTATCCATCTTTTAAGAAGAATGCTAATAGAAACCCTCCCATGACTAGAAGACTTAATATAGTGCTTAATAGGACTTCTTTTTTATACCAAACCAACCACAAGCATAATACTCCAATACTTGAGTTGGTAATCAATTGCCAAACTTCATGTATTCGAGCATGAGGAGTCCAATCTGGATTCCAAACATGCGTTTCATTGATGTCCAAAAAAGGGACGACAATTGCATATAGAATTACACTAAATGTTATTGCTATTTTTTTTATCATTACTATTTATTCTTAGATTACACATAACTAATGTAACTGTTGTTACCAAATGTTTCGAAACAAACCTATCAAACCTCTCGACGGTTGTATTTATTGTTTTGGTCTAAGTTTTTCTATAATCTCTGTGCTCACCCAATACACATTTGATGACTCATCTTCGTTGGATCTATTAAAAAACAAATATTTGCCATCTGGCGTAATACTCGGGCACGATTCGTTAAAATTAGAATTTACCTCATTTCCAAAGCTAATTGGTTTTGTCCATGTCCCGTCTTTTTCCCTAAAACAGACATAAATGTCGTGGTCCTTATTTTCTTTGTTTCGAGTATATACCAGCAAATACTCTTGAGATGGGGAAATAAACCCGTGATGACCAAATTCAAGTTCAACTTCCTGTACTTCGGGAAATTCACCGTTTTTGTTGGGTGCATAATACATTTTCCCTTTTGAAATACTTGTGTAAAAAAGATCTCCGTTTTTAGCTTGATTAATATAAAAAACTATGTCATCGTTAATAGGTGAATCAAGTTTTATGGCATCACTCCAGGAATCCTCTAAACGGTTTACGTACCAAATTTTCTCATCCGAAAAAATTGAATCAAAAGCTGTGAAATAAATCCTTTTGTTATTAAGACTAACGGATGGATATAATTCCTCATTTTTCCCCCCATTGGTAAAATTTGCTTTTTTAACGGGAGTCCATTTATTACCTTTAAGTTTTGAGAAATAGATAGATGATGCTTCTTCATCTTTTTCATGAGCTGAAAAATACATTTCATCTAAATCTGGAGAAAACGAAATAGTCGATGCATTCCTTCCATTGATTGAAACAATACCGGGTGCAAAAACTTCAGGAATCAAACCTGGCGGCTGTTGCCCAAAATACGGGCTTACTATAGTTGGTGAATCATTGTTTTTTGATTCTTGTTTTTTAGTATTACAGGCATTTAAAAATAGAGTGAATACAACTATTAAAAATATAAAGTTGTTATTTCTCATTGTTTGAGTTTTTAAAATGTTTGGTAACGTTGTTGTTTACTTTTTAATTTGTGCATAAAAATTTCTCCATTCAGAAGTATCATAAATCAAATGAGATTCTTTGATAATTCCATCTTCAACTTTAAACCACTCAGAAGCTATGTTTGATTCTAATCCAGGGATAGATGATTTGAAATCATAAAATGTAGCCACCCAATTACCATTTTCAGATATATTAATAATATTTATTCCAGTAATTACAGCTCCAATTTCTTGAGCCAATTTTATAAATTCTGCTTTAGAATTTAACGCAACCATAGGGTTCTTAAATTTGTAATCGTCAGCTAATAAATCCAAAGATTTTTGAATTTGTGTTGGGTCATTAAACCCGTTTAAAAACTTTGTTACAATTTCTTGATTTGTCATATTATTTCTTTCATTTTGTTGCGCATAGGTGTTAATAGAGAATATTGTGATTCCTATTATAAACGCGTGTTTAATTAATCTCATAATTTTCTTTTAAATCGATGATGAGACGAAATTCAGAATTATAGATGTTTTAATTCTTGGTAAAAACCAAGAATTTCAAAATTTGATAGTGTTAATTAACTTGCTGAAATTAGTTGGGTCGATTCGTAAATATGAAGCAATATCTTTATGAGGAATCATATTTAGTAAGTGTGGACTTCTCTTTGTAAATTCTTTGAAACGAGTTTCAGTATTGAAAGCCATTAAGTGATGATGTCTCTCTATAATACCTAATAAAAATTGTTCTGTAATTTTTCTAAAAAGAGTTTCGAGTTCTCTATTTTCTTGTATTAGTTCACTATGTTTTTTATAAGATAACCGTCTTAATTTACTATCAGTAATTGTTTCCAGGTAATATCTTGAAGGTGTTTGAGTTAGAAAAGACTCCATGACGCCACTAAATGAGGGATTATAAGCGAAAAACATTATATGTTCTTTTCCTTCATTTAAATAGTATGATTTTTGAATTCCTTCTTCTACAAAATATATGTAGCGTTCAGTTTTCCCAGATTCAGTAATAATAGTTTTTTTTGGTATTGAGTATTCAGTCCAATATGATATATATTCATCTAGAATTTTATTATTTACTTTATATATTTCTGATAGAAGTTTTTTCAAGTGTACCTTTTTTAATGTTCATTGGCAGATAGTTTACAGAGTTAAAGGGACATAGTTTACACTTTTGAGATTTATAAATTGTTTGATAAAACAATTTATCATGCCTTGGAAAGTAACAACGACTATGGAACAAAAAGTAGAATTCATCTGCGAGTGGCTTACGCAAAAGTACACTAAGCGTTTAGTATAAGAACAGTAGCGTATAAAGTGGAATTACATAGGATAAAGCAATATACTAAATTGAAAATTATAGAACTTTGAATTTACACCTTATATAGCTATTGATTTTATACGTTGTCATGCAATCGTTTTAACCAGAAAAAGAGTGTCAAAAGGTAGGGTTAAAAGGGGAGTTGTCGATGAATTCCCATTCATTTGGATGGTCATTTATTGTTATCATCCATTGATGATACTCGAATGTCCAATATCGACCAGTTTTGTCGGTTTTTATCAAGTCGTCTGGTAGATTCTGGTCAAAAAGGAGTTTAGATTCTCCAGTAAGCTGTAAAATAGAACCTGTATTAAAGTCAATAAATAATAGCCCCGTTGCAGGGTTTTCTACGAAATTCCCTAAAGTATTAAATAAATTATTCCCTTTATAATCAGGTATTTTTAACGTATGACCATAAATAATTTCAATAAATCCGGGATTTCCACCTCTATGGGATACATCAAGTCGATTATTTGAATTCATACTACCAACAAAGAAGGTATCTGCATTTAGAATCCAATCTGTTATTTTTTTATTTAACGTAGTTCCAAATTCTTTTCTTGATTTTTTGAATGGGCGGCTATCTAAAATGGGAATCCTTCTACGCTGAATATATTTTGGACAATTGGGATATGCCTGCTCAACTGAAATATCAATTGATTCTTTGATTGGGTCAGCTACACCGTTAATACGATACCGAACTCTTGTTGCCAGGTCAATAAACAATAACCCCACTTCTTTGTTTGAAATTAAATTTGAAAATAAAATATCATGATCCTCTTTGTTGGTAGATTTTGTATGAATTGAGAGCTTTCTTTCATCTAATATCTCTATCATATTTTTCTCTCCCAAAAGAACGGAAACCCAAACTTGATTGTGCTCGTCAATGCTACTTATAAAAACAGAAGATTGTGTTTTGAGAAATGGTATTACCCTATCTTGTATTTTGTCTAAAATGAGCCTTCCAACGGATTCCGCTATTTTTTCTGTGCCAAGCTCTTTTTGTATTGTTAGTTCTCCTTTATGGAATGGACTTTTCATAAGATAATATTCAAAAAAAACCTGTCAAGTCATTTCAACTTGACAGGTAGAAGAGTTTAAAAAGTTAAAACGGTATAACCATTATTTTGCATGTTGACAAAACTTGGTAGACCGGTAGTTCCTGGTACTGGATTCTCTTTTATGAGTTCGTGTCCAGCAGAATCTGCACCAAATACATCAGCACAACCAGATGACACACCTTTTACTTTATCTTTTACCGCTTCATAAAGACCATGAACAGGATGATTCTTATCCTGTAGTTCTTTAGGCCATCTTGTGCCAGTTCCTTGGAAAAGTACTACAACTTCCTCTTCTTGTGTTTTACAATCCAATGCAACACCTAATGCATTAAATACTCGTCCCATGGCTTCTTCAGAGCCAGATTTTGGATCCGACAGGATCACAATTGCTGTTTTTTTCATTTGTTTGAATTCAATTAATTAGACCGAACGTTCGGTAATTTCATTGTATAAATTTTTTTACGCCTTGATATACATTTGACGAATTGACTTAAGAGCCTGTTGAAATGGAGATACGGTTGACATTCCTTTTGAAACCACTAAACTACCTTGCACTAATATTAAGGTTTGCTCTGCTTTGTCCCTTGCATCCTTCTGGTTAAGACCAAAAGCTAATCCTAGATTATAAAAACCATCAATCCATAATGTCATTATTTCATTGATTTTAGCTCCAAATAACTCAAAGTTGGATTCCATTGATAGTGCTCTTAAGATGCAAATCTTTTCTCCTCCTTCATACATAGAATCAATATTGCTAATGGCGTGGTCAAGTCTCTCTTCTTGGTTTATAGAATTATCACTTAGAAAGTCAAGAAAATTTTTCTGTGTCCATTCTCCAATAAAATTTAAAACGGCCATGGCAATTTCCTTTTTTCCATTAGGAAAACGATGATATAAACTTGCTTTTTTTAAGTTGGATACTTGGGCAAACTCATTAAGGCTAGCGCCATCATACCCCTTGGCTTGAAGTACTTCCATTAGTCCTTCAATCAAATTAGTATCATTCACTTTTTGTGGTCTCATACTACGAATGTATAAATTAATATTTTTTTTACCAAACGTTCGGTAAAAAATTATTATCAAAATATAATACTTGTAATAGCTACATTGAGTTCTAGATAATGTTGCATAACAATTGGATAGCATCATTGATGAAATCCTACTTATATGTCTAAATTAATAAATGGTAAAAAAATCGAATTAACCACTTTAAACAATCCTTTAATTGTTCATTTTTTTGCTCAGTTCTTTGTGGTGCGCTCGTTTTTTTTACTGAGAATTATCCATATTAAAATTGAAAAAGCTAATGTCAATAGCGTAAAAAATTTCTCAAAATTGGTTTCAGCTAAAATATTTCCAAGAGTATTCAATCCAAATAGTATAAAGAAAATCCATAAAATAATATTCACAATTTTCATTGGTATAAACTCTTTTAAATACGTTCCTTTTATCAATAGGATTGAAAATAGAAATAGATTGATTAGTATTGAAATGGTTTCAAAAATATACATCTGGAAATCGTTTTTTAATCTTCCTCCCCAAGTAATTTCATAGGGAACTATTTTTAGCAGAATACATAAATGAAAAAGTATTACCGCTACCAATAGATAGAGCATAGTTTTAATTGTGGTTTTTGGATTCATTTCTTCTGGTTTTTCATGAGATGTATGCCATGTAGGATATAAACTTCCTATTGTGTATTAATCAACTACCCTATTTTGATAAATCGATAAAAACTAATTGTATACGATTGGAATAGGGAGAAAATTCATCTAAACTTTAAATTGTTTGAACCTTATTATTTAGACTTTGCATATTCTGGCAAAGGTCCCCAGGTCTTAATTCCTATTTTTTTTAAAGTATCTTCAGTACCCCAATATTCATTATAACGAATGATCTTACCATCAGATAGACGTACTTTTAAAAAACAACGAAAGGCCAATCTACAGTTACATTGTTTTCTCGCCAAGTGAATTTTAGAATTATTTCATTCGTTACGATATTATATGAATAATGCAAAGGTCATATTGAATCTTATCAACAGCAGACTATTCGTGCACTAGATGGGTATAAAACATTAACTCACACATATCAGCATTAGTTTTTCAACTTTCTGTTTTTGTCGGGTTAGTTAAAAAGACATAGGTAAAGAGCATCGCAAAAATAAGGTATGCTACTGTGAGTGAAATAATAATTTCTGGATGTGTTTGGATATTGGAAAGAACTTTAATCAATGCAATCGCACCAACTCCAAAATGCATTAAATTTCCGATGGCGATTGGCTTATTATATATTCCTCCAATTAGCGTTCCTTTTGCCATCCAATTTAAAATTCCAAAACCCAAATATAATGCACTCAATAAATTCAAAAATAGTATTGTAATGATGTTCGATTCAACATTTAGGTATTCTATTATCTCATTTGGTAAAAAAAGAAAAAAGGATTCCAATACCAGCTAAGAGCATGGAACTTGAGGTCATTACTATTTTTGTTTTCATTTTTTTAATTAAGCGATTAAGAATAGTACGTCGTCTGAAATCAAAAAAGCTAACAAATTATTGCTAACGTCTAGTGAAAGCAGGGCGACCACGCGGACACGAACAAGCGTTTGTTTAAGCACTATCTGCCCTATTTTTTTATACGTTAGGCGCACAGGCTTTATAAGTTCACTTTCATACTCATGTCGCTTGAATATTTTCCACCTCCAGTAATTGTTAATGCTATTGCAATTCCAATCCAAAAGATGAAGTATTCATAGCCTTCTCCAGCTTGATTATCAAACCAGTTCATAAAGAACCCGTTTTCAAAGTGAGAGGTAAATGTAATTCCAAGTGCAAGTAGAATATAACAGAATGCAACAATTCTTTTTGCAAAACTCACTAATAATGCCATTGCTCCAATAGTTTAAAATATGATTACCAAGAATTCGACATTCCAAGGTAATCCGACCGTTTCGGTAAAAAATCCCATTGTACCGGAAAAGCCATAACCTCCAAACCAATCAAAAAGCTTTTGAGCTCCGTGTGGAAAAAGACAATTGCAAGTGTAGCTCTTAATATAAGTCCTATGTAAGAATCATTTCTTTTAAATAATTTGATTTTCATAATTTTTTAATTTTAAGAGTTATAGTAAAATTTTTCACGGATGATTTGACCGTCTTTCCATCTTGAACGGACATCGCCATTAATCTATGTTTAATTCATCAACATCAGGTAGCCGTGCCATGACGCCCCAACCGCCCATTTTTTCGGTTGCCGCAAAAACAATTTCATTTTTGCCTTTCTTTAGGTCTAGATATACGGTATCAAAATAGCCTATACTTCCCAGATACCTATAGTCCCTACTTCTAAAACTATTGTCGCCATGGTATATCGGTTTTCCGTTAACGAATAGGGTTACCTTGTCGCTATAACCAAAGTCGATTTTTTTCAATTGGTCTATAGCGGAATCAATTTCGAGCTTTGCCAGTATCGTGTTCGTTTCATCACTTACCTTGGAAACATGAGAAAGGTTTAGTATTCCGCTAGCATCCACTTTTAAGCTTTTTTCGATTGGAATATTTAACGTTGTCAAAGAAACTATGCCAGTTAACTTGGTATCGGGAAATGCTTCGGACACTTTCCAATCTAAAATCGTTCCGAGAGCTAATTGTATCGTTTCGGTAGCTTTGGTAACAAGCTTAGGTTCTTGTATTTCTTCGTAGGTAAGATTGGCGTAATAGGCCGAGCCTAGAAAAGTTCCGAAACCCAGTCCGCCCGATATACTGCCTAATTTGAGTTCGCTCACATGAAGAATAGGTTTTTCCATATCGTCGATGAACACATCCATTTTATTACGCGATACGATAAGTTTTATGTGCATCCATTCTCCAAATCTATGTGCTATTGAAGACCAAAAGCCTTCGCCCGAATAGAGTTGCCAAGCTGCATTACCATTTACTACTGGAGTGTATTGCATGGCATCGGGATTCCCAGACTGGTGTGGCCTTAGATAGTATTCCTCATAATTTAGCTCATCTTGAATATGAAAATGTACGCCTGCAAAGTTTCGTTCTTGCCCAAAATTGATGTCGTACTCGATAATCCCATTTTTAAAACTTGAATTTTTCAGCCGCGCTTTTCCTTGGTCAAGAAACAGGGCTTGTTTTCCCTTATATTCGGTTAATGAGTGATTTTTCGCATCTATATGCCAGGCATCCGCGCTAAAGTCAGCTATTTTTTTGTTCTGCGCGTTCAGTGACCCGATGACTAACATCGAGCCGAATAAAATAATGTGTTTTAATTTCATGATAGTATAAATATAACGTTAGATTAAATTTAGTTTACCCTGCCTTTTTCTTCATCAGCACCTGTCTTTCTATTTCGTTCTTTTTTGACGCCTTTGTTCCCGAATGTTGCGGAATAGGTAAGTTTGAAAGTTCGTTGGCTAAAATCAAAAGCACGTTCGATATAAATATTTTCTTCTGGAAGATCAGTAATTCCAATCCTTTCCAACGAATTGAAAATATCGGAGACATTAAACGCTAATCTACTTCCACCCTTGAATTTTTTCTGTATTCCAAAATTCAGGATACCAAGTGGTTCAAATTTTACGTTACCGACCAAAGAACGGGTCTGATAGAACCCCGATAGTTCAGCGGTATAGTCATTTCCAAGAGTAAAGGTCTGATTTCCATTTACCCTGAAATTGGTCTGGTCAAAAGTGAAAGTGCCCAAATCTTCAACAGTAGTCGATTCTTGCCATAGCACCGTTGAGAAATAGCGCATTTTCCACCAATCATTTACTTTGATAGGAAACGATAAGGTCAAGGATGCAGTTTTCTGACCTCCCAAATTGTCTGGTACAATAAGTTGTGTATTGGTAGTAGTGTCAAACCTGTTCTGAAAACCGACAATGGTAAAGTCTTCTTCGGTATACTGTGCGGAAAGACTGACGCTTTTTCTGGTATAGTCCGCTTGAAACGTATTGGCCAATGCAGGTCGTAATGCTGCGTTCCCTCCGAATGATGTCCTTGGGTCTAAAAAGATGACAAATGGTGCCATGTCGCTAAATGATGGTCGGTTGATTCGTCTGCTGTACGATAGATTGAAACTGCTCAATTCCCCTATTTTTTGATTCCAATAAACGCTGGGGAAAAAGTTGTTGAGATTACGGTCGACGACGTTACCACCATTGGTAGAGTTAAGTTCCGTATCGGATTTCTCGTAACGAAGTCCTCCCTTCAAAGTCGTTTTTTCGGAAAGTTGATAGTCCAGTTGCGAATAGAGGGCGAAAATATTCTCGGTCAAATCACTTATGGAAGTGAAATTTGGGAGCGTGACACCCTTATCCGATAACGCAACATTATTTTCAAAATCCGATGTTACGTATTTTACTCCCACACTCAACTTTGTCTTTTCGCCAACAGGAACGGCATAATCCAATTTACCAACCAGAATATTGAAAGGTGTATCTTTTTCGCTCAACAGGTTCTGATTTGAAAGAGCGTTTCCTGTTTCATCTTGAAATCTTAGGTCATAGATTATCGGATTCTGATTATCGTATACCAAATAATCAAAATCAGCATTTAAAGTAGCCCCGTTTTCAAAATTATGGGTAAGGTTAAGGTTAGATTGTAGATGTTGCCAGTCGTTCACTTCGACGTTCTGCGAAATGGCAAGTGTATCAGGTGCAGATGCAGGGCGAATATTGGTCCTATTGGTAGCGTGCATATCCCAATTATTTCCATATCCAGAGAAAAGCACACCTATGGTGGTTTGCTCGCTTATCTGAATATCTAATCCTAGCCTGTAATTATGGTTGTTCCGCGTCGGGTTTCGGTCGCTTGTTAATAATGTTTCCGTGAAGTTCATACCTGTTCCGGTTCTTCTATCCAACGATGTGAACTGTTCTTGGCGGTTATGCAGATAGCTATAACTTCCAAAGAGGTTGATTTTGTTTTTACGAAAATTAAAGTTGGAACTAACATTTCCTGTTTCGCCACGGCCATATCCAGCGGATAAAGAATAGCCGCCATTGAATCCTTCATCTGGGTTTTTCTTAAGTACCAAATTGATATATCCTGCATTTCCCTGTGCATCGAGATTCGCTGGAGGTGTGGTAATCAATTCCAAGGATTGGATATTATCGGCATCCATACCTTGTAGGTAACTGAAGAGGGCATCCCTAGGCATATATTGAAGTTTTCCATTGACCATAACGTTTACGCCCTCCTTGCCCAACATGGCAATGGAATTCCCTTGTCGGTTCACGACAACACCCGGAGACCTTTCCAATATTTCTAGGGCTGAACTTCCGGCCGTATTTACTTTGTTGGCAACGTTGACCACCAAACGGTCGATTTTTCTTTCGATAAGTGGGAGACTGCCAACAACCTGAACTTCATTGAGTGCAAGAGCGCCCTCTGTTAACTGAACAATGCCCAATTCTTTTTCCGATTGGGAATCCGATAAAATAAAAGTAGACGATGTATAGGTATTGAAGCCCAAGACCGATACTGTGACAATATAATCTCCAGGGGTTTTAGCGTTGAGCTCGAAGGAACCATTATCATCTGAAGTGGCACCTGATACGAATGTACTGTCGTTCGCTTGTAATAAAAGGATATTGGCAAATGCGAGGGGTAATTCACTAGTATCTGTAGCTGTACCCGAAACCCTATATTGGGAATATCCCAATTGTGCAATACCTATGAAAAAATAAAATAATAGTTTCTTTTTAGTGTTCATAATGAATTGAGTTTACAGTTTAATGGCATGATTTCTGTTTGAAATTAGTTGCGGGAATTTCACAGTATTGGAATGAGTATCTTTGTTTGGCTATTTTATTATCCAAGAATATTTGTATTAATTGCTAGCAGGGACAAAACTATTTTATAGCTTGGCGAAGGGGTATACAAAGGCGTGACAAGTGCGTACAATACCGTACATAAGTAATTTATGAGGAAAATGCAGGTAAAAAATAAAGACGTACAAAAGCTAATAGCGGATATTGAGCGCAACCTTAATTGGGGCAACAGCTCCGATTGGTCGTCCTATGATTTTGATAAACTCTCTGAACTGATTTTGGAGAATACAAAGACCTCTATCAGCAGTAACACCCTTAAGCGGGTATGGGGTCGAATAGCGTATAGTTCAACGCCTAGTGATGTGACTTTGAATACCCTTTCGCAGTTCTTGGGGCACGAAGATTTTAGAGGGTTTTTAGCTACTACCAAAGAAGAACCTGTTCCTGTTAAAGTCGAAAAAGAGCGCGAAGGTAGAGGACGCTCGTTCTGGCCACCTTTTGGCGCCAAGCCGTCGGTGATTTTTATGTCAGGAGCTATATTTATGCTTATTGCCACTATTGCAATGTCCTATAAATTTAGTAGTGAAAAAGTTGACCCGAACAATTTCTATCTGACCAGTAGAAATGTAACCAAAGGATTGCCAAACTCGGTTATTTTCGAATATCGTGCCGACAATGCGCCTGCAGGAGCAAAGGTAGAAATTCAACAAAGTTGGGACGCTAGCAAACGTCAAGTAGTTTCTATATCGGACTCATTGGCCACTTCGATTTATTATCATCCGGGATTTTTTAAATCAAAGCTGGTGGTCGGGGGTCAAATAGTAAAGGAACATGATATTTTAATACCTTCCAATGGTTGGAGTGCAAGCACCGAAAAGGATGGCAGCCCTTTGTTATTTGAAAAATCAGACATTTTAGGGGACTCCGCAATTTCGGCAAGTAACGAGTTGTTGTCAAAGAACGGAATCGATGCAAGTTTATCCGGGGTAAAGGTTGATTATCGTTTGGTACAAGATTTCGATGGCCTGCGACTTGACGATTTAAATTTGTCCGTAACTGTTAAAAATGATGTAATCGGCGGACAAAATGTCTGCCAGAATACTTCTATCACTCTTTTATTGGAGGGTGAGGCTATTTCGATTCCATTATCAAAATTAGGATGCATGTCCGAATTGGAGCTGTGGTTCTTCGGCAGAACGATAAGCGGAAAAAACAGGGATATGTCAAAATTCGGGGTAGACTTTAACGATTGGGTAACCGTTAACTTTACTTCCAAAAATAATAATATGTCCGTACTTGTAAACGGAGAGGAGGCAATCAACCTTCCGTTGGGCGGTAAAATCAATAAGTTTTATGGATTTGTCTTTAGCTTTGAAGGTACGGGCAGTATAAGGGACTTAAAGTTGTCGAATTCAAAAAAGGTCTATTTGGACGAAGATTACTCTGAAAGCGTAAAGACCATTCAACACATAGATTAGGCAGATAACGAAACGCACTAAGACACTTTTGGAATAAAGTTGCCAATTAAGTGGTTTATCGAGTTAGTGTCGCTGTAAACCAGCAAAATTTTTCAATGTTTACTGGGGTTTCGAGCGTTTTTACAGTAAACTTTTCAGATACCTTTTTTACATAATTCTCCAAAAAATAGGTTAAATAGTTTATTATCAGGTAGATACGTTAATCAAATAAACTAGCAACGTCGCTTTAGCGCGTTGCCCTCTTGCTATTCAAACTTTATCCGCTTCGCTACTAAACTTTGAATACGCTCAAAAGGTACTCCACTAGAAAAAAGTAGGTTGCGCCCTAATGGATTTTTGTTTTACGCTTACCTGTCGGGACGCTACAAAAACCCATCAGGATCCATGCGCAAAAGTTAGGGTAAGGCTTTGGGACAAATACCGGTCGAACCTATCCTAAGATGGGAGAAGATTAATTGAAAATGAAGAATCTATAGGTATTGACTTTAATTGAATCAATAAATGTTAAAATTTGGTAAATTTTAAGGTGTTTGCAAATCAAAAAGTCTCAGAAGTGCTAAAACCTCTGAGACCTTATATATACTTGTGATCGCGACAGGATTCGAACCTGTGACCGTCTGCTTAGAAGGCAGATGCTCTATCCAGCTGAGCTACGCGACCAATTCAAAACATTTTGTTTCAAATGAGCGGCGAAGTTACTAAAAATATAGATTTTGTCTGTGTAAAATCGTTCAAAAATAGCTTGCCCTCACATCTCATCGGTAGGCCTTCGCTACTTGACGCGAACTACCCAAACCGTCAATTCCTAATTCAACCACGTCCCCGGCCTTTAAATACCGTGGTGGATCGAAGCCCAAACCGACACCGAATGGTGTTCCGGTCGAAATAACGTCCCCGGGTAAAAGTGTCATGAATTGACTGATATAGCTGATCGATTCGGGAATATTGAATACAAAATCGGAGGTATTGCTGTTTTGCAACTGCTCACCGTTGACGTTTAACCAAAGATTTAGATCATGTGGATCCTCGATTTCGTCGGCCGTTGCGATAAAAGGACCTAAGGGTGCATACGTATCACAGCCTTTTCCTTTACACCACTGTCCTTCGCGCTCAATTTGCCAAGCTCGTTCACTATAATCATTATGGAGTACGTACCCCGCAACATGACCCATAGCTTCCTCTTCCGACACATAGGATGCCTTTTTGCCAATCACCACAGCAAGTTCTACTTCCCAATCGGTTTTTTCACTTCCTTTGGGAATGATCACATCGTCATTCGGACCTACTATGGCCGAGGTTGCCTTAAAAAAAAGCACTGGCTCTTTCGGAATTTGCATTCCCGCCTCTTGGGCGTGTTTTGCATAGTTCAGTCCGATACAGACAATCTTTGAAGGTCGGCACAGCGGCGCGCCCAAACGGGTATCCGCAGAGACCTTTGGGCAGTTGTCCCCATTTGCAGCCAGCCAAGTGGTCAACCTTGAAAGGCCATCACCACCAAAAAAAGCTTCATCATAATCCTGATCGAAAGCGGATACATCCAATCGTGTACCGTCTGCCAATTGCACCCCAGGTCGTTCATTTCCTTTTGTTCCAAATCGTATTAGTTTCATATCCTTCGTTTATCGTTATGCCTGTTAATTTCCATTTAGTTTGATGAAGCCGCCATCAATGGGATAATCCGTTCCCGTCGCGAAAGACGCCTCGTCGGAACAAAGATATAAGGCCAGATCGGCAATTTCCCCAGGGGTACCCATACGCCCAATAGGCTGCGTCTTAGAGAGCTTTTCAAACATTTTTTCTTCCTCTCCGGGAAAGTTGTTCTTCAAGTAGCCATCTACAAAAGGGGTATGTACCCTTCCGGGTGAAATGCTATTGCAGCGAATGTTATCTCCCAAATAATCTTTTGCGACCGAATAGGTCATGGTCAAGACAGCTCCTTTTGACATACAATAAGCAAATCGATCCCGTATACCGACGGTCGCTCCGATGGAAGCCATATTGACAATCGACCCTCCTTTTTCTTTCATATAGGGAATAACTGCTTTGATACAGTGGTACACCCCTTTCACATTGACCTGATAGACCTTATCCATATCGGCTCCCGAGGTGTTTTCCACATTTCCGATATGGGCTATTCCAGCATTGTTCACCAAAATATCGATCGCACTTTTTTGTCCAATCGAATTGACCGTTTCCATTACCTGATCTTCATTAGCCACATTGCAGGCATGGGCATGGGCATCGTCTCCCACCTCCTTTATCTCAGTGACCACCTCCTGGGCCTCTTCTTCCTTTAGATCAAAAATATGGACTACGGCACCATTGCCGGCCAGCGCCTTGGCTATCGCCTTTCCTATTCCACTGCCACCCCCGGTGACAATAGCTGTCTTGCCTGTTAAATCGAATTTCATTGGGTTCTCTTATTTGGTATCTAAATATAGTTCAGTTTTTTGGAATGGAATCGGATGTTTGAAATGAAGCTTGCACTTCAGGATCAATCCCTGTTTCAATTTGAAGTTTCGGGTTTCTCTTTTGAAAATCGAGGAGTTTTTCAGACGACACCTCCGTATGCCATAGGTACAATTTCTGAAGTTCGCCCATTCGCTCAAAAACGGGAATGCTCTCATCACTAATTGCCGTGCTGTAAATTTTAAGTGTACGTAGCCTTGAAAGTACCTTTAGGGTATCCACCTCAACATCCGTTAACGGCGTCTGGTCGATCTCAAGCCATTCTAAATTAGAACAGGAGGCAATCAGATTTACCTCCTCTTGGGCGAGGGGCAAACCACTGACATCCATTTGAATTATGTTCTTGGCTATCGGGCCCAGATCTGTCAATTGTTTTGTATCATAAATCGGAGACTTGTACACGTTGATACTTAAGGCATTGATTCCCCCGGCAATACGACGGATAGTCACATAATCGGAGCTCAATCCAAGCAAGGTACTATCGGCCACCACGGGTAGTGCTGTCCAGCGCTCCATGGGGTCTGGTTGTATCAGTTGTTCTATGTATTCCGCTAGGGGCTCTGAAGGTTGAAGGTGTTCTAAACGCAAGGTGTCGGATGCTCCCAGGGCAATCCATCGTTCAAGAATCTGGATTTCATCGGTATCCAGGGCACGTTTCCCTTCCGGAGGCATGTGCTCTTCATCCTCGAGCGGCAAATGTATTCTGCGTATCAATTCACTTTCCTCAGGATGCCCCGGAATTAGGGTATTACCCACCTCACCACCTGCTAGCAAGCCTTCTAGGGAGGTCATCAGCAATTCTCCTTTCTTTTTATTCGGATTATGACATGAGACACATTTGTCATCTAGAATGCGACCTACGACATCCTTATAAATAAAGGGATTCTCAGGAATCTTCTCCGCTCTTTTCTTCACCGGAAGGGCTAGGAAATCCTCTCCGTGCGTTACCATCCCCCCATAATGGCCCGTAGCAAAAACAAGGCCGACCACTACTGCCTGAAGTACTTTGAATACCATAGATCCGTTCAAATTCGTCCGTTGCATACCGTACCAAAGTGCGGCCAAAATTCCTAAAGCGCCACCTAACCATTGATGCCAAAATAAGAGGTCGCCCTTCTCCCCCATCTCCTTCCCGAGAAAAAAACCTGAAATGGTCGTTACCAGGGTCAATACAACGGCAGAGGAGAGCAATACTTTGGGAATCATTCGTCCGGTAAGCCCTAGAAATGCACAGATCAGTAAAAGCACAATCGGAAAGTGGAGTATCAAAGGATGCCATCGCCCGATCCACGCTACCCATATCGGCAGCTCGATGAAGGACTCGAAAATAAAGCAAAACACAAGAAACAACGAAAGTCCAAAGACGACGTAATCAACCCATTTGTATTGCGAGGTGTTGGTCATACTATGCCAAAAGGTCTTTAATGACATTACCTGCTACATCGGTCAGGCGAAAACGACGGCCTTGGTATTTATAGGTGAGTTGTTCATGGTCCAGACCCATCGCATGCATCAAGGTTGCATGAAAATCATTGATATGAACCGGGTTCTCGATGACATTATATCCGAATTCATCGGTCTTGCCATAATTGAGACCGGGTTTGATTCCACCCCCAGCCATCCAAATGCTAAAAGCTTTGGGGTGATGGTCGCGACCATAGTTCTCAGGGTCGAACTTGCCTTGGGCGTAGTTTCCCCTTCCGAACTCTCCTCCCCAGACGACTAAGGTATCGTCTAACATTCCTCGTTGTTTTAAATCAAGCACGAGTGCTGCAGAGGCCTGGTCGACGTCCTTGGCCTGACCGGCCATTTCATTGTGTAGATTTCCATGTTGGTCCCAACCTTGATGGTACAATTGTATGAAACGCACCCCGTTTTCGGCCAATCTTCGGGCCTGCAAGGCATTGGCGGCATAAGTACCCGGAACCTGGCAGTCTTCTCCGTAAAGGTCGATAATCGATTGTGGTTCCTTGGAAATATCCATCACATCAGGTACCGACATTTGCATACGGTATGCCATTTCATATTGGGCGATGCGCGATTCGATTTCATCATCACCTGTTTCGACATGGTGTAATTTGTTCAAGGATGAAACGTGATCCAAAAGATGACGTTTGTCCGCTCTTGAAATTCCTTCGGGGTCATTGAGATAGAGTACCGGGTCTTTTCCCGAACGCAGCAATACGCCTTGATGTTTGGAGTCTAAAAACCCACTAGACCATAATTTAGAGTAGAGGCCTTGACTGTTTCCTTTGCCTCGTGAGGTCAAGACCACAAAAGAAGGAAGGTTTTTGTTTTCGCTGCCGAGCCCATAACTCAACCAAGAACCCATGCTAGGCCTCCCCGAAATTTGGCTCCCTGTTTGAAAAAAGGTGATGGCGGGATCGTGATTGATCGCCTCGGTATGCATGCTTCGCACTACCGTAATCTCATCGGCTATTTTTGCAATATGAGGGAAAAAATCGCTGACCCAAGTTCTACTTTCCCCGTGTTGCTGAAACCCTATTTTAGGGGGCATCAACGGAAACTTATCTTGATTGGCCGTCATATTTGTCAACCGCTGCCCCTTGCGAATGCTCTCCGGCAAATCTTCCCCCATTCGTTTTCGTAGGATGGGTTTGTAATCAAAGGTTTCCAATTGCGAGGGCGCTCCGGCCTGAAACAAATAGATGATGCGCTTCGCTTTTGGCGCAAAATGCGCAACGCCCAAGGGTTGTTCCAATGCCAATTGTTGCGCACCTTTCTTAAACAGATCAGGAATCAATAATGATCCGAGTGCCAACGAACCGATACCTACACTAAGTTGTGAAAAGAAATGCCTACGATTGACTTTAAGTGGATTTTCCGATGCCTTTTTTTCTTCGTCCATGTGCCTATTCTTTTGTAATGGTTTCGTCAAGGTTATAGATTACCTGTGCAGTTAACATCAAAGCTGCCGTTTTTGCGGGGTCGACATTCAACTGTTCGTATTCTCCGACGGCAATCAGTTTTTTGGCATCTTCCATATCGTCTTGATATAGGGCTACGGCATCATGATAGTAATTGTTCAAAGTCAAGAACTCTTCTTTTTTTGGCGATCGCACCAAAATACGTTGAAATAGTTCTTGCACTATCTCGGCACTGTCATTTTCCGCTGCTACGAGCCGCTGGGCCAAGACCCTGGCCGCTTCTAAAACCTGAACGTCATTCTGAAGGGCCAAGGCCTGCAAAGGAGTATTCGTTTTTTGTCTTCTAACTTCACAGAAATCCCTTGTTGGCGCATCGAATATGGTCATTGTCGGCGGGGGTAGGGTACGCTTCCATAAGGTATACAACGAACGTCTATATAGGTCTTCACCACTATCTTGTACATATTTTGTGAGTACCCCCCTATTCTCCCCGGCGTTGGTTTCCGCCCATAGGCCCTTAGGCTGGTATGGCCTCACGCTAGGGCCGCCTACCTCGGCATTCAAGAGGCCGCTCGATGCCAATATGTAATCTCGGATCATCTCACCGCTCATTCTAAACCGCGGCGCTCGTGCAAGAAGTCTGTTCTCGGGATCCGCTTTTTTGAGTTCTGGCCGCAATTCCGATTTTTGTTGGTAGGTAGCGGATAACATGATTTTTTTCAGGAGGTATTGTATATCCCAATCGTGTTCCATGAAATCGACCGCCAACCAATCCAAAAGTTCAGGATGCGTGGGTAAACTTCCCTGTACGCCAAAATCCTCAACAGTTTCTACCAATCCCCGGCCGAAAAGCATGGCCCAAATACGGTTCACGAAAACGCGGGCGGTCAACGGATTGTTTTTATCGAACAGCCATTTTGCGAGCCCTAAGCGATTTCTTGGTAGTTCATCACCAAATGGAAAAATAATGTCCGGAGCGTCGGCGAACACCGAATCGGTTGGCTGATCGTACTCTCCACGGTTCAAAATGAAGGTTGTTTTGGGCGCCGAGTCGTTCATGATCATAACATTGATACGCTGATCAGAATCCATATTCACGAAATCGAGTACTCCTTCAGTCTCCTCCGATGTCAGGGTAATATAAGGTGGGTCTGCAAAGAATTTTTCGTTCTTGGCCTGAACGGCATCCATTTGCAACCCTTTCTCGTCTACTTGATTGAAAAATGCGAACAGTTCAAAATAGTTTTTTTGGGAAATAGCATCGTACTTATGGTCGTGACAACGTGCACATTCCAAGGTCAATCCTAATATTCCCTTCCCTAAAGTATTGGTGCGATCCAACACGTAATTAATGCGATATTCTTCTTGTATCACCCCACCCTCTTGGGTAATGGGATGATTGCGATTAAAGGCCGTTGCCAAAAGCTGCTCTTTGGTGGTGTTAGGTAGCAGATCTCCAGCCAATTGCCAAGTCAAAAACTCATCATAAGGCAAGTTCTTATTGAATGCATGTATGACCCAATCGCGCCAGGGCCACATGGTTCGGTAGCTATCATCTTGATATCCGTGGGAATCGGCATATCGGGCTACATCGAGCCAAGATTGCGTCATACGCTCACCGTAGGCCGGGGTAGAAAGAAATCGATCTATGGCCTTTGGAATGATTTCTTCGGCAGGAAGGGCCATTAGCTCCTTCGTCTGGTCAATTTGAGGCGGAAGACCGGTAAGGTCAAGGCTAATTCTGCGAATCAAGGTTTCCTTGGATGCTTTTTCGGAAGGCTCCATCGCGTTTTCCCTTAGTTTGCGAAGTATAAAACCATCGATTTGGTTTTGACCCCAGTCCGATCCTTCGATTTTAGCGACTTCCTTTTTCTTTGGGGAAAGATAGGCCCAGTGCTTTTCAAATTTCGCTCCTTGCTCGATCCACTTTTTGATCAATCGCTTTTCATAGGAGTTCAAGCTTAGCTTAGAATCGATTGGGGGCATCAATTCATTCGGGTCGTCCGTAATCATGTGCGTATACGCCTTGCTCTTTTTGGGATTTCCCGCAACGAAAGCATATTGACCCGGACTTTCCTTCAATTCCTCCAAAGCCGTTTCTGCGATATCGAGACGCAAGTTTCCTTTTCGTTTATTGGCATCCGGTCCGTGACAGGTATAGCAATTATCGGACAGGATCGGTTTGATATGAAAATTGTAATCTACGGTCTCGGGCAGAGACATACTGGTATAGGCATCCGTGCTACGGTTAAACAAACCGGATGTTGATGCGTAAAGCAAGCCTGTCAAGGCGGCAAGTATGATTACGATATAAATTGTTTGTTTCATTGATCCTATATGTGTGGGAACTCGCTTATCTCCTAAATTTACTTCTTTTTTCACAGCTATCAGGTGCATTGATTAGAGAAGACCAAAGGAAGGTGAAAGAACTACTCTTTTTCAAAAACCAGATCGAACTTGACCGTTACCTCATTACCCACGACTACCTGACCGAACATCGCTGTTGGCGGTTCAATTTGAAAGTCCTTGAGAGCGATACGATGTTCGCCAATCATCGTAACGGAATCATCAGAAAAATCAGTTGTCGTGGCGATTTCCACATCTTGCTCATGACCAGCGATAGCTAACGTACCCGATAGCAAGCCTTCCTCTTTGGCCTCTTTTAAACTAAAACCGACTTTCGGGTGTGCGTCTTTCTGTAAAGCCGCATGCATCTTCTTATCCATGGTAGCGCCGCGTTCACTTTTGATAGCGCCCACGGCAACTTCTAAGGTAAGTTCTCTTGGAGCGTTTTCCTCCACCGCAACCATTCCCGACATCGTATGGGCAGTGACCGTCCAATCATGAACTGTCGAGGTACCATTTATAGTAAGTTTGCTCTTCTCGCTCAGTACGTAAGTATCTTGGGTGAACCCAGTGACCACTGAGAAGGTCATTAATAAGGTGACTAGTATTTTTATCATTTCAATAGATTTGATAGGTTTTATAAAACCGGTATTCCGGGCCTTGGAATTCGATAATTGCCATCTTCAAGGGGCGCGTTTGGCATTTTCATGTTCCAAGCGAATTCCTTGGGCACTATTCGAAGATTAGAGGCTTTCGCCTTTTTCAAATCGATGACTTGTCCAGATTCAATGGCCATTCTACCGAGTATGGTCGTCATGGTGCTTTCCGCTCCGTACTCCGTATTATTGACGTATGGTCTTTTTCCTAAAATTGCGCCTAAAAAAACATCTTGTTCAATTTGCGATGATGAGGGGTCGTCCTCATCGCGGTAGCGCCATAGAACCTCGCCATTATTGTCGATAATCTGAAGTCGCTCGTCGGCCATGGCCTTACTCCCTTGAACATTAAAACCCAACCGATTGTCACAGTTGTCCATTTGACGGCATTGCACATGTAACTTTGTGCCATCTGCATACCTATATTCGACATAATGATGGTCAAAAATCTCACCATTATCGGGTCCATTAAGCATTGCTCTTCCCCCCATTCCACTTGCACTGATGGGGAAGTCTTCTTTTATCCAATTTATCACATCGATCTGATGTATCGCCTGACCTGCCAATTGACCGCCCCACAACCAATTGAAATAATGCCAGTTACTGATCTGATATTCCAGTTCAGTTTGATCGGGTCGTCTTGGGTGAACGGTCGCCTTCCCAACATTATAATATACATCCATAGAAAGAATATCCCCGATTTCACCTGCATGGATCTTATTGACCATCTCATTAAGTCCGATTTCAAATCGGGACTGAAGACCCACGACCACATTCAACTTTTTCTCCGTAGCATTTTTGCCAACTTTAATCACCTTTCTATACCCTGGCACATCAACTGCCAGAGGCTTTTCCATAAAGACATGTGTTCCTGCGGCAATGGCATACTCGAAATGTTCGGGTCGAAACCCTGGTGGCGTTGCAAGAATTACGGCATCACAAGCATCGATCACATTCTTGTACGCTTCCAATCCTAGAAATTGCCGATTCCCCGGAACATCTACTTGGTTCGAAAACTCTTTTGAGATCAGCTGCAAGCTCTTATCCAGCTCATGCTTGAAAACATCACCCATAGCCACTAATTGAACAGCCTTTGATGCTGTCAACGCCTGAAAAGCCGCACCCGAGCCACGTCCTCCACAGCCCACCAGACCCAATTTAAGGCTTCTTTGACCTAGATTATCGGTACTTGACAAAGAAGGCAGGTGACCAAAGACCACGCTTGCCGCCAAAGTCTTTGAAGAGTTTTTAATAAAAGTCCTTCTCTTATTCTCTTTCATCTATAGACATTTACGGTAGCTATCCTATTCATCCAACACGGTTTGCCAGAATTTTTTTTGTGCTTCGGGTGACGGTTGCTCTGCAGGACTCACCAAACGAAAACCTACGTAGTTGGAATCGGTAAACCACCAAAAACTCTTCGGTATCTGTGGATCTCTTTTTTGGAGCTTCGTGGTCGAACCGGTTCTTGCGGCAGAACGTAGTTTATCGGCTTCATCATCCCAAGAACCTCCTCTATAAACTCTAGGATGGATGACCATGGGTGTAGCCCACGGATTTTCGCTCCCCAGGGTTTCGTAGGCGTCTTCTTTATATTCATCCATAGTCCATTCCGCTGCATTACCGTGCATGTCGTATAATCCCCAGGCATTCGGTTTTTTAGTACCGACCTGGGCATAGGCATTGTTGGAGTTTTTACGATAGACCGCATAGTCGTCCAACAGGCTTGCGTCTTCACCAAAACTATAACTTGCCGTACTTCCGGCTCTTGCCGCATATTCCCATTCCGCTTCCGTTGGCAGTCGATAGAATTTTCCGGTAACCGTACTGAGCCACTTACAGAAAACAAGGGCCGAATAGGTTGACATACTCACAGCAGGGTAACCGTCTTTCCCCATACCATAGGAAGGGTCTTCGTATGGAGGACTAGGCCTTGTAATTGCATCTATCTTCACCACCTTTTCATCGTCCAATTTTACGAAGAGCTCCTTGTTCTGTTTAAAAAATAATTCGAACAACTCCCAGGTAAGTTCGTATTTGGCCATATAGAAAGCGTCTAGTTCAACTTCACGTTGTGGGCCTTCATCTTCCTTTCTGTTCGATTCCGAAGTTGGGCTGCCCATTAGAAAAGTACCCTCTGGTAAGGATATCATTTCAAAGGTCAATTCCGTTCCCGGAACGGTTTGAACATACACTTCACTTTTTCCGGCATCCGAAGAGACTTGCGCATCGACCTCCCCATCTTTACTCATCTCCTTTTTTTCAGAAACTTTGACTGTCGATTTACAGCTCTGAAAAAAAAACAATGGGGCCATTAAAAGAAACGTTGACCGAAATATTTTTGCGTAATCGATGTACATCGGAGTAGATTTTCCTTAAATGTATTAAATAATTCATCAACGATGTCCCTTGATATTCAAAGGAATTCGTTACAGTAGAAACTTATCACAAATTATCCTAAATTTGAAATACTTCATTGTAAATCGCAGAAAACCAAAATTGGAGAACGTCATGAAAATCTATTTTTCCTTATTCGCTTTAATCCTAATGAACTACGTCGGCCACGCGCAGCGAGAAATTGTGGTGGAATTGAAATCTTTTACGGAAATCAAGGCCTTTGATCGCATTCGTACCGTTTTGATCAAGAGCAATGAAAATAAAGTGGTCATTACCGGAGATGACCAAGATGATGTCAACGTTTCGGTCAAAAGTGGGCTTCTAAAAATCAAGATGGATTTTGAAAACCAGATGGACGGAGGTGACGTAACCGCTACAGTGTATCATACCGAACCATTCACACTTATCGATGCCAACGAAAATGCGGAAATCACCTCAGACGATACGATTTTAGGAACAGAGGTCAAGTTGGCAGCGCAGGAAGGGGGCAAAATAACGCTCAAAGTAGACATAGAGGACCTCTATGTAAAATCAACCTCGGGAGCGGCAATCACGCTGACCGGAAAAGTGAGAAAACAAGAAGTAGTGGCCAATGCCGGAGGAAAAGTGTGGAATGAGGACTTAAGTACGACGGAAACGAAGGTTACGGTAAATGCCGGAGGAACCGCAAGAGTTCATGCTACTGACAAAATGGAAGCCAAGGTAAGGGCGGGTGGCTCGATTTATGTTTATGGCAATCCGAAAGACTTAAAACGAGACAAAATCTTTGGCGGGAAAATAAAGGTGATGGACTAAGCCTGGGGAGACTTCTTTTTTCACGGTAAAATCAAAAAGCCATCAGTGCTTCTCTTCTTCGAATTTGGTGTCCGCCATTCGAGATCTGCTCAACGACGTATTCGAATATTTACGATCCAAAAGATCATTGTCGCTATCAAAGGCAATTAATTCTTTGCTACGGATGTTTTCGAGCCCCCTGAAGGTTTCAAATTTATTACCCTGTAGTTGAACAAATTTCAGTTTCAACAACCCTTGGATACTATTGGGCAATGGACCCTCGAATGCGTTATGCGAAAGTACCAACTCAAACAAGCCGTCCATGTTCGAAAAATCGATATTAATTTCCCCTTCGAACCGATTTCCCATAAGGCCTAAGATTTCAAGCTGGGTAAGCTTTTCAATTGATTTGGGTAATGTACCGCTCAAATTATTACTTGAAAGGTTCAAAATGCGAAGATTTTTTGCCAAGCCAACGGTTTGGGGTATCGATCCATCTAGAAAATTATTGAAAAGATTCAATT
Source organism: uncultured Flavobacteriaceae bacterium (assembly GCA_947494565.1). Classification (GTDB taxonomy): domain Bacteria; phylum Bacteroidota; class Bacteroidia; order Flavobacteriales; family Flavobacteriaceae; genus Maribacter_C. The sequence continues at coordinate 33,511 of CANLVG010000007.1, read as the reverse complement.
CCTCGAGTTTCGACCAGTTCGAAAAGTCCCAAGAGAGGTCACCTTTAATCGTATTCATTTCCAATTTTAAGATCCGCAAGTCCCCTAATTCGGCAAGCGTTCTTGGCAACAAGCCCGTAATTTTATTAAACGAAAGATCGAGCACTTCTAAATGTTCTAATTTTTTTAATGTGAAGGGCAAATCTCCCTGTAAATTATTTTTAGAAAGTTTAAGGTGAACTACTTGGTTATTTTCGACATACACGCCGTACCATTCCTTAACTGGCGCATCTAGATTCCAAGAATTGGTCCATTCCGCTCCATTGGTAGCCTCAAATAGATCTACTAGGGCCGATCTTTCTTTTTTACTGATTTGGGCTTCAACCTTCATAGCAAGGAGAAAGGCAATAGAAATCGCGAGATTACGGGATATACGATTCATGCTAATGGCATTTGTCTATAAGATCGGTCGGTTTTTAATCATTATAAAATCTCAACTTTTGCCCCTTGGTTTGGGTTCTTCTCATAGAAATTGTATTCTTCTAACGAACAATTTCCCCTTTTCTGATAAAATTTTGAAGAAATTTACTTCAACTTCCTAAAACCCAATGAGGGGCGCTCTCGCACCCCCCAAAACCAAACTACTAACTAGAAAAAAGAATTACTACTTCCTTTACGTTAAACACTTTCTGAATTAATCATCAACATTTCTTGGTATTGCTTTCGATGAGACCAAGGGTCGTTCACCTTACTTGTTGAAGCTGATCAAAACAAATGAAAAGCGACACCTTAAGTTTAGGATCTTTTCAAAATCTGGTTAATTGGCCAAACTCAGCCTTAAATGCCCCATTTGGCTAATCTTTGGCCAACACCAGTTTTATTTTTTCATTTCTTCAACTTTCATATCCCTACTATTAATTATGGTCTTCAGCGAATTTAGTATCGGCCATACGAACCTTTCGATCCGAATAGGGTCCGTACAGCCCTTTTTTATCGATTCCGTCACGGATATCGTCAAATTCGAACAGTGCGAGATCCATTTTAGCCGGGATATTCTTTCTTAAATGGTTTTTATCAAAGTTATTGTTCTGCAGCTGTACCACTCGTAAGCTCGCTATTGTGAATACTTCCATGGGAAACCTGCCCGTTAACTCATTGTGCGACAATACGAGCATGTTCAGTTTCGATAGTTTACCCAGTGCTTTAGGTACAGCTCCGGTAATCCTATTATCTCCCAATTCTATGCGTTCAAGGGATTTAAGGGTACCTAAAGCATCAGGTATCACTCCTGTAATTTTATTGTTCGAAAGGGATATCACTTTTAATTTCCGTAAATCGCTTATCTCTTCTGGAATTTCGCCGCTAATGCCATTGCTAAAAAGGTCAAAGACGACGAGGTTTTGTAAAAGTCCTATGTTTTCGGGAATGCTGCCGACCAACCTATTCTTAGCAAGTCGCAATACCATCAAGCCTTTCAATTCGACAATGGCTTCTGGTAAAGTTCCACCAATAGCATTGAAAGCGAGATTGAGAACTCTCAGATTTTTCAAATTTCCTATCGAACTAGGGATTTCACCAGAGAGGTTATTGTTCATTAACCTTATAGTGACTACCCTCTCGTTTTCCAATTCAATACCACTCCAGTCGGAAACGTTTTTCGATAAATCCCAGGTAGTCTTCCAGTATTCGCCCTGCGTATTGTGATATAAGTCGATGAGCGCCTGCTTTTCTATTGCCGGTACTTTTCCAGAGACAATATTCAACGCTGTCAACACTATGCCTATGTACACCAGTTTGTTCATCTATTTACGTACTAATTCATTATTTTATAAGAATTACCTTACAAATAAACGAGTTTTTTAGTATATATTGCAAATAGTATCGATGAATTATGCCAAATTGGGCTTGATTTGTTGTGAAATACAGGAAAAGTGTTGTAAAAAATAATCTACATCGTGGCGATTATTATTGAATATTATCCAGTTCAATACTCAATTGCTCCCATTTTTTCATTTGTTCCTCCAATTTCTTTTTCTTTTTCTGATACGTATCGAAAAAGTCTGGCGCTGCAATAGTCGCATCGTAATCCATGAGAAGCTGGTGGTCAATTTCAGCGATTTCCTTTTCCAAGGATGCGATATCGCCTTCAATTGTTCCCAATTTGTTTTTCAAAGACTTCTGTTTCTTCTGCTCCTCAAAACTATTGGGTTTCTTTTCAGCCTTTTCTTTGACGGCCTTGGATTCGGTCTTTTTTTCAATTCCCCTAAAGTCTTCAGCCTTTCGCTGATCCAGGTAGAAATCAATATCACCAAGATATTCTTTTATCTTTCGGTCCTTGAATTCATATACCTTGTTGGTAAGGCCTTGAAGAAAGTCCCTATCATGGGAAACAAGAATCAAGGTTCCCTCAAAATTTTGAAGGGCCTGTTTCAAAACGTGCTTTGATTTTATATCCAAGTGGTTCGTAGGTTCATCCATAACCAACACGTTAAAGGGTTGCAACAACATCTTCGCCAGTGCCAAGCGGTTACGTTCACCCCCTGAAAGTACTTTGACGTACTTATCTACTTCATCTCCCCGAAATAGAAAAGAACCCAAAATATCCCGAACCTTGCTTCTGTTCTTTTCGTTGGCCGCATCGATCATCGTATCCAATACCGTTTTTGAACCATCTAGATATTCCGCTTGATTCTGAGCGAAATACCCCAGTTGTACATTATGCCCCAATTTAAAATGCCCTTCATAATCCAGCTCTTTTACTAAAATCTTGGCCAGTGTGGATTTGCCTTGTCCATTTTGCCCCACAAAGGCTGTTTTGCTATCCCGTTCAATCAGGAGGTGGATGTTGTTCAAAACATGATTATCCCCATAATTCTTTGATAGTCCTTCGATTTCCGCGATGACCTTACCCGGCGTAACGGAAATAGGAAACCGAACACTCATCACGCTCGTATCGTCTTGATCGACTTCAATGCGCTCGATTCGATCCAACTTCTTGATGAGTGACTGCGCCATAGATGCCTTGGTCGACTTTGCCCTGAACTTCTCGATCAACCGTTCCGCTTGTTGTATTTCTTTTTCTTGATTCTTTTGGGCGTTCAATTGTTGCTGCTTAATCTCGTTTCGCAAAACCAAATATTTCGAATACGGCTTGTTGTAATCATAAATACGCCCTAGGGATATTTCAATGGTACGATTGGTCACATTGTCCAAGAACATTTTATCATGCGAAACAATGACCACCGCCCCGGAATAATTACGAAGAAATTGCTCAAGCCAAATAATCGATTCAATATCCAAGTGATTGGTCGGTTCATCCAACAGCAGTACATCGTTATTTTGCAACAGTAGCTTCGCCAATTCAATACGCATTCTCCAACCACCGGAAAAAGTATCGGTCTTTTTGTCAAAGTCGTTTCTCCTAAATCCAAGGCCCTGAAGAATCTTTTCGGTCTCCCCCTGATAATTATATCCACCCAAAATTTCATAGTGGTGCGTCACATCACTGAGGTCTATCATCAATTGATTATACCCTTCACTTTCGTAATCGGTACGTTCGGCCAATTGGGTGTTGATTTCATCAAGTTGCAATTCAAGTGCCTTGATTTCCACAAAGGCTTGGTATGCTTCTTCCAAGACCGTTCTCCCCTGTTCAAAATCAATATCTTGACGAAGAAAGCCGATTTTCACATCCTTCTCTATGGCAATGGTTCCCGAATCCAGTGGCATATCTTTTGAAAGCAATTTTAGGAGGGTCGATTTGCCCGCTCCATTTTTTCCAATGAGACCCACACGGTCTCCACCGTTCAATCGAAACGATATTTCCTCAAACAGATATTCCCCACCAAATGAGACGGAAAGATTATGGATATTTAGCATTCTTTGTGACGATTGTTACATTAAAAAACGGCTTGAATCAGTACTTTTGAACAAAGCTTTGCAAATGTTAAAAAAAGGAAACAAACTCTACAGTATTTTAACAGGAAGTTGCCCCAAATGCCATCAAGAGTCTATGTATGTGGCCAACAACCCATATAAGCCAGGCCATCTTTTCAAAATGAACGAACGTTGCTCGAACTGTGACACCAAATATAAAATAGAACCTTCTTTTTTCTACGGTGCGATGTATGTCAGCTATGCGGTTGGAATTGCGTTTGCGGTAGCTGCCTTTGTCATTGCAAGACTTTTACTAGGTTCTAGTTTGATTACGACCTTTATAGCCATTGTCACCACTATGATCGTATTCATGCCGGTCATCATTCGTCTATCGCGAAATATCTGGATCAACTTCTTTTTCAGTTACGATAAGGAAGCGGCCGGAACTACCTCTTAAACCATTTTCTTTCAAAGCGAGCACAATCGATTTCGGCTTCCAAGGGAATTTGATGTTCGATATTTCGATACAATTGCGGTGCTACGTATGGGGCAATCAATATGCCCCGTGAACCAAAACCATTCAGCACGTACAGATTAGACTCAGTGGGGTGTCTTCCTACAAGGGGTCTTCTATCTACTACGGTAGGCCGCACCCCCGCGACTTGATCTATTACTTTGTAGTCACAGGTAATGAATCGCTCCAGCTTTTTCAAAAGCGCTTCTTTGGTTTGTTCAGTGGGGCTGTTGGTAAGATCATTGCGATCATAATTCGCGCCGACCTTATACAAGTCATTTCCCAACGGAATACAGAAAATACTCGATTTAATCGCCTTTCGCTCCTTCAATTCGGGCGCCTTGATAATGACATACTCGCCCTTATTTCCGTGTAACGGCAGGTAGTTGAAATAGGGGTTTCCTTTTAAACCAAAACCTTCGGCAAAAACGATATTTCGCGCTGTTATCGATTTATAGGAAATCGACTCGTTCTTGATCTGCAAAAGATCGTAGTTGAACGACTCGGAGGTCAATTTTTCTTTTTCCTTTAGGTACTGCGAATAACTTAGAAGCAATTGGTCCGTTGCTATTCTACCGGTCTTAAACACGGTACCGAAGCCGTGGGGCGCCTCAATATGAACATTTGTATTCGAATGGACCTCGGGCGATAAGAACGTGCCCAAAAAGGGTTTATCCATTGCCTCGAACCACAGGTTCTGTTCTTCGGCAGAACCGAATCTCCGAACTACTTCAAGACGATGATCCAGCGAGATTCCAAGTTTCCTTTCTAGCTTTGCGTAAAATGGCAACGCCAGTTCAAGTTGTTCATTTGCTTTCCACGCCAAGGTGAACCTCTTAAGAATAACAGGATTGTATAATCCACCAGCGACCGAAGAGGAAGTTTGCGAATCATCCGAGATCACGTGAAAGGTCTTGCCGTGATCTTCGAGTTGTTCACAAAAGGATATTCCGGCAAGGCCAAGACCGATTACGAGGTAGTCTACCATAGCACAAAGGTACTACTTCGTTCGTACGACTTGAGATGAACACTAGGGTAATATTCAATACAGCGCCCTTTTTGATAGAGGACCTACGGTTCATAAAACCACGTATAATAGAAAGAGCCGCATCTTATGATGCGGCTCAATATCTTGAATTGGAATGTTAATCGTTAAGGCTTAATAGGCCCACATATCTTGTTCCCTATCTCGGATAACCTCTTTTATTCTCTTGGCCTCCAATAATTGAAACAAGGCATTATCGGCAATGTAATCGTTTACCTTTCGGTCACCGTGAACATTGTCTTCTCTGTAGATAACACCATTAAAACGTCTCGCGTTCAACAGCATGTCAAAAGAGATCGGTTGAGCGGAATTGCGTTGATTAAATACCTTCGCGTCGTGCAACATCTGTCGCGCACTAGGGTACCAAACCCAGAAAAGCTCAACTTTGGCATCAGCCGGGTCCATTGACTCATCATCGATGAAGTTCACATCAGGGGCGACAGGTGCAATACCCAGAAGTCTGTACTTCAGCTCACCCTGGCGCTTGTCAAAGTACCAGATACCTTTGATGCGGTACTCCTCGATATCCGCTGCGGAAAGCTCTCGCTCCATCACATATTCAGGAGACAATGCTTCACCCGCATTGATTTGTTCATACCCATATTCCAAGGTATCCACTTTGCGCAGTGTCGAACTTAAGTCTGCAAACTTTCTCTTTTCCGTAAAGTACGAATCAACATAAACGTCTTCTAGCTTGCCATTTCTGATGTTCTTAATCAAAACATCGTACAATGATCTTCTATCAGAACCTATATCAATAGTATCGGTAGGATAGTACAATGGAAAGTTTACACGTTCATCAAGGTCAACCACTTCCCAAACGGTCTTTGACCATAAGATATCACGATCATCGACATAACCATACTCTAGGGGAGCATCGTTATCCAACGCCTTCTGAGCTTCGGTCTTCACACCGATCTCTTCTGGCTTTTTGGCATTTAAAATGTTCGCTTGAGCCAACATAGAAGCAGGTAGTAAACTAACCGCTCCGATTATTAAAACATTCTTCCAATTCATTTTTCCAATCATTTAAAAGTAACCGGGCCGACTTTGTAAGCCAACCCGGAAATTTTATAGTTATTAATTTGTTATCTCCACAACAACCGGAGATACCTTTTTCAATTTGTAGCTTTTGTTATTCGTGATATACGCATTGATATCGAAGATCTGAACAGCATCACCGCGCTTCGCTCTTTTCAAAGCTGATTTTGCTTGACCGTTCAATTTATTGCCGTTAACGCTAACTGTAGGTTGACCTGGCACTTTAAATTTGAATCCACCAACTTTCAGATTCAAGTCAAAATCAAAGTCTTCCAACATAGCGCCAACTGTGGCGATCTCAACATTTTTACGAGGTAATTTCAAACTACCTGTTTGCTTACTGATAGAACCTGAAGGTCTTGGAATATCCTTAATTCTGAATTCAGATTTAGAAGATACACGCTGACCATCTGGCAAAGTACCTGAAGCGGTAATCGTAACCGTTCTACCTTTACCTGGGTTCATAATATAGTTACTACCCTGTCTTTTCTTCAAACCAGTAGCTGAAGCGCTAACCTTGTTATTAGGAATACCAGGGATAGAAATAGACATCGGGTTAGAAACACCACGATACACTACATTCATTTTATCAGCAGCGATCAAAGCGGCATTCGGCTTCGAAATTGTCGCGAAGGAATTCTTCACAGGAACTTCGATTTCCTCACCGTCTTGCTTGAAGTACATGTTACCAGCAACTTCATGGTCACCAGGTGCACCTGCACCGATCAATAACTTGATACCACCGGCTTCAAGTTTATAATCTTTACCTGCGGTCATCTTTCTACCATCAAGAGTCAATTCAGCTCTTACAGGAGTAGAAGAGTTATCGGTTTTACTGATGATGATCTTTCCATCATACTTCTCTCCACTATAGAAAGCGGATTTAGAAGCTGAAAGTGATGTCGCAAAGTTCTTCAAAGAAACCTGCTCGGTCAATTCACCGGCCAACATCGATTTCAAAGCATCTTCTTCAGTAGACTTGATATCGGCCTGTAAGGCGGTCAATTTTGTCAAAGAAGCTACTAATGGAAAACGCTCATAGTGATAGTTGATCCAATCAACTTTTTCACCGCTACGGTTTGTTTCCTTACCGTTCTCATCTCCCGTTTGAAAACGTGCTTGCACATTCTCTTTTACTTCCTTCATGGAAGCTGGTAAAATTGCGATTACACCGTCACGGTAATCGTTGATTCTCTTCAAGAAATCCTCACCTTCAGGAGTCAAATTGTCTCCTTGGAAGAACTTTCCATCCAAAAAATCCGATTTATCCATTACTGTATAATCCGTAGGGTCTTCAACGCCTTCAAGCATACCATCTTTAAGTGACTGTAGGTAGTCATAGTACTCTTGAGACATTGCTTTTATCTGCTGTGCATCTTTGTACAGTTTATCGTACTTGGCTGCATCTTCAGAAGCTTTGGTTCCAAGACTTTCCAAAAACAAATCGTTGCTTGCGGTAGTCTTTGCGTTAGAAGTTTCCATCTTAACATTCATCAAACCGAATGCAGCTAGAACTTCTTTACTCATATTTAAGGCCAACATCGCGATGAAGATCAAATACATAAGGTTGATCATCTTCTGACGTGGTGTTGCTTTTCCTCCTGCCATGTTTTCTAATTAGATTTTAATTAATATTTGATTTGGGGTTATTTAACTAAAGTTCTAATTAGTTTCTATTCATTGCAGTTAACATACCACCGTATACACCGTTCAATGAAGAAAGGTTGGTAGCCAAAGACTCCATTTGGTCTTTCAAAGCACTTGCATTCTGAACAACTTCTTCATTGACAGAAGCTTGTTTGCTAGCACTCTCTAACTGTACTTTATATAAGCTGTTCAAAGACTCCATTTGAGCGGCAGCCTGAACCATTTCATCAGAATACTTCTTAGTAGACTCCATAGCATCAACTGTAGGGGCGATACCTTTAGCAGCACCTTCAAAGTTTCTGATACTGTCACCCAAGCTTTCCATAAGACTTGCGTCAACACCGGCTTCTTTAAGTAGGTCGTCTAATTTAGCAGATAAGGAAGCTTCAGTTTCTTTGATTTCCGCAAGTTCATTGCTTCTACCTTGAGATGCACCTCCGGAAAGCTCTGGGTATACCAAAGACCAATCGTATTCGTCATCTACCGGTTCAAATGCACTAATAGCGAAAATAAGCGCTTCCGTAATAAGACCTATCGCAAGAAGGATACCACCATTTAGTGGTCCGAACTCCCAGTGAAGGATTTTAAATAATGCACCAATAATTACTACCGATGCTCCAAGGCCGTAGGCCATGTTGAATAGTTTCTTTGTTGATTTTGACTGTGCCATAATAAAAGTTAATTTAAAATTTAATGTTAATAATAAGTATTTGGTTTAACGTTTGATCCGTCGTTACTCGGATGTATTTGGATTTTGTATTTGGACCCCGAATGTTCGGGAATGTATTTAAGCTTTCTAAAATTAGATAGAACATCTACGAAATGCAATACCCAATTCGGTGTATTTTATTTTGTTTTTTTATTGTGTTGAATCTTCTTCGCCCATATAGTCCTGTACGGTTCTAAAACCTACATAACTACGTGCCGAATCAGCGTATTCATAGTCTCGTGTACTAACTTGAAGGAAGTAGGCGACATCTTTCCAAGACCCTCCTCGGATCACTTTTCTGGAATTCGCACCATCGCCCCCGTTCGGGTTCATGGTAGATACATAATCGTATGAACTTGGATCGTAACTTGAGTTTGTCCATTCCGAAACATTACCTGCCATGTTGTACAAGTTGAAATCGTTCGGCTCATAAGACTTCGCTTCCACTGTATACAAGGCTGCATCGGCAGCATAGTCTCCACGTTGCGGTTTGAAGTTGGCCATGAAACATCCTGTGTCACTGATCACATAAGGGCCACCCCAAGGGTAAGTTCCTCCTTCGATGCCACCTCTCGCAGCATATTCCCATTCCGCTTCCGTTGGCAATCTGAATTTATTTACGAATTGTCTTCCGCGACTCTTTTGGTCATCGTTCTTAAATTTCGTTCTCCAGTTACAAAACGCCTGCGCTTGCTTCCAAGAGATTCCGACAACCGGGTAATCGCTATACGCATCATGCCAGAAATAATCGTTGTGCATAGGCTCGTTGTACGAGTATTCGAAATCTCGGATCCAAACCGTGGTATCCGGATAGATTTCCAATTCTTCCTGACGGATAAAATCTTTTCTTCTACCGTTTCTAGATCGGGCAGCAGCTTCGATATCCATCCAGCTATACTTGTATTTCAATTTTGTTACATCAACGGTACGTTGGCCGTTGTATGATTCCTCTTCAGGAATGTACAATGAATCCATAACCTCCGTATAGTACTCATCTGGATATTCTGAAGTATCCCAAACCAAGTCTTCGTCTTTGTTCAGTGCACGACCTTCGAAACCGGTCTCACCCATCCCTGCATAATTATCCAACATGTATTTGTCATAGACCGACGCTTTGGTGGTATCGGCATCTTGGAATGCGAAGTCACCAATTCCTCCATCTTCAGGTCCTAATCCCAATTCATCCGCAAGAATTGCTAAACGCGTTCTTACAATGGAATCTTGTACCCATTCGACAAATTGACGGTATTCACTATTGGTAATTTCCGTGTCATCCATGTAGAAGGAACGTACGGTAACTGTCTTTGTAGGGGCGTTGAGAACTTTAGCCTGGTCTTCTTCGGCCTTACCCATGATAAAGGAACCTCTGGGAATTAGTTCCATACCGTAAGGCTTTTCAGGGTACCACTTTTTTCCTTGGGCCCCGACTAGCTCTCCTTTTGTTTTCGATCCACAACTTGTGAGCAAAAAAACAAATGCTATAGATGATAACAATAGCTTCTTCATACTTTAGGTTAAATTTCGATTATGGTTATAAACTGCAAACTCAATTGTTTATTCTACACTCTAAAACTATGTTTTGAGCAAATTATTGTATCGAGAGCAATTATACTTTAAAAATACTTTTGATTAATTAAAGCCTTTTTTATAAGCTTTAAACCACCGTTCGGGAATGTTCTGATCGCATGCGTCCAAATAGTCCTTTTCAGTGCACGGTAATAACGAAGTTGATTCCGATTTAGTATTTGAATGTAGAATAGATGGCACCTCTACCCACCATCGATGAGTGAAGTGGCTTTTATAGAAGGTCAATTGTTCGGTTTCCGAGGGAACGGTATACTTGGTAAAGTCGTCACTATTGCGATAGGGAGACTCTTTGGTCCTAAAGTTCGTACCTTCTATGAAGTACCATACAATATGGGCCATAAGTTGATTGGCTTGTGCCGAATTCTCCATTTCATAGAGTCCGAATACTTGCACATTCTCACTTATACCCGCATAGCGGGCTATCGCGCAGATTTCCCGACCGCTGAAGCCGTTTGGGGAAAAACTTTCAGAATACCCCACCTCACTGGCTTTGATCGATCGAGCGTCAAGACTGACCATATGGGCATTTCGCAAAACCGGTTCGGCGAGCTTGATATCGCCTATCAGGTCTCCAAGTCTGTAAGCATCGAAGAAGAGACGCTCCATTAAATCGATTTCCTCTTGGGCATTGAAATAGCTCTGATACCCGATATTGGAGAAATTAAAAAGATTATTCGGCTTGTCGGTTATGATCTTGCTCATATACGAATTGGAAGAAATCAATTCGTCATCCATACCGAAGTCAAAACGACTATCAATGGCCACGAGATTGATCATATCTTTGATGCCATCAAAGGCGCGATACGCCGGATAGGTGATATCTTGGGTCGCCCCCAATATAATAGGGATAATGTTTTCTTCGAGGAGCCCTGCAACAATCTCCTTGACTATAAAGTAGGTATCTTCTACGGTATCACCTTCTTCAATATCTCCCATATCAACGATAGTGGAGTTCCAGTTACCCATCAAGAGTTTATACAGTTGAAGACGAATACCCGAAACATCGAGTTTTTCCATCTTCTTCTCATAAGCGTTTCTGGATTCCTTTACCCCGATGATCGCTATGGAGGCGATGGCCAATACCGGCAGCCCGTCTCTTACCGTATGCTTATGGATATTTTTTCCTAAAGATTGATTGGGAAGCAATTCGCAATGCGCCAATACTTTATCTTCCACAGGGACCAAAAAATCAAATGCCATTGGGTCGGTACGTTTTATTCAGGGGTTCGTATTCGGTGCTGGGTAATTTACCGCTTTCAGATCGTACCGATTACTTCTTTTTTGCTTTGGGTTTTGCCTTCGCTTTTGCTTTTTTCTTTGGGGCCTTCTTTTCAATCAAGGATTTTGCTTCTTCCAGGGAAATCTTGGTAGCATCGACCGTTTTGGCCAATTCCACCTTTATTTTACCCTTTAGAATGTTATGCCTTCCCCATCGCGCTTTCTCGATTCGTATGCCTTCTTCGGGCCATTCCTGAATCAATTTGTCGATTTCCTTTTGCTTTTTTGTCTCGATTAATTCTTCAATATCGGATTTGGACAGGTTATCGAAATCGTACTTTTTATTAATGTTGATGAACATGCCGTCCCATTTGATAAAGGGCCCAAAACGACCCTTTCCTTTGGTCACATCTTTACCCTCGTACTGAGCTATAGGTGCATCGGCCTTTTCTTTTGCATCGATCAATTCAATGGCACGCTCCATCTCGATTTCCATAGCGCTTTCTCCCTTATCCATTGAAACGAATTTCGCTCCGAACTTGACGTACGGGCCAAATCTACCGACATTGGCCAACACTTCCTCACCTTTGTAAACACCCAATTTTCGGGGAAGTTTAAATAGGTCCATCGCCTCTTCGAACGTAATGGTATTCAATGATTGGTCAGGCAACAAGCTAGCAAAAACCGGCTTTTCCTCATCATCGACCGTTCCGATTTGCACCATTGGACCAAATCTGCCCAATCGAACGGATACCCGTTTTCCGGTCTTTGGATCTTCGCCTAAAATTCGTTCGCCACTGGCACGATCCGCATTCTCTTCCACATCGAGAACAGTGGGATGAAAATCGTTATAAAAGTCTTTCATCACCTTTTGCCAATCTTCGTTGCCGTCGGCGATTTCGTCAAAATCCTCTTCGACCTTGGCCGTAAAATTATAGTCGAGTATGTTCTCGAAATTACTTACCAAAAAGTCATTGACAATCATGCCAATATCAGTGGGCACCATTTTTCCCTTATCCGAACCTACCATCTCGGAAAGGTCTTTTACCGTTACCGCACCACCTTCTAAAACCAATTGGGTATACTTGCGTTCAGTACCCTCAATGGTTCCTTTTTCAACATACCCCCTATTTAATATGGTCGATATTGTAGGGGCGTAGGTAGATGGCCTTCCAATACCAAGCTCCTCTAATTTCTTCACCAATGAGGCTTCCGTAAAACGATAGGGTGGTCGAGAGAATCGCTCTGTAGCCGTAATAAAATTGTTCAGCAAAGTATCACCGACCTTCATTGCGGGCAGCACACCTTCTTGCTCTTCCCCCTTATCCTCATCATCCAATCCTTCCATATACACCTTTAGAAAACCATCGAATTTGATGACCTCTCCGTTAGCGCTGAACTCTTCCCCATGGCCACTGCTATTGATCTTCACGTTGGTCCTTTCCAATTGGGCATCACTCATTTGTGAAGCAATGGTACGTTTCCAGATCAACTCGTACAGCTTGGCCTGATCCCGTTCCAAAGATGGCGATTGTCTTGTCATGTCGGTCGGGCGTATCGCTTCGTGCGCCTCTTGGGCTCCTTTTGATTTGCCCTTGAAATTTCGAACGTTGCTGTAGGCCTCACCATAGTTCGAAACAATTGCATCCTTTGCCGCATTTATTGCCTCGGAAGACAAGTTAACGCTATCGGTTCTCATATAAGTAATCAAACCTGCCTCATATAAGCGTTGGGCTACTTGCATGGTTCTCCCAACAGAGAAGTACAATTTACGCGATGCCTCTTGTTGTAAGGTAGAGGTCGTAAAAGGTGCTGAAGGAGACTTTTTTGCTGGCTTCTTGTCTAAACTTCCTACTGAAAAGTCAGCCCCGATATTTTGGTCCAAAAAGGTTTGGGCCGCCGACTTCGACGGAAAGGTCTTGTTCAATTTAGCGGTAAACACACTTCCCTCTGCGGTCTTGAACTGTGCCGAAACCTTAAAGGAGGCCTGTGGTGTGAAGGCTTCAATATCGCGTTCGCGCTCAACAATCAATCGCACGGCGACCGATTGCACACGTCCGGCCGAAAGTCCGGGTTTGATCTTTTTCCAAAGTACAGGTGATAATTGATATCCGACCAGTCGATCTAATACCCTTCTAGCCTGTTGTGCATTGACTAGATTATAGTTGATCTCCCTTGGGTTTTCAATAGCCTTCTGAATGGCAGATTTTGTAATGGAGTTGAAAACGATGCGCTTGGTCTTATCTTTTTCCAACCCGAGCGTTTCGGCCAAGTGCCAAGATATCGCTTCTCCCTCTCGGTCTTCATCACTGGCCAACCATATCATTTCAGCCTTTTTGGCAAGGTCTTTCAATTTCTTGACCAAAGCTTTCTTATCACCGTCTACAATATATTTGGGGGCGAAGTCATTGTCTACATCGACACCTAACTCCTTTGAGGGAAGATCCGCGATGTGCCCAAAACTAGACTCCACCTTGTAATCCTTTCCTAAAAATTTCTCTATCGTCTTAGCCTTTGCGGGCGACTCTACTATTACTAGGTTCTTAGCCATCAATTGGTTTTTGAAGAAACAAAAGTAGTCGATTTTTTTAATTTTCTAGTACACCTTATTATATAGTACGCTTAGAACACGTCACAAACCAAAAGCGAACGACCCAAAATAGATTGCCGTTACTTCTTCATCGTTCTCTATTTTTTTTACTTATTTTTAGGTACATCTCAGAAGGTATGTTTGATAAACGACCCTACCTTTTTCTTAACCAGACACAAACGATTCTACATGAAAACGAAATGGCTACTTCCCTTTATACTATTGTTCATATACCCCCTTCAGCACGTTCAATCACAGCGAAAAAACAAGAAAGCACAAGGCTTGACTTTTGACGAATCGCTTTATGATGGAATGGAATGGCGATTGGTCGGCCCTTTCAGGGGTGGTCGTGCCGGAACGGCTACCGGGGTCATTGACGACCCCAACCTATATTATATTGGCACCGCAGGAGGAGGTGTTTGGAAAACCGAAGATGCCGGAGGAACATGGAAATGTATTTCGGATGGTTACTTTGGTGGTTCTATAGGGGCCGTAGCGGTTTCCGAATCAGACCCCAACGTCATTTACGTGGGAGAGGGCGAACAGACCCTACGCGGTAATGTTTCATCAGGCAACGGTGTTTGGAAAAGCACGGATGCCGGTGAGACTTGGAAGTTCATCGGACTGCAGGGTTCAGAACATATTTCTAGAATCAGAATACATCCAAAAGACCCCAACCTTGTTTATGTCGCTGCGATCGGAAATTTATGGAAGCCCAATGAGACTCGCGGGGTATTCCGTTCGAAGGATGGAGGCAGCACTTGGGAAAAAATTCTATACGAAAGCGATAAAGCCGGGGCAGGTGATTTGATTTTAGACCCCAATAACCCCAGAATACTTTATGCCGCGACCTGGCAAATGAAACGAAATGGGTATCGAATGGATAGCGGTGGACCTGATAGTAAACTTTTTAAAAGTACCGACGGAGGGGACACCTGGACGGATATCTCGGATTTACCCGGGCTTCCCGATGGTCCATGGGGCATCGTCGGAATTGCGATATCACCGATGAACTCAAACCGCATATGGACGATTATAGAAGCGGAAGAGGGGGGTGTATATCGCTCGGATGATTCCGGGAAAACCTGGGAGAAAATAAATGAGAACCGGGCACTTCGTCAAAGGGCATGGTACTACAGTCGCATTACCGCAGACCCCCAAAATGTGGATAAGGTGTACGTTATGAACGTGAGCTATGGGGTTTCTACTGATGGAGGTAAAACCTTCACTTTAAAAAACGCACCCCATGGCGACCATCATGATCTTTGGATCGACCCGAAGAACAACAACCGAATGGTTATCGCAGATGACGGAGGAGCTCAAGTATCGAATGACGGAGGAAATAATTGGACGACGTACCACAATCAACCCACGGCACAATTTTATCGTGTTTCAACCGATAATGAATTTCCCTATCGTATTTATGGAGCGCAACAAGACAACAGTACCGTGCGTATCTATCACCGAACTTCTGGCAGATCGATTACGGAAAGTGATTGGGAAGATACGTCAGGTGGCGAAAGTGCGCATTTGGCACCAGACCCCAAAAATAATGACGTTGTCTACGGAGGAACCTTCAAGGGATATATGATGCGAAAAGACCATGCCGTTGGTCAAACCCGATCGGTAAACGTTTGGCCCGATAATCCCGCCGGATCAGGAGTTGAAGTTATGAAGTATCGATTTAACTGGAACTTTCCGGTGAAGTTCAGTATTCATGACCCCAATACCTTATATGCGGGGTCAAACTTTCTTCATGTCACCACGAACGAAGGTCAAAGCTGGAAAACCATTTCACCCGACTTGACCCGAGCCCTACCGGAAACCATCAGGTCTTCTGGTGGACCGATTACCCAAGACAATACGGGGGCGGAATTCTATTCCAACATTTTTGTTATCAATGAATCCCCTCAGGAAAAAGGTGTGATTTGGATTGGTACCGATGACGGACTGATACAGATCAGCAAGGACAATGGCGCCAATTGGGAAAACATCACACCTCCGTCGAGCATGTCACCAAAGTTGAATATGATCAACAGCATCGATCCCAGCCCTTTCAAAAAGGGAACGGCTTACGTAGCCGCAACGTCGTACAAGTTCGGCGATTATACTCCTTATTTATATAAGACTACCGATTATGGTAAAACATGGACCTTGATCACAACAGGCATCAAGGGCAATCACTACACCAGGGTGGTACGAACAGATAAGGTACGCGAAGGTCTTTTGTATGCCGGAACCGAATGGGGCATGTATGTTTCCTTCGATGATGGTGCCCATTGGCAACCTTTTCAGCTGAACCTGCCCATTACGGCGATACGCGATTTGGAAGTTCGCGACAATGACCTCATCGCAGCGACCCACGGAAGAAGTTTCTGGATCATCGATGACCTTACCCCCTTGCATCAGTTGTCATCGGAATTGAAAACCAAGAACGCCTTTCTCTACAAACCGGACAAGGCTTATCGAATGCAACAATCGGGCTGGGGCAAGGCCAACCCTGATTTGGAGGGAACCAATCACCCGGATGGGGCGATCATCAATTACTTCATTGCGCAGCAAAAGGAAACCGATACGGTGCACCTTGATATCTTGGAGTCGGACGGTACACTTATACAACGCTATTCCACTGCAGCCAAAAAAAGTAAAAACGACCCTAGCACAGCGAAAAAGTTACAAGTGAAATCGGGTGGCAATCGGTTCGTTTGGAATATGCGCTACCCCGGGTTCACGTCCTTCGATGGTATGGTCTTGTATTCTTCTCCCAATATGGGACCAAAAGCAGTACCCGGAGCGTACAAGGTACGCCTGACCTATAACGGCACATCACAAGAACAGGAGTTCACCGTGGTGAAAGACCCTAGATTACCGAATAGCCAAGGTGATTTCAAAAACCAATTCGATTTTCTAATTGAGGTAAGAGACCAGGTAAGCAGGGCCAATCAGGCCATCTCCGATATCAGAACAGTAAAAAAGGATTTGGAGTATGTCAGCGGAAAGTCTGGGGAAAACGGCTCCTTACAAGAATTGATTACCGAATTCAGAACCAAATTGGAAGTCATCGAGAACAACGTTCACATGACCAAAAACCAAAGCAGGCAAGACCCATTGAACTATGGTATACGGATCAATAACCGATTGGCCTTTTTGTTGGCAGACTCGCAACGCGGCGACTACCCCCCTACGAATCAGTCAAAGGAGTTCTTTGTACAAATCAAAAAAGAGCTGGATGTTGAAATGAACGCTCTGAACAGTTTAATGAAGGAATACATTTCCAAAATAAATGGGGAGGTTACCGAAAATAAGATCAAGATGATTTCAACGGAATAGTACCCTTAAAAAAGAAACTAAAAAAACACCCTTGTTCATGGTCAAGGGTGTTTTTTGTTTCTAGTCCAAAAATCAGATTTATTGTTCACACACTTGACAGGCCTCAAGCGTATCAAAGGGTACTGTGCCCTCACAGCCACCCCAAAGAAACTCTTTGCATTTTTGTTCCTCCTGGTCAAAATAGTATCTGGGCATGGCGGCCTCACAGGGCCCCGAATCAGGAATCAATTCGCATACATTATAAATTAGAACCGGTTTCCCTTCTTGACATTTCACTCCGAGAGCCCCTGGGTCGATAGCGCAGTCAGATATTATTCCATTTTCCCGATTGTATTTCTCGTGAGCCGTGGTATAGGTTTCTACCTTGTCTAAAAAAGCCGCGGTGTCAATCTGCGTTGAATAAGCAATATATCCGGCCGGACCTCCGCAAGGCTTATCCCCTATTTCCGTAAAATGCCATTCACTGGCATTTTCACAATTTAAACTCACGGATAAGGCAACAATCTCATTGAGCATCCCGTCAAGATCGCTTTGATTCAATGCAGAGTCCATGTCACTATCACATCCTGTTGAAATTAGAACAAGACATAAAATCAACCTACTGAATACCCCTGAATTCTTTTTCATAGCATTGGCATTTTTAGTATCTCAATTCAACTGTAACGTACTCAACAACCGAATATTCTCAGAAAGGTATTCATATTGATATAGCGTCTCATCACCGACCATTAAAAGGGTTTCTTCCAAAGGAATGACATCAAAAGTAGTAATGTCCTTGAAATGATCCAAGGCAACCAGATTTTCCACATCGGTTTTGTCGTATACCTTTAATCCTGATGTGCCATCGCAAACGAACAATTTTTCACCTTTGATTCCCAAACCATAAGGTCCATCCATGGGATAGGAGATCTTTAATTCAGGGCTTGAAATATTAGAGATATCAACGATGAACAGACCGCTTTCCGTTGCTCCGCAACCATTGCCGCCCCGAAGTGTGACATAGGCATAATCTCCATCGACCACAACCGGATCACAGGCCGTACCATGTTGAAATTCGGAGACAAACTGAGGCTTGTCGGGTGAGGAAATATCATAAATGTACATCCCCCGCATACTGCCAAGAAAAAGGTGTTCACCTCGACTGAAAATCGTTTCGATGTCGAATCCGGCATACACGTCTTCCAAATCCAAGGGATTTTGCAAATCGGAAATTTCAAAAACGTTGATATTATGGCTGTCGACCGCATAGAGAAAATCACCGACAATCTTGAATCGCGCTAATGAGCCTCCCTGTCCTGTATTTCCAGATTCCGCTGTGGCCACCATATCAAAAGCTACATCGATCATAGGGTTTCCGAACCTCTCCTCGTACTCGGAAATCAACATGCGTTCGGTACGCGTATCCCAACCTACTTGAATCATATCAACACCTGTACTACTTGCCTGCCAATCAAAAATATCAGCTTCGACCGGCCAGTTCAAGTATTGCTGTAAGACATTTTCGAGGCGCTTTACTATCGTAATATTGGAGATGTCAGAGATGTCGAAAATCATCAGGTCCATAATACTATCCGCATATAGAATATCATCCTTAATGGAGATGTCAACATTACCGGCGATTTCTATGAATGAAATTTTTTGCGGGTTTTCGGGATCCGAATTATCTATAACATGTACGCCCCGATACTTGTCGTTTACAAAAATGTAATCCTTGTAGGCATAAATCTTTCCTGATTCATCAATAGGTCGGGGAGGTAAAACATCCACGCTATTTCTGAATTCCGTGAGGTTCATCATAACCGGTGTAGCCACCAGATAGTCGGCGTACTCGCTTTCATCGTTTTTCTCGCAGGAGACTGAGGCCAATGAGATGACCATCAGCAGTAGCACTAGCTTTTTCATCTGTTATTTATTAATTGGGTTGTGTACAACAGATAGTAGTATGCTCAAAACGTTGCGTGATCATACGTTAAAGTCCTATCAATTTTCAAGGTATCGTTTGTCATCGTTTTCAAAACCGACCCCGTCCTTATAGCTATAATAGATTGGTATTTTCGCCAACATCGCAGTAAAAAAAACGCCTACAAAACATAGAATAAAGCCAAGTTCGGCCAACAATCCCATGATAATAATCAACCCGAAAATCACCAACCAATTCTTATTGCCCAACTGAAAGCTGGCTTTCATGATCTCCTTTGGCGAACATTCCTCATCGAAGGCTACAAAAGCCGGCACCAACGAAAGTGGCACTACGAGATATAGGATCCCAACCCCACAGACGAGCAAGCCCAATAACGAAATTCCCAAGTACATTGCGCCCAACACCACTAACTTGCGCAGTCTTCCATTTTTGAAGAAGTAGAAATAGTCATCGCTCTCTTCCAAATTCAAATCCTTTGACCTACAAATGCGTAAAAAAGCGGCCATTAAACCTAGGGTCAAGGTCGCCATACCGATTAGCAAAACAGGTAGTACGCAAAGAAACGTCAACACCATAACGGCATTGGGCTCTTGCTCTTGGAACATTTCCGGATTCCAAATACCCATGGCCACAAAAGGAAGATATACGAGTATATATAAAGGAATGATACAAACAAAGGTCAACAAGAGAATTACAAAACCCTGTACCCAAACTTTTTTGAAAAGCTCAAGGGAGTTGCTAAAAATGCTTCCGAAATCGAGAACTGGGCGCTCTGCTATCTTCTCTTCTACTTCTTTGAATTCCATAGACTAAATTTAGCTCAAAAATACCCCATTTCAGGGGGATACCGACCTATAAAATAGTATTAAATTTTACTGTCAATTTGTCATAAAATAGGAATTTGCCCTATCTTTGCAAACCCTTTTGGGGTATAAAGATGGCCTTTCTATGGAAAAAATAATTGATGAAACACTTCAAGGCACCGCAGTGCATGTCGCAAAGAAAGAGACGAACACGCGTAACCTCTACATCGAGAGTTATGGTTGCCAGATGAACTTTTCGGATAGTGAAATCGTCGCTTCCATATTGGCCAAGGAAGGTTTTAACACGACACAACACCTTGAGGAAGCGGATTTGGTTTTAGTGAATACCTGTTCCATACGCGAAAAAGCGGAGCTAACGGTACGGAAACGACTCGAGAAATTCAATGCCGTGAAACAAAATCGCCCCCATATGAAAGTCGGCGTATTGGGCTGCATGGCCGAACGGCTTAAAAGCAAATTGCTCGAAGAGGAAAAAATCGTGGATATGGTCGTCGGACCCGATGCCTATAAAGACCTCCCCAATCTCGTTCAGGAAATCGATGAGGGAAAGAACGCCGTAAACGTGATCTTATCCAAGGAAGAAACCTACGGTGATATTGCCCCGGTGCGGTTGAATTCAAACGGGGTTACTGCCTTTGTTTCGATTACCCGTGGCTGCGACAATATGTGCACCTTCTGTGTGGTACCTTTTACCAGGGGCCGTGAACGAAGTAGAGATCCACAATCGATAATCGAAGAGGTCAATGATCTATGGACCAAAGGCTACCGAGAGATTACCCTGCTCGGACAGAACGTGGATAGCTATCTGTGGTATGGCGGGGGATTGAAGAAAGACTATACCAAAGCCTCGGACATGCAAAAAGCGACGGCGGTAAATTTTGCGAATTTACTAGAGCAAGTTGCGTTGGCACAGCCAAAGATGCGTATACGGTTTTCTACGTCCAATCCGCAAGACATGACCCTCGATGTCATTCACACCATGGCCAAGTATACCAACATATGCAACTACGTGCATCTTCCGGTTCAAAGTGGGAGCAATCGAATTCTTAAGGAAATGAATCGTCTGCATACCCGTGAAGAATACTTTGAACTGATCGACAATATCAAAAGAATCATTCCAGATATTGCCATCAGTCAAGATATGATTACCGGCTTTCCGACCGAGACCGAAGAAGACCACCAAGACACTTTGTCCTTAATGACATACGTCAAGTACGATTATGGTTTTATGTTCGCCTATTCGGAACGACCAGGCACTATGGCCGCAAGAAAATTGGAAGACGACGTACCTCAGGAAACGAAAAAAAGGCGCCTCTCGGAAATCATCGCTCTACAACGGCAACACTGTCAAGAAAAAACGGAACAACACCTAGGGCAGGTGCAGGAAGTCTTGATCGAGGGACTTTCCAAAAAATCGGACGCCCATTTCATGGGACGTAATTCACAGAACACCGTGGCCGTTTTTCCAAAGGAAGATTATGAAGTGGGCGATTTCGTTATGGTACGAATGAACAGTTGTACCTCGGCCACACTTATTGGCGAAGCCGTAGGGTATAGCGAAAACTAAGATCACCCTACGACAATATGATGGGTGATTTGACCCGTCATTGAAGAAAATGATATCAAATGGAGAATATACAATCTATAAAACAGCGCTTTGAAATCATCGGCAACGATGTGAAACTCAACAGGGCCATTGAAAAAGCGATTCAAGTGGCCCCCACCGATATTTCGGTTTTGGTAACCGGTGAAAGTGGTGTCGGTAAAGAATCCATTCCAAAAATCATTCACTCCCTTTCGCATAGAAAACATGCCAAATACATCGCGGTAAACTGTGGGGCTATTCCTGAAGGCACCATTGATAGTGAGCTTTTCGGTCATGAAAAAGGTGCGTTTACCGGAGCTACCCAAACAAGGAGCGGTTATTTTGAGGTTGCCGATGGCGGCACCATTTTTTTGGATGAAGTAGGAGAGCTTCCGTTAACCACCCAGGTACGTTTGCTTAGGGTACTTGAAAATGGGGAATTTTTGAAAGTTGGGTCTTCCCAAGTACAAAAGACGGATGTTCGCATTGTTGCCGCAACCAATGTGAATATGTTCGAAGCCATTAAAAAAGAGAAGTTTCGCGAAGATCTTTATTATCGACTGAGCACCGTGGAAATCAATATCCCTCCCTTGCGGGAACGAAAAGACGACATTCACCTGCTTTTCCGAAAATTCGCCTCCGATTTTGGTCGGAAGTATAAAATGCCCACCATACGCTTGATGGATGATGCCATTCAAATGCTTCTGAAATATCGATGGCCGGGTAACATACGCCAATTGAGGAATATTGCCGAGCAGGTTTCGGTACTCGAAGAAGGGCGTACGATTTCAGCGACCACCTTGCATGGCTATTTGCCCAATGCGGGCAATACCAATTTACCGGCAGTGGTCGGTTCCCCTAAAAAAGAAGGGGATTTCAGTACGGAACGGGAAATCTTGTACAAGGTCTTGTTTGATATGAAAGGGGATTTACACGACCTGAAAAAACTCACTCTTGAACTGTTGAAAAACAACGACACCGAAAAGGTTCAAGAGGAGAACCAGAACCTTATCCAAAAAATATACGGTAATGAGAATCAGGACATCACGGAAGATAATGCGGCACCTGTAGAGGTATTGCACCTTCCCGAACCTCATGCAGAACAGCCTGTGACCCAGTCTTTTCAAGAAGACAAATATCATTTTGCCGAAGAAATCGAAGAGGAAGAAACCCTATCTTTACAGGAGAAGGAGATCGAATTGATCAAGAAATCACTGGAACGCAACAGAGGGAAACGAAAAGCGGCAGCTAGTGAATTGGGCATCTCCGAGCGAACGCTGTATCGAAAAATCAAACAGTACGATTTATAGTAGATGTTAGATGTTAGATGTTAGATGTTAGAAACTAAAAAATGAGATTTATAATTAAGAGTTTTCTGTGTGTTATATTCATACTGACATTTCAGGGGTGTGGGGTATACAACTTTACTGGTGGAAATCCGGGAACGGCTACGACCTTTCAAGTGAATTACTTTCAGAACTACGCGTCTCAAAGTCCAGGCTCTATATTTGAACCGGGCATGGACCGTGATTTTACCCTTGCACTGCAAGACAGAATATTGAACCAGAGCAGTCTTGATCTGATCAGTAACAGTGGCGACCTAGTATATGAAGGCGAAATAGTAGAGTATCGTATTTCACCGATGACGGCGACGGCACAACAAACTGCCGCGCAAAACAGGCTTTCCATCGCGGTGAAAGTCCGATTTACCAACAACACCATTGAAGATGGTTCAAAGGATTTCGATCAGCGTTTCTCGTTCTTTTTTGATTACCCGGCCAATTCACAATTGTCGGCCGTCAAGTCCGAGGCCCACGAGATTATCTTTGAACGTATCACCCAAGATATTTTTAATGCCTCACTGGCGGATTGGTAAAACAAAGTGAAAAACAATCTATAAATTCTGAATTCAAAATTCAGAATTCAGAATTACTGAAAAAGCATATGAACGTTCAAGATTTTACACATCTTTTACAAGAACCCAAGAAAGTGGTTTCTGCGCAGCAGACACAACAGCTAGAAGAAGTCTTGACGGAATACCCCTATTTTCAGGCGGCCAGAGCGATTCATTTAAAAGGGTTAAAGAATCTGAACAGTTTCAAGTACAATAACGCCCTCAAAATTACCGCTGCCTATACTACGGACCGCGATATTCTTTTTGAGTTCATTACGTCGGAAGACTTTTTGCAAAACTCGATTGCCGATACCATTTCAGGTAAATCAATCGCAGTGACGGAAACCGAGGTAATGTCGGAAGAAATCGTGACTGCGCCTAAAACGGATAAAACGATTATTCAAACTTCGGAAGACAAACCGTTGCCACAGAATGTGACGGATGCGGATGCCATACTAAATCCGAAATTGTTCACTTCAAAAGACCCAAAGATCGATCAAGACATTGAAGCCGAAAAAGAACGGGCGACCTTAGAATTGGGAGAACCGCTCACCTTTACAAAAAATGAAAAATTTTCCTTTGGTGAATGGCTTCAATTGACAGCGAAAAAAACAATCGATAGAGGAGAACATGAAAAAAAGACTTCCAAAATCCCAAAGCAAGAAGTAGCGCCGGAAGACCAAGAGTTCGAGTTTGAAAAAGACGTGTTGAAAAAGAAGAAATTCGACCTCATCGATAGATTCATTGCCAACAACCCTAAAATAGTTCCCAGTGAAAAGGTCCAGACTTCCAAAAGCATACAGGAGTCCGCCAAAATCGATAAAAAGGAGCTGATGACGGAAACTTTGGCAAAGGTTTATTTAGAACAGAAAAAGTACAAAAAGGCCATACAGGCATACAAGATTTTAAGTTTGAAATATCCGGAAAAAAGTGGTTTCTTTGCAGACCGAATTAAAGCGGTACAGAAAATACAACAGGAAAATAGCTAGAAAGCAATGAGCACATTTACGATATTCTTGATTTTGATTATCATCGTCTGTTTTTTACTGATGTTGGTCATCATGGTACAAAATCCAAAAGGCGGTGGACTTTCTTCTTCCTTTGGAGGTGGCGGAAGCCAAGTAGTAGGAGGCGTTAAAAAGACCGGTGACTTTTTGGATAAGAGCACATGGACCTTAGGAATCATG
Organism: uncultured Flavobacteriaceae bacterium; assembly: GCA_947494565.1. Taxonomy (GTDB): domain Bacteria; phylum Bacteroidota; class Bacteroidia; order Flavobacteriales; family Flavobacteriaceae; genus Maribacter_C. Next base: position 8,564 of record CANLVG010000007.1, on the reverse strand, counting down.
CTCGTCGTACTGATCCTTGCTTCAAATATTGCGTTAAAAGGCAATTTCAATGGCACTGATTCGAAACTTTTAGATAGTGATGGTGTTGAGGAAGTAGTACCTGAGGCCATTCCGGAAACCACCCCTGAAATAGTACCGGAGCCTGCAAATGATGGCGCTACTAACGATACGCTTTAAGAAAAAGTAAATATGATATTAAAAATGCCAGCTTAAATGACAAGCTGGCATTTTTATTTTCACAAAATGTCAGTTTGCCTATAATGGCATAATTTCTGTCTTGAGAAGAGTCGAAAACATTTAAATCAATTTAAAACTGAATACTATGGCTAAAGTTAGCATTAAACCATTGGCAGATAGAGTTCTTATCGAGCCCATGGCCGCTGAGACTAAAACCGCATCTGGTATATACATTCCAGACACTGCAAAGGAGAAACCACAAAAAGGTAAAGTTGTTGCCGTCGGCCCCGGAACCAAAGATGACGCCGTTACCGTAAAAGTGGGTAACACGGTCCTTTATGGAAAATATGCGGGCACCGAATTAAAACTAGAGGGTACCGACTATTTGATGATGCGTGAAAGTGATATCCTTGCGATTATCTAATAAATAAGATTCCAAAAACCAAAATCAATATTCCAAAAATTCACTGCTCTTGTTTTGATTTCTTGAAAGACAAGCTGAATCGGTTGGGATTTAAAATTTTAAAACAAAATCATTATGGCAAAAGATATAAAATTTGACATCGATGCTCGCGATGGCCTGAGAAGAGGTGTTGACGCCTTGGCCAATGCGGTCAAAGTAACCCTAGGTCCAAAGGGTAGAAATGTAATTATCAGTAAATCATTCGGAGCTCCTCAAGTAACCAAAGATGGGGTTACCGTGGCAAAGGAAATCGAATTGGCGGATGCCCTTGAAAATATGGGCGCCCAAATGGTGAAAGAAGTAGCTTCTAAAACCAATGACCTGGCCGGTGACGGTACGACTACCGCAACGGTTTTGGCCCAATCTATCGTTAAAGAAGGATTGAAAAATGTCGCAGCCGGTGCCAATCCTATGGATCTCAAAAGAGGAATCGACAAGGCGGTAGATGCCATTGTTGAGAACTTGGCGAAACAATCGAAGAAAGTAGGTGACTCCTCTGAAAAAATCAAACAAGTCGCTTCAATTTCATCGAATAACGATGACGCTATCGGCGAATTGATCTCACAGGCGTTTGAAAAAGTTGGCAAAGAAGGTGTCATCACCGTTGAAGAAGCCAAAGGAACCGATACCTATGTTGATGTCGTAGAAGGAATGCAGTTCGATAGAGGATATCTTTCTCCTTATTTCGTGACGGATTCAGAAAAAATGACCGCCGACTTAGAGAGCCCGTACATCTTATTGTTCGACAAGAAGATTTCGGCCATGAAAGACCTATTACCTGTATTGGAGCCTGTAGCCCAGTCAGGAAAGCCGCTTTTGATCATCGCGGAAGATGTAGATGGTGAGGCTTTGGCCACTTTGGTAGTGAACAAGCTGAGAGGTTCATTGAAAATCGCTGCGGTAAAGGCACCCGGTTTTGGTGACCGAAGAAAAGCGATGCTCGAAGATATCGCTATCTTGACCGGTGGTACGGTCATCTCCGAGGAAAGAGGATTCTCTTTGGAAAATGCTTCCTTGGACATGTTGGGTACCTGTGAGAAAATCTCCATCGACAAAGACAATACTACTATCGTAAACGGAGGAGGAGTTCAAAAACACATCAAAGCCCGTGTAAGCCAAATCAAATCACAGATTGAAACGACCACATCGGATTACGATCGTGAAAAACTTCAAGAACGCTTGGCCAAATTGGCAGGTGGTGTTGCCGTACTTTATGTCGGTGCTGCTTCCGAAGTTGAAATGAAAGAGAAAAAAGACCGAGTCGATGATGCCCTTCATGCCACTAGAGCTGCTGTAGAAGAAGGTATTGTTGCCGGTGGAGGTGTTGCCCTGGTTAGAGCAAAATCGGTTCTTTCTAAAGTCGATGCTGAAAATGCCGATGAGGAAACCGGAGTTCAAATTGTAGCCAGAGCTATTGAATCACCTTTACGCACTATCGTTTCCAATGCAGGAGGTGAGGGATCTGTAGTAGTCGCCAAAATCATGGACGGTAAAGGAGATTTCGGTTATGATGCCAAATCGGAAAAATACGTTGAGATGTTCAAGGCCGGTATTATCGATCCTAAGAAAGTGACCCGTGTCGCTTTGGAAAATGCCGCTTCAGTAGCAGGAATGATCTTGACTACGGAATGTGCCCTAACGGATATCAAAGAAGATGCTCCTGCGGCAGGCCCACCAATGGGTGGCGGCGGCATGCCAGGCATGATGTAAGTTGACCATATGCACAGGTATGTTACCTGTTTGTATATCGATTCTCATAAAAAACCCATTTTTGAAGGTATTCAAAAATGGGTTTTTCTTTTTTCTATATGAATTTGGTGTAAGTACTATCTTAAAAAGCACCGATGTATGATCCTTAGGAAACTGGACTAGCGCTTTTCATAGGAGGTGTTGTTGGAGCACGTTTTTATCTTATTCAATCGTTTTTAATTGTCTCTCTGATTAGTATAAAACTCAGCATTAAGAAAATGCATATTCCAACTACCAATAACCCATATTGGAGTAATCCAGTAAAAACAAGTGTGACAAATTCGCCATCGGGATTTTGAGGCCATTTTTTAAGGACTACGAAGATGACGTTATAGTGCTCCATCAATAAATAGCAAAATATGCAGACTAGGCTAATAATATAAAGTCCAACAATTTTTAAATTTCTTTTATTCCGATTTGATGTCATCTTCCGTTTTAAATTTTCCATCCGAACCGGCAGAAGTGATTAAAAACCCTTGCCCATTTTCCGTAATCTTAAATTCATATTCTCGATTCCAAGCGTCTTTTTTCCAATCTTGTCTTAAAGGACTATTTCCGATTAATTCATTCAAGTCCGTAGGATATTTTCCGAGCTTTTCATACCAATTCTCCATTCTATCGCTCATTTCAGCTATTTCTTTTTTAGTTTTATCAGGGTAGATAGATTTTCTTTGATAACCAAAAAATAGAAATGAGCTTATACTTATAACTATTAAAAGCGAAATAATCATTATTGAACTGGGTTGTAGAAAGTATTTTTGAATAGGTCTTTTCGTACCGTCTTCTTTTTCCTTTTTACTTATTCGTTTTCGATGTTTATAATCCTCACGAATTAGTCCAAATTCTGCTAAAGTCGAAAGAATTAATTCAAGCATTTAATTGGCTTTGGTAAATTCGCTACAACAGCTGAGCTAAGCGTTGTGCGGAAGCAAAGAAACTTTTCGTTTCCGTCCGCGCATGAAGCTAAAGCTTATTGCCGGCCTGCCGGAGAGGCAGATCTTGATTTATTTTTTCTTGTCCAGAGCAAAACCCTATCCTAATAGCTATCCGGATTGCGGACTCAGCAAACTTGCCCAAGCCATGAAATTTAGAACTATGCGCTATACGTATTGTTGCCTGCTCCCTCACTGACAGTAATTCGCTTAAATTTATGCAACATCCATAAACCTACTAATACTCTCATTATCGGTTGATAAATGATACTAAAGTATTCGACAAAATGCCCTATTGATTCAGATGTCCAAAATTCGTTTCCAAAGGCAAGTAAGTTACCAAATCCCCAAATTAACAAGAGGTAAGCGAGTATACGATCAATCTTATTGTTGCCAAGTAGACTGATTCCATAACATATGTTTCCCAATGCAAATGCCACAATGAACAAGCCAAAAAGAGCATAACCAATTAAGCCTGCATGATCCATACTAACTTGTATTATCTCGCGCATCGCTTCACTATCAGTTTCGAGGTAGGATCTACGTAGATTGTTCATGTAGAAGAAAACGAACATCTGCCGAAAGATTTCAGTAAATGCAAATACAGCGAAGAACACAAAACCTAAAATTGTAAATCCTCGACTCTTTTTAAACTGTATCAATAAGAAACCCAACATGGCTATTAATACAAATAAGCAGTGTATAATTATCCAGAATCTATTCGCAATGTATTTTGAATTTTCAAAGAGTCTTATCCGATCATCGAAACTCAACTCTCCTAAATCAAATAGATTGGAGTGAATCCCAAGGGTCGTTAGAACGGATAGAAAGCAACATACAATTGCTACTACTAAGAATTTGTCATATGGAGTATTAATTGCCATGATTTGCTAAGGACTGATAATGATATAAATATAACCTTTTTGGTAAAGACGAGATTGCTGCCAAAGGTTTGGCTAAACTGCGTTTTAATGCGGTTTAGGTTTTGTTAGAGTTTGTTTTTTATTTCTGTATAGAATTTTCAACCTAAACCATTTCGTAGCATATACCAAGATGGTTACCCATGAAATTGAAGTTAGGACTCCTTTTAAAACGGTAAATGTACTCGATAAAATCACGATCGTTTCAGATATCTCAATTGATTTTGAGATCATTAATATAATACATATGTTTTCTGAATAATCGGATATCATCGCCAGAAATGGAATAATCAAGAATATCGATGCGAATTTCCTTTTTGACTCCGTTATTTTAATAAGCCGAAATAATAGACTACTTAAGAACAAAGCCAGTAGAAAAGGGTAGAGTAGATCTAACAAAGTTAATTGTGGAAAAAGGTAAAGGTCAGCACTTGGATTATTCAAGTTGCTCACAATTGATTTTGCTTCAGAAACCGAATACCCAAAAGGTAGGAGGTCAAATGCCTTAGCCCCAATTTGATTATTGATTACCGGAAAAGTATATATCATCATAATCAGCAAGACAAAGTGACTTGCTACAAATGAGATACATAATGTCATTACTGAGGAAGTTTTTAGAAGGAATGAATTTAGAATTGACATAATTATTGTTTTGATTAGAAAACAAAGGTTGCCAATTCATATGGCGATTCCATTAACAAATGATAAGCGTTAAGATTGTGTTCTTAATCTACTTAAAGAAATAGTAGTTATTCCTAAATATGAAGCAATATCGGAATGTGGTATGAGGTTTTCGATATTCGGGTAATTCTTTCTTAATATAAGTAACCGTTCTTTTCCTTTAAGTGAAGCTAAAGCTATTTCTTTCTGGACCTTCGCCATAAGTTCAATTCTTAAGACAGAATTTCCAAAATCTCGAATTTCTAGATCTTCAATCATTAATTTTTCAAACTCTGAAGCATTGAAAGCTGCGATCTCAACATCTGTTAAAGCTTGTATATTAATTACGGATTTACCATTTTGATTTCTTGTAGTACTTGGTGATATTATCGAATTAGCCATGAAAATAGAAATCGTCACACTTTCTCCTTCGGGTGTGTTTAGAAAACTTTTGCAGATACCATCAATCATAAAATACTCTAGATTATTCTTTTGTCCAACGGTGGTTATTGGCTCTCCTTTTTTTATGTTAGTGTATTCGACTAAATTCTTTATTTTTTCAATTGAATTACTTGAAACAGGTGAAACAGAATGGATAATAGGGCTAATCTTGTCGAACATTGTTTAATTTATAATGAACTCTAACGGTTGGGCTAAGCTTAGTACGGGGGCAAGGAAAGTTTTCTTTTCCGTCTGGTCTGCTAGCAAGAGCTTTTTGTTTTGTAATTATTTTTTTCATTTTAATTGCCAACTTAGCGCAGCGTTATCACGAATTCCTTATTGAAAATAGAAATCACATGAGTAAATCTAAAAGATTTGGCGGACTTTGTAAACACCCCCAAGCCTTTAAATTTAGCACTTTATGCCCTATTTGTTATAGGCATTGTTAGCAACTGTTATTTTACGTCTTCTACGTCATTAAAAATATCCCAAACAGATTCCCATTTCCCATTTGGTTGTTTTTTACTCAATATTATCCATTTGTATGTTCCGCTTGCTCCTTCTGAATCTCTCGTTTCAAATCCAGAACCTCTAATTACAGCCCAATCATCAAGCATAATTACTTCCTTTACTGTTTCAGTCATCTCAATGAGAGTTGAGTCATTCCGTTTGTTAAACATTTCTGCGTAACGGTCTTTAATTGCTTTTCTTCCGTGATAAGATGGTTGGTCTGGAACCATAAACACAGCATTTTCTGAATATGTATTTGCACATCCTTCAGCATCTCCATTTATCCAGGCAGTTACGAATTCATTAGTAACTTCTTGAATCATTTCAAAATCAGAGCCACTTGTTACTATTTCTTTTTTCGGCTCATCATTAGATTTGTTGTAAAAATTTCCACATACAAATCCTATGATAAGTAAGACAGCAGATACAAGAATTTTAAAGATTGGTTTATTCATAATTGGTTGTTTTTTCTAATAGTTGCTAACGTTTAGTATAAGAGCAGTAGTGGCTTAAAACGCTCCTTCTTTTCGATTATCAATATACCTAAATAAACACAAAAACGGTTCGAGTTTGCACCCGAACCGCTATTGCTTCTATACCGTGTTGGCGATAGTTTTTATTCCCTATCCCCAATTAGAACTCTTTTCAAGTCACCTTTTTCTTTCGTTAAGAGATAAAGTAAATAAGGTGCAAAAACAATTATTCCTAGAATCAGTGCAATTACTGCGAATAGAATCGATTTAATAGAGAACTTATTTCGCCAAGCAACCCATATGGCAGAAAGCATTAAGTAACATTGAAAATCCAATGCAAATTGGCCCATCCACGTCATAGACATTGCGAACTCTATTGCTCTTTCGAGAAAACTGAATCCATCATTTTGAATTGCGATAACTGTATAGATTAATAAACCAAGTGTCTGGATTATTAAGAGGCCTTTTAGAAAGTAATGATTGTTTTCTCGTTTCATATTTATTTTATTTATCATTTTCTTTAATTGGCACCCACATTGGTCCAATTGCCAATAGAAGTACCATTATATTGAAAATTGCGTTTGAATCATTTCCTGAGGCTATTGATCCCGCACTATCCAAAACAAACCAAGAGAGTAAACCAATAAGGACACTGCGCCTTACAAATTCAGGGGCTTTATCATAAACCCAAATCGATAAGCACCATATCATTACTCCCCATCCAAATAAAAAGCCTCCTGTCAGTGCAGATAAAAACCTTGTTGTAGGTTCAGTATAAACTTGAACACCATCAATTGGCCAACTTAAAAAGTCCAATGTCCAACGTGCAGCCTCTGAACTATTAAGCATAGTGCCTAGGAAAAATATAGGTCCAAATGCCCCAACAACAAATGCGGTTACCTTTAAATACTTTTTATGGAATTTTTGTGTTCTGTAAAATGGAATTTTCACATCTGACCTATTTGATTAGGTCAAATTTAAGGTTGAATCATCAGTTATTTTAGACGCCTCCGTCCATTACAGGAATAGAATTAGTTCTTTTAAATAGCTTGACCATTTCTCTTATTTTGTCAAAATAAGCAGCAATCCAACTTGAATTCAATGTGTCATCCGTAATTTGAAGAAAAAAGTTTTCTATACTGAGCATCAATACCAATTGAGCCAAATGGTTATTTTCATTTAAATCAATTACTTTTTTCCATATTGGCATAAACCCTGGTAAAGAAATCTCATTGGTTTTGATAAAGCAGGTCTGGAAATCTGAATTATCTCTATGAATTCTTAACTGGCGATTAAAGAGCAGGTCAAGTTTATGTTCAAGGATTATTTGAGTTAATACCGTTTCATTCTGAGCATTTGATTCTTTGTCACTCATTACTTTCGCTTGTATTAGATGAAAGTCCAATAAGCGTTCAGTAAATACCTCCAAGTCGGAAAAGAAATGGTAAAAGGAAGATTTGTTCTTTTGAACTGTTTTCGCCAACTTTTCAATTCGTAATGCTTGCGGACCTTCAAAAGCAAAAGTCTTGTATCCTGCTTCTATCCAAATTTGCTCTTTGCTCATTTCGTTTTGTTAATTACCGCCAACGGTCTCGGCTATGAGTAGTTGCGTGGTTAAGGACTAACTTTGCAAGTACACACCAAACTGAAAATCCGCGAGGATTTTCAGAAGTAAGCGAGAACAAGCAATTACTTATAGCCATTGTTGGCAATAGTTTTTATTTCGATTCGAATTCTTTTTCAAGAAATACAAATCCCGTTTTATTATTCCTGTGTTTTTTTCGCTTGCTCTTGTCATATTTTGAGTTCGTGTGCATAAGTCAGTCGAAAATTCATATCCGTTTCCATTTGCATAAATCAGCCATTTTTCTCCTACTTTTGGGAAAATTCCACACATTCCTGATTGACTGCTTGTAGATAAAACTATCGTCATTTTCTTTATTCGTCCTTTAAATACACTATGGATTCCGACTTCAATTTTTTGCGTAAATTCTCCGAAGTCAACACTCAAGATTTTTCCAGTTGCAATTAAGTCATACTGATTGAATTGTTCTTTGTCAATTTTACCCGAACTTTCACAAGTACACGAAAATCCGATATTGAAAGTCAATAGTAAAATGAATGTCCAAATTAATTTCATATTCGTTTTCTCAAATTATTGCCAACGGTAAGTGTATGCGCAGTGGCTTTGGCGGAGCGCCGGCATTTAGCGGCCATTACGTATACATAGTGTTGTTAT
>CANLVG010000006.1 GCA_947494565.1 uncultured Flavobacteriaceae bacterium | reverse complement strand
AAACTTCAATCGTTAATAAAGAAATCAACAACATAAAAATCTAAAACCATGAAAGCATCAATCAACAGAACAGCAACAGAATCAAAAACAGGACAGTATTTTTCATCCCTAAGAAATTGTAAAAGGTCTCAATGGGCCCAGTACAGAAACTTCAATCGTTAATAAAGAAATCAACAACATAAAAATCTAAAACCATGAAAGCATCAATCAACAGAACAGCAACGGAATCAAAAACAGGACAGTATTTTTCATCCCTAAGAAATTGTAAAAGGTCTCAGTGGGCCCAGTACAGGAACTTTAATCGCTAAGTGCGATTCGACATCATCATCATCAAAAAACAATCAACGTCATGAAAACATTTTTCAATCGTACTGCGGGTAGCCCAATCAACTATCCAAAGGAATCAAAAAGGCCCTCTTTCATAAAGAGGCTTATAGAAAATAAACGCTTTAGATACGTAGAGCAGAATTACATATTGCATTAATAAGAGCAACTTAGGTTATTTATTAAGGAAAGGGGAATACACGTAATCGGTGTATTCCCCTTTTTTAATGACTTCCCTTGTAACCCATAGTCACTATTATGCCGAAGGAATGCAATCGATCCCTTTATGAAGATTGGCATCAAGTGTGTATATGAACTATTTATAATACAAGGCTATTTGGCCTAATTGACCTACGATCCGCACAGAATCTTTCATCGATAGTTTTGAATCATCGACATGTACCCATCGCTTTAGGGGTTGTTCGCAAATGTATTTTTTGACCACTTTCTTACCGTAGTGTTTCCGCATGCGCATAAAGATTTCCACATCGAACAACCATTTGGTAATGAATTTTTTCTCGAACATCAAAGAAGCGACTTCCTGATCCATGATCTTTGCACCACATTGGGTATCCTTAAAAGGCATTCCAAGAATAGTCTGTATAATCAGGTTAATCGTCTTACTAATTAGCTTACGGGCAGATTCCTTCGCGATATTCGCACCCATGCGTGTTATTCTAGATCCACTGACTATTTTATAGTCCGAACTCCCAATGGTTTTGACCAAGTCGTCAAAATCACTGAAATCGGTGGAAAGGTCGGCATCTAAATATCCGATGTAATCAAATGCTTCACGTTTGGTCAGATACTGAATGCCCTGACGCACCGCCTCGGCTTTACCACCATTTTTTTCACAATTGAAAATCGAGATATTTTCTTCGTTGCCTTCCCTCAGTTTCTCCAGTACCGCTAGGGTATTATCCGTACTTCCATCATTGACAAAACACAGATGGTAACCTACATTTTTGTCAATAAAGTCTTTGAACAAGGCCCTCGACAAACGGTTTTCCTCATTGTAACATGGAATGACCACACCTACCCCGTACTTACCGATTATCTTGGTTTCGATATTGGTCTCGGTGTAGAGTTGAATAAAATTATTTCCTAGTATCCTATTGATTCGGGCCACCATCTCGTCAAGGCTGACCGGTTTTTTCATATAATCATCGATACCGAGGTTATAGCTTTCCAAAATGGTCTTCTCATTGGTATTGCCGGACATCACCAAAATAGGGATATCAAGTTTTCTAACAATTCGTATGTGCTGAATCACCTCTATCCCCGATAGGTCGGGCATATTGATATCTACAATGACCATGTCAGGGTCAAAGGTATCAATGGCCGCAATACCCGATTGTCCACTATTTGCGGTAAACACCTCGTAGCCGAGTTCGGTCAATCGTTTCTCTACGGAAAGTAAAATCAGTTGTTGATCGTCAATGGTTAAGATTTTCATAGGTTAAGTTTTAATTGTTGTCTGGTAAACTTTTATATGGTTTCTAAAGCAAATGTAGTGACCGATGACTCCCTTTTATGATCGTAAAAGTTGGATGACGTTTTTCTATAGACGAACGGTTTTATGCCTTCGACCGGAGGTTATCGGTAAAACACACAATATATATACCTTTAAGTTGTTTTAATTTCCTACACATAAGTCCCGTGCAACGAACGAATACCATACTGATCTTAGCACTCTTTATAGGGCTCGCTTTTCATGGTTCCAGTATCTTTTTTACTTTGGAAAGCACCTATGATGCACTAATTCATTTGTTTTTTGCGGACCATTATGCCCAAAGCTGGTTTGAGCCTTGGGATTACCGATGGTATACCGGTTTTACCGTTCAGGCTTACCCTCCACTGGTTCATCAAGCAATTGCAGTGCTTTCGTATATCGGCGGTTTGAAGTTTGGTCTGTTTTCGGTCGCCTTGATAGCCATCTTTTTGTTCATCACGGGAAGTTATCGTTTCGGGTTATTGCTTACGGGGAATAGAAGAATTGCCGGCTATACGGCATTATTGGCCGTCTTCTCCTCCACCTTTATCGAAACTTTGCACCTTTTTGGTCAATTACCGAGCATCATTGGTCTATCTGTCTTGTTACATGCCTTGCCTGAAGTGTATAGTTGGATCAAGACCGGAAGGCTTCGATTTCTTGCGACCAGCCTTTCGTTAATTGCCGTAACGGTTACTTCGCATCACGTGACCCCAATATTCGGCATGATCTTTTTTATCTTTCCTTTGATCGGAATGGTACTTATGGATACGGCCAAAGATCAGGTAGGCCAGTATAAAAAGGTAACGTTCAGTCTTTTCTGGGGGGTATTCAAACGCTTGTTTTGGCGTATCGTGACTTTTGGGTTTTCATCACTAGTATTAATCGTTGTATGTATACTCCCGTATTGGATCAACTCCAAAAACAACCCAATAACCCAAGTACCTATTCCACATGGGTCTCGAGACAATTTTTTCGAGGTAACCTCATCCGGGTTGGTCTTTTTTCTGATTCCTTGGGGAATATTGCTCTTTCTATTGCCCTATATCTTCTATCGCTTTTTCAGTAAGCGATACCTCTTTTTCGGACTGTCTTTTTCCCTATTGGCCTTGCTAGGAACAGGTGGTACCACTCCCATTCCCTTAAAACTATTGGGCGAAACCGCTTTCAATATCCTAACGTTGGATCGTTTTACCCTATGGGCGACCATTATGGCCCTACCCATATTCGGAGAGTTCGCGTATCGCATGGTCGAAGGAGACTTGAAAACCTATTTACAAGATCGATTTGGAGCAGTCTATCACCGGGTTATTGGCGGTTGCATTGCCGGAGGGTTATTGTTGATGGTTATTTTTACGATGAGCTTGAATTACTTCAGACCTGCCCAGCCCCAAAAAATAAAGATGTTACCCATCGTAAATTTCCTCAATCAAGATCAACACGACCAATGGAGGTACCTACCCCTAGGTTTCGGTGATCAGATGGCTTGGCTATCGGCACAGACCAATGCCATGACCGTAGATGGAAATTACCACTCGGCCCGGAGACTACCTGAATTGACTACTCGGGCAATTGAACGCTTGGAAAACTCCAAATTTAGAGGTGTAGAGGGCATCGGGTCGCTACAACAGTTTTTAACGGTACCTGAAAAGTACCACCTGAAATACATTTTTTCGAATGACAAGTTCTACGACCCTATCCTCTATTTCTGTGGATGGCAACGTCTACAACAGTTGGAAAATGGTATTATGGTATGGGAGCGACTGAATGTGCCACCATTACCAAAGATCATCCCAAAAGATGAGGTATCCCAAGCCTTAAAAGTGATGTGGGGCATTATCCCCTTTCTTACGGTACTACTAGCATTTGTAATCAACATACAATGGGTATGGTTCCGTATATTGAAAAATAAAGTACTACCGGAAGGTCCCTTTTTAGCTTATGCCATTCCATATAGTGGTTTCGCTCCAAATTTGGTTCGTGTCTGTCACCTTTGGGCTTGTTTCCTATTGATAGCAATGGCCTACGGTACCTATCGATTCTATCTCGTCAATACGGCGCAGCGGAGCCCGAAAAATGTCATTACGGCCTATTACGACGCCCTTGATTTCAAGGAATTTGAAAGGGCTTATTCCTACATGGACCCTAACGACGACCTAACCTTATCGCAATACATGTTAGAGGTATCGGTCACCGATGGTATTTTGAGTTCCTATGCCAAATTGGATGCCATTGCCATCGAGCTGTTACGAACGAACGAACATAGTGCCAGGGCCAAAGTGGAGACCAAATGGATCACGCCCTTGGAAAAAGTAGATAAAACGTTCTATCACACCCTGTCAAGAAGAAACGGCAATTGGTATATCGTACCACAACATTTTGATAGCGATCTGCCGCCAGACCAGTTGATGACAAACAATAGTACTACCTTTTTCAATCACGGTAGACGGCGGATTACCACGCAACAGACCCATCATGAAGATGTATTGAAACAACCCGTTTTAGAAGTGCTCAGTGCAAAATTGGTACAGCGCAATGGAGGGTATAGCCTCATCGGGGAAGTTCAGAATATTGACACCACTCCTGCCGATGTGACCATTAAGGGGACACTCTACAACGACAATGACGTACCATTGGCTACACACAATGCCAAGTACCATTTGAAGCACAAATTAATGCCGAAGGAGATCACCGCCTTTCGTATCGATTTCGAAGGCATCGCCTGGTCGTCTACCAAAGATACCATCCCTCCTACCTTTGACCCTGATGAATTTACACCCTTGAGCCTTAAAGAACTACCGACCAAATTCGATTTGCAATGTGCCGGAAATGTGGCCATTACAGATCTCTATAAGCAACTGACCTTACAAGACCTTCGTCACCAATCAAGAAAGATTACCGGAACACTCTTCAACTCAGGGGTACAGGAAGTCACCATACCCCAGCTTCTGATTTCGTATTACAACAAAAACAAGGAATTGATCTGGGTGGATCATCACTTCATGCGAGAGGGTGTACGTATACAACGCAAACAATATTTTGAATATGACCTATGCCAACTGAAAGGGTTAGCGATACTAAAAAGCGATCTCGAACAATGCTTTGTCAACGGCCTACCCAATGCTTCGATTGCGGAAAAGATTTTTCCGAATAGAAACGAGATTCATCCATCTGCACAGCTGCAACCCATATCGGGTGATGGATTTGACTTTATAAAGATTGAATTGAACAGTTATATCGGAAACCCTAAATAATTTGAAAAGAGGAATTTACATAGCATTTCTGATTCTCATTTGGTACGGATGTGCCCCTGAAGTAGTCAGAACCTCTAGCGAAGAAAATCAGTTTGCACTGGTGTCTTCCAAAACCTCCTATGTTGCCGGAGAAAGCATTCAAATTCAATTTCAGGGTAATAGTGCCTCCCCTCCTCAGCTATGGTTGAACAGCGCTTTCGGCAGCTCCGTTCTACAGCCCGATCTTAAGGAAAGTTTACTGACCTTTACACTTCCCAAGTTTTTTACGCAGAAATCCGGGGAGTGCAGTTGGACCCTGGTACACGACCAAAAAGTCTATGCCGAAGGGAAACTTAGTATAGGGCCTCATCCCATAAAAAAGGCACGAATAGCATCGTATTTAGGACCTAGAAGTATCACTGCGGGAGGAGATGATTTCACCATGCTGGTTACAGTCCCCACGGACCATTTTGACAATCCGTTGGCAGATTCCACGAGATTGACCATTAAAAAACAGTTCACTTCAACACTTGAAGAGACACCTATACGTTTGAAAAACGGTATCGGATGGACCAACTTGCACAGTTCTCAAAAATCGGGTCGGCTGCTTATTTCGGCCTCCTTTGATGCGAGTACAAGTAAAGAACTGACGGCTATAGTACATCCGGCAAAAGCGGTCGATTTCAATATCACCTATGCAAGAAACCACGCTTATGCAGATGGTAACCAAGTTATTACCTTTACTACGGGACGTATCAAAGATGAGTTTGGAAATACCGTTAGCGATGGTACCCTTGTGAACTTTCTCATTACCGACCCCTACGGAATGATTCTTCAGACCACAGGAACGACCATTAATGGTTCGGCCGAGGGCAAGCTATTACATCCCGATAAACCCAGTACTTGGTCCGTTACCGCCTATATTACGGGCGCCGCCCAGAGCAATTCCATTTCCCTCGATTTTGAACCTGCCTTAAACGATTTCAAGGTCTCTTACTCAGGCGGCGGGCGTACCCTTACCCTATCGGAACTGCATAGTTTTATGGGACAACTGGTACCCGATGGAATTCCTATTTCCCTGGAAATTCACAACAGCGCTGGCGCGTTACTGGAGACGCTACGTACCACCTCGCGATTGGGTTCTGCCCAATTCAAGATTTCAGAAGATTTTTATCCGAAAGGAAGCTATCAGCTAACGGTCGACGTGGCAGGAATTCGAAAAACCAAAAAAGTGACCTTACAATGAAAACGAACCGTACCCTATATCGCACACTGCTCATCCTCTCTTTCTTGGTGATCAATGCGGCTATCATAGCCGGGGTAAGTTCGGTGCTCTCCTATATGAACACCGGAGCGGATCGTTCAGCAATATTGCATCTGCCAGAAGCACAGATCCCTAACTATGCGCCCCAGGTCGTTTGGACACCCTTGACCAACGAAGGCAGACCGATAAGTTCACAAACCCTATCGGAATTGGAACGGGATTATCTGAAAGCGTGGTATGTTCGAAATATCGCTTTAGAGACCAACGATCGGTACGGCACTGCAGACTATTATACTGATAGCGCCCAGGTACAACTGTATGACATACTGGACCTCAACCTTAAAAACAATGTTTATTTCAAGAGTTCGACCCTCAAGCATCATCCGACCTTGGAGTTCTACAGCGCCGATGGAAAGATAGCAGTACTCACCGATACTAATGTAGAGCGCTATGAAGAGGCCTATATGGACCAAAAGCGTATTGCCCAACGTACGGAAATCGCTTCTTATCAGGTCATGCTCTTGCTAGAAGATGGCTTCTGGAGAATACGTCATCTGATCAAACTCCCATCCCAAGAAGTAGAAAAAACCAAGGTATCCCGGCCCGATCTGAGTGCTGTTACAAAAAGTAAAGGGGTCAATTACTATCCCCAAAAACATCCTTGGAATATGTTCGGAGCAACATTTTCGGACAGTAGCATCACCGCGGATTTCGTAAAAATCAAACACATGGACCTCAATACGGTGCGGATTTTTGTCCCCTATAAAACATTCGGAAAGGCTCAAATAGAGATCGAAAAAATGAAGCAGTTGCAACACACTTTGGATATGGCCGAAAAGAACGACCTCAAAGTGGTATTGACCTTGTTCGATTTTTATGGGGACTATAGCCTTCGAGATTGGACCCTCACCCATAGACATGCCGAACAAATCGTCACAGCACTTAAGGACCACCCTGCCCTATTGGCATGGGATATTAAAAACGAACCCGATCTTGACTTTGAAACAAGAGGTAAGACCCAGGTTACGGCATGGCTAGGACGAATGATTTCGGAAGTGAAGTCTTGGGATAACCAACACCCTGTAACTATTGGGTGGTCAAGTCCAGAGGCTGCAACGAACTTGGCTAAAGAGGTCGATTTCGTTTCCTTTCATTATTACCGGGAACCCGATCAATTCATGGTAGCTTTTCAAGAATTGAAAACGAATGTACCGGATAAACCCTTGGTGCTTCAAGAGTATGGATATTCCTCTTATGATGGCATCTGGAATGCTTATCTGGGCTCAGAAGAAAATCAGGCGGAATACGTCATACAAATGCAAAAACTATTGGATTCGGAAAGCATTCCATTCATGATTTGGACGCTCTACGATTTTGAGTCCGTTCCAAATTCGGTGGTGGGCCGTTTGCCGTGGCGCAAGGCCAGGCAACGTCATTTTGGTGTATTAGCTGGTGATGGGCAACCCAAAAAAGCCTATTCTTCGCTGATCGAAAAAAAATAAAGAGAGGCAGCTAACCAGACCACCTCTCCTCGACTTAACCAGATATAAAAAAACTAAACCATTTCCTTTCGTTTTTCGGTCATCAAATTCAACGTTCTTCCCGTGGATTTGGAAAACTGTATGGCCTTAAAATAATCCACATACAGTTGAGTGATATCGGCCATGGGCAATGAGCAAGCCGCCCTGTAATTGGTTTTACCCAAATGTATTCTATAACTGTCATAGAGCAAGATGTTCGCTATGGCGTCCGCCAATGACTCCTTGCTTTCAGGATCAAAGAACTCTCCTTTGTAGCCTTCTTCCTCGACCAGAATACTGAGGTCTCCCAAGTCTGGTAGGGCGACCGCCTTTCCATAACTTCCCGCTTGATGTAATACTCCCGAACTTCCTGTCGTAGAGGTATATGGAAAAACGACAACGGCACTTTCCCTAAAGACAACAGGCACGTCCTCTTCGGCCACATAACCGGTAAACCGAAGTTGTGAAACATGGGCATACTTCTTTTGTACGGATTCTAGATACCCAGGTGTATTGGGACTATCGGTTCCGGCAATCACGATTTCGATATTCTCCCCGGTACGTTTTCGAATCAACGCTACGGCCTCGATCATGATCTCTACCTTTTTGTAAGTACCGAACTTACCGAAGGCCATAACCTGCTTTGGTCCCTCACCCAAACAATAATCAGGTTCAGGGGGCGTCTCAAAAGCACCATGGGGAATCAGGGCCACATTTCTGGCCTTGTATTTCTTTTCAAGGATAGTTTTGTATTTGCTAATGGTCACCGCCAAGACATCGGAGGTCAGCACGAATTTGGTCAAGGTACTTCCAATAAAATTATACGCGCGTTGCAACCATTTATTGGCCGTAATTCCGGCATTATCCAAATCCACTTGCTCTAATATGTTATGCAATAGTGATATGGTAGGGATACCTTTAAGTTTACAGATCAACGGCAGCATCAATCCTAAGGCAGCGGGAATCTTTTTATCCCCGAATTTCAGGAACTGCAGGTTAAAAAGTACCGCATCAGGTTGGGTTTTCGAAATGACCTTATTGATTTTTAGGACGTTGGTATAGTCATTAAACCTCCAACACTCCCGTACCGTGATCTTACAACCTTCTTCTTCAAATGTCAAGTCTTTTTCTCCTTCCGTCTTGTCGGTAATCAATATAATTTCAGTGACTTCTTTTTGAAGTCTAAAGTGTTTTACCAAATGGTATCCGTATTCCGTTAGGGTTACTTTACTCGGGGGATACGCGGTTACAATTGCCAGTCTCATCAGGTTAAGTTTTAAAGGGTTCATTGGTTTCATTAGTACAAATATCCTCTAAAGTCGTGGGTTGTAAGGGTGTTTTGCGACGGGTGGGCCTTTGCTGTAGGTGAATGGTAACTCGCAACGGATGAACCCGAAGGCCCCCTATCCGATTCACAAAACCCTACGCTTTCACACCCCATCAAAATGAAGCCCAATACCAAAGAAAAACCCAAAGAGCATAAGGTCTTTGGGTTTACAACACATCAAAATACGATACCCAACACTTATGTTTTTTGGTTCTTTTGAAGGAAATAAATCAGTTGAATCACCAACAAGAACACCATCGCGATAATCTGTACACCGACCACCATTTGCAAACTGCTATGAAAAAAGACGATCAAGCCAATTTGGGAGACTCCGATAAGACCGGACATAAGCACCGGCCGATATTCGTCCAAAGACAAAAAGTAGTATGCAAAGATGTTCGAAATGGCGAATAAGGAGGTCGCAAGGGCATACTGCCACAACAAGGGAGCGATGGATAGATAGGCTTTACCGAACATCAATTGTACGATCAGTTCTGGGAACAAGGCGCAAGAGAGTACAATACCCAAAGACAGAAAACCTATATACCCCACATATTTGAAGAGCACCGGAGCTGTGGCTTCTCCATTCTTCTGTTTTTGCACCACATCGGGTAGCAATAACATCACGAACATCCAGGCCACGAAATACACTACCCTTCCGATTAGGGCCAGCGAAGCATATAGGCCGGCGTCTAAAGTATCGAAGTAATGCTTGACCATTAGCACATCACTATTATTGATAATGATTTGGGTCAGTTCATAACAGGCGGTAAGTACCATAAATTGCATCACGCGCTTTTTATGGGGCGCCGACAGCCTGACTTTTTTAAACAGTCGTTTACTATCAAAGGTCGTGGGAATCAAACCGAAGACGAATGAAATAGCGATACCCAAGGCGACCAAAAAGGCCGGTGATAAGGGAACAAGCCACAATAGCACTAGTGTTAAGACCAATCGGCTCCACATTTCCGCTTGGTAGGTAACGGATAGTTTTGCATAGTCTTGACGTCCTTGATACGTGCCACGGTTAACCGACATGAAGAAATATAAGGGCACTGCGGCCGCGAAAGTCTTGAACATCAGGGGGGAGTCTGTCTGAAAAAGGATACTGAGGTTTTCAGCAAAACCAAAAAGTAGAAGGCCAATGACCATACCGAAGGTCAAGGCATATTTATATTGGAGTTGTTGAAAGGCATCCCAGTCACTTTCCGAGAAAAGCACCGCAAATTTGGCGGTGGCTAACTGAAAGGTCATTCCCAAAAAGGATAATACCAATAATAAGGTGACCAAAAGTGCGGCATCGGCAAAAGCCTCAGGACCCAATAATCGCCCCAAAATCAGGTTGTACAAGTAGTTGCCTCCGTTGACCAGAAGCACACTACCCATAAACAACCTTTCCGGGGGAACTTTTTGTAAGAGTAGTTTAAATGCGGTCATCACTTACTATTTAAGCGGTTTTTACCCTATTAAGCATGGGCATGATCTGTTCAGTGCTCAATCCTTGAACAGATAGCCTACTATTCTTATACATGGCCCATTCAACCATTTGTTGTATCACCTTCGTCGCGATGGCATCCATACCCTTGATTCTTTCGAGGTTTAAGGTTACCGGATAACCCGAGCGAATGTGCCGTTTCATATGACGGTTTAAGATTTCGATGTTTGTACTATTCAATTCTCCCATGACTACAAACATGTCTCTGATTTGGGTAATCTGTAAGGCCATACATTCTATGGATTAGGTTAAGTTTATTCTCTGGTCACAAGGCAAATATCCGTCGGATTACCTTCTAAAAACGACCAGCTTCGGTAGATAGCCCGTTGCTATAGACGAATGGACGGAAGGTTCCTTTGTACCAAAAACACCTCGCCCTAGGCCTCCACTTTTTCTGGTTTCTTTCCTTGTTCCAAAACGAAGGGAAGTCCTTCGGTCTTTGACAGCTGCACGGCCTTGAAATAATCAAGATACATTTGGGTGATCTCAGACATAGGCAAGGAACAGGCCGCTGCATAGTTCGCTTCTCCCAAGCGTATGCGATAGGCTTCATCGGTCAAGATCTTTTGAATGGCATCCGCAAGGGATTCCACACTCAAAGCATCAAAAAACTCCCCGACATAACCCTCTTCCCGTATCAAGATGCTCAAATCACCCAAATCAGGTAAGACGACGGCGTTACCATAACTTCCGGCCTGATGCAGTACCCCTGAACTTCCCGTGGTAGAGGTATACGGGAAAACCGTCACTGCACTTTGTGAAAAAATGATGGGCACTTCTTCTTCGGGCACATAGCCCGTGAACCGTATTTGGGGTACATGACCGTACTTTTCACTGACCGCCTCGAGATAACCTGGGGTATTGGGGCTATCGGTACCTGCAATGACAATTTCGATATTTTCGTCGGTACGCGCCCGAATGAGCTCCACCGCTTCAACGAGAATATCCACCTTTTTATAGGTGCCGAACTTACCAAAGGCCATTACCTGTTTCGGTCCTTCCGGTAATTCATAAGTGGGCTCCGGCGGGGTTTCAAAGGTGCCATGGGGAATCAGAGCGATATTTCGCGCCCCGTACTTCTTCTCCAAAATACCCACATATTTGCTTATGGTGACCGCCAAAACATCAGAGGCCAGCACAAAACGCGTCAGGCTCGACCCGATAAAATTATAGACGGTTTGTAAGAGTTTATTTTTGGTGAAACCGGCATTTTCCAAATCGACCTGCTCAAGAATATTATGCAAAAGGGAGATGGTGGGAATACCCTTGTACCGGCAATAAGCCGGCAAAAGTAATCCCAGGGCCGCTGGAATCTTCTTATCCCCGAATTTCAGGAATTGTAAATTGAAAAGCACAGCATCGGGTTGTATGTCGGATAAGCAACGTGCAACGCTAAAGAAGCTGGTATAACGATTGAAATCCCAACATTCCTTGACAATAATCGTACTACCCTCTTCTTGAAAGTCCAGCTCCTTGGGGCCATCGGTATGGTCGCATAGTATATAGATTTCGGTGATGGCTTCGTGTAACCTGAAATGTTTGACCAAATAATATCCATACTCGGTCAGGGTTACCATACTCGGCGGATAGGCCGTTATGATTGCTAATTTCATGTGCGTTTGTTTTAGGGATTGGTGTGTAGATAGTATTCGTCTATTTGTAGGCGATGGCGATCTTTGCCAATTGCCCTACAATCTTTACGGAGTCTTTCATGGAAAGCTTGGAACCATCAGCATGAATCCAACGTTTCAGGGGCTGTTCGCAGATGTATTGACGCACCTGTTGTTTTCCATAGAATTTGCGCATGCGCATAAAGATTTCCACATCAAAGAGCCATTTGGTGATAAAGGGCTTGGTAAACAGCATTTTCACCATATCACGCTCCATGATCTTCGCCCCGCATTGTGTATCATTGAAGGGCATTTTAAGGATTGTACGAATGATCATA
Source organism: uncultured Flavobacteriaceae bacterium (assembly GCA_947494565.1). GTDB lineage: Bacteria > Bacteroidota > Bacteroidia > Flavobacteriales > Flavobacteriaceae > Maribacter_C. Next base: position 383,376 of record CANLVG010000006.1, on the reverse strand, counting down.
TTGATCGTCATACTAATTAGCTTACGAGCCGACTCCTTAGTGATATCAGCACCCATGCGGCTCATTCTAGAACCGCTGACGATTTTAAAATCAGATTTTTCCAAGGTTTGCACGAGCTCATCAAAATCCCTGAAATCGGTAGAGAGATCGGCATCTAGGAAACCGATATAGTCCAATTGCGGATCTTGTTCCAAATGTAGCATGCCTTGCCGCACGGCCTCGGCCTTTCCGCCATTCTTGGCGCAATCGTAGATACTGATGTTCTCCTCATGGCCTGTCCTTAATTCATTGAGCACTTGTAGCGTATTATCCGTACTGCCATCGTTTACGAAACAGAGATGGTATCCTAAATTCTTATGGGCAAAGTCCTTGAATTCTTGACTTGATAGCCGTTCTTCCTCATTATAGCAGGGAATCACCACCCCGACACAGTGTTTTTGCAACATGCGTGCTTCTGAGCTGAGTGACGTCTTTTGTATTTCCGGGCTCCCGATCAGGCGTTTGATCCGTGCAACCATCTCATTCAGGCTGACCGGTTTTTTCATATAGTCGTCTACACCCATGTCAAAGCCTTGCATGATCACATCTTCATTGGTATTGCCCGACATCACCAAAATGGGTGTTCGGTTTTCTTCTATGCTTCGAATATGTTGTACGACTTCAAGCCCATTCATGTCGGGCATGTTGATATCGACTAGGACCAAGTCGGGTTCAAAGGATTGAAAGATAGCAATGCCATCTTTTCCAGTAGCAGCGGTTTTGACCGTATACCCCAGTTCTTGGAGTCTTTTTTCAACAGACAAGAGAATCAGGGTCTGATCATCAATAGTTAGGACTTTCATAGATAGGTTAGGTTTGGGACGGTATTGAGGTTGTAAGAATATTAATTTACATTATCGTCATTTTCTTACTATTAACATTTTTTTTTCCGATATATTGTTTTTTATTGTAAGTCTTCGTTGAAATCATCGTAATTCTTAAAAACAACTCGTTTTCTTTCGGTTTACTGGCTTCTTTAGCGGTTTCGTTTCAACTACTATCGACCAATCGCGTATTACTGTAGACCAGTGGCAGGCTTTCTTTCGATTGAATTTTCACCATCCGTTGTATTTTTATTTCTGCAATACGAACCAATAAACGACATCTAAATGCGTTCTACACCTGTACTTTTTAACCTACAAAACATGAAATGGTGGTTTCGCCTTGTTGTTTTCCTTCTCTACGTGCAGGGTATTTATGCGCAGAATACCTTTCAGGAAGGCTTTACCCTTTTGGAAACCGGTAAGTTCGAAGCGGCCGAAACTTTCTTTGAAAATGCCTTAAAGGAAGAGCCCACCAGTAAAACGGCCCAAATCTGTTACGGACGCGCTGTCGGCCTGAGCGGGGAGCCCGGAAAAGCGACCATTCTCTTTGCAGGATTGTTGGAAACCTATCCCAAGGATATGGAGGTGGCCCTCAACTATTCGGAATCCCTCTTGTGGGACAAGAAATATGCGGACGCCAAGCCCTTGTACGCCCAAATGGTAACAGATCATCCCAATGAGTTTGGTGCCGTATTGGGCTATGCCAATACCCTAAGTAATTTAAAGGAATATGAGGAAGCCCTTAACTGGATAGCAAAGGCCTTGCAAATTCAACCGAACAACCAGAGCGCCAAAATTTCCAGGAAATATATGCACTTAGGCTATGCCAATCAATTTGTAAATCAACAGGATTATTCACGAGGCAAGGCTTTGCTACAAGACATCTTTATTGATTTTCCGGAGGACAAAGAGGCACTACTCAATCTGGCCAACCTTTATCTCATTGCCAAACAAACGGATAGCGCCAAGGCCACCTATGCACGATATGCCACCTCCCCTATCGATTCCGTTACCGCATGGAACGGTATCAGCTTGGCCGAGCACATTGCGGCGAACGAAAAAGCAGCCTTGACTGCTGCCATGACCGCTAAGAGTACTGTAGGACGGTTTGCCGATCATGAATTGACCGAACGTACTTTCAATCGTTACGTACAAGCCTTGATCTGGAACCGAAAGTTCCGAACTGCCAAGACACAAATCGATAGCCTGGAAACCGAATATGCCTACCGCGATTGGATTTTCGCCCTAAAGGCGACTCTAGGACTCTATACCGGGGACGCTAAAACCAGTCTAGCGAATTATAATGCCATTCTAGCGCAAGACAGTACCTCTTTTGATGGGAACCTTGGAAAAGCGAACGCTCTTTTCGCAGCTGACCGCATCATACCAGCATACCGGGCCGCCTATAAAACCTTGGCTATTTATGCAGATCAAAAGGATGCCAAGGCCTTTATCGAAAAACTCGACCTGAGCTACACTCCCAGTGTGAACGAACATGCGGCCTATACATTTGACAATGGCAACAATGTCGCTTTTTATACAAATACGACGGCTGATCTGGCCCTATCCACTAAATTCCGTACGACCGTTTCCTATATGTACCGAACAACTGAAAATACGGTTACGGGCAACCAAGCCAGTTCGCATGTGGCCTTGGCAGGTCTTCAGTACAAGCTAATGCCCAAAACTACCCTAAAAACAGTCGTGGGTGTGAACAATTCCCGTTTTATGAGCGAGGCCTATACTCAACCCGTATTGGACGCGCAATTGCAATTGCAACCCCTAAAAATGCAACACCTCAATCTTGGGTATCAACGTGAGGTACAAAACTTCAATGCCGATCTGATCGAACGCGAGATCGTACAAAACCATTACAGCTTGAATTATAATTTGGGAACCAACTTCAATCTGGGATGGTATACGCAAGTTATGCATACACAACAGAGCGATGCCAATACCCGTAATCTATTGTTTACCTCTCTGTACTATACCCTCAGCCAAAAGCCAGCGGTCAAGATGGGGCTCAACTACCAATACATCACCTTTGCCGAACAATTGCCCACGATTTATTTTAGCCCAGAACAATACCAGGCGGTAGAGCTCTTTGCAGATGTACGCGGTCAGTTTTCAGAAAAAATAGGGTATATGGCCAGCACGGCAGCGGGTTACCAACAAGTAGAAAACGACTCCAATACCCCTATTTTTAGGGCCGAAGCCAAGCTCAACCATCAATTCGCCAAACGATTAAGTGGCAGCATGTATGGTAAATACAGTAATATTGCCTCCGACACAGCTGCCGGTTTTGAATTTACCGAAGTGGGACTGCAATTGAAGTGGTTGTTTCAGGATAAACCATTGTTTGTTGTGGATCGGGATTAATGAAGGTTCCCTGAAGGACAAGTTGTTAAGGGTTTTCACCATCTTCTTGACCTGGGTTTGTTTTTTTATGTCCGTAATAAACACTTCAACCATAGGTATCATTTATGATTCCACTAAAACCGTTCATTCGATAATTCCATATTTACAATGGCCCCTACCATGTTGCCCGATGCCACTGCATTCGCCACTGAACGTATTCTAGAGCTGTTGTCACCACAGGCAAAAACGCCTTTTACTGTTGTCTTGTATGTCATATCAACTTGTATATACCCTTGCTCCGTGAGTTCGCAACCCAGTAATTCGGGTATATCCGACTGTTGTCGAAATGGAAGTGGGGCGTACAACGCTTCAAAAGGCTCCGTAGTGGAATCACTAAAAATCACATTTTTGATATAACCATTCCTATGTTCAATTTCCGTGATTTCCTTGTCAATAATCCGTATCCGGTTTTTACTGAGTTTTGAGATCTGTTCCTCATTAAATTCCGATTTTTCCGAAGTTAACACACTGAGGTCATGGGTCAGGTTTTTGACCAAAGGTGCCATGTGCATTACTGTTTCAACATCGGCGATAATTCCGGTTTTTTTGTTTTTTATTTCATACCCATGGCAATATGGACAATGAACCACCGATATACCCCAACAGGCCGGGAACCCTTTAATGTTAGGCATGATATCTTTGATCCCTGTTGCAAAAATTAAATTATTAGCGTGGAATTCCTTATTTGATGCTGTAAGAATGTAAAAACCGTCATCAGCGGCGCTCCCTTTAATGGCCAGATCCTCGATAAAAGTTACCGTATCATATTTTAAAACCTGTGTTCTTGCTTTTTGCGCAATTTGACTTGGCGTCGCACCATCTTGGGTAAGGAAGTTATGTGAATGTGGGGTTTGCCTGTTACAAGGAAGGCCGCTATCGATGATCAAAACGTGACGGAGCGACCTACCCAGTGCCATGGCAGCTGATAGTCCCGCAAAGCTTCCACCTAGTATGATTACATCAAAATTTTCAGTGTTCGTATTCATATTATCCTATTTTTTGAAACTCGGTATGTGAATCGGAAGAGTAATGCTACATAACGATAACTTCTAGTTTTATAGCTTCCCTTGTGGTCGTACCGATTTAACAAATGCGACTTTGTCGCAATTAATTGTTTTGCAAATATATAAACATTCGTTATTATTGCAACAATATCGCAATAATAAATTAACTACAGTGAAAAGAAGAAATACGATTACCAAAGAAGCAGTACTAGCGGTGCTACATTTCTCGGGAAAAGCGATGAGTCAGGCGGCTATTGAAAAAAAAATAGGTATTGCCATCAATAGAGCGACGATCTACCGTGTATTAAACAGGTATTGTGAAGATGGTGTTTTGCATCGGATTGTTGCCGACAATGGCAAGCAGTATTTTGCGTTGTGTATCGAATGTGATGAAAATCAATTACCGCTACACCATTTTCATTTTCGTTGTAAAAACTGTGAAACCATCGAATGTTTGCCGATTCCCGTGCAGTTTAACCTGCCCGGCAGCTATACCTTAGAAACAGTGAATTGTGTTTTGACCGGAACGTGTCAAGACTGCGCGTAGCTTCATTAGGATAGCTTTGTTCGCCCTAGTACCATATGATGATAGACTTTTCAAATCGACAGTGTCCATCTGCGGTTAACTGGTTAGGTAGTTATTTATTCACTTACAATACTTCCAATTGTATTCCTGGTCGATTATTCTGTTCCTTTTCAGTTTAAATTTTCTTTTATAAAAATACGTTTTGCTCAAATCATCTGGGACTAATTGAATCATAAATGACTTTTTGTTCTGTACCTTATATTTGTAAACCTCTCCTAAATAAAAAACAGTAAAACTTGATATATCGGCGTTATCAGGAAGTTCAATTTTACCTCTTTCGTTTGTTCTATAGATTTTACTGCTATCTCTATTTATTATTAGGTTCGCCATAACCACTGGGCTGCCATCTCGAAACTGCATATTTATTTCATAATTCGTATCCGTGTCGAATTCTTTGACTTCAATTTTATTGACTTGGTAGCTAGGGTCACTTGTAAGAACTATTTGATTGTCCTTTATTTCCCAAGTTCCTTCACTCTCAGTGTCTATCAAACCAACAATATAGCGATACTTAAATTTATGGTTTTCTCGTATTTCCAATTCTCCAGATACAATTTCAGAATCAAGGGCATACTTTCCTCTTAGCATGAAAGGGTCTTTAGAAATCGCAGCACATGAAACTATGCTCCAAATCAGTATGAAAAGTAATGTTCTAAACATAGTTCCAAATGGTTCGGCTCTGACAATTAGGATGAGTAAAGAAGCCTTTCGCTTACAGCAGCGTTGCTCAATTGTAGTTTTTAACTATCCAAAGCTAAATCCAAAAGATTTTGAGGACTTAGTTTAAAGTTCCAAATTTTGGATTAAGAACCAAAAACGTAATTACTATAGCTATTGTTTGGTTTTTGTCTTATTTTTTTTGAAAATATTCCACCAAGCTATAGTCTAGTCGGTTAGAATTATCTTTATAATGTCTTTTATCCGTGACTTTTAGTCTGCCGTCAATTATTTCGTAGGTCACGAAGCTTTCAGCAAATTCTTGATTCCAAAGAAGTTGAAATTTATCCGTTTCTTTTTGTACATCATTCGCAACATTTTCTCCCCAATCGCAATCTTGTGGCTGACAAGCGCCCCACATTTGCACCACGAAACTATTATTTTTATAAGAAATTTTGCATTTAGTAATTGCTCTTGTTTGGGAATCCTCATTTATCCATAAACCGTTGAAATGATCATTCTGATTCATGACTAATTCCGTGTTTATGGGTTGGGATATCCTATCTTTTTTATGTTTTGGAGATTTAAGAGTAGAACTCCAAAAGAATAGGAGTAGTGAGAGGATACTAATAAAAAATTTCATGGTTCTTAATTTTATCCTATTGTATGTTTGCTAACGGTTGAGCTAAGCGTAGTGCGGTAGTAAGGAAACTTTTCGTTTCCGCCTGCCTGCCGGCAGGCAAGTCTGAGCACGTAGCTAAAGCTTATTGTTTTGCTTTTTCTTTTTTCTTGTCCAGAGCTAAATCCATAAGATTTAGCGACGTTATAAATATACACAGACCTATGCTTTAAACCCTAAAGTCCACATTACGTTTAGGTTTTGTTAGGCTTAGTTCTTTAACGCTTCGTTTAACAGTTTGATACCTTCCATTGTCTCAAATGTGAGGTCTTTAATAGTAATTTCCGTTTCCCTTTTTGCCTTATTAAATTTAAAGTTCAATGGAGGAAGTTCCATAACTGACCTTAACATTACAGCTAAACTTTCTAAGGAATTTTCCGAACCCTCAAGTAAACTTTTCGCAGACTCTTGAATACTATCTACTTCTTCAGAACTAAAACTTTTTGCTATTAAAAGTACTTTGGAGTATGACGAACCAACTTTCCTAAAATTTTCGGAGAAAATTGGTAACTCATTTTGAATACGATTTCTAAAATCCAATAGTTCCGTGGCTAAGAGATTAATTATTGTTTTTTGTTTTGATATTTTTAATCGCTCGTCTTTTATATTATTGATTGTGTTCATTTCCTTTGTCCTGCTTTCCATTTTCACAGTCCAGTCGTTCATAGATTCGGTCATTGATTTTAGAGATGTTGTCACTAAATTCAGATGCGATTCTGCTATCTCCACCGAGCTGAAAATGTCTAATTCTATAACTTTTTCATCAAGATTTTCTACCTCAGCAATCAGACTTGTAATGTGAGAATATTTATCCTCCACAATTTCAGCCAGACTATTACTGCTAATATTGTTTTGACTATCATCATTATCTAAAAGTTTATCAAAAATCAATTTTGTTAATTGAATTCTAAATAAAGATTCAAATTTTGAAGTAGAAGAAAATTCATGGTAAAGAACACCCTTGCTTCCTAAGTCTTTTTTAAATTCATTAATTTTTAATAACTCTTCTGGATTAATCTTTGTTATGTCCGTCGGAGCTTCGGTCTTAAAATAAATTAGTTGCTCCTTTTCTTTGTTGTTTAATGCCCGATTAATTTCTTCTACAGTTCCAGATTTATCTCTTTTGGTAGGCGTTCCTAGTCTTAGCCAAAGAAGACCAATTAATACATCATATTGGCCTTCAATTTGATTATTTATGACTTCTTGAGCATCCGAACCTTTTTGGGTATATGTATCTGTTTTCCAGCTTATTAATCTTAAAACATACGAGTTTTGCTCTCCTGAAGTTTTATTGATTTCATCTACTATAAGTTTTATTGAATCTAGTTCATGACTTATATCTCCTGGACAGGATACAAAAAGTTTTATTTGTTTTACTTGTTTCATTTCAAATTTGGTCTAGCGACCAAATTTAGTATTATTTTCCTACATAAAATTTGCCTCATTAGTTTAAGAAGCTAATTGAGTTTCATAATGATGGGAATTAAGCCTAACGTTTGGGCTATGGCAAGTAGGGCAGGCAAGGAAACTTTTCGTTTCCGTCTGGTCTGCGAGCCAGAGCTTTTTGTTTTGTACTCATTTTTCTTTTTTAATTGCCAAATCCAAAAGATTTGGCGGACTTAATAAATATACCCAAGCCATTAAATTTAGCACTTTATGCCTTATTTGCTATAGGTGTTGTTAGGCGCAGTTTTTTTTCTTTTCCATATAATCACAACTGTTATAATTAGCAAAGATAGCATGAGAAACATAAGTCCATTTGCCGTTACAGCTTGGCTTTTCAATCCATTCAGTTGTTCCCATTGCTTGGCGTCGGCTGATAAAGGTGGATAAATTGTAAATCCGTTTTTTGTCTTTTCAGAGGTAGGGAGAAGATATTTTTCAAGTCCATTCGCCACTTTGGCAATTCCAAAAATACCGAGAACAGATACGGATAGGAATATTAAAGTCAGTTGGTTTTTAAGTCCGCTGTATTCATTGGTTATTAAAAATCTGATGAAATAAACAATGCCGCCCGTTATACTCGCTAGCGAAATAAAAATCCATAAAATCCAGATTAATTCTGAGTGTTCGAGTCCTAGTGTCCAATTATAGTTTTGAAATTGGGACAAGATGATAAAAGTGAGCACTAAAGAACAGACCCCAATTAATAGAATCCACTTAATTTCCGATTTCCATTTCGTGCTCATTTGAAATTGCGCCTAACAATTGGCTAAACATACTACCGTAAGTTTATTTCTATTTTGCCCACACCCCTTTTTGGTAGGGCGGTTGAAAACAAAAATACCCCTTTCCCTAAACAAAAAGAACAACCTTACGCTAAACGTAAGATTGCTCTTTGTAAGTTGCACTCCCCCGAACCCAACCATAAAAGGGAGTGCTTGGGGTTTGAACCCCTTTTTATCATAAACCTTTAGTTCTTGACCAACTTTCCTTGGTAGGTCTTGTTACTTGTAGGGTTGTAAACGGTATAGATATACAGCCCTTTTGCGAGATGACCTGCTTCTACTCGTACGCAACTGCCATTCTCCGTGGGCAGTTGGGCATCGAGTACCTGCTGCCCTTGAAGGTTGCTCAGACTGACCCTTGCTTCCGTGGTTTCGCTAGGCAGACAAATAGTGGTATAGGCGGTAAAAGGGTTTGGGTATTGTGTCAAACTCAGTTTTTCGTTTTCCGTAACTCCCGAAAGGCTTTCCATGGCAGCAACATCGTTCATGGTCACAGTCAATTCTTCTTCACTTGAGGCTTCCTCTTCATCTTCGACTAGGGTCACTTCTACCGTATCTAAGACTTCTTCCTCGGTTTCCGTGGGTATCGACTCCTCTTCGGTTTCCTCTTCGTTAGGCACGTTGGTCGTTAGCATCAACCCCTCCAACTCCAATTCAAAGGCACTGTAGTTTTGGTAATCGCCCTGTACGGAGAATACAATGCTCTTTAGCGTCGTAAAAGTTGGCGTGCTGCCTTCGTGGTTTTTAAAGTCGGTAAAAGCGATACTTTTAGCGGCACGCTCCGCATTCGGCTTTAGGGTATACCGCAAACGTTCCCCCCATTGATCCGTAGCATCAGTGACCAAACTCACCTCAATAGGTCGATCGTTCTGTATATTCAACTGTAGAAATTTATAATCGCTGATATCCAAACGTTGGTCGCCTCCCATAAGGTTTCGAAAAATATTGATCGTTTCCTTCACTTCACCTTTGGCGCTCACATCACGTGCAATAGCGTATCCTTGCGTTGAGCTGCTATCCGTTTCGCTAATATCGAAGGCGGCTATGGCATCTACATCGGTATTGAAATCCGCCCCCCATGGACCGTCAGCCAAATACATTGCGTCGTGCTGATAAGATTCTTCCGCCAAAATCGATATCCCGATATCGAACAAATGTCCGGTGTCGATAACGACCTCTTCTTCCCAAGCACCGCTCAACGAGATCATGCGGTTCAGGTTTTGTTCTTTTGCCTGTTCGGTCACCTTGTAGTTGCCATCGATATTCATCCAGGTCGCGCCTACTTTGTTGACAACGTTCAGGTACAATTTACCTTGTTTGTAGGTACCGTTTTTGATAAAGACCGTCGGTAATGTATTGCTTCCCTTATGGGCCAATAACTTTTTCTCGCTATCCAAGGTCTTGAGAATATGGTTCACCGTATTGGTCACCTGCCCCATAGAACTGCCCCATACTTGAAAGTTGCGGTAATCCCCCTTAGGGTAGGCATCTAGGTTCCACAAACTATAAACCCGTTGGGTGTTGCCTTCTTCTTTTACCGAAAAGGTGAGGGCATATTCCAAGGCGCCATTTGAGCGCTGCAACTGCGAATAGACGAGCTCGTGCCCTTGCAAAGTGACCGTACGCACATCCAACAACTGAGAGTCGTTCAAACGGTCGCAAATGGTCTTGGTATGATTATATACGCTTCCCCTCGTTTCAGTGGCCAAAGCAGCGGATACGCGCTCTTCACCCTTATAATAATCGATGGAGAAAATGGTTTCGGCATTGGTGATGTCCAACAGGTCTTCAGGACTCGAAACATATGTTGACTCGGTTCCGAACATCCCACTCTCCGGAAAATAGCCATCCAATTGCCCAGACTTGGCCCCAAAGGACTTATAGGTCTTTTTGGAGTACTTCCGTTGTGCCTTTTGGGTATTCTTAAAGCTATTGGTCTTATTCCGCTCAAAGTTGCGCTTTGCGATCAGGCTTCCCAAATCTCCATTACTTTCCAAGCCGCCATCGTTTCCTGAACTTACGGGCGTGTGGTCCGTAATCTTATTGTAGTTCTGCGTTCGTATCGCGGTGTAGGGGTTTGCCGTGATATAGAACAAGGCATCATTGAAATCTTGATCACAACTGCCATAATCTCTTCGAATATCCTCAAAACCGAGAATGATACGTTCGTTATCAGGATCGTTCAATAGCACATTGTGGTACCGTAACTCTTCTTGGGCTTCAGGGTTATAATCCGGATTGGAAAACAACTGCCAGAGTCCCGCAGTGACCTGACCTTTCCAACCATTGGCCAACAGCACCCAACCGATACCTGTACCAGCAGGAAAACGCCCGATCTTCACCTTATGCCCTACTTCCAAACTTCCTCCGCTATATTTTGCGGATACGTTGGGAAAGACGATGGTGATGTCTTCAGGCTGCGGAGCTGTCGGTGACGGGTTGTTCACATCATAGGTATAAAAGCCCAATACATTCTTGTACCCAGCTCCTTCGCCTACAAAGGTCACCCATACATCGGCATTATCATCAAGCATAATATCGGTATCATAACCTGAGGTAATGTATTGGGGATTATAGTCCGGCACCGGAAAACCTTCCGGTAAGGCATCGGAAATAAGTTGCAGGGTTTCGGGGGACACCTCATCTTTGGTATCAAAATACTTAGGCGTACCATCTGAGGTATAGTCGCCTAGATAGTTGTAGTTCTGCCCATAGGCCATTCCTAAAAATGACAAGGTCGCTAGGGTAAGTAATAACTTCTTCATGCTAAGTAGGTTTTAAATGTTACTGGGGCAAATATCCGAATGAATGCACAAGATTACTGGCGGATTTCGGTGGATGGCGGTTTGCTGTAGGTGAATGGAGGTTCGAATGGGATAAGAACGATACACCGAATTACCATAGCTCGATAATCAAGATTTGTACTGGGCGGGCGTCCATTTGGTACGGCTACTTTGATTCGAATGCTTCTCGAACTTGCCCTGAGTTTGTTCACTTTTAGGTACAAAAAAAAGCGTCCTTTGGACGCTTTTATATTATTAAATCACAGTTGTTATAGTAATCCGCCCATCGCTAGAGCGACACCAACCACTGTAGTACTGATAACGGTCTTCAGTGCGGTTACTAAGGCTTTCAAAGTCGTAACTAATAGAAACGTTTTCATAATGTATTGATTTAGGGTTATACTTTATTTTTATACTCCAAATATAGTATGAACCCCTCGAGTAGTTCGCCCTGACTCGGTCGATGCACCTTTACTGTAGACGAATGGTACTTAGCTATAGAAGAACCCGTTACAGCAGATTGAGCCTTCTCATAAGTTCGGGCCGGTTTGAACGGCTAATGGGAATGACACTTTTTTCAATAAGGACACTATTGTCTTCGATATCCACGATTTTCGTGAAATTGATGATGTATGACCGATGGATCTGCAGAAATAGTTTTTCAGGTAATTTGTCCTTGATCTTCTTTAGAGTGGTATGTACGCGGTAGTCTTCGTTCTCCGTCTTGATATCGATATAATCGCCCTTGGCCTCAATGACCATAATCTCACTGAACTTCAACTTGATGAGGCGTCTGTCGATATTGATGTATAAATCGTCACCGGTATCGGTAGTAGCGGACTCTTCTGGGATTGCCCGAGACTGTTTGGCAAGGGAATTTTTTACTTTTTGGATACACTTTTCAAAACGTTCGGCAGTGATGGGTTTCACCAAATAATCAATGATCGCTTCATACTCATAAGCCGCAATGGCGAAATCGGTATCGGAGGTGGTCAGCACAATGCTCGGCGGGTTTTTTAAGGTCTGCACAAAATCTACTCCGCTGAATCCGGGCATATGGATGTCTAGAAACACGACGTCGATATCCTGTTGGTTCAGAAATTTAATGGCATCAATGGCATTGTCGAATTCTTCGATTACGTCCAAATCGGGTATTTTCGAGCAGCGCTGGGCTACAATGGCCCGGGCGGCGGCTTCGTCATCAATGATTATGCTGTTCATCTTATAAGGTGTTTAGGAAGTTCTGTATCATATCCAATAGCATTCGAAAGCTTCTATCGCTCTGGGTATCTCCTGCTCTGAGTTTTTCCTCATAGGCCACAGCGAAAGCATAGGAGTTCGACAAACTTAAGATATTGAATTTATGTTTCAACTTATGGACGATCTCGGCGGCCGACCTGGGTTGATCATTCTCAATGTAGTTCACATAGGTACGGACCTCCTCTGGAAATTCTTTCTTTAAAATGCCTATGAACTTTTGCTCAAAGACGGTATCACCGTCGGAGAGTTCTTTAATATAACTAAGATTCGGGGTTTCTCGCATATTATTTTTTTAAGGTAAAATGAAATGTTGTGCCTTCACCGACCGTGCTCTCCAGCCAAATTTTGCCTTGGTACACATCAACGATCTTTTTGACGATGGAGAGTCCGATTCCTGTGGAACGCTGGTTATTACCTATCGACTGAAAGACCTTGAATATTTTCTCGTGATATTCTTTTGGAATACCTACACCATTATCCTTAACGCTAAATTGCCAATGAGACGTATTTTCCTTTGAACTTATTTCTACCAGACCATCAGTGCGCTCGATATTCACGACCGCGTTACTGATCAGGTTCTGAAACAGTTGGTGAATTTTAGTCTTGTCCACTTTGATGCTGGGCAACGGGTTCATAATGACGATATTGACATTTTCGGGCACGAAAATAATTTCGCGGATCCCACCGACAACCTCATTGACATCGACCAAGGTATTGTCCAAGGTCGCATCATTGATACTGGAATATTTTAAAATACCGTCGATCAAACCATCCATACCCTCTATTTTCTCTTGGATCTGTTGTAGGTTGAATTTTCCGTTATCATCTAATTTATCGTGATAATCTTCGGTCAACCAACTGGCGAGGGCACTGATACTTCTCAAAGGTGACTTCAGGTCATGAGACACAATATGTGCGTACTCTTGCAAGCCCTCATTGCTCTTTTCGAGTTCTTCCAACAGTTTTTCCTTCTGGATCTCTAATTGTTTCTGATCGGTGATATCCAGATGAATGCCGATCGATCCAACCACATTTTTGTTATTGTCATAACGCGGAGCTCCACTAATGAGCCAATGACGTGACTGCCCTTTTTTATTACGGACTTCCACCTCATAGGAATCTGATTTGCCAACGAGGCGTTCTGCTTGTTTTTCATCAATGATCCTCCCTTCTTGCACCTGCACGACTTTTGCCGCTTTATTGCCTATCAATTCCTCTCGGTCAAATCCGCTCATGGTACAGAAACTCTGATTGACCATTTGAATGACATCGTCATTGTCGACTTCGATAAGACCCAAATTCATATTGGCGATGATGCTGCTGTATTTTTCGCGTTCATTTCTAAGGCGCTCTTCCGCTTCACGCTCCTTGGTAATATCCTCGACGAGGGCCACTTGATAGTCCACTTTTCCCTTCTCGTCCTTTACGGCGCTGACCAAGGTCCTAGCCAATACAAACCCGCCATCTTTTTTATAGTATTTTTTAATGATGGAAAACTTGTCCAACTCTCCCTTGTTCATTTGGACAATTAACTTTTCGGAGTTGGCTATATCCTCAGGTGCTGAAATATCGCGTACGGACATTTCTTTCAATTCATTTTCAGTGTATCCCAATAACTCAACAAAAGTGGTATTGGTTTTTACGATCTTATCCTCCACGGCCAAGACAATTCCCAAGGGTGAATTTTCAACAATGGTATTCAACTGCTTTTTCTGTTCGGCAAGCAATTGCTTTACTTCCATTTCTTGGGTGATATCGCGCACGATACCTTGGGCTGCAATTGGTTTTCTATCCGTATTATAAATCAAACTGCTGTTGATAAGAACCCATTTTTCCTCCTTGGCCTTGGTCAGTATTTTTGCTCGGTAATTTTTAAGCGTACCCACTTCTATCAATGATTGAAAGGATTGGGCGGTGTAGGCTATAAAGTCGTGGTGCACAATACTGGCAAGATTCAGACTTTCCTTTGTATGGTCATACCCTAAAAAGGTCTTGGCCGAGTTGTTCATGTTGATTACATTGAACTTCAGATCCATGACCACGTAGGGATCGATGATATTGATGAATACCCCATCTAGTTCAGAGGTCTTTTCATTGAGCAGGTTCTCGAGCTTGCTATTGCTTTCTTTCAGGTGGTGCGTTACATCGAAAAGTTCTTTGGATTTCTCTTCCAAAATTCGCTCTGCCTGTTGCCTAGCCTTTTTCTGGCGCTCGAGCGCCTTTTTCAAAAGGGTAACTTCTTTATTATCCATGCTGGACAATGTCAAATTTCACTTCAGTACCATCATCTTTGAGCAACTGATAAGAGATGTCGGCTTCCCCATTAAAATGTTCGAATGTCTTTTCCATGAGTCCATGTGCCAGACGATAGAGTCCCCTTGAAGAGGAATAAATCAAGGAAATGGACGTGTCCGTTTTTTCCAAGATCTTAAAGGTGGGGAGTTCCGCATCGGGATATAGTTTTTTTACATGTACGTGAATATGGTCTTCAATGGAATACAGCAAGGACAAGGGCGAAGTATAGCTCTGTATCACTTCAGGATGGGCTTTTCCCAAACTTGTGAAAAGATAGAGGCCAAAAGTGTAAATCAAATCTCCGGCCGGTAGTTTTACCTGCTCGCTAAGCTGGGTAATAAGGCTCACCATCTCATTGAAATCATAGGTACCCACCGAAGTATAGATACCTTCGGAAGGCAGGTTTGAACTTTCAATAATATTGTCCACGGTTTCCAAACCAAATTTGGATTCTACCATTTCCAAAAACTCTGTAAAGACGATTCCTTTCATTTCTCTGGGATTTACACTAAAAGTAGGAAAAGTGATACGTGAAACGAAAAAAATGTTGTGAAATGATCTTTCTGATCAACCTTTGACCAATTCGTTCACTTCCCAATAGGCCAGTACCTTACTCAATTTATCTTGGTAATCCTCGTATTTTAAAGGCTTTATGACATACCCGGCAATTCCGATTCTATAGCACTCCACTAAATCGACCCGATTCTCCGATGTTGTAAGAATAACAATAGGTAGGTATTTCAACACCTCATCTTCTTTTAGGATGCTAAGGAATTCTATTCCGCTCATACGGGGCATGTTCAAATCCAATAACACGATATCGGGCAAGGGCTGACCAGACCTGAGCAACTCCAGTGCCTGTTCCCCATTTTTCGCTTCGGTGATCCTATGGCTCAACCCAAGTTTGGAAACCGTGCGTTGCAGCTTCATGATCTCGATATTGTCATCTTCAATAAGTAGGATATTCATCAGCCTTGCATTTCTATTTGAACGCCAAAATTCGTCATTTATTCATTGTTATCGAAAAAAGTAGGGATGGATGGAAACTTGGTATAGGTGAATGAAGGTTAAGTGTCGACGAATGGTCGATGAAAGCAAGCGCCTATGCAAAAAATCCATAGGATGCCTTCACCCCGGGTCCAAACTGGATACGAAGGCCTTATCGATGGTCTTCGTCCTGGCAAACCGCTTGTATCAATGCGATACTTCGCATCTGCCCATAAAAAAGAACATCTAAAATGGATTCACTCTCTGTTTCAACCTCGTTTTGTGACCCACTTCTTGATGATATCCCGCTCTTTTTCCATGGAATAATACTTTAGTTTCTTCCCCTCCATAATCTCTCCAAATCTGACATCGTCATTAGGGTGTCTGCTTTTGTAACCGTTCAATTGGTCCGTTACCATATCTACCATAGGTCTATTTACCAAACCTGCGCTAACCGCTTTTTGAACATTGAAGTAATAGGAGCCTTTTGGTTCTGGTTTCCAAAGGGGAACTATTTTATACGGTATCAGTTCATTGGTTATTAAGAAATCCCCATCTATCCAGTGTAATTTATCAGGCATACCAGTGGCCGAAATAAGGCTGGATACAAAATCTTTAAACGGGGTCGGGTGATACGCAACATTATAGGCGCCATAGGTGCCGGATTCAGCACAGTGCAAAATGAAGTTTGAAAGGCTTTGCACATCGGTCACCTGAATATGATGATCTGCGATATCTGGAAGTAGGATCTCTCCCCCGCGATTAAATCGCACAGGCCAAAAGGGTTCTGCGTTGGGATCATGAGGTCTTGTGACTCGAAAGTCTTTCATACCATGGGAACGATAGATCGTGTAATTGGCCATTCGTTCGCGTATCGCTTCTTCGCAAAGTGTTTTTCGAATGGCATATCTAAAATCGGTGCTTATCGTTTCTGGAAATGATGGAAGTGGATTCAACGCTGCGGTTTCTTCGATGAATTTCGAATCCCATTTATCATAAACCGACATCGTTGAAATGTAATGATAGTGTCCTATACTGCCCTTAAACTCATCAAGAAAGTCTGAAACCGCCTTCGGGGATTTCTGCCACGTATCTATGACAATATCCCAGTAAGTCTCTCTGTATTTTTTATCGATTTTCTTGTACCCTTCCCTATTTTCTTTTTCCCTATCACATATGATAACGGGTAGGTCATTGAAAAGCGTGGCATTGGTCTTTCCTCGATTCAATAGTGTCACATGAAAACCCGCGTTCAAAAAAACCTTAACAATGCTTGGGCCGATAAAGCCTCTTCCGCCTAACATAAGCACCTTCTTCTTAGCGTTCGAATCGCTGGCAATCATACGGCTTGAAGCCACCATCGGGTTCATGAAAGTTGCGGCTGAAGCTGCTGCCAATGTTTTTATAAACTCTCTTTTTATCATCCTTTTGTACAGATTTTAAGTGTTATTTTAAGCCATCCAATAGTTGGGCTATGGTATTGTTGAAATTCGTTTTATCTTGATAATACTGCTCTAAACCAGCTCGAAAAACCCTCGTATTATAGCTACTGAAAATAGTGCGCGTATCCATAATCATACGGTACTCTGTATACCCGTTGTTTTGTAGTTCATCCTGAACCGATCGACCACATAAGTAAAACAGGGCCGCATGCCATAGCTGCTTTGGGTAAGGTATTTCCAATTTCTTCTGGTCAAAAATCAGGGCTATACCCTCCCTAAAAGGCCCCCCATAATTAAACAACAGATGGGATCCTTCATGGAGAATGGTTTCCACAAAATCCTTTTTTTCACTGCTCGGATCTAAAGAGGAAATAAATATATTGAACCTCGGTCTCGTCGGGGTATAAGCTCCCGCATAATTGGCATAGGCGGAAACATCGACTCTAACTTTGGTCGTCACAGGCCATTTTTTCATAGCAAATCCTTCCATCTTCGTAATTACCGTCCTTTCAAACCTTTTGATGCTGGGCAACTGCAATTTCAAAATAGCGGCGTTTTGCTTCTCGTGTAGTGGCCAAAAGTGCTTGCTATAAACCGGGCCTACCTTGTTGAGGATGTCAGTATACCGCTTGGAAAAAGTAGTATCCGAAATCCGTACCCCGGCTTCTCTCTGCTGTAACCAAACTCGCTCTTGGCCCAGGTCAAACAGTAAACTTTTTGATATGATACTTTCTTTATAATAGCTGATGGCCTCTGATAGGGTTTTTTCATCGGCTGCGCTGAGGGTAAGCTGAACTTTATCTTCGCCGATTTCCAAATATTGATTTCCATCCTCCTTCAGTTTCCGCAATTGACTTCCGGAAGCTTTCTGATATAAAAAATGATGGAGATTGATCCAATAATTACTGTGAAATTCAAAGTATTCGGTTGTAGCCATACTATCATCACCCCGATGCTGTGCATGGCCCGAACTACACATCCACAAAAAAATCAAACCCCGCCAAAGTAACTTTCCAAAATGCATTTTTTTCCTTTCAAATGATAAACATTCCAATTACAGTTCTTCAACCTTGGTCAAACTCCAGGTGGCCGGAGCATCTTCCGCACAATTGTGCATGATATCCATGCTTAGGTTGAGTATCCCATCATCCGTCTTGGTACCTGTACCTGAATAATCCCCCACGCAAGGGGGTGCATCAGTGTTCAGATTGAGTTCTAATGTTGCGTTCTGGCCCTCAAGCACCAATATACCTTTGGCCTCTGGGGATACACCATCAGTATTGAAGACAGGTTTAAAACTACTGCTTTCATAAAACTGTACAAAATACCTGCCAGCCGTCGATGAGGGTTCTATGATCATGGAAATCTCTCCAATACCGAATTCCCAATTCCAACTACCGGTGTATTTGCCCTCCACAACTGTTAAGTCCAGGGTAGGTCCGAAAAACGGATTTTCTTCCTGCTCCGAACAGGATAGCAAAAACATCAAGCTCACTAAAAACACTACTCTTTTCATTCGTTTTATGTTTCCAATAAAACTACTGTTGTTTCCCATTAGTTCCGTACCCATGTCCTTATAAATCGGTTCCAAATCGGTTTTGATACCTTATTGGCGGAATTGGTACATTAGATTTAAAGAATTTCGCGCCATGGATATAACTATTGACAGTGATCTTATTGATGGTATCAAGGCCGGTCTGTACATTCAATTGATACTGGTCGGACTGATTTATATGGTTGGCAGCCGGTGGAAGGCAAGACCACTTTTAATTGGTAGTTTTTGCTTTGTTCTCGGGGCCACTACCTTATATAGTATTCTATGGGCGTACTTTAAGGGTTCCCTTTGGGGAAACCTGATATTCGGTGGTTTTAAAACCCTTTTTCTCGCCCCGATTCTATACCTCTACATAATTGTATTGCCCCAACAGGGCAAGATATTCCGCACCATAACCCTTCATCTCGCGGCTCCACTCCTACTCTCAACGGTTTATACCTTGATTAAATTCGGTTTTTCTACTTTCTTTCATACGAACTATGTCTTTATAGCCCAATTGTTTCTCTTTCTAAATATCGCTTTGTTTGTAGTTTATATAGTACTCTTAATCAAAAATCGCTATCGATTGCATGGTATTCTACCGAGTTTGAAAAAGAAGTATTTCATTTTCTTTTTTGCGCTAATGGGGTACTTTCTTATCACCTATACCATTCACTTTGTCTCTGTTTATTTCGTGGAACAAACAGAGCGATTTTATGTAATACTCAATTCATATATTCTTTTCCCATTTACCTTTTTGGTCTATTTTGCCACCATTATCTTTGCTATAAGCGAGAATAATCAGCTCAAGAATTTCTTCATTCCAAAATCCCCTTTTCTGGACAAAGAGCTCGTTGAAAAAGAGCAAGAAATCAAATCTCTGGTGACGCAACGGATCATTGGAGAAAAGCTTTTTAAAACCCAGCATCTTACCGCCAAAGAGGCCGCCCAAACCTTAGGGGTGCACAAAAACGCCTTGATAGCCTATATACGCTTACATTATCAACAGTCTTTTAATGAGTATATCAATGCCTTGCGCATTGAGGAGTTCAAAAAAATCTATCTGGAAAACGATCTACCTAATTTTAGCATTTCCGGTGTGGCCTATGAGGTCGGCTTTAAATCGAAAACTACATTTTATCGGATTTTTAAAGAAAAAACCGGTAGTACCCCAGGTGCGTTCACCAAATCGCTTGACCTCAAGTAACCAATGGATGATCATACCCAAATAATTTAGTAAATGACGTCGGCCAGTTTATCTTTTAATCGCCCGCATGCGATTGTTTCGCTTGTTGTGCTCCACCGCTGCGTAACCCAAAGCTTCCAATAAAGGGGGGATGTACATGCCCACCCGACCTCGAAATCCTTTTCTGAGGCCATACCATCCTCCAATAGGGTTATCGGCAGCGCGCCCCCAGAACTCCACGGTATCAGGCTTTGCCTCCACCTTTTCATCTTTGCTGCCTAAAAACATCCAATCTCCATGTTCTAAAAGCATTTGATAGAGGTCTTCGATTATGCTGATATCATAGTACAAAATCGTTTTGCCGACCGTACACACCAACACTTCCCTATCGTTCTTAATGTCAACGTGCATCGTATACTCAGAAGATAAAGGGGGTGTCTTGAGTAGTAATGGGTTTTCTTTGGTGCCGATTTTTTCTTTGTAGTTCATCAGTTTTTAATTTCAATTGCTATAGCTTCGTTTTCCAGATCGTTTACAAACTTTTCGAATGCCTCATCAAAAGAGGGGATCATCTTGGCAAATAAGGGGAAAAACGGGCCTCCAATTTTTTCACTCATAGAAAACAGGGTACCGGAATCGTTGGCTTTTAAATCAAAAGTTCTCTTTCCCATTCCATCACCCCACACCAATTTTTCACCTTCGATCAGTTCTTTCACCTTCAATTTGAAAGTGCGTTTTTCATCAAGATAACTTTTCAATCGAATGGTAGCTCCTTTTTTAATCTGACCGTCAAAATGGGTAATCGTACTGTTCCATTTGGTATATTTCTCGCCATCGACCAAAATACTCCATAGCGTCTCTGGATCGGTATGGATGTGCTTTTGAATCGACGTGGTTCTACTGAAAAGGGTTTTTTCAGTCACTGCTTTTACTACATTTTCCATATTCTTATTTCAATTTATTGGATATCACGCCCCCCCTTCGATACGATACAACCGTATCGCCTTGACATGGGTATTTGGGTGTTGAAAGGCAATCGCTTTAAGCGCTCAACCTCATGTTTCAGGTCTGCATTGACCATCAAAATTAGCGTTCAAGAAAACTACAAGCAGACTTATTTTAGTCTCATTTCAAGTTTTGAGACCTATTCACAATGATTTTGGCCTACGCCAAATCATTCGTTTTTGGGAAGACCGGATTTTTAATTCATATTTACAGGGTCGGCTTGAGGTTTCAAAAAATTAGCATAAATTGAAAAAGTTCTAAACCGGTGAGACGTATTGATAATCCTCTTTATCGAAGTATTGATGTATCAATAGTGTATGGCTTTGGTTTTTGAAATCAGTTCTCTTGGGCCATATCAAACAAGGAATGTCTTAACGGTTACCAACTTATGGTTTGAATAAAATAGACTGAAAATGAACGCGTATTGGGCGGAATCGATAGCCACCGGAATTTTTGTTTGTTTATACCTTCAACTTTTGGTTTTGGGTATTTTCAATTTATGGAATAAACCTGTGAAGAATAAAATTCTAGGTGCTTTGTGTTGCTTTCTCGCCTTGCCCTTTATCTATACGCTATATTGGCCGACATTCAACAACAACTTGTTTTTCAATATTTTGCTGGGGGGCTATAAACACGTTTTTCTACCTGCTTTTTTGTTTCTATTTATCTATACCATACAGCATAAAAAAATAGGCAAAAGAAAGTTGCTTGTTCATCTGTCATTGCCTGCACTTTTACATGTGACCTACATGACCATAAAGTTTGGCTTCAAGGACTTTTATGCCGAAAACATCATTCGCATTGTCGCCGCTGTTCATCTATTTATATTTTTCTCTTATCTGTGGTATCTCTTTTTGGGTATTCCAATACTTAAGATCCTAAAGAGCAAACTTCTAAAAAAGAGCTACATACGCTA
The DNA here is from genome assembly GCA_947494565.1 of uncultured Flavobacteriaceae bacterium. Lineage (GTDB taxonomy): Bacteria > Bacteroidota > Bacteroidia > Flavobacteriales > Flavobacteriaceae > Maribacter_C. The sequence continues at coordinate 361,533 of CANLVG010000006.1, read as the reverse complement.
TGCGCTTTTTTTCTGGATTATATCCCTCTATCAGCTTCGTTTGAATACGAAAACCTTATATGAAATTATGCTGCCCGAATCGGATTATCGGGCGTCATTTGATTTTCTCTTCCAGGATTTTTATCAAATCTTAGCCATATTGGTTACCACTGGTATTTTGATCTTTGCCATTTTAGAATCTCCCAGTTTAAAATCAGCTCTTCTGGGAAATCGTATTTACAATAGGTACGACACCATCTCCGATGAGGATGTCATACGGCAATTCATACAAACCCATTTTGATACCAAAAAAGTATTCACCCAACCTGATTTCGACTTGAAAAGTTTATTGAAAACGGACAAAATCTCGGCAGCTCAGTTCAAGTTGTTTTTAAAAAAAGAATTCGACCAGACTCCTCTTGAATTCATAAATACCTTACGGGTAAATGAATTCAAGTCGTTAATTGTACTGGAGGAAAACCATAAGTACAGTCTGATCGGAATCGCCGAAAAAGTAGGGTTTTCGTCGAAGGCCACCTTTTATCGGCAGTTTAAGCAACGAGAAGGTATCACCCCAAAGCAGTATCAAGAGCAGATGCGACCCCTATAACTACTGGTCCTTTTTTAAGATTTCCCAAGCCCAATCGATAATTTGCTGGCTAACATCCGACTCCCATTCGCCTGGTTTAAAGTGATAACTACTGGCATAATCAGGGTGTAAGGTACTCCAATGGTCAAGACCCTCATATTTAAAAAGCTCATAATCAGGATGGTCATTTTTTTCTAGAACCGACACAATCATATTGTTATCACTTTCGGTCATTATCCAATCATTGGTTCCCCATCGTATTCGGGCAGGTACCTTCAGGTCTTCCCATTGCTTGGCAAAGTTGAAATCCTGTACTTGGTGATAATACTGCATTGACCTACCATACATGTGGTACAACCCTTGCCGATGGTACTTTTTATAGGCAGGATGATCTTTTAGTATGGCTGCGAAACTGCGTTTTTTAACAAGCATTTCATAATACAACGGAATGTAAACCGTATTCATCAGTTCATAAACTTCTTCTTGTGTCTTGCCTTCTATATTCAGTATTCTTCGCTCAATCTCCAACATATGCTCAAACCAGGTTTTAAAAAAAGTACCATCAGAGATAACCCCGGCGAGGTCATAGGTATTTGCAAGGTATGGTGCTAGGGCACTACCCATACTGTTGCCATAGACAACAATTTTAGCGGTATCGACGTAAGGTCTGCTTTTCAAATATTTGACCGCGGATTCATATCCGTTTAGCTCTGTTTTGAAATCAACTTTTCCGCAGTCGCCTTCACTATCGCCAACACCGGGTTTTTCAATTCGAAAAAGTACCATGTTCGATTTTTCGGCAAGGTCTTGTATGAGCTTTACCCAATTGTTACTCCTGCCAGAATACTTTTCCACTGAAGAACAACTTAAGCCTTGTATGAGAATAATGGCCGGGTTTTTCTGCAACTCCTTTCCTTTTGGTATCGTTATTATGGCACGTTGCTTTATACCAAAATCATTGACCACTGTCTCGTACAGGGTCTTTACATTGCTATTCTCTTCATAGGGCATTGCCTTTAGCCGTACTTTAGCTGAAACGAGCTTTCCATTACGCTTGACCTCGATTTTAGTATCCGCTACAGATCTCAAACCGTAGGTGATTGCACTCCAATCCTCTTGATTGCCTACAAGTCTGTCATTTACCGCAATTATCAGATCTCCTTTTTGAAACCCCGCTTTGTCCAAAGGAGAACCTGCTATGATATCGTTTATCACCGCTCCTGGAGTCTTATTATCGGGCCAAGCGATTTTTGATTCAAAGGCGGCCCTTCTAGGTAAATCTTGGGCAAAGGAAAGAGTGCTTGAAAAAAGTACTACTAGTGTTAAATACTTGAACATTTGAATTTGATTTATTTAGATGATTTGACTTATTCAAAAAAAAATCTCATAAAATGGTCGATTGTAAGGGAAACTTCGAGTTTGCGAGCCGTGAAGTCACTGTACCGTTAGAATCATCGGCTACCCCTGCCCCATCTATTCCTCCAACAATCACTTCCCGATTCTCCTTTCACTTTAGGAGAAAAGACCAATCAATAACAGAAACATTTTTTTCTGACGCCCATTACGAGTCTCGAAGGTATATGTCGTAATAACATCCTTCGAAAACAAGAAGTCTCAAAAATCGGATTGAGACCAGTTTGCAATACAAATCAATCGAAATAAAGATTTTTTTCCATCCGGTTGCTTATTTTTAGGACGGACGCTAAAACCAACTGATGAAAAACCATATTTTTTGCTTTATTGCCCTACTTGTCCTCCCTTCCTTATATGGACAATTAGAGATTACCTTTAATTATGACATGATCGAGGGTATCCAAACCCTTCGGGCTGAAGACACCATTACCGATATCCGTTTTGAGCAACTGGTCTCCAGTCAAGGAACCCAGGGTTTTCTAAAAAAAATGAAATCCTACCGCCCGTCGGCCAACGAAAAGGCATTTAAAGAAAGTTTAGGCCACCTGCTGACCGAAAGTGATGCTCCGGATCTGTTTTTCTATAGTCGTGTCAAGCCCAAGTTTCAAATCGGTGCCGAATTTGTCACCAATCTCAAAACGGAAGAGTCCAAAATAAAAAGGGCTTTGATTGAAAGCCTAGGCGACTTTTTGCCGGCGTCAAACCAGCGTCATATCACGTTATATTTCGTTTTTGGAGCTATCGGTGGAGGATGGACGATGGACGGTGAACCGAATTCCTTTTATATAGATGTATCGTCTTTTGAAAAAAACGATGCTGTCGGACTTCAACTCCTTTGTAAGCATGAAGTCTTGCATCTTATACAAGACCAGACCAGGCCTAAGCTCTCAAAAAACGAACCCGCGGCCTACTATATAGAACAAGCTTTCCGGGAAGGAATGGCCACCTATGTTGCAGATTTTACAAAGGTCGAAAATGCCAGCGGCTATGCCCTGTTCAATCAAAAAATTTACAACAAAAACCAGCGGCGCAAAGAGACAAACTACAGACTCTTTGAATTGTTGGTTATTGATTTGTTCGAACAAAGATGTGACTACGACTTTGTTGATGATCTTTCGTTGTCCGGCATGTATGATAGTCCCGCCTATTTTGTATTCTATGACATGATGCGCACAATGGAGTCCAAATTAGGTACATCACAGGTAGTAAAACTGTTGGAGTTGAGCGCAATCGATTTTATTCGATCCTACGAGCAACTGGAGGAGACCGATTACCAGTTCTCCGAAAAGTTTTCCCAAGTCTTGGCCAAGCTAAAACATTGAATATCAATACCAAAAAAGGCTAATGATGTGCTTTGAATTCTAACAGCCTGAACCTTCTGTGCTCAAGTGACCCAGTCATCCTTGCAGTTGAATAATAGAAAGACATTACTCAAACTCCGTATCGATCAAAGCATTAAAGCGATTCTACTTACTTCAATGAGTTTTGGTTTCAATTTTCAATACACATCACCCAATTCAATGACCGGTGGACTTACCTTAATTTTGAAAGCTTCTAAAAACAAAAAAGTGACCTGCTTTCGCAAATCACTCTTCCGGTTAGTCGGGACGACAGAACTAATACTATATTAATTATAATTACTTAAAGACCTTATTTTACATGATTGCCTAACTCCAAACTTGGTTCAAAATGGCACTCATAAAGGCAAATTTTACGCTTCCTTTACACTACTGAATTGGAAAATCAATCAATACACCAAAATTGCCAAAAATTTCTTGAATTAGAAACTATTGATTTCTAACTCTACTTTCTCAAAATTCTTCTTTGGGGAATCACAAACCGGGCATTGGTAAGATTCCTTCAAATCTTTAAAAATAGTCCCCGCCGATATTCCTGCTTTGGCATCGCCATACAATTTGTCGTATACGGTAAAACAAGATTGGCATTGATAGACGAACTGCTTTTGCTTTTCACTGTTGCCATTCACGGGTTCTTCTCTTGTTGCCAATTTGCCCAATTCGACAAAGTACTTTTTACTGAGCTCCATTAACAATCCTGGGAGTTCTATCTTATCTACGTCCTGCGCGTAAGCCAGGTATTTTTGTGTATTCGGGTCAAAATTTTCGAAATGCAATACATTATAGGTTGGTCGTACTTCAAAGTCTTGTACAATTGCAGGAAGAGCATTCTTCTCAATAATCACCGAAGCAAAATGAGAACGTTTACCGACATCGTTACTAATTCCGAAAGTTAGGCCATAGGTGCTGATATCATTTTGGTCGAAACTTCTGACTAAGAACTTCTTGAGTTCCAAAGCTTCTGAATCATCTACGGGCACATGCCAATTCATTTCCAATTGGGAGTGACGTACATTGATTCCCCATTGTCCTAAAAAGCGTTCTAATTCTAAGCGACTGTCTTTTTTTATACCTTTTACGATGAAGGATTTCCATGGAGTAATACATAGTTTACCAATACTATTATCCAAACAAAAACCACAAAACTCCTTTAAAAAAGCGAGGTCATACTTGTTGTTTCGCCAATACAAGCCCAGCCAATATTGGTCAATCCCCATACGGTTCATTCCTTCGTAATAGGGAAAAGTCGTATACTCGATTTTCAATTCTTTTTCAATGGCCTTGTTATTCGTATCCAACTTTTTGCTGAGTACAAAAAAGAGCTCTTCTACATCTTGAATATCCTCGTAAATGGTTTCAATAGCCTGGGAAATTTTGGCAATATCCCATGTATAAATCAATACGGGATAGGTAGCCGACCGCTGCCAATGGGGAAGTTTGACATTCAAATACCAGTAATCTTCGCTCTCAGAGGCAACAAAATTCAAGTCACCACTAAAAATGGGTACCAGTCTTTGTTTCGGGTCAGTGATGTTGATTTTAAGCTTGGGGTTATCGCCAAAACCTTCTAAAATATAGAGATAAGTAGACCCTTTTAACCAATAGGTCATGTCAAAAATATCTGCGGAAACATAGCTGCACACAATATTCTGATACTTGCGTTCACCAACAATTTCGGTATTGAATTGCGAGATACTTTCTAACTGTACTTCGTCGGCCGCCTTCATCGGAAAAAGCAAATCTTGGCGTGACCCAAAATGGACTTCCTTCAAACCAGCAGTCTCTAGCATGAAAATGATATCTTTCAATTCTCCCGGTGAGGTCACTCCCCCACGTATCAATATGCGGTGCAAATCGTCATTCATAGTTTTATCATTAAACTAAAGTCATGCTGAGCGGAGTCGAAGGGCTACGTCCATCTAAACATTTCTACTCCGCTCAATTTGACCCTCTGCTATTGTAAAATTGCGAGCTGACCATCCAACAAAGCTTTTACTTCTGGCTTACAGCTACCACAGCCCAAACCGGCCCCGGTTTCAGAACATAGTCTATTAAAAGTATCACAGCCACCGGCAATAGCATCCCATATATTACCTTCCCCAACCTGACTACACGAACAAATCAATTTTCCTTTTAGTGGCATCGTATTTGACGCTCCACGCAGGAGTTCATTCCGTTTTTCAGAGAGTTCGATTTCTTCTTCAATCAAGCGCTTGAACTCTGCAAATTCGTTTTTATCCCCCATCAGAATAGCTCCCTTTAACATATCATCTTTAACGATACATTTTTTATAGAAGCGTTTACTGGCATCCATCAAAATTATTTCCTCATAGGCACTATCCTCTTTTGGTGCGTTCACCATACCGATACTGCACAAATCAAGATTCTCGAACTTTAGAATATTCATTAATACGGAACCGGTATAGATACTGCTAAAATCCCCGAGAATATAGTTGGCCGCAATGTCAGCTTGTTGCTCCGCGGCGGATGTGATTCCGAATAGCGCGTTTTCAAACTCCGCAATTTCACCCAAGGCAAATATCGAAGGATTGCTTGTTTGCAAATACGAATTGACGACTACCCCACGTCGGGTTTCGAGATTCGATTGTTTCGCCAGTTCAATATTCGGTCGTGTGCCAATTGCATAGACGATAGCATTGCACTGTATCGTTCGACCTGTTTTGAGATTCACCAAGAGGGAGTCCGTACTTTCCTTTTCCTCAAAAACGGTGCTCACTTCATTATCAAAATAGATGTTGATTCCTCGCTCGACAACATCCTCGGCCAATAGGCGACTCGCTACATTATCGAGCTGTCGCTCCATCAATCGGGGGGCGCGTTGTACAATGCTGATATTGACGTGTATTTTCTTTAAGGCCGCGGCGAGTTCTAATCCAAGTAATCCCCCTCCTACGATGACCACATGCTGTTCTTCGGCCGCCAATCCGGTTTCTTTCAGGTATCTTTTCAGCTTGTCGGCATCACCACGTTCACGCATCGTAAACCGACCCGGAACGTCCATTTTTACTTCGCTGGGTACAAAGGCGCGACTTCCTGTCGCCATCACTAGCAGGTCGTATGAATGTTCGTTTCCATCAGTATCCATAACCTTTTGGGCAGTTTCATCGATGTTTGTTATTCCGATTCCGGGATGTAGGTTTACATTCAACTTTTCCAGTTCGCCCTGCTTTAGTTTTTCTAGGGATTCCCAAGACAATTCATCACTCACATATTCTGGAAGCAAAACCCGATTGTAAAAGGGGTCCTTTTCTTTGGAAAACACATTCAAAACATCTTTTTGATTTTTCTCGCGATACGATTGTATAAAGCGATAGGCAGCAGCCCCAGCACCGATGACGACTATTTTCTGCTCTTGCTTTACAAATTTCTCCACTTGAACCGCACAGTATTTAAAATCAGGTTCTTTGGAAACCGGGTCGACAATATCATTCGTAATATTATTGGCGCGACCAAAATCATTATTCAATACTTTGCCCCAATGCATCGGAAGAAAAACGACACCATCCCTACTATCGCCAGTCACTTTTACCTTTACTTGCACTGCTCCCCTACGGCTTTTGATAACGGCGATATCACCATCTTTCAGTTTTCGTAGATACGCATCAACCTTGTTCATCTCAAGATAAGGTTGCGGAATATGAGTGAGCAAACGCTTGACTTTTCCTGTTTTGGTTCGGGTGTGCCATTGGTCCCGAATACGACCTGTATTTAAGATTAAAGGGAAATCAATATCAGTTGCTTCGGATGAATTGTAAAGCGTAGCTGGTGTATTAAAATGTGCCTTCGTATCATGCGTATAGAAGATATTGTCCTTGAAAAGTCTCGGGGTACCCGGATGCGTAGGATGGGGAACCGGCCATTGAAAACTTCCTTCGTTTTTTAGTCGGTCATAATTGAGTCCGGAAATATCGATATTGGTGCCTTTGGTCAACAGACAATGCTCGTCATAGACTTCGCTGGCAGTGGAGTAATCAAAACCTTTAAAACCCATCGCTTGTGCAAAGCGCCACAAGATTTCCACATCGGGCAAAGCTTCCGCAGGTGGGTCGATTACTTTGGGCAAATAGCTGATACGACGCTCAGAATTGGTCATCGTTCCCTCCTTCTCTAACCAACCTGCTGCAGGTAGGAGCAGATCTGCGAACTTGGTAGTTTCAGAATCATGGGAAATATCCTGAACTACCACAAAAGCTGCATTTTTCAATGCACGTTCTACTTTGTGTGCGTTGGGCATACTTACGACCGGGTTCGTACAGATAATCCAAATAGCTTTTAGTTTCCCTTTTTCCAAAGCATCGAACATTTCGGTGGCCGTATAGCCGGGTTCACCTTGGATTTCCTTTCCTCCCCAAAAATCATGGACCTCTTTTCTATGGATCGGATTTCCTAAATCTTTATGAGCGGCCAAAAGGTTTGCCATCCCTCCTACTTCACGACCGCCCATCGCGTTGGGTTGTCCTGTGAGTGAAAATGGACCGCAACCGGGTTTGCCAATTTGACCCGTTAAAAGGGAAATATTGAGAAGGGACACGTTCTTAGCCACCCCAATCACACTTTGATTGAGTCCCATCGTCCACATGCTTAAAAATTTGCTCGATTCTGCAATGTACTGCGCCGCTTTGCGGATTTCAGAGGCTGGAATACCACACTTATCTGCCGCTTGTCTAATGGAAAGGGAAAAGGCCATTTCTTTGACGGCCTCAAAATTGACCGTGTGCTTCTTTATAAAATTCTTATCGATTTTTCGTTTGTCTATCAACCAACGGGCAATCGCATTGAATAAAACAACATCGGTACCGGGAAGAATCTGCAAATGCAAATCAGCTGCGGCGGCTGTTTGTGTTTTTCTAGGGTCAACAACAATGACTTTGACTTCGGAGTTATCTGCCTTCCGTTGCTCTAAACGACGATACAAAATCGGATGGCACCAAGCGGGATTCGCACCGGCAATCAAAAAAGTATCGGCAAGTTCTATATCCGCATAAGCAATGGGCACGGAATCTTCACCTACCGTTTTTTTATAGCCGACCACCGCAGAACTCATACACAAACGAGAGTTGGTATCGATATTATTCGTCCCGATAAAGCCTTTGGCGATCTTGTTGGCAAGGTAATACTCCTCGGTCAAGCATTGACCGGACACATAAAAGCCCACACTATTGGGACCATGTTTGGCAATGATACTTTTAAAAACCGCGGCGGCGCGTTCAAAAGCCGTATCCCAAGAGACTTTTTGCAAGGGGTGGTTTCTGCTCCAACGCATTTCAGGGTGCAAAATACGGTCGCTAGTATCTTGGGCTACATAATTTAGATTGCGCCCTTTAGAGCAGAGCATACCTTTATTTACAGGGTAGTCTTCATCACCTTCTACCGTAATCGTACCCCTGGTATCTACAGTAACTTCAATACCGCAACCCACACCACAATAGGAACAAATCGTCTTTTCTGTTTTCTTTTTCTGCATTGCGCAATCTATCTATGACAGCATCATATTTGAACAAGCAAATTAGAAAAATACGTACTAATACGTAGTAATAATATGGTAATAGTTAGCGGGTATTTTCAGGGTATTGCTAAAAAAAGGGAATGAAATTACTATTATCAAAATATAAATCGGCCTTAGACCAAATTGAATTCTTGTGCTTTTTTTGAGAGGTCCATTAAGTTTTTGACCGCCATCTTGCGCATGAGATTAAAACGGTGTGTTTCTACAGTACGTTTGCTATTTTGTAGCTTTTCGGCAATTTGTTTATTTGTCAATCCTGATAAGACCAACTCTAAGACCTGAATTTCCTTATTGGTCAAATCAAAGGGATTGTTCGTACGTATGTTTTTGTCGTGACTCTCATTACTCTTTGCTTTTGGATTCAGCAAATTGTTGACCAAAACATTCGAAATATCCCCGCTATAGTACTTTCCACCTTCCTGTACCGTATGAATGGCCTTAATGAACTCTACTTTACCGGTATCCTTGAGCAAATAACCCTTGGCACCTGCCGCCACGGATTGCAAAATATACTCCTCAGAATCGTGCATAGAGAGAATAATGCATTTGACTTCTGCATTTGCAGCACTTAATTTTTCCACCGCTTCGATACCCGTCATCTTAGGCATTCGAATATCGATAATCAGTATATCCGGTTTTTTGGCTTCTACAAGCGCTATTGCTTCAGTACCATCAGCGCCTTCCCCAATAACAACCAAATCTTCTTCGCTTTCTAAAAGGGCACGAATACCATCGCGCACTAGTACATGGTCGTCAACTAAAACTATGGTAGTTTGATTCAAAATACGATAATACTATAAGTAGTTATACGTACAAATATAGCATTTTTGTTGGGTGCTCGACGTGGAATGTATGATGTTATTCAAATGTCAGTCTGAGCATAATCAAAGCCCCTTTGTATTCCTAATCCTTCGACTCCACTGAGGATGGCGCAGCGTAAAAGTGTTTCAATACACTTCAAAGGAGCCTGTACAAATCGAAGTCAAGTACTCAGGATGATCGTACGAACAAAAAAGCTACCACAACCCCAGAGGGTCATGATAGCCTATCGAAGCATCTTTACGGACTAGTCTTTCTTGGCCGTGTTCAGGAATTTTGGTTTCATGGTGAGTTGCACCCAAGCCCAGTTTTGCGTACCGGCGGCCAAATCTTCGGAAACTCCTTTCAACTCATACATACCGTCGTTCGCGAACATTTGGGAATAGCCGATCGCTAACCCGTAACCTTTGAATTTCTTGGCGAATACCAGGTCTACCTCTGTGCCCAATGACTTTTCTCCACTCGCTAATTCTTGCTCTCCGCTGAAGTTCAATACCTTTACCAATAAACTTGAGGTCTTACCAAGGGTAAACTTGGCACTTGCGTGTATGTCGAACAATCCAATGGAATTGGCATGATTTCCAACATAGAAATAATCCATAAACCCGTTGAACTTATGATTGGTGCCATATAAGGGAAAGAAGGCTCCCGTTTCGCCCGCTTCTCCATCATTTCCGCTGATGACCTCGACCCCTATGCCTAGACCTACCTTTGAGGTCGCCTTATAACTCAAGTCCAATCCCAGTAAATAAGCACCTTTGACATCGACTTGCCCCTGTCGTTCGCCTGTTTGAATAAAGGCGTTGAGCGCCGCCCCGAAGCTTCCTTTTTTATAGTTCAAATGGGTTCCTAGGGTCTGAAGATTACTGGTACCATCAGCTACACGGGCATCCGCTTCTCCCGTAAAATTCTGGAAGCCATTGTTCAAAAGCAATAAACTTCCTGAAAGATTCGTCCATTGTTGTTTCAAATAGGCATACTGCATGGTCTTATAGGTAAAGAAACCTGCTGTGTTATAGGCCGTTCCAACGGACTGAAATCCTGTGGGATTATCAAAATCCTGACTAAAGGCGAGACCGATATCGAGCATGAACTTCTCGCTCTTGTATTTTAGAAGCCCCGCATCATGATTACGTGCTTGTTGTGCCCAATCGAGTCCGCCAAAAATGCGTTGGTCATCATAGGAGAGTACTTGGCGCCCTAGTTTTGTAGACCACCCCTTTCCAAGGTGGATATTTGCCCAAGCCTCGAAGACCGCAAAAGAATCGTTTTGATCATCGGGCAATATTTGTCGATTTTCCCCCCAAACCATTACATCCTGTAGGCTAACATAGAATTGATAGGAATCAAAGGTATACCCCGCATTAAGACGTATTCTGGTCGAAATCGCGTAACCCGGATCCGCAGCATCGGGAATAATGCTTCCAAAGCCATTGCGGTACTCTGTTCTCGGCTTAAACTGACCATCTAAAGTAAATTGTGCAAAGGTAAATGTAGTGCATAGCAAGGCTAGGACAACTACGAGTTGTTGTTTTTTCATCTGTGTATTTTTAATGGATTCTTAAAGGTCGTATGTCATTCGCCACTATAGCAATCGAAAGGCAATAACGCTTAGTAAGCTCAGTTCATACGTGTGATTTAATTTTGGTTATCAGTGCTCTAAAAAGTCTATCAAATGTTTGCGATAGGTGTAATAATCATCATGCTCCAATACGGATTTTCTAGTACGGGGACGTTCGAATTCAATATCCAGTATATCTCCAATTTTAGCCCTTGGACCACTGGTCATCATAACCACCCTATCGGCCAGAAAAATGGCTTCATCAACATCATGTGTAATCATTACGGCGGTAATTTTTTCTTTGTTCCAGATTTCTATTAGAATGTCTTGCAGTTCTCCACGGGTCAAGGAATCGAGCATGCCGAAAGGTTCATCGAGTAAGAGCACTTTGGGCTTTATAGCAAAAGCCCTGGCAATACCAACTCGTTGTTGCATGCCTTGCGATAATTCGATGGCCTTTTTATCGAAAGCGCCATCAAGTCCTACTTTGTGTAAATAGTATTTGGCGATGTCCTTTCGTTGTGCCTTTGTAGCATGGGGAAAGACTTGATTGACTCCCAACAACACATTTTCCAAAGCGGTCATCCAGGGCATGAGACTTGGCGATTGAAAAATCACTCCGCGATCGGGTCCAGGGCCTTTTACAGGGTTCCCCAAAACGGCAATGTTTCCTCCTGAAATTGGGTTTAGGCCTGCAATCATTGATAACATGGTCGTTTTTCCGCAACCGGAGTGCCCGATAATAGTAACGAACTCTTCCTTCATTATTTGCAGGTTCAAATCTTCCAATACCACATAATCACCTTTTGGTGTGGAATATACCTTCTTCAGTTTCGATAGGTCCAACATCACTTTCGACGGAAATAGAATTCCGTTTTCGGTGATTGGTTTTGTCATACTTGCTGTACTCATGGTTTTCTTTTTTTAGGCTACAAAACTTTTTGGTGCGATTTCAGGAAGTACGAATTCCTCTTGGGAAACCGATTTACGAGACTCACCTATATCCATCAAGTATTCGATGATGGCATTTCTAGTTTTCTTATAATTTGGATTATCATTCAAAGCCGTCTTGTCTCTCGGCCGTTCAATATCAATTTTAAACTCCGGACCCAAAGTCGCATTTGGTCCAGGCTTTAAAGGAATAATTCTATCCGCCATATAAATACCTTCGTCTACATCATTGGTAATCAAGAGCGCAGTGCGTTTGTCTTTACTCCAGATATTCAAAATCTCATCTTGAAGATTACCCCGGGTCAGAGCGTCTAAAGCTCCTAAAGGTTCGTCCATGATGATCATCTCAGGATTCATGGCTAAGGCCCTTGCGACCGCCACACGCTGACGCATTCCCCCAGATAGTTCCTTTGGTCTTTTGTTAATCGCAGGCGTTAGGCTGACCATATCGACATAGTCGCGAACCCTCTGCTGTAATGTACTTTTAGACTCCTTTGGAAAAGCTTCTTTGACCGCCATATAGACATTCTGCCCTACCGTTAACCACGGCAATAAGGAATAGTTTTGAAAAATCACGCCCCTTTCATGACTTGTATCCACCACAGGTTCTCCTTTGAACAAAACCTCACCGCTGCTTGGCTTTAGGAGTCCATTGATCAGGTTGACCAAAGTTGTTTTTCCACTTCCGGTAAAGCCCACGATGGCAACAAATTCTCCTTCCTCTATAGAGAGATTGATATCTGAAAGCACTTCAGTAGCGTTTTCTCCTTCTCCGTAGGTTTTATTGATGTTATTTAGTTCTAGGTATGCCATCTTTTTAGTTATGAATGATTCGTCTTACGTCTAGCAGTGTAGCTGTCTTATATCTTTTTTATACTCCCTCGTTTTTGTTGAACGAGACCATATTCTGTACGGTTAGCATCAGTCTATCCAATAAGAAACCGATGATACCGATGATGAACATGGCCACGATAATTTTTGCGTTTGAATCGTTCGCTCCGTTTTGGAATTCTTCCCAAACAAAGAGTCCTAGTCCTTGACTTTGGGCCAATAGTTCGATGGCAATTAAAACCATCCAAGCTACTGAAAGGGTAATTCGTAATCCCGTAAAGATCAAGGGTAAGGAGGAAGGCAAAATCACTTTAAACACCTTTTGAAACGTGCCTAATTTTAAAACTTTTGCAACATTGATGTAATCTTTATCCACCGAAGAAACGCCCATAGCCGTATTGACGAGCGTCGCCCACATGGCACATAAACCCACACTTATAAAGGAAATCACGAAAGCATTATCCGAGCTATCCCCAATATACAAGGTCTTTACGATCATGAAAACCAGTAAGTACCAAACTACAGGGGATACGGGTTTAAAAACTTGAATAAACCAGTTGAACGCACTTCGTAACGAGGGACTCAAACCGATAATAACTCCAATAGGTACAGCAATTAAAAGCGCCAATAGAAAACCAGCGAACACGGTTTTTATACTGGTCAAAACAATATCCACAAAGGAGGCACGACCGGTATAGACAATCGCATCTTTACCCTGTTCCACTAACTTGATATTCGTTTCGGCCATCTTTTCAACAAAGGCTGCTTTGTCTGCAGTAATTACTTTGTGGTCTGCAATTAAGGCCTGTAGCGAACTCCAAACTTGAGCCGGAGAAGGCAGTGTATTCGGTTGACAACTACTATCGCCTGAGGCGATACAGGCACGTTCGGCATCTGCCGCTGCCTGCCCCTGTTCCGTTAGTGCCTTCTCGATTTTGTAGGCTGCTTCTTTATTATACAGGGCCTTGGAACCCAAATGCCATAAGCCCAAAAACAATAGGATCGAGACAATGGTAATTCCCGTTTTCTTTAAGGAAGAAATAATATCCCCCTTTTGAAACTTTGGCGTAAACTTGACGACCAAAGGCTTTAAAAATGCCAAGGGTTGACTTTCTTTTTTTAATGTGATTTCTTGTTCCATGCTGCTTTACTTTGCTTCGATTATGAGAATAGAATTTCTTAGTCTTTATTTCCGATGGAAAAACTATTGATGTATCCGATTGGATCTTTTGCATCGAAGGACGTTCCATCAATAAAATCAGCGGTTACGGGTTTGTATCCATCCGTTTCAGGAATATCGGTTGCGGGAATTTGTCCTTCAGCCACCAACAAGTCCGCAGCTTTTTTCCAGATATCAGGACGGTAAATGTCTTTGATGGTCGAACCATACCACTCTGCGGTTTTTGTTTCAGGAATTTGTCCCCATCTACGCATTTGCGTTAGGAACCAAATACCATCCGAATAAAAAGGATAGGTTGCATTGTACTTGTAAAAGACATTGAAATCGGGCATCTCGCGCTTGTCACCCTTTTCGAATTCGAAAGTTCCGGTCATAGAATTCGCCAATACCTCTTCTGGCGCACCTACGTATTGAGACATAGAAAGAATCTTTACAGCCTCCGCTCTATTCGAAGGCTCATCCAGCCATTTACCTGCACGAATCAATGCTTTGGTAACAGCAACCGCCGTATTCGGATTGTCATCGACAAACTTTTTTGTCATTACGAAAACCTTCTCAGGATTGTTTTTCCAGATATCATAGTTGGTGGTTACAGGAACTCCGATACCCTTAAATACAGCTTGCTGATTCCATGGTTCACCCACACAGTACCCATAAATAGTTCCAGATTCCAAAGTAGCTGGCATTTGCGGCGGCGGTGTCACCGAAAGTAAAACCTCAGCATCAATTTGACCCTGTACGTTGTCAGCAGTGTACATGCCCGGATGAATTCCGGCAGCCGCCAACCAATATCGAATTTCATAGTTGTGTGTGGAGACAGGAAATACCATTCCCATTTTAAAAGGTTTACCACTATTCTTGTAGTCGGTAATTACGGGTTTTAACGCGTCTGCTTTAATAGGGTGAATCGGTTTTCCATCGGATCCTTTCGGAACGTTTGGTTTCATTTTTGACCAAACGTCATTCGAAACCGTGATTCCATTTCCGTTCAAATCCATGGAAAAGGGAGTTACCAATTGTGCTTGTCTTCCGAATCCGGCACCAGCTGCAATAGGCTGTCCGGCCAACATGTGCGAACCGTCTAACTGTCCATCAATGACGCGGTCCAATACATTCTTCCAATTCGACTGGGCTTCAACAGAAACAAAAAGCCCTTCCTCTTCAAAGAACCCCTTTTCTTTGGCGATAGCCAAAGGAGCCATATCCGTTAATTTTATAAACCCGAATGTGAGTTGTGGTTTTTCAATATCCAATTGTTGCGTTTTTGATGCGACGGCTTCAGAAGTCGTTTCTGTGGTTTTTTTAGCTTCCTTTCCACCACAAGCAACCATTAATAGGGTTACCGATAGAAAAAAGGAGGTTTTCAAAATTGATTTCATATTCAATACGATTTATAAGGTTATACTACTTAACGGGTCAAAAATACGTACTAATACGTATTTATACGTATTTCTAGTGCCAAATATTTGTTGTTATACGTATTTTTATGAGGATGGGATAAAGTGTTCTCTGAAAATCCAGAATTGTGAAAAAAGAGATAATGAAATTGAAGAATTCAAAAAAAAATATAAAAAAGAAAGAAAATTAAAGTATCAATCAACTGACCTTATTTACTAAGATACACCTATAGGCTAGAATGGAGTACGCGCTGTACCTCTTCTTCAAAAAAGGCAGGGTGTTCGGCCACTACATTTCCTATAATGATAATTCCAGGTTTGGAAACATCCAAAGTTTCATAATATGAATTGATTGTGCCCAAGGTACCAATGGTACAGCATTCATTGTCAAGAGTTCCATTTTGAACAATAGCTATTGGCATCTCGCAACCTCTATATTTACTAACTTCAAGAGTTATTTTCGATAATTTTCGAATACCCATTAGAATGACCATGGTCGCTGAAGATTTAGACGCATAAATCAAATCCTCGGAAAAAGAACCGTCGCGCTTGGTCGCTGTCATCACCCAAAAACTACTACTAACGCCGCGTCGTGTCATGGGTATTCCTTGGCCGGAGGGCACTGCCAAGGCACTTGAAATTCCGGGTATTACGGAAACGGGGATACCAAAGGATTCCACATAATCAATCTCCTCTTGTGCTCGTCCAAAGACAAAGGGGTCCCCTCCTTTAAGACGAACTACATGTCCATATTTGAATGCATTTTCAACCATAAGGATGTTGATATTATCTTGGGTAAAGGAATGCTTACTACAGCGCTTACCTACGTATATTTTCGGTATCGAAGCATCTACTTCCAAAAGAAGCTCCTCGCTCACCAAGGCATCATATAAAATGATGTCAGCAGCATTCAAAACCCTCAAACCCCTTAATGTAATTAAGTCTTTGCTTCCAGGCCCTGCACCTACCAAGCTTACTTTCGGTGAGTTTTCGTTTTTCATATTACTACTTTTTTATGGAAAGATTATCATATCCGCAACAAGAATACGTATTTATTTCCATATAAACAGATAAAAAATACGTATTAATACGTAATATTGTGCTTTCGTATTAAAATCGAAGCTTATGAAAACAGTTGTAGTCGTTGGAAATGGAATGGTGGGGTTTAAATTCTGCGAGAAGTTTGTGGCCCAGTCGGATACCTCTAGCTATAGGCTTATCGTTTTCGGGGAAGAACCTCGCGTCGCCTATGACCGTGTTCATTTAAGTGAGTTCTTCGAAGATGGGGATGCGGAACGCTTGCGTCTTGCACCCAGAAGTTGGTATGAGCAAAATAGAATCGAATTGCATACCCATGAGCGCGTTTCCGACATTGATAACGATGTTAAAACTGTGACTACTTCCAAAGGCAAAAGTGTTGCCTATGACTATCTGGTACTGGCCACGGGATCCGTTCCTTTTGTTCCCCCTATTCGAGGGGTGGAGAAAAATGGCGTATTTGTATACCGTACGATAGAGGATTTACAAGACACCTTGGCCTATGCGGCAACCATAAAGGGAGGAAAAGCCGCCATACTTGGAGGTGGCCTACTAGGATTGGAAGCGGCAAAGGCCGTTATGGACATGGGGCTCGAGCCACATGTGGTGGAATTCGCGCCAAAATTAATGCCGCGACAGCTCGACAGTAGAGGCAGTAGAGTACTGCAGGTAAAATTGGAGTCAATGGGTATTCATATCCACCTGAGCAAAGCCACGAATCAGATTTTGGGAAATGGCAAAATCACCGGCATGGAATTCGGTGAGGACGATATCCTAAATGTAGACATGTTAGTGATTTCAGCCGGTATACGACCTCGTGATGAACTCGGTAAAAGTGCCGGTTTAACCATGGGAACACGCGGTGGTATTGTAGTCAATAACAGAATGGAAACATCCGACCCACATATTTTGGCTATTGGCGAGGTCGCATTATATAACCAAATGATCTATGGTCTCGTAGCACCTGGTTACGAAATGGCGCAAGTAGCCGTAGATCGAATTCTCGGGAAGCAAGAATCGGTCATGGCCACGGAAATCGACATGTCGACCAAATTAAAACTAATCGGTGTTGATGTGGCCAGCTTTGGGACACCTTTTATGCCTCCCGAGAAGGGTCATTCCATCATTTTTGAAAATAAGACGGAAAGTCTATATAAGCGCATCAATGTCTCCCATGATGGTAAAAGACTATTGGGCGGAATTTTGGTCGGCGAAGCCGAAGATTACAATATGCTGCTTCAGATGTATCAGAATGAAATGTCATTGCCCGAACACCCTGAAGTTCTTATTATCGGGGGGCGCGGTGAAGGTGGCACTTCCTTTGGTAGTGCTATGGATTTACCGGATACCGCAGTAGTCTGCTCCTGTGAAGCAGTGACCAAGGGCGCAATTTGCTCTTCGGTTTTGGACGATGGAAATGAGAATATCAAGTTGGTCGCGAAAGCCACAAAAGCGGCCACCGGGTGCGGCGGCTGCAAGCCGATGGTGGCCGATTTAATAACAGAGAGTTTAAAAACAATCGGAAAAACACTCAGGGTAAACCTATGTGAACACTTCGACTATTCGCGGCAAGAGCTGTTCGACATTGTTAAATTAAGAGGTATACAAGATTATGATGAACTGTTGGACACGGTGGGCAAAGGCCATGGTTGTGAGGTCTGTAAGCCTGCCATAGCAGCCATTTTTGCCAGTATTTACAACGAAACCGCGAACAGACAAAGTACTATTCAAGATACTAACGACAGATACTTAGCGAATATTCAGCGAAACGGAACCTATTCCGTGGTACCTAGGGTCGCAGGTGGCGAAATCACTCCCAAGCAGCTTATCGCCATGGGTCGAATTGCCGAGAAATATGATTTATACACCAAAATCACGGGTGGGCAACGAATCGATATGTTCGGAGCGAAGTTGCATGAGCTGCCTTTAATTTGGGAAGAACTCATCAAAGAAGGATTTGAAACAGGGCAAGCCTATGGGAAATCCCTCCGTACGGTAAAAAGCTGCGTCGGCTCTACCTGGTGTCGTTACGGAATGGATGAAAGTGTAAGCTTCGCCGTAGAAATCGAAAATCGCTATAAAGGCATTCGCTCTCCGCATAAATTTAAAGGAGGGGTATCCGGTTGTATCCGCGAATGTGCCGAAGCAAGAGGCAAAGATTTCGGATTCATCGCTGTAGAAGGTGGCTGGAATGTATATGTTGGTGGAAATGGAGGTGCAAATCCAAAACATGCTATTTTACTGGCTGAAAAAGTAGCTAAGGAAACCGCCATAACCTATGTAGACCGTTTTATCATGTTCTATATCAAAACAGCGCTCCCGCTACAACGAACCGCTCCCTGGCTGGAAAAGTTAGAAGGAGGTATTACCTATTTGCAAAATGTAATCATCAACGACTCTTTAGGGATTGTCGACGAACTGGATGCCGAAATGCAGGCCTTGGTCGATTCCTATAAATGCGAGTGGACAGAAGCTGTCGAAACTCCTGAAATAAGAGAGCGCTATACACATTTCGTAAACTCTGAAGAGACCGATGACAACATCGAGTTCGTATCGTTGAGAGCACAAAAAATGCCAAAGGCATGGGTGTGAAATTCAACCCATCATGTTCACTCCCAATTGTTCATTGTTCATTGATAATTGTAAAAACCTAAATTATGATTGCTAGTTTAAACCTTTATGAAACTGTACCTGCCGAAGATGTAAAAATTTGGTTTAAAGCGGCAGCGATTTCCAAATTCCCAAAAAATGGAGGGGCATGCATCAAGTATAAGGACAAACAAGTTGCGATTTTCAATTTCACTAGGAAAAATGCTTGGTACGCCTGTCAAAATCTATGTCCCCACAAAATGGAAATGGTCTTGTCTCGAGGAATGATCGGTGATGAAAACCTAGAACCCAAAGTGGCTTGCCCTTTGCACAAGAACAATTTCTCATTAAAAACAGGAAAACATCTCAATGGGGACTTAGAAGCTATTGCCACCTATCCCGTTAAAATCGAGGATGGCTTTGTGTATGTAGGCTTTTCTGAATAGTTTTGGTCAAAACCCATTGATATGTCGATTTCGGATCAACTACAACATGCTTTTACGCTTTTTGATGCCGCAAATAAGGAAGACCCGAATACAGAAGTCTTCCAAGGAAAAACATATCCTAAAGAATTGCTGTACGCTCAACGAATGACCGAGCAATTGAACACCTTTGCTCCAAATGCCTCCGAGGTCTTGCAGTTGACAGCACGTTGTCAACATATTCGTCGCTGGGAAATCACACGTGATTCCTTCGAAATGAATCGCGAAGGGTATCTAAGATGGCGACAAGAGTTGAAGAAGTTCCATGTCAAAAAAGCGGCTTCCATTTTAGAACAAGTTGGTTACCCAGAGGAAGTGATTAAAAAGGTCGGATTTCTTCTAGAAAAGAAACAATTAAAAAAGAACAAGGAGACACAGACTTTGGAGGATGTCATCTGTTTGGTATTTCTAGAATATTATTTTGAACCCTTTGCCGCGAAACATCCCGAAGAAAAAACGATTGACATTTTACAAAAAACGTGGCGAAAGATGTCCGATAAAGGCCATGCAGCTGCATTGAAGCTTCCGCTTTCCGAAGTGTCTCTTCAACTCGTATCCAGGGCAATTGGTCCCAGATAAATTATCGTCGCAAAAAGAAAACAGAACAATGCCGAGTAGCAACCATCAGAAACCTCTTGACACCACCACCTTTTTTAGGGTCAGGAAGTGGTATCTTTTGGCGCTGGCAGGAATCGCTTTGACCATAATAATCGCTCAAATATTAATTCAGACCCATTTAAATTCCCAGTTAAGTGATTCTCGGGTAATCAATGTTGCTGGTCGGCAACGTGCATTCAGTCAGAAATTGGTAAAAGAAGTGTTACTACTCAACGATACTTCCTCCCCGGAGAAAAAAAAGGGGATTATTTCCGAAATAGAACGAACCTTATCCGTTTGGAAAGCATCACATAAAGGACTTCAATTAGGAGACCCCACTTTGAACCTCCCTCCTGAAAACAATGCTGAGATCCTTAGTCTTTTTCAAAACCTAGATCCACATCATAAGGCTATGGTCAATGCAACGGAAGAAATCCTATCTCAAGAAAAAATAGAGCCCTTTGATTTTCTCAGACAGAAAACCATTCTTTTAGAAAACGAACGTTCCTTTTTGCGTTTGATGGACAACATCGTAAATAAATACGATGCGCGTAGTAATGCGCAACTTCAAAATTTAAAACAAAAGGAATACTGGCTATTGGCATTTTCCCTTTTGATCCTATTGCTTGAAATGCTCTTGATTTTTAGACCCCTATCCCTACAGATTCGCAAAACGATCACCAATTTAATGCAAAGTCAGGTAGAGTCTGATATGAACACTAAGAAAATAGAGACCTTGCTCACCGAAAAAGAAAAGTCATTGCGGGAATTACAAGAACTCAACTTTGTTATTGACAATGCCGCTCTCTTTGCCAGTGCCCGTAAAGACGGGAGTATTGTCTTCATCAGTAAAAAATTCCTGAAACTTTTAGGGCTCAAAAGAGAGCAACTCAATACCCCTTTGTCAGAACTATTAACCACCGACGAGGGACAACAACAATACCTGAAAGAAGTACTCAAAAACAATCGAAAGAACAATATTCGAACAGAAGAGATACAAATCACTACAGAATCAGGACAGCAGATTTGGTTAGATATTTCGATTATTCCTATGCACCAAGCAAGCAAACAACAGAGTATTTTGATTTTATGCTCTGACATCACCCAACGGAAACAAAATCAATTGAAAGTAGCCCAATTGACCCAACAGAATTTTGAAGAGCGTATGCTTCAGAAAAAACAACAAGCCAGCCAAATTGTTGAAGGGCAAGAGGAAGAGCGAAAACGGATTGCAAAAGACATACATGATGGTATCGGACAGATGCTTACAGCCCTAAAGTTTACCATTGAATCCATTGATTTGGAAAATATCGAGAATTCGGGAGAGAAAATTTCCTATCTCAAAGATTTGGCCGCTGATTTAATAAAGGGTGTTCGCACAGCAACTTTCAATTTGACACCCCCAGAATTGAGCGATCATGGTATTTTTCCGGCACTTCATAAAATGACTATTGAGCTTTCAAAACTTACGGGGAAAACTATTCTATTTGAGAATAAAACAGAAGAACACATTCGTTTTGATTCTTTAGCTGAAACCAATATCTATAGGGTTACACAAGAGGCGGTGAACAATGCCATAAAATATGCACATGCCAATTACATTTTGGTCACTATTAATTTCAAGGATGCTATTTTAAGTATCGTTGTGGATGACGATGGAAAGGGTTTCGATGCCTCTATTCTAGACGAAGTCCCAAAAAACAACAGTGAAGGTGGAATGGGTCTGTTCTTTATGAAAGAACGAATCAGCTATATCAACGGGCGTTTGTTCATCAATTCTGAAGTGGGTAAAGGGACACGAGTTACCATAAACTACAAAACAGATAAAAAAGAAGAACTCCATGGAGCGTAACGATCTATACCCTGTTTTCCTTAAAGTTTCACAATTAAATGTTTTAATTGTCGGTGGTGGTAACGTTGCGGAAGAAAAGTTGACCTTTCTCTTGAAATCAAGTCCGAATGCCAAGGTAGAAATGGTATCTCCGATGTATCGGGAAGGCACCGTCGCCCTGGCCCAAAAATTCAACATTAAAATGCATAAAGCCGCGTACGAGTCAAGTTTTTTACTTGGCAATCACATGGTTATCGCCACTACGGATAGTATTTCGGTCAATGAGCGGGTATATCATGATTGCCGGAAGCAAAATATACTGGTCAATGTGGCGGACAATCCTCCGTATTGTGATTTCTACATGGGAGGAATTGTGACCAAGGGAAATGTCAAAGTTGCTATTTCTACGAATGGGAAATCACCTACGACCGCCAAACGGTTACGTCAGTTTTTCGAGGATGTGATTCCTGAAAATATTGATGATCTGGTCAACAACCTGAACGAATTCCGGAAAACTATAAAAGGTGATTTTGAAGAAAAAGTAGAAACCTTAAATGAATTCACCAAAAGTCTGGTTGAAAAGAAAGCAAAAGATGAAAATTAGAATCAAAGGAAATTCCATACGCTATCGCTTGACCAAATCAGAGGTCGAGATTTTTTGTAAAACGGGTCGCTTTGAAGAAACCACGGATTTTGGCAATACGATATTCACCTATGTATTAGAAGCAAAAGAAGGAATTCATACGCTTGATGCCCAATTTCAAAACAACACCATCACCCTGTTTTTAGAAAAAAAAACAAGTGAAAATTGGTTTGAAACCAATCAAATCGGTTTCCGTCATAGCATACAAAAAGCCAACGGCGCCACAATTCAGCTTTTGATCGAAAAAGATTTTGTATGTATGGACGAGACGGTTGAAGACCAGTCCGATAATTATCCGAATCCGAAAATGGATAATCAAATTGAAGCGAGCGAAACGAAGTTTAGTGCTGCAAGTTCCAAATCTTTACCAAACTGATCAGCAACTATGTTTTGGAGGTTCTTGGAAACAAAAAAGTGACTTGCTCTCGCAAATCACTTTTTCGCTTGGTCGGGATGAAAGCATCCATTTAATTATTTCAAGTATCTCTTTATCAACGAATTAAATAATACTATTTAATCTCGTATCCTAACAACAATACGTTTACTAAATCGCACCTTTTAAAGGTAAATTTTATGTGTTTTTACCATTATAAAAATAAGCAGAAAATCAATATGATTTAAAGGAGTTCAAAATTTATACAATCTTAATTTTTCAAAACCTCAAATAACCTCACATTTAAAAACAAATTCTCCACCCCCACTTTTTGAGATTTAAGAATGCCTATTTTTTCTAATTCTTGCAAATATTCAGCTGCGGTTTGACGCTTGGCAATTTCTTTATCAACCAAAAACTTCACTTTGCAATAGGGTTGTTCAAATAACAACTCTACTAATTCTTTCGAATAAACGCGAGAGGGTAATTTTTCTTTTGCGAAGGAAATGGTATCATTCATTAAAGTATTAATAGTGTTTATTTTTTCAAGGGTATATTTCGCTGTTTCTTCGATTCCTTTTAACATGTATAAAATCCACCCTTCCCAATCTTGTTTTTCAGTAACGGCTCTTAATTTTGTATAATACTGATTCTTATTTTCGATAATGTACTTACTCAAATATAAAATAGGTGCATCTAATAAACCTTTTTCAACTAAATAGAGAATATTCAAAACCCTTCCTGTTCTTCCATTACCATCAGGAAATGGGTGAATAGCTTCAAATTGGTAGTGCATCACTGCCAATCGTACCAAATCATCAATACTATTTTCTGAATGAATAAAGTCCTCTAAATTTTTTAACAAGTCTCTAATAACCTTCTCTCCTTCTGGTGGCGTATAAATTGTTTTATTGTTACTTGTTATTCGAGTACCTGTAGTTTTGCGGATACCTGCATTATTCTCTTTAATGGTCTGTACAATCGAAACAAAGGTATTGGTAGACAAAGGCCTTTTGTCAAGATTATTGTAACCTTCCCATAAGGCTTGCCGATATCGTAATACTTCTTTGGTTTGCGCGTCAGTGGAGTTCGTGTTAGCACTAAAAGCTTGATAGAGATTATCATCAGTAGTTACTATGTTCTCAATTTCGGAACTATCTTTTGCTTCCTGCAAGGTAATTGCATTGATAAGCATAGATTGATTTGGAATCTCATCAGCCCTACCCTTTAATTCAGCCAATACACGCGTTGCTGAAATCGCCTGTTTTAAAACCTTCTTGGTTTCAAGCTCCATTTTTGGAGGCAATAGTGGTAGATCGTTATACGGTTCTTTCGGATTATACATGATTTCGACATATGAATGCTACTATGTCGATAACATCGACACAATACAAATATATGTCGAAATATTTTAATTTTATCGACATATTTTATTTTGTATCAAAAAGCGGTGAAATAAAGCTGAGTGCGCCAATTACCAGTCCTAAAAACCGTTCTTTTAATGGTACACCTATCTTTTTAAGTAGCCCAAATCAGTCCCCCAATAAATTGAGCTGATCAATTAGCTTAAGGAATTCGTCCCGTTTGTTTTTACTCACTACGGCAGTATGATTTTTTAATCTTACCATATTACCATCAATACTGTCTATATGATTGATATTGACAATGTGAGAACGATGTATCCTGTAAAAATTGGCAGGAAGCAGTTCTTCTAATTTACTCATTGACTGCAACGTCATAATTTTGCGATCATGAACGGTAATTAGCTGTACATAAGGACCTTGACCATTAATGACAATGATGTCCTGAAATGCGACGCTGATGATTTTACTGTCTGCTTTAATAAATAGTTTGTCCGTAAGCTGAGAGGGTGATGTAGTTGAGGGATAATCAACTTTTGAATCTTTGAGTGAAATAGCTTTGGTGACCGCTTTATAAAATCGGTCGAAATCTATTGGTTTTAATAAATAGTCTATAACATCCAGTTCATAACTCTGAACTGCATACTCGGAATATGCAGTAGTGAGTATGGTAGCTGGTCTGTTTGGTAGGATTTTTAGAAAGTCAAGACCTGTAAGGTCCGGCATTTGTATATCGAGAAACAAAATATCTATACTATCCTTTTTAATATGGTTGAGCGCTTGCAATGCAGAACTACAGGAAGCCACCAATTCCAGCTCAGGGACTTTACTAACATAATCTGAAAGAATCTTTCTGGCAATATGTTCATCATCGACAATTAGACATTTCATTTTCATAATGTAATCTTTAGGTCTAGTTGATACACCTGATTTTCTTTGCTAATATCAACTTCGTGTTTCCCTGGGTAATTGGCCTCTAGAAGTTTTAGTGAACTTGTCAGTCCTATTCCTCTAGGATGCATAGTAATTCCCCCGGCCTCTTCCTTGAAGGTGTTTTCTGTTCTAAAACTAAGTTCGTTTTTTTCCACTTCCAAACTGATCTTGATCCAACCTTGGGGATTGGTTTCCAAATCGGAGTGTTTAAAACAGTTTTCAATAAAATTGATAAGGATCATTGGCGCAATCTTATTGTTATCCGTAATTCCTGCATGATAGAAATCCACATTGCGGGAATCTTCATGTTTAAGCAACTGTATGCTCAAATAGTGTTCTATAAGTTCCTTTTCCTTGGTCAAAAGAACTTTTGACCGATCACAGTCATATAGTAAATAACGCAAAAGCTTGGACAGCTTTGAAATCATTTCAGCAGCCCTTTCATCTCTCAGATAGGCAAGACCGTAAATATTATTTAACGTATTGAACAGAAAGTGGGGGCTTATCTGACTTTTTAACAATTTCAGTTCGGCCTCGGCCTTTTCCGCTTTGTGCTCGATCTTCTGAACTGCGCCCAGATAATAAACATGTGCGACGCGAATACTGGCCATATAAATTATCCCCAATAGAACCATTAAAATCCACAACGCAATCCTGACCGATTTGGGCGCATATTGGTCACTGATTTGATTTAACCCCAATACTTCGGCTATAATGGTATGTGAATGGATTCCGATCACAAAAAGAATGATATTGGTGGTAATCAACAACCCCAATCTTTGATTGATGTTCCCTTCCCTAGCCAAGTATTCGGGAAAGAGCTTAAATCCAAAAAACCAAATAATCAGGGAGCCAAAAAAGGCATAAGTGACCAAATAGTATATGGTATCCGCAAAACTTCTCTGATAACTCAATACCAAGCTGATGACGATGTGCATCCCAAACCAAAGGATGTAAGGCCCAAGTTTGAAAAAGCGCTCTGTTTTGGACACTGCTTTGCTCATGGGCACAATATTAGCATCACCCTCTATTATTTCATAATCAAATGAATGAAATGATGATTTCATAGCATGAATTGTTCGTTTTTATAATTGAAAGGCTTTGTTGCCCACTACATCCATTTGGTTCATTTATACAGGCGTTTCGTAAATCTTTTTTGCTACTGACCCACAGTCCAAATAGTTTCGCCCCGTAATCAAAAAAATATAATCATGAGAAATATGAATCACTTAATCACAATTGCCTTTTTTGTCCTATCGACCAACCTATTTGCACAAGATAAGCAGGATCAACAAGATGAAATAGTTGCTGTTTGGATTACAGCAGATGAAACAAAAGTAGAAATCTATAAAGAAGGTACAATATATCTAGGTAACCCTATAAATTCTAAGGGAGAGCGAAACACGGAAATCGAAGTACTCAACATGGAGTATAAAGAAGGTAAATGGGTAGGAAAGATATATTCCAAAAAAAGAGGAAGGCTGTTGGATGTAGAATGTCAGGTAGAAGGTGAAAAACTTCTTCTTGAGGTAACTGCACGATTCATATCCGCAGATCTAGAGTGGAGCCGAGCTAAATCTTAAAACCCGTTCCGGATTTGAGTTTTATTTTATTAAAATTTCAAAACTAATTTTAACATGAACAGATACATTTTTCTGATTGTTTATTCCATGACCACAGTCTTAGTTGTTGCCCAGGAGAGCAAATATTATTTTGGAATTTCCTATGGGAAAAGTTTTCCAATTGGAGATTTTGCGGCTGATGATATCACTAATTCCGATACTGGTTTTGCAGAAAGCGGAAACAAGTTGGATGTCTATATGGGAAGTGTTTTAAGCGAAAGGGTGATTTTTACATTGACTTTTCGGTATCAGAATTTTGACACGGATATTGACGAATTGGTAAAAAGCTTAGAAGTAACGAATCAAGGGATAATTTTGAATGGTAATTCCGATGCATGGAAAATACATTCCCTTCTTGCTGGAATTGAATACAAATTAAATATTGGAAGAAAATTCAGTCTCTATCCACGTATCGGATTGGGTCTTATGCTGGTTTCCAATCCAGAGTTTTCAATAACGGATACTGATGAGAATACCGCTACAGGAGTGAATCGCTCTAGTGAGACAGGTTTCGGGCTAGGTTACGAATTTGGGATTGGACTTAAGCGTGACTTAGGAAAAAACTTTTGCCTAATGCCGACTTTTACCTTTAGTGGTGGTTTTGTAACGATTTCTGATGTCGATACAAGTGTTGACAATAGGAGCATCACTTCAAATTACCAGCCCAAGATCATCACATTCAACTTAGGGCTCTCGCTTGCCTATAAATTTTAAGACAACAATAGAATGAATAAAATGAAGTCATTTATTACAATTAAAAAGCCTATCCATTATATAGTATTGTTTCTTGCAATGGGCAGTGCTAATGCGCAAGATATAGCATCACTTTACAAACAAGTAAATGCATCAGTGGTAACCATTCTGACCGAATCCAAAGTACTTGATGAAAAATATCAAATGGTAATCGATGATGGTATCGGCTCAGGCGTATTAATTTCCAGTAAGGGCGAAATATTGACAGCCGCCCATGTCGTCAATGATGCGGAAAAAGTCACCGTTAAGTTTATAAATGGGGAAGAAATCCCTGCTAAAGTAATTAGGTCGGCACCCGTAGCGGACATCGCATTGTTGAAATTATCATGGATGCCCAAAGACTATGAAGCGGCAGAGATAGGTGACTCGGACAAGGTTTCGGTGGGAGAGCAGATTATTATCATGGGTGCCCCTTATGGTTTGGAACACTCCCTTTCCGCAGGCTACATTAGTGGTAGACAAAAGCAAAAAACAAGAACCTCGGGATTTGTCATCAACGAATACTTTCAAACAGATGCTTCCATCAATCAAGGAAACTCCGGGGGACCAATGTTCAACTTACAGGGAGAGATAATCGGAATTTCAAGTTACATCATCACAGAATCCGGAGGTTTTCAAGGTCTGGGCTTCGCGGCCACTTCTAACTTGGCCAAAAAACTGGTTGTTGATGGCAATAGAAGGTGGACGGGAATTAGTGGTCTTATCCTCGATAAAGAAATGGCTTGGATGTTAAATGCCCCAGTAAATGGTGGTCTGCTTGTCGAATCTATAGTTCGGTTTTCACCTGCATACTTTGCGGGAATCAAAGGGGGTTTTGAAACTATTACCATAGGAGAAGAACAATTGATTTTGGGAGGGGACATAATACTATCGGTCAATGGGTTTCCATTGACGAAAGAAGCTTTTGAAAATGTGGATAGTGCCATTGTCAAAGAATCGCATTTCTATAAAAAGAAAGAGTTTGTGTTGCAAGTTTTGAGGGGGGGAAAGATAGAAGAGCTTACAATCAAATTTAAACACTAGAATCTGTGATTTAAAAAGTGGCATTATATATTACTCAATCTTTATAGATACTATTCTAAGAACTAAATCATTTAATAACTCAAAACATACAAATCATGGAACTAAATACAAATCAATTAAAGTTTCTAAAAATTAATCAGCTTGGCGAATCATATAGTGTTTCTCTAGTCGACAATAAAGAATTTGAAATAATCAAAGGGTATGGTAGTACAGTAGTTGAGGCTATAAACGATATGCATGATAATTTAATATAGTTGATTCAGATTGCACTTTTAAGGCGTTTTTACAACGGTTAACGCAACTCAAATTTATTGAATAAGGTTTTAAAATTTAGGGAATCAAGTCTAGTTTTAAAAAATAGACTTCAAGAAAATTCAAGATTATGTAGAGCTTTTTAGTCTTCTAAAACGGCGGTTTTACGTTACCGCTTTTGCAAATCATATAATTCTTTTTCAGAGTGTCCCAAACATGGTCTTTTATATTAGTCTCGCTAATCTACCTTTTATGGGATTGTTTTTGTTTAATAAAATAACCAATCAATTTAGAATTCTAGAGGACAGATTATATTAATTAGGAAAGCTAGAGAAACAAAGTTTCGTGCTGCAAGCCCCAAATCTTTACCAAACTCAACAGCAACTATTTTTGGAAGTTCTTGGAAACAAAAAAGTGACTTGCTCTCGCAAATCACTTTTTCGCTTGGTCGGGATGACAGGATTTGAACCTGCGACCACTCGACCCCCAGCCGAGTGCGCTACCGGACTGCGCTACATCCCGAAATTAAAAAGAACATCTGAACATCCTTCCTAACCAATAGTTTCTCGCAACGAACCGAATACTACCTAGTGTAGTTTATCCTGAACGAAGTCGAAGGGCTACCTCCCGAAATACCAGCTGAAGCTGTAAATTCAAAAATTAAAGTTCCAAATTCCGATGCCCTTAGCATTCAAAATTGGATTGCAAAAATATAAAAGTTGAACTGATGTCGTACTATCTTTTGATAAAAAATAATGGAATCTAAAACAGACTGGCGATCCACTCATACATTCGCTCCGTCCACCCACTAAGATGTGGGTTTTTTCGTGCCAATGAAAAGCCATGGCCACCTTCCGGGTAAATATGCATCGTGGCCGAAACACCCTTTTCTTTAAGAGCGCTATAAAACAATAGACTATTCTCTACCGGAACCGCTGTATCGTCCGTGGCGTGAAACAAAAAAGTCGGCGGAGTACTTTCCGTTACGCGCTTCTCATTCGAAAAATGATCTACAAGGGCCGCATCAGGGCTTTCCCCGATCAAATTTGCTTTGGAACCGCCATGGGTCATGGCCCCAAAAGAAATGACCGGATACCCCAAAGCCATAAAGTCAGGCCGCGCACTTTGGGTATCTATAGCATCTATAGGCGTATAGACCTTTTCGTCAAAATGTGTTCCTAAGGTCGAAGCCAAATGTCCACCCGCCGAAAAGCCTATAATACCTATCCTATCGTCTTTAATGTGCCATTCCTCTGCCCTACTCCGTACCATACGTAAAGCCCGCTGCGCATCAATTAATGGTACATTGTGCTTATCTGTTTGCGAGTTGGAAGAAGGCAAACGATATTTGACCACAATACCTGCAATTCCCTTTCCGTTCAAGAATTTGGCGATATCGGTCCCTTCCCAATCATAGGCCAAAATGCCATATCCCCCGCCAGGGAAAATCAAGACCGCCTCACCCGTTGCATTCGATGCCGCAGGTAAATAGACTTCGATGGTCGGTTCTTGAACCTTACTAATACGTAGTATTCCATTTTGTTCATGTACTTCCTGCTCATCAGAAGCAATACGATTGGGGATTTTATCTTTGGGCCATAAGGGTAGAAGGGTATCTTGTGCCATAAGTTGATTCATAAAAATAAGGGATATGATAAGAGCTATGTATTTCATACTATGTTTTATTTTATTCACATTTCCACTTGAAATTGGCAATAGGATCTTTATGGGCACCTTGCAGATTGTAGTGCCACCATTCGGTTCTTGTGGACCAAAACCCATGCTTTTCCATGGTCTCCTTTAAAAGCTTTCGATTGTCGAGTATCTCCTGGGGCAAATCGAAATTATCATGGTAAGCGCGCTTTCCGAAAAAATCGAAGTCGGTGCCCATATTCAACTCCTCCCCTTCCAAAGTCACCAAAGTAATATCTACGGCGCCTCCTTTATTGTGTATAGACCCCTTCACTGGATTGGCCACATATTGCGGATTCGGAACGATTTCCCACATTTTATACTGCACCGAATTAGGTCGGTAACAATCGTAGAACTTGATTTTCACACCCTTGCTTCGAAACTCCTCATTGGCAACCAAGAGAGCCCTTACGGTCTTTACGCGGGTATAGCATTCCGCACAGTCGTAGACCTTAGCCTTCAGAAAATTGTTTTCCGTCGCATAGCGCATATCATAGGCAAAACCATCGCTGAAATCAGCGAGACGTACAAAGGTGGAATCCACCAGACCTTCTATGGACCGTAACGTTTTTTCGGGTTGTCGTTTCTTTTCAAAAATAGTATCTAAAACCTCGTTGACTTTGCTTGACCGTGGCTCTGGAGCGTTTTCATTTTCAGATTCGGTTTTTTGTTTGCAAGACAGCAACAGCATAAACACCATACCTAAAATTAGCATTACAATTCGCATTGTGGTCATTTTTCAATGGCCAGGGCCATTCGTTTAAAAAATTCATTGTAGACAAAAGGTTTGCCCTTGGCGGGGTTGCCATCTTCGCCGCGTCGTACAAAAACTAGGTCCCATTCCGGAATAACAAAACACATATTGTTATGCAGACCGCTAGCATAGTAAAGTGATTTGGGGGCGTCGGGCATATGGTATTTTCCTGTAGGCATCATTCCGTTGACCCACCAATTATAGCCATAGCACCCGCGACCATCTACATTTTTTCGATCGGTATCGGCCACCCTATCGGTGTCTACCTGATTCGAAGTCGCTTTTTTGATCCAATACCGCGACAACAGTTGCTTGCCCTTCCAGTGCCCCTCGTTGAGATAAAGATGGCCGAAACGAGCTAATTGTTCCGCATTGATCAGCACCCCTGTACATCCGTTGTTTATAGGAATGCCGTCTACCTCTCCTTCCGTGACCCATTCGTATTCCCCAAGACCGATGGCACTACCGATATGCTCATCGAATACTTCCTTCAAAGTCTTTTGGGCCTTCATAGTCAGTAGGCGTCCGAACATCATCTGTGCCTCATCCCAATACGCATATGCACTTCCCGGCTCGAACAAGGGCTCATCAATGGCATACGGGGTCCATGACCAGTCTTCACTAGGTTCATTCCACCGGCTTACGCCCATACCGCTGTAACCCGAGGTCATACTGGCAAAGTGCCTTAGCTTTGCATCGGGATATAACATTTCCATTTCAGGATCGATCTCTGCGGCTTTGGTATAGGTATGCGCGATATCAAAATCGCTGAGGAGGCCAAGGACACTACTAGTAAATGATTTGCTTGAGGAATAGATGTTGTGCTTCTTGTAAATACTATCCCCTTGATAGATAACATACCCCTTTCTGACAATAAAGACCTCGTCCAAGCCGTCTTCCCCTGATTCGCCCTTGAGATAGTCCAAGGCTTGTTGAAGTTTGTGGGAATCTACCCCAAGCTCTTCAGGCAGTCGCTCTTCCCAGATCTCCCCTGGAAAAACAACAGGAGTATACTTCGATTCCTCCGAGCACGCCAACATCAAGAACACTATTGCCCCAATCACTAAACTCCCCGGCCATTTCATACGATTTTCCTTCATTGGCTTTTACCTATAAGTATCACCCAGTCTTTGTTCTTCTCGCCATTATATGCGGAAAGTTCAACACTATTGGGTTTTGTTATTTTCCAACCTTCATTCTGTCTATCACGTAGTTTTCCACCTGCCATAGGGTCAAAAAAAGCAATGGAATAGGTACCATCACCTATTTGCAAATCGGTCGTCTCACCTTTGGGCAAGTATACTACATAAATTTCATCTTTTTTTGCGAAACAGAAGGCCTTTTTATTGCTGAGCAGGTTATCGCGGCATTCCATCTCATCATAAGGAAGGTGATTTTCAAAAAAGTCTTTCGCAATGGTACTGATAGCCCACCATTTGTCACGCGCCCTGAAGTTCTCGGCTGCCATATCGTTATTTGGTGTATCCAATCCCCCGAAATACCATGAATTTCCTGCGCTACCGGCCATCAAACTACCCCAAAGACTAGTGCGCATGACTTGTGCATAATTATTGTTCGAAGCGGTATCAGTGGTAATTCCGATATCCCAATGTCCGATTTCATCCAAGTAGGTAACCCAGGGCCTGTTGTTTTTTCTGGAGAGGTTTCGCCATTTCAATACTTCAGTGTGTACCTCGGTCGTATCATACATTTGTAAGGAAGGAATTTCAAAATCCTTAAAGCCCAACAAGGGAGTCAGCGTCTCTTTAATCGGATCTAAGGGCCTTCCCTGAAATCGTTCTCCGGTAATGCGCACATGGTTATGCACGGCAATCGGGTGATCGTAAGGATCGATACTACGTATATATGAAGCGTAGCTCTTTAATTGTTCAGAGGTTCTATTGGTTTCTTCCCCTAAATTCCAGACCACTCCCAAATGATGCCCGAATCGAGCGACGAGCTCTTTATAATAAAGTTTACGTTCAAGTCCCAATTCGCCTTTGTTCAAAATGGTGTCGTTCTCGGTCTCTTGTGTAAAAAGGTTCATCGCCATACCCAATCCGTCCATATGGGTGAACACTTTTTCCCATTGGGCCAGTTTACTGACATCATACCGTCGTTGCTCAACAGGGTCGATCCACGGCCATATATTATCTCCATCTCCATGTTCGTTCATGACCAGGAAATAAAGACTGTTCATTCCTTTGGAAGCGAGATAATTCAATGCCCCGATAATCGCTTTGCCCTTTCCATCGGCCCAGGTAGGGTCACCGGATTTCCAATCTTTTCGATGATCAGGATACTCATGTAATCCGTTGTTCAGTGTAGGGGTATATGCACCCTCTTTCTTAACGGTACCATCGAATTCGTAATAGGCCAAGAACGTTTCCGGACTACCTACGCCGTTCTTTAAAAAAGCCTTTCCCGTTTCGGACGCTCGCAAGTAGTGGTCTTCTACATAGGCCAACTTTCCGGTACCATAAAAACCGTTGGCGGTACTATCAGCCTCGGTAACCTCAAAATCTCCGGATACCTTCCAAAGAGTATTTCCTTTTTCAGGTTCAACGAAAGGAGTGACCGCAATATCCTCGCCCTGCATCAGATAGGCATCAAATTTCCAGGTTCCTGTTTTGTTCGGGGAAAATTTTGCGCGCCATTTGTTTCCCGATAAGGCACTTGTATTTTCCGCATCCCCGTCGGCCGCAAAATACCCTAGTACGGGAAGTTGCTCATCCCCGTTCGAAAAGCGAACCAAAAGGCTATACTCCAAAAAAGGGTTGATACTATCCGTTTCGGAGACTTGTGGACCATCGAAAGTCAGCGTAATAGGCTGCCATTTCTTTTGACTGCCATCTAAAACAAAATTGTTTTTTTCTTCGGAACAACTGCAGATTATCAGGGACAGGGTAATGAAAAAGACCCTCAGGCACTTAAAATAATACATTTGGTGGTCATTCGGTTTATACGGTTTTGAAGATAGTCAGATTTCTTCTCTGGTCAAAACCACGGCCATTTAAAACTTCGATTTGGCGTTGTACGGGAATTTTAAGACTTTTAGAATGTCCGCTAAAAACCATTTATGAAAACAACGACTCTTGAAACCGCTATCGCTTTAAAGTGTTTTCACATTCGCAAGACGCTTCTATTCATTGCATTCGGTATCGTTCTAGGTTGCAAACAAAAGAATCCGTCTGACACGGCATCAAAAAGTGGGGTTGACCCCAAACCTAACATCATCTTGATCATGGCCGATGATCAGGGTTGGGGCGATTTGAGTTATACCGGTAATACCAACCTCAATACCCCCCATATCGATGCGCTGGCCGAAAATGGGATTTCTTTCGAGAATTTCTATGTACAACCGGTATGCTCTCCCACCCGAGCGGAATTATTGACCGGTCGCTACTCTGGTCGACTGGGCGTGTACCGCACATCGGCCGGTGGCGAACGAATGAACCTTGGGGAAACTACCATAGCGGAAATCTTAAAGGAAACAGGTTACAAAACGGCTGCCTATGGCAAGTGGCACAATGGCATGCAGGCCCCTTATCACCCAAATTCAAGAGGTTTCGATGATTACTACGGTTTCGCTTCAGGGCATTGGGGCAATTACTTTAGCCCCATGCTCGAACATAACGGAAAAATTGTCAAGGGTAACGGATTTTTGGTCGATGATCTTACAGATCATGGACTTGAGTTCATCGAGAAGAACAGAGACCAACCTTTCTTCCTGTATTTACCGCTAAATACGCCTCATAGCCCAATGCAGGTCCCGGAGGAGTATTGGAACTCTTTTAAGGATAAAGACCTAAAACTAAGGTATGGAGGTCAAGAAACGGAAAATGAAAATTTCACAAAGGCGGCACTAGCCATGGTCACAAACATCGACCACAATGTGGGTCGGATTACAAGTAAGCTCAAGGCACTCGATCTCGAACAACGCACCATAGTGATTTATCTTTCCGATAATGGACCAAATGGATGGCGCTATAATGGAGGCATGCGCGGTCGAAAAGGTTCAACGGATGAAGGTGGGGTGCGCTCCCCTTTCTTCATGCAATGGAAGGGTCACCTCAGCTCAGGAAAAAAGATAACTGAAATTGCCGGAGCTATCGATCTATTGCCCACATTGGCAAGTCTGACTGGAACGGAAGCCAAAACAAAGAAACCCGTTGATGGACGGGATTTGAGTCCCTTACTTTTTGAAACCGATACGGAATGGAAAAAAAGAACATTGTTCAATTACTGGAATGGCAAAACGAGCCTTCGCACCCAAGAGTATCGTTTGGATCATGAGAATCGACTATATGCAATGAACGAAGATCGTGGGCAGACCATCGATATCTCGAAAAGCTCTCCCAAGGTGACCGATTCGCTGATCGCAACCAAAACTGCGTGGTTAGCAACAATTGCCCCACCTAAAAAAGATGACAGACCATTTACGCTTGGACATCCCGATTACATATACACGCAAATTCCTGCACGTGACGGTATTCCGCATGGCAAGATCGAACGAAGCAATCAGCATCCGAACAATACATTTTTTACCCATTGGACGAGCACCAAGGATTCCGTAGTCTGGGATGTCGAAGTACTAGCAAGTGGGACTTTTGAAGTGGAACTCTACTATACGATGAAACCAGAAAATGCGGGAGTAGCCGTTCAATTATCACATGGGCACAGCACTCTGGTCACACGGATAGTAGAACCACATGACCCTCCATTAACCGGAATGGAGGACGATCGTGATCCGCGAATAGAATCGTATGTCAAAGATTTTCGTCCCAAGGTTCTGGGATCCATAAAACTTCAGAAAGGAAGAAACCCCTTAACGCTTAAAATACCACATATGGACCATGACGGCGGAATCGATGTACGCCTCTTGATGTTTAGACGCCTATAGCACCCCAATCAGCATACCATCAGCCGGTTTTACATTTTAAGGGGTTCCCTTTCGAAGCCCAATAGAAATCAAAAAAACTATCTGCCCTAAAGCAGATAGTTCACACTAGTTTCATAGTATCTTTAAAATTAGTCGATCGCCCCTTTTTTTACAAGGTAGTCAACCACGGCTTCATGCCCTTTCCTCTTTGCCATTTGAAGTGCTGTACGCACGCGAATACTTCCATCGCGCAGTTCTTCCTTACATACTTTATTCACATCAGCGCCTTGCGCAACGAGGAACTTGACAACGTCCAAATGCCCCTGCTCACTGGCGTTGATCAGCGGTGTTTCGTCTCCGGGTACTTCGGTATTGACCTTGGCCCCTTTGTTCATAAGAAACTTCACTACATCTAAACTACCGCGTTTCGAGGCCATAATCAGCGGATTTCCATCTCCTTCAACAGACATATTTACATCCGCACCCAAGTCAACAAGTACGTTGACCATTTCAAGATTCCCTGTTTTAGCTGCCTGGATCAGGGCACTTCCGTCACCCGGAAATTTTGTGTTGACATTGGCTCCTTGACGTATTAAAAGCCGTACCAACTTGACATTACCTTTCCTAGCGGCCATCCATAAAGGGTAACCGTCTGCATCGGTACCCAGATTCGCATCAGCTCCTTTTTCCATTAACAATTCCGCTATGTTAAAATGCTCACTTCGGATTGCCATGGTCAAAGGCGTACCTTCACCGCGCTGCATCAGATTGACGTCGGCCCCATTTTTCAGCATTCGCTCTACTGCCGTATAATCGCCATGTCGCACGGCTCTTAACAAAGGATTGAGATCATCGTCATACTCGTTTTCATAATTATTGTCTTCCTCCGCATCGCGATAGACTTCTTCCTTTGGCTCTTGTGCCTGCAAAACCGAGGGTTGATTCAACACCAAGAGGATTGCAAATAAGAGCGGTGCGACAAAGGCATACTTCCAATAACTGTTACTGTTTGATTTCTGTTTGTTCATCATGATGATTCGTTTTTTGATTAATGATTGATTATAATTTGAAACTAGGGCATTTGTCTTTTTAAGGCTAGCGATATTCAAGAGGTTCATTTGATAGGTTTCTGAGGCCACTTTGTTCGATTCTAGCAAAATGGCATCGGTCTGGTATTCGATATTCTTTTCAACTTCCCTACGGTACAGCCAGGCCAGGGGATTAAACCAAAGGATTATAATGGCCACCTCGGCAAGCAGTAGGTCAAGGGAATGGCGCTTTTGTACGTGAATCTTTTCATGCTCAATAATCTGCTCGTAGGTGTTCCAGTCATAGGCATCGGGATTGATAAAAATATACTTGAAAAAAGAACAAGGTTCCGTTTCTTCCGATTGATTCAGAATACGGGCGTTACCATCGACTAGGCGGTCTTTGCTTTTACGTATTCGCACGAAAATGCCTAGTAATTGTGTTAGGAAATTCAAGGAAAGTACAATGAAACCGAAACCGTACAACAGTCCGATCCAGTACCATACCCCGCGTTTGTTCCGCGTAATTTGGAGCGCATTATTATCCGTAGTTCCGTCAATTTCAGAATCCGCAGCAGGACTATGGATTTCCTCATTTTGCTGCGATGGAAGATCTATGAGCATAGTTTGCTTGGGTGCGGAGAGCACTTTATCCACAATTCCCTGATGATCCATAAGCTCGGGAAGCGTAAGGAACGGTAAAGAGAATGTCAACAGTAACCCCAATAGCAAATAGTATCTATTGAGCGTGAAAAAGCTTTCCTTCTGAAGAAAAAGCTTATAAAACATAAGTAGCACGGAAAGCACTATGGCCGACTTGAAAAGAAACAGCATCATGACTTCTTCGATTTAATAAGGGCAATAAGCTCCTGAATTTCTTGGTCCGACAAGTCTTCCTGTTTCGCGAAATGCGCCATCATCTTCGGTAGGGAGTTCCCGAAATATTTCTTCTGCATCGCCTTCACTTCCACTTGTCGATAGGTCTCCATCTTGATTTTAGCACTGTATTGATCGGTATTCCCCATTTTTACAGAGGTCAAAAAACCCTTTTTGACCAAAATCTTCACAATGGTCGCTACCGAATTGTAATGTGGTTTCGGATCTGGAAGTTGGTCCACAATATCGCGAATGAACACGGGTTCGGTTTGCCAAACCAACTGCATAATCTGGTCTTCTCTTTCGGTCAATTTTTTCATTGGACTAGTCTTTTTCATTACAATACTACTAATTTTTTAGTAAATCTACTAATTAATTAGTAGATAAAACGATGCCAATGGAATTATTGGTTGAGCGACTTGTGTTTGGTTCTTGCTGTCCTATCGTTAGCTATTGGTCAGAATGGCACTATCGCGATATCCGATTCGTTCCGATTTGGCCTCAAAAGATGTGGTATTTGGAATGGGTTGCGTATAGATGTTCCAAAGTGAATCTTGTGGTGTTTTCCAAAGAATGGTGGCGTCGGACT
Organism: uncultured Flavobacteriaceae bacterium; assembly: GCA_947494565.1. GTDB lineage: Bacteria > Bacteroidota > Bacteroidia > Flavobacteriales > Flavobacteriaceae > Maribacter_C. Next base: position 322,610 of record CANLVG010000006.1, on the reverse strand, counting down.
TTTTTGAGAGTAAACGGATATGACCATCCTTGTCTTCCATCTCCAAAGGAGGTAATTTCGGTTGTTCGCCATCGGGCAACCATTTTGCAATCAAATCTGCCTCGGGAATACCGCCTAGGTCATTGGTCTGCTCCATCCAATCTTGAAGCACGCTTCTCAGCTGCAATAAGGTATCCTGAACTTCAGGTAATCTTGCCAAATTATTTAGTTCATACGGATCGTTTTGCAAATCGTACAACTCCTCCTCCGGCTTCGTGGTCGCCAACCAGTGCGCTTGCTTTTCACTTAGTTCGCCATTCGCGTAGAGGCGTCTTAATTCACGCATCATGGGCATTTGTTCGCGATACTTGACCGGTAAGGCATGGCTAAGTGTAGTATCATAACTCTTGATATACTTATAGCGTTCGGATCGCACGGCGCGCAAACGATCGTATACGCCATCGAACCGATCGGAGGCATGAAAGGTATACTTCGGCTTCTTGGTCGCTTCGAACGGTCCGAATTGAGCAACACCCTGCATCACTTTCGGGGGAGCTATTCCCGCCAAGGAAAGTACGGTCGGTGCCAAATCGACAAAGCTTATGAAGCGCGCATCACGGGAACCCGCTTTTTGACCCTTGGGAAACTTAATGAGCATGGGTACTTTTGTACCGGTTTCGTAAAGCGCACGTTTGTGCCGCGGAAAGGGTCCGCCGTGATCTCCATAAAAGAAAATGATGCTGTTTTCATAAAGTCCATCTTCCTTCAGATCGGAAATCACCTCACCCAGTTGATCGTCCAAACGTTTAAGGTTGCTATAGTTCACCGCCAAATCATGACGAATGGTATCGTTGTCCGGAAAATAAGGTGGCACTTTCACCTTTGCAGGGTCAACGAATAAGGAGTCTTTACCACGAGCCCAGATTTGTGATTCATGGCATACCGAAAAGTTGAAGACGGAGAAAAAAGGTTGACCTTCCCTACGATTTCTGTAATGGTGCTCTTTGCTACTTTCATCCCAAGCCGCCGCCAGTTTTCGAAAATTGTAGTCCTCCTTTGGGCCGTTTGAACAGTAATAGCCTTCCTCCCTCAAGTATTGCGTAAACATTTTCACTCCATTGGGCACCAAGGGCGAATAACTGGGGATGTCCAAGTTTGGGTAGGGTTTGTTTCCTTTGCCCCGCCAAGGTGCGTGTGTGCGCATATTGTGGGTACCCAAGGAGGTCGGATACATGCCGGTAATAATCGAACTGCGAGCAGGTGCACAGACGGGTGCTGGCGAATAGGCATTCTCAAAAATAACCCCGTCATCGGCCAAAGCCTCTAAATTGGGAAGTGAAATGGTACTGTCACCGTACATGGGAAACCATTCGGGAGATTGGTCTTCAGCGACCAGCCACACTATATTAGGTTGTTTCGTTTCGTTTGCCCCACCTCTATCCTTTTCGGTTTGGCAACCCACAAACAAGAGACTACAGGAAAAAAGGAAAAAGAACTGTTTCATAATTCGGACGTATGGCGATATGCTTATCGAAACCTAGAGGTACGGATTCATTCCAAACCCTTCACGTACTCGATACTCTTTGGTACTTGTATCAATGCTTTGGAGGACTCATCCTCTACGAAAAAATAGTCGATGCGCAACTTTTTCGCTTCCGCAACCACTGCGTCAATGTCGATTTGACCCCTACCTAAAACGACGTTGGTTTCTACATCTGAACTACCGTTTCCGTTCCCCTTAGTTCCTTTTTTACAATCTTTCAAGTGCATCAATTTGAATTCATCGGGATATTTTCTGAGCCATTCCACGGGATCTTCCCCGGGATGGGCGAACCAATAAACATCCATTTCAAAATCAAAATGGTCGGAGTTCTTGATCAAGTGGTCGATGAGAAAAGCACCTTTATAAGGTCTGAATTCATACCCATGAGGGTGATAGGTCAGCGTAATTCCGTTATCCTTCAAAAGCTTGCCTGCCGTATTAAAAACCTCCAAAGCCAAATTGGTATCCGTTATGGTGAAATCGTTACCGTTGTGGGGAATCCAAAAGCAAACCACATATTTTGCCCCGTAATTCTTAGCTCGGGCCAAAACGGTTTCCGGGGAGTTTTGCAATTCCTCAAATGGTGCACTGACACTTACAATTTTCAACCCATTCTCGGCCAACATGGCGTTGTATTCCGCTTGGGAGTACCCATAAGTACCGTCATTACCATCTTCAAGATTGGTAATGCCCCAACTTTTGATCTTGGCAAACGTACCGGGTACATTATTTGGGAACTCATTGCGAAGACTGTACAATTGCAATCCTATCTCTTGCGAATAGACCATACCCTCAGCTAAGTAAAAAACCACAAAGGATAGTGCTAGAACTAATCTGGAAGTTCTCATTTTAAGATTTACTCATTAGGTGAGGGTTACATTTTGTTCAATCCATCCAAGAATTTTAAACTCTGCGGAACCTGTTCAACGACCCTTGAAGACTCGTCTTCGATAAACATATATTCGATACCCAATCTTTTTGCTTCCAATACCACGCCCCGAATATCAACCTGACCTTTACCGAGCACAACATTGGTCTCTACGTCTTCATGCCCGGTATTATTGCCCTGTACCCCGTGCTTCATATCCTTTAGATGCATTAAGGTCATCTTCTTTGGATATTTTTTCATCAGCGCAAGGGGATCCGCACCGCCATGATGTGCCCAAAACACGTCTAGTTCAAAGGTAAAATCAGTGGCATTTTCGGCCATATAATCAAACAAGGTTCCGTTTTTATACGGTCTGAACTCATATCCATGGGGATGATACGCCAAAACCAAGCCATTCGCTTTTAACAATTTACCTGCCGTATTGAATACTTTGGTCGCATGTTGGGTCTCTTCAAGATCCCACTTGTTATCATCATGGGGTACCCAAGCGCACATTACATATTTAGCTCCAAAAGCTTTCGCATTGTCGATTACTTTCTGAGGGTCTTTTTCAAGGTCTTCAAAACCCGCTCCTACGCTGACTACGGATAACTTGCGTGTGGCCAATTCCTTTTGAAAGTCCTCCATAGACATGCCATAGGTACCACCACCCTCCAACTTTGTGATGCCCCATGATTGGATGGCATCCAAACTTCCAGTAACATCTTGTTTGAACTGATTTCTTAGGCTATAGAGTTGAAGGCCTACCTCTTGCGCTGTCATAGGTACTATCAGCATTGCGAATAGTACGATTGCCACCATCTTCTTCATGATATATTGGTTTTGATTATTGTTATGTCAATAGATTTCCATCGTCGTCCCAAGTGGCTATTGTTCCTCGGGTACTTTGATCGATACATTTCGCGATCCATTCCGGATCATAGGCTACACCATGTTGATCTAGCACATCTTGTGGTACACCATCCCAAACGTTGGGTTGGTTTCCTTTGTAACCCAAATCGGCAATACCTACCTTAGAGGTGTAATATCCGGTGACCGTCAAGCCCCGCATCATATAAAAAAATTGGATTTCCAAGGGCTGTTCATCCAAAGGTTTCTCGGTATCATGCCAACAGATTTCATCGCAGATCTGTTTCTTCTGCTCTAAAGTTGCCGATTTGAATTCGGTTCCGAATTCCGTATTACTTTTATGATCCAACCACATGAGTCCTCCCAAGAGCGTAGGCGCCATAGTAGGTACATCTTTGCCCATAAATTCGATCAACTCAGGTACGCCTGCTTCTATAGGGCCACCGTGAGGCTCTTTTGGTGGTAAGATCACCACGCTAAGCGCGGCAATGGTTTCCATCTCGTGCTCATTGAACAATTGTTCGGCATTGAGTTTTTCAATTCGCTCTAATTCTTTCGGAGTACGTCCAAAAAACTTTTCGCTACTCTCGACAACAGCTTCATCAATAGTTTCCGTTTTACAAGAATTGAATGCCACACCTGTAGTGGCGGCAGCTCCTCCTAGAATTAAGGTCTGTAAACTTTTTCTTCTATCCATAGCTTAAATATTTTGGGCTTTAAGTTGTTCGATAATATAATCGGAAGCTCTCCAGGAAAGCGCCATGATGGTCCATGTACAGTTTTTATCCGCTTGGGAAACGAACGGACCTGCATCAACGATAAAAACATTATCGACATCATGTAATTGTTGAAACTTATTCGTGACCGAAGTCTTAGGATCATCACCCATTCTTGTGGTACCCACTTCGTGGATAATCTGACCTGGGGCATGCAGTCCATAATCTTGGTCTTTACCAGGTTTTTCGCCTAATGGAATACCTCCCATATTATGGATCAGTTCTTCGAATGTATCTTGCATATGCTTTGCCTGGTTTCTCTCGAAATCCGACCACTGGTAATTGAACTTTAAAACAGGTATACCAAACTGATCCACCGTTGTTGGATCTATTTCGCAATAGTTATCCTTTCGCGCAACAGCTTCACCGCGCCCTCCAAAACCGATAACGGAACCATAATATTTCTTAACATCATCGCGAAGACTATCTCCATAACCTCCAACTTTGAGTCCGAAGTGCTTGTTCAAACCGTTGGGATCCATACTGAAACCATAGGTAGGATTGCTCATTCCGCCCCATACTTCAATGTGGTATCCACGCGGGAAATCAAGTTTCGAGTTATCACCCCACCAAGGTGAGTAGACATGCATACCTCCTACACCATCCTCGTTGTAAGATACCTTACGATTCATCAGACCAGGAATAACCCCAGCGGCACTTGCCCCTGTGGAGTCATGCAAATATTTACCGACGATATCACTGCTATTTCCAAGGCCGTTCGGATGCTGTTTACTTTTCGAATTCAAGAGGATACGCGCTGAACTACAGGCAGATGCAGCCAGAACAACTACTTTTGCTTTAAGCTTGTACTCTTTTCTATCCTCTTTATTGATATAGGAGACCCCAGTAGCTTTTCCTTCTTCGTTCGTGGTGACTTCCCGTACCATGGAATTCACGAATATCTTTACCTGACCTCCGCTTTTTTGAGCCGGAAATATCAAACAACTTCCTGCCGAGAAATCAGCATAGACCGAACAGGAGCGTCCGCACTGCCCGCAATAAAAACAAACCCCTCTTTCGTTATTGATCTTCTTGGTCAACATCGACAAGCGACCAGGAATTACCGGAATATTTGATTTTTTGGCTCCATCAATATAGAATAACTCATGTAGTCTTGGTTTTGGCGGAGGAAGAAAAAATCCATCCGGATCATTCTCCCGGCCTTCTTTGGTTCCAAAGACCCCTATGAGTTTATCTAACTTATCGTAATAAGGTTTTACGTCATCGTAACTAATAGGCCAGTTATCTCCAAGTCCGTCTACATCTTTATGCTTGAAATCTTTTGGTCCAAAACGTAAAGAAATGCGTCCCCAGTGGTTGGTTCGTCCTCCTAGCATTCTAGCTCTCCACCACATAAAATTCGTTCCTTCTTCTTGGGTGTAGGGTTCGCCTTCAACTTCCCAATCGCCCCAAGACATATCGTGCCCACCAAAGGCCCGGTCTGTACCCGCAAACCTCCTAGGTGATTCATAGGCCCATTTCAACTGGGTCTGGGTTACGGGATCTTTGGGGTCGAAAAACGGACCTGCTTCAACAACCGCAACATTTAGGCCTGCATCTGCTAATTGTTTCGTAGCCATTCCGCCACCAGCTCCTGAGCCCACAATAATTACATCATATATTTCCGATGACTCCTTTATCTGCATAGTTTGATTTTTAATTTGCCCTAATTTAAGATTTTTTTGATTCAACCGGCACTAATTTATCCGTACGACATGGGAAATGTTATGAATCAACGTAATATTCCTACGAAGTGCATGAAATCCAGGCCGTCAATACCAAATCATTTACTATCTTAAGGTCGAAATATGAGATAAGGAATCCCACCTAAAACCACTTGAACAATGAAAACCGATAACCTCCACCTTGATCGAAGAAAATTTATTAAAGGTACCTCAGCTGCATTGCTGTTAAGCTCCATAGGTGCTTATGGCTTCGAAAGTGTTTACCGCGATACCCCCTGGCGGGTCGGACTTATCGGTTGTGGTTGGTATGGTACGAGCGATCTGTTCAAATTGATTCAAGTAGCTGACGTAAACGTCATAGCGGTATGTGATGTAGACACTAAATTTATGGACAATACGGCCACCCAAGTTGCTGAACGGCAGAAATCGGGAAAAAAACCCAAAATGTACGGGGACTACCGAAAGATGTTGGACGAGAGTAAATTAGACATTGTACTTATCGGTTCTCCGGATCACTGGCACGCCTTGCAATGTATCGATGCCCTAAAGGCCGGATGCCATGTCTACGTTCAAAAACCGATCAGTGTGGATGTTATTGAAGGGGAAGCTATGGTCGCTGCGGCAAGAAAATATAATAAAACAGTACAAGTCGGAACACAACGAAAGAGTACACCTCATTTGATCGACGTAAAAAGGGAAATTGTTGACGCAGGGCTCTTAGGAAAAATAAAACATGTCGAAATGTGCTGCTATTTTCATATGAGAGCAAATGGCAACCCGCCGCTGGAAGAGGTCCCTGATTTTCTAGACTACGAAATGTGGACGGGGCCTGCGCCCTTACGCCCCTATGATGGTATTCCGCACAGAAGATGGTGGCGGACGTTCATGGAGTACGGCAATGGCATCACCGGTGACATGTGCGTACACATGTATGATACGGTCCGTTGGATGCTCGGACTTGGGTGGCCTAAAAAGATTACGGCAACAGGTGGTATTTATGTCCAAACCGAGGGTAAATCGAACATCGCGGATACGCAAACGGCAATTTTCGAGCACGATGATTTGAATTGCGTATGGCAACATCGTACATGGGGGACACCAGCGGATCCCGAGTACCCCTGGTCTTTCAAACTTTATGGAGAAAAAGGGACTTTATCAGGCAGCACCATGCAAGCTGATTTTGTACCCCATTCAAAAGACGTCGCACCGATTCATTATGACGTATTGTACGAAAAAGAAAAATACCCTGAAGACCTCGTTGAGAAAGATAATGAACTGAATGCCGCACCAGCAACGCGAAGGCATATGCTTGATTTTCTAAATGCCATTGCCAAAGGGTCGAGACCTATTGCGGATATTGAGGAGGGGCATATTTCAACGGCCAGTTGTATTCTCGCCAACCTATCTATGGAACTGGGTAGGCCCTTGGTCTACGATTCTCAAAGCAAGACCGTAAAAGATGACCCAGAAGCTACGGCTTTATTGCAACGCGCTTACAGAGAAGGATATACGCATCCGCACCCTGACAACGTATAATGCGTTTTCATCATTTTCGGCTCTTCAAATCGAAATTTTAGTTTTTCTGGGCGGCCATCCATTCCATGATAGTGGTCTTTGCTCCATTTAGTTTTACGGGAGTACCATCTAATTCGAAATCGGCATGATTGGCATGAGAGTAGATCCACGACCAATGTCCGTTGTATCGGTAATCCGTACCCCCATAGAATCCGGATAGGTCGGTTACATGATCATAAAATGAAAAATGTACATCGGCGGCACCGGCATCTACCAGACGTTGGTATAACGGAACTACTGTTTCATTGGGAAGGGTAACCGGATCATCTTTTGCGTGTACGAACCACATCGGAACGTTCTTGATCCGTTCAATTTCTTCATTCGAGATGTACTTGTTGTGAAAAGCCAAGGCACTGATATAGCCGGCCGCAAAGTAATCGGGATGTTCTAAAATCAGTTTTAGACTCATGTATCCGCCATTCGAACATCCACCGATATAAATGCGATCGGTATCAATACCTTGATGGTCGTTGACATACTGCTTGATCAACCCCATCAGTGTTTCGTTATAAATATCGTTTCTATCACCACGAGTGTAATCACCAGTAGCACTTTGCATCCAGAAGGTCGGGGCTTGCGGGACCAGCACATAGGCACCCCCAAAAATCGACTGCATATCTTTGGAAGCATAGTTCCATGCTTTATTGGCAATTAGAGGGATACTCGGATCGGTACCCCCTTCCCCACCTCCATGCAACCATATAATCAGCGGCGCTTTACCCTCGTGCTTCGGTATGAAGGAACCATAGGTGAGCCTTGTTTCGTTTTGGGTATATACTCCGCTCAAATCAAATTCCTTAAGTCGACTAATAATCCTTTCGGTTTCAGTATTCCAGACCTTCTTTGACGGAAGATGTGAGACGACAAGTTTATAATCGATCCATTGATTGCTCCCCCGGCCATTTTTGAAGACATACTTTATAGGAGAACCCAAGGCATCGTTCGGACTGACAAAAAGCACCAAGGCAACATGGTTTCCCGTCGCAACTGCCTTTCCCATAGCATCCGAAACATAGGCGTGCATCACCTTTCGAGCTCCTTTAGCTTCACCAGGTCTCATCTCGACCCCTTCGGCTTTTCGTTCAACCTCCACTGAAAAATCCCGGAAATCGACTTCTGAAACCATCTGCTCCATCGGTAACACCACTTTGTTGACCCCAGGGCCCCAGTCATACCCTTCAATGAGTAGCGTGTATTGGCCTTCCGCTGCATGTTCCATAGTCAGAGTTGCTTTTGTAGTGGTCTTCGCCATAAGGGCAGTCGAGATGAGAAAGAGGGTCAAAAAGGTGAAGGTCATATTCTTCATATTCCGTATCTTTAAAATGATGCATGTAAGATAATGCATTGGATGAAAATAAAACGTGTTATGAAGGAACTAAAAAAAGAAGACATCAAACAAGAGGTATTTGACCTCTATGACGATTATGCGCACGATCGAGTGAGCAGACGCTTGTTTTTGGATAAACTATCGACCTATGCTGTTGGAGGGGTTACCGTAGCCTCCCTATTGGGGTTTATCTCCCCTGACTATGTCAAGAAGATACAGATCAAACAAGATGATAAACGGTTACGGTCTAATTTTATCACCTATGATTCCCCAAAAGGGGGAGGTGAAATCAAGGGACTTCTTTCAAAGCCTGCAGATACCAAAGAAAAACTTCCCGGGATTCTCGTGGTTCATGAAAACCGAGGTTTGAATCCGCATATTGAGGACGTGGGCCGTCGCGCGGCTCTGGCCGGTTTTATTTCATTGGCTCCGGACGCACTAACCCCTTTGGGAGGCTATCCGGGTACCGATGATGAAGGTCGCGAATTACAACGAAAGCGAGATCGAAATGAAATGTTGGCCGATTTTATCGCGGCATTCGAGTACTTGAAAGACCATCCGGAATGCACGGGCAAAGTCGGCGTGGTCGGGTTTTGTTTCGGAGGGTGGATTTCAAACATGATGGCGGTCAACGTACCCGATCTCGAGGCGGCTGTACCGTTTTATGGCGGGCAACCCAAAGAAGGAATCGAGCAGATCAATGCACCTTTACTGCTTCATTTCGGGGAATTGGATAAACGTGTCAACGAAGGATGGCCCGCCTATGAGGCGGCGCTAAAGAAACACGGCAAAGAATATGAGGCCCATATGTATAAAGGCGCCAACCATGGGTTTCATAACGATACGACTCCGAGGTACGATCGTGAGGATGCGGAATTGGCTTGGAAACGTACCATAGATTTCTTCTCTGACAAACTTACTTGAACAAGCACCTGTAGCACCGATTTTAAGTTTCGATTAACGGGCCTAAAGACAGCAATGTGGTACCTTTAAAATAAAAATGCAAAACTCCGCTATGTTTTGGGTGGCGCTCACCACCCTTATTTTGGTTTCGGTGACGGTAATGGTCTCGATGAATCTTCCGTTCAACTTGATTTTCTTTGGCACGGTCATCGGTCAAGTGTTCGTTGTGATAATGGTCTACAATGTATTGACCGACAACTACAAAACGGCAAAGACCTTTGAAGATTTTTACGAAGACAATCCTATAGGAAACCGCACTAACTAGAAACGGTCTCTAGGCTCTTATCTTGGGTCATAGAAGAGGCATTCATACCCAATTCGGGAATGACCAAAAGTGGTATTTGCGTATGAAAGGCCACTTTCTTCACAATCGGTTCTCGGGTGACCCGTTCCATATAGCTGTGTTGATAGTTCAACATCGCCAGCAGATGGATATCGAGTTCTTTTGTAAAGGCCTCCAGGGTTTTTGAGATCGAATTCAGTTCCGTTACGGTATGCACGTAATGCTCACGCTCCCCTAGGTACTTCCGCAACATATTCAAATTGAATTGTTGTAGTTCGGTCAGGGCCTTGAGTTCATATTGCACATGTACGATTCGGATGACCGCATTGAAGGTTTTGGCCATTTCAAGCATAGGTCGCAATTCCGATTGGGTATAAAATCGGTTGAAATCGGTTGCGAAGGCGATTTCATCAGGAGTCTTAAAGTCAAAATGTTGGGGTACTGCCAACACCGGACAGTTTTCGACCGATTTAATGATGCGTACGGTATTGCTACCCATAAATACCTCTTCAAGACCTGAAGCCCCCTTTGTGCCCGTGACGATCAAATCGATCTTGCGGTCTTTGACAATATCCTTGATTTCGTCGACCAACATACAGAATGATGAGATAGTCTTGAAACCGTGATTTGGAACTGCACAGGTTGTTTTAATGCGCTTCAATACTTTTTCAAGTCCATTTTGGGAGCATTGGTGTGCCCCATTTTCCATCGCACCCCCATTGATCGACGCTGCCATGAATCGACTACTGGCAATGGCCGGCGTATAGGTATTCAACAAATGAAAAACACATTCCTCATTTTGAAAAAGGGCGATGGCATAGCACGTAGCGTTCCAAGCATTCTCCGAAAAATCAGTGGGAATCAAAATGTTTTTCATAGGTATCCGTCTAAAACTTACAGGGTAAAATTAGCGGATGTCGTATGCCGAAACTATGACATAAGTCAGGTTTTAAATGGAATTAGGTATGAACCTTGGTTAAGGTAACTCATTGATACTTCCGTCGTGTTTTATGAAGCCTTCTCTCGGTCTATAGCCCGCTTTTAGAAACCGTCGACCATATCTTGTAGTGCCTTGGTATTGGCAATACCGATTTTTTTACCCGAAGTCTTCAAAAATCCTTTTTTCTTGAATTCCGAAATGATACGAATACAAGATTCCGTAGCAGTACCCACAACATTGGAAATATCTTCTCTGGAAAGGGTCAGCATTAGATAACCCTCAGTATCTTCCCCAAAATTGTTTCTTAAATACAAAAAGGCTTCTGCTATACGTTGCTTTACGTTCTTTTGACTCATATTCACGATAACGTCATCCGCCTCCTTTAGATCGTGTGCCATATGACGCAGCACCTCCAGCGTAAAGTTCGGATTGGTATGTAGCGTACTGATAATATCATCTTTCGGAATAAAGCAAACCTCCATATCGCTTACGGCTGTGGCACTCAAATTAGACTGTTCTTCGGCAATAACGGAACGCTGACCGATGACCTCCCCTTTTGCGGCAAGCTTCACAATTTGATCTTTTCCGTTGGCGCTCAGTTTGGCCAGTTTGGAAATACCATTGCGCACGCAATACACCCCATTGAGTTTTTCGCCTTCCTCAAAAAGTGTTTCGCCTTTTTTGATTTTTTTGGAAATTTTGGAGTCGGAAACCTTCTTGAGTTCTTCCTTGGTCATCGCCCTTAAAGCGTTGAATTGCCGGACGATACAATTCTCACAACGACTTTGTTCTTCTTGATGCTCCATGGTGAATATTTTACCTGACTAAGTCAAAAATACAAGATACGAAAAAAACAAAACCTATAATTTTATAGGTTTTGAACTATTACCCAACAACCTCCCACGGCATGGGCATGTACAGTATTGGGCGTAATTAAGTTTAACATTTTAATAAACTAGTTGGCGCGCTTATTTCGGGTTTGGGGTCAGCACATTTTTTCAAGTCCTTTTTTGTCGAGCAATCGTATTTTTCCCCGTTCCAAATCAAGTAGTCCTCCCCTCTTGAACCTCGACAAAATGGATATTACATACTCACTCGAGGTACCGATCAAATTGGCCATATCCTCACGCTTCAAGAACAGCTTCAAAGTTCCATCCCTTTCCGTGCCGAATTTTTCATCGAGATAGATAAGGAGTCCGGCAAGGCGTTTGGTGATACTTTGATGGTTATCAAAGAGCCCCTTTCTTTTGGCTTCCTCCTCGGTATCTTCCACAAAGCCCTTGATGACATCCATACAGAAATCGGTGTTCTTCATTAAACACCTTAGCACAGGTAATTTATCAACCGAACAGATCGTTGTGTCCGTAATGGCCGTGGCGGTAACCATGGCGCCCTTTTTGGAAATCAATGACCTACGGCCCATCAACTCTCCCTTACCGAGCAGCTTTGTAATATGCTCCTTACCCTTTTCATCTATTTTAGAAAATTTACAGGCACCCTCACGGATACAGAATAGTTTTTGCAATTGCTCTGCCTCCATAAAGAGCACCTCCCCTTTTTGAAGGTGTCGTGGGCTACTTGTTTTCGTCAATTCGGCCCGTTCGACCTCGGTCATGCTCCTTAAAAAATTAAATTGCCTGGCTATTTGAAAATCACAGGAAGTCATCCGCATCCATTTTAATATACTTCAAAGGTAACTACCGAAAAATTTCCAAAACCTGACTTATATCATGTTTTAAAGTGGAATACTTCCACACTTTTGCATCAGGTATAAGTAAAGTGAATATGGATAGGCCAAGCTGCTATCACTGTGGTGACGATTGCACCAAGACGCGCATCGATTTCGATGACCGAGTGTTTTGCTGTAACGGTTGCAAGACAGTATATGAAATCTTCTCGAACAACGATTTATCGTATTACTATGACCTAGAATCGTCTGCCGGGGCTACACCCAATGCCATCGAAGGAAAGTATGATTTTCTTGACAATGAATCCATTGTCGGTAGGCTTACCGAATTCAATGACGGTAACATGGAAATTGTCAATCTCTACATTCCACACATTCATTGTAGTTCATGTATTTGGGTCTTGGAAAATTTGAATAAGTTACATCCAGCGATCAAAAGTTCGCAAGTCGATTTTCCAAAAAAATCGGTTCGAATCACCTATAACACCATTGATTTTAGCCTAAAACAGTTGGTACTTCTTTTGGGGCATATTGGCTATGAGCCCAATATTTCATTGGAAGATTATGACAATAAAAAGAAACCTGTAGACCGAAGCCTACTCTATAAGTTAGGGGTTGCGGGATTCGCCTTTGGCAATGTCATGTTCCTTTCTTTTCCGGATTATTTTGATTTATCGACCAGTGACGTGTCGGGGGGGGAATTTTGGCTGAACCGGTACGAACCGATCTTTCGTTGGTTGATGTTCGCCTTTTCCCTACCTGTGGTTTTCTATGCGGGTAGAGACTACTTCATTTCGGGTTATAAGGGGCTGCGTAGTGGCCTGTTAAATATAGATGTTCCCATAGCCCTCGGTATTCTTGTTCTATTTGTGAGGAGTACCTTGGAAATTATTTTTGATTGGGGACCGGGTTTTTTCGATTCGCTCACGGGGCTCGTGTTCTTCTTGCTGCTCGGCAAGTTCTTCCAACAGAAAACATACTCCTTTCTTTCTTTCGAACGCGATTACAAATCCTATTTCCCGATTGCGGTGACGCGAATCAATGCCAAGGGAGCGGAAGAAACCACTCAGGTACACGATATCAAAAAAGGGGATCGTCTACTGATCCGCAATGAGGAATTGATTCCGGTCGACGGGATTCTCATCAATGGAAAGGCACGAATTGATTACAGTTTTGTAAGCGGTGAATCAGAGCCCGTCCGAAAGGAATCGGGCGATAAGATTTTTGCCGGTGGCAAGCAGTTGAATGGTCTAATTGAAATGGAGGCCCTAAAAAAGGTATCGCAAAGCTACTTGACACAACTCTGGAGTAATTCGGTCTTTCGGAAGGATACATCCAGTACCTTTCAAACACTGACCGACCGTATCGGAAAACGGTTTACCATCGCTGTTTTGTCCATTGCCATAGTGGCATCAGCGTATTGGCTGTATACCGACCCCAGTCGTGCAATGAACGTCTTTACCGCAGTATTGATTATAGCTTGCCCCTGTGCGATTGCCCTGGCCGCACCCTTTACTTTGGGGAATATGTTACGGATTTTCGGTCGTAGGAAATTCTATCTGAAAGACATCCGTACCATTGAACAACTGGCACAAATAGACACCGCGATCTTTGATAAGACCGGTACCATAACCACCTCTTTAAAAAGTGTAGCTACCTATGAGGGCATGCCCTTGACCCCCGAGGAGGAATCATTACTTAAAAACACAATTCGAGCTTCGAACCATCCGCTCAGCCGCACCCTTTATGACCTACTTAACGAGCAGAATATCATCACTTTAGATGAGTATGAGGAGCATTTGGGCCAAGGGGTCGAAGGCAGCATGGGAGACGATCATATGAAGGTTGGTTCTGCTGATTTCGTTGGGGAGCAACAAATCGAGGAAAGTACGAACACGGCCGTTCATATTAGCAGTAATAATGTGTACAAAGGCAAGTTCATCTTTCACAATGAGTACCGTGAAGGCCTTTCCGAGGTTTTTAAAACCATGTCGGAAACCCTCCAGCTTGCCATTTTATCGGGCGATAACGATGGTGAAAAAGGGCGTTTGGAACAATTGGTTCCTAAATTGACTCCCCTCTACTTCCATCAAAAACCCGAAGAAAAGTTGGAATTTATCAAAGCCTTACAGCAACAAGATAAGAACGTAATGATGGTAGGTGATGGCCTCAATGACGCCGGGGCATTGGCACAAAGTAATGTGGGTATTGCCATTTCGGAAAACGTAAACGTGTTCTCCCCTGCCTGTGATGCCATCTTGGATGCCTCCAAATTTCAGCAATTGTATGCATACATCCTTGCATCAAAACAAGCGATGAACATCATAAAACTAAGCTTTGGGCTCTCGTTGGCCTACAACCTGATCGGGCTCTATTTTGCCGTGACCGGTCAATTATCGCCAGTCATCGCAGCTATTTTGATGCCATTGAGCTCGATAAGTGTAGTGGCTTTCACCACGGTCATGACCAATTTAATGAACCGTAAACTAACCTAAAAACTGTATGCACGTGTTGAAAAATATCAGGCAAAATAGTTTCATAAAAATCTGTATCGGTCTGGTATACCTCTGGTTTGGTGGTCTTAAATTCTTTCCCGAGTTGAGTCCGGCAGAGGGGCTAGCTACCGATACGATTTCCCAATTGACCCTGGGTATACTTCCCGCTAATGTTTCCATCATAATGTTAGCGGCATTGGAAGTGGGCATCGGAATCTTTTTTTTGCTGAATATCCATCCCAAAAAAGTAGCTGTCGTGACCTTGGGGCATTTGCTCTGCACCTTCACGCCACTCTTTTTTTTTAACGAGATTTCCTTTAATGGATACCCCATTTTTCTAACCCTTGTGGGGCAGTACATTATCAAAAACCTAATCATCGTCGCGGCCCTTCTCTCGATTATCAAGGAGAAACCGCCCGCGCAACAAAAAACGAAAATTATAGAACCTTAAAAAATAAAAAACGAAGCTGATAAATGTCATGTTTTAGGAAAGGCTATCAGCATAATTTTACACAAGAATTCAGGTAGGTATGAGTGTTATTTATGTGTTATTGGCCATCAGCATCATCGTTGCGGTCTTCTTTTTCATCGCCTTTATCATTTCGGTAAAGAGTGGGCAATATGACGACGCGTACACACCATCGGTTCGTATGCTATTCGAAGACGAATTGGTTCACGAAAAAGAGACCCCTGTAAAAAACAAACAGCAAGATAAAATCCAACTAAATAAACAACGATAATTATGGAATTACAGCAGTTCTATTACGACAATAAAATCGTAAAAAACTTTCTCTACGCTACAATGCTCTGGGGAATCGTAGGTTTTCTGGTAGGCCTCCTTTTGGCCTTCATGTTCATTTTCCCGAACTTGACCGATGGTATTTCGTGGTTGAGTTTTGGGCGTCTTCGTCCGTTGCACACCAATGCGGTCATCTTTGCCTTTGTTGGAAATGCGATGTTCGCGGGTATCTACTACTCGACCCAACGGCTTCTTAAGGCCCGAATGTTCAACGATATGTTGAGCCAAATTAATTTTTGGGGCTGGCAGTTGATTATAGTCGCCGCGGCAGTGACCTTACCATTAGGCTATACTACTTCAAAGGAATATGCTGAATTGGAGTGGCCTATTGACATTGCCATTACGTTGATCTGGGTAGTCTTTGCCGTTAACTTCATAGGTACGCTCTTAAAAAGAAGACAGCGCCATCTCTATGTCGCCATATGGTTTTATCTGGCTACCATAGTGACGGTTGCCGTATTGCATATTTTCAATAGTCTAGAGCTTCCGGTCAGCGCATTGAAGAGTTATTCAGTGTATGCCGGTGTGCAAGATGCCTTGGTACAATGGTGGTACGGGCACAATGCGGTTGCTTTCTTCTTAACGACACCGTTTTTGGGGCTGATGTATTACTTCGTACCCAAAGCGGCCAATAGACCGGTGTATTCCTATCGGCTATCGATAGTGCACTTCTGGTCGTTGATCTTCATATATATCTGGGCCGGACCACACCATTTGCTCTATTCATCTTTACCAGATTGGGCGCAAAATCTTGGTGTTGCCTTTTCCGTGATGTTGATCGCCCCGTCTTGGGGAGGTATGATCAACGGGTTATTAACACTTCGTGGTGCTTGGGACAAAGTTCGTACGAGTCCTACCCTGAAGTTCATGGTGGTCGCCATTACCGGTTATGGCATGGCCACATTTGAAGGCCCAATGCTCTCACTAAAAAATGTAAATGCCATCGCGCACTTTAGCGATTGGATCATTGCCCACGTGCATGTTGGTGCCTTGGCTTGGAATGGTTTCATGGCCTTCGGTATGATCTATTGGATGGTTCCGAAAATGTTCAAGACCAAGTTGGCGTCCACAGGTTTGGCAAACTTCCACTTTTGGATCGGTACGCTAGGGATTATCTTATATGCCCTACCAATGTATGTGGCCGGTTTTACGCAAGCATTGATGTGGAAAGACTTTAATCCTGATGGATCTTTGGTCTACGGCAACTTCTTGGAGACGGTGAATGAAATCATGCCCATGTACTGGATGCGCGCCATTGGCGGTACCATGTACCTCATCGGTGCCTGTGTCATGATATACAATGTGGTAATCACCATTAAATCAGGCAGCAAGGTAGAAGATGAACTGGCCGAAGCTGCCCCATTGACAAGAGTGGCCGCTAGAAGGACCGTAGGCGAGACCTTTCACACTTGGTTGGAGCGTAAGCCGATTCAACTGACACTATTGGCCACCGTCGCTATTTTGATCGGAGGGATCATACAAATCGTTCCCACCCTATTGGTCAAGTCAAATATTCCCACAATTACTAGCGTCACCCCATATACCCCTTTAGAATTGGAAGGTAGAGACCTTTACATCCGTGAAGGTTGTGTCGGATGTCACTCGCAAATGGTCAGGCCGTTTAGAAGTGAGGTAGAACGTTATGGTGAATATGCCAAGGCTGGTGAATTCGTATACGATCACCCGTTCCTCTGGGGTAGTAAACGTACAGGTCCTGATTTGCTCCGGGTCGGTGGAAAATATTCGGACAACTGGCACCTAAACCACATGTACGATCCACAAAGCACGTCATCTGGTTCGATTATGCCCGCCTATCAGTGGCTCGTACGAAACAAACATGACCGTAGTAAAACACAGACCAAAATGGAAGCTATGGTCTCATTAGGTGTTCCTTACACCGCTGAGGAAATTGCCAATGCACCTGCCCATATGACCGCGCAAGCCACACAAATAGAAAAGAATTTGTACGCTGATCCCGATTTTGCAAAATCGTATGAAGCCGATAAAAAGTATGCCTCCGAGAATGGTCAAGATTTCATAGAAATGAAAGACCGCGAAATCGTTGCTATGATCGCCTATTTGCAAAGGCTCGGAACGGATATCAAGATCAAGGAAACAGATGAATTACTATCAGAAAACAAATAAGCCATGTTAAAATTCGTAAAAGGTTATATGGAAAGTATAGAGGGCGTGGCCACCTATCCGATGATATCATTGATCATATTCTTCGCATTCTTCATGATTTTAGGCTGGTGGGTGTTCACCGCATCAAAGTCCTATATCGAAGAAGTCAGTGAATTACCCCTAGATAAAGACAACCAACAAAACAACTTAGAGATATGAAAAATACAAGACCCTGGTGGTTATATATCGTAATCATCTTTTTCGTAGTCTTCGGACTTATGGAGTACTTCATCGACTCAGGGGACAAACCGGCGATTATCGAGTACCCGATTACCCAATTTTTCCTGTTCGCCATTCTTTTGCTATTGATTGCCGTGGCGCTGATATTGCAATCAGTGGAGAACATCTCCTTCTTGTCGATGTCAAAAGAGGCGCAAGAACGTTATCTGGAAGCAAAATCCCAAGGTTGGGAATGGAAATGGGGAAAACGGGTCTATCAAAAGATGCTGGGATCTAAACCCCTCGAAGCAGAAGGAGAGATTATTTTAGACCACAATTACGATGGTATCCGTGAACTGGATAACAAATTACCACCATGGTGGGTATATATGTTCTATGCAACCATCATCTTCGGCCTGATCTACTTGATCCGTTTTCATGTGATGAACGACTACGATCAAGACATGGAATACGAACAGGAAGTGGCAGCTGCGCAACTGGAAATCGAAGCCTATAAAAAAACGGCCAAAGACTTGGTCGATGTCAATACCGTAGAAGTATTGACCGACGCTTCGGACCTCAATGCCGGTAAAAGTATTTTTGAAACCAACTGTGTCGCCTGTCACATGGCGGATGGTGGTGGTGGAATCGGTCCTAATCTTACCGATGACAACTGGATCTTGGGTGGCGGTATTAAAAACGTCTTCAATACCATTTCAGAAGGGGGTCGTGACGGTAAGGGAATGGTCGCATGGAAACAGAGTCTAAAGCCTGCAGAAATGGCGCAAGTGGCAAGCTATGTGCTCACCTTTCAAGGAACGACTGCTGCCAACCCCAAAGCACCTGAAGGGGATATTTGGATAGACCCGGACGCACCTGCAAAAGAGACCCCTCCGGTACAAGAAAAAGATTCAACGGCAGTGGTCACCGATTCTACCACGGTAGCCGTAAACTGAAACAATAATTTCCCTCCTGCAAAGGGGGGATTTAGGGAGTAGCATCATGCCTCAAGACCAAGAGAACTTTAGGGATTCCATAGGAACGATCAACGCCGAGGGCAAACGCGCTTGGGTTTTTCCAAAAAAACCAAGCGGCCGGTTCTATAAATACCGAAAATACGTCAGCTATGTTTTGCTTATTTTTTTGATCGCAGCACCCTTTGTAAAAATCAACGGCAACCAGTTTTTGATGTTCAATGTCTTGGAACGTCGTTTCAATATTTTCGGTTTTCCTTTCTGGCCACAAGATTTTCACCTCTTTGTCATTTCAATGATCATCGGTGTCATCTTTGTTGCCCTATTTACGGTAGCCTTTGGGCGTATTTTTTGTGGATGGATGTGCCCTCAGACCATTTTCCTCGAAATGGTATTTCGAAGAATCGAATATTGGATCGATGGAGACCGAGGCGCACAGATCAAGTTAGATCGCCAACCTTGGAATGCTGAAAAAATAAGAAAAAGGGGGACGAAGTGGTTTATCTTTTTCATCATTTCCTTTATCATAGCGAATGTTTTTCTCGCCTATTTGATCGGAAGTGATCGGTTGATCCAGTATGTCACCGACGGCCCCATGCAGCATGTAAGCACCATGATATCGTTATTGATATTTACCGGAGTGTTTTTTTGGGTCTTTGCTTGGTTTCGAGAGCAAGTCTGCATCATTGCCTGCCCTTATGGAAGAATGCAAGGTGTTTTATTGGACAATAAGTCCATTGTTGTTGCCTACGACCATAAAAGAGGGGAAGCTGAAAATGGACGTAAAAAATGGCGAAAAAACGAAGATCGCAACGTTTTGGGCCATGGAGACTGTATCGATTGTTTTCAATGTGTCAATGTATGCCCGACCGGTATCGATATCAGAAACGGTACGCAGCTTGAATGCGTTAACTGTACCGCTTGTATTGATGAGTGCGACACTATTATGGAAAAGGTCAACCTGCCCAAAGGACTCATTCGGTACGCTAGTGAAGATGAAATCACCAAGAAAGAGAAGTTCAAGTTCACACCCCGCCTAAAAGGCTATACGGCAGTATTGACCATTTTGACCGGCGTTCTGGTCGGGATGCTATTCCTACGAAATAACCTAGAAGCCAACATCTTACGACTTCCGGGGCAATTGTATGAACACAAGGAAGGTAATATTATCAGTAATGTCTATACCTACAAGTTGGTCAATAAGACCACCGAAGCGGTAGTTGATGTCAATTTTAAACTCCTATCACACAAAGGAGCTGTAAAACTGGTCCGCAATGAAGACTTCACCGTACCGGCACAAGACTTGGCGGAGGGTACCCTGTTCATTGAAATCAATAATGCCGCCATTAAAAGTGATAAGGAAAAAGTAAAAATCGGAGTGTACAGTGATGGAAAGCTCGTTGAAACGACCACCACGGCATTTTTAGCTCCGAGAAGCTACAATTAATAGCAGCGAAAAGGCCCTGCACTATGCGCAAGGACCTAAATAATAATAAACGATTCTTGAAAGAACAGGAATCCAAATAAAGACCTAAACTATGAAACTCAACTGGGGAACTTCGATCGTCATAGCTATCATATCCTTTATCGGCTTCATTCTCTTCTTTGTCGTACGCATGAGTACCGATGACAAAGCCAACCACGATTTGGTCACCGAAGACTACTACAGGGCAGAATTGAGTTATCAGGACGAAATCGATGCGGAGACCAATGCCAAAACCGATGCTGTGCAATTGGTTATCGAAAAAAACACAAACGGCCTCCTCGTAACATTCCCAGAAAAGGTGACCGCAGAAAAAGTAGAAGGAAAAGTGTTCCTATACAGGCCATCCAATAAGCACTTGGATTTTGACTTTCCAATAAGTCTGTCCAATTCACATTTGCTCATACCTGACAAACGCTTGGTGGGTGGCCGTTGGAACATTACGGTTTCTTGGGAATATCAGAATGAAACTTATTTACATAAAGAAAGTATAACGTACTAACATGCTTGTATCGGCAATCATATTGGGTTTAATGGGTAGTCTTCACTGCGTTGGTATGTGCGGCCCTATCGCCTTTATGCTTCCGGTAGACAGAACCAATGGGTATCGAAAATTCGGACAGGTCTTGATCTATCATCTTGGGCGACTTACCGCATATGGCCTTATCGGTCTGGTGTTCGGGTTGCTTGGCAAAGGACTTTATGTCTTTGGAATACAACAAAAACTCTCCATCATCATTGGAATAGTAATGATCGTCTTGGTTTTGATCCCCTATAAAAGCATGAAACGTTTTAGTTTGGCAAAACCCGTATACCGACTTATTTCAAAAATCAAAAGTCGACTAGGTCAAGAGCTCAAAAAGAAATCGCCCGATACCTTTATCACCATCGGTTTTTTGAACGGCTTTCTTCCCTGCGGATTGGTATACATGGCCCTGTTTGGAGCAATCGCCATGGGCGATGCGCTCAAGGGAAGTTTATACATGGTCTTGTTTGGGTTAGGTACGGTTCCGCTCATGACCGCCGCCATTTACTTTAGCGGTCTATTAAAAGGTGCTGTCCGTCAAAACGTGCAACGACTCATACCGGTTTTCATTGTTTTGATCGGTGCGCTGTTTATTTTACGAGGGTTGGGCCTAGGTATTCCCTACCTCTCCCCCGCTCCAGTTTTGGATATGGTATCCAGTACGGTCGAGTGCCATAACTAATCAAACGCTTATGAAGCCGATACCCAATGACATCGTTTTAAGGCCTCGGTTTCAATTAGAGCTATCAACTCCAAAAGAACAGCTTCTAGAAAGTTTTGAAAAATCGCAAATACCCCCATTCTTGGTGAAGCGTTTAGACGAACATGTATTTATCAAATTCAGTCCGGAACACAATCATTTCTGGTCTCCGCAACTACATCTGGAAATCGACGGTTTGAATGAAACGAGCAGTAAGTTGCACGGGGTTTTTGGACCCAATCCGACCCTATGGACCTTTTTCATGTTTCTACATTTCGGAGTAGCCACCATATTCATCATCTTGGGGGTTTGGGCCTATTCAAGTGCCTCGTTGAACAAACCCTACAAATTTCAACTTGTATTGATGGTATTTATGGTACTGTTGTGGATAGTGCTCTACATTTTCGGTAGAACCGGAAAACACAAAGGGAAACCACAAATGGAAGAGCTCTACCGTTTTATGATGGGAGTTTTGACGTAACGGTTCATGTAAACCTCTTGATCAAAGTGCTTGAACTGATAGACCATCGACATCTACGAACATAAAATAATCATTGTGAATACCAATAAAAAGATCCAAAAGAAATATGAGGAATTGGGTGAGAATCCTGAAACCTATTTACAAGGTTTACTACATGCAAAGCCCATTGCGTACTGGGATTATGTTGAAGTTGACACCTTATTATCCCTACAAAAACCTCGTACCGATTTCAAAGATGAAACCATTTTCATTATGTATCATCAGGTAACGGAACTCTTATTAAAAATGATGCGCCATGAAATCAAGCAGATCGTTGAAGAAAAAAAAGTTGACGAACCATTTTTGATTGAAAAAATAAACCGTCTCAATCGCTATACGACGATGCTTATTACTTCTTTTGATATTATGAAAGATGGAATGAACTACGATGACTATAATACCTTCCGAACCACTCTTACCCCGGCAAGCGGTTTTCAAAGTGCCCAGTTCAGATTTATCGAATTGTATTGTACGCGTTTAGAAAATCTGGTGAACTCCGAAGGCAAAAAGAGACTGCCAGAGCACCCTACCCTTGAAGAATATTTTGAACAACTGTATTGGAAAGATGCAGGATTCGACCGTAAATCCCATAAAAAAACATTGACCCTTATCCAGTTTGAAGAAAGATACTTGGAAGAATTAATGATACTTGCCAAGAAAAATAAGGGTAAGACCATTGAAGATAAAGTATTACAGATTCAAGACCCCTCTGAACACCTCAAGCAAAAACTGAAGGAATTTGACCATCTGTACAACGTGAAATGGCCCATGGTACATTTAAAAACGGCGCAACACTATTTAAATAGTAAAGGAGAGAACAAAGCCGCGACTGGAGGGTCGGAATGGAAAAAATACTTGCATCCAAAATATCAACAACGAAAATTCTTCCCGTTACTTTGGAGCGAGGAGGAAAAGAAGAATTGGGGTACGGAATAAGAATTTACACCTGCCCTTCGGTCCTTTGAACCGAACGTTTCGTAAAAAAGAGCCATACCAGATTCAATGGAATCAGACAACTTGCCAGCACCAAGGTTTAAAATATCCATTGAGAATCGCGATACCCAGCCCAACAACGCGATACGTGCGTACGTTTGTACAACGAATTTTAGGTTGTCGGTAGGTCAAAAACCTAGAATAAACGTAAAATCACGCCCTATACAGCTGCTACAAAAAAGTAAAGGAACGCTGCCCAAGATGTAATTTCAAAGACATCATTTGTTTGCGGTAGGTTCTAGAAATCCTTCAGATAATTTGGTTGTTAACATCGGATTGAGAACAGTTAATCAGGCCAAAAAAACCTGATAAAAATCATGTTTTAAGGGAGGCATAAAGGCCATTTTTGTACACTACGGACTCCACCTCATGAACAAAAATGGCTCGGAGGCACTTAACTCTTTTGAAGAAATCAAAATAACCTTCTATGACTACTGGACATTCTTTTCACATTCCCGTTATGGGCATCGGCTTTACCATTGATTCCCCGGTAAAAGTTTCTCAATTCGGTATCGACTCGGTAATATCTCTAGTCGATGATATCCTTCTTGAAAAGTTACGCAAAATGTACTGTGGTAAGTTCAACCTTCCCTATAACGAGATTACGGACAAAATAGACGATTTCAGGGCATTGCGTATTACTTCGTATCTCGATACGATACAGCATATTGCCCAAGAAAAATTTGAGGATTTCAAGACGACAACGACCGAAACGGCCAACAGCATCAAACACTACTTCAGTTCACTCCCGGATTCGTCAGTATTCAAACAAGAGTTTTTTCAGTTGACACGAAACGATTTCAATCTGGAAGACGTCAAAAAGTGGATGAAAGAACATATGCCAATGGGAAGCATCGATGTCAACATCATGACAAAAGTAGATAAGGAGAACTATATTAAAAAAAAGAAACTACCCGCTGAATTTAATGATGCCCACGCGGCCCTAAGAGGATTTGCAAAAAGCAAATTACATTCCTCCGTAGTGCTTTCCGCTGGAATGAACCCTAGACTGTATAGCTATTTGGAGCAGTTCGATGCGTTTTTTCCCGATTCCAACGGCTATATCGAAAAGAAAATCGTTCTAAAGGTAAGTGATTATCGATCGGCTCTAATACAAGGGAAATTTCTAGCAAAGAAAGGGATTTGGGTATCGGAATACCGTATTGAATCAGGACTCAATTGCGGAGGTCATGCCTTTGCCACGGATGGTTACCTAATGGGACCGATCTTGCAACAATTCAAGGATAATCGAAAGCAATTGATAGTGACGGTCCACGAACTCTTGATAAATGCACTTCAACTCAAAGGGCGGACGATACCGAAGCGACCATTGCCTTTAAAAATTACGGCACAAGGGGGTGTTGGTACTGCTGAAGAGCATCGATTTCTATTGGAAGAATACCAAGTAGATTCCGTGGGTTGGGGTTCAGCCTTCCTTTTGGTTCCCGATGCCACAACGGTAGATAAGGACACCTTGAAGAAATTGGTACGGGCCAAGGAAAAAGATCTCTACTTGAGCAATATCTCACCTTTAGGTATCCCTTTCCACAGTTTAAAAGGCAATACCAAAGACATTGAAAAAGAAATTCGGATTTCACATGGGAAACCGGGCAGTCCTTGCCCGAAAAAGTTCGTCGCCCTCAACAAAGATTTCAAGGAAAATGGTCTCTGCACTGCTTCACGGCAATACCAAAATAAAAAACTAGAAGAGTTAGAGACGCTAAACCTCAACAGATCGGAATACGAATACCACTATCAAAAAATCACCGAAAAATCGTGTACCTGCGTAGGATTGGGTACGGCTGCCTTGCTCGCATACGATCTTGACACAAAGATCGAGGGAGATGGGGTATCCATATGCCCCGGACCGAACATGGCCTATTTTTCGAAGATTACATCACTACAGGATATGATCCGCCATATTTATGGTAAAACGAATATTATGGATCGGACTGACCGCCCTAATATGTTCATCAAAGAACTCTTCATTTATCTCGACTATTTAAAAGACAAAATTGAAGATACCAGGAAAAGGGTCACCGATCGACAAAAAAAACACATGCTAACGTTCGCTGCTAATCTTAAAGACGGTATAGCGTATTACCATACCATTTTTGACCGTTTGGGGGCGGACTTTAAAGAGGTCAAATCTCAGTTAGGCCACGATTTGGAAAAAGGTTCCAGCATCTTACGGTCGTTAGAGGAAGAGATAGCGACGATGTGATGCGACAACCCAGCTCAACCTAACTACTTGGTCTTCAAATAAACTTCGCCATTGTCTTGAATACACCGGAGCGCAATTAAAACCCGATATTCATCCAGCAGATCAAATCTTAAAGGTGACCACTGGTATTGTAGAATGATTTGATACATCTTCCCCTATACTTCCCATAAAGAAATGAGAGAGCCCCTTTCGTCCATGGGTCGGAATTCCGATCATATCAGCGCTGATGGTTTCACTAAAATTCAAGATACCACTCTGTACACTATAATCATTATAGATTTCTACTTCCAAGCCCGCATTCGCTTTGCTTAAAAACGTATTGATCTGCTCATAGGTATCCTTATGGCTTAGAAAGTCATCTCCAGGCGTGTTGATATACACCAATTCCAGTTCGGCATTGAGTAGTTTAGCAAAATCCTTGGCCTTATGAAAAGCTGTCAAACTCTCTTCCTTAAAATCACAGGCAAAAGCAAACCGTTCGACTTTGAAGTCCTTAATTTCTTCCTTGATGACCAAAACCGGTATATCCGCGTTGCGAACTACTTTCTCGGCATTAGATCCCACAAATATCTCCTTTAAACCATCGGTACCGTGCGAACCCATTGCGATCAAGTCGGCACCGTTTTCTTCGGCCACCTCGTTGACCTCACTAAAAACCTTAAAATGCTTAATAATAGGAGTCACTTTGATACCTTCCAAACAAGGTCGGTCTAAAAATTCACCAAATCTTTTTTCGGCCAGCTTGAGAAGAAAAACGGTCTGTTCAGGATGAAATCCCTCAGAGGAGGTGATCATGGCCTGATTCAACTCGAGCATATGCAATGCCAAAATCTCGGCATCGTGTTTTTTTGCCAAGGAAGCGGCAACTTTGATGGCAAATTTAGATTGTTCTGAAAAGTCTACGGGTACGATTATTTTTTTCATAGAGCACTATTTTTAGTTTAGATTCCTTTGGTCAAAAGAATGTTATTTGAGGGGTTCGATTCGTATTTCATTTATTATGAAGCCCTTTAAACGGTCATAGAGAATAATTTAGTTTCCGGGGCCTTTCGTTGCAAACGCAAGTCAAAGGCCATACAGATATTACGGACAAAAGGCTTGCCTTTAGAAGTTATCTTAAGATGACCTTCACGCATTACGATCAATCCGTCGGCGGACATTTCGGCCAAGCTGTCCTGTATACTATCCATTTCTGAAAGATAGCCGCGATGGGTGTCCCAAGAAGTTTCGAAGTTGCACATCAAATTCAAGATGTGCCTGCGAACGATCTGGTCTTCTTTGTTCAGGATATGTCCTCTGAAAATGGGAATGATATCGTTTTCCACCAAATGCTGATATTCCTCCAGACTCTTGACGTTCTGGGCAAAACCATACCAGCTGTCACTGATACTCGATGCACCAAGACCTACCATTAAAGAGGTCTTCGATGCGGTATAGCCCATAAAATTCCGGTGCAGTTTTCCTGCCTCCATCGATTGGTAAAGGGTATCGCTTTCCAAGGCAAAATGATCCATACCGATTTCGTGATAACCTACATCGATGAGTAGCGCCTTTCCCTTTTCATACTGTTGACGCTTTTCATCAGCAGAGGGCAAATCCGAATCTTTATAACCACGCTGCCCATTACCTTTCATCCAAGGCACATGCGCATAGCTATAAAATGCCAAGCGATCTGGTTGCAGTTCCTTCGTTTTTAATATGGTTTCCTCTACATGTTTCAACGTCTGGTGGGGAAGCCCAAAAATAATATCATGACCCACAGAGGTATATCCTATTTCCCGAGCCCAATCGGTTACCCGCTTCACATTTTCGAAAGGTTGAACCCGATGAATGGCTTTCTGAACCGTCAGGTTATAATCTTGCACTCCATAGCTGACCCTTCTGAAACCCACGTCATATAGCGCCTGTAAATGCGCACGGGTGGTATTGTTCGGATGCCCTTCAAAACTCAATTCCGCGTTCTCCGCCTTATGGGCATATCGGAAAATGCCTATAATGAGTTTTTTCAAATTTTCCGGGGAGAAAAAAGTTGGCGTACCCCCTCCAAGATGCAACTCCTTAATCATAGCCTTTTCGGAAAAAAGATTGCGGTACAGCTTCCATTCTTTGAGAATTGCATGGACATAAGGCAATTCAACATCGTGTCGTTTGGTAATTCGCTTATGACAACCGCAGAACGTACACATACTCTCGCAAAACGGTAAGTGAATGTAGAGGCTCATTCCCTCTTTTGAATTGGTCGCCTTGAAACTATGGGCTACCGATTCTTCCCATTTCTTTCCGGAAAAAGAATTCAAATCCCAATAAGGAACAGTGGGGTAACTTGTATATCTTGGCCCTGGTATGTTGTATTTCTGAACTAAACTGCACATAATTTGATTATAATCTTTCCCCAAAGCTAGGTAGCCCGCACGATTCAAAATATGACTAAAGTCATGTTTGACTTGGCCTGTATTGTTTTTGGACCGCCAGAAAGACATATGAGTTACTTTTTAACCCATTGTTGAGCTATTGTCTAGTAAGAATAGGTATTATCGTGTCATACTTTCGCTATATTTAAACAGCATTATCCATATACCGATCAGCTTGAACAAGTGAAACAACCGACCTTATGAAAATCAAATCCATCGCTTCTACTATCGTTTTTAGCGTGGCACTCGTATTCCTTTTTATTTCTTGTGATGGAAAAGAAGAAGAAAAAGCCCGTTCCCAAAAACCGAACATTATTTACATCATGTCAGATGATCACACTACGCAAGGCTTTGGGATCTACGGCAGCAGATTGGCATCACTAAATCCGACGCCGAATCTCGATGCACTTGCCAAAGAGGGGATGATCTTTGACAACGCTTTCGTGAACAATGCTATTTGTGTTCCGAGTAGAGCGGCCATTATCACCGGTCAACGGGCACAGACCAACGGGGTATTGGATTTAGAAGGGGCGATTGCTCCGGAAAAACAATTCCTTCCAAAGGAAATGAAGAAATTAGGCTATCAGACCGCCATTGTCGGTAAGTGGCATCTACATCATGAACCTGCCGCTTTTGATTTCTATCAGGTATTGCCCGGACAGGGAAAGTATTATGATCCCGAATTCCGGGTCCAAGGTGAAAATCCATGGCCGGAAAACGTGGTTCAAACCAAGGGGCATTCGTCCGATATGATTATGGATGCTACCCTGGACTATCTCAAAAATAAAAGGAATCCCGATCAACCTTTTTTCTTGATGCATCATTTTAAGGCACCCCATGATGATTTCGAATATGCCCCGCGCTATGAGGACTATCTTGCGGATACGTTTATCCCCGAGCCTGAAAGTCTGTATGCTATCGGAAACCATGGTTCCGAAGCCATTCGGGGCACCAATGATTCATTAACGCGAATTGTGGGTTCATCGGTCTCCCATCGAAATGTCATTCGAAACCAGGCCATGAATATTTATTGGAATGACAGTACCATTTATAAACAATACCGAAATGCACGGGATATCAAACCGGAAGAATATGTGAAATGGCAAATGGACGAGGAAGAACGAAACTATACCAGTAAAGTCTATCAAGATTATTTAAAAAAGTACTTGCGCTGCGTAAAGGGGGTCGATGACAATATCAAACGCCTGTTGGATTACCTGAAGGAAGAAAATCTTCTTGAAAACACCATCATCGTCTATACCGGCGACCAAGGCTTTATGCTTGGCGAACATGATTATATCGACAAACGCTGGATGTACGATGAATCGATGCGAATGCCCTTCTTTGTACGCTACCCTGAAAGAATCAAAGCAGCTAGCCGCACGGATGCCATCATCAACAATACTGATTTCGCCCCTACGATGATCGAATTGGCTGGTGGAACAACCCCAGAGTATATGCAAGGAAAAAGTTTCAAAACCATTTTAGAAACCGGTAACGAGCCCGCAGATTGGCAAAAGGCCACCTATTACCGCTATTGGATGCATTTGGCCCACCGCCATCAAAATCCTGCGCATTTTGGTGTACGTACCAAAGATTATAAACTGATATTTTATTATGGCAAATACTGGGTCGATACCGATGATCCAAAGGCCACCTGGAATAAGGAGAGCTGGGGTAACGACTTTACCAACCACACGCCTCCCGCTTGGGAGTTTTACGATTTGAAAAAAGACCCGAAGGAAATGAACAATGCTTACGAAGACCCAGCATATACCGATACCATTGCCGATCTAAAGCGACAGCTCATTACGCTACGTGAAGAGCTGAATGAAACCGACGCAAACTATCCACATATACAAAAAGTGATCGACGCACATTGGAACGATTAACATACGAAATGAAAACACTTCACTACATAACCCTTCTTTGTGTCCTACTGGGAATGAACCGTCTCATCGGTCAAGACCTCCTAGTCGAAGCTGAGAGTTTCGACAATCCTGGAGGGTGGACCATTGACCCACAATTCGAGCAGCAAATGGGATCACCGTATTTATTGGCCCATGGTATCGGTGAGCCTGTACAAAATGCCACAACCCAGGTGTCGTTTGAATCACCAGGGGAATATCATATCTGGGTCCGTACAAAAAACTGGGTCCCCGGTGATTGGGAGGCCCCTGGCCAATTTCAGCTGAAAATAGGAGAAAAAACACTAGATAAGGTATTAGGGCTCCGTTCCGGCTGGGGCTGGGAATATGTCGATAAAATGGGCATCACCGATAAGCAAATCGATATAGAACTGGTGGATCTCACCGGATTCGATGGTAGGTGCGATGCCATTTATTTTTCAACAAAATACGAAGAGCCGCCCTCGGCATTCAAAAAGTTAGTTGAATGGCGCAAGAAAGTAAAAGCTGAACCGAATGCTCCATCATTGACCAAATCGTATGACTTGGTAGTCATCGGAGGGGGAATCGCTGGATGTGCCGCCTCTATAGCGGCGGCGGAAGAGGGACTCAAAGTGGCTTTGATTCATGATCGACCGGTTTTGGGCGGAAATGCCAGTGAAGAGATTCGTGTACATACCTTGGGTATCTATGGGAATTTTGAGCGTATTCTTAAGAAATTGGATACGGAGCACTATCCAAATGGAAGTGCCGAAGCGAAAGCAGATCAGAAAAAAAGGGATGACAACGTAAAGAGTTATAAGAACATCGATCTATTTTTAAACCACAGGGCATACGACGCAAAAGCCGAAGATAATTCAATTCAATATGTCGATGCCAGACATACCGCCACTGGTCATCGCATTCGTTTTACCGCGCCCCGTTTTGTAGATTCCACCGGTGACGGATGGATCGGTTTTTGGGCAGGTGCGGAATTCAACTATGGGCGCGAGAGCTCCGAAACCTACGGCGAAACCTGGGAAGAACATGGTGAACTATGGACCCCGACCGAACCCGATGATGCGGTTATGGGGTCTTCCGTACTGTGGGGTTCAAAGGAGACAGAGGTAGCACAAGAATTTCCTGATGTTCCCTGGGCCATGCCCGTAGCAAAAAAATATGCAAGGGTCGCCGGAGAGTGGCAATGGGAATTCAGTAGTCCCGACCACAATCAAATCGATGATACCGAAGATATTCGAGACCATATGTTACGTGCGATTTACGGCTCGTTCGCCAATGCCAAAAAAGATTCATTGAATAGCAAGCGAAAGTTGGAGTGGGTTTCCTCCCTTGTCGGAAAACGCGAATCACGACGCTTGGTCGGTGACCATATCTTCACCTTCAACGATGCCAAAGAAGGGCGTAAGTTTCCTGATGGAGTCGTTATCGAGGTTCGCGATGTGGATATTCACTACCAGACTGTTTTGGAAGATGAAGAAAATCCCGATTTTATTTCCGAGGCGTTGTTCTACAAGACACCGCAATACTACATTCCCTATCGCAGTCTCTATTCCAAGAACATTTCGAACTTATTTATGGCCGGGCGAAATTTCAGTTGCTCGCATGCGGGACTCGGTGGTCCACGGGTCATGCGCACAACCGGACAAATGGGGGCCGCGGTGGGTTTTGCTGCGGCATTGTGCAAAAAGTACGACGTCAACCCCCGAGAAATCTATACGGGTTATTTAGAGGAGTATCTGGCCCTGATCGAACGACAAAAATTTGAAAAAATTCCAGAATCGAAAAAATGAGAACCCTCCTTTTTCTGGTTTTAGTAGGTCTACTTTCCGGAACCCGTCCAATTCCGAAAGAGGTCATGGATAGTCCTCCGGAATACTTTGTGCTCGAGTGGAAAGAAGGTACAAGATTGCATCACGAACCAACAGATTTTTTTATTGAGATAGATTCCTTCGGCCGGCAAGAGGTGTTTGCATTGGTCGATGAAAAAAAAGCACCCATATTGTACACAGCGGATATAGCCACCCCTGTTTGTGCAGATGGCGAATGCAAACTGATGAACATGAAATTCTATTGGACGTTGTTAGGCGAGTACGCCGGATTTGACCGATACCCCATGATGCCTTTGACCAAACACGACCATGATGTCTTTGAAGAAGAGGACTATCAAAAACTGCATCGTCTTTTAAATGATGACAAAAGCCCTTTAGGTCGCCGAACAATCGACCAACTGGTTGAAAAGCCAACAATGAGAACGGTAAATGGGGTTGACGCCATTTCCGGTGCCACCATTACCCAAGTTAAGGAAGCCGTTGTTTCAGGAGCCTTATATTCCTGTTATACGGCATGGCACTTGGTTCATGGAGAGATTCAAGCGCAGCTTAAGGCGAACACGATATCGGTTTTGAATAAGCAAATGCTGGTTGCTATGCTTTATAGTAGCAATGATGAGTATCAACTCTTTGCCTTGGAAAAATTCAGTGTACCACAATACCAAGAACATTACGAGCAGATTGCCCTCGCTTTTAAAACGAGTACTCCCCTGGTTCGAAGCATTATCGCCAAACGATTGATTTCTAAATATAATGATGCTCCAGAGCTACAAAGGCCCTTTTGGCAGGCCTTTGATAAGGTCGATTCTGGAAGTAGAAGTTTATTGTTGAAAGCGGTAAACAATGCACCGAACTATGTATTTGATATACTTTCCCAACAGCTTGGTTCAATGAGCAAGAACCAGTTAAAGACCTTTTTAGGGCACTTGTTCGACAAAGGAAAAATGAGCGCTGAAATACGAAACAACCTTTTGGAGTTTGCGAATTCTAAAAATGAAACCTACTCCTATTTGGTAATGGGTTTTCTTGAGGAATCAAAGTAGAAAATTACGGAACATTGAAGAACTTTAAAGTTATAAAATACGATTTGGCACGAACCCGATGTGTATTTTCAACAGCGGATTAATCCAAAGGAAAATAGTCCGAAAAAATAGCTAACCTCTTATAAAACAAACCCATGAGCAAACCAATTGTATTGTTCTGTTTAGTGATGTCAGTTCTTTTTTCCTGTAGACAGGATAATAGCATTTCTGAACAAGAGATTATTGAAAACCAAAAGGGCTTCCCGTTTCATCTACCCGAAGAAAAACCGAAAAGGGCCCTGAGCGCCGCTATGGAAAGAATATATACCGATTATGCCTCACCAAGGCCAGAGCAAAACGAACTGTTCAGTCAATTCAAATATACCGAACTCGAGGGTTTTGATTATAAGGATCACGACGGCACCATCTCACGTCGCGACCCTTCTAAAACTATTTTATATAAAGGCAAATACTATGTATGGTATACGCATCGTGAAACCCCTGTACCACCAGTCGGAATTCCCAATGCCTCGAAATCGAATGATACCATTCCATCATCGGATTGGGATCTAGCTGATATTTATTATGCGACTTCTGAAGACGGGTTTATCTGGGAAGAACAAGGAGTGGCCATACCAAGGCCACCGGCACCCAATGTCGGTCATCGTTCTGTGACCACTACCGATATTTTAGTGTGGAAAGGAAAATACTATTTATACTATCAAGCCTTTTCAGTGGCATCCGGTAAAAATGGAGGAGACGATTGCCCCGTAGCCGTATCCTATGCCGATTCTCCCGATGGACCCTGGATACCCTATAACCAAGTCGTAATTCCCAATGGGGCGGAAGGCGAATGGGACCAAAACTCTATTCACGACCCCTACCCCTTGGTTCACAATGGTAAAATCTATCTGTATTACAAATCCGATTTTGGCGAGCGTCCCGACCTCGTTCGTATGCAAGGATTGGCCATAGCGGATGACCCTTTAGGCCCCTTTACAAAACATCCCTTGAACCCCGTAATTACCTCAGGGCATGAAACATCACTGTTTCCATTTAAAGAAGGGGTTGCCGCCTTAGTCTATAAAGATGGACCTGAACATAATACGGTACAGTATGCCGAAGATTGGGTGAACTTCGAAATTGCCTCCATCACGGAGCTAATGCCCTATGCGGCTGCTCCCTATGTTCCAGA
This sequence comes from uncultured Flavobacteriaceae bacterium, assembly GCA_947494565.1. Taxonomy (GTDB): domain Bacteria; phylum Bacteroidota; class Bacteroidia; order Flavobacteriales; family Flavobacteriaceae; genus Maribacter_C. The sequence continues at coordinate 288,693 of CANLVG010000006.1, read as the reverse complement.
TGCTTTCACGGACACCAAGAATGGTCGTGGAATCAGTTGGGGGATCGCCCATTTCATCAATGTTACAGACAATTGGAATAAGTTCAGTTCCAAACTGGTCCGTTTCGATTGTGATCTAAGTCAAGACCTACACGACCCTGAAATGAAGAAACATCGTGTGGTACATTCACCAGAGGTGTATTTACAACAAGGGTTAAGTAAAAAACAGCGGAAACTGAGAAGTGAAAAACCACCAAAATAGGCCTGTGAGCTTTGTATTTTACCCTTCTGGGGTTCCATAATTGTTTTTTGGGTTAAAATAGAGTTAGCTCCAGATAATTCCTGCAAATTCGAAGAAAAACGATAACGGTACTTTTGAAACCATAGAGACTATGCACATGAGACATCTTTTAGCCTTACTATTCGTCATGTATATCCCTTGGGGAACTACGGCACAACAAACAACGACAGTTGAACCTGCAAAAAAACCCAATATTATCTTGCTCTTTGCCGATGATGCAGGTTATGCCGATTTTGGTTTTCAAGGGAGTACGGAAATGATCACGCCCCATTTGGATAAAATTGCCTTAGAGGGTGTGCGCTTTACCCAGGCCTATGTGACACATCCGACCTGCGGGCCTTCACGTGCAGGATTGATGACCGGAAAATCACAGTACCGATTCGGGTATGAAGAAAACAATGTACCCACATATATGAGTGCCGTTTCGGCAGTTGACGGAACCGAAATGGGCCTTCCGATAGAAGAGGTAACCATGGCCGATTACCTAAAAAAACAAGGCTATGCTACAGCAATCTATGGGAAATGGCATTTGGGGGGAGCTGATAGGTTCCATCCAACGAAAAGGGGATTCGATGAATTTTACGGATTTCGTGGCGGTTCGCGCAGTTATTTTGAATACACAGAAGCACCGAAAGATCGCATGAATCTAATGGAAAGAGGTTTTGGAAAATTTGAAGAATCCAAAGCATATCTTACGGAGGCTATTGCAAACGAATCCCTGGATTTTATCGAGCGAAATAGTAAAATCAACAAGCCATTCTTTGCTTTTCTTTCCTTTAATGCCGTCCATACTCCGATGGATGCAGTTCCGGAGGATTTGGCAAAATTTCCAAAATTGACCGGCAAACGCAAAATTGTGGCTGCAATGGGCTTGGCTTTAGATAGGGCTGTGGGTAAAGTATTGAACAAGCTAAAAGAATTGGGTATTGATAAAAACACTATTGTGGTTTTTACTAATGATAATGGGGGGCCAACGGATGCGAATGCATCGAGCAATCTCCCCTTAAGTGGCATAAAAGCAACTCATTTAGAAGGAGGTATTCGAGTGCCTTTTCTAATGAAGTGGCCCGGTAAACTTACCCCAAATACAACCTATACAAAACCGATAAGCACTTTTGACTTGCTTCCTACCTTCTTTAAGGCAGCTGGTGGAGACACTAAAAATCTAAAGGATATTGATGGCGTAGATTTACTTCCCTATATCAATGGAACTCTAACAGAACGGCCGCATGAAACCCTTTTTTGGAAACGTGATGCCCGAGCTGTTATGCGAAAAGGCGATTGGAAATTCATTCGTTTCCCCGATCGGCCCGCAGAACTGTTCTATTTACCGGAGGATGAGCGTGAATTGAACAATCTGGCCGACAAAGAACCGGAGCGCTACTTGCAAATGTACAAGGAGCTCTTCGCTTGGGAAGCCACTTTAGAGCGCCCTAGATGGCTGCTGAAAAAAGAGTACGAATGGCGGGATGTGCAACGTATGTATAAGTTTTGGCCTAAAAAGAATAACCAATAAACTGTTTATGAAACGGAGGCACTATTTTGGTTTGGCTACAATGATTATCGCTCCCTTACTACTCATTTCATCCTGTCGGAATTCAAGTGAAAAATCGGAAAAACCCAAAATTGTAAAACCCAAAACCACTGCCATGATAAAAGACAATGCCCGCGGCATCATCAATAATACGGAGAGTCCGCATGTCAAATTAAAAAGTATCGATATCGGTGATTGTCATTGGACGGATGGTTTTTGGGCGGAAAAATGGAAACAGGCCGAGGAAACGATGGTGCCGTACATGGGAAGCTTATTGAAAGGGGATATCGGTCACGGACTCAACAACTTCAAGATCGCGGCAGGTCTAAAAGAAGGGGAGCATCAAGGATGGTGGTGGCATGATGGGGATTTCTATAAATGGATGGAGGCCAGTATGTACATCTATGCAGTGAACAAGAACGAGAAAATCGTTCAAGAAATGGATGAGATCATTACTATTATAGGGCAGGCACAGCAAGACAACGGATATCTGTCCACGCCAATAATCATTCGCGATGATCTGGAACCTTTTTCCAACCGAAAATACCATGAACTTTATAACAGCGGGCATTTACTGACAAGTGCTTGTATTCACCATCGGGTGACCGGAAAGACCAACTTCCTGGATATCGCGATCAAACATGCCGATTATCTCTACGACCTTTTTGTACCTATTACCCCTGAGCTCGAACGGTTCGGGTTCAATCAGACCCAGATCATGGGCTTGGTAGAATTGTATCGAACCGTCCAGGACAAACGTTATTTAGAACTTGCCGAACAGTTTATTAATCTTCGAGGTACCTACGAAATAAACGATACCTCGGCGACCAAAGGCTATCCGATTGGTGATATGGTGCAAGAACGGGTTCCGCTGAGAGAGGAAACCGAAGCGGTAGGTCATGCGGTGTTAGCGTTGTATTACTATGCCGGCGCAGCGGATGTTTATGCCGAAACCGGAGAAAAAGCATTAATCGATGCTTTGGACAGACTTTGGGATAACGTGACCCATAAAAAAATGTACGTAACCGGGGCTGTTGGTCAAACACATTATGGAAGGTCTTCCAGATTAGATAAAATCGAAGAGGGTTTTATAGATGAATATATGATGCCGAATATGACGGCTTACAATGAAACTTGTGCCAATATCTGCAATTCGATGTTCAATTACCGTATGTTGACCCTCACCGGTGATTCCAAACACGGTGATATCATGGAATTGGTGTTGCACAATAGCGGGCTTTCAGGCATTGGTCTTGGAGGCAAGGATTATTATTATTCCAATCCCTTACGAAAAATTGATGGCGCATTGGATTATGAGCATATGAACGTAGAATTCCCAGAAAGACAACCCTATTTAAAATGTTTTTGTTGCCCACCGAATTTGGTTCGAACGGTGGCCAAGTCTCCCGCGTGGGCATACAGTAAAACCGAAAAGGGCCTCGCCATAAACCTCTATGGAAGTAACAAATTGGAAACAACGTTGTTGGATGGTTCTGCTCTTAAACTTTCCCAAAAAAGCAATTACCCTTGGGATGGTGCAGTAGAAGTGACCCTGGAAGAAGCTAAATCGGAGCCTTTTGAAATAACATTGAGAATTCCGGCATGGGCTAAAGGAAGTACCTTAACAATAAACGGTGAGTCCCTTGCCAATGTCACATCAGGTAGTTTTGCAAAAATCGAACGCCAATGGTCCACAGGAGATGTTATTTCCTTACATATGCCAATGGAGGCCAAATTGATCGAAGGACATCCGAGAATTGAAGAGGTCAGAAATCAAGTAGCGGTTAAAAGAGGTCCCATTGTCTATGCTCTCGAGTCCCCTGACCTTCCCAAAGACACTGATATTAAAGACGTTTATATCTCAAGTAATAAAGAACTCAGGGCTATACATAAAACCGATGTCTTAGGAGGGGTGACTACCCTAGAAACCGATTTGCTCATCCGTAAAGATGCGCTAAAAAGCATGTACAATGAGGTATCAAAACCAAAGTTTGAACGCTTCTCCACACAATTGATTCCGTATTACACCTGGAGTAATAGGGGGCAAAGCGAAATGACCGTTTTCATGCCCGTAATTTGGGCTAACGAATAAACCACCAATACGCATAAACCATATGACCGACCATAAAAAGAATGCCTACAAATACGCGACAATTGTAGCCATGGGTGGCTTTGTCTTCGGTATCGATGCAGCGCTGATTTCCGGCACGACCAATTACCTTACGGAAGAATTTGCCCTCAATGAATTACAACTTGGTGCGGCCGTGGGAGCGGCGGCTTGGGGCGTATTGTTGGCACTTGTATTCGTGGGGTACGCGGTCAACAAGATTGGACGAAAAAGAGCCTTGCAAATTTCCGCGGCCGTCTATTTGATTTCTGCTCTTGGTTCTGCCTTTGCACCCAACTATTGGATCTTCCTATCTGCTCGATTTTTAGGTGGACTGGCCTTCAGTTCTATTTCAATGGCTTCAATGTATATAGGCGAAATTGCCCCGCCCAAGTGGCGCGGCAAGCTTGTTTCCATGATTCAGATCAACATTGTGGTGGGCCTATCCGCCGCTTATTTCATCAACTATATGATACAAAATTGGGCCAATTCAGGAGCGGAATGGGTCATCACTTTGGGTATCGATACCAATACTTGGCGCTGGATGCTTGGTTCGGAGATTATTTTTGCCCTTTTATGGTTGATCCTTTTGATGTTTATCCCTCACAGTCCGGTATGGTTGATGCTTAAAGAACGAATTGAAGAGGCAAAGGAAACCCTGAAAAGGGTTATATCGGAAAATGAAGTTGAAACCCATATTGTAGAAATGAAAGAATCGCTACAAACAATGGGGGCAGATCATTCGGATTGGGCACAATTCAAAGAAATATTTAACCGGCCGATGCGAATTACGTTTATCATTGCGGCGACCTTGGCTATCGTACAACAATCTACCGGTATTAATGCAATACTGTTTTATGCCCCCACAGTATTTGAACAATTGGGTATGGGCACCGATGCGGCATTTTCACAAGCCATTTGGATAGGTGTGATTAGCGTCATATTCACCGTTTTAGGGTTACTTCTTGTAGATAAGATCGGGCGCCGCCCAATGGTTCTTGGGGGACTACTATGGATTATTATTAGCCTGGGCATTTGCTTTTATGGGTTTCATAATGCCACCTATTCCCTATCAAAAGAAAATGTTGTTGAACTTACCGAAGTGTCAGGTGCAGAACGGTTGAATATACTGATAGATACGTCTTATGATAGCGACATTGACTTCAAGGAGGCATTGATGGAAACTCTGGGTGAAGAAGAGGCTAAAAAACACTCAAGCGCCTTGATTCAAAAGGCAGCTAATCTTAATGGTCTATTGATTTTGATAGGAATATTAAGTTTTATAGCCGCATTTCAATCGACCATAGGTCCTGTGATGTGGGTACTTTTTTCTGAAATATTTCCAATATCAAATCGAGGAATCGCGATACCCGTTTTTGTATTCCTAACCAGTATAACCAGTTCATTGATACAAACATTTTTCCCGTGGCAATTAGAGAATCTAGGCATAGGTTCAACACTGCTTTTTTATGCAAGTACGGTGGCCATTGGACTTGTCATTCTTTTTATCTATTTGAAGGAGACCAAAAACATGACGATCGAAGAAGTACAATTGGCCTTGGCACCAAAAAAGAAATCAGAATGAAAAATATACTCATTGTAATCTTTTCGATTTCTGGATGTATTGCACAACAAACAAAAAAGGCGTTTCCGGCCTCAGACCCAAACAATGAAGGCGGATGGGTTTTAAATAAAGAAGTAAGCGACGAATTCGAAGGCAAAGAACTGGACCGAAGCAAGTGGTTTATCGAAGGTGAGCATGGCGACTATTATATTTGGAAAGGCCGAGCTCCCTCCCAATTCGTGCCCCATAATGTTCGCGTTGAAAATGGGAAGTTAAAACTGCGAACTGCTTGGGAGCCTAAATATGAATTCATTCAAGAGTCGTATACCGATGGCGCCATGGGTACGGCCAAGTATGGAGAATATAAGGAAGAACCAATGCCGGTGACCACTGCTGCGGTCATTACGAAAAAACGATTCCTGAATGGTTATATGGAAGTCAAATCAAAGTCGGGCAATGCCGCAATTACCGCAGCTTTCTGGGGAATAGGCTACGAGCAAGAATTGGATGTTTTCGAGCAAATGGGAAACCCAAAGAAAGGTGAAAAAATCACGGCAACGAGTTCATTGGCCACGGCCCATGATTGGAGTCCGCCTGCACAAAGGCCAACAAATGTATTTCAGCATGTTGAACACCTTCCCTATCGTACTGCAGACGATTTTCATATCTATGGCGCCGATTGGGGCGAAGACTATTTGAGCATTTACATCGATGGTCAACTGGTTCATCACTTCACGCAAGATGATGTAGGGTTGGATTGGGTACTGAACAATCCTATGGAGGTTTGGCTCGATTCCGAAATTTTCTTTTGGCTCGGGATGCCCCATAAAGAAGAACTCCCGGTGGACTTTGAAATAGAGTACCTGCGTGTATGGCAAAAGCCGAATGATAATCTTTTGGCGCGGCAGTTTTATGGCTTTGAAGGACCTATGCTCTACGAAGAACAGCCACGTCCTTTAAAAATGGTGCCCGAAAGCTCAGAAACCAACGATTATCAAAAGTTTTGGGAAATAGATAGCCTCTCCTCAAAATACTTTTCCATTGTAGAAGGCGACTATGCCACCGGAGTCAACAGCTTGCGATTTTCCGGTTTGGGGAAAAATGAAAAATTGGAAACCGACAACGTAATTGCCTTATCCCCGGCGGGGGCCATCAACATTCCCCAAGGAACGTATGAGCTTTCACTGAACCTATGGTTAGACCAAGGAAGGCCCGTAAAACAACTACACCTCTCGTTTGAAAATCCGAAACTTGACATTCCAATTGACCTAACTGGTTTGGAAAGACGCCAATGGATATCCGTTAAAAAAACGTTCTTGAAAGCGGAAGCTTCCAGTACAAACGACCGATTTAAGATCGAAGTTAGAAAAGTAGATGTACCTGATAAAAAGGCGACCCCGTTTTTCATTGATACTATCGAAATACGTCCAAAACAAAAATGAACCTCATGAGAATAGCTTTTTTCTTCATTCTAATCGTTTTGGGAGTTGCTTGTAAGGGCGAAAAGCCCATTGAGCAAACCATAGCAAAAAGACCCAATATCTTGTTTATTGCGGTTGACGACCTTCGCCCTGAACTTGGGGCCTATGGATCTGAAATCGCGATTACCCCAAATATCGATAAACTGGCTACGGAAGGACTACTATTCGAAAACGCCTATTGTCAACAAGCGATTTGCAGTCCCTCTCGGGCAAGTTTGATGACCGGTGCGCGACCAGAAACTATTGGGGTCTTTGAGAATTATACCTATTTCCGAGATGAAAATCCCGATATCATTACGCTACCTCAGCATTTTAAGAACAACGGGTATGAAACGGTATATACCGGAAAGATCTATCACGGGAGGTTTACGGACACCGCACTATCTTGGAGCAGAAAACCAGCGCTGAACAAGATAAAACATGCGAAACCGGACTATCCTGGGGCCTATGCCTTGAAAAAAAATCAAGAAATTTATAAAAAGAACCAAGCTGAAATTCGAGCGAAATACAATAGTGTTAGCCATTATGCCCTAGGTAGAGGACCTGCTTTTGAAATGGCCGATGTCGAAGACCATGAATACATTGATGGCTACCATACCGAATTGGCCATTGCTACCATGGAAGAGATGGTCGAGAAAAATGAAAAACCCTTCTTTTTAGGCCTTGGTTTTCGATTGCCCCATTTGGACTGGAACGCACCCAAAAAATACTGGGATTTGTACGACCGAGACGATATTCCTATGGCGACCCATACTACAGCGCCCGAAAACGCCGCTGCCATGGGGCTTCACGCTTCTTTTGAACTTCGAGTGCGCCATGGCATCCCTAAAACTGGCCCAATTGAAGGCGAGTTGGCAAAAACCCTCAAACATGCCTATTTGGCTTCGGTAAGTTATGTAGACGCGCAAATCGGAAAAATGATCTCGGCCCTAGAGCGGACCGGACAACGTGAAAATACGGTTATCATTCTTTGGAGCGATCATGGATGGCATCTAGGTGATATGGGCGTATGGGGTAAGGCCACAAATTATGAAATCGCTACTAGGGTACCGCTGGTAATCAGCACGCCCGATATGCCGGAAAGCACTCGTGGGCAAAAAACAAAAGCCCTAGTGGAACTTGTTGATATATACCCTACACTAGCCGAGTTGTCAGGACTTGAACTACCTGATCATCTAGAAGGCCAAAGTTTTGTTCCCTTGCTCGATAATCCTAAAAGAACGTGGAAGAAAACCGCATTTAGTCAATTTCCGACTCCGGCCCTACGCGAATGGGCCGCAAACCCCTTGACCGCCCAAATGAGGGAAACGTACTTTGGTCCGCTGATTAACGAGGTGGAAGGCCGAATTATACAACAACAAGCGAAGAAATGGGATCGTGATCTATATGAAAATCGATTGATGGGCTACTCTATGCGTACGGAACACTTCCGCTTCGTCGCTTGGAAAGACCGAACAACTACAGAAATGGCACCTATTGCCGTTGAACTCTATGACCATCGCACCGATCCTTCGGAAACCAAAAATATCGCTGCGGAACATCCGGATATTGTGGCGGATCTGACCACACAACTCCAGGCAGGCTGGAAGAGTAGCTTAGCCCATTAGGGGTGATGACCTCAAGTAAGACCGTGCTTCTTTCGATAAACCAAGGGCGTGCAGTTCTTGAACTTGTTGAATTGCTTGTGAAAGAAAGGCAACGACTCATACCCGCAAAAGTATCCTATTTCGGCCACCGAATAATCCGTATCCAATAGCATTCTAGATGCCCTATTGATACGATACTCGTTCAAAAAAGTAAAAAAGGAACGCCCCATCATTTTTGAAAAAAATCGTGAAAATGACTGTTCGGATAAACTGACTAAATCGGCAACTTCCTTTAGATATATTTTTCGTTCAAAATACTTAGAAACGAATTCGTGTATGGTCGACATGCGGCTTCCATACTCCGTGGGCAAGTCATCAATGAAACTAGCCTCAGATAACGTTCGATAGGGACATTTAGCAAGTGCGGTAAGTAGTTCTAATAGTTGAATATATAGTTCGTGTCCCTCTAGGCTTGGCAACCTTTTGAGGGTTGGAATCAGTTCTTTTGTTTCCTTAAAATCGAATAGCATACCCTTGGCCGCAGTACGTAACAAATCGAAAACGACCTGCAGTTCGGGAACTTTTGGAAAAATACCAACGTTCCATTGCACCACTAAGGACCTTGATTGATTTTGCCCATTCTGGGCATTTTTCCAGCAGTGGGGAAGGTTCGATCGGAGCAGTACCAATTCCCCAGGTTCGTATGAACCCACATAGTCCCCAATAAATTTGGTACCGGTACTTTCTTCGATATAGGTCAGTTCATGTTGTGGATGAAAATGCCAAGGTGTGTCAAAATTGTCCGCAGCATAACTGAATCCAAGTATGGACTTTTCCTGACCTAAGGGAATGGGTTCTAAATAAGGTTTCATACACTATTACATCTGAAGAAATTCTTAAAAATACATATTTTAAACAGAATAGCATATGTATTGAACAAAATCGATTACTTGTTTTGAAATAATAATGCTAAGTTTTGTGAAAAGGAAAATAACAATCCCAAAAGCCACAGTTGTGATGGAAAAAAGTGCACTACCCGATCCATTTGAAAATGCCCGTTTGAAAAAGGGGCTTGGTGACCTCAACGATCAAAATGATCCGGTTAAAATGATTTTGCGTCATAAAGATGTGCGTAAAACAGCCCACAACTACAAAACATTTCAATCCGAAGCAAAGCCGGGTCGTATTGTAGTTCCCTCCGAGGTGAACATTCGAGAAACACGTCAGATTCCCTTCGAGCTTGACCCTCCGGTTCATGGTGCCTACCGCGCTTTAATCGAACCTTGGTTCAAAAGACCTTTGCAGCCTGAATACACCGAAAAACTTAGCGCACAGATTTCAGCCTTGGTCGATGAGGTGGTTCAGAAGGACAGCTTCGAGGTTATCGAGGAATTCGCATTGGTATTGCAATCACGTGCCTTGACCTTATTATTGAATATTCCATATGAAGAGGCCGAAACCTGGATTTCTTGGGGTACCCACGTTTTTCGAAGTGAGGATACGGCATTGGATGCCGACAAGGCGAATATTTTATATGACTATATCGATGGGCAGATAGAAGTCGCAATGGAAAATCCCGGAGAGGATCTGTACTCCGTGCTATTGGCATCGGAAGTAGCCGGTAAAAGGCTGACGAAAGAAGAAGTCAAGGGCGTTATGGTCTTGACCTTTGCCGGAGGCCGTGATACCATCATTAATGCAGTAACCAATGCCATTGCCTATCTATCGGAACACCCAGAATCTTTGGAACGTTTTCGAAAGGAGCCTGAAATTATAGGTAAGGCTGTAGAGGAAATGATTCGCTACTTTTCACCGTTGACCCAGATGGGGCGCGTGGTTACCGAAGATACACAGGTCTGTGAGCATGCAATGAAGGCCGACTCTAGGGTTTCCTTATGTTGGGCTTCCGCAAATCGTGATGCCTCGGTATTCGAAAAGCCAAATGAAATCATAATCGATAGAAAAATGAATCCACATGTGGGGTTTGGTTTCAGCCATCATAATTGTTTAGGCGCCTCACATGCACGACAGATCATGAAAGTCTTACTCGCTACCTTAGCAGAAAAAGTAGATCGTATCGAACTGTTCGAATGCAAGGAAAATATTGAGGATCTTGCAGAATTCCAACGTAAGGTCGGCTATGACTACATTCATGTAAAATTTAATCCTATACAGTAAATATGGCGAAAATAACATTTATCACAAGTGATCATCAGACGATTGAGTTAGAGGGTGATTCCGGTTCAGTAATGGAGCTGGCAGTAGAACATAATGTAAACGGTATCGACGGAGACTGTGGTGGTGTCTGTTCTTGTGCCACTTGTCATGTACATGTGCGACCGGAGGATATGGAAAAAACCGGAGCTGCTAGCGAAATTGAAACCGATATGTTGGAGCTAGATGATAACGCCGATGCGTACAGTCGCCTATCTTGTCAAATCGTGATCAGTGATGCCATTGATGGCGTTATCTTGACGGTAGCCAAATAATCACCAATGACCGATACCGTTTGTGTCATTATCGGAGCAAGTCATGCCGGGGTGAATTGCGCCTTTGCCTTGCGCAAGGAAGGTTGGCAGGGCCAAATCATTCTGTATGATGCGGATCCGGAGCTTCCGTACCATAGACCACCGCTATCAAAAACCTATTTGACAAATACAGAAGGGGCTCAAAAAAATCTCTTAAAATCTGAAGAAAGTTATGAACGTTCCGAAATTCAATTGAATTTGGGAATTGAGGTCACGAGCATTGATTCTGGGGAAAGGAAAATTGCATTAAGTGACGGAAAGGTTCAAGCGTATGACAAATTGATTTTAGCGACAGGCGCGCGGCCTTTGATTCCTCCTATAACAGGTCTTGATAACGCCAAAAATATTTTCCCTTTACGGACCATGGCCGATGTGGAGGGTATTCGAAAAGCCCTGGGCGAAAGCCCAAAAAAGAATGTGGTAATCATTGGCGGGGGGTACATCGGTTTGGAGATAGCGGCCTCCCTAAACAAATTAGGAGCAACGGTTACGGTACTCGAACGTGAAGAACGCATTCTGGCCCGAGTTACCGTATCGGAGATGTCAGAATTCTTTCATTCGCTTCACCAAAAAAAAGGGGTGGACATTTTAACGAAAAAAAACGTGACTGCCGTTGAAACCAACACTGGGCATACAATTATTTGCGATGATGGCTCGGCCTACTTCGCCGATATCATCATAATAGGTGTAGGAATCCGTGTAAATACGGAGATTGCGGAAAAGGCCGGACTCGTCACGGAAAATGGGATCAAAGTAGATGCCATGGCCAAAACCAGTAACGAAGATATCTATGCCATAGGCGATTGTACGTTTCATCATAACCCACATTATGACCGATTTGTTCGTCTTGAATCCGTTCAAAATGCCGTTGATCAAGCCAAGGTAGCTGCCGCGGCCATCTGCGGGAAAGAGGTCATCTATGATTCCATCCCTTGGTTTTGGTCCGACCAATATGATGTGAAATTACAGATTGTCGGACTTTCGGAAGGGCACGATAACAGCATCATTCGAAAAGAGGAAAAAGAGCAACCTTGTTTTTCGATTTGGTATTTTAGTGGTGATCGGCTATTGTCGGTAGATGCAATCAATAGTGCCAAGGCATTTGTACTTGGCACAAAATTCATAAAGACCGGTCAATTGATCAACAAATCCAATTTGGCCGATACATCCGTTGAGCTAAAGCCGGCACATCTTATGATTTAGGAGCTGAATAACCGCATTTGCCAGTACACAAGTTCTAGATCTCACTGGTTTTAGAAGCCGGTGAAATTTTGACAATACAACTAATTTTAAAACCAAAACAAATGACCCTAACTTCAAAAAGCGCCATTGCCAAAGGTGATGGAACCTACGTTATAGATACCGTAAGTGTCGCCGAACCAAAAAAAAATGAGGTTTTGGTACGCATGAAAGCTGCGGGTTTATGCCATACGGACCATGATTCGCTGAACTGGGGAAAGCCTATTGTTATGGGCCATGAAGGATCTGGAGTTATTGAGGCCATTGGCCCGGATGTTGAAAATGTAGCTGTTGGAGATACTGTCATTCTAAACTGGGCAACCCCATGTAGATCATGTTTCCAATGTGATTTGGGGAATGAACATATATGCGAGAATAATTCGCCAGTAGTGGCCGGTGCAAATGGTTATACCGAAGGCCATGCCCACTTGGAAGGATCGCGTTATAATGGAGAACCCATCGAACGCTCATTTAACATCGGCACCTTATCGGAATATACCTTGGTCAAGGCTTCGGCCGTGGTCAAGAATCCTGTTTCCGACATGTCTTTCGCAGCGGCAAGCATTATCAGTTGCGGGGTGATGACGGGCTATGGTTCGGTCGTAAATTCGGCAAAGGTGACGGAGGGAAGTTCGGTCGTTGTGCTTGGTACGGGAGGAGTCGGCCTGAGTGTCATACAGGGGGCGAAAGTCAATAAAGCGGGCAAGATTATCGCAATAGACATCAATACCAATCGCCTGGAGTTGGCTAAAAAATTCGGGGCGACCCACACGATTTTGGCCGACAGAGAAGATACCGGTCTACTATTGGCGGCCAAAGAAGTAAAGAAAATGACTGCCAATAGAGGTGCCGACTATGCTTTTGAATGCACGGCCGTTCCTGAATTAGGCGCCGCTCCCTTAGCCATGGTAAGAAATGCCGGTACGGCCGTACAAGTCAGCGGTATCGAACAGGAAATCGTCATCGATATGAATCTTTTTGAGTGGGACAAGGTGTATATCAATCCCTTATATGGCGGGTGTAACCCAGAAAAAGACTTCCCAAAAATTGTGGAACACTACCGTTCCGGAGCGCTGAAATTGGAAGAAATGATTACACAGACCTATAAGTTAGATCAATTGGAACAGGCATTTGAAGATATGCTTTCGGGTAAAAACGCCAAAGGCGTAATCGTATTTGAGTAAATAACCTCGGGGCAAGCCCGCGAGGCATTAGAAGGAAAATTAATATTGATTTCGACGCAAGCCTGCCTGTCCGGCAAGCAGGCGTCGGAGCATTTTAAATCTCGATTATCGAGTAAATTTAAAACCATACTGATACTGGTTGAACCGCCAGTACTATAAAAACACTCAGCAAGCAACGGATTCAAATTATTGCCTGCGACCTTTGCGGTGACATCCGAAACCTGTCAAATATAAAAGACCCGACAAACTATGTTCAGAACTACAGAAATCTCAGATCCCCAATTTGAAAGTGACCACCTTCGCTATATTACGGTCAAGACCGAAAACCTTAAAGGTCGTGGAGATATTTGTGTTTTTGTTCCGCCGGGGGAAACAATAGACAACCTTCCGTTGGTCATCTTATTGCATGGGGTCTATGGCAGCTCATGGGTATGGACGCAAAAGGCAGGGGTGCACCGAACGGCTTTGCAAATGATTCAAAACGGCGAAATACGCCCTATGGTCATCGCCATGCCTTCCGACGGACTATGGGGTGACGGCTCAGGATATCTAGCGCATAATCAAAAAGATTTCGAAAAGTGGATTGTCGAAGACGTAACCAATGCGGTAATCGAAAATATTCCATCGGTGAGCACGAGTTCCGATCTATTCCTTTCAGGACTTTCCATGGGAGGTTTCGGCGCTTTGCGATTAGGTATAAAACACTCCGGAAGGTTTAAGGCCGTTTCGGCCCATTCGGCTATTACCGATATTACACAGATGCCCCTTTTTGTAGAAGAAGACTTGAACAATTACCAACAAGAGGATAGCTACGAGAACTCGGTGCTCGGGGTGATTGAAAACTATAGACCCGATGTACTGAAAATCCGCTTTGATTGTGGTACGGAAGATGAATTGATCAGCCATAATAGACAACTACACGCCGATTTGGATAGATTGAAAATCATACATACCTACCAAGAGTTTCCTGGGGGCCACGAATGGACGTATTGGCAGACACACATCAGGCAATCCTTATCGTTTTTTAACTCAAATACTTGAGAAACATTTGCCAAAGGGGTAATTTTTTACTAGTTTAAAGTGCCCATATGGATAAAAACGCTGTGTACTATTTGTCCAAAGGAGACCAAAGCGAGCGGATTACCATAGAAAATCAACCCAAGGGAAACGGCCGCAAGAGCAGTAAAGCGTTGATCCCAAAGTGTTGGTTAAGATTCAATGTAAAAAGCGATGGTTTGCACAGCTTCAATTTCTTGAAATTCATGGCAGGTAAAAATCATTAAAATCTAACAGGTGAAACTTCAATTCAAATCCTCGGAACACGACTCCCTGAGTTCCATTTATGCGAAAAGAGTCTATCGACCCCATATTGGCGGTGATTGGCACTTCCATAAAGAATTTGAACTCATTTATTTTTTAAAAGGCCAAGGCATGCGCGTTGTGGGCGACCATATTTCAAATTTTCAGAAGGGAGAATTGGTACTTGTTGGGCAGTGGCTTCCCCATCTTTGGCGGAATGACGTGGACAGCCTCGACGATGTGACAACGGATTTTATCGTGGTAAAATTCACAAGAATGTTCGGGGACATCGACTTATTTTCAATGCCTGAACTTGTGCATATCAAGGCACTTTTGAAAGAGGCCGATCAGGGGCTATTGTTTTCTGAGGAGACACGGCAATCGGTACATGAAGACCTATTAAAATTAACGAAAGCCGAATCTTCGGAAAGGTTGATACTTTTACTGGCCATACTTCGAAAATTGCTCATAAGCCAAAATCATACCCTTCTATCCGGACCGAACTTCACCATTCCGAAGCAGGTGGCCGGTGAAAATAGGTTGCATAAAGTCATCAACTACATTTCGACCAATTACGCCCAAAATATCGGTTTGGGCGATATTTCTAAAATTGCCGTGATGACACCGCCCGCCTTTTGTCGGTTTTTCAAGACAAGAACCAATAAGACCTTCTCCTTATTTTTAAATGAAGTTCGCATCAGTAAGGCCTGTCAACTCTTGATCAACGGGGAGGCACCCATCAAACAAATATGTTATGACGTCGGATTCTCCTCGCTGACCAATTTCAATAGAACGTTTAAAAATTTTAAGGGGATCTCACCCAGCACATATCGTGACAACTACAGTAATTTCATTCAATACAACCTCCCAGAGGTTTCCTAAACCTGCTTATATGCATGGCAATTAGTGTTAAAATAAGGTTAGCCACAGATAAATATGGTTCAATGTAATTCAAATGCCTTTTCTAATTTTAATTTCTCGGATTCGCTCCATTAATACCTGACCAATGAAAATAGCCAAAATTGAAGCCTTCGTCTTATCGAACCAGTTGAAAGAAACCTTTTCTTTCTCACAATGGACGTATAGTGAAAGACGCATATGCATCGTAAAGATTACCACAGATGAAGGTCTCTGTGGTTGGGGTGAAGGGTACGGCCCTGCCGATCTTATAAAAACGGGAATCAAGCTAGTCACTCCGTTACTGATCGGTGAAAATCCGTTAGAGAATGAAACTCTTTGGCATAAGATGTACCGAAAAACCTTGGATTTTGCGCGAAGAGGCGTTTTGGCAGCTTCGATAAGTGCCATTGATGTCGCTTTGTGGGATATCAAGGGAAAGGTATTCAACCAACCAGTAAGTGTCTTAATGGGCGGGCAACATCGCAAATGGGTCATTCCCTATGCCACTGGTCTTTATTTTTCCGAAAGCGATAATCTTACAGTAAAACTGGTTGATGAGGCCCGTTCGTATGTTGACCAAGGTTTTAAGGCCATAAAGATGAAAGTCGGTCTTTCGGTAACTCAAGATATTGCGTTGGTTAAGGCCGTCCGCAAAGCGATCGGAAATGACATTGAATTAATGGTCGATTCCAATCATGCGTATTCACTTCGGGAGGCAACCGCTTTGGCAAAAGCAATAGAGCAGTATGACATCGGGTGGTTTGAAGAACCGGTATCACCTGAATACTATCACCAGTATCGAGAATTAAGGTCAAAAACGACCATCCCCATTGCCGGAGGCGAATGTGAATATCTACGATACGGATTTCAGACCCTATTGGAAAATAATTGTGTAGATATTCTACAAGTCGATATTTGTGGTGCGGGTGGACTAAGTGAGGCGAAACGGATATGTACTTTGGCCAATACAAGGGGTATTGAAATTATACCACATGTTTGGGGAACAGGTATCGCTTTTCACGCCGCGCTGCATTTCATAGCCAACCAAGAGCCGATACCAGGCCGATTGCATCCGCCTGATATGTACATCGAATATGATCGAACGGAAAATGAAATCCGGGAATCACTTACAGTACCTTCTATTCAGATGAAAAACGGATGTATTGATATTCCACAAAGTCCAGGGTTGGGTATAACGGTCGATGAAGAAGTGGTACGTAATTTTTCCTCCGAAATCCTGATTTAAAAACAACGACAATTATGAATTTTGGATACCACAAATTATACATTGGGGGTGCGCTAGTCGATGCCGTTTCCGGTAAAAGGCACACCGTCGTATGCCCGGCCAACGATGAGCCCACAGCCGAAATAGCTTGGGCAGGTGAAGAAGACGCCACCTTAGCATTGGTAGCGGCCCAAAAAGGTTTTGAATACTGGTCGAAATTATCGCTTGCCGAACGTACCGAATGGATGACCAAATTGCGGACCGCCGTTCTGGAAAATGAACACGAATTACGTGCGGCGATGGTCTATGAAATGGGAAAGACCTACGCGGGCGCTTGGGAAGATATTGAAGGAGTCATCAACGGACTGGAATGGTACCCGGCTGCCATGAAGAATATGCGCGATGAACAGATTCCGGATTACGAAAATACCCACACACACAAAATGGTACATCAGCCTGCAGGGGTGGCGGTCGCCTATTTGGCCTGGAATTTTCCTTTGCTCAATGTGGGATTCAAGATGGGTCCCGCATTGGCTGCAGGTTGTTCGCTGATTATTAAACCCTCTGCCGCTTCTCCCCTTTCCGCTTATTTGATCGGTAAGATCTTACACGATATCAATTTCCCTCCAGGAGTTGTCAATATCTTATGCGGACCCAGCAGCACCGTTGCCCACTCCATGACGACAAGCACCATCCCTGCAGTGTTGACCATGATCGGATCAACACAAACCGGACAAAAAGTGATTGCCGACAGTACGACTTCCATTAAAAAATTAGGTATGGAACTAGGGGGAAACGCCCCATTCATTGTATTCGAGGATGCCGATTTCGAAAAGGCACTTAATTTGGGAATCGCTTTGAAATTCGGAAATTCAGGTCAAGTCTGTGTTGCGGCCAACCGCATATTCGTCCATCAAAATATCTATGGGAAATTCTTGGCGGCTTATATCGAACGAGCATCCAAACTTAAATTAGGCCATGGTGTAGACTCCGATGCCGATATGGGGCCCATGGTGTCAAAAAAAGATCGGGACCGTATGTTCGATTTGATCAAAGATGCGGTAAGTAAGGGAGCCACACTTGAATACGGAGGGAAAATTCCCAAAGGAAAAGAAAAAGGCAACTGGATTCAGCCTACCGTACTTTCAGGAATGACCCCAGAAATGGAAGTATTCAAAAAGGAAACCTTCGGTGCCGTGGCATCCTTAATGCCATTTGAAACCGATGATGAAGTGTTGGCCTTGGCAAATGACACCGAATATGGACTGGCCTCCTATATTTTTACCAACGACCATAGACGAATTGAACGATTTTCAAGAGACCTCCAATTTGGAGAGATTCAAATCAATGGGGTCAAATATTCGATATATCTGCCCCATGGAGGAATCAAAAACAGCGGAATCGGTCACGATTGCTCACATTTGGCATTGGACGATTATTTGGTCAAAAAGCGGATTTCAATGGCAATCTAGGATATTATAGGCCAAATAAGGGCAACATTTAGTTTTTGTCGAGTTCACAAATGAAGCAAATTCCCATCGAAACGATACATTTACAATACAAATAGTAAAACAAGAATATGCAACCTATAGTTCAACAGGCCATGTCTCCAGAGTTAATTCAAAAAATCGATACGGCAGGTATCATTGCCGTATTGATCGTTGATGAGGTAAAACATGCCGTTCCCTTGGCCAATGCCTTGCTTAAAGGAGGTGTTGATGCCATCGAATTAACGCTTCGTACACCAGCAGCATTGGAAGCGGCCAAAATAATTAAGAAAGAAGTTCCGGAAATCACTTTGGGATTCGGAACAGTACTGACCGTTGACCAAGTAAAAGCAGTAGTGGATATGGGAGCGGATTTTGCTGTATCACCTGGGTGCAATCCAAAAATCATCGCAGAGGCATATAAACAAGGATTGTCGTTTGCGCCAGGAATCATGACCCCAACAGACATAGAAATTGCCGTACAAGAAGGCTGTCGAGTACTCAAATTTTTTCCGGCCGCAACCTCGGGTGGTATGAAACACCTTGAAAGCATGTCTGCCCCTTACAACTATTTGGGACTGAAGTTCATTCCCTTGGGCGGCTGCAATATCGAAAATGCACCAAGCTATTTACAATCCGATTTGATAACCGCCATAGGCGGTACATGGGTCGCCAAAAGAAATTTGATCCAAGCGGAAGATTGGACCACCATAACACAAAACGCATTGGAAATTAGAAACTTGATCACCAAAATCAGATTGTAAGACCACATCATCAAAGCACCATGAAAAAAGTAGTAACCTTTGGAGAAATTATGGGGCGTATGGCCTCACCCGCAAACTTAAGATTGCGACAAACAAGAAATTTTGAAATCACTTATGCCGGAGCCGAAGCGAGCGTAGCGGCCTCTATATGTAACTTCGGAGGAAAGGCACGGTATGTCACGGCCCTGCCCAAACACTCACTAGCGGAAGCTACAATGGATTCCATACGGGCCGTTGGTATCGACACGGATTTTATTCTAAGAACCGATGAAGGGCGATTGGGACTATATTTCTTGGAAACGGGAGCGAACCAAAGACCCAGTAACGTGATTTACGACAGGGCCGATTCGGCCGTATCTATTACACCAGCAAGCGCCTATGATTGGGATGCTATTTTTGAAGATGCACAATGGTTGCATTTAAGCGGTATCACCCCTGCCCTATCGAAGACCGCGGCGGAAGCCACATTGGTAGCCGCCAAAAAAGCAAAAGAAGCTGGTGCTTCCGTTTCCATTGACTTGAATTTCAGGGGAAAACTGTGGAAATGGGACGCCAACTACACCACCAAAGACCTGGCTCAAAAAACCATGCGGAGTATTCTTCCCTTTATTGATGTCGTCGTGGGCAACGAGGAAGACTGTCATGATGTTTTAGGCATCCAAGCAGGAGATACCGACGTACATTCGGGAGCCCTCGATACTTCTAGATACCCCGATGTTGCACGTAAAGTAGTCCAACAATTTCCCAATGTGAGTAAGGTGGCCATTACGTTGCGAGAGAGTCTATCGGCCAGCCATAATAATTGGGGCGCCATGCTTTTCGATGCGGCCACGGATTCCCCTTCTTTTGCTCCCTTGGACTCCAACGGGAACTATAACCCATATCAAATCAAAAATATTGTAGATCGTGTAGGCGGAGGGGATTCGTTTGCAGGTGGTTTGATTTTTGCTTTGACCACCCCTGAATTGAATGAAACCCAAACTGCTGTGAATTATGCGGTTGCGGCTTCTTGTCTAAAGCATTCTATAAAAGGTGACTTCAATTATTCCACCCGGGCCGAGGTCGAACGTTTGATGGGAGGCAACGCCTCAGGAAGAGTTGTCAGGTAAAGCAATACATGGCAATTTTGCGTGGTAATTGAAGGGAACGGTCTTAGTGAATCGACGCAGGCGCCAATACTATTTGCCTGACCGCAATCAATTATAAACCTCGATTATCGAGTCAAGGGCTTCAATCTTGATCAATAATGTCATCTTAAGTAAAGAAACAAAAGGAAATACCTATTTTACATTGGAAGAGGGAAACCATATAATTCAATTCTAACAAGCGTTATGTCATTTAAAAAAATAGTCTCCTTAGTACTGATGGTTTTCCTTTTTTCCTGCCAAGAAAAAGAAGAACCGGAGAAAAAACCCAATATCGTATGGCTCGTTAGTGAGGACAATTCGAAACATTTTCTAAAATTATATGACGAGGGCGGCGCTCCTATGCCACATGTTGAGGCCTTGGCAAAAAAGGGAATCGTTTTCAACAATGCGTTTTCCAACGCTCCGGTTTGTTCTGTGGCGCGAAGCACGATCATCTCCGGCTGTTACGCACCGAGAGTCGGCACCCAATACCACCGAAGAATGGAACTGGCACCCATGCCCGAAGGTTTGAAAATGTTTCCCGAGTATTTAAGGGAAGCGGGGTATTATACCACGAACAATGCTAAGGAAGATTATAATTTCGTAAAGTCGGACAGTGTTTGGGATGAATCCTCAAAGGAGGCCACTTATAAAAACCGGAAGCCTGGGCAACCTTTTTTCCATGTACAGAATTTCCATGCTACCCATGAAGGACAATTGCATTTCACCAAGAGCCAAATGGATAGCACGCCTACCCAAACCTCAGTAGAAAACGTTACGGTTTTCCCCTATCACCCAGACACACCAAGCTACCGCTATACCAATGCCTACTATCGGGATTTACACCAAAAGGTAGATACGCAAATCGGAGAATTCTTAAACCAATTGGAAACAGATGGGGTGATGGAGAACACGATTATCTTTTATTACGGAGATCATGGAGGGGTGCTTCCCAGAAGCAAGGGATACATCTATGAAAATGGGCTACATGTACCTATGGTTGTCTATGTTCCTGAAAAGTGGAAACATCTGACTCCGATACAATCAGGCAGTAGAACGGACGCTTTTGTACAATTTATTGACCTGGCCCCTACCGTATTGAATTTGGCCGGAATCCCTATCCCCAGACAAATCGATGGAAACCCCTTTTTGGGAGAATCCGTAAGCTTGCAACAACTTGAACAACGGAATACGGCCATCGGTTACGCCGATAGGTTTGATGAAAAATACGATTTAGTGCGGTCTATTCGAAAGGGGAAATAC
This sequence comes from uncultured Flavobacteriaceae bacterium, assembly GCA_947494565.1. Classification (GTDB taxonomy): domain Bacteria; phylum Bacteroidota; class Bacteroidia; order Flavobacteriales; family Flavobacteriaceae; genus Maribacter_C. The sequence goes on along the minus strand of CANLVG010000006.1, from coordinate 267,125 downwards.
AAATACATGAGAAATTACCAACCCTTCAATGTAGATGCACTCTTTAATTTCTATCGGTACAAAATGCTAGCCTATTCGGAATGGAAGGAGCTTTTTAAGGCCGGGGATCTAAATGATGAACAGCAACGGTTTTTTGAGGCCCGTACGCCCGAAGCCTTATACGATATTGAAAAAGATCCGCATGAAGTCTATAATTTAGCAGCGGACCCAAAGTATCAAAACACCCTGCTGGAACTCCGTACAAACCTACAAGATCAGGTGAAGTCCATGCCCGATTTAAGCTTTTATCCCGAATCCTATTTCCTGGAAGCAGGCCTTTCCAATCCGGTGGGTTTTGGGCAACAGCATAAAAACGAAATTTCGGAATTGATTGACATCGCCGATTTGAGTTTACGACCCTTTGAGGCCGCCAAAGCGGATATTGAGAAAGCCTTGTTATCCGATAATCCCTGGAAACGATATTGGGGCTTGATGGTCTGCAGTACTTTTGGAAAAGAATCCTCCCCCTTTTTCAAAATGGGAGTACAACTGTCAAAATACGATACCAACAACCTCGTGCGTGCCAGAGCAATTGAATACCTCATGCTAAATGTTCAGAATGTACCCAACACCCTAATTTTGGAGGTACTCGAAAATTCTGAGTCCGAAACCGAGACCAATCTCATATTGAACAGTATTGCATTGATCAAAACACAACGACCCGATTTTAAGATGACCATTCCCAAATCGATGTTTCCCGCGAACTGGACGGATCAAGCTGGAGATTTGGTCAACCGCCGTATCGATTTTATAAATGAAAACTACTAATTGAAATACCACAGCATGAAAAAAAATATCCTAATCAGTGTCGGTTTTTTGCTGGCCTTTGTATCGTGTAAAGAGGAAAAGAGAAGCGTAGAAACCCCCAAAGAGATAACCAAACCTAACATCGTCATCATTTATGCCGATGACCTGGGGTATGGAGAGTTGGGCGCTTATGGAGCTACGGCATTGAAAACACCCAATCTTGATCGATTGGCCAATGGCGGAATGCGATTCACCAACGGTTATGCTTCCTCCGCTACTTGCACACCCAGCAGATATGCACTACTCACGGGCATATATCCTTGGAGGAACGAACAGGCTAAAATACTTCCGGGTACAGCACCTCTGATTATCGACACAGCGCAGAATACGATTCCGAAGATGTTGAAAAAGCAAGGGTATCATACGGGCATTGTTGGAAAATGGCACTTAGGTCTTGGTACCGGTAATGTCAATTGGAACGAACGAATCAGCCCGGGTCCTAACGAAGTGGGATTTGATTACAGCAACATTCTGGCCGCTACCCAAGATAGGGTACCCACGGTTTATATTGAAAATGGACATGTCGTCAATCTCGATCCAAACGATCCCATTGAGGTGAATTATCAAGAGAATTTTGAAGGGGAACCCACCGGGCTCGAAAATCCTGAAATGCTCAAAATGAAATGGCACCATGGACATAATAATAGTATTGTAAACGGAATACCCCGCATCGGCTTTATGAAAGGAGGCGAGGTCGCCAAATGGGTTGATGAGGATATGGCGGATTACTTTTTGACCGAGGCCCAGACCTATGTGAAGAAGCATAAAGACGAGCCCTTTTTTCTATATTACGCCTTACAGCAACCGCATGTTCCCCGAACGCCTCACGCACGTTTTGTTGGTTCTTCAGGAATGGGACCAAGAGGTGATGTTATCGTAGAGGCCGATTGGATGGTCGGGGAGTTTATTAAAACCTTGGAAGCTGAAGGGCTGTTGGAAAACACCCTTATTGTATTTTCCAGTGATAATGGGCCTGTTGTAAACGACGGATATTATGATGACTCGGTAGAAAAATTAGGAGACCACACCCCTGCAGGCGTGCTCCGTGGGGGAAAGTATAGCTTATTCGAAGCGGGTACCCGCGTTCCCTTCTTTACCTATTGGAAAGGTAAGATCAGTTCCGGTGTTTCCGATGCGATGGTTTCTCAACTCGACCTGTTTTCTTCTATTGCCGCATTGGTCGATAGCAACGAAAGAACGGATGATAGTCAAGAGTTATTGGATTTGTTCTTGGGACAAGGTCAAGAGGGGCGTGAGCAAATGGTTATCGAAGCGACTTCAAGAACCGCTTTTCGACAGGGCGATTGGGCAATGATCCCACCCTATGACGGACCCCAAATCAATACACAGGTGAATATCGAGTTGGCGAATTCCGATGTGTACTTACTATATAACCTGAAGGAAGATATCGGTCAGCAAAATAATTTGGCGAAAACCAATCCCGAAAAATTACAACAAATGATCAAAGCCTATGAGGCCATTCGTGGCACGGAGCAGATGAGCGTGGAACAACTGGAATTAAAATAGGGAATAAATGACCGGCCTTGCTGTTTTAATCGGATGTATCGTATTGCTCATAGTCGCGATTACGATACTAAAAGTGCATCCGATTCCAGCATTGCTGATTGCCGGTTTGATTTTGGGACTGTCTTCCGGTGGTTCGGTAGAGGCCGTTACGGAAAGCCTTTTAAGCGGCTTCGGCAATACGCTAAAATGGATTGGCCTAGTCATCCTTTTTGGCACCTTATTGGGCGAGATTTTAGCGGTAACCGGTGGTGCCGATGTAATTGCGGATAGCGTCATCAAGGTTTTTGGAATCAAGCGACTGCCCCTGGCCATGGCCGTTATCGGTTTTCTAGTCGGTATTCCCGTTTTTGTCGATGTCGCCTATCTGACGCTGTTGCCAACCATCATTGCCCTATCGCGTAAATCAGGACATTCGGTGCTTGTATTAGGCCTTTCTCTGGCCAGTAGTTTGACTGTTGCGCATGCCTTGATTCCTCCAACCCCGGGACCGCTAGCCGTAGCGGCCATCTTGGAAACCGATATTGGCGGAATGATACCGATTAATGTGACCGTTGGCCTAGTTGCGGTCGTTGGAGGATTGCTCTGGATAAAATTCAACAGACACCACCTCGCCCTTCCGCTTAGTAAAAGACTCCTTGTGGATGAAGGCGACAAAAAAACGATACACGGCCCAAAGCGCGCTTTGCCCTTCATAGCACTACTTATACCACTGATCTTGATGGGAATGGGAAATCTGTTTTCTTCGGATACGGCGATTATAGCTTTTATCAAAAATCCGGTTTGGGCACTCCTTATCGGCGTCGTTTTCGCGCTGCCCCTGTTAGAACGGAAGGGCTTCTCAAAAAAATTGAATGACTTCTTTCAAACAGCAGGTGCTAAGTCGGCAACGGTTATATTGATTACCGGAACCGGAGGTGCCTTTGGTCAGGTAATCAAGGATACGGAAATCGTAAATGCGCTATTGCCCGATGCGAGTGGATGGTCAGCCTTCGGAATCCTGTTGCCTTTTCTATTGAGTTTTATGTTTACTACCGTTACCGGTTCTATTACGGTCTCATTGATTACCACCGCTTCGATTATGGCACCCATTATTGCCAATGGTAGTCTCCCCCCTGAATTGACGGCTGCTGCCATTGGTGCTGGCTCATTAGGGGTTATACACGTAAACAGTAGTTTTTTTTGGTTGTTCAAGGAAGTACATGACATCGGTACGACCAAATTGCTGAAGACCTTTAGTGTACTAACCGCGGTAGTCTCCATATTTGGCGGACTTATGGTTTTTGTACTCTTCCTTTTCAAATAGTCACTTCTAGTACATTTCGACACCTACCCACCAAAGCCGATCATTTCCCTTGTTAAAATAGTGCCACCATTGGTTAATGGCAGTTCATTTGAAACAGATACTACTCGCTAATTTTAAACAGTCGAACATAGCCACTTTAATGAAAAAGAACATTTCAAGAGGATATTTTTTGTTAAAGCAATATTAAAATCATTTGTAATACACTAGGAACCATTTGTTCACTGGTACCGGATTAAAGTTCATCACATTTGTTGGTGTACGTTATCGAATTGTCTAGGTACACTAAATGTATTGAATAACGAATGACATACAAACAATGTTAAATTCTAACACCGCGAAAGTCAATAATGCTGTCAATGATGTCTCGAAAATGTTAAAATTCTAGAAAATCAGCGGACTGTCGCCTTTGTCTAGTTTTAGTCTAGTGCGATTTTTATTATGGTGATGCACTATTCTTAGTTTTACTTAAATCAAATTGCGGAATCAACATTCAAGTGGTAAAAATTTAAGAATACCATACTATTTTTCAACAAAAAGAACCGACCCTAAAAATATTTTTTAACTCAGAACTATTTCAACTTAAACCAATGATTATGAAAAAACAATTCTTCAAACTTTTAAAACAATGCTTCCTGACAGGGCTGTTTTTAGTGCTTTTGAGTATGCAAAGCGCTATGGCACAGCAAACGGTTACAGGAACAGTAACTGACGAGACTGGGGGACCCGTACCGGGTGCGAACATTGTTGTGCAGGGTACTACAGATGGTACGCAAACCGATTTTGATGGTAATTTCACCATTGATGTCCCATCTGATGCCGTACTTGTTTTCTCCTACTTAGGTTACGCAACACAAAACGTCACCGTTGGAAATCAAACTACAATCAACGTTCAATTGGCGGAGGATGCCAGTCAATTAGATGAGGTAATCGTTATCGGTTATGGAACGGCCAAGAAAAGTGACCTTACCGGTGCTGTTTCAAGGGTAACCACCGAGGCCTTTGAAGATCAACCGGTCACAAGGGTTGAAGAAGCCTTACAAGGTAGAGCTGCCGGTGTAACTGTAGCCCGAGCGAACGGACAGCCAGGTGGAGCGATCAAAGTACGTATTCGAGGTATCAACTCCATAGAAGGTGATAATAGCCCGTTGGTGGTTATTGACGGAATACAAGGTGCGGACCTCACCACTATCAACCCGAATGACATTGCAACCATGGACATCTTAAAAGATGCATCGGCAACTGCGATTTACGGGGTAAGAGGTTCAAACGGGGTAATCATCATTACAACAAAAAGAGGCTCAGGAAAAGGTAGGATAGGTGTTGATTTCTTTACAACTATCTCTAGTGTACCAAGATTTTTACCGACATTGGCAGATAATCCCGATGAGTTTGCTAGAATCGAAAACCTAAGAAGAACACAAACGGGTGGGAGTCCTATTTTTTCCGATGCGGAAATCTCTAATTTGGCTGCAAATGGAGGGACAAATTACCAAGATGAATTGTTGCGAACCGGAATAAGCGAGAATTTACAGATTTCGGCTAGCGGTTCAGAGGGAAAACTGAGTTATTTCCTATCCGGTAATTATCGGGATGAAGAAGGTGTGGTTATCAACACCGGATTACAACAACTTTCAGTTCGTTCCAATATCGATGCCCAAGTCTCCGACAGACTCAAGGTGGGGTTGAATATTTTTGCTATCCGGGCCGAACTAAAGAACAATGTACAACGATTTGGCAACGGGCAAGGTAGCTTTATCTATAAGGCATTGACTTGGGATCCTACAACACCGGTATTCGATGCGGATGGCAATTACAACATTAGATCATTAAAAGGTATAGCCTCATTGAATGATAATCCGGTCAGGACCTTAATGGATACGGACATTCGTGACATCAATGAGCGATTGAACGGGGCACTTAACCTAAAATATGACATTACCGACAACCTGTCGTATTCAATGACCCTGGGTTCGCAGTTGAACAACTTCAATGTACAGCGATATGCGGTGGAAGTAGGCGACGACCAATTGCCGCATACTTCATTCAGCAACGATAAATTCACCTCTTTTCAATTGACCAATATCCTGACATGGCAAAAAGAGTTTGGAAAGCACGACATCAAATTGACCGGAGTTCAGGAATATACTAATGCTAAACGTATAGTTAATGGTTACAATGCCAATGACTTAACATTGGATGGCAAGAATTTCTATTTCGCGGAATTGGCCCCAAATTCTGGGCAAACCGTGAATAATAGTTTTGCCCCAAGAGAATTATCTTCGTTCATGCTTCGTGCGGAGTATATTTTAGATAACAATCTATTTCTGACCGCCACTGGTCGTTATGACGCCTCTTCCGTATTTAGAGAAGAAAACCGCTGGGGCTTTTTCCCTTCGGTAGCATTGGCCTACAGCTTTAATGACATGCTTGGCGATTCAGAAGCCATTAGTAGTTTAAAGCTAAGAGCAGGTTGGGGACAGGTGGGTAATCAGAATGTAGATCCTTTCGATACGTTTACCACCCCGGCCTTTAATAGCTATGCCTTTGATGGCAGTTCAGCAACAGCAGGTACCCGTTTGAATAGAATCGGAAATCCCGATCTAACCTGGGAGACTACAAGCCAGTTTAATGTAGGTGTTGATTTGGGCTTCAGCAATGGTCGTGGAAACATTACGGTTGAGGGATACCAAAAAACAACAACGGATATTCTTTTACCTGTAGCCTTACCCGATACCTTTGGTGGAAACAATTCACAGATCACGGTTCGTCGTAATGTAGGAGAGATGGACAATACCGGTATCGATTTCACCATCGGTTATGACATTATCAGTACTGATAACTTGAACTGGAATTCGAATTTCGCCATGTCCTATGTCAAAAACGAGGTTACCTCGCTCTATGATGGACTAGAGCGTATTGAAGGTCGATTTACCGCTCCAGGGGGACAAGGAAACATCATTAACGGAATTGAGGTCGGACAGCCCATAGGTCAGTTCTTCGGAGCGACATTCCTGGGTACCTGGAAAACAACCGATGATATTCCGTTGAATTCAGAAGGAAACCCAGTGGCCGTGCCTGGTGATGCCAAATACCTGTTGGACGAAGACAACCAGATCGTCTTTGGTGCCATTGGTAACGGTACCCCTGACTTCACGTGGGGTTGGAACAACTCTGTCAATTATAAGAACTGGGACCTCAATGTTTTCGTTCAGGGTGTTCATGGATTTGATGTCTACAATATTCAGCAAGGTGGTATCACTGGTGGTGCTGGAGATTCTCGAAGCTTCTTGGCCAGTGACCAAGTAAACGCTTGGACCGCCTCGAATGAGACGGACATCCCTGCCTTCGCCCACTTATACGAGTCATCACGCTATGTGGAGAAAGGTGATTTTATAAGGCTTAGCAACTTGGCCCTAGGCTACACCATTCAAGATGTCGCTGGCTTGGAAGGAACCTCTCTAAAGATATACGCTAGTGGTCAAAACTTATTCTTGATTTCAGATTACTCAGGCTACGACCCTGAAGCAACTTCCAGAAGAACTAATAATCAAGGAAACGAAGATGCCGCTGCTGGTATTAATATTGGTGCCTATCCAAACCCCAGAACACTTTCAATTGGTTTAAAGGTTGGGTTTTAATATAACTATGAAAAAAATACAAAATATGAAAACAATGAAATTTTATAACGCTATGAAAGTGAAGCTCTGGATGGCGGGCCTCTTGGCTTTCTCCATGACCATAAATAGTTGTGAACAGTTTGATTTGGAAGAAGACCCGACTCAGGCATTACTGGCCGTTGTTCCCTACAATAACATCGCCGAATTGGAACTGGCCGTAAACGGTATTTATGGGCAGTTAAGATCAGCGGCGTGGATGACCACTTTTTATGTCAATGGCTGGTCAGGCGATGATATCACCACGCACCGAGCCAGTAACAAGGCAGATTTCCGGGAATACGACCAACGAAATGTGGTACAATCCAACGGTAGAACAGCCACCAACTGGCGTGGTGTCTATTCGATGATACTAGCGGCAAACACGGTACTGACCAATTTAGAAGGTGTCGAGTTGACTGAAAAAGGAGCCCAAGATGTATTTACAGGAGAGACCTATTTTTTAAGAGGATTGATGTTCTACCAAATGGCACGTGTACACGGTAGGATTCCCTTACCCCTCTCCATTGAAGTAGATCCAGAAATTGGACTGGCCTCTCAAGTAGAAGTGTATCAACAAATCGAAAGCGATATGCTACGGGCCGAATCTTTGCTTCCGACTTCAACAAACGTTGGGGCTTCAAGGCCGAACGCAGGATCAGCTAGGGCTATTTTGGCTCGATTGTATTTAGATTGGGCCGGGTTTCCAGTAAAAGACGCTGGTAAATATGCAGAGGCGGCGGCAAGTGCGAAACAAGTCATGGACAATGCCGGGGCACATGGTTTTGCGCTAGTTGATGATATGGCCAGTCTGTATACCATTGCCGGAAGGTTCAATTCCGAATCTTTATTTACCATTGCATATTGTACCCCTTGTGGTCTGGCGAATCGTAAACATGGCAAATTAGGGCTTCCTAGCGGTGCCCCGACCAATGGTTGGCAAGAGACATTTGCCGAAATCCGCTTTTTTGAAGATTTTCCTGAAGGGCCAAGAAAAGATGCTACCTATCATGTAGCCATGCCTCTAGCCGCTGACGGAAGTATCATTTCCGATGCATCGACCACACCCGTTGACTCGTTACCATGGACAGAATTCAAGGATCAGCAAAATCCGGTATTCCGAAAAATCGTAGGTCCTTTCGAGGAAGGCACATGGCAAGGGTTTCAAAGTGACAGAAATGATTACTTTATGAGATATGCCGAAATATTATTGATCTATGCCGAAGCTTCAGGGGAAGCGGGATCCGCAGGAGCAGATGCATGGGCTGCCTTAAATGCCGTACGCACCAGGGCAGGTCTTCCAGATGTAAGTGCAGCTGATGGTACCATTCAAGACTTGGCATTCCAAGAACGGAAATGGGAATTGGCCGGCGAATATCTGCGTTGGAACGATTTAGTACGGAAAGAACAAGTCGAGGCGGCCTTAGGTGGAACCGCCAGAGACCCAAGGGTTTCTATAGGAACCGTTTTTGATGGAGATGGCAATGGTACACCGACACCGCTTACTGCTCCTTCAAACCCGATTTTAGGTGGTCTATCCACTAGTAATTACTTTGCACCGCTTCCAGAAGGAGAAGTAGCTAGGCTACCAAATCTTGGGAATTAATAAGAATTGAGTTAGTTTATTTTAGTTTTAGTACGGCGGTAAGGTTTATACTTTACCGCTTTGCTTTTTTAGTCAATTCTTCATGTAATAAGCAAGGTTAGATCCCATCCTTGATTTTAATTATTCGTATTTTAGAACATTACTATTCAGACACTTTTTCGATGTACAATAAGAGAGTAACACCATCTTCTAAACTTTTTCTTCCGGTCCTTGCACTGCTCCTTTTTCTTTTTCAATCGTGTCAAAAATCGAGTTCAAAAAAAGGGAGTAGCGTCAATGCACATCCACAAAGGAAAATGTTCACTGAAGTTTCCCCAGAGCGATCAAAAATAGATTTTGTGAATACTTTGGAAGAGACCCTAGAATCAAATTACTACCAATATATGTATACCTACATTGGCGGAGGTATTGCTGTCGGTGATCTTAACGAAGATGGGTTTGTAGACGTGTACTTCACCTCCAATTCAGGAGAGGATAAGCTGTACCTGAATAGGGGCGGTCTTGAATTTAGTGATATAACGCAGAAAGCGGGCATCATACACAACGATGGCTTCAACACCGGGGTCACTATGGTTGACGTCAACAATGATGGTATGTTGGATATCTATGTTTCGCGAGGGGGATGGAAAGATGACAATAATAAGTTCGCTAATCTCCTGTATATGAACAATGGCGATGAAACCTTCACCGAAAAAGCGGAGGAAATGGGACTGGCGGATGCAAATCGTACCATACAGACCACCTTTTTTGACTATGATAAAGACGGTGATTTGGATGCCTATGTTTCCAATACACCGGATATTACCAGTAGAACAGAAGTGCTGGATTTGGAAAAAATTCAGAAAGACCCCAAGACCTTAGAACTCAAAGGAAGTGATCGATTGTATCAAAATGATGGTAGTGGGCATTTCACCGATGTTTCCAAAAAGGCAGGGCTACAAAACGATATTGGTTTTGGTCTTAATCCACAGGTCGGTGACCTAAATAATGATGGGTGGCCGGATATTTATGTATGTAATGATTTCAATGTTCCGGATCTGGTGTACATCAATAACCAGAATGGTTCCTTTACAGAATCAAGAGACCAGTTTTTCAAGCATATGTCATTCAACAGCATGGGGAGTGACATGGCAGACATTGATAACGACGGGTTGTTAGATTTGATGACTTTGGATATGAATCCGGCAGACTACGTGCGATCGAAGACCACCATGGCAATGACCTCTATCGAGCAATTTGAATTGATGGTCAACGAGGGGTATCACCATCAATACATGCACAATATGCTGCATATGAACAATGGCAATAGTACGTTCAGCGAAGTAAGCAAAATGGCTGGAATGGCCGATACCGATTGGAGTTGGTCTATCTTATCCGCCGATTTTGATTTGGATGGATTCAATGACCTATTCATTACCAACGGGGTGTACCGAGATGTTATGGATCGTGATATGCTCGCCGAGACACTTGATATACTCAAAGCCAATCAACGCAAGCCTACAGACGAAGATTTTCTTCAATTTGCCAAAATGCTTCCGCAACAAAAACTTCAAAACTATTTTTTTAGAAATAAGGGTGATAGAACGTTCGAAGATGTAACCGACGAATGGTCCGACAACAAGGCTACTTTCTCAAACGGGGCGGTATATGCCGATCTAGACAACGATGGTGACCTTGATGTGCTAGTCAACAACATCAATGACAAGGCCACCCTCCTGGAAAACCACAAAATGAATCCTTACGAGCGTAATTATTACCTCAGGGTTAGTCTAGATGGTCCGCGTGATAATCAATATGGGGTGGGAACCACAGTAAAACTACATTTTGAAAACGATTCCGTACAGGTCAGAACCTTGGTCAACACCCGTGGTTTCTTATCATCGGTTTCCAATAACCTGCATTTCGGAATGGGCAAACATTTGAAAGCCAAAAAGATGGAAATCATATGGCCTGATGGCAAGGTACAGGTCTTGGAAGATGTGATGGCCAATCAGTGGTTGTTCATGAACCATCAATTCGCTGAAGAAACGGAACCAGTTGTATCGCATAGCGATGAAAAAATATTTGAAAAAGTCGATTCACAAATTTTGCACGAAGACCCCTATTTTAATGATTATGCGATACAAATACTCCTACCGCATAAATTATCCCAAACCGGTCCGGGGGTAGCAAAAGGCGACATTAATGGCGATGGCTTGGAAGATCTTTTTATCGGGGGTGGACACAATCAAAGTGGGCAACTACTTTTAGGAAACAAAAAAGGTCCTTTTAAACCGCTAAACAGTGATGCATTCTCAAAAGACAAAATGTATGAAGACGTAGGTGCTACATTTTTCGATGCCGATAATGATGGAGATGATGATCTGTATGTCGTAAGCGGTAGCTACGAGTTCATGGAGAATCCTCGATTGTTGGTCGACCGATTGTATTTGAATGACGGCCACGGTAATTTTGAAAAAGCTGCGGACGCGATTCCGGAAGTCGGAATCGCCGGATCGGTCATCGTACCTTCTGATTATGACAACGATGGTGATATCGACCTGTTCTTAGGAGGTCGGGTCATTACGGGAAGATATCCCCATCCGGCCAGCAGTCTATTGCTCATAAACGATGGAGGGCGGTTTACGGTCCAAAACGACAGATTAGCTCCCCAGCTTAATAGCATCGGTCTGGTCACCGATGCACAATGGGTAGACCTCGATAACGATACAAAAACAGACTTGGTCATCACTGGTGAGTGGATGGGCGTACAGGTCTTTTTAAATCAAAACAACCAGCTGGTCCGAAGTGATAAATACACCACCTTATCAGAAGCGGTCGGATGGTGGAACGAACTTCAGGTAACCGATATCGATAATGACGGTGACCAAGATATCATTGCTGGTAACTTGGGGTTAAACTATAAATTTCACGCATCGCCGGAAAAACCGTTTGAAATCTATACCTCTGATTTTGATCTCAACGGTTCGCAAGATATCATTCTCGCCAAGGAGTACCAGGGAAAGCAAGTTCCTGTCAGGGGAAAAACCTGTATGACACAACAGCTGCCCTATCTCGCCCAAAAAATACCGACCTACAATGAATTTGCCACGAAAGACTTAAAAGGCATTGTAGGTGAAGAACTTGAAACCGCATTGCACTACAAGGCCACCGAGTTTAGATCGGGTATCTTTCTGAATAATGGCAATCAAGATTTTTCCTTTATTCCCTTTAACAATGCCGTACAACAGTCGCCGGTTAACAGTATCGTATTCGAAGATTTTGATGGTGATGGTCTTAAAGACCTCTTATTGGCCGGAAATAATCATCATTCCGAGGTAGAGACCACGCGATCAGATGCCGGTATCGGCACTTTCTTGAAGGGAAATGGCAAAGGAGAATTTCAGCCTATCTCCTTTATGAAGTCCGGCTTTTTTGCAGATAAGGATGTGCGCGATATGGTTCTCTTCAATTCAAGCAAGGCGAAGTATGTTCTGGTGGCCAACAATAATGATACGCATGATCTCTTTAAAGTCAAGACATCCCTAAAATGAAAAGATCAGCCCATGGCATATCGGTCGTTCGGTTTTTGACTATGGGTTCATTTCTCATGGGCATATTGGTCGCCAGTTCTCAAAATACAGATGCCCAGAGCGAACTGACCACGGATGAATATTTCGATGAAGCCAAGGCCATTCGCTTTAAAAACCCCGATCGGGCAGTGACCTTACTGCAAAAAGTACATGAAGATTTTCTCAAGAAAGGAGATACCTTGAATGCCATTGCCGCCCTGCTTGAAATGCCCTACCACTACGGACAAAAAGTGGATTATGCCAAGTCATATGACGGTCTTTGGTTAGCGCTTTTTTTGGCAGATGACTTGAAGAACGATTCGCTTAAGGCAGTGATATACGATCGCCTTGGCCGGTTGTATAGTTTCTACAAAAAGGAGGGGAAAGCTTTTGAATATTTGAACACCTCCTTGGCCCTGAACAAATCATTGGTAAAAAAAGGAGCGTTAGATGAGGCATCGTTGGTCCAAAACTATTATCTGATTTGTGCCACCTATCGTGAATTGGGTAAACCCGAAATCGGAAAAATCTACCTCGATAGCTGCTTTCAGAAGTACGATTCCAAAAGGAATAAATTGGATCGAGCCTATTTGGATTTTGAAAAATCCTTTATTATGGCCCAGGAAGGACAGAACGATCAAGCCATAGCCATTCTCAATGAAATAGAACCATGGTTTCAAGAGCATCGCCCGTCTTATCTGGTTTTGGTGTATACCTATTGGGGCGATATCTACAGAAATCTTGATGATCTGAGGCAAAGAGAGAACTACTACCAAAAAGCCCTGGCCATTTCAGCCGAGTATAACAGCCACGTCGATTTTTCCGTGTTGGTGCATGAACGCTTAGCCCAGCTCTTTATTGAAAAAGGGGATTTTGAAAAGGCATTTTACAGTCAAAAGAAAGCCAAGGAACTGGATGCCCAGTTCTTTGATAGCCGTAGTACCGGTAACCAACCCCTTTTAGAAATAAAGGATGAGTACCGGATCGAGAAAGAACGACAGGAAAAACTCATTCAAAAGCAACGTCTAGAGCAATTAGAGCAAGAAGATAAAATCTCCTTTCTACAACGTATCATCCTATTGGGCGCTTTGGTATTCACGTTGATCATTGCCGTCATCTATATTCTTCAGATCCGTGCAAAACATAAAATAGAAAAAGAACTCATCAGACGAAACAAGGAATTGGAAATACAAAAAGCGAAGGAACTCCTAGAACTAAAAAACAAGGAATTGGCCACCTCAGCCCTACAACTGGTCGAAAAAGATGAATTTCTAAAAGAATTAAAGGGTACGTTGAAAGGCAATGATGGCAAAATCAAAACCGATGAAATCCATAAAGTCCTGAAGTCGATATCGACCAGTAACCAAAACAACTGGGAGGAGTTTAAACTTCGTTTTACCGCGGTCAATGAAGCGTTTTATAAGAAGGTGACTACCCGGTACCCGAAACTCACGCAGTCAGACCAAAAAATTTGCGCCCTGATCAAACTCAATTTTTCAAGCAAGGAGATGGCAAGGTTACTGGGCATATCCGTAGAATCGGTACATACCACACGCTATAGACTGCGCAAAAAAATGGGGCTGGAAAGAAGTGTCAATCTTGAGGAGTTCATCGCGAATCTATAGGGATTTTAGTCACTGTTTAGGTTTTGTCTAGTTCGTAAACCTAAGTGCAATGGGTGATTCGATTATATTTAGCCCTTCGCCCAGTTATTTTTGACACCTGTAGATAAACCAAATATAAAATGAAGATTTTTACCTTTTTACTATGTTCCGCACTATTGATCGTAAGTTGTAATTCGCAACATCAAGACGCTGAACCCAATGACCAAAATGATTCCGAAATGAAAATAACCCAAGAACAAATCGACCATTTAGGAATCACCGATCCCGAATACCTTAGCGCAGCTTCAAAAAGGGCCTTGGAATGGCCTATTGACCTTGGCAATGAATGGTTCATTCAATTTGGTGCTTTAGAACCCTTAAAGGGTGATTTGGCCTACGAAAAAGGAGTGGTACGTAGGGATCCCAGCGCCATCATCAAAGAAAATGGCAAATACTATGTATGGTATACGAAGAGTACCGGTCCAACTCAAGGTTTTGGAGGTAATATAGAAACCGAAAAGGTATTCCCTTGGGATCGTTGTGACATCTGGTATGCGACTTCAGAAGATGGATGGACTTGGAAAGAAGAAGGTCTGGCCGTACCTAGAGGACAAAAGGGGGCTTATGATGACCGCTCGGTCTTTACGGTCGAAATCATGAAATGGGAAGATACCTATTACCTAAGCTACCAGGCGGTCAAATCGCCTTATAATGTCCGTGTAAAAAACACAGTGGGGCTGGCTTGGTCAGATTCCCCTGATGGGCCATGGACAAAAAGCGAGGAACCCATTTTACTACCTGCCGATAATGGGGTCTGGAAGGGTGAGGAACAAAATCGCTTTATGGTAGAAAAGAAGGGGGATTTTGATAGTCATAAAGTACACGACCCTTGTATTCTACCCTATAAAGGCAAGTTCTATTTGTATTATAAAGGTGAGCAAATGGGTGAGGAAATCACCTTTGGAGGTAGGCAGATCCGCCATGGAGTAGCCATTGCCGATAATCCAAAAGGACCTTATGTAAAATCCTTGTACAACCCGATAAGCAATAGCGGACATGAAATCTGTGTTTGGCCTTATAATGGGGGTATCGCTTCATTGATTACCACCGATGGTCCCGAAAAAAATACCATTCAATGGGCGCCCGATGGAATCAACTTTGAAATCATGTCGGTTATTCCAGGGGTAAACGCGCATGCCATCGGTCTGAACCGCACGGCAGACAACGAAAAGGAACCTACTGAAATTCTCCGTTGGGGACTCACCCATGTGTATAACAATAGTGACTATCAAAGTATCATGCGATTCTCGTCGAAACGAAAAACCAGGCATGTGGCCAAAGGAGTAAAATCAAAATAAACAGCGTGTAACGCATACATTAAAACAATGAAAGCAACAGTATATCAGGGGAATAAGACGTTTTCCATCATAGAAAAGGAGATGGAAAGTCCGTCTGCAGAAGAAGTACGAATCAAAGTGGCCTACTCAGGTGTTTGTGGTACCGATGTACATATCTATCACGGAATGATGGATCAACGCGTGAATATTCCGGTAACTATAGGTCATGAAATGTCGGGTACAGTAGACGCCTTAGGCGAAGAGGTTACTGGTTTTGAAGTTGGGGAAAAGGTAGTGGTAAGGCCTTTAGATGACCGTGGGGTCAAACCCTCCGACAAAGGCTTTAATCATATCTGTGAAGATTTGAAATTTATTGGCATCGACAGTCCGGGTTCCATGCAGCAGTATTGGAACGTACCCGCCTTCACGCTTCATAAGCTCAGAGCCGAGACCGATTTAAAATTGGCTGCCTTGATCGAGCCTTTGTCCGTAGCGGTGCACGATGTGCGTCTCAGCGAATTAAAGACGGGGGAAACCGCAGTGGTTTTAGGCGGCGGTCCCATCGGACTATTGGTGGCGCTGGTCGCCAAAGAAAGTGGGGCGAATGTCATTGTCTCGGAAGTGAACGAGAATCGTGTCGCCAAGGCAAAAGAGTTGGGGTTGCATGCGGTGAATCCACTAAAGTTGGATTTGGTCGAATATGTGAAGGAACAAACCGAGGGGCGACGGGCCGATGTCGTTTTTGAAGTGGCCGGAGTGCAACCCGCATTGGATGTCATGACAGAGATTGCAGGAATTCGTGGTAGAATTCTCATGGTGGCCATACACGGGCAAAAAAGAGAAATTGACCTTTTCAAGTTCTTTTGGAAAGAACTGAAACTCATCGGAGCCCGAGTTTATGAAAAAGAGGATTATGAAAAAGCCATAGCACTGATTACCGAAAGTGCACTACCGTTTGAGCAGATGATAACAGACGTTCAACCTTTGACCAATATTCAACAGGTTTTTGAAAACATCGATAACAATCCGGATGGGATGAAGGTTTTAATGGATTGTCAATCCTAAGAAAGACCCATCAAATAAACACTAAAATATAAATCACTTAATCAATGAGTATATTGAATCAATTTAGTCTAAAGGGAAAAACGGCATTAGTTACCGGTTGTAAACGGGGAATCGGCAAAGGAATGGCGGTTGCTTTAGCAGAAGCTGGCGCGGATATCATCGGTGTCAGTGCCTCCTTGGAACCTTACGGAAGCATTGTTGAGCAAGAAGTCGAGGGGCTGGGCAGAAAATTCAAGGCCTACCAATGTGATTTTAGCAAGCGTGAATCGCTTTATGCATTTATAAAACAGGTAAAGGATGATTATCCCAAAATTGACATTTTAGTCAATAATGCAGGTACCATTTTAAGGGCACCGGCGGTAGAACATTCCGATGAATACTGGGATAAGGTAATCGAAGTCAACCAAACAGCACAGTTTGTATTGACTCGTGAGCTCGGAAAGGAAATGGTCGCACGAGGTGAAGGTAAAATTGTTTTCACCGCTTCCCTCCTCACCTTTCAAGGGGGAATTACCGTTCCCGGATATGCAGCAAGTAAAGGTGCTATTGGTCAAATGACCATGGCCTTTGCCAATGAGTGGGCCGGTAAAGGGGTCAACGTGAACGCCATTGCCCCAGGCTACATCAGTACCGACAATACGGAGGCCTTACGCAACAACCCAGAACGAAACGAATCGATTCTAGCACGTATCCCGGCCGGAAGATGGGGACAACCCGAAGATTTCAAAGGGCCGATAGTCTTCCTATGCTCAGATGCCTCAAGTTACATGCATGGTGGAACAATGCTCGTTGACGGTGGCTGGATGGGACGCTAACCCAGAACCGACCGAAGTCAAAACAAAAAGCCGAAGGCTGAGCGTAGCCAAAGCCCGAATAACCAACAAAACGATGTCAAAAAGCCGAAGGCTGAGCGTAGCCGAAGCCCGAATAAAGTGCATCTCAAATAAAAAATACCTTAAGTAATCACATCATGACAGACCCTAAAGAATATCAACTATTTATAGACGGCAAATGGATAACCTCGGCTTCCGGCGATACTATTGATGTGGTCAATCCCTCAACCGAGGAAATTGTGGGGAGAGTCCAAAATGGTACCGTAGGAGAAGCACAGATGGCCTTGGAAGCAGCGGAACGAGCCCAAAAATCATGGAAAAAATTACCTGCCAGGCAGCGTGCGGAATTATTATATAAGTTGGTCGATGAAATCAAAGCCAATGCCGACTATTTAGCCGAACTTCTGGTCAAGGAACAGGGCAAATTGCTTAAAGTTGCAAAAATGGAGGTTGCCGTCACTGCTTCTTTCATTGAATATGCCTGTGAGGGAGCGCGACGGATAGAGGGCGACATTATTCCTTCCGACAACCCCAATGAGCAGATATGGATACAAAAAATTCCTAGAGGAGTTGTTGTGGCCATCACCGCGTGGAACTTTCCATTGGCTTTGGCCGGGCGTAAATTAGGTCCCGCATTAATAGCAGGAAACACCGTGGTCATCAAACCCACTTCCGAAACACCCCTGTCAACTTTGGAATTAGGTTATTTGGCTAAAAAAGCGGGACTCCCAGATGGGGTTCTCAACATTCTTACAGGTCCTGGACGCGCCATGGGAAATGCCCTTGTGGAGAGTCCGATTACGAAAATGGTTACGATGACCGGTTCTACTCCCGTTGGGCAACAAATTGCCCGCAATGCGGCCCAAAATCTGACCCACGTACAACTGGAACTCGGTGGCAAGGCTCCTTTCATCGTATTCGAGGATGCAGATATTGATGCCGCTGTAGAGGCTGCCCTGCATTCGCGATTCGACAACTGCGGACAGGTTTGTACCTGCAATGAGCGTATGTATGTTCATGAGGACATCTACGAACCTTTCATGGAAAAATTCATTGCCAAGACCAAAGCCTTGAAAGTTGGTGATCCTATGTTGGAGGATACTGATATGGGACCAAAGGTTAATGCCTCCGAATTGAAACATATGCAGCATTTAGTGGAAATCAGTTTGAAAGAGGGCGCCACATTGGCTACAGGAGGCAAACGCCCAGAAGGAAGTCAATTCGAAAAAGGCTATTGGTTTGAGCCGACAGTTTTAACGGATGTCAAACAAGACATGACCATTGTACACGAGGAGTCTTTCGGACCGATTCTGCCCGTACTGAAATTCAAGACCTTCGATGAAGTTGTAGGGTATGCCAATGATTCCGAATACGGTTTGGCGGCTATGGTATTTACGAACGACATGAATACCATTATGAAATGTAATGACGAATTGGAATATGGCGAAATCTATGTCAATCGAGGTCACGGAGAGCAACACCAGGGTTTCCACAATGGTTACAAACTTTCCGGTAGCGGTGGTGAGGATGGCAAATATGGATTCGAACAATACTTGGAAAAAAAGACCTTTTACATTAGGCATAAAGCATAAATGGGCACACAGATAAAGACCATTAACTGTACCTTGTTCCGAGTGCCGTTACCCGAAGTGTTGAACGACGCCAAACACGGCGACCATACCCATTTCGAGTTGGTCACAACGACTATCATCTTGGAGGACGGTACTCATGGAACGGGTTACACCTATACAGGGGGTAAAGGAGGGCATGCCATTAAGGCTATGGTAGACCATGATATCCGCCCTGCGCTGATCGGAAAAAATGGGGCTGATGTAGATGGTATGTATGACTTTCTAGAATGGCATATGCATTATGTCGGCCGTGGTGGAATTGTATCCTTTGCGATTTCGACCATCGATATCGCCCTTTGGGATATCAAATGCAAAAAAGCGGACCAACCCCTTTGGAAAATGACCGGGGGTCACGCAAATACGTGTAAAGCCTATTGCGGAGGAATTGATCTACAGTTTCCTATTCCGAAATTGTTGAAAAATATAGAAGGTTATCTAGCCGCCGGATTCAATGCTGTTAAGATCAAGATCGGTCGTGAAAACTTGGATGAGGATATCGAGCGAATCAAAGCAGTACGGGAATTTATCGGGCCTGGGGTCACTTTTATGGTCGATGCCAACTATTCAATGACTATCGAGAAAGCGATTCGAGCTATTGAAAGATTCAGACAATTTGATATTACTTGGTTTGAAGAACCAATTATCCCTGACAATTACAAAGGCTTTGCCGAAATAGCGGACGCTACCGGTTTCCCCCTGGCTATGGGCGAGAACTTGCACACCATACATGAATTCAAATATGCTATGGAACAAGCGAAACTCTCATACCTACAACCAGATGCCTCCAACTGTGGTGGAATAACAGGTTGGTTGAATGCCGCGCGCTTGGCCCACAAATACGGTATTCCCGTTTGCTCCCATGGCATGCAAGAGTTACATGTGAGCCTAGTTTCGGCGCAACCCAATTCAGGATGGTTGGAAGTCCATAGTTTCCCCATAGACCAGTACACCAAAAGACCTTTGGTTGTTAAAAATCACCGTGCCGTCGCTCCGGATGTCCCAGGCATAGGAGTCGAATTTGATTGGGACAAATTGAATCCATATCAACAACACCAATGAAGACCGCAGCGACCTATTTTGGGAAACTTGAAGGCAAAGAAGTTCAACGATTTACCTTGCAAAACGACAACGGTATGTCTGTCAAAATTTCCAATTATGGCGCGACCATAACCTCCATATTGGTACCGGATAGAAGTGGGGAAAGATCAGAGATCGTCTGTGGTTTCGATACGTTCAAAAGTTACTTTTCATCAGAGTATCAGGCCAATGCACCCTATTTCGGAGGGACAGTTGGCCGGTATTGCTCCCATATCAAAGATGCAAAGTTCCTCTTGAACGATGAAGAATACCAATTGGCTCAAATGGTTGGTGAGAATAATCTTCACGGAGGTCAAATCGGTTTTGATAAGAAAATATGGCAGGTACAGCCGTATGATGGATATGCCGCACAACTAAAAATGACCCTGCAAAGTGGCCATTTGGAAGAAGGCTTTCCCGGTAATGTGGAAGCTACGGTCAAGTTTACCTTGACTGATGAAAATGAGCTGCGAATTGATTATCAAGCTACTACCGATGCAGACACTCCCTTTACAATGACCAATCATACCTATTTCAACCTTTCCGGTTTCGTAGAAGACATCGAGGGGCATCGGGTCCAGATCCATTCGGATAAAAAACAAGTTTGGGATGAAACAGGAGCCGCTACCGGAGAAACGGTTTCCGTTAGTAATGCTCCGGATGACCTTAGGGAAGGCAAGTTGATAGGCGAGGTCCATAAAGCTATGGGGGACGGTTTTGAGCATTTTTACCTTTTTGAGGCAAAGGGTTTTGATCTTGACAAAGTGGCAAAAATACATGAACCGAAAAGTGGAAGAACCTTAGAAATTTTGACCACCGAACCCGGGATGCTTTTTTATACCGGCAAATACACCTCGGACGCCCTAAAACGGGAGTCAGGCCTCCAGTATGGTAAATTTCGCGGATTTTGTTGTGAAACACATCGGTATCCCAACGGACCTAATATTCCCGATTCTCCAAAAAGTATCCTCAAGAAAGGGGAAATCTATAATAGCACTACCATTTTTAAATTCGATTGGTAGTGAATGAAAGACCGTCTATTTAACTAAAACCAAAAAGATGACAACAGGTATTCTGCTCGCAATTTTCGCTGGATTAATGCTAGGCCTTTATGCGCTTCCGGAAAAATTCACCAAGGACTTTACGTATGAAAATACCTGGAGCCTCTTCTTTCTGCTGACCATGTTCGTAGTGCCGATAATCGCCTCCGTTACTTTAATTGATGGATTTGCGGATGTCTTCGGAAACATGCCAACAGCGATTTGGATAAAAATGGGGCTAACCAGTTTTCTATGGGGTATCGGGGTGATGATGTGGAGCAAGGCCATCAACCATATTGGGCTTTCCCTGGGGTTCTCGCTCTTTATCGGAACGGTCATTTTGATAGGTTCCTTACTCCCCTTTGTTGTTGATGGCTTGCCACCGAACAACGTGCTCCTATTTATTTTGTTGGGTATCCTCATTGTCCTGATCGGTGTCATTCTGAACGGGAAAGCGGGCCTTATGCGCGAAAAAGACGAGGCGGAAGAAAAAGTGGATATCACATCGACAGGGAAAAGATCTATGACCACGGGCATACTCATTGCAGTCATCGGTGGACTGTTAGCCACCGGTTTTAGCTATGCCAATGCGGCCGGTGCTCCCTACCTTACAGAAGCCCTGAAGCACTATGACAATGCCGATTGGATTACCGGTGTTGCCGTAATGTTTCCCATATTCATCAGTGGTGGAATTGTGATGACCGCCTATTTTCTATGGCAATTAAGCACGAAAAAAGCTTGGGGTGATTTTAGCACTCCAGCCTTCACAAAAAATTTCTTTTTGATTTTGATCATGGCCATTTTTCACTATGCCGCCTCTGCCCTATTCGGTTATGCAGCCTCAAAATTGGGGGCTTCCGGGAATACCGTTGGTTATGCCATTTTTAATACGTCAGCCGTTGCAACGGCTATTGTCAGTGGTCTGATGACCAAAGAATGGGTAAAAGCTTCTCCGAGGGCCCGAGGGGCCTTATTCGGTGGTTTGGCCTGTATGATTATAGGAATTATCATTATCGCCTATAGCAAAAGTTTAGGCTAAGTAGCACTATTGCTTTTCTTCAAAGTGTACTGACGACCGTATGAAGTGCGGCGATACCAAAATTTGTTGCATATAATTAAACATTTGATGTACTGTTCGATCCAAACTTTGTAAAAGATAAGTTGTACATTCTACCTTCAAAATAAACATAAAATGAACCTATTCAAATTCGCATTGCCACTACTTCTTTTTTTTTCGATACAGCCGTTAAGTGCTCAAGAAATTCAAGGAGAATTGAAACAATGGCACAAGATCACCTTGATATTTAATGGTCCTGAAACCTCCGAACAAGCAGAAGAAAACCCTTTCTTAAACTATCGGCTGAATGTGACGTTCACACATGAATCCGGGGAAAAACGGATTATCCCTGGTTACTATGCCAGCGATGGGGACGCGGCAAATAGCGGCAGTACTTCCGGAAACATATGGAAGGCGCACATTGCGCCTCACAAAACCGGCAAGTGGACCTACGAAGTCGATTTTAAAAAAGGAAAGTGGGCCGCAGTCCGTACTTCCGAAAAACTAAAAAGCGGCAGTTTTATGGACGGACTCAAAGGTACTTTCACGGTTCTTGCATCCGATAAAACCGGAAGGGACTTTAGAGGGAAAGGTCAATTACAATATCAGGGCAGCCGCTACTTGAAGTTCGCCAATGGGGAGACATTTTTGAAATGTGGGGCTGACGCACCAGAAAATTTCCTAGCCTATGACCAATTTGATGGTACCTTTCAAAATGACGGTCATAAAGACGAATTGGTCAAAACATGGTCGCCTCATTTACAAGATTGGAAAGAGGGTGATCCAACCTGGAAAGAGGGTAAAGGAAAAGAAATTATCGGAGCCATCAATTATCTAGCCTCCAAAGGGATGAACGTTTTCTCATTTTTGACGATGAACATCGCCGGGGACGATCAAAATGTGTTCCCCTATGTGGATTATGACACATGGGATAGATTCGATACCTCTAAATTAGATCAATGGGAAATACTTTTCGAACATGCGGATAAACTAGGAATGTTTCTCCATTTTAAAACCTTGGAACACGAAAATCAGGGGCTTTTGGATAATGGGGGAACCGGCTTATATACCAAACTTTACTATCGGGAATTGATTGCTCGCTTTGGTCATCATTTGGCCCTGAATTGGAACCTAGCGGAGGAAACCGGCGACTGGACAGAAACGCCACCGACATTCCCCTTAGATGCTTTGGAACGAATTCGTTTGGCGGAATATATTTCTTCCATTGACGCCTACAAGCACCATTTGGTCATCCACAATGGGGATTGGTACGACCCTATTTATGGTCCAAATACAAAATTTACGGGGGCATCCTTACAAACGAACAATGAAAAATTCATCAATGTTCATCCATGGACGTTAAAAGTACTTAAGGAAGCAAAAGATGCCGGTAAGGTTTGGGCTGTTGCCGTCGATGAACCCGGAGACCACAGACATTCCCTAATCCCCGATGCAGAAGACCCCTCGCATGATATTCCCCGAAAAAATGCACTTTGGGGTGCCATGATGGCGGGTGCTTGGGGCACCGAATGGTATTTTGGCTATGAGCATCCACATTCCGATCTCACCTTACAAGATTATCGTTCTAGGGATCTATGGTGGGAACAAGGTAAAATCTGTCTAGATTTTTTTAATGACAATAGCATACCCGTATCGAATATGGAGCCCAATGATAGTTTGGTTTCCTCAGATGGCGATTATGTTTTGGCCGAAGAAGGACAGACCTATGTAGTCTATTTAAAGAATGGTGGGGAATCGACACTTGATTTCGGTTCTTCAGACGGAACATATGAGGTTTCATGGTACAACCCTAGAGCAGGAGGCGCACTTCAAAAAGGAAAAGTAAAATCTATTTCAGGTTCTGGTAAACAGTCTCTCGGACTCCCTCCGAGCAAAAAGGATAGAACGTCGGATTGGGTCGTTCTCGTCCAAGCGCGCAAAACGGAATGAATTGAAAATCACTAAAAAACGGTACAACATACTTGCTATGATATTTGTGACGGTCGTCATCAATTACCTCGACCGTACCAATATGTCAATTGCGGCATCGGCATTGAAACAAGAGCTTAACATCGATGCCATTCAAATGGGCTATATATTTTCCGCCTTTGGTTGGACCTATTCACTTCTACAGATTCCAGGTGGAATTGTCGCCGATAGGGTAAAGTCTAGAATACTGTACCCCATACTCATGACGCTATGGTCCATAGCGACCCTTTTCCAAGGGGTGGTGAACTCTTTTGCAGCGCTTATCGGACTTAGAGCGAGTATTGGTGTTTTTGAGGCACCCTCCTACCCCATTAACAATCTGGTAGTTACGCGATGGTTTCCAGAAAACGAAAGAGCCTCGGCAATCGCAACCTATACCTCAGGCCAATTTTTGGGCATGGCCGTTTTACTTCCCGTTTTGGCACTTATCCAAGATGCACTGGGCTGGAGAGGGTTATTCATCGTTTCCGGTATTATCGGATTGGTGTGGGCCATCGTTTGGTATATATGCTATCGAGATCCCCAAAATCATACGAAAGTAAGTGAACAAGAATTGCGCTTGATCGAAGCTGGTGGGGGAATGGTCACCAAAGAGGATAAATCGAAAGCCGTTAAAAAAATGGAATGGGCCGATCTGGCCCTAGCTTTTGGCTATCGCAAACTATGGGGATTGTACCTCGGTCAGTTTTGTTTGGGTGGAACAACAATTTTCTTTTTGACCTGGTTTCCCACCTATTTGATCGACTTCAGGGGATTGGATTTTATCAAATCGGGGTTTTATGCCTCCATTCCATACTTGGCTGCCTTTGCAGGGGTTTTATTAGCAGGTTTTACCTCAGATTTTTTAGTGAAAAAAGGGTACACCCCGGAAGTCTCGAGAAAAACCCCGATCATCATAGGTATGCTACTATCAACGGCAATCATTGGTGCCAATTATACGGATAACAATACCTTGATCATTTTCTTCCTCTCCCTTGCCTTCTTCGGAACGGGATTGGCCAGTATCGCCTGGGTCTTCATTTCACTAATAGCTCCCAAAGAACACTTGGGGCTTATCGGTGGAACCTTTAACTTTATTGGCGGATTATCTGGTATCGTAGTTCCTATTGTCATCGGGTTTTTGGTACAGGATGGTGATTTTAGTCCTGCGCTCTACTTCATCGGGGCAATGGCGTTATTTGGATTGATTTGCTACACGGTTATCGTAGGTAAAGTAGAACGTATCATTCTCAAGAAAAGAAATACACAATGAACATAGCAGCCATAAAAACATATCCGATCAATTTGAAAAATGGTGGCGTACAACTTGTGGTCAAAGTGCAAACAGATGCCGAGATCCATGGTTGGGGGTGTTCTGGGCTGTCGGGACGTGAACTGGCCGTGGTTGGAGCAATCGACCATTTTCGTGATTTTTTGATTGGGCGGGATGCCCGTCAGATCGGGGCCCTCTGGCAAGAAATGTATCGCGGTCAATATTTTGAGGGCGGGCGGGTGCTAGCAGCAGCCATTTCTGCCATCGATATCGCCTTATACGATATCAAAGGGAAAGCCTTAGGTATACCCGTATACGAACTATTAGGAGGGAAACAGCGAGACTACGTGGAATGTTTTGCCTCGGTTCGATTCACGACCAAGGAGGAACTACTCAACTATTCGAAGATATGTGTAGCCGAAGGTTGGAAGGTTTTGCGACTGGCCCCTGCGGAATTCGAATCACAGGATAACAAAACTAGATTCGAGCCTCGAGAGTCTATTGCAAAACTTTCTAAATGGATTACCGAATTACGAAATGAAGTAGGGCCGGGTATCGTTATTGGTGTTGATTATCACACACGTTTGAACGCTGCGGAAACCTATTCCTTTATGAAACGAATGCCCCCTGGGACGATCGATTTCCTTGAGGAGCCTATTCGTGACGAAAACCCTGAGGCCTATCAGGCTCTGAGAGCGATGATCGATGTACCTTTCGCCATCGGTGAGGAATTTTCAAGTAAATGGCAGTTCAAGCCGTTTCTGGAAAATGACATCGCACAATACGCCCGAATCGATGTTTGCAACGTAGGCGGTATTACCGAATCGATGAAAGTGGCGTCAATGGCGGAAACCCATTATGTCGATTTGATGCCACACAACCCCCTGGGACCTATTTGTACGGCTGCTAGCATTCATATGGCAGCCGCATGTCCGAATTTCAGTTATTTGGAAGAAGTAAACACCCCTGCTCAATATATGGGAACGAACGCACCCGATTTCTATCCGATACAACCCAAATTGGAGGGAAACCGTTATCGCGTTCCGGATACTCCAGGGTTGGGTGTGGAATTCAATGAGGCATTGGCATTGGAGCAGGACTTTCAATTGGTGGATATTCCTCGGCTTCGCAAAGATGACGGTTCGCTCACCAATTGGTAGTATCAAAAACTAAAGTAAAGAGAAATGAAGACCACAAAAGACCTTGCAGAAAAACATGAACTACTGTCCGAGCTTTTCAAACTGCCGAAGACCAAAGAAGAATGGGATCAGTATCGACTAAGTAAAGATCAGCTTGATCACTTCGAGGAATACGGTTATGTTTCGGGCATTAAACTGCTCGATGCTGAGCAGATAGAAGTATTACGTAAAGAATTGGATGAATTGCGTGACCCAAAGCATCCATTGCATCATTTGTTCTATGAGTTCCATAGCAATCAATCCACAGACCCAAATACGGTCTTATTTCACTCTCTGGGCCATTGGCGGATTACCGAAGGATTTCATGACATCCTCTGGAATCCGGCTTTTACTATGGCGGCATACCAACTTTTAGGAGAGCGATCCGTACGATTTTGGCACGACCAATTGTTTTGCAAGCCCGCTCGTCATGGAGGTGTTGTGGCTTGGCATCAAGACTATTCGTATTGGACAAGAACAGTGCCCATGCAACACCTGACCTGTTGGACGGGCTTGGATGATGCCACTACGGACAATGGATGCCTTCAGTACATTCCGGGAAGCCACCGCTGGGGACTGCTCAAAAAGCCAGAACTTGCCGGAAACATGGATGCGCTGCTCGATATGCTCACAGCGGAACAAAAGGCGAACTTCAAACCGGTAGCTATAGAACTTCAAGCAGGCCATGCGACCTTTCATCATCCATTAATGGTTCACGGGTCTTATGAAAACACTTCTTCTATCAGCAGAAGGGCCTTTGTAATCAATGTATTTGCCGATGGCACCGAAAGTGATACTGACGGTGAAATGTTACGAGGAAGTACTATTGGAGTCAAAAAAGGTCAGCAAATGAAGGGCAAGTTCTTTCCATTGTTGTTTGACAACAGAAGTATCGACTAATCTGTAAACAGTACAAGTCCAAAGCGATTGGCCTGATGCACATTTTTTGAAATATCGTAAATTGGAAAAATCGTCGATGTAGAGCTTCGATTTCCCTCGATAACCGGAGGGAGATGCATTTCGAACCAGTTATCGCTATTCTACCTTTTCATTATATCGAATTAGGGAGCGGTCAAATTTCAGACATCACTTTTGCCCAAAGGTTGTTGGGATAGGTCTCCGTGGCGCTTTTGAGCAGACGTTTTGCCTCCTCCATTTTACCAAGGCCCATATTACCAAGTGCTTCCAAGAGATACGACTGTGACACGCCCTTTTTATTCGTGACCGATGCCTCTTCCACAGCTACCAACGTATTATTGCTACCGCCAGAACGTTGTTGTTGCCCCAGTTTAATAAGGTTTTGAAACATACCTACCGCACTATCTTTTCTACCTAATTTCTCGTTGGCCATCGCCTGATAAAAGAGTAAATCGTGCATTCCACGCCCGTTCTCGGCTTCGGCACTTTTCTGATAGCTTTCTTTTGCCTTTTTCGAATTCCCGAGAGCCGTATAGGCCTCGCCCATCTGATAATAGATCATGGCATTTTTCTCATCATGTGTGGGTTTACCCACTTCCAGGTTTTCGGGGTATTCCAAGGCTCGTTCTAAATGTGTAATGGCCTTTGTAAATTCTTTTTGTTGGATCAACTGTTTTGCCTTCAACGTATGGGCATCCACATAATGCCAATAGGTTTCACGACCGCCTTCCCAAGTTCGGAAGTGGTGTTCCCCTAAAAATCGGATGGCTTCATCATAATGCCCTTCAAGGTTTAACAGCTGCACCAGTGTTTTTGGGGCCGCCACATCTTCACGGACCACGGTGATATTCTCCTGCAATATTTTCAGGTTCTCACTGCTATCTTCTTCAGATTCATCATAATACTTTGAGATTTCGGCGAACCATAGCGGATTCTTCCCATTGATGGAAATGGCCTTGGTCATATTTGCGATCGCCTTTTTTGGATCCTTATGATGATAAAATTGACCGAATGCCAAGTTTCTCCATACCATGGAAATGGTAGCGTCGGCTTCGGCGGCCATTTGCCAAGCGGCCATGGCATCATCGGGTCGATGGTCATAAAGAAGATTGCCCAAAAGATAGTTGGCCTTGGCGTTGTCATCATCCATCACCACGGCATTTTTCAATACAACCTCAGTTTCGGCCCTATAGGGAAAACTGTAATCGAAGGAGCAATTTTTGGCACCTGCCAAGTACAACTGTGCCCTGCTCGTGTTCCCTAATTGACCGTTAAACCATGCAAGATAGTAATGTACCAATGGATTTTTAGGGGCCCTAATGTCCGATAACAGGTTGATTCCGTCTTCGTAAAGCCCGGCGTTCATATAATTCGTGGCAATTTCTAGGTAATTGTTTTCGACATCTTGCATGTTTTTATACCATGCGGTTAATGTCGATTTTCCATTTAGCAGCTGTTGCTCGTAGAGGGCAGCAAAATTTAAGGGGTCATAGGCCAATTGATCTTCAAGGAGCGATTTCGCCTTTTCAGTATGGCCTGTCTTTCTCAAAAGCGTCGCATATAACTGTACGATGCGTCCATCCCTGGTATTGGTGGAATAGGCTTCGGCACTATACTCCAGGGCTTTATCAAGATTCCCTTTTACGCTCTCTATTTGTGCTAATTGAAAATTACCGGCGGCGTACCACTGATAATACCAGGTTGATCTGGCCAAATCTTTGTATGCATCCTCTGCATTGCCAAGCGCCCTATGGGCCAAACCTCTGTAGTAGAATAATTCACCTTCTTTAGGTTGGTAGTACTTTACATTCAGTTTATCGGCGGCGGCTTGTAAATACGTTAAGGCTTCCGTATAGCGCATTTGGTTCAAGCGACGTTGGCCTAAGGCAATATTAGTGCGATAATCATTGGGTGATTTTTCCAAAGCGGCCAAATAGTAATCATCCGCGTTCATTCCCGGGCGGTTGAACTGCTCCACAAACCTACCCGTCAAATACAAATCCTCTACGGAATCATATTCCGAAGGGCTCTTTACCCGCTGCTGTGGTTCGGGCAATTCCGGTTTTTTTGGTTTGTAGGGTCGATACGACACCAATTCCCTCCCCGTCGCGTCATAAAGTGCAACATGCAGCTGATACTCATCTAATGGTTTTCGGTTTTTAAAGGTATCCGTAAAGGGAGTCGCCGGGTCGATATCCGTAATTTTCTCTGTGAGTACATCTTCCCCATATGTCAAGACCACCTTCGCATTCTTAAAAACGGATGTCGTATTGAATCCGTAAAAAACAGTCTTCGCATTTCGCATTTGTAGTGTCACGGAAGCATCTATGGTTGAATTTTTAACTACTTCCAAATCTCGAAGCGGGTACCAGTAATTCTTGGCATCCTTGACCGAATGGGGAAGAATCCAGCTGTAATCAGGTTGGTTGTTCGAAAAGGTTCCGGTCATTAATTCCACATACGCCTTACCATCATCGGTAAGTTTCCTTCGTGCATTTTGCCCCTGTAGGCCCGGTCCGAATTGCCATAATTTGGAAGCATTGTTTTCGTGCGGGTCTCCGACGTGAACAGTACCTGCTTTTTGTGCATAGTCATATCCGCCGATAAACCCTTCTTTGATATCCCACATAAAAAAGGAAACAGGATTCGGATGATTCTTCCACCAGGTCAGATCGACCCCTTCAGGATAACTGGTACGTCCATAGTCATCCGTGGCATTGGAAATCGGCCATTGGATAAAACTTCGGTTATTATGAAACACCCCGATTTCTTGGCTTGGAGGCCAAAAGGTTCTAAAATCATCATTTGAGGTAATGGCCACATTGGCCCAAAAGAGAAATGTCTTGGTCAGGGTATTGGCATTGTTAATTCGATAATCGACTTCAATATATGACTTGCCTGGGTGGAGTGTCATACCAATAACGCCACGCATGTCCATAGTTTTCTCGGTTTCTCCGATCCATACCGTGGCACTCCCATCCTCATTGTTGACCATGCGATAATCGCTCTTCATCAGTGTACTCGTTCGATGATGATGTGGAAAACACCATTCGATACCCCCGGAAACCCAAGCGCCAAGCGTACCGATCAAATCTGGCTTGATAACACTATTGGTATGAAAAAGCTCGTGCCCGTTGGTTTTATCAATAGCCGAAAAAAGCCGCCCTCCAAAAGCGGGGAGCACTTTCACTCGTATGTATTCATTTTCCAGATAAACCATTTCATAGGTCACATCGGTCAAGGAATCGCCCAATTTGGTCTGCGAGGGATACGGGTAGACCTTTCCTTGGGCTCCCTGCACGCCCCTCCCAGTATAAAAAATCGGGCTGACCTCATCAGCGCCTTTCTGATAGGTCGGAATGATCTCGGTGCCTTCATAAACTTTTACTTGAGCTTTTAGGGATAAAATACTCAAGAACAAGGCAAATAGTAAAAATGGAACGCTGTTTTTCATAATGTCTTCTATAAGCACTAAAACTAGTTAATCGATTCGGTAAGAAATTGTTCTGATGTTCTAATCTATACATGGTATGATCAGTTATTCGCACTACTTTAAATTTACCAAAAATCGTTGGAGAAGACTTAAGGGCCATTGACTATCTATGGGCGTATTTTAACCTTACGCCCAAAAATGCGCATTTGTTCAGTATATGTCTAGTTCCCTATTGTTAAACGTTTGGTCATCATAAGCCGAATGCTAGGAAAATAGCAAAATTCAAACCGGACTTTTGAACACGAACATAATCTATCTCAGAAAACAATCAGAATTTTGAATACGGGAGCGGGCATTTGGCAAAGAAGAATTTAAAAGTCCGGGGCCCTCCTTTACAAGAGGTTGTTCTTACTTACGGTACTGCGCTATTGCCTCCTCAAAAAATGAGACCACATCAGACAGTGCAACATTTTCAGCAGCAAGCACGCCTCCGACGAAAGTATCGTTCTTCCATTCCCCTTTGGAAAGAGGCAAAAAACTGTCCGGAGCAATAGGATCATGCCCTCGATATCCACTGATATAAAAATAATATTCATTGCAGACACTGTCCGGAATCGCCATCCCGAAACCTAGGGATACCTGTTCATTCAGTCTTACAAATGCACCACTATCAAAATGGTGGGGCCATACCCGAATAGGGGATTCTAATTTAGTCGATGCCAAAGTTTCTTTCAGAGCCGATTGCGCAAGAATTCGTAGTTGTTTTAGCTCCGCCAAACGTTTTGAATCGCTGAGCTCGAATACATGGTCATCTGTTATTTCATAGGGCAACTCGTAATGAAATCCATAGGAATAGGCTTCGCTTAAAAAGCGTTCTGATAAATTGTTAATCCACTGTAAAATAGCCTGATGTGAAACTCCATCTAATGCTAAAGATTCGGTGTTATTTGGCGAACTCCATTGCAAACTAAAGCTAGCATAACTCAATGAAAGGGTATCTCCTTTTTCGGAAAGTGGATGTGTTTCCAAACTTCTCTTAAGTATTGAAAACCCCAGATTGGTATGACTGTCATCCTCTTTTTTCGGAACGAAGTTTATTCCAGCGGCGGCCAAATATTGTGCAGCCAAGTGCATTTGTTTGTCCATGTTCCCCATTAAATTCCGGCGTAACTAATTCCAGTTAATTTGTGCATATCCCAATCAAAAGTAGACAAGTCATCAGGATTGAATTTACTGATGTCATCATATCCACACGATCGGGCCACTACTTGTATCAAGTGATTGGTCGCGTCAAAAAAGTTATGGAGCTGCTTTGCGGAAGATTCGATAATCAATCGGCTGCGCAAGGACTCTTTTTGAGTAGCAATACCTACGGGACAATTATTGCTTCCACAGGCACGCATACCCAAACAACCAATGGCCTGTAGGGCCGAATTCGATACGGCGATAGCATCGGCCCCCAACATCAGCGCTTTCGAGAAGTCCTCCGCTACGCGTAAACCGCCGGTAATGACCAAAGTGATATCGGTCGCGCCTACCTTATCTAAATATTTTCTTGCACGCGCCAAGGCCGGTATAGTCGGTACATTAATATGATCTCTTAAAATGGTGGGTGCCGAACCCGTTCCACCTCCTCGACCGTCGAGAATAATATAATCGACCCCGGCGTCAAGGGCAAACTGAATGTCTTTTTCTATATGACTGGCGGCGATTTTAAAGCCGATGGGAATTCCACCTGTACGTTCACGAACCTTATCGCCAAAATCCTTAAAATCTTGGGGCGTATGAAAATTAGGGTTGGCCGCTGGTGAAATTGCGGTCTCCCCTTCTTTGAGTCCACGTACTTCTGCAATTTCCTTACTCACTTTATTTCCGGGCAAGTGTCCTCCGGTACCTGTCTTTGCACCCTGTCCTCCCTTAAAATGGAAGGCTTGTACATTATCCAATTTATCCCAACTAAAACCGAACTGGGCCGAAGCCAATTCGTAAAAATACTTGCTATTACTTGCTTGTTCTTCAGGCAACATTCCACCTTCACCTGAACAGATACCGGTACCCGCTAGCTCGGCTCCCTTAGACAAGGCAATTTTTGCCTCTCTAGACAATGCCCCAAAACTCATGTCACTAACAAATAATGGGATGTCTAGTTCAAGGGGCCTTTTTGCTCTTGGGCCGATGAGCACCTTGGTCGCCACGGCTTCGTCATCCAATAAGGGTCTAGAGGCCAACTGGGCCGGCAAAAATTGAATATCGTTCCATTTCGGAAGCGTATTCCTATCAACCCCCATGGATGCTGAAAACCCGTGATGTCCTATATTTTTAAGTCCGTTTCTGGAGAGTTCCTTGATATAACCTGTATAGGGTTCCGTATCTTCAGGATGGGTGTCGGCATATGCCCCTAAATACTCATCTCGATTAAAGGGCTGGGCATGTTTCACTAAATAGGTATCGATTTCAGCCTCATCTACAAATAGTTCTCCATCCCTGATTTCGGTCGTAAATTTATGGAGCACCTCGTTGTTATTGTACTCAGAAACACCCGTATCATAGCGATAATCCCAGCCGTGTACTCCACAAATGAGATTGTGGCCATCGATATGACCGTCAGCCATCAAAGCGCCTCGGTGAAGACATCTTCCATAGAGCACGGAAATCTCCTCGTCATATTTGACAATGACCAAATCAAGGCCATTGACCAATGCATGGGCCGGTTTTTTATTCTCAAGTGATGTTATTGTTGCAATTGCAATAGGTTTTTTCATTGGTATCGGTGTATTTATTGATTCGCATTTATTTTTTAACTATTGTACGACTTTCCGATAAACCTTCTTCTAGAATCTTCTTCAATGAAAAGCCGCTTTTTAGAAAGGAACGACCAGACTTCTTTCACATCTCAGAATCTTCAAGCATATGGTCCGTTGGTTCACTTCAAAGAAGACAGAGTTTCGTAGTACTGGTGATGATTAAATGTAATGATTCTAATTTTAGTCGCGAGTAGCTAAATTTCTTAACAGTTACTTTAGACAATAGCTGTAGGGTTGTGGTCTTTTATTAAACTATGGGTCATGGTCAAGACCGGATTTATGGAAGATCGAATTGCGCAATGCACCACCCATGATATTGCAGATATCCTTTACAAATCGATAGGCAATCCTGATTTATCGGATTTGTATACTTTTTCAAGTACTTCAATGTTCTTGAGGTAGTTCGCAACAGCTGTTTCAAATGGACTATTCGATACTAGACATTCTACGAAATGTTGTTGGGTATGAAATACGCAATCGCCCGCAAAATTCCTGTTCTCGAAGGCATACTCATGTGCCTGCTCTTTTTCTCCTAATACTTGTATGGTAATTTTTCCATCTTCATACAGCCGAATACTTCCTTTATTTCCTTCCAACAAGACGGCGCCAAAAGTCAGTCTGGCATCAGTAGTTGTACTTTCATTGTAACGGTTGGCGTCAATAAAACCTAGTCCGCCGTTGGCAAAATCCAATTGTACCCAACTAAAGTCCTCCCCTTTAATATTGGTGTTCAAGCGCTTCAGTCGGGCATACACTTTGGTGATTTCTCCACCCAGATAGCGGAAAACATCAATAAAATGTACTCCGGTTTCGTACATGAGCAGCTGCTTCATCTCTCGAAAATACGGTTGACGGTTCATGTAGGCATCCTCTTGCCAGCCATCGCCCATGCGCATTCTTAGGTTAAGGGAGTGTATATGGTTCCCTACTATATTTTTATTAAGGAGCTTTTTAATTTCCCTGTACCAAGGCATGAATCGGAAGTTTTCGTGCACCATCATTCTCACTTCGGATTTTTCAATGAGCATGGCAATTTCTTCAGCCTCTTTCAAATTGGGCGCCAGCGGTTTCTGGCAAATGATATGAATGTTATGCACTACGGCCAAACGACAAAGTTCTAAATGGGTTTCCGGCGGCGTAATAATATCCACAAAATCAGGTTGTTCGGCAATGAACATTTGTTCTACATCGTCATATACCTTTCGAATACCATGGGCTGTCGCTAATTTCTCTGCGCTTGCTTTGTGCACATCGCAAACAGCCACAATTTCTACTTCTCTCAAGCGTTGCCAAGCTTCGACGTGAAACTGACTAAAATATCCTGCCCCGATACAAACGCCTTTAAGTTGTGTCATAGCCTCAGGTTGAAAAAGGTTGTTGTGGTTTCATATTAAACCACATGAGAATGGCGATACTATTCAATAGTGCGCCCACTACAAAAAACGGAGTGGTAGATTGTGTCCAAGACTGTAAATAGGGAAAGGCCAATGCGGTCAAAAAAGCACCTATATTACCTGCCATGTTCATCGTACCCGACACCGCTCCTGAATTTTCTTTACCAATATCCACACAGAAAGACCATGATGGAGGCAAGGTCATATCCGCGCCAAAAATAGCGAGACTTAAAAAAACGATCGCTCCTACGGCACTATCCATGTAAATACTCCCTACCAATCCGACAGCGGCCAGCAGAAATCCAAGTGATGCAGGAAAGATGCGCGACCTATTCCATTGACCACTTTTGAATATCCTATCCATCATTGCTCCTGAAAACCAATTACCAAAGGCTCCGCAAATCAGGGGTATCGAGGTATAGAAGCCGGCTTCTAACGTATCTAAATTATATTCGCTTTTTACGTGTGGAAAAAGCCAAGTCAAGGCAAAGAAAAAAGTGAAATTACTACAAAAGTACTGTCCCATAGCCAGCCACATATTCTTGGACTGTAGCAAGGTAGACATTCTAATTTTATTTCCATTTTCACTGGCATCTTGTTGTTGCCTGTTCACAAGAATAACGGTTCTTTCTTCTTCCGAAATGCCCTGATGTTCCTCTGGCTTATCGCGAAAAAATACATACCATGCACCCGCCCATACGACACCGATACCACCCAGAATCATAAACGTTGGCCGCCATCCGAAATCACCTATCATCCATGCCACAAATGGTAGAGCAAAAGCAGCACCTAACCGGGAACCTGAGAAATTCACTCCGGTGACCAGACCTCTTTCGTTAAGGGGAATCCAACTGTATATTGCCCTTGACATACCTGGAAAGGCACCAGCCTCTCCTGCGCCAAATAAAAACCGTACCACCAAGAGCGAAATAAAATTCCAAGCCGCCCCTGTCAAGGCGGTAAATGCTGACCAAACGGTCACAATAACCGAAAGCACCTTGCGAGGTCCCGATTTGTCCGACAACATTCCGGCAGGGGTTTGAAAAAGAGCATAACCCAATGAAAAAGCGGCCAGCACCCACCCCATTTGTTTATCATTCAAATGAAGGGTCTCTGAAATAGGTTCTTTAGCTACCGAAATGCAGACACGGTCAATATAGAGTAGCAAGGCCAACAAAAAGGTACCTAAAACCATAAAATACCTCTTGGGAAAATACTTTTTTGTACTCATGTCAACTTTTGAATTATCGTAAAGAGGGTATTGTCTTCGCCAACATTGCCCGGAAAAACAATATAAGGCAATTCCGTAAACTTGGCGTTTTCGTCCAAGCGCCAAACAGGCACTCCTTTAATGGCCTGACCAAGCACCAGTGCACGTTTCACCCCTAATGCCTTTACGGCAATATCACTTGATGTTATACCACCTTTGGTCAATATGTATTTAGGCTTATTTTTTAGGCTTTTGATAATAGCAATCAGGTTTTGGGATACTTGATTGACGATTTTAAGGCTTTCTTCCTTCGTATCTCCTTTGATGACCTCCCTCGCGGTATACAAGACGACATTACTCTGTTGCTGAATTGAATGGTCTATTTCGATGCCGATCCGCGTTAGTTCCTTTTCCATGGAACCTTTCCTTATCATTTTAGCAACATCAAATTTGATAAATGAGGCCTTTGAATGCTTTTTCAAATACTCTAATTGCCGGGTGGTCTTAGGAACGTACGAACCGACCACAATCAACCCGCCGTTTGATCTATTTTCTGTGAAAATAGTATCTTTTTCAAGAAGTGGTCTTATTTGGATTCCAGCTATCGCATTTACAAAAGATGCCCCTGTTCTATAAATAATTCGGGCCGTTGACCGAAGTCCGGCCAAAGCTATCGCATCCATATCACAAGAGGCCGTTGCATTTGCGATATAGTGATTGGTATCACCATTTAAAATATCTTGTATGGCCTGAGTAGGTCGGTTTCTAAGAACATCAAGGCTCAAACTTTTGACCTCCGTATCCTTTACCTCCCCTTTCGTTTTTTCCGCAATCCAAGCCTTTAAGTCGGAAGAAGCATACCCAAAGGTATTGTCCTTGGCAAAGGGTGTTTCAGCTGCCGGTATGAATGCATCTCCTTCCTTGACATAATGAACATCTTTATAGGTATATCTCCCACCCTCAAAAAAAGCCGGAACCAATAGGTGTTTGGCATTATTCCACCCAAGTCCAGAAGCTAGGGCATTCACCTCGTTAGGATAGTGTCCGCGTAGTGTGGAATCGCTACGACTAATGACTACCAGGTTCTTATTGTACTTAGCGGCTGCTTTTTGCAATCGACGTCCGATCAATCTTCCCAGATTGTCCGCTTCACCGGGCAGAAGACTCCTCGAATTCGTTAAGATGAAGAAAACAGGACTATTAAGAATCTCCTTTTCGATGACTTCCTCTGTCCATTGTGTAATAACAGGTATGTCGTGAACCGTTTGGGTACCGGTGGGATCATCATCCAAAATCACTATCGTTTTGGGATTGAACTTAAGCTCATGCCAAATTTCATCCAGATACCCAGGTCTCTCCTGTCCTTCCGCTATCGATTGTATGATTTCTTGGTCGGTCATCGGTTTATTCTAACGCAATCACCCTAGCGGGAGCGCCGTCTCCATTTTCGACCTTTAGGGGCAAGGCGATTAGAGTTACTTTTTCGCGGGACAATTGCTCGAGATTGGTCAGGCCTTCGATAATAACGATATCATTTTGCATCAATATCGTATGAACTTCCGTTACTTCTTCCAAATCATTGACATCGGCAACTGAGGGGGGCTCCACACCCAGCATATTCACTCCTTTTTTACCGAGCCAATACGCTAATTCAGCACTGATCCGGGGAAGTTGATTCCGGTAGGCATCCGTTCCCAATCTTTCACTCCATCCGGTATGCAATAGTACACTTTGTCCTTTTTGAAGTTTATTTTCTATACTCTCCAGATGTGCAATGGTTATGGATTCTTTTGGTACCACCGAAGTCAAATCGACCACCCAGGCCTCGGAAATTAATCGGGCAGCCGGAATTTTGTCCATAGTTTGGTCGTTGACCCCAAAATGATGCGGAGCATCCATATGGGTACCACTATGGGAATACAAATGCAAGGTTGTCGCGTTCCATCCATCCTCCTCCACGGTTTTGGCAGGTTCGATCAACACTCCGCTAACCTCCCCATTGATGGGCAAGGTAAGGTCAATGACTTTTTTAGCTATCATTCTAAATTATACAGTTGCCATTTTTGCGGCTCGAATAAACTCGACCACACTATCGGCCACTTCAACAGTGGTAGCAGTTCCTCCGAGGTCCTTTGTGAGGTTGCCCTGGGCGGTGGTATGTTCGATACCGTCCATAATATCTTGCGCCGCTTCCGTTTCCCCTAAATGTTCCAGCATTATTGCCGCGGACCAAATTTGCCCTATCGGATTCGCACTATTCTGCCCTGCAATATCAGGAGCGGAACCATGGATGGGTTCGAACATGGATGGGAATTCTTTCTCAGGATTGATATTTCCACTACCGCCAAGACCAAGACTACCCATAATAGCGCCACCTAGATCGGAAAGTATATCCCCAAAAAGATTGGTCGTCAAAATGACATCGAAGATTTCCGGACGTAGCACAAAACTGGCAGATGCATTATCGATATACATTTTGCTATACTCCACATCGGGATATTCTTCCGCCACTTCGGCAATCACTTGATCCCAATAGGCGAGGCTACTGATCAAGGTATTCGATTTGGTCACGTTAGTTACCTTCCGGTTTCGTTTACGGGCCAACTTGAATGAGTAATGCGCTACGCGCTCGATACCAAATCTTGTAAAAATACTGGTATCCACAGCCAAACCGGCCGGTTTATCGGCATGGAGAATTTTACCGCTTTGCACAAACTCCCCTTCATTATTTTCCCGTATGACCACAAAGTCAATATCCTCCTGGGTTTTGTAACGCAATGGACTATCGACACCAGGGAATAATTTCACAGGACGATAATTTATGTACTGCTGAAAAGAAGTCCGTACTCTGAACGTATAATCCCTAGCAGGCAAGGTATCATCGATTTCGGGTAGACCAACCGCTCCGAAGAATATGGCATCGAATCCCTTTAAGGTTTCCAAGGCATCATCCGACATGAATTTTCCATTCTCCTTGTAGTATCCTGCACCGAAAGGGAACGCTTCTTTATCCAATTGAAATCCGTACTTTTCCGCTACGGCATCGAGTACAGAAACCC
Organism: uncultured Flavobacteriaceae bacterium; assembly: GCA_947494565.1. Classification (GTDB taxonomy): domain Bacteria; phylum Bacteroidota; class Bacteroidia; order Flavobacteriales; family Flavobacteriaceae; genus Maribacter_C. The sequence continues at coordinate 227,758 of CANLVG010000006.1, read as the reverse complement.
CGGCCGGTACGATTTCAGCTCCTACTCCATCTCCATTTACCACTGCAATTTTATAGGCTTTTTTCATAATTCATATCACATTTTTAATTTTTTGCGCAAATTTGCGCATACCCAATTAGATCAATTCTTCAAATATATTTAATAATTAGTTTGATGCGCGAAATTATTTGCATTATTTTGCGCAAACATTTGCACAATATAAATTACGAACACTATTGAAATCCAAACCAGCGACTTTAAAGGATATTGCCGAAACACTAGGCCTCTCAATCTCTACGGTATCCAGGGCCTTAAAAGGCCATCCTAGAATTGGTGAAAAGACCCGAAACAAGGTTCTGGAAGTCGCCCGTGCGCTTGAATATATGTCTCCCAGTATGTTGGCTACCGAGATACGCAAACGAAGTAACTTTATCGGCGTCATAGTTCCAAAAATAAGTTATCACTTATATGCCATGGCCATAAGTGGGATCGAAAAAGTAGCTGAAACCCGTGGCATGCATATCATTGTCTGCCAATCTAACGAATCACAGCAGCGAGAGCACAGTCTTGTGACCGAATTGATAGATTTGGGCGTAGCGGGCGTCATTGCCTCCTTGGCAAGTGAGACAACCGATTTCAGTCATTTTGAAGCGTTGAAAAACAGAAAGATTCCACTGGTTTTTTTTAATAGACAATGTGATGACGTGGAAACCGATAAAGTGGTAATTGACAATTACAAAGCCGGTGGGGATGCCACCCAACACCTCATCGATGTCGGTTGCAAAAATATTGCCTACTTCGGTGGACCCAAGATCCTTCAAATCAACAAGGCAAGAGCTGCCGGTTATTCCTCAACTTTACAGAAAAAAGGGTTGCGACCCAATGCGGATTATATCGTGTACAGCAAGTTCGATGGTGAAAACGCATTAAGCGCGGCACGCAGCCTCCTTTATGCGCCCAAAACCCCTGACGGCATTTTGGCCTTTAGCGACCAAATGGCGATTCAGGTAATGCTAGCGGCCAAGGAGCGCGGCTTAAAGATTCCGGAAGACCTTGCCATTATCGGGTTCAACAATGAGCCGGTCGACGAACTTTTGCAGCCTTCGCTAACCAGTATGGACCAACCTTCATATCGTATGGGAGAAGAATCGGCCCGTCTTATTTTAAAACAAATCGACCACTATGAAGCGGGCTATGAAAAAAAGGTTTTGAAGTCTTTCCTTGTAGTCCGAAATTCGACCAATCGCAATAGATTGCCTTGAACTATGGTCGACCGCTCTGCGATGTGATCTTCGTTTTCACAGTTCCAATCTTGTTCTCTAAGGCCTTTCTGCAATCACCCCATATCAAGCAATTTAGCCCGAAAGACATTTTCATTTAGGCTTCGCAGGGAACCGATACGTTTTCCTGCGATTATACGCATTGATTTCATGGCAAATGATATTCATCATTTCCTATGGCCCCTATAAAAGGTAGTTTGAGCTCTAAAGCTAGGGACATGCTCACGCGTTATTTACCACTTTTTATTATCCTCTCTATCGTAGCTGAAATATTGGGCACGGTCGGTGGTTTCGGTTCCTCCGTTTTCTTCGTGCCCATGGCAAGCTACTTTATGGATTTTCAGACGGTCTTGGGCATAACAGCGCTATTTCACCTTTCAAGCAATATCGCTAAGATTGGATTCTTTCGAAAGGGGTTCGACAAAAAGCTCATGCTCTATTTGGGTGTTCCAGCCATTCTATTTGTCACACTCGGAGGTTTCTTGAGCAAATATGCGAATCCTAAAATACTGACCATCTTTCTGGGTGTATTTTTGGTCGTATTTGCTTTATTATTTCTCATATACAAAAACCTTAAGGTCGACGACACCAAAAAAAATGCGATCATTGGAGGTTCCCTATCCGGCTTGTTTGCTGGTCTATTAGGAACAGGTGGGGCCATCAGAGGTGCTACCATGTCAGCTTTTAACCTCAACAAAGAAAAGTTTATTGCCACGTCGGCCATCATTGATTTGGGTATTGATCTGAGCCGCAGTATCGTTTATACCTACAATGGCTATGTTCACTGGCATGATATGTATTTGATTCCTATCCTGATCGGAGTGAGTATTATTGGAACTTATTTGGGCAAGAAAATACTCGACAGAATTACTCAGGCCCAATTCAAACGTTTCGTATTGTTCCTCTTGCTCGGAATCGGGCTACTGACCGTAATGTCCAATATATAACCATACGTACCATGTATAGCTATCTTTTTTTATCCCTTATTGTCTTTCTGGCGCTTCTACTATTCTTCGGGTTTTATCGATTTCAAGACGTGGTTTCAAAAGAAAAAAACGCATTGTTCCATCAATATCCTAAAGGACAAAAACGAATCACCGAAGCCGATTTAAAACACTTGCCCAAACCCCTAAGCATCTATTTAGAGAAGGTAGGCGTAATTGGTAAATTCATGGATGGACATGTTTCCTTTAGGCAACAGGGTCGTATTAAAACCAAGGTCGGAAAAGGATGGACGAATTTCAGGGCGATCCAGTATATGACCGCTCGTTCCCCAAATTTTCTCTGGAGCGCTCAGGCATACCCCTTGTTCATACGCGACAAAAGTGTGAGCGGGAAAGGTGAGGTGAAAATCAACCTTTTCGGCCTAAAAAATTTAGCCATTTTCCATAACCAAAAAACCGACGAAAGTGCTCTGGCCAGATGTTTAGGCGAGCTCGTATGCTACCCTGTGGGGTTTTTAAGTAAAAATATCGCTTGGGAGACCATAAATGAACGAAGTACTAGAGCGCTAGTACAATTCAACGGCACGTGTACAGAAGGAATCTTTCACTTCAATAAAGAGGGTCTAATTACACATTTTCAAACCCAACGATATAAAGATGAGTCCTTAGAAAAGTTTACAGGAATGGTAGAAAACTATAAAGAAATGAAGGGGCTTTTGATTCCCAGCAGGCTACGTGCTATATGGAATTTAGAAGAAGGTGATTTCGAGTATTTCAATGCCACCCTTACCGCCTTTAGTATAGAATAATCCATGAGAAACTAAAGGAACCGGCCTTTGGCACAACTGATATATGACTTTGCCCTAAGGCCTAGACTATTCGAGTCTTCTACCTCGGGATAGCCCATTTCCGAAAGTTCTTTCTTTACCAAGGCTAAATTTTCTTGTGATAACTCTTCAAATCGCAAACTAGACGCTTCCACATCTACTTCAAGGTTTTTAAGAAACGGTAGGCTTTCCAATTTGTTTTTGATGGTATTGCTGCAGCCGCCACATTTAAGGTTTTGTACTTCTATTGTCATATTGATACGGAGGTATCTACCCGTTTTTTGAATCCATTGAAATCGAAAGCACAAAGATATTGTTCATAGTAAATTCAGCATATGATAAATATCATTTCACCGCACCGAACGCTAGTCTATCCTTCGGGGAAAGAGCAATTAAAATGTTCTTTAAAAAGATGTTTCCCAGATTTCAAATCGGTGGGACCGGTAAAAAACATCAACTTATGTACTGCACTAGAGGAAACAAAACTATGAATCGCAGGTCTGTCTTTATGGAATGTTAGCCGTCATAGCATCTTCTTCTGTCCTAGAAATTATCAATTTTCATGAACCCTTTTCCTTTATTATCATCTCAAATCCAACTTTCGAATCTCCAATAAATTATCATTTCCACGAACTGCAATCAAACGCTTCGACAGCATTTTTGTCCGAAGCCAAGGCAATTCATATCGAGACTTCCGCATTTGAATATTCTCTGGTTTTACCAAGTATTCATGAATTTTTCCTGAGGTATCCATAACCACTTCGTGAAATTTATATTTGTAGACTTCCATTTTGATTTCATTTCTACCCTGTAATACCTTTTCGTAGATAATACCTGTAGTATAGCCATCATTAAAAGGGGATACATTCAAGAATTTATGTGGAACCACAAGTTCTCCATTGGTATCGATAAAACCGTATACGGGAATTTCCTCGATTTCCTTTTTCACAAGACACCTCCCATTTTTAAAACTAGGTCGGCGAATCGCTTTTACACCTGACGTAGCGTTATCCGCATTCTCATTCCAGACTAAATCATCTCGAAAGTCAATAACCAATGTTCCCTCTTGGTCTATAAAGCCCCATTGATTTCCTTTTCTAACCCCGGCAAGTCCCTCACTAAAAGGAGCAATTTCATCTACTTGACTAATTTGCGAAGCGGTGATTAACGGAAACGTTGTTAAAAGAATCAGTACTATTATTTTTCCCATGACGTTAAATTTATTTGGATTTCGAAAGTAAGCTGTCCCTTCTTTTTTCAAAATGATATTAGTCATGCACATTGAAAAAAGTTGCTTCTATATTTACACTTTAACCTAAAAACATAAACGTGCGATGAAGATCGATATACAATACGTACAAATGCCGACAAGTGAAAGTATGGACGCTTTCGTGCTTAAAAAATTGAAGAAATTAGCCCAAAAATATGATTGGGTCATACGGGCGCAGGTATATTTTAAACTAGAGAATGACCCTGGTAAGAAAGGAAAAATATGTGAAATAGAATTAAGCGCTCCTGGACCACGAATTTTTGCCAAGTCTCATGAAGAACATTTTGAAAAAGCAGCAATAGCTTCTATAAAAGATGTAGAAAAGCAACTGAAGAAACGAAAGGAAATCTTCTCAAAGCATTGAAGCAGAACGTCTAAAGGAACCCCGCGGGTGACCCGTCGGGGTTCTTTTCAAGTATCAAACCGATGTTTAGTGTAAGAGCAATCTTAATTTGGCCAAAAGAATCAATTCAGACTTGTTTTTGTTCGCAAATGACGAGGCGATATCATCAGCCGTTTTAAAGATGAGTTGCTTAATAGTTGTATTGAATTTGCTGGGGTGTTCATGGTAGAAGTCGACAAACTCCTGATAATAGGTATTGCTCTCCTTCTCCTCTTGCTGTAGCCAGTCAAATACGATTGCTATTTGGTAACCGGCATCCGTACCGAATTCATCTTCAATGGCATCAACGGATAACCAATACTTTTGAACATCTTCATTTAACCGTTCTATCTCTATTGGGCGAACATTTTTATCGGCCATTGCGACCGCATAAAACAGCTTACCTAAACTTTGATAAAATTCATTGCCTATTTTTTCGCTTGGTAACATCATATTACAGGGTTTAAAACTCGGAAGGTAATTTGGAATCCCTTGTCGTTTCCTGAAGGTTCGGTTCTTGATAGGTACATTTTGTAATGGGATAACCGATGCTCAAAAGCTCGCGTTTCGCCATTTCAAAGGCGAGCATACTATCGTAAACAAGGTGAACGGTCTTATGCTCCAGATCGATATCCAAAATGCGTAGGTTGAGAATACGACTTAAATTCCGGACAATACAGTTTTTTGAGTCCTTCGATTTCAGATTATCAATTGTAGCGATCGCCTTCATAGCTTCTGGTGTTCAATAAATCAAATTTAGCCATAGCATCATCCGAACGAAATGATTTTTATCATGTAAGGCAAACGGATTTTTCAATTACTTTGTTCGTTTATTGAAACTATGAAAAAGGGCGTTGTTTTGGGCATTGATATTGGCGGTACCTATACCAAGCTTGGTTTGGTCGATTCTTCCGGTCAGATTCTCAATAGTACAACATTCAAAACAGGTGCCAAGGGAGCCTTCGCCGATTTCTTTCAGCGGCTCCAAATTGAAATTGAAGCTCTTCAATCTCAGAAAAAAACAAATCAGGAACTTATGGGAATTGGTGTTGGTGCGCCAAATGCTAATCCTTATTCTGGGGCAATGGAAAATCCCCCTAACTTTCGATGGGGCACTATAGTGCCTTTGGCAGCATCGCTGAAAGAAGTATACCGAGTACCCATAGCGCTTGCCAACGACGCCAATGCATCAGCAGTTGGCGAACTAGAGTTCGGACTGGGAAAGGAAATGAAAAACTTCGTGGTACTCACTTTAGGAACAGGACTTGGCAGCGGAATTATTTCAAATGGTAATTTATTGATAGGCCAACATGGAATGGCGGGTGAGCTAGGACATGTAAACGTAGATTCGAGCCCAAATGCAAGACAATGTAACTGTGGACTACAAGGGTGTTTGGAAACCTATGTTTCGGTAACGGGTATACGACGCACTATTTTTGAACTTATTGCCGAAATGCGCGACGATTCTTCGTTGCGCCGTATTAGTTTTGATGACATGACTGGTGAGCTTATCTCAGATGCCGCGCTTCAGGGTGACCCCATTGCGCTAAAAGCCTTTAAACAAACGGCTGAAACGCTCGGGGTACAAATGGCGGACACTGCCGCACACTTGGATCCAGAGGCTTTTATCTTACTGGGCGGGCTGAGTAAAGCAGGGGAAATCTTGGTTACACCTACTGTCAGAAGCATGGAACAACACCTTTTCGAGGCCTACAGGGGAAAGGTAAAGGTATTGATTTCAGACAGTCCGGGAAACAACTCGGTTTTGGGACCTGCGGCACTGGCCTGGCGCAAATTATGACACAAAAAAAGAATCCCACAACAACGAATTGGCACAAAATCAAAGCGTTATTTGTCATCCTACTTTCTTATCTTTATACTTGGTCAACCACCAAAAAAATAGCCTTGTAACAGGATAGTCCCGTAAAGTCAACTCTCCCGTTTGTAGTTAAAAGCAATTTGGTAATACCATAGGCACCTATGACCTTGGTCATGTGCTTTACGCCCGTTTTGCTTCATCTTTCCATTTTTTATTGGAATACATGGCATAGCATGCTCTGAATTTTTGTCATTTAGATATCGGTAAGGAATCAAACCATAAAAAAGTAGGCTTCAAATAGATGAAGTAAACGTAAAAGAAACTCGAAAGAAAAATGAGGGTTTTCGATCAGAATAGCAACATATTCAATTTACTTTCGGAGGCAGTATCCGAAGGGATATTAGTCGTCAACAAAGATCAGATTATCGTAGCGACCAATAGTAGAACAAACGAAATGTTCGGTTATGAGACTGATGAACTCAAAGGAAGTTCTTTAGACATCTTACTCCCACCTTCTCACCACGAATTCCACAAAAAGCACGTCGCACAATATCACAAAAACAGAAACAAACGAAGAATGGCTCATGGACGTGAGTTATTCGGGTTGCGAAAAAACAAGGAGCAGTTTCCGTTGGAAATAGGACTCAATCCGTTTTCGCTTTATGGAAACTCCTACGTCATGGCACTTATCATCGACATTACCGATGTCAAGGAAAGGGAGCGCGAAATACATGAGCTCAATGCAAACTTGGAGAAAAAAATAAAGAAGCGAACGGTAGAATTAAGAGACACCGTGGCCGAACTCAAAAAAGAAATCAAGTTAAGGGTATCTGCTGAGAAAAAAATAAAGAACGCATTGCAAAAGGAAAGGGAACTCAATGAATTGAAGACTAAATTTCTTTCGTTGGTTTCGCACGAATTCAAAACCCCTTTGAGCGGAATTATGACCTCGGCTACCCTGGTAGGCAAATACAAAAAAGAGGAGCAACAAGAAAAAAGAGATAAGCACCTTAAGACCATTATTGGCGAGGTAAAGCGATTGAATACCATTCTTACCGATTTTCTTTCCATTGAACGTTTGAGGGAAGGGAAAGAGGTCTACAGGTTTACCGATTTTTCGTTAAGCAAGGTGATCAACGAAGTTGTTTACAACTCCAACATGCTATTAAAAATCGGACAGCGCATCACCTATCCACAAAATATAGAGGATGTCATTATTCGCCAAGATGAGAAAATTGTGAACTTGGTTTTAACGAATCTATTACACAATGCGATCAAGTATTCTCCGGAAGATACACTTATTGACCTTAAAATAGAACTCGGCGCCAATCAAATTATTTTTAGCGTAATCGACCAAGGAATAGGTATTCCCGAAAAAGACCAAAGACACATTTTCGAACGCTATTTTCGGGCTGAAAATGCCGTACTGAATAGTGGAACGGGCATTGGTTTGCACATCATCAAGGGACACTTAGAGAACTTAAACGGTAGCATTTCATTTGTAAGCCATGAAAATAAGGGAAGTACGTTCACGGTCACCCTACCCCTGGCAGATGCAAATGGCAGCTGATCCAGGCCTTTGGAAGCACCCTGAAAATAGAACGGATCAACCGGAAATGAACTTAAACATACATTTTACAACATTGCAAAAGGCGTAGGTTTCAAATATATGGGATAGCATAAAACAACTGGGATGAAAAAAATAGTACTGATCGAAGACGATACCATACTGCGAGAGACGACTGCGGAGCTATTGCAATTATCCAATTATGAAGTACAGACCGCATCGGACGGTAAAAAAGGAGTCGTACTAGCTCAAAACTATCTACCGGATGTGATTGTTTGCGATATTATGATGCCCGAATTAGATGGCTATGGCGTACTGCAAGCGTTATCGGAAAATTCAAGTACCAAAAGTATTCCTTTTATTTTTCTATCCGCAAAGACCGAACGCAAAGATATTCGCAAGGGAATGAATCTCGGTGCTGATGATTATCTCACCAAACCATTTGAAGAGCAAGAATTGATTGGTGCCATAGAGAGTCGATTGGCGAAAATAGCCATTCTTAAAGAATCGAAAGAGACCGTCATAGCAGCACCTTCCGACCGGAACCCTATACTGCACAGCCTTCATCAGCTCAAAAATTTCATCGATGATCACGGTGAAGCCTTGAATTATGGGGCTGGGGAATGTATTTATCGAGAAGGTATGCATTCCAACAGGGTATACCTCATTATCAAGGGAATCGTGAAGACCCACAAACTTGATGAAATGGGTAAAGAATTGATTACCGGCATCTACAAGGCCGATGACTTTTTCGGGTTTACCTCATTCACTAAGAACACCCCTCATCAAGAATATGCAACGGCCATGGAAGAGATCGAAATGATGAGTATCTCGGCCGAGCAACTCAAAAATCTTCTTGAAAAGAACCATGCCTTGACCATGGAACTCATGCAGGCCCTATCGGAGTATCTGTCGGAAGCAAAGGAACAACTCTTGGAAATGGCTTACGGTTCGGTCCGTAGAAAAACGGCCCTTACCCTTCTCAAGTTCTCTGAAAAACTGCAAAAAGATTCCGACGATAACCTTCATGTTTTACGAAGTGATCTTGCCAGTGTCGTCGGTATGGCAACAGAAACACTTATTCGTACGCTATCTAGCTTTAAGAAAGAGGGACTCATACGTATCGATCATAGAAACATTAAAATTATGGATGTAAACGCTTTAAAACGAATCACATGAAGCGTGTGCAAATATGACCTTCGTCATTTTATTGGTCAGGTGATGGTTCTAATTTTATGCCGTAAACCACTAAACAAACCGGCATGAATCAAATTCTTATTCCTACTGATTTTTCAAAAAACGCATGGAACGCCATTGTGTACGGACTTGAATTGTTCAAGAAGTCAAAATGCACCTTCCATCTGCTCAATATCAATCCCATACCTCCCTATTCCGGGGCTGGAACTGCGATACGTAGTGCTGCTGAAAATTTCAAGGACTATGTACTTGAGGACAGTAAAAAAGAATTGAAGGAACTATTGAATCGCATTGAAAAACTTCCTTTGAACACCAAGCACACTTTTGTTACATCTGCTATTCATGACTACTTCATAGATGCCATTAAAAGAGAAACCGAAGAAAAGAAAATAGACCTTATCATCATGGGAACCAAAGGAGCTTCTGGATTGAAAAAGGTCACCATAGGCAGTAATACCGGTGATGTTATCACTAAAGTGAAACGACCATTGTTGGCAGTTCCTGAGGGCGCGGTATTTTCCAATCCGAAAGAAATAGCGTTCCCCACGGACTATCATATCAGTTACGACGTGAACGTCTTGGATACCTTGATTCATGTGGCTACCCTGAACAACGCCATTATCCGTATTTTACACATTTCAAAAAAAGGAGAAGAGCTAACGGAATCGCAAAATGAAAAGAAGGATTTTTTAGATGATTATCTGGTGGACGTGGCCCATAGTTTTCATTCCCTGACCGGTACAAAATTAGAAACTGCAGTACAGTGTTTCACTGAAAGTAGGGATATTGACATGATTGCCATGGTGGCCAAAAACTTGAATTTTTTCCAGCGGATCTTATTCCGACCCGCAGTGGAAGAAATAAGTTATCATACGGAAATACCTTTTTTGGTACTGCATGAATAAAAATCAATGCCGCTCTTTAGAAGGTATATTTGGTGTCCTTACTCCATAAAATCCATGAGAGTCGAAAAATTGAAATGACAAACCCGGACCAATCGGCAACACGAAGCAAATAACAAAAAAACTTACAAGGTGTAGTACAAAACGTAGACGTAAAGCGTAAAGCGCAAAGCGTAAAGCGTAAAGCGTAAAGCGTAAAATAATCCAATTAAAAATGCCAAGACCTAAAACCAAATCAGCGCTACTTTCCTTAAGTCAAAAGAATTACAAGAGACTTATGGACCATATTGATTCGTTACCTGAGAACCAGTATCGAAATGAATTTCCCAAAGGGTATCTGAACAGAAACATACGAGATGTCATAGCGCATTTGCATCATTGGCACCTTATGTTTCTAGAATGGTATCAAGTTGGGATGGCCGGTATCATGCCTACCATGCCGAGCGAGGGGTATACTTGGAAAACGTTACCCGATTTAAATCGCAAGATTCAAGAGAAGTATACCAACATTTCTTTGAACGAGGCAAGGGCACTATTGGACAGTTCCTTCCAAACCCTTCAAAATCGAATTGAAAAGCATTCGGATGCCGATCTTTTCGAAAAGAAAAAATACATCTGGACGGGCAGCACCTCATTGGCCGCGTACCTCATCTCGGCTACCTCAAGTCATTATGATTGGGCCTACAAATTGATCAAAAAATGTATGAAGGAAGCAGCCTAGCGCTACAAATATGCTTTGATTACGCTTATGATATCGTTCTTTTGTACCACTCCAGATTGTCGCCATGCAAGCTTACCATTCTTAAAAAGCAACATTGTGGGCACTCCCCTAACCTGATAGTTCTGCGCTAAAGATTGGTTTTTGTCCACATCGATTTTCACGATTTTTACAGCGGCCCCAAGTTCATCCTTTACTTCTTTTAGAATGGGCGCCAGCATTTTACACGGTCCGCACCAATCTGCAAAAAAATCTACCAGAACAGGGGTATCCGTTTTTATGATTTTGTCAAAAGTACTCTTCATCACTCTAAAATTGCAGTTCTGCGAAAATAAGAAATCCTGAACCGTTGTAACTGACGGATATCATGGTTTAAAGAAGCAACGGCCCTTAATTTTGGTTCAAAACTAAATATCATGAGAAGGGTTTTGATACCAACGGATTTTTCAGATAATGCTTTTAATGCCCTGAAATATGCTTGCCAGGTATTCAAATATGAAAAAAGTGAGTTCCTGATTTTACACGCGTATGCCGATGAAGTTTACGATCAAGATATCAAATCAAATCGCAGTTTTTTGGAAGAGCTCAAAGAAACGACCACCCACTACGTAGAAGCTCAATTAAAAAAGTTGTTACACGAAGTCAAGCGCTACGCCCCAAACCCGAAGCACAAGTATAAAACCGTGGCAGCCTTTGGTGCCCTAGTAGATGAAGTCAATGAATGGACAAAAAGGGAAAACCTTGATATTGTGGTTATGGGAACCCGGGGAAAGACCAATGATCGGACCTTAAACTTCGGAAGCAATACATTACAAGTACTTAAATATGTGCATTGCCCTGTACTGGCCATTCCTGAAAAATATGAATACAATGCGCCAAGAGAAGTTTTATTTCCCACCGATTACCTGGTGCCTTACAAGCGAAGGGAATTGAAACTGCTTGGGCAGATGAGCGGTTCTTTTCGATCTACAATTCATTTTTTATACATCAATCCTATCAAAGAACTTTCAACGCGCCAGGCAGATAACAAGTTCTTTCTTGAAAGTTGTTTGATGAAGGCGAAGTTGACTTTTGAAACTACCGTAGACGCTGAAAAAACCGATGCCATTACAAAACATATCGTTGACAAGAAAATCGACTTATTGGTCATCGTCAACTCAAGACATTCCTATATGGAAGACATGCTATATCAGTCCACTATTGACAAAATCGGATTACATCTTGAGATTCCTTTTTTGGTGTTACAGAACATTTCAAGATAAAATTAATTGAACCTATTATGAAAAAAATACTCTTGCCTACTGATTTTTCGCGAAATGCTTACAATGCATGCGAATATGCCATGAAACTATTTACAGATGAAGAATGCGTTTTTTATCTAGTCCATACCTATACACCAGTCGTTTATCAGCCTGAATATATGTTGGGAAATCCAGGACAAATACCATTAGGGGATGAATATCAGGCCAATGCGCTAATGCAATTGGAAGAACTACAAGCTACTTTAACGACTCAATTCAATAATCCAAAACATCTATTCGTCCCACATGCATCATTTAACTTATTGGTGAACGAGGTGCTACAACTTGTCGAAAATGAGAATGCAGACTTGGTCGTTATGGGCACAAAGGGTGCCACCGGGGCCAAGGAAATTTTATTGGGTACACAAACCGTACACCTCATCAAAAAGGCCACCTGCCCTGTAATTGCTATTCCATCAGGATTCGAATATGAAACCCCAAAAGAAATTCTGTTTCCAACGGACTATGAGGTCGATTATGAAAAAGAGCAGTTGCAGGAACTACTCGACATTGCCAAAAAGCATATTTCGAGCATTGAGGTGATGCATGTTTCAACGGGTAACGAATTAACGGAAGAACAAGTAGAAAACCAGCAGAAGCTAAATTACCTACTAGCGGAAACCGCTCATTTGTTCCACGATCTGCCCAGCCAAGGTATCATTGATGCCATCAATAATTTTCAATTGAAAAAACGGATGAACCTATTGGTGATGATAAAGAACAAACACACTTTTTTCGAGCGTCTTTTTATCGAACCTGTCATCAAGAAAATCGGTTTTCATATCACCATTCCGTTTATGGTCATCCCCGAACCTAAAAAATAAAAGAAAATGAAAAATATCCTAGTTGCCACTGATTTTTCGTCCAATGCCTACAATGCCCTTTTTCATGCTACCCGACTACTTGGGGACTCACCAGGCAAATTTTACCTACTACACGTGTATGATGAGAATACAGTATTGTCTGGTCTAAAAGATGCCGTCTTGGAATCACAAGCGTTGGCCGACCAATCGATCGATGGGCTACGCGAAACATATCATAGAATCAAAAGGGATCGGCCCGACTCCAATTATGATTTCGAAACCTTATCGGTTCAGGGTGATTTAGTAGTGGCCATAGAAGAAACAATTCAAGAGAAAAACATTGATCTTGTTGTAATGGGCAACAGTGGTTGTTCAGAAATGAAAGCTATTTTTTTGGGGAGCAATGTGCTTAGGGCTATTAGTGGAATTAAAAAGTGTCCGATTCTGACGATTCCCAAAGAGATAGATTTCAACCCGCCCAAGGCTATTTCCTTTGTTACGGATTACAAAAGCAATTTTGATGTCGAACTTTTAGAACCGTTGCGGTTTATCGCAAGGCAATTCAATAGTAAAATACGAATCATGCATATTAATGAGGAGGAAACTTTCACTGAGACACAACATATGAATCGAGGGCTCTTCTTGGATTATTTCTCCGATTTCGACCACACCTTAAATTGGATGCCCTTATTCAAGAGTAAAGCTACCGCAATTCAAGGCTTTTTAGAAGAGATGAACATAGACCTGCTCGTCATGGTCAACTACGAACATAGTTTTCTCGAAAAAATAAGCCGAGAACCGGTCATCAAACGAATAGCCTTTGATCTTGACATTCCATTTTTAGTGATTCCTTATGAAGACTGACGATGGTCATAGCACGGTTGGTCTTTGGCCTCTAATTTTATGACATCATCTCAATTATCAAGATATGGACAAAAGAATTTTATTACCCACCGATTTTTCAAAAAACGCGCTGAACGCAATTCGTTATGCGCTGGAACTCTATAAAGACCAAACCTGTGATTTTTACTTACTGAATGCCTACTTGGTCAATGGGTATTCCATAGATAAGTTTTTCGTACCTGAACCTGGTGACCAAGCCCATGAAAACGCTAGGCACACTTCGGAAAAGAGATTCGAAAAACTCATGGATATTTTGGCGCTGAATCAAGACAATCCGAAACATCGCTTTCACACCATTTCAACTTTCAATTCGCTTTTGTTCGCCATCAAATCGACCATTGCCAAATATGATATTGACATGGTCATCATGGGTACAAAAGGAGCAACAGGTTCTGAAAGTGTGGTCTTCGGAACGAACGCAGTTGATGTCATGGAGAAGGTAACCGAGTGTCCGGTAATGGCAATTCCACAAGAGCTACGATTTAAAGCCCCCAAAGAGATTGTCTTTCCTACGGATTACAAAACAAATTTTAAGCGTAGAGAATTGAACTACCTCTTGGAAATAGCCTCATTTCATCATGCAGCGATACGGGTTTTACATATTGAAAGAGAACTAAAACTAAATCGTGAACAAATGAGCAATAAGGAATTGCTCGAATCGATACTTGAAGGTACCGATCATAGCTATCATACACTGAGAGACCTAAAAGTAAAATCAGGAATCAGTGCATTCGTCGAAAGTAGGGAAAGTGATATGATTGCATTTGTCAATAAGAAACATAGCTTATTTGGAAGCATACTCTCCAACCCTTTAGTAAAAGAAATGGGATACCATTCAAAAATACCCGTGCTCACTTTGCACGATGTAATCTAATTCTACCCGCATAATGAAAAAAATAGGAATTTGGATGGATATCCAGAAAGCACATATCATAACATTGACGGAAAAAGGAGAAGTCAGACAAACCCTTTTTTCAGAGGTCGAAAATTATCGGCCTTCGGGAGGTTCGGGCACTAAATTGAAAGGTGGCCCTCAAGACGTTGTACAAGACAGTAAATACTCGGAACGTAAAAAGCATCAAATTAAAAGGTATTTCAATACCCTCGCAGAACTAGTCAAAGATGCTGAAGCGATTATCATATTTGGTCCCGCTGATACCGCTACTAAGTTCAGAAAAGAGCTCAACGATAACCACCGACTACTCGCAGCAAAAATAAGATCGGTTATTAAAGTGGATAGCATGACCGATAATCAGGTGGTGGCCCTGATACGGGATTTTTATAAATAGCAGCGTATGACCTCTCAAAATCAATTCACAAAGGCCGATCAGTCTCAAAAAGTAGAGCGCTTGCATCAAGAGTTGAGGCAATGGCAATCGAACCTTTACTTCATGCAAGACGAAATACTATTCATTGACCATCTTCTGAACGCTTATATTTTTCAGCCTACGACCCCGAACTTATTCGAACGCATCCAAGATTATCTATTCCGTCTCAAAAAAGTCAAGCAACAAAAAGAGAAATTGGGAACTCTTGTCAGCAACCATGAGAAAAATCTTGTAGGAATGTTAAGGTGTACCAATTCTAAGTGCGATGAACCTTATTATCAGCGACATGACACGATGAAAGTCGAAGTTACCAAGTGCTTGAAAAGTTTTCAGATGCTGAAATCGGAAATATTCAATTATGCCGGGGGAATTTTGAAAAAAAATAAACCCAAATCGAACCCTTAGTCGCTCGTAACTGACCAAAATCATTTTAAATTTTGTGATGGGAGTATACTTTAGCCTTGAATATGAATCGATGTACTAACCCTCAAAAATCGAACACTATGTCACTTATCAAGTTTAACAAAAACCGATTTCCCTGGAATAGTAATTTGGTCGATTTCTTTGATCGTGATGACCTATTCCATAGCGATTTCTTCAACTTAGAGAAGTCGCTTCCCGCCATGAACGTGAAAGAACATGATGATGGCTTTGAGATAGAGTTGGCTTCTCCCGGCTTCGAAAAAAAGGATTTCGAGATTACCATGAACGATGATATTCTCGAAGTATCCGCCGTGAAGAACGAAGAGGAGGAAGAGCAAAATGATGCGTATACCCGAAAGGAGTTTAACTATCGTTCTTTCAGAAGGTCCCTTCAATTACCAAAAACTGTGGACAATTCGAAAGATGTGGAAGCTACCTATACCAATGGCATACTAAAGCTTCGGCTTATGAAAAACGAAGAAACATCGGAAAAGCCTAAAAGGGTTATCGAAGTAGCGTAATACGCACTATGCGTCAAGCGGATGGTATCCGCTTGACGTTTTTATAGCACATGTTTCAAATCCAAAACGATGAAAACGTATCACTACATACAATGGTTGAGCGCTGATGAACTAAATGAAGAGACCAAGCTTTGGCTTTCAGAACTGAAGTTCATGAGGGAGGAGCAACTTTTCTTGAACAAGCTAGTACAATCATTTACACTTCAGTTAATCGACTCGAGTTTTTATCAGAAAAGCAAAACCCTTGTCGGACAACTCCAAACAGCCGAAAAAAATAGTGTTCCGCTCTTCAAAAAGGTGCAGGCCCACGGAAATCAACTGGAGATACTTGTTGATGATATCGATCAACTAAAAATGGAAAAGGCCTATTTGGCCACACACGAAGAACTCAAAGGAGAAATGAACGATTATACCCAAGGATATCGGGCAATCAAAGAGCGACTTTTTAAACTGCTAAGCTCGATTAGAAAAAAAGACAAACGAGAACGACTACAACCATAAAAAGGAAATGATGAAAAAACTACTATTGTTCTTCCTGTTGGGCCTCATAGGATGCTCTTCAACAGAGATGGTCGAAAATTGGAAAAATCCAGATATCGTCATCTTCGATGCAAATAAGGTACTGATTGTCGGTATCAGTAATAATAGAAAAGCCCGAGCAAACTTCGAGACCAAATTGCAAAAACAATTCGAAGCCAGAAATATAGAGGCCGTCAGAAGCCTTGATGTTTTTGATGTGAACTTTACCGATTCAAGACGAACCGAAAAAGAACTGAACAACTTCGAACAAAGTCTTTTGGATAAGGATTTTGACGCCATATTATTGACAAAAATAGTTGGGTCTGAAAGCAGACAATCTTTTATGAAGTCCATAAATGATCTTTACAATAGTAACGAAGGATTCAGTGAAGATTATAGAAAGCATCAAAGTATCTATTATGAGGATGAATATTATGAAACCTATACGGTGTACAATGCCGAGACTTCGCTATACTGTATATGTGTTGGTAAAGAGCGTTCATTGATATGGCGAGGCAGCGTTGATATTCTAGATCCCGACAATGTTGACAAGACGATTAAAGATTATGTGCGCCTGATCGTGGTCGCTATGGAAGAGCAAGATTTGATCTTTAGAAAACCGAACAACAATGAAGGTACTGATCTATAGCGCAAAGGAATATGAAATTCCTTTTCTTGATAACGCAAATAAAAGCGGTCACAAGGTTACCTATACCGAAGACGCCTTAGATACCGATACGGCTATTCAGGCCATGGGCTATAAAGCGGTTTCAATATTCTCGGGCGATGATGCTTCAAGTATCGTGCTTGAAAAACTCTGGAACTTAGGTGTACGATACATTACGTTGCGCTCTGCAGGTCATAATAATATTCGGATCAAGACCGCTAAGTACCTTGGTTTTCAAGTAGCCAATGTTCCGGAATATTCGCCTCACGCTATTGCCGAGCATGCTACTGCGCTGCTACTTGCTTTCAATCGAAAAATAGTCTTGGCCCATAGTCAGGTGATCCGTTATAATTTCTCACAGAAAGGTTTAATGGGTTCAAACCTGCACGGAAAGACCGTTGGCATCATAGGTACTGGAAAAATTGGAAGTATTATGGTCAAGATCATGCATGGCTTTGGGTGCAAGGTTCTGGCCTGCGATTTAAAACCGGATGCGGATCTAGTCGAACTTTGTGGCGTGACCTACGGGACTATGGACCAAGTTTTGAAAAAATCGGATGTCGTAAGTCTCCATATTCCCTTGACCTATGACAACTACTATTTGATCGACAGGAAAAAGTTGGCCTTAATGAAACCAAGGGCCATTTTAATCAATACGGCACGTGGAGCCATTGTAGATACAAGGGCCCTAATAGACACTTTACAAAAAAAAGAGATTGCTGGCTACTGCACCGATGTTATTGAAAAAGAAAAAGGTACGTTCTTCAAGGATCATTCCAATGAGGGTATTGAAAATCAACAATTGAAAACATTACTTGCTCTGCCCAATGTACTGTTGACACCACATCAAGCATATATGACCCCGGAAGCCCTATCGGGTATTGCCGCTACTACCTTTAAAAACATAGATGATTGGATCTCGGGTACTGTATGCAAAAACGAATTAGGGTCTGAGTGGGTACTTTCCTAGCGTTGGAATTCTAAAATAAGAGTACCCGAATGATACACCGGATTTGGTTGTTTGTCCTTAGACCTCATCCATCAATAACCCTAGTAATTGAATGGCAGTATCACTTATTTTGGTACCCGGACCAAAAACCGCAGCCGCCCCTGCATCAAATAAGAACTGATAATCCTGCTTTGGAATCACTCCTCCCACAATGACCATAATATCTTCACGACCATAGGTTTTTAACGCTGTGATAACGGCCGGAACCAACGTTTTGTGCCCTGCTGCCAATGAAGAGACGCCAAGAATATGTACATCATTTTCGACCGCCTGCTTTGCAGCTTCTTGAGGAGTTTGAAACAAAGGACCGATATCAACATCAAATCCTAAATCGGCGTAGCTTGTAGCCACTACCTTTGCCCCACGGTCATGCCCATCTTGTCCCATTTTAGCGATCATAATACGTGGACGACGACCATCCTGTACTGCGAATCGATCGGCCATAGCCCGCGCTTTTTCAAAACTATCGTCATCTTTTATTGCTTTTGAATACACCCCTGAAAATGAATTTATCACCGCTTTATGGCGCCCGAAAACCGATTCGAGAGCGCTGCTGATTTCACCTAAGGTCGCCCGCAAACGCGCCGCCTCTACCGCTAAAGCTAGCAAATTATTATCCAGAGGCAAATTTTCGTCACCAGATTCCATTTTCGATAGGGCCCCAGCGGTCAATTTTGCCAATGCGCTTTCTACAACTTTCTCATTTCTTGAATTTTTAAGCGCAGCCAGACGCTCTAATTGTTGCCTTCGTACTTCTTGGTTATCGACTTCGAGAATATGAAGTTCCTCTTCTTCCTCAAGCTGAAATTTATTTACCCCTACGATGACGTCTTGACCGCTATCAATACGTGCTTGTTTTCGTGCCGCAGCCTGCTCAATACGCATCTTCGGAATTCCTGCTTCAATGGCCTTGGTCATTCCGCCCAATTCCTCTACCTCCTGTATCAAGTCCCAAGATCTTTTGGTGAGCTGATCGGTCAAGTATTCCACATAATAACTACCTGCCCAAGGATCCACGGTTTTGGTGATTTTTGTTTCTTCTTGGATGAAAAGCTGTGTCTCACGTGCTATTCGGGCCGAAAAATCAGTGGGTAAGGCAATCGCTTCGTCCAAAGCGTTCGTATGCAAGCTTTGCGTACCTCCTAAGGTCGCCGCCATCGCCTCAATGGTGGTTCGGGCCACATTATTGAAAGGGTCCTGCTCCGTCAAACTCCATCCACTTGTTTGGCAGTGTGTGCGCAAGGCAAGCGATTTCGGGTTCTTCGGATTAAACTGCTTTACCAATTTGGCCCATAGCATTCGTGCCGCACGCATCTTGGCGATTTCCATAAAATGATTCATCCCGATACCCCAAAAAAACGATAGACGCGGCGCAAAATCATCGATTTTAAGTCCGGCTTTGAGTCCGGTCTTAATATATTCCAGTCCGTCCGATAAGGTATACGCCAATTCAATATCGGCCGATGCCCCGGCCTCGTGCATATGGTATCCGGATATGCTGATACTATTGAACTTGGGCATGAACCGACTGGTGTATTCAAAAATATCGGCCACCAGTTGCATCGATGGTTTTGGAGGGTATATATAGGTATTTCGAACCATAAACTCCTTTAGAATATCATTCTGGATGGTTCCCGCTAAGCGTGCCTTATCGACGCCCTGTTCTTCCGCGGCCACAATGTAAAAGGCCATGATCGGTAAAACAGCACCGTTCATGGTCATGGATACGGACATTTGATCCAGCGGAATTCCTTCAAATAAGATCTTCATATCTTCGACTGAATCAATAGCGACCCCAGCTTTGCCGACATCACCGACCACTCGTTCATGGTCGCTATCATAGCCGCGATGCGTAGGTAAATCGAAGGCGACCGATAATCCCTTCTGGCCTCCCTTCAAATTTCTTCTGTAGAAGGCATTGCTCTCCTGGGCAGTGGAAAATCCTGCATATTGGCGAATCGTCCAGGGGCGGCGTACGTACATTGTGGAATAAGGGCCTCGCAGGTATGGTGGAATTCCTGCTGCAAAATTCAAATGCTCCGCATCTTCAATATCCTCTTCGGAAAACAGCGCCTTTATCGTGATTGTTTCCGCGGTTTCGAATGGTATGCTATTCTCGACTCGGTTCGAACCGACATCAGTTTTTTCGGCCTGCGTCTTTGACTTTTCATTTTCCGTCCTTAGACCGATGTTTGATACATCCCTCCTACTCATCGTCCAAGCGTTTTTGTTCGATGCTTTCAGCCAACCGTTTTTCAAGAATCGGCTGAACCAGGGTTTTTCTGGGATTCGTTTTTAAGAAAGGGTACAACTCGATTTCATCTTTCATTTTGTCATTCTGGTTGCGGTACTTATTGGTACCCACTAAAACTTCGGTGCCATTCTCAAATTCACGTTGCTCTTTTTGAGCACTTTCGCTTATTTTTCTTTGTACGGTATGGGCCTTTAATTGCTTTAAAAATCCCCCTCCTTTTTCAATGGACTTGAACAGTATCAGCGCCTTTTCAGCCAATTGAGAAGTGATGGTATCAATGAAATAAGCTCCATCCGCTGCATTTTGCACCTTATCAAAATAGCTTTCGTTTTTCAACAATAGCAATTGATTTAATGCAATGCGATCACTAAATTCATTGTTTTGATGATATATCGCATCATAAGGTATGTTCATTACTTCATCGGCCCCACCCAAGATAGCCGCCATGCACTCCGTGGTCGTGCGCAACATATTGGTATTGTAGTCGTATAAGGTTTTATTCCTCCTTGTTGGACTGGCTATGATATGCATCTTTACATCCGTAGGGTAGGCCTCGATCAAGGCGTCCCATAACCGTCGTAGCGCCCGCAACTTTGCGATTTCAAAAAAATAACTGGTTCCAATGGAAACAGTAAAGGTTAAGCATTTCGGATGTGGATCATCATTCGTATTGATAAAGGCATTGAGATATTCATTCGCATGTGCCAAGCCGTAGGCCAGTTGCTGTACCATATTCCCTCCGGCATTTTGATATAGGGCCAAGTTTACACTAAGTACGTTTGCAGCGCTTCCGGTCAGCGTATCTTTTAGGAATTCAAAATCCTTATTCCAATTATCAAACCAGTTGCCGGTTTTAGCGAGTTGCCCCACAGGGTCCATATGGAATGATACATTTTCTAAGGAACTTCCATAAAACTCAACCACTTCATTTAGGTACTTGCGCGATAAAAACGCCATGTTCAAATGGATAGGAACTATCTTGATGTCAATACCTTCAAGCAAAGTCGTTATTTTTGTTTCTTCGGACGGAATCGTAAACCTTAGGCTTTCAACCCCTCTTTGAAGCATATTCAGGGCTCTTTTGTTCGCCGTTAAGGCATTACTAGCATCGATATTGAATCCAATTTTCCAGGTACCATTCTTTCGTTCGTTTTGCACCATCGAGACCTCATCATCAGTGTGATAAAAAGGCTTGACTTTAATCCCTTCGGGAGACTCCCAGACCAGAGTTTCATTGTAGTCCGCTCCTTTGAGATCGACTTGTATCTTTTGTTTCCATTGTTTTGCGGAAACTTCTTGAAATTCGCTAAATAGTTCGCGATTTGACATGCCTACCAACTTTTACCTATTCAACCTATGGATTATCGATTGAACCTAAGTATTGTGTTACTTGTGAAGCAAGTTAGCCACTTTGTTCTGAAGTACGTAAAACTTGGTTCATTTTCTTGTTGCTGACCCACATCCTTAGGCTGATACGCACATACGATTCGAACAACAGATATCCATGTACTGTTAGTATCAATTACATGGTGTTTTAAAAATCGGTCAATATCCGAGTTTATCAATCATAGTGTACCTACCGATGCATTCGATCTAAAATCTCAATGATCTCCGTTTTCTTACGGACCGAAACAGGTACATTCTCCCCATTTTTAAGCATGAGATAACCCCCATCGGTCTTGATGTACGCACTAATATAGTGCAGATTGACCAGGTGGCTTTGATGGATACGTACAAAATCATAATGTCGCAACATCTCCGAAAAATACTTTAAGGTCTTGGTCACAAATACCCTACGCTTGTCTTGAAGGTGGAAAATAGTATTGTTACTGTCGGACTCACAGCGTACGATATCATCTAAATTCACGATGATGATCTTGTCTAGGGTATGCAACGATATTTTATCTGGTCGTTGCTCCGGAGCGACAAGGGTATCCTTTAAAATCGCTAAACGTTCTTGATTCGGTCGAATCTGCTCTTTAGCCCGTGTAATTGCCAACCCTAGTTCTTCGTGGGAATAGGGTTTCAGCACATAATCGATTGCCGCAAATTTGAAGGCCCGTAACGCAAATTCGTCACTTGCCGTCACGAAGATGATCTTGGATTTCAGGTCAGGGAAGATCTCTAGGATATCGAAACCCGTTCCGTCACCGAGCATGATATCAAGAAAGAGGATATCAGCGTGGGTTTTTCGCAACACTTTTGCAGCTTCCACTACACTCTGAGCCGTTGCGACCACTTCGATATCAGGATGTTGTGTCATTACATCCTGCTTTAATAGTGCCAATGATTCAGGCATGTCCTCTACGATAATCGCTGTGAGCATAGTCTATTCAATATTCAGTTAACAAAGGTATTTTAAAGCTAATTTCAGTTCCGCCAACAGAACCATCGGTATTCTTGATTTCGTCGATTTGCAAGGTGTTCGTCCCAGCAATCGATTCTAAACGTTCTTTGGTTACCATAAGCGCCATGGATTGGTGATCCGTCTTCACCTTTTCATTTTGCGATTTGTAAATACCCCTACCGTTATCAATGATACAACAATGCAAATCGGTTTCGGTAGCATGGAAACCTATTTCAAGCTTTCCATCGCGATCACCTTTCAAAATACCATGACGAATGGCATTTTCAACAAACGGTTGGATTAACATCGGTGGAATCAAAATTTCTTCGGCACTAGGTTCAGTATTTACATCAATACGATAGCTAAAGGGCTTGGATGCCATCAACTTTTCAACTGCTATATAGTGGTTTAGGGTCTTGATTTCCTGGGCCAGACTAATGAATTCCTTTCGTGAATTATGCAAGGTTTCGCGGAGCAGCGTCGCAAAACTATTGATAGTCGAATTCATCTTTTCGGGCTTGCTACCGGCCATACCCTTAACTCCGTTCAGTACGTTGAAAATGAAATGTGGATTCATTTGCAACTGCAGGGCTTTCTGTTCTAGGGTCAAAAGGTAGTTTTGGGTTTGCAAACGTTCTTGTGCCGCCTTGTTTTTGGCCTTTATCTTTCTAATATAGAACAGCCCCATACCCAACAGCCCTAAAACCGAAATCGCCAAAACCGCCCATTTAAATCCGTCTTTTTGATACAATGGCCTGTCAATAAAAAAACGGAATCGTATGGGGTCACTTACCGTCCAAAGATGGTTTCGTGATTGAACCGAAAAAATATGAGCACCATAGGCGAGCCCTGCAAAATTTTGTCTGTTCTCTTTCACCCATGGGCTCCATTCGGTATTATCCAATCTGGTGCGGTATTCAATTTCGTCGGGATGATTTACATCGACCGTTCGAAATGAAAACCCCAATTGTGTCTGCTCAGGCGTCAATTGTAAGACCTTTTCACTATTTGTCCAGTCCTTCAGCGGAAGCGAATCAATGGCCTTATAGGCCTCTTCGATTCCGATAAAATAGACCTTGGGTTTGATAGTCGCCCTACTATTTTCATTAGGTATGTATTGTGTTAGCCCATAAATACCACCAAACCACAGATTACCTTTATTGTCCTTATCCACAGCATTCAAACATGTTTCTATACTCAGAAAGCCATCATTTTTACCAAAATGGCGCACATCTACGATTTCACCTGCTGGGTTCAATTCGATCTTATCGACCCCTTTCTCAGTACCGGCCCATAAATAGCCCTGATCATCAAAAATCAATTGATAGACATTCGCAGATGATACGTTTTTTGCCCCCTTCAATGGTCGTACGGTCTCCAAGTCCGAACTTTCGGCATGCCAAACACCTTTACCAAAGGTGCCCAAGAAAAGCTTGTTTTCATAAAACAATAGAGATCCTATTGCAGTATGCCGTTCTAGTGAGGTATGAACGGGGGTAACAACATCATCTTGAATATACCCAAGGTATCCATTTCTCGTGGCATACCACAGCCTGCCAACCGCATCTTCAACGAAATCATTGAGCAGTAAATCATGTAGGCCCTCTTTCTTACCAAATTGTTTACGGATCACCAAGCTATCTTGCTCCGGGAAGTAGTTGAATTTCACGATACCACTAGCGTATGTGGCCGCCCAGATCGCGTCATCGGTGATCACTATTTTACGAATCCAATTGGACGGAAAACCATTATCTTCATTGAGAACATGGGTTTTGGTTACTTTTTTTAAAACGGTATCGATATGAATCTGAAAAGCGTCATATGCCGTAAAAACAAGACTGTCTTCCATTTTGGTTTCCCGAAGCAAGACACCTCTATCATCAGACCCGGCCCAAATATTTCCATCAGCATCACTGGCAATTGTCTTGATTTTCACATCGGCGAAATCGGTGACGTTTTCAACAGGATGAAGACCTAAAGAATCGACTTTCGTAAGACCGCTCTCCGAACTTGATAACCAAACCCCGTCTTCAGCGTGGTGTACTGCATAAATACGGTTTCCTTTCAGACCTGTCGTCTTATCATAATGCTTGAAATTGTTCTGAAAGTACTTATAAAATCCACCTCCGGAGGTCGCTATCCATAGATTAGAACGGTCA
Source organism: uncultured Flavobacteriaceae bacterium (assembly GCA_947494565.1). Classification (GTDB taxonomy): domain Bacteria; phylum Bacteroidota; class Bacteroidia; order Flavobacteriales; family Flavobacteriaceae; genus Maribacter_C. The sequence continues at coordinate 202,639 of CANLVG010000006.1, read as the reverse complement.
TCCTTCATGACCGTCCTCACATGTGGCACGGTCAGTCCATTCGTTGTATTCAGGTTTTTTATCTCCGAGAATTTTCGGGTTTCAACGACTACAGCTCCTTCATTATCAGTAGCTATCCATAGTTCATCTTCATTTTGGATTGACATGGAATTTATACGTGTCGGCTCGGGCATAAGAAAAGGATCTTCGGAATTCTTCGTGTCCAAAATAAAGACCCCATCATCAAAAGTAGCGGCAAAAATTCGATTCCCATGGGCAAGAACGGATGTAAAATCATTGCTTTCCCATTTCGTGACTTCCGCGGCTGAAGCGTTCAAATCGCTAAGCCTCCAAAGTCCTGTATTCGTAGCGATCCAATACACACTGCCATCAAAACAGATCGCATTGACGCTACTTGCATCAATCTCTGGATGTATCTTGAGCTGTTGTACTTTTTTATCCTTGGAAAAAAAATAAATGCCATTTTTAGTAGCCAGGTACATCCTATTCTTGAACGAATAAATTTGTTGTACCTGCGGAGCCTCATAATTTACGAAGCGATTCTTGATCTTTATGGACAGTCCGCTTTGGCTACCGATAAATAGAGAATCATGTTGCACATAAAGCGAATAAATATAATTGGAAAGTAGGCCTTTATCCTCATTAAAAACCTCGAATTTTCGACCATCGAAATTGGCGAGTCCCCCACCCTGCGTGCCCAACCAAAGGTAACCGATTTCATCTTGTACCATCGCATAAACCTGTGATTGCGGCAAACCGTCTTCAATGGTATATGCCCTAAGCTGGCTGTTTTGAGCCATAAGTCCGTCTGCCATTGTACAGCAAAAGAACAGTAAAAGGTATGTAGAAATCGATTTCAATTTAGTTGATGCTGCTTGGGCCTGTTATCGTTATACCTGCGTTATTCGATGCTCATGTAACGAAAATACCGTTATAATATTTGATAGAGTAGTCGGTCATCCACCGCCGGCTCCCGATACTCGTTACTATGGCTATCCTGCAAAATGGGTGCCAGTACACAGAGTACCGTGGTTTTTCCTTTAATCTGGAGTCTATTGCCACTTAATTTCCATCTCCAACGATAGTTCTCTATTGGAATATTCAAGGTGAAGAGGGTCGCCGCTATTTCCGGAGAATCCGATATAAAGTCCAAGAGAGCCTCCTTGTCTTCCAAGGTGGGGATGTCACTACCCTCATCAAATGTAAACTCCCAGTTTACCGGAATATTGAACTTATAACTATAGGGTACTCCTGCATGGGTTTCCGTTCGTGTTTTTACGGCATCGAACCAATCGATTCGGGTATCGGGGTACTTTTTCGCAAATTCTTCGGAAAGATACAAAGGACCCTTTGACGCTCCGGTCGGATAGAATCCGTAGTATGGTCGAGCCAAATAGTGCCCTGCAAACTTCCCTCCAAAAACATTGAAGAAGGTGGAGGCATATACCTGCGGCCCGCTCTCATTTGAATTTAATCCTGAATTTGTGTTCGTGTTTGAAAATGCACGCTTTAATTCCCTCAGCAGTTCTTGATTCTCACCCAGTCCGCAAGAATGGAAAACAATTTTTGTTCGGTGGGTTACTCCATCTTGGATTTTAGGAAATCGATGGTATCGCTGTACGTCTTGCAGCGCTTCTAGCGTAACACGTTTGCCATTTTTGGTGGTTCTTAAGGACATTCCCAACCAGGCATTGCTATGGCTAACAATATGTATTTCGTTGAAAGAAGTATGGTATTTCGCTCTGTGGTTCAGCCATGTAATGATTTCCTCTATTGAAAATAGGGTGTCGACAATCGACATTCCCTTTCCTGAAAAATACGCTTTGGCATTGGCATAATATTTATTGTCTCCCTCATCGAAACCGGCAATAAACACGATGGATTCTTGTTTTTGCTCTTGCTTTAAAGGCAAGGCAAGAACCGTTTCCGGAGTATTCGAAAACGGTTTCTTGCAGCCCATGCACATTAAAAAAACTATGAAAATCACTTTAAGTTGCATCTCGATCTTATCTATGAAGGGTGCTGACCACTACATTTTCAGAAATCACCGGAATGTGTTCTTTCTTTAACAACTGATAGCCATTCCATGTATAAAAACTCGAAGTCCATTTTTTGCGTTGTTCGATCTTTTCCTTTTCCAGTGTTCCATTTTTATCGGTAATTGTAGTTTTCAATTCCAAAGTACTTTTGATGCCCTGCATATCGGATGGAAAAACAAAGTATTCACTTTTGGCGTATGCATCGGTCTCCTGGTCTCTTAAATTGGCGACATTCGTAAACCTGCCGTTGTTCCAGAAGATATAGCTCTTTCCAATCGTATGCCCGGTATTGAGGTCGGCCAAGTCGAGGGCAATGATATCCTCTACATTGAACAGCCCTTTATTACCGATGTTTTTTATGCCTAGAGGAAAAGCGGACAGACTATCCAAGACAACTTTATCTAATTGAACACCGTCTTTAAAGGCCCGTAGTTGGTACTTGGTCTCATTGATACCAGCTTCGGTTACCGTATTACTCTCCAATCCATAAACGAATTTTACCTTATAATCCGCACCACTGCCGAAGGCCTTTTGGGCAATCATACCACCCCAGACCCATCCTGTTGCCTCTCCAACGGTTACACGGTACCAGTTGCTGTTTATACCGTTGATTTCTTGAGCGTGCTTACTTTTTTCCCGTACGACCATACGTGTACCGATATCTAGAACTCCCAATCGTTTCGCTTTTAATGAAGGCTTATCACGCAAGAATACCTTGTGGGCCAAAAGGTATTGATAAGATAGTTCTTCCACAGGGGTTTCGACGCTCATGGTTTCAAAATGGACTCGTGGGGCCGTTTGACCGAACATTTTCGCTAGGGCAAACAGACATACTACTAAGACACTTCTTTTTACATTTTTCATTTTTTTGAATTTTAAGGGTTACTATTACTTTATTGCACTTATTGCTTCTTCTTGATCAAAGTCATCATCATTCCAAACAAAACTCTGGGTGACTTCGATTTCCTTTGTTTCATGGGTTGCTGTATAGTGTTTTTTTGTTCTGAGAATCATTCCTTCCCGGCCGTAGGATTGGATGGGGAAAATATAATGGGTATCGGTTTCTGGGCCTTCACAATACACGTTTTCAAGTCGTGGCAAATTGATGAAATCCCTATCCTCGGATACCAAAAAATAATACGTGTCGGTGCTTACACAACAGGCTGAATAGACCAACTCCACTTTTAGAATCTCAACAATAGTCTCTAAACCAGGGGCTTTTAGTGAAGTAATATGAACTTCTTCCAATAGTTCTTGTTCGGCAATTTTCAAGGTGGCAATCGGATTCGAGAGATTCTCGGTTGCGACCAGATCGATGAGGGCACGGCCATTTTCTTCCTTTTGATCGAGACTACGCTCGTTTACAACCGTATACTTTTCAGTCGCTGTGAATTCTTGGGCATAAGTGGCAAAACAACCAAGTGCAATTGCGAATACTGTTACTATTTTTTTCATGGGTCTTATTTTGGTTTATTTTTTTATATACCTCTAATGTATAGCGCACAGTTGGGTTTAGAGGGGGTCTTCTAGTATTCGTAGTACCTCAACTAGAATTCGTTTGTAGCATAGTTTGCCCAGTTTTACATTAGGAGCCGTTTCTTGCCTATGTACAGGTAAAGTGCTTTGATGACCAAAGAAAAGCCTGCAAGATTTTCTGATCTTACAGGCCTTCTTCCCCCTCAGGGAACACAACAAACCAACTGAAAACTATTCTATTTCGTTAAGGTCACTAGGAGTTCTTTGGTAATACCCATTTGTTTATTGGAAAAACTGATGAATTCTTTGGTTAGGGCCTTGTCATAAATCCATTCCCCATTTTCCATTTTTTCGATACGAATTATCTTGCCGGTCGCATTGAATTGTATACGTATGCCCTTAAAATCATCCAAGCAACGCTCCACTAGTTTTGAGTATATCGCCTTAAATGCCATCGTAACATATCTTTTTTCCGATGTGGAAAACGCTTCGTTGAAAACAACCTTGAACGCCTTTTTAAAGTTTGTCTTTACGTTCACTTCCGCCGCTGCTCCCACTGCTGAATTATTCACATGTTGCGGCATAGGCAAGGGTTGTTTTATGGTTTTTAGGTCGCCATCTTTGTTCACAATTAGTTCATCCACGGCGACGAAAGAGGTATAATTAGTCGCCAGATTGTATTGTAGCCCTAAGGCGATGACGCTATCCTTGACGGGGTCATTGAACAATTTTTTGTAATCATCCAGTTCCGCGATTTTTTTTCGCGCCCACAGATACCGAAGTGCCTTATTCGCTTTGCTCAGATGGCCATGGGATACGTTGTATTCTTGACGAAACTTTTTCTTGCCCTGGTAACCGGTAACAATGAGCTTTCCCTTGGGGTTGCCGTGGTATTTGCCATAGATGGTCACCGGTCGTGCCGCAAAAAGATCTGGAATACTATGGGGAGCCACATCGTATACATCAAAGCCTTTTGCTTCGATCTTTACTTGAGTCAACAAAGGTGTGGCAATATATTTCTTAAATTTCTTCGCTACTTCTTGGGCTTCCGACATCGTAGTGGCCACAAACGATTCACTATTCGCTACTTTTGCCATACCCTCTATGAGGTAGCGATTTACACTTGAGCCTATACCAAAAGTAAAGACATTGGCTTGGTCAAGATTATTTCGGATCAGTTCAAAAGCCTCTTTCTCCACACTGACATAGCCATCGGTGATAATGACCATAGAACGGGCACTACCGCGATCTTTTCGGGTTAGCTTGTACGCATCGGTTAAGGCGCTCAGCAATTGTGTGCCACCTCCACCTTGACCTTCCGAAAGAAAACGAATGGCCGCTTCGATGTTTTGCTCATTCGTTTCCAATGGGACCGCACTAAAAACCGTGGAACTTGAAGCGAACAACTGCACATTGAAGGTATCCGTTGGCCTTAAATCACAGAGTAGGTTTCGCATGAGTTCTTGCGAAACCTCCAGTGGGTATCCGTTCATAGAACCCGATACATCAACGATAAAAAGGTATTCTCGAGCAGGAATCTCATCTAAGGCAACCTTGCTTATAGGCTCCATTTGAAAAGCAAAGAAGTTTTCATCTTCATGTTCATAAAGGAGGAGCCCGGATTGTATGTGGCCACCTCGAAGGTTATAGTTCAGAATGAAATCCCTATTCGCAGGGTTCTCATTGCTTTTCGACAAAAAGACCTCAGCCGTTTTGGCATCGGGATAGTTCACATTGACCTTATGGGTACTACTGCCTATATTTTGAATGATCATGCCCGCATTCAGGGTAACGGTCATGTCAAAATCAAAGGCATCCGCAATTCCCTTTTCGGTATAGGGAATGTTGAAGCTTTCTTCCCTATTGGTGCTTTCTCCAGTAAATCTTGGACCTACGACAGCAGGAGCAACAAATTGGTACGCTCCATCTACCGGCACAAGCATTTCTGTGTAAAAGACATCAATGGCGATTTCATCATTAGGCATAATATTACCTACGCTCATCTGAAACACATTGGGTCGATCTTGGTCTAATTTTGCAGCGCGTTTTCCTTCTTCAAGAGCGGCGGTATATACTTTCTTCGCTTCTTGCCTTTCAAATATCTTGGCATTGACTATTCGGTCACCTATGGTCATCTGCATTTTGTGGACGGCCGCTTTGCTCGAAAGTGGGAATACATAGTTGGCTTCAATAGGTCGATTACCCAAATTTTGGTATACCTGGGTGATACGCACGTGGGCAATAGTACCGGAAATCTGCACTTCGGATCTAGCTACTTTCAAAGGTATCAGGGCAGCTGCTGTATTGACGGATAAATAGGGACCACTGGTCTCTTGGGTAAATCCGAAAGAAAGGGCACATAAGAATAAAAGGGTATATACTAATTTCATCATCTTTAGTTTTAGAGTATCACTTTTTGGTCAAATCTAGCTTTGATGATTTGTATTGATAGGACGGTTTTAGTATTCGTTGACGATGGAGTAGAATTCGTAGCCCTAAGCTTAAATATCAAATTTTGGAGACGGAGTTCAAGTCGTAGAACAAATACACATCATCGTAAACCCCTTGAAAATTTAGAAAAATGAACATAAATACTGCATCTTTGTATCAGTTCATTGAAAATCGTTCTTTTGAAAATTTTATCGGATATGCATGCCAATAGTGGTCTGCATAACTTTTAAAATTTAAATGATGAATTGGAAAATTCAAAAATTACTTGATGGGGAAACCATCATTTCAAAAGAACCTGGTAATTCTATGTTGCCCTTACTGAAGTCAAAACAACCGGTGCGCCTTGCGCCCATCAGTTGGGAAGATTGTGAAGTTGGTGACCTAGTGTTCTGTAAAGTACGTGGAAACGTATTTACGCATCTCGTAAAAGGGAAAAGTAACAAGCGTGGTTTGCTGATTGGCAATAACCATGGTAGAATTAACGGATGGACAAAAAATGTGTATGGTAAGGTAATAGAGATATTATAGGCGCCATGCCATTTTCAATATTTGAATTTTAAAAGTAATAGTATATGCCAAATTATTTACATCACATATCGGACGCTGCAAAGCTAGGATTGCATCGAATTGATGGGTAGATACTATTAAGAAAGCGATACAGAACTAGAGCGTCCAAGAGATTGGGCGCTTTTTTTTTGGGACGACTGGAAAAAAGTAAGTAGCAGGTTAGAATGCGTCAATGTGAGCTGGCGCATTTTTTATGTCCTGACAAATCAGTTAATCGGGTAAATAATCATCTTATCGGCACTGATTTTCTTTTTTAACTCGTACCCTTCATCGCTCGAACCTCTAATCCTAAATACGTTTACTTTCAACGTTTTCATTTTGCGTCCATGTAGCCCCATTCTACCTTTGAGCAAGGTGAAGAACTCTTTACAAGGTTAAAGATTCTGTCCCTATATAATTGACAACCTAAAAAATCGGCATTGAACGGACGAAAAAGAGCTTTATTTTCCTTGGAATGCATACCTGCGAAGTGGGTAATTTGTTTCATTTTTTTGTCTGGCCCTTCCATTATTTCTTCGCAAGATTTCACCGAAACTTGGACCGGTAGTGGCACACGTTGGACTTCCAATGTATGCGACCTCAACATCACCACTTCCGTTTCTGGATTACGAAACAACGCATCGGTCAACTTTAGTACCGGTTTGATGGGATGTAACATTCCCAATACCTATTCTTCAAATACGATTGTCAATCGTGGTGCCTTAGCCCCCTTTTTAGATTTTGGAACTAATGGAAAAGGAATTTTGACATTTACCTTTAGCCGTCCGGTAACAAACCCTATCCTACATCTAGACAGACTTGGTGGCGGATATGGATTTGGACCAAATGCCAATTCGGCCCTCCTGACACTTCTTACGCCTAATTTGACCCTAAGAAGACTTGCTGGAAATGGGGATCACTTTGAAGTTACGGCAAGTACGATCACTCGAACGCCCGACCAGTTATTTGGAAACAATACCACCTCAGAATGTGGAATACCAACAGTTGGAGGGGCAGCGGGATCTGTTCAAATAGAAGGTATTGTGACAACAGTATCATTTGAGTTTGAATTAAACGGAGCGGACGGCTTTGCCGATGCTATAGAGGTAGTTTGGGAATTCTACTGTGATTTCGATAAAGACGGCATTACCGATGATGTTGACCTTGATGATGACAATGATGGTATTTTAGATACTACTGAGCTTGGGGGAAATCCGACTTTGGATACGGATGACGATGGACAAATTGATTCCATAGACTTAGATAGTGATGGCGATGGTTGCTATGACGTCATCGAGGCGGGCTTTAGCGACCCTGATGGCGATGGGGTACTGGGTACACGTCCGGATATCGTTGATTCAAATGGCTTAATCGTGAATGAACCCGATGGGTATACGGCACCACAAGATATCGATGCCAATGAAGTATTCGATTTTCAGGAAGATACCACTCCCATAATTTTAAGACAACCTATCGATTTGGTGGCATGTGAAGGAGACAATGTAATTATTTCGGTTTCTTTACAACACCCGAATTCCCTAAAGTGGCAGGTAAGTACAGACGCAGGATTAACTTGGGAAGATTTAGCCAATAACACCAGCTATAGCGGAGTACATCTTGAGGAATTAAAGCTGTGGAATGTTTCTCCTGATTTCAACAATTATTTGTTTAGAGCCCAGATAGATTTTTGTACGACCCAAATTCAAACGGAAACCGTAACCCTTACCGTACTGGAAAGCCCAAGTGCGGGAATCAATGGTGCAAAGCTGTTTTGTTTTGATGATACCCCTGAGAATTTATTTGACTATTTAGAGGGCAACCCAGACCCGTCGGGCACATGGAGTCCCAATTTAAGTCAAGGTAATGGACTATTTAATCCTAAAATTGATTCTCCGGGAACGTATACCTATCTGGTGGACAATGGGTTTTGCACACCTGCAGAATCCGTTGTAACGGTAGAGGTTGTTCAAATGCCGATAATTTCCAATATTGAGGTCATCGAATTTAGTGATAATAATAGCCTTGCATTCGAGGTCAATGGTAATGAACTTTACGAATATTCCATAGACGGTATCGACTATCAAGAACATCCATTCTTCGATAGGCTTGAACCGGGTAGCTATATGATTTACGCGAGGGATAAAAGAGGCTGTGCGGTCACAACGGCAACTGCGGTCATTTTGGGGTATCCGAAGTTTTTCACCCCCAACAATGATGGATATAACGACCATTGGAATATCATTGGAAGCAAGGATATGGCATATACCATTGAAATATATGATCGCTATGGGAAATTACTTGATATTCTAAATGATAGTTCAAAAGGATGGGATGGAAAATTCAATAATAAAGACATGCCTTCAACTGACTATTGGTTTCGATTTTCAACTGCCGCAGGTTTCACAAAGACAGGTCATTTTTCACTTAAGCGTTGACTATATGAATCATGCCGAATGTACATTTCGCTGTTCGTACTTCAGTGTCCAAATGAATTAATTCTTTCTGATAACTTTCATTACTAAGCAGGGCACTTCGGTTTTCATCGGAAGCAATCACTTTCTAAAGGGAAGTACTATGATTTTCCAACGAATCATGTTCGTTTTTAATCTTAATTATATTCTCCACTCCTTTTATCATTTTGTATTGAAAATAAAGAGCCACTTACATTGGTTAGCTGTAAGTGGCCTTGTAATCTGGTTTTTAAAAATCCGTAAAAGTCCGTATCGCTCTTACGTGAAATATTGCTGCTTTCTGATTTGAATTCTGGCTACCGAAATTAAAAAATTGATTTAATGCCCTAGTAGGGTCCGTAGCATGTTCTGACGAGGTCCAATAGGCGTAATTTTTAAAATTAGCTCCTCCATTGGCAGCCGAAGTAGTTTGAATAATTGACTTGTTTACAAACATTTCATTTAGCTCATCTTTTGATGGCAAGTACCAATCAGAATACCCATTCGCTGTATATGAATTGCACAATTTTGCCGCATTCGTTCCCTGTGTATGTACAGCTAAAATTGCATTGGTGTTCGCTTGTCCGGTTCCTATCGCCGTAGCAACATTACCAATAGTTGGAGTATTACTTCCCCAAGAAGCACCGATGCTATTACTTTGGTCGCTGACGGCACAAACTAAACCACTACTATTATTTGTTGCAGGATCTAACCAAAAAATAACACCACCATAATTAAAATCTCCAATCTCATTTATGTTGTTAAGATTAATCGTCGCATTTACATTTACGGAATAAACGGAATTATCAACGGAAACAACCGCGAACATATTTGGATTGGTTTCATGATCAAATAACGCTTCATCAGCAACGGATAACTCCCCTGTATTTTGATCTATAGTCAAAGCTCCGGCTGCAGATTGATAGGTTATGGTATACGTCAAACTTCCACTAGCACTGGCTTGTATTGTTCCGACAATATGACCATTCATTGGGTTTTCATCTATATCAGTGATCAAATCTTGAACCGTTATTTCGTCAACATCTTCAAGATTAATAGTGGCCATTGCCGTTGCAGTTTCAACTGAATTGTCAACAGAAATATCCGCAGTAATCACTGGGTTTGTTTCAAAGTCAAATAAGGTGGGGTCCGCAACCGTTAATTGCCCCGTACCAGCATCTATATGTAAAGCACCTGCCGGTGTCTGGGAAGTTATACTAAAACTTAAAGTTCCGGTGCCATCTACTTGTATAGTACCTACAACTTGCCCATCCGTTGGGTTTTCATCAAGGGAGAGGGTTAAGTCTTCCACACTTATTTCATCGAGATCGTTCAAATTAATGGTAACGGTTGCCATACTTTCAGCACCAACAACTGCAATAGTTCCGGTGATTGTAGGATTTGTCTCAAAATCGAACAGGTTGGCATCCGCAACCGTTAACTCTCCAGAAGAGTTATCTATACTTAGTGCTCCTGCTGGTGTCTGAGAATCGATGCTAAAATTGAAAGGCCCGTCTCCATCAACTTGAACCATACCGACTGATTGGCCATTAGTTGGGTTTTCATCAATTGCTGCGGTCAGATCTTGAACCCCTATTTCATTCAGGTCGTTAAGCCCAATAGTAACCGTCGCTGTGTTTTCAGCTCCTACCACGGCGATAGTGGCCGTAATAATTGGATTCGTTTCAAAGTCAAATAAAACGGCATTAGAAACAGTTAACTCTCCTGTACTTGAATTTATGCTTAAAGCTCCTGTAGGTGTTTGAGATGTTATGCTGAAACTTGGGGTTGCATCACCCTCTGTTGGTACGGTTCCAATAGTTTGGCCATTGGTCGGATTTTCATCGATAGCAACATCCAGATCCTGAATACTGATCGGGTTGCTTGCAGGTCCTTCGTCGTCCTTTTTACAGCTAAGTGTTGTAAGCAAAAAAGCCATGGCGAACAGGTTGATTAAATTGAATTGTTTTTTCATGTTATTGGTTTTTAAATTATGTTAAGGTTTGATGTATCAATACTGTATTTCAATGCGTGTATACGTCTGTTTTTGTAGTTTCATTTTATTCCTCTTCACCTCTTCCGAATAGGAAAAAGAGTGTACCTCCACCGACGATTAATAGGATTCTAATTATCCATCCCATGGTATTGCCCCAGATGTCTATCCAAGCGAGAAGCCGAATGTTATAATTGAAGATTGACAGCACAATAGACATGATGCCCATTGCCCCGATGATTAATCCTGCTTTACCTAATTTTGATTTGATATCGTCCATATTTTCGTTTTGTTTAGAACGGCAAACCAGAAGGACCTAGTGTAGTTGGTTATAGGGGTTTTATTTAAGAGTACTTGAAACCCATAAGCGTAAAAGTTTGGCCTATATCCGTAAATGTGTAGTTGGAAGAAATTAGCTGAAAAGGAGCTGAAAACAGCTCTTATTCACTGTTTTTGTTCAAAAATGTAGCAATGAAGTGGTCTTTTTTACGGGAAGAGACAGGAATCGTTGTTCCAGTTTTTAAGTGAATCACTCCTGATTTATCGTATTTGTCAATAAACTTCAAATTGACCATGTACGATTGGTGTGGACGAATAAAATTGAATGCAACCAAGCGCGCTTCGAATTCCTTTAACGTTTTAGAGACCAAGTGGCTTTTTCCATTCGTACAATAAAAGGTGGTATACCCTTTATCCGATTCGCAGTACAACAATTCGTTCAGATCAACGACTTGAAAGCTGTCATGGAGCGATAATATCAATTTGGAGGCATCACTGTGCCAGGCCGCTTTTGCTGTTTTGATATGTACCTTTTGCTCAGCAACAGGTAATTGGGCCACTTTCTCAAGGGCTGCCTTAAGTTCTTCAATATCCACTGGTTTAAGCAAGTAATCCGCTGCGCCTGCCTTTAAGGCCTTGAGTGCGTACTCTTCATATGCGGTGATAAAAATGACCTTGAAGGAAAGGTCTTCCGTTCGCTCTAAAAAATCAAAAGCGGTACCGTCTGTGAGATTGATATCGAGAAAGATCAAATCGGGTCTGCAAGATCGGGTAACCACCAAGGCATCTTCTACCGATTCACACTCCCCTACCACCTGTACCTCAAAGTCTATGGATTGCAACAAGCTCACCAACCCCTTTCGAATGTAGGCCTTATCTTCAACAATCAGTGCTTTCATATTATTTTCACATAAGGTATTACCAAGGTGACCAAAGTACCCTGTGCATTGTATTTCTTGCGATCCTCCACTGTTACTGAACTTTCCATTTTTAAATCTTTGGCCAATAACTCAAGACGTTCGGAGGTAATCGTTGTCGCCATCGATTTTTTGTCTTTGCCATGCCCCTTCTTTTGCAAATCAATACCAATACCGTTATCGATAATGGTGCAGGTCAATTTTTCATGGATATGCTTGATATCAACCTCGATTTCCCGATTTTCCTTTTGATCCGCAAAGGCATGCTTCACGGCATTTTCGACGAAAGGCTGTATTAACATTGGTGGAATTTTAAACAAGGTAGGGTCGATCGTATTCGCTACGCTTACATTATACAAATATGCTTCATTTTCCAAGTTCTGCAGCGCCAGATAATTTTCTACCCCAGTAATCTCTTCAGACAGCAAAACCGTTTTGTCTCTGGAGTTTTCTAAGGTAATACGCAATAGTTTTGAAAACTTGGAAAGGTAGGATACAGATTTCTTATCCTCATTATTCAATATCATTCCTTGTAGTACGGACAATGAATTGAAAATAAAATGTGGTGTCATCTGCGAACGTAATAGTTTCTGCTCCATAACGATGTTTTCATTTCTGACCTTCATGTTTTTAAACTTCTGATAGAAAATAATGGCGCCCAAAAGCAAGGAGACCGAAAGCACGCCGATGATTGCCCATAGGTACTTCCGCCTTGATTTTTCCAAATCCAAATTTGTCGACGTAACCGTTTTTGTAAGCTGTAGCTCTCTGATATTGACCGAGTCCATGGCCTGTTTGTACTTATATTCATATTCCAACTGGGCAATTTTTTGCACATTCTCTTTATTGAAAAGGCTATCATTTAAAACTTTGAACCGTTGGTGGCTCTCGTAAGCTTTTTTATAGTTCCCTCGATTGATATGTATTTTTGAAAGTAACTCAGATACGTCTCTTTGGTATTCCAAGAACTTGTTTTTACTTGAGATTCCCTTGCTTTTTAAGGCATAGATCAAAGCCTTATCATTGTTTTTCTGACCCACATATACCTCCGCAAGTCCTAAGTATGAGACGCACAGGCCAAGCTGGTTATCAACACTTAGGTTTATGGTTTTTGCCTGCTCAAAATGATGTAATGCTTGTTCCAGCGCCCCCTGTACTAGGAAGACATTCCCCATATTATTCAAGGCGTAGGCCTCTCCTGATTTATAGTTGATTTCCTTGCATAGGTCAAGTGCTTCCTTTAAGTAATTATACGCGGATTTATATTCTTTATTCTGCTCATACACAAAACCCAAATTAATCAATATATCGGCCATATTTTTTTTGTTACCGTACTTCTTTTGCATTTGCAGGGCTTGTACATAATGTGCTATGGCCTGATCATAATTTTGCATCGTTTGATAGATAATGCCTTTATTATTTAATACTGCAATAATTCCTAAGGTATCGCCACGCTTTTCGTCGATGGTTATAGATTTATTGTAATATTCCAGCGCTTGGGGGTGATTTCCTTGATAGGCGTATATTACACCAATGTTGCCCAAATTTTGGGATATTTTTTCCTCATCCCCTATTTCATTGTCGATAGCCAAGGCTCTTTTAAAGTAAGATACGCTTTCAACATAATTGCCTAATTCAAAGTAAACCCTTCCTATATTGGCCAAGTTGGTTGAAATCGCTTCTTTATTGCCCAATTCTTGATTGATGTCCATAGATTTTTGATGATATGCTATGGCCTGTTTCTGATCTTCCTTTCTATAGAATAAAAAACCAAGGGTACTATAGCATTCGGAAATACCTTTTTTGGATCGCACTACTTCATACAATTGAAGCGCCTCGTCAATAGTTTGATATGCTTTTTCGAATCTTGATTGTTCTATTTGGGCCTTTCCTTTTATGAGCAAACTTCTGGCCAATCCCTTTTTATAACCTAAGGAATCGGAGATGCGCTCCGATGCGGCTACATAGGACATGGTTTTATCCAAATTCTTCTTATAGGATAACTCTGCAATTTCATTCAACAGGTTTACCCTTACACTATCTTTTTGTTTATGGTTTTGCAATGCGATTTCAAGACTGTCCAACGCTGTGCTTTGGGATTGAACGCCAGACAGAAGAAACAATGAGCAACACAGGGCCACAACGACCTTAGGCTTAAAATTCATATATAGAAATTGGTACTATTCAACTCATGAGTGTTTATCATGTGGTAGTGGACATTTAGAAAACCATAGCACTTGATTTATGGCAAGTATATCAATAAAAAAGAAGTCTTGCATTTCGTTTCTAACCTTCACGCTTTGAAATATACAAATACTATTTTTATGATATTCAGTGCGCTATGGGCCTAACAAGGCATTCATTTTACGAATACTCATTCAAGTATTACGCATATTACTTTTAAGCCAACGGAAATACATTTACTGCTTTTATTTCGGTCCTTGGGTCAAGGTCAGAGGTATTCACTTGAGGTAATCAGTGCTGCCATTGCGAGTGCTAAAACAAAATAAAAAATGCAAATAACCCTAGGGTCATTTATGAAAAAGATGTTTGGAGAAATTTATTGGGAGAGCGCTCCGTCGCATGAAAACAAAGGTTTCACGCAGGCAGATATTCGCTTTACAACCAATTACGGTGCCCTTTACGCAACGGTTTTGGCTACACCGACCCAAACCATTACGTTAAAATATCTTTCGGTTTCAAAAATCAAAATTAAACGTATAGCACTCTTAGGATATGATGGCAGTATTCAATTTGAGCAAACCGAAGAAGGAACGATTATTTCGTTGCCAGAGGACATCAACTTAAAACATGCCTGGGTATTTAAAATTTCTTCATAAGCTTCGTAGTGAAATAAGGAAAATAAATCACTAAGGGTTTCGAATCCATAGTTTTCTCAAAGACTAAATCCCTGCACTTCAGGTGCAGGAGTTTAGACCGCAACCTGAGACCACTGAAGTAGCTGTGATAAAATTGCAGGGTCTGAACTAGTAACCAGAAAATAAATACCTTTATGCTTCTATTCCTCGCATACAATATGCGAAGTAATGAAACCGCCTTTAGTAGAAGTCACACATGATCTACATTAATATTGCCGGCATTGGTATCCTTATTATTTTCCTTCTGTTTATTCTACCAAAGAAAAAGAAAACAACCAGTGATTACTTGCTCATATTGACCATTTCGCTCTTTGGGGCAATGTTGCTGTCAGATATTTTGATCCGGCAAGGCTTAAGCGCACCGAAGTATTTGTTCCAAATGTTGAGCACTACTCTCTTATTTCCAAGCTTCTTACTATACGGAATGGTCTTAGTCGATAAAGAACATCGATTAAAATGGTCTTGGTGGTGGGTTCCTAGTTATACCATAGTGTTTGTGGTATTTCTTTTTATCGATTTTGTTTACGTCAATGACTATAACACTGTTGAAAAAGTCGATAGATTATATCGGTCTCCAACGGCCATATATCAATTTTTTTATAAAGCCCAATACCTATTTATCATTCTGGCAATGACCTGGTTTTTGAGAAAGCTAAATAGGTATTCAAAAAAGATAAAAGACTATTATTCATTTATCGAACCCATTCATCTAAATTGGTTTCGAAATTTTACTTTGGTTTTTTTAATACTTGAAGTCCTAAGCCTTGTATTGTTCCTATCCCTTGACTTCGGCCTTTTGAATGACATCAATATTCCTTTTACCATAGTGTATTCCGGAATCGTACTTGCTTTATTCTATTTATGTTATCACGGTATTAAACAATACGCCATCGCTGAGTTTAAAGGGACCCAAAATAGTATAGCGAAAAATAGAAGAAACACCAATGGTACTCTAGAAGTCGAAGAAGCGGCAGATATAAAATACAAGTCTTCTTCACTGTCAGAAAGCGAAATGAATGCGCTTTTCAATGAAATCAAATGCTTGTTTGAAGTTGAAAAAGTATATCTAGAGCCACAACTTAAAATCCAAACCCTGTCAGAACACCTTGGAGCTACCACCCATAAGATATCTCAGACCATAAATACCAAAGCCGAAAAATCATTTTATGACTATGTGAATGACTTTAGGGTAGCACATTTGAAAAGTTTGTTAGCAATACCCGAAAATCAAAAATATACTATTCTCGCCCTCGGTATCGAAAGCGGCTTTAACTCTAAAGCTACCTTGAACCGAACTTTTAAACAACACATGGGTATCTCACCAAAGCAGTTTCAGAAGGCCCATTTTACAGGTTAAGATCTCATAAAAAAGTCTCAAATCAGCGCATGAAGCATTTTTAATCGGTTTCATCCTGATATTTGCCTTGAAACCTAAAAACAGCGCTTATGATCAGAGACTACAAAGAAACGGATATGGAAGACGTTATGGCTATATGGTTCGAAGCCTCGGCCTTGGCGCATCCCTTTTTGGAGGTAGCGTTCGTCGAAAAGGTAGAAAACGATATGCGGGAAATGTATTTACCACATAGTAAGACATGGGTGTATGAAGAAGATAACGAAGTGGTCGGATTCGTTTCGATGTTAGACAATGAGATAGGTGGCCTATTTGTAAAACCCGACGAACATGCAAGAGGTATCGGCACAAAATTGGTGGATTATGTCTTTGAGGGAAATAGTCAAATTGAGGTCGAGGTCTTTGAAGAAAATAGAATTGGAAGAGCTTTCTATAACAAATACGGCTTTGAACCTCTAAAACAATATCGACATGATGAAAGCAAGCAGTCCGTACTAAGATTGAAATACTCCAAAAAGGAAAATTAAATTAAGGCCATAATGAAAGTTACCATTACCTCCATAGAATTAAAATCCATTTTGAGCTTGTTTAAACTATATCGCTATTCATTTCATGTGATGAATCAACTCAAGGCATCGAATTGTGCTTCATATAAAACTCAAGGGTTTTGGACAATTCATTATACCATGACACTATGGAGAAACGAAGAGGACATTAAAACTTTCGCCCATAATGGTGCTCATCTTGAGGCGATGAAACAAGCCCGGTCATTGGCAAAAGAAATCAAGACAATGACCATTGATGCTAATGACCTCCCAAACTGGAAAGAAGCCCGAAACCTATTAAAGAATAAGGGAAAGTCATATCATTAGTAAAGAATGAAATTATGAGTCAATTGCAAAAAGCGCTTGGAATCAACGCTATATTCTCGGCATTCTCGGGCTTAACTTTAGTTGTCTTTCACCAAAAAATTGCAAAGCAATTTGGTCTAGATAACCAGACCGTTTTTTGGGTAATAGGCCTTGCACTATTATTTTTTTCAAGTACCATAATTTATGAAATTTTTAAACAAAGACGAAGGGGCGTCCTATTGATTATCATTCAAGATTTCATCTGGGTTCTCGCGAGCATTGGCCTACTGCTGTTAAATCCGTTCAACGTTACAAATACTGGTAATTATAGTATTGCCGGCGTTGCGTTTATAGTATTCCTCATGGGCATCAATCAAGCAAAGGCCTTAAAAAAAATGGGTCGCTAATCATAGGCCAATAAGGACTTTAATTATCTTTTTATCACCTGTTGAACTCGGATAACAACCAAACCTATTTAATGAAATCAATACGATATACACTCGATTTTAAATCTCCCTAAGAAGCTGTATACACTAATGACCTCCAAGCAGAAGTCTCGACGTTCGATACCGATATTGACTATCAGGTTTATAAAATCTTTATCCAAATAGCTACTCGAATACTAAACTCGGTTCAAACGGGTACAAATTGATACAAATTCCATATTTCCTTTGAGGTACTAATTTTTTTAGATGATTTATGAGCACCAGTATAGTTCGTACTCGTGAGTTGTTCAATGTTGTGCTTCAAATGTTTTCACGTAAATTAGTGCTAATTCTAGTCCATTAACCCAAAGCGAGATTATGCTTTATGCCCTTTTAAGAATAATCAAACCGGCCAAAATTAGTTCTCTAGTTTTATTAGGATTATGAAAATCTATAAACCTCAAGAAGCTCTCAGGCCTTATATAGCCATGTACTATCTTATTGAAGGTGGAGCCTTGCCAAATGGAGAAACATTTAATGAATACTCTCTTCCGAGTGGACATACCTTCATGGTTTTTCAACATTTGGGGCAATTTAAAATCCATAATAATAGCACCAAAAAAATCCTTGAGCTACCAGAGATGTATGCGACCGGTCAACAGGTTAGCAGTTGCACTCTACTTTGTGATGAAAATTCTTTTGAAGCTTTTGTTGTATGCCTTAAACCAACTGCATTCTGGCACTTGACAAAAAAAGATGTCTCAACACTTGTTGACGAAGTAGTTCCTCTTAACGAACTTTGGAAATATGAGCATCGCTATTTCAATCCGCTTTTAGATTTCAATTTGAATATTAATGAGCGCATCAAAATCTTTGAAGATATTCTGCTTCAGTTCTTAGGTTGTAAAAAGTTCTCTCCCAACATAATCGATCTCGCCGTAGAAGAGATACTTGAAAAAAAAGGCTGTATCAGGATAAAAAATTTAACGGCAAAATTTAATGTAAGCATTAGATACTTCAGAAAGCAATTTAAAGAAACCGTAGGAATTCCGCCCTCCACATATACGCGTATAACAAGGTTTAACTTTTTGTTTTCGGAGATGAACTCGGTAAATAAAAATGACTTTTATGCGCTTAGCTCATTTTTTGGATACTACGATATATCCCATTTTTCTAAGGATTTCAAAAAATACTGTGGAGACTCACCTAGGAATTTCCACATTGAGAAATTCAAATTTTTCAAGGATGTTTGGATTGACGATCCACTTATTCTGAAGGCAGACTAAAATATCTTCTTTTAGAAAAGACCGATTTTTACAACAAGCTACAAGGCCATACTTCTATCTTTAGGGTCTTCCCCCAAGTGAGTATTTTGCGAAAAAGCGAATATCACCTCTAGTTTCAATACTGACAATTCATTTCGGTCAAATTATAGCTTATGAAAAAAGCATTGAAATTGTTAATGTGTGTATTGGTTGCGCAACTTTTAATTGGACAGCAGGGCGAACCAAAAAAAGAAAATACCGGCTCCATAGCACCTCAGAAAAGTACCGCCAAAGCCTCCTTATTCAAGATTAAGAAATCAACACTTTCAAATTCGAATTTCATCGGTCCTGGCAAATTTAATCCCACATACCCCAATTTCTATACCTACTGGGACAACAAGGTTTGGCCTATTGAGGCTACGAGTATTCAATATATGCCGAGTTCAAATCTAACTGTACCTACTAATAATAAGAACATGTCGATCGAAGTTTCCGGCAAGACCGAAATTCCAGGTCAAATTTTAATCAATACAGGACCGCCAGTATATGAAACCGCTGACTTAAGGTTTTACGAAAAGCTATTTCGTGAAAGTAAAGAGTATATCATCATTTTTAATTTCAAAGGTAGAGGCCATATACGCTATTACCATAAATCATTGGTTACCGACTATTTTAAATAAAAGCCGTACTGTTATGAATACCCAATTTAAGCGTTGTTTTGTTTTTATTGTGCTGAGTTTTTTCTGTTTCGAGATGATGGCATCTGCTGAAGAGGACGCACTCACAACTAAAAATAGTTTTGCGCCTTCTAAAATAGCTGCCGTCCAAATTCCGGAACACGGAATCTATGTTTTTAAAGGCAAAGAATACTATAAATACAAAATGAATGGCTCTACAATGGAGTTATTGAAAAACTATCCTAGAAAATTCCCTGGAGGATGGCAAAACCTTCCTGCTTATTTCCATTCAGCAATTGATGCCGCCTTCTACTATCCTCCGACAAAAAAAACATATTTTTTTAAGGGCGACCAATATATACGATTAACTGGGATCAAGGTAGACAAAGGATATCCCAAAAAGATTTCCGCTGAAAACACTGATTTCAAACTAAGCAGTAAAGAGATTGGTGAAGGAATCGACGCTGCAGTATGGATGAGTTCAGGGGGAAGGTATCCTAAAGGTGGTAATATCATATTTATAAAAAAAGGTAAATTCTATGTGTTTTATGATTTTGGAGGAAAGTTCATCCAAGGTACCAGCGGTAATGTTAATAATCTTTGGGGACAACTACCTCAGGGGTTTCATGTAGCCACACAAGCTATGTTGAAATTTGATAATAGAGGTACCTATCTTTTCAATGGAGGAAGGTATTTATTTGCTCCTGGAACGGAAACCTCCACTAGTACGGTAGATGCCGAACGACCCTTTTGGGTTGTAAACAAATCTAAACTTCGATGGGGCGTCCCTAAAAATATCAAAGAGCTGAAAATTGGCATCAATGATCCCATACCTGTTAAACCATTGACCAAAATCGCGGCTGGAGCTTCCGTAACAATTCCTGATCAGGGAACTTATGTCTTTTTCGGTAAAAAATATTACAAATATAAATTCGACGTTACAGGAAAAGAAGCTCCTGAACTTTTATCGGATTACCCCAAACAATTGCCTGGAGGATGGCAAAATATGCCAGATTACTTCCACACTGGTATAGATGCTGCATTTTACTATCCTCCTACAAAAAAAACATATATGTTCAAAGGCGGACAATACATTCGCCTGTCCGGTTTTAAGGTTGAGGCTGGTTATCCTAAAAAGTTGCCTGGGGGATTCAAAGGTTTGCCTAAAATCTTTCAACGTGATATAGATGCTGCCATTGCTGTAACCTCCCCCAAGGGAAAAGCCCAAGTGGTTCTGATAAAAAACGAGGACTTTGTCATTTTCGAAAATTGGCAAAAAATACATTCCGGAAAGTTAAAAGATTTTTGGAAGGGTTTGCCTTCGGGTTTTAACCAAGAAATACAAGCTATAGCGCAAGGAGGGTTTTGGGGCAATTATTTGTTCGCTGGTGAGAAGGTCCTGTTCGCTCCTGGGAATGTCACTCAAAAAAAACCTTTTCTAAGCATAAACAAAGGTAATGCCGAATTTTTACCTCCCAAGAACGTCTCTGCCTGGAAACTTCCAGTTCACAATACTTCCCCTTTGACGATAGCCAGTCTATGTCCAGAGGGGAATTTCTGCCCTGAACTTTTCCAATTACTATTTGATGTGCGTATCAGGAGTTATGTGCCCCCGAGATTTACCCATTTCGGGAGTGATGGCAAGAAATTCAACCCGGAAGTCGAAAACATGGAGTCTTTTCATCAATATAAAACTTTGACCAAAGTGGGTTGCCGATATAGTATCAATAAGGTTCGTAGAGCCATTCGAGATGACATGGATTTCTTTGAACAGTTTGCTGATCTATTCAATCAGACGACCAGTCAATGGCAGGGGATATACGACGGTGCAAAAAGTCTGGCCGCCAGTGTTGCCGCCAAAGGGGTTTGTGGAATCGTTGATCCAACACCCACCTGTGAAAAGAATGTTTCATCAGTGGTGGAGGTTGGAATCAATGTGGGCTTGGCAGCCTTGGGAATGCCTCCAGAAATTCCTAATTTGGAACAACTTAGGGAACATGGTATAGAATATTTGGCGACCCAAGGTGCCGCATATGCTGTTGGCGGGGCTGACCAATTAGTAAGTGAGGCACTTTCACCTGCGATTCGGGCAGCCGCCTACGAAGCTTCCTATCAATTGGCAAAAGATGAGTTTAGTAGGCAGTTGGATAAAACTATACCTCCTGGAAAGTACGACGCTGAAGATCCGGCAACCTGGGGCAAATTAATTCCAATGTACGCACCACATAATGCTCATTTATACCTTGAGGTAAAAGTTAAAAATAGAAACGCATACGAGTTGATCTTAGGGGAAGACTTTAGCTCATTTCCGCATTTACAGCTAAAAGATAGCAGAACTGTTTTTAGAAGCTTACCGTCCATTCCGTTTCCGGAATTTATACCTAATGAAGGTATCATCATACCCATAGAACTGAGACCGGCAGAACACATCATACTACCCTCGACGGGGAAATACCATATTGACAATGAGTCGGCCGCAGGAATTCCAGGGGAGAAGATTTCGCATCGATATCTACAAGAAAAATTTACCATTTACGATCTGCTCACCCAACAAAAAAACTTTACCGGCAAATACAGCAATATCTATCAATACGGGTACTCCGATTGGGATATGTTCTACAAGGCTTATAGGTCACAGCAGGATACTGAGACCACCTTTGAACTTTCTGGTAATTTCAGTTTCAAAGACCGTACAGATCACCATCCAAGGTTCAAGACCCTAGAAAAAAGGAACATAGCAGTCGTTGATGTTTGGGATTCTAAAACAGGGGTTGGTGTCTTAAAAGAAACTTCTTCAAAAAATACACAATGGGAAAATAAAAAATTTGTCTTGAAAAATTATTATGGGAGGCAGGATCCCATTTGCGCTTGTGACAAAATGAGAAGTGATCCATGTAATCCATTGATGGGAAACACAATTTGGGCGTCCTGGTGGTAAACTGGAAGTCCAAAGAAACCTGAAAAAGAGCAGCCATTTGTTAAGTTGCCATCACAAAAACAAAACAATGAAAACATTAAATAATAACAATAATCTAACCAGGTTCGGCCGTAGAACTCACAACATACATCAAATTTATGAAATCAAAATATGATAAGAAATTCAATCCAAATAAAGGGTCCTTTCTTCAGTTGACACTAATTGTATTCCTTTGCTTTATATTCAATGCTAAGGCGCAAATGCCTTCGATATCTGAAGCGTATAGAACTCTTGAACAGACCATCTCAACAGAAGCTCAACAAAAGTTCATAGTCCTCAGGGAGCAGGGCAAAAACGACAATTGGACCTTTCAGGTCGGCCCTACTGGTGTAAGTAAATATGATTTATCAGAAATCACCGGAAAGTCTTTGAACCTAGAAGGGCAAGATAATTTTGAGGTGCGTATTATTGACCCTGAAAAAGATACCGATAGTCACTTAGCAGGTAATGAGATTAAGGAATGGGTAAACAGGGCTTCATTCGACCTTAGGGCAATGAATTTGGTCACTAAACCAAAATTTCAAGAGGCTTGCGGCAGTAATTGGGCCTTTACTGCAATTTCAATGCTTGAAACCGCTCACTTAATAAGGCAAAATGGAACGGTTCAAGATATGGACTTGTCAGAGCAATACTTGATAAATTGCACTATTGGTGGTAACTGCTATGAAGGTTCTTTGATCAGGACCTGGCAAGAATTACAAAACCCCATAGGTGTGGTGGATGAAAAAACGATGCCATACAAGGCAGCAAAAATGGTATGCCTTACCGATCCTAGTTCAAAAACCTACGGTATTGAGACCTTTGACCTATTGGGGGCCTCCATTACGAATGAGAATCGCGATCAACGAGTTCGCCAGCTAAAAAATGCCCTTTGCTACTACGGTTCGGTTTCAACAGCAGTTACCATTTCGGATACCTTTAAATATTATACGAACGGGGTTTACAATATCGATTCGGTAGAATATGATCAGAAAGCAAATCATAAAGTACAAATAATAGGTTGGGATGATGAAAAAACAGCCTGGTTGATTAAAAATTCTTGGGGGACGGATTGGGGAGAAAATGGCTTCGCATGGATAAATTATAATAATTTAGGAATAGGTAGTTATTGTACAGCGATAACTGCAACTCCAAAGGTATCCATAGTTGGCGATGTGGTAAGGCCCATTCCGCCAGCTAAGCCTATCATCCCTCCTGTAAGCTCATCAAATTTAATCGTTGTTGATGCAGCCGTATACTACGGTGGACATTCCTATTTCTTTAGAGGATCAGAATATTCACGCTATACGGGCTTTACAAGGAACGAAGGGTACCCCAAATCAATTAGCTTAGGTTGGCCTGATTTACCTACTCATTTTCAACAGGACCTAGATGCCGCCTTTCTCTACCCTCCAAACGGAAAGATTTACTTTTTCAAAGAAAATCAATATATCCGTATAAGCCCTCCAAAAGGTCAAAAAGGCTTTAGGTTAGACGAAGGGTATCCGAGGGATTTGCCTGGTGGTTGGAAGGGACTACCGGAAAAATTTCAATCTGGTATTGATGGGGTTTCCTATGTCAACGGAAAGACCTACTTTTTTAAAGGAAATGAGTATATCGGTTTTGTGGGGACCACTATTGCCCCAGGTTTTGAAACGCCAAAGCAATTACCTGGAGGGTGGAAAATTGACGAGTACTTCCATAGCAATATTGAGGCAGTCTTGGCATTTCCCGAGGTCGAAAATCGCCTCTATATCTTTAAAGAAGGTAGATACATTCGCTTGAATCTTTATCAAATGGAAAAGGGGTATCCCATAGATTTACCAGGCGGTTGGAAGGGATTAAAGTTTTAATTAAATTACTATTGCTTTGTAAAATGGTAGCTTTCAAAAAACTATGTACTAGTCATAAAAATCGTTTTACCGAACCTGATTCTTACACTTTCAATAATTTTCAATACTGCCCTACTAAAATCATTCGATATGAGTTTGGCTTTCCAATCGGAAAGTTATTGTCCAGTCTTTCTCAACAAGGTTTGCAGCGAAGTCTTCTTTGAGACCCGTTCTAAAATTCTTGAAAACCGAAACGCTACTTCCACATTTCAAGGGGTTCATAATGGATAAAGCCTTTGTTATTCTTCAGTTGTGTGAAGTTGTAGTTACTCCCGTTTTTGATTATAAAATTGGTTCAACGAAAGCCAAATTGCCTCAAAAGTCAAATAAAGGTGGTCGTACTATAAATTTAGAACTTTATTCTCTAAAAAGCAGGACACTAAGAGATTTGCTCTCAAATGGAAACAAAAAACCAGTAAAAATCTATTTTACTGACTTTCGTTCATTTGTGTACTAAGAATTTAATTCTAATACCTTATTTGTAGGGGTAGCAGCATGCCACACATCATTACAAATAATTGATTTTCCGTATTCGAATTGTACTTATCTAAATCGAATCCCTTTATGAACTCTCGATTTACAAGCAACCCTTTAACATTTTGATTATGTGATATTTACAAGGCAAAATCACAAAGAAAATCAATACGATGTAATATCCATCAACTCAAACTATGGCTTCGTAAGGCCTTCGCTTTAATGGACTTTTTAAAAATTCCAATTTTTGTATAGCCATTCCTAATCAATATGGACTATTTAGCCATCACGGTTACAATCACGCGCTTATATCTGGACAATGAAGGTCTGCCTTTGTCCGATAATTTTAAAATGAAATGAATGGTTTCCTTTTTTCTAACCGGCGGGGCCTTAAGGTTTACAATATGTACGTTCTCCGCACCCATATTTATTTTCCCCTGATACGAACCTTCCTCTGGATAATGAAACCACAAATAGCTTAGATTATCACCGTCGGGATCGGTAGATTTAAAGGCATCCAAACTGAAAGATTCGCCCGATTTTACAGTTAATATTTCAGAATGTGTTAATTCAGGAACTGGTGGGTGGTTTGCATCCTCAAAAGACATGGTACACCAGTCCATACGGGCGGCAAAATCATTTTGAAAATCATCTCTCCAACGCCATAGCGTAGCTTTGTAATCATCAAAAGTAATGGTATCCTTTTTTACTGTTCGACCATATGTTTTCGCAATATATGGTGTATACTTGTCATTGACATTGGTCCATATTGCTCTTGTTTCAGGAGCAATCGTGACTATCGAACTTCCTTTTTTTGATGCATCGAATTCAGGCTTGTAAAGTGCATAACGACCTCCCCAAGCGCCCCATTCTGGATGCTCAGATTCATTAAGTCCGTTTGGTATCAAAGACAAAAATGCGGGAGTATCTCCTTCAACACCCCAAGCAACATCAGGATATTCAGCCCCAAGCGGGCCATGATTTTGCTGAATATTTTCAGCAATCCAGCTATTGCCAATGGTGCTGTTGTCTATACCTTTGATAAAAGTGTTGATACCTGTCCAAGTTGCATTTGCATAATAATCCCCTGGCGAAACGATATAAAACAAATTTGGAAAAGTATTTCGTATCCAAAGGCCGCTATCATCTTGGTCGGAAATGGTATAGACCCGTAGTTTTGAAATCAGTCTTTTGGCTTCCTGTTTGCTTTTTGTTTTTTTGATTTTATCTAGCGATTGGGCCAAAGTATTGACCCCACCCCAGACCGAAATCCATAACGGGCGGTCATCCTTTTCTTCTAGTACCTTAATAATCCAATCGGAACCCTCTGAGTCTTTTCCATCGCCAACGCCTTTCATCCCATAAACGGGAAGTCCTTTTTTAATCAGCGCTCGTAGTTCTTCTGCTGTAGGATAACCAGATTCATGCTTTAAAAGATTCGGCTGAACTTTACCATAAGCTTGAACAACTCTTTCTATTGATTCGGGATTAACGCGGTTCTGCAACCAACACGAAGTTGTTGCAACAAGGCCTTTGATTTCGATTTGATTGGAATACAAAAACAACCGCACTAGCGATTGGGTATCATCAGGATCCGCCTCAATATCTGTTAAGACGATTACCCGATTTTTGTTCTTTTGGGCAAAAGAACTGATATGAATGAATAAAAAAGTTGCCATAAGTAAGCAGTAGGTCTTCATATTGCAATTGGTTTTTTCCATAGCCTAATTTCCCATTTAGTAAACTGTCAAATCTTCAAATTGAAATACCCTTTACTTTTCAAAGGTAAACTCAGGCAGCTTTATAATCTCACCTCCTTTTAAAGCTGAATCATGCGCCAATATTCCCACACAAGTAATATTCGCTGATTGTTTGGCATTTGGATAAGGTGAGAGACTATTAATTAACGCGTCTACAAAGGCATGAACGAGATGCGGATGTGATCCACCGTGCCCTGCACCTTGGGTAAAGGACAAATGCGTATTATCATCAGTATCATATACACCTCCTGTTGTAAAAGGCTGTATTGCTTCAGGCAATAATTTCGCAAAATCAGGACATTCCACTTCTTCAGGAATTTCTGGCTCTGGTTTTTTGGCGGTGTGGACAACCAATGGTTTACCTTCAATCAAAGGCCATTCTACCGATTTTTTAGAACCATAAACTTCAAAACTTTCTCGGTACTGTCTAGCCACATCAAAAAGTGAACGATAGACTTGAGCACTCACATCAGAATTTCGGAATTTGATATGTGTGGTTTCAACCGCAAAAGGCGAATTGTATTCTTTAATTAATTCTTCCCGTATCGTACCTGAACCAAAACAAGAAACATATTCCGCCTCTCCTTTGGTTAATGCTAAAACTGGTCCAACACAGTGAGTAGCATAATGCATTGGAGGTAATCCTGGCCAATAATTCGGCCACCCGTCCATATCTTGCTGATGGCTCGCTTTTAAGAACTGTACCTTACCTAATTCTCCATTTTCATACAATTCTTTCATATATAAAAACTCGCGGGCATAGACAACGGTTTCCATCATCATATAGGTCAAGCCCGTTTCTTCGGTCAATCGCACAATCTCCTTACATTCTTCTACTGTAGTAGCCATAGGAACGGTACAGGCAACATGTTTTCCAGCCTTTAAAGCTTTGATAGATTGTGTTCCGTGGTCTGGTATTGGTGTATTGATATGTACCGCATCAATTTCATCATCATGTAATAATTCATCATACGAAGTATATCTTTTTGCGATTCCGAAAGCATCAGCGAGGGCGTTCAACTTAATTTCGTTTCTCTGAGAAATAGCCACCAAATTAGCATTTGGGTGTTTTTTATAAATGGGAATAAACTCAGCGCCAAAACCAAGCCCAACAATAGCAATATTTATTTTCTTGTTATTCATACTTTCAATTTACGAATTGAATGCTTTCTTTAAAAATTTAAGCCCTTCCGATGCGAATTCATCTTGACTATTAGCGAGGTTCTTCCAAATACATACGGCACCGGCCAATTCTTTTACTTCTGGCGTAAAACTCTCTATGACCATTGCCCCTTTATAATTGATGTCTCCCAAGCCCAGTTTGAAATCGTTCCAAGGGGTTAATCCCGTTCCGGGGATGCCTCTGTGGTTCTCTGAAACTTGTACATGGATTAATTTATCTCCAACCAGATTGATGGCTTTTCTAATACTTTTTTCCTCGATGGTCATGTGAAATCCATCTAAAATCACTTTGGCATTTTTATGATTAATATCACGAACAAGTCGCATGACATCTTCCGCAGTATTTATCAAATCAGATTCGAAACGATTTAGAGGTTCCAAAGCTATAGATTGCCCAAAACTATTTGCCATTTCACATACTGTACCCAGGTTAGTCACTGCAAGTTCCCATTCAATTTTTCGCTGTTCTTCGGAAACCATCCGTGCTTTCCCCACGGCCGAATACATCGGTCCTGCTAGAAAATCAACACCTAACAAAGCGCAAAGTTCAAAGCTCTGCTCAATATATCGGAAACAATTTTCATGAAGGGAGACATCGTCAGACGTGAAATCCTTTGTAGGCCCAAAAACGCCACATACTGTAGGTTTCAGACCATTATCATGCAATGCCTGTTTTACGACAGACCCATCAATCAGCTCAGGATCTTCTACGGGAATTTCCACAACCTCATACCCCATCGCCTTAATTTTAGGAAATAATGAAATAGAATCTGTAGAAAAAGGTGATTGCCATAGCCAAGTGCTTACCCCGTATTGTAATTCTACTGCCATTTATTTTTCGCTTTTCGCCATGCGCTAAACGCACTACACTTTTCTTATTTTAACCCTCAAAACTTAATACCTAGTACCCCGTACCTCAAACCATCTTCCTTATTTCACCACTTTCATTATCCCTTGCATGATACGCCAGTGCCCAGGAAATGTGCAGACATACGGATATTCTCCGGGTTCGGAAGGTGCACTAAAGGTCAGCGTAACTTTTTCATTCGGATCCACCAATTTGGTTGCTTGTAATACTTCTGGAATTTTTGGAATATAACTGCTCGCCGCGGCATTAGGGTCTTGTGCCAATTTATCTGCAGCTTTTCCTACTGTTTCTAAGCTTCCTTCGGCTAAAATCAATAAATTGTGCTGCATAAAATCATTGTTTTCAAAAACCAATGTGACCGTTTCCCCGGCTTTAACCACAAACTCACTTAGGTCATACTTCATTTCATTTTGAATCGTCTTCATCGTAATTACATGACCTTGATTTGTAATACTTGTAATCGCATTATTACCTTTTTCCTTTTCATAGTTCTTGGCAAAAACAGCAGCAATTGAAGTACCACCAAATGCATTATTGGCACTTTCCGCAAAATTGGTTTCCACTTCATATTTCCAATTACCAGCTATAGAAACCGTTTTCTTACCTGAGCGTACATACATTTGTTTGGGCTCACCATAAATTCCACCACCGCCACCGGTGTCTTCTACTCGTACCGCTATGGTATTTTTTCCTTTTTTCAGTACACTTAAGGGAATATCATAATATCTGTTTTTAGCCCATTCTTTTTCTGTAAGTCCAATTTGTATTCCGTTCACATACACAATATCAGAATCGTCAATCGGACCTAGCGAAACATAAGTTGAAGCGTTTGTATTAAAATTAAAATCACGGCGAAACCAGATAACTCCATCTATATCAAGACCTGCAGCTTCTATTGATTGAGGTAGTTCCATCGTTTTCCAAGCTGAATCATCATAATCGATTGCTTGCCTCTTTGCTTTGGGTTCGATATCGACAACAACATCAGGATTTTCAGTCATATACTCCTTCATAAATCCATCACCATGTCTGCTAGCAGCAGCGTATACAGCCTTAGAAAGCCAAGGGTCAGTAGTCACCGATTCTTGTTTGCTCAATGAATACAATCTCGAACCTATAGCTTCAGATGATGGCCTTTCAGTGTAATATAACAGGGCGGCTAATCGAACAGATGTATCTTTGTCATTAAAGATTTTTGCTTTGTTCAAATAATCATCGGTAGTTCGATTTTTAGGAAGTATTTGAATCGCTGCTTTTCGAACTGCCGGCGCAGGATGTTTCAAGGCATCGGTTACTACCTTAATTCCCTCCGTATCGTGTCCTAAAGCACCTAATCCGTTAATTGTCCATAAAGCATGTAACGCTCCAGGATTCATACCCAGATCATCCGTTTTAGAATCATTGACCAATTCATACAGTTTTGATAAGACATCTGTTTCTCCTCGCTCAACCAATAAACGTTGCGCTGTCATTCTCCAAAACATATTCTGATGCGATAAGGCATTCACCAATTCCTCAGAATTTTCCCTATCTAAAGTCATACTGCCTTCATCATCAGCTGTTTTAGGAATCACTCGCCAAATACGACCTCTAGATTTATCCCGGAGTGGATTTACATAAGCATTACCATCTCCATTTTCTCCTTTAAAACCTCCGAAACTCTCACTGGGCGTAGGATTGTGTTGTACAATAAAATTATACCAATCAGCAACCCAAACATTCCCATCAGGCCCAACTTTTGCTTCTACCGGCGATACCCATTCATCTGAACTTGCAAATAGATTTCCCCCATCCTTTTCGACGTATCCTGCACCTTCTTTTTCAATTTTAGCGATATGCACCAATCCACCTGTAGGTTCGCATACAAAGGCTACTTTGTTCCAATACGAATCAGGATACTTTCTTGCCGTATAAAAATGATGGCCTGCAGCAGCAGTAAATCCCCCAAAAACATCAACTTGCCTGTAGTTGGGAGTAATTGAAAGCATATCGTAATGCCCATCGATTTTTAAACTTCCTTGAGCCGGAATACCTTGTAAACCTTCCATCGCAGCATTCGGAATACCCAAAAAGACGCTATGCGTATTATTCGCTGTAGAACCAAAAATGGAATTGTCTTCTGTGATGCCTAAGCCCCAAGTGTTATTACTTGTGTTCGTCAATACTTCAAAATACTTTTTCTTTGGATCAAAGCGATACAGATTCTGATTAAAATCAAAGGTTTCATCATAAATAGTGCCTTCAAAACCTGAATACCCAACAGCACCGTAAATATTGTTATCAATTCCATATTGAAGATTTGAAGGCCCCGCATGGGTATCAGAAACTCCCCATCCATCTATAATTGTCTCGCGAACGTCAGCTTTATCATCTCCATCAGTATCTTTTAAAAATAGGAAGTGTGGCGCTTGTGAAACCACGATACCGCCATCATAAAATGAAAAGCTAGTAGGAATATTTAAATTATCAGCAAAGACAGTAACCTTATCTGCTTTTCCATCACCATCGGTATCTTCCAAGATTTTGACACTATCATCTCCAACACCTTTCTCATCACGAACTGTGTTCGGATAGTCAACGGTTTCAATAACCCAAAGTCGCCCCTTCTCATCCCAATTCATCGCTATCGGATTGATGATATCAGGTTCTGATGCAAAAAGTTCTAATTTAAATCCAGCCGGGACTTGTATTAATCTTTCAGATTCTTCGGGAGAAAGTGGCAATTGATATTTCGGTGCGGGATCTCTTTTTTCGTAATTCGGAATTCCTGTTCGGTCTTCGTATTTTAGAGTAGGAATCGTGGCAGCAAAAGCTTCCCAGTTTTTCTTGGTATTGGCATCAACTGCCCAAAGAATTCCTTCTCTAATCAAGTTTTGAAAACCTGATTGATTCCAAACGCGCTCATCATGACCTGAAGCGGTGTAGAAAACTTTTCCCTTTCCATATTCTTTAACCCATGTCCAAGGTTCGCGATGGTCACCGTCAACACGTTCCATTAATACGGTAATATCATCGGCTATTTTAGCATGCACATAGGTTTCATCCCAAGCTTCAAATTCAGTAACATTTTCCATCAAAGGATGAGCTTTATTCGTAATTGAAGGTGCGAAAGTTAGGGTGTCATGTTCCATAAACTGCGCCCCAACCAAATCAATATACTCCGGAGAATTCTTAAAACAAAAACTTGCAGAATGAATGGGGATAAAAGCATTTCCTTCGGAAACAAAATCTAACAGCGCCTTTTCTTGGGTTGGCTTGATGCTTTCATGATTGGCATAGATAATCAAGCCATCATACAGGTTAAGATTGTATGAATTCAGGTCGTTTACGTCTTCAGTATATGTAATATTGATTCCATCTTTTGTAAGTGCGGTAGCTAGTATTGGAAAATACACTCCCGAGTTGTGATGTTCCAAATCATGACCTAGGAAAAGTAGTTCGATTCGTCTTGGCCGGTCATCTGGAAGTTGCTCCTTCTGAGTATTAGGGTTGCAGTTTAATAGAATCGTTGAAATTAGAAAACTGAAAACTATAAAGAACCTATTTTTCATGAATATTGTTTTCATTGCTTTAAACCGATAATTTAATATCTACAATTTTAGAAATAAATCGTCTGAAAAAATTGGTCTACTTTATCCTATACTGACTTTATTATATCATTAAATTGATTATTTTTAGTTTTTAACGACAAATAATTATCGAAAATTGAAATCAGCATTACAGAAGTCCCCCATACCCAATACACATGCTTTTGTGGTAAAGTTGCTCAAAGAGCCCGTTTTTGACACCAACTGGCATTTTCATTCAGAGTACCAATTATTTTTAGTGCTGAATGGAAGTGGTACACGCTTTATAGGTGATACCATAGCCCCTTTTGTAGCGGGAGATTTTACCCTTACCGGACCTAATTTGCCACACCTGTGGAAAAGTGACTATAAAGGGGACATCAAAAATCGAAACAATTGGTCAGAAGGTATCGTTGTATATTTCAACGAGAATCTTATTGGGGAAAACCTACTTCAGAAAGAAGAAAGCATCAAGATAAGGCAACTTTTTAAAAATAGTCTGCGAGGTATATTTGTTGATAGCAACACCTCTAAATCTATTCAACAATCACTTCTGAATCTTTTGAAATTTGAAGGTTTCGAAGCTGTTCTTGAATTATTGAAAATTCTAAATTGGCTGTCAAAAAGTAAGGAAACAAAACTTTTGGCAAGTCCTGGATATACCAATACACTTAAGGTTGGTGATACAGCCCGTATGAATAAAGTATATGCCTATACCATGAAGCACTTTAAAAATAAAATCACGGTGGGGTATTTAGCGGAACTGACAAATATGACGCCGACTTCTTTCAGTCGTTATTTCAAAACCCATGCAAACAAAACCTTTTCGGACTTTATAAGCGAGATCCGTATCGGTCATGCCTGTAAATTACTTATTGAAAAGAAAATGAATATATCGGAAGCTGCCTTTAACAGTGGTTTTCAAACCGTATCAAACTTTAATAGACAATTTAAAAAAATAACGAAAAGAACGCCGATGGTCTACAAGAAAGCGTATTTAGCAAAGTAAATAATCACCGCGGCATTTTTAATAGGAAGTAACGTTTTCAAACTTTATAGTTTACAGACGAGGCAAGCCTCGAGGTATTAACCCTATAGAGAATAAAAAAAGCCAGTTCAAAAATGAACTGGCTTTTGTCGGGGTGGCAGAACTAACTACACCACCACAATATGTTAACTATCAGGTTTTTAAGGTTTTTATTTTAAATGATTAACCGAACTCTAAACTCGGTTCAAAATAGTACAAATTGATGCAAATTTTATGCGTCTTTTGCATTACTAAATTAGGGAATAAATTGATACAAATTAGATCTTTTCAAAATTTGATTGGATTTATAACTCAGAATCTCAAACTTCCAACTTTAAGTTCATCTTCTTCTTTGTCGAGTCGTACAACGGCTATTTTACGCTCTTCATTTGGACCTACCGTAATTGGTAAACATGGTCACCTTTAAAACAGTTGGGCCAGATATTTTTTGCACATCATCAGCAAAATAGTCGACCAATATTTTGTATTCACCATTGAGCGCATCTTTTAACATAAATTCTTCCGGTCCATAACCTTCCGTCATGTCCTCTGACATATGACCTCCTATATCGGTTTCTGGGTTTTTGTAATAGGCCTTTTCGTCTCTTGGGTCTTCAACCCATAAATCAATATCAGTATCGTTATGATTCCAATCGATTACGATTCGTACATCCATCGAAAGGTCTTTAAACTTCTCTTTTTCCGCTTTCTTAAGTTTAAGCTCTTTCCCATGTTTATTGACAAGCCTTGTAAGTTCGACAAAAGCAATTTGTTCTATTCCATAGAAACGTTCATCTTCATCCTTTTCTAATAAATCACCTTTATACAATTTGTTTAGCAAATCATAACTCTTACTAATTTCGCCTAACTGCTCATACGCCAAAGCCAAATCTCTGTATGACTGAGGTTCTTCTGGCCGCAACTCTAATACCTTCTCATACACAATTACAGCAAGTTCATACTGTCCGAAATATTCCAGCTTATAAGCTAAGGCTTTCATGATTTCGTGATTGTTCAATTCAACTTCCATTAGATTGGTAAGAATTGTAATGGCTATATCGTATTTTTCTTTTTTCTCAAAAAAGTCAGATACGTCAAGATAAAATGAAGGGCTGTTGGAATAATCATCTCTAATGTCCAGATACTTTTTATAAGCTGATTCAGCGGTTGCCTCTTTTTCTAGAATCTTAATATAGGGAGTGTCTGGATTCCATGATTTTAGTTCTATCTTATCCGTTATTTCTTGATTCAATTGCTCTATCGCTTCTTGATTGGATTCCAAGCCTTCCTTTGTGGTTATAATTATAACTCCATTTGAAGCTCTAGCACCATAAATCGCTGCGGCACTTAACGCTTTCAAAACCTGTATCCCTTCAATATCTTCTGGTTTTAAGTCCTGCATCGGGTTATTTGTTGCTATTTGACCATCCACGATATAAAGTGGATTGTTATCATTAGACATTGAACTCACTCCCCTTATTACAACATTTGTATTTGAACCTGGTTCTCCAGAATTTTGGGTGATTTGAACCCCTGCTGCCTTGCCTTGTAAGGCTTGAGAAACAACCGAGGTTACTGAACCGGTCATATTTTGTACTCTTTGAACACCATACCCTACAACCACTACCTCTTCTAAATGTGCGGCATCTTCTTCCAATGAAATTGAAATGCTATCGGCATTTCCGATAACAGCATTTGTCGTCGTAAATCCGATATAAGAGAAAACAAGTTCATCACCTTCTTCGGCATTGATGCTAAAATTACCATCAAAGTCAGTTGTTGTTCCGGTCGTTGTTCCTTTTACTAACACATTCGCTGCTGGTAATGGTTCTCCATCAACATCTAACACTGTACCCGAAACTATTCTTCTAGTCGAATCAATATTGATATTTATTCTTGCAGATGGCGGGTGGCTCGTAAGACTATCAGTTGCCATGATAGTGTCCACATTAGCAGTATTATTTTGTGGTGCAGAAATATCTTCATTATTTGATATTTCCTTTTTAGGTTGTTTTACTTTCTTCTTTGGGTACTTGGTAGCGTACCATTCCAAAATAGCTGTGTAATCATCAAACAAATCTTCTTTTCTGTCATTTAAGTATTCAAGGTTATCAACTTCCTCTTCTTCTAAATTTTTAACCCTTTCCTTATATTCAGCTTTCAATTCCTGAGGTGGCTCAATACGATAACGAACATAATCTTCAATTCTATCCAAAATCAACATTGAGGTATAATCTGTTATCAAATGATGGCTTTTAGCATGTGAAATTATTTTTTCTTTGTTCTCCCCTTTGTTAGTATTTAAGTGCTTTAGCTTTTGTTTGGCCCATAATCTTTTGACCAACTCTGTACCTTGAGATTTTTTAATTGCAACCTTAATTCGCTCAGTTACTTTTCCACTATAGCCGAATAACAGTTCTATGGAGGTTTCTTCTGAAAACCTCCCTGAAATGGAAAAATCTTTGGACACGTATGTCTTATTCTTCGGATATACTTCCCAAACAGTACTATTATGTTTTGCTCCTAAAAATTGAAACGTTTCTTGTTTTAAAGAATTTATGACTTCAGTTTGAGGTAATCGAACTAGATTGATATAAGTGCCGCCAGATGAAGTAGCTATTTCTCTTAGCAATTCATGATTTGCAGAAGTAGTTGAGTTAATTGTATAAATAGCTTGTTTATTCGTAATGGAGAAATCTCCAAGATTTGCTAACCCATCCGTGAACATAAGTGTTTCACCCGACTTCTTGAGTAGTGATTTGAACAAATTCATAGATGTGCCACCATCATAAACAGCTTCTTTCAGTGCTTTTTTCAATCCCTCCCAATTACCATTCTGAACCTTGAAAACATTGTTTTTATGTATAGAATTACTAAAGGAAATATAATGTACTTCAACATCTCCGAGGTATTCGAAATATTCACCTAAAATCGATAGCTCTTTACTTAAATTTCTATTTCTTAATGAATAAGATGTATCCCACAGCAAGTTGATTTTTTTAGGTTTTTGTTTTAGTCTGGCGTTCGGTTTGAGCGTCTGATTTACATAAAAATAATCCCTATAGCTTAATATTGTTTCTGTATTGTTTGTATTTAGTAGTTCTACAAGTACAGGGGAGGTTGGAGCATGATTTTGTCTCTCTAAATTTGCAGTAAAAACATCATTCTTCTTTTTAAAGAAGAAGTTTTTGTAGCTACTACTTTTTATTTTAGGCAGCATCTCTCCATTAAAAACTTGCATTTGTATTGAAAAATTATCTAAATCTGCCTTTATTCCTAATGGCAGTTCATAGGTTTTATGCTGGTTCGATGTTGACAGTTCTTGCTCAAAAGTCAAAACAACATGTTTATGCTTTCTTGGTAATATGGGATATACTCTTGCCTTATAGTTGTTTCCCTCCGTTTTTTCCAATAGGCCTGGGTCAATGTTCTGCCTAACAGTACTTTCAAAAGCAACACGAGCCAATTCCTTTTCCACAATGACTGCTTCACGAAGTTTGCCGTTAACATCCATAGCAAATTGAGAAACTGATTGACCTTCTCCTAAAGGAAACACTAGTTCTCCTTCCAAAGTTCTATCTAGTTCGTTGTAGAACTTCATATCGTAGGTAGTAGTGGCAAAATTACCAACGATACTTACATCTATTTTTAGACTAGTAAGTTTTAATCTACTAGAATCTTTTAGTACTATTTCCAGAGACTCTTGGGCAAAAAGCTGGGAGCATACGGACAAAAAAATAAGTGAAACTAGCTTTTTCATGGTTGGTCTGTTTTATTGTTTAATGTAAAACTCGCTCCAAATTATCCTTTATAAAATAGGCATTGAGGGAAAGAGTACTTTGGCTTAGGGAAGTGTAAAACTAACTTATGCTATACAGACTTATAGCTTTTTCCAATTTCTTAGAAATTCGCTTGCGAAGTCTTTCAGGTTGAATTACTTCAATAGCATCCCCAAAACCCAAAATCAAACGTTCCAATTCAAAGTTGATTTTCACTTTGATATTCACTTCAACACTTCCATCCTCATTTTCTTTTTCAATAATCTGTGAATGATGTAAAGGTTTAGTGACGACATAAGGAGCATTGTATTTGTCAATCCATAATTTAATATTGGAAGCC
Organism: uncultured Flavobacteriaceae bacterium; assembly: GCA_947494565.1. Taxonomy (GTDB): domain Bacteria; phylum Bacteroidota; class Bacteroidia; order Flavobacteriales; family Flavobacteriaceae; genus Maribacter_C. The sequence continues at coordinate 165,193 of CANLVG010000006.1, read as the reverse complement.
CGTTCACCTTGGTTAACGGTCACACCTACTACGTCTTTATAAAAGCTGTCTGCATCAAATTCATAGTTGGAATATGGAGTTGTGAAATCATAGTCAATCGAAATGATTCGGTCAAGGGCCAGATTTACTATGCCTTTGTTCTTATTTCCCATCCCGATCAGAAACCATCTGTTGTTAAATTCCTTCAATAAGCACGGATGAAAAGTAATTACATTAGCCGTAGCAGCTTTAAAAGACTTGTACTCCACTTTCAAGACTACTTTTTTCTGAATGGCTTGATAGAGTTCGTCAAGCCAATGTAATCCTTTGAGATTCTCGTTCTTATCTAAATGAATTATGGATGATTGATGCGTCTTCTCAGTATATACTTTATCTTCTAATCTTTGAATAATTCCACCCAGTTCTGAAAACAAAGAAAAGTCTTTAAACTGCTTTAGCATTTCTACAGTTTCAGAAAGGACATTCATGTCGTTCTCCGTTATCGGGATATCCGTAATGGAATAATCCTCATCTTCGTATTTGTAATACTTTCTATCATAAGCAACAATTGGAGCATTGTAACCTAGCTTATCACTCCGCATCAACTGAATATCGAGTTGCACGGTCCGTTTGCTTACATTCACTTCCCTACCCTCATATTCATATAAGGCATCTGAACACGCTTCTATCAAATCATTCAGAGTCCATTGCCGATAGTTATTTTGAAGGCATTTGTCAATAGTTTTGTAGCGGATAAGGGCGTTTTTATTGAGAGCCATTATAATGTATTTAGTTCATTGGTCAAATTTGCTCTTGCCTGTTTTTCAAAAGCGGATTGAAAACCCTTAGTTTGATAAATTGAGCTCTTGTCTAGAAAATGTTGAAGTACTTTCTTCCTTCCTTTACGATACATAATACCGGGAATTTTAGCATACTCTTTTCTAATCTTCCGAGCATAATCTTGGTATACTTCTTCGGACTGCCCTAAAATTGCTAAGTCAAAATCTATTAAAATTTTCTCATCATTCGATTTGCCACTATGATGTTTCGTACAAAGAATAAGTGCTTCAATTCGTTGAATTCTATCTTCATCAAATCCAAGATCTTGTAATACCTGAGTGGCTTTTAGTGCACTTTTTTCCTCGTTGTCCTTTTTCCAAATACTATAGATAAAATCATGATAGTAAATAGCCAAAAGCATCTCTTCAGTATTTTCGATATCATCTTTGAACTTATCGAAATAGGAAAAGAGTTCGGTAAGGTGATCTAGATTATGATATTTTCGAAACTTTTGTCCGTAAGCGCCAGCTAGTTCATTCCATAAAGCGGCAACTTCATTTTCCGTTGGTACATATTTAGAGAAAATCTTGGCGTAACTTTCTTTTAAGTCCATAGTGTATTTGATTCAAAATTACAAGAACTCAACTAACTGCGCAAAATAATTGCGTAGTACATCATCAAATTTGTATCATAATTTTAGAAATGATGAAAAGTAAACTTAAAAATCTAGCAACTGACAAGAAAGTAGACATACTGTTTGCTTGTGAATCTGGAAGTAGGGCTTGGGGCTTTGCTTCACCAGATAGTGATTTTGATGTTAGATTCGTATATACACATCCAATAGAGTGGTATTTGTCTATCTCGGAAAAACGAGATAGCATCGATATAATGGATGGTGATTTTGATGCAGTCGGTTGGGAACTCAGAAAGAAGCTACGCTTGCTTAAAAAGTCGAACGTACCTGCATTGGAGCATTTGTTCTCACCTATAACATACATCGAAGAAAGCACATCCATAAAGGAACTACGAGCAATAGCTGAAGATTGCTTTTCTCCTGTAGCTTGTATGTATCACTATTTAAGTATGAGTAAAAAATATGAAGAAAAGTTGACTGGTGAAACTGTAAAACTAAAGAGTTTGTTTTATGCATTGCGAACAGCTTTGGCGGGCAAGTGGATACTTGAACACAATACGATGCCACCTGTTGTTTTTAGCAAGATGTTATCTCTTGTAAAAAGGGGTGAGGAAGACGAAATAAGAAACTTGATGGTTATAAAATCGGAGAATAACGAAAGTTATTTACATTCCAGAAATGAGAAAGTCGTAAATCTTATCACAAGTGTTATAGTTAATAACGAAAAGTTTGCAAAATCGCTTTCGGGCGGGAAACCTGAAACTGATAGAATTGATAGTTTTTTATATAACACCTTGACCAGATGAAAACAATAGAAGAACTAAAAGCTTCCGGAAACATCATATTTGAATGTATTAGCGGTAGTAGAGCATACGGACTCGCTACCGCTTCTTCTGATACCGATATTCGTGGAGTTTTTGTACTACCAAAAGAAAAGTATTATTCATTGGAATATGTGGGTCAAATAAATAACGAGACGAACGATATTGTTTATTATGAGCTCAAAAAGTTTATAGAACTTCTTTCAAAAAACAATCCTAATATTCTTGAATTGTTAAGTGTTCCTGAAGACTGCATACTCTCAAAGCATCCGCTATTCGATAAAGTCAAGTCTGAGTACTTTCTTTCAAAATTGTGCAAAGACACCTTTGCGAATTACGCTTTTACCCAAATAAAAAAGGCAAGAGGATTGAAGAAAAAAATAGTTAATCCTGTTGAAAAAGACCGGAAATCTGTTGTTGATTTTTGTTTTGTGCGAAAAGAAAAACAGGCTATGCCTTTGAATACCTTCCTGGATAACCAAGGTTTTGAGATCTCGAATTGTGGATTGGCAAAAATAAGCCACATGAAAGATTGTTATAACCTATTCTACAATCCTTCTTTGAAGTATAGTGGCGTTGCCAGAGAAAATGCGAATGAAGTCTGTCTTAGTTCTATTCCAAAATCGGAAGTGCCAGCGGCTATTTTATATTTCAATCGAGATGGTTATTCATCCTATTGTAAAAAGTATAAAGAGTATTGGTCTTGGGTAGAAAAGAGAAATGATGAACGTTACAAGGGTAATATCTCACATAGCAAGAACTACGATGCTAAAAACATGATGCACACTTTTCGTCTTTTACATATGGCCGAAGAAATAGGGGCTGATAATAAAATTATGGTAAAAAGACCAGACCGAGATTTTCTGCTAGCTGTAAAAAATGCTGAATTCGAATATGAAGAGTTGGTGGAAAGAGCAGAAAAGTTGAGAGAGGAACTAGAAGTCATCTATGATAAATCTAGTTTGAAATCAAGACCAGATTTCAATTTAGTAAATGCATTATTAGTGGAAATAAGAATACAATTTTATAAATAAATTATACTAAGCGAAATAATTGAGTAGTTCATAGCCAAATTTGACTAAAGTTAAAATAATGACTGAAAAACACATGTTTCTAAAACAATTAAAGTTATCTATCGATAGGCTACTTTCAGATTTTTCCTTTCAAATCGAAGTGTTGAATGATTTGATTTCATGTGGTTTTATTCACGTGAATTTACATTATCATCAAACAGAAGATAAATTTTCAAATATGATGTTACAAATGGCCTTGTGTAAGGCTACTTCAATTTCAAGCTTATCTGAAGGCATGAACTTATGGGATCAAAACGACCCGAAAAGCACCTATATAGATATACAATCCATTTCTAGCATATTTAGATCCCTTTTTGAAAATTATGGTTTTTTCAACCATTTATATATTCAAGATTGGACAAAAGAGGAGTTTCTGGTTTTATGTAATATTTGGAAAATATCTTCATTAAACCAGCGGTTTAGCTTAGTTGAAAAAAATTCTTCGCCAATGAATGAAGAAAATCAAAATAAAATTAACGAAGAAAAAGAATTTGTATCCAAGCTGACAACTGAAATAAAGAGAACCCAGATATATGGGAAGAATAAGAAAAGTATTGATTCATATCTAGATCAAAACAAATGGCAGATAACATTTATTAAAGGAAAAATTCGACCCATCTCATGGAAAAACATACACGCAAACACAAACAAAATTCATTCTAAAGACCCCCGGTCTTATCAAATTCTATCTTTAGATGCGCACCCGTCTTACTATTCTGTCTTTCAATTTGGTGACATGTATAAAAATAGACATGATTTAGAGAGAAGAGGAACTATTCTATACCAGACCATTCAACTCCTATGCTGCTACATTTTTGATTTCCGGAAGTTAACTACGGATATTGAAGCTGCTGGTATTAATAAGGAAACACTTCACTTAATTAACTTCTTGGGAAAAGACCAGAAAAGAATTATTTAACTACGCAAAATAATTGCGCACATAAGTCGCAAGTTTGTACCGGAATCATAAAGAAGCCGGTTCACCGACTTCATGTAGCGCCCCACCGAACGCTGGAGTCGGTGGGGCTAATTAAAAGAAATTATGGAAAATAAAGTAAACATTACCGGAAAGGAATTAATCGCCATGGGCTTCAAATCAGGAAAATGGATTCCTGAAGCCTTGGCACATATCAATACCAACCAATTGCAGGGAGATGCCCTATTAAACTACTTGGAGCAATTTCGTCCAGGACCTATCATGGGTTTACATTCGGAAACCATCCCATATTCAGTGAATATCAAAGCGGAAAACGAATTGGAGGAAGGCAATGTAAACTCCGTATTGGAATCTATGGATATTTTGATGCGTACGCCTACCCTAGTTAATGGCGCAGTGATGCCTGATGCTTGTCGGGCTGGGCCCAAAGGAACTATTCCTGTTGGTGGGGTTGTTGCTGCTAAGAATGCCATTCACCCAGGTATGCACAGCGCGGATATCTGCTGCTCAGTGATGTTGACGGATTTTGGTTCAGCTGACCCAAAGGATGTCTTGAATGCCGCACATGCCAGTACACATTTTGGTCCTGGTGGACGAGATAGAAATTCCCAGTATCGATTTCCTACGGAATTGTTAGAGGCATTTGAAAGCAATTATTTCCTTAGGGATAATCAAATGATTCAAATTGCGAGAACACATTTGGGAACACAAGGTGATGGCAACCATTTCTTGTTTGTTGGAATTTCCAAAGAAACCGGAAATACTATGTTGATTACCCATCACGGTTCGCGTGGCCCTGGCGCCCGTTTGTATACCAAAGGGATGAAAATTGCCGAACGTTTCCGACAAGAGCTTTCTCTGGAAACCTTAAAGCAAAATGCATGGATTCCCTTTGATACGGAAGAAGGTGAAAACTATTGGCATGCTTTGCAAATCATAAGAGCATGGACAAAGAAAAACCATGAAGTTATTCATGATGCTACTTTGGAAGCTTTGGGGGTCAAAATTGAAAACCGTTTTTGGAACGAACATAATTTTGTATTCCAAGATGATGATATCTTCTATCACGCAAAAGGAGCTACACCTTTGGATGCCAAATTTATGCCTGATATTACTGGTCCAAGATTGATTCCTTTGAACATGGCGGAGCCTGTATTAATAGTTGATGGAAATACTACAGCAACAAATTTAGGTTTTGCGCCTCACGGAGCAGGTCGAAACATGAGCAGAACACAGCATAAGAAAAACAAAGCTGAGTTCACCAATGAAGAAGTATTCTTTGAAGAAACCAAAGGATTGGATGTACGTTTCTTCTCAAATGAGATTGACGTTTCAGAATTACCTAGCGCCTATAAAAATGCCGCCACGGTTAGAGACCAAATGGATGAATTTGGTTTGGGTACGGTTCAAGACGAAGTGATGCCTTATGGGTGCATCATGGCCGGGGATTGGATGAAGAATGCGCCTTGGAAGAAGAGAAAAAGGGACAGGAATAATAGAAAAGAATAAAATGGAACTATACTGTAAAAAATGTAACCAAAAATTAACTAAGGGGCCTCTTACGCAAGCTAAGGTATCTTCAATAAATCATGGTGATGAAAAAGATTTAGTACCTCTTCACCAATATGTTTTTTTGGCTGAAGCAGAATACAACTTTGAAATTCCAATAGATTTTCTTGTTAACAATAAGAGTTTAAACCTTGATAACCATACGGAATCTATAAGATTACAGGGGTGTTGCGGCCCTAGTGAATTTGGTCAATTAAATCAAATCTGTCCAAACTGTAAATCTGAAATAGGCTTGTTAATCGATGATTGCTGGACACCTCGTTTTATAGCAATAGATGCAAACAAAATATCTAAAAAACCTTTGTGGTAGTTCATGCAAAATAAAAAAGTATTATGTTTTTTTTATCTAAGCTAACAACCTAACATCGGAATTTTTTGAAAATTCAAGATATTAGTAACATCTTTGCGCCAGTTCATTGAAATCGTTCTTTTGAAAAATTTTATCGGATATGCACATCAATAGTGATTTGCATAACTTTTAAAATTTAAAATATGAATTGGAAAATTCAAAAATTACTTGATGGTGAGACCATCATTTCAAAAGAACCCGGTAATTCTATGTTGCCTTTACTTAAATCAAAACAACCGGTGCGCCTTGCGCCCATAAGTTGGGAAGATTGTAAAGTAGGTGACATTGTATTCTGTAAAGTACGTGGAAACGTCTTTACGCATCTCGTAAAAGGGAAAAGCGACAAACGTGGTTTACTTATTGGTAACAATCACGGTAGAATTAACGGATGGACCAAAAATGTGTATGGTAAAGTAATAGAGATATTATAGGCATCATGCCGCATTTTAACCTTTGAATTTTAAAAGTAAATTATAAAAATATAGTACATGCCAGATTATTTAAATCACATACCGGACGCTGAAAAGCTAGGATTGCATCAAATTGATGGGTAGATACTATTGAAAAAAGATACATAACTAGAGCGTCCAAGAAATTGGGCGCTTTTTTTGTGTAAATTTTTTAGAGAATTCTCAAAATTCTAAAAGAATGCCATTTGAAAGCTAAGCATTTGAAAAACAGCAAATTGATGAATTATGTTGCTATCTGTTGAACAACGGACAGGGGTTCTTATGTTTTAATTTTATCATAATCAATTGATAATCAATTAATTATATTATATTTTTCTTGCGTAATCTAAAAATCCGTTTTAGCTTTGCACCGCAATACAGCAACAAAATTTATTAACTGAAGTATATATGACTTTTTCAAACACATATCAGAAAACACTAAAAGCACCAGGTGCTTTATTAGTGTCGCTTCAGGACTTCTACAATACATAAAGCTACCATAGCTTAATATAGAAAGTCCGAAGCCCTAACGTTTCGGACTTTTTTATGCCCAAATTTTTCGCGGCCGAACTTTCCGGGATTTACTCAAGTATCATTTAAAACAAAATCAATGCAATTACGCAGACGATTTTGGCATCTAGAGATGCGTCAAAATGATTTAAAAATTTGTAAAACCAAAAATGAATGTGTAGTGAAACCACCACATATCAAATGTAAAAGACAAAAAGAAATTCGTCGTATCCGAAAGAGACAGCGTCAAATATGGGCAGAAAAACGTGCATTGGGGTTTATAGAATTAAGGAAACCTATTCGACATGGTTGGTTTAAAGAAATTGTCATAACTCATCGTGCGGAGAACTATAAAAATAGAGCCGCTATTCGAGAGGTGTATGATAAAGTTGAAAAAATATTCTGGGGAAAAACTAAGGAGGAGGCAGTAAGAAAATGGCTTCATGAGACCTCAAAGTATCTAATCAACAAGGAGATTCCAACTATCAGTAGGAAACAATACAATCGATTGAGTCATAAAGCAAAATCTTTATGTGTGCCTTTCTACTATATGATTGAAAGTAGAAAGCTGAAGCTTAGATACTATGTGAAAATTCCAAAAGGGGCATATAGAATAAAATTTACAAAAGCTTATATCACTCATAGCAAGCGTATTGACCCAAAATTGGAAAGTGAATGTGCTTTGTTAGAACAACAAACATTGAAACATGGATACTTTGAAGCAAGTGAAAAATTAGATAAATGGAAAGATTGGTGGAAAGTAGAAGAAACTAAAAAGAGAGAGCGAAAAACAAAGCAGAATCTCCTTGGGCTTAGAAATTATTCTATCAATCAATTACTTAGAGATGAAATATCATGGGAAAGAAATTAAGCGGAAAAGACCTAATTAGATTAGGCTTTCCAAAGAATAATAGTGTCAACATTACTTTAGGTCAAATCAATCGATATCACAAAAGAAAAAAGAAAGAACAGGTATTGATGGAGGCCAAAAAAGTATTGTTGCATCCTGAAAACTATAAAGGTGATGGAGTTTGGGGAAAGATAGCAGAAAGCTTGTTAGATCCAGTTGTGGTCAAAAAACAAGCGCTGAATTCGGCAAGAGCACCTTTCCAAATCTATGGCGAGAACGAAATAGAGGAGCAAGCAAAATACCAATTGTATGATGCTTTAAAACTTCCGATTTCTGTTGCTGGGGCTTTGATGCCCGATGCCCATAGTGGTTATGGCTTGCCTATCGGGGGTGTTTTGGCTACTAAGAATGCGGTGATTCCATATGGGGTTGGTGTTGATATCGGTTGCCGAATGTGTTTGACTATTTATCCGATTCCGGTTTCTTACCTCAAAGGAAAGAAACATCAATTGGTAAATATGCTCTCAGAGCATACCAAGTTCGGAATGCGGGAAACCCATAAGATAAAGCATGACCACGAAATCTTTGAGCGTGATGAATTCAAAAACATTCCGCTGGTAAAAAGATTAAAGGATAAAGCGTACAAGCAATTAGGAACCTCAGGTGGTGGAAATCACTTTGTAGAATTCGGAAAGGTCACTATTACTGATGACAAGAATGAATGGGGTTTGAAACTGGGTGAATACCTAGGTATTCTCTCGCATAGTGGATCTCGCGGCCTAGGGGCAAACATTGCAAAGCATTACACCTATTTGGCAACAAAACAATGTCCATTACCCAAACACGTGCAGCATTTAGCATGGTTGGATTTGAATACGCATGACGGACAAGAATATTGGTTAGCTATGAATCTAGCAGGTGATTATGCAAAAGCATGTCACGATGATATTCACGCAAGACTAGCGAAACTTTTGGGTGCAAAACCAGTAGTTAAAATAGATAACCATCACAATTTTGCTTGGAAACAGGACGTAAATGGTGCCGAGTGTATTGTACATAGAAAAGGAGCGACACCAGCCGCGAAAGGCGAGTTGGGAATTATTCCTGGGTCAATGACAGCACCAGGTTACATCGTAAAAGGTTTGGGCAATACAGAGAGTTTAAACTCTGCTTCCCATGGTGCTGGACGGCTTTTTTCAAGGCGAAAATGTAAAGAAACGTTTACACGAAGCGAAATTAAAAAGCAATTAGAGGCAAACGAAGTAACACTAATTGGTGGAGGAATTGACGAAGCACCCATGGCCTACAAAAACATTGAAAAGGTCATGGCAAATCAACAAGAATTGGTTGAAGTACTCGGAACCTTTACACCCAAAATAGTACGAATGGATAAATAACAGATAGTAGTTAGCGACGGTATTCATAAAGCATATTGAAAACCTAAGATTATTGGAATACCGACACTAGCTACTTCTTTTAAAGAAAGAAAAAATGAAAAGAATAACTATAAATCTTAATTCAAATCCACAAGAAAGATGGAGTTGTATTGAGTCTTACAGAAACGAAATAAATGACCTGATTGGGATGTACTTAGATGACCTTGAAGATATTTCCTTTTTTGAAAGTGTGATAGATTATTATAAAATGTCATACATCAATGCAGAATATATTAAGGAATTGGAAGGGATAGCAGCCTTTACTGATTTTAATGTAAATCAATTGCTTTTAGCAAATCTGTATTACGACGCATTGAAATTAGTATTTGGTTGTACTGCATTTTCCTTGACTACTGAACATGGAAATTTACATGCACGAAACTTAGACTGGTGGAGTGAGAACAATCTTTTAAAGCAGTACTCAAAGATTTTCGATTTTGAAAAAGACGGAGAAATCATCTTTTCAAGTGTTGGTTGGCCAGGTTTTATTGGAGTGTTCTCAGGTCTTAAAGCCCATAAGTACGCAATTACTTTAAATGCAGTTTTAAGTCAAGAGCAACCAAAATTCGCTCCTCCAATTACTTTTAAAATAAGAGAGGTATTAGAATCTACGGATTCATATGCAGAGGCGGTAAAGATTCTAGCTACTGAAGCAATTGCTTCAGACTGTTTATTATTAGTTACTGGTACTAATGAACATGAAAGATTGGTGATTGAAAGAACGCCCACGATAGGATACATTAGAAAACCTGATACTAAAAACAACTTAGTAGTCACCAACGGTTATCTAAAAATGACAAACAAGAATATCGAAGGTGATGTTTTACAAGAAAGCTCTTGTGGTCGACAAGACCGGGCCCTTGAATTATTGAATAAAGCAAAACCTGAAACCATTCAAGATTGCTTTCAAATCATGGATGATGCCAACATCAAAATGAGTATCACAATGCAACAGATTGTATTTAACGTAAATCAGGGGACAATCACCCTAAAGACATAATGGAAAAAATAATACAAATAACAGCAGGAAGAGGCCCAGCGGAATGTAGCTGGGTTGTTTCCCAAGTGCTTAAACTATTCTTGCAAGAGACCAAAGCTGAAGGACTTCGGCATGTCATTCTACATCGGGAAAAAGGCAGTCAAAATGGAACGATACAATCAGTCACTATCCGCTTGACGGGAGCAAACCTTGATGCCATTTTAGCTACATGGTTGGGAACTATTCAATGGATTGGCAACTCAACTTTTCGAAAATACCACAAACGTAAAAACTGGTTTATCGGTGCTTTCGAATTGAAATTGCCAAAACATACTGAAATATGTGACAGAGATATCTCTTTTCAAACGATGAGAAGTACAGGTCCTGGTGGTCAGAATGTAAATAAGGTGAACTCTGCCGTAAGGGCAATTCATAACCCAACAGGAGTTCAAGTAGTTGCGATGGATAGTCGCTCTCAACATCAAAACAAAAAATTAGCAATAGCTCGGTTAAAAGAAAAAGTAAATGAAGCTAACCTAGAGCAGTTAAAGGGAAGCATGACAGATCAATGGGAGAACCATTTGAATCTGCAACGAGGAAATCCGGTCCGAGTTTTTAAGGGTACAGATTTCAAATATCAAAAAGTGAATAAAAGTTATAAACCAAAACGGCAAAAGCTAAAAAACGATTTAAAACAACAAAAATGGGACTAACTATAGCCGATACCTATTATTTAAAAGCAAAGGCAGCATCGGGTTACGATTGGGACGAAGTTTGTGAATCACTGAACTACGCCCTGTCCTACGATGAAAATCATTGTGCCTCCCTTTGTCTTTTAGGTAAAGTTTATGCGGGAAATTTGAATCAGTATACTGAAGCTTTCGATTGCTTTGACAAAGTGATTACTATTGACAGTCAGTATATGGATGTTTATCCTGCCTACGCAAAATATCTTATTTGGGTTGATGAAATTGAAAGAGCAACTAAACTAATTGCTTTTGCTCTCACCATAAAAGGCATATCAAAAGGAAGTTTATTTTGGCTTTCCGCGTATGCATCTGAAACCAAGGAAGCCTATAAAGATGCGCTGAAGCACCTTAAGAAAGCTAAAAAGTATTCATACAATGATGACTATTTCTCATTTATTGAGGATGAAGAGAATAGAATTAAGAAAAAGTTGAAATTGGATAAATCCAAAGCAAAAAAGAAGAAATCATCATCTAAAAAAAGGAAGAAAAAGAATAAATAGTAGTAATAAAACGTTTAAAAATAACATCTTTGTAAAACAAATGACACCGAGAAAGTTACATATCATCCAACAAATAGAGCTTTGGCTCTGCGATTTTCGCTCAGAATATAGTGAGCGAAACGGACGCTATGTGACTTTATCCAACAGTTGATTCTATGAAATAACTCGATTAAGCGATAAAATGAAAGCGTCCAATTACAATTGGGCGCTTTTTTTATGAAATTTTTTAAAGCAATACGTGAAAAGTAGAAAACAAATAAAATAGCATAGTTGAAACAGAAAACAATTGGTAGACAGACAGTTGTAAAAAATGTTCAAAATCCGCAATATGACGGACAGGGATTCTATTGTTCATGTTTTAATATAACTATCTGATTATCAATAAATTAAATTGATTTTTTCTTGTGCAATTTAAAAATCGTTTTCATCTTTGCACCGTCATAAATTATAAACCCATACAAATGGAATCTTTAAAAAGACATATACAATTATTGGAACTACATCTCTGTTCGCCGAAATGGTTTGAACGGTTTTATAGTGATCAACTGTCCATTTGTAAACAAAGGAGAAATACGTGTATCATGTGTTGACGTCATAGACAACATTCACATATGTACAAAGCATCTCCGATAAAGAGATGCTTTTTTTATGCCCATAAAGTTTTGAGAAAAGGAAGAGCAAGCCAAAGGGCGGTGGCCACACTCTTGAAAAGTGTTCGGAGTAACCAGTCTCGTGTGGGTTCGACTCCCACCTCTTCCGCAATTGGAGGGTAGGCAAATATTGGTTTGTTGCGCTCGCCTGCTAAGCGAGTCTGCTTAAGGCAGTGAAGGTTCAATTCCTTTGCCCTCCGCCAAATTGACAAGGTGGCTGAATGGTTAAGGCAATGGTCTGCAAAATCATTTTTTATGAGTTCGTATCTCATCCTTGTCTCTAAATATTATGGAAGTATTGAGCAATTGGCTGGCTCGCCTGACTGTAAATCAGGTTCAGAAATGACATGTAGGTTCGAGTCCTTCTGCTTCCACAAAGTACCGTAGTTCAAAGGCTAGAGCGCCCGACTGTCTATCGGGAAGGTACGGGTTCGAGTCCCGTCGGTACTGCGAAACTGGGAAGATAACGGTGGTTAGTTTACCCGCTTTGGACGCGGGAGGTCGCAAGTTCGAATCTTGCTTCTCAGACGAAATGCTCCATTAGCATAGTGGCTAGTGCATCCGACTTTCTATCGGAAGACAAGGGTTCGATTCCCTTATGGAGTACAAAGTGAGGTATAACTCAGTTGGTAGAGTACCGTGCTTTTAACACGGGAGTCTTAGGTTCGAGTCCTAATGCCTCAACAATTGCAGGGATGGCGAAATGGCAAACGCAGCTGGTTTAGAACCAGTACTCTGAGAGTTCGAATCTCTCTCCCTGTACGATGCCCCACTAGCCCAATTGGCAGAGGCAAAGGACTTAAAATCCTTAAAGTCCAAGTTCGAATCTTGGGTGGGGTACAGTATAAGCTTATGGTGTAATGGATAGCACGCAAGGTTTCTACCCTTGAGGTAAGAGTTCGAATCTTTTTAGGCTTACGACTAGACTCGTGATGTAACGGTTAGCATACAAGGTTTTGACCCTTGTTGTAAAGGTTCAAATCCTTTCGAGTCTTCAAATGGTGTCTCTAGCTTATCTGGTAAAGCGTCCCACTGTGAATGGGAGGAACAGGGTTCGAGTCCCGGAGTACACCCAAAAAGGAACAGTAGCAAAGATGGTCAATGCGGCGGATTGAAGATTCGACGATACAGGTTCGAGTCCTGTCTGTTCCACCATAGGAGTATAGTTCAATTGGATAGAACGCTGGGCTACGAACCTAGAAATGCGAGTTCGAGTCTTGCCACTCCTGCTAAAGACAAAAAAAATTAACTACGCATAATAATTGCGTAGTTGTGTTTCAGCTTTGCAGGGTAATTAAAAACAAACGAGTTGGAAAACATAGTTTGTGATAGTGCCTCGCTTTAACAAGGACTAAAGCGAGGCTTAAAAAAGTTCATTGAAAAGAAATTTCTGCTTAGGCAGAATTAACAATATCAAGCTGGTCTTGTTGGGTGTTTCTGTATAGCACTATTGTATGAAGTTTTACTGAGAAGTATAATGTCTTCATATACAACTTGACTTGAAGGTTTCGGCTGTTTTCCAAAAAATAGTCCCGACTCTATAGGTCGTGGGTTCGATTCCCACCTTCCCCTCTAATTATATATAAAAAATGGGGAAGTAGCTCAGTAGGTTAGAGCGATAGACGTAGGTGTCGCGGGTTCGACTCCCGCTCCTATTACGCATAGGATAGCTCAGTTGGTTAGAGCACTACACTTTTAATGTAGGTTATGGACTCAAAATCCATTTTCAACAAGAAGGTCACTTGTAAAAAGACCACTGGACGGTCACTCCATATAATTGACAAAAAACCGTAGTTATGCCTCGGTTGATTTTTCTTCGGATGAATCAACAGTCTTGAAACTACTTTGAAATACTGAATTTTTGATGTGAAAGGCAATTTCTTTTTTGAATACCCTTCCCTCGGAAAAACCAATAAATAATATTGGCAACACCGACCGAAGCATACCAAAAAACAAATCGTAACGAGCTTCGAAAACCAATATTTCCGTATCGAATAGATGAGTTATAGTTGCGGTTTTTTAAAAGAGGAAAAAAAATTAATAGTAAATGAAAATAGTTTAACCCGTTCGTCCGTCACTAGACTGGCGGACACAAATTTTAAGTAATGAAAAGAGTAAGAATCAATGCAGGAAAAGTAGGTTTGGTCTTCAAGAAAGGCGATTACCAAAAAGTTATTACCCAAGGTACACACTGGGTAGGCTTTCAAAATATGGTTAAGGTCTATGACCTTACCAAGGCCTTTGTTGCTCCTATAGCATTAGAAATCTTGCTACAGGACCAAGGTTTGGAAGCTATGTTGCATATCATAGAAGTAAAGGATGCTGAATTGGCTTTGGTTTCTGAAAACGGAAACTTGAAACAAGTCCTTACAGCTGGTAAATATGCTTTCTGGAAAGGTCTGATAAACTTCGAGTTCGTTATGGCGGACTTGAGTAAAATCTACATCACAGAAGCTATCAGCAAAGCAATGCTGAGCCATCCTCAGTTGCGAGCTTATGTTCGTACTTTGGAAGTTGCGGCATATGAGAAAGCTGTCCTATTGGTTGATGATGTTTATGTCAAAACACTGGAAAGTGGTACCTACCATTTCTGGAAGAACGACATTTCCATCAAAATCGCCAGAGCGGATATGCGTCAATTGCAATTGGAAATTTCTGGTCAAGAATTGTTGACTAAAGACAAGGCCGCTATTCGTATCAACTTCTATACACAGTATAAAGTTGTTGATATCGAAAAGGCTTTGCTAGGTAGCAAAGACTATGAAAAGCAATTGTACATTGCTATGCAGCTGGTATTGCGCGCCTATATTGGCACCTATACCTTGGATGAGCTTCTTGAGCGAAAAGAAAGCATCGCAGAAGCGGTATTTGCAGATATCAAAACGACTGCTACCCAATTGGGTGTTGAAGTTTTGAGTTGCGGTATTCGTGATGTAATCTTGACTGGTGAAATGAAAGACATCATGAACCAGGTTTTGGTTGCCCAAAAGAGAGCTCAGGCGAATATCATTACTCGACGTGAAGAGACTGCGTCTACCAGAAGCTTGCTGAACACCGCAAAGTTGATGGAAGACAACGAAATGCTCTTCAAGTTGAAGGAAATGGAATACGTTGAAAAGATCGCCGAAAAAATCGGAGAGATTACCGTCTCTGGTAACGGAGGTATGGTAAAACAATTGAAGGAGATTTTCTCCGTAAATAAGTAGGTTGGTTAGAATGCGTTGGTGAGAGCCGGCGCATTTTATTTAGTAAAAAAATACATATCAATATAAAAACAAAGGTAATTTAGTTAAGCTCATTAAGTGAGGGTGTAAACTGAACTCTGTCTGAAATAAATTTAAGTATTAATTTTATTCAGACAGAACCATGAGAAAAGAAGAACAAACAGAATTTGAAAAGAAGGTGCTTGACCAGTTCATGTCCGGCAAGAACCTTTTCGGCAAGGGAGGTGCTTTCGCCCCAATGCTGAAGAACGTTATCGAAAAGGCCCTTGAGGCCGAGATGGAGGGGCATTTGAACGAAGTCCAAAGGACCAAGGGCAACAAACGCAACGGCAAAGGCAAGAAGACGATCAAGAGCGGCTACGGCACCTTTGACATCGACACACCTCAGGACAGGCAGAGCACCTTTGAACCGGAACTTGTAAAGAAGCGACAGACCATTTTGGCCGACAACCTCTCCGACAAGATAATAGGCCTTTACGGTCTTGGCATGAGTTACCGCGACATCTCCGCCCATATAAAGGAGATGTACGACACCGATATCTCACATACCGTCCTAAGCCAAATAACGGATAGGATCATCCCTGACGTAAAAGCATGGCAGAACCGCCCCTTGGAGCCTTTATATTGTATCGTATGGCTCGATGCCATGCACTACAAGGTCAAAGTGGAGGGCAAGATCGAGCACAAGGCCCTGTACAATATCCTCGGTATCAACAAAGAAGGTTACAAGGAAATATTGGGCATGTACATTTCCGAGAGCGAAGGGGCGAACTTCTGGCTACAGGTGCTTACCGACCTGAACAACCGTGGCCTAAAGGACATCCTTATCGCCTGCACCGATAACCTTCGGGGCTTTACCGATGCGATATTGAGCGTGTTCCCCAAGGCACAGGTCCAGCTCTGCATCGTACACCAGATCCGTAATTCACTGAAGTACATCGCATCAAAAGACCAAAAGGAGTTCATGCGCGACCTTAAACTCGTTTATCGTGCCACCAGCAAGGAAGTGGCAGAGGACAATCTATTGGATCTGGAAGAGAAATGGGGCGACAAATACCCTGTGGTAATCGAGAGCTGGCAGCGTAACTGGGAGCAGCTGTCTCAGTACTTCCAGTACACCGAACCTATCAGAAAGATCATCTATACGACCAACGCCGTGGAAGGTTTTCATCGCCAAGTCCGTAAGGTGACCAAGACCAAGGGAGCATTTACCAACGACATGGCCTTGTTGAAACTGGTATACCTGGCCACAAAGAACATCGAAAAAAAGTGGACAAGCCCATTGCATAATTGGAGCCTTACCGTTCAACAACTTTATATTAAATTTGGGGAAAGGATACCACTGGTCTTAAACGCCAATTCCTTTGGGGCTAGCCCCAAAGGAATTGAAACAACGGACAGAGTTTAATTTACAGACCCCATTAAGTTTTATTTATTCTCTCCCTTAAAGCTTTCAACTTGTCAATCAACTCTTCGAAAGGTTCAGTTTTCCCATAAAACATACTTTCATCCATATCTTCATAATCTTTTTTCCACTCTTTCATTACTCTATCTGGAGGTATAAAATCTAGTGTTTTTTTGGCATGCGCAGAATAATCCATCCAAGATATTCTTGTCAGGATGCTACGATGCTCTACAATTTCACTATAGAGTTTTTTATCTTTTAGAGCTGCTTCTCCAAACTCCGTATCCATCAATTTAGAAATGTCGTAAAGATGTCTAGTCATTCGTTTGCTAAAAATTGGTCTAGTTTTAGGTTTCTGAAACTCTTCATGCAAAAGGAAAAGTTTCTCCAAAAATGTTCTAGTAGGGAGAACTGTTGGAACTTCAATTGGCTTGTCAGCAAAGGACTGCCCTTGATATTTTTCTCCAATAAAAGAGACTATATCCCTATTCTCAAAAGGGTCTCTTAGCGACCTTGAACTTATTTCAACAAGAATCCTTGGCTCTAAATATTCTATTCTTTCTACTAAGGAATCATATCGTATTTCAATGGCAATAGGGTCGGTGTCAGAATCTTCAAAAGCACCTATATGAATAGAAAAATCTTTTACACCTTGTTCTTTGAGGGTTTTGGAAAGTTCATCTGGGAATATTTCGCTAGCAAACTTGCAAGACGCTTTTCTAAGGTGGGAAACTTTAGTTCGATTAAGTGCACCGCCAAAGCCGAAGAAAGACCTGTCCATTGCCAAATCGATATCTTCCGAAAATCTTTCGATTAGTCCCCAAGCCTTACTTAGAGATGTCCCACCTTTAAAGACAAGGTGTTCTGCATATTTTGTAGTAAAAATGGCTCGTAATACCGCGACCACCCACCAATCTTTTTCTATTGCTGCAGCTGGTAGTCCATTATCAATACTGGTTTGTATGATAACCTCTTTCCTATCGCTTTCCGATAAATTGAACCATTCTTTCATCTATTCTACATCTTTTAAAACTTCTTCCATAATCTTGGAAATCCAAACTGGTGCTAATTGCATATCGTGTTTGATAAGATCTTTATCAACCGTTTTTAAAACTGTATTTATTTTTTCAAGCTCTTTTTCATTCACGTTTTTTTGCCCTATTTCACGTAATGCCTGGATAACCAAAACATTGGTTTCACTTTTAGCCGCAAGAATCTTCGGTGACGCAATTTTAAACTTTACCGTGTTATTTTTAATTTTAACAGTTCTGGGCGTTCCATCGGTTAGGTAAATTAAGTTCATGGGGACTTGAGTAGATAATCCCAATTTGTTAAGGGCTTGTATTCCAGTCGGAATTATTCTTGCCTTATCTCTCTTTGAAATTGCAATAGCAATTTCTTCTAATGAAGGATAGAGTATTCCCAATTGCTTATGCTTTTTAGGGTATAAATAAATACCTTGTCCCAATCGAACTAATAGTCCTTTTTTTTCTAATCGTAATAGAGCTTTTCTGATTGCTGTAGAAGAACCAAATTTTACAAAATTATTTGGGAAAAATATTTTTCCACGTTTATGATTCGAAATTGACTTTTTTATAAGTTTTTCAGTAGGTTTAAGCATATTTTAATATAATTTTCGTCACAAATTTAATGAATATTTGTGACGAAAACATAATGCAATAAAAGAGTTTATAGAGAATACAAAAAAGAAATATAACAGTAAGGGGGATGGGAAGCAAAATTTTGCTTCCCATCCCCCTTACTAGGTAAAGTGTAAAGTTAGTCTTTCTAAAATAGAAAGTCAATAATATACATGTCATTTCGAGTGATAAATATCAACAAAATAATTAACAAATCCATCTTAAGAAATGAGACTGTTCTTTTACAAAGGTTAATTAAACATTTCTACATCATCAAATTTGTCTTTTCCTCAACAATGCCAATTCTTAATAATAGCGAGCGAAACAAAGTTTCGTGCTGCAAGTCCCAAATCCTTACCAAACTAATCCTGCTTGCGAGGTGAACTCTTTACAATTGGTTTTTAAGTTGCCTTTTAAGTTTGGCCAGTTCCATCGGGCTAATCCCCAACTTGTGATAAGGCTTTCCAAACCTTGGTTTGATCTTTTCGACCTTGTTCAAGGTTGCTATCATTCGCTCCAAATTGGAAATATGTTTTTCCTTGAGTCGATCGTATTTAATCCGTGAGACTTTGTTTTCCTTTTTGTTCCATTCGTCCCTGGTAAGCTTTTCGAATTTGGTTTCTACCAATTTTGGTTCTTTTCTTTGTCGTACGATTTCATGTTTTCCGAAAAGGGCTTCAAGCATGATATTGGTAGGAAGTGTTTGGGTCTTCTCAATGTTCCGGATTATGGCGATTGCTGCCTCTACCCTCTTCCTGGTTTTCGCTTCTTCCTTGTTGATTTGGTCCGCAAAACGTTTGGAAGGTAATATCCCATGCCATTCAAAAAAGTCCATAACAGCTTCTAAGGTCTCCGAATAGGAACTTTTAAATTTCCTTGAAAACCCCTTGAACCTTTTGATGGTTCTATCATGTAGCCTTATGGTACCGAATCCGTCCATTTTTCACTTCTTTTTCGAACGATTGTTACAATTTATTCCCGTATTCATAGGGGTTTTATTGCTGATTGTTACAATTTTGACAATTTCTATGGTTTTAAAATATATTTTAATTCACTGATTTTCAGTTATTTGAATCAATAATTAAATACACAACGTCGCTTTAGCGCGTTGTCCTCTTGCTATTCAAATCTTCTTCGTTCCACTCCTAAGTTTTGAATACCCTAAAAAGGGCTTTTCAATAACCAAAAAGTAGGATGCGCCCTATTCTATTTTTGCTTCACGCTTACCTATCGGGACGCTACAAAAATCCAACAGGAACCATGCGCAAAAGTTAGGGTAAGGATTTGGGGGCTTCGCTTCTTTGTTTCTCCTTTGCTTCAAAAAGGTCCATCAGGTCTTGCATATCCTCCCCTACTTTCTTTTCCAAGACCCTTGCATAGATCTGCGTCGTTGTCAACTTGGCATGACCCAACATTTTGGAAACCGTTTCGATGGGCACTCCATTGGAAAGGGTTACCGTCGTCGCAAACGTATGCCTTGCTGAATGAAAGGTGATGTTCTTATGTACTCCACACGCCTTTGTAATCACTTTCAAGTAGCTATTTACTTTTTGGTTGCTAAAGACCGGAAGTAATTTGCCGCTTGGACAGTTTTTCATTTCATCGGAATATTTTTCGATTATGGCTTTCGCTTTTGGCAATAATGGAATCTTTACGATTTCATCCGTCTTCGCCCGCTTGGTATGTAACCAATGATTGCCATCTATTCCCAAAACCAGTTGTTCGGTCATAAGCTCCTTGACATCTATATAGGATAGTCCTGTATAACAGGAAAATAGAAATATGTTCCTCACCTTTTCATAGCCCGTTTTAAAAACGGTTTCCTCTATCAATTGCAGTTCTCTTTCGGAGAGGTAGCTTCGATTGTGTTTCTGGAAGTTGAGCTTGTATTGATGGAAAGGGTCTTTTTCCAACCATTCCAGTTTCACTGCTAGATTTGTCATTTTCATGAGGCGCTCCAAATGTTTCATTGCACCATTATTAGAACAGGTTTTTCTAGCCTTCTCTGGACGATAATTCAAAAGGTATTGTTCAAAGTCTACGATGAACCTATAATTCAATTGTTTTAGGTAGACGTCGGGGGAACTGAATTTGTCGCTTATGAAACTATGCAGATAGCGTTCGGTGGAATAGTAGTTTTTCATCGTGCCATATTTCAGCACGGAGTCCATTGTGGTATTATGATACTTGACAAGTTCTTTGAGTGTCTTGTGCTGTTCGTCCTGTCCCAGGAATCGGGCCTTTACGGCTTGTGCGGTAATTACCTTGCCCTCCCGTAAAAGTTGTTTGTGGGCGTCCAGGATCTGGACATATACCTCGTCAAGATAGCTATTGAGCAACCTGGCTTTTGATGTCGTTCCGATGACCCTTCCCTTGGAAACGTCCCAAACATTCACCGATGTATACCTCTTTAAACTGATTTCCGCGCGTCTTCCATCGACGGTTATACGGGCATAAATGGTGAGTTTTTCAGGGTTATAGTTAATGTCCCTTGTAAAAATGAGTACTGCTAAAGTGCTGTTGTTGCGCATGATACGAGTCTTTTAAATTGAACAAACCTTGTTTGCAAAGACGACTATAAATAGCCCTATCCACTACCAAAATTATGCACAACCATCGTACCAATCCATTCACCGAACTCTACACCTTTTATATGATATTAGATGATATCGGATGAATTCATAAAAAATGAAAAGCACTGTCAACCAGTCAGTTAACAGTGCTTTCATACCACTTGAAAAGTGGTTCGTCGGGGTGGCAGGATTCGAACCTGCGACCTCCGCGTCCCAAACGCGGCGCGATAACCGGGCTACGCTACACCCCGATGGTTATCCTATTTAAAATGTAAAAGAAAATTGCGGAGAGAATGGGACTCGAACCCATGCGACACTTACGCGTCGACAGATTAGCAATCTGCTCCGTTACCACTCCGGCACCTCTCCTTTATTTTCTCAATGAACTATCGCACAAAATGCGGATGCAAATGTACTGTTTCAAGAATTACTTAGCAACTTTTTTGATTATTTTATGTGATGTAATTTTAGAAGGATTGAACGACCCTTCCCCTTCTACCCTCCGGGGTTAAGATAAGTGCTTCAAACTTGATTTTCAGCGCCTCGGATGGAAGCTTTACTTTGATAATCGCTTCCCCATTTTCATCGGTTTTCAAAGAAGGATTCCAATAGAGCGTTTGTGGGAGTTTCTCTCTTCTTTTATTCACTTTACGCGATTCTTGATATGCTGTAAAATCGACCGAGTTGTGGAATCCCTGAAAAATGGTTTGGCCATCCTTTCTTGCATAATATTCTTCAGTATCACCTGATCTTGTGTTTATGGAAATTACACCGCCAGAAGCCCTTGATCCGTATATAGCGGCGCTTGGCCCTGACAAAAAATCAATACGCTCAATATCGATATAACTAAGCAAATTCATTACCTCACGTAACGAACTGGTTTCTTGGTCGAGTGGAAAACCGTCAACCACCCAAAGTACGGGGCCAATACCTACGGATTTCGGTATTACAAGGGTTGGATTCAAACCGCCCATACCGCTAACTTGAAAACCGGGAATACCTAGAAACAATTGAGGAATCGTCCTCGGGTTTTCCAAATCTTGATATACTTGTCTGGTGGGCTCAATACCGTATACCGACTGAGCAGACATTTTTCTTGCTTTTTCTTCTACCAAGGTTACCCCATCCAACATAATGACGCCCTCCTCTTGTGCTAAAGAGGCTCGCTTTTTTTCAGGTGTTTTTAGAACTTCGGGCCGCGATTTCCTCAAGTTAAGGGCACTTATATTGTTTTCATTAGAAGGTACTTTCAATGGTGGTATTTCATACGTGTACGTATGTACGCGTATCAGTTTTGATTTGGTATCCTCAGCCACCCTTCTAAAAACCATCGTCGCAGCTCCTTCTAACTGAAGCCCAAATAACTTGAGCATTCCATTAGAATCTGTTCGGACCTCTTTTACAATGTTACCTTCTTCCGTCTTAATAAGTATTTGCACCGCAGTATTGGCAATCAATTTGTTATTCAAATCATATGCCTGCCCATAAAACTCCAATCCATTTTGAAAATCATGGTATATTTTATCCGGGAAGTCCTCGGTGCTATTTGTTCCAGAATTGACAGGCAGCTGATGGGTACGCAACAACAGATCATTTGTAAACCTCTCTTTCCTACTAATACCAGAATAACCGGACAGGGCTTCTCCATCAAAAGGTTCCAAAGTATTCTCATGCTCCTTGAAACTAACACTCAACTCGGCAGCAACGGGCTTGCCCTCCCTATCTGTCACTTTAATCGCAAACGATTTTATCCCTTTAGACAGTTCTTTGTCGATCGGTTCTAGTGCTATCCGTAACTGGGACTCGCCAATCTGTAACTTTCTTTTCGCCAATACCTCACCACCCTCATTACGTAAAGACAACTCAAATAGCCCAAGCGGCAATCCTTTTTTAGGTATTTGAAAATCAATGCTCGAATCATCTTTAAAATCAACTTCGGCATTTAAATACCTTATACCCTTAGACTCCCCAATAACATGAAGTATTTCATTCTGAAACTTAGGGCTCGCCAGAATACGCAAATCAAAAACATCCTCTTCAATAGTATTGACCTGTAACGTGTAGCCCGAATCTTGAATGGGTGGTAGTGGATACTTTAGACCATTATTGAATTTGAGAAAATACCGATTCTCCTTCTCAGGTTTGAAAAGTACGGAGAATATATTCTCACCATACCTCACCACATTTGAAACACTTTGATCTTGTACATCGACAATCTGAACATTACCTAATCTATTTCCATCGATTCTTATAATCAATTTATTCTCCAAACCAGCGACTAACGCACCTCCCTCGGGATAAAATTGAATTTTATCCACAGTCGAACTTCTATCGAAATCACCTACTTGAATTTTTTGAAGTGCAATTTGTTCGGCACCATAATTTAGCATCCATTGGGTATATGCCCTAAAAAAGTACGTACCCTGTTTTAGTTTTTTGGGTATTTCGAATGAACCATGGGTTTGACCGCTTAGGATCTTATGGTTTTGACTTTTAATCAATTTACCTTTCCCATCCAATAATTCGACTTTAAGAACGTCACTGGCACTTACTCTCAGTTGTTTGGGTCCTGTGAGAACATAAGCTTTAAAAAAAAGTAAATCTTTAGGCATCACCGCTTTCTTATCCAATTGGATCGCGATTCGCTCTTGCCATTCCAATAAGGAATCACGAAGGCTATTATCCTGAGGTAGCGTCTTTGTAAAATCTCCACTTATGAATTCTTTGAAAGAATCTCCTTGTGCAGTAGCGTAGTGACATTGAAAAAGGGAAACAAAAAGCAAAATAGAAGGCAGTATTTTCATAATCGTATCGCTATTTTTTGATTAGTAAAATGCCACAAAAATCATTCCGTTTCACACGGCTCACTATCTATTCAGGATACTCTACTCTAAGATGATAAATATTAGTCAGTTTTTGCTTGAAGATTTTTTTGATGACCTCTATTTCCTTAAAAGTGATATCGGCATTCACAAATTGGTTCGCCGACATTTGCCCGGCGATAATCTTATTTACAAAGGCATCGATTATAAGAAAGGTTGGGTTCTTTAAACTCTTAGAGGCTGCCTCTACCGAATCGGCCATCATTAGAATCGCGGTTTCCTTAGAAAATGGAATGGGGCCAGGATATCTAAAATCATCTTCATTGGCTTCACCATCGAGTTCCTGTTGCTTTTTAAAGAAATAGTAGACCAGGGTAGTTCCGTGATGTGATCGAATAAAGTCGATTACACGATCAGGTATACCATTTTTACGTGCCAGTTCAATTCCACCAATCACGTGATCGATAATAATCTTAGCGCTGTCTTTTGCCGATAGCTCATCATGCGGATTTACATTGGTAATCTGATTTTCCGTAAAATAAGTCGGATTCAACATTTTACCAATATCATGATAGAGCGCACCAACACGCACCAACATTGAATTCGCGCCCACTTCATTCGCTGCAGCTTCGGCCAAATTGGCCACTTGGAGTGAATGGTGGAACGTACCCGGCGCCTTGTTCGATAGTTCCTTCAATAATCTAGAATTGGTATCTGAGAGTTCCAAAAGTGAAACATCGGACACTAGGCCGAACACCTTCTCGTAGATATAGATGAGCGGCTGAACAAAAAGAGTGATCATACCATTGAGTAGAAACAGCCCAAGGGTGAACCACACGATATTTTCTAAATTTCCTTCATGGATGATATGAAAGGCCAAGTATCCGATGATATAGATCAAGGTAATCTGCCCGACCGAAATGAAAAGATTCGCGCGCTTGTATAATTCTGAAATAGTGAGAATGGTAACAATACCAGCACTGATCTGCAAGAAAATATATTCGAAGCTATTGGGTACTACAAAACCCAATATCAACACGGTAAGCACATGTACAAAAAGCCCCAGACGCGCATCAAAAAAGGTTTTCAACACCAATGGCAGTATGCAAAGTGGTACTACAAATACGTACATCTCATTGTATTTGACCATCATGGTGGTGACAAAGACCATCAGTAGTATGTTGAAAAAAATGAAGGTCACCTTCGTGTTGTTCTGATAGATCTCGGGCCGGTACTTCTTCAGAAAGAAAAGAAGCATCATCAGCACTAAAGCTACCAAAACGGTATAGCCGAACAGTATAAAATAATAGTTGCTGGCCGCCCAAAGTTCGGATTCGTACTCCTCACGTAACGAATTCAAGATCTTGAAGTTTTCGGCCTCGACTACTTCCCCTTTGGCAATAATCAATTTTCCCTCATCGATTGTTCCCCTGGTATGCGAAATTTTGGCTATTTCACCCTCCAATGCTTTTTCGGAAAGACTTTGGTCATAGGTAACATTAGCCCTGATAAACCCACCCAGTAATTGCTGAAATTGACGCGCGAACATACCGAGTCCATTCTCCCGCAACATGTCCCGTATTGCCTTATCAAGCCTATCCAATGCATACAACTCCCTGAATACGGTCGCTTTTTGAAGGTTATTGACAACCAGATAGATAGGGTCATCAGGGTTCTTATCCGAAATGGATTCAATCACCCCCTTGGCATAGAGTTCATTTATAATCTTTCTACCTGCTTGCTTTAAAGTAGGCAGTTGATTTTCGTTGTAATTTTCAGTTGTAAAAACAGTGGGGAAATTAGCCTCATACTGTTCTTTTGCCTGATCTAAAACCGAGGTATCTACAGTAAAATAGTCTATTTGCCTACTCTTAACGAGTTTCTGCTCATTTTGGATTTCTTCCGCAGTCTTGGATACCGAAAAGTCAAACGGAGCATAGAGATTCTCATATTGCCAAGGTTTTCCCTTTTGAAATTCATATTTGAACTTCCCTCCTTTTGGAAAAAAAAACACGATTCCGAATACACTGACAGCATAGAGTACATACTTGTAAATCAGTGATTGGTTTTTGTAAAGGTTGTCTAGGGATTTTCGCATTGAAAAGACGTCAGATATCAAAAATAGAAAAATATACCCGTAAAAGAAGTTCGTAAGTCATCCAATTTAGACCTACATTCCATAAAAAACCATTCAACCTATTGGTTTTCAAGCGATGTAACCCAATTGGCCAATAGGTAACTTGATTTTAGATTAACCCACTTAATTTAGTAATTTCGCAAAATAAGACTGAATAAATTGTTCATATGAAAGATGTAGTCATTGTTTCCGCAGTACGGACGCCAATCGGCAGTTTCATGGGTAAACTTTCAAGCATACCCGCTCCTAAGCTAGGAGCCATTGCCATAAAAGGTGCTTTGGAAAAAATAGCACTCGACCCTAATCGCGTCGATGAAGTTTTAATGGGCAATGTCGTTCAAGCCGGTACCGGACAAGCTCCGGCACGCCAGGCGGCTCTGTTTGCGGGCATTCCTGATCGTGTTCCCTGTACTACGGTGAATAAGGTTTGCGCCTCGGGTATGAAAGCCGTCATGCAGGCTGCACAAGCAATTGCCTTGGGCGATATAGAAATAGCTGTTGCCGGTGGTATGGAAAATATGAGTCTCATTCCGCATTATGTACATATGAGATCCGGCCAAAAATTCGGGCCTACCTCCTTGATCGACGGAATGCAGAAAGATGGACTCGTGGATGTGTATGATCAAAATGCAATGGGTGTTTGCGCCGATGCATGTGCGGAAAAACATAATTTTAGTCGAGAAGATCAAGATGCATTTGCAATACAATCGTATCAAAGATCGGCAGACGCATGGGAACATGGCCGTTTTACGAACGAAGTGGTTCCGGTAGAGGTACCTCAACGGAGAGGTGAGCCAATTTTAGTATCTGAAGATGAGGAATTTAGAAATGTGAAACTCGAAAAAATACCTGCCCTTAGGGCCGCTTTTTCAAAGGGCGGAACAGTGACCGCCGCCAACGCGTCTACTATTAATGACGGAGCTGCCGCTCTCGTATTGATGAGTGCGGAAAAAGCGAAAGAACTGAACTTGCAAGTACTTGCGAAAATAAAAGGATATGCCGATGCGGCTCAAGAACCAAAATGGTTCACGACGGCCCCGGCAAAAGCATTACCTAAAGCTCTCTCAAAGGCAGGTATCACTATTGATGACGTGGATTTCTTCGAGTTTAATGAGGCATTTTCCGTGGTTGGACTGGCCAATATGAAATTATTAGGACTGACGGACCAGAATGTCAATGTTAATGGAGGTGCGGTCTCCTTAGGACACCCTTTAGGTTGTTCCGGTGCCCGAATTCTCGTGACCCTACTTCACACCCTAGAACAAAGGAAATCAAAACTCGGGGCAGCTGCTATCTGTAATGGTGGTGGAGGTGCTTCGGCCATAGTAATCGAAAGGGGTTAATTCTGAACTAGGTCGTAACATTCATGCAGTACGGTATTTGTCACCTTAGCGTTGTTCCGGTTCGATCTATTGCAGATGATACCGGTGAAATGGTATCCCAAATACTCTATGGTGAACATTTTAAAGTCATTGAGTCTAGAAAGACTTGGAGCAAAATAAGGTTAGCTTTTGACCAATGTGAAGGTTGGGTACCAAACAACCAACTAGTTCACATGACCCAAAATGACTACGATGCCATAGAAGCCAAGGAAAAAAGGAAATATGCGGCCGACCTGATTTCCTTTGTAACCTCAAAAGAAAGTGTCTTGCATCCTCTTGTATTAGGGTCATCGGTACACACGGCGGACATTCTGGGCCATCGATTTGAAGGAAGCTATTTTGAAAACGAGCAAGATAAATCAAGTTTGATACAAACGGCATTATTATATCTAAACGCCCCATTTCTCTGGGGCGGGCGCACTCCATTTGGCCTAGACAGTTCAGGTTTTACCCAAATGACCTACAAAGTCAATGGGTATCGATTAAAACGAACAGCATTGGCGCAATCTGGCCAAGGCGAAGCACTGAGCTTTATTGAGGAAAGCGAACCTGGAGATCTTGCATTTTTTGATACTAAAGAAGGGGTTATCGATCATGTGGGCATCGTCATGGAAAACAACTACATCATCCATTGCCACGGAAAGGTCAGAATCGATCGAATAGACCACACCGGAATTTTTAATACCGAAGCCAACCGATATACCCATACACTTCGGGTCATCAAAAAAATCATATAAAAAAAGGCCCCACTTCGAAGTAGGGCCTCTTAAAGAATCATTTTTGGGTTCTTTTACTATTCACCCAATAACTTTTTAAGTCTCATGAAATTCTCATTATCTCCCATGGCCCCGTAGATATTCTTCAATTGGGTCAATATCCCTTGATTATCTGGGTTCTCCTTCAATGCATCTTCAAGTACCTGGGCACCTTCCATAAACAGATCATCTTTTTTCTTCTTAAGCTCATCGTATCTGGCGATATCCGCGCGTGAATTGCCCAAAGAGTTCATCTCATCGATGAGTCCGTTACCTTCGTTCACATAGGTTGTGGAAAGGTTAAGTTGAGCGTTCGTATAGTTCGGATTAACTTCAAGAGCCTTTTTGTACGATGCACGAGCTTCTTCGATATTTCCTTGTTCCATATTGATTACCCCAATGTTGTAGTGCAAATCTGGATTATCAGGCGCAACGGAAGCCGCTTCGGACATTAATTCCTTGAACTTTTCCTTGTCGCCCATCTTATAATGAAGATTAGCCTCGTTCAAGATTAAGTTCACATCTTTAGGATCATTGGCCCTTGCGGTTTTATACGCTTCCAAGGCTTTTTCATCTTGACCCAATTGCGTGTATATCAGCGCTGTATTTTTGACGATTTCAGCGGTTTTTGATGGTGTTTTCTCATCAATTGGATCCTTAAATGTTCCTGATTTCACCATAAGGTCGCGCTGTACCTTGTCCATTGTTTCAACCTCTCCTGTTTCATTGTTGGTCGCCTTATAAACTATCCCACTACCGTCATATCCAATAGTTTTAAGTTCATCGTAATACGTAAGGGCCTCTTCAAAATGTTGACCATTTACCGCACTACTTGCGGCATAGTACAGGTAAGAAGTATCTTGAGGACTTAATTTATACGCCATGTATAGTTTTTCGGCGGCCTCTTTAAAGTTCTTTTTACCGTTGTCCTCAACTGCGGAATTCACCATATCGGCGGTCAGGGCCGCTATCCGTTGCTTGGTCTCTCCTGAATATTTGGATTTCCCCATCTGCTCTTCGACCTCAACGACTTTTTTGAAAGACTCAGCGGCTTCTGTGAAAGCAGCGTTATCTCCCTTTTTTCCGAGATCTGCATAAGCTTGCCCCCTGAGGTAGTGGTATTGCGCTTGATATTTTTGATCCGCTCCGTCAACCATTCCGGAAATACCGTCAAGCGCCGTCTTTGCAGTAGCCATATCGCCACTCTTGACCGCCTTCTCCGCGGTTTTGAGTTCAGCCTTCTGTGCAACGGCCACCATGGCAAATGACATTGTTGCAAGTATTAAAATTTTAGTTTTCATCTTCGAATATATTAAAAGTTAGAGTTTAAAAGGTTTATTATTTTATTCTTCTTCGGAGCTGTTTTCCGTAGCATCCGCACTTCCATTATCAATAGCCGTGCCATCTTCAGTGGTCACCTCGATACCCATAATGTCCACCTCTTCTAGTTCATCATCATCTTTCATCACTTTGGCTACCGCGGCAATGCTATCATTTCCCTTGATATTGATGAGCTTTACCCCTTGGGTCGCCCTTCCCATGACACGCAGATCTTCAACGCTCATGCGAATAGCTATCCCTGATTTATTAATGATCATCAAGTCATCGGAATCACATACATTTTTGATAGCTACCAAACCACCTGTTTTCTCCGTAATGGAAATCGTCTTGACCCCCTTACCGCCACGATTAGTGATTCTGTAGTCATCGATACTGGATCTTTTTCCATATCCATTTTCGGAAACGACCAAAAGTTCATCTTCAAAATTATGAACCGAAACCATTCCGATTACCTCATCGTTTTCATTCGCTAGAGTAATTCCTCTAACACCGGAGGCATTACGGCCCATTGGTCGTGTCTTGCCTTCCTCGAAGCGAATCGCCTTTCCTGATTTAAGTCCTAGGAAAATCTGACTCGTTCCTGTGGTCAGTTTGGCCTCTAACAGCTCATCTCCTTCACGGATACCGATGGCATTGATTCCATTTTGCCTTGGTCTGGAATACTGTTCCAAAGAAGTCTTTTTCACTGTTCCTTTTTTGGTCGCCATAATTACGTAATGACTATTGACATAGTCTTCGTCTTTAAGGTCTTGGGTACAGATAAACGCTTTGACCTTATCATTGTTCTCGATATTGATCAAATTTTGGATGGCTCGCCCTTTTGAAGTTCTACTTCCCTCGGGAATTTCATAAACCCGCATCCAGAAGCATTTCCCTTTTTGGGTAAAGAACAACATGTATTGGTGATTCGTACCTACGAACAAGTGTTCTAGGAAGTCTTCATTACGAGTTGATGAGGCTTTTTGGCCTACTCCTCCCCTGTTTTGGGTCTTGTATTCGGTCAAAGGAGTTCGTTTGATATATCCCGCATGTGAAATAGTGATCACCACTTGTTCATTCGGAATCATATCTTCCATACTCAAATCACCACCAGCAAAATTGATTTCAGAACGTCTTTCATCCCCATATTTATCTTTGACCTCAAGAAGTTCATCCTTGATAATCTGCATCCTTCGTTCCTTTCTCGCCAAGATGTCCTTTAAATCGGCAATGGTCTTGATGATCTCATCGTACTCGTTTCTTAACTTGTCCTGCTCGAGACCGGTCAATTGGCGCAATCTCATTTCTACGATTGCCTTGGCCTGGATTTCGGTAAGCTTGAAACGCTCCATCAAATTCTCACGGGCCTCATCGGCGTTCGAAGAAGCTCTGATAATCTTTATGACCTCATCTATATTATCGGAAGCAATGATCAGTCCTTCTAAGATGTGGGCACGGTCTTCCGCTTTTTTCAATTCATAGGTCGTGCGCCTTACCACCACATCATGGCGATGCTCCACAAAATAGTGGATCATTTCTTTTACATTCAATAGCTGTGGTCTTCCATTCACCAGTGCGATATTGTTCACACTGAACGAAGATTGCAAGGCCGTATACTTGTATAGGGTATTTAGAACTATGTTAGGGATCGCATCTCGCTTCAAGATATATACGATACGCATTCCCTTACGATCGGACTCGTCTCGTATACTTGAGATTCCCTCTATCTTCTTATCGTTGATCAAATCGGCCGTCTTCTTGATCATATCGGCCTTGTTGACCTGATACGGGATCTCATCAACAATGATACATTCGCGTCCCTGTACCTCTTCAAAAGTAGCCTTTGCGCGCATTACAACACGGCCCCTTCCGGTGTGGAAGGCCTCCTTTACGCCATCGTATCCATAAATGATTCCACCGGTGGGGAAATCAGGAGCTTTAATATGGGTAATCAACTCATCGATCTCGATATCGTTGTTGTCGATGTAGGCCACCGTACCATCTACCACTTCCGTCAGGTTATGGGGTGGCATATTGGTCGCCATACCAACTGCGATTCCCGACGCTCCGTTCACCAATAAATTGGGGATTCTTGCCGGTAAGACGGTCGGTTCTTGCAGTGAATCATCAAAATTGAGCTGATGGTCAACGGTATCTTTATCAATATCCGCCAACATGTCATCCGCAATTCTCCGCATTCGCGCTTCAGTATAACGCATTGCTGCAGGACTATCACCGTCTACAGACCCAAAGTTACCTTGCCCGTCGACCAACATATAGCGCAGACTCCATTCCTGTGCCATACGCACCATCGAATCATATACCGACGTGTCTCCATGAGGGTGGTACTTTCCTAAGACCTCCCCAACGATACGAGCCGATTTCTTGTGGGAACTTGTACTACGAACGCCTAATTCGTACATTCCGTAAAGCACCCTTCTGTGTACCGGCTTAAGACCATCCCTGACATCAGGTAAAGCACGTGACACAATGACCGACATTGAATAATCAATGTAGGCAGATTTCATTTCATCTTCGATGTTAATTGGAATCAATTTTTCTCCTTCTGCCATATGCAATTCTTAAAGTATTTAATTGATTAAAAAAGCATGCCAATATACGTAAAATCGTAGCCTTCAAAGAACACAAACCTTACTTTATTCAACAATTTATTAACACTTTTTGCGTTGTAGGTAGTTGATAATTACCCTATTGATTATTTTGTAAATCGATGCTTTTTTCGTCAATTCGATATAGTTTATCGAATATGGGTACGGTATTTGCCTAAGATTGTTCTAGATTTACTAATTTTAAAGCTTATACGGATTGTTTTATGGATGATAATTTTTCGCCAAGAGTTAAGGACGTAATTGCGTATAGCAAAGAAGAGGCATTACGGTTGGGTCACGATTTTATCGGTACCGAGCACTTGATGTTAGGTCTTTTGCGCGATGGAAGTGGAAAAGCAATCACTATTTTAGATGCACTTGATGTCGATTTAGACCATCTGCGCAGAAAAGTAGAAATTCTTAGCCCCTCTAACCCAAGCCCCAGCAACGTTCAGAAAGATAAGAAAAACCTGCACTTGACAAGGCAGGCAGAGCGTGCCCTGAAAACCACATTTTTAGAGGCAAAGCTATTTCAGAGTTCGTCGATCAACACAGCGCATCTTTTGCTGTGTATTTTGAGAAATGAAAATGACCCGACGACCAAGTTACTTCACAAGTTGAAAGTAGATTATGATGGTGTGAAGGAGCAGTTCAAATTTATGATAACAAGTGACGACGATATCGTAGACGCCCCCACCTCCGAATCCTTTCCCGGTGATAGTGATGAAGCGAATGAAGGTAAGGAAAGTACATTTGGTAGTACTTCAGGTCAAAAAGGAAATAAAAAATCGAAAACCCCTGTACTGGATAATTTCGGGCGAGACCTCACCCAAATGGCGGAGGAAAATCGCTTGGACCCGGTAGTCGGAAGGGAAAAGGAAATCGAAAGGGTTTCGCAGATTTTGAGTAGAAGGAAAAAGAACAACCCACTGCTCATCGGAGAACCAGGTGTTGGTAAAAGTGCCATCGCCGAAGGATTGGCCCTGCGGATCATCAACAAAAAGGTTTCCAGAATACTTTATGGGAAAAGGGTTGTTACCTTAGACCTCGCCTCATTGGTTGCCGGTACAAAATATCGTGGCCAGTTTGAAGAGCGTATGAAGGCCGTAATGAACGAATTGGAAAAAAACGATGACGTTATCCTGTTCATTGACGAAATACATACCATTGTCGGTGCTGGAGGAGCAACTGGAAGCTTAGATGCCTCCAATATGTTCAAACCCGCGCTTGCCAGGGGTGAGATTCAATGTATCGGAGCGACCACCTTGGATGAATATCGACAGTATATCGAAAAAGACGGTGCGCTGGAGCGTAGATTCCAGAAAGTAATCGTTGAGCCGACATCGGTAGGTGAAACCATC
The DNA here is from genome assembly GCA_947494565.1 of uncultured Flavobacteriaceae bacterium. Taxonomy (GTDB): domain Bacteria; phylum Bacteroidota; class Bacteroidia; order Flavobacteriales; family Flavobacteriaceae; genus Maribacter_C. The sequence goes on along the minus strand of CANLVG010000006.1, from coordinate 131,700 downwards.
GAAATATTACAGAATATCAAAGGTAAATACGAAGATCATCACAATGTGGATTATACCGATGAGGCCATTGTGGCCTGTGTCAAACTGACGAATCGGTATATGACAGATCGCTTTTTGCCCGACAAGGCCATCGATGCTTTGGATGAAGCCGGTTCTCGAGTTCATATCGTGAACATGGATGTACCAAAACAGATCGTGGACCTTGAGAAGCAACTCGATGATGTTCGGGTATTGAAAAACAGCGTCGTTAAGAAACAGAAATACGAAGAGGCCGCAAAATTGCGTGATGATGAAAAACGTCTCGAAAAGGAATTGGCCGCTGCGCAAGAACGATGGGAAGATGAGAGTAAGCTCCATAAGGAAATAGTTACAGAGGAAAATGTTGCCGATGTGGTGTCTATGATGAGTGGTATACCTGTCAATAGAATTGCACAGACCGAAAGCAATAAGTTGGCCGAATTGCCGGAATTGATCAAAAATAATGTCATCGGACAGGATGAAGCCGTAGCGAAAGTGGCAAAAGCCATTCAGCGAAACCGAGCGGGTCTAAAAGATCCGAACAAACCTATAGGTTCATTTATCTTTCTAGGACAAACGGGTGTAGGTAAGACCCAATTGGCTAAAGTTTTGGCCAATGAACTGTTCGACTCGGAAGACGCATTGATTCGCATCGATATGAGCGAATACATGGAAAAATTTGCCATTTCAAGGCTTGTCGGAGCACCCCCGGGATACGTTGGCTATGAAGAAGGCGGGCAGTTGACGGAGAAGGTAAGAAGAAAGCCCTATTCGGTGATTTTGCTCGATGAGGTCGAAAAGGCGCATCCAGATGTATTCAACATGTTATTACAAGTGTTGGATGATGGATATCTAACAGATAGCCTTGGAAGAAAAATAGACTTCAGAAATACGATCATCATCATGACATCGAATATCGGGGCACGGCAATTGAAGGATTTCGGTCAAGGAGTTGGTTTTGGTACTTCCGCAAAGAAATCGCAAGCCGATTCACATCAGAAAAGTGTTATCGAAAATGCGTTGAAGAAGGCTTTTGCACCTGAATTTTTAAATAGAATCGATGATGTAATTGTTTTCAATCCGCTTGAACGGGAAGATATCCATAAAATCATCGATATTGAATTGGATAAGCTCTATGCGCGCATCAATGATATCGGATATGACTTGAAGCTATCCGCTACCGCCAAAGACTATATCGCTGAAAAGGGCTTTGATAAACAATACGGTGCTCGACCACTTAAGAGGGCCATTCAAAAGTATATCGAAGATGCCTTGGCTGAGGAAATCGTAAATTCAAAACTTGAAGAGGGCGATACCATCTCAATGGACTTGGACAAAAAGAAGGAAGAATTGACGATTAAGATCAAGAAGGCCGAAAAATCTTCGAAGACTTAATATACCGTAAGAAATTGGAATCAAAGGAGTCATACAAAATGACTCCTTTTTTTATGGGTAAAAATTAGCCTCGTAAGAAATACAGTGCCAGCCAATTAACGATTTCGTCATATAAACGATATTTACGCGTTTAATCTAATATTTTTCTCTTTAGGACTTGTTAATTCTACTTTCGTTTCAGACATTACAACTATGGGAAAAATGAAAGTGGGACAAACCAAAAACAAAAGAAAGAGAGTAGTCATACGAGAATATAAGTTGGACGTGGGCACGGTTCAAGTATATGACAACTACATGGTAGCGAATTTTGATGAGGGCGCAACGATCACATTAGAAAGGGCATATCAAATTATAGGTATTTCAGAAATACATTTCAGGGGTAAAGACTTCGGGTATATTAGTTTACGCCAAAACTCATATGCTATCGACCCTACGATTTACACCTATATAAGGCAATTGGAAAACCTTAAAGCCTTCGCTATTGTTTCTATAAAGGAAATCGATATGCACAATTTCAAAATCGAGAAATTGTTCTACAAAAAACAAATGAAATTTTTTATAGAATTCGATAATGCCCTTGCATGGGTAAAAAGAAGAGTTAAAAGCAAATAATCTATATTTTGACCATTTAATATCAGAAAGGCCTTTTTAAAAGGCCTTTTTTATTGCCCTTGTTCTTCTTGCTCTTGCGGTTGTGGTTGTTCAGGCATCTTGAACAAATCGATAAAAGCCATTCCAATGGTTTCGTTAATCGCTGAAGCTGTCAAAGATTGGTAACCAGTGTGTTCAACGGCGATATCACCGGCCCTACCGTGCAGATATACTCCAAAAAGGGCCGCCTTTAGAGGTTCGTATCCCTGTGCTAGAAATCCTGAAATGATTCCGGTTAGCACATCACCACTACCCGCAGTGGCCATCCCTGGATTACCCGTGGTATTCACATAGCCCTTATCGCCATACACGGTAATGGAATGCGCCCCCTTAATAACGACAATACAATTGTACTTTTTTGAAAATGCCTTGGTCTTTTCGAGCTTGTCGAAATCATCTGCCCATTCACCTATCAACCGTTCCAATTCTTTTGGATGTGGGGTTAGAACTGATTGGCCCGGTATATCATCCAACATACTTCGGTGTTCTGAGAGCATATTAAGTCCGTCAGCATCTATAACCATTGGCACTTCATTGGTCTTAAGTAAATCGGAAAAAGCCTTAGTGGTTGCTTTATCCATTCCTAAGCCCACTCCTATCCCTATAACAGTCGGGGAAAGACCGAATTCGATTTTCGAGATGAAATTTTCACCTTCGGTTATCACCATTGCTTCTGGCAGCCCTGTCTGTAACGGTAGATAACCACATTCAGGCACATAGGCCGTGACGAGACCACTGCCTGCATTCAAACAAGCCCGCGTAACCAACAATACCGCCCCGATCTTGCCCTTACTACCACCAATCAAGAGTGCATGGCCATAAGTGCCTTTATGAGAGAACTTTTCCCTAGGAATATAAAATGGAAGCACCTCGTTCTTACCGATAAGTTCGTAATCAGTATCCGTCGTCATTAGAAATTCCGGGTCTAACCCGATATCCAAAAGCTCCCATTGGTTGCTGTAAACACCAGTCTCAGGTAAAAAGAATATCAGTTTTGGAGCTTGAAAACTCAGTACGAAATTAGATCGGACAATAGAATTCTTATCGGCTGATAGTCGATCTGTATATAGTCCTGATGGAATATCGACCGAAAGGATAAACGCCTCTGAACTATGCAAATGCCCCATGAGCTGAACCACCCAATCCGCGGGTGGTCGATTTAACCCTATCCCGAAAATGGCATCCACAATGATGTCATCACGACCGATTTCAGGAAGTTTGTGATCGGCATCCAAAAATTCAGGCCACACCTTTCTTGCCTTTAATCGTTCCAGATTGATTAAAAAGTCCTTAGAGCGTTTTTTACTGTAATTCACGACATAAACAGCTATGTTATAGCCGTGTTCTTGTAGGTGTCTGGCCAATGCGATACCATCGCCCCCATTGTTTCCAATACCACAGAACAAGTGTATTTTTACCTGAGCACCTTGCATTCGGGTATGTATCCAGTTGAAAATCTGAACGGCCGACCGCTCCATGAGCTCATCGGTCGTAATCTGTTGTTTTTCAATTGTAAATTTATCGGCGGCATAAATCTGCTCTGCAGAAAAAATCTTCATATGCGTTCTTTATATTTTAAACGGTTTGACCCAGTATCGGCATTCGTAAGCATTATTAACGATTTAAGAACCTTATTTTTAATAATTCCGTAAAAATTATCGGCAAGATTTGCTGGGCACATCAAAAGTACTACATTTACCGTTCTATTACTGAGATGGTTTTTTATAAAACGGACATAGCAACATTTTTCAAGACACACACAAGTCACTGCTACACGGCTTGCACAACCCCTTTGGGGTAATCTGCTATATATTCGACAATACCTATTTCGGGCACTTTTCAAAAAAATCCACTTTCAATTCAATGACATGCAAGTTCTAAAATTCGGGGGTACTTCCGTAGCCAACGCACAAAACATAACCTTAGTAAAAAACATCGTTTCCGACACCAAGTCGGATAAAATCGTAGTGGTCGTTTCGGCTTTTGGAGGAGTTACCGATACCTTATTAAATGCATCGTTACTCGCTTCTAAACAAGATGCAGCTTACAAACCGATGGTTAAAGAATTAGAGGACAGACATTTGTCAACAGTCAAGTCACTTATCAATATAAACGTTCAAAGTGCTATTTTGAGCAAGGTAAAAAGTGAATTGAATACCCTGGAAACCTTACTTGAAGGTGCTTTTTTGATTGGGGAGATTACGCCACAGCTTTCGGATAAAATCGTGAGCTATGGAGAACTATTATCGTCTTATATTATTTGTGAGTATTTCAAGCAAGAGCAGTTAGACGCGATTCATGCGGATAGTAGAGCGCTCATCATCACGAACAACGTAAACGGCAAGGCCACGGTCAACTTTGACTTGACCAATGCGAACTGCAACACTTTTATAAATAAAGCTTCTCAAAAAGTAATCGTTGCACCAGGATTTATCGCATCTTCGGAAAAAGGAAATGCGACCACCCTCGGCCGGGGAGGTTCTGATTATACCGCCGCGATTATAGCGGCCGCCATCGATGCTGAAATTCTGCAAATCTGGACGGATGTCAGCGGTATGTACACCGCCAATCCGAAATGGGTGAAACAAGCCAAGGCAATTCCGCATATCTCCTATGAAGAAGCCATGGAACTTTCTCACTTTGGTGCCAAGGTGCTCTACCCGCCTACGATTCAACCTGTATTGGCCAAAGGAATTTCCATCGAAATCAAAAATACTTTTCAACCCGCTGATCAAGGGACCTCAATTACCAAGAACTCCACTAGTCAGGGCAAAACGGTCAGAGGTATCAGCCACATAGCCAACACCGCGCTATTGTCCTTAGAAGGTCCGGGCATGGTCGGTATTCCGGGAATCTCCAAACGCTTCTTCGAAGTACTATCGCAATCCGATATAAGTGTAGTTTTGATTACACAGGCCTCATCGGAACATTCGATATGCGTCGGTATTTCAGCAGATGACCTAGATAAGGCGGTAACCATGGTAAATTCGGCTTTTGAATATGAAATCGAACGGGGGAAAATCAAACCTGCAATAGCCGAAAAAAGATTGGCCATCATTGCATTGGTCGGTGACCGTATGAAGAGCCATCAAGGACTTAGCGGAAAAATGTTCAGTACACTCGGAAAAAACAATGTGAATATACGGGCGATAGCGCAAGGGGCATCGGAGCGCAATATTTCGGCGGTCATCAAGGAAGAAGATGTAAAAAAGGCGTTGAATGCCTTACATGAGCAGTTTTTTGAGGAGAATATAAAACAGCTGAATTTATTCGTAATGGGCGTCGGTAATGTCGGTTCCAAATTCTTAAATCAAATACACCAGCAGAAAAAATACCTCAAGGAAAAACTCAAGCTCAATATCAGGGTCATTGGACTTTCCAACTCAAGGACCATGTTTTTCGACGAGGACGGGATTTCCTTGAAAGACTGGGAAGAACAATTGCAATCAGGGCAGACAGCAGATAAGCACAAGTTTTTTGAAACCGTAAACCAACTGAATTACCGCAATAGCATTTTTGTGGATAATACAGCAAGTGCCGAGGTTTCCAAAACGTACAACGCTTATCTAGGCAATAGTATTTCCGTAGTGACCTGCAACAAAATAGCCTGTTCATCGGTATTTTCAAATTACCAGGAACTAAAGGAGCTAGCACGCACCTTTAATGCTCCATTTTTATTTGAAACCAACGTCGGCGCAGGATTGCCCATTATCGATACCTTGAAACACCTGATGGCTTCGGGAGATAAGATTTTGAAAATCCAGGCCGTTTTGTCGGGAAGTCTAAATTTTGTTTTTAACACCTTTAATGACAAGGTCACTTTTCATGATGTCGTCAAAGAGGCTCAAGAGCAAGGATATACCGAACCAGACCCAAAAATCGATCTCAGCGGGGTCGATGTTATGCGAAAAATCTTGATTCTGGCCCGTGAGAGCGGAAGCTTGTTGGAAATAGAAGATATTGAGAACCATTCCTTTCTTCCGCAAGAAAGTCTGGCTACCGACAACAATGGGGATTTTTTCGCTTCCTTGGTCCGGAACGAACCTCATTTTCAACAGTTGTACAAAGATGCGATCGATAACGGTAGTAAGTTAAAGTATGTGGCACAATTCGAAGAGGGAAAAGCCAGTGTAGGTCTACAGCAGATTCCCAAAGGTCATGATTTTTATACGCTTGAAGGAAGTGATAATATCGTGTTGTTCTATACGGAAAGATATCCTGACCAGCCCATGATCATTAAGGGTGCGGGAGCAGGAGCCGATGTCACGGCTTCCGGTATCTTTGCGGATATCATTAGAATCGGAAATTTCTAAAAAATGGAAGCTGTAAAAGTGTTTTGTCCGGCAACGATTGCCAATGTCTCCTGTGGATTTGATGTACTTGGCGTCGCCCTAGATAGTATAGGAGATGAAATGGTCGTTCGTAAAACTTCGAAAGAGGGTATTCATATCACAAAAATAGAAGGACAAGACCTCCCTATGGAAACGGCCAAGAATGTGGCCGGAGTGGCCGGAATGGCATTGTTGGAAGACATTGGGCATCAAGGAGGTTTTGAGATCGAGATTTATAAACAGATCAAGGCAGGCAGCGGTATTGGGAGTAGCGCAGCAAGTTCTACCGGAGCGGTTTGGGCCATGAACGAATTATTGGGCAAGCCCTATTCGTCATTGGAACTGGTCAAATTCGCTATGGAAGGAGAGCGCCTTGCCAGTGGTGTCGCACATGCCGACAATGTAGCCCCCGCCCTATTCGGTGGATTCACCTTGGTACGGAGCTATGCCCCTTTGGACATCATCCCGATTCCAAGTCCGAATGAATTATACGCTACCGTTATCCATCCACAAATAGAAGTGAGGACCGCGGATTCACGAAAAATACTGAAAACCAAGATCACACTAGCCGATGGAATAAAACAATGGGGAAATGTCGGTGGGTTGATTGCCGGACTCTTCACCGCGGATTACGACCTCATCGGTCGTTCTTTGGAAGATCATATTGTCGAACCCATCCGGTCGATTTTGATTCCTGGTTTTAAGGAGGTAAAATCAGAAGCACTATTGGCAGGAGCTTTGGGTTGTGGCATTTCAGGATCAGGACCTTCTATTTTCAGTTTTAGTAAAGGAAAGCAGACCGCCGAGCAGGTCGGGCAAGCGATGGAAAATGTCTATCGGAACATTGGAGTGGACTACGAAATACATGTTTCGCAGGTCAATTCAAAAGGAATAAAAATAGTAGATCGCATATGAACTTTTATAGCCTAAACCGTACCGCACCAGAGGTTTCTTTTAAAGAAGCCGTCATCAAGGGAATCGCTCCTGATCGAGGATTGTACTTTCCTGAAAGCATCACCCCGCTTCCAACTTCTTTTTTCGAAGGAATAGAAAGTCTATCGAACCACGAAATCGCATTTAATGCCATCCATCAATTTGTCAGTGATGAAATTCCCAATGACGAATTAAGAGCAATTCTAACGAATGTACTCGACTTCGATTTCCCGGTAGTTCAGTTAGAAGAAAATGTGGCGACCCTAGAGCTATTTCACGGCCCTACTATGGCTTTTAAGGATGTTGGCGCCCGTTTCATGGCCAATTGCCTTGGTTACTTCTCAGGGGGAGCTTCACAAAACGTCACCGTTTTGGTCGCCACTTCGGGAGATACCGGCGGAGCTGTCGCCAATGGGTTTTTAGGAGTGCCCGGCGTAAACGTGGTCATTCTCTACCCTAGCGGAAAAGTAAGCGACATTCAAGAGCGCCAATTGACCACTCTTGGGCAAAATATTACAGCGCTGGAGGTCGATGGCACCTTTGACGATTGTCAAAAGATGGTAAAAACAGCCTTTTTGGATGAAGCGCTTTTGACACTTATGCAGTTGACCTCCGCAAATTCGATAAATGTTGCGCGATGGCTCCCACAGTTATTCTATTTTTTGTTTGCGTATAAGCAAGTAAAATCACAAAACATGGAAATCGTTTTTTCGGTACCCAGTGGAAATTTCGGTAATATTTGTGCTGGTATGGTCGCGCAACAATTGGGAATGCCGGTTCAGCACTTCATAGCATCAACGAATGTAAATGATACTGTTCCACGTTTTATGCGTACGCAAGAATACGATCCCAAACCTTCAACCGCGACCATTTCAAATGCAATGGATGTGGGAGATCCGAGCAACTTCATACGCATACGTCATCTTTTCCAGAATGATTTTGAGGCATTGTCCCAAACGCTTTCTTCCTATACCTTTTCGGATATGGAAACCAAAGAGGCCATGCGAAACATCTACGACCATTCAGGATACATTGCAGACCCACATGGGGCGGTTGGCTACTTAGGATTGAAAAAGTACCAAGAAAATCATCCCGATACCTGTGGAGTCTTCTTGGAAACCGCGCATCCGGTAAAGTTTTTGGATGTTGTAGAGGAAACCATTCCTGAAAAAATAAGTATTCCAGCGCAAATTCAAAAGGTCTTGCATCAAAAGAAAAAGTCCATTAAGATCTCTTCATACGAAGAGTTGAAAGCTTTTCTACTACAAGCTTAGTCGAGCTTTGGTAATACAAAATCATCAAGCGGACTCGGTTGCTTCATCACCGCTTCAATGGCTTCAGTTGTTCTTGGAGCCATTCCCGACAAATTCACTGGGCCTTCATCGGTAATTAAGATATCGTCTTCAATGCGTACGGCAATACCCCACCATTTTTCATCACAATCACTTCCTTCGGGAATATAGATTCCTGGTTCGACGGTAATCACGGTATTGGGTTTGAATGCCCCATAAGTGCCTCGATCATGTACATCCAATCCGAGGTAATGCGAAGTTCCGTGTGGAAAATAGGTTCTGGAATCCGCAGCATCCTCTATTATTCCTAAAGCTAGGAGTCCGTCTGTTACAACCTTACTCGCAGCTTCGCCCGGTGCTCGAAATGGCGCCCCCACCACACTTGCTTTGATGCCAGCTTCCTGGGCATCATAGACAATATCGTAAATCTGTTTTTGTTCCGGGGAAAACTTCCCATTCGCAGGTATGGTGCGCGTCACATCGGCCGTATATCCGTGATATTCCGCTCCAAGGTCCATCAATACCAAATCGGTACCTACCTGAGTCTTGTTATTTTCTATATAATGGAGAATACATCCATTGTTTCCCCCTCCGACAATGGAAGGATACCCTTCGTATTCGGCTCCATATTTTTTGTAGACATACTCGTGCACCCCCTGTATTTCGGTCTCCGACATATTAGGATGCATTGCCTTCATCACTTCAATTTGACCAACAGCAGAAATTTCGACCGCCTTTTTCAAAAGCGCCAGCTCCTCTTTGGTCTTTGTTTCACGCAACGAACCCATGATTTCGGATAGCAAGGAAGAGTCCAGATTATGGGCCGCCAACTTCAAGGATATCTTTTTTTTGATATCGCTGATTTGTTGATTATCATTCGCTTCTACAAAGTTCTGAAGTAGATCATCTTCCTGGAGCGATTCGTTGAAATCGAGATAACGTCTTAACGTTTGAACTACTTCGGCCCTATTCTCATCCGTAACCGAATTGATCATGCTGTACAGCTGCTGTTTGGTCGTATCATAATCCGACGGATAATTGGTTTTCTCTTTAAAGCTTTTGATCAAATCGAAAAGGTCTGCAGTACCCCTCTTATCACGATAATCATTTTCAAAATCGAAAAAAAGGACTTTGTCAAAGGCGCTGAAATCGGTCTTCGAATTTGAAAATTCGGCTCCGTTAAATGCCATTTCAAAACCGAGTAGCGCTTTGGCGCCTTCAGTTCCTAAACGCTTGCCATTCCACTGTTCAGCTTTGGGGTCTCGTTCTTGAACATAGAGCATCTCGTCATAAACAGCACCTGTGTCGTTTTCCTGTACTTCCGAAAATAGAAGCAACACCGCATTGGGCTCTCTATATCCTGTCAAATAATAAAAGTCGGGATCCTGGTGATACACATAATCTACATCATTGGCCCGATTGCGTTCGGCATTCGCAAAAAATACAGCAACAGTATTCGGTGGCATCTTTTCGCGCACGGCGGCCCTTCTTTTCTTATGAAAATCAGCTGACAAAAAATCGGTAGGTGTTTGTTGTCCAAAAACCAATACTGCGGAGAACAATGCCAAAACAGGTAAAAGAAAAGTCTTCATCATCAAGGGTATAATTTCGGCCCAAAATAGGCATTAAAGTTCAGTCCCGCTGTTAAAACCACAACAAAAAAAGCGCCATAAAATCAATACTATTATTTCAACTGTTCCCGACGATCGAATTGACCTAATTTGGAAAACAAAAAAATACCCACGCTTTCCTATCCTTAAATTATTCGATAGCTTTGCCGCATTAAAACAAGAGAAATGAAGAACACCGCCTTAACCGCAACCCATGAGGCTTTGGGTGCCAAAATGGTACCTTTTGCCGGATATAATATGCCTGTTTCTTATGAAGGTGTGAATGTCGAACATGAAACCGTTCGGAACACGCTTGGTGTTTTTGATGTTTCACATATGGGCGAGTTTTTGATTAGCGGACCGAATGCCTTAGGTCTCATTCAAAAGGTTACTTCAAATGACGCCTCAAAATTAACCGTCGGTAAAGCCCAGTATAGTTGCCTACCCAATGAAACAGGTGGTATTGTAGATGACCTTATCGTTTATCGGATTAAGGAAGAACAATACCTACTCGTAGTGAATGCTTCGAACATCCAAAAAGATTGGGACCATATCACGACCTATAATTCAGAGTACAATGCGGAAATGAGAGATCTTTCCGAAGGATATTCCCTATTGGCCATTCAAGGACCAAAAGCAGTGGAAGCCATGCAGTCTCTAACTTCCGTCGATCTAGCAGAGATCAAGTTCTACAATTTCGTGGTAGCTGATTTTGCAGGTATTGAACATATTATCATATCTGCTACGGGCTATACCGGTTCGGGTGGGTTTGAAATCTATTGTAAGAACGAAGAAGTCAAACAGGTATGGGATAAGGTCTTCGAAGCCGGAGCTGAATATGGCATAAAGCCTATTGGCCTGGCCGCCCGGGACACCCTTCGTCTCGAAATGGGCTATTGCCTGTACGGCAATGATATCAATGATGAAACCTCGCCTTTTGAAGCCGGTTTGGGATGGATTACCAAATTCACAAAGGACTTTGTCAATAGCGTCGCCCTAGCCAAAGAAAAAGAACATGGTCCTGAACGTAAATTAATCGCTTTCGAATTGGACGATCGTGGTATTCCACGTCATGACTACGACATTGTGGATGGGCAAGGGAAGAAAATCGGTGTCGTAACTTCAGGTACCATGTCCCCCTCTATGGGAAAAGGAATCGGACTTGGATATGTGCCGATCATTTTTTCCGAAATAGGGAGTAAAATACATATTCAGATTCGCAAAAAGGCCGTCGCCGCGACGGTCGTGAAACTACCCTTTTATAAAAAACAATGATCGACTATCAAGGAATACTGAACAGCATTTCTGCCGATTGTTATTTGTCAAAAGATCGTGGTAAAGTCGCTAATTATATTCCTGAGCTTGCCAAAATAGATAGCTCAAAATTTGGCATTCACTTAGTTGATTCCCATAAAAATAACTTTCAGGCCGGAGATAGTGAAACCGTATTCTCCATTCAAAGTATTTCAAAAGTACTATCATTGGCCCAAGCGATGGGTCTTATCGGAGAGTCTCTTTGGACACGTTTGGATGTTGAACCTTCCGGTGACCCTTTCAACCATTTGTCGCTATTGGAACTAGAAAATGGAATTCCAAGAAACCCTCTGATCAACGCTGGTGCCCTAGTCATCGCTGACATTCTTGTTTCAAATTTGAAAAACCCCAAATCGGATTTTCTTCAGTTTGTTCGGAATTTGGCCGGGGACGATGATATCGATTTTAATCGCGAAGTCGCAGCTTCAGAAAAACGGACCGGTTTTCGAAACTACGCGGCGGCCAATTTATTGAAATCCTATGGCAATTTGAAAAACGATGTGGAGACCGTTCTGGATTTCTACTTTCATCAATGCGCAATTGAAATGAACTGCTCACAATTGACAAAGGCATTCTATCTTTTCATGAATCGAGGAAAATGTCAAAAAGATAAGACCTACCTTACATTGCGACAAGTAAAGCGTATCAATGCCCTGATGCTTACCTGTGGCTTTTACGATGAAGCAGGTGAATTTGCTTTTGAGGTAGGGCTTCCAGGAAAGAGTGGTGTTGGCGGAGGAATCGTTGCCCTATTACCCGAAAAATTCTGTGTCGCCACTTGGTCACCGGGATTGAACACCAAAGGAAATTCCAAATTGGGAATGGAAGCCCTTGAACAATTGACGACAGCAACCGCCCAATCGATATTTTAGGTTTTGGAAGCAAAAAAAATACTCATTTTAGGAGGAAGTGGTTTTTTGGGAAATGCCATTTATAAGGAGCTCTGTAATTATTTCGATACCTATGGCACCTATTTTACCGCTCGAAGGACATTCGAAAACAATCAGCAGTTTTTCCGCTACGATATGCAGGAAGATGATGTTTTTGAATTGGTGGATAAAGTCCGCCCACAACTCATCATTTCGGCCCTTAGAGGAAATTTCGCTGCTCAGGTACAAGCACATCAGCATCTGGTAGAGTATATCTCAAAAAGAGACTGCAAACTTTATTTTATTTCGTCGGCCAATGTATTTGATGCCTACAGTAAATACCCCTCATACGAAAATGACAAGACCCTATCGGAAAGTGTTTATGGTCGGTTGAAAATCAAGATCGAAAACATGCTTCTGCGATTACCTGCGAAAAAAATGGCTATCTTAAGGGTACCTATGGTTTTTGGCAATGCCTCACCACGAATCAAAGAGATAAAGAAATTCATTTTGGATAACGAGCCGGTGGAAGTCTTTCCGAATCTGATTCTCAATGTAACCAATGATGACAAATTAACACAGCAGATTCACTATTTGATCAACCGAAACAAAAGTGGAATCTATCATTTGGGAAGCAAGGATCTGGTGCATCATGAAGACTTCATCAAAGAGGTCGTGGATCGTATCGGTAACTTCAATCCCATTTTCAAAAGGGTTTTCACTACGAATGACGAGCGTTATTTGGCCGTTCTTCCCAAGGATAATAAGTTACCCAAGAATCTACAGATCGGCTATCAAGAAATCATCGATCATCATATGATGACATAGAAACAAAAAGAGAATTATGGAAAAACTATCAGATCAACAAATCAATGAATATTTGGGAAAATTAGAGGGCTGGGAGTATGTCGACGGTGCTATTGAAACCTCTTTCGAATTTGCCAATTTTAAAGAAGCCTTCGCCACGATGACGCGAATCGCTTTTGAATGTGAAAAACAAGGCCATCACCCAGATTGGAGCAATGTATACAAAAACCTTCATATTCGGCTGAATACCCATGACGCGGGTGGTGTAACCGAAAAAGACTTCAAGTTGGCACATACGATCGAGGAAATCATCGATGGGGAGTGATATCTCAAGAGTTAGGAGTTAGGAGTTAGGAGTTAGGAGTTAGGAGTTAGGAGTTAGGAGTTAGGAAAAGTATTGAAATAATTCATTCTTTACGCCCTACTTGTGCTTGAACTTGATTTTCTTAAATTTGCTATCGTTCAAATTAAAATAACGATTTACCATGGGAAGAGCTTTTGAGTTTCGAAAAGCACGTAAAATGAAACGGTGGTCCGCTATGTCCAAGGCCTTTACACGTATTGGCAAGGACATTGTCATTGCGGTCAAGGAAGGTGGACCAGACCCGGATGCCAATTCTCGACTACGTGCGGTCATACAGAATGCCAAGGCGGTAAACATGCCCAAGGACAATATCGAGCGTGCCATTAAGCGGGCAAGCGATAAAAATCTAGGGGACTATAAAGAAGTGCTTTTTGAAGGCTACGCTCCACACGGTATTGCCATATTGATAGAAACCGCTACGGACAACAACACCCGAACAGTCGCCAATGTGCGCAGCTATTTTAATAAGTGCAACGGAAGCCTGGGTACTTCAGGTTCGGTAGAATTTATGTTCGACCATACCTGTAATTTTAGAATTCCTTCTGAGGGCATCGACCCGGAGGAGCTTGAATTGGAAATGATCGACTACGGGGCAGAGGAAGTTTTTGTGGATGATGATGGTATTCTGATCTATGCGCCTTTTGAAAGTTTCGGGGCCATTCAAAAAGAATTGGAATCGCGCGAAATTGAAATATTGTCTTCTGGTTTTGAGCGTATTCCCCAGGTGACCAAACAACTTTCCGAAGAAGATGCCGCAGATGTGGAGAAACTATTGGAAAAAATTGAGGAAGACGATGATGTGCAGAATGTATACCATACCATGCAGGAGTAACGTTCACGATATATAACCAAAAAAAGGAGGTCGATGGACCTCCTTTTTTTAGTTAAATTATATTTTAGCGTTCAATCGCCATTTGCTTTTGATAGGGCACGCCGTTTTCATCATACGTTCTGATGAAATAGATTCCACTTTGCAAGCTTCGTACATCAATTTCGAAAGCACCTTCGATATCCGCTTCCGTTGCGGAAACCGTATGTACTAATCTTCCTGTGGTATCGTATACCATGATGTCGTTCACGAGCTCTACCCCCTCAGGAGATACAAAAGATACCCGAACCTCGTTCACCGCCGGGTTAGGTGACAAACTTAAGATACCCGATAGACTTGCTCCAGACCCCAAGGTATTGACCGAGGTAGTGGTCACTACCAAGCGTGGCGCATTAAAGGTCTCATCGGAAGCGAAGGCCATATCGTTGCCACTACTTTGCTTCACGATCAAGGTCAGTTCGCCTCCTGTGGATAAAGAAGCAACATCCAAATTCCAGACTTTGGCCTGCCCTACCGCATGTGATCCGCCTATGGCAGCCAGTGCAACTCCTACTTCGAGTGGTTTGTTGCTACCGTTTAGGCCAGTTTCGGTCCAGTTTGAATTACTTCCCAAGAAAACCTCAACAGTTCCGTTACCCGGGTCGCTCGCTACCTGCATCTCCAATCGGGCCTCAGTTATTGAACCGGAGAAGTCGCTCAAATCAAACTTGAGATACGTCTCTCTTATTCCCTTTTCAACGCGTAGCAAAGGACCATTGGGTTGAGGATTATTTGCCCGTTGCAGATAGGTCGCATGAATCAGGTCGGCTTCTCCTTCTACAACAAGACTACAATCTGTGGCCTTGCCCCCATCAGTAATAATCCAACCAAAATCGTCGCTCAACTTTTGTCGGGCCACTTCACCAAGGCAGTATTGACTGTTACCGCCATCAAATACAACTCCGTTTTGAAGTGATTGCGCACTCCAACCTTGCAAGGTTTTATCATAATTCTCCACCGATAAACCGGAAGAAAAGAACATGTTTCTCATCTTAGTGACAGAACTGACGTCCCAAGCGCCAAGATTTTGGTCAAAAACAGTGGTTTCTGCAAACATTGAGTTCATAGTCGTCACCGAACTGGTGTCCCAACTGCTGATATCCTGGTTGAAAGCATCGGAATCATAGAACATTGAGTTCATATTCGTCACCGAGCTCGTATCCCAATCACTGATATCTTGGTTAAAGGACACTGCAAAAGGAAAGAGGCTATCCATATTGGTGACCGAACTTGTGTCCCAACTACCGATATCTTGGTTAAATGCGGTTGTCTCGATGAACATTCCCCCCATATCCACCACAGAACTAGTATCCCAAGCCCCAATATTCTGATTGAATTCAATGGTATACATAAACATTCTATTCATGTTCGTAACGGACCCTGTATCCCAACGGCCTATATCTTGGTTGAAGATATTTGTGAAAGCAAACATTTCACGCATATTGGTCGCAGCACTCGTATCCCATTCATTGAAACTATCGTTTCCTTTTAAGGATGCGCATGAGTCGAACATTCCACTTAAGTCAGTAACATTTGACAAATCCGGTACATCAAGTGCCACGACATCCAGATATGCACATGCTGCAAAAGCCGACGCCATACTTGACCATTTTGTAGAACCCCATTGATTCACCTCGATTATCTTCTGCAATCCCACGAAGTGAATTCTTGGAAAAGAGCCTGAAATGGAAACCTTATAAATGCCTACCTCTGGATAAGTATGGGTGATATCGCCCGTAACTCCCGAGTCAGAAGTACCATCGCCCCAATGTACCGTATAGGCATAACTTTCCTCCTGATGGGTTTTTATGGTAATTTGATTATCCGATCCTTCTAAAAATCCGGGATTATCCGTTTTCCAAGTAGTGACAAATGGACGTTGCGGTTCAGGAACCGTACTGTATGAAACAAATAGTTTTGGTGCGTTTACTGTCTCATCGGATGCAAATGCCACATCATTGCCTCCACTTTGTTTGATAATCAAGGTCAAGGTATCATCCGTGGATAAACTTCCAACGTCAAGGTTCCACACCTTGGTTTGACCTACGGTGTGCCCTCCAGTAATGGCAGCAAGTGCATTCCCTACAGCCATGGGTTTATTTCCTCCATTCAATCCGGTCTCGGTCCATTCCGAGCTGCTCCCTAAAAACACTTGCAGGTTTCCATTTCCTGGATCGCTAGCCACTTGCATTTCTAAACGGGCTTCGGTAATAGTACCATTAATGTTACTCATATCGAATTTAAGGTAGGTTTCTCGTATTCCTGATTGCACTCGAAGTAAAGGACCAGTAGGTTCAGGATTCTTTGCTCGTTGCAAGTATGTTGCGGCAATAAGGTCGGCTTCACCCTCTACGATTTGATCACACTCTTCCGCTAAACCTTCGTCAGTAATAATCCATCCAAAATCGTCGATCAATTTTTGGCGAGCTTCCTTGCTTAAGCAATATTGGTTGGTGAAAGCGCCTAATTTAACACCAGTTTTTAGACCTTCCAAGGCACTCCAAGCAATAAGTATCTTATCGTAGTTGTTATTGGAAAGACCAGATTCATCAAAAATACCGCCCATAGTACTGACGGCGCTTACATTCCAAGAGCCTAAATTTTGATTGAAATTCCGTGCTTCGCTGAACATTCCAAACATGTTCTTGACATTAGAAACATCCCATCTAGATATATCTTGATTAAAGGAGGAAACTTGGAACATTTCGTGCATACTTTCCACTTTGGAAACATCCCAACTCGAAATGTCTTGATTGAATGCCGAAGCTTCAAACATTTCACTCATATTAGTTACTTGACCTGTATTCCATCCACTGATATCTCTATTAAAGGAGGTAGAGAAAAATAGCTCTTCCATATTGACTACGTTCGAGGTGTCCCATTGACCTATAGGTTGATTGAATCTCAGGGCGCCTGCAAACATAAAGGACATATCAACGATAGTTGAGGTATCCCAATCATTGAAAGTTGTATTTCCCAATAGGTTAAAACAACTGTCAAACATGAATTGTGTGCTCGTTACATTTGAAAGGTCAGGAATATCGTCGGCAGTAACATCTAAATTCACACAACCGGAAAATGCTAACTGCATACTGGACCATTTGATATCGCCCCATTGGTTTATCGCCATCAGTTTAGGGGCATCCGAATTGTCATAAATTCTTGGAAATTCTTCTGAAATTGAAACTTGATACGTACCAGGAGTTGCATAGGTATGCGTGATATCCCCGGTTACACCAGCATCTGATGAACCGTCTCCCCAATCTACCGTATAATTGTATACTTCGCCTTCAAAAGTCGGTATGGTGATTTGATTATCTTCCGAAACACCAGAGTTATCCGTTTTCCAGGTAGTGATAAAAGGGCGCTGTGGTTCAGGTTGCGTTGTATACGAAACGTATAACTTAGGAGTCATGGTCGTTTCATCTGAGGCAAAAGCAACATCATTGCCGTTGCGATGCTTTAAGATAAGTGTCAATTCGCCCCCTGTTGACAAAGAAGCCACATCCAAATTCCACATTTTGGTCTGCCCTACTGAATGGGTTCCATTTACGACTCCCAAAGGACTACCTAAGGTAATCGGCTTGTTACTTCCATTAAGACCTGTCTCCGTCCAATCTGAACTACTACCGAGGAATACTTCAAGGATTCCTTTACCAGGGTCACTCGCTACTTGCATCTCTAAACGAGCTTCGGTAATTGTTCCCTCAATGTCATTTAAATCAAATTTAAGGTAGACCTCCCGAATGCCCTGCTCCACACGAAGTAATGGGCCATTGGGTTCTGGGTTATTGGCTCGTCGCAGGTAGGTCGCATATATCAAATCGACTTCTTCCTCAACAATAAGTGCACAGTCTTCCGCTTTCCCACCATCAGTGATAGTCCATCCGAAGTCCTCAATCAATTTTTGTCGAGCAGTTTCGGCCAGACAATACTGAAGGGTTCCTGAACGCAATGTAATCCCTGATTGAACTGGTTGATTGCTCCAACCGATAAGGGTTTTGTCATAATTCTCGACCGCTAACCCGCTTCCATTAAATATTTCTTTCATGTGCTGAACTTTAGACACATCCCAAGACCCTAAATCTTGATTAAAGTTTTCAGCGCCGTAAAACATATTACTGATATCAATTACGTTGGCGACATTCCATTTGGAAATATCCTGATTAAAAGGTGTAGAAATGAACATTGCCATTATATTGGTAACTCCAGCAACGTTCCATTCCGAAACATTTTGGTCGAAATCGGTTGCGGCAAACATGTAACTCATATCTTCAAGCCTTGAAACATTCCAAGCCCCTAACGAAGGATGACCCCTCATCTTCAGACACCCCCCAAACATTCGAGATGCGCTACGTACTCTTGATAAATCTGGTGCATCCTCCGCCAAAATTTCCAGTTCATTGCCCCATTCAAAGGCCCTTTCCATCGTTTGCCATTCAATATCACCCCATTGATCGATAGAAATCAACTTATGGGCATCTCTTCTCGTATTGCTGAATTCGTCTTCGTCATTCAAAAGAATTGCCGGAAAGTCCCCGAAAATGGATACTTGATATGTTCCAGGTTCTGAATAGGTATGCATAACTTCTTCGGCAACATGGAAAGAGTAAGTTCCATCTCCCCAGTCTACGGTGTAGTCATAGACGAAATTATTCTCCTGATCTACTAAAATAGATATCTGATTGTCTTCTGAAGTTCCCACATTATCGGTTTTCCAAGTAGTGACAAATGGTCTTTGTTGGGAATAATCCGGTACTACTGTCAATAATACATCATCGAAAGCGGAATCGTTGTCTTCATCTTCCACGGTCAGCCTAAAAGTATATTCTCCAAGAATCAGATTACTCACAAGCAGTTCGGGCGTAGCAACACCTGATAGTTCAGCTATATTGGGTCCACTCAACTGAGTCCATAAATAGGTAACATCACTACCGTCAGGGTCGCTCCCCATTCCCGTTAAAGTCATGCTATTCTCTGAACTTTCAATATCTGCGCCTGCATCAGCAATAGGCGCGGTCCCACCACCTCCAGATTGAACTTCCAGAACAACCTCATCATATGCAACATCACCCTCATAATTGGTAGCCGTTAATCGAAACATGTAAGAACCGGTTATAAGGCCAGTAACGACCAGAGTGGTAGTGTTTTGTCCTTCAAGAAGGGCCAAATCAGGACCTTCAATCTGTGTCCATTCCACATTTTCAATGGCTCCGCCATCTGAATCAGTAGCCGTACCCTTGAAGGTCGCACTAGAAACCGCTGGAAGAACAATTACTTGATCATCACCAGCATCCACGCTAGGCAGGGTACTACTACAATTCTCGCCAGCATCTATAATATTCCAAGCAAATTCATTCATTAACTTATTCCGTGCGGCGGCTCCAAGGCAAAACTCGCTTTTCCCGGCATCAAAGGGCACACCGAAACTCAAGTTGTTCGATTCGGTCCATTTGATTAAGGTGCTATCATAATTTTTCCTAGATAAAGCTGAATTTCCAAGAAAGTTCCACATTGTACTCACATTTCCCATATTCCATTCCCCCAAATCTTGGTCGAAAACCAGAGCATTTCGAAATAGGCCATTTAAACTTGTTACCAAGGGAAACTCCCATTCACTCAGGTCTTGATTGAAGTTTTGGGTTTCTGAGAACATATAGGATAAGTCTTTTGCATTCCGCAGGTCCCATGTCCCAATTGGCTGATTAAACATCCGCGCTCCTGAGAACATTCCATTGAACCTTTCACCATTTGAAACGTCCCAATCGGAGATATCACTATCGAAATTTTCAGTCCAAGCAAACATGTTAGCAAAATCCTTTATATGACTTACATCCCATGAATTGAAATGTTGATTTCCCATCAAGTTTTTACAATTTGAAAACATGGAATTTGTACTGGTAACCAAATTTAAGTTTGGCAGGTCATCAGCATTCACCACTAGGTTTTCGCATCCTTGAAAAGCCCTTTCCATGGAGAGCCACTCGATTTCGCCCCAGGCATCCACTGAAATAATCTTATTACGATCTTGACCATAACTGAAATACAGTCTCGGAAAATCACCAGAAATTGACACTTGGTACGTACCGGGTTCTTGATAGGAATGTGAAATTTCACCAGTAATACCTTCTTCTATGGTTCCATCTCCCCAATCAATGTTGTAGTTGTATCCTGAACCGAAAGTCGGGATGGTAATTTGGGTATCATATTGATATCTTATATCGGTTTTCCAAGTAGTTACAAATGGGGCCAAAGGACAATTGATCGCCGAATCACCCAATTCAGTCGGCAACTCATTCGTATTTGAAACATAAATTTTGTCCAATTCAACTTCCGCTTCGTGTACAGCAAAATCTAGGGTATTATCACCCTCCAACAAATCAAATAGTACGAAGGTCTGGTCATTGTTTGAATCAGAAACCTGACTCCATGCTAATTCAGCACTCGCTGTCATCAGATTCCATAAATACCAGTCTCCGCCATTCGCTCTGACCCAGAAACTGCCTGACCCTTGATTCGAGGCTTTTGACCTTCCATAAACCCGATACATTCCGGCCTCAGCTTTAAACCTAAACGTTATCATTGCACTCAAATCGACTGGGGGAGCGTTGAAATTAGTCCCAGTGGACACTAAGCTCTGGTTTTTAGAAGCTTCTTGATTTTGGGTCAGCATCCATTGAGTACCATACTCCGCACACTCTGCCTCCAGCCATATGGAATCGGTAGAAATCGGACACTTTCGACCTTTATCGGTAATCGTCCAGCCATAATCAGATATCAAGGCTTGTCTAGCTTGTTCACCCAAACAATACTTACTGTTACCAGCATCGAAAACAACTCCATTTTGTAGATTGGTGTTTGAGGCCCACGCAATTAAGGTGCTATCATAGTTATCGGGAGAGAGGACCACATCTTTGAACATCAGAGTCATATCTTGAACTGATCGAATATCCCAGTCTGCCAGGTTCTGATCAAAAAACTCCGCCTCTTGAAACATCGATTGCATATCGATAACTTTGGAAACATTCCACCTAGACAAATCTTGATTGAACTCACGGCAGCCCCAAAACATATACTTCATGTTGGTGACATTGCCCGTATCCCAACTCGAGATATCTTGATTAAAGATTCTTGCACTATTAAACATATAGCTCATGTCTGTTACCATAGCGACATTCCAACCAGTCACATTTTGGTTAAAACTGTTGGCATAGCTAAACATCTGAGCCATGTCGCGAACATTGGCTGTATTCCAATTGCTTATATCTTGATTAAAGTAATATGCGCCTAAAAACATCCTGTTCATATCCGTTACAGAGCTGACATCCCATGAGCCGATCGGTTGATTGAAGTTAATACCTTGAAACATGGCCGACATGTTAGTCACACTTGCAACATCCCAATCCGCAATGTCTATATCAAAACTGTAGGCCCCTAGAAATAAACTAGACATATCGACAACACTTGATGTATTCCAGGTCTTAAAATAATCGTTGCCCTTCATTGCCCAACAGTTCGAGAACATTGATGCCATTGAAGTGACATTCTCTAGATTTGGAACATCTTCCGCGATTACATCAAGATGATTACATCCGAAAAACGCACTATCCATGGATGTCCACTTTGTAGTTCCCCACTGCACAATTCGAATGATCTTTTCCCTATCCCCTGAATTGTTGAAATATATCCTTGGGAAGGTGCCAGAGATTGATACTTGATAGGTTCCTGGTTCTTCGTAGGTATGTGATGTGGAACTTGTAATTCCTTCGTCAAAAGTCCCATCACCCCATTCAACCCTGTAATCATATACTGTATCCGGAGCAGTGGGTATAGTAATTTGGTCCTCATAGGATACCCCGTTATTATCAGTTTTCCAAGCTATGATGAAGCTATCCGTATCAATCGTGCAACTTTCACCAGCATCCTTTATAGTCCAATTATAGTTATCTACTATGCTTTGACGCTCGGCCATTGCATCGCAATACTCGCTTAGACCAGCATCGAATACCACAGCATTTTGCAAACTAGGTAAGCTACCCCAACCGACTAATAGGGCATCATAGTTTTCCATACTCAAGGAAACTCCTAGAAACATCTTTTCCATGTGCTGTACCCCAGAGACATTCCAACCTGACAGGTCTTGATCAAAGCCCAATGCTCCCTGAAACATACCTGAGGTGTCATTTACATTACCTACATTCCATCTCGAGAGATCGCTATTGAAGATAGGTGAACCTTTGAACATATTCTTCATTGAAGTTACCTGGCCCACATTCCAACTACTCAAATCGTTTTGAAAGTTGATTCCATTTTCGAACATACCTTCCATGTTCTTGACGTTTGACACATTCCAAGAAGATAAATCCACTTCGAAAAACTCCACGTTTGCAAACATACCCTTCATATTCATTACAGTACTCATATCCCATACTCGCATACTGCTGTACAATCCAAGAAGTCTGTTGCAATCAGCAAACATCCGTTCAGTAGAAGCAACGCTACTAAAATCAGGTATGTCAGCGGCAGAGATACGTAGGTACCTACAACCTGAAAATGCATTTTCCATTGAAGACCATTGTATAGTACCCCAACTTTGAATACCATTGAATTTGCCTACATCGCCGGAATTATTAAAGTATATTCTTGGAAATTGACCACTTATACTTACAGTGTAACTGCCTTCCACTTCATAGGTATGTGTAATATCACCTGTTACCCCTTCCGAAGTAGTACCATCGCCCCAATCAACATCATAATCGTAGGTTGCTTCAGGGTAGGTCGGAATTGTAATTTGATTGCGTTCTGAGGTTCCTTCACCTCCAGTATACCAACTGGTGACAAATGGATACTCAATAGGAGGGGGTAATGCAGCTTCGGATTTTGATAATTTCCACACGCTCGAGGTACCCACTCCTCCATAAACATAATTCTCACCAATAGAAAAACTCCATAATCCTTTTTCGTCAACACCTTGCGATAAAGAATACCATTCGCTTCGATCTTCCGCTGTAACAAAAAAGCCATTTTGCGAGGCCACGTAAATAACGTTATCCACAATTCTTAGATCGCGAATTCCATAAGGCCTAAAACTGTTATTCAAGATTTCCCAACTGGCTCCAAAATCGTTACTTACATACACAGCGTTGTAATTAGACATATAGATTTTATCGCCGTAAATCTCCAACCCGTTAATTTGGGAACTACTAACGCTCCCACTTTTCTGCCAATTTTCACCAAGGTCCAAACTGACATAGATATCAGCTCCCGAGCTAATGGCAATAGTATCACCTTGCATGGCCACTTCCTGAAAGAAAACTGGCTGACTTAAGGCATCGATCGGTATTTGTGACCAAGTTTGCGTCATATCAGAGGAAAGGTAGATACTTGAACCCGAAGTAGCTGTGACAAAGAGGCCATTGTCATAGGCCATGTCACGTGTGTATTGGTTCAATCCCGGGTCTAGTTTTAATGTCCAAGAGTCGCCATTATTCACGGAAGAAAATATTCCTCTACTTGTAGCAATATAAATCGTATCTTCCACTTCAAGAATTTCGTAGATATCCTTAGAATTGCCATCTGCAAGTCCTGTATTTAAGGACTGCCATGAGTTACCCGAATTGCTACTGCGAAACATTCCTTGACCAAATGTACCTGCGAACACATGAGAACCATTGGAATATAAAGCTCTCGCGTAAGTAGCCTTAATCCCTGAATTACTTTCGGACCAAGTGGATCCGGAATCATCGGAAGCAAAAACACCGGATCTTCCAGTCATCAATCTTCTATTGCCATTCGCCCATATATTAGTGGAGTAACTTGTCGAACCAGGGTTCTGTTTGAAAATCCAATTCAATCCCTCATCGTCTGACACGTAATAATCGCCATGGGTTGCTCCTAAATAGAGAAGACCCTCGTAGGAAGAAATACTAACAACACCTTCACTGCTCAAATACTGGGAAGCACTCCATGTGGCCAAGCCATCGGTAGTTTTAAAGACCCTATTGTTATCAATCACATACAAGGCGTTTTCCAATGATAGTAGTTTGTATCCATAGATGGGACCATCCCCTTGAATGTTCACTTTTTCCCAACTCGCACCTTCATCTATGGACACAAATAATCCACCACCGGTTGCGTAAACCTTTGATTCATGTACTGCTATATCTTGAAATTGGGTGCTAGAAATATTATCTCCAACGTGGCTATAGCTCAAACCACCATCATTGGAATAGGTCATTCCCCCATTGGCATGACCAGCATAAATATTAGACCCATCAACTAGAAGCGTATAGAACGTTTCTCTTTCGATACCAGAATTCAATGGCAGCCATGTAGAACCACCGTCTAAAGACTTATAAATTCCATTTTGTCTAAGAGAGACATAGAGTTGATCTCCGTATCCCACCAAAGCCAAAGATTGTCGATTATTTGGTAATCCAGTATTTACAGCAAACCAAGATTCGCCTTGATCAGTTGACTTGTAAACCCCTCCCGCACTTGCGGAAAGAAACAAATCAGAACCAAGTTCTACAATATCACTTGTATCTCCCCCCTCTGGCCCGTTTGTTTGGGTCCATTGGCCGAGAGTTGGAAAAATTGCAAGAATAAATACAAGGGCGAAAAGTATATTTTTCTTCATAAACAACAATTGATGGGGCTCTACGGCCCAAATGAGCATTAAAAAAAGAAAATGAATAGAGTGAAATTGTACTAATAACTAAACAACGTCTGCTTAGAAAACTTCGTTGAAAATGGGAAAGAAATAATTTTACATTTAAAACTTAGGAAGGAGCTTTTCATATTGGTTTGGTTTTTATGCGACAAAAAGAACATTAATTTCTTACAAATCATAGCGAAGTACTTAAATGATCCTGAGACCATAGTTTTAACTAGACGATTTACGGAATATATCGTTGTAAAACATTTACAAATACAACATGTGGCTTATATGCCCAAAACTTCTTGACATCGATGTCACCTTCTTGTTGCAACTAAACTCTTCTAAATTCAGTCACTTCAAACAAGTCAGAGACCTCTCAACAACCAAATGCATGGACTCAAAATCAAAATAAACTTCCATTGATAACGGCTTTATAACGCCCGTATTGTATTGCCTCATCGATAAAGTGCATGATTTCTTCGTCTAATGGTATTCAGATCAAACGCATTCACAATAATCGATTGGAAAAGGGGTTTTGTAAATAAGGCCCTCATCGAACGACTTAATCCGTAAAGAATTCCTTATGCGTAAATTCCTATTCCTTTTTATATTTTTCTCAGTTGTTCACATATCACATCTGAAGGCCCAAACGATGTCACCTGAAAAACTTCAGGAACTCATTTCACAGGTATCCGATACTTTAATGGTCAATGGCAATTCCATTCAGTTTCTATATCAAGAGACCCCTTTGATCTGTGTTTATGATGCCAATGCCAACCGTATGCGCATCATCACTCCGATTATCGAAACAAAGGAACTTGAAGAAGAACAACTACTGAATATGCTCGTAGCCAACTTCCACTCCGCCCTGGATGTGAAATACGCTTTGAGCGATGAGATCATTTGGTCAGTGTTCATCCATCCGTTGAAAGAACTATCGGACCATCAGGTATTGGATGCCATCGACCAAGTCTATTCGGCAGCGGCGACATTTGGCACCACCTATTCAAGTACCAGTTTGGTATTTCCCGGAAATACGAAAAAGAAAGAAAGCCCAAAACAAAAAAAGCTAATCAAAAGAGGATGAAGCTTAATGATATAAGAAGCCCCTTGCACATGATGCAAGGGCCTTTCTTATTTGAATAAATTTAAGTTTTATTAGGGGACTTCCTCACCTTGGGTATTGAAATTAGAGGCCAACAATGAGAAGTCGACCAAGGTCACAAAACCATCTCCATTGAAATCGGCGCGAGGGTCATAGCCGGCTCCTCCTTCCTGTAGATTAAACGTACCCGCCAAAATCGAAAAGTCTTGAAGCGTTACAAAGTTATCGTTATTAGCATCTCCCGCCCTTAGCTCGGCTACCGACGCCGTGTTGGCACCAGCCACGATGGTAACTGTGGTCACCCGTTGTAAGTAATTGGATACTTTAACAGCCACTTCATAAGTGCCCGCTTCAATACCGGAAACCGTTACCTCACCTCCAGCGCTTCCCGTAGGCGTAAATTGATAACTAGGAACCGATGCTCCTTGCTCATATACCTCAACGGTCATCTCGGTCGTTAGGTCAGTTCTTCCTTGCATGGTGTAGGAAAGGGTCAAATCACCGGTATCGACCGCATTTGGATCATACAATAACGTCACGACATTTGAAGTATTACTGACAGGTTTATCTGGTGCATACGCCCCGGAAGACGTCACTGCCACCAACTGATTCAACCCACCATCGGGAGTACCGTTACCGAACGAGGTCTGTAATAGCTCAATAGGAATATCCACAGAACCTCCAGTGCCGATCAACCCTGTATAAAGACTTTTTGCCATGGCTTCATTGGCGTAGTATGTCGGATCAGGAACATTAAACGGATCACCTCCTTGCGCGATATACAATCTCGAATCAACGACCATCAAGGAAACTACATCTCCAGGGGTTCCGGTCACGGTTACGACTTGATTTAAGCTATTGACCGTTGCAGGCCCGACTCCAGTTCCAACAACCGAAATGGATGGGGTCACAGGAGTGTCAAGAGCCGCTATGGCCTGGCCTCCACCCAAGGAACCATCCTCATATATACTCGTCGTCAAATTGGAACCATCACTAAAGGATATGGTCACCGTTGCGCCCACCACTTCAAAACCGGAAACCGATCCCGCTGCTCCTGCTCCGGGCACCGCTTGAATACTGTTTGGATCGATATCCGTAGCAAAGGTGAAAATCTCACCTGGGTCAAACTCCGTAAAGTCGATACTCATCACATCAAAACCTCCGTTTCTTGGTTGCGAGAATGGTGTAGCGCAAGGATCTGCAGGCACTACTAAACCAACGGCCGTTGCGCCTGTACTGGCCTCGAAACACTTGGCCGTAGCGTCACCACCATTACCTAACGGATCGAATACCATATCTGGTAAGATACCCGTACTAAGGTCAATGGTGACATTGGTAATCTGCAGGGCCCCTGAAGAATTGTTGGTAATCTGCATGCTTCCAGCCGTAAACGTACTGGTATCCAAATCGGCTCCTGGTGTCATCTCGATCAACACGGCCGGACCTATTATGGCATCGGGATCATATTCCAAGACAATGACATTAGAGGCTATACTGTTTTCCCCATTCGGTCCGTTGACCACGGCAATAAAATGGTTCAATCCACCATCTGGAGTGTTGGTTGCCCCTGGGGTCTGGGTTAGGGTCACGGGTATGTTCGCAACACCTGAAGGACCCAATTGTACGGTGTACAGTTCTTTGGCTAAGGCCTGGTTGGCCTCGAATAAATCGATATCATACCCAACACTCGGATTACCCGGATCTATATACAAACGTCCATCTACTCGTAGAAGGGTGATTGAACTATTCGGTGAACCCGTTACCTCTACCAAGTGATTAGCGTCCGTAACCAAGCGTGAGGTAGCCAGTCCATCAACGAGAATAGATGGAGCGATCAATGCATTACTATCCCCATTGATGATCACATCGGAACCGCCCAATGACCCCTCATCGAATAAACTTGAGGTATATACAACACCACTTGCAAATTGAATACTAATGGTAGCGCCGATCAGTTCAAATCCGGAAATCGATCCCGCATCACCAGCCGTTAAATCTCCTTTTATGGTTGTAGGATCCATATCCACCCCAAAACTAAAGGTCTCACCAGGATTGAAATCCGTAAAATCAAGACTCATGATATCATACCCTTCTTCATCATCGATTCCATTGTGAAATTGCGTGAAGATGTCCACACAATCATCTTGTCCGCTTCCGTCAGCTCCTACCGTTAGGCCAACTGGTCCTCCTGGGCTAGATCCACCCGTTAGACATTTTGCGGTGGAATCCCCAGCCGTACCTACGGGGTCGAAAACCACATCTTTCATAAACCCTGAAGTCATATCCAATGTGATGTTCACAATTTCGTCATCACCCGTGTTCTGGATCACAAAAGAATTGTTACCGAAGGTAGACGAACTGATATCACTACCTGTTGTAACTCCTACTGTGGCAGAAGGATCGCCAATCTCCGTAGCGGTAACGTTCCAAGTAAACTCTACCTGGGTCGTACCTTGGGGATCACATGCATCGGTCACATTGACGACCACATCATACGGGCTATCGGCAGAAGCACCCTGTACCTGCCCGACAGCTCTCTCTGACTCAGGAAGGGAAAGGTTTTGTTCATTACCACTAAAACCTGAGTGCGCCAAGACCATTCGATCCAACGCATGATTACTCGAGCGAACCGAAATCAATATATTGTATGTACCCGGATTGTCAAAACGAGCGAATATTTGATGTCCATCGTTGTCACTGGTCAACGTGGACCATGTCCAGTTTGTTGAACCACTTGAGAAGACCTTGAACCAGCCATTTCCTCCAGCACCTTGGGGCACATTCCCCGTACAATCATTCGTACTTCCATTGAATCCTTTTGGACAGACAATACTACTCCCATTACCTTTTTGTCCATAAAAGGCATCCCCTTCGATTTTCAACCAAGTATCATTGTGATCCGTAGAACTGGTGCCGTTCCCCACTTGGGTCCGCCATTTGAATTGATAGACACCCGTGGTGGTTATTTCTACCGGATAGGTAATAGTTGAGACACCTGTTTGACTTAGAAACTGTCCTGCTTCCCAAACGATAAAATCATCGCCTGTGGCGTTTTCTGGGCTCGTAATGTTTGGAGAAGTCGCATTTGCAGCATTTACCCAACTGCCCGGCAAATTATCAGTAGACTCCATTTCGATGACCACCAGACCATTTTCTTCAATAAAGGCCCCAGCGGTTCCACTACCGGTACCTTCAAGCAAGGTGCCTGAAATTACTCCGGTCGTCTCATCGATTGTCAGATTTTCCGGAAGATTTTCAGCAGTGTATGTCAATGGCCCACAAGGCGGACTTGTTCCATCGAGCGCCACAATCGGCAAATTGATCACATCTCCTTCAACGCTCACTTGAGCACCAGGATTGGTCACTAAGGGGCCTCCTCCCGTTGTCGGGGTAACACTTAGGATTTCAATTCCTTTTATCGCTGGATTTTGATTCCCTTTGATAAAATCAATATTCAATGTACCGTCATTTACAATGGCCAAGAAAGACTCGACTTTGGCGATATTTACATCGGAACCGTCTCCTGATGGACGATAATCATCCAAAACCAGGACGTCTTCGATTTCAACATCGAAAATACGATTATTGGCCGGTGCTGCGTTTTCGTCCGCCCAGTTCTCATTGAACAAAAGGTTTACACGAAAGGTGCCATCCCCTGTCGGGAAGCTCCAATTCATATTGTTCGGATTGGCCGCATCGCTCCAGCGTTCTGTCTGGAAAACTGCATCCGGATAGCCCGTGGTATTTTGCGCCAATGCGGCGTTTGAACCAAAAGTATTATCCACAGCTGGAGCTACAGTATTGACGTATGGCGAAGGTGTTCCCGTATTTGCAGATCCTCCAGCACTGGCAGCACTTTGATCTTCTTCGAAGTCGCCCGCTGCGTCCGCCACCAAGGCACCTCCAGCATTGATACGGTAGAGTACCGCATCTATGGCTTCCCCAGAAACTATTGGAGAGTTCACACTTTTTCCGTCATCATAAGCCACTACTAAACTAGCCGTTTCGCCTTGGGAAGATCCCGTATGCACTATTGAAACGGATACCGTCTCTCCCGGATTAATTAGACCAAATCCTGTATTCGAAGAAATCGAAAACTCACTTGCATTGGTTCCACCTAATTGTATACTTGTAATAATCACCGCCGCGTTACCACTGGAATGGGTTATTGAAACCGTTTCCGTACCTCCCGTAGGGACAGTGATGTCAGAAGGTAATGTTAGCACGCCTGCAACCAACGGAGTACCTTGTGGGTTATCTGTACCAAAGAACTCCATGTTCTTCATAGTACCTCCACCGCCTTTAGAGCTCGAACCGGCAGTAACATGTATGCCGTTCCCTGATACAATAGCTTGTGTGCCATGTCTTTCGGTGATTAAGTCGGCCCTAGAGGTCCAATTCCCTGTAGCGGGATTAAAAGATTCTGTTGTTGTAACCGCATCATCTACAAGATTACCATCAAGATCATTTTCGATTTCGCCTCCAATAACATACAACTCATCTTGGAAAACGGCTACCGAAGCGGCTGCTCTTGGGGTCGGTATATTCTGCCCGGCTGGTAAAGTAGACCAGGTTCCAGCAGAAAAATCGAAAACATCGACTTCCGCAATAAGTGGACTAAACGTTCCACCAGGTCCTCCAGAAAGACGTCCACCAGCAACATATAATTTATCGTCTATGACTCCGGCGTGAAAGTGATCCCGTGCTCGTGGAGCATCGGCCAATGTAGTCCAAATACCGGTAGCCGGATCAAACTCATCAAACCACGGCACATATTGTCCATCGTGACCGTCTGCATTCCCTGCAATGACATAGAACTTGTTATTGTACATCACAAGACCGGCAGATCCTCTTTTTCGAGCATTTGGCACCGCAGGCCCTTGTACCCAATCATCCGTTGCCGGGTTGTAAGTCCATACAAAATCGGCAGGTACCTCATTCGGGAAATCATTATCCTTAAAGGCTCCAATAACCCAAATCAGACCGTTGTATTCCACTGCCTGAAAGTGATTGAAATCGGAAGGTGCCGAAGATCCTATAGTACTCCAAGTTTTCGATTGATAATCGTAAACGTCCAAATCAGCTGGGTTCTCCCTACCACCGAACAGATAAAACTTATCGCCGGCCTGAACAAAAGAACATTCATGCCTTGCCGTATGGTTTTCATCATCGGTTTGTGCAGTCCATTCGTCATTAACTGGTGGTGCCGCAGCAATAATCTCGATTCCCTTAATCGCGGGATTCTGGTTAATTTGTATAAAGTCTATATTCAAGGTACCATCATCTACAATAGTCTGAAAAGACTCAACTTTCGCAATATTCGTTTCAGAACCATCGACGGAAGGACGGTAATTATCCAGAACAAGCGCACCTTCTATTTCAACATCGAAGATTCGGTTATTCGCTGTTTCGGCATTTTCATTCGCCCAATTTTCATTGAACAATAGATTTACTTGAAAAGTGCCATTACCGGTGGGGAAACTCCACTTCATATTATCCGGTACCGGATTGGAATTATAGCGTTCCGTAGCGAATAACGCATTCGGGTAACCTGTGGAATTCACGAACCCTCCTGGTAAATCAGCTCCAAAAGTCAAATCTTGGGTAGCGAAATTCACATAGGGAGAGGGCGTTCCGGTTACTGCGTTACCTCCTATGTTTCCTGGGCTGCCCGCAGATTTTTGATCTTCTTCCCAAGCTACGGGTGAACTATCGTTTGAAGAGGTCAGACCCCCTCCGGTATTCACACGATACACTACCCCTCCTGGATTTGAACCATCATTGACAGTCCAAGAAAAGGTAGTACTAACTGCATCACTGGAAGTTTTGTCTACGGTAATCTCTACCGTATACGGACTGCCTGCGTCTGCATTTGCTTCAATTGTTCCGTTAATATTTCCTGTGGTAGGTTCTATCTCTAATCCCGGAGGCAGGCCGGTAGCGGAATACATGAAGTTCTCATTGCTGTCTCCGCCTGAGGCATTGATAATATCGAGATTCACCAAAGCACCTACGCTGCTGGCTTGGTTCGGTATCGCATCAACCGCCAATGGGGGTGTAAAGGTTCCGCCTAAACTCAGGATCTCGATTCCGTTAATCAATGGGTTTTCAACTACATGTTCGAAAAGAATAGTGAGGTCACCACCAGTTGCCGTAACCTGGTATTCTTTCATACCGCCTGTGTCATCACCGAACTCGGTAATCAAATCAATATCATTTTGTACGAGTACCCCTTCGATTGAAATATCAAAAACACGGGTTCCAACAGTGGACGTACCATCAAAACCATTGCCCATATACAAACGCACGAAATAATCACCATCGGGAAGCGTAAAATTCCACAACATCTCGGCACCTGCAGGGGGATCCCAGCGCTCATTGGCAAAAATAGCCTGTGGTACGTAGTCCGGTAGAGAAGCGTCCCTACCCGCAATATTGTGTGTAGAATGATTTCCGCCATTCACACTGTAACCAATACCATTTGACGTTCCGGATTGCGCTCCGGTGGCGGTAATGCCTTGCCAATTTGGATTCGGTGCATCCGTAGCCGTAATCGACGCTCCATTGGCTCGAATTCGTATAATGGGTATGGGCTCATCGCTAATAGTAACCGTAAAGGTCTGATCAACGAAAAGACCTGCTCCATCCGTGGCACGAATGGTAATTTCCGTGGTAGCTGCTTCATTAGGTAAGGAAACATCCAAAATATTGTTATTGACCTGTGGATCGAACAATACATTTGTATTCGAGAATACAGAATACACAAGATTCGCGTCACCCCCATCATCACTGAAATACTCATCCAAAGAGTAAGACGTAGCCGTTTCCCCAACCAAAAAGCTAGAATCGGGTATGGGCTGTTGAATCGTAGGCTGGCTGGCTTGTACGTATAAGTAATCCCAAGTTCCTTCCACTTCCGCTCCAACGGTATTCGAAGAACCGATCAAACCTACGGCCAAGGGATTGTTGCTTTGTTGTATCGCATTGAGTACTGCCCCTTGAGCCGTAATGTCACCCAAGGTCTGCATCGTTCCCCCGTTAATTTTATATTGCAAGGTCACAATACCAGTGGCTGGATCGACTGTAAAGAAAATCGTCATGCTGCCATTGGGTCGATCCCCTGGAGCTAGGGCCAATTCGATGGGTGCCTGCGGTACATCATTAATTTCTTGCAACGCTTGTAACCCTGTTTGGTTGACCACAAATTTGATATAATTGCTCTGGGTACCATCCCCGATGAACAAGCCAAGCTCACCATTCGTCGGAGCGGAAGAACCATATAGTTGAAGGGGGTCAGTAAAATTCAGCAAACGCCCTTCGACCGTAAAACTAGTTAAGGATTGATCGACATTGACGCCATATTGGTAGCCCTTATCTTGATCATTTGTCGTGCCAAGCGCCGTGCCATCGGTCATCTGTAAAGTCATCGCACCAACTGCGCCTCCGACAATATCGTTCGGATTCGGGCCTGCTCCAAGGACATCCAGCCAATCAAGCCAGTTCGGATTAGGTGCTCCGTTGTTCATAAATCCGGTCATACCGAGTCCTGAAATTCCTTTAAGTACTGGATTATCCGATAAGAGATCGTTCAATACCGGCAAATCAAAAGCGTCGCTTCCGGAGTCCGTAGGGTCACCCAATTGAAACACGTCGTCCTTATCAAGAATGCCGTCATTGTCATCATCCGTATCATTTAAATCGGATACTAATGTTCCTCCTGCATCTTTATCAAAGTCTGTGGGCTGTGCACCACCGTTACAATGATCAACACCATTTTGAACTTCATCTAGATTCGCGTAGCCATCGAGGTCCGTATCATCGGTTTCAACAAATAAGGGATCCGTGGGATCGATACAAATGATATTAGGTTCCGGCTCAAAAATTTTAATGGTACCATTAAAGGTAGCCACCCAAATCGTTCCTGGAAAGGGATCGGTATCACTATTACAGGTAATTCCAAGAGGATTACCTCCAAGGTTAGAGATAAAATTTTGAGTCAAGTTTTCCAAACTACCATCTGGTTGAAGCTCCACACGGTGCAAACTTTTAACGTTATTGCTATTTCGTCCTACGATAAGGTCACCGACCATACTTTCCTCACCTGTAAAAATGGTCGAGGTGTACTCATCTATCCCATTACTGTTGTTCTGCCATGTAGTAACAAGAACGTCTTGCGGGCCATCTGGATTGAATACGGTAGGACCTCTCCAATCGCCTTGACGCACATCTGCCAATCCTACAGGCACCGGAGGCCAGTTTGCTGGAAGGGCAATACTCGCATCTGAGGTATAGATATTTGGGTCTTTAGTGCCAGTGGGATCATATTTTTTAGTTCTGAATACTGCCCCAACGGTATTGTTTTCCGAAGGGTTTGTATACAGACCAGCACCTTCCGGGTTTGCTCGAATCGGAGCTGGATGTCCTCCATAGAAACTGCCGAAGTTATAATTCTGAATGTCAGTGGTCACCAAAGACAGATGATCTTGATTATCCACCTGCTCACCATCTACCGGGGAACTGCTACCCGGTTCTGCCGGATTGTAATTGTTGGTTACATTGGCGGTACCTTCACCTTCCGGCAAACCGCCCCATCCACCATTGGCTCCATTGTCGGTCACATATACGGCGCCACTTTCCGTGACGGCCAAGTCATAACTGTTACGGTAACCTGCGGAAAAAATCTGTACTGGCCCGCCTTCAACGATCATGGCTTGGTTCAGCCCATCGTTACCTCCCCATGGGTCGTTCACGTCAATACCGGTATAACCACCGGCATCAGGATCTTCAGGGCCAACGTTGGGCCTTGTGGGATCATCAAGTGTAGGCAAATCATAAAGATACTTTCGTCCTCCGTCGAGCATAGGCGTTATGGCCTCAAGCATGGTCAAATTGACCGAAAGAACTGCCGCTGAAAGTGCATACTCCGTAGTCCATGCAAAATTGTCCGAAGGGGCACCCGCATTCGCATGGCCACCACTGGCAACAATCAAGAAGTCCGTGGTACCGATGGTCACGAATTCAAGACCATTAGTGGCATGATTTTCCTCTGACCTCGGCAATCCGCGTACGATATCGACAACGTCCCATTCACTTCCGGTCCAGGTCAATCTGGTGATGACCCCAGAATTGGTATCCAAGTTTTTGTCTCCAGCTGGCCCACCTACCCTTGAATCACTTGACGTAACATACATTATAGGGTTTGTCGCTGTTCCTGCCACGGTCAAACCGGTTGCTTCCCTTGAGTCACCACTGGTATTACTACCATCATCGTTATGGTTTGGAATATTTTTGACATCCAATAACTCTTCCGAAGCGGTAACCACATAGTCATTGTTACCGTTCTTTTGAACTGTGAAAATGTCTATGGTTCCATTTAGACTCAACACATAGAGTCGCCCATCAGGACCATACATCAGTGATGTACCGTTGTTCACTCCTCCGTTTCCATCAAAGTTCAAGTTACTTTGTCCAAAGGACTGCGCGCTCAGGTTTTGAACTCCCAAGAACATCAAGAATAAGGCAGTAATTGCCATACCGACCCATTTCATTGGACTCATTATATTTTGCCTTTGGACGATAGCGAGCGTAGGGGACTCCACCATCATGGCATTTACAGGATACTTTTTCATTTTTTTCTCTTTTATATTGGGACTTATTTCTATCGTTTAATAGCCATTTGTTGTTGCAGTTCTTTTCCGCTAGCGTCAATAGTACGTACGAAATACGTACCTGATGGTAGGTCCTGAACCGGAATCTGTCTTATCGTTATTTCTTCTCCTACTTCGCCAACAAAAGTTTTGGCCAACCTACCGGTTGAATCATAAACATTGATTGTACTTACCCTCTTCGGTGTTTCAAAAAGGAGCGTGGCAACCTTATCGACCGGGTTGGGTGAAATAGTCATTTCACGAACAGCTTTCGCCGAAAGTGTTGCCTCCTGCAACGTAAATCCAATAGTCAATGCAGTCCCTGTGGCTCCTCCACCTCCATTTAAGGAGTGCGGGGTCGCGGATACTACATAGTTACCGGTAATGAATTCATTTCCAACGTAAACACCTGCCGGAGAATCTCCGAATAGGGCATACGGTTCGACATTTTCCAAGCTACCATGCGATTGCGCGCCTGTCAATGTAAATGACACACTACCAACATCCGCGGTCGTGTTCGCCCGAATGTTCAGATTTGTTGTAGGCAGATCACCTATGGCAATAACCGCTCCACTCGTTAGAGTAAGAATATCGGCACTTGTATTGGCGTTCACCAACGTGAAACTGAGCACAGAAAGTTCAGCGTTCACCGTTGTAACAGTAATGTTTCTCACTGCACTGCCGTCGCAGCCTGTATTCGAATCGGTGTATGAGTACGTAATGGTATAGGTTCCAGCGCCAACAGATGGATCGAACATACCGTCGGATACCCCTTCACCGGAATACGTTCCTCCAACAGGCATACCGCCAGTCAAGTCAAAAGCATCTTCGGTATCCATCACTGAATCAAACATCGCCAAGGTCACATTCGGACCGGCAGGATCGCTTAAGGAGGTCATGACCTCATCAGAACATCCATTGGCATCAGTAACCGTAACGGAATATGTTCCGGCTGTAAGCCCTGCCGCAGAAGAAGACTGAAGCGAATTATCGTGGCTCCAACTATAGGTATAGGGCTGAACAGCTCCTGTGATGGAAAGCACAATAGCCCCATCAGAACCTCCACAAGTACTAGGATTCACCTTCGACTGTACAGTAATATTCATGTCATCGCACAATGGATTACCTTCGACAACGGAAAAATTGACGGTTATTGCTGGTCCATTATTAGGGTTCGCTACTAGCGTGTAATTCCCTACAGGAAATACTTTCCCTATGATGTTGACTCCGATATCCCCAAATAAAGAGTGCGGGGCAGGGCCTTCAAATCGATTCTGGGTAAGTGGACCCGTTAGCTTGAAAGAAACACCGTTCGGATTCAAATTGGTGTTGTAAATAACACCTAACGGTATCTCACCAATCGTACTCTTATTTATTTGAAGTCCATCGGTTAGCGCAAATAACTCGGTGTCATCTCTCGCATCCAGTACGATAAGGGCAGCATTTGCTGTTTCCGATGTAACCAAGATGTTTCTTGATGCACTATTTGAACAACCTTCACCATCAGTATAGGTATACGTAATCGAATAACTTCCAGGACCTATACTAGGATCAAAGGTGTTATTGGTCACGCCTTGGCCACTATAGGTTCCTCCTGCAGGAAGACCTCCGGTCAACGCAAATGATGAAGCGGTCTCCAACACATTGGCAAAAGGCGCCAAAGTAACCGTCGGCAATGGCGGACCATCAAGCGTTATCGTCACTGTTTCTGAACATCCTGCTCCATCGGAAGCGGTAACCGAATAGGTACCTTCCTCAAGACCCGTAGCAGTATTTCCTGAAAGGTTGGCATCATGTGACCAGCTATAGGTTACCGGCAATGAAGTAGATCCTGTGGTATTCACAACAATCTCACCATCAGTACCATTACAAGTAGTCGGGTCAGTTGAGGATGAAACCGCTAAGTCAAAATTCTCGCATGCTGGATCCACATCGGTCACTTCAAAGTTCACTACTATCGTTGGTCCAACTTTAGGATTGGCCGAGAGGGTATAATTCCCTACTGGAAAAGGCATCCCTTGAATATCAACACCGATATCACCGAAAAGTGAATACGGTGGGGTTTGGCCCTCACCTCTATTTTGTGTAATGGGCCCGGAGAGTTTGAAGAACACTCCATTGGGATTGAAACTCGCATTGAAAATAATACCTAATGGCGTATTACCAATATCACTCTTTTTAATCACCAAACCATCTACTAAATCAAATAGTGGCTCGTCCGTTGTAGCGTCTAAGACGGTCAGCTGGGTATTACCAACCGAGGCAGCTTCAACCGTAACAACAGAAGTACATGTACTTTGAGTACCACTTAAATCGGTAACGGTCAGGGTAATAATGTTCGCACCCAAATCGGCCGCGGTGAACGTTGTCTTACTGGAAGTAATGCTCGCTATTCCACAGTTGTCACTAGATGCGCTACCTAAAATGTTCGCGTTGATAGTCGCCGTTCCTGAAGCATTCAATTGAATGGTCGTGTCACTACAAACCGCAACTGGTGCCTCCGTATCGTTTACGGTAACGGTAAAGCTACACTGCTCTTTGTTACCTGCGGCATCCTCTACTTCGAAAGTAACCGTCGTTTCCCCGATCGGAAAAGTGTCACCGCTGCTCGGACCGGCAATCTGCTTGGTTATTGCCCCAGGAAGATCATCCTCACCTACAGGGTCACTAAAAGCTACCGCAGCACCGCAAACACCAGTATCGTTAGCGACTACGATATCTCCAGGACAGGTAATTGTCGGCGGCGTTGTGTCTTCCAACACCGTAACGTTCACGGTCCATACTTTTTCACTGTTGTCTTGCGCTGTAACTGTGTATTCGATTAAATCGCTAAAGTCTCTTGCTACATTGGTTCCAGGCTCGATAGAAGCACCAGCAGAGAATACCAAACTTGCGGGCACCAAATTGCTGACATCACTTCCAATCGGCATGGTCAAGGAAATCGTGCTTCCGCTAATCGTTGTTGCTCCTACTTGACCTGCCAAAGTGAATGCGGTTATCTCTTTCTCGGAGGACGCAGTGAAATTCACGGTAATGCTCTGGTCACAAAATCCAGGAATACCATTGGAATCAACAGTCGACCAACGAATGATCGTCGTACCTACTGGGAAGATATTTGGTATCGGGTTACCAGTATCTCTTACTTCACCCGTAACCTCTAAAATTCCGGGACAGTTATCACTAGCAGTAGCGAATCCGATATCCTCGATCATCATCGGACTTCCATCAAGACTGGTCACCGAAATGTTCGGTGGACAGGTTACCTCAGGCGCTTCGGTATCGTTTACGGTAACCGTAAAGCTACACTGCTCTTTGTTGCCTGCGGCATCCTCTACTTCGAAAGTAACCGTGGTCTCTCCTATTGGGAAAACATCCCCACTTGCTGGACCTGCAGTCTGAGTCGTTGTCGCCCCAGGAAGGTTATCCTCTCCAACCGGTGCACTGAAAGCTACCGCGGCTCCACATTCCCCTGCATCGTTATTCACAACTATATCGCCGGGACAGGTAATCGTTGGCGGTGTCGTATCAGGAAGTACGGTCACGTCTACCGTCCATATTTTTTGGCTATTATCCTGTGCGGTAACGGTATAGTCTACCGACCCACTAAAGTCTCTTGCCACATTGGTTCCAGGCTCGATAGAAGCACCAGCAGAGAATACCAAACTTGCGGGCACCAAATTGGTGACATCACTACCCGCAGGCATATCCAAGGAAATGGTATTTCCAACTATCGTTGTTGCTCCAACTTGATTCGCTAAGGTGAATGCGGTTATCTCTTTTTCGGTAGACGCAGTGAAATTCACGGTAATGCTCTGGTCACAAAATCCAGGAATACCATTGGAATCAACAGTCGACCAACGAATGATCGTCGTACCTACTGGGAAGATATTTGGTATCGGGTTACCAGTATCTCTTACTTCACCCGTAACCTCTAAAATTCCGGGACAGTTATCACTAGCAGTAGCGAATCCGATATCCTCGATCATCATCGGACTTCCATCAAGACTGGTCACCGAAATGTTCGGTGGACAGGTTACCTCAGGCGCTTCGGTATCGTTTACGGTAACCGTAAAGCTACACTGCTCTTTGTTGCCTGCGGCATCCTCTACTTCGAAAGTAACCGTGGTCTCTCCTATTGGGAAAACATCCCCACTTGCTGGACCTGCAGTCTGAGTCGTTGTCGCCCCAGGAAGGTTATCCTCTCCAACCGGTGCACTGAAAGCTACCGCGGCTCCACATTCCCCTGCATCGTTATTCACAACTATATCGCCGGGACAGGTAATCGTTGGCGGTGTCGTATCAGGAAGTGTCACCGTAAACGTTATCATATCCATAGCTCCGGAATTCGGAAATTGTACATGATCCTTATCAGCAGCAAAAACCAAAATAGTATTCTGACCTTCGATAATTCCATTACCGGCGCCATCTTTGGCCAACAAGCCGCTATTTTCATCGAATTCAAATGTAGTAGCGGAGCTACCGGCCGTAGAGATACGCTTTTCGGAATCGAGAGCATTGATATCCGGTGGGT
The DNA here is from genome assembly GCA_947494565.1 of uncultured Flavobacteriaceae bacterium. Lineage (GTDB taxonomy): Bacteria > Bacteroidota > Bacteroidia > Flavobacteriales > Flavobacteriaceae > Maribacter_C. The sequence goes on along the minus strand of CANLVG010000006.1, from coordinate 91,305 downwards.
TGATATAAAAATGGAAGTGTTCCGCATTGTCAAATAAGACACTGGTTGGATCCACCGTGACACTGACCGTCAAGCTACTTAAATCATCTTCGTTGTTTGGTGCTGTAAACACAACCTCCGGAGAGGAAACATTTACTGTAATTTCGTCAGTCCCCAATTCGCTATTTGAATCAAGAACATTAGCCGTCAATGTTTGAGGGCCGGGTTTCACAAATTGTCCATTTACAGAGGCGCCTACATTATTTGTGGCATCCGTATCAAACTCCGTATCGGAAGATAACCATTCAATCGAACCGGAAATATCTCCGTCCTCGGCATCATTGGCCGTAGCGGTCAATAGAATATCCGTTCCTCTGATGACATTCGCGCCATCGGCAGGTGCCGTAATGGTGACCTCGGGAGCCTCATTTGGTAAATCAGAGATAAAACAAATATCAAAACCTTTAACGGAAGGGTTTTGAGTTCCCTTGAGGAAATTGACATTTAAAATACCATCTCGTACAGTAGCCCGATATGTTTCCACTTTGGCTACATTGATTTGCGTTCCATCAACTGAAGGCCTATAATCGTCTAAAGCAAGGTCACCCTCAATTTCTACATCAAAGACCCGAGGATCTCCTCCTTCTCCATTCCAATTCTCGTTAAATAATATCTTAACATCGAAAATACCATCACCTGTTGGGAAAGACCAATTCATATTATCAGGGTTGGCCACCGTGCTGTAACGTTCCGTCTGAAACAAGAAATCAGGATATCCTGTGGTATTGGATACAAGAGGCGTTAGTGAACCAAAAGTTTTATCTTCAGCAAGTGCACCTAAGTTGACATAGGGCGAAGGTGTACCAGGGCTCGCACTTGATCCTGCATCAGCTCCTGAAGCAGCCTGATCTTCTTCAAAATCACCGAAGTTGGCCAACAAGGTAGGTCCACCGGCGTTGACCCTAAAACGAGCATCACAAGAAGGGTCGATCTCAGTGACTACAAGAGTGACCGTAGCAGTACCGGTTAAAGGAGAAGCGTCACTATCGGTTGCTTCCGCAGTTATTATATGCGTGCCAATCGTGCTAAGGGCAGCTGTGATATCCGCTCCTACCCCCAATGGGCCATCGATATCTGAAGTCCATATAATAGTGGACGATAAATCACCATCTTGAAAGTCATTGGCCGTACCGCTAAAATTCAATGTAGTGCCTGTAGTCAAAGCAATACCATCAGCTGGGGTGGAAATAAGCACTGTAGGGGTCGTATTTTGCGTTGAAGGTGTAAACTCCAATTTTTGCGTATTCACCCCACCGTCGAACTCCAATAGTAATGTTTGTAACCCACTGTTGGCAAAGGTCACTGTAGTTGTGAAATCCTTGTAATTGGACCATCCCGCTTTCGGAACCGTTACGAAACCTATGGACGTAGGGTTTCCTTCTTCGAACATGGTAATATCGGTAGAACTACCATTTGCCCCGCTTCCATTTGCAGAGGTAAACTTGACCTCATAAAGACCTGCTTCAGGTACATCGATAAGGTATTCTACAAAATCCCCGTTTTCAATATACCCGATATTGGTACCTGAATTTTCTATGGAAACCGTAAAAGTTCCTTCCGCATTTACTCCTGGACTATTTCCATACCATGGTAAAGGGTTTGAAAAAGTAGTGGCATCAAGGACACTTGGCGTATTGGCATCGTTGGATACAGGATGTGCCACATTGATAATGAAGGTTTCCGTAACTTCTGGATTGACACCGTCATTCGCAGTGACCCGCGCAAAATAGGATCTTGAATCCGGAATACCACTCGCAAATGAAAGCACATAATTCCCTGAACCTACAGGATTTTCCAAAAAGGTATAGCCAGCTATCGTTCCTCCAGAGGTATAAGGTACTGTGTTCGTATTTTCGGGAGTTGTATTGATACTCTTATCATAAATTACGATGGAGGCCGAGGTATCCGTATCATCAGTAACCGTAATCGGAATCGTAATACTTTCGTTCTCCTTCACCTCAAAAACTTCAGCGATAGCTCCAATAGTCGGGGCCGCATTATTGCCAATACCAATGCTTATCGCAAAAGTCGTTGAAGTGACATCCTTTCCGTCAAAGGCCAACAAGGTAGCGGTATACTCACCAGCATCGCCTGCTACAGTTATCCATTCAAAATCGGCACTATTCCCATTGGGAGTTAAGGTGTAGGAACTACTTGGGACTACACTGTCGTCAGCGTCGTTTGTAATCTTTATTTGAAACTCAGAAATACCATCTACGTCACTCGCTGTAATTGCTTGTGTTATAGTATCTCCCTGGTCTATAGCAATGTCGTTGATCGTAGTAATCGATGGGGCCGAATTGGCCGAACCATCGTTTGCCCTGATACCTATAGCACTTAGTTTTGCATTGTCTACCAACGTAGTAGTCGCTATGCTAAGAACACCGTCAGTGACGGTTACTACGAATGTCTTGATCAGACCGGTAGCCGGTGCAAAAGCACCACCCGAATTAGGATTTAGTGCATCAAAATTATCCAACTCAATCGCATTTCCTTCAATATTCACATTGAATATGCGTTTACCCGGTATTGCATTTGAAGGTGCATTTAAGACACCTTGAAAAATCTCTGCTATGTATAGGTCAACAATGTAATCACCATTGGGCACATTAAAATTGTACGAATAGTCGCCAAAACGTTCTTTGCGATAAATTTCGTCATCCGAAGTATTCGCAAAATCGGTATTCGCCAAAGTAGTCACCTGACCGGCGTTAGTGGGAAATGCGGTACCTCCCGTAAAACCGGTGTCGGCCAAAAATGTGATGCCACCAGTGCTCACTTCACCTCCCCCACAGTTTACATATATGGGATCGAATGCGGCTAATTTAAAAGTTGCGGCAATTGTCCCGGGAGCTGAAACATTCATAAATTCATAAGAAGTCAGAGGACCTTGGGATATTCCACCGACCAAGACATCATCTATTTCATATCCTGATTCCGGTGTAATCGTAAATATTTGATTTCCGCCAGCGATAACTGAGGTATCGCCAATGGGAGAAATGGAACCATTTGGCCCTGCACTTGCTGCAATAACATAGGTCGTTACGGTAGGCGCGTTTACAACAACTTGTATATTCTCAGTATCGCTACCTCCATTACCGTCGGTTACCGTTAGCACCACATTGTACGTATCCGCCGCAGTATACGCATGGTCTATTGTCTGTCCATTGCCCGTGGCACCATCACCAAAATCCCACTCATAAGTAAGTAGGTCATCATCTGGATCCGAAGAAGTCGAGGCGTTAAACGAAATAATTTGATCGGTTTCCGCCGGATTGGGCGTAGCCGTAAAATCAGCTACGGGATCTCCGTTCGCACCTACAATCGTCAATTCGATAGGATCTGGTTCATTTAAGACATCGGTACCGGCCAGATAGGCCACCGTTAATGCAATGGGAGGATTTGGGTCCACAAAGTTTACCGTTGTCACACCGGCCTGTGAAGCTTCAAATTCGATTACGAGAAAATCGAAATTTGCCGTAACCGGAATTGCGGGCGGGGTTTGAACACCCGCTGAATAATCGATTGTACCAGCCGTATTATCAAAAACCGGTGACACAAAGGGGGTCGTCAGTTGATTCGTGCCCGCGATCGACAGATTAGTGACCTGTAAAGCGCTCGGGTCAAATGCCAAGTGTACCTCTGCGGCATCGACTAACTGACTGCTCGATTGCAGTGCAATTGTCACCGTAAAAGGTGTACTCGGATTAAGTGGGCCTGTTTGTACATTACCTACAAAATCCGCTTGAGCGGATAAGGTTGATGAATAACCTAACACCAGACATACTAGTATTAGAAGTTTGGAAAAAGTGTGGGCGGTTCTCATTTTCATAGCGTTACTATTGATTATATACATTGTGGTTTGATATCTGATTCTGGCAATTGCTCACACATCGAATCATCATAGTTGTTTTTCGATGTGACGCAGAATGCATTTATTTTCAAGGAAATAAGGAGAAACTCCAATGACCGGTCAATTGCCTTCATTGAAGTTGATAAGGTGAAAAGAATTTTTTTAACGTAATTTATTTTCATGTAATGACCCCTTAATTAAAGTGATCATAAACAGGAAAAAATCATTTTAAGATTTGGGATGTCTTAAAAAAATTACAATTGATGCTACCTACAAATGAGAATACAATAGGCCAAAAGCCTAACTGTAAACTTTCTCAAAAGAGAACTCAAATGCAAAATATCCTCAAAACGTACCTCTTGAAACGAACCACTACCTTTCGGAGTAGTTCTTCCAAAAACCATCAAAAAAAAGGGGGGAGAAAAGAACTTTCATATATTAACTAGAAGCTCCGATTTTGAAATCAGTTTTGAAATTGGTTTGTTTTGGTTAGCTCAATATTAACATTTGATCCGGTCAAATACATGCATTTATTGTGGATTCTTGTTAATGTGTTCGAAATATTCGATGAACGGCACTATTTACAACCATCGATTCGAGAAAACATCAAATGAATAGAAACTTATTTAACAAGAGGTCTGAAAAACGTAAGAAAAAACAACCGACTGATTTGAAGGAATGTTGGCCTCAATTGAAATCATATTTGGGTACCTTTCCTACCACGCCTTTGTAAAAAGCATGATACTTCTGAAAATCAACTTCCAAATTCCCCGTAGGATATGTTGGTTCGGATACTTTGACCTGCTTTTTGCCAAAATCAAAAGCGACCATCACTATCGGTACTTGAGCAGCCTTGGCGATGTAATAAAAACCCGTTTTCCATTTGGTGACCTTCTTACGGGTTCCCTCCGGCGCAATAGTCAGTCGAAACCTTTTACGTTCTTTGAAAATAGCAGCTGTCGCACTAACCGTATCGTTCGATTTAGTTCTATCGATTGGGGCTCCGCCAGTCCACCTAAAAATAAATCCGAAAGGAGGTTTAAAAAGGCTTTTCTTACCTACGTAATTGATCTCCGCATTCCAAACTTTTCGGATGAGCAATCCTAAAAAAAAGTCGACCCAACTTGTATGCGGAACAACGATAAAAACGCATTTATCGATATGATACGGAAACTCGCCAACTACCTTCCAGCCCAGTATCTTAAAGTATATAAATTTCGCAATGAATTGCATAGCACTTTTGATTTAAGGGCTCTAGAAATGTCCTATTGATTTGATGTAATCCGCTTTAAAGAATTAGATTTTTTTATAAATGGATTTCAATTTTTCAGGGGTAATCACTTTTTTCCAGTTGAGGCCCAAGGCATTTTCCCAAAGCGGCTCCATGCCCATAGCCACGTTAATCATGGTGTCGAAGTCTGAATCGTTAAGGTTTGCGCATATGTTCGTTGGGAGTTGAATTTGATGTTTATCCTTCATGAGTTTAAATAAGGCCACTCCTTCGGGATAGAATTCCTCAAGATGCTGAAATACCAAACAGTTACCAATACCATGTTTGACACCCAAAAGATAGGATAATCCATAACTAAGTGCGTGGGCCACGCCTACTTGAGAATAGGCAATGCTCATACCTCCGTGCCAAGAGGCCATCATTAATTTAGCCCGGGATGCTTCAGGTGATAATTCTCCCAAATACACTTCTTTACAAAGATCAAGCGCTTTTTCACCATAACTCTCGCTAAAAGCGTTCAAATAAGTACCGCTTAAAGATTCGATACAGTGAATAAAACAATCCATACCGGTGTAAAACCATTGGGTTTTCTCAACACCCTTGGTCAAATCGGGGTCTAATACCACCTGACTAAAGGTCGTATGGTCCGAATTGATTCCTAATTTCATCTTAGGCCCCAAAAGCACGGTCGTTCTCGAAACTTCGGCACCCGTACCACTAATTGTCGGAATACCCACGTGATAGATCGATTTCTTATGGACAAGATCCCAGCCCTGATAATCTGCAGCACTACCCCGGTTGGTCAACATGATGGAGACCGCCTTTGACAAATCCAATAGGGTACCGCCACCAATACCGACAATACCAGAGGGCAATTCATTGAAATCGGTTCGTATTCTCTTTACCAGGTAATCGACTTGTTCGGTTTTGGGTTCTTCATCCGCGGAAATAAAAATGAGTTGGTCGTTAAAAATCAGGGGAATTCGTTTGATCAAAGCCGTGCCCTCGAAAACATCATCGACCAGAAAAATAAATGGAGCATCGGAATGCTTGCGATTTGGCATTAAAATCTCGCTCAGTTGATCAAAACTACCTCGGCCGAACACCACTCTTGGCACCATTGGGAAATTGCGATACCCGGGTACCTGGTTTATCGACTTCTTCTTAATAGCAGTATCTTTTCTTATCTCCATACCTTGCTTTACAAGTAGTTAAGAATATCACTTAAATTATTGATTTTCAAATAATTAAATTCACCTTCCTGTTCTTTTACTTGTTCATGTTGCCAAGTAGTGTGGAACGGAACGTGAACGGCTTGGGCACCAATATTCAAAATAGGCAGCACATCTGATTTCAGTGAATTGCCGATCATTAAAAACTCTCGAACATCAACTTCTAAATTCTCGAGCAAATTAATATAGTTGTTCTCCTTCTTGTCACTAAGCACCTCGATATGATGAAAGTACTTTGACAGACCGGATCGTTCTATTTTCCGTTCTTGATCCAACAAATCTCCTTTGGTCATGACAATCAGACGATACTTTCCGTTCAGTTTTTCAAGTACCTCTACCACTCCTTCCAATAACTCGACGGGATGTTGTATCATCTTTTTACCAAGAGTCAAAATCTCGTTCAGGGTTGCCTGCGAAACCGTATTATTTGAAAGTTCTAAGGCCGACTCTACCATTGAGAGCATAAACCCCTTTATTCCATAGCCATAGAGTTCCAAATTTTTCATTTCCATTTTGAAGAGCTCTTGGTCGATTTTATTCCTGGTCTCATACCCCTCCAATAAATCAGCAAACCTTTCTTCGGTTTCCCTAAAGTAAGTTTCATTGACCCAAAGGGTGTCATCCGCATCAAAGCCGATGACTTTGATCTTACTTTTATCTATTTCCATGCTTTCTGAGCTCTTTTCAAATCTTCAGGGGTATCAATTTCTATACCACTTACCGAAGTTTCTACCATTTTTATCTTCTTACCATACTCCAAATAACGTATGGCCTCGATTTTTTCAGTTGCTTCCAAAGACAACATGGGCAGCCTTTGAAAGTCCATCAATGCACGCTTTCTAAAAGCGTATATTCCTTTGTGTTTATAATAAACCTTCTCCACTTCCTCCGCCCTAGGGTATGGTATCGGGGACCGCGAAAAATATAGGGCAAAATTTCTATTGTCTACAATGACCTTCACTGTATTAGGATTAGCGATTTCTTCACCATCATCTATTCGTACCATAAGGGAAGCCAAATCGATTTCCATAGCAACATCGTCCCGGAAAACATCTAGAACACTTGCCAAACTTTCACGATCCGTAAAGGGTTCGTCTCCCTGAACATTAACGATGATGTCCACATCCATATTCGATACAGCTTCTGCGATTCGATCACTCCCACAATCATGCGCTTTTAAGCTCATTATCGCCTTTCCTCCCGCTTTTGTGATTGTGTCGAATATGATTGCGCTATCGGTCACTACAAAGACTTCATCAAAGAGTTTTGTGTTTATCGTGGCTTCATAGGTTCGCACTATGACAGGTTTTCCAGACAGATCTTGCATCAGTTTTGCCGGAAATCGAGATGCCGCATAGCGGGCCGGTATCATTGCGATTGTTTTCAAAAGGATAAGATTTATTCCGTTTTCTTCGGCTTTTGCAAATAAAGCGTATTTAGGTTTTAGGGCGTGGTCTTAACTTTCGATAAATTCGAAAAATTATGAACAAAATGATGATAACCAAGATCGCTGCAAAAAATGGAGCGAATATGGATGCGGTGGTCACCACTGCCGCTGTGCCCGTTTCCAAGGTGGAAACAAGAGGATTTGCCAATCCGCCCGTAGTGGCCGTCGAAGCCAATCTACCTGTAGCTCCGGCGCCCTTAATCGCGGTAGCCGTACCTCCACCAGCAATAATCGCTAGAGACCAAGTGATTACCGGGTCTAGATCGGCCACCGTAGATACCATAACCGCCGTACCAGCAACCGCTGCCAAAGGTACGGCCACACTATCCAAAAGATTATCTACCCATGGAATAAAATAGGCGAATATCTCCACCAAGGTCGCAACGCCCAAAGTTATCACTGCAGCAAGACTTCCAATCCATTGCCAATTGTCGTTTAACTGCCATACATCAAAATAGGCAGCCATACTCAAAGCGAAAAGGGGCAGAAAAACACGAAAGCCGACCGAAGCGGCGAGGCCCACACCAAGAAAAATACTGATTATTGTTTCGGAAGTCATTTTAGAACTACTTATTGGTCTTCGCACGGAAAGCAATTAGAGGGAAACTTTATGTTCACAAGCTTCTGTGCGCTACGAATTTAACCTATTCCGTCTCAAGAAAAAAATCGTCTTTGAAACCAATGAGAAAGAGCTGATTCTTGGCGCGGGTTATAGCGGTATAAAGCCAACGCAAATAGTCTTTATCCACTCCGTTAGGAAGATAGGGCTGTTCTACAAAAACGGTATTCCATTGACCTCCTTGCGACTTATGACAAGTAATCGCATAAGAAAACTTGACCTGTAGCGCATTAAAGTACTTATTGCCCTTGACTCCTAGAAACCTCTTATACTTCGACTTCTCCTCGGCGTAGTCTTCCATAACGTTCTGATATAGACGGTTACCGTCTTCATAAGACAATGATGGGGTTACCGATTGAATCGTGTCCAATAACAACACGGTCTCAAAGGGCTTTTGATTAGGATAGTCGACCATTTGCACTTTCACTTCCGCAAATTTGAACGAATAGAGTTCCTTGATCGAGAAAATCTCCAAAACCTCTATAATATCTCCATTTGCGATAAAACCTGCTTCGGTCTTTGGATCCAACCAAAAATAATTGTTCTTGACTACCATCATGTAGTCTCCCACTGCAATTTCATTTTCCAAATAGAGAATACGTGATCGAATATTCTCATTATACAGGTTGGCTCTTTTGTTCGATCGCACGATAAAAGCCGTTTCTTCCTTTCCATTTTCAGCATAGGAGGTGTCAATGGCCTCTTGTATTTCATTTCCATCGATCAAACGAACAATATCAGGATAGCTACCAAGGTCAAACTGGAAACTGTCGAAATAGGTATTTTGCAGTTGTTCCCGCAATAACGTGGCATTTGCCAATATTCCGGAATTCTCCGCTTGACGCACCACTTCATCCAATTCTATGCGTACGACCTCTTTATTATAGTCCATTTCCAATCGATCCGCATCCAATGCCGGGCTCAGGTTTAACTTTACCGGTGGCAACTGGGCCGTATCACCGATTAAAATCAACTTACAATTGTGTCCTGAATAAATGAACTGCAACAAATCGTCTAGCAGAGAACCGTTTTCAAATAACTTGGAATCAGCAGGTGTATCCGGAATCATGGAGGCCTCATCGACTATAAAAACCGTATTTCTATGCTTGTTGGGTGCCAGAACAAACTGCACACCACCTCCACTTTGCTTCTTGGGAAAGTAAATCTTTCTATGAATAGTGAACGCCGGGGTATTCGAATAATTTGACATCACCTTTGCCGCCCTACCAGTAGGTGCCATCAAAACAGACTTCATGGCTGTCTTCCAAAGACTATTGACCAGAGTACCTACAAGGGTAGTCTTACCAGTGCCTGCAAAACCTTTCAACAAAAAGATGGCATCTTTTTTGTTGGATAAAATGTAAGCGGCCAACTTGTGTAAGGCGACCTCTTGTTTTAGCGTAGGCTGATGTGGAAATCTTTCCTTTAAAATGGAGTAAAAAGAAGCTGCTGTAAGCATCGTCATAGGCTTTCAAAGATAATCAGGATTTTTAGGTCAAAAACTTTTACGATTGAAAAAAAAATGTAAATTTGTTGCAACCACTAAATTTAATTAACTCGAGACATAATGAAGACCATCATACAAATTGTACTTTGGATTGGATGCGCAGTTTTGGCCTATCTTATTTACCAGTCGGTAACAGGACCTATTCAATTCGCCCAAGTAAAACAGGAACGTTTCGCTAAGGTGATATCCAACCTTAAAGATATTCGAAATTCGCAGGAAGCGTATAAAACCGTGAATGGCAAGTACGCGAATGATTTTAAGTCGTTGGTCAGCTTTGTGGATGGTGGTAAATACACGATTACTTCGCAAAAAGATTCTTCATTCATGCGTTACAATGAGGCCTTTCAAATCGATATGCCGGTCGACACCGTAGTTATTGATACTCTCGGCTTTGTTTCGGTGAAAGATTCCCTTTTCGGAAAAGACGATCGATTTAAGACCATGATGAATGTGCCAGGTGCAAGTGGAAAGTCCTTCGAAATGAAATCGGATATTATCGATAAAGGTGGTTATAAAGCCCCGGTATTTGAAGCTAAAGTTGCTAAGGACATTGTTTTGGCAGACCAACCCAAAGACCTGAGATCTAGAGAAAATGCACAAGTTAGTGTTGATGAGGTCAATGGACCCTACGTTTCAGTTGGTTCATTAACACAAGTGAGCACAAGTGGAAACTGGCCACCGATTTATGACCGTAAAAAAGACTAATAACGACATAGTACAAGAATTTGATAAATTGTCCATTCAAGTCAGCTTGAATGGACTTTCTTTTTGTGTTCTCGACACTATTGAGAATCGCATCCGTTTATCGGATACCCTTGCTTTTGAAGAAGAACGTTCACCTTATGGCCTGAGGAAAGGATTGGTTTCCCTTTTTGAAAAGCATCAGTTACCCAAGAAGAGTTTTGCGGAGGTTATCGTGATTCATTGCAATACGTTGTTCAGTCTAGTACCCAAACCGCTTTTCGATGTCGACGAGATGCCCAACTATCTCAAATTCAATGCGAAAATTCTGGCCACGGATCACCTGGACTATGATGAAATAGAAGACAACGACATGATCAATGTGTATGTTCCTTTTGTCAATGTGAACAATTACATCTATGAGCTTTTTGGTGCGTTTACATTTAAGCATAATGGCACCGTGATGGTCGAATCATTGCTCAAAAGCAATACCCAAGGACAGGAACCGATCTGTTATGTTCATATAGGGTTACGGCAAATGGATATTACAGTGCTTTCGAAAAAGAAACTACTGCTATTCAATAGTTTTAAGTTTAGTACAAAAGAGGATTTCATTTACTACCTCCTCTTCGCTGTCGAACAATTGAGTCTAGACCCCGAAAAAGTGCTCATCAAACTGTTCGGGAACATCGAGGAAGGCGATGAGTTCTATACTATCTGCTATGAATACGTGAAAAATGTTTCGATTTTTGCGCCTCCAACCTCCTGGTATCCTTTCCATACTAGAGACGAGGAAGTCATTGACTTTGCGGTTCTTAACTCTCTGTAATGCGAATTATCTCAGGTACTTTTAAAGGAAGGCGAATTACGGCACCAAAGAAGTTGCCTGTTAGACCTACAACAGATATGGCCAAAGAAGGCTTGTTCAATATTCTGAACAATCACTATTATTTTGACGAAATATCGGTTCTCGACCTTTTTTCCGGAACGGGAAACATCAGCTACGAGTTCGCCTCAAGAGGAGTTTCTTCCATCACCGCTGTTGACGCGAACGCCGATTGTGTGCGGTTCATCGAAAAAACCGCATCTGGCCTTGAAATGAAAATTACGGCACAAAAACTGGATGTTTTTTCCTATCTCGAAAGAAACCCGTCCAAATCGGATATTATTTTTGCTGACCCTCCTTATAACATGGACTTGAGTGATTTTGAAAAGATTCATGAGTTGGTTTTCGAAAAGGAACTTCTTTTACCGGAAGGACGCTTGATCATCGAGCACGCCAAACAAATGAAACTTTCCCATTTAACCCACTTCATAAGCGAGCGAAAATACGGAGGTAGCGTTTTTAGCTTTTTCCAAAATACTATGTAGCTCTGGCGTCATCTGATATTAGGTACCATGAATCTTCGTATTCAACTAAAAAAGAAACATCACAACACCACCATTCTGAATTGTATTCGGAGTGATGGTTCAAACACTTTTACAAAATTACCCCTGAATCTTGAAATCCATGATATTGCGCACTATGTTGTTGAAAAACAGCTCGGTTTTACCCATGCCTTTTACGGCTTGCTCGCACTGGGGTATGAAATTGGTGATTTCCAGCTCCCGAGGGAGGAAAGACCTCAGGCGCTACAACCGAAAAATCTTCACCCGGAAGCCTTGATGACAGAGCATCTCGTCAATGTATTGCAAATTGATTTTCAATGCCCTGCAGCCGACCAACTCGACCTTATCAAAACAATAGGTACTATTTTAAAAGAGAATAACCTCGCTTTTCCGGAGCAGTTGAATCAAGAAAGGTTACGAGATATCAGAGAGGAACTGAAAAGGCTAATGAGGAACTGGGAACAGGTCGAGGTAGGTGGTCATTTAGAATTGGTTCTTCATATATAAATAAGACATGGGGCAAAGAATCCCTGCCCAAAATGAGGACTATCTTTGGCCAAAAAGCGTTTCAAAAAAAGCAGGCCGTAAGCCGGATTCTGTATTCGTACGAGACGAAGCCCTATCATTTATCTAGGTCTTTAGTTACCCAAAGACTCAAACCGCCTACCCTTCGACTCGGGCGCGCTACCCTCGAACATCGATTTACATGACGTTTCACCACATAGAGTTTACCTGATTTCACTACAGCATTACCTGTACATTCTTTCTGCTGCACTTGTCCTATCACGTCAAGACGTGATGACGGGCGTTACCCGCTATGTTGCACTCTGGTGTCCGGACTTTCCTCGGTAGTAATTTCAACTACAGCGATAGGGTGACCTGCTCAGGGCAAATTTAGGCTAATTGTTGATAAAAAAGGACTTAATCGACTATAAAGAAAATGCTTGATCCATTCCAATTTTTATATTTGTAGTCACCCTTGGGCAGCTTGTATAACCGTCCTAAAAAAGCACTAGAATTTGGAACCCTTCATTGTTTCGGCAAGAAAGTACCGTCCGCAGACCTTTAAAGATGTGGTCGGGCAACAGGCTATTACCAATACTTTGCTCAACGCCATTGAAAACAATCACTTGGCGCAAGCCCTTTTGTTTTGTGGGCCAAGAGGGGTGGGCAAAACCACCTGTGCGCGAATATTGGCGAAACAGATCAACCATGACGGAACCCAAGGTGCAGACGAAGACTTCGCATTCAATATTTTTGAACTCGATGCCGCTTCAAACAACTCGGTCGATGATATTCGCAATCTGATCGATCAGGTACGCATTCCACCTCAAGTTGGAAAATACAAAGTATACATCATCGATGAGGTTCACATGCTGTCTGCATCTGCTTTTAACGCTTTTCTAAAAACGCTGGAAGAACCTCCGAAACATGCCATTTTCATATTGGCCACTACTGAAAAACACAAAATCATTCCCACCATACTCTCGAGGTGTCAAATTTTTGATTTTAAGCGAATTACGGTTAAGGATGCAACTGAATATCTGAAATATATCGCTGAAAGTCAGGGCATTGAGGCGGATGACGATGCCCTTCATATTATCGCACAAAAAGCCGATGGTGCCATGCGCGACGCACTATCGATTTTCGATCGCGTGGTCAGTTTCTCTGGAAAACAATTGACCAGAAAGGCGGTAACCGAAAATCTCAACGTACTGGATTATGACACTTATTTTCGGACAACAGACCTTATTCTAGAACACAACATTCCTGAATTACTATTATTGTTCAATAAGACATTGGCCCTTGGTTTTGATGGCCATCATTTTATAAGTGGGCTCGCCTCCCATTTTAGGGATCTTATGGTCTGTCAGCACCAGAATACGATTGCTCTTCTAGAGGTAGGTGAAGGAGCCAAAAAGTTATATCTTGAACAATCCAGTAAAGTCTCAAAGACTTTTTTGCTTCATGCATTGGGAATTGCCAACGATTGTGACCTGAAATACAAAACAAGCAAAAATCAACGCTTGCTGGTCGAACTGACCTTAATGAAATTGGCCTCCATTGATTTTGAAGGTCAAAAAAAAAATCCTGAATCCGTAGCACTCGATCAAAAAACGGTCGAATTCATTGCTCCTGCCTCATTCTTTAAGGGATTGAACATACCCAAAGAGAAAACCACAAAGGTTGCGACTGTCTCAGACCTCCAGAATGATCAGAGTGTCCAAGAGCCAAAACCCGCTGCACAAGCTGTTGAGAAAATCGATTCTATTCAAAAAGCTGACGAGGTACAGAGCGATGCATTACCTAACAACAGGGGAAGCATAGTTCAACCTACAGGTATCCAATCGCCTCAGGTCGCAGAGAAACAAGAAAGTGAGGGGGTAGGCGAAACGGTTGTCAAAAAGGTCGATATAAAGAAACCTCAAAACCGCGTTTCGGGTCTAAGTATCTCCAGTTTAAAGGCTAAAAAGGCGCACGAACTCAACAAGAAGGATAATTCCGTTGATGAAAGCCAATTGCCTCGAGACATCTTCACAGAGGAAGTCATGCAAGGTCATTGGGCCGATTTCGTACGGAAAATAGACAACGAGGGCCGAAAGATACTAGCCTCGAATCTGCACTCTGATGTTCCCAAATTGCTTAATGAGACGACACTCTGGATAGAGCTCCCAAACAGTACGATGAAAAAAGAAATTGAACGGGAACAGTACGATTTAATGGAATATCTTAAGTCAAAACTGAATAATCATTTTATCAATTTGAAAATCACGGTCAACGAGGAAACTGCTAAAAAATTCGCCTTTACACCTGAAGAGAAGTACGAAAAACTAAGGGAGAAAAACCCTGCCATAGATTTATTGCGGAAAGAGTTCGATTTAGACCTTTGATCTATGCCGTATCGCCTTGAAGACCAGCATGAGCATAACAATAGCGATAATCATTAAACCATAGGCTTCTCGACCTTCTTCTACATTTTTGATATCACCTTGGCCGATTTCAAAACCCTCGAACTTTTCAGGATAGGTATAGAAAAAGCCTATCAAAGCAGCTATACCGGCAACCAATGGCACTGATGTAGGTACTTTATCAAAAGCACAGCCTAAGGCGATTATTCCGGCTAATCCCCAAATAGTAACCCACAATAAGGGGTCGGGATCATTGTACTGAAGTCCTGCAGAAACCAGAAATAAAATTCCAAAAACTATGGCCAATACTTTAAAAAGGGTGTTCATGTGACGTATGTTTGGTTAACAAGGCCTTAAAATAACGTTTTCTTTCTATTTTTGTTGTCAAAATTACTGCTGATGCTAGGCTTGAAATTACCTACGGACCCTAGATGGGTCAATATTGTTGAGAAGAATGTCGATGAAATATTGACCGATCATGCCTATTGTGAACAAAAAGCGGCCAGCACAGCAATTTCATTGATCGTAAGTTTTCCGGAATATCCTGAACTAGTGGAAGAAATGGTTGCCCTTTCGAGAGAGGAAATGGGACATTTTAAAATGGTGCATGACAAAATTATTGCCCGTGGAAAAACATTAGGGAGAGATCGCAAAGATGACTATGTGCTTCAACTGGTAACCTTCTTTCCCAAGGGAGGTAGCAGAACAACACAATTGGTACACCGCCTGTTGTATGCCGCCTTAATCGAAGCCAGAAGTTGCGAGCGTTTCAGACTGTTATCGGAAGAGCTCGAGGATAAGGAACTGGCGGAATTCTACCACAAACTAATGATCAGTGAAGCAAGTCACTATACGATGTTCTTAAAATTCGCCAGACACTATGGAAATCGAAACGAAGTTGATAAAAAGTGGCAAGATTTACTGGAATATGAGGCGGAAATCGTGAAAAACCTAGGAAGGAACGAGACTATTCACGGCTAAGGCCGAACTTTTAGAACCGGTTTCTCGATATACTTTCCGAGCTATTTCAATTCTATTCGAAGGTATGGCTTATTACATATCTAACTTCTTCAGATAGTAGTCGTACATGGCAAACTGTGAACGCACTTTCGGTAAATCATTCTTTAGATAAGAGTTGTCTTGTTGTTCATTAAAAATCCGTGCTTTTGTATTATCGTTCCAAGATATTTCAAAGGTGTCCAAAAGCTCTTGCTTGATATCCTCATCATATATAGGGCAACCCACTTCAACGCGATAATCAAGATTACGGGTCATCCAGTCGGCTGAGGATATATATATTTTTGGATCCCCTTCATTTCCGAAAATGAACATTCGCGGATGTTCCAAGAACTTGTCGACGATACTGATAGCTTCAATGTTCTCACTCATTCCTTTTACACCTGGAATGAGACAACAAATTCCCCTAATGATCAATTGAATCTTCACCCCTGCCCTACTCGCTTCATAAAGTTTGTCAACCATTTTGTAGCTTGTGAAGCTATTCATCTTAATCTTGATATACGCCTCTTTACCTACAATCGCGTTGGCGATTTCATTATCAATTAATTTTTGAAAGGTACTCTTGGTGTAATGCGGAGAGACCACCAAATGCTTGTACTTGTTAATCTTATAGGTTGTCTCGAAGAAGTCAAAAACCTTGTTCAACTCCTTAAGAATCGACTCATGCGCCGTAAATAAGGTATAATCGGTATAGATTCGAGCTGTGGCCTCACTGAAATTACCTGTACTTATGAAACCATACCGTTTCATTCCTTCATCTTCCTCTCGCTCAATAACGCATATTTTACTGTGAACCTTAAGTCCGGGCACTCCAAAAATCAGTTTGACACCTTCTGCTTGTAATTGTTCGGCATACTCGATATTCGCTTGTTCGTCAAAACGTGCTTGTAACTCTATTTGAACAGTAACCTGTTTCCCATTTTTCACGGCATTGATCAAAGAGGCTGCTACTTGCGAATTGCTCGCCAAACGATAGACGGTAATCTTTATGGTCTTTACTTTTGGGTCTAAAGCGGCTTCCCTTAAGAACTTGATGATATAAGAGAAGGTATGATAGGGGGTATATTGCAAATAGTCTTTTTGAGCAATTTGCTCCAGAAGACTACCCTCCATACTAAATCCCTTAACGGGCAATGCATCGATTTTGTCATACATCAGGTCATTCCTTCCCAAACTAGGAAAGCCCATATAGTCTCGTCGATTGTGATACCGCCCCCCAGGAATAACACTATCCGTGTCCTCTATATTCATTTTCTCCTTTAGAAAGCGCAGGGTGTCCTTTCCTATACTCTTGTCATATACAAAACGTACAGGATCCCCTAATTTTCGGTGCTCAACGCTCGAGGAAATTTTGTCAATAAAACTCTTACTCAAATCATTGTCCATATCAAGCTCGGCATCACGGGTAATCTTAATCATATGAGCCGATATGGACTCATATTCGAACATCGTGAAAATGTTTCTTAGGCAATACCGTATCAAATCGTCTAAAATGATGATGTAGTTTTTATTGCCCTCTTTCGGTAGCACTACAAAACGATCTATCCCTTTGGGAATTTCTATTAACGCATACCTCTTCTCTTTGTCCTCGGCAATTTGATCCCCGATGATAATCATTTTTACCGCCAGATAAGCGGCAGTGTCCTTCAGAATCGGAAACTCGGTCAAATCGTTGAGAATAATGGTCATCAACTGCGGACTGACCTTTTTCAGAAAATAGTCTTTCACGAAACCTCGTTGCGTTTCGCTCAGTTCCGTTTCTTTGATGATAAAAATATTCTGTCCTTCTAATTCTTCCTGTATCTCTTTTAGGATGTTTACACTGCTGGCCTGCTGGTCAATCACGATTTTGGTGATTTCAGCCAAGAGATCTTTTGCGGTTTCACCACCTAAAGCACTTTTACCTTTTTTACCGGCATCGACAATTCGTTTGACCGTAGCATACCGTACTTTGAAAAACTCGTCAAGGTTATTGGAAAAGATTCCCAAAAACCGCAATCTCTCGATAAGCGGAACATTAGTGTCTGCGCTTTCCTGAAGCACACGATCATTAAATCGTAACCAACTGATTTCACGATTTATATATTGATTTTTAGTTTTTATCATGCTCTTAATGCCTTTGGAAAAATAGTCTGTTCGGTGATTCCCTTTTGTATCGAAGCCCACTCATTTACATCAAACTCCAGCCGCACCAGACCGCTTGTGGGAACATTTTCAATATAGGTATTTCCGAGGGAATTCGCAATGTATGTAAAGGCGTGATTATGTCCAAAAATCATAATCGTATCACATGTGTTATCCAACTCCTTTATGAAGTGTAGCACCTCATCACCTGAAAAATCATAGAGCCTTTCGGTAATTAGAAATTGATCTAATGAAAGGTACATTTGTCTACAAAAAATCATCGCGGTATGTAATGCCCTATTTGCCGGACTTGAAAAAATCATGTCGATTATCGGTGCACTCTCCTGGAACCTGTCGGAAACCAAATGGGCATCGTTAATTCCCCGCTGCAGTAGTGGACGATCTTTATCACCTACCGAATACTCCCAAGAGGATTTACCGTGACGGACTAAAATGAGTGTTTTCATAGCTGTTTTTTTAAGGAGCCAGACGTTCTATTTTCCAATCGATACCCTCTAGAGTGAATCGAATTCGATCGTGCAAGCGATTTGGCCTACCTTGCCAGAACTCCATAGAAACAGGTGCTACGAGGTACCCACCCCACCATTCGGGCCGTTCGATTTCCTTTCCTTCAAATTCTTTCTCGAGACGTTTCAATTCTTCTTCCAAAACATCCCTTGAGGGGATTACACTACTTTGATCAGAGACAATAGCCCCAAGTTGACTACCTACAGGGCGTGATTGAAAATAACCATCCGACAGGTTTTCGGCTATTTTATTCGCTTGACCTTTTATGATAACCTGACGTTCGAGATTCGGCCAGAAAAAGGAAATACATACATTTGGGTTCTCCGCAATAGCCCTCCCCTTTTCACTTTTGTAGTTGGTATAAAAAATAAATCCTTCGTGGGTATACTTTTTCAATAACACTACACGGCTTTTAGGGAACCCATCTAAACCCATCGTTGAAAGCGTCATTGCATTGGTTTCATCAACACCGTCCGACGCCTCGACCTCGTAAAACCACTTTTGAAAAAGTTCCATCGGATTCTCGGAAATGGAACCTTCCATAAGTGCACTTTTTTCGTATGCCTTTCGGTAATTTCCTAAATCGTTTTGCATAGCTTTATTTTATACTGCAATTTACAACCGAACCGGTGTAAACTTTCCATTCGACAAGAAATTTTTCAATCTCATTTCTTCATTGCCTAAACTCGTGGTACAAATCAAAAAAAACACCTTCCAGTAAAAATGGCCTATGCCTAGGGGGAAGCATAAATTCGGATTAAATGGATTTCACGATAGGCCTGTGCTCTGCCAATTCGCTACTTTTTGTACCTTACCCATACCTGTTCGAGATAAAAACCATGCGATTCACCTGTTATACGGATATTAAGGCACCTATTCAGATTGTAGTGGATTTATTTAAAAATCCTGATAATCTCAAACACTGGCAAGATGGCTTTAAAAGCATAGAATACATCTCAGGAGCTCCTGGCGCAGAGGGGTCCATCTCAAAATTAAGCTACGATAGGTTATCACTTGTGGAGACCATTATCCGAAATGAACTGCCAGAAGAGTTTAAGGCCAACTATGAACATAAACATATGGTCAATACCATGTCATGTAGATTCAAGGTGATAGATGTTGGAACTACGCGACTTGAGCAAGAGATACACTATACCCAGTTCAATGGCTTTTTACCCAAAGTGCTGGCCAAATTATTTCCTGGTATGTTCAGGAAACAGGTCCAAAAATGGCTTGACCAGTTTAAGTACTTCGTCGAGAAGCAACACCCTTAAAGTTCAAATACCTTACCGTCATCAGCCAATAAGACCGATTCGAATATTGTCCGAGCTTCTTCCTTAAAGGGTTCAATGGACCTATACCTTGTGGAATAATGACCCAAAATCAAAGTACCTACCCGGGCAGCTTGGGCAATGGAGGCCGCTTCTTTGGCCGTGGTATGTCTTGTTTTTTTCGCTAAATGTGCCTCTGAATCGAGAAAGGTAGCCTCGTGATACAAGGCGTCGACTCCCTTTATCTGGGGCACAATATCAGGTTTGTGGGCCGTATCGCTGCAATAGGCATAGGCTTTGGGATTTGGCGGGTCAAAGGTAAGTGCACTGTTTGGTATTACTTGGCCATCATCCAATGTGATGCTTCTCCCGTTTTTAATGTTTCGATATTGCGAAGTATCGATTTTGTATTTATTTACCGCTTCGATATGCAGCTTACGTTCCCCCAGTTTTTCACGAAACAAAAATCCATTGGTATACACCCTATGATTCAAGGGAATGGTCTCGACCATCGTCTTTTCGTCCTCATAGATCACTTGGCTTTCCTTGGAAACCAGTTCGTGAAAAATCAAAGGAAAATTTGTCCATGAATCACCGAGCTTCAACAAAAGTGTAATGGCTTCTTTTATTCCTTTAGGGCCGTAGATATGCATTTCTTTGTTTCTCCCCAACAAACGAAATGTTGAAATGAGCCCGGGAAGACCAAAGAAATGATCGCCATGCAAATGGGAGATGAAAATATGGTTGATGCGAGAGAATTTGATTTTATTTTTCCGCAGTTGTACTTGAGTACCCTCTCCACAGTCGATCAGAAAAAGATGACCTTTGATTTCCAACACTTGCGATGTAGCGTTGGTCATTGCCCTTGGAGTTGCGGCATAGCAGCCAAGAATCGTCAAGTTCACAGCCCGAGATCTCTTTCTATTTCTTCCATTTCAATGACATCCCTGGCCTCTTGAAGTGTGGGTACGACCAATATTTCTTCCGGAACCTCATCGTAAGACACCTTATCGGTTACCAAGACGAACGATTTACCTGATTCTCGATGGGCGCTGGACAATGTCAAAAACTCCAAAATATCGTTTGCGGTCAATTTGGAAAAAGAGAATAAATTCACAATGATATGATCATTCTCAATTTTTGAGTATCCATCATTTAAATTCATCAAAAATTCATTCAGTGCAATATGTTCTTGAAATACGATAGTGGTCGTTCCTTCTTTGTCAAAAATCATAGTTAATCTTTTAGACCTCACAGGTCTTGAAGGCATATGAGGTTTATTTTATTTTAGAGGCCAACAGATAGATTACCGCCATTCGAATCGCAACCCCGTTTTCCACTTGGTTCAAAATTATGGACTGTTTGGAATCGGCCACATCACTGGTGATCTCCACTCCCCTATTGATGGGTCCTGGGTGCATGATGACGATTTCTTTGTCAAGACTGTTCAATAGGGTCTTATTGACACCAAACTGTTGCGTGTACTCTCTTGTTGTCGGAAAGTAACTAATGTCCAAACGCTCGTTTTGAATGCGGAGCATATTGGCCACATCACACCAATTCAGTGCTTTTCTCAAATCGGTCTCAACTTCAACACCTAACGACTCTATATACTTGGGCAAAAGGGTTTTTGGTCCGCAGACCTTTACCTTGGCGCCTTGCAACTTCAATGCGAAAATATTCGACAAGGCAACTCTTGAATGCAAAATATCACCTACAATAACCACCTTCTTTCCGGCTACGTCACCTAATTTTTCCCGGATGGAATAAGAATCCAATAGCGCTTGGGTAGGATGCTCATGTGCTCCATCTCCTGCATTTACGATGGAAGCGTTTACATGCTTTGCCAAAAAAATACCGGAACCTGGGTTTGGATGTCGCATTACTACCATATCAACCTTCATTGATAAAATGTTGTTTACGGTATCAATTAAGGTTTCTCCCTTTTTTACCGAAGACTGCCCTGCCGAGAAATTGATGACATCCGCTGACAGACGCTTTTCGGCAAGTTCAAATGATAGCTTGGTTCTAGTACTGTTTTCAAAAAAGATATTGGCTATGGTGATATCACGTAGTGATGGAACTTTTTTAATGGAACGATTGATTACTTCCTTGAAATGATCGGCAGTATCAAAAATGAGTTGTATATCTTTTTCATTAAGATATTTTATTCCCAACAAGTGTTTTACACTTAATTCTGCCATTCTACTTATTTATCAAATAAATTACATCCTTCCCGTCGTTCTCCTTCCACATCACCTTTACCTTTTCTTCATTGATCGCATCTACCTGTCTACCTCTGTAATTGGGTTGTATTGGCAAATGCCTGCTAAATCGTCGATCGATCAGTGCTAAAAGTTCGATTTCAGAAGGCCTACCAAAAGACTGAATCGCGGTAAGTGCAGCTCGTATACTTCTTCCGGTATAGAGAACATCATCGATCAGAACCACCTTCTTATCCTCGACCAAAAAATCGATTTTCGTTTTGGTAGCGGCCAAAGTCTTGTCTCCTCTTCTAAAGTCGTCTCGATAAAAGGTAATATCCAAAAAACCTACATCAATATGCTTTACCCCATATTCTTCTTTCAAGATTTTGGTCAATCTTTCGGCTACGAAGGTGCCTCTTGGCTGAATACCGATAAGAACAGTATGCTCAAAATCAAGATGATTCTCAAGAAGTTGACAAGCCAAACGATGGAGTATGATATTGATTTCTTCGGAGGAAAGCAGTACTTTTTGACTCATAATAGGTCTTCAATACTTTAGTGGCACAAAAATAGGAAATTCCCTCGAATAACCTTTAGGCAAACGGATAACAAAAAAAGGCCCCAAACCGAAGTGTCTGGAGCCTTTTGCTATTTTAAAATGAAAAACCGTTATTTCTTACCGGCTTCCATTTTATCTTTCAACGCTTGTAAAGCCTCATTGGCATCACCTAAAGTAGGTTTTGCTTCATCAGCAGCGGCCTTCTGCCTTTTAGCGGCAGCCTTTACGTTACGTTTCTCTTCTTCCCTGAAAATAGCCGTGTGACTTGCGACTACACGCTTAAAGTCCTTATTGAACTCGATGATCTTGAATTGGGCTTCTTCTCCTTTTCCAAGTTTCTTACCATCTTCTTTTTCAAGGTGACGTTGTGGTACAAAAGCGGTGATGTCTTCATTGAATTCAATGATAGCACCTTTATCAACGATCTCTGTGATAGAAGCGGTATGAACAGAGTCTAAACCAAACTCACTTTCGTATTTATCCCAAGGATTTTCAGTGGTCTGCTTATGGCCCAAGCTCAACTTTCGGCCTTCAACGTCCAATTCCAATACCTCTACTTCCAAGGTATCGCCAACCGTTACGAATTCAGATGGATGCTTGATTTTCTTAGTCCAAGAAAGGTCAGAGATATAGATCAATCCATCGATACCTTCTTCCAATTCAACAAAAACACCAAAGTTGGTGAAGTTGCGAACAATACCTTTATGTCTTGATCCGACAGGGTATTTGGTTGTGATATCGGTCCAAGGATCAGGACTCAATTGCTTGATACCCAATGACATCTTACGATCTTCGCGATCAAGGGTCAAAACAACAGCTTCTATCTCATCGCCAACTTTGACGAAATCTTGAGCAGACCGCAAGTGGGTCGACCAAGACATTTCAGAAACGTGAATCAATCCTTCAACACCTTCGACAACTTCGATAAACGCACCGTAATCAGCAATTACGACCACCTTACCTTTCACCTTGTCTCCAATTTTGATTTCGTCGCTCAAGGCATCCCAAGGATGTTTCTCCAATTGCTTCAAGCCCAATTGTATTCTCGATTTGTTTTCATCGAAATCAAGAATTACAACATTTAATTTTTGATCGAGCTCCACCACTTCGTTCGGATGGTTGATACGGCTCCAAGATAGATCTGTGATATGGACCAAACCATCTACACCACCAAGGTCGATAAAGACACCGTATGAAGTGATGTTTTTGACCACACCCTCCAATACTTGACCTTTTTCAAGCTGACTGATGATCTCTTTCTTTTGTTCTTCGATATCAGCTTCGATCAGTGCTTTGTGCGAAACAACAACGTTCTTGAATTCGTGATTGATCTTAACCACCTTGAATTCCATCGTTTTATTCACATATTGGTCGTAGTCACGAATCGGTTTCACATCTATTTGTGATCCCGGTAAGAATGCCTCGATACCGAAGACATCCACGATCATACCACCTTTGGTTCTGCATTTGACAAAACCACTTACTACTTCTTCTTTGTCATGTGCCGCATTTACGCGATCCCAGGCCATAATCGTTCTGGCCTTTCTGTGTGAAAGTACCAATTGACCACTTTTATCTTCGCGGATGTCGATCAACACCTCGACTTTGTCACCTACCTTTAAATCTGGATTATACCTAAACTCGTTTAGAGAGATAACACCTTCAGATTTGGCGTTGATATCGATAATCGCTTCGCGATCGGTAAGATAGACCACGGTACCGGTAACCACTTCTTCATCAGCGGTATCCACGAAATTTTCAGAAACCAATTTTTCGAACTCCTCTAGCTTAGAGTCCTCTACTTTTTCGATTCCTTGTTCGTATTTTTCCCAGTTGAAGTTTTCCAAAAATTCTTGGGGATCTTGTGCAGGAGCAGTCTCTTTTTCCGCCTTCGGAGCCTCAGTAGCTTCGACTTGTGCTTCAGTAGTTTCTTCTACTTCGGCTTGTGTTTTTTCTTCAGCCATTTGTATAGCTTAAAATTTGTATTCTACGATTAAACAAGAGCTCAACAATCATCGTAGAAGTTGTTATTTATTTCCTTTAGTTATCCCTTTCCGCTCTTGAATCTTTGTTAAAAAGGGCTGCAAAAATACACTTTTTACCTAAGTATCACAACTCTTTCTAAGCAATGACCCTTCTTTATTTACTATTTCATTGCTTTTAGTACCAACTTCTGGCAATTATTACTATATTGAGTGCCTAAATATTAACGAACAAATACATTAACTTATGAGTGTTAAAGCAAAATACCAAGGTGTCTTATCCCTTGGTGAGCAACTAGGAATCAAAGATGGAAAAGTGACCGAAGAAAACGGTGTTCTTAAAATCAAAGGACAAGCGTCAACTCCCTATGAAAAAGATCTTTTATGGGATAAGATCAAAGAAGCTGGTGGCGAGAACGCGTCGGACATCATGGCGAATATCTCGGTAGAAGATGACTCAGTGTACCATAGACATACGGTAGCTAGTGGCGAATCTTTGAGTAAAATCGCCAAGCATTATTACGGTGATGCCATGAAGTACACTAAAATTTTTGAGGCAAATACCAATATCTTGAAGAATCCTGATGTGATTCATCCAGATCAGGTATTGGTCATTCCAAATATCTAAAATCGTACATCAAAATGAAAATGCCGTTGGATATCCAACGGCATTTTTTTTGTATCTATTTTACCAACAGTCGTTTTACGAATGTGTCCAGACTGTTTATTCCAGGCCTATTCCTACTCGATGATTCGAAGCGCGTAATTATACATCCGTTCAAACTGCTCCTCCAGCCCCATATCACTATTATCGAATGGTATGGCATCTTTGGCCTGACGAAGTGGGGAGAATTCGCGATTCGAGTCAATGTCATCCCTGTAGCGTACATTCTTGAGCACATCCTCGTATTCGACTTCCTCACCCTTATCCAGTAATTCTTTGTAGCGTCGGTGGGCTCTTTTCTCTGGGGAGGCAGTCATGAATATCTTGAGCTCCGCATCGGGGAAAACCACCGTTCCGATGTCCCGACCATCCATAACGATACCCTTCTCCAGACCCATTTTTTTTTGTATATCCACAAGCATATGGCGCACTTGTTCCAACTCAGCAACTCTGCTCACATACTTCGACACCTCTAACGACCGGATTTCCTTTTCGACATTTTCCCCATTCAAATACATTTCCGAAAAGCCAAGGTCTTTGTTGTACTTAAATAAAAGCTTGATCCTCGGTAGTAACTTGATCAGGGCTTGGGTATTTTCCTGACCCTTACCTATGAAGCCGTTCCGCATCGCAAAGAGAGTAACGGCCCGATACATGGCGCCTGTATCTACATATACGTAGTCAAGTGCCTTTGCCAACTGCTTGGCAATCGTACTTTTCCCGGTGGACGAATATCCGTCTATGGCGATGGTGATTTTTTTCACACTGTAAAAATAGGCAGAAAAAACGGTGTAACCCCCTCCCTTCCAGCGGGTCTCTAAATTCAGTTACAACTTTTTCGCATTCCTCACTTTTTGTCCGGTAATCGCCAAATCGATTACCTCATGCATATCTGTAACGTAATGAAACGTAAGTCCCTTTAGATAGTCTTTTTTAATCTCAAGAATATCTTTTTCATTATCCTTACAAAGTATGATCTCTTTGATTCGTGCCCGCTTGGCAGCAAGTATTTTTTCCTTAATTCCGCCTACGGGAAGTACTTTGCCCCTCAAGGTTATCTCACCCGTCATCGCCAAACTTTTTTTCACCTTCCTTTGGGTAAATAGAGAGACCAATGATGTCAACATGGTGATACCGGCACTTGGGCCATCTTTTGGTGTTGCTCCCTCAGGCACGTGAATATGAACGTTGTATTTTTCGAATATTTCGGAATCGAGCCCAAAACGTTCCGCGTTCGACTTGATATATTCCATGGCGATTGTCGCAGATTCCTTCATTACTTTCCCCAAGTTGCCCGTAATGTTCAAAGAACCCTTGCCTTTAGATAAAATAGATTCAATAAAAAGGATGTCACCTCCGACACTTGTCCAAGCCAATCCGGTTACGACCCCTGCAACATCGTTATTCTCATACTTATCACGTTCTAACCGCGCCGGGCCCAACACTTTTTCCACATCCGCACTAGTGATTTTGATATTGTACGATTCCTCGGTAGCAATCGATTTGGCGGCATAGCGCACCATTTTGGCGATTTGCTTTTCAAGTGAACGCACCCCTGACTCACGTGTATACCCTTCAACTATTTTTTCAAGTTGTGGTTTACCGATTTTAAGGTGTTTGGTGGTTAGACCATGTTCCTCCAACTGTTTGGGCAGTAAATGCCTTTTGGCGATTTCCACTTTTTCTTCAATGGTATATCCCGTGACATTGATGATCTCCATACGATCTCGTAAAGCAGGCTGTATGGTAGACAGGTTATTCGCTGTAGCGATAAACATCACTTTAGAAAGATCATACCCCATTTCGAGGAAGTTGTCATAGAACTCACTATTCTGTTCCGGATCCAACACTTCTAACATCGCGGAAGAAGGGTCACCTTGGTGACTATTCGAAAGCTTATCGATTTCATCCAAAATAAACACTGGATTCGAGGTTCCGGCTTTTTTCAGGCTCTGAACGATTCGACCTGGCATTGCGCCAATATAGGTCTTTCGATGCCCCCGGATTTCGGCCTCATCCCGCAGCCCTCCCAAGGACATACGAACATATTCCCTTCCTAGGGCTTCCGCAACCGATTTACCCAAAGAGGTCTTTCCTACACCTGGAGGCCCGTACAAACAGAGAATGGGCGATTTCATATCATTTCTCAGCTTCAGCACGGCCAAATATTCTATAATGCGTCGTTTCACATCCTCTAGGCCATAGTGATCTCGATCCAGAATTCGTTCGGCACGCTTTAAATCGAATTTATCCTTTGAAAAGTGATTCCAAGGTAAATCCAAGAATAAATCAAGATAATTACGTTGAATAGAGTATTCCGCAACCTGAGGGTTCATTCGCTGCATCTTGGAAAGCTCTTTTTCGAAGTGTTCTTTGACCTTTTCGTCCCATTTCTTCTTTTTCGCCTTCACCCGCATTTCGTGCAGCTCTTCATCATAAGACCCACCACCCAATTCTTCTTGAATGGTTTTCATCTGTTGATGCAAGAAATACTCACGCTGTTGTTGATCCATATCATTTCGGACCTTCGATTGAATATCGTTCTTAAGTTCCAACTTTTGCAACTCGACATTCATATACTTCAAGGTAGCCAGTGCACGGTCTTGTAAATTGCCGATTTCCAACAATTCCTGTTTGTCCTTTACATCGAGATTGAGATTTGATGAAACAAAATTGATCAGGAACGAATTGCTTTGAATATTTTTAATGGCAAATGAGGCCTCACTAGGTATATTCGGGTTGTCCCTAATGATTTGAAGGGCCACTTCTTTGATAGTTTCGATAATCGTCAGAAACTCCTTGTCTTCCGGTGCGGGTCGCTCCTCTTTCGTTTCGCGTACCGTAGCCGTAAGATAGGGGTCTTTTGTAAGCACCTCGGCTATTTCAAACCGTTTCTTTCCTTGAATGATAACAGTCGTATTTCCGTCGGGCATTTGCAAAATACGGAGGATACGGGCAACAGTACCTATCGTATTGATGTCCTTCACATCAGGATTCTCAACACTCTCGTCTTTTTGAGAGACCACACCGATAACCTTAGACCCGGTATTGGCATCTTTTACGAGTTTTATCGATTTATCGCGACCTGCGGTAATTGGAACGACTACTCCTGGAAACAAGACCGTATTGCGCAGAGGCAATATAGGCAGGGTTTCCGGGAGATTTTCATTGTTCATCTGCTCCTCATCCTCCGGTGTCAAAAGTGGTATTAATTCCGCATCCTCTTCAATAGAATGCAAAGACATATTGTCAAAATTTGTAAACTTGGAATCTCCCATAGTCGTATTTCGGTCATTCTGTCATTAGCTGTACAGAACTCTATTTTTAAAAATTATACTTCAACACCCTGAACTCCTACGCTTGGGGCAGTTAAGGTGTTTTTTGTGTACTTCATTCCCTTTGATTTGGCAATTCCCATGCCATAATGTTGTTTTTTTTTAGCACAAACTGTAACAATCGTTAAATTGGCTTATCTCTAAGACAAACCATTCATTTTTTGAGCCACAAAAAAGAACATACTGACGCTTTATTGCAATTGTGTCTAGAAGGAAAATCAAGTGCACAATTGGAAATTTACAACCGCTATTACAAAGCCATGTACAACACGGCCGTTCGGATTGTAAAAGATAGCGCCGAAGCTGAGGATGTAATGCAAGAGTCGTTTTTAAACGCGTTTACGAAGCTGCATACATTTAAGGGAGAGGTAACTTTCGGAGCTTGGCTTAAACGCATTGTGATAAACAACAGTATCTATCATTACAGAAAGAAACAGAAGAAAAAAGAAGTTGATCTGGATGATGTAATTTATAAGGTCGAAGATAATGACGGAGTTGTTTCGGATCATGCGTTAACCGAACTGAAGGCTCAAAAAGTGATGGAAACCATGAACCTATTAAAGGACAATTACAGAGTTTCTTTGACCTTACATTTAATTGAAGGATATGATTATGAAGAAATCAGTCAAATCATGAATATCAGCAATGCCAACTGTCGCACGACGATAAGCAGGGCAAAGGAAAGTCTAAGAAAGAAATTAACAATTCCCTACTAATGGAAAACGAAAATATAGAACAACTGTTTGACAAGCTCCAGGGCACTTTCGATATCGGAGAACCCAAAGAAGGACATCAACAACGCTTTCTTGAAAAATTACAAGCCTCACAAGGGGTGGTCTCTATAGAGCGCAAAAAGAAATCATGGTGGAGACCTTTATCGATAGCAGCCTCCATTGTGCTACTTGTCGGCGTCGGCATTGGCTTTTTCAATTCAGCACCGACTCGCGATGAGCAGGTGGCGGAAATATCACCGGAGGTGTCACAAACACAGTTTTACTTTGCGAGTTTGATCGAAGAACAAGTGAGGGAACTTGAAGAGATGGGTACACCTGAGACCCAAAAGATAATCGACGATACCATGATACAATTACGGCGTCTGGAAACCAACTATAGCACTTTGGAACAAGACCTCATCAATGGCGGTAACAGTAAATTGATCCTCAGTGCCATGATTACGAATTTTCAAACAAGGATAGACCTTTTAGAAGACGTGCTCGACCAAATCGAAACAATAAAAACACTAAAAAATCAAAATGATGCGAACTATACTATTTAAATACATAACGGTACTGTTTTTAACGGTCCCCATGCTTCTTTCGGCCGGCAATGGCAAATTGAAAGGTAAGTATACCAAGGAAAAAACCATCAAGAAGGAATTCGATGTCAACTCAGATGCGTTACTCAAGGTAAGTAATAGCTATGGAAACCTCAACCTGACCTCCTGGGAAGGAAACAAGGTGCTGATCGAAGTGCATATCAAGACCAATGGAAACAATGAGGAAAAAGTGCAGCGAAAGCTAGACGGTATCACCGTAGACTTTGATGCCAGTAGCGGCGTAGTTTCCGCAAAAACTATCTTCAACAACTCAAGGAATGGTTGGGGCTGGGGCGGCCGAAACAACAACGTACATATGCAAATCAATTATACCATAAAATTACCGGTCAAAAATAGTGTACATCTGAACAATGACTATGGCAATATCATTTTAGATAGGATAGACGGACATGCAAAAATCAATTGTGATTATGGCCGCTTGGAGATTGGTGAGCTCCGTGGAAGGAACAACCAGTTGAATTTTGATTACACTTCAAAGTCTACGATCGATTTTATAAATAGTGGTACGATTACGGCAGATTATTCCGGTTTTACCATCGCAAAGGCTGGTGATTTGAAAATCAATGCAGATTACACCAATTCGACCGTTGAAAAAATGGGTAATCTTGATTACAATACCGATTATGGAAAATTGGAGGTCGGTGAGGCCGACAATGTTCAGGGCACGGGTGATTATATTACAGTAAAATTGGGAACCCTTCATGGCAATGTGGATATTACGGCCGACTATGGTTCCGTTAAAATCAATGAAATGGCCTCAGACGCTGGCAATCTCCGGGTAAATGGTGATTACACAGGCATTAAAATAGGGTACGACCCGCAATATCACTTTGATTTCGAGATAAAAACATCGTATGCCGGAGTCAGTGGTAAAGACGATTTTGAAATGAACATCAGTGAAGTCAAGAATACCAGTAAGTATTACAAGGGATATTACGGCTCGGCGAACAGCGGTAACTCCGTGAATATCTCCAGTGACTATGGAGGAATAACATTTACGAAAAATTAGAATAATTTAGTCTTCAGTATATTAACAACCTGCCGACAGGCAGGTCAAAACAACAATCAAAATGAAAAAAATCATCACTTTAAGTTTAATAACGGCCTTCACGGTTTCATGTACCGCCCAATGGGGAAAACGTATCAAAGGCAATGGAAACACAATAACCACAGATCGCAGCGTTGGTGATTATGATGCTGTTGCGCTATCGGGCTGGTTCGATGTAGATTTAGTAGACGGTAAGGAAGGCACCATTACCTTGGAAGGGGAGTCCAATTTGTTGGACTATGTAATCACCGAAGTAAAAGATGGAAAATTGGTGATCAAGACCAAAAAAGGAGTGAACCTAAAACCTTCTTCCTGGGATGACGGCATACGGATAACCGTACCCATTGAGAGCATCGATGCCTTGGCCCTATCTGGTTCTGGAGATATCGTTTCAAAAACGACCATCAAGACCAATACGTTCAAAACAGCAATGTCAGGTTCAGGAGATATTACTGTGGATGTCGATGCAAGTTCGGTAGAAGCCAGGATGTCAGGATCTGGGGATATCCGGTTAAGCGGATCCACAACCGACTTCGAAGCCACGATTTCAGGAAGCGGAGATATCAAAGCATACGATTTAGAGGCGGACAACGTTGACGCCACCGTGTCCGGTTCTGCGGATATCAAGGTGACCGCTAACAAGATGCTGAAAGCACGCGTATCCGGTTCAGGGGACATTAACTATCGTGGAAACCCAGAGAAAGTAGATACCAAGGCCTCGGGATCAGGAGATATCTCAAGAGGATAACAAACCCAACATCAAAAAACGAACAACACTAGAGCCCCTGTTCATACAGGGGTTTTTTCATTTCTAGGCACTCGAAAAAGCAATATAATACCAATCAAAAAGAATAAGAACAAGAAAAGTATGGCATATCGCATATTGAATTTTTCATCCACTATCGCAAAAATGACCATTCCGATAACAATACCTATTTTTTCGGCCACATCATAAAAACTGAAATAGCTTGCCGTATCCTCAGTCTCTGGTAAAAATTTGGAATAGGTAGATCTGGCCAACGCCTGTACCCCGCCCATCACCAAACCTACAAAACCAGCGGCTATATAGAATTGCGTCGGCGTCACCATAAAATAGGCATAGAAACAAAGACACATCCATATGGCATTGACGACGATAAGCGTTTTGATATTACCGAATCTATCCGAAGCCCTAGAAGTGAGCACCGCCCCGACAATAGCTACTAATTGAATGACCAAAATACTGATAATCAATCCGGTGGTTTTTTGATCATCATCGGCCCAGGCGATTTCCTTTTCGCCAAAATACACTGCGATCAGCATAATGGTCTGTACGGCCATGCTAAATACAAAAAAGGCTTCCAAATAGCGCTTTAACCTTAGGTCTTGCCTCAATTGTTGCCAAACGGACTGTAATTCCTTAAATCCGTTCAGCAAGACATCTTTGGTGACTTTATGGCCATTGGATACACCTTTGGGCAAAATCGCAAAGGTATATTGACTGAAAAGGGCCCACCAAAGTCCAACCGTAATAAAGGAAATCTTCATAGCCTCGAACTTCGCCATATTGAGTTCCTTTTCGGTGGTTCCGATATCAAACCCGAACCATTCCGGCTTCATGACCATGGCCAAATTGAGCACCAGCAGCAGCACACTACCGATATAGCCCATAGAAAAGCCTTTGGCACTAATACGGTCTTGCTGCTCTTCAAAAGCGATATCCGGCAAGTAAGAATTGTAAAAGACCAAGCTACCCCAATACCCTAACAACCCCATAAAATAGAACAGAAGACTGGTATGAATATAGTCTAGATCAAACCAATACAACCCGATGCATCCAAGACTGCCCAGATAGCAAAAGAACTTCATGAAATTCTTCTTATTGCCCACATAATCGGCAATTCCCGACAAAATGGGAGAAGACACGGCCACGACCAAAAAAGTAAATGCCGTAATGATTTCAATGAGTACCGTCGGCTTCATCTCAAAACCGAAAGCGGTGACCAATTCGTCTTTGGAAGAAAACAGGGCAGAATAAAATATAGGAAAGATCGATGAAGCAATGGTCAGGGTGTAAACGGAATTCGCCCAATCATAGAATGCCCAAGCATTCAATAATTTCTTGCTTCCTTTAATCGGTGCGGTCTTTGCCATGAAACTATAAAAAAACCGTTCCAGTGTGGAACGGTTTTAAATATACGATTATTACCCTTATTTATTGAAAAGTCGTAACCCCGAATTTTTGAGCCTCTTGCTTGGCCAATGGAGCCCAAGCAGTAAGGTTTTGAATTCGTGTGTCATTCGATGGGTGGGTACTCATGAATTCCGGTGGGGCCTGTCCCCCACTTTTGGCCTTCATGCGTTTCCATAGTTCAGCTGCTTCCGTAGGATCATATCCGGCAATTGCCATAATCTGAAGCCCGATGCGATCCGCCTCTGTTTCATGACCTCGACTGAAGGGCAGC
Source organism: uncultured Flavobacteriaceae bacterium (assembly GCA_947494565.1). Lineage (GTDB taxonomy): Bacteria > Bacteroidota > Bacteroidia > Flavobacteriales > Flavobacteriaceae > Maribacter_C. The sequence continues at coordinate 57,880 of CANLVG010000006.1, read as the reverse complement.
ATAATCCCTAAAGTCGAACCTAGACCATAGGCCTGATTGAACATATTTCGCTTTCGCTCATCTTGAATAGCGACATTACCGGCCACTGCTCCTATCTGTTGTAGTGTTCCAGCGCTCATACGCTGCGCCCCGTGATCTGCCAAAGCATGTGCCACCTCATGGCCCATAACTACCGCTACCCCCCTCTCGGTTTGGGTAATCGGCAAAATGCCGGTATAAAAAACGATTTTACCGCCAGGCATACACCACGCATTCACCGTCTCATCCTTTACCAAATTGTATTCCCATTTATAATCATTGAGATACCCTTGAAACCCATTGGCGTTCAACCATCTCTCGGCAGCAGAAGCTATGCGTTGGCCAACTTTTGTAATCATGCGTGATTCCGCCGTATTCTCGACTACGGCATTTTCAGTCAAGAATTGATCATATTGGGCAAAAGCCATTGGGAAAATCTGTTTATTCCCATAAAAATTCAACATTTTTTTGCCTGTAAAAGGGTTGACCTTACAAGCCGTCACGCCCAAAAAAAGGGCCATGATCAGAATTACTTTTTTCATTGTATGATAGTGTTTAGTTTGACGTAAAATACAAAAAAAATTATTTTCCCGTGATGTGCAAGGTCGTAAAGTCCTTATCCACCTCGATCGAATCATTTCCGTTACGCTTGACGTCTTTTAAATCTACCTTTTCATTATCAATCTCTATGCCATCTATCTGAAAAGGCAACCCGTGCAATTTGATTTCCATAGTGCCATAGGGCGTGATGAACGTACCATCTTTATACTGCTGAATACTTAATTGTTTCTCCTTTCCGACCAACTTGAAATTTCTTAAGCTATATCTTCCTTTGGTATAGTCATAGCCGTCTGCACCATCTTCATATACCGTTGAATTCTCGACGCCGTCCTTAAAATACACCTCAAGGATCAACTTGTCGATTTCTTTTTCACCTATGTATTGTTGCACAGGGTATTTCGGTATAATCGCTCCTGCTTTTACAAATAATGGAATACTATCGATATCGGCGGCTACCCACTTCTCTTTGCCGCCTTCAAATAGCTCATCGTTCCAATAGTTATACCATTTCCCTCGAGGGATGTACATTCTTCTTCCCTGAGCATTCGGTTCCTGAACCGGACAGACCAAGATTTGGTCTCCAAAAATAAACTCATCAGTTCTGTAATGGGTCTGTGGATCTTCTTGATCGAACATCACAAGTGATTTCAACATCGCGATACCTCCTTTTGAGTATTCGTAGAACATCGTATATAAATAAGGCAACAATTGATAACGCAACTCGATAAACTTTCTGACAATATCGGTCACATCAGTATCAAAAGACCATGGTTCTTGATCACCATGATCTCCACTGGAATGCACTCGACAGAAGGGATGGAAAATACCAAGTTGAATCCATCTGGCAAAAAGCTCTCCGTTAGGTTGTTCGGCAAATCCACCGATATCGGAACCTACAAAAGAATAGCCACTCATACACATGCGTTGCATTTGCACATTGGCCAACCACAAATGTTCCCATGTGGCAACATTATCGCCCGTCCAAGTACATGCGTAGCGTTGCGTTCCTGCATAGGCGGCACGGGTGATGACAAATGGTCTTTTCGGGTAGGTATGCTTTTTTACCCCTGCATAGGTGGCTCTCACCATTTGCATACCATATACATTGTGTGCTTTCCGATGTGTACAGGAATTGCCCTCATAGTCATGACGGGTATCAAGCGGTGCGGTCTTTGAAGGAACCTCCATAACGGCAGGTTCGTTCATGTCGTTCCAGACGGCATGGACCCCCATTTCGGCCATAAACTCCTTATATAGTTCTGCCCACCAAGCCCTGACCTCAGGATTCGTGAAATCAGGAAAGTGGCATTGGCCCGGCCATACCTTTCCACTCATATACGGACCATCACCTCGTTTGCAGAAATAGTCGTTCTCCATGGCTTCTTGATAGACCCAATAGTCGCGATCTACCTTAATACCAGGATCGATCATAACCACGGTTTTAAACCCATCTTCCTCCAATTCACCGATCATTCTTTTCGGATCAGGAAATCGTTCTTTATCCCAAGTAAAGCAGCGGAAACCATCCATATAATCGATATCCAGATAAATGGCGTCACAGGGTATTTTTAAGTCTCTGAACTTCTTGGCAATCTCTTTGACATTACTCTCGGGAAAATAACTCCATTTTGATTGCTGGTATCCCAAAGCCCAAAGCGGGGGCAATTCCGGTTTCCCCGTCAAATCCGTATAGAGGCGTACCACTTTCTTCATATCAGGACCATAGATGAAATAGTAATTCATCTCTCCTCCATCAGCCCAAAAACTCGTCGCATTTCTTCGTTCATGGGCAAAATCGAAATGGGTCTTGAAGGTATTATCGAAAAATATGCCATAGGCCTTACCATTTGTCAAACCCACATAAAACGGTATTGCCTTGTACAACGGATCCTGATCTTTACCATAGGCATATTGATCGGTCACCCAGTTAGAAATGCGCTTGCCTTTCAAATTGGAGTGTGTCGCTTTATCACCCATTCCGTAAAAGCTTTCGCCGGATTGGGTAATCTTGCTCATTTTCACCGTATTACCTCCATACTGGTAGTTTTCTTCCCAATGAAACCCTATCTCATCTTCATTAATAATCTGTCCGTCAGGGTCGGAAATCTGAACACGCATGGTCTTTTTATCGACCAAAACCTTCATCCGTATGGTTTCGATAAGATACTCCGTATCGGTTTCCGAAACATCAAGCTTGTCATACCCTCGAAGACCAACCTCACTGATCGCATAGGAGAAATCGGGTTGAAAAGTATAATTGGTGGCATACCGAAAACGAAGGGCACTATTTCGAAGTACCGTAATTTGCAATACCACTCCATTTTCAGAAGTAAAATAAAGCTTGTCGACGTCCTGTAAAAAATCGACTATTTGATTGGGGTATAAATCACCCTTATACTCTAATTCCGTGTTTGTAATCATAGTAGGTTTTTAATAAGCTAACAAAAAAAACACTTTAACTTCTAATTAGAAAATGAAAGGATACCGATTCGGCAGAAATTGCATTTTCTTCGTTAAAGGTTATTGAAAAATCACAATACTTAAAGGGGGAATGGTTATTTCGATTGATTTTTCATGACCATGCCAGGGTTTCTTGGCCAATTTTGAAATATTGGAAGACATACCGGAGCCGCCATATTTCTTTTCGTCACTGTTAAAGAGCTCTTTCATCGTACCGGATTTTTTAGGAAGCCCTATTCTATAATTCTCCCGAGGTACCGGTGTTAAATTCAAGACAACATAAATATCGTTCTTGGTATCATGTCCTTTTCTAATATAGGTCAATACGGAATTCTCATGATCTCCGTAATCGATCCATTGAAAACCTTCGGGACTGAATTGCTTTTCATACAAAGCCGGATGTGTCTTGTAAAATGCGTTCAGGTCCTTTACCATTTGTTGCGTACCCGAATGCACTTCATACTGTAATAAGTGCCAATCAAGACTTTGTTGGAAATTCCATTCGGAAGTTTGACCGAACTCCCCACCCATAAAAATCAAATTCGCACCAGGATGTGTAAACATATAACCATACAGTAGTCTCAGGTTCGCAAATCGCTGCCACTCATCACCGGGCATTCTGTACAATAACGATTGTTTGCCATACACCACTTCATCATGCGAAAAAGGAAGCATAAAGTTTTCGGTGAATGCGTAGGTCATGCTAAAGGTAAGGTCGTTCTGGTGATGTTTTCTGTAGACAGGCTCTTTTTTGAAATATTCAAGGGTATCGTGCATCCAGCCCATCATCCACTTCATTCCGAAACCGAGCCCCCCTAGATTAACGGGTTTCGAGACACCTGTAAAAGCTGTTGATTCCTCCGCAATCGTCTGTACACCTGAAAAGTTAGAATAGACCGCCTCGTTCATTTCACGAATAAACGACATGGCTTCAAGATTTTCGTTATTGCCATACATATTGGGCTCCCATTCGCCCTCTTCCCTTGAGTAATCCAAATAAAGCATTGAAGCTACTGCATCGACCCGAAGTCCGTCTACATGAAATTGATCGAGCCAGAAAAGGGCATTACTGATCAAGAAAGCACGTACTTCATTTCTACCATAGTTGAAAATCAAACTCTTCCAATCGGGGTGGTATCCTTTTCTGCGATCGGGATGTTCATAGAGGTGTGATCCGTCAAAAAAACCGAGGCCATGGGCATCTTCCGGAAAATGTGACGGCACCCAATCAAGAATGACCCCAATATCGTTCTGATGAAGGGTATCGACCAAAAGCTTAAAGCCTTCCGGCTCACCAAAACGAGATGTAGGTGCAAAATACCCTGTCAATTGATAACCCCAAGAGGGGTCATAAGGGTATTCCATGATGGGCATAAACTCCACGTGGGTAAAACCCATATCCTTTACATATTCCGTTAATTCCTTAGCCAAATCGGCATAGGACAGGAATTCATTGCCATTTTTCTTTTTCCAAGATCCCAAATGTACCTCATAAACCGAATATGGGCGATCGAGCCCGTTCTTTTCGGCCCGGTAACCCATCCATTTCTTATCTTTCCACTTATAATCCGCTTCCCAAATGATGGAAGCAGTGTTGGGCGGGTGCTCGCAGTATCTTGCGAAAGGATCGGCCTTTTCCGTTACGGCACCATGATTGTTGGAGTATATTTTATACTTATAAATTTCACCGTGTCCTACATCGGGGATAAAACCCTCCCATATACCACTAGAGTCCCATCGTACATTTAAAAGATGGGCACTATCGTTCCAATCATTGAAATTACCAACTACGGATACACTTCGTGCCGTTGGGGCCCAAACCGCGAAATAAGTACCCTTAACTCCTGCTACTTCCAAAGGATGTGAACCCAACTTATCGTACAATCGAAAATGCTTTCCGCCTTTAAACAAATCAATATCGAAATCGGTAAAAAGACTATGTACTATTACTTTGGCCATATCGTTGATAATTAGGATGCAAAACTAACTAACTTGTGCGAAATATAAGGAAAAAGCGTTGCTTACTTTGGCATTCGGTCTTTTTACTTTTGCGCAAACCAAAAAAATGGAACGCTTTTTGAAACGATAGAAAAAATAGAAATCGAACAAAACGTATTAAATATTCATTATGAGAAAAATCAGTGTAGTATTCGGAGTATTTTTAGCCTTATTTTTAACTTCATGCGAAGGCCCTATCGGACCTCCTGGTTTTGACGGAGCACAAGGTCCTCAGGGACCAGCGGGTGAGGACGGATCGGCCTTCGAGGCAGCGGCTTTTGAGTTTGAAATAGATTTCTTGCTGAATACCGATGCCAACATCTATGAATTTGGCCCAGAGCTCTACCCGTCGGACATCACCCTAATACAAGATGATGTCATACTAATGTATCGACTGGAGGAGGTAAACGACGGACTTGATGTTTGGCGACAGTTACCACAACCGTTTTTCTCCGAACAAGGATTATTATACTATAATTTCGATTTTACGCAAGCTGATTTCGGAATATTCGTCGAACCCGAGTTCGATGCAACCCTAATACCGGCGGATCTTGTAGAGGCACAGGTATTCAGGGTCGTAGTCATTCCTGCCAATCTGGGCACGTCCTCTAAAATGGATAAATCAAATCTATCAACCGTACTTCAGGCCTTAAATATCGAAGAAGGTGATATCCAAAAAATCAAATTGCCCTAAGAGCGGTAAAACCCTTAAAACAGCCCCCTTTATCTAATTACTAAGGGGGCTTTTTCTTTATCAGTACCTATAGGAATAATTCTTAATTTTGAAAGTATTCCAAGTGCGCTACGTCTAAAAACGAAAGTTCATTTCAATTAGAATTTCCAAAAACAATTCCTGATAAAAGAGGAATGAGAAAAAGAAAAAACAAAATTTAGCTATGTTACGAAATATTACCATCGCCCTTTGCTTCTTAGTACTCGCCTGCAAGGGCAACTCGCAAGAAAATGAATCGGCAAAAGTCATTCAAAAAAAGTCCGAAAAGGAATTTCCAATTACCAAGACCGAGGCAGAATGGAAAAATCAACTGACCGACATGCAGTTTTATGTCCTGCGAAAGGAAGCTACCGAAAACCCATTCACGAGCGAATTTTTAGACAATAAGAAAGAAGGTATATATGTCTGTGCCGCCTGCGACACGGAACTTTTTAGAAGCGAGACCAAATTCGACTCCGGTACGGGGTGGCCTAGTTTCTACGAGGAAATAGAAGGAAATGTCGGCTATGACGTCGATTATAAAATAGGATACAAACGCACCGAGGAGCACTGCGCTACCTGTGGCGGGCATTTAGGACATGTTTTTGAAGACGGCCCTGCCCCAACAGGCGAGCGGCACTGTATCAATGGTGCTGCCTTGAAATTCATTCCCTCAAAATAGAGGTCGGTGATCACTTAGTGTTTGATTTCTTTGAAAAGAAAGACAAACTTCAAATTCCGGGGCCGATAGGTTCCGGTTTTTTTGTTCTTGAACTGGTACAAAATACAAGTAAGCCTATTATTTTTTATCTTGAAGTACATGAGCTACGAGAAAAATTTTATAGATAGTGCCCTATTCGAATTTAAACGCTACAAAACACTAGGTGACCGAACCTTTGCCCAGCTTGATAATCAGGACATCCATTGGACCTATAGCGATACCGATAACAGCATTGCGATTATCGTAAAGCATTTAGTGGGAAATATGCGTAGCAGATGGACTAATTTTTTGGAGGAAGATGGCGAGAAGATCTGGCGCAATCGGGAAGATGAATTCGAAAACGGCTACGGGTCAAAAAAAGAAATGCTCGAAGCGTGGGCCAAGGGCTGGAACTGCCTATTCGATGCTTTAGCGACCCTTGACGGTACCAATTTTGATACACCCATACGCATTCGGGACGAGCAACATACGGTCATAGAAGCCGTGCATCGCCAACTCGCCCACTATTCAAATCATGTGGGACAAATCGTTTTTATCGGAAAAATGATAAAAGGGGCCGGATGGAATTCCCTCTCCATCCCCAAGGGGGGCTCTGCAACCTTTAACAAAGAAAAATTCGGTTTGTAAATCAATTTCGGATTATCGCTCTTTTGCGATTCGGCACTTGCTTTTTGGAGTTTGAATTCCGTACTTTTGCACTTCGTAAAATGAACTTCAAAAACTAAGGATATGAGCAATTTCGATGTTATTGTTTTGGGTAGTGGTCCAGGCGGCTACGTAACCGCTATCAGGGCGTCACAATTGGGTTTGAAAACAGCCATTGTAGAAAAGGAAAGCCTCGGCGGTGTTTGCCTGAACTGGGGTTGTATACCGACCAAAGCACTATTGAAATCAGCACAGGTATTCGAATACCTTCAACATGCAGGTGACTACGGCCTGAAGGCCGAAGGAGTGGATAAGGATTTCGATGCCGTGGTGAAACGTAGTAGAGGTGTCGCAGATGGCATGAGTAAGGGCGTTCAATTCTTGATGAAAAAAAATAAAATCGAAGTGATCAAGGGTTTCGGAACTTTAAAACCGGGCAAGAAAATCTCCGTGAAAAGTGAAGATGGCAGCGAAACCGAATATAGTGCCTCGCACATTGTCATTGCTACAGGTGCTCGTAGCCGTGAGCTTCCAAGTCTACCTCAAGATGGGAAAAAAATCATTGGATATCGCGAAGCGATGACCTTGGAAAAACAGCCAAAAAAGCTTGTCGTAGTGGGTAGTGGGGCAATAGGTATCGAGTTCGCCTATTTCTACAATGCCATGGGAACGGAGGTTACCGTTGTTGAATATTTGGACCGTATCGTTCCCGTAGAAGACGAGGATGTGTCGAAACAGTTGGAACGAAGTTTCAAGAAAACCGGAATCAAGATAATGACATCAGCAGAGGTCACAGGAGTAGATACCTCAGGTGAAGGAGTAAAAGCTACGGTAAAAACCTCAAAAGGAGAGGAAATCTTAGAAGCTGATGTGGTGCTCTCCGCCGTTGGCATCAAAACCAATATTGAGCATATCGGTCTTGAAGATGTAGGTATAGCTACGGACAGGGACAAAATATTGGTCAACGATTTCTATCAGACGAATATCCCTGGATACTACGCAATAGGAGACGTGACACCCGGACAGGCCTTGGCCCATGTTGCTTCCGCAGAAGGAATTCTTTGTGTCGAAAAAATCGCGGGAATGCATGTGGAAGCGTTGGATTACGGTAATATACCTGGTTGTACGTACTGTTCTCCTGAAGTGGCTTCCGTGGGGCTAACCGAGAAACAGGCCAAAGAAAAAGGATTGGACATTAAAGTGGGGAAATTTCCTTTTTCGGCAAGTGGTAAAGCAAAAGCATCTGGAGCCTCAGACGGTTTTGTGAAAGTAATATTCGACGCGAAATATGGCGAATGGTTAGGCTGTCACATGATCGGAGCTGGTGTGACCGATATGATCGCCGAGGCGGTGGTCGCGCGTAAACTAGAGACTACTGGTCACGAAGTTTTGAAAGCTGTTCACCCTCACCCGACCATGAGCGAAGCAGTTATGGAAGCAGTAGCGGACGCTTATGACGAGGTTATCCATTTATAATACAGCGAACTCGAAATCATAGTCGGTATATCCTTTGGGATTGCTCCAAGGTTGAGGTATCGATAAAACTAGAAAAATATAGTCGAAATGAAATGGGAAAATAGAACTGTTCATAGAGATGTCGCCTATTTTTATATCGGTTTGATTATCGCATTCTCTTTTTCAGGAATCATCTTGAACCATCGGCAAGATTGGTACCCAATGGATTACACCTATGAGACCAAAGAAGTGCAATTGGAGCTTCCGTCGGATAAAAATGCCATTGATTCGGAGAAGTTCATCAAAGAAATTTCGTCATCTTGGAATCTGGATGTCGAATATGATAGTCACCGAATTCGAGATAACGAACTCCGCGTCTATTATGATGATAATATTGTGCTTGATGCTGACCTGACTACCGGCAAAGGCATTGTAGAGTACAAGCGTAAAACTCCTATTTTGGGGCAAACGATGTTCTTGCATAAAACGACCAATAAGTTCTGGATCTGGTATTCAGATGTTTTCGGTATCGGTATGCTTGTCATCGCCTTTACCGGAATGTTCATTATCACCAAGGGAAAGAACACCTTTAAAAGAAGGGGGTGGAAATTGGCACTTATAGGGTTGATTTTCCCCATTATTATCTTAATTCTCTTTAGTTAAAGCTATGCTCAACCTGTTCCGCATTACCTCCATTTTAGAAGGCATATCCTATCTCTCCTTGTTTGCTGTGACCATGCCTCTGAAGTACATGGCCGGCTTACCCATGCCCAATAAATATGTTGGTTATGCGCATGGCGTTCTTTTTATTGCATACATCCTACTCGCTTTGCTTTTTTGTTTCCAAAAAAAATGGCCGTTCAAACGAGTGGTCATTTTATTGACCGCATCCCTTCTCCCCTTTGCTACCTTCTATGTGGACTCAAAGTATTTGAAACCCTTGAAAGTATCGGAGTGAGTTCTAGAGTTGAAGGGTAATCGCTTACTTAAAGAACCTATTGGGTGTTTTCTACAAACTTATAAATCGAACCATCAAAAGCGCATACGTATAATTCGTCGTTTGCATCCGTACCGAAAGAGGCGACGGCAAGGCCTGATTCAACAAGCAAGGTATTTGCACTTCCGTCTTCTTCCAAGGCCCATATTCTGCCACTGACGAAATCACCGTAGATATATTTTCCCTGTAGGGTGGGAAGTGCCGCCCCTCGATATACATATCCACCGGTAATCGAACGGTCTCCATTTGTATGATCGTACTCAAAAATCGGAGGAATCAATCCTGTAGCATCACAATCCCCTGAAAAACACTCGGTGCCTTCAAAAAATTTCCAACCATAATTTCCACCATTCGTGATAATATCGATCTCCTCTATAGCACCTTGACCCACATCACCCGTCCATAATTTATCGGTCTGGCTGTCAAAACTCATCCGCCACGGATTTCGAAGACCGTATGCATAAATCTCATTTCGTGAGCCTTGGTCATCCACAAAGGGATTATCTTGCGGAATTGCATAATTGGCTTCACCTTCCCGGTTATCGACATCAATGCGAAGTATACTACCCAAAAGTGACCTTGTTGTTTGACCATGATTCAGTGGGTCGCCCCCACTTCCCCCGTCGCCAAGAGCAATATAGAGAAAGCCATCCGGTCCAAAAGCGATTTGTCCTCCATTGTGATTTGTAAAAGGTTGTGGTATCTCTAACAAAACCAGTTCGCTATCGCGCTCAGCAGTACTACCATTGGATGCTGAAACCGAGAAGCGAGATACAACCGACTGCCCCGTGTTGGGCGTATAATACACATAAAAGAAGCCATTTGAGCTGTAATCAGGATGAAACGCCAAGCCTAAAAGCCCTTGCTCACTGGTTGTAGAAATGTCATTTCCCAAGTCTAGAAAAAGTGTAGCTTCGCTAGTATCCGTAGCATTGGAAAAGACCTGGATTCTTCCTGGCTTCTCGACTACGAAAATACGGTCCGTACCATCATTAGGCGATTGTAGATCAAGTGGCTGTTCGAAAGAGAGCTCTGGGAAGGCCGTTGACAATGAAATCTCGACCTTGGCTATGACGGGTTCTTCCGTTTCCTCCTCTTCGACACCATCCACAGCAACCTGTGCATCTTCAGTATTACAAGAAAAGAATGGGAAAAAAACAAGCAGCAGCAGCCCTATAATCGGTTTCATAGCAGGGGGTTTTTATGAATATATACGCACTGTAAACCAGATTCGGACTTTACTTCGAATCAATAAAAGCCTGTATGGCCAGGTCATAGCTTTGTAAACCGAAACCAAGTATGACACCTTTGGCCCCAGAGGATATATAGGAAACATGCCTGAACTCTTCCCTTTTATGGGTATTGGAGATATGCACTTCGACTACAGGTGTCTCAACGGCCTTTACCGCATCACCTATACCGACAGAAGTATGGGTATAACTAGCGGCGTTAAGCACAATACCAGCATATGAAAAACCAACTTCCTGAATTCGACTGATAAGCTCTCCCTCGATATTGGATTGAAAATACTCCAGTTGAACATTCTTGAACTTGATTTGAAGTTCGGCAAAATAATCCTCAAAAGTCATGTTGCCGTAGACTTCAGGTTCCCGTTTTCCAAGAAGATTGAGATTCGGGCCGTTTATGATAATTAACTTCATAGGTTAAAATTAGGCTATTTCACCTTAAAAGAAAACGTTGGTCTTGGTAACTACTATCATTTTCTCAATATCAATCTAAAAGAAATAGGCCGCTCCTACCTGAAATACACCATTGGTAAGATTGATATCATCCAGAATCTTAGTGAAACCGGGACTAAATCGCAACTGAAAATAAAGATTCTCGTTCAGTCGATAGCCCCCACCGATATTGATCCCGAGGTTGATTTTGTTCGTTTCAGAGCCCGTAACTGGGTCGTCCCAGCTGTCGGCAACCAAAAAGCCGATTTGTGGTCCAAGCTCAACGGCGATCTCCTCTGTAATATGGTACTTGCCCATTAGCGGGATGTTCAGGTAGTACAGGTTCAAATTGTCCAAACCAACATCAGCCCCTTGTAATGAAAAAACCAGTTCCGGTTGCAAATAAAAACCATCAAAAAAAGCAGGTATCTCAGCAATACCCCCGGCATAAACACTAGGTCGTGCAGAAATACCGGTGAATCCGGAGCCGAAAAAAGTAGATGCTCCGAAACCTGCCTTGACCCCAATATTGAATTCAGTGTCGGCACTACTGCCGCCTCCGACGTTACTGGTGCCCTGAATAACTTGTGCGTTACTGGTGCTCAGACCGATAAACGCGCATACGATAAATACTACTGTTTTTTTCATAGCAAAAATGATTTAAGGTTAATAAGAAAAGATATGAGGCGTATCTCTTAGAAAAAATAAGCAATTCCAATATTAAAGGTCGATGCCCTGACTTTTAACGAGTTGTTCAACGGACCGTTATAGCGATTGGTCATTTCAATAGCAAAACGGGCTTGGGCAGAGAGGTTGTCCGTAATATCGTAACCCGCTCCGAAACCAAGATCGACTCCGGTTTTACTGATGACGTCATCAAGGTTGCCATTCGACCCTACAACATCTTCAATATCACGTATGGCACTTTTGATTTCCCCAACATTCGTAGAAATATTGAATTGAGGCCCTACCTGAATATTCAGTCCATCTAAAATGTAATACTTGGCCATAATGGGTAAAAATATAAAGCCCAAATCCCCAGCGCTGCCGTAGGTTAACTCTGCCTGCGCATGAAATTTTTCGGTAATACCGACATCACCGATGGCGCCTACATAAAATCCTACCTTGTTAATGGCATTGAGATCGAGCAAATCAAAACCTATTACGGATAAATTAACGCTTGTATTCGAGTTGATCAGTCCACCGGTCACTCCGATCTTAATATCGTCTTGGGCGAAAAGGGTAGCGGACATACATATGGCACATAAGGCCATGTAGAGGGATTTTTTCATAATAGTTGTGTTTCGTTGTTTATAGATCATAAATATAAAAAAATTGGCCATCAAAATGCCAAACCTCACGGCATTTCAACGAAAATGGGACCTCCCCTTGCTTTGTCTTGCTTTTTGAAGAAGTACATCGACTCCTTTAAAGTCCGCTGAACATTTCAGCGGTCTTTTGAAAAACAAAAAAGGCGTGAATTTCTTCACGCCTTGCCATATTTTTTGTTTTACTATGCCTAGAACAGAATTAAAAAGCCGGCTAGAACCGAAGAGAAGGTGGCGTCACCATTCACGGCAAAATAGGAAATATGAAATTCTTTGGTGCCGCCGTTCATATCAATACCTAGAGAGGGTCTATAGTAAAATCCGCCTTCGTTTCCACTATTCACGCCAAGGGCATACCCCACATCGGCTCCGAATTTAAATCCGGAAGTTGGATAGATGCGCACAGAACCCGCCAAAGGAACATATTGCACATTATCAAACTTGGCCTGTATACTTCCTGCTTCTTGTGTTTCTCCAAATGCATTGGAGAATCCGGTAGCAATACCTAAATCGATTTCCCTTGACACCCCCCAATGATGGTAAAGGTCTACGCCCAAGGTAAAACTATATGCTTCCGAGAAATCACCGACAACGAGACCTCCGTTGATTCCTGCTCTGAAATTCGTACGGTCCACCCGTTGCGCCTGCAGCGACAAAGAAGTTGTGACCAGTAATACTAACACTATAAAAATTCTCATGATAAGGGTTGGTTTGTTGGTTTCATTTACAAACTTAGCATCTACAGCGGTATTTGATAATTATTAGTTGTCACTGCATCAAAATACGTTGTAAACTGCTGTCTTTTTGAGGTCGCGACCTTTTCTTTTTTTGTTTTTTTGACATCCTATCATGGCGATCGGATTTGCTTCCAGAAAAGGTATCTTTGGTATATGAACTGGAAACAGGCTCAAGAAGACTATAGGAGCTATCTTAAAATTGAACGGGGACTTGCACAGAATTCCATCGTGAACTACCTATTGGATATCGAGAAATTAGTCCTCTTTCTGAATGGAAATACGATTTCGGATAGCCCCATTCAAATCCAAAAAGATACCCTTCAGCAATTCATCTACGATATCGCAAAAGAGGTCAATCCCAGATCTCAGGCCCGTATCATATCAGGACTTAAAAGTTTTTTCAATTATCTGGTTTTCGAAGACTACAGACCTGACAATCCCATGGACCTTATCGAATCGCCAAAAATAGGTCGGAAACTGCCCGACACCTTATCGCTAGACGAGATTGACGAGCTCACGCGCGTCATTGACCTGTCAAAGCCAGAAGGCGAACGAAATAGGGCTATCATAGAAACCCTATATGGTTGCGGTCTTCGTGTATCCGAGTTGATCCACCTCCGTATATCGGACCTCTATTTTGAAGAAGACTTCATTAAGGTCACAGGTAAAGGAGATAAGCAGCGCTTTGTACCGATAAGCGATATCACCAAGAAATACATCGATATCTACCGCAAACAGATCCGGATTCATCAAAAGGTACAGAAAGGCTCGGAAGATATCCTTTTCTTAAACCGTAGGGGCAAACAACTCACCCGGGCCATGATCTTTACTATTGTTAAACAACTTGCGGAAAAAACAGGCCTCCGAAAAACCATCAGTCCACATACGTTTAGACATTCATTTGCCACGCACTTGCTGGAAAATGGGGCGGATTTACGCGCTATTCAACAAATGCTAGGTCATGAAAGTATTACGACAACCGAGGTGTATATGCATGTTGATCGAACTTACCTGGCCGATGTGATCCATCAATTTCATCCAAGATCATCGGATTGAGAATTCAAAAACGATACTTTCCCTTCACTTTCAGAAGACTTGGAATGCCATTGCTACCCGAAGAATTAGCATTGAAGTTCAAATCGTGAACCGCTTCAAGTTGCATAGCATCATTCAGTTCATAGCCCACTCCGTTCAACACTCTCATAGGCATGGATAGAACGGGAGACTCTCCCAAGACCTTTTTCTGTTCTATTTGGAGTCCTACTCCAGAAAAAAGGTACATTTTTTCAGATGGGTACCATTTGAGCCTAAGGGAAATGTCGAAAATATCAGCAGTTCTATAGGTATCATAAAACCCCTGTAATTCCGCCTGTAATTTAGGACTTAACCGATACATTACGGAAAAGTAGGAATGTTGTTCTTGAGTACCAAAATCGGCATAGGAAAAACCGTCATAAGACCACCTTGATATCCCTAAAGAACTTTCGGAAGGCAGCTCATCAACAGACTGTGACATCAGCAAAGACATCGTAAAAAAGGTAAAAAAAGTAAAACGTAAATTTCTCATAAACCCTCACTTTTTTCCTAAACTTAACGCAAATAATAACATGATCAACTTCACACAATGAACCTTACCACTTTTTTAACAAAAATAAGGTCAAACCCAGTTGGTATTTCCTTCGTAGGATCTACATCTTAAAGGTGTTTTTTAGGAATTCCCCAACTACCTAATAAACGCAATCGTTGTAGTTGGTTTTTAGGGTATTTTCCTTAGGATTTTATCATAATCATATCCTATATTTATCTACTAATGCAAAAAGAAAAACACTTGGAATTGAACCGTCAATGGTGGAAAGAAGGTATCGTTTACCAAATATATCCTAGAAGTTTTCAGGATACTAGCGGTAACGGAATCGGTGATCTTCGTGGTATCATCAAACGTCTGGACTACATTAAAAGCCTAGGTGTGGATATCATCTGGCTGAACCCTGTTTACGAATCCCCAAACGATGACAATGGTTATGATATCAGCGATTATCGCAGTATCATGAAAGAGTTTGGTACAATGGCCGATTTTGATGAGCTATTGGCGGGTATGAAAGAAAGAGGATTGCGATTGGTCATGGATCTCGTAGTCAACCACAGCAGCGATGAACACCGTTGGTTTCAAGAATCTCGAAAATCGAGAGCGAATCCGTACCGCGATTACTATCATTGGTGGCCAGCGGAAAAAGGAATTCCCCCAAAAAGATGGAGCTTCTTCGATGTCGAAAGTAACGCATGGAAATATGATCAACAGACCGATGCCTATTACCTCCATTGCTTTTCCGTCAAACAGCCGGACCTGAAATGGGAAAACCCAAAACTACGCGAAGAGATATACGATTTGATGCGTTTTTGGTTTGACAAGGGCGTAGATGGTTTTCGCATGGATGTCATTTCCTTTATTTCAAAAGACACTGATTTTCCGAAGCTACCTGAAAAATACAATGGGGAGTTTATCCCTTTTTATGCCAATGGCCCAAAATTGCACGACTATCTGCTTGAAATGAATCAAAAGGTGTTAAGTCAGTATGATGTGATGACCGTAGGCGAGGCTCCTGGAGTACATATTGACGAGGCGTTACAGTTCGTAAATGAAGATCGAAACGAGCTCAATATGTTTTTTCATTTCGATTTAATGTCATTGGATCGAGAGACCGGAGAAACGTTCATGATGCAAAAGGAGCTTTGGAAACTGACCGAGTTCAAAAAAATACACAGTGATTGGGACGGCGTTTTCGCCAACAAAGGTTGGGGAAGCATGTACCTCAACAATCATGATTTCCCAAGAAGTGTCAGTCGTTGGGGCAACGATTCAAAAACACATTGGTACAATTCGGCGACCATGTTACAAACCTTTCTACTGACCATGAGAGGCACACCATACTTTTATTATGGCGAAGAAATCGGCATGACCAACATCAAATTTGAAACGCTCTCCGACTATCGTGATATCAATACCATTAACCGGGCGGAAACCATAAGACAGCAAGGTGGCGATTTAGAGGCCTTCATTGAAAACGAAAAAGATGCAAGCCGTGATAATGCACGAACCCCGATGCAATGGGATAGCTCTGAAAATGCCGGGTTTTCGGTTGAAAACCCTTGGATCAGCGTCAATGGCAACTGCAGAGAAGGAATCAATGTGGCAGCGCAAGAAGCCGATACGCATTCCGTACTAAATTATTTCCGTAAAATGGTGCAGTTGCGAAAAAGCCATCTGACCCTGATCTATGGCGAATACCAACTTTTGCTCCCTGAAAATGAGCAGGTATATGCCTATACCCGCAGCTTGGAAAAAGAGTGTTATTTGATTTTACTTAGTTTTTCGGAAGACCGAGCTACCGTGCATTTCGATGAGATGAGCGGCACACCGGCCAAGCTACTGATTTCAAATGACGATGCCAATACAAGGGTGGATAACGGTACATTCGAAGTACGCCCATATCAAGCCATGGTCTACAAATTGTTTTAGCCATAGTAAGTCGGATATCGGCCGATTCACTATATTTAAAGACAATTTAAAACCAGAAGACACTTTTGAAAAAAATTTATCCCTACGCATTCTTGGCATTCTTTTTTTTCACCTATTTAAGTCACGCATGTTCGGTATTGTACTATGTTGATTCGGAAACCGGAAAAATCTATGTTGCCAATAACGAAGACTACTGGTACAACGTTGAAGCTTACCTTCAAATAGAACCAAAATCAGGAAGCAAATGGGCGCATCTTTGGTATGGTTGGGATGATTTTGCCCAAGGGGGCGTCAATCAAGCCGGCCTTTTTTTTGATGGGGCGGTTACTCCAGATCAACAAAAAATCAAGGGAGCCAAGAAGTATAAAGGCAACCTAGGAAGTGACATTCTAGCTGAATGCAAGTCGGTTGAGGAAGCCCTTGAGTTTCTGGAAAAGCAAAGGATCGGGTTATCAGATGCCCACATGATGCTTGGTGATGCTTCTGGACACGCCGTTATCGTGGAATGGATAGATGGGATTAAAAAAGTCATTCCGATCGAGAAGAATCGGTTGATTATGACCAATTATCTGGTATCGAACCCCGAAGCCGGAAATTATCCTTGTCGAAGATACAGTGCCATTGAATCGGCCATAACCCGTATGGAATCCAGTGACAGACCCATCGACTTTTTAAGTGTAGCCAAGACCTTAGAGGGCGCCGTACAAACACCGAGAACAGATAAGAAAGGGAAAACCGGGGGTACGCTCTACTCCACTTTTATCAATATCACGGATATGGAATTCGTCTTGGTGTATAAGCTTGATAACGAAAAGATCAAAAAACTTGATCTTGACCAAGAATTCGAAAGCACACATCAACAAAGAATACAACTCAACTAAAACTCATTTAACGTATCGTACATGAAAAAATCAATACTCAGCATTACAAGTATACTTCTTTTCGTTTTTGTCGGCAACGCCCAGAAAAAGACGGAGGATGTCCTCAAGAGATTAGACAGTAAGTCCGAAGTTTACGGTGGCATTGCCCAAAATATTTGGGAATTAGCCGAAATGGGCTATCAAGAAGAAAAGAGTTCCGCGCTATTACAAGAAACTTTGAGTGCAGAAGGCTTCACCATCAAAAAAGGGGTTGCGGGAATTCCGACGGCATTTATTGCCGAATATGGTAGCGGTGCACCCGTAATAGCCATAATGGGGGAATACGATGCACTACCCGGACTGTCACAGGAGGCAGTACCTGAAAAAAAATCGGCCGGAAAAGCAGCGGGACATGCCTGTGGGCACCATCTTTTTGGAACTGCGTCGACAGCAGCGGCAATTGCTACCAAAGATTGGATGATAGCATCTAAAACCTCAGGCACCATTCGTTTTTATGGTACTCCAGCAGAAGAAGGTGGATCAGGAAAGGTGTATATGGTACGTGAGGGACTTTTTAACGATGTGGATATCGCATTGCATTGGCATCCGAGTTCGCAAAATGCTGCCAGTGCCGGTGCCGCATTAGCAAATAAATCCGCCAAGTTTCGTTTTTACGGTGTTTCCTCACATGCTGCCGCAGCACCGCAAATGGGTCGATCTGCTTTAGATGGTGTTGAGGCGATGAACGCCATGGTCAACATGATGCGTGAACATGTCATCCAGGAAGCTAGAATACACTATGTGATTACGGATGGGGGGAAAGCCCCGAATGTGGTACCTAATTTTGCCGAAGTGTACTACTACGCCCGTCATAATACCCGTGATGTGGTCATTGACATTTTTGATCGTATCGTCAAAGCAGCCGAAGGAGCAGCGCTCGGAACCGGCACCACAATGGATTATGAAATGATAGGGGGCACCCACGAACTACTTCCCAACCTCACACTTCAAAAAATCATGCATGACAATCTCTCCAAAGTAGGTGGTCTTACCTACTCTGCCGAAGAAAAAGCATTTGCAGATAAAATCGCGGTCAGTTTGGGACAAAAAGAGGCCGATCTTCCTACCGCAAAAAACGTGCAACCCTATAAGACCGAAGCCCGTGCTTTTGGTTCTACGGATGTAGGTGATGTAAGTTTTACTGTACCGACGGTCGGAATGGGAGCAGCTACTTGGGTACCTGGTACGCCTGCCCATAGCTGGCAAGCCGTGGCCGCCGGCGGAACCTCCATAGGAAAAAAGGGGATGATGGTCGCAGCGAAAACCCTCACCCTGACGGCCATTGATCTTTTTAAGAATAAAGATTTAGTCGCCAAGGCAAAGGCCGAATTCATTGAAAAGAGAGGGGCCGATTTCAAATACGTTCCCCTACTTGGTGATCGCGCGCCCGCCTTAGACTACAGAAACTGATTTCGGTTTACGAACTGAAACGGAAAATGGTCGAATTATCGGCCATTTTCTGTAACAAAACGGCGAAGCCATCAACTAATGGGTAACAACTACCACCAATCATAAGTGAATAAAGAACTGGAACACCAATTTGTGACGGAACTAGAGAGCAATCAAAATATTGTTCATAAGGTCTGTACCCTGTACACGAATGATAGGGACTCGCACAATGATCTGTTTCAAGAGATAACAATTCAATTGTGGAAGGCCTATCCGAAGTTCAGGGGTGATTCAAAGTTCAGTACATGGATGTACCGCGTGGCATTGAACACCGCAATTACACTCTATAGAAAATCGAAAAGACGGATACAGACCCAAGATTATGAATCTGTAATTTTTAAGATCAAGGCCGACGAATACGATGAGACGGAAGAACAACAATTGAAATTGATGTACAAAGCGGTCAAACAACTGGGCGATATTGATAAAGCCCTGGTTTTTCTGTATTTAGAAGATAAAGACTATAGCGAAATATCCGAGACCTTGGGTATCACAGAGGTGAACGCCAGGGTAAAGATGAATCGTATCAAGACAAAATTAAGAACCATATTGAATCCTTAGGGTTATGACGGACGAACTGGACCTTTTAAAGAAAGATTGGCAGAAAAAAGAAGAACATCTTCCGAAACTGTCTTTCAACGACATTCATACCATGTTATGGAAGAAATCTTCTTCTATAGTAAAATGGATATTGATTATCAGTATTTTAGAAATTTTACTTCCACAATTGCTGTACTTGATTCCGTCTATGAAAGAAGGTATGGAGATTTATAAACAAGCAGGTGTAAGTCCTTATTTTTTCGGCGTATCCGCGGTCTATTATATTGGTGTTGCTTATTTTATCTACCAATTTTATCGAAGGTACAAAGAGATATCGGTGCTCGATAATGCCAAAAGCCTGATGCGGAAGATCATAAAGACCCGTAGAACCGTAAAGCATTACGTGATTTTTTCGTTATCCGTATGTTTTATCATGTTCGTGATCTTTGCTTTTTTCATTTATTTCAATGATGCCTTTTTACTGTCCATTGAAGGTGTTTCGGAACGCACTTCGGAGGTCTCGCTGGAAAAAATCAAGACCGCCGCTATACTTGCCATGATTATCGGTGGAATAGCTTTTACCATAGTATTGGGCGGGATTTATTTTCTACTCTATGGCTTGCTCTTGAAAAAGCTGAAGAGAAACTACTCCCAATTGAAAAAACTGGAAGTATAGCACATTAACTCTTGGCGCTGTAGCGGCGTTTTTGGTGTTCTTCCTCATAGGCAAGAAGTTCTTCCTTCGAAATTACTTTTAAGAAAGAAGGATGCTGTTCTATAGCGTACTCCAATTTCTCGATGATCGCTTCAAAAGACTCTGCCTCATAATCGATATCCAACGGCTCTTTGATATGCATCGACTGTAGAATGCCCTTTTTCTTGACACGCAGTCCTTTTTTATCGAACGAGCGCCGGAAACCATCGATGACCACCGGTACTACAACAGGTTTGTACTTCTTAATGATGTGGGCCGTTCCTTTTCGCAATGGTTTCCAAGGCGTAGTTGTACCTTGTGGAAACGTAATGACCCATCCATCGGTCAAGGCCCTACCTATATTTGAAATATCGCTCATTTTAACTTGGCGATTGATATCCTTTCCCTCAGACCGCCAGGTGCGTTCCACGCTTATAGAGCCGGCATAGGCCAATATCTTGGTGAGCAGACTCTTTTTCATGGTCTCCGCCGCAGCAATATAGTAGACGTTCAATTTCGGATTCCATAAATACCCTAGGCCCCTAATACTGTCGTTTCTGCCCTTTAGGCTCGCATTGAACACATGGAACATCGCTACAACATCAGCAAAATAGGTTTGATGGTTACTGACAAAGAGCACATTGGTATCAGGCAAATCCCGTATGATTTCCGAACCTTCGATTTCAAGCTTATTAAAACCCTTATACCGCTGATGGGTCATCACCCCCAAAATGCGGATGAGCCACTTTTTCAAAAACAGTACGTGTCCGAAAGGATTCTCTTTGAATAAGCCCATAGTGTTCGAGGTAAGTTTCGACAAATTTACGAATTCATGCCTTATAATGCCTGTTTCAACAGTTCTTTGATTTCACTGAGCATCATTGCCGTTGCACCCCAAACCGTGTAACCTTCAAGTTTAAAGGCGGGTACCTCAACATTCTCCGCATAGGAAGTACTCAACTTCTGGTGAAATATATTGGAATCGTCCAAAAAGTCGGTCAGCGCCACCTCAATGATTTCCTCCACCTCTGTTTCTTGTCGAATGAAAGAAAGCTTAGAGCGACTTATACCAACATAGGGTTGCACTTCAAAATTGCTGGGCGGTATATACACTTCACTTAACGATTTGATAATCGTCACTTTTTCTGGCGAAACGCCTACTTCTTCATGTGTTTCCCGTAGGGCAGTCTCCTTTAGATCGAAATCCGAAGCTTCCGTCTTGCCTCCTGGCAGCGCAATTTGATTGGAGTGGACTCCTTTGTATGTTTTTCTAAGGATAAGCAGTAAGTTGGTAAGCTGGCCTTCATTCGGGTAAAACAAGGCTAGTACGGCAGCTTTTTTTGGATTTCTCTTTTTGATACGAGCCATCCGCAACTCCTCAACTCTAAATTCCGGTGCCATTTTAAAATGGGAAGCTTCACCCGGTAAAGGCAGATTTTCTATTTTTGAGACTTGTTGTGAAAAAACCTTAAAATCCATGAGTACGAAAAGAATCGTTAGGGCTGCAATATTAATACTATTTTTTTTGGGCGGATGTAAAGATAAGACCAAGGAATTAAATACTCGAGTGGTCGAGAAAGACACGATTGTTGACACGGCACCAAAAGATACCATTCCGAATAAGGAGGAAGCAGAGGAATTTATGCTAACTGAGGAGAATGCCATTGAGTTCTTTTTTGAATACCAGAAAGACCTCAAAGAGAACGTCCTTAAAATCACCACCAGCATGGGTAGTTTCACTGTGCAGTTATTCGACAACGTTCCTTACCACAAGGCCAATTTCATATACCTCGCCAAGCAGGGGTACTTTGATGGCACTCAGTTTCATCGAATCGTGAAGAACTTTATCATTCAAGGAGGCAATGCCGATGACAGAGAGACCCCCCAAAAAAGAAGGAAGATCGGAAGATACCTGCTTCCCCCTGATGGCAAAAAGGGGTATAAGCATCATCGTGGAGTGCTTTCCATGCCAAGTAGTGAACGAGATAATCCGCACAAATTGGCCTCTCCTTACGAATTTTTCATTGTGGTTACTAAACCAGGCTCATATCATCTAGACGGCAGTTATACCCCGTTTGGGAAGGTCATTCAAGGCATGGACGTTGTGGACGACATCAATGCAGTGCCTGTCGGCAAAGGAGACTGGCCTTCAAATAATGTTTACATTGAGAAAATCGAAGTTATTCGATGAGTCGTTTTACAGCTCACCCTAGCTTTTAGTCATAAAAAATTGCGATACCCGTTAAAATCCTTATAAGTGGCATGCTCTAGCGATAAATATTGGGCAGGGCGATCTTGAATTTTACCGCGACGATACGTATTCCGATGATAATCAATATCGCAGCACTGTAGGCATACTCTTCGGTAAAAGGTAACATTCGTAACAAGAAATAAGAAAACGCCCCTAAGATACAAGCCGTAGCGTACACTTCCTTTCTGAAAATAACGGGAATCTCATTGCACAGGATATCGCGTATGACTCCACCGAAACAAGCGGTAATAGTACCCAAGGCTACACACATTACGGGCAGTAATTCTTCATTAAGGCCTTTCTCGACACCGACCATAGTGAAGAGTCCAATACCTATGGTGTCAAATAAAAAAAGAGTCTTACGCAAATATCGCAAATGTTTTGAGAAGAGAATGGCAACGACTACGGCGCTAAGAATGACGATGACGTATGTCAATTCGCGCATCCAGACGACCGGGGTGTTGCCAATCAAGACATCACGCAAGGTTCCACCTCCAATGGCGGTTACAAAGGCTATAATGATCACTCCGAACAGGTCAAGCTTTTTTTCCATGGCGACCAAAACCCCTGAAATCGCAAACGCAATGGTTCCCAGAATATCAATGGCAAAGTAAAACATTAGTTGGCTTTGATTTTTAAGTGGTTACAACTTGTCATAAGCGTAGGTAAATCGCAAAAATGGAATCTCTTTAGAACCAATGAAGTTCATTGACAGCTTCATCTTCCAACATTCATGCATTGTCAGAGTTGCTGTGTATAAAAACTATAGTCTTTGATAATGACATCTACGAAGTCTAGGGCTCTCAATTCAGTAGTTATTCCGGTTACCTTTTTAATACGATCGCTCAAAGATACGATAACGTTGTGGTCACCATTTCGTTTGGCGGAGGTGTAGAGGTCTTTAATCGTTTGCATTTCTCGATCTTTGAAAACAGTGACCTGCGGAAACTTGGGTATATAGGCCTCTGGAAGGTCACTGAGCAAGGTATCTTTGATCGAAACCCTTTTCTTCTCACTGATTACCGTGGTACCCGCCGCGATATCGCCAACGCGTTGTCCTTTTCCACGAAGTAGGATCGTCAATACGGCCACACCTCCCGAGGAAAGGGCCACATCAATAATTCTGAGCACCCACCGTACGACATAACTTGAAAAATTAGGTTTGGACCCGTCAAGTTTTACCACGCGTATATGTACCAGGCTTTTACCCACCGTCTTGCCATCCATAAAGGTTTCCAGTAGTACGTAATACAAAAAAGCGGGCAAGTTCAATACCAAATAAAGGGCCCACATATCTTCGATGTCGATATCCATGGTAATCAACAACAAGAACATAAGAACCACATAGACCCAAATAATAAAACTGTCAATGATATAAGCCAACATACGCTCACCAAGGTGGGCTGTATTTTGATGAATGCTTATATTTTGGGCAGTTTCAATTTGAAATTGTTCCATATAATTAGTTTCTTTGAGTGCAGGAAGTCCGCTCTATGGTTGAGAAACCTCTTGCAATTTTCATTCAGTTGGGCTATCCGTTTATCTTATTTTTTCTTTACTCCACAACAAAAGTAGATAATATTAGTTCTAAGAACACGAATCAAAATAATCTCTTAATCCCTCATAGTAATGCGAGAAGCCGCATTCGTAAAACGAAATAAGGATAAATGGGCGGTCTTTGAAAACGCACTATCGAACAAAACGGATATAGCACCCGATGTATTGTCCGACCTCTACATAGAAATTACCGACCACTTAAGTTATGCCAAAACCTTTTACGCTGGGAGTAACACCGAATTCTATCTCAACGGCTTAGCTTCTCAGGCGCATCGACAAATCTATAAGACCCAGCGCGAGTCAAAAAATCGAATTATCAGTTTCTGGAAAACAGAATTTCCGACCCTATTTTATCATCATAGGCGCGAATTACTTATTGCGTTTTTGGTATTTGCCTTTTTCACTGCGGTAGGTGCTTTTTCGTCGGCAAATGAGGGCGATTTTGTCCGGTCGATCTTAGGGGATGGATACGTCAATATGACCCTCGAAAACATCGAAAATGACGATCCAATGGCCGTTTATAAACAAATGGGAGAGGTCAACATGTTCCTCGGTATTACCATTAATAATATTACCGTAGCCGTATATGCCTTTGCTTTTGGCATTTTATTGGGTATCGGCACCTTATATATCATGCTGAGAAACGGCATCATGTTGGGCAGTTTTCAGTACTTCTTTTTCGATAAGGGCTTGGGATGGGAATCCGTTAGAACTATTTGGATCCACGGCACTATCGAAATATCGGTCATTATCATTGCCGGATGTGCAGGATTAGTACTTGCCAATGGAATGCTTTTTCCAGGCACCTACACTCGGTTAGAGTCGTTCAAAAGAGGCGTAGTCAATGGTTTGAAAATCATGCTAAGTACCGTTCCTTTTTTTATTATCGCAGGTTTCCTCGAAGGTTTTGTAACCCGTCACACCGAAATGCCAGACTGGCTTGCCATCCTCATTATATCGGGATCACTGGCACTTATTATTTTTTACTATATCATATATCCCTACCAACTCAATAAAAAAACAATACCATGAAAACCTATATAGAATTTAAGAAAAAGCGTGAACTCGGAGATATTCTATCCGACACCTTTGCCTTTCTGAGAAATGAGTTCAAACCTTTTTTCAATACTTTTTTAAAAATTGTAGGCCCTTACCTTTTGGTGATGGTCATTTGCATGGCCTTGTATATGTATTTTGCAGGTAATAGCTTCAACAATTTATTATTGGGTGCCGGCTCAAACAACGAGGCTATAAATTTTGCTACCCTTTTCGTAGTCGGTTTCCTTTATATCATTGCCGTTCTTGTGGTGTATGTCATGTCTCAATCGACCACATTGCACTATATCAAGTCATATGCCAATGGAAAGGGTCAAATCAATTTTGATGAAATCAAATCGGATGTCTATAAAAAATTCGGAAGCTTTATAGGACTGGGTTTTTTGGTAGGCATTTCAGTGGTCATCGGATTTATGTTGTGCTTCATCCCCGGTATTTACCTATGGGTGCCTCTAGCCCTCTCATTCAGTATTTTGGTCTTTAGTGATAAAGGGGCTACCGATGCCTATGGCGAAAGTTTTGCCCTGGTCAAGGATGAATGGTGGATTACCTTTGCAACCCTCTTGATCATTGGCATCATCGTTGGTGTTGCCAATTATGCCTTTTCCATACCCGCCCAAGTATACCAAATTGCAAAAATGGGTATTTTCTCAGGTGAAATGGACGCGGAAACCGTAGTGGACATCTTTAAAGACCCCATTTATTTATTGCTCAACATCATCAGCGCGGTAGCACAGTTTTTACTCAATCTCATCTCCGTGGTTGCAGGGGCTTTCATTTATTTCAATCTCAACGAAAAGAAAAACTTCACAGGTACTTATGAAAAAATTCAAAATCTAGGTGAAATACGCGACAATTAGGCATGCAAAGACTTTACTTCTTGTTCTTTTTAGTTTTCTATGTACTTGTACCAGGCCATGCACAAGAAGATTCGCTTAGCGTCAACTATGACACCGAACGGGTCACCATTCAAAAAATATCGGATGGGGATCTAGAAAAATTCAAGAAGGATCCTAAATTCGATTATGAAATCGTAGAAAGCAACCCGACTTGGTGGGACGATTTCAAAGCCTGGTTGGGCAATCTTTTTCTGCGCTTTTTTGAATGGATTTTTGGTGTAGATGAAGCCGCCGGCGCTTTGGCCCTATTTTTACGGATACTCCCCTATCTACTTCTCGTTTTGCTGCTTTTCTTGTTCATCAGGTTCTTTATGAATGCAAATATGAGCGCAGCAGAAAGTAACAGTGGTAAAAAACCGCTCGTATCCCTTTCGGAAGAAGAACATATTATCAAAAATGAGGATATTCAAGCTTTGATTCAAAAGGCCCTCGATTCACAAAACTATAGACTAGCAGTACGTTATTACTATCTCTACGTACTACAACTGCTCAGTGAGAAGAAATTCATCGACTGGCAACTTCAGAAAACCAATCATGATTACGAAAAAGAAATCAAGAAACCGGATTTAAAGAAAGCGTTCACCAAAATCACCCGCATCTACGATTACATTTGGTATGGGGATTTCGATATCGATCAGTCACAATACGAGCAGGCAGAGATCATTTTCTCGGATGTCCGCAAAACCCTAAACAATGCTTAAAAAGACGAATAGCTATCTTATCATCGTTGGGGTCACCATAGCACTGCTGATGGTGCTGCAATACAATAAGCCCAAAGAGCTGAATTGGTTTCCGTCATATGTCACCCAGCATAAGATTCCATATGGCACTTTTGTACTTAATGAGCTCATGGGGGAACTATTTCCCCAGATCGAGCAGGTCAACGAACCTCCCTTTGAATACCTGAACGCACATTTTGAGGCGCAAGGCACCTATTTCTTGGTCAATGACAACATTGCTTTCGGAGAATCGGAATTGGCCACCCTATTGGAATGGACGTCGGAGGGTAATACCCTTTTTGTGGCCTCTAGTTCCTTCGAGGAACTATTGTTGGACACCTTGAACCTCAGCACCTCAGGACTCTTTGCGGAATTTGGGGAAGACCACAGCCAAATTCATCAATTGGTCAATCCGGATTTAGATCCGGAAGCGAGCTACCCCTTTTCAAAGGATACCTATTCCAACTACTTTAGTGAAATCGATACGCTCAGAACCACCGTTCTAGGCGTTGTGGACCATCACATAGACTCATTGGCAGTGGCCAAAAAACATTTTGATGTGATTCGACAAGACTATGGCAGTGGTGAAATCATTCTTTCCACTTTTCCGAAGGCCTTCACGAATTACTTTATTTTGAAAGGTGACAATCGCAACTATACAGCTGGTCTCTTGTCGTATCTCGACCCCTCAAGGTCCATTTTTATCGATAACCATTACAAAGCCGGAAAAAAGTTCTATACCTCGCCCATGTATATTTTCTTGAACACCAAGGAATTCAAATGGGCTTATTATCTCGTTTTAGTTGCCGCCCTTATTTATGTGCTGTTCGAGGGGAAAAGAAAGCAACGGGCGATTCCTGTAGTGATACCTTTGAAAAATCAGACCTTGGCTTTTACTCGTACCATTGCGGACATGTACTATGAAAAGAACCAACGTCGGCCTATCGTGACCTATAAAATAGAACAGTTTCTAGAATATATCCGTTCCCATTTGCACATGGAAACCGTAGAACGCGAAGAAGAGTTCTATAGAAATCTCGCTTCCAGAAGCGCACATACCTTTGACGAAGTCAAAGCGCTATTTACATTTCTTGAACGCCTAAGGGACCAAAGTGAAATCAGTGATACCGAACTCGCAAAACTAAATACGTCCATAGAAAAATTCAAACATAAAGCCAATGGAAAATAAAGAATCGAACACCAACGAACAGTCTTCCGAAGAACTGAAGAAAACCGAAGAAATATCACAAAACAGCAACGCAACGGTACCAGCTGCTGAAGCGCTGAATTTTAGTAACCGTATTCCGTTGGAAGACCTTAAAAATGCCGTGGAAGCAATCGAAGCCGAACTGGCGAAAGTAATTGTAGGTCAACGAGATTTCATCGAACTGCTGATTGTTTCGCTCCTAGTTGACGGGCATGTACTCATTGAAGGGGTACCGGGCATCGCCAAGACAATTACGGCAAAGTTGTTCGCAAAAACCCTCAAGACCGAATTCAGTCGTATTCAGTTCACTCCTGATTTGATGCCTAGTGACATTTTGGGAACATCGGTGTTCAATGCCAAGTCTACTGAATTCGAATTTAAGAAAGGGCCTATTTTCTCGAACATCATACTCATCGATGAAATCAATCGGGCTCCGGCAAAAACACAGGCTGCCATGTTCGAAACCATGGAAGAACGGCAGGTGACCATGGATGGTGTTACCTATCCCATGGATACCCCGTTTATGGTGCTCGCCACACAAAACCCAATTGAACAAGAGGGCACCTACGCGCTTCCGGAGGCGCAACTGGATCGATTTCTATTCAAGATCAAGGTAGCCTATCCGTCTGCCGAAGAAGAAATCAAGATCATTCAAACGCATCACGAGCGTAAAGGATCTAAACCACAAGCGCTTATCAACGATGTGCTGACACCAGTAAAACTGAAAAGCTTTAAAGCCAAGATCCAGGAGGTCATTGTTGAGGAAAAAATCATTAAATACATCGCCGACATTATTACAAAAACACGAAACCATCCGCATCTGTATTTAGGCGGTTCGCCCCGTGCCTCAATCGCCACTTTGAACGCCGCAAAGGCAATGGCGGCCATGAAAGGGCGTGATTTTGTGATTCCTGAAGATGTCAAGCGGGCCTTGATTCCCGTTTTGAATCACCGCATCATTCTAACACCCGAACGTGAAATGGAGGGTATGACCACTGAAAGTGTGGTGAATATGATCATTGAATCAATTCAAATTCCGCGATAAGCGTATGCAATTTCTAAAGTCGTTTTACATACATAACAGCTTTTTCAGGTATGTCGCCATACTTTCAGCATGCTTTGTGCTATCGTACTGGTTACCGCTCCTCTACCCGATTGCCTGGTTATCGACTTTTATTTTATTGGCGCTTTTTATCGTAGACACCTACCTCTTGTATGCCTCCGGAAACCATCTTGAAGCACGGCGTGCATTACCGGCCAAACTATCGAATAGTGACTTCAATCCGATACAAGTTACCTTTAGTTCGACATATCCGTTCAAAGTATTCATTTCACTAATTGATGAATTGCCCATTCAATTTCAAAAACGGGATTTTGAGCATCGTACCAGCCTCTCAAAGAATGAAATCTCCGAATTTGAATACACCGTTCGCCCGGTAGACAGAGGCGAATATGTTTTCGGAAACCTGATACTGTTCGCCTCTACGTTCTTACGGATCGTTAAGCGCAAATATGTATTCCAAAAAGACCATATGGTTCCGGTATACCCTAGTATCATACAGATGCAACAATATGATTTCTTGGCGATCAGCAACAAACTGACTCAATTCGGATTGAAGAAAATCAGGCGCATCGGGCATACCCAAGAATTTGAACAGATTAAAGAGTATGTTCAAGGTGATGACTTCAGAACCATTAATTGGAAAGCCACCGCAAAGAATGTCGCCCTTATGGTCAATCAATATCAAGACGAGAAATCACAACCCATTTACTCGATTATCGATACCGGAAGGGTCATGAAAATGCCATTCAACGAGCTCAAACTATTGGATTATGCCATCAATTCGACATTGGCTTTCTCGAATGTCGCTTTGAAACGAAACGATAAGACCGGCCTCATCGCGTTTTCCAAAGACATAACGACCTATGTGCCAGCAGTGCAAAAAATAACGCACCTGAATACCATACTCGAAAAGCTTTATAATATCGATACGGCGTTTACCGATTCCGATTTCGGATTGCTATATGCCCATATCAAAAGAAAAGTGACCAATAGAAGCCTGTTACTGCTTTATACCAACTTTGAGCATATTTCCGCATTACGACGACAATTGCCTTTTTTATTGGCCATTGCGAAAAAGCATGTACTGGTAGTTGTATTTTTTGAAAATACTGAATTGCAGGAACTGATTACCCAAGATGCCGAAGACGTGCAGACCATTTATCATAAGACTATCGCCGAAAAATTCGCCTTGGAAAAGAGGTTGATGCAAAAAGAGCTTCAGCAATATGGTATTCAAACGATTCTAACCAAACCGGAACAGTTGACCATTAATACCATCAATAAATATTTGGAGATTAAGGCAAGGGGATTGTTATAATAGCAACTTTCGATCCCACCAGATAAACATCATCATTCTAAAGTCGGAACAGACCTGGTTTGAAGACAATTATTCTGATTTTATCCTCGATCACATAAGTTTCTTTTAAAACCTCCGTTATGACTGTTAGGTGGCTACCTCATTGGAAGGGTTTGTGGCTATCATTCAACAGAACAAAACTAGCCACTACCAAATGTACCACCGCAAGGATGTTTATCATACCGATAAATCTTTCACACTGTGGTTATTCATTGGTATAACATGCCTCTTTCTTTTCAAAAGTGTAGCCCAAGACACGAACATAGAACCGGTTAGAGATGCCTATCTCAGCATAGCTACTGATGCAAGAGCCGCTGGTCAAGGAGACCTAGGCGTCGCGACTTCCGTTGACGCTTTTTCTCAATTTTGGAATCCCTCAAAATATGTTTTCTCCGAAGTGAAATCTAAAATCGCACTGACCCAAATTCTTAATAACGGTAGTGGTTTGACTAATTTTGAGCAGCTCAATGTAACTTTTTATAACAATCTTGAACATAGCAGCGCTTATGCAATAAGTGTTCGCAATTATGCGTATGGTATAGATTCATTTGTCGAATCCGGGGCTTTTCAAACAGCACATGAGGTAGCCATAGAAGGCTCATATGCAATACGCCTAAGTAACGAATTTGCTATGTCGGTGTCGGGTCGGTTTATTTCTTTAAAAGGGAAAGTACCGCTTATCGATGGTTTTGGCGGTGAATCCGCATCAAATCTGTACGGTATTGATGTTGCTGGTTTCTTCAACGGAAATGAAATAGCGTACAGTAAATTCAATGGCCGATGGAGGGCTGGTTTTAGCATCTCCAATTTAAGAGGGAAATCCTTATTCGATAATACGGATATTGAAATCTATGCGCCATCAATGCTGAAAATAGGTGCAGGTTTTGACTTCATTTTCGACCACGAAAAAAAATTGAGTGTTACCACGGAATACAAAATGCTACTCGATTCATATGTTGAGAATGAAGAAGGCGAAAGACTTGACTTTGGTTTAGAAGGTTCGGCCCTTGCACTGGGGTTTGAGTTCATTTACAGAAAAAAAATTAGTGTAAGATCAGGCTATTCGCGTGGTCTGAACAGAGTAACAGATACGTTTTTTACTCTAGGGAGTGGTTTCCATGGGCGTTACGCCGATGTCGATATCGCCTTTTTACTCGGTCTGTCCGACGAAGAGAATCAGTTTCGTGAAAAGTTACGTATCTCGGTAAGCCTTGATTTAGCAGAAGTACTTTCTAACTGATCATGACATCTTGAAAAGCTCGGAATAACTTCTCAAACACGATTGTATTTTATTCTTATCTTCAGCAACGTATTGCAATGAATCTTTAGTAAATTCAGGACCTCCTAAACCAACTAACTATGCCGATCTTGAAATGGAAGAATATACACCGTACCATCTTATTGGTATTCCTTGGCGCTGCACTTCTAAACGCCCAGACGTATTCCAAAAATGGGATGGTCGTTTCCTCAGATAAAAGTTCTTCCCGGGTGGGAGCGAACATCTTGAAAAAGGGAGGGAATGCCATTGATGCGGCAGTGGCTACTGCCTTTTCTTTAGCGGTCACCCATCCTTCGGCGGGAAACATCGGAGGAGGAGGATTCATCGTCTTCATGAATTCCGAAGGAAAGACGACTACCATCGACTTTCGAGAAAAAGCCCCTCTAGCTGCGACCAACGATATGTATCTCGATTCAACAGGAACCCTTATCGATGGAATCAACCATAAAAGTGCCCTATCCATAGGAGTACCGGGCACCGTGGCAGGATTGTATTTGGCCCATCAAAAATACGGCAAACTCGACTGGGCAACCGTTGTGCAACCAGCAGTCGACCAAGCCCAAAATGGATTTGTTTTTAATTGGTCATTATATCGAGCAGCACAATACTTCACTAAAAACGAGGGCACCAATGCCTTCATGGACGACTACTTCCGCAATGAAGAAGGGGAAGTTACGGAACCCGGTGAGCTATGGACGCAACCGGAATTGGCAACCACCTTGGCCCTGATACGCGATAACGGTCGTGACGGATTCTACAAAGGAAAAACGGCCAAGAAAATTGCCGATTTCATGAAGAAAAATGAGGGCATCATTACCAAAAAAGATTTAGCAAAATATGAGGCCATAGAACGCGAACCTATTAAAGGCACCTACAAAGGGTATGAAATTTACTCCATGCCTCCGCCTAGTTCCGGTGGAGTCGCCTTGGTTGAAATGATGAACCTGATGGAGCTGGCGGATTTCAAAACCATTGAATTCAATTCGGCCGAACATTTACATTTGGTGGCCGAGGCCATGCGAAGGGCATTTGCTGACCGGGCGGAACATCTTGGTGACCCCGATTTTAATTTGAATATGCCCTTGGCTAAACTAACTTCAAAAACGTTTGCAAAAGAACGCTTTAAAGGTATTGATATGGAGAAAGCTTCGGTAAGTGACTCCACCCAATTCGGAAGGCTTTATGATGGCGAGAGCACTACGCATTTGTCGACTATGGATAAAGAAGGAAATGCTGTTTCGTTGACCTATACTTTGGAATACAGTTATGGTTCTCAAATGGGCTCGGACGAGTTGGGCTTCATTTTCAACAACGAAATGGGCGATTTCAACCCGCAACCCGGTATCACCAAAAGCAATGGTCAAATCGGTACGGCTCCGAATCTTGTAGCACCAGAGAAACGGATGCTTTCGAGTATGACTCCAACGATAATCGGGAAAGACGGAAAACCGTTTTTGGTGATCGGTAGTCCTGGTGGACGAACCATCATCAATACCGTTTTTCAAACCGTGCTCAACGTCTTAGAATTCGAGATGCCCGTTGATAAGGCGATTGAAGCCTTGAAAATCCACCACCAATGGCTGCCCGATCAAATTGTCTATGAAAAGCTTTTGCTTTCCCCGGATACGCGAAAAGCGCTGGAGGCAAAAGGACATATCTTAAAAGAACGTTTTAATATGGGGGCACTGATGGGGATAACCTACGACCCCGAAAAACAGGTTTTTATTGGCGCTTCCGATTCCGGTCAACCGGATAGTGGAGCGGTAGGTTATTAATTTCCAAATACTGTATTGCATGAAAATCTTAAAAAAATCTTTGTTATTCCTACTGCTCGCCTTCATTCTTTTTGTGGGGTATCTATTTATCAATACGCTCGGCTTCAATTCCAAGCAAATTTCCGTAACGCCGGTAACACCAGCGGTAGGAAACCCTCAAGCAATCGATCACTTTGCGGAAGCGCTAAAAATTAGGACGGTTTCTCCTGAAAAAAGTATTGATTTCGATTCCTTGCAGTTTGGTAAATTCAATCATTTTTTAGCGGAGACCTACCCCTTGGTGGATTCACTTCTAGACAAAAAAATCTTTAACTCATTCAGTCATCTGTATAAGTGGCAAGGTTCAGATTCCGATTTGAAGCCTATTATCCTTATGGGACATTTAGATGTGGTACCCGTGATAGAGAAAAACCTATCGGAATGGAAAGTCGACCCTTGGGCAGGAACCATCAGGAACGACACCATCTGGGGGCGCGGAACTATTGATGACAAGGTAGGGGTTGTTGGAATCATGGAGGCGGTCGAACAACTGCTTTCCCAAAACTTCAAACCCAAGCGAACCATGTATTTCGCCTTCGGCCATGATGAAGAAATCGGTGGTAGAAACGGAGCAGTAGCCATGGCCAACTATCTGCAACAACAGGGTGTCAAGGCAGAATACGTCTTAGATGAAGGTGGGGTTATTTCAGAAGGACTGGTCCCGGATATGACAAAAGAAGTTGCACTAATCGGTACGGCCGAAAAAGGATACCTGTCTTTAAATCTAAATATACGTATAGAAGGAGGACACTCATCAATGCCCGGTAAGGAAACCGCCATAGATGTCATGAGTAATGCCATTACCGCACTTAAAAACAATCCGTTACCGGCAAAAATCACCATTCCCCTCGAACAGTTCATGGAATATCTAGGTCCTGAAATGCCTTTTTTGAACAAGATGGTATTCGCCAATAAATCGGTTTTAGGGCCGATCTTGCTCAATGTCTACGAATCTACCAGTTCGGGAAATGCCCAAATCAGAACGACAACCTCCCCGACCATTTTTAATAGCGGCGTAAAAGATAACATCATCCCAATGACAGCAAGCGCTACCGTAAACTTTAGGATATTGCCGGAAACCACTTCCGATGACGTCATCGCTCATGTAAAAAGGATAATCAATGATGATCGTATCACGATTACAAAAGGAAGTTTTGTATCGGAACCCTCTAAGTTGTCCGCTACCGATAACGCTCAATTCAATACGTTGAACACGACCATATTGCAGCTTTTTCCTGAGGTTATCGTTACACCGTATTTGGTGGTTGGTGGCACAGATTCTCGGCATTATGGAGAGGTGACCGATAATATTTACCGTTTCTCACCGATACATCTGAACAAACACAGTCAAAAGTCCTTTCACGGACTTAATGAACGTGTTGCGGTCAGTGATTTTTACGACGCCATAGCCTTCTATGTTCAATTGATACAGAATAGCAATCAATAGAACATATTTATAAAATTGTTGCTTTAAGAACAAATTGCCTACTGCATCGGCGTAATCTCAATCGACTTGAACTCTACCGGACCATGATCACCTTGAATTAAAATCGGTCCTGGGGCCGCTTCATCGTTATCCAAGGCACCACCCGTCATGCCCGGTATATTTTGATTGCTGATAATCGTTTTTCCATTGGCAACGATTGTCGCACGGCGACCGATTAACGTAATATCGTAGGTCTGCCATTCACCGGCCGCTTTCGCCACATTTTCATTGGGGGTCAAGTGTCCATAGATTCCACCAAAATAAATATCCGAGGGTTCAAGTCCTTTGTTATCCGCAATCTGTACCTCATACCTGCCACGGAGATAAAGACCACTGTTGCTCCCTTTCGGGTACCTAAATTCAACCGATAATTTGAAATCTGAAAACGTTTCTTCGCTCACCAAATTGGCTCCTTGTTTGTCGCTCGTTAGAATTCCGTCTTTTACGACCCATTGGTTTTCCCCCATAGCCTTCCATCCTTCCAAATCCTTGCCATTAAAAAGCTTTTTCGATTTTCCCCACTTTGGGTTTTCGGTATAGGGTAATTCAGGTGACGGTTTTCCCGTCCACGTATATATTTTTCCGTCGGTGTAGATGAGGGTCCCTTTGAGCTCGTTCCCTTCTTGGGTTCCGATCAACTGCATGTCAATACCTTTCGGTTCCCATTGATTGGGAATCGAGAAGCTGAACATTTTTTCTTTGATCTTCACCTCGGCCACCGGTCTAGCGCTCCCGAACTTATAACAAAAACGCCCTACCATTGTGTTGGTTCCTGAATGGCGCACCTCCAACCAAGAGGGGAATTCCTTTCCATCTTCGGTGATAGTCAAATTCCATTTGCCCTCTAAAGGATGTCCTTCTTGTGCAAATGTGACCATTGACAATATTAGTGAAAAGGCTACTGAAACGAATCTTGACTTCATAGGAATTGCGTTATGTTAGATTTCAAATATAAGAAATCGATTTCATCCTAAAATTCTAAGTTTAAGGAAATGACTATTCAAAAAATCGTTATCTTCCTCAATCAATGTGTTGCGATGCGTTTCATAGTATCCCTTTTGTTTCTTTTCGTCCTTGTTCGGGTTACTAGCGCCCAAAAATTAAAAGTCAGTGAGAATCGGCGTTTTTTGGTTACCGAAGACGGTCAGCCGTTTTTCTATATGGCCGACACGGCCTGGGAGTTATTTCATAGATGCAATCGAGAGGAAGCCCTTATGTACCTTGAAAAAAGAAAGGAGCAGGGCTTTAACGTGATACAGGCCGTTGCCTTAGCTGAATTAGATGGGCTGAATACACCCAACCCGTATGGTGAGACTCCACTGATCAACAACAATCCGGAAAGTCCCAATCCTGCCTATTTCGAACATGTCGACTTCATCATCAAGAAAGCGGATAGTCTCGGTATGTACATCGCTTTATTACCGACATGGGGCGATAAACTCAATACAAAAAGTTGGGGTGTAGGACCTGAGGTGTTCAACAAAAAAAATGCATATCGTTTTGGTCAGTGGATCGGTACACGTTATCAAACTTATGATAATATCATTTGGATTATCGGTGGTGATCGTAATCCTCGAGAACAAAGTAACGATATTGAAGTCTGGAACCAAATGGCCGAAGGTGTGGCGTCAGGCGCTGGCGGGTATGACAGAACCCTGATGAGTTACCATCCTCAGCCCAAGGAGTACGGCGGTTCTTCTACCTGGTTCCATGATGAAGATTGGCTTGATTTCAACATGCATCAAACCGGACACTGCGCGAATCAAGGTACTTATAAGCATATTAACCATGATTATAACCTCATCCCAAAAAAACCTGTATTGGACGGAGAACCCCTTTACGAAGACCATCCCAATTGTTTCAACGCCAAAGAATTGGGGCATAGCCTACCGGAAGATATCAGGCGCATCATGTACTGGAACATATTTGCGGGTGCCTTCGGCCAAACCTATGGTTGCCATGATGTATGGCAAATGTTCAGGGGTGACGAAGAGGGTATCAATCAGCCCTTGAGACCCTGGCCTGTGGCATTGAACCTTCCCATGGCCAATCAGGTAAAACATCTTAAAAACCTTATGCTTTCAAGACCCTTTTTAACCCGCATCCCCGATCAGTCCATGATTTTGGCAGAACAAGAAGAAAACGATGATTATATCATCGCAACACGAGATGAAACCGGCGGTTACGCCATGATTTATTTCCCTACAGGAAAATCAGTAGACCTAAACCTCTCGGTATTGTCAAGCGGCTCTTTAAAAAGCTGGTGGTACGATCCACGGACCGGCAATGCGTATCTCGATAAGACTATAGAAAATAAAAGTTCCATCATTGTCACTCCTCCGACCTCCGGTAAGGGACACGATTGGGTGTTGATTCTTGACTCAACTGACCAAGACTTTCCCATACCTGGAAAGCCACCAATAAAATAGTAGTACTAAAATATGTTCAAATCATGATTAAAAAACTATTCTTGGGAACGCTGCTCATGCTAACGTTACCCATGTCCGCTCAATCCGAGCTTGAGAAGGAAGTAGAACAAGTGGTCAAAACCTTCTTTGAAGGCTTCCACAAAGGCGATACCCTATTAATGAAACAAACCATGGCGGACCAACTGGTTTTCCAAACGGCCTTCAAGAACAAAGAGCAAAAAGATGTGTTGAAACAAGATGATGTAGCTGGTTTTATCAAGGCCATCGGCAGTGGTCGCCCGGTCAAGGAAAAATGGGAAGAACGTATTACCTCCTATACGATAAAGGTAGATGGTAATATGGCCAATGCCTGGACGGAATACGAATTCTGGCTCGATGGTAAATTCAGCCATTGTGGAGTCAATTCCTTTCAACTTTTTCATGACAATGGCACTTGGAAGATCATCTATCTAATCGATACCAGAAGACGTTCAAGTTGTGAAGCAAGCGCGAGTAAAAACTAGTACAGAAACAAAACAATGAACAAAGCCCTTACAGTACTTCGATCTTGGATTGGAAAGGACTCCTCAGCCTCTATATCTCCTCTAATGCGTTGGCTCAACCCGACCTTATTACGTGTAGAAGAAGGTGAACTAGAGTTCTCTTATGTCATTCGTGAAGAAATGACCAACCCTATGGGCATCTTACACGGTGGTACTACAGCGGCAATTATTGATGATGCGGTAGGAGCAGCGGTTTGGTCTTTGGGAAAGCCACATATGTACACCACAGTGAATTTGGGCGTTGATTATTTTGCCTCGGCAAAGGCCGGGGAAACGATCATCGCCAAAACCTCCATCACCAAAAATGGAAATCAGATTATCAATACCTCCTGTGAAATTTGGAACGCCGATAAAAGTCGAATGATTGCTAAAGGCCATTCCAATTTAATTAAAATTGACCCGTCTAGAACCAAACCATAGCAACCTCATATGTCCGATAATCGTAGAAAGTTTTTAAAAACCCTAGGCGTAGGTGCCGTAGCCTCTCTAGGGAATCCGGCCGCTATCTGGGGCCGTGCAACCACGCCGGTAGCACAAGTACTAGAAGGCTTAAAACGAGAGGATACTTCCGAAGTCTATTGGGAAGAAGTACGTTCACAATTCAAATTTGCGGAGGGGCTCTCTTATTTCAACAATGGTTCTTTGGGAGCTTGCCCTCAGCCCATCCGAGAAGCCACCATGACCTTTCGCGATACATTGGATGATTTTCCTTCAAAATATATGTGGGGTGGTTGGAAAGATGAGATTGAAGGGGTCCGCAAAAAAGCCGCTAATGTCTTTTCTGTTTCGGAAGAGGAAATCGCCCTCATTCATAATACCACCGAGGGCATGAACCTTATCGCTAGTAGTTTGGATTTACAGGAGGGCGATGAAGTGATTACGGCAGATCACGAACATACCAGTGCATTGAATCCATGGAAATACTGGCAAGAGTCAAAAGGGATTAAATTGGTCACCCCTACCCTCCCCATACTTCCAAAAAACAAGGAAGAGGTAGTTAGGGTATACCGTAACGCGATTACCCCAGCAACGAAAGTAATTTCTATCTGTCATCTCGTCAACACGAACGGAATGATCCTTCCGGTCAAAGAGGTAACGAAAATGGCCCATGAAAGAGGCATCTTAGTCGCTGTTGATGGCGCACAAGCTGCGGGAATGTTCAATTTTGACCTCAAGGATATCGGCTGTGATTTTTACACAGTAAGCGCTCATAAATGGTTATTCTCGCCAAAAGGAGTCGGTGTTTTTTATGCAAAACAAGAAAGTCAGCAACACCTCAAACCCTTGGTGGTTGCCAGAGGGTATGAAGATACCAGCATAAGACGGTTCGAAAATTACAATACCAGAAACCTCCCGGAAGTTTTGGGTTTTGGAGCTGCCCTAGACTATAGAGAGGCCATCGGAGCCCAGAAAATCAATGCGCGCACTTACGAACTCAAGCACTATTTTAGAAATCGTATCGAAGAGAACCCTCAGTTAGTTCTAAAAACACCGGCCCCTGACTCCCTATCCGGGGCAATTCAGGTCGTAGAGGTGTTGGGTAAGGAGGTTAAAGAAGTGAAAAAGCGTTTATTTGACGAATACGGAATCGACTGTCGTCCGATGAGTACATTCGGATTAAATGCAGTGCGCTTATCCTTTGCGATATTCATTACCAAAAAACAAATAGATGTTCTAGTGGCGGCTTTGGAAAATATTGCGGCGGCATAAGATTTCGGATCGATAAGCGATTGGATGGCTTATTTTATAGTGCTGCCATTTATACAGCGAAATACACGAACCAACCTTACATATGCTCATAATACACACATAAGTTCTTTAATTAGACCGTACAATGGTATATTCGACAACTTAAATTTACGTGTAACTAAATGACCGCACGACGCACACCAATTCCTCCCCTTTTGAATATACCGATTATATCGATTTATGTAAACTAGATACGGGTTTAATCACACAAAAAACAATAATTTAAAATCAGGTAGTACAACAGCTAAAACCAAATACATGAAGTCAACTTTAAAAAACGTCCTATTCTTGGTGCTACTCGCATTTCTAGGGTGTAAGAACTCGAGTAACAAAACCGAATTGGCTTCTTTAAATTTATTAAGGGGCGATTTGCAACTCTGCGGAAATGGGCAGTTCGGGGAAGTCAGTTTTTCAGAATCATGTAATTATGAGACTAGGGAAACATTCAATCTGGCAATTGCCCTGTTGCACTCGTTTGAGTATACTGAAGCTGAAAAAGCATTTGTACAAGTACTAGACCAAGATCCCGGGTGTGCTATGGCATATTGGGGAGTTGCCATGAGTATTTATCATGGTTTGTGGGCACCACCACCAAGCGAAGTACTGGAAAAAGGCAGTAAATTACTTGAGGTTGCCGCAAAACTTCCTAAATCAAATAAGGCCGAGAACTACTTAGAAGCAATTGGGGCATTTTATCAAGACTGGCAGACCGTAGACAATCAGACCCGAAAAGAGCGCTATGCCCAAAAAATGAAAGAAATGTACAACTCCAATTTAGATGATACGGAAGTCGCGGTATTTTACGCATTGGCACTTCGGGCATCTGCAGTACCAACGGATAAAACATATAGCATACAAAAGGAAGCGGGTAAAATATTGGAAGCTTTATTTGAAAAAGAACCCAACCACCCCGGAATCGCTCACTATATTATTCATTCCTATGATTATCCGGAATTGGCCGAACTGGGTTTAAGCACCGCTAGGAGATATGCTGAAATTGCACCCAATTCCGCTCACGCTCAACATATGCCTTCGCACATCTTTACACGTTTAGGATTATGGGAAGAGTCTATCAACACCAATATCAATTCAGCTTCCTCAGCAACTTGCTATGCCGAAAGTATTGCTCCAGGCGCTCATTGGGATGAGGAGGTTCACGCAATGGGATATCTCGTGTATTCGTATCTACAAACCGGAAATAATTCAAATGCTATTGAACAATACAATTATCTAAAGTCGTTTGAAAAAGTTTTTCCAACCAATTTTAAAATTGCATATACGGCCTCGGCCATACCGGCTCGTATTGCCATGGAGAACAAAAATTGGGAAGAAGCTGCCGCCCTTAAATTACCCGAAAATCTAGGATTATCTTGGGAGTCCTTTCCTTGGGAGAAGTCCATACTGCATTTCACTCGTGCGATGGGAGCGATACATACCAAGAACCTAAGTGCAGCTGAAAACGAGTTGAACATTTTAAGATCATTTCA
Source organism: uncultured Flavobacteriaceae bacterium (assembly GCA_947494565.1). GTDB lineage: Bacteria > Bacteroidota > Bacteroidia > Flavobacteriales > Flavobacteriaceae > Maribacter_C. Next base: position 16,554 of record CANLVG010000006.1, on the reverse strand, counting down.
AAAAGAATTGACGGAATCAAATGACACCTACAAAGCCAATCAAGTTCACATACAGGTTAAGATGACCGAAGCATGGTTCTCTTTGGCAAAAGGAAAAAAAGAAGAAGCGTTATCAACTATGAAAATGGCGGTTGAAATGGAAAATAAGACATCGAAACATCCCGTAACTCCGGGTGAAGTAGTTCCAGCAGATGAACTTTATGGCGATATGCTTATGGCGCTTAATAAGACGCAAGAGGCACTGGAGATTTATGAACTGAATCTTCAAAAGCGACCCAATCGTTTCAATGGTATTTATGGCGCGGCTGTAGCCGCCAAGAAGTCTGGGGATAAGGAAAAAGCAAGCTTATATTTTGAACAACTCATAGAATTAGCCAAAAACTCAAATAGTACACGACCTGAAATCATCGAAGCTAAGCGGTTCATTCTACAATCTTAAAAACAGAACAGTATGAAAACAAAGATCAGTTTGGGGGTATTCGCGATAGTACTTTTGATATCGGTTCACCTTCTTAAAGAAACGTCAAATAGCAAGTCAACAAAAAACTATCAAAAAGCATCTTTCAGCTTCACAAAGTGTACCCCTACCAAATTCATGTTGGACGTCATAGACACGACCCAGCAGATTTCACCACTATTTACCAATCTGGGTACTCTTCATTTTCCGATTTCCACTGAGAATGAAAGAGCTCAGGCATTTTTTGATCAAGGCATGAAGTTATCATACGCCTTCAACCATGCGGAGGGACATCGTTCTTTTATGGAGGCCGCAAGACTTGATCCGAATGCTGCGATGCCGTATTGGGGCCAAGCTTTTGCCCTAGGCCCTAACATCAATGATCCCTTACCAGATGAGGAACGCAAGAACAAAATCAATGAGGCCATGGTAAAGGCCAAGCGCCTGGCAACTAATGCCGCTCCTATTGAGCGAGCTTTGATCATGGCGTTGGACAAGCGGTATAGCGAAGATTTGACCAAAGACGTTGCCGAACTCAATATGGACTATATGTTGGCAATGGCCCAGATAGTCAAACAATATCCAGAAAATGCGAATGTTCAAATTCTATATGCTGCTTCGGTAATGAATACCGTGCCTTGGAATTATTGGGATAAGGAGGGAAATCCTTCTCCGAACATAAAAGAGGCCAAAACGGCTCTTGAAATCGCGATGAATCTAGAACCCGAAAATCCCGGAGGCCATCATTATTACATTCATATGGTCGAGTTACCCTATCCCGATATGGGTGTGGCCAGCGCAGATAAATTGGCTTCCCTAATGCCCGGGGCCGGTCATATTGTACATATGCCCTCCCATATTTACATTCGAGTGGGTCGCTATTTAGATGCCGTTAAAGTCAATCAGGCGGCCATTCTTGCCGATGAGGACTATATTTCGCAGTGTTTTTCGCAAGGGCTATATCCCTTGGCCTACTACCCGCACAACATTCATTTTTTATGGTCTTCAGCCAGCTTATTGGGCGATAGCCGGATTGCCATTGATGCCGCTAAAAAAACAGCGGAGAAAGTACCGACCGGTGAATTGGTGACCTTACCCTTTTTACAGGATTTTGCAGCAACTCCCCTATTGGCCTATACGCGTTTTGGAAAGTGGAATGAAATCTTGACCATTCCCGCACCTAACCCAGAGATCAAGCATCTAAATTTGATACGGCACTATGCACGGGGGATGGCCTTCATCAGAAAAGGGAACATCACCGAAGCCCAAGAGGAATTGGATGCCATTCGAACACTTCAGCAAGACCCTGAATTGGAAACCTTGGTCGCCACCGCAAATAATGCGTCCATTCATTCGGCAAATATTGCTTCTGAGCTAATAGCAGGCGAACTGGCCGCTCTAAAAGGAGATACCTCAAAAGCAGTAGAACATCTTGAAAAGGCTGTTGAATATGAAGATGGTCTTACCTATACCGAACCAGCAGCTTGGCATATCCCTACCCGACAAAATCTTGGTGCTATCTTAATGAAAGGTAAAAAGTTTAAGGAAGCTGAGAAGGTATTTAAGGAAGATTTGGATGTACTTCGCCAAAATGGATGGTCCTTAATGGGGTTATACAATAGTTTAAAAGCACAAGGCAAAGAGAAAGAAGCTCAGGAAGTAAAAATAGAATTTCAAAAGGCCTGGCAACATGCCGATATCGAAATCGATACGTCCATACTTTGATATATCTATGCCTAAAACCCAGAACAAGGCTAGTAATCGTGAAATCATGAAAGGGAAAATTCAAAAACTAATAGGGTCGCTTCTCATTTCAACTGCCATAATTTACCTCGTATATTTTATTACTATGGGTGGTGGCGCAGAAGTACTTCCGGTATACAACCCCACTGATTTCAATCCCGAGTTAGTCGACGTTAGTTTACAGCAGGAGTCCGAGGATCACACCGTGGCCGATTTCGAGCTGCGCAACCAAAATGATAGCATCATCACTCAAAACGATTATAAGAACAAAATCTATATTACCGATTTTTTCTTTACAAGATGTCCGAGTATCTGTCCGGTGATGACCAACAATATGGCAAAAATCCAGGACAGGTTCATAGCTGATCCTGATGTGATGTTACTCTCGGTATCGGTTACCCCAAAATTGGATAGTGTGGCAATTCTACAAGAGTACAGTCGGAAACATGGCGCAATCAATGGCAAATGGAATATTACCACAGGAGACAAGAAACACATCTATAATCTTGCCCGAAAAAGTTATTTTGCCGTTGTAAATGAAGGAGATGGGGGTTTACAAGATTTCATTCATACGCCGAACTTCATATTGGTCGATAGGCAAAAGCGGATCAGAGGGGTATATGACGGTACCAAAAATGAAGAAATCGATCGCCTGACGCAAGATATAAAAAGGATACTATAACCTTAGTCCGCTTCTGAAATCGGCTCGCTACCGTAAACCGCCCGGAACAAATTCAAAAGGCATTTGAAGGAAAACAGTTTCAGCAAATCGATGCCCGCTTAGCAGACGGGAAGGCAGGTATAAATCTCGATTATCGAGTCAAAAAAATCAGTATCTTCATTCGCTAAATCCAACGCCATGAACATACGAGTTTTCGTTACCGTCCTTTGTCTTACGGTAGGTTTTGTCAATGCACAAAATTCCATCTTAGGTTTTACTTCCGAAAATGCTAAAAAACAACAACAATTAGAGTCCGTATTCGAGTCCAAACTTAACGCGGATAATTTAGATGAGTGGATGCAACTAATGGCGGCCGAACCCCATTGGGTGGGCACGGAATATGGAGAAAAGAATGCCAAATGGATCCAAAAACAATTCAAGTCCTGGGGCTATGACACCAAAATTGAAACATACCATGTGCTCTTTCCTTATCCAAAGGTACGGTTACTTGAAATGACGGCTCCCACAAACTACAAAGCGAAATTGACCGCGGTTCCAGTTGATGGTGATCCCTTTACAGCCCAGGGCGATGCCTTATTGCCCAGTTATAATGCCTTCTCAACAGACGGTGATGTAGAAGCGGAGTTGGTTTTCGTGAACTATGGCATCCCAAGGGACTATGAAGAACTCGATAAACTCGGAATCGATGTGAAGGGAAAAATAGTGATTGCCAAATATCAGGGTTCATGGCGTGGAATCAAACCAAAATTAGCTGCGGAAAAAGGAGCTATTGGGTGTATCATTTATTCCGACCCTTCGGATGACGGTTATGGCCGTGGGGATGTATACCCCAAAGGAGCCTACAAAAATGAGACAGGCGTTCAGCGGGGTTCCGTTATGGATATGCCCACCTACCCCGGTGATGTGCTCACACCTGGTTATGGAGCCACAAAAGATGCCAAGAGACTCGACCGAAAAGATGCGCCTACGATTACGAAAATCCCGGTTTTACCTATTTCCTACGAAGATGCGGAACCCTTACTGGCCGCATTGGGTGGACCGGTCGCTCCGCAATCTTGGAGGGGAGGCCTGCCTATTACCTATCATATAGGCCCTGGTACCGCCAAGGTGCATTTGAAATTGGAATTCGATTGGCAGCTAAAACCCGCACATAACGTCATTGCAACGCTGAAGGGTTCACAGTTCCCCGATCAATGGGTCATGCGTGGAAACCACCATGACGCTTGGGTTCACGGAGCAAATGACCCTATTAGCGGTATGGTAGCCCTCATGGAAGAGGCAAGGGCCGTGGGCGAACTGGCCAAAAAGGGCAACAGACCGAAACGTACCTTGGTCTATTGTGCTTGGGATGCGGAGGAGCCCGGCCTTATTGGATCGACCGAATGGGTAGAAGATCATAAGAAGGAATTACAAGACAAAGTCGTGGCTTATATTAACACTGACGGCAACGGACGCGGGTTTCTCGGTGCTGGCGGTTCACATAGTCTACAGGCCATGGTCGGAGAGGTCGCTGAAAATGTTATGGATCCCCAACATGGGGTTTCCGTCAAAGAAAGAAGAATAGCTGTAGATATGGTACGAGGTGGAACGGAAGATTTTGAAATATACGCGCTTGGTTCCGGATCTGACTATACCCCATTCATCCAACATGCCGGTATAGCCTCTCTAAATTTAGGCTTTGGGGGCGAAAACGGTGGGGGCGAATACCATACCATTTACGATACCTATCCGCACTATAAAAGGTTTAAAGACCCCGGTTTTGCCTACGGTATTGCTTTGGCGAATACTGCCGGTCGCATTACCCTGCGATTGGCCAATGCCGATGTTCTTCCCTTTGAATTCAAGCAGTGGCACAAAACCGTGACGGGCTATTTGGACGGTATCATGAAAAAGACGGACCAGATGCGAACCGATGTTGAAAAACACAATTCCCTAGTAGAAAAAAATAGATTCGAATTGGCTTCGGACCCGACAAAAGCCTTTGTCAAACCGGTTAAAAAAGAGTCGGTTCCCTATCTTGATTTTACTCCGCTACAAAACCAACTCATCGCTCTTAAGCGTACCATTGAAACTCTTTCGAAAATCGATCTTTCGAATCTTACGGAAGAAAGGCGTAGCAGTTTGAACAAGAGATTGATGCTAGCGGAACAGGTACTGACCTCGGAAGAGGGACTTCCAAGAAGATCTTGGTACAAGCACCAAATATATGCTCCTGGCTTTTATACGGGCTATGGGGTAAAAACCCTGCCCGGTGTGCGGGAAGCTGTAGAGGAAAAAAATTGGAAGGAAGCTGAAGAACAAATCGACAAATTGGCCAATACATTGAAAAACTTCGATAAGCACCTGCAAGAAATAAACGCAATGCTGTAGCTTTAAATTAAACAAATAAGAACTTATGGATTCAAATTATACGAGAATATTCATCGGAAGTCAAGTTCAGGCACAAAGTCTGGTAGGGCGTCTAACCGCTGTCGGTATCAATCCTGTGGTGAAAGATGAGGCAGAGTCGGCCCGATTGGCCGGTTTCGGTTCCTCGACCACAAGTAGTAGTGAAATTTACGTTCATAAAGATGAACTCAAGAAGGCCGAATCCGTTTTGGATCAAGCGACCGATACTCCTTAAGACAACCCTTATAAACCCACGACCAAATGAAATCCTATTTCGGAAGAGTTATTCTAACAACCGTAGTCCTATCCCTTTGTGTGTCGACTTCATGCACCGATAAATCGAATGCGCCCATTGAGGTACCCCTCACTGTATATGAAGATTCGATTTTGGGCATGCAGAAAGCAAAGGATGCAGAAAATGGTGTTGTTGCCAAGCTGGCGGATGGTCTGGAACTAAAGTTATGGGCCTCTGATTCACTTGCCCCCGACCCTATCGCAATGGACATTGACGCCAAAGGACGTGTTTATCTTACCCGAACCAATCGGCAAAAGAATTCGGAATTCGATATTCGGGGATATCAACCATGGATGACCCCATCTATTTCCTTTCAATCCGTAGAGGACCGACGTGATTTTTTACGTAAGACCTTTGCACCCGAGCTGAGCGAACAGAATAATTGGTTAAAAGACCTGAACAACGATTCGAGCCATGATTGGAAAGACCTGGCCGTGGAAAAAGATGAAGTTTGGATGTTGGAAGACACCAACAACGATGGGATGGCAGACGTTTCAAAACGGATATTGGAAGACTTCAACGAGGAAATTACCGATGTTGCCGGTGCCTTACATGTCAGAGACGATGACATATTTGTCGGTATTGGCCCAGATATGTGGCGACTGACCGATAGCAATGGAGATGAAGTCTTAGATGAAAAAACCTCCATCGCCCATGGTTTTGCAGTACATATCGGTTTTGGAGGGCATGGTATGTCAGGTGTGGTGCAAGGCCCCGATGGTAAAATGTATTGGGGTATCGGCGATATTGGAGCGAATATCACTACGGTAGACGGAGCGAATCACAAGTATCCCAATCAAGGGGTAATCGTGCGCTGCAATCCGGATGGAAGCGATTTCGAGGTGTTCTCAAGAGGGCATCGCAATACCCATGAATTTGTCTTTGACGCCTATGGAAATATAATCTCTTCCGACAATGATGGGGACCACAGAGGCGAAAGTGAACGTCTGGTACATATTGTCGAAGGCTCGGATTCGGGATGGAGAACCAACTGGCAGTTCGGAAAATACACCGATTCCAAAAATAACTCGTACAAGGTCTGGATGGATGAAAAACTCTACGTCCCCAGATGGGAGGGCCAAGCGGCCTATATCATTCCTCCTATTCAGAATTTTCACAACGGACCCACTGGAATGGTATATAACCCGGGTACCGCCCTGGGAAAAGATTGGTTAGACCGTTTCTTCTTGGTCGAATTTGTCGGTGACCCCAGTAGATCGCATATTTGGTCGTTCGATTTGAAGCCGAAAGGCGCCTCTTTTGAACTCGATACCGATATCGATATGTTGAGCGGTGTGTTGCCTACGGGAATCAGGTTCGGACCCGACGGCGCGCTTTACCTAGCGGATTGGATCAATGGTTGGGGCACCAAAGACTATGGGCGCGTCTGGAAATTGGATGTTGATGAGCGTCATAGCGATTTGGCACAAGAGCGTGCGGAAACACAGCGATTAATGATTTTGGACTATGATGAGCAATCGAATGATGAGTTGGTAAAACTATTGGCCTATCCCGATATGCGAATTCGACAAAAGGCCCAATTCGCCCTGGCAAAAAGTACGTTCTGGGGGTATCGAAAACTAAAAACGGTCATTAACGAAAGTCCAAATCAATTTGCCCGCGTCCATGCCATTTGGGGAATTGGACAGATTGCCGCCAAAGACCTGGGCAAAGCGGAAGCCTTAGTTGCGCTTCTTGATGATAGCGACGCGGAAATCATTGCACAAGCGTTAAAGGTTTTAGGTGATGTCAAATATACCGAAGCTACGGATAAGTACATTTCCTTGCTTCAGCATGAAAACGATCGGGTGAAGTTCTTTGCTGCGCAGGCGCTTGGAAGAACGAAAAGCGCGGCGGCACTAGAACCTCTTTTGGACATGATAAAAGCCAACGCTGACGAAGATGTATATCTCCGACATGCTGCGGTCTTGGCCCTTTCCAGAATCGGAAAAATAGCTCCTATCGCCGATTTGGCCAATAGTGACAACCGCAGTTTACGTATTGCCGCTGTTCTGGTTTTACGCAGATTACAAAGTCCGGAAGTAGCGAAATTCTTGGATGACGAAGATGAATACATCGTTACCGAAGCGGCCAGGGCCATCAATGACGATTGGTCTATCGAAGAGGCACTACCTGCCTTGGCAAAACTGCTGGAACAAGAAAGGTTTACTTCGGAACCACTCTTACGCCGAAGTATCAATGCCGCGTTGAGAGTCGGTGGTGAAACGGAAATGCGAAATCTTATTTCATTTGCCAAAAATCCAGCATTTCCGAGCGAACTAAGAGGTGAAGCCCTTGCGGCCTTAGGCACTTGGGAATCTCCCTCGGTATTGGATCGTGTCGATGGTCGGTTAAGAGGTGAAGTGAAGCGTGATGGGAGTCTTTTGCGCAAGGAATTACAGCAAGAAATCCCGATCTTTTTATCCGATAACGACCCTGACATCCTGGTTGGAGTTGCGCAGACACTGGCCAATTTAGGTATGAACGATAACAGTGATCAGGTATTTTCGGTATTTTCCAAAAATCGGTCTCCTCAAGTTAAGGCCGCGATGCTGACCACCCTCGGCAAGCTACGCTACAAAAATATCGAAAAGGCGATGAAGGCAGGAATGGGAGACACGGAACAAGAAGTACGAGAGGCCGCCGTTGGATTAATAGCGGAACTGAATATTTCGGAAGATGACCTTCCTGCAGTGGTTAACCCTATTTTCAATACGGGTACAGTACGTGAGCAACAGAAGATATTGGGTGTGTTGGCTGAAATGCCTGCCAACAAGAGTGAAACCGTACTGCAAAACCTTATTCGAAGAGCAGACAAAAATCAATTGAAAGAGGGTGTCATCTTGGATCTCATTGAAGCTGTTGAGGCCACGGAATCAGAGGAACTGATCGCGCAGTTATCGGTTCTGAAAAGTGGTACAGCTTCGGTTGACAATTACCAGGAAACCCTACATGGTGGAAACTGGTGGGGCGGTAATTCCGTATTCAACAGTAACCCGACCGCTCAGTGTGTCCGTTGCCACGCCGTAGGAGGTGCAGGTGGAGTTGTCGGCCCGCCTTTGGACAATATTGGCAATTTGTTGACTAGAGAAGAAATTCTGGAATCCCTTATCGAACCTAGCGCTAGGTTGGCTCCAGGGTATGGAACGGTTACCGTTACCTTAAAAGACGGTCAGACCGCAACTGGGGTTTTGGAGAAAGAAACGGACCACGAATTGATATTGCGAACATCGGACGCCGAGCCGCTTGAAATTGCACATTCACGTATTCAAAAGCGGGAAAATAGTGTCTCCGCTATGCCTGCCATGGGAAAGCTGATCACTAAAAGAGAATTACGTGATTTGATAGAGTACTTGGTAAGTTTAAAGAAGGTGGAACCTTTGACGTTGAACTAATTGGCTATAGCCCGGAGACCGTTTCTTTTGCCTCGTTGAACTCGGATATCATTTCCGAAACGATATCCGCTGCCGGTTTTACCTCTCGGATCAGTGCAGAAACCTGCCCGATTTCCAGTTCTCCTTCTTCCATATCTCCCTCGAACATACCGCGCTTGGCACGGGCTCTTCCTAACAGTTGTTTCAAACCTGCTTCGGAAGTATGGTTTTGATAGGCCAATTGTACATCATCGTAGAATTTATTTTTGAGTAATCGAACGGGAGCCAATTCTTTTAGGGTAAGCTGCGTATCACCTTCTCCGGCCTCAACTACCTTTTGTTTAAAAAGTATATGTGACGAGGCCTCATGTGAAGCGACGAACCGGCTCCCCACTTGAACTCCATCGGCTCCCAATACTAGGGCCGCCAACATCGCTTTTCCGGTTGCGATGCCCCCAGCAGCAATTAACGGAATGTCGATTTCCTTTCGGATAGCAGGAATCAAAACCATGGTGGTCGTCTCATCACGTCCGTTGTGGCCTCCGGCCTCAAAACCCTCTGCAACAATTGCGTCTACCCCGGCTGCCTGTGCCTTCAGCGCGAACTTCAAACTACTGACCACATGAACTACGGTTATTCCCCGCTCCTTCAAAAATTGCGTCCATGTCTTAGGGTTCCCGGCAGAAGTGAAAACGATCTTCACCCCCATCTCGACAATGATGTGCATTAGCTTGTCGATATCCGGGTATAACATAGGAACATTCACGCCAAAGGGTTTTTGCGTCGCTTGTTGGCACTTTTGAATGTGCTCCCTTAAAACCTCAGGGTACATACTACCGGCCCCAAGTAAACCCAAACCCCCAGCGTTGGATACAGCGGAGGCCAAACGCCAACCACTGGCCCATATCATCCCCCCTTGTATGATCGGATATTCAATATCGAAAAGGGCCGTAACACGGTTCTTCATGATGTAGCTTCATTAAGTTTCCTTTGCCTCCGATGTTGCATGACCGTTACATCCAATTCAAGAAGCGAAGGCTTATCTTTTTTAGATTCTAGAAAATAACACCCGATCCGATTAGCTCCTCATCTACATACCAAGCCACGAACTGACCTTCGGTTATTGCAGATTGACGTTCCTCAAAATCCACATAAAGTCCGGCATCTACCTTATACAATTTGGCCCGCTGTAACTCTTGACGGTATCTTATACGCGCCTTTACCTCCATCGTTTCATCTAATTGCAACGTCAGATCGGGTCGTACCCAATGTAACTCTTCATTGGAAACGAAGAGCGCTCTTCGATACAACCCTGGGTGGTCTTTACCTTGTCCGGTATAGATGACATTGGCATCAACATCGGTTTCTATGACGTACAAGGGTTCTTTGGTTCCTCCTACATCAAGTCCTTTTCGTTGTCCCTTTGTAAAATAATGGGCGCCTTGGTGCTCTCCCACTACCTGTCCATCCCCGATTTGATATTCCGGTTTTTCAGCGTAGTAATTCAATTCTTCTTCCAAACTATCAAATTGGGGAGGAACTTTTTGAAATTGTGAAACAGTGGAAGGAACTTCAACAATAACACCTTGCTTTGGTTTTAACTTCTGTTGTAAAAAGTCGGGTAGGCGAACCTTGCCAATAAAACACAACCCTTGCGAATCTTTCTTATCGGCAGTGATCAAATTATTCTCAGCAGCTAATTTTCGCACTTCAGGCTTCGTTAATTCACCGATCGGAAAAAGGGTCTTGGATAGCTGTTCTTGAGAAAGCTGACACAAAAAATACGATTGGTCCTTATTGGAGTCTACTCCAGCGAGTAGTTGATAGGTTTCCGAACCGCTATTGTTTTGAATGGTGCCCTTTCTGCAATAGTGCCCCGTAGCGACATAATCCGCTCCGAGCTGCAACGCGATTTTCAGAAACACATCGAACTTTATTTCCCTATTACAAAGCACATCCGGATTGGGGGTTCGGCCTCTCTCGTATTCATTGAACATATAATCGACTATACGCTCTTTGTATTCTACACTCAAATCTACCGTTTGAAACGGAATGCCCAATTTTTCAGCCACGATAAGTGCATCGTTGCTATCCTCGAGCCACGGGCATTCTTCTGAAATCGTAACGGAATCGTCGTGCCAATTCTTCATAAACAGACCGATGACCTCATATCCTTGTTCTTTTAAAAGATATGCGGCAACACTTGAATCAACACCTCCCGAAAGTCCTACAACTACTTTTTTCATTGCGCTACGCGATTAAATGACAAAAATACGAAATTAAGCGGGCATCGAAAGTACAAGAACATTCAGCGCATTTTATCTTTTTGAAGCAACCGTTCTCAAAGAAGCGCATCTCATTTTTGAAATGAATGAATACAATGCCCTGTTTTTAATTCTAAATGTTTCGGAGGAAATCACTAGGTGTAAGTATCAACTGATTGAAGCGACATTCATTGAAGCAAACTGGTTTTACCCATTCTATCGGCACCTTTGAAAATCGGGAACGATATGAATCGGAAAGTTGAGACCAGTTAAATGTTTAACTTTGGAAAAACACAATGTTATGAAAAGTTCCTTAAAATTAAAGCAATTCTTAACCTTAGTAATCATGGCCTCGGTCTTACTTTCCTGTAATTTGGACGATGGACCGGCAACTATACCCATACCGGAAACGGATATTGTTGAAGTGGCTACAGCGGAAAATTTGAACTCTTTACTGGCGGCTTTGGAAAGAGCGGACTTGGCAAATACCTTAAAGGGAGATGGTCCTTTCACGGTATTTGCACCAACTGATGAAGCTTTTTCCAGTTTTTTGTCCTCCAATGGCTTTGCGAGTGTCGATGCCGTTCCGACCGCAACCTTGCAGCAACTATTGCTCAACCATGTTGTCAGTGGACGTATCGATTCCGCACCTCTAGCCGACTTGCAGCGCAATTATTTGCAGAATTTAGCTGACGGACCGGGTGAATCTAAATTATCATTGTATTTCGATGCCACGGATGGTGTAGTACTGAATGGTCTGGCAACGGTAACTCAAGCTGATGTTGTAGCTGAAAATGGAATTATCCATATTATAAACCAAGTTATTTCGTTACCTACGTTAGATACTTTTATGTCTGCAGATGCCAATCTAGAGGTTTTCGGTACCGCTTTGGATGCAGCAGCTGTTGTGAGCGATTTGCCGTCGGACCTCAAAGAAAGTACTGGTGGCCCCTATACTATTTTTGTTCCGGTGCCCGCGGCTTTTGATGCCCTTCTGGATACGAATAATGATTGGAACTTTGTCAGTGATATTGAAGAAAACCTTTTGGCAGCCGTCCTTGAACATCATACATTAAGTGGTAATGTACGTTCTTCCGATATCATACCGGGTCAGGCAGTGACGACTTTGGAAGGAGATGAGATTACGATTGTTTCCAAAGATGGTGGTTTGGAAATCACGGATGGATCAGGAAATGAAGGTGCCATCATCGGTCCTACCGATATCCAAGCCGGTAACGGTGTGATTCACCTCATTACCAATAACGTGTTGCTTCCTGACACCACGAATTAATGTAGACACGAAGCATATGAAACCGAAATAACCCGCCTAATGGCGGGTTATTTCATTCTATCTAAAATCTAAAGGTTGACTTTTTCTTTATGACTTGTTCAATACCGATGAAAGCAGCCCTACATAAAGAAGACAGCCGGGGTAGGCTCTGTATTTTAAAATGGACTCAAATTCATGAGTCTCTTGTTTATGTCTACAACACCTACCTTAACTCATATCTTTGAGCCTCCATCTTCACCAATAAGGCATTTTGTAAATCCTCGAAAGTCATGCATTACGGATGGGCAGTTGAAAAGCTTTCTGTTGCATTTTCTAATGTCTTGCACGAACGTTTTGCTTTTTCGTTTTTTGTAGCATCCATTTGGGAATGTATACATCAGGTAAACATCGGTTAGCATACAAAAACAACTACTTGACAACTAAGTTTTTTATAAAGCGTATGAATAGTTCATCTTTACCTTCCCAAATCTTACCTTACTTAACCTACTTGATGCTAAAAGCCCCGACTCATGTCAGGGCTTTTTACATTTCTACTTTTTACAGTTCTACTTTCGAGACATGACCTTTTTAATGATCCGTTCTCGTTCTGTATTGAGAATCAAGATGTACACATCCGGTGCCATATTGGATAGGTTCAAACGAATATCGTTCTTACCGGTCTTCAAGCTCATACCTCCTTTTTCCAGGACACATCTACCATTGACATCGAACATTTCGACCTTTAAGTTCGAGTCATAGGGAATCTCGACTCGCAAGTTCAATTCATTCTTAAATGTCATCGGAAAGGCCTGCACCTCGGTCTTCGCGGTCGAATCATCCGTTTCGACCTCACACGTCACCGCATGAACGATAATGTACAAGTCGCCAGTAATGTGACTCACATCGATCGGGTCAAAATCCAGACGTGTAACCTTATCCAGACCTTCTTCCTTCACCGGGTATTGACCCGGAGCCACCGTAGGATTATTTCCCTTTACAGGATACGGTGCACCACCAACATATAACTGTGCCTCGGTCATCACGAATCCGGGTGACAATTCAATCGATACCGTAACGGACCCATTACTATGCTCCACTTCGACGGTTCCTGATTTTTCACCTTTGGTCAAATCACATTGGCCGGCACCTGAATAGAGGTCCATCGTATAATTCCCTTCCATCGTTAACTGATTGGTCCATCCCCATCGATTAAATCCATCATCTAAGAAACAGGTATTGTTTGTTTCCAATCGAGCGAAAGCCGTTTCACAGCCCTCAGGAGCATCGTCACAGTTCAAGTCCTCATCAATTTCCCCATCGCCATCGTTGTCAACGCCATCGCATTCCTCGGTATCCTCACAATCAGGTGTGCCGTCCCCGTCCGAATCGAACCCTTCATCGATCTCTCCATCACCATTATTGTCGACGCCATCGCATTCCTCGGTATCCTCACAATCAGCTGTGCCGTCCCCGTCCGAATCGAACCCTTCATCGATCTCACCATCGCCATCATTGTCGACGCCATCGCATTCCTCGGTATCCTCACAATCAGGCGTGCCGTCACCATCCGAATCGAACCCTTCGTCGATCTCTCCATCACCATCGTTGTCGACGCCATCGCATTCCTCGGTATCCTCACAATCAGCTGTGCCGTCACCATCCGAATCGAACCCTTCATCGATCTCTCCATCACCATCATTGTCGACGCCATCGCATTCCTCGGTATCCTCACAATCAGGCGTGCCGTCCCCATCCGAATCGAAGCCTTCATCGATCTCACCATCGCCATCGTTGTCAATTCCGTCACAGACTTCAGTACAGTCCAAATCCTCATCTATTTCACCGTCACCGTCGTTATCCACTCCATCGCATTCTTCAATATCACGACAATCAGGTGTGCCGTCACCATCCGAATCGAACCCTTCATCGATCTCACCATCGCCATCGTTGTCTTTACCATCACATTCCTCGACATCTATACAATCCGCAATACCGTCGCCATCCGTATCGGCAAAACCTTCATCAATCGTACCATCGCCATCATTGTCGAGTCCGTCACATTCTTCAACATCCTGACAATCTGGTGTACCGTCCCCATCTGAATCGAATCCTTCATCAATCTCACCGTCTCCATCATTGTCCAGTCCATCGCATTCTTCAACATCCTGACAATCAGCTGTACCATCATTGTCGGTATCGGCAAATCCTTCATCGACCATACCATCACCATCATTGTCTAGACCATCACATTCCTCCACATCCTCACAATCGGGAATATTATCACCATCGGAATCAAAACGATTATCACATGGATCAACGCAATCCGCGATACCGTCATTGTCCGTATCATCGAACCCTTCATCAATTTCACCATCACCGTCATTATCCACTCCATCACATACTTCGATATCACCACAGGATAGTCCTTCATCGATCTCTCCGTCCCCATCATTGTCCAGTCCGTCGCAAATCTCTTCATCGAAACAATCCGCCGTACCGTCCATGTCGGAATCGAACCCTTCATCTACTAACAAATCGCCATCATTATCAATACCATCACATTCTTCAACATCTTCACAATCGGCAATACCATCTCCATCTGAGTCAAATCCTTCATCGATTTGACCATCTCCATCATTATCGATTCCGTCGCATATTTCAACTTTGATTTCACAACCGGTCGCGTCTTCACAATCCAGCTCGAAATTGAAGTCGATATCATATTTCTTCGGATCGTTCTCAGGTCCCATAAAACCCCATCCGGCAATACCGGTAGCCGTAGGATCGACGCCATGGAGAACTCCTCCGGGGCCCATAACAACACCAAGATGCGGAGTAAGTGGATCATTGGGGTCTGGTTTCTGACTGACGATAAAGGTACCTTCTTCAAGACAATCACCTCCAGTGGTGGTTATCGTACTTACCGTGTTGTCAATTACATAGTAATGAAGCATGGTAGGATCAGGATTCGTACATCCCATTTTCTTAAAGGTACCGCCTTCCAGTTGCCAACCGGCCCAGTCGGTCTTTCCAACCAACTTTATGTAGAGTGCTGCAGTACAGCTACCCAAGACCGTCGTACCTTGAATCAAGGCAGTTCCATCATTAAACTCCGTAAAAGAAAGGTTGTTGGTAGCATTGGATCCAAATGCGTTAGAACCACCTGGTGATGCATTACTACCGAACCAATAAAAATTGAATCTCGTGGTGCCGTCATTACAAGAAGTTGCATCCACAGCTTCACAAGTTTGAACTATAATATCTTCTGCTACACTAACGGTGATCAATGCTGTATCATCTGGGCAAAAATCGCCGCCGTCTACGGTATATTCAATACTATAGTCACCGGGTGACAAGCCTGAAGTATCGAATTCGTTTCCATTTACCGACCCACCATTGGTGGCTGAGAACGTTCCTCCGGGAACCGTTACCAGTTCGCTTAAGTCGACAACTGTACCTTCGCATACCGAAATAGTATTGTCGGCACCTGCATCGACCGGTTCGGCCACATGAATAGTAATCGTAGCCGTATCCGCAGGACATAATTGACCGGCTTCAACAGTATATATGATCTCATAGCTTCCAGGTGATAATCCTGTAGTATCAAAACTATCCCCATCAAGTCCTCCAGATATCATTGCTTCACTGAATGTACCACCTGATTCGGTTACTAGGGATGTAAGATCTACTGAAGCACCATCACATACGGTGATTTCATTGTCGTCTCCGGCATTTGGAGGTGTAGGTTCGATTATACTGAAGTCCACAGGTTGCGAGGAACAGTCATCGCCGTTCTGTGCTTCGCTCGAGGCCGTTACCGTATAGTCCGTACCGGGAACGAAACCGCTGATCACACCGCCCGCACCTACGGTCGTGCCGTCGTTCGGCGCGAAGGTATAGGTCAGCGTATCATCGTAATTGGTTATCGTGGCAGTGCCCGCCGCATCACAGGTCGCATCGGTCACCTCTACTACAGGTTGGTCCGGCGCGTCCGTTGCAGGGGACACATTGAAGTCCACAGGTTGCGAGGAACAGTCATCGCCGTTCTGTGCTTCGCTAGAGGCCGTTACCGTATAGTCCG
>CANLVG010000005.1 GCA_947494565.1 uncultured Flavobacteriaceae bacterium | reverse complement strand
AATATGTTCTCGGTCCGTACCGCATCGTCGGCCAGTTTCGCGTTGGTCACCGCATCGGGGCCCAGTTTGGCCGTTACGATGGAGAGGTCCTCCACCTTGAAAGGGTCCGCCGCCGTACCTATGCCCGTGATGGTCACCTGGTCGGCGATAGACTCGAAGGAATCGCGCGATACCCATGCCACCGTTCCGGTCGCATCGGTCACCAGTACCTGGTTGTTGCCGCCCGAGGAGATGTCCTCGGTCAAGATAGTTCCGTTCAATATGTTCTCCGTCTGTACCGCATCGTCGGCAAGCTTTGAATTGATTATTGCATCATCCGCAACATCTATCGAGACGTCCCCGAGCAATGCATTTATATCTCCACCGATATCTATAGTACTATCAGGAGAATTGAGATTTCCATCACCACTTATTGCCGATATACTAGTGGTAACACTACCTCCATTTTCCAAAGTAAGCGTAAGTTCATTTGTAAGCGCATTAAAATTGAATTGTTGAATTTGCTGATCATCCGAAGATGTCAACTCCCATGAGTCACCATCCCAAAAGTAAATAGTACCCGTGTTCGTATTCACGTAAACATCCCCTAAATCAGCACCGGCCGGCGTAGTCATTCCCGGAGTAGTGACATCAGGACCGCTTAGTACTTCACAATTACATTGATCCTCTAGAGTGACCGTGGTCTGCCCAACAGCTAATCCAGATACAAGAAGAGCTACTGCAATAATAATTTTCCTCATGGCCGTTGCTTTACTTTCTATAGTCTTATTCAAAATATTTCGTATTTCAATATTTTCGTACGCATTAAATCCTGCGCTAAAATTCAATTCAATAGTTGTGCTGAAAGACTTATCGGAAATCGGACTCTAAAGAGAGTTTCGGAAATAATGGAAACAAATGTTCAACATCTTTTTCCATGGTCACTTTCCTGAGAAAGCGTTGGTAGATTTCGGTTAAGTTATTCATGCTTTGGGTTGCATTAAACCACTTTTCATTTCAATGGTTTAATTACATTTTACAAAATTAACCCGATACATCCCATGTGAAAATAATTGTTGTGTAACCGTTCAAATGCAATGTATAGCTCTTAAAAGTTGAGGTTTTCAAATGTTCCATTGGTCGATTAATCTTTGTATATCAGTACTTTGTGAGTCCTTCATTGTATGAAAAATATTATGAGGTTTAAGTAATAGTGTATTGTTTGGGTGGATGTATTCTTGTAAAGATGTACCCTTTGACGAAGCCGAACCATAGTGACTAACTAGCCTGTTTTTCCCAGTCGTCTTATGGTCTTTTTGAACCAATTCACAAGTAAATGCACTTGTTGTGCTATTGCCAAGTTTTCCAATACCAACACCTCTTCTAATTATTGAACTATCGGAAAAATGCAATGCTAAGACAGCTCTGCTTTCGATAGAATTATTACAGGACGCACACCCTTCGTCTATAGAACTAGAGAGGGGTTTGTGTTTATCATTACCGATTTGAACATTTGAAGCACTACTGAAAGTAGCCCTATAACCTGAAGTATACTGCTCCCATATTACCGCCGAGGTATTGGTCGCATAGCCCATTGCAAATGTTGAAATAAGTGGAAAAACCACTTTTGAAATTAGTTTCATCAATTCGTTTATTTCGTAACATTTGGGACGTGTTATTTTCTAGAACGCTAAATAAGGTAATTCTATACCCCCTTACTAAAATTTGTTGTGAATGTATTTGAAAGCAAGGTCAAAGCCGAGAATACGTATATGATGTAGCTGTTTGATTCCGATGAAAGAAATGATTTTACCGATGAGAGACCTCTTCAAGACACTTTTGATAGGCTTTTTAGTCCTTTTTGACCCTATACGTTATTCTGCGATTTGTAATGATGGTGTATGCTTTTAGCTTACTAAATGGGGAAAATTCAGAAGTTGAGTTCGAAATAGTTGCTGTAGCTGTAAGATCATCACCCAATAGCGCACTTGGACCAACTGCTATTGTAAACGTGAACTTATTGGTATTGTCGGTATTGCCGTCATCGTCGGTATAGACCGCGGTAGCCGTATTCGAATCCGACCCGCTTCCTTCTACGGCAGACCCTAAGAACACCTGTCCTTCACCATAATCGGTGGACATACCCAACTGATTGTCGCCAGCAATTGCGCTACCTTGATTGATGTCGGTAAGGAAGAATTCGATGGTCGCACCCGGTCGTGACCAACCTGAGACTATAATGTTGGTTCCCGATTTAAAGGCAGATTCTATTATGGGAAAATTAAGTAGTCCATTAGGACCGCTGTCACCGTCTCCTGAATCATTCAATGTGATTCCGTCTTCATTTAAGTCAATACCTAAGGCAGCACCATTGGTGCCATTGTTGTAAAAGGAGTTTCTAGAGATCAGATTTCCTGATGTACCAGAACCTACCAATACCAATCCGTCACCACCATTGGCGTAGATTACATTATTTACTATTTGATTATCGTTTCCAATTAAAGAAAGTCCGTAGTCGTCCGGGTCACCTGAGCAATTGCTTGTATTTTGCCCCGAACTTGTAATCGTGTTTTCACGAATAATTATACCACCGCTGCTGCCTGTTGATTTTATTCCTATACCTTGAGAATCTTCTATCAGGTTGTTTTGAATTAGTGCCCCGCTTGACCCGTTCTGAATGTCAATACCCAAGTCGCAAGGGTTATCCCCTATGGCAAATATATGATTACCCTCTATAGTCTTTGTACCTGCCCCCCCGTTGACAAAAATACCAGCGCTCAACGTGGTCGCGATGTAGTTTGAGGTCACGAAGAGATTGGTAACACTGGTTCCTTCAATTTCAACTCCGTAACGTATGTCTCCTGCATTGCTTCCAATCGCATTTGTTCCCAACAAGCAATTGGAAACGGTACTACCATTACCATCATCGAATAGAACCGCAGTTCTATTGTTTGCATAAACTGCCAAGTTTCGAATCACATCATTATCCCCTTGAATTTGAAAGACATCACCGCCATTTCTGTGTACCTGTATCTCAGGAAGTTCAAAATTTTGAAGCGCGGTGGAGGAAGTACCCACTGTGGTGCCGCCAGAACCAATAGTTCCTGAATTGGTGTCTCCGGAATAAGCTGTCTGTGTGCGCCCGTCAATCACCGTATTTGCCGCTGTAATAGCACTAAGAGGACTTACGTTTGAAATGCTAATATCAAAATACCCGCTAGAGAAATTAGCGTCGGCCGTTCTTCCCTGTGGGTCACCGGTATTTGGAATCATAAATATGGACGTATCATCGCCGGCCGCTGGATCAAATAGTGAATTGGCTACAATGTTTAATCCTGTTTCGTCCAAGGCATTTGAATTGACAATAAATTGTTCCAATGAACCTTGTCCGTCTTCGTTTGTGTTTACGATAGTATTGAAATTGAATCCAAAATCTAGACCAACCACCCCTTCACTAATTATGTTCACCGATGATACCGTTTGAGCATTGGTCAAGGTTCCGGCATTAGCATCTTCAGCTGAGGGGTCAGCTCCACCAACCTCATTCGCAATGTCGGTAAGACCAATACCATTGGCATAATTGCTTCTAAAAGTTTGTACTGGTATACAGGCCGAACATGAAGCACCTCCTCCCCTTGTAGAATTTATTGTATTATTGACTACACGAATACTATAGTTTCCATTGGCCATACCTCCAAAGGAGTATTCCCCAGTTGCATCCGTTAGAATAAATTCTTGAAGTGTATTGGCAGCATCATACAACTCGACACGAGTGTCTTCAATACCCACATCCCCTGATGCGATCCTATCTCGACCTGCCCCTCCACCGTAGTTGATATCTTCAAATACATTTCCTACAATTAAATTACTTGGTACCTTAAGTAGTACCGCATTAAGCATCACAAAGTCTTGACCCACTCCTACATTCGTAGTAGCCGTTGATTCACCAGCGGAAATCAAGGATGAAATGTCATAGGTATCCAAATCTAAACCAAAGGTCGTTGTGTTTACAGTCGATCCGCCGGTATTGTCATATAATGTAGAGTTAAAGGGATTATTTACGGTGGTACCATTGTTGTTTCCATCGCCAGATAAGGTTGTGGTTCCCGAGGATGTGGTTACCGACAGCAGCTCGTTGTTCGCCAGGCCTATATCACCTTCCCACGAAAGTACGGTCGTTTTTGCACCACTAGCGCCGATGGCAAAGAAACCATCAAGGGTATAGCTTGTTGTATTGTTTTGTTGCCCATCAAAACCTTGGTATAAATTGATACTAACAGCCGGTAAGGAATCATCGGTGTAGAAAACCATTAAGGACCATCCGCCAACAACTACAGTACTTGAACAATATGGGTTTCCATTATCTATTGTCAATCCTGTAAAATCAAAGGTATTGGTCGACAAATTGGCAATACCTGAAACCAAGGTAGTAACATCGCCCATCATACTAAAAATCGAGCCTCCAAAATTCGATTGATTCACTGAAAATGCGGTAACGCTTTGTCCTTCAAAAGTCACATTGGTATCAGGCGTGGCACCAGAATGTGTCCAAAATAAGTAAGCGCGTTCAACAGTGGCGGTTACCGGAACTGTGGATGTCAACGTATTGGAAGAGGTTGTTGTAATCGTACAAACATTAGTATCGCTTGTACGTAAACTCCCTCCGGTCAAGGCATAATCATAATATCCATTAAATTCATTGAATAGTGTTAATGGGGCATTTAAGGGAATGACTTCATTATCATTGATCGTTCCCATGGCTGTGTCAGTAATGTCCACTGTAGCATCCGTTGTGGACACAAACTGTATGGAGAAATTTTCGGTTCCATCAAAGTCGGTATCATCAATAATCGTAACGGTAACGATATCGGAATCTCCCAGCGTACCGTCAAAACTCAATACGCCTCCGGTTATTGCGGTATAGTCATCGCCAGCTGTTGCCGAACCATCAACGGTATTATATGTGACCGTATATGGCCCTGAAACGGCAGCACCTGTATGATTTACGGTAAAACTCATAGTTCCGGCATCTTCATCGACTGTAACATCGGCAACCGTTAATACCGGACCAGGAATAGTCCCATAATACTCTACTTGGGTCGTATTACCGCTTGCATTACAATTATATTGGTTGACGATTACCCTTACTTGACCTGTAAAAGTGGCCGTAAAAGACGTCTGGGACCTAAAATTGGCGCAGGCGTCATCATTATAAGCTACAAATGCCGAAGTAGTATTATTATAAATCGATAGTTGTGTATCCCAGGTACCTAATCCACAAGTGCTCAATGTGTATGTACCCCCATTGACTACATTCATCAAAAAATAGTCTCCTGCTTGAATATTCGGAGTAAATTGAGAACCGGCAGTTGGGGTCACATTTACCCCTGAGTTATTCCAACCGAAACCACATTGGGCATTAAGCGCATTAAATCCAAAAAACAACAATAAAAGAAAGGCTACTACTTTAGTTTGGGGCATCAGTGTAGATTGTAGATTAGTAATAAGCTTTCAGGTCTCGAGATTGGTACGCTACCCGAAAGCCAGTATCTACAAATATAGTAGTGTTATTTATCCATTTTTAAATAATGTTGTAAACTACTTAAAAAGGTTTATGAAAAGATTGATTAACGATGTTTAGTTCCGATTCTTACAAGAAAAAATAGGCGTAAAAAACAATTTTATCTATAGAATACTATAAATCAATCACTTAACAAGTATTATTCCATTATTATGAACTCAGACCTTCTATTCAATTCATGGTCTTCTTTGGAACATTTAATTCCATTCGCACATTGATTTACGAGCTTTGTCTCTCCAAAACCCTCTCCTTGCAAACGTTCGGCCGCGATGCCATTGGCAATCATATAATTGACGGTAGATTCCGCTCTTTTTTGTGATAACCATAAATTGTAGCTGTCTTTTCCTCTACTGTCGGTATGGGCGTTCACTTTTATTTTTAGGCTAGGGTATTTTTCCATGGCGGCTATTACCTTCTCAACCTCTACCTCGGAATCGCTTCGAATATTGTATTTGTCAAAATCGAAATAGATGGTACTCAACTGTAATAGTTTGGCCAAATCATCGCCGAAGCCGGCTGTTATGGTATCCCGTTCCAAATAAAAATCAACAATCTTTGGCTTGGCATCGGATTTCTGCAAATATTCTTCCGCAGGCACATAACCTTGTGTCAGGGCCCTTACAAAGTTACCTTGGTTACAATCCAAGGACAGGGTGTACTTTCCTTCGGAATCGGTAATTGTGGACAAAATCTCTTCATTGTTCTCATCAATAACCTTTATTGTAGCGCCTACCAATACCTTATTCGAAATTTTATCGCGAACCGTACCTGTAATTTCCTGTACACATTCCAGTTGCAGCGGGGTATGCTCTACAAAGCCATAGATATCATCTGCTCCCATGCCTTCGGTTCTGTTGGAGGCAAAGTATCCCTTTCTGGTATCTTCGTTGAAGATGAACGTAAAGTCATCCATCTTACTATTGACAGGTCTGCCTACATTAAAGATGGGTCGGTCATATTTTTTATTTGAAATCTTAGTGGCAAAAATATCGAGACCGCCAAGTCCGGGATGCCCATCGGAAGACATGTAAAGTACTTCTTCTGATGTCATAAACGGAAAGGTCTCGCGCGCCTCTGTATTAATGGCCCCTCCCAAATTCTCGGGTGTTCCGTATGTTCCGTCTTCATTGATACTCACTTTGAAAATGTCGGATTCTCCCAATGTTCCGGGCATATCGGAAGCGAAATACATTGTTTTTTCATCTGGACTCAAGGCAGGATGCGCCACTGAGTACGCGTCGCTATTAAACGGAAGCTCTGTAATATTAGACCATACCCCATCTTCTAGGGTTGCCTTAAATATCTTAAGTCGAATAACACCCTCACCATCCTTTACATATTTACCTTCCTTAAAGTTGTTTCTCGTGAAATATATAGTACTTCCATCCTTGGTGGTTATAGAGGTGGATTCATGAAGTCTTGTATTCAATTTGTCTCCTAATTTGGTCACATAATCCATCGAAGCACTGTCGGTATTCACCTTATATAAATCTAAAAAATCCTTCGAATTCCATGTATGCCTGTATCGCGCCAAGTTTCCCGTATCACGATCCGAAGAAAAAATCACTCCTTCTTTATAGAAGGAAGGGGCAAAATCGGAATATGATGAATTATAATCGAAAGTTTCGAGATCGTATCTTCCTGAGTTACCTTCAATTTCATCTAAGTAGTCTTTCTCGCTTTTAAATGCCTTTGCCCGTTTGTCATCGGTGGTCGCCTCTATGAACTTTGACATGAAAACGTTCGAATTTTCATAATCACCCAGCGTTTTCAAGGTCTGGGAATATCTAAAAAAGTACTCGGGGGTGACACTCGATTCATATTCGTCGACCAGTCTTTTATAGGTATCGGCGGCGGCATCATAGTCAGCATTGAAGTAGTATGAATTTCCGAGTTTTTTCAACAAATCGGCAGATACATAGCCCTTGTCCAATATACGTTTATATATATCTATTGCCGGACTGAACGAAAAATTGTCATAACTCTCATTCGCCTTCGTCACCAATCTATCTTCTTTCGCCTGTTGAGCCGCACAATCGACACTCACTAAGCAAAACATAAATACTATAAATAAAATCGATTTCTGTGTCATCGGTGTCCGGGTTTTAAAAGAAACGAGGTGAAACCAGTTTTTGAAAAGACTTAACGAGCTCAAACCTCAGGAATACCTCGAACGAACCATCATTGAACTGTGAACCTCCTAAAGCCGTCGTCTCACGGTCATAGGCCAGTCCGAGCATCAACTGATCCGTAATTTGAAAACCGACAAGACCGCTTAAGGCCGCATCCCACCGATAGGCGGCTCCAAAAGAAAATTTGTCGTTAAAGAGAAAACTGGCAGACATATCCAATTGAAGTGGAGCCCCACCAACTACTTTAGTCAATAGGGCAGGTTTGAATTTCAGATTGCCGTTCAAATCAAAGACATAACCAGTTATAAAGTAAAAATTGATTCTTTCCTTTGACAAGAATTGTGCTGAATTGGCATCTGTTCTCGCATTATCAAAATGTTCTGTCTCTAAAATATTAGGTGCCGAAAGACCAGCATAGAACTTATTGGTATGATAATACAGACCTAGACCGATATTTGGCGAAAACCTATTCTCGATATTGTCAATACTCACTGGCTCAAGATCAAAATTTCGGAGACCATTAAAGTCTAAATTTAAGAGATTTCCTCCTGCCTTTAGACCAAAAGACAATTTACCTTCCAAAGATACATCAATGGTATATGATACAATCGCATCGAAATAGGTTTCACTGACTACACCATCACCGATATTATCTTGTATCACGGAAACGCCATAGCCCAATCTACTATTTCGAATCGGCGAATGAAGATTTAACGTAAAGGTTTCCGGTGCGCCATCAAGTCCTACCCATTGTGAGCGATATAATGCAGCGGCGCTAAATTGACCTCTTGAACCAGCATAAGCCGGATTTACACTCATCGTATTGAACATGTACTGGGTGTATTGCGCGTCTTGTTGCGCGTTGACCGTACTGATGAGTGCCAGAAAAATGGCGATAGGCACTAGTAAGTTCTTCTTTGTCATTATTTGGAGGTTCAATATATTACTTGCTAACGTAGATATATCCACTGTCAGTGAAATCACCTTCGTTATCTTTTTGATATTCAAAGATATAAAAATAAACACCTGAGGGTAGATAGTCTTCGGAACTCACTGTGGACCTACCTACGGACCGGCCATCAAAAACATTGTTCTGGTTGTTATAATCAGCACCTTCATATACAGCGATACCCCATCTGTTGAATATTTTCAACGTATTGTTTTTGGCATTCTCGACACCTCTAATGAAAAGAAAGTCGTTTTTACCATCATTATTCGGGGTAACCATTTGGTTCACTTCAATATCAAAAACCGGTGTGTCATCAGTAGGATCCAAATAATCAGGCGTACCATCCGTATCAGTATCATCGTTGGTCGGGTCACCGTCTCCATTGGCATCCTCGTCGGGCGTGTCGATACCATCACCGTCGTCATCGATATCGCGGTAGTTCACATCCTCGGTACCATCCGTATCGGGAAGGTCGTTCGCAGGATCATCGATCTCGTCGTTCACGTCGAAACCGTCATTGATGTCACTGCCTTCGTAACCGTCGTCAAGACCGTCGCCATCGGCATCCGTACCTAAATACTGCTGATCGGGCAATCCGTCGAAATTAAAGTCGTTGCCCTCATTGTTATCGGGAACGGAATCATTGTCACTGTCCAAATCGATATAGTCGGGAGTATCCTCACCATCATGGTTGTTCGGCGTAATTCCGTCGGGGTAAGCTGAATTCAGACCGTTGTTCTCGGCATAGGTCGCCTCGTCGTCGTCGTTCGGCGCAATATAGCCATCGGTGGTCTGGGCCTCTACATTATCGGGAATACCATCATCGTCGGAATCGATATCCAAATGGTTGGGTATACCATCGCCATCGCTATCCAAGGGATCGGTCAACGGATTGTCATCACCGTCAAGGTTAGGGTCTTCGTCCATATCCAAGATACCATCGTTGTCATCGTCGAGATCGGTCATATCAGGTACGCCGTCTCCATCGGTATCGGGGCCGTCGTCCGGATCTAGGTAATCGGGCGTTCCGTCACCATCGGTATCGTCATTGGTCGGGTCACCGTCTCCATTGGCATCCTCGTCGGGCGTGTCGATACCATCACCGTCGTCATCGATATCGCGGTAGTTCACATCCTCGGTACCATCCGTATCGGGAAGGTCGTTCGCAGGATCATCGATCTCGTCGTTCACGTCGAAACCGTCATTGATGTCACTACCTTCGTAACCGTCGTCAAGACCGTCGCCATCGGCATCCGTACCTAAATACTGCTGATCGGGCAATCCGTCGAAATTAAAGTCGTTGCCCTCATTGTTATCGGGAACGGAATCATTGTCACTGTCCAAATCGATATAGTCGGGAGTATCCTCACCATCATGGTTGTTCGGCGTAATACCGTCGGGGTAAGCTGAATTCAGACCGTTGTTCTCGGCATAGGTCGCCTCGTCGTCGTCGTTCGGCGCAATATAGCCATCGGTGGTCTGGGCCTCTACATTATCGGGAATACCATCATCGTCGGAATCGATATCCAAATGGTTGGGTATACCATCGCCATCGCTATCCAAGGGATCGGTCAACGGATTGTCATCACCGTCAAGGTTAGGGTCCTCTTCGGTATCCAAAATCCCATCATTGTCATCGTCGAGATCGGTCATATCAGGTACGCCGTCTCCATCGGTATCGGGGCCGTCGTCCGGATCCAGGTAATCGGGCGTGCCGTCACCATCGGTATCGTCATTGGTCGGATCGCCGTCTCCGTCGGCATCCTCGTCGGGTGTATCCATACCATCACCGTCGTCATCGATATCGCGGTAGTTCACATCCTCGGTACCATCGGTATCGGGAAGGTCATCTTCAGGATCATCGATTTCATCATTGGCATCGAAACCATCATTGATGTCGCTGCCCTCGTACCCATCATCAAGACCATCACCATCGGCATCGGTACCCGTGGGCGTTTGATCTGGAATTCCATCAAAATTAAAGTCGTTGCCCTCATTGTTGTCAGGAACGGAATCATTATCACTATCATCATCCAAGTAGTCCACCTCGTCAGTATCATCCGTATTCACCGGTGTCAAACCGGCATTGCCCGAACCTTCATACGCATTATCCAAACCGTCTTGATCTTCATCCGCAAGCAAAGGCGCAACGTAACCATCTGTGCTCTGGGCCTCCACATTATCGGGAATACCATCATTATCGGAATCAAGGTCTACCCTATTGGGAAATCCATCGCCGTCCGAATCTATGTCGGTATTGAATGTTATGGTCTGTGGGTTTACAAAATTATCCAAACATGAGAATTGAATACCCGATTGCCTTGGCACGTTGGTAGTGAAATTTGCAGTACCCGAGGCATTGATTCCAAACCTAAAGATAAAAGTTGAGATATTGACAAACTCTACGGCTACATTCACTTGAGGATTCGCGTTGGATATTCCATCATACTCCGTCATACCGCCGTTTATCAATAGTCCACCTCCTGTGTTTTCTACCTCGATATCCTTTGGATCATCAAAGGTGAAACTTGCAGGGGTATCAAATCTATTGAATTCCTGATATTGATTATTACCATCTACGTCGATAAAGTTCGCTATCAGTTCACTAAGCACCGCTGGATTACTTGTGCCGGAATTCACCAAAGAGATTCGTAAATCTACATAAGGATTTCTAATAGCATCGGTTGCCGTAAATGTAATTTCGGGTTTGAAGAACTCGGCATCGGTCGAATTCTGGTCTAGCGTGGCGATTTCACCATTTACTATGGAAGTTATTGTTACAAGTGCATCCAAACCGTCTGCAACACTTAAGAATCTGTAAACGGCGCCTTCATTAAAATCTTGACCCGCTTCTAAAAGGGGTGCGTCGCTAAAGTCCAAATTAGGCACGGTTTCGCAATCGAAATCCGTACTTAGCACACTTGATTCAGAACTATCCAGGATACCATCTCCGTCAGAATCCAAATCGACGTAATCCGGAACACCATCACCCTCTGAATCAACAGGGGTAAGTCCGTTAGTTGCTTCGTAGTTATCGTCTAAGCCGTTTCCGTTCGAATCTTCATTAGAAGGAGCGATAAACGAGAGTACAGACTGCGCCTCTACATTATCCAAAACTCCATCATTATCGGAATCGAGATCTAAATGGTTCATAATACCATCGCCATCGCTATCGATCGTGGTACCCTCGACCTCATCTAAAATACCGTCGCCATCGTCGTCGATATCCATATCGTCTGGAACACCATCCCTATCGGTATCCATAAAAATGCTGTCTAAAGGGGATAAATCGGGGATTGTGTCGAAGGAAGCTGTGGTCGTGAATAAGGTGATAAGAAGTAACGTAATGCCATAAATACCTCTTCCCGTGAAGGTTAAGAAAGTAAATTTTTTCATAATGATGTCAGTTTTCCATTAAACTAATCACCATGGCCTCGTAGGTACTATGTAGTAAGATGCTGGGGCAACTTTATAACGCAAGATATATCTAAAAATTATAAAGCCAAACAGTTTTGAGATTCGAAATTATGAATTCTCCATCAACAACAGGTATATTCGTCAAAGAGCAAGAATATCAATATTTTAACATTTGTATACATACGTCATACCACGATTAAAAGACTATCTCCATTTGGCAAAATTCGATGAAATACCGTAATAACCGACTACTTTTTTGTTGTTTGTAGTATACACGATGCATGAATACAGTAGTTTAGGCATTGTAAAACGCTCTTCGAATTTAAAATGGCACCTGTCCAATAAACACATTATTTGCCTTATTTTTGCTCAAATTTTTGGCATGGGATTTAAAGAAGAGATAGCTAGGCGGAGGACATTCGGAATCATTTCCCACCCCGATGCCGGTAAAACAACTCTCACAGAAAAGCTATTATTATTCGGGGGTGCTATTCAGGAAGCAGGAGCCGTGAAGAACAACAAAATCAAGAAAACGGCTACCAGTGACTTCATGGAAATCGAAAGACAGCGTGGAATATCTGTTGCAACCTCGGTCTTGGCTTTTATCTATAAGGACAAGAAAATCAATATTTTGGATACCCCCGGCCACAAAGATTTTGCTGAGGACACTTTTAGAACGCTAACGGCGGTGGACAGTGTTATCGTAGTAATCGATGTTGCAAAAGGTGTGGAGGAACAAACGGAAAAATTGGTGGAAGTCTGCCGCATGCGAAACATTCCGATTATCGTATTCATTAACAAATTGGACCGGGAGGGAAAGGATGCTTTTGATCTTCTTGATGAAGTGGAGCAAAAACTCGGATTGTCGGTTACACCCTTGAGTTTCCCAATTGGAATGGGCTATGACTTCAAAGGAATTTATAATATTTATGAGCGGAATATCAACCTTTTTAGTGGTGATAGCAAGAAGAATATCGAAGAAACCATCGCTTTTGATTCGCTGGACAATTCTGATTTAGACGAAATCATAGGTGCTCAAGCGGCAGAAGAGCTCAGGGATAATCTTGAGCTTGTCGAAGGGGTTTATCCTCCTTTTGATAAAGAAACCTATTTAAGAGGAGAACAGCAGCCTGTCTTTTTCGGTTCGGCCCTTAACAATTTCGGGGTACGTGAACTCTTGGATTGTTTCGTCGAAATCGCTCCGCAACCTAGACCTAAGATGGCCGAAGAACGGCTGGTCGAAGCGAACGAGAACGCAATGTCAGGTTTTGTTTTCAAGATTCACGCCAATATGGACCCCAAACATCGTGACCGCTTGGCATTTGTGAAAATCGTTTCTGGCACCTTTGAAAGAAACAAACCCTATTTGCATGTTCGTCAAGGCAAAAAGCTCAAGTTCTCAAGCCCGAATGCCTTCTTTGCAGAAAAGAAGGAAATTGTCGATATCTCATATCCCGGTGATATTGTAGGCCTTCACGATACCGGAAACTTCAAAATAGGAGATACAATGACGGAAGGGGAACAACTGCATTATAAGGGCATACCCAGTTTTTCACCCGAACATTTCAGGTACATCAACAATGCGGACCCCATGAAGTCGAAACAATTGTATAAGGGTATCGACCAACTAATGGATGAAGGTGTGGCGCAACTTTTCACTCTGGAAATGAATGGCCGTAAGGTCATCGGTACGGTGGGTGCACTTCAATTTGAGGTTATCCAATACCGCCTAGAACATGAATATGGAGCAAAATGTTCTTATGAAAACTTTCCTGTCCACAAAGCCTGCTGGGTCGAGGCGGAAGATTCTAAAAACGAGGAATTCAAAGAATTTCAACGCGTAAAACAAAAATTCTTAGCTAAAGACAAAAGAGGACAGCTGGTTTTCTTGGCAGATTCTTCATTCTCCCTTCAAATGACACAACAGAAATACCCCTCTGTAAAGCTCCACTTTGTTTCGGAATTCGATTGAAAATCACCGCTACCCTAAAACGGAACTGCGGCAAAATAGATACGCTTTCTACGCTTCTCCGGTAGGGCCGAAGTTCAAAGGAATAGGAGGTTGCTCATAATCCTTAATCGTACCATGGGCCTTCTCAAAACGATTCACGTTGTCATTCAGGGCTTTTAAAAACTTCTTCGCATGTTGTGGCGTCAATACGATTCGACTCTTCACCTTAGCCTTTGGCGCTCCGGGCATCATACTTATAAAGTCAACAACAAACTCTGATACCGAATGATTGATGATAGCCAAGTTAGAATAGATACCCTCGGCCATCTTTTCATCCAACTCGATATTGATTTGCTTTTGTTTTTGCGATTTTTCGCTCATAAGTAAAAAAAATAAACCCTGATAATCGCTTATCAGGGTTTGTTATGGATTTATTTAAAATTTCAAGGCTTCCTTGCGAGCCATGATTTCTTCGTACTCTTCTTTGGAGCCGACGATAATATTCTCATAATCTCGCATTCCCGTACCTGCCGGAATCTTATGTCCGACGATAACGTTCTCTTTCAACCCTTCCAAGGTATCGACTTTACCGCTAACCGCAGCTTCGTTCAACACTTTGGTGGTTTCTTGGAAAGATGCAGCCGAGATAAATGATTTGGTCTGCAACGAGGCTCTGGTAATACCTTGCAGTATAGGCGTTGCCGTAGCTGCAATAGCATCTTTGGCGACGACCAAATTCTTATCGGACCGTTTCAAGATGGAGTTTTCATCTCTCAACTCACGAGCGGAAATAATCTGACCTGGTCTTAAGTTTTCCGATTCACCGGCATCTTCAACCACTTTCATACCATAGATACCATCATTCTCTCGAATGAAGTCATCTTTATGAACCAGTTGGTTCTCTAAGAAAATCGTATCCCCGGGATCTTGAATTCGAACCTTTCGCATCATTTGCCTCACCACAACCTCAAAGTGCTTGTCATTGATCTTCACACCTTGTAAGCGGTACACTTCCTGAACTTCGTTCACTAAGTATTGCTGAACCGCAGAGGGTCCTTTGATCGCTAGAATATCTTCAGGAGTAATAGATCCATCGGATAATGGCATTCCTGCACGTACGTAATCATTCTCTTGAACCAAAATCTGATTTGATAATTTCACCAAGTATTTCTTGGTCTCGCCTAATTTTGACTCGATGATAATCTCTCGGTTACCTCTTTTGATCTTCCCGAAGGAAACCACACCATCAATTTCGGAAACAACCGCAGGATTGGACGGATTACGCGCCTCGAACAACTCCGTAACCCTTGGCAGACCCCCAGTAATATCACCGGCCTTCGCAGATTTACGTGGTATTTTAACCAAAATCTTACCTTCTTTGATCTTATCTCCATCGTCCACCATAATATGCGAACCGACTGGAAGGTTATACGAACGTAAGGTTTCTCCTTTACCATCTTGAATCAACAGCGTCGGAATCAACTTTTTGTTTCTAGACTCGGAAATTACCTTTTCTTGGAAACCGGTCTGCTCATCGATTTCAACTTGGTAAGTCACCCCTTGATCAATATTCTCATAGGCAATCTTACCTGTGAATTCTGATACGATAACACCGTTATAAGGATCCCAAGAACAAATTACATCACCTTTGGCGACCTTGGCACCGTTCTCTATGAACAATGAAGAACCATACGGAATATTATTCGTACTGAGCGTGATCCCTGTTTTGGCATCGACGATTTTCAATTCAGATGTTCTTGAAATGACTATTGTCGCTTTACCTCCATCGCCATCTTCTCCGGTCACCGTTCTCAAATCCTCGATTTCCGCAACACCACCAAACTTGGCTTCCAGCTTGTTATCTTCGGAAATGTTACCGGCAATACCCCCTACGTGGAAGGTACGTAACGTAAGCTGTGTACCAGGTTCACCAATAGACTGCGCTGCAACTACTCCAACAGCTTCACCCCTTTGTACCATTTTATTGGTAGAAAGATTTCGGCCATAACACTTGGCGCAGATACCTTTAGGAGCTTCGCATGTCAATGCCGAACGAACTTCTACCCGCTCGATAGGAGAAACTTCGATTTTCTTGACATCACCTTCCATGATTTCCTGACCTGCAGTCAAAAGCAATTCCTCGCTGATCGGGTCATAAACATCATGTAATGAAACACGTCCTAAAATTCGTTCTCCTAGTGTCTCAACGACTTCTTCATTCTTTTTCAACGCTTCGACCTCGACACCTCTTAAGGTTTCACAATCTTCGATATTGATGATCACATCTTGTGAAACATCGACCAAACGTCGTGTCAAGTAACCTGCATCCGCCGTTTTTAGAGCGGTATCGGCCAATCCTTTACGCGCACCGTGAGTGGAAATAAAATACTCCAAAATCGAAAGACCTTCTTTAAAGTTAGAAAGAATCGGGTTTTCGATGATTTCTCCACCACCTGCAGTCGATTTTTTAGGTTTCGCCATCAATCCTCGCATACCCGTCAACTGGCGAATCTGCTCTTTCGAACCCCTCGCGCCTGAATCAAGCATCATATATACCGAGTTGAACCCCTGTTGGTCTTCACGAATACGCTTCATTGCCAACTCGGTCAACATGGCATTCGTAGAGGTCCAAACATCGATGACCTGATTGTAACGTTCATTATTGGTAATAAGACCCATATTATAATTGGCCATAATACCGTCAACCTGACCGTTGGCATCAGCAATCATCTCATGCTTCTCTTGAGGAATGATAATATCGCCTAAACTAAAGGAAAGACCACCTTTGAAGGCGAAATCATACCCCATTGTTTTTATCTTATCCAAGAAATCAGCTGTGGTAGGGACGTTCGTCACTGCCAAGATCTTACCGATAATATCCCTCAAGGATTTTTTGTTCAATACATCATTGATATACCCAGCCGCTTCCGGCACCTCCATGTTAAAGAGCACTCTACCGACCGTTGTCGGTATGATTTGGTATACCAATTCCCCTGCTTCATTGAAATCCTTCGCACGAACCTTAATTCCCGCGTTAAGGCTTACCATTCCTTCGTTAAAGGCTATCTCAACCTCTTCGGCCGAATAAAAAGTTAGGCCTTCTCCTTTAATAGGAACCTCTGGAGTAGACTTTCTTTCTTTGGTCATATAGTAAAGACCCAAGACCATATCCTGAGATGGAACCGTAATCGGAGAACCGTTAGCCGGATTCAAAATATTATGGGAAGCCAACATCAAAAGTTGTGCTTCCAAAATTGCTTCAGGACCTAAAGGAAGGTGTACCGCCATCTGATCCCCATCGAAATCGGCATTAAAGGCTGTACATACCAATGGGTGTAGTCGAATCGCCTTACCTTCTATAAGTTTGGGCTGAAAAGCCTGAATACCCAAACGGTGAAGTGTTGGGGCCCTATTCAATAGCACAGGGTGACCTTTAAGTACATTTTCAAGAATATCCCAAACAACGGGTTCTTTTTTATCGATAATTTTCTTCGCGGACTTCACGGTTTTTACAATACCCCTTTCAATCAACTTACGTATGACGAAAGGCTTGTATAATTCCGCAGCCATATCCTTAGGTAGACCACATTCGAACAACTTCATTTCTGGACCCACGACAATAACCGAACGAGCAGAATAATCCACACGTTTACCCAAAAGGTTTTGACGGAAACGTCCTTGCTTTCCTTTCAGTGAATCGGAAAGTGATTTTAAAGGCCTATTCGACTCGGTCTTGACCGCCGAAGCTTTACGTGTATTATCAAAAAGAGAATCGACCGCTTCTTGAAGCATACGTTTCTCATTTCTAAGAATAACCTCCGGTGCTTTGATCTCGACCAATCGTTTTAGACGGTTGTTTCGAATGATCACCCTTCTATACAAATCGTTCAGATCAGAGGTGGCGAAACGGCCACCATCCAATGGCACCAAAGGACGCAGTTCTGGTGGAATAACCGGAACTACCTTCATGATCATCCATTCAGGGTTATTCTCTCTATTCTCCTGCGATTCGCGAAGCGCCTCGACTACCTGCAGTCGTTTCAGGGCTTCGGTCTTACGTTGCTTTGAAGTTTCCGTATTGGCCTTATGTCTTAGACTGAAGGACAGTTCTTTCAAATCGATTCTAGACAATATATCGATCAAACACTCCGCACCCATTTTAGCAATGAACTTATTGGGGTCGGTATCGTCTAAGTACTGATTTTCTTGTGGAAGCTCTTCAACAATGTTCAAGTACTCCTCCTCGGTCAAGAAATCCATTTTGTTGATTTCCTCTCCTTCAGGGCCTTTTGCAATACCCGGTTGGATTACCACATATCTCTCGTAATAGATAATCATGTCCAATTTCTTGGAAGGAAGTCCCAAGAGGTATCCTATTTTGTTCGGCAACGAACGGAAGTACCAAATATGAGCCACTGGAACCACCAAATTGATATGCCCCACACGGTCTCTACGAACTTTTTTCTCTGTTACCTCTACTCCACATCGGTCACAAACGATACCGCGATAGCGAATACGTTTGTACTTACCACAGGCACATTCATAATCCTTTACAGGACCAAAAATACGCTCGCAGAAAAGACCGTCACGCTCAGGTTTGTGCGTTCTATAGTTAATGGTTTCAGGCTTCAGGACTTCACCCCTTGACTCTGCCAGAATTGCTTCAGGAGAGGCCAAACCAATCGAAATCTTATCAAACCTTTTTTGTGGTGTATTATCGTGTATTCTAGCCATAATCTACTATGCTACTATATTATTATGTGTGTTCTAAAATTATTCTTCCAAACGGATGTCCAAACCTAATCCCTTAAGTTCATGCATCAGTACATTGAAAGATTCAGGTAACCCTGGTTCTGGCATGGTCTCTCCTTTGACGATTGATTCGTAAGTCTTTGCCCTACCAATAACGTCATCGGATTTCACAGTCAATATTTCCCGCAAGGTAGCGGATGCACCATAGGCTTCAAGTGCCCATACCTCCATCTCACCGAAACGCTGACCTCCAAACTGGGCTTTACCGCCCAAAGGTTGTTGTGTAATCAATGAGTATGGTCCGATAGAACGTGCATGCATTTTATCATCGACCATATGGCCTAATTTTAACATGTAAATCACTCCTACCGTTGCAGGCTGATCGAATCGTTGACCGGTTCCACCATCGTATAGATAGGTATGACCGAATCTTGGAATACCCGCTTCATCGGTATAACCATTGATCTCGTCCAAGGTGGCCCCATCGAAAATCGGCGTTCCGAATTTCTTACCTAATTTCAAGCCAGCCCAGCCCAATACAGTTTCGTAAATCTGACCGATGTTCATACGGGAAGGTACACCCAACGGATTCAATACGATATCGACCGGAGTACCATCTTCCAAGAATGGCATGTCTTCTTGACGCACGATTCTTGAGACAATACCTTTATTTCCATGACGACCTGCCATTTTATCCCCGACTTTCAGCTTTCGCTTCTTAGCCACATAAACTTTAGCAAGCTTCATAATTCCTGCAGGGAGTTCATCACCTACAGAAATCGTAAACTTGTCTCTTCTTAGGTTACCTTGAAGGTCGTTCAGTTTGATCTTGTAATTATGTAATAGGTCAGCTACCATGGTGTTAGTGTCCTTATCCGTGGTCCAACTTCCACCCACTAAGTGTGCGAAATCGTCAACAGCATTCAACATCTTCATGGTGTACTTCTTTCCCTTCGGCAAAACTTCTTCACCCAGATCGTTCAATACGCCTTGTGATGTTTTGCCATTGATCAATGAGAACAATTTTTCGATCAACACATCTTTCAACTGCTCAAATTTCACCTCGTATTCCAACTCCAAAGCGTTGATGGCTTCTTTGTCTTCAGAACGCTTGCGCTTATCTTTAATAGAACGTGAGAACAATTTCTTTTCGATCACCACTCCACGTAAAGATGGAGAAGCTTTCAAGGAAGCATCTTTTACGTCACCTGCCTTGTCACCAAAAATTGCTCGAAGTAGTTTTTCTTCAGGAGTCGGATCCGATTCTCCTTTCGGGGTAATCTTTCCAATTAGAATGTCTCCAGGTTTTACTTCCGCTCCAATACGGATCATACCATTCTCATCGAGATCCTTTGTCGCTTCTTCAGAAACGTTAGGGATATCATGGGTCAATTCTTCAGCACCAAGCTTGGTATCACGCACCTCGAGCGAATACTCATCAACATGTATAGAGGTGAAGATATCTTCGCGAACTACTTTTTCCGAAATAACAATTGCATCCTCAAAGTTATATCCTTTCCAAGGCATGAAGGCCACTGTTAGGTTTCTACCTAATGCTAGCTCTCCTTTCTCGGTAGCATACCCTTCACAAAGCACTTGACCTTTTTTGACCTTATCGCCCTTCTTGACAATAGGCTTCAAATTGATGCTCGTACCTTGATTCGTTTTTCTGAACTTCACCAAATTGTACGATTTAGAATCGTCATCGAAACTGATGAGACGTTCGGTATCGGTTCTCTTGTATTTAATCGTTATTTTCTGTGCATCAACATATTCGATGACGCCATCACCTTCAGCATTGATCAATACTCTTGAATCAGAGGCTACTTGACGTTCCAAACCTGTACCGACAATCGGTGACTGCGGTTTCAATAACGGAACTGCCTGGCGCATCATGTTCGAGCCCATCAACGCACGGTTTGCATCATCATGTTCTAAAAACGGAATCAATGACGCAGAAATCGAAGCGATTTGGTTAGGCGCGACATCAGTATAGTTGATCTCAGATGGATCGACCACAGGAAAGTCACCTTCTTCACGCGCAATTACTTTGTCAGAGTCAATTTGTCCATTGTCTTTCAAGGGGATATTCGCCTGGGCGATTTTCATTCCCTCTTCTTCCTCCGCACTTAGGTATACATACTCTTTGGTATTGACCTTGGTACTATCTACTTTACGATAGGGCGTTTCCAAGAAGCCCATCGGATTTACCTTGGCAAAAACCGCCAAAGAAGAAATCAAACCGATGTTTGGACCTTCCGGAGTTTCTATAGGACATAGTCTACCATAGTGCGTATAGTGTACATCACGTACTTCAAAACCTGCTCTTTCTCTTGAAAGACCTCCTGGCCCAAGTGCGGATAGCCTTCTTTTATGGGTGATTTCAGCCAATGGATTGGTCTGATCCATAAATTGAGAAAGTTGATTCGTACCAAAAAATGAGTTAATTACGGAAGATAAGGTCTTCGCATTAATCAAATCGATCGGTGTAAAAACTTCATTGTCACGAACATTCATTCGCTCGCGAATAGTTCTAGCCATTCGTGCAAGACCCACTCCGAATTGAGAGGACAATTGTTCCCCCACAGTACGTACACGTCTGTTGGACAAGTGATCGATATCATCAATCTCCGCTTTTGAGTTAATCAACTCGATTAGATACTTGATGATCGTAATGATATCCTCTTTGGTCAAGACCTGCTTGTCCATTCCAATATCCAACTGCAACTTTTTGTTCATTCTGTAACGACCCACTTCCCCAAGGTTGTATCGCTGGTCTGAGAAGAACAATTTGTCGATAATGCCTCGAGCGGTCTCCTCATCGGGTGGCTCGGCATTACGCAACTGTCTGTAAATATGTTCTACGGCCTCTTTCTCAGAGTTCGTAGGATCTTTTTGAAGTGTATTGTGTATGATCGCGTAGTCAGACTGAGCATTATTCTCTTTATGGAGAAGAATGGTCTTTGCATCTGCTTCCAATATTTCTTCGATATGTTCTTTTTCTAGAACGGTGTCACGATCCAACACGATTTCGTTACGTTCGATCGATACCACTTCACCGGTATCCTCGTCAACGAAATCTTCATGCCAAGTGTTCAACACTCTTGCGGCCAATTTGCGGCCCAATACTTTTTTCAGTCCTGCTTTAGATACTTTCACCTCTTCCGAGAGGTCGAAAATCTCCAAAATATCCTTATCCCTTTCAAAACCGATTGCACGGAACAAGGTAGTAACAGGCAACTTTTTCTTTCGATCAATGTACGCGTACATCACGCTATTGATATCCGTCGCAAATTCTATCCAAGACCCTTTAAAAGGTATTACCCTTGCAGAATACAATTTGGTTCCATTGGCATGAAACGATTGCCCAAAGAATACTCCTGGCGATCTATGTAACTGAGAAACCACAACACGTTCCGCACCATTTATCACAAATGTACCCGATGGGGTCATATATGGAATGGTTCCTAAATAAACGTCTTGTACGATGGTCTCAAAATCTTCATGCTCTGGATCGGTACAGTACAACTTGAGTCGTGCCTTCAAAGGCACGCTATAGGTTAGTCCACGCTCAATACACTCTTGAATGGAATATCTTGGCGGATCTATAAAATAATCGAGAAACTCAAGTACAAACTGGTTTCTGGTATCGGTAATAGGGAAGTTTTCTTGGAAGGTATTGTATAGACCTTCATCGCTCCTCTCATCGGATTTTGTCTCAAGTTGGAAAAAATCTTGAAACGATTTAATCTGAATGTCCAAGAAATCCGGGTATTCCGGCGTGTTCTTAGCGGATGCGAAATTAATTCTTTCAGTAGTGTTTGTGAACATCTATGGACAGTATTTTGATCGTGAATACTAAAAATGGGTCGTATACGGCTTTATATACGCGGTATCTATAAAAAGGCTTAGGTCTAGCCCCGCGAAAGCGAGAAAAGACCTAAACCGAAAGCGTTATGGTTGCTGCTATTATTTAAGCTCAACTTCTGCTCCTGCTTCTTCCAATGATTTCTTGATTCCTTCAGCTTCGTCTTTAGCCACACCTTCCTTAACGGCCTTTGGTGCACTATCAACGATGTCTTTAGCATCTTTCAATCCTAAGCCGGTCAATTCCTTAACCAACTTAACCACGGCTAATTTAGAACCTCCTGCTGCTTTGAGGATAACATCGAATTCCGATTTTTCCTCAGCGGCCTCACCACCATCGGCTCCAGCGCCTCCAGCGGCAACAGCTACAGCTGCAGCTGCAGGTTCAATGCCGTATTCTTCTTTTAATATATCAGCCAACTCGTTAACCTCTTTTACGGTCAAGTTAACCAACTGTTCTGCGAAATCTTTTAAATCTGCCATTTTTCTATCGTTTAATAAAATTTTAAAATATAATTAGTTTAGTGCGTACTATTCTCTTTCTGATAATGTCTTCAAGATACCAGCGATTTTACCTCCACCGGATTTAAGTCCAGAAATAACGTTCTTGGCCGGAGACTGTAACAGTCCGATTATTTCACCAATCATTTCTTCCTTGGACTTAATACTAACTAGAGCATCTAGATTTTCATCACCAATATAAACCGCCTCTTCGACGAATGCGCCTTTCAATAAGGGTTTATCCGCCTTTTTCCTGAAATTCTTGATCAGTTTTGCCGGAGCATTTCCAACCTCGGAAAACATCAGTGAAGTATTGCCTTTCAGCACTTCGGGAAGTTCACCGAATTCTCTTTCAGAAGCTTCCATTGCTTTTGCAAGCAAGGTGTTTTTCACTACGGACAGTTTGATATCAGCCTTAAAACAAGCTCTTCTTAAATCAGAGGTTGTTTTGGCATCCAATCCGGATATATCCGCCAAGTAAATGGTAGAGTTATCCGCTAACTCCGTAGTCAAATCCTGTATTACGTTTGCTTTTTCTTCTCTTGTCATACTAAAAATTTTTACTACCAGTTAGTTAAACTGTCTTAGGATCTAATTGAACACTAGGACTCATGGTACTGGACATGAAGATGCTTTTCATATACACCCCTTTTGCCGCCGTAGGCCTTAATTTATTCAAAGTCTCCAACAACTCTTTTGCGTTACCCGCAATTTTGTCAGCGGTAAAAGATGCCTTTCCTATTGCAGCATGTACGATACCGGTTTTATCAACCTTGAAATCAATCTTACCACCTTTAACATCAGTTACGGCTTTCGCCACATCCATGGTCACTGTACCCGTCTTCGGGTTCGGCATCAAACCTCTTGGTCCTAAAATACGACCTAAGGGGCCCAATTTACCCATTACGCTAGGCATCGTGATAATAACATCAACATCGGTCCAACCTCCCTTGATTTTATCCAGATACTCATCCAAGCCAACATAATCGGCTCCGGCTTCTTTAGCATCTGCTTCTTTATCAGGAGTAACCAACGCCAAAACCTTCACATCTTTACCTGTACCATGTGGAAGTGTCACCACCCCACGGACCATTTGATTCGCTTTACGTGGATCAACACCCAAACGCACCGCCAATTCAATAGATGAATCGAATTTTGTATTGGTGATTTCTTTTACCAAAGCCGAGGCTTCGTCAACGGAATAGAGCTTGTCTTTCTCTATTTTAGCACGAGCTTCTTTTTGCTTCTTTGTTAATTTTGCCATTTTTAAAATTGCTTTTTAAGATTTAAAAAGGTCGTTTTCCAGCAACCTTCATACCCATTGAACGTGCCGTTCCCGCGATCATACTCATTGCAGACTCTACAGTAAACGCATTCAAGTCTACCATTTTATCTTCTGCGATGGTCTTAATCTGATCCCAAGTGACACTACCTAATTTCACACGGTTAGGTTCGCCAGATCCTTTCTTAATCTTAGCTGCTTCCATCAACTGAACGGCCGCCGGTGGTGTTTTTACGACAAAGTCGAACGACTTGTCTTTATAGACGGTGATAACAACTGGTAAAACCTTTCCGGGTTTGTCCTGTGTACGCGCATTGAACTGCTTACAGAACTCCATGATGTTAACGCCGGCAGCACCTAAGGCGGGTCCGACCGGTGGCGATGGATTCGCTGCACCTCCCCTAACTTGTAGTTTAACTACTTTACCTACTTCTTTTGCCATTGTTTAAAATTAAATTGAAATCGTGTTAGTGGAAGCAACACAATTTTATATATGTAACAATTACTTTAAATCTTTTCTACTTGCATGTAACTCAATTCCAAAGGCGTTTTTCTTCCGAAAATCTTCACCATGACCTCAAGTTTGCGTTTTTCCTCATTTATTTTTTCGACAGTACCGTTAAAACCATTAAACGGGCCATCAATAACTTTTACCGTTTCACCAAACACGAAAGGTATGGCCACACTATCGGTATTCACGGCCAATTCATCAACTTTACCGAGCATTCTGTTCACCTCGGACTTCCGAAGTGGAACGGGGTCGCCTCCTTTGGTTTCCCCTAAAAAACCGATTACATTGGTAATCGACCGTATAATATGAATCATTTCACCACCTAAATTGGCTTTGATCATGATATATCCAGGAAAATAAACCCGTTCTTTATTGATTTTTTTTCCATTTCGAATCTGCACTACCTTTTCAGTGGGGACTAAAACATCTTCTAGATAATCACCAAACCCGAGTCTAGTGACCTCACTTTCGATGTAGCCTTTGATTTTGTTTTCTTGACCGCTAACAGCCCTTACCACATACCATTTTTTTTCCAGTACTTCGGACATGCCTATTGGTTTTTATTCTTACTTGTAAATGAAGATACTCCTAAAACAAGACCTACCGTTAGTATAGCATACCACAGTAAGCGCAATACGCCGCCGAATCCAGCTTCTAAATAATCCGAGTACGTCTTCGCAGAAAATAAATTGCCTGCAATCAAATCCGAAAAATACTCATCAACCCCCCATGTCGCCAGAGCGAACAATATGGAGAAAACCGCCACAACAACCATAAGGTTAGAAGATTCAGCCTTGGTCGGCAAGGTTACGTGGTTGCGCAACTCTTCAATCGATTCTTTTATATAGGTCAACATGTTGTTTCTTTTTTACCCTTTACGTCAATGGCGAACTAATCCAAAAGTCATTCTTAATTTCTAAGACACGAAAAATAAAGCCGCGGCCTTATTATTTCGAGTGGACTTCTCTTGTGAAAGGTCGTTAAACTCGTTTCGCACGGGAGGAGAGACTCGAACTCCCGACACCTGGTTTTGGAGACCAGTGCTCTACCAACTGAGCTACACCCGTTTTTATTCACATTTAAAGGTATCCGCCTGTTGGCGGACACCCTTAATGTGTAAATAACTTCTAAAGATTTTTAGTCTAAAATCTTAGTTACCTGACCTGCACCTACTGTTCTACCACCCTCTCGGATCGCAAAACGAAGTCCTTCGCTCAATGCAATTGGAGAAAGCAAATCAACAGTAATGGTAAGGTTATCACCAGGCATAACCATTTCAACTCCTGAAGGAAGATTGATCGTACCAGTTACATCAGTGGTTCTGACGTAGAACTGAGGACGATAGTTATTGTGAAATGGTGTGTGACGACCACCTTCTTCTTTCTTAAGGATATAAACCTCAGCTTCAAATTTAGCGTGTGGCTTAACAGAACCCGGCTTACAGATTACCATTCCCCTTTTGATATCAGATTTTTCGATACCTCTCAAAAGGATACCAACATTATCACCAGCTTCACCTCTATCCAATATCTTACGGAACATTTCAACCCCTGTAATTGTAGAAGACAATTTCTCTGCACCCATACCGATAATATCAACGGCATCACCAGTATTGGCAACTCCGGTTTCAATACGACCAGTAGCAACAGTACCACGACCGGTAATCGTAAATACGTCTTCAACAGGCATCAAGAAATCTTTTTCAACATCTCTTTTTGGAAGCTCGATCCAATCATCAACAGCAGTCATCAATTCCATTACGGTATCGACCCATTTTTGCTCACCGTTCAAAGCACCTAATGCAGAACCAGCGATTACGGGACCATTGTCACCATCATATTCGTAGAAAGAAAGCAACTCTCTGATTTCCATTTCAACAAGCTCTAAAAGCTCTTCATCATCAACCATATCCACCTTGTTCATAAAAACAACGATTCTTGGGATACCTACCTGACGTCCTAAAAGGATGTGCTCACGAGTTTGTGGCATAGGACCATCAGTCGCAGCTACAACAAGGATAGCTCCATCCATTTGAGCAGCACCAGTAACCATGTTCTTCACATAATCCGCGTGACCAGGACAATCAACGTGGGCATAGTGACGATTCGCAGTTTGATATTCAACGTGCGAAGTGTTGATAGTGATACCTCTTTCTTTTTCTTCAGGAGCGTTATCGATAGAATCGAAGCTTCTCTTTTCAGATAATCCTGCGTTCGCCAATACTTCGGTGATAGCAGCAGTCAATGTAGTTTTTCCGTGATCGACGTGTCCAATGGTACCAATATTTAAGTGCGGTTTGGAACGATCAAAAGTTTCCTTTGCCATTTTTAATGAATTTTAATCTTATGTTTATATTAGTGTGTGTGTACAAATTTGTCAACTAATAGAGCCAACGACGGGAATTGAACCCGTGACCTCTTCCTTACCAAGGAAACGCTCTACCCCTGAGCTACGTCGGC
Source organism: uncultured Flavobacteriaceae bacterium (assembly GCA_947494565.1). GTDB lineage: Bacteria > Bacteroidota > Bacteroidia > Flavobacteriales > Flavobacteriaceae > Maribacter_C. Next base: position 424,191 of record CANLVG010000005.1, on the reverse strand, counting down.
CTTTTTGGGGTTTCAGGTTCAAGGTTTAAAGCTATCTCGACCGACACTAAACCGCAAACGCTTACTCAGTATTTGAGCGAGACCCCTGAATTTACCTCGGCTGCGCTCAGCACAGACTTCTCACCCTATTCTTCTTCACAAATCAAAACGAAAGTGTTCAACTAAAACACTTCAACTTCGATATCTAAAGAGCCTTTTTAGAGCGGGAGACCGGGTTCGAACCGGCGACATTCAGCTTGGAAGGCTGACGCTCTACCAACTGAGCTACTCCCGCAATTCTTATAAATTCCAAATTGGAATTTCCTAAAAGATGTGGGGAGAGCAGGATTCGAACCTGCGAAGACATAGTCAGCAGATTTACAGTCTGCCCTCGTTGGCCGCTTGAGTATCTCCCCTTCTTTATTATACTTCACTATTTTAATGAACTTATTTCCATTTTTGAATCGGCACAGGAACTCATCTCGTCTACGCTCGGCATAAACTTCGCGTCCCTTGACCATTTCAAAATTTCAATCTGCAAAACCATTTAAAATAATTCCACATTTTGAGCCGATAGAGGGACTCGAACCCACGACCTGCTGATTACAAATCAGCTGCTCTAGCCAGCTGAGCTACATCGGCCTTTTTACCCTTTTTTACGCATAAAAAAGTCCGCTATTTCTAACGGACTGCAAATGTATATATTTATTTGTTTAATCAAAACAAAATATGGAAAATTTTAATCAGGCATACACCCTCATTTTTTCTTTCCTTTTTATCAGTTTTCTTTCCAGTGTGTTACAGGCCGAATCGACCGCTTCCTCAAAAGTTTTACACTGCTTTTTCACCATGAATTTATCCTTGGGGATATGTAATTTGATTTCCACTATTTTATTCTCTTTGGAACTAGTGTTCTCAACCTTGAGATAGACATCGGAACTGACCACTTTATTATAAAAAGTTTCTAACTTATTCAATCGGTTTTCGACAAATTGTATAAGCGTTGCATCCGCATTAAAATTTACAGATTGAGCATTTACTTTCATAAGCTAATGATTTAAAGGTTAAATAACTGTTTAGTAGTGCACTATTTTTTATTTCTGGGATGTGAAGCCAAATGCACTTTCTTAAGCTCGGCAATACTATTATGGGTATATACCTGAGTAGAAGCCAAACTTGAATGACCTAATAATTCCTTCACGGAATTCAAATCCGCTCCTTTATTGAGCAGGTGGGTTGCAAAAGTATGCCTTAGAATATGAGGGCTCCTTTTTGCTTTTTGCGATACCTCACTAAGATACTTATTAATAACTCTGTAGACAAGGGTTTCGTATATTTTATGACCGCTTTTTGACAAAAACACATAGTCGTCATCCACAATGCTTTCGAGTTCATCACGGGCGATCAAGTATTGTACGAACAAGTCGGTAATGCCCCCCAAAAGAGGAATGATACGCTCTTTATTTCGCTTTCCCAGCACCTTTATCGTACCCCCGCGTAGATTGAGGTCGACCAATTGCAAATCGATCAGTTCGGCTCTCCTAATACCTGAGGTGTATAGGAGCTCGATCATCAACTGATCCCTTATTCCCTCAAATCCTTCTTTAAAGGAAATTTGTTTTAAAAGCGCACTCATTTCGGCCTCGGAAAAGGGTACTTCCATTTTTTTCGAAGTTTTCAAGGCCTTGTGCTTCGCCAACGGATTTACCTCTATATCACCGACGCGTTGCAGAAACTTGTAGTAAGCTTTTAAAGAGGCTATTTTTCGATTGACGGTGCGGTTTGAAATGGAGTCGTTCACCAAACTTACGATCCAACTCCTGATTTGCGAGTACGAAACCGCTTCGATATTGGAGATATCATAGGTCTCCTTACAAAACCTTTTGAAATCACCAATGTCGTTACCGTAAGCCTTTACGGTATGGGAAGAATAATTCTTTTCTAATGATACGTAGGCTAAAAAAGCTTTTACCGACATATCACAAAGTTATGAAAGTTTTAAGGCATTCTGAGGCCTCGTTTGAAGACCAAGCGGTCAGGCGGTTATCAGCACTAAAGTTGGAGACAAAAAAATCCCGCTAAATGCGGGATTTTAATCTCATATTTGTTCAGTACTAGATTTCCTCTTGGTCTTTAAGACCTTGAATGTACTGGGCTTTTTGTATTTGTGCTCGTCGAGCTACAGAAGGCTTCGTAAATTGTTGGCGTTTGCGCAATTGGCGCATTGTACCTGTTTTATCGAACTTTCGCTTAAAACGCTTTAAAGCTCTATCTATGTTTTCTCCTTCTTTAATCGGTATTATCAACATGGGCTACAACCTCCTTTCTTTAATGATTAGGGCTGCAAAGATATAAACTAATTTACAACTCGCAACCAAATATGCATAAATGTGCAAAAAACTATTTTCAGGCCCTACCGGTCTATCCTTTAGGGGCCTTGTACTCTTTCTTATCAATGATGATCTTGGCAACGATCTCACGAAGAATCTCTGAGGTTCCACCACCAATAGGCCCCAATCTACTATCTCTAAAAAGACGAGCCATAGGATAGTCTTCTATATACCCATAACCCCCAAGAAACTGTAGGCACTCATGGGCGACGTCATCCGCCATTTTTGTCGACTTCAATTTGGATATCGTCGCTTCACGAACCACGTATTCACCCTTATCCATTTTATAGACTACACCGTAGTTATATTGTTTACACATATCCATATCAGCATGTAAGTCGACAATACGATGGCGCAACGCCTGATATTGGTTAATCGGTTTGCCAAAGGTTTCCCGTTCCGACATATAGTCCAACACGTAGTCCAACGCATATTCGGCCCTGGCATGGGCATTAACCCCCATAATCAAACGTTCTAGGGCAAAAGCTTCCATGATGAAACCGAAGCCCTTTCCTTCCTCTCCCATTAAATTATCGGCAGGAACCTGCACATTGTCGAATGCCAGCTCGGCCGTATCCGAAGCTCGCCACCCTAGCTTATTCAATTTGTTCGCGGTGACCCCTTCGCTTTTCAAATCGACGATGAACAGACTAATGCCTTTGTTACCCGCAGTAGCATCTGTTTTAGCCGCCAAGATGATATAGTCTCCGTACACCCCGTTGGTGATAAAGGTCTTCGAACCGTTGAGGACATATACCTCACCTTTTCTAGTAGCTGTAGTTCTCATGGCGGCTACGTCACTACCTCCAAAAGGTTCGGTAACCCCGAGGCAACCTAGTTTCTCTCCAAGTACGCTAGGCCTCAAGTAAGCCTCCTTCTGAAGTGCGTTGGCATTCTTGTTCAGGTGTGTCATTGCCAAATAGACGTGGGCCCATACGGCAGCGGCAAATCCTCCGGAATTGATTTTTTGCAGTTCCTCAAGCAGAATGACGGTGTAGAACAAATCCAACCCCATTCCACCATGATCTTCTGGAGTCGCCAAGCCGAGAAAGCCCATTTCTCCGAATTTTTTCCAAATGGAGCGATCTATGATACCTGTAGTTTCCCAATCGTCGATATGGGGCACTACTTCTTTTTGTAAAAAGTTCTGGAGACTTTCCCTGAAGAGATGATGTTCTTCAGTGAAGTACATACTTTGCATAGCAATCAATTTAAAGCGACAAATATAAGGCTATTCTAGAGATCTTTTCCGCTGGAAAACGGTCAATATTTAACAGTTCGTTTAAGTTTGAAAATGGCCCATTGGCTTCTCGGTAGCGTACGATTTCCTCCGCCAAGTCAAATCGTATATAGGTTATGGAAGCTATTTGCGCTACTGTAGCTGTATTGATATTGATCTTGGTAACTTCGGGTGCGTTAAACACTTTATATTTTCTTAAGACTTTTTTTGTTACCTCTGGTGGCAAACCATACACATCATATAATTGTTCTTCTACTAAAAAACCACCTAATCGATTCCTGAATTTCACAATTCTCTTTGAGAGCACCTCACCGATTCCACTTATAGCCCTCAGTTCGTTGGCGGTGACGGCGTTCAAATCGTGCAACGGAAAGTTCTTAGGAGGTCTTTTTTCAGAAACCAATGGTTTTTCCAAGAATTTCGAATCGCTTGTTTCCACTGGTACCCTCCTTGCTTTTTTTGTCCAATCGGGAAACTTGAAAAAGGGCGTGATAACCATCAACAGGGAATCGGAAATCTGAGTGACTTTTTGAAAATCTTCCGGGGTGTTCACGAATTTGTGCTGCGCCCTAAATTCATGGAGCCTATCAATTTCGGAAATACTCATACCTAAGACATAGCCTTTATGGTCGGTTATAAAATTGGGGTTAAACGGATACATTTTTGGAGCATCTTCCATTTCCGCCTTTTCCTTCAAAGCATCTATGCCGGTCTGAAGCCGAATATTCTCTGAAAAAATGGTCGGTCCATTTGGTTGATAAAAAGAATCCATCAAAACGTACCCGACCTGCAACAGAACTATGAGTAGGAGCAAAAAGAAAATTCCACTACGTTCTTGTCTATTGAAACCGACCAACTTCCAGAAAGGCTTAAAGCGAGATTTAAAACCCTTCAACTTGTTATTATTTGAAGTTGGCTTTTATATCCGACAGGTACTTGTTGAGTTCTTCCCGTACTCTTGGGAACAAAAATAGCAGTCCTATCATGTTCGGAAAGACCAGGGCCAATATCATGGCGTCGGAAAATTTGATTACCGCATCCAAAGTGGCCGCCGCTCCGATGACTACGAAAAGTAAAAACAAGACCTTATAGACCGTATCCATGGTTTTTCCCCTTCCAAATAGATATTTCCAAGATTGGAGCCCATAATACGACCATGAAATCATAGTGGAGAAGGCAAACATAATAATCGCTATCGTCAATACATATCTAAAACCTGGTATCACCGAGTCGTAGGCCATTGATGTCAAATCTACCCCTCCAACATATGTTTGTGAATCATTTAGAAGTACCGTACTACCGACAGCATTTCCATAATCAAACGCTCCTGCGTCCATATTAAAGAAAATAATGACCAAAGCGGTCATTGTACAAATGACAACCGTATCTATAAAAGGTTCTAGAAGTGCTACTACTCCTTCACTGGCAGGGTACTTGGTTTTAACTGCTGAATGGGCAATAGCAGCAGAACCCGCACCGGCCTCGTTAGAGAATGCCGCTCTTTGAAAACCTACAATGATTACCCCAACAATACCGCCCAGACCGGCTTCAGGCGTAAAGGCGCCAGAGAATATCATTCCGAAAGCGTCTCCAACATATTTAATATTAGCAAATATGATCACTAGGGAGGCGAGAACATAGATACCTGCCATGAAAGGCACGATTTTCTCCGTAACACTGGCGATTTTTTTGATTCCTCCAATAATTACGATACCCACTAAAATTGCCATGACCACACCAATAATAACGCCAGTAGCACCGCCTTCCCAGCCAAACATCGAGGTCAACTGTACAGCGGCCTGATTCGATTGAAAAGCGTTACCCCCGCCAAAAGAGGCACCAACACATAATATGGCAAAAATGACCCCTAAAACCTTGCCGAGACCTTTCAAACCTTTTTCGTTCAAACCCCTTGACATGTAGTACATGGGGCCGCCGTATACGGTACCGTCGCTACCCACATCCCTATACTTCACACCTAAAGTACATTCCACAAACTTGGTCGACATTCCGATCAAGCCACAGACTATCATCCAAAATGTAGCCCCAGGACCTCCTAAAGCTATCGCTACGGCCACACCTGCAATATTACCAAGACCGACGGTTCCGGAAACCGCGGTGGCCAACGCTTGAAAATGGCTTACTTCTCCTTCCTTGCTCTCATCCGCAATAGTATCGACCAAATCACCATCAACAATATTGACATCTGATTTCTCTACTCCGTGATGGTCCATTTCATCATATTTTCCTCGTACCGTATTTATGGCCAAACCAAACTTCGATATGCCGGGAACTTTGAAATATACTGTGAAGAACGTGGCGCCCAAAACCAGTAAAATAAGAACAATAGGCAAATCGTACCCGCCAATGCTGATTGGGGTTAGTACCGTGTTTTCCCACCAAACGGCAAACGGCATGAATGCATCATTGACTCTCTCATCAAGACCTTTCTCAACGGTCTCTTGAGCGGTACTTAAAATTGGTAAGAATAAAGAAATTAGGGCAAGAAGTCTATACTTCATAATTTGGGTTTGTTTGGTATATTTTTTAATTAGTCGTGGACAATATCCTAAAAATAAGCATCACAATCAAGCAATAGGGTTAAATTAACTTGAAATGCCGCCGTCAATATGGAACATTTCGTTCAACTTTCTAATCTGTTCAGGACGTCCGAGAACGATGACCTTACTTTTCGGCTCAAGTTCCATATCGGCCTCGGGGTTAATAATATAGTCTCCGTCGGGTGCAATATATCCAATAATCGTACAACCTGTTCTTCGCCTAAGGTCAAGATCGCGCAGTGAATTGCACTCCATCTGATCTGAAAAGTCCTCAATAGGCACTTCTTCTAGATTCGTGGTATGTTCCCCTTCTGTGGAAAGTTTATCCATAAATGTTATAAGGTCGGGCATGACTACCAGCGATGCCATATGATCACCTCCGATTTTATCAGGCATAATCACTTTATTGGCTCCGGCAAGTTGTAATTTCTTTTGTGAGGTGACCAAAGAAGCACGACTGATGATAAAAAGTTTCTGATTCAATTGACGCGCGGAGAGCACAACGAAAAGATTCGCCGCATCATCGGGTAGGGCCACAATCAAATATTGCGCGTGGTCAATACCGGCTTCTTTTAATACATCATCATCATTGGCGTCACCTTCAACAAAAAGTATATCCGCTTCATAACGTTCAATGATATCACGATTACGCTCTATAACGACAAAAGGTCTTTTGTAGGCTTTTAGGCGTTCTGCTGCTTGCATCCCATTTCTTCCGAACCCACAAACAATTACATGTTCGGATAAATTCTTGATTCTATTTTTCACCCTCTTTTTTTTTAAAAGTTGCATGGAATTCCTTCCCAAAATATACTCGGTAAGCACTGAAATGGCAAACCCTAAAATAAACACACTTGCCACAATTAAGAATACCGTAAAAATCTTTGAGGTATCGTCTAAGGGATGAACCTCCTTAAACCCGACCGTGGCCATTGTTATGATGGTCATGTAGAGCGCATCGATCCATGTATAATCGGAAATATAACGATAACCGATTGTACCACATAGGACCACCGCAAGGGTCAAGGACAGGGCCAGATACAGCTTGGAACGAGAAAGTTTAATCATATTTAGAGGTCAAAAACCGAGGTTCTTTTGGTGTACACCAAGTCCTTTATCTTTAGCCAAAAAGCCAAAAACAAATAGAGTGCAAAACCAAAGCCCACTGTCACAAACGTAAGATAAATAAATGATGTTCTCACTACTCGAGCACGAATGCCCAATCTTTCAGCTATTCGCCGACAAACTTCAAAACCACGTTTCTGAAAATAATACAGAATAGAATAGAAAAAATTCATGCCTAAAATTACACATTTCTATGTAATATCGTACTGCCTATGGCGCAATCCAAACATTTATTCGCGGTACAATACTCTTGATATAATTGTAGTAGTGCCTGAGTTTGCATAGCGGTTTCGATCGTTACCCCTAAACCATCATAACCTTTGATTATAGCATTCTGTTCCGCTTTGATCTGGGTGATAATGTGCAGTATTTCGCCCGCAGAAGCTTTGCCTAAATGCCGAGAATAACAAAACTTCAATGGCAAGACCGTGTTGATGATCAGTAAATCAATAAAGGGCTTGGTCAACTTTTTCGCCTTTTCCTTGGATGACTTACCAAAAACATAATGATCGTTCCAATAAGCGGTCGCCGAGCTTTCAAAAACCGAATACAACATATTTAAATCGGTAGCTTTGATTACTTTTTCAAAAAGACTGCCTTGCTTACCATATAAATTGGCAAACTGCGACAGGCGGAGCGTTGGAAAATTGGCTGGACGCAATTTGAAAAATTCAGGTTTGAGAACACCTTCATTATCCAACTTGAATTTTCGTTTTAAAAATTCAAAATCCCGTTTCAATCGTAGATAGTATAAATCAACAATGTTTTCATCTTCTAACAAATGTGACATTCCGAATAGCAAACTCTCCAGCTGATCCACACTATGCCCTACTTTGCGAACAATGGAAAATTCCAAGTGATCGGCTAGCGTCAAAAAAGCGTCGCTATTGATTTTCGATCCGAAACTTTTCAGAAGTAAGGTAAAGAGCACTTGCTCCCAATCGTTTTTGGAATTCTCAAGCAATTTAGAAATGGTTTCGGACTTGTGTTCCAAACGTTCGAAATACAATCGTTCTAACCAATGCTCAAAAATAAACGAGTCGACCTCCAACATATCGGCCTCACAATTGATGAAGGAATGTTTCTGTTTGTCCAAAAGCTCTTGATAGACCTCTACGAATTTTGGAGAAACCACGTTTTTCAATTCAAGCGTGGGGATAACAGTCCCATTTTTCCTAAAGACCACAGTGTCTTCTTCCCAGACCACGTGCAAGATTACATTTTCATACTTCGGATCTTCTTCGTGGTGGTGGGCATACCAATCCGAAGCTTTTACATGGATTTCCACATTACCTGCCCAAAGTTGGCCGTCAATATGGATTTTTGCATTGAAAAAATCAGGTCCTGACAAATGATTGTGAGTGCCTGTATCGCCAATTGAAATAGATTCGGAACAGGTCGTATATAAATCAGATGGGGTCAGTTTATTATACTTCCATAAGAAATGAAGCAAATCTTCTCGCACGAAAAAGGAGGTTTGTGTTTCGTGCTAAAATAATTGAAAAACACTAAAAGTAAGAAAAAACTGTATAAAAATTACTCGACCACCTCTCCTGTCCAATTCATAAAACCACCTTCTAGATTAAAAGTATTCTCAATCCCGATACTGTTCATGATAGCGCAGGCCTGACCACTTCGGTTACCGCTTCGGCAATACACGTAGTAATTTTTTGAAGCATCTAATTTCTGAAGCTCGTCGATGAAACCTTGCCCTAAATAAATATCTATTTGCTTCGCATTGGGAATATACCCTTCTTCCACCTCATCGTCCGTTCGAACATCCAAGATGAACGCGTTATCATCATTCTGCAATTGCTCTGCCCACTCTTCTTGTGATAAATCTGCCATAACTGAATCTTTGCTTTCAAAAATACTTCTTTTCGATCATATATCCTTCCTAAAAAATTAACAAAAGATTAGACCTTTTGTATTTGGTGAGAAAGAAAATCGACATACATTTGTATATACAATTATTGTAACAACATGAATGTTGAAGAAACCATACAAACCGAAAAAAAGATTCCGCTAGAGAGCAGGACCATTATTCACTTCATGTTGGTCAACAACAAGATCAATGAGACTATTTCAGGTGTATTGAAGCCCTTTGACGTCTCGTTACAGCAGTTTAATGTGTTACGCATCTTAAGGGGACAAAACGGGAAACCCGCCCATCTTTCTACCTTGAACGAACGAATGGTCACAAAAATGAGCAATACCACTCGTTTGGTAGACAAATTAATTTTAAAAGGGTATGTCAATAGAATCGTTTGCCCATCAAACCGTAGAAAAGTAGAAATTAATATTACCGAAGAGGGAGATAAGGTATTGAAGAAAATGGATGTAGCCATGGCGATTGCGGAAAAGGCTATTTTGAAGAACATCTCCAAAAAAGAACTGGAACAACTGAACGCATTGTTCAATAAATTTTAAATAAACACAAATAATTAATTACATTTAAGTTACAAACATGAAAAAGACAGTTTTAAGTTTAGCATTAGCTATAGTATTCGGAGCAACAGCAACGGCAACTACACCTGTTGAGGGTGAAAAAAAGGAAGTAAATTCTGAAACAAGCAAAGTGACGTGGAAGGCGTACAAAGTTACCGGATCCCATACTGGTACCGTCGATTTGAAATCGGGCGCATTGCTGTTTGATGGCGATAAATTGACCGGTGGGGAATTCGTGGTCGACATGCCTACCTTGATTTCTACCGATCTAGAAGGTGAATACAAAGGAAAGCTGGAGGGGCATCTGAAATCTGACGATTTCTTCGGGGTTGCCAATCACCCAACTTCCAAATTGGTTTTCACCAATGTGAAGGCTTCTGGAAAGAACTCGTACGAGGTTACCGGAGACCTGACTATAAAAGGTATTACTAAACCTATTACCTTTGATGTATCCGTATATGGAAGTAAAGCGACCGCCACTTTGAAAGTTGACAGAGCAGAATACGATGTCAAGTATGGTTCTGGTAGTTTCTTTGAAAACCTTGGAGACAAAACTATCTATGATGAGTTCGATCTTGTTGTGGATTTAGAATTTTAGTAGACTTGACCTCACAGTTAAGCGGCCCCGTGTTTCATCTGAAGCGCGGGGTTTTTTGATTCTTGAAAATAGGGACGACCGAAGACCTTAGAACTTCAAATTATAGCCTGATGCCGTACCTATTAAAATAATCATCATGACATCGGATTTCTTTTTATCGGCATTTCATTTGTAGGCAAAAAAAATGATTTCTATATTTGACACATAATGATTGAATTACGAAATAATACATGGTGGTGGTCTAACTCTCGAAAGTTATCGTGAGCTAAGCATCATTGTAGTAAAACTATATAAGGCTTGTCATCACGACAAGCCTTACTCTTTTTATAGCATCAGATGAAATACAAATTACAATCACATTACCGAAAAATATTAGCGGACACCATCACTCCTGTAAGTGTCTATCTGAAGATTAGAGATCGATTTCCGAATAGCATCCTTTTGGAAAGTAGTGACTACCATGCCAACGATAACAGTTTTTCGTATATCTGCTGTAATCCCATTGCCTCTTTTAAGGTGGAGAATGAGATAATATCCCGACAGTTTCCCGATGGTTCGTCAGACGAAATAAAGATCGACCCGCAAACCGACGTGGTACAAGTGATTCATGATTTCAGTCAACGTTTTGATACAGGAAAAAGTGATTTTAAGTTCATAAATAATGGGCTATTTGGCTATATGGCCTATGATGCGGTTCGGTATTATGAAAGCGTGGCGCTTGAAAAAAAGGAGGGTACCATTCAAATTCCGGATATCTATTATGCGGTGTACCAGAACATCATTGCCATCAATCACTTCAAGAACGAAGCCTATATCTTTGCACATTGCTTTGAATCGGAAAACAATATTCCGGAAATCGAACAGATTCTAAATGTCAAGAACTTTGCGTCCTACAATTTTACCATGGACGGAACAGTATCCTCCAACTTAAGGGATGAAGAATACAAAGAGCATGTGGAATTGGCCAAAAAGCATTGTCAGCGTGGCGACGTGTTTCAATTGGTTTTATCGCGACGATTCTCACAAGGTTTCAAAGGAGATGAATTCAACGTATACAGAGCCCTGCGCTCGGTGAACCCTTCACCTTATCTATTCTATTTTGATTACGGGGATTTTAAAATATTTGGAAGTTCTCCCGAGGCACAACTGATCGTTCAAAACGGTAAGGCGGAAATTCACCCTATCGCCGGAACTTTTAAGCGCACCGGTAATGATGAACAAGATGCTATTCTAGCCAAACAACTTACCGAAGACGATAAGGAAAATAGTGAACATGTGATGTTGGTCGATCTAGCCAGAAACGATCTGAGCCGAAATGGCAATATGGTAGAAGTGGCCAACTATCGCGAAGTACAATTCTTCTCTCATGTGATTCACTTAGTGTCAAAAGTGACCGGCAAAAAGAAAAAGGATATTGCAACGATGAAGGTGGTCGCGGATACATTTCCGGCAGGAACGTTGAGCGGAGCACCTAAGCATATGGCAATGCAACTAATCGAAAAGTATGAAAAAACAAGTCGTGGATATTATGGTGGCGCAATCGGCTTTATGGATTTTAGTGGAAATTTCAATCATGCGATAATGATTCGAACTTTTCTGAGCAAAAACCATGAGCTCCATTACCAAGCTGGCGCAGGTCTGGTGGCCGCATCAAATGCCGAAGACGAATTGCAGGAGACCTATAACAAACTGGGGGCATTGACCAAAGCTCTTGAAATTGCAGAAACGATTTAAGATGAAGAAGATACTTGTTATAGACAATTACGATAGTTTTACCTACAATCTCGTGCATTATCTCGAAGATCTGGATTGTGAAGTTATCGTGAAACGCAATGACCAACTAACCCTTGATGAAGTCGATGCATTTGATAAAATCGTACTCTCGCCAGGACCAGGAATACCTGAGGAAGCGGGGCTCTTGAAGGCGATTATTAACAAATATGCGCCTCGGAAGAGTATATTCGGTGTATGCCTTGGGCAACAGGCCATAGCAGAGGTATTTGGTGGCTCACTGATTAATTTGGATGAGGTATATCATGGCATCGCCACAAAAATAACGATTGCGAAAGAAGATAAATTATTTGAAGGAATACCTAAGGAAATCGAGGTCGGTCGGTACCACTCATGGGTGGTTCATCCAGAACTACCTGAAATGCTTGAGGCGACTTCTTTTGATAAAAACGGACAGGTCATGTCTTTGCGACATAAAGAATATGACGTGTGTGCAGTTCAATTTCACCCAGAATCGGTTTTAACACCTGAAGGAAAAAAGATTCTGGAGAATTGGTTGAAGAATTAAATTGATTTGGTGCTCAATTATAGGCAAGGGTCTTCCTGTAAGATAAAGGCATTTTCCATTGCAAGAATGGAACATAAAATTTCTAGTGATGAAAGAAACACTCAACAAACTGATCAATCACGACATCCTCTCGAAAGAAGATGCGAAACAAATTTTGGTGAATATTGCCAAAGGCGAATACAACACCAGTCAAATTGCGGCCTTCTTGACCGTTTATATGATGCGCAGTATTACCATAGAAGAATTAGAGGGTTTCCGCGATGCGCTTTTAGAACTGTGCTTAGCCGTTGATCTTTCCGCCTATAATCCCATAGACCTTTGCGGTACGGGAGGTGACGGAAAAGACACCTTCAATATTTCAACCTTGGCATCCTTTGTAACGGCAGGGGCCGGAGTGAAAGTGACCAAACACGGCAATTATGGGGTTTCCTCAAAATGTGGAAGTAGCAACGTGATGGAGTTTTTGGGTATCAAATTCAGTAATGAGGCGGACTTCTTAGAGAAATCCATCGACGAAGCCGGAATTTGCGTTTTGCACGCCCCTCTCTTTCATCCTGCCATGAAAAATGTCGCCCCCATTCGAAGGGAGCTTGGCGTAAAAACCTTTTTCAATATGTTGGGACCTATGGTGAATCCTGCCTTTCCAAAGAATCAAATGGTAGGGGTTTTCAACTTGGAACTGGCCCGTATGTACGGATACCTCTATCAAAATACCGACAAGAATTTTACCGTACTGCATGCCTTGGATGGTTATGACGAAATCTCTCTGACCGGAAATACAAAAACCATTTCAAACCAATCGGAAGGCATGTTGACCCCGGCCGATTTTGGGATTTCCCCCATTCGACAAATCGATATTATAGGGGGTGAGAGCATTGAAGGATCGGCCCAGATATTTCTGGATGTTTTGCAGGCGAAAGGTACCGAAGCCCAGAACAATGTTGTCTGCGCCAATGCCGGTGTCGCCATTGCAACGGTCGAAAATATAAGCGTGAAAGAAGGGTTCGAAAAAGCAAAGGAATCTTTGTTGAACGGAAGCGGGTTAAAAGCCTTGCGGAAATTACAAGAGTTGAGTAACTGATTGCCCTATACTAAAAAGGTGCGTAAAGTAGAGAAATGAACATTTTAGATAAAATCATAGCGGACAAACGCAAAGAGGTCGCGTTGAAAAAATCGATTATTCCAACAAAGCAATTGGAGGCTTCCGTTTTATTTGAAAGGAACACCCATTCTTTGGTAAAAGCATTACGAAATAGCACTTCCGGAATTATTGCCGAGCACAAAAGACGTTCCCCCTCAAAAGGAACCATCAGTCAGCTTACTAACGTGGCTCAGGTCGCTAAAGGATATCAAAAGGCAGGTGTTTGTGGTATGAGCGTGCTGACCGATATCAAATACTTTGGAGGTTCATTAGAAGATTTAGTGCTGGCCAGGGCGGCTGTGAATATTCCCTTGCTACGAAAAGAGTTTATTGTTAATGAGTATCAACTAGTGGAGGCCAAAGCCCATGGTGCCGATGTCATTCTGCTCATTGCGGCAGTATTGTCAAGGGAAGAAATCAAGGTGTTTTCGGAGCTTGCCAAAAGTTTGGACTTAGAAGTCCTCTTAGAAGTGCATAATGAAGCCGAGTTACATAAATCGATAATGCCCAGTTTGGATATGTTGGGGGTGAACAACCGTGATCTGAAAACTTTCGAGGTGAGTTTGCAAACCAGTAAGTCATTGGCGGATATGATTCCTACGGATTTTGTCAAAGTTTCGGAGAGCGGTATCAGTTCAATTAATGCCATTCAAGATTTAAAACCCTTTGGATACGAAGGGTTTCTCATTGGAGAAAATTTCATGAAAACCAAAAACCCTGCGGAAAGTGCAGCGGCGTTCATTCAAAATTTAGACTAACGGTGGACTATTATTATTCAAATAAAGACGCGACGTCCCTTAACGAAGGTACTGTTTCCCTGAAGTTAAAGGTTTGCGGCATGAATAAAAATACTGGAGAAGTAGCGGCCTTGAAGCCAGATTACTTAGGTTTTATCTTCTGGGAACCTTCGCGACGTTATTTTGAGGGAGAAATGCCCTCTATTCCACATAGCATAAAAAAAGTCGGAGTCTTTGTCGACGCCACAATTTTGGAAATCGCCGAAAAAACAAAAACCTATGGATTATTGTACGCCCAATTGCACGGAAGTGAAACACCGGCATTTTGTGACGAACTGAAGAAAGCGATACCGCAACTAAAAATCGTAAAAGTGTTTTCGATACAAGATGACTTTGACTTTGGTAAATTAAACCATTTTGAGGATGTCTGTGATTACTACCTGTTCGACACCAAGGGAAAACTTCCAGGAGGAAATGGATACACCTTCAATTGGGAAGTTTTGCAAAGATACCCCTCTACCAAACCTTATTTTTTGAGCGGCGGTATAGGTTTAGAGGAGATGATATCCATCAAGGAATTCATGAAACGTCCTGAGGCCCGGTTTTGCCACGCTATCGATGTCAATAGCAAATTCGAGACCGAACCCGGATTAAAAAATATTGAAGAACTGAAAACCTTACAAAAAGCAATACAGACAAATAACACTAAAGCACGATAAACAGGCAACTGATCATCAATAATTATTTACTGAATACTGAAAATTATGAGATATCACGCAGATGAAAGAGGATATTACGGGGAGTTCGGAGGGGCTTTTATTCCTGAAATGCTCTACCCTAATGTTGAAGAGTTACGTCAAAAGTATTTGGAGTTCATGTATGCCGATTCTTTTCAAAAAGAATTCCATCAACTTCTCAAAGATTACGTAGGGCGGCCTTCACCACTCTATTATGCCAAACGCCTTTCCGAAAAACATGGGTGCAAAATTTACTTGAAACGTGAGGACCTAAACCACACGGGGGCCCATAAAGTCAACAACACAATCGGACAGATTTTGATGGCAAAGAAGTTGGGAAAAACCAGAATTATTGCAGAAACGGGTGCAGGTCAACACGGGGTGGCTACGGCCACGGTTTGTGCTTTAATGGGCATTGAATGTGTTGTATATATGGGTGAAATAGACATTGCTCGTCAAGCCCCAAATGTAGCGCGAATGAAAATGTTGGGCGCCGAGGTGCGTCCTGCCTTATCTGGAAGTCGTACCTTAAAAGATGCTACAAATGAGGCCATTCGCGACTGGATCAACAATCCGGTAGACACCCATTATATCATTGGATCGGCCATCGGCCCGCACCCCTACCCCGATATGGTAACCCGTTTCCAGTCTGTCATTTCGGAGGAAATCAAGTGGCAATTGAAAGAAAAAGAAGGACGGGAAAACCCTGATTATGTAGTCGCTTGTATTGGAGGGGGAAGTAATGCGGCAGGTACCTACTACCATTTTCTAGATGAGGAAGAAGTTGGGATCATCGCCGTAGAGGCTGCCGGAAAAGGAATCGAGACCGGGGAAAGTGCCGCAACTTCCGCACTGGGTAAAGTGGGTATCATACACGGCTGTAAGACCATGTTGATGCAAACTACGGACGGACAAATAACAGAACCTTATTCTATTTCTGCAGGATTGGATTATCCTGGAGTTGGGCCAATGCATTCCCATTTATATCAATCTGGCCGAGCGGAATTCTATTCTGCCACCGATGATGAAGCCATGACTGCTGGTTTGGAACTATCACAATTGGAAGGTATCATTCCCGCCATTGAAACCGGACATGCCTTTGCCATTTTTCAACATAAAAAATTCGAAGCCGATGATGTGATCGTTATCAGCTTATCTGGTCGTGGTGATAAGGATTTAAATACATATATAGACTATTTCAAGCTCGCATGATGAACAGAATAAATCAAAAACTACAGGGAAATAAAAAACTGCTTTCCATATACTTCACCGCAGGCTACCCAGCACTAGATGATACGGTTCAAATCATTCAAGATTTAGAACGTAGTGGTGTCGATATGATCGAGATAGGCTTGCCTTTCAGTGACCCCTTGGCAGACGGCCCTACCATTCAAGAGAGCTCTACTGTGGCCTTGAAAAATGGCATGACCACCGAACGGCTGTTCGAACAATTGAAGAACATTCGAAAAAGCGTTTCCATTCCTTTGATCGTAATGGGGTATTTCAATCCGATGTTACAATATGGGGTTGAGGCGTTCTGTAAAAAATGTCATGATATCGGTATCGATGGAATCATTATGCCAGATTTGCCGCTAGATGTGTACAAAAAGGACTATGAAGCTATTTTCACCGCATATGGACTTATCAATATCTTTTTAATTACTCCTCAGACCAGTACGGAAAGAGTTAGGCAAATAGATAGCTCCTCTACTGGTTTTATCTATATGGTAAGCTCGGCAAGTGTTACCGGTTCAAAATCAGGTTTTGGGGATACGCAAACCGATTATTTTGAACGCATCGGTCAAATGAATTTAAAAAATCCTCAAATCGTGGGTTTTGGGATCAAAGACGCCGTAACCTTTCAACAAGCGACCAAACAAGCTAAGGGCGCCATTATCGGATCAGCTTTCATCCAACATTTGACAGCAAATGGCGTAGATTCTATTTCAGCCTTTGTTTCAAATATACGTTAGCACCAGAAACAGTGCTGTAAGTTAAAGAATATCGTTTTATTGCTTTGAAATTTCAGCTGGCTATGCCCCTTTCTTTGCTCTTCATGGGCCTCTATCGCAGAGTATAAACTCTTATCACTACCATGCGCTGTCAAAACCTCAAGTCTTTAAATCCACGATTTCTGTAATCGTTGAAAGGTTAAAAAAACCGTTATTCTGATTTCCTCTCCCCTAAGAAACCTTAGGATTTTGTCCATCTATCCATAAAAATGACAGTTCATCGAAAATCGGATTGTGTTTTAATACCCAGCCATGCACTTTACCGATCTTGCGCCGTAAACACTAACAATACAATAAAACTAAACTTAGAATCATATGATTTGAACTTACTCTGCTAGAGTGTTTCTAGCTTTTCACTTTCCAAAAACGGCATGTAAATCATATCAATAGCGTCCTTCATTTGATAACATGTTGTTCAATGATTTAAACTAATTACCATCAGAATCGGATTTCAAAAACCCCGATTCAATTCTGGCACGCTAACCGGCCAATTTAAAACCAAACCAAAATGACAAATAAGCAATCTTTTGTTGCCTTATTGACGTTTGCTACGGCAATAGGCCTATTGTATTTCTTCCGGACTGAAAACAACGGAGTATACACCTCCGATTATGAGCTTTTAGCTCTTTCGAATAGTGAAAATCGCATCTCGGGAACTTTTTTGGAAGCGCCTATCACCTTAGAATCCAATGATTTCTCCATCGACATCCAAAAGGATCACCTCGCGAAATTCAGTGAGGCAACCACACAAAACCTTTTTGCACCAGCAATAAATGCGGTAGCGATTGGAAAATTCTTGAACAACAACCTTCCCACAACAACACCCGTAGGCAACAATGCGGTTCCTACCCTATTATCGCAAACAGGAGCTTTTGCAAATTTGATTACGTTGGAACCAAGTCCGGGACTTATTCCGTATGACATGATCGAACCGTTTTGGTCCGATGGGGCCGACAAGAAAAGATGGATGGCCATACCGAATGACGGCACGCACAACACGGCTGCGGAACAAATTCAATTTTCCCCTGACAATGCCTGGGACTTTCCAAAAGGAGCCGTACTTATCAAGCACTTTGAGTTTCCCGGAAACCGATTGGAAACGCGTTTTGAAGTGAAAGGAGACGATGATGTATACTATTACCTGACCTATAAATGGAACGCCGCGCAGACCGATGCGATACTACTGAATGCATCTATTGATGAAGACATCGTCGTAAACGGAGTTGTACAATCATGGCATTATCCTAGTAGAAACGAATGTGCTTCTTGTCACTTTCCTCAAAATGGAAGTGTTTTAGGGCCAAAAACGAGAAACTTGAACAAGTCAATTGTATATCCAAGTTCCGGTATCGCTATGAACCAATTAGTAAACTTCAGTGAACTTGGTATCATCACGGAAAACATCACACCGAATAATGTAACCAATTACATGGCCGTTTCTGCCAAGGATGACCTCAGCGCCTCACTAGAAGATAGGGCACGAGGCTATCTCGATGTCAATTGTTCCAGTTGCCATAATCCGCAAGTCGATAATATCGCCATGTTCGATGCGCGCTATACAACGCCATTGGAAAACCAGAACCTTATTTACGGAGATGTGATTTATGATGAAGGTCTTAATGACCCCAAAGTAATTATCCCACAAGACGTTTCCAATTCCATGGCCCATTTTAGAATGAACTCTACCCAAACAGGAATAGCAATGCCTCCTTTGGCAAAAGATGTGGTCGATACCGAAGGCGTTCAACTTATCGCCGATTGGATCAACAGTTTGATACCAACCACTTCAAATCTACCGGTCGCAATGATTTCCGCCTCAACAACCTATGGACCGGCCCCATTAAACGTTTCATTCGATGCTTCGGATAGTACTGATCCCAATGGAAGCACGCTCACTTATGCCTGGACTTTCGGAGATGGTACTACGGGCCAAGGAGCTTTTACAAATCACATATACCAGAGTCCTGGTTCCTATACAGCTACGTTGACCGTTAGTAATGGACTTGGGTCTGATCAAGAAACGATTACCATTATTGTCAACAATGCCAACCCCGGCACTAATACCGTCGCTTTTACCGATGGTACCAGCCTAATCGGGCAAAACAACTATAGCGGTTTACCCATGGGCGTCATCGACATGAACGGTGATGGCAAAGACGATATTGTTCAATTCAATTCGGCCAAAAATCTGCGTATTCAATATCAGAATGGGGCCGGACAAGTATTCAACAGTTACAATTTTGGGCAAGTGAGCACTAGAAATCAATGGAGTACGGCCATTGCGGACTACGATCAAAATGGGTACAATGATATCATCTCAGGTGGCGCTTACGATAATATCAAACTCATCAAAAACAACAATGGAAACAATTCATTCTCAATGAGCACCCTTCAGAATTCGAATATTTTTATTCAAGGAAGCAATTTTGCGGATATTAACAATGACGGTTGGGCCGATATTTTTGCCTGCCATGATGATGCCGAATCAAGGGCCTATCAAAACAATCAAAACGGAACTTTTTCATTCAATGCGAATATGATCCGTACGGCAACAACGCCGACCAGCGATAATTCGGGAAATTATGCCAGCATGTGGGTCGATTACGACAACGATCGTGATCTAGATCTTTATATTTCAAAATGCCGAGGAGGAGTTACTAGTAGTAGTGACCCTAGGCGAATCAATATGCTCTGGCAAAATGATGGAAATAATAATTTTACAGAAGTAGCCGCACAAGCCAATCTTAAAATTGGAGATCAAACCTGGTTAACGGATTTTGGAGATATTGATAATGATGGTGATCTAGATGCAATTGTCATTAATCATGGTACCGGGCCCAACCTCATGCGGAATAACGGCAATGGAACTTTCACTGAAGTCACGGCCGGAAGTGGATTATTGCCCACATTGTCCCCACAGGATTTTTATGGTATTCAAGGGTTCTTCAGAGACTTCAACAATGATGGACACTTAGATTTGATGGTTTCCGGTGATAATCACTACATCTTTTACAATAATGGAAATGGCACCTTTCAGAATGCAGCAAACCCATTTAATTCAAATCAAATACAATCTTTCTCTGTGGGCGATTTAAACCATGATGGGTTCTTGGATATTTACGCAGGTTATGCAAGTGGATTGAACTCACCAACATCTACTCGAGACCGTATTTGGCTAAACCAAGGTAATTCGAACAACTTTCTGAACATTCAACTCAAGGGAACCCAAAGTAATATCAATGGCATAGGGGCCCGTGTCGAAATATACGGTGCCTGGGGCATACAAATTCGGGATGTCCGTTCAGGAGAAGGGTATGGCCTCGTCAATTCATTCACACAACATTTCGGCATTGGCGTAAATACCGAGGTAGATCGTGTAGTGGTCAGATGGCCTTCAGGGGCAGTAGATGAAGTTTTCAATCCTGAAATCAACCAATTTCTTCAGATAGTGGAAAACCAACCAGAACCGACTTGTACTGATGGCATACAAAATGGCGATGAAACCGGAATCGATTGTGGCGGGTCTTGCGCTAATCCTTGTCCATGTCAGGGTACCGAATCGGTTTCTATCGACTTTGAAAATGGTTCGGGCACAAACTGGATTACCTCTGGAACAGCGCAGACAGGAACATTCGTTATTGCAAACCCTACAGCACAAACAACATCCGGGATACAAACCCAACCGGAGGATGATCATAGTCTAGAGGGAAGTAATGCCTTTTTCACTGCAACGAATTCATCAGCTGGGGTAAGCGATGTCGATGGAGGGGTAACGACTGCCACATCACCCGTTTATAACATTCAAGACGATTCTACATTATCCATTTGGTACTTTTTTGGACAACGCGATGCCGGAGATGATTCTGGGGATTATTTCTTGCTCGAATACTCCTTAAACGGAGGTGCAACGTATACTCCATTGGCCTCATATGGAGACATTCAGATGAGCGCACAATGGACAGAGGCCATGGCCAATATTCCAAGCGGATCGAATTTAATTGTCAGGGTTTCAGCATCAGATGGCCCAACCATAGGTGACATTATTGAAGCTGGAATCGATGATTTCAAGGTGACATCTATTTGCGTCGATCCGATACCAGTCACCAGCGTAACCGTTACGCCTGATACCGTTACCTTAATCGAAGGCAACACGCAACAACTTATGGCAACAGTGGTGCCTACGGATGCCGATGATACCTCGGTAAGTTGGTCCTCAAGTGATACTAGCATTGCTACAGTGGATTCCAACGGATTCGTAAATGCCATCGCACAAGGTACAGCGACCCTTACAGCAACAACTACCGATGGCAATTTCCAAGCTTCTTCGATCATCACGGTAGAAAGAGCTGTAATCAATGCTACAGGAGTAACTATCGCACCGAACGTGGTCACGCTATTCGAAGGTAATACGCAACAACTTACGGCGACAGTGGTGCCCGCGAATGCAAATGATACCTCCGTAAATTGGTCCTCAAGCGATACTAATATCGCCACGGTAAACACGAATGGATTAGTTACAGCAATAGTTCAGGGTATAGCGACGATTACCGTCACCACTACAGACGGAAACTTTCAGGCCACAAGCAACATTACCGTCCAAAGAACGGCAGTTGCGGTCACTGGAGTCACCGTTTCTCCCGAAACGGTAAATATGAATGTGGGGCAAACATTTTTGGTAACGGCAAATGTTCAACCAGTCGATGCCGAAAATCAAGAGGTAAGCTGGAGCACCAACGATCCTACCGTGGCCACAATAGACCAAACCGGAACGATTATCGCCACCGGTGTAGGGCAAACATTTGTGCTCGCCACAACTCAAGATGGTGGCTTCCAGGCTATTTCCATAGTTAATGTAGAAGAGTCAACAATACCTATTCCGGTGTACAATGTAATAGTTACGCCAACATCAGTAGATTTAGAAGTCGGTGAAACCATTCAACTATCGGCAATTGTTGAACCGGCAAATGCCACCGATCAATCTGTAAGTTGGTTTTCAAATAATTTAGCGGTTGCGACCATTAATCCAAATACAGGCCTTGTCACCGCCGTAGGTGAGGGAGCAATTGATGTTACAGCGATTTCAACAGACGGGGGTTATCAGGCGAGCACGACTATTACAGTTACGGACTTGACGGCCATTGTAAATGTCTATAATGTTCTGATAGCGGAATCACTGGTTGAATTAAACGTCGGGGAAACTTTTCAGTTAACGGCAACGGTCGAACCAGCGAATGCAACCGATCAATCGGTGAGTTGGTTCTCCAACAACCCGGAGATTGTAACCGTAGACCCCAATACCGGGCTAGTTACTGCCATAAGTGGAGGTGAAATCGATATTACGGCAGTTTCAACTGATGGAAGTTATCAAGCAAGTGTTGTTATTAAGGTTACCGGAACGGCAGCACCAATACGGGTTTATAATGTGTTTGCAACTCCTTCCAGCATATCTTTGGAAGTGGGCGAGACCTTTCAACTATTGGCATTAGTCGAGCCGAGCAATGCAACCGACCAATCGGTGAGTTGGTTTTCCAATAATCCGAATATTGCCACAATCGATACAAATACAGGGCTGGTAACCGCAATAAGTGCAGGGGAAATCGATGTCACGGCAATCACAAATGACGGCGGTTATCAAGGGAGTTCAATAATAACGGTGACGCCGCCATCGCCAAACCTTAGCATATATCCGAATCCTACTTCGGGGAACCTAACTGTTGACCTATCCGATTATATGGGTATGGCCGTCGAAATTCAACATTTCAATCAAAACAATCAGTTTCTGGGAACCCAATTTTTTGATCAAAACCACGGGGAAGAAGTAACCTTGTCCTTTTATGGCTATCCAGAGGGATATTACTACCTCCTGTTCCAAACCCTAATTGGCACAGAGACCCGTTCATTTATAATTAGATATTAATCAAAAGAAGCCCTGAGTAAACATCAGGGCTCCTTTTTTAAGGATAATAGACGAACATACTATAGAGACGGTTCGATAAAAAATAGACTGCCGCACTCTCAAGGGGGGGGGTGGTACTTCAAACAACCTTCGAAAAATCAAATGTAATCCTTCATTTATCCTTACTTTTAACCTTGGAAATTTGAACTATCATTTAAATGAAAAAAATATTTCTCTTGGCGTTATGCCTCGCTGCCTTTAGCGCTTCGTCGCAAGAAGATGCACAACTAAAACGGCAAGTTCGTCAGGCCATAAACGAGATTCGCAGTTTTGTGAAAATTCCGAATGACGCCTTAGACCATGCCGACATCAATCGCAATCTCACTTGGCTTGAAAAGACTTTTAATGCTCGAGGATTCAATTCCTCTATTCTTGCCACCGAAGGAGAATCCTTATTCTTTGCATCTCTACCGATGGTGGATAGTAAGCCGACTATTCTGTTTTACATGCATCTTGACGGACAATCTGTTGATCCCAGCAAATGGAATCAACCCGATCCGTACGAAGTGGTATTAAAATCGCCGGAAGGTGACAATTGGAAGAATCAGGCTTTTGAAGACCTAAACGAGGATATTGATTATGATTGGCGATTGTTCGGCCGTTCTACATCGGACGACAAAGGCCCGATTGTCATGTTCTTGAATACAATCGATTTATTAAATGAAAACGAGGTCGAAATTCCATTCAATATCAAGGTGATATTGGATAGTGAGGAAGAAAGGAGCAGTAAACCCCTTCCAAAGGCCGTGAAAACCTATAGAGAGTTACTAGAGGCCGATTTTTTGGTCATTAACGACGGGCCGGTTCATGTATCGGGAAAGCCGACCATAATTTATGGTTGTCGCGGCATTACTACCCTTTCTCTAACAACCCACGGTCCGGTGAAACCACAGCACAGCGGTCATTATGGCAACTATGCCCCGAATCCAGGCTTTCAGTTGGCCCAAGTTCTAGCAACAATGAAAGACGCCGATGGGCGCGTTCGCATCGAGGGATATTATGATGGAATCACCTTGGATGAAAATGCCATGTCCGTTTTGAAAAGTGTACCCGACGATGCCACCACGATCAATACCAACCTGGCAATCAAAACCCCGGAGAAAGTAGGCACTTTTTATCAAGAGGCCCTGCAATACCCTTCGTTGAACATTCGAGGCTTGGGATCAGGATGGATTGGCGATCAGGCCCGGACCATCGTACCTGAATCCGCCACAGCGGAACTTGATTTGAGATTAGTCCCTGAAAGTGACGGAAGAAAACTAAAAGATTTGGTCAAAACCCATATCAAAAAACAGGGCTTTCATATTATGGATACCGTTCCGACAAGAGCGCAGCGTATGGCCCATGACAAAATCATGACGATTACAGAAGGTAATGTGACCGATGCTTTTCGAACCGATTTGACCAATCCGTATGGTGACTTTCTGGTGAATACCTTGAAAACCACTCTAAATGAAGATGTGGTTCAAATTCGGATTATGGGAGGTACCGTACCAATTTCACCGTTTATCAATGAATTGAAAATTCCCGCTTTTATTGTTCCTATGGTGAATCCGGATAACAATCAACATAGCCCCAATGAAAATTTGAGAATTGGTCAAATTGCCTATGGCATTCGGGTTTTCTATGGATTGTTAAGCACAAAAATGCAGTAGTCGCACTATACGCGCTTTTGTGACGTTTAAGTAGCATATGCGCTATATAATCATCATCTTATTTTTATCCCTTACCTTTCAAACTAACGGACAGCAGATTACTGTTCGCGATAGTATCAACAAAGAGGTTATTTCCTTTTCGACCATATCATTCGGCAACGGTCTTGGAAATTTCGCCGATGAAGAAGGCAGGTTTGTATTTGCAAAAGAGAACTACAAAGATGTAGACACTTTGTTCATCTCTGCAATGGGTTATGCCGAAAAAATGGTATTGACCAAAGCGCTGCCCAAAGATGTTTTGCTCAAACCCGAAGTTTCACAATTGAACGAGGTAGTGGTTTCGGCACCCAAACAAGGTAAATTCAAGGTTCGAAAGCAAAAGCCGAAAACCCACGGAGATATATTTGCCTCATGGCTTCCGACCGTTGAAAGTGAGGTGGCCGTGTTATTCGAGCGCCATGAGGATAAACCCTCT
Source organism: uncultured Flavobacteriaceae bacterium (assembly GCA_947494565.1). GTDB lineage: Bacteria > Bacteroidota > Bacteroidia > Flavobacteriales > Flavobacteriaceae > Maribacter_C. Next base: position 398,838 of record CANLVG010000005.1, on the reverse strand, counting down.
CAAATTTCAAAACTCCTACTTCCCATAAATGCGGAAACAAAATATAAAACCAAGGGTAAAGGTAAGTTCGCGACTATTTTTCGGGTTAATTTTTATAAAAATCAAGGGGGACTTCCTGGTCAGCCAATCGGCTACGAAAATATGGTGTTCTCCATAGATGAAAACGAAGACAAGGTTTTTGAACTCGATGTTAAGGATGAATTTATTTATATACCTGAGAACGGAATTTTTGTATCCCTTCAAGTATTGGGTTATGAAAATTCTAAAGGTCGCTTGGCACAGACCAAACAATATCGAGAAATTAAAACCGCCCGCGGAATACAGAAAATCTCCACTTCATTTCGACCGCTGCTTCCCTTCACCAATGCACTTCCCTTAGAACATACCTTTGTACGACGTGTCTTCTTGAATAATAAAAAGTGGCAGATTTTCGATAAAAGTTACAATTCGAAATCGAAACTAATACAGTCAGGACACCAAAATTACGGTATGGGTGCGGAATTCAAGGTATTCGAGAATTAAGAACCCTATTTCAATGTGATAATAAATACCCCTGGAGCGCCCCTCGCCCCGTACAAGGCAGTATCTTCCCCTTTCAAAAGTTCGATCGATTTTAATTCATCAACATTGATATTGCCGATACCGCTCACGTAGTTACCATCAACAATGTACAAGGGAGTTTGATCTCCGCCAATAAATCCTCTAATGTATAAGGAATTATCGATGATGGTGACCCCGGTAAACTTTTCTCGGATTATCTGGAAAATATTATTGTATTCGGAATAATCGTTCTTTCCATTATTTCGAAATACGTCGGTGTCAAATACGTATCCCAATGCAGTCAGTTCCTTCTCGGTCATCATATTGGTGATTTTAGGAAACGTAATATCAACACTTTCTTCTCCGTTGTAAACCGCGCTCTGCATCCCTTTTTCTTTAGAGAAAATGCTGATGAGATTGGATTCTGCCGGAATTCTAAGCTTGTACTCCCCCCTTTTATTGGTACGGAAGCCTGTTTTTAATGAATCAACGAAAACATAGCCCTTATTTACAGGAAAACCTTCGGCGTCGAGAACCGTGCCTTTTACCTGAACTCTTTTGGAAGCTTTGCTTTGCGCATGTAAGACGGCAAACAAAGTCCCCATCAAAAAAATAATAATGGAAATTTTAGTTTTCATAATTTTCGATACGTTTGGATTTGTAATTTAACTCACGCTATAGATGATAAAATACCCACAAAAACAGTACCAAATAAATTTCCAAAACTCGATCTATTCGCAAATATTTTTCAGGCTAGGCCGAGTTACGGCTGGCATTTATATTACCATATAATGATCTGGTGACTATTTTCTCGTAAAGTTCCTTCAAGTCTGCTTTTTGTCCTATTTTCTGTAAGGCGTACTGTTGAATGACCAGGAGCGGCAATACGATATTCTCACGTATTTTTATGGACTCACGGGATACAGCCTCTCTTTCCATTAAAATATCCATATTGGAAATCATAAGTAGCATTTTCTTTGACAATTGGTATTCCGCATGGAGAATTTTCCAAAACTCCCCGTATTCAGGATCCTCCTCCATATAGCTCGTCAATTCAAAGTAACACTTTGATAGTGACATCATACTGTTGAGCATCAAAGCCTTGAAGAATGGCACCTCCTTGAACATTCTCCTAAGGTCTTTCAATTTTCCTTTTTCCTTCAGGGTTTGAATTGCGGTACCGATACCAAAGTAACCGGGAACATTTTGCTTCAATTGACTCCATGACCCCACAAAGGAAATTGCCCTTAGGTCGGTCAATTCGAGTTTGGCCTTATTTCCCCTTTTACCAGGCCTACTACCGATGTTGGCTTTGGTATAGTACTTTAAGGTACTCATATTCTCTAGATAGGACATGAATTTTTCGTGATGCTTCAGGGCATCGTACTTCTCAAAACTCAATTCGGCCAGCTCTTCCATAAGTCTTCGATCATCTCTGGAAATTACATTTTCCTTTCCGAATAGGTTATTCGAGAGGCCTGCGGTCAAAAGCTGTTCACAGTTATAACGAAATTGCTCTTTAGTACCATACGTACTGGTAATGGTCTGACCCTGAATGGTCAACTGAATTTCGTTATTGGCGATGTCCTTGGTCTGCGCGGCGTAAAAACGATGCGTTTTACCCCCACCACGTGCTGGTGGCCCACCTCGGCCATCAAAAAATATCGCCTTGATCTTATTCTTTTTACAGACCTTGGATAGGGTTTCCTTGGTTTTTAGAATATTCCAATTCGCTTTGAGGTATCCGCCATCTTTAGTTCCATCCGAGAACCCTAGCATAATGGTGTGCATATCTTTCCTACGACTCAAATGGTCACGGTACATTTTTAAATCGAAAAGACGTTGCATAGTATCTTCCGAACTTTCCATGCCTTTCATGGTCTCAAATAAAGGAACGATGTCAAAGCTAATCGCATCGGTATTCCAACCGCACCAGCGAAACAGTCCAAAAACGAAAAGAACGGAAAAAATATCTTCCGAATTACTTATGATATATCTATTGCAACCCTCTTCCCCATTTTTATTTTGAATGGTCTTTAACTGACGGATATTCTTAATGGTGTCTTTGACAATCTCTTCTTTGTAATCCGCAGCTAGTGCCTTGATATCCGATTTTAAGAGGAGGTCGATCAGTTGCTTTTCGGTCAATTCATCAAGATCTTCCTTTATATTTCCGTTCTTTTTGAGAATCTCTTGAACCACTAGCTTATGCTTGCTGTGGTCTTGCCGTATGTCAAGAGTAGCGAAATGGGTTTTGAATATTTTGACCTTGTCTATCAGGCAATCTAGATCTTTGAGGTAAAGGCTATGATAATTGGTGACAAGAATCGACCTGATTTCTAAAAGGGTATTTAAAATTTCCTCGTATGAAATCACTTTACTGGCATCGAACATGGTCGTATAAAGCTTGCCCCTTAAATCAAATAAGAGTGTTTGCAAACCTTTAAAGGATAATTTGGGCAGCAGTGCCTTCAAATCATTATAATAGCATTTCATCAAAGTCAAACGCAATTCATCGGCCACGTCTTTTGTTATCGATGCCGTTACGTAAGGATTCCCATCACGATCACCTCCAGGCCAAAATCCGAGTTTGACGATATTATGATTTGAAAAATTGTCTTTGCCGATATTCTCTTTGATATAACTATAGAGATCACCGACCGCGTCATAATATACATTTCTAAGAATAAAAATGATGTTCTTTGCCTCGTCTAGCGGCGTGGGTTTTTTAGCGTTGATCAAAGAGGTAAGACCCAATTGTTGCAATGCAATGTCTATTTCATCTATTCTATTTTCTACAATGAGAGATCTCAAATTCCCCATAATCTCCAGTACAGCAGGCGTATAGAACTGAGTAGGGTGTGCCGTCAATACGATTCGGGCGCTGAACGTAGATAGTTTTTCCGAAATCTTCTCCCAATTCTTATTCTTCTCGATAAGTTGAATATAGTCGCGTATGGAGAGTGTTGTGCTGTGTTGATGCAGCTCTGGGAAAGCGGCATCTTCCACACTATCGTACAACACCACTTGACGCTCCACATACTGCACAATTTTGAACATGAAGTCGATACGTTCCTGCTCCGATTCAATGTGGGAATAGTTTTCGAAAAAATCATCCAATATCTGTTGGGGGCTATGTCCTGATTTGAGTCCTTTTTGGCACCGGTCAAGTAGCAGTGGAATCAGCATACCTACATTCTCAATATTTCGATAGGGTAAGTTGAGAAAAAGGCTGTTGTAAATATTAAACTTATTGTTAACCGATTTTTTGAATACTTCCAGTCTTTCCGATTGTTGCAGCATAGGTAATTACAAATTAAACTCTTTTTAATGCGCTCCAATATAGGAAACGCTTTTTCAAGCCTAAATATCGCCAATATATGAGAATCTTTGAATGGCATATCACTTGAAATCACAAAATAGACAGCCTACACCACAAAACCAACACAGTTCACAACAATATTTTCGAAACACAAGCCGAAGGTGGTAGTTTTATCATGTAATAAAGAAGTAAATTTTTTCATTTTCATATAGTGTTCTCGTAAAAGAGCTCAATCCGCAAAGGTTGGGCTCTTTTTAGTTTATCTTGACCTTTCCGTAATTCAAAATCAAAACCTCACTACCTCATGACTGAAAAAAAGGGCGGTATTGCATCACTCGAAAGTCAACAGTAGTAAAATTTGGGTTTTCATTCTTCATTTTTTTATACAGATCCATACTACCGACGGCCCTATTTGCTGCTCCCGAAGGAGCGGTCAGGGAAACGGTTCGTATGGTTCGAATATTCCCATTATCCAAACCTGGCGTAGTATTGAAGGGCAATTCAAACTGATGGATTCTCGGCACTATGTTTGAAACGACCTTCAAGGTGAGGTCGTGTTCCTTAAGATGTCTTCTAAAGAAATATTCCGGACCATTTTTACTATTGCCGCCCATGAATAAAATGGTGTCGATATTATTGAAGTCCTTCAAATAAGCAATAATGTTTCGAAGTTTGGCATCTTTCATTCCCAAATCTGAAGCATCGATTTTGTCACGCATAGCACTTTCCACAATATCACAAACCCCAATTTTATGGCTCAATAAGAACTCCGTTCGCTGTCGTGTAGCAAAAGCTGTGGTTTCATATACAAGGTTTAGATTGAAAATACGATCTAAAATGGGCCATAACTGTCCATTTTTACTACCGTAGCAGAAATCGACGTCTTCAGGCTTCAGTTCCCCTGTGGTAAATCTGGGTGGCGGTAAGGTACCTACGATCAACTTGGTAGCTTCCTTAAATAAAAAGGGTTCATAAGGGTGGGTGTGAACGAACATACTCAAAGGGTGGTCAACAATTCTTTGGCTTTCTGGATCAGTTGTCGATTTTGTCGAAAACTCGATTTTGACATCCTTTCCGATTCAAAGACTATTTCTTGAAGAATTACCTTGGCCTCTTTCATCTTGGTATGCCGAATATAAAACTTCGACAACTCTAATCGTTCTTGATATCTACTGTAAGGTGCATTGAATCCCTCCAGGAAATTTTCCGCTTCTTCTGTATGACCGATCTTTTCCATGGCTAAAGCGTATAAAAAAGCTGCCCGTGATTTTTTGAATTTCGGGAACTCCCTAATTTTTTCCGCACAAGCGACCGCCTCATTAAATCGTGAAGAGCAATAGTAGGCCTCGGTGAGTTGGGCAAGCGTATAAAAATCATTCTGAAAAACATCTTTTAACGAAGCCTCATAGTGCTCGATCGCTTTGTCATAATGACCCGCTTCGAGGTACGCATCCGCCAAAGCAACTTGATTCTCAAAGGTCTCTGAAAACCTGAATTTCTTCTCCAACTCGGTAATCTTCTTGCTCGGATTAATTGCCGATATGATGGTATCTTGTACCGCATTGACCTCACTGGCACGAACAACGTTGATAAACAAATATGCCAGACAGCCAATGAGTGGCAAGAAAATAATGGCGAAATACCAATAGTAGTTGTTTCTATTGGTATAGCAGTGATACGCACAATATACTTGCAAAGCAATGATCAGGTAATAATACATAGTCCGAAAATAAGAACTTCATGTTGTTTTCAACCTATCATATTGTCAAAAACACCAATAATCATTAAGTGTACAGCAATTGTTTTTCGACTACAATTCAGTAACTTACATAGATATCACAACTAAAGGGTACTCGATTTTTTCGAGAACACCGATAAATTTACTTTCTTATGGGAAAAGGAGATAAAAAGTCTCGAAGAGGAAAAATATCAAATGGAACTTTTGGGGTAAGAAGACCGCGTAAAATCAAGAAAAGAATCAGTGTAGAAGAAAAAGTAAGCGGTAGAAAGAAAAAATAATCAGTCTTTCAATATTTCGATTTCCAACGTTTCATCTTCCAATGACCTTTTAATGCGATACGTAAAAAGGTGCAATTTGACAGAGTCCAATTCTAACATCGTATCGACCGCAATACTAAAATCAAGGGAGTCCGTTTTCAAGGCAACACTTCTGGGAAGAACGAGGCTATCGTATTTTTGATAGAATGCGATTTCTTCAGGTTGCAAATCCTGAAAGAGCAAACTATCAATGACTACTTCACTGAAAGTTGTTTCTGTGGTATTTTGAACGCGAATCTGAACGCCCTCTAAATTATCATCACGATCAGTACAGGAAAAAAGAATAACCGTACATAAAATGGTAAATGAGATAATCAATTTCATAAGCACCGACTTTTTGAAGCACTACCTATAAAACGTATACTTTCTAAAAATATTCTATCGGATAAAGACAGGTTCGGTCTCCTTCAGTGTATGCTCTTTACTGTATATGTAATCATCGTAGTTAAAACCTTTAATATCCTCCAAGGTCTTGGCATCGGTATCGATGATATAACGCACCATAGACCCCCTAGCCTTCTTCGCGAAGAAACTGATGACTTTCAGTTTGTCGTTTTTCCAGTCTTTGAAAACAGGCGATATTACCGGAACTTTTAACATCTTGACATCGACAGCACCGAAATATTCATTGCTGGCAAGGTTTATGAAAAGCTCATCATCCTCCAATTCTGAGTTTAATTGGGTAGTTATCTCCTTCTTCCAAAATTCGTAAAGGTTCTTTTTCCGTCCGATTTTAAGTGATGTCCCCATTTCCAAGCGGTAGGGCTGAATCAAATCTAGAGGTTTCAAAATGCCATACAGGCCCGAGAGGATCCGCAACGTATGCTGTAGTTTATCCATTTTTTGCTCCGTTAAGGAATAGGCGTCCAGCCCTTGGTAAACATCACCATTAAACGCATAAACCGCTGGGCGGGCATTATCGGAAGTAAATGGTGTAGAAAAGTCTTGGTTACGTTGCCAGTTGAGCTGCGCCAGGTTATCTGATATCCCCATTAGCTTGGAAAGGGCCTTGGGCTTTTTCTTGATCAAAACTTTATTTAGCTTTTCTGAATGTTGCAAAAAGCACGGTTGTGAATACCGTTCTATGGGTAACTTCGTTTCGAAATCCAATGATTTTGCCGGAGAGATTACGATTTTCATTTCCTCTATTTTAGTGTAAAAGTAGTTGCAATTTCATTTAAATCCTATAAAGTAAAAAACGAGTTTTTGATGCTACTATCAACATAAACTATACCTCACTGGCTATGCTTTGAGTACTGTCGCCATTTTTCGATACAGTTCGACATATCGTCCGGAATTTCAGAATCAAAACGCATCATTTCGCCACTTATAGGATGTACGAAACCCAAGGTCTTGGCATGCAAGGCTTGCCTCGGGAGAATTTTAAAGGCATTTTCAACAAACTGTCTGTACTTGGTAAATGTAGTGCCTTTCAAAATCTTTTCGCCTCCGTATCGGGCATCATTAAAAAGGGTGTGACCGATATATTTCATATGCACCCGTATTTGATGGGTTCTACCGGTCTCCAATTTACAGGAGACCAAGGTCACATAGCCCAATCGCTCCAAAACCTTGAAGTGTGTTACGGCCTCTTTACCGGTTTCACCTTCAGGAAACACATGCATTTGCAATCTATTCTTTGGATGCCTACCGATAGCGCCGGTAATCGTGCCTTCGTCATCTTCAAGATTTCCCCAGACCAAAGCTACATATTCCCGTTCTGAAGTCTTGTCAAAAAACTGTTTTGCCAAATGGGTCATGGCATCTTCGGTCTTCGCGACAAGGAGGAGTCCAGACGTGTCTTTATCAATTCGATGCACCAGACCTGGTCGTTCATTACTGTTCGTCGGCAGGTTATCAGTATGATGAAGTAAGGCGTTGATAAGGGTACCTGAGTAGTTACCGTGGCCAGGGTGCACCACCATGCCCGCAGGTTTATTGACCACTAACAGTACTTCGTCTTCATAAACAATATCTAAGGGAATGGCCTCGGGCACTAATAGAAACTCATGAGGGGGATGCTCGAAAAGCACCTTTACTTCATCACCCGCTTTGACCTTATAATTTTGCTTGACAGTTGCCCCATTTACCCAAATATGTCCGTCTTTGGCGGCCTTTTGAATTTTATTCCGTGTAGCGTGCTCAATAAAGTTCATTAGAAATTTATCCACCCGCAAAGGTTCTTGTCCCTTGGCAGCAACAAATTTGTGATGCTCGAAAAGTTCGTCCTCTTGAAGTTCAGGACTATTTTCAGGTCCCATAATTATTCTGAATCTGCCTTGACCTGTGCCCGCTCTCCGATATTCCCATTGCCGCAGACCAGCTCCACTTTCGAAGTCTTGGGTAATTTATCACCAGGTTTTATCTGTTTACCCTTGTATTTGATGTAATAGACCATATCCTTCCCAATTTGATCAATGTACGTCGTTCGCTGAATATCCAAACCAACCGCTCTAAGCATAGAGGCTGCATTCCGTTGGGTAACTTGAATGACATTGGGTACAGTCACTTTCTTATACCCTGAAGGGTTAACGGTAAAGTAAATCTTTCGGTTTTGCTTCACCTTATTTCCTGCCTTCGGGTTTTGATCTATAATGGAGAATCTCGGGTAATCAGGATTGTAATTTGCCGAATCCAACACTTCGTACCGCAGGTCTGCATCCTCGATGGCCTTTCGCATATCCATCACCGACATTTTCGAAAAATCGGGTACTTCAACAAAATCCCCATGATTTGTAGTGCTCTTTAACCAGCTCAAAAGCACAAAAACCAATACGATGGAGGCCACAAGAGCCAACCCAAGCTGTATCAAAAAGGTTTTACTCGTAAGAAATTTAAAGAAATTCCGCATGCTGTTGTATTAACAGGACAAATATAGGAAATGCCCTAGTACTAACGGTAGAACTAAACTAATTATTGGGGAGCGTTCCTTATCCAGCAAAAAAATTAGCCTTATCTGAAACATTCCCTCTTCTTTTTTTCTTTACTTTGATGTGTTCAGAGCTTTTTACCCGATACGAATGAAAAAAAAGATTGCCATAATCATGGGCGGCTACTCAAGTGAGTATATGATTTCTTTAAAGAGTGGCAATGTGGTGCACAAATACCTGAATGGCGAGAAATACATTGGGTACCGCATTCACATTTTGAAGGATAAGTGGGTCTATGTTGATGAGAATACTCAAGAACATCCTGTCAATCGACATGATTTTTCGGTATCCCTGAAATCGGATACGTTGCGATTCGACTGTGTATTCAATGCAATTCATGGCACCCCTGGAGAAGATGGTTTGTTGCAGGCTTACTTTAGCTTGATCGACATTCCTCAAACATCCTGTGACTACTACCAATCGGCACTAACCTTTAATAAAAGGGATCTTTTAAGTGTCTTGAAGCCTTATGGTATTCAATCGGCGACGTCGTACTATCTCAACGAGGGCGATACGATTCGCCTAGAGGAGATCGTAGAAAAAGTGGGCCTCCCCTGTTTTGTCAAGGCCAATAAAGCCGGCAGTAGTTTTGGCATATCAAAAGTATACGAAAAGGATAAGCTTCTTGATGCCATAGAAAAAGCCTATAAGGAGGATGATGAAATCATTATCGAATCCTTTTTAGATGGTATTGAAGTTTCGGTAGGTGTCATTAAATATAAAGGGAAGACGAAAGTTCTACCCATTACCGAGATTGTTACAGAAAATGATTTTTTCGATTACGAAGCCAAATATGAGGGAAAATCAAAAGAAATCACTCCTGCAAGAATTTCCAAAGCGCACGAAGAAAAGGTATCGGAAGTAGCAAAACGCGCCTATGACCTGCTTAAAATGACAGGATACTCTAGAAGTGAGTTCATCTTTGTGGGTGATGAACCTTTCATGCTTGAAATGAACACTACGCCCGGGCTGACCGAACAGAGTATATTACCACAACAAGCAGGGGTAGCAGGCATTTCATTATCGCAATTGTTTGAAAGTGCCATTGAGGAAGCATTAAACCAAAACCCCTAACTTTATAGGATGAGAAGAGCGATTTTTCCCGGTTCATTCGACCCACTTACCTTAGGTCACGCCGATATTATCAGAAGGGGTATAACCTTGTTTGACGAATTGATCATCGCCATTGGGGTCAATGCCGAAAAAAAGTATATGTTTTCTTTAGAGCAACGAATGGGGTTTGTAACCAAAGCTTTTGACGACGAACCCAAGATCAAGGTACTGACCTATCAAGGCCTCACCGTTGATTTTTGTAAGGAAGTCGATGCCAATTTCATTTTACGAGGTCTAAGGAACCCTGCGGACTTTGAGTTTGAGAAGGCCATTGCGCACACAAATCGTAAGCTTTCCGAAATCGAAACGGTGTTTCTGCTGACTTCCTCGGGCAAATCTTATATCAGTTCTTCCATTGTAAGAGATGTCATCAGAAATGGAGGGGATTATACCGGTTTGGTTCCCGATTCGGTAAGGGTAAAATAAATCCATATAGGATTTTACTTACTTTTTTGGCTTAATTGATAGTTTTCCCCAATAAAATTGAGGCGATCACCACTATATTTCTCCAATTCACAACAAAATTTTCTTTATACTTGGTATTTATAGCTAATTTGTAAGAAATTATCTATACAGATGTTTGCGAGAAGTACACTTTATACCAATAACTATCTTATTAAACAATTGCCCCAGGCAATCACTTTCATAAACATGAAGGGGGTTATTGTACTGGCATCCGACAAATGGATATGCGACTTTTCACCAATGGGTGATTCTTGCATAGGAATGTCGCTCACAGATCTCTTTAGTGCGCACTCCGAAGATTGGCAGTTGGTTTTGAAAAGGTGTTTGAGCGGGGAGCCTGGTTTACCCAGAGTTGGGCGCTATCTTGATGAAACTGGTAGCGAAAAATGGTTTGAACTTGAAAAAACCGCATGGCATGATGATGAAGAGAATGTTATCGGGTGGATTGTTCAAGGTGAAAAAGCCAGCCAGCGGATGCAGAATGAGGTGCAACTCGATAAACTTCACATTCTTTCGACAGAAATGTCCGATATCGCTAAAATCGGCCTGTGGGAATACAGCTTGGAAGATGATGAGTTGTATTGGTCCGAAATGACGAAAATCATACACGAGACGGCCCCTGATTATCGCCCTACCCTTGAAGATGCAACGAATTTCTACAAATCAGGGCATAGTCGAAATACAATTGCCATGACTGTGCAAAGGGCAATTATCAACCAGACTCCCTGGAGCAGCAAATTGCAATTGATTACCGCCAAAGGCAATGAGATATGGGTCATCGTATCTGGAAAACCCATCTATAAGAATGGGGAATTTACCGGTCTTATCGGTACCATTCAGAACATCAACTCACTCACCTTGTCCGAAATCAAAACTCGGGAAAATGAATACCACCTCAGAACGTTGATCGACAATTTACCCTTGAATGTATTCATTAAAGATCTTGAATCTCGAAAAATCTTGGTCAATAGATCCGAAATGAAGTACTGTGGGGTAACCAAAGAGTCCGAAATACTGGGAAAGGACGACTTCGAGTTTCTAGATAAAGAAACGGCCAAAAAGTCACGAAAAGATGATTTGAGGGTAATGCACGACCTCAAACCGGTACTGTCAAAAGAAATGGTGCATGTCAAAAATGACGGTAGCAAAACAGCTTTCTTGACTTCAAAGATACCACTAATCAATACCGACGGCAGTGCGTATGGGCTCGTTGGAATAAGCATGGATATCACAGAGTTGAAACAAAAGGAAGAGAAACTAAAAAAATTGATTTCGGTAACATCGAAACAGAATGAAAAACTACTCAACTTCGCACACATAGTTTCGCATGACCTCAGATCTCACTCCGCAAATTTTTCGATGCTATTAGATTTCCTGACTCATGAGAAGGACGAAATCGAAAAGCAAAAAATATTGGGAATGCTGACCAGTGCTTCCGACAATCTCTTGGAAACCTTGGACAATTTGAACGAGGTTGTAGACATCAGTTCAAAATCAGGACTAGAGAAAAAACCCATTCAACTAACGAAAGCACTCAGAAGTGTCAAGCAAAACTTGGCAATGAACCTTACCAAGCATAATGTCAAACTGTTCAATAAAATAGATTCCAAGGTTTTTGTAAATGTTGTTCCCGCCTATCTTGAAAGCATCTTGATGAACTTTCTGACCAACGCTATAAAGTATAAATCGCCCAATAGAAGACCTGAAATCACACTTCGTACCGTCAGCGAAAATGGCTATACGGTTCTTAGCATTCAAGACAACGGACTGGGTATTGACCTTGACAAATACGGGGACAAACTTTTCGGAATGTATAAAACATTTCATGATACCGTAGATGCTCGCGGCATAGGCTTATATATCACCAAGAATCAAATTGAAGCCATGAACGGCAAGGTTTCGGTCGAAAGCGAAGTAGATCAGGGTACAACATTCAAAATATACTTTAGTGAAAAAAATTGACTCTATATACATCATTGATGATGATCCGATAACCGTTTTCGGAATACAGAAGATGTTGGAATCGATAGTCGACTGCCCTTGTATAGATACCTTTAGAAACGGAAAACTGGCCATCGATGAAATAAAAAGCAGAATCGATACACTTAAACCGATTCCTAAAATAATTTTTTTGGATATCAACATGCCGATTATGGATGGGTGGCAGTTTTTAACCGAATTTAGTTCCTTACCTATAACCCAAAGCATTAAAATCAATATCGTGACCTCTTCGATCGACAAGACCGATCGTGACCGATGGAAAAAAATCGCAAGTAACACCCATCACACCATAACCTTCAACAACAAGCCCCTCCGTAGAGAAAATCTACTGAAAATAACTACGGCCGCTTAACTTCATACCACAAGCTTTTTGACTAATTTTACGTGAGGCAAACAACCTTGAAGCAAGCCCGTCTCTTGATAATGGCGGGCTCGCTAGGGATTCAAGGCAAACTAAATTTATAAATCGACACCCGCTTGGCAAACGGGCAGTCAAGCGTCGGGCCTTTTAAAGCTCGATTATCGTGTAAAATCTAAAGAAATCATGAAGTCAATTGTTGCGTTTCTCTTGCTCTTTGTCATAGTGGCCTGTGAATCAACTCCGGCGGATGAAACGGTGAGCTTTCCTACCCATTTTGAACTTTCGGAAGGAATGGAAACCGCTACCTACCTTCAGGTAATCGATTTTTATATTCAATTGGCAAAAGAGTTTCCGGAAATCAATATTCAGACCATAGGAAATACCGATAGTGGGTATCCATTGCACGTCGTGACCTTTAATTCCGAAGGGGACTTCAATTTTCAAAAAATAGGAAAGGATAAGATTATCATGCTTATCAATAACGGTATTCATCCCGGTGAAAGTGACGGCATTGACGCCACCATGCTAATCTACCGCGACTTGGCTACGGGAAAATTGAATGCGCCGAAAAATACGGTTTTGGTGACCATTCCCGTATACAACATTGGCGGCGCCCTAAACCGAAACAGAACAACAAGAGCCAATCAAAACGGCCCTAAATCCTATGGCTTTCGGGGAAATGCCCAAAATTACGATCTCAACCGTGACTTTATTAAGGCCGATACCGAAAATGCAAAGACCTTTGCTGAGATCTTCCATTTGGTAAATCCTGATATTTTCATAGACAACCATGTGAGCAATGGTGCCGATTATCAATATACCCTGACCCATCTCTTTACCCAGCATGATAAGCTTGGGGGTGAATTGGGTCAATACCTCCACACAGAAATGATGCCGGCCTTAGAAAATACATTGGAGAAAGATAGTTGGGATATCACACCTTACGTCAATGTCTTCAATCAAGTTCCTGAACAGGGGTTTTCACAATTTTTCGACCACCCTAGGTATTCTACCGGCTATACTACTTTATGGAACACTTTGGGGATGATGGTCGAAACGCACATGCTGAAGCCCTACAAACAAAGGGTAGAGGGCACTTATCAATTAATGAATTCCCTAATCGCTATTTCTGAAGCCGATGGCACCAAAATAAAAGAGTTACGACAAACGGCACTTACTCGGCATAAAACTTGGGACCACTACCCCATCAAGTGGAAAGTGGACACTACCCGCAGTTCAATTTTGAATTTCAAGGGTTTTGAAGCGGATACCTTGACAAGTAAGGTCACTGGGCTCCCAAGATTAAAGTATGACCGTTCCAGGCCTTTTACAAAAGAAGTCATGTATCAGAATTACTATGTTCCTTCCGATTCGGTACTGATACCGGAGTTTTACATCTTAAAAAAGGGTTGGGCAAAAGCCTTGCAGGCATTGGAGATGAACAAGGTGGCTTATATACCCCTTGAAAGTGATACGGTTTTAAATGTTGAATCTTATCGAATTCAAGATTTCCAAACCCGCACTCACCCCTATGAAGGACATTATCCGCATTACGACACCACCGTCAAGGCTACACAAAAAAGCGTTCGATTTATGGAAGGTGATATTGTCATACCCACCAATCAAGATGCAATACGTTATTTGCTGGAAACCTTAGAGCCATCAGCTGCCGATTCGTTCTTCAACTGGAATTTCTTCGATACCATTTTACAACAAAAAGAAGGTTTCTCTCCCTACGTTTTTGAAGATAACGCGGTTGCCCTATTGGAACAGGATCCAGAGCTGAAAGAATACTTTGAATTGAAAAAGGCCAGTGACCCAGAATTTGCTACCAATTGGTATGCGCAATTAAATTGGTTGTTTAAAAAATCGGAAAACTATGAACCAGCCCATATGCAGTATCCTGTTTACCGCGTATTGAAGAAGTAATTGTGACCCTTTGGGGTCAATGTCCAAAAAGAATCTTGATGTTGGTATATGAATTCTCTAGTGCTTTTTTGATTTTATCCGGACCTTTCCACTTTACTTTCTCGATACCCTCGTTCTTTTGACCTATCAATTTCCCGGTATAAGATGTTTTCATTGCAAACCAATGCACCTCTTTGAGTTTGTAGGTACCGTTCCTTTTGAAAACATGATAAGTAGTCTTTAAAAAATTCTCGATTTTCAGTTTTTTGACACCTGTTTCCTCCTCCACTTCGCGCAAAGCACATTCTTCTATAGTTTCCCCTTTATCCAATTTACCCTTGGGTAAATCCCATTTATCATTCCGATAAATGAACAGTACCTTACCCTTTTTATTGGTGACCACGCCGCCGGCCGCAACTTCCAACGGAATTTTCTTGGTGAACTTCTTTAAGATCTCCTCGTGATTCGGGTGATAGATGTAGGCCACTTGCAGCTTCTTTTTGCGCAAGGCATCAATGGCATCTTGAATGGCCGCTTCATTGAGTAGGAAGTATTCACTATTTGCTGTTTCAGAGAGTTTATTTGTTAAAATGAGGGGCAACTCATTGACAAAAACTTTATACATTTGCGTCATGATTTTGAACAAAGACACTGCCAAAAAAACAGCCGAGCTTCTCTTGCAAATTAATGCAATAAAATTGGAACCGGAAAATCCGTTTACATGGGCTTCAGGCTGGAATTCTCCCATTTATTGTGATAATCGAATCATTCTATCCTACCCGCCCATTCGCACCTATGTACGTGAACAGATAGGCAAACAAGTTGAATCTTTATACGGCAAACCCGATGTCATTGCGGGTGTAGCAACCGGTGCGATAGGAATAGGAATGCTGGTGGCCGAGTATCTGGGGCTTCCTTTTATTTATGTTAGACCAGAGGCAAAATCACATGGCCGGCAAAATCAAATAGAGGGAATTTTAGAGGTAGATCAAAATGTGGTGGTCATCGAAGATTTGATTAGTACCGGTAAGAGTAGCCTCAATGCCGTTAAGGCTTTAAAGTCGAGCGGAGCCAATATCAAAGGGATGGTCGCTATCTTTACGTACGGTTTTGAGGTGGCGAAGAAAAATTTCGGGGAGGAGCATCTTGATCTGTACACGCTAAGTGACTACGAACATCTGGTCAATTTAGCATCGGAAACCGGATATATCAAAGAAGAACAATTACAAACATTAATGCAATGGAGAGAAAATCCATCTGCTTGGAAACAATAATTCATGTTCATAGAAGCCCCAGAAAAGCGAATTACCAGAGGTGATAAAGAAGTTTTCGAATTCTTATCGGATTTAAGGAATTTCGAAAAATTGATGCCCGACAACATAGAAAAGTTCGAGGTATTATCGGAAGATCGATTTTTATTTGCGTTGAAAGGGATGCCGCAAATCGTGTTGGAAAGAAAAGGTCAAACTGAATTCAGTCAACTGGTGCTCGGTGCGGCCAGCGATAAACTACCCTTTACGCTTACCGCGGACATCATCGATCAGGGCGATTCGCAAACCGATGTTAAATTGAGTTTCGAAGGGGAGTTCAATGCCATGATGGCCATGATGATCAAATCACCGATTACGAATTTTATGGGAACCCTTTCCGATAACCTATCTAAAATTGGGGAAAGCGCTTAATAGAGCAATTTAACTTGCTTAAGACCATACTCTCTGATTGCCTCATTATCTTGTTCAATACGCAGTTTTCCGGCCTCGGAAACACCGCGAATAATACCAACAAATGAATTTCCATCAGGGTCTTTGAATGTCGAAGGTCTGTTTTTTCGAAACAACTGTTGCTCGTACCGTATTCGCAAAACAGATGACTTGCCTGCGACCATGTTGGCCAGGTGCTTCTTGAGTTCATGTACGATCAGGCTATGAACATCATCCAAATTAAAAGTAGTACCTAACAACAATTTCATTGAGGTGGCGTTTGAAACTGTATGAAATACGGTTTGGTTCACGTTTAGGCCGATGCCAAAAATAGAGGTGTTGATCCGTTTGCCGAGTAATAGGTTTTCTACCAAAATACCGCAAATCTTGTTCCTGCCTGACAGAATGTCGTTTGGCCACTTGACATGTACATCCGGTATGGCAAATTGCTTTAACACATCGGCAACAGCCAAGGAGGCACAGATACTTAGAAGGAAGGCATCGGACACCTCAAGCATATCAAACTTTTTCAATGTGCTAAAAGTGAGGTTTTTACCGGGTTCAGACTCCCATGAGGCACCCATTTGGCCTTTACCGTTTAGTTGTTGATCGGTCATAACGGATGTGAAGTCGACCAACGAATGCTGCCGTATCAGATTTTTTAAATAGCTATTTGTTGAATCGGTGGCATCAAGTTTGATTATGTGCATGCGCAAACCTTAAGTTTAAAGTAGAATCTATTATTGAAAACTAGGGCTAAAAGAACAAAAAATAATAACTTTGTAGAAATTAAAATTTTTGAATGCAGAAAGAAAAAGCAAGCACAGATGAGTTGATTGCACTAATTTTACAAGGCATTGAAGACGTAAAGGGGCATGATATTCTTTTACTCGACTTGAGGGAGATTGAAAATACCGTCTGTGACTACTTTATTATTTGTAATGGTACTTCAAATACGCAGGTAAACGCCATAGTAGGTTCTATTCAAAAAACAGTTAGCAAAGCCATCCATGATAAACCTTGGCATGTAGAAGGTCAAGACAATGCCGAATGGGTATTGATGGACTATGTTAACGTAGTAGTTCATGTCTTCCAAAAACACATTAGGGATTTCTACGATATAGAAGGACTTTGGGGAGACGCAAAGTTTACCGAAGTAGCAAGTAGCATTAATCAGTAAAAAAAAATAATGGCTAAAGATAATAATACGAATCCTAAAAAACCGAAGTTCAGTTCTTGGTGGATCTATGGATTAATTGCAGTAGTACTCATAGGATTTCAGTTTATTGGAAGCGGAAACCTATCGAACCAAGAAAAAACGACTACCTCTGAGCTTCAGGAATATCTAAGAAACGGGGATGTTGAAAAAATAATGATCATCACCAATGCCAGGCAAGCGAAAGTTTACTTG
Organism: uncultured Flavobacteriaceae bacterium; assembly: GCA_947494565.1. Classification (GTDB taxonomy): domain Bacteria; phylum Bacteroidota; class Bacteroidia; order Flavobacteriales; family Flavobacteriaceae; genus Maribacter_C. Next base: position 381,029 of record CANLVG010000005.1, on the reverse strand, counting down.
ACCGAAGAAGCATTGAAGAAAGATGTACATAAGTCGGTTTCCGAAAAACCTATGTTCCCAACCACAGCGGCAACCCCGCAATATGTGTTGGACTATGGCGATCTTCAAAATTTTGAAAATGAAATCAAAAAGAGCAAGACCGATAACAATTTAGACACCATTGTTGACTACGATACCGACAACAATTATTTCATGGATCTCTTGTTGGGAATATTACCTTTTGCTTTGCTCATTGGTATATGGATTTACCTCATGCGACGGATGTCGGGCGGAGGCGGAGGCGGTGCCGGAGGTCAAATTTTCAATATCGGCAAATCAAAAGCGAAACTATTCGATGAGAAGACGGATACCCGCACCTCATTCAAAGACGTTGCAGGACTCGAGGGGGCTAAGGAAGAAGTTGAAGAAATTGTAGAGTTCCTTAGAAACCCGGACAAATACACCTCATTGGGTGGAAAAATTCCTAAAGGTGCACTATTGGTAGGCCCTCCAGGTACCGGTAAAACCTTGTTGGCAAAAGCAGTTGCAGGAGAAGCGAAAGTGCCATTTTTCTCGCTTTCAGGTTCCGATTTCGTTGAGATGTTCGTCGGTGTTGGAGCATCAAGGGTACGTGACCTTTTCAAACAAGCTAAAGACAAATCGCCTGCGATCATCTTCATTGATGAGATCGACGCTATCGGGCGGGCAAGAGGTAAAAACAATTTCACAGGTTCGAATGATGAACGTGAAAACACCCTAAACCAATTGTTGACCGAGATGGATGGTTTCGGCACCAATACCAACGTCATTGTTTTGGCCGCAACAAACCGTGCCGATGTATTGGACAAGGCCCTTATGCGTGCCGGTCGTTTTGACAGACAGATCTACGTAGACCTCCCCGATATCCGCGAACGTAAGGAAATCTTCGAAGTACATCTTAGACCTATTAAGACCTCGGAAAAACTAGATCTCGACTTTTTGGCCAGGCAAACACCTGGATTCTCAGGTGCTGATATTGCAAATGTCTGTAATGAAGCTGCTCTTATCGCCGCAAGAAAAGAAAAGAAAGCGGTTACAAAACAGGATTTTCTAGATGCCGTTGACCGAATTGTTGGTGGACTAGAGAAAAAGAACAAAATAATTACTCCTGGTGAGAAGAAGACCATTGCCTACCATGAAGCGGGCCATGCTACAACAAGTTGGATGCTCGAACATGCAGCTCCCTTAGTCAAGGTAACCATTGTACCTAGAGGGCAGTCTTTGGGCGCCGCCTGGTACCTCCCCGAAGAGCGCCTAATCGTGCGCCCAGAACAAATGCTCGATGAAATGTGCGCAACATTAGGCGGTAGAGCAGCGGAAAAAGTCATCTTCGACAAAATTTCGACGGGAGCCCTTAGTGATTTGGAAAAAGTAACCAAGCAGGCACGAGCTATGGTAACCGTTTACGGACTGAATGATGCAATCGGCAATCTCACTTATTATGATTCCTCAGGACAGGATGCCTACGGTTTTTCAAAACCATATAGCGAAGAGACAGCTCAAAAAATCGACGAGGAAATCTCCAAAATAATTGAAGAGCAATACCAAAGAGCGATTCAGGTTTTAACAGAACACAAAGACAAGCTGACCACCTTAGCAGAAAGACTTCTTGAAAAAGAAGTTATCTTCAAGGAAGATCTTGAAAAAATCTTTGGAAAAAGACCTTTTGGTGATGAGGAAGTAAATGGCGATGAAATCAATGAACAAAAGGCAGAAGACTTAACTGAAGAAGCGCCGTTGGAAGAATAGAGAATAAACAGCGACCTGTATCGTTAGTATAGGTAACGAAGCATAATCGAAGTTTTAATTATTTAAATGGGGATATTCGATAAACTTTTTGGGGGAGGCAAAAAAAAAGTTTCCAAAGAAACGGCGGAAACAAGAGGCGTTCACATGCCAGACCTTAATATTCCTATTGACGAAAAATTTACGATTCACTTCAAAAAGAACGGCGGTAAATTTCTTTACTGTGATTCCTTCTCTGAAATTTCCGAAGCCCTGAAGAATATAGTAGATGAAAACGGTTGGCAGAACCATCCGTTTTTCATTATGGATGATCGCCTAAAGGAGCGATTTTCAAAAGAAGGTATCGGCTTCACAAATGCGGCCAAACAAAGCGATGTTTTTTTTACCACCTGTGAACACCTCATCGCGCAAAATGGTTCGATCTTAGTCTGCTCTAACCAACTCAAAGAACAGAAGCTATATGAGCTTCCTCCAAATGTTATTGTTTTTGCGACCACAAGTCAACTTGTTGAATCAATCGGTGAAGGCCTCAAGAAGATAAAAAAGATGTACGGCCACAGTATTCCGGCAAATATTACCACATTAAAGCACTTTCAAGCCAACGAGGAAAACTCGGACGATTTCTTGACCTATGGAAGCAGCTCCAAAAATTTGTATCTTTTGTTTTTGGAAGACCTATAATATGAGTGAAATTTTAAGGCGTGCCATTACCGGAGCAGTATATGTAATCTTACTTCTGTCGGCTGTTTTCTTAAGTTCCGATGCCTTTGACTTTTTATTTATGATTTTCGGCCTCGCTTGTCTTTATGAATATAAGCGTATGACAGGTTTAAGAGGATACTATATTTTTTTAGCTTACCTCACCCTATGGTGGGTTTTTATCTATCTCTTGAAAGAGTATGACCGTATTCCCATTACTATCCTTATGGTCATCACCATATTAGTAAACAGCGCACTGCTGTTCTTCTATCTGTTTTCCAAAAAAGACAAGTCGTTCAATAGGTTCAAGAAATTCATCGTTGGGCTCTTCTATATTGGAGGTGGTTGTATTTTTCTCACAATGATCCCCTATAAGAACGATGCCTTTGCAAAATATTTGATTGTCGGTATTTTTCTATTGATCTGGATAAACGACTCTTTCGCTTACTTGGTAGGCAAGAGCATAGGTCGTACAAAACTCTTTCCCTCCGTTTCACCTAAAAAGACGTGGGAAGGTACTATTGGTGGATTCGTCTTCAGCATGGGAGCCGCTTACTTGTTATCGAAATACGAACCCATACTCAATTCTTGGCAGTGGTTGGTCATGGCCGCAGTAATCGTTATTGCCGGTAGTTTTGGGGATTTGATAGAATCAAAATTAAAACGTTCGGCAGGAGTAAAGGACAGTGGCGCTATTTTACCCGGCCACGGAGGTATGCTAGATCGGCTGGACAGCCTTATATTTGCAGCACCATTTGCCTATCTAACACTAAATATTTTCACCTATGTTCCATAGAGAAGGCCAAAACATCGTATTAACCACTTTTTTTACCGTGGTTGTTATTGTTCTTATCGCGCAATACTATATAGATATCCCATGGCTACGATGGCTGTTGCAGATTGCCAGTGTTTTTATACTAGTGGCGATTCTACAGTTCTTTCGAAATCCAAAGCGCTCGGTCATCAAGAACTTTGACGAAATATTGGCCCCAGTCGATGGAAAAGTAGTTGTAATCGAAGAAGTGGAGGAAACCGAATACTTCAAAGATAGAAGAAGACAGGTATCTATTTTCATGTCACCCACCAATGTTCATGTCACGCGCTATCCTGCTAGTGGTATCATTACCTTTTCCAAATACCACCCTGGAAAATACTTAGTGGCCTGGCACCCAAAATCAAGTACTGAAAACGAGCGGACCACTGTAGTCGTTCGAACCCCAAAGTTCGGTGAAATACTGTATCGTCAGATTGCTGGAGCGATGGCCAGGAGAATCATTAATTATGCAGAAGAAGGAGAAAGTGTACAGCAGGGGGAAGACGCAGGTTTCATCAAATTTGGTTCTCGAGTCGATTTATTTTTACCACTAGACTGTGCGGTAACCGTAAAATTGAATCAGAAAGTCACAGGAGCTAAAACCTGTATTGCCAGTACGGTAGAGAAAAAAGACAATGAAGAATGAAAAACTACATACTGATTTCTCTGAGGCCGTAGCATATGTGAACTCCTATTCCAAACCCTTGCCCGCAGATCTGCTACTAAAGTTATATGCATACTACAAAATAGCCAAAAAGAACCAAAGCCATCCAGGCAGTACCACACCGCTTATTAATGCCTTCAAGGCAAACGCCTTGATTCAGGCCAAGAACGTCGGCCGCACAGAAGCCATGCGTCGTTATATACGGCTCGTTGAAAAAGAGGTCAAGGGCTCCAAAGATTGATTTTTTGCGGTAAGGGTATGTTTTTGAATACACACAAGCCTACTCATAAAGGTCGTTTAAATCCGCCTGGCACAATTCCAAGATCATTGCCCCTATCTTCTGGGTCACATCCTTGAAAAAAAGTTCTCCCTTCTCCTTTGACGACTTAAGTGGATTACCCACGCCGGTATCGTGACTGACTTTCGACCATTCGCGCTCCGCCCATGCCCAACCCTCGGTAAAGGCCTTTATTTTGAATTCCTTAGCGCTACCCTGCCCCCATTCATCTCTAGACCTCACCAAATCTGGGCGTAAGTGGAGCATTAAACTGGTTTCCATCTCATCGGCGTGATCCCCGAGTTCCTCGAAGTAATCCGTTTTGTCAAGCGCTTGTGGAAAAAAACAGAAACTGATGAACAACTTCGGAAATCTTAGTCCGATCTCGCGTACTAGGGGTTTGAAATTATTACCCCCATGCCCATTGAAGATGAGCAATTTTCGTATACCTTGACGATCTAGCACCGTGGCAATATCATGTAATATGGCCATCTGCGTACTGGGGTTCAAATTGATGTCGAGATAAATATCGGATTGCCCCGTATTCACACCGAAAGGAATCGTGGGTAACACAATGACCTTACCGCCCTTTTCATAGGCAATTCTTGCCGCTTCCGCTACCAAATAATCCGCTTGAATATTATCGGTGGCATAAGGCAGATGATAGTTATGGGCTTCTGTAGCCCCCCAAGGAAGAATGGCTAAATCAAAATTGGTATCCTTTAGAGCTTTCCAATTGGTCTCAGCAAGTATATATGGTCGCATAAGCTTATTTTAGATACAAACATAGCCAAGCTCACCTAAAAATCAATACCCTATTCAAAAATATCCATATAGTAAGTACAGGTGTAGGAATCGCATAGCTCGTCTCGTTCTTTTAAGCGCCAATACTTTCGATTCCCAGTCTTACGAAAGGTACCCGTTATTTCACGATCTAATAGACCGCAACACCCTTCCGTGAAGAGTTTGAGATTTCCCTTGACCCTGAAATGGAGTGCATCGATAATCGTTATCGTACCTTCTAAAAGCACATATTCCTCTTTGTCTTTGGAATATTGAGTACCACTGAGGTGCAAAACACCATGCTCATCTTCGGTAATTATGGCCTCGCCATATCCATCCCAGATAAATTGCACACCGAAGGTATGCCCTCCTATCAAAGCAGTTTTTAAAGCTCTTTCCTGAGCCTGAACGGAAAACGGGCCTAGTAGGAATAACGTTAAGGAAAAAAAACCGGTGATGAATTTCATCAGCACTATCTAGTCAATGGGTACTACTTTCGTCTTGGAGAATCGGTCATGCCAGCCCGAAGCATCAGCACCTAAAAAAGAAAAAGCATTAAAGGGAATGTACCTACACATAGAGCGAATAAAAATCGTTCCAAAATCAGGTCGTTCGCCCGCTTCGGTCACTACTTTAGTCTTGGTAAAAAACTTGCCAATGGACCTACCGGTGAATCCTTCAAAGAAGCTATAGTATACGGTTCCGATAATAAAACCGTAGAAATAGTCAAGAAGCCTATTTTCTTGATCCAAAATGTCTAAATGTTCGGGAGCGAAATAACCGAGTAGAAGTCCGAGCGCGGCACCGATCAAAGCACCAAAACCAATTAAAAATATATAATCGATGATATAGTTAGTGAGTCGTTGACCCTGTGTTGCCTTATCGGAATCGACCGCATAGGCAGCATTTCTTTCTGCGAGGCGTTCCGTTTTTGCAGTATCTCTTTCAAAAGATGCACACGATGTTTCAAAATCAGCGATTCGATCAGTAAGACCACATAGTATTCCCTGTTCCAAATCTTTCTTCTGATGAAGGCATACTCTGCAAAAGGAAAGCTGTTCCGCTCTAGTCATGGGGGTTTGGTTTTTGCGATTGCGTCTTAACCTAACGCCCGCCAGACCCGTTTCATATAATTGATCGATAAACGGAAGGTTTTGTCGGAAAAAGGACCGAAGCTTAGACAATCAAATCTTTTGTAGCTGCGCTTTTTCAAAAAAGGTGAAATAGATACTGCCAAAAATGGTAAGGGCAAAATAGATGGCGATACTCGTGCTACCCCATGGTATAAAAGCATCGATACCGAACCAGTCTTCGGTCATCCAAATCAATAGGAGTCCGGCTAAGCCACGAAATACCTCAATATATACCGCATAATATGTTCGATCCATAAGGGTCGTATAACCATAAATACCGATAAAGACAAAAGCACCGAAAAGCAGCAGTCCATTAAAACCAATAGTTGCATAGTTATAGAACATAAATAGTAAAAGGAATAAAGTGCTCAACAATTGAAAGATCATATAGCCATTCAATGCCTTTGAAGAAGGAGTACTATACCGTTGAAAATGATACACATCGTCAATAATTTTTATGGGAAATTTTGCGGCAACATCGGGAGGTCGCCAACCTGTAGGCATAAACCAGATTCGAAACTTGTCCCACAGCTGTTTTGTACGCCAAGCGTCTTTTAGCAAACGCCATAAGTGTTGAAAATTGATATGTATCGGATTCCATGTTCTGGCAGGTTTTAGAACCCCATATTGAGGAGGAATATCATCTTGTTCTTCTTGAAACGTACCAAACCAGCGATCCCATACACATAAAATCTGCCCTAAGTTTTTATCGATATACTCTGGGTTTATGGCATGATGCACTCGATGTTGTGATGGGGTTATTATGACATATTCCAACCAACCCATTTTACCGATATGTTGTGTGTGGTACCAAAATTGGGCAAAAAGATGAATAGGTGCCAAAATAGCGATAACCTTATTGGGCACACCAACCAATGCCGCGGGAATCAATAACAACGGAAAATAGCCGATCAAATTTGATATGGACTGTCGAAGTGCACAAGCGAGATTGAACTCCTCACTGCTATGATGAATTACATGTTGGTTCCAGAAAAAATTTACCTCATGGCTTAAACGGTGATTCCAATAGCCAGCAAAATCGATGACCAAAAATGCCACCAGCCAAACCAGCCAGGTTGCCTTTAGTTCCATTAAAGCCAGATGTTCGACTAAATATGGGTAGGTCACCAAAATCAGACCAAGGCCTAAAGAGTCTTTCAGAATATTGGTAAAGCCCGAGCTAATACTCGAAACGGTATCCATCACGCGATACTTTTGGTCTTTGACAAAGTACCCATAAAGCATCTCTACTGCCAAAAGAAGAATAAAAAATGGAATAGCGTACAACAGTGCTTTTGCATAGGTTTCCATTGCGCAACTTGAATTTAGTTGGGCCCGACCATAATGTGCGCACGGTGCGTACCTGGATCCATTAACCACGGCATTCCCTTGGCATGGGGCTTCAATGGCAGTCCGGTCGACTCTGCAGTGGCGAAAGGTGTATAAATGACGTATCTGAACTGACCATCACCTAGGGTACCTTGAGTTTTATCGTAGGTTTCCTCCGTTCCGTAGAAGATATACATCATACTTGGCGCCTTGGGCATTTTCAATTTTCCAGAAGCCACTTCCTCTCCCCGTATTTTTCTGATTTCCGGGGTTTCCTTACCTTCTTTACGTAGCTCACGACCTCTGTGCATAAAACCATCCAATTCTTTAAAGTAACAGGAAACACTGATACCGTCATTATAGGGGTTGTCCGCAAGGCATACCAAATCATTGGTTCCCTCACGCAAAACAACAACTTCGCCATCCTCATCGTAGCCATAGACCATGGCTCCCTCTTTCTTATCATCCGGGGCCGGTAAGAGGGCCGTCTTTATTTGGATTTCCTTTGGCATAATCTCGGGCTTATCTTTCTGTGCACATGCTGTGAATATTGATAAGGCGAGGGCGGTCAAAAATAGATGTTTCATGATGTTGTTGTTTTTCTAAAGATAGGAAATTCCCTGAATAAAGGGAAAGGGCCATATGAGCAGTACATCAGTTTTGGGATTCGTCAAGCGACGGCTATTGCGCTAAGCCATGAAAGCGCCAAAACCCATCTTAATGATTTTCTTTTCCGGAACTGGAGCGATCAAGGTAAAAGACGGTAAACCCTTGAGAACAGATTACCAAAGGATTGACCGACCTCAGCCCACCTTGCGTAAAATCAAGATAATTAAATCTTCGTTCGACTTGTTTTAAAGTCCAATTTCAAAAAGACACACATCCATATCTTGATAGTGAGCTGGAAGCGCATCGGTATGTTTTAATCGAACCATTCCTAAAAAGTCAAATCCGCTCTTGGTGTAGTATCCAATCAATTTTTGATTGTTTCCACAGGTATCCATACGAATGAAGTTCTTTCCGTGGGAAGAAGCATACTCCTTAGCCCAATCGACAATTTTGGAAACAAAGCCTAACCCCCTAAAATCAGGGTGGGTAGCAATTCTATGAATATAAAGGGAAGGATCGCGATTCCGCTCTTCCCAAATATACGGATCATCAAAGGCAATAGCCCAAACACAGGCGATTTGCTCTTCGATGACCAACTTAAATTGTCGCTCTTCGCTAATTTCCGTTTCAATCAAACTCTTTTTAAACTCAGGCCAAGTATTATCAGGAAATATGCGTTTCTGATACTCGGTCGCCAAACCATAAAGACGAAAAATAACGGCAAGGTCGTGCGTATCAGATGTCAGGATTTCCACGAGTCCAGATTTTGAAATTAACGTATCGCAATTGCATCTTAGCTCGACGTACCTGTGCGTTTGATCAGGCCCATCCCCGAAAAGAAGAAAATTGCACCAAGCACACCATACACGGCCAATATTTTGAAGTCACCAGTACCATTCACATACAGAACAGCTGCGTAGATCAACCCGCCAATACCTAATAAGGTCAGTACCAAACCTAATATCTTTTTAATATCCATAACTCTAAAATAAACAATTTTTGGTTTAAAGTGTAGAATGCCGGTAAACAGTTATACGTTGGTTCTTGAGGTGACCCTAAATTGCAAAACAATTAAAATGACAAGTATAATCAGTTCGATGACGAAATACCCTATTCCCCAAAATGTCAATTCTTCAAAGTGTTGAAGGACCAAAAAAATAGTGAGCCCACAATAGCAAAAATTAGCTATGGCTATGGCTCGCAAATAGGGTTTCCAGTTGTGTTTTAAGAAAAAGTAACAGCCAAAAGAGTAAAAAGCAAAAAAACCGGCGATCAACGCCAAAATAATAAGAATGTGCATGGGCATACCAAAAGTACTTTCGAAATTGGCCAGCACCACACTCAAAAGAAAAGCCGTAAGCCACGCCCCCAACCCATCAACAAAAAAGAGCTGTTTGGGGTTGGCGATCCATTTTTGTAGTAACGTAGGCATTTCTAAAAATACAAAAGCTAAGACACTATATCATAGCTTTTTGATCTTATCCGTGATGTATCCCCAATGAATTACCGCGGGTGAACAACTGCGTATTGGCTATGGATACAACTGATTCAGGCAATCCTTTGGGAACAACCTAATTCAAATTTGCCAAACTCTTTTCCAAGGTTTCGATCTTGGCTTCAGCATCCGCCTGTTTTTTGCGCTCCATCTGAATGACCTTTTCCGGGGCATTATTGACAAAGCGCTCATTGGAAAGCTTCTTTTCAACAGACTTCAAAAAGCCCTTGGTATAGTTCAATTCTTCCTGAATTTTTGCAATTTCCGCCTCCACATCAATAGCTCCACTGATGGGTATAAAGTATTCATTCGACTTTACACGAAACGATAGCGCACCTTCAACCGTTGCATCTACATACGATATTTCAGTAACATTGGTGAGTTTTTGAATAACGGTATCCCAATCCGAGGCAACATTCTCTTCATTCAAAACCGAAACTTCCAAAGCTTCTTTCATTGGAATATTTTTTTCCTTACGAATTGTACGGATACCCGATATGACCTTATCAGCAAATTCAAAGCCCTCGATCAGCTCGATATCCGCCGGTTTATAATTTGGCCAACTGGCTACAATCAAAGCCTCCTCAGGACAGCGATCGGCGATACGGTGCCAAACCTCCTCGGTCAAAAACGGCATAAAAGGATGAAGAAGTTTTAAGTTTTGTTCAAAAATGTCAATCAGCGCATCAAATGTGGTTCTGTCTATGGGTTGCTGATATGCGGGCTTGATAATTTCCAATAAGGAAGAACTATAGTCGTCCCAAACCAACTTATATATTGCCATTAAAGCATCTGAAATACGATACTTGCTAAAGTGATCCTCGATTTGCGCTAAGGTTTGATTAAACTTAGATCGATACCATGAAATACCCAGTTTAGATGCTTCAGGTTGAGGCAAATCGGTTACTTCCCAACCTTTAATAAGACGGAAACCATTCCAGATTTTGTTCGCAAAATTCTTGCCTTGCTGACATAGCTCCTCATCGAACATCAAATCATTACCTGCCGCGGAACTCAACAAGAGGCCAACGCGAACCCCATCAGCACCGTATTTTCTCATCAGTTCTAGAGCATCAGGAGAGTTTCCCAGTTGCTTCGACATCTTACGGCGCTGTTTGTCACGCACCAAACCGGTGAAATAGACATTTTCAAAAGGGCGTTCGTCGCGCAACTCATATCCCGCGATAATCATCCGGGCTACCCAAAAGAAAATAATGTCAGGTCCGGTTACCAAGTCATTGGTCGGGTAGTAATACTTTACTTCGTCATTATCTGGATTCGTAACCCCATTAAAGACACTCATCGGCCACAACCAAGAGGAAAACCAGGTATCGAGTACGTCTTCGTCTTGCCGAAGATCTTTGATTTCAAGAGACTCAGTATTTCCAGTGGTGGCCGCTCGTTTTTCATTAGCCAGTTGCAGGGCTTTCTCAGCGGTCTCCGCAACAACAAAATCATCCTGACCGTCACCATAATAGTACGCAGGAATCTGCTGGCCCCACCAGAGCTGTCTTGAAATATTCCAATCACGAATATTCTCCATCCAGTGTCGATAGGTATTGTCGAACTTTTTCGGGAAAAACTGGATATCATCGGTTTCCAATACCCCCTTAATAGCAGGTTTGACCAAATCTTCCATTTTCAAGAACCATTGGTCGGATAAACGCGGTTCGATGACCGCTTTGGTACGCTCTGAGGTACCAACATTGTTCATATATTGCTCGGTCTTTATCAAGAAACCCTTTTCCTCTAATTCCTTTGCGATTTCTTTTCGAACTACAAAACGGTCTTTTCCCTCATAATGCAATCCGAAAGAATTCAAGGTGGCATCTGCGTTAAAAATATCGATAGTCTGCAAATCATGCTTTTCGCCCAACGTTTTGTCATTGATATCATGGGCTGGGGTCACCTTCAAACATCCCGTACCGAATTCGATATCGACATAGGTATCCTCGATTATCGGAATTACCCTATCACAAATCGGGACAATGGCATTTTTACCTTGTAAATGTCTGAAACGCTCATCAACAGGATTGATACAAATAGCGGTATCTCCCAATATGGTTTCCGGCCGAGTTGTAGCTATCGTCACTTTTTCATCGGAGCCTTCAATTTGATAAGAGACGTAATACAGCAGTCCTTGGCGCTCTTCATAGATCACTTCTTCATCAGAGAGTGTCGTCTGTGCCTCTGGATCCCAGTTTACCATACGGTGGCCTCTATAAATCAATCCTTTGTTGAATAAATCAACAAATACCTTGATGACACTGGCATAACGCTCTTCATCCATGGTAAACGCAGTGCGCTCCCAATCACAGGAACAGCCCAGTTTCTTTAATTGTTCTAGAATGACACCTCCATACTTGTCTGTCCATGCCCAAGCATGTTTAAGAAATTCATCACGGGTCAAATCTGACTTATTGACACCTTCTTCCTTCAATTTGGCCACTACTTTGGCCTCAGTAGCGATCGAAGCATGATCCATACCAGGTACCCAACAAGCATTTTTACCCATCATCCGCGCCCTTCGTGTCAGTAGATCTTGAATGGTATTATTCAACATATGCCCCATATGCAGTACTCCCGTCACGTTTGGGGGTGGGATAATAATAGTATAGGGTTCCCTATCATCGGGCTCCGAATGAAAGTAGTTCTGCTCCATCCAGTAGTCATACCAGCGGTTCTCTGTGATTTCAGGATTGTATTTAGAAGGTATTTCCATTTTTTTGGAACAGTTTTTGGTTAAGCTACACGGGTGCATAAAAAAACACCCAAAAATGAATGTTAAATTATCGGATTTCCCTAGTTTTTCAATGAAATCCGAATACGAAACAAAAATAAGTAACGTTAGTAGATAACAAAAGAATTTTGGAGGTTCATTAAAAACATTATACTTTTGAGATTCACCCAAAACTAAAAAATCATGAAGAAAATTGTACTTGTATTATTTGTCGGCCTTATGGGCATGAGCTTAACCGCACAAGACACGGCTGCAAAAATCGAATTCAAAACGGAAACGGTCGATTATGGCGAGATAGCGAAAGGTGCAGATGGGGTTCGAGTTTTTGAGTTTACGAATACCGGCAATGCTCCATTGATAATCAGCAAAGTAAGTTCAAGTTGTGGATGTACCATTCCTAAAAAGCCAGAAGAGCCAATTATGCCTGGAAAGACCGGAGAGATCCAGGTAAAATACGATACCAACAGAGTCGGCCCGATCAGAAAAGCCATCACGGTGATTTCCAATGCCGAAACACCTACAAAGGTTTTGAAAATCAAAGGAGAAATCAAGGCGTCGGAAGGGAAATAATCTCAACGAAGCTATCAAATAAGAAGAACCTCAGCAGCAATGTTGGGGTTTTTGTTCTAATATACCCTACTTAGTCTAGTACCACTACTCTAGTACGATTAGAAGAGGTTCAAGGTTTCTTCTCGAACATATCCTTTAGCACGAAGGTAAAAGCCAAATCTGAATCATAGCGTTCAATCAATACACGAATACGTTTGCCTTTTTTCTGGTTGAGCATTTGCAATACCTCTTGAAGCTTGTAACTGTGAATGCTCTTGCCGTTCACGGCCAAAATCACATCCCCTTCCTGCAAACCGGCCTCATCTGCCGGACTGCCAGCACGAATTCCAGAAACTATAATTTCAGGTACAAGACTCAAGCGTGTTGTATTTTCCATGAGAATTTGAACATTGCCATAGGTATCTTCCTTTTCCGTCACAAGACCACTAGGGTTGGCAAGACGCTCTGCGACATATCGCACGCCATCATGTTGCAAGTCGATACCGCTAAAGTTGTATTGAAAGGGTATATTAAAATTACCGTTCTTCCGCAAGGTGACCTTACCGTTTCGATAGTCAAAAATGATATTGAAGCGCTTTAATACTTCGCCACCAAGGCTTCCGTTTCTATTTCCCAAGTTTTTGATGGCATTGAACGACTCCTTATCCGGAAAAGCAGCCTTTGCATTATTTAGGGCAAAAGTACCCAGTTTCATGCTCTTGACCCTGGTTCGTTTACCAAAGACATCACCTCCTAAACCACGGCCTAAAAAATCCTCATAAAACGTATCCGGAACACGTATGTCCTCATTCTCAAGAAGCCAGATGGCATCACTGCTTCCGGTATCCAATAACATTCGTACAGCCACACTTTCATCATCTTTCAAGAACACCTCTCCATCAACGTAGGCTTTCTTTCTGATGATGGTCAAGGGCAATTCTTGATGCTTTCTATTTGTTTTGTACTTGTACGATCTGGGCTCGTGAAACTTAATGTTTTGTGAGGCATAATTCATTTCCACCACAAAATCACGAAAAAGATCATAACCGATGATACCGTGAATGGGGATACCTAGGGAAGGAGAAAAATTCAATGACTTATCCAGTACAACATATAGACGTTGCGATTTGTTCTCAATACTGCCTAACTTAAACGTATTGTTTTTTGAACGCAAAGCCTGAATAGGATCACCTTCACCCAAACCCCGTATCGTAATCTCGGAAACTTCATTGATTTGAATAGAATCCTTATCGGACAAATTGAATAGTATGGGTGTACTCACCCCAGTATCCAAAACGAACGACAAGCGCGTGCCGTTCACTTCAATCGGAACGATTACCAAGTTGTTGATCAGATCGAATTTTAGCTTCTCATGCTTTTTTCCAGGAGGCAAATCAAAAGTCTGGGCCATACCCCAAAAGGGAATGATCAGGAGAATAGCGCATATAAAAACCCTTCCCTTATTCATTTCTCGAACAACTTTTGGACAATTTCATTGCTTTAAGATACGAAATTTTTGGAACGCTTAAGCTTAAATTAACATCGTTTAGGCAACTTAAATAAAACGACCGATTATTGGTTTGTCCGGTTCTATTGACGATTTTTGCCAAAATAAATTACCTATGCCATCCATTTCCCAAAAAGGGTCCGCGATGCCTGAATCGCCCATCCGTAAGTTGGTTCCTTTTGCCGAAGACGCAAAAAAAAGAGGCGCCGAGGTCATTCACCTCAATATCGGTCAACCCGATATCAAAACCCCTGAAATCGCTCTAGAGGCGGTACGAAAAAATACAATTGACGTTTTGGCCTACAGCAGAACGGAAGGTTCGGATACGTACCGGGAGAAACTTGCCCGCTATTATGCAGGTAACGACATTCAGGTATCGGCTGCTGATATTATCGTTACAACGGGTGGTTCTGAAGCACTTTCTTTCGTTATGGGGAGCATTGCCGATTCAGGGGACGAAATTATCATTCCCGAGCCATTTTACGCAAATTACAATGGTTTTGCCACCGGGTCAGGCGTCAAAGTGGTACCGGTCGTATCGCGAATCGAGACCAATTTTGCCCTACCTCCTATTGAATCTTTCGAAACATTGGTCACTCCGAAAACCAAAGCTATTTTAATCTGTAATCCCGGGAATCCTACAGGATACCTTTACAGCAAGGAAGAGATTCGAAAACTGGCGGCCCTGGCCAAAAAACACGACTTGTTTTTGATTGCCGACGAGGTTTATCGCGAATTTACCTATGATGGGGCAACCCACTATTCGGTACTTCAAGAAGAAGGTCTAGAGGAGCACGCTATTATCGTGGACTCCGTTTCAAAGCGGTATAGCATGTGCGGGGCACGTATCGGATGTCTGGTTTCAAAAAACAAAAACGTCATACGAACAGCGATGAAATTTGCGCAAGCCCGCCTGTCTCCACCTACCTATGCGCAAATAGCGGCAGAAGCGGCTCTGGAAACCCCACAAAGCTATTTTGATGATGTGAAAGAGGAATATGTGGCCCGCCGAAATCTGTTGGTCGATGAATTGAAAAAAATCGATGGTGTTCAGGTGGCCACTCCTAAAGGAGCCTTCTATTGTATAGCCGAACTTCCCATTTCGGACGCGGATGACTTTGCACAATGGCTACTTGAAGATTTTAGGGTAAACAACGAAACCGTAATGATTGCCCCGGCAGCCGGGTTTTATGCCACACCAGGTTTGGGAAAAAACCAAATTCGAATTGCTTATGTATTGGATAAAGAACGGCTAAAACGGGCAGTTCACATACTAAAGGAGGCGCTCAATAGTTATATAGGTTGATGCACATCCAGAAAAATATATCCCTTAAACCATACAACACATTCGGCATTGCCGCCAAGGCCAAGTATTTCTGTGAAATCAATTCGATAGAAGACCTCTCAGAAGCACTAGGGTTAGATGACTATCCCGATAAATTTATTCTGAGTGGTGGAAGCAATATGCTGATCATCAAAGATATAGAAGCCCTTGTGCTTCATATCAACATGAAGGGTATACGGGTTTTGAAAGAAGATGGTCATCATGTCTGGATAAAGATTATGGCCGGCGAAAACTGGCATCAAATGGTCTTATGGACCCTCGAACATGATTACGGGGGGCTTGAAAATATGTCATTGATTCCGGGCAATACGGGTACTGCTCCGATTCAAAATATCGGCGCATATGGTGTGGAGCTCAAGGATACTTTTGAAAGCTGTGAGGCCATGGAAATAGACACTTGTCAGATTCAATCGTTTTCTAAGAAAGCCTGTCAATTCGGGTATCGTGATTCGTACTTCAAGAACGAAGGCAAAGGAAAGTACATCTTGACCTCGGTGACCCTGCGTTTGACCAAAAAAAACCATCTGCTGAACACTTCTTACGGCGCTATCGAGAGCCAATTAGAAAAACTGGGCATCACCAGCCCGACCATCACCGATGTTTCAGAGGCTGTTATCGCCATTCGCAGGAGTAAGCTTCCCGACCCGGCCGAATTGGGCAATAGTGGTAGTTTTTTTAAGAATCCCGTAGTGACCCGTACGGAATTCGAGGCGTTTTCTGCAGCACACCCTGAAGCCCCTTTTTATAAAGTCTCCGAGGAAAGCTACAAAATTCCCGCCGGATGGCTTATCGAACAATGTGGGTATAAAGGCAAACGATACGGTGATGCAGGTGTTCATGAGAAACAAGCATTGGTACTTGTGAACTATGCCGATGCGACCGGGACAGAAATTCTAACACTTGCCCATACCATTATGGGTAGCGTAAAAACAAAATTTGGGATTGAAATTAGTCCAGAAGTGAATATAATTGGCTAAGTTCAAAGAAAAAATAATCCCTTCAAACCTAAATTTGAAGGGATTATACCAAACCAAACTAACCAAAAACTAAATGTACATTTACCAGATGTACATCTATTTAATTAAAAAATTTAGATTAAGGCGAATCAACAATCAAATTGATAAATTAGCGTTAATCAACATATATACGGTGAAGACGATTAATTTGGATGCCCCAAGCTGAGGTTTTTTTCATAATTCCCTGAATGAATGAGCACACTACTTGAAAAACATATTGTTGAGCTCTTGCAAGAGCGAAACGAGAAAGCGATTTCTCTCTTATACGAACACTATGGCGATACGCTTTTCGGTGTCGCCCATAAAGTGGTCCGTAATGAAGAATTGGCACAAGATGTCTTACAGGAAAGTTTCGTGAAAATCTGGAAGAAATCCGATTCTTACGATTCTTCAAAGGCGAAACTATTTACTTGGCTTTTTCGTATTACTAGGAATACTGCTATAGATAAATTGAGAAGTGTCAACACAAAAACCGACAAGGAAATCCAAATGGATGTTTCGGACGTATATAACTTAGGTGTCGATAGCATCAAACCTGAGTTCATGGACGTACGGGAGAATCTCGAAAAAATAGAGGAAAAGTACCAAATTGTGCTTGATGCCCTTTTTTTTAAGGGCATGACCCAACAAGAAGCGAGTGACGAACTTGATATTCCCTTGGGTACGATTAAATCGAGATTGAAAATCGGACTGCGTGAATTAAAAAAGATTTACGGACCAACAATGATAGCAGCAGTAACTTTAAGTATATTGTTATGAAAGACAAAATAAAAATATTCCTGGATACGGATTTATTGGAAAAATATCTCTTGGGAACAACTACGGACGAAGAGTCGTTTCAGGTAGAGCGGTACATTGCAATGTATCCTAAGGTAAAAGAAACGTATGACGAGCTTCAAGACAACTTGGAGACTTTCGCCAAAATGCATGCAATAAAGACTCCTGAAGGGTTAAAAGAGCGCATTATCGGCCGTATTCGAGGTGAAAAGGCAGGAAGAAAGCGATTCTTCCAATACAGTATTGCCGCGAGTTTTGCAGCCCTTCTTTTTGCTGGTGCCGCATTCTTCTTCTACTCTCAAAACCAGAGTCTTCAAGAAGAGAACGACATGGTATCTAACCAAATCAAATTGTTAGAACAAGACATGAAGGAGCAGTTGGAAGATGTTAGAAACCAATTTATTGTGCTGAACAATCCGCAAACCAAGCGTTTGAACGTTAAAGGAAATAAAAAAGCGAAAGAGCTGAAGGCCGTGGCGTACATCAACCCTGTCAAGAAGTTATCCTATATCAATGTGAGCAAGCTTCCGAATCTACCTGAAAACCAATGTTTTCAGATGTGGGCCGAGGTCAATGGTGAAATGGTCAATCTAGGAGTCATCAAAGAATCAATGGAACAAGATAATTTATTGGCACTTCCTTATTCAGATAAGGCGGTAGGATATATTACTATTGAACCTGAAGGAGGAAACATGACTCCGACAGTTGAAAACATCGTGGCGAATATCGCGTATTAAGACCATAGGCAATACAAGTTTTTTGAGGCCCTGACCTTTACGTCAGGGCTTTATTTTTGTATCTTTGCCAAAAGTTCGATTATGAAGTTAGTTGTATTGACCATAGGTATTTTAGCGCTTTGTTTTGCGGGAATCGCCATAAAAATATGGTCAAAAAAAGATGGTAAGTTCGCCGGCACCTGCGCAAGTCAAAGTCCGTTTCTAAATAAAGACGGAGAGGCCTGTGGTATGTGTGGAAAACTTCCTAGCGAACAAGACTGCAGAAAAGATATCACACCTGACCTGCAATAACTGAAACTGCATATATTCACCCCGCTTTAATAGGCCTTTTTGAATTCTAGAGAAAATAGTATACCATCGATTATCGACAAGGCCAGAGCAGGCAATCAAATCGCTTTTAGCACCTTGTTAGACATGTTTTGGAACGATGTGTATGGATTTCAGCTCAAACGCACCGAAAACGAAAACGATGCCGAGGACATCACCATTCAGACGTTTTCAAAGGCTTTTGACAAAATCGACACCTATGACCCAGCCTACGAATTCAAGACCTGGCTCATCACTATCTCAAAGAACATCCACGTTGACCTTTTAAGAAAACGCAAACGTACGCTTGATCGGGCCGGAAACAACGACGACATCAAAAAAGTGCTCGATGCCTCTCCCTCCGTTGAAGACCAGCTCATTACAGAGCAAAACCTTGCCACTCTATTACAACATATCAAAAAATTAAAACCACACTACCAAGAGGTCATTAATCTCAGGTATTTCAATGAGTTGAGTTATGCCGATATTGCTACCGAACTGAAGGAACCAGTAAACAATGTGAAGGTGAAGCTTTTACGGGCCAAAAAGCTTTTGGCTGAAATCATTAAGGGCAATCGCACTTGATCTTTCGTTTTCTCATCGCTATCGATAGTACAGGTCGGAAGTCCATCAAGTGGCCATTTTAATTCTTAAAAACCGGTAAGGATAACACCGATACCGTCCCCGCTTTTGTTCGTATATTTGTTTAAAATTTGTTCATGAGCACAGCTACAGCAAAAAGTGTTGCCCCACCAAAGGGAAAACCAAAATGGTTACGCGTAAAACTGCCTACCGGCAAGAAATATACACAACTTCGCGGTTTGGTCGATAAATATGACCTACATACCATTTGCACTTCAGGAAGTTGCCCGAACATGGGTGAATGTTGGGGAGAAGGAACCGCAACCTTTATGATTCTGGGAAACATTTGTACCCGCTCTTGTGGTTTCTGTGGCGTGAAGACCGGTAGACCTTCTACGGTCGATTGGAGCGAACCTGAAAAAGTGGCCCGTTCGATTCATATCATGGGAATCAAACATGCCGTAATTACCTCTGTAGATCGAGACGACCTGAAAGATATGGGGTCGATTATTTGGGCAGAAACGGTACAGGCCATACGACGGATGAATCCGACTACCACGCTTGAAACATTGATTCCGGATTTTCAAGGAATCGAGAGACATTTAGACCGAATCGTAGCGGTATCCCCAGAGGTAGTATCGCATAACATGGAGACCGTAAAGCGACTGACACGAGAAGTTCGTATACAAGCGAAGTATGAACGCAGTCTTGAGGTATTGAGGTATATAAAGGCACAAGGAGTAAACCGCACCAAATCGGGCATCATGCTAGGTCTAGGCGAGCTTGAAGAAGAGGTTTTGGAAACCATGGAAGACCTTAGAAAGGTCAATGTTGATGTCGTCACCATAGGACAATACTTGCAACCATCTAAAAAACACTTACCGGTAAAAGAGTTCATTCTACCCGAACAATTTAAGCGATTGGAGGAAGCAGGACTGAAGATGGGCTTTCGCCATGTGGAAAGTGGAGCTTTGGTCAGATCTTCATACAAGGCCCATAAACATATTCTATAGCACGTTCATTTCGGGATTTTTTCCGGAATTACGGAACTACTCTAACACATGGGAAAAACAACGATCGGCATCAATGGTTTTGGAAGAATTGGTCGAACCCTTTTTAGACTACTTCAAAAACACCCACAGTTAAATGTCGTGGCCATTAATGATTTGGCCGACGCCAGAACTTTGGCACATCTATTAAAGTATGATAGCATTCATGGGGTTTTCGAAGGCGAGATACAACACTCTGAGAACATCATTACGGTTAATGGTAATACTTCGGTTCTTTTGAACCATTCACAACCCGAAGCTATTGATTGGTCTGCTCATGACGTCGATATTGTCGTAGAGGCTACCGGGAAATTCAAAACCCGTGAGCAACTGACGGCCCATTTAGAAAATGGGGCTAAAAAAGTGATTCTTTCCGTACCCCCAGCAGACGATACAGTCAAAATGGTAGTTATCGGCGTAAATGAGGAGTGTATAACTGCCGAAGACGCTATTATTTCAAACGCCTCATGCACTACCAATAATGCGGCACCCATGATAAAGGTGATGAACGAACTTTGCGGAATAGAGCAAGCGTACATCACTACCATACACTCGTACACCACAGATCAAAGTCTGCACGATCAGCCTCACCATGACCTGAGAAGGGCTCGTGCGGCATCTCAATCTATTGTACCTACCACCACAGGGGCGGCAAAAGCATTGACCCGAATATTCCCCGAACTGGGTGATGCTATCGGAGGTTGTGGCATTCGTGTACCAGTACCCAATGGCTCACTCACCGATATTACCTGTAACGTCAAACGCCAGACCAGCATAACGGAAATTAACGCTACTTTCAAAGAGGTTTCCGAAAATGAGCTCAAAAAGGTGCTAAAATACACGAAAGACCCTATAGTATCGGTCGATATAAACAATAGTTGTCATTCTTGTACGTTTGATTCACAGATGACTTCGGTAATTGGTAAAATGGTCAAGATCATTGGCTGGTATGATAACGAAACCGGCTATAGTAGCAGGATCATTGATCTTATCAATTTGCTTGTCGATAAAAATTACGTTTGATAGTTGATACACTACATAGAAGTAGGGCAATCATCCTTTTGATATGGATGACCCTGATATGTCCACAACTGTCATATGGACAACAAGTCGACTCCACCTCACAAAAGGTCGATTCCCTCGGTAGGGGTCTCACCTACTATTTCGATGAAGCCAGAAAACTGAAGAACCAAAACAAACTGGATCTCGCCATCAAGTCGATAGAAAAGGCGGCAGAAGTGGCCGAGACCAATGATGATGTGAAGGCACTGATCGACAGCTACAATAAGTTTGCCATTCTATATCTGGAACTGGGTAAAGACCAAGACCGTGCGCTTTTCTTTTTAGATCGATCCAAGACATTGCTAAAAGATGTAGAATACCCCTACGGAAACGCCATATACCGCTATGTTGATGCCCTCGTTCTTTTCAAGAACGAAAAGAGCTTTCAGGCACTTCTTATGCTGGAACAGGCCAAGCAACTGAATAATGATCGAAACTTTTTCAACAAAATATTACTTGTTGAGGGCGATATCTATACCAGTCTTGAGAAGTACGATGTTGCTTCAAAAAATTACAACTCCCTTATTGTGAATACCGATATTTACGAAAAGGACTATCTCGCAACCAGGGCCTATCTTGGCTTGGCCGCATTACATTTCAGAACAGAGGAATACGATGTGAGCGCTTCAAATGCCGAAGAGGCATTGAAATTGGCCAAAGCCAATAACTTCTTTAAGGAGATTTATGAGGCTAATGTACAATTGACCGAAAGCTATGGGAAACTTGGAAGCTTCGACCTTGCCCTGGAAAGAAACATGGAATTACTACGAATCAAGGATTCTATTTTTACTATCGAAAAAATAAAGACCGAGACAAAGACCGCGGAGAAAATCCAGTTCGAATTCATGGAAGGCCAAATCAAACAGCAAGATGAAAAAATCGAGGAACTGACCGAATCTGAAAACCGCTCTGAAGTCGCCGTTATCTTAACATCCGCCTTTTTGATTATTATTTCACTCTTGGCGGTATCGCTCTATCGAAATAATCAAATTAAACTAAAGACCAACGATTTATTACAAACCAAGAACAACGAGCTTCAAGCGGCAAGGGATGCGGCCGTTAATGCCATGGATGCAAAGACCAATTTCTTGTCAACGGTAAGCCATGAGCTGAGAACCCCACTCTATGCCGTCACCGGACTTACGCATTTGCTGTTAGAGGAAAACCCTAGTGAAAATCAAAAAGAGCATCTCAAGGCATTGAAGTTTTCAGGTGATTACCTTTTAAATTTCATTAACGATATTTTGCAGATCAATAAAATCGATGCGGACAAACTTGAACCCTTGAATATTGATTTCAATCTAAAAAGAACCCTCCAAGAAGTTATTGATTCACTGCAGCAGAGCGCCAGTGCCAATAATACCAAAATCAAACTTGAATATGACGAGGAGATACCGAGTCATTTGATGAGCGACCCCATAAAACTATCGCAAGTGTTTATGAACCTCGTTGGTAATGCGCTGAAATTCACGAAAGATGGCGAGGTACGCGTTATTGCTAAATTATTGAAAAAGGAAGAGGAAGATGTCACCTTGTATTTTGAGGTTTCGGACACCGGAATCGGTATTTCAGAGGAAAAGCAGCAGAGTATTTTTGAAGGGTTTGAACAAGGGTCTATTCAAATAAACCGTGAATATGGTGGTACTGGACTAGGTTTGACCATTGTAAAAAGTCTCTTGGGATTATTCGATAGTCGAATTCAATTGCAAAGTGAATTAGGTAAGGGAAGTACCTTCTTTTTTGAACTTCACCTGAAGAGCAAGGACAGTTTAGTAGACGATATTCCTTTTGAAATCACGGAGCAGGACTTTGATTTTAAAGGGTTGCATCTCATGATCGTGGAAGACAACAAGATTAACCAGGTCATTACCAAGAAGATGCTCACCAAAAAAGACATAACCTGTGATATTGCCAACAATGGCATGGAGGCAGTAGAGTTGGCGAAAGCAAATAAGTATGATGCTATTTTGATGGATATTCATATGCCGGGTATCAGCGGTGAAGAGGCGACCATTCAAATTCGTGAGTTCGATAAGGAAACACCGATTATAGCGCTGACCGCTATTTCTTTGGACGATAGTCTGGAAAGTTTCTACGCAGCAGGATGTAACGATGTGGTTACAAAACCTTTCAAACCAGAAGTTTTCTACCAGAAAATAGGTGAAAACATTTTCAACAAAACCGTTAAGGATTCGGCATCATAAAGTCTTCTAAACCGGAGAGCAGCACTGCCTCATCCTCCTCAAAAAATACGTGACGTATAGGCAAATAATACAGATTCGCAACTTTACCTTTTAACCGAACATAATCTTTCTCGGTAGTCACCAATAACTCTTTTGTCTTAAAACTTGCTATCTCCCTAGACGTAAAAAAATGATGGTCTTTAAACGCCATATGATCTATTGTGATGCCTTTTGATTTCAAATAGTGTACGAAGGGTTCAGGGTTGGCGATTCCCGTGACTAGGGTTACCCGCTTTCCGCTAAGGGCTTGCAACGGTAGCGGAGCCCCTTCTGATCGTAATTCCCCATCATACTTGAGATAACTGAACAAAATCGTTTTGGTGTCTTGGACGCCCAACTTCCTTTTAATTTGGTCCTTTTCGCTTAAGGACAAGTTCTCAGGACACTTGGTTACAACAACATATTGAGCCCTATTTACTTGTGAAAGCCCATCTCTGAGATTTCCGCTCGGAAGATACCAATCATCTATATAAAGACTCTCGAAAGAAGTCAGTAAAATGTTCATATCGGCCTTCACCCTTCGATGTTGAAACGCATCATCCAATAAAATCAAATCCGGTCCCACCCGCTTTTGAAGTTGTACGATGCCGTTCCGCCTATCGCTATCGACCGCAACGCGAACTTCAGGAAATTTGAAATGTATTTGATAAGGTTCATCGCCCAACTCCTCAACCGTAGAAGTAGAAGCAGCTAGAACGAAACCTTTTGATTTTCGGCGGTAGCCTCTACTTAGTACGGCAATTTGATGCGAATGCCCAAAATAGCGAATAAGATACTCTATCATTGGGGTTTTACCAGTACCGCCAACACTTAGGTTTCCAACACAGATGGTGGGGGTTTCATAGTGTTCTGAAGTAAGAACGCCTATATCATACAATTTGTTCCTTACATATACGGCAAGAGCATATATCAACGAAAATGGGAACGCTATTTTTCTGAGGAGCCACACAAGAACGAAAATATAATATTTTATCTTTGGTGACCTTACAATCGCTCAATGAAAGTAAAAGAAGTTATAACTACACTCGAAGAATTGGCCCCGTTGGCCTATGCTGAAGATTTTGACAATGTAGGATTATTGGTGGGTGACGCGAACACTAAGGTTTCAGGGGTCTTAGTGACGTTAGACACTTTAGGGAATGTTGTAGACGAAGCCATTACCAACAATTGTAACCTTATTGTGAGTTTCCACCCCATTATTTTCGGAGGGTTAAAAAGACTCACCGGGGCGACCTATGTAGAACGTGTGGTTATCAAGGCCATCAAAAATGACATCGCAATCTATAGTATGCATACGGCTCTGGACAATAACAAGTATGGAGTGAATGCGAAAATATGTGAAATTCTAGGACTTAAAAACACCAAGATACTAATTCCGCAAAAGGGTACGATCAAAAAACTGGTTACTTACGTTCCGAGGGCGGAGGCAGCCCTACTTAAAGACAGGCTTTTTGAAGCAGGTGCCGGAAGTATTGGCAACTATAGCGATTGCAGTTTTACCAATAAGGGTATTGGCAGCTACAAAGCCAATGAACAGGCCCGACCCGTTAAGGGGGTTGTTAGCGAAGTACACCATGAAAAAGAGACCCAACTTCATATCACCTACCCAAAGGCGGTGGAAAGACAAGTGATAGCAGCCCTATTTGAACATCACCCCTACGAGGAGGTGGCTTATGAGATAAGCACCTTGGAGAATCGCAATCAAGATATCGGAATGGGGATGATAGGTGAGCTGGAAAAACCCATGGATGAACTGGAGAGCCTAGAATACATCAAGAAAAAAATGAAAGCCAGTTGCATTAGGCATTCAAGACTTCGGAATAGTCCAGTGAAAAAAATCGCTGTTTTAGGGGGCAGCGGGGCATTTGCTATTGCTGCCGCCAAGGCATCTGGAGCGGATATTTTTATTACTGCCGACATCAAATACCACCAATTCTATGAGGCCGAAGGAAAATTGATTATTGCGGACATAGGACACTATGAAACTGAGCAGTTTACAAAAAACCTATTAGTTGATTATCTTACGAAAAAAATTCCTAATTTTGCCATCCGATTATCGGAGAGTAAAACCAATCCAATCAAGTATTTATAGATATGGCAAAAAAAGCGGAAGCAACGGTAGAAGAGAAATTAAGAGCATTGTATGATTTACAATTAATTGATTCTCGAGTTGATGAGATTCGCAACGTGCGTGGTGAACTTCCTTTAGAAGTGGAAGATTTGGAAGATGAAGTTCTTGGCCTCAAAACCAGAATGGACAAGTTGAAGACGGACGTAGAGACCATAAATTTCGAAATTACGGCCAAAAAGAATTTGATCGATGAGTCCAAAGCACTCATTAAAAAATATACCGAGCAGCAAAAAAATGTAAGGAACAGCCGAGAATTCAATTCCATTACCAAGGAGCTCGAGTTTCAAGAACTTGAAATTCAATTGGCCGAAAAGAACATCAAGGAGTTCAAGGCACAGATCGAACAGAAGAAAATGGTCGTCTCGGAGACTAAAGAGCGTTTGAACGAGAGGGAAACACACCTCAAACATAAAAAAAGCGAACTGGATGCAATTCTTGCCGAAACCGAGAAAGAAGAAAAGGCGTTGCTAGGCAAATCGGAAAAATTTCAAAAAGAAATCGAAGAGCGTCTAGTAAAAGCATATATACGCATACGGAAGAACGTAAAGAACGGTCTAGCGGTCGTACCTATTGAACGAGGAGCTTCAGGTGGTTCGTTTTTCACAATCCCTCCCCAGGTGCAAGTAGAGATTGCTTCACGCAAAAAAATCATCACTGACGAACACAGTGGACGTATTTTGGTCGACCCTGTTCTCGCGGAAGAAGAGCAGGAAAAAATGTCAAAGATGTTTGCCAAGTTATAAGACCATAACTACGAACTATAAAAAGCCATCTGTTGTGAACGGATGGCTTTTTTTATACTTTTATGCAAAGCCATCTCAATGCGTTCCTTTACCCCTTTGCTAATTCTTTTGCTGATTCTTTTGACCTCGTTTGTTACCGCCCAAGATTTGGATACCTATCAATGGAAAAATCGAATCATCTTGTTAAAAGAATCCGATATGGACTCAGATTGGCTTAAGGCCCAGGTCAAGAGGTTACAATCGGATATGGGTAAGTTAAACGAGCGGCAGCTATTGGTTTTCATCATTTCCAATGAGTCGGTCTATGATATTGAAAAAAACCTGGTCGATTTGAACGCCCAGACTATAGTTGAACACTATGGTCTTGATATGTTCAATGGCTTGGCACTTATTGGGAAAGATGGTGGAATCAAGATGAAAGAAGACTTTATTGTGAATCCGAAAATAATTTTCGAACTCATCGATAGTATGCCCATGCGACAGGCAGAAACACAAAATCGGTAGTCTATAGTAATTCTAGTATAGCCCTCTCAACCTCCTCACTATCCCATTTCAAAGCTAAATCCGGTATTTTCAATACCTCTTGCATGATAGTTTCCTGATGGTCTCCAATAGCCAAAGCCTCCGAATAAGGACGCTCTGAAAATGTAACACGAGAATATGCGGGAATCCATTTCTCAGGATATTTCGACGCAAAGTGCTTTTCGATTTTTTTTTGCAACAAGAACTTGGGGTCGGCCGTTTTACTGCTCATTTCAATAAAGTTCCGATAACTTAATTCAGCAATGGCATCCGCGTTGGGCTTCCGTTCTTTCTGATACTCCTGAAAGATAGCCTCCCAGTCGTTCCCATGTTTTGCAATGATTTTATGAAGTATGAAAATGTCTTCAAATCCGGCATTCATTCCTTGTCCATAGAAAGGTACAATGGCATGGGCAGAATCCCCGACTAGGGCAACCTTGTCCCAATATGTCCAAGGGTAGCATTTCATCGTTACCATGGCACTAGTAGGGTTTTTGAAAAAATCCCTGGTCAAGTTTTCGATATCCTTTGTAACATTCGGAAAATAGGTTTTGAAAAAGGTTTTGGCCTCTTCCTCCGTAGTAATGCCCTCAAAGGACACTTCGCCTTCAAAAGGCATAAAAAGTGTACAGGTAAAGCTACCATCGAGATTGGGCATGGCGATGAACATGAAATTTCCCCTGGGCCAAATATGAAATGAGTTTTTCTCCAATTTATGAGTGCCATCCGCATTTGGCGGAATGGTCAATTCCTTATATCCCACATCGATAAAGTCCTGCGAATAGTCAAATCGGCTGCGCCTTTGCATTTTATGACGTACCCTAGAGAAGGCCCCGTCACATCCGAATATCATATCATATTGATATTCTTTCCACTCTCCTTTTTCCGTTTCCCCCGTAAATAACTTGGCCTCCGGAAGTTCTACATCCCATACTTTTTCCTCAAACCTAAATTCCACTCCCTTACCTTCTGCCAAGTCGATCATCTTTCGGTTTAAAACACCTCGAGAAATCGACCAAATAGCCTCCCCGTCCTTCCCATATTTCTGGTAGTACACCTCTTTATCGATGACGTGCATTGCCCTCTTATCAAGAGGGATTGCGATTTTTTTGATTTCATCTTCAAGACCTACCTCTTTTAGAGCGCGCCAACCCCTATTGCTCATCGCCAGGTTTATGGAACGACCGGAAAACTCCACATTCCTGATATCCGGTCTTCTATCGAAAACAGTAATTTGATGTCCCAGTTTTTTTAGGTAAATAGCCAAAAGTGAGCCAACTAATCCTGAACCGATAATGGCAATGTTCTTTGAAGTCTGTATCATAAGTGCTGTTTATCAGCTGTAGATTCTCAAAAAAATCAAAAAGCCTATTTGAATGATTTATCCATCTTAAAGCGAATTGAGCAAACAGGTCTCCTAAACCTTAAAACGCATTTAATACTTTTTTAACGATAGGTGAACGTCTATGAAACACCTTTGTCGCGTAAATATATTGAACATTCCGCGAGAGCGTCTATATATATTCCAAAAAGTCCTTCACAACACGATTGTGAAGGACTTTTTTTGTAGGAATTTTTAGTTGAACTCAACAGTCCGCGCTATATTTCTCACTACAATATGGTATTTTCAGACAGCAGCATCAAGATCATAACTTACTCATTCGTAGCTAGTTTTAATCCATTTACCGGGCTCTAGGGTCTTTTTCCCAGAAACGGTTGCCCCACAAATTTCACACTTTACCGATTTTGTAGTCCATAATCGAAAAAACAGGTCTTTTTAGCCAGTAAAGTATGCCTTTGTACCCTATTGAAGTTTCTTTGACGAGTAATTAATAAGGTTCATGTCCCAAATCTTATACCCAAATCAAAGCAAAGGAATACCTGAGCTGTAATTTGAACTTAAACATGAGCCTATGCACAATTATACCTCAAGTAAGAACTTCTTAAGGTCTTTTCTGTTCATTATCTGTGCCATTTCGTCCTCTACTGCGGTAGCACAGATTCAACGCACCTTCAGTCCTAGATTTTCAGATGCTGTCAATGGTGATTTTGTCATGATTGCCAACAATATGGTTTCAGAACACGCGACGCTGGACTATACAGGTACTAGTGATAACCACTTTTTGGCCTCTACCTATGTCGACATCGACTCAGATCCGACCACCTTCAACTCGAGTAGCGCCAATTTGGTAAACCCTGCACCTTCAAGTGCTTGCCTGAGCATTAAAAAAGCCTTTTTATATTGGGCTGCCGCAAATAAAGAATATGGTGTTGACAGTTCGGGAAATTTGACCGGCAACGGCGGAACTGAAGTCAACTGGCCTTCTAATCAGGTGAAATTGATGCTGCCCGGTACAAGTATTTATACTATGCTGACCGCGGATGAACTGATCTACGATGGACGTGCGGCACATTTCGTAAACGATCCATACATCGGCATAAAGGATATTACCTCATTGGTACAGGAAACCGCTAGCCCTTATGGCACTTATCAAGTGGCCAATGTCAAGGCCACCGAGGGAGATCTTTTTTCTCATGATGATGGGGGTAACACGGGTACTTCAGGTGGCTGGCAAATCGTGTTCATTTATGAGAGCCCTCAATTAAAACGAAGGAATATTACCCTTTTCGACGGCTATGCCAACATTACTCAGAGCTCTAATTCATTTGATATCTTGTTTGACGGTTTCCAGACCGTTCCAAATGGTCCGGTTAACGCGAATATGTTGATAGGCTCTCTTGAGGGTGATCGTGGTATTTCGGGGGATCAACTCCAGATTTTGGACACCAATGGTAACTGGGCATCACTCTCAACCACCCAACGCGATGCGAATAACTTCTTTAATAGTAAGATCACCGTTAATGGGAATCAATTTTTGGATCGTAACCCCACCAGCACCAATACACTCGGATATGATGCGGCGTTGTTCGAACTCGCTAATAATGGGAATCAGCTTATAGATAACGACCAAACCTCTGCAACGGTACGCATGACCTCAAATCAAGAGACTTATGGTCTTTACCTTCTAGGCCTAAGTGTAGAGATCTTTGAACCCAGTCTAGGGGCTCTCAACTTCACTACCAGTGTCGTCGGGGCCACTTTCGATCCGGGAGACACCGCACCGGTGGAGATACGATTGAAGAATGTGGGAAATGACAATATCAGAAATCTGGAGATTGCCCTTACCTTACCACCCCAGGTAGAGTTGGCCAATACGGATCCGTTACCTCCCGGAGTCACCTATACGCTCGATAATGGAACAAGGGAACTGCGCTTTTTTGTAGCGGATGGATATACTGATGTAAACGATCCGGAATACGCACTTGACTTCAATTTGTTCGTGAACCAGGAGTGCGTCACCTGTAGTGTGGTAATCGCTCTTCAAGCTTTGGCAACTTTTACTGGAGAGACAAACCCCGCCATGGTCGGTACCTTGAGCTCAGGAACAGTGGATGCTTGTGGCCTAGGGAACCATGACCCAACTTATCTCTATGTTATTCCGGTTCTGTCTATTGCAGATGCCTCGGGAAATGAAGGAACCGACCTTTCATTCGGCATCACATCTTCTCACCTCTTGGCCGAAGATGCCTCCTTGAATTTGGCCTATACCCACCAGACAACAACAGACGCCGATTATACCCAATTAGTCAGTTTTACGGTTCCGGAAGGTACAGGTACGACCATACTGAACATTCCGACCATCGAAGACCTTCTAACAGAGTCCACGGAAACCTTTGAAATCAGTATTGCCTCAAGTGACCCGATTACCATTTTAGACAATAGGGCCATTGGAAGCATTATTGACAATGATATGTCAGTCATTATCGTAGAGGACTATACACAGGAATATATGTTGTCTTGCGGAGATGAGATACCCGCTGTTCCAGAACTCACTTTCTCAGGGGGTTGCGGAAATTATCAAGTCGACTTTACGGAGATTGAAGAACCGTCGACCACCAGTGGTGACTTCATGATCGTTAGAACTTGGGATGTCACGGATAGCTGTGGAAATTCCGCTTCTTTCGAGCAGATCGTTTTCATTATGCAATTGGAAGAAGTCATTAGTACGATAACCGCATGTACTGCCGACAATCCTATCGACCTCATATCATATTTGCCAGAAAATTTCGATACCAATGGAACATTTACCGTCACCCAAGGAGTTGCAACGCTAAACGGAACCACATTTGACCCTGCAGACCTTGAACCCGGCACCTATGGTATCTCTTATAGCTCGACAATGGGTCGTTGTTCCTACTTGGTCCAATTCATCATAGAAGTGAATGCCGACTGTGTGGACTGTAACGAAGAAGACATCACGGTTTCTACCACTGTGACACCAAATGGTGATGGCATTAACGATGTATTTACCGTATTGGGCGGAGAAGACTGTTTCTTTATCTACGATGTCATGATATTCAACCGATGGGGCAAGAAAGTATATCAAGCTGAAGATTATCAAAATAATTGGGCCGGCACTTCGCCTGAAAGTTCATTTGGCTCGAATGGCCTTCTTCCTGCGGGCACCTACTACTATATCATCAATATCAGCAATAGGATCGATTTAAAACCTATTAACGGTTATATCTATTTAGGTACCAAATAAAGGTTCAAACACACATACATTTAAAACACCCCCAAATGGAAAATTCAATCAAACTCACTTGCGTGATGTTCGTGGTCATGAGCGCTGGCATATATGCCCAGCAGTTACCCCAGTTCACGCAATATATGTACAATACAATTTCTGTCAACCCTGCGTATGCAGGAAGTCGTGAAACGCTGAATGTAACCGCCCTACATCGAAACCAATGGGTCGGTCTTGAAGGAAATCCGACGACCAGTACCTTATCCGTCCATACACCGTTACGTAACGATAATATCGGTCTGGGAATCTCTTATATCGGGGATCAACTCGGGTTCGAAAAAACGAATTATGTCTACGGAGATTTTTCATATTCCGTACTTCTGGGCCGAGAAGTAAAGCTATCGCTCGGTCTAAAAGCCGGTTTCACCAATTACAGGCTTGATAATCCTGATCTTAACGACCCTTTCTTTAACTCCAATTTCAACAGTTGGAACCCAAATTTTGGGGCCGGAGCTTTTATTGGTTCTAACAAATGGTATATCGGTGCCTCTGTACCTCGAATTCTCAATACGGATTTGAATGAAGGAGAATTTGAAGCTTTGGAGCGAAATAGTTATTATGCCATCGGTGGGGTCGTTCTAGATATTTCCGAAACAGTGAAGTTCAAACCCACTATAATCGCCAAATTCACCAATGGGGCGCCGGCAACTTACGACATTACAGCCAGTTTTCTCTTCAATGAAAAATTCTGGTTAGGTGCTTCATATCGTTTTAATGATGCTTCCAATTTCGGGGTTATGATGGATTACCAAGTAGCTAGGGATTTCAGAATTGGCTATGCTTATGATCTTCCTACCGCTACCATTCGTCCCTACACTGGGGGCACCCATGAAATCATCTTGATTTACGAACTCTTCAAAAGACGATTAGGCGGCGTGAAATCCCCAAGATACTTTTAACACATACAATTTACCATACATGAGTTACAGAAAACCATATACAATGCTGTCAGTGTTCCTCCTATCAATTCAACTGATAAGTGCACAGTACAATGCGCAAAAAAAAGGGAGATTACTATTTTGGACAATTTGACTATGCTAAAGCTATTCCTGAATATCAGAAAATGCTGAAGGGTAATTTGAATCCGGAACATGCGAATCGCCAATTAGCGGAATGCTATCTTTTACTTCGGGAATTCAAGAAGTCAATTCCACATTTTCAGATGACTATCAATGATGCCAGTTTACCACCTGATTACTTATTTAAGTACGCCATGGCCCTATATGCCAATGGACAACGAAAACAATCAGCGAAATGGCTAAAACTATACAAGAAGTACAATAAGAACGATTCGCGTCTGAAACGCTTTCTTAAAGATGGCAATTTAGCTTCTATTGTATTTAACAGTAGACAGCGATACGAGGTAAAACCCGTTCACTTCAATTCTGAGCAGAGTGATTTTGGGGCATTTACCAGAGGAGGTGATTTCTTTTTCGCTTCTTCCAGAACGGATGAAGTAAACGGAGGCTCTTACGGCTGGAATGACCAGCCATGGTTGGATCTCTTTGTGGTTCGAGAAGATGATCCGCTCTCCAGACCGAAAAAAATAAAAGGAGATGTAAACACGAAATTCCATGAGAGTAATCTGGTATGCTCTACCGATTATAAAAACGATACGATTATCTACTTCACAAGAAATAACTATTATAAAAAAAAGAAAGCCTACGGCGCAGAGCACGAAATCAATTTAAAGATTTTTACCGCGATTAAAAATCATGACCAATGGAAGGTAGACCGCAGTTTACGAATCAATAGCGATTACCACTCGACCGGACATCCAACCATCACACCAGACCGAAAAAGAATTTACTATACATCGGACCGACCAGGCGGGTTTGGCGGGACTGATATCTACTATTCTGAAATTCACGAACGAGGTGGAATTGGAAACCCCATAAATGCAGGGCCAGTCATAAATACGGAGGGTAATGAAATGTTTCCATTCATAAATACGGAAAACAAATTGTTCTTCTCTTCGGATGGGCACGTTGGTTATGGTCAATTAGATGTTTTCTCAACCATTTCAAATGAAAAAGGCGAAGTAATAGACGTTATTAACTTGGGGTATCCCTTGAACAGTCCCGCGGACGATTTCGCATTTTACGGGCATAAAAACGGAATTACGGGCTATGTAAGTTCCAATAGAGAGGGCGGTGTCGGTAGTGACGATATTTATGAGTTCAAATTCACGCCGGCTTTAGATATGGAAGGCTTCGTTAGCGATGGAGTCAACAACCAGCCCCTAGATAATGTTCGCATAAAACTATTCGATCAACGAACTAAGACCTTGGTCATGGAAACGACGACCGACTCGAATGGGTACTACAGACTTCCCGTGAATAGAAAGTCCAATTATCGTATTGAAGCGTCTAGGAATACCCACCCGACCGAGACACAATTCTTCAACACTTATCATACTTCGCCCCAAACAAAAATGATGCGAAGGGATATCGTTTTACAACCGGTTCTAGACCTAAAACTGTTGGCCAATTTGAACAAAATCTATTTCGATTTCGACCAAAGTGATATCCGACCGGATGCAGCTACCGAGTTAAATAAAGTAGTCAAATTGATGACGAAAACCTATCCGGATATGATTATCAAGTTGGAAGCTCATACCGACCCGATCGGGAGCCATGTATATAATGACAAATTATCGGAGGCAAGAGCGAAATCTACCTACGAATATCTCATCGCGAACGGAGTTCCTATTGAGCATATTATCTCGTACAAAGGTTTTGGCAAGCGAATGCCCGTAAATAGTTGCACCGATCAAAAAGACTGTTCCGCGGAAGAACTGGAACTGAATAGAAGAACTGAATTCCCGATTTTACAGATTAAAGAAGGAGTTGCACTAAAATAGTTTTTTTCCATGTGTGTTTAAAAAAAGCCCTCAACAAGGAATCTTGGAGAGGGCTTTTTGATATGTAAATAATGAAGAGTTGTTACTCTAGAATTCCATCCACAATTCCATATTCAACTGATTCAGCCGCGTTCATCCAATAATCACGATCGAAATCCTTCAGTACTTTCTCAAATTTCTGGCCACAGTTATCAGCTAATATCTGGGCACTTAATTCTTTGGTCTTTATGATTTCCTTTGCTTGAATTTCAATATTCGACGCTTGCCCGCGCGCTCCTCCACTCGGCTGATGAATCATCACTTGAGCATGTGGTTGAATGAAACGTCTTCCCTTTTTACCGACAGATAGTAATATAGAACCCATTGAAGCGGCCAATCCGGTGCATATAGTCGATACCGGGCTCTTCAAGGACTTAATTGTATCATACATTGCAAAACCCGAAGTCACATAACCTCCTGGGCTATTAATGAACAGTTGAATCTCCTTGTTGTTCTGCATATCTAGATACAACAAACGATCGATTACATGTTTGGCCGAGTCATCGTCGACCATTCCCCAAAGAAATACCTTTCTTTCTTCCAATAATTTTTCATCTATCGCTGCTTGTACTTTTCCTTTTTTAGCGCTCATTGTTAGATTTTTGTTAGGCTTCAAAATTAAGGAAATAATCGGATACTCCCTGTGCAAGGCTATCAAAAAGTCTTTACTTAGACTTTACCTTAACTCGAGGATACCATCTTCCTACTGCGGTATTTTAAGAAAGAAACGAACTTGTTGCTCAAAAAAGCCCCCATTTGAAAATTAGGTGGGTAAAAGCAGTTATATTTGATTAAATTCAGGAATCATGAAAAAAATCGTACCCTTCGCTCTGGTTGTTTTCGTAACCACCACCAGTTTTATACTAACCAAGAAAGTGGTCAAGAACTTGACCCAAGAAGAAGGTATTCTAGAAAAAGTAGCCAACGCCCATGGTTTTCAGAATTGGGGCAATGTAAAGGAAATCAAGTTTACTTTTAACGTTGACCGTGATACCAGTCATTTTGAGCGCACTTGGATATGGAAACCAAGAACCAATGACATCACTGCCATAACCCCCGAAAAAACCCTAACCTATAATTGGGCCGACATGGATAGTGTGGCCTACAAGACCAACGGAGGGTTCATCAATGATAAATTCTGGCTTCTTGCCCCTTTTCAACTCCAATGGGATGCAGACAATGTCACCCACGAACATATACTGGTTTCAGAAGCACCCATAAGCAAAAAGCCCATGCAGAAATTGACTATTGCATATGGTTCGGAGGGCGGATATACTCCCGGTGACGCCTATGATTTTTACTTTGGTGAGGATTATATCATTCGAGAATGGGTCTTTCGAAAAGCCAATCAAAAAGAACCGTCATTGATTACCTCTTTTGAAACTTATGAAGAGACGAAGGGGCTTAAAGTAGCAACTATGCACCAAACAGGAGATGGCTCCTTTAAGTTGTACTTCACAGGATTGGAGGTAAAATAATTGACCATCTTATCAGAATTTAGCATACGAAACTCTTTTGAGACCCAAGATGGGGTCTTTATGATTAGAATCAACGAAAAGGACAAAGTACATGTGGTGAGTAGAAATCCGAACCAGTCTGTTGATTTTCTTTAGCTCTTATTTCTTCGCAGGATAAATGTGGATAAGAATACCAAGATCGAACAGCAGAGCAACACGATAAAACTGGTAGTCAGGGAAGAACGTTCGGCCAAAAAGCCTAAAATCGGAGGTGCTGCTAAAAAGCCCGAGTAACCCGTACCGGCTATAAAAGAGACCCCTTGAGAAGATTCGATACCTTTTATAGTCCCCCCTATTCGAAAAAGTTCGGGTATGATGACCGAAAACCCCAGACCGATACAGGCAAAACCTAAAATCGCCAAGTAAACTTGCGTACTCAATACGGCAATATATCCTAAGACAGATAAAATGGCACCTAAGGCCACAATTTTTGTAGAGCCTATTTTCTGACTAATACCATCCCCTAAGAATCGACCTAAGGTCATTGTTATTGAAAATGTCAAAAAACCCGCACCCCAAAGTACTTCAGGAGCCTGACTGACCTCTTTTAAATAAAGCCCGCTCCAATCCACAATAGCTCCTTCGCCACCCATGACCATAAACGACACCAATCCTATAATCAACAGCGGTCTAAATAATTTCAAACTAAATGGCTCTTTCTCGACCGGGGCAGCAACTATATGAAAGTAACGCTTGCGAAACAGTAAATTGATGAATAATACAACACCTATGGCCAGTAACATATGTAGGGCCGGATTTGACAGTACGGGGATCAAGAAAATGCCAAGGCCCGCCAAAACGCCTCCCAAACTGAAAAAACCATGGGCTGCCGACATGAAGTTTTGCTTATCGGCTTTCTCTACTTCTGTCACCAAGGTATTCATCGCAATATCGGTAAACCCGTGTGTTGCCCCAAAAACGAAAAGTGCCGCCATAAGCGTATAGTAATTTGGCGCTAAGAGCGGTAAAACTCCGGATATACATATGAGAATAAGGCCATACCACGTTGCTTTGCCCACCCCTATTCTATTGATGATTTTCGCAGCAATCGGAAATACTGTAAAGACCCCCAGAGACAAAAAGAAAATGGCAATACCCAATTGCGATTTGTCGATACCAAGGTTTTCTTTGACAGTGGGTATATAAATGGCCCAAGTACCAAAAAGTATGTTTAAACTGGCAAAAATCCATGCCGGTGCAAAGTATCTCGGATTTGATAAGATGAGTTTAAGCGATTTCATGAATTGGTTTGGTTTAATCGATTCCGGTAACAAAGTAATCCAATATCAAGATAAACTTCTTGGTGCAGGTGTTCCAATTATATGACAAATTATTCCTTGGATATGCTTTTTAGGGTTAAAAATGGTAATATTGACCCATGAATCCTATTTATGAGCATATTGAGGTAGCTGCGAACACCTCGTTAAAGGTAGCGACCTACACACACGAAAAAGACTGTCCAACATCCAATTGGCATATCCATCCCGAATATGAACTCGTATATATCAGAAATGGTTCCGGAAAATTGCAAATCGATTCGAAAACACTACCCTACCATAATGGAGCACTACTATTTTTAGGACCGAATATTCCTCATGCAGATTTTGGCAACAAGGATTTTACGGATAATTTTGAAGTAGTCATCCAATTTACCAAGGGTTTCGTCATGGAAAAATTGACCGTTTTTCCAGAGCTAAGAAGACTGAAGAAGCTGATTCAAGCATCACACAGCGGACTGGTATTCAGTACTACTATAAAAGATGAACTTACCAACGCCTTTGAATCGCTAGCCTATGCCAGTGAACTTAAAAAACTAGTTGGTTTCCTTGCCATTTTAGAACGTCTTTCCGACACCGACCCATATGAACGAATAGTTTGTAAAGAAAACAATATCATCCACAAAACCGTTGACGCAAACCGTCTTGAGACGATATTTCAGTTTGTGAATGAACATTACGACAAACAGATCAGTACCGAAAAACTTGCCAAACAAATCGGGTTGACCCAAAATTCTTTTTGTCGGTTTTTTAAAAAAATGACCAAAAAAACATTTGTCCAATTTGTGAACGAGTTCAGAATAGGAAAAGCAGTGGAATTTTTCAATGAAAACACATTACCGGTATCCGAGGTTATGTACAAATGCGGGTTTAATGACCCTTCATACTTTACAAGGCAGTTTAAAAAATATCAAGGGAAAACACCATCGGCATATATGCTACAGATATAGCTCTTGGTCACTTTACGGAGTCCAAAAAATTAGTACGTCGACTTCAAATTTCCAGGTTTCCCAACCTTCGGCAATAAAACAATAAAGACCGTCTTTTGACGGCCTTCATTGCATTTTATATCGCCTTTTTTTGGTATTGGCCAGTCACTAATCCATCTAGACTTTAGCACTTATCCACATTGCTTTATAAAATTCCATCTGGTGAAGTCCCTTTCAAACAAGTAGCCTCTATAGGTAACACGATCTCCTACGAAGTATATTTGATTTGGAGACCAAGGTGCTACTCCATCACAGGCATCCGTTGTACCTCCTGTATCACCGCCTTTTTTTGGGTAAATTGAATTGGTACCTCGAACATCTAAGGTGGATAATTGCGCCTGTCGTCTTGGCAGTACATTGCCATTTAAGTCCGTAATTGTGGGGCGCCCATTTTTGCTGAAAGTATAGCTACCATACATCATCGTAGAGTTGACATCAAATTGATTCGTCACCAAAGTTGCCGAATTACTCTTATAAAATTGATCCTTCGCATTGTTTTGAATATTATCAAAATTGATACGAATGAAATTATCCCGGTCCCTTCGGTTCTGCTCATGAATATAGCCCAATGTATGCCCTATTTCATGGATGATGACAACTGCCGTGGCCCGGGTACCCAAGCGAATGAAACCTCTAGAACCATTCATTCCCAAGGTGGCAACACCAGAATTACTATTTGACCCAGACGAGGAAATAGTCACATAATTGGATTCATTGGTCCATTTCTTGAAACGGACATTGGTTTTACTCGTCCACTCATTGAAGGATTTTTGAAGTTCCGATCTTACCGTGGAGCTCAGACCCGAAATGCGATACACTACAGTACTATTCGTCCATTTTCGAATACCGCCACCCAGGGCCAGTGCAGCACGACTATCGACGGGTTCAGGGTTCTCTTCGTACGCATCGGCGGTATCGGACAGTTGATTTTCAAATAGGCGCGCATCACTACCGGCTAAACTATAGGTGCCGTCATCCTCTAGTTGCACTTTTACGGCATCGCCTAAAAAGTACTTCGTAATAAACTTTGATTCTTCGCCAAGCTCTTGTGACGTTTCGGGGTCATTAATCTCTAGTGCTTCATCATCTTTATTACATGCTGCGAGGCATAAAAAAATTGCCAGTACTAATGGCAACAGACGGTTTCTCTTTGTTGTACACTGCATTCTTTCGATTTTAGGGTTCATAATCATCTTAATTTTGGGGTTAAAATTTTCAGTAATCCAAGAATTACCTAGATGTATCTAAAATCGGGAGGGTCTTAAAAGGACAGCACAATGACCTGTTCACTTTCTATAAATAGATACGTATAGAATCCGGTCTTAGATCGATTGGAAAAGGAGGAAAAGTTTTGGATGCTTTTTAGCGAACACCAAACTGTATGCTAAACGCAGATTTCGATAAAAGTTATCGGAAAATAACCGAAATCACTTACAGGAAACCGGTGTCTTGTTAATTGATGTGTACTTTAATTTTGGTGAATGCCCTCCTCTAATATGCATCCAAAACGATACATATCTTCATAGGAACAATAAAAAGGTGCCGGAGCTAGCCGGATGACATTGGGTTCACGCCAATCTACAACGACTCCATTTTTCATTAAAAAATTGAACAACGGTCTCCCATACCCGTGTAAAAAAACGGATAGTTGGCATCCACGATCTTTTGGGGTAATGATTTCGAACTTACCTTTCGTATAACGCTCCACTTCCTGCAGAATGAACTCTAAATAAGCCGTGAGTTTTTCCCTTTTTGTGATCAAGGCTTCCATTCCTACTTCTTCGAACATTTTTAAAGAGGCCAAATACGGGGCTAAGCTCAAAACGGGAGGATTACTGACCTGCCAAGCATCTGCGTTATGCATGGGTTCGAATTCGGGCTTCATCAAAAAGCGGGTTTCCTTCTTAGTTCCCCACCAACCTTCAAAACGGGGTACGTCCTTCCGGTTCAAATATTTCTCATGCACAAAGATCCCTGACGCGTTACCCGGACCGCTGTTCATATATTTGTAACTGCACCAAGCTGCAAAATCGACTCCCCAGTCATGAAGTTGTAAATCAATGTTTCCTACGGCATGCGCCAAATCCCAACCGACCTTGGCACCAACGGATTTGGCAGCCTCAGTAATGGTCTCCATATCAAAGACCTGTCCGTTATAGTAGTTCACGCCACCGATAAGCACCAAAGCCAATTCGTCACCTACCTCATTGATTTTCTCTAGAATATCCGCGGTTCTCCAACTATGCTCACCCTCTCGTTTCTGCACTTCAACGATGACCTTCTTGGGATCCAACCCATGAAACTTCACCTGACTCTGAAACATATATTGATCCGAAGGAAAGGCCTTTTCTTCACAGATAATCTTGAATCGTTTTGCCGTGGGTCTGTAAAACGAGACCATCAAGAAGTGTAGGTTCACCGTCAGTGTATTCATAACGGATACTTCTTCTTTTTTTGCCCCTACTACTTTGGCCAGGGGTGCTGCAAGTCGTTCGTGGTAATCCCACCAGGGTTTTTCCGCATGAAAATGACCTTCAACGGCAAGTTCGGCCCAATCGGTCATCACCTCATCGATATAGTGTTGCGTATTTTTAGGTTGTAGTCCTAACGAGTTTCCTGTGAAATAAATGACCTGTTTTCCGTCGATTTTTGGAAAGTTAAAGGCATCGCGATATGCTCTTAACTCATCTGCCTGATCTAATTGTTGCGCATATTCCAAGGTATTCTGAAAATCCATAGCATGATTTTTCCCAAAAATACGACAAAGGCATGAGATCTTGCTATGGTCTACGCCAATCTCATCTCAATAATATGCTTTCTGAATCCTATCTTTTCATACGCCTTGATTGCTGGCATATTACCATCGTATACAGTCAAACGAATTTCGTTCAATCCCTTTTCCGTTGACCATATTTTGAGTTCCTTGATAACAAGGGCATTGAGTCCCTTTCCTCTATAATCAGGGTGCGTATACATAAAACCAAGATACGAGTAAAACTCATGGTCTAAATAAGGTCTTGCCCGCTTTTTCAGGGCATAACCGGATGCAACTATTTTGGTATCATAGGTCACCACAATAACTTGGGCATCTTCAGAATGAATAAGCTCGTCAAGGTCATAATAGGTTATCGGATCTTCGGCCAAAGTGGTATCAAAGGGCCTTTCCGCAAGAATCACCCCTTGTTCAAACTTCAGAAGGGTTTTTAAATCTTCACTCGTGGCCGCTCTTACGAGAAATTCTTCCATAGGTTCACTGCTTACTTTTGATAGACAATACGCCTAAAGTACTATATATTTACAAAAAAATAGAGCAATGCATTTTCTATCCGAGGTTTTGGAAACCTATATTCAAGAACATTCCGAAGCCGAGCCCAAACTACTTCAAGAGC
Organism: uncultured Flavobacteriaceae bacterium; assembly: GCA_947494565.1. GTDB lineage: Bacteria > Bacteroidota > Bacteroidia > Flavobacteriales > Flavobacteriaceae > Maribacter_C. The sequence continues at coordinate 339,430 of CANLVG010000005.1, read as the reverse complement.
TTACCCGCGAAACCCACTTGAAAGTGGTTCGTCCGCGTATGATCACCGGGCATTTTCAGGGAAGAGTATTAAGCATACTCTCAAAACTCATCAACCCTAAATATATACTGGAAATAGGCACATACACGGGTTATTCGGCCCTTTGCTTGGCCGAAGGGCTTCGAAAAACCGGAATGTTACATACCATCGACATCAACCCAGAACTTACCGATATGCAACGCCGTTATTTCGACCAAAGCGGCTTTGGTGAACAAATTGTACAACACCTGGGGGATGCCCTAGAGATAATTCCCCGTTTAGAACAAGTTTTCGACCTTGTGTTTATCGATGCCGAAAAACTGAGTTATGACGCCTATTTCGAAGCAGTACTACAAAGGACGACCAGTGGCAGTATCATTTTGTCCGACAATGTCTTATGGTCAGGGAAGGTAGTGACCCCATTGGATCCTAAGGACAAGGTAACCCAAATACTGCTGAACTATAACCGAAAACTGAAGGAAGACCCAAGGGTAGAAACAGTGTTATTGCCTATCAGGGATGGCTTAACCCTCTGTAGGGTGCGATAATTGCGGTATACGATTTATAAAACAACAGTGCGGTCAAAATACCGACCAAGGTGCCCACGATAATATCCAATGGATAATGGACTCCCACAAAAATTCGACTGGTGGCAAAAAGTAACGGCCAAATGTAAAAGAACCAGGCCCACTTGAAGCGTTTTCTTAAAAAGAGGAATACGAGTGTCGTAATTGAAAAGGAGCTGGCCGCATGGCCTGAAAAGAAACTGTAAGTTCCAGGATTTTTCAGAATACGGATCAGGGTATTCACCGTCGCATCATTATTGGGTCTCAATCGGGCGAAATAGTTTTTGGTCAAATCAGTAGCCGCCGAAATGAAAACGATCAATAGGGCCACGGTCAGCAAAATATAAAACGCTTCCTTTCTGGGATACTTTAGAAAGATGGCAACGATAAAAAAAATGAAAAGTGGTATCCAAGTCGGAAAGTTGGTGATGGTCGTCCAAAACCAATCATATTCATCGACCCCTAAATTGTTCAGATAGATAAAGGTATCCCTATCCCATTCCAACAATCGTTCAAGCATTTCAGTCTCTTTTGATGGTGCCCGTAATCTTTTCGACCCCATCTTTGACTTCACCGATTTCTTTGGTCAGACCTGAGGTCATGTTTTCCTTTACCTCATCGATATCTTTTTTGATATCCGAAACGAAACTAGTATCGATGCCTTGTTTGTCCGCGCTCTTTTGAATCTCTTGTTTAATATCTTCCGTCGCATCTTTCAGCTGGCGCATGCCTTTTCCAAGACCCTTTGCTATTCCCGGTATCTTATCGGCCCCAAAAACCATGACCACGATAAACATAATAAAGAATATCTCGGCTCCGCTGATAAATAAAAAATGCGTCAAAAACATAGATACAAATATAATGAAGTTTACATACCCCATGAAAAAAGCCCCGTGAAATACGGGGCTTTGAATTGTAAAAACCGGTTTTCTAACCTTTGATTTTTTCTTTCATTTGGTCAAAATCGGACTTTTCTTCTTTTCTTGGCCAGCCGTTATTGGTGGTATCGATATCAGCCGTTTCGGCCTTTGGATCGATGATGATTCCGGTCAATTCTTTTTCTGAAGACAAGACTACACTGACTTCCTTATCGTTCTTTCTCCAAATCTCCGGTGGATAGGTAATGTTCTCCTTTGAGCCATCTGCATAGGTATACTCTACAATCAACGGCATTGGAATACCGCCTGGCTTATCATAGGTAACCTCATAAAAATACTTAGGCTCTTTTACGTTGGCACGTTCAGCGGCGGTCATATTGTCCATCATAAACTCTTTTAAGGTCTGTGAGCTTTCCGATGGTGCCTTTCCTTTCATACTCTCATCAAAATCCTCGCTGCCTTCTTCGGCCAAGTATACCAGTGGAGGTAAATCAGCTTCGGTCAGGTTACGAGCCGCCATATATTCCTCCATTTTCTTAGTGGGTTTGTTCGTCACATAGTACTTTTTGATGCCCTTAACGCCTATATCCACATAATCGGTCGTATAGAACCACCCTCTCCAATACCAGTCCAAATCAACGGCAGAAGCATCTTCCATCGTTCTAAAAAAGTCCTCGGGTGTCGGATGCTTAAATTTCCAGCGTTGGGAATAGGTCTTGAACGCGTGATCAAACAATTCGCGTCCCATCACCGTTTCCCTAAGGATATTCAAAGCGGTCGCAGGCTTGGCGTAAGCGTTCGGTCCGAGTTGAAATACATTTTCAGGATTGCTCATGATTGGTGAAATCGTACTCTGATCTCCACTCATATAAGGAACTATCTTCGATGGTGCGCCCCTTCGGGAAGGATACGCGTCATTAGGTGCCACTGCTTCAGGATATGCTTCTCCGAATTCCTGTTCGGCCATATATTGCATAAAAGTATCTAGACCTTCATCCATCCAGCCCCATTGGCGTTCATCGGAATTCACGATCATCGGGAAAAAATTATGACCGACCTCATGAATAATAACACTTATCATTCCATATTTTACACGGTCTGAATACGTTCCATCGGGATTCGGACGACCGTAGTTCCAACAAATCATCGGGTACTCCATTCCTTGGTTTTTGGCATGTACCGAGATTGCTTTGGGATATGGATAATCAAAAGTGTGACTAGAATAAGATTTCAAGGTATGGGCGACTGCCTTTGTAGAATACTCTTCCCACAGGGGGTTTCCCTCTTTGGGGTATAATGAAACCGCCATAACATCCTTGTTTCCCATTTTTACCGCCTGCATGTCCCAAATGAACCTTCTTGACGTTGCAAAACCGTAGTCGCGTACATTCTCCGCTCTAAACTTCCAGGTTTTTTTCTTCTGGGAAGCTTCTTTTGAAGCTTCTTCCGCCTCTTCTTGTGTCACAATGATTACCGGCTTGTCGTATGATTTTTTTGCCTTCTCATAGCGCTTCATCATGTCTTTTGTAAAGACTTCCTTTCTGTTTTGGAGGGTTCCGGTTGCATCTAAGACGTGATCGGCAGGTACGGTAATATTCACATCATAGTTTCCGAAATTCAACGCGAATTCGCCATTGCCCCAAAATTGATGGTTCTGCCATCCTTCGACATCATTATAAACCGCCATTCGTGGAAAAAATTGAGCGATGACATAGGCGCGATGGCCATCTGCGAATTCCTCGTATCCTGAACGGGCCCGATTTACCGTATGATCCGGAATATTGAAATTCCATTTGATTGAAAACGACACCTTTTCCTTGCTTTTTAGAGGAGTAGGCAAATTGACGCGCATCATGGTAAAGTTAACAGTATGCGACAGCGGTTTTCCAGCGGCATCCTTTACTTCTTCGATGACAAAACCGCCATCAAAAGGTTCGCCCATATATTTGCTGGCAAAAGATCCGGGCTGCTCGGCCAAAGGTACTCCCCCACCGTTTTTCAATCGGGCTTTGGAGTCTTTTGTTCGAATGTTCTGATCTAATTGCACCCAAAGGTATTCTAGATCATCCGGAGAATTATTGGTGTACGTAATCGTTTCCTCACCATAAATTTTATGATTCGCATCATCAAGCTCGATATCCATTACATAATCCGCTTGCTGTTGGTAGTAATCCGGACCAGGGGCTCCGGATGCAGAGCGAAAGGTGTTCGGAGTCGCAAATTCTTCATATAACTGTTGGAACTTGCTCTGATTGGTATGCCCTGGTTCTTTTACTTTTTCTTCTTCTTGAGCGCTCAGTACTGCCGTGAAAACAAACAGTAGGGACGCCAAACAATACTTGAGTTTCGTCATTTTCTTATTTAATTAGTAGTAATTCGAAAAGTAAAGTTTTTTCAAGAAATTGTTAAGAAATGTTACAAGTTTAACACTCCTTTAGTATTCTCCTTCATGAGCACAAAACTCTTCTTCTTCCCATCGATTTTGAAGTGAACAATGTTTTGTTGGTCATCGAAAAGGTCAGTAAGCATCTCATTTTGTATCTGGATGCTGCTTACTTCCGGATACTTTAACTGAGGTATTTCGAGATAAAATATGACAACATCATTGTCATATTTCTTGCCGATGTAGTCATAGGTTCGGGGTTCTCCGTTCACCTCTACTACGAACTTGGTCCGCAGGTATTTTTCCAAATACTCCTCAGCTAGGGGCGATTCCCGTTCCGTGTCCAATTCCGTATAGATATCATAACGTTCTTTCATAACGGCATCCATATCATCGATAAACACCCGTGAAGTAATCTGTAAGGCATCTTCTTTTTCGGAGTATCCGACATTGGTAACGCTAACATAAAATTTATGCACGGTGGTAAATGCAAGTAAAGGCAAGAACACCAAGAGGAAACATTTCTTTAAATGATGCATAGTATCTTTTTAGAGGAACAAAAATAAACAAATCGCGTGCCAGTTATGAATCAATCGGCATGATAGTCTTTACAAACGATTCGATCAACATCAGAAAAAATGTTTCGAAAGTCAGTCGTTTTCATTTTTTCCGGTGCCCAGTTCTGCAGGTCGATCGTAAACTACACTTACCCAATTACAGGTCATCGGAACGTCGGAATCAATTGGGGTCCATCTCATTATTTTTGCGGTAAGCAACACTTTTTGATTTTATAAAGTCCCATATCTTCAATCGATCATGGGTATCCACAATGGTCTGAAAAGCGGAATCCACTTCACAGAAATAGAGCAGATCATCTATTTTGTTTTCAGGTATGTTCAGTTCGGTCCGAAAGATGGAATCAGGATAAAACTCCTTCACCCGTTCTGTTCTGGAATACAGCTTATTTCGAGCTATTCGTTTCTTCAACATCTTGGTACGACCACTTATGCCGTTTAGAATAGGGTTGAGAGGAATGATTCCTGCACCGGTTGTGGCTTCAAATAGTTCTCGTTCAGCTTTTGACGGAACCCTAGCATAGGCATTGGGCAACCCAACGGTGTGGGCCGTAACCACTTTTTCGGTTTTGATGACCTGCAGATCTTTTGCAATATTACCTGAAAGGTTATAGGGCGTCACAACAACTTCATCGAGCACCGTCAGTGATTCCTCCAAAGAAACGCGTACCAGCTTCTGCGCTAAAATGGCCGTAGTGATGACCAGCTCTTTCTTCTTGTACTGTACCGCCGAAAAGACCAGGGTATCGTTCAAATTGGCCTTGATGGAAAAGTACCCATCGATATCGGTAATGGTAGCTTTCTTAGTCGTCGTGTTCAACACATGGGTCGCGGCGACATCGCCATCGGCACTGGACACCTTACCCTCCAGTTGTCTTGAAAAAAAGTTCTGAGCAGTCGAAAAAGCCGAAAAAGATAAAAACGCTATGAAAAGAAGTCTATTTTTCAGCATTTATCTCTTGAAGGAATGTTTTACTATGGGTTACCAAAAAATCGATCAACTGAAATTCGTTGTCTTTCTTTAACAAGGATTGCGCGGGCATCTGCGCATCACAATAAAAAAGAAAAGCTTCTATTTTATCTTGTGGAACCTGTAAATCGAGCACAAAAAATTCATCATCATACACCTGTCTTAGCACCTCGCTCATCTTTAGAGGGGCCTTTTCCTCTTCCTTGTCCTTTTTGATGATCTTGGCCAAGGCCTTGTAGATACCTACAAAGTTCAGTCCATTCCGCATACCGCGCTCTGCATCGGAAAAAGCGATGTTCTCGACCTCTGTAGACCTGTCCGTTTCATATACAAATTCTTCTTTCAGTATTTTGTTCTTGAGTTGAATGAACCGCTCTTGCTGATCCGGGGTGACGATGACCTCATCCAATTCGGTGATTTTCTCGTTCACCTCTACTACCAAGCGGTTATTTTCGAGAATGGCATCGGTAATGGTCACTACCCTTAGCTGATAATTCACTGCCGTGAAGACCAATTCGTCACCCTGCTTGACCATGATGGCGAATTCACCTCTACTATTGGTAATAGTAGCCATTTCACTGGTGGCATTGATAACGTTTTCATTCGGTACAATGGTATTCCTGTAGAGCACTTGCCCCCTCAATATACGTCTCCCATCATCCTGTGACCAGCAGAGCGTACCAAAAAGAAAAATCAACAAGTAGGGTAAAACTGACCTCATATGTTCTTAAGTTACTGAAGTTTTATGGATATTCCGTATGCTAAAACTCCGTCATATAGTTCATAAAGAAAATATAAGTTTGGTTCTTAAAAAAACGGCTGCCACTAAACTTTTGTTAATTCGTCGGTGGTCATCCAAATTGAAAACATAACCGTAGGTACTAGGAAACGAATTTTAACCGATTTCAGTAGTTCAACGAAGATTAGACCCAGTTGTCTTGATAAGTTGTATTTCGCCTATTAAAATTAGGTATGTGGCTTGATAGTTTTAATTTTGCTGCCAACGGTAACCCTTAACACCGCTTTTAGATTATGAAACGAATTATCTTCCTACTTTTTTTCGGTATTTGTATGGTTCATCTGGTTAAGGCCCAGGTGAAAATTGGCGAGAATCCACAATCTTTAGATGGCGCTTCGGTATTGGAACTGGAGAGTACGGACAAGGTTTTGGTAATCACGCGGGTGAGTACTGCTGAGATGAATGCTATCACTCCACTTCAAGGTGCTTTGGTCTACAATACCGATGTTCAAAGCGTACACTACTATGATGGTACCCAGTGGGTAAACATCGGAGGAAGTGGTAGTACAGATGGCCCACTTACTGCAGACCCCATCGTCAATGATATCAGCACGATAGTCATCACTCCTACAGGTACAGGAAATAATCTGGAGGTAGCTGAAAACAGTATCGGTACGACGCAAATTCGAGATTTTAGTATCAATGGTACCGAAGATATTTTAGATGGCTCTATCGGTACTGGCAAATTTGGCGAAGATGTTATTACACAATTCGAGCTATCCGAAAATTCGGTAGGACCTATAGAATTGGACAATGCCAATATCGGGGTGAGTGCCTTTACCAACGATGTAGGGTACATCACTAGTGCCAATGTCGTTAGCCTTGACGGGGGCAATGCCTTGCAAGTAGGAACCGACGATGGTGCCTATTATGACGAAACCCCTTTGATCAATGCCATACAAGACAATACAGATGCCATTAACCTAGACAACGATGCAAATCCAAACAACGAGATACAGAATTTACAATTAAATGGTAATGACTTGACCATTTCAGGGAGTAATACCGTTACCTTACCTAGTACTACGGGTGAGATTGATGATAATGAATTGATAACCGATGCCGTACTGAATGGAACGGATTTAGTGATCACCGAAGCCGGAACCGATTTCACGGTACCTTTGGCGAGTTTATCCGGTGGAGGGGGCAGCACCGAAGTTGCCGATCAAACTACGATTACTGGTGTTGGAACTGCTGGAGACCCCTTTAAAATAGAGCCCGGCGGCAATGGGCAATTTCTGACCACAGATGGCACAGGTGCCGTTAGTTGGGAAACAGTTACCCCTGGAGGAGGAACTACCGAAGTAGTTGACGGCACCTTACTTACGGGAGCCGGAACTGCTGGGGACCCGTTTACCATTGCGCCAGGTGGCGCCGACCAGATTTTAAGAACGAACCCCGCTGGTGATGCAGTGACTTGGGTTCCCTTACCCACGGGAGGAGCGGTGATTTCGGACAATACCTTAGATGGGGATGGAAGCAGTATCGCTACGGCGCTTGGGCTTGCCGACAATGCGGTAACTTTAGAAAAAATAGCCCCCAATGGGGCGACAACTGATGGCCAAATCATCCAATGGAATACGGACTTAGATGGTCCCGGACCTGGTACTGATGCTGGCTGGGAACTAGGAGCCTCTACAACCATTACGGGCACTGCTGACCACATCTTCTTTGCGGATGCAACCACAGGTGAACCAGTTGTGAGTGCCAATGGCGGATTGCTTTGGGATCCGACTTCACGTTTTGGCACAGGTGCCCTGTTTGTGGGATTGGATGGTTTTACCCAAAGTAAATCCACGGAAGCAAAAGTTCAAATATTAGAAAACTTAAATGGACAATTGGCCTACCCCCTTCAAATACAAAATCGAGCTGTTGAAACCGCAGTAAACCCTTCAGCGGTCGGCATGTTATTTGCGGTCGAGCGAGCGGGAGACCATGGCAAGGGCTCCTTGGTATTTGAACGTATGACCACAACAGGAAGTGGCGATTTTCACTTTTTACAGGATACCGATAACGACAACGCCAACCCGGCGTTGGATACCGATAAGGCCTTTACAATTACCGAGGATAAGGACATTCGTCTTTATAGAGGTATTGATATTGATGGTGTTGGATTTGGGACGGCTGGTCAGGTATTGGCTTCTGGAGGATTTGAAAATAAGGTACAATGGGTGAACCCATCAGGCTTACCCGCAGGAACGGACGAATGGGATATTGTGACTTGGGAACCTGATTTAGCCAATCCGACAAATAGCACTTATATCTCTTCAAAACCCCAATCCGTCAAACTTGATGTTGCCAATAACAAAATTGATTTATTGCGCGGAAATGGAACCGCAATCAATTCTTCCATACAGTTAGACAATATTACTTTAGAAGCTGCCAATATTGGTGCAGATGTCATTCGAATAAAGCCTGGGGCAATTTCTGCAGCTACACCAAAAGATCGAATTCTGGTTACTGACAAAGACACTGGAAACGTTGGTTGGGAAGATTTACCAGACAGTACTTTGCCAAATGGTGGTACAAACCTACAAATGCTAACTACCGACGGTGCGGGCACCTTATCATGGACTTATGCTAAGGCTACCGAAGTAACATTAAATCCAGCATTGGACCTTGATAATGATCTTGGTACCCCCGATGAGACAAATGTTCAAGAAGCCATTACAACTCTTGCAGCTCTGGGAGGTAATTTATTCAGTGTTAATAATCTTGTACTCGCAGCCAATAGAACACATGATTTAAATAATAATAACTTGGTATTTGGAGGATCTGGCAATATCGCAATAGGAACATTGCCTGGCGCTCCTCAAAGTAAGCTTGATGTAGATGGACAGATTCAAGCCAGAATTGGTTTTGCATCAAATAACGGATCTGTTGGTGAACCTGGTTATAGCTTTTCGGCCGAATCATCCACTGGTATGTATAGACCTGGGGTCGGTCAACTTGGTTTGGTCAGTGGCGGTAACGAAGCCTTGAGAATTATTGGAAATCAAAATGTTGGGATTGGGCTTACAAATCCTGCTGAGACACTACATGTAAATGGTAGCATCAGAACGGAAAATGTTATTAAAAATATTATTGGTGGTGTGGCGGCCCCAAGCTATACATTCGAAGGTGATTTGAACACAGGCATGTATTCTGATGGAGCAGATGTTCTAAATTTCTCCACTGCTGGTATCGAAGTCTTATATTTAGGAGACGATCAGAGAGTAGGTATTGGAACAAATACCCCAGCGCGAAAACTTCATGTGGCGGGAGACTTACAAGTGGATACAGAGATTTGGATAGGTGGCACTCAAGTTATTCCCGATTATGTTTTTCAAAAGTATTTTTTAGGAAGTTCAGAATTAAAATCAGACTATGAGTTCAAAAGTCTGCAAGCAATCGAAGCTTTTGTTAAAAGATACAAGCACCTACCGGGTATCAAATCGGCCCAACAGGTAAAAGATGAAGGTGTATGGAATCTTAGTGAATCCAACATTCAAAACCTTGAAAAAATCGAGGAGCTCTTTTTACATACCATCGAACAAGAGCATAAAATCAAAACATTACAATCCGAAAACCAGAACTTATCGGAAGAATTACAATCGTTGAAAAGAGATCTTGAGGAAATTAAAGCCTTGTTAAAAAACAACTAATCGCATCGATTTGAGGAAATACATCGGTTATATAGCAGTATGTTGTAGCGCATGGGTAAACGCCCAAAGTGCCCTCTACAACATTGGCAACTTAGAGGTACATGAAAATGGACAATTGGGCCTACATACCAACCTCATCAATGATGGCGTCTTGGATGATAATCTGGGGCTGGTAGGTTTTTATGGGGATAGCCAGTTAACCGTTTCCGGCGCTTTTGCAACCACATTTTTTGATCTTGAAATCGCCAACCCCAACCATGTGCTGTTGAATACCGCCATCAACACCCTAAACAACGCCAACTTCATCTCAGGAAATTTCGAGACCCCTCGCACTTTCACCGATAGTTATTTGAATTTCATATTTGACGCCGCTTCGACCAATAGTAGCGATATCAGTAAAGTTGATGGCTATGTGGCCATTACAGGCAAACAGAACTTCACTTTTCCGGTCGGCGATGCAGTTCAATTGCGCCCGCTGGTATTGAACTCCGAGCAAGTCAATCAATTGGCCAAATGCGCTTATTTTTTCGAAAGTGCCAATAGTCCGTCTACCCTTCCTTCTTTTAATACGGCTTCGAAGGGAGAAGGTGTTGATTTAGTAAGTGCCACGGAGTTTTGGCGTCTGGAGGGAAACATCCCTTCTACCGTGCAATTGAGCTGGAATGAACGAAGCGCCATAGCACTGCTCACCGACGACCCCCTGGCCCTAATTGTTGTGGGCTGGAGCAAGGCCGCTAATCAATGGGAATCCCTTGCAGGCGCTCCGGCAGTGGGTGATATCACCCAAGGGTTCGTGAGTTCGTCGAGTTTCGTACCCGATGAGTATGAAATTCTGACCTTGGCAAGTACCCTAGGCGAACCTCAAGAGTTCATCAGCGTTGACAATTTCTTGGTGACCGCCAATGGTGATGGAAACAATGACTCCTTGATCATTCCAGAACTGGAGCAATCACCCAGCAATTCACTTCAGATTTTTGACCGATTCGGGTTGAAGGTTTTTGAAATGGAAAACTATACCGACGAGTTTCGTGGCTTTGCCAATACGGGCACCATTGTAATGGATAAAGAAAAAGGACTACCCACAGGGGTGTACTTCTTTATTGTTGAAATGAGAGATCTAGGGCTTGATTTTCAAGGATTTCTCTATTTAACGCGATAAACCCACACTACTGGGCTTCAAAAGCGTATTTGATAACATCTTATTTTTTTTCTTACAACAAAAATATATAATACTACATACTTTTCTTACAAATTCACAACATTTACTATGTAATTCTCCTATTCCATACTACTTTCGGCATTCATTGACCGATACTTATGAAACAACTTTTATGGACTTTGCTTTTGCTATCCGCGTATAGCGCATGGGCTCAAGTCAAGGTAGGTGATAACATCAATACCATCGATGGCTCTTCTATTTTGGAGCTCGAAAGTTCGAATAAAGTATTCGTACCTACCCGAATGACCACAAAACAAATGAATGTACTTGCTCCATTGGAAGGGGCAATGGTCTATAATACGGATGAGGAATGTCTTTTCATTTTTGAAGGAGCGGCATGGAAAAGTCTTTGCCATTCACAAGCGTTGGTTACGACAGCTGCGAATGCTCCTTTAAACCCTAATACAGGTGATATTTGGTTCAACGATATGGATTCGTCAGTGAACTTATGGGATGGAGCGACTTGGATCCCTCTTCCCTCCCAGATTTCGAACGGTGATGGAGTGCCCAGTGCCATTACAGCTCCTAATCCGGTCAGAGGGACACTTTATGTAGACCGCAACACCGGTACGATTTATGCATACGACGGCACCACTTGGATCCTACAGACTGTCAATGCTACAAACGGACTCACCAAAGGTGCGGGCAACATGGAGCTCGGTGGTTCCTTGACCAGGGCAACCGAAATCACAACAGATGCCAACTACACATTGGCTATCCGTGGTCTAGAAGAAAACACGGATCCGACCAACTCTATAGTAATGGTGGATGAAACAAGTGGAGTCCTAAGAAAATCATCCATATTCGGATTAGTACAACAAGAGGAGGTCGTTATCCTTGCAAATGACAGCCAAAACCGATTCACACCACCATTGACCATTTCCAACTCAAAAAAAATAAATGTCTATCGTAATGGCATTAAGCTAGGTTTTACTGTAGTCGATGATACGACCATCGAACTCGAGAATCCGGTGGTCTGTTTTCAAAATGACGAAATCAGAATCGTACAATTTTATTAAGGAACCTTTCAAATAAGAATAGTAATAATTAAATCAAATCCCCTTTATCATGAAAATCTTAACGTATCAAAAATTTGTAAAAACAGGCATGTTTGCCATTGCCTTAATGACTTTTGGCATCACGACTGCCCAACAAACAGCGGGAGACTCGGCAAAAGAAGCCGATATTCAGCCGGGAGTTACCAATCTAGGTGGATCGGTCAGGGTCATTGACAATAAGGGTACCATTAAGTACCTCCAATCTAAAAATGGTATCACGATGTTATCGAATACGACAGCAGATGTGACCACCACAACCTGGCAATTGGGAGGCACATTGACCGACGATACTTTTATCGACGCAAATGGCAACGTTTTCGGCCTAGACGGTATTGAACTGGTTACCACGGAACTGCCTTCAACCGATGCCACCACCGAATCAGATCATGGAACGGGCACCGGCTATACCATCCTTGTTCGGGATGAAGCCACAGGAGCCACAAAGAAACTATTGGCCTCTGATTTGCTACAAAGCGGACAGGAAAGCTTTACAGCGGCTGCCGCACAGGTCTCTTATCCCTTGACCGGAAGCCCTGTCTTACCTGCATTCAGCCAAATATGGGTATATAGAAACGGTGCGAAACTAATTTCAAATGTCGACTATACCGTTTCTGGATCTACGGTTACCCTTGTACCCAATATGGTCGTTCCCAATGACTGGACGGTATATGCCGGAGATGTCATTGAAGTACAGTATGTCAAGTAAAAGGTACTGTAAGAAGTTCAAAAGTGTACATACAAAGGAAGGTATTTAGGCGTCCGTCTCGTACGCCTAAATATATTCCGGATTTCAAGAAACGGCCTATGCGACCCTCTTTGCATCTTATTCTTCAGGGTTCAAAACAAATCGATCACACCCTGAATCAATCATTGTAATGTCAGATTCCTGCAACATAGCTACTTTAAAAAATTTGATAGTGATCTTATTGGCCCTCTCTGGGTGTGTAAGAGTTACAGCTCAGGAAGAAACCGTTATTGACAATAAGGGCAATATCATCACCGTAAAGAACAATGTAGTGACCACCGGCACTAGTGCCCCAACTAGCCCGATAGAAGGTGATGTGTGGTTTGACACCACTGATCCAAATCAGCGGATCACATCGGTTTGGGATGGAACTGCTTGGCAGGAGGTGATTCATGAGGGAACGAGTGGATCTCTTTTTTTTGCTGCGGCCGACGGTCGACCAAATGAAGATCATACCGAACTGTTCTGGGACGACACGAATAATCGCTTAGGGGTCGGTACAAACGCCCCCTCGAGCAAATTAGAAGTGACCGGCGCTATTCGATCTCAAGGTATTCGCAATTCCAACGGTAGCTTAGTAGAACCTTCTTATAGATTTACCAGTGATTCCAATACGGGCATGTTCAGCCCTGCGGACGATGAGATAGCTTTTAGTGTCGGAGGTATTGAAGCCATTCGTTTCGACGAAAACTCAGGTTCCACCAGTGTTCAAATCAACGAAATCCTAGAATTGGAAGGGCAACTATGGGACGAGAATGATACGGCAGGGACGGCAGGACAAGTGCTCATAGCGACTACGACAGGAACCGCCTGGTCATCGCAACCCATTAGAGCCTACGGAAAAATTGCGGCAAATGGATCAGTTACCAAAGCTACAACCGGTATAACCGTCACCAAGCTTGCCGGTAACGGATATTATCGGGTAAACCTCCCCGCAGGTCTGGTTTCAGATGCTGATTACATCATTCAACTCACCCAACCGGGAAGAGGAGGCGCTGGAAACGATGATCCAGGCATATCGTACTCCAATCAGACCACAACAAGTTTTGAGGTCATTATTGGAGATAACGATAATGGAGGTTCAAATAGGGCAAGATTCAATTCAGAATTCATGTTTACGGTCCTTGATTTATAGTACAAATGAAAAAAACAATTCTTGCTGTTCTCTTTGCACTACCACTTATCTGCAAAGCACAGATAGATGGAAACCTACTATTGGGTTTGACCCACGCAACTACAGCGGAGACCAGCACTATCGTTAATGCCATCGAAGGGTCACTATTATATAATAGCACGGAAAAAAAAGTCATGCTCTTCAATGGAAATGGATGGGCAGAACCGATAGTACTAGCATCAGACCTTCTCGACGGCGATGACAACACCATCTACACGGCAGGTAATGGGCTACTTTTAAATGATACTCTTTTTGCAGTGAACAATGCGGTTATTGCACCGGAATGGAACAATATAACGAACGTTCCTAGCACCCTAGATCTTGATACTGCTAACGAGATTCAATTGCTCTCCAAAAACGGAACCAGTATTATCTTAAGCAATGGAGGGGGTTCTATTACGGAAACCGAAACCAATCTGACCCAGGACAATGGCTCAGGTATCCTTACCTATACAAGCGAATCAGGCAGTACCTCGACGGCCAACGTAGTCTCAGCAAATGCCAATAATTCGATTACCGTTGGATCGGACGATGGAGCTTTCTTGGAACAAACGATAGCAACCACAACCGTTTTGGTCGATACTGCACCAGGTACGGATCCTATGTGCACCTTTACCACACTTCAAGACGACAATCGGGTCATGAACACTCCTACCATAACGAGCCTTTCCCCTATTTCCTTGATCGCCGTAGAAAAGATGACCATTGTGACTTCCGTGTCGAATTGATAACCAACAACCATGAAAAAACTACCAATTGTACTCGCACTGTTTAGTCAAGTCATAGGGGCCCAGGAATCCCTTCACAACATGGGAAATCTCAAGATACACGAGAACGGGGCTATTGGTTTTCATTCCAACCTTATCAATAATGGTTCCTTCGATGAAAACTTGGGTTTAGCGGGATTTTTCAATGGCACCAGCACATCCATTTCCGGAACGTTTCGTCCTGTTTTTAATGATCTGGAGGTCATGGTGAGACAAGATCTTTTCCTTGAAGTAGGGATAGGAATCGAGAGGCATCTCAATTTTATCGACGGCACGATTACAACTCCTAGAGCTATACCGGATGTGACCACCGACTTCTTAGAGGAAGCTATCTATTCCGGTCAACGTGACGCCGCCAAGGTAGATGGTTACGCCGCGATGGTCGAAAAACAGCAGTTTCTATTTCCTGTAGGAGATACGGAACGCCTTCGACCCCTTCAGCTAGAGTTAGCAAACGACTCCATAACCGCTACATGTGCCTATTTCTTTGAAAATCCCAATACACCCAAAATCCTGATTGATAACTTTGACACCCAAATTCTAGGCGATAATGTACAGGCCGTCAGTACTGCCGAGTTCTGGCATTTGAAAGGTATCTCCTCCGGTAAGGTAGAGATCCAATGGGATGACCGGAGTACTATCGGCAACTTCGTTGATCGCATTGAACAGCTAACCATAGTAGGTTGGCATGTTGGTAAAAAAGAATGGCATGATCTGGGCATTGCTGCACAAAATGGGGATATGGCTTTCGGCAGAATGGTTTCCGACTACTTCGATCTCGCAGTATATCCCATTCTGACTTTCGGAAGAAATACCACCCCAATGCAACCGTTACGCGACAATTATTTAATTACCTTGAATAATGACGGTATCAACGACTATCTGGTCATACCAGCAGTGGAGCAGTCTCCAAATAACCTGCTTAAAATATTTAATCGCTGGGGCCGAGCAGTCTATATTGACGAAAATTATCGCAACGACTTTAATGGAAAAAATAATACCGACGTAGCACTAAAAAAAAGCAAAAACCTTCCTATTGGCCTCTATTTTTACGTCATTGAACTGAAAGACCTCGATACCTCCCATCAGGGATATCTGTACATCAACGAGTAACCATACCGCGGTTGAGGTCCCATTTTTCCATCTCCGGTAATATTTATTTACCTTTAAAACGGCATCCATATAATACAATACCTTTGCTCGCGTTTTGTATAGGTGACCAGTGAACGAAATTAGCATTTATGAAACGTAGATCATTCATTAAAAAAACGGGTATATCGGGGTTTACCTTGGCCCTTGCCCCGAACATTTCCTTTTCATCGAACAAAGACTTCGAGTACTCCATACTAGAGCTAATGGGAAAAACCGATATCGAATTGGTCGGTAAAGGAATCAACCTTAGGCCCTTAGCACATGACGCGTTTGTTGAAATGAAAAAGGCCGCCTATAGTGATGGTATTGACCTTAAAATTGTATCTAGCTATCGTAATTTTGGCAGACAAGAGGCCATTTGGGAGCGCAAATATGAACGATATACGCAAGAAAACGGTATGGAACCACTCGAAGCAATCGATAAGATTATCGAGTATTCTACAGTACCAGGCACCAGTCGGCATCATTGGGGAACCGATGTGGATATCGTCGACGGCTACCGCAAAGTAGAAGGAGATGTTCTGCTACCATCAAAATTCGAATCCGGAGGACCGTATGAAGATTTTAAAAAATGGATGGACGAGAATGCCAATACCTTTGATTTTTATCTAGTGTATACTAATGACCCAAAGAGAAAGGGATTCAAATACGAACCTTGGCACTATAGTTTTGCGCCTATATCAGTACCTATGCTGACCGAATTTCGCCGAAAAAATATCATGCAACTATTGCAACAAGAAGAATTTCTCGGTTGTGAGCATTTTACCAATGGGTTTATCACTAATTATATTCAGAACAACATTTTAGGGGTCAACAAAGAACTTCTTTAAAAACGCTTTTGATTTCTGAGTCTTTTTGTATCTTCCATGACTAACTAAACACTAGTCATCATGAGAAGAGGAAGCTGGAAAATCCGGATCTTTATCGGCTTGGCAATCGTCGCATTCGCCTTCGTCAAAAAGTGTAACAATACCGAAGAAAACCCGTATACCGGCAGATCACAGCATATCACCATGAATGCTGATCAAGAGATTGCCATCGGTCTTGAAAGTGCTCCGCAGATGGCGCAACAGCACGGAGGACTCTACCCGGACGAACGTCTGCAATCCTTCGTCGATGCGGTAGGCAATAAACTGGTTCAGAATAGTCTTGCCAGAGAGACACCCTATAAATACGATTTTCACTTGTTGGCAGATGACCGTACGATCAATGCTTTTGCACTACCTGGTGGCCAATGTTTTATTACCTACGCTTTGTTTTCACAGTTAAATGAGGCACAACTTGCCGGGGTTTTGGGCCATGAAATAGGTCATGTAATTGGTCGGCATTCCGCGGAGAGAATCGCTTCTAGCGAATTTTGGAGAACGGCCACCATGGGGGCTACCGTAGGTGCTGGGGATATTGGCAATGTTGTTGGTGGAATCGGTCAAAACACCCTACTTAAAAATGGAAGGGGAGATGAGCTAGAAAGTGATGATTTAGGGGTCTTGATCATGATGCGATCGGGTTATGACCCAAATGAAATGATCAAAGTAATGCAAATTCTGAAGGCCGCCGCCGGACCCAATCGCGTGCCGGAATTTCAAAGTACGCATCCGGATCCAGAGAATCGCATTCAAAAAATAAAGGAATCCATCGCCAAATACCGCGGTCAGCAATAATGTTAATTCGCTCCAAAAGCTTGTAAATCAGGCATTTTTTCGTAATTTAGGGTATCCCAAGAACTTATCGCGACCCAAATTTAACCCTTGTAGCTTTATATGAATTCAAAATAAATCTATATGGGAGCTCTTCTGCATTTTAAAAACCTCTACGCGCAGGCATTCGAAGATTGCAAGCCTGAAATAGTTGTAGTAGTATTGAAAATATATTCCGTATTTTGTGCGTTGATGATCTTTATGGCAATTTATGCCTTATCCGATAGGGCCTTAAATGGCTGGGATTTCTAAAAAACACCTTTTTTGCTCCTTTACCTGAACACTATATGAAGTGAAAAATGGATTTAAAAAAAGCCCATTCGGGAATTCCCGAATGGGCTTTTTAATTCTCGTCGGTTTTGACAAGGTTGCTTGATTGATGAATTCTTCGTCAGTACTTACGTCTGTGCATTGAGCACTGCCAATACATCTTGGGCATTTGATAGTTTCGCATGTTTTTCAATGCTCCAGCCCTTGTTGCAGCGTTTTTTCAGATCCGCTCCATTTTCAATGAGAAGTTCCAAGATTTCTGCCTTATTGTAGCGTGCTGCAAAAATAGCGGGAGTCATTCCCAAGGATTTCTTGTTCACATCTTCCCCGAGGTTGATCAGTTTCTTAACGGTCTCTAACTCGCCTTTCATAATAGCTTTGCAAAAAGAACTCAATTCGGCTTTGGCGAGCGCAGTGACCGTAACTGCGTTAGTTTCCCTTTGATCGTGATTTGCCTCCACAGAGGCAGTAGCCATTAGCAATAGTGCTGTAGCTACGGTGAGAACAGTTTTTTTCATGATGAGTGATTTAAAATCTGCCAAATGGCAGATAGATTGATGAATAGATTTTACCTATATAAATATAGACGACCCCAATAGCTTTTTGTTTCATGATTAACAGTTAAATAACTAAAGTTTAACAACTTGGGCGATTTTAACTTAAAATATTTAACAGATTGATTCTCCTTTATGAAATACCTAAAAAGGTTTGGCTATTTCTAGTGTTACTTGACAAATCGTACTACTTTTGAAATTCAACCTCATTCGTTTTTGACCATTAAGAAATGAAGGGGACAAACAACTGAAACTCTTTCGACGATTTAAAATAGGCCGATGAAAAAAAAAGTGATCCTAATGATATTAGATGGGTGGGGTAAATCTCCCGACCCAAAAGTGTCTGCAATCGAAAACGCGAATACTCCTTTTGTAGATTCCCTTTACCGCAACTATCCGAATGCCAATTTATTGACCGATGGCATGAACGTAGGATTGCCGGAAGGCCAAATGGGCAATAGCGAAGTGGGTCATATGAACTTAGGGGCCGGTAGAATCGTATATCAAGACCTCGCCAAAATCAATTTGGCCGTAAAGGAGAATACTTTAAGAGATGAGCCGGTGCTTCAAGATGCCTTTGCCTATGCAAAAAAGGAAGACAAGGCCATTCATTTTTTAGGTTTGCTAAGTGATGGTGGGGTACATAGTCATACCTCACACCTAAGAGGCCTAATCGAAGCCGGCGAATCAGCCGGGGTTAAAAAAATGTTCGTTCATGCCTTTACCGACGGACGGGATGTGGATCCCAAAAGCGGTAAGGGATATGTAGAAAATCTAAAACAGTTCTGCCAAGATAAGAATGCTTCCCTGGCCTCGGTCATTGGAAGGTACTATGCCATGGATCGGGATAAACGCTGGGAACGTGTGAAACTCGCTTATGATCTATTGGTCAATGGCGCTGGCACAAAGACCACCGATGTTTCTGCTGCCCTTCAAGAAAGTTATGATGATGGCATTACCGATGAGTTCATCAAGCCTATTTCGGTGGTAAATGACTTGGACATGGAATCAACGAAAATCTCGGAAGATGATGTTGTGGTCTTTTTTAATTTCAGGACCGACCGTGGTCGTGAGTTGACCCAAATGTTGAGTCAAGCCGACTTTCATGAACAAAATACCCATAGGTTAAACCTGCACTATGTAACCTTGACCAATTATGATGATTCCTTCGAAAATGTACATGTGGTCTATGACAAGGATAATATTCAAGATACCTTGGGTGAGGTACTGTCAAGTCATGGCAAGAAACAGATACGGATTGCGGAAACTGAGAAATACCCGCACGTAACCTTCTTTTTCAATGGGGGAAGAGAAGTACCTTTCGAGGGGGAAGAACGTATTCTTTGCCCTTCCCCAAAGGTGGCCACCTATGATCTTAAACCCGAAATGAGCGCTTTCGAAATTCGGGACGCCATCATTCCCGAGCTTGAAAAAAGCGAAGTCGACTTCGTCTGCTTGAACTTTGCAAACCCTGATATGGTTGGACACACCGGTGACATGAACGCGGCGATCAAGGCCTGCGAAACTGTGGATAGCTGTGCCGAATCGGTCATTTCGGCCGGATTAAAAAGCGGATATAGTACTATTGTAATCGCAGATCACGGTAATTGTGAGACGATGATCAATCCTGATGGATCTCCGAATACAGCGCACACCACCAATCCGGTACCCCTAATTTTAGTGGACCAAGAATTAAAGGAAATCAAAGACGGCGTACTAGGGGATATTGCGCCTACCATTCTAAAACTTATGGGAATCGACCAGCCCGAATTAATGAGCTGCAAGTCGTTAATTTAGATAACTGATTTCAAATCTTTACCTTTGCGGGCTATGATTATCGTCAAAACAGCAGAAGAAATTGAACTGATGCGCGAAAGTGCATTGATTGTCTCAAAGACCTTAGGTATGCTCGCCAAAGAGGTAAAACCAGGAGTCACGACCTTGCAGTTGGATGCCCTTGCCGAAACCTTTATTCGCGATCATGGTGGCGTACCGGGCTTTCTCGGTCTTTATGACTTTCCCAATTCGCTTTGCATGAGTCCGAATGCCCAAGTGGTTCACGGTATTCCTAATGACACCCCGTTGCAAGAGGGTGATATCATCTCCATTGATTGTGGTGTTCTAAAAAACGAATTCTACGGTGACCATGCGTATACCTTTGAAGTCGGTGAAGTACAGCCAGAAGTAAAGAAACTGCTGCAGGTTACCAAAGAATCCCTCTATGTCGGAATTCGAGAGTTCAAGATAGGCAACCGCGTGGGTGATGTAGGCTATGCCATACAAAAATATACTGAGAACCGCGGGTACGGGGTAGTCAGAGAGTTGGTAGGTCATGGTTTGGGTCGAAAAATGCATGAAGATCCGGAAATGCCGAATTACGGTAGACGAGGTCGAGGAAAGAAGTTTGTTGAGGGCATGGTCGTCGCTATTGAACCGATGACCAATATGGGAACCCGACGTATTAAGCAATTGAATGATGGTTGGACCATTTTGACAGGCGATGGCAAACCAAGTGCACACTTTGAACACGATGTGGCCTTAATCGATGGTAAACCCGAATTATTATCCACTTTCGCCTATATCTATGAAGCGCTGGGCATTGTAAGTGACGAAGAAGAGGAATTTCGGCAGAAAAGCCCGCAATTATAGACGCACAAGGGGATGAAAAAACTCTTTAAGCTCATCCTAAATAGCCTTCCTAGGCCTCTTCTGATCAGGTTAAGCTATTTCATTCGGCCTATACTCGCATTTGCCATGCGAGGAAAAAACCATACCGACCCGATTGACGGCAGAAGATTCAGAAGTTTTCTTCCCTACGGTTATGAAAATCCTAGAGCGAATGTACTATCACCCTCCACACTCTCCTTGGAACGACACCGCTTGTTATGGATTTACCTGAAAAACGAAACCGACTTTTTTACTGCCCGACATAAAGTCCTTCATTTTGCCCCAGAACAAGCATTCTACAAGCGTTTCCGAAAATTAAGGAACCTTGATTACACTACAACCGATTTGAATTCACCATTGGCCAATGTGAAGGCGGATATCTGCAATTTGCCTTTCGATGATAATTCCTATGACGTCATTTTTTGCAACCATGTACTAGAGCATATTCCCGATCATACCAAGGCTATGCAAGAATTGTATCGTATTCTAAAACCGGGAGGTTGGGGTATTTTTCAGATTCCCCAAGATTTGAATCGAACGGTCACCTTTGAAGACAACTCGATTACCGATAAAAAGGAACGGGCCAAGATATTCGGTCAGTATGACCATGTGCGTATTTACGGTCTGGACTATTTTGACAAGCTTCGAAGTATCGGGTTCCAGGTAGAAGAAGTAGACTATACTTCCGTACTAACACCGGAAGAAGTTTCGCGATATCGATTGGCCAAAGGTGAAATTATTCCGCTGGTAAAAAAGCTTAGTCCAGAATCAACTTCCTAAAACCTTCGGTCATATATTCTTTGGATTCGCCGGCCTCGTTCAAATAAACAATATACGCATCCAGCTCTTTTTCGGTTTTTAACAGATCTATTACCTCATCTAAATCCATGGCCATAAAAGCAGTGGCATAGGCATCTGCCTCTGCGCATGTTTTTGCGAGCACATTCGTTCCCAAAGTGCTGGAGTTTTGGGTAAAACCTGTTTTTGGATTTATGGTATGTACATACTTTTTACCGGTTAGGGAGTCTATTCTGAATTTTCGATAATTACCTGAAGAGGCCAAGGCCCGGTCTTTCAAATGTATGGCACGTTTCAACCTCCTACCCGCTTCTGCTTGGGGATCTTCGATTCCTGCCGTCCAAGGCTTCTTCTTGATCTTATTTTCGCCCTTGGCCACTACTTCCCCACCGACTTCCAGTAGGTAGTTCTCTATCCCCTTTTCGTCCATCAGTACGGCAAGCCTATCGATAGCATATCCCTTGGCGATCGCATTGAAATCAAACCGCAGTTGGGGATCGCTCTTCTGGATCGTACGGGTATCAGTCAGTGTTACTTTCTCAAAACCAACATACTGCATCAGGCTATCCACAACAGTGCTATCCATTTGTAAGCGATTCCCTGGTCCAAACCCCCAGGCATTGACCAAAACGCCTACAGTGGGATCGAAAAAGCCCTTAGTCTTCCCATGTATCTCTTTAGAAAGTTCGAAAACCCCTTTGAACATTATGTCAACTACAATCGTTGAATCACCTTCGTTGATCTTTGATATATCCGAATCGGGTAGGTAGGTCGACAAGGATCGATTTACCACCTCAAAAACGGAATCGATCTCTTTTTGAAAATCCAGCTGGGTTTCAGATTGGTAAATCAGATGATAGGAGGTCCCCAGAGCTCCTCCTGAATTGGCGTTCTGTATGATCTTGGGCGCATCTTCCGTACAAGCGTAGAATGTAGCGACTGCCAACACAAGGGTTAAAGCCATGTTGCAAATACGTAAGACTTCACTGTTGTGCATCAATCGCATTCGCCCTAATCGCGTACTAAATCTTAACAAGTCCATCATAATCCACAATATATTCCTCATTCAGGTATACAGGTAGGTTGTAGTCTGCTGCGTTCACCAAACCGACCCCAGCGTAATAGGTATCCGCTTCGAACTTTAGGGCATGCTCTTTCATCTTGTTCAAGTCGGACCGATACAACTCGATATCCTTAGGATCACCAGGATATTCAATACTTTTTACCACGATGAAATGCAACTTTTTCTCCCGGAGGCAAACAAACTGAGGGTTCTTTTTGAGTTCGCTATTGACTGCCATGAATTCAAACCCCTCAGATTCCAACTGTTTACCGACAATGTTCATGGCCAGGTTATGTAGTTCTTGTTCTGTTAGCGATTGCATTTTATACGTAATTTAATGCCTCTTAGAATGTGGCATCGATTCATAAAAAAACCGATAGCACGCTATCGGTTTCAATTCTTATTTGCATCAGGTATGGTCCTAAATTCACCACAACCGGCCTTTAGCCACCGAAATCATCAAAACGGATATGTTCATCTGGGATACCGAAGTCTTCACCCATCTTCTGTACCGCCTTGTTCATTAATGGCGGACCACAAAAATAGAGCTCAATATCTTCGGGAGATTCATGGTGGTTTAAATAGTTGTCAATAACACAATTGTGTATAAAACCAACGAAACCGTCTCCAGGGGCATCTATATCCTCTTTTACCTTCCAATTATCTTCTTCCAAGGGTTCGGAAAGGGCCAAGTAGAACTTGAAATTTGGAAACTCCTTTTCCAACTCATAAAAGTGGTCTAGGTAGAAGAGTTCTCGTTTAGAGCGTCCGCCATACCAGTAAGACACCTTTCGGTTGGTTTTCAACGTTTTGAATAAATGATACAAATGTGAACGCATGGGCGCCATTCCTGCACCTCCGCCTACATATAACATTTCAGAGTCCGATTCATTGATAAAGAACTCACCATAGGGGCCTGAAATAATAACATCGTCACCAGGCTTTAAATTGAAAATATACGAAGAAGCAACACCCGGGTTGACATCCATCCAACCGTTTTTGGAACGATCCCAAGGTGGCGTTGCAATACGCACATTCAACATAATCTCTCGACCTTCAGCCGGAAAAGAAGCCATGGAGTAGGCTCTTTCAACCGTCTCGGGATTTTTCATCACCAAGGGCCAAAGATTGAACTTGTCCCATTCCGCTTGAAATTTATCCGGTGTCTCATGTTCTTCGGGGTGTGCGGTGATATCCATTTCAGAGAACTTGACCTCGCATTCAGGAATCTCAATTTGAATATAGCCACCTGCCTTATACCCCATATCCTCAGGAATCTCAACTACAAACTCCTTGATGAAAGAGGCTACATTGTAATTACGAACTACTTTGGCGGGCCATTTCTTAATTCCGAATACCTCTTCAGGAATGGTGATTTCCATATCTTGCTTCACCTTGACCTGACAGGCCAAACGTGCACCATGTTGCAATTCTTTACGGGAAAAATGTGGTGTTTCAGTAGGTAGCGCCTCGCCACCACCGGATAGCACGTGACATTCGCATTGAATACAAGTTCCCCCGCCTCCACAAGCAGATGGAAGAAAAACTTTTTGATTACCCAAAGTGGACAATAGGGTCGAACCCGAGGCCACCTCGATTTTCTTCTCACCGTTGATCGTCAAGGTCACTGGACCAGATGGAGAGAGTTTTTGTTTGGTAAACAGTAGAATTGCTACCAGTAGTAATGTCAAAATCAGAAACGCAATTACCGTTATTAGAATGGTACCACCGGTACTTGTAGCTAATATCATTTTTATTCGTTTATTACATCGTTATAAGAGACTGCTTTTTCATCGTCTTCAATCCCTTCTTCAATTCGTTCTTTTCCTTCGGTTTCCTCTACTGTGGTAGGAGTCGTATCCTCGGGTGGCTCGTTATCTCCTGTTAACATGCCTCCAAAACTTTGAAAACCAATACCCATCAAGCCCGTAATAATAAAGGTGATACCCAATCCTCTCAGAGGTGGCGGAACATTGGAATATCGTATCTTTTCACGAATCGCGGCAATCGCCAAGATGGCAAGAAACCAACCGATACCTGAACTTATACCGTAATTCAGCGCCAAGCCCAAAGAAGGTATATCCCTAGCCTGCATAAACAAAGACCCACCAAGAATCGCGCAGTTTACGGCAATCAATGGCAAAAAGATCCCTAAGGAATTATACAGTGAAGGTGAAAATTTCTCAACCACTATCTCTACCAATTGCACCATTGTAGCAATCGTGGCTATAAAGAGGATGAAGGACAAAAAGCCTAAGTTATAATCGGCATATTCAGGTCCTAACCATGCCAAGGCCCCATCGCGGAGTAAATACTGATCAAGCAACCAATTTAAGGGTACTGTCACCGCAAGAACGAATATTACCGCAGCTCCCAGGCCGACGGCCGTGGCAACTTTCTTTGAAACCGCAAGGTAGGAACACATGCCCAAGAACACGGCAAATACCATGTTATCTATAAAAATCGACTTAAAAAATAATTCTAAATGTTCTAACATAATCGTATCCTTAAAAGCCTAATTAATTTTCTTCTACCAATGCCGGATTCCTTGAGCGCTGTACCCATATGATAATCCCCACAACGATCAACGCCGCTGGAGGAATAATCATAAATCCGTTGTTTTCATAACCTATGGCATATAGGCCCGTCTTAGCAATAGGATCGCCCAAGACCTGTATTCCGAACAAGGTGCCGGATCCCAAAAGTTCCCTGAAAAACCCGATGATAATCAATATAACACCGTACCCCAAGGCATTTCCGATACCGTCTAGAAAAGATCTCCAGACGCCATTACCTAGCGCAAAGGCTTCAAATCGCCCCATGATAATACAATTGGTAATGATCAGTCCCACAAATACCGATAAGGTTTTACTCAACTCATATTGATAGGCCTTCAAAACTTGATCTACTACAATTACCAAAGTCGCCACCACAATAAGCTGGGCAATAATCCGGATCTTAGAAGGAATGATATTTCGCATCAACGAAATAACCACGTTACCTACGCCCATAACAAAAATTACCGATACCGCCATTACCAAGGAGGCCTTTAGCTCGGCCGTAATCGCCAAGGCAGAACAAATACCCAATACTTGAATCGTAATCGGATTATTGTCCGCTAAGGGATCGAGAATCAGATTTGTATCTTTTTTTGAAAGTAATGCCATCTTAATTGTTTCTTATCGTTTCTAAATAAGGCTTGTAGGCTTTTAAAGTCTCCTTGATCATGCTGGAAACGCCGTTGCCCGTTATCGTCGCACCTGCAATGGCATCGACCTCGTTATCTTGTTTATCATCATTTAGGGGGTCATTGTTCGTTTTCGATACAGTGATACCGGAATAACTCTTACCATCTAAAAGCGATTCCCCTATAAAATCATCCATGAAGAAACGCATCTTGATGTTGGCACCCAAACCTGCCGTTTCCGCTTTGTGGTCAAAATAAACCCCTTGAACCACCATTTCCTTATCGACTGAGATAAAGCCCCAAATGGCATCCCATAAGCCCTTACCGTACATTGGCAAGACATAGATCTCTTTCCCCTCTTTCTCACCTACAAAAATCGGTAGCCGAGCTTCGTCTCCGGCTTTTAATGCAGCTAATTGTTTCTTTACATCTATCGCGAACGCCGTCTCGTCTTCGTTTACCTTGCCATTGACCAAAACGTACTGCGTTTTGATTCGCTCGATAAACTTATCTTCCACGACATCGGTAGGTATGAAATTCACACCGCTATCCGGCGTATTCTCGTTCACACCCATGGCATAGAGAATATTCTGCTGTTTCTCAAACCGTTCATTCTCCTTTATTCTTTCACTGAGTCCCGAGGCCAAAAAGGCCAACACAGAACCTACGACGATCACCATGACCACCGCAAACAAAATAGTGTATCCGTTTTTATCCGTATCTATTGCCATCTCTAAACTGTTTCCGCTTTTAGTTCTTTAGCCGCACTGTCACTATCTTTTGGCAAGACGACAGCGTTCTTTAATCTTTTCATTCTTCGTTTTACATTACCTCGAATCACGTAATGATCGATGGTTGGTGCAAAAACGTTCATCAATAGAATAGCCAAGAAAACACCCTCTGGATATCCAGGGTTGAACACTCGGATCATCACCGACATGAACCCGATGAAAAAACCATAAATCCATTTTCCGCGATTGGTTTGTGAACCTGTTACAGGATCGGTCGCCATATAGACGATACCGAAGGCCAATCCACCGACAAGTAAATGCTTCCAAAAATCAAATTGCATCAAGCCGTAAAACTTACTGTACTCCGCAATCCATCCCGCATCGACAATTCCATTGAAGATAAGACCCATTGCCAAAGAACCGATAACGGCACTGACCATAATACGCCAGCTGGCAATTTTTGTAAATATCAAGAAAAGGCCTCCAAGTAGGATCAAAAAAGTAGAGGTCTCCCCTACCGAGCCGGGAATAAAACCGAAAAACATGTCAGAGAGACTATACTTGGCCTGATACGCAGCTTCATTACCTTGGGCCAAATAACCCAATATGGTCTCTCCGGAAATCGCATCCACCGAACCGGCCTGCGTAACCCCATCCTTAGCGCCGTGTACCCAAACCTTATCACCGCTCATCCAAGTAGGATAGGCAAAGAACAAAAAGGCCCGAATCGTCAGGGCAGGATTCAAAATATTCATTCCCGTTCCTCCAAAAACTTCTTTTCCAATGACTACACCAAAAACAACGGCTACCGACAGCATCCAAAGCGGAGTATCTATAGGCATAATCAATGGCACCAACATTCCCGTTACCAGATATCCTTCTTCAACTTCGTGGCCTTTGATCACAGCGAAAATGAACTCCACCAAAAGGCCTACACCATAGGAAACCACCACCAAAGGCAATACTTTGACAATTCCTATCCAAAAATTATCCCAGGTTAAGAAATGTTCCATTACAGAAAAGTTCTCCGGAAAACCGTTGATAGCCGAGTAGTGTTGGTACCCTGCGTTGAACATTGAGAATATCAACACCGGTATCAACGCCATAATTACCGTGTTCATGGTACGCTTCAGATCGTCAGCTCCCTTTACATGGGTACCACCGGCATGAGTGGTTTCGTTAGGAGAAAAAAGAAAAGTATGAAAGGCATTGAAGGCTGGAGCCATTTTTTTGCCCTGATACTTCATCTTCAACTCATGCATTTTGCTTTTTATGCTCATAACTTATCCTATTTCTTGTTGTAGTAAATCCAATCCTTCACGGATAATCTGTTGGTGTGGTTGTTTGGAAACACAAATGAATTCCGTCAATGAGAAGTCCTCGGGGGCGACCTCGTATAAGCCCAATTGCTCCATTTCATCCAGATCTTTGACCATACATGCCTTCAGCAATTGCATCGGATAAATATCCAGCGGAAAAACCTGCTCGTATTGTCCAGTCAAGACAAATGCACGATGTTCACCGTTCGTGTTGGTGTTTAGATCGTACTTTTTCTTGGGTTGCAACCATGAAAAGGTCAGCGCCCTTGTAGTAGAAATTTTATTGAAAACCGGCTTGTTCCATCCGAACAACTCATAATCATCTCCTTCGGGAATAGCCGTCACGGTGTTGTTATAATACCCTAGATATCCATCAGGACTACTTTTCGCACCGGTAAGCACATCGCCATTGATCACTCTGATATTTTCAGAATGAACGCCACTACCATACAAGAATGTTGAGATTTCAGTCCCGATTTTGGTGGTGTAGTATTTTGGAGTCTTAACGGATGAACCTACCAAAGCAATGGTCCGCTCCGCATTGAAAACACCGGTCAGTAAATATTCTCCGATGATCACCAAGTCTTGCGGGGTAACCGTCCAAACCAGCTCTCCCTTATTAATTGGGTCTATTTTATTAATTTGGGTACCTACAAGTCCCGCAGGGTGTGGTCCGGAAACCTTATGAAGTTCGATTCCCTGAATTCCGCCCAAAGGCGAATTGCCATTTTTACCTACGGAAACATGCACTTTTCCGGCGGTAAGTTTAGAAAGTGCTGAAATTGCCGCTTGTAACTCCGCTTCCTTTCCTTGTAACACATAATCCAAATCGGCAGCTAGGGGTGCGGTGATGTATCCGGAAACAAAAATGGATTTCGGATTGGTATCCGGATCGGCAATGACGTCATAGGGCCGTTGCTTGATAAAAGGCCAACATCCGCCTTTCAATAAATGGGCCTTGATATCTTGCGAGGTCGCTGCCTGGATATCCAGCTTGGAGTGCTCCAAGACTTGTTGCTCTTTATCGGCTAATATTTTCAAAGTCAAAATCCGTCTTCTCGCCCCTCTTTCGATTTCGATCAGTTCTCCACTCACAGGTGACACGAACAACATACCTTCAATGTTTTTGTTGTAAAAAAGGGCTTCCCCGGCCTTGACCTCGGCACCTTGTTTCACCAACATTTTTGGTGTTATTCCATGAAAATCATCAAGTTTGATAGCGTAAACGTTGCTTGAAACAGCTTTGGAAGTAGTCTTTTCGGCTTCGCCGATAAGGTTGATATTCAAGCCTTTTTTAATCCGGATGTCCTTTGACATATATCGTAGACCTTAGGTTAACAAAATTTGGTGCGAAAATAATACTTAAAGGATAGTTTTCATAATAATTGCCTATAAATTTGGGCATTACATCGAGCATAATTTTTTAGGTATGCTTTTTGTTTACCTTTACCGAAAAAATAGGTTTTAAATGCATTTAAATCTTAAACAGATTGCATTTCTGTTCATCACCCCATTGCTTTTTGCCCAAGTCCAGGAGGAAGTCAACCCACCGGATCATATCAGATCTGTAATCTTCGAAGGGCCTACCGGCGACCAGTTTCCAGTCGTTCAACTCAACGAACCCATTTACCTTGAGTTCGATGATACCACGGCGAGCGAACAGGACTATTACTATAAACTAATACATTGTGATTATGATTGGACACCATCACAACTGCTCAAATCACAGTATCTTACCGGGGTCGACAACCAACGCATCATCGACTACGAGAATAGTTATACCACATTGCAACCGTACAGCAATTATCGTCTGACCATACCCAACGACAATGTACGCCTCAAAGTCAGTGGTAACTACGTTTTAGAAATTTACAATTCAACTTACGAATTGCAGTTCTCTAGAAGATTTGTAGTCTTCAAAGATGTCGTAAAAGTGGGTGCAGTAGTTAAAAGATCTCGTGATTTCGAGTTTTTGGATGAAAAACAGGTCGTTCAATTCAAAATCAATTCGGGCAATTTCCGGTTGGTAAATCCGAAAAAAGAAGTAAGGGTCGCCATCATACAAAACTATTATTGGCCCAGTGCCCTTTACAACATCAAACCCCAATTCACATTGGGCAATGAATTGGTCTATAAGTACGACCAAGAAACCAGTTTTTATGGTGGAAACGAGTTTTTGAATTTTGACACCAAAGATTTGCGCGCACCAAGTTCCGTCATTTCGCATATTGAATTGACCGACATTTATCAACATTATCTGTTTGCCGACAGATTCAGAAGTGTTCGTGAATACACTTATTTTCCCGACATTAATGGCGATTTTGTTGTTCGCACCTTACAAGGAGATGATGAGTCGAGAGAAGCGGAATACACCAACATTCACTACAGCCTACCCTATTCAGAAGAACTGAATCTCGATGATGTTTATGTTTTCGGAAAGTTCAATAATTACGCCTTTACCGATGAAAACAAGATGACCTACAATGAGGAAAATGGGATGATGGAAACAGCCATTAAGTTGAAACAAGGCTTTTACAACTATAAATACGTCATCAAGAAAGAAGATGGAGCAGTTGATCTGAACACCATTTCAGGGAGTTTTCATTTTACAGAGAACACCTACCTAATTCTGGTCTACTATCGCGATTTCGGGCAAATTTACGATAGCATCATCGGAGTGGGGTCTACAAACTCGCGGGATATTAGTAATTAGGCTATATTTGACCATCAATTGATTTTGATGGACAACAAACCAACACTTCAGCACACAGGAAGATACCAGTTAAGATACAGGGGTACCGAATGCGCCAACTGCCAACACCCTCTGGATATCAGCGATCGCTACTGCCCTAACTGCTCACAAGCGAATAGCACAAAAAAACTTACCCTAAAAGATTTTTTCGATGAGTTTTTCTCGAGTCTGATATCCTATGACTCCAAATTATTAAAAACACTTTCGGCCTTATTAATCAGGCCCGGTCGAATCACAAAAGACTATGTCAGGGGCAAAAGAGTCTCGTATACAAATCCCTTTCGGTTTCTATTGAGTTTGGCCATTGTATACTTCCTAATGCTGAATTTTACCGGAGATTTTCAAGCACTGGATAAATTCGGGGCGGATGCAGATGGTGATTGGATCAGAGAAGATGGACCCCTGAATTTCAGCGCAGAATTCAAGGATATTCCGGCTGAAGAACAACAGACATTAGAGACAGCCTTGGACTCCTTAAAGATTTGGGAAAATTTCATGAATAGCGATTCCATATTGCTTAGTGACCCCCCAAAACATTTCAAAAAAACAGAGTCAGATGGATTTATAAACCGATTTTTCGGAAAACGCGAATTTTTTAATGCCGTTTTTAATGAAGATAAAATCTATCAATTTGATGCAATTATAAAGAAGTACGACTTAGAAGATTCAAGAATGAATCGTTCCGCTTTTAGGGCGGCTACCAGTTTTAATCGTTTTAGAAAAGAACCCGGAAGTTTCGTTAGCAGCATGATTTCGAAGCTTCCGTTCGCCGTATTTTTCTTCCTTCCAGCTTTCGCCATTTTCATTTGGTTGGCGTACATCAGAAAAAAATACACTTATACCGATCATTTGATCTTTGGTTTTCACATTACCTCATTGTTGTTTATCTTGCTCATTGTTAGCTTTTTAGTAGACTCAATTTTCGATACGCTCAGTTGGTGGTTTTTCATTTTGGTTTTCGGACTGTACCTCTTTCAAGCAATGCGGAAATTCTACGAACAAGGCATCTTTAAAACTCTTGTTAAATATCTATTTTTAAATTTTGTTTTCTTTATTTTAGCAATGTTGACTATAGCTATTTTGTTTACAGGAGGAGTATTTACCTATTAGACCGAACGACATCATGATCACACAAGTTACTAAAGGCATAAAAGTCTCAGTCAATACCACTTTCGAGGGCACGTTCTTCAAGAACTATAAAATGCATTTCGCATTTGGCTATACCATTACCATAGAAAATCAGAGTCAAGATTCGGTTCAACTCACCGGACGTCATTGGCAGATTTACGATGCCCTCAACGAAATGGAAGTTGTGGACGGGGAAGGTGTAATCGGCAAGAAACCGGTCATTCGTCCGGGTGAATCCCATACATACAACTCCGGTTGCCTACTCGCCTCTCCCATAGGGGCCATGAAGGGATATTACAATATGGTCAATTTCTCATCCACCGAGAAATTCAGGGTCTACATTCCCACCTTTAAGTTCAGCGCACCCTTTGCGTTAAACTAGGTCTTCGTTTAGTTTTTATTCGGGTTCCATTTTAGTACCTTTGTGCAAATTTTCAACACCTAAAATCAGCACTATGGGTAAAGGTTTTTTTCAAGTACCAACCGCAATCAATGAACCGATAAAAAGCTATGCGCCAGGCTCTCCTGAACGAGAAGCGGTATTAAAGCAATATAGCTCCTATTATAACGGCACCGTAGAGGTACCGATGTATATCGGCAAGAAAAAAGTCAAGTCGGGCAAGACAAAGCCCATGTCACCGCCACACGATCATAAACACAAGGTCGGCACCTATCACCTTGCCAATAAATCTCACGTATCGGATGCTATTTCATCTGCCTTAAAAGCACGTGATGCATGGGCAGATCTGACTTGGGAACAACGTGCGGCTATATTTTTAAAGGCTGCCGAGCTCATTGCCGGACCTTATCGAGCCAAAATCAATGCGGCTACCATGATCGCCCAATCAAAAACCATCCACCAGGCGGAAATAGATGCCGCATGTGAGTTTATCGATTTCTTGCGTTTCAATGTGGAATACATGTCCCAGATTTATGAAGAACAACCTGATTCTGCCGAAGGTATTTGGAACCGTGTGGAATACCGGCCCTTAGAAGGTTTCGTGTATGCCATTACTCCGTTCAACTTCACGGCCATAGCCGGAAACCTGCCGGCCAGTGCGGCCATGATGGGCAATGTTGTCGTTTGGAAACCTAGTGACAGCCAAATTTTCTCCGCAAAAGTCATTGTTGATATTTTCAAAGAAGCCGGACTACCTGATGGCGTTATCAATGTGGTATATGGAGATCCCGTCATGATTACCAAAACGGTATTGGACAGTCCCGATTTCGCCGGAATCCACTTTACGGGCTCCACACATGTGTTCAAGGAACTATGGAAGCAAATCGGAACGAACATCCATAAATACAAGACATATCCTAGAATAGTAGGGGAAACCGGTGGAAAAGATTTCATTATCGCCCATCCTTCTGCAAAACCAGAGCAGGTTGCTACAGCTATTACACGAGGAGCATTCGAATTCCAAGGACAAAAATGTAGTGCTGCCTCTCGGGTATATCTTCCAAAATCAAAAGCAAATCGCATTCTGGATTTGGTAAAGAAAGATGTGGAATCATTTAATTCACCTGGGTCACCGGAAGACATGTCAAATTTCATCACGGCGGTCATCCATGAAGGTTCCTTTGACAAATTGGCCAAATACATTGATCAGGCCAAAAAAGACAAGAAGGCAAAAGTGTTTGCTGGTGGAGGATACGATAAATCAAAAGGGTATTTTATCGAGCCTACTGTTATCGTTACTACAGATCCAAAATACACCACTATGGAAACCGAATTGTTCGGACCAGTGGTTACGGTGTACGTCTATGATGATAAAGACTGGTCAAAGACATTGAAGTTAGTTGATTCCACCTCTGAATACGCTCTTACAGGAGCGGTTTTATCAACGGACAGATATGCGATCGATGAAGCGACGAAGGCATTGCAAAACTGTGCGGGTAACTTCTATATCAACGATAAACCGACAGGTGCGGTCGTAGGCCAACAACCCTTTGGGGGTGCCAGGGCATCAGGTACGAATGACAAAGCTGGGTCAGCGCAGAACCTATTGCGATGGGTCTCGCCGCGATTGATCAAAGAGACTTTCGTAACTCCTGAAGACTATAGATATCCGTTTTTAGGATAGTACAAACTGAATGAAATGGAGTATTAGGGCGCAACCAATTGGGTTGCGCCCTATCTATTTAAAAATTAAGCGATGAAAACGGTTGTATCTATACTCCTCATAAGTGCATTCTTTCTCGCATGTTCGGGCAAAGGCTCTTCGACCAATGCCGCATGTGGAGTTGATAATCCCATTGAGGATTTGGCATGGCTGAAAGCCTATGTTGATGAAACAGAGGATAGCTCGGAAGAATTATCCAGGTATTTCTACGTACAAAAAGGTATCTACAACGAAGAAACCGTCTTTATTTTTGACAATTGTTGCCCTTTTTGCAGTACGATTGTGCCCGTTTATGATTGTGAGGGTAAATCTCTAGGCTTCCTGAACGATAAGGTCAATCGATCGGAAATCAAGCATACTGAAATCATATATCAACCGGATAACTTTGCTTGCTCTACCGATTAGGTGCCGTATTTTTACAAAAGACCGATATTCTTCAAGAGACGTCTTTCAAAAGGTTCTTAATTTCACTACTTTTGAAGGTACCGTTCAATTGTACGGTAGCTATCACTCTAAATACTAACACAATGAAAATGAAATTTTTAGCAGCGTTGGCCCTCGTAGGGTTTGCGTTTACGACACAAGCACAAGACAATTTAGCACAGAGCACGATCCAAGCGGTATTGACTGGAAATCAAGCACAAGTGGTTCAACTGGCGGAAGCCTTTTCGGAAGAACAGTACGACTGGAGACCCATGGAAGGGGTTAATTCAGTTGGGGAAGCCTTAATGCACGTGGCAGGGGCAAATTACTATCTGGCTTCAAAAATGGGATTTCCTCCACCTGAGGGAGTTGACATGATGAAATTAGGAGAAGTAAAGGGCAAGGAAAATATTATTGCCGCACTGAAAAAATCCAATGAATTTGTTTTGGCAAAGATCATGGAGGTAGAAACCGGAGCACTCACGGAAGAAGTGGATTTTGGTTTTGCCAAAATGAACAAGTTAGGCGGCTTATTGGCCATGATGGAACACAACGGAGAGCATAAAGGACAATTGATTGCCTATGCCCGCTCCAACAATGTGGTTCCACCTTGGAGCAAGTAAAGACTTTAATATAATCTTTTTCGAAAACCTTCTGTTATCATAAATCAGGAGGTTTTTTTATGCAATGTAAGTACTATAAATTCGTTAAATCGATGGTAAGACCCGCTCAATACAGGTTTATGATGCCCAGATTCACCATGAAGACGTTTCTTAAAATACTTTTTGCACCACTTTTGTGGTTGCTGCACGCCTGTAGCCCCTTGGGAAATCCCGTTGATGAGGAAAAATCCGATAATCACTATTACAACAACAAAAAAACTGACATCCGTTATAGCCCCATGGGTAATTGGTTTGAACTTGGCAATGCTCCTATGCATGCCGATGTAGAGAGCTTTGAAGTACTCACCCGATTTATCAGTCGTGATAAGAACCGTGCCTATTTCAAAGAAGATGCCTTTGGTTCCGATCAAGTCGACCTCGGAAGTTTTTTTGTCAAAGAGGGCGGTAAAATGGCAGATATCGGTTTTGACAAATCACAGGTCTATGTCTTTACAAAGGTCTACGGAACCCAAAAGAAATCCCCTAAAATAACCATAGTGGAAGGCGCCGACCCAGAAACCTATGTGCGCACCGATTGGGATTGGGCCAATGACGGTAAAAACCATTTTTATCGCAATCAATTAATTTCCGTCGATTTCGATAGCTTTCAAACCCTGTCCGAAAGTTTCAGCAAAGACAGAGACAGCGCCTATTTTCAGCGAAATGGCTTTTTCAGTGCCATCGATGCAGATGTGAAGAGTTTCAAGGTACTGCACAAGTACTATTACGCGCAAGATAAGCATCATGTTTTCTATGCCGTCTTCGCCGAACAGGAAACCGATCCCGAATTACGCCAAATACCGATAAAAGATGATGAAAAAGTCGCCCTGTTGAACGAAGCCTTTATACAGATCGGTAATCAAATCTACTTTGGCACCACGCCACTACAGCTGGATGCAGCATTTACCGAGATCCTGAGCACCTATTACATCAAGGACAAAAGCAAGGTCTATTATCAAGACCGCCTGCTGGAAGATGCCGATGCCGAAACTTTTGGCCCTATCGGGAAATACCAAATAGGGGATAAAAATGGCCCTTTTAGAGCTGGGGAACGACTTGAAAAGGAAAAAAGCAACCAATAGCCCATACATACGTCTTCCAGGAAAGAAACCAAATGTACCATACACACCGAATCCTTGGAGCTCTCATATTTTGTTGCTTAATTTCCTGTAATGATACAGACGACACCGTAATGGCCGGTTGCGGCTTTGACAACCCCAGACAAGAACTACCCTGGCTCAAAGCACGTATTGATAGTATGGCACGAAGCACTTCGCCCGATATGGTCTACTGCTATGTCGTTCAGGGAACCTATGAAAACAGAACCGTATTTCGATTTGAAGATTGTAACCCTGTAATCGACAAAGCGATTTTCACTCTCAATTGCGATGGCAATCAAATCGACTCCGACCAAGGCTTCACCTCGAGGCAAGACATCAAAAACCTAAAGATTATCTGGAAGCCGGAAAACTTTGCCTGTCCCATAGATTTTTGACTCTTTACCTACACTTCAAAGAATCTAAGGTAGGGGCTTAAAGACCTTTTCGCTGACGGCTTCCATACCTGCCGATTTAAGTTTTACCTTTGAATGCGTACAATGACCTATGCAACAAACCGAAAAATTTCGTGCTTTTTTCGTAGTACCGCCTGAGGTTCAATTGCTCGACCTCTCGGGCCCCGCCCATATCTTCTATGAGGCAAGAACCTACGGAGCACCTATAGAAAACTATTTCATTGGCCTGAATACCAGTAGGGAAGAACTGTCAAGCGCAGGGGTATCACTAGGAAGGTTGCAAGACTATCAGACCTTTAGCCTCAGTAGCACGGACTGGATTCTCCTTCCCGGTCTAGAATCGCATCTTTTGTTCGATAAAGCATTTGAAACCGGAAACCGGCCCTTTTTCGATTGGCTTAACACACAACACCGATCCGGTGCGAAAATATGTTCGGTATGTACGGGTGCCTATTTACTGGCTCAGGCAGGACTACTCGATGAAAGGGAATGCACTACCCATTGGAAGTATGTTGAAGATTTTCGTGCCCGTTTTCCAAAAGCCAAATTGCAAAAGGACCGCTTGTTCGTAAAAGACGAGCACATTTATACAAGCGCCGGAGTATCTTCAGGCATAGATTTATCTCTTTTTCTTTTAGAAGAATCGTTTGGACCCGATTTTGCTGCCAAGGTGGCCAAAGAGGTGGTTATTTATCTCAGAAGAACCGAAAAAGACCCGCAACTCAGTGTCTTCTTGCAATACCGAAACCATTTGGAAAACCGAATCCACACCGTCCAAGATCTGCTTGCGCAACAGTTGGAAAAGAAAAAAAATATCGAGGAACTAGCCGAATGCGTAACTATGAGTCCTAGAAATCTCACCAGACTTTTTAAAAAGACTACAGGTATTACCATAGGTGAATATCTAGAAAAGCTAAGAGTCGAAAAGGCCCTTTTATTACTTTCTAAAGGGTTCGATGTTGAATCGATAAGCCAAGAGTGTGGATTGAACAGTTCAAATCAACTCAGGGCCTTACTAAAGAAGCACACCCAAAAACTACCCTCGCAGCTGCGCCTCTAATGTCCTTAAGTTGCGCAAGAATGTCCTTTGACTGCCTTTATTCGATCATTAGTTTTGTAAAAAACTTAACATGAGAAACATTATTGTCTCCTTGCTGTTGTTCGTTGCAACAGTCTTGACCGCCCAAGAAGTTCAAGTCGATCAACAGTATATATGTCCACCCTGCAATAGCACATGTGATACGAGTACCTATTCGAAACCTGGAGTCTGTAGCCACTGTAATATGGTGCTTGTTCGAAAAGACCTTTCAAAAACCATTGCCTTTTACTTGCAAGATGGTGTAGAAGTATTGGATTTTGCCGGACCTATGGAAGTTTTTGCGTATTCAGGCTACGAGGTTTTCACGGTATCGGAGCACAAAAAACCAATTCAATCACAAGGTATTTTGACCGTGCTACCGGACTATAGTATTGAAGATGCCCCAAAAGCGGATATCTTGGCTTTCTTCGGAGGCAATGCACAAAAAGCTTATAAGAACCCCAAAGTAGTGGAATGGGTACAGAAGCAAACCAACATTCAATATCATTTCTCCGTTTGCACAGGGGCTTTTGTGTTGGCCGAAGCTGGTATTCTAGACGGTCAGGTCGCTACTACCTTTCACAATGCCCTACAAGGACTCAGGGAGAATTACCCAAAAGTCGATGTTCGGAGCAATGTACGTTTTGTCGACAATGGCAACGTCATTACCACTGCAGGCATTTCGGCCGGTATCGATGGTGCCCTACACTTGGTTGCCAAACTCCAAGGTATTAATGCGGCCAAAAGAACGGCATATTACATGGAATACGACAATTGGGGTCTGGATAACGGGTTAGTTCTCTCTGGTGACAATCCGTATACAGAAAGAATTTCGACTGAAGATTTGAAGACATACACAGGTTCGTACCAATATAAGAATGAGGCTACCCTGAGCCTTGAGCTAGATTCAAAAGGACAATTGTACGCGATGGTCGACAATACGGCATACCCAATCTATTATGAATCGGAGGACCTATTTTCAGATGTGGGTGGAGAACCTGTCTTTTTTAAAAGAAATAGCACTGGTGAGATTATCGGATATGCCCTGACTTCCGAAGGCAAGCTCTTCGGAAAACTGGAATAAAGGGGTTATCCTTTAAATTTTAACGGTAGGTACACCACCTTTTTTGTCGCAAAGAAATCTTCTTCAAAATAGTCGGCCAGATCAAAAATTTCGACAGTCTTATATGTCTTTAATTCTTCCTCCAGGTCACCTCCCTTTAAGTACAGAATTCCGTTTCGTCTTTCGTGTACCGATTCCTTTTTAATCTTTCCCTTTACCCAAAACGTAAAGGTAGGCATAGCTGCAACGGCCCTGCTTACAATAAAATCGAATCGGTCGTTCACTTCCTCCACTCTAGAATTTATGGGGATAACATTTTTAATTCCGAGACCGTCAACAACTTCCTTGACCACTTTGATTTTCTTACCTATGGAATCTACTAGTGTGAAATGGGTCTCCGGAAATAGGATGGCCAACGGAATACCAGGAAAACCACCACCGGTACCCACATCCAAGACCGTACTTCCGGCCTTAAATCCCTGCACTTTGGCTATCCCCACAGAATGCAGCACATGTCTGAGGTACAACTCGTCGATATCCTTGCGGGAAACGACATTTATTTTCAGGTTCCAATCTTGGTACAACGCCTCTAACTGACAAAACTGCGTGCGTTGCTCTTCGTTTAGATGGGGAAAATATTTGAAAATTATTTCTGCATTCATCGAACGTTCCTTATTCGACAAAAATAGTATATTAGATGCTGTTAAAATTTAGCTTTTTAAGAAAGCTTTCAAACCATTTTAGGCCATTGGCCCTATCTTTACCAAAAATTTGTAATCTATGGATTCTACCAATATCCGATTTTCAAGAAAAGATTCCGCTCAATTTTTTAAAACCCTGAACAAAAGGGTAAACGATTATTTCAAGGAAAATAAAATCAAAAAAACGGGAAACTGGAAATTGCACTTGAAAACGATTGTCATGTTCACCATGTTCTTGGCACCCTACTTTTTAATACTGACACTTGGTCTTCCAATTTGGGCCAACCTCATGTTGACCATCGTTATGGGCGTGGGCATGGCCGGAGTTGGAATGAACGTCATGCACGATGGAAATCACGGTTCGTACTCCAACAAAAAATGGATCAACAAACTAATGGGCAGTAGCATTTACATTCTAGCTGGCAACGTGTACAATTGGCAGGTACAGCACAATGTATTGCATCACACCTATACCAATATTCATGAGCATGATGAAGATATGGAAGCCGGTCGGATTTTACGTTTTTCAAAGCATGCCGAATGGAAAAAACACCATAAGTTTCAACATTTT
The DNA here is from genome assembly GCA_947494565.1 of uncultured Flavobacteriaceae bacterium. Lineage (GTDB taxonomy): Bacteria > Bacteroidota > Bacteroidia > Flavobacteriales > Flavobacteriaceae > Maribacter_C. The sequence continues at coordinate 299,182 of CANLVG010000005.1, read as the reverse complement.
TACTCTGTTTTCCTATATGGCCTACTCACCTTCAATTGGGCAATTACGACTGATTTTCAGCAAATGTACCGCTACATGAAGCGTAAACTGAGCTACGGAAAACTCCCTAGTCCAGTTGTTAATTGGAGCACCTTGGTCATTACCAAATTGCTCTACATCACCATTTGGATCGTGCTTCCTTTGATTTTTGTGGACATGGCCTGGTGGATGATTCTTTTAGGCTTCTTTATCATGCACTATGTTGCCGGGGTCATTCTGAGTGTTGTCTTTCAATTGGCACATATTGTACATGAGGCCGAGACCCCCTTACCGGATGAAGGCGGTAATATGAAAAACACTTGGGCAATCCATCAATTGTTCACCACAGTGAATTTTGGCACCAAGAACAGGATTGTCAATTGGTTTACCGGTGGATTGAACCACCAAGTAGAGCATCATATTTTTCCGAATATCAGCCATGTGCACTACACAAAGATTTCGAAAATCGTAAAGCAAACGGCAAAGGAATTCAATCTGCCCTACCATGAATACAAGACCACGCGAAAGGCTATTATTTCCCACTTTCAGCATTTAAAGGAATTGGGCAAGCGTCCAGCACTTCAGTATTGATTTTAGCTTTCAGCAAAAAATTATGGAAACCGTCAAGCATGCTTGGCGGTTTTTTAGTCTCCAGCTCTTTCCCTAAAACAAGGTTTCAACACAATGTGATTAAATATTGTAGAATACCTTCTTTTCTTGCTTGAAAGAATAGCAAAAGTTTTAATTTTGAAATCGAAAAATCGAGGCTTGGACCAAAAGTTTCCGCAGAACGGCAAAGGGTTTGTTCATGATGACAAGGAATCTATTGAGTTTGAGAAGATTTCCGCCTTTGCGGAAATAAAAATTTAACGTAACTAACATGAGCAACCAACTTTCGGACAGAATCAACAGTGTCACTCCTTCGGCAACCCTTGAAATGGCGGCTAAAGCCCGTGAATTAAGAGCAGCAGGAAAAGATATTATCGGGCTCAGCCTTGGTGAACCCGATTTCAACACCCCCGACTATATTAAGGAGGCCGCGATACAGGCCGTAAAAGATGGTTATAATTCCTATACACCGGTAGACGGTTATGTTGAACTGAAAGATGCCATCATTACCAAGTTCAAACGGGATAACAACCTCACCTACGAACGTCCACAACTTGTAGTTTCCACAGGGGCAAAGCAAGCCCTTTACAATGTAGCACAAGTAGTTTTGAACAAAGGGGACGAAGTCATCCTACCTTGCCCCTATTGGGTCAGTTACAGTGATATCGTCAAATTGGCAGATGGTGTGCCCGTAGAAGTACCTACGTCAATCGAGAATGATTTTAAAATGACTCCCGAGCAATTGGAGGCGGCCATTACGCCTAAGACCAAAATGCTGTGGTACAGTTCACCTTGTAACCCTAGTGGTTCTATTTACAGCAAGGAAGAATTACGTGGCCTTGCCGATGTACTTCAAAAACACCCACAGATTGTTGTGGTCAGTGACGAGATTTACGAACATATCAATTATGGCGTAACGCCACATGCCTCTATGGCAGAGTTTACCGACATGTATGAGCGTACGGTCACTGTTAACGGTGTGGCCAAAGCTTTCGCCATGACCGGATGGCGCATCGGTTATATCGGAGCTCCTGCATACATCGCACGTGCCTGTAATAAGTTACAAGGTCAAGTGACCAGTGGCGCCAATTGTATCGCGCAGCGCGCCGTGATTACCGCACTATTGGAGTCACCTGAACGCGTGCAGTACATGGTCGATGAATTCAAGGAACGACGGAAAATCATTTTAGGGCTGCTCAACAGCATCGATGGTTTCGTATGCAATGAACCAGAAGGTGCTTTTTATGTATTTCCTGATGTCACCGCCTATTTTGGGAAGACCTTCAATGGCACTATGATCAACAATGCTTCGGACTTTGCCATGTACCTCCTCGAGGCCGCCAACGTTGCAACCGTCACCGGAGATGCTTTTGGCAATGGCAACTGCATCCGTATTTCTTATGCCGCTTCGGAAAAGGAAATCAGGGAAGCCGTTTCAAGAATAAAGGCCGCACTAGCGTAGCTACGTAATTCGAAAAGCACTAATTCCTAAGTATACTCGGAAGCAACTAGAAAAGGTTGGACTTCATCTGGATTGATCGCCAGTCTGCAAGTATTCCACTGATCTATTCGTTTAGAGGCAAATTGTTATTTTTCGTTGTAACTTCCTAGTTATAAAGACAAACGCAATTCTTTAGCCGTGGAGCGGAATTTTATCATTCATCAAGAAGCCAAAACATATCAATGGTCGGGAGAATGTTATCTATCGATTAAATCTTTTCACAAAGGAAAAGCCGATTATGAAGTCAAACAACGGGCTTACGTAGTTGATCAAAAAAACTATCTTATCCTGAACGAATGCACTGCGTATCGATTGACCATTGATAGTAGGGAAACCACTGGCTCTTTCTGTGTATTCTTTTCTCCAGAATTCGTTGCCGAAGTGGTCTCGGAGTGGCATTCTTCAGATCGACAGATGCTAGATCAGAATCCCAAATCATATGGTGGCCTACGCCTTTTCGAACGGAACTACCCGCACCAAGGGCCGGTTTCCTCTTTACTCCACAGCGGAAGGACAAAATCAGAGGCAGGAATGTCGTTAATAGAGCAAGACGAATATTACCTTCGCCTGCTAAATACAATTCTAGGCCAAAATTACCAAAGTCAAAAAGAAACCTATCGATTGCTTGCCAAAAAGGAATCCACTCGAAAAGAGATCTATCGCAGGATTATTTTCGTTAAGGACTATATCGATGCAAACTATCGGGAAGATCTTCGTTTAAAGGATATTGCCACGATAGGTCTGCTCTCGGAAAACCATCTTTTGCGTAACTTCAGTCGCTTTTTTGGGGCAACCCCTTTTCAGTATATTTCGCAAAAAAGAATCCGGGAAGCGCAACAATTGTTACTGCAAGGCGAAACCCCGATTAAGGATATTGCCATTCAAATAGGGTATACCAGTATGAGTAATTTCAGCACCTATTTTAAGCGGATGACGGGGATGTCTCCCAGTGAATTTCGAAAAAGGTGATATATAGTAACTGATTTTTACATCAGGTTGTTTTCTTTGAAGAAAAGATAGCAAAATGAAACTAGCGATTACCATCGTACTGTATGCCTTGGTCGGCCTCATACCAAAAACAGACAACATGATTGAACTACTGAAAAACCTTATTGAAAAAAATGAAGCGGAGAAAGCCATTGTTTTACTTGAAAAACGTCCTGAAATTCTGGATCTTGAGGATGAGAACGGTAGTTCTGGACTAATGATCATCGCCTACAGCGGAATGGGAGACGTCTTAAAAAAAGCCGTTGAACTCAAAAAAACCTTTTCCTTTTATGAGGCGATCGTGGTTGGCAAAACCGAAAATGTAAAGGGCTTCCTTGACCAATCCGCCTCTGAGATTTGTAATTCCCGTTCCAAGGATGGCTTCAGCCCACTATCCCTTGCGGCATTTTTCAATAGGACCGAAATCGCCAAATTATTGGTCGAGCACGGTGCCGACCCAAATTTGGCAGCGACCAACCCTTCAAAAGTCAACGCCCTACACTCAGCGGTCGCCAGAGAGAATTATGAGCTATGCCTATTATTTATCGAGAAAGGTGTTCACATCAACGCGACACAGACCCAAAATGTGACCGCTTTGCATTCAGCAGTGCATCGTGGAAATCTTGAATTGACGAAACTTCTAGTGGAGAACGGCGCGCGCTTAGATTCAAAAATGGACAATGGAGATACGCCGCTGTCGATTGCCAAAAAAGAGGGGCATGCTCATATTGCCGAGTACCTAAGTACAAAGGAAAACTAAAAAAATTGTTCTCGCACTAAGGACATCACACCTTGGCCCTACTTTCTTTAACTCCTCCGCATACTCCAAAAATCAACCGGGATTTCGCATCCAATCCTGTTTTCGATCACTTGCAAGCCTTATATTTACGGTATATCTCCTAAATGACCGTAAAATGAAAAAACACATCTTAGTTGCAGTATTCGTTGTCGCCGGATGCTCCATCATGTTCGCCCAAAAAGATAAAAAAGACCTCATCGAAAGCATTGAGTCCAAAAAAGAACACTATTCAAAAATTGCCATGGAACTTTGGGAAAATCCAGAATTGGGATATCTCGAAGAAAAAAGTTCGATGCTTTTACAGACTGAGTTGGCGAAAGAAGGCTTTACCATAAATAAGGGAGTGGCCAACATTCCGACAGCCTTTACGGCCTCCTACGGTTCAGGTAGCCCTATTATTGGAATTCTTGGCGAATTCGATGCCCTTCCAGGGATGTCACAGGCAGCAACGCCCCTTAAGAAGCCTAGAATCGAAGGAGCACCCGGGCAGGCCTGTGGGCACCACCTTTTCGGCACAGGGTCTATGGCCGCAGCAATCGCGATCAAAGACTGGTTAAATGATTCCGGAAAATCGGGCACGATACGATTTTATGGTACCCCAGCGGAAGAAGGAGGGTCTGGAAAAGTTTATATGGTCCGTGCCGGTTTGTTCGACGATATCGATGCAATTGTTTCATGGCATCCTGGGGATGCGAACGCTTCAAACCCAAGCACCAATCTCGCCACCATTTCAGGGAAGTTCCGCTTTAAGGGAAATTCTTCCCATGCCGCGGCAGCCCCAGAGTTGGGCCGATCCGCTTTGGATGGGGTCGAAGGTATGAACGACCTGGTGAATATGCTGCGGGAACACACGACGGAGTCTACACGTATTCATTATGCAATTACCAAAGGAGGTGACGCACCGAATATTGTTCCGGCGGAAGCAGAAGTCTATTATATTGTGCGCCACGCCAATCGAGAAGAAGTGAAAGCGGTTTGGGATCGTGTCGTGAAAGCAGCGGAAGGCGCCGCCATCGGTACCGAAACCGCAATGACCTATGAAATCATCGGAGGCACCTATGACAGGCTTCCCAACGAAGCATTGGCCTCATTAATGCACACCAATATGAATTTGGTTGGTGGTGTCGCCTATAATGAGGAAGAATTGAAGTTTGCCGAAGAGATTCAAAAAACCCTTGAAACCAGAAAACCCCTGGCCAGTGCAAATACCGTACAACCCATGAAATTCACCTATGGTAAAGCGTCCGCGGATACTGGGGATGTCAGCTGGAATGCACCACTCGCGGCCGTCAGGGCGGCTACTTGGGTTCCTGGCACACCACCTCATAGCTGGCAAGCCGTTGCCGCCGGAGGCACCTCCATCGGATCCAAAGGAATGCTGGTAGCGGCCAAAACAATGGCCTTGACCGCATTGGACATTTACAAGTCCCCAAAATTGTTAGATGCCATCAAGGCGGAATTTCAAGAGAGAAGAGGAGCCGATTTCAAATACGTCGCTTTATTGGGGAATCGGGAACCGGCCTTGGATTACCGCAAATAACGAGACCGATTTGTAATGCCAAAAACTGTTTATCGCATCTACGTCATCGAACTACATAAGCGTGTATTTACTGAAAATGCCCGCTTTCGAGCCGCCAATCCTCAATTCAATGGTGTTCTGGAATGTTTGTATGTAGGGATGACAAGTAAGACGCCCAAAGTGCGTTTTGAACAACACAAAACGGGGTACCGCAATAGCAAAGGACATAACCTTTCATCGAATATCGTCCGAAAATACGGCTCCTATTTAAGACCGAGCCTTTACAATCATATCGATCCAATTACCTCAAGAAACGAAGCCCTTAAAGCAGAAGCGGCCCTAGCTTTGGAACTAAGACGAAAACGCTATGCGGTGTGGTACAATTGAAGTATACCATTCAAAGCCGTTTCCAGGCTATTTCTGCACCAAGTACATACGGAACATAAAGCTTTAGGTGCGTTTCCAAAAATAAGGTGTAAGCAAGATCAGGACCGTAAAAAGTTCCAAACGACCGGCAAGCATCAAAAAGCCGCACCACCATTTTCCAATGTCGGGTAGCCCATTAAAATTACTTACAGGATTCAAACTGCCCAGTGCCGGCCCGACATTACCCAAAGAGGAAGCAGCTCCTCCAATGGCAGAGACGAAATCAAGCCCCATTGCACCAAGACCCAAAGCCCCAATAATGAAGAGCAGCATATACAGCACAAAAAAGGCAATAATGTTATAGACGATATGTTCTTTGATGGTCTTGTTATTATAGCGTACCGGAATAATCGCATTCGGATGTAGGGTTCGTTTGAACTCCAACAAACCGTTTTTGATGATCAATAAATGTCGCATGACCTTAATTCCCCCTGCGGTAGAACCGGCCGAACCCCCTAGAAAGAACAATCCGAAGAAAAAGATAGTCAAAAAGGGAGTCCAACTCGTAAAATCAGCCGAAACAAAACCTGTAGTAGTGACGACCGCAATTACTTGAAAAAGCGCATGCCGAAACGCACTTTCGCCTTCCCCGAGTACCATCGGGTGATATTCGGAGACCTGTACATTGGCTGTGGAATAAATGACCAAGCCTGCCAAGACAGTAAACAATAGAATAAAAATGGTATAAAACTTAAATTCCTCGTCCTTAAGAATTCGCTGTACCTTTCCTTTGAATGCAAAATAGCTTAGTACAAAATTCGTTCCGGCCAAAAACATAAAAAGGATAACGATATATTGAATGAGCGGTTGATCGTTCCAGAAGGCCAAACTAGCGTTCTTTGTGGAAAACCCACCTGTAGATAGGGTCGCCAAAGAATGATTGATGGCGTCGAAAAAACTCATCCCCGCCAATTTCAACAACAAGGTTTCTGCGGCCGTGTATCCCACATAGATATACCAAAGGCGTTTTGCGGTATCCGTAATTCTAGGGTGCAATTTGTCGGCGCTGGGTCCGGGGGCCTCAGCAGCGAATAGTTGCATACCACCGATTCCCAGCAGGGGTAAAATGGCAATCGCCAAGACAATGATACCCATACCGCCGATCCAATGGGTTAGGCTCCGCCAGAAAAGGATGCCTTCTGGTAGTGATTCAATATCATCCAAAATAGAGGCTCCGGTAGTGGTATAGCCCGAGATCGTTTCAAAGAAGGCATTGGTCACGTCCGGTATGGCCCCAGAAAACAAGTAGGGCAACATGCCGCTAACCGACATCACTAACCACCCAAAAGTCACGATGAGATAGCCTTCTTTTCGCTTTACTTCTTTTTTATGTCCGCGAGTGGTAAACATCGCAAATACCCCAATAAACATGGACACCATAGAGGCAAGAAAAATATCTAGGGTAGCCCCGTCTTCGTAAACAGCGCTTAGTACGGCCGCTAGAAGCATGAACCCCCCGTTAAAGAGGAGCAGTAGCCCCATGATATGAAAAATGATTTTTTGATTTAGGCCCATCAGAGGAACAGTCTTTCAATTCTAGGAATCGCCTCCGGCAAACAGCAGACCACCACTCGGTCACCAGCTTGTATGCGAAAGCCTCCAAGTGCAATGATTCCCTCACCATCACGCACTACCCCACCGATTGTTGCCGCTTTAGGGAAATCGAGGTCGCGAATCACATTCCCCGTTACCTTGGAATTCGATTTGACCACAAACTCCAAAATTTCTGCGTTCAGATTATTGATACGCATTAGGGCAACAACTTCCCCTTTTCTGATATACCTAAAAATATTGTTGGCCGCCAAGAGCTTCTTGTTGATGAGGGTATCAATACCAATGGAATGGGAGAGTTGAAAATAATCCATGTTCTCCACCAAGGCAATTGTCTTCTTGATATGCTTCGATTTAGCGACCAAACATGACATGATATTGGTTTCTGAATTTCCGGTCACCGCGATAAAAGCGTCCATGGATTCGAGGCTCTCTTCCTCCAATAACTCCACATTTCGTCCGTCTCCATTAATGACCAATGCATTCGGTAGCTCATCGGAAAGGTCAAATGCTTTTTCCTTGTTTTGTTCTATGAGCTTCACATTGAATTTTTTTGAGCAGAGGTCGCGGGCCGCTTTATAACCGACTTTGCTTCCGCCCAGTATCATGACATTCTTGATCTCTTCTTTTTTCTTGCCGGTCAATTTATAAAGCTCATCGACCCCTTCCGAAGTGGTAATAAAATATACTTGATCTCCTTCTTTGAAGACCGTATCACCTCTTGGAATGACCGTATACTGTGTACCCAAACGCTGCAAGGCAATGGGCATGAAATGCAGTTCAGGAAAAATAGTGGCTGCTTCCTTGACCATTTTCCCCACGAAGGGTGCAGATTTAGGGAGAGATACCCCCACCATGATCAGTTTTCCATCCTCGAATTCATAGGTATCGTTGAAAGCTGATTTATTCAACAACAATTGAATTTCAGTGGCCGCCAACTCCTCAGGGGAAATCAGTTCATCGATACCCAGTTCCTCAAATTTGACGACATCCCTATTATCGACAAATTCGGTGTTCGATATTCTTGCGATAGTTCTTTCGCACCCTAATTGCTTCGCCAGCATACATAGGGTAATATTGGTCGTTTCGGAAGAAGTCACCCCGATAACCAAATGCGATTGATCAACCTTAGCATCTTGCAGAACGGAAATGGAGGTGGCATCGCCTTTTAGAACACGAATATCTAGATGACCGTCTGCATAGGCCAAACTTTCTTTATTCGTATCGATCAAGGTGATGTCTTGTGACTCGTAAGAGAGTAGTTTTGCTAAATGGAAGCCAACCTCGCCAGCCCCAGCAATTATGATTTTCATCTATTGTAGTATATGGTTGAAAAGAGGTCGGATAAAAATCCAAATCCCCTTTTTGAGAGTGGTGTCATCGGGAACACGATAGTTATGTTACAGCCCATCTATAAAAGATTTGCAACTATTTGGATACAAAATTACACAAATTTATACTGTACCCCTAGAATTACCTTAGTTATAACATTTTGATAAGCGCTTTATTGCACCGCCCCTCAGTAGAAAGCAGTCGTTATGTCGTATCTTTGCCGAAAATTGCTTGAATGTCGGAAAACATCAGACCCTATAAAGACTCCGAACTGGGTAAAAAGGAACAGGTCACGCAAATGTTCGATTCTATCTCGAACAACTATGATGGCCTGAATCGCGTCATTTCTTTTGGAATCGATATCAAATGGCGAAAGCGTGTGGTGGCTATTCTTAAGAAAAAGCAACCCAAGACCATACTCGATATTGCAACAGGAACAGGCGACCTAGCTATCAACCTCATGGAAACGGGAGCTAAAAAAATCATTGGTCTCGATATTTCACCCGGTATGCTAGAGGTCGGGAAAACCAAGGTCGCCGATAAGAAGTTGAGCGACACCATTGAAATGGTCGTAGGGGATAGTGAGCAGCTCCCTTTTGCCGATAATTCATTCGATGCCGTAACCGTGGCCTTCGGTGTCCGCAATTTCGAGAACTTGGAAAAAGGCTTGGCTGAGATCTTTAGAGTGCTTCGCCCAAAAGGTACGTTCGTGGTCTTGGAAACATCCGTGCCGACCAAATCACCATTCAAGCAAGGCTATGCTTTTCACTGCAACTACATACTGCCATTGGTGGGACGTCTATTTTCAAAAGACCGCTCCGCTTATAGCTATCTTTCGGCGTCAGCAGCCGTTTTCCCTCATGGAGAGGACTTCAACAATATTTTGCGTAAAATCGGGTTTATAGAGGTAACGAACAAACCCCAAACTTTTGGGGTTGCAAGTATTTACGTAGCCACGAAGTAAACTATGCGCACTATTCTGATTTTATTTTTGGGCTTAATGTCCCTCTCTAAGCCGTTGCATGCACAATTCAACGAAAGGCCTGTGTTGAATATTGAGAACAAAGACAAAAAGTTCTTGAACTATGGCTATTATTTAGGGTTCAACCAGTATGACTTCAAGTTCGATTACAATCGCAATACCGAAGATATTCTAGTAAATAAAACGCTTGGGTTCACCGTAGGTTTAATCGGTGAAATGCGCATTAATGAGTTTCTAGACGTTCGTATTGAACCCGGTCTGGCCTATAATGCCAGAACATTGGGTTTTCCAGGCTTCACTGAGGAACGCGATGCGGTTAGAGAGGTAAAATCAACGTATATCAATTTTCCCTTACTTCTTAAGGTGAGTACAAGGCGTTTGGGTAACTTCAAACCGTTTCTTGTCGGAGGAGCTTCGGCTTCCTTGAACTTGGGGAGTAATGAAACGGCCTTGGACGATAATGCCTCAGGTACGTTTCGCATGACCAAATGGGTGTACAACTACGAACTGGGTTTCGGTATCGATTTCTATCTCGAATACTTCAAGTTCTCGCCATCCATACGAGGGGTTTTTGCCATTACGGATGAATTGGTACCCGACAACGACCCCAATAGTCCATGGACGTCAAACATCGGAGCCCTAAGAACACGTGGGCTTTTTATTAATTTCACTTTCGAATAAGTACCAGCTACGTTTGATATCCTGATACAATACCTCAAACCAACTTTCAAGCACCACACTTTTTAAGCTAGCAGGCGAGCACTAAGCTCCCCGTCATTATCTCCTTATCTCGTTCAATAAAATGGCTGTTGCCGTTGCTACATTGAGGCTTTCCGTAGTATGTTTTCCAAATTGGGGAATACTTATTTTTTTGGAAACTAGCTGTTCTATTTCCTTTGATATCCCATGTGCTTCATTGCCCATAATCAAAATTCCGTTCTGGGGTAGTTCTTCCGAATACGCGGAGACTCCGTTCATAAATGCACCGTAAATCGGTGTCGGGCACTGATCCAGAAAATCGGCGATATTCCTGTAAACGATATTTACACGGGTAATAGAGCCCATAGTGGCCTGCAGCACCTTAGGGTTATAGCAATCGACCGTTTTTTGGGAACACACCAAATGTGCAATACCGAACCAATCACAAAGTCTGATAATGGTACCTAGATTTCCAGGATCTCTGACATCGTCTAACACCAGGACCCAATCACTGAAATCAATTTCCTTTTCCTCAGGAACATGAAAAACACCCAATATGCCATTCGGGGATTTCAAAGCGCTCATTTGTGCTAGCTCGCGTTCCGAAACGCGTGTAAAAATGGTATCATCATCAAGTAAATCAGCATTGACACCGTATACCGCATTCGGCTTTATGCGCGACCTCAAAACCTCATTTACACCCTTGATTCCTTCAACAACAAAGAGTCCGTTTTGATTTCGGTACTTTTTTTGATGTAAGCTACGTATTAGTTTTATTTGCCCTTTAGCAACCATTCCATTACTGTGTTTTTTAATGTATTTTTGATTTCTATGAGGAGTGTATTGCACGTTACAAACTACACCGCTAAAATAAGCGTATTATTACTAGCTTTTGCAATAACGTCGTGCAACTCACTTCGTAGAGTTGATGAGGATGAACTTCTGATTACCAAAAATACCCTATCGAACAATAGCGAAAAAATCGTTGACGAGTCCATTGAGACCCTGATTATCCAAAAACCGAATACAACCTTACTGGGATACCCCTTGCGACTAAACCTCTATAGTCTTGCAAAGGTCAATCCCGATTCATCATTCAACGATTGGCTCTACCGAAAGGAAAAGAGAAAAAAACGCTTGGATAATTTCTTCTCGGAGAAACAGGTCCATAGGCTGGGGGAATCTTTTCTAGTGAAAGGCTTGAGCGAATGGCTAAAGGAAATAGGTGAACCACCTGCGATTTTAGACACGGTTTTAACCGAAAAATCATTAGAACGCTTAAGTGCCTATTACAGTAGTAAAGGGTATTTTAACAATAGTACCAACTATACCATCGATAGTTTAAAGCGCAAACGGCGAATCGCGGTAAACTATAATATCGATCTAGGGAAGCCCTTTATGTTGGATACCGTTTATAATGATATTTCCTCGAAAGCCATCGATTCCCTGTATAATTTAAATAAATCCGATTCATACGTAAAGCAGGGCCAACAATTCGATATTGATGATTTCAATAATGAACGGGAGCGATTGACATCTATTTTTAGGAACAATGGGGTGTGGAATTTTCAGGAAAGTGCCATTAGCTATGATGTAGTTACCGACACCACCCGGTTGGGCAATGACCAACAAATGAACATCAAGTTGAACATAGATGACCTCAAAACGAGAAATGCCAGTTCGGTGACCACCCAGGAGTATAAAGTGGCCTCCTTTGACAAAATCAACGTCTTTACCGACTTTTTGAACGAAGGGGAAAGCGACATGCAGTTTCAGCGATTTGGGGATTATACCATTTTTTACAAGGGCAAACTGCGTTTCAAGCCGAGAACCTTGACCAATGCCATCTTTTTCGAGAAAGATAGCATTTATCGTGATCTTGACCGTATACGCACATTGCGCCAAATAAACAGCTTGAACGTTTTCAAATACCCATCGATCAATATAGAAGAGGATAGCACGCGTACCCAATTGACCGCAAATATCTATTTAACGCCAAAGCCTAGATATTCCTTTCGCGTGAACCTTGATGCGACCCACTCTAGTATTCAGCGTGTGGGTCTGGGCCTCAACCCCTCTCTTCAAGCACGTAATCTATTCAAAGGAGCTGAAAACCTAAGTCTCTCGGGGCGATTGAATATAGGTTCATCGAACGATCAGACGATACAAGACAATCGATTCTTCAATTTATTGGAATGGGGTACCGATCTGAACCTCGATCTTCCCAGAATTTGGTTTCCTCTTGTCAAGACCCGTAAATTGATCCCAGATTATATGCTCCCCAAAACACGGGCGAGTATCGGGGTCAGCTCACAAAAGAATATCGGTCTGGACAAACGTACCTTCAACACGGTTTTGGGTTATAATTGGACACCGAACGATTTTAAAAGACATAATGTTGAATTGTTCAATGTACAATTTGTCAACAACCTAAACACAACGCGATTTTTCAATGTGTATCGCAACAGCTACCAACAACTCAATCAAATCGCCAATGACCCCGAGGTTTTGCCCTTGGTAAATTCGGAGTATTTCAATGAAGAAGGGAATTTGTCGACCCCTAGTGAAGTAGTAGTACCCGAGGAAGCTGGGACGGACAGGTTCATTGCGGATGTCAATACAGGTGTTATCCCCATTTCTAGCCAAGGCCTCTCTATCGAAGATTTCAACAATGTTCAAAGCATAGAGGAGCGACAAAATCGATTGACCGAAAACAACCTTATTTTCGCGACCAATTATACCTTCAACATCAATAACCGACAAGGACCAACTGACAATAAGTTCTACCAGTTCCGTTTTAAGGTGGAAAGTGCGGGAAATCTGCTATCAGCGATATCTTATCTCTTTCCTTTTTCACAGAACGAGGATAAATTGGAGGTTTTCGATGTGGCCTATTCACAATACATCAAGACCGAATTCGATTATGTAAAGTACTGGGATCTTTCACGGGCCAACGTATTGGCGATGCGTAGCTTCTTTGGTATCGCTATACCCTACGGAAATTCAGATAACATACCTTTTGTACGAAGTTACTTTGCCGGAGGCTCCAACGATAATCGAGCATGGAGACCCTACTCCCTGGGCCCGGGAAGGTCGAGTGCCCTGAACGATTTCAACGAAGCCAACCTCAAACTCGCATTTAATTTGGAATATCGTTTTCCTATTGTCGGTAATTTCAAAGGCGCATTGTTCATAGATGCTGGTAATATCTGGAATGTTTTTGATAATGTAGACGACCCCGATTTGACCTTTAACGGGTTCGATTCCCTAAAGGATATTGCCCTTGGTTCGGGTTTCGGGGTCCGGTATGACTTTACCTATTTCGTCTTACGGGGCGATCTTGGCTTCAAAACATATAACCCTGCGGAAGAAACCTCAAAACGATGGTTCAGGGAATACAATTTTGGTAATTCGGTGCTGCAAATTGGTATAAACTATCCCTTTTAGTATCTTAAGGAACGTTTTTGGATTGCCCCCAAATCCAATACCTACCTATGCCATACTATGAAATTCTTCTTTCTATCCATCTTGTTTTTCTATGGTATCGTTTCGGTGGCTCAAACCTCGTTAGTCGAAGAATTACACGCCATGCAAACCAGACCGATCTTGAAAGAAAAGGTCTATGTTCACACCAATAAAACAACCTATTTTTCCGATGATGTGATATGGTTTAAGGCCTATGTAGGCGATTCGCTCAACTATCCTTCGGCGGAAACCAGAAAATTGAATGTGCACCTCATCGACCGGGATGGCATCATCATTTTTGGTCGCGATGTACTTATCGAGGAAGGGGTGGGTTTGGGGCAGTTTGAATTGGACAATTCCGTAGCTGCGGGAACGTACTATCTACAGGCACGTACCAAGTATATGCGTAATTTTGGCCAAGACTACCACTACCTTCAAAAAATCAAGATTCTTGGTCAAGTGCCAGCTCAAAATATACGAGAAGGCGTTTCTTATGATGTGCAATTTCTTCCAGAAGGCGGAACCCTAGTTGAAGACCTCGAAAACAACATGGGTATTAAAGCGTTAAAAAACGGTCAAGGCATCGACTTCACAGGAACTATTTTCAATGAACAAGATGAAATGGTTACGACATTTCAGAGCGAACATGCCGGTATGGGGAGCTTTCCACTACGCTACGAGAAAAATCAACGATATCGTGCCAAACTACAACTGCAAGATACCATTCTTGATGTAACACTGCCACAAGCGGCTCCACAAGGAATTGCGCTACAGGTAGACATTACCGACCCAGTTGATCTTCGCGTATATTTAAAGACGAACGAAGCTACATTTTACAACCAAATCTATTCCAATTACTCGATATTGTTTCACCAAGACCGTCAGCTCATCGACTTGGTTTCCATAGCTCGGTTAGATTCGCTAGCTGGCTTGATAAGCCTAAGAAAAGAACGCTTTTTAGAAGGTGTGAACACCGTAACGCTATTCGCTCATAAGCAACCCATAGCGGAGCGTAGATTTTATATCGAAACAGACCGGAAAAAAGTAGCCGTGGCACTGAAAAAATCAATTGAAAACAACGATTCGACCACCTACCACCTTTCCCTTTCGGCACGGGAACCGCCGTCAAATACCAACCTTAGCGTTTCTGTTGTGACGGAGCCCTCCCTGCTTTTGAATCAAGAAAACACCATTGAAAGTGCGTTCTTGTTAAAACCCTATGTCAGGGGGCGGATTGAAAAACCGGCATACTACTTTGATCCCAAAAATCCGAATAGAAAATCCCATTTAGACCTGTTATTGCGAACCCAAGGGTGGACGAAATATAATTTGGATGAATGGATCCAAAGTATCAACCCCGCAGAAGAATATAGCTTTGAACAGGGTTTTGAGCTGAGGGGCACCATAAAGGATGATGCTCGGCATAAAAATCTAGCGCTAATCCCCAACAACTTCCGAATTACAGACAAGGTCAAACTGAAAGGGCAATCTAATTTTATTTTTCAGGACTTGAAGATATTCAAGGGAGATACCGTTAAGGTAGCTTACCAAAATTGGCTGGGCAAAATCATCAAGCCTTCGAATATCGCTTATGACACGATTGAAAAGAAACGTGTTACCAAGTTTCTGGTCCCGAACAGCACCGAAGTGCTGAAAGTTGAAATGAAGACCACTACTATTTCCAACAAAATAAATACCGACAACATGGAAATGGGCGATAACCTCGAATCTGAAAATAATAAAGGAACAATTGAATTGGATGAAGTAACCGTATCGGAAAAAAAGCGTGATGAAAGATCCCTACAGAGAAGAAAAGTCATTGAAAAGTACAAGCCCTTGGTTAGGGACATCGGAAAATACCTCGACCTACCAATTCCAGAATTATCGAATAAGCAAAATAGAAGCCTGATGGACTTTCTCAGGGAACAAGGGTATACTCTTATAACATCAAATTCTTCTGCGAACTATCTACAAGGCACCAAGAGCTTCGGCGTCTTGTTTATTAACGGCAGGTATATCCAACCGGAAGAATTGCTAGGTAGCTTACAGTTGCAGATGAAAGACATCGCAAATGTCATGGTTCATAATACCAGTATTCTGCGACCTAAACGCCGCATTAACCTTGGCTATTTTCAAGTATTTACTAACGAGAACAGTTCACGGCTTTTTGACAGATTTATCGTCAAAAATGGCTTTGACCGCCCCAAAAAATACTATACCCCCTTCCATGAATTTGTCCGGCCAATACGGATGGATATAAAGGAAATCGATTGGAAACCATTTTTAAGAACCGACAAAACCGGAGAGGTCTTTTTTAAAATAGAAAATCAGCCCACAAATTCGAAATTAGTGCTGTCAATACAAGGCTTCTCCAGCAAAGGCCATTTGATTTCCAAAACAATACGAACGGATTAAGTTGTTTTTATAAAACTACATTTTGAAGCCCTGTTTATTTTAGTACTTTTGCCCTTTCATAAAATAACTAACAAATAGATACTATTCTTATGGCCCACAATATAAAACCTGGCGTTGCCACAGGGGATGAAGTTCAAGAGATTTTCAACTACGCGAAGGAAAAGGGTTTTGCCTTGCCTGCCGTCAATGTCATAGGTTCGAATACCATTAATGGAGTTTTGGAAACCGCTGCTGCTTTAAATGCTCCGGTCATTGTTCAGTTCTCAAATGGAGG
Organism: uncultured Flavobacteriaceae bacterium; assembly: GCA_947494565.1. Taxonomy (GTDB): domain Bacteria; phylum Bacteroidota; class Bacteroidia; order Flavobacteriales; family Flavobacteriaceae; genus Maribacter_C. Next base: position 282,605 of record CANLVG010000005.1, on the reverse strand, counting down.
TGCGCAGTTCAACGCGGGAAAAGGGCTATCCAATGAAGGCCAAAACGCAGCCGTTCAAGGCGCTGTGGCCGGTGCGAAGCATGTACACCAATTGGCCGAGGCCTATGGAGCGACCGTGATATTACATACCGATCATTGCGCCAAAAAATTGTTGCCTTGGATCGATGGGTTATTGGATGCCAGTGAAAAGCATTACGCAGAAACCGGAAAGTCGTTGTTCAGCAGCCATATGATCGACCTCTCGGAAGAACCATTAGAAGAGAATATCGAAATCTGTAAAGGGTATTTGGAACGAATGGCCAAGATGGATATGACCTTGGAAATCGAATTGGGCATCACCGGTGGTGAAGAAGATGGAGTTGACAATTCAGATGTCGACGACTCCAAATTGTATACACAACCCGAAGAAGTAGCTTATGCTTACGAAGAATTATCAAAGGTGAGTCACAGATTCACGATTGCTGCTGCATTCGGTAATGTACATGGGGTATACAAACCAGGAAACGTCAAATTGACGCCAAAAATCTTGAAGAACTCCCAAGAGTATATCTCAGAAAAATATGGGGTGGAGCACAATCATATCGACTTCGTTTTTCATGGTGGTTCAGGTTCTACCGTCGAAGAGATTCGTGAAGGCATCAGTTATGGGGTCATCAAAATGAATATCGATACCGACCTGCAATACGCATTTCTTTCAGGGGTAAGGGATTATGTTCAGGAAAAAAAGGAGTATCTTCAATCACAGATTGGCAACCCAACAGGTCCGGATGAACCGAACAAGAAATCATACGACCCAAGAGTATGGTTACGTGAGGGTGAAAAGTCATTTGTCGAACGATTGAAAAAAGCTTTCGAAGACCTGAACAACGTAAACACGCTTTAGGTACTTTATAATTAGCTCGTCCAACATAAAACTCCTGAAATTATGACAGCTTGGTTCAAAAGAACGGAAAAAGGAATTCAGACCGCTACTGAAGAAAAAAAAGACACCCCGAGAGGCCTTTGGTACAAGTCGCCTACAGGTAAGATCGTTGAGTCAGAAGAATTGGCGAAGAACTTTTATGTGAGTCCTGAAGACGACTATCATGTGCGTATCGGTAGTAAAGAATACTTTGAGATTCTTTTTGACAACAATGAGTTCAAGGAGCTCGATACCAAACTTACCTCAAAAGACCCCCTAAAGTTCGAGGATACGAAAAAATACTCGGATCGCTTGAAAGCGGCTCAAAAGAAGACCGGTTTAAAAGACGCCGTTCGTACGGCCATGGGAAAATCATATGGTAAAGACCTCACGGTCGCCTGTATGGATTTCGGTTTTATCGGGGGATCGATGGGAAGTGTTGTCGGTGAAAAAATAGCCCGCGCTATTGACCATGCGATTAAGAAAAAGACTCCCTTTCTAATGATATCAAAATCAGGTGGGGCACGAATGATGGAGGCGGCGCTCTCTTTGATGCAACTGGCCAAGACCTCTGCGAAATTAGCGCAGCTTGCCGAGGCCAAACTCCCCTATATTTCCTTGTGTACAGACCCCACTACCGGGGGCACCACGGCTTCCTATGCGATGCTTGGCGATATCAACATTTCGGAACCCGGGGCCTTGATAGGTTTCGCTGGACCACGAGTAGTTAAGGATACAACAGGGAAGGAACTTCCTGAAGGATTTCAATCAGCGGAATTCGTGAAGGAACATGGCTTTCTGGATTTTATCAGTCACCGAAAAAATCTAAAAAAGAAAATCAACCTCTATATCGACCTTATTCAGAACATTCCTTTAAGGTCTGAGGATTAAGACCGACGAATAATTGGAAATCGAATTCGCTAACGGATATTTCCATGAAAACACCCATCACCTCATTACTCCTCCTAATCGTCTTATGGATGAGTTGCTGTGCTTCCGATTCAAACGAATCCATTCAAGATGAAACACAGGAAATGGAAGATTCCACAGAGACTTTGGAAGGTGTGGCGAGTGTGACCGATTTGGCCGTTTCCGGTGAAGAAAATCAATACAGTTTTAACGTCACTATCGCCAGCGACGACCTCGGTTGCCAACAATATGCAGATTGGTGGGAGGTCATCGACACAAATGGCAAGCTGCTCTACCGCAGAATATTGGCCCATAGCCATGTCAACGAGCAACCGTTTACCCGTTCTGGAGGTCCAATTGCCCTAGACCAAAATACCGAAGTCTATGTGCGCGCCCACATGAACACCACAGGCTATGGTGAAAACGCGTTCAAAGGTTCGGTCAAGAACGGCTTCACCGCTTTCAATCTTGACATTGGTTTTGCCGCGGAAGTGTTAAATGAAGCCCCTTTACCCAACGGCTGCGCTTTTTAGGTCGCCAAAAAGAATTAAGGGGATTTACGGAGAGATACTAAAAAAAGCTGCTAGAACTTCTTCTGTCCTAACAGCTCGTTTACCGATTTTCGTAGCCCTACTTTTTAAAGAAACGCCGCAGTTGCACCTCTGTGGATTCCCCATCAGCAGAAGTCAATACGCCAATGGCATCACAGCTTCCATCGCCAAAGTCAAGAGTTGCGGTGGCATCATTTCTCGTGATGGCCAACACCCCGCTAACAATGAACCTGCAAGACCATTCACGGCGCAAGGGAGTCGTGATTTCCTTTTGGAACACATTGCCCAGCTTTCCTGTAAAGCTTGAACTTCCTGTAATCGAAAATACATTGTCTCCCCAAAATCCAGAGCCATAACCCTCGATCCATTCACGGGTTCTGTTTTTGGTAAAACTCACCGTACCACCATCGGGCCAAACACCGCTGAACTGTCCGGATGCTTCCGATTGCGGATTGCCATTGCCGTTGGAACGGGTGCGAATAATAGTAGCATTACCTTCTACCGCTACTTCGTTATACGTAAAGTTCTCCAATGATAACTGCAACGTTTTGGTCGCCGCTTCCATATCCTTCTCGTAACTTAAATACATAATGCCACTGAGCACATTTCCGTTACGAAGTTCGCAGCCCTCACCAAAATCAATGGTTTTCTCCTTGGTCGTGCCGTTTTCCACTGTAGTAACCGTGGCACAATCGGGCAGATAATCAGACGCGTAAAAATGCTTTGAAGTCGCTTGAATCTCATCTACTGCATATAGGTCTTCGGCGATACTTGATACTTCATCTGAAATCAACTCCGCTTCGTCACTCACTTGGAGCTCCGTTGCCGAAATCACTTCGGAACTTGAAATTTCAGAAGTCTCTTCATTTTTGTCACAAGAAACAAGTAATACAATCGATACTACCGACAAACCCATAAGGTTTATCTTTTTGAGGCTTTTTTTCATAACAAAGGATTTTAAAAGGTTATGAACCTAAGACCTCAAGAAACGGAAAAGGTTTAATTCAAAATTTTAAGCCCTGTTCATATGCGCTTATGCAGAAAATATTTTTTATCTTTGCAGCCTGATTGAAAATCAGTCAGATACATAATAATCATTTACAATAATATTAGCATGTACTTAACAAAAGAAATCAAAGCCGACATTTTCAAGAAACACGGCGGAAAAGCAGAAAATACTGGTTCTACCGAAGGTCAGATTGCGTTGTTCACGCACCGCATCAATCACCTCACCGGTCACTTGAAAAAGAACCACAAAGATTTTAACACCGAGCGTTCATTGGTCAAATTGGTTGGTAAAAGAAGAAGCCTATTGGATTATTTGAAGAAGAAGGATATTGTAAAATATCGTGAGCTGATCAAAGAACTAGGTATCAGAAAGTAATAGACAAAGAGGGAAGCTTGGCTTCCCTCTTTTTTTATAAAATTTAAAAGTCCTGAAATGAAAACCCTGTAAAGGGCAGGCAAACTAAAAGCTGCACACAGTTTTTCATTGGTCAACACAACACAACAACTCCGACCAGAAAAAATGGCGGAGTGACCATTGTTTAACGAAATCCTGAAATTAAGATCAGGTAAAAATCAAATGTATGATTCCAAAAGTATTTAAAGAGGTCATCGACCTTGGTGATGGTAGGGAAATTTCCATCGAAACCGGAAAATTGGCGAAACAGGCACATGGTTCTGTTGTAGTACAATCAGGAAAATGTATGCTGTTATGTACAGTAGTTTCCAATTACAAACAATCAGATGTGGACTTCCTTCCGCTAACTGTGGATTACCGTGAGAAGTTTGCCGCAGCGGGTCGTTATCCCGGTGGTTTCTTCAAAAGGGAAGCGCGACCTAGTGACGGTGAAGTATTGACTATGCGCCTAGTGGATCGTGTGCTACGACCACTATTCCCAAAAGACTATCATTCTGAAACCCAGGTGATGATTCAATTGATGTCTCATGATGAGGATGTGATGCCCGATGCTATGGCCGGTTTGGCTGCATCAGCCGCCATACAATTATCTGATTTTCCTTTCGAATGTGCCATTTCGGAAGCAAGAGTCGGTCGTGTCAACGGTGAGTTCATCATCAATCCGACCCGAGCACAACTTGCTGAATCCGATATCGACATGATGATCGGTGCTTCTGCTGACTCCGTCATGATGGTAGAAGGTGAAATGGGCGAGATTTCCGAAGAAGAAATGACCGAGGCCATTAAATTTGCGCATGAGGCGATCAAAGTGCAATGTGCCGCCCAAATGAAACTGGCCGAAGCCTTTGGCAAGAAAGAGGTTCGCGAATATGAAGGAGAGCGCGAAGATGAAGAGTTGCAGCAAAAAGTACATGACCTTACGTATGATAAAGTCTATGCTATAGCTAAAGCCGGTTCTGCCAAGCATGAAAGAAGTGCTGCTTTCGCAGAAATCAAAGAAGAAGTAAAAGCAAGTTTCTCCGAGGAGGAACTGGAAGATATTGGAGATTTGGTTTCCAAATATTTCTACAAAGCGGAAAAAGCGGCCGTTCGTGATCTTACCTTAAATGAAGGTTTGCGTCTCGATGGTCGTAAGACCGATGAAATACGTCCTATATGGTGTGAGGTCGATTACTTGCCCTCCACTCATGGGTCCGCTATTTTCACCCGAGGTGAGACACAGGCATTGGCCACGGTTACTTTAGGTACCTCAAGAGATTCCAACCAAATTGACATGCCTTCGCACGAAGGTGAAGAGCGTTTCTATTTACACTACAATTTTCCTCCTTTCTCCACTGGAGAGGCACGACCTATTCGTGGAACTTCCAGAAGGGAAGTCGGTCACGGTAACCTAGCACAACGTGCTTTAAAAGGAATGGTTCCTGATGATTGTCCGTACACCGTACGTGTGGTTTCCGAAGTATTGGAATCCAATGGCTCGTCTTCGATGGCAACCGTTTGCTCAGGTACAATGGCCTTGATGGATGCTGGAGTTCAATTGAAAAAGCCGGTTTCCGGTATCGCCATGGGACTAATATCCGATGCTGAGACAGGGAAATATGCCGTTCTTTCCGATATCTTGGGTGATGAAGATCATTTGGGAGACATGGATTTCAAAGTTACCGGAACTGCAGACGGAATCACCGCCTGTCAGATGGATATCAAAGTAAAAGGGTTGTCCTATGAAATTTTAGTAAACGCCCTCAAGCAAGCTAGAGATGGCCGTATGCACATCTTGGGAAAACTAACGGATACCATTGCGGCTCCAAATGCAGATGTAAAACCACACTCTCCCAAAATGGTAACGCGTATCATACCAAACGAATTTATTGGTGCGTTGATCGGTCCTGGTGGAAAGGTTATTCAAGAGCTTCAAAAAGAAACGGGCACTACCATTGTTATCAATGAGGATCCCGTTACCGAAGAAGGTATCGTTGAAATTTTAGGAACGGATCAAAATGGTATTGATGCCGTATTATCGAAGATCGATTCGTTGATGTTCAAGCCTCAAATGAATGAATCTTACCAAGTTAAGGTCATCAAGATGCTTGATTTCGGGGCTGTTGTAGAATATCTAGATGCTCCAGGAAACGAGACCTTACTGCATGTATCCGAATTGGCATGGGAACGAACGGAAAATGTTTCGGATGTCGTAAATATGGGTGATGAGTTTGAAGTGAAGTATTTAGGTACAGATCCACGTACTCGCAAGGAAAAAGTGTCACGTAAGGCACTCTTGCCAAAACCGGAAGGTTATGTAGAGCGTAAACCACGAAGTAATGATCGCCGTAGAGATGATCGTCGTGGCAGAGACAATAGAGATCGCAAACCAAGAAGGGATTAAATTTCTTCAAAAAGCAACCCCCTTTGAAAAGAATTTTTCAAAGGGGGTTTTTTATCTCATTTTCCATAAATTATACAGAATCAAACCAAAAATCCGGTTATAAATTTTCTTGTTTTTCCAGTTCCCAAGTTGCCGGCTCATTCTCAGCAAAGCAATCGTCTATATTCATAGTAAAGGCCAACTCACCATTTTCGTTAAATGTTCCTGTCCCAGTAAATTTTCCCGGACAAGGAGGGTCATCAACGAGATGGTCCAAATCAATTGAGACGTTCATTCCGTCTACTATCAATTCACCTCTAGCATCTGGGGAAACACCATCAGACCGACGCCTTGGCAGATAGTTATTCGATTCAAAATACTCCACATTATAGCGATTGGCAGCTTCCCCTTGGGTTATTATCATGGATATTAAACCATCACCTAGCTCCCATTTCCAAGCGCCTTTGTAGCGGCCCTCGACAATCGTCAAATCCACTTCTTCCACATCTGGAATTTCATCATCCGAACTATCATTTGAACATGACAACAGTGTAATACATATTGTTAAAAAAAGAACAAGTCTCTTCAAGTGAATCTGATTTATAGACAAATGATCGAACTTGATTTCATTTTTATGGTATTCGGACATACGATAGGTATAAGGGTTAATACTTAAAATTAGTTCATTACTATTCTCAGTGTAACCCGATTTTAAAATAAAAAACCAGCTACTTCATAAGACGTAACGAATTTCATCTATAGAATCTAAATAAACTTGTATAGGATTAACCTCAATTAAATATCCACTGAATATTACTATTTTGTATGGTAGTCAGGTTTTTGAAGAAGATCCTGGGCGGTAGTCCCGTCAATGATTTAAAGCTGGTAGTCATATGAGACTGATCAAAAAAGTCAGCGATATAACTTAATTCGGTTAAGGTGGTTGCTTTTTTGATTGTCCGCATTTCTTCCATCGTCCTTCTGAAACGGAGTATTTTTTTGTATTCCGTAGGAGTTTTACAAATATGATGCTTAAAGTGTTTGATAAGAGTTTTCCGGCTTATATTGAATTCGTTTGCCAGTTCCAAAGTTGAAATTTTAGGTTGTTCTTCTATAATAGAAACTGCGTTATTCAGAAAAGGGTGACGGAATCCTTTTAGTTTAGCTACCCAATATTTTTCCAAAGATTCTGCCAACAATGTATTATCTTCTATTTCTATTATAGTTTTCATTTCCTTTTCATAATCCGAAAATGGTATAAAGGGTCCAAAAAAACTGTTACTGTAGTCTTTTAAGGGGTTATTTAAAAACGCATTAAGTCCCAATGATCTAAAACTAATAGTGATTTCCTTAATATCACCTTGATACTTAAAACAGATAGGATTATTAAATCTACAAACCAAACTGGTATCTAATTGTCTTAGTTGAGAAGGTTTTACGCTAATGTAGTCTTGTGAAATAATATTCTCCGCATTGTTAACAACACTTACAATAGAGCAAATTGAGGGAAATGCCAGGTAACTTATGTTAGTCTCCTCTTTTGAATGTTTTAAAATGTAATAACTTTCAATGTAATTTTGAAGTTCTCGATTTTTTGGTCTGAAAGTTTCAATATGCATTCTGCAATATGATTTTACAATTACACCTTAAATATAAAAGGTTTTGACCTATAGTGAGGGGAAAGCCCGTAAATGCAATATCTATAGTACGATGCGATTCATCTTCATTGGTAGACATTATTTTACCATTTAACCTTAAAATAAACTTTTTTTAGTCGTTTTGTAACTTTTCTGTCTTTTTTACGTATAAGTATATGCAGTCTGTTGAATTATCAATTTAATCCCCTTACATGAGACAGCTTAAGATTACAAAACAGGTCACTAATAGAGAGACCGCATCTTTGGACAAGTACTTGCAAGAAATCGGCAAAGTAGACTTGATTACCGCTGATGAAGAAGTAGAATTGGCACAACGTATCAAGGCAGGCGACCAGATCGCTCTTGAAAAACTAACAAAAGCCAATCTTCGATTCGTGGTATCGGTCGCCAAGCAGTACCAGAACCAAGGCCTTACTTTGCCGGACTTGATCAACGAGGGAAACCTTGGGTTGATTAAAGCGGCACAACGTTTTGACGAAACACGTGGATTTAAATTTATTTCCTACGCCGTATGGTGGATTCGTCAATCGATTTTACAGGCATTGGCGGAACAATCACGTATTGTCCGTTTGCCCTTGAATAAAATCGGTTCTATTAACAAAATCAACAAAACTTTTGCTTTTTTGGAGCAAGCGCATGAACGTATGCCTTCTGCTGAAGAAATTGCAAAAGAATTGGATATGACCGTTGAAGATGTCAAGCAATCCTTGAAAAACTCAGGTCGCCACGTATCTATGGATGCTCCATTGATCGACGGGGAAGATTCAAACCTGTACGATGTACTTCGTAGTGGTGAGTCACCCAACCCTGATAAAGAATTGCTGCATGAATCCTTACGTACCGAAATCGAAAGAGCTTTAGAGACTTTAACACCTCGAGAAGCTGATGTGATACGTCTATATTTCGGTTTGGCAGGACAACATTCGATGACTTTGGAAGAAATTGGGGAAACTTTCGACCTAACAAGGGAAAGAGTACGCCAAATCAAGGAAAAAGCCATTCGACGGTTAAAGCATACCTCAAGAAGTAAAATCTTAAAAACCTATCTAGGATAGGCCATAGGAGCATATGAATACAGTAAAATGCTGTTAAAATCCCCTTAAATTGGAAATTTGGCATATATATTGTAATTTTAATGGCAACAACAGTTTATCATGACTGTTCGTTTTTTGATTGATGAATAAACTCCGGCTGATTACCGGAGTTTTTTCATTTAATGCTTTTCGAGTTCTGTCAAGAAAATTGACAGTAATGCCCTATGACGATTCATGAGCTTCAATCACAAATTGAATACAGTTTAAACAATGGATAATTCAAAAGAACAACCCAACAACCCATTGCACGGTGTAAAACTGGCGGATATTTTGACCTACCTTACCCAGAACTACACATGGGAAGATTTAGCGGGGCAGATCAACATCAATTGTTTCAAAAAGGACCCTTCGATAAAATCAAGTTTGAAATTTCTTCGTAAAACACCCTGGGCTCGAGAAAAGGTCGAATACCTTTACCTGCAATCCATCAAAAACAAATGAGCTTTAACATCGTACTTATTGAACCTGAAATACCCAATAATACCGGAAACATTGGCAGGTTAGCCTTGGCCACGGGCTCACATTTACATTTGGTCAAGCCATTTGGCTTTGAATTGAGCGATAAACGTCTGAAACGAGCGGGATTGGACTACTGGCAACATCTGCCACTAACGATCTATGAGGATGCCGAAGCCTTTTTCCGTATACATACCGACAAAAACATGGCCTTCTTCTCAAGTCATGCCTCTCAGGACTATTGGTCTATCGCGTATGAAGAGGACCTTTTTTTGGTGTTTGGGAAGGAATCGGTGGGTCTTTCCACTGAAATCACTGAAAATAATCCGGGCAAAAGCTACAAAATACCCATGTTCAGTCCGTACATCCGTAGTTTAAATTTAGCAAACGCCGTAGCTATCACGGTATACGAGGGCCTCAGAAGGCTTGGCTAACGCCTAGGTATCGATCTCTTTTTATAACTATAGTTAACGTTACCGTAGTACAGTGGTTTTTAGTATTTTTATGGGAAACCACCTATTGTTCCATATTATGCAAAAAACCTTCATTGCCCTGTGTATTTTAAATCTCGTTCTATTTTCCTGTAAAGAGGAGGCGACCTCCGCCGAATCAGCGGAAAATACAGAAGAAATTACATTCAATCTGCCAGAGGGCTTTGTCTTGGAAGATCTGTATCAACCCAGTGCGAATGAACAAGGGTCTTGGGTCGCCATGGCGCAAGGACCAAAAGACATCATTTATGCCTGCGATCAATACGGTAAAATCTACTATTTCAAAGCTCCTGCCATAGACCAAACCTTGCAACCGGAAGATGTCATGCCCCTAGACTTGGAAATAGGGGAAGCCCATGGCCTCCACTGGTCGCACAACAGCCTCTATGTGGCCGTTAATAAAAGATGGAATGACGACGTTCCCGATGATCAAGAAGTAGGCAGTGGCATCTATCGCGTTACCGATAACAATCATGATGGCATGTTGGACAAGGTGGAAATGTTGCTGAAATTGGATGGGGCCGGAGAACATGGCCCACATAGTTTTGTAACCGCTCCGGACGGAAAGGAAATTTATTTTATTGCTGGTAATCATACGCTGGTTCCCGACAAAGTCAAAGAAAACAGCCGTCTACCAACAAATTGGGGCGAAGACAACTTGTTCGAACCTTATTTGGATGCACGGGGTCATGCCAATGATATCAAAGCCCCGGGAGGTTGGGTATGCAAATTCAATCCGGAAGGGACCGAATGGGAACTCATATCCGCAGGCTATCGCAACCCGTTTGACATCGCTTTTAACGAAGATGGGGAATTGTTCACCTATGATGCGGATATGGAATGGGACATCGGGATGCCCTGGTACCGCCCTACCCGAATTTGCCATGTGACCAGTGGAAGTGAATACGGCTGGAGAACAGGATCGGGCAAATGGCCCGCTTATTATCCTGATGCGCTACCAGCGGTACATAATTTGGAACAAGGTTCTCCGACCGCTGTACTTTCCGGCGCCGAATTAGACTTTCCGGGCAGTTACAAAAATGGCATATTCGTAATGGACTGGAGCTTTGGAACCCTATACTTTGCCGACTTAAAACCGCAAGGAAGTAGTTATACCGCGGAACGAAAAGAGTTTTTGTCAGGCACCCCCCTACCCTTGACGGATATGATTGCCGGTGCCGATGGCCATCTGTATTTTGCCTCAGGCGGTAGACGCATCGATTCACATCTCTTTCGCCTTCGGTATACGGGATCCGATTCTAAGGAAAGACCAGCAGTTTCAAATCAAGAGGCCGAACAACTTCGCGCATTACGACAGCGTTTGGAAGCGTTCCATACGACGCAATCTCCCGAAGCCATCGCACTGGCATGGGAGAATTTAGACCACCCTGATCGTTTTGTGCGCTATGCGGCACGTATTGCCTTGGAACACCAACCTGTTGCGCAGTGGTTCCCTAAATTTTTAGCGGAGAAAGAGTCTAAAAAAATCATTGAAGCGAGTATTGCATTGGCACGGCAAGGGGACAACACCATGCAATCAAAAATACTTCAAAAACTGCGACCCATTACCTTGGAAACCCAATTGGAGGAACAGCAGCTGAACATGCTGCGCAGTTACGAACTACTTTTTATTCGGATGGGCGCTCCTAACCAAATTGACAAAACAGCCACCGCCAAAAAACTGAATGCCTATTTTCCGCATATGAGGGATGAAATGAATCGGGAACTAGGGCAGCTCTTGTTGTACTTGGAAGCGGATGGCGTTACCGAAAAGTTGGTAGCCCTCTTGGAAAGGCACACCCAAGAAGGTACTGCTCGTAAAAGTGAGTTTCTTTCAGAGGAAATCACCGAGCGCAGCGAGCAATATGGTCCACTCATTCGGGAAATCCTCGACAAGATGCCCCCTACGGAAGCCATCTATTATGGGGTACTTTTGAGCCATGCCGACACGGGTTGGACGACGGACGCCCGAGAAAAGTACTTTGCTTGGTTTTACGACGTCCTGAATTCGAAAGGTGGGTTGAGTTTTAAACCTGGTATGGAGAATATCCGCTTGGCGGCCATAAAAAACGTACCGGATACGGAGAAGGAGTATTTTCAAGAACTCTCAGGCGTCTATTCCCCGGAAACCGCTATTGCCGACTTGCCCCAACCCATTGGTCCGGGCAATGAGTATGGCGGTCGTGAAATCGGTCAGCTCGTTTGGGGCGATGAACTGGCGGACTATCAGGTTGACTATGACAAGGGAAAACGCGCCTTTCAGGCCGGTATGTGCATTCTATGCCATCGTATCAAAGGGGAAGGTGCAGGCGTAGGTCCAGATCTTACACAAGCCCATACGAAATTCAACAACTACGAAATGTTGTTTGCCACCTATAGCCCGAACGACGAGATTTCAGACCAATATGCCAACACGCTTTTTCACCTGAAGGACGGGAAAAAGATTTCGGGACGCATCAAATCCGAAACCGAGGAAACGGTTACGTTAATGCCCAATCCCTTTAACGAAAGTTATACCGTCGATGTGGTAAAAACGGAGGTAAGCAAAAGGGAACTCTCACCCCTCTCCCCCATGCCATCAGGACTCTTAAATCGTCTGAACCCCAAAGAGATCAAAGATCTTTTTGCGTTTTTACAAGCGGGTGGAGATGCTGGTCATGAGGTGTATAGTCAGGGAAAATAGCGGACAAAGACCCGGCATTTAAAATTGATACGATCAGCTTTTGGATGAGGCAAAAATTCCTTATTCATATGAGCACCCGTCACAGACGGGCGCTAGCGGGGTTTTCCGGTGCATCCTGTTAAATCCAAAATTCTTTTTGACGCTAAAACTCCCTATCATAAGACGAAATGGGAATCTGGCGTCCTAAAATAGTGAAGAGCTCCCTAAAATGGCGCTGGAAGTATTACAATCTGGATTGCGGACTTTGTTCCAAATCACCATAGCTAACACAGGCCCCGAAATAGAATTCAATTTAGTACATTTAGTGGAAATCTAAAGACCGTGTCTCCCCCTCCTATTTAGATTTTCAAAACCACACTTATGAAAAAAAAATACCGGCAGCTACGCGCCTGGTGCCAAACCAAGATCAAATCGATTACCCCGGGTAAAACAGCAGTAAAAGGGGCTGCGCTAGGCCTTTTGAGTATCACTCTCGTGCTTTGGTTACTCTATAGTATACTGTTTGCCAAAAATATCAAAGACTCTTGGGTCCTTCTTTTATTCCTCGGTTTTACCTTGGCCGCCCTACTGGTCTCCTATCTTTCGTTGCGCCTTTTGCGGCTCCTTGACAACATTCCTAAAAATTACCTGTTCGCATTGCTCATAAGCGTTCCGCTCCTATTCTTACTAAGTTTCGATACCCTACTGCCCCTTTTTGCGGTGCTGACGGCCTCTCTTCTCGGCGCGTCGGTTTTAGTACTAAAGCATACCGGGCTTAAAAACTTATCCGTACCTAAAAAGGTGGTCACCCTACTAGGGCTGTTATTAGGATTAGGCGGCCTTATCGGAGGCTTGGTTTCGTATATCCCATCTGGTTTTAACGTTGACCCCATTGCGAATGCCGCATTGGAATCCAGTTCAAGTCCGGAACATATCACTGCCGAGTCGCCGGCAAAAAAAGGACCGTATGCCGTAAAAAGTATGACCTACGGCAGTGGCACCGATCTTCATCGGACAGGGTTCGGTGCCGCGGCCGATATCAAAACCGAACCGGTCAACGGTTTAGCGTTCATTGATGATTGGGATGGTTTTGGCGGTTGGTGGCGTGAAACCTATTGGGGGTTCGATGCAAAATCACTGCCCTTGAATGCGCAGGTCTGGTATCCCGAGGGAGAGGGTCCCTTCCCATTGGCGCTGATTGTACACGGCAATCATAGCATGCAAGACTATTCCGATATCGGCTATGCCTATCTCGGCGAATTGCTGGCCTCAAGAGGGATGATCCTGGCTTCCGTCGATGAGAACTTTATCAACGCCTCTTGGTCCGATATTTTTGGAGGTTTAGATGAAGAAAACGATGCAAGGGGTTGGTTGTTACTGGAGCACCTAAAGCTGTGGCATCAATGGAACGAAAAAGAAGGCCATCTATTCCAGAACAAGATAGATACCTCTAAATTGGCCTTAATCGGGCATTCACGCGGAGGTGAAGCGGTAGGTCATGCTGCCATGTTCAATAGCTTGCCGTTCTATCCAGATGATGCCTCCATACCATTCGATTATAACTTTGACCTTAAATCGATCGTAGCGATAGCACCGGTAGACGGGCAATACAAACCCGGAGATAGCGGTACCGCCTTTACCAACGTGAACTATTTTGTATTGCACGGCGCGCAAGATTCAGACGTGAATTCTTTTGCCGGTGCACAACAATACGAACGTGTTTCCTTTCAAGATTCCCTATACCATTTCAAATCGGGACTCTACATCTACGGTGCTAATCATGGGCAATTCAATACCAGTTGGGGCAATAATGATGTCGGCAATCCATTTACAGGATTGTTGAATTTAAAGCAACTGCTCCCAGCGGAAGACCAAAGAAAAATCGCGGAAGTCTATATCAGTGGATTTCTCGAGGCGACCTTGCGCGAAAAGCACGAGTATCTTCCTATGTTCGCCGATGCTAGGACCGCGAAGGATTGGCTTCCGGAAACCATTTACCTCAATCAATTTCAAGATTCCAACACCGAACTACTCTGCACCTTTGATGAGGATTTTGATGTGACCACTGCAAGCGACGGGCAAAGTACGCTTTCCTCAGAAAATCTTACGGTTTGGCGCGAACAGGAAATACAACTGAAATGGGAGAAAAAAGGAAGTCGTGCGCTGTTTATCGGTTGGGATTACGATTTAACCGAAAATCAGACCATCGATAGTATTACCGACTCGCGAATGGCGAGTTATTCCATTGAAATACCCGCAACGCTGCAGCGAATAGACTCCACCGCTACCCTCGTCTTCTCTATGGCCGAATCAACAGAAAGTACTACTCCTAAAAAAGAAGGAAAATGGATGGACGACAATGCGGCCGATGAAACAGAGGATGAAGAGGAAAATGCAGCGAACGAAACGGAGGCAGAGGCAGATGAAACGGAAGACGAAGGGCCAAAAAAACCACTCGATTTTTCCATTTCAGTGAAAGATAGTACGGGTCAAACGGTACGTTTTCCCCTAAGCAAATTCTCGGGCCTCCAACGTGAAATAGAACCCGTACTATGGAAAATGGAATTCTTGACCGGCGACACTTCGTCGGAACAGGTGTTTCAACTGTTCTATTTTCCGGTAGACGACATGGTTAAAATCAATCCGAGTTTCGACCCTAAAAGCATTCAGACCATTAAATTCGTCTTCGATAAAAGCGAAAATGGAGTTGTGGTCATCGATAATATAGGTTTTATGAAAAGCCTTTAAAAAGACCTGATCATTTCATTACATTTATATAGCTAATTCGATTTCACCCAACCTAAAAATTACGATATGAAGTATTCCGTCGCGTCCCTATTGGTGCTCCTTCTTTTTTGTAGCGCTCCCCTAGCTTTTTCCCAAAAAAAACAACAATCGAATTCCAACACGCCTGACCTTTTGGGCAACTCCTTTTACGAAGGGTTAGAATGGCGAAATATCGGCCCCAACCGGGGCGGCCGTTCGTTAGGTTGCGCGGGTAGTCCCGGCAGACCCAATGAATATTATTTCGGCGCCACAGGCGGTGGTCTATGGAAAACGGTAGATGGGGGCACAGAATGGAAACCCGTTACCGATGGGCAGGTGACCAGTTCTTCCGTAGGTGCCGTGGCCGTAGCCGAGACCAATCCGGATATTGTCTATATCGGTATGGGCGAAGTACAATTGCGCGGAAGTATCACGCAGGGTGATGGGGTGTATAAGACCAAGGACGGCGGTAAGACCTGGCGCCATCTAGGGTTAAAGGAAACTCAGGCGGTCGCACGTATTCGCATACATCCAACCAATCCCGATATCGTCTACGTCGCAGCCTTGGGGCATCCCTATGGAGATAACGAAGAACGTGGTGTGTTCCGTAGCCGTGATGGAGGAAACTCCTGGGACAAGGTACTGTATGTGAGTCCGAAAGCAGGGGCAGTAGACCTCATCATCGATCGCAATCACCCGAACGTACTCTATGCCAGTACTTGGGAAGTACAACGCAAGGCCTGGAAAATGTGGGGCGGTGGTGGCGATTCCAAACTCTGGAAATCGACCGATGGAGGAGACACTTGGACAGACTTGACCAGCAATACCGGAATGCCAGCTCCACCTATTGGAAAAATAGGGGTTACGGTTTCCCCGGCCGATTCCAATAGGGTTTGGGCCATAGTGGAAGCCAATGAAGGCGGTGTATTTCGATCGGACGATGGTGGAAAAACTTGGGAACGCACAAATGATGAACGGAAATTACGCCAACGCGCGTTCTACTACTCCAGAATCTATGCTGACCCTTGGGACAAAGAAACAGTGTATTGCCTAAACACGGGATTCTATAAATCGACCGATGGCGGAAAGACTTTCGACACCACCATCAAAGTGCCCCATGGGGACAACCATGACCTGTGGATCGACCCGAACAATCCAGACCGTATGGTCAACTCCAACGATGGTGGTGGTAACGTCAGTATCAATGGGGGCAAGAGTTGGACGGAACAAGATTACGTGACCACCCAATTCTATCATGTCATGACCACAAGCGATGTTCCGTATCATGTCGCGGGGGCACAACAAGACAATAGTACGCTTGCAATGCCAAGCGATGGCTGGGGTCACCGACAAGCACGAGGTCCAAATCATGGATGGTATTATGCCGTTGGAGGAGGTGAAAGCGGATGGATTACCCAACATCCTGAACAAAAGGATATTTTTTACGCCGGTAGTCAAGGCGCACTATTGACACGGTATGATCGTAGCAATGGACAGACTAGGGATATTCAGGTGTATCCTCGGTTCTTTTCCGGGGAACCGGCCAGTGCGCTTCCTGAACGTTGGCAATGGACCTTTCCCATCATGTTCGCCCCGCAAGATTCCAAAGTGATGTATACCTGTTCCCAACATGTGTGGAAAACGACCAACGACGGACAGTCATGGGAAAAAATAAGTCCTGATCTGACCTATGCGGACCCTGAAACTTTGGGCAAGACCGGTGGGGTTATTACCATGGATATGAACGGACCCGAGATTTACGCGACCGTTTTTGCCTTGGCGCCCTCATTTCACGATATCAATACCATATGGGCAGGTTCCGATGATGGTAAAATACATATCACCCGTGATGGAGGACAAAATTGGGAAGATATTACTCCTAAGGACCTTCCGAAGTTCTCTCGTGTCAGTATCATTGACGAATCAAAACATCGGCCAGGTACCCTTTTCGTTGCGGCCAACCGATATCAAGTAGATGACCGACAACCCTATGTCTTCAAGACCCATGATTACGGAAAAACATGGACAAAGATCGTATCGGGCATTGAAGACGGGCATTTTGCCCGAGCGGTCCGTGAAGACCCAGTACGCCAAGGGCTTTTATTCTTGGCAACCGAACACGGGGTGTATTTCTCGATAAACGATGGAGCGCAATGGCAAAGTTTGCAGCTTGAATTGCCCGACACGCCTATTCGTGACTTGGTGATCAAAGACAACGATGTGGTATTAGGTTCCCATGGAAGGGGTTTCTGGATTCTGGACGATATTCAGCCCCTACGTCAGTACCGCCCGGAAATGGAAAACCAATCCGCCGTACTTTTTGAACCAACCGATGCCATTCGCGGAATTTCGGATGCCTCCATCCAGTATTACCTCAAGGAACAAATCGATTCGATTACTTTCGAAATCTCGGATGCCAATGGCATTCTTATCGATACCTTCACCGGTAGCAAACCAAAGTATGAGGTGGATCCCGACCTGCCTTGGTGGCAAAAAGGGGGTTCGTCTAAACCGACGACCGCAAAAGGACTCAATACCTTTACTTGGGATTTACGCTATCCCGGAGCTACGGAATTCGATGGTATGATCATTTGGAGCGCCCGTCCGCAACGTGGACCTAAAGCACCCCTAGGTCGGTACACGGTGCGTATGAAGACCAAGGACTATGACAAGAGCTTTTCCTTTGGCATCCAAATGGATCCGAACCTCAAAGGCATTACCAAAGAAGACCTAGACGAACAGTTCAGTCTGGCGAACAAAGTGATGCAAAAGACCAGTACTGCCAATGAGGCCGTCATTCAAATTAGGGAAATCAAATCACAGATCGATTCCGGTAAGGAAAAGATAGCTTCCTCCGATATGAAAAGAGTGGTCGCTCCATTTTTGAAAAAACTATCGGTCATTGAGGAAGCATTGTATCAGGTGAAAAACCAGTCGAATCAAGATCCCCTGAACTTTCCCATTAAATTGAACAACAGATTGGCTTCCTTGCGAAGGAGTATCGAATCGGGCGAGGCCAAGCCGACCGATGGGGCCCACAAGGTGTTCAAAGAGTTATCCGCTGAATTGGATCAACAGTTGAACGATTTGAAATCGGTCATGCAGAGTGAATTGCCGAAACTCAATGCTGCATTGAAGAAAAACGGTATGGAAGAAATTTCGGTCTCTGAATAAATAAACGATGATGATGATAGATGTTCCATCTCGTATTTGGCTTTGTTCGATCGTCGCCCTGCTATTCCTTACCAATTGTAAAGAGAGCAAAAAAAAGGCACCGGCACAACCAGGGAAGGCGGTTGTAGAAACAGATACCTTCTCCACTCCTTTGGGCAAAGTGTACCAGCTTTCAGCACCTTCACCGAAACTGTTAGATGCCTATGTGAAAGCGAAGAAAACCTATGAGGCAAATCCTAAAGATCTGGATGCGCTCATCTGGTATGGCAGAAGAACGGCCTATTTAGGAAGATATGCCGATGCTATCGACATCTATTCGAAAGGTATCGAAACTTTCCCGAACGAACCTCGCCTATACCGTCATCGGGGACACCGGTTTGTTTCGATCCGCCAATTCGATAAGGCAATAGTTGATTTAGAAAAAGCGGGACAACTGATCGCGGGTACTGAAAACAAGATCGAACAAGATGGCATGCCAAACGCGCAAAATATTCCCGTAAGTACCTTGCACGGCAATATTTGGTACCATTTAGGACTTGCCTATTATCTCGTACATGATAATGAGAAGGCGTACACTGCCTATCTTAACTGCAGGGCATCAGGCGAACTACCCGACAACATCGTTTCAAGTACCCATTGGTTGTATATGATTCAACGGCGCTTGGGCAATTTGGACATGGCAAACGAAATGCTGGAACCAATCTCAGACGAAATGAAGGTCATTGAAAATCAAAGTTACTACGAGTTATGTAAATTATATAAGGGAATGATTCCCACGGACTCTCTCATTCAGACAACGGGCAGTCCATCAAATGATGCGGTAGCATACGGCCTCGCGAATTGGTATTTCTACAACAATAAAGAGGAGGAAGCCAAAAAACTGATGGAGCAATTGGTCGAAAGTCCTTCATGGAGTTCTTTCGGATACATCGCTGCCGAAAGTGACCTTATCCACTATTTTCAAAAAGCAGATCAATAAGGCATCAGTAGTTTTGAACAAACTCAAATCATTACTTTTGTATGCAACAGCCTAAGTAAAGATGCATATGCAACAAACAAAAATAGCCCCTTCCCTACTTGCCGCCGATTTCGGAAATCTGCAACGCGATGTTGAAATGGTCAACGCCAGCCAAGCAGATTGGCATCATATCGATGTCATGGACGGCGTATTTGTTCCCAATATCTCCTACGGCATGCCGGTGGTCAAAGCAATTGCCCAATATGCCACGAAACCCTTGGATGTACATTTAATGATCGTTGATCCAGATCGCTATATCAAGACTTTTGCAGACTTGGGGGCGAACGTGCTCAGCGTGCATTATGAAGCATGTACACATTTGCATCGAACGCTACAGGCCATTAAAGCAGAAGGTATGCAAGCTGGGGTCGCACTGAATCCACATACCGCTGTACATCTTTTGGAAGACCTCATTCAAGATATCGATGTGGTCTGCTTGATGAGCGTCAATCCGGGTTTTGGAGGGCAATCATTTATAGAAAACACCTATGAAAAGGTAAAAGCGCTCCATACATTACGACAGAGAAAAGGAGCCCATACCTTGATCGAAATCGATGGTGGTGTCACTTCCTTGAATGCGAAGTCCTTGACGGATGCCGGTGCGGACGTACTGGTCGCCGGCAGTTTTGTGTTCAAAAGTGCCAATCCTACCCAGACCATTGCGGATTTAAAAAAAATAGCCGGCTAGTCGCCGTCACTTCAAAGAATTACAAGGGGTGACAAAATCGATGCTTTAAAAAGCACTCATTTGCCACCCAATGATTCACTAGCTAAGTCGTATCAATACTGTTCCAATAAATAGTTGATCAAGTCAGTGGTAGTCACGATACCGACCAAATTGTCATTTTCAACAACCGGCAAGGCATGAAACTCATTTTCGGAGAGAATCTCCGCCACTTCCTTAATTGTCGTATTCGAAGAAACATGCTTCAGATTTTTGGCCATTACCTGAGGAACCGTAAACATATTGTAGACAATGGTCTCTACTTCACTCTCGTCTTCATAGGCGCCATCGGCGAAACTGATTCGTAATAAATCCGTTAAACTGAGCATCCCGATGATCTTATCATTTTCCACTACGGGAATGTGGCGAATCTGATGCTCTTTAAAAAGTCTTTCAGCGGTGTCTAATTGATCGGTACTGTTCAAGGTAATCAGATTCTTCGTCATAATCGTAGAAACGGGTACTCTATGTCTTAAGCTCATAATTTTCGTGTTTTAAATTATACCTTAAAGTTCAAGGTTTCAGTCCGGCAAAAGAATGATAAAAGTCATACTCCGGTTTCGAGAAAACCCAGAGTCCTTCGATAGAAGGTATATTGCATAAATTGCCCAACGGCAATCAGGCATAGCTCTCGATTATCGTGTAAATTAGCTAGCTTTGTGCTCACACAATATGTAGTTTACGCAGTATAAATTATACGAATGGATAAGTTGGATATCATCATCATCGGAGGAGGGCCCATCGGTATTGCCTGTGGTCTAGAAGCACAGAAAGAAGGCTTATCGTACCTTATTTTAGAAAAGGGACCCATTGTCAATTCCCTATTCAATTATCCGTCGAACATGCAATTCTTTTCTTCTTCGGAAAAACTGGAAATCGATGAAATACCCTTCATCAGTAAGGAAGCCAAACCAAAACGCAATGAGGCCTTGGAGTACTACCGTCGCATTGTTACGTCCAATAAGCTGCGTATTCATCTTTTTGAAACAGTCAAAGGTGTTACCAAAGATGGAGATCATTTTTCGGTGACCACCGACAAGACAGTCTACCGGACCACAAAAGTAATCGTCGCAACGGGCTTCTATGACCTACCAAATCCGCTGAACGTTCCGGGAGAAGAATTGGCCAAGGTGTCCCATTATTATAAAGACCCCCATTTTTATGCCAGCCAAAAATTGGCCGTAGTAGGTGCCAGCAACTCGGCCATTGACGCCGCTCTGGAATGCTGGAGGAAAGGCTCTGAGGTAAGCCTTATCATCAGAGGGCCTGAGGTAGGCCAGCGTGTAAAATATTGGGTGCGCCCCGATATCATAAATCGTATCGAAGAAGGCAGCATCAAGGCCTATTACAATGCAACGGTAAAAGAAATACGGAAAGACACGATTCTTATCGACACGCCCGATGGTGAAGTCGTTCTTGAAAACGATTTTGTTTTGGCCTTGACCGGTTATATGCCCAACTTTGAATTTTTGGAGAAAATGGGTATCACCTTTTCCGATGATGAGAAAAGACTCCCTACTTATAACCCCAAAACCATGGAAACAAATATTTCAGGCCTCTACCTGGCCGGGGTCATCTGTGGTGGAATGGAAACCCACAAATGGTTCATTGAGAATTCGCGTATTCATGCAAAAATCATTATCGGTCACGTAACGGAAACCTCTGCTAACGAAATCGATTCTTAGGTTTTACCCCTGTTTTCAGGGGGTATAAATTCACTATTATCGGTATTCTGACGTTATAAATGGTGCATGACCTTTGTAACACCAACGAAAACCCAAAAATTGTGAAGTTTCAAAATCCCTTTTTCTTTTGCCTCATTCTCGCTGCTACACTCTTTCTCTATAAAAAAGAAGAGCATAGCACACCTAAAACGACGAAGACCATCGCAAAGGACTTTAAGTTAGTGGTGGAGCGTGGCGCATTTCATTACGATCGCTTTGAACTAACGGCTACTTCGCTGACCTATTATCCGGAAAAGGATGCCCAACATCCGCTAGAAAAATATAATTTGCAGTCGAAAGTGACACTGAATCGTGAAAAGATTCAGCAATTTATTGAGCATATTGACAACAAAGGGTTTTGGAACCTAAAGAATCACTATACAACCCCTGGTTCTTGTACCAGTCAAGTAAAAGTCACCTTGACGATGAACGGAAAAACCAAAACGGTTGTATGCGATGATTTTGAACGGGGTTGTTCGGAATTGATCCATTACATCGACAAAAAAGTTATTGAATGGGAAGGCAATGACCTCAAACGAATCTATCTTCCGGGATAAGTTTTCCACTTCGGAAGCGCTATCAACCATGTACCAAAAACAGTTTTGAATTATACCACGACATCATTTTTTTCATTTAGCAGGATGCCCCTTTTGGGGTTCATCTTATTAGTGCTTACCCCATTTTTTGGCCTATCGCAAGACGAGACAACGCAAACCATTCGATTTGGCACAGTACCGAACGAGAAGCAACTATCTCTAGAACCCTATTACGAGGCCTTGAATCAGGCAGAATTTGGCAAAGAGCGGTTTTCCATTTTCGAACAACTGGCTGCCGAATACACTAAAAAAGGAGATACCGATTCGGTGCTGAAGTATGGAAATTTATTCGAAAAAGAACTCGGCAATTGGGATACGCCAGATACTGAAAAAGATCGGTACTATGCCAAGGCCCATTACATCATGGGTGTGGGCAACTACATCAACGGGGTTCCTGAAAAATCGATAGAGTGGCATATCAAGGGAATTCAGGCTGCCGAAAAATCCAAGTTTAGGGAATACGAATACAGAAACAAGATCGGTCTGGCAAAAGGAAATTTGGTACGAAAAAACAATGCGAAGACCATAGAAATCGTTAACGAAGCGCTTGCCGAGTTTTCCGGGGAATTTAGTGAAATCACTACGGAAGCCTTAAGGATATCGGGCCGTGCCCATTTACAAAATGAAGATTACGAAAAAGCGGAGGTGTACTATGAGGAGGCCTTGAACATGGCAACAAAGTTCGAGGATGTGGAAATGGAACTGACCATGGCCCTTGAAAAAGGAAGACTTGCAGAAGCCAAGGGAGATTTAGGCGCAGCATTTCAAGCGTACGAAGATACCCGAAACAGGGCGCTGAAAGAAGGGTATACGGCTATTTATTTTGAAGGATCTTTGCTCGCCGCTAAGTTATATTTTAAAGAGGAAATGTATGACACGGCAAATATCGCCTTGACTTTTGCCTACATTAACGCTGTTGACCGTGAAAACCTGCAATTTCAGAGAGAGGCCTTGGAAATTCAGGCGCGATGCTTTGCCAAACTTGATGACTATAAGAACGGCTATGCTGTCATTACCCAACTCTTTGGCGTCATAAACCAAATCAATGCAAAACAACAAAAAGCGCTCATCAAAGAGCTTGAGATTCAATATGAGACCCTAGAAAAAGAGCAAGAAATCTCGGACTTGGAGGAGGACAAATTGCTTAGGGCAACGGAACTTCAGCGTCAAAAGACCATCAAAAATGCCTTCTTGATCGGATTTCTCATCGTTCTCATTCCAGTACTCGCCCTACTCTATGTCTACTATCAAAAAATACAGGCGCAAAGCGAATTGGCCAAAAAACAAGAGGAAATCACCCAACAAAAAGTGGATGCCCTCAAACAACAACAAGAACTGAATTTGATCAAGGCGGCCATAGAGGGTCAAGACGAAGAGCGGAAGAGAATCGCCCAAGAACTGCACGATAGCATCGGCGGTAATTTGGCAGGAATTAAATTACAACTTTCCAGCTTAACACAAGGAGCCCAAAAATATAAGACGATCAGTAATCAAATCGATGAAACCTATCAATTGGTACGCAACATTTCCCATACCTTGATTCCGAAAAAGTTCAGGCAAAATGCGTTTACCGAATTAATCGAAGGCTATATAAAATCCATTTCAGGAGCAAGCGAACTGAAAATAGGTTTTCACCCTCATCCTGAAAAGGAAATAAACGAAACGGAAGAAAAGGTTCAGATGGAACTTTTTAAGATCATCCAAGAATTGATGACCAATACCTTGAAACACGCCGATGCGACCCAGGTGGATATCCATCTAAACCGCATTGACAATGAACTGTCATTGCTCTTCGAAGACAATGGAAAGGGATTTCATAGCTCGGGCACCACTACTGGAATAGGTTTTGAAAACATTAAAAATCGAGTTGCCGAACTATCCGGTGCACTGAACGTTGATTCAACCGTGGACAGGGGGACCGTCATATCCATTACTATACCTAAAACATAAAACCAAAGAAATGAACTATAAGCTGATCATTGCAGACGACCATAAGATGTTTATCGACGGACTCATGAGTATATTACAAGATGCTCCCGAGTTTTCTGTGGTCACGACGGCCAAAAATGGCGCCCAGGTCATTAAATACCTGGATATTAATGGGGTGGAAAACCTTCATCTATTGATTACGGATTTGACAATGCCGGAACTAGACGGGATCGAACTCAATGAAATCGTAAAGAAAAAATATCCGAGCCTAAAGACCTTGGTAGTCAGCATGCATATCGATGGTGCGATGATCGATAAGCTCATTCGAAACAATGTGGACGGCTATGTCCCCAAAAATGCCGAAAAAGAAGAGCTTTTGGAAGCCATTAGAACGATTGTCAAAGGAGAAAAGTATTTTTCTTCTGAAATCAAACAGGCCTATACCCACGCGATGTTCGAAACCAAAAAACAAGCGGAAATCAATCTCACGGAGCGAGAAAAAGAAGTCTTAAAACTCATTGCGGAGGAGAATACTACCCAAGAAATCGCGGACCAACTCTTCTTGAGCAAGCATACGATTGAAAGCTATCGGAAGAACCTCATTTCAAAACTACAAGTAAAGAACTTGGCCGGACTCACCAAACATGCCATAAAAATGGGCCTTCTTGACGATTAACCCCCTGAAAACAGGGGAGTCATTTTCACCGATTCGGGCGTATGTCGCCGGTGGTCATTGAATCATCTTTGTACTGTTCAATAAAAACAATACACCTATGAAACTAAAATTGACCCTTATCGCCCTCGCCCTGTGCTTCACCTCATGCAGTACGAATGAAGAGACCACGAAGGTGCCCATGAAAGAATCGACCCTGACCTCTGATATGCTGATTCAGAGTGTAGCCGATAAACCATTTGCCCGAGCGAATTCCAATGATCAACAGTCGCTAACTTTAACTGGGGAATCATTACTCAAGGCAACTGCTACCTTTAAAGTAATCGATGAAAATGGTACGGAAATCTATTGTGAGACCTTCCCATCAACGGCACTCCTGCAACCCGATTACAGAACGGCAAACTCTGTTTTAAAAGAAGCCCATCTTCGGGATGTAGTCAAAGGCTACTTTGTTGATGAAGAGACCAAGGCTGTAATTCAGCAAGGGTCATATGCGGGGCTGTAGCAATATTGGCACAGACAAATAGTTATATAGAAGTCCATTAGTACTAACCTAAATCAATAATATGATCATATTCGGAAGTGGGTCGGCCCACATAAAAACTGCTACTGCCAAAAACGCTACCTGCGAAAATTGTGGAAATCAAGATACCCTATCCTTTAGTATCTATCGCAAACACGCCCATATTTTTTGGATTCCGATATTCCCCCTAAACAAAACCGGCGCGTCGCAGTGCAGTCACTGCCAACAGGTCTTGAAACCGAAGCAAATGCCCGACAACCTTAAACGGAAATATGAGGATTTCAAAAGCGATGCAAAAGGACCGATTTGGCAATTTGTCGGTTTGTTTTTGATTGCTTGCCTCATCGGCTTTGCAGGATATTCAAGTGGTCAGGACAAGGAAAATACAGCCAAATATTTCGCCGAACCTGCCATCGGCGATATTTATGAATATCGAATCGAAACCGGAAGTTATTCTACCATGAAAGTGATGGAGGTCACCGAAGATAGCTTGTATATGTCCTTCAATGATTATGAGATCTCCAAATCGTCTCGTATCTATAAAATCGACAAGGAAGAGAACTATCCAGAAGAGACCTATGGCGTTTCACGACAGGATTTACAAGCCATGAAGGCCGATGGTGATCTTTTAGAAATTCAACGGGACTAACCTATGGAGGTGCCTATGCGTTCGAAGACTATCCGACCTTGGCAGTGCTCCTATTTCAAAACCTAATAGATTTACCTCAACAGTCTTTGGAAATGACAAGGATATCCAAATCCTGTAAGATTCGGCCAGTAACGGTTAATTTATCGTTCAAGAAAAAAGGGTGCCTTATCGCACAGCTATCACGGCTACACCGTCAAGGAGCACTCGCCCTAGTTCGTCCCTAAATTCTTTTGCAATTGCAAATAGCTTGAGGTAGTGTCCGATCTTCTTTAATTGCTATTCCACGTCTTGCGCGCTTTCGTTCCAATACATGTACACAAAGGGGAGAAACGAAAAGGCTAAAAGCACAATGGCCACCCGTTGAAATACAGGATGAATTAGGTTGCCAAGCAATACCAGTAACCAATTCACCAAGAGAATCGTACGAACACTCCATGGTATGTGCTTGAGCCCAAGCAGGGTGCAGCTCAGTAAGAACAAGGCTAAAAAGACCAGGTTCGGGAGTTTGTAGAATAGACGGTCGATTACAGGAGTCTTGAACAATAGCCCATGTACCTGTAATGCATCTCCACCCACCTCCATGAGTAGCGGCATCACAAAATCGATGGCGTATTGCCCGGCCAGTAAAACGGTGGTAAGCGCAATGATGATGATCATAGCAGTGCCTAGCGCACCAACTATTTTTGATCGTAAGGCAAGACGAATGCTCAGTGCCGCCGGCACCAAAAATACAGTGCTTAACAATAAGAGTAGATGTGCACCCAACCAATTCGTTCTATGCTGCCCCAGTTGTTCGAAAAAGGAGCCTGGTGCCTGCTCTACCTGCAATAGCCAAAGCATGCCTATACCTGCCAAGCTAAAGGTAAGCGGAATGGATACTAGGCCAAGTCTTCGAAGTGTTTTCATCTGTTGCCTTAAAGACAAAGCGGTCGGGTATTTGTTACAGTTTTTTGGAATAGTTCGGGGCAGCAGAACATGCAACGAAAATGCGTTCTGAGATCGAACCCCAAACGCCAACTAGTTCAGCTGCAACTAGTATAGCCTAAATCGATAGCTGAGACTCTTATCGCGGGCATCAAAGATTTTCTATCTTAGTTCCTGCTATAGAAGAACTATAGTTCATAACTATATCCAATTGTTGTGCTTTATTATAGCTATAAATGAATTAAGACAATATGAAATGGATTTCACAAAAGAATTAGAAGAAGGCAAGTATACAGGAACCTTAACAAAAAAAGTTGTCACTGAAAACTTTATAATTTCCACTACTCAATATTTAAAATCCAACTGTGAAACGAGATTACATTCTCATAAGAATCAACACATCTGTTTTTTATATTTGGGTGCCGATATAGAATGTGGAGAAAACGAGGTACGGTATCAAAGAAAAGCTGGTGATCTCTATTTTTACGATTCAGGTGAGCCACACAGAACCGTTTCAACAACTAAAAACTCCAAGAACGTAAATATTGAATTGAGAAATAACGCGCTACTCAATAAGGGTGATTTACGTACGACTTTAGAAAACCACCCGAATGCAAATATACTTTGTTTAAAAATATTACAAGAAGTTCATTTAAATGATAATTTAACACATGTATCGCTGGAACAACTGTGTTCTCAACTGATCTATTATTTTGATAAGGATACGTCTAGATTTCGACCAGATTGGGCATGTTTACTAAAAGAATTTTTAAATGACAATTGGCAAGAAACATTTTCGCTTCTTGAACTTGCTGGAGTAGCTGGGGTCCACCCTGTTACTATTTCAAAAAATTTTAGAAAATATTTTAATTGTTCCTATAGGGAGTATGTTCGTAAGCTCAAAATTAAAAACAGCATTCGATTCATAAAAAATTCTAAATTATCTCTAACCGAGATTTCGTTGCACTGCGGGTTTTCAGACCAAAGCCATTTTACTCGTAATTTTAAACAGCAAACAAACTTTCTTCCCAAAATTTTTAAGAATTTGTGATTGCGGCTAATCTTGTTCTATTTTAATAATACTACATGAGGTATTTTTGACTAAAATCAAATACCGTATTAATGATATTAAAAGGCAAACTGGTTATCAGTTCTTCTGCACCCATATACTTTTGCATCCTAATATTTTTTTTCGGTTGCTTCATTACGTCTTGTAGCGCACAAGATGTTTTAATCAAACCGGTAACTAAAAAGGAAACTACGCTCATAATAGAAAAAATAGTAGATTCTTTGGAACACTATTATGTGAATTTAAAGATGGGTATCAAAACCGGAAAAAGACTCCAAGAAAATAATGAAAAGGGATATTATTATGCAATCAAAGATCCCAAGGAGCTTGCAAAACAATTGACAAAAGATTTAAGGTCGGTTAACGGTGATTTACATTTATCTGTAGAATATAGTACTAAAGAGGATGAAAAACCTATAGAAAATATAACTAGGATAAGTGCAAAATATGGAGCAAGTACGAATTACGGCTTTCAAGAAATAAAATTTATTGAAGGGAACATCGCATATATAAAAGTAAGTCATTTCTCAAATTGGGATTTTGGCAATAAGGCGCGACAAAAAATTACTGAAATTATGGGTCTGTTTAAAAATAGTGACGCCTTTATCATTGATGTGCGGGACAACCCAGGTGGTGTGCCCTATGTCGCTTCTTATTTATCAAGTTATTTCTTTGATGACAAACCTGTTCATTTATCAGATGTTTATACTAGATTTAATGATTACCGATATGGAATATTCACAGAACCTTTAGTTGCTGGAATGAAATATCCAGAGGTCCCTATGTATATCTTAGTAAATAATAAATCTGCATCCGCAGCTGAAGAATTTGCTTTTTGGCTACAAAACAAAAATAGGGCTGCAATAATAGGTCAAACTACTGCTGGAGCTGGCTATGGAGCAATGACGCATAAATTAAATGAACGATTTTCGGTTTCTATTTCAAGCGAAGAAGGAATAGATCCAAATTCTAAAAAAGGATTTCAAACTGTTGGCGTAGTTCCAGATAGTATCGTGGATGAAGGTTTAGAATATACTACGGCGTTGGAACTTGCTAAGAAGGCTATCAAAAAGGAAGTACTAAAAGACACCGATCAAGTACACCATTTTTATAAGTTTTTGGAAAAGAAACAAACTGCAGTATCTGAGGTAGCATTATTTGAGCAGGTAATGATGCTTCACCAATTAGGTCATTTAGATTATGATGACATTGAAGAGCTTGGAAAAAAATATAGGCTTGAACCTAAAAAAGCACTTCCCATCTTAAGGGCGAATACTGTATTATATTCTTTCTATCCGCAACCTTTCGATACCTATGCAGACGTACTTACAAATGCTAAAAACTATGATATGGCACTACACTATTATAATAAAGCTATTCAATTAGCAGAAATCAAAAACAATCCAGACCTCGATGAACTAAAACGCAATAGGGAAAAATTCATGAAAAAAAATGGCTCTTTTTTAGGTGACAACTAATTTATCCCAACATAAAATTTGCAATGATGAATACACTTACAAAATTCTCTTGTTTGATTTTAATTTTCATTTGCTCTTGTCCGGCAGATTCTGCATCAGTGGGAGGATGGCAAATGGTTTTTCAAAATGATGCAAACGGCCAAGCAACTTTCGGAGATAAATCTAAACTGATGGATTCCGTGCGATTAGGATATTCGGTAAGGATTGGTTGGGAAGTAACCGCGTTGAGCATGCAGCGCACGTGGGTTTTTAACGATTTTTCAAGGAGAAGAAGGTTTTGCGCAAATCAACACCATTATTGGACAAGAACCCAGAGTTGATGGCAATTCACTCAAAATCAGATTCAGAACGCAAAATCATTGGACTAGAATCGCCGGAACCAACGGATATTCAGCTGGCCTAATGACAGATTACCTTCAAGATACGATAGTAGAGGGTGTAAAAGAGAGGTACGCAGCCACAACTTGATATGTGTTCTATCCAGAGCATCAACTTGAGCTAAAGGCTCGTCCTTTATGGTGAAAAGAGTCCCCAAATTGGGAAAAATGGGAGCGTGGTAACAACTAATTGAAGAGAAGGAATAAAATACGATTTCAATAGCTTGCTTAAATGATGGCTTGGTGCAAATCAACCAGAAAATCCTACTTTCGAAAACATCATAAGCCATGCGATTTATCGATAGTCATTACTATTTCATCAATTCATAGCTAGCGAATCCCGTTCGACCAAAAAGTGGCGAATGATAATAAATTAAAAGACGAAAAAATGAAAAGTATAATTGGTATCTTTTTTGCGGCCATTTTGATGTTTTCCTGCCAAAATAAGGAAGCCAACTTGAATTGGTCAATTGCCTATAAAAATGATAAGACTGGAAGTGTATTGCAAGGAAGTAAAGAACAACTAATTAATGCAATTCGAAAAGGAGCTTCAGTTAAAATTGGCTGGGGAGCTAAGGGACAAGCACATCAAATTGAACATCTTGCTGAACCAATTTGGATAGCTATTTTAGATAAAAAAGAAGTTATTGCTCATCTTGAACCACAAGTGTTGTCGGGGACAGATTGGGAGGCCTTATCGGCTAATTATGCCGACTCAGCCCTTGTCAAAAGTGAATGGAGAGTAGCTATAACGACAAAAGGAGAATTCGATGCTATTTGGTATGATAGACAGGACTTTCGAATAACAAAACGTAGCCCACAAAAACATGTGATAACTTGGTTTGTCAAAAACTTTGACAACAACTCAATCTCTGTGCCTTTATTTGATGAATAAATTCACGAAAGCACAACACAACCTCATATGAAAAGCCCTAATCCAGTTCTTTAAAGTTAATTACTATTTCCTTTTCTGTTTAAACACTATTTCACTTAAACGAAAAGGCCACAAATTGATTGCCGGAATAAGTTCGCATACCAAGAAGCTAAGGGTTCGAACTGAAAAGTGATTCCCTAAAAATGCGTTACTTTTATTAAAAAGGTGCCATAGGACCTCTAAACCATTCAAAATTATAAATCGATGAAAATTCTATTCCACACCATTCTTTGGGCATTGCCCCTATTCGTGATGGGTCAGAACGCCTCAAGCCCTTCCGTTATTACTTCAGGACAACTTATCGAAACGATTATAAAAGAAACAGGTGCTGCCGTAGTACCCAACACAGTCGATGTCATCAAAGAAGGAAATCCGGAAACGCCGGTGAAAGGTATCGTCACCTGTATGTTCGCCACAATGGATGTTTTGAAAAAGGCCGTTGAAAAAAATTGCAATCTTATCATCCCACACGAGCCGCTCTACTACAATCATTTGGACAATACCGAACAATTTCAAAGTGATTCGGTCTATCTGGAAAAAAAGAAATTTATCGATGACCATAAGCTCGTAGTTTGGCGATTTCACGATTACGTGCATCGCATACCATCCGATGGAATCATTTCGGGAATGGTGGAAAAACTAGGTTGGGAAGACCAGCAGGCAGCCGACAACCCCTACCGCTTTACCTTCCCGAACACCACCTTAATGAATCTATTAAAAAACTTGAAGCACACCTTTCCTGAAAACAATTTTCACGTCATCGGGGACCCTGATATGCAACTATCGCATGTTCTATATGTGCCCGGGGCGTCTGGTAGCGCCGCTCATATCAAACAATTACAAAGCAGTACTGTTGATGTGGTGGTTGCTGGGGAAGTACCCCAGTGGGAAACCTACGAATATGCCAGGGACGCGGTGTTACAAGGAAGAAAAAAAGCGGTCGTTTTTATAGGGCATATCAATTCAGAAGAATATGGAATGAAATTTTCCGCCGATTGGCTGCGCAAATTCGTTGGGGACATACCTGTACACTATGTTGAATGCGGCTCCTCGTATTGGTCTTATTAAAATGTTAGTTGCCATTCGAATAATTCAATTTGACACAAAAAAAGCCTTTCCATCGGAAAGACCTTGATTTAAGTGACCTTGACGGGACAGAGTCCAAACTTTTTGAAGAAAGCTATCGATACGATTAGTTCAAAATCCCAGCCGTTGGACCTTTCAAATATGATCAATTAAAGTAGGTCAAAGGTCTTTCCTTGCCTGCCAAGTCAAATACTTTACAACAAATTTTTACTATTGTTATTACAAATAATTCAGCTAGTCCAATCAGTATTTCTGAAAAAGTAAAGGAAAAATAGAAAGGCTTGATTTAATATGGCAAAATGAAGAATCTGATGTCGATACATCCAGAAAGTACCAAATACATGTTGAAGTGCCCGATTAATTATACTTACTTAGTTCCGTAAAAGGCAAATTAGCGCAACCACTAAAAAGAACGGCAAGTGGAACTGGATCAAAGTAGGTCGTCACTGAGGAGGAGCCGTTTTGGAAGTCGGCCCTTTTATGGACATAATTTAATCAACCCTATTTTTTTCCTCCTCGGCCCCAATGCCCCTTTGTCTTGCCGACTTGAGCTTACGGTTGCCAAAGCTGTTGGAATAGATCAGCATAAAGGTACGATTGAATATATCGAACGTATTTACCATATTTAAGTTTTGTTCAGGAATATCCGTAACCACCGTCCATTTCACTGCATCGAACAAATCATTTATTTTGAAGCCGATCGTACCCCACTTTTCGCCAAGTTTTTTTTGCACACCTATATTGAAGCTGTAGAATTCTTCGAGGGTCGAGGTTCCTATAAAGCCGAGTATTGAAGGACTGTTGTAATTAAAGTTGATTTCAGAGGTAAGGTCCTTTGCCATGGTAAATGATTGGGTATGATTGATATTAAGCGAATTTTGTTCAAAGTTGAATAACGACCCGTCCAATGTTGTTGTGATTTTGGTGTTGAGAAATATAAAACTATTCTGAATTTTCCACCAATTGGTAACCGTCAAAGGTAAGCCTAGGGTCAATGAAAAAATTTGGGAGCGGTCTAAGTTCGAGGCTCCGAAAATGAGCCGCTCATTTTCCTCGTCGAAGCGTGATTGGAATGTGGAAATCGTGCCATCTTCCACGGAGTATTGCGCCGATAATAGGGCTGACCGATAATTGACATCGAATTTTGCCGAATTCGAAATGGCTGGCTGAACTGAAGGATTGCCCGCAAAAAAAGTAGTTGGATCGACAAAAATGACAAATGGAGCCATATCGTTAAAAGTAGGTCTGGTAATGCGTCTGGAATACGAAAAATTTAAACTTAGGGTATCACTTACCTTATGTGAGATATAAGCAGTCGGAAAAAGCTCTCCAAATTGTCTATCGACAACTTTACCCTGCACGTTCGACACAAGTTCGGAATCGGTATGCTCATAGCGAAGCCCCAATTGCAGATTGGTCTTATCGCTTATGGCGTAATCAAGATTTCCATAGCCAGCCAGTATACGTTCTTTGAGGTTACTCATGTCAGTAAGACTTGGGTCTTCAATAAAATTTTGCCCTTGAAAAGTGCCAACGCTTACGTCATTATCAAAGTCGCTGAAGGCTCCTTTTATCCCCACATCCAAATGAAGCTTGTCGCTTACTTTTTTGCTGTAGTCAATTTTACCGACCGTTATGCTTATCGGCGTGGTTTTATCACTTTGGGTAAGTTCTTCCCTTAAAAAATCATTGTTACCATCGAAAAAACTGTTGGTATATACGGTCGGGTTTTCAAGTCGGTATTTCAAATAATCAAAATCAATACTGATGAACTCGTCTTCATTGAAATCATGTTTTAAGTTGATGTTCGAACCAAAATGTTGCAACTGGTTACGTTCGGTATTCAACAATTCGACAAAAGCCCTTGCCATTCCGCTTTCCGTCTCCCTGCTTTGGTTTAAGGCATCCATGGTCCACTTGTTATCATTGGCCCATGCCAACAGGCCCATCACCGTTTTGTCAGATAGTTGGTAATCCAAGCCCGCACGAATGCGATGATTGCGCTGAATCGGGTCTCGATTTGAAATGGTGGAAATGTTGACCGGCAATGCGTTCGCATTACTAAAATTCCGATCAAACTCAAACAATTGACCTTGGGCGTCTCGTTGAAAAGAGTAGTTGCCATAAAGGTTGATTCGGTTTTTTCTGTAATTGAAATTGATATTGTCGGAAGTTGTCGTACCATTACCAACTCCGAACGACAGAGAATAAGAACCATTGAGTCCTACATCGGTCCGTTCTTTGAAAACAATGTTGATGAAACCCGCATTGCCCTCTGCATCGAAATTGGCAGGTGGTGTCGTAATCAATTCAATAGTTTCGATATTATTCGCATTCATGCCCTGCAAAAGTTGCACAACACTCGATGCCGGCATATAACTTTGTTTGCCATTGATCATTACAACAACCCCGTTCTTGCCCACCAATGAAATTGAACTATTCTGCCGATCGACAATTACTCCTGGTGAGCGTTCAAGAATTTCAAGCGCTGAAGATCCAACGGAGAGAATACTACTTGCCACGTTGATGACCATACGGTCGATTTTTTGGGCGTATAGATTTTTTTTTGATGACACCGTAACTTCATCCAATTCGACACCTTGGGAAAGTACAATCGTGGACAGTGTTACTTTTGAACTCCCCTCAAATTCGAATGACTCGGTTGAATTTGGTTTATATCCCATCATGCTAGCAGATACGGTATATGCTCCTTTGGCAACATCCTCCATTAAAAATATGCCGCTCTTATCGGTTATGGCTCCTTTGACCAAAGTGGAATCCCCCGTCTTTAGCAATAATACATTAACATAGGCTAAGGGATCACCCACTTCATCTTGCACTTTTCCGTCAATGGAGTTTTGGCCATATGAAAATAGCGAAGCGGATAAAACTAAAACTCCCAATAGAAAACGATGGTATATTTTGTGTACCATATACATTTGTTTTGTTTTTCGATTTTTAAGGGGGAACTTGACTTAACACTTCGCGGCTGACACTAGGCCTTAGCCTCCAAAATCAAATTGAATGGTGTTTCGGTGGCCCTTCTAAACTGGGTAAAACCGCCCGAAGTCGCTACTTCCCGCAACCGTTTTTCACCGGCTTGGGCACCCAAGGCCAGACCGACTTCCTGATTGAGGGAGCACGGCGTGCAGAGCGTAGTTGAAAAGGCATAGAAGGCCCTTCCGACGGGATTGAGGTTTTCCTCAAGGGTATCATTTGCAAAAGGTTCGACGATCATACATGTGCCATCTGGCTTCAATGCTTTTTTTACATGGGCGCATGCGCCAACCGGATCCCCCATATCGTGTAGACAATCGAAAAAGGCGATAAAATCATAATCTTCTCCCGGAAAGTCTTTAGCGGTAGCCACTTCAAAAGAAATATTGGTTACCCCAGCTTCCTTTGCTCTTTCTCTGGCCTGTTCTATGGATTCATCATGATAATCATATCCGATAAAAGTAGAATTCGGATAGGCCTTGGCCATAATGATAGTGGAAGCCGCATGACCGCAACCGATGTCGGCAACCTTGGCGCCGTCTTTTAATTTGGCCTCGACCCCTTCCAAAGATGGAATCCACTGGTTTACTAAGTTGCTTTCATATGATGGGCTAAAGAATTTTTCAGTTCCGCAGAAAAGGCAGGTACTATGATCTCCCCAAGCGACACCTTCGCCAGATTGGAATGCCTTTTCCATTTTTGGCGCATCAGTATAGACCGATGTAATGGCGTAGAATGCGCCGGTCATAAATACGGGGCTATTTTCATCTCCAAAAACAGCCGCTTGTTCAGGCGTCATTGAAAAACTTTTGGTTTCGGCATCATAGGAGACATAGCCAGATGCCGCCTGAGCCGACAACCATTCACGCACGTATCTTTCGGCGG
Source organism: uncultured Flavobacteriaceae bacterium (assembly GCA_947494565.1). Classification (GTDB taxonomy): domain Bacteria; phylum Bacteroidota; class Bacteroidia; order Flavobacteriales; family Flavobacteriaceae; genus Maribacter_C. The sequence continues at coordinate 246,572 of CANLVG010000005.1, read as the reverse complement.
TGTTTGTCTCATCTGCCAGTTCCGTGGAATTCATTGGCCCCGATGTCGCCAACGATTTGAAAAGCCCCAATTTATCTCCTAAGAGCACCAGAGGTCCATTCGCGGCGGCGCCCATTTCGGTTACTACTTTTCCTAATAATTCGTTTAATTTTTCTTCGTTTAGTTCCATGATTTTTATGTTTACGTGAATACTTATTTTAGTTGTTCGGGGGAACTAAGTGGTATTGTAGGGTTAAGAAAACAGTAAGAAATAGGCTTTGATCATTCTGGTCAATTGGCAGCCATATTTGCGGTCAATGGATTATTCAAGTGGTAATTATTTTTTAACTGGCCCGATACGTCGGGTTTTAATTTTATACCTTGTTTAAAGGGGAATGGTGCTCGTGAACAATTTTCCATCCATTGGCCGTCTTCAAGAACAATAGTGTTATTTGGTCGTTAACGACAACGAGGTCTTCACCGAATTTTAGATGAAAATCAGAATGAAAGGTCACATTGGCCACATCGCCGTAGACTGCAATCTGTACGTCTTTTGCGTCGAATTTGACTACTTCTGAAACACCCCCAAAAACAGTACGTTCAAATATTTCATTAGCTTCGCCTCCATTACGTGGTTCTCCTTTTTTGAATTCGGTAAACTTTGGTCCGTAGGCATGAAATGAAATTAGCTTATCCATGTCCCCGTCTTTAAGGCTTTGCCCTATGGCACCGAAAGTTTCCATTATTTCTTGTTGTGCTTCAGGAAATTGATCATTCAACAAATCGATTTTTGCCTCTTGGGCTGAAGCTTTTTCCATGCATCCAGAAATTAAAATTCCAAAGATTAGAAGTGTTGCAAATGTCATTTTTGTTTTCATACTTTACTATTTAAGTGAATACATGATTCTGTCTTTTCAGAATCTTTTAATCGCCTATAAATCGATGAATCAAAGATGGAAATAAGGCTTGTGTCAAGCCTAATAGACATGTTGCAAGGATGTTAAGCTTTCGGTCAGCGATTAAAATTATGGTGCAGAACCTTCAACTGATGTTGAAAAGGTCATTTGAGAAGATTAATTCTCCAAGGAAGTTTTTATGGGTAAGCCGATGTTGGAAAACCCAACTTTTTCGTATAAATCGATATATCGAGGGTCGTTTCTAACGGGTGCCAACAGCGGTTCTTCTCTTAACCAGGTCATTTCAACCTCATGTCGATCATAGGACCTTTGTAACCACGTAAAGGTTTTTTCGTAATCTTCAATGGTGGAATAGAACAACGCAAGGAACCAAGCTGGGCTGCCAGATGAACCTTCATTGTATTTGTTGCGTAGTTCGGTCAAGTGCTCGGTTATCTTTTTTGTATTGCCTTCCATTTCAGCATGCACGGCGTTCAACCACATTAAAATTGGGGGATAATCTGGGAATTGCGTCAATAATTTGTGCAATTGGTTTTTTGATTTTTCATTTTCTCCGAGGTAAAAATATAGTTTCGCGGATTCTCGCAAATAAAACCAGTTGTCATTATACAAGGGATCCGTTTGTGTTAATATTTCTTCGGCTTCATCATTAGAACCTAAATAGAACATCGCCTCTGCTCGAAAGAACGGAAAAAAAACATTTGACGGGTCATTTATCATTAAACGTTCAATCGCTTTAAGGGTTTCTTCGGGCCTTCCAGTTTTAATGGGATAATCAAGTGAAATGACAGATGGCTTGTCCTCTATGGAGTTGCGTGGTATACTTTGATAAAATTTCTCTACAAGTTCAAAATTCCAATCATAAAAAAACCTTCCAGTATTAAGTTCTTCGGCAACCCGTAGATTGCCCGGTTCTATTTTCAATGCTTGTTTTAAATACGCCTTTGCGTTGCTCCAAGCTTTTTGCTCATCATAAAAACCCCAAACTGACCCACCCATATGCCAAACATTAGCCATTTCTATATAGGGTTCCACAAAATTCGAATCTGTTACAATTGACTTTTCATAAAGGTTGATAGCATTTGAATATGATAGTTCGTTTCCTTTTTGTCGTTGAAACTCCCCTTGAAGATAATAGGAATAGGCTAGCTTGCTTTTGGTAGGAACTTTTTTAATAGCAGCCAACTCATCATTAGCAATAAAGGCATTCATATTGGCAGCGATACCTTCTACGACTTCAGTCTGCATCTTAAAAATTTCGTCACTCTTCCAATCTCGAGCATATTCTTCCGACCAAATATGTTCACTTGTGACAGCATCGATCAATTGTAGATTGATTTTAATTCGATCTCCTGAAATCTGTAGATTGCCCTGTAACAGTGTTGCAACGCCTAACTCCGTTGCTATTTTTTCAATAGTTTTATCGGTTTTCTTATAGACGTGGGTAGATGTAAATGGAATTACTTTACCGATGGCACTGACCTTTGTGAGTCTAGAAATTACGGCATCGGTCATGCCATCGCTCACATATTCCAGATCTGATTTTCCCGTCAAGTTCTTGAAGGGCAGTACTGCAATGGATTTCTTATCGGTCGTTTTTTCACTCGCTACATTTCTTTCATCATCTTTTGAAGAAGCATTGTAAAAAAATAAAGCTGATGCTATTAGCACTAAAAGCAGCCCAACCCAGAGAACGGTTTTTTTACTCAAGCTTTTAGTGATTTTTGAATTTACAGAATCTAGCGGTAAGCCTTTTGTTATTTCAGGGATGGATTGTTCAGTTCCTTTTTCAACTTCATTGCTGATTCTGGATTTTACCTCTCCCGGTGTATATCCGTAGAATTTATGAAACGAGGAGCTAAAATAAGTTGCGCTACTAAAGCCTACGCGATAGGCCACTTCAGAAGCCGTTACATCTTCGTTTTTGAGAATTTCCAAAGCCCTTTTCAATCGATACTCTCTAATGAATTGGCTTGTGGAGATGCCAAAGAGTTTATGCAATTTTCGGTGTAGGCTAGATCGACTCATTCCCATAGTTTGGGCAAGGTTATCGACCCCGAACTGGTCATTGTTCAAATTGGCCTCGATTGCTTTGGTCAGTTTTTTAACTAGCATTCCCTTTGATGATTCTTCTTGAAAATTTTTGCGCAAATTATCGTCCGAACTCATTTACACTTCGAATTTCTTTAGGGGAAGGATTACAAGTTAAACAAATTAAGAAATAGTTATTGCTTTTCAGCCCCGCATTTATTAAGTGCTGTAAAACGAACTATTTAAGGTACTCGATTCTGCTTCTTTCATTTATGCTTTTAAATGCCCTTTTGCGAAACTACGTTAGACACTATGCAGCCTTCCAGCCTTTGACTTTATAGTATATAGACGTAGAACATACTGTATTAAAAAAGGCTTTCCCATCGGAAAGACCTTCATCTAAGTGACCCCGGCAGGATTGCATATCCCAAATGAGCTCCCCTTTGCAAATAGAAAACCACAGGCTATCGCCTTAATTCTTTGCTTTTTCCAAAATTTTGAAGCTCTGACTTCAATTTCTCCAAAAACAAAGAACCACGCCAAAAAGGCGTGGTTTTCTGCTTGTAGTGACCCCGGCAGGATTCGATTATTGTGTTTTTATGATGTTTATATTTTATTAAATCATATAAAAACATATGAAAAACTTGTTTTTTATACAATAAACATTATATTTGGCCCTCTATAAGTCGGGAATATTCCGGACAACCGCTAACATAATTTGGGAAAGATATGAGCGAAAAATCTAAATACTACACTCCTTCAATCGAAGAGTTTTATGTTGGGTTCGAATATGAGATACTCAGCAATGAAGGGTTTCAAGAAGATGATGGGGATTGGAATAGTTTTAGTTTTGGAACCGAAAGCGACGTATATGATTTTGGAATGTCGGATTGGCCTGAAGCTCTGAAGTATCATATTGATGAAAAACAAGTCCGAGTCAAATACCTGGACCGTCAGGATATAGAAGAGCTGGGGTGGAAAATGATAAAAGGTAGAGAGTATCAAATGTTTTCAAATCCAAAATATGCAGAATGGAGATTAAGGATTTACACAGATGTTACAATCTCTATTCGCTTTTACCATCCAGATGACAGCAAAGGTGAGTTACACTTTCACGGCACCATCAAAAACAAATCCGAGCTAAAACGGCTTATGCAGCAATTGGGGATATGAAAAAAACGAGAAGATTAGGTAAAACCGATGCTATGGTCAAAATGATTATTAACGAGTTAGATAGTGGTAAAACTTCTTTTTTTTTGGTAACCCATTATCCCAAAGATTTTAAACGTAGGTTAGAGAATTATGGCGTAGAGACACAATATGAAGCTGTTTATCAGACCCACAAACTGGTGGGACCATATAGAGTTCTATTAAATGAACCAATATTAAAAGGCTACAATTTTACTAAATTATAAAGTGGTCAAATTTGAACACTTTTGAAACCATAGGGAAAGATGGCGAAAATTAAGCTACTTGTTAGGGGCAAGCAAAACCCCTCTACCATACATATCAGGTTCTACCACGGAAATATAGATGTTTCGGGCAAGACCGGCCTATTGGTCGATCCCGACCACTGGGATCCCAAAGCTTCAAACTATAAGAACGTATCGGCCATAAAAGACCGTGACAAGAAGCACCTGGACTTGGAGAAACTAAAGCTACATGTCCTGGAGGCATATAACGACGCATATAGATTCGGTGAGGTAATCAATAAGCCGTGGCTCGAAAAGACCGTAAAAGAGTACTACGGTAGGCCAGTTCAAGAGGAAAAAGGAAAAATAGAGCCCCATCTTATCTATTACCTACAATTCGCCGAATGGTGGTTGGAAAACAAAGCCCCTATATGGAAAACCGGTAAGAACAAATTCCTTTCAAAACGTGCTATCAGTCAATATGAGTCCTTCCTTCAGATGTGGCGCAGGTTCTCCAGCGGAAAGAAGCTAACGATAAAATCTATCGATTCGTTGCTTATAGATAAATTCGTCACTTGGTTGGAGGATGTAGAAGGTTATGCCGAGAATACCATTAAAAGACATATCGGTAGGCTGAGGTTCTTCCTTCATAGGGCCGAGACCGAAGGCGTAAAGACATCCGACTCGTACAATGATAGGGTGTATGTCTCAAAAGGTGAGGAAATAATCGACCCTGTATTGAGCGAGGACGAAATCAATCGGGTATTCGGCCTTGACCTATCCGGTGACATTAAATTGGAAAGTATCAGGGACAATGCCATTATCGGCCTATGGTCAGGGTTAAGGATTTCAGATTTTAACCATCAACTCGATGTCGACCACATAAAAGATGGTTATATTCGCATCAAGACGACCAAAACGGGTTCTTGGGTAGTGGTGCCGTTACATCCCCATGTAAAATCTATACTCAAAAAACGTGGTGGGTTCCTTCCTCCCAAATACAACGATGCCTACTTCAATAAACATATCAAGACAATCTGTAAGTTGGCGGATATCGACAATATAATGAGGGGTAGATTATACGATGGTTTCAAAAAAAGGGCCATTGAAGGGGATTACCCGAAATACAAACTTATATCCTCCCATGCTTGTCGAAGAAGCTTTACAACCAATCTTTACGGAGTAATCCCCGATAGCGACCTAACAACACTGGGCGGCTGGGCAAATCAGGAAATGATGAGACATTACGTAAAAAAGACAAAGCAGCAAAGTGCCGATAACCTCAAGAAGGCATGGGATAAAAAGTATAGTAATTTCAAAACAAGTCAACAATGAAAAAATCGATCATTTTACTATTAGTCCTTATCATAGTGGCCATAATGGCAAGCTGTTCGAAAGACGACCCATTACGATTAAAGGAGTTCGCTTATATCGATTTCAATGGGGCCATACCATCGACATTAACATCAAAGACTTTCGTTCCCGATTGCTCCGAAGGTACTCCTACACAGGTCGAAATGGCCTTTCAGGACGTCAATGATGCGGTATGGAGAAAGACATCAAAAATAAATATCTCAAACGAAGGTGTTATTACCACTATCGAAGAAATGGATTTGCCGGTAGGGGATTATCAGGTTATCGAAATCCTATTAACGGACGGCAATAATACACTGTATGCGGTACCCTCCGAAGAGGATAAGAAAGTAGTCGGGTTTGCCGATATTATAGTTCCTTTTCCTATATCGGTCCAAGATGATCTGACCATTAACGGCACCGTTTTCTGCGCAAAGCGATTCGACCCGCCAGCGGATGCCGAAATCCGTACAGGCATAGAAACTATGGAGTTGGAGAGTTTTTGGGTCAATATCCAAGCTCCCTGCGTCGATAGGATAACCTTTGAGATCGATGGTCAGGTAATAACCGAATACCAAGTGGAAGAACTGGGTTATTATGAATTCTTGATACCAAAAGGAGTGAACGAACAGGACTTTCATGCTTTCAGTAACGGCAATCTTATTTACGGACTACATGGAGTATTCGACGGTTCCGAAATTCTAAGGGTAGACCCGGTCTGCAATTAAAAAATATCGACCCCAATATTGCCTTTTTTATCAAATCCCCTACCTTGTGCCTGTGGTATAACCTAAAAAATCAAAATTTAAGTAAATGGGAAATTTAGCGGATTCAGAAATTATCAAACAGATTATCGAAGCGCTCGGTATCAATCCGAACATACTGTCGACCAAATTGGGCTACAAAAGCCATGCATCGGTATATCACGTAGTAAACGGTCTGGCAAAACTCAGCCCCGGAATGATGGACCGGATAGTAAGGACATTCCCGAATGTCAACTACAATTTCATGACGAATCAGGAACTACCGATCCTGTTGGACGAACAAGGCACCATATCACAGGCCAATATCATGAACATTCCACTTTCCAAAGAGGATAACATGGATATATTCAAGATAAAACAGTTCCTTGACCTGCCCGAACAACTTAATCGGATAGAGGAAAAACTTGACATGTTATTAAATAGTAAGGACTATGAAGAACAGTAGAAGAGTTGCTACTTTTATCTTATTTGTATCGTTAGTATTGTCGTGCAGCGACGATAACGATACACCGGATCCGGATGCTACATGCAATCTGCAGGTAACCGATATTACAGGCGAATGCGTCAACGATGATTGTAACATTCTGATAACCGTAACCGATTTCGACACTGACGAAGAGCAAAATTTCCTTGTTGGAAAATCCACTTACGATTTTTACTGGGCACAGATAGAACAGGACGATATTTGCTGGGAAGGACTTAAATAATCCCCACTAAATACTAGATAAAAACCCGTACCACAATTCAGTAGTACGGGTTTTGCTTGTCGCAAGACGACCTTTATATCATTTAATAATAAGCTCCATATTCATGGCATTTACAAGCCTAATAATAAACCATAGCGTTACACCTGGTTTCTTTCCTTTTTCTATCTTGGAGTAATGGCTACGATCCATACCTATCATTTCGGCCAACGTTTCTTGGGTAATACCCAATCGTTGTCGCTTCTTCTTTATCTGGGTAAGTAGCTCCAATACCTTAAGATGATCCGTGTTCTGTATTTCAATTGCGTCCATTTTCTAGGATTCTTTGATTTTCTCGGCCAATGTATTCCGCTCGTTAAGTGTCATTTCCTTAAACGGCTTAAAATTCAAATGCCATCGGCCATTGATAATCTTGATATAGTTCATATCGGTTTTTACCGGTATCAATTCCATTGCTGTAAACATAACTTGAGGTTTAAATTAAACTAAGTACTGCGAGCATCAAAATGATAATGATGCCCCAGTACGCTACATCCTTTTTACTCGGGGTTTTCATAGTTCCGATTCAATGAACAATTCAATCTCTTCGAAAAACTCACCGTCCCACAGTCTGTCCTTGTGAAGGTTCTCGAATTTGTCCGTCATTTCTTTTGCCAATTCGTATAAAGAACCATGACCTCCCGTTTCATGTGCTTGCATTACACGTCCTTCAGGTCTTGAATCCGTTAAGAATTGATTTGCAATTTCTTGGCAGATTTCAAAATGCGTCTCTTGCCAAGAGTCGAAACCATTCGGGAATTTTTCCGTTTGGTATAAACAAGTTTGACTAAGACAAAAGAAATCGCGCAACGAATCCCCGTCAATATCTTCAACCTCAATTTTGAACGGGAATCGCTGCCCCGATTTACTAACTAGCATATCATAGCTTTCCGGACTTAGTCCAGTGCTTACCAGACTACCATCAAAATGCTGCTCTAGGGGCTTTTTAATAGCTTCTAGCAAGGTATTATAGTCCTTAGCCGATATAGTACCGATATTAAATTGCTGCTCGTTATCGTGGGTCGTAATAGTAAAAAATCTATTCTCCATTTTTCTTGGCCTTTAGTCGTTTATACGTTTTTCTGCTGTCCTCCGCATTATGGCGGTTAACGATCAACCCCGTTACAAGGTTCTTTTTCTGCCGTGTCCAATCCGGTACTAATTGCGGAGTTCTCATAAGTCGATACCGATTTCAGTTAATACATCGTTCAGTTCCAAAATGAAGACGTAGTCCTCAATACTCTCTTTTTCCATCGTTAAATGATTTTAGTTAATATTAGATTCTTTCCCTGCGGTCTCATCAGATGCGCCCTAACCGCCAGCGCATGACACCCTGTTAAGGGCGTTTCGATCAATTAGTTTATTACTTGGTGTTTTATTTCTTGGAGTTCCTCACGTACAGGGTTTTCAATCAATAACAAGTCGCCGGGGCTAGTTGGCCAATCATTCGATCTAGAACCTACTGCATAGTGAAAATCTTTTTCTTTAAGTATAAACCAAGTATTGCGCTTTGGTAAGCTACCGATAATAGACACTTTAAGATCTGACTGTTGATTTGATAGTTCTTTTAGCTTATCTCCTTTTAAGTTTACCGCTTTATCATACCCTTGCTTATTCACGATATAATCGTTCCACTCCTTTATAGTGTACGAAATTTGTGTTTTTGGAAATTCGGGCACGACAATAGATTGTATTTGTGAAATTTCATTTTTGATACTCAAATATTGCTTGATGCTTTCTACTAATTCTTTCATTTTATTCCTTTTTAAGCAGTTCCCCCGGCGATTAATAAAAAACCAAACCAAACACCTACTAATCTATAATGTGCCAAGGGAACCGCTGTTGTTAATTCAAATTGATGGGATTCTTATATAGTATCGATGAGGTTCAATAGCTGCCGTACTCTTGTATTATCGTTTTTCATAACTCAATCGTCTTTCTTTTCATTATGTAAAATAATCAGTACCCATATCAATAGTACAAGGCCGATCAGACCGAAAACTATACTTATTACCGTCATAGCTTCCATAACTCAATCGTTAGGTATTTCGCTTATGTACTCCAATTTCTCACCATCGAAAAGATACTTCGCGTCATCTGTGAAAATGTATATTTCCTCCGGTGTCGGCTGCATCTCGTCAACGTTCTGGATATGCTCTATATCATGGATCCTTGGCACTAAAATGTCATAGGCTGTCAAGGCCAAAAATATTATCAGTGCTTGAACTATAAATTTTACTTCTGTTTTCATTTTACTGCTTTTTCTATTGCTGGATAAACTGTCTTTTGAAATAGCGATTTCATTTGATTGTCATTGATATGGGCCTCAATACCCCTAATGCTTTCCAATGCTTTAAGCAATACCGGAGCGGATGCCATAAGTCTCGCATTGTTTAGGCAGGTATCTTTATCAATTTTTCGTGAAGCGTTATCATAAACCTCCCCTATGATTAGATTAGCGGTAACTATTTGTATTACATCCGCTTGAGCTGATACTGCCCATTCTCCTTTTGTTCCTTGAAATTTCATAATGATTCGTTTTATGTCCGCTCTCGCCCCTACTCGCATAGCTTTCGGGGCTGACAACGAACGGGTTTTTTTTAGTTAAACAGACTAGTTTGAATTGCTTCCTTTTCCAATGGTTCGGAAGTCTTTTCTTTTTTTGTAAGCTGATTAATTGGAGTATAGTTGTATTCATCGTAATCAACACAAGCTATTTCGGTTGTAATTGTTACATCTTTCCAAGTCGGGCCAAATTCCTCACCCTCAATTAAATCTGTGGAAAATCCATTGTTGGCCTTCATTTCTAAACCGGTCTGAGCAACAAATTTTAAGTATTCTTTAGTTTTGTAATTTTCGTCATAGACAGGTTTATATTTTGCTTCTCTTCCGCTTAGCCTAAAATTCGCCGCATTTTGAGGTATTAAAAATGCTCCGTCGAATGCTCCTATCATCGCGCCCCACTCGATGGCCTTTAGTTCGAAATTACTACCAGTATATCTTAAGAGGTCTTCGGTATTCGACTTAACTTGTTTTCCATAAGGCGGATTTGAGATAACGCTGAATTTTTTATCCTTCATTAAATCCCTTACCTGTTCAATAACTTTGGGGTCAAAACAATCACCGTTGATCCAATGAAACTCAGGTAGTAATTTTTTCCCTGCTTCGTAATACTCGGTGCTTCTTTCAATACAGATACCGAATAACTTTTTATTGAAGCTCATTTCCTCTTGTCTCAATAAGGCATACGATAATATTCCTATTCCTGCACATAAATCAATAAAACAATCTGTGTAAGCGATGTTAAAAGTCATAGACTTAGCAATTTGATAAGGTGTAAAATGTGCGCTGATCAAATTGTTCATTTTACCCGCTCCTTCATGATAATTATCAAAAACAAATTGGCGTTCGTTAAAATTTAGTTTTTCCTTTTTTAGCATATTCACCGCTTCGTTATGCTTGTTCAATAGTCTCTTTGATATCTTAGCCATGATTTCAATTTTTACGATGTTTTAATGATCTATTTAATTCGAAAAGTATTCTTTCGGCCTTTTCCAGTTCTCTTGGCTCTAAATGATGCCCGTACATTAGATGCTCTAAAATCTGTATATCCGTCATAACTTCATTTCTTTTAGGTATGCATCAACATTTTTTGAAGGCAAATAAAGACCGTGGGCGACGTGTCGGACCTTCTCACCCTCAATAACATGCCCGGACTTTAAAATAGCGTCGTACTTCTCTTTAAAGGCCTTCCCATCAGAACCAAAGAAGAAAAACCCGCCATATTTATTGATCAGCTCATCCACCTTAGAAGTTTTCACGACTTTTGCCCGCGCTTCCTGCTCCTTCTCCTTATTGATTTGCTCGATTTCTTCGGCACTCCCCCACAATTTGACGGCCAAATCAAGATTCTTAGCGGTTTCGTTGACCGCCTTCTTTGCATAGGTCAATGAATAGCTATGTTCCCGCGCACTAGGATTATCCTTTAAGTATTGGTGGTGCTTCTTTGCCTCTTCCAATTTGAACTCATAATACCCTAAACTCTCCGGCATCGACAAATTGATATCATTGGTCTTAGCCTCCCAGTACTCCGCACGTCTTCTGTATTCCTCCGCTTTTTCGCCTTCTTCAACACTCTTGCGCATTTTCCGGTCGTACTTCTCGAACAACTTGCGGTGTCTCTTCTCGCTATGGTGCCCAACCTTAATAGGCTCCCCTAGTGACATAAATTCTAACTCGTGCTTGGTGGCTCTTGAATTATAGGCCTCGTCACTCCTTTTATCCGCGTTACCGGCATAACCATGAAGTTTTTCGGCCTTAGCTTTGGCCCTTTCCTGAGCGTTGAAACCGTCGGCCCGTACTATCGAATAGAAAAAATGTCCGTCGTTGGACTTACCGACTAAATTGAACACGATACATTCATGCTCTTTACCGTATTTGGTAGTTAAAATGATTACATCACTTTTTTTGTGTTCCTGTGGACATTTTGCCACGAATACATTTGGACAATACTTCTTGTAAATGTTCTTTGTTTCCGTTGTCATAATCTTAATCTTTAATAGTTATTTTATTCGCTTTAAAACCCCGCTTTCCCAATCAGGGCGTTTTATTCTATCGTCACACTCTCGATTCTCTGAACCGTATCCCTCATCGGTACACCTTGCTCCTTACCTATCACGTACATCCGTTGTAGACGCGCAATGTTAATAGCACTCTGAAATACCATCCTATGACCCTCAGTCAATTCCAATGTTACCGTGTTTAGTTTAGTCTTCATTACCCTTTAATAAAGAACGTGAACACAATCACCCAGTAAACCACACTCAGCACTACCAACGCACTCAAACGCGCTAGCAATAAATACAAATTCGACACAACCTTTCTTTTACTTGTCATAACTCTACTATTTTTAAATTGTTAATAAATACACTCTGTAAAGCCCCATAAACATTGACTTCGGGTGTAAAAGTACCCTTTGTTATCAACATAAACAAAACATCATTATTCTTTGTGTCGATGTTGTGTTCCACATCAATAGATATTCCTTATACCACCAATGTTTACAGTACTTAACAGAGGTTTTAACACCCAACTAAAAACACAATCATAGCACAACACAACCAATTCTTTTATTAAACACAACATTTTGTTTAGTCTTGCCTAAATTTTAGTTTGGTATTGGGGGTTTGAAACGTAGGGATGAGCGCGTGAACGTATGAATACCAGTCTATTAGCTTAGAATGCTTGAGATATTCCGGCCCATTGTACAGTTTGTTTTCAAATACGCGATTCTCAGAGAGGTAAAATGGCACGATCGGACAATAACCGGACAAATGCAGGACGATAATGTGCTACTTTCCTAATTGACAGTAGGTTAACCTAGATTTGTTGTGACCCTGGTAAGATTCAAAAAATTAGTATGTCCATTCACAGACCATAATTAGCTGTACAAAAAGTCAAAATCTAAAACGGAGGAAGAACGAAAACGTACCCCGTGGGGTCTGGGAATCGCGTTTTCCGATGACGGGCCAATGCGTTATTTGATGTATTCCATCCCGAGTAGGTTATCGTGTATAGAATGTCGTCAAACTAGCTAAGTATAGAGTAGTATTTCTAAAGGTACTCTCCTATCTCAATAAAAACATTGCAAATACTTGTTTATCAATATCTTACAACTTGACATAAGTCGGTAGTTTTTTACGACTTATGTATTTAGAAATATGGGGTAAACGGTAGAAACTACCGACTTATGTATTTCATTTTACACAATAAATTGTTATGTTTGTTTTGTAGTTGTTGTTCACTTGGGGCTATTTGGAAAAGATATTTGACCTAACGATTGATTACTTGGAGTGAACACCTTGTGGTTTTTCGAAGGGTCTTTTTTTATGGGACGTTACGATAGGTTTTATGAGGATGTTGACCGCTACTTTAAGAGATTTAAGAAGGAGTTGTTCTATGGTAACAAATGGCATGTTTCTTATGTGCCCAGTCGTGGCACTGCGGGTATAAAGCAAGATTTCATCCGGAGTCTGTTGAACAACTGTACCGGTAACGAGGTGAAGTTGTTGTTGGCTATCTTGGATAAAGTGCCCAAGACGGATAATCCTTATGAGAGTGGTGTGGTCAGGATAGTTGAGGGTGATTGGAAGCATGTATTGACCGGTAGGCCTTTTAGGGCGGCTATAAAGCTGTATGTTGAGTTGGGTTATTTGGAGCCGACCACTATAGCTGGAAGGTATAAGATAAACCCTAGGACGTGGTGCAAGATAAAGTCTAAGTCAAGATAGTTATGGATAATTGGTGGGAATATGACCCTGAGGGTCTGCGGGAGAAGTTGAGGTTGCTGACCAAGCTTAGGAAGAGTCCTAGGGAGATAGCTAGGATGTACTCCCATGATAAGCGCAGCACGGAGAAGAAAAGTCAAACAGGTCAATTGAAGTTATTATGAAAGAAGGCAATTTAAACATCGTTGTGAGCGGGTTTATCGATGACGGCACTTTTTACAAGAGCGGCAATGATATCATCTGCGACTCGAATACTGCGTATGGCATATGCTTTATGAACGGAGTGGATGATGAGTCCATAGCGGCTGCGGTCAATATCGCAAGGAGGCATTTGGGAATTACAAGCTGAAACTATATTGATGGACCCATTGGATGAATTGTTGGAGTGGCTTGAGGGGTTCGATGAACTTCCGTTTGGGCCTACTTATCGGAACGTGATAGAGAAGATATGGCAGATTAAGAGTAGGATGAAAAATTAACGAATATGTATTGTCCGAGATGTAAGCAGAGTTCGAAATGTGGTTGTAAGAGCTGCACGGAAAGCGATTCCGACAAGGAATCTAAACGATGGAACATTGATTACGAAAAAGATTTGATGCAATGTCCAAAATGTAGCGAGTGGTCACATCCTGATCAGATATTGGACTACGAATGGAGTTTATATTCATAATCCGAATAATGAAACCGATCCAATTTCTTGAAAGGTTGATAGTCCGCAAGGTCGGTTGTTGGGACTGCCAGCAGCAATGGACCAATAGATGTCCTTTGTGCAAGAAGAAGGCGAAACGGATAGTATCGATCGATGGTCGTTCGTTACGGCGCAAACGTATCGCCCCGGAGGACAAGAAGAAGGCCTTGAACGGTAACCGACCTGTCCGGGCCAAGATCGAACCTATAAAAGACCAAAAGCACCAGGTCAAGGAAGGTTATGCCGATGAGAAGAAGTACTGGCTCAAAAAACACCCGAAACGGGTGGTCCAGTTGATAATGCGGGGCCATGATGCGGCATGCGCTTGCTGTTATGTGGTCGATGGGTTGACCTTTGACCATATCGTGCCGGTTTCAAAGGGAGGCAGCAATGCGCTTCGCAACGGTCAGATACTTTGTCATGAGTGCAATCTGATCAAGGACGACCATATTTTGACGATAGAGGAATTAAGAATTTTAGTGAAATCACATGAACCTAGAACAGGAGAAACAGTTTCTAAAGGACCGAATAGAGGAATTTGAAACCAAGGCTATGAAATACCGTGAAAGGTATTTGAAGATCCGAAATTGTCGGCAACCGGATACTTCCGAGCTGTACAACGGAATAGAAAGTTACTTTACTTTTGAAGAGAGATTTGGGACATACGAGCATGTTCTTGGTGGAGATGGAAGGTCAAGGCCGTGGTCCGAGAACAGGGAGGGCGGGATACTGACGGTAAAGATAAACGAGGGGATATACCTAGACCAAGAGCAGTTGGCTATAATCAAGGGATATGTTGATAAAAAGTACAATCCGGAACATATCGAGTTCAAGAACGTATGAAAACACACATAACACAATCGAATGTTGTGTTATTTTGCATATCTTTGGCCCGTGGGAACGAACCCAACTACTAAATAGAACATTATGATTGATCAGAAATGATGGCCCCGTTCGATGAGCGGGGCTTTCTTATTTGACCCAATCCTTACCTCCTTTCAGAAAATCCAACTTTTCGATTATCCAGCTTCGTATTTGGTCGCGCCTTACCTCTTCTATCAACAGCGTGAATCCGGACGGTCTCTGCAAGGTACACAGGTACCAATCCCCATTGACAGGTTCGCTCTGGAATTCCAGGTCGTTCCCTTTTACTTTCTCTTTTAGGTCTTCAGGTATTTCCATTGAATAAAGGTAGCAATACCGTCCAAATTATCGGCACTTATAATGCGATGCTGAAAACACCAAATACTTATGTTTTATATAAATTTATTATCATTTAAACATAATTTAGCTAAGTTTGTACGTAACGTTGAATTTTCGGGAAAGAAATGGTTCGTTAATGTCCGTTTCCTCCCTTCACATTAACACAAAATATCATGTCAAAAGCATCATTACAGGAACAGGCCAAGGAATTGGGTGTTTCCATTACAAAAGAAGATGGCAAGGATAAGACCGTTGCCGAACTGACGGCGGATATTTCCGCAAAACAACAGGAGGATGCCACGGATTCGGTGGATCCCGAAATCGAGGTCGATGCCGAATTGGTAGAGGCCAAGGAAGAAACGGAGGTTCCCGATGAATCCATTACCGTCAAGGCCGAAGAGGGCAAGTACAACCTTAGTGTCTTTTTGGAGGACGGTGCCATCGATGTCATCGCGGCTTTCAGGAATACCGGTGGCAAGAAATCCGCTGCATTGGAGGCTTTGTTGGATAAGGCTACCGGCTCGGATGTCGAGGAAGAAGAATAGTATTAAGAATTTGAGGGAAGCGAGGTCAGGAGTCGCAATGTACCGGTCGCAACGGTTGGCTTCATGGGTAGCAACTGACAAACCCATGCCGTAGGTTCGAATCCTACCCCTCAATCAAACATTTAGAAGAGTGCCTTGGTGAAAGTCTCGAAGTAGTAAGATGGAGAAGTACAATCCTCCTTACCGTTCGATATTTCCGGATTGATCACCGGATAGCCAAGGCCAAGAAAATCACAGGATAGCCGAAACCTGGAACAGTAGGCGTGTAACCATGAAAAATAAAGAAGATGGTAACAACATTCAACAAAAAGGATATGGTCGGTTTTGGAAACTACCTATTGTCCGAAGAACGCAGAAAACGATATTTGGACCACCCCATGGATCCAAAAAACGAAAGGCTAGAAGAAAGACTTTCCGAAGTGAATCATGCAGATCTGGAAAATTGGAAAAACGACAAGAATGAAAAGCAGTATGCTTTACTTCAAAAATTGTTTGAAAAAAGCAAAGAGGTTTTGGTAATCTGCAACACAGAAGATATTGATAGGATTTTTAAAAGTCTTCCTAAATCGGACAATCAAATAGTAGGAAGTTTCAATAACGAAAAAAATCTACCCAGCAGGGCCTTTTACATAGACGGGACTTCTTTTCATTTTTTAACAAGCCTAAAAGACATATCTATAAAATAGCATCAACATACCGGCCCCGCCTATCATTACGATGCGTATTAGGGCCGGTGTTTTATAAAAGGGAAAGAAGTATTATGGAATTACAAGATTTAATTTTAGAAGTTGAAAAAAAAGGAAGTGTTAGAAACACTATTGATTTAGACTTAAACACCTTATCTGATATTAGTTTTAATTTAAAAAAGCTAAATCCATCAATTGAGAATAGGGAGTTTTATGTCTTTTCAGCACCCAAAACCTATTCTCAAATACAAAAACATATTAACACTGTTAATAGCTATTATTCTGGGGTTTCCGGTAAATTTTCAAGGAAAGAGTATAATCCAAATGCCTTTTTAGTTGACTCTATCATATACATGGATGGAATTACCTTTTTCATAGTAGAAAAGCCTTCATTAGATAAGACTCTTTTTGTGTCTGCAGTAAATAATTCTTTTGAGCCAGAAAAATCACTTGTCCTAAGAAATGAAATCTAAAGAAAACTTCATAGGCATACTGAACAGCATCAAACTGCAGCTCGAAATCGACAAGCAATTTGCCAAGGAACTTGGGCAGGTTTTGGGTGCTGAGACCAATCCCTACAACAATTCACTTCTGTACAATGCACTGGTCGATATAATGGCCGGTTGGTTCAATAATCCCGAAGCCTCAAAAGAAGAAATAAATCGCTTCATCCATGAACTTGATTTCAATTCCGCAAGTCAAATGAGTGATTCGTGGAATTACGAAGCACTTTGGAACACTTTGAGTTTCGATGTTCTTTTGACCGCCGAGCAAATGGCCGATAAGCTTAAAAAGGCAAAGGAATCCAAAGATGAAATCTTCATTCCTAACGCCATGCATAATTCCGACATATTCGGAAACTACTTTGACAGGAAGCGGTCTTTGGAGAAAGTGGAGGATAAGTTGTTTAAATCTCAAGCTATGGATATTTCTGAATACTACGATGTAAAGATTTTGGTTGATGAGATAAAGACGGGGCCATTAGACTTGTTACAATTTGCAATTGTCAAAAATAGAATCTATAAGGCAGTTAAATCGATGTGTGATGGTACTTATAAGTCAAACCCCAAGTTTTGGAATTTTGAAGGAAGAAAAGGAGAGCCCTACATGGTAATTAAAAAAATCCTCGAAGAAATAACTCGTGAGAAACTGTAACTGTTGGCTGAGTGTCGGCCAATGTAAATGTGAACCAGATATGAGTAAGAATGTTAGAAAAATAAGCGAAGGCGAATTCCCGTTCCGCCGATTTGATTTACCTCCAATTCCTGAAGAAGTCAACGATGATTTTACCATGATATTTAAACAAAATGATAAAATCGACGACAAACATGTTCGTGGGATTCTAATAGAGTTCAACTCCGAGATTATTCGGGATAACAAGGGTGACTTCGTCAAGTTTTTAGACGGAAATAACGACAAGGAGGTTTTACACTCTGTTGCACGGTCATTGGCGAGAACCGTTGCAAGATTCAGTAACAAAATCTACAATACCAAATGAAAAATGTAAAATTCCAACCGGTAAAAAGTAGTCAAATCAAGGAAATCGGTCATGTACAAGATACTTTGTTTATCCGTTTCAGGAACAACAAACTGTATTCCTACGCGCCGGTAACGGCAGAGAAGTTCGAAGAGTTCAAGAGCGCCGAGAGCATCGGTAGCTACTTTCATAAAAACTTTAAAATGAATTTTAAACTTAAAATTGAGAGAAAATGAAAGAAGAAAAGGATTTACGGATAGCATATATAGCCAAAGCCTGTCATGAAGCGAATCGTGTTTGGTGCCAGGCAAATGATGATGACTCACAGAAGATTTGGTCCGAGGCCGAGCAATGGCAGCGGGATAGTGCTATCAAAGGTGTAGAATTTAAAATCAACAATCCCGCTGCCGGAGAGGACGCACAACATAATGCCTGGATGAAGGACAAAATTGATGATGGTTGGGTCTATGGCGAAGTAAAGGATCCCTCAGCAAAAACCCATCCATGTTTAGTTCCCTTTAATGAACTTCCCGAATTTCAACAAAAAAAGGACAGGTTGTTTTGTGCTATTGTAGAGGCATTGAAGTAAATGAATTGCCTCCATTGCGACAATCCCATACCAACCAATGAAGGAACCTACTTAGGCGACACCGAATTAGCATTGTGCAAAAAATGCACATTGATACTAGAATAGAATTATGACCGAAACACCCGATAAACCTAAAATCGACCTCCAAACTATTTTGGACCAGTATGTCGCCACTGAAAACGGTGTGGTGTTCCACGTATTGCAGAGCGCTAAAAATCCGCACATCTGTCACCTTCGGAGAAAGAACCGACATATTAAAACGGACCTCACCAAAGTGCGTCAAAAATTGGTAGACGGAAAGTACAAGGCCATCAATGAGCATCAGTTGAAACAGTTTTTGAAGGAGGACAATGCCTTCATAGCCGAATTTTCACAGAAAATGTTGAAGCGAACCGTGCTGGCCCAATTACTTATCGAGCTCGATGATGATTTGATTCAGGATTTCGGTGACGACAAACGGATGAAGTCGGTACTTACTAAAAGCAACAACGAGGTAGAACGGGTCGCTACCAAAATGTACGACCAGGTATACGGCACCGAAGAGAACATCGCCCAAGAGGTCATGAACGAACTCGATGGTTTTACGTCGGATATCGGAGCTATGCCGCTAGAACACTTGTTAGTGGTTCGGAAAATAGTGAAAGAGTATAAAAAGGACCCCGTAAAATTTGTTGAACACTTTAATAAAGCGGAATGAAAATATTAGCACTAGACCTAGGAAGCAAGACCGGATGGGCCCTTAATGGAACCTTTGATTCATTGACATGTGGTACCGAATCTTTCCAGAACAACAGATTTTCAGGAGGCGGTATGCGTTTTTTGAAATTCAAGAAATGGCTTGAGGATATGCAGGTTATTTCAGGTGGAATCGAGGCAATTTACTTTGAGGAAGTGCGACGACATGTAGGCACGACCGCAGCACATGTATACGGAGGTCTATTGGCAATACTTACCTCCTGGTGTGAAGAAAACAAAATTCCCTATGAAGGCATTCCTGTCGGGACTATAAAAAAACATGCGACGGGAAAAGGCAATTCAGGAAAAGATATAATGATTCAGGCGGCCAAAGAGAAGTGGCCGTTTCAAGATGTAATAGATGACAATTGCGCCGACGCACTGTGGATTATGGACCTAGTCAAAACCAAATAATTATGAAATTACCAAAACCCACAAAGGATAAAATTTTTGCTGAGCGACTTCCGGAAGAGAAATCACCGGCCGGAATCATTATGGCGTCCGCCAACCTCAATAAGTACAGATGTAAAGTCCTGGCAATCGGACCGAAAGTAGAAGTGGTAAAGGTAGGTGACGTGCTACGCTATGATCATCAGACGGCCGTTGACTACCCATGGGAAGGCAAACCCACAATCTTCCTGGAAGAAGAAAAGAACGTACTTTTCATAATGTAAATATGCCGATTACCGTTCAAATATTTTGGAATACCGCGGAACAGCAAAAAAAGGCCGAAATGGGGGTTGAAATTGAAGACCCTATAGAAAGTGCCGATCTTAAGACCCATACTTTCTATCAGATTGCTTTCATAAGGCCATACGGTGAATACTGCGAAATCGGTAGCAATGGGGAAATCTATGTAGCGAATGCCAGTTACGAGAATGTAATGAAAGGAATAGAGATTCAATCCCATATAGGTTTTAACTAGATTTTCTTATAAAGCCCTTTCCTGAACTGGTCCGGATAATTCTCGGACTGATGTTTCAGTTTCAGCATCACCCTTTCCCTAAGTTTGTCCACTTTCGCCGACTCGGCGCCCCGAAAGGGATTGGTATAGCTTTTGGCGTTCAACACCTTCTCTCCGGAGAGGTATTCATAGTACTCGCGAACTAACTTGATCGACTTATCGGTCAAAGTATATATCGAACCGGCGGTCTTTGTGCGCGAAATGGCCTCTTCCAGATAATTGCTCTCGATCATCGTCTTTATCGAGATATTGTACTGTTTTAGTCCAAGTAGATTAAAGTCCGCTTGGTTGAAGAACTGCTTTGGAAACAGGTACAATAAAGCGTCCAGTTCAAATTGACTCTTCATTCGATACTTCTTGTAGATATAAGGTTTTACGACTATCGAGTATTCCAACAGGTCATATCCGCTCTTGAACCACAACATCCTCTTTGACTTTGAATACTTCATCTGGCGATTGACCGGGTCGGCGTTCATTCGTATCACGGCTTTATGGTTTTTCAAGGTTGTCTTGGTGTTAGGGCCGATTTTTTCTAGTGCACTCGCATCAGATTTTATGGGCTTTTTGGTATTTGGCATCAATTCAGATTATGTTTTACACAATAAAAATACAATTTTCATAAAAATTAATGATAATTTTGTGGAGAACCATCGACAAAATCTATAACATGCCCCTAATCAACGACACAAATGTCTATAACCTGGCATCATTAGTGGCCGGCTGTACGGTAATAGGATCTCTCCCATCGGGCCAAACGGTACAGTTCGATTTATATGCCGCCATTCAGAACGAGTTGATAGCACTGGATTTTCAGAATGTCAACGATGCTACCAAGGAACTTCAACATATCGTTGGAAACGTACCCGGCGATGCAAGTACCAGCGCACCTGGCATCAACAGTGGAAGACATTTTTTTGCAACTATAAAGCCCGGGGTCACCACATTCCCGCCCACGGACGATTCCCATGTTAACTTTTTAGCCCGCGTAAGATCATGAACGAATTGACCGCTATTATAATTATCGGAATCGTAGCGCTTAGCTCCCTTGTTGGAACGGTCTATCTGATATTGATAGCGCCAAAACCCTTAAGACCTGAAAAAGGGAAACGATTTTCCCAAATCAGGGAAGGGGAAAAAACGGTCAGCACAAAAACTTTGGACAATAAACAATACCTCCTTGATGAGGATGGACACGTATTGGATCTCAAAAGAATATCGGGACCACCAAAAAATCAACAAACATGAAAAAGTTACTAATCCTCTTACTGTTATTTAGTTGTTTCGGCGCATACTCACAAGTGCAATTGGCCGATGGATATGGTTTTACTATTGGGACAACGGCCGAATTGACGGCCATTCCCAATAAGGCCGATGGCGATATTTACTATAATTCCGATACCAAAAATCACGTAAAATGGGAAGATGGTGTGTTCGTTAATCTTGGAGGTGGACTGAGCGGAACGGATCAAGCCAAGCTCAACAACATCTCGATTACTCAGTCGGTAGACTTGGACGTATTGGAATCCGATACCAATACCAACAATACAAAGGTCAGCTATCCCGGTGACGCAAGTGTAACTATTACCGAATCACAGATTTCCGATCTGTCCCATACCGTTGACACGGATGACCAGACCATATCCATTTCCGGTAATATCATCACTTTGGAAAGGGGTACCAATACCATTGACCTTAACCCTTATCTCGACAACGTAAATAATTATGTAGACGGGATAACGGTAACCGGAACGACTACCAAAACGATTACCCTTACTCGCAGCGGACTGCCAGACCTAACAGCGAACTTCAATGATATCAGTGGTGCCGGAGGCGATGGAAACGATTTTCTTACCGCTGTAACGGAAAGTGGAGGCACTTTGACCTTTAATGTTTCCGGGCAGACAAACCCCACTTTCGATTTGGATGCATTTTTGGCCACCAAGAACTACCTCTCATCTTCAAGCAATGTTGTCTATGCAGATACAGATCAGGCAATCGACGATGTTAAGACATTTACCGGAAATGTGGTACTCGACTTTTCCTTAGGCGCTGTAAACAGTGGCACTTTTTTAGGTTTTAGAAAGACCGTAAACAACACCAACAGGAACGCACCTTCAGGATTTGGGGAGATATTTTTTAACAACGATGGTGATGTTCGGTTTTCAAACGACGGAGGAACATCCAACTTCTCCATAGACTTTGATGCCTTGACCCAAACAAGGGAACTCACGGTTACCGACACCGATATATTATGGGACGGAAACAGTTTACTTAGTGGAGGGGGTGGAAGTATCGGCGGTTCGATATCCGACAATCAGTTGGCAATTGGAAATGGTACCGATGCTATTGATGGTTCGGCCAACCTAACTTGGGATGGAACCCAAATAGGTATACTAGGTCCAAGTGCCGATAGATATATTCGGTTTTCTGAAACTGCAGGTCAATTCAACGGCGGTTACATTCAATACGAGGGGAGTACAAATAAATTCCATTTTGGTGTGCATGATGCGGCCGATGCCAACCCTTCGAACGACAGCAAAAGACTTACCATTCAACGTTCTGATGGTTTTATAGGTATAAATAATGAAGCTCCGGCCTATGAATTGGATGTGAGCGGCACATTGAACGCTACCGGCGCTAGAATAGCACCTACATTCGCGGATTTTGCCGGACGATTCTCTACCGGTGGAACTCCATCGTTCGGAGGTAGTAGGTTGGGAGATTCCGACTTACAGACCGCAAGTCTCGACATTGGTTCATCCATCAATTTTATCGACGGAACTACACCACAACAGGTAAACCTTTCGATTTTCGAAAATAATGATGTGGTCACAATGCGCTCTAGTGGAGGCAACAAGATAGGTGTCCTTGATTTCAACGGGGGTAACCAAGCAATATGGAATACCGACGACACAGAGGCAACCTTTGCCGCTACGATAAACTTTACAGATGGTAAAAGCTATGTCAACGACTTTGGAGTACAACGTTATATTCCTGGAGCAAGTGTAGTTGCACAAACCTTTTTCCATGTATTACAGAATTTAGGTGGAGCGGATGAAATGGATTACTGGTTCGGCCGCTATGATGGCACCAATTACGATGAAATATTTTCCGTCAATGCGTCTGAGGTAGTCGATTTTACCCAAACTCCAACAGTAAACGGAACTCCAATAGGCGGCGGAGTCACCGATGGTGATAAAGGCGATATTACCGTTAGCGGATTTGGAACCGTATTTACCATAGATGATAACACCATAGATTCCGGGAATATATCGAACGGCAGTATCAACGGATCGGATGATATCCAAGACCTTTCCATCACATCTGGAAAAATAGCCGCTTTGGCTATTACCAGTGATAAGGTATCCGCTGATGCGATAGATTCAAGTAAAATACAGGATGGTTCGATAACAGGCACGGATATCCAAGATTTCAGTATCAATGGCACCAACGACATTCAAGACGCTTCCATTACAT
Source organism: uncultured Flavobacteriaceae bacterium (assembly GCA_947494565.1). GTDB lineage: Bacteria > Bacteroidota > Bacteroidia > Flavobacteriales > Flavobacteriaceae > Maribacter_C. Next base: position 222,722 of record CANLVG010000005.1, on the reverse strand, counting down.
CTGGAAAAATAAGTGCAAATGGTTCTGAAGGACAAGTTTTAAAACAAGTCGGCGGAGTTATAGTGTTAGCAAATGATGAAACAGGAACAGGTTCTCTCACAACCGAACAATCCAACCGTATCGCTAATACAAGAAAGTTCGAACCCAATGTTAAATCGGGAGGGGCCACACACAACTTATCCGCAGAGGATTTTGTCCTGTCCACTTCCGGCAACGAAGGAACTCGATCGGGTATTGCCGTAACCGATGGAAGCACACAGAACGTTGATTGGACCGATGCGGTAATAACGCCCAACGCTAATTACCCATTACCAATACCAGCCTACAACGGCACTATTATCAATACCTTGGAATCTTCCAGTAGCTACACATTTTCCACTTACGGAGGCGGAACGACCGGAGATGTTTGGACGGTGGCCAATTCAACCGGAACAAGTTACGTTCAGGGCAATACGATTTTTGTCAGTGGAGGAACGGTATCGACTAGTGCGCCACCGGCAACCTACACCGAGGGCAACGCCCTTAACGGCATTATCAACGAAAACGACCTGGACGGAATCACATGGAATCCTGCGGAATTCGATGTAACGGCAATAGTTGACCCTGAAGATGCGGGTAAATTCGCGTTAAGGGTCGAACGGATAGCCGCTACAGGAACAGCATATGATTTCGATATCCCGCTCACCGGACTTGTTTCAGCAACAACCTACACGGTGTCCTTTAGGGCCAATAGAACGGCAGCGGCAAATTATTTCCAATTAAGGTTGAGAACCGTAAACGGTTGGACCAGTGATGAAACTGAAACCCCCTCAGACACCTTCTCCGATCTTACATTTACTGCCCAAGCAGCAACATCCACACCCCCAAATTTGAACGTTCGAGCTATTGGAGGCGGTTCACCAGGAGATGTGCTAATAATCAAAGGACTTGAAGCAAACTAATGAAAAAAATATTTTATATACTGTTTTTAATTGGAGTCGTTGCTAATTCGCAGTGGGAATCCTTTACATCCGATTATCAGCGAATCAATAACATTGGTTTGGTCTGGGATGCGGTGCCCGGCGCTACATCTTTCGAGATACAGTATGTTTCCCATACCAACGCAACGGCACCCCTTGACCCTAACGATGTGACCGGATGGCAGACCTTGAGCGTTAGCGGAACGCCAGCGGTGACCTTTAATGGTAATTCGGCAACGGTTTATAATTTGGAACGCTATCGGGTGAACTATTTCCGTATCAGGGCTTTCAATGCAACGGACACGAATTACAACTCATACAGTACCCCAAGATTGGCGTACACCGATCTGTTCCCATTGGAGCGTGTTGGAATGGCGCCTTTGGTCAATCTTACAGATTATCCTAATCGTACAAGTTTAGACCCTAATATCAACGATTTTGTAGAACCTACCAACAACACGGCATACGCTAATTCCTTTGGACTCAAGGAGCTTCGGGCAACTTTTGGCGCAGACGAGAACAATGATCAACCGAAATATCCTAGCTTACATGGTTTCACAGCAAGTGAAAACCTTTTTGTCACCCGTACCACCTCTCCAAAATTCATTAATACGACATCATTTCAAGATGTCACCTATGGAGGCTCATTTGGTAACTACATCGACCATAAGCAAGATGATACATCATACAGTTTCACTAATAATCCGGGTATCCTATACAAAAGGGTAGCGAACGGAAGCGGTGGAACTACACAAACCTTGATACGGGATTTTTCAAGTCTCGGTTATTCCTTTATAGGCGGGGTAGCGGATTCCCAATTTTCTTGGGATATGGACTTGGTGCCATTGCAAGCGGTGGACGGAGGTACTTTCCGTTGTGTTGTGTATCGTGTTTCTACGGATACGATAATAGCCGATTTTGTCACACTTGATCCGCAAGGGGGAGGCTATTCTATATCGCCTCTAGGAAACTACCTTTTTATCAACGCTTCCGCTCCCAGTGCAGCAAGTCAGAACGATGTTTATACGATAGTCGGTGACACTATAACCTTTGCCTACTCGATCACTTTGGATGCAGGGCATCACGCCTACGGATTGAGCGCACAGAACAATGAATTCTACCTTTTCACTGATGGAGGGTTCAACCTATACGGGCTAAGGTTTTTCGACGGTAAACTTTTCATGATACAGGGCGGTTCAAGTTCCTCGACAGGTGATTTCGTCCATGTAAGCTACATATCGGGTAGTGCTATCTATTCGGGAGGCTGGGCATTTGTCTCGAATTTCGACGGTAGGGCAATGCCAGGTGATAGGTCGAATTCAGGCGGCAATCTTGGTCGGGACTCCTATCATAAGAACTACGCTATCTACTTGGACGAAACCAAGATGCACGACATGAACGGTAATCAGTCGAACACGATAACCATCGATAATCAATTAATCCGAGAGTATTCGTATTCACATGCATTTTATGGGACAGGGGGTAACGATGGTGGTTCGGACAGTTACCCTAACCCTTCTAGGTCGGGGGCGCTCCTAGGTTTCTCGAAGGTAGATTACGGGTACAGTAACGTAAATGTAAATGGGTATTCGAACCTTAATACATATTTCACGTACCGGGATCTATTACATGGCGACGAGATTCTATTTGGAGTCGTTCACACAGAAAGCACACCAATAAACGATTTTTTAATAGGTATAGATTGATATGGAAACATTTATAAACATCCTCTTAGTATTCGGACTTGGCGCTCTAGGTGCGCTATTATATGCTCTTGTGAGCGTTTGGAAAATAGTTCAAAACGAAGGTTTTAGTGGAAAAAAATTCTTTAATGACAACAAGTACTTTTGGTTAGTTTGCCTTGCCCTGAACCTAGTTTTCGCAATAGTCATAATGGTTGTTCCGGAATTTACCGAAGTACTGCACACTTTGGGATTTGCTGTCGAGGCCACCAACAAAGGCGGGTATGTTCTTTTAGGTATCGCATTGGCCACTGGCTCGGACAAAACTAAAATTACCGGAAATAAAACCCTTAAAAAACCCCCGAATTAATGCAAATAGATACAGCAAAGGAACTATTGAACACAAGTGACGCAACGGCTATCGGTCTTTTATTGTGCTTCTGTTTCATATTGATAGCGGCTAATGTAATACAATGGAAAAAATCCATAAAGGATTCTGAATACATACGTGAGCAGGACAAAGCAAATTTGGAAATGCTGTCTACCCTTTCTAAAAATGCGGAATTACTAGGTTCCGACGTAGGTGAGATTAAAAGCAAAACCAGTGACACAAATCCGAAGGTACAGTTGATATTGGATATCATACAAACAAGATTGTCGAAATGAGTTTTCTAAAAAAAGCAAGGGCGATTACAACTTTGACCTTATTAGGAAAGGGCCAGAAGGCGGAGGTGGTTAACATACCTGAAATACCGAAGGATTGGGACTTTTTCCTTGGAACCAAAGATAGATGGGTAGAAGTAGTCTTCCCTATTGACATGAACAGTTCCAATGCCCTTTACGAAGGAAAAAAAGGTTCGGTTTTTCCTCCACATATCCATAAATACAGTGATGAAATGATCACTGTACTGAACAAGAAGGGAAAAATAAAGATTATCACCGAAAAAGAGATTGCATATATCGAGTACGGACAGACATATGTATTCCCTTACGGCGAAGTACATGCTGTTGTATTTGAAGAAGACACAATGGCATTTATCCACTGGCACCCGCATTTCGAGAATGGATGGGAAGGAAAATTTATAAATGAAGAGAATGACACCTGATGAATTTAAACAGAAGCATCCCATTAGTATCGGATTCGTAGTCTGGGTCGGTGTAATATGCTTTTCGTTAGGCGGAACCTTTTTCACATTAATGGGCCTGGATCAAAAAATTATTGATGAAGTAGGAGGTCTAAGGGCCGATTGGGAAAGGAACAATATCGAGGTCGAGAAAAAAATCGAGGCCCTCAATTATCGCATTGATAGAAAGGTTAAAAATCATGTATTAATCGAACATAAATAAATCACAACATCATGAAAAAATTAAAAGCTTGGTTGGAAAAAACCGGAATCGAAAACTTTGGACTAGTTGTAGCCGCATTGGCAATATGGTTCTTCCTAGGGTGGAACATGTTTATCACGATTGGAGGTTACCTTTTGTCCGCTTTTGTCGCGTTGAATTGGCAAGCACTCAAGGATTTGAGCACCCTGGACGAAAAGGTCGAGGAAAAATTCGAAGACGTCAAGGAATTTCTAAAAGAGGAATTAGATGATATTAAGAGAAAGTTGGTAGGATTAAAAAGCAAATAGTGCACAGCGTTCACGACATAGCGTCCTATGATATTACCGGTAAAGGTTTCGATAAAAAAATCGAGCAGATAGTTCGTGTTTGCCACATGAACTATCTAATCTATATCGACAGGCTCATATACAAGAAATTCGATTTCCATGTATACGTTAGTCTTAAGAGCTCTTGGCGACCGAAATGGTGGGAAAAATTAAAGAAGCGTTCTGGTTACAGCCCCCATACATATGGATACTTAGGGGCCACCGACATTACTTGTGACGATTATCCTGAGAACTGGGAAATCCTTCTTGAATATTTGATAAAACATACCGACTACACCAGACTTGCGGTCTACCACACCAAATGGGTGGACAAAAACGGCAAGGAACACCAAGGCGGTTTCATTCATGGGGATTATCAAAACGAATGCAATGACGCATATGTCTATAAAGTAGTCGGAGGTACATGGTACCGTGATTACCAAATAGAAAGAAGATGATCAACAGGCAGATAATAGCATATATCTCGGCCTTGATATTAGGTGTTAGCATCGGTATAGCCATAGGTTATTTGATTTGGCACAAAAAAACTGTGCCGGTCAAATTGGACCTTGAAAAAGAGCAGGGGATCAAGGATAGTATTTTGAATGTCGTCAATCAACGACTTGATACTATTTCCTCAATAAAAAAAGAAGATTCCATTTTGGAATCCAGGTATGACCAAGTCAATGATAGACATAAAAAAATACGCGCCGACGGTATTGATGATGCTGAGCTTGATAGCTTGCTCAGGACAGTCATTCCCAGAGGCGAAAAAAGATTCGATTAAAAGGGCCATTTCATATGGCTCTCAAGCTTTGGACCTGCTCGACATAAGTGATAGGCAGCTCCGTAACGCCAAAGTAGAGATTAAGCAGTACCAAGGGATATTTGAGTCGAAGACATTCGAATCGGAGTGGATGGAAAAAAGCAGATTGGAGTTGCTAAAGGCCCTAGAATATGAATTGAACAAAAAACCCGAATTCAGGGACCTGCCTTTTTTTACTAAGGTATGGGCATATATGAAAGGCATAATAATCGGGGGGTTAATAGCGACCGGAATACTAATAACACAATGAAAGGATTAAAGCACTTTATAGTACGAATACCTGAGAAATTCAGTCAAACCTTTAAGACGGAATCGGGTGTCGTGCTGCATGCGGACAGAAGGTTCAGCGCCAAAGTGGTGATGAACAATGTCGTCGATGTTCTGGAGCTACCACTTAAGTATAATGGCCCGATAAACATCGGTGATAAACTTTTTGTAGATCCGACCGTCCTCTTGTGGCAATCCTATGTAAAAGGAGGTGAGCAGGAAAACCGGAATTTGATCGATAGGGAAAAAGGACTCTATAAAGTTCATCCGAATATGATAATCATGCATCGTCCATTAAACGGGAATTGGATCGGTCATGGTGAAAATCTATTGCTCGAGCCCGTACTGGCCGCTAAGCTAAAATCAGGTCAATTGATCATTCCTGAATCCGCACAAAAAAAGACGGTAGACAATAAGGGCAAAATCGCATTCAGTAATCCGGATCTGATTTCCCAAGGCGTGGATAAAAACACTGTCGTATTCACTAAAGGCACAATGTTCGTCGATATCTGGTTCGAAAACACAAAATACCTATGGACCAAGAACAAATATCTCATGGCCATGGAACTGAAAACTACGGGATGATGGAAAACGAGCTTGACATAAAGGAATACCGTAAAAAAAAGACACTCGAGCTGATCGACAAATACATGGGGCTTATTGATAATGTGTTCCAAATTTTCGATGACAACAAAGAAATCGAAGTTGATGACGAAAAGGACGATAAGGTCAGTATGGAGCAAAAGAAATTGGATAAAATAAAAAAGCGCAGCGCCGCTCTTGAGCAAGTAGATGTTTTCCTTGATAAAATAGCAAGTCTGGAACACCACTTTGCCGAAAATAAAGAACCTGGTCAAAATCAGCCATTGACAACAGTAAAAAAAATGGAAGGATACACCCATCCAACAAAAGCAAGAGCTAAAACATAATGATCCAGTACTTAGGTAAATTAGTCGATATACCTATCTCAGCTACCAAGAAAAAACAAAAAAGCAAGCTGGGAAACTGGACCTATGGCTATCACCCCGATATAGATACCGTAGTAATCTCCAAGGACGGTACACTCGGTGAGGTATACAATATAATGGGGCTGAACATCGGTTTGCCCGAAAAACCAAAGGACCGGGATATCATCAATTACGACATCCATCCATTACAACAAAAATGGGATAGAACGGATGATGAAATGCCCAATGAACTTACCTATGAATCCATAGACCTGGTCACTTCAAAGTACACAGGCACCCGGCAACAAAAACAGGAGCAGATAGATTCCTATATGAAGACCCTGTTCCAAAAGCATAAGACCTATATCGATAGGCAGTACGAGAAAAGGGAAAAAGGAATTTGGATATTCATCAAGGGCGTACCCATGTACCTTACGGGCACGTATTGGTTCGGCATCAAATGGTTCAGGGAAATCGAGGATTATCCGGATTTCAGGGTCATACAGAACGAACTCATGATTTTTTGGGAAGCCTGTAAAGCAGACCCCAGATGTTTTGGAATGCAATACGTCAAGAACCGTCGTATGGGAGCCTCCTTAATGGCGCTATTCGAAATCAGCAATTCGGCCACCAATCATGAGGATAAACTACTTGGATTGATTTCCAAAAAAGGTGATGATGCCGGCAAGATATTCGGCCGTTTCGTTAAGGGGTTCAAGAGATTACCTTCTTTCTTCAGACCCGTTTGGGACGGCACCAACAATCCCAAGAAAAAACTAAACCTTGAAGAGGCCACCAAAAGAAAATCCGTCGGTGACTCCGTGGCCATGGGAAATGGTCTTGGAACCATGGTCGAATGGCACAATACCGAAGGTAACGCGATGGACGGTGATGCAATCTTTCGTTCGCTGATCGATGAAGCCGGTAAATGGCCAAAGGATGTTCCCTTCTCCAAATACTGGGAAGTGGTCAAGACGTCGCATAGAAAAGGTATTATGATTAAAGGAAAGGCCATGGTCGTTTCCACCGTTAACGCGCTTAAAAAAGGAGGCGCGGAATATAAAAAGGTCTGGGACCAAAGTGACTGTACCGACCGAGATTTGAACGGTCGCACCAAATCGGGCCTTTATAGGTTGTTCATACCTACAAAATACTGTTTGGAAGGTATGTTCGACCAGTATGGCTTTTCCATAGTGGAAGACCCTGAAAAGCCCATTATGACCGATCAAGGCGAAATGGTCGATTATGGAACGTTATCCTTCCTTAAAAATTCCATCGATGCGCTGCAGAACGACCCCGAAGGTCTAAATGAGTTCATGCGTCAAAACCCCGAGACCATTAAGGATGCGTTTCGCGATGAAAGCGATGAGTGTGAATTCAATCTAATCCATATTCAGGAGCAAATCGAACATAACACCTATGAACTGGAGGATGACTTCAAGAACGAAAACGATTTCAACGGAAACGAAGACCTTGAGCGAGGTAATGTCAGGTGGAAGGACGGCATCAAGGATACCATAGTGCTTTGGACCCCGGATCCGAAAGGCAGGTTCTTCATCAAAAAAGGCTGTCATCCCCCAGAGCAGTTCCGCAACCAGAACGAACTTGTAAGCCGCAACGGCATATTGGCAAAAGCACCCATTGCCGGTCACATAGGCACCTTTGGGGTCGACCCCTATAACCGTAGCAAAAATGCGGACGGACGTGGTTCGAAAGGTGCCATAATCTTGACCACTAAAACACATACCTGCGATGAACTTCCGAACAAGACGATGATAGTTGAGTATATCGATAGACCAAAAAAGGTCGAGATATTCTTTGAAGAGGTCATCATGATATCGGTCTACTTTTCTATACCCTTTTTAGCGGAACTTTCCAACGAAAGATTCCTGGCGTATGTCAAGGATAGGGGTTACCGGCATTTCAGCATGAACAATCCCTTCAAAAAATTCAACCAATTGAGCCCTACGGAAATCGAATTCGGCGGGGCCCCGCAACAGGACAGTAAAATCGGTGAGGGCCAGTTCTATGCAACCGAAGCCTATGTACAGGACTATGTCGGGGTCGCCAGGGACAATAACAACAGACAATTGGGCCAAATGGGCGACATGCCCTTTACTCGCACGTTATTACAATTAAAGGACGTCGATACCGAAAAAAGGACAAAATACGATGCCTATATCGGCTTCTCACTATCCTTGGTAGGAAACCAAAAACACGTAAAAAAACAGACCAAATCAAAACCGGCGGTCAATCCGTTCCAGCGCTTCGACAACTCCGGTATAATCTCTAAAGTAGCCTGATCATGAAAAATGCCCCAGAATTAAAACCATTGGACATCAGCGGATTACCGGACCCTTTGGCCCCGAACGAGGAAAAACTTACGGACCAATATGCTTTAAAAGTCGCTACCTCCATCCAGCAGGAATGGTTCGGCGGCGGGATGATCACCACAAACTCCCTGTTCGCCCAACGACATCAGCGCATTAGAGAACTTCGGATTTTCAATAGGGGCGAACAGGATATTGCCTATTATAAGACAATCATGGCCAGACAGGAAGAGGACAATTCCTATCTGAATATGGATTGGCATATAACCAATTACGCGGAGAAATTCACGAACCGTGTCATCAATGGCATCGGCGAGGAAAATTACCGTTTGGATATTAGATCGGCCGATCGTTTTACATTGGAGCAGAAACGAAAAAAGGTCTTGGAGCACAAAAAGAACATGTATGCCAAGAAAATGCTCGAAAAGGCCAAGGAACTCCAAGGTATAGACCTTTTGCCCAAAGGTTTCGTTCCGGAAGACGAAGAGGAACTGAGCCTTTATAGCGAAATCAAGGAACGCCCCAAACAGGAAATCGCCGAGGAAATCATGATAAACTTCGTCAAGAATATCAGTAGTTGGCAGCATATCAAGGACCAAGGGGATAAGGACCTGGTTGTCAACGACCTGATGGTGGCAAGGGTCTATACCGACCCGAACAATGGTGTCATGATCGACAGTGTGGATCCTGAATCCTACGGACATAGTTATGTCGAAAGAAACGATTTCCAGGATGCATTTTATCATTTCGTGGTGGAGGAAATCACCATAAACGATATCCGAAGGGAAACCGGTTGGGACGACCTTCACTTGAGGAAAATCGCCAAAATGTATGCCGGAAACAACCAAAAGAACACTCTTAATCTTGATATCGTTGATATCAACAGGGTATTGGAATACAAAGTGCACGTAATGCGCTTTTGCGTCAAGGGCGACAAGGAAATCGTGTTTAAAAAATATCTCTATAAAAAGGAAAAAACCGTTAAGGTCGCCCGTCGGGACAGCAATTTCAAGGTTCCGGAAGGTCAAGAAAACAGTCGTCTATCCAAACGAATGGATACTTGGTACGAAGGTTCGTATATCGTAGGCAGCAACGAATATATCTGGGGTTGGAAAGAAAGCGAGAACCTGGCCAAGGATGATATGGACAGGGTGCTACCTCCTTTCATTGCACAATCCACTAATATTTATAAAAACAAGTTGAAATCCTTCTTGAGCAATATAGTGCCGATTGTCAATAAACTGATCATGGCCGATTTCAAGATCCAGCATTTAATGTTGGAACTCAAGCCCGATCTCACGGTAATCAACCTTGATCAGCTTGCCGAACTCAACCCCGATGTTGAAGGGGAAAGCAAGCAGAGCAATTGGAAAACGGCCCTTTCCATACTCAATGTCAAAGGTGTAATCCTAGAAAAGACCATTGATTTGGGCGACGAGGGAGGTATCCAAAGAGGGCAGAGTGCAAGACCGGCCACGAACCAGCAAGGTTCCGCATTGGCCCCGTTATTGAACGTTTGGGCCCACTACTACAATATCATAAGGGAAACGACCGGTATAAACCCCGCCATGGACGGCAGTTTGGGCAAGGATTCCCTTGTCGGAGTGAACCAGATGATGCAGTTGGCAGGAAATGTGGTAACCAAACATATAGTGGATGCCGCGGTCGCATGGGACAAACGGGTCTGTGAGACCATTAGTGCCAGGGTCAAGGGTATATTCAAACTACCAGAGGCGAGGCATTTACAAAAAATGTATCGAAATGCCGTCGGCAAACACAATATCGATGCAATCGAAAGCCTAAAACACAGACACCTCCATGAATTCGGTTACAGTATCGAAATGGTACCCTCAAAGGCCGAGCTTGACGAACTTCGAGAAGACCTCAATATATCTTTAAAAGAAGGTACCGTCGATGTATCCGAAAAAGCGGAAATTATGCGTATCGCAAGGGTAAATACCAAACAGGCCAGCGAATATATGCGATTCATCCGAAGAAGGAAGATCAAGGAACAGATGCGCGAGAACGAATACAAGCAAAAGCTACAGTCCCAATCCAATGCCCAAGCCGCCCAAGCCAAGATGCAAGCGGACCTACAATTGAAACAGGCAGCTTCACAGTTAAAAATGCAAGAGGAAATGAATATGAGCCAATTACGTCTTGAAGAGGCTCTGGCAATGCAACAGATCACCGCTCCGGAAAAAGAGGCCCAATTCCAAAGGGATGTTTATTTGGAAAAGATAAAATCCTTAAGGGATATCCATTTGACCCAGTTCAAAGAGAAGGCCAAGGACGATCGTGTGGACCATCAATCGACGCGTCAAAGCCAATTGATAGAGCAACGACAAAAGGATTTGGGAGCTTTCGATTTTAAGAAAAAATTCGATTTGGAAGAGCTATTGGCCTAAATCCTGAAAGGTCTTAAAACATAATTCAATTTATGTTTTTGTTGTATTTATAGATATTTACTATACTTTTGTATGTAGTCATAGTAAATATCTATAGCAAAATGGAGATAGGGAAAGATTTTAGAAGCGAGTTTATCAAGCCAAGTCAATCGGTGAATACACCACCTGAACCCAGCACGACCGAACCAGCGCCAGAGCCAACACCTACTAATGCTACGGAACCTCCGGTCCCGACCCCACCGGTTCCGGTCGTTGACAGCTCTCCGACGCCTACACCCCCTACTCCACCCGAACCTGAACCACCAACACAACCTACGGACGACGGTGCCCAGCCACCTCAATCCGACCCCGTTCCCGTTGATGCCCCTCCTACGGATACACCCTTGGAACAGCAAGGACCTGTCGAATATACCGACGATGCCGTGTTGGACTATCTAAGGAAGAAATCGGGAAAGGAACTCAGTTCGATAGACGACCTTTTCAAGACCCCCGACCCTGTCGACCCCTATGCAAACCTTCCGGAAGAGACCCAGCAGTATTTGAAGTTCAATGCCGAGACAGGGAGAGATTATGAAGATTTTCAAAAACTGAATATCGATTACGGCAAAATGACCCCGTTACAAATTGCGCAGCAAAAAGCGATGGAGTTTACCGACGGTCAGCTCAATCAGACCGAAATCAACGAATTCTTGGAAAAGGAACTCGGAATCGAAGATATTGCCGAATTGGACAAAATCGATGCGGCAAGATTAAATGCGTACGGTAAGGACTTTATCCAGAACAAACTTGCCGAAAAGGAAAAATACAAGCAGCCAATCGCTAAACCCGAACCGCCAAAACAAGAAGGACCCGAAATGGTCAAGCTTGAAAACGGAATGGTTATGCCGAAGGAGGCTTATGAAAATATGGAAAGTCAACGCCTACAATACGTAGACGCTATCAAAAACTCGACGGATAAGATCACGAGTTCAAGCGTCGCTGTAAAGATCGACGACAATGGTACCGAAAAGATAATGGACCTAAACTACGATTATTCCAAGGAGGACAAGCATGATATGGTGTCCTACGCTATGGATGTCAACCAAATGGTACAGAAAATATCGGGAACCAAGGAAGGGGGAATCGACCATGCGAAACATCAAGAGAATGTGCTATGGTACGACCCTTCATTCAGGGGAAAAGCGATAAACTCACTAATACATAAAGCGCTTGCCCAGCAAGCGGAAGAGTTTACGAAATTCGGCATGAACGCCAATTTCAATACTAATAAGAGTATGCCGTCAAGCGGGAGCAATGGCACAAAGGTCATCCCGATTCCCGGCACAAAGTCTAATCATGGGGTTAAATATTCAATAGAACAATTTAAAACCAGTTAATCATGCCTTTTGATTTAAGAGAGAACAACTTAAGTGGTCTTTCGGTCATCACGCAGCCGGCCAACGTCGTCGCGGGACCCGATAACTTTATAGACCTATACACATACGCCCAACAGTACATGCCGGAACTGATCCCTCAGTTGCATATGGCCAACGGATTGGGAAAAATTACCGGTTTCCTTCAGATTTGCGGTCACGAATCCACTTACCAGTCGGACAAGATCGAGCACATGGAAGAGGGCCGTTTGCACAACACCATTACGGATGTAGCCGTGGTAGGCACCACTTTTACTTCCCCTATCGAACATAACCTTAAAGTAGGTGATACCGTTAAGGTGTCGGATGGGGATATCGAGAGACAGGCCACTGTTACCGCAATTACCGACGAATTCATTTTCGAGGCCACCAATGATGCCGGTGGAGCTTTTGGATTTGGCGGTGTTGTCGACGTAATCTGCGATTTCTCGAATTCCTATGAAAAGGGAAGTGCGGATGCCGTTGGAAGTAAAAGATGGAACCCTAACCCGTATTACAATTTCACCCATATCCTGAAACAGAATTACAACGTAAGCGTATCGGATATGGCGCATAAATCATGGGTACAGACTCCGGACGGACCTCGCTGGTTCAATCATGAGATCGAGCGTACTTCCACTATGTTCGATAATATGGTAGAACTTACCCAGATTTTCCATGAACGGAAAACCACTGGTAACGCCCGTGGTGTAATCGGGGTGCTTCCCCAGATCGAGACCAGGGGTAACGTTGGAAATGAGTATATCGACGATATCGAGGCCCTTTCAGCCGTCGCCTTCCGGGCCAAGCAACAAGGAGGTTGTCGTGAGTTCCATATTTTCCACAACCACCAGCAAGGAGCGGAACTTCGAAAAATGATGTCAGGAGTAAACGCCCACTATGCCACAGGTGCCAATTACGGATCTTTCGACAACAGTATGGATATGGCCCTGATGTTAGGCTTCAAATCCGTATACATCGATGGTTGCACCTTCCACTTCACCCCTTGGAGCCTTTTGGACGATCCTAGCCTTTTAGGTGCGGAAAAGTTCCGCGCCAGTGGATTGGCCTGTTTGATCATTCCATCAGGAACGAAGTACGCCCAGGAGAACGGCAACACGGTAAGCAAGCCCTACCTATCGACACGTTACCGTCAAGGATCCGGAGTGAACTTCAAAAAGGAGATCAAGCTTTTCGGACCAGGTGGTACAGCTCATAAGTTCGATATCCAGACGACCCACTTCAAGAGCGAGTTCTTGAACCAGGTCATCGGTGCGAACGAGTTCCATGCCGTTAGGACCGGAGCGGGATACTACGCATAACAAGTATAGTTAATAACAGCAATGGGGAGGTGTATTCCTCCCCATTTTTTAAATAAGAGGAAAGATGAACAATACAAAACCAGTAAGATTTCAATTAATCGGCGAACTGAGACCGCCAAACTACCAAATTCCATTAAAGAACATGATGCTCCCAAAAACCGTAAATGGTCAAAGGGTCCAAAAAAGGGTACACTATATTCCCGGAGTGGAAAGTGTTTATGTAGAGGATTACAAGGGTGACGAAAAACCGAAAGAAGTTTGGATGAGTGATGGTTTTTTGGATGTGCATCCGGATAACAAACCACTTATCTTCCTGTTGAAGAACCACAGATGGTTCAATAAAAAGTTCGAGCTTGTCGATAGTGAGGCCAAAGCTTTGAAGGAACTTGACCAGTACGATGCCATCGAGAACGCGTTGGAAAAAGTGAACGTAACCTCCGATGACGAGGCTCAGGCAATCGCCGTCGTAATTATAGGTGAGGGCATGTTGTCCAAATCCAACACTGAAATCCGTGCGGCCTTGAAACGTATGGCCCACAAAGAGGCAAAGACCTTGTTACACGAAATGGTCAAACCAGATTACAAGGCGCGCTACGTTGCGGCGCTGGGTCTGATGAAGGGAGTTGTACTTACCAATGCAGGACAAACGGCCGTCACCTGGTCGGATGGCAAGGTGATCGTTACCGTTCCCGTAGGTAAAAAACCAGTGGATGTGCTAGGTTCGTTCCTTTCCGAAAATTCGGAACAATCCATGATCACGCTCCAAGAAATCCAGACCTTGATCAAAAGGAGCTATGTCAAGAACGTACCGGTTACGGCCGAAAACGAAATCAATGATATCATTGAGGAAAAGACGTTGACCGATACTTTGCCGACCGATCAAAATGACGTAGTTTTAGACCCTACCAAGGACGAGCCCCCGATCAGTTTGGAGGAAGCTAGAAGGCTTTACAAGGAAATGTTCGAAAAGGATGTTGCCAACAACAAGAAAAACGATTTAGCATGGATCTTGGCCCAGCTGAATTCATAATGATAATCCATAGTTAGTCTAATCTAGTTATGTATTCGCTTCTTTCCCGAAGTAAAACCCTCATTGATTTGGGGGTTTTTGGTTTTCCAACAACTCCTTTACGATATCATGTACCGTGTTTTTCGGACTACACACTTTTACCCAGTTTTCAAAACTGGTCATACACGACATTTTATGTCCGTGGCGTATCAGTTCTATGTTGTTCTTGCTTAAGAAAACGATTTTCTTCACCTTATCAAGTGACTTGAATGCCTCCGTTTCCCTTATCTTCTTTTTGATCATCATGCTTTAAATAGTAAATGGCAATTGACACCTCTTCTCACCTTGAATTTATTTTCCTCGTAAAGTCGGTTTAGGCACCTGCTGATTTCCATGTACGGCCTCCCTGTCAAATCGATCAATTCCACAGGTTTTAATCCAGAATGTCCTCCTGTTTTAAGGTGTTTGGCATCAATTGCGTTCAAAATTCCATTGGCTAAATCGACATCCATTCCTAAAAATATACATTACATAATAATAACACAATTTAAAGTTATGCTTTTATTGTTTAATTTTGTGTTGTTAACATCTCCACTATGTCCTTTTTGATAGATAACATTTACACTAAAGTCAAGACGCTGATCAATACGGAAGTTCGGGGAAATGTAAGCCCTTCAGAATTCAACCTACTTCTCCATAACGCTATTCAGTCTAGGAACGAAGAATACGTGTTCGATATCAATAGGGCGGTAAATCGTGAAAACAGAGGTCTGGGAACACATTTTCTTGCCAATATACCTGATAGAATACAGGAAAAGGTCAATCATTACATCATTACGGATTCATTACCTATTGATACGGCTTCGTCACGAAACATTCCGGACGATTGCAAATACATTGACGAAATCGAAATGGCCAGCGGCGAAACGTTCGAATTTTGCAAAAACAAAAAGGAGTTCAATATTATTAAACCCGCAGCCACCGAGCAATATCCGATCTACAGGATGGCAGGTGATACGGTATGGTTATATCCTGAGTATTCCGGTTTGATGCAGATTACCTATTGGCGTAAGGTCAAATTTCCAAAATGGACCTTTCAACTTAACGGTAACACTGAACTTTTCAATCCTTCGGCCCCTGATTTCGAGGATGCCGATATCCATCCTAGTGAAGAGAACGAAATGGTAAGACGGGTCTTGTTGGCCTTTGGCATTAACCTCAAGGAGTCCGACATCATCCAAATGAGCATGAACGAGGACCAAGTCGATTTCAACCAATCCAACACTAACTGATCATGCCCATCCAAACTGCCCAGACATATCACGAAGACGAAAGCCTACATGGGAAGTACGCCTATATCACTTTAAAAGAAGTGCTCGACGAACTTTTGATGGAAACTGTCGATACCGATAGTTATTTGGCCAATACTCCAAGGAGCAAACTCTTGACCAAAGCCAAGAACGGCATCCAGGTCCTCAACCGCGAAGTGAAAAAGACGATACTTGCCGCAGAGATTACGGTAGGACCAAAATTATTTATCGTCCTCCCACAAGATTTTATCGATATTGTCCGGATTTCCGTGGTAACGGACCAATTTCGTCTTAAGGCCCTTCGGCCCAACAATAATATCCAAACGGCTGTCGGTTATCTACAGGATAGCGATTATGAGCTTCTTTTTGATAACGATGGTGCCATAATGATGGCGGACAGTAGCAATCTGTACAACAAACCCGCTCGCAAGTATACCTTCTGTCCCGGAGAGGTCGCACAAGGGGAATATGTAATAGATGAGCAACGCGGCAGGATCGGATTCAGTACCGACCTTGAAGATAAAGAAGTGGTCATCGAATACATTTCGGACGGACTTCAAATGCATAATCTTTCGGACTCCGAAATAAGTATCCATAAGAACCTCAAACAGGTCCTCATGGCCTATGTGCATTACGAAACGGTCAGACTAAGACGAAGTGTAAGAATTCAGGACAAAAGGGATTTTCAGAATAGGTACAAAGCGCTTTTGCATACTGCCAAGATGGACAATCTCCATTTTAACATCACGCAGCTCAACACGGTCGTAGTGGCCGACCAATATGCCGATTCACCTAAACAAGAGATTACGGTATTCGATAACTCATCAAGTCCTTGGGGCATAAACTCTTGGTAAAATGAACGATGAAGTACTTATTCGAGCCGCGACCGAGCCCTCAATCTGGTTACCCAATAAGGTCTATTTCATTAAGAAAAATGGAAACGACTATGCGATACAGTATGTTACCAATAATTTAGGAGAGCCGACATATATAGGAAACAGAGCGGTAGAAGATCAAGTCGATGAACTTATAAAAACCGGCTGGATTTATTTCGTCAACACTCTACATACCGAGCAGAATCCATACTTTTTCAGTGCGTCACAAGAATTTACATTTCCATTAAGAAACGACTTCAACTTGGATTCCAATTCACCTGCGGGCCTTGGGAACTTTATAGATAATGAAAGTAACAAACTAAGTCCTCCAAATGAAGGTGATAATATCGAAATAAGGGTAGAATTCTTTTTAAAGACCGATGTTGCCGATAGAAAGGGGAAATTCAATATGGACATAGGTGTTGTCGACAGGTTCAATCCAAGAAAATTTACAGGTTCGGATGATGCAGGAATAGCGGAACAAATAAGCGTTGACTTTCCCATGTTCATAGGTAAGAACTTTATAAATAATGGTGGAGAACTGAAATGCACCATCGATGGAAACGGTAGTGTTTATAATATAAGCGCTTATGTAAGGAAGATAAGACATGGCGAAGATATATAGGAAATCGGATCTATTGATAATCGAGGGCAGAAAGCCTATGCCCGTTCTGGGGTATTCCTATTCCATAAATAATGGAACGGTCACTATTACCAACGAAGGTGATGGAAAAGGGGATTTCAACGCCGATTGGAGCACCATACGTAATCAATCAGGGGATACTTTCGATAACTCCACAGAACTGATCACATATCTGGACGAGTTGTTCCAGGTAGAGGATATTAAACAATGGGTCACCGATAACTACGGTGAGCCCCAATTCGATTTCGAAGATGAATTTTTAACATTAATAGCTTTTTAAAATGAGTAGACAATCAAGGATTTCGGCATTCGTATCAGCCATTACAGGAAAGCTGAACACATTAAAGTCACAGATAGGGGATTTAACGGCGGGTCTTAGCACGACCGATAAATCGAGCCTAGTGGCCGCAATAAACGAGGTCAAGGCCACGGCCGATGCCGCTGGTGGAGGTGGAGTAACTATAAATGACGGGGCCACGAACAGCACGGAAGCATGGTCGGGATCTAAGGTAAATAGCGAAATTACCAGTGCAATCAGTACGGCGCTTGAAGGAGAGGACGTTAGTGATTTGGCCGACGCGATAGGAGCTCTTCAAGCCGCGGATTTAGGGCTTGTAAGCGCAAGCGCTTCCCAGTCGTTCACAACTCCACAACAAGACCAGGCCCGAAACAATATAGCCGCTGCAGGTTCTACCGAAATGGGTAACGCAGAGCATGATTTTGTCGCGGAGTTCAACGCCTTAATCAGTTTCTAGTGAGCAGACAGAGCCGCGTAACCGCACTATTGACGGTAATAGCCCAAAAATTGAACGCCTTGAAATCCCAAATCGATTCGATGGGAGGGGGAAGCAAGGAGTATGCCTCCTTTTATCTCGATACGGGCGGATTGACGGGAATAGCGGGAACGTCTCAAACTTTGGTACTGAACAATACCAGGGTCAATACGGACACAGCGGTTTTAGTTCTATCAAGTAACGAGTTGACCGTTACGAAGGCCGGAAATTACAGGATATCATTCGATACTTATATCAACAATTCATCTACCTCAAGAACCGAATACAGTATATGGATGGAAATTAACGGAAGCGAGCCTAGCGGAGCAAGGTCGGCGGTCTATCAAAGGGGATATGATTCCGGTCAAAGTACTATGTACAACGATATTGTAGCGCTAAGCGCCAACGACGTAATCCGATTCCGGATACAGAGAACGGATGGCTCCGCTTCGACCGGATATCAGGATGCGAACGGCACAAGACTTATAATCGAAGAAAAGTAGTATGCTTAAAAAAACTTTTGTAAACGGCAGATTGAACAAGGATGTAGATGAGCGTCTATTATCGGACGGTGATTATAAGGATGCCTTGAACATAGAAGTTATAGATTCCGAAGGATCCGATGTCGGTGCGGTAGAAAATTCACTTTCCAATAAGCAACTTACAAATATAGATTTAGGATTAAATCCAATCAATCTTGGCAAATATGAGGATGAGGCCGAGGATAAACTATACTGGTTCGAAAAATCCGATACAGCAACCTTCCTTCTCGAATACGATGCCCGAAACAATATTACTTCAATCGTACTAAAGGATAGTAGGCCCTCCGGAAATGGCCGTGTATTGGACTTGGATGATGACCATAGGATTACCGGAATAATAAAGGTAATCAGTGAAAACACTAAAGATGACCTACTTATATGGACCGACAACAACATCGAAATATTTTGCATAAATATCGAACGTGCCAAATCATGGGTGGAAAACGGTTTTGAACGTGAGGACGTTTACCTGATAAAGAAGCAGCCGAAAACCGCTCCTATCACTACGCCGACCTACTCCAGTGAGGAAAGCAATTATCTCGAAGAGACCATTATCTCTTTTGGTTATCGATACAAATACCTGGACGGGGAAAGAAGCGCGATATCCACTTACTCTAACTGTGAATTTAGCCCGAAAAAATTCCAATTGGACTATCAGACCATGGAGAACATCGGGATGGTAAACTCCTTTAATGCGGTGCGCATCCAATTCGACACGGGTGAAAAGCAGGTAACCGATATCGAGGTAATAGGTAAGAAAAGTAATTCCACTATTCCTTTTCTTATTGCCCGTTTTAATAAAGAGGAAGAGGGATGGGGTGACGACCAGATGCGGGACCTTATCTTTTCGAACAACAAAAACTACAAGCCGATCGCGGAGAAGGAATATTTCAGGACGTTCGATAATGTACCCCGAAAGGCAAAGGCCCTGTCCCTTATCGAGAATATACCTGTTTTGGGTAATTACGTCGAAGGTTATGACATGATAACCGAATCGGGGGATACAATAAAGATGGACTATACCATAGATGTCCAGTCCAACGATATTTCCGGAACTACCATACCGGTAACGCTTTTGTCCAACGGAGAAAGCATACAACTTACGTTCCCATCGGAAGTCGAGTACAATGAGGGAAACAGGATTATATTCGATTTCCGACTTTCGGAGAGCACATATTCCGGTTCGTTCACTGGCTTTTTGGAATTTATCTTACCGCAAGATTTCGATGATGCGACCCAGTTGGCCGCTAACGATGATTTTATCAACTTTATCGAGACCATACTTACAAACAACTTCATTTCCGGATATGAGGCCACCGTACCTGGTAACTATAATCAAACCGCGAACACCCCTTTCGATATATCAGGTTCAACGGCCAACACCATTACAATAGATGCTATCGTCCTGACATTTACCATAGATAATAGCCCCGACCCGGACACCACGGAAGACGTGCAGTTCGAGTTTACCTCGGCCACCTCGATTCTATACAGTAATCTCGAGTCTTTCGCCAGTTGCAAGACCAACATGGATTATGAAATAGGATTTCTGTATCAGGACCATTGGATAAGAAAATCAACGGTTTTAGTAAGTAATAGTAACACCGTTTACATTCCGCAAAAACTCAGCACTTTTCAAAATCGGCTACTTGTAAATGTAAATCACCTTCCCCCATACTGGGCAGAATCCTATAAAATCGTAGTGAAGGCGACCGCATTACAATACCAGAATATATTCGTCAGCACATTTTATGTTGACGGATTGTTTCGATGGATCAAACTGGATGGGGCCAATAAGGACAAAGTCAAAGAAGGTGACACCCTTATCGTTAAATCCGACCTGAGCGGCCCAGTGGATGAGCTTATCAAGGTTCGTGTAATCGAACTATCGGAACAGGAGGATGATTTTATCACAGGCAATACGGGTGATAGCGGTTTCGAAATAAAGGAAAAGGCGGGCCTATATATGAAGATAAAGCCTTCCGGTTTCGACATGAACCTAAATCAAGAGGATGCCTTCTTTACCTACCCCGCATTTACTCGAACACGCAGTGGAAACCCGTCGGTAATCTTAGGTGGAGCTCAAGGTTCCTTGGCCGGTTACCTCAATCCTGATACCGATCTTTACGTGGATTATGAAATCAAAGCGGGAAGTCAGATTTCCATTAAATTCCATCAATACGAAAAAGACGAAACCAATGGCCTATTCGAAAAAAGCTATATCGTTCAGGCCGACTATGTGAATTTTGAGGCGTGGTGGGCAGCAGAGGTGGTGGATTTGGGTGACCAGGAAAGCAGGTTTACCTATGGTTTTTTCAGATCACCGGCGCCGATAAGCAACAATGCTTTATTTCTTGCGGTGACCGGAAACGATAACGGCACCATTTTCGAGGAATCGAAACTTAGCTGTCAAATAGATATTATCCTTTCGGAAGGTGTTGTTGTATTTGAGACCGAGCAGCCAATCTTGGATTCGGAAATATTTTATGAGACAGAACAGACTTTCGATATCGAGAATGGGCTACATCTTGGAAACGTATCTAATCAGACCGTATCCGACCCTGCATCGCTCAACCTTAATTTTTTCAATTGTTTCGTTCAAGGGAACGGCGTAGAAAGTTATCGTGTAAAGGACGCGCTCGATGCCGAGTACTTAAATATAGATTTCAAGCCCACTACCACTACAATCGAGCCGTATAAGGAAATCAGAAGGTTCGCTGATCTGACCTTTGGAGAACCTTTCGTCGAGAGCACGAACTTCAACGGCTTGAACGTTTTTAATGTATCTACTATAAACTTCAAAGAACTTGATAAACAGTACAATAGCATCCAATTTCTTTTCAGTAGGGACACCAATTTAATCGTGTTCCAGGAGGATAAGGTCGGATATGTTCTATTTGGAAAGGATCTTATACGCCAGGCCAATGGCGATGTTATTGTCGCAGAGGTTCCGGAAATACTTGGAGGCTATGTGCCATATGCCGGGGAAAACGGTGTCGGGCTCAATCCTGAGAGTATTGCTTGGGATGCTTTCAGGATCTACTACGTAAATCCAAGAAGAGGTACACCTATTAGGTTGTCTATAGATGGTATTAGCGAAATCAATTATGGTATGGTATCGCATTTCAGGGACCTTTTCATCGACAACCCTAATTCACTTAAACTTGGAGGATACGACCCTTACCATAAAAAATACGCTTTGACCTCATATGATGATGTGGGAGGGGTCTTGTTGCTATCCTGTGGCAATACCATTAATAAAATCGTTGACGAGGTTTTTACCTATGAACTACAACTTAACGGTCTATCGGGTGAGATAGTCCTTAACTACGATGTGTATTTGGGCAATGCCACCATCGAAGCGATCCATGATGGCGTTTCCAATGTGGTTTCCAATATTTCCGGAGTTGGTTCGATCAATATAGCAAGGGTCCTTACGGATAACAAGGTATCCGTTACCATTACCCCTGTAGGTGGTTCCGCTTCAATAGAGATAGGCAATAGCTGCCCTGTAGGAAATTCGATGAAACTGATAAGCATCGTAACCAATGACGATGCCGACATCGGTAATACCATTATCAACAGGTTCAAAAGGAACAACGGTCAGTATTATTCCAATAATCACTTTTTCGATGTAGAAGGAGTGAGTCAGTTCTTGGTGGAGGATGGAAGTGAAGGAGTCGGTAAATTTCCCGCAAGCGGAGAAACCGTAACTATTCAAGCATTCAAGGATACTTTGAGCACGGGTGATTTCTTGCTTTCCGAACAGAACCGTATTGGTTATTTGGTCACGGACCAGTTGTATACCCAAGCTGACATTAATACCATATTGGCAGCGGCGACCTTTGTGCCCGTCACCTTTAGCGAACTTAGCCAAAACTCGAACCTTCATTCGGGTAGTTTCATTTTCAACAGACCGAGCGAAAACCACCACCTTTATCTTATATGGGACTACGCCCTTAACAATCAAGCTCCCATAGCGGTAAACGATTCGGCAATGGTACAACAAGGGGATTCGGTGATTATCGATGTATTGGCCAACGATAGCGACCCGGATACGGACCCTATTGTTCCGATTATAGTTACGCAACCTTCCCATGGTTCCGCGGTGGTCAACGGGGATAACACCATCACCTATACGCACGATAATAGCCCCAATTTCAGTGATTCGTTTACTTACAAGGTCAATGACGGCAACTCGGACAGTAATGTCGCTACGGTTACATTGGATATTAGCGAACTTATCATCGACAACGACACTTTTATCAATATCTACTTTGATTCGTCCGGTTCCATGGACGATACATTAGTGCCGCTCCAGACCATGAGGGATACCTTGCTGAAGGATGCGTTACTACCGTTGTACGATAATGAGACCGAATACAATAATAAGGTCCAGGTTATCCAAGATGCAGGTGAAAGAATGCTTGACATGTTGGACTTTAAAGGTGCCGCTCCACCGGTCGGAAACCAAATCGTGCTTGTATTCATGGACGAGTCCAACCCCATTTACCACGACGCCAGTGCCGTGTTCGACCCGAATGCGACACGAACGGCCCAGTACGATACCGATATCGCCGCCTTCAGGACCAGATTGGCCGGTTTTGCACCCGACTTCTATCGGGGAGTTGTATTTCAAGTGGATTTTCCAGCCGGGCCGGACTTCAAAGGTTTTGTTCAGGCCGTGGAAAATGGTACGGGACTCTATAATCTATCCAATGGCCTTTCGGACAGAGCGGAAGTTCTCTTTAAATATGACATTACGGACGGCGGAACCGCACAATACTATCGGGACCAGATAATATCGGCCCTACAGGAATTAGGATATAACGTTTAAGATATGCCAGAAACGATAACATTTTCGGAAAAGAACAAGGGATGGACCGGTTTTCATAGTTGGATACCGGAGGCCATGTGTAGATTGAACAATAGGTTCTATACTATCAAGAACGGCCAGGTATATCTCCACAATGACAGGGACAATCCCATAAGGAACAATTTTTACGGTCAACAGTATAATTCAAAAATCACAACCGTCTTAAATGAAAGTCCGGGCCATGATAAAATATTCAAGAACCTAGTATTGGAAAGTCAGGGTCCATGGTCCGCCAAACTGAAGACCAACTACACGGAATCCACATTGGCAAAAGAGGAATTCATCCAAAAGGAAAGTAGACAATTCGCATATCTAAGGAAAAACGAGGACGATGAAGATCTACATGGTAATTCCGCACAGGGCATAGGTGTAATATCATCGAACAGTGGTAACACGCTTACTTTTTCTCAGCTCCCGAACATCGTTAGTGTCGGGGATGTTCTATATCAGGTCAACGGCAGTAACAATGAGGAAATCGGTACGATTACCAATATGGCCAATGGGGTCATAACGGTATCGGCTATAGTGACAGCTCCGGTCAACGGGTATTTCGCTTTTGCCAAGAAACCCAGCCGTATAGAGGGAAGTGAAATCAGAGGGTATTTCTTGGAAGTTGAATTGGAAAACGATGATACCGACGTCGTTGAGATTTTTGCGGTTTCGTCCAATGCGGTGAAATCATTTGTGTGATGGAATGGCGGCTCCTATCATTAAATGATCACGATACTTTAGTGGAATGGTGGACAAAAAACAGGTTTACGCCATTGGGATTGGATGATTTGCCTATGGTGGACGGCCAACTTGAGGGCCTAATGGTCTCACACGAGGGAGTGGATATTTGTGCTGGATTTATAATTAACACAACTATTAAGAACGGCGCAATGATCGAATATCCTGTAGCCAATTTCGACGTAAAGGACCGTGAGCTTAGAAAAAGTGCATTAAATTTTCTTATCAAAGCCCTAACCGAAATATGCAAACAGATGGGAAAAACCTATGTTTTTATGAGCCTGAAACACCCTAGCCTTAAACAAAGGCTGGTAGACTGTGGATTTGTAGAAGGCTCTATAGGAACCACTGAAATGATAATACAATTATAATTTGTGCTAACTTTGTATAAAACATAACAATATGGCAGCAGGTACCGCAAGTTTGATAATAGGAGGAGTAGTCGCAGGGGCATCCATATATCAAGGCGAAAAACAACGAAAGGCCGGTCAGAAATCGTTGGAAGAGTTCGAAAGACAAGAACTTAATAACGTATTTGAAGATGTACCTATTTCTACATATGGTTCAGATCTTTTAATCGAACAGAACAATATTCAATCGGCCAGCGCCACCCAAGCCGCCCAGGAGGCAGGTATCAGAGGGGTACTTGGAGCTATACCAAAAATCCAAGCACAGACCAATCGTAACAATCAACAAGCCGCCCAATTGATAGATGACCAGGTAATCGACAGGAACTATAATATCGCCCAAGATAATCGAAGGATACAGGGTGTTCAAGAAAACAGGGATAATGCCGAACTAGCTGGAATAGGAAACCAAATAGATGTTGGAAGACAACAGACTTTGGCCGGTATTAGGGGATTGGGCAATGTTGCAATCTCAGGATTCAGGAACGGTCAATTAGGGAACGGTAATTCCAATGTTTCCTCTACGGTCGGTGCCAATCCGATAGGTAGCGCAAAACCTTTTTACAATGACTCGACCCTCGATCAGATTTTCAGGCCTAGTCAAGCCGCTATAAGCGCTCTTGGTGTACCGGACTATATGAGCGATTTTAAAATGTTCGAACCCAAACCTTACGAAATCTAAGATGGCCAAACAGACAAACGCCGCATATCAACAACTTACCAAAGTACCGGACACCCTAAGCTCGGACGTAAGATATTGGAACGAAGATGCCGCTCAAAGGCGACGGGAACAACGATTGAACGACAACGAGAGATACGATAGGGAGCGTAATCAAAAACTTGATAAGCAAGCATTGTACGACAAGTACGTTAAGCCCCTGAACAATTACGACACCGGGTCGACTTCATTGAACGAAATCCAAGGTCGCTTGCTACAACAAGCTACAAAGCAATATATCCCATTAATACAGACTCTCGAGAGCGATACGGTGTCGGACGAAGAAAAACTCAAGGCCCAGATACGACTTCAGACCTTGAACCAATTGCCCGAAAATCTGAAAAATGTCACCGATTTCTATACCAACCAACACCAATCGTATCTGAAAGGGAAAGAGTCCGGTACTTTATTTGAAAATCCAGAGTATGAAAAAGCCTTTGCCAATGGATTCAGCAATATTCAGTTAGGACTTGACGATACCGGTCTTCCAACTGTGGCTTTCGTGGATAGGGACGGTGATGGGGTTTTGGATGTCCAGCCCTACGAACAGATAAAAAAGGGGATACCCACGTTCAATTTCGAAAAAAGGTTCAATGTTGATGCTATTTCGGATGAACTTGCTAAAACAGCGGCAATCGAAGATGAGTCAAAACAAGAGGGATTCACCACGATTTCCGAAAAGGGCGTTGACGACGACAAACTATCATTAAGGGTAAATCGGCTATTCTACAATCCGGATGGCTCACCAAAGGAATTTGCGAAATCGGCTTTACGTGAACGCGGTTTGGAAGTCACTCCGGAAAACCTGAAACAGAGTGAAATCGATTTCCTTGAATTGACCAAATCAAAAATAGGGAGCACTTCGAATAAGGAAGTCGACCAATCCGCAATTACTTCACGGATAAAAGAAAATCGATTGGCCAAAAAGGCCGATTCCGACAATCCAAAACTATCCGAGCCCGTAACACCCAGTAATGAAATATGGGATTTCAAGGCCACCAATATTAACCCCGAAAAGGTCAATAGTATCGGTGTGGACAATGTAAAACTTGAAACCGTAGTCGGCCGGGACGGTAAGACCTATAGTAATGCCAAGGTCCAGAACTACACTTATAACGAAAACGGAGAAATGGTGCTCGACGTAGTGGTGCCAAAGACGAAATCAATTTCAAAGACCGAAATCGACGAATTAACGGAGGAACAAAAAGAGAATATTTTCTTTGATGAGCAGGGCAAGACCCGTATCACATTGCCAGGAGAGAACATAAGGGGCTCGGTTATCGTCAAAAACGAGGATGAAGCGCGAATACATGGCCAACTAGGTCAAACCGTTGAAGAGGGAAAAGCAAAGGCGCACAAAGGCGAAGTATCTCAAAAGAAAAAATCAATTGAAGGATTCTAAAAATGCTACAACCTACACCTATCGACAAATCAAAGATACTCTATGATGCTGTATCAAAAGATTATGATCTGGGCACTTACGAGGAATTCGAGGCCAAATTACAGGACCCTGAAAAAAGGAAAGTTTTCTATAACGGTGTAGGAAAGGATTTTAATCTAGGGACCATTGAGGAATTCGAGGCCAAAATTGCGCCCTCTGTAAAAAAAAAGCCCGATCCGATCGAAGGCCCCGAATCTACTGCAACGGATACGCCGTTGGTATCGGAGCCAGAAATCGAAGCTGGTTCTTCGGATGGTATAGAAAAAACGGCGGAGAAATCCATACTTGATCAAGGAATCAACTTTGCTAAGAACCTATTTAAGTTAAGAGTGGCCCAAGGCAAGGATGCATTTGAGCATCTTAAATCCGGAAGCGCCGAAACCCTGGCAGGGTTGGCAGGTATACCCAATTTCATCAATAAGATAAAGTTCGCTTCCACCATAGGAATAGGGAAATCGTTGGGAATCGAAGGTGTCGAGGAATTCGAAAGGAAAGTTGACGCCATGCCCGAAGCCGAAAGGGAACAGCTTATAGGCCAATTGGAATCCTCACAAAATCCCATTTCAGGTGCTCTGTCCTCTGTAGGCGCAGAGCAACAGAACCGATTGACCGATTTTTCGGAGGAAATCAACAAAAAGACCATCCAGTACGAAGGGAATATCATGGATGACATTACCAGTGGAAATATCGAGCAAGCGACCGCACGTATAGCCAATGGGATTGCCGGTAGCGCACCTTCATTGGTGTTGGCCGCTGCACCTGGTGGGTTGTTGGCCATTGGCGCGGGAAGCGCTTCACAAAAACAGGAATCCTTGGAGCGAGAGGGAGAAGGTCTCGATTCGGATACCATCCTAAATTCAATTGTAACCGGTACGGCCGAAGGTGTCTTTGAAAGGGTGACCGCCGGCTTGTTGAAACCGCTCAAAGGTGTTTTCAAGGGAAATAGTAAAATGGCTTCGGAATTTTCCGAAAAGTTCGTTGAAAACACATTGAAATCGATGGGGATGGAAGCTACATCAGAAGCCGCTACCACAATAGCACAACAACTTTCTGACGACTTTTTTAAAGATAAGGACCTATCCATAACTACCGCGAACTTCTGGAAAAACGTAGCCGATGCTGCGCTTATAGGGGGAATTATGGGAGGTGGAATTTCAGTTGCCACTATAGGGGCCAATAAGGTAATGGACGGTGACACCAAGAAAAAAGTCTCTTCGATCGATGAGCAAATAGCCAATCTGGATGCCGACCTTGAAAAGAACATCGACCCTAACCTAAAGGACCAATTGAGGGCGACAAAAGAAAACCTGTCAAATCAAAAGGAAGGCATAGTCCAGTCGGAATACGATAAGTTCAAGTCCCTTTCCAAGGAAGAGAGGCAAAAACTAGGTGAGCTGGAGGGCCAACTTGACAAACTCAAGACCGAGTATGATGCTATACAGAACAATCCTGAACTGTCGGAGGACTCGAGAAAACTGTTGCTTGCAGAAAAAGCTAAAACGGCTGAAGAACTTGTAGAATCAAAAACAATTCTGATAGAACCTAAAAAATCAAAACCAGTTGATGCAAAAAATGCAACCACTGAAAACCCCTCGAATTCGAGTGAATTAAAATCAGATGAAACAACACAGACCGAAAATACTGATGTTGATGGAAACCCTGGACCTACGGATAACATCGATAAACAACAAGAAGTACAATCCCCCATTGAGCCTGAAGGAGGTAAAGAAGCGGTTAAAACCTATTCCGTAAGTGACTCTAAGACCGCTCCAAAATATACGGCTGAATTTAAGGATGGTACTCTCAATATAAAAGATTCAAAGGGCAATGAACCGTCAGCTCCAACACGGAGGAAAATCCAACAGAAATATGCAAATGACTTTGATTTTACCAAGGGGAAAGAAGCCAAAATACCAGAGGATACTAAAACCGATGTTAACGAAATCATCGCCAAAGAGTCCAAAAATCCGGCAGAAATCGCCAATCTCCTTAATAGCGTAAACACCAAAGAGTTTATAGAAAACCAAGTAGACTACAAGACAAAGGCTATTGCCGAAAATATCGGAGGCAAAATCGACCGTAAAAGTTATATAAATTTCGGTGACAAGAACAATATCGGGGCCAGCATGGCCAAATCCTATTTCTCCAAAGAAGGTAGGTCCATCGATACCATAGCCCAAGAACTTAGTGAGGACTATGGTATAGAAATCACCCCACAGGATATTGTTGACCACATCGATACCTATCAAAACGGCGCGAACGACGTCTATAAAGAGGTGCGTGATAACGATATTAGACCGCTGCAAGAAGCCTTCACAAAGCTAACAGGGCTTCCGGCCAATGATAGGTATATCAAAATGGCCATTGACCAGCAGAATACCAAAGACTCAAGATATGAGCCATTGGATAGTTTAACCGATGAAGAATTAGTAAATTTATCAAATGAAAGAGAGCAAGCCTTCCAAGAAACCATCGAAGACCCCAAAGCTGACCCCGGCAATGAGGGCGGGACTACGAGCGAAAATAGCTCAGAAAGCGCAGAAGGATCCGGAGTACGCGAAGATAGTGGACCAGAGACTACAAAAGGTTCGCAAGCGAAAAATGTAGAAGATTTAAAAAATCGTCTAACCTCAATTACTAATAAAAAAGAGATTATTAGTCATTTGAGGAAAAAAATTCAAGCCTTAAATAACGAAATGCAATTAGAAGAGGGCAGGGGTCCATTGTTCTTAAGTTCGTCGATTGTATCTATTGAAAAATACATAGATTTTATAAAAAAAAATGTTATTAAAAACAGAACTAATATTTTAAAAAAAGAAAATCTTAAAGATAATATAAGTCAAAAAGATGGAACTGAAGTTTTTAACTTCAATAATACACACGCCATTAAAAAAGGCGTTGTTTTATTACATGAAATAAATCCCGCAGAAGTCGAGGGAACTTCCAATATTCATGTAAACACAGAATTGGGTTTCGTCGATGGACATTTTTATTCCGTTATGACCTTAGCTAAAGGATATCCTCTTGTTTCCGACACAAAGATTGAGTTGAGTGAATCAAATAAACAACAGCTTTTTAAAGACATAAAGTATTTAGAGGAAAACAAAATCGACTTAGATTTAAGCAAATCGAATAATTTCTATTTCGATCAACCAAGCGGAATACACTTTATAGACTTAAGTAGAAGTACTAGAAAATCAAACGCCGCCAAATTTATTGAAAAATACACAACTGCAAACTTAAACGAATACCAAGAATACCTTTCTAAATCAAAGGACAGCTTAAATAAAATCACTCCAACAGAAAAGTCTAACCTACGAAAACTCGACGATTTCCTCGGAGGACTTGAAAACGACCTTAAAAAGTTCACTGACGAGAATTTGGGTATCGGTCTGCCTATTGCCGTAGCAAGAACTGCTGTCAAGGCTATGCGTTTGGCAGTAAAGACTGCCGCTACTACGCAAGAAGTGATTCAAGCAGGATTAAAGGCCATACAAAAATCACAATGGTACAAAAAACTTAGCGTTTCCGAAAAAGCTGAAATCAATGAGAATACCTTAGAGGATATGCTTCGCACAACCATCGAAGAGACGAACTCCACTTCCCCGGAAGCAGCCAAAGAAAAAACCAACAAAGTCTTTAAAGATTCGGATAACACCTTAAGTCCAAAAACCCCCTTCAAAGCAATCAAGAAGAAGGCTATTCGTAGATTGATACAGAAATTCACGGACAGACAGTTCATTTCCAAAAAACTTGTAGATGAAGCTGGAATGGACGGTACCAAGAACCTGATGATCAACTCACATGGAGCGTCGGGTAAGGCAAAAAGACTCTTTACTGACGCCTACAACAAAATCTACAATAAGTTATCCAAAACCGATAGGAAAAACCTTGATGAGATCATTCAGCTACGTCGTTTTATAGCTATCGATAACAATCGTGCCGGTAAGGATTTACCTGAAATTATCCATCCCGGGTTTATCGATGGGGTAATATCCGAAAGATCGCTTGAACAGTATAAAAAGGATTTAGGCGATAAAAAGTTCAAGGACCTGAACGATCGCGCAGATCAATATTTTAAAACCTACAAAAAACTGTTGGACGATGTTTACGCCAATGGATTGATTTCCAAGGAAACATATGACAGCCTTAATGGATTGGATTATCAGCCCCGCCTCTTCCTACAGCACATAACCGACTATGAAGGAAATGTTTCCCTAGGCCGTGATAGCGTAGAGAAAGGAGATACCGGAGGACTGTCAAAAGAGCAGATAAATTCTTTGGACGAGGGTAGTGAAGGAAGTTTGGTCACCAACTCGGAATGGCTATTATCGACCAGCCTTGTCGGTCGCATGAAGGCTATGGCCATGAACAATATCAATAAAAAGTTCATTAAGGAGGAATACCCCAAAGCTAAAAAGCATTTTGAGAAGCTTAAGGCCAAGGATGCCAAACAATTGAGCCGAGAAGAAACCAGATTCATTAAGTACTTCGGTGAGTTAGACCAAAGAATAATCGACAATCCGACTACAGGTCTCAACAAGAATGGCAATCCTACTTATAAATATGATAAGGCACCAAAAAATTTCAAGAAAGCCTACTGGTATGAAAAAGGTGTCCGTAAGGAGTTTTTCATAGAGGAAGGACTGCACGACTCATGGTTCAACAACCTAAACGGAATGATAGGTTCGGACTACAAAGAAGCTATTTCGTATGCATCCGGCAGTGCGTTATTAAAAGGTATTGCCACTGGTAACAATCCAGCGTTCGCCATCGTAAATACACCTCGAGACTTTATGTTCAATGTCGTGTTCAGCGACCAATACAGCACCTTTGTTCCCAAGGCAATGTTACAGGTGGCCAAGGACACCTTTAAGGCTATCAATGAAATTCGGAAATCCGGTAAAAAAGGAACGACAGACAATCTGTTCTCGAAATATATAGAATACGGGGGCGATATGAGCTTTTTGAGCACACAGGGTCGATTAAAAAAAGACACCTATCTGGGAAAACTTGTCGACAAGGTTATCGACCCTAAAACCAAAGATATCGCCAAAGGTATTCTGGACAATGTCACATTGAAAAAGTTGTCCAATTATTCCGAGATAATGTTTAGAATGGCATTATTCGATAGGACCATCAAGAACGAACTAAAATCGCGTAAACTTGAATATATTGATGACGTCGAAACCCAACAGGAAAAAGACGACATCTATAATGCAGCGGTAGCCAGAGCCAGAAGTTTATTAGACTTCAATCAAGGCGGTACGATTACCAAAGACCTTGAAACGGTGATTCCCTACCTGAATACAGCCGTGCAAGGCACACGGGTCGCAGCTGATGCGTTTGCAAAGAACCCAGCAGCGATCACTTTCAGGGTACTGCAGACCGGTGCCGTTGTGAGTTCAGCAACGGCCGGTATCTCCTTGATGCTAATTTCTTCCTTAAAAGGCGAAGAGGACGATGAAAAGACCTCATGGGAAATCTACCTTGAAGCCCAAGAAGGATTAAGCCAGTATCAACGCATGCAGTATATGAACATCGTTACAGGTCGAAAAGACAAGGAAGGTGAGTATGAGGTTATAAAAATCGCAAAGAACCAGCAATTGGCCCCTATCCTATCCATAAGCGATAATATCGTGAACCATAAGATTTCGGATATCGTCGGTAAAAAACGGAAAAGTTCCAAAATGGTATTTCAGGAAGTTTTCAATGCTTTTAACAACAACATAAGCCCCGTTGATCTGACTTCCGCTTCCGGTAACCTTACCAGGACACCTGTTACCAAGGCAATTTTGACCTATGCGACCGGATACGATTTCTATAGGGACCAACCATTATCCTTTGATATAGGTAAAGTTGAAGAGGGTGCAGAAGGCTTGAGTTCAAAGTCCGTTGAGGATTTCTATAAGGTACTGGCCAAGGAACATGAACTTTCGTCAGTAAGATTAAAAGGTGCTGTAGAGAGTATGATAACAACTCCGAGCACCAATCCGTTCATTGGAATGCTGTATGGAGGTGCTGAAGCGATGACTTCCGATAAGGATTTGAACGAAATCGGTAAGGACTTTTCAAAGAACGTTCAGAAATCCGTTATCAAAAGAATGGTAAGCCATACCAGTCAGTTCAACAGGTCGTACAATAAAAATAGGGAGTTTCTGGAAGAGGAAAGAAGCAAAGCCCTGAAAGAGGATATCAGAAATATAGAAGTCAAGAAATTGGCAAAGGAATTTATGGCCGGTACCGTTGATATGAATGGCTTAAAGGACCGTATTAAAAGTATGGATCTCGATAAAAAAGAAACGAAAAAACTGATCAACAGAATCAAGGACTCAAAGCGATTGAGTAAAATCGTCGATCGTAACATTCTTGATATCAAGTTCGAGGACAATGCGAAAGTGCGCGCTCTAATGATTTGGAACAGGTACGGTGATATCACTGATGGTAGCGAGGACAGTAAAAATGTTGTGCGCCAAATGAAACTGGCCAAGGGGATACTGACTGATGCCGTTAAGAAAGAATATATCCAGATAAAGGAAGATTTGGAGAAGAATTAAAGTTCCCCCAACTCCCTAAGTATGGCCTTTGCTCCCTCTTCCCTGCTCATTTTGGTAAGTACGTTCTTGAATACGTCTTCCAATCCTGAATGTACTAATGGGAACATTTCGGATATCTTTACATCATCGAACCCCTCAAGCTTTTTCTTTAGATAGTGATCGGCGAAGGATTGAAGGACTTCGGACATTTCGATATCATTTCCATTGTCGTCCTCATATACTACGTCTTGTAGATAGTGATAGTTTTGTTTGATGTACTTTTCCGCTTCGCTCATATCTCAATAGGTTGCCATTACAAATTTCATTGACTCCGGAAAAGGTGTTGCGCAATCGATTTGACATACACAGTCTTCTTCTCCCTCCATTATTATCACGCCCCCAAACAACTCTCCATATTTGTTGTAAAGGTTTATACAAATACATCCGTTTGGTGCAAGGCTTTTTATCATATTGCCCTCCTTGTCATTCCAATATATCATTTCACCGTCGGGATGAGGCGCTTTGGATATAGTACAATTTTCAAGTCTTCGCTCTAATCTGGTCAAGGCCCATCTTTTGATGATTCTTTCATTGTGGCTCATATCTTGCTTGTCTTTAGGTGGGGTTATTCCTCTTCATCTTGAGGCTCGTTGATTTTTCTCATGTACATTCTGAAATCATGTATCCTGTAAAGGAATTCGATAAATAGCTTTCCTAGTTTCGTGATGTTTACCCATTTCACGTAGGCAAAATCGATCATCTTATAGACTATCAGGGATGTCAAAAGAAGCCCCCCGGCCATTAGGACCAGGTATCCGATAATATCGACCATGATTTCGATTACATTCATTGTTTATTGTTTAGGTGTTCTAAACCATTTTAGTAATTCGCCTAATCTTTCTTTGGTCATGTATCCGTTATGATCAAAATTGTGGATGCATACTGTATCAGCTATGTGATTGGCCCCTAAAGCTTTCTCCTGTATGAAAATCATTTCATTGGTGCTTCCTATGTTGCCAAATGACAACTTTTTCCCTCTTCCTAAATCGAAGGTGTGGACATTCATTACGGTGAAATGTGATACCGGTTCGAATCCAAGTTGTATTGCCTCTTCTACTGTCATAGTCCTAGTTTTTCTTGAGTAAATTGTAAAGATTAGGGTCGCACTCCCTTATTGATTCAATTAGCATTTCAATATTTCCGTCAATTACTTTTGAATGAAATTCATATCGGTCTATCAATTCTAGCTGCATGGTTATTATTGAATCTTGGGTCATCATAATAAAGAGCATGTGCAAGTAGATGGCTTCATATTCAGTTCTTGATTGATTGATATCCGCAAACATTTCAGGTTTGAAGTTTTCATAGTTTACTGTACTAGTGTCAATCATTTTATCCTGAGATGAACAGTATAATGACATTAAGACTAATAGAATTGTTATTAATGGTCTGTTCATAGTCTAGGGTTTAAGGGTTAGCTGCTCTCCTGTTAAACTGTAAAACAGATTCTGAAGTTCGTGAACATGCTCTATGTGTCTCATTTTGTAGCCTAATTCAACATCTCCTTGATATCTTGATTTGCAATTAAACCCATCTTCCTTGGACCAATACAAATCAAATCTTTGGGATGGGTGTCCCGGAGAAAATGCATCCAAACAAAGCCATCCTTTCCATGTATTAAACCCGAACCTTATCAACCACTCTTCGGTAAGGGGGATAGGTTTGATATTGTTCCAGTCCACTACACCTATTCCGAATTCATCGGTGTTCAGTGCTGGGAATTCCTCTGCTATCATATGGATCTCGAAAATCCTTCCGTCGTACTCAACTAAATTCTTATACTTTACTTCTTCCGCTTTCATAGGTTCTGTTTATTTAGCTCTTCCTGATATTGACCTAGCGCAATCTTAATGTCGTGTTTTTGGAAGAAGTCGAGTTTTTTCCAACCTTGGGTTCCTTTCCATTGAAATGGTTTTAGAGGTTGGACATCCTCATATATATGGCACCATAGACCTTCTTGAAATTTAACGAAGCATTTTTCCTCGTCTTCTTTGGTCATCGGCCTACAGTCGACTAGATTGCCTACTGCAATTGCCACTCCTTCTGGCTCTTTCATTTTTTCACCATGTATCTTTATAAGGATTCTTTGGGTCTGGACTTCACCGGATATTCCCAACATCTCGGATTCCGTGTACGGTTTTTTACTCGCGCATATCAATACCCTGCCCCTATACTTTGTCGGCCAAGACCTGGTTTCGATTTTCCCGTGTAGCATTAAGGATGCATAGGGCTGTTTAAACGATAATGATCTGATTTCTTCCATTCTGTTTATTTAATAGGTTCCTTGTATTTTAATCCTAGATGGGTCAGGTCTTCGATTGTTTTTAACCCGACGAACCCAGTTCTATACCTGTAGGTTATCGTTTCATGTGGCTTTGAACCAGGTTTTGCAAACGTCATCCCATAATTTCCTTGGCTTACGATTAGCAACCCTTCGAACAATACCTTTTCCTTGGCTTTTTTATAATGAACACACTTCTTGGTCAATTCTTCACCATATTGGGTGAAACTTCCGTGTTTTCTCCAAAGCTGATAGTTTTCAGGTTCATCCATCGGTCTTCCCTCTTCATTACAGGGAACGAACATTCCCAAGGTCAAGGGCCGTTTTAGGAATTTGGAATAAGGGTGGTCGGGCAAATAATCCGTCATTGGTATAAGATCTTTCATTCTCTACTCTTTTATGTTTTGTTCTTCCTCTATTGATAGTTTGTCTTTCATGTTATTGTTCTTTAGGGGGTTCTGGTATTAATTTTTTAACCTAGTTATCAAGTAAATGTCTGAGGGCTCCGGCTACCTGTTCTCTATGATAATCTTCAGCAAAATCGATTAATTCTTTTTCAGTGAACAACTTAGGATTGCTTCCAAAATAAATTTTACTGTATTCGCTTTTCTCGAAATATTCATTTGCTTTCATAGTTCTATTGTTTCTTTATTGTTGGGTTAAATCGTTTTGATTTTTTAATCATAAGCAATTGACCATCTCTAATTTTCTTTTTAAGACTAATCCATTCTTCAAAAGAAATTATATCATCGTTGAAAAGCTTTCCCGCAGCGTTCAATAGTGTTTTTGTGTTTTTATTTTCCATTCTTCTTGTTTTAGTTAAAAGGCAAGGGAAGGGTTTGATACCTTCATCCAAGTCTTTCAGGTGTTCATTGAGGGCGGCACACGTTTGCTCGTCTTGGTTAATTACCCTCTGTCAGCGTCTACTTATCGGTTTACGGTCTTTCTATTCATCTTCCGCTCCGCTTCCGCCACCTTGCCTTTATTATTTATTTTCCATACCAACAGTATCTAGGGGTAATTGCACAAATGGAATAGTGATGCCCTTCTACCTCAGACCAACCGTCTTTGTATACCCTGAATCCGATTTCATTATGTCCGTCATGATCATAATTAATATCCGACCCACTTAATGTTGTGGTTTTTGCTTCATCTGTTTGAAGCCACTGCCATACCGTTTCGGTTAACTGTTCCGGGCTTAAATCACCCATCATCTTAAAACTGTTATTAATGTTTTCAGACCAATACAGCACGAGACCTTTTTCTTTGTCAAAACCCCAAGACTTAACTTTTTGAAATTCGCTATATTCATCTAAAAGCAAACATTTAAGTGTTTTTCTCAATTGCTCTTTGGTTCGGCCTGCTACGTTAAATTCCCTGTTATCCATAATTATTTTTTCATTCCATTAAACTATCCGCCACCGCTACCAATGACCATATTATCAGGTCTATTGCTATTAGTATGTAGTGGTAGGGTTTTATTTTTTTATCGTTTTTTCTCCTGATTATATATTGTTTTTTATATCAGTTAGGAACCGGTGTAATTTCAAATTCCATTTAGCATCATCTAAGGCATTATGCTCGTTTTGCTGTTTAGGATAATCCTTTCTTTGCTTTAGAAAATTTATTTTGGACTTTAGGTTGGTGCCGATCTTTTCACCGGTCATAATGTTTGTAAATGCGGCACTAGGCAAATTTTCTGCTTCTTGATCAAACATCTGTTTTAAATCCCGACAATACATTGGAAAGGATTTTGGTAAGTCTATCATTTTTCCAAATATCCAACAGAACACTACCCAATCATAACCGGCATAGTAAGCATAGAATTTTGGTTTTTCATTATCAATGTTTTTTAATGCCTCATAAAACTCGTCTGTACTACCCAACCAATCATCAAAACCTTTTCCGTCATTATCGAAAACAAAACCTAATATTTCGTATTGAATCTGATGCCGCGTTTTGCCATACTTAGCAACAAGCCTTTTCATTTTTTTGTAGTTGAAAATTCCATTATTAAAATCCGCATGCGTAAGTTTTGCGTCTTTTTCTGATTCCCATAATTCTATGAAAATCGGCTTTAGCACGTTTTCTCGTATCCAATACTCCTTGATGTTCTCAGGCCCCATCGGGTAAAGCCTGTTAGCCTTTAAATCATACCTATTCCAGGCTTCTTTTAGATTGAAATCTTTAGAAATCGCATAGTATGTATTTTCGTTTTCGTCAACTATACCTATGGATATTAAATCTATTGTTGGTTTTGACTCCTTAAATAGGCCCTTTTGTTTACCTTCAATAAATTCTGTATCAAAATAATATTTCATGGCACCTCGATTTCATTTTTAACACTGAACAGTCCGCTCTTGACACCTACCCCGCCCTCGGCCTTTTCGCCCCGGTAGAAGATGGTCTGGGTTCCAGGTTCTCCGAATCCGTGGACGTTATCATAATCATCTATTATGATTCGGTTGCCGTTTTCGTTGGGTTTAAAGAATATTTCCCAGAAATCACCATTGTTAAATAGTTCTACAGGGTCGTCGTTTATGTATATTATTGGGATGAAATCTATATTAGGTTTGTAAACCCCCATTCTTACCTGCTTCGTATCAAGGGTTATATCCGGGTTTCCGTTCTCCCAGTTGCCTTCGCCCTCAAGTATCAGTATTTCGCTTGCTGGTGGCGTTGTAATAGCGTTGGAGACCTTCATCGTAAGTCCTGTTGGGTCGATGTTGTGCTCGAATGGCCCCGTTCGTTGGTTTATGAACTTTTGCCCGTTACTAAAAGTGTGAAAAAAGGTGTCGGGCATATCGACAGGGAAGTCCGGTATCTCCGATTTGGATATTACGGATGTTGTCGTTCTTAGTCCGTTGTTGGTCGTTCCACTTGCTATTGTGGTGAGATCCGAGTCGATGCTGCATGACTTTAGCAGTAAAATTGCAATTGAGGTGAATAGTGTTCTTTTCATGGGTTTCTTTTAAAATATTCTTCTTTATCGATTAAAATGAGAGCGGGAATTACCTTGTCGGACATAATGTCCATTAATCCGGATAATTCAATTCCCATAGTTATTTTAGCTCCTTGTTTTACTTTGTCTCCAGCGACGAAGTTGTAGCTTACAGAAACCAATCTTGTTCCGTTTTCGGCGTCTTCTTGGTTCATTTCATCCAGTACTTCGAATAGTCTTTTTTTGCTCATTTCTTGATTTTTGTGATTATTTAATCGTTCTTCTTTTTGCTTTCAATAAGTTGACGTAAGGCTTACGGACCGGATCCTTCTCCCAATCGACAATAGTGTCCTCAAGGATTTGTCTATCCATGTTCTTGACTATCCGATCAACGTAGGCCGCGACCTTTTTTTCAAATAATTTGTCGGCGTTTTTTTGGTAGGTCTTCATGACGTCCTCATAATTTGCCCCTCTTTGTTCGGTGCTTAAATTGGATTTTTGCAATTGGTGTTGGCGCTCTCTTTCCTCGGCTTTCATTTCCATGTATTTGGGAAACCACTCCCCAAAAATCAAATTTGAATCCACGCCCCTGTTGGTTGTACCTAATTTTCCGGACCTGGCCATTTTGAAAAATAGTATCACGTCCTCGATGCTCTCGTATTGGAATCGTTCCAGCGTATCAACCGTAAGCATTTCGATTTGGGCTGGTGGCATTTTAGTGCTAAAACCAAAACTTTCCACGAATCTTTTTACCAAGGTCTTGATCATGCTGAAGGCCAACTCCGTATTTCCTTTGAAAACGGTCTTCATTATCGGCTTCTCAATGTTGTCCTTGATCGTCAAACTCATCTCAACCCTTGCCAGACTAAAATTCTTGGTTGGGACTACTATGTTATTTGCTAAATCGATTCCCTTCAGTTGTGCACTCTCCGTCTGCATTAAAACATATTTAGATTTCTAGCGATATGGTTCGGGTCGTCAGCTATTTCTTGCTGTGTTTTTTGAAATTCTTCGGCATAGTTTCTTGGCATCACCGATTTGAACTTTTCATGAAACACAACAATGTATTTTATATCATCCTTGTTTTTGGTCCTCAATTTGGTCAAGGAGAGAAACACGTTTTTCCAGAAATCGTCTTCCCGAGCTGACCTGGTAATCTGGATTATCTTTTCAAATGGGACCTTGTCGATTCTTTCAAGCCGTTCTATGGTCTGCATCCATTTGAATTTCTCGGTATCGGTCTTAGGCCGAAGGTGCTCATCGAAAAGAAAAAGGCACTGCTCGTAGCAATTTTGAACTTCTTTGGAAAATTCATTTTTTTGAGGTGCTGGTACTTTACCATTACCACTACTTTTACCATTACCTTTTTCTTTTACCATTACCTTACCCCCTAAACCTTCGTTTAGTGAGGGGGTAGGAAGGGGCTTGATTATTTCATCTTTTAGGTGAAAAACACCATCCTCAACTTCATTTAAAAGATTATATTTTTTTAATTCCGGAATCACGTTGACATGGGCATTATTTTTTTGCTTCAATTCCCCATTATGTTGGATTTTCAAGAAGTTTTTGATCAACCACTTTTGACCGTTTTCCAACTCTAATATTTTATGTGAAAACACATTTTTAATGTCATTATCGGTAATTGTTTCAGGGATTCCACAACGTAATCTCGCGACATCGAGTTCAACATTCCATAAACCACCATTGGTACAGTCTAAAAAGAGGTAGATGTAGAATGATTTTAAGGGGGTTTGTAACCCCCTCACGAAGGGGTCCTTAAAAAAGTTTGAATCTATAAATCTCTTGGCCATTTCTTAAAACAGTTTTACTTGATTCGGGTCGTTTATTACCGGTCCTCCATGTGATGGAACCGTTGTTCCGGTCCATTGATAGCTACCTTTTTTTAATCGCCTCAGAAGATTGTTTTTTACCATTCTGGATAGTACATCGCCAACATGTTTTCTGGTATTGTAGTAGTAACAGATACGACCTAATTCGATTATCTCGGACTTTGTCAGGACCTTACCTTTTGGTTGGTTCTGAAAAACTTTTAGTATTTCCTTTTGTCTATCCATAAGAAAAAATGGCGCATTGGACATGCGCCATTGTATTGGTTCTAGTAATCGATAACTACAGTATGTTCCTGGAGCTTTTCGACTTCTTCTTCAATCCTCTTTTTAAAGGTTTCCTCGATAATATCGGCGGCATCCATACTTTCCAGATAGCAGAGTATGGTTGAAGTTCCCCCGGCCCTTAGAGTTATAGCCATGGTGAGGTCCACAGGTGGTTCACCTTCAATGACCGGAATACTGATAATGAATTCCTTTGGGATATTCGATTCAACGGTCTGTTTGAACTTCTGTGAAAGGTTGCCCCTTTCATCATCATGGTCCTCGATTTCACGATTTATCGTAGCTGTAAGGTTCTTGAGTTCCTTACAGATTGCCGAATGGCTTGAAACGTCAGGGAAATAACTTCTCATGAGCTTCAGTTTACGATGAAGTTCCTCCGGGCTATAATTGCAACCGGAATCATTGATACCAAGTGAAGTGAACTTATGGGATTTCTTTATTACTCCGACTATCTCGTGTTTATCTACAGACGATTGTGGATCGATAACAAGCTCGATTTTCCCTTTCTCGACTGAAACCAGACAGTGTCTAGAGATGTTTTCAAAATCCTTATACCGGGCTCGAATGAACCTAGAAGGAGCGTCGATATTACCCGTAATCTTGACGCATTTGTTGTTGTGCTGAACAGGTGCCTGTCCTTCTAATAGAAGAAGCGTGGTATGGCCCTCGGCCAAAGCCTTAGCGGCCAGTTTATCTTTATTTTCCATATATATTCTAAATAGTTTTTAAAAGTTGAACCTGGTTATACCGCCTCGTTTTGCAACTTGATTACGCGTTGTCTTTCGTTGGCGGTAAAAGGCCTGTGGTCGATGCACACGCCTTCCTCGTCGAACATGTACATGGTTTCCGTTTCTGGATCTTCCACATTGAAGACAAAGCCATGTCGTTGCTCGGATTTGAACTTGACGGCCTTTCCGAGTTCCGCAGAGGAAGCCTTAAGGTCATTTATTTGGTCCGTAAACGACTTGTTGATTCGCTTCTTTTCAGATTCGAGTTCTTCGATTTGGATGCCGTTCTGGGTGTAATCATGTTCGCGGGTAGCGATTTGTCCTTCACTTAGTTGGACACTATAATTCCTTTCCTCTTGGCTGTAGGCAACAGCCTCTATATTGTCCATAATCTCCTTTTTGGAGAGCCCTTTGAATGCTGGGTCGTATAATTGACCGATTCTAAAATTTGACATAATTAATATTGGCGATTGACCTAATGATCG
Organism: uncultured Flavobacteriaceae bacterium; assembly: GCA_947494565.1. Classification (GTDB taxonomy): domain Bacteria; phylum Bacteroidota; class Bacteroidia; order Flavobacteriales; family Flavobacteriaceae; genus Maribacter_C. The sequence continues at coordinate 180,452 of CANLVG010000005.1, read as the reverse complement.
CGAGGTTTAGATTAAATACTTATTTCGGAACCCCGTACAGTTCGGTAGATTTCCCATCTTCGAATATGGGGTAATGGTAGCTTCTTTGCTGTTCGGCGTGGGCTTTGGCTTCCGCGTAATTATCGAAAACTGCCGTTTTTTTATCCTCGATACGCTTGTCGATGTTCATTCCGGTATCCGTGGTCAGATACCTTTCTTTAATGGGTTTAGTCATGCTTCTTGGTTTTGTACTCATTAATTGTTCTTATAATAAATCCAATGCTGTAATCGGTCTCTCGCTTGATACCCACCGGGCTGTTGTCCGCAAGGATATCGTACAGGTATTTTATATGGTCCTTGATAACTTCGACCATTTGGTCTTGGCTAAGGCCTTGGTCAATCTCCAATGAACCTGTGATACGTTTCATCGTCGACCCCATTTAGGTATAAGGTCGTTCCTGTCCTCCCTATCCCATAAAGCCTCCGACAACATTTGCTGGACGACCCTTTTATCTTTTTCAACTTCAATTTCTTTGTCCTTGATTTCTAACTGTTTGGATTGTATCTCGAGCTTCTTGGCCTGGTTAGCAGCTAAAAGCAGTGCTTCGGAATAAGTTTGGGGAACATTTAGTTGCCTTAATTTTTTTTCACAGGCAATGAAGTATAGTCTTGCCTCTCTACCTTTAGGAGTACGCTGAATCATTGAAATCTCCTTGGCGCAATCAAGGGTTAATGCAAAATCCTTAATCACAACTTGCTTATTGTCAGACCTTTCAGATTTGATAGTTATGTAATCCAGGTCTTCAACGAATCCGTATTCGAACATTCGTGTGGCCCATAGAACCGGGTTGGTTTTTACCTCAAGAAACTTATGGAGCTCTTTAAGGCTAACAACTTCACCTTGTTTTGTAGACACTATTTTAATCAGCTCCTTCATGCCAATACAGGGAAATGTTCGGTTATAAGTTGTAGTTCGCCTAATCTCCAGTTGTGCTGTTTCAGACGGGTGTCCAAGGTTGGCCTGGAGATATTGAGAAGTTTTGCTATCTCAACTTTGTTGTAAACCCCGTGATACTCGACAACACGAAAAGTTGCCCTCTTAGGGTTCTTGATGAAGGATTTTTGTTCTTCCGTCATTTTACTGCATTTATTTTACACATCAAATATAGCCAAAACATCATTAATTTGATGTTTTACACAAATTAAAACACAAATTTTTTTATGTTTTATAGATTTTCAATTTCAAGAAAGTCCAGCTCATGGAAAACTTCATTGTGCTTATCCTTGATTATGCTGATATTGGATTCAAAATGTTTTTGGTCGGTTAACCAGAACTGCATTAATTCCGTGTCAATGATCAACTTATTGAGTGCGGTACCGGCATCGGTCAATTGGAAATACTCTTTGCTTTCCAATTTCTCGACAACTTCCTGAAGCTTTTCTCCTTGGGCAAAATAAAATCTGTGTTTCATGATATTTGGGTTTGGGTTATTTTAAATACTTTTCAAGGTCCTTTTCCTTTACGTACCAGGACTTTCCTTTCTTGGTGGCCACCAAATGACGCTTGTGGGTCTCACCGGCTGCATAGTTCTTGGCGTGCGTGCGTAATGTGGCTTCATTGACCTTAATGCCCGGCATTTTGGCCAGTTCCTTTAAAGTGTACACGACTTCCGGGGCCTTGGCCCTCAGTTTATCGGCAACTTGTTCTATAAATTCGTCATCTATCTTGATGACATCCGAAGCTTTGAGTTTGTCCATTTCAAAAAGGGGTTTTATTGAGTGATATTTCTAAGTCTTTGGTCGCTATATGCGTTTCTTTTGAAAAACGATTCCGAATTCTTTCCTTGGCGGTATACTGATTGGAGTTGGTGTCCGACAAATGCGTCAGTACTATTGTTCGGGTTTGGCTGAGGTCATTTGCGGCAAGCATCTTTTCAAGTGTCTGTATTGACATATGGCTTTGCAGCACACGGTCGCGGACGAATGTGTTTCCATTCGGATTGGTATCGATTATTTCCTGATCGTAATTTGCTTCGACGATCCAATGTTTGATATTGTAGAAACGGAACTTCGAGTAAACCGTATCGGTAAGGAACACTATATTTCCGGATTCCGAATGATGTATCAAAAAGCCAAAAGGTTCTTTGGTATCATGAATAATCTCGAATCCCTTTACGATATATGGACCTATATAATGTTGCTCACTTGGCTTCATCACTACCGATCTATGATGCTGTATCATATTGGTCTCTTCCAAAGTTCCCTTGGAAGCATAAATGCTGAGTCCGGAAGCGGCCAAATGATTAATGGCCCTACAATGGTCCTGGTGGCCGTGTGTGACAAGTACACCGCTAACATTGCTTAGGTCGAAATCAATAGCCTTTTTAATCTCTACTGGATGAACTCCACATTCCACCAATAGCATGTTGTTATCCGAATCTGTCAGCAGATACGAATTTCCTGAACTTCCGGAACCGAGCACTTTTAGTTTCATTGTCAAGTTTTAAAACATCATTTTGGGTTCACCTGGCTTCGAATCTGCCTTTGGTTCGTCCTTTGGGGCGTCAATGGCTTTAGGTTCTTCCTTGACTTCATCGAAATCGATATCTACTACGTCGCCGTTGGCATTTTCGCTGATTTCCTTCTCCACCCTATTTGAAACAGCTTCTTTTTCATTTAGCAGCATCCGTTGAAGGTGCTCATCGATTTTTTCGGGATCGATGTTCACGTCGTTCCAGCAAGCTCTTTTTATGGTTTTCCAGCACATACGCTCGTACCATCCATCGATTTTTTCGGTACCAACCTTTTTTCCATTCTCCCATTTATCCTTCTCACCGCCCCAGAACTCGGCACTAGCGTACTTTGGCTTACGCTTTTCTATTTCTTTTTTGTTCATCACAACAAGTTTGTTCCGTGTAGGCTCGGAACTATAGACGTGATAGTAAAATCCTCCGATCAGTTCACCCCTATCAAAAGGATTGGTGACATCGAAGTGATAATTTTCAACATCGTTCTCAGCATCCTTTTTGATTACACGGAATTCATCATTTGCGAATACCAGCTCGATCACGGCTTTGTCCGGAGAATTCAGGCCATACCTTACCGCTTTGATTTCGATACCATTGTAGCCAGGTATGAAAGTGATATCGAACTTATTGGTCTTACCGTTTTTATAGGGAATGGGATTGATATGATTAGGTTGCAAGGGGTCTAATCCAATCTCACTGAACGCGATGACATCTTGGGCCAGTTTGTTCATATTCACATTGTCCCATTTATATTCCAATGCATCGCGATACTGCTCCGATTTTTTCAAGCGTTTGACCTCGCTCTCGGCCAAAACCCCATCAAGCTTGATGAAGTAGTTGTTGATCAGTTTTCTCTGGAGGGTGGTAAGTTCGATTTTTTGGTCGCCACCACTTGGGAACAATGACATTACCTTGGCGGTAAATCGCTCTGCAGGTGAAGCGCTAACTTTCGAAATTCCCGCACTTTTCTTTTTTGCTACCGCTGCGGTGGTGGTAGCTTTCTTCTCTGTTGCTGTGCTCATGATATTTATTTGGATTTAATTATTGTTGATTACTCGATCCAGCCCATTTCACAACCTTTACAGGTAGCTCTAGTATGGCCGTTTATTTTTGCGACCGCGTAGTGTAGTTCACCTCCACATCCCTGACACTTCAAAACACCGGATGTTTCTTTGGTCTTTGCATAATGTTGTTTAACTGATACAAGGTTGCCAATTGTAGCCTTTTGTCTCTCGTTGATTTCTTTGACTTGCTTGTCGACTTCTTCTTTAGAAGGAAATTCACAGAGTTCACAACTACCTCCGTTTCTCAACTCACCTTTTAAACAGGGAAATAAAAATGGTTTTACTTCGGGCTCTTTAACGTCTTGGTACGTTATGCCTTTATCACATTTTTTATTGACCAATCCATTAAAATGGATACACTTACCGCCAATCTGTTGTTCCAGTGATTTCATAGTTCATTGAATTTATTCCAATCAATAGTCTGGGGAAACTTTCTTCTTACCTCTTTGGTCATGGAAATTTCCTCATCTTCTGAGTTATCTTCATTGAGCCATTTGTCAAGCTGGATAGCCATGTAAGTGACTCCAGCGGCGGAAATAATTTCTAAAATGATGTAAAATGTTGTCATATTCATGCAGCTTTTCCTATATGTTTTTTGATTCCGCTATAAATAGCTTTCCCTAAAGCTTCGGCCATTGGAGGACACACACTATTTCCGATATATCTCATGCTTCTGGTTTTACCGCCTTTTAGTACATAGTCCTCTGGAAATCCTTGTATACGCAATAACTCGTCTATTTCCAATGACCTTATTTTGATGTCTGTTATATTGTGTTGTCTCATAAATGTCCTTAAGAGCATTACAATAAAATCATCATCTTCCCTCCATACTGAGTTGTCAATTTTGTTATTGTTGGTGGCCGAGGCTATATAAAGCGGCTTCTTGTCCTGACTTGCAATTATTGTTGGAGAAGGACGGTCTATTGACATTCCTTTTCTATCAAACTGAGTATCGTACAGCCATTTTGCAGTGATAAGCTTGTGTTTTGGTAGCGCGGTTATTGAACCGGCAGGATAATCAACACTTGAATGGTTTCCCTTGCCTCCATTGGTATAGTCGTACTGTAAATACTGAGTTACGAGTTCGTGTTTCGGGTTGGTGGTTATTGGTCCTGCAACATCTTGAACAGATGAGTACATCGCATTACCGTACGCGTACTGTAAATGATGTAGTGCGAACCTGTCCTTAGTAGTAATAGTGTTACAAGGTTTGTCCAAGGAATGAACTCCATTTCCATTTTTGGAGGCACCATAATAACTTGTGAGAAATATAGGTTTAACTAGGCTATGTGTGTTATTTGTCAAAATGGTACCAAGTGGTTCTTCAATAGACTTGTTCTTGTCCCGAAGATCTCCGCCATTGTATCTGATCATGAACCAACCTTCCTTCCAGGATTTGATCAAACCATGGTAAACCCTTCCAAATGTAGCTTTACAGTATGGCTTTCCATTTTTGCTCAGACCAAAAATAGACCTACCCTCGTTTTCAAGGTCGAGCACTTCCCGTACAGCCTTGTGTTGTTTAAGGTTTGGGTTTTGTGATAATTTTTTTCTAGAGATATGAGTCGGCAATGGAAATTCAATGGGAAATCCATTTTTGGCAAAAACACCAAAGTACCTTTTTCGGTTTGTGTATGCGCCAAAATCGGCAGCATTTAGAGATTTGTTGTCATATCTGTATCCTTTGTTTTCAAAGCTCTTAATCCACTTCTCATAATCTTCACCTTTGCGTTCCGGTATGGGCATATCCCAAGGAATTAGTCCATTGCTTTTATAATACAACGGATTCGATTCATAGGATTTATCGAGCCAAACGATTTTTCTTTTTGATTTTTTGTAACTGGCTTTCCATTTCCCCTTTTTCTGTACCTGTGCCATTGGCCCCCATGTTCTGAACTCATCAACATTTTCGATAGTTATGTAATCGGGTTCAATTACCAGGTATTTGTAAAGGTGGTTTCCAAGCGTTCTTGAATCAGCATCCCTAGGCATTCCTCCTTTGGCCTTGCTGAAATGAATACATTCTAGGCTTCCATGTAATATGACAACGGCATCAGGAAAAGCGGTTCTGAGCGCTTTAAAAAGAGTATCTATCTTTTTAATTAAGGCCCAATCACGAATGTCTTCAGTGTAATGAATACAATATGGATGGTTTGCGTGATGAGACTTTATGGCATATTCGTCATGGTTGACGCATGCCACAACGAATAGGTTTTTTTCTGAATTTAAAAACCCTTCGGTAACACCACCGCATCCGCAAAACAAATCAACAACAAGTACCAATGGTTTATTTGGATCATGGTTTTGCTTGATGTATTCAATTAAACGAGTGGTGTCAAGCTCTGTAAAAAAATCTATCATACTTTAATTTGTTAATTGGCTAGATTTAGCTCTAATTTCAATTGTTCCCCTTCAGGTTTGTAATCCGTGTGTTTGTATCCATGGGTTTTGCAGAGGTAAAACCCTGTATGACCGATTTCTGGTTTACAACATCCTAAGACCGGTATGTAACCGATATAGGGTCTCATTTTTTCTTGGTTTCCTCTAATATTTGAAAATCGTTCTTTCTGATTTTGTCATTAAGTTCCTGAAGGGACTTTAAGAAATCGGTTTGAGCGCGGAACACGGAAATAAGTCTAGCGTCTAAAGACTTTTGTCGTGCTTTCAAGGCATCCAACTTTTCCAAATACACTGTTTCAGGGTATTTTTCTGTAGATTTAAAAGTCCATCTAGAAAAATCCTCTGGAGTCATTTCGAAACTCAAACGTGGATATCCCGTGGCGTGTTTGACCTCCAGCTTTCTTTCGCTAATTCCTACGACCCTTAGTTCTTTTGTCGGCTCGCAATGACAGAACATAAAGACCGTATCTCCAATTCTCAAATCCTTTATCGTCTTTTTCATACCACCTTAAGTTCTTTATGGTTCTCGCTCACTACCAATCGAATCAGTTGGCTGTCGGTACTCGGTGTTTCCACGATACTTTCGGAGTTGTCTATAAATACGGGAACTCGGATACCGTAATGCTTGCACAGGGTATTGATTATCTCGATGCCACAGTGTATCTGTCCGGCCGTATTCAGGTCCTTAAAGCCAACACCTTTATAGGTGGCTATACAAGTCGGAACCTGTGCCCCGTTGACCTGTAATTCGAACATCTTGAACTTGGTAACGGGGAAAAGCGCATTCACTTTGGTTTCGATCATGTTGACCTTGGAAATGGTAAATTCCTGTGCGATGAACTGCTCTTTTTCGATATCCGCGATTTGTTGGGCGTACTTCTTTTCTTCCTCGCCCAATTCGATGATACGTGTGTCCGCTTTTTCGATTTCCTCTTTTTTCCTGAGCTGTCCATCTATTGCGTAGAGCTCGTTATTCAGATGGTTTCTTTGTACGGTCAAATCGGAGGCGTCGAAACCGGTACCGCCTTCCAAGTCCGTTTCAAGGTTTTTGATTACCTGTATATTGGCTTGGTATTCCTTATTTGATTCCAATTCGGATTTGAACTTCAAATCCGGTGTCAGTTCCGATTTTTGTTGGGAATTCTTATTTGATTCCAATTCGGCTAATTCAGTTTCCAGCTTGGTTACGGCTTCCTTTGTCTCTTGAACTTTAACACGGCCTTCGGAAATCCTTTTGCTTATAGATTCAAGGGACGTTTCCAGTTGTTTTTTTCGATCGGCAAGATTGGCGCCCTGCTTATTGATCAGCTCGAGACTCTTTTGCTTATCGGTCCTGAAATCGATTGTCATGCGCTCTTTTTCAGTCTCTATATCATCGGCTTCCAACGGTCTTTTACAGCTAGGGCACTTGAAGCTTCCCGCATCGAATATCAGTTCCTTGGCGTTTTCATCCTCCCACTCCTTTCGCTTCTCGACGATTTCCTTTTCCGTGGTCTCGATTTCCAGCTTATAATCGCTGACCTCGCTTTCCAGTTTTTGGACCCCGCGCTCATAACGTTCAAGATTGTCCTTGGCATTTCCGAGATTGATCCTTATACTCTCCGTAGGGTCGGACTCCTTGGAGGCCTCGGCGTTGATATTACGTTTGATCTCGAACTCGATGTTCTGGTTGCGGGTCTTGAGTTCGAATACCCTATCGGATTTTTTCTGTCGCTCGGCATTTGCGGATTCATTGGCCTTGTTACGGTCTTGGATCTCTCCGTCCAACTTCTCGATTTTTTCTAGCAGTTCGCTTTTCTCCTTTTCCAACGCCCCGAAATCCAGTGCTTCCGGTTTGTTATTGGTCACCTCGTCGATACGGCTGGGAATATCCCTGATGGCGTCGTTCAATTTTTTACGCTTTGAGGCCAGCTCCTTTTTGTATTCCTCAAGGTCCTTGTCATCAAGCTTCTTTAAAAGTGCCTCATAGTCATCGTTGCCCATGGCAATAGAAGCATTATCGATTTCACCCGCAATTCCTATAAGGATTGCCCGTTGCTTCTCCCAATGGAGCGAATTGAACAACAACGGGTCGGACAACAACGAAAAGATATTCTTGTCGATAAGCTCCGATATCTTGCCCTCGTACTCAGCTTTGGATTTTGGTACTTCGTTCCAAAAGTAATCGGTGGTATTGCCCTTGAAAGTGGTCTCGAGGTCGCCCCTGACCTTTACCCATTTCTCCTTAAGTATCCGTTGTACCTTGTACTCCTTACCGTCCACATCGAGCGTAGCGGTCACCGAGTGCTCTATTTTGGGTATGACCTTGCCGTTTGCGTCCAATGTCTTGATAGCGAAATTGGAGTCGCTGTTGCCCTTGCTGTCCGTGCCGAAAAGCAACCAGGTCCATGCATCCATGATGGTGGTCTTACCTGCGGCATTCTGTCCGAAGATGCTGGTCACATGATTAAAATCAATGGTTTTTTGCTTGATGCCCTTGAAATTGGACAGTTCTAGCTTACGTAATTCGATGTTCTTTCCCATGCTGTTAATGATTATAGATTGATAAGAGGTTTTGTATGGCTTTCAGTTTTTCCGTCAATAATGATTCTTCGAGTTCCAGTTCCCGTACAAAATTGGACCTGGTATCTTTTTTTGGTTTGATAATAAGAGGCGGAGGCTTTTTTAATTCCATTTCTTCCTTAATTTCCAATGGGTCCTCTAGTTCTATGTCGGAGATTTCATTGTCCAGTTTCTCTACTTTTTCATATCTCCTTTTAAAGGATTCCAATGGCTTTACCGGATTTATTCTCTGTGGAGATTTGTTATGTATCACTATCTTATTATGCTTAGCAAACCGGACTATTAGATCATAGATTTCTTTGGATGTTGTGGATTCATGATATATCTTTTCCTCCTTGGCCTTCTCGATGAGTTCTGTTTTATCAAGATGATTGTAACAGGTAAGGAACCTCTTCAAAGACCTTTGCCTAGCCGCTATGTCCACAACTTCCTTTGGCATTACTTCTTGGGTTCTTGCTCAAGAGTATCTAAAATGGTTTGATAGTATTCGGTCGGGATGCTCCAAAATCCACTTTCGCTGAACCATGTTTTCCTTATGGTCTGCGGGGCGCGGTCGACTATTAAAGCAAGCTTTTTGATATATCCGGTCTTGTATGCCACCTTGACAAACTCGGTTTTAATTTTTTCCTTGGTCTGGTCTTCGGTTTGGGGAGTGTCCATATTCACTAGGTTTTTAAGACTCTGTTTGCACAATTTTTGTTACTTTGCGCAACTACAGAAGTATGTTATAGGACAAAAATATAAACTTTAGTTAGGCTTTCAAAACTTTTGTTCCTTTTTTTGAACTTTAATATTTTGAATATATGGACATAGGTGATAGGATACGTGCCGTTATGAAGGCTAAAGGCCTTAAACAAGAGGGTTTAGGGGAGTTGGCCAACTACTCTGGCGTAGCTATTGGAAAGATCATAAATAAAAAAAACGAACCTAAGTTCGGATTACTTTCCTCTATAATCAAGCATTTTCCTGATATAAATGGTAACTGGCTTTTAACTGGAGAGGGTCAAATGTATGGAACGGAGATAAGTGATTTGGCGGACGTCAAGAGTATTAGTATTGCGGTGGTAAAAAGACAAAAAGAGCTTTTGAACGACCCTTTGTTTGTAGAATTTGTAGAAAAAATGGCATATAAGCGAATGCTAGAAATCGAAAAAGAATCAAAAAGCAAAGCTACTGGCGTCTAGGCCATTTTCATTTCGTATTTCCTTTATATCTTCTTTCAATGACTCTATTTCAGACCTTTCCTTTTCAATAAGGTCTTCGTACATTTGATTTTTGAAGCGATCAGAAATAAACCCTTCGCCATGAAGATCATCTAGTTCTTTCATGCAGATCTTTAATTGTGGGTTCAAGAATCTTTTTTGTATACTCACCTTCATTTCGGGCATAGCCTTTGCCGTCCAAAAGCCTATCCATTGTCATGCGAATGATTCCCTTTAGTTTGGAAATGCTCATGAATTTTATTCGATTGATGAACATTGCGCTAGTTGCTCCTAGCAGGGCCATGAACACTAATAACGGAAAGTATATTTTGTGGGGAAGGTCGTCATACGGAAAAAAGATCCACGCCATATAGTAACCCCCACAGGTGAGAAAAAGAAAAGCCATGAAGGCTATCGACTTTTTGCGAGCACCGCTATATAAATTTACTGTCGTCAGGACATAGACCGACATGACAACAATAATTAGTCCGACTCCGAAATGCCATGTGAATTTGTGCCAAGAAGGGAAACCGCTAACGTAGAAGTCAAGTTTTTGTTTGGAATATCGATCTTTAATCAAATCGTACTCCTTTTGAAGTTGTAAATATGAGACGTCATTTTTCAATGCTTCCTCAATGTAGGAGTCTATTTCATCGGATTTGGCATTTTTTTCCTGTTTAACACCCTGTAATCCACTGGGTGTAATAGGAAGGAACATATGTATCAAAAAGGTGACGGCAACAAGTACCGCCACCAAATAAACTAAACCGTTCTTAATCGTCTCCGCAACCTTTGTCCCCTGGACTTCCGTCGCAGTCTTTTCCTGTTGAGTAAGTCGTGTTCTCTTCATTAATGCTGTCTTCTGTGCAGTTGTACATGGTTACACTGAATAATACTACCGCTACGATTGCTAATACTTTTTTCATTTTGAATAATTTAAAGGTTTATATATACCTCTAAATTACTCAGCTTTAATATGTTGGGGGAGCGACGGGGGATTTACTTATCAAAATCTTGTTCACTATCGGGGCCTCCAAATATATGAGGTTAGTTTGTAAAACCAACATACATTTCCCTTATTTTTTCGGAGGTCGAAATAGGTCCGTCACTGAGGTTTATCATGGTTTTTTGGAGGTTTTCATAGGTCCGACACTATTTTGGAAACTTCCGTTACCTTGTCCATCGCCTTGGTCAGTAGTCTGGGGTTGTAGATTATTTCATCGGTCATTCCTTTCCGCCACTTTTGATGATGCTCCATTATCTTGATTGCTTTTTTAAGTTTCATGTAATGATTTTTTTATGTTCACAGCACTTGGTACATCTGTAGTGATAATCCACATGGGTCAGCATATCATGAGAAAGGCTTCTTTCGTTGTAGTGTTTTGACTTGGTCACCAGTTCCCAGTCGTGCTCACATCTATAAGCCCATTTTTCTATTAATTTAACTATTGCTTTTTTTATCATAGTTTTTCATGTAATTCTCCGTTCTTATAACTGTATTCTTGGACAACCCTATGGTTACTGTATTTAATAATCATCGAATTATGGGTTGTGATCAATTTGTATTTCTTTGCCAACACCAAATAAAATTGCTTTGGCTTTATAGTAATTTGCCATGGCTCCGAGTCTTCTTCATTGGTGGTTCTTTTGGTCTTCTCGAAAAAAAGATGAGGGCATAGATTAAGAGAGTATTTTGCGCATTTAAGATACATAGGTGTATGGGAATCGGATTGATTGGATAATCCCAAAGGCCCGGAAATAAAATAATTAAGCCCCTTTTTGAGATTCTTGCCACAGACACAGCACTTTTTGTATTTATGGCATGTCATCATTTTTTCACCCGATGCGAACTTGAACTGAAAAATACCGTTATTGTCCTTAGGAACGAAGTAAGGAACGGGGTATCCACGGTAAACGGGTAAATGAGACAGAAAGTCAGGGATTTGTTTCTTCATTTTAGGTTCTTAGTATTCTTTCTTCAATCTTACTGTTTAGATAATCGCTCGGTTGCTTTCAGGGTATAGCAAACCCTAGGGGCTTGCATATACCTTTGATCTTCTGTTCAGTGTAAACACCCGGAGATACAAGGTCCTATTCTTTAACGGGGTTAAAATAGGTTTGAGACTTAATCCGCGTTCCGTGCTTTGAACGGCGCCATCCTCATTTCGCATTGGCGCTGTGGTTTCCGTTCACCTGCTGTACCACATTTCACTAAGGGAGCTCCAACCGTGATCAATAGACTTATAAAACACCCTTTAAATATTCAGGGTAACAAAAAACCCTTAATTACTATTCCGAGTAGTAAAAAAGGGTTTCGTTTATGAAGACTAAATTAGACTAGCTTCTAAGTTCTTTCATGTTACTCGGAATAACAACGACCCAAAACTACAACATAAAGTTCTAATTACACAACTTAATTTTGTGTTTTACATCATTATAATATCACAATAGATTGTATTCGCCCAGTATCAGGGCCTTGGGAAAGTTAAAATGATGCCGGCACAAACGGAACATCATACATTTGTTATGTTTATATGTGATTACATATGTAATAGTAGATATAAAATCGGGAACATTTCGGACAAATCGATTCGGATTTGCACAAAAAAAGCGTCTAACATGTTGATTGTCAGACGCTTGTTAAAGAAACACTGGTGACCCCGGCAGGATTCAAACCTGCAACCCTCAGAGCCGAAATCTGATGCGCTATTCAGTTGCGCCACGGGGCCTATTGTTCTCTTAGCGACGGCTAAGATAATTTATTCTTGACAATCGTGGAAATTGTTTTTCCATCTGCTTGTCCTGCCAATTGTTTAGACGCCATCCCCATCACTTTACCCATGTCCTTCATGCTAGAAGCACCGGTAGATTCAATGATCTGTACGACTACTTTCTCAATCTCATCTTCTGAAAGTTGCTCAGGCAAAAACTGCTCTATTACCGCTACTTGCGCCAGTTCAGGGTCTGCCAAGTCTTGTCTGCCTTGTTCTATGAAAATCGCGGCACTATCCTTACGCTGTTTCACCAACTTCTGAACCAATTTCACTTCATCGTCCTCACTCATTTTTTCAGAAGAACCGGTTTCGGTCTGCGCCAATAACAAAGCTGATTTAATAGCGCGTAATGATTCCAAAGCCACTTTGTCCTTTGATTTCATGGCTGCTTTCATCTGCTCCATGACCTGTTGTTGTAACCCCATAATCGTGATATTTTAAGGACCCCGAAGATAAAAAAATAAACCCGAAAACAACTGCCGTTTTCGGGTTTAACTTAGTTTAGCAAACTTTGAGTTAGTCTACATTGTCATGTAGAAAAGAATTATTGGACCGTAACTGAATCTCGTCATTACTATCTTCACTTAACGAGGTCCGCGAAGCCTTGCTTTCCGTTGCGCCTTCCGATAAATTGACACCTTGTCTTTTATAAGCAGGCTGTTTTTCTATTTCGTCGATATTACTCAAACTATTCTGAAACTTATAGTTGAAATCTTTCAACTTTCTTCTACGTTCATCCGCCCGCTCCTTTAGCAATTCCTCTAAGGGAGTCTCCATGGGGTCAATGTCTTCTAAAGGTAAGGCGTTTTCAGCTTCTTCAGCAGCCAGGGTCTTTCTTTCGAACACCAATTCATCTTCCACTATTTTGGGTTCGAACTCTTCCGCCTTTGACTTGGCTCCCGTCAATTTATTTTCCAACTCCATATAATCATCAAGGCTATATCGCGTTTCGCCATCCTTGTTGTACTCCAAAACGGGGATTACTTCAATATGGTCTTTCACATCAAGATCATGAACCTCCTCGTCTAAATCAAAAGTGATGACGTTTTCTTCCTGCCCTTCATTGTCAGTTACTAAGGGAAGATCAAAACTCATCGCAAATTGATCTTCCTCTACTTCCTTTGGAGAAACCACTTCTGGATCGATTACTTCAATAGAATTCACAGGGTCGCTCGAATCGATAATAATAAAATCGTCTTCCGAAACATTCTCCGCGATTACCTCTTCATAAAAGACATTGAAATTCTTGATATAATTAGTCGTGGGAATCAAATCAAGGTCATCTAAATCATCGATAAGGGTGTGCTTCAAGATCGGTTCTTCAACGATGTCTTCTTCTACCAACTGGTGTACAATACTCTTCGGGGTCAAATCTTGACTGGCACGTTGCTCGTCATTAAGGGTATGAATGATTTTTTTTGCCTCACTGTTGACAATATCATCTTGCTGATCGATGTTAAATCCGGTCGCAATAACGGTCACGGCCACAGCTTCACCCAAATCTTCATCTTCGCCTACACCCATGATGATATTGGCTCCGTGACCTGCTTCGGTTTGGATATGGTCATTGATTTCACCGATTTCATCAATCGTAATTTCTTGGGAACCTGAAACGATAAGCAACAAGACGTTTTTCGCACCCGTGATTTTATTGTCGTTCAATAACGGGGAGTCCAAAGCTTTCATAATAGCTTCGCCCGCTCGAGAAGATCCGGATGCAATAGCAGACCCCATAATGGCCGTTCCACTATTCGACAAAACCGTTTTTGCATCGCGAAGGTCAATATTTTGTGTGTAGTGATGGGTAATTACTTCCGCAATTCCGCGTGCTGCGGTTGCCAAAACTTCATCAGCTTTCGAAAAGCCTGCCTTGAAGCCTAAATTACCGTATACTTCCCTCAATTTGTTATTGTTGATCACAATCAGCGAGTCTACATTGGCACGTAATCTTTCAATCCCCAGCTGCGCCTGATTACAACGCATTTTTCCTTCAAATTCAAAAGGCATGGTTACAATTCCCACGGTAAGAATGTCCATTTCCTTTGCCAGTTTGGCGATAACGGGAGCAGCACCAGTACCTGTTCCCCCTCCCATTCCAGCAGTAATAAAAACCATTTTGGTAGTCGTGTCCAACATGGTCTTGATATCTTCCATACTTTCGATAGCGGCCTGTTCACCCACTTCAGGGTTTGCACCCGCACCTAATCCTTCAGTCAGGGAAACCCCTAATTGAATTTTGTTAGGAACCGAACTATTGGTCAATGCCTGTGAATCTGTATTCAAGATGACGAAATCTACCCCGTTGATACCGGCTTGAAACATATGGTTGATGGCATTACTACCGCCTCCACCAACGCCGATGACCTTTATAACGTTACTCTGATTCTTCGGTAAATCAAAAGCTATTCCATCAAATTCCGTGTTGTTGCTCATACTATATTTATTACTGGTTTATGAATATTCTATTTTTTGATTGTGTGTCTTACTCGGCGTTGTCCAAGAAATCCTTTAGCTTCTCAGACCATTTATCGAAAACCGATTTTCGCTCTTTTTTTGCCCCGGCCATCGCCGTCTGTTCTTCTTCATGACCGGCCAAGACCGGTTCGGGCTCTACCATTTCCGGTGCTGGACCTTCGTCGGAACCCTTATTTTCATTGCGAATAGCGTTCATCAACAATCCAACGGCAGTAGCATATAAAGGGCTTGCTACCTCAGCATCCGAATCACCTGCTAGGTGCTCGTTCGGGTATCCTATTCTGGTATCCATGCCTGTAATGTATTCCACGAGCTGCTTCAGGTGTTTTAATTGACTTCCACCACCCGTCAGCACGATTCCCGCAATCAACTTTTTCTTCTGTTCTTCATGCCCGTAGTTCTTGATCTCTACATATACCTGTTCGATAATTTCCACTACTCGGGCATGGATGATCTTCGAAAGGTTTTTCAGGGTAATCTCTTTCGGTTCACGACCACGGAGACCGGGTATAGAGACAATCTCATTGTCCTTATTCTCCCCTGGCCATGCGGAACCGAATTTTATTTTCAATAATTCAGCCTGCTTTTCGATTATCGAGCAACCCTCTTTGATATCTTCGGTGATGACCCCACCTCCAAAAGGAATTACGGCCGTATGCCTTATGATACCATCTTTAAAAATGGCCAAGTCAGTGGTACCACCTCCTATGTCGATCAAGGCTACCCCAGCTTCTTTCTCTTCTTGGCTTAAAACAGCGTCGGAAGAGGCCAACGGTTCCAAAGTGATATTTCCCAAATCAAGGCCGGCACTCTTAATGCATCGGCCAACATTCTTTATAGAGGATACCTGACCAACAACAACATGGAAATTTGCCTCTAATCGCCCGCCATACATTCCGATAGGCTGCTTGATCTCGGCCTGACCATCAACCTTATATTCTTGGGGCAAAACATGAATGATCTCTTCACCTGGAAGCATGACCAGCTTGTATACTTGATTGCACAATTTATCGAGGTCATCCTCATTGATTACTTCTTCCGAATCTGCTCTGGTAATGTAATCGCTGTGATGCAAACTACGGATGTGTTGCCCTGCGATACCTACCACAACGGAACCGATTTTCAGCCCAGAGTTCGCTTCCGCTTCTTCTACGGCCTGCTGAATCGATTTTATGGTTTGGGTGATATTATTTACCACTCCTCGGTGTACTCCGAGACTTTTTGATCTACCAATTCCCAAAACCTCGATTTTTCCGTATTCGTTTTCACGACCGATAATCGCTACGATTTTGGTGGTACCTATGTCAAGACCTACTGAATATTTCCCCTGTTCCATTTGCTGACTGATTTTAAATTTTTGTGCACACTACTTGATTGTTAAACTCCAAACTGACTACGTTGTATTCTTCGAGCGTCTTGTCTTTGTTCGCTTTGGCGTAGAACGCCTTAAAATTATTGAACTTCTCTTCAAGACTCTCGATACCACCCAAATTCACAACAAATTGCTCCATCCTGAATCTTAACTGATAGTCGTCTTCCGCCTCAACATGTATTCCGATTACATTTTTGCGAAGAAACTCGTCTTCGTTGATGTACTTCAAAATCTCATATACATCCTCTAAGCTTTTGCCCGTAATGTTGCCTGTGATAATTGGCACACGCGCAGAATGACTCATAGACAAAGGCATTTGCTTACCCTCATCGTCGAGATAAAACTTAGAACTCCCCTCAATACGTCCGATTGGTTTGCGCTGAACAATCTTCGTTGCAAGTCTACCGTTCACAGTCAAGTAAACTTGAGCGCTTTTCACCATTTTATTGGCTTCAATGACCTTCTCTATAGAATTCAAAACTAATTTTTCTTTGGGCACATTGTTGAGACTACCGTAATTTTGTATTAACAATTTATTAACCATGCCCTCTGTGATGTAAAGGTTCTGATCCCCAATGAATTCTATCTGAATTTCATTGATTTTTTTCTTTGCACTCCGTTGGTTCGAGAAAGCGTAAAGCCCTATTACTGCTACTAAAAGCGTAAATACCTTGATATAGTTCCAATTAATTCGCATACTCAAATTCCTTTTTTATTTTTTCCACTTCCAACCCGATATCACCGGCCCCCATAGTGACCAGAATTTCAGGATTTTGGCGTTTTATTTCTTCGATCAACTCTGCCTTTTTCAGTACCTTTTTATTTGGGTTTTCAATTTTATCCAATAACCAGCTAGAAGTGATTCCGGGCATCGGTTTTTCCCTTGCGGGATAGATATCGAGTAAGACGATCGCATCGAATTTCGATAGGCTTTTGGCAAATTCATCCACAAAATCCTTGGTTCTTGAAAACAGATGTGGTTGAAAAATCGCTAAAACCTCTTTACCTGGATGCATCTCGGAAATGGCTTCATGAACGGCCATTATTTCTGTTGGATGATGGGCATAGTCATCGATAAATATCAAGTCATCTTGCTTGATTTTATATGAAAATCTTCTTTGAACCCCCTTAAACGTCTCCAATGCTTCAGCTAGGCGGTGAATGGGGGATTTCGTTTCCACCGCCATTGCAAAAGCTACCAAACCATTGAGCAGGTTATGCCTGCCCGGCTTATTGAACTTAACACCTGTGAGGGTCTTTTCAGGTGTGTTCAAATCGAATATGTAGGTACCATGTTCTACTTTTATATTTCGGATGCAGTAATCCGAATCATCCTCTATACCATAGGTTATCCCTTTCAGAGGTAAACCATTTCTAACGAATAGTTTACCGTTGGGTTTGATACGACCCACGAAATCCTCAAACGATTCGCACAAGGCATCAGAATCTCCATAAATATCAAGATGATCCGCATCCATTGATGTTACACACGCAACGGTAGGGGTCAGCCGTAAAAAAGAACGGTCGAACTCATCGGCCTCAACTACGGAATGCTCGGTTCCACTGAAGAAAAAATTACTATTGAAATCTTCCGATATTCCACCTAGAAAAGCGGAAAAAGGAGTGTTGGTCTCACGCAATAGATGTGCCAGTATACTGGAGGTCGTAGTCTTACCATGCGTACCCGCCACCGCCATACAAAAGGAGTCCTTCGTAATCAGCCCCAAAACTTCGGACCGTTTCATTATTTCAAAACCATTGGTCAAGAAATATTGGTATTCTTTGTGGTCAAGGGGTACGGCAGGAGTGTAAACAACTAAGGTGCCAGCAACATCATAATTGTTTTTTTCGACCAAATCAGGGTTGTCATCATAATGGATATCAATACCTAAAGTAGCTAACTCAGCGGTCAAAGGGGAAGCTGTCCTGTCATACCCGGCCACATTTTTGTCAATAAACTTGAAATAGCGTGCCAGGGCGGACATACCAATACCTCCGATACCTATAAAATAGACGCTATGTATAGCATTCAAGTTCAAAATAAAAGTTTTAATTACAACTCAAAACAACCTGAGTTTTCATTTTTATAATTCCTATTTAGGGCGCAGTCACTACGCCCTATTTCTAGTATTTCCTACTAATTTTTCTATTTCGTCAGCAATATCCTTCGTGGCATTGGGCATGGCCATCTTTTTGATATTCACCTTCAATTCTTCTTGTTTTTTCGGAGATTCGAAAACCTCGGAAAATAAATTCCTAAAATGCGCATTGAGGTCCTCCTCCCGAATCATGATCGCCGCATTTCGATCAACGAGCGCCAAGGCGTTCTTTGTCTGATGATCTTCGGCGACATTAGGCGACGGTATAAAGATTACCGGTTTACCCACGATACATAACTCTGACACCGAACCGGCCCCTGCACGTGATATCATGATATCACCGGCGGTATATGCTAAATCCATTCGGGAAACAAAGTCCAGCACCTTTACGGTATCGGAATCATACTTTTTATACTCCTCATAGTATAATTTGCCACATTGCCAGAGTAGCTGAATACCTTTTTCTTCGAAATAACCCAGTTCCTTTTCGATAAGTTGATTGATGCGTCTCGCACCCAGACTTCCCCCTAAGACGAACACCGTGGGCTTGCCCAGCTCAAGACCAAAGAACTCAAGAGCAGCTTTCACATTTCCATGGCTCTCGACCAAATCACCCCGAACGGGGTTACCGGTTTTTATAATCTTATCGGCCGGAAAGAACTTTTCCATACCGTCATAGGCCACACAAATTTTAGCCACCTTATCTTTTAGCAGTTTATTCGTAATACCCGCATAAGAGTTCTGTTCTTGCAAGAGACAAGGAATACCTCTACCTGAAGCCACCTTTAACAGCGGGCCACTAGCAAAACCACCCGTTCCCACGACGGCATCCGGTTTAAATCGTGATACTATTTTACCTGCTCTTATCAAACTACTGATCAGTTTAAAGGGAAACATTAAATTTTTAAGGGTCAGTTTCCGTTGCAACCCTGTAATCCATAATCCTTCAATTTCATATCCAGCCTTTGGCACCTTTTCCATCTCCATTCGGTCCTTCGCACCTACGAACAAGAACTCGGCTTTCGGATATCTCCTTTTCAATTCGTCGGCAATCGCTATAGCCGGATATATATGCCCCCCAGTGCCACCGCCCGACAGAATAAATCTATAGTTGTCCACTTAACACTTCTAAGGGATTGTTCTCATTCACTTTTTTGGATGACTTGCGCCCGCTATGCCCTTTATTACTTGCACTCAATATGATACCAATGGCAAGACACGTCATCCAACTAGAGGTACCTCCACGACTTATCAAGGGTAAATTTTGTCCTGTTACGGGAAACAATTCTACGGCAACCGACATGTTTATAAGAGCCTGAAAAACGATGGGAAGTCCGACTCCCAAAACCAACAACTTGCCAAAAACACTTTCACTTCCATTGGCCACTACCACAATCCTAAAAAGCAACAAGAGGTAGAAGAACATAATGGCGAATCCTCCGATCAGCCCATATTCTTCTATGATAATCGCATAGATGAAATCCGATTCGCTTTGTGGCAAGAAATTCTTTTGGACACTTTTGCCCGCTCCCTTGCCCAACAATCCGCCGGAAGCAATCGCTATTTTAGCCTTTTCGATTTGATAGTCGGCTTCGGTATCTTCTCCGTTCCAGAAATTTTCCCATCGATTTTCCCATGTATCCACCCGATTCGAAAATGCGTCGGGCATCGCCTTAGCAGCCAAAATGAATAGAACCAAAGAGAGTATCCCAGCAGCTACAATAGCTCCAAGATATTTCAAGGGGTATCCGCCAATAAAAGCCAATAACAACACCATGGAAAAAATGATCCCGGCCGTTGAAAAGTTAGCTGGTAAAATGAGAATGATTACCAGAAAAACGGGTATCCATAACGGAACGATGCTTTCCTTAAAAGTGATGGTCTTGTCCTTGATCTTGGCAAGGTAGCGGGCGACGTAGATCATCAATACCACGGCTGCCAAATTAGACGGTTGAAAGGAACCTACGAGAGGAACACTGATCCAACGGCTGGCATTGGCCCCCTCAATTGTGGCGCCTTGCGCCAAGGTGTACATCAGCAGCAGCAATACAATGGGCATAGCGATCAATGAAAGGCCTTTAAAATAGTGGGTCGGTATTTTGTGTACGCCGTAAATGATTCCAAAACCGAGTATCAACAACATGGCATGCTTCACCAGATGCCCCATAGTAGTACCATTACCGATGACGTATACCAAGTTACTACTTGCGCTATACACCGGCAAAAACGAAAATAATGCTAATAGGGCCACTACTGCCCAAATCGCTTTATCTCCTTGTATGTTCTTGAAAATCGATAGCACCTTATAAGTTTTTTATTGCTTCTTTAAACTGATTTCCCCTATCCTCATAATTCTCGAACAAATCGAAACTTGCACAGGCTGGTGACAACAATACCATATCACCACGTTCCGCGATTTTATAGGCCACTTTTACTGCCTCTGACATTGCAAAGGTCTCGACCATCAATTCAACGACATTCCCAAAAGCATCCTTTATTTTTTCATTGTCAAGACCTAGGCATACGATCGCCTTTACCTTTTCCCGGACCAAGGGCATCAACTCTTTGTAGTCATTGCCTTTATCCACACCACCGACAATCCATACAGTAGGGGCACTCATGCTATCCAGCGCAAAATAGGTGGCATTTACATTGGTAGCTTTTGAATCATTGATATATTGCACATGACCTATTTTAAGCACCTTCTCTAAACGGTGTTCCGCACCTTGAAAATTGGCGATACTCTGTCGAATGGTCTCTTTTCGAATACCGATCAATTTAGCCGCCATTGACGCTGCCATTGTATTCTTCAAATTGTGTTTTCCTTCAAGTGCTAGGGCGTCAGTTGTCATCGTTATGGTATTAGTATCAGTTGTTATATGTATGTTGTTGTTCTTGAGATAGGCTCCTCTTTCAAATTCTTGCTCCAATGAAAAAGGCATTAATTGAGATTTTACGGGATGTGTGCTTAACCAGTTCACTATCACTTCGTCGTCGGCATCATAAATCAGATAGTCCGATTCGGTCTGGTTCATCGCTATGCGAAACTTGGCTGCGATATAGTTTTCGAAGGTATAGTCATAGCGGTCCAAATGATCTGGTGTGATATTGGTAAGAATCGCAATGTGCGGTCTAAATCCGTCAATACCATCCAATTGAAAACTGCTGATTTCCAGCACGTAATACGCAAAATTGTGCTCTGCGACCATCTTGGCATAACTATCACCAATATTACCGGCCATACCTACCTTCAAATCAGCCTGTCGTGCGATGTGGTGTGCGAGCATGGTCGTCGTGGTTTTTCCATTGCTACCGGTAATTCCGATAATAGTGGCATCAGTATAGTTCGATGCAAATTCTATTTCCGAAATCACGGGTACGCCTTGAGCAACTAGCTGCTTGACCAATGGCACCGTGTCTGGTATACCCGGACTCTTCATCACGATATCGGCGTTCAGGATCTTGGCATCGGTATGCTTTTCATCTTCCCAATCAATCTCAAAATGTTCAAGAACTTCTTTATACGTTTCTTTAATCTTTCCTTTATCGGATACAAAAACCTCGTATCCCTTTTGTTGGCCCAAAATGGCGGTTCCAACTCCGCTCTCCCCTCCTCCAAGAATAACCAGTCGCTCCATTTTAGCGTACTTTCAAAGTCACTATGGTCACGATGGCCAGCATAATTCCTACAATCCAAAAACGGGTCACGATCTTACTCTCGTGATACCCCTTTTTTTGATAATGATGGTGTAGGGGTGACATCAAAAAAATGCGTTTCCCTTCCCCCAGTTTTTTCTTGGTGTATTTGAAATAGCCTACCTGCATCATCACGGAAATCGATTCCGCAAAGAAGATTCCACATAGCAGCGGAATGAGCAGTTCTTTACGGACGATTATTGCGATAACCGCAATGACCCCGCCTATGGTAAGGCTTCCGGTATCCCCCATAAATACTTGAGCAGGAAATGCATTGTACCATAAAAATCCGACCAGAGCTCCGACAAATGCGGTAATGAAAACCAGTAATTCACCAGACTTCGGTATGTACATGATATCCAAATAGTCAGAAAAAATCACATTACCCGAAACCAAGGCGAAAACCCCCAAGGTGAATACGATAATCGCCGAAGTTCCTGCGGCGAGCCCATCAATACCATCCGTTAGGTTGGCTCCATTTGATACCGCTGTCACGATCAATATGATAATCGGAATGAATATCAACCACGAGTATTGCTTGGCACCTTCTCCGGCCCACCCCAAAAAGTCAGCGTAATCGAATTCATTGTTCTTAAAAAACGGAACGGTGGTCATCGTAGATTTCACTTCTTCACCTCGTACTTCCTCAACGGTAAACTGTTCCGTAATCGTGGTTCGATTATGATCCCGCATGGTAACCTCTGGATGAATATAGAGTACCGCCCCTACAATCAATCCTAAAACTACTTGGCCTATCACTTTAAATCGCCCTTTGAGGCCCTCTTTGTTCTTCTTAAAGACTTTGATGTAATCATCTACAAAGCCGATAATGCCCATCCATATGGTCGTAAAAATCAAAAGGATGATATAAATATTATCCAGACGAGCGAACAAAAGCACCGGTATCAGCGTGGCCAGAATGATTATGATTCCACCCATGGTCGGAGTTCCCGCTTTTTGCTTTTGACCTTCAAGACCCAACTCACGAATGGTTTCCCCTACTTGCTTTTTTTGTAGCAGTACGATGATGCGTTTCCCATATGCCGTAGCAATAATCAACGAGAACAGGATAGCCATACCCGCACGAAAAGTGCTGAACTGGAACAGACTCGCGCCAGGCACTTGATACTCTTTCTCTAAGTATTCAAATAAGTAGTACAGCATTATTTGTCCAATTCTGATAATAAGTCCTTAATGATTTTAAAATCATCGAAATCGACTCGTTTTCCATTCGTTTCTTGATAGGTCTCATGCCCTTTACCGGCAACCAGTATAATGTCATTGGCCAAGGCCAGTTGGCAAGCGGTTTTGATTGCTTGCTCTCGATTTTCTATCGCAAGTATTTTTTTGGTATTCTGTGGTTCCACACCATCGACCATTTCTTCGATAATGGCAGCAGGCTCTTCGGATCTGGGGTTATCAGAAGTAAAGATGGCCTTGTTGCTCATCTCGGAAGCGATATGACCCATAACCGGGCGCTTTGATCTGTCTCTATCGCCACCACACCCCACAACGGTGATGACGTTTTCATTTCCAGTTCTCAACGTGTTGATAGTTTCAAGCACATTTTTAAGCGCGTCCGGCGTATGGGCATAATCGACTATAGCCGTTACTTTTTCTTTTGATATGAAATATTGAAAACGCCCATCGACGTTCTCGAGTTCACTTAATAGACGAAGTGTCTCCAATTGTTCGAGACCCAATAAGTCAGCTGTGGCGTAAATCGCCAACATATTGTAAGCATTAAAATGACCGATCAGCTTTGACCAAAGTTCATTATCATTTATTTTGAGCAGTTGTCCGTCGAATTGATTCTCCAAAATCTGGGCTCTGTAATCCGCGTACGTCTTCAAGGCGTAGGTATATTTTCTTGCCTTGGTATTTTGAAGCATTACCAGCCCGTTCTTATCATCGATATTGGTCAAGGCGAAGGCCTTTTTTGTCAGGTTATCGAACAGTATTTTTTTAGTATCGCGATATTCCGCAAAAGTCTTGTGGTAGTCTAGATGGTCATGCGAAAGGTTGGTAAAAATAGCGCCCTCAAACACAAGGCCTTCCGTTCTTTTCTGATGAATTCCATGTGAGCTCACTTCCATAAAGCAGAACTCAACTCCGGCCTCATTCATCAATTTCAAGTGTTTGTTGATGGTTAAGGCATCAGGAGTGGTATGGCTGGTTTGATACTCGGTATCGTCTACCATTATCTTGATCGTTGAGATCAAACCGACCTTATAGCCTGCCTTTTTAAACAATTGAAACAGAAGGCTACTTACCGTAGTCTTACCATTGGTTCCGGTCACCCCGACCAATTTTAAATTCTTCGAGGGATTTTCATAAAAGTTGGACGCCATTATCGCCAAGGCGGAGTTGCCATTGCGCACTTCCACATAGGTGATTTCATTGACTATCTGTTCTGGCAGTACCTCGCATACGATAGCTTTCGCACCCGAGTTAATCGCCTTTTCAATATAATCATGGCCGTCGCTCACTAGACCTCGTATCGCCACGAACACATCATCCATAGCAACTTCTCTCGAATCGAATTGCACGGCATTTATCATGACGTTGGTCGACCCACTCACTGCCGTGAGACCTACTCCATATAATATGTCTTTTAAGAGCATCATGAGAGTTCCAAAATTATTTTAGCCACTTTTTTAATATCCGTTCCTTTGGCGATAGACTGTTTTTTTACTTTTCCATTGCCTTTTACCACGACTTCCAGTCCCATGTTTTCCAACAACGATATGGCGTCCATACCGCACATTCCTTTGACATTGGGCACTTGATCATGCTTCTTTTGTGCCTCGGCGTAATAGCTTTGGTATGCTTTTTCGAGGTTTTCATCTTTGACGTCCAAAGTTTCCACTTCGTCAATTAATGGGTTATTGGCATATACCTTTTGGGCGATGGACTTAAAAACGGGACCGGAAACGTCCGCACCGTAATATCCCACACTTTTATCGGGTTCGTGAATGACTACGATACAAGAGTACTTAGGGTCTTCCGCAGGGAAATATCCTGCGAAAGTGGAGATGTATGTCATCACATCGGGGTCCTTATTGACATAATTCTTCTGTGCCGTCCCCGTTTTTCCGGCCATCGAAAAATTGGGCGAGTACATTTTATGTCCCGTACCGTGTTTTTTCTCCACCACATTCTTTAAGAGGTCTTGCACCTGAAGTATCGTTTCGGGCGAGCAGATCGACGGATTGATAACTTCCTTATCGAATTTGAAAACCGTGCGGTTCAGTTCTTTGACTTCTTTGATCAATCTCGGTTTTACCATTTCCCCATCATTGGCAATGGCATTGTAAAATGTGAGTATTTGCAAAGGGGTCATGGCAATTTCATAACCATAGGCCATCTGGGCCAGGGAAAGTCCGGACCAACCTTTATCTCCAGGAAAACGAAGCACTGGTTTCCCCTCCCCTTTTATGGGCAATCCGATTTCCTTTCCGAGATTCATACCCATCAAGCGGTTCACATATTTTGAGGGCTCTTGCTTGTACCCATCGTGAATCATTTGCGCAAACGCCGTGTTTGAAGACACCTCAAAAGCTTTGGCCATAGAGATTTTTCCATAGCCTCCATGCTTTGAATCCTTGACGCGATGTCTGTATATTTTCCAATATCCTTTTCCAGTATCCTTGACCGTACTGGTATCGATGATTCCGTCTTCAAGCGCAGCCACAATATTCATCAACTTGAATGTGGAACCTGGCTCGTGCGACTCACCTATGGCGTAGTTCAAGCGTTCATAATACTTGCCTTTCTTCGTCTTACCTAAATTTGAAATGGCTTTGATCTCGCCCGTCTCGGTTTCCATCACGATTACACAACCATGGTCGGCATTGTATTTTTCTAACTGTGCGAGCAGGGCGTGATGGGCAATATCTTGAATATTGATATCTATTGTGGAAATGACATCATAGCCGTCTTTTGGCTCTATAATGTTCTCTTGGCCGACCGGCTTCCATTGTCCTTTGGCTATTTTTTGTTTTAGACGCTTACCCTCTTTTCCCCTTAGGTACTCCCCAAAAGCACCTTCTAGGCCAACTCGGGTTCTGTACCCGTTTTCATCAACGCGCTCATAGCCTACGCTGCGCTCTGCGATCTTGCCCAAAGGATGCTCGCGAACCGTTTTTTGCTCAATGATCAATCCGCCTTTGTACGGCCCCTTTTCGAAAAGCGGAAATTGACGTACTTCCATGTATTCGGAGTAATCGAGGTTTCTAGCTACCAGGGTGTAACGATTTCTATTCTCTTTGGCCTTTCTAAAAAGCTGCACATATTCTGCAACCGGTTTGCCGGTCAAGTTGGACAGCGCCTGAGAGAGGGGTTTGAGATTTTCCTGAAAATTTTCCTCGCTCACGGTCACGGCATCAAAGCGAATGGTGTATCTCGAAACCGAAGTAGCCAATAAACTACCGTCATCGGAGATAAGGTCTCCCCGATTAGGAGCAATAGTGAACATTTTAGATGTGCGCTGTTCGGCCAATTCACGGTACTTATCGCCATTGACCACCTGAATGCTCACCAACTTAAAAAGTACTGCGCAGGAAAAAAGAAAGAGGCAACCTGCCACGAAATACAATCGATTCAATATGTTCTTATCGTTTACTGCCACTATTCTTTCTGATCTGACTTTACTTTTATTTTCTTTGGTGGTTCTTCTGAGGGATACAATTCGTCTTCTGCAACAATTTCGGTCACCTTAGACTCTAACCGTAATTTCTGAACATCCGAACGCACATCGACGAACTCACTCCTCAGCTCTTTAACCTGTTCGTTCAGCGCTGCAATCTGATGCACTTTCTTGTCGGCACTATGTGAGCTACCGATCATTACGGTTGCCAAAAAGGATGCGAAGAGAATAAACAACCAGTTTTTCGGTGCATCACCACTCACCAAAAATTTTCCTTTTAATATGTCTAAAATTCCTTTTCTCACTATTTTCGGTTTTATCTACTTTTATATGCGCTCTGCAATCCGCAGCTTGGCACTACGGGCGCGATTATTTTTCGCTACCTCTTGGGCCGTTGGAACGATCAAACCACCTACTTTTTTAAAAGGCACCTCGATGTTTCCATAGAAATCCTTTTCAGGCTCTCCTTCAAATTTTCCAGCTCTTATGAACCTTTTCACCAAACGGTCTTCCAATGAATGGTAACTGATAACACTTAGCCTTCCTCCACCTACAATCAAATCAGGAGTCTGCATAAGAAACTCTTCGATTACCGCTATCTCTTGATTGACCTCAATTCGGATGGCCTGATAAATCTGGGCCAATATCTTATGCTCCTTCGATGCTGGTAAAAACTGGCGCAATACCTCTTTCAGCTGCTGCGTGGTTTTAATCGGATTCGCTTCACGTTGCGCAATCACGACCTTGGCCATAGCATTTGCATTTCGCAAATCGCCATATACAAACAACACTTTCCTCAAATCATCATAAGCGTACGAGTTGACCACATCATAGGCTGAGACCGTATTCTTTTGACTCATTCTCATATCGAGCAACGCATCAAAACGGGTCGAGAAACCACGCTCCGCTTTATCGAATTGATGTGAGGAAACCCCGAAATCCGCTAAGACCCCATTTACCTTCCGAATGCCATAGAACTTTAAAAACTGCGTGATATATCTGAAATTCTCATTGATCAATGTGAACCTTGAATCGCTCAAGGCATTTCCCATGGCCTCCTCATCTTGATCAAATGCAAACAACTTTCCATCAGGGCCAAGTTGTTTCAATATTTCTTTGGAATGTCCTCCACCTCCGAAGGTCACATCCACGTACACCCCATTTTCCTCAATAGCGAGTCCGTCAACGGACCCTTTCAACAACACCGGATTATGATACATCGGGTGCATCTTCACCTACTTCGCCCATAACATCTTCGGCCAATGCCTCAAACTCATCATCCGGCATGCTCACAGCTTTTTCGTATCGCTCCTTATCCCAAATCTCCATGATATTGATGGCAGGGCTTAAGGTGATTTCTTTTTTGATACCGGCGACAGCAATTAGATTCCTCGGAATCAAAAGCCGGCCGGTACTATCGATATCGATTTCTTTGACACCTGATAGAAAGATCCTGATGAAATCGTTGTTCTTTTTTACGAAACGGTTGAGTTTTTTGATTTTGGCCATCTCTACTCGCCACTCTGCCATGGGCCATAATTCCAAACATGCTCCACTGATTGCCCTCTTGATGACAAAACCATCTTTCAATACTGGCAATAGCTTATTTTTTAGGGCAACAGGCAACATTACCCTACCTTTGGCATCAGCTTTACAATCGTATTGCGAATCGAAATCGATCATGTTAAGATGGTTGGTTTCGCTTTAATAACTCAAATATATAAATATTATTACCACATTTTACCACTTTTTACCACTTTGTTGATAAAACAAGGGCATTTTTCCTATATCCTTCTCCCAGACCCCACCGAACACCTTTAAAAAAAGGATGTGTCACACCTTCGAGAAATTGACATTGAAGGTTAAAAAAGGGGGCTATTATCGAAAAAACCGATAACTTTAAACATGGTAGCCGGTTTTTCTCTAAAACAGTGCGGACGGACACCACAAACCAAAGAAGACACCATACATCAAACCGACATTATCACTTACCAGTTCCTTCATATCGTCAATTCTTTTATTCTGTTGTGCGCTTGGTCCATGCTCGTTTCAGGACAGACAGACCAGAGTCAAAAAGAGGTGTATCTGCTCTTTGATGAAATCATTGGAATTGAAAATTCAGTCTTGCACTATGGCACTGTGTATGAAGAAGCGCATCGTGTAAAAAGCAAGAGGACAAAATTCTTTCCCGGACCGGAATTCGTTTCGGGATCATTGGTCTTCGACGGCCAATCTTATTTTGATCTTCCATTGAAGTACAATGTCTATGATGATGAACTCTTGATGCGGGTCGAACAAAAGCTCGGGGGAGACATCTTACAGTTGTACCAACCCTCGATTACGAGTTTTATGGTAAACGATCATCTTTTTTTCAACCTCAACAGCCCTGAAGTTGAACCAGGGTTTTATGAACTGATGGTTGAGAAACCTTCTTTTTCCCTTTTTAAAAAACACCGTAAGTCGCTGAGGCAGTCGCTCGGCGAAAAGCTGGTCTTTTATGAATTCCTGGAAGAGGACGCCTCCTATTTTTTGCACTACCGAAATAAGTATTCGTCTATAACAACAATAGAAGCACTAACCGCTCTATTCCCCGAGCATGAAATCGAACTAGGCACCTTTACTAAAGGTTTGGACCCTAAACTACCTTTTGAACAACGCCTAAGCGAACTTTTGGAGTATCTGGACACCTTGACAGTTAGGGAAACCCATAAAACGCAGAAAAATTGAAGTTTCTACTTATCATAGCAGCACTTCTTCTCAGCATACCTGTTGTATCTGCGCAAACAGAAACACCACAAATCTCCATTAGTTATGAGAACAGCTCAAGACAGGAGGTGATTTCGCAACTTGAACAAACCTCAAAAATCAGTTTCTACTACAATGAGGAGTGGCTTGGTGATGATTTGGTCTCCGGGGTTTATGAAAATGCCTCTTTGTCCGAAATACTAGGTGACCTATTTGAGCAAACTACGGTGAATTTTTTCTTCCTCGACTACAGAATCATTGTCTTAACGCAAAATGTGGTCATTAAAGATACCCTACATGAAAGTTTTTATCGAGATTCATTAGGCAGTTCAAATCAAGAAACAACGGAAGCCCTGCCATTTTATTTAGCGGAAAAGGAGAGCGGTACCTCAGCGATCGAGACCGTACGTATCGGAAAGCAGCAACAAGCTGGCACCCAAGAAAAGTTAACCTTATCAGGAATCGTCCGCAACAGTAGAACCGGGGAACCTATTCAAAATCTGGCGATTATCGAGAAAAAAAACGGCAAAGGTGTAAGCACTGATATTGATGGGCGCTATCAAATAGCGCTATCGGCCGGACCGAACCTCTTACAGACCAAGGCCTTGGGAATAGAGAGCATGGAGAAAAGAGTCATCATGTACAACGATGGTCAATTGGATTTCAATCTGGAGGAAAGTATTGAACAATTGGATGAGGTCATCGTTGAAAGTAATAGCCTGAAAAATGTAGAAACCGTTGTCACGGGCGTAGTAGAGCTTAACGTGGCCGAAATCAAGACCATTCCCTTAGTTCTTGGCGAACGTGATATTCTCAAAACCGCTATTACCTTGCCTGGCATCACCAACGCCGGGGAAGGTGCTGCGGGCTATAATGTTCGTGGAGGAGGTACCGATCAAAATTTGATTTTATTGGACGATGCCGTAATTTACAATCCATCTCACTTTTTTGGAATTTTCTCTGCTTTAAATCCCTTTACAACAGGCGGAGTAACCATATATAAGGGAAGTATTCCTGCAGAATACGGTGGGCGCCTGTCTTCGGTTTTTGACATTAACACCAAAGATCCCAATACCGATAAATTCTCAGGCGAAGCCTCTTTGGGGCCAGTCACCAGTAATTTGACCTTGGAAATACCCATTGTAAAAGAAAAATCGGGTATTCTTCTAGGCGGTCGAAGTACCTACTCCAATTGGATCCTAAATTCTTTGGATGAAGAATCACTGAAAAACAGCAAGGCATCATTCTTCGACATTGTTGCTAAATATAGCAACCGCCTTAATGAGAATAATACTATTTCCGCTACGGGTTATTACAGCCGAGACGCTTTCAGCATTACTTCCGACTCTGTATATAGTTATAGCAACCGTTTGTTTTCTTTAAAATGGAACCGAAAACTTAACGATAAGAATTCTATGAATACCATGTTGGCAAATAGTCAATATGGCTTCAATATTGATTTCGAAGGTAATTCAGATAAAAACTTTAATCTGGGCTATAGAATCAACGAGACGGAATTGAAATTAAAATTTTTGAAACTTTTTAGAAATAATCATAGGATCAATTATGGTCTTTCAAGTAAATTGTATATCGTAAATCCTGGTGAGGTAGAACCAAGAGGCTCGGCTTCAATAGTCGCGCCGTTAGAAATACAACAGGAAAAAGGATGGGAATCGGCATTATTCATATCAGACAATATTAAGTTGAATGATAAATTATCGGTTGATTTGGGCCTGCGGTATTCTTTCTATACAGCTCTCGGAAAATCTTCTCAGAAAATCTACGAAGAAGGAGTTCCAAAAAACGAAGGCACATTGACAGAAATCAAAGAATTCGACAATAATGAAATCATTAAAACCTATGACGGACTTGAGGTCAGGGCCTCTACGCGGTATTTTTTATCTCCAAGTTTATCTGTAAAAGCAGGATACAATAACACTTTTCAATACATTCATACGATATCAAGCAATACGACTGTTTCGCCAACCGATACTTGGAAACTTTCCGACATCAATATTGCACCACAAAGAGCGAATCAAGTATCACTGGGGTTTTTCAAGAATTTTGGCGATAATGCCTATGAATTGAGTTTGGAGAGCTACTATAAAAAATCGAATAATATTTTAGATTATAAAGTAGGTGCTCAATTATTGCTAAACGAATCGATAGAAACAGAAGTACTTCAAGGCGAGGGAAAAGCATATGGCGTAGAATTACTTCTTAAAAAAACCGAAGGCCGATTAAACGGTTGGCTGGGGTACACCTATTCGCGAACCTTCACAAAATTGGATAGCGATTTTATTGAAGAACAAATCAATAATGGGGACTATTTTCCATCGAATTTTGACAAACCACATGACATTAGTTTGGTTACGAACTATAAGTTTACAAAGCGCTTTAGCTTTTCGGCGAATTTTGTTTATCAAACGGGAAGGCCCGTAACCTTTCCGGTAGGTTCTTATTTTTTAGATGGAGCGGAATATGCACTGTACAGTGACCGGAATAAATTTCGTATTCCTGACTTCTATCGGTTGGATTTCAGCTTCAATATCGAAGGCAATCATAAAATCAAAAAGTTCGCCCATAGTTTTTGGAATATTTCGGTATATAATGTCTTGGGAAGAAATAATCCCTACTCTGTGTTTTTCATTACCGAAGATGGTTCATTAAAAGCCCTACAAAGCTCCATTTTTGCCATTCCCGTGCCTACGATAACCTATAATTTTAAATTTTAATGAAGAGAGAAACAGGCACATATCACTCCTACATTCTGGTATTTCTATTATTAGGAAACCTTTTTAGTGGATGTACTGAACCTTTTTCTCCTGATTTATTGCCGCAGACAGAAAGTGTTTTGGTCGTTGATGCAACGCTATCCAACGAATCGAAAAATCATGAGATATTTCTTAGTAAATCTTCTCAAGAGGCAGGTGAACTGCTAGTTGAGCGGAATGCCGCTGTTCGAATTTTAGATGACAATCAACAGGCCTTCACTTTTACTGAAACAGAACCCGGAAAATACATTTCTGACATTCCTTTTGGCGCTGAACCCGGTCGAACGTATCGATTGCTGATAACAACTGAAGATAACAGGTCGTATATTTCAAGTGCCGAATCGTTGCCTCAAACCACACTAATCGAAAATGTTGCTGCCCAAAAAACGACCACTGAAAGTGGAAACGAAGGTATAGCGATCACTGTCGACAGTTTTGACCCGACCGGTAACTCTACTTACTATAAGTATGAATATGAAGAAACCTATAAAATCATCGCGCCTAAATGGGGACCTCTTGAACTGGTGGCCGGCCCGGAAGAATTCCAGACCGTTGGCGTTGTCAATAGAGACCCCGATAAGGAAGAAAGAACATGCTACGCTACCGACAAATCGAACTCCATTATTCTAACAAAAAATTCCGTTGCCGGCGAAGACCGAGTAAGTGATTTTGAGGTGCGGTTTTTAAACAAAGACAATTACATTATCTCACATCGTTACAGCATTCTGGTAAAACAATTTGTACTATCGCAGCAAGCCTATACTTTTTATGAAAAACTAAAGGATTTTTCGGGATCTGAGAGTCTTTTTTCTCAAAGCCAACCCGGGTTTATCAATGGAAACATTTTTCCAGACGACAATAGCAACGAACGAGTGGTTGGTATTTTTGAAGTCTCCTCAGTTTCCGAAAAACGTACTTTTTTCAATTATGTTGACTTTTTTCCTGATGAAGATCTGCCACCTTTTATTGATGAATGCAAGCGAACGACAATTGCCAATGGTGACCCATCACTATACGAACCTGTTAAATCAAATCGAGTAAGCTACGTGGGCGAAGTTACAAATCCGACCACAGGTGGAATAGAAGCCTATATCGTCGTACCCCGACTATGTGGTGATTGTACGGTTTTAGGCAGTGCTACCATACCTGATTTTTGGGAAGAATAAGAATTAAATGAAAAGAATAATTCTACTTGCTTTTTTAGTACTCACATTACCTAAAAACACCTTGGGGCAATATCGCTTACAAACTAATGGAGAATTGGAGCGTTTCAGTGCTATTCCAAAAGAAGAGGTCTTTATCCATTACAATGACAACCTTCTACTCAGCGGGGAATATCTTTATTATAAATTCTACTGTCTTAGGGCAGAAAATAGAGCCCCTAGCGAAATCAGCAAAATTGGCTATGTAGAGCTAATAGGAAAAGATGATGAACTCGTATTTCAACATAAAATCAAACTGGTTGATGGATTAGGACAGGGTGATTTTTTCGTTCCTGTAGATATTGCAACCGGACATTATAAATTAACAGGTTTCACACAATGGATGCGCAACCAAGGTGAACAATCGTTTTTCATTGCTGATTTGGTTATTGTAAATCCGTATCAAGCGCTGCCAAAAGTCAACAATCAATTATTATGCGAAGAAATTGTTCACTCAAAATTCGATAGTTTAACGAATGTTTCCTTATTCAAGGAAAAAACACCCTCCTTCAGAATCAACTTGACCCAACGAAAATTCGGCAAAAGACAACTGGTCAAATTTGATATCGAAGAACTCATCGAACAAGGGTCAAGTAATATATCTATTTCCGTACGCAAGAAAGACTCGGTAAAAATCCCGTTTCAAAAGAAAAGTTCGACGATTGTAAAAGAGAATTCGATTTCAGTCAAGAAACACAGATTAAAGCCTAATGATTCAATATACTTGCCCGAATTGCGTGGCGAACTGATTTCAGGTCGCATAGCTTCTCGAAATTTAACGCAATCTATTGAAAACAGACACATTACCCTTTCTATTGCGGGAGACAATGGTTTGACCAAGGTTTCACGTACCAATCAAAATGGTGATTTTTATTTCAATATCGATACTGGTTCTAGAAGCAGCAAGGCCGTTTTTGATATTTTGGGCGACAGTGAAAATGAAATCGACATCATTCTGGACCAAACAAGGATAAGCCAGGATTCTTTTGATTTTAAAGAATTAGCCATTTCATCAGATCTGAATCCCTCGTTTGAGCAACGAAGTATCCACAATCAAATTGAGAATGCATTTTTTGAGCAAAAGGCGGATAGCATTATTGCCGCAACCTATGTTAAGCCAGCGTATAAAGATTTTCAAAAAGTTTATAACCTTGATGAGTATACCAGATTCAAGACCTTACAAGAAACCATAGTTGAAATTATAGAAGATGTACTGGTTAAGAAACGTAAGGGCAAATACACTATTCAAGTTAGAGGATCTGATGAGTTTTTCATTGATTCGTATGACGCTCCCTTGATATTGGTCGATAATATTCTTGTGCAAGATGCCAACGCACTATTTGACTTCGGTGTAAAAAGAATGCGGCGAATAGGTATATCTCGAAGTGAAATTTATATCGGACCTAAAAAGTATCAAGGTGTTTTTTCCGTTGAAACCAAAGACGGAAACTATTCAGAAACAATGGCGGTTAAAGAACCTTTGATTTTCGACATAAAGGGGCCGCTTGCGATGAGAAAGTATTATGAACAAGAATATTCTTCAAGCGCATCAAATGACACCGGGCATATCGCGGATTTTAGACGGCAATTGCTTTGGTTACCGCAACATAAAATCAAAGCGACCGAAACCTTTGAATTTTTTACTTCTGACAACCTGGGCACCTATGAAATTTCAGTAGAAGGCTTTACGGAAAACGGAAAACCCATTTCTCTTTTGGCCCAAATACAAATCGAATGAAATTGCAAGAATATCCGCTCATTTGCGCTTCCTTGCAATACGTTCAAATTGTTTCTTGTAATATGTAAATGCCTATATTTGCGCATTATCAGATTCGCTAAGGAATGGATGAAAAAATAATCGTTGACGGGAAATTCAAGTATATGGAGAAGGGGGAAGGCACCCCCATCATCATTTTACATGGCCTCATGGGCGGACTGAGTAACTTTGAGGGCGTAATGAACCATTTTCCCAAGAAAGGATACAAGGTTCTGATCCCAGAGCTACCCATCTACGATATGCCCATGCTCAAGACGACCGTCAAACAATTTGCAAAGTACCTTGAAAAATTCATCGAGTTCAAAGGACTGAAAGATGTGATTCTATTGGGCAATTCCCTAGGTGGGCATATTGGTCTACTACACACCAAAATGTATCCTGAAATGGTAAAAGCATTGGTGATTACAGGTAGTTCAGGATTATACGAAAGTGCCATGGGTGATGGCTATCCGAAACGCGGCGATTATGAATTCATCAAGAAAAAGGCTCAAGATGTTTTTTATGACCCTGCAGTGGCCACTAAAGAAATTGTAGATGAAGTCTTTGCTACCGTAAACGATCGCATTAAACTTGTAAAGACCCTAGCCATAGCCAAGAGCGCAATACGGCACAATATGGCCCAAGATTTACCTAAAATGCAGACACCAACCTGCATTATCTGGGGAGAAAACGATGGTGTCACCCCGCCCGACGTTGCAGAGCTTTTTCACGAACTGTTGCCCGACTCTGATTTATTCTGGATCAAAAAATGTGGGCACGCCCCGATGATGGAACATCCGGAAGAATTCAACACCGTACTTGACGCTTGGCTTGAAAAGCGAAATTTCTAAAATCTTTTTCAATGAAGATAAAGTCGGCCGACTTTGTAATCAGTAATTCCGACGTTGCCAAATGTCCGAATGAACCGCTACCCGAATACGCGTTTATCGGAAGATCGAATGTGGGCAAGTCCTCATTGATCAACATGCTCATGGAACGGAAAAACCTGGCCAAGACGTCCGGACGACCAGGAAAAACGCAACTGATCAACCATTTTAAAATCAATGGGAATTGGTTTTTAGTCGATTTGCCGGGTTACGGCTATGCCAGAGTATCGAAAAAGAGCAAAAAGACCTTTCAGAAATACATTACCAATTATTTTGAACAGCGCGAACAACTGGTCTGTTCTTTTGTTTTGGTCGATATACGCCATGCGCCTCAAAAAATCGACATGGAATTTATGGAATGGCTCGGTGAAAAGGGCATTCCTTTCTGTATGATCTTTACCAAAGCGGACAAGTTGAAACCCAAGGTCATTGAAGAAAAAGTGCAGAATTATATTCAAGCACTATTAAACGGGGTTTGGCATGAAGCGCCACAGCACTTCATCACCTCTTCGAGCAAGACCATAGGCCGTGATGGGTTATTGCGTTTTATTGAGGCAATAAACAATCAATTTTTCGAGGAACAGCGAAAACAACTTTAGATTCTTTTTGTAATTAAATCCATCAGATTTTCCGTTTTCTCCAATGCGTTCAACTCTTCGGTCGTGACACCCACTTCTAGACCACTACGGGTTTCCGCCAAAACTATTGGAAAGCTAAATTTATGTCCAAACTTAGAGGCATACTGTTTGTTGAATTCATCTTTGTGTAAAAACACCATTTCCACCGGATGCGCCTCCCTGAATCTTTTCCATGTCGCCTTCTCGGTAAAGGCCCCAAAAGTCAGACTGCACAAACTGCAGGCATAGGTACTAGGTTGAAGTATCTTATGAGCGCCATCCAAGAGCATGTTTCCCAAACCTGAATCCGCATTGTAAACAAATATTAATTTTTCAGGTGTACCACGTTGTTCGTCCATAAGCTAAAATCATATCTTTATGGAGACAGACTCCAATATGCTCAAAAATTCAAAATTACTACTCCTTTTCCTATTGGCACTTGCACAATGTAAGTCTTATAAAGCGAATTCAGCTTACAGTACGGACAGTTTAAAGATCATACCCCTCAGTAAAAACAGCTACGTACATATCACATATCTACAGACCGAGTCTTCGGGTAAGGTGGCCTGTAATGGTTACATCTTCATGAATAAGGGAGAAGCACTCGTTTTCGACACCCCGTCGGATCCAGAAAGCACACGCGAGTTACTACGCTGGCTAGAGGACATCAAGGGTCAAAAAGTTATCGGCCTTGTCGCTAACCATTTTCATATAGATGCGTTAGGGGGCATCTCGGAGTTCCACAAAAAGGGTATTGCGACCTACGCCCACGAAAAGACGAGCAAATTAGTCGAGATCCCTGAAAAGAAACCCCAAAACACTTTCGATGACCAACTGATTCTTAAAGTAGGCGACAAGGAGGTTATCAACCAATACTACGGAGAGGCACATACGGTCGACAATATCGTGAGCTATGTACCTGAGGAAGAACTGATTTTCGGTGGTTGTATGGTCAAGATGCTGAACGCAGGTTACGGTAATCTTGACGACGCCAATGTGTCAACATGGAGCACCACCGTACAGAAAATCAAGGAAGCCCACCCCAAATTAAAGACCGTGATTCCCGGGCATGGGCCACATGGAGGTCCAGAACTACTCGATTATACTATTGCACTATTCAAAAATAAATGATATGAAATATACGCTTCTACTTGTTTTTATCGTCCTACTACTGGGATGTAATGAAAAAGCAGAAAAGAAAAGAGTTCCGCTGACCATTGCCCCTTTCTCTACGGTTGACACGCTCGCTATCAATGATTGGTGGAATCGTGCGGAGAACCCCATTATCAATTTAAAAATCGCTCGCGATAGTGTTATCGCTTTCGGCATTTATACCGTTTCGAACGAGACCCTCAAACTTTCCGCGCAACTCTACCCCTTATACCCTGAGGAAGCACGCAACGTACGTTTAGAAGTGGAGGAAGCGGGTAATTGGAAAGAAATCCAAACACAAACCATTAATGACATTGGCTGGTCCGCCCTGTTTCGAATCGAAGATTGGGATACCACAAAAGATATCAAATACCGCATTCGTCATGGCGAAAAAGCCCAATTCGAAGGATTGATACGTAAGGACCCCAAAACTGAATCCGAGATTTCCATTGCGGCTTTGTCCTGTAACTCCAACAAAGATCGGGGTATGCGCGAAAACTATGTTCGAAACATCAATCATCAAGATCCCGATGTCATCTTTTTTGCGGGTGACCAATCATACGACCATACCGAGCATACGGCGGCCTGGTTAAAGTTCGGACTTCAATTTCGTGAGACCTTTCGCAACCGACCGGCCATAACCATCCCGGATGACCATGATATCGGACAAGGAAACCTATGGGGCGAAAATGGCAAGGTATCCAAAACGAACGGGAGCCCTGACGGGGGGTACAAATACCATCCAGAGTACGTCAAAATGGTTGAACGTTGCCAAACGGCACACTTGCCCGACCCATATGACTCCACCCCTATTGAACAAGGCATCGGAGTTTACTATACCAATTTAACGTTAGGAGGAATCGATTTTGCCATTATCGAAGACCGTAAATTCAAATCAGGTCCGGAAGGCAAAATACCGCAACAAGGTCCTAGGCCCGATCATATTCGCAATCCGGATTACGACCCTTCCTCTATCGATTTGCCTGGACTCACCTTATTGGGGGAACGCCAACTCGACTTTCTTGAACAGTGGGGCGCCTCCAATGCCGATGCCCTAAAAGTAGTACTCTCCCAAACCGGTTTTTGTGGTGGGGCGCATATTCACGGTAATCTGGAAAATCGCCTGCATGCAGACCTGGACTCCAACGGTTGGCCGCAAACCGGCCGGAATAAAGCCCTAGAGTTAATTCAAAAAGCGGGAGCCATACATATTGCTGGTGATCAACACCTAGCCACGGTCATCAAACAGGGTATCGATGAATTCGGTGACGGCCCGTGGGCATTTGTCGTACCCGCAATTGTCAATGACTACTACAGTCGTTGGTGGTGGCCCGAAGATGAGAAGGCAGGCCCCAACCCCAATCGGAACACTACTCTTCCATGGACCGGGGATTACCTAGATGGTTTTAATAATAAAATCAGCATGATGGCCTACGTGAACCCAGAAAGCAACTCAAAAGGTGGAGGTTACGGATTGATTCGTTTCAACAAGACCAGTGAGGAAGCGACCTTTGAATGTTGGCCTCGATATGTAGACGTAACCCAAGCGAAAGCCCAGCAGTTCGAAGGGTGGCCCATTACTGTTTCCCTAAAACCTTAATCTTAAAAATTTGCCAATCAAACTAGTGAATTACAACACTATTTTAAGACAGTATAATTGTGATTCTTGTGTTTTTATGGGATTTTAGAGGCTTAGGTCGATGCTTAGACTATTTCTCATTTCAAGAAAGCATCCGTTCTTCATCCAAATCGGAAACTCGTGCGGAAACAGTTCAGGTTTTTCTTTACATTACTTGCAATATCCTCATTTTCAGGATTTGGTCAAGAAAAAGCCACAGCGCTAGAAGGCAGGGTTAGGAGCCTTAGAAACGATGTGTCCAACATCTTAATCGTCAACCTGAATTCTAAAGAATCAACGATTACCGATAGCCTAGGGCAATTCACCATCGAGGTGAGATTAAAGGATACCCTACAAATTACCGCTGTTCAATATGTAACCTCGAAAATTAAAATAACCGACGCGATCTTCGCCAAAAATTCAGTTGTCATTACCCTGCTTGAGAACGTCATCAATTTAAAGGAGGTCACCGTTACGCCCTATAATTTAACTGGTAAAATAGATTTGGATATTGAACGTCTAGGACTTGAACCCACTGTTACCTCATCATCACTGGGGCTTCCAAACGCCGATATAGAAGTGATGTCACAGAGTGAACGTCTGCTTTTGGAGGCCGACCGAGGCAAATACGTTAGGTTGGGTACCATGGACGACCATGGAAAGTTAATTCAGATTCTCGGTTACGCCACCATAAGTGTGATCATCAATACACATAAAATCATGAACCGGGCATCCGGGAGAACTAAATCATTAGAGGAAAGGGTTGCCCGTGATGAACAGATGACAATGGAAAAAGAAATCATTACCAAATTCTCAAAACAAACCATAGCCGAGACATTCGATATTCCCTTAACCCATGTGGATGGATTTCTTACGTATTGTATGTCACAAACGGATTTCTTAGCAGTAGCACAACAAGAAAATTCCATCGAGATTTGGGAATACTTGAAGGCGAGAAGTATTGAATTCAAAGAAACGAACAGCTCAAAAGAAAAGTAAATGTGCGAGCACATTCAGAAAAAGAAACAAGAGGTGGCCTAATCCTCGAAATATTGGTATTTATACTATGGACATCGATAGAGGAATCAATCCTTACGAACACTTAGAATGAATAGCACTCGCTTCACCCCTGCAATTCTAACTTCTCTGCGAAATAAGCACAGAAATCTTTCATGGTAGCCGTCATCTTTTCATCTTGGGTCGCCTTCATAAACGTGTCGCTCAGAGAAACCAACGTCTGGTGAAAGAAAATCTTCATTTCATCTACGGGCATATCCTTGGTCCATAAATCGATTTTCAGTGATTCTTTGTTCTTACTATCCCAGACCGAAAGTAGCATGGCCTTCGCCTCTTCATTGTCTACTCCACCATCTTGTGCGGACCAATGGAGGGTTTCCGGCACACGATTCTCATCGAGGCCTACGGTCAAGGTGATTTCTGAAGTATGCAGTTTTGTCATTTTATTTTTGGGGTTTGAAGTTTGATTTTTTGAACAGTTCTTCAGCCGGTATACTCAAAAGCTCTTGCACCCCAACTTCATTTCTCTCCGTAAATGAGCGAACGATCCGCCAACCAATATAGCGCCCAATCCTACCTGGAGACTCGTTATCGATCAGCTCCAAACCGAATTTTGAAAATGGTGCCGGGTCTAAAAAACGTGCCGCCAACTGCCTATCTGTGCTGTACAAATGCTCTTGTTCGATAAAGTTGCGCCAAATAGGTTCTTCATTGGCAACGGCCCAGTCAAACTCCTCTTGTGAATATCCAATCTTAATAGGGTCGGAAGCATTTGGCATCAGCTTGTCTTTCAAGTACAATTGCTTGCCATAATAAATCATCTGTGCCAAAAAGCTACGATCTTTCGGCCGGGGGACTACTTTATTCGCAAATGCACTCGCGACATCGCTTACCAGAAATTTCGATTCCAAACTCGTAGCGATATACTTAGGAATACGCTCATAAAAATGATGACCGGACCCCAAATAATTGTCCAACCCCAAAAGCAAAAGACTATCGACCAAAACCACCCGGGTATCATATTGCACGTCGGAAGTCAGAGTAACCACTTTAGGCACCGATACCGAGGGAAAATAATAGGCTATGTGTCGAAAGAGGTCGGTCAAATCGGCCTCTTTCTCCGAAAAATCAGGGAAGGCTTTTTGTACTTCCAAGAACAATTCCCGTTGAACCGTGTCCTTCAATTTTGCCTCCCAAATACTATCAGGATACTGCTCTGGAAATAGATACGGATAACGCTGTTTCAAGTCCGCAAGATTCTCAGGTTGTGCTTGTGCGAATTCCTCATCAAATCTTGAGACATTGAGGTCTAATTCTATCTTTGAAATCTCTTCCTCGATCTTATTATTTTCATTACAGCCATAAAGCAGGCAAAAAACTAAGAATACAATAAAAAAGGTCGGTCTCATAGAAAGTAGTCTTCTGTAAATTTTATTTTTAATGTCTTCCGCTTTATTTTAGGGGCAAAGTTAATCGTTTTACCTAATACCCTATCCCATGCAAACGGAAAAAGTAATCGAGCATATCGTAAATTGGCTACGTGATTATGCCACCCAAGCCAATATCAAAGGTTTTACCATTGGTATTTCAGGGGGTATAGATTCTGCCGTGACTTCCACACTATGTGCAAAAACAGGCCTTGAACTCTTGTGTCTAGAGATGCCCATCCATCAAGCGGCGAATCAAGTCAGTCGGGCATCAAGGCATATTGACTGGCTACT
Organism: uncultured Flavobacteriaceae bacterium; assembly: GCA_947494565.1. Classification (GTDB taxonomy): domain Bacteria; phylum Bacteroidota; class Bacteroidia; order Flavobacteriales; family Flavobacteriaceae; genus Maribacter_C. The sequence goes on along the minus strand of CANLVG010000005.1, from coordinate 138,164 downwards.
ATCGAATTTTGATTCGGTCGCTAGACAAGAAGTACAGCTGACACCCGTTTTCGATAGCTTGGTCGCCAGTTTACCTCCCGTGGAAAATGAGGAAGAACGATTCATGTCATTGGCCAATACCAGAGCACGTTTACGAATGACTACTTTGTACTACTTTGCGGCCCTAAGAGGGTACTTAGTAGCTGGCACAGGAAATAAAGTTGAGGATTTCGGTGTAGGATTTTTCACCAAGTATGGTGATGGAGGTGTTGACCTAAGTCCAATTGCCGATTTATTGAAGACCGAGGTGTACGAGATTGCAAAATTCTTAGGAATCAACGAAGAAATCATACAAGCTGCACCCACAGATGGACTTTGGGGAGATGACCGAACGGATGAAGATCAAATCGGCGCCTCTTATCCAGAATTGGAATGGGCCATGGAAATGAAGGACTTAGGAAAGACAGTCGATGATTTTAATGGGCGAGAAAAAGAAGTTTTTGCTATATTTAGAAAATTTAATACGGCAAACCATCATAAAATGATTCCAATACCCGTTTGCGAAATTCCCAAGGAACTATTATAGCATTTTAACCTAAAAAGTCGTAATATAGACGAATAAAATGATGTAAATCAGGTTTTTTGTGAAAAAAAAGCGAGTTTTGCTTAAGTATTACCTATTTTAACCTTACATTGCATGTCAGTATTTAAATACATGCCAAACCTAACGTCTCTCTAATCTAGAAAAAAACAGAAATGATTAAAGTTTTAATTGCCGATAACCACCCCATAATCCGTATGGGAGTGAAGCACGTTTTGGATTCTGCTTCAGGTATTAAAGTTGTAGATTCCGCCTCGACTACTGAGGAGCTTTTCCAAAAATTAGAAAAAGTGACCCCAGACGTTGTGATGCTCGAAATGGATATTCCTGAAATCAATGGAATTGCTACATTACGAAAAATCAAGAAAGAATTTCCAGATGTTAAAGTTTTGATGTACAGTGGACAATCAGAAGATGTTTATGCCCTGAGTACAATCAGAGCAGGAGCTTTCGGGTATCTGTCAAAAACCTCCGACATTGATTATCTAATTATGGCGGTGAAAAAAGTTAGCGAAGGTAACATGTTTATTACCAATGAGCTAGCTCAACGATTGGCCTTCGATGAAGGAACTCAGAAACCACGTCGATTCTTCAGAAAATTATCTTCCCGCGAGGTAGAAGTGTTGAAGTTACTCGCTAGTGGTAAACGAAATAAAGATGTTGCATTAGGTCTTAATCTCAATGAAAAGACGGTAAGTACCTATAAAGCAAGATTGATGAAAAAGTTGAACGTCGACAACATGGTCGATTTATTGCAACAGGCGAAAGCATTAGAGCTTTACTAGAGCAGTAAACTCTGCCGACCAAATAGTTCTAAATTAAAACCCCGAAGATTGAAAAATTCTTCGGGGTTTTTTGTGTCTTGTTTCTTGGGCCTGTCAAGAAAGCACACGATTCAGTTTTTTATTCAACAAATTATTCAATTGCAAATAGTTCATAATCTCCTCAAGTGTTTCCTTATTATCTTCATGACTATTCTCCGTATGTTTTTGGAGGGCCAGCATGCGTTTTTTAATTAAAAAACAGCGTAAAGTGAGTATCGTTTCACTGACCAACTGGGCAATGACGGTTTTCTTTTCTTTCGGATAAATATCTTTACGCTCCCAGTTATGCAACACATATTTTTCTTCCTCCATCAGTATACCGGAAATCTCGGAAACCATATCTTGATTTAAGTCAGACAGAAAAGTACTCACCGAAAAATCTTCCTTTTCGTTCAACGCCTCGATCAGTTTTAAATAGACCGCTTTGAATTGCGCATTCGTCAGTTCGATCTCATCTTCTTGGAGGTCGAGATAAATTTTCTCATATACTTTAATGTGCAACGACTCCGGTTCTAGTATCAATTCACCCTCTTCATTTTCCTTCAAGACCAAATCTTCGAACTCTTGTTGTTCTTTTCCGTACAACAAAAGCATTTCGATGATCTTCCGCTCCAGTTCGTATTGCACATCGACTTTTTCGACCTTCACCTCATTCTTTACGACATCAAATGCCTTTTGCTCGGGTTGCGCACGTTTGTTCGCATCAGTTTGGTTCTTTTTACCGATTTGGGCCAGTGTACTAAACAGTACGCCTTCAGATACGTTCATAATCTGTGCACATTCCTGTACATATATCTCCCTTTTGATCGCATCGGGTATCTTGGCAATACTATTGACAATATCCCTAACCGTATCTGCTCTTTTAATCGGGTCATCGGCGGCTTCCTCGGCCAAAAGGCCTGCCTTGAATTGAATAAAGTCTTTTGAATTAGACCTAAGGTAATTCAACACCTCTTCCAACTCATTGTTTTTAGAAAAGCTATCGGGATCCTCACCTTCGGGAAAAGCGCAAACCTTTACGTTCATGCCCTGTTCTAGAATCAAATCGATTCCGCGTAGGGAAGCACGGAGTCCAGCAGCATCACCATCGAACAAAACCGTAATATTCTTGGTCAAGCGATTGATCAACCGAATCTGTTCTGGGGTCAACGCCGTTCCACTTGATGAAACCACGTTATGAATGCCCCTCTGATAAAACTGAATCACATCGGTATAGCCTTCCACCAAGTAACAGGTATCCTCCTTGGCAATTGCCTGTTTCGCAAAATAGATACCATAGAGCACCTTACTCTTGTGATAGATATCACTCTCAGGAGAATTCAGGTATTTCGCGGCCTTCTTATTATTGGTCAAGATACGCCCCCCAAAGCCTAACACCCTTCCGCTCATCGAATGAATCGGAAACATGACACGACCTTTAAAACGGTCGAACTTTTTTGAACCTTCAGCATTGGAGGCATCTTCCTTAACTATCGTTAAGCCTGTTTTTTCCAAGTAGGTAAGTTGATAGCCACTTTCTAGAGCAGCTTTTGTAAATCCGTCCCATTGATCCAAACAATACCCCAAACCAAATTTGGTGATCGTTTCATCAGTAAACCCCCTTTCCTTGAAATAGGTCAATCCGATCGCCTTTCCCAACTCGCTTTCCCAAAGCATTTTGGCAAAATAATCTTGTGCATATTCCGAAACCAAATACATGCTTTCGCGCTCGTTGGCCTCTTTTTTCTGTTCATCGGTACGCTCGGTCTCCTCTACTTCAATGTTGTACTTTTTTGCCAGGTATTTAATAGCTTCAGGGTAAGTGAAGTGCTCGTGTTCCATCAAAAAAGCAACCACATTGCCTCCTTTACCACTACTAAAGTCTTTCCATATTTGTTTCACCGGGGAGACCATGAAGCTTGGAGTACGTTCATCGCTAAACGGACTCAACCCTTTGAAATTGGACCCAGATTTCTTCAGTTGTACAAAATCACCGATAACCTCCTCTAATCGGGCAGTCTCATATACTTGATCAATTGTTGATTTCGAAATCAATTTTGCGTATTTCAGGTGTTAAAGAAGTAGCCTCACAATATCGCAAAGATAAATCTAAAAGCGAAAGGTTTGTTTAAAAAAGCATCGAGCCTATCCATCTCTGGTACTGCATACCCGTTTTCAGGGATTCAAATTTCACTAGCTATAGGGTAACGCCCCGATTACAATCTACGCAACTTTGTAGTGTATAAACTTAACAGCTGAAAATCAGCGATACAACAATTAATAACTTTAAAAACCATATTATGATCTGGGGAATTACATTAATTCTATTAAGTATTATCGCAGTACCGTCGTTACTGCTTTCAAAAAAACCAAACGCCAAGGAATTACTCGAAAAAATAGAACCCTATCAAGGTTGGATTGGCATTGTCTTTTGTTTCTGGGGTGTTTGGGGCCTTATTACGGCCATTTTAAACCTAGGCTGGTTACAGGTCGCACCCATTTGGTGGATTACCTTTTTGGCCGGCAACCTGATTTCAGCCATTCTTGGCTTTATGTTAGGGTCGGGACTTATCAATAAGCTGTTCTTGTCAAAGAACGAAATCGCGAAGGCAAAAGCGGATGAATTTCGAGCTAAAATCGCCCCGAAACAGGGTAAACTCGGCATTTTCGGAATCATTGTCGGCATATGGATGATTGTCGCTTCATTTTTGTTCACCATAGCATAAGTTTAGCCGTTTGCCTGCGTTACCTAAATAAGTCGATTTAATTTGAACTCAACCAATATTTCCTGGTCAAAGGAAAAAAATCAAATAACAATTATCATGAAAAAAGCAGTTTTAAATATCATTATGGTCTTTATGACCGTTGGAGCCTTCGCTCAAAACTTTCAAAACAACATTACAGTAAGCGGCCATCACACCTATTCGATTTCCCCCGAATACAGCAGCAAGATGATCCTCAGTATGAACAACGTCTATTATGACGCCCAGACGATGAGCTTGTCAGAAGTCAAATCGACCTATTTGGATAAATTGGCCAAAGTGGGTATCAGCAGTGACCGCTTGAAAGAGGATCCCTTGCACTATGCACTACTAGGATACGAAAAGGAAGGTCTAATACTTGAATTCAAGACCACTTCACTTGAAGAAATGCAAAAGTTCCTAGGCGTGAAATCCATAGGAGTAACCCGCTCGGATACCACACTCAAAGCTGAATTATCGGATGCACAAATGGCTACCTATGCCAAAGCCGCATTTGATGACGCCAAGAAGAAGGCCCAAGGTATTGCGGACAAAATAGGCAGAAAAATAGCCAAGGCTATTTACGTGAGCGATACAAACGCTAAAAAGATATCAGAGTCGATGTACTATGGTAACACGAATGACGAACGCGATTATTACATGTCCGTTTCCTTTGAGTTGCACTAAGAATCAGTTGGTTGTTTATTGAGAAGTCCCGTCAGCCCTATTACATTTGTCCATGTTTCTAGTTTGGGAGGCGGGACCTATCTTTAAAAGCCTTATGTTGTCGTATCTCTTCTAAAAAGGGCGTGGAAACAAAATAATACAGGTATGTATAAAAATGTAGTCTCGGTAGTATTCTTGCTTCTTATCGTTCAAGCCTGTGGTGGGCCCACTCGGAAAGACAACGAAACAGCTGCAAAAAACAAGGAAATCATACACCCTGCCGTCGACCAATTGTCCTACCCTATGGAAAACACCATCGAAAAAAGGTTTTCCACACCTGATGGTTATCGAAGGTCCGAAGTAGACTCAGGTTCATTTCAACACTATTTAAGGCAACTTCCTTTAAAGAAGGTCAATTCAAAAGTGACTTATTTTGACGGTTCTTTCAAACCTAACAGCAATGTCTATGAGGCCGTTATCGACTTACCGATTGGAAAAAGAGATCTTCATCAATGTGCCGATGCCATTATTCGTTTAAGGGCCGAGTACTTTTTCAAAGAAAAGAAATACGATAGTATCGGCTTCAATTTCACCAATGGCTTTCGTGCGGATTATATTCCATGGAGGAACGGAAAACGGATTAAAGTTTCGGGGAACCAAGTTCGATGGACCAACGGTACAACGCCTTCTACTTCCTATATCGATTTTTGGAAATACCTTGAAATGGTCTTCAGCTACGCGGGCACCGCTTCTTTGGAAAAAGAGATGAAACCAATTTCATTAGATGCCATAGACATCGGCGATACCTTTATTAAAGGTGGTTTTCCTGGGCATGCCATCATTGTTGTCGATATGGCCATCCATCAAGAAAGTGGGAAAAAAATAGTGCTGTTGGCGCAAAGTTATATGCCCGCCCAAGAATTGCAACTTCTCAAAAACCCAAATGACAGTGTTATGAATCCGTGGTACAGTATGGAACTAACCGATACGTTGTATACGCCGGAGTGGACATTCGAAATCCACCATTTAAAACGGTTTTAAAGATCCATTCACGCGCATACAACCCGACTATCAAGAGAGGGTGCCGGATATTTGAACCATATGTATGGTAAAATCGGACATATTTTCGTTCATTTTGAATAGCTATCCATGGGCAATAGCCCCATCACCCTTATTTATTTTATTGGTGCCGACCCCCTTGATGAGCAGCCATAAACAAATACCTATTTCCCCTACACTAGCCGGTATTCCGGCTATATCGGAAACTAGGCTCCCCCCATATCCTTCAAAAAGAAAATAACCCAAAAAGTCGATTAGATATCCGATGCATCCGAGCATGAGCATAACTCCAAAAAATTTCGGTAAAAACCCAGATTGATACACGATATATCCAAAGGGAAAGAGCCATAAACCCCAAAAAAAATGGGCCACTAGAGTACCGTTATTAAACGATTCAAGTAGTAACATCACTTCAGAATTCAAGCTATCGACCCCGTGTATGTTTGCGTATTGCACATTGTCTATAAGGGCAAGAACATCCATATGATTTACGATATTCAAATAAGAAATCGGCACACTTGTTAGTGCGAAAACTACCATGAGCGCGGCCTGCTCTTGGTTTACTGACCGCAATAACCTATATAAGACAACCGGCACCGCTATAAAGCAGGTAAAACATACCAAATTACCCAGTATACCCAATTTAAATAATAATTGTGAACTGGTTATGTTCTGCACCGTCTCAGCGGCATTATCCCACAGTATTAATTCGGAGGGAACATAAAGTATGCTGAAAATACCACTGACAATGAGCAAGAGGTAGAAAAAACCGGCTATTCTTGCCGTTCTATTTGTTGGTTCCATACGACTGTTTAACTATTAGACACTTCCATTATTTTATGTAATTTGTCACGATATACAAATGCTTGATCATGATATTGTTCTTCGGCACCCGACCTGGAAAAACAGAAATCAAATCACTTCATGGAGTGAAATGTCCTTATTGTGCACAACCGGACACCTTAACCCTTTCACAGACCAGTAATTGGTTTCACCTCTTCTGGATAAAGATTTTCAGGTTCTCAAGACATAGCATTGCCGAATGCAAACATTGCAAACGGGTTTATTTTGAAAATGAATTCACCGAAGAAATGCAACGGAATGCTCAGGTGGATTGAGGCTGTACCCCCTTATCCTCTAACCGATTTCAGTAGCTCAGTTGTCTTCCATGACAGCCTTTAATTCAACGACCGACCAAACCGTATTGTCATCTATGAAATCCTTGAACATTGCCGCATGGCTGGCCCCGGCCAAGATCATTATTCGTTTATCGTCATCCGTAGCACTTTTTTGAACTAAAGACCACATGTATAGATTGCGTCGGTACCACTCCGAAGTAAGATACGGACCGATAAAATTATCCTTTGGCCCCACAAGTAAGGGAATTTCGATATGAAAACGATTACTCATTGCTCTGAACTTCTCCGTATTCAAATAATAGGTCAAGTCCAATAAAGATTCCCCATTTTCAATCTTCTCATCAAAGTCGGAGGTGAAAACCTCGACCATTTTTCCAATTCTGGATTGAATATCCACTTGCTCGTGTTTTTCAAGGACCACCATAAGGCTGTCGAATGGGAATTCCGTTTTATAGTCAAAACCTATTACCTCCTCTATTTCCCCCAATTTGGCGGCTCTAAACGCTAATTGAAATATTTCATTCTTTCTATAAAAATCACTTAAACTATCATCCGTAAAATAGGTGTTATCTGCATAGCGCTTACGAAGGGAGTCTAGTTGCATCTGCTCATCGTGCTCCCATTCCACAAAAACCTTAGTTGGATTGAATTCGGAAATCCGATGTGCAATATCGTCGAGCTCCTGCTGTGAATCATCATTCAGAATGTCGAAAGACTTGGTTTTGGCCACGTCTGCACCTGGGTTGTTATAGTGAAAAGTGCCGATCAACAAAACTTCTTTTTGACTCTCCTGTTGCGTCCCAGGATCGGCCTCGACTTTCGATCCGGAATCTTTGCAGTTATACAACCAAAAGGCGGTCGTTAGCAGAATGATATAGGGGCGTATTTTTTTTATGTTCGTTTTCATTTCAAGTAGATTAATCAAGGTCTAACCGCATTCCCAATGAAACGTTTCGCTGCTCGACAGTGGCATTTCTAAAAATGGGATTCAGGTCATACTTTGCATACAGCTGCACCCCGTCAAAACCAATATAAGCACTTAAGCCATATATGAAGTTGGAAGTATTATACCCTCTTTTCAATTTATCCTTGACGTTTTCACCCTCACGACGGTACTTTAGTTTTTGCCTTGTTCCTAGGTTAAATCCTCCATAGCCCCCGATACCAAATCGAAATTGATTGCGAATGGAGTATCGGATCTTGTTTTCACTCTCGATGTACCTTGAAGGCCCAAATTCGAAATGTACTGGAAAGACCAAATTATCCATTCGGAATTTCGATTTTCTCAATTCAAACTCAAACTCCTGAAGTTCGGTTTGCCCATTTTCAACCGTGAAAAACTGATTGTTTTTCGGTTTCAGCCCATTGAATTGAAAGGACACCCCGTAGCTCAAACGCAGCGCATTGGAATTCTTTAACACACGTGTTCTCCAGGCCCATCCCAGCTCAAGAAAACGACTTCCTCCTAGTTTATAGGGAGAATCTTCAAGCGACTGGCCATCGATTATCGCATTGTTCAGTCCAAAGGCGATCACTGGGTCGATATAGGTGCGGCGATCATATTTCACATCGACCTTCCAATCTCTAGAATTGAAAGACAACACCCGCTCCCCATTGATATCGATTTTGAACATGCCGTCATCGTATTCTTCCGACTCGGATAGAATAAAGGTCTCTCCTTCGTTTCGTTCTAGTAAGAGAATTTTGTTGTCGATTATAGCCATGCTGTTTTCGATATTCAGCGCATGTTTTTTCGCTGCCGCCTCTTTTCGGGTTTTTGCCTGTTCGAAAGAAATATCATCATTCTTCAGTTGTTCGTTGATAGTTTCAATTTCTTCTTTTAAAGCTTCTTTTTCTTGTTTAACAACATCGTCTTTCAAACTTTGAAGTACCTCTACTTTCTTTTGGTAGTCTTCATGTTGGGCATTCAGGCGCTGTGAAATAAATGCAACAAGTGCAAGTAAAAAATAAAGTGTAATTGTTCTCATAATGATTTTGATTTGCTCAACCCTCACCCTACCCCTTCCGAGGAAGGGGGCGAATGGAGCATGTATTATTGATTGATGAATATTAATTGTTGCGATCTGCAACGGCTGTACGAACTTTTAGGAATCCACTTTTTAAAGATTCGAAAATTTGATCTCGGAATGATTTATCAAGCTCATTCTCCACTTCGGACAATAAGGCCATAGCATCTACACTTTGATCGTTACGGAAAAGGGGGCCCGTCAACAACTCTTCTTGAGCCTTACGCAATAACGAGTCTACTTCAGCATCGGTTATTTGCTCTTGGTTTTGTTCTAGAGCGTCTACTTGGGCAAGTACTTCCATGAGTTTGGTCTTTATGATCTCCTCGGAAGGATCACTCAAGGGAACTTCGACCTTTTCCGAGGAATCGGCAAGTTGGGTATTTGCATTTTCCGTTTCAAGAATTTCCTTCTTTTCTATAGTCGGCTTTCTTTCTACTTTCTGCTTGGGCGCTTCTTCATTGATCACTACTTCAACCGGTGGGTGCGGAGTAGTGTCCTTTGAAAAATCCTCGACCTCTTCACCACTCTTGGTTGCATCTTCGACCACCTGAATTGCAGGTTCGGAAACTGGAGCAGTACCTTTAAAGAAAATGGTAGAAAGAACAATCAGGCCTATGAAACATGCTGCTACGGCGTACCATAAATATCCTTTTTTTCTCGGCTGCTCAGCGGACGTATCATCTAGCCTATCGCTCAACTTTAGCCAAGCATCGGATGAAGGTTGTATCTCTCGATTTTCGAGTTCTTTTTTGATATGTTTTTCAAATTTATTCGGTGCCATATCCTATAATATTTTGCTTCTTTAATTTCTCTTTTAACATTTTTCGTGATTTGAACAATTGAGACCTTGAAGTACCTTCTGAAATGTTGAGCATTTTTGCTATTTCGGTATGGGAATAGCCCTCTACTGCAAATAACACGAATACCGCTCGATACCCCTCCGGCAGCCCATCAATAAGACCCTGAATATGAGCTACATCCAATTCAGAGGAGACCGTCACACTGGGTGAGGCCGTTTTCTCAAAAACAGTATCATCAAAGACCACGAACTGTTGTTTTCTCAAATGCGATATGCTTTCACGTACCATTATCCTTCTTACCCAGCCTTCAAAACTACCATCGAAACGAAAACTGTCAAGGTGCTTGAACACTTTTACAAAACCGTTGATCATGACGTCTTCAGCAAAATGCACATCTTTGACATATTGCCGACACACACTCAACATTTTTGGCGCATGCTTTTCGTATAGCCGCTTTTGCGCCTCACGATCACCTGATACCGATTTCTTGATCAGTTGCTTCTCGTTACTATAAAATGGTATGATTTTCAAGGTCTTTATCGTTGTCTTCTATTAGCATAGACGCCACAAATCTTCATTCTGTTGCCTGAAGTTAAAAAAATCTATTTTTTTCTTTCGACCACATAGTTGACCATGAGTTCAAGAGCGCTTCGGTAGCTTGAGGGCGGATAGGCTTCCAATAATCGCAATGCCTGTTCTTTGAACACTAACATTTTTGAAACCGCATAATCCAATCCGCCACGATCTTTCACAAATGAAATAACCTCTTTGACGCGTTTCTTGTTCTGATTATGGTTTTTTACCGAATTGATCAACCACTTTTTCTCCTTGTTTGAACAGTTGTTCAATACATGGATGAGCGGCAACGTCATTTTTTGTTCTTTGATATCGATACCTGTAGGCTTGCCGATTTGTTCGGCGCCATAATCAAAAAGGTCGTCCTTTATTTGAAAGGCCATTCCGCAAAATTCACCAAATTTTCGGAACGTTTCCACGTCTGAAGACCCTGGCTTCACCGAACAAGCTCCAAGAGCGCAGCAGGCTGCTATTAAGGTAGCCGTCTTTTGTCTAATGATATCATAGTAGATATCCTCTGTTATATCGAGTCTGCGTGCTTTTTCAATTTGCAACAACTCTCCCTCACTCATCTCACGAACGGCAACCGAAATAATTCGCAAAAGGTCAAAATCACCATGATCAATCGATAATAAAAGTCCCTTCGAAAGCAGATAATCCCCGACCAAAACTGCGATTTTGTTCTTCCATAGTGCATTAATGGAGAAAAATCCGCGGCGTTTATTACTCTCGTCTACCACGTCATCATGTACCAAAGTGGCCGTATGTATCAATTCTATTACCGAAGCCCCCCGATATGTTCGCTCATTAACCTGACCGTCATTCAAGAGTTTGGCACACAGAAAAACAAACATAGGCCGCATTTGCTTCCCCTTTCGGTTTACGATGTAATAGGTAATTCTATTGAGTAGGGCTACTTGAGACGACATCGAATCGCGGAACTTGCTTTCAAAAAGTTCCATTTCCGTACGAATCGGGTCTTTTATTTGAGATACGACTTTCAAAAATAAGTTCGTTTTTCAGTAAGGTCTGAATTGAGTCATAAAATTAGGGAAAAGCGCGGAGTATCTTGGTACGCATCCGTAGTTATGCTCGTAAAAATAAAGTTCCACGGTGATTTGGATTGCTTGTTCCCTTTTCGAACGGACCTCTTATGATTTATTGGCCAACTGTCCGCATGCGGCATCGATATCTTTTCCCCTCGAACGGCGCACGGTAACAACAATATTATTGCGTTCGAGTGTTTCCGTATACATGGAAATGGCTTTTTGAGCGGCTTGCTGAAACGTTCCGTCATCAATTGGGTTGTACTCGATTAAATTGACTTTCGAAGGAGCGAATCGGCAAAAGGCTACCAAGGCATCAGCGTCTTTTTGCGTATCGTTGATTCCTTTCCATACCACATACTCATAGGTAATCCTACTTTTGGTTTTCTCATACCAGTACTGAAGGGCTTCACGAAGATCCGTAAGGGAAAATGTGGCATTGAAGGGCATTATGGAAGTACGAATTTCATCGACTGCAGAGTGTAGGGAAACCGCCAATTTGAACTTGACGTTATCATCAGCCATCTTTTTGATCATTTTAGGTACTCCTGAGGTCGAAACAATAATTCGCTTCGGAGACATACCCAAACCTTCGGGCGAAGTGATTTTATCAATGGCTTTTAGTACGTTATTGTAATTCATCAGGGGTTCGCCCATACCCATGAAAACGATATTGCTCAATGGGCGATCAAAGTACAGGCGACTCTCGTTATCGATAGCAACCACCTGGTCATAAATTTCATCCGGGTTTAGGTTTCGCATTCGCTTCAGTCGTGCGGTGGCACAAAACCTACAATCTAAGCTGCAACCTACTTGGCTTGATACACAGGCCGTTGTTCGCGTACTTGTCGGAATCAACACGGATTCTACGACCAAGTCATCGTGCAAGCGTACAGCATTCTTGATCGTACCATCACTACTTCGTTGCATGACATCGACCTTGATGTGATTGATGACGAAATTATGTACCAACATTTCACGGGTCTCTTTTGAAAGATTGGTCATCACATCAAAGGAGTGCGCCGATTTTTGCCAAAGCCATTCATACACCTGATTGCCTCGAAAAGCCTTGTCGCCATTAGCAACAAAGAAATCGCGCAGTTGTTCTTTGGTCAGGGCCCGAATGTCTTTTTTTGTGCTCACGAAGGTTGTATAAGAAATCCCTCCTTATGCTTGTATTGAACTTAAAGAGGGATTTATAACTTACGGTATACCAGTTCTACCGTAATGGAAAAACAAATATGTTCTATATAATCAGCATCGCATCGCCGTACGAATAGAACTTATACTGTTCTAAAATAGCTTCTTTGTATGCTTTTTTCATCAGGTCATGCCCCACAAATGCGGAGACCATCATCAGTAAGGTCGATTTTGGCAAATGAAAGTTCGTAATCATAGCATTCGCAATACTGAACTCATAAGGAGGGAAAATGAATTTATTCGTCCATCCATCAAAGGTGTTCAGTGTGCGCTGCGAAGAAACCGCGCTTTCCAAACCACGCATGGCCGTAGTACCTACGGCACATATTTTTCTTTTTTTGATTTTGGCAGAATTTACAATTTCAGTAGCCCTTTCATCGATAATCAATTCCTCACTATCCATCTTGTGCTTCGAAAGGTCTTCTACCTCAACCGGGTTAAAAGTACCTAAGCCTACGTGTAAGGTGAGTTCAGCGAAATTCACTCCTTTGATTTCCAAACGTTTTAAAAGATGCTTTGAGAAATGGAGTCCGGCCGTAGGTGCGGCTACCGCTCCTTCATGCTTGGCATAAATGGTCTGATATCGATCTTCATCTTCCGGTTCCACATCTCTCTTGATGTATTTTGGCAAAGGGGTTTGACCTAAATCCCTCAGTTTTCTTCTGAAATCGAGATACGAACCATCGTAGAGAAATCGCAAAGTTCTTCCTCTTGAGGTCGTGTTATCGATAACTTCGGCAACCAAGGTTTCATCATCACCGAAATAGAGTTTATTACCGATTCTTATCTTACGTGCCGGGTCGACCAAAACATCCCAAAGACGTTGTTCTTCATTCAATTCACGAAGTAAAAACACTTCGATTCGCGCTCCAGTTTTCTCTTTATTTCCGTATAATCTCGCTGGAAAGACCTTTGTATTGTTGATGACCATGATATCATCTTCATCAAAGTAGTCAATCAAATCTTTGAACATCTTATGCTCAATCTTTCCCGTTTCACGATGGATGACCATTAGCTTGGACTCATCTCTGTTTTCCGCTGGATATTCGGCGAGTAAATTCTCTGGAAGCTCAAAATTGAAATGCGATAGTTTCATATAGAGGAATTAGTTGCTTTGGATTACTATTTTTTAGCGGCTGCAAATATACAACCTGCGGATAGGGGATGTCAAGTAAAAGGGGAATTATAATTCGGAGACTTGAAATCGCAAGGTCCTTAAATCGTTCCAAAAGTCAGGGTAAGACTTTGAAACGACCTCTGCATCATTGATTATCAAATTGGTTTTGAGTGCGAGCGGAGCAAAAGCCATTGCCATACGATGGTCATTATACGTATCGATGGCCACATCGGACTCTATGGTATTCGAGGGTTTCAAAGTCAGCGCTTTTTCAGTAACCGAAATGGGAGCTCCTAATTTCGTTAACTCGACAAACAACGCTTCTAGACGATCCGTCTCCTTTATCTTGAGCGTATGTAGGCCGGTCAGTTCACAGCCCATCCCCAACCCAAAACAAGTTACGGCAATGGTTTGTGCCGTGTCGGGAGCATTTGACAGATCATACCCAACAGTGTTCAACTTCGGGTCTTCAGCCTTTATCAGGGTAATCTTATGCTGATCGAAAACTGTGTGCACACCGAAATCCGTATATATTTTGGAAAGGATACTGTCACCCTGAAGACTATCCTTTTTATATGCAGAAAGAGTAATTCGTGTTCCTATTTCACAAAGTGCTACGATACTATAAAAGTATGAAGCGGAGCTCCAGTCCGATTCCACCACTAGGTTTGCGTCATTGACAATTGTCCGGGGTGCTACCGAAATACGGTTGCCGTCGAACGTACTCACTACCCCGATCTGTTCGAGCAGGGCTAAGGTCATTTTAATGTAAGGTACCGAAGTAATCTTACCTACCAATTCCAATTCAAGCCCATTCTGAAGACTTGGGGCAGTTAAGAGTAATGAAGATATATACTGACTGCTTATATCCGCCGGCAAACTAACACTACGCTCCGTCAACTTCTTGCCTTTGATTTTCAAAGGCGGGTACCCTTCATTTTGTTCGTAAACGATGTCGGCCCCCAATTGGCGCAAGGCCTCTACCAGCACTTTGATGGGGCGTTCCGTCATACGCTTTGATCCGGTCAGGGTAACTTCTTTCCCCTCACTTGAAGCAAAAAAGCTAGTCAGAAAACGCATGGCGGTACCTGCATGGTGAATATCGACCGTACCAGTCGAGACTTGCAATCCCTTTTGCATGACTTGGGCGTCATCGGAATTCGATACATTCTCTATGGAAATATTTGGATAAAGTGCCTGAAGTAAGAGGCATCTATTCGTTTCACTCTTAGAGCCAGTAATCTGTATACTCGAGGAGAATAAGGTGCTATCAGGTGAAGCTAGTTTTAATTTCAAGGTTCGGTGTTTTAAAACGAGCCCCAAAGATACTACTATTTAAGCTTTTGATTATTGTGGTGGCGATCGTGATCTCTCTTGGTCTTGAGGTCTAGTTTCTCATCAAAAGCCCGTTGTAAATCAACGCCCGTTTGGTTCGCCAAACAAAGTACTACAAAGAGTACATCGGCCAATTCTTCACCAAGATCTTTTGATTTATCCGATTCCTTTTCGCTCTGCTCACCGTAACGTCTGGCAATAATACGGGCTACCTCACCTACCTCTTCCGTGAGTTGGGCCATATTAGTGAGTTCGTTAAAATAGCGTACCCCGTGTTCCTTGATCCATTTATCTACTTTTGCCTGAGCTGTCTGCAGTTCCATCCGATGAAGTTTTAGATAAAACTAGTTTTTCTGTTTGTTTTTCCACGACATTTTTAAACAATTCTTTCAGGTCGGCATAGTAGTTTGCCGATATCACCGCTTCATTTATTTTCAAATCGACCATGACTTGAAGGCCACTTCCGTTTTCGACTATTTGATACTTGAAGCTACCCATTTTATTGACAAGTGCCATATTCATGTTCTCCGGTTTGGAAGTCAATTGATAGCCCTCTGGGAGTTTGATATTCATGACGAACTTTTCTTGCCATGGATAAGTAAAATCTATGGGATAGTTTCTGTCTTCAAGTTTAAAGGGGTTTTCGGTCATGGCCATATAGAACATAGGTGAAAAATACATCTTATCACCTATAATGTTGGCCTGACTTTCCAAATTGAAGGTAAAACTTTCCATCACCGGTTTACCAACTGTCTTCTTGTTCTTGATGGCGTAATCAGAAATTTCCATTCCGTTATTCCTGTTCTCCAACTTCTCCAAATAATCCTCTTCGTCGGCAGCTGCATATCTATTTCTGAAAGCATAACTATCATAATCGGTATAGGACTTGCGCGCTTTACCTTCAATATCACCATTTGCCTTCAGGACTACGCTTACGTTTGTGCTTTCTCTTGAAACTTTCTTTGGAATAAGGTTCAATGTCTTAGCGGTACCATCTTTTTTGATCATCTTGCCAAACCAGTTCAGTGCTCGGGTCGGTAGTAAATTGGGCTTGGTGTATTTGTTCGTTGCATCGAGTAAGACCGTTCCTCCTTCAAGTTCTACTGCCGTAACTACATAATTGAACCCTTCGCGAGTGGGAAACATTGGTACTCCGTGGTCTCTGGTGCTGACCAATACCGGATTCGCATTCAGGCCGGCTTCTTGTAACATCGAGGTAAGAATAAGATTGATATCGGCAATATTACCCGACCGTTCTTTGTAGGCTGTCTTTACCCCTTTATCTACCCCGTATCCATAGATGCTATTCCAATTCATTCGCCCCTGTACATGCAAAAAGATCGCGGCAATCAGTTCTGATTCGGTTGTGGTGGCCGCCATCAACTTTTCAAGGTCTTCCTGGAAATATCGACCTGATTTCAATTGACCTCCAAAACTGTCACTTTCATATATTTTTTTGATGACATCTTCCCAAGTTGTCGAATAGCTTTCACGTGCTTCCTGTGGAAACTGAATGTACTGCAATTCATACTTGACGGCGCTTCTATAATTGTCCATATCATTGACATAGGGCTCTTCCTTCAATGCTGGAACATTCGCTATATCATAATGAGTTGTATTGATTTTATATTCAATTGTTTGCGCATCAAAATTGGTTGCGGCCGAGTAGCGATTAGAGCGGTTCTTTGAAGTGTAATTTATTCTACCCGCTTTTGTACCAAGTTTGGGCGAAATTGGAAGGTATCCTTTCATTAACGGTTTGAAAACAAAATACTCGGGAATCTCTACGGCTATTTCCAGTTTTTTAATCGGTATGTCATACTGCAAGTCGATTTCATCTACGGAGGAATAGAACGGTGATGTGATTTGATAGTGGTATTCAAGAACGCTACCTTCTTTTACATTGGGCAATGTAAATTTCTCCTCGTTTCGGTATTTGCTCCGGGAAGTTTTGAATACCGCTGACTTCTCCATCTTACTCTTTTCTATCTTCCCATTTTCAAGGTTATAGGTATAGGCTTTTAACCCTGAGATGGATTCCGCATCACTTCCGTTTTTATATAGCAATTGGGATACGGTCGCATAATCAAACCCATCTTTACTATATATCTTCACACGTTCATGCACATCGGTAAGCAGCTTAAAACCAACACCTTGAGTATATGAGAATCGCACGCTTTGATGACGGTACAATACCGAGGCCACGGCAGAGGAGTCTTGTGGATATACGTTCTCGGTTAGCTCTTCTTTTGAAACTTTTCCAAACTTGAAATCTTGGCCTAAAACAAAGGAAGTTGCGGAAAAAACAAGGCAAAATACGGTAATTTTAAGTCTAATCATGGTAGTTCTTCTTAATTTGTATGGTTGGTTTATTGGTTCTTGACCAAAACGATTTGCGCGTCATCTAAACGCGCTGTTTCCTTTCTGAAATCGCGATAGTCACTATACTTCTCTTTAGGATAATACCCCTTCTTAACAAGGAGACTACGGGAATACTTCACCGTATTGTTTTCAGGAACATAGGTATAAGCTACTTCATACGAACCGAACTCGGTTTCGATTTGTCGTTCTTTGGGCATCGCCTCAATGCTATACTCTTTTGGAAGCTCTATAGTGAACTCATCGGTATCTAAAAAGCCGCGTTGGATCTCAAAGGGCAGTTTTCTATTTCGATACCTATCAGGGACAAAGTCATTATTGTTGAAGGCATTCACCGTAAAGAGAATGCGATTACCACTTAATGAGGCATAGTTCGTTGCGTTCAAAGAAACCGTCTCACTAAATGTCACTTCTGCCTTATCATCATTCAAGCTATATTCGGATACCTTAAGGTTGTTGATATTGTTCCATTGATTTTTATAGTGTTTAATAACATCTTCCTTAGGGTCTTGATTCAATCTAAAATGCTGATAATAGCGCACTCCTTTGGTCTTGATAGTAGCATTGCCGGCAATACCTCCTTCGCTATCAATGACGTAAGACGCACCAATATGTTGGTAGTTATCGTCATCAACATAAGAGGTTGTTCTGACCAATTCGCCACCCTCAGGCTTTACGATCAAGACCTTTCTATCATCGGTAAAGCTACCTATATATCCGAATGGCAGCACTTGTGAGGTGCAGTCTATCCAATAATACGTGCCCTTGTGAGGAATCGTCAAAATCACATGATTTCCCTGTGCCAAATCAGCAAAATCCTCCTCGAAATCAACCTTGTCGGCACCGGCCTGTACCACAGCGTAATAAGAATCGACACCAACGGCTTTCAACAAAGCTTTAGTGTAATTCGAAAGGCCTTTACAGTCACCGTACTTTACGCGATCTACCTCTATGGCACTAATGGGCTGTAAGCCTCCAATACCGATTTGAACACTGATATAACGGGTATTATCTTGAACGTACTTGTAGATTTTCTTGGCCTTTTCCAAATCATCCTCGATACCCGAAGTCAGGTCTTTCACTTCCAGTATGGTCGCCTCGTTCAGTTCATCACGACCGGCCAGCAATTTTTCATCAATCCAAGTTCCCATGGCGCTCCAACTCTCGATGGTACCATCATATCCTTTGTAATGAAAATTATTGATTTTGGTCATCAGCCTAGGCGCGATTTTACCAAAAGTGGGACTTAATCTTTCTTGTTTGATGGCTCCGATATTCTCGGCGGTATACACAATACTACTGCCCGTTTCTTTCTTTTCGAAGCGAATTGATTCGAGATTCTTCTCGTGTATGATCGGTTTTAAAGCCGAATTTGCATAGTAAATGGAGTATCGACTTTTTTCCACACTTTTCATGAACCCACCCAAAAAGTACCACGAGGGTATACTACCGGTATCGGGGGTAATATATTCATAGTTGAACTCTAAGGTATAAGGGTAACTAATGGGAGTATAGTCATAATAGAGCTGTCTATAATCAAGATAAAGTGAGAAGCCATCCACCGCACTTACATCGGTAAAGTCTTTTTTCTTTATTTTCTCTATCTGGTTGCCAAGTTTGTCATAGATAATAATTTCTATTGCCTTGATTTTTTTTGAGCTGTCATACCCCAAAGCAGTTCTTGCATGTCTATTTCCAAGTCTGTTCAAGACGGTTATCACTTGCTTGTTCTTGACCACCATTTCCTTCTTTGAGTGAATCTCGATCTCCATTTGATCAAGACGAAGCACAGCATTGGCATTCTTTGTCAAGGTCTCATCAAGTGCTAAGGCTTGATATTGGGCCAAGGAAAGTATGGAGAAAAATAGAAAACACAGAAAAACTGGTAAGCGCATTGATTTGGTTTGGTTTGGTTTGGTGGTAATCACATAACGCAAAGCAACTTAATTTCTTACAAAACTTTTGAAATTTATAGACGAAACCCTATTATTCTCGATTTTTGGTATCTATGATAATTGTGACGGGACCGTCATTCAACAGAGCGACCTTCATATCTGCTCCAAAAACACCCGTTTTGACTTTTTTGTTCAATTCACCTTCCATTTGCGCAATAAAATCTTGGTAAAGGGGGATGGCGATATGGGGTTTAGCAGCTTTGATGTAAGAAGGCCTGTTGCCTTTTTTGGTCGCGGCGTGCAGGGTAAATTGACTCACGACCAACGCTTCTCCTTGGGCATCGATCAACGACCGGTTCATGACCCCCTCCTCATCATTGAAAATACGCAGATTACTTATTTTTCGGGATAGCCATTCGATATCCTCTCGGGTATCGGAATCAACTATTCCCAAGAGCACAAGAAGACCCCCATGGATTTCCGAAAACAGTTCTCCGTCAATCGTAACACTTGCTTTGGAAACCCTTTGAATGACCGCTCTCATTTTTTCTCGCCAAAAAGATCCGTACGATAGTTCTCCTCTTCTCCCGTCACTATCTGAACATAGCTCTTGTAACGGCTCCATGACACCTTTTCTTGATCCAACGCCTCTTTTACCGCACAGTGCGGCTCATCTAAATGAATGCAATTATTGAATTTACACTCACTTTTCAAAGCGAAGAACTCAGGAAAGTAATCCCCGATTTCCTGTTTGTCCATATCTACAACCCCAAACCCTTTGATACCCGGAGTATCGATAATACTCCCCCCAAAACCCAAGTCGTACATTTCTGCGAAAGTCGTGGTATGTTGTCCTTGTAAGTGCTGTTCGGAGATCCTTGCTGTTTTTATGTCCAGAGTTGGTTCAATAGTATTGATCAGGGTAGATTTACCGGCGCCTGAATTGCCTGCGAACATACTGATCTTGTCGACCATCAATTCTTTTACCTTGTCCACATTATTTCCCGTTTTTGCTGAAATTCCAATACAGGTGTACCCTATATTCCTATAAAGCTCCGCAAGGTATTTTACCTCGGCGAGTTCTTCTAAATTATAGGTGTCAATTTTATTGAAGAGCAGGGTAACAGGAATATCGTAGGCCTCTGCCGTCGCCAAAAAACGATCGATAAATATCGGATATGTTTTGGGGTTGTTGAGCGTAACGAGCAAAAAGACCTGGTCTAGATTCGAAGCGATAATATGGGTCTGTTTGGAAAGATTGACCGATTTTCTGATGACGTAATTTCTTCGTTCTTCAATTGCCGAAATAATACCTACAGTCTCGTCACCTCCCTCTTCTATAGCAAACTCCACTATGTCACCTACGGCTATGGGATTTGTACTCTTAATACCTTTTATTCGAAACTTTCCCTTAATGCGACATTCATAGAACTCTCCATCCGCAGCCTTAATAGTATACCAACTTCCCGTCGATTTATAAACCGTACCTCTCATTCCATATTGTTATTGCGGACCATAAGTACAAAATAAAGGTTTTTGAACGAGCTGGGTCCTACTATAATTGATATAAATAGCTGTGAGAAATCGATTTCAAGATCGTATACCCAGTAAAGACGTCTCCTTATTTTCCTTCATTTTTCACCAAAAAGCCCATTTTTGTGGTTCAAATCAAAAACAGCGCTTAACTTTGAGTAATGTTCTTATCTAAAAAAACCAAAGTTCAGTGATTTTTTGAACCAGTCGTGCAACCTTAACTAAACCATATTGTCTTTAATCAACATATCTTAAATTTTTAATTATGAAAAAAATAGTTTTTATCGCAACCGTATTACTCATTGCTTCCTTTGATGCCAATGCGCAACAAATAAAGGTTATTACAAGTGTAGAATCAATTGTACCAAGTGGGCTCGGAAGATCTCGTATTATAGACGCTCAGGAAGAAAAGGACTTCGGTGAATATACTTCGGAGCAAACGGCCGAAGACAACACAAGAAACAAATCAAAACGTTCAGATATTCGCGTAAAGAACTTTGAGGAAACAAAACTGCTCAATTTTTATAACATTGCCGGAATCCGTTTTCAGAATATTGCTGCCAATGATGCCGTGATTTCATCTAAGTTAACAGCGATGCTTCAAGATGGATGGGAATTGATCTTTGTGGCCAGTGGTGTTGAAGCCGACGCCGGTGGCGATGATGGCCAAGGCTTGTTCATTACCCGCTACATCTTCAAGAAGGAGTAAAACCAGCATCCCTTTACCATCATTGACAAAAGTAAAAAGGCGCCATCATTCCTATGATGGCGCCTTTTTTATACGTTATTTCTGGTTGACTAGGCCTTTAAAATCTTCTCTTGATGATTTATTGACTCTTGGTGTATGGCTTTGAACATACGCAGCACGAATTCTTCACTCAACCCTTTGGTCTCACCCTCTAGAATCATTTTTCCCAAAATTTCATTCCACCGATTAGATTGAAGTACGGCAACATTTCGGGTCTTTTTCAATTTACCGATACCGTCAGCGACCTTCATACGTTTGCCCAAAGTATCTATAAGCTGATTGTCGATTACATCGATCTGTGCCCTAAGTCCATTTAACTGACTGTTGTATTCCGTTTCGGGGTCGTCTTCCTTTCTGATTTTTAAATCATCCATAATCTGTACCAATCTATCAGGAGTTACTTGTTGCGCCGCATCGCTCCAAGCATTATCGGGATCATGATGTGTTTCTATCATAAGTCCGTCAAAATTCAGGTCCAGAGCGGTCTGCGAAACGTCAAAGATCATATCGCGCTTTCCTGTAATGTGCGATGGATCATTGATCAAGGGCAAATCAGGAAATCTATTTTGAAACTCAATGGCCAGTTGCCATTCTGGAATATTCCTATACTTTGATTTCTCATAGGTGGAAAATCCGCGATGTATGGCCCCAAGTTTTTTGATCCCTGCGGTATGCAATCGTTCAATTCCGCCTAACCAAAGCGCCAAATCAGGGTTCACCGGGTTTTTAACCAGTACAATTTTATCAGTGCCTGCCAGTGCGTCGGCCAGTTCCTGCATAATGAAGGGACTCACTGTTGAACGGGCCCCAATCCATAACAAATCGATATCATGCTCCAAAGCTAGCTCTACATGTGCTCGATTGGCAACTTCGGTAGCGGTTTTCAACCCTGTTTCTTCTCTTACCTTTTGAAGCCATTTCAAGCCCAACGCACCCACACCCTCAAAATTTCCCGGGCGTGTTCTTGGTTTCCAAATACCAGCTCTATAATAGTTGACATCGGTATCTTTTAAATCGTGAGCGATGCGCATCACTTGTTCTTCAGTTTCTGCACTACATGGTCCTGCTATTACTAGTGGATGATCTAAACCCATATCATCCAACCATGTTCTCATTTCTTTTGTATTCTCCATTACTCTGTTTTTGGTGAAGGCGTAAAAGGCGGAGGGTAAAGGTTACTATTTTCCACCATTTTTATGTCTTCGTCTATTTAATATTAGTTATTGTATTAATCGATTTTTCTAAAACTCACTTATTATGCAAGGGTATCCCATTTAATATTTCCCTGATTTTGTTCGTGTTGTTCATTTCGTCATAAATGCCTTGATAGTCATTTTGTATGAGCATTTGTTTAAATTCTTCCAAGTTCTGAATATACTCGTTTAACGTTTCCACGACATTATCCTTATTTTGTTCGAATATGGGTGTCCACATTGCCGGTGAGCTTTTTGCGAGTCTAACGGTACTTTCAAAACCAGATCCCGCCATGTCAAAAATATCGCGTTCGTTTTTTTCTTTCTCGATTACGGTCTTTCCTAACATAAACGAACTGATGTGTGACAAATGCGAAACATAGGCGATGTGCTTGTCATGGGCTTCTGGATTCATATATCTAATTCGCATTCCCATTTTCTGAAATAGTGCCAACGCCTTCTCCTGTAATTTGAAAGCCGTCTTTTCCACTTCACAGATGATATTCGTCTTGCCTTCATACAGGCCTTCTACCGCTGCGGAAGGACCAGAAAACTCCGTACCAGCAATAGGATGTGCCGCTAAGTAATTTCTCCGCTTTGGATGATTTTCCAAGGACCTACAAATCAAACTTTTGGTAGACCCCCCATCAAAAACCACGCAATCATCGCTTACGCCATCCAGTATCTTAGGAAGCTCGCTCACCAAGACATCAACTGGAATCGAAACAATGACCATGTCCGCAAGACCAAGCTCCTCATGGCTCGAAATATGGTCAATGAGATTCAAGGATAACGCCTCTTGCAAATGCGCCTCATTGGCGTCAATACCATAGATGGTCGCCTGTGGCACAAAGCGCTTGATATCCTTGGCAAAGGAACCCCCGATCAAACCGATACCGATGATAAATACTTTCATTTTATTTACACTTTAATCTATATAGACGCCCTGTTGGGGTCAAAATCACCTGCTATGTCCTCCTTTATTCGGAGTGTATCCATTTGTAGTAACGGTTCTACTTATCTCTACATTTTTAACCGACATATCCGCAACTTTCTACCTGCGCTATCTAAAATCTTTTTATAGCTTCTTCAATCTTTTCTTCAGTGACACATAAGGAAAATCGGATATACCCCTCGCCGTTACTACCGAAAATGGTTCCCGGCGCAATAAATATGTTCTTATCGTACAGCACATCGTCAATGAATGCTTCGGAGGGTTTGCTTCCAGCAGGTAATTTCGCCCATACAAACATTCCGACGGCATTGGTATCATAAGAGCAACCTAATTTATCGGCCAGTTGGAACATCAATTTTCTTCGAGACGAATACACCTCATCGAGACGATCAAACCACTCTTTACCACTTCTGAGGGCTGCAATGGCTCCTTTTTGAATGCCATAGAACATTCCGGAATCCATATTGCTTTTCACTTTAAGTATCGATTGAATGTGTTCTGCCTTACCGAGCACCATGCCCACACGCCAACCGGCCATATTAAAGGTCTTACTTAGTGAATTCAGTTCCAATGCGACATCTTTTGCCCCAACAATGTTCAGAATACTTGTTGGGTTTCGACTTAAAACAAAGCTATACGGATTATCGTTGACCAGTAGAATATTCTTCCTCTTTGCAAAATTAACAAGTTGTTCGAGCTGCTGCTTCGTTGCAGTCGCGCCCGTTGGCATATGTGGATAGCTTACCCACATCAACTTTACTTTTGAAAGATCTTCTTTTTCGAGTGCCCCTAGGTCAGGAAACCAATTGCGATTTTCCATCAAATCATAATTTCTGCCTACGCCCCCCACCAACTTCGTCACAGCATTGTAGGTCGGATATCCGGGATTCGGAATCAGCGCCTCGTCTCCAGGATTTAAAAAGGCCATACTGATATGCATAATACCCTCTTTTGATCCCATTAAAGGCAATACTTCGTTCATAGGGTCGACCCTCACATCGAACTTTAATCGATAAAAATCGGCAATGGCCGTTCTTAAAGCCGGCAGGCCTTGATAACTCTGATATTGATGGGCGCCCGCATCGGTCACGGCATTTTTTACTGTATCGATCACCTCATCCGAGGGGGCAAGATCCGGGCTGCCAATACCCATATTGATAATCGATCTACCTTCAGCGACAAGACCCCGTACCTCCCTAAGTTTTTTTGAGAAGTAGTATTCTTGAACCGTTTTTAACCTATCGGCCGTTTCTATCATAGCCTCCCATTTTTATATTCACCCAATACTTTGAAGTCTTCCGACATGATGTTCAACAATGATTTTGCCTTTTCAAAATTGTCATAGCCCTGAAAGGTCACATCAACAAAAAAAGCATATTTCCAAGGTGTCTCAATAATGGGCAAGCTTTGAATCTTGGTCAGGTTCAAATTGCAATCGCTCATAACATTAAGCATAGCGGCCAAACTTCCGCGTTTATGATCGGTTTTAAACCGTACGGAAGCCTTGTTGATTTCCGTCTTGGCAATCTCCTTGTTTTTTGTCTTTACAATGATAAATCGCGTGGAGTTATTCTTAATGGTCTGTATGTCGGATGCTACGATGTTCAAATCGTACAATTCGGCGGCAACTGAAGGTGCGATTGCCGCAATACCCTTTAAATTGTGTTTCTTAATTTGCTTGGCGGTCTCCGCGGTGTCCACATCCTCGACCATTTTAATATGGGGCTTGGTCTTTAAATATTCGCGACATTGCAACAGCGCCATAGGGTGTGATCGCACTTCTTCAATATCATTCACACTTTGCCCTTTCAGAACCATCAGATGGTGATGAATGTTCAAATAGTGTTCCCCAATAATATGTAGACCATTGTCATCTACCAATGCATAATTGGGTATAATCGAACCGGCTATCGAATTTTCGAGGGCCATAATTCCCTTGTCAGCGCTACCTTCAAGAAGCTCATCTACCAACTGATGAAAAGACAAACATTCCACTAATTCTATATCAGCACCAAAATAGTCTAGCGCCACCTGATGATGGTTAGACCCTTTGATACCCTGTATTGCAATTTTTAAACCCATTCTAGCAAACTATCAACGAAAAAAGTCCCGCTTTTGCGGGACTTCCATACTATATCTTGTTGCAATATATTATAACAGTCCCTCACCTCTTTTAAAGAAGTAAAAAAAGTAACCGTTAAAAAAATATTGCTTTATCATGATACACTTAAACTTAGGCTAATGTAATGATTTAATTTAGAATTTCTATTTTCCTTTGATTTTTTTTCAATCCCCGTCAAAATTTCAAAGCCAGTCCCAGACCATTTTGATTCCCTATAGGAGTGATATAAAAAGAAGTCTGTTTATCGAATTGCCTGTTGTAGGTAAGAATAGCATTCTTTTTAGACCGGTTTGCCTTAGTTAAGTAAATCACCCCGATTACTAGCGACCCCAGTGACCCTACCAATGGACCCAAAGCTCTTTCTGCCCTTTCGTTTTTGGGTCGGCGATCGTCCAAGATTTCGGAATAGGCCCAAACCAAAAGGCCAAGCTCGGCCAAAGTTGCAATTCCGGCCACTGTTTCCTATGTCTTTGCCTTTTTCCATTGTAATTGTACTTCGTCATTTTTGATAAACAGGGCTTCCAGTTCTTTCTTGTTTATCTTCTTATCGTCTTGATAGTACTCAGGAGCCCAGAAGCCTGAGAACATCGTAATTTCCTGCGCCATCACTTTTGGAGCATACAACACGAGTAAAATCAGTAGTAGCTGGGTCTTAAGAATTTTCATACTTGGATATTTCGAAATAGAACGAAACCCGCACTAAACAATTGTGTCGGAAGTCATAACTTCTCTTTCAAAATAGCGATCATGGTCTTGATACCTTCCCGATAGTTGCCCAGCCTAATGTTTTCATTCGGACTATGCTGGTTATTATCACGATTTACGGTAGGAACCGTTACCGCGGGGATACCCAAGGTACTTACAAAAGGGGAAATCGGTATCGACCCACCACTCACCCGAATCATGATCGGTTCTTCGCCAAACGCCTTTCCCAGGGCACTCCTCAACCATAGTCCGACTTCGGAGTCAAAATCTGTCCGGAACGATTGATAGGAGATTTCAGTGGTAAGGGTTGCTATTTTGTGGTGTTTCAACCGTTCTTCTTTGGTAGGTTCGGTATCGATTACAACATATCCTTGGTCTTGCACATGCGATTTTATCAAATTCAGCAGTCGTTTCGGGTCGGATTCCAACACGAGCCGCACATCGATTTCCGCCCTTGCCCAACCCGGTATAATGGTGCGTACTTTTTCATTGATCCAGCCCGATTGCATTCCCCTAATGTTCAAAGAAGGGTATTGAATGGCTTCCTGATAATAGTTTCCCACTCCATCGGCTTCCACTATCTGCAGTCTATTTTTGATCTGATTCTCATTATCGGGCACGGCCCTTAGGATTTTTTCCGTATCCTCATCTATTCGGATTCCATCATAAAAACCAGGAATGATCACACGCCCACTATCATCTTTCATAGAAGCGAGGAGTTTGGACAATCGAAGTGCCGGATTCGGAGCATAATTTCCGAAATGACCGCTGTGCTGAGGCACTACCGGTCCATAGGTGGTCAAGGTCGCAGTGGCAATTCCCCTAGCGCCAAAGGTCAAAGTGGGCTTATTCGTGATGTGACGCGGGCCATCGAAAATAATCAACATATCCGACTCCAAAAGCGAAGCATTGTCAATTACGGCTTGTGGCAGATGTGGAGAACCCAACTCCTCCTCAAAATCCATAATGACCTTAATATTATAATTGGGCCGAATGCTAGCCTCGGCGGCGGCATCCAAAGCTGCTAAAAACATAGCCACCGGTCCCTTGGCATCGCTTGCTGACCGAGCAAAGACCCGCCAGTCATCTTCATAATTCGTAATTCGATTCCAGGGAATGGATTCCCAATCGCCATCTTGACCTTTCTTTTTCAGGGTAGGCGTATACGGACTTTCTTGAAACCATCGTGTACTATCTACAGGCTGCCCATCGATTTGCAGGTAAATCAATACGGTCTTCTTTGCGCTCTTATGCGAACGTTCGGCAAGTACTAAAGGAGCCCCTTTAGTCGCAATTCTATTTGTGGCAAACCCCCTCATACCGAACTCGGTTTCACACCATGTTACGTTTTTTTCAATATCATCAGGATAAAAGGCATCATTAGGAATGCTCAACAGCTCTTTCAATAGCGGAAAAGAACGTTCTGCATAACGATTTGATAGGTCATCTAGTTGAGCTGACTTATTCTGGGCCATCACTAAAATGGGGAGAAAAGTAAAAAGGACAAGGTATTTCATAGGTGTAGTATTCTATACCTACTAAAATAGTACTTATCCTTTTAGCAAAAAACTAGTAATCGATAAGGGACGACACTAGAACTTCAAAGCCAGACCAAAACCGTTTTGGTTACTTGTAGGAACCAAACGGTATGATGTTTTTTTATCTAAGGAGTCATTATATTCCAATATAGCTTTTTTCTTGTTCTTCATTGAAGAATGAAAAAAGATAGAACCGATAAGACCTGTTCCAGCGACAGCAATGGCCGGACCTGTTAGCGGTTCATTCTTATCGAGGTTAGATAAGAGCCATATGGCAGATCCAAAATTAGCCGCACCGAAAACAAGTCCTCCGAGTGCTTGTTTTTTCGATTTTTGCCAATGCATTTCCGCCGCCTGGCTTTCTTTCATTATCGCGTCTATCTCTTTCCAGGAGAGCTTGGTCTTATCTTGGTAAAAAGATTCCCCCCACATCCCTGGAAAAGAAGTTATTTCCTGTGCCTGTAAAGCAGTAGCACCCATTAAAAGAAACAGCATGCTGAAAACTATCTTTTTCATTATCATTATTTTTTTGTTTAAAGATAATCAATTATTCTTAAACAAGAAAATAGAATTAACCTTACTCTAACATATATTGAAACTCTTTAAGATAGTTGTTAAAATGATTTTCCTCCTTTTCCGCTTGAGCGTTTTGGCCATTCTTCACCAAAATATCGATCAACCTTCTGTAAGACTGTAAATCACTTATCAATGTTTCCAACCGTTCGTACTTCTCATCGATTGGCCGTTTGCGGTAATAGTTCAATCGATCCACATACACTTTCTTCAATGTCGCAAACATGGCTCTAGCTTCTTTAGTTTCTCCTACTTTGAAAGAGCCATCCAAAAAAGGCTCCACAAAAGTATGATAGCCATAATGTTCTATCGGAATGTGTTTCCGAACCAATTTGATGATGGATTTTGCCTTTTCAATTTCGTTTTCCTCCAATAAGGTTTCCAGTAGTCGTGCCAAGACAATACGATAGGATACGCCCCACTGCTTTCTCGTTTGCGGATCATGATAGATGTCAGCGTCACCGGAATTTCCCCAATCCCATGTATTGATGATTTCAAACATCAGTTCACTATCTATCCTTCCCTTGTCGAAAATAGATTCGGTCTTGGTTTTAATGGGTACCAATTTGTACGCTAATCCATCCAGTTGTAAAAAATCGCTCATCCAGATGTATTCCTTTTCGTCAAAGCTTCCGCCTGAAAAGTAAATCGGCCGTTCCCAATCATTGTTAGCAATAATGTCGAGCATCATAAGACTTGCTTTACCGATACCCGATTGTGGTAAGTCGATGTCTATAAAGTCGACTATTTGATCCGCATCTTCTACCTTCACCAATCCGGTCTTTAGTACCTTTTTTTTGTTGACCGGCAGCCTTATTTTATAGGTGGGATAATACACGGCCTCGAGATAGCTATCGGAATACCCATTTAAGTCACGGCCTTGTTCTTGCAAAAGATTCTTGACTTTTGTTCTTGGGACATCGCTCGCCACCCATTTCATAAAGTCCTTTATAGCCCAACGGTTATCGGTTATCGGCGCATAGTAGATGATATCCCTAGACCCGTATCGGTACAGATCGTGATCGAGTTGCGAGGGAATAGGCGCACTCTCATAGGCCCGACGTTTCATCTGGTCAATAAACCAATCTGTTCCGAAATACGTGGTAACCACCACTCTGGTATCCGTTCGATACCCCTCTATGTCTTGAACATACCAAAGGGGATAGGTATCTATGTCACCTATCGTAAACAGAATAGACCCTGCATTCTTTTTCGTAGAATCGAGATAAGCTTTGGCCATTGCCAAAGCCGTATACCGGTTGCTGCGATCATGGTCATCCCAATTTTGTTCGGCCATACGCAAGGGCACTATCAACAAACAAATCAAAAGAACCATCGGCCCTACGTATGCTGATCGTATCTTTTTTCTTAACAGGTTGATTAAACCATACGCTCCGAAGCCAATCCAAATTGAAAAAACATAGAAAGACCCTACCAAGGAATAATCACGTTCTCGTGGTTGAAATATTGGTGGGTTGGTATAAAACTGAATGGCAAGGCCCGTAAATAAAAAGAAAACCAATAGTACCCAAAACTGTTTCCAATCACTTCGAAATTGAAAAACCAAACCGACAAGACCTAAGAGCAGCGGTAAGAAATAATAAGTGTTTCGACCTTTGTTCCGCAATACCTCCTCGGGTAGATCTTCTTGACTTCCCAAATACAGGTTATCTATAGGTACTATTCCAGAAAGCCAAGCCCCATTGTCGTCAAAACGCCCCTGTTCATCATTCTGTCTACCGGTGAAATTCCACATGAAATACCTCCAATACATATAACCCAACTGAAAATGAAGCATGTACTTGATATTCTGACCTAGGGTGGGAGGGCGCACTTCGATGTAGTCGCTCGCTTCATTAAGAAAGGTTATATACTCGGTTATCCCTATCTCACCCTTAGCGTGCTGCTGTCTTATCAAGTTTACCGTATTCTTTAGGTCTTGATTATTTTTATACTTGGGTTTAATGGTGAAATCGAGCACCCCATAATACCGCATGTAATTCTCTGCATTTTGCTCACTCCACATGCGTGGCAACCACCCTTTGTGCTCTTCAGAGGATCCTCGGAGTGCTCCTTCAAAGTCATTTACGATGACATATTTGCCCAGTCGCTCGTTTCTCTCATATTTTGGTCTATCGTCCTTATCCGGATGGTCCGATGCAAACGCAGCTGAATAGTAGGCTCCGTAAAAGGGGCTATCGGTAGCAGGATATTGTTCCCTATTGTAGTATGCCAACAAGGAACGGGCATCAGAAGGGTCATTTTCATTGATCACGGTTTTGGCACTGGCCCGAATGGGAAGCAATAGCCATGATGAAAATCCCAAGACCAAAAAAAGTATGGAAAGAAGTATCGTATGGGCTGCCATATACTTACGTCTCCTTGTATATCGCAGGCCAAAATAGAAGAGGGCGACCAACAAAAATCCCATGAGTACAGTACCTGAATTAAAAGGCAACCCGAAAGAATTCACCAACACAACCTCGCACCAACCGAACAGTTGAAGCACGTAGGTCAGCGCAAATTTGAACACCAACATCAGCACGCCGATTGCCAGGAGATTGGCGAGAATAAAATTTTTGACCGTGGGCCTATAGCTCTTGAAATAGTAGAGCAATACAATAGAAGGGATTGCTAAAAACCCCATAAACTGAACACCAAAGGTCAACCCGACGACAAATGAGATAAGCAGTAGCCATTTATTCCTTCGTACGGAATGTTGGTCATCAGTCCATTTGAGTCCCAACCAAAGCAATAGGGCCATAATGAAACTTGCTGTAGCATATACTTCGGTCTCGGTTGCATTAAACCAAAAACTATCTGAAAAGGTATAGGTCAAAGCACCGATGCTTGCACTACCTAAAATGGCGATGTGGTTTTCCCTAGTAGGCCTTTTGATCTTGAAGACCAGTTGTTGTAGCAAATGGGTAATCGACCAAAAAAGAAAAAGAATGGTAAAAGCGCTTGAGACCACTGAAACATAGTTGACCATGAGTGCAATCTGCGATTTATCATAGGCAAAGAGCGCGAAGAACGCACCTATCATCTGTAAAAGAGGAGCCCCCGGCGGATGGGCAATCTGCAATTTGGCCGAGGTAGCGATATACTCACCGGCATCCCAAAAACTTACGGTCGGTTCAACCGTAAGAGCATATACCACAAGCGCAATACCAAAGAGCGCCCAGCCCAACATACGGTTCCATCTGTTAAAGTGGTTTGTTGACATCTAAAAGTACTTTATAACAAAGGACTTTCAGAATAGTTTAAAAACGTATTTTAAGTAGTGGGAAATAGGCACTAGTACCCGTACTAATTTCGCATTTTCCGTACCAATTCCTGACGGTTGGCGACTTTTAGCTTTTGGTAGATATTGGTGATATGGGTTTTTACGGTACTAATGCTGATATAAAGCTCATTTGCTATTTCCTTATTGGTTTTTCCTTCAACAATTAATTTTTGAATATTCTGTTCCTGCCTGCTGAGTGCGACGGGTATAGGTGCACTTTTTCGGCGAACTATCAGAAAACCTGCGAGCCCCAGCACCAAGACTCCCAATATGTAATTCACCATCTTGCTCCAGGCGTATTTTTTTTCTATCGTACCCTGTGTTAAAAACGCCAGACGCTTTTCAAGAAACAGATAGTTTTCTTTGGGCATTTCGCTTTCTTTAAGTTCGGAAAGAAGCGCGAGATAAAAAGCTGAATTTTTGGTGATATCCTGTTCAAGGAGTCCCTTTTCTTCCAATTGCTTGATTCCTATCAATTTTACCATCAAAATGCGGAGAGAGTCTTTCGCATAACCCTTTAACTGTTGCTCCTCGTTATCTTGGTCCAATTTCGATTGTAACAATTCCGTCTCGTAGGCCAATAACCTTTTCCATTCTTTATCGGCTTCGTTGGTGGTTGTGTATTCGGCGAAAGGAACTTTAGTTCTCTGGAAAATCATTTTATCCGACTTGGATAAAATAAAGGTAGCCCCGGCAGCAATCGTATCGTTTAATGCTTCTTCTACCCGTTTCACATAAATATGATACACGGCATCTTTATCGGCAATGTGTTTTTGGTCAAAAGTGAACGAACCATCTTCCCTGGTTAGCATCCAGGCTACGGGCTTTGCAAATTTCAAATCCTTGATATGTTCTATATTCAATTTGGTCAAATGTACTTTGGCAGGAGTGCCCTCAACATTTCTATTGATTTGGCCAGAAATTGCCGCCTGGGCACATACCACAACACTGTAAAAAAATAAAAGAAAAAACAGGCTTTTTTTAATCATATATCATCACATTACACTATCGCTTTTAATAACTGACGCGTCTCTAGTACTTTTTGAGTTCAGTCCGCTTCGAGCCCTAAAAAATCAATAGCATTCCGGTAATAGAATTTATGCAACACTTTTTCGGGCAATTTTAAACCAACATTTTCTTGTCCTCTCTCATAAATCGAATCAGTGGTACTTACATATCGCCAAAGACGATCGTAATCTTTCTCAAGGGCATGGACTTCGTTTTTCAATTCATTTGGACTTTTTCCATCTTGGACAACCGAGTTTCCATAATCCGTTCCGAACAGGATACGATCTTGGTATTCGATAAAAAAAGCCTTCACCTTCTCGGAATCCTGTCCTACCAAATCACCAAAACGAGCTGCAGGCTCTACATACATATTAGGAAAGCGGTCTAAACGTTGCGCCACCATTTCTACATCATGCGACATACTGCCTAAATGCGCGCCCAAGATTTTCAGTTCGGGGTTGTTCTCAATCCATCGATCTCGAGCATTAATAATCGTTTCGTAGGATGGTATCTCCGGGTGTTGGAAGGCATGGTATTCGGGGTGCTCCGAATAATAACCGTAATGTGGATTGTTCTTGTCGTTCAATGGTCGCCATGCTTGGATAGGCTCTCCGATATGGGCCATTACGGGAATGTTTCTATCTTTTAAAAATTCCCATATGGGCTGCAACCGAACGTCATCTATTTGAATGAACTCTCCAGAGGCATCTTTGGTGACCATACCAAAATTCTTCCAAACCTTGACCATCAATGCGCCTGCTTCGATTTCATTTTTTAACCGTTCGATCTCTTTCTCGGCAAAATCAGTGGCATCAATGTCAACCCCGATTAGGGAGGTACAGAGAAAGTACAAATCAGGCTGGGTACCGCTATGCGCTAAATACTCGTTCCAACTTCTATTGACTCCTGCTGAATCGGCAATGGATACATCAACAAGAACGGCTTGCATATTCCATTTTTTGAAAAAATCGAGAAGGTAATCTCGAGAATATTTAAAGTGCGCGTGCACATCGATCTTTTTGATCGACTGCTGCACTAATTCAGGGGATACATTGCTCCCGCCCTCTTTTTTTGCTGTCTGACAAGCATACAGACCACAGATTAAAACTAGTATCAAAGATCGCAAAGTCATACTGAAAATTATTCCTCATAAGGTACTAATATCCGCGCAAAAATTTAAATAAATATTAGTGTTAACAAAATCGTTTTCGTTCCTAAATGAGCTCGAGCGAAGGACCACTAGAGAAAATGTCCAACGTTCAGAACTTTTTGGCACACTTTGATTACAAATGACACTAGGGACAACACCTGTCATCCGTTGTATATCAAGTCTCTCTTTCACTACCCCTCTGCATGCATAGGCCATACAAATAATATAACGGTTGAGAATTTGGAGGAAGCGAAGTTTTATTCTGTACATACATTCGCCGATAGATTGCCCATTTTACATTGCTATTTAATAGAATATATTTTATATTTAGATGTATTTGTCGTCACCTATAAACCATATTCAATGAAATTGCAACAATCGTTGATTCAAAAAATCGATGACTATATAGGTATTGAGGACCTCAGCAAAGAAATGGAGCGGTATCGTTCGCTGACTCATGAAAAGAAATGGTTCAACTATATGATCATTTACTTCAATTGTCTCTATCATCAAAATGAGAACGTTGAAGAACACGCTATTTCTTACCGCCAAATTATATTGGGGACGAAGGCATTTCTTGATGAGTTCAATGAAACACGTAATGAGGCCACTATTCAATTTTTATTAGACCTTATACAGTTCAAATTAGATTATGTTGAGGGAATGAGTCGTATTCCTTAACTCGTCATAGCATCCGTATCGGACTCTTTAGACGTCATTTGTTCATCCATATGGGCAGAAAACAAGGTCATTAATTGAAGTTTGATTGCTTTAAGTTCTTTTCCATATTTGTTCTCCCATATTTGCAGAATCATTTGCTCATAGAGGCCTAAGCGGTCAGAATTTGAAGAATTATCTAAATACTCCACTAGTTCTTCGCGGCTTTGCAAACCAAAAAACGCCAGTATCTGTGCAATTAATTCTTCATCTGTTCTTCCCTTTGAAATTTTAAAATCAGATGCTGAATTAGCCGCGGCATTCAACATTTCCCCTTCACCTCGAAGTAGCCATTCGGCGTTGATGTCAGGATAGGTGCTCAGTATTTTTTCAACGACATTTGAGCCGATATTCCTTTGATGTTTCCAGGCATTCGATATACTTCCATGGCTTACCCCTAAGGACATTTCGAACTTATTGAAGCTTAAATCGCGATGTAGAAGATAGTCTCTCAGTCTATTTAAAATCATCAACTATTTTTTTATGTAAAAAATATTTTATAATTTGCGAACGCCAATTGCTAATATCTGATTATTTTTTACAGCTCAACAGTTTTAAATACTGTCATGCTAGTAAAAAATTGTCATGCTAGGAAAACTATAAAAATATTAGCAAATGACAAATTATTCCAAAATCACCCTTGCCCAAAGTGAACTTGAAATTATTCTAGATTTTGAAAGAAATTTAGAACAGATTTTCTCAACCGACATTAAAGTAGTAATCTGTCCGCCTTCTGACGGACTTGTAAACCTGGCCATAGAGGTCGATTGCTGCTTCAGTCTTCCTGAAATAATTTCCTTAATTCGAATGCCTTTTGATGATTCTGACCAAAAAGTCAATATTTCGAAGCCAATTCTACAATTTCAAAATGCGCTATATGGCTTAAATCAAGCCCTTACGCCCACATTTGATTTCGAAGAAGTTTCCATATACTTTAAAAACACCTCGATCACTATCTATTCCGTTGAACAGAACAGTATTGTTGAAGAATTTGAATACATCGTTCAAGCCCTTCTTCATCATTACGAGTACTATTCAACAATAATGGGCCAAGCACCCAATGAAATCCATATTCCAGTCTTAGAGGATACTACGACCAAAAAGCTTTTTACTAAAAACAATTCGGTCAGACCTCAAAAATACGATTCCCCTTACTCCAAATATTGGGGGCTTTATTTCGACTCTTTAGACAAACCTCTTATCTACAATCTAAGTAAGACTAATATTACTCCGGGTGATCTATATTTTTGCTTTGATTAGCACGTGTAATGAACTATTACAGTACTCTTTTTATTACTTTTTCAATATTCTTCAATGCTAAAATAAAAGAATTTTGTTAAAAAGCAATATGTACTTGGCCGTTTACTATCCCTCGATTTTAAGTAGGCGGTCTTGTACCATATTCAATTCGTCTTGTATACCAGGGTTCGTACAATTGATTAATGCCGCAAAAACCATTTGCTCCCTCGGATAAACGAATAGATTTGAATACCCCCCAACGCCATTTCCAACATGTCCGTAGTATGGTCTTCCGTGCTTATCCTCACTCACCTGCCAACCGAGTCCATAGTAGGTTTTGTTCTCCTTGACCGTCTCGGAGGTCAAAAATTCATCAAGATGCTCTTTATCCAAGGCCTTTTCATCTAAAACAGCCTGGCCGAATTTTGCGATATCCCCAGAGGTAGATAGAAATCCACCTCCAGCCAGTTTATAGTGATTGTTTACGGGTATTGCCTTTCGAAAACCAAAGCGATTTTTAGAATAGTAAGTTGCTCGAGTTTGGAAAACTGTATTGGATCGACTGGTCCCTGGGTTTCGGTCTTCAAGATGTAGTGTTTCTTCCTCCCCTTCTCTCTTTCTGGAAGGGGCCAAGGTCTTTGTCATATCGAGGGGGCGCAAAACCTTTTCCCGGGTATACTCTTCAAAAGGAATCCCACTTGATTCCTGCATCGCCAATGAAATCAATACCCAATCAAAACTAGTATACAGATAATCCGTACCCGGTTCGAAAAGCAGGTCGTCGTCCTTAAAAATAGCAATACTCTCTTGAATGGAGTAGGGCTTGTTCAAACCGTATTCCAAGCCTCGGTATCCTCGTATACCTGCCGTATGGCTAGCGAGTTGTCGAATGGTAAAGTCCCATTGTTTTTTAGGGAAATAGGGTACGTATTTGTAAAAGGAAGCGTCAAGGGAAATCATACCATCCTTGACCATATGTGCCAAAGCGATTGCTGCTATATTCTTTGATATACTGGCTATTCTACAGATTGTTTCCCCGGGGTCCATAGGAATTCCGTTTTCTATATTTGCATAGCCGTAGCCCTTTTGCAACAACTTTTCCCCATTGCGCATCACGGTAACCGAAATACCGGGCACTTTTTTCATGTCAACCAGTTCTTGAAGCAACATATCCGCCTTGACCAAACCAGTAAGCTGCTGGTCATTACCTACTATACGTTTCTTGCGTAATATGTCTTTGATATACTTGAGAATGGGGTTCACACCGTATACAAGTTATTGGGTTGCCATGGATTAATTTTTAAATATCAGTTTACCATTGAAAAGTGTTTCAATTTCAACTTCCGGGGGTCGGTTACTGCTAATCACGTCACCCGTACCTCGAATAACCCCGCGTAAAGACTGTTGCGGATTTACGAACAGATCATTGGTTCCGCGATGGTCTATGGAAACTCGCTCTGCGATAAGATTTTCAGCCTCGATACGAGAATCCCCGGCTGCTATCTGAACGTTGAAATCCATCGCCGAACCCCTTAGCTTAAAATAGGTAATTCCGTTTACAATAAGGGCCAGATTCTCCACATTCAAATCCAAATCGAATTCACCATCAGTGGTTTCACTTTCCGGGTTTAAAAAACTTTCCGAAATCAACGTCAAATCTGCATAGTTCAAAACACCCTCGCTTCTAATAGGCAAGCCGGTACTGCTTCTTATCTCAGTAAGCTCAGGTGCGGTAACGTAAACCGTGGTGATTCCATAGTCTCGAACATAATTACAATCATTGGTGTCACGTAAGAGCAATCGACTTCCCTCTACCGTGATACTGACCTCATTTCTGAGAAACGATCCCGTTTCCACCTCAACTTTATGTTCAACGCCTTCCGCTACGATCAATCGCACATTTTCGAAAACCGTGATTTGTGAGAAACCAGCAACCACAACCTCATCCCTAACAATTTCCCCGGCGTTTTGAAAACAATCAGAGGCCGAGTTGGAATTACATCCCTGGTTTATGAAGATCAGCAGGTACAATAGGCAGAATGGAAGAGCGTTTCGTCCTAAAGTTCTCTTAAACTGTTTTTTTTGCGTGCTGTTCATGATCATAATCTAATCCCTATTCCAAATTCGACGGCTTCGGCAGCCGCACCATGTGATTTGAGTGAGATTTCGCCAAACCAGCGATTCCCAAAATAGCGTTTCAACCCCATTCTATTGTACACTTTTCCTTCAAAATCAAAGGGGTAGTACACATAATATCCGAGCTGACTAGTGACACTTAATTTATTGATGAACAATTCATGGCCTATGAAGACCCCCACACGTTTGAAATCGGTATCCGCAGCAATCTCATTCTCCGGAAAGGAAATCGATTGAAACCGAATCAACTCTTTTAAGAAGTTCGAAAAAAAGATATCGGCACCCAATTGTATGGCACTCTTCCTCCCCAACCGTTTGTCAGCAAACCCCGAAAAAACCGCAAAGCCATATTGACCGGAATTAATTACATCACTTTCATTCACTCCTCCTCGGAGCGCTACAGTATAACGTATGGGTTCCGTTATCTTTTCTTTTTCGCGTCGGATATAGACCTCTTCTTCTTGATTTATACTATATACCAACCCTGCATTAAAGGCCAACGTATTCGTCGAAGTATTCGGAGCTTTGACATTTGCATTGGAATAGTGAATGACCGAAATACCGGCCTTAATACCAAGATTCTTAATGATGTTCTCTTTCTGAAAGTTCAACATTAAATACGTAGAACTCAGTAAGGTCGAGCCGTAAGCATTATTTCTAAAATTGGTATTCTTATCATATGGATTGGTCGTATAGGCCATTCCCTGGCCTATACGGAGCTGCAAATTTCGTTTAAAGAAGTAAAAGTTAAAGTGAGCATACAATCCGATATTCTTACCTAGCGTCGGATTGACCATATCTTGATAAATAAAGGAAGCCCCCAAATCTGGATAGTTATACCATTGTTGCCATTCTTCATTTCCGAACGTCTTGCGGTTAAAACCCAAAATAATTCCGGACGGATGTTCGGTAATCAAATGGTTGATATCAGGATTATGCAAGATGACACTGCCGTAAAAGGGGCTGGCCTCTAGGGTATACGATTGCATTTCCCTGTCTTGCGAAAAACCCATCACAATAAAAAAAAAAAAGTTAACTTTCAATAGAAATCGCATTGGCGCAAGCTAACTATTTTAAATATAATGAGCAGAAAAAATAGAACATTGAATTTTCCTAAAAATAGTATATGGATTTATCAGAATCAGAGAAAATAAGTTTGTTTAAACAAGAACAACTTTTTTTAGAACCTTGGTACCAATGGCAAGATATTACGGGAAAAGTTTTGGATAAAGAAATAAAATTAGAAACGATTGTCGGCTCTAACAGAGGTTTTGGCACACCTGATAGTCTTTTTTTTGGACTGGGAAAAAAATTATGGAATGAAAAATCAGAAACTTTTCCTACAGAAAATCTAAAAATCTTCATTTCCAAAAAAATCCAATTTCATAAAACTCTTAGGTTTTACAAACTGGTTGAAAACTCGAACAAAGAAATAAAACTTGCATTTTTACCGATAATCTCTGTCAAAAACAGCTCGAATATTCTAGCACGCAACTCTGGTTTTTTAATTAATGAAACCAACGTGCCAATTTATAATTCGAATGAAGAATCAGTATTCTGGCTTAAAACTGAACAAGAAATTTTAGATTATGTCAAATTTTTCTTTTTTAATGTAGAGGGAAGACATGGAAAATTTTACATTTTTTACGAGCTAGCGAGAATAGCGGAGCTTTTAGATTTTTCTCAAAGGGAACTGAAGGATAAAAAAAAATATAAAAAAAAGGACATAGTAAAGGAAGTAGAGGAGAATATGAATGAAATACAGTTTTTGAACCTATATAATGATAACCCAAAGTATGTTATAAAAAATGTACATATGGTTTTCCAAGGATGCATCTTCAAGGCTAACATTCAAGTAGACAAGAACGATGGTCAGGTCAAAATGTTCGATGAAAAATTGATTTTAGGAGAATCATGAAATTTAAAAAGGCTATTGAGTTACTTTTTTTGGATTTTTCCGAAGGTGAATTACATCGGATACTGCCCATGAATAACATTAACCTATACAAGTTCGAACTTACCGACGCTGAGGAGCTTCTATTGGTTGAAGGCCTGACAAATGGTCTTATTGACCTACCTCCTAAAAGTAAAATCAAAGGTGATTCTATCGTTCGCTCCGAAATTTTAGAATGGGCTTTGACCCTAAGAGAAGATTATCAATACATCTTTCGAAAAGGTAAACTCAAAATTTCCAATGCGCACATATTGACCTTCGAACAATATGAAGATTTATTAAGAGCCAAAGCCCCGTCCTTTCACTCAAATCTTTTTGTTCTAGATCTGAGTTTCAAAACAATTTCCCCAAATCTAGAGTTCGATAATTGTTCCTTTTATGGCGGGGTAAACTTTGAGCGTACTAAGTTTAGAAACTTAAAATTCATTAACTCTAAAATCGGTATCGGAAAAAAATGTTTTTATTTCTTCAACAAGGAGGGTTATTATCCAAGTATCCATGGTGAGGGTGCCTTTTTTTCTGGAGATTTTGAAATACTTGGGAATTCTGACCCATATATTACCGATATCGATGGGGTATTCAACATCAGCTCCGGAATACATTTCTCCAATTCCGTGTTTAAGGGCAATATTACTTTCAAATACGAAAATTTTAAAGAAGTAATTGATTTTTCATTTTCTAAAATCGAGATTCTTAACATGTCATGGACCGGACTAGTGGAATCACGGTTAGTACTTTCCTATGCAAACATTCGTAGTATATATATTTTTCGTTCAACTTTTTTAGCCGGTGACGTTGACTACGA
This sequence comes from uncultured Flavobacteriaceae bacterium, assembly GCA_947494565.1. Lineage (GTDB taxonomy): Bacteria > Bacteroidota > Bacteroidia > Flavobacteriales > Flavobacteriaceae > Maribacter_C. The sequence continues at coordinate 97,136 of CANLVG010000005.1, read as the reverse complement.
TTTATATCCAGAAGAAGGAAATGATTGGTCAGATTGCGATGTCATCTCCGCAAAAGGATTGTCCTCTAGCCTTTTCAGAATCAATGGCGAGTGCCTTATTTTAGGTAAAGTTTTACTTAACGATTCTAAAATCAATGATGTACTGCGAATAGAAGACACTATACTAATCTCTGGAAAAACTCTTGGTATTCATGAAGACGATACTACAATCTCAGCTTCCAACAGTATTCAGTCAAAAGTCTTGCTAAGAAAAGGTGTTTATTCTTTTGGTCAAATACAAATGAGCAATTCGGGATTTAAGGATTTATCGATTTATTCTGCCTGTTTATTTAATTATGATACTCGAGAAAAAATATTTTCAACATGCCTTAATTTGTCTAATTCCAATCTTGAAAATGATTTGGTTTTTAACTCCTCCCAAATTGAGGATATAAGTCCAAGTTTTAATAATATACAGACTATAAATTCTATAATAAACAAGTACCTAAATACATTTAGAAAATTCCTAAAAGAAGATTCTGATAAAATTCTTAAAAACCCTTCTAACCAACCCTCAAAAAGTCAATTAGTACTAAATAGTGAAGAGGTAGAAGGAAAGGACATAAATCACAGGCTCAAAGAATTACTTAAAAAAATAATCACAACAATTAATATTGACGACGGAAATTTGATAGAGAAAGACTCTAAGAGTATAGAGATAGAAGAAACTAGTACAGTTAGAAGTTACTTAATCTGGATTAAGAAACGTTTTCTAAATACCACTCTAGAAGATGACCATAAAAAAGCAGAATTAGAGCATGTTTGTATGTATTTAATCGGTGAGACCAATTTAACCAGCATGAACATTGGAAATAAGCTCGATTTAGCAGGTGCTTTGTTCTATTTACCCAATAGGGGGAAGGACGATAAGAATGCTATAGATCTCAAGTTCTCTACTATAGGATCTTCCCTTTTTATAAATGATTATCAGAAGGAAGAACATATTCCATCTTTCAAATCAGTTGGCAAAGTAGACTTACAATCTGTTCATACCAATCGTTTTTATGTTAAGCCGGAACTGGGTACGAGTAACGAAACCACTTGGAAAATAATAGGATTAAAATACAATTTCATCCATACCCATGATAGTAATAATAAGGGATTATCGGACTGTTATTGGTTTGAAACCGAAAGTTCAAAACTAAATAACCGTCAACCTTATGAGCAATTGGCCTTTGCCTATAACAATGTGGGTAATGACTCAGAGGCAAAGAAAATATTGATTAGAGGAAGGATAAAAACTTATGGGAACCCTGTTGACCTAGTTGCATTTTTTGTTATCGGAATGGTTGCTAGATTGACTATCCCGGCATGGAAGTCATTTGGTCTTTTAGTACTATCCTTCGTCTTTGGAATTCTCTTTTATAATTATATGGGAGAAATCAATGGGTTTACCCTTCTAAGCCCGAATAGCAAAAGTGAAATCTATAGCCCCTTATGGTTTACTTTGGAAAACATGATTCCAATCCCTCTTGGAAGAAATCATAATCTTGAATTGTCAAATAAAAGCTTTGAATATTTCAAACTTTTATCTCCAAAAGATATTGGCATTTTTCATAAAATCGTAAGTACATTTTTTTTAACGACCTTCATTATTGGTATTGCTAGGATTACCAAAAAAGAAAATTAGTTCAAAACAAGGTTTTCGCTATTTCCCTAATATTATCCGATTTACCCATGGAATAGTAATGCAACACAGGCACTCCGGCAGCCAAGAGCTCTTTGGATTGTTGCACACACCATTCAACTCCGACCTGACGTACCGTTTTGTTGTCTTTACACTTTTCGACCGCATCCACTAAATCTTCGGGCAAATCGATTTTAAAAACCTGCGGTAGTAGGTTCAAATGACGTTTCACCGCAATCGGTTTGATTCCCGGTATGATAGGCACATTGATTCCTATGCCCCTTGCCGCATCAACGAAATCAAAATACTTTTGGTTATCGAAAAACATTTGTGTCACCACATAATCCGCGCCCGAATCCACTTTTTCCTTCAAGCGTTTCAAATCCGTTTTTAGGGACGGGGCCTCTAAGTGTTTTTCGGGATAGCCGGCCACCCCAATACAAAAGTCGGAACAAGCGTCCGTTTCGATTACTTCATGCAGATACTTGCCGCAATTAAGATGCTGAATTTGTTCGACCAAACCAATCGCATAGTCATGCCCCCCTTTGGTAGGTTCAAAATACTTCTCTTCACGCATGGCATCACCGCGCAGGGCCATGACGTTATCAATACCCAAATAGTGGCAATCGACCAGTAGGTACTCTGTTTCTTCTTTGGTAAAACCACCACAGAGCACATGAGGTACCGTATCTACATCATATTTATGCTTTATTGAGGCGCAGATGCCTACGGTACCCGGCCGCATGCGCGTCAATTTTTTGTCGAGTAGTCCGTCTCGGTCGATATACACATATTCTTCCCGAGATGTGGTTACATCGATAAATGGAGGTTTGAATTCCATCAAGGGGTTTATATTGTCATAGAGTTCTTGAATATTCCGTCCTTTTACAGGGGGAATGATCTCGAAGGAGAAAAGTGTTTTCCCTTCTGCTTCCTTTATATGATCCGTTACTTTCATAAACAACCTATACTTTTATTACTCCCGCTTCACGGGAATCTCTTCATTCAACTATGCGCAATTCGAGTCATCTTGGAAGCACCTTCAGCAACGCACTTCAAATCTCGTTCAATCCTCCGAAATGTTAGGTGCCAACCATTGCCTCGCCTTCTCAACAGCAATGCCTTTGCGATCGGCGAAGTCTTGCACCTGATCTTCCTTTATTTTTCCAAGCCCAAAATAGCGTGCCTCCGGATTCGCAAAATAGTATCCGGATACCGATGCAGCCGGCCACATCGCCAAGCTTTCCGTCAGCTTCACTCCTATCTTATCCGCTACCCCAAGAATATCCCATATGGTCAATTTTTCTAAATGATCTGGACATGCAGGATACCCTGGCGCCGGTCGGATACCTTTATAGGACTCATTGATCAATTCTTCATTGGTCAAATGCTCGTTGGCAGCATATCCCCAATGTTCAGTTCTCACTGCATGGTGTAAATACTCTGCAAAGGCCTCCGCTAAGCGATCAGCCAAAGCTTTGATCAGTATAGAACTGTAGTCGTCTAATTGCTCCTCATAGGCCTTCGCCAAATCCGCCGTACCAAAGCCCGTGGAAACACAAAAACATCCTATATAATCTTGTTGGCCACTCTCTTTAGGCGCGATGAAGTCTGCCAATGCATGATCAGGCACGCCTTCCCTACGTTTTAGTTGTTGACGCAATGTTCTAAAGACATACCGTTCGTCCGCAGCTACTTCAATATCATCATCGTTGATCGTATTGGCAGGAAAAAGACCGAAAATACCCTTAGCTTTCAATTGTTTTTCCCTTAAGACCGTATCCAGCATTTGCTGCGCATCGGCAAAAAGCTGAGTGGCTTGTTCCCCAACTATATCATCCGTTAAGATATCCGGGTATTTTCCATGAAGCTCCCAACTTCGAAAGAAAGGGGTCCAGTCGATATAGGGAACCAATTTTTCCAAGGCTAGCTCTTCGATGACCTGAATTCCCAGTTGTTTGGGTTTAACGATGGTAGTTTCGTCCCAATCGATTTTAAACTTATTGGCCCGCGCACTTTCAAGGGTTTTGAACTCTTTTTGAACAGCGCGTTTCAAGAATTTATCGCGAAACAGATGATAATCCTCCTTGATTGCCTTTTTATACCTGCCAGAGCTCTCTTTTTGTAATAGATCGCCTACCACAGTGACCGCTCTTGAGGCATCATTTACATGTACCACAGCCTGACCATACTGTGGGTCTATTTTTACCGCTGTATGGGCCTTACTGGTCGTCGCTCCCCCAATCAATAAGGGGATCGTGAAGTTCTTCCGTTCCATTTCCTTGGCCAAATGCACCATCTCATCGAGGGAAGGCGTGATCAGACCACTAAGACCGATGATATCCACACTTTCGTCAATAGCGGTCTGTATAATTTTCTCCGGAGGAACCATGACTCCTAAATCGACAATCTCATAATTATTACAGGCCAATACGACGCTCACGATATTTTTTCCAATATCGTGTACATCTCCTTTTACCGTGGCCATCAATATCTTTCCCGCGTTGGTGGAATCTCCTTGCTGAGGGTTCAATAATTTTTCCTCTTCGATATAGGGCAATAAATAAGCGACCGCCTTTTTCATGACCCTAGCGGACTTCACCACTTGAGGCAAAAACATCTTTCCACTCCCGAACAGGTCGCCTACCACATTCATTCCGGTCATTAAATGCCCTTCAATGACCTCAATAGGTTTAGCGGACGCTTGCCTCGCCTCTTCTACATCAGTTTCAATATATTGATCGATCCCTTTGACCAGGGCCCTAGTGATTCTATTTTGCAAGGGTTCTTCACGCCATGACAGATCGATCTTACTTTCTCTTGCTTTACCTACAACGGATTCGGCAAAATCCAATAAACGTTCCGTAGCGTCTTCCCTTCTATCGAGCATTACATCTTCCACATGCTCCAATAGGTCTTTGGGTATATCGTCATAGACTTCCAATAGTGCCGGATTGACAATACCCATATTCATCCCTGCTTTTATGGCATGATACAGGAATACGGAGTGCATGGCCTCTCGCACAGGGTTGTTTCCTCGAAATGAAAAGGAAACATTACTCACACCACCGCTGACGCTACAATGGGGAAGGTTTTTGCGAACCCATCGGGTTGCTTCGATAAAGTCAATGGCATTTCGTTTGTGTTCGTCCATTCCGGTGGCCACCGGAAAAATATTCAGGTCGAAAATAAGATCCTCAGGGGGCAGCCCAACCTTGTTCACTAAAATATCATACGAACGTTTTGAAATCTCTATACGCCGGTCGTAGTTATCGGCCTGTCCGACTTCATCAAAGGCCATAACGATAACGGCGGCACCATATCTCTTGATCAGTTTGGCATGATGTACAAACTCTTCTTCCCCTTCTTTCAGGCTAATGGAATTTACAACGCATTTTCCTTGAACCACCTGCAGGCCTGCCTCGATAATTTCCCACTTTGAACTGTCGATCATAATGGGCACACGGGCGATATCAGGCTCAGCGATGACCAGGTTTAAAAACCTCACCATGGCCTCCTTACCATCTATGAGGCCGTCATCCATATTGATATCGATAATCTGGGCGCCACCTTCTACCTGATGACGGGCCACATCGAGTGCTTCCTCGAACTTGTTTTCCTTAATCAAGCGCAGGAATTTTTTAGAACCTGCCACGTTAGTGCGTTCCCCAACATTGACAAAATTGCTTTCGGGAGTTACTACCAAGGGCTCTAAGCCACTCAATTTCAAATATCTTGGCTTGGCTTCAGTCATCTAAACGTTTTGAGTTATCAATGTCCTAGGCTCATGCTGTTTCACCAGCTCGGCAATTGCCGAAATATGCTCTGGCGTAGTGCCACAACAGCCACCGACAATATTTACCAAACCTTTTTCAAGGTATTCTTTGATTTGTTGTGCCATTTGCTCCGGGGTTTCGTCATATTCCCCAAAGGCGTTGGGCAAACCGGCATTCGGATGTGCAGAAACGGCATGCTCGGTTTTATTGGACAGAACCTCTAAATGAGGCACCAATTGACTTGCCCCTAAAGCGCAATTAAAACCTACCGATAAAATGGGAATATGGGAAATCGATATGAGAAAGGCCTCTGCTGTTTGCCCTGACAAGGTTCGGCCAGACGCATCCGTTATGGTACCACTGACCATGATAGGAATATCGATTTTACGTTCTTCCTTAATTTCCTCTATGGCAAAAAGTGCCGCCTTCGCATTCAAGGTATCAAAAATGGTCTCTACCAACAAAAGGTCAGATCCCCCATCGAGAAGTGCTTCCGCCTGTTGCTTGTAGGCAATTCGCAATTCGTCAAAAGATACGGCGCGATATCCAGGATCGTTCACGTCGGGCGACATACTGGCGGTTTTATTCGTGGGACCCATACTACCCGCCACGAATCTCGGCTTATGCGGTTCTTTTCTAGTGAATTCGTCCGCTACCTTTTTTGCGATTCGCGCCGATTCATAATTCAGTTCATAAACCAAATCCTCCATATGGTAATCGGCCATGGCGATTGTGGTTCCTGAAAAAGTATTCGTCTCTATAATGTCGGCACCGGCCTGAAAATACTTTCGATGTACTTCGGCAATAGCTTCAGGCTGTGTTAAGGACAAGAGATCATTGTTCCCTTGAAGGGGGTGTTCCCATGCAGCGAAACGTTCCCCTCGAAAATCTTCTTCTTTGAACTTATAGCGCTGTAGCATGGTACCCATTGCGCCATCAAGCACTAGAATTTTTTTTTGTAATACGTCTTTGATCATTACCATAAACAAATGACCAAAATTAAAATTGGTCGAATAAAATATCAAGTAAGGAAAAGTGTAGACGGCCTGTCTGTTCTTTTGTTATCTGTCTTAATAACCAATCGATTTAGAACTGGTCCTGCGCATCCGAAAGCTTCGGGTCAGGGTAAGATAGAACGTAGCACCTTCTTTAAAGTTAAAGGGTTGCTAAGGCTTCATAGGGTCTAATCCCTCCACCTTTCTTGATAACGTTTTCAATGTATTAATGAACTAAGGACAAAGAAACGGCACAGTAAATTCAAAAGCAAGAAAACACGTGTTTTTTATACTTCCAGGACAAAAAAACCTCCGATCGATAATCGATCGGAGGCTATCGCTAATTCACGGTCATAGCAAACTTTTTAGGCAATACTCTGCACCACTTCTTTTTTGGCTTCCTTCTTCGTGCCGTCAAAACCTTCGACTCCACCAACAGTGGTATATTTCATGACAAATCGCTTCCCTGGATTTATAATTTGGTAGGCATATTGACACATCACAGCGGCCTCATGAAAACCGGAAAGGATTAATTTCAACTTTCCTTCGTAGGTGTTCACATCACCTATTGCAAATACCCCGGGAAGATTGGTCTGATAATCCTTTGCATTGTTCACGCGAATCGCATTCTTCTCGATTTCGAGTCCCCAGGTACCAAGGGGGCCAAGTTTTGGGGATAAACCAAACAAGGGGATGAAGTTATCTACTTCCAAATAGGTCTCTCCTCTACTTGAATCATTGTGCTTTATAACCACTGCCTCAACCTGTTCATCCCCGTATATTTTTTTCACCTCTGCTTCGGTGAATAGTTTTATTTTTCCCAGTTTCGCCAGTTCAGAGGCCTTTTCAACCGAATCCAAGGCGCCACGGAATTCATTTCTCCTGTGGACGAGGGAAACCTCGGCTGCTACATCGGTCAAATAGATTGCCCAATCCAGAGCAGAATCGCCACCTCCGGCAATCACCACTTTTTTATCACGATACACTTCCGGGTCTTTGATAATATAGGCCACCCCTTTATCCTCGAATTCCTGTATATTTTCAATGGGTGGTTTTCTAGGCTCAAAAGAACCTAATCCGCCAGCAATAACAACTACCGGGGCATGGTGTTGAGTGCCCTTATTCGTTGTCACGATATAAGAGCCATCTTCTTGCTTATCCAACGTTTCAGCTCTTTCACCCAAGGTGAAACCCGCTTCAAAAGGTTTAATTTGCTCCATCAGATTGGATACTAAATCCCCTGCCAAAATTTCCGGGAATGCCGGTATATCGTAAATCGGCTTCTTCGGATAGATTTCGGAACATTGTCCGCCAGGTTGTGGCAAAGCATCTATTAGATGGCATTTCAATTTTAAAAGTCCGGCTTCAAAAACCGTAAAGAGGCCTGTAGGGCCGGCTCCGATGATGAGTATATCTGTTTTTATCATTTTATTTACGTATTATAATATTTGAATTAGTAGGGTGAAAATTGCTATCGATTGCGCTGACGACCCTAACGGTTTGTCCGGAATACTAACGTCTTTTATACTTTTTCGACTAATTTTTGCGTGATTTCATTCATTTTTACCACTTTTTGTTCAAAATCACCTTTTAGGGTTTTTCTATAGACATTGAGATTTTTTACCATTTGATCGATATCTTCCGGAATCACCTCTTCAAAGAACTGACGAAGCCGTTTAGCTGTTGTTGGTGATTTCCCATTGGTGGAAATCGCTATTTTGACATTGCCTTTGGTCACGATACCACCCATATAAAAATCACAATAGGGAGGATTGTCGGCTACATTTACCAGTTTGTCTAAAGACCGGCAATCATGATACACCTGAATATTCACTTCCGGTACGTCTGTGGTTGCAACAACCATATGGGCACCCATCAAATATTTCGCATGATAGGTATCGGTAATCATTTCAACATCGTACAGCTGAGCCAATTTTTTGGTCGCCTCTCGAAACATGGGAGATACCATGGTGACCTTGGCGTCTGGACTCGACTTCGTTAAAAAGGTCAATTTCTCTTCGGCCACATTTCCTCCTCCTACAATCAAAACATGAAGGTTTGCAGTTTTCAAAAAAATGGGATACAGGTTATTTCGTTCCATTTTCAGTGTACTAATTCGGTTTGACCATATTGCCGTTGTATTTCGAAAATCCGTTCGCGATGGCGCACTACTTCTCCGATAATAATAATTGCGGGATTGGCGAGCCCTTGGCGATCCACTTCCTGCTCAATGGAGTCAATCGTACCCACTCCTACTTTCTCATTTTCCCTTGTACCATTCTGTATGATAGCTATTGGCGTATGAGACTTGCCTTCTTTCACGAAGAGGTCTACGATCTGGGAAAGTTTCGACATACCCATCAATATCACGACCGTGGCCGTTGACTTGGCCGCTAGGCGAATGTCGTTCGATAATCTGTGTTCCTTTGTGGTTCCGGTGATGACCCAAAGGCTTTCTGAAGCGCCCCTTTTGGTGACAGGTATATTTTGGGACCCGGGAACGGATAAACATGATGAGATGCCCGGTACCATGGCGACTTCAATTCCGTGAGCAACTGCATATTCCATCTCCTCGGCTCCCCGTCCAAATACAAAAGGGTCGCCTCCTTTAAGGCGCACAACATGACCATGGCTTTTGGCACGACTTACAATGAGTTCATTGATTTGCCCTTGCTGATAGGCATAACATCCTTTTCGTTTTCCAACAAATATATGTTCGGCGTCAGGAGCGAAACACAGCAATTCAGGATCGACAAGTGCATCATATAAAACTACCTCTGCAGCCCGCAGGGCATAAATGGCCTTTACGGTAATCAGTTCAACATCTCCAGGGCCAGCGCCCACCACCGTTAATTTGGGTTCTTTATACATGTGCCAGTTCTTTTTCCCGAAAAGTCTCTACCTTTTGCAAAAAGACGCTAGTCTCTTGCAAGTAAGCTGTTGCAAATTCTTTAGTGGGCTCGTTTTTATTCAATTGTAGCACCAGCGCTTCAAATCCTCCTGAAACGATTATCCGTCCTGATTCAACAAACTTCGTGTCAAAATCCTTGATGATGCTGGCATGGGTATTCACCTTCGTCTTTTCAGCTGTCAGTAGGGCTTTGGCCGAATTCACCATGGAGGAATAGGAATGGTAGATACTAGCTGCCCATTTACCTTCATCTAGACTCTCTTTCGCTTTTTCTATTTTTTCCTTGCTTTCAAGAAGTAAGGTAGCGATTAGGTCGATCACCACCCCGGCACATTCGCCAATACCGATAGCCTTTTCATAGCGCTTTTCCGTTCCCCAATCAATAAAATCAAGTGGTGTCAAGGTGTCGATATCGGTCAGCGGTTTGAGAAAATCATAGAAATAGTGCTCGCCTTTTTCCAAGTAATAATCCGCATACGTACGTCCATTTCCATTAGCATCAAAATCATTTAAGATCAAGCGTAATGCTTCTGGTCCTCTTTTGCTTGGCACTTTGACCACTTTATCTGCAAAACGACCTTGCCCATCTCCAATATTCCCACCACCTAATAATACCTGCAGGGCGGGTGCCACCAATTTATCCTTAGTGCGTATGCTCATACCTTGAAAACCAATGTTCGCCATATTGTGCTGACCACAGGCATTCATGCATCCACTTATCTTAATGACCACATCCGAATTACTGATGTATTGTGGATATTCGGCTTTGATAATCCGCTCCAACTCTTCTGCGATTCCGGTACTACTGGCAATCCCCAAATTACAGGTGTCGGTACCCGGACAAGCGGTGATATCCAATGCTTTATTATAGCCCGCCTCTACAAAGCCAAGTTTTTTTAGCTCCGTATAGAAAAAAGGAACCTGCTCTTCTCGGACAAAAGGAATCAATATGTTCTGACGTAAGGACAATCGAATTTCCCCGGCAGCATAGTTCTGAACTAAATCGGCCAATATCCTGGCCTTATCCGTATAAAAATCGCCTAACAATACTTTAATCCCAATAGCGACATAACCTGGCTGTTTTTGTGGGACCAGATTGGTCGATTTCCATGTTTCGTAACTTTCTTTGTCTTCAATTTCGACCGGAGGCACAGTTGCGGTCGCCACTTTTATCTCCGGGTAACTTGAGGCATCAATAGGAAATACTTTATAAGGCACGGCTTTTTGCTCTTCTTCCAAAAGCGATTTGAATCCTTCTAGACCTACATCCTTCAACAAGAATTTCATTCGCGCCTTCGCCCTACTCTTTCGTTCGCCATAGCGATCGAATACGCGGATGACACCGTCCATTAAGGGTATGATTTTCTCCGATGGGAGAAACTCGAAAAGCACATCGGCATGTCGCGGCTGTGAACCTAAACCACCCCCTAACATGACTTTGAATCCCCTAATACCATTCTTTATCTTGGCAATGAAGCCTAAATCGTGCATATATGACAATCCGGTATCCGCGTCGCTTGCCGAAAAGGAAACCTTGAATTTTCTACCCATTTCCTGACTTATCGGATTACGAAGAAAATAAGTGAATAACGCATGCGCATATGGTGATACATCGAAGGGTTCGTCAACGTCAATCCCTGCCGTTTCACTTGCCGTTACATTTCGCACGGTGTTCCCACAAGCCTCTCGCAATGTGACTTCATCTTTTTCAAGCTCCGACCACAGCTCAGGGGTTCTATTCAAGTCGACATAGTGAATCTGAAGATCTTGTCGCGTGGTAATGTGCAAGCGACCAGTGGAGTATTCATCTGACACATCGGCGATTCGATGTAACTGCTTGGAGGTAACTTTACCATAGGGCAGTTTGATTCGAATCATTTGTACCCCCTGCTGTCGCTGGCCATACACTCCTCTGGCTAACCGAAGACTTCTAAACTTCTCTTCATCAAGCTTGCCATTCTGAAACTCATTTATTTTGCGTTCCAATTCGAGAATGTCTTTCTCGATTACAGGATTTTCTATTTCTGTTCTAAAACTCTGCATTTCTTATTGTAGGTGTATGCCACATTCCCTATTTTCCAGTGCCTTAATAGGGTCGTAGTAGTTACTATTTTTCGGTAGATGATTTTGATTCAAGTAGACATCCAATTCTTCGTCGGACCAGTAATAAAAAGGACTCACCTTTAAAATTCCGTCTTTGCTATAGCTCAAAATATCCTTGGAATTTCGATACTCGGTTTTTCGCACTCTGATATTGGTAAACCAAATGTCAGGGTCATGCTCTTTCAATGCCCTTCTGAATGGTTCAAGTTTTACGATTTCAGTAAACTCCGTAAAACCTGGCTCATCTACCTTCGGAAAACCCAGTCGGTGTTCGATAAATGCCTTTGTTTGCATGGGCACATACGTATTGAGGTTGAGATGAAATCTATTCAACAGGTAATCGGCATGTGCATAGGTCTCCCGTAAATTATAGCCGGTATCACAATAAACCACATCAATATCAGGGTCTTTTTTACTAAAGGTGCTCAACAGCACCGCCGAGTATTTACCGAAACTGGTGGTGACGATTCTCTTATCGGACAATTGCAGCGCCCATTCGATAATCTCATTCGGACCTTGATGTCTGAAGAGCTTGTTATAGTAGTCTAAATCTAGGTTGATCTTCATAATTATTATTCCTATGGATTTAATAGGATATTCAAAAATAGAATTAATTCCCTAACTAAGACGTAAGCTCCCCTAATTTATTTCATTTACCCTATAGATTTAATAGATTATTAACAAAACACCATGTAAATTGAGAATAATTTAGTGGTTGTCGCATAAATTTCGACAAGACGCTATCAGAAAGATACCAGGTCGGCAAGGGTGTTGTTGCGGTAGACCTCCAAATTGGCATCACGCACCTTGAGCATCAGTTTGTTTACGGAGCAGGTATGCTCATCAGGACAATCATCACACTTTTCGTAGAAATTGAGACTTACGCAGGGGACCATTGCAATGGGCCCCTCCAAAATACGCATGACATCGGTCATTAGGATCTCACTTGGATCCTTAATCAGGTAATATCCTCCACCCTTTCCCTTTTTGGAGCCCAGAAAACCTGTTTTTCGAAGGGAGAGCAAAATACTCTCCAGAAACTTTTGGGAAATATTCTCTTCTCGCGAGATTTCCGCAATTTGCACGGGTTTGGTGTCTTTTCGGGAAGCCAAAAAAGTCAAGGCTTTGAGTCCGTATTTTGTCTTTTTGGAGAGCATGTCGCTAAGATAGTTAAAATAGGTAAAGCGTACTGGAATTACGGAAATAGCTCAACTTTATCCATTCTCCGACACGCCGTTGAAAATAAAGGTTAGGAGCTGTTTTTCAAGCTCAATCGGATTCTTTGGCGCATCGTCCTGAAGATAGCTGTTGTGTAACCAACGAAGAGAAGCCAAAATAGTCTGTGTTGCTATTTTCGGGTCAGCTGACTTAAAAAGTTGCTGTTCCATTCCGTCTTCAAGAAGCCACATTAGTTTATTTTCATACGCCTTTCTTCGCTCCAGAAACCGCTGCAATCCAGGTTCCTTCAAATTTCGCCATTCATTGACCAGAAGGGCCTGCTCATAGGGTCGCTTCGTTGTTATGCGAATATACGAGGAGATGACATGTCGTAGTTTTTCATCCGGGGCATAGGATGACTCTAGAATAAGCTCCATCGCATCATGAAATTCGTTTTGTGTATCGAAGATATACGTCTCTAACAGTGCCTGTTTTGAAGGAATGTAGTTGTAGACATTCGCCACTTCGAAATTCAGTTCTTGGGCGATATCACGCATCGTAGTTGCCTTAAAGCCCTTTCTATGAATTAGTTTCAATACGACTGCGAAGAAGCGTTCTTTCTTGGCGCTATTTTTCATTTTAACCTATATGCCCCAAAAATAGAGAAAAGTTTGAGGATTATGAACAATTATATATATTTACGTGAACATTTGTTCATATATAAAAACCTATGGAACCTAAAAAAACTTCATTTCCAGAGAAATTATTCGCTTGCTGGCATCCAGTGGGTTATAGTGAAGAAATTAAGCCCGACACTCCCTTTGGCACTTTTTTGTTGGACGAACCACTGGTCATCTGGCGAACGGTCGATGGGTCGGTCCATGCCATGCGTGATATCTGTATCCATAGAGGAACGGCTTTGTCCCTAGGTTGGATAAAAGATGATTGCCTTGTTTGTCCGTATCACGCTTGGCAGTTCGATAAGCAGGGAAAATGCGTAAAGATTCCACAAGCTCCGGATGTAGCTATTCCTTCAAAGGCAAAAACCCCTGCATACCGTTGTCAAGAAAGATATGGCTTGATTTGGGTTGCCTTGGAAGATGCTGCCTATGAATTGCCAGATATTCCCGAGTTTGGAACAGACACCTGGAAATGGGTCAAAACAGGTCCGTTTGATTGGAATAGCGATAGCTCAAGACAAGTGGAGAATTTTACCGATTTTGGCCATTTCCCATGGGTTCACCCTGGTTTACTGGGAGACCCAAACCGTCCCGAAGTTCCGGAATGCAAGGTCACGGTCAAAGATGCGGTGCTTCACTACTCAGTCGTGCGGCCAGAAGCTACCAATAGTGATGATTTTCCGGTTTTTGCCAATGAGGATGTCGTACAGCCCGAGCGCCAAAGTGTTTATGAATTACATCTGCCGTACACCATTGTGCTACGCCTGGGATGGGGCGGTGAAAAAGGTATGGTCTATTTTTTCGTTTCGCAACCGACTTCCAATACCAAATGTCGCGGATTCTGCCTGATCGGCCGCAACTATAATCTCGATGAACCCGATACAATTTTACAGGAGTTTGAGCAGGTTATCTTTGATCAGGATAAGCGTATTGTTGAATCACAGCGGCCCGAGCAGGTTCCTTTCGATTTTACCGAAGAGCTACATCTGAAATTTGATGCTGTAGCCATGAATTACAGGCGAACCATGAAAAAACAAAAATTGAGTTATTGATTGAAAAGCTTACCTTTCTCACTTAAACTTTTCAACTACCACCACAACACCAGCCCTATGAGAACCAAATTCCTGACACTCTTTTTTTCCTTTATAGGTCTTGCAATCTATTCACAGCATACAACACTGCTAAAGAATGTCAATGTTTGGGACGGAACAAGCAATGTGCTCAATACCAATGTCAGTGTACTCATCAAGGGCAACCTTATTCAACGCATTTCAAAAACCATTTCCGAACCTGATGATGCCATCGTCATCGATGGAAAGGGGCACACCCTAATTCCAGGCTTGTCGGATGCCCATGTTCATTTGTCGGCCACCATGAGCGATAAAGAATCTAGAAATGAAGCGCATTGGATGTATACTGCCGTTAGGACGGCCAAAGCGGCCGAGAATTTTTTGATGTTGGGTTTCACCACAGTTCGTGATTTGGGAGGTCCGGTTTTTGGCATCAAAAGAGCAGTAGATGAAGGCCTGATTCCCGGACCTCGTATTTACCCTTCAGGAGCCTATATTAGCCAGACATCAGGGCATGGTGATTTCCGCAGTTCCAATGAGCCCAGCGTTCAATTGTCAGGAGGACAAATGCATCCGTCAGATTTATTGGGCTGGTCTTTCGTGGTGGATGGGGTACCGGAAGTATTAAAGGCGGCAAGGGAGAACTTGAGAAAAGGAGCGACCCAACTGAAAGTTATGGCCGGTGGCGGCATTTCCTCTGATTTTGACCCCATTCACTCTGTACAATTCACCCTTGAAGAACTAGAAGCGGCAGTACAGGCAGCAGCTGATTGGGACACCTACGTTGCGGTTCACATTTATGAATCCAAAGGTGCCATTCGAGCCTTAAAGGCAGGCGTTAAATGTCTTGACCATGGGCATCTCATCGATGAAGAAACCATTAAATTGATCAAAGCGAAAGACGCATGGCTTGTACCACAAGCCTTTTGGACCGAGACCCCAGCAAGTTTCTGGGTTCCTGGAAAAGACACGATACCAGAACCCTTGCTCAAAAAAATAAAGCCTGTACTAGAAGGAACGGACCATGTTTTTAAGCTAGCGAAAAAATATGACATCAATGTAGGGTTTGGTTCTGACGCCTATGGAGATCTAGGTTACGAATCGTACGCCCTAAAAGAATTTACAACCCGTACCAAATGGTATTCGCCTTTGGAGGTTCTGAAACAAGCTACCTCCGGCAATGCACGTCTACTATCGCTCTCAGGAAAAATCAATCCGTATACGGAAGGAAGACTAGGTGTCATAAGAGCTGGTGCCTATGCCGACCTTCTTATTTATGAAGGTAATCCATTGGAGAATATTGACATCGTCGCCGATCCTGAAAAGTATCTGAAATTTATTATGAAAGATGGGAAGATTTTCAAAAACAAGTTATAAGGTAATTTTTATACTATAACTGCTGATAAGGATAGTTGTGAAGCCATAAAACATAAGTAACTTACTTGCCATAAAATAGTTGGATACTTGTATTCCACAAACCAAAAACGTCATCTGAAATTAAACAATATGAAGAAAATGATATTTCGATTCGCTACACTTGCCTTTTTGTTTTTAGGCTTTGTAGCATGTAAAGAAAAGGCCGACAAGAAGAGTATTTCAAGCGAAGCCGGCGCCGCCCAACCTATGGAATCAACTGAAAAAGCCCAGGTGGGCGGATTGGCCCTCTATACTGTTCGCGACGCTATGACCGAAGATGCGAAAGCGACCTTGAAAACCGTGGCCGAAACCGGTTATCAAAATATTGAAGCTGCCGGATATGCTGATGGAATGTACTATGGCATGTCGCCCGAGGATTTTCAGGCTTATTTGAAAGAACTCCATTTGCGTCCTATAAGTACACACCAAAGCAGTGTCACCCTAGACAATGCAGAACAGGAGATGGCTGACGCCAAAGCCGCAGGATTTCAATATTTTGTCGTTCCGATCCCACCCATGGGATTATTCAATTATGACAATGAGACCAACACCATGAGCATGACCGGTGGAGCAAAGAATTTAGCGGAAATCATTGATGCGCTAGGAGAAAAAGCACATGCCGCTGGACTTCAATTATTGTACCACAACCATGACTTTGAATTTATGGAGGATGCTGACGGCATCGTGCCGATCGATTATTTGCTGGAGCACTGCAATCCGGATTTGGTCAACTTTCAAATGGACCTCTTTTGGGTCACCAAGGCTGGCGCGGATCCGGTGGCCTACTTTGAAAAATATCCCGGACGCTTTAAAATCTGGCATGTCAAGGATATGGATGACGAAGGGAAGTTCGCCCCGGTGGGCAAGGGTACAATCGATTTTGCCAAAATATTAGCAGAAAAGGAAAAATCAGGTATGGAGTACTACATGGTAGAGCAAGACATGACGTTCACCATGAAACCCCTCGAAGCCATTAAGGTTAGCCATGAAGGGATTAAGAATTTAGGCTTTAACTAAACCGTGGTGATTATGAAGACGACATCCACTCTATTCAAGAATCTCCTTACTTTTGGGTTACTGATTGTAACTATCAGTTGTTATTCCCAAGAATTCTCGGGAAACCAGAAGGATATCGATCAAATTCTCCAAAACGCGCAAGACTTCTCTAGCTATGTGGTTGGGGCCAATTATGAGATGATCGTTGAATCATACACCGAGGACGCCAAACTATTTCCTAACAATATGAAAATACTCGAGGGAAAAGAGGCCATATTGAACTACTGGAAATTGCCGGAAGGAGTCCAAACCACTTACCATAAACTCATGCCCTCGGAAGTAAAGGTCATCGGCGATGAAGCCTATGACTATGGCTATTATGAAGGAAAAACCAAACGCGCCAACGGCGAAGAAAGTAGTTGGAAAGGAAAATATGTGGTTATTTGGCGCAAGGTGGAAGGTGACTGGAAAATGTATCTTGATATTTGGAATGCCGTGAAATAATCCACTACCCTAACGCCTGGGCTATATCATCTATGATATCATCAATATGTTCTAAACCAACAGAAACCCTAACCATACCATCTGTAATACCCGTTTCTGCCCGTTCTTCAGATGTTAGTTTGCTATGGGTTGTAGAGGCTGGGTGCGTAACAATGCTTCTTGAATCACCCAAGTTGGCCGATAGCGACAATAATTTGATCGAATCAAAGAATCGCTGACCTGCTGTCAACCCTCCTTTTACTTCGAATGCGACCACGCAACCACCTGCTTTCATTTGCTTTTTGGCAATCCCATACTTGGGATGCGATTTTAAAAATGGGTATTTCACCCAATTCACTTGGTCATGATCTTCTAAAAAAGTGGCTAGTTTCAGTGCATTTTCACAATGACGGTCCACACGCACCGCCAAAGTCTCTAAACTTTTTGACAAGACCCATGCGTTAAAAGGAGAAAGTGCTGGACCCGTAATTCTTGAAAAGCGATATATCTTATCAACCAATGCCGATTGCCCGACCGTGACACCGGCCAAAACCCTACCTTGACCATCCATTAACTTCGTGCCCGAATGAATGACTAAATCAGCACCGAATTTAATGGGTTGTTGCAAGTATGGTGACGCAAAACAATTGTCAATGACCAAAATAAGATTGTGTTTTTTGGCAATGTTTCCAAGCATTTCCAAATCCAAGACATCCACTCCCGGATTGGTCGGTGTCTCGGCATAAATCAATTTGGTTTTCGGAGTGATCAGTTCCTCAAGGCCATCCAACTCATCAATCTTAAAGTACGTGTGTAAGATATTCCACTTTGGAAAAAAAGAACTGAATAACGAATGCGTTGAACCAAAAATACTTCGCGCCGATAAAATATGGTCACCACCTTCCAATAAAGCAGCCAAAGTCGAGAATACAGCGGCCATTCCTGAAGCAAAGGCGAAACCGGCCTCTGCACCTTCCATTTGGCAGACCTTATCCACAAATTCGGACGAATTCGGATTCGAATATCTAGAATAGATATTACGCTCTTTCTCTTCTGCAAATGAAGCACGCATATCTTCGGCATCCTCAAACACAAAACTTGAAGTCATGTAAAGGGGCACCGAATGCTCGAGATGCTGCGAACGTTTCAGTTGGTTTCGTATAGCGTTGGTTTCGAACTTATTTTTACTCATGTATTCAACTTTATTTGGTTTTGGCTTTGCTTCACCTTGTATTGGCTTTGGCTACGCTTGACCTGGTTTTGGCTTCGGCTACGCTCAGTCAACAGTTTGAAATACCATCTTACAATTCGGTGACTGAGCGGAGCCGAAGTCATCCTTTTTCGGCAATTCTTAAAATATCTCCAAAAACGCCTCTGGCAGTTACTGCCGCTCCCGCCCCAGCTCCTTGAATGACCAAGGGATTCTGCCCATATGATTCCGTATAAATCTCTATAATGGAATCCGAACCCTTGACCTGACCTAACGCGCTCTCCTTAGGCACTGAAACCAGTTCAACATCCAGCACCCCTTTTTCTTTTTGGAGGTTCCCATGCAAGTCCCCCACATAACGCAGTACATGATTCGGTTTTTGATTCTTCTTGATTTCATTGAACTTGTCATCCAACATATTCAAATGCTCTAGAAAGTAGGCCACTTCTCCTTGTTGTAACTGCTCTGGAATCAGGTTTTGAATCTGAATGTCCGTAAACTCGTTGCTCAGCTCCAACTCACGGGCCAAAATCAATAGTTTCCTTCCCACGTCGTTGCCGGATAAATCCTCTCTAGGGTCCGGCTCGGTAAAGCCTTTATGCATCGCATCTTTTAATATCTGGGAAAAGGGTGCGTTGACTTCCGAAAACGTATTGAAAATATAGCTTAATGAACCCGAAAAAACACCTTTGATCCTCGTGATATTCTCACCTGACAGGTGCAACAATTTAATGGTGTCGATCAGCGGTAGGCCAGCGCCCACATTGGTTTCATACAAATACTGCTTTTGATTCTTCGTCAGTTCTTCACGAAGTAACTGATAGTAATCAAAACCCAAAGTGTTTGCTATTTTGTTCGAGGAAACCAGATCAAAACCATTCTCCACAAAGTCGAAGTAATGTGCCACAAAATCCTGATTCGCCGTATTGTCCACTGCAATCAGGTTTTCTAAATGGTTTTCTTTTGCAAAATTAAAGATATCCCTCATCTTGTATTCGGCTCCTCTTGACTCGATTGCCGATTTCCATGATTTAGGAATTCCTTTTTTACTCAAAAGCAGTTTTCTTGAATTGGCCACGGCAAACACATTCAAATCGATTCCTTTTCGCTTGGATATACTTTCTGATGATTTTAAGATCTGGTCGATAAGGGTCCCCCCAACATTACCATGGCCAAATATCGCAAGGTTCACCTTTTTGATAATACCGAAAATCTGACCGTGCATGACGTTTAAGGCTTTGTGAAGGTCTGCTTTTTTCAAGACTAGACTTACATTTTTTCCCGATATCGTATTATTAAAAAGCAATGGAACGATTTGATTTTTAATCAGGGCATTATAGGGTTTATGAAAAGTGCTCAGGTCTTGCCCTACTATGGATACCACTGATACGTCATTGATTACCGTAATCATATTGATATCCTTGGATTTGAAATCCCTTGAAAACTCTTTTTCCAAAGCCTGTTTGGCCCTTATGGCATTAGGTTCGTTCACCACCAGCCCGATTCCGCGTTCAGAGGAACCCTGGGATATAATACTGACATTGATGTTCTTTTCCTCCAGGGCTCTAAAGATACGGGCGTCGATCCCCACTTTTCCCAAAAGTCCCCTACCCTCAAGATTGACCAAGGCCACATCTTCGATGATGGAAAGGGATTTAATACCATCTTTGCTTGATTTTGCACTGATCAAGGTACCCTCATTGTCATTGTTGAAAGTATTGAGAATTCGCAACGGGATGTTCTTCTCGATCAACGGGATAATCGTCTTTGCATGCAAAATGGTAGCACCGAAATTCGCCAGTTCGTTCGCCTCTTCATATGACAAGTTCGATAGCCTCTTGGCTTCTGGCACAAAATCGGGGTTGGCCGTGTAAATTCCATCAACATGGGTATAATTCTGCAGCTCTTCGGCATCTAGAAAATTCGCGAGCAAGGCCGCGGAATAGTTACTGCCATTTCTGCCCAAGGTCGTTGTTTCGCCTTCCAAGGTAGCGGCAATAAAGCCGGTAAATACTGGAACTATGTCGGACGTCAATGATGAAAACGTTTGCAACACATTTTCTTTCGAAACATTTTCCAATAACTTGGCATCCCCGAACGTATCATCTGTTTTGAACAGTTCCCTGGCGTCTATGAACTTGGCATTTATGTTTTCCCCGATCAACAGTTTAGTTAACAACTTACCGGAAATCAATTCCCCATAGGCCAACACCTCATCCTTGATTTTTGCGCTATAATCGCCTAATAGGGAAACCCCTTCGAAGAGCTTTGCCAAACTTTTGAATTCCTGAGAGAGATTGACGTTGCCGAAGGTGTGTTGCTGGTACTTTTCGAATGCCTCAAAATCCTTGATATAATTTTTTCCTTGTGCTGCTTTATTGAGCATCGCCTCCAGCTGATCGGTAGCCTTTTCCCGAGCCGATAGTACCACAGCAATATTTTCATTTGCCGCAACCTTTGATTGTACGATTTCCAAGACCCTACCGATGCCTTCGCCATTACTTAGTGATTTTCCGCCGAATTTCAGAACCTTGACTCGCTTCGACTTCCCGTTTTGGTTGAAAATGCCCGAGAGAAGTTTTTGCAATTGCTCAAATTCGATCAAGAAGGCGTCATGACCATGAAGTGATTGTATCTCACCATAGGTCACATTGCTATTGGCCTGGGCAATCTGCTTGAAAGTCTCCTTGTTTTCCTTGGCGGTAAAAAACAAGTCCGAATCCACTCCGACGATATGAATATTGGTATCGCTATTTTGAAGGTTTTTAAAATTTTCATCGCCATTACGAGTCACATCGATGGTCTTCAGCAGTTGGTTCATGAGCTTATAGGCGGAAAGCTGAAATCGTTCTTGTAGCTTTTTACCGTGATGCATCAACCAACTTTCCACATTGAACACCTGCAGTTCTTCATTGGTACTCCTTTTAAAGCGTTCCTTGAAAGACTCAGGTGTACGATAGCATAACATGGCATGCATTCGCGCATCATGAACGGGTTGCTTTGAATTCACCAAAAACTGTTCTTGAATCTGACAGTTGGCAATTAACCAGTCGGTAGATTTCCAATCGGAGGCGACGGGAATCAGATGCTGGATCAGTTTCGGGTTCAAAACCGCCATTTCCCAAGCGATGCCGCCACCTAAAGAACCCCCGATAACCGCAAAAAGGGAATCGATATGCAAGCCTTTCAAACCCTCTAAGAAAATATGGGCAATGTCACCCGCAACAAAATCCTTATAGTTTTCGATGGTGAATTTGTCGTATCCATTCCCTGGAATATTGAAGGATAGAATGGTATACTTTTTCGTATCGATACACTTACCCTCCCCGATCAAAGAAGCCCACCAACCTTCTTTCCCGGTGACATTCGAATTTCCGGTCAACGCGTGATTCACTAATACAATAGGCGCCTCGT
The DNA here is from genome assembly GCA_947494565.1 of uncultured Flavobacteriaceae bacterium. Lineage (GTDB taxonomy): Bacteria > Bacteroidota > Bacteroidia > Flavobacteriales > Flavobacteriaceae > Maribacter_C. The sequence continues at coordinate 75,258 of CANLVG010000005.1, read as the reverse complement.
GTAGCTTTTTTCCAAAAAGCTGATAGGATAACTCGATGTCTTGCGTTACACCGCTGATGGTTTTATAGTTTGCTATTTTTAGGTGGTGGAGCATATATTAAAGGTATGGTTCTGTCATATCGAGCGGAGTCGAGATACAGTCAACTAGTTATTTCGACTTCGCGAAGCCGACTCTATTTCATGACTGAGCGAAGCCGAAGTGACTTTCCTAAGCTAAAATCGACTTGTCGATCGAAGCGAAAGCATTCTCTAAATCTGATTTTAAATCTTGTATATCTTCTAACCCTACCGATAGGCGTATTAGGTCTTGACCGACACCGGCAGCCTCTTGTTGTTCTGCTGTTAGTTGTTGATGTGTTGTACTTGCCGGATGGATAATAAGTGACTTTGTATCACCGATATTCGCCAATAACGAAAATACCTTCGTGGCATCGGTTAATTTCTTGGCTGCTTCAAACCCGCCTTTAACTCCAAAAGTCACCAAGCCACTTTGCCCTTTTGGCAAATACTCTTGTGCCAGATCATAGTACTTGTTACTCTTGAGTCCCGGATAGTTCACCCATGCGACTTCTTCCCTTCCTTCTAACCAAGTGGCCAATTCCAAAGCATTGGCGCTATGCTGCTTTATCCGTACCGGCAAGGTTTCCAAACCTTGAATAATTTGGAACGCATTGAACGGACTCAATGCTCCGCCGAAATCACGCAATCCTTCCAAAATCAACTTAAATGTAAATGCAGCAGCGCCTAAAGCTTCGCTATACACCAAACCATGATACCCTGCGGAAGGTTCGGTAAACTCTGGGAATTTCCCGTTGGTCCAATCGAAGGTACCGGCGTCGACTATCGCTCCCCCAAGAGAATTGCCCTGACCACCAATATATTTGGTAAGTGAGTGGATCACTAGGTTTGCGCCGTGCTCAATAGGATTCAACAATCCCGGAGTAGCCACCGTATTATCTACGATAAAAGGCACTTTTGCTGCTTTGGCTTCTTTAGAAATCGCCTTTAAATCTAAAACATCCAACTTCGGATTCCCTAAAGACTCTACAAAAAAGGCTCTGGTGTTCTCTTGAACTGCCTCCCCGAAACTTTCAGGTTTTGAAGCATCAACAAAGGTGGTGGTAATGCCCAATCTAGGCAAAGTAACGTTCAATAAGTTAAAGGTGCCTCCATACAAACTACTGGAAGCAACGATATGGTCTCCTGCTTTCAAAAGCGTCAATAAGCCTGTGGAAATGGCCGCTGTACCAGAAGCAAAGACCACGGCTCCCACGCCTCCTTCTACTGCCGCCAATCGATCCTGTAATATTTGATTGGTAGGGTTGTTCAAACGGGTATAAATAAAACCAAGTTCGGCTAGCGAAAAGAGATTCGCGGCGTGATCGGTATCATTGAAAACATACGAAGTGGATTGATAAATAGGCACTGCTCGCGTACCCCCTGTTTGTGTTGTGTCATGACCTGCATGTAAGGCATTTGTTGCTAATCTTTGATTGCTCATAATAGTACATTTTGCGCGTCCGTTTTTTTATTGGAACACTGGTTCTTACTAGATTTCCGCCTCCGCGGGAATCACAAAAAATCATTAAAAGCCAAACCCAAGCTAGCCGACATTGCAGCAAGGTTAAATCAAAAAGTTATAAGAAAGCGAATAGATTGTATAAACAATCTGTTTTGCGTTATCTGCCCATTGATCAACGGATAGAATTTAGCACCTTCTTGATCCCGATAGCTATCGGGAGGAGTCAAGGGTTGCTAAGGCTTCAAAGGGTCTAATCCCTCCACCTTTCTTGATAACTATTCAATACGTGTTTGAACTTTGAGACCACAAATAAAAGTCAGAATTGTTTAAAAACCTAATGATTTGGAAAAATTTCACAAAAATCTCAGTCTTTTACTAGGGTAGCATACCGCCTCCGGTCTTCTTGATTTCGAGAAAGGAAACTGGTTTGTTAGCAGCTCTATTTCCTACTATTGAAATCTGTTGTAACTTGTAGTTGTCTGCATGTGTTGGCACCAATGAATTTGAAATTAAAAACCAATAGACATGAAAGTTACAGCTGAAAAAAATGAAAAAGTCGCTCATATGATATTTGCATCCATTTATCCACTTTACTTGAATAGGCTAGAGAAAAATGGTAAAACAAAAGAAGAACTAGACCATGTAATTAAATGGTTCACTGGTTTTGATCAAGAGGCTTTACAAGCACTTATTGATGAAAAAGCAACATTTAGAACATTTTTTCAAAAAGCTAAAATAAATCCAAACGCACACTTGATCAAAGGAGTCGTTTGCGGGTATCGAATTGAGGAAATAGCGGATGAATTTGAGGTCTACAAACAATGTAGACGTATGGAAAAACTTATTGACGAATTGGCAAAAGGTCGAAAAATGGACAGAATTTTGCGCGAAGAAAAAAAGTAGAAATCGCTGCCAACAGCACCTGAACTCCTTTAATAACGGCCTCACCACACCGTTACCTACTCCAACACCGAAAACTCAATACTTGAATCGGTAAACACCGTATGGGTTTGGGTTTTAAAATCTTCTTCGTCCGCCTTAAAAATATTCTCCACATAGGTCTGCGGATTCAGATCTATCAGTGGAAACCAGGTACTCTGTACTTGTATTTGAAGTTTATGTCCTTTTTGAATGGTGTGAAACACATCTTGCAATTTAATGTTCACCTCGGTTTTTGCATTAGGAACAAAAGGCTCGGGATTTGTAAAACTGTTTCTAAAACGACCTCGCATCACTTCACTGCGTACCATCAGATGGTAATTGCTCATTTTTAAATGATCTTGCATTTCTTCATTAGTTTCCGTTTCGGCAGGATGCACGTCGATGACCTTTACGATCCAATCCGCAGCATCGCCTGTCGTAGCTACTTTGAGTTTGGCTAAAATATCTCCTGCAAGGGTCAAATCCTCTTCCAAAACTTCGGTTTCAAAAACAAGCACATCAGCGCGTCGAGCGGCAAAACGCTGATCGTCAGTCATATACTTTCTGGGCGTAAATACCGACTTTACATCCTCTGAATAGGGCACCGGTTTTTTGATATTGCTCATAAATTCAATTCCCACTTCAGCTTTCCGCTCTGGGGTTAATTCTTGATTTTCCGATAAGAACATATCCTTTTTGACTACTCCTTCCGGAGGCCAAGTATCGTATTGCTTCCATTCCTTTCTTCCTGAATCAAACACATAGGCTTCTGGAAGTCCGCTGTTCTTATCGCCATTTCCCTTAAGAAAATGATCAAAGAACTTGGTTTCGATATTTTCCTGAAAAAATTCTGAAATGCCATCTCCGAAATAGTAATTCCCCACAACCGTACGTCCATCACGCTTTGACCAGCGCCCATGATCCCAAGGACCGAATACCATGGTATTATAATTTCCTTCATTGTATTTTTCAATATTCTTGTAAGTCTCCAAGGGACCGTATAGATCTTCCGCATCGAACCAACCGCCCACAACCATAGTCGCCACATGCGATTTTACGTCCTTTAAATGTTGAATAAGCCCTCGACTTTGCCAAAGTTCATCGTAATTGGGGTGTTCTTTTAATTCATTCCAAAAGAAATCATCGGTCATTTCATCTGGTGCTATCGATACCACGTCTTTAATATCGTATTCAAAAAAGGAATTCAAATTTTTAAGCGGGCCTTTATCCAAAAAGAACTGGTACTGATCTTCGGTCTTTAAATCAGGTAGGCCGTACCAAGCCGTATCAATGGGCTGGTCACCATTGGGCCTTGGGGTACCAAATAAGGAAGTAGCCCTAAAATAACTCAATAAATAAGCTCCGTTATGATGGAAATCATCAAAAAAGAAATCCCCGATACTAGCTTGCGGAGAAGCGGCCTTCAATGCCGGATGGGCATCTACCGTAGCGTAAGTGGAATAGAACCCGGGGTATGAAATTCCCCAAATACCTACGCGTCCGTTGTTGTTTTCCACATTATTGACCAACCATTCAATGGTGTCATAGGTATCCGAACTTTCATCCACGTCTTCATTCGATGTTTTGTTCGGAATGTAGGCCCGCATGTTCTCATAATGCCCTTCACTCAACCAACGTCCTCTAACATCTTGATACACGACAATATAGCCTTCTTGCATCATATGGATATTAGGACCTATTTTTTCTTTGAATTGCCCTTCACCATATGGTCTTGAACTGTACGGGGTGCGTTGCATAATGATGGGATACTTTTTGGAAGTATCCTTTGGGGAATAAACGGTGGTATGTAGCTTGACCCCATCACGCATTTCAATGGCAACCTCATTCTTGGTATAATTGTCGGCCACATAGGTTTTTGAGATTTCCTCTGCTTCCGGCTTGACGGTTTTGATACAAGAACCGACACACAACATAACAAGGGTTATCAATGAGAGGGCTAACTTTCGCATAGTGATGATTTAAGTTTCCCTAAAACTACTAAAGAAAAAGCAGGGATGAAAAAAGCCCGACAATCAAATTGCCGGGCTTCACATAATTTACTACTTTCTTCTAGAGTTTGAATGCCTTTTTAATAGCCTCTACCCTATCGAGTTTCTCCCAAGTGAACAGTTCCACTTCCTTTTCGACCCGGCCGTTATAGGGAGATTCAAAAATCTTAGTGGTGATTCTAGGCTCTTTACCCATATGACCATAAGCCGCGGTTTCTAGATAAATCGGATTTCTTAGTTTCAGTCTTTTCTCAATCGCGAACGGTCTCATATCAAATAGCTTTTCAACCTTCAATGCAATTTCGCCATCGGTCAAATCAACCTTAGCCGTTCCATAGGTATCCACAAAAATAGAAGTTGGCTCAACCACACCGATAGCATAACTGACTTGCACCAATATCTCATCCGCGACACCCGCAGCCACAAGGTTTTTTGCCGCATGTCTGGCTGCATAGGCCGCACTGCGATCCACCTTACTCGGGTCTTTTCCGCTAAAGGCGCCACCACCGTGTGCACCCTTGCCCCCATAGGTGTCCACAATTATTTTTCGACCTGTAAGGCCTGTATCTCCATGTGGGCCCCCGATAACAAACTTTCCGGTTGGATTGATATGGTATTTAATCTGGTCATCGAACAGATTCTGTATTTTCTTCGGCAGCTTCTTCTTGACCTTCGGAATCAAAATCTCAACGATATCCTTTTTGATCTTTGCCAACATCTTCGCATCGTTTTTGTGGAAGGCGTCATGCTGGGTGGACACCACAATAGTATCGATTCGTTGCGGTACATTATCATCGGAGTACTCGATCGTTACTTGCGACTTGGCATCCGGCCTGAGGTAATCAATTTCCTTTCCTTTACGCCGTAAATCGGCCAAAACCTGCAATATTTTATGCGAAATATCAAGGGCCAACGGCATGTAATTTGCCGTTTCATTGGTGGCATACCCAAACATCATACCCTGGTCACCGGCCCCCTGCTCTTCTTTCTTACCGCGGTCAACACCTTGATTGATCTCTTTTGATTGCTCGTGAATCAATGAAATCACACCACAGGAATCCCCACTGAATTGGTAGGCGCCCTTGGTGTATCCAATTTGATTGATGACCGTTCGTGCAATATGCTGCACATCGAGATAGGTATCACTTTTCACTTCGCCCGCCAATACTACTTGACCTGTGGTCACCAGGGTTTCACAAGCCACTTTACTCTCAGGGTCAAAAGCCAAAAAACTATCCAGTAGGGCATCACTTATTTGATCGGCAACTTTATCAGGATGCCCCTCACTAACGGATTCAGATGTAAATAAATACGACATAATAATCAAAAAATCTGCGAAGGATAGGCCGTAATGCTTTGAGAAGTGTGATAGTAGCTTGCTAGTATCAACTGCTTTAGCATTTTTGCACCCTGAAGGCTCCAGGGTCTAGAGGTTGCAATCAGTCAAATCCTTCCTCTTGGTTCAGGTGCAAAAATATGAAAATAGTTTTGTTGCCGATATGAATCGGTAAAGAATTGCCGCTAAAAAGAGCGGTTCGAAAAAGGAAGGCTTATGACAACAGTGGCCCCCACGGGCTTCAATCCGAAAATAATGGGTAGAAATAAATTTAAAGCCTTATTTCATCGATGATTTTTTGAGTGAACTCGATATACTTTGTATATTGTATGCTATCGATTTTATGCGGAGTAACTAACCATCATTATAGCTTTAAAGTATGCATATAGCCGTTGCGGGAAATATTGGGGCGGGAAAGACCACATTGACAAAATTACTTTCCAAACATTATAAATGGGAAGCGCACTTCGAAGATGTGGTAGACAATCCTTATTTGGATGATTTCTATACCCAAATGGAACGCTGGAGTTTCAACTTACAGATTTATTTTTTGAATCACAGATACCGCCAAATCTTGAAAATAAGGGAATCGGGCAAGAATATCATTCAAGACCGTACCATCTACGAGGACGCCTATATTTTCGCCCCTAACCTCCATGCCATGGGGCTGATGACCAACCGTGATTTCACCAATTACTCGAGTTTATTCGAATTGATGGAGAGTTTGGTTCAACCTCCCGACCTCCTGATTTACCTCAGAAGTTCGATTCCGAATTTGGTCAAGCAGATTCATAAACGCGGCCGTGACTATGAGAATACCATATCCATTGATTACCTCAGTCGTCTCAATGAGCGCTATGAGGCTTGGGTGCACGGGTACGAAAAAGGCAATCTTCTGGTAATAGATGTCGATGACCTTGACTTCGTGGATGAACCTGAAGACCTAGGTCATGTCATCAACAAGATCGATGCCGAAATCAACGGTCTGTTCGAACTTAAATAAAACCGTTTTCCTTGGCGTGTTCAATGGCTTGTTCGCTTGTACGAACCAACACCATGGGTACTAGGGAAAAAGAGTCGATCAAGGCCTGTATTCGGCGTATTTTCTTTTTATGGTTGACCGTGCGCAAGTAAATGGCCAAAATTCGATTTGGGTTTTTCTCGGCGATATCCTTATAAATATCGGCATCCTTCTCACCACTATCACCGATCAAGATAAATTTTAACTGCGGATAGGTGCTCAAAATATCCAGGATCTCATTCTGTTTGTGTGGCTTTTTTGATTTTCCAGGTCGAAAACTTGACATGCTGCGCAGCAGTATGGGGCCTTTTGGAAAGTTGTTCTCGGTCAAGAAGAAATCAAGGTAGCGATACAAGTTCCATGGGCTATGACTCACATAGAAAATGGGATTCGCATTTTTGCCTGATTTTCCAAGGTGGAACGTATGATATAGTTCAGCCGCTCCTTTCAAAGGTACTCTTTTCGCAGCATTCTTAAAGAAGGTATTGACAATGACCCGCCATTTCAAAAGCGATACCACGCCAGTATGTAAAATGGTATCGTCAATATCGCTCACGACGCCATATTCGATTTTTTCAGAAGGAATAAGTACTTCCCCTGGAAATCGGTTCGCCCTCGAAATTTCATGCTTCAAATCCGTTGCTTCAAACGCCAGTTCGCAGGTTACCCAGCCTTCAGAATTGGTCAAGCTGAGCAAGTTATCAGCCTGCACATCGAACTTGTAGTAGCCCTCATGATCCGTTTCGGTATAGAATACCCGATTGTCGGGCAAGGTCAGACGAAGCTTGGTATGTTTCACCTCATCGGTCTCGAACCGCTTGAACGAATTCCAGAATAAACGGAACAAACCCTGATGGGCCAAATCGATTTTTTCATCCTCCAAGGCGCGGCCCCTGACATACAAATGGGTATCGGTTCCATAGCTCTGAAAGCTGATGATCTGCAGTTTGTCTCTCTTACCGAATAGTGCCATTACTTCAAATATAGAAAAGCTTCAAAGGACATTCCTCACAGGTTGGTTAAAAATTAACCTGTTCCCTCATTAAAAGGGTTCGTTCCCTCAATACTCATTGCTTATCGTGGCATACTGTTCTAGATTGAACTACATAAACAACCCATCATTTCCTAAAGACTACCGACGCTTTTAAATTTTATGTAAACCGAGTTCTTGAAATGGACTCAAAAATCAAAAAGAAATGGAACTTAAAAAAAATCCGAAAAAAGATTTGAATCGAAACAGTGGAATGTATTTCGTTGTTGGCCTCTTCTCCGTATTGATGCTGACCTACGTGGCATTGGAATGGAAAACCTTTTTTGAAACACCAGACTATAGTATTTCCATGAATGTGGATGAAGAGCTAATTGAAGAGATTGAACTATTTGAAATAGAAACTCCACCTCCTCCAAAAAAAATTACGACTCCTCCCATTATAGAAGTTATACCTGACGAAGAGGAAACCATTGAGACGGTTATTGAAGTTATAGAACCGGAGCCGGATACGGTCATCGAAACATTAGAAGATATAGATTTCGAAAAAGTGGTTGAAGAACCAAAAGTTGATTGGATTAACATTGAAGAAGTACCTGTTTTCCCTGGATGTGAAAATGATCAGGACAAACGCGCATGCTTCCAGAAAATGATGAACAAGCATATCTCAAAAGCATTTAAATATCCGGAAATGGCTCAGGAAATGGGTATTCAAGGAAAAGTATTTACTCAATTCACTATCCAAAAAGATGGAACCATAAGTGGAATCAAGTTAAGAGGACCACACCAAATTTTAGAAAAAGAAGCTGGAAGAATAATCGGGAAACTCCCTCAAATGAAACCCGGAAAACAGAGAGACAAAAACGTGAAAGTAGCCTTTACGATTCCTATCAACTTCAGACTCAATTAAAAGCATATGACGATCAACCCTATATAGTAAATAAAGATGGTTTTATTTATACGGTTCTATACCTCAGATAAGCAATAGCCTTAATCAAGAAAGCCATCCGACGTCTGTCAGATGGCTTTCAATATCCAATGAAAAACTAAAGTCCTATTAATTGACTTCCTTTTCAATCACAATCTCCTTTTGTACGCCTTCAGTTCTTACTTCAGCATCTTTCATTTCTTGCAACTGGGCTTCCACTTCTACTTTGGTACCTGAAATGGTCTTCTCCTCGGTCACTTCTTCTCCATTCACAACTGATGTATAGGCAATTGTAGCTTCGGCCATATCATCATTTTCGACATTCATTGTGATGGTTTTTGAAACTTCTTCGGTAGTAGTTGCCATACCAGTGTCTACATCCATCGCGATACTTGGTGCAATAACCAAAGCAACAACGGACATCAACTTTAATAGGATGTTCAAAGAAGGTCCGGAAGTATCCTTGAACGGATCACCAACGGTATCACCTACCACAGCTGCTTTATGCGCATCTGTACCTTTTTTACCTTGTTCCTCAATCATCTTTTTAGCGTTATCCCAAGCACCACCAGCATTGGACTGGAAAATCGCCATGAGCACCCCACAAGTTGTAACTCCCGCTAGAAGTCCACCCAACATTTCGGCACCACCTATAAATCCGACGGCAACCGGGACGGCAATCGCCAATAGTCCAGGCAATACCATTTCTTTAATCGATGCTTGCGTGGAAATCGCAACACATTTATCATATTCGGCAACGCCGTCGGCAGCATCAAAAATAGCACGCTGTTCAGGGGTCGCTTTTGACATATCGGAATCAACAGCCCTCATTACTTCAAGGGCCGCTTTCAATTGTGGAATATCCCTAAACTGACGTCGTACCTCTTCGATCATGGCCATTGCGGCACGACCAACTGCATTCATCGATAATGCAGAGAATACGAATGGAAGCATTCCTCCCACCAACAGACCAGCCATTACGGTCGGTTTTGAAACATCAATTGCAGTTACGTTTGCAGTTTGCATAAAGGCAGCAAATAAGGCCAAAGCCGTTAAAGCTGCGGAGGCAATCGCAAATCCTTTACCAATGGCAGCCGTTGTATTTCCTACTGCATCCAATTTATCCGTTCTTTCCCGTACTTCAGGCTCAAGTTCCGCCATTTCAGCGATACCTCCTGCATTATCGGAAATCGGTCCGTAGGCATCAACCGCCAATTGGATTCCGGTATTGGCAAGCATCCCTACTGCAGCAATCGCGATACCATATAGTCCGGCAAAGTGATGCGAAACCAAGATCGCAGCAGCGATCAATAAAATAGGGAACATCGTAGACATCATACCTACCCCGAGGCCAGCAATGATATTGGTCGCTGCGCCGGTTTCGGATTGTCTCACAATAGCGTTTACGGGTTTTGTACCTGTACCTGTATAATACTCAGTTACTTTACCTACTGCCAAACCAGCAACCAAACCAGCTATTACAGCGAAGAAAACACCCAACGCAGAATATTCGGTTCCTCCGAAAGACCAGCTTTCAGGAAGCATCATGGTAATAATGAAATAAGAAGCGACCAACATCAAACCAGCAGAACCAAATTCGCCGATATTCAGCGCAGTCTGTGGATTTCCACCATCCTTTACTTTCACAAAGAAGGTACCGATGATAGACATGATTATACCAATGGCAGCTAATACCAAAGGAAGATAAACAGCGCCCAAACCATCAAAAGCTCCTGCAAAAGCAGGGATTTGAGTAAACGCAGCACCCAATACCATGGTACCGATAATAGAACCTACGTATGATTCGAAAAGGTCAGCTCCCATACCGGCAACATCACCTACATTATCACCGACATTATCGGCAATCGTAGCAGGGTTTAGTGGGTGATCTTCAGGAATACCTGCTTCGACTTTACCTACCAAATCAGCGCCAACGTCGGCCGCCTTGGTATAAATACCACCTCCAACACGTGCAAACAAGGCAATTGAAGAGGCTCCAAGTGAAAATCCGGAAAGTACATTCAACACTTCACCGATGGCCCATCCTTGACCACTATACAACATGAACAATCCGCTTAATCCTAAAACACCAAGACCGACAACACCAAGTCCCATCACGGCACCACCTGCAAAAGCTACTTCCAAGGCTTTTCCAAGCGATTGTCTTGCAGCATTTGTGGTTCGCACATTCGCTTTGGTAGCGACTTTCATTCCAATAAATCCAGCTAAAGCCGAACAGATCGCCCCTACTATAAAAGAGACGGCCACCATACCGTTAGAGCCTTCTTCATTACTTCCTTTAAAGAATAAAAGAATAGCTACAGCCACTACAAAAATCGACAAGATCTTGTACTCGGCTTTCAAGAAAGACATTGCCCCATCGGCAATATTTTTTGCGATTCGAGCCATTTTGGCGTCCCCGACTTCTTGCTTGCCTACCCATGCATTCTTCCAGGCCACAAAGAGAAGGGCCACCACTCCGAATACAGGTAAAAATTTTACGATTAATTCCATTGTTGAGTTATTTATTTAGTTTTTTCTAACGGGGGCAAAAGTAGTGAAATCATAGAGAATAAAAAAAGCCCCATTTAACTATAAATGGGGCTTTTTTAGAGCTGAAATTTTAAATCGTGAAGGTGCGTTTCTTTTTGTGGTCACTCTCTTCGTAACGCTTCACACATTCATGATAAATCTTAATTGCTTCCTTTGCGTCGCCCCACCCTCCGGTATCGACTTTCTTTTCCTCTAAGTCTTTATATACCTTAAAAAAGTGGGTAATCTCTTTTTTTCGATGTGGATTGATATCGCTGATATCGTTCTTCTTGTTCCAAACAGGGTCGTTCACAGGAACACAGATAATCTTTTCATCCGGACCTTTTTCATCGGTCATGTGAAAAACACCTATGGGCTTTACTTCCATCACGACCATGGGATAGGTCGGTTCAGTGGTCATCACCAAGACATCCAACGGGTCTTTATCCAAGGCCAAAGTTTCTGGAACAAAACCATAGTCACCTGGATACATCATCGATGAAAAGAGTGTTCGGTCAAACCGAATTTTATGAAGGGTAAAATCGTATTCGTATTTATTTCTACTCCCTTTGGGGATTTCGATCAACACATCGAATGTTATTTCTTTTTTAGGCATTTTCGCTATTTTTTAGTCCGCAAAGATATTCTAACGTTTAAGGTACAACAATAGTATAGGTTTTACATGTAGGTTAAAAAAGTCTTCAACCATTTCAACTACCCATACCACCTTTACAAAGATGTCGGGAAAAGTAAGGCAACGTTAAAAGCTAAAACCAAAGGTACCTGTTATGGCAAATGGTCGCGCATTCGGGCTATCCAAATAATTGCCCCGAAAGTTGAAATCGATTCTGAGAATCCTAAAAATATTACCGATTCCTAATGAGTATTCATAATAAATTCTATCATCCGGTGCTTGTAACGGCGTGTTTATAGTAGCCGGTGCACTCAAGGCCATATTCGAATCGGATAGCTGCCCCCAAACCCCTCGAAGACCGATAATCTCCCTGAGATTGAATTTTCTAAGGAATGGTATTCTAGAAAACAGCCTTCCATTAAAGTTATGTTCCAAATGTACCGAAGCATAGGTATCGGTAACGAATTCATAAAAATCCAGATTGGCAAAGGTGCCATAGGTCGTGAAAAAAGTTTGATTGCCTGGCACAACATTCAGAAGACCTAAGGGTACATCCCCAAAAGTTTTACCAACCTCCACGGTACTGAACAAACGCCCAAAACCTCCTACTTGCCATGGTTGGCTATAAGAGAACTGCAACTTGCTATAATTGAAATCGCTATCCCAAACACCATCGATACCTTTGGTGTATTTCAATAATAGTGTGCTGTATTCATCATTGATGTCGCGACGTTCGACACCATACCCTATCGTTCGTTTGCCCGGGGTATAAATCAATAGGGCATTCACATCAAACTGTCGAATTTCAGAAGAAACCCCTGTATCAGCGCTTGCATCCACATAATCTAAGCTAAAGGCATCGGGCAAGGCCGAACGGAGTGTTCGAAAGGTGGACCCTAAACCAATACGGAAATTGGTCACCGGCTCCATTTCAAGGTTCAAAGCGCTTAAGTTGATACTCGTCAATCGGTTGTTGGCCCCTACCGTAAGTACTGCCGAAGAGGCAATACTCCTTCCTAAAACATCGTTGGTCGCGGTAAGGCTTCCTCCCAACTGCTCTACATCACGGCGATTGCCCCCAGATAAAATCAATCTGTTTTTCTTATCCAACAGAAATTTAGCGGATGCACCGTATTTGAACTTTTTATCCGTGAAACCATATGCCCCGTAACCTTCCAAACGCCAAGGGTCGTTTTCACCAAAATAGGTTCGCGCCCCTAATCGAACTCGTGGACCCTCGGCATCGTTAAAGCCAAAGACATCGTAGATGCGGCCTATATCCATATTCCACTTATCGATTTCCACATAACCAGAACCCAAAATACTCGCAAGATTGTAGTACGATTTGAATTTCGGGACTGTTTTCAGCGTATCGAGCAATTTGTAAATTCCAGATTCATCTTTATTCAGTTCTTCCAGACGATTCTTTTCCCAGAATGTGTCTTCCTGTATCACGGCATTCGGGTCGTATGGATTCTTATCCGCTTTATAAAAATCCTTGGTTTTTTCTATATCGAACTCGTAGTTATCATACACCGTGGTGCGCTTACCATAAATGCCGCGTGATTTTTCCTTTTTCTGATAACTGAAGTCACTCAACATATAGTCACGCTTCAACAGAAAAACCGAGTCGTTGACCACATCGAATTCCTGTTCAATATAAATCTCTTTTACCCAATTGATATTGGCGCTTTTGGTCACCTCGAGATTAATGTTCTTAATCGCATAGGTAGAATCGTTCACCCAAAAATCGCCCTTGAACGTCAATTCATTTTTTCTCCGTGGATAGTATACAATATTATAACACCATTTATTGTCGATAAATGCACTATCGCGCAACGCATAATTATAGGTATCTACGCCCGTTCGGGAAAGCGGACTTGTAAAACTCTTGTCAAAGAACTTCAGGTAATTATTGTAAATATCATAGTCTTGATAGAGGTCGGCGACAAAAGCGATTATGGCTTGGTTACTATCGAATCCTGAATTCTTGTTTCCCAAGATATTTTCCTTTTCCTCCTTTAGGATATTGTCGCCATGTACCTTGGAGAAGGTTTCGTTCAAGAAAATAGGGAGGTACGTTTTACCCGTAATTCGGGAAGTATCCAAATCTTGAAAAATAAATTCCAATCCCTTGAAAACCTTTTTCCTCATCAGAGCACTATCAATGGTATTCAGGTCGAACTCCACTTTTTCATACTTGTCGTACGCGTATTGCTTAAACTTTCGAACACCATTTTCCCTTTTTTTAGCCCAGATTTTCTTCAGAATCTCTACGGCCGGGTTGTTTTTCTTCGATTGTTTCCCCGAAATCAATACCACCTCGTTAAGTTGTTCGGTTTCTTCTTCCAAAACAACTTCCATGTCGTAATTCACGCGAGAAGGCAAGTTGATCTCTTGGCTTCTATAGCCAATAAAGGAAACGATAAGCGTCTTGTAAGTCGCATCCGATTCAAAGTAGAACCTACCGTTCTCATTGGTTATGGTACCCTCGGTGGAATTTTTGAAGAGCACATTGGCAAACGCAATGGGCGCTCCGCTTTCATCTGACACTGTACCCCCCACTTTGGTCTGGGCCAAGGTGACTAGCGGTACCATCAACATAAGGGCTAATACAAGTCGCTTCATTAAGTATTTATAATCACGCTTCTGCTTTATCAAATAGTATACCATAAAAAAAATTGCTTCGCCAAGTGTAGTCGGCGAAGCAAACATATCGTTACAAAATGAAATACCTTATTTATATAACACCTTTTTAACAGCGGCGATCACATCGTTGTAGTCTGGCAACCATTCAGCTAAAAGCACAGGAGAATAAGGTGCCGGCGTGTCTGCAGTGTTTATCTTTACAATAGGGGCATCCAAATAATCGAATGCATCGCGTTGCACCCGATAGGTGATTTCAGTCGCTACATTGCCAAAAGGCCAGGCCTCTTCCAGAATAACAAGACGATTGGTCTTTTTAACGGAAGTTAGAATGGCCTCGGCATCCATAGGCTTGACCGTACGCAAGTCGATAATCTCACAACTAATACCTTCTTTTTCAAGTTCATCGGCAGCTTTGTCCGCTTCCTTAATAATCTTTCCGAAAGAGACTATGGTTACGTCATTGCCAGCTCTTCTAATATCGGCAACCCCTAATGGAATGGTATATTCCCCTTCAGGAACTTCACCTTTATCCCCATACATTTGCTCCGACTCCATAAAAATGACCGGATCATCATCACGAATTGCGGATTTCAACAATCCCTTGGCATCAGCTGGATTAGAGGGCACAACAACTTTCAAGCCCGGACAGTTGGCATACCAACTCTCGAAGGCTTGCGAGTGCGTGGCCGCCAATTGACCTGCCGAAGCAGTAGGGCCTCTAAAAACTATGGGACAAGGAAATTGTCCACCGGACATCTGACGGATCTTAGCAGCGTTATTGATAATCTGATCAATACCGACCAATGCAAAATTAAAAGTCATGAATTCGATAATGGGCCGATTACCGGTCATGGTCGAACCTACGCCGATACCTGCAAAACCCAATTCGGAAATCGGTGTATCGATTACCCGTTTGGCCCCAAACTCATCCAACATCCCCTTCGAAGCCTTATAAGCACCATTGTATTCGGCAACTTCTTCGCCCATCAAATAAACGGACTCATCTCTTCTCATCTCTTCGGACATCGCCTCACAAACGGCTTCACGGAATTGTAATGTTTTCATATAACCAAGTTTCTTATTTGTGCTAAAAACGCATGCAAAAGTAGCAAATTATTGCTCAAAACATTCCAACACCGAATCAAAAAAACTATAAAATTTACTATGCGCGCATAGTAAATTTGAAAATTAATACTTATCTTAGCGCAGCATTTTTAAAGGCATTACAATAATGAAAATATTAGTTTGTATAAGCAACGTACCCGATACGACCTCAAAGATAAATTTTACCGAGGGCGATACGAAGTTCGACACCAACGGTGTGCAATTTGTAATCAATCCGAATGATGAATTCGGGTTGACCAGAGCCATGTGGTTCAAAGAAAAACAAGGGGCTAGCGTACACGTGGCAACCGTAGGCGGACCATCGACCGAACCCACTATACGCAAAGCTTTGGCAATCGGTGCAGACGAAGCCATACGGGTGAATGCAGAGCCGACCGACGGTTTTTTCGTGGCACAACAGTTGGCCGAAGTGGTCAAAAACGGCGGATATGATCTGGTCATCGGAGGAAGAGAGTCCATTGACTACAACGGAGGTATGGTCCCTGGCATTCTTGCGACGCTTTTAGATATGAATTTTGTCAATACTTGTATCGGCCTAGAAGTGGATGGCACTACCGCTACCGCGATGCGCGAAATTGATGGTGGAAAAGAAAAAATCGAAACCACCTTACCTCTGGTCATTGGAGGTCAAAAGGGATTGGTCGAAGAAAGTGACCTCAGAATACCGAATATGCGGGGCATTATGATGGCGCGTAAAAAGGCCTTGAATGTTGTAGAACCAACAGATGCCATGAAGGCGACCCAGGATACCAAATTCGAAAAACCGGCGGCCAAAGGTGCCGTGAAGTTGGTCGATAACGTCACTGACCTTGTCGATCTTCTTCACAACGAAGCAAAAGCTATTTAAAATAACAGATTCACAATGTCTAATTCCAATAGCACTATTGGAACTCACACTTTGAGAATTGAAATTCGATACCATTTATGTCAGTATTAGTATATACCGAATCGGAAAACGGAAAGTTCAAAAAGAATGCCTTTGAAGTGGCCTCATATGCCCATGCAGTAGCAAAGCAAATGGGTACAAGCGCCACGGCAATTTCAATTAATGCGGAAGATTCCGCTCAGTTGGGCACCTATGGTGTATCAAAAGTGCTAAATGTCTCGGACGAGGCACTTCAAACCTTCAATGCCAAAGCTTTTGCCCATGCAATAACCGAGGCAGCGGAAAAAGAGGGGGCGAAAGTAATTGTGCTTAGTAGCAGCGCTGACACCAAGTTCTTGGCTCCGCTTCTTGCGGGTAAACTTGGCGCGGGCTATGTACCCAATGTAGTTGCAGCACCTACTGCAATGAGTCCGTTAACGGTAAAAAGAACCGCCTTTAGCAACAAAGGTTTTGCTCATACGGAAATCACTTCCGATGTCAAGATAATTGGTGTTTCCAATAACGCTTATGGTGCAAAGGAAGAGGCGACTTCAGCTGCTATAGAAGATTTTAGCCCTTCACTGAATGATACCGATTTCTCAACTAAGTCGGTAGAGATCGACAAAGTAGTGGGCAAAGCGACCATTGCGGACGCTGATATCGTCGTATCTGGGGGAAGGGGTTTGAAAGGACCGGAAAACTGGGGGATGATCGAAGAGCTAGCCGATGTTCTCGGCGCGGCGACCGCTTGTTCAAAGCCGGTTTCCGATCTAGGCTGGCGCCCACATGGTGAGCACGTTGGCCAAACCGGAAAACCAGTGGCCAGTAACCTCTACATCGCCATCGGAATCTCTGGGGCCATCCAACATCTTGCAGGAGTAAGTTCTTCAAAAGTAAAAGTGGTCATTAATACGGATCCGGAAGCGCCGTTCTTCAAGGCGGCCGACTACGGTATTGTAGGGGATGCCTTCGAAGTTGTACCGCAGCTTATCGAAAAATTAAAGGCATTTAAAGCCCAGAACGCTTAAATTTTGTTAATTTGCCCTCATTAAGAGGCTGTTTAAACAACTAGGTTCCTCCTCTTGTTTAAACAGTCTTTTTTAGTTTCAAAATCTATGAGTTTAGTTCGATTGAAAATAAAGGGAATCTCGTACAGCCAGACGCAGAATGGTGCGTATGCCCTGATATTGAATGAAGTCGATGGCGACAGGAAGCTTCCTATTGTCATCGGGGCCTTCGAGGCACAATCCATCGCCATTGCACTAGAGAAGGAAATAAAACCTCCGAGACCCTTGACGCACGATTTGTTCAAAAATTTTTCCGATCGCTTTGAGATCGTGGTAAAGCAAGTTATCATACATAAACTAGTGGATGGTGTTTTTTATTCCAGTATCATTTGTGAACGGGATAAAATCGAGGAAATCATTGATGCCCGAACCAGTGACGCCATCGCATTGGCCCTTCGCTTTAATGCACCCATATTTACCTATAAGACCATTTTGGATAAAGCGGGTATTTTCTTGAAATTTTCCTCCAAGGACAAGGAGAAAGAAGAAAGTGATGATAGCATTATGGTCGATGAGATCTTACAGGAAGGCGAAACCGTCGAAATCGAACAAGGTGCGACCGATGGTTATACTGAATTGACTATTGATGAATTGAACAAAGAGCTCGAAAAAGCCGTTGCCAATGAAGACTATGAAAAGGCGGCAAAGCTCAGGGACGAAATCTCCAAACGCAACTAAGTCACTAACCAAGAACATATGAAAGCCAAATTCTGGATTCTTTTATGCGTTCTATTTATTGCCTTCCCCGCCCTATCCCAAGAAATTACAGAAGCCACTACTTCTGAAATTGCCGTTGAAGCCGGAATGATCACCGAAGCTGATACCATAATCCCCAATGAAGGGTTTACACTGAGTAGCTTTTTACGCGGGGCTCTCGGCATGTTAGTGCTTATATTGATCGCTTTTCTTTTTAGCTCTAACCGCAAAGCCATTAACTGGAAAACCGTTGGTATTGGCCTTAGCATTCAGCTGCTAATTGCTGTAGGAGTGCTAAAAGTGCCCTTGATACAAACCCTTTTTGAAAGTATAGGAAAAATATTCGTAAATATTCTGGATTTTACCCGGGCAGGAAGTCAATTCCTTTTCGAAGGACTAGTAGCCGATATGAGCACTTTCGGCTATATTTTTGCTTTTCAGGTACTGCCAACAATCATCTTTTTTTCTGCCCTAACATCAGTTCTTTTTTATCTTGGTATTATTCAAAAAGTGGTTAAAGCACTCGCTTGGTTACTCTCGAAGGCCTTACAGATTTCAGGTGCGGAGAGTCTTAGTATCGCTGGAAACATTTTTTTAGGTCAGACTGAAGCTCCTTTATTGATCAAGCCGTATCTCGAAAAAATGAATCGATCTGAAATATTGCTTGTAATGGTCGGTGGCATGGCAACGGTTGCCGGCGCTGTTCTAGCGGCTTATATTGGTTTTCTAGGTGGAGACGACCCGATTCTACGGGTGAAATTTGCCAAGCATCTTCTGGCCGCATCCGTAATGGCGGCTCCTGGTGCAATTGTTGTTTCAAAAATATTATTTCCCCAAACCGAGTCCATAGATACGGATGTAACCGTATCATCCGAAAAGATTGGGGCCAATTTTCTCGATGCTGTTGCAAAGGGTACTACTGAGGGATTAAAGCTAGCGGTAAACGTCGGAGCCATGCTCCTTGTCTTTATAGCATTTATTGCTATGTTCAATGGTATTTTCGGCTGGATCGGTGATTTGACCGGACTCAATACCATAATTGCCGAAAATAGCATGTATGACAAGCTTTCGTTAGAAGCCATCTTAGGAACTATCTTCTCCCCGCTCATGTGGCTTATTGGCGTCGCTAATGAAGACATTATGCTCATGGGACAATTGTTAGGAATCAAATTGGCCGCTAGTGAATTTGTCGGTTATATTCAGTTGGCCGGCCTGAAGAATGTAGCCAACCCTGCTCATTTTACCTATAACAAATCCGTTATCATGGCTACCTACATGCTCTGTGGGTTTGCAAATTTTGCTTCCATCGGTATTCAGATCGGAGGTATCGGGTCATTGGCCCCGGGGCAACGCAAAACACTTTCCGAATTCGGATTAAAAGCCGTTCTTGGGGGGTCTTTGGCCTCGCTCCTCTCTGCCACTATAGCCGGAATGATTTTGGGATAAAGTCGTTTTTCAATAGGGTTACAGCTATTTCGAAGGGACTTAATTTTGAGTACTTTTCAAGTATTTCTCGATTTCGCTGAGTTTCTTAGTTGCCAGAGGTGCATTGTAGTTTGCCCAAAATTTGGCGTTATATTCTCCCGACTGATTCTCAATACTACTCCCCTTGGTCATATTTTCTTGAAAGGAATAAGTAGCCAGGTCTTCAGTGATTATCCTATTTATAAACAACTCCTTTTTAGGATTTTTGACAAACAGTAATTTAGAGGTATCCTCGATATCATAAATCTCCCATGTATCCTCTTCTTTTTGATATTTTAAATACATCTTCCCTTGGTACTGTTGGTATTCAAAAATGACATGATAAAAACTAATCTCTTCCCCATTTGTCAATCTTCTTTTCCAAGATCTTCTATTGTGTTTCTTCCTGGTCAGCTCCATTCTCACAAAAGCAAAAGACTTCGTATCTATATATAATATGGTTTCTTGAAACGGCGCATCAACACCCCTTATTTTGTAGACGAACCTACTATCATAAGGCAAAACATCCTCTATTTCATATTGCCACCCCCCTTTTGCTCTTATCGGCCCATAATCGAATCGAATGAAGTCGTCTTCTATTAGGTCCATAATCGAGTTTTTTCTTTCCCATTCTTCATTCCATGGGTTTTTCTGCGCTATGCTATTTATTCGAATTTCCACCAACTCCACATCCGGCTCCTCTTTAATAAAATGAGCTTGATTATAGAATTTCGCAGCACACTCCAAGTACTCAACGTACTGATCATCCTCTTTCTGAAGGTCACGTATAAAGCCTTCAAGGATGTAAGGTTGAACGGGGTAGTTTTCGGCAATGGTCTTGTAGGCTTTCTTTACAATCTGCCTTGCCGTTAGTTTCTTCTTTTTCGTGGAAGTAATCACTACCTCATCAAGCTGACTGACCTTAGAACTCAAAAAAATAGCTTCTCCGGTTTTAAATTCATCAATGCTCATTTCAAGGGACTCATAACCGAGGCTTGAGACCACAATAATAGTTGAATTATCCGTATGAGGGAAATGAAAAACAAACCTTCCCTCTTCATTGGAAATGGTACCGATTGACTGACCTTTAATATAGATGGATGCAAAGGAAATAGGAGTTTTATCTTGCTTGTCTAAAATGGACCCCATAATGGTTTTTTCAACATCTTGGGCAAAACCGATAATAGAAAAAAATAGGAGGATCGTAGAAAATCGTAGGCGTAAAACTGTTATCATACCGGCAAGACGAGTCAAAAAAAATTTCGTTACGTTTGAGAACAAATTTAACTGCTTCAACGTTCAAAAATAGGTTTGTTTGGCAGAAAAGAATTTTCTGGTTGATAAAATATAATAACTCAAAGTTGTAAAACATGCCTGCTTTACCCTTTACCTTTTAAATTTGCACTACTATGAAACAATATCACGACCTACTAAAACATGTCTTAAAAGAGGGCAATCAAAAGGGAGACCGTACCGGTACGGGAACAGTAAGTGTTTTCGGATATCAAATGCGATTCGACCTCAGTGAGGGTTTTCCTATGGTGACTACCAAAAAGTTGCATCTGAAATCCATTGTACATGAGTTATTATGGTTCTTAAAAGGGGACACAAATGTCGGTTACCTTCAAGAGAATGGCGTACGAATATGGAACGAATGGGCCGATGAAAACGGGGACTTGGGCCCTGTCTACGGTCATCAATGGCGAAATTGGAACAATGACGAAATCGATCAGATCCAAGAAGTAATCCAAGCCTTAAAGAACAATCCCAACAGTAGGCGTATGCTAGTTTCCGCATGGAACCCCAGTGTATTGCCCGACACCTCAAAATCATTCTCCGAGAATGTAGCCAATGGCAAAGCGGCTTTGCCTCCTTGCCATGCGTTCTTTCAATTTTATGTGGCCGATGGCAAACTGTCGTGTCAATTGTACCAGCGCAGTGCGGACATCTTTTTGGGCGTACCCTTCAACATTGCCTCTTATGCCCTATTTACGATGATGATGGCCCAAGTTTGCGGTTACCAGGCCGGCGAATTTATCCACACCTTTGGTGATGCGCATATCTATAACAACCATATGGAACAGGTACAGCTGCAATTGAGCCGTGAGCCTCGGGCACTTCCGAAGATGGTTCTTAATTCTGAGGTAAGGGATATTTTCGATTTTACCTTCGAAGATTTCACTTTGGTCGATTACAATCCACACCCTCACATAAAAGGCGTGGTTGCGGTTTAAGGTTGTTTTAAGAATCGGAAAGATCAATACCTTCTACTCAAATTCTTATCTTTAGGGAAAGTAAAATACCTATGGTTCTTACCGACTCTTTATTGGATTTCTTTCTGAAAACCCGTAAGCACACCGAAGACATCTGTTCCCCTTTGGAAATTGAAGACTATGTAGTGCAGCCCATAGTCGATGTCTCTCCACCAAAATGGCATTTAGGCCATACCACCTGGTTTTTTGAGGAGTTCATTTTAAAACCTCATGCCACTGACTATACTGTTTTCGACGAAGATTTTTCGTTCGTTTTCAATAGCTATTATGAAACCGTAGGCAAAAGAGTCGTCCGATCTGACCGGGGCAACCTCTCTAGACCTTCGGTTGAAAAAGTGTATGCCTATCGAAAGTACGTAACACAAGCAATGAAACGGCTTTTTTCGACACATCAAGAACAAGAGCTGCTCGATATTCTTGAGATTGGTATTCATCACGAAAAACAGCATCAAGAACTCTTACTGACCGATATTAAATTCATTTTAGGGAACAATCCGTTGCTTCCCCCTTACGCCAATAATTTTGAGGAACATGCTATAGAAACCCACGAACAAGAATGGATTTCTGTTGATGAGGGTATTTACGAAATTGGTCATGATTCACAAGACTTCTGTTATGACAACGAATTGGGTAGACACAAGGTATACCTGCATCCTTTTCAACTCTCGAACAAATTGATCACCAATCAGGAGTATATTGAATTTATCGACGCCGAGGGGTATCAGAGGTTTGACCTTTGGCACGCCGAAGGGTGGGATTGGATCTCAAACAAGAACATTGAAGCCCCGCTATATTGGTATAAGATCGAGGGGCGATGGTATCATTATTCCCTATCGGGATTGCAAGAACTAAACGGGAATACCCCTGTAACCCATATTTCATACTTTGAGGCCTTTGCCTTTGCGCAATGGAAAAATTGCCGTTTGCCTACCGAATTCGAATGGGAAACCGCGCAACGGTATTTTCCTTGGGGGAAGCGTTGGGAGTGGACCGAAAGCGCCTATTTACCGTACCCGAACTACGAAAAAGCAGAGGGAGCTTTGGGCGAATACAACGGCAAGTTCATGGTCAATCAAAAAGTGCTTCGAGGTGGTTCGGTAGCCACACCTGAAAAGCATACGCGAGCTACCTATCGCAATTTCTTTCAAACAAATTTAAGATGGCAATTCACTGGGATAAGATTGGCCAAGTAATTACGACATACTTTTCATGAGCGAAAAAACAGCAACTCTATTCAAAACAGCGTTTGAAAACGAAGTATATCAAGGGTTAACCGACTACCCAAAACACCTATCTTCAAAATACTTTTATGACGTCAAGGGCGATGCACTGTTTCAAGACATCATGAATATGCCCGAATACTATTTGACCGATGCAGAGTACGAGATTTTCAATGCGCAAAAGACGGCAATTGCTGAACTCTTCTCCTCCGATTACTTGCCTTTTGACCTAGTGGAGCTGGGTGCAGGGGACGGGAAAAAGACGAAAGTATTACTATCCCATTTCGATAAGAAGGGCATCGATTTTCAATACGTACCTATCGATATCAGCCAAAATGCGCTCGACTTATTACACGATGCACTGCAAAGAGAGTTGCCCAACCTCAACGTCAAACCTGTTCAAGGCACCTATTTTGAAGCGCTGGCCCAGGTGGCCCAACAGCAAAAAAACAGAAAGGTAATTCTCTTCTTAGGCTCCAACATTGGTAATCTTTTACATGATCAAGCGATTACCTTTTTAAAAAATGTGCAAGACCTGTTGGAAGAAGACGATTTATTTTTTGTCGGTTTTGATCAAAAGAAAAATCCACAGACCATATTGGATGCCTATAACGATGCAACGGGAATCACCGCTGCTTTCAATAAAAACATCTTGACTCGAATCAATTCGGAATTGGGGGGCAACTTTAATCTAGATGCCTTTTTTCATTGGGAGGTGTACAATCCCGAATCGGGTACAGCCAAAAGTTATTTGGTATCCACGACGCAACAGTCGGTAAGTATTGAGCAATTGGAATTGAAAATCGATTTCGACCCATGGGAAACCATTCATACCGAAATTTCTCAAAAATATGATGACCGAACAGTACATTGGCTAGCAGAAGAATCAGGATTGCAAATTGTAACTCAATTCACTGACGCTCAAAAACAGTATAAAAATTACGTTTTCAAAAAAGCATAACTTGTCCGAAGCATACTCCAAAATAACAGCAGGGCACTATACCGCTTTTCGACCTTCACTACATGCGCCTATTCTGGAGAGATGTATTGAAGAAGGCGAACGCTTCGGTACGGGGTTAGACGTCGGTTGCGGCACTGGTCGCTCTACTATTGCTCTGGCGGACTATTGCGATTCCGTAATCGGAATCGATCCGAGTTCGGCCATGTTAGACACGGCGATTCAAAACCCGAAAATAAAATACCTCAACGCGATTCTCGAAGAATCGGATTTCGGTTCGGATTCCTATGACATCATAACGTTCGCTGGAGTACTGTTCTACTCTAAATCACAAGACCTTTATAATGAAGTGGTGCGACTCAGTAAGAAGGGTGCACCAGTTATCGTTTACGATTTTGAGGTGGTACTGAAAGTTTTCGATACCATACTCGACTTAGGGAACACGGAAAATGTTGGACCTCCATATGATCATGCAGTCAACTTTGCAGGTTTACTTGATGGAAGGTTGGATTTAAAAATCGAGGAAAAGGAAGTGGTTGACTTAAGTGTCTCTTCGTCAGAATTGGCACATCTTATACTAGCTGAAGAATCGTCTTATCGGAAATTGGCATCAAGATTCGGCTCAGACGAAGTGTTCGAAAGTGTTCAGCGGATCTTAGATACCGCATCAATGGGTACCGCCCTTCATGTTCAAGCCAACATTTTCTACTCCATTTATGTCAATACAAAGTAATATATACCTAAAAGAAAACGGATGAAAGCCATTTGGAACAACACCATACTTGCGGAAAGCGATGAAACCGTCGTAGTCGAAAACAATCATTATTTTCCGTCGGAAAGTATCAAAAAAGAGTACTTCAAAGCCAGCGAAACACATACCACTTGCCCATGGAAAGGGGTCGCATCGTATTATTCAATCGAAGTTGATGGTAAAACCAATCCCGATGCAGCCTGGTATTACCCAGAAGTAAGCGAACTCGCCAAAGGTATTAAGGGAAGGGTCGCTTTTTGGAAAGGGGTTGAGATAACAGAATAAAAAAACCGGAATGTGAAATACATTCCGGTTTTTGTGATTTTCGCTTAAAACTACAGTTCAAGAACCGCGTTCTCAGAACCAGCATATTCATTCCACTGGTAACGATCAGCCTCCGCATCGTTTACATAGTTACCATCAATGATATATTTGAATTCAAAAGTAGATTCTTTTGGTAATTCGAAGGTTCCTTTGAAGTTTCCGTTTTTCAATTTTTTCAATTCACTTGCCTTATTCGCTTTCCATTTGTTGAAATCGCCAACGACAGCTACTTTCTTCGCTTCTTCAGCTGGTACCGTAAAAGTTACTTTACAAACTGGTTTTGTCTTTAAATACTGTTTTGCTATTGCCATGATAAATTACTTTAAAAGATTATAAATTATTTGTTTAAGTGCTTTCAAATTTCGGCACAAAGCTAAAGCATTAAAATGCTCATTTACAATGACTAAAGTCATTTTTATCATTTTCGTAATAATTTGATAACATTTAACACTCCTACAAAAAAAAGCGATACGAATTTTTCACGATTGGCAATAGCTACAGCCTTGTTTTTAAGATTCTTACAATAGCATCGATATCGTCTTCGGTGTTGTAAAAATGAAAACCAACACGAATTCCACCTCCGCGCTGGGCGCAAACAATAGCATTATCCATTAAACTTCGAAAAAGGGTGTCTCCACCCTTGAAATTGAAAATGGTACTGTGTTCTTTTCGCATAGTAATCTCCTTGGATAGGAGTCCGAGTTCATTAAACTCCAGAAATGCTTTTTTTATCAATTTTTTGTTGTGTTCCGCTATGGCGTCTTTGCCCACTTGCGTTAAAAATTCCAACGAGAATTTTAAACTCCCAAAACTAAGACAAGACAGATGTCCGGGTTCAAAACGCCTTGCAAAACGCACTTCATTCTCCATTTCAGGACGCGCATTAGCGGCATTGAAGCCAATGGTCTTTAGGTCGCATTCATCTTTTACGACATCTTTGAAGAGCATCAGACCGCAGCCATAACCGGCCAACAACCATTTATAGGCACTAGCCCCAAGAACATCGATTGCCGATGATTCAAAATCAAAATTCGTGGTTCCCAGAAACTGGGTTCCATCGGCAATGATCAATACATCGGGATATTCCTTTTTCAATTTCTTAAGAAAGTCCAGATCTATTTTGAATCCATTTTGCCATTGCACAATGCTAAGGGCCAAAATGCTACTATTTTCCTTTTTCACCGTTTCCCAAATACCCTGTTCGACCCGCTCATCAATTTTAACGTGAGTCACCGGAAAACCGCGACTGGCAAAAGGCCATTCCACTGATGGATAATCATTCTCGAGCAATACCACTTTTCTGGTACGATCCAATCCTTCCAAAAGCATGTTCAAGCCTGTCGAAAAATTATTGATCAATGCTACATTTTCCCTCTTACAGTTAAAAAATTGACCTACCGTGGTTCTAGTATCGGATAGTACCTTGAGGCTCGTTTGCCGCATTTCGCTCGCCTTCAGCAAAAAATCAAGGTCATGTTCTTGACGCCAGTCCAACAAGTTATCATAAAGTGGTCCATATACCGGAGTATTCACATATACTTGATTGCGAAGGGCGGGAAATAGTTTTCGGGTCTTTTCCATAAAAGTCTTGGCTAAAACTGAATTAGAGTATCTTTGTCGTAAAGATAGGTATTGCCATGTTTTCTAAGAAAAAGGACATATCGCCAGTAGATCTTGAGCAACATGAACTGCTTGAACATGCCCAAAAAAGAATCAATCAAAAGAAGAACCTCTTCACCCATTTTGTTATTTTTTTGATCGGCAGTATCTTCTTGATCTTAATCAATAAAATCTTGAAATACGGGGAGAGCTATGACTGGTTTATTTGGGGCATTACCGCTTGGGCATTTCTTTTTGCCATTCACGCATTCAATGTTTTCGTGACATCAAAGTTTATGGGCAAAGACTGGGAACGATCGCAACGCGAACGATTGGTAGCCAAACAAAGAGCACGTATCGCTGAGCTGCAAAAGGAGATCGAAACTGATTTTCCATTATCTAAAATCAATAAAAAAAAAGCGTGAACGAACTCGTATTAATAGCCGCAGCAAGCGAAAACAATGCCTTGGGCAAGGACAATGACCTATTGTGGCATTTACCAGACGATTTTAAGCGTTTTAAAAATTTGACTACCGGGCATGCTATTATCATGGGTAGAAAGACTTTTGAGAGCTTTCCAAAACCCTTGCCAAAAAGACAACATATCATTATCACAAGAGACCGGAACTACGCGGTAGACTTTGAGGCTTGCAGTGTGGTGCATTCCTTAGAAGAGGCCTTTAAGGCGGTTGAAAAAGACTCATTATCCTATATTATCGGCGGTGGAGAGATTTATGCCCAGAGCCTAAAATTCGCTACTAAAATCGAGTTGACCAGAATACATGCGGATTTTTCCGAGGCAGATACTTTTTTTCCTGAGATAGATTTGGAAAGTTGGAAACTCATTGCAGAAGACTACCATCCAAAAGATGAAAGACACGCCTTCGATTTCACCTATTTGACCTACGTTAGGCGATAAGACTTCAAAATTCTAGAAAGGATGTTTCTATTGGCACATTTACATCCGTCAGAAAAGTATCGAGAATAGCGACATCCGCATTTGTATAAAATCGATATACGCCTTTTGCGTCTGTTCGGTTGCGCAAAACACCTTGTTCCAATACGCTTTTCGTTTGCCGGGCCACCGCCTCCCCAGAGTCTATAAGAGTCACATGTTCGGGTAACAATTCACGCAACACGGGAATAAGGTATGGGTAGTGGGTACACCCCAGCACCAAATGGTCTATACCTTTCCGCAACATAGGTTCGATGAATTTCATCAGTAAGTTCCTGACCTCATCGGAATGGGCTTCCCCTTGCTCAATACGTTGTACCAAACCAGTACCCTCTTGTTCTATTATCGTTATGCCATTGGCATGAATTTCTGATGTACTATGGAAGAGACTACTTGATAGGGTACCTCGTGTCGCCAAAACACCAATGGTCTTGGAAGCCGATTTCAGGGCAGCGGGCTTAATGGCCGGTTCAATTCCTATAAAGGGCACTTGGTAATTGCTCCGTAGGTACTTAATGGCGTTGGTAGTGGCCGTATTGCAGGCCACGACGATGAGCTTACATCCCATTTGCAGTAAGAGCTCTGTGTTCTTGATACTTAAACTAAGAATTTCATCTTGTGACTTTTCTCCATATGGGGCATTCTTGCTATCCGCCAAAAAAATGGTATCCTCATTGGGTATCAGCTTTCTGATCTCTTTCCAGATGGAAGTACCCCCTACACCAGAATCAAAAATACCAATAGGACCTTCGTTCATTGTCGAGTGGATTATTCCAATACTTTGGCGATGGGCTTACCTGTAGTTCCGTTCGGAAAGGCTATACCCAACAACGCTGCGATTGTTGGAGCGATATCAGGAATTTCGGTACGCGCTACCGTACTTCCTTTTTTCACACCCTTACCGAAAAAAAGCAGCGGTACATGTGTATCATAAATTTGAGGAGATCCGTGGGTGGAACCTGTTTCGTGATAGGTCACGACCCCAGGTTCTAAAACCATCAGAATATCACCTGATCGCTTTTGATGGTATCCCTGTTGCAGAATATAAGGAATGCCCGAAGTATAATGATTATTCCACATTTGGTGACCCGTGAATACCTGATCAACACCTTCGTAACCCAATAACTCTTTAGCGATTAGCTCTTCTGCCTTTGCCAAGTCCATATCTAGGTTCTTGATAATCTTATGATCTAGAAAAAACTGATAGTTCGAGTAGTTTTTAATAATATCGGTAGTTCCAAAAGTATATTTTAAAAACTCGGAAAAGCGCTCCTTCATGGCATCCGAGTCAAAATAGCCTGCCGGTATTTTCATATCCTTCAAGTATGAAGGCACATCCACAGCACCATGGTCAGCGGTAAGAAAAACAGTGTATTCGCCGTTTCCTACTTTTTTATCAAGTGCTTTGAAAAGACGTTCCAAATCTTTGTCCAATCGAATATAGGTGTCCTCTACTTCCTTTGAGTTCACCCCGTATTTATGGCCTACATAATCCGTACTGGAAAAACTGATGGCTAAAAAGTCGGTTATGGTATCAGATCCTAATCCTTCTTTTTCAAGCGCTTCAATGGCAAAGTCGGCAGTGATGCTATTTCCATATGGCGTATACTTCAAGATTTCAAAATCCGCATTTTTATTTAGCATATTCGGTGTATCGTGAGGAAAAGTAGCCGTGGTCTCTGTTTCGAAAAGCCCTTCATACCTATTCTTGTCCAAACCGCTTTCCACATAAGTACTAACATCCTTCATCGTTGTCCAGGCCTTCTTGTAATCCTTGACCTTACCGGACTCATTGTAATCCTTTACCCATTTTGGTAGCTGGTCCATGTAATAAGAGCTTGTAATCCACAGTCCCTCATCGGCACCATGAAACCAGTAGGCGGCATTTGCGGTATGCCCTCCAGGAAGCACTGCCCCCCTATCTTTAAGAGCAATTGCAATGGTTTTTCCGCGCTTTTGGGTATGAAGCCTTAACTGATCAGTAATAGTCGTGACATTCATACGGTGGGGTGACATTTGCCCGGCATCGGAAGAGGTACCTACCGAAGCATAAGTTGAATCGGAAGCACAATACACTTCTACTTCGTTCACCTTGTCAT
Source organism: uncultured Flavobacteriaceae bacterium (assembly GCA_947494565.1). GTDB lineage: Bacteria > Bacteroidota > Bacteroidia > Flavobacteriales > Flavobacteriaceae > Maribacter_C. The sequence continues at coordinate 45,322 of CANLVG010000005.1, read as the reverse complement.
ACCAATTGTTGCCGATAATACCATGCCTAGAAGGCGTTGTTCCGGTATACACGGAGGTATGCCCAGGTCCCGTACTAGTTGGCGCGTAGTTAAAATGATTGTTCTTGCAATTGAAACCTTCGTTGATCAGTCTTTTGAACCCACCTTCATCATATTGACCCCAAAAGCGTGTGAGGTAGTCGTAGCGCATTTGATCTACGACAATACCGACCACCAGTTTGGGCGAAGTCTTGAGTTGAGTGGCGTCTACGTTCTTTGATTTCTTTTGGGAAACCAAGTAGAGCGGGCTTGTGGCCACAAGTATGAACAAAAAGAAGAATGTCGTTTTTTTCCCTAACATCGATACGATTTTGACAACAAAAATAGCTAAATAAAACCTTATTATTTTAAATGAAGGTGAATTCCAAATCCATTATTGCTATTTTTACATCAAGATGTCTAAATACATTTAATGAAGTACCTAGCTGATATCGGTGGCTATGCGATTATGGTTGTCGAAGTGTTCAAAAAACCCACCAAATGGAGGATTATGAGGACTTTGATCTTGAAAGAGATAGATGAGCTTATCTTCGGGTCATTGGGTATCATAATTTTTATTTCCTTCTTCATCGGTGCTGTTGTGGCTATTCAGACCGCTTTGAACCTTACAAGTGAACTTATTCCGAAAAACCTGATCGGATTCGCGACTAGACAATCGATTATACTCGAGTTTGCGCCCACTTTTGTTTCCATAATAATGGCGGGGAAAGTAGGTTCCTATATCACCTCAAGTATCGGCACCATGCGTGTCACCGAACAAATTGACGCCCTTGAGGTAATGGGGGTCAATGCCCTCAACTATCTTGTGTTCCCAAAAATAATCGCTATGCTCTTTTACCCCTTTGCTATAGCTATTGCCATGTATGTCGGTATCTTCGGCGGTTGGCTCGCCGGGGTCTTTGGTGGTTTTTTGACGAGTGCGGATTTTGTGGAGGGACTCACCATGGAGTTCATTCCCTTTCATGTGACTTACGCCTTTATCAAAACGCTTATCTTTTCATTTATCATAGCAACGATACCCTCTTTTCATGGGTTTTATATGCGTGGAGGAGCCCTAGAGGTTGGTAAAGCGAGTACCACAGCTTTTGTCTGGACCAGTGTGGTGATCATTATCACAAATTACATTCTAACCCAATTACTCTTAGGTTAATGATCGAAGTAAACAACATTCATAAATCGTTCGGTGAGGCCCATATCCTAAAGGGCATTTCTACCGTATTCGACACGGGAAAGACCAATCTGATTATCGGGCAAAGTGGTTCGGGAAAAACCGTTTTCCTTAAGTGCTTGTTGGGTCTTTTTTCGCCAGAGGAAGGAAGCATTGTTTATGACGGACAAAAATACTCGGAATTAAGCGGAGATGAACAACGTGATTTGAGGCAAGATATGGGGATGGTCTTTCAGGGAAGTGCACTTTTCGATGGTATGACCGTCGCCGGAAACGTGATGTTTCCGCTTGAAATGTTTACCAAACTGGCAAAGTCGGAAATGGAGGATCGTGTCGACATCGTCTTAAAACGGGTAAATCTCGTAGATGCCCATATGAAGTATCCATCCGAAATCTCCGGAGGGATGCAAAAGCGGGTTGCCATAGCGCGCGCCATTGTCATGAATCCACAGTATTTGTTCTGTGACGAACCCAATTCAGGCCTTGACCCCAAAACCGCCATCTTGATCGACAACCTCATCCAAGAGATTACGGAGGAATATAACATCACGACCGTCATCAATACACATGATATGAATTCGGTCATGGAAATCGGTGAAAAGATTATTTTCCTAAAAGATGGTCTGAAAGAATGGGAAGGTACCAAGCACGAAATCTTTAAAACGGATAACCAAGCGGTCACCAATTTCGTTTACTCCTCTGAGCTTTTCAAAAAGGTACGTCAAATGTATATCGAAGAGCGTAACTAATACCCTCATTTTTTGCACCGATAATATACGATAACCATCTTGGTTGAAAAGGGATTATGCCAAACTGTGTAGCCCTCGTAGCAATGAAATTAGCAAGAAGTAGTCTTTTTCTTGTTATCTATTTAATCTTGTATGATTTCTGTCAAGAGAATGGTACTATCCTTCAAACGTATCTTTAGCCAACTATGTAGTTTTTTGGCATCTCTTAATACGTCGGCCCGCCTCGCCTCGCGTTTCCACTTTGCTTCGAAGACGGCAACGGTATCCAACTTTTTAAAATCGGTTCGGATGGCGTTGGAAAAGGCCAAATACTCTAAGTTCTCATAATTGGTCTGTGCTTCGGCACTAATATCCTGAAAAGGAATCTGCCGTGCATTCAGTTTGTTCAAACGCCCCAATTCAGCTTCCAGCAATCTGATTTTTTCATCTTTTCCCAGCAGCTCGTTTTTTTGCGATTGGTACAATTCTTCTACGTATCTCAGCTGTGTGGCCTGTTGATTTTGCGAGCCTTGTATGATCTTCAATTCACAATCCTGCAAATGCTTGAACTGTGCTTTGTTGGCTTCCCAAGTTGCGATGACACCCTCAGGAACGCCCTCACTGCCCATGAACACTAATTCAATGGTCGGTGCTTTTCCCTTGTTGAACTCTATATCACTAAGATCTTCCAAGAAACGTCCATCCTTAGTAAACTTATAGGGCATTATATTTTGAGAGATAAACTGGTCGGCATCACTTTTAAATCGAAACTCTTGATAAACACCCCAGAAGATATATCCGGCAGGTATCATCACCGCCAAAGCTATCGCTGAAACCATACGGGCTATCAAACGGCGTCGCTTTGAGTTCGCATAGCGCACCATAGGAAAACGCAAGATTTTAAGTACCAAAAAAGTAGCTAGGCCGATAAAAATCGTATTGATGCCAAAAAGAAGTAGCGCTCCCCCTGCATAATCCCATCTGCCGATTGCCAAACCATAGCCGACCGTACATAACGGAGGCATAAGGGCCGTGGCGATAGCCACACCAAAAATTACGGTGGCAATGGTTCCTTTTTTGGCTCTTGCAATAACCAGTGCCAATCCTCCGAAAAAGGCTATAAGCACATCCCTTATATCGGGTTTGACCCTTGCCAATAGCTCTGAGGATTCTGTTTTTATGGGAAAGATAGCAAAGAACAGATAAGCTGTAAGTACACTAAGAACTACCATAACCGCGAGGTTCTTCAAGGACCTTCTCAGCGTGTCGATGTCATTGATCGCCAAAGACATACCCATTCCAAGAATTGGCCCCATGAGTGGTGAAATTAACATGGCCCCGATAACGACGGCAGTAGAATTCGCGTTTAGTCCTACCGACGCGATAAAAATAGAACAAATTAGAATCCACGAGGTATGTCCTTTAAAAGGAATATCCGCTATAATAGCCTCTTTAGTTGCTTCTTGGTCGGTGTTCGTTCGAATATCCAGAAGTTCGGATAGAAACTTCTTGATACTGCCCAAAAGACCCTGAAAATCCTTTTTGACATCTTCTTTGCTTTGAACCGGTTCTTCCGAGGGGCTTATATTATTTTGGTCAAGTTCTTCACTCATTATTAGGCGTATTCGTCTCCGAACTTGGCACGTACCGCATTCAAGACTTGTTTGATATCTTGTTCCTTGGCTTTTGGATAAATCAAAAGTACATTTTCTTTATCTACAATGATATAGTCATCTAATCCGTCGACCACCACAATTTTGTCTCCTGAGCTACGTATCATGTTCCCATGTGCCTCATCTGCAAGTACCCTTGCATTGACTACAGCGTTACGCTCCGGATCCTTGTCGAGCTTCTCATATAACGAACCCCATGTGCCCAAATCATTCCAGTCAAAGGATGCCGGAAGTACGTAGATCGACTTCGACTTTTCTAAAATGGCGTAATCGATGGAAATATTCTCGGCTTTTGGGTAATTCTCCTTAATGAAAGTTGCTTCCGCATCAGTATTATAAGCAGAAATACCTTCTTCAAAAAGTTCATATAATTCTTTTTGATGCGTTTTAAACGCATTGATGATAGTGGTTACACTCCACATAAAAATACCCGCGTTCCAAAGAAAATTACCTTGGTTCAAAAAGTCTTTGGCCGTTTCATAGTTCGGCTTCTCACGAAACTGATCTACCTTTTTCAAGTTAGTCTTTCCCTCCTTTTCAAATTCAATATACCCAAAACCTGTATTCGGGAAGGTAGGTGTGATCCCTAAAGTACAGAGTGCAGCTTCTTGTTCGCAGGCATCAAAACAGCTAACTACATCAGTCTCGAATGCTTTCTCATTCTCGATCCAATGATCACTAGGAGCTACTATCATGACCCCATCAGGATTCATTTTATGGATTTTCAAAGCGGCGTACAAGATACAAGGTGCCGTATTTCGCATCGCAGGCTCTAAAACCACCTGCTCTTGTTTGACCGCGGGCAATTGCTCCAAGACCAAATCATTATAGCGCTCATTGGTCAAAATCAGAATATTTTCCGTTGGAACAAACCTATTCAAACGCTTAAATGTCTTTTGTATCAGGGTATCGCCAGTACCTAACATGTCATGAAACTGTTTCGGATACGCTGAGGTACTGATAGGCCAAAATCTGGATCCCACTCCCCCGGCCATTAAAACGGCGTAATAGTTTTTATTCATTTATTCAATATTACGAGCGGGGTAGCGCTTCAGTTTTCATCAGTGCTACCCCTATTAATACAGTGTTCTGTTCTAGTAAAAAAGGATTCAATTCATTAATTCGACCTCAGCATTTGGTTGAAACAAATACATTTTTCCCGAAGCCAATTCAATACACTCATATCTCTTAACGCGCTTCTTTCCCTTTTGAAACAATTTACCATTATACATGCGAAAAACGCTACCGTATGGTAATTCAAAAACATATGATTTTGAGTCGTCTCGAAAATCAAAACTTTTTAAAGCTACTGATAATTTTGCATCCGTATCGCTGCTCGCCTTGGGATTTTTGAAATGATTGGCTAAAATGGGCAACAATTTTGATGGAAAAATCTCAGGTCGAATGAAGGGAAGCATCATGAATTGAAAGGTTTTCTTCCACTCAATACCATGTGGTTTGATATGACGCCCATACTTGCCGAATGCAACCAAATGTGCTATTTCATGCACCAGAGTAATGAGAAACCTATACTTGTTGAGATTGGCATTTACGGTAATCTGGTGTTGACCATTGGGCATTTTCCGATAGTCTCCATGACGAGTCACCCGTTCATTGACAATTTTTAGATGTACCCCGGTCTCCTTGATTAAAGCTAGACAAGGCGAAACGGCCCGTTCAGGAAGGTATTTTTTCAAAACGTCATCCATTACGTCAAAAATAAGTCATTTAGTGCTCAAAGAATATCTTGTCGTATCAAAACAGTGAAAGGCCCATGTTTCATCGATACTTGGAATAAGGCGATGAAGTCGCCCTTAGCAATGTATTCCTTACACAGTTCAACCCTTCATATCCCATAGGGCAATAATTTTTAATTTATTACCTTGACCTGAAATAGGGCACCCATGAATTCCGTAGTAAGAAATATTTTAGCTGTTGTAATTGGTTGGTTTGGGGGAAGCGCCATTAATATGGCACTTGTTAACCTAGGCCATAGCATACTCCCCATTCCAGGGGTTGACCCCACCGACATGCAGGCCTTGGGGGAAGTACTGCCGACCTTAGATTTCAAATATTTCCTATTTCCCTTCTTGGCCCATGCTTTGGGTACCTTAACGGGAGCCTTTATAGCAAGTTGGATAGCGACGAAGCATAAAATGAAATTTGCGATTGGCATTGGGATCTTATTCCTAATTGGAGGAGTCATAGTTAACTACATGCTTCCCGGGCCGACTTGGTTTGCCATCACCGATATTCTTCTCGCCTATCTGCCTATGGCCTGGCTAGGCGGAAAAATTGGCTCAAAGTTATCGACTCGACAAAAGATGATGTAAGCTTGAAGCATATGAACCAATTTTCCAAATGAAAACAATCATTGGCTTATTTACCGTTTTATTGATTGGTTGTGGTTTTCCAAAGTGGGCTAAAGAAATAGCTCCTGAGATTTTTATTACTCGATTTGAGACCTCGGAAGGTATTTTTGAAATTGAGGTCCAACGAAAGTGGAGTCCTAAAGCCGCCGATCGGTTCTTTCAACTGGTAAACCATAAGCATTTTGAAAACGGTGTGTTTTATAGGGTGATTCCAAATTTTGTCGCCCAGTTCGGCAGTAGTGACACCCTTAGTTCAAAGAGTTGGAACCGAATCAAGGTTCCAGATGAAAAAGTCATTTTAGGCAATACAAAAGGCACTCTAAGCTTTGCACGCAGTGGGATAGAAACAAGATCGACGGAACTTTATATCAACCTTACCGACAACCTAAGACTTGACACCCTTAATTACAAGGGAGTAGTCGGGTTTCCTGCATTTGGAAAAGTAACCAAAGGAATGGAGGTCGTAACGGCCCTCTTTTCGGGATATGAAGGGAAATCAGCTGCAAAACTTGACTTACTCTACAACGATCGTACAACATATTTTGAGGCGTTTCCCGAGCTAGATACTATACAAAGAGTATCCATTATTCAACAATGAACGTACGAATCAAGGAGTGCTACTGGAAACTTGTAATAACTTTCCGTTATAGAGTTTAGATCCAATCAAGGCAAAGTCCATGATATACCTTGCCATGTCCAACGCACTAATTGGCGCTTGATATCCCGGAAAAGCTTCCTCCAACATTTCGGTTTGCACAGCCCCCAAGGCCAACACATTGAAAGAAGGACCGGACGCCTTGAACTCTTCGGCCCACAATTCGGTCAACGTAATCACGGCTGCTTTACTAGAACTATATGCGGAAAGACCCGGAAATTTCACACTACCCTGAACCCCTCCCATAGAACTGATCGTCACCACGTGACCAGTTCTGGGCATCTTTGGAAGCACTGCTTGGGTCATGGCCATGACCCCAAAAACATTGACACGGTACACCTCCTCAAACTCCTGCGCCGAAGTTTCCAAAAAAGGCTTGTTCAAAAGCTTACCTGCATTGTTGATAAGAATATCAACCGTTTCCCAGCTTTGAAGAAAGTCGGTCAGGCGCTCGAGATCATTGGGCTTAGACAAATCAAATGGAAACACACTAATATTCGGGTGTCCTAAATCAAGTATTGGACTATCATTTCGTGAAAGCGCCAACACTTGATGTCCTGAATCGGCGAACAGTTTTGCCAATTCAAAGCCAATTCCCCTGCTTGATCCCGTTATAATTACATTTGCCATCTAATTATATTTTATCTCTCGATTTGGAGCGTTAACGATGCCTACGAAAACAGGAACCAACTTATTGACAAGAGATGCCATATGTTCAAAGTCCATAAGTGCGTTTTCGTCCCCTACTTTATGGTAGTGCTCAAAGTTGGTAAAATCAAAAGTGCAATAGGTCTGCGAAGGAACATTGAATTTTTCATGAAAGGGATAGTTGTCCGATCGTTGAAAGAGGTTGAAGTCTTTCGCAGTGGGTAAAAATCCTATAAGCTTCTCATTACTATAGCTGTTACTTACTTCCGCTAGGTTCGATTTTTCATATCCGGTGACATACATCAAATAATCTTTTTCCCTGAGGGGAACTCCCACCATTTCAAAATTCAACATAGTGTACAGGTTCAAATTCTCCGCCTTCAATTTTTCGGCCAAATGGGCGGAGCCTAAAAGTCCTTTTTCTTCCGCACTGAACAAAGCAAAAATAATACTACGCTTATTCGTTCTTGTTTTGCCAAAATACCGTGCCAATTCTAAAACCGTGGTAGTGCCCGAAGCATTGTCATTGGCCCCGTTGGCTATCGAATCGGTAGTTGGCGAATTGGTAATACCAATGTGATCATAATGCGCCCCTATAATAATAAATTCATCTTTGAGGTTTTTATCCTTCCCCTCAAGATAACCCACTACATTATACGCAACACCCTCAAAATTCGAAAGGGTATCTCGATAACTTTTAAAATAAGGTGCGATTCTATTTTCCTTAAAAAGCGTTTCAATATAATCCGCTGCAACGGCGATACCTTCTGTTCCCGCTTCACGGCCTTGAAGGGCATCAGAGGCCATATAATCCATAATTTCGCCTACCCTTTCCGCAGTTGAAGGTTCCGGCATCGCCTTGCATCCCACTGCCAGACAGATAATCAAGAATAGAAAGTACCTCATACAATTCGTTTTATAGTTTTAAAGACAAAAAAGCATCCACCAGTTGGCAGATGCTTTTCCAAAATTAGATTTTAGATCTTCTTGGTTTAGGCCAACATGGTTACCGGGTTCTCCAAATACGCGCGAAGCGTTTGCAAAAACTGTGCTCCAGTAGCACCGTCAACGGTTCTATGGTCACAGGCCAAACATAACTTCATCGTATTACCGACCACAATCTCCCCATTTTTGACGACAGGCTTCTGAACAATTGCACCAACGGATAATATTGCGGAGTTCGGTTGATTGATAATGGACGTAAATTCTAAAATACCGAACATTCCCAGATTGGAAACCGTAAAAGTACTACCGTCCATTTCCGCCGGAGTCAATTTCTTATTTCTTGCTCGACCTGCCAAGTCTTTGACCGCCGATCCGATTTGCGTCAAACTCATCTGATCCGTAAACTTTAAGACCGGAACAACCAAACCATCGGCTACAGCTACGGCCACACCTACGCTGATATGATGATTGAATTGTGTTGTATCGCCTTTCCAAGTAGTATTCACTTGAGGGTGTTTTTTCAAGGCATTGGCACAGGCCTTGACTACCATATCGTTGAACGAAACCTTGGTATCGGGTAACTCATTGATCTGTTTCCGGGATGCGATCGCATTATCCATATCCACTTCAATAGTCAAGTAGTAGTGGGGTGCAGTAAACTTTGACTCAGCCAAACGTTTGGCAATAGTTTTCCGCATCTGCGAATTCTTCACTTCCTCCGAACTTTCCTCACCCACCGGCAGTCGAATAGGTGCTATGGCACTTCCCGATACGTCAATGGTATCTTTAACCGTCTCAGAAACAGGAGTGGCTATAGCCGCGGTAGCCGTAGCGGCAGGGCTATAGTTCTCAATATCTTTTTTGACAATTCTACCATGGTCTCCAGAGCCTTTTACATCGGCCAGATCAACACCTTTATCGGCCGCCATTTTTTTGGCCAATGGCGAAGCAAATATCCGTTGCCCGTCATGCACGCCCTTGGTTTCGGCAATAGGCTTATCGTCAGTAGTTGCCGTTGTTTCCTGTTTCGTTTCGTTAGAAGCTGTGGATTGTGAAGCATTCTCGGAAGGTCCTGCATTCAAAACGGCATCTACATCAGTACCCTCGGGGCCTATAACGGCCAATACCTCATCGACAGGGGAAGATTCCCCTTCTTGAATTCCTATATATAGAAGCGTACCCGAATAAAAGGATTCAAACTCCATCGTAGCCTTATCCGTCTCTATTTCCGCCAAGATATCACCTTCTTCTACCGTATCACCAACCTTTTTCAACCAAGTTGCCACCGTACCCTCTTCCATGGTATCGCTAAGTCGCGGCATTTTGATGACTTCGACACCTTCAGGAATTTCCGTTGCGCTCGAATCGGAATCCGTAGGTGGGGCGGCATCGGTTTTTGGTTCTGGCGCTTCTTCCTTCACAACTTGCGCAGCTCCACTTCCGTTTAACAGGCCTGAAATATCTTCTCCTTCTTCACCAATAATCGCCAACAACACGTCTACGGGTGCCGTATCTCCTTCTTCAACCCCAATATGCAGAAGGGTTCCTTCGTTAAAAGACTCAAACTCCATAGTGGCCTTATCGGTCTCTATTTCGGCTAGAATATCCCCCTCTTCTACTTTATCGCCCACTTTTTTCAACCATGCGGCAACAGTGCCTTCTTCCATAGTATCACTCAATCGGGGCATATTTACTACTATTGCCATTTACTTATGCTTTATGTTGTACAAAAGGAAAATCTTCTTGCTCGTAAACCATGTCGTACAATTGTTGTACCGGAGGATAATCTGATTCTTCGGCGAACTTTTCGCATTCAGCGACTCTGGTCTTTACTCCTTTATTAATAGCCGTGATTTCATCATCGGTAGCATACGCTTTCTCTTTGATCACGTCGAGTACTTGTGTAATAGGATCTATTTTTTTGTATTCCTCAACCTCTTCTTTAGTTCTATAGTGTTGGGCATCGGACATCGAGTGGCCTCGATACCTATAGGTCTTCATTTCTAAAAACGTTGGCCCACCGCCACTTCTTGCGCGTTCAATGGCCTTACTCATTTCTTCGGCCACGGTCACCGGGTTCATACCATCTACTGGTCCACATGGCATTTCATATCCCAAGCCCAGTTTCCAAATTTCAGTTGAATGTGCGGTTCGGGCTACGGAGGTACCCATGGCATATCCATTGTTCTCGCATATGAAAACTACCGGTAGTTGCCAGAGCATCGCAAGGTTCAAAGCTTCATGAAAAGCACCCTGTCGCACGGCACCATCTCCCATATAGCAAAGGGTCACATTGTCTCTGCCAAAATACTTATCGCCGAAAGCCATTCCTGCTCCTAGAGGAATCTGTCCTCCCACAATTCCATGACCTCCATGAAAACGATGTTCCTTTGAAAAAATATGCATAGAGCCTCCCATCCCCATGGAAGTACCCGTTACCTTACCGTATAATTCAGCCATCACCTTTTTAGGATCAACACCCATACCGATGGGCTGAACGTGATTTCTGTAGGCCGTGATCATTCGGTCTTTGGTCAGGTCCATAGCATGAAGTGCTCCGGCCAAAACGGCTTCCTGGCCATTATAAAGGTGCAAAAACCCGCGCACCTTTTGTTGAATGTATACTGCTGCCAACTTGTCTTCGAACTTTCTCCAAAACAGCATATCCTCATACCACTTCAGGTAGACCTCTTTGGTGATTTTTTCCATGAATTACTTATTTTTTTCGTGCCATTTCCTATGAAAACGGAAAACAAAAATACGTATTAAATCAATAGTGGAAAAATAAGGTTTAATGAAAAATAATGGGTGTTTTTTGAGGATTTCGAAAATCGAATTCAGGTCTTGAGAAAGCACCTTTAATTAAAAAAAACTATCTATAAATAAGAGCTATCAAAACCTAGGGGAAGAATATCAGCTACGGATTCACATTTGAACACAGATCCTTTTTCACCTGCCATCAGCAATGAAATCGGGGTCTTTTGACGATTCTCGTATTCGGAAATCGATTGCCGGCAAATGCCGCACGGAGCAGTAGGCTTATCCACCACATATTTATTCGAAGCTGCGGAAATCGCGATAGTTTTGATAACAACACCAGGAAATCGTGATCCGGCTTGAAACACCGCCACTCCTTCAGCACAAAGTCCGGCAGGAAAAGAAGCATTCTCTTGATTATTACCAATGACCACTTCACCATTTTCAAGAAGAGCGGCTGCGCCTACATAAAAATCGGAGTAAGGAGCATAGGCATTCTTTCTGGCCGCAATAGCGGCCTGCATCAACTTAAGTTCATCATCCGGCAGACTTTCAACTGCATCATAAACAGATAAATCAAAAGAAATCTTTTTTTTCTCCATGACCCATTTCCATTGGTTCTGACCAAAAATAACAAAACCCGCTCGATGGCGGGTTTTATATGTCACACTATTTTATTTAATCATTGAAGTATTCTTCTCCTAAATTGAAAGTCAGGGAAAAACGCAATGTATTTTCCAAAGGATTTCTCACTTGCGAAGTAGAGAACAAATAGGAAAGGTCGATTTGGGCAGCTTTAAATCGGAAACCTGCTCCAAGGGTAAAGAATTTTCGGGAACCCTTTTCTTCACTTTCGTTGAAATATCCTGTTCGAATCATAAAAGAATCTTGATAGACATACTCGGCACCAAGGGCCCAAGTAAATTCCTTTAGCTCTTCTCCAAAACCGTCGGGCGCATCTCCAAAGGATTCAAAGATACCGCTGAAGAAACCTATTTGCTGGTACTCATCATTATCAAGTGCATCAATGGTGCCATCACCATTAAAATCTTGCGGAGTAGGCACAAGTAACTTATTGAATTCAGTAGTCAAACCAATAACGTTATCTTGATCCAAGATAAAATCAAAACCTACACCTGCTTTTAAGTTGGTAGGCAAAAAGTTCTCTTGTCCGCCTTCGTCATATTGAATCTTACCACCTAAATTCGAAAAATTGAAACCGGCTCTCCAACGTCCGTCAAAACTATTGTAAGCGATTTCACGAGATCTATAGAAACCCGAAACGTCTACTGCGAATGAACTGGCCGCTTGCGAATCTACATCGCCATTTTGAGGTAATTTGAGATTGGACCGAATAAAACGACCACCGACCGACATCGAAAAGGTTTGACTTAACTTCAATGAATAGGAACCGTCAAAGGCCAATTCATTCGGCTTCGCCAAGGTACCTGGATCGTTCGCAAATTGTCGCAATTCAATCTCCCCCAAAGTAAAGTATCTTAAACTCAAGGCAAATGCACTTTGGTCATCGATTTTATTATAAAAACTGGCATTCAAAAGGGAAATGTCGGTGATAATGCTTTCCAGATAAGGCGTGTAACTTATACCTATTCCTATTTTTCTGTCGGCAAAGGCGAATTTCGCCGGATTCCATTGTTGGGAAAAGGCATCAGTTGAAGTTGCCACACCCATATCACCCATTCCAGCAGATCTTGCGTCGGCCGCAATAGTCAAAAAAGGAACCGCAGTAGTAATTACCCTATCGTTATTCTGGGCATAAAATTTACCTACGAAAATAAGTGCAAATAGTATTGGAATTTTCTTCATTTCTAAATAGCTAAGTTGAATTGGCAAATATTTAAAATTACACCCAAAAGCTAAAATATATTGGACGTATGACACGTAAACGGGTATTTTAAAAATATCTTGTGCAATAAAGGGATTATTTTTTCGAAATACACCTTATTATAGTATTAAAATCATGGAAAATAAACCGTCCGTTTCCAAAGACATCCGGTAGGCTATTTTTGTAGAGCTGCATCACAAAATTAGACTCCTCAGAAAAGACCAACTATCCATACTATTATTGAATTTATACCGTTATGACTTTTAGAACATAAGCCGTTGCTATAATGTTCCCGTCATATGGCAAATAATTTTAAACCCGATGAAATATTATATATAAATCGTCGTTTTATATGCCGAATGACCTATTAATTGAATCAAAATACAATTCCAAACTACTTAAGCAACGTAGTTTAACCATTTGAACTCAAGTCCTAATTATGAAAAAACAGTTTCTTAAAGTTGCACTTTCTTGCGCAGTTATAGCGGGAGGTTTTACGGTTACCAGCTGTAAAAACTCTTCGTCTTCTTCCAAAAATGTATCAAGAGCTACAGGTTGGAAAATAAATGCCAAAGAAGGTGGCTTTCAATATAACACCGATTTCAAGGAGCAAGAAACGGCCCCGGGCCTTGTCTTCGTTGAGGGAGGTACATTTACAAAAGGTAAGGTACAAGATGATGTAATGCACGACTGGAACAACACCCCTACCTCGCAACATGTACAGTCATTCTATATGGACGAAACGGAGGTGACGAATGTGATGTATTTGGAATATCTTGACTATTTGAAGAGTGTTTACCCTCCGGAAAATCCGCAATACGCCAATATTTACAAAGGTGCATTACCGGATACTTTAGTATGGAGAAATCGATTGGGTTTCAACGAAACCATGACCAATAACTATTTACGCCATCCTGCCTATGCCGAATATCCCGTGGTAGGAGTCAACTGGATTCAAGCGACACAGTTTGCGGAATGGAGAACAGATCGAGTGAACGAAGTAATGCTGGAAAGAGAAGGGTACTTGGCAAAAGATGCCAAATATCAGGCGGCCAGTGGTGAAGTAGCAGGTACGTTTAGTACAGAGGCCTATTTGAACCGACCAGAATCGGTCTACAACGGTCAAATCGATTCGTTACAAGGCAAAATGAAAAAAGATAGTGTCAGCACCTTCGCTAAAAGAAGCAGTGGGGTGATTATGCCTGAATACAGATTGCCGACTGAGACCGAGTGGGAATACGCGGCCCAAGCGAATCAAGGGGCTCGAGAATATAACAATTATAGAGGTAGAAAAAAATATCCTTGGGAGGGTGATTACACCAGAAACGGTCAACGTGTTGGTCGTGGTGATCAATTGGCCAACTTCAAACAAGGAAAAGGTGATTACGGCGGAATTGCGGGATGGTCTGACGATGGAGCCGATATTACCGCTCAGGTGATGTCTTACAAGCCAAACGACCTAGGCCTTTATGATATGGCCGGTAATGTAGCTGAATGGGTTGCCGATGTTTACCGTCCTATAGTTGATGATGAAGTGAGTGATTTCAACTATTACAGAGGAAATATTTACATGAAAACCGCCATTGGCGAAGATGGCAAGGTCAACATCTTAAGAGATTCGGTAGTGTATGACACCCTACCTAATGGAAAAGTAGTAGCAGTCAATCTTCCTGGTGAAATCAAAATGGTGCCTGTTGATGAACAAGAAACCTATTTGAGAACCAATTTTGACACTAGTGATAACAGAGGATATAGAGATGGCGACCCAGGTTCTTCTAGATTCTTCGATCAGTTCAGTGATGATGAAGATCCTGCGACCGCAAGAAAAATGTATGATTCTCCAAGACACAAGGTAGAACGTGATTCTGCTGGCAGCATCGTACGTCAGTATGACAAATCAAACAACAGAACCTCATTGATCAATGATGAAGTTCGCGTATTCAAAGGTGGTTCATGGAGAGATCGTGCCTATTGGTTAGACCCTGCACAAAGAAGGTATTTGCCACAATATATGGCTACCGATTATATCGGCTTCCGATGCGCAATGTCTAGGGTAGGTTCTAAGTCGAAAACAAAGAACAAAACCCCGAGAGGTAAAAAGGCAAAATAATTAATTGCTATATAAAGATCAAGAAGCCCTAACAGTACTGTTAGGGCTTTTTTGTATTTTTACCGCATATGACCATACCCGAATTACACGCGCTATTTCTGAAGTTTCCCACTGTATCGACGGATACAAGAAAAATCACAAAAGGCTGTATTTTCTTTGCACTCAAAGGCGATAATTTCGATGGAAACAGCTATGCTTCGCAAGCCTTGGAGAAAGGTGCGGAATGGGCGGTTATAGACGATATCGATTATAAAAAATCAAATCACCACATTGTAGTTGAAGACGTACTGACCACCTTACAGAAGCTTGCTACCTATCATAGAAGATCCTGTCAGGCCAAGGTAATCGGTTTAACCGGTAGTAACGGTAAAACCACTACCAAAGAATTGATTGCCGCGGTACTGTCAAAAAAATATAAAATCGTTTCGACCAAAGGCAACTTCAATAACCATATCGGAGTACCCCTGACGCTTCTCAATATCAAACAAGACACCGAATTGGCCATCATCGAAATGGGGGCCAATCACCAAAAAGAAATCGCTTTTCTCTGTACCATTGCAGAACCTGATTTTGGGTATATCACTAATTTTGGCAAAGCCCATTTAGAAGGTTTTGGTGGCGTAGAAGGCGTCATCAAAGGAAAGAGTGAGTTGTATGACTATTTGATGGCGCTAAATAAATCGGTCTTTTTAAATGCCGACGACCCTATTCAGTTAGAAAAGCTTGGGGCCTATGTCAAAAAGTTTGGCTTTAGCACAACCAACCCGCATTATTATCAAATTAAGTTCATAAGCGCGAATCCGTTCGTGCGACTTGAAGTGGAGGATCTATACATAGCGTCACAGTTGATAGGCAGTTATAATTTCACCAATTGCGCCATCGCGGTAGTAATGGGGAAATATTTTAATGTTCCATTAGCCGCTATCAAAACTGCCATTGAAGGCTATGTGCCGGAAAACAATCGATCACAGATAGTAAAGAAAAATGGTCATGAAATCATTCTTGACGCCTATAATGCCAATCCTACTAGTATGAAAGCCGCTCTTGAAAACTTCAGTTGCATGAAAGGGGAAAACAAAGTGGTCTTTCTTGGAGACATGTTCGAATTGGGGGAGGCTGCTTACCAAGAACATCAAGATATTGCCGATTTTGCCAGTAAGCTGCATTTTTCAGAACTATATCTTATTGGTGAAAACTTCAATGCCATCGACACGCCTTTACAGACCTTTCCTTCTTTCGACACCATTTCAAGATACCTGGAGAACAACCCTGTGGACAGAAAATGCCACATATTGATCAAAGGGTCAAGAGGCATGGCATTAGAGCGATTATTGAAGCTCCTTTGAACTTGAACACACACCACCATCATCAGTCCAATTCCACACGGTTTTCAACTACTTCATTTATAGGGAGTACCAATCGACCCTTCGCAGTCTTCAAGGTCAAGAACATATGATCAATGGATTCAATGGTACCAATGACCCCATTCACTTTTATTTCCTCACCTGGATTGTACTTTTTCCTGGCATAAAAGGTTTTAAGCAAGCTGGCGACTACATCTCTAGACCCTAAACCGAGGCCGAGTGCAAACGCCAAAAGAAACGCACCTAATATTATCGTGAAATTATTCGTAATAATGGTGGTGTTGATACCGGCATGATTCAAAGCTGTAATCGTGACGAAAACGGCCATGATATAATACACCACGGAACTTACTACTTTCGACCCCGTAAAAGCCATTGATTTAAATACTTTGACCAGAGTAGTGCGTATCATGCTGGCCACATACAGGCCGACTACCAATATCACAATAGCACTTAACAAAACCGGCAGATAGCGCAGTAAGTTGGCTATTTCATTTGAGATAATGGTCAATTTGACCATGTCAGCCGCGATAATCACGAAAACAAGTAGCAACAACCACTTGACAAAACCAAGAACTATTTTTTCAATATCGATATTGAGGTTACCATCACCCAACAATTTGGCATCGTTGATCTTATCTGAAAGACGATTGACCTTGGCCAACTTAAAGAGTTTTTTCAATGCAAAGCGGGCCGCCTTTCTAACGAACCATCCGATAATCAATACGACAATCGCGCCTAGTATATTAGGTATTGCGGAAGCAATGTTTCCAAGTGCAGGCGAAAGTGTTTCATAGGTGAGGTCTTTCCATTCCGCTAGTTTATTCATAAGTCAAAGGTATTTTGGTTAGTTAGTTATTACGATCAAGAATTTGTTTTCATCATCTCGTTAATGGTTTCTTTATAATTACAGGTAAACAAAGACGCCATTTCGGTTAGTAGTTTGGCCATGGCAATATCATTCATCACCTTGTTTTTCAAATGAGGAGGGGCCTCCTCCCAGGATTGCTCCATT
Source organism: uncultured Flavobacteriaceae bacterium (assembly GCA_947494565.1). Lineage (GTDB taxonomy): Bacteria > Bacteroidota > Bacteroidia > Flavobacteriales > Flavobacteriaceae > Maribacter_C. Next base: position 28,002 of record CANLVG010000005.1, on the reverse strand, counting down.
TTCTCGAACGGGTTCTTAATTTTCTTTGACATTTCAAGCTATTTTATTGTAGGTTTTCAAGAGCGAGGCTTTGGCACGCATGAGCCTCATTTTGACGGCACTTTCACTCAGGCCCAATATTTCGGTTAGTTCTTTGATAGTGACCCCGTCCTGATATTTTAAAAGGAGTATTCTTTTTTCTTCCGCACGAATTAAACCCAATGCTTTTTTTAAGATTCCTGTTCGCATCTCATAAATACTAAGATCGCCAACCTCTTCATTTAAGCTTAAATCTTCTTCGCTTAGGCTTTCGGAAGCCTCACTGATTTTCCGCTGTTTATTTCGATTTACATAATTCACACAGAAATTATACGTAAACGAATACAACCATGTTGAAAACTTAGACCGCCCTTTGAAACTACCCAATTTCACATATAACATCAAAAAAACATCTTGGGTAAGGTCTTCCGCTTCAGAATGTGATTTCGAAAAACTATAGCACTTATTGTAAACTGCCTTAGAATATCGATCATATAACACTCCAAATAATTCGGTATTTTTCGTTTTGACGATTTTTCTAACCAACGCTTTGTCCGTTAAATCACCGAATGCTTCTTTCGTTTCCAAATCAATCTTCTGGTTCGATATTCATATTAGACACCTTTTTCAAGAAAAAGTCACATTTTTAACACTTTATGTTTTCAAGGACTTAGTAAATGAGAAACTCGAATCCTTACAACGGTAAAAACCTTCATAAATTACAGAATTAACCTACATTTTTGTTAATCAATAATATGAACAAAGAAATCAAAATAGAAGAAGCCCCGATAAAATCGGGGCTTTGACAACCAAATTAACCTACAAAAACAACAAGTCTATAAATGTCGCAAACTAACCAATTTTACGACCTTACAAATTTCAAAAGAAAATTGCCGTCCCTTATCATAGACTTAATTGAGAAAACCTGGCTGTACATAACGTTTAAACGATTTTCAAAACAAATGATTCATTTGGACATCGCTTGTATTACTGAAACGAGCCATCATTTAGCTCCTGACTTTATTCCTTTCTTACTTCTTTCTAGAAACAGTGAGGGCCAAATTGTGCCAATTGTTATTAAAAAAATGAGAATGCCCCCTCCAAAAAAAAGATCAAGCAGTAGTGAGTTCAACATCGTTAGGTTCTCTATTAAATGGTTACATTTCTTAAGACACAGCTTTCTTATAGAGGTCACAATTAATTTGAAAAAAAAATGAAAATTTTAGGTAAAAACAAATCCTGAGATTGGATTCCTTACTATGAGAGAAGAAAAATGTGGGATATACTGGATTCGAACCAGTGACCTCTGCCCTGTCAAGGCAGCGCTCTAAACCAACTGAGCTAATATCCCTTTTTAAGAGTTGGTAAAAGTAAAACATATTTTTGATATCCCTAAGACCAAACACCAATCTCTCCTCAAACTTTATCAAACCGGCAGACCCTTCTTGGCAAAAGTTTAAAGAAGTGAGTCATATATGAGCATATTGATAATAGATATGATCTACTCCTTCTAATTCACCAAGTAATCTTAGAAAAAAATGTATTTTTAAAGGATGCTACCGCTTAAAAAAATAAGTTTTTCGGAAACCATAGCTCTTTGGGTCTGCCTACTGGTGATTTCATGTGGGCCTGATTTGCCCAGCGAAGTGGCCGATGCCTACGAAGACCTTCCTGAAATCGTAGATTTCAACTTTCATGTCAAACCTATTCTTTCCGACCGTTGCTTTAATTGTCACGGGCCGGATGAGAACACAAGAAAAGCAGGACTTCGATTAGATCTGGCCGAAGAGGCATTTTCAACCTTATCCAGCGGAGCACGGGCTTTTGTCGCAAACAAACCCGAACGTAGTTCAAGTGTGCAGCGCATATTGAGCAATGATCCCGAAATTCAAATGCCTCCACCTGAATCAAATTTGTCCTTATCACCAAATGAAAAGGCAATGATCATCAAATGGATCGAACAAGGAGCAGAATGGAAAGACCACTGGGCCTTTGTTAAACCCGAAAGACCAAACCACAAGATCGGCAATGACAACTGGCCGAGCTATAACCCAATCGATGGTTTCGTTCAAGGGCGATTGAAGCAAAAAGGATATCAGCCTGCCCCAGAGGCCGACAGAGAACGATTGCTCCGTCGAGTGAGTATGGATTTGACCGGACTCCCTCCAACGGTACAGGAACTCGATTTATTTTTAGAGAATAAAAGCGCTGATGCCTATGAGAAGGTAGTGGATAGACTGTTACAAACGGATGCCACTGCGGAACGTCTTGCCCTAGACTGGATGGACATCTCTCGCTACGCCGATTCTCACGGCCTGCATGCTGATGGTTGGCGACTTATGTGGCCATGGCGCGATTGGGTCATCAATGCCTTTAAAGAGAATATGCCTTATGATCAGTTCGTTACTTGGCAGTTGGCCGGGGATCTTTTTCCCAAAGCTACCAAAGAACAGAAACTGGCAACGGCTTTCAACCGAAACCATCCAATGACAGCAGAAGGAGGAGCCATCGAGGAAGAGTTCAGATTAAATTACGTTTGGGACCGTGCAGAAACGGTTGGAACAGCGCTTATGGGCCTAACAGTTTCCTGCGCCCGTTGTCACGATCATAAGTTCGACCCCATTTCCCAAAAAGACTACTATAGGTTAACTGCATTCTTCAACAATGTAAAAGAACTGGGTATGACCGGTGATGATGGCAATTATGGTCCGATGCTTGCCTTACCAGACACTGAAACGGAGGAAAAACTAGGCAAATTAGAAAAACTAATTACCGCAAAAGAGCAAACACTTGAGTTGACCAAAAAAGAACTTGCCAATCTCGAAACCTATATCACAACCTTACCTAAAGATGCAACCAAAAAAGAGCTTTTGGGCCATTATCCTTTCGATAAGGTAGCCCGACAAGGCGACACCTATGTCATAGACCGCACTACGAATGCAACGGCATCCAAAGCTCCTGGAATCATTGAGGGTAAAAAAGGGAATGCCCTGGTGTTTACGGGGGAGTACGATGAAGTATATCTGAATAACATTCCCAATTTCGAGTGGACAGATACCTTCTCTGGAAGTCTATGGCTGAAAACCACCAAAAGAGAAAAGCTGAAAACGCAAACACTGATGGGCACGTCAGGCGAAAAAAATAATTTTTGGCGTGGATGGGACTTTTATCTTGACAGCCTGAACTACCTAAATGCTAGATTGATTCACTCCTTGCCGCACAACTATATTCACGTAAAATCGAAAGACTCTCTTAAAACAAATGAATGGCAACATGTTGCATTTTCATACAATGGATCCGGTAAGGCCCAAGGGTTATCATTGTTTATCGATGGAAAGAAAGTGGAAAGTGAAGTAGGTCATGATAATCTTTATAAATCCATCAAAACCATAAGGTCAGCGGTTCATACCCTTTATAAGCAACCCGTCAGAGTAGCGAAAAGTTACAGGGGCTTTACGGGAGAAAATGGAATTTTCAAAGGTGCCCTTGATGATATTCGAATGTATTCAAAAGAATTGACACCGTTGGAAGTATTACTGCTTACCAAAGATGGTTCTTCAAAAGAAGCTCCGGAAAAAAAGCTGGTACAAGAGTATAAGATCAACCAATCTCCCGAAGTTCGTAATATAGCGGCCGACCTTAAAGAACTTAGAAACGAGTGGTTGCAACTGATGATGCCGGTGATGGAAGTTATGGTCATGGAAGAAATGCCTCAAAACAGACCTGCATATGCCTATAATCGTGGAGACTATTCGCAACCCATATATCAAGTTGAACCCAATACACCTGAAGTATTGCCCAAGTTTTCCGACGCCTATCCAAAAAATCGATTGGGCTTGTCCAAATGGCTTTTTTCCGAAGAAAACCCATTGACGGCCAGAGTTACGGTGAATCGTTACTGGCAAATGTTATTTGGTAAAGGCTTGGTAGATACACCCCAAGATTTTGGAGTTCAGGGAGCTTTACCCTCGCATCCTGAATTGATTGATTGGTTGGCCGTAGAATTCATAGAAAGTGGATGGGATGTCAAGGCGCTTTTGAAAACAATGGTGATGTCGCATACCTACCGTCAGTCTTCCCAAGTTTCCGAAGAAATGAGAGAAAAAGATCCCAATAATTTTTATTTGGCAAGGAGCAACAGTTATCGTTTACCGGCAGAAATGATTCGAGACAATGCGTTGGCGGCAAGTGGACTTTTGGTTCAACAAGTAGGTGGAGAAAGTGTAAAACCATATCAACCAGGCAAGCTATGGATCGAAAAGAACAGTTTCTCGCATAAATTACTGAACTATAAAGAATCACAGGGCGATAGCCTTTACCGAAGAGGGCTGTACACATTTATAAGGCGCACATCGCCCCATCCGGCGATGACCGCTTTTGACGCGCCCAGCCGAGAGGTTTGCACTGTGCAACGGGAAAATACCAACACACCACTTCAGGCATTGGTTCTAATGAACGACACCCAATTTGTGGAAGCTTCTAAAGTTCTTGCCTCTAGAATGCAAAAAGAAGGTGGAACATCATTGGATGAACAGATCACCTACGGTTTTCGATTAGCAGTAAGCCGTTATCCGAAAGAAGAAGAAAAGACGATTTTCAAGGAAATTTTCGAAACACAACAAAGGCGTTTCAAAAAGGCTCCGAAAGAAGCTGACCAACTGTTATCCGTAGGCCAACAGCAACTGGAAGACAATTTGGACAAAACAAAAACAGCAGCATTGACCATGGTAGCCAATACGATGCTGAACCATGACGAAGCCTATATGAAAAGATAAGACCATGTGTACCCACGAGCATAAAAAAAATTATACGAGAAGAGATTTCCTCACCAAGACCACCTTAGGAATGGGAGCGTTGACTATGGGTTCAATGCTTGACCCTATGAGTCTTTTTGGAAAAGAGAAATCACTTTCCGGCATTCCAAATCTCAATGGCGGCGGCGTCCTGGGGCAGGCCCATTTTCCACCTAAAGTAAAACGTGTTATCTACCTATTTCAGAGTGGAGCACCCTCGCAAATAGATTTGTTCGACCATAAGCCATTACTAAATAAAATGAATGGTCAAGATCTGCCCGAAAGTGTTCAACAGGGGCAGCGATTGACAGGAATGTCCTCTGGTCAAGCCACTTTACCCATTGCCGGATCGCCATTTTCTTTCAAGCAACATGGAGATAGCGGCGCCCTTATGAGCGAACTTATGCCGCATACCGCGAAAATAGTCGACGATCTTTGCTTTATCAAATCAATGTATACGGAAGCGATCAATCACGATCCGGCCGTAACCTTCTTTCAAACAGGATCCCAACTTCCCGGTCGGCCTTCAATTGGCTCATGGGTAAGTTATGGCCTTGGAACGGATAATAAGAACCTTCCTGAATTCGTGGTCCTCGTCACGAAAGACAAATTCGGACAACCCCTATATTCGCGAGCGTGGGGGAATGGCTTTCTACCTTCTCAACATCAAGGGGTACAATTCAGGGCAGGAAAAGACCCAGTACTCTATTTAACCAATCCACCCGGCATCGACGGAAAGACCAGACGTGAACAATTGGATCAGTTACAACGTCTCGAAAAGATAAACCATGATGATTTGGGAGATCCTGAGATTTTGGCTAGAATGGCCCAATACGAAATGGCCTTTAGAATGCAGACCTCAGTACCTGAAATCATGGATACAACGGATGAATCCGATTATATTTATGATATGTACGGAGAGGATAGTCGAAAACCTGGGACTTTTGCGGCCAACTGCATCTTGGCGAGGCGCTTGGCAGAGCGTGATGTGAAATTTATACAACTCTATCACCAAGGTTGGGACCAACACGGCAACTTACCCAGTGCTATAAAAGTTCAATGTAAAGAGACCGATCAGGCCACAGCAGCATTGATAACCGATTTGAAACAACGCGGCATGCTCGAAGATACTTTGGTCATCTGGGGGGGAGAGTTCGGCCGAACCAACTATTCTCAAGGCCAACTTACCGACACCAATTTCGGTCGTGACCATCATCCTAAATGCTTTACCATCTTTATGGCCGGTGCCGGAATCAAAAAAGGATTCTCTCTGGGTGCCACGGATGATTTTGGTTACAACGTAGTCCAAAGACCGGTACACGTGCACGATTTTCAAGCCACCTTAATGCATTTGCTTGGCATAGACCATGAACGACTGACATTCAAATTTCAGGGACGACGATATCGACTTACCGATGTGCATGGTGAAGTCGTTAAAGAAATACTGGCATGATAACTCACAAAAAACAAGGAACATGAAACCCAATACAAGAAGAATTTTTATTAAAAAAACCTTGGCCGCTTCAGCAGCTAGTATTGCCCTACCTGACTATTCTTTCGGAATCATTACAAAGAGAGGAGGTGCTGCGAAAAGAGTAGGACATGGTGATTTTCAGTATACGGTGGATCAGGAATGGGGTATTCAAGACCCCTCGAAAATTCCTGTTAACGACTGTCATGAAATGGTACTTGATGACCAAGGCCGTATTTTAATGACTACCACCGGCGCGAACAACAATAACGTTTTGGTGTATGACAAATCCGGAAAAGTATTGGAATCATGGGGAACCGAATTTCCAGGAGCACATGGCCTATCTATTACTGGTGAGGGTAAAGACCAGTTTCTTTTTATTACCGATCCAGATTCTCACAAAGTAAGCAAAACCACTTTGGACGGAAGAATTCTCATGACCCTCGAACGCCCTAAGGAAGTTTCAGGATATACAAGCGATGATCAGTTTAAGCCTACCGAAACGGCCATACTTCCAAATGGCGATTTTTATGTAGCCGACGGCTATGGCAAAAACTTCATCATAAAATATAGCGCGAAAGGCGACTACATTTCCCATTTTGGTGGAACTGGCGAGGCCGACGATCAATTCAATTGCTGCCATGGCATTACATTGGATACGCGGAACAAGGAAAATCCAACCCTCCTAATTACTTCTAGGGCCAGTCAGGAATTCAAACGTTTTTCGCTGGACGGTGAACATTTAGAGACGATTTCCCTTCCTGGATGCTCCATTTGTCGACCCGTTATTCATGGCGAGAACCTCTATTTTGCGGTAATCGTGACAAAAACCTGGGATACCTGGGACGGCATGTTGGCCGTCTTGGACAAAAACAACAAAGTCCTTTCTTTTCCAGGAGGAGATAAGCCTCGGTATTCAGACGGTATACTTGACACACCGCTATATGACGGAGGTACTTTCAAGAATCCCCATGACGTGCTTGTTGATGGCGATGGTAATCTATATGTACCGCAATGGGCATCGAATAAGACCTATCCTATAAAATTAAATAGAATATAAATCCGTAAATAGTATAAATGAACCTATTTCTTGCATTTGACTTTACCAATTTTGTTGGTCGTTTTCACCCGATACTAGTACATCTCCCGATAGGATTCTTGCTTTTAGGAATTCTAATGGAATGGTATCAACGTTGGAAAAAAACCGAAAAACTTAGCGATCTTATTGGCTACGCCTGGCTTTTAGGAGCTATCGGTGGAGCCTTCGCAGCCTTCTGTGGATGGTGGTTGGGAGAAACAGGTCTTTACTTCGAAGACGATCTCTTCCTGCATCGTTGGGTAGGCATTCTTATTGTAATCATTTCCTTGGTAGGATGGTGGTTGAAAAAAGATTCGACTAGACATTCGGCAGCAACACATCGCATTACCAACCTTTTGATTCTGGGACTTTTGATTTTCGAAGGGCATTTAGGAGGAAATCTTACCCACGGCGCATCCTATTTATTCGAATATGCTCCAGAACCCATTAAAAATCTTATGTTGAACGAAGAATCGGATATCATGGATTTTTCCGCTGCAGACTCCGTTATTGTATACAACGATCTGGTACAACCCATTTTTGAACAAAAATGCTTTGCTTGCCACGATAATAAAGTACAGCGAGGTGGTTTGAACATGGCTTCGATAGATTCAATGCTTGTCGGAGGCGACGGAGGTCCTGCATTTTTATCGGGCAACGTTATCGAAAGTGAATTATTCCGACGGGTAACCCTACCACAGAAAAATATCAAATTTATGCCTCCTGTTGGGGATCCATTGACCTATGACGAAATTAAGGTTTTGGAGTGGTGGATCGCTTCTGGAGCGGCGGCGGACAAATCGTTAACTGATTTGGAGGTCCCCGAGAGCATTAAGCCTACACTACTCCGGCGCTATAGTTTAGACACAAATCCGAAACCCTACTATGAAACGGTCAATATCCCACCCTTGGACAGTGTTACCATTGCCAATGTTGAGGAAAATGGTTTCACCGTAAAGATTCTAGGTGCGACCAATCCGCTTTTGGATGTCAAATTCTCAGGTACCGATCTGACCGATGAACAGTTAAGGAGTCTTGAGCCAGCAGCAGAGCACATTACCTGGCTCTCTTTGGCCAATACGAACATAACGGATGAAGGACTCGCGACCATCGCAAATTTCAAGAACCTTACTCGCCTGCAATTAGAAAAAACCAATATTGGTGATCCGGGTGTAGCGGCTTTATCAGCACTAAAACACCTTGAGTCTTTGAATCTGTATCGTACAAAAGTAACCGACGAATGTTTGACCGACCTTGAAAAAATGGAAGGCCTAAGACGGGTATATTTATGGCAAACCGAAATAACTTCGAATAAAGCCAAGGCTTTGCAAGACAATAATGAAGAACTCCAGTTAATTATTGGCCAAGGATAAACCGAGAGACTTATGCCGAAAAAAGGAAAATCAAACTTCGATAGTCGATACCCATCTGTAGAGGACCTGAGAGCCAAAGCCAAAAAAAGAATTCCAAAATTCGCTTTTGAATATTTAGACGGGGGATGTAACGAGGATATCAACCTACATAAGAATACAGCTGAAATTCGAGAGGTGGAGCTCCTCCCCTATTACCTGAGCAAACACAGCGGATCAAATATGAAGACGAAGCTCTTTGGTCATTCGTACGATGCACCCTTCGGTATTGCCCCTGTAGGACTTCAAGGCTTAATGTGGCCAAACTCTCCCGAAATCTTAGCAAAAGCCGCCTTCGAACACAATATTCCTTTCGTGCTCAGTACGGTATCGACCAGTGCCATTGAACGTATTTCCGAAATTACAGAAGGACAAGCCTGGTTTCAACTCTATCATCCCGCCAAAACCGAACTGAGAGACGATATCATTAGACGTGCGGCAGCTGCTGAGTGCCCCGTTCTAGTTATCCTATCGGATGTACCCACTTTTGGCTTTAGACCTAGAGACATCCGCAACGGTTTGGCCATGCCTCCAAAAATGTCGATTGCCAATATCTTACAAATTATGGGTAAGCCTAATTGGGCACTTCAAACCCTTAGGCACGGACAACCTAATTTCGAGACCCTAAGACCTTACATGCCAAAGAATTTGGATTTAAAGCAACTGGGACAATTTATGGACCAAACCTTCTCAGGTCGCTTAAATGAGGAGCGTATCAAGCCTATACGAGACATGTGGAAAGGAAAGTTGGTTTTGAAGGGTGTCGCTTGTGAAGCCGATGTTAAGAAAGCCATTCAGCTCGGTTTGGACGGAGTCATCGTATCCAATCACGGTGGGCGTCAGTTGGACGCTGGTGAGTCGACCATTCGACCATTAGCACGTATCGCTGAGGCCTATGGCAGCCAAATTGAGGTCATGATGGATAGTGGTCTTAGATCTGGCCCTGACATCGCCCGAACAATGGCCAGTGGTGCCAAATTCACTTTTATGGGTCGTTCTTTTATGTACGGAGTAGCGGCATTAGGCGCTGAAGGTGGAAACCACACTATTTCTCTGTTAAAAGCGCAATTACAACAGGTGATGGAACAGATTTGCTGCGAAAACATCCAAGATTTTCCTAATCATCTTATTCAGAAATAAGTATAATTTGAACTAGAACAAAAAAAATCGGCTCCTTAAAAAAGGAGCCGATTTTAATATACTAGGAATCTACTTATTCTCTAATAAGAGGAATCGTTTCTTTGGATCCTGATGAACTAAGTGTCATATAGTAGACACCTTGAACTTGTCTGCCAATATTGGACAGACTCAACTCTACATCTCTCTGAGAAGATGCAGCGTCAAATGTTCCTTTTTCTACCTGAACCCCTAAAGAGTTTGTTACACTATATTCATATTTTCCAGAAGCACCTTCAGGCAACCTTAAGGATACCTTGCCGTCAGTAGATACTGGGTTAGGGAACAAAATTGCCGATTTACCGGAACTTGACCCTACAGTGAACCGAATTGTTTTGCGCTCAATGACACTATTGTTATTCGTCGCACTTGAATAAGCCACGGCTAACAATCTGTAAGAGCCACTGCTCAATGTTTCGGAAAAATAATTTCCGTTAGTATCACCAAACACCGCATAGGGAGCGAATTCCTCAATACCAACACTAACTTCGAAACCGTTACTATAAAGCCCATAGCTTACTCTTTTTGTTCCTTCAGGCGCATTGATCTTAATATTAATACCTTGAGCTTTTGATGAATTAATCGTAGTACCGTCAGTAATTGCGCCGATATTACTATTTGTTGCCGCATTTATTAAATTAAAACTAATGTTAGACGTAGTTGGAGGTGGTGTTCCCGTTCCAGCGGTAATATCAATAGTGCTAGAACCTGTTGCTCCTTGGTTATCCGTTACGGTGACCTTAATTTTATACGAACCTGCAGTAACATTTTTTATTGGATGCGGAGTATAATCAGCACCATCTGTATCAACCAACTTCCCATTAACGAAAACCTGATGCTTGACTATGCGTCCATCACTATCATTAGCACTAATTCTTACCACAACATTGCTTCCTACTTCTACCTGGTCGCCATTCGATAGGTTTGTGAAACTAACGGTCGGAGCCTGATTTCCAGATGGTGGAGGGGTGTCATCATCTCCTACCACAATGTTCACTGTTTTCGAAGCAGTCTTTCCACCATTATCCGTCACCGTGGCCTTTATCGCATAATTACCCGGTTTAATATTTTGGATAACATGTGGTGTATAGCCAGCTCCATCAGTATCAACTAACTTATTGTTAACAAAAATCTGGTGCTTCTTGATGCTACCATCGGAATCGTTGGCCGATAATCTCACCGGAACATTGCTACCAGCATCGAAGTTCTGACCATCATTAGGACTTGTGATACTAACGGTCGGTGCGTTATTCCCGGTAGGTGGTGGCGTATTTTCTCCAACCGAAACATTCACTGTATTTGAAGATTTCGCACCATCATTATCCGTTACCGTGGCTTGAATGGTGTAATTACCAGGGGTTGCATTTCTCAAAACATATGGTGAATAATCACTGCCTTGATTTGAAACCCTGGTACCATTTATAAAAATTTCATGTTTCGTCACATTACCGTCAGAATCATTGGAGTTTAGTCTTACCGCAATATTATCTCCCTCGTCAAATTGCTGACCATTATCAGGGTTGGTAATATTTACCGTTGGCGCATTATTGTCAGGAGTTGTACCGCCAGAACAACTCGTTACTGCTCTTGATAAGCTCTCCGATTGTGCATTAGAGTATTGATTTTCCTTATAAAGAACCATTCTATCAACGGTGTGACCTTTGGAACGTGCAGAAATTCGAATGTTATAAACACCTGCATTGTTAAATTTCGCATAGATATCGTGATTCTCAAAATCACTGGTACGTGTTATCCAACTCCATCCAATTGAGTTCGTGTAAATCTTGAACCAACCCCCAGAAGTAGACCCTTTGGCAACAGGTTTTTTACCAGACCCCCCAGGATAAACCCTAGTGTTGCCTGTAGCACCGTAAAAATCCGATGCATCGATTTTCAACCAAGAATCATTGTGCTCTGTATTTGCAGGCTCACTACCTGTTCCGATGATGCTAATCTTATTTCTCCATTTGAATCTGTAGGTTCCAGGAGAATTGATTTTGACTTTATACACTATCTCTGAGGTGCCAGGGGTATTAAATTTATCAGACCCTCTGTAAGTCAAAGCTTGACCACCAGATGCTCCAGAAATATTCTCTTTTCTCCAAGAACCTGAGACTTTAGAGTCCAATTCAAGGATCGCTATTCCGTTTCTTTCCTCAAAATCGGCGCCATTACATGACTGGGCCTCAACTTGAGTAAAGTACAGAAGGGCAGTAAATAAAAATAAAGTAGTTTTTAATCTCATAGTAAAAAAGGGTTTAGTGGAGTTAAAATTATTTTACAAAATAAAAGATTCATCAAAACCGGCTTTGTAGAATATCTAAGTTTCCAAGAAGCAAATTTTAACAAATCAGGTTAAACTATGTTTTTATAACATTTTTGTTTAAGGAGATATTAGCTCCTTAAATCCCTATTTATACGACGAAAGTATCCTTTTGGACTACGAAATACATAAAAAAAGATAAAAGATCGATGAATGGTCAAAAACGTTAAGATTTCTTTTAGATTTATCCCTAACGTCATTTAATTCAGAAAAGTATCTCGGTTAAGAAAAAGATGGTTCATTTTTCTACAAAAAACATGAATCAAAAAAAGCCTCCGATTTCTCGGAGGCCTTTGTTTACCATGTGGGCCCTACTGGATTCGAACCAGTGACCCCCTGCTTGTAAGGCAGGTGCTCTGAACCAACTGAGCTAAGAGCCCCAAAAGGGATTGCAAATATAGGATTGTTTTTTCTTTGACCAAAAGAAAAAAATAGAAAATATTAGACAACTTCAGCCACCGTGAATGTACTACCACCGACAAAAACGAAATCATCCTTTTTGGAGGCCTGAAGCGCCGATTCCAAGGCATTCTTAACGGAATCAAACGATTCTCCTGTCAAACCGAATCCGCGGGTTTTTTCAAGTAATTTTTCAACCTCCAATCCTCTTGGAATATTCGGTTTCGCCAAATAATAGCTTGCTTTTTGGGGAAATAAAGGAAGAATCGCCTCAAGGTCTTTATCTTTCACAAAACCCAATACCATATGCAGTTTATCATAGTCCTGTTCTTTTATCTGATCTAGTACTAAGCACAATCCTTCTGTATTATGGGCAGTATCACAAACTACTTTTGGGTTTTCTTGAAGTATCTGCCAACGGCCTAAGATACCCGTATTTGTTATCACATTTAAAAAACCCTCCTTGATATGGGCTTCGTTTATTTTGAATTCCCTTAATTCACGAAGCGTAGCGATTACCCCTTTCATATTCTTTTTTTGGTAGTCGCCCAATAAACCCGTTTTGTACTCCGTAATTACTGTACGTTCAGCAAGAACAACCGTTGTGTTTTTACTATTTGCAACAGATTCAAACGTTCCTACCAGCTCATCTTGTCGCTCACTGATAACTACGGGCACCCCTTCCTTAATGATTCCGGCCTTCTCGAAAGCGATTTCCTTTAAGGTCTTTCCCAAAATATCAACATGGTCCAAACCGATATTCGTAATCAACGATACCTCAGGGGTAATTATATTGGTAGAATCCAATCGTCCTCCGAGGCCTACTTCAATAATTGCTATGTCGACGTTTTGATTGGCAAAGTAGTCAAAGGCGAGACCTACGCTCATCTCAAAAAAGGAAAGCTCATTTTCTTCTAAAAACCATTTATTATCCGAAATAAACTCAATGACCGCGGACTCCGAAATGGGTTGGCCATTGATTTTAATACGTTCGCGATAATCCTTTAGATGGGGAGAGGTATATAGGCCCACGTGATACCCGGCTTCTTGAAGTATGGAAGCCAGCATGTGACTACTCGAGCCTTTGCCATTGGTGCCGGCTACATGAATGCTCTTGAATTTATTCTCGGGATGGTCTAGAAAAGCGGCAAACTTCTTAATGGGTTCCAATTTTCCATTATAAGCACTCTTGCCCTTTTGCTGATACATTGGAAGTCGTGAAAACATCCAATCCAAGGTTTCTTGATAGGTCACTTATTCCCCTAGTTTGAAATTGACGACCACAAAACCTATTTGTTGACTAGGAGCATTTGAATCGAGGTTCCATTTGTGCATAAAGGCAGTCTTTTTGGCCGGATCTAATAAACAAGGACTATTGTTCGTGGTACCCTTTACTCCTGGAGTGGCACTGACCACCCTACCATTTTTATCTACTATGATCTTCACGACCACCCTTCCTTCTTCATTGCATTCTTGTTTCACTTTTCCCTTGTTCACAAGAGAACGTCCATTAAGCCCGTACCCACCGGTTCCGCTACCGGAACCCGGACTACCGTAATAACTCGTAGCATAGGGATCACCTCCTGGTTGGCCTTTGTCGCCGGCCCTGTCATCGTCACCCTCCGAACCCGATGCTGTGCCGTCGGACTTATTCAGACCACCCATCATTTCATCGAGCTTCTTCTTTTTAGCTTCTTGTTCTCTCCTGGCTTTCTCTTCGGCTTCTTTTTTCTGCTGCGCTAGTTTAGCGGCTTTTGCTTTCTCCCTTTTGAGCGCCTCCTCTTTTCGTTTTTGTTCTTCCCTGGCCGCATCCTCAGCTCTTCTCTTTTCTTCACGGGCCTTTTTTATCCTTACAGACTCTTCATTTTCCTGAGTCAATACTTTCTCGGCCGGAGCTTCTTTGGCGGTGACCTCTTCAGGCACTTCTTCTATGACCTCCTCTTCCACTACTTCCTCTTGTACCTCTTCTTGCTTAACAGGTTCCACAGGTGGTGTGTTCATCGGTTCAGATCGAATTTTTTCTTTGGGTTGCACTCTTCCACTTCCAAAGTCCGTTGTGCCGAAATTGACCGAAATACCGTTCTCAATTGGAGGATCCATGTAAGTGAGCCCGATGTAGAATAATACAAGCAGGAGCACACTTAACAATAATGTAGTAAGTGTAAAGGACTTTTTCTTGTGTCTCGTATCTAAAAAGGACATGCGCTAATTGGGTCGCACGGCCAAAATAACTTTGTAATTGTTCCTATTGGCTATATCCATAACGTTGACAGCCTCTTTAATGGCGACACTTTCTTCCGCCCTTAGGATAATTGTAGGTTTATCTTGACCTTCCAGTGCTTTTTTTAATTCAATTTCAATATAGTCTCCGTTAATCCTTTGGTTATTCACAAAGTATTGAAGGTTCTTGTCAATACTTACGGAAACATTCTGTGTATTCGTTGATTTTCCTTTTGCCTTAGGCAATAAAAGATCCAAGGCATTTGGGGAGTTCGCTGTGAGCATGAAAAATATCAATAACAGAAAAACGATATCCGTCATCGAAGACATACTAAAGTCAGGGCTTACCTTATTTCTTCCTTTCAATTTCATCCTAGAAGATTAAAGCGGTTCGTTCAGTAAATCCAAAAACTCAACAGCATTGGCTTCCATTTTATGCACCACCTTATCTGTTCGGTTGACGAGGTGATTATAGCCTATATAAGCGATTATACCAACAATCAAACCTGCAACGGTAGTAGTCATGGCGGTATAAATACCTGAAGCCAAAGACCCCATTTCTGCCTGACCACCACTTGTGGCCATTTCATGGAATGCCAAAATCATACCAATTACTGTCCCTAAGAATCCGATCATGGGCGCAGCACCTGCAACAGTGGCCAATATGCTTACGTTTTTCTCCAATTTATAGACCTCAAGAGTGCCCGCATTTTCTATCGCGGTATTGATGTCATCCAGAGGTTTTCCGATTCTTGAAATTCCTTTTTCGGTCAATCTCGCAACCGGCGAATCAGTTTGGGCGCACAGCATTTTTGCGGCATCGAGCTTTCCGCCTGAAACGTGGTCACGAATCTGGTTCATGAAATTGCTGTCTATTTTGGAGGCTGCCTTTATCGCAAAGATGCGCTCAAAATAAATATACAAAGCAATAAAAAGCATGATAAAGAGCACAGTTATGATAACAACGCTACCAGTGCCCCCATTAAATATCAGATCAATTACTGAAAGTGTCTTTTCCTCGGATAGTACATCCCCCATTTCTGGGTCTTGCGCAAGGTCTTGAAATAACAACATAAATTTTTACAGTATTAGTGTTGCCTTTATAACGGTGTTTTATCTATTAAATTATCTGGCCTCAAATAAATTGTCGCATTAAAATAAAGGTCAGTGCCCCGGCCAAAAACCCGATAAAAGCGAGCCACGAGATTTTTTTCAAATACCAGAAAAAATCGATTTTTTCCATACCCATGGCTACAACACCTGCGGCAGATCCAATAATCAGCATACTACCCCCGGTTCCCGCAGAATACGCAATGAAATGCCATAACTGGTCATCAAGGGGTTCAGAGAACATCCCCAAACTCGCGGCTACCAATGGCACATTGTCAATTACCGCGGATCCGACCCCCAATAACAGTACGACCAAATCCGAAACACGGGTACCTACCATTTCGCTTCCTAACATTGGTGTGCTCTCTTGCAACCAAGAGGCGAAACCAAATAACTGACCCAAAGATTCTAAAGCGGCTACGGCCATCAAAATACCTAGAAAGAATAGAATACTCGGCAACTCTATTTTAGATAACGAATGATGTACTGGGCTATGATGGGCCGATATATGTTCGCCATCATCGTCATGAACACTACTAATATTGAACTTACTCTTACTGTAAATTTCCGCAAATGTTGCCACCACTCCTAAAGAAAGCATCATGCCCACATAAGGTGGCAAGTGTGTCACCGTCTTAAATATCGGCACAAAAACAATCGCCCCAAGACCCAAATACAACATTCTTGCACTTAACTTGCCCGCGGGTTTATCTTCTTCGTCCGAAGTGTTTAGGTTGCCTTTGAAAGCTGGTAGAAACGAGGCCACAAAGGCAGGAACCAACATACAAAGTAAGGAGGGAATCAATAGGTAACTAATCAATTTCACAGTTGACACCTTATTTCCGATCCAAAGCATGGTAGTAGTCACGTCTCCAATTGGAGACCAAGCACCACCGGCGTTAGCGGCAATAATAATCAAACCGGCGTACCAGATACGGACATCTCGTTCCTTTACGATTTTCTGCAAGATGGAAATCAGCACGATGGTAGCCGTAAGGTTATCGATTATTGCGGATAGGATAAAAGCCAAAAAACAGAAAATCCATAAGATCTTGCTCTTGCTTTTTGTCTTCACAAAACCCTTGATCGTCGCAAAACCATCGAAATAATCAATGATTTCCACAATAGTCATTGCCCCTAAAAGGAAGACCAATATCTCTGCCGTCTTTCCTAAATGATGCAGCAGGGTCTCCTCCATCAAATGGAGCTTCCCTTCATGATCCATTCCTGCAAAATTGTCAACTAGCGCATGGGCCCCCGAATCAAACCAAGTCGTAAAGCCATCTATTCCCAATGCAATCAGCGCCCAACAAATAGCCATCATGACCAAAGCTGGTATTAACTTATCGATTTTTAGATTGTGCTCTAGGGTTATCGCTAAATAACCCAAAACGAAAACGAGGATAATTGCTGATTCCATATAGTTAGTTGGTTTAGATTAATTGTTTCAATGCTATTTCAAATCCGGTTTTGCTCAAATTGGTTTTCGAGGGATTTTGCTTAAAGATATTTAAAATTGCCTTTCGAATGGTATCTGAAGTATCTTTAAATATCAATTCATCATCAATACCTACTCTTTTTTCCATGAAATAGGCAAAAACACGAGCCATTCCACAGTTGGAAACGAAATCAGGAATCAAGCTGACCCTACCATCAGTGTACTCCATTACGGGGCCGAAAAATATTTCTTTATCCGCGAAAGGAACATTGGCACCACAGGAGATTACTTCCAAACCGGTATCGATCATCTGGGTTATCTGTTCTTTGGTAATTAATCTTGAAGCCGCACATGGAGCAAAAATCTCGGTCTGAAGTGTCCATATCCGCTCCTTGATTTCATCAAAAGGAATCATCTCATCCGCACTGGCCATAAGACTATTGCCTTTTTTGTTCAGAAAGAATTCCTGAATCTCTTCGAAAGAAAAGCCTTCTTCATTGATGACTCCCCCTGCTCTATCTATAATTCCGACAATCTTCGCGCCCATCTGCGAAAGATAGTAGGCGGCAGCACTTCCAACATTGCCAAAACCCTGGACAACAGCTTTTTTACCCATTACATTACCCCCATAAATGGCATAATAATGACGTACGGCTTCTGCCACACCGAAGCCTGTAATCATATCAGCTACGGTATATTTCCTAGAAATGTCGGGTGAAAGTTTCGGGCTTTCCAAGGCCTTTATTACGCCGAGTCTTAACTGACCGATACGATTGATTTTATCAGCTTCGGTCGGTCTAAAATGTCCATTAAATACACCTTCCTGAGGGTGCCAGACCCCGGCATCTTCCGTAATTGGAATGACTTCATGGATCTCATCCACATTCAAGTCACCACCAGTACCATAATAACTTTTAAGTAATGGGGCTACCGCATGATACCAGCGTTTTAAGACCCCGCTCTTTCTAGGATCATTGGGGTTAAAATTAATACCCGATTTCGCACCCCCAATAGGCGGCCCCGAAACCGTAAATTTTACCTCCATCGTCTTGGCTAACGATAATACCTCGTTCATATCGAGACCCTCCCGCATTCGGGTACCCCCTCCAGCAGCTCCACCTCTAAGTGAATTGATTACCGTCCAGCCTTCGGCCTCTGTTTCTGGGTCCTTCCAGTTAAATACGATTTCAGGAGGTTTGTTTTCGTAGGCACTTAATAACTCTTTCATTCTTTACTTTTGATTTAATTCCAATATTCGATTACTACCGCTTTGAACGGTTTCCTATGCAAGAATTTCATTGTCCCCCAAAAGGGGTTAGTGCTGCCTCATCGCGTATTTATATTAAATCAATTTAAAACCGGCGTTGCAGGCAAATATAAATGATAGCTAGGGTTTTGCCAATAATTTAATTGACTCCTGAAGAAAAAAATGCGGCTATAAAAAGCTTCGGTCAAATCATCGGCTTTTTAGGTCATAAATGTATCTTTGCACATACTCAAAAAGAATTATACTATGGATTTTTCATTGTCAGA
The DNA here is from genome assembly GCA_947494565.1 of uncultured Flavobacteriaceae bacterium. GTDB lineage: Bacteria > Bacteroidota > Bacteroidia > Flavobacteriales > Flavobacteriaceae > Maribacter_C. The sequence goes on along the minus strand of CANLVG010000005.1, from coordinate 9,034 downwards.
AGAACACCTCATGATACAGCAGGCCGCACGGGATTTTGCACAGCAAGAATTGCTTCCCGAGGTCATTGAAAGAGATGAAGAACAACGCTTTCCCGTTGAGCAAGTAAAGAAATTGGGCGAACTTGGTTTTATGGGGATGATGGTGGACCCTAAATACAACGGTAGCGGCATGGACACCCTTTCCTATGTCATCGCAATGGAAGAGCTTTCCAAAATAGACGCCTCGGCTTCCGTAGTGGTCTCCGTGAATAATTCATTGGTATGCTATGGCCTGGAAACCTATGGCACGGAAGAACAAAAACAAAAGTACTTGACCCGATTAGCCTCAGGCGAAGTAATAGGTGCTTTTTGCCTATCGGAACCGGAAGCAGGTAGTGATGCTACATCACAGAAAACCACTGCGATAGATAAAGGTGACCACTATATCTTGAACGGAACCAAAAACTGGATCACCAATGGAAATACCGCAGAAGTGTATCTCGTCATAGCCCAGACCGATAGGGAAAAAGGCCATAAAGGCATCAATGCACTTATTGTTGAGAAGGGTATGGAAGGTTTTGAAATAGGCCCAAAAGAAAATAAACTAGGTATTCGTGGCAGTGACACGCATTCTTTGATATTCAATGATGTGAAAGTACCCAAGGCCAATAGAATCGGCGCAGACGGTTTCGGATTCAAATTCGCGATGAAAACACTGGCGGGCGGCCGAATCGGTATCGCCGCCCAAGCACTAGGCATTGCTGCAGGAGCCTATGAATTAGCGCTCAAGTATTCTAAAGAACGAAAGGCATTCGGTACCGAAATTAGCAACCATCAGGCCATTGCCTTTAAACTAGCCGATATGCATACCCAAATCGAGGCTGCAAGACATTTGGTCTATAAAGCTGCAGTGGACAAAGATAATGACCACAATTATGATCTTTCCGGTGCGATGGCCAAACTCTATGCCTCCCAAGTGGCCATGGAGACGACTGTAGAAGCCGTTCAGATACATGGTGGTAACGGGTTCGTAAAAGACTATCATGTTGAACGTCTGATGCGTGACGCGAAAATAACGCAGATCTATGAGGGCACTTCCGAAATCCAGAAAATCGTCATCTCTAGGAGTATTTTAAAAGACTAACCTCTAGTTAACTCAAAACCGATAAATCGCATTATCATAATCTCAGTTTTTAGGGGATAAAATTTCGAATTTTAAGATTTTCTTATGATATATTACAATCGTTGTGTTTTTTGTTGTATTCCATGTTAATCTTCATGGATAGTTCAACAAAAGTGATATTTTTATAAGCTGTCGTCGTCAAAAAATAATGACGGTGCAGCGATAAAGATTTAGAACATGACATTGAGAAAACAAGGATTGTACCTGCCAGATTTTGAACATGACAATTGCGGAGCAGGTTTCATATGTAGCTTGAAGGGTAAAAAGTCGAATGACATAATTCATAAGGCTTTGGAAATCTTGGACAAGCTAGAACATCGCGGGGCGGTTAGCGCAGATGGAAAAACGGGTGATGGCGCAGGAATTCTAATTGATATCCCACATAATTTTTTTAAGGACGTTTGCAGTTTCGAACTTCCCGAACCAGGAGATTATGCTGTCAGCAATGTCTTTTTACCGCAGAAAGAGAATCAGCGAGAGTATTGCATTTCCGTTTTCGAAAAGAACATTAAAGAACAAGGGCTTCAGCTTCTAGGTTGGCGCGATGTTCCGGTCAATCGATCGGTACCGGGTCGAATCGCCATGGAAACGGAACCCTTTGTCAAACAACTGTTCGTCGCAAAGGAAAACAAGAATCAAGATGAATTTCAATTCAATCTCAAACTTTTTATAGCTAGAAAGGTTACGGAACATCATATTATCAACTCTAAACTTTCCGAAAGTCAGTTTTTCTATCTCCCCAGCTTATCTACGAAAATTATCATTTTCAAAGGTCTATTGATGCCCAAGGACATCAGCCTGTATTATAAAGACCTCATGGACCCTAGGGTCGTTACAAGGCTTTCTTTGGTACATCAACGATTTTCTACCAACACCTTCCCAACTTGGGATCTGGCCCAGCCCTTCAGGTATATGTGCCACAATGGGGAAATCAATACCCTAAGAGGTAATGTATCTCGGATGCGCTCGAGGGAAGAACTGCTCAAAAGCGATTGGTTTGGAGAAGAGATCAAGAATATTCTTCCCATTATACTCCCGGGAAAATCGGATTCCGCCACAATGGATATGGTTGTCGAGCTATTACTAATGACCGGCCGCTCATTGCCTGAAGTCATGATGATATTGGTCCCTGAAGCTTGGGAAAAGAATGACAACATGTCTGAAGCCAAACGGGCTTTCTATGAATATCATTCGTGCATGATGGAACCGTGGGATGGGCCAGCCTCGGTACCTTTTACAGATGGAAATTATATCGGGGCCGTTTTGGATCGAAACGGACTACGGCCTTCCCGATACACCGTTACGAAGGATGATTATGTAATCATGTCATCTGAAGTAGGAGTCGTGGATATCGAACCTAAAAATGTAGAATTCCATGGAAGGCTAGAACCTGGAAAAATGTTCTTGGTGAACATGGAGGAAGGCCGAATCGTAAACGATGAGGAAATCAAGGAGGATATCGCGAAGAGACATCCATACAAAAAGTGGTTGGATAAGAATTTAGTGCACTTAAAGGACATTCCATATAACGATTGCCCGCTCTTCCTAGGTGAAGCAACTTTAGAGAAGCGGAAATCGGTTTTTGGCTATACCTTGGAAGATATTAATACCATTATTCTTCCCATGGGAAAAAATGCCAAAGAACCTATTGGTTCGATGGGATCGGACACCCCGATTGCCGTCTTATCGGAACGGCCACAACTCATTTACAACTATTTTAAGCAACTTTTCGCGCAGGTCACCAACCCTCCGCTTGATGGTATTCGAGAAGAGTTGATTACCGACATCAGTCTTACTCTAGGTAGCGACTACAATATTTTTGATTTCAACGAACTGCATTGTAGAAAACTTAAAATTCAGAATCCGGTCATCTCCAAAGAAGATTTGGATAAAATCAAAAACTATGATGTTAGTCCCGATTACAAAGTAGTATCCATTCCGACACTTTACGAAATTGAAAGGGGACACAATGGATTGGAAGATGCTCTGGAATCTATTCTAAAGCAAGCTTCCGAAGCAGTCGACGATGAAGCGAACATCATCATATTATCCGACAGAAATGTAAATGAAAAAGAAGCTCCCATTCCACCGCTTTTGGCATTGTCATACGTAAATAGTGGGTTGCAAAAATTGGGCAAACGTTCGAAGCTCAGTATCATTATCGAATCGGCTGAACCTCGTGAAGTGCATCATTTCGCCCTATTGTTCGGTTTCGGGGCAAGTGCTATTAATCCGTACTTGGTCAACGAAATCATTGGAGAACAAATAGAGGAATTGGATATTACCGAGTACACCTTTGATGAAGCCATAGAGAATTATAATAAGGCGGTTGGAAAGGGTATTCTCAAAGTAATGAATAAAATAGGAATCTCTACTTTGAACTCCTATAGGGGGTCACAACTGTTTGAATGTATCGGAATCAACACCAAAGTGGTAGAAAAGTATTTCCCCAATACACCGACCAGAATTCAGGGTATCGGACTGTATGAAATAGAAAAGGAAATTGCGAAACGTCACGCGAAGGCCTTTGCCAAAAAAGAAGTTGCCGCCAATCTCGACTTGGAGATGGGTGGGGAATACCGTTGGAGGCGAGATGGCGAAAAGCATATGTTCAATCCGTTGTCAATTGCAAAACTTCAAAATGCGGTCCGGAACAATGAACCGGCCAGTTATAAAGAATTCTCCGATATGGTGAACGAGCAATCGAAAAACCTAATGACCATTCGAGGCTTATTCGAGTTTTCTAAATATGACCCTATTCCAATTGAAGAGGTAGAGCCTTGGACAGAAATTGTCAAGCGCTTTAAAACCGGTGCGATGTCTTACGGTTCTATTAGTAAGGAAGCACATGAAAACTTGGCAATCGCGATGAACCGTATCGGCGGGAAGAGTAATTCCGGTGAAGGGGGTGAAGAGGAAGAACGGTTTTATAGAAATGCGACCGGTGATTGGCGCAACAGTGCCATCAAGCAAGTAGCTTCAGGACGTTTTGGGGTAACATCGAATTACCTGACCAACGCACAAGAGATACAAATTAAAATGGCCCAAGGGGCAAAACCTGGGGAAGGAGGACAACTTCCGGGACCTAAGGTAAATCCGGCTATCGCCAAAACTAGAAATTCCACCCCTTACGTTGGATTGATTTCGCCACCGCCACATCACGATATTTATTCCATTGAAGATTTGTCCCAACTGATTTACGATTTGAAATCAGCTAACCGCAAAGCGAGGATCAATGTCAAATTGGTGTCCGAAGTAGGTGTCGGTACCGTTGCTGCCGGTGTTGCCAAAGCAAAGGCGGATGTGGTATTGATCTCGGGCTTCGACGGGGGTACCGGTGCTTCTCCATTAACATCACTGAAGCATGCCGGACTGCCTTGGGAGTTAGGAATTGCAGAAGCACAGCAGACGCTGGTCATGAACGACCTTCGCAATAGAATAGTATTAGAGTGTGATGGTCAGTTGAAGACTGGTAGAGATGTTGCCGTTGCCTGTTTGTTGGGAGCCGAAGAGTTCGGTTTTGCGACCGCTCCATTGGTAGCCTCAGGTTGTATCATGATGCGTGTCTGTCATTTGAACACCTGTCCCGTAGGTATCGCAACGCAGAATCCTGAATTGCGCAAAAAATTCGAGGGCAAACCGGAACACGTCGTGAACTACATGTATTTCGTGGCCCAAGAGCTTCGGGAAATCATGGCGCAGTTAGGGTTTAGAACCGTCAATGAAATGGTAGGCCAGGTAGAGAAGTTAGACCGGAAGAAGGCCCTTGATCACTACAAGGCTGCTGGAATCGACTTAACACCGATTCTACATCAAGTAGATGTGCCAGCGGGAACTAAATTTTACAATACCCAACCGCAGCAACATGATGTGGATAAATCCATTGAATTTGATATTATTGGCAAGGCCAATCCATCATTATTTCGCAAAGAAAAATTGACATTGGACTATCCCATAAAAAATACGGATCGCGCAGTAGGAGCCATAATCAGTAATGAAATCTCCAAGGTTTACGGAGCACAGGGGCTACCCATCAATACCCTGCGCCTCAACTTTACAGGCTCGGCCGGCCAGAGTTTTGGGGCCTTCGCCACAAGAGGACTGACCTTGACCGTAAACGGCAATACGAACGATTATCTTGGAAAGGGCTTGTCGGGCGCCAAATTGGTTATCAAAGTACCCGATGGCGCCACCATTATTCCCGAAGACAATGTGATAACAGGCAACGTGACGTTGTATGGAGCCACAGCAGGAAGGGCCTACATTAACGGAAAAGCCGGGGAGCGTTTTTGCGTTCGAAATTCGGGTGCAAAGGCCGTTGTTGAAGGTATCGGTGACCATGGCTGTGAATATATGACCGGAGGGGTGGCCGTTATTTTAGGTGACGTAGGAAGAAATTTTGGTGCGGGAATGAGTGGCGGTATCGCCTACGTTTTCGACGAGAAAAATACCTTTAGGACAAAATGCAACTCTGATTCCCTCAATTTACTAAAAGTGGAAGAAGATAAGGATATTGCGCAGTTAAAGGACCTTATCGAAAGTCATTATAACTATACCATGAGTCCCTTAGCCCAGCGCATTTTGGAAAACTGGGAAGAGTACCTTCCGAAATTCATCAAGGTATTCCCTGAGGAATACAAACAGGCCTTGATTCGTTTGGAGAAAGAAAAATTGGAAACTATATAAATCGAGACATGGGAAAGATTACAGGATTTTTGGAGTTCGATAGAAAAGTAGAAGCATATGCCCCGGTTGAAGAGCGGGTAAAGAATTATAAAGAGTTCACGATTCCCATGCCGGAAAAAGAACTCAAAGATCAGGGTGCGCGATGTATGGATTGCGGTATTCCTTTTTGTCATAGTGGTTGTCCGCTTGGCAATTTGATTCCCGACTTCAATGACGCGGTTTATAGAGGGAAATGGGAAAAGGCGGCCCACATCTTACATTCTACCAACAACTTCCCAGAGTTTACTGGCAGGCTGTGCCCCGCCCCATGTGAAGAAGCATGTGTATTGGGTATCAATGAAGACCCGGTATCAATAGAGAATATTGAAAAAAATATTGTCGAAACCGCTTTTGAAAAAGGCTGGATTACCGCACAAACCCCTGCCGTAAGGACAGGTAAAAAGGTGGCCGTTGTCGGTTCAGGTCCTGCGGGACTGGCCGCTGCCCAACAATTAAATCGGGCGGGTCACTTAGTGACCGTTTTTGAACGGGACGAAAAACCAGGCGGATTATTGCGCTACGGTATCCCTGATTTTAAAATGGAAAAGCACGTTATCGATCGCAGATTGAACGTTTTGGAGGAAGAGGGAATCACTTTCAAATGTGGTATACATGTCGGTAAAGACATCAGGGCCGATGAACTGAACAATGATTTTGATGCCGTAGTGCTCTCAGGAGGTGCTACCATACGACGAAAACTCCCTATAGAAGGGGCCGACCTAAATGGCGTTGTACAGGCTATGGATTTTCTTTCCCAAAATAATAGACGTGTCGATGGAGTCACGAACTTTAAGAAAGAAATCAAAGCAACCGACAAAGATGTAATCGTTATCGGTGGTGGTGATACGGGATCGGATTGTATCGGTACTTCGTTTCGACACGGGGCAAAATCGGTCTCCAATTTCGAGATTATGCCGATGGCCACTACGGAAAGACCCGAAAACCAACCATGGCCCTTTTGGCCTATGCGTCTGCGCACAAGTTCTTCCCATAAGGAAGGTGCCGAACGATTCTTTAGTATTTCGACCAAACGGTTTCTTGGTGATGAAAAAGGAAACCTAAAAGGTCTTGTAACCGCTGAAGTAGAATGGATTAAAGTTCCTGGGCAGCGACCTCAATTGAAGGAAATCGAGGGTACAGAAAAAGAATGGAAGTGTGAGTTGGCGCTATTGGCGCTCGGATTTACTGGTTCTGAAATGAGCATTGCTGAACAACTTGGCCTTGAAACCGATTCAAGAACCAATATAAAGGCATCGGAAAACGATTACATGACCAATGTTCCAGGTGTTTTTGCCGCTGGTGACCAACGTCGAGGCCAATCATTGATTGTCTGGGCGATTTCGGAGGGCAGGCAAGCTGCTTATCATGTAGATAAATACTTAATGGGAGAATCGTTGTTACCCCTTAAAGGAGAAGGCGATCTACCAAGAATATAGGATTCAATTCAATCTTTGGTAACCTTGCTACCCCACCAATCCGCATTGGGCTCGAAGTCTGTTGAGAGAAAATCCAATCGTTGCTTTTCCAAGGAAGGCCATTTTTTCTCTACCATGTCTCTGGAACGCTGCGCCGCTTTTTCAGCATCGTAATCCAAATCTTTTTCAGGAAGATTTGCGCCGACCTGGGTGAGCCATTCCATCAGTTTCTGGCGCATAGCGATTTTCATTTCCGGATACGCTTCAGCCAAATCATTTCGTTCTTCCACGTCGGTAGCAAGTTGATAGAGTTCATCATGATCATCTTCCCAGTAGTGAATGAGTTTCCAACCGGCTTCCTGAAGAATGGATGAAGGTTCACCACCTTGATTTCCGTAGTGTGGATAATGCCAATACAAGGGACGCTTTACGGTCATCTTCTTCCCTTCCAATACGGGCTTCAGACTAATTCCATCAACATGTTGATCCGGAAGAGGATCCAAACCAACCAAATCCAATATCGTAGGATAGAAATCGGCACCGGTTACCGGATAATCATTCTCGATTCCCTTAGACCGCAGCCAGGGTACTCTTATAAAATATGGTTCGCGTATTCCTCCTTCCCATTGGTACCCCTTGCCCCCACGTAGCGGTAAATTCGAAGTGGAAAAAGCATCACCCGATGCCACCCCACCATTATCGGAAGTAAAGATGACAATAGTATTATCATCGATACCTGCTTCGACCAAGGTGTTTAAAACTAACCCGACCGCTTCATCCATACTTTCAACAAGTCCGGCATAAATGGGATTATCCTGAACAACTCTGATAGGCAATACGCGTTCCATTTGATATCCTTTATCGGCAATATCCGATGCATTTGCCTTGTCACGATACTTTTGCCATTTGGCCCTTGTGGTCTGAATAGGTCCATGAACGGCATAAAATGATAGAAAAGCAAAGAACGGAACCTCTGTATTCTTTTTTATGAATGAAGCGGTTTCTTGCGCCAAGCGCATCGAAAGATTTTCACCATCGTTTCTGTTTTCCAATTTGGGATTTTCCCAAGGGGAAAAATACCCTCCAATAGGACTCCCCTTGTCCCAACCCCCGACATTACTATCGAATCCGTGATCTTCAGGATAAGAACCTTCGCTTCCCAAATGCCATTTTCCTGAAAAGAAAGTGGCATACCCTCCATCTTTCATCGCTTCGGCCAAGCTGATATCGTCTTTCGGTAAATTATGAACGTATGCTGCCGGAAGTAACTTATCATGTCTATTGTGTTCACGCCATGCCTCTCCAGATTTGGCACCGATCCAGTCGGTAATACCGTGGCGTGCAGTGAATTTACCTGTCATGATACTGGCTCTTGACGGACTACAAACCCTACTTGCCGCGTACCCTTGGGTGAAAATCATTCCCTGCTTGGCCAAGCCGTTGATATGTGGTGTTTCGTAGTAGCTGCTTCCCGTTACCCCTAAATCGACAAGTCCGAGATCATCTACAAGGATAAAAACTACATTTGGTTTTTTCTTCACTATTGGCGGCACCTCTTTACAAGCCGACTGAAATAATGTGAATAACAAGGTAAGAAAGAAGGTTGTTCGATATAGCATGGTATCCCTTTTCAATAAATATAGCGAAAAGGGTTTGTTCCGGTAAAAAAAAAGGTCCGAACATCTATTGATGCACGGACCTTTCGAGCAAGGCGGCGACCTACTCTCCCACT
>CANLVG010000004.1 GCA_947494565.1 uncultured Flavobacteriaceae bacterium | reverse complement strand
AAAAGCGCACTCCTTTGTCCTTTATCCACACACCTTGGAAAAATTCGACCCTACGGAATCTGTAAATTGATTACAACAATACAATAAACACACCAGTGTGTTTATTCCCATTTTACCCGTAATATAACCATAATGTCGTGTTTACCGTAGCTACAAGAAGTTTATCGGTGAATTATTCGGATACTATAGGTTTACAAACGATTCTAGCACTAGCCTCCTTATAAATAAAAACGGAAATCGAGTAGGTTGACCAAAACGATACCGTAACAGCTTCCTAACGATTACGGTATTTTAAAGCGGACCCTTTCGCTATTCGAACTCCCCTAAAAGTCCTTTTTCCCCGCTTTGACAAGTAACCTCCAAATCGGCACAAGCGTCCATAAAACCAACATCAGCATTGATAGCACCAGACCTTGGTTCGTGCCAAAGAACTGCTTAAACACGGCACCTGTATAGCCTAGCAAGGCCGAGATGTCCAATTTCAGGAGAATCAAGGCGGGTGTTAAGCCTGCACTATCACGCCATAAACTGATATCTTCTACTCGAGGACCGGGAGGAGGTTTTTACCTGACCGAGGAAAACAGAAGAGTGACACTTATTGAAATAATACAGGTAATCGATGGCGACCATCGGTTGAAGTCATGCATCTTAGGCTTGAACTTATGTGATGAAAGTCACCCATGCCCAATGCACCATTTGGTAGGAGAGACAAAGACCAATTTTTTAAAAAATCTGGAAGAAACGACAATTCAAGATCTGGTCAGCAGGGTCAAAGATGGAACGAGTTTTTTGCCGCTATAAGTGATGAAAGTTCAAATAACCCTCCTTAACCGCCATAAATCTCGGTTTCGTAAAACGCGGGAATCGAAAACCAATACCCCATAAAGGAAGATGAAGCTTTCAGTTGACCCGATCCGGAAATAGACTCCCCGAATACATTGTATTCTGTTCCTTGGCTATCTTGAAAAACCGCTTGGGAGTTTTCATCGAACACATAAGTGAACTGTGTTGAGCCCTGATTGTCTTCCAACTCAAAAGATGCTATAAACTGTGCACTACCCACAATCAAATAGGTCTTTCCCTTAAACGAATCAACGATAATATTGGAGGTGTTAAAGTCGGAAAATCGATAGACTTTGGCATCGGTGTCATCGACTATAGCATGTACTCTTTCCTTAAAAGGCAGTCTGGAATCTTTAGGGGTGGGAAATAGGAAGAACGAATCATTGGTTCTATAATCAACATACGGATATACGCCATAAGTTCGTGAAAAGCCCGTATTCAAACTCATTATCTTGGTGTCGGGAAACATTGTTTTCCAGGTTTTCCAGTCGGTTTCTACAAGTGGAATCAGTTCGGCCTTCCTGCCACTTAAACTACCATTGACCGATTCATTCAACAACTGGGACCAGTTACTTTTGGTCGCTCGGTCAAAGGGCACCAAATTCGTCTGATACAGTAGGCCGGAAACCCCAAAGGTCGTTTTCTGTCCGTCCACTACCCTGTTCCATCCGATTCCTGTACCCGTCAGTGGACAATAGGTCACCGCTAAGGAAACGTCGCCGATATCATCATTCACTATTTCATGCCAATCCAATATCGTATGCTGATACGCACGGATATCATTACCGTTTTTGTATCCTAAAACCAATACGTCATCGAGGATGACAACCTCGTCTGCGGTAATCATCACTGGGTTTTCCAAAGCCGGTATCCCATCGCGCCCCGGACCACCATCCAGTACTTCTTCCACAGGAATACTCCACTCCGTAGATGTGTTTTCAACTTCCCCGGAATCAGGGTTCTGAGGTGTCTCTTGTGTACTTGAGGTGCTACAGCTGAACAGTAGTACCGTAAAAGCGATTACATAAAGAATAGTTTTCATAGCGTGTTAGTTTAATATATTCAACTCCTTTTTTTTCAATGTCAACGAAATTCCCATGGTAAAACGTAAGGTAGGGGTAAGTTGCGTGCCCTCAACATAACTGTACACCGGAATCTCGACCTTGGTATTCAGGGCCATATTCGGACTGATTTGAATCCCTAGCTCAGGCCGTGCAAAAACCCATTCTCCACCTGTATTGGGTATTTCAGAGGTATCTATTCGATCGGCAAGTGCCTTTCTATACTTGAAAATCAACCCTGGATTAAAAATGATATTGAAAAGCAAGAATTGATCGGTATAGCCCAAATTCGCCTGTAATACATTGCCAAACTCATAGACCGAACTATTGTTCAAATACGAGTTGTTCGCACCGGTCTCTCGATACGTCACACTGCCGGAAAGTACGGCCGACGGCCTAAAATTCAAACCTTTTGAAACGGCCAACCATCCCAGAACATCCCAGGCACCGCTACCAGGCTGCAAATCAGCAGTGAGTTGAAACCCTTCTGAAGTAGTCAAATCGGACCGGCCCAAGGGGGCTTTGGTACCCACTCCAAAATTCAAGACCGTCTGTGAGCCCAAAACATTGGGAAGGGCATATTTCAGTAGAAAAACGGCATCACCTATTCCGGAGGTCTCCGAAAAACTCTCATTACCGAATTGCGAAATGGTGCGGGTTTGATTGACCCAAGTGAAAAGGGATTCAACAGAGAATCTATCGGTTAGCGCATACCCTACATTGAATAGTAGCGAATTGGTTATTCGCAATCTAGAATCATCATCGAGGACTTCGGTACCCGCATTTAGTGTATTGAGGTTATTGTAGTCGTAATTCAGCCCTAAAATCCATGAGTTTTTACCTTCATTTGGCAAGCCCAGATTATTGGACAAGGGTACCCCGCCCGAACAACAGGTTTGCCCATGGACAAGCGGCCCTAAAAAAAAGCCAAGGGAAATCAGAAGAACTACACGCAAATTATTCCATTTTTATGGTAGCTTATATTTAGTACCACAAAAATGGACTTCCTTACAAAATTGGGAATATGTGAGTTCGAGCTTCCAACCTGTCAAATCAAATTGACACTATCAATTAAAAAACGCCTTTGCGAGCAAAGGCGTTTGTAGCATCAATTCTCATGACTCTTCACCACCGCTTCATCGCGGTATTTACAACAGGGCATTACCTTGCCGTACGCTTCTTCCGTGGCTTTCAGCTCTTTGGTATCATGCCCGGCGGCCACCAGGGCCATTTTAATTTTCATAGGGTCGGTCTTACGCTCATCGAAAATCAATGACAGGTCATGCGAAGGAATATCCCAGAGGGCATATTTCACTCCTTTGACCCCCAAAGCAGCTTTCTCGATGCGCAACTTGCACATTCCGCAAACCCCATCAACTTCCATGGTCATTTTTTTGTTTTTTTCTTGAGCGAAGCTCATCACGGCGAAAAACATCATTACTAGTACTACACTTATTTTTTTCATCTTGAACTACTTCATTTTTTATTTCTCTCTGAGGAGAAACTTGTTAATTAACTTTTACGGTCTCTTTATTCTTGCTTGTCTATATTTTATATCGGAATCCTCCATAGAACATACGGCCCATAATCGGAGCATATATGATACTGGTATCAAAATTTGCGCCAAAGGGATTGTCGGCATCCAATACCGGGTTCATCTGTCGAATATTACTCAAATTCTCGCCCCCCACATACACTTCAAATTGTGTGGAAAACACCTTGGTGACTTGAGCGTTCATTAGACTATACCCCTCGGCAAATTCTCCCAATCGAAATTCGGGAGGATTGACATCGGTATTCGGCAAACGCTGTTTCCCTAACGAATGTAACGTATAATCGAATTTCCACTGCCCCCCCTTTTCCGTGACCCCGGTCTGATAACCCACATTGGCGAAATACCGGTGTTGGGCCAGCAAGGGTTTTTGCAACAATCCGTTTCTATAATCCGTTTTTACATCATAATATTTATAAGCGGCACGCAATTCAAGATTGGGTAACACTTCATGGTTTACCTCAAACTGAAAACTGTTGGCGTTACTTTTTCCATCAAGGTTGTAAAAAGAAATCGCCCTTGGGTTTTCCCAATCAACGACCACCTGGTTTCTGAAATCGGTCCTGTAGAAATCCAAGGTAATATTTCCTGGTCTATTTAAAAAGGTGAACCCTTGCAAAAAGCTTACGCCATAGTTCCAGGCGTCCTCTGGGTCTAGTCCGTACACACTTCCTTCAGAATCAAGAATTTGAATTTGCCGGGCAGATGCGAACAACTGCTGGTTTTCCGCAAAGATATTCGCCGCTCGTCTACCCCTTCCGAAAGAACCTCTGAGACTTGCCTTTTCCCATGGGGTATACCGGATATGAAATCTGGGTGTGACGAAGGTTCCCAAACGGTTGTGCGTATCTACTCGGATTCCTGCCGTTAGGCTTACCTTCTCCAGATTATCAAAACTGTACTCGAAAAAAGCTCCGGCTGAGGCATCATCCCTGGCGTACGCAGTCGTATTGACAAGCTCTTCATAACCATCATACGCAAAGGTCACCCCGGTCTTGAATTTGTTTTGGGTATCTCCTAAGATGGAATTAAAAATCAAATTCGAGTAGATACTTTCATGATTGATGTTGTATCGCTTGACGCCGAAATACGATTCTTGGTTATGGTTGCTGTACGATGCCTGAAACCCGAAACTCTGAAAGGGCAACTCTGGAAACACGTAGCCCAGTTTTAAAGAGGAATCGAAACGGCGTGTGTCGATTTCGCTACCCCATGGTTCGGCTGCGCTCACTGAAGAACTTGTTTGAAACCCCCGTATTGCGTTGGGTGCTTCCGGATCAAAATCGATCTGGCCCACCTGCTTTTCATCGTTCAAAAAACGGATGTTAAAAAAGCTTACCCACCCAGTTTCTGGGTTTTGGAACTGCCATCGGTTCATCACATTAATCTGATTGGCCAGAGGGGCATCTAAAAACCCATCCGCATTCCTATCTTCTTTTTGGGTTCTGGCGTTGCCATGAATGTAAATCCCTGTACTCCATTTATCGTTCAGTTTGTGATTGACATGGGTATTCAGTTCCATACGTCCATTGCGATTAAAATATCCGTTGAAAAACAATGCCTTGTCTGTCAGCGGTTTGACCAGCTCGGCATTTATTTGCCCCGAAATGCTCTCGTACCCGTTCACCACACTTCCCGCTCCCTTGGTAATCTGTATACTTTCGACCCAAGTTCCTGGTGTATACGTCAATCCGTAAGCTTGCGACGCACCTCTTACCATGGGAATGTTCTCTTGGGTAATCAGCAAATACGGACTCGTCAGGCCCAACATCTGAATCTGCTTGGTACCGGTCAAGGCATCCGAAAAATTGACATCAATCGCCGGATTCGTTTCAAAACTTTCCGACAGATTACAACAAGCGGCCTTTAACAATTCGGCACTATTTACGGTCACAATGTTCTGTGAACTGAAGTAGGCTTTTTGAACGGCGTCCCGTTCTTTTTCGACTACCACCTCGTCCAAAGCATTGGAAGCCCGAAGGGCATGATGTATCATTTTGGGCTCGGTAATCTTCAAGGTATCGGATTCAAATCCGACATAACTAATAATCAACTTATCGTACTCCGCTGAATAGGGAATACTGAACAATCCCTCCTCATTGGTAATCGTACCAATCTGAGAGTTCATCCAATACACATTGGCCCCGGAAAGGCCGATATGCTTGCTTTCCGAATTGGCCTCCATCACCATACCTTCTACCCTATCTTGGGCCAAGGAAATCAAAGGCAAGAGGCAAATTACTAAATAACTATATCGTTTCATTTGTATTTTTATTTGATAACCTCACAGGTCTACAACCTCGTGAATAGCATGGAACACGCCATGACCAACATGATCGCATTTTCGATAAACGTCGCCTCTGTCATCGGCAGTTTTAGGGCAGTGCCCAGGCATGCACAACGAATACGCTTCTTATCCCATAACGTCTGGCTTACTCCTATCGTCGTTACTCCAAGAATCACTACCGTTGCAATCAACGCGACGGTGACTTGAAATCGCATGAGAAGCATTAATCCCAAGGCCACCTCAATAAAGGGATAGACCCACCCATAAACTAGAAGTCTCTTGGCTAAAGGATCGTACATGCGAAAACTCTCAGGGAACCCCTTTAAATCGAGTAGCTTAAAAAAGCTAAAAACGATATAAAAAAGTCCCATAAAATCAAGCATGGCCTCCATGGTGTTCCAGTCTTTGTAATTAAGGAGAAAAGCTGCTGTGAATAGATAGGCGAAAATCAGAAGAAGCGGTTTGAGCTGTTGCAACTTTGAACGTTCTTCGCTATTTGAAGACACGACTCCCTGATCGTACTTCCCTTTTTCGGAAAGCACGTATTTATCCGACAACTGGTTGTTTAGGGTCTCTATTGAAATGGGCGAAATCGTTGAAATTTCGACTTCCGCCTTTTCCAAATCGACATTCATCTGCCTAATGGCATCTATCTTCGATAACGCGCTTGTAACCGTGGCTACACAATTAGTGCAGGTCATCCCTGTGATGTTGTATGTATATTTCATTACGAATTGATTTATTGTAGTCCCCAAAAAGGGAAACATGTTCACGAATTCATGCGTGAATTTGGTCCTATTACGACCTGAGTGCGCAAAAGGAACCTTTTTCCGTCGAGACGGAAGGGAACATAAATCAAATTAGAAATACCTGATCGAGCAGTTGAATGTCTTTGATCAGTTGGGGTGGGGGATATTGTTCGTGCGGATAAAAACGTAACGTCTCAGCCTCAATTATCGCTTTGTACGCATTGGCAAAAATTACGAGGAAAAATTGTTGCTCCGCTTCAAGGTCGTTGACCGAAGCTTTTAAGTCGTGTTGACCTTCGATGAAAATAACTTCATCATTACAGCAAGAATTCTCACTTTCCGCTAGATTTTCATCCTCTTCAAGCCCGGTCATGTTCATGCCGCAGTTATCGACATCCGAAAATAGGGCTATATCCATCAAACGGCCCATACAATAATGCTTTTCGACTTTCCACGAAATCGTAGAGAGCATAAGCAACAATGCCATCGCCAATGATACCGTTTTATGAATTACCTTTTTCACCATACAAAAATACAAAATAACGGATTCAAATTAGTCCGTTTATCCCTTCTTTAACGAAAGTTTAGCCCACATCGTATGACCTTCCAGCCCCTTTATCCGCCCCTTTTTCAAGGCAACGAATACGCTTGTTCAAAAAAAACAGTGCTTTCACATACTTTATTTCAGGTTTACTAGTTAAGGTTTTGAACTAATCATTAAATGCAGTTCATCGACATTTTCAAACAATTTATCTATGAAACTCAAAAATTCAATTATGAAAAAAAATTTAAAATCAAGTCTGAAATACGGATTTCTCGTATTTGCTATGGCCCTATTCGTAACCAGCTGTAGTTCAGATGATGGCTCCATTTTCGATACGCCGCTACCCGATGATCAAACCGGGGGCGATGACGATGACAATGACAATGAACCTGAAGTAGCCACCATCGTGTTTAATGAGGCCGATCCGTCAATGAACGTGACCTCAGCCAGTGCCAGTGGACAAGTAGGGACTACCGTAGCAGGTAGAATCATCTTCACTTCAGATGCCACCACACAAAGACGCATGTACATCACCCAAAATGTTTCAGGTCAAGGCGATATGCCCTTCAACAACTTTGCTTTGAACAGTGATGATTTGGACAAAGCGCTTAAGGCCGATGGATCTATCGATTTAGATGGTGCGACCAAGAAGGAAATCGATTTCACCTTCGAGTTACCTGTGCCGGATATTGACAATGGACAAATTGTCTACACTTTTTGGACGACAAAAGGAAAAGGGGATTTTAGGGATATTACAAAAAGGCTGGCGCTAGGCGCTGGAACGATTACCGTAACCGTAGGTTCGGGCACCAACCCGGCAGCAGCTGTTCGTACATTTAGCGACATTAAACTATTTGCACCAGCCGCGGACGGAACCACCGAGTCTTTCTTTTCATTGTTGAACGAAGAAGTATACCGCATCAACGAGGGACCTGAATTCAGGGCGTTCTGGGATTTCGGCTACTACTTTGGTGCTTCGGGAGTCTCTGATGGGGAAGATGCTTCGTTTGCTTCAACCGCCACCTTTGATGAGTCGTTCGGTTTTCCTGTAGAGGGATTAAAGCCGGGTATGGACGAGGAAGATATGGAGAACGAAACCTTGAATGAGGCTTTCTTCGCCTTGTCAAGTCTTGACGCTGCCAGTTTTGACGGTGTGGCCTTATCAGGTGACTTAGACAGCATCTCAACATCAGGCAGCCAAAAAATCACCAATTTAGCTGTAGGGGATGTTATCGAATTTGTCGATAACTACGGTAAAAAAGGATTGATTAAAATCACAGAGATCGAAGCCGGGTTCAACAACAATGACTTCATTCAATTTGACGTAAAAATACAGCCATAAGGCTTTATCATAAGAATCGATTATCAAAGGGGTGTCTTTAATGCACCCCTTTCTTTTTGGTCTCTAAATAGTTTATTTTTACAGCAAAAAAAGAACGTATGTTTGATAAATTGCGTGATCAAGTCGCCTCCATTTTAGCTACCGAAGAGGGTGCTGTCGAAGAAAAGCTGCATGAGGTCTGTGCGCTCTTGAAAGATTCCGTAGCCCATTATGACTGGGTCGGTTTCTATTTTAAGAATGGTGACAAAGACGAATTGAAGTTAGGGCCCTATGTCGGTGAACCTACCGATCATACGATTATTCCCTTCGGAAAAGGCATTTGTGGTCAAGTGGCCGTTTCGAACCAAAATTTTGTGGTGCCAGACGTGCAAGCTCAAGACAACTACATCGCCTGTAGCATTACGGTCAAGTCCGAAATCGTGATTCCATTATTCGTCAATGGCGAAAATATCGGACAGATCGATATCGATTCGAATACCCCAGATCCATTTTCAGAGGCGGACGAACGATTTTTAGAGTTTGTGAACGAAAAGGTAGCGGCTATTTTAGAATAGCCTATGCGCGTACCACATCATCAACAATTCGTCTCGCATATGAACATTATACATCCTGTCAGCGATTTCTCCCTCTTCCTGAAAACCGTTCAAAACTTTCGGTGTTTTGTTGATAACCTGACCGATTTCTTCCCTCCAAAAAAAGTAATTTTACCTGCTTATTAACACAACCTCTAGCACGTAAAACATGAGCACCAAAAAAGCGACTTCAGCCCTGATTTCAGTATTCCACAAAGACGGTTTGGAACCCATAGTCCGCAAATTCGACGAATTGGGAATTACCATTTATTCTACCGGGGGAACCGAAAAATTCATTAAAGATCTAGGCATCGAGGTGGTACCTGTTGAAGAAGTAACCAGCTATCCCTCCATTCTAGGGGGGCGCGTCAAAACCTTGCATCCCAAAGTCTTCGGAGGCATTTTGAATCGGCAGGATCATGACGGCGATATCGCCCAGTTGGAAGAATTCGAAATTCCTCAGTTAGACATTGTGATCGTTGATCTGTATCCGTTTGAAAAGACGGTAGCAAGCGGTGCTTCGGAACAGGATATTATCGAAAAGATAGATATTGGGGGCATTTCGCTCATTCGGGCCGCTGCAAAAAATTACAAGGATGTACTTTGTGTTTCCTCTATGGAAGATTATGGAGAGGTATTGAAAATGATTTCCGAAGGGGATGGCGCTACCACCTTGGAAGACCGAAGACGTTTCGCTGCAAAATCATTCAACATATCATCACATTACGATACGGCGATTTTCAACTACTTCAACCAGAACCATGATTTAGCGGCCTTGAAGATCAGCGAGACCAATGGAAAAGTGTTACGCTATGGGGAGAATCCACATCAGAAAGGGTTTTTCTTTGGTGATTTCGATGCCATGTTTTCCAAACTTCACGGAAAAGAACTGTCGTACAACAATCTTTTAGACGTAGACGCCGCGGTTAATCTAATGCTTGAATTCAAAGGTGAACAACCGACCTTCGCCATTCTCAAACACAACAATGCCTGTGGCTTGGCCCAACGTGATAGCCTGGCACAGGCTTATAGCGACGCTCTTGCCGGCGATCCGGTTTCCGCCTTCGGGGGTGTTCTGATCAGCAACATGGAAATTGACAGGGAAACCGCAGCGGAAATACACAAACTTTTCTGCGAGGTGGTGATAGCACCGAGCTATGCGACGGAAGCTTTGGAACTATTGAAGGGCAAGAAAAATCGTATTATCCTGACTCAAAACGAAGTGGAAATGCCAAAGACTTTGGCCCGCACTTGCCTGAACGGGGTTTTGGTTCAAGAAAAAGACCACAAGACGGATACCCCGGCCGATTTGACCAAAGTAACTTCAAAAGAACCTACGGAAAGAGAGATAGAAGATCTCATATTCGCCTCTAAACTCTGTAAGCACACCAAATCAAACACTATTGTTTTAGCGAAGAACAAGCAATTGTGCGCGAGTGGAACAGGCCAAACATCCCGCGTAGATGCCCTTAACCAGGCAATTCACAAAGCCAAGTCCTTCAATTTCGATCTTACCGGAGCAGTGATGGCAAGTGATGCTTTTTTTCCTTTTCCAGATTGTGTGGAAATTGCGCATAAAAACGGTATTTCATGCGTTATACAACCGGGCGGATCGATAAAAGACCAATTAAGTATTGATTATTGCAATGCAAATGAAGTTGCCATGGTTATGACAGGCACACGTCATTTCAAGCATTAATTTTACTACTTTTGTCGATGAAATGCACCCCACGCATACATGTAACATAACCAAACAAAGCAGAAATGGGATTTTTTGATTTCTTGACCGAGGAAATCGCTATCGACTTAGGTACCGCGAACACACTCATCATTCATATGGACAAGGTCGTTGTTGACAGTCCGTCCATTGTAGCCAGAGACCGAATTTCGGGTAAAATCATCGCTGTTGGCAAAGAAGCCAATATGATGCAAGGCAAGACCCACGAAAACATAAAGACGATCAGACCCTTAAAAGATGGGGTAATAGCGGATTTCGACGCCTCGGAAAAGATGATCAATATGTTCATCAAGAATATTCCTGCGCTCAAAAAGAAATGGTTTCCCCCCGCACTGCGCATGGTCATTTGTATTCCTTCAGGTATTACCGAAGTGGAAATGCGTGCCGTAAAAGAATCGGCAGAGCGTGTCAATGGCAAAGAAGTCTATTTGATTCATGAGCCGATGGCAGCGGCCATTGGTATTGGCTTGGATATCATGCAGCCGAAAGGCAATATGATCGTCGATATTGGAGGAGGTACTACTGAAATCGCGGTTATCGCCTTAGGCGGGATCGTTTGTGATAAATCGGTAAAAATTGCCGGGGATGTATTCACGAACGATATTATCTATTACATGCGTACCCAGCACAACCTTTATGTAGGGGAAAGCACTGCTGAAAATATTAAAATAGAGATCGGATCCGCTACGGAAGACCTTCAGACACCCCCGGACGAAAAATCGGTTCAAGGTAGAGATTTGTTGACGGGTAAGCCCAAACAGGTACAGATATCTTATCGTGAGATTGCCAAAGCATTGGACAAATCGATTCTTCGCGTTGAAGATGCCGTTATGGAAACACTATCGCAAACTCCCCCTGAATTGGCAGCCGATA
Source organism: uncultured Flavobacteriaceae bacterium (assembly GCA_947494565.1). Taxonomy (GTDB): domain Bacteria; phylum Bacteroidota; class Bacteroidia; order Flavobacteriales; family Flavobacteriaceae; genus Maribacter_C. Next base: position 453,036 of record CANLVG010000004.1, on the reverse strand, counting down.
TTTATAATACGGGCATCTATTTGGCTGGTGGTGGTTCGATGCTACGGGGCTTGGACAGAAGGCTTTCGCAAAAAACCGATTTGCCGGTTTACATTGCCGAAGACCCTCTTAGAGCAGTAGTTAGAGGTACGGGCATCGCGTTGAAAAATTTAGAACGATACAAGAGCATCTTGATCAAGTAACAGACTGCAATTGTAAAAATTCATTCTTCTTTTTATAGCCCCAAACCAGTTTGGGCTATATAAAATTTAAAGTGCATGCAGCAAATCATCAACTTTATCATCAGATATAAGAACTTCCTTCTATATCTCTTTTTGTTGATGGTTGCCCTTGGTTTTACCATTCAATCCCATTCCTATCATCAATCGAGCTTTTTTAACTCCTCTAGCTGGATTTCAGGGGGCATCTACGAGACCTCTTACAGTATCTCCTCTTATTTTGACCTCGATGAGGAAAACCGAAAACTAGTGGAAGAGAACAGAAGACTGCGAAACCTATTATTCAATAACGAAAAGCCGGTGGACTCTATTCTGCTCGATTCGGCACAGGCTTCCTATACCATTGCCTCTGGGCAAGCGATCAAAAACAGTTATGCGGGTCGTAGAAACTACATCACCATTAACAAGGGGGAACGTGATAGTGTCAAACTCGACATGGGAGTGATTACCCCAAAAGGTATTTTGGGCATCGTTCAAAATACCTCGAACCGATTCGCTACGGTACAGAGTATTCTAAATGTGAATTCAAATATCAACGCGAAATTGAAAAACACCAATCATTTTGGGTCGCTGGTGTGGGACGAAAAAGAATATAATGTCGTGCAACTGATCGATATTCCGAGGCTGGTACAACTGAATGTCGGCGATACAATCGTTACGGGAGGTATGAGTAGTATCTTTCCGGAAAACATTCCGATAGGCACCATTAAAAAATTCGATTTGGATAGGGCACAAAGTTTCTGGAGTGTTGATGTCGATCTCTTTAACGATATGACCAACATCAATACCGTCTATATCCTAAAAAATGTCAATAGAGCCGAAATACTGGAATTAGAGGAAGAAACACGTTCAAATGATTAGCAATTATTACTTTATCAATGTCATTCGCTTCACTCTACTCGTTTTAGTGCAAGTGTTGGTATTCAATCAATTGAATTTTTTTGGGTATATCAACCCTATGGTATATATCTTGTTTCTCTATTGGTATCCGATAAAGGAAAATAGGGCCGTTTTTATCGGACTGAGTTTTTTATTGGGTTTATCTATTGATTTCTTTTCGGATTCTATGGCCATACATGCTGCCTCAACCGTAACAATAGCCTATTTAAGACCTGCGATTATGCGTTTTGTTTTTGGTGTCAACTATGAGTTTCAAAGTTTTAAGTTAGGTAATGCAACTGCGGTACAACAATTTGCGTTTTTAGCGTTATTAATAGTAGTACACCATCTGGTATTCTTTACTGTGGAAATTTTCAGTTTTGCGAACTTGCTGCTAATTTTGAAAAAGGTTTTTTCCATTGGACTCGCCACCTTGGTGCTCTGCTTACTATTCAGCTCACTTTTTAGTGTTTCAAAAGAATGAAGAAGTTTCTACTTTCGTCGATTATCATTATCATCGGTATCACATTTATCGGTAGACTCTCCTATCTTCAGATTTTCAGTTTTTCACCCGACCAAGTACTTGAGGATCCAGCAATAAAAGCCATATACGACTATCCAGAGCGAGGTTATATTTATGACCGTAATGGCAAGCTTTTAGTAGGAAATGACCCTGCCTATGATGTGATGGTCATTCCCAGAGAGGTCAAATCCCTAGATACTTTAGAGTTCTGCTCGTTATTGGATATCGACATCGAACGATTCAGAAAACGACTTCGAAGAGCACGGGTATACTCCCCAAGACTTCCTTCAGTATTGGTACACCAGCTATCAAAACAAGACTATGCCCGTCTTCAGGAAAAGATGCGTAGGTACCCTGGCTTTTATATTCAAAAAAGGTCTTTACGCTATTATGATACCAACGCCTCAGCCAACGTCTTAGGATACATTAGTGAAGTGAATGAACGTGACTTACGTAAAAACCCTTATTATGTACAGGGAGAATTAACCGGGCGTACGGGTGTCGAAAAGGTATATGAAGACACCTTAAGAGGTCGAAAAGGTATCCAATACATTCAGAAAGATCGTTTCAATCGGGACATCGGCCGGTACAAAGATGGCGTACTGGATGTAGAACCAGAACAAGGCAAGGAAATCCACATTACCATTGATAAGGAACTTCAAGAGTACGGTGAGCGCTTAATGCATGGTAAGTGGGGCGGCATCGTAGCCATCGAGCCCTCATCGGGTGAGATTCTCACCATGATTTCGGGCCCTACCTATAAACCTTCGCTTTTGGTAGGACGAAAACGTTCGGCCAATTACAGCAAATTACACTACGATTCCATATCCAAACCTACCTTTGATCGATCCATATCCTTTGAAAAGAGTCCGGGATCCCCTTTTAAGGCCATCAATGCACTGATTGCCTTGCAAGAAGGAGCCATTACCCCATCTACCTCTTTTACTTGTTACCACGGTTTCTATATCGGAAGAAATAAAAAAGGCTGTCATTGTGGTGGAGGCACAAGACGATTGAATGACGGTATTCACGAATCTTGTAATGCCTATTTTGTTGGTGTTTACAAGAAATTGTTCGAGCAATTCGAGTCGAATGCGAGGGCCATGGATGTCTGGGAACAACATGTAAGAAGTTTTGGTCTGGGATCTTATTTGGGGTCCGATCTTCATACCGGAAGACCGGGCAGTGTGCCAAGCACTCAACTGTACGACAAATGGTACGGTAAAGGAGACGCGCGATGGTCTGCCGTGACCACCTATTCCAATGCTATTGGCCAGGGGGAGGTCAATGTTACCCCCATTCAATTGGCGAACATGACCGCGGCTATTGCCAATAGAGGCTTCTACTACACACCACATATCTTGAAAAAGGTAGAGGGCAAAGACATTAGCGATCCCAACTTCACTAAACCCAAGTACACCACTATCGACAAAAGGCACTTCGAGCCCGTTGTTCAAGGAATGGCGGATGTCTATCGCAAAGGAACAGCAAAGTATATTCAAATACCTGATATCGAAATCGCTGGCAAGACGGGTACCGTAGAGAATTTCACGGTCATTGATAGCGTACGCACACAGCTTACCGATAACTCGGTGTTCGTGGCTTTCGCTCCTGTAGACAATCCGAAAATTGCAATTGCGGTATACATACAGAATGGGTACTATGGCGCTCGGTATGCCGGTCATATTGCCTCCCTATTGATCGAAAAATACCTGAAGGGCGAGATTACCCGAAAAGACCTTGAAAAGACTATGCTCTCAACAACCTTAGAATCTGAATATGCAAAGCCCTATAGTGGTAAACCTTTCAAGATTAATGAGTATAATTGGAGGAGTAATCATGCGATAAAACCCAAAAAGGATACCATTCCTTCAAGATAGATCCGTATGTCTGGAAAAAGTCTTCTGAAGCGACTTGATTGGTTAACTGTATTCATTTACTTGGCCTTAGTAAGTATTGGCTGGGTTAATATCTACTCCAGCACCTTTACCAGTGAAGATGTATCGTTGTTTGACTTTGGCACCCTTTATGGAAAACAGCTCTTTTTTATTGGAACAAGTGTAGTTGGCATCGTTGTATTACTGGCACTGGATGCTAGTTTTTATGAACGTTTTTCAAGTTTACTCTATATCGTTTCCTTGGTGTTATTACTAGGACTCTTTCCATTTGGCAAAACCATTGCCGGAGCTACTTCGTGGTATGATTTAGGTTTTTTTAATTTCCAACCTTCCGAATTGGCCAAGGTAGGCGCAGCATTAGGTCTAGCCAAATACCTTAGCGACATTCAAACGGACATCAAACGCCGGAAAGATCAACTCTATGCATTCTTGGTATTGTTTATTCCGGCAGTATTAATCATTCCACAACCTGATCCCGGGAGTGCTTTGGTATTTTTTGCCATGGTTTTTGTTATTTTTAGAGAGGGATTACCGCTCTACTATCTCGGATTTGCCGTACTCGCCGGTTTGGTATTTATCGCCACTCTAAAGTTTGGCACGATATGGGTGACCATATTTCTCGCACTCGCCATTATTCTTTTCTTTTTATTGAAACGAAAAAGCTTTAGACTTCCCGTATTACCCGTAGTAACAATTACCGTAATTGCCATTCTCTTTTCACTATCGGTAAATTTCGTTTTCAAAAATGTCTTTGAACAACGCCACCGTGATCGTTTTAGCTTATGGCTACGGCTTGAAAAAGATCCCGAGAAATTAGAAAGTATTAGAAAATCGATTGGCTACAATACTTATCAATCCGAAAAGGCAATTGAATCCGGCGGCCTATTTGGAAAAGGCTTCTTAGAAGGCACTCGTACCAAGGGAGACTTCGTTCCGGAGCAAGAAACAGATTATATTTTTAGTACTATAGGTGAGGAATGGGGCTTTGTGGGCACTTCTACAGTAGTACTGCTGTTCACCATTCTATTACTGCGTCTGGTTTACCTCGCCGAGAGGCAAAAAAACCCCTTTAGCCGTATGTACGGCTACGGTGTCATTTCCATACTCTTCGTACATTATTTCATCAATATAGGAATGGTCATCGGTATACTGCCCACCATTGGTATTCCTTTACCTTTCTTTAGTTATGGCGGGTCTGGACTACTGTTTTTCACCATACTACTTTTCATCATGTTGCGTTTGGATTCCAATCGCCTGAAAGAAGGATACTAATCGGCACTTGCAGAATTGACAACTTAAAAGTTCCATGCCGAAGTACTCACCTTGGCTTCAATCGAATTCTCTAAAGCATCAGGAAGTCCTTGAAAGAAATCCAATCCGGTCAATTCTTCGATTTTATCCACTGGCACCAAAAAAGTCTTTAGCGATTTTGCACTTTCCTTTCCTTCCATCAAAAAACCCACGACCTGTAAATTCGCTTTAGAACCTTTTGCCACAATTTTGTAGAAATGTCTTGGCACGGCGACATCCTCCTCTCCTATCTCTTCCAATCCTTGTTCAAGTACCCCGCCGGTCACCACGAATACTTCATTGTATCGCTTGGCCCATCGTCGTACCTGCATTTCGAGGCGATTCCATAGCCCTGCATTGAAATCACGATCTTGAGGACTAATATTGCTGGTATAGAAGGTTTCGTTGTAGGCATATTCAGAGAATCTTCGGTCCCCTGCCGGGCAAAGGTGTCCACGGTCGTAGCCCGAACCCCTATAGTTCCTCCAGTCCGCAGACTTGGTTTTCACTTTAGGGTCTTCGATAAAATAGGGTCGTTTTCGGTCATCGTAGGTCATGTGCTCTTTTTTTAGCGAATACCCTACCCATTCCGCTTGTTCATAACTCTCATTGTAAGACAGCATAAAATGTTCATGAACGACAAGTTGTCCTGAGGTCGACCCTGGCAGCAAATAATCAGCAACAGTGGAACCATTGTTGCTCTGAGGGTCTGAATAGCTATCCGGCGTATAGAAGTTTTCGAACAGCCAAAAACCGACAATACATATGATGAGCAATACGGTATAAAGTGTCTTGTTCCTATTGCTTCCTTTTCGATACACCATCTTTCAAATGTAAAACAAATTCCTCCTGAATTTCAATGATTTTCAGATGAGACCGCATCATCACTGCATAAAAAACCCTGCTCAAAGAGCAGGGTTCATCATTCCATTCGGTATACTGCCAGTCTTATCCTTTAACGCTGGCTAATTTTCCGTTTTTAATATTGTTTATTTTGAGATCCCGAAGCACATTGATAGCTTCTTCTACATATACATCTCTAGCCAAATCTTTATGCCAGCGATCTCTTTTTTCACGTAATACGGAGTCTTGAGTGAATAATTCCTGTTCGTATTTCAACGATTCGAAAGATAGTTTTGAATCGTATTCCTTCATCTTCTTAAAATAATCGGATTTCTTTTTGTCTCGCTCCTTTTCCGCTTTGTACCTTTCGTAATTAAGGGAAATCACATCTTCTTCCTGCTGCTCTTTAATCCACTTTGCATTTTCCTCGATCAGCTTGATCTGGGGGTTCATGGCCATTCTTGCCGAGCTATTCGCGATAGTTTGCTCATAATCGATATAGCCATCCCATGGTTCGTAATCGGCTGGGGATATTTTATCCCATTTCAAGGGGTTCGACTGATCGCGCTCCCCTATATCAATGTAGCTATACTTGTCCGGTACCACGACATCACTTTTAACACCTTCTAACTGTGTAGACCCGCCATTGATGCGGTAAAATTTTTGCGTTGTCAACTTAATGGCACCTAGGTCGCCGTGCTCATTGCTTCGAACGATATTGCCCAAATCAATAACATTTTGCACCGTTCCTTTTCCGAAAGTCTGTTTGCTTCCTATCACAACCGCTCTCTTGTAATCTTGCATTGCCGCTGCCAAAATCTCGGAAGCCGAAGCAGAGAGTTCGTTGACCAAAATAACGAGTGGCCCATCCCATTGTACCCTTTCATCTTTATCGTCATAGACTTCTTTGCCTTTACCCGATGAACGTACTTGAACAATTGGCCCATCTTTAATGAAGAGTCCGGCCATCTCAACCACTGTTTTCAATGATCCACCACCATTATCCCTAAGATCTAGAATAAGGCCTTCAGCGCCTTCTTGTTTCAGTCGTTCAATTTCTTTCGCCACATCCGTAGCACAGTTTCGTTCGGTATAATCATTGAAATCAACATAGAATTTAGGTAAATTGATTAATCCGAAGTTTACATTATCTTTTGAAATCTTGGCCGATTTTGCAAAGGACTCCTCTAATTCCACGATATCACGTGTTAAGGAGACCACGTCTGTCGATCCATCGATTTTTCGTACGGTAAGTTCTACTATGGTGCTCTCAGGGCCTTTGATCATCTTGATCGCATCATCCAAGCGCATGCCCACAATATCTACAGGAGCTTCTCCTTCCTGTGCCACTTTTAAAATAATGTCACCCACCTCTAAGCTTGCATCGCGCCAAACCGGCCCGCCTGAAATAATGTCGACTATCTTAGCTCCTTCGGGCTTTTTTTGTAAACGTGCACCGATACCCTCAAACTTTCCTGACATACTGGTATCGAACTTCTCTTTGTCCTCAGGAGCAAAATAAAAGGTATGTGGATCGAACTCGTCTACAATGGTATTCAAGTATTGTACGAACCAATCTTTTCTTTGAAGGTCGCTAACAAAGTCGAAAAACTCATCCAGCGTTTTTTTGGTGGAAGTCCGAGCAGAAACCTCAGCTTCTACTGGATCCATAGGCTTAGCATCGTTTTGCGTATCATTCCCTTCGAAATCAGGGTCCTCATCAGCCGCAGTCAACTGTCCGTTCGAAACCTTGGAATCGTAGGTGTTCAAGGTAGCATACTTCAATTGTTGCCTCCATCGTTCCTTTAAATCTTTTCTTGATGACGCGAAGGCCATTTCATCATATTCAATGTTGATGCTCTCGTCCTTACCGTAATCAAATGGCTCTTCCAATACCTCTTGATAGATTGATTTGGCATCTTCCATTCGTTTCATCAAACGATCGTAAACCATGTTGAAGAAGGTGATATCCGTATTCTTTATTTGGTCATCGATTTGGAACTTTTGCTGTTCAAACTCCTTGATATCCGAGTCTAAAAAGTATCTTTTGGTAGGATCGATAACATCGATAAAATCTTCGAACACGTTTACCGAAAAGTCATCATTAATATCTTTTGGTTCATAGTGGCCCTTATTCAGCACGTAGGTGATAAGGTCCAATAGAAGCTTATCCTTATCATCATTTTCAAAGGTCTTATTGGTAAAACTACATGAGGCTGCCGCTACTAAGACCACAAATAGGCCAATGGCTAAATTCTTCTTCATAAAATACATTTTTGTTGTCCTGAAACGTGTTAAAAATTTGGGTTAGGCCGTCACATCAAAAATCAGGTTTTAATCGATTCTCTAAGATACTGAAAAAACCATGCCACTCTAAGGCCTGGCGGGAATTTTTTCAATAATTGGGATGAGCCATAGTATCTTTGTTTAAAAACGTATTTTTGCCCCATAAATTATACCCAATGCCAAAACCTTTGATTCTGGTGACCAATGACGATGGAATTACCGCTCCAGGACTTCGCGCTTTAGTTCGTTTTATGAAAGATTTAGGCGATGTGGTGGTCGTGGCTCCTGACAGCCCACAATCGGGTATGGGTCATGCCATTACCCTAGATAGCACGCTCTACTCTAAAAAGATGACCATTGATGAAGAAAACGGGGCCCAAGAAGAGTACAGCTGTAGTGGTACGCCAGCGGATTGTGTAAAATTGGCCCTTCAAGAGTTGCTATCTCGAAAGCCTGATATCTGTATCAGTGGTATCAATCACGGTTCGAATTCATCGATAAACGTCATCTATTCCGGCACGATGAGCGCGGCCATAGAAGCTGGAATCGAAGGGGTGCCCGCCATAGGGTTTTCGTTATGCGATTATAGCTGGAATGCGGATTTCGAGTCTGCCGAGAAACATATAAAAAAGATTGTCAAGGAAGCCATTACCCATCAAATGCCACAAGGGGTCGTACTCAATGTGAATATTCCCAAGCTGAAACAATCGGAAATAAAAGGCATAAAAATAGCGCGACAGGCACGTGCCAATTGGAAAGAGAAATTCGATAAAAGAAAAAATCCCATGGGAAAGGATTATTACTGGTTGACCGGGGAATTCGAGCTACTCGATAAGGGCGAAGACACCGATGAATGGGCGTTGGCCAACGGTTATATTTCCGTAGTCCCTACCCAATTCGACCTCACCGCGCACCATGCCATACAACACATCAACAATTGGAACCTGCATGGTTGAAAATTCCAAAAACAATATACTCGATTGCTAACCGTACCAAACCATCATTATGTTGCCGACAAGAAAGAACGTTAAAAAAGAAATCATCATTGGGTTTCTCGTGGGAATCATCGCCAATGCTATCGGAACGCTCACTTACATTTTATTGTTCTCAGAATTGGGAATAAAAGAGACTTTCCAAGCAGCAATGCAACAAGGTCATGTAGGGAGTCTTTTGGCACTTGGGGCACTTTTGAATCTCATCGCCTTTTTTCTTTTTCTACGGATAAAAAGAGACAATAGGGCCAAGGGGGTACTAATCGCCACTATACTGACCGCGTTGGTCATACTCTATCACAAAGTTTTTTAAATATAAATAGTAGCCTGACCCAAGAACTTCAAATGAAATACTACATCATAGCTGGGGAAGCATCGGGGGACCTTCATGGGTCAAACCTGATCAAGGCGCTAAAAGCCAAGGATAAAGACGCCAATATTCGTTGTTGGGGTGGTGATTTAATGAGACAAGCCGGAGGCACCCTAGTAAAACATTACAAAGAAATGGCCTTCATGGGTTTTCTTGAGGTGCTTTTGAACATAGGTGCCATTTTCAAGAACATGAAATTCTGTAGGCACGACATTGCCGAATTTCAGCCCGATGTGATCATCTTCATCGATTACTCAGGTTTCAATCTTCGTATTGCCAAGTGGGCAAGAACTCGAGGTTTTCGGACCAACTACTACATCTCACCCCAAATTTGGGCATCAAGGGAAGGTCGGATCGCCAAAATCAAGCGAGACATTGACGCTATGTATGTCATTCTGCCCTTTGAAAAGGAGTTCTATGAAAAAAAACACGGTTACCCCGTGCATTTTGTCGGTCACCCATTAATCGATGCGATTCAGAATACACCGACGCCGAACGAAAAACAGTTTCGAAAGACAAATGGAATCGACCCGGAAAAACCGATTATAGCACTCTTACCGGGAAGCAGGAAACAAGAAGTACAAAAAATGCTGACCACCATGCTTTCGGTCATTTCCGATTTTTCGGCCTATGAATTCGTTATAGCGGGCGCTCCCAGTCTGGACAAGGAGTTTTACGCACCCTTTTTACAAAATCCGAATGTCGGTTTTGTAGCGAACAAGACCTATGAGTTGCTGCGTATCTCACATGCTGCCTTGGTGACCAGCGGTACGGCGACTTTAGAAACGGCACTTTTCAAAGTACCCCAAGTGGTTTGTTACAAAGCCAATTGGCTCTCGTACCAGATTGCAAAGCGCATTATAACCCTTGAATATATTTCTTTGGTCAATTTGATCATGAAAACCGAAGTGGTGAAAGAACTGATCCAGCAGCAACTGACCACTGAAAATCTGACCAAAGAATTGCGTCAGATTCTCGACGGTCCAAAACGAAATGTACAACTTGGGGCCTATGATGAATTAGAAAAAAAATTAGGGGGAAGTGGCGCAAGCGAAACCGCCGCAACCCTGATTGTTCAGAACCTGAAAAATACGTGATAACCAATCTACAAGTATTGAAACTTCCCACGGTAGGCATACCAATTTCAGTAGTTGCATTGCACTTCTTTTTAATTCCTATATCTAAATCGCTTGTCGGACTGGTCAGAATCAAGTCGTACTTATAATAATTTCATTAATTTTGAGTTTCAAGAGCTAGAGACACTTCTTGAAAATGCAAAAATTCCTGTACGTATTCCTTGGTATTTTGTTGGTGAACTGTGGTGCGGTCAAAAAAAAGACCACTTATAGTAAAAACAAAAATTACAATAAGACCCGGAAGGTGACAGTTGAAGCGACCCCCTCCGAAGAGCGTAAATCACCTCGAAAAACTATAAAAACCAATCCTCGAACAAAAAATTCCGTTGCCGATAATATTATCAATACAGCGCTTACCTTTTCCGGAACACGATACAAATATGGAGGTACCACCAAAAAAGGCATGGACTGTTCAGGATTGCTTTACGTCTCTTTTGCAGAACATGATGTACGTTTACCAAGGGTCTCGTACCATATGGCCGATGAGGGAAAGAAGGTAAAGATCAGGAATGTTGTAAAAGGGGATCTCCTGTTCTTTAAAACCCGAAAACGGGCACGTCGAATCAATCACGTGGGTATGGTAGTGGCCGTGGAAGGGGATGACATCAAATTCATACATGCCTCTACTTCGAGAGGCGTGATCGTTTCTTCTTTGCGCGAGGGCTACTGGAACCACGCTTTCGTAAAGGCCACGAGGGTACTCTAACAAATTATATTATTTACTACATTTAGCGTAAGAATTTACGCTATGAATTTATTTCGGTTCGCTTCCACCAAATTGACCCTCCCTCTCGTTGCAGGGATAGTCATTGGCACCTATTTCGATGTACCTCTACTCGCTGCCCTTCTATGCACTTTGCTTTTGCTAACTGGTCTAGGTTTTGTTTTTCAGAACGCAAAACAACGACAACCTCACGTTTTTTTAGTATTTGTGGTCCTTACTACTATGAGTATCGGAGCCCTGTCATACGCCCTATGGCAACCGAAAAACCAGAAGAACCATTACAGCCATTACTCGAATAGCGCTAAGGGTGTTTTGACCTTAAAAATCAGGGAAGTGCTAAAATCGAATTCCTTTCACCACAGATACATAGCCCTTGTCAAGGAACATGACGGTCATCCGACTTCTGGAAAAATTGTGTTAAATCTTCCGATTGACACCCTCAAGAAAGCACTTCAAGTGGATGATGAACTCCTTACCCTAGACAACTTAAAGGAAATTCGTTCCCCTTTGAATCCGTATCAGTTCAATTATCGGCGATACATGCAGCGGTTGGGTATTTCACATCAACTCATGGTCACCCACGATTCCTACTTCCTATTATCAACCCGGATGCCTACTATTTTCGGATATGCAGCCTCCCTCAGAAACAAACTCGTCACAAAACTTAGGGAAGCGCGTTTCGGAGAAGACGAACTCAGCATTGTTCAAGCGTTATTATTGGGACAACGTCATTCGATATCCGCTCAGACCTATGATGCTTATAAAGATGCCGGGGCTGTCCATATTCTTGCCGTTTCCGGTCTGCATATTGGTATACTGTTACTACTACTGCAATTTCTGCTCAGCCCTTTGGAAAGACTCCGAAACGGCAAGGTTCTAAAACTAATAACCCTAATCGTCTTGTTATGGGGTTTCGCTCTTCTTGCGGGCCTATCGGCATCAGTCGTGCGTGCAGTAACGATGTTCTCATTCGTAGGTTATGCGCTCTATCTCAATAGGCCCAGTAATACGTTCAACATTCTGACCTTATCCATGTTTTTTATACTGTTACTGTTCAATCCCATGCTTTTATTCCAGGTAGGGTTTCAAATGAGTTACGCAGCTGTCTTTTCCATACTTTGGATCTATCCGATGTTGCAACGATTTTGGTTTCCTAAAAACCGGGTTGTACGCAAGATCTGGCAGTTATTGGCGGTCAGTATTGCTGCCCAAATTGGGGTACTGCCGATAAGTCTCTTCTACTTTCATCAATTTCCAGGACTCTTCTTTATTTCGAACCTGTTGGTGGTTCCTTTTTTAGGAATTATTCTTGGATTGGGGATTCTAGTACTCGTCTTAGCGGTCAGTAATACACTACCCGATTTTTTGGCAGAAGGGTATGGCCATATGATTCGTCTGATGAATGCCGTAATTACCTGGGTTGCGGATCAGGAAGCCTTTGTTTTTAAGCACATATCCTTTGACGCGGTCCAGCTTATACTGGCATATATCATTACCATTGCATTGCTCCTTCTGGTCACGAAACCTATTTTTATTCGAATCATTACCCTGCTGACGGCCATTGTTGGCTTTCAGTTCTGGTTGCTCTATGCCAGCATACACACAAAACAACGACAGGACATCTTTCTTCTCCATCAAAACAAAAATTCCGTACTACTTCATCAAAACGGAGCGCGACTTACCGTCTATTCCAAGAGTACCCACAAAATGGATGACATAACCAAGGACATCAGGATAGGGAGGCGCATTCAAGACCACAGGTACGAACCGCTGCAAAATGCCTATCGAATCGACAATAAACGGCTACTCCTAATTGATAGCTCGGCCATCGTTCCGCTTAACGAAAAAGTCGAATACCTTGTGTTGATCCAATCCCCAAAAATCAATTTGGAGCGTATTTTAGATTCGATTCGACCAAAACAGGTAATTGCTGATGGCAGCAACTACAAAAGCTATGTCAACCGTTGGCGTGCCACCTGCGCCAAAAGGAAACTCCCTTTTCACTATACTGGTGAAAAGGGAGCCTTTTATTTTTAACAGTCCTATTTTCCTTAATGCACGTTGCCCATCAGTCGTTTCATTAACGGAGCGAATACAAGTACCACAGCACCCGCCACAAGGGAATATTTGGCGATAAGACTAAACCCGTCTAAGTAAATGTTCAGGGTATCAAGACCTCCTACATTGCTATCAGTGCTCTCAATAGCAAGCTCTTTGGATATGAAACCGACAATTTGAAAGGCATAGGCGGAAGATAAGAACCATACGCCCATCATAAAGGCCACGATTCTTTTTGGAGAGAGATCCGTTATTTTCGAAAGTCCTACCGGAGACATAAACAATTCCCCCACGGAAATCAGGAAATACAAAAGCAATAAATAGGTAAACGGTACCATTCCGTTTTCATCGGCACTGCCACCGCTTAACGAAAGAATGTAAAAGCTCAAGCCCGCCAGAACCAGCCCCATTCCGAATTTATAGGGAGTTCTAGGATTGATTTTCTTTTTGGCCAAGTAGGTCCACATTATCGAAATAGGTATCGAGAGGAGTACGATAAATATCGAGTTTAGCGCATTGGTCTGACTGGCATTTATGAGCGTCAAATTGACATTTCTAGCAGCAAAAAGAGTGATTACGCTACCATGCAACTCATGAAAGCCCCAAAAAATGGTCATAAAGAAGGTAATCAAGACGGCCATGAAAAGTTTCTTCCTCTCGTCTTTAGTAGCTTTTAGCATGATACTACCCAAATAGAGGATGACGAGAATACCGATGACATAAAAGAGCAGGTTGACGATATTCGTTTCTTCGAATAGGGTACCCTCTCCTCCTAAAGACTTATAGGAATAGAGTAAAAATGCAATTATGGGCGCAGCTAGAAAGCATAATATGGGAATTAAGGTCTTTTGGGGTATTCCCATGATTTTCTTTTCGTATACTTCTTGGCTAGGTGGTAGTCCCCGATCCCCGAAAACGTTCTTTTTGATTCCACTCCAGAAAAACAAGAGGCCTGTTAACATCCCTATTCCCGCTAATCCAAAACCGTAGTGCCAGCCATAGGTAGCACCGAGCCAACCACATAATAATGGTGAGATGGCTCCACCAATATTTATACCCATATAAAATATGGTGAACCCCGAGTCTTTTCTAGTATCGCCTTCCTCGTACAAGGTTCCTACGAAGGTTGAGATATTAGGTTTAAAAAAACCATTTCCAACAATAATGAATGCCAAGGCCAAAAAGAAGGCAATATCGTTTTCAATCGCGAGTACAAAATGGCCGAGAGACATGAGAATACCACCCAAAAAAATCGACTGTCGCATTCCCAAAATAGAATCTGATATTTTCCCCCCGATTACCGTTGAGGCGTACACCAAAGAACCATAAGAGGCATAAACAGCGGCGGCGGCGTAATCCCTAGTGGAAAGCGCTTCGAAAATGACGTTGACCATATACAAGGTCAACAGTGCACGCATTCCGTAGAAGCTAAAACGCTCCCACAATTCGGCAAAGAATAAATAGAATAATCCTTGCGGGTGCCCTAGAATCTCTTTTTGGTTTGAAAACTTGGTCGAATCACTCATGTTATAACTTTTGGTTGGTTAAAGATTTTCCTTTATGAATTTGGTCATTTTATTAAACAGATGAATTCTAGTATTTCCGCCATAAATACCATGATTTTTATCGGGATAGATGGCCAAGTCAAATTGTTTGTTCGCTTGCACCAGGGCCTCGATCATACGCATCGAATTCTGTACATGTACATTGTCATCCCCTGAACCATGCACCAGTAGATAGTTACCTTTCAGCATCTCAGGATAGTTGAATGGCGAATTGTCATCGTATCCACTTGGGTTTTCCGCCGGAGTACGCATAAAACGCTCGGTATAGATGGTATCGTAAAAGCGCCATGAGGTAACGGGTGCCACTGCAATTGCAGTTTCAAAAACGTCATTCCCTTTTAAAATACAGTTCGTGGCCATGTGACCCCCAAAACTCCAGCCCCAAATTCCGGTGCGCTCTTCATCGATATAAGGCAACTCACTCAATTTTTTAGCCGCCGTTATTTGGTCTTCTGTCTCATACTTCACCAAGTTGAGATAGGTCACCTTTTTGAAATCGCGGCCCTTAAATCCGGTTCCGCGGCCATCAATACACACAATGATGTAGCCCTCCGACACTAAGCTTTGGTGCCAATAATCACTAGTATCATTCCAGGAATTCGATACGTTCTGAGAACCGGGTCCACTATATTGATACATCAGAAGCGGATACTTTTTTGAGGGGTCGAAATCTGCCGGTTTGAGCATGTACATATTCAACTCATTACCGTTTATCGCCAAGGTCGAAAACTCTTTGGGCCCCATTTGGTAATTGCTGAGCTTGGTAAGTACTGCCTGGTTGTTCTTGATATCCTTTACCTTCTTTCCGGAGTTGGATTTATGCAACGTATATCTGGGAGGTATGGTAGCACTAGAAAAGGTATTGATAAAGTAGGTGAAGTCCGCACTGAAATCGGCGCGATTTGTTCCTTCTTCTACTGCCAATTCCTTTTTACTCCGACCTGAGCTCGAGATACTATAGACGCCCCGATTCGTAGAACCATTTTCGGTGGACTGATAGTAGATGCGGTCTTTCTTCGCATCATACCCGTAATAACTGGTCACCTCCCAAGCTCCTTTGGTCACTTGATTCATCAAAGGCCCTTCCTTACTGTACCTATAGATATGATTCCAACCATCTTGTTCGCTTGTCCAAATAAAACTATCATCTGGCAAAAATGTCAAATCGTTGGTCACGTCCACATAGGCTTCATCTTTTTCCTCCATCAGAAGGTTCGCCGCATTTGACCTTGCGTCGACAGCGTACAATCTAAGGTGGTTTTGGTGCCGATTCAAGGTCTGCACACTCAAACGATTCGAATCGTTCATCCATTTTAGCCGCGGAATGTAATGGGCTCCATCCAAATCGACATTCGAGGTCGTCGCCGTAGCCATGTCATACAGATGTAGCGAAACAACAGCGTTTTCCTCCCCGGCTTTTGGATATTTGAACACCTCTTGTCTTTGATACAGTTCGGTGCCATATACGTCCATGGAAAACTGCTGGACCTTACTTTCATCAAATCTTAAAAAGGCGATTCTTGTGCCGTCTGAATTCCACTCGAATGCTCTTGCGAAAGCGAACTCTTCTTCATATACCCAATCGGTAATACCATTGATAATCCGGTTCTTAACGCCATCTTCCGTTATTTGTTTGGTGGTCTTTGTGTCAATATCGAACACATACAGATTGTTGTTAAATCCATACGCCACCTGTTTTCCATCAGGTGAAAAAGTAGGCTCCTGTATTTTTGTTTCAGCTACTTTGGTCAGCGATTTACTGGCAATATCATACACATAATAAAGCCCCAAGCGTGAACGTCTAAAGATGGGCTCTACATCCGTTGCAAGCAGTACCCTGCTTTCATCAGCACTGAACGTGTAGCTCGAGAAGGAAGAAACGCCTTCGAGAAGCTCTGAAGAAACCAGGGTTTCTTTTTTTTCGAGCGTTTGGTAACTGTAGGTATCTATTTGGCTAGTCTCCCGTGCTCGATCGATATTCAAGACCGTATATTCCTTTCCGTTGTTCAACGATCGAAGTTCGTCAAGACCCTCGGTTCGAAATGTACCGTTATAAATATCTTCAACGGTAATCTTCTTGGTCTGCGCATTTGTGGCAACGAACGTAATCAAGGCAAAAAGCAATAGCATGTTTGATTTCTTCATGTAATAGATGAAATTGGTTAAATTTTTCA
The DNA here is from genome assembly GCA_947494565.1 of uncultured Flavobacteriaceae bacterium. GTDB lineage: Bacteria > Bacteroidota > Bacteroidia > Flavobacteriales > Flavobacteriaceae > Maribacter_C. The sequence continues at coordinate 436,080 of CANLVG010000004.1, read as the reverse complement.
AGTTTAGTGATAATTATACGAATAACCTCGGTTTACGATTAAAAAAGCGATGGTCACATAACATCATGTCCATAACAAGGCTTTTTCGCGTTTATACTTATCTTTACCGACAAACCCGCTACCCAATGATTTCGCCCATTGAAGGATTTTCAAAACTGACGAAAGAAGAAAAAGTCGATTGGATTTCCGAGAAGTATACCCAAAACAAGAACGCTTCAAAGGCTCTTCTAAAAACATACTGGAATACCGATGCCGGTGTTCAAAAATTGCATGATGAATTCATTGAAAATACCATTAGCAATTACTATCTGCCTCTGGGTGTTGCCCCGAATTTCCTTATCAATGACAAGCTCTATGCACTGCCAATGGCCATCGAGGAAAGCTCCGTAGTAGCGGCGGCCAGTAAAGCCGCTAAGTTTTGGTTGGAACGTGGTGGATTCAAGACCAAAGTACTCGGGACAGAAAAAGTAGGTCAAGTTCATTTCATGTTCACCGGGGATACCGGGAAACTGCGATCGTTCTTTCAAAAGGTGAAACCCAAATTATTGCAATCGGCCTCATCCATTACCAAAAACATGGAAAAAAGAGGAGGCGGTGTTACCGATATCGTCTTGCGAGACCAATCGGATCTACTCGACAACTATTTCCAGTTGCATTGCACTTTTGAGACTCGTGATGCTATGGGTGCCAATTTCATCAATTCTTGTCTAGAGCAATTCGCTTCGACCTTTAAGGAAGAGGCACAGGCCTATACAGATTTTACGGAAGCCGAGAAGGATATCGAAATCGTCATGAGTATCTTGAGCAATTACGTACCCGATTGCTTGGTCAGGGCCGAGGTTTCTTGTCCTGTCAAAGAGCTACTGGTAAGCGATTCGATTTCCGCTCAGGAATTTGCCCAGAAAATGGTTCGGGCGGTCGCGATCGCCAAAGTGGAACCGCATAGGGCCGTGACCCACAACAAGGGGATCATGAACGGAATCGATGCCGTTATTCTTGCTACCGGAAACGATTTTAGAGCGGTAGAAGCTGGAATGCATGCTTATGCCGCCCGAAATGGCCGCTACTCGAGCCTAACCGACGCAGCCGTTGAAAACGGTATCTTTTCATTTTCGATAGAAATTCCCTTAGCCCTTGGCACAGTTGGCGGTTTGACCAGTCTCCATCCGTTAGTGAAGTGGTCGCTGGAAGTCCTTCAGCACCCTTCTGCCGAAGAGCTTATGCAAATTGTGGCGGTAGCAGGTCTGGCCCAGAATTTTGCTGCGGTGCGTTCTTTGGTCACCACGGGAATACAAGAAGGTCATATGAAGATGCATCTCTTGAATATCTTGAACCAATTGGGGGCGACCAACACGGAAAAGAAGACGTTGATCGAACACTTCAAAAAAAATACGGCGACCCACAGTGCCGTTGTTGATGCATTTGAAAAGCTCCGGAACTAATGCCACAACAATTTTATGGCCATGGTAAATTATTGATTTCCGGCGAATATGCCGTACTCGATGGTGCGGTGGCCTGGGCCATGCCCACCAAGTTCGGTCAGCACCTGCGTGTTTTCGAAACCAATTCCGGAACAATCGTATGGAAAAGTCTGGATGAAAAGAGTCTTCCATGGTTCACAGCTGTCTTTGAACAAGGTTCATTGATCGAAATCTCCAGTTCTGATACCAACACTTCACATACCCTTCAGAAACTTCTCACCGAGGCCCAAAGATTAAATCCCGATTTTCTGAACGCTTCGAAAGGATATACCATAGAAACTGAATTGACATTTCCCAGGGATTGGGGACTAGGTTCTTCCTCTACCCTCATCAGTACTATAGCCCAATGGGCCCGGATCGACCCCTTTCAACTGTTATGGAATGCCTTTTCAGGTAGTGGTTACGACATTGCATGTGCCACGCACCACACCCCTATCTCATATCAATTAAAAAATGGGGTACCCATCGTGACGGAACTAGCCAAACCTCCTACATTTTTGAATTCCGTCCATTTTGTACACTTGAACAGGAAAAGAAATAGCAGGGACGCCATTGTCGCCTATCGAGAGAGGGAAATCGATAAGGTGGCATTAATTAAAAAAATCAGTACGTTGACCATCGAAATGATAGCTTGTTCATCCATGGAACACTTTGAACGATTGATTCGAACCCATGAAGCGCTGCTATCCGAAGCGCTTGGTATTCCGACGATACAACAGGAATTGTTTTCGGATTATCAAGGGTACGTTAAAAGTTTGGGTGCCTGGGGAGGGGATTTTGTGCTGGTTACCGGACTTGATAAGAGTCCTGATTACTTCCAAAAAAAGGGATACCCCATTGTGGTTCCCTTTCAAAAAATGATCTTATAAAAAACCCCGATAGCAACTACCGGGGTTTTAATTTTTGGATGATCTCTTGGCCTAGTAAAATGTAGCCCTGTTATCCTCAATTTCCGAGGCTTCCTTCAAGGCATTATAAACCGCTGTGTTGACCTTATTCGCCGTTGCGGTTCGCAACGTATTTGCGTACGTACTGTAGTTATCCAATTTAGGCGCTTCTTCCTTCTTGGTCACTTTGATCATAAAGATCCCTGTATTGCCCTCGATCAGGTCGGAAGTCTCTCCATCCTTCATGGCAAAAGCTGCCCCCACCACAGCCGGTTCACTACCGGCACCTGGAATCGTTGGGGATTTAACCGTCAAGCCCGTAGCATTAGAAAGGGATTGGGAAGCGTCACTTGCAATAGCGTCCATTGATTTCCCTTGGTGCTGTCCGATAATCTGTGCAGCCTTGCGCTCTTTTCTTATTTTCGGAAGTACGGTAGCCGAAGCGTCCTCGACCGACATTACACCTTCCTTGTACTTTTTAACCAATTGAACAACGGCATATCCGTTATTGACATTGAACCGTCTAATGTCACCCACTTCGGTTTCATCGTTAAAGGCCCATTGCACAATTGTACGTTGATTGGAAAGACCAGGCAGGTTCTCGTCTAAAGACTTGATCTTATATACCGGCATTACAGAATATTGGTTTTCAGAAGCCAATTCTGTAAACACCTTGTCACCTGAACCAACTTCCATTTCAAACTTGGTCGCGTCGGTGAACAGCGTATTGCTGGTTTCTTCAGAAGCTTCGATCGCTCGTGCCAAAGTGGCTATCTGTACAATGTCTTCCTTATCATCAACCTTGATGACGTGGAACCCAAAGTCAGTTTCGACCAAACCGATGCTACCAACGGAATTGCCAAAGGCAAAATCGTTAAATGCGGGCACCATGGTGCCTTGTTGGAAAAAGCCCAAATCACCTCCGGTAGGGGCAGAAGGACCATCGGAATTGTCACGGGCCAACTGAGCAAAATCGGCATCCCGCTTCTTCGCATCGCGCAAGAGCTCATTAGCTTTGGCCTCGGCCTCTTCCTTGGTTCTTTTAATATCGGCATTCGCCCGCTGCGCACCCTCATATGTAATGAGTATATGACTTGCCTTTACAGATCCGTTCGGTTTTCTATCGACCATTTTCGACACTTTGAAATAGTCTCCATCACGATAGGGTCCGAAGAGTTCCCCAGCCTGAAGTGTCATCAAAGTATCGGCAAATGAAGAGGGCAAACTTTTCTTGGCCTTGTAAATGGTATCGAATTTAATGTCTGAATTACGATCTAAAAAAGCCGCGTAATCCGTCGTATTTCGGAAACCGGTAATGGTATCGTTTCTATCGGTCTGCTCGTTATATTCTATGGTATCGTCCAATAATTTGGTGACACTGGCTTCGACCGCTGCCTCATCGGCCGCAGAGGGCTTTTCCTCGAAGTTCACAAATTGAATGTCTCTTGAGGTCTCTTGTTTATAATCTTCCTTGTTGGCATTGATATATTCAGCGATTTCACTTTTCGTCACGCTTATAGTACTGTCTGCAATGGAAGCGAACGGAATACGCACGTATTGCATATCCACTTTATCATTGGCCAACTTATATTCCAACTCCCCTTCTTTCAAGGTCGCTCCCACTCCGGCCTTGACCAAATTGAAATAGGTTTGCTCCTTACTGCTTTGAATAATATTCTGCTCATCTTGCAGCCATAATTCATACTGCTGAGGGTTGTTAACGCTCATCTCCGAAATAAACTCCCTGAACTTGTTCTCATCGAAAATACCGTCCTCATTTTGAAATTGAGGCGCTTGGTTGTATCCAGGCATGGTCTTGATATAGTTCATGATCTGGTCTTCTTCGATATTGATTCCCAAATCTTCAAACTGTTCACCCAAAATGGAATTTCTGACTTCTTGGTCCCAAACTTGATTTATGGTTTGCATTGAAGATGCATTCGGCCCTACCCTTCTGGAGGCAGCTTCTACTTTTTGTCGAAAGGCGTCTATGGATACTTCATTACCGTTTATTTCCGCCACTGTAGAACCGACCTTACCTCCGGCACCAAAATTACTACTTGTGAAAACACCTGAAATCACAAATGCGAACAACGCCATACCAATGATCAATATCAATATGGTGGTTCGTTTTCTTATATTTTCTAAAATCGCCATCTTTATGGAATGTTTTAAATTCTATTCTTCACTATTGGGGTGCGAAATTACCATTTTCTTTTCATCTGTTCAAATTTATTCCACCAGTAAATAGCCCTATAATCAGTTAGCTATCATTATAGTTGACGCCTTTTATTATGGTATAAATCAACAGAAAATAGGTTTAACCGGAATTCGTTTTTATTCCCCTTCCAACACCTCAAGTTTGACCAAATCGATTTTTGTATTGGAGACCTCAAGGATAGTGAAACGAAAATTTTCCAGGGTTATCTCGGTGTCCTGCTCAGGAATTTCACCGGTTTCGTTTACGATTAGCCCTCCCAACGTCTCGTATTCATCTCCCTCAGGTAGTTCAAGCTTGTAATTTTCATTTAGGAAGTCTACCTCAAGCCTTGCGGAGAACTTATACGTACGATCTTCGATCTGTTCTTCTATCAAATCTGTGGTATCGTGTTCATCTTCTATTTCCCCAAAAAGTTCCTCTACGATATCTTCCACGGTTATGATCCCCGAAGTACCACCGTATTCGTCCAAAACCACTGCAATACTTTTACGCTTTTTGGTCAGCACATTCAGAATGTCATGAATCAACATGGTCTCCGGTACGAACTCGACGGGCAGGAGGATACTTTTTACCGTTTTCGGTTTTTTGAACATCTCGTAGGAATGCACATAGCCGATGATATTATCTACGGTATCTTTAAAAATCAAGATTTTCGAATACCCGGTTTCCGAAAAGATCCTGGTGAGGTTTTTAGGGGTTTCATGCAGTTCCACGGCCATGATTTCAGTTCGAGGCACCATAACTTCACGTGCCTTTACCGCACTGAATTCCAGTGCATTTTGAAAAATCTGAATCTCCGAATCCACTTCATCTTCCTCTTCTACGGTTTCCATTTGTTCCGTGATATAGTCGCCCAATTCCAACTTGCTGAACGCCAATTGCACCTCATCGCCCTCGGTTTTGAAGAAGGCCTTTAAGATAAAATCAGAGATTTTAATCACGAATTCAGAAATCAACGAAAACAAAAGGTAAAATAGATAAGCCGGCAATGCGAACAATTTAAGCAAGGTGTTCGAATAGATCTGAAATAGCACCTTGGGCAGAAATTCGGCAGTGAACAGGATGACCAAGGTGGATATTATCGTTTTGGTGAGTAAACTGAACTCCGTCAAATAGGTCAAAAAGCCTATGTCGCTATTCATGGAAAAGTGCAGGAGCCAATCCGTTAGAAAGTCGCCCATAAAAATACCATAGATAACCAAGGCAATATTATTGCCGATCAGCATGGTTGCTATGAACTTGGAAGGTTTCTTGGTAAGTCTGGTCAGTATATTCGCTAGAAAGCCCTCTTGCTTTTTCTCAATCTCTATATGGATCTTATTGGCCGATATAAAGGCGATTTCCATACCCGAAAAAAAGGCGGAAAACAATAAGGAAAGGACAATAATAACTATAGAGGTATCCAAGGCTACTGTTGGTTGTCACGTTTTCTTTGTTCAAATTTCTTCAGGTAATGCCTTCTAAAAAAGAACATAAAGCCGGTAATCACCGCCAAAAAGATAAAAATATACGATCTTGAACGATCTGTATTCCATGTGTTAAAGGCCATGATAGCCGAGAGTACGGCCACTACCAAGTTCACATAAATTGTGTATTTAAGGTATTTATTCATCAGTATCTTCTTTGAGTGCTTCGTCTTTGATTAACATAAGTCCGTATGTTTTATGCGCGCTGACATAGCTTAGACTTTTGTCGTATTTGAGATCCATTCCCTCACCATCCATAATGGTACCTTCCTCAGGGTTTGTATACTTGAACTTTTCCTGAGTAAATATCCATTCATTGATTTGATCATAGTAAAGTTGTGGTGATTCCAATTTTTTTCCATCGTAACTGTCTACAACCACATTACCACGCAAATCTATTAAATCAGTTGCAGAATAGATGATACCATAATCTGCCCGTATTACACTTTTTCTATTTTCGGCGTCGTAGATATCAAGAACCAAACCATCGGGAAAGGTCTGATACGGAAACGTCAAATTCGTAAAATCCTCGCTTTTATCACTCGTAAGAACGGAAATGACTCGAGAAGGTTCCGAATCTTCGGGCTCTAGGTTCTCCCTAACTTCGGTATAGGTCATGACAAAATTCTCGGCTATCCCTTGAGGGAAGATTTTTTTTTGTGCTTCATCACCTACCCGGGTATAGTTATCCGAGCAAGACCAAAAAAGCATTGCCATGAAAATCATGGCAATGCTTGGTATATTCAACTTTAAAAGTAAGTTCATTTTACAAATTAGGCACTTTTACACTGCCTCCGACCCAACAACTGAAGGATACGGTTTTACCTGACATTCCCTTCTGGAAAATCATCGCTTTGTCCGGAGCTTTTTGCTGATAACTGCTGGCCGATTTCCTAGCTCTTGAACCAAGGGAAGGATCTACACGCCCCGCTCTACTAGCCATATCCGCTGCTTTCCAGTACATTGCCCTTTTCTCAAAGGTATCTTTACCACAATTGTTGGCACTGGTCGCATAAAGGTTTGCAATCAACAAATACGCTTTTCCATTTGAACCACTGGCATCAATCGCTTTCTGGGCGTATTTTCTAGCCGACGACTTGCTGCCTTTTCTTCTGAAGAGCGTAGCAACTTTGTAAGCGATATTAGATCTTTTTCGAGCATCCGTTTCTAATTCCAACGCCTTGTCGAAATCGGCAATGGCCCCTTGGGTATCACCGGCTTTTGACTTTAAAGTTCCGAGATACACATAAACATCGGCTGATGGATCTAGTTCGGCCTGAACCTCGACCATCTGACTAAATAAGGGATCATCCGTACATTCTTTGTTGAACATTCTGCTCACCGCTCTTTTCACCCATACCACATCACCTTTCTTTTCACTAAAATTCTTTTGATATAACGGAATCAAGTTTCCACAGTCGGCCAAATCACCTAGCTTGGTATCGATACTTCCTGCAATCTTACCAAAGGATGCGGAATTGGTATTATATGCCTTAAACCTTTTTTTCTCCTTTGAGGTCAAGGTACCAGCGGAATCTTTTGGAATCAACTTCGCAATTGCACCTGTAAGCTTTGCATTCTCGTCCTCGATTTTTTCGGTAACGTTATCATATACATCGAAAACTTCTTGAAGATCTTTCTTATTTGATTTGTGCAAATCTACCAAACTTGAGAAATACAGATAGAGGGCTTTTGGATTTTTAAAGTTGGCCAAATCTTCAGTAAAGGCCTTGCCCAACATCGAATAGATTTCATCATCAGAAATCATTTTGTTGTCGTATTTCAACAACACCTTATCTATAATGACCGAAGCCAATTTGGCCTTCTTTGGAAAATACTTCATGCTACCATCGAAAAGCGCCAATAAATCACTGATATAACCATCTTTTTCAGCTCCAGACGATTTTTTGATCTTATCCTTAAGGATTCGCTCTCCATACAGAAAATTCGCATAATTCAGTTCAGGACAGGTCTCATAAACCATTTTCCATGGCGTATAGGCAGCGTCATAGTTTTTCACCTTTACGTGCTCAGTGTAAATTGAAAGATTGGTCATACACTCCGGATTTTGAGCCTGGGCATTACCCATCATCATACATCCAAGAAGCATAAATACCGTAGAGTAGAATGTTGTTTTCATTTTGATATCTGTTTAAAGCGGTTAATGTACTAAATTTTTCTCAGTTTATTTTTGCCTTACGGAACCATTGGTCATTCAGTGAAAGACTTACATTTATTTTAAAGTATCCTTCTTCTATTAAATTGGCATCTGTCGTACCTCGTTGTCCTAGTTCGAAACCTAGGTTGAGGTTTGAGAGACTTCGTCCCAGTGGTAGTCCAACTCCAAAAGTTATGCCAAAGTTGTTTATTTCCGTATCGTTAACAAGCATACCGCTGTTCTCCATCCGCACGCCGGCGCGGTATGTAATGCGTTTCAGATATTTGAAAGACGTATGATCGGGAACCCAAAAACCACCAAAAGCGATGGTACTTGCATTTTGATATTGTAGGTTTTCGAACTGCAAAAACGGGTTGACATAATCACCCAGATCCTGGACACTATATTCACCTCCCAAAAACCACTTTCTATCCTCACCGAAACCGAGGCCCATGGTCAGCGTCGTCGGTATTTTTACCGCGGTCTCCTTGAGTCCGAGCGCGTCTAAGTTTACATCGGAACTTTCTAGCTCCGTACCTAAGACGGGGCTATCTTCATCAGCCACTACCGAACCGATTCGTTGGGTATTGCGTGCCGTCAGGTTCGCTTGGGTATTTATACGAATAGAGGTATGAAGTCTGTATTTATCCTTGAATCGCGGGGTATAGTTCAACGCGTAGTTCAAGTCCATCCCATTGATACGCGATGATCTTTCATCGAAAGTAGCCAATTGCACATCTTCCACCAGCTGCAGACGTTCACTCTCTAAGGTACCAAAATTGAAATTGGCCGTAACCCCTAGTTTCAGATTATCGGTAATACCCCAACCGATAGAGGCATAGACCCTATTAAGTCCTCCTGTGCCCGAAAAGCGGTTGACAATATTGGGGTCATCTCCCACCCCGTCAATAGCGGATTCAAAGTTGTACCCTACCGATGAAAGCGGCATAAGACCTATACCTATACCTAAATTTTCCCGTAGCGTAAAGGCGAGGGCCAAATACTCAAGATTAGTGACGCTACTACTCTCTTCGGCCGTAGCACTTGAAAGGGTAAGCTGGTTATATGAAACACCAGCCGTGTATGTCGTTAACCCAAATGTTTCGCCAAACTGCACCCCTAGGTCGGCATAGGCCGCCGGATTCTGCAGATTGACATGTATACTATCGGTATAGACGCCAATACCACCCATCATTTGGTTTTCGATCGTCGTGGTCGATCTCAATTCGCCAATACCAAAATAGGAATAGGGAGATACCGTACCATCTTGAGCATACGCGCCGAAAAAGGTCAGGCACACTATTGCAAATCCAATTTTTTTGATCATTCAGTGCTTGTTGTATTCCAGTAGGTAATTTAGTCCTCGAAGGAGAAATTTGGAATCCGCAAATATGGTATTTTTTAATCGTTTTGACAAAAATTGGGAGTCGCCGCCTGTTAAAATAACTGTTAAATGTGCAAAACGCGATTTATATTGGTCGATTACCCCGTCAATTTCGGCGCAGACACCGTTGACAACGCCGCTATGCATGCTGGTTTCGGTTGAATTTCCGATGAGATCCATAGGTATTTCCTTTCGCAATAATGGCAATTTCGCAGTTTGATCGTGCATGGCGCGATAGCGCATATGGATTCCAGGTGAAATGGCCCCGCCAAGATATTCGCCGTAGTCATTCACCATATCATATGTGATACAGGTACCCGCATCCACCACTAAGATATTGCCATTGGGATTTCGATAAAAAGCCGCAGCGGCCAAGGCAATACGGTCCACACCCAAAGATTGTGGGGTAGCATACGAATTTTTAAATGGAGTACGTGTGGTATGATCCAAGACATACACTTTACAAAAAATGGAAAGGGCGGCCAATTGCTTTGTATCGAACTCACCCACCGAAGAAACCATGGCCCTACGAATATTGGGGTATTGATCAAAGATTTCCTTCACCTCATCGATAAGTCCCTTTTTCTCCAAAACTGTATCAAACAACAGCTTTTGACCGTGAAACACGGCAAGCTTGGTGGCTGTATTTCCAACGTCGACAATCAGGTTCATGTATCAAAGATCATAATTTCAGAAAAAACAATTTCCTTTTTTACGGTTTTTGTTTGTATATCCTAAATTTGAAATTATATTTGCACCCCGTTTTGGGCGAATATGTTTCGCTTCTAGAAATGGTACGGTGCCTTAGCTCAGTTGGTAGAGCAATGGACTGAAAATCCATGTGTCCCTGGTTCGATTCCTGGAGGCACCACCTCAAACCCCTGTAGTTTCAATAACTACGGGGGTTTTGTTTTTTGGTTGACAATCGGGTTCACAATTTAGGTTTTTGATAAGTGGCCGTTTTTAATTGATCACGGAAGAGGCAATTTCCTTCAGGCTTTCTTCAGGCAGCTTTATCTTATTGACATAATCCGGGTTGAGAAAACACCGTTCCGCAAGGCTAAGGCTCTCTCCTTTTTTGGTCTTTTCCTTGATTTCTTTCAATATGACGCCCTGCCTTTTCAATTTGTCATTCTCCTTATCCATGTGCGCAGCATGCTCCGCAAGTCGTTCGTTTTTAAGTTCCTCTTTGGTCTTGTTGTACTGCTCGACAAGGTTCCAGAGCCTTTCGGTGGACGAATCTAGATTGGTCTTGTCCACGTTGTACGCACCAAGGGCGCGGCAATACTCTTCTAGCACTTCGTTCTTACGGCTATCCGGCATGTCCCTAAGATTTTTCTTCGAGAAGCCCAATATCCTGAGTGCCGCCTCGTCCGGCACCATGATTTCAAGAGTTTCCGTATCACCTGCAAAATCCTCTATTTGGCCCGTAGTGTACAGGTAGTCCTTTATCTCATCATGGCTAAGGCCACCATCGTCCGACATTATCACCCGCATGGCCCTGAACAGTACGTCCGTGACGATCGGATTGGCCGGATCGAACTGCGCCAACGTACTTTTGACGTTCTCACCTTGAGATATGACACCCAAAAGGGGAAGGCACAACTTGAACTCTTTCCTTTTCCAATAAGGCACGTTCTCTATATTAAGGAGTACGTAGTTTTCCTTATTGCCGTTGATTTCCTTTAGCAGCTTTTTGCCGATTTTTTGTTTTACTATCATGATTTAGTTGTTTTAATAGTTTCGATCCTTGATTTGACGAAGTCCGCCATGTTGGCGTAATAGACCTTTGCTCTTTCCTTTGCATTGGAATCCAATCTTGAAACCGTAAAGAACAAGTCCAGGTAATGGTTGGAGGCGGGAAACTCCAGATTGTCCGGGTCAAATCCGAATATCGGCTCGATATAGTCCCACAGCAACGGGTAGTTGTTATGTATCACGTTGCCGGCAAGCTTTGATATGGCCGTTGCCATGTCGTTGTGCTTGAATACGTTGGTCAAAAGCGCAATAGCCTTCTCTTTTGAAATGTTTGTTTTCATATTAATGGGTTTTAGTATACTTGGATTAGATTCTCCGCCTTGAAGCAACGGAACGCCATTGAATCAAGGTCATAGTACGTTACTACTTTGGGATTAGGTGCGCGCAACCCTTTGATGTCCCCTAGGAACTTCGTTTGCATGGTGGCCATCGCATAGCGTAGGCTGCCGTCCTTTTTCTCGTACGCTATCTTTACCTTGCGCTTGAGCATTTCCTTTTTAAGTTTATAGATGCTCCATGCCTTTACAAGAGCGATACGAAATGATTTGCCTGTCGCCTTTGCGATTACCCAGGCCTGCTTGAATAAATGTGATTTGTCCATGATGGTGGTTTTTAAACAATTAACTCTTTAATGTTATAATTATAATTCAAATGTAGCATTTAAAAGTTAAGTGTCCAAATATATTTAACTATTTAATGTTAAATTATATTTAATTTGTAACTTTGTATAGTTAATTGTTAATCCATATACAGTGTTGAGAATAAAGGAAGTCGCGAAGGAGAAAGGAATTTCGATGGAGGAAATCGCCAATACCTTAGGCATCAATAGGGTGTCGTTGAGTAGAAATATAAATGGTAACCCCACGATTGAAACCTTGGGTAAAATCGCCGAAGTCCTGAGAGTAGATGTAAAAGACTTCTTTGTTTCTTCGAACGAGGACATTGCGATTAAGGGTTTCGTAAAAGTTGGAAACATAATTCACGAAGTTGGCTCGACAGAAGATCTTGAAAAGCTGCTTGAGCTTACGAAAGGAGAATAAAAAAAGACGGCCATTAGCGGGGCCGCCTTTCATATTATAACCCTATGGGATATAATGAGTGAATTCAAATATACTACGAATTGTCAGTTATCGTAGCATCTGGAGCGTTCTTTTTCACAGAGGCTATTCCGTTTTCCATAGCGGACGTACCTGAATACATCTCACTACTTCCTATAACCTGTCCGTTTGATGCCTTTAGATTAAAATACGGACTTCCGTCCTTTGCGGTTTTCCTATCGTATTTCCCGTCATCTTGCGAATTCTTCCTAACGGATTCGATACCGTTGTCACAGGATGATTTTGTTTTGTAGGCTTCGCTACTTAAGATTACTTGGCCGTTACCCGCCTTAAGGTTGAACCTGAACTGGCCGGATTTGTCCTTTTTGATTTCGAATTTTCCCATTGGTTTTTGTTTTTAAGTTTAATTGATAACTGGATCTTCCTAAAATTATTATTTAAAAAGAACATTTTCAATCAAATAGGAAATTTAACATCGTTAATTCAAGGCTTGAATCGTTGCCATTCGCCTCTTGAATAAAAGTAATAGTATCCGCAATGGGTGAAGTTATGATACCTGTCTACCAATCCATGTAATATCCTTTCCAATACCTCTGGCTTTCTTTTGTAGTTGGTGATATGTCCATTGTCACAGAACACAGCTTTACCCTTGACCACGGATAGATAACTTCTGCCCGCGTTCTTTACCATAAAATCCCCTTCGAAATATATGGCCTGCCTGACCCAAAGGTCGATAAGCTCTTGATGTACATTGTATGGTTCGGACATATTCCAAATATTAGGTATATTTCCATAATTTGAAAGAAGACAATCTGTTTTAACACAAAAATATTTATCTTGAATCCAAACCGATAAGCATGTGTTATTCGACCCAACAGGGAAAGCCCCTTTCGGAACTTGAGAAAGCCTTGAACGCCGTTGCTAAGCTACCCGAATACCTTGATGATGACGACCTTCAGCAATACCATATCAACGGTTTTGCCAAACAATCGTTGAAGGGCGGAACAAAGGAATCCATTCACCCTATAATGGCCATACAGCCCCAGGAGAACCCGAAATTCCTCGCGCCTTTGATGTGGGGGTTCATCCCAAGTTGGGAACTGGGTGAGAATGCGGAACGATATTATGCCGATACAAGGGGAGTGGGTTCCGGTCTGAACGCCACAAGTGAAAAGATATTTACCTCGCGTATGTTCATGGATAGCGCCGAGAATAGAAGATGTATCGTACCGGTCACGGGATTTTACGAACCCTATCGCGTCACCCACGTGAAAAAACCGTTTTCGATACCCTTCTTCTTTGAGCGCAGGGATAAGGAAGTAACGAAACTTGCGGGAATCTACAGTTTTACAAAGGACGGGCATGCCACGTTCGCTATAATCACCAAACCCGCGACACCTCTCTTTGAAAAGATCCACCACACTAAAAAAAGAAGGCCGGTAATATTACATGATGATCAGGTTGAGGGATGGTTGGATAGTAGCTCATCACGAAGCGACCTTGAAAATTTGATCGATAATGATATGCCGGACGAACTTATCTATGCCCAGCCCATTAGTAGGGATCTCTATAGGCCGAAAGTAGAATCGAACAGACCGGATATCACAACACCGGTGCATCATTTGGAAATCGCTATCGATTATGAGAACAAACCACAACAGGATCTATTCGGCTAATCCTTTAAACTACTGACCAAATGACTTTAGAAAATTTTTTATCCCTAACTACGGAAAAGCAGTGGGACGAGCTCTGGGATAATGGAACACACTTAAATAATTATAGCAGCATAGATTGTAAGTTTACTTTATACGCATTGCACAAATTCTTTGTTGAGATAGAGCTATGTGTTGAAACTGAAAAAATACTTGGACTACATCCGTTCGGACATGGCCAAAGGATGGAAAAGTATGCTGGGGAAATCATCATTTAACCACTTTTCATCAAACCCTTGTCCTTTTCCGTCCCCACCATTGGGTACGGCCGCAGTAGAGAGAAATATTTCCCTTTCCCAACTAATCGGGAAACATCGCCGCCGGGTGGCTACGCTCTGGTAGCGTGCCCACGAGATGGGTATGCCCCATTTTAGGACATCCCTTATTTGCGGGCGGCGTTCCGTTTTGGAACCCCCTCTATTTACACTCACTTACTTGGAACGTGGTTTTTGCTACCGTAATTTTATCGGCGAAGGATGCGATTCGCATTCATTCACTTTGGAAGTTATTTACTACGAATTATTTTTGTTTTTATCATAAATTGATGAAATACGAATACTACATTGAATTTCATTCATAAAACTTAAGACCCATGGTTAAGGAATTGGTAATTGTTTTTGCGGCTCAGATAATAATATTCGGAGGCGGTTTGATCACTTGGTATCTTAAATCCAAGAGAGAAGATAAGTTATTGGCAGAAGAAAGGACAAGGGATTTTAAAATTGAGACTTATAGAACTTTATTAGAACCATATATAATCTTATTTACATTTACTGCCAGCAAAAGAGAGAAAGATGACGGATCTAAAAAGTTGCTATCGGTGAAGTATAAAACCGCAGCTTTTAACTTGACAACATTTGGTTCCGACCAAGTAGTAAGATCCTTCAACGTACTAATGCAATCAATGTTCAATGCAGATGTGGACAATATTCGAGAAGATGACAATTCTTACTCAGTTATTATGCTTTCCTTGATTGCTGATTTTTTGTTGAGTATTCGTATGGATCTATATACATCAAATACAAAGCTTGAAAGAAGCGAAATGATTGAATTCTTTATAACGGATATTGACAATTACCGAGACGCAATTGATGCTTTGAAAATCGACAGAGATATTTATAAAATCTATAACTTAAGAAATTCGATTTTAAACAATGGCTTTGAATAATTGTAAATTACCCTAAACTACTGCTTTCTATCGCATTCCTTCTCAATTCCTGGGCAGTCGTCACATGACCCTCTACAACGAATGCCTGAACCGGTTGATCGTTCTGCTCCAATAAACTTTGGTTCAATTGATTTTGGGCATTGCTCTCTACGACATTGAACGCAGGTGGTGTGCTAGGCGTATTCCCAATGGATCCGCCACCACCACCGCCTGGCACTTTTACCTGCTGTATCTTCTTCACGTTCTGAAGTCCGGCAGCTACCGCAGCGGCCGATGAGGCGATCCCTAATGCGATCCCTAGCGGCCCTCCCGTTTCAAGTCCCGCCTTATATGCCAAGGTCGCCGAAACAAAGGTATTGATCAGCGTAGAGGCCACGGCCAATGCCTTGCCTACCTCGGTCTGTTTGCCGGCAATACTGGATAGGTTCTCGAATATCGCGCCCACTTGTTGAAGGGCCAATATCTTTGCCTCTTTCTCCCCTTCGGCTATGGTCTTCCTGATTTCGCTCTGCTCCCTTTCAAGGTTGGTTCTAGCGGTCTCCGCAAGAAAAATAGCATCGAATTCGGCACTAAGGGTCTGGTCAAGGCTATCGAAGCCGGCCAATCCCGTTAATGGAAGGATCGCTACGGCCTCTTGATCCGGCCCCCTGGAGCCTTCACCTTGCCTAGCAAGCTCCATAGCGGCCAGTTTGTCCTGTTGGCCTATGATAGCAAGGGTCAGCTCATTGATCTCCTTTTTACGGGTCTCTATCGATTCGGCACTTCCGAACAAAGAGTCGAAGACACTGCCACGGATCTCGCCTACCTTGCCCTCAAGCCCTATATCTATACCAAGGTTGGACAACAATGAGTCCATACCCCGCGCGATGAACGTAAAGAACTGGTTCCCGGCTTCCGTTACCGCATAAAATATGGTTTTAGCGTTCTTCTCGGCCTCAAGTTGGCCCTCCAATTGTTGTTTCTGGTACTCAAGCTCGACTTTCGTAGTATCGAGCACCTGTTGGATGCGTTCTTTCTTTAATTCGATGATCTCTCTCTCCGTCTTCCCTTGCAAACGAAGGACATTTTCACCAGCCTCATGGGACTTTAATTGGAAGCGGGCCTCGTCCGTTATTTGCGCCTGTAGCTCGATCTGGTCGTTAAGATCCGAATTGATACCGGTGACCGCGCCCTTTATGTCGTCCCAATAGGCAACGACTAGGCCCAAGGCCACAACGAACGCACCTATACCGGTCGCTGCGATTGCGGCTTGAACGCCCCTTAAATTGAAGGAGAGCAGCTTACTTGCCTCGGCAGCGTCACGTATCCTGGAGGCGGCCCCACCTGTGAGCGCGTCCAACGTGGCTATGGCCCCGCTGTTCTCCCCGACTTTCTTGAGGCCCCCGTCCGCTTTCTGCGCGGAGTCCTCTACTTTGTCGATATTCGATTTGGTCTTTTGGAGATCCTTGTTCAGTTCGTCGAGTTCCCCGTCCTGAACGTTTATCGTTATTGTCTTGGTAACCATTGGCTCTTATCGATTTTAGGGAACAATGAGTTAAGCTCCCTGTTGTTCAATCCTGTTCTTCTTTTCATTTCCTCGATAAGTTCCAATTGCTCCGATATTATGTGGAAGCTCTGGGTCATTATCTCAATAGGGCCGAGATCGAGATTCGTCATGCTCAACTCATTAAGCTTTGTAAACTCCGTAATAATCTCATCGATAGAGAAATCAACATAGTCCTTAACCTGAATTTGTTTTTTCTTGACACGAGGCATAAGATTTTTTTTAAATCCCCCTCACCATAACAGCAAGGGGGATGGTTAATAATAAAAAAATGAAGCAATCAGTAAAATCTTGAATTGTTCCTATCTCTGGGCGAACTTGTATGGATTGATTTCAGGAAAAATACGGCTAGTATCCCATTGAAGTCCGTCGTGGAATCTTAGAATGCCTATACTACCTCCTGTATGATAATTGTCCTTCAGAGCACGTGCTGCATCCAAAAAGGCGGTCAGCGCTTCATACTCGTCGCGCTTACTTTCATCCAGTATATAGTCAAAATCACTTTCGGCAAAACCACTGGTCACACCTATAGCGGAAAATACCGGAGGGTGCCTGTAAAACTTCTTAACGAGATTATTGATAGCACTGGTCAATCGGTTTATTTCCACGGTATCCACATCGAACTTGGAAAGCATAAACCTTAGTTTATCTATATGGGGAGGCTCATTTGCCCCGAACCTATTGAAAAACTCGTTTTGAATGTACTCCAACCCCGTAGTATACAAGGCTTGATGGTCATCAATTTGCGTGACATCAAGTATCTTTTTTGCCTTCTCTACCAGTGCCGAACAAATCGCCTCCAATTCATCCTGGAGTTTATTCAATTTTAGATACTCCTCTCTTCTTGATCCTATTTTCATTATACTTTTATTTAAACTGTTATTAGATTCGCGCTGACCAGGGCTTCGAGTGCTGTAATGGTCGCGCTATCGAGATGTGGTGCCAATTGAGTTTCGATTGCGGTAAACGTAAGATCGTAACCGTTGAAATCCGCTTTAGCTCCACCTGATTGAATATTCGACCCGGTAAGGTCGCAACCTTCCGTATAGCCCATTACCTTATAGCTTCCGTCATAACCGACAAGTACGATTACCGGTCTTCCGTTCGCCATTAGGGTTATCTCGTTGGATGTGGCGGAAGTCTGCTTCTTCAAACGGATTTCCGATGTCTGTGTGTTTATGGTCGTTCCGGCGTTCTTGTCACTTACTACCGATTCGGTGAACGTATTGTTATCCGAGCGTAGTTCGTATTCGAACACCTCCGTTACGGCTACATTGATCCCAGTGCCCTGGCCTCCCGTCAAAGTGAAAGGTGCCTCGACATAATCAAGGAATATGGCCTTTTTGATACCACCTACCGAATCCTTACAAGGCTCTTTTCTGCCTGAAGTTAAATTGCTTGCCATTACTTCTTATTTTTAAATAGTTCCGAATCCCTTAGGATCTTCATAAAGGGATTACCGTGTTTCGCTTCATATTTTGCGTTCGCTACCCTTGCCTTTCCTAGAGCTATTTCCAAGAAATCGGGACGTTGTTTATTCTTCATATCTTTTTTTGAGATTTAATTCCTTAAGACTGAGAAGCCATTCATTCCGGTAGTTTCACTTTATTGAGCATATAATTGATAGACCCGGAGTAGGTTATCCCCAGGGTCTTCGATACACGCTTTATTTTTTCGATATTGTCCACTGTGAGATAGACTTGCCTCTGTAATTTGGTTTCGGATTCCATGTTTCCTGCTTTTACATATAACACATAAGTTGTGTTTTTGTCTATTTTTCAAACTTTTTTACACACAAAAGACTTAGAAGTTGTGTTTTTGGCTAATTGGAAGGTGCAATAAGTGGCTTATCTAACGGCATACCTAGCATAATTTGGTTTGAGAACGAACCACATCCTCATCATAAGCGCATCCGAATAGTCCGGTGAGCGGCCCAGATACTCCTTGATCTTATCCTTGCTTAGGATTGTGATTTTGGATGTATCGATTTCCCTTGGCAACCTGACCCATTCCAGTTCTTGGGAAAGGGATTTCTCCACTTCCGGAGAACATCTGACGCGGATTAGTTCATCGTTTATCATTTCCGCCAGTTTCCAGTAGCATTGGGTCTTCAGATTGGCGAAGTTCTCTTCTTTGCCCTTGATCTTCACCGCCCTTGAACCGTTGACGAAGCCTCTGCATTTTAGGTAGTCCTTAGCTCCCGCGCCCAAACCGTCCTGATCTACGATTACATTGTGAATATCCACATCGTGCAACCTTTGAATGGACTTGATAGCCTCCACACATTGGTCAATCGATGATGCCTGTAATGCCTTTACATAGATGACCGTGAAACCGTTCCAAACCATGATTACAGTGCTGTCCTTGCCGAATCTCGCAATATCGGCCGTGATATATCTCTTCTCGATTTTGAGTTCTTGCTCCTCGAACAATTTCTTAATAGCTGCATAGCCTATTAACTGCCCCTCGTCCTCGCTGGCCTCTGCTTCATAAAGCGCTTTAAAGACTTTCTCAGGTAGATCCCTCTTCGCCTGGAGCACTTCCTTTTCCGTGATTATCCCCTCCCGAATCGCATCCCAACATGTAATTTTGAAGTACTGGTATGTAGTATCCGAGCCTGCCTTCTCCTTTAGAAGGTGTACCCAGTTGCTCTGGCCCCCAAAGTTCCCGATCAGTTTGCATGGTGCCTCGGTCGCCGTCAGTGTAGAACGGAGTGCGAACCATGTAGCCTCCTTCGCCCTCGGCGCCTCATCGAATACCGCTGCATACACGTCCTCACCATACAGGTTGTCCGGCTTCTCAGCGGATTTGAAATAAATCTTCGCTCCATTGGGACAGTATATCACCAAATGGGTCTCGTTGAACCTATATATACCAGCTGCGGATAGATACCTCCTGAACCTATCGAATGCTATCTTCGCCTGATTGTAAATGGGCGCACACCACCAGTAGCTGCGTCCGTCATGGTCGATGCCCTTCTCATGGGCCTTCATGAACAGCCATATGATATGGCTATAGGTCTTGCCGGATTTAGTGGATGCCTCGGTAATTGTAAACCTAGCATCCGAGTATACGATCGCCTTTTGATAATCCGTTAGTTGGGGAGGCTTTATTTCCATTTGCTCATATCTATCACAGGGCTTTCCACTGCCCCGGTCATCTCGATAGCCTTCATTGATGGCAGTACGTACTTCGTCAATAGTGAAATGAACTGTAGTCTTTGGTTGGGGTCAAGTTTATCATAGTCCTCTTGCATTTGCACCAAGTTGTCCGAAATGAACTTCTCGAAATGCTCCCTGATCTTTTCGGTCTTTTTGTTCTTGGAACCTTTTGGCCTGCCCGCTCCGGGTCTTTTTCCTCCTTGCATAACTTTGAAATTTTATTGATTTATAATGATATAATTTTAGGGTTCGATACTTTATGGCACCACATATGTGATTTTATATTATTGATTTTCAATGTTTTACAATTTTAGTTGACAGGTTGGTTGGTATAAAGCATGATTTTTATTCAATTTTTCGATGGAAATGGGGGCGCCCAGTGGTATTTCTATGTCTTCGAAACTTGTCATTCTTGTCACAGTCTTGTCATTTGAATTTGTACCAATTGACACGAACCTATGTCCCATGTTTGTTGACCTCCCAAAGTATCTTGTCAGTAGTGTCATTATAAAAGGGTAAATATTAGTTTAATATAGAGAGGGGTATAGGCGTATGGTTTTACAAAAACAAGTGACATGATGACAAGGTGACAAGATATGCTCCTCAGCCCCCGCATCCGTTGAGTTCGTATCGTGTCATTACATATTGTCAATAGTGTCATGATTGGCTCTCGTTAGTCTTATCTATCATCAAATAGCATCTTTTGCTGTTCTTTGTATTACTGTCGTACACTTTCACCTGTCTGTACCCAAGGGATTTCATAATGCTCCCCAATTTGTAGATACTGATGGTTTCCCTTGTCCTTGTTTCGAGCTTGTTCTTTATCTCAGTAGAAGTGAGTTTAATAGCCCTTCCACCTTCCATTTCTACTGGTTCGAAGTATTGCTGCACCATCTCCTTAACCACGTCGGGCTGCTCGTTTCTCGAAGTACATTTATTTAGGTAATCGATTTCATTTCGTCCCAACATCCACCCGTCGCCGATTTCTTGATAGGTATGGTATAGTTCCATGAAGAGTTCTACCTTATCAATCTTGGAGTACTTCTCCAGGTCTATGCTTTTCACGTTGATAGGGATAAGCCTTCGGTTTCCGGTCGGGTCATTGAGTATTTGTTCCTCATTACTAGTTCCACATAGTACAGCGTGGCGCTTGAGGGTCTCATGTGCTTTGCCATAAGGCTTCCTGACCGTAAAGGAATCCTTTGAGGAAAGATCTTTGAGCTTTGCGGCCTCTTTTTTGGACTTCCCGGAAAACTCGTCATCTAGAACGATCAGTTTCTTGGCCATCAATATCTCATCATCCTTCCCGCTGTCCAATTTACTTTCCGCATAGTAGGGTCTCAGTTCTATGGGAAGCAACTCCCGGAAGAACCGACTCTTACCGCTTGCCTGTGGCCCGGTGAGGACAAGCACTAGTAAAGAATAAGTTCCGTGCATAGCGGCAATAATACTGAGCAGCCATCTTTCCATGAACACCTCCAAGAAATCAGCATTTGACTCGTCCTCGGTCAAGCTGTCCAATGAAAGATCGGGTTTCTCGTATTCGATACAATCCAGCAGTTCTTTTACCCGCCCCACAGGTTTCATCTCTTGGTACTTTTCGAAGAAATCCAGGAACGGATTATACGTTTTAGTGAAGTCGCTGTTGATGTAGTCCCATATTTTGTTTTTGCTTATATTATAGTTAATCTCGCGCATGGCTTTGGTGTAGATGGTGTTGATATCCCTATCGATAATCGCGTCACCATCTAATTCGATTTCCCGAGTAATTGAATTATGTCGTAAGCCGAATCTTTTGAGAAACTGTTCTAGCTTGTCGATTTTATCATTCTTGGTTATCTCAATTACTTTGCTCATCGCTTTTGAGTGTACATCCATTTTCTTCACTGCCTCCATCTAAACAAATTCTTTTGCGTTGAACGTTATTCTCTTGTAGGCCGAATCCGTTAGCTTTTTAAGCTCATATTGATCGAGATCCGGCTCTTCGTATGTCCTGATAACCGCCCATGCAGAATCAAGGGATACACCGTATTCACAAAAGGCAGCAGCAAGCTTGTACAGACTATTGTTCCTTGCGGATGGATCCCAGTGGTTGTTTTTCCACCATTTGAAAAGTCCTTTGATTCTTGCGCCCTCGGTGGCACTACCAATGGATTTAAGGTTCCTGACTTTTGGACGTGAGACCGGAGCGATAAACCTTTTTGTAAAGACCTCTGCGTTTTCGTTCAGGTAAAGTTTAGGGTCATGGCTGAGGAAACACAACCTGGAGATATCCTTCGTGGAGGTATCGGGCCTGAAGTCACCATAATGAAGAAGTGCGGCATTGTAATATTCCTTATAACGTTCGTCGCCTATTACCAAAGGAATGCGTACGAGCATTTTTAGACCATTTCCCGAAGGGGATATAAATATGCAAAGACAATACTTGCTCCTGGCCAGTTTTTCCTTTACGATACCCGCATTCCTCAGGCCATCGAAATCAAGACAAATCAACCCTGATGGTTGTGTACAAAAGGCTTTAGCCCTTTTTGAAAAAGTTCCGGCAAAGGTGACGGCCGGCAATTGCATTTTCAATGAAGTGCTCCTCTTTTTTTCGCTAGTAGCGCGAATTCCACTTATAAGCTTTACATATTTATTTGATCTGATTTCATTCAATACGAGTTCTAGTTCTCTTTTCTCCCCTAAGGTATCGCTAACCCTATTAAATTGTGATATTACCGTGTTTTTTAGTAAATTTGTCTCCATACCGTTTATGTAAAAAAGTTAAGCCCAGAGTCTTTGGTGGACTATTCTGGGCTTTTTTTCTTTAAGCTACCGAACGTTTATATTTTAAGGATTTTGCATCCTTACAAACCCGTTCAAACTCTTCTGCGGTTATCAAATACTTTCTTCCGAATCTTTGAGCTTTGATTCTACCGTCCTTAATTGCGGCGAGCACTGTCTGAGTGCTAAGGGGCGTATTTTCTGAGATTTCTTGAGGGGAATATCTTTTTATGGGATTACTCAGCAATAGTTGCTCAATTCTCTGTAGACGACTGGAATTTGATTTTTGAGCCTCCAGCAGCTCCTCTAATGGTAGATACATATGCCTTGTTTTTATAGTTATACAAGGCTAATTTATATATGTGGATATGTAATTATCTGTTACAAGTTACGGTAACAGTAGAAACTGATTATTTAACTCTTTTTGGTATAAAATGGAAGTCGTTTCGCATTCCTTCATACCATTCATACTCTCTATGACGTTTAAAATACCCACGATGATAATTTATGTGGAAGTGATTGTTAATTGCGTCAGCAGCTTCTTGAAGTGTGCGATGTTTTCTAATTAAGCCGTTGTCAAGTAATGTATCGTAAAATGCAGTCATCAAGGTCAACCTAGATTCGCTTCCGACATTCCATGTGTGTTTGTTTCCAACTTTACTGGCTATACTGTATTCATTTAGTTGCGCCATAACCTTTTCGTAATCCGAAACCTCGTAGAAAGAGTCACGGAATGATATTTTAATTTCGGCCTTAACTTTCCTTTGTTGCTCTAGATAGCCCTTGTAAATAGCTAATTGTTTGCCCTCTACAATTGAATAGTAATTGGCACTAAGGCCGGAAAGAAAATCTAGTTCCGCGCTGATAAAATCAGTTGCAGTTAATTC
This sequence comes from uncultured Flavobacteriaceae bacterium, assembly GCA_947494565.1. GTDB lineage: Bacteria > Bacteroidota > Bacteroidia > Flavobacteriales > Flavobacteriaceae > Maribacter_C. Next base: position 412,433 of record CANLVG010000004.1, on the reverse strand, counting down.
AAAACCTTCTTTTGTGTTGCCTGTTATCACATTTTCAGGATTTTCCATAACTCCATTTGAGATAACGACCGACTCACCATGAAGCACCTGAGTTTCGTCACTATTGTTGAGCAACCAAATCTTGAGGTTGTTCTCGAAAATTTCATTAACGTTCGTCCCATTCGGTTTCACCCTGGCAAACTTATCCTTCGCGAACAAGTGCTTGAGTTTAACTTCAATCTCCGCCGTGTCGTCCTTCTTCCTTTTGGCCGGTCTTTTCAATTGACTTTTCTTAATGGTTGAACAATATTATCGAACACATCTGCCACAGCCTCTTTCTTTGCCTCTTGGTCCACCTGATAATAGGTGTTTAATGTTTTCAGATCCTTATGGCCTGAAATTGAAGCAATAAGCTTATCGGAGACTTTCTGTCTCTTCATCATCGTTATAAAGGTTCTTCGTGCGGTATGAGTACTAATTCTTTCGAATAGCGGCATCTTTTCACGAACGACTGTTTTACCTTTGACGATTACTCTTTCAGACTCCTGTGTATATCCCGCAGCTTCGAAAACCTCTTTAATATACTTGTTCTGTTTTTGGTTCGCTATCAGGGGAAGATCATAGTCGTATTTCCGTAATATCATCTCGGAAACATTGTTCAGAGGAATTTCCCTTGGTTTCTTGTTCACGCCTTTCTCCTCCTTCAATAAAATGCTACCGTCTATTACATTGTGGCGACCTATGAGTTTGAGTTCCCCAAATCGCATTCCGGTTGTGCATGCAAAAACGAAAACGTCTCGAGCCCGCTCCAACCTCGGAAGTTCGAACTGATGTTCCATAATGTTGGCCAGGTCTTCCGCTTTGAGCGCTACCTTCTCCGTAAATGCCTCTTTCATCTTCTGGAATTTCCTGAAATCGTCCTGATAGGTATACCCGTTATCCAAGGCATAGAACATGAAGGTCTTGAACAGTCCCAAATTCCTCCTAAAGGTATTTGTCGCGTGTTTCTTTACGTTCATCGAGTACTCGGTGAACTCGATGTGAAAACGCTTTGTAATGCTCTTAAAACTTAACTTGTAGCCCGTGTCCCGCTCGAAGTCCTCCAAGATACCTTTGATGTTGTTATATCTCTTAATCGTATTGAGCGACCATTTCTGCTGTTTTTGATTGTCCTCCATAAACTTGTCATAGGCTTTGAAAAACAGGTTCTTACCTGATTTGGCTTTCTTGAATTCCTTATCGAATTCGATACGAACAATTTGAGAAGTGAACTCCTCACCATATATCTTGGATCTAGCTTGAAGCTCGCCGAATTTATCCGTGTAACGATTAAGCTGCCTTCTTATCGAGCTGTATTCCCCTGATTTATTCTTTCCGTGCGCTATTGGTTGACGGTTTTTGAAATCCCATGATTTTGGGTTGATTTTCTCTCCCGTGGAGTAAACGAATTTCTTTTCCTCGAACTTGAAGTATGACGAGAAGAGTATCAATGTTTCCTTATCCGATTTTGGCTTTTTTAAAAAGAATGTGGAATTTATAGTTGACATACGGTTGACAATTTAGTTGACAGAAATCTTATGGTTAAACATGTTTCCTATCTATATTTAAATTTACGAAATACCCGGTTTCTATAGGGTTCAAAGGTATTGGAGTTGTTAGGAGTTATTAACCTGCAAATAGTTCAATAACTGGAGGCACCACACTAGATCCCCGCTTTTGCGGGGATTTTTTGTTTGCCAATGGTTTTCCCGAAGACCTGCTGTGCCACTTACCGCATTTTAATGCCGTTTGCCAATTCGTGAAGAATTGTCCGACAACCGTTCATCCCGATTATTCGAATTTTATCCCTGCACCAGACCGATCAACAAGCATTGCGTTCATTTGGTCTGAATTTTTCCTTTACTCAAACCAAAGGTTAAATCTTTGTCCCCTATTAATCCCTAAAATAACCAGATTATGAAAGTAGCTTTACTATTGAAAGAAATCTATCTTGATGGATTTAAAAACCTCGGAAACTTCGTTGTGAAGAGGTATTTTAAAATTTTTGCATGGTTCAGTTTTATCATGTTCATTGTTGTGCTCTACGCCTTTATTTTTAGAGTCTCAACCGGTTTTGCTTTTGACTAGCTTAACAGTTAAAAAGAATATAAGGTTTCTAAACATGGAAACTTGCATGTTGACACCTTGTTGGCATCATTTACATTTTTGATCGTGCCCATATGTATTTATTGAAAAAGCCGCGCTATATTTAGTCGCGGCTTTTATTATTTTCCGCGATGCAATCCATATAATTACAACGACCCGTATTTCGTTTATGCATATCTCGATACTCAAATCACTGTTCCAAAGGGATCTTCAAAAATTAAAAAGGGAAATCGAAGCCTATCACCATGAACATCATCTGTGGACTACCAACAAAGGTATTCGCAATAGCGGAGGCAACCTATGTCTTCACTTACTAGGAAATTTAAATGCCTTTATAGGAACGGAACTGGGCAACACGGGCTATGTACGGCAACGTGAATTGGAGTTTTCACTACGCGACGTACCTAAAGAGGAACTGTTGATGCAGATCGATGGTACCATGGCCATGATCGAATGTACGCTTGAGGAATTGTCGGAAGAGGACCTCAACAAAGAATATCCGATACCTGTATTCAAAAAACCCATGACCACGGGTTATTTTTTGACACATTTGGCGACTCATCTCACCTACCACTTGGGACAGATCAACTATCATCGCCGATTATTGGACCATTAAATATCGCATTTTGAATTATTTAGACAACAACACCTCTACAACAACACTGCAGAGTTACCTAGTCGCCAAAGGTTGGATTACCTCAGATGAACGCATCTTAGCTGTCGAAAAACCAGGAGAGGGCAATATGAATGTCGTACTTCGCATTATCTTGGACGAACGATCTTTCATTCTCAAACAGTCACGCCCCTTTGTACAGAAATACCAACAAATTGAAGCACCTGTTGATCGGATTGCCGTGGAGCACCAGTTCTATAACGTATTGCAAAATGAAGCTTTGGCTGCCCACCTTCCAAAAATACTAGGGTACGATGAAGAAGAACATGTTTTGTTATTACAAGATCTTGGCGATTGCGAAGACATGTCTTACCTCTATTCGGACCGCTCAATAGCCCCGGTCATTCTGGAGCAACTCATGAGCGCCATTGGTCACATACACCGCACCAAAGTCCCCAAAGATTTTCCGCAAAATCTGGAGATGCGAAGGTTGAATCACCAACATATTTTCGTGCTCCCCTTTCTAACGGATAACGGATTTCAACTCAATGATATTCAAGAAGGATTGCAAGAGCTCTCCATGGGGTACAAACAGGACGAACACCTCAAATCGATTATTGGTGAAATCGGAGAAAAGTACCTCTCGTCAGGTGATACCCTGTTGCATGGCGATTACTATCCCGGTAGTTGGATGACCGCTGAAGACCACCTATACATCATCGATCCTGAATTCGGCTTTTCAGGCTTCGCCGAATTTGATTTAGGCGTTATGACAGCACACTGTATCATGGCCACGGCAGATGAACGCTACATCGACCTCATTTTTGAGTCGTACGAAGGCAAGGCCGAAAAGACCTTGATCGCCAAAGTCGCAGGAATCGAAATTATGCGACGCATCATTGGTCTGGCCCAACTACCTTTGGAACGAACTCTTGATGAAAAACAGTATCTTTTGACACTCGCCCGAAAAATGGTGCTGTCATGAAAAAAATGCAACCCGTTGTCTTAAGTTTCCTAGCCTTCTTCTTGAGCTGTAAAGAGGCCGATACCAACATCGAAATCAATAGTCCGACAAAAACCACCTACACGTCCGAAACCTTCGACTTGTCGAAAGACCAGCGCTATGACAAAGTACTGGGTGCTCTTGTTGGCTCTGCAATCGGTGATGCCATGGGTGCCTCTACCGAAATGTGGCATCGCAATGATATTCAATTGAAGTATCAATACATCACAGGGCTAACACCTGCCGTACGCGAGCAATCACCGGAAGGCACATGGGAACACAATCTTTTGCCCGGTGCCACTACAGACGATACCCGGTGGAAATATGCTATGGTGAAATACTTCTCGGCCCATGGCGACGCCATGAATCCTGAACTTTTCGCGAAATTTATTTCCAGCTATTATGGCGAATTGGCTGCAGGCCTATCAGATTCTAGAATACGGACGAATCCTGATTTGTTGGACGATCAAAATGAAAAAATCGATTGGATAAAAGAATGGGCTCGCGTCACTTTAGCGTATCAAGAAAGTGCGGAAGCCTACCAGAGGGCGCAAAATAGATTTTATGGCGGTGAAATGTCATGTGCAGGACAATTATACACCCCCATGTTCGGATTGGTAGCACCGAATCCTGAAGAAGCGTACACCATGGCTTACGATCACACCTTATTCGATTTGGGTTATGCCAAGGATATTTCGGCACTGGTTGCCGCGATGACACAAATGGCAATGCGTACCCAAAATATGGATTCCATTATCAATACCGCGACCTTTATCGATCCTTATGGTTATCAGGACAGCAGGTTGGTGGGTAGAATTTCACATGCCACGGCCGATGCTTCGGTAAAAAATGTACTTCGCATCAAAAATTTGGTTCTCATTGATTCTTTAGTAGCTAAAGACACCTTGGTTTTTAGACGTCCGGAAGAGTTTCCCGGAACCCAAAAAGAATGGGTGCGTCAAGAGATGGTGTACCAATTACTTGAAAAAGATAAAAAAGGGATTGCTTTTCATGCCGGCGAGATTTGGCAAATTTTGATTACCGGACTCCAGTTCGGGGAAGGTGATTTTGATAAAACCATGCAATTCATTGTCAACTACGGGCGTGATAATGATACCGTTGCGGCGGTCGCGGGAATGATTCTCGGAGCCAAAGAAGGGTATTCGAACTTACCCAAAGCCCTAAGGGAAGAGGTGGTGCTGGTCAGTAGAGAACAGATCGGTATCGATTTGCAAGCCTTGGCCAAAGAATTGGTCGGGCCTTGACTACCAAATACGGTTAACTGGGCTTATCGCAAAATCGCCAAGCTTCATCGATACATTCGAGGTATTCTCTACGTGAAGTGTATTGTAATTTTCTCTCGGAAAGAGCTGTGCGGTCATCACATATTGGCCTTTATTTAGAAATACTTCTATAGATGAGGCATCCAACAGGATGCGCACTTCAAACTCACCATTCGGCAAATCAGGTACGGGCATTTTTTGAATTCCCTTACCAAAATCTTCCTGAAAATCGACTTCTCCAGAGGTACTTCTATCTAAAGAAAATAGGTTTTCGTCTGTATCGAACGTCAACAGAAGTGTTTCTTTCAGGTCATTTTGAAAACCAAATGAGAGATCACCTTTGGTCGTTTTGAATTTTACCTCCGCTTGATTGAGTTGATCAAACTTGAAATCCTTTCCTTTTTCTGCCTCGATTATGATGTCCGATGGTGCCACTGCGTCGATAATCGTATCTAAATCGGCAATGGGATAGTTGAACAGATCATACCCCTGACTTACTTTTCTCAACGTTAGTTTTCTCGGCACCGTCATGGCACTACGCCAAGTCTCCGTAGGAGTATCACGAGCATAGGTCCAGTTGCTCATCCAACCGATAAAAATCCGGTCTTGTCCGGGATCATTCGTATAGGTTTCGCCATAAAACCCTTTAGGAAGCACATTGTAGGTTACCCCCGCGTAATTGTCAGTTCCCCAGTCGATCCACTTGACCTCGGTCTGTTCGGTGGTAAATTGGCTACCATCAAAATCGCCGATGAAATATTGCGTCCCACTGCCTCCGTTTGGCGCTCCGGGGTTGATACTGATGAGCAACACCCATTTTTCTTCTTCGCTACCCGCGACTTTCAAAGGAAAGAGATCCGGACACTCCCATACGCCACCGTGTGCGCCTTTGTCTTTTCCGAATTCACTGCGTTTCGACCAATTCTTTAGATCCTCCGATGCCCAGAGTTGCAAATGATCACCGGCGACCAAGCTCATCATCCATTGGTCGTTTTCAGCATCCCAAAAAACCTTCGGATCTCGAAAATCCTTGATTCCAGGATTCCCAATCACCGGATTCTCTTCGTATTTTGTCCAAGTAGCGCCGTTATCCAAACTGTATGCGATGCCCTGGGTTTGAAAATCAGTTCTCCCCGCTTTCTCCCCTTCCATCAAATGGTAGGTGAAAATGGCAACCAATGGCGGATTGTCTGTTGTGCCGAACCCGGAAGTATTGTTAAAATCGACCACGGCACTCCCGGAAAATATCAATCCGTGTTTGTCCGGAAAAAGAGCGATCGGCTTGTGTTGCCAATGCACTAAATCTTCACTGGTAGCATGTCCCCAATGCATAGGACCCCAAACGATATCATCTGGGTAATATTGATAAAACAGGTGATAGACGCCCTTATGATACACCATACCATTCGGATCGTTCATCCATTTCTCCTCCGGTGTAAAGTGAAATTGAGGACGGTAAGTTTCCGTGTAATAGTCCGACATACTTTTCTCAGTTGCACTAATTTCCGTCTTCTTATTTTCTTTGCACGACGCAAGAACTAGCAGCAACAGAAGGGCTCGTAGTATTTTTGAAATGTTCATCATTTTTAAGGTATCACGTATCCTTCTCTTTAAGAAGACCTGTCTAAAATAGTATCTTTGCACCTATTATTACAGAAATAAGATGAGATTTTTTTTCGCAATATGTGTCACGTTCACCTTTGTGCTTTCGGCAACTGGACAAAAAAAGCTGGAGCGAACTTTAAAACAACTGAACTCAGGTAGCGTACCTTATATTTACGTAAATGAACTACAGGAAAAATCGGATAAGGTGTTTTTAGATACCCGTAAACGAGAAGAATACGAGATCAGCCATCTTAAAAACGCTATTTGGGTGGGGTACAAAGATTTTCAAGAAGACACTATTATAGCTAAGATTTCGGATAAGAACGCGCCCATAGTCGTGTATTGCTCTATAGGGGTAAGATCCGAAGACATTGGTGAAAAGCTTCAAAAAGCAGGTTTTACCAATGTCGAAAATCTGTATGGCGGAATCTTTGAATGGAAAAACCAAGGAAAGCCAGTCTATCGAAATAATTCGGAAACCGACAGTGTACACACCTTCAATAAACAATGGGGAAAACTCTTAAATAACGGCATCAAAGTATACGATACCAAAAAGATACATTAAATCCGTTTTTTCCCTAAGTCAAATTATCCCGTAAAATGAGCAGCATCCCCCAAAACGATAAGAAGAAAGAGCAGATGGTTGTAGATCGCGACGACAAAGACTCAAAAAATCTACTCTTGATCTTTACGAGAAATCCGGAATTAGGCAAATGCAAAACCCGTTTGGCCGCCACTATCGGTAATCAAAAAGCATTGGATATCTACAATTTTCTATTGCAGCATACGGTAGTGGTAACAAAAGACGTCAAAGCGGCAAAACAAGTTTGGTACTCAGAAGAGATTTGGGAAAAGGATATTTGGGATGCCGGCATTTTCACCAAAAAGTTACAGCAGGGTGCCGATTTGGGTGCGCGAATGGCGCTGGCCTTCCAAGAAGGTTTCGCAAATGGTTTTGAGCGTATTATCATCATTGGAAGCGATATGCACGACCTTACTACCACGGACATCGACCAGGCCTTCAAGGCCCTGTCCACGGAAGATACGGTTATTGGTCCGGCCCAAGATGGAGGATATTATTTACTGGGCATGACCACGTTTACAAAGGGGGTCTTTCAAGAGAAAGCTTGGGGTACGGACACTGTGCTCAAAGATACCCTTACCGACCTCCACGATAAAAAAATTCACTTATTGGAAACCAGAAATGATATCGATCTTTATGAGGATATCAAAGACATCAAAGCATTTCAACCTTATTTAGATATGATATGAGATTGACAGAAAAACAACTGCAAGAATCAACCGCCTACCTGACCGACAAAGGATTTGACAAGCCTGAAATCGGTATTGTCCTCGGTACAGGATTAGGAAAATTGGCCGATGAAATTCAAAATCCTATCGTCGCTCACTACAATCACATTCCATTTTTTCCATTGGCGACTGTCGAGTTCCATTCCGGAAAGCTCATCTATGGTGATTTCGAAGGAAAGAAAGTGGTCGTTATGCAGGGTAGATTCCATTTGTACGAGGGCTATGACCTCATGGATGTCACCTACCCCATTCGGGTCATGCACCAACTGGGCATCAAAAAATTATTTATCTCAAATGCCGCCGGTGCCATCAATCTCGATTATAAAAAAGGAGATATGATGCTCATCGAAGATCATATCAATCTGCAAGGAAGCTCACCCTTAGCCTTTAAAAATGTGGCACAATTCGGTGATCGGTTTGTTGATATGCTGGAGCCTTATGATGGCGAAATGCGGTCAAAACTTCTAGAAATTGCCAGCAGAGAGCACATTACATTGCGAAAAGGGGTGTATGCCTCTGTAGTCGGACCCCAGTTGGAAACAAGGGCCGAGTACCGCATGTTGAAGATAATCGGTGCCGATGCTGTCGGAATGAGTACGGTACCAGAAGTAATTGTCGCCAATCATTTACGACTACCCATTGTAGCCGTTTCGGTTTTGACGGACGAATGCGATCCAGACAACCTACAACCGGTTGACATTCAAGAAATTATAGAGATTGCCGAAAATACTGAACCGAAAATGGTCAAATTATTCAGGGAATTGATCAAAGAAATATAACTAATATGCCGATGTAGGAAGCGATGTCATGTTCAAGCAACATATATCACTACTTATACAAATTACATTAAAATTATGAGTTATCTAGAAGCAACGAACGATTTATACAAAGAAGCCGCATTGACCCCCGATGTTGGATTATGCTGCACCACCAATCCAATCTGGCAATTTCCCGGGCTATCCATTCCCAAGATCATGCAGGAGATGAACTATGGCTGCGGTAGTACGGTATCGGCCCAAGACCTCATCAACAACCCTAAAGTTTTGTATGTAGGGGTTGGAGGAGGAATGGAGCTGTTACAATTCTCGTACTTCTCACGACAGAAAGGAGGCGTTATCGGCGTTGATGTCGTAGACGAAATGCTCGAAGCTTCCCGTGAAAATTTCAAAATTGCCGAAGTCGAAAACGATTGGTTCAAAAGTGAGTTTGTACACTTGGTAAAAGGCGATGCGCTGAACCTTCCGGTAGAAAGCGAAAGCATTGATGTAGCGGCCCAAAACTGTCTTTTCAACATTTTCAAAATGGAAGATCTTAAAAAGGCAGTAGCAGAAATGTACAGGGTGTTAAAACCCCATGGACGACTGGTGATGAGCGATCCCACCTGTGAACAACCGATGAACGAGACCTTGCGCAATGATGACCGCCTACGCGCACTCTGCCTAAGTGGTAGTATTCCCATAAAAGACTACGTTAAGGTGCTGACCGATGCCGGTTTTGGCACTATAGAAATCAGGGCTAGAAAATCATATCGTGTGTTATCGCCAAATCACTACCCAACGGACGAACTTGTGTTTATCGAATCAATAGAAATCGCTGCCATTAAAGATCCGATGCCCGAAGACGGGCCTTGTATGTTCACGGGTAAGACCGCTATTTACTATGGTGATGAGGACTATTTTGATGATAAGAAAGGGCATGTGCTCATGCAAAACCAACCGCTTGCCGTCTGTGACAAAACTGCAGCAGCTTTAGCTGAAGCCAGCAATGAGATACATATTAGCGAAAGCACATGGCATTATAATGGCGGTGGTTGCTGCTAAGCTATTTTGAATGATGACCCAGAACCCCCGAATAAGCATTATCATCCCCGTTCTAAACGAGGAAAACTGTATTGGTGCGGTTCTCGAATTTCTGGTAAAAAACAGTACTCCGGCCAATATTGAAGAGATTATCGTTGTTGACGGGGGCAGTTCTGATGCCACCGTCGCTATCGCCTCTCGTTTAGGAGTTCAAGTGGTACGATCATCAAAAGGTAGGGCCAAACAAATGAATATAGGTTCGAAACTGGCAAGGGGAAACACCCTGTATTTTCTCCATGTAGATACGTTACCCCCGAAAAATTTTGACGAGACTATTTTAAATGCCGTACGAATAGGTAATGCGGCGGGCTGCTTTCGTATGAAGTTCGATAGCTCGAGTCGTTTTTTGGCATTCTTCGCCTGGTTCACTAAACTAAATTTCAAAGTGTGCAGAGGAGGTGATCAATCCCTCTACATCACTAAGACTCTTTTTCAGAAAACGGGTGGTTTTAACGAGGACTATTTGGTCTATGAGGACAACGAATTTACAGATAGACTCTACAACCTCACTGATTTCAAAATCTTGCCAAGGCATGTTATCACTTCGGCTAGAAGATATGAAGAACGGGGCGAGGTAGCTTTGCAGTTCCATTTTGGGATGATCCACTTGAAAAACTACTTGGGCGCCGGGCCCGAAGAATTGTATGAATATTACAAGCGAAAAATAACGATTTAGCGAATACGCCCTATTTCGCCCCCCTCAAAGTCAAGAATGACCCCTTCGCTTATCCATTTGGCCAATGCTTGGCGATTTTCAGGAACTAAAATACGTTTCTGGTCCTTTTTGTTTCGAATATTACCAATTTCAATATATGCCATGGCCGGATGCGTTTTTCTCACGAGATACAATTCCGTTCGATCACCAAAAGTACCCGTGTACGTTCTATTGGGTTGGTATTTTTTATACTTTTTGCGAAACGTTTTGTGAATGCTTTCCGCCAACTTCTTTCCGTTTTTGCTTTTTTCATGATGATAAAAGAAAACATCGATATTTTGGCCTTTACTGCGGCTATCCACATGGGTAACGATCAATCGTTGAAACTTGCCCCGATTCTGTCGATGGAGTTCATTTACAATATCAACACGTTGTTTGAGGCGTGCCAAATGATTTAAGGGCACGGTCTTACCACCATAAGCCAACTCGTCATGATCTATCTTAAGAATTCGTTCATCACGAATGCCATCATTAGGGTCTCGAATAATGACATACACCATTGCGCCATGCGACAATAATTCCTTGGCCAAGCGCAAGGTAATATCATAGGCATACTCATCTTCCGCCAAAGATTTGCCCGCATAGACGGCCATTGCTCCGGGATCTGGCCCCCCGTGACCGGAAACTAGGTAATACACGGCCCCCTTTAACTTTTCACTTTTGGCAACTACCGTAGCATGGCGTTTCCCAAAAATGGCATAGTCTTTACCGACTACCTCCTTAATTTCCGTAGTCTGTTTTTGTATGGAATCAACCACAGGAACCGTATCTAGTTTCACGGAGGGAATGCGATAGGTACGACCCGCATATAAATGAACGCTGTCTCTCAGATTATCCATATTCATGGCGATGAAGTCATCGTAATGATCATACGGATTTACTCCGTGTTTTCGGAGCAAGGAAAGAATTCCATCCCCTTTTTCGGCGGTAACCGTGGCCAATGAATCTTGGGCCCTTAATCCGGCGAGCAGGCAAAATAGCCCTAAAAAACCAAAAACCTTTTTGTAATATAGTGTTACCTTCATTAAGATATTGATGTAAAAGGCAAACTTCAAAAACAATGCCCAAAATCCAATTAACGCTTACAAAATTAAATAACCCAAGTGAATTGACGTATAGGGCAAAAAAAATTAGTTAACTATTTCTTCAACAGTGTTGCGCCTCTATATATCAAACGTTGAAAGCGGATTTAAATTTAGTCAGAAAGATAGTTTCTATACTCCTTTGGTGATCGACCTACTTTTCTTTTAAAAAACTTCCCAAAATTAGAAGCGTCTTCAAAGCCTATCTTATAGGCAATTTCATTGATTTGTAAGGGAGTGAATTTCAATAGCCTTTTGGCCTCTAAGATCAACCTTTCCGAAATCAAAACTAATGGTGGCCGGTGTACTACTGCTTTTGTAATGGTACTCAAGGTCTTTGTTGACATGCCCATGGCATCGGCATACTCTCGTACGGAAAATCCTTTTTTGTAGTGCTCTTCCAACAATTCCTTAAACTGAAGAAACCGCAGCTCATACGGATTATTGAGCTCAAGCAGCTCATTCGGGCCTTTGCGGTGTAAGCGCTCAAGATTAATCAAAAATGACTTGAGCAGGTAGCGCACCACCTCCTCATTGCCAAAACTATTGTTTTGGGCCTGTTCCTTTTTCAGGAGCGAAATATATGAAGTAGCCATTTGCAGGTTTTCTCCCGTGATTTCCAAAGAAGATTTCAGGGGTGTATTAAAGATCCTATATTTCAAGAAGATATCGACTTCGCTATGCATGAAAAAGCTTTCATTGAAGTGGATAAGCCAACCCTTGACATCAGTGTCATCAAACGCGTGTATTTGATCTTTTGAAATAAACAAGATGGTATTCGCTTTGATGTCAAAGCGTGTAAAATCAACCGTATGGGTACCTCCAGATTCAAAAAACCAAATAATCTGATAGTAACTATGTGAATGTGGTTTCGCTGCTTTTTCACCGCTTTCCTTTCGATAGGCATTCAAATCGTACAATTCAAACTGCAATTTCTCCGGATGGGCCTTGTGAAGATGGTACTGTACAATGTGTTGAGGAGATATTTTCATAGGTAACCGCAATCATTTACAGACCGTTTAGTCGAAAAATCAATCCAATACTTTCTTCGCCGCACGGCTTGCCGAATAAATAGCTCCATCCATATATCCTCCATGAACAGGGGAAGTTTCCGCACCTGAAAAAAGCAATTTATTCCCAAAATACATTTTTTCGAATACGGGATTGCCATAGGCGGGACTCATATAAACCGACTTGATGGTCTCACAAGAAGTATGTTCATCTTGTGACCAATCTTTCTCTTCATAGGTCTTAAAATGCATAATCTCCGGGCCTAGGTATTTCGACAGGTATTCCAGAATACGCTTTTTCCGTTCTTCCGTACTGCAATCACGCAAGCCTTCGTTGACAAAACCCATAAGCGCAAAATACGTTTCATCTTTAGTGGTATGATCATAAAGTTCGGTAACCGCTCCGACTTGACCGATAATCGTTCCAGATAATTTCTTGACTCTCCAAAAGGGGCTTTCAAAGGTCAATCCGACCTTGATGGCATTGCTCATCCACGTGTGGGTTTTATCCATCACCTGCTTTAGAGCTTCTGGAAGTTCAGGTGTGCATCGCACTCGCAGCGCAATCTTGGGCGGAATGGTGCAAATGACCTTTTCCGCAAAGTACGTTCCACTATTTGTTTCAATAGCTAAACTATTTTCTCTTTCAATGATGCCCGTCACAGCCATTCCCAGTTGAATTTTCTGAGGAAAATGCCTTGCCAAGGCCTGGATCATAGCATCGGAGCCGCCTTTTATGCGATAGGCGGTGGGGACATTCGGATCGCTTTCAAAATAATGCTCAGGAGCCATGCTACTGTATACCAACACACTTTTTCCTTGAGCGTACTGATGAAATTTATCGAGCTGTAGTTCCCTTAATAATCGAATAACCTGCCCATGATGGTTTTGAAACCAAGTCGCCCCAAAATCAATGCTCTCAAATGTCATAATCCTCCCTCCGATACGATTTCGAGATTCCAAAACCAGAAAATCCGTTTCGCCAGCCCTGAATAGTTCGTAAGCCGTGGCAAGGCCAGAAAGGCCAGCACCGATAATGATGTATTTCACTGATTTTGTTTCCATAGACGGCCTACGAAAGTAGTACTTTAAGGTTAATTTCTTCCGGCCATGACACCGCCATCGATATCCCAAATAGCACCTGTAACCCACGAAGCTTCATCCGATAGCAAAAAGCAAATGGTGTTTGCCACATCTTCCGGCCTTCCATATCTACCGATCGGGTGAAAACCATGGAACCCTTGTAGGGCATTATGGGCTGCCGCTTCACTTCCGAAGACACTGTCATAAACAGGGGTCTGCACTACTGCCGGTGAAACTGCATTGACCCTTACTTTATGATCCGCTAGCTCCATCGCCAAATGCTGAGTCAAGGCATGAAGACCAGCTTTCTGCATGGAGTAGGCAGATGATGGTGTCGCTTTCACAGCTTGTTTGGCCCACATTGACCCCACATTCACGATTGCGCCTCCCTGCGTTTCCGCCATTTTTTTGGCTGCGGCCTGGGTAATAAAAAAGAAGCCCCGGTTCAGATTCATATAGCTGTCATATTCATCCATGGTATGGTCTAAGAACGGTTTTGGTCTGAATATCCCAGAAGCGTTTACTAAATAGTCCAAACGGTCCCAGCCATTTATAATATGGTTTAAATCGGCCATTTCACCACTCTTGGTAATATCTACTTGATGTATCGTCACCTCACCCGTACTGGAACTTTTAAAATTTTCCAGCTTCTTGGGGTTGGTACCCACCACATGTACCTCGACCCCTTCACTTAATAACTTCTCGCCCGTCGCTTTTCCAATTCCGCTACTACCTCCTATAATCAATGCTCGTTTCATCATAACTAATTTTAATTGTTCTTTTTTGGAGCCCCAAAGTTATGCCTACGCTAACTGGGATTGTAGTTCGAAACAGAGAATGAACGGTAATTTTGAGAAACTGCCTCAATTCAAAAAGCAAGATGAATATCTTTGAGACATGGATACAAACGGATACAAGGGCCGGTCTATCGACCATCTGGTATATACGGTTTTCGATTTGGACAAATCAATGGATGACTTTGAAACGCGATTGGGTATCCGGCCTATCTTTGGGGGTTACCACCAGACTTTCGGGACTAAAAATGCGCTTATCAATTTGGATAGTGGCATCTATTTAGAGCTCTTGGCTTCGGACAACACCAACAAAGTGATCAAAAAACCAAGATGGATGGGCGTCGATGTTTTAACAAAAGAGCAACTTACGCGCTGGGCCTTAAAATCGACCGACCTTGAGCTCGACAGTAGGATATTGAAAAAACACCACCCGGATATGGGCCGAATAATGGAAGGTTCGAGAACTATGGCAAATAGCGCCCTTTTGCAATGGGAATTGAGCAAGCCTTTACCGCTACCTGAAGTAGAACTGATTCCTTTTTGCATTGATTGGGGTAGCTCGGAAATACATCCGCATCAAGCGCTACCTGATATGGGCTGTACCTTGATCGAACTGTATGGCACACATCCAAACCCGAAAGCCTATAACAAAGTCTTTGCGGGGCTAGGCATTGATTTCAGAGTGGAAAAATCACCTCAGATTTGCCTAAAACTAGTACTGGAAAGTCCTAGAGGTACGGTAATACTTTAGAAATACTGTCCAATTCCGAAGACCAAGCCCCGCGATGCATCTTTGGTGATACCATAGCCGTAATCAATACGAAAGATCGCGTTGAATATTCTTTTGTGTATGAATCGCAAGCCAACACCGGGATAAATACGAATGTTCTGGCTATCTGCGAAGTCACCAAATCCGCCACCCGGATTTCTCCATGAACCACCGTCCACAAAAAAATTGCCCTGCAGTACAAACCAGTTTTCATCAATTAGGGTATGGCGGTATTCCGTATTGAATACAATGGCTCCGGTACCTCTATCAATGGTATTTCCGACCCCACGAATATTCAAATTATTATCTACGGTAAAGGGCGCGAATGGGGTATCGACATTGCTGGCCAGACCAAGCCGTAATCGACTTGCCCAATTACCCTTATCCCCAATTCTATGGAAATAGGCAAAGTCATTAAATCCGATCAAAAATTCGGGAAGCGCCGTATCCGTACTTCCTACATACTGAAAGTTCAACGCGCTGCGAAAACCAGATAGATACTGATAGAAATACTCGATGTCATCGTAATTGTAAATCAACTTGAAAAGATGCTTGTCAACCTTTAAGGCCTGAGGAACGTTGGGGTTGGTCGCACCGGCAAGATAGGTGTAGTCTTCGGTAAACAGACTAAAGCCCAATTCAACCCGATGCCTGAAATTGATCTCGTAAAGGCCCAATGCCTCGAATCCGTTATTGTTATACTTGTAATCAGCTGTGGTATTATCAAAAAACACCGGTTCTTGCGTGGTAAAATCGTGATAGTTAATGGCCAACCCTAATTTGTTGGTAAAGAGATAAGGCGCTCTGATACTAAGACCATAACTATTGAAAACGTCCAATTGATAAAACCCTCCTAGGGTAATATTTCTTCCCAATAAATTAAACTCTTGCAAACCGATTCTAAAGGCAAAATCATCATTGCTCGAACTAAACAAGTTGGCAAATGGAATCAAAGTGAAGTTTTCTTCAATATGATAGAAGACATTATGTTTGCCATCTGCGGCTGAAAACACCTGAAAATAGGCATGCGAAATAGAGGGCAGTCGCTTTAAACGCTCCATATCTTGCTGCATTAGCACAGAGTCCAATACCGATCCCGGACCAACTTGAACGAGTTTTTTCAAGAATTGGACCTTGGTTCTTTTCGCCCCGCTTATTTTGAGATCGTCTACGAGAGGTTCTTGGGCAAAGCCCATCATCACCGCCGATAAAAATAGAAAAACGAATTTGTAGCGAATCATGAATTGTCTCACTAGTTAGCTAAGAGACAAAGATACTCTTTAGGTCTAACAAAGAAATCACAGGTCACCGTCAATTCGATTTTAACTGGCTAAGGCCATCAATTAACGGAAAAACCCCGTACAGCAATCATGTTTACCCAATTATCCTCGCTGACTCCCATCAATGTAATTCCATATGAATTGCCGCTTCGGAGTTGGCCTGGAGGGTTTGTCGTAATGTTGAGGACTACGTTTTCAAGATTATAGAATTGAAATGTTTTTTCAAAGGTGTAGGTTCCTGAAATAAGATTGTTTCGGCTATCGGATAGTACTTGAAAGTAAATTTTGGTATCGTCATAGCTCCCATCTTCCCATGTGAAAATCGGAGTGCTTGTAGCCGCTGCTACCGTAATATTCTGTGGAAGGTATTCCGTAGGTTTTGTAAACTGTTTGAGACGTATAGGGTTCGAAAGGTGGGTTTTACCATCTTCATCGAAGGCGACGATGGCCCATTTTTCTTCTAGGGCCGTTACTTCAAACTTCTGAAGATACCCATTAAAGACATTTTGCACCGGTTTGAGCACTGCCGTATAGTTGTCCAAGTCGCTTTTATCGACCTTGGTATTTTCAGTTTCAAAATACTGGATGTTCGTTGCCCCGGCTCGTGGATAAAAGAAAACGCTGATCGTGTCATCATTTGGGTTGGAGGCGGCACAGGCAATGACATTATCGATCACCACCTCTTTACTAGCAATGGAGTTTTCAAGAACATTCACATCTTCTTGAAGCGCATCGGTAGAACACCCCATTAGTACACCCATCATCATGACAAGTAGATAAAATCGACTCATATCAATGTGCTTTATAGACTTCGGAGATGACCTTTTGGGCCGGTTTATTCTGCGGAGTGAACCTATTGTCCTTATCTCCTCCAGATTTTTTGTGATTGATAAACCACTTCCAAACATAACCTCCTGCAAACCAGTCTTCTGTCCAAAATTCGGCAAAAATAGCCTTTTTGGCATTCACTTGGGCCTCTAAGTTTACATTATCATCATTTTGATCCACTAACCAAGGTTTCTTGGCTGTATAATCCATGCTTCTATAGCCAAACTCCGTGAAGAGCACAGGTTTATTCCTGGCTTTTGATAAGGCCTCGATTTTCTCTTTCCAAGGTTGCCATCCCTCTTGTAATTGTTCAACCGAAGGGGTGCGCGCATCTGACAATGGAAAGTAAGCATCGATTCCGATGAAATCCAAATCTTCCCAAAACGTAGTTCGCGGGTATTCATCCCAATTTGCCGCATATGTCAATTTCCCTTTGTATACGGCTCTGATCTTTTTGATCAACCCTTTCCAATACGCCGGTCTATTTTTTACGAATTGCTCCAATTCGGTGCCAATACAAAAAATCGGCGCCTTTGTTTCCTCAGCCAAGCGGGCATAGGTCAGAATAAAATCATCATAAGAGCCTTCCAATATTTTCCAGTCGTTTTCCGACTTCATTTTCAAGGTTCCCGTAAACTCGCCCCTCCAAATCCAGATTTGAGGCTTTATCATAATTTCCACCCCATTCTGCTTTAAAAGCTCAATATACTGCTTAGCCCCTTGAAGTGTTTCACCGAACCATTGCCTATCCGTATTGTGAATGATTTCAGGTGAGTTGATATCCCGAATAAAGCCAAAAGGCATCACGGCCGCATGATTGGCGTTCACTTGCAGTAATTCATTCACCTGTTCCTGTTCTACTCGCTCAGGAGCGGCAACAAAACTGACCCCGTTTATTTTTTGGGTTATTTGGCTTGCGCAGGATAGCTGTAAAAAACATAATAAGAAAAAACCTAAAGTCCTCATTCATTAGCAATTAAGAACTCCAAAAATAGGCTTTTTACCTCATAGTTCTAAAATATACCTCTGAGGCCTAAGTTAAATGTTTGACCTAAGCCTGTATTGCTTCCTCTGACAAAGTTGGTGTAGAGCACTTCGAGGTTCAACGCTTTGGTCAACTGATACTTGGCACCACCGCCAATAGCGGTAAAGTCTTGCGCAAAATCATTGCCAAGATCAAGGCGTTGCGAATGCTGTGCCAAGGCCAAGATCGTAAACTTTGAACTTGGGAAATAACTCAGGAAGACCCCTGGGTTTAAATTCAGGCTATTGTTGGCAAAACTCTCATCTTTATCCCCAAAATTCAATTCGGTTGTCAGTTCAGTGAATAATTGCCACTTGTTTCCTGGAAACGTATAGTCATAGAACAATCGGTTTTGCCATACAGAACCTTTCTGTTCTAGAAAAACACCGTTTTCTGTTTCCGCATCAATTAGAGGAATGAAAAAAGAACTCTGAATGGAGAAGTTACTCACCGAAGGAAATGGAACAAATTTAATCGATGGGGCGAAGGCGGTAAGTCCAGCCCTCGAGTTATCATCTCCGCTAAAGTTAAACACATCCAAAGCGCCTCGCTCGTCATTTTGGGAACTGATCACATTTGATCGTAATCTTGCTATAAAACCAAGATTGACCCTTTTATTCTGACCTACGCCAGTGTAGAATTCAAAAGTGGAAGTAAAAAAAGATTGTCTGGGTTCTTTACCATCCGAAAAAGTACTTTTCGTTTGCGTGTATAGATTGTTGAACCATTTGATATCTACCTGTCCCTTCCCGATAAGTTTTGATGGTGTATACTGCTGAATATTACTCTGTGCAGGCTCGTCATCCATTTCTTTGTCATTCGCATCGTCTTGCGCGAACATAACCGTTGCAGAAAAAAGGACGGCTAGCATTAGTAAGTTACTCGGTATTGTCTTCATTTTAAAAGTCTTTTTAGGATTTGATATAGTTGTTGCTGTTGAAATCTCCCTATTGTGGGAATTCAATACTAAAATACGTTGTTGTTTTCGTGGTTATTTGGCCTCGTTCAATGTCCAGTCATAATTATAATAAGACACTTTGGCTTTTTCAGGAAGTTGCTCTGATCGATATTTGTTGATGAAATCTACCAATTTCTTTCCATCTTGTTTAAAATCGCCAGGATACCATTCAAAAATCTGGGAAACCTGCACCTTGTTTTTATTCACCCGAATAAAGTTAGCATCATTAATCGCCAGTTTCGTCTGGCGCTCCAACTGATTGTCCAATTTCGAAGGCATATAAGCCTCATCAATAATTGGAGGGCACCCCAAACCACCACAGACCAGAACAAAGTGAAAGCGTGGCTCTTTAGGAAAGTTCTTTCGCAGCAATTTATTTTCAATATCATTGAGGGTTATTCGTTCACCTCCTATTTCATTTTTTGTGCCATCGAAAAACCCGGGTTTATCCAAAGGAGACTTAATAGGGTAGTTTTTTATAATTCCATCGATGACCAAAAGATTATACCCATTGATCCAAAATGCTTGGTACTCCGCTCCATTTTCCTTAGCCACCGATATGCTCTTGGCCATGGCAAGCAACTCGTTCAACGTAGCGGGATTTTCTGTTATAGCCTTATAGGTGACCCGGCCATTTTTGACGTTCTCTTTGAAGAAAGCGTCAGACTTGGCGAAAAAATCGGCTGTACTCTGAGCCCATGCAAGGGAAGCGGTCAATAATAAAATGATAATTAAAGATGCATTTTTCATTATGTCGTTATTTAATACTGATGTAAAACTGCAACCTCTGTCGATCACATTTGAGTAACCCTACAAAAAAACTTAACTTTTATAGTTTTTTTAAGATTTTAAAAATCAAGGCGTTACATGTACGAATATCCCATCGGAACCTTACAAAATAGGTTTGTATTTAAATTGTTTCTAAATTAAGCAAAGCAATTAAGTTCTTACATTGCACGACGACCTAATTTTCATTTACCAACAAAATCATATGGAACATATTGTTATTATAGGTAACGGAATTGCCGGCATAACCGCCGCGCGACATATTCGAAAAAATTCCGATAAAAAAATCACTGTCGTCTCTGCGGAAACCGACTATTTCTTCTCCCGTACAGCACTGATGTACGTATATATGGGACATATGAAGTTCGAACACACGCAGCCTTATGAGAATTGGTTTTGGAAGAAGAATCGAATCGATCTGGTCAAAGGCTATGTGAACACGGTAGACCATCAGAACAAAAAACTGATACTAGAAAATGGCGGCGACATTACCTATGACAAACTGATTATCGCTACGGGTTCAAAACCCAATAAATTTGGATGGCCAGGTCAAGATCTTCCTGGGGTTCAAGGACTCTACTCCAAACAAGACCTCGATGAACTTGAAGCAAATGCCCCGAACAAAGAGACCTGCAAGCGAGCGGTCATCGTTGGAGGTGGACTCATCGGTATCGAAATGGCCGAAATGCTCCGAAGTCGAAAAATACCGGTCACCTTTCTAGTGCGGGAAACCAGTTTTTGGAACGGAGTTTTACCAGCTGGCGAGTCAGCTATGATCAACGAGCACATCTTAGAACATCATATCGACTTACGATTAGGCACTAATTTGGTAGAAATATTGGCAGACGAAAACGGTCGGGCAAAAGCGGTGACCACAGACAAAGGAGATACCATTGAATGTTCGGTGGTCGGGCTTACGGCAGGCGTGTCGCCAAATATCGAATTCTTGAAAGATTCGGGAATCGAACTGGGAAGAGGTGTAAAGGTGAACCGTCACCTAGAAACGAATATCAAGGATATCTACGCTATTGGCGATTGCGCCGAGCAACATGAAGGTATTGGGCAAAGAAGACCCATTGAAGCGGTATGGTATACAGGCCGTATGATGGGCGAAACGGTAGCCCAGACCATTTGCGAAAATAGAACGGCTTATAAACCAGGGCACTGGTTCAATTCGGCCAAGTTCTTGGATTTAGAATATCAAACCTACGGCTGGGTATTCAGCGAACGAGGGATGCAGGAAAATGAACAACATTTTCATTGGAGGGATGCCAAGGAGAAGATATGTATCACTATTGCCTTTGATAAGAACGACAAACAATTCTTAGGCATCAATACTTTTGGCATTCGCATGCGACACGAAATTTTCGATCGTTGGCTGACCGAAAAACGAGATGTCAATTACGTCATCGAGTTTTTAAAGGATGCGAATTTCGATCCGGAATTCTATGCCCCGTATGAGGCCAAAATCGCCGCGAAATTCAATTCGGATTTTGGGACGAGCATAAGCCCGAAGAAAAAAAGTTGGAAACGAATTTTTAGTACTACTTAATTATCTAGAAGAATGAAAACAATCAAAAATATAGGGCTTGTCATCTTCTTGATTGGCCTCGCGATTTTTACCGCGTTACCCTTACTTGGCACCTACCAAATCAATCAGGCCGCCTTTGATGAACTTATCTCGGAAAAACGGATCAAAAGCGAGCTCTTTATTGAAGACCTTCAAAAAAATGTGGTAGGCCAAGAGTTTCAAGGAATGCAATCCTTATCCCCGCTAGTAGGTAACGCATTGGATAATGCCAATGCAGCACACGTAAAAAATAAGGAGTACAAAAAGAAAATCTATACCAGTTCTAGTGATATGGCGGCAGCCATAGGGAAAAAATCCAGTTCTGGCTTTATTGCTGAAAATAAAGGGCTTATGTGGCTACTTACGTTTGGCCTGGGAATCATAGGTGCATTGCTCTTCATTATTCCCAATGTAGTGCTCTTAGGAAAGAAAGGAATAAAAAATGACGGCATCTACCATGAAAGTTCTACCAACCAGGGTTGGATTGCGTGGTTGGTGTTCATTTTCTTGGTCGGCTTCTACCTCATTCTGTATTTTAAATCAGAATATGCCGTGAATTGGACCTATCTAGTCGACCCCATCAGTGAGGGGTTGAGTGGGAATCCCGCAGGACATTGGTTCGTATATGGTTTTATGTATTGTGTGGTGATGAGCGTTATGGCCGTCCGCATGTACATCAAATACCGGCACAACATGTATCAAATGGTACGTACGACTTCGGTCTTGTTCTTTCAAATCGTATTCGCATTTTTGATTCCTGAAATTATGGTGCGCTTGCAGATGCCCTACTATGATTTCAAGAATGCCTTCCCGCTCGATTATGACTTCTTTTTCCAGTGGAATTTGAAATCACTGTTGAATAGTGGCGGAATCGGACTGTTTATTTTGGTGTGGGGTGTCGCCCTGACCTTAATTGTGGTGCCCGTCATGGTCTACTTTTTCGGAAAGAGATGGTACTGCTCTTGGGTTTGTGGCTGTGGTGGACTTGCAGAAACCCTAGGGGATCCTTATCGACAACATTCAAGTAAATCGTTGTTTTCCTGGAAAGTGGAACGTTGGCTGATTCATGGTGTTTTGGTTTTTGCTGTTGTGATGACAGGTATGACCCTGTACAGTTTCTTTGCCGAAACCGGCACGGTTTGGGGTATCAAAACGCAATCTATTCAAAATACCTATAGCTTGGCCATAGGATCCGTCTTCGCTGGAGTCATCGGCACCGGTTTCTATCCCATTTTTGGCAATCGCGTTTGGTGTCGCTTTGGGTGTCCACTTGCTGCCTATCTGGGTTTTGTACAGCGTTTCAAATCAAGGTTTAGAATTACTACCAATGGGGGGCAGTGTATCTCCTGCGGTAATTGTTCTACCTATTGCGAACAGGGCATCGATGTTAGGGCTTACGCGCAAAAAGGCGAAAATATAGTTCGTTCAAGCTGCGTGGGCTGTGGGGTTTGTTCAGCAGTATGCCCAAGGGGGGTGCTGAAACTCGAAAACGGGCCCGAAGCAGGACGCATTAACCCTACGCAAGTGTTATTGGGCAATGATGTGGATTTAATGGAGTTGGTGAATAAAAAATAGAAGAACCGATCGGGATCGAAAAAATCCGATGGGCAACACGAACAAAAGAAAAATCACATTGTCACTTCAAGCCTGTCTACCGGCAGGATCGAACTGAAAGTATAAATTCAGTTTACCTGATTTTAATGTTAGTTTACCAAAAGACATTCGACAAAAATCTTAAACAGTCACGGTGTTTACCAAAATAGCTTTCCTAGTCATTTTTCTTCTTTATACTGAAAATCCTTCCGAGGATAGTCGTTCGTACCAGAAAGAATATTACCCGCATGGCAAGATCAAAGCAGAGGGTTGGCTAAAAAATGGCCTAAAAGAAGGGTATTGGAAGTTCTATCATCGGAATGGGAACCTTTCGGAAAAAGGACATTATAGAAAAGGGCTACGCCATGCTTATTGGTACTTTTATAAAGAAAACGGAAAGCCGAAACAGGAAGGACACTATTCAAAGGGCAAAATGTCCGACTGGTGGTTATTTTTTGATTCCCAGGGTACCGTAAATCACAAGTGTCAGCTGAGTAACGGAAGAAAAAATGGCTATTGCCTGCAATATGAAAACGAGAAATTGACCTCTGCCGAAAAATATCAGAACGGAAAGAAAATAAAAAAGTGGACGAGTTTCAGTAGTTTTAAGCGCGAAAACAAACTTTCCGATCTCAAATAAGAATGACCAAAACATCCGAAACCGATTTTGACATCAAGGTAATTATTCCCGCTTTTAATGAAGCCGACTCCATTACAGCGGTTATTAGCGAGATTCCCAAAACAGTTTCGGAGGTTATCGTGGTAAACAATAATTCTTCCGATGACACGGTCATCAACGCTGAAAAAGCGGGTGCTACGGTTTTGACAGAAGAACGAAAAGGATATGGATATGCGTGCTTAAAGGGTATGGATTACATAGCCCAACAATCCAAAACCCCTGATATTGTCGTATTTATTGACGGAGACTATTCGGATTATCCGGAGGAGCTCACCAAAATCGTAAGTCCTATTATAAAGAACGACCTCGATTTTGTAATCGGTGCTCGTGTGAAGCGACTAAGGGAAGAAGGCAGTATGACCCCGCAGCAGATTTTCGGTAATTGGCTGGCTACCTTTTTAATGAAGCTCTTTTTTAGGGCAACATTTACCGACCTTGGTCCGTTTAGAGCTATAAAGTATGACAAACTGCTTGAATTGCATATGGAGGATAAAACCTATGGTTGGACCGTGGAAATGCAATTGAAGGCTTTAAAGAAAAAGTTGTCATACGTCGAAGTACCAGTACGTTACAAGAAAAGAATTGGCGTTTCAAAAGTATCAGGTACGGTAAAAGGTAGTATATTTGCAGGCATAAAAATTTTAGGTTGGATTTTTAAGTATAGCATGAAATAATATGGGACTTATCATAACTTACATCATACTTGCCGTATATAGTTTCGCACTATTACTCATATTCTTTTACAGCCTAGCCCAATTGAACTTATTGGTAAATTATTTGGGCAACAAAAGACAAAACGAAACCGCCCCTAAATTCAATCTTCTCGATCCCAAGGAAATTCCGCATGTGACCATTCAGCTTCCGGTATATAATGAGGAATATGTGATGGATCGCTTGCTTGAAAATATCGCCAAAATAGAATATCCTAAAAGCAAGTTGGAGATACAGGTCTTGGACGATTCTACGGATGACACGGTTATCGATACGGCCAAACATGTAGAAGCGCTCAGGAATACCGGTTTGGACATTACGCATATACGCCGAGAAAATCGACAAGGGTTCAAGGCCGGTGCGCTTAAAGATGGTTTAGAAATTGCTAAAGGTGAATTTGTGGCCATTTTTGATGCAGACTTCCTTCCTGACGGTGATTGGTTGAAAAAGACCGTAATTTATTTCAAGGATCCTGAAATCGGTGTCGTACAGACGCGATGGGGCCATATCAACAGAGATTATTCCACGTTGACCAAAATACAGGCTTTTGCTTTGGATGCCCATTTCACACTAGAGCAAGTGGGAAGAAACTCAAAAGGTCACTTCATCAATTTTAACGGAACTGCCGGTATCTGGCGAAAAGAGTGCATTCTCGATGCTGGAAACTGGGAGGGCGATACCTTGACCGAAGATTTGGACTTGAGCTACCGAGCACAATTAAAGAACTGGAAATTCAAGTACCTGGAAGATGTTGAGACGCCAGCCGAACTTCCCGTGGTGATCAGTGCGGCACGCTCGCAACAATTCCGCTGGAACAAGGGTGGGGCCGAAAATTTCAGAAAGACTGTTTGGAGCGTACTAGCCGCCAAGAATATTTCGTTCAAAACAAAATTTCACGGGGTAATGCACTTACTGAACAGTTCAATGTTCTTGTGCGTTTTCTTAGTTTCCTTACTTAGTATTCCCGCGATGTACATCAAGGCTATTTTTCCTCATTTGGACTGGGTATTCACAACCTTGAGCTTTTTCGTTTTGAGTACGATCATCCTGTTCATTTGCTATTGGTTCACCTATAAGAGTATTCAGGGCAGCAGCTTTGACAATTTTGTGGACTATATCAAATTGTTCTTTACTTTCTTTTCGGTAGCACTAGGATTTTCACTGCACAATTCGATTGCCGTTTTAGAAGGTCACATGGGCAAACGTAGCGAGTTTGTACGAACCCCTAAATTCAATATCAATAGTTTGACCGAAAGCTGGAAGGGCAATAAATACCTCGCTAAAAAACTATCTCCAAATATGATTCTGGAGTTTGGCTTAATGGGTTATTTTCTATTCGGCATGTACAGCGCGATTCCGCTAAATGATTTTGGGCTCTTTCCATTTCATTTCATGTTATTCTTAGGATTTGGATATGTTTTCTTCAAGTCGCTGACGGCAAGAGCTTAATGTTCTCCACAAATATTCTATTTTAGTCAGGCCTAACTAACTGACTAAAAATGCCCAAAAGAATACTCACATACTGGAATCTCCATAGGGTATCCATTCTTCTGGCGCTATTAAGTCTTGGTTTATATTACACCTTCGCCTATCATTTGGAGCGAACGGACTTTATAAAACTCATCTCCCTATTTGCGGCCCTATTTTTTTTGTGTTACAAATTGATCCAATTTGAAAAGTGGAATTTTAAGTTCCTTTTGGGCGTAGGTATCCTTTGTCGCTTGGTATTTTTCATAGCAGAACCCAACCTCTCGCAAGACTTTTATCGTTTCATTTGGGATGGTGAGCTGGTACGTCACTTTGTGAATCCATACCTGAACATTCCAAACACCCTGATCGATCGACCTGACCTGGTCATTTCGAATGCCCAAGAGCTCTATGAGGGCATGGGCAGTTTGAGTGCAAGACATTTCAGCAACTACCCGCCATTGAATCAACTGCTCTTTGGTTTGGCCGCACTTCTCGGTGGCAAAAGTGTTTTGGGCACCACAATGGCCTTACGAGGCATCATCATATTGGCCGATGTTGGTATTTTCTATTTTGGGCGCAAGCTTTTAAAGAACCTCAATCAGTCGCCACACCTGATTTTCTGGTATTTTTTAAATCCCTTGATTATTTTGGAATTAACCGGCAACCTGCACTTTGAGGGGGTGATGCTCTTCTTTTTTGTTTGGTCGTTATACCTGCTTTCCGTTCAAAAATGGCAATGGGCAGCCGTGCTTTACGCCTGCTCCATTTCAGTGAAGTTGGTGCCCTTATTATTCCTTCCTTTATTTTTAAAACATTTCAAATTCAAGAAAGCGATAGGCTTTTATATAATTATCGGCATTGCTTCCGTTTTGCTCTTTGCTCCCTTCTATTCGACAGAATTCATCACTAACTATTCAAAGACCATCGGGTTGTGGTTTTCCAATTTTGAATTCAATGCCGGTATTTACAATGGCATTAAACAAATCGCCATTCAGTTTGATGCCAAACCTTGGGAACTCATCAAGACCTACGGGAAAATAACCCCGCTGCTGACCATTGTGACTGTTTTGCTCTTTACTTTTTTGAGAAGAAATCAAAATCCGGCGATTCTAATATCCTCCATGTTATGGGTATTGACAGTGTACTATTTTACTACTGCTACTGTACATCCTTGGTACGTCGTCTTTCTTGTAACCCTGACCATCTTTACAACATATCGCTTCGCCCTGGTCTGGTCGGCCACTATAATTCTCAGCTATTTTGCGTATTCGTTGGCTGATTTCAAAGAAAACCTTTGGCTACTTGCGCTTGAGTATAGTGTAGTATTTGCCTTTTTGATTTATGAATTAATAGCTTATCGTAACAAAACGTGAAGTTTTTGTAAAAAAAACATGTCCTTCTAGGTTAATTCAATATAATTTGTACATTTACTTCGTAATGAACGAACAGCACAACATATTACTTCCTGTGGGCCCTAATGCCCAAGTACGTCCATTCGCTCCCCGTCGCCGTCGCCCGTAAGGGTACTACACATGTTATGGAATTAGGTGAGTCCAGTTCCGCAAAAACCGTAAAAACAGTTCGAAATTTCAGTAAAATACCTCAGCAATGAATATTGTTGTTGCCAATCAATCACATTTTAAATTCGCTCAAATCATCTGCGATACCATTGCCGATTCGGCAAAGGTACGCGGTACGGGTATTGCCAAACGCACACCGGAGTACATCCTCAAAAAAATGGAAAACGGTAATGCCGTAATCGCTTTGGATAAGGATAAATTCGCCGGCTTCTGCTACATTGAAGTATGGGGGCATGACAAGTACGTTGCCAACTCGGGCCTCATTGTACACCCGGATTACAGGGCGCAAGGTTTGGCAAAAAAAATCAAGCAAAAGATATTTGAGTTATCTACGGAAAAATTTCCGGATGCCAAGATCTTTGGTATTACGACCGGGTTGGCCGTCATGAAAATCAACTACGAGTTAGGCTACAAACCGGTCACATTCTCTGAGCTTACCGATGACCCTGAATTTTGGAAAGGCTGTCAAACCTGCAAAAATTTTGATGTTTTGACCCGAACCGAACAAAAGATGTGTTTGTGTACCGGCATGTTATATGACCCCACCACGAAAGCAAAAGAGAAAGAAAAGAAAGTGAACGGTAAAGCATTCAAACGATTAAAAAGTATAAAGGAGAGTTTATTCCTAAAGAAAAAGAACAAATAACCCTGTCACAACAAGCGGAGTCGAGACGCGTTACGCATAGCACTTCACCTGCCGATAGCTCAGACTTGAACAGACAGCTAGAGAAATACCATTATGAAGAAATTAGTACTTGCCTATAGTGGCGGATTGGATACAAGCTACTGTGCCAAATACCTAAGTCAAGAAAAAGGATTTGAAGTTCATGCCGTAAGCGTGAATACCGGTGGATTTTCGTCCGAAGAAATCAAATCGATCAAAGAAAAGGCACTGCAGCTAGGGGCGACTTCCTATACCTCCATTGATGCTGTACAGACGTTTTATGATAAGGTGGTCAAATACCTCATCTTCGGGAATGTCTTAAAAAACAATACGTATCCGCTTTCCGTAAGTGCGGAGCGCATTGTACAGGCCATTGAAATTGTCAATTATGCCAAAAAGGTCGGGGCCGAATATATCGCTCATGGAAGTACCGGGGCTGGTAATGACCAAGTGCGATTCGATATGATCTTTCAGATTATCGCGCCTGAAATCAGTATTATTACACCTATCAGGGATAACAAATTAGCCCGGGAGGAGGAAATCGAATACCTCAAACAAAATGGGGTGACTTATTCTTGGGAAAAAGCAAAATATTCCATCAACAAAGGACTTTGGGGAACCTCGGTCGGTGGAGAAGAGACCTTGACTTCAGAAAAACCGTTACCTGATTCCGCTTACCCCAGCCAACTTGAAAAAAAAGAACCTTCCGAAGTGCAACTCACCTTTGAAAAAGGAGAACTAGTCGCTATTGACGGCGCCAAGGATACGCCCGTGGCCAATATTGAAAAGTTGGAAGCACTGGCTTGTAAATATGCTATTGGCCGGGACATTCATGTTGGTGATACGATCATCGGTATTAAAGGACGAGTCGGTTTCGAGGCCGCAGCAGCCCTTATTATTATTAAGGCACATCACCTATTGGAAAAACATACCCTCTCAAAATGGCAGCAATATCAAAAGGAACAGCAAGGGAATTTCTACGGTATGTTATTGCACGAGGGCAACTATTTGGACCCCGTCATGCGAAACATCGAGGCTTTTCTGACGGATGCCCAAAATACAGTTTCCGGAAATGTTTTTGTTGGCCTGTACCCATTCCAATTCCGATTGCACGGAATCAGCTCTGAACACGATTTGATGAACGCTTCTTTTGGGAGCTATGGCGAAATGAACAAGGGTTGGACAGCCGATGAAGCAAAGGGCTTTATTAAAATTCTCTCGAATTCAGGAAAAATATACACCCATGTTAATCCAACTTGAGAATGCATTCTAAAAGACAAACGATTTAAGAAAGAGAACAAAATGATCAAAGCAGGTATCATAGGCGGTTCCGGTTATACGGGAGGGGAGTTGATTCGAATACTACTGAATCACCCAAGCGCCACAATAGACTTTGTCTTCAGCACTACAAGAGCCGGAAAACCGATTTCATCGGCGCATCCTGATCTATTGGGCACCACCGACATGGACTTTACTGGTAAGGTAAATCCAAAAGTAGATGTCGTATTCCTATGTCTTGGACATGGAAACTCGACCAAATTCCTAAAGAGTAACTCGTTCTCGAGGACTACAAAAATCATTGACTTAAGCAACGATTTTAGATTGCGGGAAGACTCCATCTTAGACGGCAAACCATTTGTCTACGGTTTGCCCGAATTGAATAAAGAAGCCATTCAAAAGGCAAGTTATATCGCAAATCCCGGATGTTTTGCCACTGCGATTCAATTGGCATTACTTCCATTGGCCAAAGCGGGTCATCTCGAAAATGAGGTTCATATCAATGCCGTCACTGGTAGCACCGGTGCGGGTGTAAGTCCAAGCGGAACTACCCATTTCAGTTGGCGTAACAACAATGTGAGCTGGTATAAACCCTTTACACATCAGCATTTGGCCGAAATCAAGCAAAGCATAACCTCTTTGCAAGACGAAACCGGGGAATTATTTTTCCTTCCAAACCGGGGGAATTTTACTAGAGGCATTCTTGCAACGGTCTATACACGGTTCGAAGAATCAGAGGATAAGGCCATTCAATTATTCCAAGATTTTTATTCCGAAGCTGAATTCACTCAAATCACATCGGCACCCATCCATTTAAAACAAGTAGTGAACACAAATCAATGTCACATACATTTACACAAGCACAATGACACGCTTCTAATGACCTCTGCCATCGATAACCTATTGAAGGGCGCGTCAGGGCAGGCCGTGCAGAACATGAACCTGATGTTCGGTATTGCCCAAAGTGAAGGGTTGAAATTGAAGGCAGGGGTTTACTAAAAAGGAATTAAAGAAATAGAAAATATGAAAATAGCCATTATAGGAGCAGGAAATCTTGGTTCATCCATTGCGAAAGGAATACTTAATTCCAAGGGGTCGAACTATATCTACCTCACCAAAAGAAATCCGGGTGAAATCTACCAATTTGAGCAGTATGGAAACGTCATCATCACCTCCGACAATAGAGAGGCGGTAAAAAACTCCAACGTTCTGATTTTTGCGGTTCAACCCAGTCAGTTCGAGGCAATCCTTGTCGACATCAAAGATTTGCTGAAGGCAAAGCATGTCATTATCTCTACGATAACCGGATTTAGCATTGCGAAGATAGAAGGCATTATCGGCGCGAAGCACCACATCGTAAGAAGTATGCCCAACACAGCAATTTCTATTGGGAAATCGATGACTTGTATGTGTAGCAATGAAAAGGGTAAAAGCAGAATCGATTTGGCAAAGGCAATTTTCAATCGCATGGGGCATACGATGGAAATCCCCGAACAACAGATGCAAGCCGCTACAGTTATCTGTGCCAGTGGTATTGCCTTTTGGATGCGTTTGATGCGTGCTACCACCCAAGGAGCCATCCAATTGGGGTTTGATGCAAAAGAAGCACAAGAACTGGCAATGCATACTTGTAATGGTGCTGCCGGACTATTAATAGAATCAGGCAGTCATCCCGAGGCGGAAATCGACCGGGTAACCACACCCAAAGGATGTACTATTCAGGGATTGAACGAAATGGAACACCAAGGATTGAGTTCTTCCTTGATCCAGGGGATTATTGCCTCTTTTGAGAAAATCAGTAAAATAAGGGATCGTCAGCTCTAGGATACGAAAATATGCAACCCAGTATTGAACTTGAATTAAAAACTATGAATTTATTCGATGTATACCCCCTTTACGAGGTAACCCCGGTTTCGGCCAAGGGCATTGTTGTTACTGATGACAAGGGTCAAGAATACCTAGATTATTATGGGGGCCATGCGGTTATTTCCATAGGGCACTCACATCCGCATTATGTCGCCCGTTTAAAGGAACAACTGGATAAAATCGGGTTCTATAGCAACGCCGTGAAAAACCCATTACAGCAAGAGCTTGCCAAAAAACTAGGTACGCTTTCAAGTTGCCAAAACTACAACCTCTTTCTCTGCAATTCGGGAGCCGAAGCCAACGAAAACGCTCTGAAAATGGCCTCCTTCCATACCGGAAAAAAGAGGGTTATCGCCTTTAAGAACGGATTTCATGGGAGAACCTCCGCAGCAGTAGCGGCTACCGACAACGAAAAGATCAACGCTCCCCTGAACAAGCAGCAAAAAGTAACCATACTGCCGTTCAATGACAGTTCTTCCTTTACAGTGGAAATAGAAAAAGGCGATGTATGTGGTGTCATTTTAGAGGCTATCCAAGGCGTCGGCGGATTAGATGAACCCGCAACGGAATTCTATCGCGAAGTCGCGGCGCTATGTAAAAAACACAAGGTCGTACTGATCGCCGATGAAGTACAGTCAGGTTTTGGAAGAAGTGGTCAGTTCTTCGGATTTCAACATCACGGTATCCAGCCCGATATTATAAGCATTGCCAAAGGGATGGGTAACGGCTTTCCCGTTGGTGGAATTTTGATCCATGAGGATATCAAGGCCTCCTATGGCCTTTTAGGAACCACTTTTGGCGGAAATCATTTGGCCTGTGTTGCAACCCTGGCCGTACTGGAAGTCTTGGAAAAAGAGCAGCTGATAGCCAATGCAGCACAATTAGGAGATTATTTTCATCAAAAAGCGGCCGAAATTCCACAGGTAAAACGGGTAAAGGGGCGCGGACTCATGCTCGGATTGGAATTTGATTTCGAAGTCGCTGAACTTAGGAAAAAACTAATTTACGAGCATCAGCTATTCACCGGTGGGGCAAAGGACAAATATGTGTTACGGATTTTACCAGCGCTCAATATCACCCAAGCGGATATTGACATCTTTTTTGATGCCTTAAAAATAGCATTACAGTGAGAAAGCAATTGAACAGTACACAACGCAACGCGGTTTTGACCACTATGGCAACCTTGGTCGCCGAGAGGCAGACAGACATCATCAAGGCCAATCAAATGGACCTAGAGAATTATTCCGGTGGCGATATCGCGATGAAAGACCGCCTAAAAGTCGACCAGGCCAAAATCGATGGTATGATCGCGTCCTTAAAACAATTGGCCTCGGAACCTGACCCTTTGGGTATCGAACGATTTGCTACGACCCACGAAAACGGAATACACATCAGCAACAAAACGGCACCCTTTGGGACCATTCTTATCATTTATGAATCGCGGCCTGACGTGACCATCGAAGCAGCAGGAATAGCCTTCAAGTCAGGTAATAGCATTTTATTGAAAGGAGGAAAAGAAGCGGTGCACAGCAATTTAATTCTAGTCGATCTATGGCATCAGGCCCTACAAACACATCACTGTGATACCGATTGGGTCAGCTACCTGCAATTCACTAGAAGCGAAACCCAGAATTTTCTAGTTCGGCCTTCCCAAAAATTGGATTTAATCGTTCCGCGGGGTGGTGAAAAATTGATTGCCTTTGTAAAGCAGTATGCGCAATGTCCGGTCATTGTCAGCGGACGTGGCAACAATTTTGTCTACGTTGATGCCGAAGCCGATTTGAACATGGCCTTAGAAGTTATCGTCAATGCGAAAACTGCTAAAATATCGGCGTGCAATGCCTTGGACAAGGTGCTCATAGCCTCCAATCTGGATCGAAAACATCAATTTCTACAACAATTGGTTCAAGAATTAAAAAAGAGTAATGTCGAAATATTTACGGACGAAGCTTTGTTAGGTCTTGCCGGAACCAATCCTATTTCAGAAGAAAGTATTTGGTATGAAGAATTTCTCGACTATAAAATTGTTATCGGACAAACCGCGGAATTGAATGAGGCCATAGCTAAAATAAACAAGTTTAGCGGTGGCCATTCGGCCTCTATAATTACGGGGAACGAAGAAACTGCGGCACACTTTATGAACAATGTGGACTGTGCCGCCGTATACCACAATGCTTCCACGCGATTTACGGATGGAAGCCAATTCGGCCTAGGTGGCGAACTTGCCATTAGCACCGATAAATTACACCAAAGAGGCCCGATCGGCCTCCAACATTTAGTGACCAACAAGTGGTATGTAACCGGCAGCGGACAAATCAGATAATCATGGCCAAGAAGAGAATCTTACTGAAAATCGGCTCGAATACGTTGACCAAGGAAACCAACCAAATTTCCCGGGGAAAGATCGAGGATATCGGCCGACAGATCGCCGAACTCAAAGAATCCTATGAATTCATCATTGTCAGTTCAGGGGCAATCGCCGCGGCGAAGCAGTTCGTAAAACTGGAACATAATGGTCAAGAAATCAATATAAAACAAGCCTTAGCAGCAATAGGACAACCGCACTTGATGCGTATTTTTCAGGAAAACTTCAGGGAGCTTGGGCTGTTCACTTCCCAGTGCCTGTTGTCGTACTCCGATTTTGAGAAACCGGAATCCCAAGAAAACATCAAGAACACCATAAATATCTTGGTGGCCAATAATTTCATTCCCATTATCAATGAGAACGACACGGTTTCCACAGATGAAATACAATTTGGAGACAATGACAAATTAGCGGCGCTGACCGCGGCGTTATTACAGGTAGATCTACTATTGATCGCTACCAATACCGACGGCATCTATACCAAATCATCCTTCAAGAATGGGGAATTTCAGACGATTACGGATATTTCACAGATCACGGACTTGGAACAGGAGGTACATTCCGGGAAATCGTCACACGGTACAGGCGGAATGCAATCGAAAGTAGAAGCGGCGACAATCGCGCAAAAAGCATCTATAGAAACCTGGATCGTCAACGGGTTAAAAGACCACTTCATTACCGACGCCTTAAACGGCATCTCAAAACACACCAAAATAAAAGCATGAAACACTACCTCTCGATACAGGATATCGACACCTTACCAGCATGGGTTGATGAAGCGCAGCAGCTGAAAAAAGACCCGACGGCCCATAAGCATCTAGGTGGCGGAAAAACAATTTGCCTCTTGTTCTTCAACAATAGTCTTAGAACGCGTTTGAGCACTCAAAAAGCAGCATTGAATCTGGGAATGGACGTACTGGTGATGAATTTTGGAAGCGAAGGTTGGCAGTTGGAATTCGGGGATGGTGTGGTTATGGACCAGGGCAAATCGGAACATATTAAGGAGGCGGCCCAGGTAGTTTCACAATTCTGTGACATCGTAGCCATTCGGGCATTCGCTTCGCTCGCGGATAAAGAAAAGGACGAAGCGGAGATAGTCCTCAACGGCTTCATGAAATACGCGTCTATTCCTGTGGTGAACATGGAAAGTTCCGTGGGGCACCCATTACAGGCGCTGGCCGATGCTATTACGTTAGAGGAACATCGAATAAAATCGCGCCCAAAGGTAGTTCTCTCTTGGGCACCGCATCCGAAGGCTTTGCCACATGCCGTCGCAAATTCCTTTGTGGAAATGATGGCATTACAAGAAGCGGACTTTGTCATTACGCATCCAAAGGGATATGAGTTGAATCCGGCTATTACGCAAGGAATTCCCATCGAATATGACCAAAAAAAAGCCCTTCACAATGCTGACTTTGTATATGTAAAGAACTGGAGCAGCTATACCGAATACGGAAAAATATTGAGTCAAGACCCGGAGTGGATGATGACATCTAAAAAACTGGGAGACGCCAAGTTCATGCACTGCCTACCCGTACGAAGAAACGTGGTCGTTGAAGATGCCGTTTTAGATGGCGCACAATCATTGGTCATTGAGCAAGCCAACAACCGAACCTATGCGGCACAATTGGTTTTAAAAAAAATATTGGAAACCAAATAAGATGAGTTTGAAACTAAAAGGTAAAATATGTATCATAACCGGGGCAACTAGCGGAATGGGTAAAGCGATCGCTGAACGATTTCATGCCGAAGGGGCAAAACTAGTTTTATCCGGAAGAAATGAGAAACGGGGTGACGCCTTGTCAAATACGTTTAGCGATTCCGTTTTCGTTGCTGGTGATGTCAAAGATGTAGCATACAATACAAAACTAGTTGATGTAGCCCTTGAAACATTCGGCAGTCTTGATATTGTATCAATGAACGCAGGTGCCTTAGGGCTTGGCAGTGTCACCGATTTGCCCATTGAAAGTTGGCAATCTACCCTAGACACCAATCTGAGCTCCCTATTCTATCTTTCAAAAGCTGCCCTTCCCTATTTAGCAAAAACTAAAGGGAATATGATTATCAATGCCTCCATTGCGGCATACAAAAGTTTCCCCAACCACCCGGCCTACTGTGCTTCAAAAGCCGGTGCGCTAGCTTTGATGAAACAAATGGCCGTAGAATACGCCCCCCAAGTTCGAGTCAATGCTATCTGCCCCGGGCCCGTGGATACGCCCTTGATATGGGACTCGGCAAAAGCCTTTGAAAATCCGGCAAGTGCGGTGGAAAATGCAGCTAAGGCCACTTTGATGAAACGACTTGGACAACCTGAGGATATTGCCAATCTGGTCTTATTTCTGGCTTCCGAGGAAGCCTCATGGATAACAGGAACTGCAATGAACATTGATGGGGGAATACTAAACACATAACATGGCACAAGAACTATCCATTATAAAAATAGGAGGTAATATCATCGAGAATCGAACCGAACTGGTCGCGTTCTTGCGGCTATTCGCTTCGTTAAAAGACCCCAAGATCTTAGTCCATGGCGGGGGCAAACTCGCTACACAATTGGCGACAAAATTGGGTATTGAATCGAAGTTGGTCGGGGGGCGAAGAATCACCGATGCCCAGACTCTTGAAGTCATCACGATGGTGTATGCCGGCTTGACCAACAAAAACATTGTTGCCGAATTGCAAGCTAATGGCTGTGACGCCATAGGATTAAGTGGTGTAGACGGCAATGCCATACAAGCCCATAAACGCCCTGTAAAAGATATCGACTATGGTTTTGCCGGAGATGTAGATGGTGTAAATAGCCCATTGGTCTCAACCTTGTTGGAGCGTGGTCTGACCCCTGTGTTTTGTGCCATGACCCATGATGGCAAGGGACAACTATTGAATACGAACGCCGACACTATTGCCTCGGAACTCGCCATTGGTCTAAGTGGTATTTACAGCACGACCCTGTTCTATTGCTTTGAAAAAAAAGGGGTGCTCATGGATATCAATAAGGAAGATTCGGTCATCACACATATCGATTCAAAAAAATACCAACAGCTATTAAATGATGACATTATAGCGGAAGGAATGCTTCCGAAACTGACGAATTGTTTTCATGCGCTGAAGAAAAATGTGGGCAAGGTATGCATAGGGCATCCCTCTATGTTAACTACAAAAGACGAAATTTTTACGACGATTACCTTATAGCATGACACAGAACGAACGAACGGAAAAGGCCTTACAACTCCTGAAACAATTGATTTCAATACAATCTTTTTCCTCCGAAGAAGACCAGACCGCCGACGCGATTCAAGACTGGCTCAAAAGCTTTGACATTCCGTTTGAACGGATGCAGAACAACGTCTTCGCCAAAAATAAGTACTGGAGCAATACCAAGCCCACGCTTTTGCTCAACTCACATCATGACACAGTCAAACCCAACCAAGCCTATACCAAAGACCCCTTTCATCCACATATCGAAGAGGGAAGACTCTATGGTCTGGGCAGCAATGATGCTGGGGGCTGTTTGGTTTCTCTACTCGCGACTTTCACGCATTTTTATGACAGGAAAGACCTCAGCCATAATATTCTAATGGTGGCTTCTATGGAAGAGGAGAACGCCGGAAAAAATAGCCTAAGGGGATTACTGCCCCACCTTCCTGAAATCGACGTGGCCATTGTAGGCGAACCGACCCTTATGGATCTGGCCATTGCCGAAAAAGGACTCATTGTTTTTGATGCTGTAGTCAAGGGAACCCCTTCACATGCGGCACATCCGAACGACGACAATGCCATTTACAATACCATAGCAGTCTTGGAATGGTTCAAGCAGTACCGTTTCGATAAGACCTCTGAGGTACTCGGTGACGTAAAAATGACCGTGACCCAAATCAAAGCCGGGAGTCAACATAATGTAGTACCATCACAGGTGGAATTAGTTATTGATGTAAGGGTCAATGATGCGTATTCCAACCAAGAGATAGCCGACTTATTAAAATCGGAAGCCCCTTGCGAACTGCAAGAACGCGGACTAAAATTAAACTCTTCCAGAATAGACAAAGACCATCCTTTGGTACAATCGGGTATCGCATTAGGCCGCAAAACCTATGGTTCACCTACCCTCTCCGATCAGGCAGCCTTGACTTGTCAGTCTTTAAAACTAGGACCTGGAGATAGTAGGCGATCACATTCCGCAGATGAGTATATTTACGTGCACGAAATCGAGGAAGGCATCGATCTGTATATTCAACTATTGGAGGGGTTTTTAAAAAAATAGATACAAACACAAGATTCAAACTCAAACTCAAAACCTCTGTATTTGCATTTGATACTTGAACTTGAAAACGATAGTCCACCTTGGTGTGACGAGATGAAAAATAAACACAAACGCAATACTCAAACACAAGCTCAAAACCCTTGTATTTGTATTTGATATTTGAGTTTGAACTTGAACTTGAACTTGAACTTGAACTTGAACTTATGAAACTCTGGGATAAAGGATTCAGCACAGATAAAAAAATAGATCTTTTTACGGTCGGCAATGATCGTGAGCTCGATTTGCATTTGGCAAAATATGACATCATCGCCTCGAAGGCTCATGCAAAAATGTTGGGTAAGATCGGATTATTGACGGCTGAGGAAACAGAAGCCTTGGTTGCCGAATTGGACAAAATGATCACAAAGGCCGAGGAGGGCACATTCACTATCGAAGATAATTTCGAGGACATGCACTCCAAGATCGAATTTCAATTGACTTTGGCTTTGGGCGATACCGGAAAAAAAATACATACCGCTCGCTCCCGAAACGACCAAGTGCTTGTCGCCATGCATCTCTACCTAAAAGACGAACTCAATGAAATCAAAGCGCAGACGAAAACACTGTTCGACTTATTACTGAATTTAGCGGATAAATACAAAAGAGTGCTGTTACCCGGGTATACCCATTTACAAATCGCCATGCCCTCGTCTTTCGGATTGTGGTTTTCGGCTTATGCCGAGAGTCTGATCGATGACCTATACTTTATCGAGGCGGCCTATAAGGTAGCTGATCAAAATCCACTGGGGAGTGCAGCGGGTTATGGAAGTTCCTTTCCGATCGACAGAAGTCATACCACCGAGGAAATGGGTTTCGAAACCATGAAATTCAATGTGGTCGCTGCTCAAATGAGTCGTGGAAAAGTTGAAAAAGCGACGGCCTTTGGTATAGCTAATATTGCCGCTACCCTTTCAAAACTGTCCATGGATATTTGTTTGTATATGAGCCAGAATTTCGATTTCATCTCGTTTCCAGATGAGTTGACCACGGGCTCGAGCATTATGCCACACAAAAAGAATCCGGATGTTTTTGAGTTGATCCGTGCCAAATGCAACAAACTACAGGCCGTACCGAATCAATTGACACTGGTGATCAATAACCTTCCTAGCGGATACCATCGCGATCTGCAATTGGTGAAAGAAATCATAGTTCCTGCAATTCAAGATATGAAAGCCTGTTTGGAAATACTTACGTTCAGCTTGAGGGAAATTAGGGTCAATGAAAACATCATTGAGGATCCGAAATATGATTATCTATTTAGTGTAGACACCCTAAACGAACTGGTACAAGAGGGCATGCCATTTCGAGATGCCTACAAACAAATGGGTCAGGAAATTCAAGCAGGCACCTTTAGTCCGAAACGAAATATCAAACATTCACATGAGGGTAGTTTGGGGAATTTGTGCCTGGAAGAAATCAAAAAGAAGATGGCCTTATTATTCTAGTGTAGTATAGACCAAATTTCACGGAAAACCGTGAAATCACTCTTCTGTAATTTGTTCATCTTTGTCATGAAAATCTTTGATATTAGATTCATGAGAAAAATACTTCTTCTTTTTACGGCCTTAATCGCGATTTCATCTTGCTCCTTTGACACCCCGGAGAACTACTTTGACAGAACAACGCTAAACACGAACAAATTAAGAGACTTTGGTAGTGCACGACTTAAAAGAATGATAGCCGAAAAAGATGGCGACATGCTCTTTACCATCAAGAATGAAGAATTAGAAAAGACCAGCAGCGTTGAAGAACACATTCTCAATTTCTTGTTACCGGATATCGAGAAAGATATTAAAAAAGTGAAGGACCTCAAGCCGATCGAAGACACCGAGGCGATGATAGAAGCTTCTCTCGAGGTCTATGATTTTGCAAAAAAAAAGTACGAAACCGACTATATTGAAATCGCCAAATTGATAGATCGTCAAGCTCCAAAAGCCGAAATCGCGGCCTTGATGGAACAATTTGATGACGAAAACGTGCCTAAATTGGAATCGCTACATGAAAAGCTTATGATTATTGCTATGGCCTATGCCGAAGATAACGGTATTGAAGTCAAACGTTATTGATCTTAAAACACAGCAATAATTGCTTCTTGAGCGAATCGGATTCTATTGGACAAAGCGAAGTGTGTGAAACCAGAGATTTCTATCTTCAAAGTTCGTAGTACTTAATTTTTCCACGGACGCCGGGGCGCTGAATACTTTTCCTGACACCACTAAAACCCATAGCCGTTCAGGCCTTTCTTGGGACTTTATAAAATAAATAAGGTCAGGAAAGTCAGTTCGTTCGGGCAAAAAATGGGTTACTAATTTTAGGCGGTCTTGATAAGAAACTTGCGGTTCTTGGGCTACCCAAAGCTCGGTAGAAGAAGGCAATCTCGGGAAGGATTTCAAAGAAACCTCCTCAAATCCAATATCAGTAAGTTCTAGCTTCTTTTTCAAGTCCTCTAAAAACCCAGATACTTTTTTAGTCGAAGGTATCTCAAGGCTGATAAGCACATCCGGTTCTAGATAGGTCTCGTTGTCTGAGGGAACGACCAGCATTCCGTTTTGGACTTCAGGTGTAATACCCGTTGGAATCGGCATGCCATTTTCGAAGGTACTCACCCTACCGGAAATATGCGTGAATGCCACACCAAAATCCTTATCCTCAAATCTAAGGGTCTCCAAAACCGATTTACTTTCCTCAACTTGAGTGGCATATCCCGAATTATGGTCGAATGTAAAATACCCAAACACTCCTACTACCGATAGTAACCCTAAAATTGGGAGGGCGATGATACCTCCTAAAAGCCATTTTTTCCTTCCAGACGGGCTTTGATTCAAAAATAGACTTAGTATGAACGCAAGTAAAAAGCAGACAAAGAGAACTCCCACAAAAACAAGCGGGATGAAATTGCTCAATCCATCCGCACCACCACTTGAGAAGTACATCACATAAGCGCCGACTATTCCGAAAAAAAAAGTGAAAACCAGTAAAATCAAGCTTGTTTTAGTCATGTTGGGCTATCTTTTAAAGCTATTACCCTGTGCATCCAACGCAAATCTCGCCATATAAAGTATATTCGAAGTAGATTTATGAGTTCTTAATCCATATACAACTGGAAAAATGAAAAACTTAACTAGTGCTTGTCTCAAATTTATGGTGTTCACAGTACTTATGTCTCCCTTGGCCACAATAGCTCAAGACACCTATCAACGAAACAGTTCAGCTGATGTGCAGGCCTATGTCTTTGACCTCAAGTTAAGCGACCAAAGTAATACCATTGATGGTGAAGCGGAACTAACGGTTGATTTCAAAAATGAAGTCAACGAATTCGCCCTTGACCTCATCGCAAAATCGGAAACATTTGGAATGACCCTGAAAGGGGTTTTCGAAGATTCGGTCAAAGTAGCGTATACGTTTGCCGGGAATAAAATCAAAATCATTCCATCTCCCGGGCCTTCAAAACAGAGAACATATACGATCAAATACCAGGGTATTCCAGAACGGGGTTTGGTCATCGATACCACAAAATTTGGCGAGCGTTCTTTCTTTGGTGACAATTGGCCCAATCTTGCAAGACACTGGTTGCCGTCTGTGGATCATCCGTCCGATAAAGCCAGTGTAGAATTTCACATTACGGCACCCGATCACTATGATGTGGTCGCTACAGGAAAAAAAATAGAAGAGAGCAATTTAGACAATGGGTACAAACTCACGGTTTATAAAGAACCTGCACCGGTGGCCATGAAAGTAGTGACCATTGGGGTAACCAAATTTGCCAATAGACTTTTGGGAGAAGTGGAGGGCATTCCCATTTCAGCCTGGGTATATCCGGAAAATCGATTGGATGGTTTTTCCGATTATGGTGTGGCCACCAAGGTTATGGAATACTTCATTGACCGCATTGGACCCTATTCGTATGCCAAGCTGGCCAATATGCAGGCCAAGACCCAATGGGGTGGTTTAGAGAATGCAGGTACCATAGCTTATTTTGAAAATTCCGTAACCGGAAAAAATGAGGTCGAAGGCCTCATCGCCCACGAAATCGCACACCAATGGTTTGGCAATTCGGCCTCCGAAAACGACTGGAACCACGTATGGCTCAGCGAAGGGTTTGCCACCTACTTTGCCATTCTATATCAAGAAAGTGTGTACGGCAATGATAAACGCCTAGAGGAACTCGCGCTAGACCGAGACCAAATCATCGCCTATTACGAAAAAAATCCGTCGCCCATTGTCGACCCTAGCATTACCGACCCTATGAAAGTATTAAGCACCAACACCTACCAAAAAGGAGGCTGGGTATTGAACATGCTACGCCACCAACTCGGCGATGACACCTTCTGGAGCGGCATACGCGCATACTATAAGCAATTTCGAAACTCAAATGCCATGACGGTTGATTTCAGAAGTGTGATGGAGAAAGTATCCGGAAAAAATCTTGACCGTTTTTTCAAACAATGGATCTTCACCAAAGGCTATCCAGAACTCAAATGGGATTGGACCTATGAAAAAGGAAAGGTCTTTTTAAACCTAGAGCAAACACAAGAACACCATATATTCGATTTTCCACTTGAAGTCGAAATCAATGAAAATGGGAAATCCACCATTTCAACGGTTCAAATGAACAGTAAATCATCCACTTTTGAAATAGAAGTAAGTTCAAAGCCCTCCTCTATGCAACTCGATCCAAATCTTTGGCTTTTATTCAGGGAGCATAAAAAATAATGATTTTTAAGAATGAGGGGGTTGGCTCTTCCGTTTGATTTTCACGGTTTACAGGGAAGAAAATGGGTGTCAAACAATCGACTTTTGTATTCAAACGATTGTTTCTTTAATTTTACCTAATTCCCCTATACAAATGACCAAACCGATTCTATTCTTCGTTTGTCTGTTTTTTTCGTTGCAAGCCACATCGGCCCAGATAACCAATGACAGCACGATTGATCTTTCCAGCAACAAACTAGCGGAACGCTACCTAAAATTACTTCAGCAACACTATGCCAATGGCGATTACCAGTTGCATAAGGCCTACAGTGATTCGCTACTATTAGTTGCAAAAGCAAACGGGCTGACCAAAATGCATGTCTTGGCCCTGGTGAACCAGGCTGTTTTTCACAATAATCGTAGTTCTAGGTTAAAATCCATTGAATTGTATCATGAAGCGCTAGCACAATGTGAAAAAATTCCAGAAGATTTTCGGTCCAAAACGGTAGTATTGGTCAATATGGGCAACACCTATAACAATATCGGTTCTTACGACAAGGCGATAGCGACCATGGAAAAAGTGCTCGCTGTGGCGGAGCATACCGAAAACTCGGACCATGTAAAGGCAGCCGCACTGATAGGATTAGCCAATAACTACCATGAATTGAAAAACTATGAAAAGACCTTGGAATATGCCAATAAGGCGAAAGTTCTTGGGGAGGAAACCAAAAATGAGATTACTTTGGCATCTTCCTTCAATAGCATTATCGATGTCTACCTGAACATCAAAGAATATGACAAGGCCCTGGAAATGGGAAAGGAAGCCTTGAAATTACCCATATCTAAGAAGCCCACCAAAAAAAGAGGTTGGCTATTGCTCAACATGGGTATTGCGAACTACCATGTTGACGAGCTCGACACTGCTTTGGACTATTTAAAAGGCTGCGTTAATCTGGCCCAGGATAAAGGGCTTTTGGAGATTGAAATGTATGGCCAAGAATATCTGGCAAGGGTACATGAACAAAAAAAGGACTTCAAGGCATCCCATACCGCTCAAAAAGAATATGCACTCTTGCGAGACAGGTATTTACAAGATAAAAAAGAGGCCTCAAATGCCGATCTAAAAAAAGACATTGTACTAAAAGACGAGAAACTGAGCCAAAACAACCAACAACTTTTGGCTTTTTCAAATAAAAGAAAGCAAATACTCATTGGAGGAACAATGCTATTTCTTGTCTTAACCGGACTGTTGTTTTTCTTTATCAAAAGAAAAAAGGCCATCGAAATCGAAACAACCAAGTTAAGGGCACAATATATAGGTCTCCAACAAACCCTCAATGAGGATAAAAATGGAGCTGTGAACATATCATCAGGCAAAGAACCTGAAGAAAACAGTCAGGTAACACCTTATAAAAACTCTTCACTTACCCCTAGCACCAGACAGGAATTCAAAAAGAAAATCCTCGACTTTATGGAATCGGAGAAACCCTATCTTAATCCGAACCTCAATCAGTCTGACCTGGCCGGGCAAATCGGAATCAGCACCCATCATTTTTCTGAAGTATTGCACTATAGTTTCGAACAGAACTTCTATAACTTCATGAATTCCTATCGGGTAATCGAAGCACAAAAATTGATGAAAAGTATCAACTACAAAGACGTCAAGTTAATTGCGATTGCCTTTGATTCCGGCTTTAAAAGCAAGACCTCATTTTTCCGCGTTTTTAAAAAGCATACCGGCCAAACCCCTTCAGAGTTCCGCAGCAAAATCTAGTTTCACAGCCTTCCATGTACTTCCTAAAAAGGGTTCCACTCGTTAGAATGGTACTCTTTTAAC
Source organism: uncultured Flavobacteriaceae bacterium (assembly GCA_947494565.1). GTDB lineage: Bacteria > Bacteroidota > Bacteroidia > Flavobacteriales > Flavobacteriaceae > Maribacter_C. The sequence goes on along the minus strand of CANLVG010000004.1, from coordinate 367,701 downwards.
ACAATCTATGGTACTTGACCTCGTTATAAAAGCTCAAGTCTCATAACCTACACCAACCATGACCCAAAAACTGCTATCTTTTCTTGTACTCTTATTTATAGGTACAAATGTTTTCGCTCAATCATTTAACTCGATTTGGGATACCTCCAATACAAGTACGGGCTCTTCAGCCCTCAATCAGATCACCATTCCTATCAACTCGGCTTACACGTATAATTATAACGTTGATTGGGGAGATGGTACATCGGATACGAATCAAACCGGCAACATCACACATACCTATGCCGCTCCGGGCACCTATACCATTATGATCAGTGGCACCTTCCCTGCAATCCACTTCAACGATGGTGGTGATAGAAATAAAATCATTGAGATTTTGGATTGGGGTACCATTCAGTGGCAAACGATGGAAGATGCCTTTCACGGCTGTGAAAATGTCAACTTCGATGCCATTGGGGCGCCGGATCTTTCACAACTGACCTCTTTAAAGAACATGTTCAAAAAAGCAACATCCTTTAATGGTATTATGAATGGTTGGGACGTAAGCACCATAACCGATATATCAGGACTTTTTGAGGAAGCATCTACTTTTAACCGGCCTTTGGACACATGGGATACGTCTGCAATTACTGACATGTCGCATACTTTTCATAGGGCAGGGCGATTCAACGAACCGCTGGATAATTGGAATACTTCGGCCGTTACAACAATGGAATATCTCTTTTCAGAAGCCAGTAGGTTCAATCAAAATATCAATAGTTGGAATGTGTCCAACGTGACGAACATGATCGGTACTTTTAGATATACGGGTAGCTATAATCAACCTTTGAACAACTGGGTGGTCGATAATGTTACGGACATGTCGGAAATGCTCGCCGGAAGCGCATTCAATCATCCGATCGCCAATTGGAACGTGAGCAATGTGACCAATATGTCGCGCATGTTCTATCAAGCCCAATTCGACCAACCCATTGAGGCATGGAATGTTTCCAAGGTTACTGATATGAGCTATATGCTCGCAAGAATGCCCAATTTTAACAGGCCGGTAAACGCGTGGAATGTGAGTGCCGTGACGAACATGCAAGGAATGTTCGATGGATGGCCTTCATCAAACACGCCCTTCAATCAACCCTTAAATGGATGGGATGTTTCCAATGTAACCGATATGAGCTACATGTTCCGATATACGAGGGATTTCAATCAACCCTTAGATAATTGGGTCGTAGACAACGTGACCGGTATGGCCCATATGTTCGAGAGAGCCCCAGTTTTCAACCAAGACATCACCGGATGGAACGTCGACAATGTGACCAACATGAGTGCGATGTTTCAAAACGCCGAGGTGTTCAATCAAGATATCAGTGGCTGGAACGTAGGAAATGTAACGGATATGAGCCTCATGTTCTACGGAGCTTTGGTTTTCAACCAACCGCTTAATGGTTGGAACGTCGAACAAGTGACTACAATGAGGGGTATGTTCGCCCTAAATCCGGTCTTCGATCAGCCCTTGAACAGTTGGAATACAGCCGCCGTTTCGAACATGGGCAATCTGTTTCAAAATGCAAGTGCCTTTGACCAAAACTTAGCTCCTTGGAACATTGGTAATGTCACGAATATGACCGACATGCTTTCCAATTCAGGTTTATCACAAGCAAATTATGATAATGTCTTAATTGCTTGGGAGGCACAGACCGTTCAAAACAATGTAAACCTTGGAGCAACAAACTTAAACTATTGTGATGGTCTAAATGCAAGACAAAACCTCATTGACAACTCAAATTGGAATATTACCGGAGATATTGTCAATTGTAGCTTTGTACTATGTACCAATCTCGTTTCTCCTGTTGATGGGGATACCAACGTACCGGCCAGTGCCAACCTTACCTGGGCCCAAACCCCAAATGCCACAGGGTATTATGTCACCGTTAGGATTATTCGAGGAGGGGTTGAATCCATTCCATTTAATAATCATGATGTTCCTGGTGGCAATACGGTAGGACTCGACCTTGAAAACTTGGCGGGTGATGATCTGTTGGAGCCTGGTGACGAAGTTTTCGTTAGAATCGTTCCCTATAATGACACCGACGGACCTGCCACCGGATGTACCGAGGAAAGTTTTACCGTAGTACCCTCTTGGGTGAATAGTCCAGATGCGTTTAAACTCACTTATGACACCAGCTTGGTGGATTCTGATACCACCCCTGCAAATCAGTTGAAAATCGAAGCAAATACCGGATACCCGGCCTATCTTCCTTATGATTACTCCATTGATTGGGGCGATGATCAATTTGACAACCATGTTACAGGTGACATTACACATACCTATTTAGCACCAGGGGTCTATACGGTATCCATTATCGGCAACTTTCCTGCGCCCTACCATGATTACTCACATACGGACAACTACAAACTCATCTCCATAGACCAGTGGGGTACACAAGAATGGCAGTCTATGGAAAGAGCATTCTACTACTGTGAAAATATGGAGTACAATGCCACGGACGTACCTGACCTGACCAACGTATCTAATATGGCCAGCATGTTTGCCGGTTGCCGCCTGTTCAACGGCAATATGAACGGTTGGGATGTAAGTAATGTGACCAATATGAGTTATATGCTCATCGCAGCCAGGGTTTTTAACCAACCGCTAGACCAATGGAACGTTGGAAATGTCGAAAATATGTCGGGAATGTTTTTCGCCTGTGAGGAATTCGATCAACCCATTGGAAACTGGAATACGAGCAATGTGACCAATACTTCGCGCATGTTCAATACTGCCTATCTATTCGATCAGCCTATTGACGGCTGGGACGTAAGCAAGGTAACCAACATGTATCAAATGTTCGCGAACACTAGAGAGTTCAACCAACCCCTTGATAATTGGAATGTAAGTGAAGTTACCGACATGAATGAAATGTTCAACAGGGCATCCGCCTTTAATCAACCCATAGACAGCTGGGATGTAGGTAACGTCACTAACATGTTCGCCATGTTCAGTTACGCAGAAGTGTTTGACCAACCCCTAAATCAATGGAACGTCTCCCAAGTAACCAACATGGGTAATATGTTTCGAAATGCTTTGGCCTTTGATCGACCTTTGAACAACTGGAATGTATCCTTGGTAACCAATATGGCCTCGATGTTCGCGTATGCCGAAACTTTTGATCAGAACATCAATGACTGGAATGTCACCAGCGTCATCGACATGAATTCAATGTTCAATAGGGCGGAAGCCTATAACCAACCCATGAACAATTGGGATGTAAATTCAGTGGTCAATATGTCTTCTATGTTTCAAGGAGCGGAAGTTTTCGATCAACCCTTAAACGCTTGGAATGTCAGTGCCGTTGCCAATATGGCCTCAATGTTCGAAGATGCAATAGTATTTAATCAACCGTTGAATTCTTGGGACGTTTCCTCTGTAACCCTAATGAATTCTATGTTCGAAGAGGCTTCAGCATTCAATGGTCAAGTTGGTAATTGGAATGTCGGTTCGGTCACCAATATGGAATCGATGTTCAAAGATGCGGTCGCTTTCAATCAGCCCATGCAGAATTGGAATACCGGGGAAGTACTTACGATGCAAGAAATGTTCAATGGTGCCTCCTTATTCGATCAAGCCATCGACTCCTGGAACACCTCCTTCGTCACCACAACGGAATCGATGTTCGAAGAGGCGACTTCTTTCAACCAATCACTCGGTTCTTGGAACACCGCTTCGGTAACCACTATGGAAAAAATGTTCAAGGACGCTACTTCCTTTAATCAGGATATTAATGCGTGGAATGTAAGGGGCGCCGATACCATGGAAGAGATGTTCGCCGGGGCGACAACCTTCAATCAATCGGTAAACAACTGGCGCGTATCCGGCGTGAACAATATGGATGGCATGTTCCAAAATGCCAGCGCCTTCAATCAGCCTTTGGATCAATGGGACCTGGGTAACGTAAGCATGCAATCGGCCTTTCAAAATGCCTCCGCCCTGAATCAATATTTAGGGGATTGGAATATCAGTGGCATCTCTAACATGACCGATATGCTCGACAACACGGCATTGACCAGGGAGAATTATGACAATACCCTTATTGCTTGGTCCGAACAAACCCCCATTAGTGGCATTAATTTAGGCGCAGAAGGACTCCCCTACTGTGATGCCCTTGAAGAACGACAATCAATGATAGCTACGTTCGGGTGGACCTTTAGTCTAGACGTTCGAGATTGTCCCATTCCGGTCTGCACCCAATTGGTTTCACCTTTAAATGGAGCGACAGAAGTACCGGTGAACACCAATATCACTTGGGAGCCCTCAACTTTTGCAAGAGGCTATCGTCTGACTGTAGGAACTTCACCAGGAGGGAACGATATTGTCAACAACGAAACGGTCAACGATGAAACCTCCTATGCATTCGCCGCCGATTTCAATACAGGTGATGTAGTCCATGTGACCTTGATTCCCTTTAATGACGAAGGAGATGCTGTGGGACCTTGCACTGAAGAGAGTTTCACCATCTCAAGCGATCCCGCAACCATTCCCGATTGTACTACTTTGATAGACCCATTGAATAATGCGATTGATGTAGTGGTCACCACTGACCTCAGTTGGAACCCGATTTCAAATGCGGATGGTTATCGATTGACCGTGGGCACCACTACTGGAGGAAATGATATTCTCGATGACGTAGATGTGGGAAACATGTCTACCTATGATTTTGCTACCGACCTTCCAGAAGACAGTGATATTTTTATGACGATAACGCCATATAATGACCAAGGGGATGCCACTTCTTGTACTGAAGAACGTTTTCATACCGAAGTGATCCCAGTACCGCCAATGTGTACCAACCTGACCACACCAGTGGACAATGCTACCGATATTGCCATCGACACCAATTTGAGTTGGACGGCGGTTGCAAATGCCACGGGCTATCTTGTTGTAGTGGGTACCACATCAGGAGGTATAGAGGTTGTCAACAATGTTGACGTGGGTAACATGACCACCTATGATATCCCTGTCGATCTTTTGGAAAGTAGATTATACTATGTAACCATTATTCCCTATAATGACGAGGGCGACGCAATAAACTGTACCGAAGAAACCTTTAGAACAGGGGATTCTACCAGCCCCCCATCATGCACGCTCTTAAGCGCGCCGATCAACGGATCGACGAATATTGCCGTTGACACCAATCTGAGTTGGAACGGATCGGGCACCGCAGATGGGTATCGCCTTACCGTGGGAACTTCCTCTGGAGGAACCGATATTTTCTCCGGCGACGTCGGAACTATGACCACTCATGATTTTGTAGCCGATTTACCCGAAAACACGACCATTTATGTCAATATTACCGCTTATAATGGCAACGGAGATGCAACAGGATGTACCGAGGAAAGCTTCACTACCGAAGGACCACCTTCCTGCACTACCTTGGTCTCACCAGCGAACCTAGAGACCAATGTTGCAATCGATGTGCCGAGTATTACCTGGAATGCCAGTGCAACTGCCGATAGTTATGAGATTACGATTGCGGCGTCCGGTAGTACTGCTAATGACGGAACCTTTGTCGTCACTTCGGGCACCAGTTATTCCTTTTCCAATGATTTTGAGCTTGGGGATGTCGTGGCCGTAACCATTATCCCAAGGAACAATTTGGGGACTGCCCCTGGTTGCGCTTCCGAAAGTTTCACCATTGTACCCCCACCTGTACCGCCATGCACCAGTCTTTCCAGTGCTACGACCGATCTTGGGCTTCGGCCGACGATTGAATGGAATGCGAGTACCGGGGCGGACGGATACAAACTGACCGTCGTCGGAGGTAGCAGCACGGCCAACAATGTCACCGACCTGGATATTCCATCGGGCACGACCTATACCTTCACCAACGATTTTGAACAAGGAGAAACGGTAGCCGTAACCTTGGTGCCTTATAATATCCAAGGCGATGCCATTGGATGTTCCGCGGAAAACATAAGCATTAGGGCAGTACCCTCATGTAATAGCTTGATTATTCCTGGCGACGGAGCCGTTGACGTCGCAGTGGATACCGATATATCATGGACCACGGTAAGCGATGCTACAGGGTATCGATTAAGTGTCAACGGCAGTACCAGTACTGCGAACAACATTACCGATGTGCTCATTACCTCCGGGAATACCTATAATTTCCCCGATGATTTCGAGCAGGGCGAAATAGTTACGGTGACTATTATTCCTTACAATGAAGTGGGAGATGCTCTAAGCTGCGCAGATGAGAGCTTTACCATAAAACCGGTTCCGAACTGTACTACCCTCATCGCGCCGACCAACGGTGCAGTCGGTGTACCCGTCGAAACCGACCTGAACTGGAATGCCGTAAGCGATGCCAATGGATACAGGGTTACCGTAAACGCAAGTGTGAGTACGGGAAATAATCAAACCTTCGATGTCACTGGTACAACTATTGATCTACCGAATGATTTTGAGCAAGGTGAAAATGTAGAAGTGACCATTGTAGCCTATAATGATATCGGGGATGCCATCGGGTGTAGCCCAACGAGTTTCACTATTGAATCCGTTCCCATGTGTACGACCCTTACTACACCTGTAAATGATGCCGTTATTGCCGATGTGAACGAAATCACTTGGACCGAGATTCCAGATGCCGATGGCTATAAGCTGACGATCAGCGGAAGCAACACTACCATCAATAATATCACAGATTTTGACTTTGCCGGCACCACCTATGTGTTTCCAAATGACTTCGACCAAGGAGAAGTCGTAACGGTCACAATAGTGCCCTACAACGAAGTTGGTGATGCTATCGGATGTGTTCCGGAAAGCTTTACCATCAGACCGCTTCCGAATTGTACAAACTTGGTTTCACCTATAAACAATGCTACTCAAGTTTCCGTCGCTACCGATATTTCATGGAATTCCAGCTTTGATGCCGATGGATATCGCATTTCGGTAGGTACCTCGCCAAATGGTGCGGATATCGTTAACAACGAAGATGTGGCCTCATTGACAAACTATACCTTTGCGGAAGACCTTCCTTCTGAAAGTCTCATTTATGTGACCGTTACACCGTACAATACTTCCGGTGATGCGATTGGATGTACTTCCAACAGTTTTGAAACGGAAATCATCGCACCCGAATGTGCCGTTCTCAATAGTCCGTTCAATGCCGAAATCGATGTGCCGCTTGACAGCGGTATCAGTTGGACCGAAGTCGAAAAAACAGATGGCTATCGTATTTCCATAGGAACGAGTCTTGGGGGTACTGATATTGTTGATAATCTCGACCTTGGTTTGACCACAAGCTACAATCATAATAGCGAGTTTCCTTTTGACACGGAAATATTTGTGAGTATCGTTCCCTATAATAGTGCAGGGGATGCGACGCAATGTGAAGAACAATCGTTTACTACTCTGGTTCCCGAAGACAATACCAAATACGGTTTCTCGCCTGATGGTGACGGTATTAATGAATACTGGCATATTGAAAACATCGAGTATTACCCTGAAAATATAGTGATTATCTATAACCGCTGGGGCGACGCGGTTTTTAGCATAGAGAATTACGACAACAGCGCTGCAGTATTCCGTGGCGATGCGAATCTCAAGACTAAAATGGGTGCAGGCAAACTGCCGTCGGGCACCTACTTCTTCGATATTCAAATTGAAGGGGAGACCATTTTAAAGAAAACCAAAGGATACGTAGTAATCAAGCGCTAAACCAATGAAGAAAACCAACAAAATTGGCACGCTGGCACTAGGTGTTCTGCTGTCACTCTTAACATGCCATTCAACTTTCGGTCAACAAACCGCTGTTTTTCCGGAATACAACTTCAATCCGTTTATTATTAATTCCGCTTATGCCGGACTCCTACCCGACACCGAAATGACAGCAAGCAATACAGGCTTCAGTTCTTTTGAAGGTAGCCCGAGAAACCTAAGCTTGAGTTTTCACACCCCTTTAAACGAAGGTAAAGTAGGTCTTGGGGCAGGCTTTGTCCGTGATGAAATCGGTGTAACTACCTCAACAAGTGCCTTTGCGGCCTATTCATATAAAATCTTTTTCGATTTCAAGGATGACCGACCATATTGGCAAATATACCAGCCAGGTACGCTGTCTTTCGGTATTACCGCAGGAATTCAACAATATCAAGATAATTTATTGGACCTTGGCATTTCGGACGATCCGAGGTTCAGTCAGAATATCAACGCTACGATACCTACGGTGGGTGTTGGTTTTCTGTTCAATCATGCTCGATTTTATGCCGGTGTCTCCACACCGAATGTATTGGGTGACCGTTTCGCTAGCGATGATAATCTACAGTTGGAAAGTCCGATTTATGGCTATTTTGGTTATCGTTTTTATAATAATCGTTTTGAAGATTTTATGTTGAAGCCAAGTGTATTGATCAAGAGCGAAAAAGGAGCTCCGTTACAAATAGATACCAATGTTTCTGTAAGCTATAGAAATCGATTCGAGCTTGGGGCGGGATATCGTAGTAATTCATCGGTAAACCTTTTGGCCGGCATTTATTTAATTAAGAACTTCCGATTGATCTATCACTACAATATGGCCCTGAAAGATTCTGTTTTACCCAACATTCACGGCTTGATGTTGAGCTATCGTTTTGGTAAAGGGTATGCTACGGACTAAAAATATCATAGGTGTATAATGGCCCAACAATGCAAAAAATTCAAGACTATATTCTTTCTATTTCGCCAAAAAAACTTGCCTTTTTTTTGGTGCTAGGGCCTTTATTCCTGTTTTTGACCTATACGCTACTGACCATTAGCTTGGGCAACATTTCAGATCCTTCAACTGGGCAGGCCCACGCATTCAATATCATTTTAGGAATGCACATCATCCTAGTAGCCCTAATTGTTTTGATTTGGCTGGCTTGGTCGAGGATCGTAGTTGCCAAGGTTACCGACACACAACTTGGAATAGGCCGAAAATGGTTCCATATCGCCTTTATGGTACTGATCTTTTTTATTCTTTTTAATATCGGGGCCATATTGATAGAATATATCGCTGAAACCCAAAATGCAATTACCGATTACAAGTATCTGATAAATGCCGCTCGCGAATTCGTAAACTTCGGAGGAATCATGATTGCCTACCCCATCGTATGTCATTACGCAGCTAGGGCGGCAACGGCGAAAAGGAACAAAAAACCCGCTACTTTTATACAGGCATTGCCCTTTACTCTTTTTCTCATTTTCGGAACCGTCATAGGCGTTCCTTTTTTACACAACCACGTTAGTGAGAACACTGCGACCAATGCCGAACTGATGAGAACCTATGCCTTTGCCATAGGCTTGTGCGCCATAACGTTCATCATTGGCTTGGCTGCGGCAATAACGGGCCTGGTATAACAAAACCTACTTGATCATCGAGAGATTGATCACTTCCTGTTCGGTCAAAAAACGCCAATGTCCTCTAGGGAGATCTTTTTTGGTCAAACCCGCATAGACGACTCGATCCAATTTTACCACTTCATACTCCAATTCTTCAAAGAGCCTGCGTACAATGTTATTCCGAGAACTTGAAAGTTCCATCCCAACTTGGTTTTTTGGAGCGTTATCGACAAAGCTGACATCTTGAACCCGCACAATACGGTCGTCTATGGGGAGCCCCTCTTGAATGCGTTTCAAATCGGCACTTCGTAAATTTTTGTTCAGCTCAATATGATAAATTTTTCGAAGTCCGTTTTTAGGGCTGTTCAGACGTTTGGCCATTTCCCCGTCATTGGTAAAGATAATGAGCCCCGTCGTGTTCTTGTCCAATTTTCCTATGGGTTTCAGCTCTGCTTTTGAGGCTTTTGAAACGAGACTTCGAGCCGTACGCCTTCCGTGTTCATCTCGCCCTGAAGTTGTAAAATCCTTGGGCTTGTTGAGCAATACATATTCTCTTTTAATGGGATTGAGACGGCGGCCATCAAAACGCACATCATCACCGAGCTTCACCTTGTAGCCCATTTCCGTTATAGGCTTTCCGTTTACCGTAACGTTTCCGGCAGCGATATAAATATCGGCCTCACGACGGGAACACACCCCTGAATTAGCCACATATCGGTTCAAACGGATTTCATTCGAATTCGAACTTTTAGGTGCTACCTTTTTATTGACCCGTGCATTTACCCTCGCAGAATTTTTCTTTCGAAAAGTCCCCCCTTGCCTTCCTGACTTTCTATCCCCGTTATTTGAATCTGATCTGCCCATTAATTCCGTTTGTTGGCAAAGGTAGTAAAGCGTTGCTGATGTACGACATTAATAATCTTCTGTTAATTTTTAGACAAGTCTGTCTAAAAATAGAAATTTAAGCTATCTTTGTACCGTATTAACACACGAAATGAAAGTACAAGAACGCATCATTACTACGGCTACCGACCTTTTTCATCGGCAAGGATACAACGCCACGGGAATCAATCAAATCATTGAAGAGGCCAAAGTGGCCAAAGGAAGTTTTTATTACAACTTCAAGTCAAAAGAAGACGTTTGTATTGCCTATCTCAAAGCGAGACATGCTTACTGGTCAGAACAGCTGAAGACCCATATCGCTTCAAGTGATTCGGACGAGGTGTTGACTGCTTTCGATTTTTTGATGCTAATGAATGAAAAGGAGGATTTTAGGGGCTGTAGTTTCCTAAATATCCTATCGGAAATCCCCAGTGACAACACTAAGATCTTAAGTGTAATTCAGCGTCATAAAGCCGAATTGAGAACCCACTTTTCGGTTCTTTTAAAGGGTTCCGCACTATCGGACCATGTCTACTTATTATTCGAGAGCGCGATTATTGAAAGTCAGTTATACCGTAAGCAATGGCCCGTTGAAAAGGCAAAAGAAATTGTGGAAGCCTTATTAAAATAAATCATGGAACAAAAACATCCGTTACCGCCTTTCACCATCGAAACGGCCAAGCAAAAAATCAAGTTGGCCGAAGATGCATGGAACAGTCAAGATCCGATTAAGATTTCAATGGCCTATACGGCCGATAGTGAATGGAGAAATAGGTCTGAATTCATCCGTGGAAGAAAAGAGATACAAGAATTTCTTTCCGTAAAATGGAAGCACGAGTTGAACTACAGGTTAAAAAAAGAATATTGGGCGCATACCGACAATCGAATAGCGGTACGCTTTGAATATGAATACAGCAATGAGGAGGGGCAATGGTTCAGAGCCTATGGAAATGAGAACTGGGAATTTGACGAACATGGATTAATGAAAAAAAGGTTCGCAAGTATAAACGATATCCAGATAAACGAAGTAGACAAAAAGTTAAACTAACAAAACAATAAAATGGCAAGTAAAATCGTAAAAAGAGTAGCTATAAACGGAATGGGGCGGATTGGTCGCGCTTCCTTGAAAATCATATTGGAAACACCTGAGTTGGAACTAGTGGCGGTAAATGATATCGCACCTATCGAGAACATCGCATATTTACTTCAATTCGATAGTGTACATGGTGAATATGATAAAGAAATACGTATCGAGGATGGGTCTTTGAACGTGGGTGGCGTACCGCTACAGTACCTTCAAGAAAGGAATCCCGAAGAACTACCTTGGGACAAGCTTCATATTGATACGGTTATAGAAAGTACCGGCATTTTCACCACCTATGAAGATGCGAAAAAACATATTCTGGCCGGGGCCAAGAACGTTGTGCTCTCAGGGCCATCGAAAAGTGCCGAAGTACCTACGGTCGTTCATGGGGTAAATACGGAAGACGGAGAAACGCATATCTTCTCCTGCGCTAGTTGTACAACGAACAACATAAGTCCTATAATCGAAATTTTAGGTCGCCGTATCGGTATTAAAAAGGCCATTATGACGACCATTCATGCCGCAACGAGCTCAAATAGTACGGTAGACTCGCCTTCAAAAAGCAATCCCCGTATGGGCAGGTCCGCCATCAATAATATCATACCTACGACTACGGGGGCCGCAATAGCCACCACGAAAGCGATGCCGGAGTTCAAAGGTAAATTTGACGGGATGGCGGTTCGTGTTCCCGTTGCTACCGGTTCATTATCCGATATGACCATACTTACAGAACGGCCGGTCACCGTTGATGAAGTCAACAAAATACTGGTTGAAGAAGCGGCCACACCCCGGTACCGAAAAGTCTTAAAAGCGACTTTTGACCCGCTGGTTTCAACGGATATTATCAAAAGTCCCTATGCTTCGATCGCTGACCTTTCTTTGACCAAAGTGGTGGATGGCGATTTACTTAAAGTATTGGCTTGGTACGATAACGAATGGGGATTCACGAATCAAATGATTCGCCAAATTCTCGAATAACTACATGAGCATGATCAAAAATTTCACTGATATCGCGTTCACTGAAAGTGTGAAGCAACTTCAAGAAGAAAATGGTTCACGGCGTAGTTATAGCCGTATGGATGGAATGGAAGTGAATGAATTGCATATCAGTGAAATTCAATTTATTGCGGATAGGGATATGTTCTATATGGCAACCGTAGGAGAAAACGGCTGGCCTTATGTACAATATCGAGGGGGTCCAAAAGGGTTTCTCAAGGTTCTTTCCCCAACACAAATCGCTTTCGCTGACTTTCGGGGAAACCGGCAATATATTTCCACGGGAAATTTGAAAGACACCAAAAAAGCCGCCCTAATACTCATGGATTACAGCACTCGTAGCCGGTTAAAGATTTGGGTCGAAACGGAAATTATATCCGCGTCAGATAATCCCCTTTATGAAAAATTGGTTACTGCCGATTATCCGGCAAAAGTGGAACGTTTCATCGTCATGAACGTTAAGGCTTACGATTGGAATTGCCCGCAACATATTACCCAAAGATTCACATTGGATCAGTACACTGAGTTGTTGGCGAATGGGAATTTAAAATTGGACGAAGCCCTACTTAAAAAGCTTTCGGAAACGAATTGAAGCATACATATGTAGATTCTTTGAGAAAGGTGCGGTTCAACCCCTTTATTACCCCCTGTCTATACTAGTCTTTCGATAATTCATGAAAAAATTAATCCAAATATTTCTGGAGACTCTCAGAATTATAGGTAAGGAAATGACCATCACAAATACGATGATTACATACGTAGTGATCAAACTGAGGTCAAAAAAAAGATACGACAGCAAAAAGGTGGGGGTAGCGAAACTGAGACCGACCGGATAACTCACATACATTGCCCCATAAAAGAAAGAAGGTTCTATCTTGTACTTTGTGTTACAATTGCCACACCTTTCCTTCATTTTCAAGGTACTTGCAAGTCGGTATGGATTACCCTTGAGATACATACTCTCTTTTTGACAAACAGGACATGTGCCGTTTAGTATGCTGTTTAATTTTGTGCCTTTCAAAATCTTCATAACTTTCTATTTAGATTCCTTTTTATTCTAATATTCCCTTATTCTGATTAGAAACACTGCTAAAACATAGGCAAAGTTAGGAATAGCATTATTCTCTTTTCTCATACAATAATCTCCATTTTTTGTACTTTTAGGACATAATTTAACGATTTGACCTTAATCCCGATTCTAAATATCCAACAATTCGAAGCGGAAGAGTCGACTGCCGATTTTTACAGCAATGACCTACGGTTGCACTTAAGGAAAAACAAAGACCTAGTGACTATTCCGCACCGACATGACTTTTTCCTCTGTGTTGTTTTTTCAGAAGGAAGTGGTGTGCATGAAATCGATTTTACAAGCTATCCCGTGAGGCCGGGAAGTGTATTTTTCCTAAAACCGGGTCAGACTCATTTTTGGAAATTCAACAGTGAACCGCAGGGCTTTATTTTTTTTCATACGGAGGAATTTTTTGAAGTTGGTTTTTCAAATGCCAAACTGCGACAATTTCCATTCTACTACTCCATTGAAAATCCTCCACATCTACAACTAAAATCTAGGGAACTTCGACACATCCTAGCCAGATTTCAAGAAATAAACGCAGAATACCATCAGCACTTCTCCTATAAAAAGGAACGATTGGCCAGCCTAACACGTCTCATTTATATCGATTTAACCCGATGTTATACTACTTTTGAAGCACATGAAATCGTAAAATCAACGACATACCTTGACACACTAGGAAGGCTGGAAGCCGCGATAGAAAAGAATTACAGAAACGAAAAATCCGCCAAATTTTATGCGGACCAACTCCACATTACCAAAAAACACTTGAACCGTATCACTAAAAGCACCCTAAACAAAACCACAACGGAACTTATCAGCGAACGCATACTTCTTGAGGCGAAACGACTCATTGTACACTCCAATAATTCCCTAGCAAAGATTGCCGAAATACTCGGATTTGAAGACTATGCTTACTTCTCGAGAGTATTCAAAGCGAAAACAAAGACCACACCGCTGTCATTCAGAAAAAAGTATAAAGGAAAGGAGTTTTCCTAAGTGCAACCCCATTTGCTCAAGCCATTCACGGACTGCACCTCGCAATTATTCAGGAACAATTACGTTAGCTAAGTGCACCAATTACCTAGCTCATGAAAACGTTTTTACCTACCGTATGTTGTTACCTAAATTTAGCATGTATAGTCTTTTTGTGTCTTGTGACGTTCGGTTGCTCCGACGATGCCCCCATGGAAAATGTAGCAGTATTCAACCCCTTGGTGAATCCTGAAAATGGCCCTGGAGCAGGTAATCCCGATGGTGACTCTCCAATTCCCCCCGAAGCTGGTCTTGAAGACGTGACTAACTCAGACACGATCATTGGTGACGGTACTCCCGAAAGTTGTGATTGTGATGCAGTTGTCGATGCCGTAGCCCTAGGGGGTAAAATCACCTTCAATTGTGGCCCAGACCCGGTGAACATTCTTATGAATAGGCCTGCAAAAGTGGTTAATGCGGCGAATACCGAGGTCGTCATCGATGGTGGTGGCTTGGTAACGCTAACTGGTGGTGGCACGACCAGAATATTGTATATGAACACTTGTGACCAAGATCAAGGCTGGACAACCGATCATTGTCAAAATCAAGATCATCCAAGGCTCACTGTTCAAAACTTGACTTTCGCAGACGGTAATTCGACCAATGAGACCATATATGACGGAGGTGGGGCCATATGGGTAAGAGGTGGTAGATTCAAGGCCATAAATTGTCGTTTTTTCAACAATATATGTTCCAGTTTAGGACCGGACGTCGGTGGCGGGGCAATAAGGGTCTTTAGTCAATTCAACAATTTGCCGGTATACATCGTAAATAGCACCTTCGGTGGTGCAGCAGGTTACGGCAACTCAGGTTCTAACGGGGGTGCTATCAGTAGTATCGGAGTATCATGGACAATCATCAATAGTCTATTTTCGCATAACACGGCAACCGGTAATGGCGCGAACCCAGCACAAGAAGGAACTCCTGGAGGTGGCAGTGGCGGCGCTATTTACAACGATGGAAATACGATGACTCTTACTGTTTTGGGCTCCATACTGCAACAGAATGAAGTGAACGCCCATGGCTCGTCCATCTTTTTTGTAAGCAATGATCATTCAGGAAACATTCGCATCGACAATTCGACCATTACCGATAATATTGGAGGGAGCTGGTATCCAGTCTATCCAAGTATCTCCATGCACGCCGACACCGGCATTGAGGTCACCAATTCACTTATCGAATAGGACTGCTGCAGCAATTTCATTTGGCGAACTCCACAGTAGACTGACGTTCACGATTGACTACCAATTTGGTCACATCAGGCCTTGAGTAGTGACCAACGCAGTCAAAATTCTGTCGCTCTTCATACACCCGGTTAAAATCAAGTTCATGATAAATGAGACCCTCCTCGTGAATTACGGGCTCCACTATCCATTCTCCATCGGGCCCTGCAATACACGACCCACCATTGGCAAGTACATCAGGAGCCTTGGCGAGTATCGCTTCCAAATGCGGCGTAGCTTTCGGAAAGTCGGTTTTCTTCATCAAAGAGGAAACGGAAATCACGAAACTCCTGGATTCTCGGGCAATAAAGCGCGTGATATCCTTAGTATTGTGGTCGCTTCCGGGCCAAACGGCAACATGTAGATTTTCTCCTTGTCCATAAAGTGCCGCGCGCGGTAGGGGCATCCAGTTTTCCCAGCAATTCAGGCCACCGACCGTAAATTGTTTTAAAGGATGCACCAGTAGGCCATTACCATCACCTGGAGCCCAAGTCAATCGCTCGTCATAGGTAGGTTGTAATTTTCTATGAACGGATTTTATCTCCCCTTTTTGGTCAATATAGACCAAAGAGGCATAAATACTATGACCACCTCGATTTTTGGCACGTTCCATCATTCCCAAGTAGATTGCAATATGGTGCTCTTTGGCAAGGGCACAGATCGAATCCAATTCTCCTGCCTCAATCTGAACGGAATTACGAACGTAGTGTGCATGAAGCTCTTTATTTACCTTTTTGTCCCACGCGGCTCCCTCCGTCAAAGCCAACCAAAATGGATAACCCGGCAGTAAGGCCTCGCCAAAAACAATCAATTCAGCTCCTTCTTTTCCGGCCGTTTGAATCGATGTTTCTATTTTTTGTAGGGTCGCAGATCTATCCAACCAAACCGGTGAAATTTGGGCCAAGGCCACTTTTAAATGATGTTCCATTGTTGAAACCGTTTTAAGATTAAATCTATGTCTATTAAAAGAATACTGAATACGCCCAGTATAATGATGAACTTCAAAATATTATGAAGGCCAACATAGTGCAATTTGGTCTTGGCCCTCCAAAGCATCATCAAAAACATGATCAAAAGACCAATACAACCCACAAAATACAGATACATGTAGCCCACATCAAAATATAGGAACAACATGACCGAGGGAATCAATGTAAGCACCACCAAAATACTAATGCCCATTTTGGAAAAACGCGGGCCATATAAAATGGGTATCGTTTTATAGTTTTGGGCCATATCACCTGCAATATTTTCCAGATCTTTGACCATCTCACGAACCAATATCAATAAGAATAGGAACACTGCGTGAACGAAGATTACGGTCTGGAAGTTCTTGTAGTACACGAAAACCGCAAAGAAAGGGGCAATAGCCAATGTAGCGGAGACCACATTACCCATAAAAGGAACTCTTTTTAGCTTATGGGAATACAACCAAATACCAAAGACATAGGCCGAGAAAAAGAAGACGGCTCGAAATGAAACATAACTAGCCGCAATAACCGCCAAAAGGTTCAGTATAAAATATGTGGTCAATTTAAAACGCTGACTGACCAATCGGTCCAACATGCTTTTCTTTGGTTTATTGATCAGATCTTTCTCGGCATCATAAAAGTTATTGATGATATAACCGCTGGCAACGACCATGGCCGAGGAGATGACAATAAAGAAAAGGTTGAGATCAAAAACTACTTTTCGCAAGGGTAGATCAGGCGAAAGAATATAGATCGATGCCAAATATTGCGCCAGGGCGATCATTAGAATATTATATCCCCTTACGACGGAAAACAAACTCAATAACTTTAAAAGTAAGAGCTTGTTCTTTCTATTAAGCATTGCGATACGGTTGTACTAGAAGTTGTACACCACCTCTAATTGGTAGTCCTTCAGAATCGATTTCGCTTTGTCGATATCTTGTGTAAATCCTAAAATATAGCCTCCACCGCCTGAACCGCATAACTTGAGATAGTAGTCATTCGACTCGATACCCTGTTTCCACAATTGGTGGAACTTCTTAGGAATCATTGGTTTGAAATTATCCAAAACGATATGTGAGAGCTGCTTTAAGTTTCCGAAGAGCGATTTTACATTTCCATTTACAAAATCTTCGACGCAGGCATCGGTATGCTTTATAAATTGGTTCTTTAGCATGGAACGAAAGCCTTCTTGCTTCATTTTTTCCATGAAAATCTGGACCATGGGGGCTGTTTCACCGGTGATACCACTATCCAATAAGAATACAGCACCTTTACCCTTTGTGTTTTGCGAGGGTATACTTGTGGATTCAATATTGTCTTGCGAATTAATCAGAATAGGAAGACTTAAATAACTGTTCAAGGGATCTAAACCGGAAGACTTGCCGTGAAAGAAAGACTCCATTTTACCGAAAATCTTTTTCAATTTCAATAGTTTTTCACGAGTAAGGTTTTCCAAGACCGTAATCTTGTCCGTAGCATATTTGTCGTAGATGGCAGCAACAAGTGCCCCACTACTACCTACGCCATAACCTTGCGGAATTGAACTATCAAAGTACATACCATCATTCACATCACGCTTCAAGGTTTCAAAATCAAACGTCACCAAATCCGGACTGTTCTTTTGAATCATTTCTAGGTACCCGACGAATTCGCGTAAAGCGCCATTCGATCTCTTAGCTTTTTCCGAAGAGGAATCCTCTGTCTTCAAAGCACCTTTGAAAAAATTATAGGGAATGGAAAGTCCTTTGGAATCTTTAATGATTCCATATTCTCCAAAGAGAAGGATTTTCGAATAAAATAAAGGTCCTTTCATAGGGTTAATTAAGAAAGTATAATGAATAATTAAAAACTACTGTTTCGCTGATTTCACGATACTGACCAATAATTTAATAATCTCATTTATTTTTGGCTTGTATTCAAGATACGTATTTTCTCCTATAAAAGCCGTTCTATTCAATAATTCTAACCAATAGTCCGTTTCGTTTGCCTCTTTTACGGCAATGGACATTTTGTTAATAAAGTCCGGTTTGCTCACTCCAAACTCAGCTTCTCTCACATTAACTCCAATTGATGTTCCTGATTTCAAAAGCTGTCTAGACATCACATACTCTTTGTGATTGGAAGCCAGTTCTTTGTAAAGATCTACAATATCAACTGCAAATTCAAAACTTTTCGTTTTAATAACGTTTTCACCCATGAACAACGAACTAAAACGTTATTAATTATTCATTCTTAACTATTAATTTTTTTCGCACCAAAACCTATTCGATCACAAAGGTACTGTCCATTTTCACAATATACAACCAACTCATCCTTAATAAATTGGTAGACTACTTTATGTTCATTCTGCGGATACAGCACATGTACGTTGGCTCCTGCGTCCAATGTAAAACAGACATTCGTATTCGAGGATTCCCTAAATGCCCATATTTTATTGATAATAGCTAGGGTATTTGGCTTCATTAAAATGAAATAAGGCAAGCTGGTCATCATCATCGCATGCAAGGTCAAGGCCTCACTTTCCACTATTTTCACAAACTCAGGAAGATTGCCTTCGACCAATATCGTTTTTAACTTCGTCAGGTTTTCGTGCGCTTGGTCGAAACGATTTTGCGCAAAAGGATGCGCGTGCATTAAATCATGACCAACGGTGCTACTTACCTGTTTTTGGCCTTTATCGACTAAAAGTATGGTGTCGTGGTAATTCTTGAATACTTCGTGCACCGTGTAGGGGTATTTGATTCCGTATAAATCAGAACTCCCTACCGTGTCTTCATGACTTCCCCAATGCACCAGATCACCTTCAATACTTCTACAAGCACTGCCCGAACCCAAACGAGCCAAAAAAGATGCCTTTCTATGAAAGAAATCCAAAGTCATAGTAGTATCCATTTGTCGTTCGATATCCATCAAACAAAGGGCCAGTGCAGACATACCACTCGCCGAAGACGCGATACCACTACTGTGCGGAAATGAATTTGAAGTCTCTATGGTTAGATGAACATCCTTTATGAACGGAACATAGGGGGCTATACGTTTAAAAAAAGTGTTGATTTTCGGTTTGAAGTCCTCTTTCTGGCTTCCCTCAAAGTAGAGATCGAACGAAAAATCATCAGCGTAATGCTTCCTTTGGGTATACGATAGTGAAGTTCTCGTAGCACAGGCGTTCAACGTAAAACTCAGTGATGGGTTCGCCGGAATCTGGTTCGCTTTTTTACCCCAATACTTGACCAAGGCAATGTTGCTCGGAGACCTCCAAGTGACTTTTCCATCTTTGATCGGTTCTGAATCTGGATGGAAGATAAATTGTTCTTCAGACATCGGGCAAAGATATGATTTTTGTTTTGCCTAAAACACCTATGATACTTACCCTTGACCGCTAAGTTCAAGAAGTTTGACCATCGTTTTATGGTTTCGTGTTGTAGCCTGCAACTTCAGTTTTCGCTCTATGATGTTGTTGTTCAATTTGGCCTTTCCAGCCCCAAGAAAGCAATTCAAGTATACACAATTCGACGTGACAACAAAGTGTTCATTAGGATAATCCCTTTGGTCCAAGTTCGCCATGGACTCTTTGTCAGGAACGGTCTTTAACAACACATAATAGATTCTATTCGAGGCCAAATCTTCCTCCTTTTGAAACGGACTTTCACGAAGAATCGCAAACAATTCAGTACTGTCCTTTATTAAAACCGGCACATCGAAACCAAAAGTCTTGGCGATTCCTTCTTTTATTTGCTGTTCTAAGATTTGGGTGTTCGTTTCAGAGGATTCAAAAACTACGTTTCCACTTTGAATATAGGTTTTGACCGCTTCGAATCCCATTTTGGCAAGCATAGCCCTAAGGTCGACCATTTTTATTTTTCGATGGCCGCTCACGTTGATTCCCCGTAGAAGTGCGATGTACGTTTTCATTTATTTCCCTAAAATTCCCTGGGCGGCGATATAACCCCCTGTCCATGCATTCTGAAAGTTGAACCCTCCGGTGATGGCATCGACATTGATTACTTCCCCGGCAAAAAAGAGATTGTGGTGCAATTTACTTTCGAATGTTTTAAAATTAATCTCTTTCAAGGTAACCCCACCAGCAGTGACAAACTCTTCTTTGAACGTGCTTTTACCATTTACCTTGAATTCGCTTTTTGTCAACTGCATTGCCAATTGCTGTAACCGTTCTTTTGACACATCGGCCCAAGTCACTTCAGGAGCGATCCCGGAGGCTTTGACCAGACTTGTCCATAATCGACGGGGCAGATCTAAGGCTTTGGTGCGAAGTACCGTTTTTTTCGCTTCCACTTCTTTGATCTCCATCAACAAATCGATAACGGATTCCTCATGATATTCGGGTATCCAATTGACTCGAATAGAAAATTTATAGTTACGCTCGTTCAATAGCTTAGCTCCCCATGAGGAAAGCCGCAATATTGCAGGTCCACTCAATCCCCAATGCGTAATCAGAACGGGACCTTCTTCCGTAAGCAGTGCTTCGCCCTTGGCCTGGCTTGCCAATGGAATGGTTATTTTAGGTTTCAGGTTAGGTTTTAAAATCGATACCCTTGCTTGAGTGCTGACCCCCTGAATACCACTGATTCTCTCATCATCTACGTTGAACGTAAAGAGCGATGGGGTCGGGTCATCAATTGTATGTCCCAATTTTAGCAAGAGCGACCATACCTTTGGATTGCTGCCCGTTGCCACCAAGAGCTTTTTGGTCTGATATTCATTCCGTATTGATTTGACGTTCCAGAACAGGCCTTCATCGACTTCAACAGGACTGATATCAGTAACACTACTGTGCTTGTACACCTGTATCCCTAGGCGGTCTGCTTCATTTAAAAAACAGTCTATGATAGTTTGCGAGGAATTTGACACTGGAAA
Organism: uncultured Flavobacteriaceae bacterium; assembly: GCA_947494565.1. Classification (GTDB taxonomy): domain Bacteria; phylum Bacteroidota; class Bacteroidia; order Flavobacteriales; family Flavobacteriaceae; genus Maribacter_C. Next base: position 346,211 of record CANLVG010000004.1, on the reverse strand, counting down.
CATTCGACCATCGTCTTCAATTTTCAATGCGATGTCACGTTCTTCAAAAAATTGAACGGTGTCACCGCTACAATAGGTATGGAACGGGCCTAAAAGTTCTTTCTCACCCCTAGGGTAATTCTTGACCAGTTCACCAGGGTCAAACTCCGCATGTGTTACATTACACCGGCCTCCTCCGGAGATTTTGACTTTGGTCAGTACCTCTTTACCTCGCTCAAGAATTGCGACTTTTAATTTACGATTTCCCTCGGCGATGTGGATAGCGGCATAGAAACCGGCCGCTCCCCCGCCGATTATAAGAACATCGAACATTATTGAACTCTTTCAGGATAATTTGTGATAATGCCATCAACGCCAAACTCCTTCATGGTAAGTATATCTTGGGGTTCGTTTACGGTCCATGGATAGATCTTAAACCCAGCTTCATGAATGCCAAGACTATTTTCTTGGTTCAACTTTTTGAAATTCGGATTGATTGCCTCCGCTTTAAGTTCCTTAGCAATTGAAATGGCATCCATAGGGTCGTCTGCTGTCAAAATAGCTATGGAAATATTTGGATTCTTTTCTCTCATTTCACGAAGTTCATCCCAATGAAAACTAGAAATCAAGAAGTTATCCATAGTCCACCCTCTTTCTTTGATATAGTAATCCGTAATGAACTTTACCCGATTGACCGTACCCTTACCTTTAAGCTCGATATTCAACCGTACCTTATTATCGATCAGTTTTAGCACGTCTTGGAGACGAGGAATTTTATGACCTCCTTCAAGTATGACCTTGCGCAGTTCATAATAGGTCCAATCTTCGATTTTTCCGCCTGCATTGGCCAAACGATCCAAAGTCTCATCGTGAAAGACCATAGTATCGCCGCCCTTTACGTTAAAAACATCTATCTCAATCATATCGACACCAAGATCCAAAGCTTTCTGAATGGATGCCAAAGTGTTTTCCGTTTCATGGCCCATCGCTCCTCGATGACCGATGACCAAAGGTTTTTTTTCTTGCATACAGCTCAAAAGAATAAGTGCTACTGGCAAAGCCACAATGAACTTTCTCAACATGTTCCTATCTATTTTACGACAAAAATAAACGATTCAAGTGGATTGAGGGTTATATCCAATTTTCCAATTCCATTTTTGACCGCCATTTCTTTCTCACTTCCGTACAACGCATCGACAACTGGGTAGGTGCCCTCGTCTAAATTCCATTCCTTGATGATTTCTTGAGGTATTTTCAATTCAAAGACCCTAGAGTCACCATCATGAAAATTTGTAGTAATGATCAGTTTTTCAGCATCACTCCATCGCACATATGACAGTACTTTGTGGTCGTATCCTTCCGTGTGATCTTTATTGAAATAATGAATATCTTGATAGGTACCCATTAAGGCCTCACTTGCTACGGTAAAGTTCAAAAGACGCCGATAAAAGTCGCGCAGTTTCTTCTCATCATCGAACAACTGCCCTCCGTCATAGTTTTTGTCATTGACCCAACGTTGATGACTCGGCACACCGATATAGTCGAAAATCGAAGTGCGCGAAGGCTGTCCGAAACCGGCATTCTCAGCGCCAGCTTCCCCGACCTCCTGACCAAAGTAAATCATGGTCGGCGAGGTAGTAGAGGTGGCCGAAACGACCATCGCAGGCATCCCCTTAAGGGCATTTCCAACAAATTCCGGACTTGCAATGCGTTGTTCATCGTGATTTTCAAGAAAGTGCAACATGTGATGTTCAATATCCTGTAATCCCTCCAAGACTTTGGGAATATGATCGGTCCATCCATGACCTTGCATGATATGTTTAAGGCTGTCGTAAAGTTCCACCTTATCATACAAATAGTCCATCTTACCCTTTCTGATGTAATCACGGTACAATGTAGGTTGATAGACCTCAGCCACTAAAAGCGCTTCATTGTTCTTCATTTTGATGTGTGAATTCATGTAACTCCAAAACTCCACTGGTACCATCTCGGCCATATCATATCGAAATCCATCGATTCCATGTTCCAACCAATAGAGGGCAATATCCTTGAATTTCACCCAAGAATCGGGCACGCTTTTGTCTTGCCAAAATTCATAATGGGTCTTGAAATCTTCTTGATCATACGACTCGGGCAAGCTTTCAAAATCATAAGATCCATCAGGTCGCACCCCGTAGTTCACTTTTACGGTTTCATACCAATCATTCATCTTGGGTTGGGCAGCCCTAGAACCATTACCGGTCCATTTGGCGGGCACTTCAACAAATTCATGATCTGACATTTCGTGGTCCGCTCCTCCTAAGGGCAGGTAGCCGTTTTCCCAGACCGGCACCTTAAAGTCTGAATCGGGTATATAATAAAAATTGTTGTTTCGGGCGTACGTCACCGTACGGTCATCGGAGGCGCCAAAAGCTTCTAAACCAGTCGGAGTAGAGTTACCCTCATAGTTTCTGGCCACATGGTTGGGAACGATATCGATGAGCACTTTGAGACCTGCATTGTGGGTACGCGCTATGAGTTCTTTGAATTCCTGAAGGCGATTTTCGACCGTATCGGCCAAATCGGGATTGACATTGTAGTAATCTTTCACCGCATATGGGGATCCTGCACGACCTTTGACCACATCAGGGTCATCGGGTGAGATTCCTTGGGAAGCGTAATCCGTGACCAATGCGTGGTGCGGTACACCTGTATACCAAATATGGGTCACTCCCAAATTTTTGATTTCCTCAAGGGCTTTTTCCGTGAAGTCGGAGAACTTTCCTGTTCCGTTCTCTTCCAAGGTTCCCCAAGGCTTATTGGTCGTATTGGTATTACCGAAAAGTCTCGGGAATACTTGATAGATAACTTTCTTATGTACTTTGGTAGTATCTACATTCATAGGTTGCGGCTCTTCTTTTTTCTGTTGGCATCCAAAAAGTAACGCTGCCATTACCCAAATCATTGTTCGCCTGATCATTTCTGTACCACTACTTCTTTGTGGGGAGGTAGTACGACACGATTTCCGTTCACTCGAATAGACATTTCTTCTTTTCCATTCAATTCGAATGCAATGCCATCTTGACCAACACTGATGTTCAAAATACGCTTTCTAAAATTCACCTTGAAGGAATACCGTTTCCATTGGTCTGGAATCCTGGGCACAAAAGACAACTTATCATCAACCATGCGCATACCTCCGAAACCTTCGACAATACTCATCCATGTTCCAGCCATGGAAGTAATGTGGAGCCCTTCTTCTACCTCTTTGTTGTAGTCATCCAAATCTAACCGTGATGTTCTCAAGTAAAATATATAGGCTTGTTCCATACGATTCAATTTAGCAGCTTGGATGCTATGTACGCAGGGCGATAACGAGGACTCATGCACCGTAAAGGGCTCGTAAAAATCAAAGTGTTTTTCAAGTTCGTCGCTCGTGAAGTGATCTTCGAAAAAGTAGAATCCTTGTAAAACATCGGCCTGTTTGATATAGGGGGAACGGAGAATACGGTCCCAACTCCATTTTTGGTTAATGGGACGTTCTGACGCCGGGAGGTCTTCCACCGATATCAATTCCTTATCGAGAAAACCATCTTGCTGTAAAAAGACCCCTTTTTCACTGTCGTATGGAAAGTACATGTTCTTTGCCACGTTCTCCCATGCCATCTTTTCATTCGCCGTTAATTTTGTTTTACCAATAATTCGATCGTGGTCTTCAGGATATCCTTCCTTTACTTTCTGTACTTGTTCCAATGTATACTCGATACACCATTTGGCCAAGTAGTTCGTGTACCAATTGTTATTGATGTTGTTCTCATATTCATTTGGTCCGGTGACACCGAGAATAACGAACTTTCCTTTCTTTTCGGAAAAATTAGCGCGTTGTTGCCAAAAACGGGCGATACCTATCAATACTTCCAAGCCCATCTCTGGGATATACGAATAGTCTCCTGTAAAGCGGTAATAGTTGTAAATGGCAAAGGCGATTGCTCCATTTCTGTGAATTTCCTGAAACGTAATCTCCCATTCATTATGACACTCTTCCCCGTTCATGGTAACCATAGGATAAAGTGCAGCTCCATTCGAAAATCCTAATTTTTCCGCGTTCTCTATGGCTTTTTCTAGATGGTTGTATCGATACTCCAATAAATTCCGCGCGACTTCCTGATCTTTGGTCGCCATGTAAAACGGTATACAGTAGGCTTCCGTATCCCAGTAGGTACTGCCGCCATATTTTTCACCGGTGAATCCTTTGGGTCCGATGTTCAGCCTGGAGTCTGTACCAGAATAGGTTTGATTCAATTGAAAGATATTGAACCGGATGCCCTGTTGTGCCTTAACATCACCTTCAATGGTGATATCGCTCATTTCCCAAATTTTGGCCCATGCCTCTTTCTGTAACGCTAGAAGGGCATCGAAACCGAGTTCAGATGCCTTTTTCAACACGGTTTTCGCAGCGCTGACCAAGGCTTCCCGCTCATGATTGGTATCCACTACATAACCCCCAAACTTATGGATTTCCAAGGCCTCATCTTTATTGACCCTTTGCAGATAGGAATGACTTACCTTAAGGTCATCTTCTTTAACAGCAGAAGGCTTTTCCTTCAATTCGGCGCCGTTCAGAAGTACCTTCGATTCCATAAACGTACAGGTTGCGAAATTTGTTTTCATCGTGTGGGCTTCGATGAACGCTTGCCTACCTTCGGAGGTTATTTGGGTAGTATTCCAGAATTTATCGTCCCAGTTGCTATCCTCATTTGTGATACCACTGTCCAAATACGGGATGGCGACAATCTCTACCTCCTTATTCAGTGGTTTGATTTCATACTTGATCGCACCGATTTCATCGATGTCAAGACTTAGAAAACGGGTCACTTTGATGCTGAGCTCCGTATTATTGGAAAGCGTCACCGAAAAACTTCTTTGATACCATCCCTCTTTCATGTTCAACTCACGGCGAAAGTTGTCAACCGCTTTACAGGTAGCCAAATCTAGTGCCGCTCCATCAACAACGATATTGATCCCTATCCAGTTCGGCGCATTCAATACTTTTGCAAAATATTCGGGGTAACCGTTCTTCCACCAGCCCACTCTCGTTTTGTCAGGATAATACACCCCGCCTATATAACTGCCTTGAAAGGTTTCGCCCGAATATCCTTCTTCAAAATTGGCGCGCTGCCCCATGGCCCCATTGCCTATACTGAAGAGACTTTCAGAGGATTTCACCCTGCCTTCTTCAAACCCCTCTTCGATAATCGACCAGTTGTCCGGTTTTATATATTCTTGATTCATAGTATAATTTAATTATGGTCTTGTCGCTTTACTGCTGTTCCACATTCCGAACTGATGGCATACATACAGCACGAAACGGCCCTGACTAGACTACTCTTGCTTTATTAATTTCTTTAAAAAACCATCATCGATTTCCGTAAAATCCTTGAAATTGTAATCGGCTTCTGAAAGTACCTGGGCATCCCCGATACCAATACTTATCATGTCTGCTGAATTTGCCGCCGCTATACCTGCTTGGGCGTCTTCGAAAACAACACATTGATCGGCCCTTACCCCAAGTTGTTCCGCAGCGATCAAAAACACCTCAGGGTCTGGTTTCGCCTTGGTGACGTTATTACCATCTACAATCGTTTCAAAGTACGAAAGCAGTTTTACCTTTTCCAGAATGGGCCTGGCATTTTTACTTGCGGATCCCAAGGCAATGGGCATCTCATGGCGCTTTACATACTCCAAGACCTTCGGTACATCTGGAAGGATTTCGGTCTCATCCATTTTTTCAATGTACTTGAGGTAGTCTTCGTTCTTTTCGATCATCCAAGAATCAAATTGTTCTTGGGTAGCGGTAATACCTCCGATATCAAGTAATATCTCGAGACATCTTTTTCTACTGACTCCTTTAAATAGTTCGTTTTGTTCATGGGTGAACTCAAAACCCAGCTCCTGGGCCAGATTTTTCCATGCCAAGTAATGATATTTGGCAGTATCTACGATAACGCCGTCTAAATCGAATATAAATCCGGTTTTGTTCATTTCTAAAAGTGTTGTGGATTATTTAGTAGATTCTCTTTCGAGCAAAGTCGCTTCAATAATTTCAGTGCGATAGGTCTCTTCTTCATGTTCTTCAATCTCGGTTTCTATCTTCTCGATGAGCATTTGTGCGGCCGTCTCACCCATTTGCTCGCCGTGCTGTGCTACCGTGGTCAAACTGGGGACAAAATATCTGGAAAGTAGGCCATCGGTAAAACCGACAAAAGAAACGTCATCGGGAATGTGCATGCCTAAACTCTGTACGGCCCCCATACAATGAATGGCGAACACCTCGTTCACGCATAAGACCGCGTCAATATCGTTCTCAACAAAAAAACGTTCAATATAAGAATTGTCTATTTCTTGATAAGGTAAGGTCAAAACAAGCATCTCATTGAACGGAATACCGTTGTCCGCCAAGGCCTTTTTATAGCCCTCGGCCCTTTTCTTACTGACATTAAAATAACTATCGGTGGTGACCAGCGCTATTTTTCTTTTCCCGGAATCGATCATCTTTTGCACCGCAGCATAGGCCACTTCCTTATCATTGATGATCACCTTGTCACATTCTATTTCATCGGTTACACGGTCAAAGAGCACTAAAGGAATACCTTGCTCGGTCACTTCCTTTAAATGATTGAAGTCATTCTTCTGTTGGGTCTCGGCGGAAAGAGACATAATAAACCCATCAATACTTCCGTTCGCCAACATTTCCATATTGATTACCTCTTTGTCGAAAGATTCATCCGATACGCAGATAATCACATTATAACCCCTACTATTGGCGAATTTCTCGATTCCCCTGAACACGGTCGTAAAAAAATGGTGAACAATATCAGGAATAATGACCCCGATATTTCTGGTCCGCTTGTTCTTTAAGCTGATGGCAATATTGTTCGGTCTATAGTTATAGAGCTTAGCAAATGCCTGCACTTTTTCCTTCGTATCGCGACTAATTTCCTCACTATTTTTAAGCGCTTTTGAAACGGTTGAAATGGAAACCTCAAGCTCTCTGGCAATATGTTTTAGGGTTATTTTTTTTTTCAAAACAGAAGACTTTTGGTTTTGTGAATTACAAGAAATGAAAATTAAGCTTAAAATAAGCTACCGAAAACCCAAATGTTAAATTTTCAACGGTTAGGACCGGAGGTCGTGTTAAAATTACAATAAATAGAAAAAGTGTATCTTTGGCCAAAATTATCAATTCCCCACTTTCACATATACTTTAATATGAATTTAATAATTTATTAGGAGGTATGTTGGTTTTGTCTTATTTCAAAAAAGTTATCAACACGAAAACGGTTTCGTAGTTCTGCACCGCCTCTTATCCACCTTATTAACAACAATTTTACATATTTTTAACGCTTGAACTAAAATTAACTCAATTTAAATTAACATTTATGAAGATTACGCTACTAAAAAGCTTGTTGATTACCGGTGCATTTTTGTGCTTTGGTATGGTACAAGCACAGGAGGTAACAGGAACCGTATCCGATGCGAGCGGGCCTTTGCCAGGTGCTAGTGTTGTTGTAAAAGGAACAACCAATGGTACCCAGACCGATTTTGACGGTAACTACTCCCTTGAAGTAGAAGGTGACGCAACTTTGGTATTTAGCTACATTGGCTACTTAACCAGGGAAATTGCGGTGGATGGTCAGACAACGATTAACGTGACCATGCAGGAAGATGCAGAAGCTTTGGAGGAAGTAGTGGTAATCGGTTATGGTACCACAACGGTCAAAGATGCGACCGGTTCCGTTACGGCAGTTAGCGCCGAGGATTTCAACGGTGGTGTTATCGCTTCACCTGAACAACTGATTCAGGGTAAGACCGCTGGTGTGAACATTCAACAAACGAGTGGTGAGCCTGGTGCTGGTATTTCCATCAACATTAGGGGTTCCAACTCTGTTCGTGCCAACAACAATCCGCTGTTTGTAGTGGATGGTATTCCGTTATCAGGTGAAAACACTTCTCCTGATGGTAATGCCGGTAGTGGCGGTGGAAACGGTGGAACTACTGCGGCAAGGAACCCGTTGAACTTCTTAAACCCTTCGGACATTGAAAGCATCAGTGTTCTGAAAGATGCCTCTGCAACCGCTATATATGGTTCAAGAGGTGCAAATGGGGTAGTCATCATCACTACGAAAAGCGGTAAGTCATCACAAGGTGGTGTAATCGAATTCTCAAGTAGTTTAAGTGTCTCTAAGCCCGCAAATGATTACGATTTATTAAATGCGGATGAATTCGTACCTGCTGTATTTCAATTCAACCCCAATGCCGATTTGGCTACTACGGATTTCGGAAATAATACGGATTGGCAGGATTTCATTACCAGAACAGCGGCTTCGACAAACAATAACATTTCATACTCAAATAATTATGGCAAAGGAAACATTCGAGCCACTTTTGGGTATAGCAAGCAATTCGGTGTAATCGAAAAAACCGACCTTGAGCGTATCACAGGTCGTGTGAATGCCAGACATCGCTTTTTAGATGATAAATTGGTGTTAAGTGTTGCTGCCACTATTTCAAGGGTAAATGATGAAACTGCACCTTTGGCAGGTGGAGCAGGGTTCCGAGGTGATGTCTTAGGTGCTGCTTATTCTGCGAACCCTACATGGTCTACCTCTACCGGTTTTGCTGCCCAAGGCGGCCTACTTTCACCGGCGAACTACTTGGCCAATAGCCAGATCCGAACAAATACCGACAGGGTTCTGTTAAACGGTTCCGCAGAATACAAGATTACCGATGAATTAACAGCTAAAGTAAATCTGGGTTACGACCGGTCAGAAGGTGAAAACAACTCCGTTATTTCCTCGGCAGTTAGAAATATCGACGGTATTCAAGATGTAGGTTTTGGAACCTATAACACCCTAGAGCGTGAAAACAGACTATTGGAAGCTACTTTAAATTATACAAAAGCATTTGAAAACTCAAATCTGGATGTATTGGTAGGTTTCTCATATCAAGATTTCAAAACCGTTGGAAGAAATGTAAATGCAAGAGGATTTGGTACGACCAACTTAAATCAAATGGTATCTGACCTTCAAGAAACCGTAAATGGAGCTCAGAGCACTATTTCAGGGGACTTTCAGCAATTCTATTTCGGCACCAACTTTGATCAACTTCAGGTGAACCGATTACTTCCGTCTGTTGTAGCAGGTGACCCTACCCCTTTCGGATTCACGAGAAAGGTACGCGCCGTAATTGCCGATACCTTTGATAATACGGATGAGCTACAATCTTTCTTCGGTAGAATCAATTATTCGATTGCCAGTAAGTATCTGTTTACGGCAACGGTCAGAGCGGATGGTTCGTCGCGTTTCGGCCCAGAAAATCAATACGGTATTTTCCCTTCAGGTGCTTTTGCCTGGCAATTGGGCGAAGAGGATTTTGTTGGCGACAATGTTTCAACACTTAAGCTTCGTTTAAGTGCAGGGGTTACGGGTAACCAAGATGGTTTGGGTTACGGTAATTTTGTAGCCAGACAACGCTTCACCGATTTCAACAACGGATATACAATTCAAAATGATTTGACCGTTAACGCGAACGGATTGAGAATTGTGGCCACTGACGTTCCTGATTTGAAATGGGAACCTACCTTGAACTTGAACGCAGGTCTTGATTTTGGTTTTGCAAACGATCGACTTTCAGGTAGTATCGATGTATATCAAAACACCACAAGTGATGTATTGCTTCGAACTCCGCCAGCGGCTCCGGCAATTGACCCATTCCAGTTCGGTAACGTAGATGCAAAAATCGTTAACCAAGGTATTGAATTTGCCATAGCTTACGATTGGATTCAAAAAGAAGATGTTAATTTCTCAACCTCTTTCAACATTGCATACAACGAAAATGAGGTTCAGGATTTTGCAGGACTCATCAACACAGGTGCTGTAAACGGACAAGGACTTTCTGGTGCATTTGCACAGCGATTTGCCGCCGGACAATCATTGTTCTCCTACTATATGGCTGAATACACCGGCCTTGATTCTGCAGGTCAGCCAACCTTTAGAGACCAAGATGGTGATGGTGTAGGGAGCGCTACAAGTGAGGGAGATAAGATTTTCGTAGGTGAGGATGCACTTCCGGATGTCACTACGGGTCTTTCCTTGAACTTAAGAGTCAAACGGTTTGATTTCGCCGCGTACTTCAATGGTCAGTTTGGATTCTCGGTCTACAACAACACTTCAAATGGACTTTTCACCACAGGATCGCTTACCAATGCCAGAAACGTGACAAGAGATGTTGTTACCAGCGGAGAAGCTGCGGGAACATCGGCTGACGTTTCGACCAGATATTTGGAAAAAGGTGATTTTGTCCGTTTCCAGAACGCAACCATTGGCTATAATTGGCCTCTTAAAGGTGACGGCTTGTTCAAAAGCCTTCGCTTATCAGTAACAGGACAGAATTTATTCTTGATTACCGATTACTCAGGTCTAGATCCTGAAATTACGGTCAACACTGGAGACCTGAATTCCGGAGTTCCAACAAGGGGTATTGACTGGTCTGGATTTCCAAATCCAAGAACATTCACCTTCGGAATAAACGCATCATTTTAATAAAAAAATTGTTACTCATGAAAAAAATTAATTTAAAACTTTACGCATTTGCGCTCTTGTTGAGTATAGGTTTTGTATCCTGTACCGATTTGGAGATTGAAGAAACCGATTCGATTATTACCGAAGGTTTCCAAGGTTTGGCAGATACCAATTCGGCAGTCGACGAACTGTACAATCGTGTACGTGGTCAAATGGAAAATCAAGGTAACCGTCATTCCTTTATGGAAGTAACCACAGATGCAGCCATCGTACCCACACGTGGTACTGACTGGGGTGATAATGGTCAATGGTCAAGTTTGCACCAACACCTTTGGACTCCCGAGCATCCTTTCGTTATAGGTACTTGGGATGAGTGGAACGGAAATCAATTGATCGCTTCGCAAATTCTAGACTCTAGAAGTAACCCCACCCCTCAGAACATAGGTGATGCTACATTCTTGCGTGCTTTGAGTATGTGGACGATATTGGATTTCTACGGGCAGGTACCTTTCCGTGATGTTACCTTACCATCACGTTCAATTCCTGAAATCTTGACAGGCCAAGCAGCCTATGATTTCATCATCTCGGATATCGACACGGCTATTAGTAACCTTCCTACCATTGCGGCAGGTGGTGACGAAGCTAATGGTAGAGCAGGTAAAGCTGCTGCCCGATTCTTAAAGGCCAAGCTTTTGCTCAATAAGCATATTTACTTAGGTGGAAGTCCTGATGCAGGAGATATGGCTCAGGTGATTTCCTTAGTAGATGAGATTGCCGGAGAAGGGTATGAACTTCAGGAAGGTTATTTTGACCTTTTCCGTGAGTCGGCCGACAATGAAACTATTTGGCACTTAGCCTCCAGTACTGGAAACGTTATTTTCAATGGACTTCACTACAATTCACTTACTCAAGGTGGAGGTGGATGGAATGGCTTTGCCACGCTAGCCGAGTACTATGATTTGTTCGAAGGTGATACCGATTCTAACCGGATGGAAGTGGACTTTACATTACTTGACGGACAAGAAGAGCGTCGTGGTGGTGTACCGCCAAGTGGTGATGGCGACTTAGAAGATTCTCAGGTAGGTAATGGTTTCCTTATTGGGCAACAGTACGATTTCGATGGCACTCCACTTCAAGATAGAGCGGGCGCACCGCTTACCTTTAAAAGGGATTTCTTGGATGGCGATGGTGCTCCTAACATTATCAATAATGATGAGACTACTGGTATTCGCGTCATTAAATACAACCCTCGCTATGGCGCATTCACCGGTCATAAAATTATTTTTAGATATGCCGATGCCCATTTAATGAAGGCAGAAGCGATGATGCGCAGTGGTGGAGACCCTACGGCCATGGTCAATGAACTTCGTGTACTTCGTAAAGCCTCACCATTAGGTTCTGTATCCGAACAAGATCTATTGGATGAAAGAGGACGCGAATTGTATGCAGAAGCATGGCGTAGAAACGATTTGATACGTTTCGGGCAATACACCAGAGACTGGCTATTCAAGGCCCCTGGTTCCGTAGGAAACGATACGTTCAAACTATTCCCGATTCCTTCGGCCCAGCTGTTGGCAAATCCAAATTTAGTTCAAAACCCAGGATACTAAATATTTTATTTTAGGTGTTATAAAAAGCCCTGACGGTCACTCCGTCGGGGCTTTTTTTTTGCGCTATTTGCTACCCAATACAAAAAGCAATATCTTTCTTTCCCTAAATACGGGATTAAATTTATGTATGCCATCGGTTTTGACATTGGAAGCTCATCCATTAAAGCAGCGCTTGTAGAACGTAAATCCGGAAAGAGCGTTGCCCTCGTGAGCGAGCCTTCCGTTGAAATGGAAATCACCGCAGTTCAAAATGGCTGGGCCGAACAGCATCCTGATGACTGGTGGAAGCATGTCTGCTCAGCGACTCAGAGGTTGATTTCCGAAAATAAGGTAGCGCCTTCCTCGATTGAAGGCATAGGCATTTCTTATCAGATGCACGGATTGGTAATCGTAGACTCGGACGGGTTACCCTTGCGGAATTCCATTATTTGGTGCGATAGTAGAGCGGTGGCTATTGGTCAGAGGGCCTTTGATCAGCTAGGAAATCAACAATGTGCTGATAGGTTACTCAACTCCCCCGCCAATTTTACAGCATCTAAATTACGATGGGTCCAAGAAAACGAACCTGAGCTTTTTAACCGGACCTACAAATTCATGCTGCCAGGCGACTACATTGCCTATAAACTTAGCGGCACCATAAATTCTACCATTTCCGGACTCTCAGAAGGTATTTTTTGGGATTTTCGGCAAAATAGTGTCGCCAACTGGCTTCTTGAGCATTATGGCATCGATGAAAATCTCGTTCCTGAACTAGTGGATACCTTTTCAACACAAGCTTATGTCTCTCGTCAAGGCGCTTCCGAGTCAGGTTTGGCGGAAGGTACACCCATTCTATACCGAGCAGGAGACCAACCGAACAATGCGCTTTCACTAAATGTGTTCAACCCGGGGGAAGTAGCCGCAACGGGTGGTACCTCAGGAGTTGTTTATGCCATTACGGAAAGCTTATCTAGCGAAGAAAGCACCCGGGTCAATAATTTCGCCCATGTAAATTACGATAAATCGAATACACGAATCGGTAAATTACTATGTATCAATGGATCCGGAATTCAATATCGTTGGTTAATGAATAATCTTGATGTCACCGATTATGAAGAAATGAACGCTTTGGCCGCTTCGGTGCCTATTGGCTCCGATGGCGTCACCATTCACCCATTTGGAAACGGGGCGGAACGCATGTTGAACAACCAGACCTTAGGCACAAGGATGTCAAATATCAACCTCAACAATCACAACAAGGCTCATCTCTGCAGAGCGGCCTTGGAAGGCATAGCCTTTTCCTTTGTATATGGAATGGAGATTATGACCTCCGATGGCATCGATCCAGGAGTTATCCGCGCAGGAAATGACAATCTTTTTCGTTCCGATATATTTTCTCAGACCATCGCCACTTTAATAGGTCAAGAAATAGAGATTTATAATACCACAGGAGCCATCGGAGCCGCTAGGGCCTGTGAGTTGCACCACGGTGATTTTAAAACTTTCGGAAAAAAGCTGATGGATAATGACTATGTCATGGGTTTTAAACCAGCCGAAAATACAGCACCCTATCTCAAGGCCTATCAAAACTGGAAAAACGAATTGCAACAACTACTACATACATAAAATAACATAACTCATAACTCATAACTCATAACTCATAACTCAAGATATGGCACTCATTGGAAACAAAGAATATTTCAAAGGAATAGGGGAAATTAAATTCGAAGGCAAGGATTCCGACAATCCATTGGCGTTCAAATGGTATGATCCGGATAAGGTTGTCGCTGGCAAATCAATGCGAGAACATTTTAAATTTGCCATTGCTTACTGGCATACCTTCTGTGGCCAAGGGGCCGATCCTTTTGGTCCTGGAACGCAGAATTTCCCATGGGACCAGCCATCCGATGCTGTTGAAGCGGCCAAAGAAAAGGCCGATGCCGCTTTCGAGTTCATCACCAAAATGGGTTTTGACTATTTCTGCTTTCATGATTTCGATTTGATCCAGGAAGCATCCACTTTTACTGAATCGGAAAAACGTCTGGCGACCATAGTGGATTATATTAAAAACAAGAAAGCCGAATCGGGTGTGAAATTGTTATGGGGCACGGCAAATTGCTTTTCCAATCCAAGATACATGAACGGGGCATCTACCAACCCCGATTTCAACGTCTTGGCGCGGGCAGGTGGCCAGGTTAAATTGGCCCTTGATGCAACCATGGAATTAGACGGGGAGAATTATGTCTTCTGGGGAGGTCGAGAAGGTTATATGTCACTCCTGAACACCGATATGAAACGTGAAGTAGACCATATGGGAAGGTTTTTAGGTATGGCGCGTGACTATGCAAGAGCCCAAGGATTCAAAGGCACTTTCTTTATCGAGCCGAAACCTATGGAGCCGATGAAACACCAATATGACTTCGATTGTGCTACCGTGGTCGGGTTCCTGCACCAATACGGATTACAGGATGATTTTAAGATCAACATCGAGGTCAATCATGCGACCTTGGCCAGTCATACGATGCAGCATGAACTTGAAGTGGCTGCCGCGCATGGTATGCTCGGAAGCGTAGATGCAAACAGAGGGGATTACCAAAACGGATGGGATACCGATCAGTTCCCCAACAATATCACCGAAGTGACCGAGGCGATGCTCGTCTTCTTAAAAGCTGGTGGTCTCCAAGGTGGCGGCATCAATTTCGATGCAAAAATCAGAAGGAACTCTACGGATATGGATGATGTATTCCACGCCCATATTGGTGGGGCGGATACATTCGCACGGGCCCTTTTGGTAGCGGATAAGATTATTTCCTCATCGCCCTATGATCAATTACGTGAACAACGCTACAGCTCTTTTGATTCGGGAAAGGGGAAAGATTTCGAAGCTGGAAAACTCAACTTCGCCGACCTCTATGAAATTGCCAAGGAAAATGGGGAATTGAAATTGCAAAGTGGCAAACAAGAATTGTTCGAAAACATCATCAACCAATATATTTAGCCCACACTAGTGTACAAATAAAAAAGGGGTATCCCAATCTGGGCACCCCTTTTTGTTGACCAAATTTTTCAGGCTACTTTGCGAAGTAAATATAGATGCCTATCACGATTACGCTAATCGCAATACCCACCTGCTTTACATATTTGTACGGTTCAATCGATACTTGTTTGGTATATTCTTGCTCGTAAGCCGTTTCACGCGGATACAATTTTCCAATGATGAGCATAATACCGACATTCAACAAGAACAAGATTAAATTGACATGAAGAAAATGAGGGTAAGCATCCGCCTCTACCAACCTCAATGCCGCCTCATCTGTAATACCGGAAGCCTTTGCTTCTTCCAAAGCGGTATTCACCAAATCGGGCTTAAGTATAAATTGGCTAATGATATAAAGAATCGACCCTGAAAGAATACCAATTTTTGCCGCTATTGCAGGTACTCGCTTCGTTAAATAACCCACAACAATGATAGTCAATATAGGAATACTGTAAATACCGTTTATTTCCTGCAAATAGTTGAACAAACTACCGGCATTTGCGATCATAGGTGCGATGAACATGGCGGCCAAAGCCAAACAAATACCGAATATCTTTCCATATTTTACTACGGTCTTTTCGGATGCTCCTTGATTGACATGTTGTTTATAGATATCGATACCGAACAAGGTCACCGAACTATTTAGAACACTATTAAAGGAGCTCAAGATGGCTCCAAAAAGTACAGCAGCGAAAAAACCGACCAATGTTTTGGGCAGTACCGCGCGTACCAGCTCGGGATAAGCAAGGTCACTCGAGGCTAGGCCACCTTCAAAATAATGATAGGCTATCATTCCCGGAAGCACCAATATCAACGGTCCAAGTATTTTCAGAAACGATGCAAGCAGTAGTCCTTTTTGGCCCTCCGCGAGGTTCTTTGCCCCCAAGGCACGTTGAATAATCTGTTGATTAGTGCCCCAATAAAACAATTGCACCAACATCATACCAGTGAAGATAGTACTGAAAGGTACCTCTTGACCGTGATTTCCTGTTGAGTCAAATCGTTCTGGATTCGTGGTCATTAGAATGTCGATTCCGGCGATAACACTGCCATCACCGATGGCCATCAAACCAAACACCGGGATTAGAATTCCGCCTATCATTAGACCGACCGCATTAATACTATCCGAAACCGCCACAGCTTTGAGTCCCCCGAATACCGCATAAATAGAACCAATGATTCCGATTCCCCAGATACATATGACAAGAGCAGTTTTATCCGACACGCCCAATAGCGTAGGTACATCGAACATTCCACTTATCGCTACGGATCCCGAATACAGAATAACAGGCAATAGCACCACCACGTAGCCGGTCAAAAACAGTCCCGAAGTAATGGTTTTCGTGGTGACGTCAAAACGTGTCGCCAAAAACTGTGGCACCGTTGTCAGCCCTCCCTTTAAATATCTCGGCAATAGAAATATGGCCGTTACCACCATAGCAATCGCTGCCAAGGTCTCCCAGGCCATGACCGAAAGACCGTCTTTATAGGCACTACCGTTCAGACCAACGATTTGCTCGGTCGAGAGATTTGTCAAAAGAAGCGACCCGGCAATGACACCTGCGGTCAAACTCCGTCCACCCAGAAAATAGCCATCTGATGTGTTCTCATTAGTTTTTCTGGTCGCCAAATAAGCGATTACCGCGACCAAGAGCGTGAAGCCCATAAAAGAGAATATTCCTAACATAAAGAATTGGTTTGATTGGTTGTTAACACGATTGCTTGCCGAATGCTAGAATTCTCGGTAGGGGGCATCCAAAAATTTATTGGCCGCCTCTTCTTTGAATTTGCCGTTTTCACCGTCCCAGTGTAATGTTTCGTTTGGAAAACGACCCGCGATGACCCCTAAAAGGATGGTCTCCGTAAGTCTTGATGCGTAGGAAAACGGAGCGGTACACTCCCCTTTGCCCAAACAGGCATCCACAAATTGATGATAGTGTTTCGGTCCTTCCGATTCATAGTTTCGAATAGGTTTGCCCATCTGATACTTTGCTCCTACCTTGGCAATTTCATCCGAAATATCAACGTATTTGCCATCGACGATTTTCCTTGGCAATTGCATAAAATGTGGCAATAACAAGCGCCCTTTTTCACCGATGAACATTGCGCCCTGTTCTGGTAATTCATCCATATTCGCTTCTTTGGAATCAAGTGACATCTTATCTTTCACTGAGGCTTCCTCTGCACTCGAAGCTGCTGAACCTTTCATTGCCCCTTTAGCCCCTGGCAGTTTAAGGTCGTCGTGCATCTCAGGGGCGCCTGGGCCGTCCGACCATATCCAAGTCAAGGTCTCCGTAGTGTAGTCGGTACCTGGAAATTCGTAGGTCACCGTATTGTTTTCTGGGAATCCGAAACCGTTCGTTTCGCGACATTCGTTCTTGATGGTCCTAGGCACGTCCAAAGCCAAGGCATTATAAGGTGTATCGAAAATGTGCACTCCCATATCACCTAGTGTTCCACAACCGTAATCCATTAATTTTCGCCAATTTCCTGGATGGTATACATCTTTCTTATAAGCTCGTTCGGCCGATGTACCCAACCAAAGGTTCCAGTCCAGGTTTTCCGGTACGGGATCCGAGCCTTGAGGTACCGGACCATCGTAACCCCAATTCTTGGGTGACCAAGCGCGGACTCTGCTGACCTTGCCGATAATTCCCGATTGAATCAAGAGTGTTGCTAATTTATAGTCGTAGAATGAGTGCACCTGAATGCCCATTTGAGTAATCAAGCCTTTTTCTTTGGCCAATTGGTTCATCGCCCTTGCCTCGGTAACATGGTGCGTCAAAGGTTTCTGACAATACACGGGTTTGTTCATGCTCATGGCCATCATTGATGCCGGAGCATGTGTATGGTCAGGTGTGGAAACAATGACCGCATCGATTTGATCATCCATTTCCTTGAGCATTATTCGATAATCGGAGAAGAGTTTTGCCTTTGGATGTAATTTTGAAGCTGCACCCAGTTTTTCGGAATCCACATCACATAAAGCGGCCACTTCGACTTGGGCATGTGATGAAATCGCCTTAAGATCTTCGCCTCCCATACCTCCAACGCCAATATGCGCAGTACGTAGTTTTCCGTCTTTGGCCAATGCCCATACAGAAGCAGGCAACAAACTAGTGGAAGCCAACGCAGCGGTACTTTTTACAAAATTTCTTCTTTTCATTTCTCTCGACTTTTATAGTTTTCTAATCTTAATATTCTTGAACCATAGGGGGCTGTCATGATCTTGAAGGCCAATAAATCCCTTTTTGAACTTCCCGTAATCCGGAAAATCTTTCCACTTCCCTTGACTCTTTCGCTCATACCAATCTTCGGACCAAGGAACAAAAGATAGTATTTTCTTTCCATTGAGCCAGTGCTCTACCCGTTCTTGAGTGAACACAATCCGTGAACTATTCCATTCCCCAGCAGGTTTAATGGTTTTCTGTTCCGGGTCGGGCACGTGCATTGCATAATCAGCTCCGGTCTTTTGCCAGTCTTCCAATTGGGCATTATTGATTTCCTCCCACTTTAAATCATCCAAAAGTTGATATTCAGGACTGACCTCTGGTGGACTATTGTAACCCTCCTTCAAATGGTAAAGGATACCGCTATTTCCTCCCTCAGGGATTTTCCATTCCAGATAAAGCTCAAAATTTTCAAATTCTTCTGCGCCATAAATGATGTCTTTCCCTCCTTTTCTTTCGGCCTCAACCCGTTTTTCCGTATCAAAGGTAAGGGCGCCATGTTCAATGACCCATTGTGGTGGTAGGGATTCGCCATTATACGCACGCCAACCCTCGGTACTCGTGCCGTCGAAAAGGTAAATCCACCCATCGTTTTCATCAACCGCGGCCTCGGCTTTTTCGCCTTCGACGGTTTCATTTTTTTTTGGTTCGTTCTTGCAAGCCAGTAGGAGTAGCATTGCGCAAAAAATAAAATGTATTTTTTTCATCAATCTGGTTAACTTATAATCCCTAAAGGTTTCGTGTTTTTCCAATTTCCTCTTGTAAAATCTGGAAATGGCTGTGGTGCACCCCCACTTGCCACGGATCGCTCACTTAAGGGGCTCACAGCGCTCCAAAAACATCCTTCGTACACATTTTGGTCTAGGGGAAGCCCTTTTTGCAAACATTCTACTATGCGATACATCATCATCCCATCCATTCCTCCATGACCCGTATCTTTGGTCGCATCGTTCAATCTTTTGAACAAGGGATGGTCGAATTTTTCATATAGCATTTCCAACTGCTCTCCTTGCACCCAACTATGATGATCTTTCGTTACTCCAGAGACTCCGCCTTCTAACGCCACTCTAGTCGGAAAACCGGCCAAAGCTCCCTTAGTACCTTGTACCAAGTTCAATCTAGAATACGGTCTCGGGCTGGTCTCGTCCCATTGGACCATAATGGTCTTGCCCAATCCGGTTTTAATAATAGATGTGTTCATATCGCCTCCCTGATAGTCCAGTTGATTCCATTTATGGTCGCCTGCATAGTTCTTTTCGGCATACATTCGACGCCCTAAGGACGGGCTGGAAAAAGATACCAAACTTGCAAAATTATCTTCGGTACGACCTAAATTCATATACTGTGCGACCGGCCCGAGCCCATGTGTAGGATATAAATTACCATTTCGCTTCGCATAGTGCGGGGTTCTCCAAGAGCCCGTACCACGTTCTTGCTCTTCCATCTGAAAGCGCAATTCATGAATATAGGCAGCCTCAGCGTGAAAAGGTTCTCCGATGACCCCCTGCCGACACATATTCAAAAACATCAATTCATCGCGACTGTAGTTGACGTTCTCCATCATCATACAGTGTTTTCCAGTGGTCTCCGAGACATCCACGATATCCCACATCTCGTTCACTGTCAAGGCAATCGGAACCTCAACAAAGGTATGCGCGCCCTTGTTCATGGCTTCAATCGCCATGGGCGCATGGTTTTTCCAATTGGTGGCAATGAAAACGACGTCCGGTTTAGTCTCGTCGAGCATGGTTCGCCACTTGTTCTCATCGCCATAATACAGCTTGATTTTCTTATGGCGCTCACCTTTACCAATGCTTTTGGCTTCCTCTCCCCACTTTTTTGCAAGGTCTTCATACAAGTCGCTAATGGCAACCACCTCGGTACCAGGTAATCCGGCAAAAAACTTCAAGTGCCCCGGTCCTCTCGCCCCTACACCTATAAAGGCAGCTCTGACAGTTTCCAATTTTGGCGCCGCGAAATCGCCCATATACTGACCTAATGCCGGTCTTTCGGATGCTATTTCCGCTCCACGGGTCAACAATGGTGCCGCTGCCAATGCAGCAGCGGATAACGATGTCTTCTTGATGAATTTTCTTCTATCCAGGTTTTTCATAATAAATCTTCACTTATGACACCTTTCGGAAGCGCTAAAAAAGTAAAATGCCTATAGCACTTGAACCTGATTTTCTATGCGTTTCCAAAGGTTTAATCCCCTAAATATATCGGATAATTTTCAAAAAAAAGGAGCATTGTCCAAATAAAAGAACATTTCTGGCCTTTGCCCAAAAAAATAAGGGAACAAGCCCCGTTCTTTATAGAAATATTAACCTGTAACATCTTCGTTCTTCCCTTAAGAATATGTATCTTGCGCCACCCAATAGAACAGGGGATTTCGGGTCAATTGAAGTACTGGTTTTTAGTTATAGCTATTGCCGGAATTTTCAAGACCGGATGATGAAAATGTATTTTATGACAATGAATGCTTTTAAAGGAAAAGCGGGTCTATTTATACTGCTTGCCTTGGCCTTATCTTGTACGTCCAACGAAGATAAGTCTGAAAAAAAAGAGGAAAAAACAGCCACCCTTTTCTCGCTCTTACCACCAACACAGACCGGGGTCGATTTCGTTAACAAAGTAACGAACCAAAAAGACTTCAATATCTTTAAATATAGGAACTTTTATAATGGCGGAGGCGTGGCCCTTGGCGATATAAACAATGACGGTCTTCCTGATATTTACCTTTCCGGAAACATGGTATCCAATAAATTGTACCTCAACAAGGGCGACTTTACATTTGAGGACATTTCGGAAAAAGCAGGTGTAGAGGGAAATAAACCTTGGTCGACCGGAGTCTGTATGGTCGACATCAATGCTGATGGGCTACTTGACATATATGTGAGCAATGCAGGAAACATGGAAGGTGACAACCATGACAACGACCTCTATATCAACAATGGCGATTTAACCTTTACCGAGCGGGCAGCGGAATATAATCTGGCTAAAACAGGTTTTTCGACGCACGCAGCATTTTTCGACTACGATAAAGACGGTGATCTAGATGCCTATATCTTGAACAACAGTAATATACCCGTCACCAGTTTGGGATATGCAGAGCAGCGAGAGGTTCGTGCCCAAGATTGGCAAGGAGTACCCGACATTTTCAAAGGGGTGGGCGATATGTTACTTCGGAATGATAACGGTAAGTTTATTGATGTTAGCGAACAGGCAGGAATTTATGGGAGTCTGATCGGATTCGGTTTGGGGGTTATGGTGACCGATATCAATAAGGATCTATACCCAGACCTGTACATTTCCAATGATTTTTACGAGCGTGACTACTTATACATCAATAATCAAGATGGTACGTTTTCGGAAGAAATCAAAAACTGGACCTCTCATCTTTCACTTTCCGCTATGGGTATCGACATGGCCGACATCAATAATGATGGCCATTCGGAGATTTTTATCACAGATATGCTCCCGGAAGAAGACCGACGTGTTAAAGCAGTTATGGAGTTTGAAGGATATGACGTTTTTAAACTAAAACAGAGCAAAGACTTCTATCAGCAGTATATCCAGAACACCCTACAACTCAACAACGGAAACGGCACCTTCTCGGAAGTGGCGTATTTCAGTGGTGTGGACGCGACCGATTGGAGTTGGGCGGGCCTGATGTTCGATATGGACAATGATGGCTGGCGCGATATTTATATTACCAACGGAATCAACCATGACCTTACCGATTTGGATTTCGTAGATTTTTTCGCCAACGAAATCATACAGGACATGGCATTGACCGGAAAGAAAGCATCCATTGATTCGATAATCAACAAAATGCCGATTCGACCACAAACGAATTATGCCTATCGCAACAATCGCGATATTACTTTCTCGAATGCGAACAAGGAATGGGGGTTCGACCTGGAAACCATGTCCAATGGTGCAGCCTACGCCGATCTTGATAATGATGGGGATTTAGATTTGGTCGTGAACAACGTCAATACCGAAACCTTTCTGTATGAAAATCATACAGAGACCAAGGGAGACCATAATTTCTTAAAACTGAGCTTTAAAGGAAGTGGTCAAAATCCATTTGCCATCGGTACTACGGCACTACTTTACTATGATGATAATACCGTTTTGCAAGAGCTCATACCTTTTCGCGGTTTTCAATCGTCAATGGACTATACCATGACTATCGGTCTTGGCAAAGCGACCGAAATCGACTCGGTACGCATCATCTGGCCCGATGACAGAACACAGTTGCTTGAAAAGGTCAATGTCAATCAGTCACTAGTGTTTCATCAAGAAGAGGCTTTGACTCGCTACCGAATTCCGACTAAAGCGATCGTTGACCCCTTGTTAAATGAAGTTCCCAATTCAAAACTTCTAGCACATTCAGAAAATGCCTATAACGATTTTGACAATGAGGGCTTGATCTACAAATTGCTTTCCCAGGAAGGGCCGTCTTTGGCGACCGGTGATGTCAATGGTGACGGAAACGAAGATATTTTTATCGGAGGGGCTAAAAATCAAGCAGGCACGATCTACTTTCACGGTGGAAAAGGGAACATCAAGGCGAGAGCTCAAAAGGCCCTTGAAATCGATGCTCTTTACGAAGATACGGCCGCTGCTTTCTTTGATGCCGATAATGACGGAGATCTAGATTTGATGGTCGGTTCAGGAGGAAACGAAATCGGCAACGAACGAAATACCATTAATCGGCTTTATATCAATAACGGCAAAGGCGATTTTACAAGATCTTCTGAACAAATCCCTTCTACCCTTAAAAATGTGTCGAGCATTTCGCCCAATGATTTTGATGAAGATGGCGATATCGATCTCTTCATAGCATCAAGGAGTGTTGCGGGCACCTATGGTGTAGACCCCGAACACTTGTTTTTAATCAATAATGGCGACGGTTCATTTGAAAATGCTACAGAGCGCATTGTATACCACATCAAAGATGCAGGCATGATCACCGGTTCGCTGTGGGCCGATATGGATGGGGATACGAAAGAGGATCTGATTACCGTTTCGGAATGGGGAACTCCCAATATCTACCGAAACACAGGGCGTCGCCTGGCAAAACTACCCACTACCCTTGATAGCCTCAGCGGTTGGTGGAATACGGTCGAGGCGGCCGACTTGGACGGTGATGGAGACTTGGATCTAGTGCTAGGTAATCAAGGATCCAACCTGCACTACAAACCTTCATCGGGAAGCCCCATGAAGATGTGGATCAATGATTTTGACAATAACGGTACCATTGAGCAAATAGTCACCATGCGGGAGGACGGTAAAGACTATCCCATTCATCAAAAAAAGGAATTGACCAATCAAATGGTCAAATTGAAAAAAGAAAATCTAAGAGCTTCCGAATACGCTAGAAAAACCGTGGATGCCCTTTTCCCCAAAGACATCTTCGAAAATTCAATAGTCAAAGAGGCAGCAATTTCAGAATCAGTAATCGCCATCAACGAAGGCGATGGAAACTTTTCAATACAAGAGTTGCCCAGTAGGGTGCAACTTTCATGTATATGCGGAATCACCTGTACGGACATCAACAATGACGGGCATTTGGATTTGGTGATAGGTGGAAATAATTTTGAGTTCAAGCCCCAGTATTCGCGTCTCGATGCTAATTTCGGAAACGTGCTTTTAGGGGATGGAAAAATGGGATTCGAATGGCAAAACTATTCCAAAAGTGGTTTTTTCATACGGGAAGAAATCAAACATCTCAAAGAATTCAAAGACGCTAAGGGCAAACGGTATTTGATTGCCGCACTTAATGACGCCAAACCAAAGATCTACGCTCTTGATGAATAGAATCATTGTCAGTTTCATTTGGCTTATAGCACTTCTAGGATGCAGCGAAAAAGGAGGCACTCTTTTTAAGAATCCGTCCGGCGAGCAGACGGGTATTACCTTTACCAATACCTTGACGCCATCGGAAGATGTGAATATCTTGGATTACTTATACTTCTATAATGGTGGAGGAGTTGCCATTGGTGACATTAACGGTGATGAACTGCCTGACATCTTCTTTTCAGGTAATCAGGTGAAGAACAAACTGTATATCAACAAAGGCGACCTACAGTTCGAGGACATCACGGAAAAGGCCGGTGTTGCGGGCAACAGTTCTTGGAATACCGGAGCTGTCATGGGTGATGTGAACGGCGACGGCCTATTGGATATCTACGTCTGTGCCGTGGTGGGAATCAACGGTCTTGGTGGCTATAATGAGCTCTATATCAACAATGGGGCTTCTGCCGGCTCTAAAGAAGTAACTTTTACCGAGAGTGCGGCCCAGTATGGACTTGATTTTGATTCATACAGCTCTTCCGCAGCCTTTCTTGATTTTGATCTGGACGGGGATCTCGATATTTATTTGTTGAACCATGCGGTACACACCCAAGAATCATACGGCACCGTTGATGTTCGAAAAAAAAGAAACTATCAAACCGGTGACAAATTACTACGGAATGACGACGGCAAGTTTACCGACGTCAGCGAGGAAGCCGGAATTTATGGGGGAGTCAATGGGTACGGCCTTGGAGTAGCTGTTTCAGATTTCAATCAAGATGGGTATCCCGATATTTTTGTAGGTAACGATTTTCATGAAGACGACTATTACTACCTCAACAATGGTGATGGCACATTTTCCGAGAGCTTACGACGGTATTTCGGCCATACTTCTAAATTCTCCATGGGAAACGATGTTGCCGATATCAATCACGATGGATGGCCCGATATCCTAAGCTTGGATATGCTACCTGACGATGAGACGATACTGAAATCTTCTGAGGGTGACAATGACTTTCAAACCCAGCGCCTCCGTACGGAACAATTCGGCTACCACTATCAGTACTCCAGAAATATGCTCTTTGTCAACCAAGCCCAAGCACCTTATGCTGAAGTAGCGCTACTCAGTGGAGTGGCTGCGACCGATTGGAGTTGGAGTGCCCTTTTTGCGGATTTCGACCAAGACAGTTCCCAAGATATTTTTATCTCAAATGGTATTACAAAACGTCCTAATGACCTCGATTATATCAATTTTGTTTCTAGTGAACAAATCAAAAGTAAAATCAATAGTACCAAGCTAGTCGACAACAAAGCGCTGGCATTGATGCCTTCGGGTGCCGTACCCAATCGGGTTTTCAAAGGAACAGCCCACCTTAGGTTTCATGACGTTTCAGATGACTGGATAGCGAATGATACCTTGATTTCGGGCGCTACTGCCCTTGCCGATCTAGACCTTGACGGTGATATCGATCTGGTGACAAATAATAGTGATCGCCCAGCGACCCTATATATCAATAAAACCAATGAGCGTGCCCATTATCTAAAGCTCAGATTTAAGTACAGGGCACCGAATCATTTTGGCATAGGAACCAAAGTCTATTCGTATCACAAAGGTCAGCTTCAATTTAAAGAACTGTATACGGCAAGAGGTTTTCAGGCCTCATCGGAACCCTTTATCCATTATGGGTATGGTGAACATGAAAAAGTAGACTCGCTGCGCATAGTTTGGCCAGATGGGTCATATCAGACTATGAAAGAGGTTGCGACCAACCAGACCTTGACCCTTTCGCCAACGCACACCAAACCTTTCGATTACAAACGCATTCAACCTGACCAGGAAACCATTTTTGAAAAAGTCGAGGGGAATCTAGGTATCGATTTTGTTCATAAAGAAGATCGCTATACCGATTTCAATCGGCAAAAGTTGATTCCGTATCAAATCGGAGATCGCGGCCCTGCAACCGCATTGGGCGACCTTAACGGGGATGGAAAAACAGACCTCTTTTTCGGAGGGTCAAAATACATTCCATCCGAAATATACCTTCAAACCGATAGCGCATATCAGAAGGTACACTTTCCTTCCATCAGAAAAGATTCCATAAAGGAAGAAATAGCCGCCACAATCGCGGATTTCAATTCGGATGGAAAAGAGGATTTATTCGTAGTTTCTGGAGGAGGTGACTTTTTTGGTCAGGCCGCGCCACTATCGGACAGTTATTATATTCAAAAAGAGGGACTTTTTGACGCCCGTGCCCTACCCGAATATTTTGAAAATGCATCCGTGGTCAAACCATTTGATTTTGATGCAGATGGTGATCTGGATATTTTTATCGGCAATCAAGCCATTACCAGCGACTTTGGTAACATTCCATCTTCCTACCTTCTTGAAAATGAAAATGGGGTATTCACGATCAAAGGTGATCGTCCTTTACAAAAGGCCGGAATGCTCACTGATGCCGTATGGTCGGATTTTGATGCGGACGGCTCTACCGATTTAATTGTTGTGGGTGAATGGATGCCCCCCAGATTTTTCAAAAACGAAAATGGTCAATTCAGCGAAGTAGAGGTAATAGCGGAAAAACGCAACGGTCTATGGCAGTGTATCACACCATTTGATATCGATTCGGATGGCGATATAGATTATGTTCTTGGCAATTGGGGCGTCAATAGCAAGTTCAAGGCGTCCATAGATGCGCCAATGAAAATGTACTACGGTGATTTTGACGATAACAAGAGTACCGAAACCTTGGTCACCATCGAAAAAAATGGCACCTATTATCCTCTTGAAGATTTAGGTGGACTCTCCGCTCAAATGGTTTCCTTACGCAAGAAGTTTACCTCTTACAAAGACTTTGCAGGAAAGCCCATTGAAGCGATCATTGCAGAAGAGGTTTTACAGCGTGCACAGCTTCATGAAGTGCATGAACTACGCTCCGGTTATCTTGAAAACAACAAAGGCACATTCACATTTGTCCCTTTTCAAACCGAACTTCAAGTGGCACCGATTACGAGTTTGCTAGTGTATGATTTCGATGGAGACAACAAACAAGAGCTACTCGCTGGAGGAAATTACTTTGGTGTCAAGCCATTTCACGGGCGATTTGGTTCGTTCAGCGGAGCTATGATAAAACACAAAAAAAATGTAGTTTTGGGTTACGAAATTGGTTTGGATCTTACGAATAAATCCGTCAGAAACCTGAATATTATAACCCTTCAAAATCGCCCGTACCTGTTGGTAACATTCAATAATGAAGAAGCCCAAGCGTACAAGTTGAATAAGAAAAAAATAGAATGATGAAGAAATACGGCGTACTTTTTTTGATAGTCCTGATTTTTGCCTGCGGTAAAAAAGAAGAACCCTTAGTGGTGGCCCCAGATGTACTGCACCAGTCCATAGACCATGTCACCCAAATCATGATACATGATATCTTTTCACCTCCGGTGGCCAGTCGTATTTTCGCCTATCCGAATATAGCGGCCTACGAAATCGTGGCATTGACAAACGATGATTATGCTTCCTTGGCCGGTCAAGTACATGAGCTTACACCCATACCTAAGCCCGATACATCACAACCGATAAATCATGAAGTTGCGGCAATGGTAGCACATATCGACCTCAGCCGTAGGCTTATTTTTTCCGAAGAGAAATTAACGCCCTTTCGCGATAGTCTCTACACAGAATGGCAATCTAAGAACGAAAAGGCCTTTAACGCATCGAAAGAATACGGCCTACAAGTAGCCGAACATATTGCTGCTTGGATGAACAAGGATAATTACAACCAGACGCGCACCATGCCAAAGTTTACGGTCAACACGGACGACCCCACACGTTGGCAGCCTACGCCACCTGCCTATATGGAGGGCATTGAACCCCATTGGAACAAAATAAGGCCTTTCGTCATCGATTCGGCCAACCAATTCAAGCCGGCACCCCCGCCGCCATTTTCGATGGAAGAGAACAGTGATTTTTACAAAGAGGTACGGGAAGTCTATGATATCAGCAACGAAAT
The DNA here is from genome assembly GCA_947494565.1 of uncultured Flavobacteriaceae bacterium. Classification (GTDB taxonomy): domain Bacteria; phylum Bacteroidota; class Bacteroidia; order Flavobacteriales; family Flavobacteriaceae; genus Maribacter_C. The sequence goes on along the minus strand of CANLVG010000004.1, from coordinate 318,002 downwards.
CACAGAGAAGGGTGATGAATCAGAGGAGATTGCCATCGCTCAATTTTGGGATTGCAATCCGTATGTTTCCGTTACCCGTGGCCATCTGATGTTCGCAACCAAAAAAATAACCCCGGGAGCACACTGGATCGGTATCGTCAAAATAGCGACCAAGAAGACCGATAGCGATTTTGCAAAAACGCTTTTTGCCTATACCAAAACCTCGATTGCTATTGCAGACGGCTTCATCAGCTGCTGGGATGAGAAATACCGAAGTAATTTAATACGACCGGAAACCTTGATCAATGCACACATTGACGAAAACTGGAAGCCGGTACTACAAACTCCTCCCTTTCCTGAATACACCAGCGGACATAGTGTAGTCTCCGGAGCCGCGGGAGTAGCATTGACCAGTATTTTCGGAGGTGATTTTGCCTTTGACGATGATACCGAAGTACCCTACGGACTTCCGGTTCGGAGCTTTACTTCATTCGAGGCAGCGGCAAGCGAGGCGGCCATAAGCAGAATGTACGGTGGAATCCACTATCGAAAAGCGGTTGACGTCGGAGTCAAGCAGGGTAGAGATCTAGGTAATTTCATTGTCGATAATCTACAGATGAAACGCGAAGCGCAAAACGCATCGAACTAAACCTATGAAGAAAGTTCTCGCAGTCTTGGGTATTGCCATGGTAAGTGCCACCATCTGGTACTTCTTTCTAAAATCAAACGACTATCAGGTCACTTTCGAGGTGAAGACCTTTCCGGGGGAGGTAAATCAAATTATCAAGACGTGGAGCGAAACCCTAGAAGGTGCTGGAATAACGGATGAAAAACCCATTACCGAATTGACACAACACTTGCAATTCGGTGATTCCACCCATATCTATGAGTGGGAAATAACCGCCATTCATGATTCCTTATCTCGGGTTCGCGTGCATGCCAGAGATAAAGACCATAGTTTTCAAAACAAACTGGAAATCCCTTTCAACGATACCGATTTTGAAAAACGTACCAGAAAGACCTTGCTCGATTTTGTCGATAAGCTGAATGAACATCGAAAGAAATTCAAGGTCGAAATTATCGGGGAAGAAGAAATACCTACTACCTTTTGCGCCTGTACCGATGTGCAATCATCACAAATCGGGAAGGCCGACGGTATGATGCGAGATTTTCCCTTGTTGACCAGTTTCCTGTCAAAACACAAGGTTCAGTTAAATGGATCGCCTTTTTTAGAAGTGACCGAATGGCAAAAGGGTGCGGACAGCTTGAAGTTCAAATTCTGTTTTCCGATCGTTCAATCCGATATTTTACCCGAACACCCTGAACTCAAGTATCGTAACTTTTACGGCAAAAAAGCGCTAAAAGCCATTTACAATGGCAACTATATCAGTTCTGATAGGGCTTGGTACGCCTTAATCGACCACGCTGACAGAAATGCCATTTCGATATCTGAACTTCCTGTCGAAGTTTTCTACAATAACCCGAATATGGGCGGCGATGCCCTGAAATGGAAAGCGGAAATTTACATGCCATTGAAAGGAACGGCAGATGAATAAATTGCTCTACTTACTTCCTACGTTAGTTTTGGCCGCATGCGCCAATTACGGTCAGCTTAAAGCGATCACCAAACTACCGGACAAGTTGAGCGAGAACTCGGGCATTGCCCAATTCGATCAGGAGTCCGTCTGGTTCATTGAGGACAAAGGAAACAAAGACATTATCTATGAAGTGGACTTCAATGGAAAAATACGGAAGGAGTTCGAAGTAAAAAATGCCAAAAACAATGACTGGGAAGACTTGACCTCCGATAAAAAGGGCAACTTATACATAGGCGATTTTGGTAACAATGCCAACCATAGAAAAAACCTGGTTATCTATAAACTTCCTAACCCCGATATCGAACCTGGCGATAAAATAGAGGCTGAACGTATTGAATTTCAATATCCGGAACAAAAAGAATACCCTCCAAAGAAAAAGGAGCTGGTATACGATTCCGAAGCCTTTTTCTATTTGCAAGGACACTTTTACATTTTCACTAAAAACAGGGCCCATCCATTCTCGGGCGAGGTGTCAATTTATCGTGTACCCCTAAAAGTCGGTCGACATAACGCTACGCTACTTGGAACGATAACTACTTGTGAAGAACGGAATACCTGTCAGGTTACTTCCGCGGATATCTCGCCCGATGGTAAAACGGTCGTACTTCTTGGCTACGGCAAACTTTGGACGTTGACCGACTTTACAGGTGATTCTTTTTTCGAGGGCAAACTCACTGAAATCGATTTGGGGGTTCGTACCCAGTTGGAATCGGTATGCTTTAAAGATGGAACAACCTTGCTCCTATCCGACGAAGTACGCGATAACGAAGGAGGAATGCTCTACTCCTATTCCCTGAAGTAATTGGTTAATGCCCATTTTGAACTAATTTACGAGTATCATCAAAACCCGAAACCGAAGCCGAAAGCGACCCGTATACCATCATTACTGTTAAAAACGGCTGCGCGTATAGAGGCGACACCTGCAGCATCTAGGAAAAAGCCTCCACCATAGGAAGTATGCCACACATTCGAATCTTCATTCGGATTCCATACACGGCCGTAATCAAAGCCGCCATAGAGCCCGATTGCCGCCGGTAGAATTCCCGTACGCACCTTCCCCAGGCTCAATCTCAGGTCACTGTTCTGATAAAATGATTTCTTCCCGGTAAATCGCTCGTTTCGGAATCCCCTGAGACCGTCTACCCCCCCTATACTTGCAGCTTGATAGAATTCGAAGTCATCCCCGATATTGAAATGGGCCTTCCATTTGGTAGCCAGCACCAGTTTCCCGCTCGGAATCAATTTATAGTCAAATGATAGGCTCGGAATGATAAATCCGAAACTTTGATCTCCGCCAGTTTCAGTTTTGTAACCTACATGAAGTGAAGTGGCCATCCCCAAGGTCGGAAATGCCGGATTATCACTATTCTCGTACGTATACTCCATATCGATCCCTAGAAAATCCTTTTCCGTTTCAGCACCATTGGCTTGATAGAAGGTATTGATAAAGCGGTTTTCAGTCTCTTCTACATCAATCGATTCGTATGAAATGCCTGTGCGGAACTTACTTCCCAAATCACCACGCCAAACTAAGGAAGGCGCAAATGTAACAGTCCCAAAACGAACTCGGTTGTAATCCAACTCCAAAGTATCATCTAAATTCTCCGTTTCATTTCCAAAACCAAAGAAATTGATTGCAAAATTAGGACTGGTAAATTCAGCGGCAAGCTCCAGGTTAGCCGCTCCAAAAATATTGGCAAACTCCCCCTTATACCCCAAATCAAAACCACTTGTTGCGAAATAATACCCCACGTCAAATCGATGCTGTTGGGTGAACGGGTTTTGTCTAAAACCGTTGTAAGTATACGTGTCGCTAAGGCCAATTGAGAGTCCCGTATCAGGATTGAACCCAATCAATGGCAGCAATTGGTTGATCGAATTTCTGATTTTCAAGGGTTGATATGTATTTACCTCATAATCATCAGTCAATATGACCTTGGCCTTTGAAACGTCTTCGAGGCTGTTCTTCTTGGATTTATAATCATACACCATGGTATTGCCACCTTCCCCAACGTCATAGATATCATTGTTTTGCCCTCCAATCAACCGTATTTTGATTCTTCCGTTATGATTGCCCTTGACCTCGAAACGATCGTCGTCATCCAGACCATAGATCCAAATTTCTTTCGTGTCATTGCGATGGAACTTTTTCTCGAAGAACTTTCTGCTTTTCTCGCCCTTGATATTACGAAAGCCACGCACGAGTACTTCTTCTTTATTGAGGTTTTCTATTTCAAACCAATCATCCTTATCCGTTCCTGTAATCACTGCATGTCGATTCAATATGCCGTAATAGGCCTTAGCAGTATTCTGAATATCGTTGATTCGCGCAAGCAATATGCGTTTGAGTTCAGTTGTCGTCTGACCACGTACTTCTTCGGGAAAATTAAGGAATGCTTTGTCGATAACAGCTGGAGTAAGATTTTCTTGAATGTATTTCGCCTCTTGAATCCACTCTTCCTTGGTTGTTTCGGAAAGTACCGCAACATCGAGCACATAGGTTTTTGGAGATGAGTTGAATCCTTCCACACTTCGTATTTCCTCTTTAAACCCTTCCATCAAACGGAGTCCTGGTACCCATCTTGTGGCAAGGCCCATAAACAGGCCATCACCCATTATGGAAAAGGCCTGATCTCGATCTCTTGGCACAGGGCGATAGGTCGTTTTCTTCGATTCTTTGTCCTTGAACCGCGCCCAACGCCATTGATCTACATGACGGTCCCAATCACCCAATACCATATCAAATAAACGAGCTCTTGCATAGAGCTGGGCATCGACCTCGTACTTCTCATCGTCACGAAGATCTTCGAGCATATCGTCTGTACTGATCAACTTATCCGAAAAACCATAGCTTGCCAAATCGCCATGGCCGTCACCTGCGTGTTCCTCTATCATATACAGCTCATCGCCAAAATCAAGGTTGAAATCCTCAAGAGCCGACTGTTTGGGAATGTAGTATAATTTAGGGTTGGTATGATAAATTCCGACAGCATCGGACAAATCACCGATAGTAAATGGGGCATAGGGATGTGATCCGGTGTAAAAATCCTCGAGCAACTCCTGCACAAAGGTGTCTTGAAGGTCATCCATCACATAGCGCTTTTGAAAAACCATCGACTGCAGGTAGAGTTCAGAGACCTTTCGCAAGGCTCGCATCACATATTCCTTTCCACTACTATGTCGAAGCCTGAGGGATTTGGATTGATGTCCTCCACCGCGACGAACGGGCCTCAAACCTCCAAAAAGTGTGTCAAGCTGCACCGTTGGTGCCGTGACTTCTGTGCCATAATACTTTCTATAACGGTCTCCCCATATGGTTCGAAAGAAACCACTTTTGTCGATTTCATCTCGTGTATAAATAGAGGCCGAAGCTTCTGCAGGAAAATCATTCGCATAGGTATCGGCATGGTCATTTCGATCCGCAGGAAGCACTTCGGTATTGAACAAAAACTCTTCTTTGTTTTCAGAAGACACCCCATAATATCGTACCTGAGAGGAACCATCTTCGTAAATTTCCAAAACCGCATAGCCACGATGTCCTGTTGAAAACTGACTTCCATTGAGCAAGCGGCTCACTCCTTTTTTAGCACCTGATCCACTTACGATCTGTGGTGTATTGTGTTCTTTGATATACTGTAGCGTATGCTCATGACCCGAGGCAAAAATGACCTTTTGAGAATATTGGGCCAAGGTGACCATACGGTTCTGAAACTCGGTGTACCTTTTATTACTGATGTCTGCCGGTGAAGCACCGGAAGTTTTGCGAAGCAGATTCACGACACTCCCCAAAATTGGCAACGGAATGTTACTGCTACTGGGAAACAACTGTTGTTTCCAAGAAAACTGCCCCCCATGCGGACCATATGAAAACATTGGGTGGTGCATGGCAATAAGCGTAGTTTTATCTCGATTCTTTTTAATGGCCCCTTCAACCTCCTCCCAGAACTTGGCGCGGCTTTTGATCTCGCAATTATCGTTCATCGTAGGGTGCTTATCCCAATTGGTCATGTACCATTCCGTGTCAATAACGATGATAGCCAAATCATCTGATACCTTGACCACATCTACCGGACATCCATTTTCAGGTAAAAATGGATTCTTTTGCTTCAGTTTTTTCTCGACATACTTTTCTTGTCGTTCTAAACCCTTTAAGCCCTCACTATACCAATCATGATTGCCAGGGATGAACAAGGGGCGGCCCTCAAAACTCTCAAGGGTATTCAGTTGTGCGTCCAAATGGTTCTTGGCAGAAGCATAATCCTTAGGAGCATCTTTTTTGTCAGGGAAACCTGCGGGATAGATATTGTCACCGAGAAAAATGGCCGTACTGTTTTTATCTGCTTTACTCAGAGCGCTTTTGAATAGCGTAAGTGGAGGGTTCATCCCATTCTCCGGGGAAAGACCTGCATCTCCGATAAGGTAAACCGTATGTACCACAGGCTTGTCGTTTGCTCTATCTTCTTGTGGAGCATCCACAAGAAACTTGGAAGTATAAGTAGCACAACTACTAAAAATCAATGCTACGGTCAAAGCGAAGTAATATTTTTTCATATAAACGTTCTACAGTCGAAAATTTCGTAATTTGGGGCACTTACACAACATAAAAGATATGTCGGATATCATAGAGAAAACTAAAGTTTTCGCCACGGATTTATTGACCAATGTTTTGGATCCAAAGCATTTGTACCACAATCTAAGACATACCGAGCGTGTCGCTAAAAGTACTAAAGAATTATTGGATGCGCATAATCTTGCCGATGAAGATCGCGAGATACTTATGTTGACAGCCTGGTTACATGACACTGGCTATACCAAAGGAACGAAAGACCACGAGGAGAGTAGCTGTGCCTTGGCAGTTGCATTTCTGACCAAGGAAGGTTATCCAGAAGATAAAATCAAGAAGGTTTCAGATTGCATCATGGCCACAAAACGTTTTCATGAACCTAGAAGCCTCCACGAACAAATCATCCGAGACGCGGATTCGTCACATTTTGGTCAAAAAAGCTACTTAGAAACAGCCGATTATCTCAGAGAAGAGCTCGCCCTATTGGGAATAATGGAGTATTCCAATAAGGAATGGCGAAATGCCAATATTGAAATGTTCAAGACGGAGCATCAATTCTACACCGAATATGCGAAAGAACACTGGCAGCCAACAAAAGAGAAAAACCTGAAAAGCCTGATTAAGGATAAGAAGATTGAAAAAGAAATCGCAAAGAAGGAAGCTTTAAAGGCCAAATACAAATCGGAAAGCCCGGATCGAGGGGTGCAAACCCTGTTTCGTGTAACGCTGAAAAACCACTTAACACTGAGTGATATTGCCGATACCAAAGCGAACATTCTGCTCTCTGTCAACGCGATTATCATTTCAGTGGCGCTCTCAAATCTCATTCCGAAATTAGACAACCCATCAAATACCTATTTGATTTTCCCGACCCTTATATTCTTAACATTCAGCGTAGTGTCAATGGTTTTGGCCGTATTGGCTACACGACCGAACATTACGGGTGGTCAATTCACAAAAGAGGATGTAGCAGAGAAAAAGGTGAACCTCTTGTTCTTCGGCAATTTCCATAAAATGAAATTGTCGGATTATGAATGGGCGATAGGTGAGTTGGTCAAAGACAAAGAGTACATCTATTCCTCGCTCACAAAAGATCTGTATTTTCTAGGATTAGTGTTGCACCGAAAGTATAAAATACTACGATTGACCTATGTGATTTTTATGATAGGCATCGTGATTTCAGTAGTGGCTTTCGCACTGGCTTTTGCCTTTTTGGGTCCGGAACGACTTGGATAGACCATTCGCTACGATTTTAATTCTTCCATCAAATCTTCGTACGTATACGTGCGCTCCGATTGCTTGTCTTTTTTATAAAGAATCTCCGCTCGTATCGCTTTTAGACCGGCGACCCCTTGAAGCCCCTCTAGTTCAACGATTTCGACCTTACCCGTAAAATAACCTTTGGATTTGAGAAATCTGATGTAACGCAAATATTCAAGCTCATCACTTTTCTGACTATAGACAATGACCATTTTCCCTGTTTGGGTCAACCTTTCGGAAGTTCCTTTTACAAAAGACTTATCGATGCGTTTTTTGATAATTTCGTAACGCGCATTGTAGGTACCATCAACATCAAAGCGTTTTTCGTCCATTCGAAAGCGTATGGATAGCGAGGTATTATACACAAGAATCAAAGAAGCCACATCTAGCTGAACCGGAAGTTCAGGTTTTAATCGATAGTGCTTATTCTCCATTTCACACATCACCTGCAACTGCCACAAACGTAGATTGTTCAGATAAATAGGGCTGAACCTTCGTTCTCTGGTAATGTCGTCGCCAATGTACATGTTGTGCTCAATACCATCTGTCTTGTACCGCTCAAAATAATGCGGAAACATCTGTTGCGCTTCTTCTTGACGCTTATCGATCAAAGCCGCCAATTTTTTGTTGATGGTCATTACGCTCGTATCATAATTTTTGCGATGATCATAATACGAATGTGTCTTTTTGTCGATATTGGTCTCATAGCTCGCGATATGTGCTGCCAGGGACTTATCTTCCCCCTTAAGGTGCTCGAAAACAGGATTGATCTCATCCATCACGAAGTTAAATATGGCCTGCTCACTATTGGTGTGCAGCGTTCCCTTTATATCATCGAGATGATTGTTAACGCGAAAGATCAACTCCTCGTAAATGGGCAACTTGGTCATCTCAAATGCCTTCTCTAAAACCCTGCTAATATCAGACAATTGAATCATCAAATCGCGCTGTATGGAAACATTACGGGCATTTGAAGAATCTTTAATGTCGATTTGACCATAGAGTGGATTGATGTTCTCAAAGACGATCTCATTGAATGACGGTTGTTCTTCCCCGTACAAACTATCTTTGATGAAATTTCGAGCCTCTTCTTGAAATTTCCAATACACAGATGAATGTACCGTAGTACACTCATTTTGGATGATAGCATCGATAAAATTCGCCTCTTCTGCTTTTGATCGCAATACCGAAGTAATTATAAAAGGCATAATATCTTCCAACTTTGTGGCTACCACACTGTTGAGTTCATTCTTATTGGGAGAGCCGATTTCTAAAACCCCTAACAAATGCCCATTGTCGGCAATAGGGGCAAATATGGCACTTTGATATCCTGCCTCCTTGAGATTTTTATAGGGCGCGATACCTCCTGAAAGCTCAAAATATTTATTGACATCGGTAACGGCAAAAAACTCGTTGTTTTCCATTAACGACTGATAAGAACCCGGGCACAGGGCCGATTCACACGAAACATACTCTTCATCCCCTAAGATTACGCTCTGAATACCCCCGCCATGTACACATTCAAACTGATCTTGTTGATCGTTATATGCCACAAAACCAACGGTAATGGATTTAAGCCTGAAAAAAGATCGAAAGGTTTCCTGCATATTCTCCATGAAGGAACCTTCTTCCTTTTCCTTCTCATTGGAAATCAATGCCGATTTAATCTCGGAAATCGAATGCTCGGCAGTAACATCGAACATGTTCGAAATGACGAAACCCTTTGATATGAAGCTCCCCGGAGGGATTTTCTCTTGCCATAATTCTATTTTATCATAATTTTCCAATAACTCGTCAACATCCTCTTGAGTCAGCTCTTTCGCTTTATCGGTCGCCTCCAATTCTAAAAAGTCGGCATTATACAGAATGCGGTAGTGGTGCATAACCCCCTTGGCATCAGGAATGTCATAGAAATATGGGCGGGAAAAATCAAGTTTAAAACCGTAGTAAAAATTAAGGACCACAACCGCGGCCATAATGTAATTTACCTCTTCTTCCTGATTTCTGATCTTAGGCTCAAAATCAGGACCTGCTTCTGCCAAAATATTTTGGAATCTTTTTGAAGCCTTAAAAATGGTATTATCGTAGGGCAAAGAAGCGACCTTGATCTCATTGGCTCCTAGTACATCCGAAAAAGTATCCTCCAAGATGATATCGATCACTGCTCTATGTTTATCCAAGAGCGTGAGGTCGGTAAACCCTTCACGTAGTTCAGGGTGCGGTGCTTGCGCATCCAAAACACGTTTGGCCTTGTCCGCAAGAAATGAATCTTCACTTTTGGCCAATTCATCATAGTATTCCAATAGTTTATTGAAACTTATGAGACGCTGAATCGGCATATTTTCAAAGTTGTTCAATGACATAGTACTATATAGTCTACTATTAGCCTATAAAATTACAAAATATCACACGAAATTTTGTTAAAGTGAATCCTAGGTAGTAAACCAGGGTATTCCTTTGTTTTTAGGATATTTGGCTAACTTTGAACTATGTCATCAAGATTCAGATTGTCGCGTGCCTATAAGAAAGCCAAAACGGTGCACTTTGACGATACCTCAAAATTCATTTTATTCAGTGATTGTCATCGTGGGGATAACAGTTTTGCGGATGATTTTGCCAATAATCGGAATATTTATTTTCATGCACTGAATCACTACTACAATGAGGGTTTCGAATATTGCGAATTAGGGGATGGTGATGAACTATGGGAGAATATTCAATTCAAATCGATTTTTGAGGCCCACAAAAATGTGTTCAAACTCTTACGGCAATTTCATATTGAAAAGCGACTACATATGGTATGGGGCAATCATGACATGGTATACAAAGACCCTAACTATGTAAAAAAGCATTTGTGGAGCTATTTTGAACCTATAGATGAATGTGAAAAAGAGCTTTTTGAGGGGATAACCTATAATGAAGCCATCGTTTTGAAGCATTCCGAAACCCAACAAGAACTCTTTCTCACCCATGGCCACCAAGCCGATTGGTGGAACTATAAATTTTGGCGGTGGGGACGCTTTCTCGTTCGTGTACTTTGGAAACCCCTTCAGGTCTGGGGCATTGCTGACCCCACGAGTCCGGCGAGAAACTACACTGAACTACGCAAAATCGAGAGGCGCCTTAAAAAATGGATTTTACAGAACAACCTTTTGATTACGGTTGTGGGCCACACCCATCGTCCTCGATTTCCGGAACCCGGAGATATCCCCTTGTTCAATGATGGTAGCTGTGTGCATCCACGAAGCATTACCGGTATTGAAATCGAAAATGGGGAAATCTCGTTAATCAAATGGCAAATCGCAACTACCGAAGGGGGTACGCTCAAAGTCGTACGCATCTTATTGGAAGGGCCTCAAAAACTAGTCGATTACCAAAAGGCCGCCGACTAATTACATGGTCTATTGCAACTTAAAATTTATAGGTATGCTGTAAGGTACCGCCACGTTTCTACCACGTTGTCTGCCCGGAATCATCTGAGGTAGTGCCGCAATAATCCGGGAAGCCTCCTGCTCCAAGGCCGTGTCCGGGCCTCTCATTCTAATGTTGGTGATATACCCCTTATTATCGATTTTAAACTGCACGTGTACCCTTCCCTGAATACCCAATTCCATGGCCGTAGCTGGATATTTAAAATTCTTTTTGATGTGCTCCTGCATTTTTTGCTGAAAGCACGTTCTCTTTTCGGTATTTGAAGCCAGGTTCTCACAACCCGGATAGACCGGTACATTCTCGATTACCGCAAAGGGCACCGAAACCTCTTCCTCCTCTTCGCCCACCTCTACATCATCAACGGCAATTGCCGTTTCGATGACCGTTTCTTGGTTGATCTCTGAACTCTCTATAATCGTCTCTTGAATTTCGGCCTCGTCTTCCACAATTTCAATGACTTCCGGAGCGGAAGGCGGTGGCGGTGGTGGCGGCGTCTTGATGGTCTCGGTAATAGGCACCTGTTCCTTCAAATCATCCTGAACACTGATCATTTGCACAATTTCGTCATCCATTTGATACGATTTATACTCCAAAGCTCTCCACGTAACAAAGAGAACAAGGGTAAGGCCTATTTGAAAAAAAAGGCCGCTACTTCGATTCAAATCCGCTTTTGGGTTTTTCTTTACTTGCATGGCTTTAGGTTTTAATTACTTAAATATAAAAGAGTTACCACCGTATTCATATGACATTTATCAGCTTTTGCGAGGTCTTGTAAATTGAAATATCTTTAGACGAAACAGCATCTTTGGCCAAATAGATCTTGCAATCATCTAAAGGTCATAGTGCCAACTTTCCGAGATCAGATGTCTCGGAACCGCAAAAACCAGCAAAGCAGCATGCAAGAATTACAGCCCTTAATCGATCAGATTCCGCTTCGATTTGATAACATATCGCGAATCGTTCTTTTGGGTATTGCTCAGGGGGTTTTTCTCGGATTGGTCATCCTATTAAGGGGCGGGAGTAAAAACAAGGCCTTGAAAACGTTCGCCTGGCTACTCTTACTACAGTCCGTGGTCATCTTAGACAATCATCTATGTTATACGGGATTAATGAAACATGTACTCCATTTGAATGATTCGACCGAACCCCTCGTGCTATTACTTTTTCCCTTGATTTACCTTTTTCTATATCAATTGCTAGAGCGAAAGCCGTTGCTTGTCAAAAAACATTGGATCCATTTTGTGCCGGCCTTGATTTATGCCTTCACGCAAATCAAATACTACCTCCATCCTTTGTCCGTAAAGTACAATGCCTATCTGGGCGCCTATCATGCGAACCTCAAAGAGGCTGTAGTACCGACGCACATTACCTATGAATATCATTGGGTCAAAGATGAATTTCGATGGTTGGTTTTGGCCAGCTTTCTATGTTATGCCTTTCTTTCCATACGCATGATCCTTTCAAGAAAAAGAACTACCCCATTACCTTCAAAAAAAAACTTGACCAATAAATATCGCTTTAGTAGAAATGTGGTCTTTCTAATGATTACGGCCTTAGTATTGGTTTTTCTAGTTTTCTTGAATCACGATGATGATGCCGGAGACCACTATATCGGTATCTTTAATACGATGGTAGCCTTTGCCACAAGTTTTGTCATGCTCTCGGAATCCCGCTTTTTTGAAAACTCATGGATTGCCGACAAATATGAAACCCTGGGTCATCAACAAACCAAACTCAGCCTCTCCATCGTTGATAAATACATTCAAGAACATTCTTTTTTTCTTTCTCAAGACGCGTCATTGCAAAAATTGGCCCAATCATTACAAACCACAACAAACCATGTCTCCAAGGTCATCAATGTTGAAGCGGGCATGAACTTCAATGAATATATCAACTCTTTCAGGGTGAATTGTGCTAAAGAGCGCTTACTGAATCCGAAATTTGTTCACTTGACCATTGAGGCTATCGGCAATTCAGTAGGCTTCAAATCAAAAACCGCATTCTACAGCGCATTTAAAAAACATACGGAACAATCTCCAAAACAGTACGTGAATCAGAATAAGGACCTTTAAATACGTTCACAATTGTAATTCTGAACAAAGACGGCTAGAAAAAATGATGGATTTTAATGGTGATGGGGCAATTTTGAGCAACTTAAAATTTTCTCATCATGAAGACAGCCATCAGGCGTTACGATTTAGATTGGTTACGGGTTATTGTTTTTGCCTTGCTCATTTTTTACCATGTCGGTATGTTTTTCGTTCCTTGGGGATGGCACGTTAAAAACAACATCACCTATGAATGGTTACGTTGGCCCATGCTCTTTTTGAACCAATGGCGATTGCCGATACTTTTTTTGATATCCGGTATGGGCACCTATTATGCCCTATCACGTCGTTCGTTATGGCAATTCAATATGGAGCGAATCAAGCGATTATGGGTTCCGTTGGCATTTGGCATGTTGATCATTGTACCGCCCCAAGTGTATTTTGAACGCTTGGCCAATGGGCAGTTTACAGGTTCATATTTTGACTTTTTCCCAAAAGAGGCATTTATTGGGGTCTATCCAGAAGGAAACCTCAGTTGGCATCACCTGTGGTTTTTACCTTATTTGCTCTGTTTCTCGGTTTTACTCTCCCCTATTTTCCATAGGTTGAAGAACAAACCCTCTACTTTTAAAACAAAAATTACCCGACTTCTTCAAAAACCTTGGGCTTTATATGCATTTGTTATTCCGCTTTATATGACAGAGGCGTTCATCGAACCCTTCTTTCCGGTGACGCATGCCTTGATAGACGACTGGTTTAACTTTATCTTTAGTATGATTCTCTTTTTCTATGGTTTTGTGCTCCTCTTGGCTGGGGAAGTATTTTGGAAAAGCCTAGAGAACATAAGAAAAAAGGCGTTGGTTGTCGGTACCATTGCCTTCTCTGCCCTAGTCTTGATTTGGCAGTTGGAGGATGGCTATGTGGTACACTTTACCGAAGCGTTGTTGAAGGTCACTAATCTATGGTCATGGATTCTGGTGCTCTTAGGTTACGCTGCAAAATATCTCAATCAGTCGAGTCATAGTATTGCTTACTGCAATAGGGCGGTATATCCTTTCTATATACTACATCAAACCATTACAGTCGGGCTCGGGTATGCGCTAATGGATTTAAATTGGGGGCTGGCCCCCAAGTTTACCGTAATGACCTTAGGAACTTTTCTGCTCAGTTGGTTGCTCTATGATTTCGTTATACTTCGGATACGGGTATTGCATCCTTTCTTCGGTTTAAAGCCCAAAACCTAGGTATAGCCCCTATAAAAATGGAATCCCATTAAATGCCTATTTTTAGGCCATGAATATTCGGTCCGTTCCAAAGGGTGGTGTAAAAATCCATTCGTATTTATTTCGTGATGGAGTGCCAAAAATTACTCGATCCCTTAGGACTATGGTACTTATCGTATGGATAACAATGAGTATGGCATCGTATGGCCAACGTAGGGACACGTTATTTACCGAATACCGAATCGATGAATTTCTTTTTCAAGAGAAACCGGCAAAAGTGGTTTTCCCGAATAGGGAACCGAATGGGGAATGGATATGGAGAGCGCGATTTTGGGGCCACGAACCCCAGACCGATAAGGCCCTACTCGACAAAGGTTTTCATTTAGTGTACATTGATGTGGCCGACCTGTTCGGCAACCAAGAAGCAGTACAACTTTGGAATGATTTTTATACGTACTGTCGGGACAAATACACCTTAAAAAAGAAGGTCGTACTAGAGGGGATGAGTCGCGGCGGACTTATTGTCTACAACTGGGCTGCTCAAAATACAGATAAAGTTGCCTGTATCTATGCGGATGCCCCTGTTTGCGACATAAAGAGCTGGCCCGGAGGACTATACACTAGCAAGGGAAGTATGGAAGCCTGGAAAACCTGTTTGGATGCCTATGGGCTTGACGACAAAAGCGTACTGACATTTAAGGGTATTCCGTTGTACACAAGCACAAAAGTAGCCGAGGCCAACATTCCCGTTTTACATGTTTATGGAGATTCGGATCAAGTCGTTCCCTATGAAGAAAATACAGGAAAACTGAAAGACCTGTTCGAGGCCGCTGGAGGTACGATCCAAATCATCTCAAAAAAGGGAGTCGGTCATCACCCGCATAGCCTAAAAGACCCAAAACCCATCGTAGACTTTATACTTGAAAACTCACCTCATGAAAAATAACTATTTCAGACCTGTACTTTCCATCATTTGCCTGTTCTTTGCCTGTTCCCTAGTTCAAGGGCAGCGCCAGAAATTGCAGGTCGACCAAGACCGCCTTGAAAAAAGAATCTTCGACCTTGCCAAATTCGGGCTCCAAGAAAATGGGGAAACCGAACGCGTAGCCTTCAGCGACGCGGATGTAGAGGCACAACAATGGTTGGTTCGGCAACTCGAAGCATGGGGCCTATCGGTTCATATAGACTTTGCTGGAAATATCATAGGGCGAAAAAAGGGGAAAAAAGCAGGTCTAAAACCTATTTCTTTTGGTTCACATATTGACCGAGTGCCCAATGGAGGTAATTACGATGGCTGTGTAGGTTCTATGGCCTCTTTGGAGGTTTTGGAAGTACTTCATGAAAACAATGTAACCACCAAGCACCCCTTGGAGATCATTATATTTTCCAATGAAGAAGGTGGGGTTATGGGTAGTCGCGCGATAGCGGGCCATCTTGGCAAAGATGCACTTAACGTGATGAATTCGACCGGTTATTCCATGGGCGAAGGAATCATGAGACTCGGTGGAGATACTACCCGAATTGCAGAGGTAGCCCGCCAGAAGGATGACATCGCCGCTTTTCTTGAATTGCATATTGAACAAGGGGGCACCTTGGAAAAAGAGCGCCTACAGATCGGGATCGTCGAGGGTATTGTAGGGCTCAAATGGTGGGAGGTAGAATTTACCGGTTTTTCCAACCATGCCGGTACCACCCCAATGAACGCAAGACAAGATGCCCTTTTAGCGGCCGCTAAATTCATTGTGGCCGTAAACGAGACTGTCACTGGTTTCGAAGGAGCCCAGGTATCGACCGTTGGTCAAATCAAGGCCGAACCCGGCGCCCCTAATGTCATTCCTGGCAAGGTCATCACCAGTTTGGAGATTCGTGATCTTTCATCTGAGGTAATCACTCAAGTTTTCGACGCTATCAAAAAAAGAGGGGAAGCGATCGCCCGGTCGTCAAACGTGCAAATTGAATTCCGTCCGTTGGACACTACTGCCGATCCCGCCATAATGACCGCGGCCATTCAAGATGAAATCGCCACGGCTGCTGAAAACTTAGGGCTTTCTACAAAGAGAATGCCCAGTGGAGCGGGCCACGATGCTCAAGATATGGCCTTGATCGCGCCGACAGGAATGATTTTTGTCCCGAGTAGAGGAGGTATTAGCCATTCTCCCAAAGAATTCACTTCTGCTGAAGATATGGCCAATGGCGCCAACGTATTGTTGCATACCATTTTAGCACTGGACAAAAAACTCAAATGAGCTCATGAAATACGGTCTCAGATTTCTATCCCTCACTCTTCTCATAAGCATGGTTTCTTGTCAACCCGGTGGTGAAACTTTTCCAGATGCCATCTGTATTGAACACGTTTCGGTGATTCATCCTGAAGACGGGTTAACCGAAAATCAGACCATAATCATACAAGGGGAGAAAATTCTTAGAGTTACCCCCTCTTCCAATTTGAAGCTATCTCCAGAAAACCAGATCATTGATGGTACAGGAAAATATATAATGCCCGGTCTATGGGACGCCCATGTACATTTTGCCTATATGGAAAACTTGGCGCCGAGCATGTTTGATTTGTTTTTAGGGTACGGTATTACCAGTGTTAGGGATACAGGTGGCGAAATAGATTTTGTCAAAATGTGGAAAGATAAAGCAGCAGCAAATCCAAATGCTGCTCCTAGGGTAATGATAGTGGGCCCATTGCTTGATGGAATGCCGAATGTCTATGATGGAAGCACACCGCAACGCCCTCCGTTATCCGTTGGTTTACCCACAGTTGAAGCAGCAGTCAAAAAGGTGAACGAATTAGATAGTTTAGAGGTCGATTTATTGAAAGCGTACGAAATGCTAACCCCTGAACAGTTCACCATAATTGCCAAAATGGCGAAGCAAAAAGGACTCAAAGTAACCGGACACGTGCCTTTGAGTATGGATGTAATCGGTGCCTCAAACGCAGGGCTCAGCAGCATGGAGCACATGCGAAATTTAGAATTGTCATGTGCCTCCAATGCAGATGAATTATTACAACAAAGACAACAATTGCTAATCGCCCAAAAAGATAGCGCAGGAGGTATTCTGAGAAGTAAAATTCACGAATTACAAAGGGAAACAGCGGTAAAGAACTACGATGAAACTAAAGCAAATAAGGTTTTGGCAGTGCTGGCCAAAAACGAAACTTGGCAAATTCCGACCTTGGCTTTGAACACTTTTCTCACCAACCGCCATTTCGAACGTCGATCATGGCAAGAGAGCATTGCATTTTTACCGGAAACCATAGCACAACAATGGAGCAAAAGTGTCGCATCCTTAAAAGAGATGCCCGTTACTCCATTTCGAGTATCCTATTCCGATTGGTCTTTAAATATGGTCAAAAAGATACACCAAACGAAGATTGAAATTATGGCCGGTACCGACTGCCCCATTGCGCTTTTGACACCTGGCGAAAGTTTGCATGAAGAGTTGGCTGTTTTAGTTCAAGCAGGCCTCACCCCCCTAGAGGCGTTAAAAACCGCAACCATAAATCCTGCAAAATATTTTAATATGGAAGATGAGCTGGGCCTGGTTCAAGAAGGAATGTGGGCAGATTTGGTCTTACTTGATGCAAACCCCATTGAAAATATTGCCCATACCAAAAGCATCAGAGCCGTCATTAAAAATGGAACGTACTTTGACAAAAGTCAATTGAGGGAAATTCTCAAACGAGCCAAAAACCCTTTGAAATAAAATCGAAGTCGCATTCCCGTTACAAAATACCTCCTCCTTTATCAGTATATTAGTTACCCCTTTTAACCTAAGAAACTTAAATATGAAAAAAAGACTACTCCCTTTCTCATTCCTTTTATTTATTGCATTCGGATTTTCCCAAACTAAGGAAGAAATCGTGGAAGCCATTCACAAAGAAGCGAATGAAAACTCACAACTAGAGCAATTGGCCTACGAACTTATGGACCTCAACGGACCGCGATTAGTGGGTACTCCGCAAATGAAAACCGCCCATGATTGGGCTGTGAATACCTATAAAAAGTGGGGTATTTCCGCCGAAAACCAAGAATGGGGCACATGGCGAGGATGGGAACGTGGAATAACCCATGTAGACATGGTTTTCCCTCGGGTAGCATCGCTACATGCTACACAATTGGCATGGAACCCGGGTACCGGAAAAAAGGGAATTACAGGGGCTTTGATAACCCTTCCAAAAGTATCGGATTCGATGGCTTTCGTAAAATGGTTGCCAAATGTCAAAGGAAAAATAGTACTGGTAAGCATGAAACAGCCCACCGGAAGGCCGGATTATAACTGGGAGGAATTCGCCACCAAAGTCTCCTTTGAAAAAATGAAATCCGAGCGAAAAAAAATAGAAGAGGCTTGGCAGCAAAACATGAAAAATACCGGATATACCAGTAGAAATATCAATGCTGCTCTAGAGAAAGCAGGGGCCATAGGCATCGCACAGTCCCGTTGGTCGAAAGCATTTGGTGCTAATAAGATTTTCAGTGCAAATACTAGTAAAATACCAGTGGTAGATATCTCACTTGAAGACTATGGCATGCTCTATCGCATGGTAGAAAATGGAGCGAATCCGCAGATAAAGATTGTTGCGGAATCCAAAGAATTAGGAGAGGTACCTACCTTTAATACCATAGCGACAATACCCGGTACAGAACTGCCCGACGAGTATGTGATACTATCTGCACATTTTGATTCATGGGATGGTGGCACTGGAGCAACGGATAATGGTACGGGCACGATCACTATGCTCGAGGCGGCACGTATTCTTAAAAAAGTGTATCCCAACCCAAAACGGACCATACTTGTTGGGCATTGGGGAAGTGAAGAACAAGGTTTGAATGGGTCACGGGCTTTTGTTGAAGATCACCCGGAAATCGTTGGCGGCCTTCAGGCATTGTTCAATCAAGACAATGGCACGGGTAGAGTGGTCAATATTTCAGGACAAGGATTTCTACATGCCTACGACTTCTTGGGGCGTTGGTTGGAAAGCGTACCTAAGGACATCACCCAACATATTGAGACTACCTTTCCGGGTACACCCGGCGGTGGAGGTTCTGATTATGCCTCTTTCGTGGCGGTCGGTGCTCCAGGGTTCTCATTGAGTTCACTGAGTTGGAGTTATTGGAACTATACTTGGCACACCAATCTTGACACCTATGATAAGATTGTTTTTGACGATGTGCGCAACAATGCTATTCTCACGGCAATCTTGGCGTATATGGCCTCTGAAGACCCTGAACGAACTCCCCGTGAAAAAGCAACCTTGATCGGCAATAGTCGACGGACCGGAAAACCACTAACATGGCCTACGCCACGTAGCCCAAAAAGAAAAGGCGGGTTAGACAAATAAGACCATGGTTTAATCCAAAATAGTCAGTCCAATAGCTATAGTATCACTCAACTTTGATGGGTTTTGCTCTATTTTGGCCATGACTCGCAACCCACTGAAGAGTGTGAACAGGGTAAAGGCCATAGCTTCCGGGTTTTTGGAAGTGGTCAGGTTGCCGCTCGTGATTCCGTTGCGAATGTACTCGGCAAAAAGCGCTTCCGTTATTGCTGAATTTTGAACCAGTTTATTTTGCAGCGCAGCATCTCCGGGCACAAGCTCGGTAATCGTATTCACGACAAAGCAGCCTTTTGTACACCTACCCGTCTTGACATCGTCAATCACCAACTGAAATAGATTTTGAAACCCTTTCTTGACATCCGGTTCCGAGTGCAGTATATTCCGTAGTGATTCAAGGCTGTTGTTCCGATATTGTTCGAAGGCCTTATCAAAGAGAGCGGTTTTATCTCCGTAGGTGTCATAAATACTTGCCCTATTGATTCCGATATGGCTCACTAAATCCTGTATTGAAGTGGCGTGGAACCCTTTTTCCCAAAAGAGTTCCATCGCCTTATTCAATACTTCTTTCTCATCAAATTGCTTCGTTCGTGGCATAATCCGAAAATCTTACCGCCAAATGTATGAAATGATATTATACTTGAGCAAACCCACCATCCACAGGAATCTCGGCACCAGTAATGTAACTGCTATCGGAAGATGCCAAAAACAAAGCGGTAGTTGCGATTTCTTCGGATTTCCCAAAACGACCGAGGCTTATCATTGAAGGGAAATTAGCCGCCATGGCATCGATATTTTCTTGAGGTACATTGTGTTTTCCATAAATAGGAGTGTCTATCGGGCCTGGTGAAAGGGCATTCACGCGAATTCCTTTCGGACCCAGTTCGGCAGCCAAGGTACGGGTCAACGAACGTAATGCCGCTTTACTCGAGGCATAAGCAGACATGCCCGGAAATCCTTTCACGTCGGTAACTGATGTATTGAACATGATACTCGCGCCCTCATTGAGATGGTTGTAGGCTGCATTGACCGTAAATAAAGGGCCACGTACATTGATATTGTACACTTCGTCAAAGAGTTCCTCGGTAAGTCCGTCAATCGTCTCTAGCCTGAAAATACCGGCATTCAGAAACAGTACATCTATTTTGCCGAAGGTATCGACCGTCTTTTCAATAAGTTTTTTGCTATCCGCCACACTTGAAGCTTCCGCTTTTACCAATAAGTAGTCGCCCGACAGTTCTGAAGGTAATCGATCTAATTTTTCTTGGCTTCTTCCGGTGAGCACAACCTTGGCTCCTTCGGCCAAAAATCGTTTGGCCGTTTCAAGGCCCATTCCACTAGTGGCGCCCGTAATAATGGCTACTTTATTCGCTAATTTTTTCATGGTAATCGTCTTTAAGGGATTTATGTTTCTATTTTGGAACTATCGTTCCGATACAAATATATCAATATCAGAACGATTGTTCCAAAATAAAAAACCGTTTTAACTTTTGTTAAACATTTGAAGTTCGTTTTCACTATCTTCA
The DNA here is from genome assembly GCA_947494565.1 of uncultured Flavobacteriaceae bacterium. Taxonomy (GTDB): domain Bacteria; phylum Bacteroidota; class Bacteroidia; order Flavobacteriales; family Flavobacteriaceae; genus Maribacter_C. The sequence continues at coordinate 297,028 of CANLVG010000004.1, read as the reverse complement.
TCACGACTAATTCAAAACCACTCCCTGAGATGAAAATCCTAAAATTATTTCTCGTCCTCTTGCTCGTATTACCGCTAACACTGCTTTCCCAAAGAAGGAAAAAGAAGGGTAGCACGCCTGTTACAACCATTCAAGACTCCCTTTTTCATGGGCTCAAATGGCGCAATATAGGCCCACACCGTGGCGGTCGTAGCGTAGCTTCATCCGGGGTTGTAGGTGACCCCATGACATATTACATGGGTACTGTAGGAGGAGGTATCTGGAAAACCGTCGACGCGGGAATTTCGTGGAAAAACATCTCCGACGGATTTTTAAAAACAGGTACGGTCGGTGCTATCGCCGTTTCTGAAAATAATCCGAATATCGTTATCGCGGGCATGGGCGAGCATGCTGCACGTGGTGTAATGACTTCCATGGGAGATGGGGTCTACAAATCTACGGATGCCGGAAAAACGTGGACACATATCGGTTTGGACCATACACGTCACATTTCGGATGTCATCATTCACCCTAACGATCCGAATATCATTTTCGTAGCGGCCCAAGGAGCGCAATACGGAGCCACACCCGATCGCGGTATTTATCGTTCCACGGATGGGGGAAACACTTGGGAGCGTGTGCTTTTTGTAAATAATACAACCGGAGCATCGGACTTATCGATGGATATGAAAAACCCATCGATCTTATATGCCGCAATGTGGCAACATCGACGCTACCCATGGATTATGGAGTCGGGCGGCAAAGACTCGGGGCTGTACAAATCCACTGATGGTGGTAGCACTTGGAAAAAAATGAAAGAGGGCCTACCTAAGGATTTCGGAAAAGCCGGTATTTCGGTCTCTCGGGCGAATAATGAAATTGTTTATGCCGTATTGGAAGCCGAAGGCACAAAAGGAGGCGTATACAAATCGACCGATGCAGGGAAAAAATGGACGCAGGTCAACAAAGACAGAATCAACATAGCACGTTCGTGGTATTATATGGAAATTTTTGCCGATCCACAGAACGAAAATGTCGTTTACGTATTAAATGCGCCGGTAACCAAATCGATTGACGCTGGACGTAGCTTCAAACCTCTACCCACGCCTCATGGCGACAACCACCACTTGTGGATTGACCCCCACAACAACCAACGGATGATCAACTCCAATGACGGAGGCTCGAATGTCTCCAATAACGGAGGCAGCAGTTGGAGCACACAGACCAATCAAAATACAGCGCAGTTTTATCGTGTAATTACGGATAACCTGGTGCCTTATAATGTATATGGAGGGCAGCAAGATAATTCCACTGTGGCGATAGCGAGTCGTACCAATGATGCGGGTATCGACTGGAAAGACTGGTACGCTGTGGCAGGAGGCGAAAGTGCTTTCTTAGCCTTTGACCCTGACAATCCCGAAATTATTTATGGCGGTACATACCAAGGAAATTTAGACAAATGGGACGCGAAATCACGAGAATCCAAACCAATTAAAGAATATCCCGAATTGGGTCTAAGTATTGCGCCTAAAGACTCAAAATATAGATATAATTGGAACGCTCCCGTAATAACTTCCCCTCACGACCGAAAAACGATTTACCACGCCGGAAATGTAGTTTTCAAGTCTACGGACGAAGGGCAAAGTTGGGAAGCCGTGAGTCCTGACCTCACTAAAAACGAAATTGAAAAACACGGGCCGGGTGGTGCACCCTATACAAACGAAGCCGCTGGGGGCGAGAACTACAACACCCTCACCTATTTGGTAGAGTCGCCTCATGAAAAAGGAGTGCTTTGGGCCGGTAGTGATGACGGTTGGTTGCATATCACGAGGGATGGCGGGCAGAATTGGACGAATGTAACTCCTCCAAACGTTCCCGATGGTATTGTGAACAGTATTGATGTTTCCCCACATGATGCCGCCACGGCCTATGTTGTCGTAATGCGCTACAAATCAATGGATCTGAATTCACATATTTTCAAGACCACCGACTATGGACAGACCTGGAGTCGAATCGTAACCGGTATTGTGGGCGAGCACACATTTACACGTGTCGTACGTGAAGACCATAAAAGGCAAGGGTTGTTATATGCCGGTACGGAAACCGGCCTATTCATCTCCTGGAACGACGGTCAAAATTGGCAACCTTTTCAATTGAACCTTCCGGTAGTTCCCATCAATGACCTCATCATTCAAGACAATGATCTCGTTGCGGCTACAGCCGGTCGCTCCTTTTGGATTTTAGATGATCTGGCTGCCGTACAAAATGCCGATTCGGCTAAAGAAACCGTACAGCTATTTCAACCCAAAGACACCTATTTGATTTTTGGCGGCAGTAGTGACAAGCCTCGTCCAGGTTTAGGTGACAATCCAAAAAGCGGTGTCACTTTTGACTACTATTTACCTGCCAATAGCGATAGTTTAGCGCTGAAGTTGGAAGTTCTTCAAGGGAACAAAGTCATTCGTACGTACACCAATAAAAAAGACAAAAAATTCAAGACCTGGCCAGGAGGACCATCAAAACCACAGGTATTGCCTTCAAAAAAAGGGTACAACCGCTTTACATGGAATTTCAAAAGGAAGAGCCTACCGGCAATAGATAAAGTATTTGTTTTCGGAGGAGATACAGGTTCCAATGTCGGCCCGGGCACCTATACGTTGAAACTCTCCTTAGAGGAGCAAACCGTCCAAACGGAGGTGAAGGTACTGGCCAATCCTAAAGTCAAAGCAAGCGCATCGGAGTATCAGGAACAACAAGCCATGTTAGAAGGTATTGAAGAAGTACTCCATACCATACATGAGTCGGTGAACGACATGCGTTCCGCAAAAGCCCAATTAGAAGGGTATGCCAAACTTCTCACGGACAAAGATCAGGCGAAGGCACTTTTAGAGAAGGGAGAAGCACTAGTGAAGCGAATCGTCTCGTGGGAGGAAAACTTGATACAGGCCAAGCAAAAAACGTTTCAAGATGTCATTAATTACAACAACAAACTCAACGCACAGCTTATCCATTTAAAAGGTTACGTTGACGCTGCCGAACCACAGCTGACCCAAGGGGCTAAAGAGCGGTGGGCCGACCTGTCAAAAGACTGGAAAGTATATGAAAATGAACGAAACGCCATTGTTGAAGAGGAAATGAATGCCTATAATTCAATGTATAAAGAACTTGGATTACCCGCGATTATTTTGCCGGAATGATTTTAGACCAAACCTTTACCAACCAAGAGTATTCAAAAACCCGGCTGCCTAGAGGTGAATATGAAAACTGTGTTTTTGAAGGATGTACTTTCGAAAATGGGTATTTGGACAACCAAAATTTTATGGAGTGTGAGTTTATAGCGTGCAACCTCAGCAATGCGAATGTGGCCCATACCATCTTTAAGGAAGTACACTTTTCCGATTGTAAAATGATCGGACTCAAATTTGAGGACTGCAATGATTTCTTGATGGATTTCACATTTCAAAATTGCACTTTGAATTTTTCCTCCTTCTATGGACTGGCCCTTAAAAAGCAAGATTTTAAGGCCTGTAAGCTCATGGAAGTTGATTTTACCCAAGCGAACCTAGCACATGCCAATTTTGAATACAGCTATTTGGACAATGCCATTTTTTCGCAAACAAATCTTCAAAATGCGGACTTCACGAAGGCCTTGAATTTTTCCATTGACCCCGAAAAAAATCAGTTGAAGAACGCCAGGTTTACAAAAGAGGGACTACCTGGCCTTTTAAAAAAGTATCAATTAATGGTGGAATAATGTCCGGACAGTCTTTTTTGATTACGTCATCTATATAACAATTCCATTCGGACTTGTAACTCAGCCGTTTGAAAACGGATATTTCGTATATTGTTCAATTCAAAATTACCATCATGAAGCTTACCACACTCGTATTCGTATTGGCAAGTATCACTTGCCATGCCCAAAATACCCTATCATTAAATGCTGGGGAGAATTCACCAAAAGCCACTTTATCGGAAATCACTTGGATGGAAGGACACTGGAAAGGTGAGGCTTTTGGCGGCATCACCGAGGAAATTTGGAGCCCACCTCTAGGCGGTTCCATGATGTTCTCCTTTAAATTAGTCGTTGACAGCGCGGTCAACTTCTATGAATTGGGACATATCAGGGAACTTGACGGAACCCTTGTCTTTGAGCTCAAACATTTCGGAGGGGATTTGAAAGGCTGGGAAGAAAGAGAAGAAGTGCAACGCTTCAAACTGATCAAAGTAGTGGGAAATCGATTGTATTTTGAAGGGTTCACCTTTGAAAAAGTCACTACTGACGAAATCAACATCTATGCCCGTATACATCAAAACGGTACCGAAGAAGAGGTCGTTTTCAACTATAAGAAACAATGAACGAAAAGAAAAAATGTCAGGAATGTGGCGGGGAACTCATGGGCCGTATCGACAAGAAATTCTGTTCAGACGGATGCCGAAATGCCTATCACAACAAAGTAAATCCCGCTACCAAGAATCTCATCCGAAATATCAACAACCGATTGCGAAAAAATTACAAGGTACTGGACAGTTTTACCCTAAAGGATGGGAAAACAAGGACCACCAAGACACGTTTGCTTGATAAAAATTTCGATTTCGACTTCATTACCAATCTCTATACTACAAAAAAAGGTACCACTTATTACTTCGTTTACGATTTAGGGTATCTACCGCTTGACAACGACTACTATATGATTGTGAAAAGGGAATAAAGGTGTAATTACCAGTTTTGTCCACTGAGTTTGAGGGCAGCGACCACAATATCCTTACGACTGATCTGCCCGACAAGAAGACCATCTTTCATGACCGGAAGTCGGCGCCTGTTTCCTTTATGAAAAACACCCGCTGCATCAAAGATGCTTATGTCATGGGGAATGGTATCAACGTTTTTTGTCATAAAACGCTCGACACTCTTGTCGAGAATAGGTTGATTGAAATAGCGGCTTTCCGATATTTGTTTCATACAATCCGCTTCGGAGATGATTCCTACTAAAAATCCATTGTCATCCAACACCGGACCCCCAGATATATTATATTTGGTGAACAGCTCCATAACCTCCAAAATCGATTGCTTAGGAGTGAAAGTCACTAACTTTTTGGTCATATAATCGGTCACCAGTATCGGAGCTTTATATTCTTTCTTTACATCTGCCTTTGCCCTACGGCCTTGAAAACTCTTGATTCCCATAACGTTACAATTTAGGTTGATTACTAAAGATAGCAAATTAATCCATGTGCTTGACATTTTTTCGATGTAAAACCTTTCCCTTTTTGTCTAAAAAACAGTTCAATCAGCATATATCGCCCTTGTCATATGAGAAATTCGGAAGGGTCTTGAATCGCCAAGGTGCCATAAGAATTTCTTACATTTAAACCTAGAACCGCACTAAATGAAAAAGTTTTCGTCCCTAACCGCCTTGTTGCTCATCATAGCTGCCGTGTATTGGAGTTATGAAGGGCTAATGCCTTCCTATTCCGAGGATGCGATGGGTCCCGAGCATCATTTTTCCACCGCAAAGGCCTTTGAACATGTAGAGCAAATAGCACAAAAACCGCACGCAGTGGGCTTTGAAGCCCATACGGAAGTGAGGGCCTATATTGTTTCCGAACTTGAAAAACTAGGACTTGAAACTTCATTACAAGAAGGGTATACTGCGGGTGATTGGGGCAACCTCAGCAAGGCCGTGAATATTTTAGCCAGAATCAAGGGCACCTCTGACGGAAAGGCCCTTTTATTGCTTTCGCACTATGACAGCAGTCCGCATTCTTCATTGGGTGCCAGCGACGCGGGTAGCGGGGTGGCGACCATCTTGGAAGGTCTCCGGGCGTTTTTGAGCGAAAATACCGAACCAAAGAACGATATTATTGTTTTGATTTCCGACGCCGAAGAGTTAGGCCTTAACGGAGCCGACCTGTTCGTCAAGGAACATCCGTGGCGGAAAGATGTTGGGCTGGTCCTAAATTTTGAGGCCCGTGGCAGCGGCGGACCAAGTTATATGCTTATTGAAACCAACCGCGGCAATTCAAAACTGATTAAAGAGTTTACCAAGGCCAATCCGAATTACCCGGTTGCCAACTCCTTGGCGTACAGCATCTATAAAATGCTGCCCAATGACACGGATCTCACCGTCTTCAGGGAAGATGGCGACATCGAGGGTTTCAATTTTGCCTTTATCGATGACCACTACGATTACCACACGGAACATGACACCTATGAGCGCCTTGATAAAAATACCTTGACCCATCAGGGCACCTACCTCATGCCTCTTCTCAAACACTTTAGCGACGCCGATTTGACCGATCTCAAAAGTCTAAACGATTCCATTTATTTCAACATGCCCTTTTTCAAATTGGTATCCTACCCTTTTGAATGGATCTGGCCCATGTTCGCGCTGGCGGTTTTACTATTTATCGTCTTGTTGGTTCATGGTTTCCGTAACAAAGAACTTGAAATAAATGCTATACTCAAGGGTTTCCTTCCGATGGTTTTAGTACTCGTTATCAATGGTGCCATTGGATATTTTAGTTGGTCCATCTTGAAATCGATTTATCCCCACTACAAAGATATCCTTCATGGCTTCACCTATAATGGGCATACCTATATTGCCGCTTTTGTTTTCTTGTCTTTGGGGATCTGTTTTTATGGCTATCGGCAGTTCAGAAAATTAAAAATGTCGAATTTACTGGTTGGCCCTATCATACTCTGGCTCCTCATTTGTGCGCTGATAGCCCTCTATTTACCTGGAGCTAGTTTTTTTATCATCCCCCTATTTGCTTTGTTGGCCTCCTTTTGGGTGGTGCTGAATCAAGAAGTTCCTTCCGCCTACTTAATGGTCTTTCTAGGACTACCGGCGATTTTCATTTTCGCTCCCTTTCTCAAGATGTTTCCGGTAGGCCTCGGTCTTAAAATGATGGTGGCTTCAACAGCATTCGCTACACTGGTCTTTCTACTGCTCTTACCTGTTTTTGGTTTTATCAAAAGAAAAAAAACACTGGCCTCGCTTTGTCTTTTGATATTCTTGGGCGCTATGATCGTCGCGCATTTCAATTCGGGGTTTTCTGTGGAAAATGCCAAACCGACCAGCCTATTGTACGTTTATGATGCCGATACGAAATCGGCAAAATGGGCCACCTATGAAAATTCTCTTTCGACATGGACAGCTCAATATTTGGGTGCCGACAAAGAGGTTCCCGAAAAATTGGACAATAGCACGATCAGTAGTAAATACAGTTCGAGCTTCACTTATGTCAGCAAGGCCCCGAAAAAGGCGATTCCGATGATGACCATTGAAAAGACCAGGGATACCATTATTGGGGAAAACCGCTATCTTGAAGTATGCATTACACCGCAGCGGAACATCAATCGACTTGAGGTTTTTACGAATGATGTACACTTGAAAAAAGCTTCCGTTAATGGTGTTGAGCTTTCTGAATACTATTTAAAAAATCGTCGCTATGGGAAACTGGTTACCCATTATATCAGCGATAGGCCCTATACGGACCTAGAGCTGATTCTACCGAAAGAGGAAACCTTACGTCTTACCATCTACGAGGCATCGAACGACTTGTTGCAAAATTCCCAATTCAGTATTCCAGCCCGGCCAGAACATGACATTCCCATGCCATTTGTTCTAAACGACGCGATTCTTGTCACTAAAACGGTTCATTTTGAATAAGTCCATCGGCATCATGGGCTGCGGATGGTTGGGCCTTCCCTTAGCTAGCTCCTTAGTGGAAGACGGGTACCGCGTACACGGCAGTACTACTTCGAATGAAAAAGTAAAGTCTCTTGAGGAAAAGGGTATCCGTCCCTTTGTCATTTCGCTTCATGAGCAGGCCATTGACGGGGATATTTATGACTTTCTGCAGCAGATAGAAGTCTTGGTGCTGAATGTTCCGCCTAAATTAAGAAGTCGTACGGGTGAGAACTACGTCAAAAAGATGGAACTGCTACATAGCGAAATCAAAAAGAGCGCCGTCCGTAAGATAATCTTTATTAGCAGTACCTCAGTCTATGGTACCGTTGACGGTAAAGTTACCGAAGAAACGACCCCTGTGCCAATCACTGAATCTGGCAAGCAACTCTTCCGCGCGGAAACCCTTTTTCATGCAGACGCGGACCTACAAACGACCGTTGTCCGTTTTGGAGGTCTCATAGGCCCTGATCGACATCCGATAACCATGCTTACAGGCAAAAAAGGACTCTCGAATGGCAATGCCCCGATTAACCTTATTCACTTAAATGATTGCATCCATATTATTAAAGCCATCTTCTTAAATTCATGGTATGACGAGATCATAAACGGTGTATATCCATACCACCCTACCAAACGTCAATATTATGGGGAAGAGGCACGAAAAAGAAATCTACAAGAGCCAGATTATCAAGAAGATACAGAAGAAAAAAGCAAAATAATAGTCCCAAAAACGCTTCTAACTGTTAAAAACTACAAATTCACTACATCGTTATAGTTATCGTTCACCACGCATTTTTGCCCTTACACAACAAAGTAGGGCAAAAAGTGTTAACAAAAGGTGTATTTCGTCGATTAACGCCTAACTTTGTTATATAATTAAATCATTTTGCCATGGAAAATTCTAATCTAACAGGGCGAATTCTTATGGAAATGGAAGATTTGATAGCCCAAAGTTGTCCGCAGCAAAAGGTTGATCAACATTTTGAATCCTTGCATGTAGATCTGATCAAAAAGTACTACAACGCAACCGAGGTTTCAATCGACTACCACCGAAAAAGGGTGGAGATGGACTTAGTGGTTAACGATACGGATTATGATCCTAAAACGGTTAATCTCTATTTGCCAACATTACATGTGAACCTGCGATACAGGGATCTCCGTGATTTTCTAAAATCATGCGTAGATCAAGACACCAAGAGTATCGTATTCTATGCCTGCCTTATTCGTAAATTCAAGGGTAAGGGTCGACAATTGATGACGGCATAGATGCCACTAGGAAACAACCGAACCAAGTTTATAGAAAAGATGCCCAAGTGGCATCTTTTTTTATTTTTGAATACCCCGTATACCCTTTAAAGTTTTCATTAACAGCTTACTTCAAATAATTTTTTTAGCTTAGCGCACCAAAAAAACAATAAACAATGAAAAAATTAGTCTTTGTGATGCTCTTAGGGATGGGAAGCGTCGCTTTAGCACAAACCAGTACGGAACTTCAAAATCACTATGAAGCATTCTACAAAGAAATGAGACTTCAAGGGGATGTGAACGGTGTTATAAGTGCATTGACACACCTCAATGTACTCGCACCTACACAAGAACGAAAAGACACACTTGCCTATATCTACGCGAACAATAATCAACACATGCAGGCGCTAAATACCATAGGTATTGAAAAAAACGATGGCGATTCAGATCTTTCGGTACAGGTAAAGGCAATTTCCTTAAAGGCCTTAAATCAGCCTAAGCGTGCACTAGAGCAATTTGAGATACTTTTCAAAAGATCTCCAAATGCCTATCTCGCCTATGAACTATCTGATCTAAAAATTCAGACCGGTGACAATACCGGAGCCACCGAACATATCGAATACGGAATTACCAATTCCAAAGACGACATGAAGTATGCCTTCTATGAAAGACAACAACCTTACGAGGTGCCCCTTAAAGCTGCGTTTTTACACCTGAAAGGTCTTATGAAGTACAATATGGACAAAAATGATATTGATGGGGCCGTAGCATTAATCGATGAAGCACTAAAGATCGACCCGAATTTTAATTTGGCTAGCTTAAGCAAACAGGCGTTGAGTTCTCGAAAAGAAGAACCTGCCGCGAATAGTGAGAATAAATAGTATTTCGAAACGACAGATAACTATTGAAGCGGGCTCAATGCCCGCTTTTTTTATATCCCCATTTGATTTAAAAGCAACCAAAAAGTTGCGTATTAAATTTTAATGTTTATATTTGCAACCATATAGTTGCGTATTAATTTTAAAATAAACTGTCATGAGTGATGTTATTATCAAAGAACAAATTTTAGATCATTCCATCGATAAGGTCTGGAACGCCATCTCAAAAGGGGAAGAAATCTCAACTTGGTTTATCCAGGCTGATTTCAAGCCGGAACCCGGCTATAAATACACCTTTACAGCCGGTCCTGAAAAAGACTGCACACAGATTACGGGAGTGGTTAAGGAGGCCGATCCGTATACGTTGATCTATACGTGGATGGTTGAAAACACTGACGTCGAAACAACTGTCAAATGGTCTTTACAGGCGCTTGAAGGAAAAACCAAACTGATTTTGGAGCATTCAGGAATTTCAAATTACACCGCGGAGACGGCAGTAACCATGATGGGTCACTTTAGTGCTGGTTGGGATAACTGTTTTAATTTACTGGTCGAATACCTAATCAAAGAAGTACATGCAGGATAAAATCACCAAAATACTCAAAGCCATTGCAGATCCTACCAGACGTGAAATTTTCCACGCTCTGGTAGTGGCTTCCACCGCATTGCCGATAACCCAGATTTCAAATCAGTACGAAATCAGTCGACAAGGGATCACCAAACACATAAAGACCCTTGAAGAAGCGGGCCTTGTTCAAATTACCAGCAAAGGGCGAGAGCGCTTTTGCATCGCCGACCCACAACCGCTACAAGAAGTGAATAAATGGCTGAAGTTCTATGAGAAATTTTGGGAAGATACATTGGGCGATCTTCAATCTTATCTCGACAACAAGGCCTAAGATCTGGAAGAAGCGAATTCACCCAATTGCCGTAGACTAGCCGCAGTATTTTTCTTGAAAATACGCTTTACAAAAAGGGCCATAAGCAGCTTTTTTACCAGCGATTTAGCTTCCCAATAGGTCTCTAACCGTAATCTTGACGAAGATTTTGATAGGGGCTCGATGATATAAAATTGATACAGGGCATCAACTGGAGGAGGACTCGTGGTCATCTCTCCATAAATAAGTTTGCCAGGTGCCACGTGCTTGGTGACCGTGACAAAATTCAAATGTTTGCCATTAATGACACACACATGTTCCGAGCCCAGTCTCGTTACCTCATTTTCATTGTATTCAAACTTGTCGACCCCTTTTACCCATAAGTGGCGATATGTGTAGTTCGTAATGTATTCCATAAGTTCGTTAGCCGAAATGGGAAACTCCTGTTCATCCTCCAAATTCGGAGGTCTTTCGAAATGTACTTTCTTGCCCTTTGAAAAATCATGGAGCATCAGTTTATCACGGTCGATCAATGAATAAATATATGCTACTTCCCGTTCGTCATACGTATCCGTTCCTTCTTTGAACCGGTAGAGCTTGCTCCAATAGTAAATGGGTAATTCAATAGCGCTCGCCAATTGTTTACTGATCAAGGCGTAGTTTTCACTGGCTATTGAGTTTTTAAGTAACCTATGAGCCTGAATGACCTCTTGGCCAAATGGTTTGCGATTGCCTTGTACCTCTATAAACTGTAGGTCTCCACAATGTGCCACTATCTTTAATTGCAAGTTAGGTGCCGAGGCACAGGCATTACAAGGGCATATCCGATTGGTTTCCAGTAGCTTTAAATGACTGTAAAAAGCGGTGAACATCGTCTCTATTTGCGCCAAAAGCCGTTCTTGGGATGGTATTTCATTTTCCTTGTAAAAGAAAAGGGCATCCCCTTCGATTTCGGCAAGCTTCAAATCTTGGGTATTCGCAGCGATCAAAACTTCCAGCAATTCGGCAATCACATGCTGGCTATGCTCGACCTCGGTAGATTGAACAAACTTCGTGAAGCCTGAAATGTCAGGTAAAAACAGAAAAGACTTTTCCATACAGTTTATAAGTCGAAGAATAAGCAAAAACCTTAAGGCCATGATCACCTATCCACTGGGCGATCAACTGGTATCGCTTATTGTTCCAATAGCTTTTTGATATCCAAGGTGTTTGTAGAAATGATATCGAACTGATTCCGTAAGGCATTGTAGGCATCGATCATTTCCCCTACCGATAATTGGGGATCTGTTCTGTACTCCAAATCACCTTTGGTCTTCAAAATAAAGGTATGAAATACTTTCTGCCTACTTTTTATTTGAGGTTTGTCAAAAGCTTCGGGATACCCTGATTCGGCCAAAAGCTTTTGCTTCTCGATAAGATCTTCGATGATGAGACTTAAATCCTCTGTATTCTCGACGGTATAAAGTCCCTCAAAGGTCTGATCGAGTTCAACGTATTCAGGCCATTCTTTTAGTGCCGTTGCTGTCTTCGCGCTCACTGTTGATTTTACAGGCCAGTTTTCGGTAGAAATGTCAAATGCAGTCGTTTCTTCGGTTACTTCTTGCGCACCCTGTTTGCAGGCGGTAAGTGACAAAAAGATTAACCCGAAAAACAATATTTTACGCATAGGGCGAATGTACAAATTTTAATAAAAGCTATCTTTAACCCGAATTCATTTAACTCCAATTTAATGCAGAAAAACATTCTGATCATCGGTGCTTGTGGTCAAATAGGAACGGAACTAACTTACTCCTTAAGAGAAAAACACGGAAATGAAATAGTGGTCGCCAGTGATATTCGAGAAGGTGACCAGCCTTTAATGGATTCAGGGCCCTTCGAACTACTTGACGCGACCGACTATGATGCTCTGGAAGAGGTAGTTGCCTATTATGAAATCGAAGAAGTATATCTGATGGCCGCCATGTTGAGCGCCACAGCAGAGAGATTTCCGATGCGTGCATGGAACCTCAACATGAATTCTCTTTTTAATGTGCTGAACCTAGCTCGGGAAAAGAAGGTATCGAAAATTTTTTGGCCCTCAAGTATTGCTGTTTTCGGCCCGAATACCCCAAAAAACGACACCCCACAAAATACCATTATGGAACCGAGTACGGTCTATGGTATCAGTAAACAATCCGGTGAACGCTGGTGTGAATATTACCATAACAAGTTCGATGTCGATGTGCGTAGCATCCGATATCCGGGGTTGATCAGCTGGAAAACCATGCCCGGTGGAGGCACTACCGATTATGCCGTTGAGATTTACCACAAAGCTCTAGTAGAAGGAACCTACACCTGTTTCCTAAATAAAGATACCAGCTTGCCCATGATGTTCATGGACGATGCCATACGTGCGACTTTGGAATTGATGGAAAGCGATCCGGAAGACATCAAAGTGCGTTCGGCCTACAATCTTTCGGCGATGAGTTTTACGCCCGAAGAGATAGCAGAGCGTATTCAAAAACACATCCCTGATTTTACGATCGACTACGAACCCGATTTTCGTCAGGCAATAGCCGATTCATGGCCTTCAAGTATCAACGATGGAAAAGCGCAAACGGATTGGGGATGGAAAGCGGACTTTGATCTCGAAAAAACGACCGTTGAAATGTTGACGCAGCTCAAGCGCTGATCACATGTCTTCCTCATCCTCGGTTAGATCGGGTTCAGGTACGGCTTCGGGATCATCATCATCGAAATCATCATAATCCTCGGCATCATAATGCTCCATGGTATATTCGAGTTTTGCCGAGATCTTGACCAAGTACTTTGTATCTCCGCCCAACACCTCAACCGCTTCTACCCGCTCACCCTTTGCATTTTTAAACGAAATGATATTTCGGTCGTCATAACCGTCAGGATAGGTATCCACCAAAAGCTTTAGAACTTCGGGAGTCAGTTTTTTGAAATCTACGATAACTCTTCTCAGACTTTTCATAACACTTCATCAATCAAGTAAAGGCACTCATTTGTCAATTAAATTTATGGTATTTTTCAATACGGAGGCTAAAATCATATGAACGGCATTCATCTATTCTTTATATTTACTGGAATGAACTCCGAACACACCTGATTATGAAAACGTTACACTCCTTCCGATATGTAGTTTCAGTCTTGTTTTTGACCATTGGTTTCAAGGTATCGGCGCAGATCGAACCGGGCGTTTATATTGCCGAACTCGATGACGTTCGACATGAGCTGAAAATGACCGAAGACTATATGATCCATACCATCTACGATACTGATCCCGCACGATTTGTAAAAACGGAAGGCGGTTTTTACACCATTGATGGTTCAGAATTGAAGGTGCAGCTAGAATTCAACTCCAACTATGAAGCCGATTCGGTTTCTTCCCTGGAAATCCCTTTTGCCCTAGAGAAAGGTCGGTTGGTTCTCGGCACGACCCCAAGATTGGTTTTTAGCCCCATGCAATCCAAAGCACAAGACTTGGACGGGCAATGGCTCTTCGCTACACGGGGCCCGGACCAAGGTCAAGATCGAAGAGGAGAGGCCAATACGCGAAAAACACTCAAATACCTTCAAGGCGGGCGATTTCAATGGATTGCCTATGACACTGAAGGAATGCAATTTAAGGGTACCGGTGGAGGCAGTTATTCGTCAGAGAACGGGGTATACGTTGAAAAAATCGAATTCTTCTCACGTGACAACTCTCGGGTCGGCGCAGAATTAAAGTTCGATTACGAACTCAAAGGGGGCGATTGGCACCATACTGGAAAGAACAGTAAGGGTGAACCCATGTACGAGATTTGGGGGAAGCGAAAATAAGTATCCCAAAAATGGCTTGACCGGTTCATGAACACGGCTGAAGTTTACAAATCACATGGAAAGGGAGGAGATAAATCCTTATATTTGAGAGACATCCCTAACCCTCTCACATCGTGTTCGGTCGCAGAAAAAATAGTTGTATTGCACTAGGATGTCTTATTGTATTCCTGTCCTCTTGTAGTGACCGTCACGATTTTGCGGAACCCTTACCCGAAACGGTCGATTTTAATTTTCACATACGCCCCATATTGGTACAAAATTGCTATTTATGCCATGGACCCGATCCCAGTGGTCGCAAGGCCGATTTGCGATTGGACACCTATAACGGAGCTACTTCTGCGCTAAAAGAAGGAGGACATGCCATTGTGCCGGGAAAACCTTCAAAAAGCCAATTGATCTATCGCATAAACCACAAGGAGGAAGACCTACTAATGCCCCCTCCAGAATCCAATTACAAACTGACCGAACGGGAAAAGGCGCTACTGGAAAAATGGATCGATCAAGGAGCTGAATGGAAAGAACATTGGGCCTTTATTACACCTAGTGCCCAGCTATCCGACAAGAGCACTACCGTCATTGATTCGCTAATCGACGTGAAATTGAACCAAAAACAATTGGTGAAATCCCCAGAAGCCAATAAAAACTCACTTATTCGAAGGGTATCCTATTTGCTAACCGGCCTACCCCCTTCTCCCGAAGCGATACAAAACTATGAGGAAGACAACGCGTCGAACGCTTATGAAAAAATGGTCGATCAGTATTTGAACTCCAAGGCCTATGGTGAACGCTGGGCGAGACATTGGATGGATCTGGTTCGCTATGCGGAAACCAAGGGCCACGAATTTGATTACTCCATCGTAGGTGCTTGGCAATATCGCGACTACCTTATCCGGGCCTTCAATGATGATATTCCCTATGACCAAATGGTGCGGGAACACCTCGCTGGTGATTTGTTGGAAACTAAGCGTTACCATCCCGAATCCGGAATTGGGCAATCACCCCTGGCCACCGCTTTCTTCGCCATGGCAGAAGGCACTCATAGTCCGGTCGACATCAAGAAAGATGAGGCCGATCGTATCGATAACATCATAGATGTGACCTCTAAAACCTTTCAAGGGCTAACCGTATCGTGTGCCAAATGTCATGACCATAAATTCGATCCCATTCTCACTGCCGACTATTATTCGCTATACGGGGTGATGGAAAGTACACGATTTACGCCGCTTGATGCGCACTGGTCGGAGACGAAAGAACAGACTGCCAAGGAAATCGAGGAGGTACAGGCCTATATGCGCAAAACGATTTCCGACGCATGGAATGAGCCGACCGTTGCCGAAGATAAATTCAATTCCAAGGCTAAGGAAGTGCTACCAGACACCACGTATCAGGTCATCGGGGATTTCAGGGGCGTCGATCTAAGTGGATGGAAAAGTAACGGCGTGGCATTTGGCAACCGCACGACCTTCGGAAATCCCATTGTCGATCCGGTTACGGGAACACTCCTAAAACTGAAAGACGGCCATGCTTCGAGCAGGCTTTTTGGAACTGGAATCTTTGGCACCTTACAATCCCGGGATTTTATTCTGGAAAAGGATTTTATCAGTGTACGGGCTCGAGGAGCTAAAAGCACCATACGTCTGGTCATTGATAATTTCCAGTTGATCCAAGACCCTATTTACGGCGAATTGGAGATGCGTGTAGATCACGAAAAGTGGCAAACCTATACAGTCGACGTAACACCGTGGAAGGGTCATAAAGCGTACCTAGAAATACTTCCCGGGGGCTATCAAGGCCACAAATACCAACTTCCCGATGACGCCTATGTAGAAGCGCAGTATGCGATTTCATATGATTCCAAAATACCTCAAGCCCTGCAAGGTTCATCTGAATTCCGCAGTACTATCGATCGGCTCAATGCACGGTTGAAAAAAGGAAAGCTTGCCTCCCGATTCCCTGAATTAAAGGTTCCAATCAAAAAAGAAAGACAGCTCGGTAAAAACTTGACCAGCACATTCTTTATTTACGGAATCACGGACGGGTTCGGCATTGACAGCCCTATCTTTAATCGCGGCAATCACCAAGAGCCTTCCGAAGAACATATTCCGAGAGGTTTTTTGTCCGCGCTACCTCAAGGAAAAGTCCCCTTTACATCGGAAGGTAGTGGTAGAATGGAATTGGCCAATGCGATATTGCACAAAGACAATCCGTTGACAGCACGGGTAATGGTGAATCGTATTTGGCATCATTTATTCGGTAGGGGAATTGTAGAAACCGTAGATAATTTTGGACTGCAAGGAAAGCTTCCTTCCCACCCTGAACTTCTGGATTATCTCGCCCTAACATTTCAGAATGAGGGTTGGTCGGTCAAGAAAATAATCCGATCGATAGTCTTGAGCAATGCCTTCAAAAGAAGCACCTTGCACACCGACGCTCTTCCTGAGGCAGATCCGACCAATGTATACCTAGCTTCGTTTCCGGTACGGAGATTGGAATCCGAAGCCATTCGCGATGGAATTCTAGTAGCTTCCCAAAGTTTGAACGACAGTCTTTATGGCCGCCCGGTGGCTACCTACTTGACAGATTTTATGCAAGGGCGAGGGCGACCTCAAAATTCCGGGCCCCTTGATGGCGATGGCAGAAGAAGTATTTACCTAGAAGTGAGACGTAATTTCCTAGAACCCATGATGACCACTTTTGACCGTCCCATTCCTTTTAGTACGTTCGGCAAACGCGATGTGACCAACGTTCCCTCCCAATCGCTGATCATTATGAACGACCCCTTTGTCGCACAACAAGCCGAACGCATGGCACAACGACTATTGACTCAAGAAAACCTCACCTTCGAGGAACGAGTGACCTGGATATACTTGCATTCCTTGGCACGAAAACCGTCGCCTAATGAAGTGCAAAAAGCCAAGGAATTCATGGCTATGCTCAAGAAATTAGAAGCACATAAGGAGTATTCGGAACACAAAGAACTTGAACTTTGGAAGCATTATTGTCACAGTATCTTTAACTTAAAGGAATTTATATACCTCGTCTGATGAGCAAGTACCACAACTTTATGAAAAGGCCGCTTTCAAGACGTGAAATGCTGGGCATATGCAAAGGGGGATTTGGCGCATTGGCTTTTACGAGTCTTTTTGGAGCCTTACCCATAGGCTGTGACCGCAAAAAACCAATCGCTTCAAAACCCGATTTGTATCTAGGTCCGCATTATTTGCCCAAAGCCAAAAATGTGATTTTCCTCTACATGGATGGTGGGGTTTCACAGGTAGATTCTTTTGACCCAAAACCAAGACTAGCTCGAGAAAATGGCGAGGATCCGCGAAAAAAATTCAAGGTAGACGCCACACAATTCGACAATGTGGGCAAGATTTTGAAGAGTCCTTGGGATTTTAAAAAATACGGGGAATCTGGGATACCCGTGAGCGATCTGTTTCCCCATATTGCAAGTTGTGTGGATGATATTGCCCTAATACGCTCCTTGACTTCAAAATTTCCGGAACATACCAACGCTAATTATTTTCTACATACCGGAAGCGGCATTCAAGGTCGACCTAGTATGGGTTCATGGATGACCTATGGCCTGGGAAGTGAAAATAAAAATATTCCGGGTTATGTGGTTTTGGATGGTGGTTTGATTCCCCCCGGCGGACTCGATAATTTCAAAAACGGCTTCTTGCCCGCATCCTATCAGGCCTCGATTTTAAAAGCCGGAGCCGAACCGGTAGCTAATATTGCCCCAAAAGAAGGGGTACCAAACCTTCAAGAAGAAAAATTACGGTTCATCGAACAAATGGACCATAGTTTAATGGGTAAAATGGGCGAAGTCGATGCCGTAGAATCGGCCATTTCAAACTACGAATTGGCCTATAAGATGCAGTCTTCCATTCCGGAATTAACCGAGTTTTCGGATGAAACCAAAGCCACTAAAAAGTTATACGGATTTGATTCCGATGACCCGCATACCCGCGGTTATGCCGCGCAATGCCTTTTAGCCCGACGACTCGTTGAGCGGGGCGTGCGCTTTATTGAATTGACCTGCCCAAATGTAGGCGCTGATCGTTGGGACCAACACAGCAATCTCAAAAAAGGCCATGAAGCCAATGCACATGCCGTAGATCAACCTATTGCCGGCTTGTTGAAAGACTTAAAATCGCGGGGCATGTTGGAAGAGACCTTGGTCGTATGGACCGGTGAATTCGGCAGAACGCCCTTTGCCCAGGGCACCGACGGACGAGACCACAATCCTTCGGCCTGCAGTATGTGGATGGCCGGAGCAGGAATTAAAGGAGGAACGATCTTCGGACGTACCGATGAGTATGGGTATCGCGTTATCGAAAATGAAGTCACCATACACGATCTACATGCTACCATACTGCATTTACTAGGAATTAACCATGAATTATTGACCTTTCGGTTTGGAGGGCGTGATATTCGATTAACCGATGTGCACGGACATGTGGTAAAGGATATTTTAGCTTGAAAAAGCATAACGTTGGAAACACGAAGTAATGTATTCGTTGTTTCTCTCCACTTAAAGGCTGCGTATTATGAAAAGAGCAAATAAACTAAATGACCATAACTACGAAGTTGACTAGGACCATTTATCTTATAATACTTCTTCCGATTGCCTTTTTCGGACAGGAGGTAGTAGAAATCAGGCATTCCTTTTTTGTTGCAGGCCCTCAGTTTACAGGAATTATAGGAGAATCAGGTGAAGAAATCTGGGATTCAGGAAAACCCGGAGCACGTGACGGGTATGTTCTGAAAAATGGAAATATCTTAATCTGTTGGGCTGATGTCGTAGCCGAATACAATACCAATAAAGAAGTCATTTTTCGGTACTCACGAGCAGAAGAATCCATGGAATTGGGAACTGCCGTTCGCCTTCAAAATGGAAATACCATGATTACCGAATCTGGGAAAAGCCCAAGGATAATAGAAGTCGATTCCAATGGAGAAGTTGTTAAAAGTGTTCCCTTAGAACCAGAAACCGATAATGTACACATGCAAACTCGAATGGCCAGAAAATTGGAAAATGGAAATTATTTGGTTCCCCATTTATTGGCGTTCGCCGTCAAGGAATATAATTCCAATGGTGCCATTTTAAGTGTTTTAAGTACTGATTTTGAAGATTTTGGCGGAAGAAAAGCGAAGACCTGGCCTTTTACGGCCATTCGTTTGCAAAATGGAAATACCCTGGTTACCCTTACCAATGGAAATCGAGTTGTTGAATTTGATTCAGATGGCGCAATCGTTTGGTCGGTAGTGAATTCCGATTTTAACGGCAATCCTTTGGCAGATCCTTGTGGGGCCCAACGATTGCCAAATGGAAACACGGTTATCGCCAGTTATGGAGCGAAAGAAGGCATCAAATTATTTGAGGTCGATCGTGCTAAAAAGATAGTCTGGAGCTACTCTGGGCACAACGTGCATCATTTTCAAATGCTAACCACTAACGGAATACCCTTAAAAGACACCCCCCTGAAATAAATTGGAATGGAGTTGACCTTTTTACTCAGTAATCTACTTGAAGACCCTTCTGATTTCATCATCTTCTTGGGACGTTTTCATCCTTTGGTAGTACATCTCCCCATTGGGTTTTTGGCTTTGGCCGCTATAGCGCAATGGGCTACCGGTCAACCCAAATTCTATTCTCTAAGGCCATTCCTCATTTATTTATGGGGACTAGGGGCTGCAAGTGCCGCTTTGGCCATTCTATTGGGGTATCTATTATCACTTTCGGGAGACTATGATACGGATACCTTATTTTGGCATAAATGGAGCGGTGTGGCCGTTTTGGTCTCCTGCCTCCTCTGCTATCTTGTTTTTAAAAAGCAAAAAGACAACCATAGGCCAATGCAGTGGGTTTTCGTTGCTTTAGCACTGGCCACAATGGTCTATACAGGACATTTGGGAGGGAATCTCACACACGGATCTACTTACTTATGGGAATATGCACCGAATACGGTTCGCACGGTTGCCGGACTTCCCCCGAAAAAAGAACCACGGCCCAAAGTAACGGTCTTGGATTCAGCGGATGTCTATCTAGATTTGATTGCACCGATGATGGAACAGAAATGCACTAGCTGTCACAACACTGGAAAAAAGAAAGGGGATTTACTACTGACATCCTATGCTAGCATGATGAAAGGCGGGGACCACGGCGAAGTACTTATACCCGGAGACGTTCAAGCCAGTGAACTTTTCAGGAGAATTACGTTGCCCGAAGTACATGATGACTTTATGCCTTCAGAGGGAAAAAGGCCTTTGACACAGCAAGAGGTTGCTATTATCGAATGGTGGATCAGTTCTGGAGCGCCGCCGAACGGATTTGTCACCGATTTGGATTCCGAAAAAAAGACTATCCAGACCATCACTAACTATTTGGGACTTGATAAGAACACGGTTTTGAGTAGGGAGGTCCCACCCGCCAACCAGACGACCATTGATTCCCTTATCGATGATGGTTTCATCATAAATCGACTGATGAAAGACAACTATTTGTTAGAGGCCAATTTTAGTTTGAGCGAAAAACCGATCGCACTGAGCAGTCTTGACCTCTTGACCGACCTCAAAGAACAATTGATTTGGCTCGACTTGAGCAATGCCCAACTAACCGATGCATCCCTCAAAAAAATAGCACGACTGGATAACTTGATGAAGTTAAATCTCAGTGGGAATCCCATTACCGACAAAGGCCTGCAGCATTTGGCCCAGTTGACGCATTTAGAATCCCTCAATCTCTACCATACGGAGGTCTCTGTAGGGGTGTTGGAATTGCTGCCAAAACTGACCCGTCTTCAAAGAATTTATCTATGGAAAACGAAAGTTACTGACTCTTTGGCCCATCGGATACTATCGGAAAACAAAAATATCAAGCTAATCAACAATAGGCAATAACCATCGCAGTGATGTCCTGACTTGCGCTATGAATCCTACAGTACTAATTGAAGTTTGGTATCATTAAAAGTTTTATTTTTGCCATCCATATTTAATGGCCTCATAGTTCAAGGGATAGAATAGAAGTTTCCTAAACTTTAGATCCAGGTTCGAGTCCTGGTGAGGCCACCAATAGTGCGCAGGGATGAGCACTCACCAATAATAGGGTTTTTAGGCAGGCCAAAATCAATGGTTTTACGTTTCGAATCATCTTGGTTGAAACCGATTAATCAGGTTCACAATTTGGTATTGCGTCCGCATCGGATTTAGCATTTCCCCAGGGAGCTTTCCGCCTGATATTTAATTCTTCAAATACTCTTTTAAATCATAATTGGCTAAAAGCTGCATCGTTCGACTGAAGCACATCTTCGACTATCTTGGTATTAAGTATCGTAGGAATAATTGGCTTTCCATTGCATTTCATCGGGTCGTAGCCTACTCTTTTTAGGGCAAAAAAACAGGAGCAATCGATTCTAGGCCTCTTTACCAAATAATTGCCAACATTGACTATCTTAGGAGATTGTAAGTTTAACCACCGTACGAAATGACCCTCTCCCCTTGGGATATCGGAATTGTAATCGCCTATGTAGTAGGCGTTCTGGCCCTCGGTTTTTACCTCTCCAAAAAATCATCCAAAAATCTGGAGTCCTATTTTTTAGGGGGAAATGAACTGCCTTGGTACTACCTAGGTTTAAGCAATGCCTCTGGTATGTTCGATATTTCAGGTACCATGTGGAGCGTGGGCATCCTCTTTGTTTACGGATTGAAGAGCGCATGGCTCCCCTGGCTTTGGCCCGTCTGGAACCAAGTCTTCGTTTTCGTCTATCTCGCCATTTGGATGCGCCGTTCGAATGTGATGACCGGAGCGGAATGGATCACCTTTCGTTTCGGGGATGGAAAGGGAGCCAAACTTTCCCATATCATCATCGTCATTTTCGCGGTCATCAGCGTACTGGGGTTCATTGCCTATTTCTTTGAGGGCATCGGTAAATACTGCACCTCGATCCTTCCGTGGGATATGGGTTTTGAGTTCTTGGGCTATCAAGTTTCGTCAGCCAGAAGCTATGCGCTCATCATATGCGGATTGACCTCGTTGTACACCGTCAAGGGCGGAATGCATAGTGTGGTAGCCACCGAAGTGATGCAGTTCATTATCATGACCATTGCCTGTATCGGTGTCGGTATTGTGGCCTACAATATGGTCACGGCGGAACAAATCGCTACAGTAGTACCGGACACTTGGGACAAACTATGGTTCGGATGGAACCTTGATCTGGATTGGAGCAACTCGGCCTTTCCGCAGGTAAACCATAAAATTGCCTCCGACGGATTCGACCTCTTCGGAATCTTGTTTATCCTCATGGTGCTTAAAGGTATTTTCGCCTCGATTGCAGGGCCAGTTCCCAGCTATGATATGCAACGGATATTGGCCACCAAAACACCCGCAGAAGCGGCGAAAATGAGCTTTCTGACCATTTGTGTCCTATATATTCCCAGATATTTCATGATCATCGGCTTTGCGGTATTGGCTCTGGTCTATCTAGGCCCCGAATTAACCGCTATGGGCACAACCCTAGATTTTGAACAAGTACTGCCTATGGCCATCAACAAATTTCTTCCGGTGGGTCTGAAGGGCTTAATGCTTGCCGGTTTTTTAGCGGCCTTTATGGGTACCTTTGCGGCCTTTGTAAATTCCGCACCGGCCTATATTGTCAATGATATTTATAAAAAATACATCAACCCCGGGGCTCCGGATAAAAAATTGGTTCGCCTAAGTATTATTTCGTCCCTGGTCCTGGTGATGGTGGGGATCGTTTTCGGTTTTAATGCCGGCTCCCTGAATTCCTTGATTCTATGGTTGAGTTCGTCTCTTTATGGAGGGTATGTAGCCGCCAATGTCTTGAAATGGATCTGGTGGCGCTTTTCCGGCAATGGTTATTTCTGGGGGATGTTATTCGGATTGATCGCTTCAACCATAAAGTTCATGTTCTTCGCGGAATACGTTGACATCTTTGTCTTCCCGTTGATTTTTGCCTTTGCCTTTATGGGATGTATCATCGGAACTTATATAGAACCGCTACCCAACAGAGAACAGATCAAACAGTTTTATAAACAAACCAAACCGTGGGGTTTTTGGGGCCCGATACAACGGGAAGTAATGGCCGAAGACCCAAAATTTGTACCCAATCTGGATTTCAAACGGGATGCGTTCAATATCATCGTTGGAATCATCTGGCAAATGGCACAGGTGGTCATCCCGATGTATTTTATGCTCCGTCAAAATACGGAAATGGTCATTTGGAGTGGCGTCTTGATACTGACCAGCGTGCTATTGAAGAAATACTGGTGGGATACTTTGGAAAGAGAATAACGGTTCTTTTTACGGAAAGCGAAAAGGGCGGAAACGAAATAAGAACATATGAAAATAACAGGCACCTTCATAGACGAAATCAGTCATGATATTCCCCATCAAAACTGGGGTGCCAAAGAATGGGATGCCGATTTCGCCCACATGAAAAAGATGGGAATAGACACCGTTATTCTTATTCGCTGTGGCTACCATCAATTTTTGACCTACCCTTCTCCCTATCTGATCGAAAAACATAATCGCTTCAGACCTCCAGTAGATCTGGTCAAACTGTATTTGCAATTGGCGGATAAATATGGCATGACCTTTTATTTCGGCACCTATGATAGTGGCAAGTATTGGGAGACCGGCGATATGCATCATGAGATCGATATCAATCTTCACGTCATCGAAGAAGTATATCGCATGTACGGACATTACCAAAGTTTTGGTGGTTGGTATCTGAGCTTGGAACTCAGCAGAAAAACAAAAGGGGCGGTCGATGCCATTGCCAAACTGGGCACTCAATGCAAGACCATAAGCGGCGGATTACCTGTGATGCTCTCGCCCTGGATAGACGGGAAAAAAGCTGTTATGGCAACAACCGGTCAAATCACCAAAGATTCGGGAATATCGTTACAAGAGCATGAAAAAGAGTGGAACGAAATCTTTGACGGTATAAAAGACAGCGTTGATATCGTCGCCTTTCAAGATGGTCATGTGGGGTATAATGACTTAGAAGGTTATTTGCACCTAAACAAGGCTCTGGCCGATACGCATGGCTTGCGATCATGGACGAATTCCGAATCGTTCGATCGTGACATGCCTATTAAATTTTTACCCATCAAATGGGAAAAGCTATTGTTTAAACTCGA
The DNA here is from genome assembly GCA_947494565.1 of uncultured Flavobacteriaceae bacterium. Taxonomy (GTDB): domain Bacteria; phylum Bacteroidota; class Bacteroidia; order Flavobacteriales; family Flavobacteriaceae; genus Maribacter_C. The sequence continues at coordinate 272,359 of CANLVG010000004.1, read as the reverse complement.
AGCTGCCAAACGCGCAGGGTGCGAAAAAGCCATTACTTTTGAATTCTCTCATTTTATGAGTCCGCAATCGGCCTATGCACAGGCGGGGCATCTGTATAACCGATATCGCGAACATTTCAAAAGTTAATCGACCGTCAGTTCGAACCGAGTCGAGAACTAGATCTGGAACGTCAAAGGAACTTGCCCGATTTATCGGGTGCTAAAAAAACATTGTGAAGCACTACGCTGAAATCTATAAGAATGAACTACTAAATAAGGTCATTCCTTTTTGGGAAGATCATGCGATAGACCATGAGTTTGGAGGCTACTTCACTTGTTTGGACGCCAAGGGCGAGGTTTATGATACCGATAAGTTTATTTGGTTGCAAGCACGCCAAATTTGGCTATTTTCTACGCTATACCAAACGGTACAAAAATCTGAAAAATGGAAGGCTATTGCCAAATCGGGCGCTGATTTTCTTGAAAAAAACGGTCGTGACCCACACGGAAATTGGTACTTTTCTTTAAACAGGAAAGGCGAGCCATTGGTTCAACCCTATAATATTTTTTCCGATTGTTTCGCGGCTATGGCCTTTGGAAAACTATCGGAAATAGACGCGCGACAGACCTATGCCACCATAGCAAAAGACACTTTCGAGACTATTTTGAAACGGCAAGATCATCCCAAGGGAAGCTACTCTAAGATCTACCCAGGAACACGCAATTTGCAAAACTTTGCACTTCCGATGATCCTCTGCAATCTCACTTTGGAACTGGAACCACTTTTGGGTTCCGAAAGGGTTTCAGAAGTGACGGATTCGGTTATCGATTTGGTCATGAACACTTTTTATGATGAAGCTTCCGGGCTAGTGCTTGAAAACGTATCGGATACCGGAGCCTTCGTAGACAGTTTTGAAGGACGGTTGTTGAATCCAGGGCATGCTATTGAAGCCATGTGGTTTATCATGAACTTGGGGATTCGCAAAAACGACCTGCAACTCGTGGAGAAGGCGGAGAAAATCATGTTCCAACAGTTGGAGCATGGGTGGGACGATACCTATGGAGGTATTTTTTATTTCATGGATATCAAAGGCCATCCTACACAACAATTGGAACACGATCAAAAACTCTGGTGGGTCCATTTAGAGACCCTGGTGGCCTTGGCCAAGACCTATGCCTACAATCAAAATCCTAAAGCGGCACAATGGTTCAAGAAGGTGCACGAGTATACCTGGAACCATTTTAGGGACCGTGAAAACGGAGGGGAATGGTTTGGCTATCTCAATCGCCAAGGTGAGGTACATCTTTCCTTAAAAGGTGGAAAATGGAAAGGCTGTTTTCACGTTCCCAGAGCGCTACTCGAAGTTTGGAAAACCCTCGAACACAGCTTATGAAACGCATTCCACACACCGTAGGTATACTGCTCTTCACCCTTGGTCAATTAGCCCTAGGACAATCACAAAAAGGAATTTGGCTCACTGATGTTGCCAGTAAGGCATTGGACTCCAAAGCGGGTATCGAAGAGGTTGTGCAGCGCTGTAAAAGTTATGGCATCGACCAAATCTATGTGGTAGTTTGGAACCGCGGATATACTCTCTACCCCAGTGCCCATATGGAAAAAACCTTTGGTAGAAAAGTGGCCCCGCGTTTTGCGAATCGGGATATGTTACAAGAATTGATCGAAATCGCACATGCCAACGGGCTGCAGGTACACGCCTGGTTCGAATTCGGATTTTCAAGCAGTTATCAGGAGTCTGATGGCGGGCACATTCTCCAATCAAAACCAGCGTGGAGGGCTATAGACAATGAAGGCAAGCTCGTCTCAAAAAACGGCTTCCAGTGGATGAACGCCTTTCATCCTGAAGTACAGGGTTTTCTGTTAGCATTGATCACTGAAGTCGTCGAAAACTATGCAGTAGATGGCATACAAGGAGATGACCGATTGCCCGCCAATCCTTCCACGGCCGGCTATGATAAATTTACCCTAGCGCAGTACAAAGCGGAACATGATGATGCTATGCCTCCTATGGATTACAAAGATCCTGAATGGGTCGATTGGCGGGCCAAGCGACTCAATCTATTTGCCCAAAAAGTCTACAAAACCGTAAAAAGCATCAATCCCGATATCGTCGTGAGCATGGCCCCTAGTATTTTCCCATGGAGTAAGGAAGAATACCTTCAAGACTGGCCTACTTGGGTCAAAAATAGATGGGTCGACGTGATCATCCCGCAAGTATATCGCTACGATATCAAGGCTTACACCCAAACATTGGATTCAAATCTCGACTTTATGCCACAAGGAAAGCGAACGGCCCTGGTACCGGGTGTCCTTTTAAAAGTTAACGATTACAGCCCTTCAAAACGTTTTCTAAAACAAATGGTCAAAGCCAACCGAAAACGCGGATTGACCAGTGAGGTATTCTTCTTTTATGAAGGACTTCAGGAACATGATCGCTTTTTTGGTAAATTATATTCCAAAATAAAATGATGTCAAAAAAAGGAATCATTAAAGTGCTCTTCTTGCTGTGGTTTTCCATGGCAATAGGCCAAAACGAAGTCGATATTCTGATTATCGGGGGAGGTGCCGGAGGTACTGCCGCAGGCATACAAGCTGCTCGAATGGGGGCTAGGGTACAAATTATCGAAGGTACGCCCTGGCTGGGTGGTATGTTGACCTCGGCCGGGGTTTCCGCCATTGATGGCAACCATGAAATGCCCTCGGGCATCTGGGGAGAATTTCAGAAGCGTCTTAGAGATCATTATGGAGGTGCCAAAGCATTGGCCACGGGGTGGGTCAGCCACACCCTGTTCGAGCCTTCGGTAGGCAATAACATACTCCAGGAAATGGCCGACATTCCCAACCTTGATATCGCCTTTAAGGCCACCTACACCGAGGTGGTCAAAGCTGGTGAGGGTTGGTCGATTACTTACAATCAAAACGGAAAGTCATTCACCACAAAAACCAACATACTTATTGACGCTACTGAAATCGGGGAATTACTGCCCTTGGTCGGTGCCGATTTCCGTTTGGGCATGGATGCGAAATCCGATACGGGCGAAAAGGAGGCTCCTGAAACCGCCAACGGCATCGTACAAGACCTGACCTATGTGTTGCTATTGGAGGACGTGGGCACGAAAAAGGGGAGAAAGGGACTGGTAAGGAAACCGAGCAACTATAACCCTGAAGCCTACGCCTGTGCCTGCAAACGGGAAGATGGCGAAATGTTCGGCGGAGTATCCGGTTGTGAACAGATGTTGAATTATGGAAAATTACCGAATAATAAATACATGATGAACTGGCCCAATTGTGGTAACGACTTCTACCTGAATTGGCCGGAGCTGACCGCGACGGAAAGAGGGCAAAAGCTTCAAGAGGCAAAGGCATTCACTCAGGGTTTTGTGTACTATATCCAGAATGAACTTGGTTTTCGCAACCTCAGGGTAGCCCAAGAATTTCCGACCGAAGATGATTTTCCGATGATACCCTATGATCGTGAGGCGAGAAGAATTCGTGGAAAAACCTTTTTGACCGTAGATCATCTAGAACGGCCCTATGAGTTCAATTATTATCGTACGGGAATAGCTGTGGGAGACTATCCTATTGATCATCACCATGATAAAAATCCCGATGCGCCGGAAATCGAATTCATCAATATCAAGGTGCCGAGTTACAATGTGCCTTTGGGGAGTTTGGTTCCCGAAACAGTCGAAAATTTCATTGTTGCGGAAAAAAATATCAGCGTATCCAACATCGTCAACGGGGCTACACGTCTGCAGCCTGTAGTTTTAGGAATCGGACAAGCTGCGGGGGCCTTGGCCGCCACTGCTATTCAAAGGAATAAAAAGCCATCCGAGGTATCTATACGTCAGGTGCAAAACGCTTTACTCGAAAGCCAGGCCTACGTAATGCCCTTCTATGATGTGAAGAAAGAAGATTCGGGCTTTGCCTCTATGCAGCGCATCGGGGCTACCGGTATTTTGAAAGCGACGGGTATCCCTTACAAATGGGCCAATCAGACTTGGTTTTATCCAGAACGGGTGGTTTCGGAATACGAATGGAAAATGGGATTGCTTCCTTTCTATCCCGAACTAAAAAACACTCCTGCTTCGGGTGCCGCGCTCACCTTATCCTTTGTGAAATCGGTTCTAGAGAAAATCGATTCGAATCACGCAACTATAGATTTTAAAACAAACTGGGGGCCTTGGGGAGTGCAACAGGAGTTCAGTGAAACCACCCCATTGAACCGTAGAACGGTAAGCATCCTGACCGATAGAATTCTCCATCCTTTTGCGATTGAAATCGATTGGAACGGGGATATCATGCGGAATTAAAACCTAAATTCGCTTCAAATAGTCGTAACTTCTTTTCAATGCTATTTCGGGTTGTTGTACCAAGTCTTGCTCTACGAAAAAATGTTTAGCTCCATGCTCCTTGGCTACCTTCACGATCCCTTCCAAGTCGATTTCACCGTCACCTGCCGTTGTCATTTTCGGAAACAATTCCATCCATTGTGGGGCATTTGAACCATCGCCCTTGAAATACGAAATGGGATTCATGTCCTTCAAGTGCATAAGGTGGTATCGGCCTGAATATTTCTTGAGATATGCAATCGGATCGGCGCGTCCGGCAGTGGTCCAGAACACATCCATTTCTAAGAAGACCAATTCGGGATCAGTTGCATCCATCATGACCTGAAAAGGCACCTGCCCCTCAACTTCCTGTAAGCCATACCCATGATTGTGATAGGCCAACTTTAAACCGTGTTTTTTGGCATTTTCTCCAATGGCATTAAAGGTGTCGGCCATTTTTTTATAGTCATCTATGGTCTTTCTTCGATCATCGGGTATCGCCGGCAAGGTGATATATTCAAAATTCAACACCTCGCTTGCCCGGGCAAAACCTTCCATATTCGTTTCCATCGTGTCAAGATCGGTATGAATGGAGGGAATGGACATCCGGTGTTCCTTAAAAACAGCCTTCACCTCATCGGCGGAACGTCCAAAATAACCACTTCCCGAAAAACCGAGCATCGGTGTGATCGCATTCCAGCTTGCCTTTGCGCTATCCGTGCTGAATTCAAACGGACCAAAGAGTTCGAGTTCGGTATAGCCCATTTCAGCCAAGAGTTTCATACTCCCTTCAAAATCCTTTTCCAGTAACGCGGGTAACGAAAATAGCTGAATACCCATTTGGTCAATGACACCCGTGGAAAAATTCGTAAAGGGATTCGCAAAAAGCAAGTCCGAGCCTACGGTGCCGGCCCCAAGAAGCAATCCCAGTTGCTTCATAAATTCTTTTCTTTTCATGATTCGTTTTTCTAGACTAAAAATAACTAAAATTTGAAAACACAGACTTGAACCACAAACTCAGTTTTCCTGATGTTCACTTAATGGTTATATTGCATCATAAGCAATTGGTATGAGATTGGTTCAGTTCACAGCCCTAGAAGGCACAACCACCGTAGCCGTGGTCGAAGGGGAGAAATTACGTTTCATTTCCAAATTTACCTCTACGTATGAATTGGCCCGGTCTGCAATTTCCAAAGGCATTCCGTTAGAAAAGCTCATCGAAAGTCATTTGACCGTTAAGCGTACAGATTACCTCGAGGTCATTGAGTCTGGTCGACTGTTATCACCAATTCATCACCCTGAACCCGCCCATTTTTGGATTACCGGTACAGGCCTGACCCATTCCGGGTCTGCTGCCACCCGTGATGCAATGCATAAGGCATTGCAAGAGGAGGATCTTTCCGACTCCATGAAAATATTCAAGATGGGCCTAGAGGGAGGCAAACCCCGACACGGCGAAAAAGGGGTACAACCAGAATGGTTTTACAAAGGAAATGGCACCTCGGTAATTCGACCGAATGGTGACATCGATTTGCCCGATTATGCCATGGATGGTGGCGAGGAGCCTGAAATAATCGGTTTTTATCTGATCGGAGCAGATGGTCATCCCTACCGCATAGGATATGCCCTTGGCAACGAATACAGCGACCATATCATGGAACGGATCAATTACCTCTATTTGGCCCACTCCAAACTACGCCAATGTGCCTTCGGCCCCGAACTGCTTTTGGGGGAATTGCCCGCTTCCGTCACAGGAAACGTGTCGGTCATTAGAAAGGAACAACCCATCTGGAGCAAGGCGTTTTCGAGTGGAGCCGACCATATGATCCACAGTCTGGCGAATTTAGAATACCATCATTTCAAATACGACCTCTTTCGCACCCCCGGAGATCTTCATGGTCATTTTTTTGGCACGGCCACCTTAAGTTTTGGAGATGGCCTCAAAATTGAAGAGGGAGACCAATTTCAAATCGAATCGGATACCTTTGGAATGCCTTTACGGAACACCCTTAAAAAAAGAAAAAGCGAACCTTGGGAGGTGCGACGATTATAAGGAGAATGGAACGACAAAAATTTCTCAAATCGATTGGAATAGGTGCAGCTTTTGCTTTGACCTACGGATGCTTAGGGGCTTGTTCTAAAGATGAGAAACCCCCTTTTATTGCTCCCAACGGAAGTAATCTGCCATCAAACACTCCCCTTTTCACCATCGACCTAAACTCAACAGAAGCCAGTGAATTATCCAAAGACGGCGGTTTTATGATCAAGGACGATGTGGTCATCGCAAAAAGTTTGAGCGGTGCGTATCTCGCGGCCACCGTGATATGTTCGCATGAATCAAGAAAGGAAATTACATTTCAGGAAAACGAATTTTTTTGTGGGGCCCATGGAGCCCGTTTCGACCAATCGGGCATTGGTCTGAATAACTTTGGAACAGGAGGGCTGAAAATCTACAACACCCAAGTTGCCGATAATCTTTTGACCATCTTGACCTGAACCGTCACTAGCGCTTCATGCCTTTTCTTAATCGGATTGCCCCCTTAAACGCTTAAAATCACGATGCGCTTTTTCGATTTGCTTTGGCGAAGCCTTTTTAAATTCGACTTCGGTGACTTTATAATGCTGTTGTACGGAATCTAAGGTCCGGTGCATTTTCCGAATGACCGTGGCATATTGCTTGTCTTCGATAGCATTGTGTTCCTCATTTGGATCGGTCTTGAGGTCATAGAATTCCCAAGTATCGATATCGTCATAGAAGTGCATTAATTTGTAGCGATCTGTTCGAATACCATAATGTTTTTTTACCATGTGAAATGCGGGATAGTCGTAGTAGTGATAATAAATTACATTTCTATTGTTCATAGTGCCACCCCCCTTATCCAGCAGGTCAAGGAATGAATCGCCCTGCATCATAGCCGAAGCTTCGGAAGCGTTCGCTACGTCTAAAAAAGTAGGGGCGAAATCTAAATTTTGTACCAATGCATCAATTTTGGATCCTTTTTGAACCCTACCGGGGAGCTGCATCAATAAAGGCATTCGAAACGATTCCTCATACATAAACCGTTTGTCAAAAAAACCATTTTCTCCCAGATAAAAACCTTGATCCGAGGTGTAGACCACCAAAGTATTCTCCTCTAAACCCGACTCTTCTAGATAATCCAAGAGACGCCCTACCCCTTCGTCCACCGCAGCAACAGTACTCAAATATTCTTGTAAATAGCGTTGGCCTTTCCATTCGGCCAATGCCTTCCCCGACAATTTGGCCGCATGAAAGCTATCATTTTTTACGGCGTAAGCCGCATCCCATTTTCGCCTCTGTTCAGGGGTCATTCGGTCAAAATCGTTGGTCCAAGGATTATGCGCTAATTTGGGCTTTCGGTAAGATTCGGTCATCTTGAGGTCATGCCCTTCATACATATCCCTATAAATTGTTTGCTGTTGTTGCTGTGCAGCACGCTTCCCTAAATGTGCATCAAAATAGCTCTCCGGTAGGGGAAACCTGATCGAGTCATACTTGTTCATATGGCGTAAGGCAGGCATCCAATTGCGGTGTGGAGCCTTATGATGTACCATCAAGAAAAATGGACTTTCGTTTTTCGAATTCTTCTTGATCCAGTCGAGCGAAAAATCGGTAATCAAATCGGTAGCATATCCTTCTACCACGGTTGTGTCCTTTCCATGGATGAACTCAGGATTGTAGTAATTTCCTTGATCATTCAATATATTCCAATGATCAAAACCCTGGGGTTCTCCATGCAAATGCCATTTTCCGATAACTGCGGTGCGGTATCCTTCCTTACCCAATAATTTGGGTAAGGTGGGTTGGTTACCATCAAAATGGTCCCCATTTTGTCGGAACCCGTTGATATGGCTGTGTTTTCCCGTTAGTATCACGGCCCGACTCGGACCGCAGATCGAATTGGTGCAGAAACTTTTGGTAAATAGCGCACCATTTTTTGCGATACGATCGATATTCGGAGTAGGTGCTAACTGGCTCAACGGATGTCCATAGGCACTTATGGCCTGTACGGCATGATCATCTGCCATGATAAAGATGATGTTCGGCCTTACTCCTGCTATTTCATCTTTAGGAAGAGGTCTTATCGATTCTTTACAGTTCGAACATAAAAAAATCAGTACTAAAAAGTAGGCTATCTTATCAATCTGCATATTGGAAGCCAAGTTTGTCCAACCCCGCCCGCACTTCTTCGTTTTTCATAAATAGGTTCCAGAAAAGACCGCTTCTATGGTTTTCGATCATCACGGGAATCGGGCCTTGGTCAATGGCGAGGTATCGGGGTAAATACCAATTTTCTTCTAGGCTAAAAGCATCATATGGGCCATATTTCCCAATAAGGGAATCTTGTTCCTCATACATATATCTTAAAAAACGCATGCTCTGATCTGGCGTATATGGCATGGATGATAGTGCTGCAGTTGGCGAGATGACTCCTAAATCCTCATCGGGCCGATGTGCCGAATACCCTTTGACGGAATAGCTCGAGGTAAGTCCCCAACAATCTTCCCCATATCCCTCAAAATTATTCGGATTGTCGACACAATAGCGGTAGTGTATTAGCGCATGGGCAGTATTCAATTTCCAATAATCCGCATATTGATCGGATAATCCCTTGGGATTAAGTCCCAAATAGGAATAGTGCGCCCAGAAAAGCGGGCCTACGGGGGAATTGTCGTGTTCGTAATGATCGAGTTCCGTTCGTAAACCGTAAAATTCGGTGTCATTGGTAATCCCTCCGTTTCGAGCCCATCCTTTTTCGTACACCGCCTTCGTTACGGGATGTGTAGGCGAGGCAGCTGCCAAAACATACATAATCAATGCCTCATTATATCCTCCGACGGGAAAGTTCATATCCCAAGCATAATTGGGCGACCAGTGCCAATACAAGACGTTTTCGCCATTTTTGGTATACCAATCCCATTCTACGGCTTCCCAGAGCCGTTGAATTTTATCAGCCAGTTGTTTTTCCCTCTCGCTACCCTCTTTAAAATATTCCTTTACGGTCAAAAGACCTTGAACCAAAAAGGCAGTTTCTACCAGATCACCTCCGTTATCTTTGGCACTGAAAGGAGTCACACTACCCGAAGGCATTAGCCAGTGCGGCCATGCCCCGTGAAAACGGTCGGCATTCTCCAAAAACTCAACGGCCCGTTCCAGTCGCTCCAAAGCCTGTTCACGTGTGATAAAATTCCGTTCAACACCTACCAAAATAGCCATGAGTCCGAACCCTGATCCTCCGATGGTGATGATGTCCTTGTCATGGGCGGGATATATATTGTCTAAATGAATACGCTCTCGGGCCAAGCCCGAAATTGGTTCGGCCCCATCCCAAAAATATTCGAACGTCTGACGCTGTACACGATCCAACAGTTCTGTGTCGGTCAGTTGAGGAACATCACCATTCCCATTCTCTTTTTCAATCTCGGTGGCTTTAGAGCCATTGCATCCAATCAAATGGAATGCAATGACGACTAAAACCTGAATCAAAACTAACTTCATAAAAAAACAACTTGAAAAAAAGTATTTATAATCCCGAATCACGCAACTCTTGAATTTCTTCTTGCGTCAATGTCCGGTCGAAAAGATAGAGGTCATCAATATAACTCAAATCCGATAAGTGGTTCCACCCAATAAAATTGGGTGCTCCAGAACCTATAGATAGTATCTCACAATTGGCCCAACTGATGAGTTTCCCACTCATATCACCCCTATTGGCGACAGGTTCCCCATTAAAGTAAATCTGTGTAGCGGTATCGGAAACGGTAAAGGCAATATGGATCCATTCACCCGCGGAAACATCAATGACCTCACCATCGTTCCATACATTACCCCCATCGGTACCCAAGTGCAATTTGATGCGCTGCTCATCGGCATTTCCTTCCCGTATTAGTCGAAAGCCGGCAGAAAGATCATTATCGGTGCCGTTCATAGGCGGAGACACCACAAGAATCCCTGCACGGTCGGGGTCAGCATTGACCTTGTACCAAAATGCCCCACTAAACTGATTGCTGAACAGACCATCGATGGGGAAGGTGAGGTACGAATCGGCAGCGCCGGTATAGGCGTCCGAGCCCACCTGGCTGTCCCCCGCAAATCCAGGGATTCCAACAACGGTCGGTTCGATATTTTTATTTACTTCGGTGTTCGAGCCATCGAAAGGCATGTATAAGGTGGAGCCAAAATTCTTTGGTGTGAATTCACCGCCTGCTACGGCCGCCACTTCTTCGGCCGACAGTTCTTTGTTAAAAAACCGGAGTTCATCCAAACTGCTAAAATCTGATAAGTGGTTCCAATAATCAAAGGTGGGGCCACCTGACCCGATGGTGAACAGCTCGCAACCCGTCCAATCAACAGGTGCAGCCATATCGGATGCGCGTACCTCCACCCCGTTCAAATAGATTTTGTTTTTGGTGTCGGAGATGGTCATAGCAATATGAACCCATTCGCCGTCAGCGACGGTAATGACATCACCATCGTTCCAACTCTCGCCGCTACCTGTTCCGACATTAAGTTTGATACGCTGTTCGTCGGCATTCCCTTCCCGAAAGAGACGAAACCCCTGAAAACGATCATCGGCATCATCGCCAACGACCAGAATACCGGCTCTATCAGGATCGGGATTCACCTTATACCACATCGTAGCACTGAATTGATTGCTTAAAAAACCAGCGGCAGGATGAGTTATATAAGCGTCCGTAGCGCCCAAATAAGCCCCTGACCCGTCAAAGGCCTGATCGGTAATTTCAGGTGATCCCACAGTGGTTGCGGCGGTGCTTCCCACAAGGTTCACATAGCCTCCTTCAAATGGCATATAAAACGATTCGCCATCAAATTGTGGGGTATACGGATTAAACGAACTCAACATAATCTGAATTTCAGTCTGGGTGAGTGCCCGATCGAAAAAACGCAGTTCGTCCATATCGCTACTATCGGATAGATGATTCCAATAACTGAAGGTCTCACCCCCAGAGCCTATGGTAAACCCGGTACAACCTGACCAATCAATGGGGCCTGCCATATCGGCCATGTTGACCTGGTTTCCGTTGAAGTAAATTACGCTTTTATCCTGTGAAATGGTGAAGGCGACGTGTACCCATTCTCCTGCTGCCACATCGATAACGCCCCCGTCGTTCCAACTTTCGCCCGTTCCTACGCCCACGTTGAGTTTGATGCGTTGTTCCTCTTCGTTTCCTTCCCGGAACAAACGAAACCCTTGAAAGCGATCATCGGCATTATCGCCAACGACCAGAATACCGGCCCGGCCCGGGTCGGCATTGACCTTGTACCAAAACGCAGCACTGAATTCGTCACTCAACAATCCTTCTGCCGGAAATGTGAGGTGAGTGTCGGTGGCGCCTTTATATGAACTCAGGCCAGCGAAGCCAGGACTGTTGAATCCCGGTGTACCAATCTCAGTGGCCTGTTCAAATCCGATTTGATCGCGATAATCCCCATCGAAAGGCATAAAAAAAGATTCTCCTTCGAACATCGAGACATATGGTGGTTCTTTGGAGAGGTTGACTTCAACCGTGGTCGTCTTACCTTCGATATCAGTGGCAGTCACTGTCAGGGTATGCTCTCCATTGGCCAGTCGATCATAACTGAATTCCTGCAAGGCCCTACGGTAATCCTTAAAATCATTAAACGTAGCAATTTGAGCCCCATCAAGAAGGACCATAATGCTAGCGATTTCAACGTCATCGGTAACTTCCAAATCGATATCCAAGGAGGTAATATCCTCGAAAACCTTGACTACCAGGCCTTCGGTGGGTTTATTTACGACAATCTGCGGAGCGGTCGCATCCGCTGGGGGCGCTACCTCGGTTATAGGGTCGATTCCTTGCTCACATCCATAGAAAAGGGCAACCGCGACCAAACTGGTGAGTATGTATTTTATGTTTTTCATCTGTTGCTATTTAGTGGTTTTCTTAATTCTCCAAAATCGGAAATTGGTCTACTTGACTTTGGGGATAGGGCAAGAAGCTATCAGCTTCGGAAAAGGTTCTTCCATCATAACTGAGTTCATCTAACCGACCTAAACGTACCATGTCATAGTACCGTTTGCCCCATTCCATACCCAGTTCGGCAAACTTCTCATCGATTACTTGATTCAAGGTAACTCCTGACAAGGCTGGCATTCCCGCTCTTGCCCGCACCAAATTGACGGCCTCGTCAGCGGTCATTCCTGAAGCTGAGGCACCCTGCAACAAGGCTTCTGCGTACATTAATAGAATTTCCCCGTATCGTAGAAGGTTGTAGTTCTTGTTACTACCATAGGCGGTTCTGCCCGGAATCAGTTGATTCGACGGTAGGTAATGCTTTCCACTGGCAAATAGGGCTCGTGCATAGTCGTTGATGACATCACCGTCGCGGGTGGTGTTTGAAACGAAAGCCGGTAAGGTCGCGTAAGCCGGGTCGGTCTGAAGTTCCGCAATCCCTCGGTCGGTAAAGAGTACACTGGTTTCTAAACGTACCGTCTCGCCACGATCCAACATGAATTTTATGAATTTCAAACTGGGCTCATAAAACCCCCAACCACTAGCGGCCCCTTCGACTGCGGGTGTCCAACCTTGTGGACCATAGGGTGCATAGAGATGTGCGGAACGATCGCCTTCCCCCTGTCCGAAATCGGAATATTGCAAATCGAGAATATTCTCATCGCTCAATTTTCCCGGTGTTTTGAACAATTCATAAAAGTCGGGAAACAGACTGAACTTACCCGAATTTACGATTTGGCCCGCCGCGTCGGCTACCACCTGATAATTCTTCAACTCTTGATTGGCCAGGGCCTTGATGGCCAGTGCCGTATATTTTGTAACACCCCCGGGCAGGTCTGTTCGTTCGTTAGGCCGCATATCGGGCAATAGCCCTATGACCGTATCCATCTGGTCGGAAATGTGTTGCATCACTTCGCTCCTCGTCGGTAGCACGTCTACCTCCAACAGTTCATTGGTGTCCGAACTTTCAGGTATGAACACATCGCCCCAAACCTGTGCAATTTGGAACAGCATGGCCGCGCGAAGTACCTTTATCTCTGCGATATATTGCGCTCCCTGCCCTATACCCGCATCATCGGCAAATTCTTGAAACCTTGCGATCTGTTCCATAGCGGTATGGGCCGAGATGATATCGACATAGATGTTTTCCCAAAGGGAATTGTACATCCAATAGTCTTTGTTGTAGTTGAAAAGATCCGTTTCCATGAAGTCTGGCTGATCCCCAAGACCTCCTGAATTTACATCATCCCCACGCACCGAAATCAGTAGCGGTTGTTCCCATCCACGGGAATGAAAGGCCTCATAAACCCCTACAACGGATAATTGCATGCCAGATGTATCGGTAAAATCAGTACCCCCTGCAAAGTTGTTGTTCAATTGTGGTTCATCAAGTTTGTCGGTGCATGCTATTGTCATCACTACGGACAAGGCCATCACCTTTGGAATAATCGTGTTCTTTAGCAGTTGCATTTTTCTTTTTTTTAAATTTTAATATTCACACCCATCGTATATACCGCAGGTATCGGATAGGTTTCGTTATCAACACCATTGGCTACTTCAGGGTTGAATCCGTTGTACTTGAACAGTGTCAAGGGCTTTTCGGCAGTGATATAGATGCGCGTCTGTGGAATGCCCTTCATATCTCCTTTCTTATTGATCGTATAGCCCAAGGTGATGTTCTGTATTCTAAAAAAGTCACCATCTTCGACAAAGAAATCACTGAGACGTTGGTTCCATCCTTTACGGATACCGGCAGAGGAGGGGTATGCATTGGAGGTGCCTTCACCATGCCATCGATTCAGGGCAAAATCACGGTCCCAGTTCGTATCATTGGTAAAGATGACCTCTCCCCTTTTTCTATTCAAGATCTTATTGCCCCCTTGGCCTAGTCCTGTAGCGTTAAAATCCCATCCCTTGTAATTGAAACCAAGATTAAAACCATAATTATAGGAGGGTAAAAAAGACCCTAGTACGGTTCTATCATCATCGGTAATATCGCCATCGCCATTGATATCCCTAAACTTAAGGTCGCCCGGCGCCAAATCATTAGCCACGGCCACGGGGTCGGCCTGGATCTCGGCATCATTTTGATATACCCCGGCAATTTCCCTTCCGTAGAAGGCGAAAATGGGCTCCCCTACAATCGAACGTTGGCGAAATTCGGCGCTACCGGCATCTAAATGGGGCTGGCCTCCTAAATCGAGTACCTCGTTTTCCAAGGTTGAAAAGTTGGCCCCCAGCGAATAGCTAAAATCATCGGACACCCTTTTATTCCAACTGAGCGCCAGTTCAAATCCGGAATTTCGAATCTTCCCGATGTTCTGGCGTGTGGATCCGGGAATCAAGGCCCGCAATACCGGAATCACTGCATTATTGGTTTCCCTAACATAATAGTCAGCCTCCAGTGACAGGTTATTGTTGAGCAATCGTGCCGAAAGCCCTCCATTTACTTCTTCGGTAACTTCCCAGCGCAAGGCAGTAAAGTCACTATCAGTATTTACACCGCTGAACATGGTATCGCCCAAAGCCGTGGTTACTACTTCAGATGTAATGGAACCTGAGCTGGAATCGATTTTATCGTTCCCTAATTCTCCCCAACTGGCTCGAAGTTTCAGGAAATCGAAAATGCCATTGTTCTGCATAAAGTTTTCTTCCGACACCACCCAACCAAGACCAACGGTCGGGAAATAACCCCATTTCTCTTGATACTTATTGGTGCCGTCAGCCCGAAAGGTGCCGTAGAGTAAATAGCGGTTGGCATAGTTGTAAGAGAGTCTTCCAAAATAAGAGAAGCCAAATTCACGCCGCCCATCGTCGAGAACATCTTCCTCTACAATGGTTTGGGCCTGATCTAGAAAATAGGCCTCTTCTCCCGATAAGGGAAAATTGAGCCCTTTGGCTTCCAATCTATCAAAGGCCTCGTCACGAAAGGAAGTACCTCCTAATAGGGTCAGATTATGGTTCCCGAAGGTTTCGGTATAAGTCAGGGTGTTGTCCCATATCTGATTGGAAACAACATCGGTTCGTTTTAAGAGCTCCGCATTTTCACGTTGAAAATTATTCCCAATAAAATAGGGAAGGCGCACCTCACGGCGATTGGTCGTCTCAAAATTGTGGTTATACGCGGTCTTAAATTTCAACTTCTGGGGAATGAGGTCGATCTCCGCATAAAAATTGGCCAAAATATTCCGGATTTTCGACCGCAACTCGCTATTGTCCATAATCGGAAAGGGGTTCTGCCCTCCGCGATATCCCAAATCTTGAGCATTTGCATAGTTGGTTGGAAAAACTGCCGGGTCATCGGTCAAACTTTCATCGCGAACAGGAAGGATCGGCACCGCGAAATAAGCTCTTCGCCAAGCGGAATTTTCAGCGTCGAAACGCTGGGCGTTGCTCAATATGGCATTACCCCCGATTTTGAGCCAGGCATTGACTCTGAAGTCGACCCTCGCTCTCAAATTAAAGCGTTGGTACTCATTCTTCATTTTGAGTAGTCCTTGCTGCTCAAAATAGTTGGCACCGATGGCATAGGTGGCGCTTTCGCTACCTCCTGTCACATTCAAGCTATGGTTTTGAATCGGCGCCACACGCAGTATTTCGTCGTACCAGTCCGTATTGACATTCGGCACATTTGGGTTGATCCTACTGCGACCGTAGCGCTGCATGGCGTTCTCAATGAACTGCGCATCGGGTTCGGATCCTGATTCAAGGGCAAGGGTCACAAACTGTTCGGCGTTCGCCAATTTGAGTACATTTTGGGCAACCTGATAACCAGAATATCCGTCATATGTTATCTGCGCTTTCTGGTTCAACGCTCCGGATTTGGTCTCGATCAGCACTACCCCATTTGCTGCGCGAACTCCATAGATGGCTGCTGCCGAGGCATCTTTCAATACGGACACCGAAGCAATGTCGGCCGTATTCAAGAAATCGATATTGTCAAAAAACATACCGTCAACAACAAAGAGGGGAGCAGAATCTCCATCCTCGTCGTCATACGAGCCAATACCCCTCACCCTTATCGTTGGAGATTGACCGGGCGCACCAGCGTTCACGATCTGAAGTCCGGCGACCTTCCCCTGCAACGCGGCGACGGCTTGACCCGTTGGAGTGGCGGACAGTTCTTCCGACTTTAAAGTCGTAATGGCGGAGGTCAGATCTTTCGACTTCATTTCACCATAACCGATGACGACAACCTCATCAAGCGCTTCCGCATCTTCCTGTAAAGTCACATCTAGGGTCGTTTGACCGTTTATCGGAATCTCGACAGCGGTAAAACCAAGATAGCTGACGACGAGTATGCCATCAGAAGGTGCATCGCTCAAGGAATAGTTTCCATCAAAGTCGGTCTGGATTCCTGTAGTAGTCCCTTTGATTACGACGGACGCCCCGGGAAGGGGTTGCCCACCAGCATCGGATACGGTACCCGCGACGGTGATCGTACTTTGCGCAATGGCAAAAATCTGAACCGAGAAAAACGATATTAATAAAAAGATGTTTTTCATTTTCATAATTCTTCAATAGTTTGATTGTTCTGTTGCTAAATTAGCATTAAGCCCTGCTGACCTATTGATGAAGCAATACATTACGGATACATCAAGGGGAAAGGCATTGCAATTGCCTGAATTCACAGGATTTGCAGTAGTACAAAAGCTGAAGAGCCGCTGACTTTTAACATTCTGATGTAGTAATGACGTAGTCTTGAAATGTTGAAAACCCCTATTTGTAGGTTATCAAGAAGTTGGAGATATTCTCAGAACTCTCGATTTGCAGCTTTTTTCTCAATCGATATCTATGGATCTCTACCCCTCTTACCGAGATAGCCATTAACGGTGCAATTTCCTTTGTGGATAGATTCATTTTAAGATAGGCGCATAGCTTGAGGTCCTTGGGTGTTAGTTTTGGGTATCGTTTCAGGAGTTTTTCGAAGAAATCCTCGTGAAGTTCGTTGAAGTTGTATTCAAATCGCTTCCAATCACCCTCTCCGTGAATTGAATTATCCAATTTTTTCATGAACGCACGGTAACGTCGCTTATCGCTAAACTGATCTTTGCCCATTACGAGCATATTCTTCAATTCTAAAAGCAACTCATTTTTCTCGGCAACGTTCATGGTACTGATGGTCAATTCATTTTGTTTGAGTTTGATTTCCTTCGCCAATTTTTCCTTTTCGAGTATGGCCAATTTATCTTCTTGCTCGCGTACCAGCTCATCTTTTAACTCTCTCTGCTTTCTATCTAACTTTTGTCTATGATACACCCGTATGAGGTAACCCAGTGCAACAATTGCCAAGAGATACGCAAGTATGCTCATTTTCGAAAGGTACCAAGGAGGCGCAATTGTAAAAGCAACCTCGAGAGGTTCGGATTTTTGGTTATCGATACCGACCGTAGCAATAGCGAGCAAGTACTCCCCATAGGCCAGATTCTGAAAGTTCAAGGTTCCATGATCGCTGAAACCCGATTGCGTTTCGTTGGATTTTAGTTCATAATGGTATTTCGGGTCGACCTCCTCTGGCGTGGCAACCTTTATCTCGATTTTTTTAGCCTCTTGGAATGTCAGATTTATTGGGGTATTGTCAATATTTTTCTTTTCACCACCGGCAATGAAGGAACCAAGCTTCGGTGTTGACAAATTCAAACGTTCCACATGAAATTGCAATGCTGCAAGATCAATTTTGGCGAGTCCATCACCCAATGTATAATAGTAGGCCGAATCACTGTGTTTAATAATGTTCTCGGCCTCTGGAACCTGTCTTCGGGTCAATTGGGGTTCTTCAATAATCAAATCTTTTCCCTTGAAATCGGTAAACGCCATCTCCTTAGATTCCCTGTCCAAAAACCAGAAATGTCTTTCATCATGATAGAGGAGTTTTTTGTTGGTATACGCCTCGAACTCTTCAAAACCAATGATTCTGTCTAAAATAGGATCATACTTGTACCAGTGCCCCTCATTTCTAAATACGATTTGATTTTTGATATTAAAAAGCTCGATATTATAATTGTCGGGAATAGAATCGGTAGTATACTCTCGAAATTCCACTATTTGCTCATACTCCTGATCGATCTTAATTCGATAAAAACCCTTATACGGATGGGCGGCCCAAACGGTAGTTTCATTCTCAAAACAAAACTGTTCGACAGGGTGATCCATCCCGGCCATTTTTTGGGTAGTCCATACACCGGATTCTTGCTTGACAAATTTCACAAAACCGTTATACGTTCCTTGCAAATAGGTCTGCTGTTGGTTCGGCACTTTGGTTATTTGATAGCCTCCTGAATAATCAAAAAAGTCTGCTATTTTACCATCGACAAGTCTAAAAGTACCCGTATTATGTCCTCCGAAAAGGTCACCCTCAATGACTTCAAGATCCCATACATGCCCTTGGGTTCCGTTTACGAATTGGAGTTGATTCTTCTGAAAATAATAAATGCCGGTATTACTACCCAAGTAAAGTAAATCATCATGACGGGCAATGTCATATACCGTGCCCAATGTTCCCGATTTTTCGGTATAGTAGGTAATAGGATTATTCAATTGAATTCTATCGATGCCATTGTCAAGTCCGGCCCAAAGTTGATCATTGAATTGTAGCATCGAGAGCACCGTATTGTTCTGCAGTCCATTTTCCCTATTCAATATATCCCAAAGCCCTCGAGACACATCGTATAGATAAATACCGTTCTTGATGGTACCAAAGGCCAAAGTACCGGAGTCAATCAGTAAAATCCTATTGAGCTGTTGCATCTTTAGCTCAGCATTTATAGCATCATTCCAAGACGAAAGTGATCCATCTTGAAGCATATAACAGCCATCAAGCTTAGTGCCGACCAATAAGCCTTTATCGGTCTCCACCATATCGATGATCGTTTTCCCCTCGAGTATCGTGTCATCTACAAAAGGCGTCAACTTTCCATTATCTAAACGATAGAGTTCACCTTCCCCTCCGGCCACTACGATTTCCTTCTGAAATAGGGCGATCTTAGAGACGACGATTTCCACATCGATGACATCGATTTTTCCATCTTGGTAGTGATAAATCGTAGAAAAAGATCGAAAGAGTAGTCCATTTTTGTATGGCAGTATCTGCCAAAATTCCTCATTGGTGAACTCGTGGTTTTTGATCAGGTGTGTCAAAGACGTATACTCCAGCTCTCCATAGTTGCTTTTTTGCCAATACCCGAACTCCTCATAGGAGCCTGTGAATATTTTTCCGCCCGTATATGATACGGAACGTATGGTAGTTTCATGGGGCAGTTTGTGCAGCGTCCATTCTTCACCGTTAAAGTGCAATAAACCTTGATTATTCGCTACAAATAGCTCTCCGTCTTCACTTACCGACAGTCCCCAATTCTTACTATCCGCTTTGTATTCGAACAGGCGATAATTTTGGATTGGCGGCATCAGATTCTGACCCATAACCAAAATAGGTAAGAGGAAGAAAACCCATATATATCTCGGAGCGTTTTGTATGCCCATTCACAGACTATATCTAAAATGAATATATGATTTTATTAGGAAATAGTGTCTATCTCGTACCTCATTGACGTAGCTAAGATGTAGAATTATTTGGGACGTACACCTGTTTTTTGATGAACGAAATTCAATAAAAGAGGTATCGCCGGATACACCATATTATGCCCATACCCATCCAATTCCATTAATTCGACATCTGGGTGTCCAATCACCTTCATCATTCGATAAAAATAGGCCACCTCTTCATACCTCCCCAAAAGCTCCTTTTCACGATTGCCGGTAATCAGAAGCATAGGCGGTGCATCATTACGCACATGAAATAGTGGTGCATAGTTGTCAATGATAGGCTGTGTGCCGGCAATGCCCATTTCCTTGCGAATCGTAAAATGGGTTATGGTATGGCCGCTAAAGGGAATCAGGCCCGCTAGAGAATCCGCACTGAGGTCGTGTTTTTGCAGGTAACTTTTATCAAGCCCCACCATACTGGCCAGATACCCTCCGGCAGAATGGCCTGTGACGAAAATCTTTTTTGGGTCTCCGTTGTACTTTTCAATGTTCTTGAAGGTCCATGCTACGGCAGCGGCAGCGTCTTCGATATAAACAGGATGTTTCACTTTTGGATGCAAACGGTAATTTACGGTTACTACAGCAACTCCCTTTTCCAACAGGCCCTCAGGAATGTGTTTTTCGCCAAATTCCAATCCCCCGCCATGAAACCATACGATGGTAGCCACATTTGTCGTGTCTTTCGGAAAATAGACGTCCAGTTTGCAGCGTTCCTTGAGGTACGCATCCATACTTTGGGAAGTACTGTCGTAATATGAAATAGCTACTTTGAGTTCATATGCGATTTCTTGTGAAACCACCATATGAGCCGCCCAAAGGAATATTAAAACAAAAGTGTTCTTTCTTACCATCTGTTCTTCCTTATAAGTTGATCGTTCCGTTTCTGTACAGATCCAAAGCTTTGTTCATGAGTGTATCGATATCCGTTATCGGTAAATCCGCATTCGGGTCCACCCTAAATATTTTCATCCGTGAGCGATTTCCGGCTTCAAGGTTCGGGTGGCTCAAGTGTTTTCCTTCTACCATCAAAAAATAGGGCTCCAAAGTCTTTTTATCCATCCATAGATAGCAAAACATTTTTTCCTTGTAACAAAAACAGGGCATCCCATATTTTGTGGTTTCAGAAATATTCACATCCATTCCGAGAACTATATCGCGCATCGCCAGCAAGCACCCTTTTTGAGGTTCCGGCTTGTCGAAATAGAAGGTACTGTCAGCAGGCATGCTCTTTTACACTTAATCATTGAATAGGCCAGGTAGCCATAAAGAAATTTCAGGAATCAGGGTTACCAAAATCAATACGATCAAACTGACCAATAAAAAAGGAAAGCCCGCTTTGCTGACCTTTCCGATGGAGACCTTTCCAATGCTGGAAGCCACGAACAGACAAACGCCTACGGGTGGCGTGGTCAAACCGATGATTAAATTCAACACCGCGATTACGGCGAAATGAATAGGGTCTACATCGACCGCCAAGGCCACTTTCAAGAGAATAGGGAACAAAATTAGCAGCGCGGCTATGGTTTCCATAAAAGTTCCGACGGCGATGAGCAAAAGATTGATTAGAAGCAAAACCACATATTTGTTCGAACTAAAACCCAATATTTCACTGGAAATCGTCTGCGGGATGTGTTCCGTAATTAAGATATAACCGAACAAATTTGCAAATCCTACCAAAATCATCAATGAGGCGGAGGTCTTCATGGAATCGAGAATGACCACCTGTACGTTTTTAAAATTCAATTTCCCGTAAACGAAGCGACCTACGACCAGTGCATACAATACGGCAACGATAGAAGCTTCGGTCGGTGTGAAAATTCCACCAATAATTCCGAAAAGAATGATAAAGGTCATCAACAGCGACCAAAAGGTGTCCACAAAACCTCTCGCAACTTGACCAAAAGTGCTTTTCGGATGTTTCGGATAGTTTTTCTTTCTCGCGATAACATATGCGACCAACATCAAACCAACACCCAGAAGCAAGCCCGGAATGGCGCCTGCCAAAAACAGTTTGCCGACCGACAGGCCACTTAGGGTCGCTGCAATAATCATGGGCACACTAGGGGGAATAATAGGTCCTACGGTAGAGGAAGCGGCGGTTATGGCACATGAGAAATCAGCATCATATCCTTCCTTTTTCATAGCCGGTATCATGACCGAACCCATACTGGCCGTATCGGAAATCGCCGTACCTGAAATTCCCGCAAAAAGCATTGAGGCCCCTACGTTCACTAATGCGAGTCCGCCTCGAATATGACCTAACAGATGATTGCAAAAGCTAATGATCTTTTCCGTAAGTCCACCTTGGTTCATCAAATTTCCAGCGATGATAAAGCCGGGAATACTAAGCAACACGAAAACATCAATGCCCGAGTACATTTTCATGGGCATTAAAATCAAGGGGATATCCGCACCGATCAAATAGACCAAACAGGCCAGACCCAAGGCAAAAGCGATGGGGTAGCGAAGCACAAGTGCAACTACAAATACAATGACCAGTATCCAAATCATGGGTCTTTTCTTTTAAATACGCGCACTATTTTATGCCAAGCATAATAACATAGGGCAGCCCCGATAATGAACATGCTGCAGAACGAAATACCCATATTAAATCCCATACTCGGCGATTTTTCAATCATTCCCAATCGTATGAATTGAATGGAGTAAAAGGCAAAAACAGCGAACAATATAAATATGACAATGGGTATGGACTTATCTAAAAATACTTTCAGTTTCGGGTCGAACCTATTGTAAAAAGCATCTAAATGCACATAGTAGTTGGATTTCAAAGCAAGACCCGAGGCGAATGCAATCGCATAGATAAATAGAATTCGCGATGCCTCTTCGGTCCAAGAGGGAGTATCGAACCATGAAAAACGACAAATAATCTGGAGTAAGACCATGGCAATCAGGCCCCATGTACTTATCAAAGTGCCGATCTTAAGTAGTTTACCTATTCCTTTTCGCATGAGCTTCTTGTTCGCGTTTCAATTCGTGATAGATTTCCTGCATTTCAGGGGATAGACTATCATATATGGCCTTTTCACACTTTTTAGCAAATGCTTCAGTATCTACTTCGATTAATTCCATCCCCTTATCCTTTAGTACCTTCTGGATATTTTTTTCGTTTTCCAAAAAAAGGTCATGCTCATATTTTTGCATTTCTTTCCCGGCCTGCACCACCATTTCCTGAAGATCTGGTGGTAACTTCTGGAACTGTTTTTCGCCAATTACGGCGTAGACCCAACTTATGACGTGTCCGGTAAGATTCACATACTTCTGAACCTCGGCAAACCCCCCATTGTTGATCATGGCAAACGGATTTTCCTGTCCCTGTATCGTGCCCTGCTGCAGCGATGTAAAAACTTCGGAAAATGCCATTGGTGTCGGTTTTGCCCCTAGGGCGCTCCATGTGGTTACGAACGAAGGAACGTTGGGCACCCGCAGTATGAGACCGTTTAAATCATCAGGATGCCGAATCGGACGATTTGAAGTCAAATGTCTGGGGCCGCGTTCAAAATGGCAAAGGGCCCGTACTCCGGCCTTTTCAATCATCTCGGTCTCCATCAATTTTCCGACCCTCCCGTTGATATAAAGATTCATATCGGTAGAGTCTTTCATCAAATAAGGCAACTCACAAAAAGTCGCGACCTCAAACCAGTTGGTCAAGGTCGAGCCCGTTGTGGTGATATCGATTACTTCGGCCTGTATCAAACGAATGGCCTCGATTTCTTTGGCCAGTTGTTCCGAGGGGTACAAGAGTACTTTGATTCGGCCTTCGGAGCGTTCCTCCAAGAGTTGCTTGAAGTAATCGAACGCCTTGTACCAGGTATGGTCCTCCTTCACGATAATCGCCGTCCGAAACAGGAATTCCGGTTCGCGTTCGGTTGACTTGCAGTTCACAAGCAACAAGAAGGCCATAAGAAGTATCACATATTTCATAGAAAAACTACGCTCTAGGGGTTTTTAGGCATCTCTTCGTGTTCAATGCGGTCGGCGTATTTCATTGCCCTCGGCATTATGATACTCGCTTTCATCCGTATTGCTGTTGGCATCGATCATGAATTTCCAACCCTCCTGCTCCAATTTTAAAATGGTCGACAGTTTGCCGTAGGACACTCTTTTTGCCTGGTCATCACCATGAATGGTCAAGGCATAAAAACCGTTATCAAGAATGGTATCCTCTATTTTCTTTCTGTCGATGATTTTAAAAGTAAGTTCCAGTTTTTGTCCGGTTTTTCCAAATCGCGCGAACATCTCGGAAAAGTAGTTCGCAATCTCCTTATTCCCACTGATGGAACTTGGATTGGACGAATCATACAGATTTAAAAGTACGGCATCTTCGACATACAGTTGATCAATATTACTTGCATTCATATCAAGATACGCCAAGGCGAAAGCTTCATATACTCGGTTCGGGTCATGATCCGGAGTTTGGGAATACCCTTGTACAACCCATAAAAATAAGCAGAGCCGCAAGGCATGTCTTAACCAAACTAGTTTCACTTGATACGTTTTTAGTTGGAAATTTCCTTATCGATCTTATTCGTAGACCTCAACGATCATCTCTACTTCAATGGCAATATTGCTTGGAAGGGAACCCATTCCGACGGCGGCACGGGCATGTTTGCCCCTATCACCAAAAACCCCGACCATAAGGTCGGAATAGCCATTGACCACCTTAGGCTGGTCTTTAAAGTCAGGCGTGCAGTTGACCATTCCCTTGACCTTGACAATTCGTTTGACTTTGTTCAAGTTACCAAGTTCGGCCTTTAACACAGAAAGTTGATTGATTCCGGTAATGCGTGCGGCCTCATACCCTTGTTCAATAGTCAAATCATCTCCAAGTTTTCCGGTGATATTCTCCCCGTCGGCCTTACGGGGTCCTTTACCTGCCAAGAAAATCAGATTTCCTGTGCGTACGGCATTGACATAATTCGCCACGGGAGCGGAAGGGGTATTCAAGGTGATTTCGAGTTCCTTTAATTTGGCCTCTGGGTCATAATCTGCAGGGGGTGCCTCCACTTCCGGCATGGTTTGATTCGATTCCGCCTTATTTTCGACCGTTGTCTGGCACGCACATAATGTCAAGAACGCTACTGCTAAAAAAATACTTTTCATATTCGGTTGGATTTTATTCCTTAAAGTTAGGCATTTGCCAATAGCTCACGAACTCTTTGTGCAACAATTCGTTCTTGCCCCGGTTCCATCATCCAGGTAGTTATGCCGACCTCCTTCTCGCTCCCTACGGTCTCTATGGATGGATGGCCATTTACCAGTTGTTTTCGAAAATCGGGCTTACTGATCTTTACAATGCTTTCATCCCATCTAATCTTGAGGCTGGGTACGTGATTGGCATGGGGAGGTACATGAATTTCCGTTTCCACGCCATTGACCGACGAGGCACTATCGCTTATGAGTTGAATTTGACTTTCCCAAAGTGCCCATTCCTTTTTGTGGTCTCGCGCGAGATAGAGCTCCAAGGCGACCAACATACCCAGTACCTCTTCTTTATTGACCTTCATTCCTCTTGCTATCGTAGTACCGCGAGGGGGTGTATGCAATCGGGCCGCTTCGATATATTTTCTTCTCCCCAATAACAAGCCCGCACTTTGAGGGCCGCGAATGCCTTTCCCTCCGGAAAAACAGACCAGATCAAATCCCATTTTCGTGAACTTGAACAAGTTTTCTACTGGGGGTACGTCGGCTGCGCAATCAACAAAAGTAGGAACGTCGTGTTTCTTGCCGAGTGCCACGAACTCTTCCCACTTGATTTCTCCCTTTTCGGTATTGGCATTTAAGAACCATAACATAGCGGTCTTTTTGTTGATGGCCTTTTCCAGTTCTTTTGCGGTGGTTACCTCCACTATTTTTGCCCCCGTATTGATCAGGGCGTGGGTATACCCTATGGAATGTCCTTTTTGCACGATGACCTCATCTTTGAGACCTTCTGTATTCGGCAGTTGCGCCACTTTTTTTTCGTCCATGCCACACATGACACCGGCCAAACCAATAGTCATTGCGCCGAATGCCCCCGAGGATACCGTTGCATATTCACATTCTAGCAGTTGTGCGATGCGCTCGCCCACCTTATCGTGTAATTCATCTAAATTCACATATTCCGTAGCGCCGTAGCTTATGGCCTCCGTAACTTCTTTGTGCATCAAAGATCCGGTCATTGAGGTGTAGGTGCCTGCCGCATTGATGAACGTTCGGAGGCCCAACTCCTTAAAGAAATCCCGTGCCAGGGGTTTCATCACAGCTTCCTCAGCGACTTTGGCAGTCACTATACTCGGACCAATCAAGGCTCCGATAAACGGAATGGCCGAGATGGTTTTCAATGCTTTTCTTCTTGTATTCATAATTCTGTTTTTTGATGTTAGTCGACAGCTGCAATACAATCCATCTCAACAAGGGATTTTCCAGGTACTCCGCCATAGGTAGCGACGGTGGTTCGAACTGGAGGATTTTTTCCGAAGCGTCCGCGAAAAACTTCGTTCATACCCTTATAATCATTGAGATCGGCCAAGTACACATTCACTTTCAATACCTGCTCCATAGACGAGCCGTTTCTTTCCAATTCTTTTTGCAGTTCTTGAAGTACTATTTCGGTATGGGCCTTGATCTCAAAAGGTTCCGTATGGGCGCCTTTACCCGCGATATAAAGGGTATTGCCATGTTTTACCGCTCCTGAAAACAGCGGTATGTCTTGATCTGTAACGATTTCCCCTACTACCTCTTTTTTGATTTTTGATTTGGTTGCCATTGCACTAACCGTACCTACCCCGAATAAGGCGGCAATACCCATTCCCAATTTTTTGAAGGAGCCCCTTCGTGTCGTTTTATTTTCCATATGTTTTACTTTTAATCCTATTTTACCACATTCGCTTTTTAAGTAATTCCTGTATTTGTGCTTTTGGCACGGGAAGTTCATCGATATGATCGTTCAACCATTTTGAAAAATCCCGTTCTATTTCCGCGGTCCATTTATTATCAATTTGTCCCGGGGTGTACTTTCCCTCCTTTAATCGAGTGATTCCGAATAAATCACGGAGGCGCACCACTTCAGAGGTGACCACCACTTTCTCGGCCAGATGGGCGGGAATGAACATCACCCCTTCCTTCTTGCCCAGGACAATATCACCTGGTAGTACAGTAGCCGCCCCTATGCGAATGGGTGAGTTGATACTCAAGAGCATCACTTCCGTTAGGAACGACGGGTGCCATTCGCGAACAAAAGCATTAAAACCCTCGATTTTGGAAAGTCCTTCTTGATCGCGACTGGAGGCATTGAAAACCACTCCTGTTTTCGACTTGGCATAGATGGCATTGCCCAAATTATCCCCGATTAAGGTACCATCTACTATTTTCCCAAATCCGTCCGCAACATATACATCACCCAGTTGCAGCATGTCGATCGGCCAAGAATTGGTATTGCCTATTTGTCCCTCTTCGGTTCCTTTCTTTTTGATTTGTTCGGAAACGTCGGGTCGGTTAGGCATATATTGTACCGTCAACGCCCTTCCTACCACAGGAACATCATCATGCAAGGGTTGCCAACCTCCTTCGAACTGATTGTGGTACCCCTCATTTCGCAATACGCCCCAAGCCTCTTCAATGGCCACAGATTTCATCCGCCTCAGGATATCATCGGCGACTTTAGGCCTTCCGTCCTCAAATCGTTCTCCCGTCCATTCGGGGGTAAGAAAAATAAGCTGTTCTTTTGAGGCGGTCTGTGCCAGGGTCAAATGCCCCGCCGCTATGATAAAGAGTATGGCATGCAATAATTTCATGAGCGTATCGGTATTAGTTACTTTGTATCCATTAGTTCTCGTTCCATTCGGATTTTGATATCCCGTTCAGATCGTAGACCACCTTTCCGTCGCGGATGGTCAATTCGCATTCGAGTTTTTTAGTTCCCTTCATTCGTTTGCCTCGGGTATCGATAAATCCGAAATCGCCCTCCTTCAGGTTCAAAAGGGTTACATCGGCCACAGCTCCTTCCGATAAATGCCCTAAATCAGTACGTTTTATTGCCTGGGCGGCATTCAAAGTTACCGTGGCAATAAGCTCGTTCATGGGCATCTCCATGTTCAAAAATTTAGACATGACATTGACGATATCCTTCATCCCTCCGTTCATACTTCCCGTATGAAGATCGGTACTAATGGTATTTGGTTTGAACCCTTGCTGCATGGAAGGTATGGCTTGCTCGAACAAAAAACTTCCGCCCCCATGACCTACGTCGAAAACAATTCCCCTTTTTTGCGCGGCAAGTGCAAACTCCTCCACCTTTCCATTCGCATTGACCACGGGGGTCCTTCGCTGCACATGGGCATACGCATGTGTGAAAATATCCCCAGGGCGTAATTTTTCCATAAAAAGGGTTTCCAATGAGAGTTCCGGCTCGCTCCCCCCGAAATCGATCATGACCGGAATATCGGCTAGATTACCCGCTTCTACCGCACGCTCCGTGGGGGTCCAATCAAATCCGCTGTAATGGGCCAATTTGACTCCAACGATAATTCCTGGATGCTGTCGTGCCACCATAGCGGTGAGCTTGGCGTTCATATCACCGAGGTTCTGCTCTGTGGCACCGCCTTTCATTCCGGACCCTACGATATTCAAAAAACAGAGTACCCTTGTTTTAGACCGTTCAATGGTTTGTTCTTTAAAGGTCTGAAAATTACGCCACCCGGACCCCCCAGCATCAACTACGGTCGTCACACCGCTTCTCAAGGTAAAACCATCCGGCGGTAGCGCCGTAAAACTGTTGCTCAGATAGGCATTGGGCTCCGTACCGAAAAAATGATGGCCATGTATGTCAATGAGTCCGGGAGATACAAATAAGCCTTCCGCATTGATTACGGTTTTCGATTTGCGCGCCGAAATGTTGTCACCGACCGCTGCTATTTTACCATCCTTGATGGCCATATCCATCACCTTATCCAAACCGTTTTTGACATCGATAAGGTGTCCCTTTTTAATAAGAATATCATAGTCTTGGGCAAACGCAACCGTGGTAAACAGATAAAAGGCTGCGAACAGAAAATTAAAACATACCGTCTTTTTCATCTTTTTCGATTTGAATCTTATTTTGCGGCGGCGTCTACCGGCGTCATCGGTTCATCATTTTGCTCTTGTTCCTTGCGCACCGTTTGTACTTCTTCCGGTTGAATGTCACTCGCTTCGTTTCCAAAATTGGATCGGATATACGTTAAGACCTCCGCGATTTCTTTATCGTTCAAGAAGGCATGCTGTGGCATTACGCCGTTGTACACCTTTCCTTCAATTTCAAGACTCCCTTCCATACCGTTGAGCAGTACCTTGATCAACCGTTCCTTATCGCCCGTAACCCAATCGGTTCCGGTAAGTGGAGGAAACCGACCCCCTGCGCCTTTACCATTGAGTTGATGACAAGCACTACAGTAGCGATAGTAGGTGTTTTCACCTCCGACGACTTCATCTTTCATCAGATTGTCGTCAATGACATGGGGCGTACGAACATGTGACATGGCTTTCCGTTGTTCCATGCCCGCCAACTGCCTCTCGCCAAAAGTGGTCTTTTCGCCTTCATAGGTCACTTTCCAGATTTTGCCCTCGACCGAATCGGAAATATACATTGACCCATCAGGGGCAAAAGCAATTCCCATTGGGCGGTGTTTCGCGTCGGTCACACTGACAATAGGGTCAACTCCGGCAAAGCCATCTGCAAATACTTCCCAAGCGCCACTGGGTTTTCCATCCTTAAAAGGAACAAAGGCCACGATATAGCCCGATTGCGGATAGGGGGCACGATTCGTAGATCCATGAAATGCGATAAAGGCTCCATTCTTGTAGCGGTCGGGAAATTGGTCGCCTTCATAGAACACTAGGTCGTTGGGTGCCCAATGACCAGGGAAGCCCATGATGGGATCTTCAAATTGATCGCATCTTCCTATACTATCGCCATCGCCACCATATTCAGGCGCCAATACCTTTTTTTCTTTTATCTGATCATAATAGCAATAAGGCCAACCAAAATCGGAGCCCTCCGTGACGCGCATAAACTCTTCTGAAGGGAGCAAGGCGCTTTCATGAGGAGAATACTTGTTGGGCCATAAGCGCAACAAGTCATCACGCCCGTGCATTACGGCATATAATTCCTCATCTACCGGGTTCCAGTTCATCGCGACTAAACTTCGTATTCCTGTGGCATATTTGTAGCCATCCTTTTGGGTCTGTCCCAATTGGTTGGCATCAAAACGCCAAATACCTGCATGGTCTTCCAGTTGTGGGCATGGATCTTGCCCGGGTGCTCCGGGCGTGCGTTTCGGATCCTGACAGGCATTCGAAGGAGCTCCAAACGGCACAAACATATGCCCCTTATTATCAAAGGCTATGGGTTTACCAATATGTTCATGTTTACCATGCTCGTGATCATCGGTCAAAACCACCTCGGCCTCACCTTCGGGAATCAGGGTGCCAGGTTTCAACTTATAGCGATACACCACCAAATCAGAGCTAAAATAAATATAGTCGTTATATACACGCATTGCCGTAGCATAACTCCATTTGTTTTTCGGCGAGTTTCCACCGAATTTTTTGACCACATCGGCCACGCCATCGTCATTGTCATCCTGCAGTGCAACCACCGACGCATTTTCATTGGCATTTCTCAGTTTGGCATAGAGGATATTGTCTTGGGTAACCGCCATATGCCGCACGGTTTCGGCAACACTATCGACCACAACAACGGACTTGAAATCATCAGGAAGCAGCAGTCCCCCATCGGGGGGCTCACTAGTACACCTAACGAAAAATCCTGTTATCAGGAAGAAGAATATCGATCTCTTTAGGTTGGACAAGATGGTAGTTTTTTGGTTCGTAAGGGTTGTTGCGGTCGTCTTCGAAGGGGGACGTCGAAAGAACAAAAAAAGTGATGTGATATCGGGTCGGTATCTGTCACAAAACCACAGCTTTAAGATACCGTTCTTTTCAATAAGAAGCAAGGGATATTCAAAAAATGTGTACGAGCACATTTTTTTGACCAACTATGGATATAAGTGTTTTACTAATCAAAAATCAAGCTTCCGAAAAAAGAGGGTTGATGAAAATCGGGGCTATCGGTCCCGACCGGATTCCAACTCAGGTAATGTGGCTTTGAGGTATCATCGGCACATTTGTAAAAATTGGCCTTGGCCCTAAGGTCTTTTAAGGTGATGCCCTGGTTATGGGTTAGTACTTCTGCAGGAATGACCACCGTCATTTCCCATTCGTGGCCTCCTTTTCGCTCTTCGAAAGCTTTGCTCCCCAACGAAGATTCGATCCGAACCGTTTCCTCAATAATTGTAGGATCGACAAACTTTCGTTCGTTTCTATCGGGTCCATAGGCCAAATGGGTCACTCCTATGCAATTAAATTCGAAGTTGTAGTAGTTGCCATCGCCTATAGGGTCAAGAAAAAACTCTACACAACTATCCCGATGCGTTGCACTATTGGTCTCTGTTCTTTGGGCTAAGACATTCTCCTCCTGCACATAAAGCTTCAACCAAATTTGATTTGCGTGGTGGGCTATTCTGAATTTAACTTCAGGACGGTACGGAAAAACTTCCCAATTGATGAAATCGATTGAGTGAAGTTCGGCATTGGCCTCTAAGAGTTCGGAAATTTTCGATAAGCTTGCTTCTCCAGAAAACGCTATTTCAACTACATGCAATTCTTTGTTATCTACCATCGTTGTCTGTCCAAACCCAATAAGGTGAATAAAAAATAAGATGACTCCATAATATCTCATGCCAACGGCTTTTTTAAGCATACACTATACCATTTCGGTTCCTTTTCCCTAAAAAGACCATGAGTCCTTGAGACATAGGGTTATGCGTAAACCGTTTGTATTATTGGCCCCAGCTGCCCTTCTACTCCATGGGGTGTTCTTTCAATAGTTCCGCTGGGGAATAAAACCCTTCCTTGTCCTTGGTCTGCTCCCGAACCTTCTTCACTAAATCGGGTGATATGACCGAGGCTTTATTGTCAAAAGCGTTTCGTACAAAGGTCAATACCGCCGCGATTTCCTCATCGTTTAGCATTCCTCCGTACGGGGTCATAGGCACTTGACCCGGATAGGTTTTCCCCATCAATTCCAATGGCCCCATAAGGCCATGCAAGGTCAGTTTGATCAAGCGTTCTTCGTTGCCGGTCACCCAGGGAGATTTTGCCAGAGGGGGGAATTGCGATGCACTCAATCCCAAACCGTCTGGTTGGTGACAGGTCACACAAAAACCTTCTCGATTGTAGATTTCCTCGCCCATTACAAAGAGCTTCTTGTCGGCACCTTCTAGATCGGTCTTGGTTCCCCCATCGACCTCTTGCCCCACGTTGACCCCTTGAATATGGGCCAATGCTGCCTCATAGGGTTTCTCCATCCAAGTATCCATAGGTAATTTACCTGCTGCTTCGATAATGGGTAACCCTTCTTCCTTTGTCAACCACGATGCCGCTACAAAGGCTTCCAATCGTACGCGCGGGTGTTCATCTTTGGCAGCTGTCATCAATAATTCGGGTTGATTTTCAATCTGATGTCCGGCGTAGCGTAATACCTTGACCGCGGCGGCCCTGGCCCGAAAATCCTTGGCGCTCAACACTTGATTCAAGAGATCGGCGTCCACTTGGTTCAGACCCCAGGTGACCCATAGCGCTTCTAAAAGATAGTGCTCATAGGCTGCATCGGTTTTATCCAAGGTGCCTACCCAATTTTTCAAGGTTGCTAAAACTTCCTTCGAGTCCCGCGCCCTTAGCTCGCGTTTCGTGCGATATCGGGTTCGGAATTCGGGCAATTTGAGGTTCTCTAAAAGTTCTTCAATACTCGCATCGACGATCTTGGCCGGCTCGACCAATGGTCTCTCGGGGTAGGTAATTCTATAAATTCGTCCATGTACATGATCTCGTAACGGGTCGCGAGCATTGTGTTGCATGTGTCCGACGAGAACGTTGTGCCAATCTACGATATAGAGCGAACCGTCGGGAGCGAATTCCATATCCACAGGACGAAAATTGGTATCCGTTGACGTAATCAAATCCAATCTATGTTTACTGAGGTATCCGGCACTGTCCGGGTCGTCAACCATAGTATGTTGTTTGGTGCCCAAAAAGCCGATGGTATTATTGATGATCAAATCGCCTTGCACCTCATCCGGAAAATGGCGGCTTGAAATGAATTCAAGTCCCGAGGTCGGCCGTACCCGGTGTACTTCCTCAATCAAATTCTTGGGCAGCGGATTGGCCTGTCCATATCGTGATTTGATGGTTCCTGGAGTCATCCAGGTCATATCAGGACCGGAAGTATGCGCGAAAAAGGGTTGTCCCCAGTCATCAAAGGCAATTCCCCAAGGATTTGGTATGGGCAATTGGGCCGTTCGCTCCAAATAATGCCGTTGTGGACTGTACCTGTAAAACCCACCATTAGTAGCTCGAACCGGACCATAAGCCGTTTCTACGTTGGTATGTAGAAACACGCCTTCCCCCATATATATGGCACCAGAGGGATCTGCCGCGAAAGCACCTGCAGTATGGTGTGTATCGTGATCGTCAAATCCGCTTAAGATAATCTCCTTCTCATCGGCCTTGTCATCACCATCGGTGTCCTTTAACAAGACCAGATTGGTTCCTTGGGAAACATATACTCCTTCTGGGGCAAATTCAAAACCAATCGTCAAATTCAAATCATCGACAAAGGTAGTTTGCTTATCGGCCTTGCCGTCTTTGTCAAGGTCTTCAAGAATGATAAGCTTGTCTTTAGGCTTTTTGTCGCCCGGTTTATAGTGTGGATAGGAGGGCATCACCCCTACCCAAAGCCTACCTTCATTATCAAAAGACATCTGAACGGGGTTGGCCAGATCCGGAAACTCTTTTTCCGAGGCGAATAGCTCTACTTTATACCCTGGAGCGGCCTTTATGCGATCAAGGGCTTCCTGACCGTATTTATAGCCGTCTTCTACCTTGCCCATCCCAGGATCGTAATTCGATTTTACAGGAGGAAGTGTTCTTGTCTTTTCATCCGCAGCTGCGACGTCAAAATCAGCCCCTTCAACAACGGCCCAAATGGCACTATCACGAATGACGGTCATCTGATTGATCTTTTCTTTCTCGTAGGGGTAATTGTCGGGGCCAAAAGGATCATAGCGCCTGCCCCAGGCGTGCACTCCATTGGGCAGCTTGATTTCATTATGCCAAAACCAATTTTTTTCCACAACGGCATTGTGGACCAAATCACGGTTCACCGTTGTTTGGACGCTCCCCTTGCCGAAAACTTCATCAGCCAATAGGGTGGCGAACTTCCGGTAGCCGAAATCGTTCAATTGAAATCCGTCGGCGGTAATCTGTTTTTCCTCAGTAGCGTACCATTCCGAACTTGGCGTAAATGCGTCCACAAATAGTACGCTATCCTGAATGGCCACTTCACGCATCGCTTCAGTATACCGCTTCAGATTCTT
Organism: uncultured Flavobacteriaceae bacterium; assembly: GCA_947494565.1. Taxonomy (GTDB): domain Bacteria; phylum Bacteroidota; class Bacteroidia; order Flavobacteriales; family Flavobacteriaceae; genus Maribacter_C. Next base: position 238,001 of record CANLVG010000004.1, on the reverse strand, counting down.
ATTTTCGGTTTGCCCTTTAGGCAAGTCCATTTTGGCCGAAAGATCCTCAAAAGCGATCGGGGACACTAGGGCCAATTTCGGTGCACTTGTACCATTGTATTTTTGATTTTTGGTATGCGCCACAAAGGCATGTAGCTCCCTCTTGAAATTTTCCAATCCCGCTTCTCCGGCAAAAGATTCATTATACCCGAAAAAAGCCAAAACGACATCTGCCTTCAAATTGGTCAACCATTCGTCTTCCGAGGGAAAGAATCCGATGCTGCCCGAGGTATTGCCCAACTCATTTGGGTAAAACGCTTCCGCACCAGGGAATGCCCAAGGCAATTTCCGGGACGAATGGGGACGAAACCCGGCAGTGTTGCCTGGATCGGCCATGTTTCGTATAAATAACGAGCTATCGGGATACCTCAGATGCATCTCGGTTTCGAAATGTCCAAAATTCAGCATTCGAGAAGCCAGATTATTTCCGATAAGCACGATATGTTGCTGATTCCGAACTGGAATTCCGCTCTCCTCCTTGGAAGTACATCCCATCAGCGATACGAACATCAAAAAAAGTATGGCGATCGTTACTGGATTGTTGTGTAAAAGTCGATTCATCATCTGTGGGTTTAGTTTTTGGTTAGGGTGACATGTATGCCCTTTTCTACGGATAACTCACACGCCTCTATAATCTGTTGACACGTAATCGCATCCTTTATGCTCGATAGGGGTTCTTCACCTAATCGTACTACACGATCAATAAAGTGGGTCGCCGTATTTTTTATGGATTCAGGATAGTTCTGATAGGTCTGCGAATGTGCCCCGTTACGATCATTGATGACAAAATCGCGATAACTGTATCGGGTGCTACCCTTAGTGCCGATGACCTTGATCATGCATGTCCATGGGTCTCCGGAGTGGTCATCATTGGCAAAACTGGCACAGAGGTGACTTAAGGTTCCATTTTCCATTTGAATATTCGCCATAGCCACGTTCTCTTGAGGCGCAAGGGTATCATCTACTGTATTCATTAAACAGGACACCGTTTTTGGCACCCCTGCGAGATACAGCATGGTGTAGCTATGGTGCGTCAATATCTGCCGAATCACTCCGGGATACCGAGCGCGAATCTCATCGGCATGGTGTATGTTGTACATCATGTAGAACTGGGTTATCGCCCCCAATTTGCCGTTTTCTATCATCGCCCTCGCACGTTCAATTGCGGGTTCATAGATGTAATTGTGCACAGGCATACATTGGACACCGGCTTCTTGAATAGCAGCATTCATTCGTTCCAATTCATCGATGCTTGATGCAGCAGGTTTTTCTACCAGCACATGTTTCCCAGCCTTGGCGGCCTGGATCGTATACTCGCAATGGGTCTCCATGTTAGTCAACACAAACACCGCATCTATCTTGGGGTCATTCAGTAACTCCTCCACGGAATTATATACCTTACAACCATAGACAAGGGCCTTCGAAGCCCCTTTGCCATGGGTACGGTTCCATAATCCGATCAACTCGGCACCTTGCAATTCATTGATCGCCTCTGCATGCAAATTGGCAATGTCGCCTGCTCCAATAAAACCGATTCCTATTGTTTTCATGAAGCCGGTGTTGAATAGGTGAGTATTCCTTTTTCAGCCATTTCCTTGAATTCCAAAAGTGATTTTCGAATGCCTATGGAAATATCGGTAAGGGGTAGATTTGAAAACGTACTATTGATTTTACTATGGTCCAAGTCACAGATAAACAAGTTGGGCGGGGCATTTTCAACAATGGACAAGGACGTAAGATCACCCATACCCAATTCTTTAGCCTGATTGGCCGCAAGCTCTAAAAAAGATGCAATAGGAATGGTTTCCCCCTGAATATTGAAAGCTCCGAAACCCTTGTACGGTTGGATACATACTGCAGCGAACTGTGCGCCGACATCCTCGACATAATGGTAATTTTCACGACCCTGATAAGGCATTTCAAACGAGGCTTTTTCATTTTTTATCGCGGCCAATACGATGGCTTTCAACGCATTGGTCGGGGCGGAGGTTTTGCCTTTGTCACGGCCTTTTCCATAGGTCGTGTTGATCCGCAGGCATACCGTAGGTACCTTGGTATTGTCATAAAACAAGCGCGCCAAGTGTTCCCCGGCTAATTTCCATATTCCGTAGTGATTGGGCGGGGCCAAGGGAACCTCTTCCGAAATGGTTTCTTGCGGATACATCAATCGCATTCCGTAGACGGCGGCAGAACTGGCAAATACGAATCGCTCCAATGCAGGAAGTTTTTCCGCAGCATCGAATAAGGCCATGGTTCCCCCCGTATTGATTTCCATTCCACCAATATGGTCGCGTGAACAATCAGGACTTTGATACGCCCCCAAATGAATGATATGGGTCGGGCTCACTTCAAGCAATACCCGTTCAATTTCGAGGTAATTGGATACATCCAAGGTCACGAACTCAAGACGCGGGTCAAGTGCTTCCCCTAACCATAATTTTAAGGGCTCTGCATTATTGGAGCGTGTTGCAATAATGATTTTATCGACCTGATCCGATTGCAGTAATTTATAGATGGTAACGGAGCCGATACAACCTGTTCCTCCTGTGATAAAAATTTTTGTCATGTACTAGTTCTTCTGTGCTATTTCTTTTATGCTGTACGGGTTACATTGTGATTTAAATCTGTGGCGAACCTGTCGTATTCTTTATTTTGTTAGTAGGTAGTCCTGACGGAAGGATTTAAAAATTGCGCCCCGACCGGCAAAAATCTAATTCATTTTTACGACTGCCTTCATATTACGGGCTTTTATAGAATCTTCAAAAGCCTGGGTAACATGTTCAAATTCATAGAGATCGGTGTAATGCTCGGCCGGAAAAACACCCGTGACCATCAATTTCATTGCGGACATATAATCTTCGCGGCATGACCCCATCGACCCTCTCAAGTTCAAGGAGGTTCGTGTTAGGTGGGTGGCATTGATCGGCACCTCTTGTCCATAGGTCGCGATGACACAGATATCCCCTTCAGGGCGAACCACATCTATGGCTTCGGTAAGTACTGCTGGCACTCCGGAACATTCGATGAGCAAATCTACCTTTCCATTAATCCCGAACGGAATACCGTTAGTATCCGCAATTCCTTTTTGCAATTGGGAGGTCAGTGTATCTTCTGGGGATACTTCCAAAGTGATAAACCCACGTTCCTTTGCTTTTCTCAAACGAATGTCTCGGTCATGGGCAATACCTGTCACTGCTACCCGAGCACCTGCCGCTCTAGCAACCTCGGCAGACATTAAACCGATGATTCCACAACCGGTCACCACCACATCTTGACCAGGTTTGATATCACATTTGCGGTATAGGGCGTTTGTAATAATCGACAGGGGTTCGACCAAAGCGCCTTGCGCCGGTGTCAATCCTTCCATTAAGGGTACGACCCGATCCGATTCTAGCACTACGCGTTGGCCAAAACCGCCGTTTCTATGAAAACCGATAATCTGCTTTCTGGCACAAAGATTCCATTTGGCCACACTACAGGCAGGGCAATCTTCTTCTTGACATCCTAACATGGCCAAGGGGGTAAAGATATCGCCCACCTTGACATCGCCATGGTCGCCTGGCCCTAATTCGAGCACCTGGGCGCTAAATTCGTGACCGATAATACGCGGTCTTTCTACCCAATCAAAATTTGCCTTGCCAATGGAAGCGCTGTTGTCAGAGCCACAGATGCCGGTATAGAGTGTCTTTGCTAATAATTCGCCCTCCTTTAAGGGTGGCAGCTCCATCGGTACCACTGCCGTATTCTTGGTTACATCGTCTGCATTCGGATAAATTTTTTCCTTTCCTTGAAGGCAAAAGCCTTGTATTGATTCACTCATGTATTCGTTGTCGTTTTTTTATGGATGTTGTTGGTTTTATGGTTTCAAAATTTACGGAGAGTATCTTTTGCCGATACGCCCTCCTTCGAAAGGACGTTGCTCACGACCATTCGACACCAGTATCTTTCCAAGTTTTTGCCTTTGCGGATTCTAAGACCGCCTCACAGACTTTCTGGGTTTCTTGGGCTTCCTTGAAGGTTGGCGAACAGGGTTTCCCATCCTCCAAACATTTCAAGAAATCAGCTACTTGATGCACAAAGCTATGCTCATATCCAATGGATAATCCAGGCACCCACCATTTGTCCATATACGGCTGGTCGCCATCAGTTACATGAATGGAACGCCAGCCTCTTTCGATGGACTCATCGCGATGGTCGAAATACTCTAGACGGGTTAGGTCGTGCAAGTTCCACTTAATCGAAGCATGTTCCCCATTGATTTCGAAGGTAAACAAAGCCTTATGCCCTCTTGCGTAGCGCGTGGATTCGAACAGTCCGAGAGACCCGTTATCAAAATGGCAATGGAAAATACAGGCATCATCGATATCGACTTTTTGTTTTTCGCCGGTTCCGGTATGTACCCGCTCCTTAATAAAGGTCTCTGTCATGGCGGACACATCGGCTATTCCTCCATTCAGCCACATCGCAGTATCGATACAATGCGCTAGCAAATCACCGGTAACTCCCGAGCCTGCCGCGGCATTGTCGAGTCGCCAAAGTCCTTCCCCGCCTTGTGGAAGTTCAGGACTTATGGTCCAGTCTTGCAAAAAGTTGGAACGGAAGTGGAAGATCTTGCCTAGTTTACCTGAATCGATCAACTGCTTGGCAAGAGTGACTGCGGGAATGCGTCGGTAATTGAAATATACCGTATTTGGCACCCCTGCCTTTTCAATAGCATCGACCATCGGTTGGGCCTCGGCCACCGTACGGGCCAACGGTTTTTCGCAAAGTACCATCTTACCGGCTTCGGCGGCCGCAATGGCAATTTCGGCATGCATGTTATTCGGAGTGCAGATATCAATAGCGTCAATATCATCTCGTGTGATCAGTTTTCGCCAATCTGTCTCATACGATTCATAGCCCCATTGTTCGGCAAATGCTTTTAGCCGATCTTCGTTTCGTGCACAAACGGCTTTCAACACAGGCGTATGTGTTAATTCTGGGAAAAAGTTCCCTACGCGTCTATAAGCATTGGAATGTGTACGGCCCATAAATCCGTATCCTACCAAGCCTATTCTTATTTCTTTTTTACTACTCATTTTTCAAAAGTGTTATCGTGAAGAATTCGTCCCCTAAGGCCTTTACCAGAGCACGGAAGTTCTATTAATCTATTCATACCAGCCATGCAAGTCGCGCACTTGGATCATAGCACCCAAAATATCATTCCAGGTCTTGGGTTGCATCATGACATCATTGGGAAACATACAGCCATCCCAACAGATATGTCTGAACTTTTTGGTGAGCACCCCGTTTTCGTCACGTAACCAGTGACCGGCATCTACGGCAATATCCAATTTTCCGTTGGGATCTGAGGCCTGACAATGCCTTCCTGTTTTATCGTGGGAACCCGAGCCGAAAACGGTGCCGTCATTTTGAGCCACATGAAAGTCGATAGTCCACGGTCGAAGGGCAGCAGTTAACGTTTTAAGACCTTCGGACAAAGTCGCTCTATCATTCCAATCAAAGTCTTTCGGCAGTATACGCTCATCTTCCTTATTGTATCCTAGGAGATATAATAAGGTATGCGCCATGTCTGCTTGAAATCCGATATTGGGTCGGTCAACGGCCTCAAGGGTCTTGAGCATGGTTTTCCACCCGTGCATACCCCCCCAGCAGATTTCACCTTCGGCAGCGAGTGATTCTCCATAATCAGCAGCTACATCACAAGCTTCACGAAAGGTTTGGGCTATCAATTTCGTATTTCCGACTTCATCTTTGGCCCAACTTTCGGGGTCTATAGAAGAGTCGATGCGCACAATGCCATTTGGCCTTACCCCGATATCACGCAACTTCTTGCCGATCTCGCAGGCCTTTCGCACTTGAGAGACGAATTGCTTCCGCTCCTCGACGGAGCCCATTGCGGAACCTCCACCGGTGCCGGCCCAAATGGGTGCCACAAGGCTTCCGATTTCCAGGTTTTTGGCCCGTGCCTTATCGGCCATGATCTTGATAGCATCATCCGATGAATCGATATCCAGATGAGGGTCGGCCACAAAAAGATCGAATCCGTCGAATTTGACTCCGTTTACCTCGGCATTTGCTGTGAGTTCGATCATAGTGTCGATATCGATCGGCGGTTCGGAATCAGGACCTTTGCCTACCACTCCGGGCCAGGAGGCATTGTGTAATTTAGGGTAGTTGTTTTTTTGCATTGTGAATGTGATTTAGTGGTATTTGTTTGTAACGTGTACGTGCACAAAGACAACTAATTTAATTAAAATTCGACTATTATGGCCGATAAAACTGTTGGTTTTGTAAAAGGGACGCTTATTTTGTGATAAACCGACAAGACTTGAGCAAATTAATTATGATAATAACAAAAAAGTAAGTAAACTTATAGACTCAAAAAGCACTACAACCAATTAATCTAACAGTTTATACAAACTTTTTCAAATTATGGAAACGAATACTTCAACGAATGCCAACAGACTCTTTTATGGTAGTTGTTTTGCCTTGATCACAACTGCTTTTTCCTTTGCTATTGCTGCGGGCATATTAGATCAACTCAAAATAGAACTTGGTTTGACCGCAAGTCAGGCCGGTATTGCGACATCAATGTGGTTTTTAGGGTTTCCGATATCCATGGTTATCGGTGGATTGATCTATCATAAAGTCGGCGGAAAGGTAATTATGCAATTCGCCTTTTTTGCCCATGCTATTGGTATTTTAATGCTCATCTTCTCTGGAAGTTATGTAGGGCTGTTGATTGCTAATTTACTCATTGGGCTTGGAAACGGATGTACCGAAGCGGCCTGTAACCCTATGATTGCGGATGCTTATGAGGGGAATAAGATGAGTAAGATGCTGAATCGGTTTCATATGTGGTTTCCAGGAGGTATTGCCGTAGGTAGTCTACTCTCAGGGTTCATGACCGATAATCTTGAAATATTGGGCCGTAACCAAGTTTGGTTATTGTTGATTCCCACATTTATCTATGCCTATTTGTTTTTCGGACAGTCATGGCCAAGGGCAAAAGTGCAAGAGGCGGCAACACTAACAGGCAATGTCAAAGCCATGATTACCCCCTTATTTCTATTTATCGCCGTGTGTATGTCCTTAACCGCCATTTCGGAATTTGGTCCGAACCAATGGGTAAGTTTGATTCTATCAAAAAGTGGGGCCCACCCCATGATCATTCTTGCATTAACGGCCGGACTCATGGCCGTGGCTCGTTATTTTGGCGGGGACATGGTGGCTAAATTCGACCAGACCGGTGTGCTTCTAGGCTCGGCGGTATTGGCGACCATCGGCGTCTATCTTTTTAGTACGCAAACCGGGGCCATGGCCTACGTGGCAGCTATCATATTTGCCTTAGGAATTGCCTATTTCTGGCCGAATATGATTGGTTTGGTCGCTACTAAGGTGCCAAAAAGTGGAGCGCTGGGAATGTCGATTATCGGCGCCGTGGGGATGTTCGCGAATACCATTTTTCAACCCATCATTGGTGGATGGATCGATGCTGATCGAGCGGTCGCCGAAGCGAATGGATTAACCGGTGATGAATTAGAACTCGTCTCGGGGCAAGCCACATTAGGAACAATGGTATTATTTCCTGGCATTCTAATCATACTTTTTACCATACTCTATTTTTGGTTGAAGAACAGAAAATCGGATGATGCCGTACCCGCAGCGGCTCACTAATTAAGATGAAATATTGAACAATCCCCTGCCTGCCTCAGGAGGGGGTTGTTTATTTAGGGGGTAAGCTTCCCCCTCTTACAAGAACGAACATTAAACGCAATTGCTATGAAAATAGGAATGAACATGCTCCTTTGGACGAATCACGTTACTGAAGAACACTATCCCATTATAGACGAACTCAAAGCCACAGGTTACGATGGTATCGAGCTGTATATGGGCGAGGGCGATGTATCGCATTATACCCTACTCGGAAATCATTTTGCCGATTTGGGCCTCGGCGTGACCACCGTCACTGGACTGGCCCCAGAAGAGAATATTTCAAGTGCCGATGCCCAAGTTCAACAGGCGGGTCTTGATCGTCTAAAATGGGCCATAGATAATGCCCAAGCCTTAGGTGCCGATAATATATGCGGGCCGTTACACTCCAGTTTTGCATACTTCACCAGACAGCCCCCTACCCAAGATGAACGAAAAAGAAGCGCCGAAATGCTTCGCAAAGCTGCAGAATATGCCGCAACCGCCAATATCATACTATGCCCTGAGGCATTGAACCGCTTTGAGTGCTATCTCTATAACACCATGGCAGACCTAAAGACCTTGGTCGAAGCCGTTGACCATCCGAATTTGGGAGCTATGTATGATACACATCATAGCAATATTGAGGAAAAAAGTCAGTCTGACGCACTGCGTACAATTGCGCCCGTTTTAAGGCACGTTCATATCAGCGAGAACGATCGTGGCACGCCCGGAAGTGGTCAGGTGCAATGGGATGATGTATTCCCTACACTGAAGGAGATCGGCTATGATGGTTGGCTGACCATTGAAGCATTCAGCACCCTTATTCCCGAATTTGCCAACGCCATCAATGTCTGGCGCGACTATTCCCCTTCCACCGAAATCTATACCCAAGGACTTGAATTTATCAAAAATGGCATTCAATAGCCCCTTTAACCAGTTAACGATTCGAAAATGAAAAACTTGATTTATGTGTTTGTCTGTTTGGCCTTTATCACCTGTAAAGAACAAAAAAAAGAGGAAGTTATCGAACAAGCCGTTGTAGATGCTCCTGAAGAATGGCTCGTTTTTGAAGGCGCCACACCGAATGCCAAGCATATTGTATTGGTCTCAGGCGATGAAGAATACCGCTCGGAAGAAGCGCTTCCACAATTGGCCAAAATTCTATCGACCCATCATGGCTTCAAATGCACCGTGCTGTTCGCGCAAAACCCAGAGAAACCCGGAATTGTTGATGCGAATTACGTGAAGAACATCCCTGGACTTGAAGTGCTCGACTCCGCTGATATGATGGTACTACTTACGCGTTTTCGGGCCTTACCGGATGCTCAGATGCAGCACTTTGAGGACTATCTTAAGGCGGGAAAACCGATAGTCGGAATTCGAACGGCCACCCACGCCTTTAATTTCGCAGCGGATGATGAAACCAACTTTGGGCATTATAGTAATGCCTATTCTGGAGCGATGGAAGAATGGACAGACGGTTTCGGCAGATTGGTCTTGGGTGAAAAATGGCATACACATCACGGACACCACAAGCACCAAAGTACGAGGGGAATCATTGCGGATGGAGCTGAAAAACATCCGATAGCTTCCGGAATAGAAAGTGGCAGTATTTGGGGACCAACCGATGTCTATGGGGTTCGCCTTCCGCTTCCAGGAGATAGCCAACCTATCATTTTAGGTCAGGTCATCGATCGAGAAGGTGACTTTGATGAAAACGACTTGTTCTTCGGACTGAAACCGACCGATTCCAAACTGGCTACTGAAAACAACGAGGGCCTAAAGGTCAATACTATTTTGATGCCCATCGCTTGGACAAAAAGCTATCAAATTCCTGGTGGAAAAGAAGGAAAAGCGTTCGCCTCAACAATTGGTGCCGCAACTGATATGTTGAATGAAGGGGTGCGTCGTCTGCTTGTAAATGGTGTTTTCTGGGCCTTGGGCTCACCCGTTCCCGAATCGGCCAAAGTAGATCTTGTTGGCGATTACCAACCCTCTGCGTACGGGTTCAAAGATGACAGCTATTGGGTCGACAAGCACCTAACCATTGAGAGCTTAAAGTAGGGACTGAGATTCTTCTCTTGGCCGAAAACCGATGGGTTCGACCCTAAAGAAGGGCGACACTTCATTTTATCCCTGAGTTGGTGATCACTCACTCGGGCCGCTTCTCGGCTTCCAGCCTGTAACGGATGAAACTCATCAGGCCTATAGTAGCTGTAATCGTTTGTACGATCAAAATGGTTCTTCTAGACGCTTCCGACCGGACAACGAATAGCGTTGTACTCCGAAGCCACATTCGTGTTTTTTTATAACACCGGCAAAGGTATTGCAATACGCCCGTGAGGACCACTCCATGAAGAAAGCCAGTTTAACCTTAGATGCCCTGCAAAGGGCACTAAAACGCTCCCCTTCCAAACCACAACACTCTACTTTCAGGCAGTGACGCGGGGCCTTGTTACACTACCATGTCACCCTAATTTTTTTGCGCTAATCTCGGTTGCCCCCTTACTTCCAAGATCAAGATGATCGATCGAGGCATAATTGGGTTTTGCGATCATTTTGGTGAAGATGTCCCGGTTTCTCGATTTGGTCAACTCGGGATTTTGGCCCTAACTATTCCACTGTATCGTTCCAAAATCTGGACGACTCTCGACACATCCGTACTTAACAAATTTTTAACGTTTAAAACCAAACCTGCAAAACCAAACCGCGTAGATACCCCCGAATAATAATCTAAAAACAATGTAAAATGAAGAAAACAAAAATGTATTTAGGGCTGTCCGCTTTGGTCGTGGCAGGTATCGTATTGATAGCAGCGGATCATATCGATGCTCTCAGCACCACCGGACAAACAGCCGATGTAACCGACTTTTTCGCCTTCGAACCTACTGAAGGCTCGGACAACACCGTATTCGTCGTAGACCTACAGACCAACGTTTTGCCGGATTTGGCCTATGGCGAATTCGATGAAAATGTACTGACCGAGATCAATATCGACACCAATAACGATTTGGTGGAGGATCTCGTCATCCAAGCTATTCCGAGGGATGGAAGAATGTATTTCTTCGGTCCTGTTGCCCCGGCACAAACCGGACTGAACAGCACGGTGATGACCGATTTACCTTTAGGGGATGTCACTATTTCGGGAGCCACTGCGGTGATTGAAACTACCGCTGATGGCGTAAAGCTCTTCGCGGGGCCAAGGCAAGATCCCTTCTTTTTCGATTTCTTTCAGTTCAATGCGGTAATAGGAGGAATGGCCCCAGGGGGATTCAAACCAGCGGGTGAGGCGGAAGACACTTTCGATGGCGCCAATACACTCTCCATTGTCGTCGAGCTTCCGAATAGCATGCTCGGTAGTACCTCTGGCACGAATGCCCTAGGCCTGGAAGTATATAAAACCTGGGTGACAACGAACGTAAAACAATAATTCTAAAAAATTTAAAACGTAAAGATTATGAAAATTAGTGCAAAATATATTATGTTCTCGCTGCTCACTATGGGTCTTGTAACCTCCTGTAGTGATGATGATAATACACCCATTGTCATATTGCCGACCTGTACGGACGGCATCATGAACGGTAACGAAACAGGTATCGATTGTGGTGGTACCACTTGTGAACCTTGTGATGACGGCATGATGACAATCGATTTTGCCGGCACCTATAGCCAAATCGATTTCATGGGCAGGCCAGGCATTAATACCGTCTTCGGAACGGATGACAACAAGGACGCCCAGAACGTTGCGATTCCTTCTGAAATGGCAGCCGCATTTCAACCGGCCTATGAGGCCCGGCTTGAGGCATATCACGACGTGTATGCCGGTCTGTTAGGCTTAGATCCCACAGCTGTCAACTACGAGAATAATATTTTGGGCTTGGATGCCCCTACCTTGACAGGCTACCTGGCTGCTGATGTTTTAGAAGTCGCGCCCAACCTGCCGACCACCTATTTCAACCCTGGAACGGATGCCGATATGGATGGTAGTCTGCTCGTACCTGACGGTGATGAGGTAGCGCTGACCGGACGAAGACTGGATGACGACATTATCGATGTTTCCTTGATCCTCCTTTTTGGTGGAACCACCGGAGATCGTTTCAGTGGTCAGGATACGGATATGGATGGTACCGCTGACCTACCTCGATTGACCTCCGATGGTGTCGGTCTTACGGCCACTTTTACGGATACCTTTCCTTATATCGGAGCTCCTGAATAAGTGATTTGATCTATGAAAAAGGATGATAGGGAGCGCGGCGACTCGCGCTCCTCTTTTATCACATTGTTCAACCTAAAAAACAGAACCCATGAAATACTTCAGTATCCTAATAATGTCTTTGGCACTACTTTCCTGTAGCCAAAAAACAGAACAACAAATCACCTCAGCTTCGGATTATGAGCATTATCTCGCATCAAAGCCTGCAAAGACGACCTCAAAATACTTCGAGCTCTGGAACTCAAAAATCAAACCCGATAGCATTCAACTGACCAGTTTTAGTGTAGTCGGGGGCGAATACAATAGATACTTTCAACAGACCGGAAACATCGATTACCTCAAAAAATCAGAGCAGGCCCTAAAAAAAGCCGTGGAAATCGCTGCCGTCGGAAAACCTACCTTGCGTAGAGCGCTCGCCAGAAATTATATTTCACAGCACCGCTTTAAGGAAGCCTTGCAATTGGCGCAAGACTCCTATGTTAAAAGCAACGGATTGAAAGAAACCCAAAGTCTGCTATTCGATGTTCATATGGAGCTTGGCAATTATGGAACGGCCAAACAGTATCTCGATAGCATAGCGAACGATACCGATTTCGGATACCTCATACGCAAAGCAAAATGGCAAAATCATCAAGGATATTTAGAGGACACCATTGCCTTGATGGAGCAGGCCAAATACAAGGCCGAGGGAATGCAAAACGAAAACCTTATCCTTTGGTCATACACCAATCTTGCTGATTATTACGGTCATGCGGGAAGATTGGAAGACTCATATCAACACTATTTGAAAGCGCTCGATATAGACCCACAAAACGCCCATGCTAAAAAAGGTATTGCTTGGATCGTTTTCTCCCATGAAAAAAACCCTGAAGAAGCGATGCGTATTCTCGATTCGGTAACAAAAGACTACCAAGCACCGGATTACTACATTTTAAAAGCGGAGATTGCCAGGTATAAGGGCGATGACCTTGCATATGCCATGAATCTTGATGCCTATATCAAGGCCACGGCAAACCCAAATTATGGTGATATGTATAACGCCTACCATGTGGATCTTTATTTGGAGGAGACAGCACAATACCCGATGGCATTGGCATTAGCAAAGAAAGAAGTAATCAATAGACCGACACCTGAGAGTTATGGCATGTTAGCGACAGCCTACTTGCATCTAGGGGACAAGGAGAAAGCCTTGGACCTCGTTCAGAACCATATCGCCGATAAGACCTTTGAACCCGCCATACTATATCGTGCTGCTGAAATATACAAGGCGAACGGATTAAAAAATAAGGTGTTGGCCTTAAAAAAAGAGCTTTCGGAAGCAGCATACGAATTGGGACCGATACTGCATCATGAAATTACACAACTCTGATGTATGCTATTTCCAGTTTTTAGGTTGAAAGCGATGCCATGATTTTCGGATTGTGGCATTTTTTGTTCGAAACAAGGGCACGCTAAGTCAATCCTTTTCCCTAGTTTAGGAACCTTAGTGTCCTGGTTTTTGAACTCAGTTGGCTTTTGTGGCCACAAACTACCAAAGGAATGGCGCCGCTATAAAGCAATAGTACATGGAAAACACTTTATTCTATAATCAATTGCCGGTTTATGATGGCTCGGTCAGTGACCTACTGGGCCAACCCGAAGTTTTTACACGTATCCCTTCGGATTGGCACATACTTATTACGGACATCAAGGATTCTACAAAAGCCATCGATAGTGGCCTATCTCAAGTAGTCAATCTCATCGCTACCGGCAGTATTATTGCCGCTTTGAATATTGCTTCCGAAGTAAAGGTCGATATTCCCTTTTTCTTCGGTGGAGATGGCGCTACCCTAATCATTCCTTCGACCCTATTGGAAGAGACCATGACCGCCTTGGAAGCACATCAGGCCAACGTACAGGACGAATTTGATATTGAGCTTCGAGTGGGCAGCTTTCCGATCTCGGCCATATACCAAGCGGCGAACGAATTAAAAATCGCAAAAGTACACGTCAATGCCCTATTTTCGATTCCAGTTGTATTGGGCAATGGGCTACAGCTGGCGGAGCGTCATATTAAATCGAAGTACCGTTCTCCTCAAACGACGACCAAAAACGAGATGGCGTTACGTCTCGAGGGCATGGAATGTCGCTGGAACAAAATTCCGCCACCCACCCATTCCGATGAGGTCATTTGTTTATTGATCGATGCGATTCACGGTTCGGAACAGGCCATGGTATTCAAGGGGGCGCTCGACAAGATAGATGCGATTTATGGTCCGCATCAAAATCGGAACCCGATCTCAATACCGAAATTAAAATTGAATACCAGCCTACAGAAAATCAGAACGGAACTACGTACACGAAAGCTTCGGTACGGTTTTATGGAGTTACTTAAGGAATGGATGTACACGCTTATCGGAAAAGTGGGGTATCTTCCTCATAAATCGGGACAGGAATACTTGGCCGAGCTCGTTCAACTTTCCGATATTTTTGTGTTGGACGGTCGTATCAATATGGTCATTTCAGGGCGATCCGAGAACAGGAAACTCTTGGTCGATTATTTAGAGGAAGAAGAAAAAAACGGGAGACTGATTTTTGGCGTACATTTCAGTGAGGAAAGTATTATTTCATGTTATGTACGCAATAGAAAAGCCGACCATATCCATTTTGTGGATGGTGGTGCGGGCGGCTACACCAAGGCGGCAACAATGCTGAAAGGAAAAATAAAAGCCTTAAAATCGAGCTGATTCAAAAGTCTATGGAACTTCAGGTTCATGCCGGTATTCCCGTGGAAATCAAATTGGTTATTCCGATTCGGAAGCTACCCAAATCTTAATTAAGAAGAAACAGCGCCCAAGGCATACAACTGCTCTAGATTAGGGGACACACTACCGCCCGCGGGCTCCAAGGTGATGCCAAATGCCTCTGAATCATTTGGGTTGGCCAGTGCGAATACCTTGTTATCATCCGAGACAAAATCCTCTAAAATTCCCATGCTCGTAGGGGTCAACGGATCCACTTTTAAAGACCACACTTGATAGACCATACCATCGGGGGGGTCGGGTAGGCCCTGTGCATCAATAAACACCTTTTGTTCTTTTTTGTTCCAGTAGGCCTTGGCATAGGATTCTGGGGATACCTTCTGCCCGCCCAAAGGAACGACGGTGATGTCTTTATCCCGGATGGTCTGTAACAGGGTCCGTGATTTTTCCAATGAAGTATCCGACTCGGCGATTTGCTGTTCCAATTTCCTATTTTCTTGATTGGCAACTTCAATTCGCGACTTCAGTTCACTATTCTGATTGTAAACCCAAAACAATCCAAGGGCCAATAGAAGTGAAGCTGCCCAACCCAAATAAGCTGTCCAATTGGTGTCCTTTTTAGCTATGGTGACCACCTTGGTGTCCTCCTGCAGTGGCAAGCGATTTTTAAGCGACTCGAATTCAGGTTTTTGGGAAGGAGCCGCAGTTCTGGCCAGGTCCAGCACAGCCGCTTCGATGGATTCAATTTCTGCGGCGATTTCCGGATGTTCCATAGCAAGCGTGTACACTTCCGAATTTTCTTTTTCGGAGAGCTGTCCTGCAACATATAGTTCCAGAATACCCGATGCTATGTACTCGTTTACATCCATATTATAAGTTCAGGTTTTCCCGCAATTGCGAAATACAACTTCTATTTCGTGTCTTTACCGTACCCACGGGGATTTCGAGTTCCTCTGCGGCCTCTTTTTGGGTGTATCCCCTAAAATAAAGCATTTCGATAATTTCAATGCACTTGGCCTTTAGTCCTTTAACCAGACGCTTCAGACGGTCCGTATCGATTGTCCCCTCCGATGATTCCTCATAGGCTAAAATACCTACGAAGTAATCCGCGGAAAGGTTCTTTTTTGAGTTTTTATGGGATTTAGAGCGCACTTTATCGATGGCCGCATTACGGGCAATGTTCAATACCCAGGTAAAAAACCGCCCCTTTGAACTATTATAGTGCTCTGCTTTGTTCCAAACCTTCAAAAAAACATCTTGACAGATCTCTTGAGCCAGGTCTTCATCTCGCACTATGGTGTTGATTGCACCGCTGATATTCACCGCATACATATCATACAACTTCTCGAATGCCGAGACGTCCTTCTGACGAAAGCGTTCTACTAAAGCCTCTAATTGCATGTGATTGTTCCGGTTAAGGTATAAAAATAGACAAAAGGGAAGAAATTACAGGATTCGAACCCTAGAATTATATCTTCTTTCCGGTGGGAAGGTATCGGCGATTTACATGGAATCATTGGAACCACCCAGATGATGAACCGTGCTTTGTACCGTACCCTCGAGAACAAGCTTGTCCGTGCTTAACAGGTCGTAGGAAATCGTCATCACATCTACGGGTTTTATATCCTTTAGGAACAGCTGAATCGATTTTCCATCCGGTTGAACGACCGCTTGAGCAACTGGCAGTGTCAGTCGATCATAACGATCGGAACCATACTTGCTGCTTCGCTTTAAATTCCAAGTTTGGATTACATAGTTATCCGTGTCCGTTGCCGTTTTCAGGTCCAGCGGAGCATCAAATTCCAAAATGATTCCGGAGGTTGTCGTTTTTAGGGCGATGGGAGTTGTTATTGGTTTTCCCGTATACCGAATGCGGTAAAGTCCGCCACCACGTAACATTTGATTTGTTCCCCAGGCCGACATACCGCAAGCGTACAACTGTCCATCAACCGGATTAAATCTTCCGCGCATGACCCCGGTCAAGAACTTGATTCCGGGCAGGTCGACAACCCCGCCTTGCATCTGCCCATTTACTTGCTCATTCAGAACCAGCTGTATTTTTCCGAAACCATAGGAAAAACTCAATAAGCTACCATTTAAGGGCCCCCACTGTTCGCTAGCTACCCACAACAACTCTGAAGGAGATCGGTCGAACTCCATATCCAACCAGACCATAGGCTGCTCCATAGCGATCCGAGTGCTGTCTTTAGGCGGATCATATCCCCACATATTGCCATAAAACTTCCCCTTACCATCAACCCAATTGATTCGATTCATCGGGTTCCAAAACCCCTGTTGGTCGGTGACCAAAAAACTTCCATCGGGATTGATACAAACACCGTTAGCGGCCCTGAACCCTTTCGCGATGATTTCTGTCTTGGCCCCATCTTTGCTCACTTTGAGCAAGGTGCCGTGTTGGGGTACTAGGGCTTCACGGGCATGGCGACCACTTTTGGCGTAAAACAGATTGCCCTCTTTATCGGCCTGCAGCCCCATGGCAAACTCGTGAAAGTGATCGGTCACTTGGTGGTCATGGTTAAAACTCTCATAAAAATCGGTTTCCATATCGCCGTTCAAATCGCGCAATAACACCAACTGATCTCGACAGATGACATAGATATTATCGTTCAAAACTTTGATCCCCAGAGGCTGAAAAAGTCCCGAACCAATGCGTTGCCAACTCAATTCGCCCGTATCGTCCGTGAGACCTTTGATATGCCAAATGTCACCGTCCGTTGTGCATACTACTGCTTGGTTGGCGTCTTTCAGGAAATCAATACCACTCAACTTCATTCTAGAAGCCCAGGGGTTATCAAATGGCGGTGTCAGTTGATCAACGGCAAAAGAACCGTCATCCGAACCTTTTGTGATCGTGCTTTTCAGAATTTCGGGATAGTGTGGTTCACTCTTACCTAAGGTATATTCGCGTAAATCTTGAGGTGCGATCTTACTTGTTGAAAGGTTCGCAAAGTCTTGTCGATCTGTATCGGCTATAAACAATTTGATCTTCGCTCCCTTGACACCTTTTACATTCAATATCGTATACCCTTCTTCTCTGGACAAACTCGCACCTTCACCCACCATTACAACCCCAATATTCTCGGGAGCCACCCGCATTTTCAATAAAGAAGTCGAGGGAGAAATATTGAGTGTTCTGGTAAATATCGTGTCGTTCCCATGGCCTTCCATCCCGAATTTCTCCAAGATATCGGCGGTTCCTACGGAATAGGAAATCACGATTTCGTCATTGTGATGGTATAGTCCTTTATAATTTGCCCAAGACTTCGGTAAGGGACCAAAGGCACGCCCATCTCTGGCCCTGAATCGTGGGTCTTCAAAAGAGCCTGTTTTAGGATTGGCCCATCCGGGGCCGACGGGAGTTTCAAAATGAAGCTTCCCTATAGTCCGTGGATAGGTTTCATGCTGGTCGTTTAACAGAATCCCGTTCCAATCGATAAAACCTTGACCTGTCCACCCACCGGCGACCCGCATCAGGTCGTGATCAAAGATCATCCATGCTTTTCCCTTCGAAACTCCGCCTTCGCCTTTATCCAAACGGATAGCAATGCCTTTATATGCAAAGTTATTTTTGCGGTAATCCTCATCAGGATAAGGTACTGGGCGGGGGGAATGATAACGCTCAATGCCGGTCTCTTCGTCGACGAGTTCATAGGTATTAATGAAAAAGTTGCCGTAGTCCATATCGGCCCAAGGCTGGTAGGGCTTTGCCGCAGGACCTTGGGAAGTTCCCTTGGGCAAACCGGAAAGATAGCCCCGAGTATTGGCTATGAAAGCCTCCCCTTCCCTTGGCTTGATATATTTTTGACGGATATACCCAATGACATCGTACTTTTCTTGTGGCGTCAAGACGGGCTGCGGGGGCATGGTACCATAGCCTCGGCTTATGGTCTGGTACATGGAATAGGCATCGCTACCTGATTTCAATTCCTGGTTCCAGAACTTGGTCGAAAGGGGAATGGAGCCTTCTACTTCCTCATTGCCATGGCAATTGATGCAATTGGAACTATAAATACGTTCACCACGCTTGTACCCCTCGCGATCCATAGTTGCGATGATTCCGGCATGGTCAATATCCCGTTCCAATTCGCCTAAATCTTCTACGGAAAGAACATAGGCAATATTGGAGCGGTCAATGCTAACCAACTCCTCCGATTGTCTCTTGGCCGTAAAAGGAAATTGTTCGTCTTCAGTACGGAGGGTACCCACAAAAGTTTCTTGGTCAAAAACACCCTCCAAAACCGCTTCATTTCCGAACATAACCGCCTCGCCCGATAAATTCGTACGGGTGACCTTCAGGTTTTCGAAATTGAACGTTCCATCCTCTAAAGACACCAAAACAAGGGTCGCCCCATCATTGCCGTTCTGGAGCTTCATCGTTCCCTGAGACTGCCAGTCTCCAAAATCAATTTGATAGTCCCAAGAACCTTCAGGCGTACTTTGTTGGCAACCCCACACGAAAATGAGTATCAAGAAGAGACCACTTGATACCACTTTGGTGCGTATTTTCCGAAGACAAAGGAGTCTCAGAAACATCTGTCTAAAGTACTGTTGGTATCTCGAGCGTAGCATAGTCTTATAAATGTAAGGAATAAATGTCCCCGAACGAATACCTGATGACGAAACCTAACGAGCAATGAACCGGGTCGGTCTTTCCACTATTCGGATCCCAAATACCTACAAAAGTAGCCCGCACCTGTAACGCTTTAAGATAAGCGGAGTCTTTAATGTAAAATCACCAAAAATTCGACTTCATCACAACTTATTGATTACTAGCTATTTATAAATCATGTAGTTCTCTTGAAACCTAACAAATGTTAAATTTTATATAATATAGTACCTTTTTATGCATAGTACTGTAACAAAATATAATCCGCGTCGTCTATTAGACATATTGCAAGCCGCAGAACGGCAAGCAAGTTTAAAAAACAACTCGTATAACAACATCTAAAAACAACATATTATGAAAGCATCAATCACAAAAACAGCTACAGAATCAAAGACAGGACAGTACTTCTCAACCTTTAGAGGTACCAAGAGAGCACAATGGGCCCAGTACAGAAATTTTAATCGTTAAGATTTCTTGGGAGCTGAAAAGGAACAGTTGAAACCAATAAAACGACAATTCGGCAACAACAGTTTCGGCTCCTAAACTAACTGAAGCATATTTGTACCATCATAAACGAATAAACAATATTAAAAATAAAACATCATGAAAGCATCAATCACAAAAACAGCAACAGAATCAAAAACAGGACAGTACTTCTCAACCTTTAGAGGTACCAAAAGAGCCCAGTGGGCCCAGTATAGAAACTTTAATCGTTAGTCACGGCGACACATCAATCCCTAACAACGTCATGAGCACACACATCAATCAATATCCAACGGAATCGCGAAAGTTTGCCCTTCCTTTCAATCGGGAAGACCGCATACGGATCCGCTGGTCACAACCCAAGTGCAGTCTCTAATCAATTCTGCCAAAACACACCAACAAAGGGGATACACTTCATCAATGTATCCCCTTTGTTCGTTTGGGTATTTCATTTCCTTACGATTTCGGTCGGAAACAAAACGAAAATAATTTGCAAAACACAATTACCGTTGTATTGCAAAAATCGCCACCTTTTGGGCTTTACCTTTCAAGGGTATATCACCCAATGGTATAAACTCATGGGTACTACCTGTTATTTTATTTTTCAGGTTTTCGGAAATCAGTAGTTCCTGATTGAATTCATTGCACTTCTTTTGAATTCTTGCTGCCGTGTTTATCGTATCGCCGTGATAGGCGATTTCCTTTTTGTATTTCCCTACTTCCGTGGCGGTAATAACACCCTCATTCAAACCGGCCTTGAAATGGGGAACACAATCATACTTCTTGGAATAGTATGGCTGCTTTTTGAGTAGTTTACTTTTGAACGTATAAAAGGCATTGATGCAGTTTTGATTTCGAAGTCCATCTTGCAAGCGCCACGTCAGGACCGCCTCATCGCCCACATATTGGTAAATCTCCGCTTCGTTTTCTATAACGACACCTAGATCATTGAAACAATCTTGAATAAGCCTGCTATATTTAATATGGCCCAATCTTTCGGCATGCTGTGTGGAATCTTTCAGGTCAAGAAACATAAAGATCCGATCTTCTTCATGAGGTTCGTAAAACGCTCCCATGAGTATTTTCCATAACTTGTTTTCGCCGAACATCAAATTGACCTGCCATAGGGCCGCCATAAAAATATCGGTGGACAAGATATAAAAGTAAATTGCGGAACTCCCTTTATCGGAAGCAAAGTCCATCAGACTAATATCGACATCCAAAAGCGGAGGCACGATCAGATACGAAACCAGTATCAATGTAATTAAGAACGCCAGCGACATCGAAATGCGAATTGCCAAAAGTTTTCGGGCCGATGTACGCTTATAAAACCGTTCATCGGTTACGATTTGTGCATATCCGGAAATACCGCCAAAAAGCGGTCCTATGGTAAGTGCATATAAAAAGCTGGTTGAAATATCAAAATCTATTGCCCCATCTTCCGTGGCCCCGACACCTCTGATAATTGTCAAAAATAGTAACGACAAGGTCCATCCAATACAAAAGGTACGGATAACTCTTAGGCGTCTTCGGTTTTTAAAGGTCAAAACTCTCTTTTACGAATTAAGGATTGGGAATAAGCTCAAAAATATCAAATTAATAGGCAGAACAACAAATAGAAATCTACTATCAAAGCGCTATTTCAAACAAAAAGCCCAACCTATATTAGGTTGGGCTTTGCTCCCCCTCTTGGGCTCGAACCAAGGACCCTCTGATTAACAGTCAGATGCTCTAACCAACTGAGCTAAGGAGGAGTGTGTATACCACTTTAATTCCTTAAAGCGGGTGCAAATATAATCGTTTTTTAAAATACCGCAAACAAAATAAAACGCGATTTTCAGTACCTACAGAAATCTTTTGATAATATTCCAGATATCATTCCCAAAGATTACGGCCATAAGTCCCATAAGAAACACAAAACCGATGATTTGGCCGGTTTCCAGCACTTTTTCACTAGGTGGCCTTCCTGTAATCATTTCGTACAATAAGAACATCACATGTCCACCATCAAGCGCCGGTATGGGCAAGATGTTAATAAAGGCCAACCACACGGAGAACATCGCCATAAAGCCCCAGAAAAAGGTCCAATTCCAACGTTCGGGCATCATTTCTACAATTCCGATCGGCCCTTTTACCTGCTTATAGGCCCCTGTCTTGGTATTGAAGACGACCTTAAACTGCATGATCTGGTCGGTCAATACTTGAATGGTTCTTGAAAAACCAGCGGGTATCGCCGCTAAAAACCCGTAATTATCCGTAACGAGTAAATCTTCCGAATACGGGCGCACCCCTACAATACCTTCTTTAGGGATGTTCAATTGCATTTCTTTGGTCGCGCCGTTTCTATTGATCTTTAAATTCAGGTCACTTCCCCGTGAAGCCTCGATGACATCCATAAACTCTGACCAGTACGAAACACTTTTGCCTTCTACTTCAATCAGTTCATCACCTATTTTAAGTCCGGCTTTATCGGCTTCCGAATCGACCACAACTTCGTCCAATACCGATTTAGTGCGATAGCCCAAGAAGGCTTTCCCTTGGGTTTCGAAAATTAGTTTCTTGCCTTCATCCGATATGGGTATCGATAATTCCCTTCCATCTCTTTTTACCGTTACCTCATCACCTAATAAGATACGTAGTTGCGCATCCGTAAACTTTTTGGTGGGTTTACCATCCACCGAAATAATCTGATCCCCTGACTTCAACCCAAGTCGCTCTCCTACGGAATCAACTTGTATACCGTACTTCAAATTGTCAGATGGTATATAGGTGTCCCCGTTGTTGAAGAGCAGCATCGAATAAATGATCCAGGCCAAAAAGAAGTTGACCGTAACCCCGCCGACCATAACGATCAAACGCTGCCATGTGGGTTTACTACGAAACTCCCATTCTTTGGGTTCTTGTTTCATTTGCTCGGTATCCATACTCTCGTCGATCATACCGGCAATCTTGACATAGCCCCCCAGAGGCAACCAACCGATACCCCATTCGGTCTCACCGATTTTCTTTTTGAACAAAGAGAACTTCCAATCGAAAAACAGGTAAAATTTCTCAACTTTTATCTTAAACCATTTGGCGGGAAGAAAATGACCAAACTCGTGCAGAATCACCAAGATCGAGATGATTAATACGAATTGAGCAATCTGAATAGCAATAGTCATTAAAGTGTATTCTAAAATTAAACGCACAAAAATACACCTTTACAGGGTCTTATGAAAAGAAACTCCGATAGGTATCGAATTTTAAGAAAGATTTGGCACCGCCACACGCATCATATTTGAACACTTCCCGAGGGCGTCGTATCTTTGAAAAAAAATAAATGCGCGCCTTTTTCGCTAAATACAAGCTCTTTTTCAGCGTTCTTTTTTGCTTGTCCGTCGTTATTATTTATCTATTCTACAATGCGCTCCAGCCCCAGAAGAAGTTAGCCATCTACCAACCTTCCATGGTGAATCCTGAATTGGTGGACAGCACCCTTCAATATATCAGAAAATACCATACCATCGGCGATTTTTCACTGACCAACCAGAACGGTCAGACCATTACCCAGAAAACGTACGAAGGAAAAATTTATATTGCGGACTTCTTTTTTACGACCTGTCCGACAATTTGCCCCATTATGACCATGAATATGGCCTCGATACAAGATAAGATCGGCGATGAGGTCTTACTGTTATCACACTCGGTTACGCCAAATATCGATTCGGTGGCACAACTGAAAAAATATGCCCTGGAAAAAGGGGTCGACGATACCAAGTGGAATCTGGTGACCGGCGATAAAAAGCAAATCTACGAGTTGGCCCGAAAATCATACCTAGCAGTAAAAACCGATGGAGACGGAGGGCCATACGATATGATCCATACCGAAAATTTCATCTTGGTCGATAAAGAAAGGCGTATTCGAGGCTTTTATGACGGAACCAAAACGGAGGATATGGAACAATTGTTAAACGACCTCGAGGTATTAAAGGCTTCCTATTCCGAATAAAACTTTTGGATATAACCGCTTGTGTTTCGCATATTTTCCTTTATTTTTGCCCTTACTTAAAATCAATCTAAATAAAAATTGGAGGTAACAGTCGCGGATTTAAAATACGGGCAGAAAGGTATTATCAAGGAATTCGCCGATGACCTCTTGCCCATTAAGTTATTGGAGCTTGGCTGCCTTCCTGGAAACGAGGTCGAGCTGATTCAAATTGCGCCGCTGAAAGACCCCATTTATGTGAACATCAATGGTTCGCACATCGCTATTCGAAAGTCTACCGCGGTACATATCAGGCTTGAAATCATTGAAGAAGCCAGCGCCTTATGAGCAAACAAATCAATGTAGCGCTCATTGGCAACCCCAATACCGGAAAAACCTCCGTATTCAACCAGCTTACCGGTTTGAACCAGAAAGTAGGGAACTACCCAGGGATAACCGTTGAAAAGAAGGAAGGTATTTGCAAACTACCGCGCGGGGTCAAAGCCCATATTCTTGATTTGCCCGGCACCTACAGCCTAAATACGACTTCCCTTGATGAGAGTGTTGCGGTTGAATTGCTTCTGAACAAAAAGGACAAAGACCACCCCGATGTGGCCCTGGTCATCTCAGATGTTGAAAACCTGAAAAGGAACCTGCTCTTGTTCACCCAGATCAAGGACCTCAAGATTCCCGCGATTTTGGTCATCAATATGGCCGATCGCATGTCACGCAAGGGCATCTCCTTGGATATAGAGACCCTACAGGAAAAACTGAATACCAAAATTGCATTGATAAGCACCAGAAAAGGGATGGGTATCGACCATCTCAAGGAGCTTATCATGGACTATAAGAGCCTCTCCTCAAAACCGAATGTCGATACTACGGTAATCGACCCGCCCTACTTTGAGCAGTTGAGGAAGACCTTTCCGAATGAAGACCTTTATAAGCTTTGGCTCGTGATTACGCAAGACGTCAATTTCATGCCGATTGAAAAGGCGTTGATAAAAGACCGTGCTTCTTTCGATACGAAGTCAAAATCAGAACTGAAGCGTCTACAACAAAAAGAAACTATTTTAAGGTACCAGTTCATCAATGGCATTCTAAAGGAAACCTACAAGGTCGATGCGAACGCTGCCAAGGGATTTCGCGCCAATCTGGACAAGGTATTGACACACAAGGTATTTGGGTACGTAATCTTTGGGATGATTCTGTTGACTATTTTTCAGGCCATTTACGATTGGAGCGAGTACCCCATGGAGGCCATTGACGCATTTTTCGCCTCTGCAAGCGAGTGGGTAAAGAATACACTTCCCGAAGGGGCTTTTACCGATTTGATTGCCGAAGGAATTTTAGCAGGTATCGGTGGAATCGTCATCTTTATTCCACAGATAGCCTTTCTCTTCTTTTTTATAGCGCTTCTTGAAGAGTCGGGCTATATGAGCCGTGTGGTCTTTTTGATGGATCGCCTGATGCGTCCTTTCGGATTGAGCGGAAAAAGTGTAGTTCCCTTGATTTCGGGTACCGCTTGTGCCATACCTGCGGTAATGGCTACGCGAAATATCGAAAATTGGAAAGAACGCCTCATCACGATTCTAGTAACTCCTTTTACAACATGTTCCGCGCGCTTGCCAGTGTATTTGATTATCATCGCACTTGTGATTCCGGAAGGACGATTTTTAGGATTAAGCTATCAAGCACTGACCCTCATGCTGCTCTATCTTATCGGTTTCGGGGCGGCTATTTTGTCGGCCATGGTATTGAACAAGATACTCAAGATCAGAAGTCGCTCGTTCTTTGTGGTCGAAATGCCCAACTACAAATTGCCACTATTCAAAAATGTAGCCTATACTGTTTGGGAAAAGACCAAGAGTTTTGTCTTTGGGGCAGGTAAGATTATTTTGGCGATTTCGATCATTCTTTGGTTCTTGGGATCCAATGGGTTCTCCGATGATTTTAACAATGCCGATGAAATTGTCAAATCACGGATCCAGGCTCAAGGGTTTTCCACCTTTAGTGAGGGGTACATCGATCAAAAAGTAGAAGAATACAAATTCACCCTAAAGGAGGAGGCCTTGCAACAAAGTACCGTTGCCAATATAGCGGCAATACGCGACTCATTGACCACCAAGAACGGGGCACTTTACAATCGACTGGTAGAACAGGAAATCGCGAGCTATAAGCTAGAACATTCGTATATCGGTTATGCTGGAAAAGCCATAGAGCCCTTGGTGAAACCTTTGGGCTACGATTGGAAAATCGGCATTGCCGTGCTCACCTCTTTTGCTGCGCGAGAGGTCTTTGTAGGTACCTTGGCGACCATATACAGTGTCGGTAGTGACGAGCAAGACACCATTAAGAACCGGATGGCCGCGGAAATCAACGAGAGTACCAAAAAGCCCTTGTTCAATCTCGCCTCGGGAATTTCACTGTTGTTGTTCTATGCCTTTGCCATGCAGTGCGCGAGCACTTTGGCCATTGTCAAGCGGGAGACCAATTCTTGGAAATGGCCGCTGACCCAACTAGTATTCATGAGTGTTTTTGCCTATATTGTAGCTCTTATTGCGTATCAAATCATTAAATAATCCATGGAGATCCTTCAACAACTTCTAGTATATGCCACCCTCGCAATCGCTGTCGGCTATCTGGTGAGGAAATTCTTGCTCCCCAAAACCGTGTTGTCGGGCAAAAAGGTCAAGACCAAAGCCTGCGGTCAAGATGATTGTGGTTGCCATTAATCGTATCAGGCAACGCCACGCCCTAATTTCCCGTCTACAATACAAAACACGTTAAAAAAACAATAAATCGCTCTTAACGAAAAGCAAAACCAAGTGCTCGGTTAAAATGCTATTCCTTTTTTTGTTTTGAAAACCACTATATCGTATTCATGCCAAGAATCGTTCTTAAAGTCGTTCTATTTTTTTTCCTTTATTCCATTCAGAACACTTACGCCCAAACAATTACTTCGGTCATTGTTGATTCGGCCACGCTAAAACCCATTCCGTATGTTACCGTGCAGCTGAAAAATAAAGGGGTCATCACCAACGAAGAAGGTCGGTTTACCTTTCAATTGAACAAATCGATCCAACCGACCGATTCATTGTTCATTTCGTGCATCGGTTACGCATCCATAGCCAAGCCATTGCAACAGTTCACAGAAAAACAGATCGCACTGGCCTCAAAGCCTATTGATTTGAATCCGGTTATCGTTACCAACAAGAACTATACTCCCCGGGAAATTGTTGAATTGGTAGAGGAAAATATCCTCAGGAACTATAACCTCGATCTGGCCAAAAAGCGTGTGTTTTTAAGGGAAACCTATAGCAATCAGATCTTGAAGTCGGATTATAAACTGAAGAAATCGACCATAGACGCATTTGACAAGACCTTCATCGATAACCTCATCAGCCAGATCCCAAAAAACAACACCGTGTACAATGAATCGCTCGGGGATCTATACGGCGGAAGCGATAGCGACGAACAAAAGCTTGACTTGATCAAAGCGTCCGAACTGTACGACAAGAGTCTCGAACTTGATTTTGAGGTACTTGAAGAAAAGTTCAATAAGATCATGAAGGAAAATGTAAAAACAGATTCGTATTTCAAGATCAAATCAGGCTTGTTCGGCACCAAAGTCGATGCGGATGAAATGTTCGAGAAAGAAGTAGACTCATCGGATGTAGCCGCATTGAACGAGAAATTGGAAGAGGAGAAAAAAAGTAAGGAAGACCGAAAAAAGTTCTTTGCCAAGTACAAACGGGAAACCATGGGTAACCTATATAAAAACTTGCCCGTGTTCGAAGACACCGACTATAACGTGCTCTTTAAGCCAGGCAGGTACGACCTCGAGCTTGAAGATTTTACCTATTTGGGTGATGCTGCGGTATATGTCATCCGTTTTACTCCTAAAAGATCTGAGGATTATAAAGGAAAGCTTTATATCAATTCCGACGATTTCGCCCTGATTCGAATGGATTTTGAAAATGTAAAGCTTTTGCGCGATTTTAGTCTGTTGGGTGTGTCTCTCAAAGAATACTTGGCAAAAGGTAAAATCATTTTCTCCAAGGGTGACGACCTAAAATATCACTTGAGCTACTATGACATTAACAAAGGGCTTCAAGCCGGATTCCGTAGGCCGCTAAAAATAATCGAGAAAAACAAGAATGTAAAAGGACGTAGAAAACAGAACGAGCTCTCGCTCAAAGTCGATGCCGCATTTGGCAATCGCAACAGATATGAATTGGTGGTCTTCGATGAAACCCCTATTAGCAATGCCCAGTACGATGCGTTCACGG
Source organism: uncultured Flavobacteriaceae bacterium (assembly GCA_947494565.1). GTDB lineage: Bacteria > Bacteroidota > Bacteroidia > Flavobacteriales > Flavobacteriaceae > Maribacter_C. The sequence goes on along the minus strand of CANLVG010000004.1, from coordinate 209,944 downwards.
AGAAAAACGATGTGCTTCCAACCTATATGCCCAACTACAACCCTGAGTTTTGGAAGGGACACGATATTATTGAACCGAATCAAGCGATCAAAACATTTACCTCCATCGGGGAAGCAGAAGAATAACCCCCCTATTCCATTAAAGATTTCATCGCATCAACTCACATTGATGCGATTTTTTTTATCCCGTGGTGTAACCTTTTGTAATTTCAGAACTATATAGCAATGAAGACCAACTAAAAAAACACTTTTGGAACAGTTGACCGATGAAATTTTAATGGCAAAGGTGGCCCAAGGAAACTTAGACATACTTAAGATCCTATTTAATAGACACCACAAACATGTCTTTAACTTTTTACACAAAATGTGCGGCGATAAAATGCTTAGCGAAGACTTGACACAAGAGGTCTTTTACAAATTGATGAAGTATAGAAGTTCATATAATAACGGAAAATTTATTTCATGGCTGTTCACTATAGCGAGAAACAGTATGAATACCCATTTCAGAAGAGTCTCGAAGAATTATGAGGACTTGGATACGATCGATTATAAGTTGGTCATTCAGGAAGAGGAAAAAGAAGACTATTCCGATTTGCACTTGGCCATAAATAAATTGGACCCTTCGGATCGAGAGTTGGTTATTTTGAATCGATTTCAGGAAATCAAATATGAGGAACTCGCCCAAATCGTTGGCAGTACGCCCGGAGCAGTGAAAACTAAGGTCAGTAGAGCCTTAAAAAAATTAAAGACCATTTACATTGAATCAAATTAAAATGGAAAAGAACCATATCATAGCGCTCATTCCGGATTACTTGGACAATCTTTTGGACACAGTTCAAAAAGAGAAGTTCGAGTCACATATCAAGAACTGCGCTTCTTGTACCCAGGAGTTGAAAGAGTACAAAGCACTATTCAAGGCCTTCGAAAATGAAGAACAGCTTGAACCCTCGCCTAATGTACAGCTCAAATTTCTGGAGCAACTAGAGCTTGAAAAACAGGGTGAGACCCAAGTAGTGTCCATAGACCGTGCACACGTAAAAAGCAAGAATACTTGGACAAACGATCTTTTGAAAATTGCGGCCAGCGTGGTCTTATTGTTCGGTGCTTACTTTTTCGGAAAACAGCAACAATCACAAGACAACAAAGCTGAAATTGCACAACTGACAAACGAAAAGATGGTATTCAAACAAACGGCAATGCTGTCGTTACTAGAGAACAAATCAGCAAGCAGGCGTATTCAAGGTGTCAATTACGTGGAGGACTTGAAGCAACCAGATGCGCCAATAGTAAAGGCCTTGACGGATCGTATGCTTCTTGATGAAAATACCAACGTAAGGGCGGCGGCGGTTGAAGTGCTAGCTAAATATACCAGCTCTGAAACCGTAAAAGACGCATTTATCGAGGCTTTGAAAACCGAAAAGGATCCCGGTATTCAAATTATGATCATTCAAACATTGGGAGACATCCAAGAGAAAAAAGCGGCCACCCCTATGAGGGAGCTATTAAAAAACGAGGAAACACAGCCTTTCGTAAAAGAACAGATCGAATCAATATTAACAACAATTATATAAAATCCATGCTGAACGACCCTGCCTGCCGGCAGGCAGGGTAGCAGCATCAAAAAACGAAAATCATGAAGAAATTAATAGTATGTATCATTATTTGCGTATTCACCGCAAATTTACAAGCACAATCGGATTACAGTAAATCCCTCGATGGCATCGAATGGGTCAAAATCAAGTCAAGATCCGAAATCATCATAAAAACCCACGACAAAAACGAAATATTGATCAAAGCCAAGGGCTTAAAACCCCTGCCTTCAAAAGCCAAGGGACTCAAACTTGTGGGTGTAGGTGGCGAAGACAATACGGATGTAGGTTTTAATGTAGTGCAGACCGGGAGCGATCTTATTGTTGAAAGCGTACGCAAATCTGGCGGTGCAGAAATCTACCTTCCCAAGTCGCAGAACGTTTCGGCCACGAATTCTTGGGATGGTGATATCTATATTGAAGGATTCACTGGTGAGGTAGAGGCCAATGCCAATCTTAACGGTGGCCTATCCCTGGTGAATGTCTCAGGCCCTATAACCGCTTATGCCTTGAATGAGAGTGTTCGAGTGGCGTTTGATAAAATCGACCAAGACTCTCCAGTTGTAATTCGAACTACGAATGGGGAAATCGACGTTACACTTCCCGGAAGTACTCCGGCAAATTTAGAATTAAGCTCTTGGAACGGGGATCTCTATACCAATTTTGATTTGAAACGCCCTGAGAAAGAAGGCCTGAAATCTTTCGGCAGTAGTAAGTTCAATGGTCAAGTCAACGGGGGCGGAGTCAATATCAAATTGAAATCCACCAACGGGAATATCTATCTGAGAAAAAATTAAAAAAATCATCAAACGAACGGTCGTGAAATGTATCTGATGACGTTCCGGTTTCCATGGAATCATCATTGATGGACCCTTCACGACCTTTAAAAACAGTCAAAATGAAACAGTTTAAAACCATCGCATTAGCCTTCACCCTGTGCCTCATCAGCCTTACGGTAAACGCACAGAAAATAGTTGAAGAAGACCTGAAATACAACAATCAGTTTATCGATTTGGATGTGAAATTTGCAAGCCATATTGAAGTCAAGACCTGGGAAAAAAATAGTGTATACTTCAAGGCAAGTATTTTTACCGAAGATTCAAAATTTCAAGATTTGCACAAAATCGATTTTACCACAAACTCAAATCTAATCCGTATTGAATCAAAGGCGGAACCGGTTTTTGAAGCCTATCGCGAAGATTGTCTTAAAAACAATCCGGATAGAAAAAGATATTGCTATAACACCGGTAATTTGACCGAATTCAACTATGTACTCTATGTACCAAAAAACGCCAGATTCAAAATAAGCAGTATCAATGGCGATTTAAAATCAGAAGTCATCGAAGGGAATTTCGAAGCGGACCTCATCAATGGCAATATTGAAATCGCAACATATGCTGGAGACCTTGAATTAAGTACGATCAATGGTGAAATAGACCTAAGAATGCAAGATGCAGACGTGGTCGCCGAAACGATTCATGGGGATATCTACGCCGATGCAAAACTCAAATTCAATTCAACGGATCGGCATGTGGGGCAGAAAATAAGTGGTTCCTTGGGCAAGGCATCCAATCGAATTCGGCTGAATACCATCAACGGTAACATGTATCTGAGGTTGTAAACCTTCCGAAACAGCTTTTAAAGAAATTCTAACCCTAGGTAGTCTAAAAAAGTCGAGCACCAAGCTGTCAGGTTGGGCTTGTCGAAACCGATAGTCGGTTGTAGGTATGACAGTGTACCTCGACAGGCTCAATAGGACCTCGTATATCACTTTTTAGCGCCTCAACAACAGTCTCATGAAAAATCAAAGAATCGTGGCTATAGGTATTCTATGCCTTGTATTGAGCCTTACGGGCTGCACAACGACAACCTATGATCTGGCCATACAAAATGTGCGCTTGTTCGACAGCAAAAACAAAACCGTTCATGAAAATAGAACGGTACTTATTAACGCCGATACCATTGCGGCCATTGTTGATGCAACGGATTCCTACTCCGCAAAAGAAACCATTAACGGCGATAATCGATTAATGACGCCAGGTCTCATCGATACCCATACCCACTTAATGCAAAACTATACGAGTAGCGGTCATTCCGCCCCGAAGACCATTACTGAAGACAAATCCGACTTGGCGAGGGGTTTGATGACACGGATGTATTTGGCTCACGGTGTTACCACGATTATCGATATGGGCCAACCCGAAGCCTGGATCGACGTCACACTGAACTGGCAGCAACACCCTTCACCAGAATATCCCAATCTATTTATATGTGGCGGGTCAATCGTTTCCGACGCCAGCTATCGACAACCACAACATCATATAGAAGTGATGAACCCCGAAGATGGTCGAAAAAAGGTGCGGGAGTACGCCAAAAAGGGATTGAAACACATGAAATTATATCGAAAGCTTGAGAAGCCTGATTTTGAGGCCATGGTCGATGAGGCCAAAAAACACGATATCACGATCAATACGCATACCGATAACAATGTGATGACCATTGACGAAGCCATGGATATGGGGGTACGGAACTTTGAACACTTTTTTACGGTTACCCCGAGCATTCTTGATTATGATGAACATTGGAAAGCCATGAATGCAGCCTATGGCATTCAGATGTCTCCGAGCATCGACGAGTTTGCCGCCCATATGACCTTCTTTTTCAGTTACATCAAGGAGCATCCTGAATTTGAGACGAAACTCATGGCACTATTTGACCGAATGGCAGCAAAAGGGGCAACCCTGAGCACGGCACTCAATGTCTTGGCATCTGCCGCTGGCAGGACCGATTTTTTTACATCCTTTGAATACTTCCCGATTAGAAGAACGCCCATGGTCTCGTATTCAGCAGCCCAGCAAAAGCAATTGAACGAAGCATTCGACTACATGATGCTTTATGTGAAAAAAGCGCATGACAAAGGTGTTCAACTACGTGTGGGAACGGATTGCCGCTATGGCGGGAAGGCCATGCTGCACGAATTACTTCTGTTTCATGAAGCGGGAATCTCCATGGAAGACATTCTGCAAATAGCCACACGCAACGGATACGAGGCCATGAACTTACAGGCAGACTATGGCTCCATCGAAGTGGGTAAAAAAGCGGATATACTGCTCTTTGAAAAAAATCCATTCGATACGCCTGAAAACCTGCTTTCCAACAAGACCATAATCAAGGGAGGTAAAGTATTTTCCCTAAAAAAATCACTAGCCTATAGTTTACAGGACATTTTAATCGACCAAGGTCCGAAGAAAGGATTGACCTGGTTCAAAAAAGAAAAAGAAAGTGAGCGGTACGAACCTTTAAATGCCGATGAACTTGAAAAAGTAGTCCACACCTTTTCAGGTGATGGTAGAATCGACGAGGCCCAAACGGTATTGCGCTTGTTCCAACAGCATTTTCCTGAAAGAAAGGTCTCGATGGATGAAAATATCCTAACGAACGGCACCTATGCGCTCATCAACAAAAAGGAATACGATAAAGCGATCGAGTTTTACGAATTTGCAGCAGCCTATTCTTCGGAAGCCACAAAAAACGGATCCTTAGCAGTGCTCATCAAGATGCTAGAAGAAGGCATTCCAAAGGCCAAGGAATACGTCGAAACCATTAAAACCGACGAAAAATATGTCATCGACGAAAACGAAATCAATAGTGTAGGGTATCTATTGCTACGATTGGACAAGTCTCTGGAGGCCATTGCCTTTTTTGAGTTGAATGTCAAACTCTTTCCAGAATCATGGAATGTGTACGATAGCTTAGGAGAGGGGTATATGTCGGTAGGACAGAAAAAATCGGCCATCAAAAACTATAGAAAATCGATCGCGTTAAATCCTGAAAACAACTACGGTAAGGCACAATTGAAAAAGCTGATTGCCCAATAGCCAATAAAAAACGGCCCAAATAAAAAAAGAGACGTTTTAGTGTAACTACTTCAAATTTTCATAGTCTTTAAGTCACATCAATCATAAATCGAATACATGAAAATCAACCGGATTACTGTTTGTGCATTATGCTTTTTTGCACAAACAGTTTTTTTTGCTCAAGACTCGACCGACGTTGTAGTTAAAAGAACCTACACCACGAAATTTTTGGATGCGGTACCCTCCCCCGAAATAGATGGTCTTCTTGATGAGGCCGGATGGGACATCGTTGAATGGGATGGTGACTTTATCGAGCGAAGACCCGATGAAAACACGCAACCGGACCACGACACCAAATTCAAGATCGTTTATGATGAAAAATTCTTGTATGTCGGTATACGTGCCTATGACAGTGACCCCGACAAAATTGAAATGCGGCTGTCACGGCGTGATGGCTTTCAAGGAGATTGGGTCGGTATTTTTATCGATAGTTACCATGACAAGCGCAGCTCTTTCGGTTTTATCACCACAGCTGCCGGAGTCAAAGCAGACTTTTTCAGCTCAGAAAACGGGAATAACGAAGATGAAAGTTGGAACCCAATTTGGTACACCAAAACGAATGTCGACGAAGAAGGTTGGACAGCCGAAATGAAAATACCCTTTAGTCAACTAAAATTCGGCAAAGCCAAAGAACAGGTTTGGGGCATACAAGTAGACCGTCAATACTTCAGGGGGGCAGAACGTTATGCCTGGCAACGAATCAAACAAGACACCCCGGGTTTTGTGAGCGAATTCGGCCTTCTAGACGGCTTGATCGATCTAGTACCTCAAAAACAGCTTGAAATTCAACCCTATACGGTGGCTAAACTGGAAACTTTCGAGCCTGAAGCTGGTAATCCATTTCGGGATGGCAATGACAGTCAGATTACCGGCGGATTGGACGCAAAAATCGGAATAACCAATGACCTTACCCTAGATTTGACCGTGAACCCCGATTTTGGTCAGGTAGAGGCAGACCCCTCGGCCATAGCCCTTGACGGATTTCAAATATTCTTTAGGGAACAACGCCCCTTCTTTGTAGAGAACAAGAATATTTTTGACTATCGCGTAAGTCAATCCGAAGCCGGAAATACGTTCGGATTTGATAATGTATTCTATTCTAGACGGATCGGAAGGAGTCCGCAGGGGTTTCCCGATACCGAAGACAACGAATATGTAGAACAACCCGAGAATACCGCCATATTAGGAGCGGCCAAATTTAGTGGAAAGACCAAAAATGGATGGTCTATCGGGGTCCTCGAAAGTGTTACGGCCAAGAAATATGCAACTATCGATAACAATGGTGATCGTCGAAAAGAGGTGGTCGAGCCTTTGACCAACTATTTCGTAGGTCGTGTTCAAAAAGACTTTAATGACCGGAATACTTTTGTTGGCGGCATTTTTACCGCTACCAATCGAGATCAGCTTACTCCTGAATTGAACTTTTTGCACCATTCGGCCTTTACCGGTGGAGTTGATGTCAAGCACCAATGGCATGACCGTGATTGGTATGTTGGCGGAAACTTTATTTTCAGCCGAGTAAACGGAGGTGCCGAAGCGATAGAAAATACGCAAGAATCCATCGCACATCTTTTTCAACGGGTAGGCGCCGACCATGTATCGGTCGATGCCGACCGCACTTCTTTAACAGGTACCGGAGGCAACTTACAATTGGGGAAGATCGGAAATGGAAATTGGAGGTTTGAAACCGGAGGAACCTGGCGTTCCCCCGAGCTAGAGCTAAATGATATCGGTTTTCAGCGTCAAGCGGACGATATTCGACATTATACGTGGATCGGCTATCAAACTTTGAAACCAACGGAAACATTTCGAAGAGTGGGTATCAACTACAACCATTGGAGTGTTTGGGATTTTGGTGGCAATCACAATAGCCTACGGTTCAATACGAACAGCTGGCAAAATTGGGACAACAACTGGTTTACGAATATCGGCTTCAATTACGCCCCAAAGCAGTACTCGAATTTTGCGCTACGTGGCGGGCCCCGATTACGCCAGGCTTCAGAAATCGGCTTCTTTAATGGGTACAACACCGACCGAAGAAAAAAACTGCGCTTTAATGTCTTTCACAGAGGCGAAAAAGGAACTGACAACTCCTATGGTTCCTATAACATCGATTTTGGGGTGACTTACCAGCCTTTCAATGCACTCAGCATATCGGCCAACCCAGAGTATGGCATCAACATGGACAAATTACAGTATATCGACAATATCGACGTCGATGGAGAGACCACCTATCTCAATGGAACCGTTGAGCAGCGAACACTGAGTATGTCATTTCGACTGAACTATACCATTAACCCGAATCTCACCATTCAATATTGGGGGCAACCTTTTATCTCGCGAGGGCGCTATTCCGAGTTCAAAGAAGTGGCCGACCCTTTAGGTGCTGCATTCAATGACCGAATCGCCCCATATGGCTCGAATCAAATCTCCTTTGCAGACGATGTATTCTCGGTAGATAAAGATTTGGACGGAACCGCTGAATTCACCTTTGACAATCCTGATTTCTCTTTTGTACAGTTTCGATCGAACCTCGTGGTGCGTTGGGAGTACATTCCCGGATCGGAAATATTCTTGGTGTGGTCGCAAGATGTCTCCCAATCCGGAGATCCACAGAATGCCCTATTTCAAGATTTGGGTGATGGTATTTTCAATGATGAAAAGCCCCAGAATATCTTTTTGATCAAAGCAACCTATCGTTTTGTTCTGTAACCCTTAAAGGATATTCTGGATAAACGAATACAGCAATAAGCTCCAACCTATGACCAAGAGCAGGCCTCCAAGGGGTGTGACCGGGCCTAAAAATCGTAGTTTTTTACCCTTTGCGGCACTCAAGGTCAATCCGTAAATACTGAAGGAGAAGAGGAACGTTCCCAACATAAAGCAGTATACCATATACTGCTCAAGGGCCGTACCCAAATTCAGATTAAAGCCCAACACTAAGAGTAAGAGCGCGTGGTACATTTGATATTTTACCCCTGTTTCAAAACTTCGAAGTTGTTCTTCGGAAAGCCTTTTTTTCAGAGCATGCGCACCAAATGCACCAAAAATAACCGATAGCAGCCCAAAAAGCGCCCCTATGAAATGAGTTAGTAAGACCATGAAATCATTTTAGGCCCAAGATAAGTATTCAATTCATCAATTTGATCAACCGAAGCAACCGTATTCGACATCCGGCATGTCGCTGACATACCGACTAAATTTTAAAATTTGTATCTTGGAACATCTCCGTGAGAAGATTGACACTAACGCGGAGGGAAATCCTAACTTTAACCAAATGGAACGACCAATGAAACTATACGCTCAAATAGGGATGTTACTGATTATAGGTTTCGTAGCAGCCTGCGGAAATACGAAATCAGTTGCTAATAATGACCCTGAAACAACGGGAATTACCGAGGAGAACAGAATCTTACTCCCGCTCTACAATCAGATTGTACGCCTGCCAGGAATTCGAAGTACGGGAGGAGTTCCAGTATTTGCGGGTGCGGTCAATTCAGTAGAGGGCACCACAGAACCTCTTTATGTGGTAGATGGTAATCTAATTGGAAATTCATTTGCCTCGGTAGATCAAGTCGTCAATGCGGTGGATGTCAAAAAAATCAAACCCATAAAAGGGCCAGATGCATCCTTCTATGGGTCTAGAGGCTCAAACGGGGTAATTGTCATCACCACCAAATAAGTACTATACTTCTTCGTCGTAGAAAAACTGTTCTCGAACGATTTTTCCATCTTTCACTTGGTATACGCCTATTTCCGACATGGTCGATCGGTGTCCTGAGGGTTTATGGGTCGTATCCATCTCAAAGCGCACGGAAAACCAGTTATCGGCCACAATGGGCTCCGATACACTGCTGCTGTGCATTTCAAAATTTTCTTGCCACCACTCTCCTTTTTTCTGGAGAGCTTCAAAGCCTTCGGCCAACGCATTTTCACCTTTTCCGTCGTTCTCGATGCTTACAATGTTCGGACTATATAAATGCTGGTAGGGGGTCTCGAAGTCTCCTTCTTTACACCATTGCACCAATTTGTCCGCAATTTCCTTAGTTTCCATATGATTTTAATTTATTGATTGAGAACAGTAAATTACAACATCGGTGTTTGAAATACAATCAAAATCAAACTTCTTGAGGCCAGCGGTTACCTAAAGGGAATATGGATTTCAGTATCTGAATCAAATACGAACGCGCATTCTTCAAAATCGGGAGGGCCGAAGGTTTTCATCTTCCCCTTATAAAAGGCAACTGGTTCTTTAGGAATACCGATAAAATTGGTGTCGAGTGCCTTATTGCCATTTTTGTCGTGAAAGATAGATACAGCATATGTACCTTCCGGCAAGTCAGCAATCGTAATCTTGGTTTTGCCCATCTTCGTGGGTTCGAAAGAACCCGCGAAAATCTTACCCTCCTTTAGGAAAGTGTCCTCCGTATTATACACACCTACGGCAATGAACCCTTCTGACGAGCTTATTCCATCTGCCGTTACAGTCAACGTATGTTGAGCACTCCCACAAAAAGGATACAGCAAAAGAATGAAAATCACGTGTTTCGCGATAGGTCTTAGAAGTGATTTCATTTATTCAGTAATTTCTTCGGTTTTTCCTTTCAGGAGTTCGAATAGATCTATGGTATCCAAAGAATCTTTTAAGTTCAGGAACAGCTGCGAGGAGTCTTTCTGCACCAGACGAATTTTTTGTTGCTCAAAATTATCGACAAAGACGTACACCTTTTTATCGGTAAGCGTATCCTTGAACTCCTGGTATACCCCTTTGCCTTTTTCAAAGGCCGAAAACCCATTGAGACGAACCATGGGCGGGATTTTCTCGACCCATTCCAGTTGGTCTACATTTTTGAATTCTAATTCATGATAATAAATGCCCGATAAAATAGTCATGCCATCGGGTTTCATTCGCATCCAGTTCTTATAATGGGCAACAAATGCACCTAAGCATGCGATGACCGTAATGACGATCACTATGTTCCAAAGCCAATGTCTTTTTTGTACCCCCATTAAATATGTGGAATGAACGGTGCTTGACCGAATTCAAAGATAGAATTTCATCCTGTAACCATAACGCGTACTTTGCCGGAACTATTGCCAAGTAAGACTAATTAAATAGGCACTAGCCGATTTCAAAAAATCATAGCGGATTATGCCCTATATTTAATCGGATAAAACAAACCGATGAAAAAATCAATTTTAGTGCTCGCGAGCCTACTGTCGCTCTATGTCACGGCCCAGAAAAAAGAATTGCAACACGCTGACTATGCGCTATGGAACACCATTGAACATCCGATGCTGGCCCCAAACGGAACGATGGTATTGTATTCTTTGGAAAAAGGGGAAAAGGATAGTTTTTTAAAGGTAATGAATGTCGACGGGACTACGATTTTTGAACATGATCGAAGTCCGAAAGGCCTATTCGATTACAACTCCGATTATGTGTTCTTTACCATCAAACCTTGGAAAGACAGTATCACGGCAATGAAAAGCAGGAAAGTAAAGAAAAAAGACCTTCCAAAAGACTCCCTTGGTATCTTGAGCCTAAGTACCAATGAACTCACCAAGATTTCTAGGGTAAAATCGTTTCAGATTCCGGAAGAATGGTCTGGCTACCTAGCATATACCTTAGAAGAACCGAAGAAAACTTCGAAGGAAAAAGAGAAGGATTCGGTTAGTGATAAAAAAGACAAAAAGGCCAAAAAAGTCAGTAAGAAGAACGGCTATCATGTCGTCTTACGGAATTTGGAAACAAAACAAGAAGATACCCTTAAGTTCGTTACCCAGTATACGTTTGCCAAAAAGGGTCAATACTTTGCGTACGCTACCACCGGTCAAGATAAGGATAGTGATTCAGGCGTTGTCGTGATGAACCTAAAAACCAATGAATCGAACACGATCTACAATGTTAAAAAGGGCACCTATAGTCAGCTGGGTTTGAGCGAGACAGGGCAGCATCTGGCCTTTGTGGTGGATGCGGATACGACCAAAATACAGGTGCGCCCCAATGCGCTCTACCACTGGAAAGAAGGCCAATCAAAGGCGGCATCGCTGGTCGACTCTCAAAATGCCCCAAAAGGCTATTTGGTTTCCGCTGATGGCAAGGTGCATTTTTCCAAAGATGAATCAAAACTCTACTTCGGCCTGCGCAGGCCTCCCGTAATTAAAGATACCACCCTGACCGATGAAGAAATCGTGAATGTGGAGGTATGGACGTATGATGAACCCCAACTGTATACCGTACAAGAACTACAACTAAAAAACGATACCATACGATCATACGCTGCGGCAATTCATTTAAAGGATAAAAAACTGGTTCCTCTGGCCAATAGCAACTACCCAGAGGGTGAACTGGGCGATGAGGGCGATGCGAATGTCGCATTGGTCAGAACAAAAACACCCTATGAACTGCAAAGCCAATGGACCGGCTACAATGACTACGACTACCGGGTTGTGAATACTTTGACCGGAGCAACCGAAACCACGATTAAAAAGACGGAACGTTTGCGCCTTAGTCCGAAAGCCAAATACGCCTTTGGCTATAGTCGAAAAGATACCACCTGGGTTACTTTTGATACCCGTTCAGGCACGCGCAAAGCGTTGACCAAGAACAAGGTGTTCTTTAGTGAATGGCACGATTATCCGGATCATCCGTATTCGTATGGATTTGCCGGATTTACTAAAGACGACCGGTCACTTGTACTCTATGATCGTTATGACCTTTGGGAATTCGATCCAAAAACCGGTGAGGGCAATCGCCTGACCCAGGGTCGTGAAAACAAAACCCGATATCGCTATGTCAAACTTGATATGGAAGAACGCTTTTTAAATCCCAAATCAAAATGGCTTCTAAGCTCTTTTGACGAAACCACGAAGAACTCCGGTTTTGTGCAGTACGATCCGAAGCGTAAAAAAATCACAACATTGGTAGTAGGGCCTTATCGTTTTGCCAATGCAAAAAAAGCGAAGCGAAGTGATCAATTGCTGTTTACGAGGGAATCCTTTCAAGAGTTTCCTGACCTTCGAACCGCCGATATTGATTTTGAAAAGGTTACCGTATTGAGTAATGCGAATCCGCAACAATCCACATATAATTGGGGTACTGCTGAATTGATGAACTGGACCTCCCTAGACGGGGAAGCCCTTACCGGTCTTTTGGTAAAGCCCGAAAATTTTGACCCGAACAAAAAGTATCCCATGCTGGTCAATTTTTACGAACGCAGTGCCGATGGACTACACCGGCACCGCATTCCACGAGCGGAACGCTCTTCGATCAATTATAGTTTCTATACCAGTCGCGGGTATGTGATCTTTAATCCCGATGTGGCCTATCGTGTGGGGTATCCTGGGGAAAGTGCCTACGACTGTGTGATCCCCGGCGTCACCTCGCTGATTGAAAAGGGGTTCATCGATAAAGGTAATATCGGGGTTCAGGGCCATAGTTGGGGCGGGTATCAAATTGCCTACTTGGTCACCAAGACCGATATATTCAAAGCGGCCGAATCCGGGGCTCCTGTACCCAATATGATCAGTGCCTATGGCGGTATCCGTTGGTGGACCGGCCTAAGTCGTCAGTTTCAATACGAACATACGCAAAGTAGGATCGGGGGCACGCCCTGGGAGTATCCGGCGCGCTATATCGAAAACTCCCCGATTTTCAATATCGATAAGATCAATACCCCTTTGCTCATTATGCACAATGATGCCGACGGACACGTGCCTTGGTACCAGGGCATCGAATTTTTCGTAAGCCTCAGAAGATTGGGCAAACCGTCATGGTTCTTGAATTACAATGGTGAACCCCATTGGCCCTTAAAATTGCAGAATCGTACGGATTTCAATATTCGAATGGCACAATTTTTCGACTACTACCTCAAAGGGGCATCGAAACCTGTTTGGATGGAACGCGGAGTACCCGCTATCGAAAAAGGAATCCATCAGGGGTTAGAGCTTCTTGATAAGGAGTAGTCGTTTTGGACCCTTTTTACGATTAGGGATAGGGTCGTGTTACTTTATACTATTGCTGTGAACAAGCAAAACCAAAGAATGAATAGAAGAATTTCAAAAATACCAAACGATGTTCAAGACAGAAATTCTGTTGCTTGGAAAAAGTTGTGTGAATATGTTAACGAAGTTGCTGAAAATGGTTCTGACGAGTTTGTTCCGAGAGAAGCTCTTGGCAATGAATTATTTGCTCAAATTTTCACTTTACCAGAATCAATTCGAAAACTTAAAAAAGTTAAAAAAATTGGACTTTATGGAAGTAATCTAAAGAGAATTCCACCAGAAATTGGACAAATGGAATCTCTTGAATATTTCGACCCATATACCTCGTACGACTTGCATTGGTTTCCATTTGAGATTTCTAAATGTAAAAAACTAAAAGACAGCCGAATCAGTACAAGAGCACTTTTTGGGAATTATAAAACCCGAATGGGTTTTCCAAGACTCGACCATAATCCAGTAAGGTATTTTGAAGATAATATGAAATGTAGTGTCTGCGAAAAGGAACTAACAAACCAGACAACTAATCAAATGTGGATTACAGAACAAGTTGGAACTGACACAATTCCAATGCTTGTAAATCTCTGCTCAAAAGAGTGCGAACAAAGTTTGCCTAAGCCACCTGAAAATTATGTTCAATTTCCTCATAAAGGTGGAGCTGATTTGGTTCAGCCACCTGACGAAGATGAATCATGGGAGATTGAAATGGTGGAAAGAGAAAAAGCCGAAAAGGAAAATATTAATAGTCAAGTAGCTTCTAACAAATAAGTGCAGAATTAGGCAAAGGGGAATTGGATTTTTCAAATCTTCCTGTCTTAAAACTTGTGAAAAAAATTTGGAGGAAATAAAGAAAATACCAGTGCCTAACACTGCATATTAAATCACAGCACCTAGCACCATTCGGCACACTACACTTTTTATACTAAATGTTGACATTTTCAAAAACGATAGATCTAATGAAAAGCGATTTCCAAAACAAGAGCTTTTACCCAGCACAAGGCTTTCCGTATTATTTTGATTTAGTAAAGAATGATGACCTATATACACTGTTTTCTTCATTGTCCTCTGTTACTCTTTTGAAATCCATTGGTGAAGAAAAAGCGACGTATCGCTATGCCCCTACCAAATGGAGTATCAAACAAATTGTGGGGCATATAACAGATCATGAAAGAATAAAAATGTTTCGGGCATTTCAATTAAGTAGAAATGAAAGGGTTGAACTATGGGGGTATGACCAAAACCTTCTTGTAGCCAATTCTCGTTTTGATGAACTGAGTCTAGAACAATTACTAACGGATATTTCGAGCGTACGAAAAGCATCATTGAGTTTTATCGATACCTTATCGGAACGGCAACTGAAAAAGAAAGGCAAGGCAAGGCACTATGAAATTACACTTGAAGAATTTCTCAAGTCGATAATTGGTCATGAAAGACACCATATAAACATCATCAAAGAGAACTATCTAAAAAAGACGTCATGAATTTAGTAGTGTGGCAATGCTATTCATCAGTTTCCAAAACGTGTTCGGACAAACTAGTACGACACAAATTTCACCAACAAGTATATTCCAAGCCATGGCCGATTCGGAAGTCGATATACTTATTCGAATCAACAAGGATATGAATGATGAGGAATTAAAATCGCGTATTGCTATGCTACATCGTTTTGACAAAGCAATCAACATTGACTATTCACGGGATGCATCGGGACATATTAAAACATTGGCGAGTTCGGGGAGGCAAAAGTAGAGGCTCCTGTTCATCCGATGATTTTGAATTTCTTATCATTTCACTAAAGGATGATCATTGGAAGGGGTGCATGATTTCAGCTAGAAAATAGTTGCATAAATTTATTCTGCCTCAAAAACGGCCTATAAGCCAAGCGATAAAGGCCCAGGGCCGAGTTGAGGGTTTTCGGATTTTTAAAGTGCCATTCTGCACAAAGATTTTGTTATTTTCATGGCGAAAAGCAAACTGGCATTCGCTGCCGTACTATCCATTTCGAAAGTGCTTAGCCACCCAAAATTTTAATTTCTAAGGCCACCTGAGTAACGAAATCAACCGTCGTTCGTCTTCGTCATATGAAAGCATTTTTGACAGTACCTCTAATGATATTGATCTTCCTATGTGCTTGTAACGCTGTAGGACAAAATAAGTTTTCGCAACAGAAAGTACTAGAAGATTTAGACTTTTTGCACGAGTCTTTAGATAAGGCCCATTATAATCTCTACGCCTATACCACCAAAACCGCATTCAATGAAAATTTCGAAGAATTGAAATTATCGGTGACCAAAGATAGCCTCTCGCTGCTTGAAGTGACCTCTTTATTTCAAGCGGTAATTTCGAAAGCTAATAATGGACACACTGAAATCAATTTTCCTGGAGCTGTTTATCGTGAATATGCCCATTCGGGCGGGACACTTTTTCCTTTGGAAATTGCATTTGAAAATGGAAAAGCTCTTGTTCGAAAAAACTGGTCCGGCAATTCAGCGCTGAATAGTGGCACTGAACTAATTTGTATTAACGGTCTGACTATAAATGAGGTGCTAGAGCGCATATACCCCTTAATATCAGCCGAAAGACGGTATTTTAAATTGGCCAAAATCGAGCTTTTTTCCTTTCCTAGACTCTATTGGCAGGCATTTGGGGAGCAGAAGAGCTTTGAAATTGAAGTCAAAAAAGAGAACAAAAACCAGCAATATCAACTTCAATCAATAGACCTCATTCAAGACTATGAAATGAAAAGAAATGAACTCTGGTATGCCAAAAGGGAATTGCAGTTTCTTCATCAAACCGCCTATTTAAGACCTGGAAATTTTGGTGGTGACGAACAAGAATACAAGCGCTTTATAGATTCCGCTTTTGTGCAAATCAACGACACGAAGCTACCGCATCTTATCATTGATTTGAGAAACAATTTAGGGGGAGACGACTCCTTTAGCGATTACTTGGTTTCCTATATTGCCGACCGACCTTTTCAATGGAATTCAGAATTCACCTTGAAAACAAGCGCAATTCTAAAAACCCATGTACGGGAAAAATATGACACAAGCAACCCCTTTTGGCAGAGTGTGCTAACTCATAAAGACGGCAGCATTTATCCTTACGAATTCGACGCCTATGAACCGCAACCAAAGACCAAAAGATATGCGGGTAAAACGTTTGTTTTGGTAAACCGGCAATCCCACTCACAATCGGCAGTAACCGCTGCACAAATTCAGGATTTCGAATTTGCCACCATTGTGGGCGAAGAAACTGGGGATTTCCCGAGTTTATATGCCAGTCAATATAATTATGACCTACCGCATACCGGAATTAACGTAAAAATAGCCAAAGGCTACATTGTTCGTGTGAATGGAAGTAAGAAGGCAGAAGGCGTAATTCCCGATATCTACATCCAAGACCATCTTATTGACGAAAATGACGAAATACTAGATGGACTATTAAAACACATAGCGCGTACCAAATAAGTACACTTCCCATCAAAAGCGGTGGTACGGCTAAAAACAATGAAGGCAATACCCCTAAAACAACTCCTCTTTTACCTTTTCATAATAGCTATCACTAACGGGAATTTTAACTTCCCCCAGCAATAGATCCCTACTCTTTAGGCCGGTGACTTTGCTTCGGTTCACGATATAAGATCGATGTACCCGAATAAAAAGATGGGCGGGCAGTTCTTTTTCCAGCACCTTTAAACGTTGATTGCTCATGATTTTCCGATCGATAAGGTGATAGGTCACATATTCACTATCGCTTTCCATATACAGAATCTCGGAATAGCTCACTTTGTGTAAATCGTAGCCCGATTTTATGGTAAACGAATCCGGGGGTTTTTTTTCGGATGGGAATTCAAATTTCTGTACCGCCTTTAAGAAGCGTTCGAAGGTGATCGGTTTCAATAAATAATCCAAGGCATTGAGTTCGTATCCTTCCAATGCGTATTCCGAATATGCCGTAGTGAAGATAATCTTGATGTCGGAACCCACGGTCTTGGCGAAATCGGTTCCCTTCAATTCGGGCATCTGTATGTCCAAAAACAAGAGGTCCACGGGGGTTTCCTTCATGAGGTGTATCACCTCCAAGGGGTTTTCCGCCGATTCGACCAGCTCCAAGAAATCCAATTTGTCGATATAGGTCGAAAGTAGCGTTCGCGCCAATTCCTCGTCATCGACCACCACACACTTAATTGTTGCCATTCACATCAATATTCAGGTTCACTTTAAATGCCAGGGAGGTTTCATTGATCACCAATTCATGCCGCCCGGGATACAAGATAGCCAATCGTTTTTTTACATTTTCAATACCGATACCCCCCACCTCATCTTTCATCACAGTGGTTTTGGGAACACTATTCTCAATTTCGAAATGAATGCGGTGCTCATCCGCCTTGAGGTTCATGCGAATGAACGTATCCGTTATTTTTTCAATGTTACTGTGCTTTAGTGCATTCTCGACAAAGGGGATGAAGAGCATCGGTGCGATTCTGACCCCACCGTTTGACACTTGAAAATCGCTTTCGATCGGATACGTTTTGCTACTCTTCAAAGAAAAGAGCTTGATATAATTGGTGATATAGGTGACCTCTTTTTCCAAAGGAACCAATTCTTGTTCACATTCGTACAATACATAACGGAGCATATCGGAAAGATAGCTGATACTCTGTTGCGTTTTGCCCGAATCTATGACCGAAAGCGCATAAATATTATTCAATGAATTGAATAAAAAATGAGGGTTGATCTGCGATTTGAGGAGCTTGAGTTCGGTCTGTAGGGCCTCACTCTTGTTGACAACGATTTCTTCTTCCTTCTTTCGGGCAAATAGAAACGTTTCCATGAAAGTAGCGGCCATATAGGCAATGGATAGCATCAGCACATTGATTAAAAATCTAGGAGGAGGTTTCCGCTGTGGGGGCCGTGACAGATCCATATCCGCCCCTGGTGGCGGACCAATACCGGGCCCTGGTCTAAATCCGGGAGGTGCCCCACCTCCTTGAACTCCCGACCCATTCGGAATGAGGAACGTACACAACAAAACAAGGCCTATCGACAGTGTAATAAACAGTACATATTTCTTTTTGAATAAAAGTGCGGGAGCCGTATAAAATATCAATAAGGCCACGACAAGAATCTGGAAGAGAAACACGAAGCCGTTCTCCTTTAAAAATTGGATATCCTCCCCTAAAAAAAACCAAGCAGTCAGCCATATCAAGAGCCACAAGGCTATCTGAAAAAGAAATCGTTTGAGTCGGTTCATACTGCAAATAAAAGGAAATAAAAATCATTTGATTCCCGGAAATCGGGTTGACGTCAACGCTTAAAAAGTAGTTTGCCCAACAAGAACCGCCATCCGCTTAAAACCAACACCCATTCACTGAAATCAGCCATTCGGCATTAAACTAAAACGGAGATTTACACTCAAAGTAGAAACAGAAATACACGAAAAACATGAAAAACAACAGTTTAAAATTTGGAATACTGATAGGCGGCTTCTTTCTATTCACATCTTGTAATGCCTTTGGCCAATCTGACCAAAGAAGGCAGAATCGTGAACGGCCCACCATAGAGCAAGTCTTTACCGATTTGGATGCCGATGAAGATGGACTTATTTCAAAAGAGGAAGTAAAAGGACCGCTGAAAAACGATTTTGCAAAAATCGATACGGACGAAGATGGCTTCATTTCAAAGGAAGAATTGGAAAAGGCCCCCAAGCCGAAACGAGGTCAAGGAAGGCCGCAAGGGAAACAATAGACAATTTTCAATTCTAGAAACGCAGTATCATGAAAAAGTTAGTATTCAAATCCATAGCCCCTTTAAGTGTTTTAGTTCTGGCAACCTTCTTATGTACGGGTTGTTCTGATGATGATCCCGTAGTAGAAGCTGAAGATGATTCTTCGGTGGTCGATGATTCTGAAACAGATGACGATGCCAATACCGTTGAGGACGCCGACTTTGTGGCCACGGATTGGACAACGGAAACCCACAGTAATGATGCTGATCCCAACTTTGAGGAGGTATTTGACAACACTACGGTCAAACGCTTCGATTTTGTCATCTCCGAAGAGAACTGGCAACTTATGCTCAACGATATGACCGATTTATATGGTGATTTTGGCAGCACGGGTAACGGGCCCGGAGGCCCGGGAGGACCTGGTGGCGGAATCACTTTTTCAGATGAGGATCCGATTTTTGTACCCGCATCCGTTTTTTACAACGGCAAAGAATGGTACAAAGTGGGCCTACGCTTTAAGGGGAATTCCAGTTTGGCCGGAGCATGGGGAGCTGGAATTTTAAAATTGGCCTTTAAAATGGATTTTGACGAGTACGAGGATGATTATCCGCAAATTGATAATCAACGTTTTTACGGCTTTAAGAAATTCAGTCTGAAAAACAATTATAACGATAGGTCTTTCTTAAGGGAAAAAGTAGCGGCCGATGTATTCGCAAATGCAGGCTTGGCGGTTTCCAATACCGCTTTTTATACTCTGTACGTAGATCACGGCGACGGTCCGGAATATTTTGGATTATACACCTTAGTCGAAGAAGTTGATGGTACCGTACTCGACACGCAATTCTCAAGTGATGATGGCAATCTCTATAAGCCTGAAGAGGATGGGGCAAACTTTGCGTACGGCACGTTCAATGAAGATGGCTTTGAGAAAAAGACCAACGAAGACGAAGCTGATTGGAGTGATATTGAAGCCTTGTTCGATGCCTTACATGACGATATTCGAACAACGGACCCCGCTACATGGCGCTCTAATTTAGATGCTGTTTTCGATACCGATGTTTTCTTGAACTATCTCGCGGTAAATACGGTTATACAAAATTGGGACACCTATGGTAGAATGCCGCACAACTACTATCTGTACAATAATCCGGATAACGACAAACTCACATGGATTCCCTGGGATAATAATGAGGCCCTTCAAGAAGGAAATAGAAATGGCGCATTGGATCTTGATTTCTCGGACTTGGACTCAAGCGAGTGGCCGTTGATCGAGTATCTGTATGCAGATGAAGCATATAGGGCCATTTATGATAATTATGTACAGCAAGTCATTGACGGGCCCTTTGAAACAGCGACGCTACAATCGACCTATGCAACCTATGCATCATTGATCGAATCGTATGCCACTTCGGAATTAGCAGGATATACGTTCTTGAACTCTAATTCTGATTTTCAGGCAGCCATAAGCGAATTGAACGCCCATGTTGCCCAACGCACTGCGGCTGCAGCTAATTACTTAACGAATTAAACGACAAAATTTTGATTGGTTCTTAGTTTGATGAAAAGAGCTTCATGGATACTTGTGGAGCTCTTTCATAAAAATCAAAAGTATAATCCCTAAAAAAATGAAAACATGAAGAAGTATAGCATAATGAAACAACCTGGACAACTTACATTCATTTTAATTGTAACGGCCGTGGCCTTTTTGGCCTGCAGTAATGATGCAACCGACGACCTTAGTACAGATGAAGAAGCTGAAGACGATACCCCAACAGAATTACATGCAGCGTTCGAGGCCTTTAATGCAGATGCAGTCACGATTTTTCTAGATGGTTCCGATGTCGTTATCGAAACAACGGGGCTCCCCGATCACGAAACCGTTTATTGGGGAGAGGACAGCGACCTGTACAAAGAGGAACCAGAGGTACGTCTCACCCCGACTAGAATTACGGATCGCAACCAGGCAGCAACGATAACTGTTGACGCAAGTCCTGATTTAACAGGAAATACAGTTTCCACCGAATTAGGTATCATCGGTATCGCGGTGAGTGGGTCGTATATTTTTAATGATCAAGAAGGAAATGGTGCTTTAGATCAGGCTGCAGGCAGTTTGGACTGGACGGGAGCTCATATCGGACCAAGTGTGTATCACTATCACTTAGAACCAAAGGCATTCACCGATGACGATGCCGAACTGGTGGGTATCCTTCTCGATGGTGTTTTTCTGTACGGACGAAAGTGTAATTCCACCGGAACCTACCCAACTGACTTGGATAGCTCCGGAGGGCATACCCATGCCACACAATACTCCGATGGTGAAGAGGAATACCACTATCACATCATCAACGAGTTGTATTCGACCACAGGATCCTATATTGCCTTTGCAGGTCCTTTTCAAGGCTATTAAAACCAGACGGATGAAAACGTATTCGCTACTCATTACTATGCTGTTCATTTTGAGCTGTCGACAAGAGGTGCCCGTTAACGACACCCTTGTTGATAAAGTGCTAGTGATCGATAGCGTGGAAGTCTTGAAAAGTGAACTGGTACTTGATCCAATCAAAGGGAAATGGTATTTCAACAATCGGCCGTTCAATGGTTATTCCGTAAAACACCATACGAATGGGGTATTGCAAGAAAGGCTTGGTTTTTATCAAGGGAAGCGAGAGGGTATTGCAAAACGTTGGTCTAAAAACGGTGTGCTTCGCGTGGAATCACACTACAAACAAAACCGTTTGACGGGAAGTTATAAGAGCTGGTGGGAAAATGGACAACTCGGTCATGAAGTACACTACTTGAACGGAAAAAAGAATGGGGTCGAAAAGAAGTGGTATGCTACCGGTCAACTTGCCAAAGAACGCCAATTGACCAATGACAGGGAGGAAGGATTGCAAAAAGCATGGCTAGAGAATGGTACGTTGTACGTTAATTACGAGGCCAAAAACGGACGTATTTTCGGAATGCGACGCGCGAATTCATGTTATCGATTAGAAGATGAGATTGTTGTCAGAAGTAACTAAAAGCGTACTGCTCGTACTGTTTCTTGGCGCACTTTTTACAAGTTGCAAACACGAAATAAAGAAAGAACGCACCGAAGTATTGGAAACGAGTAGGGTGGAGTATCTGCCCTACTATTCCGATGAGACGTTCACGCCCCATTGGTTGACCCCAAATAGCGAAGAAGAGAAAGGGTTTCATACAATTCCAGAGTTTAGGTTGGTCAATCAATTGGGCGATACCGTTTCCCACAAAACCTTTGATGACAAAATATACATTGCCGATTTCTTTTTTACCAGTTGCCCCGGCATTTGCCTTAAAATGACCGGAAATATGCTAAAACTACAAGAGGTCTTCAAGGAAGATCCCGATATATTATTGCTATCGCATTCGGTGACCCCGACCCTTGATTCGATACCGGTGCTTAAAAAGTATGCGGAGAAAAATGGTATTCTCAATGAAAAATGGCATTTGGTCACTGGGGATAAAATGGAAATTTATACCCTGGGAAGAAACCATTATTTCGTCGAAAACGATTTAGGTATCCCGAAGGATATCGATGACTTTCTGCATACGGAAAACTTCTTGCTCATTGATAAGAACAAACATATTCGCGGTATCTACAATGGGTTGAATCGCGCATCCATTGCCCAATTGGTTACTGACGTCAAAACCTTGAAAAGCGAGGGGTAAGCCGCCAAGAAATACATTCTGGTGCAAAAGAAACCCCAATAGTGGTCAAATTTCTTATCTTTAGGGATAAGATACTATGCTTAAAATCACGTCCATAGCGATTTCTATGCTCATTTTGATCCAGAGCCTCAATGTTCATTTCGATGATCTTGTAGAATTGGATGAGCTTATCGAACACGCGCAATTTCATGCTGAGGAGTACGGGGATAATTTCTTTGTTTTTATCTCAAAGCATTATGGCGAATTGAAAGCGGAACATAGTAAAAAACATCAAGAGGAAAAAGAAGAGCACGAGCGACTGCCCTTTCAACATCAATGTCAAACCCTGACATTGTATGCCCATGTACTCTACCAAACCCCGGATAATAACTTGGGAGTGGACTTTTCAGTGGATCCCAATCCAAATTTCTTTTATCAGGCCTCCTACCGCTCTCTCGTACAGGAAGGTCTTCTTCAGCCGCCCCGGCAAGCATAATTCCACTTTTTAAATTTTGAATGCCACATGCCCTAAGGCACTGTGGTTTATACAATCAATTTATATGGATTATGCTTTCATACATCATCAATTTCAGTATACGTAATAAGTTCGTCGTATTCCTGTTTACCGCATTTATCATTGGTTTCGGTAGCTACTCGTTGACACAGATTCCCATAGGAGCCGTGCCCGACGTGACCAATAATCAAGTGCAGGTACTCACTACCTCAAGAAACCTTTCCACACAGGATATGGAGCAGTTCATCACCTATCCCGTTGAACTAGAGATGGCCAACTTACCGGGCGTAAAAGAAATTCGCTCGGTTTCGAAATTCGGACTTTCCGTGGTTACCGTAGTCTTTGAGGATGACTTGGGCACCTACTTGCCTAGACAGTTGCTGGCGGAAAAAATCAAATCCGCAGCAGAAAAAATACCTGAAGGATTCGGCACACCTGAAATGGGACCGATTACCACCGGCTTGGGCGAAATCTACCAGTACATTCTCGATGTAAAACCGGAATATAAAGACCGTTACGACGCCACTGACCTACGAACCATTCAAGACTGGATCGTCAAACGCCAACTTTCGGGTATTCCCGGTGTTGTAGAAGTGAATACTTGGGGCGGATTTCTCAAACAATATGAAATAGCGATCACGACCGAGAAACTCAATGCTATGGGTATTTCGGCTCAGGACGTATTCACTGCATTGGAACTGAACAACAGTGTGGCCGGCGGTGGATATATCGAAAAAGTGAACCAAGCCTATTTTATTCGTGGCGAAGGTTTGGTCAAAAACCTGGAGGATATCCGAAACATTGTGGTGACACTAAAAAAAGGCATTCCCGTCTATATAAAAGATGTGGCGCAGGTCGGTTTCGGAAGTGCTACCCGTTTCGGTGCGATTACCGGAAACGGGGAAGGTGAAAAGGTGTTAGGGCAAGTGATGATGCTAAAAGGCGCCAACTCTAAACAGGTAATCGATGCCGTAAACGAACGTGTGGCCATCATCTCGAAATCGTTGCCGGAAGGAGTTTACATCAATCCGTTTTTAGATCGAAGTGAGCTTATCGCAAAAACAACACTTACGGTTTTCGAAAATCTGATTCTGGGTTTTCTAATTGTTATTTTCGTAGTGGTGTTGCTATTGGGCAACTTAAGGTCTGGGCTGGTTGTCGCCTCGGTCATACCGCTCTGCTTACTGTTCGCCCTATCGCTCATGTATATTTTTGGTGTAGACGCCAACCTCATGAGCTTAGGGGCCATCGACTTCGGAATCATCATCGATGGCGCGGTAATCATCGTTGAATTCATAGCGTTTCAAATGATGTCCAAAAGTTCAGAGCTATCCTCACTGAATCCCGCTGCACTCCAAGCCAAAAAAGACGAAATAACCGAGCAAAGTTCCTCCAAAATGATGAATTCGGCCATTTTTGGACAGCTGATTATCCTGATTGTTTTTATTCCCATTCTAGCACTTAGCGGTATTGAAGGTAAAATGTTCAGACCGATGGCATTGACTTTTAGTTTTGCGCTCATCGGAGCAATGGTTCTCTGCTTTACCTATGTACCCGTCATTGCATCGGTATTCTTGAAACCGATAAAATTATCGGACAAGAATAGTTCCATTCGTCTAATGCGGTGGTTCAATCAACGCTACGAACCGATAATCGATTGGGCCCTGAAAAGCAAAAAGCAGGTACTAGGTCTGGCCGTTCTTCTTTTGTTGGGTACCACAGTGCTATTTTTAAGGATGGGCGGCGAATTCATCCCTACTTTGGATGAAGGGGATTTTGTTATTCAACCTGTTTTGAAAACAGGAACATCACTGAGTAAAACTGTAGAAATCACCACACAAATCGAAAAAATACTCTTGAACACCTTTCCAGAGGTGAAACAGGTAGTTACGCGCATAGGTGCTGCTGAAGTTCCCACAGACCCCATGTCAATGGAAGAAAGTGATGTCATCATCATACTGAAACCGAAAAGTGAATGGGTTTCCGCAACTAGCAAAGATGAACTCGCCAAGAAGTTCAAGCAAGCTTTAGAAATCATTCCGAATATGGAGGTAGAATTCACCCAGCCCATTGAAATGCGTTTCAACGAGCTCATCTCCGGTGTTCGTTCAGACGTTGCCATCAAGATTTTCGGGGAAGACCTTGAGGTCTTGAGCAAAAAAGGAAATGAAATCAAAGACCTCATCGAAAATGTGGAAGGCGCAGCGGATATCTCAGTGGAAAAAATAGTGGGACTCCCCCAAATGAACGTCACCTATGATCGTTCCAAAATTGCCCGCTATGGACTCAATATTCGAGAACTGAACGATATGATTTCGATGGGTTTCGTTGGACGAACCGTTGGCAGCGTTTTTGAAGGTGAAAAACGTTTTGATATGGTCGTCAGATTGGATGCTGAAAATCGAACGGACATCGATCATCTCAAAAACCTGTATGTAGATCTTCCTATTGGAGGAAAAATTCCGCTAAGCGAATTGGCAGAAATTCGGTACCAAAAAGGGGCGGCCAAAATCTCTCGTGACGATACGCGCAGAAGAATCGTTGTAGGCGTCAATGTTCGTGACCGAGATATGCAGTCGGTAGTAGATGATGTTCGGGAATTGATCGGTCAACATATCAAACTACCCGTGGGATACAACATCACCTATGGCGGGCAGTTTGAGAACCTGCAAAGTGCAAAATCACGATTGCTTGTTGCCGTTCCGATTGCCCTCTTGCTCATTTTCGTATTGCTCTTCTTTGCGTTTCAATCGGCTGGGGAAGCGGTATTGATTTTCTCGGCAATTCCACTAGCTGCGGTCGGAGGTGTTTTACTACTCTGGATTCGCGGCATGCCCTTCAGCATCTCGGCAGGGGTTGGTTTTATTGCCCTTTTCGGGATAGCGGTCTTGAACGGCATTGTACTTATCGAACATTTCAAGGAACTTAAAAAACAACATTTTGATACCATGGAAGCATTGATCAAACAAGGCACCAAAGATCGCTTGCGGGCGGTGATTTTAACAGCCTCGGCAGCAGCTTTGGGCTTTTTGCCAATGGCAATTTCAACAAGTGCCGGAGCTGAAGTACAACGCCCCTTGGCCACGGTAGTCATTGGCGGACTCATCACAGCTACCCTATTGACCTTAGTAGTGCTTCCGGTATTGTATTCTTTATTTGAAAAAAGAAAAAATAAGAGTTTGAACCCGTCTTTAACTAAAAACGTCAGTGCGATAGTTCTGCTTTTTGTACTCATGTTTTCAACAGCGGGAAACGCGCAGGAAAATCCGAAAGACCTGAACGAACTTATCAATTTGGCCATTGAAAACAATACGGATCTAAAAGCATCGAAACTCAACATCGAAAAATCGGATGCCTTGATGGGTACCGCTTTCGATTTTGACAAAACCGAGTTGTATTACAGCTATGACGAGAACAACCTGACACGCTCGAATCTGCCACTCAATGTCCTCGGAGCACAGCAAGATTTTTTATTTCCTACGGTTTACTTCGCAAAGCGAAAAACGAGCAAAGCCAATCTTGCGCTTAGCACAAGCAGTTATGGCGTACAAGAAAAAAGCTTAAAACGAAAAGTGACCGCGGCCTACTACCAATACCAATATGCCAAGGAAAAAGAACGCATCTATTTCCGCTTGGATAGTCTGTACCAAAACTTCGCTTATATGGCCAAGCGTCGTTTTGAGTTGGGAGAGACCAATTATCTGGAGAAAATCACTGCCTCCTCAAAGCAACGTCAACTACAGATAGCATTGGAACAAGCGCAGACCGATGTGGGTATTGCATACAACCTTTTATTAGCTGAAATTCAGCTTCCCCAGCACGTAACAGTCAAAGAGGCGGCTCTAGCAAAAATCCCTTTGAATGTCATCGACCTCAATGATACGGCGGAAATGGAGTTTTCCAAAAACACCATAAAGCTGGCCAACGCCCAGCGCAAGCAAGAAACACAACGATTGCTTCCCGACATCAGTTTGAACTATTTTCAAGGCACCAATAGCTCCGTTAATGGAACGCTTATCGGTTACCAGGCCGGACTCAAAATTCCGTTGCTTTTTTCCGGTAATGCTGCCCGTATCAAGGCTTCCAAAATCACCGAAAAAATTGCGGTTGAACAGTCGAAAGCATTTGAAATACGCTTGAATTCAAGATATACGGAATTGCAATCCCAGTATGACAAATATGCCAAAGCGCTGGACTATTACGAGACCGAGGGCCATCTTTTATCCCAAGAAATTCTGAAAACCGCGGAACTTAGTTTCAGAAATGGGGAAATCGATTTTTTCCAATACATACAAAGCATTGAAAATGCCTACGAAATTCAACTCGACCGTCTTGAACAATTAAATCAATACAATCAGACGGTAATTCAGTTGAATTATATCAGTTTGAATTAAAACAAGAGAAGCCAAGTCAAAATAAGAAAAATGAAAAAAAGAATCATTGCACTACTCGTCTTACTAATTGTCTGCTATAGCTGTGGAGAAAAAAAATCCGCAGAAACGACAACGGAAACAGAATATACAGAAGGAAGCATTACCCTTTCCGAAGCACAGTTTACAAACAGTGGTATGACCCTGGGAAGCCTAGAGGAAAAATCGTTTCCCGTTACCATAGCTGTCAATGGCATGATCGATGTGCCCCCTGAAAATAGGGCCGTTGTAAACGCGACCTTGGGCGGATATATCAAAAGAACGCCCCTATTAATCGGGGATGTTGTTAAAAAAGGACAGCTTTTGGTTACCGTTGAAAATCCAGAATTCATCACCCTGCAGCAAGAATATATGGAAGTCAAACAACAACTGGCCTACCTCAAGTCGGAATACGACCGTCAACAGACGCTAATGGATGAAAAGATAACCTCCCAAAAGAGCTTATTAAGAGCCGAAAGTGAGTACAAAAGCGCTTACGCGAAGTACAAAGGGCTGAAAAAACAATTACAAATGCTGAACATTTCCAGTGCTGAAGTAGAAAAAGGTAACATCAGCAGTGTCGCCTCTATTTTTGCCCCGATCGGCGGAAGTATTACCCAAGTCAATATCAGCAAGGGCAGTTATGTTTCACCTGCCTCACCAATTTTGGAAATCATCGATAACGATCATATTCATTTGGAACTGTCGGTATTTGAAAAAGACATCATGAACATCAAAAAAGGACAGCCGATCCGTTTTCGCATTCCCGAGGCTTCTAAGAAAATCTTCCAAGCCGAAGTATATTTAATCGGTACGTCTATCGATGAAAACCGTACCATTAAGGTTCATGCACATTTAAAGAAAGAGGGGGCAAACAACTTCTTGACCGGCATGTTCGTCGACGCGGAAATCATCACCGAAAATACTACGGCAAAAGCAGTAGCATCAGCTGCTATTGTCGAACAGGATGACAAATTTTATATTCTCCGAAAACTCGATCAAAAAGCGAACACCTATAATTTTGAAACGATTGAGATCCAGCCAGGAAAGGTCTTCGAGGGGTATACCGAAATCAAAAATGCAGACTCATTTTCCACCTCGGATCGGTTTTTGACCAAAGGTGCCTTTGATGTTTTTGGAGAGTAACTTGGCCCTGAAACACGAGTTATATCGTCGCGAACCACTACTATTGTAAAAAAGAGCTGATGCGGAAAAGGCCGGTAAAAAACAGCTTACCTGATGCGTTGCCCGTCTTGTAACAACTTTTTTTGAAGCGTTTCGAAAGATATCTCCTGAACTGATAGATGACTATCAATTGCCAGCGCTGCGGCAGTGGCGGCAGATTGACCTAACACCATAAACACCGGTTCCATTCGAATTGAACCAAACGCGATATGGGTAGCACTTAAGCAAACGGGGACAATCAAGTTTTCGCACTCTTCTTTTTTCGGCACTATGGAAGCATAACTTATAGGGTACGGTTTGAAACCATGCGCCTCTACATTACCCTCGTTTTTCACGAAACCATTGGCATCGACATAGCGTTGCACATTGTGGGAATCCATGCCGTAGGCACCTAAACCTATGGGATCCTTTGGCACACGTAAACCTTCACAATTATGCTGGGTCATTACATAATCGCTTATCATACGCCTTGCTTCACGAATGTATAATTGTTGTTGCCAACCATCTTCTCTGTCGAATTCATCTTTTGTTGTTCCCCATTTTGAAGCTTCCGTTCTTACCTCAACTGGAATACGAGGATGATTGGCCAAGGTCCACATTAGACCTTGCTGATAGGTTCTATGGGCCTCAACAATTTGTTGACGCTCTGCGTACGATGCTTCTGGATAGGCATAATTGGCACCGATGAAATCAGTGGAAAAACCGAATTTATTGTTCGTATCGGTTTTTCGATTGGGCATTGCGGAATTGATCCAGGGCAAAAGTGAGCTTCCATAACTATACATATCTTGTATGTCTCCTGTTCTAGCTTCATAATTCCGAAATAAAAGCTCATAATCCCGTTCTCTATACTCTTTTGGCTTTTTAAAGGGAATTCGATTTTCAGGAACGTCCGTTAGGCACATTCGAAAACAATAGGCTTGTATTTTTGTATCTCTCTCCCCTTCAACTCCGGGCTTTTGATTTACATAGGGCAACAACCCACTTTCGGGGTCCCCTTTCTTTACAAATGGATCTACCTGGGCTACAAAATTGTGATAATAGGCGTTACGCGAGACCTTCCCCGATATCGTGGTATTGATGAAACTGGTCTGCACCCCGTTCAGTGTTTCCCCGTATTGACTGTTACTTTCCCGACCTATGGTATAAGTGACTCCCGCTCCGGCCATCAGATCTCCCTCGTAGGTAGCATCAATAAATACATCTCCGCTAAAAATAGCTCCGCTTTCCATTGTGATCGATTGAATTCTGCCCTCCTTTTGGAGTACCCCGTTTTTTCGATCTAGACGTTGATTGTATATCAGGGTAATACGTTCTTTGGAAATCATACTTTCGTATGCGGCCAGTGCTGCCGAAGGTTCAAAGGTCCACATCGCATTTTCCTTTTCTGCTGACCGGGTCTGTCCGCCGTCTTTATAATCTTCTTTTTCTTGCCATTTCCAATTTTCAGGGTTGTCGTAATAGGCCTTGATATGCTCATAAAATTCACGGGAAATACCGCCTATCACCTGTTTATTACCAATGTCGGTTTGCCCAAGACCACCCGTGGTCAACCCACCGATTCGATTTGAAGGTTCAATAAGAATAACTGATTTCCCCATTCTGCTACTTTGAATCGCTCCCGCGATGCCTGCAGAGGTGCCTCCGTAAATGATAATGTCCGCTTTGCTTGATTGCCCTCTAGTGCTAAGAACAAGAAACAGAAAGGTCATTAGAAAAAGTATTCTGATCATAAGCAAAAAATTGATTTTTTTGACCACAGGGGTAAAACCGTGCGCATCGAACTTGCCTTTTAAAAGTTGGCCGATATATTCAATCTACCTTAACCTAGGCCCACATCTAGGGTCATCATAACAATGAATCCCCCGATAAAACCCAGAACGGCCACATCGGAGTGTTTGTCTTGTTGCGTTTCCGGAATCACTTCTTCCACGACTACGAAAATCATGGCCCCTGCCGCAAACGCAAGAGCATAGGGCAAAATTGGCTGAAAGGTCAATACCGCCCATGCACCGATTACCGCTGCAATAGGTTCCACGATTGCAGAAGCCTGTCCGTACATAAAACTGCGCCTTCGTGTTAGTCCTTGTCTGCGCAAGGGCATTGCGACAGCGAAACCTTCGGGAAAATTTTGCAATCCTATGCCTAAGGCGAGGGCGACGGCCCCTCCAATGGTCGCACCGTCAAAACCAGCGGCTACACCTCCGAAGAGGACCCCTACCGCCAAACCTTCCGGAATGTTGTGCAAGGTAATCGCCAAGGTCAGTAGCGTCGTACGATGCCAGGGCGTTTTGATTCCCTCGGCATCCGCTTCCTTGAAGTTGATATGCAAATGTGGTAAGACTTTGTCCAATCCGAAAAGGAAAAAAGCCCCTAATAAAAAACCTATGGCCGCGGGTATCACTTTTACGAAACCTTCACCAGGACTCATTTCGATACCCGGAGCGAGAAGGCTCCAAAAACTGGCAGCTACCATGACACCTCCTGTAAAACCTAACATGGCATCCATTACGGCGCGATTCGGATTTTTAAAAAAGAATACCAGTGCCGCACCGGCAGCGGTTAGGCCCCAGGTAAACATGGTAGCATAAAATGCAGCTAAAATAGGATTGATAGATTCAAAATAATCAATGACTTCTTGCATGGCTATTCCGTTATTTTTAAAAACAGGTTGGTGGCTATTTGATTGGAAATATGGATGGTCTTTTCCTTGATCTGAATATCCAGTGAGCCGTCGAATTCCTCCTTGTCCAAAACCAAAATGGTATCGCCCAAGGCAATTTTGTTCTTATCGAGAAATTTTAGAAAGGGCGGAGAAGAATCCTTTACCCCTACACAAATTCCACTTGTTCCGATCGGCACCTCGTTCAATAGTTTTTTAATCGCTTTTTTGAACTCCCCTTTTTTAGAGGGAATAGGGTCCCCATGTGGATCCACTTGGGGAAATCCAAGGTGCTTATCCAATTGGTCGACCAACTTCTCACTTTTTACGTGCTCGAGTTGCTCGGCAACCTCATGCACTTCGTCCCAAGAGAAATCCAGTTTTTCCACTAAAAAAACTTCCCAAAGGCGGTGCTTTCGTACTAGGGAAAGCGCGATTTTTTGTCCGTATTCCGTTAGACTTACCCCTTTGTACGGTTTGTAATTGGCAACGCCCTTCTCCGATAACTTTTTAACCATATCGGTCACCGAGGAAGGTTTGGTTTCCATCTTTTCGGCAATGGCATTAGTGGATACGGTGGTATTCTCACCTTTACCCAAGTGGTAAATCGCCTTGATATAATCTTCTTCGGAAAGTGTCATAAATTTTTAATATAGACAAAAATACATTTTTATATGTAAAAACAAATATTTAGCTTTGTCTAAAATTTATTTTCTAGTGCCAAAAAAAGAAAATTCGATTCTAAAGAAAATTGGTCGCCTAGGTACCATCGTGGGCTTTTTTGCCTTTTTTTCGGTCAATGCCCAAAACGCCGAGCTTAAGGGAACGGTATCCGATGTGTCCGGGCCCGTGGCTTTTACGAATGTCTATTTGGACGCAACTACCCTTGGCACCTCTTCCCAAGAAGACGGCACCTATCTCATAAGCAACATCCCACCTGGAAGGTACAAGCTCAAGGTCACCATGCTCGGGTATCGTGACTTTTCAAAAACCATTTCGATAAAAGCCAATGCGCAGCTAGAGATTCCCATTCGTCTGACTCCTTCCTCTGAACAACTGGAAGAAACGGTAGTCACGGGAACCTTAAAAGCGGTTAGCCGTTCAGAGAGTCCGGTTCCCGTAGAAGTCTATAGTCCCACTTTTCTGAAAAAAAATCCCACCGCAAGCATTTTTGAGGCGCTTCAGAACGTAAACGGAGTTCGACCACAGATCAACTGCAATGTTTGCAATACGGGAGACATACATATCAATGGACTAGAGGGTCCGTATACTTTGGTCTTAATTGACGGCATGCCCATTGTCAGCGGATTGGGTACCGTATATGGCTTGTCTGGCATACCCAATTCATTGATCGAACAAATTGAAATCGTAAAAGGTCCTGCCTCAAGTCTTTATGGTAGCGAGGCCGTGGGGGGATTGATCAACATCATCACCAAAAATACGTTGGAAGCTCCGGATTTTGCTGCGGATGCCTTTCTGACCGGTTGGGGTGAATACAATCTTGATATAGGGGCCAAAATCGATATTTCAAAAAAAACCGACCTCTTACTGGGAATCAACTACTTCAATTTTGATGAGGTTATAGACAACAACAGCGATAATTTTACGGATCTGACGCTTCAAGACCGGATATCCGTTTTTCAAAAATGGAATTTCCAAAGGAAAGACAATCGTATTTTTTCCCTGGCCGGACGTTTCTTTTATGAAGACAGATGGGGCGGAGAGCTACAATGGACTCCTGAATTTCGCGGAGGAGACGAAATCTATGGCGAAAGTATTTATACCCGTCGTTGGGAAGTTTTGGGCAAATATCAATTGCCCGTCAAGGAAAAGTTAGTTCTATCCTTTTCGTACAACGATCACGCACAGAACTCGGTCTATGGAGATATAGCCTATATCGCCGATCAGCGAATTGGCTTCACCCAACTTACCTGGGACAAAAAAGCCGGTAATCATGACCTATTGCTAGGTAGTGCCTTGCGTTACAATTTCTATGATGACAATACGGCCGCGACGGAATTGGCAGATGAAGTTACCATCCCCAGTTTATTTGTACAGGACGAAATCGCCTTGGCGAAAAAACACTCCCTTTTATTGGGCATGCGCTACGATTATGACAGTCGTCATGGAAACATCTTTACACCCAGAACGGCCTATCGCTTCAAAATCTCCGATAGTGATATCTTGCGTTTGAACGCAGGCACGGGCTTTCGTGTAGTAAACCTATTTACCGAAGAACATGCGGCCCTCACCGGTGCACGCGATGTCATCATAGCGGAGACCTTGGAACCTGAACGCTCGTTCAATCTCAACCTCAACTATCTCAAGAAAATCTATGGTGACAATGGTACTTTCGCCAATATCGATGCTTCGGTTTTTTACACCAACTTCAGTAATGCCATTCTTCCGGATTACGATACAAATCCCAATCAAATCATCTATGATAATCTCGATGGCACATCAGTTTCTCAAGGGGTGAGTGCCAATATCGATATCGTCTTCCCATCCGGGTTCAAATTCTTGGTCGGAGCCACGTTTCAAGATGTTCGCCAGACCGAAAACGGAATATCAAGTCGTCAGATTCTGACCGAGAGTTATACGGGTACTTGGAATTTCGGATACAATTTTAGAAATCTTAAACTGAGTGTGGACTATACTGGAAATCTTTACGGCCCTATGCGATTGCCCACTCTTGGAGAGAATGATCCCCGAAGTCCGTATTCACCGGTTTGGAGCATTCAAAATATACAATTCACCTATAAGGGCTTGGAAAATTTTGAATTCTACGGCGGTATTAAAAACTTGTTGGACTGGACTCCAAATCGTGGAAATCCGTTTATCATTGCGCGTTCCGACGACCCCTTTGACCGAAATGTGGTCTTTGACAATAGAGGAAACGTAGTGCCGACAGTGGATAACCCTAATGCATTGACCTTTGACCCCTCTTATGTTTACGGACCCAATCAAGGGATTCGCGGTTTCTTCGGACTGCGGTATCGGTTAAACTAGTTTGAGATTACGCTATGTCCTGAAAACCCTTGAGGTCTAATTTCGTACTTTTGAGAAATGACCCATTTTGATTACATCATCATCGGTGCTGGCGCGGCTGGTCTAATGCTCGCTGATGCCATGACTTCGGATGATTTTTTCAAGGACAAATCGATCTTACTTGTTGATAAAGACAGTAAGCAAACCAATGATCGTACCTGGTGTTTTTGGGAAAAAGACAAAGGGAAGTACGAGGCCTTGGTCCATAAAAAATGGAATCATATCTATTTTGGGGGGAGACGCTTTTCGAAGCGTTTCGCTATTGAACCGTATACCTACAAGATGATTCGCGGAATCGATTTTTACCAAGCGCTATTTCAGCGAATGGAATCGTACCCAAATGTTGTTTTCAAACAGGCCGAAGTCACGGATGTAAAAGATAACGGAACAGGGGTGACCGTTACCACTTCCAATGAAAAACTGACAGCTGAAAAGGTCTTTAACAGTATTTTCAGCTATGATATGGCCACACATCAAGACAACTATCCCGTGTTGCAACAACATTTTTTGGGATGGTTCGTAAAAACGCGAAAACCGATTTTCGATCCGAATCAAGCCACGTACATGGACTTTTCGGTTCCCCAAAAAGGGAATACCCGTTTTATGTATGTCTTGCCTACCTCAGAAAATGAGGCCCTGATCGAATACACGTTGTTTTCTGAGCATTTACTGCCAAAACCGGCATATGAAAAAGCGATTAGCACCTATCTGGAAAAAGAGTTGGGCTGCTCTGAATACGAAATCGTAGAAACGGAAATGGGAAGTATTCCAATGACCTGTTATGACTTTCGGGAACACCATTCAAAAAACGTTCGTTTCATCGGAACGGCCGGAGGTTGGGCCAAACCAAGCACAGGCTACACTTTTGCAAGTACTTCAAAAAAGGTTCCGGTATTGATCGATCATATCAAAACCGGACAACCGTTGCACGAACTAAACTTCAAAAATCGATTTCGATACTATGATTTGTTATTGTTAGATGTGCTACATCAAGATAACAGTATCGGCCATCATGTATTTGAAACCTTGTTCAAGAACAGACGCCCTCAGCTGATCTTCAAGTTCTTGGACGAAAGCACTTCGTTCTGGGAAGAGCTCAACTACATCTGGGGATGCCCGAAAATACCCTTCACCAAAGCACTTTTGAAAAGGTTGTTTTGAACCAATTGCAAGAGGGTATGGTCAAAAAAACGCTTATCTGTCAATGAGGATACTATCTTCTGTGGTAAATGCGCTATCCAATATCTTGACTTCACCGGTAGTGGTGTCTATCTCCAGTTTCAGCCAACCCAGTAAAAAGATATCCTCCTCTTGAATTTGCATACCGATGTAATAAGGGGCCGACGTTTTCGGACTTTCGATTCTCCATTCTTTCGGCCAAACACCGTCACCTCCTTGAAACAAGCTGATAAACCAACCCTGATCGGTCCAACTAAGTGTATCGTCCGTCTGTCGAAGAATCGAGTCGCCCGTATGGGCAAAAAGCAGGGTTGAAGACACATTTTCCTCATACTCTCGCAAAATGGTATTCTCACCTAGGGGTTCAACCTTGCCACTGAAAAAGTCACCGCTGGTCTCGAATCCATCCCAAATACCGTGAGAATATACAATGGCAAAATCATCGACAGCATCATTATTAACATCAAAAACCGACATCTTGGGTGGCACTGGCGTCGCCAAGGCCGCCACATCTTCATCCTTTTTAGAACAGGAGAGCGCCAAAGAAATGAGCAACGAAAAGAGAAGTGTCTTTTTCATATCATAAAATGGGTTTTACGCCGTATTCGAAACTTTGGTTCAGTGCATCTGCAGACCTGCGCGCTACGATTATGATGGACTTACAGTTACAGGATGTTTGAACCGGGGTAAGGTTGCGTCCTAAACCGGTAAAGTCATATTGACAAACGAACTTTACAATGACTTTTTATGCTGAAGTAGCGGCCTGATTAAAAAATGAATATGTCATTTTTTGAACTTGAATTGTTGAATATCGTGATTTTTTTTGGTGAAAATTTGCCTTTATGATAAATTTAGTGTGTATTTTAATACATTCTAACAACCTAAATAACACGAGCACTATGTTGAACCAGCCTAAATTAATGGGGATAGGTACGCGAAAACGGACCTCCCTGACATTGATTTTGTTTCTTTTCAGTTTATTTTCTTTTACACTTTTAGCCCAGGACGTTATCGTTACCGGAAATATTACATCTTCGGTGGATGGTTTAGCCCTTCCAGGAGTTACCGTTCTAGATGCCAATGATGGCACTAATGGGGCTCAAAGTGATTTTGATGGTAATTATTCCATAACGGTTTCCGATGGTAATACCAGCTTACGCTTTAGCTATATCGGGTTTAAATCGGTTACGATTCCCTTAAATGGACAGACCACACTGAATGCCGCCTTGGACGAAGATGTGGCCAGTCTAGATGAGGTCGTCGTCGTGGGTTATGGCACCCAGAAAAAAGCCACTGTAACGGGTGCGGTTACCGCCGTGCAGGGTGCGGTCTTGGAGCAATCGCCCGCAATTAGCGTTTCCAACTCCCTAGCCGGTCGTCTGCCGGGTGTTTTGATTATACAGACCAGTGGGGAACCGGGTAATGACCAAGCTACCATAAGTATACGTGGTCAGAATACCTTAGGAAATAATTCTCCGCTTGTAGTTATTGATGGTATCCCAGACAGGGATGGTGGTGTTGCGCGACTGAATCCTGCTGATATCGCCAATATTTCGGTCTTAAAAGATGCCTCGGCGGCTATCTATGGAGCGCGTGCGGCCAATGGTGCCATCATCGTTACTACAAAGCAAGGTAAGGTGGGCAAGCCAACCATTACCTATGATGCGGACTTTGGCTTGAGCCAACCGACCGTAATACCTGATTTGGCAAACTCGGTCGAGTATTTGAACATCCGAAACGAAGATGCGATTTTCAATAGTAATATCCCGGTAGATCAGTGGGGGGCAGCATTGACTGCCTTTCAAACTTCAGGTAGTTACACCATACCAGGTACTACCGAAACGGTTACCGCAAACTTTTCTCCCGAGACTGTAAATGGCCATGCCACCAATGCCGACCCTTGGCTATACCCGAACACGGATTGGTTCGATGCTACGTTTAGAGAATGGACCACCCAAGCAAGACATAACATCGGGATTAGTGGCGGGAGCGAAAAAATCAAATATTTTTCCTCTATCGGATATTCCGATCAAGATGCCTACTATAAAAATTCGGCGAACCGATACCAACAATACAATTTTAGAATCAATACCGATGTACAGCTCACCGAGCACATCAGCACCAAATTGGGGATGGCGTATCGCAAAGAAGATCGTCAGTTCCCGACCGAAGGAGCGGGGGCCATTTTTAGAATGTTATTAAGAGGTAAGCCGCAAGAGGCCGCGATATGGCCCAATGGACAACCCGGACCAGATATTGAAAATGGACAACAACCGGTAGTAGTAACCACCAATGCTACAGGTTACGATCGGCAACCGACCGATTATTTGCAATTTACCGGTTCGGTAGACATTACCAATCCTTGGATCGAGGGTCTGAAATTGACGCTATTGGCTGGTGTCGACCAAAGTCAACTACGTCAGAAAAGATGGGAAACCCCATGGGAACTGTTCTTTTTGGATCGCGATGAATATATAGCGACAGGGAATCCTATAACAAATGGGGCGATTCGTTCGAATTTTACCGATGCACGCCTGACAGAGTCCTCAAGTAATATACTAAATACTAACCTGACGGCCTTATTAAGCTATGAGCGGACTTTTGGCGATCATACACTTAATGCTTTGGCTGGGGTCACCAAAGAAGTTTTTCAGGGGCAATTTATTTCCGCATTTAGAAGAGAATTCATTTCCGATGCAGTAGATCAACTGTTCGCAGGAGGTGCCACTCAGACCGTGAATGGCAGTGCATATAATCGTACCCGTTTAGGGTACTACGGTCGGGTACAGTATGATTATAAGGAAAAGTATCTGGCCGAATTTATTTGGAGGTATGATGGCTCCTATATTTTTCCAGGGGCGGACCGTTTTGGGTTCTTTCCAGGGGTATTGGCTGGTTGGAATGTCACCAATGAGGATTGGTTTAACGTCAAAGGAATCGACTTCCTAAAATTACGGGCATCGTACGGTCAAATGGGGAATGATCAAGTCTTCTTTAATAATAACCTTCAAGAATTTGCTTTTCTTTCGACCTATGGATTTGATGAATTCCCCATCGATGGGCAGGTAGTGACCACCTTACAGGAAACCGTATTGGCAAACCCAAGCTTTACTTGGGAGCGGGCGAATAACTTAAACGTTGGACTTGATGGAATTATATTCGATGGAAACTTGAGTTTTACTCTAGAATATTTCCTGAATAAGCGAGATCAAATTTTGATTCAAAAGACAGGTTCCACACCAGGGTCCTCAGGGATTGCAAATTTACTTCCTCCGGTTAATGCAGGAGAGGTTCAAAACACTGGTTTTGAATTCTCTTTGAACTACTATGGTGGTAATGAAGATGGATTCAAATGGGATGTGGGGGTTAATGGCGGTTACGCCAAAAACGAGGTTATCTTTTTAGATGAGATTCCTGGCGCGCCCGAATACCAATTGCAAGAAGGCAAACCAATTGGTGCCTTTTTAGTCTATGAATCTGATGGCGCTTTCTTAGATCAGGCTGATATTGCCAGTAATACTTTGGACTATAGTGAAGTTACCCCAGATTTGAAACCCGGTGACATGAAGTTTAAAGATGTGAACGGTGACGGTGTTATTAATGGAGATGACCGTGTACGATTAGAAGAGAATTCCACTCCAAAATTCAACTATGGTGCAACCTTTAATGCATCGTATAAGAATTTCGATTTCAATTTGCTTCTGCAAGGAGCGACCGGCTCTTCCATATTTATTAGGACGGAATCAGGAGATATTGGAAATTATCTAAA
Organism: uncultured Flavobacteriaceae bacterium; assembly: GCA_947494565.1. Classification (GTDB taxonomy): domain Bacteria; phylum Bacteroidota; class Bacteroidia; order Flavobacteriales; family Flavobacteriaceae; genus Maribacter_C. The sequence goes on along the minus strand of CANLVG010000004.1, from coordinate 170,270 downwards.
ATACAGCCACGATAATCGCTGGAGTATAGAAAATCCAAGTAGTGAGCATCCTAGGCTGGCTAGTCGAAACAATACCTATTATACAAACCCTGGAGAGTATGGTAATAACACCTACTACCTCTTCAATCGAGACTACTTAAGGGTAAAAAACGTGCAGTTTGCATATAATTTCAAGAGTAATTTAATCGCACCTTTCGGGCTTTCAAAACTAAAGGTTTATGTAAGTGCATCAAATTTGTTTACTTTTGATAAGTTTGGGATTTTCGATCCAGAGGCAACGAATTCAGCCGGTACGTACTACCCGCAACCCCGAATCATCAATACAGGATTTAGTTTAACATTTTAATAAATCAGTTATGAAAAAAAGAAGATTATTAACACTTTGCACGGCAGTGCTCTTTATAGGGCTGATGTCGTGTAACAAAGATTTTTTAGACACGCAGCCCTTAGATAAGGTTTCTGCCGATGCTACTTGGTCTGATGGAGCACTCTCCGAGGCCTTTGTTTTCAACGTATATTCCTATTTAGGGTATGGCGGTTTTGAGGAGGAGTCAATGGCGTCCATTACTGACGAAGCCATGTTCACCCACTCGGGAAGAGGAATCAATGTCATTACCGAGGGCACGCTGAATGAGACCAGTATTGGAAATACAAGGGTGACTCCACAATGGGATGAACTGTTCTTAGCGATACGGCAGGCAAATATCGCAATTCAACAACTCCCTGAATCAACGTTCGACAACCAAGATTTGAAAGATCGTCTCCTTGGTGAATCGCATTTTTTACGCGCCTATTACCATAGCCAGCTCGTGCGTTTCTACGGAGGGGTTCCTATCATCGATCGTCCTTATGAGTTAGACGAAGATTACACCATAGCTCGGGGTACGTATGCGGAAAACGTTGATTTTATGCTTGCTGATTTGGAAATGGCTACTTCATTATTGGATGGCAAGCCTGAAACCCCAGGTCGTGCGAATAAGTTAAGTGCAATGGCCTTAAAAGCTCGGGTTCTAATTGAAGCCGCAAGTGACTTGCGTGATGGACCTACTGCGAGTGCGAATTCATCGGTGTTGGGAAGCTACTCCAATCTCGACTTAGTCGCTTATGCTTCTGGGGATCGAATGGCACGATGGAACGCGGCGAAGGCTGCGGCAAAAGCGGTCTTGGATGCAACCACGGGATATAAACTTGATCTCTCGGCCCCAGTTTCGGCCGAAGAAGGTAAAATGAACTATATGTCCATTGCGCTGGGTGGCGGAAGTTCCGTCGGTGATGCTGCCGCAAGAGCTGAACTTTTATTTGAGCGCACGCATAGCCCCCTATTTACAAGGGAAAGCAATTGGCCTCTTGGTGGGATTCACCAAGGAATCAACAATGGTCCCAACGGCTATCACAATTGGGCAGGAAATACGCCTATTCAACTTCTAGTCGATGACTATGAAATGATGGATGGCTCCACATTCGATTGGAATAATCCTGCTCATGCGGCAGACCCCTATGCGGATCGCGATCCAAGACTATATGCTACCGTATTGTATGATGGCGCTCCTTGGAAGCCACGTCCTTCAGATGTGGCCGGAATCGACCCTGTAGATCAAATACAAACCGGGTTCTATGATGATGGTTCAGGCGGAATTGTAAACGGTGTGGATACTAGAAAGTCTTCCATAGAAGACTGGAATGGAAGTAGAACGGGGTATTACGTTCGCAAGTTCATTGATCCAGACCCAGGGGTAGTTGACAATCAATCAAGCGCCCAAGTAATTCCTTGGCCCTTTATTCGCTACACCGAAATGGCACTCAACTATATTGAAGCATCCATCGAAACGGGTGATGAGGGTGAGGCCATTAGTTGGTTGAATAAAATCCGTTTTCGAGTAGGTCTTCCCGCCGTTACGGATTCAGGTGATGCCTTAATGGATAGATATCGCAACGAAAGACGGGTCGAACTTGCTTATGAAGAGCATCGCTATCACGATGCACGACGTTGGATGATTGCCCCAACAACCTTAGGCCGTGGCATCAAGGTCATGAATACAACGGCCACTTTGAAAGCTGGCGCTTCTCCAAACGTGCCCTACGTGCATGATAAGGACAAATATGATTACACCTATCTATCGATTGATAATACGGAAACCGAAACTAGGCAATGGGATGATAAAATGTATTTCTTCCCCATTAGTAGAGATGAAATAAATAGGAATAGTTTGCTGGTCCAGAATCCAGGATACTAGCTCCTAATTTAATGATGGAGATCATGGAAAAATCTATCTCGTTTGGGATAGATTTTTCTATTTTTACAAGACTATGCAGAAGCCGTATTTACTGATTGGTATCTTACTCCTTTTCGCGAGTATCGGCTGTAAAGAAAACGCAACCCAAAACGCGCCTGAAAAGACCGAAACACCAGACGCCCTCTTTTCGTTACTACCTCCGGAAAAAACCAATATCCACTTTCAAAACAAACTCACCGAAAGTCTAAACGCCAACGTACTCATGTATGAATACCTCTATAACGGTGGCGGTGTTGCAGCGGGCGATTTTAACGACGATGGACTTATCGACCTCTATTTCACCTCCAATATGGGTGAAAACAAATTCTATCTCAACACTGGCAACTTGACGTTTGAAGATGTCACGGCAAAAGCCAAGGTTTCAGGTAGACCAGGTCCTTGGAAAACCGGAATTACAGCTGCTGACGTCAATGGTGATGGTAAACTGGATCTGTATTTATGCTACTCGGGAGCCTTACCCCCGCAAAAAAGACAAAACCAACTGTTTATCAATCAAGGTGTGGATGCGAACAATGTCCCTATCTTTAAGGAACAAGCGGCCGCTTACGGGCTGAACAGTCCTGCATTTAGCAATCAGGCCTACTTTTTCGACTATGATCGCGATGACGATCTTGACCTTATTTTACTCAACCATAACCCGAAATCAGCACCCGTTTTAAACGAAACAAGCACCGCCGAATTCTTGAAAAAAGACGATCAATTGCAAGGAATTCGGCTTTTTGAACAAGATAAAGGGGTTTTTAAAGACGTCACTGTCAAATCAGGAATCAGCGGATCGGCCCTGACCTATGGTCTCGGTATAGGTATAGGCGACATCAATGGCGACGATTGGGTAGACTTTTATGTCTCCAACGACTACACCATTCCCGATTACCTCTACCTCAACAACAAAGATGGCACCTTTACCAACGGTCTCAAGGAGCAACTGGGCCATATCAGTCATTTTTCAATGGGCAACGATATTGCCGACATCAACAATGACGGCCTTACGGATATCTTTACGCTAGATATGCTCCCAGAGGATAACAAACGCCAAAAACTACTTCTGGCCCCTGATAATTACGAGAAATTTGACCTCAATCTTCGCAGTGGGTTCCATTATCAGTACATGCGGAACATGCTACAACTGAACAATGGCAATGGCACTTTTAGCGAGGTGGGGCAATTGAGTGGCATCTCCAACACCGATTGGAGCTGGGCACCGCTATTTGCGGACTATGACAATGACGGCGACAAAGACCTATTCGTAACCAATGGTTATTTCCGTGATTATACCAATCTCGATTTCATCAACTACATGGAGAATTATGTGCAATCGAAAGGACGGTTACAGCGTACCGATGTTCTCAATATCATAGAACAAATGCCTTCATCGAATCTGACCAACTATATATTCTCGAATACTAATGGCATCGATTTCACGAATGTCACGGATGCTTTTGGAATGGACCAACCTGCCAACAGTAGCGGAGCCGCCTATGCCGATCTAGACAATGATGGAGACTTGGATATCGTAGTCAATAACATCAATACACCCGCATTTGTCTATAGAAATGAAACGCAAAAAAAGGGCCGTAACTACCTTGCCGTAAAACTCCAGGGTAATAACGGAAATACGAATGGGATTGGTGCGAAAGTCTCGATTTTTTATAAGGACAAACAACAACACCTAGAACAGTCTCCCGCGCGGGGCTATCTTTCTACGGTCTCTTCGCTTTTGCACTTTGGCTTAGGGGATACGAAGCAGATCGATTCGCTTTTAATCCGGTGGAATTCAGGTCTCCGGCAAGTGATAAAAGAAATCCCCTCGAATCAAATCTTGGTTTTGGAAGAGGCCGCTGCAGAAAATACACTTCCTAAGAAAGAGAAATCGGTCCCGCTTCTAACCGAAATATCAAGCCCCATATCTTTCGTAAATAAGGCAGCTTCGGTCAATGATTTTAAGAGACAGTCGCTTCTTATCGCACAACCTTCACATTCAGGTCCCGCAATGGCCAAGGGGGATGTCAATAAAGACGGTTTGGAGGATATCGTAATCGGGGGCACACAAGGGCAATCAGCACAACTATTCCTACAGGGCGGAAACCAGCGCTTCCTTACATCAGGCGTCCCGGATTTTGAAAAAGATAAGGAGCGTCATGACACGGACCTTCGGATTTTTGATGCCGACGGTGACGGAAATCAAGACCTTTATATCGCTAGTGGGGGTTATCATAACTTCACCGCAGATGACATTCGCCTAAAAGACCGATTATATCTCGGTGACGGAAAAGGAGGTTTCGTGAAGTCTGCCGGGGCTTTACCTGATTTAAGACAAAGTACAGGTGCCATTGCTGAAAACGACATTGACAATGATGGCCATATCGATATTTTTGTGGGCGGGCGGGTCATTCCCGGTAGCTACCCTGCAACCCCTAAAAGTTATATCCTATTAAACGACGGAAAAGGAAATTTTAAGGACGCAACCTCTACCATAGCACCCGAATTACTTGATTTTGGCATGGTAACGGATGCCAAATGGATGGATTTTGATGGTAATCAGCGTAAAGATCTGCTTATCGCCGGGGAGTGGACCCCGGTTTCCATTTTTATCAATTCGGATAGTATTTTGACGGACAAAACAGATTACTATTTTGAGCGTCCATTATTCGGCTGGTGGAATACCCTGGCAACGGCAGACCTGAATCATGATGGAAGACCCGATATCATCGCAGGTAATATGGGCACCAACACCCAATTTAAGGTCAGTTCGGGTGAGCCCGCGACACTTGATTACAACGATTTTGATCAAAATGGTTCAATAGACCCTATTTTCAGTTATTATATCCAAGGTAAAAGCTACCCCTACCTCACACGCGATGAGCTCTTAGGACAACTGGCAAGCAAGCGTTCAAAATACACCAGCTATAGTAGTTATGCCAATGCGACCTTGGCCGATATCTTTGGCGACGATGAATTGAAAGATTCTCAAAAATTAAAAGCCGACCACATGGAAACTACCCTATGGCTAAGCCAGGATGATGGCACGTACAAAACGGCCGAACTCCCCAAACAAGCCCAGTATGCCCCGGTATATGCCATTTCAGTTTCCGATATCGATCAAGATGGAAACCTAGACTTGCTTCTATTGGGCAACAATGACTATTTTAAATTGCGCCTCGGAAAATTCGACGCCAATTACGGCACGCTCTTACTGGGGGATGGAAAAGGAAAATTTAAGTATCTTGACCAAAAGGCCTCGGGCCTTGATATCAGGGGTAATGTGCGTAGCGCACAATGGATCGACGACATCTTGTTTTTAGCAATCTATGGAAAACCACTGAAAACCTTCAGGATTTCAATGCAGAAGGAAAAATGAAAACAACACGCCCATATGCCGTTTTATATTTACTTGCTTGCCTTGGTTTTGGCTGTTCCGAGCAACATGACTATTCCGAACAAGAGGTAGCCCTCGAATGGGCCAAAATGGCGACCCATATCACCCAATACACCCCCGCGAACTCCCCCACTTTCGCCTCGCGGGGTTTTGCTTATATTGGCTTGACCGGTTATGAGTCCATCGTCCACGGATATCCCGGCCATAATTCCATGCTCGGTCAGTTGAACGGACTTGAACAACTTCCACAACCCGATAAGGAAGCGACCTATGATTGGGTACTTTGCCTCAATGCCGCCCAAGCCTCCATTATACAAACGATCTACGTACAGACCTCGGACGAGAATAAGAAAAAAGTGGATTCCCTTGAAACGGCAATCTATCAAAGTTTTTCGGAAAAGCTTGAAGATATTTCCATCGCCGAACGTTCAGTGGCCTTTGGTCGAGCGGTAGCCGATGCCATTTTTGAATGGTCAAAAACCGATGGTGGACATCGAGGGTATCTCCGAAATTTCGATAAGGAAATGCAACATCCCGAGCGGCCGGGGTCTTGGAAACCCCCTTTGTTCGCCCAATCGTTCAGCCACCACCCGCTGCACCCTCACTGGGGCGAAAACAGAACTTTTGTACAGGGCAATAGGGACCTTCCACTACCGGAAATGATCCCATACGATACCTTGCCAGGCTCTCCTTATTACGAGCAATTCAATCAAGTGTACCAAAAAGATCTGATACTGACCCAAGAGGAAAAAGAGGCAGCGATATGGTGGGGAGACGACCCCGATGTAACGTTCACCCCTCCGGGTCACTCCTACTATATCACCTCCTTGGCCATTGCGCAAAAAAATCCCCCCATGATAACCTGCGTCGAGACCTATGCCAAAGTCGGTATTGCAGTAGCCGATGCCTTTATCAAATGTTGGGAATGGAAGTATCATTTCTTTACCGAACGGGCCAATACCTTTGTACCGAAATACATCGATCAAGAATGGGAGTCATTCTGGCCCGACCCACCTTTTCCAGCCTTCCCGTCGGGTCACGCGATTCAAGCAGCGACGGCTGCCGTGGTGCTAGAAGATACCTTTGGAACACCTTTTCATTTTATCGACCGAGCACATGAAGGGCGCGAACGTGACGAAGTCCGTGATACCGATTTTGTCAACAGGGAATTCAACTCCTTCTGGGAAGCTGCCCAAGAAACGGCTGATTCCAGATTTTATGGAGGTATTCATATTCCCCACGATAATGAAGTGGGATTGGAAAAAGGGAAAAAAGTAGCCCAGAACGTATTGAACCTTCAATGGAAAGTAAACCAATGAAACAAACGGTCTTAATCACGTTGTTTTTTCTTTACGTGACCTTCACCGTGTGCGGGCAAAAGTCGTTTACCGATATTACCGAATCAGCGGGTATCGACCATCGTTTTGAAGTTTATGAAGGCACTTTTGGAGGAGGAGTGACCGTATTTGACCTAAACAATGACGGTTACGAAGATCTTTTTATTACTAGTGGCACCGCAACGGATGTGCTCTACCTCAACAATGGCGATGGTACCTTTACGGATATTTATGACCGCTCAGGACTCGAATCAAGCCAAGGTTTTGTCACACAAGGGGCAGTGAGTGCCGATGTGAACCGTGATGGATTTAGAGATCTGTTTATCACCACGATCAATACCACTGATGGCACCAATGTTATTCCAAGAGCAAAAAATCTACTCTTTCTGAACAAAGGCAATAGCACCTTTGAAGATGTCACTACTGAATTCGGATTGGATGACTTCAATTCGTTTAGTACGGGAGGCAGTTTTGGGGACTTCAATGCCGACGGGTTTCCTGATCTCTTTGTGGGGAATTATTTCCAAAACTTCGAAGGCACCCTAGGCGTGCTAAAAGATGCCACTATTGTGAGCGCCAACCAGACCGCGAAGCCGTATCTTCTACTAAACCGAGAGGGCAAAAAATTCGAAAACGTATCCGAAGACTATGGCATAAACCATCAGGGTTTCGGGTTCGGGGCCGTATTCACCGACTTTGATAATGACGGGAACCAAGACCTTCTCGTCAATCAGGATTTCGGTTACAAGGCCGTGCCCAATTTTCTTTATAAAAATCAATATCCGAGCGCCCGTTTTGATGATGTTAGCGAACAAACAGGGATGGACCTGAAAGAAAACGCCATGGGATCAGCGGTAGGCGATTACAACAATGACGGACTGCTGGATTACTACGTGACCAACATCAAATTCAACCTCTTCATGGTCAATCAAGGAGACGGGGCACCCTTTGTCGATCAGGCCAAAGAACTTGGCGCCTATAGTTTTGCCATAAGCTGGGGCGCTAACTTTGCCGACTTCGATCACGATGGTGATTTGGACCTTTACGTGGCAAACGGCGATTTGAATCCCAATTGCACTCCCATGGGGAATTTTTATTTTGAAAACAAGGATTTTAGATTTATTGAAAAGGGCAGGGAGTCTGGTACAAATGATTACGGTATTGGACGCGGATCGGCAGTTTTCGATATGGAAAATGACGGTGACCTAGATATTCTGGTCGTCAATCAAAAAGCGGTACAGAACTATCCGACCGCATCCCACACCCGATTGCTGCGCAATGACGCCGTAAGCGGAAACTGGTCAAAGGTGGCCTTAAATGGTATTGATTCGGATAAAAACGGAATTGGAGCTCGAGTTGAAGTCGTTGCAAACGGTATTCGAATGATACGCGAAATCGATGGTGGAGGGTCGAGTCATCTCTCGCAGAATTCCATTATTGCCCATTTCGGACTCGGGCAAGCGAGCACTATTGATTCTTTAAAGGTGATATGGCCCGGGGGACACCTACAACTCTTGACAGACCAGCCGATCAATACGCTGCTGACCATTACCGAATCGGAGAGACCAACAAACTATCCTTTCGGAGTTACTATTGGGGCGTTGGCCGTGGCCCTACTTTTAGGAGGTGTTTTTTTTAGAAGAAAATCGAAACGGAAATCCTCCTGACCCTAGTCTTTCCGTTTCATTAAATTCGCGCCGAATTCATGTAAAAGAGCCTTTTTCTCGGGGCTGATATCAAGTTCGCTCAAGGTTTTGAAAGCACTTTCGGTATAGTTCGCAATGGCAAGTTTGGTTTGCTCCGCTGCTCCACTTGATAAAAAGATTTCCTTTATAGAAGCGACCTTGGCCTCCGGGTTTTTGGGCTGAATGGAGTACAGGTCAAGAATAGCCTTTCGTTCAAGCTCGCTTCCTAGTGCTACCCCCTTTAAATAGAGGTAGGTCTTCTTGTTCTCTATAATGTCACCGCCCACTTGCTTCCCAAAAGTTTTGGGGTTTCCGAATGCATCCAAATAGTCATCTTGTAGTTGAAAGGCAATCCCAAGATTTCTTCCAAAGTCATAAATACCAACACGCTCTTGTGGTGAAGCATCCGCGACGATAGCGCCCATTTTCAAAGCGGCACCTACTAAGACCGCGGTCTTATATTCAATCATTTTGAGATACTCCTCGACCGTAACATCGTCCCGGGTTTCAAAATCCACATCATACTGTTGGCCTTCGCACACGGCTATGGCCGTTTTACTGAAAAGCTGCGCCAAATCGCGGAATGTTGGGCCCGCATAATTCTCGAATAACTGATAGGCCGTAATCAACATCGCATCTCCCGATAAAATACCTGTATTCACATCCCACTTCTCATGCACAGTCTCCCTTCCCCGACGTAATGGCGCATCGTCCATGATATCATCATGGACCAATGAAAAATTATGAAATACCTCTATGGCAAGAGCGGCATCCATGGCCTTGCGGTAATCGGTACCGAAAACCTCCGTTGCCATCAGCACCAGCACAGGACGCAGCCGTTTACCCCCTAAATTCAGGATATAGGTTATCGGTTCATAAAGATTAACGGGTTCTTTGGTGGTTGTTTTCGATTCTAGATATGAAATGAATTCATTTCGGTAATACTCGATGGCATGCATGCAGCTGATTTTCTTCAAAAATACATCCAAATTACGAAATGAACACACCTCTATCGCATGGCACAACTACAAAATCAAAAAAAGCGTAGCGAAAATGCAATAGCTTTGAAAAACTTCGTCTCTATAGGTGAAGATACGTCCAAAGTGACCTTGAAAAATGTCCGACAACCAAAATCACAATAACCTCAAAGCCTTTTTCAAAAAGGAGTATCAGTCCTTGAAGGTATATACGCAATCGCGCATAGACGATACTGCAGATCGTGATGCGGAGGATATTATTCAAGATGTTGCCCTTAAAATATTATCAAGACCCGATAACCTTTCACCTATCGATAATATTGCCGGATTTGTCTACAACTCCATCCGCAATAAGGTCATCGACTTGATGCGCTCCAAAAAAAGGGAAATCAGTGCTGAAGGCGAGATCGAAAACCGGCTAATGGAATTTACCGAACTCCTATACGGTCCTTCCGACAACAGCTATTCTGAATCGGCCAAAAAAGCATTAAAGCAGGCTCTTAGGAACTTGAAGCCCGACTACAAGAACATCATAAGGGCTATTGATTTTGAAGGATTCACCTATAAGGAACTTTCGGTAGAAACCGGAATTCCCGCAGGTACCTTAATGTCGCGGCGTCATCGTGCCATCGCGATTTTGTATAAAGAATTAAAGACAAAAAAAGAATTTACGAACTAAAAAAAACGATATGGAAAAATATGTAGAACATCAAGTCAAAACCAAAGTGGAAACCTTCTTTAAAGGGTTCTTCAAGGTAATTTTTATGGTCATTGCCGCGGCGATCTTCATTTTGCTATTCGGATATGGATTTATGCTATTGTGGAATTGGTTGATGCCGGACGTATTCGGACTCCCGAGTCTGGGCTATTGGAAAGCTGTCGGTATTCTGGTCATGGCCAAGTTATTGTTCGGCAATTTTGAAGGCAAAGGCCACAAAAAACCTTCAAAAAAATCGCGTCGCTCGTTCAAGGAGTGGAAAAAAGATTCATGTCAAAGTGATTTTTCAAAATGGGAATTCTACGATGACTTTTGGAAGGAAGAGGGTGAGAAAGCCTTTGAAGACTATGTAGAACGCCAACAGAACAACGAACAATGATATGTATCACAACGTATGTTAAATAAATGTAAAACTTTGGAAACTTTAAATGTTTTTAAAGTTTCCTGAACTATATTTGTCGCCCGATTATGAAAGAAAAGATTCTTGAAAAGGCGACGGATATGTTCTTGAACTACGGTTTCAAGAGTGTCACCATGGATGATATTGCCAACCAAATGGGCATTTCAAAAAAGACCATCTATGCGCACTATGAGAACAAGACGCAGTTGGTAGAAGACAGCTCGATGTACGTGTTCGATATTATATCAAATGGCATCGACCACATTTGTGACCTACAAAAGAATCCCATTGAAGAACTTTATGAAATCAAGAAGTTCATCATGATCAACTTGAAAAACGAAAAATCATCACCCCAATATCAATTACAGAAGTATTACCCCAAGGTGCATAATGCTCTTCGGAACAAGCATTTTGAGGTAATGCAAGAATGTGTCATCCGGAATATCGAAAAAGGTATCGAACTGGGCATTTATCGCGAGAATTTAAACGTCGAGTTCGTATCACGGATATATTTTTCAGGGATTCATAGCATAAAGGACCAACAGCTTTTTCCTTTGGAACAATTTCCCATATCCGCCTTGATGGACGATTACTTGGAATACCATCTAAGAGGTATAGTGACGCCAAAAGGAAGAAAAATTTTAAATACGATCATCAATTCAAATCAAGAATAGCATGCGCAACCACTTTTTAACCTTTATTGCTTTAGTGACCCTAAGCGTTATAACAGCACAAGAAGAAGTAACCGATACCTATAGTTTCACATTGCAGGAAGCCATCGAGTTTGCCTTGAAGAACAATTACAGTTCCATCAATGCGGATCGTGACTTGATAGATGCAAAAAAACAGAAGTGGGAGACGATTGCAACCGGACTGCCCCAAGTTACCGGCGCCATTGGATATCAGAACCAATTGATTCAACCTGTGGCCCAAATTCCGGCAGAATTTTTCGGAGGCGAACCCGGGGACTTTCAAACCGTCGTCTTTGGGCAACCACAGCAAGCAACGGCTACGGCCACACTGAGACAGCAGATCTTTGATGGGTCTTATATTGTTGGTGTACAAGCTACAAAAGCCTTCTTGAGCTATAGCCAGAACAACCGGGAGAAAACCGATCTGGAAGTTCAAAAAGCGGTTACCGAGGCCTATGGCAATGTACTACTGGCCCAAGAGAGTGTTTCCATCTTTGAAAAAAACAAGGCCAACCTTGAAAAAAACCTTTTTGAAACTACCAAGATCTATGAGAACGGCTTAGGTGATGAAGAGAGCGTAGAACAACTTCAGATTACCCTGTCGTCGGTTGACAATCAGTTAAAAAATGCCGTTCGTTTAGAGAATATCACACTGCAAATGTTGAATCTGGTTATGGGTATCGCCATCGATGCACCGACAAAATTAGAAGAGGACCTGGATGTTTTGACACAAAAGCAAATAGACCCTGCCCTTTTGGAATCCGAATTCAATATTGAAAACAATGTGGATTTCAAACTGGCCACTAATTTGAACGAGCAGCGGTACTACGAATGGAAGTTGGCGAAAAGCCGAGCATTGCCTACGTTGAATGCATTTGTCAACTATGGCGCAAATTCCTTTGGCGATGGTTTCGACTTCTTGGACAATGGTCAACCATGGTTCGAATCGTCCGTTTTGGGCTTCGACCTGAACATTCCTATTTTTAGTTCAGGAAAACGAAGTGCTGGAACGGCTAGGGCAAAAATCGCTTTGGAAAAGGCAAAAACGCAATTGACCGAGGCCGAGGAGCAAATTCGCTTGCAACTTGAAAGCTCTAAAAGCAATTATATTTTGGCAATCGAGCAATATGAAACCGCAAAGGAAAACCTCAACCTTGCCGAGCGAATAGAGAATAAAAACGAAATCAAATACAATGAAGGTCTGGCCAGTAGTTTTGAATTGCGACAAGCGCAAACGCAGCTCTACGATGCGCAACAAAATTATTTGCAAAGCATGGTCGAGGTAATCAATAAGAAAACCGAACTGGAAACCATTATCAACACTAAATCGTAAAAACGAACATCAATCCAAAATACTTTTAATTATGAAAAAACTTATCTACGTGTTTACCCTAGCAGTCGTTCTAGCCTCTTGTGGTGGAGGTGCGGAGTCATCGGTAAGTGATTTGATAGCGCAAGGTGATTTAGAAACACTGCGTGCAAAAAAAACCGAGATTTCAGAGAAACAACGCGAAATGGAAAGAGAGCTACAGCTATTGGATTCCGTAATTGCCGAAAAATCAGGGGAGGAGCGACTTCCATTGGTGACCACACTAATGGCGAAAGGGGAAAAGTTCGATCATTTCCTAGAGCTTCAGGGAGATGTTGAAACAAAACAAAACGTATTGATCTATCCTGAAATGTCAGGTACGCTTCAACGCGTCACTGTCAAGGAAGGGCAACGTGTTCGAAAGGGACAACTTTTAGCCACCATAGATGACGGAGGAATGGCCAGTCAAGTTTCCCAATTGAAAACCCAAGCCGCATTGGCAAAAACCACCTATGAGCGTCAGAAAAGACTCTGGGAACAACAAATCGGTTCGGAGATTCAGTTCTTACAGGCCAAATCAAATTATGAGGCGACGGAAAATGCCGTACAACAAGCACAGAGCCAACTAGGGAAATCGACCATACGGGCGCCTTTCAGTGGTATCATCGATAACGTCATCAAAGATCAGGGTACAGTGGTCTCACCAGGTCCTGGTTCTGAAGTATTTCGAATCGTGAACCTATCCGACATGTATATCAAGGTCGATGTACCCGAAAACTATCTCGGGCGAATTGAGGAGGGAAAAGAAGCGAAAGTATTCTTCCCGATTCTAGGGGATACCATCACCTCGAAGATCAGACAGACCGGGAATTTTATCAATCCAAGCAATCGTGCTTTCAGTGTTGAAATACCGGTTCCGAACGAAAAAGGCAACATCAAACCGAACCTTTCTGCGCGAGTGAGCTTAAATGACTATAGTAATGATGGGGCCATATTGGTACCTCAGGGTATTATTTCTGAAAATGCAGAGGGTGCCCAATACGTCTATGTCGCAGTGGAACCCAATGGTGATAAGGCGGTGGCAAAAAGGCGAATCATTCAAACCGGAAAAACCCAAGGAAGCATGGTCGAAGTGCTCTCCGGAATTACAGAGGGCGACCTTTTGATCAAAGAAGGCGCCAGAACGGTTAAGGAAGGCCAAAACATTCAGATTTTAAATAGCAGTACCGATGAGTAAGCAAAAGAAAAACGTAAATAAGGAATTTGGGCTGTCGTCGTGGGCTATCGACAACCCCTCGGTGATATTTGTCATGATCGCCATCCTTTTATGGGTAGGGTACCAGGCGTACCAGGCGATGCCACGGGAAGATTATCCTGAAATTGTGGAGACAAAGGTCTATGTAAGTACTCCTTATCCCGGTAATACCGCCGAGGATATCGAACGGTTGATCACGGATCCTTTGGAAGATCGTTTGAAAAATGTGAGCAACGTTGTTGAGACGAGTTCTACTTCACAAGAAGACTATTCGATCATTACCGTGGAATTCGATGAGGATATTACCGTCGAACAGGCCAAGCAAAAGGTAAAGGACGAGGTCGATAGCGAAAAAGCAAGTGAAGACTGGCCTACCTTTAATGGGGCGAAGGTAGAACCGAATATTTTCGATTTGAACCTTGCGGAATCGTTCCCCATCATGAATGTGAATTTCACGGGAGATTATCCGGTCGAAAGATTAAAGGAGTACGCGGAGTATCTGGAGGACGAAATCGAGAATCTTCCCCAAGTCAAGGAAGTCGATATTCGGGGGGCACAGGAAAGGGAAGTTGAAGTTGCTGTAGACGTCTATAAGATGATGGCGGCCAAGGTAAGTTTTCAAGATGTCATCTCGGCGATCGGAAATGGCAATATGACCATGTCCGCGGGAAATATAAAAACGGCCGAGCAACGGCGGACCATTCGTGTTCTTGGTGAAATTCAAAATCCCCAAGAGCTCAATGAATTTGTGGTCAAATCAGAAGACGGAGCGGTTTACCTCAAGGATATCGCTACGGTAACTTTTGACGAAGAGGACAAAACTACGTATGCGCGCGAATTCGGGGAAAGTGTAGTCATGCTCGACATTAAGAAACGTTCGGGTACCAATACCATTGCCGCTACCAGACAAATACGCGAACTGGTGAAGAAGGCACAAGCAGAATACTATCCCGCCGATTTGAATATTTCGATTGCCAATGATTCGTCTGACAGAACGCTAAACCAGGTAGATGACCTCGTGAACAGTATCATTTTCGGTATCATTCTAGTGGTCACGGTATTGATGTTCTTCCTAGGTTTCCGCAATGCCCTTTTTGTGGGGTTTGCTATTCCAATGTCAATGTTTATCTCCTTCTTCGTACTCAACACGCTTGGCGTAGTCGTCGATGGTCTCAGCTTCACACTGAATACCATGGTACTTTTCGGTATGATTATGGGGCTAGGTATGTTGGTGGATAACGGTATCGTGGTGGTAGAGAACGTCTATCGCTTGATGAGTGAGGGCATGCCGCGTATCGAGGCCGCGAAAAAAGGAATTGGTGAAATCGCCTATCCGATAATTATCTCGACCGTAACGACCGTGGCCGCTTTCGTACCCTTAGGACTTTGGCCGGGACTCTTCGGTCAGTTCATGATCTATTTTCCCGTTACGCTGTCCGTGGTACTCGGCTCATCATTGTTCGTTGCCTTGTTTATGAATTCAATGCTGGTTTCGCAATACATGGAAATCGGTGACAAGGAAATCAGCCTCAAAGGTCTTATTCGTACATCCGCCATCTTAGGGGGTATCGGACTTCTTATTTTGCTCGTTGGAGGACCTATTAGAGGACTGGGTACCGTCATGATCTTTACGGCACTTATGTTCTGGGCCTATAAATACGGCATTAAGGGATGGGCGAACGCTTTTCAGAACAAAGTCATGCCACGTTTTGAAAACTGGTACGAGCGACGGATCAAACATGCCTTACGTGGAGGTAACGTATACTGGTATTTTGGATTGACCGTACTGCTATTGGTCGTAACCTTTATGCTTTTTGGGATGTCGATAGGTTCCGGAAGGACGAAAATCGAGTTTTTCCCGGAAAATAGTCCAAACGAAGTATACGTCTATATTGAATACCCGGAAGGGACATCCATTGAAAAGACCAATACCATTACCAAGGCCATTGAAGAACGGGTCTACAATGTGGTTGCACGCGAAAAATACAAGCGGGACGGCGATTATAATTACTTGGTAGAATCGGCCGTTTCCCAAGTAGGTGAAGGGGCAGGAAATCCACAAACCGATGGAGGATCCAACTCTGAAATGCCCCATCGTGGCAAGGTGACTATCTCAATGCGCGAGTTCAAGTACCGCAACGGTCTTGATACGGAAGAATTGCGCGGGGCCATCCAAGAGGATCTAGTGGGCATTTACCCGGGCGTGTCGATTTCCGTAGAAAAGCTCAATGAAGGTCCACCAGCAGGATACCCCGTAAATATTGAGTTACAGGGCAAAGATTACGATGAGTTGATCAGCACTGCCGAAGATATTCGCGTATACCTTAATAGCAAGAACATTCCGTTTATCGAAGAACTGAAAATCAATGTCAATAAGAGCAAGCCTTCCATGCAGGTCGTGGTCGATCGGCAAAAAGCTGGGGAACTCGGTGTCGCCGTAGGCCAAGTCGGCAATCAACTTCGTCGCTCGTTATTTGGTGAAAAAGCCGGTGTTTTCAAGCAAGACGGTGAAGATTACGATATCAATGTCCGTTTTAAAGAAGACATACGCTTTGATAAAAATGCCCTCTTTAATCAGAATATCATTTTCAGGGACCAAGCGTCAGGTCAGATCAAGGAAATTCCGGTATCGGCCGTCGCCTCTCAACGGAATTCATCAGGTTTCAGTTCCATAAAGCATAGGGATGGCAACCGAGTGGTCACCGTATACTCAGGGCTCACTGCAGGAGGGAATCCCGCACAGGTGGTAGACCAAGTACGCAAAGAGATGGAAAACTATACCGGTATTCCGAGCAATATCAAGGTGGATTATACTGGGGAAATCGAAGAACAGAACAAGCAAATGAATTTCTTGGTCGGTGCCTTTTTTGGAGGACTTGCCCTGATCATGCTTATTTTGATTTTCCAGTTTGGTGGCATTTCAAAGCCCCTCATCATTATGATCGCCATTTTCTTGAGTTTCATAGGGGTCTTCGGTGGCCTAATGATAACAGGCTGGTCATTCGTAATTATGATGACCATGATGGGTATTATTTCGCTGGCCGGAATCGTAGTGAATAACGGCGTTGTGCTATTGGACTATACCCAAATTCTAATCGATCGTAAAAAGGTGAAGTTAGACCTTGAAGACAAGGATCTACTGACTATGGAAGACGTCACCGTAGAAATTACAAAAGCCGGTAAGGCAAGGTTGCGCCCCGTAATATTGACGGCCATAACTACGGTTCTAGGGCTGATTCCATTGGCTATCGGTCTGAACATCGATTTCTTTTCGCTCTTTGCGAGTTTTGATCCAAAAATTTATTTTGGCGGTGATAATGTCGTTTTCTGGGGTCCACTTGCATGGACCGTCATCTTCGGATTGATCGTGGCGACTTTTTTGACCCTCATCATCGTACCGGTATTGTTCAATATTACGTACCGTATCAAAACAAAGGTGCGAAGTTGGCAG
Organism: uncultured Flavobacteriaceae bacterium; assembly: GCA_947494565.1. Lineage (GTDB taxonomy): Bacteria > Bacteroidota > Bacteroidia > Flavobacteriales > Flavobacteriaceae > Maribacter_C. Next base: position 152,776 of record CANLVG010000004.1, on the reverse strand, counting down.
AAACCGGAAACAAATCCCGAGACGGAGCCGTTGATCGAAAATGAAGAATTCGATGTGCTTCCCAAGACTGGCACTTCAGATTAAAAGACGAAAGAATCCGCTTTATCAAGCGGATTCTTTTTTTCCTACCACTTACTCCCGAATACTTCTTAAATTTGCAGCTTAAAATAAAATGAAATGTATCGGAGTCATACCTGCGGCGAATTACGAGAATCCCATATCGGCCAAAAAGTAACCCTTTCGGGCTGGGTTCATAAAACAAGGGACAAAGGTTTTGTGGCCTGGGTCGATTTACGTGACCGCTACGGTATCACACAACTGGTTTTCGATGAAGATCGTACCTCCACGGAATTACTGGAACAAGCGAGAGGCCTAGGCCGTGAATTTGTCGTTCAGGCCATGGGAGAGGTCATCGAACGTGCTTCGAAAAACCCGAATCTGCCTACCGGCACCATTGAGGTTTTAGTGGAAGAAGTCACTATTTTGAACGAATCAAAGACCCCACCTTTCACCATTGAGAACGAGACGGATGGCGGAGAGGATATTCGTATGAAATACCGCTATCTCGATATTCGAAGAAACCCCGTAAAAGACAGCTTGATTTTTCGAAGTAAAGTCGCCATGGAAGTCCGCAAGCATCTTTCGAATCAAGGTTTCGTTGAAGTGGAGACCCCATATCTGATAAAATCCACTCCGGAAGGAGCACGTGATTTTGTCGTGCCCAGCCGTATGAACCCAGGACAATTTTACGCCCTCCCCCAATCACCACAAACCTTTAAGCAATTGCTTATGGTCGGTGGTCTGGATAAGTACTTTCAAATCGTAAAATGTTTTAGGGATGAGGATTTACGAGCGGATAGGCAACCGGAATTCACGCAGATCGATTGTGAAATGGCCTTCGTAAATCAGGAAGATATTCTTGATGCTTTTGAAGACCTGACCAAGCATTTACTTCAAGAAATCAAGGGTGTTACCATCGACTCCTTCCCAAGAATGACCTATGATGAAGCGATGAAACGTTATGGGAATGATAAACCGGATATTCGTTTCGGAATGGAATTCGGTGAGCTGAACACCGTAGCGCAGCATAAGGAATTCAATGTTTTCAATACGGCCGAATTGGTAGTCGGTATTGCCGTTCCGGGAGGCAATATGTACACTCGAAAAGAAATCGACAAACTGACCGACTGGGTTAAACGACCTCAAGTTGGTGCCTTGGGAATGGTGTATTGTAGATGCAATGAAGATGGAAGCTACAAATCATCGGTGGACAAATTTTACGATCAAGAAGATTTGGCCAAATGGGCAGAAGCTACCGGAGCTAAGGCCGGAGATCTCATCTGCGTACTATCGGGTGAAACAAATAAAGTAAGGGCACAGCTGAGCGCCTTACGTATGGAATTGGCGGAACGCCTCGGATTGAGAAACCCGGACGAATTCGCGCCCTTGTGGATCGTCGATTTTCCACTTTTGGAACTTGACGAGGAAACCGGTCATTACCACGCCATGCACCACCCCTTTACCTCACCAAAACCTGGACAACTCGAACTCCTGGATTCAGACCCAGGGGCCGTGCGGGCCAATGCCTATGACCTAGTACTCAACGGCAACGAAATTGGTGGTGGGTCGATCCGTATCCATGATAAGGAAACACAAAGCATCATGTTCAAACACCTTGGTTTCACTCCCGAAGAAGCCAAGGCGCAATTTGGCTTTTTAATGGATGCCTTTCAATATGGTGCTCCCCCACACGGAGGAATCGCCTTCGGTCTAGATCGTCTTGTGGCCATTCTCGGAGGACAAGAAACCATTCGTGATTTTATTGCCTTCCCGAAAAACAATAGTGGTCGCGATGTGATGATCGATGCTCCGGCGTTCGTTGATTCAGAACAATTGAAGGAGTTGTCTTTAAAGCTTGATGTTGCTAAGTGACCGGGGTTCGGGGTGTCTAGAACGAACCAATGGTTGATGTAGTGAGAGTAACTACCGACTTCAACGCCATGTTTCAGGGAAAGAAGGGATTTATATACTCCATATTCTGTCAAATCCGGGTATTATTAACTAAGGGACTATCAGTCGTACCAGACGCAATCCTGCTTACCCGTCTGAATTTTGTATTTTTAGAGAAGCAAAAGCGCATATGGCCAACCCTTTCCAAAAACTGTTCACGCGTTTTCTAAAATGGCGGTATAAGCATATCTCCAACAAGACCTTCACCCATATTCTGGCTGTGGCCGTAGGTCTTTTGGCCGGTCTGGCATCCGTAGTATTAAAAAACCTGACGTTTTTTATTGAGTCTTCCTTAGAGAGCGGTATTGTATTTTCAAGTAATCAACTCTATTTCATACTGCCGATTATCGGACTTACCCTGGTTTTTTTATATGTCAAATTCGTGCACAAAGAGAAACTTGAGCACGCTGTATCCTCCATTCTATTTTCCCTTTCGAAGAAGAAAGGAATCATACCCCTAAAAAAAATCTATACTCCCTTAATTACCGCTCCTTTGACCGTTGGTTTTGGTGGTTCTGTTGGGTTACTAGGTCCGGCTGTTGCTTCAGGTTCCGCTATAAGTTCGAATTTGGCCACGGCCCTACATCTGAACTCCAAGACTCGTTCACTCCTCATTGCGTGTGCCTCCGCCGGGGCGGTGGCTTCTATTTTTCAATCGCCTATCGCAGCCATTATTTTCGCCGTGGAAGTGTTTAGTATCGATTTCACCATGTTATCGGTCATGCCGCTGTTACTCGCCTCAATTTCCGGAGTACTTACCTCCTACTTTTTTTTGGGAAATGAAGTGCTATTTGATTTTTCGCTTACGGATAGTTTTCAGGTGAAAGACACCCTATTCTATATTTTATTGGGGGTGGGTACTGCTATTGCCTCTATCTATTTCACCAAGATGTATTTCGCCATCTTAAAACTCTTCGAACCCCTGAAGAGTCCGAAATACCGGTTATTGGTAGGCGGACTCGCTATTGGGATTATGCTCTATTTCATTCCACCCCTGTACGGTGAAGGGTTTGGTTTCATCAACAATCTACTTGACGGCAAGCACTTGCAAGCTATAGGCACTACCCCTTTTGATGCGTATACGTCGAACATTTGGGTGGTCATCGCACTACTATTCGGTTTGACCATTTTTAAGGCTGTCGCCATGACCACGACCTTTGCTGCCGGTGGTGCCGGAGGGATATTCATTCCCACCATGGTTATGGGAAGCGCCTTAGGCAATGTGGTAGCCAAGGTCGTGAATAACCTCGGGGTAGGTTTTGCTGTTTCCGAAAGTAATTTCACATTGATCGGAATGGCCGGATTGATCGCCGGAGTGCTCCATGCGCCCTTGACCGCTATTTTCTTAATTGCCGAGATTACTGGAGGTTACGAGCTATTTGTGCCTTTAATGATTACTTCGGCCATCTCATACCTGATTACCAAAAATGCCATCAATCATAACATCTATACCCGCGAATTAGCTGCCCAAGGTGCCTTACTCACCCACGATAAAGACGAAAACGTATTGACCGTTATGCAACTGGATGATGTCGTTGAGCAGAACTTCAAGACCGTACGTCCCGATATGTTCTTAGGCGATATGCTACACGAGGCCGTGGCCCATTCCACCCGAAACCTATTTCCGGTAGTGGATGAAAATGAGGTCTTGGTCGGTATCGTTCTCTTAGACGATATTCGTGAATTCATGTTTGAAACCAATCTTTACAGAACCACTATCGTATCGACCTTTATGAACAATCCACCGGAGATTATTTTTTACGAAAAAGACAATATGCGAACGGTAATGAAAAAATTTCAAGATAGCAACGCGTGGAATCTTCCGGTAGTAAAAGATGGAAAGTATTTGGGCTTTGTGTCCAAATCGAAACTATTGACCGCCTATCGGCGCGAATTGATTAATTTTACACAGTAGAAAGATGTTGCCCCAGGGCACACTTAGTTTGAATTGCTCTTTTTTATACCATGCGTTACCTCATCATACTTATCGTTATTGCCTCGGCCGGTTTGATTATCTATGGATTTAACCTTGATGATTCCCAAGAAGCGTTGGCCCATAAATGTATTGGATCGGGCACTTTGGGCTTGTTTCTGCTTGCCATGCCACTGTTTCTACTGACCGAAAGCAAGGGCAAAAAATTCAAGGATTATATGCTCACCGATGAAAGTGTTCGCAAAATGCAAGGTAAAGAACCTAGAAAACCGAAAGATTCTTAATTGAGATTACGCTTTTGGATAAAAAAGCGTTTGAGGAGATCGGAAGCCTCCTGTTCCAACACTCCGCCTACCACGACTGTCTTCGGATGTAGTTTGGTACCCATCGCTCCACAACCTCGTTGCGGGTCTTCCGTCGCATATACAATTTTCGATATTTGGCTCCAGTACAACGCGCCCGCGCACATTTGACAAGGCTCCAAAGTAACATATAAGGTACAGCCTTTCAGGTATTTACCCCCTAGAAAATTGGCTGCTGCTGTAATTGCCTGCATTTCGGCATGGGCGGTCACATCGTTCAATTGTTCGGTCAGATTATGGCTTCGGGCGATAATTCGATTTTCCACAACCACAATCGCCCCTATGGGCACCTCCCCTTTTTCAAAGGCCGCCTCCGCTTCCTGCAGGGCCTTTTTCATAAAATAAGTATCATCGTAGGGTAAAACCATCACATCAAAAATACGACTTTAACAGTACTGGCAAGGCGCTCAAAAAACGAATTTACCTTACATTTGTCGCTTGCAATGGCTTTATTAGAACACATCGATGCTCCCAGCGACCTTCGCCGGCTTAAAAAAAGTGAGTTGCCGCAACTTGCCCAAGAACTACGCGAATTCATTATTGACATCGTTGCGACCAAAGAAGGACATCTCGGAGCCAGTTTGGGCGTTGTCGAACTAACCATTGCTTTACACTACGTTTTTGATACCCCGAACGACCAATTGATATGGGATGTGGGCCATCAAGCCTACGGGCACAAGATTTTGACCGGGCGCAAAGATATTTTCGGATCCAACCGAAGACTAGGCGGAATCAGCGGTTTTCCCAAAATGAGCGAAAGTGCTTATGACGCCTTTGGAACGGGACATAGTTCTACCTCCATTTCAGCCATTCTGGGTATGGCTATTGCCGCTAAACTCAAAGAAGAACACCACAAACAACATATTGCGGTCATCGGTGATGCTTCCATCGCCAGCGGTATGGCCTTCGAGGGACTAAACCACTTGGGCGTGACCGATACCAATGTGTTGATCGTGCTCAATGACAATGCAATAGGCATCGACCCAAGCGTGGGTGCGTTAAAAAAATACCTGACCAACGTCAAAAAAGGAACCGCTAAGGAAGAAAATATTTTCGAATGCCTGAACCTGAACTATTCCGGGCCCATTGACGGGCACGATCTCGACACCCTAGTAGTAGAACTTGAACGACTGAAATCCGTTTCGGGACCTCGATTACTGCACATCAGTACCACTAAGGGAAAGGGATTGCGACAAGCGGAAGAGAATCAAGTCACCTATCACGCTCCTGGTAAATTTGATAAAAAAACCGGGGAAATCTATGCGAAATCCAGCGCAAAACAACCGCCTAAATATCAAGATGTCTTTGGTCATACTTTAGTAGAGTTGGCCAAAGAAAACGACAAAATCGTAGGCATTACCCCAGCAATGCCAACAGGGAGTTCGTTGAAATTTATGATGGAGGAAATTCCGGATCGGGCCTTTGATGTCGGTATCGCCGAGCAACATGCCGTTACTATGGCGGCGGGAATGGCCACGGCCGAATTGATTCCCTTTTGTACCATTTATTCTACCTTTTTACAACGCGCCTATGATCAGGTCATTCATGATGTGGCCCTACAAAACCTTCCGGTGGTCTTTTGTTTGGATCGTGCCGGACTCGTCGGGCAAGATGGGGCAACGCATCACGGAGTGTACGATATTGCCTATTTACGATGTATTCCCAACATCATCATCTTTGCTCCCCTAAACGAAAGCGAGTTGCGAAATATCATGTATACAGCGCAGTTGGGCCTTGAACACCCCATTGCCATTCGGTATCCCCGTGGGTATGGCGTACTTCAGGAATGGAAAACCCCGTTTGAGCAAATCGTTATCGGCAGTGGTAGGGAATTGCGAAAAGGCTCGAAAGTCGCTGTGTTGTCTCTAGGACATATTGGCAATCGAGCGACAGACGTATTAGAGGAATGGGACAACCCTGCGGAAATCGGTCATTACGATATGCGTTTCGTCAAGCCTTTGGACACGAAGATGCTTGACCGAATCTTTGAAACCTACCCTGCTATTCTTACGTTGGAAGATGGCTGTGAAGCAGGCGGATTTGGAAGTGCCATTCTGGAATATGCGAACAAAACCGACCATCGCCCGATAATCAAAATAATGGGCATCGCCGATACCTTCATCGAACACGGCACTCCTGAAGAACTCTATGATCTAGCCAAAATAAGTACCTCGTCTTTAAAAGAAAACTTAAGTACCCTTATCAATGCAGTATAACGTTTTTCTAAAACTCCTTTTATTTCTACTCATCCCGCTACAATGGATGAATGCACAAGACACTATACCACCCGGCCAAGCGGTCGATACCACGGTCATCGATACCGTGGTCATTCGAAAAGAACAGTTCAAGGTCAAAAACATTAGACGGGGCGTCAATTTGACGAGTCCGTTTATCTCGTTCAAACAGACCAAGCCACTGACCCAGAACCTGAAAAAATTCAGGATACCCTCGTTTTGGGAACGTATCAACAAGATAGGAATCAATCTAAGCGAAGTCGCCTTTGTCAATTGGAATGCGGGGGGTAACAATGCGGTGTCGGCCCTTGGAACCGCTCGCTTCGCCCGGAATTACAAATTCAGATATATTCAATGGGATAATGAACTACAGTTTCGCTATGGTATCAACGCCCAGGAAGGACGAAAAATACGAAAGACCGATGATGCCATTCGTTTGACCTCTACCTTTGGTTATCGCCGTGACACCATCAGCAACTGGTACTATTCCGCTAAGGCCAGTTTCAATACCCAATTCTCCAACGGATTCAAATATCCGGATCGCACGACACCCATTTCGCGCTTTATGGCACCAGGATATTCGTTTTTGGGAGCTGGGGCCTCGTATATTTCGAAAAACCAGAAATTCAACCTATATATTTCTCCCATTACCCAGAAATCTACTTTTGTACTGGACCAAGATCTGGCCGATAAGGGCGCTTTCGGGGTTCAAAAAGCCGTTTTAGATGCGGATGGTACTATCATTCAAGAGGGCGAAAATATCTTTTTGGAATTCGGTTTTTTGATTACGAACAATTGGGAAACCGAGGTGGCCAAAAATACGAACATGCGACACCGCCTAAGCTTATACACCGATTACCTATCCAGTTTCGGAAACGTCGATGTGGATTGGGAGCTGAATTTCGACCTAAAAGTCAACAAATATATCAACGCTTCCATCGGCACTCATATCATTTATGATGATGATATCCTCTTTGATGAACAAAAAAATGAAAACGGTGTTGTTACCGATCCCGGAGAACCACGCATACAATTCAAGCAACTTTTAGGAGTGGGCATTGCCTATGATTTTTAGAGACGTCTTTATGCTTTAAGATCCCCAGACCAATCTCATAACGCAACGCACAAAACGATTCCTGTGATCAAAGTTGTTTTCCCATGATCTTGTTGTGCATGTGAACGGCCGCACTATCGGATAGACTAGCGACATAGCAGCAAGTATTCAATAGAATTTGGTAGACAGAACCCGTTGTATTTTGATAAAACTCGGGAAGTGTATACAACATCAGCGCATCATAATTGGACCCTTCCCCATTTTTGATTCGGATCAGGGCAGTAATATAGACATCCAGAATATCGGAAATGATTTTGTAGCCTGCGATTTCCTTTTCGATGACCTCTTGCGATTGATAAATTTGGTCTACACTCAACGAGATAATATCCGAAATTTGAGCGGTGTACTTGCTTTTATCCAAAAGGGAGACGTTGAACGTTCCGTCTAAAATAGCCTCTTCATGTGCAACAAATACAGAGATGGCATCGGTAATCAGCGTATTGATGGCTAGCGCGCGCAGGTAGCTCAAGCGATCTTGTTGAAACCGCAGCGAATTATACTTTTTGGTATTGATGGAGTCCTTGACCAATTTAATCAGGTATTCGAGGGCATAGTCTTCCGAAATTAATCCGAGGTTGATGCCATCTTCAAAATCGATAATGGTATAACAAATATCATCGGCCGCTTCGACCAAATAGGTCAAGGGGTGTCTTGAAAAGCTGCTATCCGCCCCCGTTCTGGTCTGGATGAGACCCAATTCTTCAGCTACACCGATAAAACTATCCTTGTCTGACTGAAAAAAACCGAATTTTTTATCGGCGATGTGCTTTGTTGGTTTTTTGGGCAGTGATTCTTTGGGGTATTTCATAAATGCCCCTAAGGTCGCATAGCTCAATCGCAATCCACCTTCCACTCCTTCACGTGATTCGGTCAGCAATTTGAACCCATTGGCATTGCCCTCGAAATCGATGATATCTTGCCACTCTTTTTCGGTAAGAAGCGATTGGTACTGTTGACCGTTCCCTGTGGCAAAATACTCTCCAATGGCCTTTTCACCACTATGACCAAAAGGAGGGTTGCCGATATCGTGCGCCAAGGCCGCTGCAGCTACAATCGCCCCGAAGTCATTAAAGCGATACCCGTGCACTTCCTGTAAATGGGGGTGCTTTTCCAGCAATTTTTTCCCGGCAATTCGGCCCAGACTTCGGCCCACTACCGACACCTCCAAACTATGGGTCAAGCGGGTATGTACAAAATCGGTCTTTGACAAGGGAATCACCTGGGTCTTGTCTTGCAAGCTGCGAAACGCCGACGAAAAAATAATCCGATCATAATCGACTTCAAACCCCAATCGGGTTTCATCCTGTTCTTTTCGGAGTCTTTTATGGGTATCGCCAAAGCGCTTTAAGGAGAGAAGTTGTTCCCAGTTCATGTTCGTGGATTAATAACGCGCAAGATACTGATTTTTCAAAGCAGCCGTAGCCTGTAGGGCTACAAAGAATCGCTTAACATTCGCTTAATATAGTAACGTTTAGCTAACACTTTTACAATACATGTTTAACATACGGATAACTCGACTTTTACACCTGCATGGTTCTTTTGCAGCGGTATTTAAAATCAAACATAGTAAACTAAAAATGAAAAGAATTCTAACCATGCTGCTACTTGCAGCAGTAGTGCAGGTTTCTGCACAAGACACCGGCAGCGTAGCCGGAAAACTGTCGGACAAAGAGATGAACAACGATCCTTTGCCTTTTGCCAACATCTTAATCAAAGGGACCACCACTGGAACCACTTCGGACTTTGATGGTCTTTATGAAATTGCCGATTTGGAACCCGGTACCTATACAGTAGTATTTAGTTTCTTAGGGTATGAAACCGTAGAAGTGCCCGACGTGACCGTTGAGGCCGGAAAGGTTTCGACCATCAATATGGCGATGGCAGCCGGAGGTGTTGCTTTAGAAGAAGTAGTGGTCACCACCGTGGCACGAAAAGATTCGGAGACGGCGCTTTTGTTAGACCAGAAGAAAGCCATTACTTTAGAAACTTCTATTGGAGCACAAGAACTTGCCCGAAAAGGTGCTAGCGATGCGGCAACGGCGGTCAGTAAAGTAACGGGTATTTCGAAAGAAGAAGGTTCGGGTAACGTTTATGTGAGAGGTTTGGGTGATCGATTTAATATCACCACGCTGAATGGCCTACCGCTACCTTCTAACAACACTTCAAAAAAGAATATCGATCTCGGTATTTTCGGAACCAGCATTATCCAATCCATTGGTATTGATAAAACGTACAATGCTGCAAATTATGGTGATTTTGGGGGTGCCAATATCAATATAGTTTCCCGAGACTACACGGGCTCAGGTTTTCTTGAATTAGGACTTCAATCGGGGGCTAATTCGGAAGCACTCGGGGTAGATCAGTTTTATACCACCGACGGACCGAATTTTTCAGGATTTTATGATCAGTCCATCGCCAACAACCCTTTTTCTGACACGTTCACCACGAGCTGGGATAGACAAACAGCCGGCACCCCTTTGAATTCAAGTTTTTCATTAAAAGGTGGTGATTCGTACACTTTAGGGGAAAAGACGAGGCTAAACTTCTTCGCGGTCGGTTCCTTTGGCAATACCAATTCCTATAGGCAGGGTGTAAATAGAGGAGCTCCAAATGTCGGCAACGGTCTGGCAAACTCTGATTTTGACTATGAGAAGTTCAGCTATCAAACGTCCACGACCCTCATGGGAAATGTAGGTCTTCGATTAGGTGAGGCACACGCCTTTAAATATAACTTTCTGTTACTGAACAATTCCGAACAAAAGCAAGAAGAGTTTTTCGGAATTCTCGACCGAGAAGATGATGCACCTGAAGGAGGTGGCTTCATTCAAAGAGCTACTTTTGACCGAACCACACTAACGATACATCAGTTACTTGGTGAACATGATCTAACGGATAAAATCGAGGTCAACTGGGGTGCAGGGTATAATTACGTTCTTAATGTTGTACCGGACAGAAGGCAAAATACCGTACTTCCTCTCAACAATAACAATCCTGAAGGCCCTAAATCATTCAGATTGGTCTCCGCCGCATCTGAAAACCACAGGTTCTTTCAAGATTTGGAAGAGGAAGAAATTTCGGCGAATATCTCAACCACTTATAAGTTCAAGAAGAACGAAGAAGAAGAGTTTGATGGCAAACTGACCATTGGATATAACGGACGCTTTAAGAACGTAGATTTTGAGGCCGTTCAGTTTAATTATCAATTCTTGAATATCAACGATCAGCCTGAAGTCGATATCAGAAATATCGATGCGTATTTTCAACAAAATCCGCTCAGTTCAGGATTGTATCAAATACGAACGTTCAGAGGTCCTTCTTCTTTTCCCGGAGCACTTGACCCCCAAACCTTTGGTGGAGATCAACAAATCAATGCCGGATTCATAAGTTTAGATTATAGATTTTCTCCAAAATTTACCATGCTTTTAGGCGCTAGGGGGGAGCAAATCAATCAGTCAATCAACTGGAATACGGTGATTCAGGGAGAAGATAGCAATGAATTGGACATTTTTGAATTCTTGCCATCCCTAGCTTTAAAATACGAACTGAACGAAAAACAAAACTTGAGATTCGCGGCTAGTAGAACGTATACCTTGCCACAGTTCAAAGAGCGGGCACCGTTTTTATTCCAAGAAGAAATCAACCAGGATTCTTTTGGTAATCCGGAACTTGAAAATTCCATTAACTATAATTTCGATTTACGTTGGGAGTTGTTCCCTTCGGCCAGTGAGATCGTCTCTCTTGGAGTCTTTGGCAAGTTCATTGAAAACCCGATCAATACCTTCTTGGTGGTTTCAGCGGCCAATGATTTGAGCTATGCAAATACCGGGGATTCCGCCACAGCTTTTGGTGCTGAATTGGAGGTACGGCTAAACTTATTGGAAAATGAAAAGGAAGTTGGTGAATCTCTTTTGAAAGAAAGGTTGACCATAGGCGGAAATTTCTCGTACCTGAATACAAATCAAGAATTGGATTCTGAAAAGGTATCCTCGGAAACAGGTCTATCCGCGGCATTCACGAACACAGAGGCACCTTTGCAAGGAGCGTCGGATGTAATCGTAAATGGTGACATCAGTTACTTTAAGGAATTTGGAGAGGACAAGGAATTTACCTCAACACTAGCGGCCAATTATTTTTCAAGCCGCTTGTTTGCCCTTGGTAGTACAGGACGTGGGCACCTCGTAGATCAAGGCTATGTAACACTTGATTTGATCTCCAAAGTACAATTGGGAAAACACTTTGGTCTCGGATTAAACCTAAGAAACTTGTTAAACCCACTAGTTGAAAGAGTAAACGAAAATGCCGAAGGGAACTTGGATTTGGACAATCCTGCAATACCAGGATTTTTGGAAGACGGTCCTCTCACGGTGCTGTCATACAAAAGGGGTGTCGATTTCTCCCTTTCCCTTTCTTATAAATTTTAATGCTAGTAATTGAAAAATTAGAACACTTTTTTAACCCTATTAAAAACAAGAAACAATGAAAAAAACGATTTTCTCTCTCATGTTAGGTCTAGCTACCTTGGCTTTCATAGCCTCCTGTAGCAATGACGATAACGCCCCGACAAATGATCCCACCTGTACGGATGGTATTCAAAATGGTGATGAAACAGGCGTTGACTGTGGTGGTTCATGTACTGCTTGTCCAGACCCTGATCCAGACCCAACAGGAATGGAAGTAGATCTTGCAGGTGATGTAACCGAAGACACCTCATTAGATGCCGCAAATACGTACACTTTGACGGGCGCATATGTTGTTAAGGCTGGAGCTAAATTGACCATTCCCGCAGGAACTACGATAACTGCCTCTGGAGGTACGGCTGCATTTATTGGCGTAGAAAGGGGTGCTCAAATAGACATTCAAGGTACAGCAGCCGCTCCTGTAATCATGACTTCTGCGGACACTACACCTGGTGCTTGGGGTGGTTTGGTAATTGCTGGTGATGCCCCGACCAATAAAGGTACGGATGTCACCACTGAAGTGGGTGACTTAACTTATGGTGGAGCAAATGCTGCTGATGATTCTGGGTCTATCCGCTATCTACGTGTTGAATATACTGGTGCAACCTTCTCAAATGATAAAGAGTTCAACGGTGTATCCTTATTCGGAGTTGGTTCAGGAACCACTTTTGAATATGTTCAATCGTTCAACGGAGGAGATGATGGAATCGAGTTTTTTGGTGGTACTGTTGACGGAAACAACTTGGTGTCTATTGGAAGCGGGGATGATTCAATCGACTTCGCCGACGGTTGGGCCGGTAACGGTTCTAACTGGTATATAGCAGGTGGCGCCAAAGCTGGTATCGAAGGCTCCAATAATGGTGATGATGGTGATGCGGTACCTACGACCACAACTACTTTGAGTAATATTACTGTTGTTGGTCCAGTGAGTGAGGGTGCATTGTTCTTTAAAGAAGGTGGTGGTAATTTCACTGTAGATAACTTCTACACTTCTGGTATTGATTTAGGAATTAATGTGAAAGATACCGATTCAGAGGCCAATTTAAGAATTGATTCTGATGCTTTAGTAATCACTAACATTCAATTCGCAGATACCGCGGAAGGGTTTGCAGCTACCAATTATGCAGGAGCTAATACTGATTTCTACACCGAAGGTATTGCTACTGGAGCTGGTAACGGGGCAGCATCTCCGGACTGGGCAGCTGGTTGGACTACAGGTCTTGACAATAGTACCGCTGCCACCAGCGAAAACTTGGCCGGTGTAGTAACAAGCGATGTCACCCTAAATGCGTCAACCGAATACTTTCTAACAAGTGGTTTTGTAGTTAAGGAAGGTGGTTCCTTAACTATCCCTGCAGGAACAACAATTAAAGCATCAGGGGGAACCGCTGCATTTATAGGAGTTGAAAGAGGCGCACAAATTTTCATCAATGGTACGGCTTCCGATCCAGTTGTAATGACCTCGGAAGATACCACTCCAGGAGCGTGGGGCGGTCTGGTTATCGCTGGTGATGCGCCAACAAACAAAGGAACGGATGTAACAACCGAAGTTGGTGACCTGACTTATGGTGGAACCAATGCTGCCGATGATTCTGGTTCGATTACTTATTTAAGGGTAGAGTACACTGGTGCAACCTTCTCAAATGATAAGGAGTTCAATGGTGTATCATTATTCGGAGTTGGTTCAGGAACCACTTTCGACTATGTTCAGTCTTTAAATGGAGGAGATGATGGCATTGAGTTCTTCGGAGGAACTGTTGATGGAAACTTCTTGGTTTCTATCGGAAGCGGTGATGATTCTATCGACTTCGCTGACGGTTGGGCCGGAAACGGTGACAGCTGGTATATTGCAAATGGTGCAAAAGCTGGTATCGAAGGTTCCAATAACGGAGACGACGGAGATGCTACCCCAGTAACCACAACTACTCTAAGCAATATTACAGTCGTTGGTCCGGTTACTGAAGGGGCAATATTCTTTAAAGAAGGTGGTGGTAACTTCACTATAACCAATTTCTATACCAGCGGTGTCGACTTAGGCGTCAATGTAAAAGATACCGATGTAGAAGCTGGTGTTCGTATTGAAGCAAACGCCCTATCAATCAATCCAATGCAGTTTAATGCTCCAGCTACAGGTTTTGCACAAACAAACTATACAGGCGCAAATATGTCATTCATCACTGTAGGTGATAATACCGGCGCTGGCAATGGTGCTGCGCAACCCACTTGGGCGTCTGGATGGGCAACTGGTTTCTAGGCCTATAGTACTATGTTTGATTGGGCTACAGGAAACTAAGCCTCAATTAAATACCACTGAAAACCCTGCTGAAGAGCGGGGTTTTCTTTTGATACCCCAAGGAAATCTGTTTTCATTTGTTTACAACTTAACCTTTTTCTTACCCAATTTTAATCTATACCTAACCTTAACTTTACATTCGACAACGTTATTTGCAGCAAATAGAATCACGCAAATGAAAAATTGTCTTGCCATATTCCTTTTGATGATGACCACCATCGGATTCGCTCAAAACCAAGGGGGTCTTAGAGGTACTATTTTGGACCAAGAAATGCATAACGAACCTTTGTTATTTGCCCATGTGCAATTGAAAGGAGTAGATGCTAAAACTGAGACCAATTTTCATGGCAATTTTGAATTTGGCGCTTTGGAGAGTGGCGAATACACCTTGGTCGTAACCTACGCGGGATATGAAACCATTGAAATGCCTATCGCAGTGAAAGCAGATGAAATTACACAGGTAAGTTTGGGTATGGGCGCCAAACAAATCAGCTTGGAAGGTGTCGCTGGCTTAGAATCATTAGTAAGAAAAGAGGAAACCGTTTCCAACGGCGCAGGACTTCAAAAAGAATAACTCAAGACGAGGTTATAGTTGAAATAGTTTACAAAAAAAAGCATCCCGGTTTTTTCGGGATGCTTTTTTTGGGGGGAAACTTCTGCTAATTTTTTACCACTGGTGACTCTTTCTGAATACCATTCACACTAGCAATCGCATTATTGTCATAAATTACGTCTTTCTTATCTCCTTTAGACCAAAACACCCATTTCCCGGTTTTTAGTCCGTTCACATAAGAACCTTTTGATATCTTCTCGCCCTGCTCATCATAGCTGATCCAATTGCCGTGAAGCTGCTTCTCCAAATTGAAGGTCCCCTGTTGGCTTATTTTCCCATTCTCGTGAAAATAGGTAGCCTCTATAAGGTTTGTTTCCTCGTTCAACTTCAGTTCAGGCTGTTGCTGTGCAAAGGAAATTGCGGTGCAACATAGTATAGCGAGTGTCAAGATTGTATTTTTCATAGTACGAATATTATATCACAAAGTTACATAAATTTTACGTTTAAACAACTTTTGCTTAACATTAAATTTACATTGATAACGAAAAAGAAACCGCTTTAGTATTTCGACCCTCTATTTTTTTTTCAATTTATATAGGGTTTTCAAGACTTTGAACGTAAAAACTCGACGTATAAGTATCCTTTAGACCCAAATCTCATTCGCCATAGCCCTAAACCATTTCATAACATTAAATTAACCTACAAACTGAATTATAGTAGCACTTTTGTGATTGACCTAATTGATGGCCAACCATCTGCATTCTTACGTGGAAGAGAACATTTATCTATTTATGATTATTGCACTTGCTGTGCTCGCCATAACCGACTTGGTAGTGGGCGTCAGCAACGATGCGGTCAACTTTTTGAACTCGGCGATCGGATCGAAAGCAATTTCATTTAAAACCATCATGATCGTTGCAAGTGTGGGTATCGCCTTTGGGGCCATGTCATCCAGTGGAATGATGGAAGTCGCCCGGAAGGGCATATTCAATCCGTCTGAATTCGTTTTCGCCGAAATCATGATCATCTTTATGGCGGTAATGATTACCGATATTCTCCTACTCGACTTTTTCAATACCCTGGGAATGCCAACCTCGACCACAGTATCGATCGTATTCGAACTGCTGGGCGCAGCCGTGGCCATTTCCCTGGTCAAGATTGCAGCCACAGGAGGAGGTTTCGCTGAGCTCGATGGCTATATCAATACCGAAAAGGCAACCCAAATCATTCTGGGCATTTTGCTTTCCGTAGTTGTGGCTTTCACTATTGGTGCCTTGGTACAGTTCATATCGCGGATGTTGATTTCGTTCAAATTTGCCGAAATACCGAAATGGGTGGGTGCGCTCTTTGGTGGATTCGCCACTACCTCAATTATCTATTTCATTATCGTCAAAGGCCTTAAGAGCGCTTCGATTTTTAGTCCTGCAATACTGGATTATATAGGTCAACATCCGGAAGTTTTTCTTTTTGGCAATTTCATTATTTGGTCTTTTTTCTCATGGTTGGCCAGTAATTTTCTAAAAATCAACATCTATACCTTCATCATTGTTCTCGGCACGTTTGCCCTGGCCATGGCCTTTGCGGGCAATGATTTGGTGAATTTTATCGGGGTTCCCCTAGCGGCCCTTGAATCGTTCAATTCTTGGAGTGCTTCCGGTACTACTGCAGCAGAATTTACCATGGAAAGCCTTTCACAAGCGGTGCGAACACCTACCTATTTATTATTGGCATCGGGAGTGATCATGGTCATTACCCTTTGGTTTTCCTCCAAAGCGAAAAATGTGGTGAAGACCAGTGTCGACCTATCGCGCCAAGATGAGGGCGATGAACGTTTTCAGCCTAATTTTCTATCACGACAAATTGTGAAATTCTCTATTCAGGCTTCCGAAAATCTCGGAGGGATCCTTCCCAAAGCACTCGTTCAAAAAATAGATTCCCGATTTGAAAAACCCTATGTCTATATTCCAAAAAGCAGGGTTCAAGATTTGCCCGCCTTTGATTTGGTCAGGGCAGCCGTCAACCTTATGGTCGCCAGTGTACTCATTTCAATCGCAACTTCAATGAAACTTCCCCTTTCAACCACCTATGTCACCTTTATGGTCGCTATGGGTACTTCTTTGGCCGATCGTGCCTGGGGGCCTGAAAGCGCAGTGTATCGGGTCGCGGGAGTGCTCAACGTTATAGGCGGGTGGTTCTTTACCGCCATCAGTGCCTTTACGGCTGCCGCTTTCATTGCCTATGTCATACATCTCGGTGGTATTTGGGCCGTAGCGGTACTTTTGGTCATCGCCTTTTTATTGATCGGTAGAAATTACCTTTCGCACAACAAAAAAATGAAGGAGACAAAGCTTGAGGAACGACTTCAAAAATCGGAAAGTCATTCGATTATCGGATTGATCGAGGAGAGTTCTTCGAACATGTCAATGGCCATAGAGCGAGCGAATAAAATTTATACACAAGCGATCGATGGCCTTTCAAAACACGATATCGACCGTTTGAAAAAGAGTAAAAAGGGGATTACCAAACTGGACAGCGAGGTGGAAGACCTGCGCGGAAATATCTTTTACTTCATCAAAAACCTAGATGAATCGAGCGTTGGTGCCAGTAATTTTTATATCACCGCTTTGAGCTATCTACAAGACATGACCCAATCGCTTGAGTATATCTCGAAAGCGAGCTACAAACATGTACATAACAATCACAAAAAATTACGCTTTAATCAAATTAAGGACTTGAAGGAAACGGATATTTTCATTGACGAACTCTTTTCGGAAATCAAGACTATTTTTGATACCAAAGCGTATGATCAGTTGACCCAGATCATCATGAACAAAGAGGTGTTGATGACTACTCTGGATCAAAAAATAAACAAACAAATCGAGCGCACCAGGGCGGATGAATCGAGCCCGAAAAACACGGCTTTGTACTTTAGTCTGTTATTGGAGACCAAAGACTTGCTCAAAGCAACTATGAATCTGTTGGAGATTTATGACCAACATACGAATGTGCCTACCCTATAACAACTATCCCATGATGTTCGCAAAACTCTTTCTCTTCATTTTGACCTTCTCCTTTTTTTCAGTGACCGCTCAAGAGTTATCCGGTGGTGAATTACTGAACAAAGCCATTCAATACCATGACCCAAACGGGGCGTGGCCTGGCTTTAAAGGAAAAATGCAAATTACGATGAGCACCCCTGATGGGAAAGACAGAGTGAGTGCTATTACGATGAACCTACCCAAAGAGTACTTTCAAGTCGTCGCAACCAAGGACGGGGTAACCTTGAGCCAAACCGTTGACAAAGACAATTGTGAATTGGCACTCAACGGCAGTACGGACATTTCAGAAGACGACAAAAAGAAACATCGCCTGACTTGCGACCGGGCGACGATGTACAAAGATTATTATACCTATCTCTACGGGTTACCGATGAAATTAAAAGATCCGGGAACTCTAGTAGCCCCGAAAACCGAAAAGCGAACGTTTAAGGGCAAGACCTATCTCGTACTCAAGGCTACCTACGAAAAGGAAGTCGGTGAAGATGTTTGGTATTTCTATTTCGACCCGAACACCTATGCCATGGAGGTCTATCAATTCTATCATGATGAATCTAAAAATGATGGGGAATATATTCTTCTCACAGGAGAGCAAGAAATAGCAGGAATCAAAATGCCGAAGACCCGGGCCTGGTATTACAATAAAGACGACAAATACCTGGGCACCGACGTTCTGAACTAGGCTTCGTCCTCATTTTCATCCGCAACCCCCGTTAGCAACCTCTTATTCTGGTTTCTACGCTATCTCTGTAACGCTGGGATGGACACTGTTCTACACCTCAGCCCACCGTTGCTTATTCCTAAAAACAATGGTTATTTGCTGATGGCCTGACTACCCTTTCGGGCCAAAATAGGCGTTAACGCAAATTACCAATAACTACATTGCCAAAGCTATCCTATAGATTAGACTATTTTCTTTCCTCGAGGGATGGACTTGTAGTATACATACAATACCGACTACAGTTGGCCCACAATAGCACCATAAAATGTAAGTGGACCCAAGGCAGAGCACCCAAGAAAAAGGGAAATTCTGATAGGGCTTGACTTTCATTCCACTTGGTATGACGTTTTTTATACCAATGAGGAAAGACAGAAGACTCCTTTACCCAACTTTATAGACGAGTGGTTTTCGGCCTTGGAACAGCATATTCCGGGGTATCGTGTAAACGAAAAATCAAGTAATAGTACAAAGCCCGTATCAAAAGGCTGGTTTCTCTATGGTCAAAATTCCGAGGGAATCACCTATGAAATTGGGGATGAAACCACGAAGGTTACTATAGCGTTAATAGGGGCTGCGTCTGCTACTCAGTTAATGAAAATCGTATGAAATCAATCTAACTAAAAATCGAACTTTATGAAAAAAACTACTTTGTTTTTGATGGCCGTATGGTTTGGCGTGGCCACAATGTACGCACAAACTACGATTACGGGTAATGTGAGTGATGATACGGGGCCGCTACCCGGCGCCTCAATTGTCATCAAAGGAACTACGAACGGTGTAACTACTGATTTTGACGGAAACTATATCATTGACGCAGCTACAGGAGATGTATTGGTCGTTTCGTTTATCGGATATAAATCAGAAGAGCGGACAGTTGCCGACGGCAACAGCACAATCAACATCGTCTTACAAGAAGATTCGCAGGCGCTTGATGAAGTGGTGGTTACCGCCTTGGGCTTTGTGGAACAACGTGATAAAATGGCATCGACCTATTCAAAAATCGATTCCGATAAATTGGTACAACCTGTGGAAAACAAGATTATCGATGGTATCGCCGGTAAAGCCGCTGGGGTATCGATCAACGCGACTTCAGGTGATCCCGGGGCAGGTTCCAACATTCAGATTAGGGGAACCAGTTCATTAAGTGGATCAAGTCAACCCTTGATCATTGTCGACGGTATTCCGTTGAACAACGACAACATAGCGGGTTCCGGTGACAGCGATCAATCGGCCGGGGTATCACAGCAATCAAGGTTAAATGATATCAATCCAGAAGACATTGAATCGTTTCAGGTCTTTAAAGGAGCTTCAGCAGGTGCTTTATATGGGTCAAGGGCCTTGAACGGGGTCATCGTGATCACCACAAAAAAAGGGAAGGCCGGCAAATTCAATGTGAGCTACTCTTCCGGTGTTTCCATCGATCAAATCTCATACGAACATCCACTGCAAACAAGGTTTGGTCAAGGTAATGGTGGTAGTTTCAATCCCACCGCACAACGCTCTTGGGGTGATATCATCGCAGATCGATCCGGCGGTGACGATGTGGTAGACACCTCAGGTGAGTTTTTTGAATCTTTGGTCTCGGACAACGTTATTTATCCCATACTCGAAAAAAATTCAAGGGAAGTCTATACCGATAGAAACTTTGACCAGGTTTTTGGAACAGGCATAACCTACGATAACAAAATTGCAGTGAGTAGCGGAAATGAAAAAGGCACCTATTATATGAGCGCAGGGCACCTCAATCAAAAGGGGGTCATTAAGAGTAGCTTCTACAAAAAGACCAATTTCACGATCAATATGACCCAAAACCTGTCGGATAAATGGAGAACTAATTTTAAAGCCAATTATGTGCATACGGGTTCCAATAGAACCCAGCAAGGTTCGAATACCGCTGGTTTATATCTGGGACTTTTGCGTACGCCACCCGATTTTGATCAATCGGATTATATCGGTAATTACCATAGCAGTTCGGGTTCCATTACCCCCAACAGGCATCGAGGCTATCGCAGGTATTTAGCCAATAGCGACAACGTCATTTACAACAATCCCCTTTGGACGATCAACGAGCAGATCAGTACAGCCAAGGTAAATCGTCTCATCGGTACGGGCGAAGTCTCATATAAATGGAACAATAATATCAGTTCGCTCGTCAGGGGTGGTGTTGACTTTTACGTGGATACCCGAGTCTATTTCTTCCCCTATTACACCGCAGGGGCTGCAAGAAGGTTCGGTCTTTTGAATGACGAGACGATCAATAACGAAGAGTACAATGGCGATTTTATCACCAACTTCAACTATGCATTGACCGAAAAGTTGAATACCAATATCGTCGTAGGTTTCGGTCTCAATGATAGAAGACGAAAAAGAACATTCACCGAGGCCGATAATTTCATTGCCAATTTTAGAAGACCCTTGGATGCAGCTGAACTATCCGCTAGGGAGAACATCGGTTCAGAAACCACACGGACCAGCAGAAGAAACATCCGTTTCTACGGTACGGCCAATTTCGACTATGCCGATCAATTGATCCTACAACTAGGTGGGGCCTATGAGAAGCATTCGGTGCTACCAGTTACCGACAACGGGTTCTTCTACCCTAGCGCGGAATTGGGTTGGACGTTTAGCAAAGCCTTTGAGAATACCGGACCCCTATCTTTCGGAAAACTGCGGTTGGCGTACGGACAGGTGGCCAATGTACCCATAGCGCATCGAGAGCAGACGGTCTTTGAGGTAGGAACGTTCTCCTCTTTCTCTGATGAAATAGCCCTTGAAAACTTTGGTGGCGGTTTCCAGTTCGATGAGCGCTTAGGAAATCCGGCACTACGACCTGAAATCAAAACGGAATATGAAGTAGGTCTCGATTTACGGTTTATGCGCAACAGACTAGGCCTCTCCACCACCTACTACACCAATAAGACCGAAGATGTCTTACTCGACCTTGCCTTGGTTCCCTCCCTTGGTTTTGATGAAATCTATGCCAACGGCGCCACTATTGAAAACGACGGGCTTGAAGTGGAACTGCGCTATGATTTTCTAAGAAAGGAAGATTGGAAAGGTTCAATTGCAATGAACTATAGCACCAACAAAAACGTGGTAAGGGGTGTTGAAGGCAACGGGGAGTTTATTCAGGAATTCTCAGAAGGAACCTCAATTCAATCCGTTGCCATTGATGGAGAACCGTTGGGCGTACTGTATACCCAAGGTGCCTTGAGAAATGATGACGGTAGTTTGATTTTAGATTCGAATGGCTTCCCACAAGTAGACACTGGTGGAAACCTTATTGTCGGTGATCCCAATCCAGATTGGAGAGGCGGCCTGCAATTCAATTTATCGTATAAAAACCTTTCGTTGGCTACTTCCTTCGATACCAGCCAAGGGAATGATTTGGCACAACGTACCCGATTTATATTGTCATTCTTCGGAACGCATGCCGATGTCGGCAATACCATTACATTGACGGAAGACTTGGTGAATTTTGATGGGGCTACCATCCCTGCCGGTTCGGTCGTACGAGGTAATATCGGAAATTTTGGTGGCGGCAACGTCTTGTTGGATGAATCGTATTACACCTCGCTTTACGGTTTTGGTGATGGGAAACTCAATGAGTTTGCCGTAGAAGATGGCAGCTGGACACGACTTCGAGAACTCTCATTATCATACAAGTTGAACTCCAAGGGGTTTCAAGATGCCACGGGTTTAACTTCGATGGAATTCACCGTCTCAGGGCGCAACCTGATCATATGGACGGATGTCGTCGGAATCGACCCTGACGTTAACCAGTTTGGTGTGGGTAGGGCGCGAGGATTGGATTACTTCTCCAATCCTGGAACAAGAACCTATGCTTTTGGAGTCAATTTTAACTTTTAATACGTAGTAAATTATGAAATCTATATATAAGACACTGGTATCATTGATTTTCCTAATGGCTACCACCGGATGCGATGATTATTTGGACGTCAACGATAACCCGAATGAATTGGTGGAAGTTCCGTCAGGGGATTTGTTACTAGCGGGAACCTTGTTGGCAAATGCTCAAATACAACAGGGGCAACTGGCCCGAACGAGTATGTACTATACCGGAGGACTGATAGGCTTGCAATTGGTTCAGCAAACCCTTTACAATTACGATTATACCCCGGGTGATTCCGATGCGATCTGGGGGCATCTGTACAATGGGATTTTGGTACAGAATGCCGAAATCCGAAGAATTTCGCCCGATGTCGGCGTTTTACAGGGGATTATCGATGTCAACGAGGCGTTAGCAGTGGGTACCGCAGCATCCCTCTTTGGAGATATTCCTTATTCCATGGCCACCCCCGAAAATCCCGGAATAGATTCGGAAGACCCTACCTTAGATGGGCAGGCCGATGTATATGCTGCCCTGCAGACCTTGTTGGACAATGCCATACCTAAACTGCAAAGTGGGGCCACCACTAGTATCGTCAACAGTCAAGACAATTATTTTGGCGGCAATGCTACGAATTGGATAGCCGCTGCCTATACCTTGAAAGCACGGTATTACCTGCAAACAAAACAGTATGACCTGGCATTGGCCAATGTGGCTAACGGTATCAATAGTAGTGCAGGTACCATGGCTTACAATCCTGTAGGCGATGTACCCGGCAACAGCAATATCCTGTTCAACTTTGTCAATAGTAGTAGGGCAGGCGATATGACAGGTGACGGTACATTTTACAGAGATCTGATCGATCCTGAAAACGCCAATAGCCGGAACAATGCAAAAACTGATGAAACCGCTCGTAGGGCCTATTCTTTTATCAGTGGTGATGGCGCTCAGGAAAGTGGTATTGTCGAGGATCTTTTTAACGGTATTGATGGGCAGGCGATTCCCATGAAATTAGTGAGTTACGAAGAGAATCTGCTCATATGGGCCGAGTGTCTGATACGGGCGAACAATGATATTCAAGGAGCTGTCGATAAGTTGAACGAGTTACGGGCCTATTTAAACTCGGGGGAGGCATTCAACTTGATGAACACCGATGACACCCTTCTCTACGAGGCCTATGTTTTGGCGGATTTCGAAACCGGCGGCATGGAAAACTCGGATGCTATCGCCACGGATAGGGCGGTACTTCGAGAAATCATCGAGGAGCGGTACGTTACCGGTTTTAGTACATATATACCTTTTAACGACGTGAGACGATTGCGGTCGGAAACCGATGTATTGGTGCCATTTCCTCTGAATAATAGCACCACCACCGTCAACCCTCAACGCTTTCTATATGCACAAGATGAAATCAATAACAATAGTAATTTGCCGGATCCCATACCTGACCTTTTTACGCCGACTCCGGTGAACCAATAGGAAACGATAATTTTAGTTGAGTTAATGCGTAAGGCTGTTTGATATCGTAGTCAATCAGCCTTACTTTTTTGAAACCATTGGCATATGCGTAGAGGACCTCCGTTGCTGTCAGTGCCCTACCAACTTTCGGCCCACTCATCCGACGCTCATGGAAGGCGCCCCTTTTCGCTTCGGTCTTGAAGAATCCATATATTTGATAGTGCACCAGACAATCGGCGATATGACCGCTTGCTCCATTGCCTCAAACAGATAAAGCCCGCATCAGCGTTTTGGGCTATAGTACTAATAATATATGAATACCTTGAAATTTTTTAGTGCGTTACTTTTGCTTGGTCTACTCTCATGCACCGAAAAGGTCATTGAGGCGGATCTACTAATTGTAAACGGATTGGTGTACGATGGTTCGGACACCATACCGAAAAGCACCAGTATTGCCATAAAAAACGATACTATTGTTTTTGTAGGCACCAAGGATGTGGACTTGTTCAAGGCTAAAAAAACAATCGATGCCAAAGACCTTATCGTTGCCCCGGGCTTCATTGACCCTCATACCCATGCGGATAGGGAATTAAAAGACCCCGATCTTTCCCATAACCTACCCTTTTTGTTACAGGGGGTTACCACCGTAGTCGTTGGCAATGACGGGGATAGTTTTTTTCCCTCATCGGAATACAGACAACAGTATGAAGCGCACGGAATCGGCACCAATGCCCTAATGCTAGTCGGTCACGGAACCCTGCGCAAACAGGTTATGGGCACCAGTAATCGTGAAGCCTCCAAAGATGAAATTTTGAAGATGCAAGCCTTGATCCATAAGGAAATGGAGGCCGGGGCCTTTGGAATGTCTACAGGGCTTTTTTATTCCCCTGGAAGTTATGCCACTACGGAAGAGGTTATCGCTTTGGCCAAAACCGTTGCCGAGCACAATGGTATGTACGATACCCATTTGCGCGATGAAAGTTCGTATACAGTCGGCCTGATCGCTGCCATAACCGAGGCCATTGAAATCGGCAGGCAGGCCAAACTTCCCATCCACATTTCACATATCAAATGTTTAGGGGTCGATGTGTGGCACCAAAGCGATTCCATCATACAACTCATAGAAAGTGCCCGCAAAGAGGGTATACAGGTCACTGCCAACCAATACCCTTATGACGCCTCCGCCACAGGATTGAAAGCAGCGGTCGTTCCGCGTTGGGCGGAAAGCGGGGGTAAGGATTCCCTCTTTATCCGATATGATGATAAAATGGTCAGGGCATCGATTCTTGAGGAAACTAAAAAGAATATTTTTCGGCGTGGGGGACCTGAAAAACTATTGATCGTAAAAACGGAGGACTCCTTATATGTTGGCAAAACCCTCTTGGAGATCTCAAAAATTATGGGCCGCTCCCCAGAGGAAACGGTATTTGAACTCCTGAAGAAAAGTTATGTACGCGTGGCATCATTCAATATGAACCCTGAAGACATCCATAATTTCATGCAACAACCTTGGGTAGTGACGGGCTCCGATGGTAATACCGGACATCCAAGAAAATATGGTTCGTTTCCACGCAAATACGACACCTACGTTAGAAAAGACAGCATTATCGATTTGGCGACCTTCATCAATGGGAGTACCTCAAAAACCGCTGAGTTATTGGGAATCGAAAAAAGAGGCAAA
Source organism: uncultured Flavobacteriaceae bacterium (assembly GCA_947494565.1). Taxonomy (GTDB): domain Bacteria; phylum Bacteroidota; class Bacteroidia; order Flavobacteriales; family Flavobacteriaceae; genus Maribacter_C. Next base: position 127,054 of record CANLVG010000004.1, on the reverse strand, counting down.
TTACTTCCTGGATATTATGCCGATCTAATCATATTCAACCCGGAAACCTTTCAAGACCAAGCCGATTATACGGATGCCTTTCAATTCTCCAAAGGACTGATATTCAGTATCATAAATGGAAAATTAGCGGTATCGGACGGAAAATTTACAGGAGCGCTCAATGGAAAGGTATTGCATAAAAAATCGACTAATAGTCTAAATTAGGAAGCCTCGTGAAGCAACCTACTACAACTATAAAATTCACAAAAAACATGAAAGCAACACTTCATAAAGCAGAAACCAGAGGCCATGCCAACCACGGATGGCTTAACAGTTACCATTCCTTCAGTTTTGCCAATTATTACAACCCGGAAAGGGAAAATTTTGGAGTATTACGGGTCTTGAACGATGACGAAGTTTCGGCCGGAATGGGGTTTGGTATGCACGGCCATAGTAATATGGAAATCATCTCGATTCCCCTGGAAGGTGATTTGGCACATCAAGACAGCATGGGCAACAAGGCCGTCATCAAATCAGGAGACATTCAAGTCATGAGCGCCGGTACCGGAGTGCAGCACAGTGAAAAGAACAAGAATGCGGACAGTAAGGTCAAGTTTTTGCAGATTTGGGTGATTCCCAACAAGGTCAATGTCGAGCCCAGATATGACCAGATTACATTGAAGGCCGCCGATATGCACAACCGGTTTCATCAAATACTATCGCCGAATGCCGATGATGCAGGGGTATGGATACATCAGAATGCCTGGTTTCACCTAGGTGATTTCGATACCGATAGGGCACTGACCCACCGACTGAAGGATATGTCAAACGGACTTTATGTTTTCGTACTGGAAGGAAAATGTACTATTGGTGATATCACATTGGGTCGACGGGACGGATTAGGCATCGAGCATACGGAAAATGTTGATTTTGAGATTCAGCCACAGACCAGACTTTTGCTGATGGAAGTTCCGATGTCGAATTAAGGGGTATGAGGAGAGATAGGTAGATACTGGTATCAATGAACTCAGAATGATTATGCCATTTTAGCCTTATTTCTCTTGGTAGTAAAAGACAAGGCTTTCTTTACACGAGCGTTGCTGTACATGTACAAGCGAGCAACTTCCTGAGCGGTCTCTAAAGTAGTCTCGTTGTTTTCGGTGGCATCTACTACAGTCATTTCAATGGTCGCTATCGTAACCTCTTCAGTAGCGGTTTGCGCTTGAGCGGTTACTCCGATAAAAAGAACAAAGATTAAAGTTGCGATAGTTTTCATGACTGTTTGTTTTATATATATAAAACTCGCAGACCCTATTTTATCGGGGTTTCGTTCGCCCAACCAGACAAAATAGTCGTTAACCGACCCAAGTTCGGATAAAGTGTAAAAAAGCGCCGATAACGGTATTCGACCCCAAAAACCCTTAACCGGAAAAAGAGGTCGTTCATCGATTCCTCAAGCACGGAATTCAATAGAAAAACCTAAATTATCGGATTTGGGCATATCTTTGAATGAATTGGTATAGGAATTAATGTAAGAACAGAACATGAAAAACAAAATAGCCCTCATCACTTTGGTTTTCTATACCGTTTCAATGGTATATGGCCAGACCGCGAATGAGCAATGGGATTCTTATATCGCATCATATGAAAATGGTACTCCAGGCTCCACAACGATTCGAATGGATCTCATAGATGATTCGCCTGTTTCCGATTTTGAACATGTTTTGGTAACAGGACTTACCTATGAAACCTCAAGGGAAGATGGTTTTCCGGAAAAAAAGACCTTTACACTACTTCACAAAGTTGAAGATGAGCTTACGGAATTAATCGGCCGGCAAACCAAGGTCCTACTCGTGGGTTCTTTTACGCACAAGAAGGAAAGGTTGCAGTATTACTACCTAACAGACCCTACAGGAATAAAGGAAAAACTGGAGGAATTTTACACTGAAAACTATCCTGATTACGAGTATTATATTCATCTAAAGGCGGATAGTCTCTGGAGCTACTACACCGATTTTCTTTATCCGAATGAAGACATCAAAAACTATATGGGCGACCAGTCCGTAGTGGCCAACCTCGAGGAAGCAGGCGATAAATTGATAAAAAAGAGAAGAGTAGATCACTGGTTATATTTTAAGACCGAAACCGACTTGAAGAAATGTGAGGCCGAGGTGGCGCAGCTAGATTTTACCATTGAATTCTCAGGAACGAATAAAAAAAGTGAACTCCCCTTTGAGCTGCGGATTTGGAGAAACGACAAGGTGGATATAAATTCAATCTATCCCATAACCACTAGCTTACGAAAAATTGCGAAAATCAATCATGGAACATATGATGGTTGGGAAACGTCAGTGGAAAAATAGGAATTGGGAGGAGCAAAGTCCCATGAATAGTGTTACATGAAAAGTCTACGTATTATTATACTGTTCTTGCCTCTTATTTTAGTAGGACAGAACAATCCATTTTCCCTATTACACTATGATAAAGTTTTAGCATACGAATATCAAGGTGAGGGAGGGCTTAAAATCGACGTTTGTTTGGAAAATGCAAAAGAAAAAATAGCGAATACCATTGAACTAAATCGATCTCAAGTTGATAACCTGGAAGAACTATTTACTTCTGACCAAAGCTATGGAACAACTACTGCCTCTTGCTTTGACCCACATTTTGCTGTAGTTTATTATGCTAAAGATGAAATTCTAGCTGCCATCAGCGTTTGTCTAGATTGTAATTATTTGATATCATCGCTGGAAATCCCCGCCATCTCAAAAAAATACATCAAAGTCAATGAAGACTACTCCTATCCGGCAAAGGGTTTCAGCCCAATAGCAAGGAAAAGCATACACGCTTTCTGCAAGGAAATTGGTTTTGATAAATACCTTAAGCCGCTTGGTTCGATTTATGATGACTAATTTACCATGAACCTAGTTTCAAAAAAGAACAAATAAACCAATGAAACACCTATTTCTTTTAGCCAGTCTCTTCTGTACGTTAATGGCTTGTGGCGATAAACAATTATCCCGCCAAGAGATCATTACTGACTATTATGGTGCTCGGGATGCTAGGAACTTCACTAAAATCAAAACACTGATTGCAGATAGTATTACGATTACCGCCGGAGATTATATCATGCCCTATACCCGTGAAAGTTTTTACGAGGTGTTCAAATGGGATTCCGTCTTTAGAACCTCTTATGAAGTTGTCGAATTAGAAGAAAGTGGCAAGCGGATTGTTGCGTCAATATCTATAAGTTCAGGGCGTCACGAGTTTTTAAAAAACGACCCAATGCAGTGTCGGTACGGTATCTCCTTTGATTCAGGTAAAATCTCAAAAATAGAAGAACTGGAATGTAAAGATGCCGACTGGAACGCATGGCAAGCAGAAAGGGATACTTTGGTGAGTTGGACGAAAAAGAACCATCCGGAACTCGATGGCTTTATCAATGATATGACAATGGAAGGTGCACAGAACTATGTGAAGGCCATCGAATTATACAAATCCGATAAAATCACCCAAGAAGCTAACGTGGAACAACCGTAATGGTTCATTGTATCCATACGCATAAAACTAGCGTCGAACGAGCTTACCCTTGCCATATCGATTGCATTGCCTCCAGAGGCAACCTTTTAACGATTCCTTCATCTTAGTAATGACCGAACCGAGTAATAGCTGGTATATGAGGACTGTTTTTGCGCTGATTCTAATCGTACTATCGTGTTCAAATTGTTCAAATGACAATGGTGATGCAATTGATTGTGCCCTTTTTGACCCTGCCTTTCCCACGCTATTTTTAAAATTGGTAGATGCTAACAATACCAACTTATTTGAAAACGGGACATTGAATCCAGATGACATTAAGGTAATGGGAAATCTTCCAAATACGGGTTTTGTTTTTAATCCTGCCGATGAATTTGCGGTTCCTGATGCTGACATACGAATGTTAGACAATACCATTCAGCTTTTTATCCCCAACGCATCTAATTTTCAATATACCATTTACCTATCCGCAAACGATTCCGTAGTGGTTGATTTTTCTGCGGAATTGACCAAGATTCCGTGTGATTTGTCCTATTACCTTCCTCTTGAAGGTACCTTCGATACTTCAAAGTTGGAACTCCAAGAAGTTTCCTCACTACAATTTTTGGGTGTATTGGAACCGTAACCATCCATTTTCCAACATGCCTGAATTTTTCATCATACTTCAGATGTTGTCCTCCATTTTAAAGACAACTCTCCGCACCTAAAATTTGCGTTCCCTAACCACTCGTCGAAAAGTTTATACCGAATTGCATTTTTCGGCGTTTAGCAAATAACCCAAATGCTTTTACCATGCGTCTCTTTAACCCTACCCTATTTCTATTAGTTTCCCTTTTCGTTTTAAATTCCTGCAGCAAAGATTCGGCCGTCCTGGAGGAAGTGCAGCAACTAGAGCAAGAGGTAAACCTGACTGCCCGCTCCGCGGCCCAAAAACTATATGAGGAGTATTACCTCGCCTCTCGAAGTACCACAGGTGATGTCGCCTGGTCAGGAGATGACACTTCCTGTACTGCCGGTGAAGTTCCTCAGGCAACCATAGATAAGATTTTGATGCGTATTGCATACTTCAGACAAGCTGTCGGTCTGAACAATACCATATCCGAAAACAGCTCAAAAAGCGAGAAGGCTCAGGACGCCGCCTTAATGATGAAATCAAATGGTACTTTAGACCATTTTCCGCCGAATACCTGGTCATGTTATACAGAAGCGGGCAAAGAAGGGGCCGGCAATTCGTTGTTGACCCAGACACGAAATGCGGAAGCGGTCGATTCCTATATGAGAGATGCCGGAGCCTCAAACGGTCCAGTGGGTCATAGAAGATGGCTATTGTGGCCGAGGCTGCAAGAGATTGGCATCGGAAACACCGATGCTACTAATGCTATCTGGGTACTGGGCAATAGCGGAACACCACCATCCGATGCTCCCGACTTCGTTTCTTGGCCCCCAAAAGGATATGCGCCACAACAATTGGTGTACCCGAGGTGGTCCTTTTCAATTAGAGATGCCGATTTTACTGAGACCAGCATTACCATGCGCACTCCAAATAACGAAACCATAGCACTATCCATCGAAGCTTTGGACAATGCCTATGGAGACCGAACCATTGTATGGGTACCCGAAATAAATCTCGGTGCACTCGACGGGGATACTTCCTACACTGTCGCTCTTCAAAATGTGGGTGTCGATGGTGAAGCTCTGGATTTCGAATATGAGGTTATTCTTTTCGATAGTAACGATTAAAAGTATTCGCTTCCCTACCGTTAACAAGTAGTCAATAACTAAAGTAAAGCTTTGACGGAATTCCAAGTTAATTTGATACCTTAAAGGTATCATAATTGGGGATGAACACGATAGCTGACTTAAAACAACAACCTGTAGCAGAACATAAATTGGACCTTGGAAGGTTCGTATTCTATAAAAATATCTCTATTTCAGAGGTAAGTGAAGGTACCCACGTCACCTTTGAAAAAGTGGCCGACATGCTACGAATCGCTGAAAATGTTTATGGAAACGACACTCCCTTTGTCTATATTTCCAACCGAATTCACTCCTATTCCATTGATCCTCTGGGGTATTACGAGGCTATAAAACTATTTCCGAATCTTAAAGCCTATGCCATCGTATCACAAAACAATCGAAGGCGTACCTTGGCCGTTTTGGAAAAACTGTTCATGAAAAAGCCCATCCGTGTTTTTGATGATTTGGAAAAGGCATACGAATGGGCAGCGCAAATTATCGAAAGAACAGCGTAGCAAATAGCCCTTTCTTTTTGTAATAAAAAGACAACACACCCAAACCCCGTTTTCCGTTTACCGATAAAATCAAGGCATACAACGAATGGACAAAATCGATTTTTCATTGTATCGATAGTATTTTTTAAAAAAAAGGTATACGCTTTCTACAAGCTGAACAACCCCCTATTTTAGACCAAACCCTTTTTGGCCACACGAGGTTCAATTTTCAGGATCATTAAATATGCCCGACCAGTTTCAGTGTAATTCCATAGAGATTTTCACCTTCCATTTTGGCTTTTAGCCATGCGTAAAAACTCATTACAAAAATATCCTCTTGGTCGGGTCCGATCCATTCGAACGAGTTTTCCACTTCGTTCTTGAATTCTTGTGTTTCCACCTGTTTCGGATACTCATAGTACTTACTGATCAAGTTTACAAAAGTCAACACCCGTTCTTCTCCCCTTGCTCTAAGGAGTTTCGAAAACTTTCTTTTGAACCGTGACAGTCGCAAAAGAACCAAATCCAATTTATCCAGCTCCGTAAGCAAGAGAATGTCGATTAGGTTCTTTTTGACCACCCAAATCCAACCCATTTTTTTCTCATAAAAAACATCGGTGTGATTGAGGTCTTTGATTAACTGATACGCCTCGGAAAAACGATTTTGCTGAAACAGACACATGGCGGTCAAAAGCAAAATATCTAACGACTGACCCTTGAATCCATTCAATATTTGCAGGGCTTCGGTAGGCTTCCCGGTATAATTGTAGTTCAGTGCCTTCAAGGTCGCTAACTTTTCGGAAAAGCGCTTGTAATCATAAGTGTTGACCCTTCCCATTTCCAGTTCCAATTGTGTGGTAAACTTCATAGATGCCTCGAATCTCTTATTCCTGAATTGGGCCACTGCTAGCAAATTCAATATGTTCAAGTGATAATAACGGTGCTTGTTCTTCATACCGCTCTTTTTTTTGACAATCGTATACAACTCAAGAACGAATGGAGAAATCGAATAAAAATCACTTTGCAATTTTGCAGCAGTGGCCATAAGCTCCATCAACTGAAATAGTGATTTATAGGTGAGTGCCTCGTTTAGTTCGATCCGGAACTCCGAAAAGGTGTTCTGAACGATTTCTTGAACCGAAGCGTTCGCCGATTCCCGCAATCGCGATTTAATGACCGCATAGGCGCGATTCAATCGAAAATCTTGTTGGTATAGCTCCATATTCAGTTCTGAAGCGACTATGACTTCCCTGAGCACCCATTTGGCACTTAGATGTGCATATTGGATTTTAGTATGATAAATTTCGTTCAGTATAGAATACAGCTCTAGAGGAAGCGCCATTTTTTCAGCCTTTTCCAAGGTTTTGATTGCTACGTTATACTGCTTTTTCTCAAAAAAGATACGACTGGCCAGCAGTAATTTTAAAATTTCAAGTTCTTCTGAGGTTTCCCCCGCAAAGCTCTTGCTGGCCACAAAATCGATTAAAGTATCCTGTAACCGTTTACACAACGCATGAAAGGAATTCCGTGCAGGTTTTCCGTAAAGGGTGATATCTAAACCCTCCGTCTTCCCGGCATCGATCAACTTGAACAGTTTTTCGTTTTTGACATCCGTTCTGCGATTCTTCCGTTTGAGATATAGTAGAAATTCTTGCTTCTCTTCCCTTGTCAAAGTGCTTAAAATAGCAATCAACCTTTTCATTATATCAAAAGTATATATTTATATAAAATGCTTAAATATAAGTATTTACCATAGAAAAATTCATTATAAATCATAAGTATTTTCGAAAAGAAGTATTTGAAAACTAGTGGTTCGACCGCATCTTTGCCCTGAATAATCGAAATTTCTAAATCAAATCGTATGGAAAATTCAGTAAACGAAAAGAAAGAAGTTAAAAAAGTGGAAGAGTTCACGGGTAGACCGACCTCAGCTTTCGTATCAGCTTCATGGATGGCACTCCTCATCGGAATGGTGTCTTATTGTATCGGCCTTTGGAATGCATACATGGAGCTTAATGAAAAAGGCTATTATTTTACCATTTTACTCTTCGGGCTTTTTTCTGTGGTATCCGTGCAAAAAAGTGTACGTGATAGACAAGAGGGCATGCCCGTAAGTGATATGTACTACGGTATTAGTTGGTTTACGACCATTGCCTCGATAACCTTGCTTGTGATCGGCTTATGGAACGCCGATCTCGCCTTAAGCGAAAAAGGATTCTATGCCATGTCATTTACGCTGAGTCTATTTGCAGCGGTAGCAGTTCAGAAAAACACCCGAGATATCCAATTTTTGGACAATAGCGAGGATCACATCTGGTAGTTTAAACGAGCCTGCTTCATACCGAGCAGGCTCGTTACTACACATAGAACACCACTATTGGAAGCAATTACAACTTGTTTCAAACGTTAACCTTTAAAGCTATCCCATGAATTCAAAACTGGAACGGCAGCTCTCCGAGCTATTGCAAGCCAAAGTCATCGATTCGGAAACCGCTCAAAGGATCTCGGTTTATTACCACACCAAGACCGACGCCAAGCCTAATCGGTTATTTACGATTTTCGGCGTCTTAGGAGCCCTGCTCTGTGGTTTGGGAATTATACTTATCATTGCCCACAATTGGGATGACATGCCGAGAACCCTTAAGACCTTTTTCGCCTTTCTTCCCATGGTAATCGGTCAGATCGCTTGTGCATTTAGCCTGTTCAAAAAGAAAGGTGCCACCTGGATCGAATCTTCGGCCACTTTTTTGATCTTATCCGTAGGAGCGACCATTTCCTTGGTCAGCCAGATATATAATATTCCCGGTAATTTGAGTAGTTTTCTATTGGTTTGGGTCGCGATTACCGCTCCCTTAATGTACGTTTTGCGCTCGAGCATAGCGGTACTGATACACTTGGTGCTCATTACGTGGTATGCCTGTGACCTTGGCTACTTTTTTAATAGTCATACACCGTGGTGGTACCTTTTGTCATTGGCATGGGTGATTCCTTTCTATATACACCTGCAAAAGAAACAGGCATCAAGTAACATTTCGGGCATATTGAACTGGCTTTTACCCTTAAGCCTTGTTATGGTATTAGGAACCTTTACCACTGGCAATTCATTGTCATTTATCATGTACTTGGCCTTGTTCGGAGTGCTGTACAATATTGGGCAACTCCCTTTCTTTAAAAATCAAAAACTACGCAGAAACGGGTATACGATTATAGGCTCTTTGGGTACGGTAATCCTTTTGACGATCCTAACCTTTGAATGGTTCTGGAAAGAGGCTATCAAGGATTTGTTCGGTGAAATGGAAATAGTGATGACAATACTTCTGTATATAGCTGGAATAGTTGTTCTAGGTTATTTGCATATCAAAAAGCACATTCGGGATTTTAATTTATTCCAATATGCCTTTTTGATTATAGGGATACTGTACCTCACACGCGACATCGGTTCCACTCACAACCTGATTTTAACGAATATCGTAGTGGCCGCCCTAGGACTCTTCGCAATTCGTATCGGCATCCATAAGTCGAGCTATAGTATTCTGAACTATGGCCTGTTGATTATTACGGCGCTTATCATTTGTCGCTTTTTCGACACCAATCTCGATTTCGTCGTCCGTGGTATGCTGTTTATTTCTGTAGGAGCAGGATTCTTTTTTACGAATTACCTCTTATTGAAAAAGCAACGTGCCACCGCTATTCGAACAAATTCAAAAAATTGAAAGCCATGACTAAAAAATTAGCATCTCCGGTATTAGTACTTCTTTTCTTGATTCAATTGTTCGTTCCGGCACAAATGATCTATGAACAAGAAGATGCCTTAAAAAGCGGAAGGGCCTACAAGTTCAAAACGCAACCCATTGACCCAAGCGATCCTTTCCGAGGAAAATACATCGTACTCAATTATGACTTGGATTCCTTTGAGACCGAAGAAGATTGGAGCATGTACAGAGGCAACGTTTACGTATATCTAAGAAACGATACCGAGGGCTATGCTACGATAAAAACAGTGAGCAAGACGCCCCTGGCCATTACCGAAGATTATGTAATCGCCGAGAGCAACTACAACTATGGAAAACAGGTCAATTTCGATCTTCCGTTCAATCGTTTTTATATGAACGAGAGTAAAGCCTATGACGCTGAGGTTTCGGTGCGTCAAGCGCAACGCGATACCACGAAAACCTGTTATGGTCTAGTGTATATCAAAAATGGTAGGGCAGTCTTGAAAAACGTTTTTATAGATAATATCCCTATTCAGCAGTATGTTGAGGAGTATCAGGCAGCAATCGAATAACTGCTACTTTGCTGTTGAATATATCGGCGGAATAGCCTAATTTGAAAAACCTTAGAAAAAGGTAGTTCGGTAATGGTAGTTCGCACATGATAAAAAAACACATCCTTTTTGCTGCACTTGGTTTAATTATAAGTGCAGTACAAGCCCAAAATGGCCCAACTCTGAGCTATAGAGATCTATCCAAGGATACGACGAACACCTCTGTTCCCTATTATTCAGGACTACAGGATTATTTTTCCTTCCGGATACCGACGCTTATCAAAACAGAGACTACATTGATCGCCTTCGCCGAAGGACGGAAAAACTCTACTAGTGATTTTGGGGATATCGATTTGGTATATCGACGTTCATTCGACGGAGGACAAAGTTGGGAACCGTTACAGTTGTTATACGACCAAGATACGATGGCCGTTCAAAATCCTGTACCCTTATACGTGTCTTCTGAGGACAAAATCGTGCTCTTGTTCAACACCACCGCCCAAAGTGAACATGATATATTGAACAAGGACTATGGCCTAGAAGACGAACGAAAAGCCTATATGACCGTTTCTGAAGATAATGGCAAAACCTGGGCAACGCCTATAGACATTACAAGACAGGTCAAAAGAAAACATTGGCGATGGCATGCTTTGGGCCCCGTTCATGGTATTGAATTAAAAGTAGGAACGTATCGGGGGAGACTGGTGGCCCCGGTAGCCATCAGTATCAAAAAAGGGAATAAGGCGTATTGCATGGCCTTGATCTATTCCGATGACCACGGAGCACATTGGAACATTGGCGCTGTAGACGAAAACCTCACCGACGCCGTACAGGCCAACGAAACGACCCTAGTTGAATTGGCCGATGGTCGTATTTATATCAATACGCGCGACCAAAATGGAGGTTCCCTTGAAAAGAATCGTGGGGAAACCTATAGCACCGACGGCGGGCGTACATTTTCACAAAACATTACAGAGTCGGACAAGTTTCCGAGTCCGGTCGTACAATCGGCCCTTCTTGGGTGGCCTAAAATGGCAAAAAGTGATGGATCTATGCTTCTGTTTTCTACACCTTCCCATGTAGACAAACGATCGGATTTAGTGATTATGGCAAGTTATGACGAATCGAAAAGTTGGCAGCCGTTGTTTAAAGTACACGAGGGCATGTCCGCTTATTCCGACATGGTGCAATTGCATCAAGATACACTGGGTGTTATTTATGAAACCGACGACTATAAAAAGATTCGATTTAAAAGAGTAACCCTAAAATAAAGCGGCCCTAGCGGTAGAAATTCATTTCATCCATATACTTCCAGACCGCTTCCGGAAGCATGGGGCGAACATCTTTTCCCAACCTATGGTTTTTGCGGATAAAGGTAGAAGAGATTTCCATGATCGGGGCGTCGATTCTTTGTATTTTCGGATGGTCCTTAAACTGATGCGCGATACTTCCCTCTGAAATTCGAGGATATACATAAAGTTGGTAATTGTTCAAGATGGCCTCATAATTCTTCCATTTGTGAAATCCTTTGAGATTGTCCTCTCCCATAATCAAACAGAACAAATGGTCTGTGCCGTACGTTTCCTCAAGGTGAACCAGTGTATTGATGGTGTAATTGGGCTGGGGAAGTTCAAACTCGATTTTGCTGGGTTTGAGTTTCGAAAAGTCTTTTGTCGCTTCAAAGACCATTTGGTAGCGGTGATGATTATCGAGCAACGTCTTTTTCACTTTAAAAGGACTCTGAGGCGTTACCACGAACCAAACCTCATCAAGATCGGAAAACTCGACCATATAGTTTGCAATGACCATATGTCCGACATGAATCGGATTGAAAGTGCCGAAATATAAACCAACTTTTTTATGCATTACTCTTCTTCCTCTGAAACGGGATCATTGACAAATTGGGCAACCAATTGGTGTGCCTCTTTAAGCGCCACATCCAAGTCATAATTCTTGATGACCTTGTCGAACTGTGGTGCTGTAGCCAGTTCTACGGAAGCTTTGGCGATACGCATGTTGATTTTATCATCGCTCTCCGTACTGCGCTTTTTGAGCCTGATCTTCAATTCATCTACACTAGGAGGTTTCACGAAAACAGCCAAGGTCTCTTTAGGATACTTTTTCTTGATCCGCAACCCTCCGACCACATCAATATCGAAAATCACATTTTTGCCCTCTGCCCACAGTCGCGCCACTTCACTTTTCAGTGTACCGTAGAAATTGTCGCGATACACTTCTTCCCATTCTAAAAAATCATCGTTCTTGATATGTTGCTTGAATTCAGAAACGGTCATGAAGTAGTAGTGCTCCTTATGCTTTTCCTTTCCCCTACGAGGTCTGGAAGTTGCGGATACCGAAAAGGCCAAATTCAATTCGAGCTGTTCTAAAAGATATCTGACTATGGTAGTCTTACCACTGCCTGACGGTGCCGAAAATATAATCAGTTTACCCCCTTTCATTAGAGCACGTTCAACATTTGTTCCTTTATTTTTTCAAGTTCGTCCTTCATTTGAACGACCAGTTGTTGCATCGGTGCAAAATTGGCCTTTGAGCCTATGGTATTGATTTCGCGGCCGACTTCTTGGGTGATGAAGCCCAGTTTTTTGCCGTTGGAATCATCCGACTTCAAGGTCTTCAAAAAATAATCGAGATGGTTTGCCAAACGCACCTTCTCTTCGGTAATATCATATTTTTCGAGATAGTATATCAATTCTTGCTCGAAACGATTCGCATCTACCTCTGCCTTGATATCGCCTACCGCCTTTTCAAGCCGTTCGCGGATGGTACCTTGGCGTTCGGGATCCATTTTGATGACAGCGGCCAGTAAATGCTCCAAGTTTTCGGCCCGTTCGAAAAAGTCTTTCTCTAACACTTTTCCTTCCGCTGAACGAAAATCGTGTATCTCGTCTAATGCCTTTTTCAAGGCCAATTGAATAGAAGCATATTCCTCTTCGTCGATATCTTCACGTTCCGTTTTCAGGGCGTCTGGCATACGTAAGGCCATTTCTAACAGTCTAAGGTCATCACCATCGGCAATGGATGAAAACTGCTTCATATACTGACGCACTGCTTCTTCATTGACCTGTGCGGATGTCTCATTACCCGTAAATTCGACATAAAGTCCGAAATCGACCTTTCCCCGAAGTAATGATTTGGCAATGATCTTACGAAGTTCCAATTCCTTTTCGCGATAGGCCGAAGGCATACGCGCATTCAAATCCAGGTTCTTACTATTGAGCGATTTGAGCTCAACCGTTATTTTTTTGGAGGCAAGCTGTACTACATGCTTCCCGAAACCTGTCATGGATTGAATCATAGTGTTAATTTAGATGTTTGCAAAGGTAAGGCAAATGTTAGGGCTAAAGCTCCCGCACCCATATATTTCGATAACTTACCCGACTGTCATCCCCGTGATCCTGTAACTTCAAAGGGCCTTTGCCATGAGAAGGGTTCTTTGGCCAACCAATATACGGAGTGGTCCCTTTAATCTCGGTATGGTCTTGAATCAGTACGCCATTGTGTAGAACGGTAACGGTACCCGATTTGATTTTTTCGCCATTGGTGTTAAACTCAGGTGCATGGTAGATGATATCGTATACATTCCACTCTCCTGTAGGCACCGAAGCCATCGCCAAGGGCGGCCCCTGTTTGTAGATCGCGCCTACTTGACCGTTCACATAAGTGTCATTTTCATTATTGTCCAACACCTGTATTTCATACATCCCGTTCAAAAAAACGCCACTATTCCCTCTATTTTGACCCTCGCGCTGCACGGGTAAGGGAGAGCGCCATTCTATATGCAGTTGCATGTCACCGAATTCTTGCTTGGTACGAATATCACCGGTTTTGTCGGCCACGGTCATACTGCCGTCTTCGTTGAGATGCCATTTGACCGCAGTGCTGTCTTGTACATGCATCCAACCATCAAAAGAACTTCCATTGAAAAGAATGATGGCATCACTAGGGGGCCTATCGTTCGATGCAGGCCCAACAACGGGAACTTTCGGTTCATAATACTCAGTTCCCTCAGGTTCCGTGGGTTCGGGTTGGGTATACTCCTCATGAACGATGACCTCTTGCTTCGTTTCAACAGTGGTCTCTTCGTGGGCTTCCTTCGTTTTTTCCTGACAGGAGACCAAAAACAAAGAAAGGAGGCTTAAGGCAAACGTATTTCTCATAAATGGCGTTGTTGACGCTTCTATTATTTACAGTTCCTTTATTTTGATGTTTCGAAATGCCACCATATCACCATGATCTTGCACTCCTATTCTACCCGTAGTGTATTTGGCAAAATGCTCCCAATCCGCAAATTTCGATTTGGACACCATCTCGCTCCATTCCGGATCGTTCACGGGAAATTCTACCAATGGTGTTCCGTTTAGGGAAACACTTCCCGAATTGGTCTTGTGGTTGATGCTGATGACACAAGTGTTCCATTCCCCTATGGGTTTGGTCACATCTTTCGCGGGTGAGACCATATCGTATAACGCCCCCGCCTGATGGCTGGTACCGTTTTTACCATCGGGATGTTTATCATTGTCAAGTACTTGAATTTCTGGTCCTGTTTGATATGGTTGACCCAATTCCGGTAATTCTTTGATTGCCCAGAAAATACCACTATTTCCGGCCTCCGATATTTTCCAGTCTAGTGACAATTCAAAATCGGTATACTCCGCTTCCGAAACCAAATTATAGCTTTCGCCCTCCTTTCGATCCTTTGGCGGATAGAACACCATGGCGCCATCCTCTATTTTCCAGTGCTCGGAAACTCCTTCTTTCAGGTATTCATGCCATCCATCGAAGGTCTCCCCGTCGAAAATGACCTCCCATTCTTCTTCGGGCACTTTTGCTTCTGCCTCAGCCATAGTATCGTCAGCCTGTTCTTGGGTCTCTTTTGCTTTTTCCTTACAACCCATAATCAGTAAGGCAAAGAATAGTATGGATAGCTGTTTTTTCATCGTCGTTGTTTTAAATTACTAACAAAATGGTTCTAAAATCCTTTTCACATCTTCCCTGAAAAAACGAATCGTTCATAGACCTATTGTTTTTGGGAAATCGCCACCGGTTCCTAACGGAACTTATGTTTTTGCTTACGTTCCCAATATCTTACGCAGCATTTCTTTATCGACTTCGGCTCCGGCGAAATCATCAAAAGTTTTTTCAGTCGCTTCGATAATGTGGTCCTGAATGAATATTGCTCCTTCACGCGCGCCCTGTTCAGGACTTTTGATGCAACATTCCCACTCCATTACGGCCCAAACGTCACATCCGTATTGGGTCAATTTAGAGAAAATGGTCTTGAAATCGATTTGGCCATCACCTAATGATCGATATCTCCCGGCGCGATCGCCCCAATCGTTATAACCGCCAAAAGCACCTTTCTTACCGGTAGGATTGAATTCGGAATCCTTGACGTGGAATGACCTGATAAACTCGTGATAATGATCGATATAGGTAATATAATCCAGTTGCTGTAGCACAAAATGGCTCGGGTCATAAAGTATATTCACCCGTTTGTGGTTGCCCGTGGCCGCTAAAAAGCGTTCAAAGGTATCTCCATCGTGAAGATCTTCCCCCGGATGTATCTCATAACAAACATCAACGCCTTCCTCATCAAAATGGTTCAAAATGGGCATCCAGCGTTTGGCGAGTTCCTCGAAACCCATTTCCACCAAACCGGCAGGGCGTTGCGGCCACGGGTGCCAGGTATGCCAAAGTAGTGCCCCGGAGAAGGTCGCATGGGCCGAAATACCCAAACGTCGACTTGCTGTTGCGGCTTTTTTGACCACGTCGACTGCCCACTCGGTACGGGCCTTAGGATTATTCTTTACCGAATCAGGGGCGAAATTATCGAACATCAGGTCATAGGCGGGGTGCACTGCTACTAATTGGCCTTGAAGGTGTGTAGAGAGCTCGGTGATTTCTAATCCGTATGAATTCACCTTGCCTTTAAGCTCATCGCAATACGTTTGACTCTCGGCCGCTTTGTCCAAATCAATAAGAAAACTTTCCCAAGTAGGGATTTGAATTCCCTTATATCCTAAATCCGATGCCCATTTGCACATACCGTCCAACGAATTGAAGGGTGCCTTATCATCTACAAATTGTGCCAAAAATACGGCTGGTCCTTTTATTGTCTTCATTTTATCTGTTCCTAGAAGTTATTGTGTTTGAAAAATTTTAAGAATTTAACCCTATATTTAGAAGTGGAATTACATCGATGGAGTACTTCCCAAGTCAAGTTATAAATATAGGGAATACCATCAGAAAACCATAAGAAATCCGAAATGAATCAGGACGAACAATACGATGCCATAGTTGTCGGAACAGGTATTAGTGGAGGCTGGGCAGCTAAAGAATTATGTGAGAACGGTTTAAAGACCTTAGTGCTCGAGCGCGGTCGAATGGTCAAACATCTCGAAGACTATCCAACCATGCACGACGACCCATGGGACTATCCGTTGAAGGGTGAGTTATCCGTTGAGGATAAAAAGAAGTATCATGTTCAGTCACGCGTGAATTGGGCGCCAAAAGAAGATGTGAAACACTTTTTCGTAAATGACTTGGAGCATCCGTATGTGGAGACCAAACGTTTCGATTGGATCCGCGGCTATCAAGTGGGAGGGCGTTCACTGACCTGGGGACGGCAAAGCTACCGATGGAGCGATATTGACTTCGAAGCGAACAAGAAAGAAGGCGTTAGTATCGATTGGCCCTTACGCTACAAAGACATTTCCCCTTGGTATGACAAGGTTGAAGAATACATAGGGGTTAGTGGGGAGCTTCTCGGCTTGGACGTATTGCCAGATGGGAAATTTCAACCTCCTATGGATCTGAACTGTGTAGAGGAGGAATTCAAAAAAGCAACGGCGGAAAAGTTCGAAGATGGGCGCTTGATAACCATAGGAAGGGCTGCGCACATCACCGATCCCAATGCGACTTTTGAAGGTAGGGGCGTTTGTCAGAATAGAAACAGGTGTTGGCGCGGATGTCCGTTTGGGGGCTATTTTAGCAGTAATTCATCTACCCTTCCCGCAGCCGAACGAACAGGCAACATGACTTTACGACCGAATTCCATTGTCCATGAAGTCATATACGATGACAACACAAAAAAGGCGACCGGCGTTCGGGTCATCGATACGGAAACCCATGAAAAGTTGGAATTCAAGGCGAAGGTTATATTCCTTTGCGCTTCCGCGATGGCTTCTGTCGGCATCTTGATGCAATCGACCTCGGAACGCTTTCCAAATGGGCTAGGCAATGATTCCGATGCCCTCGGAAGGGGAATTATGGACCATCATTACAAACTTGGGGCCAGCGCGAAAGTGGATGGATTTTTAGACACCTATTATAAAGGACGTAGAGCGAACGGGTTCTACATTCCACGGTTCGTAAACCTGAATCAAAAGACAAAACGTGAAGGGTATCTTCGAGGGTTCGGCTATCAAGGCACAGCCAGTCGTCAAGACTGGTCGACATCGGTAGCGGAACTCGGTTATGGAAAAGACCTAAAGGAAGAAATACTTAAGCCGGGGCAATGGCAAATCGGCGTGACAGGTTTTGGTGAATTCTTGCCATATGAGGATAATAGGGTAACCCTGAGCAAAACGGAAAAGGACCAGTGGGGATTACCTCAATTAGACTTTGACGTGGAATTCAAGGAGAATGAACTCAACATGCGAAAAGACATCAAAAAAGAAATCGTCGCCATGTTCAAAGCGGCCGGCTTTAAGGATGTACAACCGTATGAAGAGGCGTCCGGACCTGGACTCGGAATTCACGAAATGGGAGGTGCTCGTATGGGGCATAGCCCCAAAACCTCCATTGTGAACAAACACAATCAACTACATTCGGTGGCCAATGTATATGTTACCGACGGGGCTTTTATGACCTCATCAAGTTGTGTGAATCCGTCATTGACCTATATGGCCTTTACGGCCCGTGCCGCAAACCATGCGGCAAAAGAATTCAAAAAAGGCGCTTTTTCTTGACCGATTTTATGGAAGCTAAACCACAAATTCAATACGACGCCATTGTAGTTGGCACAGGAATCAGCGGCGGATGGGCCGCTAAAGAGCTTTGCGAAAACGGTCTGAAGACCCTGGTTCTTGAAAGGGGGCGCATGGTCAAGCATATCGAAGACTACCCCACTATGAACAAAGATCCATGGGATCTGAAGTTTAGAGGGCAGCTATCAAGAGCCGAAAAAGAGAAGTACCATACCAAGGACCGAAAATGGTCCCCCGGTGAGGACAATGCCCATTTTTTCGTCAACGCTCTCGACCACCCCTACGAAGAAACTCGGCCTTTTGCCTGGTTACGGGGGTATCACGTGGGTGGACGATCGCTAACCTGGGGAAGACAGTCATACCGTTTTAGCGCTATTGATTTCGAAGCCAACAAAACAGATGGCCATGGTATCGATTGGCCCGTACGTTACGAGGATGTAGCTCCTTGGTATTCAAAAGTGGAAGAATATATTGGCGTAAACGGCCAAAAATTAGGGCTCAAACAATTACCCGACGGTGAGTTTTTGCCCCCAATGGAATTGAATTGCGTAGAAAAAGACCTTCAAGCTTCAATGAATGCCCAGTTTAACGATGGCCGTCTTTTGACCATCGGTAGAAGTGCCAATCTGACCGGAGCGGTTCAGGGCCAGGAAGGTCGAACTCTTTGCCAGTATAGAAATCGATGTAGTAGAGGCTGTCCTTTTGGTGGGTATTTTAGTAGTAATTCGTCTACATTACCTGCGGCCGAGCGCACTGGCAATATGACACTTCGGCCCAACTCCATTGTTCACCAAATCATCTATGATGAAAAAACGAAAAAAGCGACCGGGGTACGCGTAATCGATACCGAGTCTCATGAAAGACTAGAGTTCAAGGCCAAGGTGATTTTCCTCTGTGCTTCGGCCATGGCGTCGGTGGGTATTTTATTGCAATCCAAATCCAAAAGATTTCCCAATGGTATGGGCAACGATTCCGGATTTTTGGGCAAAGGCGTTATGGACCACCACTTTCAGGCCGGGGCCAGTGCGGAGGTACCAGGATACCTAAATAAATACTATAAAGGACGAAGGCCGAATGGCTACTACATTCCTAGGTTTGTGAATCTCGACACAAAAACGGAGCGAAAGACGTATGTTCGTGGTTTTGGCTACCAAGGCGGGGCCAGTCGAGGCAACTGGTCAATGGCCATTGCAGAGACCATGTATGGAAAAGACCTGAAGGAATCTATTCTAAAGCCCGGCGCATGGCGCATTGGCATGACCGGCTTTGGGGAAGTGTTGCCCTATGATGATAATAGGGTTACTTTAAGTAGGGATAAACAGGACAAATGGGGATTACCGCTGCTCGATTTCGATGTGAGGTACAAGGAAAATGAAATGAATATGCGAAAGGATATGGTCAACGAGGCTATCGATATATTCAAAAAAGCCGGTTTCGAAAATGTACAGGGATACGACACGAGAAACGGGCCAGGAAGTGCCATACATGAAATGGGGGGAGCCCGTATGGGCCACTATGCCAAAAACTCCGTCGTAAATCGGCACAACCAAATTCATGCTGTACCCAACGTCTATGTTACGGATGGGGCATTTATGACCTCCTCTAGCTGTGTGAATCCCTCATTGACCTATATGACATTTACGGCCAGAGCCGCGAACCATGCGGCAGAACAATTTAAAAAAGGAAGATTTTCATAAAACCGCTTATCTTTAGCACTTTTGACCTGTAAAAATCAACAATATTAATCACACACCTTACGTTTAGATTTCATGGATAACGCTTCAGCCAATAATATGTGGGGAGATTACTTAAAAAATCACCTCGAAGATGTCTTTCACGAGGCGCCAAAGGCGGTACATTTTTGCGATAATGAAGATGATGCCAACGAATGTGCCAGATTAGTGAAAAAAGGGGTCAAACAAGCGACTTCTGATTCATTATTAGGTCTTCAGTACAGAAATGAGCGATTGCCCAAAATAGGTGACTTCACCGTAGTGACCAATTGGGAGGGCGAAGCCCAGTGCATTGTCGAAACCACTAAAGTGACCCTAAAGCCTTTTTTTAGTATTGATGAAGAATATGCAAGGCTGGAGGGCGAAGGCGATAAGTCCCTCGAGCATTGGAAGAGAACCCATTGGGACTTCTACTCACGTGAATTGGCGGAATTCGAACGGCTCCCTCGAGAAAGTATGATCATTGTTTGTCAAGAGTTCAAAAAAGTTTTTGAACGGTAGACCTTGTACTAGTCCAATAAAAAAAGCCGCTATATGCGGCTTTTATTTTTAAGGGATTCCGTTCTTTATTTCATCATCTTGACCCAAGTATTCTTATTCTTGTGCGATGCTACGGTAGCTTCGATAAAGTTCATTCCGCGAACACCGTCTTCCATGGTCGGAAACTCCCCATCGTTATACTTTCTACCACGAATGGCCTTGGCCGCTCCCAAATATATATTTGCCATGGAATCAAAGATTCCTTCAGGGTGCCCTGCCGGCAATTTGGTGCCGTCCAAAGACAATTTTGAATTATAGGCATGACCCGGTTTATAGACCTGTGTTGGTTCAGTATCGCTCATTTTATAGAGGAAATTCGGTTTTTCTTGCTCCCATCTGAAGGCCCCTTTTGAACCGTAAATGGCAATCGCCAATCCATTTTCCTCACCTGTCGCCACCTGGCTTCCGCGAATGACGCCCTTCACATGTTCATCCATTCGGATGAGCACGGTTCCATCGACATCCATCTTATTGTCCTTATACAGGTAGTTGAAGTCACAGAGTAGCGACTTCACTTTGAGGCCGGTAGTATACTCGACCATATTAAAGGCATGTACCCCGATATCTCCCATACACGAACTGATTCCGGCCTTCTTTGGGTCTAGACGCCATACTGAATTTCTCTTTTTCTTATCGTGAATTATCGTATTGATCCACCCTTGGTAATACCTCGCATCGACCTTATGAATTTTACCGATTGCCCCAGCTTTGATCATTTCGCGCATTTGACGAACCATCGGATAGCCCGTATAAGTATGGGTCAAGGCAAAGACCTTGCCTGATTTCTTATGGGCTTTCTGCAAGATCTTTGCTTCCGCCAAAGTGGTAGTCATAGGCTTCTCGCAAATCACATGAAAACCATTGTCGAGTAACTTCTTGGCCATAGGAAAGTGCAGGAAGTTAGGAGTCAATACGGAACAGACTTGAATGCGCTCATTTTCCGGAAGTTTTAGTTCCTCTTCCACTAGCGTGTCAAAGTCAGGGTAAATTCTATCCAAAGGGACATCTATTTCCTTAGCAAAAGCCTTGTTCATCTTAAAATCAGGATTGAAGCAAGCCCCGACAATTTGATAATTATCATTAATGTGTGAAGCGACTCTATGTAAAACTCCAATAAGGGAATCCCCTCCCCCTCCTAGTATTCCTAATCGTATTTTTTTTGGCATGAAACTATCGTATTAAGTGTTATGATTCTTTTTAAGTGCCATGAATATATAAAATCTCTAAGATTTATAGGCGATTTTTTCGTTTTTGAACAAAAAGGTGAAAAGAAGTAGAACGACTAAGGCAAAACTAGCAGGATACAGCCAAATCGTACCCCAATCGTGATTGCCATCACGAAGCAAATAGGTGTCCGCAATTTGTCCTGCAATCCAAAAACCGATCAACATACCCACACCATAGGTGGCCAGCGTTATCATACCTTGAGCAGCACTTTTTACTTTCTCGCCAGCCTTGGAATCGGTATATATCTGCCCCGATACGAAAAAGAAATCATAGCAGATTCCATGCAAAGCGATGCCAATGACCAACGTGAAAAACAAATCACCGGCATTACCGAAAGCAAATAGCGCATAGCGAACTACCCAAGCGAACATTCCAAATAAAATCGTCTTTTTAAATCCGTACTTGGTAAAGAAAAGAGGCAAAAGCAACATAAACAACACCTCGGAAATCTGACCGACACCTGCCCAGGTGGTCGAATTTTCAACTCCATACTCCGTTAAAAACGGACTAATATATTGATAATAGAAGGCCAACGGAATACAGATCAAAACCGATGAAATAAAGAAAATCAAGAAGTTTTTGTCACGCAACAACTTTAAGGCATCCAATCCGAGAATATCGGATAAGGTCACCTTTTCATTTTTATCGACCCTAGGTGGCGTTTTGGGTAAGGTAAAACTGAACAACCCAAGTACGAGAGAAGCGATGGCCACCATCAAAAAGGTGTTCGAAAGCGCCCCTTCTTGAATACGCTCAATCGCATCCCAATGAAATCCTAAACTAATGACCCAACCGGCAATAATCCAGCCAGCAGTACCGAAAACACGAATAAGGGGAAACTCTTTCGCCGGATTTTTCATTTGATTAAAGGAGACCGAATTGACCAATGCCAAAGTAGGCATATAGGCGATCATATAGCCCAACACATATGGATAAAAGGCCGAAAAATCGGCAGCTTGATGCATTTGATACATTAAGACAGCTCCGATAAGATGCAAGGCCCCTAGAATTCGCTCGGCATTAAAAAAACGGTCAGCAATCAAGCCTATGATGAACGGGGCGACAATGGCCCCCCATGACTGAGTGGAGTAAGCCATGGCAGACTGTGCCCCTGTTGCGTTCAGATTGTAGCCTAGAAAAGAACCCAAGGTTACGAACCACCCTCCCCAAATAAAGAATTCCAAGAACATCATTATGGAAAGCTGTGCCTTTACTTTAGTATTCATGGGCTTTAGCTTATCGTTTGTATACGATGTAGTCCAAATCTAGGGGTGTTATATCGTTCGCACGGAAATCCATCAAAATCTGACCGCGGTGGTGTGCCGAGTGATTGATGATATGAAAAAGTACGTCTTGCAGGGTATTCGTAAAATACCTTCCGTCAGCGTTTTCGTAATTAAAGCGCTTTTCAAAATCATCCGCATTCCTTGTAATTTCAAAGGAACTTCTTTGGTTCTCATAATGAATATCATGCCACGCGTGGAGCTCATGTGTTTGAGACACCTCATACTGTGGCGCCGTGCCCTGCAAAATGGCATTCCACCGATGATGCGCATTTAAAATATGACTGAAGAGCTTTTTACTTTTTTCAGGCGTGTGTTCAAGGGTAGCAAAGGTTTCGATCAATTGTTTATTGCAATAAAAATTGTAATCGAATAGTTGGTTAAAAAAGACTTTCATCAAATGGTTTCTATTTCTGAACTAAAGTTGGGGAGTATCAGGATCTATATGTCCTTGAATTTTCGGTATATTCGATTCAACTCAACTCTTTGGCGACTTTGAGCATCAGATCTCTGGTGGCTTTGATTCCCGCTTCTTCACCGAGAACACTTCCTTCATATTCCACACCGATATAACTCGTATACCCAGCATCCTTTACCATCTGAAGCATTTTGGTGTAGTCGATTCCAATGGCGGTTCCGTCTTCGTTAAAGTCATTGGATTTTGCACTTACCGCCTTTGCGTAAGGCATTAATTCAGCGACCCCTTTATACTTATCATATTCTTCTTTACAGCTTCGATCCTCATTTCTAGTAATGCAGAAATTACCAAAGTCAGGTAAGGTTCCACAATTGTCTAGATTAACCGCTTTCATGACCTCTGCATGCAAAGCACCATTCGAAGACAAACCGCCGTGGTTCTCTACCAAGACGTTGATATTCTTGGTCTTGGCATAGGTGCACAGTTTAGTAAGTCCATCTATGGCACTGGCCTTCCACTCTTCGGGCTCCATACTGCCATTGAGGTTAACACGTATCGCATGGCAGCCCATAGCTGCGGCCGCATCGACCCATTTTTTGTGCTTCTCGACGGTCTCATCACGCTCGGCCTCGTCATTCACTGCCAGATTGCCCTGTCCGTCGATCATGATCAATACGTTCTGCAGGCCGTGCTCTTTTGCCGCAGCATTCGATTTCTCTACAAAAGCGGCCATGGCCTCTTCGGAATAATTCGCATCGGAGAGTTCTGGATTGTACAGTTGGCTGACATATTCAAGACCTGTAAACCCCCAGTTTTTTGCTTTTTCCGCAAAGGAGTACGGATCCACTCCATCTTCTCGTATCATTTTATGAATAGACCATTGCGCGAGTGATAACTCGAAGAAAGGCTCGGCGATATCAGATGTGCTCTTCACTTCTTCGGTGCTTTCCGCCTCCGCTTTCTTGTTTTCTTTACAAGCATATCCTCCCATAAGGGCTAGGGCAACCCCGGCTTGCGAGCTATTACGGATAAAAATTCTTCTTTTCATTGGTTCAGGTTTATATCGTTTATTTTTCTTTGAATCTCCTTACGGTAAGCGCACCTTAAGACTTAGCTATCAAGTTATTACCATTTCTTCTTGCCAACCCTTGATTTTTTCAATTGCGAAATTCGCAACAGATTATCACAAAACCCTTAGTTTTAGGCAACAAGAATAGTTTTTAAAAGTAGAAAATTAATTTATTATTTAATAAATTTAGGGACTAAACAATTCAATACATGAGTAAATTTTATTACAACCAAGAAGCGGAATCGTATGATGCCATAGTTGTAGGAACGGGAATAAGTGGGGGCTGGGCCGCCAAAGAATTATGTGAGAACGGATTAAAGACCCTTGTACTTGAGCGTGGTAGAATGGTTAAGCACCGTGACGATTATGAAACGGCCAACTTAGACCCTTGGGATTTCCCCAATGGTGGGCAGCCTACCCAAGAAATGGTTGCCAAGCAAGAAAAGCAACATAGAACAGGTTACACCACGAACGCGGCCAGCCATATGTGGTTCGTGAACGATTTGGAACATCCCTATAATGAAATCAAGCGTTTTGATTGGATGCGTGGGTATCACGTCGGAGGACGATCTCTTCAATGGGGCCGTCATAGCTATCGTTGGAGCGATATCGATTTCAAGGCCAACCTAAGCGATGGTCATGGTGTTGATTGGCCCGTACGTTATAAAGATATCGCACCTTGGTACGATAAAGTGGAATCCTATATAGGCGTAACCGGAGAAACATTGGGACTGCCCCAATTGCCCGACGGCCAATTTGAACCCATGATGGAGTTGAATTGTGTTGAACAGCATGTTCGCGAAAAAGTAGCTGAAAATTTTGATGGGCGAGTAGTTACGGCAGGCCGGGTTGCCCACATCAATAGTGATAAGCAATTTGATGGTGATGGCCGAACAAGGTGCCAATTCAGAAACAGATGTATTCGCGGTTGTCCTTTCGGGGCTTATTTTAGCAGTCTCTCATCTACTTTGCCGGCTGCAGAAGCAACGGGCAACATGACGCTTAGACCCGATTCTATTGTTCATGAGGTTATGTACGATCCAGACACGAAAAGGGCAACAGGTGTTAAAGTCATCGATCGCGTGACTAAGGAAACTTTCGAATTCAAGGCAAAGGTTATTTTTCTTTGTGCTTCCGCTGTGGCATCGACATCGATTTTAATGCAATCGAAATCAGATCGTTTTCCGAATGGAATGGGCAATGATTCTGATCAATTAGGTCGTAATATCATGGACCACCATTTAGGCGTTGGCGCTGGTGGAAAATTTGAAGGCTTCGCCGACAAATACTATAAGGGAAGAAAGCCGAACGGAATATACCTACCAAGGTTCAGGAACTTGGGCGGCGACAGTAATAGAACAGATTATAAAAGGGGCTTTGGATATCAAGGTGGTGCTAGACGTGGCAATTGGGAGGAATCCATAGCCGAACTCTCTCATGGTAAGGATCTAAAAGACGCTATCCTTAAACCAGGAGGATGGACCTTTGGCATGGGTGGCTTCGGTGAAGTATTACCTTATGAAGACAACCGATTTACTTTAGACTATGACAAATTAGATCAGTGGGGACTACCTACTGCCACCTTTGACGCGGAATTCAAAGAAAACGAATTGAACATGCGTAAAGACATGATGCAGTCCGCAGTTGATATGCTCACGAAAGCCGGATTGAAAGATGTTGAACCTTTCGATAGGGAAACTGCCTTAGGACTTGGAATTCATGAAATGGGAACCGCCCGTATGGGACGTAACCGTAAGACTTCCGTTCTTAATGGAAACAATGCGCTTCATGATGTGCCAAACGTCTATGTCACCGATGGATCGTTCATGACCTCGGCCAGTTGTGTGAATCCATCTTTGACCTATATGGCTTTTACAGCAAGAGCGGCCAACCATGCCGCACAAGAACTTAAAAAAGGAAATATATAATGGATAGAAGAAAAGCACTCAGAAATATGGGGCTGGCCATGGGATATACCGTGGCAACACCGACCCTCATCAGTCTCATGCAAAGTTGTAAGAGCGATCCGGTTATGGAATGGACTCCTGATTTTTTCAGTATGGAAGAAGGATCGGTCTTGACCAAATTGGTAGATATCATTTTGCCGAAAACCGATACGCCTTCGGCCTCTGAGGTTCAAGTGAACCTCTTTATCGATAGATTCATCAACGAAGTAGGGGACGAAGAACAACAGAAATTTACCAAAATGGCAATGGGTCGTTTTATGGAGAAAGCAACGAAAGCTGCTGGAAAGGAAAAAGCAGGAGACCTGAGCTCGGAAGAACTCGAAAAGACGTTGGCCAGTACGTTGAAAATCTCCAAAGAAGAGGAAACCAAAAATATGGAGGCCGTGACGACCTATAATGAAGCTATAGCAGAAGGTAAAGAAGCCTTGCTCGATGATGAGGTAGCGAGTCATGCGTTTGCCCATAGTTTGAGAGGATTGACCATTATGGGATACAAGACCTCGGAATATGTGGGAGAAGAAGTTTTGGCCTATCTACCTGTACCCGGCGAGTATATCGGTTGTGGTGACCTACAGGAATTGACCGGCGGCAAAGCATGGTCTCTCTAAGGTTTTGACCATGAAAAGAAGAAGTTTTATTCAAAAGACGGTCATGACCGGTGGAGCACTATCCTTGGGCGGTGCATTCTCGTATGCCAAAACCCCAAATACCACGGCGGCACATCAATTCAACCTTAACTATGCCCCGCATTTAGGGATGTTCAAGAATCATGTAGGTGATGACCCCATCGACCAGATCAATTTCATGGCCGATCAAGGTTTTACGGCGTTCGAAGATAACGGGATGATGAAACGCGATGTGGCCCTACAGACCAAAATGGGTGAAACCTTAGCAAAACGCGGGATGACCATGGGCGTTTTTGTAGTGGATAAAGGAGGCAACATGGCCAATACCCTTGCTGCAGGTAAAAAGGAATATCTCGATATCTTTCTCGACGGATGTAAAAGAGCTGTGGAAGTGGCCAAAAGGGTCAATGCCAAATGGATGACCGTCGTACCGGGAGGTTTTGAAAGAAAATTGCCCATCGGCGTTCAAGATGCCAACGTCATTGAAGCCTTAAAAAGGGGCGCTGAGATTTTTGAACCACATGGCTTGGTCATGGTGTTAGAGCCCCTATCCGATTCTCCGGATCTCTATTTGCAAAATTCGGATCAAACCTATATGATCTGCAAGGGTGTCGCTAGCCCCGCCTGTAAAATACTGTACGACATCTATCATTTGCAAAAGACAGAAGGACATCTGATTCACAATATGGGGCTTACCTGGGATGAAATCGCCTATATTCAAATCGGTGATAATCCAGGGCGAAAAGAACCTACTACAGGAGAAATCAATTATAAGAATGTCTTCAAGTGGATTCATGAAAAAGGCTTTGAAGGGGTGCTTGGTATGGAACACGGCAATTCCAAAGAAGGAAAAGCAGGCGAGCAAGCTGTCATCGATGCCTATAAGGAGGTAGATGCTTTTATGTAGTGAATTCGATTCTAAAAGGAAAATAAAAGAGCTTCCCCTGGGAAGCTCTTTTTCGATTTATTTATACCCTCTGCCTTCAGGAAGAAATTTCCGGGGTATTCAGTTGGGCTATGGAGGCGTTGATTTCTTCTTGCGATAATTCGTGCTTCACGATTTTCCCCCCAAAGTAGTCGTCATAGGCTTTCATGTCAAAGTTACCATGCCCACATAGGTTGAATAGTATAGTCTTTGACTTCCCTTCTTCCTTGCATTTTTTAGCTTCCGCAATTACCGTAGCAATTCCGTGTGTAGCTTCTGGAGCCGGAATTATTCCTTCGGTTTTGGCAAAGAGCACTCCTGCTTCGAACACTTCCAGATTATCATGTGCGACCGCTTCGATCAATCCATCCCTTAAGAGCTGGCTCACAATAACCCCAGCACCGTGATATCGTAATCCGCCTGCGTGTATCGGTGCGGGCACAAAATCATGCCCTAGCGTATACATGGGCAGTAGAGGTGTCATTCCGCCGGTGTCGCCGAAATCATATCGAAATACCCCCCTAGTAAGCTTAGGGCAGGAAGTAGGCTCACTGGCAATACATCTAATGGTACGACCTTCATCTATATTTAGTCGTAGGAATGGAAAAGCCAATCCGGCAAAATTAGAACCTCCCCCAAAAGGAGCTATAACGATATCGGGCATATCCCCGGCTTTTTCCATCTGTTTGATGGCTTCTTGACCAATTATAGTCTGGTGTAGTTTTACATGGTTTAAAACGCTTCCTAGGGCATACTTGGTGTCTTCACGCTGCGCGGCCATCTCGACAGCTTCGGAAATAGCAATGCCAAGAGATCCCGGGCTATTGGGATCGGCCTCTAAAATGTTTCGTCCGGCTTGGGTCAAGTTTGTCGGCGAGGCAAAGACATTCGCTCCCCAAGCATTCATCATCGATTTTCTGTACGGTTTGTGTTCATACGAGAGCTTTACCATATATACGTCACATTCAATACCGAAATGCTGACAGGCAAAACTCAGTGCACTTCCCCACTGGCCCGCACCGGTTTCCGTTGTTATTTTTTTTACTCCTTCCTGTTTGCTATAATACGCTTGGGGAACCGCGGTATTCGGTTTGTGAGATCCCGAAGGGCTTACCCCTTCATATTTATAGTAGATTTTCGCAGGGGTATCCAAAGCCTTTTCAAGACTATGTGCCCGATATAAAGGTGTGGGTCGCCAGAGCGAATAGATGTTTCGCACCTCATCCGGAATTTCAATCCACTTTTCAGTACTTACCTCTTGTTCGATCAAGGCCATCGGAAATAGTGGTGCTAGGGCATCTGGTCCGATAGGCTCTAACGTACCTGGGTGCAGGGGAGGTAAAGGTTTGTTCGGCATATCGGCCACAATATTGTACCAGTACTCCGGTATCTCATTTTCCTCAAGTATAAATTTTCGTTGTTTCATCTAGCTATTGATTTGTTTGTACTAAATATACGAAGGCCTTTTTTAAATAAAACATCGATGAACTACAGCAGATAATGTAGTTCATCGAAGATTTAAATCCCAAAACGCACTTCATCGAAAAGTTAGCACTTTTTCGACATACTGCATACTACCGATGTAAGATACGGCCTACACTCAACGTTCTTTATATATGACCGCATACTTTTACACCATAATCGGCTATTTCACATTGATGTTTGTTGCTAAACTAGCGTTTACATTTTTTGGCCCGGAAAGAAATACGAAGAAATCCATACGTCCTCAATGGCACATTAATTTCCATCAAATCAGGGAAAGTGTTATGAGTTATTTATTCTAATCTATGGTTCTTGATAGATTACTATCCCATCATGTCAAAATTGGTTAAATAGACTCAAAATGTGTTAATTATCGTTAATGTTATCACTTTTATCGGTATTTTCTGCCTTTATTTGCACTAAGCGTAATCTTTTTGCGTTAGTAGTAGCGTATATACTCTAACAACTATCGGGGCATGGACAAATATCTTATCATATTATTTATTTACGTTGCAGCTTATGTATTTTCCATGGCGGTCAAACCATACGTTGAGAAATAGACCATCATTAGCGTAATTCACTACAATCATTCCCAAACCTTTTTGGGACTTTTTTGTTTATTACCCTCCCGAAATCTTTCTATAACGTAAGAAACCCCGGCACTAGGCCAGGGTTTAAAAAAGTCTCGAGTTTTTTACTACATCATATTACGAACCGCACATTAGGCAATCATCATCGGCTTGTCCTTCTTTGGCACGCGCTATCATTTCCTTCATTTCTTGAGGAGTCATAGGCTGTATGTCGGTTTCCGACTGTGCCGCAACAACAGGAGTAGTTTGTACTTGTATGGCCGCCGCTGCCTCTGCTGTCGGTGGTGGTGTCGCCGCAGCAACTTCCGCCTCCGCAGCTACGCTGATAGGCATTTCCTTTTTCTTGGTGTTGTCCAAGGTGAACTTAATTGCATCGACTGCAGCTTTCGTGCGGAGATAGTACATTCCGGTTTTCAGGCCGCTCTTCCACGCATAGAAATGCATTGATGTCAATTTAGAGTAATTGGCGTTTTCCATGAATAGGTTCAGCGACTGACTCTGATCAATAAAATAACCGCGCTGACGACTCATGTCGATAATGTCTTTCATACTGAGTTCCCAAACGGTTTTGTACAATTCCCTAATCTCTTGAGGAATGGTTTCAATGTGTTGTATGGAACCGTTGGCACGCATCAACTCTTGTTTCATATTCTCATTCCACAAGCCCAGTCTAACCAAATCTTCAAGAAGGTGTTTATTTACAACAATAAATTCCCCTGAAAGTACCCTTCTCGTATAAATGTTAGAAGTATATGGTTCGAAACACTCATTATTTCCTAAAATCTGGGAAGTGGATGCGGTTGGCATAGGGGCTACCAGTAATGAGTTACGAACCCCGTGTTTTTTCACATCTTTACGCAATTTTGACCAATCCCATCTTCCTGATAGCTCTTCGTCCTTGATATTCCAAAGGTTATGTTGAAACTGTCCTTCGGAAATAGGCGACCCTTCGTAGGAAGAGTAGGATCCCTCTTGCTTGGCAGCTTCCATAGAAGCGGTTACCGCAGCAAAATATAGTGTTTCAAAAATCTCTTGATTGAGCTTTTTTGCAGCGTCACTGGTAAACGGCAAACGCAACATAATGAAGGCATCTGCCAACCCTTGTACCCCGAGACCGATCGGTCGGTGACGCATATTTGAATTTTCCGCCTCCTTTACGGGGTAGTAATTTCTATCGATTACCCTGTTCAGGTTTTTGGTCACCCGCTTGGTCACCTTGAACAGTTCTTTATGGTCGAACTCCCCATTTTTGACGAACATCGGTAAGGCAATGGACGCCAAATTACATACCGCGACTTCATCAGGAGAGGTATATTCTAGAATTTCGGTACATAGATTTGAAGACCGTATGGTACCAAGATTCTTCTGGTTGCTCTTGCGATTGGCCGCATCTTTATATAGCATGTAGGGTGTACCGGTCTCAATTTGCGACTCTAAGATCTTTTCCCACAAATCACGTGCCTTGACCGTTTTACGACCTTTACCTTCCGCCTCGTACTTCGTATATAAGGCTTCGAACTCTTCACTATGACTCGTAAAAAGTCCCGGGCACTCGTTTGGACACATCAAGGTCCAGTCTTCGTTAGCCTCTACCCTTTTCATGAATAAATCGGAAATCCACATGGCGTAGAATAAGTCGCGAGCACGCATTTCTTCCTTCCCGTGGTTCTTCTTCAAGTCTAAGAACTCATAGATGTCAGCGTGCCATGGCTCCATATATATGGCGAAACTACCTTTTCGCTTTCCACCACCTTGGTCAACATAGCGCGCTGTATCATTAAATACGCGTAGCATGGGCACGATACCATTTGAGGTGCCATTGGTACCTGAAATGTATGAGCCGGTAGCTCTAATATTATGTATAGAAAGACCGATTCCTCCTGCAGACTGCGATATCTTGGCAGTCTGTTTCAAGGTGTCATAGATACCATCGATGCTATCGTCTTTCATAGCCAATAAAAAGCATGAGGACATTTGGGGTTTTGGGGTACCTGAATTGAACAGTGTCGGTGTTGCATGCGTAAAGTACTTTTTTGACATGAGTTCGTAAGTCTCTATTGCCGCATCCAAATCATCTAAATGTATGCCGACGGAAACACGCATCAACATATGCTGTGGACGCTCCGCTATCTTGCCATTCAGTTTTAAGAGGTACGAACGTTCCAAGGTTTTAAAACCGAAATAATCGTAGCCAAAATCTCGGTTGTAAATAATAGTGGAATCCAATCTTTCCGCATTGTCCTGTATCACCTTAAACACCTCTTTCGAGAGCAAAGGAGCTTTCTTGCCCGTTCTCGGATTGACATACACGAAGAGGTCTTTCATGGTCTCGGAGAACGACTTCTTCGTATTTTTATGAAGGTTGGAAACAGAAATACGCGCAGCCAATTTTGCATAGTCAGGATGTGTCGTCGTCATGGTTGCCGCAATCTCTGCAGCAAGATTATCCAACTCGGAGGTCGTCACCCCATCATATAGACCTTCGATAACACGCATGGCCACTTTCAATGGGTCTACCAACGGGTTTAACCCGTAGCATAATTTTCGAACTCTGGCCGTGATCTTATCGAACATGACCAGCTCTTTTCTTCCGTCTCTTTTTAATACATACATATGGCTACAATTATTTTTTAGGAAATATTTTGGTTAGTAAAGTTGTTAAAATTTTAACATTTTGTCAGTGCATCGAAAGAACCCCCTCAGTAATGAGCGGGTTTTCGGGCATCTGTTAAAAATCTGCGTCGAAGCTGATTTTCTGGGCGTCTTCGTCTTTTTCCTTATTGAGCACTCCGGCCTTCTGGTATTCAGAAACCCTTTTTTCAAAGAAATTGGTTTTTCCTTGAAGGGAAATCATGTCCATGAAATCGAACGGATTGGTAGAATTGTATACTCTATCACATTCCAATTCGACCAACAGTCTATCCGTCACAAACTCTAGGTATTGAGTCATCAACTTGGCGTTCATACCGATAAGGCTAACCGGTAATGACTCTGTAATGAACTCTCGTTCAATATCCAGGGCGTTTGTCAATATCTGGGTAATACGTTCTTTTGGTACTTTGTTGATCAAATGTTTGTTGTGCAAGTGGACCGCATAATCACAATGCATGCCCTCATCTCTTGAAATCAACTCATTGGAAAAGGTAAGTCCGGGCATCAATCCTCTTTTCTTTAACCAAAATATGGAACAAAAAGCGCCAGAAAAGAAAATACCTTCTACGGCGGCAAATGCAATTAGCCGTTCGGCAAAACTCGGTGATTCGATCCAATTAAGTGCCCAATCCGCTTTCTTCTTGATTGCGGGAAAATTTTCTAACGCTTTGAATAATATATTCTTTTCCTTTTCATCTTTTACGTAGGTATCGATTAAAAGGGAATACGTTTCAGAGTGAATATTCTCCATCATGATTTGAAAACCGTAGAAAAATTTCGCTTCGGCATACTGTACTTCACTAACGAAGTTCTCCGCAAGGTTTTCATTAACGATACCATCCGATGCAGCGAAAAAAGCAAGAATATGCTTAATGAAATACTGTTCATCAGCACTTAGCTTCGTGTTCCAATCGGTAACATCTTCACTTAAATCTATTTCCTCAGCAGTCCAAAAGCACGCCTCACACTTTTTATACCATTCCCACAAGTCATGATGCTTTATAGGAAAAATTACAAATCGGTCGTCGTTTTCTGCCAAGATTGGCTCTATCGCTGTGGACATAGTCTTAAGAAATTTAAAAAGTTAGTGTAATGGGTTGAATAGTACCCCGGTGCTGGGCTTACAAAGATGGAAAATAAAGAGGGATTTAAAATGTGTGTTTTAAAGATTCCATCACAAAGTTTTTAACATCACATGTTGAAATCTAGGCTCGCTACTGATGTACATTACGCTTAGCTGAAAATGATATTTTACATAAAATTTACATTAGCTTAAACACAAAAAAATAAACCAAAAAGTATGTTTTCAAATATACTTTTTGGTTTGAAAAACAGGGTCGCTCTTGCGATTTTCATCTATAACATTAACTAAAGTACCATGCACCTCGCATATGAAGTCGTTTCATTTACAAAGAAAATTGCCTGTTTCGTCTGCTTTTACTTTTTTATGGCGTGGCAAACCTTGAATCATTTTCTACTAGGGTATGGCAACACCAAGAGTTCTTGAGCGCTATCTCTAAGCGTTTATTAAAGATCAAATACAAACAAGAATTAAAACAGCTGCTCAAAGGGAAAATACTAGGGGTGTAGCGCAGTGTAAGACCGGTTTTGATAATGAGGTCGATCTTTATCGAAGCCAAATGGCTTTTAAGCTCTTCGTGGTATTAGATGATACCGCCAAACCGTACGACCCTTCTGAAGGATTAAAATCTAAAAATTGTTGCAATCGGTGCTGATTCAGGTAGTTCCCCCGAAACCTATAATCGAGCAAATCACCAAGTTCCAACACAAGTTGGTCTGGTGCCTAGCATACAACAATTCATCAGATGGGCAGTTACAAGAACAAACACATTTTATTCGAACGTGTCCCCCAAGGCCGTACCTGATGGATTGGCAGTTTCATAAAAATCTTAAAAGCTTTTTACTTACTAAATATTTTTTTGATAAACGGAACATGTACTTTTTAGGTGAAAATGCCTTCCGTTTTCGACGTATCTCAAAGCACAAGGGTTATCGTAAAATTAACCATTTTACATCAAAATCCCTGATTTTCAAACCAAAAATGAACTTCTTCCGAATACCATATCGATTCATCTATATGTATTATTTTAAACTCTCATTTTACTAGGGTCGACCAGAAAACTCACCCCGCATATGAATCGAGTCACCTACGGCATTCTTAAAATACATATTCAAATGCCCGTTTACTTCATCATCATCAAGTTCAGCTATCGTAATTTCACCGAAATGAGCGAAAAAGGGCAACTTATCAGAGTCTTTGCTGTCCAAAAAACCGAAAACCCCGTCCCTATAATTAAGAAATCCGTCTTTATCCTTGACCACTTTATATTTTCCCGGACCTATTACTCCTGAATCACTTTTCTTGGAAATGATAACTTCTACGGAATGCGGAGCACTCATATACTCATTTTGCATATGAAGGTTCAAGGTCGTAAACTCAGTGCCGTCATAGGTGGTTTCTACCCCAGTATCAAATTTGGCCTGTGAATACACCTCGCTGTTAATTACTACTAAATTATCTTGGAAAAGTTCTTTGGACGTATCGCTTGATTGCATGGTTGAAATGAATACTATAGGCCCAAGCACCAATAGGAACGCTCCATAATACTTTTGGAAAATAGCTTGCATCTCTCGATCGGTTTTTTCAGAATTTGGTTTAATCTGCTTCAATAGTGCTTCTTACCTCATCACCCGTCATTGGAATTTCAACATTAGCATATTCAACACCTTGACTTTCTTGAATAATGACTTGGGCATTGTCCGTAAGAGCGGCTATTAAAAGCATGAGTACGAAAAACAGAAACATGATAAAACATTTTTTCATTACTTCAACTATTTAGTTTCCTTCACTTAAACTTGTCACTACTTTGAGCCGAGGGAACTAAAACGATACCTGTGTATCTGGCACTAAAATATGCCATACTTCAGGTCAGATTTGGCTTTTCTGTACAAATGGTACAATATCCTGTATAAACTGCAAACGTATATGGCCCGCCTTTAGCAAAGGGCAAAAAAAATCATTCTAAACCGAAAAAAAGTCAGAAAAAATAACACGATTAGTGGTAAAAAATTATTTATGGGCCTTTTTTTACCAATTACACTTGAATATCGTCCATTGGTACATCTTTTTTTAAAATCATCGTACATCGCATTAATTTTGATTAACTTTCTTTTGAGAAGAAAACCACAAAACATATGATTGAAGCGGTACTTGTAGACGATGAAATAAAAGCATTGCAAAGTTTATCTTGGGAATTGACCAATTTTAGCGAGGAAATCGAGGTGACCGCATCTTTTACCGATCCCTTTGAAGCCTTGGGACATCTTGAAACGAACACGCCGGATTGCTTGTTTTTGGATATTGAAATGCCAACAATGGACGGATTTCAGTTCATCCAAAAATTAAAGAACAAAGATTTTCCGGTCGTCATTACGACGGCTTATAATCAATATGCCATCAAAGCCCTTAAAAACGAGGCTATCGATTACCTTTTAAAGCCTATAGACACTGATGATCTTCGAGACACCATCGTCAAAATAAAAAAGTTCAATTCGAAACACTACACCGCAGAAAGGCTTGAAAAAATTCTACTGAACTTTAATTCGCGTTCGATCCACAAGAAAATTACCTTTAATACGGACGGAAAATTGGTATTTCTTGACAGCGATGAGATAGTCTATGCCGAGTCGGATGGAAATTATAGCACGATCTACCTCGCTGACGGCCAAAAAATGGTACTGACAAAAAAACTGAAAGAGGTGAACGAAATCTTGCCTCAAGAGTCTTTTTTCAGGATACACAATTCGTATATCATCAATCTTCATAAAATAAAGGAATTTCTCAAAACGGATGGTTATGTTGTCTTAAAGCCAAACCACAAAATTCCCGTTTCAAGACAAAAGAAATCCGATTTTCTTGATATGTTGTAATTATTTACATGCAGTATCAGACCAAACATAATGCCCATAGCGGCCCTTACCCTTCTTTCAAAAGTCTATTGAAGTACCGTCTTTGCGTACTATTTTATTTCGTTGTTCTTTTCGGGTTTTCGCAATCCATTTCCGAGGATTTTAAAAAATCCGTGGACAGCCTTATCGAAAAAGCACCCAGCACCTATGCTGAAATCGATGCCTTGTTCCAACGGAAACGAAATGATTCGGTGCTCATGCGCTACTTTGCCAATCGATCTATTGAAGAAAATTATTTAGACGGGCAAGCGTATGCCTTCAATCAACTAGGCCGTAAATATCGCAATACGGCACAGTTTTCAGAAGCCTTATCGCTGCATCAAAAGGCACTCGAAATCGCATTGGAATCGGACAATATCGAGTTTAGGGTGTATGCCCTGAACATGTTGGGTGTGGTCTACAAAAGGTCCGATGCCATTCAAGCCGCTTTGGACTATTACCAGCGTGCCCTCGAGCTTGCCGAAGCTATTGAAAATCCAAGTCTGGGTTTCAAACGCAGTATGAACGTGTCGCTGAATGGAATAGGTAATATCTATAAAACCCTAGAACAGTATGATATTGCCATAGACAAATTCACACAGGCTTTGGCATTGGATGAGGAAATGGACAATACCCTCGGGCTTGCCGTCAACAATTTCAATATTGGCGAATGTCAAGAGTCAAAAGGCAGGCTTACAGAAGCCCTAAAGAGCTTTCAGATCTCTTTGTCACACAACACCACCATTAATTCAGCTCGTGGTAAAATCTTATGCAATTACAGTATTGCCCACGTTTATGTTCACATGGGCAGCCCCGAAGAGGCCCTTACCATGCTGCAGCAGGCACTTGCAGATGCCAAAGCACTTGATGATCAAAGCTTGGTTGCTACGGTAGAGATTAATTTGGGGTGGACTTTACTCAATCTGAAACGGTATAAGGAAGCCGACTCTCATTTGAGCCAGGGTCTTCAAATTGCCCAAGAATATGAGCTGCCCGGTCAGATGGCCGAAGCCCATAAGTTTCTATCCGACCTATCCATCGCCCAAAGGGATTATAAAAGTGCGCTAGATTACCATAAGAAGTCGCTGAAGTTCGATAAGGAAGTCTCGAACAATATAAACCTGCGCTATGTCAATGATATGATCATGCGTTACGAAAGTGAAAAGCGGGCCAATGAATTGAAAAAACTTGCCGAAGAGAATGAATCGGTAAAATTAGAACTGGTCAAAAACCGTACACGATTATTGATCAGCGGTATTGTTATTGCACTATTGGCCGGTATACTTTACATTTTATACCGACAGTACCAATTGAAAAACGAGAAAAAATTATTGACATTGGAGCAAAGCATGCTGCGAAGTCAGATGAATCCACATTTCTTGTTCAACTCTCTAAACTCCATCAAGCTCTATATCATTAACAACGAGCAAAAAAACGCCGTTCATTATCTAAATAAATTCTCAAAACTGGTGCGGAAAATACTGGAAGCCTCCTCATTGAAGGAAATTCCATTGGCTGATGAATTGGAAACCGTGGAGCTCTATATGAACATCGAGAATATTCGCTTTTCAAATGAAATCAACTTCAAAACCGTTATTGCCGAAGAAATTGACCCACATACAGTAAAAATTCCATCGCTCATTCTTCAACCCTTTCTCGAAAACGCCCTTTGGCACGGACTTTCTTCAAAAGCAGGGGAAAAGAATATACTCTTAGAAGTAAATAAGGGTCAGGAAGAAGGGTTCATCGACATTACCATTACTGACAATGGTATTGGAAGGGAAGCCGCGGAAACCATTAAAAAAAACAAGGTGCTGAAACGAAAATCAGTAGGTATCGATATCACGAAAGAGCGATTATCGAACTTTTCACGTGATTATCAAAACTCCTTCGATCTTGAGATTTTGGATCTTTTCGATGATACGGGAAATCCATCCGGAACCAAAATCCTTCTGCATATTCCTACTCTTTAGCAAGAGTGTCGGCCACTGCTTCCAGCTCCGCATACCAATGTTCACCAAACTTGCGTATCAGTGCTTCCCTTACGAACTTATAGATGGGTACTTTTAGTTCGTCACCTAAGGTGCAGGCAGGGTCGCAAATGGTCCACTTATGGTAATTTACGGCAGTCAATTCTGTATACGCTTTGACTCTTACAGGGTACAAATGACATGATATCGGTTTTTTCCATGAGGTTGCCCCTTTATTGAATGCTTCCTCTAGGCCGCATTTGGTGATGCCGTTTTCCGAAAAAACGACGTAGGCACATTCACTTCCATTGACCAGCGGAGTTTCCCATTCTCCATCCTCTCCTCGAACAAAAGCCCCTTGTTCTTCGATGGCCTCGATTCCCTCCGCTCGCAAGAAAGGCTTGACATCTTCAAAGATTTTGACCAGTGTTTCGGTCTCTTCTTCTTCCAAAGGTGCTCCAGCATCACCATCGATACAACAGGCTCCTTTGCAGGCGCTGAGATTACATACAAAATCATTTTCGATAATCTCTTCGGAAACTATGGTCTTACCTATTTGAAACATCCCCTTGATTTGGAAGTTCAAATATACTTTTAAATCGAATAATTAATTCGTCAGATCCTAAGAAGTTCCTCTTTTTTAAGTGTAAATTTGCGCGAAATTTGAATCGATATGTCGTTGAATCTAAACTTTGATATTCGCCAAATAGGTACCTCGAGCATGATCTTGTTCGCGGTTATCGATATTGTGGGTAGTATCCCTATCATCATCGGTCTGCGAAATAAAGTAGGGCACATTCAGTCTGGCAAGGCGTCGTTGGTAGCTGCATGTATTTTGGTGGCTTTCTTGTTCGTCGGGGAAGAGATTCTGAATCTTATCGGTATCGATGTCAATTCATTTGCTGTTGCCGGGGCATTTATCATCTTCTTTTTGGCCATAGAAATGATATTGGGTATCACGCTATACAAAGATGATATGCCTGAGAGTGCGTCAATCGTTCCGATTGCCTTTCCGTTGATTGCCGGAGCGGGCACCTTGACCTCTCTCTTGTCGTTACGGGCCGAATATCATGTTGAGAATATTATCGTGGCGATTATCGTAAACATTATCTTTGTATATCTGGTTTTAAAATCATCGAACAGAATCGAAAAGATTTTAGGTACTAACGGAATCAGTATCATCAGAAAAGTATTCGGAGTTATCTTGCTGGCCATTGCCGTCAAACTTTTTGCCACCAACATCAACGAACTTTTCAATCATTGATTTTTCTTGATATGGAAAACCTAAATGTATGAGTAAAACACTCTCTTTGATCTTAATCGTCTTGGCAGTCGCACTGATCGTCTACAATGTGACCTTGGTAGATTTCCAGCAACCTTTTGTAGGCAATAGCATCATTGCCCTCATCGGGATAGCCGCATCGTTATGCGCAATCGTTTTGCTTCTGATTTTTTTGACCTCTAGGAAAATCAAGGACAAGATGAACGAGGACTAATTTTTCGCTTCTATTTGGTCAGCCTCCTGCAATTGAACTACCGGATTGTCCAAAAGCAATACGCGTTGTAGCATTTTATCCGCATTGCTTTTGATTTTAGCATGCGCATTGGGGCCGAACAATTGTTCCGCTATGGCTGCCTTCAGATAAAGTTTAATACTGTCTTCATAGTCATAAAAGCTCATCTTGAACCTTCGGACCATGAGATAGTCGATGAACTTTTCAAATAGGACATCATCGACCTTGAAATTGGCGATGAAGTCGTTTTCAGAATAATCGCTGTAGCGGGCCCGGTCTTCATCTAAATGTTCGAAAATGAAATAAGAAATCCACCCATAGCTATCCATACTTTCGACGGCCTCTTCTTCATTTGTTCCGATCGGGACAAATTCATCAGGAATGATTCCACCCCCACCATAAACAACTTTGCCTCGTGGTGTCTTGAACTTTAAGGAGTCAGCTACCTTAATGCTGTCAACCGAGGTCAATTCGCCGTTTTGATAGCGATCTGTAAATTTTTGGTAATAATCCTTATGGCCATTTTTGTAGGTTCTTTGAATACTCCGACCAGTAGGGGTATAGTATCTCGATACCGTCAAGCGCACGGCAGATCCATCCCCGAGCTCCATCTCTCGTTGCACTAGCCCCTTGCCGAAGGATCGACGGCCTACTATCGTACCGATATCGTTGTCTTGCAAGGCTCCAGCGATTATCTCGCTTGCCGAAGCCGAACGTTCGTTTATCAGCACATAAACGGGTTTGTCTTCAAATTCTCCCTCATCGGTGGCAAAAACCTTGTTTACCTTCCCTTTTTTGTTCTTGGTGAATAGAATCAGTTTTCCATCTTCCAAAAACTCGTCTGCCATTTGTTCAGCGATTCCGAGGTAGCCCCCTGGGTTATCCCTTAGATCCAAGGTCAACTTTCTCGCCCCCATCTTTTGCAACTCTTTCAATGCAGCTTTGAACTCCTTGAAAGTGGGTTCTGCAAAACGATTTACCTTGATATAGCCCATATCTTGGGTCAACATATAATATGATTCTACACTTTTGATCGGTACGATATCACGTTTGATATTCGTGGTGAAAAGCTTGTCTTCCGCTTTGCGATACACTTGAAGTTTTACTGATGACCCTCGTGTACCTTTTAAGCGCCGTACGATTTCATCATTGGAGATGTCCTTGCCAAAGAGCGTATCATTGTCCGCCATAAGAATGCGGTCACCTGGTTCGATTCCCTTTAGAAAACTAGGCCCTTGCGCAATTGTACGTATCACGGAAATCGTGTCTTTATACTTGTAAAAATTGATTCCGATTCCCACGAAATCCCCCTTCATATTTTCCGATACTTCGGTCATTTCCTCTTTAGGAATGTAGACGGAATGGGGGTCTAATTTTTCGAGGATATTGTTTACCGTAATATCAACGATACTGTCCGTATTGATTTCATCGACATACTCATAATCAATGTAGTCTATAAGTCGATTCAATTTATCTTTCTTTGAATTGGTCGTAAAAAGTTTTTCGGGCGAATCGTTAAAATTCAATTTACCCCCGAGGAATACTCCGAGCGCCAATGCTGCTGCGAAAACGGTGGGCCATATGTAATTGATTCTCTTTTGCATTCTTCAAGTGTCTTACTGGGACATGATATCCGGTAAATGTTGCAATTCAACTCCTGCCTTGGCTAAAAACTCCAAACCGGAATCGTCCTTATAGCGCGTTTGATACACTACACGTTTTATGCCAGATTGATGAATCAGTTTACTACACTCCCGACAGGGTGAAAGGGTAATATACAGGGTTGCCCCGTGACAGGATTGTGTTGACGCGGCAACTTTTGAAATGGCGTTCGCTTCTGCGTGCAACACATACCATTTTGTATACCCTTCCTCATCTTCACAAAAGTTCTCAAAACCGGTCGGCGTACCGTTATAACCATCAGAGATGATCATTCGATCTCGAACGATAATTGCACCAACTTTCTTTCGTTCACAATAGGATAGTTTTCCCCATTCCGTAGCCATACGCAAATAGGCCTTATCATATTTGGTCTGTTTGGTTTCCGTCATCTAGAGCATGTGTATTGCTGTCAACTAAGATACCCGCTTTAGAAAGTTCTTACAACCTTAAAAGGTTTATTTTAACATCCGTTACCAAGGGAACGTTCGTATCAATATAGGTATTGTGATCAAAATGATCAAAATGGAAGAAATCAATACGAAAAGTGATTTTTTTAATCCCAAAACAGCGACTAAAAGATAGCTGATTGCCAGAATCGCCAAGACAATCAGTACCTGAGCTATTTCTATACCGGTGGCAAAGCCCAATAAAGGGCCAAGTTTGTTCTCTTCTTCGGCCATCAGCATTTTGAAGTAATTGCTAAACCCAAAACCATGGATCAATCCAAAGAAAGCCGTCGCCAATAGATGTAGCGATACGTTCCGATCAAAGGTACCTCCTCGGCCATAATTCAGATTGAAAAGTGCGGTACCTAAAATAGTGACAGGAATCAAAAACTCGATTAGCCCAACATCAACCGTCACGATTTCATAGACTGATAAATACAACGAAAGACAATGGGTAATAGTGAACACCGTCACCAAGAGCAAAACACGTCTCCAAGCCTCGAACGTAAATGGAACGGCCAAAGCGGCTAGAAACAAAATGTGGTCATAGGCCGCAAAATCGAGAACGTGATTCAGGCCCAGTTGTATGTAAAACCAAAAATTTTCCATTATCATAAACTATTATAGGTAGCATCCTTCGTTAATAAATTACATTCCCCGCTCTTTTTGAATCGTCTCATAGGCCTTTTGAACCTGCTTGAATTTCTCTTCGGCCCCCTTTTTGATGGCTTCATTTTCGGTGTTGACCCGATCCGGATGGTATTTTTTTGCCATCGTACGATAGGCCTTTTTTACCTCATCGTCCGTAGCCGATTTTTGAATTTCCAAAATCTTATACGCCGTATCGGCCGATTTGACGAACATCGCCTTGATACTTTCAAAGTCTCGAAATGCCACGCGCAAGTAGCCCGCGATTTCCTGAATCTTATTGACCTCGGCGGTACTGACATTGCCATCAGCTTGAGCGATGCCGAATAAGAAATGAAGCAATTGCAACCGCACCTCATACCTCGTACGTTGATTTAGAAAAGTGCTGATACGTTTTGCGGATATTTCCCTGTTCTTACTCACCTCATTGAACGTACGAAAAATGGCATTGGCCTTTTCTTTTCCGTAGGTACTCACGAAATACTGTCGCACATAGTCCATTTCGGTCTGGCTCACCTTGCCATCGGCCTTGATAACGATAGAACACAATGAAATCAGGTTCAGCTCAAAATCGGCTGGGGACACCTTTTGTCTCGTCAGGTCGCCAAGAACGCTTTGAGATCTTCCCTTCTTGCCGAATTGACTCTCAAATAAACTACCCACCAGAAAACCCAGTATCGCCCCGGGATATCTAAAAAGGTAATACCCGAGTAGTGCCGCGATCCATTTAATCATAATCGGAGTGCTTTTTTGCCAAAGATAGGTTCCCTCAATGTCAAGAGCAAGAGATGCATTTAAGATAACGTAATGGGCCAAAGATAAATACGACAAATTCAGTATCTTTACAAACTGAAATTAAATCTTAAAAAAATACTATGTACCCTGCAGAATTAGTAAAACCTATGAGAGATGATCTGGCCAATGCCGGATTCGAAGAATTATATACTGCCGAAGCTGTTGAAAATGCCATAAAACAAGAAGGAACGACGCTTGTTGTGGTAAATTCGGTTTGTGGATGTGCTGCAGCTAACGCGAGGCCCGCAGCCAAGATGAGCTTACAGAATGCCAAAAAACCAGACCATACGGTTACGGTATTCGCTGGCGTAGATACGGAAGCG
Source organism: uncultured Flavobacteriaceae bacterium (assembly GCA_947494565.1). Lineage (GTDB taxonomy): Bacteria > Bacteroidota > Bacteroidia > Flavobacteriales > Flavobacteriaceae > Maribacter_C. The sequence goes on along the minus strand of CANLVG010000004.1, from coordinate 83,195 downwards.
GTAGATACCGCAAGAAATATGATGGTTCCCTTTCCTCCCTCATCACCCAGCATGGCCCTCTTTAAAAACGGGGAGTTGGTTCATATGATCGAGCGCCACCATATCGAGGGAAGACCAGCAGAACTTATTGCAGAAAACTTAACAGAGGCGTATAACGAATTTTGCTAAATTCAGTTGTTGCCAGTCACTAGAAGACAATTGAAAATAGTTTAAGGGAAACCGCTCTTTAAGGAGCGGTTTTTTATTTTTGTCCCATGCAGAAGTTTTTGGCATATCCCTTGAGTACGCTATACCTGATTTTTTTTGGGGCGACCCTTTTGGTGTTCCACCCCATTCAATGGGCCTGTTTTAATCTTTTTGGATATAACGCCCACCGCATAAGTGTAGCCCTGTTGAATCTTTGCCTCATGCGTTGTACCCATATACTGGGTACTACCTATAGTTTTGAAAACCCACATAATATCCCTTTTGACCGACCATTGATCATTGTGCCTAATCATCAAAGCATGCATGATATTCCCCCTATTATTTGGCATATGCGCAAATACCATCCAAAATTCGTGAGCAAAAAAGAACTGGGTAAGGGCATTCCGAGTGTTTCATATAATTTAAGGCATGGAGGGTCGGTCTTGATAGATAGAAAAGACAACAAACAAGCCTTACGGGAAATTATCAAGTTGGGAAAGTATATTGAAACCCACGGTCGAAGTGCCGTCATTTTCCCGGAAGGAACACGTAGTCGTGACGGACACCCCAAACCATTCAAAACAACAGGGTTAAAACTTTTGATGAAAAGCGCTCCATCTGCTTTGGTGGTACCGATCAGTATCGACAATTCATGGAAAATGTTAAAGTACGGAAAATTCCCCAACGGACTGGCAAACCATATCACCTTCAAAGTACATCGGCCCATTGCCGTGACCAAAGATGTGGATACTATTATCGAACAGACCCAAGAAGCTGTTGTTTCGGGTATAAGCTCTTTTAAGGCATGACCGATTCAGAAATCGTATCGAAGACCATCCAATTTGTAAAAGAGACCCTTGCCGATGCTGAAGGAGGCCATGATTGGTTTCACATTCAACGGGTCTATAACAACACCTTACGACTTGCAGAGGAAGAACAAGTAGATGGTCTGGTAGTGCGTTTAGGAGCCTTATTACACGACATTGCCGACTCAAAATTTCATAATGGCGATGAAACTATCGGCCCCAAAGTGGCTGCTGATTTTCTGGCATCGTTGAATGTGGATAAGGCCACCAGCGAACATGTGATCAACATCATCGAAAACATCTCTTTTAAATCAAGCTTGGAGGCGTTATCCTCGAACAAAAAATTTGCTTCCAGAGAACTCGAAGTTGTTCAAGATGCTGACCGGCTCGACGCTATTGGTGCAATTGGTATTGCCCGGGCCTTTAATTACGGAGGCTTTAAAAACCGTCAACTCTACAATCCTGAAATAGCGCCTGAACCAAATATGACCAAGGAGGCATACAAAAAGGCAACAGGGCCTACCATCAATCACTTTTACGAGAAATTATTGTTGCTCAAAGACCGAATGAATACAAGTACAGGAAAGAAGCTTGCTCAAAAAAGGCATCAATACATGCTCGATTATTTAAACCAGTTCGACAACGAGTGGAACGGCCTGTTGTAATCGATTGTCGGTAAGGATGGAAAGCCGCGAACAAATAGCGGCAAATGGAAAGCGACTCTAGGCTCTTTTATGAATCTCGATTATCGAGTCAAATATTCATGGTATCGTTTACCTTGAACATCCATTGACCAACATTAACTTGGTTTCTGCCGTTGGACATTGATTCAATTTTTCCGTATCTTCTCGCACTTAAATCAAGTCCGACAAAAGATGCAAAGAAGAAAGTTTATCAAAAAATCCGCCGCCGTATCCGCGGCATTCTCCATCGTTCCCAGTTTTGTAATGGGTAAAGGCCACGTTCCTCCAAGTGACACCCTTTATGTGGGGGCTTTCGGTGTAGGAGGCCGAGGTGCAGGAGTCATGCAAGGCATGAACGATACCAAGAAAGTAAAGTTCGTGACACTCTGTGATGTTGATGACCGAAGGGCAGCCGATACCTATAAAAAATATCCCAAGGCCAAACGATTCAAGGATTTCAGAAAAGTATATGACAAGCACTTAAATGAAATCGACGCCATTATGGTGGCGACCCCTGATCATATGCATGCGTCCATTGCGCTACCTTTTATGCGAGCCAAAAAACACGCGTACGTTGAAAAGCCCTTAACGCACAATATTAACGAGGCCCGATTGATGACCACTGTGGCCAAGGAAAATGGTATTGTTACCCAAATGGGCAATCAAGGCGCTTCAAGTGCCGGTAGCCGCGAAGCCAAGGAATGGATTAATTCGGGCATCATTGGAAAGGTACATCGAGTAGACTGCTGGACCAATCGACCTGTCTGGCCGCAAGGCGTTCCCGCACCTACCGAAAAACAGGCGGTGCCCAAAGGACTCGATTGGGATCTTTGGCTCGGCGGTGCCGCTATGCGTGATTACAATGCCGCCTACCTCCCCTTTAAATGGAGAGGTTTTTGGGATTTCGGCACCGGAGCGTTAGGTGATATGGGGTGCCATATCATGGAGACCCCCTTTGGGGTCTTGGATCTTGGCTATCCGACCGAGGCAGAAGCCAGTTGTACCACCAATTGGGTGGGTGATTTTGTGGAAGCGGATTACAGTTCATCTTGTCCCGCTTCTTCCATCGTACGCTTAAAATTCAATACGGAGGCCCATGGGGATATCGCTTTGAACTGGTACGATGGCGGATTGTTACCTGACCTTCCGGATGAACTGAAAGACGGTGAAAAAATCGGCGATGGTGGTGGCGGTTCTATTTTCTATGGCACCAAAGGCATTTTGGTAGCTGATACCTATTCGCGGAACGCGCGGTTGTTGCCAAGTTCGAATATGGAACTCTTCAATGCCCCAAAACCCTATCTAAAAAGAATCGAAGGTGATACTGGGGGACATCAAAATAATTTTGTGGAAGGTTGTCTGAACGGTTTGGAGACCTCATCGGCCTTTGAGCGTTCCGGTCCTTTGACCGAAGCCGTACTCATGGGGAACCTGGCTATCAAAGCCTTTCAATACAAGAAGTACAAACCGGGTAAAAAAGCTGGGGACTGGGATCCTTTCGAATATCCGGGAAGGCGAAAAATACTTTGGGATGGGGCCAATATGAAGGTGACCAATTGGGATATGGCGAACGATTGGGTCAAAGGCACCTACCGTAAAGGCTGGGAGTTGACCTAAACATCACTTTAGGTTTTAGGCATCTAGTGCCTTGAGTTTTTTGTAGAGGTGATTGCGTTCCATTTCATTATGAGTGCGATCGATAGCCCGTTGTAACGACAGTTTCGAACCCTTCAAATCTTTTAACTCCAATAAAAGTTCAGCTTTGATGGCGTTGAATAGGGCATTATCGATAAAATAAGGGCTTTTCTCAAAATCTCGAAGGGACTTCATGGCCTTTTCCGCCCCAAAAACCCGGTGGAATGGTACCAATCGATTCAACTGGGCGATGGGTGAAAAGCTTCGCGCCAACTGCAAATCGTATAATTGAAGAATGGCTTGCCAATTGGTATCATCAAAATTCTTGGCCGTACAATGATAATACGAAATGGCCGCTTGTAAATGATAGTCGGATGGGTTTTCTTTGACCGAGGCGTCCTCTAAATGGTAAATTCCAATATTGATTAGTTCACGTTCGTACAGGGACCTATCTTGATTTTCCAGATCGACCAGATTGCCATCACTATCGATTCTCGCATCAAATCGAGAGGCGTGAAAACACATCAACGCAATCAACGCATGTACTTCCGGGGTGTCACAATATTTGTTATCCGTTAGGAGTAAAGCCAACCGAATGGCTTCCATACAAATATCCTTTTTTATCAAGCCCGACCCCGACCGCGTCGCATATCCTTCCGAAAAAAGCAGGTAGATTACTTTTAGCACGATCTTCAATCGCGATTGTAACCCCAATTCCAACGGTATATCCAAGGTACGCACCTTGTCTTGAAGTCTTCTCTTGGCTCGAGTAAATGATTTTGCTACCGTTTCTTCCTTTTTAAAAAGCGCTTGGGCAATTTCTCTGTTCCCAAAACCGGCAATCAATTTCAAACTCAGAATAATTTGGTATTCGGCTGATAACGATGGGTGACAACAGGCAAATATCATTTTCAACTGACTATCGCCGATTGCCGTGTTCAAAAGCACTTCTTCTTTTTGAGGTTCTGAATTTTTTGAGGGCAATAGCACATCAACATGCACCAGATGCTTCTTTTTTCGAAGCGTATCGATAACCCTATTTTGGGCAACTTTCAACAACCAGGCCGTAGGGTTTTTAGGCGGCTCACCATATCCCCAAACCTGCATTGCCTTGAGTAATGCCTCTTGAACGGCATCTTCGATTACCTCTAGTTGCGACGGGCCGAATTTATAGGTCAGGAAAGAAACAATCTTACCATACTCATGTCTGAATATGTGTTCGACCAATTGTTCGTTATTTACTTCTCCCATGCCGTAAGTGTACAAAGAAAGGGCCTTGTAGGCCCTTGTTACCATAGTGTCAAATAACCCGTGCCATTACATATTCATTGACATGATTTCACGCACCTCAACGTTTCCATCGTGTTCAAAGATGGGACACTGCTTTGATATTTCAACCGCTCCGTCAAGATCATCGGCCGTTACAATCAAGTATCCGCCTACTACCTCAGCACCTTCTGCAAAAGGACCATCGGTAACTAATTCTCCCCTCTCTTGCACGACCTTACCTTCTTTTGATAGGGGTAAACCGTCGACCAACTTTCCAGCTTCCTTTAGTCCGCCCATCCATGCGCCCCATTTTTGCATGTGGGCTTGCATTTCTTCAGGAGATTGTTCCAATCGTCTTGCATCTCCACCTCTAAATAAAAATAAAAAATTACTCATGATATATTGTTTTTAAAATGAATATGCCATAAAGACGCATGGGGCTCGGCAAAATGGACAATCTTCTAAATTTATTCAAAATAATCGCAACTGACCCTCTTTATATGGCTCGTGCAATGCTGTATTCAACTTAGGGAACGTCTTATCCCTAAAATAACGTTTTTGGGCCAGTCGAACCATCTCATGAATCTGTTTCGCAATTTTCCCATCACCACGCCCCCTGATGCCAAAGCGACTATCATTCAAATTACCGCCGTGACATTCTTGAATTTGGTGCAGTACTTTTTGCGCTTTATCTGGCAGGGTCTTTTCGATCCAATCCGTGAAGATCTGACCGATGGCCCCGTTGAGACGGACTACAGTGAAGGCAAAAGAGCAGGCTCCGTTGTCAGCAACGGCCTTTGCCAGTTTCAGGACCTCATGACTATTGATTCCCGGAATAATAGGCGCCAACATGGCATTTACGGGAATTCCATTTGAGGAAAGTACCCGAATGGTCTCAAGCCGTTTCTTGAGACTTGATGTTCTAGGTTCGAGAATCCGTCTTGTTTTTTCAGAAAGGGAAGTCACCGAAATATTCACCCCGATCAAGTTATCCTTTGCTAAAGCTTCAAGAATATCCAAATCCCTAAGAATGAGTGCGTTTTTCGTAATGACACCAACAGGATGTCTGTATTTTAAAAAGACCTCTAGACAGGCTCTGGTGATTTCATATTTTCGCTCTGCAGGTTGATAACAATCCGTGTTGCCTGACAAGACGATGGTGCACGCCTTCCATTTCTTGTTCTTCAGTTTGGCTTCAAGCAATTGGGGAGCATTTTCTTTGATCAATATTTTACGCTCAAAATCAAGGCCAGCACTATAGCCCCAGAATTCATGGGTATTTCGGGCGTAGCAGTAGATACAACCATGCTCACAGCCCTGATAGGGATTCATGGAGTATTCCATGCCCACATCAGGACTGGTCACTTTATTGACAATGGTCTTTGGAAATATCGGTAGGTATTGCGTTTTATTGTAATCGGCATCTTCCCCTTCCAATCGACAAAATTCAAGAAAATCATCACGGGTTTCATGACTGTATTCAAAGAATTTGTTAGGAGAGTTGTGCTGGGCGCCCCGGCCTTTGATATATTCGTTGGATTTCAATATTAGGATTTATTCCAAATTTATGGAATAAATCCTAATTTCTATGTTTTCGAGTGTTAATTATAGGTCGTTCTAATAGCGAACATCACAGCTGTTTTTATTTGGAGGGTGTACTACCTTCAACGCCTATTTGCACTCGTATCAACTGCTTTTTACTACCTCTCTTAGCATAGAATAAAAGATCGTCAGAAGCTTTATCGACAAAAGGTCGCGACACCATGATGGGCAATCGCACTTCTTTATCATCGATGAGTTTCTTATAGGAAAGGCCTCCGTCGCCATCGATCTTGATCACGAACATATTCGGGTTTCTACTGTATCCTTGTTTGAACAAGATTCGATTTTCGCCAATGGTCTGTGGATTCTCACCTGAATTGATGAAGAAATACATGTCATTTCCAAATCCGTGTGCGCTATAGGAAGCATAAGCCGCATCTCCTTGGGTTACCTCTGATTTGTTGATATTACGGGCCCATTCCATATCACCCTGTGCATTCAACTTGGCACATACAATATCATTGTAATGGAAACGATCCACTATTCTTCTGGTGTCACCATCAAAATGCTCGCCTTCCGTCACAAAATATTCCTCGGCACTGAACACGATATCCTTGGATGGCGTAATATGAACATCCTTGAAAATGAGGTTTTTTATGGTCGCATCCACTTCACGTCCGAATTTGTCGTCCATAAACTGTTTTGAAAAGGGATTGTATTTTTTTGTTTGAACAGCTAATGTATTCGGATGCAATTCAAAATAGGCCAAACCATTATAGCGATTGTCCTTTCGATCGGCATAGAAGCCAACACTTACCAATTTGTCATCGACCAATATGGGTTTCAAGGATTCTGGAAATCTACCTTCATCAGTAAATTCTTGGCTCGTATGACCCGCATTTGTAATCTTTAAAAGCTCATATTGGTATTTGCGTTCTTTGGCATCAAATCGCCTTTTCTTGAAAAAGGCCTTTCCCATAAAATATAAGGTCTTCATATCTTTTGAAGTCGCTATGTTCTCGAACGCATAGTTTTTATCTACGATCTGTTCACTGAAATCATACTTCAGATGCGGTGTCAGATCCGTTCCGAAGAGATATATCTTATACTTCTCGTTTTTACCTTTGCGATGGTGTACCGTTATGGCAAAAGCGGATTTATCATCGTTGAAATGGGTAGCCGTTGAAAAGCCGTTACCGAATTTTCGATTGTATTTACTTACCGCCAACGGGTTCAGTACCTCCTTCGAGGGAACGGAAAGCAAAACACGTTCGGAAAAATTAAAATCGTCAAGCGGACTCTGGTGTGCTTTGTATTCATACACTTGGGCATCATAGTCATATACCAATTCCAATAGATACAACTGCCCGTTTTTTACAAAACCATCAACCATGTGTTTTCCGGCATACTTGTAATTGTAGTCTGATTTTAGGGTCATATCGGCATTGTAAACCTCAATAAAATGTCCTTTGGGTTTCAGTGGAAACCCTCCGTAGTACGTTCGTACCAAAACGGTTTCCCCTGAGGAGGCTTTGTCGATAGACAAAACAGTGGAGAATTTATACCGGTCGGAATTATTCTCCCCTAAACTGTAGCTTACGGGGATGTCTTGAGCGTAGCCCATGGGCCACACAGCCATTACCAGCAATAGTGCAAGTGCCTTTCGAATGTTCATAAGTAGGTGTTTGGGGTACGCTATGCTCCGGGAAAATCGGCCTTGCGCTTTTCTAAAAAGGCCGTGGTACCCTCTTCAAAATCAGCGGTACCAAAACAGGCACCAAAGGCTTCGATTTCGGACGCATACCCATTACTATCATGTTTAAAACCTGCATTTACGGCTTTTATTGCATACGCGATAGCAACAGAGGAGTTATTCGATATCTTGCCGGCCAAATTTTCGCAAAAAGTCAGTAGTTCTTCTTGGGGTAACACGTGATTCACAAGACCATATTCAAGCGCCTTACGGGCATCGATCATCGCCGCGGTCATAATCAATTCCAACGCCCGACCCTTGCCGATCAATTGTGGTAAACGCTGGGTACCTCCATACCCGGGAATGACCCCTAATGACACCTCAGGAAGTCCCATTCGTGCATTTTCACTTGCCACCCTAAAATGGCAGGCCATCGCCAGCTCAAGTCCGCCCCCTAAGGCGAAACCATTTATGGCGGCTATAACCGGTGTCGAGAGGTTTTCCACAAAATCAAATAGTGATTTTTGTCCTTTAGCGGCCAAAGCGCGCCCTTCTTTCACTGAGAAATTGGCAAACTCCGCAATATCGGCACCGGCCACAAAGGCCTTTTCCCCGCTTCCAATTAAGATTATCACTTTGATTTTCCCAGTTTCATCCAAAGTCTTAAAAGCCTGGTGTAGTTCTTTGATTGTCTCTTTGTTAAGTGCATTGAGCTTGCTGGGTCTATTGATTGTAATTGTGGCAATAGTACTCCCTTCCTCGACTAAAATGTTGTTGTGCTTCATAGTTTGATTTTTAAATTGACCATGTACCCTGACCTACAGAAACCACGCGACCACCGACTTTTAAGATATAGTTGTTGTTTTTCAATTTGCCGTTCAAATATAAGAGCGATTCCCGACCCATTTCATAGCCCTGTTCGACAACTACTGAAATTTCCGGCTCGACATGTTTGAGCAAATAGGCCAAAAGGCAGCCATTGGCGCTTCCTGTTGCCGCATCCTCCCAAATACTACCGTCTTCCAATACGAACATTCGCGCATGATAGTGGTGCTCGGGATCCACGGTTTCAGGGGTAACGAAGAAAAGTGAGGTCGAAAGACCGGTGCTACTGTTTTCTTTATGCAATCGTTGACTTTTCAAAAAGCGCTCTAATTTCGAGCTGTCCAGTCGAATCTGTTGAATGCTTTTCAAATCCCTTAAGAAAACAATCAAATAGGGCAAGCCGGTGTCGATCACTTCAATAGGCATATGTGGGTCGAGGTGATCTTCCGCTAGGCCCAGGGCCGAAGCGACCAGGGAGGAATCGATAGTACCATAGAAATCAGGTTGTGCCTGTTGCATGGTAAACCTGCTCTCTTCCAGCTCATCAGGTCTGTTCAGCTCGACCGGAATATCGCCTTTTTTCAATCTTAAGATGATTTCACCTGACGGTACCTCACTGAGTTGCTTGGCGATGATGTATGCCGTACCCAAGGTGGGATGCCCCGCGAAAGGCACTTCATACTCCGTCGTAAATATGCGAACTCCAAAACTTCCGTCCGCTTCAACGGAACGTATGAACGTACTTTCGGCGAAATTGATTTCCCGTGTGATGTGCAACATCTCTTCGGCCGATACTATTTGTTCCAAATCAAGAAATACGGCCAATTGGTTCCCCTTGTACTTTTGAGGAGCGAACACATCTACGATATAAAAGTCTATTGCTGACATCTAGTTACTGATGTTCTCTCGGAAAACACACCATAAATACGGTCCCTTTTCCGGGATGTGAGGTGAAACTTATACTGCCCTTATAGGTTTCCACGATATTCTTCACCATACCCAAACCAAGGCCCATACCACTTGACTTCGTGGTGAACTTGGGTTCGAAAATCTTATCTCTGAATCCATCTTCGATCCCTATGCCATTATCCGCTACGGATATCTTTACCTCGTTTCCTTCTGAGGCAACGGTCACCAAGATCCTTGGAGATTCAACTTCCGGAACCGCTTGAATGGCATTTTTGACCAAATTCGTCACTACGCGAATGAGCTGCGTGCGATCTAATTTTGCAATAATGACCTCTTCATCCGCTATAAAATGAATGTATTTTTCGGTAAAGATATCCAGGGCAAGCTTCACGATAGTGACCACATTCAGGGTCTCATTTTGTTGGGCCGGCATTTCCGCAAAATTTGAGAAGGCACTGGCGATATTACTCATAGTATCGATCTGCTGGATGAGGGTTTTCGAATACTCCGTCACCTTTTTGTCGATTTCAGGGTCATTAGGGTCGAACTTTCTTTGAAAGCTCTGGACACTTAAGCGCATGGGAGTTAAGGGATTCTTGATTTCATGGGCCACCTGCTTCGCCATTTCACGCCATGCCTGTTCGCGTTCGCTACGAGCCAGCTTGGCGGCACTCGCCCCCAATTCATCGATCATTTCATTATAGGAGTCTACCAGTTTTCCGATTTCTTCACTTGGGTCCTCGATGAATATTTTTTCGTTGCGTTTGGTCAAATCGGTCTTGTGCATCATGTCGGATATCGTCTGTAGCGATCGGGTGATATACTTTGAAATAAAATAGGCCAGACCTATGGCCGACAACAGCATGAAAAAGTATACCCATCCTAAGCGAATGAAAAATTCACGTAACTCCATATCATTGAAAGAAGGGTCTTCAAAGTACGGCAGGTTCAATATACCGATCGGTTTGAATTTAGAGTCGTTGATATAGGTATAGGAGGCTTTGTATTTGTCTCCAGCGGCGGTGTTTTCCTCCACATATCTATGATTTGCACTAGTGTCAAGATTATTGAGTACTTCTGCATCCAGACAGTTTGAAATGGAGTCCATTTCAAATTTAGGTCTTGAACTACGGATCAGTCCTCCCTCCAAATCGTAGATATTGAAATATACATTTTGTACATCGGCAATCTCATAGATTTCATTCTTGAAGATCATTGGAAGATTTTCCGTCGTCTGCGGATAGGTCGTTTTTTTAAGTACGTAATTGATGCTTTGCTTGATCTGCTCCTCCTTACGTTCGAGACGGATATCGTGGTAATCGTCTAATTGTTCACGGTACTGATAGATCGTTACTCCAGAAATCAAGACCGACGCAATGACCACCAGAAGAATCATGGTCGTAAAAATGCGGGATCGAAGCGATAGTTTTTTGAGCAAGCCGATGGGTATTTCTATCCAAAGGTAGCAAATATCGAACCAAGTTTTCACCCGCCGACCCTCAGCGTCACATCACAAAATAAAAAGGGAAGAAAGGTTCTTGGAGGGGATGGCCGGCTTGGTCTTTCGATTTTCTAGGCCTCGGGGTTTTTCTCCCGAATACGCTTGTATAATTTAATTCCAAGCATCAATAAAATTCCAAGGACGATGATACCGACTACACCGAAAATCCAGTTGACGGCACTTTTGAGAATAACTAGAAAGATGACCGCGAAGAGAATCAAGGTCGCCCCCTCATTCCACAAGCGCATATAGTTCGATGAATACCGAATCTCATTGCGTTGCAGTTGTTTATAAATCAAATGGTTCTTGATGTGATAGGCAAAGAGCAGGACCACAAAGCCCAGCTTTACCTGCATCCACGGCTGATAGATCAAGCCGGAATTCAAATGAAGCATGATAAGCGCAAAGAATGTGCAGAGAATCGCAGACGGCCAGGTGATGATGTTCCAAAGGCGTTTGGTCATCAGTTGCAACTGCTTGGTCAAAATCTCTCTATCGGGTGATGGTCTTTCCGAGGCCTCAATGTGGTAGATAAAGAGCCTTGGAATGTAAAAAAGGCCAGCAAACCAGGTCACCACAAAAATGAGATGTAAGGCTTTGATGTATGGGTAATAGGCGATCATTCGGGTGTGCTTTGCAACGCAAAGGTAACCATTCACTACTATATTTTGGTTGACATCCGTCTAATCGATTTTTTCCAAGGATACCCAAAAAGGGAATATTTTTTTTGAGCTACTCTGATAGAAAGGAATAAGTTCGCCTGTCATTTCCGGAAGCACAACATGGGGCATCTCGATGATATCCACGGCTGTTGATTCGTTTTCAAATTGATTGACTATTGTTCCTGCCTCCAACACCATACGGCCGGTGTCTTCTAAGGGCTTTACAAATTTGAAGGTGATATTGTAGGTGCCCTCGGCAATTTTCACGTCCCATTTTCCATAGACCTCTTCCTGCGCCCAAATGCCTCTATCTCCTCCGGCATCATTTCTATTGAGTACCGTCGGGTTTTCGTTGACCGTCCCGATTTGGATTCGAGGCGGGTTTTTCAGGTTTTCAGAACGAATCAAGTTACCATACTGTTGTTCCAGTTCTTGTAGCAACTCTTGGGCGATCTGTTTCTCCTTCAGCACAAGGTCGTGTTCTTCGAACGGATCATTTTCCAAATCGAAGAGTTCAAAGTCCTTGATTTGGGCATCGTAACCCGTGTGGCCCACCAATTTATAATCGCCTTTTTGAATGGCCATATTCCGATACCGTTCCGGATACCTCCGAGTCCAGTACGAAAAGAGCGAACGGTCTTTCCAGTTCTCGGTATTCCCATTTAACAGGGGCATTAGGCTTCGTCCATCAATTGTACGATCTGCAGGAAGGTTAATCCCACAAAGATCCGCCAAAGTGGGCAGCACATCGATATGGGCGGCCATCGTCTCGATTTCGACATTGCGTTTTCCCTTTTGTGGAAGGCGCATATAAAAAGGCACCCGTGTTCCGCCGCGGTAAACACTTCCCTTTCTTCCTCTCATTCCGGCTATGTAGCGTATTTGCTGTGGCCCATTATCCGTCATAAAAATGACCAGGGTATCATCAGCAATTTGAAGTTCCTCTAGCTTTTGCAATAGCCGCCCTACATTATCATCGATATTCGACACCATGGCATATACCTTCCGAGCATCTTCCTTGTCTTTTTCGGACATGGGTACAAAAGGGCGTCCGTCGGCAAAACCCTTGGACGGGTCAATATCCTTGTACAGCTCATAATAGCGTTCCGGAACTTGCAATGGCGTATGGGGCGCATTGAAGGAAAGGTAACAGAAGAACGGTTCGTCCGCACTTTCCGTGATAAAATCGATGGCGCTATCCGTGAAGATGTCACTGCAATAGCCTTTATACGACTTTTGTTTGCCGTTCTGCCAGAGTACAGGGTCGAAGTAACTACGGTCGCCCTGAAACCAGGTGGTAAAGTCTCCTACTTGGCCCATTCCCCCTGATAGGTGCATCACGGATTCATCAAAGCCCTGATCCATCGGTCGACTCGGGTAATTGTCCCCTAGATGCCATTTTCCGAAGAGTCCCGTAGCATAGCCTGCTTCTTTCAGCAATTCTGCCAAGGTAATCTCGTTGGTCGACATCATCGCGCCTCCGTTATAGGTATCGCGAACACCGGTTCGCAAGGAGTAGCGGCCCGTCATTAAACTAGACCGGGTCGGAGCACAAACAGGTGAAACATAAAAATTAGTAAATCGCACGCTAGCCTTGGCAAACGCATCCAGTACAGGCGTTTTCAAATGATGATTTCCAGTAAACCCCAAATCACCGTACCCCTGGTCATCGGTTATGATCAACACGACATTCGGACGCTTTTCCGTCTGACCAAAAGCCCCGAAGGGTATCAGCAAGATCAAAAAAAGAAGGCTTTTGATGACGTATTTCATTCGATGTCAATATTCCACACTGCTACTTAACCTAAACATCTAGTCCGCAAGGCGTATTGCCCCGATACCCGACTCCCAAAGCCTCTTATTAAAGGCGGGAATAGCGGTTGTTTTTAGTTGTTCCGCTTTACTTTTCAAAGTGGCCCATTGTGCGTCCAGTTCCTTTTTACGGTCTTTGGAGGGTTGATTCACCCTTGGAATGGAGCTATTGGTAGCGTCAATTAAAAATAGGTATTCGGCGCTGAATTTATTCGGGAAATTCTCAACATCGTCATACGCTTGCGATTTTCTTTGGATCATATCGGCATCCCAGGCATCAAGTGCATCAACAAGTTTTTGGCCTTCTTCTTTTACAGAGGTATCTTTCACATCGGTCAGCACTTCCTTTAATTGTTGTTGGGCTTTATATAACGTATTGATCATCTCGTGCATCTCGGTCAGTTTGGCTTCCGCCTCGGTCAAAAATGTATGGTACTCACCATATTGTTCAGGGGTCGTGCTATAAGTAGGCACCGCCACTATTTTTCCTTGTGTGGTAATTGCCTTGTCTCCTGACTTGATGCGAACAGTGTACGTTCCGGGAGGCACCCTATGACCACTGAAACGCGACTCGATATACGTGCCGGGAACTCCAGGTAAAATACCGGTTCGCATGTCCCACACAAATCGATTCAATCCTTCTTTTTTGGATAAGGTTGGGGCCGGCCTTGGGCCACCGCCATTATGTGGTACATAGTTTGGGTCTTTTTCAGAGGAAAAACTACGGACCATGGTACCGTTAGCATCCATAATATCCATCGTTACAGCTACGGAATCCGCTACTTTGGGCAGTTCGTAATACAACACCATGCCATTTGCAGGGTTTACCCCTGCCAAGGTATTCATCCCATCAAAATTAGTGGTATTCCCACTCATTGGACCATACCATGTGCCATTCATGGCATCTTTGGGTCGATACAACTTCATTTGGTACGGATGTCCATCGTGCGAGTTGGTCGTTTTGCCCATTTCGTACTGAGACAACAGGGCCAAATCATCCAATATCCAAAAGGCTCTCCCAGAAGTGGCTACGATCATGTCGCCTTGGTGGATCTTGATATCGGTTATCGGGGTTTTGGGCAAATTCAATTGAAATGGCCTCCATGTTTTTCCACCGTTCCATGAGAGATAAAGCCCCTTTTCCGTTCCTGCATAGAGCAGGTCTTTTTTGATGGGGTCTTCCCGAACGACCCTCGTAAAGGCTCCGTAGGGAATTCCCGTAGAAATATTCGTCCACGATCGACCGTAGTCGTTACTTTTATACAATGCCGGCGTATGGTCATTGAACTTGTACTTTGTGGTCGCAATGTAAACGGTCGCCTTATCATGTGGCGACACCTCGATGGCATTGACCAGAGCCTCCCCTAAGTTTTTCGGGGTGATATTCTGCCAAGTCGCTCCATTGTCTTTGGTTATATGCACATAGCCATCATCGCTACCGGTATAGAATACACCCGCTTCATGTGGGGATTCTAGCACATAGGCCAATGTACCATAGTTTTCCGCACCTACGGCCTCATTGGTATACGGCCCACCACCATTGCCTTGTTTGGCATCGATATCACGGGTCAGGTCAGGCGATATTTCCTCCCATGTCACGCCCATATCACGGGTGCGCAATAGCAATTGGGCCCCGTGGTAAAATGTGTTCGGTTCGTGTTGTGATCTCAAGGTCGGTGCATTCCAATTATAGAGGTATTTCATATGACGTGCCTCCCGCCCAAGGTACTGAATCGGAGCGGCCATTACATTCGTAGACGCTTTCGAGTGGGTATCCAAAACCTCGATAGTACCCAAATAACTTCCTCCCATCACATATCTTGGGTTATCGGGATCGAACGCCAGAAAGGCACTTTCTCCCCCGGCAGATGGACTGAAATCGGACATCGTAATGCCGCCATTTCCCGGGGACATACTGGCTACCATGGCCGAAGAGTAATCTTGCTGTCCTGCATAGATATTATAAGGGTATAGATTGTCCGTATTGATCCGATAGAACTGTCCCGTAGGCATATTCACCTGCGAGGACCACGTTTTTCCGAAGTCAAAGGTCACGGCCGCACCGCCATCATTGGCAATCACCATATTCAACGAGTTTTCCGGATTGATCCATAGGTCATGATAATCACCATGGGTACCCGAAATGCGTTCCCAGTTCTTACCCCCGTCCAACGAACGAAGGGCCGGGGCACTCAAAACGTACACAATATCTTCGTCTTGAGGGTCGGTAAAGAGCTCGATGTAGTACCAAGCGCGTTGTACCAGGCGATTATCGCCACTTACCATACTCCAACTTTTACCTGCGTTGTTGGAAACAAATAGTCCGCCTTTGTCTTGATTGCTATCACTTTCGATCAGCGCATAGACCTTATTCGAGTTCGCGGGACTCACGGAAATCGCCATTTTTCCTTTTTCTTCGGGAAGGCCTTGGGTCATTTCTGTCCAAGTCTCTCCAGCATCGGTAGATTTATAGAGTCCGCTACCTGCTCCGCCACTAACGACCATATTGGGCTTTCGTTGGTGTTCCCACATGGCAGCGTACATAATCTCGGGATAATTCGCGTCCATGGAAAGCTCTACGGCGCCGGTTAGCTCATTGACGAAAAGTGTGTTTTTCCATGTCTTGCCTCCATCTGTGGATTTGTAAACGCCCCGTTCTTTGTTCGGGCCATACAATTGCCCTTGCGCGGCGACATATACAATATCAGGATTCGTCGGATGGATGATAATTCGTGAAATATGTTGCGTCTCTTGAAGTCCCAAATGGGTCCACGTCTGTCCCGCATCCGTTGATTTGTAGACACCATCACCATACGAGGTCATTACCCCCCGTGGGGCGTGTTCACCCATGCCTACATATACGATGTTGGTATTGTAGGTCGAAACGGCTACGGCTCCGACCGAACCCATTTCAAAATACCCATCCGAAATATTATTCCAGCGCTGCCCCGCATCTTGGGTTTTCCAAAGACCGCCACCTGTTGTACCCATATAATACGTCATCGGGTCACCGACTACCCCGGAAGCGGAAACGGAACGCCCCCCACGAAAGGGACCGATATTCCGGAATTTGAGGGGTGAAAAATACTCCTCCACGGTTTGGGCGAAGGTGAGGGTTACGGTTAACAGGGCCAGGACAAAAAGTTGTTTTCTCATTTTGGGTTATTCGTTATTTCATTTTTTAAAATCTCCACTCCTATATGAAGTAGAGGTGTATCCTTCGATTCGTTAGTGACCAAAGAAAAAGACGGGCTGGCAAGCACATTTACTAAGGCCCACTGTATAGTTAGTGTCCAGATGCTATCACCCTTCCCCCTTAAATCAATAAGGAGCCTTACTTATAATCACCGCACAACCATCAGCTACTCCTCTACAAACAAATAGTTCAATTGCAACTCATTAAAGGCGGCATTGAAATCTTGTAGCTCTTTGTCTACCATGGCATCAAAAGCTTTTAATTGGGTCTCGATCTTACCGGTCAGTTCTTGTTGAACGGCGATGTCTTGATCTGTCGGAGGGAAATCATCAATGCCCACCAAGCGATTGAGGTGTGCCAATTTATTGGTCAACCGAATCGGGAAGTTAAGGGGATCTTGATTACTTCGATTCTTGGTCTGGTACAAGGCCTTTTCTATTTTTTCAAACTCTTCCTTCATGGTTTTGGCCTTTTCGACCAGTTCCTTCGTAGCCTCGTTGTCTTTATACTGTGCGGTAAAGGCTTCGAGTTGCGTATTGACCCCACGTATTTTCTTAATGGAACCATGCGCCTTGTTGATCGTGGCATTAATGTTTGAAATAAAATCATGTTGCTTTTGCATATCGGCTGCAGAAACCTCGGCCCGTGGATCAGGAATGATCTTGAACTCTTGGCTTTGATTGGCGCCATTTACGTTCAGATGGACTTTATAACTTCCGGGAACCGCTTTGGGTCCATCAAAACCGGCGGCCCAAAAGATCATGCCATCCAGGGTTTCGGCTTTTTCGCCCCGCGTATTCCAGACATGGGTATTGCCTCCTTTTTTCATTTCGGCCGTGTTCAATTTACGCTCTTTATCCTTCGCTTGTGAACTAAAACTCGCCAAGGTATCATTACTCATTGTGGTATAGATCAACTGCACCGTATCTTTTTCCTTATCGAAATTTTTGAGATAGAAGTGGGTCACCACCCCATTCGGATGGTTCGCTCCTTCGGTCTTGGAAGGTTCCTTACTCGCCCTTCCTTTGGTGCGGTAGCTATCCTTTGGTTTGTACAGGATAGAAGACCTATTTTTCTTTCCATCATCCAATTGATGCAGTACGGTAAGGTCGTCTAAAATCCAGAGGCTGCGTCCTTGGGTGGCGACGATCAGGTTATTGTCTTTAATGGCCAAATCGGTAATCGGAACAATCGGAAGGTTCATCTGAAACGGACTCCAATTGGCGCCATCGTCAAAAGAAATATACATTCCGGTTTCGGTACCGGCGTACAACAATCCCTTTCTCTTTGGGTCTTCACGGACGACACGCGTAAAATGCTCGGCAGGTATACCGTTCGTTATTTTTTTCCAGGTCTTCCCGTAATCCGTAGTTTTATAGAGGTAAGGCGCAAAGTCGCCCAACTTGTATTTGGTGGCTGCGACATAACAGGTGCCCTCATCAAAAGCGGAAGGTTCAATACTATTGATCATATTCCATTCAGGCATTCCCGCAGGGGTCACATTTTCCCAATTGGCCCCTCCATCTTTAGAGACATGAATCAGGCCATCATCACTTCCAACCCACAATAATCCTTCTTTCAAAGGACTCTCATTAGCGGCGAAAATAGTACAGTAATATTCCACTCCCGTGTTATCTTGTGTAATCGGACCTCCACTGGAAACCAATTTGGCAGGGTCGTTTCGAGTGAGGTCATCGGAGAGCAATGCCCAACTTTGACCTTCATTGGTGCTCATGTGTACGTGTTGCGAAAAGGTATAGAGTTTCTTCGGATCGTGTTTGCTGAACATGATGGGGAAGTTCCACTGAAAGCGATATTTCATTCCCTCAGCACCATAGCCCATAGGATTATCAGGCCATACGTTGACACCGCGAACGGTACCCGTTTTGTGATTGACACGGGTCAGGAATCCGCCGTAACTTCCGCCGTACACAATATCATTATCGGTAGGATCAATGGCAATATGGGCCGATTCGCCCCCTGCTGTTGGTTCCCAATCGTCTTCGCCAATACTGCCATCATCCGAACGGTGATTGACGCGAAGGGTCGAATTGTCTTGCTGGGCCACATAAATGCGATAGGGATGGGCGTTGTCGGTGGTCACACGATAATACTGTGCGGTCGGTTGGTTGTAATACGTACTCCAGGTTTCCCCCGCGTCATAGGAAATCTGTGCTCCCCCATCATCACCGATGATCATCCGCTTAGAATCCTCGGGAGCGATCCACAGGTCGTGATGATCTCCGTGGGGTGCATTAAAGGTATTGAAGGTCTTCCCTCCATCTTTAGAACGGTGGTAGCGAACGTTCATCACATAGACCGTATTTTCATCCTCGGTATCCGCATATAGACGCGTGTAATACCAGGCGCGTTGGCGTAGTTTTCGCTCACTATTGACTTGTGTCCATTTCTTGCCACCGTCTTCGGAACGGTAGAGTCCTCCTTTTTCCTTGTTTTCGACCAAGGCCCACACGCGCTCGCTATTTTTTGGGGAAACGGTCACTCCGATAATCCCGAGCGTATCCGTTGGAAAGCCCTCGTTTTTGGAAATCTCCGTCCAAGTCTCACCACTATCCGTGCTTTTCCATAATGCGGAACCATCACCGCCACTACTCAAACTGTAGGGGGTACGTTGTGCGCGCCAGGATGAGGCATATAGAATTCTCGGATTGTTCGGGTCTAGAATCAAATCGACAAAACCGGATTGGTTATTGACGAACAGTTTTTTGCTCCAGGTCTTTCCGCCATCGGTACTTTTATAGATGCCCCGATCTTGGGTGGGTTTGTAGATATTACCCAATACAGCGGCATAGACCACGTCGGCATTGGTTGGGTGAATGCGGATTCGCGGCACATGACGGCTCTTTTTGAGTCCTGCAGAGGCCCAAGTTTTGCCTCCATCCTCGGTTTTCCAAAGGCCATAACCGGAAGAGACATTCCCCCGAAGGGTCTTTTCGCCTCCACCCACATAGATGACGTTCGGGTCGCTTTTCGCTACCTCAACGGCACCGATACTGCCCCCAAAATAGCCATCGGAAATATTTTCCCAAGAGCGACCCCCATCCAAGGTCTTCCAGACACCACCTCCAGTGGCCCCCATATAAAAGAGGTTGGGCTCTCCGGGAACGCCCGTTACTGCGGCAGAACGGCCACCACGGTGCGGCCCTATGGAACGGTATTCCATACTGGAATAAAGCGCCTCGGGATAGGCGGTTTGAACAGCTTGTTGTTGTTTTCTTCTTTGGGAGTGTACGGTTAGCGGAATACACAAAAACGCCAAGGCCAAAAGGCCGAATTGGGCATAGAACTTCTTCATTTTTCGAGTGGATTAATTAGTCAGTTTAAATGTAGTGAAGAACGCGTTATTAAAAAAATGATGGGGGTCATGATTTTCGGGGAGGATGTCAGGCAAAAACAGTCTATTTAGAAAAGGGTCGAAAACCTTTTACCCTAGATTGTTACTTAAAAAGCGCATCCTTCGTTTATATCTTCAAATTGTTCCCATATGCCGGGGCAGGACTATTGTAGTAGTTCTTAAAGCGGAGTGTCTTGATTCCTCAAGAGTGACTCCTTATAGAACTAAAATAGAAAGTGAACTAGAACAGTAGGTTTCCTCAACCTCTTACGACCAACTCCCCATAACTCCTAAACCCAATTTTAACATGCAACAACAACCCATAAAAGTATCAGTGGTTTCCGATGTCGCCTGCCCTTGGTGCTATATCGGCAAACGTCGCCTGGAAAGCGCTTTACAACAATGGAATGACTCCCCTGTGGAGGTAACCTGGCACCCCTATCAATTAGACCCTACAATACCGGAAACGGGCTTGGACCGTACCACCTACCTCACCAATAAGTTTGGAGATCTTGAACGTACCAAAGCCATGACCGATCGCCTGACCGAGGTTGGTACGGAAGAAGGGATTACCTTTAATTTCGGGGATGAATGGTTGGCCGTCAATACCCTACCGCTACATCAATTGCTCCATGTGGCGGGAAGCGAAGGTTTTAAGGCTGATCTTAAGGAGCGATTTCTAAAGGCTTATTTTGATGAAAACCTGCACCTCAACCAAACCGATGTACTGGTCGACATTATGAAGGAGTTTGGCTGGGAACCAGAAAAAACAACCGAGGTGCTTGGCGATGATCGCATTGCCTATGCGGTTACACAAGAGATTGCCCATTACCAACAGCTTGGGGTGAACGCCGTGCCCTTTTTTATTATCAATGAGCACTATGGTATTAGTGGGGCGCAACCGCCTAGCGTTTTTTTAGAGGTGTTTGACAAGGTTTCTCCCGTGGAAATCATCAGTGAGGGAGATAGTTGTGACCCTAGTACGGGAGTGTGTTAAACCCTGTTACATCGGATGATGTCGAGATACGTGTTCCTAAGCCTTCGACTGCGCTCAGGGTGACAGATCAATTGTTGGATACATACAACATTCTAATCCGTCAGTGTCGAGATGTGCGTTCCTTGGCCTTCGACTGCGCTCCGGTGACAGAGGGGTGGGGATTGGTGTTCCTAAGCCTTCGACTGCGCTCAGGATGACAGTAGGTTTCGATAATTGGGGGCTTAATTGAGCATATCCACTAAGGTCAAAGTGAGTCTTCCTAGGCTCTTGGCGGGGCCGATCTTTTGTACTTCGGCTACGCTCAGTACCCGATTCTGCGCTCAGTACCTGATTCGCGATATGAAAAATCCACTATTGGGTTCCTTCATGTCACGTCCGAAAAATTTCTTTCGGCTGTGCTTAGTACTCGATTCTATGCTCAGTACCCGATTCATGGTATGAAAAAATCTGCTAGAGTATCTTTCCATGTTAGGCGGAAAGGTATATTTCGGCTATCCCCAACTAACTGACTTGCATAGACCATTTGAAAATCTGCGTTGTTTTAGTTCTGTCAAA
This sequence comes from uncultured Flavobacteriaceae bacterium, assembly GCA_947494565.1. Lineage (GTDB taxonomy): Bacteria > Bacteroidota > Bacteroidia > Flavobacteriales > Flavobacteriaceae > Maribacter_C. Next base: position 61,569 of record CANLVG010000004.1, on the reverse strand, counting down.
TGGTGCTTAATTGTTCCCATAGGAATCTCCATTCATAGGCATTTTCACCAATCCTAAAAACTTCAACCGCCCAATTGCCAAGAAATACCCTTTAGTGGGTATTGCAATCGTTTTTTTGATCACATTTCTTTATGCCAAGCTTTACAGCTGTAAGCTCATTACAACTAGCGGCGGTGCATAATCGGGGGAGATTGCATCGGCGTGAACCTAATGGGCTTTTCAACTTCACAACGGATTCGGATATAAGACTCCGTAAATTCCGTAGTTCAAAAGAAATTACTGCACAAAGCCTTGTAGCACGTTCAGGACTTGTTGGGAAGAAGTCCGTCTAGAATCGCCCGTACTCGGGTACTGTTCCAATCGGCTGCGCCGGTCTCCTTGATAAGGATCTTGCCCGTACTATCAATCAAATAATTGGTCGGGATACTTCGGCTATACAATTGTTCCGGTGCCCGCATTCGCGGGATGAATACAGGAAGATCAAGGCCTTTCTTTTGCAAAAAATTGCTGACCACCTCCGGGTCTTCCTGGGTAAGCAAGATAAAATCCACTTGATTCCCATAGTCGGAATACAATTCGTCAATGCTGGGGAGTTCGGCAATACAGGGCGGACACCAGGTTGCCCAATAGCTGATAAAGGTCACCCTGCCCTTACCGATGTTCATCTTTTGTGAAGTACCTTCCAGGTCTGACAACAGGTACGTAAAGGGCGCCAATCGGGTTTGGTCCTCCATATCCAATGCGGAGGGTGACCATACCCAGAGCTTTGCTTGATTTATCACTACTTGAATTGGTCTCCGCGTTTGGGGAATAAGCAACAACACCATGAAGGCAGCGAACAGCAGGCTGCTCAGTTTGGGTCTTTTTCGTTTCACAAGGACAAATTACTGCTTTTTTGTCGAGGCAGGTCGTTTGACCTTTCGTGTTTCTAGGGTCTCGACTCCGCTCGACATGACAGTTCTTCAGGGCTGTAGGTTGTTGATTAGAGAATTATTTAGACGGTATAACTTAGTTGCTTCCCTTCGACAACCGTGTATGCGGCAGATGCCAAAGTATCCACAAAGCGGTAAGAGGCATTCGCGCTGCCTTCAGTGATTTCCATCATGAGGTAACCTCGCTGAGAGGCGTCAAAATACTTCAAGCCATCAATCAACAATGTAAAGGCCTGCTCGATTCCTGCAATTGTAGTGGGGTCGTCACCGAACAAGCCTTCAAAACCCGGAGAGCTGACCGAGGCACAGGCAAATTCCTCCCCTATTTTGTTTCCATTGCTGTCTACTAAATCATTGTTCCAAGCGTTGTGGGTATCGCCGGCCAAGACCACGGTTTTCTTGCCATTCAGTAGAGTAAAAAGCCTTTCGCGTTCCACAAAATAACCATCCCAGGCATCCAGATTATAGGGCACCACCGTATTGATACGTGCCAGTTCTTCCGGGGTAAGTGTGGTATCTCCTTGTAAGGAACGTGCTTTCAAAGCGCTTAACTCGGTTAGCGTCCGTGCCAATTGAGCAAAAGTTTCGGCTGTCGCATTACCCGAGGCTACCTTGCCAATGGCAATCAGCAATTCCGCCGGCACGAGCATTTTTCCCATCAAGACTTGTTGGCCCAATACTTGCCAAGTGGCATTACTGGCGCCAATTACTCCACCTGCCCAATCGAGTTGTTCCTCGCCCATGAGGTTTCTGTTGGGGTTGGTTAGCTCAGTAGCGAAACCCGTAAAATTAAAAGAACCATCCGCACTGAAAAAATCGCCAAAAGCCAGTTGCTTATCACGGCCGATAATGCGGGTATCCAACATGACAAGATTGACCAAATTGCCAAACTCGAAATTGCGATAGATAACCGCACCGTTTTCGGTACGAATGGGTAGATATTCACCATGTACTTGTATGGCAGTTTGTTTTCTTGTTTCATAAGATCCCTCCGTAGCATCATGGTTCTCCGCACCTGCCTCGTAGGCATCATTCGTGATTTCGTGATCGTCCCAAACCACAATAAAGGGTTTCTTTTGATGTGCTAGTTGAAGTCCTTCATCGGTGCGATACTGACGGTAGCGTAGACGGTAGTCCTCAAGTGTAAGTATTTCATTTTTAGGATCATGAACTCTATTCAAAACTTCGGTATTCTCATTGGTTCCGTAGCCGCCTTCTTCGTATTCGTAAATGTAATCTCCTAGATGCAACACTACATCCGCTTCGCTCTTGGCGATGGCATCATATACATTAAAAAGACCTGCAGGAAAATTGGAGCAGGAACATACGGCCAATTTTACACTGGACAATGCCCCTCCACTAGGTAGGGTAATGGTTTCCCCGATTACGGATTCTTCCTTTAAGGCGTCTTGTAAAAAACGATAGTAGTATTTTTTACTGGCTTCCAAACCGGTCACATCTTCGATAACCGTAAAATCTTTCGAAGAGGAGGTATACTGTACGCCTTCCTTGACAATTTGATAAAAGCCAGGATCAAGGGCTACTTGCCAACGTACCGCAATAAAACTGGATACTTCTTCGGTCGTAGGCGTAAAGCGTGTCCAAATAATTACCGCATTACTTGTTGGATCAAAACTTCCCACTCCATGTAAAAAACGCGGAATGTCATTGGAAGACCCTCCGTCACCCTCAAAATCCTTGATACAAGAGGTCAGCTGAGACAATACTAAAATACCTCCGGAGGCCATTATCGATTTCGCTAAAAAGGCTCTTCTTGATACAGGTCTTCTTTCCATCGTTTTGATTTTTTTAGCAAAACTATAGGGCCGAAGTACCCTTTGGGTTAACCCAAGATTATCTTGATTTTATGATTGAATCGATTGTGTTAAAAAATGATTAGCGGATAAGGCGTTCGCTACTCTTTCACAAAGGCCAGCCCTTTTACCCTGCCAGTTGACACCTTTAGACCTGTAATGGTATTTGTCTTGTCGCGCGTCATTTCAATGGTATTCCCTCCGGCATCGAACACATCCATTTTTAAAAAACGTAGTGGAATATCCGATACCCTAGGGTGGGTGGCTACCAACTGCCCCTCTTTCTTGACAAGGGTATAAGTAGTACTCAACTCCTCGCTAGTATAGCTTCCTAGATAGGGTTCCATGGCGATACTTGCTTCATCTAGGGGTGTATATTCGTCCAATGCACCTAGAATGGTCTCTCCTTCCGATACGATCATGCGGTCTTTTCCGTTCTCCGAAACAAAGGTCACTTTTACTTCGCCCGGGATGTCGAGCATTACAAATTCATTTGTTGAAATTGGTGCCAATTCGGTAGTGTTCCCATTGCCACGGTCATAGTGTAAGCTCCCCTCGGTTAGTTGTATTTTTCTGGAATAAAGGTCTTTGGCATCCCAATAATGCCCTTCAAAAGCTTGCAGTTCATTTTCCGTTAGGGTTATTGGTTTTGGTTTCTCTTTCGTTGCCTCAGGCTCCTCCTCAAATTCATTCTTTAAATACAAGTCGGCGACTTGCAAGGCCAATGCAACGGGATTGGAGGCCCCCGAATTCGACACTACGGAAACCGCAAAGTCCTGATCCGGAAAACGGGCCAAGTACGAACGATACCCTGCATCAGCTCCGCTATGCTGTATTTGCCGTAGGCCTTTATACGTCCCCACAAATTGTCCATAGGCCCCGCCAAAGGTTTCGCCATCATTGAGTACGGCCAGCGTGTTCATTTGATTGACAATTGCGGCACTTCCCACCTTTACTTCCTTAAAATTCATCGCCCATAAACTTAGATCTTCCACCGTAGTAAATAAGCTGGTCGCCCCGACATTGGCATAGCTCAACACGCTTTTTTGATAGCCGCCTTCCGTCGGGTAATACGAGTAAGAGCGATTTCTTACGATCTTCTGGTGGTCATCATAAAACTGCGAATTCACCATGTTTAAAGGAGTGAACATGCGTTCTTGGGTAAACTCCGCAAAGGATTGTCCGGAAACGCGCGCCACCACTTCGGCCAAAAGCGTAAAACCGGTATTGCAATAGGTATACTGCTCACCAGGACTAAAATTCAGGTCCTTTTGCTTGGCCACCAATTTTAAGACATGCTCTTTGGTGATGACGTCATCCCATCGCCATCCGGCCAGATTTAACAAATCCCATTGATCTCGCATACCGCTGGTATGCGTTGCCAAGTGCCGCAACGTAATGGCTTCTCCAAAATCAGGCACCTCGGCGATGTACTTTTGAATTGGGTCGTCTAGGGTAAGTTTTCCTTCTTCGGCCAATAACAATAGGGCAAATACCGTAAACTGTTTCGATACGGATGCCACGTGGAAAATAGTTTCCGTTGTCACGGGGATATCATATTCCAAATGGGCACTACCGTAGCCTTTCTTAAGAACGATTTCACCATTGTGAACCACTGCCACTGCGGCACCCGGTTTTTCGATGGCATCATACTCTTGAAAGATTTCATCTACGGATTTTTCCATTGACGATGTATCCGCGTCATTTTTGCAACTTAGGATCATCGTGGCACTGAAGAGAAAAAGCACTGCAGGCAGAAAAAGTCTTGAAAATGTATTCATCATAATAGGGTTTTTTAGGCGGGAAACTTTGCGGAAGGTATTAAATATTGCAATGGACAATGCATATATGTCCAGGAATCAGGTATGGATTTATAGTTTCGGACTCAAAAGCCTGACAAATAGGCTGCCTCAAGGGTTTCCTGTAACAAAAACCGTCCTTGGTCGACCTATATTGCGAACCAATACAGGAAAGAATATGGCAGGAGGAGGTATAGCAGGGGCCATTGTAGCCCTAAAAAACAACCGGGCAATGCTCCGGAAACGAAAACTAAAGGAAAAAGCCGATGTCTACGGTCAAGGAGGGGAAACAAAATTGAATTTGAAGGAATCCACCGAACAAGATATGAAGCGTATTCGCGAAAAAATCAAACACGACAAACGTCAGGAACGAAAATTATGGGCTATTTCCATAGGGCTTGCGGCCTTTTTACTTTATAGTATCTTTTGGTGGCTTTTCCAATAGCCGCTCATCTTATCCAAAGCAAGGTGAAGAAGCGTTCATTTTGCGAATCCCCTAAATCACTAAAACGAGCAAATACAGATCGATGCAAAAAACAATAGAACTCTCAAGAGAAGACGAACGAATACTGCGTGATGCCAAAACGAAAATGGAGGATATTGGCTGGGCCATGATGGGACTCAACAAGTTCGGGAACAAAATTGAAGATGGCCTGAACCTACTGCCCAAAAAACAACAGGAATGGTTGCAGCAACTAAGTTATAAAGTGCTGCACGGGGTAGTTAAAAGCAACCTCTTCTCCATGAAAAACCATACAAAAAAAACACTACCCTGGAACAAGACCTATAAAGCTTTGGTCACCTCTTCCGGGGCTTTGGGAGGGGCGTTCGGAGCGACGGCCTTCGCTGTAGACCTTGGTGTGACGACCAAACTCATGATGCGTTCGATTATGGATATCGCCAGAAGTGAAGGCGAAGATCTGTCCCAGCTGGATACCCAATTGGCTTGCTTGCAGGTTTTTGCCCTAGGGGGCAAGTCCAAACACGATGATGGACTCGAAACAGGGTATTACGCATCGCGAATTGCAGTGAGTTCCGGTGTAAAAGGGGGTACTAAAGCACTCGAGGGGTTGTTGCGCGGTAGTGCGAATCCGCTACTGCAGTTTATTGCAACGGTTGCATCACGATTCAGCATCCAAGTTTCGGAAAAATTTGTGGCCCAAGCCGTTCCTGTTCTAGGGGCCGCAGGAGGTGCCTCGATCAATTTAGCCTTTATGAGTCACTTTCAACGTATGGCCCAGGCCCATTTTGCTATTCGAAGACTAGAGCGTGTGTATGGAGCCCCCGCTATTGAAGCAGCATACCATTCGTTATAAGTGTCCTACGCAACATAACCGATATAAAGTTCTCCTATCGGGTACCCAACTAATTTCCTTATCTTGAATGCCTAACTCAAAACCATCACCATGAAAGGCATTCAAAGCGTTCCATTTCGGCCCCTATGGCTTCTACTCCTATTTTTAAACGTCAGTATCACGCTGAACGCCCAACAGGAATTTCTATATGGGGATCAATTACCCGATGCCCCAGTGCTTTCCGCTCGTGGAGAACATACTATTGGCGTACGTACCATGAACTTGGTGAACAAAGGGCAGGTGGATATTTTGAACTCAAAAGACGGCAAAGACCCGTTATATGATCGCCCGTTGACCGTGGAGATCTGGTATCCTGCAGAAGTCACCCCAGACGCCAAAGCGGTTGTGTATGAAGAGGTTATGGGCACCCGTGGTGATTCGCTACGCCCCTTGGTTCCATTCACTTTTAAAGGACGGGCTATTCGTGATGCCGACCCAAAGGTTTCCGACGGTAAATTTCCGCTAGTGGTCGTATCCCATGGCTATGTCGGTTCACGTTATTTAATGACCTATTTGACCGAGAATTTGGCCACGAAGGGATATGTGGTCGTAGCCATCGATCATACCGATTCTACTTTTAAGGATGCGAATGCTTTTCATAGCACCTTACTGAATCGTGCCAAGGATATCAAATTTGTCATCAATGAAATGGCCGGGTTAACAGGGGATCCTTTATCTGGGGTTTTGGATGCGGATAATACCGGTATCATTGGATATTCCATGGGCGGTTATGGTGTCTTGAATGTTGGGGGTGCAGGATATAGCGATGGCGCTGCCGGTTTCTTTGTACAAATGACCGGAGGGAGTACAGCAATCAATGTCTTGGCGGCCAGCAACGAAGACTATCAAAAATCAATTGACCCTCGTGTGAAAGCGGTGGTCGCTTTTGCCCCATGGGGGATGGCACGGGGTGTCTGGGATGCCGAAGGTCTAAAAGGATTAAGGAAACCGACCCTTTTTATTGCAGGAAGCCAAGATGATATTTCCGGTTACGAAAACGGGATCAAGGCGATTTATGAAGGTGCTGTGAACGCGGACCGTTACCTGCTGACCTATAAAGATGCACGACATAATGTAGCTCCGAATCCCCCTCCGGCCGAGTCATTGGCTCCAGGTCTGAGTATCGACGAGTATTACCGCTATGCAGATAGCACTTGGGACCAACGGAAAATCAATAATGTCAACCAACATTTTGTAACTGCCTTTCTCGGAACCCATCTCAAGGAAGAGAATCATGCTACCTATTTGGACATCCCTGCAAATTCCAACGAAAAGGACTGGCCCGGTTTTAAACCGCGGTCGTCAACGGGAATGGAACTGTTGAAAGCAGACGGGCTGGAGTAGTTTGGTATTCGCTATCGCTGTACGCCGCGCGCAAATCGCTTAGTTACTGGCTACTGGCTACTGGCTACTGGCTACTGGCTACTGGCTACTGGCTACTAAACTACAGTTTTCAGCATTACCTCAAGGGACGTACCATGAACCTCTTGTGTAATTCGCATCACCTTTTTCACAAAAACAACAGGCACACTGGTTTTGGGAGTTTTTCCTCATTCAGAAAGGTGAGTGTTCCTTTTTCTGGGTCTCTTCTGAAAACACAGATGTTATTGCTATTTTGATTGGCGACTAACAGAAAGTTTCCGGTGGGATCCAAAGTGAAGTTTCGGGGCCAATCGCCTTTGACACTTTCGCGCCCTACGAGGGCTAAACGCCCGCTTTCTTGGTCTATCGAAAAAATGACAATCGTATTCTCACCACGGTTCGACCCGTACAAGAACTTTCCATCAGCTGAGATATGAACATCCGCACAATAGCTCTTTCCCTTAAAATAGGGTGCTAGGGTAGACTCGTTCTGTATGGAACGATACCCCATAGCGCCCTCACGTTCAAAAACGGAAATACTCGAATTCAATTCATTGATCACGTATAGGAACCTTCCGTTTGAGGTGCTCGTAAAATGCCGTGGACCGGCACCGGCCTGCAATTGTACGGTCTTGCTTTGTTTAACTCCCTGTTCAGCGGTATCGGTATATCCCAAAATCGCATCCAGGCCCAAATCAGCGATATAAAGGTCATTATTGACCCATTGGGCCATATGTGCATGTGATGTTTTTGTAGTGTCAATTTTACGATGATCGAGCACAGCCGTCGGACCCTTTAAGCTCCCATCTGCGGCAACAGTGTAAATACTTGCGTTGCCACCGGTATAATTGGCAGCGGCCAGTTGATTGCCAGATGGGGATAAGGCCACATGACATGGATGCGCCCCTTTGCTGGATACCGTTTGTATTTCCGTCAAGCTATCTCCAGCTATGGAAAAAGCCGTTACCGCTCCTGCACCATCCTCGAAATCATTGATTTCTTGAACCGCATACAACATATCCTTTTTTGAGTTGATTGCCAGATAGGACGGACTGGTAATTTTCGCCGCCAGACGACTATCCACAATTTTCCCGGCCTTGGCATCAAACTGCAGCTTGTAAATTCCCTCACTTTCCGTATCGGTATAGGTGCCTACGAATAAAGTGAGTGATTCCGATTCATTTTCCGGGGTACAATTGAGTAAGGTCATTGTAAGGGCTAGTATACATATGGGTTTGCTGTTCATCGTATTGTCGGTTGTCTATTTCGTTGCTTAAAAATAGGGGAAATATAACTCTCCAACTCTGTATCGCATAACTATTTATGCGCTAGTGGCCCAGCCTTACTTCGACGTGAGCTTGGCGATTTCCACAAACTGTATTCTTGATTCAAGCCAAACCAACGATTCTACAGCCTGTTGCATTAAGATTGGGGCGTTTTTGATACCTTTAAAGCGGTTAATTCACCTTATGGATTCAATTGTTCTGGTCTTAAGCTCGTTGGGTATTGCGCAGGCGGTTTTCTTGTGTGTGTATCTGCTTACCCTTAAAAAAGGAAATCGAAAAGCGAACTTATTTTTGGCCTTGGTTCTTTTAGGGTTGACCATTCGTATTGGCAAATCGATTCTAAATGTATATCTTGATTTGGAACCCTGGCAACGGAATTTGGGATTATCGGGAGTTTTATTGGTCGGACCCTTTCTTTGGTTTTACGGACGGTTGCTTTTGAGAAGGGAAAAAGAGATTCACAACAGCAACTATGGGCATTTGGTTCCCTTTTTATTGTTCGCGGTTTTTTGCAAATTTATTCCGAACGGCTTTGGCACCCTTTCGTATGTTATTTATTTTGCTGTTTTTTTACATTTAGGAGTCTATCTCATATTATCAATGCTCTTGATGTTCCGATTCAAGCATCAAATCGGTACATCCGTTTGGGTATGGTATCGCAATTTGATTATTGGGGTGGGACTCATCTGGGTCTTCTATATGGGTAATGTTTTGGGCATAATCCCGTACTATATCGGAGGAGCTATTTTCTTCTCATTTCTGTTATACGCTTTTTCCTTTCTTCTGTTAAAGCAACCGGTTTTTTCCTTGGAGAAGTATAAAAATTCTTCGATGGATACCGCAACTTCTAAAAAATACATGCAGCACATACGTACCCTTTTCGAATCGGAAGCCCTCTATTTGGACAGTGAGCTGCATATGGCACAAGTAGCTCAAGCCCTTGGGATACCAGCTCGCGATGTGTCTCAGGTCATCAATGAAAACGAGCAACAGAATTTTTCTGAATTTGTAAACCAGTATCGTATCCAGAAGGCCAAAGATCTCTTGGTGGATTCCGCCTACGCGCAAGAAAAAATAGCCACGGTCGCCTACGATTCCGGATTCGGAAATGTGACTTCCTTTAATTTGGCTTTTAAGTCCGCCACCCAATTGACCCCATCCCAATACCGGAAAAAATTTCTTCTGGTTTAGTTTTTCGTTTTAAGAATCATGATTTTTAAAGGATTTTAGTTGCAGTGAACTTAGTTTTGGGTGAAACTAAAATGCAATGATGTCAGTACAAAAAATCGTTTTATCCCTTTGTTTACTTGGTATTTCAACTGTCGTAAATGCTCAAGATTCGCTCACCACAACAACGCTTCGAACAAAAATCCATCACTTTAGTATAGTGGACGGAAAAATGGTCGGAGAAGGCGTCGATTTACTAAAAAAAGCAATTGCCAAAGCGCAGTTTACCCTTGTTGGCGATTATCCCGATTCCAAAAGCAGTTCCGATTTTACCAACGCAATACTCCCCATATTAGACGATGCACAGTATAAGACCATGGCTTTAGGTGTGGGAGTTCCTACAGCGCGTTGGTTACATACCCTGGCACAAGAACCCACTACCGTTGTTTCCGAATTAAGAGCCGCAAATTCGATCTACGCCCTTACCGAGAATAAAAAAACGATTCTTCCACTACCGGATATGAAGTCCGTTGAAGATGCCCGTTTTATTCAAAAGGCAGGAGCACTTCAATGGTCTATCATTGGGTTTGGAAGCGAATCTTGGAACAATTTGCCCTGGTTGCTCGATCAAATGTACGCGGCTTTGTCCGACACGAAACAACAGGAGTACCACAGTCGGCATGCAAAATGTAAAGCTATCTTGAGCAAGATGTATACCACACGAAAGGGTGACTTATTGCGTTTTGCTACTTCACTTAAAAACTCGGCGCCCATTCAAGACTTTCTCGGCAAGATGGCGGTAGAATTAGATGATAGCGCACTGCCCGAGGCCTTTCACAGCAGTATCGAAATCTGCCGTATGCACGCTCAAAAATTATACTTTGAAAAAAACCAACTCCGTGTTCGCGAAGAAAAACGACTGTTGCGGCAAGAGTTAGACCTTAGCGGTTTTGATATCGACCACGATAGACTCTTCGTAAAATGGGATTTAAACTTTCTTTCTCGCGGGTTTCAACCTTACGCTTTTTATGGGCTCGGCAATACCTTAAGTGAAATAGCGGAGTACAATGGCAACACCTCCCTGCACATCGGTATGATCCCGAGATATCAATTCAAAAACGGGCATCTTTTAGATTTAACAACACAGAAAAACACGATGTCCCATCGTCTCAGCACCCTGGTACAAGCAGGTAAGAAAGATATATGGACCGTTATTGATTTACGCCAAATGATCCAAGAATCACAGTATGCGCCCGTAAAATACCTGCTGAACGAACCGCTGCTAGATCTGATCAAACGGTACGATCTCATTGTCATTCCCGCCTTAGAACAAGAGGCCACCTTAAACCATAATAACTAAAAATCATGAAAAGAATCATTCTTGTACTACTGCTGCTATCAGCGTGCAAAAAGGAGGTTAAAGTAGAAGCCCCTTCCTACCCCAACCCTGTAAAAGAAACCGTAATCGATGGTTTGTCAAGACCTTGGAGTATGGCCTTTTTGTCTGAAACCGAAGTGTTGCTCTCTGAAAAAGACGGTGATTTGCTGCGCATTGACCTCACCACTAAGGAAAAATTCAAGATTAAGGGAATTCCCGAGGATCGGTTTGATACCCTCCTCTATGAAAAGGCCAAGTACCGGCCCCTGACCTTTCCGCCCAGCTTGCCCGATGGCTCAAAAATCACCTACAATGCAGGTATTCTAGAGATACTCTTGCATCCCGATTTTGAGGACAACCGACAACTGTACCTATCATATGTTGCCGAAAGTAACGAAGGTTCAACGACAAAGGTCATACGGGCTGAACTGGAAAACGATTCGTTGACCAATATTCGTCAAATGTTCTTGGCGACCCCCTATTCCGATGGGCTCTTCCATTACGGGGGGGGAATGACTTTTGACAATGAAAAAAAGCTCTATATCACGGTAGGTGAACGCATATTCAGCGAAATACATGAACCCGAACTACCGGTAGCACAAGATGTCACCGATCGCAGGGGCAAAATCTATCGATTGAATTCGGATGGGAGTATTCCCGAAGATAATCCCGATTTCGGACCCGATGCCATACCCGGACTATTCGCTATCGGTATACGTGCCGCACAAGGTATCACCAAGTCACCCCTGACCGGTGCACTTTGGTTCAGCGAGCACGGTACCACGCAGGGAGATGAAATCAACCTTCTCGAAAAAGGAGGTAACTATGGGTGGCCTATAATCACTTCCGGGGGCTACCGAAGTAAGGACTATTCGCCACCTACCCTAGAAGGAGTGACCTATACCGACCCTATTTGGTATTGGCCACAGACCGTCGCCCCAACAGGACTCACCTTCTACACCGGCGATGAATTTCCACAGTGGAAAAACAACATCATCGTTCCCGGCTTGTCACGGGGTAGTCTCTGGCGCGTTCAGTTAGATGGGCAAACTATCATAAGTATGGAAGAACTCTTTATGAACGACCGTCAACGATCTCGAAAGGCAGTGCAGAGTCCGGAAGGTAAACTGTACCTCTTGACCGAGGATCTAGCCGACCGTACCAACGGAAAAATCATTCAAATAAAACCCGAATAAACACTTAAAAACACCGTATTATGAAAACAATCGCATGTATCGCCCTAGCCTTATTCGCCCAAGTAATCGTAGTGGCACAGACTGAAGAAGAAGCCATTCGTGAAGCGCTACAACAGTATATTGACGGCAGCTCGTATAACGATCCCGAAAAAATAGTAGCGCCTTTTTATGAGGATGCCCGAATGTTCTTATCCAAAAAAGACCAGCCCATCTGGATTCTATCCCCAGCAGCCTATGCAGATCTTTTCAAAAAGCGGGAAAAAGGAAAATTCAATGGTCGTGTGGGCACCATTTTGGCGGTCGATCGGCAATATGACATTGCCACGGCCAAGGTCGAAATCGCCATTGAAGCACAACACATGCGCTTCATCGATTTGTTCATTCTTAAGAAACTGGAAGGCCATTGGAAGATTATCAGCAAAGCGGCTACAAGGATGCCGGAAAGCGAATGAAACAGATAGTCTCTTGGTAATTACAGCGAAATCTATGCCTTATAGGTTTCGCTTTTTTATTCCTATTTTTAGAATACCCCTTAGCGGGTATTTTTTTGTCTTGCTGTTTAGGCGACATTTGAGTCTCAAACCAAAATACAAAACACGATGAAAACACTTCAAAAAGTTACCCCGTTATTAATGATGATGCTAATCCTCTCTCCGGCCCTTATGAGGGCACAAGACAAAAAAATGGGCGTTGCGGATGACGCCATGATTGTCAAAAAAATGGAAGGTCTTGAAGAATACAGTTCTACTCTAGACTTGAACGATGACCGAAAACAATTGTTGATGGCCGGGCAGAATTATCAGACCAATTATGGTATTTACGCCTCCATTGCCATTGGCGAATCATCCTTAGGACGCAATTACAAAACCCTGAAAAATGTAGACTTCGAAATCGTCAACTATAAACCCACTTATTTTATCGGTATCGATTCGGTTGTTGTCGCCACTAGCCGTATGAAAAACGGCCTTACCTTTAAAATCTATACCCGTGCGCAAAGTGATGTGAGTACCTATACACTGAATGAGGCCGCTTTGAAAAACATTCATTTTGAACAAGGTAGTTATTTACATTCCGAACGGTATTTAAATCCGATGTTCCCTAAAAAAGATGCCAGCGGGCAGGTGTTGTTCGACTCCGATGGGCGGGTTTCCTGTGCTCCCGATAACGGCAAAGCCTTTGATTTTGAGTTTTTCTATAAAGATGGTCGGCATGTGGTGCGCAAAGAAGATTATGATACTGAAAATGAAAATCCGCAGACCTATATGAATGAGGTGGCGCTGCAGTTACCTGGCAAAAGATGTAAGCAGAGTTTTAATAAAGTCATGTTTTAGTGAATGAAGGTATTCTTTGTGTTCTTTTTTTTATTCGTGAGTTTTGGTTGGTCAAACCCAACAGAACTTGAAGACTATTTCGATTTTGTAAAAAATCAGGACTTTGAAGAAGCCTTGAAAACTACTGCGAAACTGGGGGAAGGCGAACTAAAGGCATCTTTGGTTCATTTAGCGGAATTAATGGCACACAAAACCAGTAGTTCCGTTGTTGTACTAAATGAAAGCGATTCTAACGAGGTCCGCTTTGTAAAAAGGTTATTATTAGGATATCAACACGCCTATACCTCCAAACGTAATAGCCTGGAAGCCTACAATCACTTCTCAGGAGCTCTTACATTAAGTGAAAAAATTGGAACTATATATTTAACCAAGGCAGCTTTGATCGCTTTGCTCGATTTGTTTGGATCTGAAATTTTTATTGGTAGCAAACAATATGCTCCATATTTAGACAGATTCGTTGAGCTAAAATCAGATCTTATTGACGACGCTTTAATCATAATGTACAGCTTGATATTTTTTTCTAAAGCAGACGACGATATTGATTCAGTAGATGGGCGATACTATAGTTATTTGGATAAATTGGATTCGATTTTTTTAAAGATATCCAAATCCCATAGTTTTTATCCCAAATACTATTTTGAAAAGGGTATTTATTACAAAATCGAGGAAGATTTTACAAAATCTGAAGATTTCTTTTTAAAGGCAGATAGTTTAGCTTCAAACAACCCTTATCTTAACAATTTTCGTGGTGATATAGCTTGGCAATTGGCAGCTATTAATATGCAAGATAATCAACTTCAAAAGAGCAAAAACTATCTTAATGTGGCTCAAAAACTTGCTCAAAAACTTAGGGATACGTTTTACAATAACCGACTAGCTTCTTTAATTTTCCAAAAAGAAGGCAATTCCGATTCCGCCTATCATTATCTTCGAAAGTCAGTTGACATCGAGTACCAATTGGGCTATAAGAACAATACCTTGGAGTCCTCTATCCTCACCGTACAAAATCAGACGGACAAGTTAAAATTGGATAAGTTGGAACTGGACACCCAAAGTCGGAAAAACCGTAATTGGGCCACCGCCTTGGGACTCTTACTGATTGTGGGTACCGCCATTGGGTTTTTGATCCATAGCACTACCAAGCGTAAACAACTCTTGGCCGAGCAGGAGAAAGTGCTTCAAGAGCAAAAAGTAGCGACCCTATTGAAAGAACAAGAGCTGACCACCATCGACGCCATGATCGAAGGACAAGAAAAGGAACGCCAACGAATCGCGAATGACCTGCACGATGATCTGGGCGGACTGATGGCGACGGTAAAACTGCATTTTGATTCTTTACATTCCAAAGTCAAGGACGATACTGATGAACTCTATAAAAAGACCAACAAACTGATTGACGAGGCCTATCTGAAAATAAGGGCGATTGCCCATGCCAAAAATTCTGGAGTCATCGCGAAACAGGGGTTGTTAAAGGCAGTAGAGCAAATGGCCAACAAAGTTTCATCGGCTAATCATGTTATCATCGAGGTTAAGGATTTTGGTCTTGACAACCGAATGGAAAACAGCTTAGAGCTTACCCTGTTTCGAATTATTCAAGAATTGATCGCCAACATCATCAAACATGCACAGGCCACAAAAGCCCACATTCACTTGACCAATCATGGGGATACCTTGAATATTTTGGTGGAAGACAATGGTGTTGGGTTCAAAGACCCTAAAATCATTGCGAATTCTGAGGGTATGGGACTCAAAAGTATTGACAAAAGGGTTGCCCATTTAGAGGGTACGTTACATATAGAATCCGAACCGGGTAAAGGAGCAACCGTAATTATTGATATTCCGATATGATACGACTAGCCATAGCAGAAGACCATCAATCCCTTATCGACGGATTGGAACTCCTATTAAAATATGAGGACGGTATAGAAATCGTAGGTACCGCCAATGATGGCGAAGGTCTACTCCGCATCGTTCAGAAAAAAGAACCCAATGTCGTAGTGACCGACATTAGAATGCCAAAAATGGATGGTATTCAAGCGACACGACTCATTAAAAAAGAATACCCGCACATCAATGTGTTGGCTTTTACCATGTTCGACCAAGATGAGGCGGTCACTCAAATGCTGGAGGCCGGGGCTTCGGGCTATATTTTAAAAAATACCTCTTTAAACGAGGTACTCCAAGCAATTCTGGCCGTTGCCGATGGTAAGACCTACTATGATGGTAATATCAATGTGAATGGTGGCGAAGCCAAAGTAAGTGCCAAAAAAGGACTCTTGACCAGACGCCAGAAGGAAATCCTGGCCCTAATCGCTCAGGGCAAGACCTCACGGGAAATTGCCGAAGAACTGTTTATCGGTATCCATACGGTGGATACCCATCGTAAAAATATGATGCGAATTCTGGGTATTAAAGGAAAAGGGGAACTGCTACGTTATGCTCTCGAGAAGAAGTACAATTTTTAAATTCCGATACGATAGGTATTGGAGGGATTTGTACCCAAATCATTCTATTTAACAGGAAAACCCAGGTTT
Organism: uncultured Flavobacteriaceae bacterium; assembly: GCA_947494565.1. Classification (GTDB taxonomy): domain Bacteria; phylum Bacteroidota; class Bacteroidia; order Flavobacteriales; family Flavobacteriaceae; genus Maribacter_C. The sequence continues at coordinate 45,415 of CANLVG010000004.1, read as the reverse complement.
AAAACCCTTACCCTTTACCCCTTCTACAGTAGTGTTTAATAAACAGTTGAATGAAAATAAGGGAGAGTCCGCCCACTCCTAAAAAAAGGAAGATGCTACTTAAAAGCGGGCTATATACCCAAGGGATGAAGTTTACCAGTAAACCCGCTACCGCGCATACCAATGAAGCGAGTATCGCGAAGGTGTAGGTTGGTTTTTTCATCAGTATACTAGTTGATCAATACGCTGAAAGTAGGATTTTTGCCAATCGATAGAAATACCCCATAACGGGTATATTTGAAATTCACTAGTATTGGGTATTTTCCCGGAAAATAAATTTTCGGAGATTTCCCTTGATTTGTGAACGTCATTGAATTTTGTATATTTTGACTCCAAACCAAAACAATTCAGATGATTATACTTCGCGCTGGAGCACATCTTGTCCTATTGATGATATTTCTGATTCCGATAGTTTGCGTTTCTCAAGGCTTTCAAAATGTGGTTATCGAATCTGTCGATGACCTTTGTTTTGGAAATCAAAGCCAAACAGCCGATGCGGAAGCGGAATCTATCGTCGATGAAATGATGGGGCAAATGGGGCTCAATAGAAATTTCAAGATGCGCAAGTGCGAAAACATCAAAAATGCGCTGGCACATATCGAAGAAGATGCCGATAAAAACCTAACTCCCTATATTTTATATGACCCATTATGGTTGGCGCAAATGTCTAAAAAATCACAAACGGATTGGGCTTCTATAGGGGTGTTGGCACATGAAGTCGGACATTTTCTATTGTATCATTCGCTGAATAAGAGAGGGAGCAACCCAAGGTGGGAGCTCAGCGCAGATCGTTTTGCCGGAACTACATTAGCTCGAATGGGCAGTACCCTTGAAGAAGCGCAGAGTATGTTTCAAAATGTACCGGAAAAAGGCAGTGCTACACATCCAGGAAGGGCTGAACGAATGGAAGCCATTAAAATCGGATGGATGAAATTCAACAATCCAAACCAGAAGAAAATTCTTCTCAATGAGGATACCCCTGAGAAAGATGTTAGCCCAGAGTTAATCGTGAACCGTTATTTTAAGGCATTAGGAGGTCTAAAGGCCTTGAGTCAAATCAAACAGCTCAATTTTAAAGAGACCATTTCAGAGACCAAGGGTGAAAAAATCAACCAAGACCCTATTGTTTATGCCTATGACTATGAGCAAGGCGTAAATAGAATCGATATTTTGAATGCGGCCCAAGAAGAGCAATACCTCATTAAAAATGATTCTCTTTTTTGGAAATTCACGGATCAGGATCAATGGAAGGCCGGAGCCCCTAGAATAGGAACAAGTCTTGACGCAGACCCCTACACCTTCAAAAAAGAAAAAAAACCAAGCACCCAATATTTCTTTGATGACTTCTTGCTCGTCTCCAATCCTGAAGTGGCGTATTATCGTGGTAGAAAACGTATTGCTGACGAAGAATGTTTTATGTTGGAATTACCCGAAGAGAAAATCGAAATCGGAAACCTCAGAAAGAAAGGAAAACGGGTACTATTTTCAAAACAGTACTACTTCAGTACCCAATCGGGTCTGCTGTTCGCGATATTGGAAAAAGAGAAAATAGCGTATTTCAAAAAAGGAAAGGTCAAAGACCAAATCACCCTTCAGACACAGCGCATCATCAATGACTATTCCACATTTGAAGACATCTTTTTTCCGAAGCGGATCAGTACTTCGGAGACCCAATTGATCAATGATATTCCACAGGGCGAAACGCGGTACCAAGAACGGACCATTTCGGAAGTTGATCTACGAACAGAAATTCAATAAACGTACGATATTTCGCGGTAAATCTTACACTAAATATCATTGCATTCTTTCTTTTAGTTTCTGATTATCAAGGGAATACCAAATAAATACCCACTACTAGGTATTTTCGGCTATCCCATTCTCAATTATATTTGATTTATTCGTTGAATTCAACAAAAATTCGATGTAACCGACGTAAAACCAAGATGATTTTTAAAATGTTTCGCTACATTTAAAACCCTCCTTTTCGAAGCAGGGACAAACCATAGTCAACCAAACTATACAATGCATACCAAATTCTCAGTAGTTTCCCTAGTGTTCCTTAGCTGGTCCACGCTCTGTTTTGCCCAAACCACCCATCATGGATTTGCGTTTGACAACTATAGTGGTATTTATGGCGTAGTGGCCAACCCTGCCAATAGTGTCGATTCTAAATATCGTATTCATGTCAACGTGCTTTCGTTTAATCAGTTGGGTGTTTCCCAATTTGGTAGCCTTACCAATTTTGAGGTCGAAACCACCCCCAATGGCTTTAATGGACTGGATTTTTCCCAAAACAATGATGAGGCCAATAGAGTAAAAGAGGGCTATAGTTACGGTCATACCGATGTATTGCTCCCCTCGGTAAGTTGGAATTTCCATGAGAATTTCGGTATCGGATTGCTTTTGCGTTCCCGTACGTTCTATGATTATCATAATGTCAACAATACCCTGCTAGAGGGACTAAATGACGGGTTCGAGGACCGAGAGTATACCTTTCAAAGTAGTGTCCTGAACAACACGGCTCATTCATGGGGAGAAGTCGGACTCAACCTCTCAGCCGTATTGATCAATTCCAACTACCACTTCGTCAAATTTGGAGGAACCTTTAAGTACTTTTTTGGCAATCGCGCCGTCGAGGTGCGTGGTGACTTAGAGGGAACTGATGACGGGACAAACTTGAACTTGAACACTAACAGCACCAATCCGTTTATTAGTTTGGACACCGACCCTGATGCCAATGGCGAAAGTAACCAGGAGTTTTTTCTGAGTTCGGTGCTCGATAATTTTAGTGGCAAGGGTTCAGGTATTGGTGGCGATATCGGTTTCGTCTACGAATGGCGCCCTCGGGAAACCAACCGGGTAGATGTACGCAGCAATAGTAGTGCCGTCAACAAGTATAAATTGAAAGTAAGTGCTTCGGTTCTGGATATCGGTAAAGTGGCCTACAAATCAGTGCTAAGGGATTCGATTTCGCTAAATAGCTTCGCTATAGACAAAAATAATTATGTGCCCCAAACGGGTTTTATTCCAACCTTGAAGGCAGACGCTGATAACTTTTCCACCCTTAGAGGCGAAGCCAACTTTCTATTGCCACGATCACTAAACCTCAACTTGGACTATATTATTCTGAACAACAACAACTATTATATCAATATCAACTATATCAAAGGACTCACGAAGGCTACCGACAGCTTTGCCAATTCGCAAATGGATTTGGTCACGGTCACCCCACGGTATGAAACTCGAAAATTCAGTGTGTACCTTCCGGTAAACTTTGATTTGGAAGCGACAGGTAGCATATCCGCAGGCCTTGGGGTACGTTACGGCCCAGTTACTATAGGAGCGGCTGCATTGAGCAGTATGTTTACCAATGAAAAAGTACATCACCTGTACTTTGGATTGAATATCCCGTTGATGAAAGATCTGTATCGATAGGGCTTTAAAGAAATGAAAATGAAAAGAAATTTACCTGTTATACTGTTTTTGCTCTTCTCCATTTGGGCAGGGGCTCAGACCATAGCCATAGATGACCCAGCATTTGAGGATGCCCTTATTGCCCTAGGCCATGATTCTAATCCGGTTAGAGATGGTGTTATATCCATTGTCGATGCGGATATGGTAACTGACCTCAACGTTTCAAATCGAGGGATTTCAGACCTGAGCGGACTCGAATTCTTCAGCGCTGTGGAAACCTTGGATGTCAGTGGAAATGATTTGGACGAACTGGTATTACAAAATCTTTCTCTGGTCACAATAAAAGCGGACAATTGTAATTTGGCCGGAAAACAGATTCGATTTCAAAATAATCCGCCCAATGGATCTTTTTTGACCAATGTTATAAGCTTGTCGCTTGCCTACAACGGTTTTGGCAACGCAGGTTCTTCCGTAAGTTTTGGTGGTGTACCCAATGTGGAGTTTTTAAACATTCAGGGGAATAGTTTTGGTAGAGTGCAACTCAATGGAACACTGAATATCAAAACATTGTTTGCCGACGATTGTACTAACCTCGATACCTTATCCAATTTGGGTTTGCTGCCGGATTTAGAAGGGTTGACCCTCTCAAATTGCAATTTCGATGCATTGGATGTGTCCGCAAATACACTCTTGGAGCTTTTGGATGTTTCCTCAAATACACAACTGAGTACATTGAATGTGGCCAACGGAAACAATGCGATACTGGTTGCCTTGAATACACAATCGACCGCCTTGGACTGTATTCAGGTAGATGACCCTGTACAGGCAGCAAACGCCATTGGGTGGGAAAAAGACGCTACAACTACCTATGCAATCAACTGTAATTCACTGAACAATATTGTTGAAATCTCCCTCTCACCCAATCAAACACCGGATGCGGACGGCAATTACGTGATCACTTCTGGTACCGACGAGATTTTCGTCAACTATGATTTGAGGGACGAAAACGGGAGCGAACTACCGCCCGCTGTTTTGAACAGCTACCAACTAGAAATCAGTACCATAGGACACCCCACAAAAAATACCGCTACGGGAGGTATAGTACCAACGCCGGGCGTAGATTTTGAGCTGATTACTGCCGATCAAGTTACGGCCCTGACCACGGTTGGTGCAGTGGAAGGAAGCAGAAGAGTGGCCATTGGGGGAGACGGAATATTCGAAGCGGATGAGTTTTTTCTAGTGGAAGTCCGGTCTAACGACACAAATATCACTTTAAAGAACGCTACCAATGGTGTGGTTCAATTACCCGTACGTATCATAGATAATGAGATTACCGATATCAATCTCGAATTGGTCAACAACGGCACTGAAGGCGGGTCCAATGCAAGATTGAGAATAACCTCTTCACTTGAGAATAATACAGGTGCCCCGATGCCTTTCAATGTTTCGCTTGGTGGGGGTAGCGCAACCTTTAACCAAGATTATCAAGCAGTTACGTCTCAACCTTCTATACCAAACGGTGCGTCTTCGGTAGAATTCGATGTTCCTATTTTAAATCTTGATATCCTACCAGAGAATGTAGAGAACTTTTTTGCCACTATTGCCTATGCCGGCACCATTGACCCCTTAAGGGTAGTTATTGAAGATGGAAATCAAGAAGTGCTCATTACCGATGACGATGCCGCAAATACTCCATTTAATGTTACCTCATCGATAGGTAGTACTAACGTCGTTGACATTGGTCAGGGTGGCGGCCCAATTTATGAAATTGAAGAAGGGGAAATTTTGCTTCTTAATTTCGAAGCGGATGCGAGTGCTCCTCTAGACGAAGTTTACATTGTTCAAGTAACCTTAAGTACAGATTCGGCAGATGAAAACGATGTTGTTATACAACAAGCCACTCCAAATTTACAATTTGCCTACTCTGTAAAATCAGATTCGCCAGATAACATTCTTCGAATTGAAATCAAGGATGATATGATCGATGAACTAGGTGGGGAAGATTTGAAAATAACATTATCCGTAGTCGGCAATAACTTTACTTTAACCAATACTAACTATGACCTTAAAATACAGGATAAGCAAGATCAAGCCCCAACCATGGTCACCGCGACCTTGGATGGAGATGTCGTATTTGATGGCTTGAACTATTTTGTCAATGAGGGAGGTGTCGTGGAGATTTTCGTGGAAGCTATAGACGGGGCGGACGGGGAAAGCTTTGTCATACCCTTAGATCTAAGTAATACTTCTGCGACCTCAACCGATTATTCTGGACCACAAACGCAAGTTGGTATCACCATAAATTCAAATGAAAATCCTGATGGAAAAATACGATATCAAATTTTTGACAACGATGGCCCCGATCCTGGGGAAAAACTGGATATCATTTTAGATAAGCCCCTAGGAAATTACGAGTGGAAAGATGCAAACACGTCTTTTTTACGATTCCAAATAAATATCAATGAAGCCGAACCTGTTCTAGTATCCGGTAAAATCACTGGTTTAGAAACAGATGAGGAAGGCAACTATCTCGCTATGGAGGGTGAAGAATTTGCCATTGAATACAATGTTGTTTCACCTATTAGAGCAGGAACAAACTTAGGATTCGTAACCACGGCCATTAAACCTGAACTATCGGAAGCAAATTCTTTAGATTATATCGAGACGACGAATGATCGTATGGAACTAATATCAGATCCAACTACCGATGTGGATATGATAGACACGTTTAGAATTGTCAATGATGGTGTCGTAGAATCAGAAGAGCTATTGGTTTTATCATTGTTTCCCCAATTGGAGGACAATTCAGGTATAAAATACAAATGGCTCGACAACACAGACCTTAGCGGGGGCATTTCGTTTCAAATAAAAATTATTGACGGGGACAGAACGGACATCAATGCTGTTTTGGACAACGCCGGAGGATATGAAACAAGTAGAGATACCCTAACAATTTCTTTGGAAGACATTAATGGAAACGCATGGACAAATCCTATTACCTCCGAGCCTATAAAATTCCGTCTTAGGTTCGAAAATTTTGACCATGAACAAAGAGAAGACTCAGAGGCAGCCGAGGATGGAGATTATGCACTTATCGATGGCGGGGACATTAATTCAGCTACGATTATTGTTGAACCAGGACAATCATCCGGGACATTGGTTTTGAATTTAAGGGAAGATCAAGATCCAGATGATAAACAACGGGAAAATTATACCGTAACGGTTCTAGACTCGGATTCAGATATGAATATCGGACTCCCTCCTCCCCTAGAAGCGGTAATCATTGATAAGGAAGGAAAATTCTTGGTTTCCGCAAACCCAGCGGGGGGATTGAGAATAATAACCGGAGATATCCGATATGAAAGTAATTGTTGTAGGGCCTACACCATTGAAGAAGGGGAAGACTTAATTATTGAGTTTAAGGCCGAAAAAGGAGTGCCAATCGGGACAAAATATAAGTTTGAAATCGAGATCGAGGGTGCTGTGGAACCTCTGGACTATAAAATTCAAGACAATGACAATTTTCTCGATGGCACTACACGAATAGGCCAGTTTGACAATAGATATATCATTAAAATAGAGAAAGACGACCTATTCGACGAATCCGAAGTAGATAATCAGGGCCTAAATTATGGTGAGTATCTAAAATTGACAATTACACCACCTGAATCTGCTAATTACACTGTTCTTAAATCAATAGATTCTTTCTCCGCCGAAATTTATGAAGCATTCATTTCAGACGTTATTCCTGTTAGCATCGATGCGACGACTAGTGTAGCATCGGAAAATCCATTGCAAAATGGGGAATTCACCATATCGCTGGACACTGACAATCCAAAAACATTGGACACTAGGGTCTTCTATGAACTGGATGCTTCAAGTACTGCATCCTTAGCCGATGTAAAGCCTCTTTTGGGTTATGTCGATATCGCAGCAGGAGAGTTAAGCGCGTCTTTAGTAATCGAACCTATTGATGATGACCTATTTGAACCACTAGAAACACTGAACATAGCACTTGTCGAGGGTGATGGTTATTCTATTAGCGATACTAAGGGAATCGATGGGATAACTATCGACAGTGAAGACATTGCGGAATATACGGTGAAAATCAAAAGTGGAGAAGATTTTAGGAGTCGAGAATCCGATGCTTCGGATTTTGCAGAAGTCCTTGTTGAGCTCGATAAAACTCCAGATAAAAATGTGGCGGTAATCATTAAGATTTCAGATATAACCAATACTGACAACGTAATCGAGGGACAAGATTATACTATTTTCCAAGAAGATAAATCCACTGTACTATCTACAGTAAGTAGAACAGTACTTTTCGAATCAGGAGGGCCAAAATCAAAATCTCTTTTTATAAAAGCGTTACCGGATGATGTTTTGGAGAATAACGAAAGCCTCTGGCTTACACTCGACGCAGGTGTGAATTATCTGATTGACCAAAACGACAACAGGGCTGAAGTTGAGTTAATCAGTTCGGTCTCTGACACCTCTTCCTTTGATCCTGGCGATATTAAAATAGTGGCTCAAAGCCCAAGATGCCCTGGGGATGACCAATTGGGGGACATCTTTATCGAAAACGACTCTCCCTTTCCTTTTGAGGTGCATGTCGTTGGTTTAGAAGGTATTGTGTACGATAAAACCCTAGGTTTAGACGAAAATGATTCTGATGACAACACCCAACTCTTTGATGGCTTGATCATTGGTAACTATCAGGTGTCATTGGTTTTCAAGGCTGATACTCAAGCCACGTATCCCGATGTTATTCTGCCGAGTTATATCGTTCAGATTGTGCCCTTTGACGGAATGACCGTAGAACAAAACAATTTGTTAGGAACAGTAGTTAGCTTAAATGTTTCAGGAAGTACTACCTATGAAGTAGCTACAAATCTTAGAAATTACCTATTCGAGTTCAATGATGTTTCTGAAAATTCTATAGAAATACCGCTCGAACCTGGATTAAACGAACTAAGTATTAAAGGTGACTCTGAGTGCAAAGGGATCATCCAAAAAAGTATATTGCTGAATTCAGTTCAAATCTATCCCAACCCCGGAAAGGAAATTGTTTTCGTGAATAGTGTTTCATTACAAGGTAGGATATTTGTTCAGCTTTTTGATATCTCTGGAAAACTTGTCTATCAGAAATCAAGTGATAGTATAGCGACCGAAATAAGATTGGATATTTCAACATTGGAAAACGGGCTTTACTTGGGCACCGTTAAGACTGAAAAAAATGATCAAATTGAGTTTAAACTATTAAAGAACTAGCACTATGAGGAGATATTTTTTACTATTCGGGGGCTTCTTCTATTTTCTACTTATAGGTTGTGATGGTAGTTTTGAGGCAGATGAATTTGCTATTAATTTGAAATATCCAGAACCAAATTCAAATTGTGAAAAGGGTACGCTCAGCAGTAATGGAATCTCAATTCCATTTCAATGGGAAGTTCAAGGAGAAATTTCAAGTTTTGAATTGATTCTAAACGATGAGGTCGTTTCAATTAACCCTAGAACTTTAGATGATGGCACATTACGATTTGACCTTCAAGTAGACTATAACTCCTCATATTCTTGGAAAATAGTTAGCAATGAGGCTGATAGCAAAGTACAGGAATTCAGAACACCCAGTGGCGAGCCAAATGACAACAGCGTTCCTTTGGCTGTCACCTTTGATGAGAGGGTTATCGTAACCCCTCAAAGTAATACCACCAATATTGAGGTACGTTGGACAGGAGGTAATCGGGAAAACGATGGCACCTTGAGATATGATGCCTATTGGTCTACCAGTGAAGCGATAAGTCCTGAAAATAATGATGGTGAAGAACAAAACTTGACCAATCCTATAGTCACCTTTTCAATACCAAATTTCGATACCAACACATACTATTACATTCTGGTAGTTGCACGTGATTCTGAGAATGCTGCGTATAGTATTTTGAAATATTGTCAACTTTGCGAAGATTAAGAGTTCTATTAATAGGTCTAGCCAAAAGTTTTAGACAAAGAGGGATAAAACTATCGAGTTTAGTCCTTTTTGTAATTTTCATAGGGAATTTCGAGAATTGTTACGGACAGAAAATGAAAGACCCTAGCCTAGGTGTTTTCGTAAATTTGAATCCCCTCCCCCTAAAATTCAGCTACTCCAACAAACAGATGCGCAAACAGGCGAGCACAGAATCGTATGTCAAGGCCGTGTTATCATACGAACAGAACGGTAATTGGGATAGTATTCCGGTAGACCTTCGAGCACGTGGGAACTTCAGGCGAACCAACTGCTATTTTCCTCCTATCAAATTGAAAATTAAATCTTCCGAGGCCAAAGGCACCCTGTTTGAAGGCCTTAAAAAGATGAAAGTGGTGCTGCCCTGTTTGTTACAAAATCGCTCGAACGACGATATCCTCAAGGAATATTTGGCCTATAAACTATACGAATCCTTCAGTACAGCCCACTTCAAAACAAGGCTAGTGGATTTGGAGTTTACCGATGACCCCAGACAAAAGAAGGCGGAAGATCCGCTAATGGCCATTTTTATGGAAGTCAAAAAACGGAACCTTTCCACACTGAATGATAGTGTTTTTGCTAGAAGGAAACCAAGAACGCACCATTTACGGGCCATCTTGATCGAGGACATCAAAAATGTGGCTAAAAGAAATGATGCCAAGGTTTTCGATCGCTTTGTGCACCCCCTAGCACAAGACGCTATGTCATCCTTGCGCAATGCCTTTTTTCAATTCATGATCGGCAATACCGATTTTTCAACCGCTTATGGGCATAACCAAAAACTATTATTTCTCGATAAAAAGGCAGTTCCCCTGCCTTATGACTTCGATATGTCGGGTTTGGTCGATGCGAGCTATTCCGTGGTATCAAATATCAATAATCAAGACCTGCCTATTTCAGATGTCACCCAACGCCTCTACCGAGGGTTTAAAAGAGACCCGAAAACCACCCAGGCGATACGGACCGAATTCTTAAATCAAAAAACAACCTTGTTGAACATCGTGGATGACCTGAAAGAGGACTTCGACAATCGCAAAACCTATCAAAAAACAAGGAATTACCTACTTGATTTTTTTGCTGTTTTGGAAAACGAATCGCGCTTCAAACGCGAAATCTTGGATAAGGCCAGGGCCAAATAGCACTAGTTCAAATAGCTTTTGAATTTTCTTTTGGTGTTAATGTAACGCACCAAATGTTTGTAATACTTTACAAAACCGGCACTAAAAACAGCTACCGCGATTATCGTAGCGGATTTAAAAACGATTCCTCTTTTGAACAATAAAAGCGTTATCCAAACCAAGAGTATGGAAAAAACGAACAACACTGTTTTTCTAACGGTTCGATAGCTGATATTCAATCGTCTGTCTAACCAAATGAAATAGACACTAGCCACAAAACTGAAGAGAAACAAAAGGGTTAATTCCAACAATCGAGGTACTTTGTACATGAATCTATCAGAAATCAGCATTGATATAATATTCGCATGAATTGTAGCCCCATACATATCAGGAATACTTTTACCCGCTGTCGTGGTGTTCAATGGGGTAAAATGTTTATCCTCAATATCGAATGAGTTTCCGGAGGGCGATCCCAAATAGCCGAAGAGAATTATTTTGTCATTCAACAGGTCGGTATTTTCTAGGTACAGGATATCATCAATGGTCAGATGCAGGTAATGATCTAGCCCGCCTTGGTAATTGATTACCCGAGGTTTTGCTATTTTTTCATCTATTTCTCTTGCCGACCACTCTTTCGGTGACAAATACTGCCTTGCCAATACGACAGGCAGTGATTCCTTTATATCCTGTTTCGATTCGTACCTTCCACTGAACTCCCGTATCACAGAACTACTTGAATCAAAACTAAAGTTGGCGAAGCCCGAAGTCAAGTTTTCTCCGAAGAAGGTATGGCTTTTGATCTCCTCGCCATCATCCCCAATAATGTAAGTAGCGATGACACGGTCTTCCTTCAATAGTTTGGCCAACAAGGTATCGGCCGCTGTCTTTTCAAACTCTCTTAATATGACATCAAAACCAATTGCTTTGGCCCTACTTTCAATGACCTTATCAAGGGCATTGGCCAGTTCTTGTCGGGTTTTATGTTCTACATTGACCAAGATAACTTTGGTATCGGTCAACTCTTGCTCATTCAAACGTTCGGCATAATACACATCCAAAAAACTAAAATCCTGTAAGGCTTTACTCAACGGGTCGAAGAAGGAGGTGTTGAAGAACAAAAGGGAGAACAGGTAACAGACCAATAGCGACAGAAGGGTGCTGAACAACCCATCTCGTAGTAATAGTTTTCTATGCTTCCTTTTTTTCGACAACTTTTTAAAAATCTAATTTATTCCCGGCAAAATTTATAGTCTTGGCAAATAGCTTCTTGAATCTCAGCCTCGCTAAACCCCAATAAGGTAAAAGCCCTAATTAGTGCGTCCACCTCCTTCTCAAGTGCTTCAAATTCCCCTTTGGACAACAAGGTCAATCGGTGGAACTTTAGTTCGTTCAGATTCGGAAATGACTCTGTAGAGGCGGACCATTGATAGGTTTGTCCTGTTTTCAGTAGTTGATTATCCAAACCGAGTATGATTTGCTCACCAGTGAGCCCGATTTTCGTCAGGTGCCCGGTCTTAACATCCTTAAGGAAAAAAAACAGTGCTTCTGTATCCGAATTATTCTGCCAAACGAATTTCAGTTCGGGCGCGAACATCTTCACACTATCCCTAGGGGCGATTAATTTTATGTTTCGTTCCTCCCGATAAACAACACCCGACTCTTGTTTCTTTTTGATCCGATTGATGAACTGTTTCCACACATAAGTAAAGTACTTTTCGGTAAAAGAGTCGGCTTCAAGTCGGCGTCGATAATCGGCAATTGCCGAGAAAGCATATGTATTGGGTTTCGTGATCTCGAAAAGTTCCCCCAATTCATTCACCAGAAGCACATAGTCCTTTTGACCCAAATACAGGGTGTCCGACTCAAGCAATTGACTTCCTCGTTCCAGAAGGGTACTCGTATTGAGGGCGGGGCTTCCCGTCTTTTTAAAGACAAAATAGCCTTGCTGCGCAAAGGTAGCTGTACCTACGAACCAAAATAGGAACAACAGCGTTAGTCTTGGTAGAAATATCCGTTCCATTTATATTTTTTATAGAGAAAATGTGCCAATTTTTTGTAATACCCGATCAGACCGATACTAAAGGCCGCAACGGCGATGATTCCCGCCGTTTTGAATAGAATTCCATTTCGGAACAATAACAGCGCAATCCAGACGAATACGGCGATAAAGACTAATCTCACGATGTTCAATCGTAAAATATAACTGGCCAATTGCCTTTTGGCCAGCCAGATGAAGTAGGTCAGCGCCAAAAACGTGAACAGTATGGTCAATAGTACCAGTATCCAATTGGGTACCACACTGATAAAATCATCCGATACAATCATGTTAATGATATTTGCATGTATGACAACACCAAAGGTGTCAGGTGCACTCTTTCCAACAAACTTCTCGTTCATCGGCGTGAAATGTTTGTCTTCGATATCAAACCGATGGTTTTCCTGATGTCCTAAATATCCCATCAGAACTATTTTATTCATTACTACCGGAATTGTATCCCGGCCCAAAATATCATCGGGTTCCAGAATCAGGAAATTGTCGCGATTGCCTTTGTAATTGATGGGGCGTTCTTCATCGAGATAGCGTTCTAAGCTGCCATCCCATTTCTCTCCCATTACAAACTTGGCTACTGCAACGCCGAAAGCCACTTGTACCGAATCACCGTCTTTGCGATACCCCTGAAAATTACGCACCACCGAACTGGTAGGGTCAAAACTAAAATTACTGTACCCGCTAATTTGGTCTGGTCTACTGATTCTAGCAGCCGAACTATCCACACCTGAATTCAATATGGAATAGGTCGTCACTAAGTTTTCCATGCGATGACCTTGAGCCAACGCCCTATCTTCAATAGGATCTCTTTCCTCTTTGAAGATGATATCCAACCCGATGACCTTCGGCTTTTGGCGCTCTAGTTTGGTCATCATGGCAGCGATTTCAGCCCTTCCTAAACGTTCTACATTCACCAGAACAATATCTTTATTGATATCACCGATATTCCTATCCAGTTTTTCGGCATAATACAGGTCCAGATAGCTAAAGTCTTTGAACGCATTGTTAAAGGGAGTAAAAAAACTCAAGTTAAAACCGATCAAAGAGACCAAACCCAAGATTATAAAGGAAAATACCATGCAAAACAGAGCTTCCTTAAGAAGGAATTTGTTTGGTTTTGGTAAGATCTTTTTTAGGTACATTGGATGAACTGTTCTTAAGGGAATACCATTGGCCTATTGCTGTAGCTGGTCAAAATAATCAGTCAGGTTTTTAGAAAGCTCCACTATTTTCTGCCCTTCTAAATTAATAAAGCCCAAACGCCGATTTTTCTTGTCGACCAAGAGAAAGATTCGTTCCGTATCGTTTCGTACAAGAAACTGTAGCCCGGGATTAAAATCTTCTTTCACTTCTTTTTCGGTCCAGTCATACGAGGAGTCATCAACCAAAAGTGCCAGCAATTCATTGGCCTTCTCATTGGCCAAGGTATCCTTGAGTACCAGTTTGTTCGAATACTCATCAGTGGTGCCCTCAATCAATTTTTTTTTGATATCGAATACAACGACCAAATTGGCGGAGGTGACGATATCAAAATTTTTCTCTCGTAAAAAAACCTTGATTTTATCGCTTGAAATCTGCTTGTCGGCACGGCTGTTTCCTTTATCCGCAGTTCGTTGACAATTGCAAGAAACCAAAAAAATCAGACATAACGTTGCCAAAAGATTTTTGATCATGGCTTATGACCTTTTGATATCCAGAATCATCATTGCCATTGAACCCTTTTCAAATTCAGCGGTAAAGCCCATTTTACCATCCATTAATTGTACGGATTCCTTATCGATGAGTTGGTCATTGAAAATAACATAAAGTTTATCGAGTAATTCACCTTCCATTTCATCAAGTCGGGTTTTGACCGCTGCAATATCAATTTTTTCCAAGGAGAAAATCACGATAGAATAGTCTGATTCCACTTCCTTATTCAAGCGAAAAAAGGCCTTTTGCTTGGGGCCTGCATAGGGTATGATAACCTCTGCATTATCCGAGTTAATAAAGGGGCTGATCGATTCTTCGTAGGGAAATAACAGCGAGTTCTCATTATCCGAATCGGCACCGAGTACGTAGACGTACGAGGCTTGGTTGACCTTGGTAATCATTTGATATCTGGTTCCGGTAGGGTAAGTTGATGTCGTCACATAATCGCCGATACTCTGTGACTCATCTTCGATGACCACATCTTGAAATCCGAATACGGATCCTGAATACTCCCCCTCTTCTTTGGTGACACTCATCGGAGAGTCATCCCGTAACCGAAGTTCAAGCTCCCCGGCAAGTACGATTTTTTGTTTGGGTTTTTGTGTGTTGGGGATCATTTCAAAGGCATACCGCGTATACTTTGGAAAGTCGGCGTAACGGATCCACATAAAGCCATCGTTCCCCCAGGCAGGACCCCAACTGTTCACTACTTCAAAAGCCCCGCCGTACTTTTCATCATCGTATCCTATCAAACACATTGCATGACCACCTTCGGTTCCCAGATTGTCAGGTTCATAAACATTTTTGGCACTAAAGAACGAGTTCTCGACCTTAAAGCCGATGATTACGGGATTGCCATTGACCAATGATCGTTTCACGCCATCGATTTTGACTTCATCAGATTCATCAGCTCCGAATATGCGGGTAAAATCCTTGATCTTGTTCGCTTCGGCCTTCGGCATGAGGTCTTCAGGGATTTCGCTCGCACACATGACGTCAAAATCCTTATAGTATGCAACTCCCTTGGACACCATTGCTTCCATAGCTTTCCCAATAAATGCCCCTCCCTGACAATTATAATCGTTCTCAACGTTTGCATGGAGATACGTATATACAGGTGAAAAGGTGTTTTCGGTAATCTTTGCCCGGTCCTTATTGTTGGTCAGTCGCGCTTCTAGAATCGACCTCCCGTAATACGCCGATGACCAGCCTACGCATGTACCATAGCCCCCTTGGTCTTTAATTTCAGGGACAAACATTTTCAACGAGGTCAAGGTAGTTTCGGTTATTACATCTTGAAAAGCTACATTTCGAGCCTTAAGTGGCGTCTTTTCGTAAGCATCGTCATCAAAAAGTAGCCCTGTACTTCTCTGGGTTTGAGAGAAGGCAAAGGTGCTGAACAAGAAGAAAATAAAGAGTAGTTTTTTCATAATGGTTTTCATATGGTTTCGCTTACAATTTAACACTTAAATAACGAATCCTAAATACCTGTTATCGGGTATTTGCACCCATTTAACGTGTATTTGAAACAATTTTCCAGGTTTTGGTTTAAGATGAAAGAAACAGTCTTTTCAGAAGTAAGTAAATCCTTATCGAATACTCCTAATTTTCGAAAGCACCCTCGTATGACATAGGATTTTCTATAGGTCATCACTCTCTATTCCCAACCCACTACCCAACTACAATGTATGCTTTATTTCTTTTCTCAGATAAAGCCCGGTTACCATAGTGGCCAATAGGTCAGAAATTGGAAAAGAAATCCATACTCCCAATTCCCCCCAGAATCGGGGCAGTATCAAGATTAATGGGATAAAAAAGAACCCTTGGCGTGTAAGTGTCAACAAAAGAGCGGGTATCGCTTTTCCAATGGCCTGAAAGTAGGCGGCTCCAATAAGTTGTAGTGCAATAATCGGGGTAGCCGCAAAAACCCAGCGCATCGCACTAGGGGTATGTTCTAGAACAAAGGCATTGGTCGCCAATTCCAAGTCAGACTGGTCAGGTCTACTGCTTAGAAAGAGCGAAGCAATTTCAGTTGGGAAGATAAAAAGTCCGAGAAAGACCAAGGTGGCTAGCAGTGCTGCATATTTGATTGCCGTGAAAATGCTTTCCTTGACCCGTGCAAAGTGCTTTGCACCATAATTGAAGCCTGCTATGGGCAAAAAGCCCTGGGTAATACCGAACACCGGAAACAAAGCGAACATCAACATGCGACCGATTATCGCATAGACTGCGACCATGGCCTCACCTCCCAAATTGAAAAGGATATTGTTCATCAACAAATAGGTGATGCTGACCACCGCTTGGCGCGATAAGGTTACAAATCCAAGGGAGCTAATTTCCTTAACAATGGTAAAATCAAGGATAAAACAATATCGGGTTAATTTTAATTCGGAATTTTTGGACAAAAAGAAGTACAGTACATAACCAAAACATAGTACATAGCCAATGGTCGTTGCCCAAGCCGCCCCATGCATGCCCCAATCAAAAACATAGATAAAGACATAGTCCATCAGCAAGTTTCCTATAGACGGAATAATCATGGCGACCATCGCAAATTTTGGTTTCCCTTCGGCCCGAATTACCGTATTGCCCATCATACAGAGACCCAGAAACGGAATACCATAAAGTACAATGGTATAATAGACTTTGGCAAGTTCAAAAATAGATCCTTTTCCGCCGAAGGCGGGAATCAAGAAGTCGGCAAAGTAAAGTCCTAAAAGCGCCATTGAAATGGTGACCAAGAGGGTCATGGTAATCTGATTTCCAAAGGTTTTCACCGCTTTCGCCTTGTTATCGGCACCCAAAGCCCTAGAGATGATACTGGACCCCCCGATACCAACCGCCATACCCAAAGCACCGATAAAAAAAGAAACCGGTAGAACTACATTAATCGCCGCAATAGCGATGGAACCAATCCAGTTACCGACAAAAATGGAATCTACCAAGATATTCAATGACATCACCAGAATACCGATACTGGCAGGCACCGCTTGTCTGATCAAGAGTTGCCCTATCGGTTCTGTTCCCAGTTGTTCTGATGAGACTTTTGCCATGGTTTATGTGCTGAACTAATTAGCTTTGGGATGGTTCGTCGTCCCCAAAAATGGAATTGAAAACACAGACCTCAACTTCTCGAGCGCCTGTCTTGCGTCCATTCGAAAGGCTCGAAACCACCGTTAATCCTGAAAATCGAAATACTATACTGGTAAGACTCCGCTAACTTCCCACTCGTTCATCCATTTGGCCATCACTTTGACCCAGGCCTCACCATCGTTTAGACACGGAATATGTTTGTACTGCTCGCCGCCCGCTTCTTCAAACTGTTCTTTTCCTTCCATAGCGATTTCCTCCAAGGTCTCGAGACAGTCGGAAACAAAAGCAGCGGTTACTACGGCCAACTTGGTTTTACCCTCTTTTGCCAAGCGTTCGAACTCAAAGTCGGTATAGGGTTTCAACCAGGGATCCCCCGCGAGACGCGACTGAAAAGAGGAACTCACTTTTTCTTCGGGCAGCCCTAATTCAGCTTTGACCAATTTGGTGGTTTCATATACTTGATGGCGGTAACACGTATGGTGTGCTACAGAGTTGACGCTACAACAGCTACCATCGATTTTACAATGAAAGCGCGTAGGATCCGATTTACGGATATGTCGTTCAGGGATACCATGATATGAGAATAGAATGTGGTCATAGTCAAAGTCCTTGAGTCCTTCCGCGATGCTCTCGGACAATACCTTGATGTATTCGGGACTCTTATAGAATGCGGGCAAGGTGGTCAGCTTCATTTCCGGAAAGGATTGCTCCTTTACTTCCATGGTTTTCACAACCACGGTCTCATACGAGGACATCGCATAATGTGGATACAAGGGTACCAAAAGAACCTCATCAACACCTTGATCCTTGAGTTGTTGCAATCCCTTTTTGATGCTCATGCTACCATAACGCATACCCAGGGCAACGGGCATTTTCGTGTGGGCCTTCACCTTTTCGGTAAATCGTTCTGACAATACAATTAAGGGAGAACCTTCTTCCCACCAAATCTTGGCATAGGCCTTTGCGGATTTCTTGGGGCGGGTCTGTAAAATGATTCCTCTTACCAAAAGGGTACGCAACCATTTAGGCGCATCGATTACGCGCTCATCCATTAAGAACTCATCGAGGTATGGCTTGACATCTTTGGCGGTGGGACTACCCGGAGAACCTAAATTCACCAATAAAACTCCTTTCATAGCATTCTATTTTCCGATTGCAAAAATACGGTTTGAGAGGCAACTTGTCTTTAATTCACAGCATAACTTTTTTGATGGTGTCATAATGAATATCGATTCTAAATGGAATTTTCAAAATAAGGAAAATACCGGCTGAAATTCCCCGTTATAATAGAGATCTATAAAACTTTCACAGTTTTTAGGGATAAAATGAGGTTTGTACTTCTTTAAATTTGTAAAAACCCAGACGACCAAAACCACCTTTATGCGAATAGTTATACTACTACTTTTTGCGTTTTTTTCGATTGCGGGATTGTCACAAGAGCAAAATAGCCTGCTTTGGGAGATTTCCGGCAATGGTCTGAAAGAGCGTTCTTATCTCTATGGTACCATGCACGTGAGCAAACGTATCGCCTTTCGTTTGGATGACGTTTTTTACGAAGCCCTAGACCAAAGCGATGTTATCGCCTTGGAATCGGATCCCAGTACGTGGCTGGACAACGAAGATGCTATGGGGATGAGCGGATATGGTCAAGGCAATGGGTTCGTTTCAAAAGGTTTCTATCGATACCCCTTTATGGTAAAAAACCCAAAGAAAGAAGAATTGGGTGCCTACATAGCCTTTGAAGACCGACGTATCAACTCCATTCTATACCGCACTACCGAATACTCCCAAAACTTTGAGGAGGAGACCTACCTCGATATGTTTATCTACCAAGCGGGCAGAAAGTTCGATAAACCCGTATTGGCCCTAGAAGACCTAGAAGAGTCTTCGGCGCTTGTGGGGCGGGCAAGTTTGAATGCGGTAAAACCCAAACCCGATGAATGGTTGCAGAAAAAAATGCAAGAGCAAGATCCACTATCGCTCTTACAAGACGCCTATCGCAATCGCGACATCAATATGCTAGATTCTATAGATAAGGCCATGTACACCCAACATTATCTCAAGAACATGCTCTTTATAAGGAACCAAAATATGGCTCAGAAACTCGACTCTGCCATTCGTAAGGCGAAGGTCTTTGCCGGTATCGGCGCCGCTCACTTACCTGGCAAACAAGGGGTAATCGCCATGTTACGTGAAAAAGGATACACGCTAAAACCTTTGGTTTCAAGAACTACGAATAGGGGAAAACGAATCAAGGAGAAGATAGATACCACTTTACGTGAGAATCGTTATTTCAAGGTTCAGCCGGACGATGGCTTTTTCAGTATAGCACTACCGAACAAATTATATCCGATCACAGAGAATGTGACCACAACCTATATAGCTCCCGATCTGGCCAATGGAAGTTATGTTATGCTCAATCGTATCCCTATTTTTCCGTTTTTGAGGCCAGATGGGGAATATACGCTCGAGACCATTGATAAGCTCCTATTTGAAAATATTCCCGGAAAGATTTTAGAGAAAACCGCAATTACCAAAAACGGGCTTCAGGGGCTCGATATCAAAAATCAATTGAAGAACGGTGACCGACAACGCTATCAAATCTTTCTTTCACCTTTGGAAATATTGATTTTCAAAATGGGTGGTGAGGGTGATTATGTACATACTTATTCCGATACCATTTTCAATAGTTTGAAATTCAAAGACTTTGAAAAAAGGCTATCGCCCGTTTCTTCCCACTATCAGGATTTCGAGATTCGGATGCCATCGCTGTATACGTTTACGAACCGCACGCGTAAGGGCGATCGTTTCGTTCATGGTTATGACTCCATTACCGACTCGTATTATTTCTTGAAAAAGGCAACGCTCAATGATTTTGCGTTCATTGAAGAAGATGCCTTTGAGCTCAAACAGATACAAAAGCGGTTCTACCAAGATCTAAAGCTGAATCCCGAATACCAAACTCTTCAAGGAAATCATTTGGATTCGCAGGCCGTCATTGACTCCGCTCGAAGTAAACAGTTGTACCTGAGAAGTGTTTTCAAAAGGGGCGATTATTATTTATTAGGGACCGTTACCGCCGAAAGTGCACAGGCAAGGGCATTTTTTGAGTCTTTTAAAATCGAAGATCCCGCATATCACGAACCCTTTGAGACCGTCATGGATACCGCTTTGTTTTTTAGTACCCAAACCTCCGTAAAGCCGGCGAAATTTGTTGAAAACAGCAACAACTACTATACTGGTCAAAACAAACCCAAGACCTATAGTGCTTACAACAAGAAAACCATATACCAGAATAAAAACAACGAAGCAGTTGCGGTGGAATTGAACAAATCACATGACTTTTTGATGTTCGAACATATAGACTCGGTATGGGCCCTCCGTAAAAAGATATACGCCGACAAGCGCTTTACAATACAGAATGAATCGTGCCAAACCTCGGCCACCGGGGAACATATATTGGACCTTGTATTGACGGATACGGCTAGCACTAGGGGGATATGGATCAAAAATGTGGTCAAAGACGGATTACTGTACGAGGTCAAGGCCAAAATCGACACCGTTCATAAGCCGACGAAATTCGTTCGCGAATTCTTTGAAAATTTTAGACCGATGGATACCATTATCGGTAGTTCTATTCTAGAAGATAAGACCGCTACCTTTTTTGCAGCACTCCGAAAAAATGATAGCATTGTGAAAGAAGGCTATCCCTTTGTACGGTTTCAAAACAAGCATATCGATTCGTTAAAATATTACATTTCGGAATTCCATTATCCCGAAGACAAAAAGGACATCCAATCCCACTTGATCCAGAAGTTGTCACGTTTAGATGACCCCGATGTCATCCCTTTTTTCAAGGATTTCTATTTGAAGTCATACAATAACTCCAGTGCACAGACCTTAATACTTAGTGCGATTACCAAAAAGGCGGATGAGGAGTCGGTAGCCTTGTTACTTGAGTTGATGTCAAAAGACCTACCCTTGGTCTCGAACACTTTCGATATCCAAAATATTTTCAAGCCCTATAGCGATAGTCTACCCCTTGCAAGGAACCTCTATCCTGAAATCCTTGATTACAGTGCCATAGAAGAATACAAGTCTCCTATTTTCACAATGTTGGCGAAACTACAATCTAACGGATTGGTCAAAGCAAGGAGCTATAAGAAATATCGTAAGCAGATTTTAAACGACGCCAAGATTCAATTGAAAAGGCAACTGGGCAAGGTAGGAGGAGCGACCAATAGAGCTGCAAATTATTACAATACCCAAGCCAATTCCTTTACTAACAGCACCAAAGTATTGGAAGACTACGCCATTTTACTGTACCCATTTATTAAAGAAAAAGAGGTGAAGCAGTTTTTCAATCGTCTACAATTGATACGCGACCCAAAAATCAGAACAACATATGCGACCCTATTGTCCGAAAATGAACTTACCGTACCAAGAGCTTTACTGGACACACTCGCTGCCGACCTGAATAGTAGGGTGCTGTTATTCAACAAATTGAAGAACACAGGTAAACTGAATCTATTCCCAATTCGCTATAAGACCACAAAACATCTGGCTGAGGCCTTGGTCTTTGATACCTACCATTTCAACGCTGAACGTGATTCGATACACTTTTTAAAACAACAACCCTTGAGTTATAAAGGAAAGAACTACACGGGTTATTTTTTCAAAGCTCGAAAAGGGACCGATTACGACAAAAATTTCAAAATCCATCTTTTAGTCTTTGATCCTGCGGAAAGACTTTCTCCTAGACCCTTTTACAAAAGCGATGGATTGAGAATCGAAGATACCGACACCGACAAGGAAGCAATACAGTACGCTTCTGAAGCCTTTGTCTTAAAAGACCGAAAACGTGCAGAAGTCTATCGCCCCAATTCGTATGGTGGCTACGGGTATCATGGATTTTAATACAGCTCGGACACCTTCATTTTCAATGCACTGAAAACTGGACCTTTGTCTTCTATTTTAGGCTATCGGAAAGTACCTCAGCTGCTTTCATTGCCATGGAGTCGATTTCGATTTCCATTACGGGAATAGAATCCATTGCGGCGGGATTCATATCCAAATCGTTTTTATTCGGATAGAGCTGTTCTTCGGTCAGGTTTTCAGAGGCCTTCCACGTTTCACCTAATTGGTTCAGAATAGTGGTCGTCCATTTAGAGGGATGCTTAGCATCGATCCAGATGACATCACGATATTCGGCATCGACCAAGGCCAAGTCGGGCGTTGCAGCCCCATCGAATTGTTTGCTATCATCTCGAATAGCAGCAACAGTACCTAAAACGAACATTCGTTTCTTACCTGCGATTTTCTTTATAAACGGGCGAAATTCCACTGGCTTATTCACGGACCAGTCGTACTCCTTTTTTGATTCTATGACCTTCAGCGGCATTGCGGATACTCCTGCATACCCTTCTTTTTTCGCTGAATGGTCGTAATAGTATAATTTCTGGGTTCCATCGGCCGGAATCATTACGCTAAATGCCAAACTGGTGCGCTCATCTCCAATCGGCTCAAGACCAAACCAGTGGTAGAGTCCATTTACGGCCTCGGTCGGCATCCCTTCAAAATCAAAATCGGTCACATAAGGTTGCTGGTTTTGGTCTTCGGGCAACTCTGGAATTTTGACCGCTGTCTTCATGTTCCAGGGCAGGGGATCGGTAAACCCTCCGAGAAATTGAAGCGATTGTGCTTGTAGCTGCGAAATACGTTCGGCCAAGGTATTCTGGCCTTTCAGATAGGGGTATTCCTGAATCTCGTCCGGGGCGATATAGCTTCCTTTCCCTATGGTTATACGTTCTAGATAGTCTTGCAGGTCATGTTCTCCCGAATCAACGACCATCACTCCGCCATATGTCGGGTAGGGAAAGAAGAAGCCTTTCCATTTGATCAAGTTCACCACTTGCACCCAATTGCCTGCATCGTTTTTCATGTAAAAAACATCACTAGGCTCCATAGTGAACAACTGAAAAAAATTGAAGCGCTGTACCACGGCGTTATAGGTGTTACGACTAAAGGCCAATGATTCTCCGATCGAAAAGGTAACCGGCACGCGATTCTCATTTGAAAAACGGGGGAAGGGCGAGGTACTCTCCACGACGAAAATCTCTTCGGTATTATCATTCATCCGTTGCCACGTATACTCTTTGGCCGGTTGAACCGCCATGGTCCATTGATTGGTACTATCGACACGCACCAGCTGTGGCAATGACACCTCTTGGGTCTCCCCTACCGATTCGTAGGCCATGGTCACAATATTATTAAAGGGCTGTATCCGCTCGTTTTGCGTAAGTGGGAGCTCCTCAAGTTCTTCTAAATTCAAATTATTGAAGACGTTGTAGGTCTGCATATAGTTGTACAGATTCAATTTCCACCCGAAGAACCACAACGTGGCAAAAAAAGCAGCGATACCCACAAGAATCAACAGGCGTTTTAACGTACTGGCGGCGTTCCTGAACTTCGCAAGGGTAAACCATAAAAAGCCGATCCCCAAGAGGATTATAAAAATGTATTTTCTTAGAAACAGCAAGACGGGTTGATAGTCATCCCGAAGAAAAAACAACAATAGCACGAGGATGATTCCACCAATGATGACGATTCGTTTTTGTTTTTTCCCTTTTTGATAGTATGATTTGATCATTTTTTTAATTTTTTATCAGTCCTGTATTCTGATTACTCGGTTCTAGTAAATCCCATAGATTTCCGTAGAGATCTTCGAAAACGGCAACCGTGCCATAGTCGTATTCCGTAGGAGGTCGTGTAAAACTAATCCCTCTCTCTAGCATCGCATTGTAGTCTCTCCAGAAATCATCCGTGAAAAGAAATAAAAACACCCTTCCTCCGGTTTGGTTTCCAATGCTTTCCGCTTGCCTTTCATTCGCGGCTTTTGCCAGCAACAAGCTACACTCGTCTGCTCCCGGGGGAGCGATGACCACCCATCTTTTTTCATCACTCAACTTGGTGTCTTCCAGAACTTGGAAATCCAATTTTTCCGTGTAAAACGCTAGGGCCTCATCATAGTCTTTCACGACCAGGGCAATATGCGCAATTCTTTGTTTCATTGATTTCGTTCCCTTTTTTATTCGCATCCTTATTTCACTTCCGACCTAGCTCAAATGCTACTTTCAATTTACGAGTTTATAACGTGTAGAGCAGGTAGCCTCCACCAATTATCAGAAGGGATGACGCGCTACACAACAAAATGATGCACCAACGGTACAAGCCCCAAAACGAAAGGGTTTTTACTTCGTCATCATCGTGTTCGTCATACACTATCTTGACTTTTTCCCCTATCTTATATGCCGGTGGACGTGAGCTTACCTCACTTCGATATCTACGTAGTTTTTGCTGACGGTCCGTAAATTCAAAAACAGGTTTATAGGTTGAGCCGTCGCTGTCATGTACCGTTATCATATCAACAACGGTAGCTGCTGTTTTTATTCCGGTACTCAGCAGGTCTCGTGTATTGTTATAGGAACGCATCGCGAAATACAACAAAACCATTCCGGCGGCGAACAACCCCCAATACAAATACTGTATCATCTTCAATAATTAAGCTTTCTTACCACTTCAACTAGCTAGATTATATCCATCTCGATTGTGTTCGATGTGACGGTAAGCTACTTGATCATCCCTTTATCCTTCAGTCGATCTCTGGCCGATTTTTTGACCTCGGCTTCCGGTTGCTTTTCTTCGACTGTTTGCTGGTGGGGTTCTTCCTTGACCTCTTCATCACTATCTACCAAATCTTCCACGAACTCCTTTCCCTTGTCAAACACTTTTTCAAGATTTTCCTTGCTCGTACTATCCCTCGTAAAAATTACTGCGGAAGCGATATAGCTCCCGATCAAGGTTCCCACTATAGCGGATGCAAAATACTGAATGAAGAAAACGTTGATCGGGGTTACAAAAGTGACCAGGGCAGCACCAAGTGCAAATGCGACAGTTACCCAAACCAACCGAACTAAAAATGGCTGTTGATGCAAAAACCCTTTTCGGTTATCAGACCTCATTTGCAAGTCTTTCGCATGGGTAATCCGATTTCCCAAGCGATAGAGTTTGTTACTTTTTGACTCGCTCCAATACCAAACTATTCCGAATAGGATCGCTCCGATAAATACAATGATTTCTAGTGTCATATGCCCTGTTTTTTATTGTTTTCAAGAATCTCATCGATGACCCAATCTTGATAATCCGGATTCCAGGCGGTAAAGATGTTATAGAATTGTTCTTTGTCATACCAATAGAGGTGTACCGGATCTTTGGGTACGATCTTGGAAAGTAACTTCCAGGCTAATTCTTCCTCCTCTTCGCTTAACGAAGGATGTGGTTCATGCAGTATTTTGACAAAATGTTCATCGACATACTCCGCGATTTTCAAGTTCTTGTCAACGATCAAGCGTTGGTAATATAACTCAACCCCCGATATCTTTTTCTGCGTCTCCTTCGGTAGTTTGTTCAGGTACTTCTTGAACAAGAAATGACTGTCCAAAATTTCACTTAAGGGATGGTCGGTCTTTGTGGTCTCCTCAACGAAAACATGCTTTTTGACGCGGTCATATCTAGGGGTGCGCATAGCGCCCTTAAAATCTTTTCGAAGCACCATATTGCTTACCAAGGCCTCCATCAATTCGTCATGGTCTTTGTGAAACAATAAGATGTCATGCGCAGTATCATTGATGGCACTCTTAAACACCTTTTCATCTTCGAACACCAATATTTTCTTTACAAAATTCTTTAGCACGAACACCCCACCGAAGGCCCTGGTATGAAATGATTTGACCTTTAATTTGATAGGATCCAACTTCAATTTCCGCCCGCGCAGATCTCCGTATTCCTTGGCTGATTTAAGGAGGTGATTGTGCACATCACGATCAATGAAATTGTTATCGCGGTTAAAGAAATTGATAAACGCCTGCTGCTCTAGTTGCTTCTTATCCAAATCGTTCAAGACCGCAAATGAAACTTCAATGGTGTCATACCGAAGTAGATCAAAAGGATCGAAAAAAGCATCGATCCGTTGATCTAAATGAAGCACTAGGGCGGCGTCTTTGGTGATATCACGAATCTCTCGCCCATAGGCCGCAAAAACCGCTTCCATCACATCGCGATCAAAACTATGCGAGGGCATATGTACCGGCTTGTCTTTCTGTTGGGGCGAAATGATGATAGCGTTCACATTCGCTTCGCCCGTATTCAAATAATAGTTTTCCTTTTTCTCAACGGCGACTTCAGGGCTCCATCCCATACCGTCAATGGAAAACGTCTTTAGCTTGGTCGGTTTTACCCCCAGCATATCCAAGCATTCATTATAGCGTTTCGCCAGTGAACCAGAGAGCACGACCATGCCTCCACCGAATAAACCCGATGCCCTTAATTTCTCCATTAGCTTCCTTGCTCAAATTGTTTGCTGGCTGCCCGTTGCACGTTCATGTCGTGTACACGACCGGCTACTTTTCGTTTGAAGTCCGTATCGGCAATAGTGGCCACATTATCTAAATAGCGAATTGTTTCCTGTCTTCGGATGTCGGAGAAATCAAGACCCTTCATATTGGCTTTCATAAGTTCTTTGAGCATTCCGAACTTCGTATCATAGTCCTTTTGAAAATACAGGGCAGGATCATTGAACCATTCTTCCGGGAGGTCAAAATCGGTCAGGCGCAGCGAAACGGCACTTTGAATATTTCGAATATCCCGTGAAGAGAAAAAGGGAAACGACTGTTGGATGTTCTTGTATAGTTCCGCAAAAAACAGATGCTCATCGGTTTGGTGCTTCGCCGCTGTTTGTTCATAAATCTCTAAGACCTTCGCCTCGGTCGGTTTTTCGGATTGGTTTAAAATCTCACTCAGGTTCTTTGCCAAGCCCTGTGCGCTCAAGAATTCATAATCCTTCGGATTTTGCATATTCACAAACTCGGGCATGGTCTCTTGAAACTTGCTCCACCAAATGTAGTCTTGATCCACAAAATCGGGAATGGTGCGGGCCCCATCGATCTTAAATCGTCCTTGTACACGCGAAATGACCGCTTTATCCAACATTTCCGGAAGATTCGTGAACAAACCGATCGAACTATTTCCATAATTAATGGCATAAGCCCCTTCGGTATATCTCAGAAAAACACCGATGACTTCCTTGACCCCAGCAGATACCCCCTGTGCGGTTCGCTCCTGTAAATTGTTCTCCGCATCGTCAATCGGTGCAAAAATCAGTTTGGTCGGGTCTTGTAAAGGTTTCATCCATTGTACCATTTTTTCTGCGGATCCCCCTTGAAAAGTAGATATCAAGGTATCCGGCATCGGGTGGAACAAAAACGGAATATCGAGCGCATCACACTGCTCCTTAAGTTTCGTGGCAATGGCCGCGATCAGCATACTTTTTCCTGTTCCCGGAATACCATATCCCATAAAGACCGGCATAAATCCGCCTAGTTCTTGAAACGGATTTTTCTTCACCTCAAAATCATAGCTCATCATCCGTTCGGTCAAGCGGCGGGCAAAGTGTTTTGCATCACGGTTACCCACGATTTCCTCAAATCGGATTTTGTTGAACTCCACACTGACGGCAGTTCCTTCAAAGGCATTGTTCCATCCAGAAATCGCAAACTCGCTTTTTTCAAGCTTATAGGTGCGGTCGGTTATAGTTTCGGTATATTCAAACGTACCCAGACGTTGTTGTATTTCCGAAATCAAGGCCTCAAAGAAGACTACGGTAAAATTGGTTACCTCCTCATCTGAAGTGATGATCTCAGGGTGGCCCATATACTTATCATAGTAGAACAGCATACATGAAACGCCTTTGAGTGGCGATAGCACCGAAAGCTCGGGAATACCGGCAAACTTATTTTTCATCACGCTCAGATCATCCGAAGCCACTGGTTTCAAGTCGAACAGAATACGACAAGCGATTCCGTGCAGCATAAAAGCTGTGGCGGTCTGTTGTTTGGAATCATATTCACGCCGCTGTGCCACATCTAAGGTCGATTTTCGCTCATTTAATGTAGATAATCCAGAAGCATCGGAATAACTGTCCCGCAACCAAATGCCCATGGTCAATCCTTCCTGTAACGCGAATAACGCACGGTTCAGGTGCAAAGGAATCGCCACCGAATCAGGCAGTAACCGCTTTTTCAGGGCTAAAATGGTCTTGGACACCGAAATCACTTCATTGGCCGCATTGCCTGTTGCCTTTGATAAGTATAAAAGTATCGATTCATCCTTTTTATTCTTATTCCGGCTTTTGGCTTTTCCGCCTTGCTCCCATTGGATTCCTTTTAAATAGGAAGTCGCCTCATCGCGAACTGCATTGAGTTCGGAGTTCTTTATGGGAAATGTACTGTTGTGTTCCATTTGCTGTTCTTTTAGACTACTGCGCTTTTGGATTTTCGACCTATAGCGTTTGACTAACTGTTCCTGTGTATTTGAGCTCTTTTCCTAGGAGATAGACCTCCAGTGCCGGTGTGGTCTGTGCCACACTTGTATCGCCTCCCTTTTCGTTGTTACGTTCTATATACTTTTCACACCTCACTCTAGTTTCAAACTTGAAATCTCAATCGGATTTCCTGTCAAGGCATTGATGGTTTCGGGGATGTTATCATACAACGCCTGCATCACCCGATGTGGGCAAAACAAATAGCTTTTTCGTTTTGATTTTTCCCAAACTTGCAAGGTTTGCTTCTTGAAAAAACCACCCTCCTTGAATTCCGAGGTGGAAATCGCTTCATCGGCATGCAGCGAAATCGCGTAGGCCGAAAGGTCAAAGGTCTTTTCTACGATGGCCTTTAGAATAACGTGGGTTACCTCGAGCTCATCTTTGGCAAAGACACTGTGCAAAGGACCCAAATCCAACTTTTTGATCCGTTTTGGAAATACGTTCGGTAATTTTTTATCGATGGCATAGGCCATCATATCAATGGGCATATCACGGTCTGAGCTCTGCTTCAAGACCGCGTACAATTCAGCTTTGATATCTTCCGCCTTTTCTTTGTTCAAATCAAAGTACATAAAGCAGATAAACGGTCGATTAAAGGTTACATCATAGAAGGACCAACTCACCATATACTCCGCATCAAGGCCCATAACGGGGATTATTTTACCCTGTACAAAACGATTATAGATGAATCGCTTCTCAACGGAGGTATAATAGACTAGGGATGCGGCCTGATGCAACCTTCTATCATTGATCGGCTGCTTATCTTTCATGAGGGTCTCCAAAAATTCCGATTTCAAGCGGGAAACCTCGGGCAGTTTGTTCACGTGTTCTTGTTTCAATTCAAGATCGTTGTACAGGTATCGAAACTCCAAATAACTCGGAAAACCGGATTCGGTCAGGTCGATTCGCATCTTTTCCTCATCGTCAAAGAGGTACTTGATACGGAAGGCTTCTAACGAATACGTTAGCAACTCACCATATTGCTTGACAAAAGTCGCTTCGGCATGGGTACAGATATCCTCTTTTTCCACACTATCGACCAACTCGTTCAATGCATGTACCACAATCTTAAAATAGACCTTGTACTGTTCTTTGGTTTCCAGAACAGCGCTATCTAAAGGCGTAACGATTTGATTGATGGTCATGAAAGAACTAAAATTGGATTAAGGTTTTGTGGCTACCGGTTCTAGCGCTCCGAAACTTCGAAACGCTACAACCAGCTGTTGTTCTATAGTCTATGCTATGGATCTAACTCAATAAGTCATCTTCAGCTTCCGGGGCGGGTGTCGGGGGAGCGTCATCACCATCGTTGGAGGGTGCAGCTCCATCATTGGCATAATACTCTTCGAAAATTTCCTTCATATCGATACCGTAGCGATCGGCGAAATTTTTCTGGATTTCAGAATCCTTGACCCGTATTTCTTGAAGGGCTTCGGCGTAGCTGGAATATACACCTTGCATTACTTTTTCGTGTACCGGAATATTGTCCATCATTTCTTGGCGTGCTTTGGCACTGGCGGTATGCATCGAAGCTAAGGTTTGACCAATGTGTTCATCCGTCTTAACGCCCAGATGCTCTAAGATAGCGGCGAATTCTTGATCCGTACGCGCTTTTAAGGCCACGACGTATCCGTCATAATATTTCAAGCGCTCATCCGTATCACTCTTTAATTTCGCACGATGGGTCTGTAAATTACTGCGTAATGATGTCAACACCTTGATGGTGAGATTGTGTTTGTGTACAAAACTGTCCTTACTGGCGGCCAGCGTGGTATAGGCATTTTTCAGGCCTTCGAGTTCCTCTACCTTTTGCTCGATGGTCGTGACCTTTCCAATGGCCTCGGAATACGCAGAGGATTGCTTATCCGCAATCTCTTCCAAAGCCTGTCGCGCCTGTTTCAATAAGGCATATTGCTCTTCAAGTTTGTCTTCAGTCTCCTTTTTCTTTTCGAGGGCCTTGGTGTGGTTCTTACTGGCTTCGACAATAGCCACCTGAAGCTTGTCTTCGACCTCCTTGATTTCGCTTTCCCTGTTTTTCAAACGCCCAACAGCGGCTTGACTTTTGTAAGAGAGTTCGTTTAGCAGGGTCTGTACATCGGCAGACTCGATTCGTTCTTGAAACATCTGTTTCGCTTTCAAATCGGCCCCGTCTCTGGTCTTTTGGGCAACCGCCAACTCCTCGGCGCGTTTTTTGATCTTTGATTTTCTTCCCCAAAGGTTGTTCCACCAGTTGTCTTTGACGTTTTCGGCGTCTTCCAAGGCGATCTTGGCCCGCTCGAGTCCTTTTTGGGCGTCGTCGATGACCTTTTGTTCTTCGGCATTGAGGGTAGAGAATTTTTCGAAAATGATGCCGACCTCATCTTGGTAGTCGGTCAGATCTTTGATGGCCTCCAACAGGGACTTTCGATCCTTTTCGGCCATGCCTACCACATCGTCAAGGGTCGCATTCAATATTTTTTGACGTGCCTCGGGGTCATCTTCTTGGGCAAGTTTTGACTTCATCTGGTCAACGGCCTTGCCCCAATTGACATCTACTTTTTCTTGTTCGGAAGCGGAATCGGTCTCTAATAAATCAAAATCGTCGGCCATATGGTTTTTGTTTTTAGTGTTTAAGGTTTGCTGCCCTACCCAATCGATATTGGTAAAGTCAAGCAAATAAAAAGTTGGTGAAATAGAACCGGGGTTCTTTATATTGTTCCAATTTCGGCAAAAAAACCGAGGTGTAAAAGCGCTACGGAATATGAGCGCAAATAATTGGTAGCTAAAAATTAAGATTTGTTACACCAGCGCAAAAATTCTTTAATCGATGTTTTTATGGTGTTGACCTAGTAACCGAAGTGCCCTCTTATAATATGTACTACCTTTCCGACATCTTTTTCAAATTCAGTACGAAATGAAACTTATCCAAATACCCCTCTTGTTCTTCGCTTTTTTGATTGTGGTCAATTGTGCCAAAGATGAAGAGCCCACTCCAAATCCGGAAACAGAAGAAAAGCCTATTTCTGAAGTAGAGGAGCCTCAAGAACCTGCTACTGAGGTTTATTTTACCTTCAATGTGGGTTCTTCATATGAATCTGCACCTCCAACTTCAGAACAGGTACAGAATTGGATAATTATCCATGATACAGAAGGTAATCTAATCGATTATAAATCATTTGAAAACGGTGATCAACTAGTATTCGAAAAAGTTCCAGAAGATATTCCTGAACAACTAAATATCACCATATTCAATCATCATTTTCGCATTAAAGAATATAGGCACGAACTTGAAACTTATCCAAATATTAAGAAAGGAAGTAAGTGGTTTTTGAACACATATCGTTATACTGCAAATGAAATAGCCTCCAGTGGTATTTTTAACCAAACAATAAATAACATCCCAAATCCGCCATTAGGAGGCTTCCCCTTTTATTCATTATCGACAAGTAAAAAGTCTGTTTTTCCTGATGGTATTTCAGGAAGTTACGTATTTGGTGGAATCAACATGAAAATGGAGAATATTCCGTTTTATGAAAATCGGGAATATTTGCTTCTTATTGAAGATAGCAAAAACCAGGTATATCACTATACGCTTATTGAGCCAACTCAAAATATTACCCTACCAGAATTAGATTTTGCCGATTTAACCCCTGTAACTCTAGGTGCAAATTTCTCTTTTCCTCCCACAAAATTTAAATCCTTTCTTGCTCGTGGGCTAACGTCAGATCAAAGCTACAATAATGGTGCTTTCACCTTGATGGATGGTCCCGTTAGTGTCTACCCAGAAAGCACATCGAGCAATCGGTCTCGAGTGCAAATACCAATTATCGAAACTTTCGACAAGTTTCAAACAGTAGTTCAAATGGTCATGGACGACTATAAATGGTTTTACAGAAAACAAGGTGATTATCCAAACAACACCTTTGTACCCGATAAACCTATCGTTGAATTCGTCGACAAAAACATCAATAGTTTCACCATCAATACTGATCTAGATTATCAACGTAAAGCAAGTTCTTGGTTCGTACGTAGCGATATAACTGATGATGCAACTGCGGTTACCATAAGAAAAATCCATTCCACTAACACAATCTATCCCACACTTGGACAAATCCCTGAGGAACTGACATCGCTCTATCCACATATTGATTTGGCAAACATTACGTACTCAACTACCGAATTTTGTTTAAGAAGCGAGTCTTATGCTGATTTTATTTTCAACACGTTTGAAACCAACTCAGACTTCTGGAATCGAGATCTAGAATTAGAAATTCTAACACTTTTTAAAGAGGAGTAATTGTTTGTCAAACTTGATATAGTAACTATATGAGTACAGTGCTCCTGTTTTATTGACCGTACTATTTGTGACAAATGTGATTTTATTCTTTTTACGATTTTTCAAGTAATTTTACACAATGAGAAAATCACAATTGCTCTTATGTTCTTTGCTATTTGTTGTTGTAAATAGCGTTGCCCAGCAAATCACATGCTCCCCGGCCGATAAAGAAGCCTTTGAGAATAAGACTATCGAAATCGATGGCTTGCTGGAAGCCGATTTTGGAAAGACCATGGTCGCGGTCGGAAAGACCTTTTTAGAGATTCCGTATGTGGCCAAAACCTTAGAGATCGGCGATACCGAGACCTTGGTCATTAACTTGCAGGGGCTGGATTGTACTACTTATGTCGAGAATGTATTGGCCTTTAGCACTTCACTTAGGGATGGAAAAGCTGACTTTGACAGCTTTATCGATGTATTAAAAACCATTCGGTATAAAGATGGCAAGCTTGACGGATACGGCTCTCGGCTACATTACTTTACCGAATGGATTCGAAATAACGATCAAAAAGGACTCGTCAAAGATATCACTTCTGAAATCGGGGGTATTGCCATTCTAAAGGACATCAATTTTATGGGGACACATCGCGAATTGTATCCCTTTCTGAAAGATGATCGCAACTTTGAAAAAATTCTCGCCACGGAAAAAGAATTGGCCAAAGAAAGCTTTTGTTACCTACCCCAAGATCAAATTGAAGCGAACGAACATTTGATTCAAACCGGGGATATTATTGCTTTGGCCACTTCGATAAAGGGACTAGATGTCACCCATACCGGCATTGCTACTCGTGAAAAGGATGGACGCATTCACTTGCTACACGCTTCTACAGGGTCGATGCAGGTGGAGGTCTCCCAGCTGCCACTGGCCGATTACCTTAAAAAAGTAAATAAGAACATCGGCATCATGGTTGTTCGACCCATGGGGAATTAACTTGGAAAATCTATACCGTAGGCATTAGATATCAAGCCCCAGATAGACCATCACCAAGATGGTCAATAACCAGAGGGCGAATACCAGATGTATGAGTTTGTTTAGTTTGCTAGCTCTCATTTTTTATTTATTTACGAATGAGATGAAATAGTATTTTGCGTCGGTAGGCAGGGAAGTGGTAGCCGTATAATATTTGTTCTTCCAATAGTCGGTTCGGGAGGTTGCGTTAGCTGTCATTCCTTTTGTGCCTTCTACCCTAACTTTGACCAAATTCCAGCCGGGTTGAAACTTTAAATCGTGTACTATTTCGCCTTCACTGCCATTTATTCCATTATCATATGCGGCACCCTGAATACTATGGCCCTGACTCATATACATCCAGTGTGCGGTGTACCCATCTCCCGCCTTACCAATACAGCAAGGTGAATTCAAGTTCACTACGGGTTTGATGGCATTCCCTATTTTAAGATTCCCCAATTCTTCTTCACCACGTAAGATGTGCAGACTGAATCTTGTCGAAAAATAGGTAACCTCTTCATTTGAAAATGCCAATGACTCTAGATTGGCCCACATCCCATCTCCTTCGTTATCGGCCTTCACAATCGGTGTTCTTGGCCATTTTGAACTATCGATATTCGGAAGTTTCAATGTGACTTGTCCGTTAGCGGAAACCTCACCCACCTTTAGATAGTCCGCAGGTTTATTCCATCCATTTGAAAACCGCACTTTAATATCGGCCTTGCCGTATGGCCAGTTACTAAATTTACCTTGCGTATTGCTGGCGATGGTATTCCTCCAATAAAATTCATCTTCCGACTTCTTTTCGGCGGCTCTATTTTTAACTTCTTGTGCCTTTCGGGCTTCCGCTCTTTCTTTCGTGCGATTCTCATTGGCCTTTTCGCCCATTGCCATCACCTGCTGCATAAAGGCCTTTTGGTCCTCGGGCATGTTTTCCATGATGCTATCCATCATTTTTTGCGCTCGTTTTTCCTCAGGGCTTTGGGCCCTTGCGGTACCCCCCATGATACAGAAGACCATAAAAAATAATAGGTTAGTTTTCATTATTCGTTATTTTTAAAATTAGTTCTGCCTTGCTATGCTCAAGTATCAAGGCCCTTACTTCACCCAATATGATATCATTTCCTTTTTCAAAATCTTCCCCCTTGGAAAAACCTTTCTCCGAGAATAGCTTATGGCCCTTGAACACTTTCACCGTTGATTCGGGTACGGGTACGACATGGGTTCCGTTCATTTGGTACCGACCGACCAAAGTGCCCAAAAAATAAGCGCTTTCAGGGTATATTTCCAAGAGTCTTTTTCTATTGCTTTTATCATTTTCAAAAAGTTCGAGCGCCGTGATTTCCCCATCGGACGATACAATGACGATAAGCTTGGTTTCCTTTGTCGTCTTTGTTTGCGCCTGGGCCAAAAGGTTAAAGGATACTAGTAAAAGCACATATAAAAAAGTTGTATTTCCAATCAAGGGTCTGGGCATTTTGAGTATGACCATCAATCGCAACTCTCCCGATCAACTTCCTCTTTTGCCTCTTTAATTGCACTATCAATATCTGCCCTACTTGCCGAAGGAACACATTCAAGCGCATCGCCCAACGCGTCAAAATAGTTTTTGGCACTTGTCTTGACGGCTGCGCAATTTTCCGATGTTGGTTCCTCATTATAGGCCTGTGATGCTTGATTGTAGGCGTTCAATTCTGTAGATACTGCTTCTGTCCAACCTACTGCATCGGCACAGACATCCAGTGGATTCAAAGGATTGTCTTCATCACATGCGATGATACTCAATAGCGCAATGGCAAGGCACATTTTAGTTGAGAATTTGTTTTTCATTTTGATATGGTTTTTGTGCTCATGATTCTGTTTTCAATGCTCTGGAATCAAAAGTATTTGGAGTAAATTAGAAACGATAGCCCATATGTAACAAAGTGTAGAAGAAATGTAACACCAATTATAAGTGTCTAATTATCAGAATTTTGAAGATACTCCATTGGGGTTTTTTTGTAGGTTTCCTTGAAACATTTGATAAAGTAACTAGGAGTATTGAAGCCCACGGTATAGGCAACTTCATTGATGGTAGCATCTGAAGTCTTTAAAATATACACCGCCTGCTTCAAACGCTGCGAACGAATAAAGGCGGAAGTGGAAAGGCCGGTGTATGCCATCAGTTTTCGGTGCAATTGCATGCGACTCATACCTATTGAACGGCTGAACTGGGCCGTATTGAACTCGGTATCCGCCAAGTGCTCATCCATGATGTCTTGTACTTTGGTTAAAAAGGCCTCATCGGTAGGGGTAATGGCAATCTCCTTAGGTGTGACAAACCCCTCTTGAACGTAGCGTTCACGTAATAATTTCCGGGAGCTGATCAAATTGGAAACCCGTTTTTCCAATATTTTGATCTTAAAAGGTTTGGTGACATAATCGTCGGCTCCAGCTTTTAAACCCTCAAGTTCATTTTTTCTGGCCGTACTTGCCGTCAACAAAACAATAGGGATATGGCTGGTGCGCTCATCTGTTTTCAAGGTATTGCACAACCAAATACCATCTTGAACAGGCATTTTTACATCGGATATGATGATATCGGGAATCTCCTCAAAAGCTATTTGCACCCCTTTCCGTCCATTTTCGGCCTGTAGTATCCTGTACGATTTGCCGAATTCCGTTGCAATAAAATCCCGCACATCGGCATTGTCCTCTACCACCAGTAAAATAGGTACATCCTTAGTAGACTCGACCACACCCCTTTCATTGGCCTGCCCTATATTGATTTCAGGTTCTTTGACCGTTATGGGAAGTTTTACGTTGAATACCATCCTATGGTTATCTTGTTGCACTCGGATTTCCCCATGGTATAATTTTACCAATTCCTTCACTAGGGAGAGTCCAATGCCAGCCCCTTTAGAACTTTTATCCTTTTGGTAGAAACGCTCAAACAATTTTTGCACATCGCCAATATCGCCATCGGTATCGTTTTCGACCCTTATATACAAGACATTTGTATCAAGGTTAGCCGAAAATTCACATCTTCCTTCTTTTCGACCATATTTAAGGGCATTGGAAATAAGGTTGACGACGATTTTGTCCAACGCATCTTGATCATAGAACGCCAGGGGTACGTCTTCAACCTCATACTGATAGTGTACTTTTTGCTGTTTGGCCTCATACGCAAAGGAAGAAGCGGTCGATTTGAGAAAAAGTCCGAGATCGCCCCATTCTTTTTGAAGTTCAAACTCGCCCTCCTCGAGCTTCGCCAATTGCAGTAGCTGATCCACCAAGTTGGTAAGGCGTGAGGTATTGCGTTCGATCATCGAAAATCTTGACATATCCGATTCCGAAAGGCCCGGTTCGGAAAGTTTTGATTCCACAGGGCCTGCAATCAATGTAAGTGGCGTGCGAAATTCGTGGGCGATCTCGGTGTAAATCTTCGACTTATATGCATTAAGCTCCTTCAGCCGATGAGCTTCTTCCTCTTTTAATTGGAGGTCAAGTTGCATTTTCCATCGCCACTTCAGATAGCGGTATATCACTATACCGGTAAGTATAAAAAGTAAGGCGTATCCTATTTTCGACCATGTATTGAAGTACCAAGGAGCAGAAATAGTAAAATTAAAACGTTCAGGGCTATCATTCCATTGGCCATCATAATTACTTGAGATGACCTGAAATTCATACGCATCGGGGGGCAAATGTGTATATCGCACAAAATTCTTGTTGCCCGAGGTCACCCAATTCTCCTCATAAGGCACCAAGCGATATCGATATTGGTTCTTTTCCGGTTCCGAAAACTGGAGGCTTGAAAAGGAAAGGTCGATGGTGTTCTCATCGTAAGCCAACAAGGTATCGGAATGTATTGATCTATCTTGATTCAAGACCTTAAAATCCGTAATGACCGTAGGAGGCAAGAATGTACTCTGACTGATGTGCTTCGGATTAAACCAATACAACCCCTCAAGACCACCAAAATATAGTTGCCCATCTTCACCTTTAAAATAAGCACCTGTATTGAATTCGGTCGCCAAGGCATCATAATTATCATAGTTCACGATACCCGGAACCCCCTTGCCTTTCTCTGGAGGGGTGAACCGGGTAATTCCTTTATTGGAACTAAGCCAAAGATGGCCTTGTTCATCTGGCAAGATGCCATAGATGACATTATTTGAAAGTCCGTCAGCTGTCGTATAGTTTTCAAATTTTCCGGAAGTGATGTCTAGCGCATTTAAACCCTTGCCAGACGTACCAACCCACAACACTCCGTCCTGATCATAAAACAAAGATTTAATTCCGTTGCCCGAGATGGTATTCTTATCCGCTCCGGTCATAAAAACTTCTGATTCCCCAGTATTCGGATTAAACTTTACAAGGCCCTGGTTATCCGTGCCCAGCCAAAAATTGCCATGGGGATCTTCAATGATCACGCGAATGTTTTTCCGGCTAACGAGAGAATCCCCAACGGCAAAATCCTGATACGACCCCAATACCCCATCCGAAGTATCAAACTGCAGCAGACCTTCGTCTCGCGTACCGAGCCAAACACGATGCCTACTGTCCTCAAAAATGGTCCAGATTGTCATTGCAGGCAACGAAACAGCACTCGTACGGTTGTAGGTTTGAAATTGTTGGTTCTCCAGTATAGATAGTCCCTCTCCTTGCGTACCGATCCACAGTGCTCCATCAGCATCATAATGTAAACTCATGATACGATTTGACGAAATGTCGGAATTCATTGAAGTGTAGGTTGTCCAGCTATTGTATCTGGGTTCAAACTGGGTTAATCCCTTACCGGAAGTGCCGATCCAAATGGCGGATTCGCTATCTACCGTAAGGGCCCGCACGACATCTATATTAATGTTTTCCGGTGTTTGGTAATTGGTATAGGAATTGAACTTTTCTAAATAGGCATCGTAATAACTTGTTCCTGCTCCATCGGTGCCGAACCAAAGGGTTCCCGAATTATCTTCATAAGCACACAGGATGTCATTATAATGCAGCGCCTTGGGATTGTTCTTTTCGGCCTTGAATTGTTGAACCGTTTTTTTCTTGAAATCGAGCATCATCAATCCGCTACCATAGGTAGTAACCCATAGGCGCTGCTTTGAGTCGAAATATAAATCCAAGATGTTGAGGTTACTGGGTAGGTATCCTTCAAATTCATTGGGGTCAACACGTTCCATGTACTGGCTTCCAGGTTTCATAAAGTAGAGGCCGTCACCAAATGTACCTATCCAGATTCTTTCATCGTTTGTTTTTACCATTGCACTAAAGTCGGCAGCCAGGGCCTCTCCCAACAACACTTTGGGCGCAATTATCCGAGTTTGCTTGGTCTTGGCATCAATCTGAATAAGGTTCCGGTTCGTCAGCACATACACCTCGTTTTCGTTTAGATCGGATATATCATAAATACTGTGGCCAGAGGCTAGGGAAAGTGGTAATTCGCGCACCCTACCGTCCTTGGTCATAAAATGTATTTCGCCATTGAACGTGCCAAACCAATGGGTGCCCTCAGAATCTTGAAATACCGTACTCGCTTGGGTCACTCCCTGAACATCATTGAAAGAATCTTTGGTTTCATCATAACTGTAGACCAAATGGTCATCGGGTATTACCCAAACGACACCTGTTCTATCCGTATAGATACTGCCCAATTTGCTGTAGGTAGGTCTGGTGATATCCGTAAACTGAAAGGGGTAAGTAGTGAATTGCCTGCCGTCATACTTATTCAGGCCGTCTTGTGTTGCCAGCC
This sequence comes from uncultured Flavobacteriaceae bacterium, assembly GCA_947494565.1. GTDB lineage: Bacteria > Bacteroidota > Bacteroidia > Flavobacteriales > Flavobacteriaceae > Maribacter_C. Next base: position 5,564 of record CANLVG010000004.1, on the reverse strand, counting down.
ATAAAAAACCGGTACTATCTTGTGCTATGGAAACCACACTGTTCTGTGACAATCCTTCTTTTACGCTTAATTGACGAAAACTGAATTGTTCTTGCCCCTGCAATTGCTTTGAGTAGGAGCAGACCAAGAGTACGCAAAAAAGAAAAAATGGTATTGAGCTTCTAGAAATTGGCATTTTTAAATTGTTCTCTGAGCCTAAGATAAGCCTTGAATGTTTTCTTGTATAGGAAGAAATGGACATTTATTAGTATATTAAAATCTTTACTGTAGTTCCTTCAAATGATTAAAAAATTTGCCGAAAAGCTGGAATGTGACATCCCCGAAAGATTACGACCATTCGTAATTGCCGGAATTCACGGGGCTACCCATGAAAAGGTCAAGGTCACTTTCCCTATTCTTCCGAACGGATTTCCGGTTTTGATTCATGTCTACGGTGATTTACCTTGGTTGCATGTCAAAAAGAACTCGAGTGTTGCTCCCTCGCGTTTAAACCTTGCTGGACAGATTTATGGCACCATCCCTAAAATGGAAATCGATGGTTATTTTGGTCAAATCGGGTTTTTATTACATCCGACGGCACCCTACTATCTGTTTCATCTGAAGGGGGCTTCTTTTTTAAATAAGTGGGAGTCACTTGAAAGCACCAACTTGTTCAATGCCAATAAAACACTTAAGGTACTAGCGGAATGTGAGTCGAACATCGATAGGGTTCCGGTGCTTTTGAAGCTATTGGAAACGTTGGAGACCAATCGTCTAAGTGCTCTTCCCTGGCTTGATTTGACTATAGATGAAATATACAAAAACAATGGTAGCGTCGCTATTTCCGAACTAGCGGAAAAAGCCAATCTTAGTCTTCGTCATTATGGGCGTACTTTTAAGGAAATCATAGGAGTGCCGCCCAAATACTTCTGTAAGGTCGTACAGTTAAATAGCATTTTCGAGATTATCAATACTACCGAAGCTAAGGGCTTGTTGGCATTGGCATTGGAATACGGCTACTATGACCAATCCCATTTTATCAGTGACTTCAAAAAGCTCATCGGCGATAGTCCAGAGAAATTCTTGATGAGTGAAGATGCCTTTGTGAAATCCTTTTTGGGACGAAAAGGTGCTTGATGCGCCTTATGAGATTGTCACTTCATTCGACACGTCTCCCTGCTATATCCTCCAGGGTGGACTTTTTCTATTCACCCCTCCATAGAACAAAATAATGCGATTGCGGTCCAAATCCCGTAAACGTGCTTCGCGCCATAGCCAAGGTCTATCCGTTGCTGGTTCGTCAAACGCAATTCCTTTTTCCATTAAATTGGCGACCTGTTCATCTAAATCGGTACATTCAAAATAAACATAAATCCCTTCTCCCTTTGGAAGTTCATCGACCTGATGGACAGAAAAAGTACCGTCTCCCTCGGGGCATTCGAATCGGGCATAATGGGGCAAGGCTTTGACAATCAGACGAAGCCCTAGTTTTTCATAAAAAGAAATCGCTTTGGCCACGTCAATTGAAGGAACTGTAATCTGATTCAGGTTCATTCGAGCTGTTATTAACTGGTCGCTAATCCCATAAGATACTTCTTAGGTGTAGTACCATATTTCTTTTTAAAGGCCGAGATAAAATGGCTCGCCGTACTATACCCTACGCGCAGGCCCACCTCATTGACATTGTATTTTTGGGTTTCCAACATTTTACGGGCGTATTCCATTTTGTAATCGAAAAGAAAACTGAACACGGAGTCTCCATAAATTTGCTTGAATCCTTCCTTTAATTTCTTCAAACTCAACCCTATTTCCTCTGAAAGTTCGGCCAAGGTCGGCGGCTCTGCCATTCTTGATATCATGATTTCCTTTGCCTGCCGAATGCGCCTCACGTTGTCTTCATCTACCAAAAATGGACATTGCTCAATATCAGCATCATCACTTTTATTGAAATAGAGCGAAATCAGTTCATAGACCTTACCCTTGATATACAGTGTTTTAATGGAAGGATGCAAGTTATAGTTAATCATTTGGCTTAAAATAACGGCTATGGCCGGACTAAAACCTTCTTGGGAGTAATACTTTTTGTCGCTGTTCTCCTTGCTCAAAAAAGGAATGTAGTCGGCCTCACGTGAAAAGAGCGAATGAAACTTCCGAATGGTCATCACCACGGATACCAACCAGGAATTTGGGGGCAATTCCAGGTTAAGGGGTAAATCCATTTGTGTATTGTACAGCAAGAGCGAATTCTCCTCGGAGACATCCAAAGCATAGTGTCCGTCGTTGAAAATGAATTTTGAACTTCCTTTAAGGCAAAAATGAAATTGAATATATGAACTATCGATAGCACGTGTAACCTTCTGCACCTGCGTAGTATCGTTCTGAATCTTCAACACGAAGAAACCATCCTCGATAAGAATTTCAGAAAATGAACCTTGAGCGATATTTTTTGATTCCATGAAATGAGCGGTTTTGTTCATTTTTATTTAGAAAGAGTCTAAATAAAGTGGATGATAAGCGCTGTATTTACTATAAAAGTATTGGATTTCATCCGATTTATATTCATTTATATCTAAAAATACGCGAAACGACATTTATTGTTCCGCTAGCGTTATTTTTTGAATAACAATGCTATTACATTTGCTGGCGATTGTCAAGTATATATGAAAGATTATCATATTTCCAAACATAACTCTTTTTATACTATCGGTCTAAGTTATCAAAAAGCTGATGCCCACGTCAGGGGGAAATTCAGTTTAGATGGCGAGGCTACCGATAAGTTATTGACTCAGGCGTTGGCCTTGGGAATCGATGGGTTGATTGTCACCTCTACTTGCAATCGCACAGAACTACACGGTTTTGCACAGCACCCTTTTCAACTCATAAAATTACTCTGCGACAATACTGTAGGTTCGGTGGAGGAATTTCAGGAAGTGGCTTACGTTTTTAAAAATAACGATGCCATCAGCCATCTCTTTAGAGTAGGCACAGGACTCGACAGTCAGATTCTGGGTGATTTCGAAATCATCAGCCAATTACGCACCGGTTTCAATCGATCCAAAAGAATCGGTATCGCCAACCCTTTTTTAGAACGGTTGACCAATTCTGTGATTCAGGCCAGCAAACGGATCAAGAACGAAACCGAGATCTCCTCAGGGGCTACCTCGGTAGCCTTCGCTTCGGTGCAATACATCATGAACACCGTGGCCGATGTTTCCGACAAGAACATTTTACTGTTCGGAACTGGAAAAATCGGTCGAAATACTTGTGAAAATCTCATCAAACACACCAAGAACAATCATATCACCCTAATCAATCGCACGAAGAACAAGGCCGAAAAAGTCGCTGGGAAATTCAACCTTCTCGTAAAGGATTATGGAGATCTTCAAACCGAAATACGCAATAGCGATATCTTGATCGTAGCTACTGGTGCCCAAGCACCTACCATATCAAAGGAACTCATTTATACCAAAAAACCTTTATTGATCTTAGATTTATCCATTCCCAAGAATGTCTCCGATGACGTTCTAGATCTTGAGAACGTTACCGTCATACATCTCGACCACCTCTCTAAAATGACCGATGATACCCTTGAGCGCAGAAAAAAATTCATTCCGAATGCGGAGACCATCATCGAAGAAGTCAAACACGACTTCATCCAATGGCTTGAGACCCGAAAGTTTGCACCTGTGATCAAAGCATTGAAAAAGAAGTTGAACACCATGAAAGACGAGGAGTTGGATTATCAATCCAAGAAAATCTCCGATTTCAACGAGAAGCAAGCCGATGTTATCAGTGAAAGGATTATTCAAAAAATCACCAAGCAGTTCGCCAATCACCTCAAAGATGACAGTATCGATGCCGATACCAGCTTGGCCTTGATACGCAAAGTCTTCCAACTAGAACTAGATACTCAATGACCAAAGTAATCCGTATCGGTACACGCGATAGCGAATTGGCGCTATGGCAGGCAACTACCGTCAAAGACCAGCTGGAAAGCTTGGGATATCAAACGCAATTGGTTCCGGTAAAATCAACCGGTGACCTAGTTTTGGACAAACCCCTTTATGAGTTGGGTATCACCGGAATCTTTACCAAGACCTTAGATGTGGCCATGCTCAAAGGGGATATCGATATTGCGGTGCACTCTATGAAAGATGTACCCACGGCCTTGCCTAAGGGTATCGTTCAAGCAGCCGTACTCGAACGGGCCAACTTTTTAGATCTCTTGGTATATAAGAACAATCAAGAATTTTTGGGGCAACGCCAAGCGACCATTGCAACCGGCAGTTTGCGTAGACAGGCACAGTGGTTGAACCGCTATCCGACCCATACGATAACGGACTTAAGGGGCAATGTGAACAGTCGTCTTCAAAAGCTTGAAGACAACAATTGGAACGGTGCTATTTTCGCCGCCGCAGGATTGGACAGAATCGGACTGGAACCTGAAAACACCATAGGCTTGACCTGGATGCTACCGGCTCCCGCCCAAGGTGCCATTATGATCGCAGCTCTCGCTTCGGATGACTATGTTCAAGAAGCCTGTGCCCAACTCAATCACGAACCCACGGAAATCTGTACGGACATCGAACGTGAATTTCTTCGAATATTAGAAGGTGGTTGCACCGCTCCCATAGGCGCCCTGGCCACGATAAAAACTACCGAAACAAGTGAAGATATCACCTTGAAGGGTGTCTTGTTGACGGTAGACGGAACACAAAAACTAGAAGCGGAATTCACCGTCAGATTAGGTCAACACCAGTCTTTGGCAAAAGACTGTGCCAATAGTATTCTGGCTAGAGGGGGAAAACGGTTGATGAGCGAATTACAAAAGGTTGCGCAAAAAACCACCATTTTCTCAACAAAGAAAATAACCCCGGAACAACAACAGTTGTTTGCGGACGGCATACAGGTCGATTCCGATGATTTTGTCAAGATAAATTCATCCAGAATTCCAGCGCCTATTTTGAAAAAGCCCCTTCAAAACGTCGTCATCACAAGTAAGAATGCGGTGGAGGCACTTTTGACTACCATGCCTGCTAATAAATTGCAATTCAAGAATATCTATTGCGTCGGACGAAAGACCAAGCGTTCCATCGAACGGCACATCGGCAAGGTGACCCATTCGGAGAACAGCGCCAAAAAGCTCGCTCACTATCTCGTGGAATTTATGGAGGGTACCGAAGTGACCTATTTCTGTAGCAACATCCGTTTAGACGTATTACCGGATATATTGAAGGAACATAATATCGTTATCAACGAAATAGAAGCCTATAAAACCAAGCATGATTCGGTGTCGCTAGACCCATCAGTGGAAGGCGTACTGTTTTTTAGTCCATCGACTATTGATAGCTATCTATTGAAAAACAAACCGGACAAAATCGCTTACTGTATCGGGGAGACTACCGCGACTCATGCGCGAACCTATTTTTCAGACGTGAGGGTAGCGCGAATGCCGGATACGGAGAGCGTTATTGCCTTGGTCAACGAGAATTATAAGTAGTTGTTGGCTGTTGGCTGTTGGCTGTTGGCTGTTGGCTGTTGGCTGTTGGCTGTTGGCTGTTGGCTGTTGGCTGTTGGCTGTTGGC
>CANLVG010000003.1 GCA_947494565.1 uncultured Flavobacteriaceae bacterium | reverse complement strand
GATAACAACACTATGTATACGTAATGGCCGCTAAATGCCGGCGCTCCGCCAAAGCCACTGCGCATACACTTACCGTTGTGCGCAAGCTGAAAAATGGATTTTAAAAGAAACAAAATAGAACTTGAAGAGAATGGATATTCCATTTTAACGGACTTATATTCTGAAAATGAAATGAGCCAAATTTTGGCTTGTATAGAAAATTCGAAGCAAGACGGTAAAACAGTTTCAAAAACAAAAGATTTATTTGCAATCAGGCAACTAATAAATAATGTTCCTGATTTGAATAGTTTGTTGTTTAATAAAAAACTGATGGATTTACTATCTGACTTAACTGAAGATGAATACTTCTTAACCAAAGCCATTTATTTCGACAAACCAAGTGAATCTAATTGGTTTGTTGCTTATCATCAAGATTTGAGTATTTCGGTTAAAGAAAGGGCTAATTTAGAAAGCTATGTAAATTGGACTTTTAAAAAAGGCCAACATGGAGTTCAGCCCCCAATTCAGATTTTAAAGGACACAATTACCATAAGAATCCATTTGGACGATACGGACAAAAATAATGGAGCGTTAAAAGTAATTCCGAAATCGCACCTAAATGGAATCGTTCGTACTGACTCAAAAGATTGGAATATTGAAAATGAGGTCGTCTGCGAAGTGTCAAAAGGCGGAGTAATGCTAATGAAACCTCTTACTTTGCACGCATCGAATAGAACTACGAATGGAAAGAAAAGAAGAGTAATCCATTTAGAATTGAATAAGCACAAACTCAAAGAGCCGTTAAAGTGGCTGGAATACTCGGACGGAAAAGCCAGCGCACAACAAAACCTATAAACAATACGGGCTTCGGGCTTAATCGAGAGGTTTGTTTATTTTTATGAAGTCCGCAAAATCTTTGGGATTTTGCTTTAAACAAGGAAAAGAAAAAAAGAAAACCAAAAGATTTCACTATGTGTGTGACGGAAAGCAAACGCTAGTTTGCTCCCGTATTGTTCATAGCTCAACCGTTAGGCACAAGCTGAAAAATGAAATCAAACCTATTATTCATAATAACCCTTTTTACATTTATTAGTGCCAATTCGCAAATGGAAAATACATACTTCACATGGGAAAAATATTCCGACGACTGGCGGACTGAATTACTGAACGCGTTAGGACTTTATGAGAGGATTGCGAATGATAAGTTCCCAGAATACGGACTAAATAATCTGGACTTTACATTCGAAAGTAACAAAAGAGAAAATTTAGAAGACCTTTCAAATTCACTTTCCGAAAAATACAATTGTTCAGAATTAAAGATTACCGAAGAGAATGGACTTTATCAACTATATGGGAATACTGAAAAGTTCCCAATTACCGAAGATAATATAGTCTTTTGGGAGCTATCATTTTACAAAGAAGGTTATCAGTTTGATTCTAAACTTGCAGGTTATGGAGCATTTAACGACAATGAAAAAGTTGAATTTCTTGACTATTCACCAGACAAAGAAAGGCTCTACTACGAAAAAGCTGTTGAATTATATAGAAAAGAAAACCTTTTTGGAGCCATCGTGAATTGGAATAATACTCTCAAAGTAAATCCCAAAGATTATCACTCATACTATGACTTGGGTTATGCGAAAAATGAGCTTAATATGTTCACATACGCAATGAAAGATTACGATAAAGCAATTGAAATTAACCCTGAATTTTATGGCGCAATTGTATCTCGAGGAACGTTGAGCGACGAAAATGAAGAATATAATATTGCTATCGAATTTTATGACCGAGCAATCATATTAGAACCTGAAAATCCACAAGCTTATTTTAATAAGGGTAATACATATTTCAATTTAAAGCAATTGAAAAAAGCATGTGAATTATGGACAAAAGCAAAGGAATTGGGTGCGGAATATGCACAAGAAAGGATTGACAAAGAATGTGAATAAAAAAAGCCTGTGCCTAACAATGGCTATAGCAAATAGGGCGTAAAGTCCTATATTTAAAGGCTTGGGCGTGTTTACTGAGTCCGCCAAATCTTTTGGATTTGGCAATTAAAAAAGAAAAAATAATTACAAAACAAAAAGCTCTGGCTCGCAGACCAGACGGAAACGAAAAGTTTCCTTGCCTGCCCTACTTGCCATAGCCGCACCGTTAGCAACAAGCTCAAAAATCATTTAAAATTGAAAATCGGAATTCTAAACTTACTTCTATTTTTCTTTCTATCTACAACTTTTGGACAATCAAATGACCGAACTTATTTAGGTAATGACCATAACTATAGCTCAGTCTATTCATACGGAATTAGTGAAATTACCATACATTCTGATTCAACGTATACTCGAAAAAATTGGAGTGTAAATAATAAAAAGGAATGGAAAACATATAAAAATTATAGTCCTGAAATCAGTAATGGAAAAATCACTCGGAACGGTGAATTTTATTCTATGACCGAATATAGAAATGGACATAAAACCGACTATTCCTGGACTATCAAAATATCTGAAAAAAGATTAAATTATTACTATCCAAATAAAAAAGAAAAGTTGAGGATAAGTGCTAAGTACAAGCGGATTAAGTAACGTGGAAAAAGCCAGTTGCTAACAATGCCTATAATTAATACGGACTTAGGGTTTTACGCCAAGGTCTGTATATATTTATGAAGTCGCAAAAATCTTTGGGATTTTGCTTTCGAACAAAAAAAGAAAAAACAAAACCAAAAGCTTTTGCTTAGCGCGTAGCTGGAAATCCGTCGGATTTCTGCGCCGCACTAATCATAGCCCAACCGTTGTGTGCAATTTAAAAAATCAATGAAGTATCTTTTATTCTTGGTATTATTTTCAACATTTTTAGGCTGTAACTCTAAGAAAAATGATGCGAGTTCTAAAATCAGAAATCCTAATCCGAAAAAGGAGATTCTTAAAAAACTGGATGGAAAAGAAATTGTTGATGGACTCGACAAGCTGGACTATTTTAAATTAACAGATTCAATAGAACTTGATGAAGTAAAAGCTGATTTTGAAAATTCATATACGGACTTAAATTTTTTTCAAGGTCCAATGCGAGGAGAAACACTTGATTTTATGGACAACAGATATTTCTGGGTCGATTGTGAAGAGCTTTTCGAAATTGGTGGATTAACCGAATATTTAGGACAAGTTCAAAGGACTTTTAAAAAGTTGGGGCTAAAACTGGAATTTGAAAATGAAAAAAGTTCGCAAGATGATATCAGTTGGACACACTCAATCGAACTTAATGGAAATGAATATATCGCTTTTGACGGACAATTTTCTGATAACGACTGGGGAATTGCCTATGTAAATTTTATGGACATGCTGAACGCTGAACTAAGGCTCCAAGGTTCCGACGAACAGTTTTATCCAATAAATTGTGGAAATGATGGCTTATTTGTTTTACTAACTGTGCAACAACTTATGTTCGTAAATAGCCACTACCCTATTAACATGGAGCATCCTACAACCATGAGTAATTGGAAAAACGCAGTTGGACTCTAAAAAAACTGCACACAACAAAACCTATAAACAATACGGGCTTCGGGCTTAAACAAAAGGTTTGTGTATTTTTATGAAGTCCGCAAAATCTTTTGGATTTTGCTCTGGACAAGAAAAAATAAATCAAAACAAAAAGATTTCGCTATGTGCGTGGCGGAAAGCAAACGCCAGTTTGCCCCCGTACTGTTCATAGCTCAACCGTTAGGCAAAATTTAAAAATGAACGCGAGATATATTACAAATAAAGAAATTGAAAAGTTAAGAGTTGACAGAATTCCAGAGGTTAATTCGAGTTTGGGTACAATTCTGAAAACCAATAATAATATTTTTATTTATGGAGAAAGAGGAATTGGAAAAACCTTTTTGTTAAAGTCAATATATAATGAAACTTTAACAGAAAGCGATAATATTTTCCCCTTCTTCTTAAACTTGTTTTCGCTTTCAAGAAATTCTTTTATCAATAACGAATATGCATTTTCATCATTTCTAGCCCTTGAGATAATCACCTCAATATGGACTGAACTTTATAACAGACCACACAGTGAACTGATTGAAAAATCCATAAACCCTGATTTTGGAGATAATAGCTTAAAAAGAAAAATTAATTATCTACAAAAAACTTATGCTAACCTTGCAGCATCAGCTCGCAAAATACAATCGACAGAAGAAGGTAATATCGGAGTAAAAGCTATACTTAATGGTGGTTTAAAAATAAGTGAATCTGAAAGTCGCGAGTTTAGCCAGTTGATGCCATTTGAAATTATAAGTTATATAGAAGAGCTTCAAGAATTCTTATTAAAAAAGGAAAAAAAAATAAAGCTTGTTGCTTTATGTGATGAGGCTAACTTAATGAGTAAAGAATGGCAAAGGGCTTTATTGTCAAAACACCTAGATATTTTTTCAAATATTAATATCCAATTTGTATTCGTTGCAGGAATATCATACGAACAAATGGACATAAATATTCCAAATACATTTGAATTTATTTTATCTGTTGATGGTTTACAAAAAGAATATATCAACGAACTTATTACAAAGCATCATCCAGAATATGAAATATCTATTTCAAATGAAAACTTAGAACATTTACACAAATCGACAAATGGCAATCCAAGGAGCATTCTAAGTATAGCAGAAAATGTTATAAGAAATGACTTTAAAAATAATAAACTAGAAATCAATAAAAGCCACATTAATTTCTTTATAAAGCAAAGAAAAAAATGGACAAAAAACTTTGCCTAACAATGGCTATAAGTAATTGCTGGTTCTCGCCTACTTCTGAAAATCCTCGCGGATTTTCAGCTTGCTGTGTACTTGCAAAGTTAAGTGCTAACCCACGCAACTACTCATAGCCGAGACCGTTGTGCTTCATTATGACCAACCATTGACCAATGATAAAATTCTTTAGAAAAATAAGACAGAATATGATTAGGGATAATAAGGTCATTAAATATCTTCTTTATGCTATTGGAGAAATTATACTAGTAGTTATTGGAATTTTAATTGCCCTAAGTATAAATAATTCGAACGAATTAAAAAAAACACGAGATGCAGAGAAAGTCTATCTAAAAGAAATAAAGAGTGATTTAATTCAAGATACATTATTGTTGTCTCAAGTAATTAAAGACCACAAATGGCGAATTGCTCAATTAATGTCTCAAGACACAACTATTGACTTTATATTCGAGGAAATTATTGGTAAGCTACCTAAAGTGGAAGGAGTATCTGAATTAGAATATATTTTCTTTACAGACAGAAAATTTCGACCAAAAATTGGAACTTATAATTCAATGATATCTGAAGGAAAATCAAGCATTATAAGCAATCGTGAGCTATTTAATAATATTCAAAATATCTATGAATTGGAAGCCCAAAATATCATTACTATTGGAGAGGACGTATTGAATCGTTCTAATGAATTAAGAAATAAATATGCGTATGAAATAAAATATGGTGATTTTGGCTCACCTATAAAAATTACTGATAAACGAATATTAGCTGATATTTATATTTCATCTAGACAACTTAATTATTATACAAGGCAATCTGTTCTTTTAAAAAAAAGTATAACAAAATTAATCGAGCAAATAGATAATGAATACCATTCATTAGAATAGAATAACGAAAGACTAACTTAAAACGTTTATAATTCTTTGCTTGGTACTAGCCTTTAGTAATTGTAACAAATTTCAATCTATCACGACATATTGTTTTAAAGAAAAAAATGAAAAATCCAATTCTAATATTACTTGTATTAGTATTATTTAGTGCCTGTAATGACTCGACTAAATCCAGCACTACCAACCAACCAACTCTAACTGATTATCAGGTTGGTGAGAAATGGGTATGGAAATATAAAGGTGTGACTACTGAAGGAGAAGTACGCTCAGATGGAACAGATACAAGAGAAATAATAAGTTTTGACGGAGCCCTAGGTATGACTATTGGAAAAGATACTATTCCCGTTACCGAAATCGTTAAACCAGATGTAAGCGAAACACCGAAGTACGACTGGCCTCTCGAAGTGGGTAAAAAATGGAAATATGAAAACAGTTGGACAAGTCAAGATGGAACTACAGGAAAACAAAGTCAGAATGCCGAAGTACTATCATACCAAGAAGAAACAGTAGAAGCGGGAACATTTATGGCCTACACAATAAAATACACTGGGAAAACTACCAATTCTAGAGGTTATAGCGCAAATGAAACAGAAGTTTGGTTATATGCACCTGCTGTAAAAAATTTCATAAAACTCACTCAAAATCAAGGTGATTTTAACTACGTGGAGGAATTAATCGAATACTCAAAACCAAAATAAAAAACGAAGCACAACAACGTGTATAGTTCATTGCGTCTGAAATTCCTAATCGGAATTTCCACGCGGCCGAACTATTGGGTTACTGTTTATTTGCTAAATTAGTACACGACACAACGAAACCATACACGAACACGTTGTGCGTCAGCTAAGAAAACCGAAAATAAATGGCAATTTATCAATACTATTTAGCAGTTGTTCCTACAGAGGGAATTCTAAAAAAACAAGGACTGATTCCAAACCAAATAGGAGTTAGTACCGAAACTGGATTTTTTGAATCTGATGCGGAATTATATTGGAAAGAAATTGACAAAAAACCAGACGGAATTACCCCAAAAATTGACTTAATAGTCAAAAGAGGTGATTGGGGAAATAGTAAAACAAGCTTTCATTGGAAAACATATACTGAAACCTTGGACAATGATGCTTTTATGGCATTGGACGAAGAAACATTATCAATAACTGAATTTTCCTTTAGAGCAGATTTACGAGAAAATGGATTTGCTTTCCTGAAAAATATGATTGAATTGGGACAAGAAAACGACTGGATGTTTATGGACAGAAAGGGTAAATTGATGAACGCTGATTTTGAAGAAATAAAAGAAAGTATTAGGAATTCGGATGCCCATAGTTTTTTGAAAGACCCAATTAAGTTTTTAGAAAGCCTTGATGATGAAAATGAATAAAGCCGAACGCACAACAATGGCTATAGCAAATAGGGCATAAAGTGCTATATTTAAAGGCTTGGGCTTGTTTGCCTAGTCCGCCAAATCTTTTGGATTTGGCAATTAAAAAGAAAAAATAATTACTAAACAAAAAGCTCTGGCTCGCAGAGCAGACGGAAACGAAAAGTTTCCTTACTTCCGCATTACGCTTAGCCCAACCGTTAGCAACAAGTAAAGAACCAATGGGAATTTTAACCAATAAAAAGCATTTTTTACACGAACATCTGACTTTTATCGAGTCAGTTGGAATTAATGGAAAAGATGGCGGATTTAATAAATTCCTGGCTGATTTAGGAGTTAGCAACAACGGAGAAAATTGGGAAATTGACCACTCGACTGTTGACTGGAATAAATCGAAAAATCACTATCAATTCTTTTTTGACTATGAAGAGAATGAGTCGGAAATAACGGATTGGTTGAAAAAAAGTGAGTTATCAAAATCTGAATTTCTTTTCACTTGGTTGGATTGGAATGACCCAATCGTAAAAGTAAAAACATCGGATTTTATACAAAATTGGAATGAGTTCTATATTGCAAGTGTTGAGGGAATGGTTTTGACAACAATGGACGGAAAAAACTATATGGAATTTACTGACGATTGGAAATATAACCTGAACAGTAACTTTGAAATTAAACCGGATACAAAAAAATAAAAACCAGTTGCTAACACGGTGTATAAAACATAGCTAATAAGTGCTAAACCGAAAGGTTTGTCTATATCTATAAAGTCCGCCAAATTTTTAATTTGGCTTTTTAAAAGAGAAAAATTAAAAACAAAATATAAAAATTCGGCTCTGTGCTAATTCGAAAAGTTAGTGTCTTTTTACACGCTACGTTTCATACACAAACCGTTGTAGCAAATTATACAAAACTTCAAGCTTTGAAACCAAGTAACGAGTTCTCCTTTGATTCGTCTTAGTTTTATGAAAGGTTTAATATCATTATTACTTCTGAATATTTTTGGTCTAATTCAGTCTGATTACATCACCGAAACGGATTTGATCGGTAAATGGAAAATTGAAAAGGTAAGTGTAATACATCCAGGGATTTGTCTGAGATTGGACAATGAAAATATTATTGGATCGGAGATGGAATTTACTGATAAGTATTTAGTCGCTTTAACTTCGAATGATGGACAAGAATTAATAAAACGGACAGCAAAGTTGTCATGGTCAATTAGGGGCGACAAACTTATTCTAAAATCCAGTAATACTAAAGAACTCTGTATATCGGATTACACTCAAAACGGAGATAGATTCACTTTTCAAATTACTAATTTGATTGAATTAACTCTGAAAAAGAAATAACTTGCTACAACAAAGCCTAAAATTCATTGCTTGCGGATTTCCTCTACGGAAATCACGCTTATAAAGCTATCTTTAGGTTCGGCTGGATTGTCCTTCGGACGAATCACAGCAACGAACCTTAGCCGAACCGTTGGCAAACATTTAATAAATATTGGATAAAAGCATAATCGGAATTGGAATTGCGCTTGGCTTGAGTTTTTTTATTTTATACTCAAGAAAGAAAGTATGGCTAAAACCGAAAATAGTCTGGACGGTTTGCGGAATTCTATTTGTAACTGGGGTTATTGGACTTCTTAATCGGAACTCGGGACAAGAAGATGAACTAGCTATGTATTATGGACTTTGCGTGCCGATAATTTACTGGACTTTTGACAGGATTTTTCGAAAAGCAAGCATTGGTTTACATAAACGGGACTTCATTTTATACATGAGAAATTCAGACGAAATAAATAGTCAATTATTTGGAGAAAACCCGCATGTAAAAGCGTCGGATAAACTATTCTCATTTGGACTCTTAGTTGTAATCGTTGGGGCTTTATTAATCGGACTAACAATTCTGTAAAATAAAAACGATTTGCCAACAAAACCTATAAACAATACGGGTTTAGCGCTTAATCGCTAGGTTTACGTATTTTTATGAAGTCCGCAAAATCTTTTGGATTTTGCTCTGGACAAGAAAAAATAAATCAAAACAAAAAGATTTTGCTATGTGCGTGGCGGAAAGCAAACGTTAGTTTGCTCCCGTACTGTTCATAGCTAAACCGTTGGCAAACATTTTGTCTAGGTATTTAAGTTTGTCCTTTATTCAAAGTTCTGCGATTCAAAACTCTTGCGAAGCATGGACTTCTCACTCAAACGTAAATGGATTTTAGCGCGATTCGGAGGGGTTCGGAGCAGTACGCAAGACTTTCTTACTCAGACGCACGCAAAACGCAAGCAGAACGCAGGCTTTTACTCGGTCGCAAAAATTAAAAAAACGCTTTGCCAACAAAACCTATAATTAATTGCTACGGATTTTCCTCACGGAAAATCTTTCGCAATTATCAGTAACTTAGCTACAACGCTGGAAATATACTGCGGACATTTCCGCAACTAATCATAGCCAAACCGTTGGCAATAATATCGAAAACCATGACACAAAAATTAATTTTATTATTAATAATTATTGTTTGCTTTATCGGTTGTGGAAAAGAACAAAAATCAAAAAAAAGAACTGCCGAAAATTCCGAAATAGATGAACAAGTATCAAATGCTGTCGATTCATCTAAAAGCATTACTCTTTACGGGAAAACAGATGATAGCTATGCCCTTGAATACCTTAATTTTTTGAATTTCTCGGATTTTGGCTTTTCATTCCACAAAAGCCCTGAAAATAGGACTCTAATAGGAGATTCCTTATCCCTAACAATGTACAATATTAAAAAGCCTCAACTGATGGATTTAATCGCTTTTTCAGAAAAGAGGGAGGACTCATCACCCTATTTCACAAGGGTTTTATTTACGCCGGGAGATACTATTTCTATGACAGTCAAAAATGGGGAATTAAAGTTTTCAGGAAAAAACGAAGCGCATTATAACTTTTTCCTTGAAATGAATGACCCCCATAGACAGGATTGGGCTTATTATAAATATGACCCTTTTATTTATAGAAATGAACTGTATTCATCTTATCTGAAGAAAGATTCCATTTTCAAAGACTATGTTAAACGAAACCCTAAAGTATCTAAAGATTTTAAGAATATTGTAGGCTCTGAATTGAAATATGAATATCTGCATAATTTGATATTACCAAGAAACATACCTCATGAATATGTTGCTGGTGAATATCTAAATAATACTAATGATATGATGTATGTGTACGCAACAACTAATAATAACAGGGAAGACTTTTTTGACTCTAACAAATATTATAGTAGCATTAGCATAGAAGATTTTAAAAGACCCGACTTAATAAACAACGACTATTTTAAACGCACATTAACTCTCTATATCAGACATGTTTTTGCAAATCATGATTACCTGGAATACTCAAGAAGAAACTTTACGAATGAAAGGGAATTCATAGAAAAAAATCTGGAGGGAGAATTAAAAACCTATGCAATTGGCCGCCTAATAAATGACTATTACATGAAAGGTTTTGGTCAAGGAGAACAAGATGTTGACTTATTGAAAAGCCTAATTACAGACTACAAAGACGAATTCTCTGAATCGGCGTATGCCAGAATGGATGAAATTTTTGATGACCTAAAATCATACGATTTTCTTTTAACGGAAGAACTGTTAAATGAAAAGCTCCTAACTATTGATGGTGACACAACAACCTTGCTCAAAATACTTAACAAATATCCTAATCAAATTAAGGTTTTTGATTTCTGGGCTAGCTGGTGCGGACCGTGTATTTCAGAATTCAAAAAAGCAAAAAACTTTAAGCGAAAAATGGAAAATGAACAAAGCCTTAACTTTTTTTACTTTTCAGTGGATGAGGATAAGACCAAATGGATTCAAACACTATCTGGATTACAGAATTATGTATCAGAAGAAAACCAATATCTCATAATAAATCAAAAAAAATCGAGGCTATTAAAACATTTACTAATAAGGGAAAACTCGAATAAAACATTTTATACAATTCCTAGGTATAGCATTTTAGACACTAAAAACAGGATAAAAAGTAACAACGCTCCAAGACCATCTGACAGTCTAATATTTGAAAAATTGATAAATGAAATTATGCTTAAAAAATAAAAATACTATTGCCAACAATGGCTATAAGTAATTGCTTGTTCTCGCCTACTTCTGAAAATCCGCGAGGATTTTCAGTTTGGTGTGTACTTGCAAAGTTAACCGCTAAAACACGCAACTACTCATAGCCGAGACCGTTACCTGCAAGCTGAAGAAACTTAGCACAATGAATAAAATTGCATTTATAGTATTGACATCAATTATTATATCTTCCTGTAATGTCAAACCTGAGGAGAAATCTCCAAAATCTGAAATTTTGAATAACCACAGTTTTGACTCTTTATTAACTAGCTTTAATGATTCGACAGAAGTTGCTAGAGGACAATTACTTTATAAACTTGTTGAGTTAGATGACCCAAGAATAAAACCGTTATTGGAAAAAGCATTGTTCGACAAAGATGAATTTGTCCAGATTGTTGCCATTCAATCAATTAATTCTAATAATCTAAAATCAAGCTCGAATAAACTTCTTCAATTGTTTAACAGAACAGACAACAATACTTTAATTTCAAATTTGTGCAGGACATTTGAAGATTTTAATTTGAAAGAAGCAGTCCCTTATGTAAAAGAAAAAACAAAATCTAAAAACCCAATGGTCGTTTATGATTGTATTCTGACATTAGGGACAATCGGAACCGAGAGTGAAATACCTTTTCTTAAAAAATTAACGGACAATAAAGTTCTTCCCGAAATTTACGACGAGAATGGTTTCTTAAGTCAAAAGGCAGAATTTACAATTGGAGAACTGGCACAAAAATCTATAAAGAAACTGAAGAAAGCCAGCAGGTAACAAAACCTAAACGTAATGCGGACTTTAGGGCAAAACCGAAAGGTCTGTGTATATTCATAAAGTCGCTAAATCTTATGGATTTAGCTTTGGACAAAAAAAGAAAAAGCAAAACAATAAGCTTTAGCTACGTCGGCAGACGGAAACGAAAAGTTTCCTTGCCTCCGCACTACGCTTAGCTCAACCGTTACAGCACATTTCCAAAAAATGATTAAACTCAAACTTGACAATACGGATGATTCAGGATTTATCGAAGTTGTTGAGTCCATTATTGGGAATCTGATTTCTTCATTAAATCCTAGCGAAGTCTCAATCATTCGAATCAAAAATTGGTTTGACCATAAATGGCTTAATTTTTCTGGTAAGAAGATAAGGAAATATGAAACTGGAATCGGCTCTATGATTCCATTTGTTTTAGAACCGTATTGGGGTAAAGAAATTACAATCCCACCATTCAATCCAAATCGAGTTCTAAACGAAACGTTCTACAAGAAGAAAGGAATTGAAAATTCAAAATTCCAAGAATTGAAGCATATATGGCAACGTAGTACGGAAAACAAAAAAAGACTGATTTCAGATAAAACTGTAGATGGTTTGTGTATATGGATTTCTACAAACACCGTTACGAATGGACAAGGGAGCTTAATGGTTTACCAAATACAGAATTCTGAAATACTCACTTGGTACGTGAGCTTTGAAAATAAAAAGGGTTGGAAAATAACTAAGACAAAAGGGATTGACCAAAATAACGAAGTACTGGCAGAATAAAAAAACGAGCTGTAACAATACCTATAATTAATTGCTTGGGATTTTCCTGCGGAAAATCTGCGCATTATTACTATGTTTAGTGTACGGCGGGAAATCCTGCGGATTTCTAAAGCCGCAACTAATCATAGCCGAACCGTTAGGTGCAATTTATACAAATGATGAATTTCAATTTCATAGCAAGTGATAATTTCGAATTGACTGACTTCAATGACATTGAAAAGTTTGTGGATAGATTTCCAGACTTTCAAACTGTAACTTTTAAAGACGAGAATCAGCTTCAATTATTATTGGATTTAATTGGTATTAAAAATCCTCCAGTAGAAATTCTGGACAAGGTTGAATTTGAAAAGATTTGGAATCTATCTGACTTCAAGCTACCAGAATACAATGAAGAACAATTCGACAATTTCTATCGAGAATGGCTTAGAATCACTGAAAGGCATAATAATATGGATGAGTATGGAAATCTGATTTTTCTTCAAGGGTTAAGTACTCAATGGAATAAAATGAAATGTCGTTTAATTATAAAAGAGAATTTAGGATAGATGATAATTGAATTTGGAGATAACGTAAAGTTCGTAGACAATGAAAAGACCAGAGCCGCTGGAGTTGCTCTGAAAGACGGAGTATGTATGGGATTTACAACTCCTTCAGTAACCAATATAGAATTTATTGGAGATACCGAAATTGATTATGCGATTTCTGTTGAGCTAAAAGATAACTCGGAGATTGTTTGGACTACTCAAGATTTACTCGAATTCATTGACCATGGCGAAGGACAAGTAATGGAAATTGGAAATAAGAGAGCAACAAGAAGAGCAGATGGAAGTTGGAAAGAGGAAATAATAGACCCTTCAAAAGAAAAATCAAACTGGTTAAAAAGACTATTTAAAAAGAAATAAAAGCACCTAACAATGGCTATAAAGCATAGGCCTAACCAACCAAACCGTTCCTACGCTTCATAGCTGGAACGTTAGCAAAAATCGCTCGAAAATTAAATCTTCTCGTGGAAATCATCGGTAAATATCTTGTCATTTT
Organism: uncultured Flavobacteriaceae bacterium; assembly: GCA_947494565.1. Classification (GTDB taxonomy): domain Bacteria; phylum Bacteroidota; class Bacteroidia; order Flavobacteriales; family Flavobacteriaceae; genus Maribacter_C. The sequence continues at coordinate 478,030 of CANLVG010000003.1, read as the reverse complement.
AAGGACGTAAGTCCTCGAATTTTTTGCGTAAATGGACCTTACTCAGACGCAACTTTTGCGCTGATGGACTTCTTAGCGAGTTTGTGCAAATGGACTTTACTCAAAACAGGTACAGAACGTTCCAATCTGCGCAATCGTTGTGGAATCGTTCTCGAATCGATTTGCAATCGAAACCTAATCTGCGGAAAGAGAATGTGCTTACTCATACGTGTCGCAACTTTTGCTAACAAAACCTATGAGTAATGCGGGCTAAAGTGTTTATTCGCAGCGTTTGCGTATTTTTATTGGGTCGCCAAATCTTTGGGATTTTGCTTTGGACAAGAAAAATTAAATCAAAACAAAAAGATTTCGCTATGTGCGTAGCGGAAAGCAAATGCCAGTTTGCTTCCGTACTGTTCATAGCCGAACCGTTACACCACATTTGGAGCAAAAAAAATGCTATTTGGATATTTTGATTACATAATCTTTGCTATTCTAATTTTTCTGAATATCCGATTCTGGAGAAAAAAAATTGAATTTGGAATGGGATGCGTTTTTGGTGGGATTTTATTTGGCATCTTATTTCCTTTCTGTTCAATGTTTATTGAACTGGCAATAGTTGAATCAAACGGAGGTTGGATGGACAGTTACGAAGTTGTCTACACATCATTAAGGTTTCCAACGTACTGGATAATAGGAATTATACAGGCAATAGTAACTGGAATTAAATTGAATTACTTAAAAAAAAGTCCTGAATAAAACGTTATGGATGGACTCCAAAATTTGACTGAATAAAATCGAAAACAGAAAAGCTTTACGGGAAAAAACATGGTGTAACAAAGCCTAAACGTAATGCGGACTTTAGGGCAAAAACGAAAGGTCTGTGTATTTTTATGAAGTCGCTAAATCTTATGGATTTTGCTTTGGTCAAGAAAAAGTAAAACAAAACAAAAAGCTTTTGCTAGGGGGCGTGGCGCAACGGGAAATGCATTCCCGCTCCCCCACTACGAATAGCTCAACCGTTGTAGTTCATTTTACAAATCTATTACTTTTTCAATTTTTGTAATATTTAAAAACAGGTATTAAAAATATTAATCATTGAAGGATACGTTGGTTTATTCCAATTAAAAAACCGTCATGACCTTTTCAGTAGCCACAAAATCCAAACGTCAAGTTTTAAAAGAAATTTATTTTCTCAACAAATACATCAAAATCAGTAATTATTTGATTTTCCGGGATTGATATTGAAAATAGCTCACCAAAGTTATTTTCAAATATTCTAATAGGGTAACCCTTTGTTTTAATGGTTTGTATTCCACCTGTTTCTGTATCAAATAAAAGTACTTCTCGTTTTAAAAATTCTGTTTTTATATCACTTCCAAACCAATTAGGGTCAATGGTAGAGGCAAAAATATATTTTGCATCATTAGACAAACCTAGAGCAAACAAATCTTCAGGCAATTGTTCTTCAACCTGAAAAGAAATTGTAGAATATAGTTTTCTTTGACCGTAATTAATCAGTAAGTTACCGGAGTTACTGTAAAATGAGGTGTTTTTATATTTAGCAATATAATCGGAACTAAGTGATAGCGTAATCACTCTTCTATCCTGTAAAATACCATTATCATTAACGGTATACAGGATACTTTCCTCATCATTTTTATGCCCTACTATTATTTCATTATCGTTCACGTGAATCATTCTGTATAAGTTATCACCATGATGAGTCTCGTAATGAATTTGTTTGTCAAGAAGCATTAATTCTTGCCCATTTCTTTGAAAAATGAATATAGAATCGGTATCAATAACAACCAAAAAGTCATTTTTTGTATACGTGAAATCTACAATACTGGATAGATTAAATTCCTCAAATAGGTAAAAGGAACCAAAGGAGAAATTCTCCGAAAGTGATGTTGGATTTAAAAAATGTAAATTATTTCGCCCATTTACTAACAGCTCTTTTCCCTCGGAAAAGTTAAATGGTTTTCTAAACGGAAATTCACCCGCAACATAGACTTCTTCACTTGTAGTTGACTCAAGTACACCTTGGTCATAATTAAGTCTCAGTATCGCATTGGTATCATAACTGGACCAACTTGGAATTTGACTGCTTCCGTGTAAGTATACGGCAGGCTCATCATCATCAACTTCAAGATGGCTTAAATAAATTGGCCCGAACAAATCTTTTTGTCTAAAAGTTACCTGTTCATAATTGGATACCACATTTGTACCAAAAATATTATAAGCATAAACTGCATAAAATGGATTTTCAATATATGGAGGGTCGGTATCAAGAAAACTGGTCTCTTCGATAGCGTTAATTGTTTTGACACTGTCCTCTTCATGGAAAAGCAAATTCGTTCCATCAGTACTGGCATAAACTATTTCGTAATGGGAAAAGTATGGGATGTCATATTCACTCCATTCTAAAAGAATAGTTTCACCATCTACACTAACACTACTTAGGTTAGGTGTATTTGGAATAATTAAATCTTTTGGGTTTTCAGTAAGTAATCTACTTTCGCCAACCATAACATCATCTGAATATATTCTCAAAAAATAGCATAAGGTATTTGTGGTAGCTGGTGGATCGTAATCGATAAAAGTAGTGTTGGTAATATCATTAATTTCTGTTAGGAGTACCGCATTTTCTATTGCACAGGATCCTTCTATGGAACGATATACCTCATAACCAGTAAACGAATTAACATCTGTTTCTTGCTTCCAATTAAATCTCAAAAGTGATAGCTCATCCGAATCTCTGGCAAAAGATGTGGCTACGTGGTTATTAGAAATAGGGTCATAACGTTTTAAATTAGCTTTGAAAACATCTTTATTTCCATCATCATCAAAATCAAATAGAAACCTGATTACCAATTCAGAGGGTTTGAAATCGATTATTGAAAGCTCCTCCACTTCTCCTGATGAAAACGAGACTGATATTATTCCGTTTTCAATTTTCCAATTGCCTGTTTTTTTAACTGGAACACAGTCATCGTTGTTATATAAAACTTCTTCATATCTGTCATTTTCGGAAAAGACAAAGTAATCATATCCACATATTGGGAATCGTGGAGCTATCTGAACACTAGTGTCCATAAATTCTCCTGAATAAACAAACCATGTCCCTTGAATATCCTCACTTTTTACATTCGTATTTACATTGGTGTCATCATCAGGGGTAAAGGTCTCCTCTTTTTCCCCACTTTCACAAGCAAGTATAACAAGTAATAAAATAATGAAATATCTATATCCTTTGAACGTCATCATAAACTAAAAGACTTTCTAAATATTCAAAACTGAAAATAAACTTAAATATTTCACCTCCAACTTTATTTTCTAATGAACATGAAAGAAAATAATATTATTGAATGTTACTATTTAATCTTCCATTGTACTCACTTTTGAAATCAAATAGTAAAAAACGCACTACAACAAAACCTAAACGTAATACGGGCTTTAGGGCTAAATCGAATGGTCTATGTATATTTATGATGTCGCTAAATCTTATGGATTTAGCTTTGGACAAATGAAAAAAAAGCAAAACAATAAGCTTTAGCTTCGTGCGCAAACGGAAACGAAAAGTTTCCTTGTCTCCGCACTACGCTTAGCCCAACCGTTGGCAGTAATTTGCTATTTCAATAAAAATTCGCCTGTAAAATGCTGCTGTTTCTTTTCAGGTAATGTATGAAATCCAACCGCTTGCATGTCACGAAAGAGTCGCTCCAATTCGAATTTTCGGTAAAAACTTTGACCGCCTACCGTTTCCATGGCTTTATTGACAGTTTCTTTACATGCATTCGCGACCAAAGTTTTTCTAGCCAATATTTCAACACCTATTCTTTCTTCAGACTTAAAATCTAAATTATTGGCTATTTCAATCATGTCTTTATGTAGCACTTTGGCCAATGTGAAGCTATTGTAAATTTCCCCAAGTAAGATAGTAGTATCACGAGGTCTACTCTGTTTTGATTTTGATTTTGATTTTTCTAAAGTAATCTTCATGGTTTTTTCTGCAATACCTATATAGGGTGCCATGATTAAGGGTAATGCCACAGTTAAAACAACATTCCAGAACTGGGGGAATTCTCCCTTTCTTCTTTTCATAACTATACTATCTTCTGGAATAAACACATTATCTAGAATCACTGTCTGTGAACCCGTTCCACGCATCCCTAATGTATACCAATCATCCAAAAGTTTTATCCCTTCAGACTTCATGGATACTGTAAAATGGAGTATTTGCCACCCCTCCTCTGGGTCATTAAAAGGTATACTAGTCACCAAAATATGACCTATTGCTGACTGACTTGCAAATTGTTTTTTCGCCGAAACTAAATAACCATTCTCAGTTCTTGTCATCGCACCATTAGAATCTAGCCAATCACGTGCACCTGTGCTGACCAGCACTAGGTTTTTATCCACAACCTCTTTTAGGAATTCGCCACCTGAACCTTCATGTTTATATTTCCAGATATTTGTCGCTAGAAGATGTTGGTGCATGGACAATGCCAATGCTGTAGAAGGGCAATAATGAGCGATTTTTACCAATATAGTACACATATCTGTAAAGGAAACCCCAGCACCTCCCAATGCTTTTGGTATCATGGCTGTTAAAAATCCATTCTTTTTCAATATCTTATAGTTATCAGCTACAAAAGTATCCTCCTCATCATGAGCGATTGCATTTGCTGCCAATTGGTCTCCAAGCTGGTCTATTAATTTTAACCAGTACCTTGAAGGAGTATCAGTTACCTTGTTTTCATGAACATTCATAATACAATAAGAGGTTTTCTATACTATCACTCAAACAGACAGTTGCGCTTTTTGATATTTTAAAGGAGTAATTCCATTCTCGCTCTTGAAAACCCTAGCGAAATGAGCAGGACTTTCAAAACCACTATCAAAAGCTACTTCATATATTTTTAAATTGGTATTCTCTAATAATTTTTTTGCGTGAAAAAGTCTTTTTTTACTAAGCCATTTTCCTGGTGATGTTTTATAAATACCATAAAAGTCGCGATTAAAAGTACTTAAACTTCTGTGCGATAGTCTTGCAAAATCAACGAGCGATAAATTATAAACAAAGTTGGCCTCCATTATATTTTTAATCGATGGTTTAACTTCTTGGGCAATCTGTTTAAAATAGCTGCCGATTTCAGGGTTAGATGGCAGTGACAAAATATTGACCAATAATTCTTGAAATTTTATTTCTATCAGATATTTTGAAGGCTTTTCATCATTGGAAAAATAATCTAATATTGAGGTAAAATAAGTACTTAAAGTTCTATCCATTTTCAAAGGAATTGCACTGTCACTTTGAAGACTACTTTTTAGATTGGCACCAATTTCAGGTTTTTGTGACATAAAACCCTTGACATAAGAATCGGGAATAAAGATTACTATGGCGCAAAAATCAGAGTCAAAATACTTCTCAATTATATTTGCCCCTTTTTTTACAAAAAGTACCTCATTGGCATTAACCATATAACTGTTCTCTAGCGTTCGCCATTTCTTTTTACCTTCTAGCACATAGATAAAATAATTTAAGTGGTTCCAAGCAGTGAATATCGATTTTGTCTCTGCACATCTATATTCCGAAAACATAAGTGACGACACTTCAATTTTCTTGAACGTAGGTGTTCTTTTTGCTATGTCATAACCATTACCCATTATTTATATATTTTTCACTTAGAAAAGTACAGCTTTTTGAGAGGATGAGCTCATAATAACCAACTTAGGCAATGACCACTAATGTTTTAAGTGACAAATATCTCAACGCCCTATTTTCTTGCTATAATGAAGATTTAAGTAATCATGTCAGTTTAGTATAAACGCAAGAACTTATTTCTATTCGATTTTTGAAGGTTTTAATATCAGGTCGTTGTCGGCTGCTAATTTGGCAAATTCCTCTACGCTAAGAGTATTAGATGGTTCTGTTTCAGGCTTTACCCCTACTTTTTTGAAAAAGTCCAACAGACCATGCTTAGCATTTGGTACCGTAGCAAATACCAATTTTAAAGGTTCCTTACCCGTATTTTGAAAGGAATGCCATTCTCCCGGTGCAGTATACCATACATAGCCCTCTTTAACGATTGTTTCTTTACGCTCATCATTCTCATAACTAATTACTAAACCTGTTCCTGAAAGAAAATAAGCAATCTCTTCTGTTTTATTATGCTTGTGTTCTGGTAAAGCTCCACCCACTCCCAGCTCGTATTTTGAAAAACCTGAAGAAGCATCTGGGTGACTTTCAGGATCCATATAAATCTGAAGTAATCCACCAGATCCGAGTTTGTCTTTACGCTCAGGAAATATCCACAGTTGTTGAGCGTCATTTGGCGTTATTATTCTTTTACTCGTGTGCATATGTGTGGAAATATCATGAATATGAGCTTCTTCTTTTTCTTTAAGAGAAAGTACTGCCACTGAATCCTCTTTTTTTTCTGGTTTATTTACGTTTTCACCACAACTTTGAACGACTGTGAATATCATAATTATGGCAGCTAACTTTGTTAATTTTAGGTTCTTTTTGTTTTTAAGCATGGTTGAAGAATTTATGATTATTAGTAACTTTATTATATGAATCAAAACTAGAGAGAATAACGTTACTTTAACTGACTGGGGCTTTCAATAAATTGACTAAGCGTGTCAAAATAATAATTTTGAAAAAATATACCCATTTAGAAACTTGTTAAATGTCAGTTACGACTAAAGAAAACCGCGCACTATTCAGGTTTTAAATAAAAAACTATTGCCGTACATCATCCTAGAAACAGGTTCAAAAGACCTAATGAACTGATCGTATTTGAATAGTAAAAGAGCAGGGATTTTCATTGTTGACGGAATCGGAAGTTCCTAAGGCTATAGTAACCTTACTCTGCTCTTTTGTTCTTTGATTATATCTAATATAAATCAATAGAAGACAAACTTAGGATGGCTATAATTAATACGGGTTTTGCTGCTTAATCGAAAGTATGGGTATAATTAGCATGTCCGCCAAATCCTATGGATTTAGCTTTGAACAAATTAAAAAATAAAGCAAAACAATAAGCTTTAGCTACGTTGGCAGACGGAAACGAAAAGTTTCCTTGCCTCCGCACTACGCTTAGCCCAACCGTTGTGTGTCATTAAATGAAAAACGTAATTCAAAAGAAAATGAAAAAATTAATTATCCTTATAATTTTAGTTCAACTATCACACAATGGATTTTCACAAACTTGTGACTGTTCTTCAAACCTAAAATGGCTAACTGAAACATTTGAAAAAAATGATGCAGGATTTCAATATGTTATTGAAATAAAAGGAGAAAATTCTTACGCAGCACATAATGAACTTTATGATGAAAAAGCATCGAAAATATCGGACTTAAATGAATGCCATAAATTACTAAATGACTGGACAGAGTTTTTTAGAAAGGGCCATCTCAATGTTCAGTTAATGCCTCAAGGTGAGAATACATCTGAGCAAACTGGATCTTCGGACAAAGAAATAATAGAGAAATATAAAAATTCTGAACAATTTAAAATAGAGAAACAAGAGTTCGACAACTATGTAGAGAAGCTTGGAAACAACCCAGGTTTTGAAGGTGTCTGGTTTTCAGAACCTTATACAATTGGAATATTAAAAGACGATAAAAATCCAAACAGAGAATATGTTGGATTTATAGTCAATTCTACAAGTCCTTATTGGCAAGAAAATCAAGTCAAACTTGAAATTTTTAAATCAAATGAAGGAGAGTATAGTATGAAGTATTATATGAGAGACCATTCAGCACAAGATTTTGAAATAGTTGAATTTTATGGCAAAAATTATATAAATGCTGGTTCAGGTTTTATTATTCTTAAAAGGGTTTTACCCCAAGAAAAAACTGAAGCAAATATTGAACGATACTTTAACTCAATGTATTCCAACAAACCTTTTATTGAAAAAGTATCTGATAATACCTTACTATTGAAAGTTCCATCATTTAGTTATTCCAATAAAAAATATATTGATAGTTTGTTAAACAGCAATGATAATTTGATAAAGAGTACAGAGAATTTAATTATTGATGTAAGATATAATGGTGGCGGCGCAGATGCTAGTTATGAAGGAATAAAGCCTTATTTATACACAAACCCAATAAGAGGAATTGGTGTAGCATATTTATCAACAGAATTAAACAATAAACGAATGGTTGATTTTATAAATGATCCAGATAGGTCAAATGATGATAAAAAATGGGCAAAAGAAAGTTTAAATAAATTAAATAAGCATATCGGAGAATTTGTGAACTTAGATGAAAGTATTGTAAGTATTGATACTCTTAAAAATGTCTATCCAAATCCAAAGAATGTAGCAATTTTGATAAATAGATATTGTGGGAGTACTACAGAACAATTTCTATTAGAAGCAAAACAAAGTAAAAAAGTAAAACTTGTTGGAACTACTACAGCAGGTGTATTAGATATTTCAAATATGTACAATATTATTTCACCATCAAAAAAATTTAAATTGTGGTATAGTCTGTCAAAAAGTTACAGAATTCCTGAAATGACAATTGATGGAAAAGGGATACAACCCGATTACTATTTTGATAAAACTATTAAACCTTACGAGTGGATTGATAAGACAATAGAAATATTGAATTATAAGTAGCATGTTGCCAACAACGTTTATAATTCATTGCTGGTTCTTGCCTAATTACGAAAGTTCTCGCGGATTTTCTATTCGGTTTGTACTTGCTAATTTGGTTGCTTAAACACACAACGAAATCATACACTAGACCGTTCGCAAAAATTTAAACCCAACCGAAATGAACAAATTAATTCTAACATCATTAAGCATAATTTTTGCTTGTAATTCAATTTTCGGACAAACGAACGAAGAAAAATATGCGAAAGATGTGAAATCTATAGATGCAATAATTAATGCATATTATGATGTTGTTTCAGGTTCGAGCAATGACCCTTGGGAATTCGAGAGAGATAAATTCATTCATTCAGAAAGTGCTGTAATCACAAGACTGGACGAAAATGGAAAAACGGAATCGCATACTCTTGAAGCAGAATATATACCAATCGGATTATCCCCGAAAGAGGATTTTTACGAAAAGGAACTTAAAAGAACAGTAAGTAAATATGGAAATATTGCTCAAGTTTGGAGTGCATTCGAAATACGAACTGATCCAAATACGGAGTCTAATGTTAGAGGACTGAATAGCGTTCAACTTCATTACGAAAATGGAAGATGGTGGATAGATAGTTGGACTTGCGAAATGGAATCTGAAGAAAGTTCTGTGGTGACTGAATTTATGAAGAATGAATAAAAACTTTTGCTAACAATGTATAACCCCAATTACGGCGGATTCGACTACGTCCGAATCCACTCGGAATTGATTTAGCCGGTGTCAAATAAATTTAAGGCATATTAACTCGTAACAGACGGTTATACGAGACCGTTAGGCACAACCATAAAACGAACTTTGTAACACCTTTCCAACTCCTGTATCTAACAAGAAAAAACTCGTATGAATCAACTTGGAGATAAATATTCAGAGGAAAAAAATATAGAACTATTAAAATCCTCTTTGCATGGCAACAAAAATGCGTTGAATCAGCTCATAAAAATCCACAGACCATATATTTTCAATGTGGCATGGAAATTCACCTTTGACCCTCAAGATGCAGAAGACTTAACTCAAGAGGCACTTATCAAGGTAATAACCAAGCTATCACAATTTAAATTCGAAAGCCACTTTAGAACTTGGCTCTATCGCATCGTATTTAACGAGTTTTTGTTATCCAAAAGACGAAAAGGAGAAAAACAATTCACGGATTTTGAGAATCAAGGAAAACGACTTGACTCAATTGAAAACGCAACCTTGGACAAAAGTGAAGAAAAGGAATATGAGGAATTGGCTAAGGAGCTTAGGTATCGTTGTCTATCAGGTATGATAATGTGTCTTACCAGAGAGCAAAGACTTTTATTCATCGTAGGAGAAACGTTTGGAGTAGATCATAACTTAGGCTCTGAAGTATTCGGTATGACAAAAGCTAACTATCGGGTAAAGCTTCACAGGGCAAGAAAGGAGTTAATCAACTTTATGCAACAAAAATGCGGACTGATGAACCCGAAAAACCCTTGCAGATGTGGCAAAAAGGCAAAGACAATGCACAAAAATGGTTATCTCACCGAAGACCAACAATTTTTCAATGTAGGTTACAAAACCAAAGTAGCGGACTATGCTTTTCAAAACAGTGAATTAGTTGCTGATATTGTAGATAAAAAGCATTTGGAGTTACTTCGGGATATTCCCGCAAAGGATAGTTTTTCAAAAGAGACCATAGTTGAGGAAATTATTGGAACTAATGAATTGCTAGATTTTTTTGAATTCAAATGACTTGACCAATACTCATTTAAAAGCCTGTAATTTTTACAATTACAGGCTTTTTTGTTTTCCGTTTTGTAACACCTTAGAGCATTCTGTATCAAAAGGACGAATTAAAATTTTATACAAAATGGAGCTAAAAAAAGAAATCGTAATCAATCGTCCCGCTCAAGAGGTATGGGAAGTGTTAGGGAATCAATTTTCAACAGCCTACAAATGGGCAAGAGGGTTGACTCATTCAGAAGGGTTTGGAAAACCAATGTTTCAAGGGGCAGAATGTAGCAACAGAACCTGCGAAGTTCATGGCTTTGGAACAATTCAAGAAGACATCAAAAAATTCGATTCAAAAAATTATGTTTTGGCGTATGAAGTCGTGAAAGGCTTTCCTGGTTTTATCACTTCAGCTGTTAATACCTGGTCTTTGGAAAGAAAGGGAAGCAATACACTTGTCAGCATGCATATGAAAATGCAAACCAAGGGCTTTAAAGGCGCTATTATGGGGCCAATGATAAAAATGCAACTTAACAAAACCGTAGCAGGCATTATTGAAGACTTAAAAGTATTTGTCGAAACAGGTAATCCAAGCGATTACAAGCAAAAGGAATTGGCGAAAAAAAGAAGGAAAGCGGCCTAATTCTGTAACACGTCCATTTAAACTGTATCAAAAGGGCAAACTTTAAAAATCAAATAAATATGAAACATCCAAAAGTTAGCGAAAGCTTAAAAATTAATGCCCCTACTTCGGGCATTTGGAATCGAATCAAATCATTTGACAGGGTAGAAGACTATTCAGGTGGTATGATTTCTCACAGTGAGGTAAAGGGTCAAGGTGTAGGTTGCGAAAGAACTTGCACTATGAACTCTGGACAAGGAGAAATCACCATTAAAGAAGTCATTACTGAGTTTAATGATTCTGAAAAGCACTTAAAATATTCAGTTCAAAATCCACCAATGCCGGTTATGAACATGGAAAACAGCATTTCTGTAAAAGACCTAGGCGAAGGTAGCGAAGTGACTTGGGAAAGTTATTTTGATGCCGAAGAATCCCAAGTTGGGGAAATTAGCTCTATGCTTCAAGGTATGATCAAAATGAACTTAGAGGGAATCAAAAATTTATTTTAAACTAAAATTCTATAACGATGAAAATCAAAAATCTTTTATTCGGCACTTTAGTTCTACTATTAAGTGCAAACTCGGCATCTGCCCAAAGTATGGGTGCATCAAAGGTTCAATTTAGCAAGATAGTAAATAAGTCTGCAGATGAAATGTGGAAAACTGTTAGAAAACTTGACCAAATACATAAATATTCTTCCGCAGTCGCAAGGGTAGATTGGAATGGCAATATGGGAGTTGGAGGAGAAAGAGTTTGCCACACACCAGATGGGAAAGGATTCTATAAAGAAAAAATTGTTGCCTATGATGAATCCTCACGAAGCTTTTCATATGCCTTACTTGAGGGAGCACCTGTAAAAGGTATGACTAACTTCATGCAAGTAGTTGACCTTGGCTATGGAAAGTGCATACTTGTTTGGTGGTCGAATTACGATGATTTTATGAAAAACCCACAAATGACTGAAGAACAATTTCAAGCCTTTATGCTAAGTTCCATTGAGGAAATGACCGATAAAATGGCAAAAGATTCATAAAAAGGCAGTGCCTAACATTGTGTATGAGCAATAGCGGTTCAAGTGGGTACTTGAGCCGTTCTTGCGCTTTAATAAGTATCTTGCTAACTGACAGCTTAGTGGTGTGAAATCCGCTATGGTCACACACGAGACTATTGTATGCCATTTAAAGAATAAAAATTGAAGACAGCCAAAGGGAATTTAATTAAACTCGCAGAGGATGGAGAATTTGACGTAATTGTTCATGGCTGTAATTGTTTCTGTACAATGGGTGCTGGAATTGCTAAGTCTATAAAACAGAAATTTCCAGCTGCCTATAAAGCAGATTTGAAAACTGAAAAAGGAGCTAAATCAAAGTTGGGTTCTATCAGTACCGCTGAAATGGACTTGCCAAACGGAAAACTAATTGTTGTGAATGCGTATACTCAACATAACTGGCGAGGGTCTGGAAGAAAAGTAGATTACGAAGCTGTTCGCGAAGCATTTCATGAAGTAAAAGAAAATTTTTCTGGACTAAGGATTGGTTATCCAGCAATTGGTGCTGGACTCGCAGGTGGAGATTGGAATATTATTTCGGGAATAATTGCTGAAGTATTAATTGGAGAAAATCACACATTCGTAAAGTTTGACGGGTAAAAAAACGTCATACAACAAAGCCTAAACCTAATGCGGACTTTAGGGACAAACCTAAAGGCCTACGTATACTTGCCTGCCCTACTTGCCATAGCCGAACCATTGGGTGTAATTTATAAAGTTGTCATTTTTACCAATTTTTGGTATATTTGAGCCAAATCATAGCGAAATGAGTAAAAACACTTCAATATCACTCGGGAATTATTTCGACCAATTTATCCATAATCGAATTTCGGAAGGAAGGTTTAAGAACGTCAGCGAAGTAGTACGCGCTGGACTAAGGCTTTTAGAAAAAGAGGAAAACAAAGTCATAGCACTTCGCAGTGCCATTCAAGAAGGAATAGACAGCGGAATTGCCCATGATTTCGACCCAAAAAAGCACTTGGAATCTCTAAAAGCTAGCAAGCGTTCGAATGGCTAAATACAATTTGACCAAAAAGGCAGTTGAGGATTTAGCTTATATATGGAATTATACTTTTGAAGAATGGTCGGAAAAGCAAGCGGACACCTATTATAATATGCTAATAGCAAACTGTAAGGGAATCGCAGAAAATCCGAGTTTGGGAAAAAACTATAACGGGATTACGGAAAACCTGTTCGGGTTAAAGACTAACAGACATATCATATTTTATCGAAAGATTGAAGAAAATGAAATTGAAGTGACAAGAATATTGCACGAAAGAATGGACTTGGAGGATAGCATACTGGAATAAAACTACACCTAATACAACCTATAAACAATTCGGGTTTAGGTCTTACCTGCCGGCAGGCAGGAACGAAAGGTTTGCGTATTTTATGAAATCCGCAATCCCGATACCTTTCGGGATGGGATTTTGCTTTAAACAATAAAAAGAAAACCTACCTCGCCGGCAGGCAGGCAAAAAGATTTCGATTTGAGCTTAGCGGAAAGCAAACGTTAGTTAGCCCCCGTACTGTTCATAGCTCGACCGTTACAAATAATTTAGAGTATGATAAAAAAACTTATCCCATTATTGATTTTGATGATACTATCTTGCAATAATGATGATTCACAAAACAATTCCGATAAAAACAATATATTGAGTTTTTCCTTTTTGAAAAACATCAACACCAATCTCTCTCAAGATGTTAAGGGTGAAATCGACAATAACTCGAATATCATAACTTTAAAATTACCCTTTAATTCAGATGTTACTGAATTAATTCCAAATATTGAACTTGTTGAAGGAGCTTCTATTTCACCAGCTGCAAGTACTCCTCTTGACTTTTCTAATCCAATAACTTTTGCGCTAAAAATAAACAATGAAATTATAAAAGAATATGTAGTATCAGCGATTGTGGATGATATTTCAATGAATGTGAATACTTCTGGAGAATTTTTAGAAACAGTTTTTTACAGCCCGTTTAACTCTACAGACGATTTAATCGAATTTATAAAATATGATAACAAAAAACCTATTGCAAGGTTTCAAGAAGCCTATAACAATGATTTTAATTCATATGACGAAATATTCATAGAACCAATATATGCTCGAAATATCGAACTCTTTGAATATGGGTCCAATAACAAAGTATCAAAAATTAGGGAGTTTCCTTATTGGAAGCTTGAAGAAGGATATGAATATAAATTTGAAGACAATCAAGTTTTCGCCTTCAATAAGACGACAGGTGTTCTTATTGAGGTAACAAATAATTCTTCCTATTTAGTACCAAAAATTGTAAATTATGACAATCAAGATAATGTGATTTCATCTATAACAATTACTCCCTGGCAAAACCTTACCTACAATTACTTTTTTAATGCTTCTAATGAAATGGAACGTTTAGTAGGTGATATACTTCTTGATTATACCTATTTAGAAGGATATATTCAGACATATGATTCTACCTATTCCCTATCAGGTTTCCGTACTCATAGTGGTTTTCTTAACGATAATCCATTATATGATACCGGTAGTTATCCTCCTAAAATAGATGACGCAATTAATCCCGAATACAATTTATTTATAAAATATGGTTTAGCATCATATGGAAATTATATACCTGACAGACCTTTTATTGAAACTAGAGGTGAATTTCTCGATTGGATTGAAGGAACTGTAAGATTTGTAAATGAAGTAAATAGCTTTAAATACCCTATAAAGGTGACAGAAATTAAAAATGAAGTTGAGAGAACTGTGGGTTATTCATACCGATAATTGAAATTCTTTACTTGTAGGTATTCAAATAAAATCACAGATAATTAAAACTATTTGTAACACAACCTATAAACAATTCGGGCTTAGGGCTTACCTGCATGCCGGCGGGTAAAAAGATTTCGCTATGTGCGTAGAGGAAAGCAAACACCAGTTCCCTCCAGTACTGCTCATAGCTCAACCGTTAGCAAACATTTCGATGCGTGAACATGTACTATATGAAGGGCAATACTTGGGGCAAACTATTGAGTCTTATAAGACCGATATGATTTCGGTAAAAAGTACGCTTCATCAAAAGTTCGAATCAAAATTCCATGCACATAGTAATGCGTATCTGAGTATTTTACTCTCTGGAAAGTATTCCGAGACCACATCGGATTCACATAAAATTGTTTCTCCTAGCAATGTTCTTTACAGACCAGCTCATCACGAACACAAAAACCAGTTCATTGCAGAAAAAACCAAATGCCTGAATATCGAATTCGGTTCAGAATGGTTTGATAAACACGAAATAGACCCAAAAAAAATCAAACCACAAATTAAAGACATACAAAGCCATCCATTGGTGTTGCGTTTGCTTATAGACTTTTTGAAACATCAGAAAATTGATTTTTTTGAGGAGTTGCTCATTCAATTTATAACCAGTAGAGAAAAGGCAATTAGCCCTTTAAGAAAACCCTGGTTAGGTAAATTAGTTCGCATTTTGGACAATGAAATTGAAAAAACCCATTCATTGCTAACTTTATCTGAGCGCGTATTCGTACACCCCAATTACATGTTACGAATATTCAAGCAGCATTTTGGTGTGACCATCGGGCAATATCAAATGGAGTGTAAAATTAAGAGTGCTACAAAAAAACTGTTTACTGAGAAGAACTCTATTACGCAAATAGCAGCAGAATGTGGTTTTTTTGATGAATCACACTTTATAAAGACTTTCAAAGCTTGTCATAGCATTACGCCGCATCAATTTAGATTGCTCTTAAAATAGTTAACCTGATACAATTTTAGATTCTCCAATTAGAGTTATTTAGTCAATTGGTTATCCAGAGGATAGGCTAAGAACACTAATAAAGCTAAGATGAGGCAATTACTCTTTTTCCTGTTTTTATTTTTAAGCAGTTGTGTGCTCGAGGAGCCAGAAAACACAATAGCATCTTCAGATGCCGCTTACGACCATTTCAACCTAAAAGAGTCACGTACCATATTAAAATCTATCCTAACTACTGATACGATTCAAAGTGAACAAAAGTGTAAAGCGCTCAGACGACTTGCACATCAAGATTGGAAATATTATCAAAATTATGATTTGGCAAAAGAAAGATTACAAAAGGCCGATTCAATTGGAATTGAAAAACACAAAACCTGGATGCTACTCAGTAGAATCGAAAGAGAGTCCCAACACTTAAATGAGGCACTGTTTGCGGCTTCAAAAGCTAGAGAATTTGCACAATCAGAAACTGAGGTAAATGAGGCCGTTACCGAATATGCCAATGGGGTATACACTTCTTCTATACACCGACTAAGAATAGGGCACTCGATTGATACAAGTTTACTGACCAGCACCACGAAACTACTTTCTAAGATTTTAGAAACTGATGCAGGCTTGCCCACACCATCAAAACTCATATTAGGGATCGCTTTGTTAAATAATGATGGGGATAATGTCATAAAAGGGTGGCAATCTTATTTTCAAATTCAGAATATCCAGCAGGCTTACCCATATTTAAAAACTTCGGTGAAAAAGTTAAATCAAGTTTGCGAAAATTGGAGTGGAAATGAACTATCCATTGCAAACCAAGAAATGTTGATCAATGCACTTTCGTCATCTAGGTTTTATGAATTTATCCCTGCTTATGTCTATAAAAACCATGATGGATCCCGCTATAATCAAAAAACAAAAGATGCTATTACATATTCACAATTTTTAAAAGAAGTAGAAAAAAAGACCAATGAATATTATCGATTAATTGCCATTGAGCAAGAAAATGAAAGCGCCTATATAGAATGGTTGAACAACAAAAGAAAGCAACTTTGGAACAAGCTCTCGTTTGCAACGCAGAAAGAGTATAAAGAAGATGATTTTTCAAATGAAATCGAAAAACATTTTGGCGCAAGAGGTTTTACGGGCGGTACAGGAAATTATAGTGGTTATGTTTTAGCGCTTGGTCACATTGTAAACCAAGAAAAAGCCAAAGTTGAACAGTATGGTTACAAACCTGAATTTACCTACACACAAATTGACATGATGGTTTCAAATGGTTTTTCAAGCTGGTTTTGGGAGCATAAAGCCATTGGCGGTTGGGCCACGGATAATGAAATAATAAGGGTACGGGAAGTTTATTTGAGTGGACCTATCGATGCTTGGAAAACGGTTACCGATTCTGTTGAACGACGTAAGACCGAAAAGACAATCAATGAGTTTTTAGGTAATTCTTCTGAAAATCAGTTAGAAGAGGCAAAGGGTTTGGCCGCTAAATTAAGATTAGATGCCATAAATGATCTATATGACGACCTTGCCGCAAAAGAATTATCGGGAAAGGACCTGAAATTGGCATTCTTGTCGAAATATGAGCAATTTAGAACTGAAGCTTCCATGCTTGCACATGAAGGCAGGCATAGCATTGACCGAAAATATATGCCAGAAGAATTTGAAAATTGGAGCACTGAAATACGGGAGTTCCGCGGAAAATTATCGCAAATTATTTTTGCACCAGAACCTAGATTGGAGTTGCCCGGAATGATAACCAGTATTACTGGCGATAATGGACATATTAAAGCAAACAAGAAGATTGTAGATGTGGCCATTGAATGGATAAAGGAAAACAAAGAAGACATTTCAGGGTATTCAGATAACAAATCGGCCTTTTCTCAACTTTATCTATTGACCAATGATCAGCTAAAGGAATGTTATAGGCAGGCAGACCCTTTAAATAGATAAAAGCGTTTACTAACTATGGCCATAATTCAGCCCTAGCTCCCCAACACAAAGAATATTTCCTACTTTTAATACAGCCCAATTTCTTGACTTAAAATTCCTAGCGGATTTTTCAGGCCGAAATCATGGCCGAAACCGTTATGTAATAATATGACAAAGAACCCATGAGAAAAATAATTTCAATACTTCTTCTACTCACCATGTTAAGTTGTTCAGAAAAAGAATCTGAAGTATATCTCTTTTCATTTTTTAAAGAAAATGGTGAAGATGGTTTACATTTAGCTTCAAGTAAGGATGGTCTAAATTGGGAGGCACTTAATAACAACAAATCATTCTTGAAACCAAAAGTTGGTCAAGATAAACTGATGAGAGACCCATGTATTATCATAGGAGGCGACAATAAATTCCACATGGTTTGGACGGTAAGTTGGAACGAAAGAGGGATTGGGTATGCTAGCTCTACAAATTTAATAGATTGGTCTGAACAGAAATATATCCCTGTAATGCATAATGAACCAAATGCTGTAAACTGTTGGGCACCAGAATTATTTTATGATGAAACCTCTGAGTTATATTTAATATGTTGGGCTACCACAATTTCTGGAAGATTTCCAGAAACAGATGATTCCAATGGAAACGGAAGAAACCACAGAATGTATTACACCACTACTAAAGATTTTGTTGATTTTAGCGAAACTAAAATGCTATATGATAAAGGTTTTAATGTAATAGACGCTACTATACAAAAGGAAGATGACACCTATATAATGTTTCTAAAAAATGAAACAAAACTCCCTAAGGTTGAAAAGAATATTCGAATAGCAACCAGTAATACCCTTACTGATAACTACTCCGAAGCTTCCGAACCTATAAGTCCTAATTGGGTAGAAGGACCAACTGCCATAAAAATTGATAACAGATGGATTGTATATTACGATATGTATACTGAAAAAAAAATGGGTGCGGTTAGTTCTCCAGATTTAAAGCAATGGAATAATATTTCAGATAAAATCAGTTTCCCAGAAGGTACTAGGCACGGAACCGTATTTAAGGTAAAGGAGAGTATATTGACCGATATAATATCGTTACATAGCAATGGCTATAAGTAATTGCTTGTTCTCGCCTACTATGGAAATTCCTTCGGAATTTCCAACTTGGTGTGTGTTTGTTAAGTGCTAAGCCGCGCAACTACCCATAGGCAAAACCGTTGTGGTACATTTACCAGAACCTTCTAAATGAACTAACTACATAATGAATTTAAGTAAATTAATAAACCAAGGACTTATTTCTATCTACGGACCTTTAGTCTCATTCGTAGTTATTTGTGGATTTATTGGAAATTGGCTCGCAACAAATATTCTGAAGTCTACTAAAGTAGATTTTCTTGTGATGATTGTTGTTATTATTGCTATTTGTATCGGTTGGGTTTGGTGGAGTTATAAAATAGTCAAATGGAAATATTGGGCTTTTTCTCAATTGACAGTTGACGAAAGCTATGAATTACACTCAAAGGCAATCGGAGCTGGACTTATTTGGCCAGCTGGTAGTGTGTTCAATAAAACGGAGATTTGGACAAAAGAGGACAAAAATAATTGGACAACACTCAAACCGGAAATTCGTGAACTATTTGAACCTAAAAAGACTGAATAAAAACGACACTTCAACAATGTATAACCGCAAATTAACGCATTTTTACCCGTAGCTGACGGTTCTACGAACCGTTGTGATTAATTATAAGAAAACCGAACTAAATGAAAAACAAAACGATACGATCACTCATTATTTTCCTTCTATTCAGCTACAATTTAATTGCTCAAACTAGTAAAAATAATTATTCAGCAACTAGCGAAGAAATTACTATTACAATCGGAAATGATTCGATTGCGGCCTTTGGAATGTTCGCTTCTGGAGAGGAAAAAAAAGAAACGGTTATTCTTCTGCATGGGCTTCCTGGAAATGAAAGAAATCTGGATTTAGCTCATGAATTACGAAGAAACGGTAAAAATGTGGTCTACTTTAATTATCGAGGAGCTTGGGGCAGTCAGGGGGAATTCTTGTATTCTAACTGTATAGAAGATGTAAAAAAAGTGATGGACTTTTTCGACACCTCTGAAAATTCAATAAAATACAGGGTTAAACAAAACTCATATATTTTATTTGGACATAGTATGGGTGGAGGAATTGCCTTATTGAGTGGAGCCAAAGAGGATAGAGTAAAAAAGATAGCAATATATTCACCCGCACATATTGGAACCGCATCACAAGAATTATTGGACTGGGTTTATAATTACACTAAGGGTTTGTTTATGCTAAATGTAAATCCAGATAAATTTTACAAAGAGCTAGTTGACAATAAAGATTCCTTTAATGCTCTTAACCATAAGAAGGAATTATCTCAAAAAGACTTATTGATATTTGACGAAAACGAGAGAAATAAAGAATGGATAGCGCAATTGGATAATGTTGAATACCTTCTAATGAAAACCGACCATTCTTTCTCAGATAAAAGGCTTGAGCTAATTGAGAAAGTTACAGAATGGATAAATAACTAAGCACTACAAAACCTAAACGTAATGCGGACTTTTTGGGCTAAAACCAAAGTTCTACGTATACCTGACGCAGGCAATAAGCTTTAGCGTTCTCTACAAGCATAAAAAACATCACAATTAAACCTTTACATACTTTCATAGTCCAAATAAGAACAGTTAAACCTGAACTAACACTATGATAATCCGATGGTGAATTTTAAATATTTCGTAATCTCAATTGCGCTGTTCCAATGCACATTCATTTTTAGTCAAACTAATGTCCAAAGTAAGGCGACTTCCTCAAGTCAACCTAAAGAACAAAAGCAGTCACTGCTGGAGGCCCACAGTAATCTTATGAAGAAAAACGATTCTTTTGTGACGGCTACCCGTGAAAAGATATTCAGTCAAGAATTAGGGCCCTTTAACTTAATAATTGATTCTTTGGAGCAAACCGTGCTAAAATTAGTTAAGAAATACAAAAGAAGTTCCGAAGAAATAGATTCGAAAACACTAGATAGTCTGCTGAATGAAACAACATTCAAACACAAGCGCTATCGGTTGTTGTATCCGAACAACTATCACCGTTTTGCAAATTTTAAGAAAAACGCAGCCGTTTCCAGTGACTACTTTGAAAATGTGATGAAGGGAAGTTTTGATGACCCTTCTTTAGTTCAGTTTAAGGAGTATAAAAGATGTATGAATTATTATTTTGATATTCTTTCTGCGGGAAAATACAAGTTTTCACATCTTGAATATGTCCCCTTAAAACGTTTGGACAATCGTTATGATGCGATTGCTGAATTAGAAGCGCATCAGAGTGTGAAAGATTTTTTCATCAAGGAGCATTTTACTTCCAATATTTGGACCTTTCGTGTGGAGGCTTTTGATTATGCTTTTGCGAGAGCTTTGGAAGATGTCAAAAATGAAGAGTATGTAAAGGAAATTAAGGATACCTACAAAATGGGTAAAAACAGAAGGAAGGATGCCAGCGAAATAAAAGTCTACAAAACGGTAGATGATATTACACTTACTGCCCATATTTTTTACCCGGAAAATCACGATAAAAGTCAAGCAAAACCTGCGCATCTGTTTTTTAACGGGGGTGGTTGGGCGATTGGATTACCTGAATGGAGTTATGGTGTTTGTAAGAGTGCTGCAAAAGAAGGAAGAGTTGCAATCGCTTTCGATTATCGACTTAGAAACATCTACGGTACAGACGTAAAAGCTTCGGTAAGTGATGCGCTATCCGCCATCGCTTGGGTTCGTGAAAATGCGAAGGAATTAGGTATTAAACCAAATAAGATTTTGGCAGATGGTTTTTCTGCAGGAGCTCACTTAGCCTTAGTTTCAAGCATGATTGAAAACAGAGAAGATTTTGGAGTCATGTCAAAATATAGTTCAAAACCAAATGCTATCATTTTAGGTTCTTGCCCTTACGACATTGCTGGTAGAGATGTTTATAACGTTCCTTACAATACAAAAACGATCTCACCTATGTATCTTTTAAAGGAAAATCTTCCTCCCATCATCGCCTTTCATGGTGAGAATGATGATATGGTAGAATTCTCTGAGTTTGAAAAATTCAGGGATGCCATTCAAAAAACCAAGAATAGTTTCACTTGGCGTTCCTATGCTGGTGCTGGACATTTTTATTTTGATGGAGGTCGCCCAGAGGATTCGGATGAAAGAAGAAAACTTACGGAAGAATTTTTGTTGAAAAATGGTTTTAAAATGAAATAAGGCCTGCAAAGTACAATGTCTAGAGGTCATAGCGATTTAAGTGATAAAACGAAAGACAAAATACAAAACAAAGGTTAATGCAAAGCCGAAAGATTGGTGAATAGCAATCCGTTACTTCTCATACACGAGACTGTTACCCAACATTTTGAAAAATTTCGAATATTAATTGAACATTGTATTAAAAAGTATAAATTGGACTAAAACAAGTGGAATCCTTAGTACAGGATTCTGTTTGATTATATTGCTATTAGCCCAAATTGTTAAAAATTATCGAGGAACGTGGATTTACCGATATAGTGCACCAACCCTATTAATTGCTTTTTATGGCGGTGTTTTCATCTCGTTTATCAATACTATCTTTCTAATAATAAAGCACAAGTCTGAATTAAGAAATTATCTGATTTGGTTTTTTTTAAGTGCAATTCCGTTTCTATATATAGGAATAATGATGACAATTGCAATGGCCGATATGTTTTAATAGTTATGGAATTGAAAGTAAGACGCAAATCGGCTACTTGTACCCCAGATGGACCTTTTAGCAAGTTCTTGAAAATGAACTTACCATTCTAGCGAAAAGAAACGTTGGGCAACAAAACCCAAACGTAATGTGGACTTTAGGGTTTAAAGCTAAGTTCTGTTTATATTTATAAAGTCGCTAAATCTTATGGATTTAGCTTTCGACAAAAAAAAGCAAAAGCTTTAGCTTCGTTCGCAGACCTGCCTGACGACGGCCGGCAGGCGGAAATGAAAAGTTTCCTTGCCTCCGCACTGCGCTTAGCCCTGCCATTGGGAGAAATTAAAAAAAAACGTCATGAAAAACATATTGATTACGTTACTAGCTATTCCGACAATAATTTTAGGACAAACTCCACAGAATATTCAAGAATTGGGGTTGGAAGAAATAAATGAATATTTATTCACTGAATATGCTTTGAATAAAAATACTCAACCGCTAAGTGAAATAGCAACCGATGATTTTATGTTGATTGCTGCTCCAGGAATGATAGAGAATAAGGATCGAGTCATTAATGGTGTCAAAAACCTAAATATTTCATCGTTAAATGTGTCGGTAGATAAATTGATCACAACCGATAATGTTGGAATAGTTATCGGAATTCTTGAAATGAAGGGAACAATTATGAATAATCCTATTCCTGGGAAAATTCGTTATTCTAGCACTTTCATTAAAAAAGATGGCAACTGGCGTCTTATTTCACGTACAATGACCCCAATAAGACTAAAAAGGTGAAAAACTACACAATGTATAAAAGCCATTAGAACGGTTCTTATGCGAGATCGTTGTGTGTCATACACAACAGTCTTATTTTGAGAAAATGCACAGGTGACGCAAAGATGACTTAAACTTGGCGTTACCAAAATATCATATCGGATTTACATTTGTTCTAAACAATTTAAATACGTAAAATGAAGAACAAAAATTTAGCCAAAAGAGTAAAAGAATTAAGAAAAAGAAAAGGTTTATCCCAGGAAGAATTAACTGAAAATTCTGGACTAAGTTTAAGAACGATCCAACGAATTGAAAACGGAGAAACTGACCCAACAGGAGAAACATTAAGAAGAATAGCCGATGCACTAAAAGTTAATCCTGATGAACTAATTGATTGGACTATAAAAGAAGATACTGGTTTTTTGAAATTATTAAACTTATCAGCTCTTACGTTTATATTCTTTCCTATTCTAGGCATCATAGTTCCTATGATAATGTGGGTATCAAAAAAAGATAAAATAAAGGATATTAATAAAGTTGCAAAAGGTGTTATCAATTTCCAAATCACTTGGTCTATATTGGTTTTTCTGTTTCCTTTAATAATCTTAATAATTAGAGCCTTAACGAACAAACCAAAAGAAGGAGAGACAATTTTATTAGGTCCAGCTCTAATCATCATTTTTTTAATGTTTATGTATCTTTTAAATTTCATATTCACAATTGTAAATACATATAGAATTCACAGAGAAAAAGGCGTGAAGTATTTTCCAAAGATTAAATTCTTGAGATAGAAAAAGTACGTCACACAACAAAACCTAAACGCAATGCGGACTTTAGGGCAAAATCGTAAGGTCTGTGTATACCTGCCTACCGTCAGGAAACAAGCTTAAGCTTCGTGTGCAGACCTGCCTGACGTCAGGCAGGCGGAAACGAATAGTTTCCTTGCCTGCCCTACTTGCCATAGCCGAACCGTTAAGCACAAGCTAAAAAAAAGAAACTTTTGTAACACTAACTACTATTCTGTATCAAACCTAAAAACCATAATTATGGAATTTCCTTTTAGCAGATCATATTCGGATACAGAACAACAAAATCATGTTAAACAGGCTATAGATGGCAACAAAGAATCTTTAAATGAAATTATTAGCTATCATCAGCCATTTATCTATAATGTAGCGTGGAAAATGTGTCACAATCCATTGGACGCTCAAGATTTAACCCAAGAAGTTCTCATTAAAGTAATTACCAAATTAGGACAGTTCAATTTTAAAAGTAAATTTAGGACATGGCTCTATCGCATTGTTGTTAATGAATTTTTACAATCCAAAAGAAGAAAAGGTGAAACACAATTTTCTGACTTTGACGATTATGGAGAACGTTTAGATCAAGTTCCAAATCCAGAATTAAGTATTGAAGAAGAAATAAGCTACCAAGAGTTATCCAAAGAAATGCAAATTCAGTGCATGAGCGGAATGATTATGTGCTTAAACAGAGAGCAACGCCTCATTTTTATTCTGGGTGCAAGTTTTGGTATTGACCACACGCTAGGTGCAGATCTTTTTGGGATTAGTAAACAAAATTTCAGAATAAAACTTCACAGAGCGCGTAAAGATTTGTTTAGTTACATGAACGATAAGTGTGGATTGGTAAATAAAGAAAATCCTTGTCGATGTCCAAAAAAAGCAAAAGCTTTAAAGGAAATGGGCGTTTTAGATGAGAAAAAAATGCTGTTCAACCTTAAAACAAAAACTAAGGTAAAAGATTTTGCTGAAGAAAACCACGAAGAAGCTTTAGACGATTTTACCACAACCTACACAAAATTATTTCAGGAACATCCTATTAAAGATGATTTTGATAAAGACACCATCATTAAAGAACTTATAAATAATGATAAACTTTCAAGTTATTTTAGATTATAGATTAAACTAAAGTTTCAGTTGAATAAATGAAAAGGTTGCTTCTCACAGAAGTGACCTTTTTTGGTTTTGTAACACATTACACATTCAGGTATCAAAACAGTAAACCCTATAAAATTTATTGACATGGAATTTAAAATAGAAATTATCGTCAACAAGCCAATAGAAACGGTTTGGGACGTATTAGGTCATCAATTTGGCGATGCATATAAATGGGCATCAGGCATAAATCATTCTAAGGCTTTTAGTGCTCCCGCAATTAATGGAGCACCTTCAAATAATAGAGCTTGTGAACTACCATCAGGTAAAATTAAAGAAGTGATCAGAAAGTTCGATTCAAACAATCACATCCTTCAATACGAAGTCGTAGAAGGTTTTCCATTTTTTGTAGATACGGCAATCAATACTTGGCAACTAACCAAAATAAGTTCTGACAAAACAAAAGTCGACATGCATCTAATAATAAGAACCAAAGGATTGGTCGGTAGCATAATGAATCCTATGATGAAAATGCAACTAAACAAACAGCTTGTGTATATCCCAAATGATTTGAAGCACTTTATCGAAACAGGAAATCCTAGTGAAAATAAAGCCAATGAACTGAAAAAACTGGCAAAGAAAGTTGCTTAAGTTTTGTACACCAAATCAAATACGGTATCAAAGTATTAGTTCTAAAAAAATTCAAACTATGACAGTCACAATGAAATCAATTTTTACAATCGCACTTATGAGCGTAATAAGTCTTAATGCATCAGCTCAAAGTATGGAAAAGAAATTCCGTACAGTTAAAGTAGAAATGAAAATAAACGAAACTGCTGAACGAGTCTGGGAGGCTATGGTTCTAGACTATGGAGAGATAGCTAATTTCTCACCATACATCTATACGTCAACGTACACAAATAATTCCTTAAAAGGAGAATTAGGAGCAGAACGTAAATGTAATTTTAATTCAAAAGGGTCACAATGGTCTAAGGAGCGTATCGCAGAAATTGATAACGCTAATATGGTAATGCGCAATGTGGTCATTGATGGCGCAAAACTTCCCTTAAACTTTGACAACTCACAAGCGTTTTATAGAGTAAAAGACAATGGTGATGGAACATCAACAGCATCATACGAGTTTCAATTTAGAACAAAACCCGCCTTTTTAGGAATAATTGCGAAAGGAGGATTTAAAAAACAACTATCTGGAACTTTGGTTGGGTTGAAACATTATATTGAAACTGGTGAGCGCGTTACTGGCGGTACCAATAAATACAAAGAAATCAAGGGAAAATATCCGAAAGCAACCGTTATAAAATTATAAACTAAACAAACTTTTATTTACATCTTAAATTTTAAAACTATGAATAGAATAGCAATTTTAGGCACCGTAATTATTTCAACATTGAACATATTACAAGCACAAACACCTTTGGTTACTGAAATAGAAAGTTCTGCGGATGACGTATGGGAACAACTTCGAAAAATGGATAATATTGATGAGTTATCATCTTTTGTATCTGCGGTACAATGGAAAGGACCAAAAAATATTGGTGGAGAAAGAATTTGCACTTCCGCAGATGGCAAAGGTCATTTCAAAGAAAAGATTACTGGATTTAATGATGCAACCAGAACGTATTCTTACCAAGTGATCGAAGGTGTTCCTGCAGAAAATATGAACAACACGATTAAGGTGGTTGATTTAGGCTACAATAAATCGATGATTGTTTGGACATCAAATTTTGAATTTATTGAAAACCCTAATATGACAAAAGAACAATTCAATAATTTCTTAACGACGGCAAGAGTAGAGATGGTTGAAAATATAATTAAATTGGCGAAATAAAGCCAGTGCCTAACAATGTATAAAAGTAATAGCGGTTTAAGGTGTAATCCAAACCGCTTTTGCGTTCAATAAGGTATGTTGTAGTCGGCTACTACCCTCATACTCGACCGTTGTGAGCAATTAAAAAATAATCCGGTGTAACCTTTAGCTCTTTTTAGGGTATTCATTATAAAAATGTAAAATGAATATACTAAAAAGTCTTTCTTTAATGATTTCAGTAATATGTTTCTCCTCTTGCAAATCCAATGTAAAGGAATACCCATTTGTGAAGACAGATGTGGTTTTTCAAGAAGGTTCTATCAACTTTAATGAAACACAAAAGGATTTTATTCTTGAGGTCATTATTAATTCTGAAAAGGAAGTTCGGAAACTTTTGCCAACACTACCGGATAGCATAAAGATTATTGTAGAAAATGTAGATTGGGATCTAGATGCTGTTGAAGGCGTAACCGGAAGAACAGAAAAAAACGCTCCTCCTCTTGTAATGGTTCAAATATCGCATAATTACCAAGAAGGAGTAATTGATTCTATTTATTCTGGTTTAAAAGCGACCATTTTTCACGAATTTCATCACTTGTCGCGTGGCTGGGCCATCCAAGACAATAAATTTGAGCCAGGAATCCCTAACGCAATGGTCAATGAAGGGTTGGCTGTTGCATTTACAGAAATCTATACAGGAAGTAGCTATGCAGCAAATGCCTATACTGATGAAGCTGATAGGTGGGTAAAAGAAATTTTGGAACTGCCGCTCAACGCGAGCTACTCAGACTGGGTAATGGGAGAACATCCTGATGGTAGAACCTATATTGGCTATCGAACTGGAAATTTTTTGATAAGAAAGGCAATGACCAATGCTGATATAAGCATTTTAAAACTAAGTGAGCTCATACCAGAAGAAATAGTAAAACTGGCCGGCTACTAATTCCTTCAAAAACGGCACACAACAAGGTGTAGTTAATCATGGCTGAAAATGAAGCGAAGTAAGCTGAAAATTCAACTAACTGTAACAATCTTAAGATATAGTCGTCTTCAGTCAAGGAACCAAAGAAGATGATTCATGAACAAATTACTAACTATTCTCCTTGCTACAATTTTATTCTCTTGTCAGGAGAGTAAAGAACAACTGAATCTTACCGAAGGTGCCTACATATCCAATGTTACCGTAATATCAACTGAAGATGGTACTTACAGCCCTTATATAGGTCATGTAGTGACTGAAAAAGATAAAATAGTTTATGTGGGTAAAGATGAGCCAAGCATAAGCGGAAGATTTCAACAAATCGATGGAACTGGAAAATTTGTAATTCCTGGGTTGATTGATAGTCATGTCCATCTTCCGGGAGTGCAGGGAATGCTTTCCCATCATATGGAAAAATACCCCGAACTAGCCAATGAGTTTAAAAGCCAAATGCCGCGAAGCTACTTATACTATGGTTTTACCACTTTAATCGATCTTGGAGGCATATATGAAGAAGGTATTACTTCTTTTAATATGGAAAAAGCAAAACCCGATTTATATCATATAGGAAATTCAGGAGCTGCCATTGCAAATGGCTACCCCATGAATAATATACCCATAGCATATCGATTTGAAGCCATGCCAAATTTCATATATATAGAAAGTCAGGCAGAAAATATACCAGATAAATATGACCCTGCCGATCATACGCCCAAAGCAGTTGTCAAGCGTATCAAAAATTCTGGTGCTATTGCTGTAAAATCGTATTATGAATCTGGTTTTGGTCACATGAAGGGGTTGCCCTTACCAACCGAGGATATTATGGCGGAATTGCTTACAGAAGCACATTCCAATGAGCTTGTGCTAACAGTTCACGCTAATTCTTTTGCAGGACATTCATTTTTAACAGATATCGGTGTTGATATCATATCTCACGGGCTTTGGAACTGGGAAGGATATAAAAATGTGCCTCCTGATTCTCTTCCATTAGCGATAAAAAACATGTTGGACCTACAAATTAAAAAGCAAATAGGCTATACGCCTACATTGACTGTAATTGAAGGAGAGGAAGCACTGGTCGATACTGAATTTCTCAATCAGCCTGGATTAAAAAAAGTAGTTCCCAAAAATTTACTTGAATGGTATAAAACGGAAGAAGCGCAATGGTTTAGCAAAAAAATTTTTAGTGAACTTACTGTAGAGGAGATTCACACAATGTATGCCAATGTGCAAGGTCATGCCATGTTAGCTTTGAAGTACCTTGCTGATAATAATGGTCTGATCCTATTTGGCTCAGATACTCCATCTGGCCCGATTTATAGCAATCAACCGGGTCATAATGGAAATTGGGAGCTTAAATTGATGAAAGAAGCGGGAGTTCCTCTAAATAAAATACTTGCGTCTGCTACACTGAATAATGCCAAAGCTTTTGATTTAGATGCTTCTCTTGGCTCATTGGCTATCGGAAAAAAAGCTAATATACTTATGATGACCAAAAACCCCTTATTGGATATTGAAGCCTATGATGCCATAGAGAACGTTGTTATTGGAGGCAAAATCATAAAAAGAGAAGATTTAGAGGTCAAAGAATAACTGGCGACAACAATGGGGTTATAAATAATTGCCCTTCTGCCGGTAGACGGTCTTGCTAGGTCAACCGCTAAACCGCACATCTACTTATAGCCGAGACCGTTACGCACAATTGCTTAACAAAATTATGCTTAGAGGAATTAATTCTTCAATCAGATTCTTAAAGTAAAGAAGGAGCACGATTACGTAGATGACCTTCTTAGCTTGTTTATACAAATGGTTAAATAAACTATTTGCTGAAATCCTTAATTTGAGCATCGTATAATCTTATCAGACCTCATTAGATTATCAACAAAATCAACTTGCTTTACCGTTTAGAATACTTCCATTGTTTAACAAAAGGTTGATTTCAATTATGAAAAGATTAGATTTTATTCAAAAAACAACTTTGCTGGCTAGCGCTGCAAGCGTCGGAAGTATCTCAATAATGAACGCACTTACAAAATCAAATAATAGTAAAGAATTCAAATTCATGGAACAAAAACATCCGAACTTAGATTTAATTCATGCCTTTTTTACTGCATATGGCAACAATGATTCTCTTGGTATAAAAAAAGTGTTAGATAAAAATATTAAATGGCACATACCAGGAGAACACCCTTTAAGTGGAACCAAAACCGGTGTTGCGGAGGTATTGGAATATTTCAAGCAATTAGGTAAAGGTTCTTTCAAAGCTGAACCTATTGTAATGGGCGTAAATGATACCCATGTAATCGACTGTCATAGAAACTGGAGCAATCTTGAAAATGAAGAAAATTTAGATAACATGTCTTGTCTATTATGGAGAATTGAGGACGACAAAATTAAGGAAGTTCATAATTTTCCAGAAAACCAGAAGATTGTTGATTTGTTTTTTAAAAAATTATACGGTTAAAATATGAACTGTTTGTTTACACAAATGGACTTAGTTCGGTCGGCTTTCAGAACGTACCAATCTGCATAAATAGCCTTTGTTTACTTCTATGCATCGCAAAAGGGAGTGACAAAGTCTATAATTGATCCTGACTTGATGATAATCTGCCAAGGTCTGTGTATTTTTAGTATGCCGCAAAATCTCATGATTTTTGCGTAGCTGAAAATCCTTTGGATTTCTTCTCTGCACTAGTTATAACCCAGCCGTTTTGTAAAAGCTGAAAACTAACGCCGAGTCAAATAAAATAACTAGTGCTATGGAAAACTATATAGACGGATTTGTACTTCCTATTCCACGAACTTATCTGCATGAATACAAAAATGTAGCTGAAAAAATAGCTGAAATTTGGAAAGAGTATGGAGCACTTGCATACTTTGAGTATGTCGGAGAAGATTTAAAATTGGAAGGCGTACGTTCTTTCGTAGAAGTAGTGGATTTGAAAGAAAGTGAAGTTATTGTATTCGGATGGGTCGTTTTCCCTTCTAAAGCGATTCGTGAGAGGGCTAACAAGCAAGTTCCTACCGATTCAAGAATGACGGAATTAGTTGCACCATTGATCAATCCGAAAAAATTAATTTTTGATGCCGAAAGAATGGTCTATGGAGGGTTTCAACCGCTCATTCAGTCTAACACCAATGAATCTGAATAAGTTCTAAATAATAAGCTCTAAATGAATAAAAGCCAACACACAACAATGGCCGGAAGTAATTGCCTGCCTGCCGGCAGAGGGGCTTGCTAAGTTAAACCGTTGTACGCAAGCGCAAAACTCTAAAGAATCATAGAAACTTTAAAAAAAATGAAAAAATCAATTTTCCTCCTGTTAGGTTTAGCCTCTGTATCCGTATTCTCTCAAAATTCTAAATACAATGTATCCTCCTATCTAACAGAGGGTACAAAAGCACCAAATACTCATTATATAGGAGAAGCTTGGTTGAATGCTATTATTCACGATGACAAAGAATTGGGTTATAATATTACAAAAGCGACTTTTAAAGCCAACTCAACCTTGGACTGGCATAAACATAACTCTGCGCAAGTCTTAATAATCGTAGATGGAGAAGCCTATTATCAGGAAAGAGGAAATGAGCCTGTAATTTTGAAAGAAGGTGATGTAATTAAATGTGAGAAAGAAATCGAACATTGGCATTCCTCAACCAAGCTTAATGATGTAACATATTTGGCTTTATATGGTGGTGGACAACCAACTATTTGGACCGAGGTAGTTACACAAGAGTATTATGATGAAGTAGCGGAAAAGCTAAAAAGCAATTGATAATGACCACCGTTCATGGATCAAGACACTTGAACTAAGACAAAACCTAAAAACATTTCGGGCTTCGGGCCTGCCTGCAGGTAGGATCGAAAGGTTTGTGTATTTTTATGAAGTCACAATCGCGATAGCTATATGGACTAAACGCCCAACATGGGAACTAGTAGGGAGATCAGGCGCAAAAAGCTATCCATGCCTCCTAGTAGACAGGTTTATGTTCCGCCGGATTGTCCTTCGGACGAATCACAGCAAAGAACCTTGGCAGAATGGGTACAAACAATTTTAGAACCTGAATGAAAAACCTCTTAAAAACTTTAATTCTTACCGTATTGATTTCAGGCTGTTCTGAGGAAAAAGAACCTATTGACAAACAAGCAGAACAATTCACTTCAGAGCTCATAGAATTAAAGGAATATTTTAAAATTCCTGGGCTTGCTGTTTCTATTGACAAAAAGGGAGAAAATATTTATCGAGAATTTTTCGGTGTATCGGATATAGAAAATCCCACTAGTTTAGATGCTACAACTTTATTCCCAATTGCTTCAATAACCAAAGTCTTTTCTGGAGTTTTGGTTATGAAACTCGTTGAGGAAAAAAAACTTTCACTTGATGAATCAATCAATAAATTCTTGCCGAAACCTGTTTTTGGGGATTCAATTTTAGTGAAACACATTTTATCACATACCTCACAAGGAAATGTAGGAGAGAAATTTTATTATAGTTCAAGGTTTGGGCTTCTAACAAATGTAGTCGAACAAACTACTGGTAAATCTTTTACAGAAGTAATGGAAAAGGAAATCTTAATTCCTTTAAAACTTAAAAACACATTTTTACTGAAAGACTCCACTCAAATTAAAAGAATAGCCAAACCTTATATCTTGGATAATGGCATAGAAACTGGTTTTATTGATTATGGCTATTCGTCTTCGGCTGGGATCGTTTCAAATTTAGAAGATTTAGCCGTTTTTAACAACGCATTGGATAACAACCTAATCATAGACAAAAAATCGAAAGACTTTATGTTCTCCTCCTCTAGTGAAGGATTGCCATACGGATATGGAATTTTCAATCAACAATTTGACACCCTAAATATGGTTTGGGCTTACGGACAATATGATTGTTATTCCAGTCTGTTATTGAAAATTCCATCTGAAAATATCACATTGACCATACTAGCAAATAATAACCTTTTAAGTGACCCAGCCAGACTTATTTATGGGGATGCCACATCATCTTTGTTTGCTCTCAGTTTTATGAAAAACTATATACTGGGACTGACTGAAATGCCTTTGTTTGAAAAACCGGATGCTATATCTGAAACACTTTTAAATGTAGAATTGCATAGAAAAAAGATATTGGGGCAAGCGCTCGCAGAATCGTATATGGCCAGATTTGACCCAGAAAAATTAAAGTCAAGCGCAAAACTATTAAATCACGTCTTTTCTAAATACCCAAACTATTTAGAGTATGCCGATTTAAATCTATTACATAATCTTACCTTTCTAAAAGATGTCGCCTTCCATATGGAACTTGGTGAGTTTAATGATTTTGACACTCAAATAGAACGTATTGGAAAAAAATTGATAGCGGAAGAATCAAATAATCCTTATGCACATATGTATCTGGGAACATTCTACGATAGAAAAGGAAAAAAAGAAAAAGCCAAAAACTACTTTGAGAGTATCGTAAATGCTAAGAATTTTTCTAAAAATTGGTATACAAATGAAGCTCAACAATGGTTAAATGAAAATAAATAATTCTCTGTTACAAGGGGTATAGGTCATAGCGGTTTAAGTGACAAAACAAGCGTATAAACGTAAAACAATGTTTAGTAAAAAATCGAAAGGTTTTTTGAGTAAGAATCCATTACTACTCCTACAGGAGACCGTTGGCAATAATTAAAACAATTCATATGAAACAAAAAATCCACTTACTGCTAGTTTTAGTAATGTCATTACTATTCTCCTGTAAAGACAATGAAAAAATGCAACTAGAAAACAAAGCAGTTGTATATTTTGGAGGTGATATCATCACTATGGCCGGAAATAAACCTGAATATGCAGAAGCCATTGTAATCAATGATGGTAAAATTCAGTTTACGGGCACATCAGATGAAGCCATGAAAATTGCCGGTTCAGGACATAAAATGATAAATCTTGAAGGAAAAACACTATTACCAGGTTTTTTAGATGGTCATGGACATTATATAAATTCACTAATGGTTGCCAATCAATGTATGTTGTATGCGCCACCTTCAGGTCCAGGTTCAGATGTTGAAAGTATTATTGCCACACTCAAAAAATTTGCAACAGATAACACTATTAAAAAAGGAGAAATGATTACTGGGTATGGTTATGATGATTCCGTAATGCCGAATGGTCGACTTCTTAATAGAGATGATTTGGATGAAGCCTTCCCTGATAATCCCGTGAGAATTGACCACGTCTCCATGCATGGAACGGTATTAAATAGTAAAGCTATGGAATACTACGGAATAAATGCTGAAACAAAAACACCCCCAGGTGGAATAATCGTTAGAAAGCCAGGAACAAATGAACCTTACGGTTTAATTATGGAAACTGCATACAAACCCATAGCGGAAAAGATTGAGAAAATGTCTTTGGAGCAGGAGATTGAAGCGACCAAAGCCGGGCAAATGTTATATGCAAAGGAAGGAATAACTACAGCTCAAGAAGGGTTTACTCTTATAGACAACCTTAAAACAATAAAAGCAGTTTCCGATACTGGTGCTAATATTATCGATGTTGTTGCCTACCCCTTCGTTACAGAAATTGACACATCATTAGAACTTATTGCTAAATCTGAATGGTTAAAATATACTAACAACTTTAAAATTGGCGGAATTAAAATAACTATTGATGGATCTCCTCAAGGAAAAACAGCCGCTTTTACTTCACCTTACTTAAAAGGGGGACCAGCTGGCGAAAAAAACTGGTATGGAGAGCTTACATTCCCAAAAGATATCGTTAACAAAGCGGTAAAGCGTGTTTACGACTTAAAGGTTCCTCTTATACTTCATTGTAATGGCGATGCTGCAATTGACACTTTCCTTGAAGCATATGAGTATGTTCGTAACGATGATACGGAACCTTGGAATGTGACAACTATTCATACACAATTTATGAGGAAAGATCATATACCAAAATTCGTTGAATATGGTATACGGCCTTCATTTTATACATTACATACTTACTATTTTTACGAGGCTCATCTTTCAAATCGAGGTTTGGAACAAGCACAATATATAAGCCCTATGCGTGATGCTATTGATGCAGGTTTAAAACCAAGTAATCATACGGATTTCGTAGTTGCTCCTCTTGACCAAATGTTTATGCTGTATTCTGCAGTAAATCGTATTTCAAGAGCAGGTTCTGAAGTAGGTTCTGATCAAAAGGTTACTCCATATGAAGGTCTTTTGACAATGACAAGGTTTACAGCGGAACAATACGATGAGCTAGATTCTAAAGGTACTTTAGAAAAAGGTAAAAGAGCAGATCTAGTTATACTAGACAAGAACCCTTTAAAAGTCAATCCGTTAAAGATTAAGGACATCACTGTAGTGGAGACTATAAAAGACGGTAAAACAATCTTTAAAAAATAACCGTTGCCAACAACGTATATAATTTAATGCTAGATAAGGCTTGCTTAAGAAAATCCAAAGGATTTTGCATTCGGTTTGTGTTTGCTAATTTCGGTTCATAAACACGTAACGAAATCATATACAAAACTGTTGTTAGAGAACCCAATGAAAACAATTACACTGCCTGACGAATTAAATTTAAGTTCTTCTAAGTCTATTGTAATTTATGACTATGAGAGTATTACTGAAATATCAAAACAACAAGTTTTATTGAATAAAAATACGTTTAGCTTTCTTCAAAAAGGGACTAAAGAAGTGTTTTTTGATAATTCGGCACACGCAATAGATAATTCTCAATTTTTATTAATGAAATCTGGGCATTGTTTAATGACGGAAAAGCTCTCTAACGAGTCAGCGCACTATCGTAGTGTACTATTTTTCTTTTCTGACGAAGAAGTTTTTAAATTTTTACGAAAATTCAAATTAGAAACTTCCAATTCTAGACAACTGTACTCGATACATTCGTTCAATTATGATTCATTTATCAAAAGATTTGTTGAAAGCCTTTTAAATATATCGGAACTTTCTAAGTCGATTCAAGAAAATATTCTGAAAACAAAACTCGAGGAAATATTGCTTTACCTTATAGACTTCAAAGGGGTAGACTTCATTTACTCCTTGATTAACAATAGTGATAATCAAAATCAAAAGTTCATACAAACAATTGAAAACAACAGACTTAATAAACTTACAATAAAAGAGCTTTCATTTTTATCCAATATGAGTGTGTCGACTTTCAAAAGAGAATTTAAGAAAAACTTTCATAGTTCACCTAGCAAGTGGTTTCAAGATAAAAGACTCGAACATTCAGCTTTTCTGCTAAAAAACGAATCAAAAAGACCTTCAGATATTTTTGAAGAAATTGGATATGAAAACTTATCCAATTTTATTCAAGCTTTTAAATCAAAATTCGGAGTTACTCCAAAACAGTACCAATCAAGTTGAACTTTTATCAATACTTTTTGAACTTTTCTGATTAACACAAACCCTAAATTGCTCCCTAGATTTGCATCATAAATTAATAATCAAAACAAATATTATGATAAAATCATTTCAAATCTTAACAGTATTAATTGCCTTATCAACCTCTGTTTTCGGCCAAAATACATTTACTTTATCAAGTAATGACCTAGGAGGACAAGCTACAATTAACGAGGAATTCAATGGCTTTGGGTGTCTTGGCAAAAATAAGTCCCCACAGTTGTCTTGGAAAAATGCCCCAGAAGACACTAAAAGTTTTGCTATAACTATGTACGACCCTGATGCTCCTACAGGCAGTGGATGGTGGCATTGGGTTGTATTTGATATCCCGGCAAGTACTAATGAGTTAGTATCAGGAGCTGGCAATACGGAACTAAATCTAACACCTGAAGGTGCTATACAAAGTATAACAGATTATGGCGCAAGTGGTTATGGTGGGCCTTGTCCTCCAGAAGGACATGGTTTACACCAATATATAATTACAGTTTACGCTCTTAAAACGGATAAACTTGGATTAAACGAAAGTACAAATCCTGCCGTAGTTGGATATTACTTATGGAACAACACATTGGCTAAGGCCAGTATTGTGACTTATTATCAAAGAAACAAGAAGTAAAAACAGTCACTAACAAGGTATAAAAGTAATAACGGTTTGGGTGTACACTCAAGCCGTTTTTGTATCTAAATAGTTAAAGTATTATCCGAAAAGTAGTTGCTTAGTAATCCGTTACAGCTCTTATACTATTCGCTACGTACAGGCCTAAATAAACATTGAACCAAAATTGTGATTTTTTGGACTAAAAGCATAATTGATTGATTATGAACTGTTTTAGTTTTGAAGTATTAATTCTTAAAACATTTATAATGAAAAAAATCAAATTGGTTTTAGTCCTAATTGTGTTTACGCTCAATTATGCACAAGCACAACAAAAAGAAAATGAAACAATTAAAAACAATGACACTATGAAAACTTATGTTATCGAACGTATTATTCCAGGAGCAGGAGACTTAACAGCAGAACAACTAAAAGGAATCTCCCAAACATCGTGTTCTGTCTTAATGGAAATGGGACCAATAATCGAGTGGCAACATAGCTATGTGACAGGCGATAAAGTTTATTGTGTTTACAAAGCAAAAAACAAAGAATTAATTGAAGAACATGCTGAAAAAGGAAATTTTCCGGCAAATTCAATAAGCGAAGTCGCAGCAACTATCAGCCCGGTAACAGCAGAACAATAGCAGAACATTCCATAAACAAGAAATTACCAAAATCATGGTGTTTCTTGTTTTATGAAATTAGTACCTTACAAAAAACATGTTATGCCAATATATATGGACTTTCACGATTTACCCGATGGAGTAACAGCAGCGCATGTTGCCGAAATGCACCAGGCAGATTTAAAAATTGAACATAAATATAATTGTCGTGGTTTAACTTATTGGTGTGATGAACGTCGACAAACTGCATTTTGCTTAATAGAAGCCCCTAACGAACAAGCAATCGTAGACTTACATCAAAAAGCGCATGGTGCTGTTCCACAACGAATTATTGAAGTAAACGACACAATTGTAGAATCCTTTTTGGGTAGAATTGAAGATCCGGAAAAGTCGCAAAACACAAAACTTAATATCATAAACGACCCCGCCTTTAGAACTTTAATGGTAGTTAGCATAGGGAAGAAAAACTTACGAAAAGAGGGTTATAAAACTTTAAGTGCTGCCATTCGCGGATATCATAAATCAATTACTAATATAATTAGTAAACAAAAAGGCCGTATCGTTAAAGAAAAAGCAAATAAGTATTTGATGTCTTTTGATTCAGTCACCAATGCAATCAAAAGCGCCTTAGAAATTCAAGAAATCTATAACCCCGTAATTACTCCTGATTTACAATTTCAAATAGGTATTAGTGCTGGTATACCGGTCACTATTAAAGAAAGTATTTTTGAAGACACAATAAAAAAAGCCAATTATTTATGCTATCTAGCTGGTGAAAAAATTGCTATTTCAAAAGATGTTAAAGATTTGTATGAAAGCGAGAATCGACAAAATTCTAAACATGAAAATAATGTATTTAATGTGCTAAATTCAACGGATGAGGAATTTGTGGTGAAACTAATGCAGTATACTGAAAAGGTATGGTCATATTCAGATATTAATGTTACCGATTTTCATAAAAACCTTGGCTATAGTAAATCTAAACTTTATAGAATTATGATGTCCGTCATAGGTATGTCTCCAAATGGCTTTTTAAAGAATTATAGGTTAAATATGGCTATTGACTTGTTAGAAAAACAAGAATCGAATATTTCAGAGATTGCCTATCAAACTGGATTTAGTAGCCCCACTTATTTTTCTAAATGTTTTCAGGAAGAATATGGAATTTTGCCGTCAAATTATCTAAAGCTGCAATTGACATAAGATAAAAATACCCAAACAATATGATTTCCAATTAATGCAAGCCTATTCAGGAAAAGGCAGCAGGTTACAATGTGTATAATTAGTGCTCTACTTCTACTCCAATTAAAACTTATATCTTTAAACTACTGATTTATTGCATATCCTTAAATTCTGCAGATTCTGGACCACGCAAATCCTATACGAACACCTGGCTGCCAATTAAACACTCAACCCCACTAAAAGAAAGAAACCGAATTAAATGGTTGGTAATAGACCACAACAATGATAGAGAAAAGAACGATGCTCAAAAAAAGGAAAGAGCACAAAATTCAAAAGTTGAAACTATGACTTAACTTTGGGCTGGGCTAGTCCACATTCGTTCGAAGACGTACAATCAATCAATTGGTTTGGACCTGTATGGAGCGGATAGCTATGTTATTGCTGCCCGATTGGGCTTCAAAGAAGTAACAAGAACATATTTACAACGATTGCTAAAGGCACTAAAGGCACGTTCAGAAAAATGGATTCCCCCTACCATTCTTTTCTCTATCTATTTTTCCTTAGGAGAAAATGAAAACGGATTGCAATCGCTTTATCAAGCAGCAAAAGAGAATGACCCAGGTTTACACATAATCTCGGTGCTTCCGCTATGGGATGACTATACGAATACTCCAAGCGTTAATGCGTTTTTATCCAAATGGCAAACAGATACAAATTTGCCATAATATCAATGCAAAAAACAGAAGTTTTTGACTTCTTTAAATCTTAAGCTATTCTCCAAATTTTGAACTAAATTGAAGATTGCTAAACAAGAGGTTAATAAAGTATTAAATTAATACTTTGGGATTGTTCAATCGGAAAATCTGCCCATTTTAAATATGTCTGGTGTGCGGTGCGAAATCCTATGTATGCCTAACACCGCTCTAATATGAAACGTTAGGCGCCAATTAGAGACAAGCAATAAGAATGAAAAATATAGAAACATATATAGTTGATTCATTTACTGACCTACCTTTTAAAGGAAATCCGGCAGGTGTTTGTATAGTACCGGTTGAACTTTCTGATTCGGAAATGCTTTCAATTGCCAAAGAACTAGGATTATCAGAAACGGCATTTATTGGAGAGCTCAATGAGAATAATGAATATCCGATCAGATTCTTTTCACCTGTCATGGAAATACCCTTATGTGGGCATGCTACTCTTGCCTCCTCTAAGGTTCTTTTTGAAAAAACCGCGCAAAACTCATTCACCTTCGTGAATATTCAGAACTTGAAATTACCAATTGAACTTAATGACGGGTTTATAAAAATGAGATTCCCAATTTATGGAACAATCCCTACTGAAGTCCCATTTGAATTACTTAAAGCACTTGGAATCGAAGAAGTGAATAATAGCGTGTATAATGCTGAAACCAAAATAGTGTTACTTGAAATTCAGAGTGCAGAAATATTGAAAGATTTAACTCCCGATTTTGACAAGCTAAAGAAGTCACATAAAGAGATTAACGGAGTGCTTATAACTGCGCTTTCCACAAAGGCGGAATTTGATTTTGAGTCAAGATATTTTTGGCCTTGGAGCGGAACGAATGAAGACCCTGTAACCGGGGGAACACATACTTTTTTGGCAAAATACTGGGGAGATAAATTAAAGAGATCGAAGATGAATTCTTTTCAATGTTCTGAAAGAGGTGGGTTTATGGAAGTTGAGTTACTCAATGAGGAGCAAATGACGATAAAAAGCAAAGCTCAAATTGTTTTGAAAGGAAAACTAATACTATAAACCGGTGCTAACCTTTTTGGATAGTGCATTGCACGCTGCGGAATGTTACGATATTATACACGGGGCCTTGTAGCCAATTAAAACCGAATGACCATGGTTGACTATTTTGGAAGGTATTGCCTAATCGTTATTTTATTGCTAGGGGTATCGTGCCGTGACAAGACTCCTTCTTCACCATTTGTCAAAAAAAAACCAGTTGAAACTACCCTTTTCGGTGATACCCGAATTGATGAGTACAGCTGGATGCACAACCGAAACGATACGGCTGTTATTGCACATCTCGAAAGGGAAAATGCATATACTGACGCTATTATGGAGGGTAATTTGGCTTTGAGGGATAAACTCTATGATGAGATAAAATCAAAAGTACCAGAAAGTGAAGAATTTCCGCCCGAAAAAGATGGTGAATATGAATATTACGACCGAGAAGAAGCTTCTTTAGAATACCCTATCTACCTTCGAAGACCGTTAGATGGAGGAAAGGAGGAAGTTGTTCTCGACATTAACGTCCTTGCCAATGGTCATGAATATTATAATGTAACCCATCATGCGGTAAGTCCCGACGGAACTTTGGTGGCCTATCTCGAAGACACCAATGGCGATGATCTGGCCGCATTGCGAATTCGTGCTCTAGATGGTTCTTTTGACCGCCTAGTTCAACCAGAGAAGGTCTCGGCTTACGGTCTGGCCTGGAGTCGAGACGGTTCTACACTATATTATACCCGACCAGACAAGACTCAGCGCTCCAGTGAAGTCTGGAGTCACCAGTTTGGTAGGGACCCTAAGACCGACAAATTGTTATTTCAAGAGAAGGATGGCAAATTCTGGGTGGATTTAATAACGGCGAGATCTGGCGATTGGATCTTCATTCATTCCTTCGCAGATGATGCCTCGCACATTCTGGTCATCGACGCGATAAATTCAGGAGCCAATCCACGTGAAATTGTTAGCCTGCAGGATAGCGTTCGGGTTACCGAAATCGAACACCTTCGGACAGGTGAAAATGATGGATGGTTTTATGCTGTTAACGATGGTAATGGCGCCCGTGATGGTCAACTTGTTAGAAGAAAAGTAGTAGCTGAAGAAAATGACAGTTGGGAAGTGTTGGTCCCTGAACAACCAGGCGTGCAAATTCGAGCCTTCGCTGTGATTCGAGACTGGCTTGTATTTGAAGAACGAAGAGATGGGCGGCGAGTAGTCAGGGTCGCCCGCCACGATGGCAGCGAAGAACATATCATACAGGCTACTCCTAGAGCTGGCTTTACCGCTTTTCATCTTGGCCCGGAATACGATAGAGAAGATATTTGCCTGATAACCTCTGGACCATTGTCTGCTTTTGCGGTGCATAGATATAACCCTAGCACCAGGAGTTTGACAACCATTTATCAGCGCAAGCCAGCTTACGATGTCGATAAATTAGAGGCAGGGGTTATTTTCGGAACGGCTACTGATGGAACAAAAATTCCAGTGACCTACCTGAGACCAAAAAATGCGCGCCCTGATGGTAGTTCACCTACCATACTTACCGGATATGGTGCAGTTGGTGTGATTATGGAGCCGGGACATGATGTCTTTAGGGAGTATGCCAGTTTAGTTGAACGGGGTTTTACCATTGCCATTGCTCATCCTCGGGGTGGAGGTTATTACGGCAAGCGCTGGCACGATGCAGGAAAATTGGAACGTTCTGGTGTTACCTTCAGCGATTTTGTGGCAGCTGCTGAAGGCATGTTCAATGCCGGATTCACCTCACCAAACAAACTTGCACTTGTGGGGGGTAGTTCTGGCGGACTTCTGGTCACGGCAACAATTAACCTTCGGCCCGATCTCGCCAAGGTCGTGGTTGCCCAAGTGCCATTCGTAGACTGCCTAAATTCAATGCTGGACCCAACCCTTCCAGTGACCACTCTAGACTATCCAGAGTACGGAAATCCGAAAGACGAACGCTATTACAAATCGATCAAGTCCTTTGCTCCCTACGAGAATATTGGTGAATTTGATTATCCCGATATTCTGGCTATTCAAGGGATTAATGATGCACGGGTTGCATTCTGGGAACCTACCAAGTGGGTAGCACGCATTCGCGAGAAACGAAAGGATAAGGACGGGCTTACTTTGCTTAGAATGAATATGGGGGCAGGTCATACAGGGTCAAGTGCAAGAAACGATGCTATTATGGAACAGGCGGAATGGCAGGCCTTCATTCTGGATAGAATAAATTGAGTGCCTTAGCTCTATGAAAGACGCTATAAAAATGACAGCAATAAAACCCAAAGGCAAGTGCATCCTAAGCGATGCTACTGCTAAAAGTCAAACCGTTGGACATAATTTAAACCAAAACCGATGAATAAAATTGAAACTAGATTAAATGAGTTAGGAATTCAACTACCGGAAGTTCCTAAACCAGTTGCGAATTATGTTCCTGCGAAGCAAGCTGGGAATCTGATTTATATAGCTGGACAAATTCCTGTTGAGAATGGAATTGTCAAAAAAGGAAGACTTGGAAAAGATATAAGTTTAGAAGAAAGTAAATATGCAACGAAACTTTGTGCAATTGGTTGTTTAGCGGCAATTAAAACACTTTGCTCTCTAGACAAAGTAACTAGTATTGTTGCTATACATGGATTGGTAAATTCTACTTCGGAAAATACTGAACAAGCTGATGCAATGAATGGTGCTTCCGATTTTGTTGTGGAAGTATTTGGGGAAATCGGAAAACACACTCGAACAGCAGTTGGAGTTAGTGTGCCTCACAATATTGCAGCTTCCGTTTATATGGTAGCAGAAGTAGCAAATTAAAAAACCATGC
The DNA here is from genome assembly GCA_947494565.1 of uncultured Flavobacteriaceae bacterium. Classification (GTDB taxonomy): domain Bacteria; phylum Bacteroidota; class Bacteroidia; order Flavobacteriales; family Flavobacteriaceae; genus Maribacter_C. The sequence continues at coordinate 434,711 of CANLVG010000003.1, read as the reverse complement.
ACAACGAACCCTAAAATTCATTGCTCTTTCGTCCGTAGTTATCTGATTTTTAACTAATTACAGCATCTAACCTTGGCGCAACCCTTAGCCTCAAATAAATTAAGAACTATGAAAAAATATATTTTCCTAATTATTGGTCTTACAGGTTTTTTTTCGTGTATTCAACATCAACCTGCTGATTTCTTCATACAAAACGGAACTATTATTGATGGCCTTGGAAATCCAGCTATTAAAAGGAATCTATTGATTCGAAATGGCAAAATGGAATTAGTAAAACTAGGAGAAAACGTTGATGCTCTAAAAACCATAGATGCAACTGGCTTAGTTATCGCTCCTGGATTTCTTGATATTCACAATCATTCGGATTGGAGTATAATCGATACCGTCAACCGCTTAAATGAGACCTATATTAAACAAGGGGTCACAACCGTAGTTGGAGGACCTGATGGTTACCATTCTCCGAGTGATATACTTAAAATGATTAATGCCTATAATGAAAATGGTATTGGCACCAACGTAGCCTTCTATGTAGGGCATAATGGTATTCGTAAAGAAGTAATGAAAGAAGATCAACAAAGGTCACCCACGAATGAAGAATTGGAAGAAATGAAAGCCTTAGTAAGAGCGGGAATGGAAATGGGAACCATTGGTTTATCAACTGGTTTAATGTACGAACCGGGAATCTATAGTGACACTGATGAAATTGTAGCATTGGCAAAGGAAGTTGCGCCTTACAATGGAATTTACGATTCCCATGTTCGAAATCCTGTACATGCTTTTGTCAAATCACATAGAGAAGTTATTGAAATAGCTACTCAAGCCAACATAACCGGAAAACTAGGCCACCTCAAAGCGGTTGGTTTACATAACGAAGGAGCCATATCGGAAATCATAGATATGGTTGAAACATCAAGAGCGGATGGATTCGATATCGTATCTGATCAATATCCTTATGATGGTGCCCAGGTAGAAAATTTGGAAACCATTATTGTTTTACCTTTTGATATGGAAGAACGTCGAATTATAGATAGTCTAGCGAGTAACAACAAATTAGATGAGGCTATGCGTTTGATGAAGTTAACTTTAGCGGATCAAGACAAAAGATCTCGAATAAAACAAACAAGTGAAAACGGGGAAAATGGCGGCTTTGCGTGGTTAAAGGCTACTGGTTATTCAAGTATGAGAATTACCAATAGTAAAGATTATCCTGAACTAGTTGGCAAGTATCTCTCAGAAATTGCAGAAGAAAGAAAAATGGGTGGCTTTGATTTGGTCTGTGAATTATTAATTAAGGGCAAAGAAAGCACAGCAATAACCTTGGGAGGCATTAATGAGAATGATGTGCAGACCCTTTTATTACAACCGTGGAATATGATTGTTAGTGATGGCCTATATGTGAAGCATTCAACAGCTTCTGGAGGTCATCCTCGCAACACGGGAACATTTCCAAGAGTATTGGGGCATTATGTGCGTGATTTGAAACTGTTATCATTAGAGGATGCAATACGCAAAATGACATCCTTACCTGCCGACGTCATAGGATTTAAAAATAGAGGTCGAATTAAAGATGGATTACCTGCGGATGTCGTAATTTTTAATCCAGAAACAATTATTGACAATTCTACGTTCGAGCAACCAAATTTATATGCAAGTGGGGTTATTCATGCATTTGTAAATGGAATTCCTGTTTTGCAAAATGAAGAAATGACCGGGAATGCTCCTGGTATATATTTAAATCGAAAAGAAGCCCATAAAAATTAATCTTCTAATACGAATTACCAATGAAAAAGATAATAATAGTTCTTACAACAATAGCATTTATCATTATTGGCTGCAAAGAAAAAACTAAAATTTCAGAGACAACGCCATTACAATCCTATACTGATTCATTATTTCAAGTAGGTGTAGATAGCTCGCAAATTGCAGGAGCATCCGTTCTTGTATATCAAAATGGAAAAACACTGATAAAAAAGACTTATGGATATGCTAGTTTAGAGCTTTCTGTTCCTGTGCCTGAAGATGGTGTTTTTGAAATTGGATCCGTTACCAAACAATTTACCGCAGCTGCCATACTTAAATTGGTTGAAGAGAAAAAACTCGCTTTAAATGATGATTTCACGAAATACTTGGAATTCGATACTAAGGGCCGAAAAGTGACCATTGACAATTTATTGAATCATACATCAGGTATTCCAAGCTATACCGCTATGGCAGAATTTGGGGAATTAATGATTCAGGACCTTCCTCGAGATTCATTAGTTCGTTTAGTAGAATCAAAAGCCTTTATGTTCGAACCAGGGGAAGCATTGATATATAACAATTCGGCTTACTTTTTTCTGGGATTAGTTATTGAAAAAGTAACAGGACAGACATACGAAGCGTATTTAAAAGAGACTTTTTTTGACCCTTTAGAAATGACCAGCACTTCTTATAGCTCCAACACGGAAATCGCTAAGAATAAAGTGTATGGCTATGGTTATTCTCCTGATGGTCTTAAACAAAAGAGGTATTTAAATCATTTATGGCCATATGCTGCTGGTTCTCTTTCGAGTAGCACCAAAGATTTATTAATTTGGATGACTGCGCTACATCAAGGAAAAGTATTATCGGAAAACCTATATCAATCATTAATTACTCCTGGTCAACTAAAAGACGGCTCCAATATCCATTATGCAAAAGCTTTAACGAATTCTTCAGATTTTGGGAATCATAGAATTGGTCATGGCGGAGGTATCAACGGTTTCTTAACCGATACCAGATATTATCCGGATGAAGATTTATATATCATTTGCTTAGTAAACACAACCGGACCTAAAGGGGCGAGTTATTTTGCAGATGAAATTTCATGGCAATTGCTAGATAAAAATGAACCACAAAGTATTGATTTAGATATTGACACTAAACTTTTGGAAGGGAAATACACCGGAGCTGTAAGAGGTTCTTATACCTATTCCATAGAAGTGAAATCAATTTCGAACGGTTTGACTATTCAATCAGAACGTGACGAAAAGGCAGATACGTTAAAAACATATATGGGTAACAATACTTGGGCTGATGACAACGCTAGAATAATCATAAAGAACAATGAGTATCGTTTCGTAAATCCAAGTGCTTACTATATCCTTAAAAAGGAGATTGAATGACGAAAGGCTAACATCATAAAATCATCAAGGAGACAGTAAATTAAGGAGTTGTGGCTCGCTTTATCTTTCTTTTGTAGTGACGAGAAAATGCACCGCAGTCGGCTATTATTGTACGCACCGCCGTGTTTAAAATTATGGAGCAGTTTTTGATGCCTGACAGCGTATGACAAGAACAGGGTTCATTACTTTGATAGGTCTTGCTTTGGGACTACTAATGAATGGGCAAAACAAGACAATTACAGCAACTGATTTACATGGAAATTGGGTCCTCGAGCTTAATGAAAATGAACCCGTGCGCGATGAATTTATTTTCAGAAGGCAGAAACCGTCTGAAAATCGAAGAGCAGCTGTTACTATCACAATCACTTTACTAGAATTTGATGAATGCTTAGTCGACTACGATGAACGTATGTACTGTGGCAATGTGGGGCGTACTGATTACAGCTGGGCTTTTGACAACAGTTTAGGAATAATCAATATTTATAGATCTGAAAAATGGTTGAGAGCTTTTAAAGAAGAAAATCCAGACGAGTTTAAAAGTTTAGACATACCAGATAAGTATCACGAAATGGAGCTTAGTTTAATAGTGTTAAAAAACGGCGGTATTGGATTGGAAATTATGAATTGGGAATGATTTAGTAAACCCTCGATTATAAGAAGTCTAAAGGTAGACAGAGTAAAAATCATACACAGTAATACGCACTTAAAAGCTAAATCGAAAGTTCTGCGAATTTGCATAATATTGCTAAATCTTTAGGGTTTAGCTTTGGACAAAAAAAGAAAAACCTGCCCTCCGGTTACCGGCAAAACCAAAAGATTTCGTTATGTGCTTGGTGGAAAACCTATGAAGCGATAGCATCTAAATGTATCTAGCCGAGACCGTGGTGTGAAATATGACCAAACATGCTTCAATATGACAAAAAGCGAACAACTAGCAAACCGACTTCAAGAGGTAATCCTAAACGGAACTTGGATTGCGAACACGAATTTTAAAGACCAAATAGACAATTTAGATTGGAAAATTTCAACAAAAAAAGTTGGATCTTTACATTCAATTTCAATTTTGGCTCAACATATCCATTATTACATAATGGGAATAAAAAACGTATTTGATCATGGGAAACTTGAAATTAAGGATAAATACAGTTTCGACTTTCCACCCATTGAATCGCAAACTGAATGGGACGTATTCAAGAATAAATTTTGGGGCGACACGGAAAAACTTGCTGAATTAATCGAGAAAATGCCTGAAGGACAACTTAATGAGAATTTCGTTGACGAAAAATACGGAAGTTATTTACGAAATATTGACGGAATGATAGAGCACAGTTATTATCATTTAGGACAGCTTGTATTGATAAAAAAGATTATGAACGAAAAAAATACTCAACACAATACAGTAGATAAGCTATGACTTGACCTTTACCCAATTGGAACGATTTGTGCCAACACATCACAGCTCATATACACAACCCTTATAGGGCATTAATCAATTTAAAAATCAATTATGAAACGATCAATTATCCTTACAATGTCTCTATTTTTCGCCCTAACGCTTTACCTTCAGGGACAAACCAAACAGGACTCTTTAGACATCAAACAAGTTGCATTGGATTACATTGAATCCCAACATAATGTAAAGCCTGAACAGTTCGAAGGCGCAGCTCATCCAAGAATGGTTAAAAGGACTTTTTGGACGAATAAAAAAACAGGTAAGGAATATTTACGGGAAACTTTTACCGATGCTATGATTTTACTTGCAGAAACTTATAATCTAGACAAGGACAAATTTCCTGAAAACCCAAAAAAAGAAGTGATCATTCTTGATGTGTTCGATAAGGTGGCTTCCGTAAAACTAATAGCAGACGATTGGATCGATTATATGCACATTGTAAAACTAAATGGAAAATGGCAACTTGTGAATGTGCTATGGCAGTTTAATGACTCGAAAGCGCATTAAGATTTCTGAAGTCAGATTGGAACGGAAAAACGTTCTACACAACCTATAAAAACTACAGGATGCGTGACGTAGACCATCGGTTTGCATATTTTTATAAGGTCGCAATCCCGATAGCTGTCGGGTTGGGGTTTTACTTTTTAGCAAGACAATGAAAAAAAGAAATGAAAATAAAAACAACAGCGGAGTAAAAAACAATGCCTAACAATGTACATAATTCATTGCTGGCACTCCCCTACTTAGGAAAATCATCGCAGATTTTCTAGTTGGTTTGCGTTTGTTAAATTAGTTACTGAAACATGTAACGAAATCATAGAAAAAACCGCTAGCCACAAGTGAAAAAAGAAAATGAACGAAATCAGAAAGTTTATTGACACTATATCTCCGATGAACGATTCTGATTGGGACTTTTTCTCTTCAAAACTACAAGAAGTAAGACTTGAAAAAAATACCACGATATTAAAAATTGGTGAAATTGAAAATTATTTATCGTTTGTTTCAAAAGGAGTGATCAGACTTTATATTCCAAAAGAAGAATCTGACTTAACCTTTGGTTTTTTATTTGACAATGAATTTGTAACAGGTTATGATTCATTTTTAACACAAACCCCTTCTGAATACCAAATTGAAACGTTGACAGACACCATTTTATGGAAAATTTCCAGCAAAGACTTAGAAGAAGTCTATGAAAGAACAAGCAGTGGAAATATTATCGGACGAAAAATGGCCGAAAATATGTTTTTAATAAAATCAAAGAGAGAACTTGCCTTATTGAGTAAAACAGCAGAAGAACGATACTTGGACTTATTCTCTGACAGACCGAAATTGTTAAAGCAAATCCCATTAAAATATATTGCATCATACATTGGTGTAACTCCACAAGCATTAAGCAGAATAAGAAGACGCATTACTTAACTTGGGTTCATTGTTTTTACTTCGGTGTTTTCTGAATTTTACACTTCAATAATTTCGAAAGACATGAAAACACTAATTGTACTATTGTTAAGTTTTGCTATCTCCATTTTTGCAATTAAAATCATCAAAAAAGAATATGATTTTGCCCTATCCGCCAGAATTGCTATGTCAACAATGCTCCTATTCACGGCTATTGGACATTTTATGTTTACAAAAGGAATGTCAATGATGATACCAAAATTTATTCCTTTCAAAGAAAGTTTTGTCTACCTAACGGGAATGTTTGAAATCTTAATGGCAATAGGACTTGTTACTTTTAGATTTAAGTATATAGCCGGGTTGACACTAATCATTTTTCTGCTGCTCATGTTACCGGCTAATATTTATGCTTCAATTAATAATGTGAATTATCAAAAAGGAACATTTGACGGAAACGGTCTTCCCTATTTGTGGTTTAGAATCCCTTTACAAATCCTTTTTATAGTTTGGACATATATTTGTTCAATTCGAATGTAATCTCAAGAAACGCCTGTCGCCACAATGAAAACCAGGCAATTTTAGATTTTAAAAATGGCAGAAAACCGATAGTAGGAGATGGATTCATCTCGGATGAAACCATAAAAGAAAGAGAAAAATTAAGTGCAAAATATGGGATTGAATATGATTATGTATTTGGCTGTTTGGTTATGGTTCCCGAATCAAGAATAGTAAATAGATATAATCAAATGATGAAAGAACTAGCTGGAGCAGAAAATCTGTGGTAACATAACCAATGGATAGTTCGGGTTTCGAGCTTGCCTGCCCAACTACAGGTGCATAAAGTTTTGACTATTTGTTAAAACCAAAAGCTTCTCTGCTTTCTCACTACACTTACCCAACCGTTGTGCTTTCAGCAAGTTTCGGGTTTTCTAGGAGTGATATCAATTCTATTTTTGACTTTATAAAATTTGAACGTAATGAAAGAGCAAGAATACATAAATTATACTCGAATAGCGGAAGCCATTGAATACATACAACAAAACTTCACAAAACAACCAACTCTTGAGGAAATTGCAAAAAATGTTCATGTAAGTTCATTTCATTTTCAAAAAATGTTTACGGACTGGGCAGGAGTTAGTCCTAAAAAATTCTTGCAATTTATTAGTGTTCAACACGCAAAACAGATGCTACGTAATTCACAATCCACTCTATTTGAAACCGCGTACCAAACAGGACTTTCGGGTACCGGAAGATTACACGATTTATTCGTCAAAATAGAGGGAATGACGCCTGGAGAATTCAAAAACAGGGGGAAAAACCTGACCATAAACTATAGTTTCGCTGAAAGTTTATTTGGGCGAATTCTAGTCGCTTCAACACACAAAGGAATTTGTTATATGGGCTTCTCGGATGATAAACAAACTGCGTTTTCAGAATTGGAAAAACGCTTTCCAAAAGCAAGTTTTATTCAAAAAAAGGACGAAATTCAACAAAATGCCTTACAAATTTACACACAAGATTGGAGCAAGATCAATAAAATAAAACTACACCTAAAAGGAACAGATTTTCAGCTGAAAGTTTGGGAAGCACTTTTAAAAATCCCAACGGGAAATCTAGCATCTTATGGTACTATTGCTGACCTCATTCAAAAACCGAAAGCTTCGAGAGCGGTCGGAACTGCGATCGGAAATAACCCTATTGCTTATTTGATCCCTTGTCATAGAGTTATTCAGTCCACAGGGGTTATCGGTAGTTATATGTGGGGAACAGCCCGTAAAACAGCCATTATCGGTTGGGAAGCATCAAAAAGTAACACTCCGAATATTTGGGTATAGCAATGGAAGACTTGAAAACAAAACTTGCCGCAACCGATTGGCAATCTGTAACTGAATCAATGAACGAAAAAGGGTATGCCATTATTCCCGAAATGCTTTCAGACGAACAATGCAATGAACTAATACAGGAATACAATAACGAAAAACTATATCGAAAAACGGTTGTAATGGAACGCTATCGTTTTGGTTTGGGCGAATATAAATACTTCGATTATCCCCTTCCTGAAACCATTCAAATAGTAAGGGAAACAATATATCCTAAACTTTCGCCTATCGCAAATCTTTGGATGAAAGTGCTCAATATCAATAAAAAATTTCCCGAAACATTTGAGGAATTACAATCTCTTTGTCAACAAAATAATCAGTTAAAACCAACACCATTGATCTTAAAATATGGAAAAGGTGGTTTTAATACGTTGCATCAAGATTTATATGGAGAGATATATTTCCCCATGCAATGTGTCCTCTTTTTAAACGAACCAGATACGGATTTTACAGGTGGAGAATTTGTCATGACAGAACAAACACCAAGGGCACAATCGAAAGCCATAGTTTTAAAACCAAAAAAAAGCGATATACTCCTTTTTACTACAAATTTCCGACCAGTTAAAGGAACTAGAGGTTATTATCGAGTACATATGAAACATGGCGTAAGTGAAGTTATCAGTGGAGAACGACATACTTCAGGCGTTATATTCCACGAAGCAACCAGCTAGTCAAATGATAAAACATATCGAAATTGATGATGCCGAACTTTATCAAAAAATAAGGCAAAAGGAAGTTACTTATGGCGGAAATCTCAAGCTAAAAATCTACGGAACCCTGCAATGCCGATCGGGCAAAAGAATGAAAAGAAAAAACCGTATTTTTTTCAATACAATCGAAGAAGCCAAAAAGCTTGGTTTCAGACCTTGTGGACATTGTTTGCGAGCCGACTATAAAATCTGGAGAAATGGACTTATTTAACGCCACAAAAAATGCTAATATCTTACCTTTTGATGGAGAAGTAAATTATTACGGTTCAGTAATGAATATCGAAAAAGCGCAACATTATTTCGACCAATTGCTACAGAATATTCAATGGGCAAACGACAAAGCTATTATTCTTGGAAAATTGATTATTACGAAACGTAAAGTAGCATGGTATGGGGATAAACCATTTGATTATACGTATTCAAAAACTACCAAATCAGCACTACCTTGGACAAAAGAACTTTTAGAACTGAAGGAAATTGTAGAAAATAAGACGGGAGAAAAGTTTAACTCTTGTTTGCTTAATCTTTATCATAATGGAAACGAGGGAATGGCCTGGCACAGTGATGGTGAAAAAGATTTGAAAAAAAATGGTGCAATTGGTTCATTAAGTTTTGGGGCAGAACGCAAATTTTCTTTTAAACATAAAGAAACAAAACACACTGTTTCAGTGCATTTAGAAAGAGGTAGTCTGCTGGTTATGAGAGGTGAAACGCAAACAAACTGGCTTCACCGATTGCCCCCAACCAAAAAAGTAAAATATCCAAGAATAAATTTAACCTTTAGAACAATCGACATTTAAAACCGCAAGTATCGGGCTTTATAAGCACAACCGTCGATGTATTTTTGCATTCCGATTATTAATCAAATCAGGCAATATGCAGACATTGAAAGACAAAGTACTACTCATTACAGGAGCGAATAGAGGAATTGGGAAATCACTCGTAAAATCATCCTTGGCGAAAGGAGCCAGAAAAATTTACGCCACTTCCAGAAATTTAGGTAAAATGCCAAATTTTGGAGACGACAGAGTGGTAACAATGGAGTTGGACATTACAGATAATGCCGAAATTTTAAACGTTTCAGAACAAACAAAAGACGTAGAAGTTCTCATAAACAATGCAGGAGTTTTGAGTCAAGGTAGTGTTCTAACGGGAAAAATCGATGCTGTAGAAAATGATATGAAAGTGAACTATTATGGTACCATTAATATGATGCGGGCATTTGCACCGATATTAGAAAAAAACGCACCATCAAAAATAGTCAATCTTGTTTCTATTGTAGCTTATTCACCACTTCCTTCAATTGCCGGTTATTCAGCATCAAAATCGGCTTTGTACTCAGCTACACTTTCAGTAAGAATTGAACTTGCCAAAAAAGGAATAACGGTTCACGCAATAAATCCAGGAGCAATTGACACAGATATGAACAAAGGAAGCGAATGGAATATGCCAGCAGCGGACGGAATTGCAATCGTAATTTTGGATAAAGTAGAAGCGGGAGAATTGGACATTGTACCTGACGAAATGGGACTCGGAATGTTCAACGCTTGGAAAGAAGCGCCTTCAAAATTGGCTGAAATGTATGCTACTATATATCACGGAGAATAAATATGGATAGCAAGTCAGCTTAAGAAGATGCGAACGCACAACAGGGTATAAAAATAATAGCGGTTTCGGTTTTTAATCGAAGTCGCTTGTTTATATTTAAAGTCGTTTCTAAAAGGAAAGGTTCATGCCTCAAAATCCGCTACTACTCGTATACTAAACATTACCTTTTATTATGAAAAACATAACAGCATTAACAATCCTAGCATTATTCGTTAATTCACTTTGTTATGGACAGGACCCCTATACCTATTCCCAACCGAAAGAACTTGGGGACGGATGGAAAACGGAAAATTTAAAATCTCAAAACGTTGACACGACTTTGATTTATAAAGCATTCGGCCAATTAAAAAACAAAGAAAATGAAATACACAGTGTTTTATTGATAAAAAATGACCGCCTGATTATTGAAGAGTATTTTAAAGAGCATTCGGCAGACCAACCTCACGACCTTCGTTCTACCACGAAAAGCATCAGGTCAATTTTATTGGGAATTGCAATTGACAAAGGGTTTATTGAAGACATTGACGACCCAATGTCAAAATATCTCAAAAGTCCTATGCCCAAAAAGAATCTCGATAAGAGGAAGAATAACATCACCATCAAAAATCTCTTGACCATGTCAAGCGGACTTGATTGTAACGATTGGAACAAAAAATCAAAAGGGCAAGAGGACAAAGTCTATAAAAAAAAGGATTGGCTTCAATATACCCTTGATTTACCATTGGTCAATGAACCAGGCGCAGTATCAAATTACTGTTCAATGGGTGTCGTTTTAATCGCAGAAATAATATGTCAAGCTTCGGGAATGACAATTGACAAATTCGCTGAGAAATATTTATTCAGCCCTATGGGAATTGATAATATCAATTGGGGACATACGTCGGATAAAGAAATCATACCATCTGGAAAGAGATTATATATGACCTCAAGGGATATGGCGAAAATTGGACAATTGGTACTCAATAAGGGAAAATGGAACGGAAAAAAAATCGTATCGGAGAACTGGATTGAGGAATCAACTACACCGAAAACCAAAATTACAGGAATTGACTATGGTTATCTTTGGTGGAACATTCCATTTAAAGTAAACGACAAAATTGTTGTTTCCAAAACTGCAACCGGAAATGGAGGTCAGTATATTATGATTCTTCCAAGGTTGGATATGGTTGTTGTATTTACTGGAGGAGCTTACAATTCTCAAGATGATAAATTACCCTTTGCAATGTTGAATGATATATTCCTTCCGACATTCGATATGGTGGAACAATAAAAAGGAGAACACCGTTTATAAAACATAGCTAATAAGTGCTAAACCTGAAGGTTTGTACTCATTTGAAAGCAAAATATAAGAAATCTGCTCTGTGCGAACATGTATAGGTTAGGTAGGTCCAAAAAGTTAGTATCTTTTGAAAAGCTACGTCTCGTACACAAAACCGTTACCCAACCTAATACCTATCAATGAGTAAAAAAGACTTTTTTAGAATCATTTTCAAACTCTTCGGACTTTATTCAGTTATCATTACTGTTCTAAACTATATCCCAGCTAATATTAGTTATGTATTCTATAAGTTTGAACCACTAATAATTTTATGGGTTTTAGGTGCTACTATACTAGCCATTGGACTTTACATTTTGCTGATAAGAAAAACAGATAAAATTCTTAGCTGGTTAAAAATCGAGGAAGGTTTCGATGATGATCGAATAGAAATCGGAAACTTTAATGGACTTGGTGTACTTAAATTGGACTTAATACTAATTGGTGGGTTTTTAGTTGTTGACCATTTACCGAAACTGTTACACTATACCTATTTAGCCTTTAAAAAAGAAGTATCTCCAAATGGACTAAACTTGTTGGAGAGCTATGATAATTTTGGTCAAATGGACTATGCGCAATGGGCAATTTCCGGAATAAATGTAGTCATGGGATATTTGCTATTGATGAATTACAAACGAATGGCTAGCTGGCTGAACAAGAAAAATAACGTTGGATAAAAAACCTAATAAGGACCTCGGGTATAAATCTGCCTTCAGGCAGACGAAAAAGGAAAATTTTCTTGCTTCCGAACGAGGCTTAGCGCTGCTGTTAAATACCATAGCATTAGCGAATAGTCACCAAAAATATCTATAAAATAAATCGAAGCTTATGATCTTACAGGTAATCAAGTTGAAATCGGACCTTTCTGAAGAAGAACTGTTAAAACGGGCCAAGGAAAGAGAGCCGCAGTTTCAGGCCATTCCAGGGCTGCTTCAGAAATATTATGTTAAAACGGATCAATCAGGGCAATATGGAGGGGTATACGTTTGGGATTCCCCAGAAGCACTCCAAGCTTATCGAGAATCAGATTTGGCAAAAAGTATTCCCGAAGCTTACGATATTACGGAAGTGCCGACCATTGAAATCATGGATATACTTTTTCAGTTAAGAAATGAATAAAAACGACACCTATAAAGGGCAAGAAAACATACATGGTGAATGGCAAACATTGACGTTTCGTTTTTCAAACCAAATGTATTTTGGTGATGAAGTTTTCGGTTTGAAAGCCGCCCGTTTCTAAGTCAAACCATTATGATTAATTTGAGAAATTTTGAGTTCAAACCTTACTAAAAGACATTTAAGCAAAAGTCCGAAAGAATTGTTCTGGCGCTCCTTATTGGGAATCCCCTATTCGGAATTGCAAGTTGAATAATTATCTTACTTTTCAACCAAAGAACTTAACCGATCTGTCACGCACACAAGCCTAAACAAATCATATACGAATACTTTGGGGACAGGATAAAAACCATGCAAAACTATATTGACCTAGCAGCAAAGAATGGAGTGTCCCTTATCGGTGTGGGGGATTGTCAATTTTGTGGTTCTAAAACAGAACGAGGAATTCATGAATGTGTAGAGATTTTTAGCCTTGGATTTCAAGCAATTGATTACTCAAAACCTGAGAATCACCTGTTTCGATTTATCTCTGTAGACGCGCATACCTTGCAGCACCCTGAAATTCATGGACGTTGGAGTAATCACTTTCATTTGACAAGGCAACACTTAATGTTTTACTATAATATCAAATGGAACTACATGCTTTCCCCAAAACTTAGCGACCATTTGAATAATTATAAAATTCACCATAGCGAAGAATATTTAGAGCCCCCCGCAATACTCAAACGAGGTAGGATCACAACAACCGATGTTCTAGACAATTCTTCTACCGAAAGTAACTGTCAAAAAATGATTGATCAATGGGGTCGAAAAGTATATGATTCATGGAGTCAAAACCTTGAAATTGTAAACAGAATTGCACAAGGGTTTTTAAGAAACAACAACAGCTTATGACCTACTAAAAGCATAATTAATAAAGACGAATGGCCGTATTCCAACAAGAAGAATTTATTCCCCTCCTAAAAAAAGAAGATATCGAATTTACCGATTAAATCAGAGGCAGTCGAAAATGAAATCCATAGAACAGTCTTTGGATTTGGATTTACAGATGGAAAATAAAAACGTATGTTAAGACCGTGTATGGGTACTCAATTGTCCCTAAGTTATTTATGAATCCCGATAATGATCAGGGCGAGGACTTCATATCTACGATTTACTTGCTAAATTTAGAATTGAAATTAAAGTTACTGACCGTACACAAAAATTTGACAACTATCTAAACCAAATTATAAAATGAATCCAAAAATTATAAAAAGTGGTACAGGCCACAAGTTAAATGTCCTGGGTGATAATCAGGTCATCAAATTGTCGGCAAAAGATACAAATGGTCAATTCTCACTTATCGAGCAAAACAACAATCCCGGAATGGGAATTCCGCCTCATGTACATGAGAACGAAGATGAGGTTTTTCACGTATTGTCAGGTAAGGTAGAAATGATCGTTGGTGATGAATTAACGACTTTGTCGGCTGGCGACATGATCTTTTGCCCAAGGGGTATTCCTCATTCCTGGAAAGTAATTGGTGAAGAAAAGGCAAGCGCAATGCTGAGCATTTTTCCAGCTGGTTTGGAAGTCATGTTTGAAGAACTATCGGAATTGCCCGCTGGACCGCCCGACTTGGAAAAGGTGAGTGAAATATGTGGAAAATACAACTTGCGGTTTGTATAAGTTAGGATACGGTTATTTCCTGAACGCCTGTACCAAGGGCAGGGAAATCATGTGAAAAAACCTATCCCTAACAGCAGGCAGTCAAAAAGTTATAGCAACAAGCGCATACAGAAACGAAAAGTTTCCTTGGCCTATCCTACCTGTCGCTGGCCAACCGTTGTAACATATGACGCCCATTGTGAATGTCAGTTGATTTTTCTAGTGATGAGGAACCAAAAACGGATTTTATAAATAACTTACTCACGCCACGCACTACCTTTGATTCAAATGGATCCAAAAAAAGAGAGACTTCTCTTAAAAATAGTACCGTACCCTATTATATTTCTGTTGGGAGGGCTACTTTATGCCAATGTAGAGTATGGTTTGCTGGGGGAATCATACGTATATCCGGTTTCCGAAGCTGTTTATGACCCCTTAAATTCCGTTTTGTCGCTGACCATTATGACAATTATCTTAGGACTGGTACTAGGTATTATTGAAGAATCGGTGTTCAAAAACAGGTTTAAAGAATTACCATTTGTCCTAAAAATACTGAGTAAAACGCTGCTTTACATTTCCATTTTTGCCATCACGTTATTAGGCTTCTCTCTTGCCTTGAACATTGTAAATACAGGTAAGTCAATAGCTGATGCCGAAGTTTATCAAACTGTATTCATTTTTTTTAGTAGTTATGGCTTTATAAGTATTATCCTTTTTGCTGGTTTTTTCATTGGACTAAGTCTATTTTTTACTGAAATCGTAGATTACCTCGGACTAGATATCGTTGGTAATTTTTTTTCCGGCACCTATTCAAAACCAGTCTATGAAAGTAGAATTTTTATGTTTTTGGACATGAAAGACTCGACTACAATCGCTGAGAAAATCGGACATAAAAAGCACTATCAACTAATCAATGAATACTATAGCGATATGACCGAAGCGATAGTACAGACAGAAGGGTCTATTTACCAATATGTAGGGGATGAAATTGTGGTTTCTTGGAAACTGGATAAGGGTTTACGGAATTGGAATTGCTTAAAGTGCTTTTTTTTGATTGAAAATGGTATTCAACGTAGGTCTGAAAACTATCTGAAAAAGTATGGCGTGGTTCCGGGATTCAAAGCTGGATTGCATTGTGGGGAAGTCACTCGTGGGCAAATAGGACAAATCAAACGAGATCTTTTATATACCGGAGATGTTCTGAACTCCACGGCCAGAATTCAAGGATTGTGTAATCACTTAGGCGTTAATCTTTTAATTTCAGGCCAACTTAAAAAATTGCTGCCCAAAAACAACCTGAATTTCAAACCAATGGGTGCATATGAACTCAGAGGTAGACTGAAAAAGAAAGAACTTTTTGCGGTAAGTGAAAACAACTAAACAGCCTTGGATTTACCGCTCTTACAGATTCACTGTCGCCAATTCATTCAAGACAAGGTACAACAGGAAGGTATTTTCATTTTCTAAATAGCCATCTTGAATCGGTTTTTGAAAATTATTTGCGTAACCGAATGATTACGTTTATATTTGTAACCGAACAGTTACTTAATTTATGAGAAGAGATGTTTTCCAAGCAATCGCGGATCCCGTTAGAAGAGAAATTATCGAATTGCTCGCAATGCAGCCTTTAAGTGTAAATGAGGTAGCGGAAAAGTTTGAAATTAGTCGACCCGCAATTTCCAAACACTTGAAAATACTAAGCGAATGTGGAATCATTGCTTTCAATAAGATCGGGAGAGAACGTTTATGTTTAATCCAACCACAAAAACTAATTCCCGCATTCCTATGGATAAAACAATACAATAAATTATGGGAAGACCGAATAGATTCCTTTGAAAATTATATTGATCAAATACAACTAAAAAAAGATAAAAAATGAGTGATTTAGCGAACAGAACATTGACAATTGAGAAAGTTTTTAATGCCCCTATACAGGTTGTTTGGGATGCTTGGACACAATCAGAGCACATTTTAAAGTGGTGGGCGCCAAATGGAATGGATATCAAAGTAATTCAACACGACTTTAAGGTTGGGGGTAAATGGAAATATTCAATGTCAATGCCAAATGGAGGCGAATTTATATCAGCAGGAACCTATAGGGAAATTATAGAACTGAAGAAAATAATTACGTCTGCTGATTTTAAACCTATGACTGAAAATGTAGAACTGCAGACCTACTTTGAAGCAGATGGTGACAAAACAAAATTTACTTTTAAGGTTATTCACCCTACACCCGAATATTGTAAGCAACAGGAAGAAATGGGATTCTATAATGGATGGGGTTCTGCCTTTGATAGATTGGAAACACTAGTAGACACCTTATCCAAATAGAAAATGAACAACAAGACAAGGAAAATAATTTACCTAATCGCGACAAGTTTACTCACCTTGATGGTGCTTGCAACCATTGCTAATGGCATATTCAACCCTGAATTCACAAAAAGATTTGTAGAAATCGGTTTTCCAACGTATCTCATCATACCATTAATGACCGCAAAAGCCTTCGGCATACTAGCATTATGGACAAACAGATTTCAATTTTTAAAAGAATGGGCGTATTCAGGGTTTTTCTTTGTTTTTCTATTAGCGATGTTAGAGGAAATCAATGCTAATATTCCAGATTATTTCTCCCCTCCTATGGCATTGATTTTTCTTTTAATATCGTATGTTCTTTGGAAAAAAGAACTCAAGGAAACGAAAATGACTGTTGCTAACAATCACTATAATTAACTGCGCTCTAATTTCGTAGACACCTACCTTCCAGTCAGCAGGTTTCGGTTCGGCTGCCACAATAACTATGGTGGTTCGGACGAATCATGGTGATGAGCCGTAGCCTTAAGGTTGTAGTGAATTACGACCAAAGGCGCACAGCTAAAGTCTATAGCGGAAATGTAACAGCAAAAGGCCACAAAAAAATTGCACAGAAAATCCTTTGACGGTAAAGCAGATAACTAAGTATGGTATCGAACTTGCACAATGCCTAGTTGACTTTTAAAAAAAGCATATCAAACTGTTAACAATATCTATAAAAAATAATAGGAAGGAGCTTAATATGTAGTTTTGTACTTTTCAGTTATTCGTGAACGAGGAAATGGCCTTCAAGATCCGTTCCTTTTTAGCCACTGACAATTGTACCCGATATTTACATATGAGCAAAAAACAATTTTTCATTCCTGTCCTCTTATTATTGATATGCCCGCCATTACATGCACAGCATTGGAACAATCCATCCGAAAAATATAAGGATGCATATAAAAAATATAGCAACGCCACCTGTCCGATACCTCAAGATAGTATTCGCCACTTTGTTTATTTTTCAAGAGATCGAGCATCTATTGTAAATCATCCATTGCTTTTCTCTTCACGATTTAGAGGCGCACAAATAATGTATTCTTGGAAAGAATTAGAGCCTGAAAAAGGACAATTCAATTTTTCTCCGATCCGAAAAGATATCGCCTATCTAAGTACATATGGAAAAAGACTTTTCATTCAGTTACAAGATGTCACCTTTGACAAAAGATATAAAGCCGTGCCCGATTATTTGTTGACCGGTGAATATGATGGAGGCGCGGTTTTTCAATATAATGATGATGGAGAACCCGAGGGTTGGACAGCCAAAAGATGGAATAAAAAAGTACAAGAACGTTTTGCGATATTACTCAAGGCATTAGGTGATGAGTTCGATAAAAAAATAGAAGGGATTAATCTCCAGGAAACCGCCATCGGTGTAAATAGTAAAACGGACGCTAGTTTTACCGAAGCAACTTATCTCCAAGGAATCAAAAACAATATGTTGGCTGCTAAAAAAGCTTTTCCAAATGCCACAACGATGCTCTATGCCAATTTTATACCTGGAGAATGGCTACCTTTTGACGACAAGGGATATCTAAAAAGCATTTACGAATATGGAGAGAAAATTGGTGTAGGACTTGGTGGACCTGATTTAATGGTCACCAGAAAAGGGCAATTGAATCACGCACTTGCGCAAATGCACGAAGGGAAATTCACAGCTCCTCTTGGAATTGCAGTCCAAGATGGAAATTATATCAGTAAAACCGGTGCTGACAAAGATTATGAAGAAAATAAAGATAGCGGCCTTAAAGGTAGAAAAAACCTTGTGCCAATGTTACATGCTTTCGCAAGAGACTTTTTGAAGGTCAATTATATCTTTTGGGTAAATCAAGAACCTTACTTCGAAGAAGATGTAATTCCTTGTCTTTCGAATGAGTAGATTACAAAAGCGCAGCAAGTGCTTAAGCGGAAATAGGACACAAAGGGCCATACAATAGGAAAATCGGTCATAAAAAACCGTATAAAAATTCCGGGATGTATTTGAATACCCCGACTCGAGACATCAATCAAAACCAGATTATAGAATGGTGGTCATTGAAAACTAAATCGATAAGAACACTGATGGGGCAAGTAACTACCCATAGCATAAACTCATTTCAAATGGAACAAAAACTGACTTTAAAAGATTTCATATCCAATATCCCGGAGGTTTTCAAAACGTTCCAAAATCTAGCACCTTGGGAATTGACAACCGATTTGAAAGAAATCATTGAAAGAATAATACCCGAACTTGGTTCAGAGTTCAAAGTAGAAAACGGAGTTGCGATTCATAAATCCGTTACTGTAGAAAAAGGAGTAACGATCAAAAGACCATTTATAGCCATGGAGCATTGCCATATTGGAGCCAACTCCTATTTTCGGGAGGGGGTCTTTCTGGGCAAATCAGTAAAAATCGGACCCTGCACAGAAGTAAAAAGCAGTTTAATATGTTCTCGAACCGCAATTGCACATCTTAACTATATCGGTAACAGTATTATCGGGCAAAATGTGAATTTTGAGGCGGGCTCAATTGCAGCCAACCACTACAACGAAAGAGAAAACAAAAGAATCTGGATTACGTACCATGGGGAATCCATTGATACCGGAGTAGAGAAATTTGGTGCCTTGGTCGGGGATGATTCCAAAATCGGAGCAAACGGAGTTTTATCCCCTGGAACCATATTGACCAAAAATTCTATTGTGGAAAGATTGGAATTGGTAGACCAACAATCAAAGAATATAAAAATAGATCCAAACTAGTAGAACGAGCACTGCTAATCGAAGAGAAAAATGGGTTTATGATTAAAAATTCCAATAAAGACATACGTCTTCTATATCTGAAGTACTTCATGTGGTAGATGTGATGTGCATTGATGCAGAAGACAAAATAAACTCCATACGAGTGTATTTGGGCAGCGTACCTAAGCGGAAATCCTTAGTTTTATAAAAAAGACGAGCGATGGCATATTTGCCCAACGTATCAGAGCTACACCGTTCGCAAAAATTCTAGAAATTTCAAGTCATGAAAATGAGCAACTATTTTATTCCATTCGTTGTTTCCTTACTCTTCTCTTGCACCTCAAAAGTAAAAGAGTCCGGTTACGACATTGTGTACAAAAACGATAAGAACGGTAAAACGTTACTAGGGAGCAAGCAAGAATTAATTCGACATATCAGAGGAGGTGCAGATATTAAGGTAGGATGGGGTTCTCAGGGAAAGAATCATACCATCGAACATTTATCCATACCTGTTTGGATCGCTATCTTAGATGAGACAGAAGTTATAGCCCATTTGGATCCACAGGTATTATCAAAGACAGATTGGGAGAACCTTACCGCAAGTTATGCTGATAGTACGCTATTAAATCAAGAATGGCGAGTTGTACTGACCTCAAAGGGCGAATTCGATGCCGTTTGGACTTCCAAAGCGGATGGCAGCTTGATAAAGAGAATTCCACAAAAGCACACAATGACTTGGTTTGTTAAAGATGGTATGAAGAATAACACGCCTTTTTTTCGAAACGAAGGAATTAAATAAGAGGAAAAAATACCGCAAAGAACGCATTTAACCTATTTCCGAAATTTCTATGTTTCAACTATACGCCACGAACTAAAACCAGTAACAACTGAAAAAGCTTGATTATGATTTCACTACGGACCTCTATGCCTGTCCCGGAATTAGGCTCAACTTTTTCGATGGTCTTGAGCGTATAGCCCCTTCAAACCTACCAGAACAATACACCAAAGCTCATGTGGACTTTGAGGAGTTGCAAAATCGTGAGTACATCGAGCTAGACGAGTTTAATGATATAGAGCTCATCGAGGGATATAATGAGCTGATTGAATTACATAAATACGAGGGAATGATCGCAGTACATGATGTCCTATTACAATTGAACGAAAAAAAGGAACTGGAATGTATCAACTATAGGAATGATTTCATGTTCTTGATTGACGAACACGATTCAGGAGAAGTGTATCCATTGCTCGTGAAAAACAAATAGAAGCGTTTTTATCCAAGACTGTTTGCTAAAATCAAAAAATGAAAATCGAATTAATACATATGGGAAATGCGCTTTTAGAAAAAGCAATCGAATACTTCTGGAAACAATGGGGTAATGAATCGAATTTTGACTTTTATAAAAATTGTATTGAAAACTCAGTTTCCAATGATATATCAATACCGAAATTTTATGTAATGCTCGATGATGAAAAAATCATTGGCTCTTATGCCTTACTACTAAATGACCTTATAAGCAGGCAGGATTTATGTCCTTGGTTTGCTTGCCTATTTGTTGATGAAAGTTATAGAAATCAAGGCTTAGCAACTAAATTGATACAACATGGTTGTGATGAATCGCGAAAGAGAGGGTTTGACAGCTTATATCTTTCAACGGATATAAACGATTTTTACGAGAAAAAAGGATGGCACTATTATGCGAATGGATATACAGCCTTTGGAGACCGCATAAAAATCTATTCTAAAAAACTAAATCAAGACTCTGCTAGTATTGACCATAAATAATGTCCTGCCGCTTGCGAACGTCTTTTTTGGTACTCTTATCCATTCTCCGTTTGTACTCTATGGATTCAGAAAGAGAACGTATTGACTACATCGATTCATTAGGCCTGTTATAAAAATCAAAGTATACCAAGATTTACAATTTTACGCGTACTGATATCTTAACTGGCTACAACTATAAAGACAGAATGTTGATGAAATTAGAAACTCAATACCAAACGGAATTTCCCCTTAGAAATTACTACAATCAGCTATCTTTATAGCTCAGCCGAGATTTTCAATTTGAAATTTCAGCACTTTTTATAGAGCAAATAACAGCAACTCATGAAATGAAGGTTAAAAGTTTGTTTTTTAACGACAATTCCAAACTACGGACGATTTGGAGAGTGCTGATATTCAGCTTCGCTTTATCCTTAGCGATTTCACCACTTATTCTTATCGAAAACTCTCATTTACAATTTCTTGGAGCAACAGTGATTCTTATTTTCGGTCTGTACCTTAATTCAAAGCATCTAGATAAAATTGATTTCTCAGAATATGGTCTTATTTTCAAAAGACAATCCTTTGTGTATTTGATCATCGGTGTTTTGATTGGTACTATTTCCGTGGCATCCATGTTTTTCATAGGAAAGACAAGTGGTATTTTACTGATTTCTGAAGTCAAGACCGACTCCAATAATGGACTAATTTTGCTCTTTGGGCTGAAAATGCTTCTTGTAGGTATTCTAGAAGAGACTTTTTTTAGGGGATATCTATTTACCAATATATATAAGGACGTCAAATCAGACAGGGTAACAAATAGACAAGGGTTCTTAATTGCTCTTTTAGTGTCATCATTACTATTTGGTTTTGCACACATCAGTACCAACAACGTTAGTATTCTTTCCATCACATTTCTCTCGATAAATGGAATAGTTTGGTGTATCCCATTTGCAATTACCAAGAATCTAGGTTTATCAATCGGCCTTCACGCCGCTTGGAATTTTACCCAGACCCAATTAGGATTCACGATGAGCGGAAACAAGACAACAAATCCACTTTACAATATAGAGAACAATGCATCTACTCTGCTGACCGGAGGAGAATATGGTCCAGAAGCCGGGGTCTTGGGACTTATTGGCTTTACACTGATGTTAATGCTATCATTGGGGTATTTGAAGTTGACGAGAAAAATAAAGCGCTATAATACGATATTCGATTAAAAACATAGGTACAGTTCTTAATCCTGTATACAATAGCTACCTTCATTGGGCCAATACAGATTTATCATACTTTTCAAGCAATCACTATGAATTTCATAAAAAGACTGATAAGTAGAATCGAAGTGTTTTTCAGTTCAAGTAACTTGAGCACAAAAAGCTTCTTTTGTGGTATCGGAGATACCATCATTCATGAAAATGAAATTAAGGTCATGAAATATCCCTTTAAGCCCTCCCTTGCGTATCCGGAACGCATGTTTTCCGCAAGCGAAATAAATGCCATAAGTACCGCTTTCGGAATTTGCAAGGTCTATATAGAAAATGATATCATTTTCATTTCGGCAGAGAAAAAGGAAGAATTAACCGAATTTGCTCAAAGAAATAATATCGAACTTCGTGAACATAGTTGGAATTGGGATTGGATTTTAGAACCGTATCTCGATACGGAACTCACCGAAGAGGGGGAAAATAGAATCCGGATGGCTTTGGACAAGGTTGGTATTGACCAAATGGAGACGGATACCATTCGCAAAGAAGTAGGTAAACAGATGTACAAATACAACTTTGACACCATGCTATGGGAATGGTGTAGTTTGGGATTGTATGATGTTTTAAGCGCAATGCGAGTAAAATACAACGAAACGGCATTTAAAACCTTTTACCAGAGAGCGATCGAAATAGATAAGAGAAGAAAAGAAACAGCATAAAATAGCTTGAAAACACGATAGGAATTTACGGCGTAACGATATAAAGTAATACAGCTGCTATTCGGTCTTGTTTTCAAAGCTAAACGAATATAAAATCACCATGATGAAACCAAATCCGCAACTTGAAACATTTATGGCGCCGTATAATAGCAAAATTCAAGGGCTGGCCATGGAATTACGAGATTTCATAACGGGTCTTGTCCCGGAAGCCAATGAGTTAATTTGGGACAACTATAATGCCGTTGCCCTAGCCTATTCAAAATCGGAACAGCTGAAAGATGCCTTTTGTCATATGGCCCTCTACACCCATCATATAAATTTCGGATTTAACCGAGGGGCGGAACTAACCTATACGCCCATGAAATTGAACGGAAAAGGAAAACTGATACGACATATCTCAGTAAAAGACCTCCGATCTTTTCCTGAACAAGACATAAAAAAAATGATTTGGGAGGCCGTCGGCATCTCCGAAAAAAGGAATGGAGAGCTTAAGACCAAACAAGGTATTCCCAAAAGCATCGTCATGTCCATTTCCGAAAAAAAAGTGAGACCAAGTTCAAAAACTTAGAGCGCTCCGTAAATTCCTTACGCAAGAAAGGTTTAATTCAAGATTTCCAAAAAATCATCTTCCGAAATGATCTGCACCCCTAAGCTTTCGGCTTTGGTACGTTTACTAGGTCCCATCTTGTCCCCCGCGACCAAGTAAGTGGTTTTCGAAGAAACCGATGAACCTACCTTACCTCCATTATCCTCGATGAGCTTTTTTAATTCGGTACGACTTATCTTTTCAAATACCCCGGAAACAACAAAGGTCTGTCCTTTGAGCTTTTCCGTTTGATTTTCCAACTGTTCCGCAGCAAGTTCGAATTGAACACCATACGTTTTCAAGCGGGCGATGATCTCTTGATTGGTATCATTTTGAAAAAACTCCACCACACTTTGCGCAATACGCTCGCCGATCTCATCTACTGCAATCAGTTCTTCCTCAGTGGCTGCCATCAAGGCATCGATATTTTTATAGGCCTTTGCCAATTTTTTGGCAACCGTCTCACCGACAAATCGAATCCCCAAAGCGAATAAAACGCGCTCAAAGGGTATAATGGTCGAGGCTTGAACCCCGTTCACCAGGTTCTCGGCCGATTTTTCCGCCATACGTTCCAAAGGCATGACCTGTTCTTTAGTCAAGGTATACAGGTCTGCATAATTGGTTATAAGGCCTTCCTGAAAAAGTAGCGTGACGGTCTCACTTCCCATTCCCTCGATATCCATTGCCTTCCTTGAAATATAGTGTTGAATACGTCCGGTAATCTGCACGGGACAACCATAGTAGTTCGTGCAATAATGCTTGGCATCTCCTTCCGTACGTACCAAAGGGGTGTGACACTCCGGGCAATTTTCGATATAGGCCGTGGGTGTTGAATCTTTGGGGCGTTTACTGAAATCGACCCCAATGATCTTCGGAATGATTTCCCCACCCTTTTCCACAAAAACGGTATCTCCTTCGCGAATATCGAATTTGGCGATTTGGTCTGCATTGTGTAGGGAAGCTCTTTTTACGGTGGTACCGGCCAGTAGAACAGGCTCTAAATTGGCTACTGGTGTGATGGCACCGGTACGTCCCACCTGATAGGTGATTTCGTTCAATAAGGTCGATACC
This sequence comes from uncultured Flavobacteriaceae bacterium, assembly GCA_947494565.1. Taxonomy (GTDB): domain Bacteria; phylum Bacteroidota; class Bacteroidia; order Flavobacteriales; family Flavobacteriaceae; genus Maribacter_C. The sequence goes on along the minus strand of CANLVG010000003.1, from coordinate 410,025 downwards.
TGTTCTGCCTTGAATTTGTAGGCCATGGCCCATCGGGGTGATTTTGACGTGTGCCCGAGTTCCTCTTGTTGTTGCAACCCGTTGACCTTGATAACGACCCCATCGGTCTCGTAAGGGAGGTCGTGGCGATGCTCATCCCAATAGGTTACGAATTCCATGACTTGATCCGTTGATTTGCAAAGTTTGGCCACAGTGGGAACCTTAAACCCCCATTCACGCGCTTTGTCCAACATTTGCCATTGCGTTTCTATCCCCGTGTTTCGCCCGACTATACCATAGAGTAGGCAATCTAAGGGTCGCTGGGCGACCAATGAACTATCTTGCAATTTCAAACTTCCAGAGGCGGTGTTTCTCGGGTTCATATAGGGTTCTTCCCCATTAGCTACACGTTCTGCATTCATTTTAGCAAAGCCATCGAAAGGCAAGACGATCTCACCCCGAATATCAAATTTCGAAGGATAGTCGCCCTTTAATTTTAAGGGTACCGATTTGATTGTTTTGATATTTGTAGTCACATTATCTCCTTGAAAACCATCACCGCGGGTTACCGCCTTAACTAGTTGTCCATCCTCATAAGTGAGACTGATCGAGGCCCCATCGTATTTGAGTTCACAAGTAAATTCAACTTCAACGTCACCCAAAACCCTTTGAATCCGTTTTTCCCAATCTTCAAGATCTTCCTTAGAATACGAATTGTCCAAAGAATACATACGGAAGTCATGAACAACGGTCTCAAAGTTCTTGGTGACCATCCCCCCTACCCGTAAAGTAGGTGACGTAGGGTCATGAAATTCAGGATATTGCCCTTCCAATTCTTGCAATTGCTTCAATTGCATATCGAATTCATAATCCGATATGGTGGGTTGATCCAAAACATAATACTGGTAGTTGTGCTCGCGAAGCGCAGTTCTGAGCGTTTCTATTTTCTTTTTGATATCCATGTAACATTGATCATTTTAGTCGGGCCTAGTGAACGTCCCCTTTAACATGCGATCATTCCCGAACAAATCTTTTCGGTGTTCAATTTCCGAAAAATTATGATCATGCAAAAGTTGTTCGGTTTCGACCGCCAGATATTGATTGATTTCAAAAAATAAGCTGCCAAAGGGTTTTAACCGTTCTACCGCAAATTCGGCAATCGCCCTATAAAATAGAAGTGGATTCCCGTCCGGTACGAAAAGTGCCATTTCCGGTTCGTTTTGCAATACGTTCGCATTCATGCCTTCTTTCTCCGATTCCCTTACATAAGGTGGGTTCGAAACAATGATGTCGAAGTGATCTTCCAACTGAAGTTTGAAAATATCCTGCTCAAAAAAGGTCACTTTAACACCATTTCTCTTCGCGTTCTTTTTAGCCATTTCAAGGGCCTTTTTAGAAACATCGATCCCGTACACCATTGTTCTTGGTAAGTGCTTCGCCAGGGCAATCGCGATACAGCCAGAACCTGTACCTAAATCTAAAATCTTTATAGGCTCGCCATTCGACAGCTGATCATTAAGAGGTGATGTTTCCGAAAGAATCCATCGTACAAGGTCTTCCGTTTCAGGCCTTGGAATGAGCACATGTTCATTGACCAGAAACTCCAAATCCATAAAATGGGTGGACCCTAAAATATATTGGATCGGTTCATGTAATCGCAACCGGCTTAATGCTTGAAAAAAAAAGGTTTCGGATTCTTTATCTATGGTCAGTTCCGGTGTTAGTGCCAGTACGAAACGTTGTAAATTCAGATGCTGTTCGATTAACATACCGAAGAAGCTGTTCACCTCGTCCCTTCCGTAACTAGCATCCAATTCTCGCTGGAATACTGATTTTACCTCCCGTAAAAGCATGTCTTAAAATAAGTTTCGGGTCGGCCACCTGATTTCACTGAAAAAAGCCGATTTTTGCTTGGTGAAGATACATAGAATTTACATGCAGCGGTGTATCGAAATCGCACGGAACGGATTGGGTTCAACAGCCCCTAATCCAATGGTAGGGGCAGTTGTGGTTCACAAAGGGAAGATTATTGGGGAGGGGTATACCAGCCGATACGGTGGGAATCATGCCGAGGTAAACGCCATCAAGGCCGTATCCGATAGTGCACTGCTGAAAGAATCCGTTTTATACGTCACCCTCGAACCTTGTTCACATTATGGAAATACCCCGCCCTGTGCAGATTTGATTATATCTCACGGCATACCGGAGGTAGTCATTGGCATTCTGGATCCCCACGAGAAAGTAGCGGGTAAAGGCATAGAACGGTTGAAGGACGCTGGTTGCCAAGTTACCGTGGGAGTTTTGGAGCAGGAATGCCGCGAACACCACTGCCGTTTTTTGACTTTTCACGAACAACAACGTCCCTATATCATTTTGAAATGGGCAGAAACTTCGGATGGCTTTATAGCACCGGATGAAAACAAAAGACATACGGATGCCCAACCGTACTGGATCACAGGTACATACGCACGTCAAGTGGTACACCAGTGGCGCGCTCAAGAACAGGCCATTTTGGTTGGAACGACCACTGTTTTGGCCGATAACCCGAAATTGGATATCCGACATTGGACAGGAAAGAACCCGTTGCGAGTGCTTCTAGATAAGAACCTGAAAATATCCAGTGATTTTAAGGTGTTGGATGGCAATACCCCCTGCTTGATAGCCACTGAGAAAAAACCGGAGGAAAAGTTAAAAAATGTGGAATACGTGCGATTGGATTTTTCACGTAATTTGGCCGAACAACTGTGTCAGCTTCTATTTGAACGATCTATTACCAGTTTGATCGTAGAGGGTGGCACTCAAACGCTTCAAACATTCATCGATACCGATTTATGGGACGAAGCGAGGGTATTTACTGGAAACAGTTCTTTTGAAAAAGGACTAAAGGCCCCTCGATTTACCGGAACACTTTGCTCGGAACGTACAATTGAAAACGACAGGCTTAAACTATATAGACCATGATAAAAAACATCATTTTCGACTTTGGCGACGTCTTCATCAATTTGGACAAGGAAGTTATTTTCAGGCAAATCGAAAAGTTCGGCGGCCGTCTTGAATTGGCGCCCGAGCTGATCGCACTGAATGAATCGTACGAAGTTGGTGCCATCGATTCAGAGACTTTCATCGATCAATTGGTAAAAGTATACCCGAATGCAAGTTCGAAAGAAATAGTGCATACTTGGAATGCCATGCTTTTGGATTTGCCCGATTATCGTCTGGAATTTCTCGAAAACCTAGCTGCCGAAAACCGATACCGCCTCTTTTTACTGAGCAATACCAATGCCTTGCATATTCCTCATTTTGAACGGAAAATAGGCACTCAGAAGTTCATGCGATTCAAAAATCTCTTCGAAAAATTCTATTTATCCCATGAAATTCAATTGCGCAAACCCAATCGAGAGATTTACGAGTATGTGCTGAACGAAAACGAATTGATTGCAGAGGAAACCTTTTTTATCGATGATACCAAAGAGAATACTGATGCCGCCGAAAAATTGGGAATTTCGTGTTGGAATTTACGTGTGGGCACCGATGACATTATCCATTTAAAGGACAAATTGTGATATGTTCGACCTCGTCCTAAGCGTTCTTTGTTCGAGCCTTATTTTTGTGATTTTCAAGCTTTTCGCGGTATACAAAATCGAGACCTTCTATGCGATTATAACGAACTATGTAGTCGCTTGTACCATGGGGCTTCTGCTCTATCGCGGTTCTGTAGAAGTTGTACAAATTCCCAATAAAGCCTGGTTTTGGGGGTCCTTCGCCCTCGGCCTACTATTTATAATCGTGTTTAATTTGATGGCAGCCACTTCTCAAAGATTAGGTGTTTCGGTAGCCTCCGTGGCGACCAAAATGTCTTTGGTACTTCCGGTACTGTTCGGTGTCTATAGCTATCAAGAAGTACTTGGGCCGATTACGGTCATGGGTATTCTTATGGCCCTGGCGGCAGTCTACTTCGCTTCCGTAAAGGAAAGAACGGCCATTTTCAAGCTCAGTGCTCTTTTACTACCCTTTTTGGTATTTCTGGGTTCGGGGTTCATCGACATTAGTTTGGCCTATTTTCAAAAAGAGTTTGTTGCCCCGAAAGAAGTGCCTATTTTTTCCGCTACTATTTTTGCATCAGCTGCAGTCATCGGCCTAGGTTACATCTCCATTAAAAGTTTGAAGCGGCCACTGAAAATCAACCTAAAAAACTGTATTGCTGGAATCGCCTTAGGCGTACCGAATTATTTTTCTATCTATTTTCTATTGCGTGCATTACAGAACAAAGCACTGAGCAGTGCGGCCATTTTTACGATAAACAATGTAGCCATCGTTATGTTTTCAACACTCTTGGGTATTTTGCTCTTTAAAGAAAAACTGAGCCCTAAAAATTGGTTTGGCATCGCACTCGCTGTGATAAGCATCCTTCTAGTAGCCCGTTCAAATGGATAAATCAAACGATACCTATAAAACACTAGTAAGTCCATCCAAGCAGATACTCTTCAAGGATAAAAAGAGTAAATTCTTTGGATATGCTTTCCCTATTCAAGACCGTACGGAAGTAAAACCCATCATTGAGGCACTCAAAAAACAACACCATACAGCCGGTCATGTATGCTACGCATGGCAACTTGGAGTAGATAACATAACGTATCGCGCGAATGACGACGGTGAGCCGAACAATTCAGCGGGCATGCCGATCTATGGACAGGTTCAATCTTTTGGGGTGACCAACGTATTGGTGGCCATAGTCCGAATTTTTGGAGGAACGAAACTGGGCGTCGGCGGACTAATCACCGCCTATCGCACGGCTGCACACATGGCCTTAAGCGAATCGAAAATCATCGAAAAAATACAGAAAATCGAATATGAGCTACGTTTCGAATATGCCGTCTTGAACAAAGTGATGCGCTTCATAAAGCAACAGCAGCTAGTGGTTGTTTCACAACATATGGAAACGTCATGTACGGTAACCTTCGCGGTACGAAAAAGTGAGGAAGAAACGATTAGGGAATTGTTCGATGCGATGCATGATGTCAACATAAAAAAGAGCGCTGACTAGCAAGGTCGATCATTGGGCTTCAGCGATTTTTTCAAGGAGGTAATCCGGGCATTTTACCGGACGTTTTTTAGCCATATCCATAAAAACCAAAACAGTGTTCGCCGTTACCAAAACATCACCTATTTCATTTCTGATTTCGAAGTCGAATTCAATGCGTACCGAGGGCATTTTTTTTAAGGTGGTTCGTACGGTGAGCAGATCGTCATAGACCGCTGATTTCTTGAAATCAACATGCAATGAAATCACGGGAAGCATGATACCAGTGCTTTCCATCTCTTTATATGATGTTCCGAGCTGTCGGAGCCACTCAACTCTTCCCATTTCAAAATACTGGGCGTAGTTGCCGTGATACACGACTCCCATCTGGTCCGTTTCGCTGTAGCGAACTCGAAAAGAAATTTCGTTAAAGTTCATGATTTATCAAGTAAAAACGATACATTTAAAGAGGATCGAAAAATGGATGGTGAACATGGGAAAAAAAAAGGGGAAATTCAAGACTGTTTGATTTTTTTTTTAGATAATTTGTTCACATATTTGTCCCACTCAGGAAGTAAGGCTCGCTCCAGCTATATTTCCTACCTACGTGTAAAATAACTAACCGAAAGAATAACAGAAATTTTAGGATGAGTGTTACTGCTAGTTCCGTATGGAAAAATTGTTTGGCCTTTATCAAAGATAATATCCAACCGCAGGCATTCAAAACATGGTTCGAGCCTATCAAGCCGATAAAACTATCGGAGAATGCCTTGAGCATCCAGGTGCCCAGCAAATTTTTCTACGAGTGGCTCGAGGAACACTATGTCAAACTATTGAAGGTAGCCTTGACCAAGGAATTGGGTGAAAAGGCCAAGTTGGTCTATATTATCCGTATGGAAAATACGTATGGCAATCGTGAACCCTTCACGGAAAAGATCCCAAGTGCCAACCGCGGAGGAATGACACCTCAAGAAATGGATGTGCCCATCAAATCGAAAAACCCAGAATTGCGCAATCCATTTGTTATTCCGGGCATTCGAAATATAAAGATCGAGTCGCAATTAAACCCGAATTACAACTTTGATAATTTTTTGGAGGGCGATTCCAATCGGTTAGCGCGCTCCGCAGGAATGGCCGTGGCCAATAAGCCTGGAGGTACCTCCTTCAACCCGCTTTTGGTATTTGGAGGCGTAGGTTTAGGAAAAACCCATTTGGCACATGCCATTGGCGTTGAAATAAAGGACAAATATCCCGAAAGAACCGTACTATATATCTCTGCCGAAAAATTCACGCAACAGTATATCGAATCGGTCAAAAAGAATACAAGAAACGATTTTATCCATTTCTATCAACTGATCGATGTACTCATTATAGACGATGTGCAATTCCTTTCAGGAAAATCCGGTACACAAGATGTCTTTTTCCATATTTTCAATCACTTGCATCAGAATGGGAAACAGGTTATTCTAACATCTGATAAAGCACCGGTAGATATGCAGGATATCGAGCAGCGTCTCTTATCACGATTCAAGTGGGGATTATCGGCCGAATTACAGAACCCTGATTACGAGACACGAATTTCCATTCTAAAAAACAAACTGTATCGCGATGGGGTCGAAATGCCCAATGACATTGTCGAATATGTTGCGAAGCATATCAAAACCAATATTCGTGAACTCGAAGGAGCCATTATTTCACTGATTGCCCAATCATCGTTCAATAAAAAGGAGGTCACCCTCGAACTGGCCCAGAGTGTCGTTGAAAAATTCGTGAAAAATACCAAGCGTGAAGTCTCTATAGATTATATTCAAAAGGTAGTCTCCGATTACTTTGAAATGGACGTCGCTACCTTGCAATCAAAAACGAGAAAACGACATATTGTACAAGCAAGGCAGTTGGCGATGTTCTTTGCCAAAAAATTCACTAAGGCCTCTTTGGCCAGTATTGGCTCACAAATAGGAAAACGAGATCATGCAACGGTATTACATGCCTGTAAGACCGTAGATAATCTTGCCGAAACTGATAAACAGTTTCGAAAGTATATTGACGATTTGACCAAAAAGTTTTCTTAACATTCCATGCAAATCAAGGTTTTAATGGTATGCTTGGGAAATATCTGCCGGTCCCCATTGGCCGAAGGTATTCTCCAAAGCAAAGTAGACCCAGATAAGGTCTTGGTAGATTCGGCAGGTACAGGTAGCTGGCATGTCGGCAACCCTCCTGACCCGAGAAGCACTGCGGTAGCCCGAAAATACGGACTCGATATCGGCTTTCAAAGGTGTCGGCAATTCACGGTAGCTGACTTTGATCAGTTCGATATGATATACGTCATGGATCAAAGCAACTACAACAATGTAGTTCAAAAAGCGCGAGACCCATCGGATTCTGCTAAGGTCAAACTATTATTGAGCGAAGGCAATACCATCGAGACCGAGGTGCCAGACCCATATTATAACTCCGAAGATGGTTTTGAACTGGTATACCATCTAATCGATCAAGCTTGTGAAGCCATCGTCACCAACTTGACACTATAAGAACATAAGATATGTCTGAGGACAAACCCAGAGGCAAGTTAGTTTTGATTCCCACAACCTTAGGCAACAACGAGCCTTTGGAAGTACTACCGATCTCGATAAAAAGGGCGATTGAGGACATCGATTACTATATTGTTGAAAATGAGAAGACCGCTCGTAGATTCATTAAAAAAATAAGTCCTCGCAAATCACAACCCAACCTTCATATCGAAACATTGAATAAATATACGGAAGCCGCTTCGCTACCAGGTTTTCTCCGACCCTGTCTAGAAGGTTTTGATGTGGGGATACTTTCGGAAGCCGGTTGCCCTGCTATTGCCGACCCCGGATCTGAAGTCGTTAAGTTGGCACATGAAAAAAGAATACGAGTGGTTCCTTTGGTAGGTCCCTCATCAATTGTACTCGCACTGATGGCCAGTGGCTTCAATGGGCAGAGCTTCGCCTTTAATGGATATTTGCCCATTGATTCGGTCGAACGGAGAAAGGCCATAAAAAAAATGGAAAGGCATTCTATAGAACAGCAACAGTCACAACTTTGCATTGAAACCCCTTATAGAAACGACAAACTGCTGGCTGATATGCTAAAATCACTAGCGCCAGGTACCCAAATCTGTATCGCCTGTGATATCACCTTGAACACGGAATACATTGCGACCAAAACGGTTTCGGATTGGAAGAAAGAAGTACCCGAACTGCACAAAAGACCGGCGATCTTTATCATACAGGGCTAAACAAATAAACCCTGGTTCTCGCGCCAGGGTTTATGCCATTTTCATAATTATTTCCCCTTTGGGAACACTATCTTGATACTTTCGGATTTCTTTTCGGCATTACATGTGATACATCGTAACCGGAAAACTTCTTCATATAATTTGCAATGTCCGTGCCGTATTCATCGGCGACGTTGTGCGCGCCATAGGTACGCAAGTATTTCTTTACATTTCCCGCTCCGGCCAAGTGGGCGGCAGCCAACATTCCAGATTCGGTAATCTCAACACCAGCAATTCGTTTTCCAACAAATCGATTGATATCCCGACGCAAAATCCATTTATTTCGGGCTACATTGGTTTGAAAGACCCGCTCTTGTAAAACAGGATCATTTAAGAAATGACTGGCATTATAGACACCCATAAGCTCCAAGGTACCGATACCGAATTGGTATTTACCCAAATACCCTAAGGTATTGGTGGTAAAATAATTTCCTTGTGATTCCTTGAAGGCCAAGGCCTCCCTGAAACCAATAAAAGAGCTCCCTAAAAAAGGGGGCGCTACAATAGCAGTTGGAAAAACGGCGGTTGACCGTTTTTCAGCCTCATTCTGGGGGAATAAGACTTCAGTAGGTTCTGTCATTTTAAGAGCTTCGGGCACTCTTACCTCTGCAGGCTTGAATGCGAAACTCAATAAAATAAAGGTAAAGATCAGGGGACCCGCATAACGCATCCACTTTTCCATACATTCGTTTTCTTAAGACTTACAGCTAATTTGGGGCTCGCTTAAATTTTACAAGAGACAAAGATAGGGCTGAATTTATGCTACTATTTGAAGATTTTGTTAAAATAGCCCGATTTTGGTTAAGATGTTCTAAAATCAAGACGACTGCACTATCTGGTTATATTTTGTTCATTGATCCAACGGATATACTGCACCTTATTCTGGTTGTGTTGCGCCAAAGACTCGGCAAACTTGTGATACCCGAAATTCTGAACGTTGGCCACCATATATAGGTAATTATGCTTTTCGGCGTTCAAAACACCATCAATGGCCGAAATATCGGGCATTGTAATCGGGCCAGGGGGTATGCCTATATATTTATAGGTATTATAAGGGGAATCAACCTCCAAATCTTTGTACAGTACCCTTTTAATTATCGTATCGTAATTGCCCGTACTTTTCTTAATGGCATAAATAACCGTTGGGTCGGCCTGCAAAAACATCCTCTTGCGCACTCTGTTTAGGTAAAGCCCTGCCACCTTAGGTCTTTCATCCACTTTGGCCGTTTCTTTATGGACTATCGAGGCCAGAGCACTCACTTCGTTAGGACTCAGATTTAGACGCTTCGCTTTTTCCAAACGAGATGCATTCCAGAACGCCTTGTACTCCTTGAGCATTCTATCCCTGAATTCTGCTGCGGAGGTGTTCCAGAAAAATTCATAGCTATTCGGTAGGTACATCGATAATTTGGTATCATCATTGAATCCGTTATCGCTCAAGAACTTTTCATCTTGAAAAGCTTGCAAAAGCGAAAGACTGTCCGCTTCGATTTGGCTTGCAATGCGCCCTGCTAGATCGTGAACTCTTTCCTGATTGTTAAAAGCCAATTTAATGGGTAGATTTCTGCTGCGAAGGGTGTTGATGATCTCATTATTGTTCATTCCCTTTTTGATAGCATACTTACCGGCTTTCACATTTGCTGAATAGCCTTTTCGTTCCGCAATCTGTTCAAATGTTTCCATATCGGTCAATAACGGGTCGAGGGAACCCTTTACATCCTCAAAAGTTGCATCAGAGGCTACATATACGAAAGCTTCTTCATTATTGAAACTGGTATTTGGGGTAAATATGGCGTTATAAACTTTGTACGCGAACAATCCACCACCAACAAGTCCGGCCAAAACAATGAAAAGAATAATTTTTTTAATGTACATCAGGTTGTGATCTTTTGGTATAACAATTCATTTTTATAGGCGCCATCAGCGAAAATCCAATCTTTTTTCGACCCCACCAATTGAAAGCCCAATTTCTCGAACAAATGAATGCTCGCGGTATTGTCTTCAAGAATATTGGCATACAACTGTCGCATCTGTAAGGTCGAAAAAGCGTATTCGCACAATAGTGAGATTGCTTCCGTGCCTATACCCTTGTTTCTATGTTCACCTTGTAATACAATAATGCCGACCCCTGCCCTATGGTTTTTAGGGTCGAAGTCAAAAAGGTCGATGAGTCCAAGTAACTCATGTTCATGGGTGCATATACATAACCGTACTTGTTTCATCTCGTAAATATCGCGATGGGCGTTTTCGAGATATTTACCGAGAACATGTCTAGAGTATGGTGCGGTAGTGCCGCTAATCTCCCAAATATCGGGATTGTTCTCCAACTCATACAGAAATTGCAGGTCTTTGGGCTCAATTGCCCTGAGATAGATATGTTTTCCCTTTAAGTTCAATAGTCGAATTCCCCTTTAAAAACCTGCTTGGCCGGACCTTTTAAATATACGTCGGAATAGACATCATCGGTTTTAAATTCGATTTCCAAAGTACCGCCTACGGCCTCAACCGTAATTTTTTCACTTGATGTCATACCGGTTTTATGCATGGCGATGGCCACGGCCGTCACCCCAGTGCCACAAGACAAGGTTTCATCTTCAACACCCCTTTCATAGGTTCTGACCGAAAATGTGTCGTCATTCAGTTGCTCCACAAAATTGATATTACTCCCAGTTTCTCCATAGATTCCGTAGCGCAACTTTGCACCTTCCTTTTGAACGGAAAAGTCTTTGAGCCCCTGTACCAACTGAACATGATGGGGAGATCCCGTGTCGAGAAAAACCGAATTGGGCTTGACCTTTATTTCGGCAACATCGATCATTTGCAAACTGACAACATCATGTTCAATAGTCGCGTGGTGCATCCCGTCGATAGCATTGAACCTCGTCTTATCTTCAATAATTCCCAGGAACTTCGCAAAAGCCACTAAGCAGCGCCCTCCGTTCCCGCACATGGTGCTTTCATTTCCGTCGGCATTGTAATATACCATCTTGAAATCCGAAGAGGCATGTTTTTCTAGAAGAATGAGTCCGTCCGCACCCACCCCATAACGTCGGTCACAAAGCCCAGCTATCAAATCGGTATTGGCTTTTGGAAAAAAAAGTTCTCGGTTATCGATGATGACAAAGTCATTGCCAGTTCCTTGATATTTATAAAATGATAGTTTCATTGACCGCAAAGATAGGATATATTTAACCGTTTTTTAGCAGTTAAAAAGACGTTAAACTCATGTGCAAACCTGTTAAAATCTATAATTTTACGTTTGTAATAGTAGAATTAAAATTGGAATTTATATGAAGCAGATTGGAAATTTATTGTTAGTGGCACTTTTTGCAGGAGCCATTACCCTTGGGGCTTACAAGCTTTTTTTTGAAAACACGAAGTATGCGGTTGTAGCCGGTAAAGATGAGGCCAAAGTCTTCGATACGAGCATGACCCCTACCTCACCTAGAGGTTCGGGCTTGAATGATGTCGATTTCACCATTGCGGCCGAAAACACGGTGAACGCTGTTGTCAATGTCACAAGTGTGGTCAAGGGCCGACAATCCTCAAGTATTTTTGATTTTTTCTATGGTTCAGGCGGAGACAGTCAACGGGCGCAATTGGGCACGGGCTCGGGCGTAATTATCTCTTCTGACGGATACATCGTGACCAACAATCATGTCATCGAGAAAGCCGATGAGCTTCAGGTAACCCTGAACAACAATAAAAGTTATGAAGCAGAAATAGTAGGCCGGGATCCCAATACCGATATCGCGCTTATTAAAATTGAAGTCGATGGCCAACTACCGTATCTGGCTTTTGGTGATTCCGATAACACCAAGATCGGGGAATGGGTGCTTGCAGTAGGCAATCCATTCAATTTAACGTCAACGGTTACGGCAGGAATAGTAAGTGCCAAAGCTCGTGATTTGGGGAGAAACCAATCGTTCATACAAACCGATGCCGCTGTAAATCCGGGCAATAGCGGTGGTGCTTTGGTAAATACCAATGGAGATTTAGTAGGAATCAATACGGCCATTTCATCACAGACAGGAAGTTATGTGGGCTACTCATTTGCCGTACCGAGCAATATTGCGAAAAAAGTGGTGGAGGATATCATGGAATACGGTAATGTGCAGAAAGGACTTTTAGGAATACAATATTTAAATACAAAGACCCCATTGGCAATAGAAAAAGGCCTTGATGAAATAGAGGGTGTATATGTTTCCAAAGTTGAAGAAGGCATGGGCGCAGAAGAGGCCGATCTTAGGGAAGGGGACATCATTAAAAGGGTAGATAATATCAAAATCAAAAAGTTTCCCGACCTCAGTGGTTATCTTGCTACAAAGCGACCTGATGATAAGGTGGAGGTGACTTTTATCAGAGAGGGTGCAGAAATAACCGTACCTGTAGTTCTGAAAAAAAGGCAGACCACCATCATACCGCATTTGGGATTGGAAGTCAAAAACTTGACCGATAAGGACAAGAAGAAATTCAAAACCAAAAAAGGTGTCAAAATCGTGGGAGTTCCTGAAACCTATCGCGGTTATGGCCTTTACGGGAAGGTATTACTATCGGTAGACGATGAGGAAATCAACGATATCGAAGAGGCACGTACTGTTTTTGGTAAAATATCAAGATATGGGAAAACCAGCATTACCATGTTAGACGAGGACGGCGAACGCGAACGTCTCATTTTTCAGTAGAAAACACTCCATACAAATTAAACGCCCCATTTTGGGGCGTTTTTTGTTGTTTAATTCTGTAACGAAAACGTTGGAAACTGTTATTTTTGCACTCTAAAACAACCGATATATTCCAATGAGTACCATGAAATCTTACGAAAAAGAGCTAGCTTTTCAGGCAGATAGAAGAAAGGCCACCACCGAGTTTATTAAGATTACCAGTGATCTCTGGTATGACAAAGCCATTGAAGTGGTACTTTTCAAGAACCAGATTATCGATAAAAATGTCGGTGACATCATCCACTTACACGAATATGCTGGAGAATTCGTCCAGAAGCCTATTTCCATTTTTGACTCCGTGGAAATCCTAAGGGCCATCAACGATATCAAATTGCCCCCTTCTAAATTGGATATTGGCAAACTCACCTACGAATACCATTCAGACGATGCCAATTTCAACAATGTCAAGGCCTTTGTCATTTCAAAATTAAAGGACGCTGATAATGCCATGGAAATTACGCCCAGAGATGTTGTTCTTTATGGTTTCGGGAGAATAGGTCGTTTACTGGCAAGAGAATTAATGGCAAAGACGGGCAAAGGAAATCAACTGCGCCTTAGGGCCATCGTCACCCGGGGAGAGGCCAATATGGAAATACTGGAAAAGAGAGCGAACTTACTCCGCACCGACTCCGTACACGGTAAATTTATGGGCACGGTGGAGGTAGACAAGAAAAAAAGCGCATTGACCATCAATGGAACTACGGTTCATGTCATCAGTACCGATGCGCCCGAAAACGTGGATTATACCCAATACGGAATTTCCGATGCGCTTGTTATCGACAATTCAGGGGCATTTCGAACAAAAGTAGAACTAGAGCGTCATTTGAAATCAAAGGGAGCGTCCAAAGTACTGTTAACCGCGCCTGGAAAAGAGGTACCCAACATCGTTCACGGGGTCAATCATACCGCATATGATCCTGACGATACTGCGATTTTTTCGGCGGCTTCTTGTACTACAAACGCGATTACCCCTATCTTAAAGGTAATCGAAGACTCTTTGGGTATCCGAAAAGGACATCTGGAAACCATTCATGCCTACACTAATGATCAAAATCTTGTAGATAACATGCATTCCAAATACCGTCGGGGAAGAGCGGCCGCTTTGAATATGGTCATTACCGAAACCGGTGCCGGGGTAGCCGTCGCTAAAGCCTTACCCATTCTAGAAGGCAAGCTGACCTCCAATGCTATTCGTGTGCCTGTTCCAAACGGTTCATTGGCGATTCTGAATCTAGAAATCAAGAACAAGACCTCGCTAAGCGGTGTGAATACCATTTTGAAAAAGTATGCCTTAGAGGGCGATTTGGTCGAGCAGATCAAGTATTCCCTAAGTAAAGAAATGGTCTCCTCTGACATTGTAGGCACCTCTGCCCCATCTATTTACGATAGTAAGGCCACCATTGTATCCCCTAACGGAAAGAATATAGTTTTGTATATTTGGTATGATAATGAATATGGGTATTCGCATCAGGTCATTCGTTTGGCTAAATATATTGCCAAGGTGAGACGCTTTACCTATTATTAACAGAACGAGGAGCTATGTCGAATGCCTTATGTCGGAGATGCTTCATCAATTACAAATGCAACGTTCTAAGTTTTTTTTTCCGTAATTGACAATATTGAATTACTTTAGTTCCCTCTAAATCATTTTTAACGACAAGACTTACATATGAAAGGTTTTAGAATACTACTATTGGTACTTTCAGCCTTGGCATTGAACCTACATTTTGCCAATGCACAAGACGAATCAGAGGAGTTATCCCTTGACAAGGGGGCTATCACGAATCAATTCGATTTCATTTATAAAAAATCGGGTAATTATCGTTCCGAAGGAAAAAGGTATGAAGTCGTCCGAGTTATTTCGCTTGACAAGCTTCGTCAAAATGTCTTGGATACCTTAGAGGTCTACGCAAAAAAAGAGAATGAGCTCAAGGCTACCATTTCGGGTCATGAAACGACCATCACTTCCTTGAATGAAAAACTTGATGAGACCACAAAAAATCTAGCGGGTGTCACCGAAGAAAAGGATAGTATGTCCTTCTTAGGAATTTTGGTTTCCAAAGGTACCTATAATACGATATTATGGACCATCATTGCCGGATTACTGGGGTTACTTCTCTTCTTCATATATAAGTTCAGGAGAAGCAATATACTCACCCAAGAGGCGAAAACTTCCCTTTCTGAAGTAGAGGAAGAATATGAAGATCATAGAAGAAGGGCATTGGAACGCGAACAAAAAATCAGCAGGCAACTGCAAGACGAGATCAACAAATACAAAAAAGCAAAATAAACCCAAAAGCTCCACACGGAGCTTTTTTTAGTTTCACTATGTACGAAATCATCAGGGCTACTAGCGAACATATTCCGCAAATCGCTCCCCTACTCGATGAGTATCGCATCTTTTACGGACAAGTTTCCGACATAGCCGCAGCAAGGCATTTCTTGGAACAAAGACTCCTAAATGGGGAATCAGTTATCTTCTTGGCCTATCACAAAGAAAAGCCTGTGGGGTTTACCCAATTATATACCTCCTACTCCTCAGTATCGCTACAGCCCGTATATATATTAAACGATTTATTCGTTCAATCGAAAGTCAGAGGACATGGTATTGGAGCAGCACTTTTGAACAGGACTAAGGAATGTTGTAGAGCGTCCAAATACAAAGGACTATTGCTCGAAACCGCTATTGATAATCCTGCACAAAGACTATATGAAAAGCTCGGTTGGGCAAAAGATACCGCTTGTTTTCATTACTTTTGGTCGTGCGATTGAACCTTAAAGAATTCATCCTTACATGCGCATCGATATCATTACCGTACTTCCCGAGCTTTTAAAAAGCCCTTTTGAAGCATCTATTTTAAAGAGGTCAATAGAAAAGGGATTGGTAGAAGTACATTTTCATAACCTCCGTGATTATACCGATAAAAGCTATAACCAAGTGGACGATTATCAGTTTGGGGGCGGGGCTGGTATGGTACTCATGATAGAGCCCATTGATAGGTGTATTACCGCTTTAAAGGAACAACGATCGTATGATGAAGTGATTTACATGACTCCCGATGGAGCGACCCTGAATCAGAAAATGGCCAACCGAATATCCCTGTTGAACAATATCATCATTCTATGCGGCCACTATAAAGGTGTAGATCACCGCGTAAGGGAAGCCTATATTACCAAGGAAATTTCCGTGGGTGACTACGTACTTTCTGGTGGCGAGTTGGGCGCGGCCATTCTATGTGATGCGGTCATACGACTGATTCCCGGGGTTCTGAATAACGAAACCTCGGCGTTGACAGACACATTTCAAGACAATCTTCTAGCACCTCCAGTATATACGAGGCCAGCCGAATATAAGGGCATGAAGGTGCCTGAAGTGCTGTTGAGCGGTAATTTTCCTAAAATTGAGCAGTGGCGGGAAGAAGAGGCGCAAAAGCGAACGGAAAGACTAAGACCCGACCTCTTATAGCGGTACCGCCTCCTTTTCCGATATAAAAATTTCCATTAAATATCTTGTGGATATTAATTTATGGGCTATTTTTGCACAC
This sequence comes from uncultured Flavobacteriaceae bacterium, assembly GCA_947494565.1. Taxonomy (GTDB): domain Bacteria; phylum Bacteroidota; class Bacteroidia; order Flavobacteriales; family Flavobacteriaceae; genus Maribacter_C. The sequence goes on along the minus strand of CANLVG010000003.1, from coordinate 393,453 downwards.
TGTTAAATCAACCTCTGACGAAAATCGTGAATGTTGGTCGAAACATCATCCAAAATCATGCAACATGGATTCATTGATAAACTTCGTAGAAAACGAGTTTGTTTCTAAAAAAGAATTTCCGAGTTTTTCATCAGGTGATACGATAACCGTATACTACGAAATTAAAGAAGGTGAAAAAACACGTACACAGTTTTTCAAAGGTGTCGTCTTACAAAGAAGAGGAAGCGGTGCAACCGAAACTTTTACTATTCGAAAAATGTCAGGAACTATCGGAGTAGAACGAATATTTCCGATAAACATGCCAGCCTTACAGAAAATTGAAGTCAATAAAAAAGGTAAAGTTCGAAGATCCCGTATTTTCTACTTTAGGGAACTTACCGGTAAGAAGGCGAGAATCAAAGAAGTCCGAAAATAACGGAATTCCAAATAATCAGCATCAAAAACCGTTCCTAGATCTTCATCTGGCAACGGTTTTTTTATGAACAATTGTTAACTTCAATTGTTCATATCCGGTTGATTATTAATTGGTTACAAACCTTTTAAAGTGCCTGATTATTTTCTATATTAGACTAACGTTATGAAGGAAGTATCCCGATGGAGACTCTAGATTGCGCCTATAAAGTTTACGTTCTTTATATTATTGTTAAGTTAAGGCGTATGGTAGTTGACGTGTCAATTACCTGAACGAATTAATGAGTAGGAAAGAGAAAGGCTGTCGCTTTTCATTCGTTCCTGTGGATGGATTCTTCGATTGCAATTTGGCTTCGTCCAGTGGCGATTCGAAAATAAAATTAAGACAATAAGAAGAACCACACCATAGCTGCTTGGTTTGATAATGAAGAGCTATACCGTGGTTCAAACGTTGAAAAAGTAACGCAAATGCAATCAATGGTTGCCGTTTTGTTGCAGAACAAAACAAAAAGTTTGTAAACTTTTTCTAAAAACCCATATCAATGTACTTGTACAGTGATATGGGTTTTGTTATTTCAGGGCGTATTGTTTCTCAATCGGCCTCTAATGAAATCTATCCCCGGCCTCCTTTCACAGGTATAAAATCGTATATTTGCACCGCTTTAAATAAAACCAAAAGTTCAGATGCCGAAGATTTTATATACGAAAACAGATGAAGCGCCAGCCCTGGCAACCCAATCCTTTTTACCCATTGTAAAAGCCTTTACCAAACCATCGGGAATTACTATTGAAACTAAGGATATTTCCCTTGCAGGTAGGATCATAGCAACATTTCCCGAATATCTTGAGGAAGACCAACGTATTTCAAATGACCTCGAAGAACTAGGGGCCATGGCCAAAGATCCGGACGCCAATATCATAAAACTTCCGAACATCAGTGCTTCCATTCCTCAACTAAAGGAAGCGATAGAAGAACTGCAACAAAAAGGATACCCACTCCCCTCTTATCCCGATGAACCCTCCACTGCCGAAGAAAAGGAACTCAAATCACGCTATGATAAAATCAAGGGTAGTGCCGTAAATCCTGTGCTCCGTGAAGGAAATTCAGATCGACGTGCCCCACGGGCCATCAAGAACTATGCGAAGAAAAACCCGCACACTATGGGCGCTTGGCGAGAAGACTCAAAGACCCATGTTGCGACCATGACCCATGGTGATTTTAAATCCAATGAACGATCGACAACAATCGAAGTCGCCACGGAAGTACGGATCGAACTAGAAAAGGCAGATGGTTCTAACACGGTATTAAAGGAAAAGGTCGGTTTGTTGAAAGGTGAGATTATCGATGCCACAGTGATGAACAAAAAAGCCCTTGTTGCTTTCTTACTTGAGCAAATCGCTGATGCCAAAGAAAAAGGAATATTGTTTTCCCTGCATATGAAAGCGACCATGATGAAAGTTTCGGACCCTATTATCTTCGGTCACGCTATGGAAGCATACTTTCCGGAAGTATTTCAAAAGCACGCCGAAACGTTCGAAGCGGTCGGAATCAACTCCAATAACGGTTTAGAGAGTCTCTTCAACAAATTGGAGGAACTTCCTGAGGACAAAAAGAAAGAAGTGGAACTGGATATCCGAAAGGCACTGGAAGACGGTCCGGATTTGGCCATGGTCAATTCTGACAAGGGTATCACGAATCTTCATGTACCTAGTGACATCATTATCGATGCCTCTATGCCTGCCATGATTCGAAATTCAGGCCAAATGTGGAACGCCGACGGAAAAGCACAAGACACCAAAGCGGTCATTCCCGATAGTAGTTACGCCGGTATCTATACGGCAACTATTGATTTTTGCAAAGTCAACGGAGCCTTCGACCCCACTACCATGGGTACGGTGCCCAATGTTGGCCTTATGGCCCAAAAGGCGGAAGAATATGGTTCACATGACAAAACTTTTGAAATTCCCTCAAATGGAACGGTCCGCGTTGTCGATTCCAATTCTGGAGCGGTGCTATTAGAGCATCAGGTAGAAACGGGTGACATTTGGCGCATGTGCCAAGTTAAAGATGCACCCATTCAAGACTGGATAAAACTTGCCGTTTCCAGAGCAAGAGCTTCTCAGACCCCAGCGGTGTTCTGGTTGGATAAAAATCGTGCCCACGATGCTGAATTGATCAAAAAAGTAAACGAATACCTACCTAATCACGATACATCGGGATTAGACATTAGAATTCTGTCTCCCATTGAAGCTACGTTGTTTACTTTGGAACGGATTAAGGCAGGAAAGGATACCATATCAGTCTCGGGGAATGTCTTACGGGACTATTTAACCGACCTTTTTCCAATTCTGGAAGTGGGTACCAGTGCTAAAATGCTATCCATTGTTCCGTTAATGAACGGTGGTGGTCTTTTTGAAACAGGTGCCGGTGGATCCGCACCAAAACACGTTGAGCAATTCTTGGAAGAAGGCCACCTCCGATGGGACTCGCTAGGTGAGTTCTTGGCCTTAGGGGTATCATTGGAGTTCTATGGGGAAAAATACAACAATAGTAAAGCCAAAGTATTAGGGGATGCACTCGATACTGCAACCGAAAAATTTCTTGACAACGACCGATCTCCCTCCAGAAAGGTAAAGGAATTGGATACGCGAGGAAGTCATTTCTACTTGGCACTTTATTGGGCAGAGGCTTTGGCCCAACAAGAATCCGATGTGGAACTACAACGTATCTTTGCAGAGATTTTTTCCAAAATGGAGGCCAATGAGACGGAAATCATTGCAGAACTTAGTGATGCGCAGGGGGCTACACAAGAAATTGGCGGATATTATCTACCCGATTCGAAAATGGCGGCCACCGCTATGAGACCCAGTACAATATTCAACGACATCTTAGCGGGGGTATAAATTTTGCTATCAGAATGATTATAACAGGCCCGTATATTGCTTACGGGCCTCATTCGTTTAAATAAATGTTAACCCGCCGATAAATCCTTTTTTTTCTCATTATTTTTATAAAAAATCGCTTTTATGAACCACCGTAACCAAACGTTCCTCCTCTGCCTGATTTTCTGCTCAGTATTTGGTTTTTCACAACAAAAATATACCCTTAGCGGCACCATTTCCGAAGCCTCTAGTAATGAGACCTTAATTGGCGTTACTATTGCCGTTCCTGAACTGAAAACAGGTGTAGTGACCAACGAATACGGTTTTTATTCGATTACGCTGCCCGAAGGTGATTACCGCATTCAAATCAGTTATTTGGGTTTCAAGGATGTCACACAAACCATTACACTAGATCGCAATTTGAAGTTGAATGTACAAATGGTTGAGGCAGCCGAACAGTTAGAAGAGGTTATCGTCACTGAAGATGTAGAGCGTTTGGATATCCGTAAACCGCAGATGAGCGTCAACACCATGTCCGTGGAGACCATCAAAAAGATTCCGGTCATTCTAGGTGAAGCCGATGTTATCAAATCTATTCTGCTACTACCCGGCGTTACTAACGCAGGCGAGGGTGCTTCTGGTTTCAATGTCCGTGGTGGCGCGGTTGATCAAAACCTTATTTTACTTGATGAGGCCATTATCTTCAATTCGTCGCACCTTTTCGGCTTTTTCTCGGTTTTTAATCCAGATGCCATCAAAGATATCAAGTTGTACAAAGGTGGTATACCTGCGCGATACGGAGGTCGGGTTTCGTCTGTTCTCGATATTTTTCAGAAAGAAGGGAATAGTAAACAACTAAAGATCAACGGGGGTATCGGAGCGGTGGCAAGCCGATTGTTGGTCGAAGGGCCCATTGTTAAGGATAAAGCCGCGTTCTTGGTAGGTGGTAGAGGTTCTTACGCACATCTCTTTCTTCCGTTGTTCGACCAGGACAATACAGCCTATTTCTATGATTTAAATACCAAATTAAACTATAATATCAATGATAAGAATAGCATCTATTTATCGGGCTATTTCGGTAGGGATGTCTTCGGAATCAGTGATAGTTTTGTAAATACCTACGGGAATTCAGTAGGTAATTTTAGATGGAACCACTTGTTTTCCGATAAACTCTTTTCCAACCTTTCCTTAATTTATTCTGACTACTACTACGGACTTAAACTTGATTTTGTAGGGTTTAATTGGAATTCAGGGATTCAGAACTTCAACGTCAAGTACGATCTAAAACACTATATAAGTGACAAACTGCAGATCAACTATGGCATAAATAACATTTACTATAGTTTCAATCCGGGCGAAATCGAACCCAGTAATGCCGAATCAGGCATTGTCGAGGAACGCCTAACAAAAAAGTACGCCAACGAATTTGCCGCTTACATTGATGTTGAACATGATATTACGGAAAACCTGAGCTTAGGTTACGGTTTGCGCTTCAGCAACTTTATACGATTGGGCCAAGATGAATTGAACATCTATGAAAATGATAATCCTGTAGTTTTCGACCCCTTTTTACTGGTCTATCAAGAAGCAGATCCTATAGCGGTCAGTGAACCCGGGCGATCAGGTAGTCTGGCGACCTTCAGTAATTTTGAACCTAGGGTCTCTTTGGCTTATACCTTCAACAATAACAGTTCGATGAAAGCTAGTTATACTAGACTGGCCCAATATTTACATTTGTTGTCCAATACCAACTCCCCGACCCCGCTTGATGTTTGGACGCCTAGCGGACCGTTTGTGGAACCCCAGTTGCTAGATCAATACGCCTTAGGGTTCTTCAAAAACTTCAATCAGGGAGCCTATTCCCTTGAAACCGAGGTTTTTTATAAAGACATACAAAACCGAATCGACTATATCGATGGGGCGAACCTTATTGCGAATGATGCCATTGAAACCGTAATATTGAATGGTGAGGCACGCGCTTATGGACTCGAACTCTTGCTTCGAAAAAATGAAGGGAAGTTTCAAGGCTGGTTGGCGTACACGCTTTCCAAATCGGAACAGCGGACTCCAGGGCGCATTTCGAATGTTGATAATGGCCGCTCAAATATAGAAACGGGTATCAATTTTGGTGAATGGTACAATACGCCTTATGACAAAACCCATGATATTTCGTTATTCGGTTCTTATGAACTCAATGATAAATGGAGCTTCAATACCAACTTCGTTTATCAGACCGGCCAGCCTACGAATTATCCTGTAGGTCAATTTGAATTTCAAGGCTTGGCAGTACCGTATTACGGATTACGAAATCAAGAACGATTGCCCGATTATCACAGAATCGACCTCTCGGCTACCATGACTCCTCGCAAAAACAAAAACCGAAAGGTACAAGGCGAATGGGTCTTTAGCGTCTATAATGTCTATAACAGAAGAAATGCGGCCTCTATAAACTTCAGACGTGATCAAGATACCGGCGTTAATGAAGCAGTGCGCACATCCATCTTCGGTATTGTGCCTGCCGTCACCTATAATTTTAAATTTTAGGAATGAGATTATTGTATTTCATACTACTAGGATTTATCATTCTTGTCACCTCTTGTCAAGATGTTATCGAGGTCGAAGTGCCTACGGGGGAAACCCGCTTGATCATTGATGCACTGATGCGGGTAGACATCACTCAAGAATTTATCGGAGTTAAGGTCAAAGTCACCGAAACCAATAATTTTTTTGAAGAATTACCTGTTACTTCCCTTGAAAATATTACCATCATTTACTCGACTACTAGAGACGATGGGCTGGTTTTAAGTACTGGAACTTCTAGTCTTATTGATCTTGACGAAGGTTCAGGAGTTTATGTACCCAATCCCAATTTCAGTACAGAACAGCGAATTAGAACAGGTGTTTTATTACAAGAGGAGGATGTACTTTTCACGCTGATTATTGAGCATAAAGGACGAAAATATGCAGGGCAAACAAGATATGCACCTTCTTCACCGATCATTAGCCTTGCACAAGGCGATAAAACTCTTTTCAGTGAAGACGAAACGGAGGTAATCGTGGCCTTTGAAGACGATCCGGATATCGATAATTTTTATGTATTCGATTTTGATTTTGACCAATTTCTTGTAACGGAAGACACGTTTTACAATGGACAGGAATTTGAATTCTCGTATTTCTACGATAAAAACATCGATGCGGGCCAAGAGATTACCGTGAGTATACTTGGGGCAGACCGTACCTTTTACAACTATATGGATGAACTCATTACGCAAAGTGAGGAACCCCAAGGGCCATTTCAGACACCAGTGACCACCGTACGCGGTAATGTATTTGACATTACGGGGCTCGATAATATTGATATCGTCGATAATGCTGAACGTCCCAATGATTTTCCATTGGGATACTTCGCCATTGTCCAAGAATTTAAACGTACGCTTACCATCGAGTAGCGCTTAACATTATGATAAAGTCAAGACCGTTCTTCTTTCTGCTCATCCTTTCAGGCATTGTGCTTGCCTGTGAAGATGTCATTGAAGTGGCGGTTCCCACTACCAAACCTCGGTTGATCGTTGATGCATTAATGCGGGTCGATACTACGCAACAATTCTTCGACGTAGCGGTCAAAGTTAGCGAAACCACCAACTTTTTTGAAGAAATAGCGGTCACAACCCTAGAGGAAGCAACAATGATATTCACAACAACAAGGAAAGACGGGTTAGTGCTCGGAACTGGCGTGGTCCCATTAATGGAAGTAAATCCGGGTTCAGGGGTCTATGTTTTAGAACCTGGTATTGAGACCGCAACGGTATTGGGCGAAGATGACGTTCTGTTCACCTTGATTTTGGAGCACAAGGGTCGAAAATATGCTGCACAGACACGCTATGTGCCCGCTGCGGAGATACTAGATGTGGTTCAGGGCTCAGATACGTTATTCGATGATGAGGAAACCGAAGTTGTCATTACGTTTAAAGATGATTCGGCAATCGATAATTTTTACATTTTCGATCTTGATTTTAATAAGTTTCTGGTCTCTGAAGATGCGTTTTACAATGGGCAGGAATTTCAATTCTCCTATTTCTACGATAAGAATCTAAATTCGGGGCAAGAAGTTACCATCAGTATTCTAGGAGCCGATAGAACCTTTTACAATTATATGGATGAACTCATTACGCAGAGCGAGCAACCGCAAGGACCTTTTCAAACCCCGGTATCGACGGTTCGAGGAAATGTATTTGATATCACTGGCTTAGACAATATCAATATCGTAGACAATGCCGAACGCCCAAATGATTTTCCTTTGGGCTATTTTGGCATAGTACAAGAATTTAAAAAGACGATTACCATTCAATAAGATATACACATGAATGATTTAAGAAAACTTCTCTTTTGTTTCCTTGCGGGTCTGATATTTTCCTGTGAAGATGTCATTGAAGTAGATACCCCTAGTTCCCCACCAAGATTGACCATTGACGCTTTGGTCAGAATCGATTCTAGCCAACCTACTACTACGATCTCCGTGAAGGCAGGGGTCACGAGTTCATTTTTTGTAGAAGTAGAACCGACCGATTTAAACCAAATCTTCTTAATTAATCCTGATTATGTACCGACTTCCCCTTTAGATGAACGATCAATTCCCTTGACCGAAGTAGCTCCTGGAGTTTATGAAGGTACAAAGAACACGACATTTTTCACTGAAGGTGAATTGCAATTGGTCATTGAGCATGAAGGGCAAAGATATTTAGCGCTGACGCGCTATGCCCCATCAGCACGAATCGACACTATAGAACAGGGTGATAACAGCCTATTCTCTGAAAATGATAAGGAAATCAAGATTTCTTTCTCAGACGATGGTGCTATTGATAACTTTTACCTATTCGATTTCGGAAGGGGTGATTACTTGGTTACCGAAGACGAATTTTATCAGGGACAGTCGTTTAACTTCTCCTATTTCATTGAAGATGGAGCTGGTAGAAAGGTTGACATCGCGCTCTTAGGGGTCGATGAGCCATTTTACAATTACATGAATCAGCTGATTGTGCAGGCCGGTGGGGATCAAGGCCCCTTTCAGACCCCTGCGGCCACAGTGCGTGGAAACATCATCAATGTCACGGATATCGATAATATCGATTCCTTTGACAATGTCGAAAACTCGGATAATTTCGCTTTAGGTTACTTTGCCGTTTGCGAAACTTTTGAAAGTACTATTATTTTGGAGGAATAGGTTTGGGCGAATATCTGCCTATCTTACTCAGGAAAATGTAAATTGAACCCCGCATACAAACCTGAATGCTCGGTTGCCAAAAAGGGACATTAACATGCACACGGATAAAAAGTTATTGCTAAAAGGACTAAAATTCATTGCGTATACCGTTGCATTGATGTTCACGGCACCTGTAGTGCTATACCAAGCCTTTAAAAATGAAACACATCAGTGGTTTTGGCCCGTTTTGATCTTCGGGTTTCTATTGGCCATCCTAGCTATTGGTTTCGGCTTCTACAGCATAAAGCTGCTCATGGATGCGCTTTTTAACACCAAGAAAAAGGCTTCCTGAGTATCGGTAGCATGGTATTATCTTTTCCGTTTCTTGTCAACATTGCCCCACTTATTGTTCAAGGCTGCATAGTCATAGTCCAAGACCGTTGCTTGGCGCTCCAGACGATTTGCGGCGAAAGCGCGCTGTAGGATATCCTCGATCAAATAGTCTTCATGAACCATTCTCGGATTGAACTCTTCCTTTAAACTTATTTTGAACATTTTAGCCGTGGTACTGTACCAGAAAGCACGCCAACCACTTCGAAGTTCTTTCACCAACGCAAATGCAGTCGACCCTGTTTGCCTGTAAATGAGCTTGACCAAAATCTGCCCCTCGGTACGGGTCAATTTTTTCAATTCCTCGGAAAACTCTTCCTCGATATATTTTTGCACTTTTTTGGTGTACCGTTTGCGTTTTGATTTCCGCTTAATCTTATCAATACTATCGTTTAGCTCAACCAAACGTTCTGCGGCCAACTTCGCATAGGGATACACCTTTAAAGTCTTTCGTCTCAAAACATAGTAACGCAGCTTAGACTTGTAATCGGGAAATTTAAGTTTTCCAAAAAGATAGACTTCATCCAAGGCAATAGAGGATTTGAAAACCGAATCACCCTCTATCATAATCATTTTTTCGGTAATCGAATCCAATGGCTTGTCCTCGATTTGTGCAAAACCGACAAATCCGATCAGCGCTATAAATAGTAATGGAATGATTTTTTTCATCAGGTTCATAAAACAAAAGCCTTGCCAAAATTAACGATAAATAAATCTCCTTATTATTAATTAAAAGTGAATATTCTTAACTTCGCTATCAAACGATAATACATGGCAAAGAAGAAAATCATCACTAAAAAGTCCTTAACATTTTTCGAAAAATATCTTAACAATGCCTCCCCCACCGGTTATGAATGGGAAGGTCAAAAAATCTGGATGGACTATCTCAGACCCTATGTTGATACTTTTATTACGGACACCTATGGTTCCGCAGTCGGTGTCATCAATCCGGAGTCGGACTACAAAGTGGTTATTGAAGGGCATTCCGATGAAATTTCTTGGTATGTCAATTATATTTCCGATAACGGTTTGCTTTATGTCATTCGCAACGGAGGAAGCGACCATCAAATCGCCCCTTCAAAATGGGTGAACATACACACCAAGAACGGGATTGTAGAGGGTCTTTTCGGTTGGCCGGCCATTCATACCAGAAACCGGGCTAAAGAAGAACCGCCCAAACCTGATAATATCTGCATCGATATCGGTGCAAAAGACAAGGCCGAAGTAGAAAAAATGGGGGTACATGTGGGTTGCGTAATTACGTATCCTGATGAATTCAAAATTTTGAACAAAGATAAATTCGTGTGTCGTGCAATCGACAATCGTGCCGGCGGCTTCATGATCGCGGAAGTAGCTCGTCTACTTCATGAAAATAAAAAGAAGCTTCCGTTCGGATTATATATTACCAATGCAGTGCAAGAAGAGATAGGTTTGCGTGGCGCAGAAATGATTACACAGACCATTAAACCGAATGTCGCTATCATTACCGATGTATGTCATGATACGACCACACCGATGATCGACAAAAAGAAACAAGGTCATACTGAAATCGGGGCTGGTCCTGTAATTTCATATGCTCCGGCGGTTCAAAACAAACTTCGAGAGCGCATTATCGAAACGGCCGAAGCTAAGAATATACCTTTTCAGCGCATGGCTGCCTCTAGATCGACGGGCACCGATACCGATGCTTTTGCATATAGTAATGGCGGGGTCGCCTCAGCATTGATTTCACTACCCCTGCGCTACATGCATACTACCGTCGAAACGGTGCATCAAGACGACGTGGAAAATGTCATTCGATTGATTTATGAAACCGTACTCAATATCAAAGCCGGGGAAACCTTCAGTTATTTCGATTAAAAAATAGAACCTCCCTATTGGGAGGTTTTTTTATATGGATGAATTGATCGACATATTGGACACCAACGGGGAGTTCACCGGGAAGACGGCCTTAAAATCAAAAGCACATCGAGAGGGTTGGTTCCATCCCACAGTACATATTTGGTTGTATACTACGGATGGCAATATCTTACTGCAACAAAGGGGAATTCAAAAAGATACGCATCCGTTGCTATGGGATGTTTCCGTGGCAGGGCATATTGGGGCCGGAGAAAAGACTATAGATGCAGCACTTCGCGAGGTAGAGGAAGAGGTAGGACTAAAGATAACAACAAACAATCTTGAAAAAATAGGGGTTTTCAAATCAGTCCACGAACACCACGCACAACTCATCGATTGTGAGTTCCATCATGTATTCCTATGTAAATTGGAAGTGCCTTTCGGTGAGCTCACGCTGCAAAAAAGTGAAGTGGAAGCTTTGAAATTAATCTCATTGACCCAATTTTCCGAAGAAACTTGGGGCATGGCCAAACTCCAGAATTACGTGCCCCATGGCGTGGAATATTTCGCGACTATCAGTAAGGCCATTAAAAAAAGGCTATAGGGTCTTCAGAAACTCCTCTGGTGCTTGAAGCGAATAACTTTTTTGATTTCCTTGTTTCATATCCTTGACTACAAAAGAACCCTCCTCCAATTCTTGGGCACCGATCAAAATAACGTAGGGTACATTTCGGTTATGGGCATACTTCATTTGTTTTTGCATTTTCGCAGATGATGGATATAGATCTGCTTTCACTCCCTTTTCCCTTAATTGGCTCACTAACTGAAGAGCAGCCATGGATTCTCGATCTCCAAAATTTACACAGAGTACCTGAATAGACTCTTTAATGTCCTCGGGAAAAAGGGCCAATTCCTCTAATACCAAATAGATACGATCAAGGCCAAATGAAATACCCACACCACTCGTATTTTTCATACCGAAAATTCCGGTCAGATCATCATATCGACCACCTCCCCCTATAGAACCCATCGCTACCCCTTCAGGAGCACTGACCTCAAAGATGGCACCGGTGTAATAATTGAGTCCTCGGGCCAAGGTCACATCAATGGCCAGACTGGCGGATTTCAGTCCTAGCTTTTGGATTGTCTGCACTACAAAGATCAACTCTTCTACACCTTTAAGTCCCTCTTCCGACCCCTCCAATAAAAGCTTTAACGACTCGAGTTGTACCAAACTTCCACCGGTAAGGTGAAACAAGGGGGTTAGTTTTTCTATGGATTGTTCCGAAATGCCCTTCTCGAGCATTTCCTTACGAACTCCCTCTTCGCCTATTTTGTCCAGTTTATCAAGAGCAACGGTGAAATCGACCAAAAGGTGTTTTACGCCAATGACTTCAGCGATACCCGCCAAAATCTTTCGGTTGTTCAACTTTATTTTTACGCCCTCTAATTTTAAATCGGTAAAGACGGCGTCATACAATTTGATCAACTCTACTTCCTGCAAAAGAGAATCAGATCCCACCACATCCGCATCACATTGATAAAATTCCCTAAACCGCCCTTTCTGCGGCCTATCGGCCCTCCAAACCGGTTGAATTTGATAGCGTTTGAACGGAAAATCAATTTCATTCTGGTGCATCACTACATATCTTGCGAAAGGCACAGTCAAATCATAGCGCAACGCCTTATCTGAAATCTTCGGCATGAGCGAGTTCGATTTCTTTGAACTGTAGGTCACATCATCGACCTTACTGATAAAATCTCCCGATTTCAAAATCTTAAAGATCAGCCGATCGCCTTCATCACCATACTTGCCCATCAGCGTTTCGAAATTCTCAAAAGATGGGGTTTCTATGGGCTGAAAACCAAAAATCTCGAACTGCCTTTTCACGGTATCGAAAATATAATCGCGCTTGGTCACTTCAGCAGGTGAAAAGTCGCGCGTGCCTTTGGGAATGGAGGGTTTTTGAGCCATTTATCAGTATTAAACTACAAATATAGATGTTTGGAAAGTCATGACCATGTTCATGGTATTTAAGGAGTGTCCATCATAGATTCGAACCATTGATATAGACCTCCTTTGGTAATCACCGCCCCCTGCTGTATCAACTTGAAAATATCCAAATTTTTATCTTCTGTATAAGCTTTTGAAGCGGTAAGGTACTCCACAAAGTCGGATTGCCAGTTCTTTTTGAACCATCCGAATCCTTCGTTTGAAGTGAGGTCGATTTCCGGATTCATAACTTTTACCGAAAAGAGTTTCATTTCTTTTTCAGCACAATAGAAAAGGTGCATCTGCTGAGCGGAAACATTTTCAAGATACGCCACCTTGCTCAATACGCCTTCCCAGATCAAATCACTGAAAACGTCGATTTCGTCTTCCGCCACCTCTGGTTTTTCGTTCTTCAGAGTTTTCCATTCCTCCCCAGTTATCGATTGGGTAGCCAAAAAGTTGATGAACTCTTCATGTAGTTCCTCGAGTTGTTCTTTTGTAAGTCTAGTATATTTCATTCCGTTTCGGTAAAATCATTTCATAAAAAAAAGAGCTATATGCATAGCTCTTTTTGTGTTCATTCTGTTTCAATGTCTTTGTGACCTAATTACTTTTCTGCAACTACCTCAAAAGGAAAATCGACAACGACATCTCTATGCAAGCGGACTTGCGCGTTAGCCGGACCGGTTCTTTTTACAGTTCCGCCATTGATGCTGATGAATTTCTTGTCGATTTCATGGCCTTCTTTTTCCAAAGCGGCTGCTAAATCGATAGTCGTGACTGAACCGAATAATTTATCTCCCGCTCCAGTTTTAGCGGCGATTTTCAACTCTAGCGATTTCAACGCCTCAGCTGTTTTATTCGCTGCATCAACTACTTTCTTCTCTTTGTGGGCTCTCTGCCTCAAGTTCTCGGCCAATACTTTCTTTGCCGAGGGGGTAGCCAAAGCGGCTAGTCCTTTCGGTATTAAAAAGTTTCTTCCATAGCCGTTTTTAACGCTTACTAAATCGTCTTTGAACCCTAGGTTCTGAACGTCTTCTTTCAATATAACTTCCATCGTTCCTTTATCTTTATTTTAGTAAATCGCCAACATAGGGCATTAGTGCAAGATGACGTGCTCTTTTAACGGCCTGTGCTACCTTTCTTTGGTATTTTAAGGAGGTACCGGTAAGTCTTCTAGGTAACAATTTACCTTGCTCATTGACCAACATCATCAAGAAGTCCGCATCCTTATAATCGATGTACTTGATTCCGTTTTTCTTGAAACGACAATACTTTTTCTTGGTATTGGTTTCAATGTTCAGTGGGGTTAGATATCTGATCTCCCCATCTTTTTTGCCTTTGGCCTGTTGTTCTATTGATGCCATACTACTTAAGCTTTAGCTGTTTTTAATCTTGTTCTTCTTTTCTCTGCCCACGCGACGGCGTGTTTGTCTAGTTTTACCGTCAAAAAACGCATGATACGTTCGTCCCTGGAAAACTCCTGCTCATAAGGAGTAAGGATCTCACCAGGTGCGGTAAATTCGAACAAGTGATAGAAACCACTTTTCTTGTGTTGTATGGCATAGGCTAATTTCTTTAGCCCCCAATTCTCTTTGGCTACCATTTTGGCACCATTCTTAATTAAGAAATCTTCAAATTTCTTAACTGTTTCCTCTATCTGCGAGTCAGATAGAACGGGATTCAAAATGAAAACAGTTTCGTAATGATTCATATATTAATTTATTTAAAAGGAGTGCAAAAATAATAATAATTTACGTCGTCCCACAAGAAAACGGAAAAATCTTCGTTATATATGGAATGAATCATTAAAAATAAGCTTAACCTAAACCCAAATCTCAAACTTATGTCATTTACCTTTTACACAGAAAACCGTACCGTGTTTACAACTTTAGTTGTAGTTCAACAGGTTTTTTAAGTAATTTGTCGATGATTTAACCCCACAAATCAACCCATTTATGAAATTACGAAGTATTATCGTAGACGATTCATCAATGCAGCGGATGGCAGTCGCCAAATTGGTAAACAATCATCCGAATTTAGCTATGGTGGCCGAATACAGCAACGCAATCGAGGCGAAAAACGGCATTAAAAACAACGAGATCGACTTGATCTTCTTAGATGTTGAAATGCCTATAATCAATGGATTTGACCTACTCGAATCCCTTGAAAACAGCCCTCAGGTAATTTTGATTACCGGAAAACCCGATTATGCCCTCAAGGCTTTTGATTATGATGTTACGGATTATTTGCACAAGCCTATTACGATGGCGCGTTTTGATGCTTCCGTTCGTCGCGCAGTAGCCAAGTATGAACAAATGCACCGAGTGCATGAAGACGAAGAGCATATCTTTGTCAAGAGTAACCTAAAGAAAAGAAAGGTTATCTTAAACGATATCAAATGGATAGAAGCCTTAGGTGACTACATCAAACTAGTTACAGATGAGGCCAATATCGTTATTTTATCAACAATGAAGTCTTTCGAAAAGCAATTGCCGGAAGAGAAGTTTTTGAGAATTCACAAGTCGTATATCGTGAATCTCGAAAAAGTTGAGAAATTCAATAGCAAAAATGTTGAAGTCAGTGGAAGATCTATTCCATTGAGCCGAAACAAAAAGACCGAATTGGCCGAAGCGCTAAGTAACGTCTAAGTTTCAACGACATAAACTTATACAGAAAACCGATGGTCATATGACCATCGGTTTTCTTTTTTTGTGTCCTCTTTTCGAAGAATCTACTTTCCCTGGTTCAACGACTTACCCAGTTGCCCTAGCGGACCTCTTTAAATATGATCCACATTGTAAATGACCCGCACGCTACGGTAAAACGAAATCGACTTAAATGATTTTTCGATTCTGCGGATACTGTTCTTTGTCTTTGGAAGGGACTGGTCTTGATTGATTTTTACGATGATGTTCTTCAAATACTGATTTCGTATGCGAGCCACAGGCGGGTATTCAGGACCAAGAACACTTCCTCCAAAAACATTGCGTAATGATTTGGAAAACCATTCTGCCGCTTCGTTCAGTTTATTGTACTCCTTATGCTTCAAGGTAATCTTGATAATCTTGTTGATGGGCGGATACTTATACTGCTCGCGTTCATACAACTGTTCTTTGAACATTTCATCGTAGGAATGTGTGGACACTTGCTTCAAAATTTGATGGTAGGGGTTATAACTCTGTATGATGACCTTACCTCTTTTCTTGGTTCTCCCTGCCCTACCGGCCACTTGGGTCAATAATTGGAATGCACGCTCATGTGCTCTGTAATCCGGAAAGTTCAACAACGAATCGGCATTCATGATGCCCACTAAGTTGACATTCCTAAAATCGAGGCCTTTGGTGAGCATTTGCGTACCGACCAAAATATCCAATTCCTGTTGTTCAAAAGCCGTGATTATCTTTTCATATCCATGTTTTCCCCGGGTAGTATCCAAATCCATCCGACCCACTTTCGCATCGGGAAAGAGCTGCCCTATTTCCTGTTCAACTTGTTCCGTCCCGAAACCCTTGGTATCCAGTGTAGGACTCCCGCAAGCCTGGCAGCTTTCTTGCAAGGCCATATGATAGCCGCAATAATGGCAACGCAGCTGCTTTCTATACTGGTGATAGGTCAGACTAACATCACAATTGGGGCATTGGGGCGAATGTCCGCAAGTGGTGCATTCAACGATCGGTGCATACCCCCGCCGATTTTGAAATAGAATGACTTGTAGGCCTTCTTCCAGCGTTGTGGTAATCTCTTCCATAAGACGCTCGGAGAAGTGCCCCTTCATTCGTTTCTTTCGTGTTTGTTCCTTAATATCGACCAATTCAATATCGGGCATTACCACATCGCCATACCTACAAGTAATTTCGGCGTAACCGTATTTACCTTTCGCTACGTTGTAGAAACTTTCGATACTCGGTGTCGCCGAGCCCAACAGCACATTAGCCTTATGCAGGTTGCCTAAAACTATGGCGGCATCACGAGCGTGGTACCGGGGAGCGGGATCGAACTGCTTAAACGAACCTTCATGTTCTTCATCAATGATAATGAGTCCCAAATGCAAAAAAGGTAAGAACAGCGCAGAGCGCGCACCGATCACTACTTGCGCTTTTTGCTTGTTTTCAAGTACATTGTTCCAAACTTCCACCCGTTCTTGTATACTATACTTCGAATGGTAAACGGAAACCTTAGCGCCAAAATACTCTTGTAAACGGCCTATCAGTTGAGTGGTCAAGGCAATTTCAGGAAGAAGATATAAAGCCTGTTTTCCTCTTGAAATGCACTGCTCAATGAGTTTGACATAGACCTCGGTCTTACCCGAGGAAGTGACCCCACGAAGTAAGGTCACTTTTTCGCTTTCAAAAGAGTTTTTAATAGCGGTCAGTGCCTCTTCTTGATAGGGGTTCAAAGTCTTCACCTCATGACCGCCTTGTCCATCATCATAGGTTACCCGGTCGGTACGTATAAAATATTCTTCCAAAATACCCTTGCCGACCAATGATTTAATGACCGCCTTGGAACCGCCACTGGCCCTTTCCAATTCCGTTACCTTAATGGGCTTTTCCTGCGATGCGTTTAATTGAAATAACGACAGTATCACTTGACTCTGCTTTGGAGCCCTAGTCAACGATTGCAAGAGGTTTTCAAGGTCTTTCTCTGAAGCATGGGCGTCGGCCAATTTGACAAAGCGAACCAGCTTGGGTTTGTATTGTTCGTATAACTCCTCCTTCAACAGAATGACATTTTTTTCTATCAATCGATTCAAAATGGGGAGTACATTTTTTCGTTCTACAATTGCGCTTACCTCATGGACTTTTAGTGAAGATTGGTGTTGAAGGGCTTCATAGACCAAGAATTCATCATCTTTGAGATTCATTTCATCCACCGCTACTCGATCGTTTTTGAGTATCAGGGTTTCACTTTCCAAAAGAAAAGCACTTGGAACGGCACTACGGAAGACTTCGCCAAGAGTACACATGTAATACTTGGCTATCCAATGCCAATGCTGCAATTGTATGCTGTTCACCAGCGGTTGCTCCCCTAAAATCTGATGAATTTCCTTGGGATCATATGCCAATGGAGGTGAAGCATGCACATGATGCACTAGAGCCGTATAAATTTTTGATTTCCCAAAAGGAACAGCCACACGCATACCAGGTCGCAAGAACTCAGCCTCCTCTTGACTAATGGCATAGGTGAACAGTTTCTCAAGAGGAATCGGTAAAACTACATCGATGAACTGTTGCATAGCCCTCCCCTCTTCTAGCCTTTGTAGCGCAGCCAGGTTTGTGTTCGATATAGGAAAGCTAAATATCCGCGAACTTTGAGTTCATTTGGATCGTCAGGATTGAGCCAAATTTTGAATCTAAAGGTCATGGCCTGTTCGGGATCGAATAAGAATTTTCCTTTCCACTCATTATCGTCGTTCTTCTTACCATCCTTGATGATGGTCATACCCACCACCGGTTTGTCCTTTAAATCACCATCGCACTTAATGCAAACGGCATTTTCTTTTCCCTTCTCGACTATTTTAAGAATTTTTCCGTACATCAATCCGTCTTTCTGATAGATTTCTATGATTCCCTTTGGATTTCCAGTTCTATCATCGATTGTCTTCCATCTTCCAAAAACACTTTGTGCATTGCAGAACCACATCCCCAAACAGAAAAAAAACAGTACTAGTTTAACCTTTTTTTGCATCCTTGTCATAATTTCTTCTGAGCCAATTCAGGGAGGCGTTCAGTTCAAACCCGAGCAGCAAGATATTCGAATTTAACCAGATGTAGACCATTAATATCAATAATCCTCCTAAAGCACCATACAATTCGTTATAACGTGCGAACTTCTCTACATATACCCCGAATAAGTAAGACGTCAAAATAAACAAAAGAGTCGTCATCAAGGCTCCCGCGGAAAAAAATCGTGCCTGTTTTCCCTCGGCGGTTCCAAAATAATAGAGGGTGGCGGTGGTCAAATAAGAAAGGATGATAAAGAAAAGGAATTTAGCGATCTGCACCCCTACAATATCATCTTCCCCTAAAACATAACCACCTTGTCGGGCAGCAAACTCACTTAAGTAGCGCAGTACGTAGACCTCAAAATAAACGAAGGCGACGAAGCCTATAATGATCAAAATGGAAAGGATCAGCCCCACCATCAGGGCATAGGCATACTGCTTAAAAAAATTACGGGTAAGGTTTACATGATACGAATTTTCAAATCCACCAAAAATGGCATTGACCCCATTTGCCATTAAAAAAATAGATATCACAAAGGTCGATGATAGTAGTCCCGGGCGTCTTTGGTCTTTGATCTGTTGATAGATTTGTTCAAAATAGTCACCTGTCGCAGTCGGCAAGAACGACTCGAGAAAAGCCGGGAAGTTCTCATCAAAACCAGTGTTTTGAAGATTGAAAATCGATATGAGAAAGGGTACCAAGGTCAACATGAAAATTAGCAGGGGAAACAACGCCAAAAACAGACTAAAGGCAATGGAACTAGCACGTGTAGAAAGTGCTCCTTCGACAATGCCTCGAATATACATCTCGATCAAATCATAAATGGAAAGTCCTTCAAAACCAGGAAGTCGTAAACTTTTCAATAAACGGACGAGCCATTTCAGGACTGGAATCTTATCAAGTTTTTCTTCGATTTCCTTAGACATCTATCTATACGGCTTTAAGGCTCAAATCCATGTTGTGAACGGAATGGGTCAATGCACCCGAGGAAATATAATCCACACCACATTCGGCATAGGCCCGAATCGTTCGCTCATTGATGCCGCCTGAAGATTCGGTAAGACAGGTTTCACCTATCAATGCTACGGCCGTACGGGTATCTTCATAGTTGAAATTGTCGATAAGTATTCGGTACACTCCCTCGGATTGCAATATTTCTTCGATCTCGGTCAAATTTCGAGCCTCTACGATGATTTTGAGGTCACGGTGGGTCTTTTTCAAATAAGCCTTGGTCTTTTCAATGGCCTTTGTGATCCCTCCTGCAAAATCGATATGATTGTCTTTCAGCATTATCATATCGTACAAAGCGAATCTATGGTTTTCCCCTCCTCCTATTTTTACTGCCCATTTTTCCAAGGCCCGTATTCCCGGGGTAGTCTTTCTAGTATCCAATATTTTAGTCGAGGTACCCTCCAGCAAATCTACAAAGGAGCGGGTTTTGGTGGCGATAGCACTCATACGTTGCATGGCGTTCAAAACCAATCGTTCAGCTTTCAGGATATTCTGCGAGCTTCCGGTCACGTAAAAGGCAATATCGCCATACTTGACTTCAGCCCCATCTGACAGCAATACCTCAACTTCCATTTGAGGGTCAACATAGGCAAAAACCTGTTTCGCAAAATCGATCCCGGCAATAACTCCTTCATCTTTCACCAATAGTTTGGCTTTTCCCAAGGCCGATTCGGGGATACAGGAGAGTGAACTATGGTCTCCATCACCCACATCCTCGCGAATGGCATTTTCAATGATCAAGTCAACTTCTTTTTGGAATTGTTCTTGTGTAATCATATACCGGTCTTTGCTTTGCGCTAATTTATGAAATGAGCCCTAACTTATTGTAGATACCCCAAAAGAAATTCCTTTAACTTTGAAGCATGACCATCAAACTAATCGCTGTCGGCAAAACGGACAGTAAGGCCTTACTTGAATTGATTAACACCTATGAAGGACGATTAAAGCATTATATCAAATTCGAGTTGGACAGTATTCCGGATATCAAAAATGCTAAAAACTTATCCGAAAGCCAGCAAAAGGTCAAGGAAGGCGAGAATATTCTTAAGAAAATAGAAGCAACGGATGTGATGCTCTTACTGGATGAAAACGGAACGCACTACTCATCTATCGATTTTTCGAACTATCTTCAAAAGAAGATGAATTCAGGTATCAAAAGATTGGTTTTTGTTATCGGCGGCCCTTATGGATTCAGTGATGCGGTATACCAAAAAGCACAAGGTAAAATTAGTCTCTCAAAAATGACCTTTTCACACCAGATGATCCGACTCTTCGTTGTGGAACAAATCTATCGCGCATTGACCATTCTTAAGAACGAGCCATATCATCACAGGTGAAAAAACCGTTTTTCTGTGGTTAAAACGTTTAATACAGCACCCTAAACTTGATGGTGTTTTCGACTTTCTTTAGGGCCTTAATGACATCTTTGTTGTACTCTTTGTCCAAATCAGTAATCACATACCCCACTTCGTTATCGGTAGATAGGTATTGACCTAAAATGTTCATCTCATAGGTCGCCGATACTTCGTTGATCTTGGCCATCACGCCAGGAACATTTCTATGTATATGCAAAAATCGATGGGCGTTTCGCTGTTTCGGAAGTCTGATATTCGGAAAATTCACGGCATCTACCGTATTGCCCGAATTGATGTAATCCATAATCTTGTTAGGAACGAAATCCGCAATATCGCGTTGTGCCTCCTCAGTACTTCCTCCAATATGCGGTGTCAAAATGACGTTGTCCAATCCTTGTAGTTGGGTCTTAAACTCACCATTACTTCGTGGCTCTTCAGGGTACACGTCGATGGCCGCACCCCCGATTTTTCCCGATTTTAAAGCATTCGCGAGCGCCTCGATATCCACGACAAAACCTCTAGCCAGATTGACGAAGATCGCACCATGCTTCATTTGGTTGATTTCACGTTCGCCGATGAAATTTTTATTGGCTTTATTGTCATCGATGTGGAGTGTGACCACATCGGAAACGTTCAATAAATCCTCAAGGGTGTTGCATTTAACTGCGTTCCCTAAGGCCAGTTTATCATCAACATCGTAATAATACACACGCATACCTAGCGATTCGGCTAAAACCGATAATTGTTTGCCAATATTTCCATAACCCACGATCCCCAGGTTTTTTCCTCGAACTTCTCGGGAACCTACCGCCGTTTTCTGCCATTGTCCATTATGGATTTCGGTACTTCTGGGAAAAATGCTTCGCATTAACATGATGATTTCTCCGATGGCTAGCTCAACAACAGATCTCGTATTGCTGTAGGGAGCATTAAATACCACTACCCCATTCTTACGACAGTTCTCCAAATCGATTTGGGTAGTACCGATGCAGAAAGCGCCGACGACCAAGAGCTTATTGGCGGCATCAAGTACCTTTTTCGTCACCTGTGTTTTCGAACGGATACCCAATACATGCACTCCCTTGATTTTTTCGATCAATTCTTCTTCGGAAAGGCTGTGCTTTACCAGTTCTACCGAAAAACCATCCTCAGAGAGGTTGTCGAAAGCAGCAGGATGTACGTTTTCCAACAATAAAATCTTAATCCGGTTCTTGGGATAGGAGATATTTCTAGGCAAATCGTTGACGAATAAAAACTCGTCTAGATTTGGGGTTACGTGATCGGCGTTGTTCGCGGCTTTATCACGATGCACATTTTCGGTATAGGCAAAAAACTTGTCGGCAATACCGGCTTCGCGCATGACATAATCACTGTAACCGTCTCCAATTACTTGCACTTCACCATTGAGGTTCATCTGTTTTAGACATTCGATTTTTCCGTTGTGTTGTGATAACGGGTTTTTCTCATCAAATCCCACGATATTCCCCTCCTCATCAAACTCGAAGGTATTGGCATAGACACGATCAGAAGGAATATTATATTCTTCAACAATAGGATCGATGAATTCTTTGAATCCACAGGAAATCACGTAAATGTCATCAGAAAACTTTTCAAAGAATTCTTTATTGGATTCTATGGATTTCGAGATTTTTTGACGCAATTCGGAAACCAGTCCTTCCAGATCGCTTTTATTCGCTTTCAATAACTTGATGCGACGTTCTAAGGACTCTGTAAATGAGATATCGCCATCAATGCCTAGATTAGTGATCTTCTGTATCTCTTCAATAACCTCTTCCTTATTCGATTTACCCTGCAGCGTCATTTCCGCCAAGACGTCCAATGCCTCGACCCTGGTCAATGTGCTATCAAAATCGAAAACGTATTTTCTGCGCTCCTCTACCATATCCTATTGACTATTACCCTTTTTAAAAAGCCGAAACGATTTAATTCGGGAACAAAAATTATGTGATTGTCTAAAAATTAAGCCGTAAAATTAATTATTAATTCCATCGACGTCTTCTAATTGTTATAAAAAGTTATTCAGAATAGCCAAGGTTTTGACCCAAATGTAACATATGGGCGGAAGTGATCAAAGGAAGTCGATAATGGCTTTTGCGAATGCTTTGGATTTATAAGTGTTATTATGGTCTCCTGGTACGATTTTCAATTTACTCTTCGGTATCGCATTTTGCAGTGCTTTCGGGTCGCCATTGTCCACGTCTTCAGCTCCGGCAATCACGAGTACCTTGATTTTTAGTTGCCCCAACTGTTTTTGGGTCGTAACCGGTTGGTATTTTTGTTGAAGGTAAAGGGATTTAAGATCTGCTCCGACCGATTTTGCATAGTCGACAGCACCCTGCGTTTCGGCATTTGGTTTACCAAAAAAAGCATCCCTAAACATAAGACGCCGCTTCCAAAGTGGATTGGTAAAATCGATACCCATGCCACCCAACACCGCTTTTTTCAACCGACGGTCTTTGGTCATCAATCGGGCGAGAAGAATACTTCCCCGAGAATAGCCTATGGCCGTATATTTCGGTATTTTCAATTCGGCCATCAAAAACATCAGATCCAAGATTTCGGAATCTTGCGCATACGCCTCGTCGTCTTGCGGCTTGTCGGAATCACCATTACCCCGAAGATCAGGTACGATAACACGGTAGCCCTCGGCCAACAACTCTTTTTTCAATTCAGATTTGTCCCAATTCTTTCGTGTATTAATAAAACCATGTATCAATAAAACAGGTTTGCCTTTTCCCTCATCTGTATAGGCAATTTTAGTATCGTCAAAAGAAGTAAAGTATTTGGTTTGCCCCTGGGTCGTAATACTCGTGAAAAGAAGTGCCAGTAAAAAAAAACCGTGTTTCATATACCTATTCCGATGTTATGATTTCCCGAATAAAATCGACTTCATTTTGCTTATATGGGGTACCGTCTTCACGAAGGATATCATGATGCCAAATTTCAGGTTCATCAGTGAACCGCATATCCCAACTGATCCATGGATAGATTGTATTCGTTTTCCCAGAAACGAAGCCCCAATTGATGGCGGCGATGTTATTCGCCTTAAAAATAGGCATGACGGCTTGAAAGGTGTTCCCTACCCCTCGTGCGATATATTCAGTGCATAGCAATGGTCTTTTGTATTTTTTCAATTCTTGAATTTTTCGCTTGACATCCAGCGTATCCCCATCATAGGCATGAAAAGAAATCACGTCGGAATTCTCGATCATATAGCGGTCTACTGTGGGCAAGCTGTCCGGTGTACCCCAATGGTCGATAGTGCCCCGCCAGATTCCGCTGGTCAAAGGCTGCGAAGGGTTAACGGACCTTGACCAATGCATCACTTTCTTCAATAGGGCCAACGAATACTCTTGTTTGTTCAGCACCTCCAACTCTTTTCGACCTGGTTGGCCCGCCACATTATCGGGTTCATTGTATACGTCCCAAAGTAAAACGCGATCATCGCTCTTAAAGCGGTCCAAAACTCCCTTAACATACCCTTTGAGCTCATCATGCCGGGTAGTGTCACCTAATATTTCAGCTCCTGGGGCCTGTACCCAGCCCGAGTTATGCACATGGGGAACGGGCTCTGGTTGTTTGCCCAGTTTCGGGACAGGATGCCAAACATCATCCAATAAGACAAACATGGTTTTGATGCCGTACTTATTCGAAATTTTCAGGTAGTCTTCCAATCGGTTTAGAAAACCTACCGAATCTTGTTTCCATAACAGATTATGCAAATACACCCGGTGCAAGTTCATACCGAGATCTGCAGACCACTTTAATTCGCGTTCAATGGTTTGCGGGTCGAAGGTATCTGCCTGCCAGAATTCAAGCTGGTTGATGGCCGTACTCGGGTTGAAATTCGTACCGACCAACCAAGGTTGCTCGTTGTACCAATCCCATGCTTTCTGTTCGGACCAACGCAAACCGATTTCCTCTGCGGTCTTTTCGGTCGGGACATCTTTTCTTTTTTCGACGCAAGAAGCGACGATGAACGCAAAAACAATCAGGAGAATTCGTCTCATATTTTCGTTATTTATAGACTGACATATATAATTCCGGCGATAATGGCCAAACCAAAACTCAACAACGTACCGATTAGGATGTATTCGGTAAGTTTTCGGCTATTCCGTTCTTTTAGGTCATTAAATCGAAATACGGATTTCGCCGTAATAAGGAGACCGATAGCTTCCCACCGCCCCAGTATGATAAAGGTCAACACGAAAAGCCGTTCGATAATACCAATATACTTTCCGGCATTCGGCAGCGATTTGTGATCCAACTCAATTTGATCCGACATGGGCTCTAACAACTTTCCCATGATAATTGCCGCAGGAAAGGTAACAAAGACCATCGCGGTAATCAGACTCCAATCCAACGCACTGATGAGTTGTATCGTTTCTTCTTGTAAATTCGAAATATACGCACAGCAGTACAAGACGACAACATGAAGCGCTTGGTCGATAAAAAACGGAACACTTTGGTTTTTGAAAAGTGGGGTTGCATAGAGCTTGGCCAAATCGATAAGGTAGTGGGTTGCCATAATCACCAAGGCAATCTTCCAATAATTCAAATCCCACAGCACCAATAGGGTCACTAAAAAGTGTAACAATACATGGGCATAAAGGTATTTGGAACCTACCTTGTTCGCCTCTTTATGAATTACCCATTTTTTAGGTTGTAACAAGAAATCGCAAATTAGATGTGCTAAAAGCAATTTTGTAAAAATCAAACTCATGGTTCCATGCTTTTTACGGTTTCCGAATAAAAGTGTAATACATCAAAGACCAAGTCAAGACGGGCTCTTTTTTGGCGTTGACTTACGGCAGATTGTTGAATATGCAGCTGCTGGGCGATCTCTTGTTGTGACAAGTCGGGGTTCTCCAAGGCAATGGCTACCAATTCTGCGGAAACGGAAGTCCATTCATCCATAAAATCAAGGGCCAGCTTAAGCATAAGATTAAGCATCCGGTCTTTTTTGTCATTACCGCTAGTAATAGCCAAACTGCGTTTATCGGCTTTCAGATTTTCAAAAGTGCGACCTGAACGTTGATAAGCGGTACCATTTGATTCGCTCACACGAATTCCTTTAAAATCTTCGGAACCTAAGCCAATGGCCATGCGCACGTCTAGATTTTTCATCGATTTAATGAGGGCCTTCAACTGAATACCAGCGCGTAAAGCCTCTTCAGGTGCTATTCTGACCTGAAATTCATCACCTCGATAAATCTCCCAATCGGAAGGGTGTTGCCCCCATTCGGATAATTTTTTCTTGAGTACATCGATCCATTCCGAGGCTTTGTGCCCTTCTGAATTGATAATATCGCCTGTTAGGATTGCAATCATAAAATATAAGCTAAAGCGCTAATATATTAAAATATAAGCTAATTAGCTAATAATATGCAATTATAAGCATATTCGCTAATATTTACTGGTTATAAGCATATCCGCTACTACTCAGAACCATCTTCGCACCAAGGTGCAGTATTGCGCATAGGCTTTACCGAATATATCCGATAAGACTTCCTCCTCTGGAATAATCTGAAATCTGTTCATATACCCCACGAAACCAGCAGCTGACAAGGTGTTGAACGCATTGCCCAGCCATAATCCCCAAGCCAGAAGAAGCAAAAGCATTCCCAAATACATGGGGTTTCGAGAATATTGATAAATGCCTGTCGAAACCAGCTTAGAGGCTTTTGACGGGTTTGACGGATCTACGGTAGTCTTTGATTTGATAAACTGAATCAAGGCGATAGTTCCCACCCCTATTGCGATAGCCAAAAGTGCCATAATCAAATACCTCCTCCCGAAAAAATCAAAATAGCCTACTGGTAAAAATTTTGCCAACACATACATCAGTAGACCGAATGTCAGGAAAACAAAAACAGGAGGTACTTTTAACTTCATTTCACGAGCATTAAGAACCTTCAAATTTACTACTTTTGAACGCGTAAAAACAGTTTAATATTAGATTTCAATAGGTATGAAATTGGTCTTCGCCACCCATAATAAGAATAAGTTCAACGAGGTCAAACTTCTGCTACCGCAACACTTTGAACTGCTATCCTTGACCGAACTAGGCTGTCATGAAGACATTCCCGAAACAGCTCGTACCTTGGAAGGAAATGCACAGATCAAAGCCGATTACGTAACGGAAAAATACGGCCTGTCCTGTTTTGCCGACGATACCGGACTCTTGGTCGACGCACTCAACGGAGCTCCCGGTGTATACTCCGCACGATATGCAGGCGAACAAAAAAATGCTGCGGACAATATGGCCAAATTGTTATCTAAATTAAAGGAAACCCAAAATAGGGCAGCCCGATTTCAGACCAGTATCGCCTTGAACCTCAATGGAGCGCGTTTTTTCTTCGAAGGAACCGTAACCGGACAGATTACGATGGAAAAAAGAGGTGAAAATGGATTCGGCTACGACCCGATATTTCAGCCAGATGGGTATGAAAAGTCTTTCGGAGAGCTTTCCTTAGCGGTAAAAAACAAGATCAGTCATCGCGGCAGGGCCATGCAACAACTAATAGCACATTTAGAACACTATCCCGTCAAATAAATTTAAGGTATCTTTGCCGCTTTAAGAATTGCCGCTAGTATAGCATGTGTTGTAACGAGTCTCATTTGGTTATGTCGATAATCGCTCTATGCAACATACATATTTGCGATTAACGTAAACCATTATTATGACAAAATTTGAAGCATTGGGGCTGCAACAGTCCCTATTGGATGCTATTACCGACATGGGTTTTGAAACCCCTTCGGAAGTACAGGAAAAAGCAATCCCTATTTTATTGGAAAACGAAACCGATTTGGTCGCCCTTGCGCAGACCGGAACGGGAAAAACAGCTGCCTTCGGTTTTCCGCTAATTCAAAAAATAGATAGTAACAGCCGAACCACCCAAGGTCTCATCCTTTCACCAACCCGAGAACTCTGTCTGCAGATTACGAAGGAGATGCAATCCTATTCAAAGCACGAGAAACAGATCAATACGGTCGCCATTTACGGCGGGGCCAGTATAACGGAGCAATCACGGCAAATCAAACGGGGAGCTCAAATTATCGTAGCGACCCCAGGTCGTATGAAAGATATGATCAGCAGACGTTTGGTCGACATTTCGAAAATCGATTACTGCATCTTAGATGAGGCCGATGAAATGTTGAACATGGGTTTTTTCGAGGACATCAAGGATATTCTTTCGAATACGCCGGAAGAAAAATCGACCTGGTTATTCTCCGCCACCATGCCAAAAGAGGTGGCCCATATCGCAAAGAAGTTCATGCACAGCCCACAGGAGATTACCGTAGGCACCAAAAATGCGGGAACCTCGAATGTGCAACATGAATATTATGTTGTTGGGGGTAGAGATCGTTATCCGGCCCTAAAACGCTTGGCGGATACCAATCCCGATATTTTCTCCGTCATCTTTTGCAGAACCAAAAGAGACACTCAAAAAGTCGCCGAAAAATTGATCGAAGACGGGTATAGTGCAGGCGCCCTACATGGTGACCTCAGTCAAAACCAACGTGATTTGGTCATGAACTCGTTCCGTAAAAAACAAATCCAAATGTTGGTCGCCACTGATGTAGCCGCGCGGGGCATCGATGTGGATGATATTACGCATGTCATCAATTATCAACTGCCCGATGAAATAGAGACCTACACTCACCGAAGTGGACGTACAGGGCGTGCGGGTAAATCGGGTATCTCTATGGTCATCGTGACAAGAAGTGAACTGCGAAAAATAAAATCCATAGAGAACAAGATCAAACAGGATTTTATTTCCAAAAAGATTCCGACCGGGATGGAAATCTGCGAAATACAGCTCTATCATTTGGCCAACAAAATCAAGGATACTAAAATAAACGAAGACGTAGAGGGCTATCTGCCGGCAATAAATGATGTACTTCAAGGCATTGACCGTGAAGAATTGATCAAAAAAATCGTATCCGTTGAATTTACGCGTTTCTACAATTATTATAACAAGAGCAAAGACCTCAATACCACGGATTCAGGAAATCGCAACGACAAAAACGGAGGTGGTGAGGCTTCTTCCTCAGGCTCCGTACGCTATTTTATCAATGTCGGGGAAAAAGATGGCTATGACTGGATGTCTTTAAAAGATTTCATAAGGGATACCGCCGGTCTAGGGCGTGATGACCTGTTCAGGGTCGATGTGAAAGACAGTTTTTCGTTCTTCAATACCGATGCCGCCG
The DNA here is from genome assembly GCA_947494565.1 of uncultured Flavobacteriaceae bacterium. Classification (GTDB taxonomy): domain Bacteria; phylum Bacteroidota; class Bacteroidia; order Flavobacteriales; family Flavobacteriaceae; genus Maribacter_C. The sequence goes on along the minus strand of CANLVG010000003.1, from coordinate 364,407 downwards.
TTATGGCCCAAGTATTGACCGCTTTCGATGAATTTCAGGTCGATGGCCGATTCGTGAACGTTGAAGTCTCCAAAAATCCTGGTGGCAGCGGTGGCGGAAGACGAGACCGAAGAAAGGGAGGCGGAAGAGACCGCAATCGCAAGAAAAGTAAGGATACTGGTAAAAGGCGAGAACGTAGCTTTTCAAAAAGTGAAAATTCGGGCAAGCGAAGAAGCAAACGACGAAAAAGTGATTTCTTTTAGTTAATTCTATATTAAAAGATACTTGTAGGCTTATTTTTTTGTTTTGTTTAGTACTTTTAGTTTGATAATCGCTTCATGGGAAAATTCACATTCGTTTTTTTATTCGTCGCGTTTTTGGGCTTCTCCCAAAATGATACGGCCGATAATCAGAGTAAGGCCTTTAATGCTTTAGTTGTCAATGCACAGACCGGTTTCCCCATGGAAAGCGTGCACGTGGTGAACTTAAATCAAGTTGTAGGAACGATTACCGACGACAAAGGTAGATTCTCCATTACTGCTGCGGTCAATGACACCCTTTATTTTTCGTTTTTAGGGTTTAAATCACAGAAAATCAGGGTAACTAATGATATGTTTAAATTCGAGGATACCAAAATATCCCTTACGGAATTGGCATATGCCCTTGAAGAGGTCATTGTTCGGCCGTACCAACTTACGGGATATCTCGAAATAGACGTAAAGAACTTACCGGTTAATAGCGCCTATCAGTATAGTATTTCTGGGCTTGGGGTGAGTTACGAGGCTGGAAACAAAAGTCCAAGTGCGGTCACCAAAGTTCTAGGGGCCATTCTGAATCCTGCAGACCTGCTTCGAAATCTATTCGGGAAGAAGCCAAATCAAATGCGAAAATTGCGACAGGTAAAAGAGGATGATGAAATTCGAAATTTACTGGCTTCAAAGTTTGATCGCGAAACCTTAACGGAGCTACTCCAATTAGAAAAAGTGGACATCGAGGATATTCTCAATAATTGTAGTTACTCCAAATCGTTCATCACTACTGCAAACGACCTTCAAATACTTGATGCCATCAGCGCTTGCTACGAAGATTTCAAAGTATTGAACCGGGGCAAGAACCAAAAATAAAATCAAGGCGCATCACGCAATGGTGGTATACTGATTGTGTTGTCTTATAACACCTCCTGTATGACCAAAAGGTGCGCACAAGGCGTTCATCGCTTTCCTCCCGAAATAAATTTTCATGTTAGCACAGCATTTTATAGCTTTAGACAAAATAGTTTCAAATGCAAAAACTGCTTACCGCCCTATTCATTTGTGTCCTGTTATCCGCATGTAATCAGGCCAAAAAGGAATCAATTCCCAAACAAGCAGCGGTAACCGAAACGATTAAAATTCAAGAACCTACTACACCTTTTGTTTGGGAAGGAGCCAATATCTATTTCTTATTGACCGACCGATTTCACAACGCGGATACCTTAAATGATATCAATTTTGAACGTACGAACAAAACTGGGGTGTTACGGGGTTTTATGGGTGGTGATATCAAAGGAATCACCCAAAAAATCAACTCAGGCTACTTTACGAACCTCGGTGTGAATGCAATCTGGTTCACCCCAGTGGTCGAACAAATTCATGGAGATACGGACGAGACTACGGGTAATACCTATGGATATCACGGGTACTGGACAAAAGATTGGACCGCCTTAGATCCCAATTTCGGAACCATGGAAGATTTGGGACGTCTGGTCGAAACAGCACATACGAAAGGTATTCGAATTGTTATGGACGTGGTTGTCAACCATACCGGACCGGGAACCGCCAAAGATCCAGTCTGGCCTTCGGAGTGGGTACGTGAAACGCCGGTCTGCGAATTCACCACCTATGAAAATACGACGAGTTGTACTTTGGTCAAGAACCTCCCCGATATTCTTACGGAATCGGATGAGGCCGTTGAACTTCCTGATGGCTTATTAGCGAAATGGAAGGCTGAGGGACGTCTAAGCCAAGAATTGGATGAGCTTGAATTATTTTTCGAAAGAACGGGATACCCAAGAAGTCCGAGAGCTTATATTATCAAATGGCTGACCGATTATGTCGGAGATTATGGTATTGACGGTTTTCGGGTCGATACCGTAAAGCACGCGGATGAAAAATCATGGGCCGAGCTCTATGAACAAGCAGCCTACGCTTTTGAGATTTGGAAAAAGAAAAATGCGAACAAGGTCCTTGATGAAACCCCTTTCTACATGATGGGCGAAGTGTACAATTATGGTATTTCAGGGGGGCGGGAATTCGATTTCGGCGATAAAAAGGTGGACTACTATGACTACGGTTTCAATAGCCTAATCAATTTCGAACTCAAGAACGATGCGCAAAAAGATTATGAATCCATTTTCAAAAAGTACCATACGTTATTGAACACCAAACTCAAAGGGAAAAGTGTCGTCAACTACCTGACCTCACATGATGATGGTGAACCTTTCGATAAAGAACGCAAATTTCCTAAAAAGGCCGCAAACCTGCTTTTATTGACGCCAGGAGTGTCGCAAATTTATTATGGGGATGAAAGCGCCCGAGATTTGACTATTGAAGGTGCGGTTGGTGATGCGACCTTGCGTTCGTATATGAACTGGAACGAAATCGACAGCGTAACGGCGACCCAAAACATACTTGCCCATTGGAAAAAACTAGGTCAATTCAGAAACAATCATCCCGCCGTCGGGGCCGGAAAGCACAAGCGCCTTGGTAAAAAACCTTATGTCTTTAGTAGAACCTATACCAAAGATGACTATAAAGATAAAGTGGTCATCGGTCTCGATTTACCAAAAGGCAAAAAATCCCTTTGGGTAAAGGGCTTTTTTGGCGATGGCACGAAGCTTTTTGACACCTACTCACAAACAGAGGTCACGGTGCAAAATGGCAAGGTCATTCTCGAAAATGAACACGACATTGCCCTTTTGGAATTAGCAAATTGACATCATCCAAAAGGCTCTAAAGTGTTCAATACCAGACATGAGAACTTAAAACGTCTGTCTAGCCCGTTCCACCCGTGGTTATGATTTTTCCATTTGTGCCTTCAGGCTTGCCATACCCTCCTCAAAATCAGGACCGACCATACTGTCCATGCTTTTGAAAAGGGACATGATCGTCATAGGAAATTTGTTGTTTCCTGAAAAGCCCCATTTTACTTGTGTATTGCCATTGGACAATTCTTCAACATCCATATAGCAATCGGAGGTCGACTTCCAAGGTTTTAGAAATCGCAATTCGGATTCTATGCGTTCTCCATCGATGATTTTGGTGATTTCTTGCTCCCCCTCACCTACTTCCTTATTTCCATTCCAATAGCTTAACGCACCCACTTCACCGTCAGTACCGGTAAACTTCTTTTCCATATTTGGGTCTTTCTTGGCCCAAGGTGACCAATCGTCCATATTCTTTAAGGACTTTAGGTAGGTAAAGACCTCGTTCTTGGGTCTTGAAATTTCCACTGTTCGAAATACATTGTAGTTTTTTGGGCCTAGAAGATGTAATATCAAGACCAAGGCAAGGAGCCCTCCGATGATGTAGAGTACTGTAAACATTTGCTTATCAATTAATTGGTTGTTGAATTAAATGTAATAAAAATTTAGTTATCGGTCACATATCGCGCCATGATAGCATCAATACTTTTGATACTTTTTTTTGTCCAGTCCAATCGCTTCGCCAATTTTTCAGTCTCGTTTAATTGCCAATTAACATCCGTCTTCTTTAATTTTTCCGTAAGGTTCTGTAAAATTATGGCTGCGGATACCGATATGTTAAAACTCTCGGTAAACCCGGCCATTGGTATTTTCAAAAAACCGTCAGCCTCTCGCAACGCCTCGTCACTTAAGCCTTCTTTCTCGGTTCCGAATACTAAAGCGGTTTTGCTATCGATACTAAAGTCATTTAAGAGGCAGGTCTCCTTATGGGGAGTGGTCGCAATGATGCTATACCCATGACTGCGCAAAGTTGAAATACAATCGAGGGTATTCTCATAGCGATGAACATCGACCCATTTTTCGGCCCCCATGGCAATGTTCTTGTCCAAACGTTTTCCAAAACGACCTTCAATAACATGGGCCTCCTGTATTCCAAAAATCTCACAACTCCTGATGACCGCACTGGTATTGTGTAATTGAAAAACATCTTCTATAGCCACGGTAATATACTTGGTACGCTCCTCCAATACTTCTAAAAAGCGATCTTTTCGTTCTTCGGATATAAAACCTTCCAAATACTCCAAAAGTTGCAAATCAACCATATTTCGAATATAAGAAATCTATATTTTTATCAAATGAAACGAAAAGTAGTTGTATTGACCGGAGCTGGTATCAGTGCCGAAAGCGGAATCAAGACCTTTAGGGACTCGGATGGACTTTGGGAAGGCCATGATGTTATGGAAGTTGCCTCGCCCCAGGGCTTTGAAAAGAACCCTGAACTTGTACTGGATTTTTACAACCAGAGAAGAAAACAATTGTTTAGCGTTTTACCCAACGCGGCCCATATGGCTTTAAAAAAATTAGAGGCCTATTTCGACGTGCAGATCATTACCCAAAATGTAGACGACTTGCATGAACGCGCTGGAAGTTCTTCGGTAGTGCATTTGCACGGTGAATTATTAAAAGTACGTTGTATCGGCGTTGAGCATGAAGTGAACCACTGGGAGAAGGATCTTTTTTTGGGTGATGTCTGTGAAAGTGGTCATCAGCTCCGCCCGCATATCGTTTGGTTCGGTGAGCAAGTACCCATGCTAGACAAAGCTGTGGAAATTACAGAGGATGCCGATATTCTAGTAATTATTGGTACTTCAATGCAGGTTTATCCCGCCGCCGGACTCATCAATTTTGTTGCGCCCGGAACCCCAATTTATTTTGTCGACCCCAAACCCAGCGTCTCCTCATCAGAATATGGTAACTTGACCATTATCCAAAATACGGCCGCAAAAGGAGTTCCTACTCTGGTCGAAGATTTAATTGGTACAATGCCCTAGTCCGTTTGGCCCAATCCATAAGCGCGGCTTTTTGTTCGGCACTTAACTGTGCCTCTTTATGTGTCCAAGTATACTCTCGCAAAGGCATTTCACTTTCTTCCACCTCTTCTATCAATTCTTCCAACTTATGGTCTTTTTTCTTTAATTCATAGGTCGACCATTCCGAAAAATTCAAATGTTTCTTTCCATCTTTCACATGGTCGGCAATCCAATACGAAACCGGCGCGATACTATTGTACCAAGGGTATTCGGTATGGTTGCTATGACAATCATAACAGCTTTGCTTCAAGATCATCCTGACCTCATCGGAAGGATTCGTTTCGGTAATGAAATCGGCCATATGATCCCCGGGTAAGCTATTTTGTTCAGGGCGGTAAAATTGTATCCCGATGAGGATCACAAGGAGTAAAAATGCAATTTTTTTTAGTACTTTCATAGGTAGGATGTATGTCCTCTCTAAAGTACCTATTTTATGACCAAAGACCAACTATATCAGGCCTTGGACTATGTAGATCATTCGAGGGAAAAACGTTTGGAAATGGCAACGCTAGTCTCCAATAATCCAAAATTGGTCTCGCCTTTATTGGCCATAGCATTTGATGTCGACCACCCGGTTTCCTCGAAAGCCTGCTGGGTCCTGGAATTTACAGCTAAGGAAAATCTGTCTTATCTCTTTCCATACCTTGATACCTTTACGGATAGCATCGGAAACGTGCACCTTGATTCTTCCGTACGCCCAATGGCCAAAATTTGTGAATACCTGATCAAAAGCTACTTCCATAAAACCAATACTACTACAACGGAAGTACTGACTCCTGATCATTTGGAAAAAATAACGACCGCTTGTTTCGATTGGCTTATCGGAAACCATAAGGTCGCTGCCAAAGCATATTCGATGACCTGTTTGCTCTTGTTGGGAAGGAAATATAACTGGGTACACCCCGAACTCAAAATGGTACTTGAGCAAAATTATGCGGACGGAAGCGCTGCTTACAAGGCACGGGCAAGACATACACTTGCCAAATTGAAGTAAGTGTGAAACATCACCTTAAGTGGGTTCCTATTTTTTTAGTCTCGAACGGACACTTTTTCTTTAACTTCCTTTCTATTCGCTATCTTTGCGTTTTTCCAAAAATCAGTCAAAATACACGCTTATGTCATTGAATTCCTTGAACGCGATTTCCCCTATTGATGGTCGTTACCGAAACAAAGTCGAAAACCTCGCTCCCTATTTTTCGGAAGCCGCTTTGATCAACTATCGCGTTCGAGTCGAAATCGAATATTTTATCGCCTTATGCGAGATTCCGTTACCTCAGTTATCTGATTTCGATTCTTCGAAATTCGAGGTTTTACGTGAACTCTACACCAATTTTGATGCTGATGACGCACAAGAGATCAAAACCATCGAAAAAACGACGAATCATGATGTCAAAGCGGTTGAATATTTTATTAAAAAGGCGTTTGACAGACTTGGTTTAGGGGCTTTCAAAGAGTTTATCCACTTTGGGTTGACTTCACAAGACATCAATAACACGGCCATTCCCCTTTCATTGAAAGAAGCGATGAATGACGTATACGTTCCGTTGTATTTCAAGGTCCTAGAAAAAATAAAAGAACTAGCGACTGAATGGGCGAACATTCCAATGCTTGCCAGAACACATGGGCAACCGGCCTCCCCTACCCGCTTGGGAAAGGAAATAGATGTGTTTACCGAACGGTTGAAAGAACAGTTCAATCTATTGAACGATATCCCTAGCGCGGCAAAGTTCGGAGGTGCCACGGGTAACTTTAATGCGCATCAGGTCGCCTACCCTGATATCGATTGGAAAGCGTTCGGCAAAAAATTCGTACAAGAAAAATTGGGCTTACACCATTCCTTTCCAACGACCCAAATAGAACATTACGACCATATGGCCGCCCTGTTCGATACGCTGAAGCGCATCAACACCATACTTATCGATTTGAACAGGGATTTTTGGACCTACGTCTCCATGGATTATTTTAAACAGCGAATAAAAGCTGGGGAAGTAGGGTCCTCCGCGATGCCACATAAGGTCAATCCCATTGATTTTGAGAACTCGGAAGGTAATTTGGGTATTGCAAATGCGCTTTTTGAGCATCTTTCGGCCAAACTACCCGTCTCTAGACTACAACGTGACCTTACGGATAGTACCGTGTTACGAAATATTGGTGTGCCCTTTTCACATACACTCATTGCGTTTCAATCTACTTTGAAAGGCCTAGGCAAATTGTTATTGAATGTTGAAAAGCTCGAAGGAGATTTGGAGAATAATTGGGCAGTAGTAGCAGAGGCCATACAAACGATTTTACGCCGTGAGGCGTATCCCAATCCGTATGAGGCCCTTAAGGGACTTACACGAACAAACACCAAAATAGACCAGGCATCCATTGCCGATTTTATCGATTCCCTAGAAGTCTCGGATGACATCAAATCGGAATTAAAAGCGATTACTCCAGCGAACTATACGGGTATCTAATCTGATTCGCCCCAGCCGAATTCGGCAATTAATCCTTAACTACCAGAGGAGAAAAAGCTCTTTCCCCTAGCAGGGGAAGGAGCATCTTTAGTGGGTTGTTTTTATTAAAAAAGCCCCCGACCCGTTAAGGGAAGAGGGCTAAAATCTTATCATCCTACGAAATAGGCAATCCTATTTGTTGATCTGTACTTCGTGTGGATAAGGAATTTCGATTCCTGCTTTATCCAAGGCCGCTTTAGAACCTTCAATTGTGGCAAAATAGACATCCCAATAGTCTTCTGGCTTACAGAAAGGACGTACGGCAAGATTCACTGAACTATCGGCCAATTCAGAGACATTTACGGAAGGTGCCGGGTCTTGTAGTACCTTTGGATTCGCTTTTAACATCTCCAGTAAGACTTCTTTGGTCTTTTTGATATCCGAGCCATAATCCACCCCTACGGTGGTATCTACCCGCATTTTACCTTCCGCGGTGAAATTAATAATGTTGCCGTTCGCCATGGCTCCATTGGGAACTATCGCTAACTTATTCTGTGGGGTGATAAGTTTTGTCGTGAAAATCTCTATTTCCTTGACGCTTCCCAGAACTCCTTGCGCTTCTATTAAATCACCGATCTTATACGGTTTAAAAATCATGATCAAGACGCCGCCGGCAAAATTAGATAATGAGCCCTGAAGCGCCAAACCAATCGCCAGACCGGCCGCAGCTATGACAGCAGCGAAGGTGGTTACGTCAACTCCGAGTTGAGAAATTACCAATAAGATCAAGAAAATTTTTAGCGTCCATGAAATCAGGTTGATCAAAAACTTCTGGAGCGATTCATCATATTGACTTTTGGCCATTCCTTTCCTGGCAAAACCGATTATTCTTTTGATAATCCAAGAGCCTACAATATAAATGAGAATCGCGGTAATCAATTTAGGGCCAAATTCTTTACCTAGTTCAATGGCATAGTTAATCCATTCTTGTGCTTTTTCCATGTTCAAATTCGTGTTAAAAGGTTAGTGTTTTAATAATGAAAAGCTAATATAATGAGAAGGGGATAAACAATTCAATTTTCGAATTTAAATTTTCGCCAATAAAAAAACCGTTCAAGAATACATCTCAAACGGTTTCCATGGATTGGTTTACTCCTTTATTTCTTGAAAAGCTCACTCACTTTTTGGAGTCCTTCTCCCTTAAAATCCGATTTTTGTATGGCTTGTAACAACTGTACCAAGTGGGCCGGGTTCATATCATCTCCTAAAACTCGAATCAGGGCAAACCCCTTCTCGTCGCTGTTGCCATAAATAATGACCTCATCGATTGCCGTATCGTCACCCAAAAATTTCACCGTGGCCTTGCCGTACTCGGTATTCATTTTCATGAGCTCAGTATACTCTTTATTACGAAGAATGGCTTTGACCTTGGTTTTTTCAACTTCATATTCGGCCCCATTTGAACTGCTTTTCTTAAAAGCCAGTACATTCAGTTTGCGCAACGATTCGACCGCTTCTTTTTGAACAGGCGTCAAATCGGCCTCCTCTAAGCTCAAAATACTGGTCGGCACATCGAAAGACAAAAAATTCGGATTCTCCGAGCTATCGACATAATACTCTTGAAGACTTTGTGTTGAAGAGCAAGCGGTAAAGATGGTCACTGCCATCAGCACCATAAATTGGATTGTTTTTTTCATTTCTGCATGTTTTATTGAAACCGAAATGAGCAGTAGCGACGAGCGAGTAAATCAATTACTTGCACTTGTCGCTACTGCCGATTACAGCGTAATTTTGTGTTACTCGCCTTTATCCGCTTTTTTCAGCTCGTCTGGCAGATTCATTTTATTTGTAATCTCTCCTATTTTGTTCAGGTCGATATCGCCGGTCATGGAAACCAATACGGTTTCAAACTTTCTGCCCTTCATGTCGACATCTATGTTTTTCATTCCTGATACGAACATCAGCAATTCGCTGACGTGATCTTTTTTCTTCCCGTTCTTTATATAGAACTTCACGTTGACATCTTTGTCCTTTACGCGCATCAGCTCTTCCATAGAAGACGACTTCAGGTATTTTTTGACGGTCCCCGCCATTTCCGAAGAAACACCCTGATCTTCGGTGATAAAAACCTTAATGCTCTTGAGCCCTTCTGCGGCTTCCATAAATTCTTTGGCCTCCGGGTCATCTGACATTTCACCGATATGGGTTACCAAATCGATCATGGCCTTATTAACTACTACGGTACCGACGTTATCCATGTCTTCATACTTGTCGAACATCGATTGTGAGAACCCAAATAAAGGTAAAAGAATTACTGCTAAAATTACTGTGATTTTTTTCATGACTGTGTGTTTTTTGTGCTGAAACTGCCTAGATCTTTACCCAAGTAGCCCAGAATTGATTAAATGAATTGATTGATGAATGTATATTGAATTGGTGATTTATTGTTTGTTTCCTGCCTTGTTCAATTCTTCAGGGAGGTTCATTTTCTTGGTCAGTGAATTGATTTTATTCAAATCGATATCTCCGGTCAAGGAAAGCAAGACAGTTTCGAATTTTCTACCGTTAACATCGACATCGACGTTTTTCATTCCGGTAACGAACATTAACAACTCGCTTACGTGATCGTCATCTTTACCGCTCTTAATATAGAATTTGACATTGGCATCTTTATCCTTGATACGCATCAACTCTTCTAAAGAGGCCGATTGCAGGTATTTATTGACCGAAGCTTTCATATCGGTGCCTATGGCCTTATCTTCAGTGGTAAAGACTTTTAAGCTATTCACGCTTCTGGCGATATCCATAAAATCCTTTGCTTCGGGGTCATCTACTTCAACATCGATCTTACTCAACAGATTGAACATGCTTTTGTTCACTACTACTGAGGTAACATTATCCAAATCTTCGTATTTATCGAATAATGATTGTGAAAATCCGGTCAGGGGCACTAGGGCCAATACGAATATGAGTATGAGGGTCTTTTTCATCGTTTCTATTTATTTATTGTTATAAATTTTTTGTTTTGTGGATTCGAACTCGTTCAAATAGGCTACTTTTTCGGTGCCTTTGTTAAAATTTTCAGCTAAAAGACTCAAGGCCTTCTTTGTTTGTTGATAGGCGTATTCGGCCTTTGCCTTTTCTTCGGCTCGTTGTTCTTGATAACTTTTACCGAAATAGACCCCGAACAAGAGCACTACTGCAGCTACCGAGGCCCATTTAAAATATCGGGCTCTGGAAACCACCGTATTCGTGGTCAACGGAAGCGTCTTGGTAAACCGTTCTTCTTTGGCGTTAGAAAAATAATTGAACATCGGAGCATACTGTTCCAAATGTGGTGCCACATTTTCTTGGGCAAAGTACTGTCTCAAGATTTCTTCTTCGGCGACCGTTGTGGTGGCTTCAAAATATTTTTCTACTAATTGTTCGATGTTATCCAATTCCATAACTATGCTTTTGTGCTAATTTTTCACGTACTGTTTTTCTTGCTCTTGATAGAGTGACCCGCACTGCGGTGGGTTGCATCCCCAACATTTCACTTATTTCATCAAAATCGTATTCCTCTACATCCCGTAATTGCAATACCATTTTCTGTTGTTCAGGCAGCTCTTCCATGATTTTTTGTACCCAGTTGACACTATCCTTTGCTTCTACCTGTGTTTGTAAACCACTACCCGACTCCCCATAATTGCTATGTACCAACTTCAAGTTTCCGGCTTGTTTCGATTTTAATCGATCTAAACAAAAGTTTTTGGTCATCGTCATGGCAAAAGCTTCCACATTCTTGTACTTGGCAAACGATTCGTTTTTCGTCCAGAGTTTCATCAAAATTTCCTGCGTGGCATCCTCTGCTTCTTCGGTCGATACCAGTAAACGTTTCGCCATTCGAAAGAGCTTGTCTTTAAAAGGCATCACTATGTTTATAAACTCTGACTGCCGCATGGGTTGGTGGTTGTTTTTAACCCTTTTTAGGGGGTTTACATAAGCAAGACGACCTACAACGAATTTTGTTACAAAAAATTTTTTATTCGGCCTACTGTAAGTAAATTGGGCCTTTTTAAACTAATACACAAGTACATACGTACGTACTATACAATACCGCCCGCCTGAACTGTTTTTTTCTTGGAAGGGTTTTTGCGAACTGTATTGTTATACCATTGAAAAAGAAAAAAGAAAATTGCGCGCATGAAAAAGTATTTCCTCCTGTTCCTCTCTATTGGAGTGGTTTCGATCAGTTGTAGTAAAAATGATGATGAACCGGTTGTCAATCCGGATATTACGGAAAATCCGATCGATCCGGTTGTCGAAACCAAATCAAGAGCGGACTATCCCGTTCAAGATTTTATGTGGCAAGCCATGAACCTCTATTATTTTTATGTGAACGACGTGCCGAATCTAGATGAGGGTAACTATGCTACTTTGGATGAATATGTTGATTTCATAGCATCGGAATCCAATCCTGCCGACTTTTACAACAACAAACTCCTCTTCAGCGAAGACCGTTTCAGTTTTCTAAATGAGGACTATAAGGCCTTGACAGCAGGGTTTTCCGGTATTTCCAAAAGTAACGGTCTTGAATATAGTCTGGCCCGCTTTAATAATAGCGAGGTGATTTATGGGTATGTGAGATATATCGTCAAGAATTCGGATGCTGCTACCAAAGATATTAAGAGAGGAGACCTCTTTACCTCCATCAATGGAGAACCCTTGTTTTTTGATTCACCTGAAAGCAACAACACCTCCTTACTTCGTAATGCCGATACCTATACTTTGGGCATGGCTGATTTTGATGGGAATGAGTTCGTTTTAAACGGCAAGGAAGTAACCTTGACCAAACAAGAGGGTCTGGTTGAAGATCCCATTCTTGTCAATAAAGTACTCGATGTCGGTGGACAAAAAGTAGGGTATTTAATGTACAATCAATTCGCTGGAAATTCAGGTGAACCCCTGAATGATGTCTTCGGTGAATTCAAAAGCGAAGGAATAAGCGATTTGGTACTCGATTTGAGGTACAACCCTGGAGGTTTAGGATATATCACCCAAATTCTGGGCAGTTTGATTCACCAGCCTGACCCGCTAAAGCTGTTTTATACGCGACGGTTCAACAGCAAATATGAGGAGGCTTTGGAAATACAGGGCGGACTTAAAACTAACTTTGTGGCCGATACCGGTACGGAAGACAACAACTCCGAAATCCCCTTGAACAGCTTAGATTTGAACAAAATTTATGTCATCGCCACTGGCAATTCGGCTTCCGCAAGTGAATTGCTGATCAACGGATTGCGGCCTTATGTGGAAGTCGTCCATATTGGTTCGACCACGGTGGGTAAAAATCAAGGGTCGTTTACCTTGGTAGATAGTCCCGCAACAGGATTTGGGTACAACCCCGATCGAGAAGACGAAATTAACCCGAACAATAGCTGGGCCATTCAACCGATTACGAGTCAGACTGAGAATTCAGAGGGTTTTGGAGACTACTCCGCAGGCTTACCGCCGACGATCCCTATTGACGAGGACTTTAGCGACCTGGGGGAACTGGGTAATCCTACTGAACGTTTACTGGCCAGAGCGTTGCAAGAGATAAACGGTGTATCCGCCAAAACGAATTTAAGTGCAAAGTATCCTGTTGACATGATTTACAGTAGCTCGCTGGAAAGCGCTAATGGCGGAAGGCTTATCTTTAGGGATATTCCTGCGCTATTAAGCGAAAGATTGAAAAGCAAGTTAAATAAGTAAATTGATTGCACTACTTAGACCAAATCGAATAGAACAAATAAAAGTTAAGAATGAAATATTTGAAAATCGCACCCATACTCCTTTGGGTCTTTATCACCTCTTGTAGTACGGACGATAGCCCTACCATTCCCCGTACGGTAGATCCTGACCCTAATGCTGGGGTGGGCGTTCAAGATTTTATGTGGAAGGCCATGAACTACTGGTATTTTTGGCAGGCGGAAGTGCCCAATCTAGCCGATGATAAGTTTCCGGTGAACGCGGCAGGTTCTGAGGCCTATACCGAATTTTTACTGTCCGAGGATAATCCGGCCGACTTTTTTACGAATCAACTCAGGTTTGGCGAGGATCGATTTAGTACGTTCAATCCCGATTACCGAGTATTGACACAGTCTCTCTCCGGCATCAATAAGAGCAACGGACTGAAGTTCGGCTTGATCAATCCTTCGGGGACTACAGATATCTTTGGCTATGTGCGCTACGTTATCGCTGAATCAGATGCCAGTACGAAGAACATCGGAAGGGGAGACCTGTTCAGAGGTGTAAACGGCCAGTTACTGACCGAAAGTAATTATCGAGACCTACTTTTTGGGGATAATTCAGATACCTATACCCTTAATATGGCGAGTTTTGAAAATGATGAAGTGGTCTTAAATGGAGAAGATGTCATTTTAACGAAGCAAGAGGGATTACAGGAAGACCCTATATTTTTGGATAAGATTTTTGAAATTCAGGGAAAAAAAATAGGCTATTTGGTCTACCAACAGTTTTTGGATGAATTTGATGAACCGCTGAATGAAGTGTTCGGCAGATTCAAATCTGCGGGCGTAACCGATTTAGTATTGGATTTGCGTTACAATCCCGGTGGCTCTGTAAACACCACTGTTCTTTTGGGAAGTATGATCCATGGTACCAATACAAATGATGTATTCCTCAAGGCAAAGTGGAACGATAAATACCTTCAGGTGCTAGCGGATAGAGGTTCTGACGTACGTCGCTTCTTCAAGAGCAAAACCCCTGCCGGTGCCGCCATCAATTCCTTAGGGCTTAATAAAGTGTACGTCTTGGCCACCCGTGCGTCGGCCTCTGCCAGTGAATTGTTGATCAACGGTCTAGATCCTTATATGGATGTCGTACATGTGGGAGACGCTACCCGAGGGAAGAACGAATTCTCGGTCACCTTAGTTGATGATCGCGATAATGATTACGTCTATACCCCTTCGCGGGTCAATAAAATTCCTCAAAATAACGAATGGGCGCTTCAACCGTTGACGGGCAGAAATGAAAATTCAGCTGGCTTTTTCGATTATACGGACGGCCTAAATCCTGACGTTCCTTTACCGGAAGATTTGGCGAATCTTGGTGTTCTGGGTGATTTAAGCGAACCCTTATTGGCCAAAGCAATTGAACAGATTACGGGAGAAACCGGTAAACGTGACTTTACGGTGAAAATGCCGATCGAAGTATATATCGGCTCCGAAATGTTCACACCACTACGTGATAATATGTTTATGAATACCATACTCGACGAGCAATAGTGGATTTTCCACAAGTACGTTGAGAAAAAGAAAAGCACCTTCGCAGAGCTCTAGGAAGGTGCCTTTTACTTGGTTCATCTTTTCTTTAACGATCCGCCGTACCATTAAAATACACCCCCGTCGGAATAACGGAAACGGCTTTCGAGGTCACCATTGAATTGTCTCCCAAATCGTAGATTTCTAAAGAGCCATTGCTCACAAAGTCTTTGGCATCAACGCCGTAGAGCTTACCGTCATTTACAGCCATATCCGCCCAATTCAAATCACTCAGCTCGGCAGTTTCGGGTAAGGCCGTAGCCATATCGTCCATTTTAAATACGGCTCCCGACAAATAGTAGTACAAGTTCGAACCCTCTAAGGACAGTGCACCTGGATGTTCGGAAACCTCAAAGGCAAGCGTCTGCACAACAGCATTATCCGCAGTACTTATTTTATCCAATTGGCCGGCCGTTTCATTACCGGTCCAAATGGGATTGCCACCCGAAAGCACCCAAAGATCTCCATTGGTATCTAACTGAAGGGAGTTCGGACGGTCCGCAACGGTCACCGTTGTGCTCACCTCGTTACTGGTCACATCAATAACAGAAACAATGTTGTTTTGATTAAACCCACCTTGGTGCGCCACATAAACCGTAGTCTCATTTGCCACTAGGGCCTCTGGTCCTTCAGCAACGGGAATCTTGGATTCAACGGTATTGGTCTCTAAATTGACAATGGCTACATAATCATCATCAGGATTTGTTCCGTCACCCCAATTGGTCACATACCCTTTTCCGTTTGCAACAGCCATATACCTCGGATTAAGAAAATCAGTACTGCCAGACCCACCTATGGTAGTCACGGATGTAAAGGTATAACGATTGACAACCTCTATTTTTTGCGAATTGTTTACAATGATATACGCCATATCACCATTGAATGTAATGCTCTGAGCCGTATCACCCCAACTATCGACCGTATTGACCGATTTAAAAATACCATTCTGTACATCACTTAAATCATCTGGTAAAAAGGAAACCGAAGCATTACCAGCGCCAAAATTACCTTCGTGTAGTACCAAAACGCCATTTTCGAAAGCAAACGAGTCGTTATCCGTAATGGTCAAGGTGATTTCCCCATCTCCTCCGACCAGATCCTGAGCACCATCAATAGCGGTGATACGAATGATAATCTGTTCTGCCGATTCGACCTCACTATCATCTAAAATAATCAGATTTTGCACTAAACTGGTATCACCCGAAGGCAAAGTGGCCATGCCTGAAAGCGCTTCAAAATCTTCTCCGGAGCTCGCCGTACCTGATACCTCGTATGTAATAACCACATCCATTGGAAAAGTAGTACCCGCGGTAAAGGTTACCGCTATGGAACCCACATCTTCCGCCACGGAATTTTCGGCAACCGAGATAGTAATGGTACCCGTTACAGGTTGATTGTCATCATTCTCGCAGCTGGTAAACAGTACCATGCCCAAAATTGTGGCGCATATTAGTTTTCTGAATTTCAAATAGTACATTTTCATTTTCTCGATTAGGTTTTAAAAGTTAACTAGAATTCTTGTTTGAATATTTCTGTTGGGCATGGGCCGCAGCGCTACATTCTCATAATAGGTATTAAAAAGGTTCTGCAGCGTAACCCCCAAGCTGTAATTCAATTTTCCCTTCGTCTTGAGATGGTAGGTGCCTCCAAAATTCGCAACTTGATACGCCTCCAATTCACCTCCGATAATGCTGACCGAGCCATTGTACAAGTGCTGATAGAATAAACTAAAATCCGAGATGCTATAGGCAAGGGAAGCATTCGTCCTATGAAAGGGCACGTAAATCAACTGTTGATCGGTTTCCTGGTCTTTGGAAACCGTATAAGCGTAGTGGGACTTCAAATCGATTTTTTGGGTTTTGCCTATCGGGCACGCCAGCGCGAATTCAGCTTCCAGACCATAGACCGCTACCTTATCTACATTCGTCGGCGACCATAAACCTTCCGTATTGGGCAGCCAACGGATCATATCGTCCGTAGCAATGTAATACCCATTTAAATGAATCGAAACAGTATCGAATTTGAGATGTTGTCCCAAATCAACCTGATACGAACTTTCAATATCCAAATCAAGGTTACCCCCCGGCTGCCAATACAAGTCATTAAAGGTGGGCATTCTAAAGTTTCTGGAGGCGCTGAACTGAATGGTGTACCAATCATTTACATCATAATTTCCATCCAAAGAGAAAATCAGAGGGCTCGAAAAATCAGAGGAAAAGTCTTTCCGCATACTGAAATTGTACACGAGCTTTTCGGATAAATCATGCTTTAGCGTGGCAGTAGCCGAAATATCGTTGCGTTGCGGACTCCCGAAACTACTGCCATTGCCCCTAAAATGGTCATACTCCAGGTACGAATTCAACCTTAGGGCTTCGGAAAGCTTCATATCTAAAGCATAACGGGCCAATAAAGTGGTTACCCTTCCATCGGAAAAGAGATCACTATCTTTATTTTCAAAGTAACGGAAGGCCTCCTGCATATGGGCCACTTTAAATCTTGATATCGTTTTTTCTCCGTAACGCCCCCATTCCAATTGGGTCCGGTACTGATTGTCTTTATACCGACTACGACCTGGGGCGACCAAATTGCCCGAAAGATTCCGATTGCCGATAAAGCTCTGATGGTATAGTCTCAGAACTTGTTTTCCGGAAAGGACATATCCTGCATTAAAGTTGAAGTTCAGGTTTTCGAATTCTCCGTTGATATTCCGTTCGTCGGTCTCCAAATAGCGATAATCATTATCCGAAGCATTGTAGTTAACTCCAAAACTGGAAGAATACTTCTCATTTCCGGTGGTCATCTTATAGTTCACGGTTTTCGTATCAAAACTACCGTACCCACTAAAGAATTGATGGTCGAAATGTTTCTCAAAGCGTAAATCGTTATTGAGATGGATACTACCCCCTATGGCCCCCGTACCATACTGCACGCTTCCGCCGCCACTTCGTATGCCGACCTCGGTATAATTGAAGGGATTGATCGTGTTGAAATCGACCTGTCCGTTCAGTTGCGAATTGATATTGATGCCATTCCATACTACCGCAGTGTGGGAAGCATTGGTACCTCGAAAGGACGGGGAGGAAACCATTCCAAATCCATTCTCCTTGAAATAAATATTCGAATTATAGGCTAAGAGCGACGTCAGAAAAGCACCATTCCGTTGCACCGTACTATCCGCTAAAACTTCTGTTTTATGCCCTTCAGCATACTGTTTTAGGCGGGTATCGGACACAATAACTTCTTCCAATTCCCAGATTGGCGTTGCCTCTTGGGCCGGTAATTGCCTAAAAAAAGACAATACAACAACAATGGCTATGACTAGCTGTCTCATAGTTCTAAAGACCTTTTACCCGAAAGTCTATTGATTTTAGTTATGAATTTGGCAGGTCTCCTGACTTGCTTTGTGTTACTCGGCCTTCCCAGTTCACGTACAGCGACCAGTGGCATTGTAGAAGTAACACTCCTTCCGAAAAAGAACTACCGATACACCAAGGCTTTGACAGCCAGGTTCAGTAGAAGCATACAGTTGCGGGAACAGTTCCGGATTCTAACCGGATTCCCTTTTAATTTCATCACTTTTGAAAACGATGAAAACCTAAATTCTAGACGAAAGTAGACATTTTGTTTAATCTTTACGCTTAAAGATGAAATAATATTACTTTTGAGACACCTTAAGAATTTCCTTTGAAAAAGATCTTTAGTTGCTGTCTCGTCTTCATTCTTCTCGCTTGTCGTGGAGAGAAAAAATCGATTCCCCCTATTCAGGCTTCCCCAAAAGCCCAAGAAATAAAGTATGCCAAAGGATTCACCCTCGAAAAAGGCACTAACGGAATATATACGATTACCATCACATCGCCATGGCCGAACGCCCAATCGGCATTTACCTACGCACTGGTTCCCCGTGATAAACTAGCGATCGTAACCTTAAACAAAGATGCCTATGATGCTATCATCACCGTACCTGTAGAACGTGTTGTAGTCACATCAACCACTCATATTCCTGCCTTGGAAGCCTTGGAAGCGGACCATCACCTGATCGGATTCCCCGATACGCAATATATCTCTTCCGAAAAAACCCGCAAACGCATCGCTTCTGGAGAAATCAAGGAATTGGGGAGTAACGAATCCTTGAACACGGAGATGGTACTTGCGCTACAACCCGACCTGATCGTCGGCTTTGGGGTTACAGGTGAAAACAAGTCATATGAAACGCTAAAGCGCTCCAATATTCCCATAGTCTATAACGGGGATTGGACGGAAGAAACGCCTTTGGGAAAAGCGGAATGGGTCAAGTTTTTCGCGCCTTTTTTTCAAAAGGAAAAAGCAGCAGAAGAAATTTTTAACGCAATCGAGACCTCCTATAATGAGTCCAAATTATTGGCGAAGACAGCCACTGAAAGACCAAGCGTATTTAGTGGCGCTTTGTACAAGGATGTATGGTACTGCCCTGGAGGAAAAAGTTGGGCAGCACAGTTTTTCAACGATGCCAATGCGGAATACGTTTGGGCGAACACTACAGAGACCGGAAGCCTGAACCTAAGCTGGGAAGCCATTTTAGAGCAATCACAACATGACGATTTTTGGATTGGTCCTGCACAGTTCACAACTTATGAAGACCTCAAGAACGCTAGTCCACATTATAGTCAGTTTGATGCCTTTCAAGAAAAACGGGTGTACACCTTTGCCAAAACCAAGGGCGAAACCGGGGGACTGCTCTACTATGAACTTGCACCACATCGACCGGATATCGTACTGAAAGACCTCATCCATATATTGCACCCAACACTTTTGCCCGAATACCAACCTTTTTTCTTTACACCCTTGGATTAACTTGAACGAAAAAAAATCATATCGCCTACCCTTCTTCCTGTTGACCTTGGTCTTGGTCGTTGGTTTTCTGGTGAATATCAGTTGGGGCTCCATCCACATCCCATTTGAAGAAACCCTTAATGCCCTTTTGGGGCGACCTACCGAAACGGACTCATGGCAATACATCATCTGGAACTATAGAATACCCAAAGGACTTACCGCCATACTTGTTGGTGCCGGTTTGGCACTAAGCGGCTTACTGATGCAGACGTTGTTCAGAAACCCGTTGGCAGGTCCTTTTGTGCTCGGTATAAGCTCTGGGGCCAGTTTAGGCACTGCCCTATTGATCATGGGAGCATCTTTTTTTTCAGGCGTATTGACCCAAGGCTTGATAGGGGATATTTCCATCACGGTAGCTGCTAGTATAGGCAGTTTTTTAGTGCTGTTTGTCGTCATGACCATGGCTTCAAAAGTGAGGGATACTATGGCTTTATTGATTATTGGTTTGATGTTCGGCAGTATTTCGGCAGCCATTGTCAGTGTGCTCTCCTATTTCTCAAGTGCCGAAAGACTACAACGGTTTGTTTTTTGGTCGTTCGGAAGCGTAGGCGACCTAAGTTGGCCCCAATTGACCCTGCTGCTTACTATGATCCTCTTGGGCAGTATCTTGAGTATCCTATCGATAAAAGTATTGAATACCCTATTACTCGGAGAGCAGTACGCCCAAAGTATGGGCATCGATATGAAAAAATCACGCTTCATCCTGATTGTGGCTACAGGCCTGCTGGCCGGAAGTATTACCGCTTTTGCCGGACCCATTGCCTTTGTGGGTCTAGCCGTTCCGCATTTGACGCGACAGCTTTTTAATACGTCCGATCATCGCATCTTGGTACCGGCCGTACTCCTATGCGGAGCTATTTTGATGTTGTTTTGTGACCTTTTGGCCCAATTACCGGGTTCAGCCAAGGTTTTACCCATTAATGCGGTAACCAGTTTATTTGGAGCGCCTGTAGTGATTTGGTTATTGGTAAGAAAACAAAAAATGGTATTTTGAGCACTGTGTCACATAATGAGATTACCGTTACCGGACTTTCCATTGGATACCGCCATAAGAAAAAAGAGGTGGTCATCGCCTCGGATCTTGACTTTAAGGTGCTAAAAGGCCAACTTACTGCAATTGTCGGGCGCAACGGTATCGGAAAATCAACCCTACTACGTACCCTCGCAAGAATTCAACCCGCGCTTTCGGGTATCATACAGATTAAGGGAACTCCATTGACGGCATATCGGAATCTTGCTTGGGCCAAGATAACCAGCTTGGTACTTACCGAACCCATTGCGTCTAAAAACCTGACGGTCTTCGAACTCATTGCTTTAGGCCGTCAGCCGTATACCAATTGGATCGGCACCCTTACGGCCTCGGATACCCATAAAATAAACGAGGTCATCGATAGGTTGACCCTGAATACGATTGCGCACCGAAAGTGTTTTGAGTTGAGCGATGGACAACTGCAACGGGTATTGATCGCCAGGGCGTTAGCACAGGATACACAAATCATTTTATTAGATGAACCTACCTCCCATTTAGACCTACACCATAAAGTTAGCATCTTGAAATTATTGAAAAAAATAGCTCAAGAGACTCAAAAGACCATTCTCTTCACAAGTCATGAAATCGAATTGGCCATACAACTTTGTGACAAAATGCTTTTAATGGGTAGTGATGGATTCCCTTTCGGTACCCCTCGACACCTTACGGATACGGGAGCCTTTGACAAACTATTTCCGCATGAAAGTGTCACATTCAATTCTGAAACCCAAACTTTTCAGGTCAGGGACTAATTCAGACAGCAACCCCAATCAAAATTAAGGGCCAAACTCGTATCTTTACTATCTATATTTTTTCAATGAACATATACCTGATTTACATACTTATAGGATTGGTTTGCCTTGCCCTAGGTTATTTTCTGGGCACCTATATTCAAAACCTTAAGACGAAGTCAAATCAAAGCACTTTGGAGGAACGGGAGACGCAACTGCGAAACAGCCTCGCGGCGCTTGAAGGCCGTTTAAGTGATGTTGAAGAGCACAAAACGCACTTACAACAGGAGAAGGAGCATCTAGGAAATCAATTGGTTCGGTATCAGTCGGATATGGAAAATCTCAGATTGAAAAATACGGAACAAAAGGAGGAGGTAGAAAAACTCCAAGAAAAATTCACCAAGGAATTCGAGAATTTGGCGAATAAGATCCTTGAGGAAAAAAGCACGAAGTTTACGGAGCGCAATGAGAAGAATATCAAAAACATCTTAAATCCGCTTCAGGAGAAGATTCAACTCTTCGAAAAGAAGGTAGAAGAAAGTCAAAAAGAGAATATCAGCATCCACTCCGCCCTGAAAGAACAGCTGCTCCATTTACAGACCCAGAATCTAAAAATCACCCAAGAAGCCGAAAACCTTACCAAGGCCCTAAAAGGCGATAGCAAAATGCAGGGCAACTGGGGTGAATTGGTCTTGGAACGGGTACTGGAAAAATCAGGTTTAGAAAAGGATCGTGAATATGTAGTGCAGCAGAGCTTCACTCTCGAAGATGGTTCAAGAGTACTCCCTGATGTTATCATCAACTTGCCGGACGGCAAAAAGATGATCGTCGATTCAAAGGTATCCCTCACGGATTATGAACGCTTGGTCAATGCCGAAGAAGAGCTGGATAAGGAACGATACCTCAAAGACCATATCAACTCCCTTCGCCGGCATGTAGACCAATTGTCCTCTAAAAAATATGAGGACCTATACGAAATGGAAAGTCCTGATTTCGTGCTGATGTTCGTACCTATTGAGCCTGCCTTTGCCATTGCGATCAATAATGATAATACGTTATACAACAAGGCCTTTGAGCAAAATATAGTGATTGTCACGCCCTCTACCCTATTGGCCACTTTGCGCACTATTGACAGCATGTGGAACAATGAAAAACAACAACGGAATGCTATTGAAATCGCCAGACAGGCCGGGGCGTTGTATGACAAATTTGAAGGCTTCGTGGGCGATCTGACCAAGGTGGGTAAAAAAATGGACGATGCCAAAGACGAATACAAAGGTGCCATGAACAAGTTAGTGGAAGGACGTGGTAACATCATCGTCAGTATCGAAAAACTGAAAAAAATGGGTGCCAAAGCGAAAAAGTCCATTCCCGAACCTATCCTAAAAAGGGCCCAAGAAGACGACCTGTCCGACGATGAGGCAGGTTTTGAAGAACCAAAACTCAAGTTATGAAGAAAGCACTAGGCATTGTTCTATTTGGCATTGTTGCCATTTTCGCGCTTATCTATGCCTTTATCTATTTCGTTCCCTATAGCGAAGGCGTACGATCAGGTGAATTGATTAAAATCAGTCACAAAGGTGTCATATCCAAAACTTGGGAAGGGGAAATCAGCCAAGGTATTTCCGGGGCCCAAATCTTTCAATTTTCCGTTTTGAACCGCGATGAGGAGGTGGTTGAAAAACTACAGGAATTTCAAGGACAGTATGTGAAATTGACATACATCGAACGCTACGCTACCTTTTTCTGGTTGGGCGATACTCAATATTTCGTTACCCAAGTGGAGAAGGAAGCCTCTCCGCATTTAAAGAATTAAGTCACCGCTATGGAAAAATTCAAGTCCGCCCGTGATTCCCACATTTCCATAACCGAATTAATGCTTCCGTCGCACTCCAATTTCGGGGGTAAGGTACATGGCGGTTACATTCTGAACCTGATGGATCAAATTGCTTTTGCATGTGCTTCCAAGCACTCACAGCGTTATTGTGTAACGGCATCGGTAAATCGTGTCGATTTCTTGCAACCTGTGGAGGTAGGCGAATTGGTCACTTTAAAGGCCTCAATCAATTACACGGGGCGCACGTCAATGGTAGTAGGGGTACGTGTGGAATCACAAAATATTACTTCCGGCAAGAAAAAACACTGTAATTCTTCCTACTTCACTATGGTTGCCAAAGATGAGGATGGCAAGAGCACACCTGTTCCCGGACTGATTATCGAAAACAAACAAGGCTTGCGCAGATTTTCCCGTAGCAAGAATAGAAAAGAGGAAGCGTTTCGGCGGGATACCAAATTCGATCAAACCAAGTTTGAACCTAACGAGGAGGAGGTCGAATTACTCCGAACGGAAAATGTGCAGATCAATCTTTAGGAAGTCTAGCTGCTGCCTCTTCATCCATAAACCAGACCAATTTGCCATCGGTCGGCTTCACTAAAGAAGCTGGATAACGTTCGGCACCACTTTCTTCCCCAAGGATTTCCTTAACCTTTTCCTCCTTGCTTTTACCCGTTACCAAAAAAGCCACCAGCCTGGCATTATTAATGACTTGACCCGTTACCGTAATCCGCTGCTGACCGCTTTCCGGATGGTTGGCCACCTCACAATACCGCTCAGAATACCAAAGTTCGATTTCATGTGGAAAAATCGATGCGGTATGACCGTCATCCCCCATCCCTAAAATCACCAGATCAAATTGGGGGATACCATTTTCCAAGGGCAATTGTTCTTCCAGCAGATCCGCATAGCGCTTTGCTTCTTCCTCTGGATTATTCTCACCGTAGATTCGATGAATATGCGCTTCGGGAATATCGATTTTCGATAGTAAATGTTCCACAGTCATCTTATAATTGCTGTCGTTATGGTCGGGTGGTACACAGCGCTCATCTCCCCAATACAGATGCACTCCGCTCCAATCAATATCATCTTGAAAGTTGTCGGCGAGTTCATCAAAAACAACTTTTGGCGTGCTGCCCCCTGATAGGGCGATATGTACTTTTTCACGGGCAGCGATGACTATGGCTAGGTATCTCGAGAAATTCAACGCCACATCTTGCTTTGTTTTGAATGTTTTCAAGGTCATTTTAGTGATTTTGTTACTGATTTTTATGGGAAAATTAGTTAATGACGCAAAATCCTGGGTCATCGGCCAAATTCGCACCTGGATTTCGCCATCGTCCCAGACCTTCGATAAGCTCGTCTGCATTTTCAGGGCCCCAGACTCCGGCGGAATAGCCATAGACTTTGGCATCGGAATTTTTCCAGAATTCCAAAATGGGATCAACGAACTCCCAAGCCGCCTCCACCTCATCGGCACGGGCATAAAGGGTTGCATCGCCTTGCATCGCATCCAATAGCAACCGCTCATAAGCCGTCATGACATAGGTTTCCGATAAGCTCGAATAGTAAAAATCGAGGTTGGCCCGCTCCACTTTGAATCCTTGGCCGGGAACCTTGACCCCGAACTTGATCAACACCCCTTCGTCAGGTTGAATGCGTATGACCAATTTATTATCCTTATTGCTCATTCCTGAATCTTTAAAAATCATATGGTGCGTCGACTTGAAATGAATGACCACCTCGGTAACTTTCGTGGGCATCTTTTTCGCCGTACGGACATAAAAAGGCACATCGGCCCAACGCCAATTATCCACATAAAACTTAATGGCCGCATACGTCTCTGTAGTCGATTCAGGATCGACGCCCTCCTCTTCGCGGTAGCCCTTTACGTTTTCACCATCGACTACGGCACTCACATATTGGGCGCGAATGGTATTTTGATGCAAGGTTGAATGGTCGGTCATGATGCGCAACGATTTCAGAGCTTTGACCTTTTCATTACGGATTTCTTCGGCATGGGCACCGATCGGAGGCTCCATTATGATGAGTGAAACAATCTGCAATAGGTGGTTCTGAAACATGTCTCGTAACGCACCGGATTTATCATAGTACCCCCCGCGCTTCTCCACACCTACACTTTCGGCGTTGGTCACCTCAACATGATGAATATAGTTTCGGTTCCATAACGGTTCGAAAATGCTATTGGCAAAACGCGTTACCAAAAGGTTCTGTACGGTTTCTTTTCCCAAATAATGGTCGATACGGAAAATCTGGGGTTCCTGGAAATACCTGTGAAGGGCATTGTTCAGGTTTTTGGCCGTTTCAAGACTATAGCCAAAGGGCTTTTCAACGATTAAGCGCTTCCAACCGTCTTGCTCATCATGTAGCCCTTGTTCATGAATATTTTTGGCAATAGGTTCGTAGGCCGCCGGGGGAACCGAAAAATAAAAGATATAGTTACTCTCGGTCTTATGATCGTTGTTCAGTTGGGTAATCCGTTTTTTTAACGGACCGTAATCATCATCTTGATCATCACTGAGTTCGTGGTAAAAAAGAATATCACAAAAGCCCTTTACAAAGGCCTTGTCCTCACGCTTGATCTGGTCTTTCAGGTACGGACTTTCCTCGACCACGTTTCGTCTGAAATCATCATCGCTCCAGTCACTTCTGCTAGCTCCCAAAACTGCAAAGTTCTTGGGCAGATGTCCGCCTTTGTATAAGTTGTATATCGCGGGAATCAGTTTGCGTGCGGTCAAATCACCAGAGGCACCAAAAATCACGAGCATTTGATTGTCGGTCTTCGTCATATATACTTTTTTTAGTCAACCATCGGAGCGCAAGCCCACGATGCATTTATGGAAAAACAAATGTAGTAAATCGATACAAGCCTGTGGGTTCTAAAGACCGACGTCGGCGCATACCATCTCAATTATCGAGCGAAATCTAAATGTATCGAAAAGAAAAAGCATAAGCAACAACTTTACTATAAGATCATCACGCGTTTCAATAAATTCATTTATTTTTGATTTGAAGGGTCTTTCCTGATAAACAAGAACACATCCATGGAAAAAAAGTACGATTTCGGATTAGTAGGATTAGGCGTCATGGGGCGCAATTTCATATTGAATGTAGGTGATAACGGATTTTCCGCTTTTGGGAATGATCTTGATATCGATAAGGTAAATGCCTTGATCGAAGAAGGAGGGGATACGGAAAAAATAAATGCATCTACAGATGCCAAGGTATTTGTCAGTGCACTCTCATCGCCCAGAAAAATCATGCTTTTGGTTCCTGCTGGGAAAGTAGTCGATAGGGTCATCGAAAGTCTACTTCCCCTTTTGGATGCAGATGATATTATTATCGATGGAGGAAATTCCTTCTTTACGGATACCGATCGTCGAGAGGACTATTTAGCTGAAAAAGGGATTCATTTCTTCGGGGCCGGGGTATCTGGTGGCGCCAAGGGTGCCAGACTCGGACCGAGTATCATGCCTGGCGGAAATCGCGAGGCCTATCAGCATGTCAAACCCATTTTTGAAGCGGTATCGGCTAAATACAAAGGAGAACCCTGTGTTGCTTACCTTGGGCCTAAGTCCGCCGGAAATTATGTCAAAATGGTGCACAACGGTATCGAGTACGGACTCATGCAATTGACTTCTGAGCTATATGACCTCTTAAAAAAGGGAGGGAATTTCAATAATGATGAACTACACCAAACCTATGCCGAATGGAACGAAGGACGATTACAGTCCTTTTTGGTCGAAATCACCTCGGAGATTCTTGAACAGGACGATGATCTCGGTGAAGGAAGATTGGTAGATAAAATTTTAGACAAAGCCAAACAGAAAGGAACCGGAAAGTGGACCTCTCAAAATGCCATGGACTTGGGTATTCCCGTACCCTCGATCGATATTGCGGTCAGCATGCGTGAAATTTCAGCTTTGAAAGAAGAACGCATCCAGGCCGATAGGCTCTATGAAAGGCCTCAAGTTGCCAGAATGGATAAAGAACAACTCAAAGACTTGGCCGAAAAAGCCCTATACTTTTCCTTCATCGTGACGTATGGACAAGGCCTACATCAACTTGCGGACGCCTCCAAAGAATATGGATATGAATTGGACATTGCCGAAATCGCTAAAATTTGGCGGGCCGGTTGTATCATTCGCGCTGGCCTTTTAGCGGATATCACCGAAGCGTTTAAAGCACAGCCAGACCTACCCAACCTCCTGCTCTCTCCTACGTTTGTAACTAAAGTACAAGCTACGGTTGACGCTGCCCGTGGATTGGTGGCCTATGCGGCGAAGAATGGGATTCCCGTTCCCGGACTTTCCAATTCATTGACATACTTTGATGCCTACACTTCGGCCAGATTACCTTTAAATATGATTCAAGCACAACGCGATTACTTTGGCTCACATACCTATGAGCGAATCGATCGTGAAGGTGTTTTTCATACGGACTGGGAGGAGTAATACATCAGAAAATAAACCATCATGCATACAAAGAAGAACTATACCGCCCTTGAAATGGCGATTTGGACCCGTTTCGAAACTTTGCTTTTCGTTGTGATCATTACAGCTTGGGTGGCGGTTAATTATTTTTTGGATCTGTCATGGTTCAAGATTCCCTGGACACCGCTCGCCCTCATAGGTACAGCCGTTGCATTTGTCATCGGTTTTCAGAATAATTCGTCTTATGGAAGAATCTGGGAGGCGCGTAAAATTTGGGGCGGTATCGTCAATACCTCCCGCACATTTGGTATGTATATTCAAGATATGCTCACTAACGAATACGCCGAAACCCCTTTTTCAAAAGAAGAAATCGCAAGAGAGGTCAAAACGCTTACCTATCGACATATCGCTTGGATGACCGCCTTAAGGCATGCTATGCGTGAATCAAAACCTTGGGAAACCGTAGTGCATCAAAGAACCGATAGGGAATGGGGCATCCAACCTCCTGAATTTGATGCGGAGTTGGAAGAAGATCTGATTCCCTATCTTTCGGAAGACGACATCGAAGACGCTCTAAGTAAAAACAACAAACAGACGGCACTACTCTACCAACAATCGCACCATTTGAGACAACTCAAAGAGAAAGGTCTCATTTGGGAGTTTTCCTTTTTGGAATTGGAAGCGCTACTTCAAGAACTATTTTCATTACAGGGCAAAAGCGAACGCATCAAGAATTTTCCATATCCGAGACATTTTGCAACCTTGAACCATTTTTTCATGTGGGTTTTTGTACTATTGTTACCACTGGCCCTAGTACCTCAATTTGCTGAAATCGGTAATGAACTAAAAGAAGTACAGCCCGTTATCGGAACCTATTTTGTTTGGTTTTGCATCCCCTTTTATGTAATTGTCGCTTGGATATTCCATACGATGGAACGCATTGGTCGTACTGGAGAAAATCCTTTTGAGGGTACGGCAAATGACGTGCCCATTTCTACCATTGCCCGTGGAATTGAAATTGATTTGCGCCAAAATCTTGGGGAATCCGATGAGGAAATCCCAAAACAGTTCCCTGTCAAACATCACACCCAGTTCTAAGAATTTCCGTCCTCTTTTCTCGACTCTGCCCCATGCGCCTTCACTTTGCGCACTTAAGAGAGTATTTCCGTTCCCGACCCCTAGCATGACCAACTTTTGATTAATAAGTTATTTTTATGCTTATCATGATAAATATAAATAAACACTTATGATATAATTTTTAGACCTTTACCCCAACAAAAACAAACGAATGGGAAACGAAGTGCTAGTAAAAGAAAAAGAAAGTAGAAAAACTTCGGCAATCGTCAAAATAGCGATTGCCGAAGGCGATGGAATAGGTCCTGAAATAATGAAGGCCACACTGAAGGTCTTAAAAGCCGCCGGTGCACAGATCGAGACGGAAACCATGTCCATAGGTGAACAAGTGTACCTCGCAGGCAATTCAGCGGGTATCGAAAAAAGCGCTTGGGATGTTATTTCAAGAAACAAGATTATTTTGAAAGCGCCCATAACTACTCCTCAAGGAAAAGGGTATAAGAGTTTAAACGTCACGCTCCGAAAATCTTTGGGTCTATTTGCCAACATTAGACCAGTATCGGCACTCCACCCGTATGTAAAGACCAATTTTCCTAAAATGGATGTGGTCGTGGTACGTGAGAATGAAGAGGATCTCTACGCCGGAATCGAACATCAGCAGACCGAAGACGTGGTTCAATGCCTAAAACTGATTTCAAGACCTGGCTGTGAAAAAATTGTACGCTATGCATTTGAATATGCCAAAGCGTATGGGAGAAAGAAAGTCACCTGTATGGTGAAAGACAATATTATGAAATTGACCGATGGCTTGTTCCATTCGGTTTTCAAGGAAATTGCGAAAGAATATCCCGAAATAAAGAGCGAGTCGCAGATCATAGACATTGGGTCGGCAAAATTGGCCGCAAGTCCAGAAAACTATGATGTAATCGTTACTTCCAATCTCTATGGGGACATCATTTCCGATATCGTTGCTGAGATCGGCGGCTCCGTAGGTATGGCAGGTTCAGCGAACATTGGCACCAATGTGGCGATGTTTGAGGCCATACACGGTTCGGCCCCCGACATCGCCGGCCAGAAGATAGCCAACCCATCAGGGTTGTTGAACGCGGCCACAATGATGCTGGCCCATATCGGTCAAGCCGATGTGGCCGATAAGATAAAAAATGCCTGGCTTACTACTATAGAAGATGGATACCATACTGCGGATATCTATCAAGAGAACACTAGTGCTCAGTTGGTCAACACGGACGAATTTGCCAACGAAATCATCGCTCGTTTAGGAAAGAATCCTATAAATCTTTCTGGGAGCAACATGAGTAAAGGTTCAGGAACCATTACGATTCCAGAATATCAAAGAAAGGCAAGTAAAAAAGAACTGGTCGGAGTTGACGTGTTTATCGATTGGCAGGACAAAGACCCACAATGGATCGGAACTGAACTATCAAAGATCAAGGCGCATAACCTAAAACTCAAGATGATCACCAATCGAGGTGTCAAGGTCTTTCCTAACGGGTTGGAAGAAACCTATTGCACGGATCATTGGAGATGCCGTTTTGTTGCTGTGGATGCCAATATAAAAAGAGCTATTCCTACCTATGAGAACGTTGAGTTCGAGCAGGTAGTCGCCCTATTATCAAAATTACATCAAAAAGGTTTTCAAGTAATCAAGACCGAAAACCTATATGAATTCGATGGAAAAAGAAGTTTTTCCCTAGGGCAAGGTGAATAAATTAAGTTGAAGTGTTTGTTTGTTAGAAAAACCCCATTCGTTAGGCTGAATGGGGTTTTTACATTGTACGTAGTGTTCTTTTGTAATCTTTTATTTTGACAGGTACATCTTTCTCCTTCCGTAAAGATCATAAAACTGATCATCTTTGAGGCTGTCAATAAACAAAATGCTCTCTCCGGTACTCTTCATCTCAGGTCCCAGGTTCTTATTCACATTCGGGAATTTATTGAATGAGAAAACAGGTTGCTTTATGGCAAAACCTTCAAGCTCTGGTTTGAAATCGAAGTCCTTGACTTTATTGTGACCTAACATTACCTTGGTCGCATAATTGACATACGGCTCCTTGTAGGCTTTGGCAATAAAGGGTACCGTACGCGATGCCCTTGGGTTCGCCTCAATGATATATACCTTATCATCTTTGATGGCAAATTGAATATTGATAAGTCCTACCGTATTCAAAGCCAACGCTATTTTCTTGGTATGGTCCTTTATCTGCTGCATCACAAACTCGCCCAGGTTGAAAGGGGGTAGCGTTGCATTGGAATCCCCAGAGTGGATACCGCAAGGCTCAATATGTTCCATGATTCCTATGATGTATACATCCTCGCCGTCACAGATAGCATCTGCTTCGGCCTCTATGGCCCCATCGAGGTAATGGTCGAGCAACAGTTTGTTATTAGGAATCTTTCGCAATAAATCAACGACATGGGCTTCAAGATCCTCTTTGTTAATCACAATCTTCATTCCTTGTCCGCCCAATACGTAAGAAGGTCTTACCAATAACGGAAATCCTAACTCATCGGACAATTGTAAGGCCTCATCTGCAGTTTCGGCCACTCCGAATCTTGGATAAGGAATATCATTTTCTTTCAATAATTTGGAGAAGCTTCCACGATCTTCTGCCAAATCCAACGATTCGAAACTTGTTCCAATAATCTTGATGCCATATTTCGATAACTTTTCAGCAAGTTTCAGCGCGGTTTGCCCCCCCAACTGTACAATAACCCCTTCTGGTTTTTCGTGACGGATAATGTCGTAAATATGTTCCCAAAATACAGGTTCAAAATAAAGCTTATCGGCAGTATCGAAGTCGGTGGAAACCGTTTCGGGATTACAGTTGATCATAATCGTTTCATAACCGGCCTCTGATGCGGCCAGAACTCCATGAACACAGCAATAATCAAACTCTATCCCCTGCCCGATTCGGTTCGGTCCTGAACCCAATACAACTATTTTCTTTCTATCGGTCACAACACTATCGTTGGCGACATACCGTTCGCCTTGGGCCGTTTCGACTTCTGCCTCGAAAGTGGAGTAGTAATAGGGGGTCATCGCTTTAAACTCCGCGGCACAGGTATCGACCAGTTTATACACCCGATTGATACTCAACTCCGTACGCTTATTGTATACTTCACTCTCATAACAATCCAGCATATGCGCGATCTGGCGATCTGCAAAACCTTTTTGCTTTGCTTCAAGCAACAATTCCTTTGAAAGCGTAGCGATGGTATATTTCGAGATTTCCTTTTCCAGTTGGTAGAGTTCTTCATACTGCTTCAAGAACCACATGTCTATTCTGGTGATATCGTGTATTCGACTTAAGGGAATGCCCATCTGTATGGCATCATAAATCACAAATACCCTGTCCCAGCTCGGAATTGTCAACTTGCTGATGATTTGGTCATAATCCTTATAACCCTTTCCATCGGCGCCTAAACCGTTTCTTTTGATTTCTAGGGACTGAGTGGCCTTGTGTAAAGCCTCCTGAAATGATCGGCCGATACCCATTACTTCACCTACTGCTTTCATTTGTAGACCCAAGGTACGGTCAGACCCTTCAAATTTATCGAAGTTCCATCGCGGTATTTTAACGATAACGTAGTCCAAGGTAGGTTCGAAAAGTGCAGATGTCGATTTTGTGATCTGATTTTCCAATTCATCTAGCGTATAGCCAATGGCGAGTTTTGTAGCGACTTTTGCAATGGGATATCCTGTTGCTTTAGACGCCAAGGCCGAGGAACGCGAAACCCTTGGGTTGATTTCAATCGCTATGATTTCTTCCGCTTCATCCGGACTCACTGCGAACTGCACATTACATCCGCCTTCAAAATCGCCGATACTGCGCATCATATGAATAGCCATATCACGCATTTTTTGATAGGTTTTATCCGAAAGGGTCATGGCCGGTGCCACGGTAATGGAATCACCTGTGTGAATGCCCATGGGATCCATATTTTCAATCGCACAAATGATGACCACATTGTCGTTCTTATCGCGAAGAAGCTCCAACTCAAATTCTTTCCATCCCATCATGGCTTTATCGATCATCACCTCATGAATCGGTGAGATCTCTAGCCCTCTACTGAGCAGTTCGTCGAAGTCTTCAGGTCTATAGACTATGGAAGCTCCGGCTCCACCAAGCGTATACGAAGCTCGTATCACTAATGGAAAACCAAATTCTTGAGCGATTTCCTTTCCTTTTAAGAAAGAGGTCGCTGTGGCCTGAGGAGCCATGCCAACTCCTATTTTGCCCATTAGTTCTCGGAATTTCTCGCGATCTTCCGTAATATTTATGGCATCGATATCGACGCCGATCATGGCTACATCGAAATCATCCCAAATACCCTTCTCATCTGCCTCGATACATAAGTTTAGGGCAGTTTGCCCTCCCATCGTAGGTAATACAGCATCAATATGAGGATGTATTTTCAGAATTTCGATAATCGATTTGGTCGTCAACGGTTTTAAATACACGAAATCGGCCATCGAAGGGTCGGTCATTATGGTCGCTGGGTTGCTATTGATCAATATGGTCTCAATACCATCTTCACGCAGGGAGCGCAGTGATTGCGAACCGGCGTAATCAAACTCGCAGGCTTGGCCAATAATAATCGGGCCCGAACCAATAATCAAAACGGATTTTAAATTTTTTCTTTTCGGCATGTTCTATAGGTGCTTTGCAATTAAAAATTAGATACTTAGAGTGTAAATAAGGCATAAAAAAAAGGTGCTACTTTAAAAAAGTAACACCTTCAATATTTTTAAAAATACGGAATCATTTATTTTTTGTGTCTCGGCTCGGATGATACAGTTAATTTTTTTCTACCCTTAGCTCTTCTTCTGGCAAGAACTTTTCTACCGTTTACAGAAGCCATACGCTCTCTAAAACCGTGTTTATTTTTTCTTTTCCTCTTCGAAGGTTGAAATGTTCTTTTGCTCATCGTTTAATACGTATTAAAAACTTGTGTGAAGGTCAAGTCCAAATTGCTTGCCTAAAACTGGGCGCAAATATACGAAGAGTTTTTTCTTTGCCAAATGCAAATGAGAAAATATTTTTCAGCCTCGTCTGCTACCCTACGTTTTGATTTTAGTATTTTTGCCAGAATTCGTTTTCAGGTCTAAAATCGCTCTATGAAATACACACTAGCGGTACTCTATATCTTTTTTTTCAGCTTAACCCTAAATGGGCAAACCGTTCTTGGGTATCAACTTAAAAAAGGGGATGTCTTCAAGGTAAAGCAAAATGCCAAGCAACTCATTACGCAAGAACTGGATGGAGCGTCACACGTACTGACCAATACTCTTGATGGTATTCTAGAATTTACCGTCATCGGCGAATCCAATGATGCCTATACCATTGCCTTTCAGTTCAAGGATTTGAATCTGCTGATGGACTCCAGTATTCAGGGGGAACTAATGAACGTTCGCGCCAAGGAGGTTTCCGAGGAGGATATCCAATCAAAAATGTTCAATAGCCTCTTGGACCAGCCGGTGGAAATGATGCTCGCAAAAACAGGTAATATTTTAGAGGTCGTCGGGGGAGATAGCTTAGTGGCCCAAATGGCAAATTCTTCAGGACTTGAAGATGAGTTTTCAAAGAACCTAATGAAAAAATCATTGGAGAAAGAATTTGGCTCGGAAGCGCTTTCCAGTAGTTATAAGCAGATGACTTTCATATATAGTGATCATCAGGTAGCCGTCGGCGATACATGGCAGAATGAATACACCGGTAAGCTGAATGCCCAAAATACTTGGACTTTGGAGGCACTTGAAGATAAAACCGTGACCATTTCAGGAAACGCTGATGTAACGATGGACATTAACGAACAGGCGACCACAATGAACTTAATGGGGTCACAGACCACTGAAATAACGGCCGATCGCAATACAGGCTTTATCGAGTTTATGACCGTCGAGAGCGAGGCAAAAGGGGTTTCCACTATGGCGCAATTGGGTGATCAAGAAATACCGACCACAATTACATCAACCATCACATACAAACTAATAGAAGAATAAAGACATATGTTCAATAAAGTTTTCAAACTCATCATAGCGGGACTCATTATCGCCTATGCAGGATATCAATTTTACGAAGGAAATATCGGAAACGGAATTTTCTTGATCTTGCTCTCCTTAATATTCATTTTCCTATATTTTAGAAACGAAATGATCTTACTCGCGTTCCTTAGAATGCGAAAGCAAGATCTACAGGGCACGCAAAAATGGCTTGATAAAATAAGCAACCCCGAAGCGGCGCTAACCACGAAACAGCAAGGGTATTACAACTACTTACATGGTATCATTCATTCCCAAACAAATTTGACACAAGCCGAGAAATTCTTTAAAAAAGCCTTAAAGTTAGGCTTGACCATGGATTACGATGTCGCTATGGCAAAACTTAGTTTGGCTGGTATCGCCATGCAAAAACGGCGAAAAAGAGAAGCGACCATGCTGCTGTCCGAAGCCAAAAAATTGGATAAAAACAATATGCTTACAGAGCAGATTCGAATGATGCAACAGCAGATGAAGCGAATTTAACCAGTTGGAATCATTTCTATACGGCATGAAAAACCCCGTATTCTTCTTAACAGCGGAATACGGGGTTTTTTATGACTCTACTTTTAAAATTCGATTAGGGCGCAGTGGTTTCCCTGTAATACCCCTTATTGGGAATCTCGATCGTATATTTCTTTCCAGATTGATTGTTCAGATGTGGTTCGCGCAACCATGGATTGTGACGTTTTAAAATCTTATAGTTGATTTCATACTGTTTTGCAAAATCAGCGAAGTTCGTGACCGGCGTATCCACTTCAATAGTAAAGGTAGGCACTGCTTGGTACTTATCCTCATCCTCCAGCTCAAAACCATATTTTTGGGGATCGGATAAAATCTCCTTGATTGCCATAATCCGAAATACATAGCGGCCGGTTTCCTGGCCCAATAGCAAATCGTAATAGTCGTGCACCTTTTGAGTTCTCAAATACTTATCTACCGATCCCGTTCCCGTGTTATATGCTGCTGCAGCCAAGGTCCATGAACCGTATTTTTCCTTGTATTTCTTCAAGTACCTGCACGCCACCTCGGTCGATTTTTCCAAATGATAACGTTCGTCGACGTTCTGGTTTATTTCTAACCCGTACTGTTTTCCGGTAGCCTTCATAATCTGCCAAAAACCAGTAGCTTTCGCATGGGAAACTACATTTTGCAATCCACTTTCAGCGACTGCCAAATACTTGAAATCATCGGGCACGCCATTTTTGGCTAAAATCGGTTCAATGATAGGAAAGTACTTGTGTGCTCGCTTCATCAATAAGACGGCATTGGACTGCCAATACGTATTCACCAAAAACTCACGATCGACACGTTCGAGAATCTCGGGATCTTCTTGAGGCACTTTCTCGCCCGCGAAGTTCAAATCCTCTGGAATATCTATAGCGGATATTTGGTATCCATCAGCGACATTTTTTTCGGCGATTTCCTCCTTTAAGTGAATTAACTCATTCTTACTTTGCACCGCAAAAATTAAGGTACTCACGACGACAATGACGCCGATGGCCATCAATAAATTCTTAAGGATTTTCATAGCTTTTGATTAATTTGGTTACTCAAAGGTATAGATACAACTCGCTTATTGCAAAATAATTGTGGGGAGGTGCTCATTAAACCATTTTGCTCGATGAATGATCATCGTATGTGTGCCCTGTTTAACAGGAATACAATCCTTAATATTCGAAATAGGAAACACATTGTCTTTTTCACCATGAATATGAACCATACCATCAGGACAATAACCTGGTTTCCAGTTCACGATTTGATCGATAGACCAATCGATGTAATGTTTATCACGTATCGAAAGATATTCTTCGTAGAGCGCCAAACGCTTGGTAACAGTTTCCCCAAAGGCGTATTTAGCCAATAGCTCCACATTGTTCACAATCCCGGTTGGTAATAATTTATGAATTTTGGTGTACTTCGCAAATTGCATCCGTTTTGGCAATTCAGACTCGTGTTTGACACTTGAGACTACGATGACTTTTTTGGTCTTTACGTATCTGGCCATCTCTTGTACCAACATTCCCCCAAAAGAAACACCTAATAAGACCGGGGTTTCATGTTTTATTTCTTCTGTCATCTTCAAAGCGTACTCAGACAGACTCATATTCTTCTGTGGAACGAACCAATGCAGTGTATGAAGCTCAAACTGGGCTTCCGGCAATTGAATATATCTAAATATAGAAGGATTGGCTGCCATCCCGGGCATCAAATACACATGTATCTTATCATCTGTCATTGGGGCTTTCAAGCTTGGTTTTTTAGGAATTTCACATTTTTTTCACTAATTTTGTAAACTACTTTAGAAAAAAAGGGCCTACTCCTTAACAACTAACGTAAAAGTAGATAAAATTACGGACTGAGAACCCCGTAATTTTTTTGTCTTGAACCAAATATTAAAATCAAACTATATGAATGAAGTAGAAATTAAGGACAACAGTTTCTTGCGTCAATTTGAAACTAGTGTTGACGGACATCTAGCTAAGATTGAATATTCTTCGCAAGAACGAAAGGTTTTTTTAACCAAACTGGTTATCCCCGAAGCTATTGAAAAAAAAGATTTTAGAGAAGATTTCATCAAATCTGTTTTACACCACATTCAAGAAAAAAATCAAAGGGTGGTACCAACAAGCCCTCAAATTGCAGGTTTTTTAAGAAAGAACAGGCAATACAAAGAAATGCTACCGGTTGGAATACGTATCTAACCCTACAGTTCAAGCACATTGAAAACCTCCTTTTAGGAGGTTTTTTTATGCCTGTACCGTACTGGGCATAAACTCAAAACGCACCAAACCGTCCTCGACGATTTCGGTTAGCCTAACCCGGTGTAGGGTATTGACCAATTCAGGATTCCAAGGAGCCTTGACCTTTACATAATTTTCGGTAAAGCCATGAATATAGCCCTGTTTATTTTCACTTTCGAACAATACCGTTCGCGTGGTACCCAATTGACTCTCATAAAATGCCCTTCGCTTTTTGACCGAGAGCCCACGTAACATCTTACTGCGCTTGTTACGCACCTTTTTAGGCACTGCACCATCCATTTCAGCGGCCGGTGTATTATCCCGTTCAGAATAGGTAAAGACATGTAGGTAAGATATCTCAAGAGCACTCAAAAAGTGGTAAGTCTCTAAAAAATGGGCATCTGTTTCTCCAGGAAAACCAACAATAACATCTACTCCGATACAGGCGTGGGGCATCACCTCCTTTATTCGGTTGACCCGCTCGACGTATAGATCACTCATATACCGTCGACGCATCTTTTTTAACAGCGCATCGGAACCGCTTTGCAGCGGAATGTGGAAATGTGGCACAAATGAGTTACTCTGAGCCACAAAATCAATGGTTTCGTTTTTTAGAAGATTGGGCTCGATCGACGAAATACGTAGGCGATGAATACCGTCCACTTCATCTAGGGCTTTGACCAAATCCAAAAAGGTATGCTCATGTTTCTTATTTCCAAATTCCCCTTTTCCATAATCACCAATATTCACTCCAGTGAGCACTATTTCCTTGATTCCCTTCGCTGAAATCTCGGCCGCATTGCGTAACACATTTGCTAAAGTATCGCTGCGAGATATCCCACGAGCCAGCGGAATGGTACAATACGTACATTTGTAATCACAACCATCTTGCACTTTTAAGAAGGCCCGCGTACGATCTCCGATGGCGTAACTGCCTACATAGAAATCCGCCTCTTCTATTTCACAGGAGTGTATCGCTCCCAAATCGTTTTTGGTAAGGTCATTCACATAGTCGGTGATCTTGAATTTTTCGGTAGCTCCTAACACTAAATCCACACCGTCGATAGCAACAAGTTCCTCAGGCTTTAATTGGGCATAGCAACCAATTGCCGCCACGAAGGCCTCAGGATTCACTTTCTGGGCCTGTCGCACTATGGTCTTAAAACGCTTATCGGCATTCTCGGTGACCGAGCAGGTATTGATGACATATAAATCGGCATGATCGGAAAAGTCCACCCGTTCAAATCCTTCTTCCTGAAAACTTCTTGCAATCGTAGAGGTTTCCGAAAAGTTCAGCTTACAGCCTAAAGTATAAAATGCGACTTTTTTCTTCACTATACTGATCATATGGTTTCATTCAATGATTTTGGCACTTGAACGAAATACTTCAACCAAAACTCCATTGCCTTTTATGAAAAGGAGTTCATATTTTAATAATTACGCCATTTCTTGGTCAGCTCAAAAACATGCTCCAAAATCTTAGCCTCGGTTTCATTGAACTCTACTCCCCGTCTTGCCATCATGACCTTGGCGGCCTCAAAGGCCCGTTTGGGCAAATACTCTGTAAAACCGGATGCACCGCCCCAACTAAAACTAGGGACGAAATTTCGTGGAAATCCCGGTACGTAGATATTGCAATTGACGCCGATGACTGTTCCCGTATTGAACATGGTGTTGATGGCCGTCTTACTGTGATCGCCCATCATCAACCCGCAAAATTGGAGTCCGGTTTGATCAAAACTTTCTGTTTCATAATTCCAAATACGCACTTTAGCATAATTATTTTTCAAATTGGAATTATTGCTATCCGCACCGATATTACACCACTCCCCCAATACCGCATTCCCTAAATAGCCTTCGTGACCCTTACTGGAATACCCAAATATTACGGCATTGCTAACTTCGCCACATACTTTTGAATGGGGGCCGATTGTGGTCGGACCGTACATCTTACCCCCCATCTTCACCACGGCATGATCACACAGGGCAAAACCACCCCGGATGAGGCTACCTTCCCAGATTTGTGCATTTTTGCCAATATAGATAGGCCCTTCGGTGGCATTCAAAATACTGTATTCCACACTCGCGCCTTCTTCAAGAAAGATATGCTCTGCATGGATAACGCTATTGGTATCGGAAATGGGAGCACTTTTCCTTCCCGCCGTAATCAAATCAAAATCGGCCTGTAAAGCTTCCCCGTTTTTCGAGAAAATATCCCAAGTATGTTCAATTCGAAAGACCTCCTCCTTAAAAGCTATACAGTGATAGGTGGTGAAATCCACTTCTTGTTGCGATTCTTTGGAATAAAAGGCAATCACCTCATCCTCCATAAAAATCGCTTCGTTCTCCTTCAAATCCTGAATCGCACTGACCAGTTGTTCAGTGGGTAAAAAAGAAGCATTGATCAACACATTCTCAGGCATCTCGACCATGGGAAACTTCTCCGTCAAATAATCTTCTGTAATTGTCGTGATCGTATTCCCGAGGTATTTTTCCCATTTCTCACGGATGGTCAAAATACCGACACGGATATCCGCTACCGGTCTTGTAAAGGTGAAGGGAAGCAAAGCATCTCGCACCAGGCCATCAAAAAGGATGTAGTTCATCAAAATAGAATTTTGGGCAAAAGTAACAAAAAACGCCTCCGACACTGAGTATCGGAGGCGTTCGGTATGTATATTCTACAAGATACTCCTTATTTCTCCTCCTTGCTTTCTTCAGCTTTAGGAGCTTCTTCAGCTGCAGGTGCCGCTTTTTTCTTGAATTTGTCGTACTTGCTTTTGAACTTATCGATTCGTCCTGCAGTATCCAAGAATTTGGCTTTACCAGTGTAAAACGGATGGGATGTTCTTGAAATCTCTAACTTCACTAACGGATATTCGACGCCGTCCACCTCTAAGGTTTCCTTGGTCTCGGCAGTCGATTTCGTCAAAAACACATCGTCATTGGACATATCTTTGAAGGCTACTAACCTGTAATTTTCTGGGTGTATTCCTTTTTTCATGGTTATAAAATTTAATGCACCCATTCCGACAGGCACTCATTTTAAGGCTGCAAATTTAATGAATTCTCCGAAATCCACAATCAAAAAGTAAAAAAAGAAAATTGAAAAACCGTAACTTGAAGATGTAACAAAAACCGAGTTTGTTCAACTAACGTTAAGTACAACCTAAAAACACGATACAAATGGAAGAAAATTTACCTAAAACCGGAAAGTTCGCTTGGACCTACGGCCTGCTCTTGGGCCTGGCGAGTATTATTTTCTCTTTGATGCTCTATTTTGCCGAATTGCACTACGAACAAAGCTGGTCGGTTCGAATTATTGGAATTATACTTACCGTAATAGCCATTTTTCTGGCTACTTCACAGTTCAAAAAGGCAAACGGCGGACTATTAAGTCTATCGCAGGCATTAAAACTGGGTGCCGGCATTGGTCTGGTAGGAGGTATTATCGCTCTAGCATTTTACTGGGTACTCACTAATGTGATTGAACCCGATTTTATGGAAAAGGCAATGGCAATCGCAAAGGTTCAGGCATTTGCTGATAATCCGAAGTTAACTGAAGAACAGTGGGCGCAGGGTATGGAAATGCAAGGGAAAATCGCATGGCTTGCCTATCCTATAGGAATTATACTTAACGTGGTCATCGGTCTGATCATTGGCCTGTTCACCGGTCTGATCTTGAAAAAAGGAAAAAACGCAATTTAACTTCAAAATCGTACTTTTGAAAAGTAAATCAGAAGTGCGCAATGCAGCTATCCATTGTTATTCCCTTACTTAACGAAGAAGAATCTTTGAAAGAACTCCATGATTGGATTGTATCCGTGATGCAATCCAATCATTTTTTGTATGAAATTCTTTTTATCGATGATGGCAGTACGGATAGCTCATGGGATATTATTTCAAATCTGGCGTCGGAAAACCCTGCCGTAAGAGGTATTCGGTTTCAGAGGAACTTCGGTAAATCACAAGCGTTACATGCCGGGTTCAAAGCCGTACAAGGAGACGTCATCATTACTATGGATGCAGATTTACAGGATAATCCCGAAGAAATCCCCGAACTATATCGTATGATACATGAAGAGGGATATGAGCTGGTTTCCGGATGGAAAAAGAAACGCTATGATTCCGTACTCTTTAAGAACATGCCCTCGAAACTCTTTAATTGGGCGGCAAGAAAGACTTCAGGCGTGCGCTTGCACGATTTCAACTGTGGATTGAAAGCCTACCAAAAGACAGTAGTGAAATCCATTGAAGTTTCCGGTGAAATGCATCGCTATATACCGGTTTTGGCAAAGAATGCCGGATTCTCAAGAATCAATGAGAAAATAGTCAAGCACCAAGCCCGTAAATACGGTAAAACTAAATTTGGCATGGAACGATTTATCAATGGATTTTTAGATTTGATCACCATCTGGTTTGTTTCGAAATTCGGCAAACAGCCCATGCACCTTTTCGGGGCCCTAGGAGTGATCATGTTTCTTATCGGATTCGGATTCGCCACCTATTTGGGAATCGACAAACTGTTCATCAATACAACGGGAAGACTGATTACGGATAGACCACAATTCTTTATAGCATTGACCGCGATGATTATCGGAACCCAATTGTTTTTGGCTGGTTTCTTGGGCGAAATATTGATCAGGTCAAGAAAGAACGAAGCGCGATACACGATTTCCGAAGAAACAAAAGTCAGTGAAGAACTATATTCTTCGTAAATTTATCGCCTTAAAAAACACTACGTTATGGATACCATTCTAGAAACTGCCAAAGGCTGGCTTAGCGATTTTTTTGATACCGATGTAAGGTCCGAAGTTCAAAATCTAATAGACAGTGACCCAGAAGAGTTAAAAGATCGTTTTTATAAGAACATGGAATTCGGAACCGGCGGTATGCGTGGAATTATGGGTGCTGGTACCAACCGTATCAATAAATATACCTTGGGAAAAAGTACGCAAGGACTAAGTAACTACCTGCGTAAATCATATTCTGACGAAGCCATCAAGGTGGTCATAGCATACGACTGCCGTCATAATAGTGATACCTTGGCGCAAACCGTGGCAGAGGTATTTTCCGCAAATGGAATTAAAGTTTTTCTTTTTTCAGAACTCCGTACGACTCCCGAGCTCTCTTTTGCCGTACGTCATTTGAACTGTCACGCAGGTATTGTCTTAACAGCATCGCATAATCCGCCGGAGTATAATGGATACAAAGTGTATTGGACGGATGGTGGCCAAATTGTTCCACCCCAAGACGGTGCTATCATAGCAGAAATCAATTCACTCTCCTTTGAAGACATTAAGTTTTCCGCAGACAGCAGTATGATCGAAAGCATTGATAAAGAAGTTGATCAAGCGTTTATTGACGAATCGGTCAAAAACGGAAGTTTCAATGCCGATGGAAAGGCAGATTTCAAAATTGTCTTTACCTCTTTACACGGCACTTCGATTACCGCAATTCCCGAAGTGCTGAAACGGGCCGGATACGAAAACGTGACCATTATCGAAGAACAAGCAAAGCCGGACGGAGCTTTTCCCACAGTGGTTTCCCCAAACCCAGAAGAGCCGGAAGCACTTTCTATGGCGGTTGCCAAAGCAGAGGAAATCGGGGCCGATATGGTTGTAGGAACCGACCCGGATAGTGATCGCCTAGGCATTGCCGTGCGTAACCTTGAAGGAAAGATGGAAATCGTCAATGGCAACCAGGCCATGGTATTGATGACCAAATTTCTTTTGGACCAACACAAAGAAAAGGGGTTTCAGGGCAATGAGTTTATTGCAACTACCATTGTGTCTACCCCAATGATGGAGGCCATGGCCAAAGCCTATGGCGTGGAGTTCAAAACAGCACTTACGGGCTTCAAATGGATCGGTAAGATGATCAAGGACTTTCCCCAGTCAAAATTCATCGGCGGAGGAGAAGAAAGCTTCGGATATATGGTCGGTGACTTTGTACGTGACAAGGATGCGGTGACCTCTACCCTACTCGCTTGTGAAATCGCAAGCCAGGCCAAAGCCAATGGAAGTTCTTTCTACAAAGACCTTATTGATTGTTATGTGGATTTTGGCTTCTATAAGGAACATTTGGTATCACTGACTAAGAAGGGAATCAGTGGTGCAGCGGAAATCAAACAGATGCTAGAGGATTTTAGGG
This sequence comes from uncultured Flavobacteriaceae bacterium, assembly GCA_947494565.1. Classification (GTDB taxonomy): domain Bacteria; phylum Bacteroidota; class Bacteroidia; order Flavobacteriales; family Flavobacteriaceae; genus Maribacter_C. Next base: position 320,681 of record CANLVG010000003.1, on the reverse strand, counting down.
ATAATCCTGTGGAATCCGTAGCCGGTTCTAAAGTTCGGTGGATCGAAGACTATAACACCTCGATTGCCAAGAATGTGATTACCGGTGCAGAAAAGATCATGGACCTTCCGAAGTCAAACGTACTGATCTATGAAACGGAAGATGGTACTCGAGTTGCGGCCAGACCAAGTGGTACGGAGCCGAAAGTAAAATTCTACATCAGTACGAATACGACACTCGAGAATGCCAATGAGTTCAAAAAGGTGAATGCAACATTGGATTCAAAAATTGCCACTATTCTTTCCGAACTGCAATTGAGTTAATGGACTATTTCAAAAAAATCCTCCATTTTGCGAAACCGTATCGCAAATACGGATATCTGAACATTCTGTTCAACATACTCTATGCCCTGTTTAGTGCACTCTCTTTTGCGGCACTCATCCCCATGTTGAACGTGCTGTTCGAAAAGGACAAACCCATTACCCAACTACCTGAATATACCGGTTTAGGGGGAGCCAAGGATTATATCATGGACTACCTCGGATACCATGTCACCCAGTACGCCGGGGCGGATAAAATGAAGGGGCTGGTGTTAGTCATTGGTTTAATATTGGTTCTATTCTTGCTTAAAAACCTCTTCAATTATCTGGCCATGTATTTCATCACATTTCTTCGGAATGGGGTTCTCAAGGATATCAGAAACCAGATGTATGAAAAAATTACGGAACTCCCCGTCGCCTATTACTCCGAAAAAAGAAAGGGCGATGTCATTGCGAGGATTACTTCCGATGTACTTGAGATACAACATTCGTTTCTATCCGTATTGGAACTGATCGTACGTGACCCCTTGACCATTTTATTCACGATCATCATCATGTTCGGCATTAGCGGAAAGCTCACCCTTTTTGTGTTCATTTTTATTCCTATTGCCGGAGGCATCATTTCATGGATCGGAAAATCATTAAAGAAACAATCAGATGACGTTCAAAAAGAACAGGGCAATTTTCTTTCCATAGTTGAGGAGACATTAGGAGGCTTGCGCGTGGTCAAGGCATTTAATGCCGAATCCAAATTTTACCGAACTTTTTCAAGCTCGACCAAACGTTTTTTTGATTTTAGCAACAAACTTCTGAATCGACAAAACCTAGCGTCCCCGACAGGGGAATTTTTGGGTATTTTGGTCATTGGGGTCTTATTATGGTTCGGTGGCAAAATGGTGATTGTGGAAGAAACTTTGGATGCGGCATCTTTTATCGCCTATATGGGATTGGCTTATAACATACTAACGCCTGCCAAATCAATGAGCAAGGCCTCCTATGGGGTTAAAAAAGGGAATGCCGCTGCAGAACGTGTATTGGAAATTCTTGAAACCGAAAATCCCATCATTGAAGCTGAGAATGCCTTGGATAAAAAAGTCTTCGAAAAAGGTATCCATCTGGAAAATATCTCCTTTAAATATGAGGACGACTATGTACTTCGAAATTTTGATCTCGAGGTTCCCAAAGGGCATTCCGTAGCACTTGTCGGACAATCGGGTAGCGGAAAAAGTACCATTGCAAATCTAGTGACACGTTTTTATGACGTCAATGAAGGGGCGATCAAAATCGACGGGGACAATATCAAAACCCTTTCCAAGAAATCACTGCGTAGTTTACTCGGTTTGGTCACTCAAGATTCCATATTGTTCAATGATACCGTACGAAGTAATATTGCCCTTGGAAAAGAAAACGCCACGGAAGATGAAATTACAGAAGCCGCCAAGATTGCCAACGCCCATGAATTCATATCTGAATTACCCAATGGCTATGACACCAACATCGGTGATGGAGGAAATAAACTGAGTGGAGGGCAAAAACAACGATTATCGATTGCTCGGGCCGTTTTGAAAAATCCACCGATAATGATCTTGGATGAAGCTACTTCAGCTCTTGACACTGAAAGTGAACGTCTGGTGCAGGACGCCCTAGAAAAGATGATGCGAAATCGTACCTCCATTGTTATTGCACACCGATTGTCGACCATACAGACGGCAGACACTATCGTCGTGCTCCAAAAAGGAAAAATAGTCGAACAAGGATCTCATGAAGCGCTGCTCGCCAAAAAAGGCAACTATTTCAAGCTCGTGGAGATGCAATCACTGGGCTAGTTCTTCGACCAGGCGGTACTACCTTAAAACCGGAAAGCAGCCCGACTTATTCTCGGCGATTAAACCTTTTTGTAATTTTAAGGTCAAAGAGAAGAATCCAAACAAACGACTATTGCTAGCAGAAGCCGATTTAGTAGATCAATTGAAAGATCCGAGTACGCAATCAAAGGCCTTTGAGGTATTGATAGATACCTATAAGCAACGGCTTTATTGGCATATTCGTAGAATCGTGCTCAACCATGACGATGCGGATGATGTGCTACAGAATACCTTCATTAAGGTGTACCGAAGCATTGGTGGGTTTAAAGGGGATAGCAAACTCTATTCTTGGATGTATCGTATCGCGACCAACGAGGCGCTGAGTTTTTTGAAGATCAAGTCAAAAAAACAGGGCATTACCAGTGAAGAAGTGCAAAATCAATTATTGGACAGTTTGCAGGCGGATGTGTACTTTGAGGGAGATCAAATTCAACTTAAATTACAACGGGCTATTGCCAGTCTTCCTGAAAAGCAAAAATTGGTGTTCAATATGAAGTATTTTCAGGAACTGAAATACGAGGAAATCTCGGAAATATTGGATACATCCGTTGGTGGACTCAAGGCTTCCTATCATTTGGCGGCCAAAAAAATAGAGGCTTTTCTAAAAGAAGAATGAATTAAGAACAACTACCAAAATTGGAAAAAGAACGATTAAACCTTTTAAAGTACCGATAGTCAAATTAATGTAATGGAAGAGTTAGATAAAAATAGTCCGTTTAAAACACCCGAAGGTTACTTTGATAACTTGACCGACAAGTTGAAGGACAAATTGAGCGAAGAGAAGCTCAACCTGCCTGAAGGAGTTGATTTCACGGTACCTGAAGACTATTTTGACAACTTGAAAAATAGTATTCAAGAAAAAATCACCTTGTCTGAGACCAAGGTAGTTCAACTACATCCCTATAAAAGATATTATGTTGCGGCTGCGTCAATTGCGGCCATCTTTGTGATGCTTATCGGATTAAATTGGAACGCTACCGGCGAAACCACTTGGGACGATTTGGCCAATGCTGATATTGAAACCTATTTTGATACCAATGAACTAGGACTGACCACCTTTGAGATTGCCGAAGTCTTACCCATAGACGAGCTGGAAATCGACGATATTTTGGAAAATCAATTCGAAGAAGAAAATGTCATCGACTATTTAAATGAGAATATAGATGATATCAAAGACCTAAACCTTGAAGATTATGAATAAGAAACTACTTTTGGTCATTGCATTTTTGGCCCTGACCAGTACCTTTTATGGTCAGCGAAGGCCAGACCGGGAAAAGCTAAAATCGTTGAAGATCGCTTTTTTGACGGAAAGGCTAGACCTCTCAAACGATGAGGCCGAAGCTTTTTGGCCTGCCTATAACAAACACGAAGAACGGATGAACGGCTTTCGAAAAACCGAACGTCAAGAAATTCGAAGTAAGGCTATGGATTTCGATGCGCTTACTGAAAAAGAAGCAGAGGAATTACTGAGCAAGCAAATGTCACTTGAAGCAGAAAAACAGGCGGAGCAACAGGCCTTTGTCAAAAAAATGAAAGGCATACTGTCTGCCAAAAAAACAATAATCCTTCTGAAGTCCGAAGAGGATTTTAAACGAAAACTGATACAGCAGTACCGACAGCGGCGCAACGGCGGTGGCGGATTCCGATGATTCTTGAATATTCGATGAAATACGCAAAAAAGGGGCTTTATAGCCTCTTTTTTCATTAAACCCTGTCAGATATTTAGAGTCAAAAAGAGGTAACCCTTAATAAATTAAACTATGAAAAATCTAAAAGTAGTACTCGCAATGATGTTGGTATTCGGAATGACAGCATTCGCGACAGCCCAACGCAAGGTAGTTAAAGTGTATCCAAAACACGGTACCGTGGTCACCAAGCTATACAACCCCAAGGTTGTAGTACACAACAAAGTACGATTTCATTTCGCCGATGGAGTTTGGTATAAACCAAGAGGAAAGCGATTCGTGGTTTGTGCGGCCCCTGTGGGCATTCAAGTCAGACATTTGCCTAGAGGAAATAAAGTCGTAAAACTTAGAAATGGAAGGAAAGTGTACAAATACAAAGGTGTATGGTACAAGAAAAAAGGAAGAGGTTATGTCGTGGTGAACGTATAATCCGAATCACAAACAAAAAAGGGGAAGCTCTAGAGCTTCCCCTTTTTACTTGAAGGTCAATTTAGAAATACGGTTTTTGCCCGCAGCATACGCCACGGTGTCGTTTAAAAATCGGAGTGTGTAAAAACCCTCTTCCGACAGGGTTTTCCACTGTGCGCCGCTATCTTTTGAATAGGAAATGCCCGTGAAACCAATCGCTACGATTTCCTTCCCTCCCCCACCTGGTACAAATTGAATACAGCTTTTATACCCTGGATCATTTCCGTCTGCTATTAATGACCATGTTTTTCCTCCATCACGGGTTATCGCCTTATTTCGCAGGTTACCCTCGGGTTTTGTAAAGTCTCCACCTACAGCTATCCCCAAATTTTTGTCATGAAAATCAATGGAAAAGATTCCCTCGGATTCCGTCACGGTACGTACAGGTGTCGTTATTGCTTCCCAGGTTTTTCCTTTATCCGGTGAATATAAGATTCGTTTCGTTGTTGCGACCCAAGTATCATTTCCGAATACCTCGATGTTGGTATTACTTGCGGCGAAAGCGCCCTCTCCGCCTATACTCTTAGGCAATTGCTGACAATCGAGCTTCGTCCAAGTAAATCCACCATCCCTGGTAATGGTAATAGAAATACATCCATCGACCGTATCACCAACGGCAATGCCTTCATCCGCATTCCAAAAAGCTATAGCATCGTAGAAAACCCCTTCTCCCTCTTCCATATATACCAAATCCATCTTACCGTTATCCCCCGTCTTATAAAGTAGGGCCGGATTTCCGATGGAAAGCATAAAAAAGTCGGCTTTGTTCGTTGCGATGGCGCGGTATTCCGGAATGAGCGTATGATATTTTTCGACATTCGTGCGTACTTTTCCCGATTCCAGATCAACCGTACCATAAGTACCTTTGTTCGCTGCAAAGGACAGTGTGTTGGAATCTAAAAACGCGATGGCTCGGATACTCAAGGAATCTTCGTAGACCGGTTCAATGGATACCGTTGTGAAAGCGATTCTTTGTTGGGTCTGATCACACGAAATGACCGAACAGAAAAAGAGAAAAACCAGCAGATAGCGCATATGTATAAAGTTTATCAAAAATAAAGGGAATCGTACCGAATACAATACCTTTGCAGCCTGAATTTTCGTAAAATGAAATTACATAGAAACTTGGTATTTGCCGTGATAGACGGACTCGATTTAATCTTCAATGAAGGAGAATATGCCGACAAAGTGGTACAAAAAGTTTTAAAATTGGATAAACGCTGGGGCGCACGAGATCGTGGATTTATCGCCGAAACCATTTACGAAATGGTGCGTTACAAAAGGTTGTATGCGGAAATAGCGGACATAAGAGTACCCTTCAGAAGGCAAGATTTGTTCCGTATGTGGGCCGTTTGGGCAGTATTGAAAGGAATAGAGCTGCCAGATTGGAAACAAATCGAACCGACACCTGAACGCCGAATCAAGGGAAAGTTCGATGAATTATCGAAAATCAGAAAATTCAGGGAAGCGGTTCCTGATTGGATCGATGAATTGGGAGAGAAAGCATTGGGCGACCAATTGTGGACGGAAGAATTGGCCAAGCTCAATCAACCAGCGGAAGTGATTTTACGCACGAATACACTAAAAACAACCAAAGAAAAGCTTAGAAAGTCGCTTTTAGAAGAAGGTATCGATGTAGAACCGATCAAGGGCTACGCCTCGGCACTACGTTTACCTCAACGCGCCAACGTATTTCAAACGGAATCATTTAAAAAAGGATTCTTCGAAGTGCAGGATGCCTCTTCGCAACTGGTAGCCGAGCTTTTGGATGTTAAATCCGGTCAGCGCGTAGTGGATACCTGTGCTGGCGCCGGCGGCAAATCGCTTCATCTGGCGGCACTTATGGAAAATAAAGGCCAACTCATCTCCATGGATATTTATGGCAGCAAGCTGAAGGAACTAAAACGGCGGGCTAGAAGAAACGGGGCTCATAATATCGAAACCCGTGAGATCTCCTCGACCAAAGTGTTCAAGAAACTCTATGGAAGTGCCGATCGCGTGCTTATCGATGCACCCTGCACGGGTCTGGGCGTACTGCGAAGAAATCCGGATTCTAAATGGAAAATGCAACCGGACTTTTTAGAAAAAATCACTAAGACCCAGCACGACATTATTCGTTCGTATAGCAAAATAGTTAAAGTAGGTGGTAAAATGGTCTATGCAACCTGTTCCATACTGCCACAGGAAAACAGTGAACAGGTCAACTCGTTTCTCGACTCAGATGAAGGGAAGGATTTCTCACTGGTGAAAGAAAAGAAAATCTACGCTTCAAAAAGCGGATTTGATGGCTTCTATATGGCGCTTCTGGAAAGAAAATAAGGGCTGATCACCAATAGTTTCCCCTCTAAAAAGAGGGGATTAATAGGTCTGCGAAACTGAAATTATTACTTACCAGTTCATTTTTGTTTCAAAGTAGGGTACTCCACCCCCAACTGCTCCAAATACGAATCATACTTTGTTTCGTCATAGTAGAATTTCTCCAATTCAGAACGAAACTCACCCTGCTTATCGGTATTCAAGTAAATAGGAGGCATATCTTCCGCCGAAATCATAGGTTCATACGTATCCTCTTTACTTTGCACATCGTTGAAGTAGGTCCATGCATCTTTTAATAACTGGGGTTTCAACAGAAAATCGAGAATGGTCATTGCTTCGGCTTTCGCTCCTGCAGTAACACCCTTATGCGCTATGGGTGTTGCCATGGCGATGGCGTTGCTCCAATGGTGCCCTTGAAGTCCGGGAATATTGGAAGGAAAACGCATGGTTACCGTAGGTATCTTCCAAGAAATATCCCCAATATCATCAGAACCTCCGCTAATAGGATCTTTGACCGGTAAACCAAGTTTCATCAATTCCGTAGCCAATCCTTCAACTTTCTCCGAATTTACCTCAGTCTGTACTGCCTTGGCCAGGGCCTGATCCTCTGCGGACCATTCTGGCAAACCTACTTTTTGGATATTGGCATACATTGTTTCCGCAATCACTTTATTGAAATGTCTGGGCCATGCGGCACCCAAAACGCGAGAAGTCATTTGAGTTCCTGTCATCAGTGCGGCCCCTTTTGCCATATCATTCGCTTCGGCATACATCTCCATGATGCCTTTATACCTTATATCCCTAAAATAAAACCAGATGGCCGCTTTGGAAGGAACCACATTGGGCTGGTCACCCGCATCCGTAAAAATGGAATGGGATCGTTTTAAGGGATGCAGATGCTCCCGTTTGTAATTCCAACCGATATTCATAAGTTCGGCCGCATCCAAGGCGCTTCTTCCACGCCACGGTGCTCCGGCCGAGTGAGCTGCTTCTCCCTCGAACAAATATTCTACCGATATCAGTCCTGTACCCCGGGTCGGTCCATAAGAGACACCAAGGTTGCTGCTCACATGGGTGAAAATGCACATATCTATCTTATCGAAAAGTCCGTCGCGAACATACCAGGCCTTCGAACCTAAGAGCTCTTCTGCAATGCCTGGCCAAACCAAGAGCGTACCCCCGATATTCTCACGCTCCATGAGTTGTTTTACGGCTAGTACGGCACTAATATTCAAAGGAATACCCGAATTGTGCCCCTCACCATGCCCAGGAGCACCTTCGACCATCGGTTTGTGGTAGGCCACTCCAGGATACTGTGATGCCTTTGGAATACAATCCACGTCACTTCCCAAAGCAATGACCGGACCTTCACCATTGCTCCATTTCGCCATCCACGCAGTTGGGATTCCCGAAATGGAATTCTCGATTTCAAAACCGTTTTCTTCAAGTATACTGGTCAAGTATTTGGAAGATTCAAACTCCTGAAATCCCAATTCGGCGAAGCTAAAGACCTTGTCTACCATCACCTGCGATTTTTTGTGGTTGGCCTGAACGATTTGGGCAGCTTCGGTTTTGAGTCGTTCAATTTGCTTTTTAGAATATTTCTTTTGGGAATAGACACTAGTAATAACAATAAGCATACAGCTCATCACTACAGCGATTTTAGATAGTTTCATAAGGGTCGGATTTTTTGAATTAGCTATTCCTAAAAGTACAAAAACAAATAACACCCCGATTCAATCCATCATTTCCGAGCAAGAAATCTATTTATCCGGAATGAGAGTTGATCTTATCAACATACCCAGTTCAAAACTGTTTGAAATCCATTGACGAAAAGTCTTAAAAAAACGTAATTTTACGGCTTTCTTAAACCTAACAATTCAAACGGTCGATGATTCACTTTTTCGGGGAGGTAACTACCAAAGTTTTTGCAGTTGAAACCCATCAAGAACTTTCACAAGAAGACATCAATAAGCTCATCTGGTTGTTCGGCAACCGACCTAAAATACATATGGCGTCTCTAGACGCCTTTTTTATTGGTCCCCGAGCCGCCATGATTACCCCATGGAGTACGAATGCCACGGAGATTACCCAAAATATGGGTGTTTCGGGTATCCGTAGGATTGAGGAATTTCAAAGAGTCAATGAGGCTTTTAGCGATTTTGACCCGATGATTTCACAAAAATACAATGGTTTGGGCCAAGGAGTTTATACAATTGACGTACAGCCCGAAGCCATTTTGGAGATTGATGATATTGCCGCCTATAATCAACAAGAAGGGTTGGCATTAAATGATGAAGAGGTATCTTACCTCAATGGCTTGGCAGAAAAAATGGGTCGCAAACTGACCGATTCAGAAGTCTTTGGTTTCAGTCAGGTGAACTCGGAACACTGTCGTCATAAAATCTTTAATGGCACCTTCGTCATTGACGGTGAAGAGAAGCCGACCTCACTCTTTAAGCTCATTAAGAAAACCTCGCAAGAAAATCCAAACGATATTGTGTCGGCCTATAAAGACAATGTTGCCTTTATAAAAGGTCCGAAAGTGGTGCAATTTGCTCCGAAAACGGCAGACAAACCTGATTTTTATACAGAAGAGGAATTTGAGTCCGTCATCTCCTTAAAGGCCGAAACGCATAACTTTCCAACCACGGTAGAGCCTTTCAATGGTGCCGCAACCGGATCCGGCGGGGAAATACGAGACCGTTTGGCAGGGGGTAAAGGCTCATTACCTTTGGCAGGTACGGCGGTGTATATGACGGCCTATTCCCGACTAGAAGAAAAGCGCTCATGGGAAAACGGAATGCCCGAGCGGGAATGGCTTTACCAAACCCCTATGGACATTTTGATCAAAGCATCGAACGGGGCTTCCGATTTCGGCAATAAGTTTGGACAGCCATTAATCGCAGGATCCGTATTGACCTTTGAGCATCAAGAGGATGCTTCGACTGCAATCGGCAACCCACGTAGGCTCGCGTATGACAAAGTCATTATGCAAGCGGGGGGAATCGGCTACGGAAAAGCAGAACAAGCCTTAAAGGATACCCCGAAAACCGGTGATAAGATCATCATTCTAGGCGGTGACAACTACCGAATTGGAATGGGCGGTGCTGCCGTTTCTAGTGCGGATACAGGCGAATTCAGTTCGGCGATCGAATTGAATGCGGTACAACGTTCAAACCCTGAGATGCAAAAACGAGCGGCCAACGCCATTCGTGGCATGGTAGAGAGTGACCGGAATTCCATCGTGTCCATTCATGATCATGGCGCCGGAGGACACCTCAACTGCTTATCTGAACTGGTGGAAGAAACCGGAGGAAAAATAGATTTGGACAAATTACCTATTGGTGACCCTACCCTATCCGCAAAGGAAATCATTGGCAACGAGTCACAAGAGCGCATGGGTCTAGTTATCGGTAAAGACAATGCCGCTCTACTCGGCAGGATCGCTGAAAGAGAACGTTCACCGATATATGAAGTGGGTGATGTTACGGGTGATGATCGATTTACTTTTGAATCGAAAACCACAGGTGAAAAACCAATGGATGTGCATTTAACCGACATCTTCGGAAGTTCACCAAAAACGATATTGACTGACACTTCCATTGAAAGAACTTATGTCGATCCAACGTATTCATTGGAATTCTTCCATGATTATTTGGAACAGGTACTGCAATTGGAAGCCGTGGCCTGTAAAGATTGGCTCACCAACAAAGTAGATCGCTGTGTGGGCGGTCGTGTTGCCAAACAACAATGCGTTGGTCCTTTGCAATTGCCGCTGAACAATGTAGGGGTAATGGCTCTGGATTTTAAAGGGAAAGAAGGTATCGCCACTAGCATAGGTCACTCCCCTATTTCAGGACTTATCGATCCTTCCGCAGGAAGTAAGAATAGTATTGCCGAAGCGTTGACCAACATCATTTGGGCACCTTTAAAAGACGGACTACAATCCGTCTCACTTTCAGCTAACTGGATGTGGCCCTGTAAAAACGAAGGTGAAGACGCTCGTTTGTATGAGGCCGTACAAGCCATTTCGGACTTTGCAATCGCTTTGGGTATTAATGTTCCTACCGGTAAGGATTCCCTATCCATGAAACAGAAATACAAAGATGGCGATGTACTTAGCCCGGGAACGGTCATTATTTCCGCTGCGGGAAACTGTGATGACATCTCGAAAGTCGTGGAGCCTGTTTTACAAAAAGACGGCGGAGGCATCTACTACATCAATCTGTCAAAAGACCACTACAAACTTGGTGGTTCTTCGTTCGGACAGGTCTTAAATGCAGTCGGAAATGAAGCACCGACCGTAAAAGACGATGCCTATTTCAAATTGGTTTTTAATTCAATTCAAACTTTAATTAAACAAGGGCAAATTGTTGGAGGGCATGATATTGCCTCAGGAGGATTGATAACCACACTTTTAGAACTGTGTTTTGCCGATCTTGATTTGGGAGCCGAATTGGATTTGACCGATTTGGGGGAAACCGATACGATAAAAGTATTGTTTTCAGAAAACGCCGGTATTGTTTTTCAGTCAACCGATGACTCCATAGAAACTGTACTAAATGCAGTAAACATTGATTTCAAAAAAATCGGAAAGGTCACTACGACGGCGGAATTGACGATAAGGAACGGCGGAATGCAAATGGGCTTGAATATCGCCTCGTTGAGAGATATTTGGTTTAAAACCTCGTACTTATTAGACGATAAACAGACTGCAAATGGCCTGGCCAAAGAGCGATACAACAACTATAAAGAGCAACCATTACGTTACCGATTTCCTAACACCTTTACAGGAAAAATATCGGATTCATCAACAATAAGACCTAAAGCCGCTATCCTCCGTGAAAAAGGAAGCAATTCGGAACGAGAGATGGCCAATGCCATGTATCTCGCAGGCTTTGATGTCAAAGATGTGCACATGACCGATTTGATTTCCGGCAGAGAGACCTTAGAGGATATCCAATTTCTAGGAGCTGTTGGAGGGTTCTCCAATTCCGATGTGTTAGGCAGTGCCAAAGGTTGGGCAGGTGCGATCAAGTATAATGAAAAGGCCAATAAGGTTATCAAGGATTTCTTTGCGCGCCCAGATACGCTTTCCGTCGGTATCTGCAATGGATGTCAACTATTTATGGAATTAGATCTCATCAATCCGGATCATGAAGTACATGGCAAGATGACCTATAATGAATCTGGAAAACACGAGAGTAATTTTACATCGGTCAAAGTTTTGGAAAATAATTCCGTGATGCTTTCGAATCTAGCCGGAACTACCTTAGGGGTATGGATATCCCACGGGGAGGGAAAATTTAGCTTACCCCTGTCCGAAGACCGGTATGATATCGTGGCGAAATATGGCTACGAAGGCTATCCGGCGAACCCTAACGGAAGTGATTTTAATACCGCTATGCTTTGTGATACGACGGGGCGGCACTTAGTGACCATGCCACATATTGAACGTTCAACATTTCCCTGGAATTGGGCGAACTATCCCATCGATAGAAACGATGAAGTCTCTCCATGGTTGACGGCATTTTCAAATGCCAAACAATGGATTCTTCAAAATAAGGACTAAGCCTTGCCGTTTTCGGTCTTCGATACGGACGACCTATTCTCATGAAGCGAAAGCCAGTAGGTTATTACAGGGCTAATTTTTAACTTGGCACTATGAAATTCCGTTTCAAGAATATCTTCGGTTTCGTTCTTCTCTCCTTTTTTTTTCTTGTTCCGCTCCTATTTAGGGCAATAGACCGAAATTTTGAGATTTTTCCATCAATTACACTTCCATCGAATGCCAACAAGGTTTTTCTAAATAGAAATACAAGTATTGTAGAACAGGAGCTTTACGGTCTAGGTCCTAAGGGAAATCAAAAAAAGGTAGATCATAAGACATTCTTCCAAAATATTCCCATCCACTTTTCACACTGGATCATACGCAATAATTTCGGTTTGGATAAAAACAAGGTTTTCAATACAACCACTCCGAGGTTGAGCATCTCCTATAGTCAGAGTCAAAAAGTAACAGCTGATGAAGTCAATAAGACAAAGGAGTGGATGCGGCACCAACTTCGATCACAAGGCCTGAATGACTCTATTCTCATCATACGTAAAAACCAAATTTTCACAAAGCACGGTAGACCTGACCCCGTCGAAAAAATCAGCACGAATGATACGATTTTTGCACTTCATTGATAAGTTCTTGGGTTTGGGCTTTGAGCGAATCAAGTCGGCCACTTCTTTACCTGATCGGCAATTAGCGCTCTATCGCATTTTTTTTGGCGCTGTACTACTGGTATATTTTTCACCGACCTGGTCTTGGCTTGTCGATACCCCGCCGGCATTTTTCGACCCCTTTTTGTTCAGCTTTGCGAATCTGACCGATAATCACCTGCCTAATTACCTCTATCGATCGGCAGACGTATTGGCCGTTGTTTTGTTGCTCATGATTACCCTGGGGATACGGGCTAGAATGGTCTTTTTTGGTCTTTTTCTATTGCATGCTGTTTTTCTTTCCTTCTACTATAGCTTCGGTAAAATCGATCATCATACGACCTTGTTAGTGTTCACCTACCTCATCTTTGGCTTTACGAACTCTGGCACCAAATTGGCATGGATTAAGGATAGAAAAATAGCCACTGGCACACAAAATAGCGCAATTGCCATCCTGGCGTTGTGTATTTGTTTTGGGTTTTTCTCCGCCGGACTTCCAAAGTTAACTCGGTGGATCGATTTCGATTTAAATAGTAGTGGGTTCTTGTTCTGGTATTATCCTGCCTATTTTTTAGAGAAGAACCAAATGTTCTTAGCACCGTATGTGAATCAAATACCACGCTTTGTATTGGAATGTATGGACTACATGGCAGCTATCTTTGAAATCAGCGGATTCATCTTTTTATTGAAAGGTAAAAAGACGTGGCTGTTTTTTTTGACCATCGCTTGTATTTTTCATTTGGCCAATCTCCTCTTGTTAAACATTGACTTCACCATGAATCTACTGGCCTATGGCATTTACTTAATTGCGCCCGGCTTATATTTCTTTGTTAAAAAGCATAAGATTGTTCTGCTGCGAACCAAATTGATATTCATAGTTCTTTTTGTGGCTCTGGCCCTACTCAAAATCCTATTTCAAACGTCAACTATTTCAGGAGTGTTTTTCAATTATGAATCGATTGACATCACAATAAAAAACTATGTCAATCTATTTATTTGGATAGCAGCCATTTATTGTGGCTGGTTTGCTTTAAAAAAAAGCGAGGCGTTTAAAGCTAGTACTTGATTGTTCCTCGTTTTCTAATGCGATAATGAAATAAGGCCAAGTCTTTCTTTAAGACTTGGCCTTATCCACTTACAATCTGGGTTCATTTGGTGCTAGACCGACTGGGATGCCCTATTTCAAATCTGAAATCATAGTTTAATAATATTTCGGGTTTCGATTTTATCTTCGTCAATCACTTTGACAACATAAGTGCCCGTCGGAAGCCCCGCTAGGGAGATGACTTGCGTTCCTTTCTCTTTGACCGTGACCTGTTTCATTAAAGCCCCATTGTAGCCGTAAACACCAATCCAACCCTTATCCCCGGTCATACCGTCAATACGGACTTCATCGCGGGTCGGATTCGGATACGTAACTATAGACCGTTTTGCATTGCTTGAATCTGACACCACGGTTAGGGTGGCATCACTCTTGAAATTACCATCTTCCGAAGTCGCTTCTATTTCCACTTTTCCCGGTTTCAAGGCCGTCACCTTTCCGTTCTGATCTACGATGGCAATACGCTCGTCCATTGATTTCCAGCTCACCTTTGTATTAGTCGCATTTGATGGCGTGGCGATGTAAGTGAGCTGATCGCTTTGTCCTATCGCAAGTGTCAAACGCTGGGGAGTGACATAAATTCTTTTCAGCGGTATCACTTCTTGCCCTTCGAAAACTATTGAAATCGTGCTTGTAGCAACAAAGTTACCATCAACCGTGGTGGCCGTAATCGATACGCTTCCTTCCTGCATCGCAGTGACCCATCCGTTTTGGTCAACAATCGCCAACTGCTCATCTTCCGAAGACCAAACAACGTTTTTGTTGGTGGCATTCAAGGGGCTTATGATATAACTCAATTTTCTCTTCATACCTTTTTCAAGTATGACAAAGGAAGGCTTGAGTTCAATACCGGACACCGCGACCGGGGTACCGTTTCCTGGTATTATAGTCAGGTTCGCATCACTGCGATGCCCCCCATCTTCGGTTATGGCCTCAATTTCCACTGCTCCTGTTTTCAAAGCCGTGACCATACCGTTGGCATCCACCGTGGCAATGCTTGTATCACTTGAAGTCCAAATCACATTTTGGTTTGTTGCATTAAGTGGTCTCACTTTTGCACTTAGCACAACGGTCTGACCCACCTCAAAAGTGAGTTTTTGTGGACTAACATAGACCCCCTGGGCCGGATTTGTAATGGTCGGCATTTTTATGACCTCTAAATTTGCCGAAGCGGTGAAACCTCCATCTTCTGTAGTAACAGAGATGACAGCCTCCCCTAAAGTAATACCGGTAACTACACCATTCTGATTAACGGTTGCGATGGAATTGTCGCTGGAGGACCATTTTACTTTTGAATTTGAGGCATTCTTGGGCATAACCGCGTACGTTAAGATAAGTGAATTACCCGTTACTACCTTAGTAGATTCAGGGGCGACTTCAATACCCGTAACGGGTACAGACTCATTTGTTCCCTTGATAACGGTCAAGGTGGCATCACTCTGCTTGTTTCCATCCAAACTACGGGCAATAATCTTCGCGGTTCCGGTCTTAATGGCCGTTACCATCCCATTTTGATCGACCAGTGCTACGGACTCATTGCTCGATGACCAAACAGCACTTTGGTTTGTAGCATTCGACGGCGTAATTTCATATTCCAATTCCCCGGTTTCACCCACTTTCAATGTCAACCATTGAGGCGTAACATAAATACGTTTGACCGGTATATTGACCTCGGCGGTCTCGGTTACGGTAATTCTAGCCTCATCAGTATAGTTCCCATCTTGTGTAGTAGCTGTAAAGCGCACATCTCCAGGAGTCAGCGCACTGACAACACCATTTTGATCAATTGAAGCTACTTTTGTGTTGCTGGAAGTCCAGATTACCTTTCTATTCGTTGCGTTTTCAGGGAAAACAGTGGCCTCTAAATTCAAAGTCGTTCCAGCCGGGATAGAGGCCGATCCTGGGTTTACGGAAACCGAAGAAACCGAAACGGGTACTTCTCCATTAGAGCACAAGGTTTCTGGTAACGATAAGCTGGTCGCATCGACTCCATTGGTACTCAATACAATTCTATCGATCAGGTGATGTTTGGATCTTCCTGAGATTTCCATAGTATATATCCCTGGGGAATCGAACCTAACATAGATTTTATGGCTGTCGTGATCGCTCGTATTTGACACCCAGGTCCAATTGGTCGTTCCGCCCAAAAACACTTTGAACCAACCGTCGGAACTCGCTCCTTTTGGATTCGGCGACTTACCACTTCCCTTAGGATATACGACACTACTTCCTCTTTTTCCAAAGAAATCGTCCGCATCGGGAAAACGAAGCCAAGAATCATTTCGCTCGGTAGTATTGGTCCCCTCTCCTACTTTGTTTCTCCATTGAAACAAATAGGTACCTGGGGTATTGATTTTTATTTTGGCACTAATGGTTCCTTTCCCAGGCGTGTTGAAACTGTCCGCGCCCTGCCAATCGATATAACCCGTACCAGAGTAACCGTTTACCGAGGCAGTATTTACCCAACCAGAGGCAATATCAAGGGATTCGGCTTCCACAATGACCATCCCATTTTTTTCCTCCGCATCAGCGCTACAATCATCCAATGACGGGGGAGGAGGTGCCGATTGGCATTTAAAATTCAAGGAAGTCCAACGACCTCGAGAATACGCCGTACCATTTCCTTCTGCAATCTTTCCATTAGTGTGCGAATTAAATGTTACACGGATTATATCCCCTTCCCGAATGCTAATACCCTCGAATAGTTTTGAACTTGGCAAATAGTCTGTCGAAGTGGTCGGGTTCTTGTAGGTTCCCACTGCTGTTCCGTTTACGCTGAGCGTATAGCTGCTTTCCCCATCCAATTCTGTCAAGGTATTCAATGTTATGTCATAGGTATCGGTCTCGCCGTCAAAGACAGTTTCCGCGGCGGCATAGGCATCTTTAAATTGTGCCGCATCTATGGCAAGGGCGTTTCTTGCATTATCCACATAGGCAGGAGAAAATCCGGAAACATTGATGTTCGTGAAATCAGAAGTGGCATTCAGGTCGAAACTACAATTTTTGTCAGTACCGCTAACCAACCCATCTTTTTGAATCAATGCCACCCAGTCAGATGAACTATTATTCGGAGGATTACCGATACTTCTTGTACCCCCACCACTAATATTGGTCACCGAACCTTTGCTAAGTGCACCACCATTCACTGGATTAAACCACCGTACATTAAAATTTCCGTTCGCATTGGATAGGTTCAAATTGGTACTACCTCCATTGGGTAAATAAATTACGTAAGTGTTATTCGGTTTGGAGAAGCAAAAATCAGTGGAACTAGAGGTGAGTCCATCACTAGTTTCCATCTCCCAAAAAGGTAAATGTGTATTGAAAAATGTCAAAGCCACCTTCGCATCGTTCCATTTCATGGCCCTACTCCGCAGATTTTGTGCCGTTAAGTCTGTTTCGCCCGTATCATACCCGAAGTAGTATTCCACACCTGCTCCACCTGCCATCAAGGTACCCCATAAAACCTTATGTCGCGTGTCCTTGCGATTATCCGCAATGGAACCTCTATTTCCGTTGAAACTGGCATCTGAGGTTACCCCTGTCTGCTGACCGCCTTGTTCATCATTGGCGACTACCCATTGTTTTCCTGAGTTTTTTGATTCCAAAACCCATTTTTTCACACCTGCATGGACACTGTTCAAGTGAATTTGAAGCGACGCTCCGGTAAGGACACTCTGGTTCCCCAACAAGGGGCGATACAACTGTTGCTGGTGCCAATTATCTGGATATGAATGTATTACAATATGATTTTGATACGGATCCACGCTCCTAAAGTAGTTCGCATATTGCTTTACTCTTGTATTCTGCGTATCGTTCAGGTCTTGATAAAGATTGTGTTCTTCACCTAAATTCCAGTTAAGGGCCAAATGATGTCCAAATCTTGCAATGAGCTCCCTATAATATAGTTTTCGTTGAACTCCTAACTCTCCTCCATCCAGAAGAAGATCGTTCTCGTTTTCCTGTGTTTTGAAATGAAGGTACATGCCCTTGGTATCCGCGTGGCTAAAAAGAATTTCCCATTGAGCCAGCTTAGAGACGTCATACCTCAATCGGTTCTGGGCGTCCGTTCCAGAATTTCCATCAAGGCTATTATTGGTTGAAGCCGCCCAAGGCCATACATCCTTTCCATCGCCCATAACGGTCAAGGTCAAGAAAGAAAAAGCGTTCATGCCCTTACTAGCAAGGTAATTAATGGCCCCAACTAATTCTTTCCCATTATCACCCTTCCATTTCGGGTCTCCTGATTTCCAGTCTTGCGCATGTGGACCCCATGTCTTGTTTGCAATCGTGTTATCAAAATCATTGTAAGCCAATAAGTTTTCTGGTGAATCAGATCCGGCTTTCAGAAAGTATGCCCCGGTTTCCTCAAATTTTAAATAACGCTCTCCTACGTAGTTCAGCCGGCCACGCGCCCTATTGTCCGGTAACGCCTTAGTGCTTTTAGCAATCGTAAAATCACCCGAAGCACCGTCAAAAGAAGTGGCGTTTCCAGCAGTTTTACTTGCATTGACCGCCACATTAGTGCCGGTTCTAAAAGACGCGTTATACGTCCATTTTCCAATTTCGTTCGGACTGAAGCGTACACGCCATTTATTACCAGAATTTGCGCTGGTTTCGGCGGCATTACCATCAGCGGCATAAAATCCGGGTACTATAAATTTGACACCGTTGGGACTCGTAAAGGTGACATTCAATCGGTAATCCAAAAACGGGTTTTTGTTATTGTTTTCAGAAGTGTTCGGGCCATTAAACGTAAGAGTAACCGCATGCCATTTTTGAAGTTCTCCGGTGACTGTAGTTTGTGAAAAAGTAAACAAAGGGCACAGGAAAAACCATACCCATAGGGGGAATTTAATTTGATTCATAAGTAGGTAAATTTTTGATTTTGGAAATATATATACGAACGAAATGCATGTAAAAGATGCCCGTTTTTTTGCATTTCATCGAAAAAAATAGGAAATAGAGAAAAAAACATCCCTGTTGAAATCCAAGGTATCCGAAAAAAAGAGCATTGAAAGAATGGCACAGACCTAAACGCACAAAACCCGGCGGGGTCATAAAACTAGGAGCCTGTATTTAGAACCTTGATTATAGAACGTTGTAAAGCCATTACCTTCAATAATCCTCAGTAATTAACAAGGTATTTTGATATTCCCATTTTAAAATGACAGCTTCTTTCCTTATTTTGCAGTAACTTATCAGAAACCAAGTATGCAAAACATCACTCGTCTATTCGATTTTCCCTATTATGCATTAGAAAAATATAATCTTCCCAACTGCTTTGTCGATAAGAAAGATGGGCAATGGGTTCCTCTAAAGACCAAAGATTATGTTGATAAGGCCAATACTATTAGTAGGGCCTTACTTCGAATGGAGGTTCAGGCCGATGACAAGATAGCCTTGATTTCCATGACCAATCGGTCTGAATGGAATGTCATGGATATTGGAATTCTACAGATAGGTGCCCAAAACGTACCTATTTATCCGACCATCTCAGAGGAGGACTATGCCTATGTGCTCAATCACTCTGAATCGAAATACTGTTTTGTGTCTTGTGCCGAAGTTTATGCCAAAGTAAAGGCCGTCCAAGATCAGGTACCGAGTCTCAAGGGTGTTTTCTCTTTTGATGAGCTTGACGATTGTAAAAATTGGAGCACAGTGCTCGAATTAGGGGCCGATACGGCGAACCAAGATGTTGTAGATGATCGAAAAAAGGCTGTAAAACCTGAAGACTTGGCGACTTTGATTTATACTTCCGGTACCACCGGTCGTCCAAAAGGCGTCATGTTATCCCATAATAACGTCGTCAGTAATGCGATGGCAAGCGCAAAAAGACTTGATATCGATTATGGCAAGGCCAAATGCTTGAGTTTCTTACCTGTCTGCCATATTTACGAACGCATGATGATCTATCTCTATCAATACGCCGGGGTTTCTGTTCATTATGCGGAATCAATGGAAAAAATAAGCGACAACCTAAAAGAGACCGCGCCTCATGTCATGACCGCGGTACCTCGTTTATTGGAAAAAGTATATGATAAGATTATTGCAAAAGGTGATGCCCTAACAGGAATAAAGAAGAAACTGTTCTTCTGGGCGGTCAATCTCGGTTTAAAATTTGAGCCCTATGGTCAAAACGGTTGGTGGTATGAAACCAAACTGGGTTTGGCGAGAAAACTGATTTTCAGCAAGTGGAAAGAAGGGCTTGGCGGAAACCTGAAATTAATATCCTCGGGTAGTGCGGCACTGCAACCCCGATTGGCCCGTATTTTCAATGCTGCCGAATTTGGGGTTATGGAGGGTTACGGACTTACAGAAACCTCACCGGTACTATCGGTAAATGATATGAGAAACAGTGGTTTCAAAATTGGAACAGTTGGTAAATTACTTGAGAATACGGAAATAAAAATCGCCGATGACGGTGAAATCTGTGCCAAAGGTCCTCAGGTAATGATGGGTTATTATAAGGACAAGGAAAAAACAGCGGAGGTTATGAAAGATGGTTACTTTCATACTGGAGACATTGGTGAGATAGATGCGGAGGGTTTTCTAAAGATAACGGATCGGAAAAAAGAAATGTTCAAAACCTCAGGGGGTAAATACGTGGCACCACAACTTTTGGAGAATCGTTTCAAACAATCCCTTTTCATTGAACAGCTCATGGTTGTTGGCGAAGGAGAAAAGATGCCGGCGGCAATCATTCAACCTGATTTTGAATATCTGTTTAAATGGGCGAAGGAGAACAACATTACCATCAGTGAAAATTCGGATATTGTTTTAAATGAAAAGGTAATCGTCAAATTTCAAGAAGAGGTTAATTTGGCCAATGAGTCCTTTGCGAAATGGGAAAAAGTCAAACAGTTTCGCTTGACACCTGACATCTGGAGTATCGGTGATGGTCATCTTACACCGACCATGAAACTCCGTCGAAAAATTATCAAAGAAAAATACATGGACCTCTATAATGACATCTATGGTCATTAAGTAAAAAAGCCATTCGGCCAGGACTTCAGAACACCACTGGCCTTACCTCAAAATCAATGGATCTTCTTGAACGAAAACCTGTTGTGACACCATCAACATGAAGTTTCAAGGAACGTGTATCAGTGTTTCCAATTTGTGATATCCGCTAGCAAAAAAATGATTTACGCAAACCCTTCCTTTGTATGGGCCAATTGTGTCAAGCCTTTTCGGATTATGTCATAATCGGTACCGCAAGCTTATCTACTTTTTATTCAATTTTATTATGCATGCATAATAAAATTTTTTATCTTTGGGAACCCACAACCAAATTATATGAAGGACCTAACTATAGATTACGCTCTTCGAGCAACTTGGCAAGCCGTTGCCAGGATGTACAATGAAGAGGCGAAGAACTTTGAGACGACTATGGCCGTTGGCTTCACATTATTAAGCATTGACCCAAAAACAGGTACTCCTTCGACCGCTCTTGGTCCGAAGATGGGTATGGAAGCAACCAGTCTTTCGCGCATCTTGAAAAGTATGGAAGAAAAAGGGCTAATCGAACGTAAGCCAAACCCAAATGATGGTAGAGGCGTGTTGATACATTTGACCGATTTCGGTCTCGAAAAAAGGGTAGATTCAAAAAATGTGGTACTTCGCTTCAACGAAGTGGTGCGCGAAAATATTTCCGAGGACAAACTGAAGGCTTTCTTTGAGGTGACCACCACCATCAACAAATTGATTGCCGACAAAGAGATATATACAAAGAACACAACTAATTAATCTTGAAAAATTCGATGAACAAACACATTAATAAGGTCGCAGTCGTAGGCTCGGGTATTATGGGAAGTGGTATTGCTTGCCACTTTGCAAATATCGGAGTCGAAGTACTGTTACTTGATATCGTACCAAGGGAATTGAACGACAAGGAAAAGGCAAAAGGCCTAACGTTAGCCGATAGAATCGTGAGAAATAGACTGGTCAATGATTCATTGACAGCAGCTCTGAAATCGAAACCCTCTCCCATTTATCATCAAAAGTTCGCAGACCGCATCACCACAGGTAACCTTGAAGATGATATCGCCAAGGTAGCTACCGTAGATTGGATTATCGAAGTAGTGGTAGAGCGTCTGGATATCAAGAAGGTGGTTTTTGAAAATCTCGAAAAACATCGAACTCCCGGTACCTTGATTACATCGAATACTTCAGGTATCCCTATAAAGTTTATGAGCGAAGGCCGTAGTGATGACTTTCAGAAACATTTCTGTGGAACGCACTTTTTCAATCCTGCACGTTACCTGAAACTCTTTGAAATCATTCCTGGACCGAAAACTTCGCCAGAAGTCTTGGAATTTCTTAATGGGTATGGAGAGCAATTCTTAGGAAAGACCTCTGTGATCGCCAAAGACACTCCTGCTTTTATCGGAAATCGCATTGGCATATTTAGCATCCAAAGTCTTTTTCACATGGTCAAGAAAATGGGTATGACCGTGGAGGAAGTCGATAAATTAACCGGTCCCGTTATCGGACGGCCTAAATCAGCCACCTTCAGAACCGTCGATGTCGTAGGTCTGGATACTTTGGTTCATGTAGCCAATGGTATTGCTGAAAACTGTAAGGACGATGAGCGCCATGCCCTCTTTGCCCTACCCGACTTCATCTCTACAATGATGGAAAATAAATGGTTGGGAAGCAAGACCGGACAAGGATTTTACAAGAAAGTAAAAGGTGATAAAGGAAAAAGTGAGATTTTGACCTTGGACTTGGATACGATGGATTATCGTTCTAAAAAAAGTGCAAAGTTCGCCACCTTGGAGTTGACCAAAACCGTAGACAAGGTTATCGATCGCTTTTCAATTTTGGTTGATGGCAAGGATAAAGCCGGTGAATTCTACCGAAAAAGTTTCGGCCAGTTGTTCGCCTATGTATCACACCGTATTCCTGAAATCACGGACGAACTTTACAAAATAGATGATGCCATGAAAGCCGGATTTGGTTGGGAACACGGTCCCTTTCAAATTTGGGATGCCATCGGAATTGACAAAGGCCTGGAGTTTATAAAATCAGAAGGTCTTGAAGCCGCTCATTGGATCCAAGAAATGAAATCTTCTGGCGTGACCTCCTTCTACTCTGTGAAAGAAGGTGCCTCCTATTTCTATGATATCCCTAAAAAATCGGTTGAGAAAATTCCCGGGCAAGACGCTTTTATTATCCTTGATAATATCCGCAAATCAAACGAAGTGTTCAAAAACAGTGGGGTCGTCATAGAGGATTTGGGTGACGGCATACTCAATGTGGAGTTCCAGTCCAAAATGAACACCATAGGCGGTGATGTCCTGGCAGGACTCAACAAAGGAATCGATTTAGCGGAAAAAGATTTTCAAGGGCTGGTTGTTGGCAATCAGGCAGCAAATTTTTCTGTCGGCGCCAACATCGGAATGATATTCATGATGGCCGTTGAACAGGAATATGACGAGTTGAATATGGCTATCAAAATGTTTCAGGACACTATGATGCGAATGCGCTATTCTTCGATTCCAACTGTTTCGGCACCGCATGGTATGTGTTTGGGCGGTGGATGCGAACTTTCGCTACATGCAGATAAAGTGGTAGCCGCAGCGGAGACGTATATCGGTTTGGTAGAATTCGGGGTTGGGGTCATCCCTGGGGGGGGTGGTTCGAAAGAATTTGCCGTACGGGCCCAAGATACCTTCAAGAAAAACGATGTAGAATTGAATGTGTTGCAAGAGTATTTCCTTACCATCGGTATGGCCAAGGTTTCCACATCGGCATACGAAGCCTACGATCTTGGAATCCTTCAAAAAGGCAAGGACATCGTAGTGGTGAACAAGGATAGACAAATTGCTACGGCCAAAGCTTATGCCAAACTTATGGCGGAAACGGGCTATACCCAACCGGTAAAAAGAAAAGATATCAAGGTGCTTGGAAAACAAGCTTTGGGCATGTTCTTAGTAGGCACCGATTCAATGGAAGCAAGCCACTATATCAGTGAACATGACAAGAAAATCGCCAATAAACTGGCCTATGTCATGGCCGGAGGTGATCTCTCTGAACCAACACGGGTAAGCGAACAGTACTTATTGGATTTAGAGCGAGAAGCTTTTCTATCACTCTGCACCGAAAAGAAAACGTTAGAGCGTATTCAACATATGTTGAAGACCGGTAAACCCTTACGTAATTAATCACAAGCTATTTGCCCTTAGTGGACACTATCGGCATTTCAAAATAAAAAATCAGTAACGCTAGTAGTTAAAAGTAAAAAAATGAAAACCGCATATATAGTAAAAGGATATCGTACAGCTGTGGGTAAGGCACCTAAAGGAGTCTTTCGATTCAAACGAACGGATGAATTGGCTGCAGAGACCATCGAATACATGATGCGTGAATTGCCTGATTTCGACAAAAAACGAATCGATGACGTCATTGTTGGTAATGCGATGCCCGAAGGCTCGCAAGGGCTGAATATGGCACGTCTGATTTCTTTGATGGGCCTTGATATTGTTGACGTTCCAGGAGTAACCGTCAATCGTTTCTGCTCTTCAGGAATCGAAACTATAGGAATCGCGACCGCAAAAATACAAGCAGGCATGGCCGATTGCATCATTGCCGGAGGGGCGGAGAGTATGAGTTCGGTTCCCATGACCGGGTATAAGACCGAATTGAATTATGACCTGGTCAATGAAGGACATGAAGATTATTATTGGGGAATGGGCAATACAGCCGAAGCAGTGGCCAATGAGTACAAAGTCTCTCGCGAAGACCAAGATCAATTTGCCTACGACTCACATATGAAAGCGTTAAAGGCGCAAGCGGAAAATCGTTTTCAAGATCAAATTGTTCCCATTGAAGTAGAGCAGACCTATATTGATGAAAAAGGAAAGAAAGCCGTTAAGAAATATACAGTGACCAAAGACGAAGGACCAAGAAAAGGAACTTCGGTCGAAGTACTTAACAAACTACGTCCCGTATTTGCAGCCGGTGGTAGTGTAACAGCGGGTAACTCGTCGCAAATGAGTGATGGAGCGGCTTTTGTTATGGTAATGAGTGAGGAAATGGTCAAAGAGTTGAATCTTGAACCTATTGCCCGCTTAGTGAACTATGCAGCTGCTGGCGTGCCACCCAGAATAATGGGTATCGGACCGGTAGCGGCCGTGCCGAAGGCGCTGAAACAAGCCGGACTCAAACAAGAGGATGTTGAATTGATCGAATTAAACGAAGCATTTGCTTCGCAATCCCTAGCAGTGATTCGAGAACTTGATTTGAACAAAGAAATTGTCAATGTAAATGGTGGGGCAATTGCCCTAGGCCACCCGCTTGGATGCACGGGTGCCAAACTATCCGTTCAGCTTTTTGATGAAATGCGCAAAAGAAACATGCAAGGAAAATATGGTATGGTGACCATGTGCGTCGGAACAGGACAAGGGGCAGCGGGCATTTACGAGTTTTTGAATTAGATTCAAGAGGTTAGAATAAAGATTCCAGACAACTAATGGGAAGGCATAATTTTAAAAAACTTAAAATTTGGGAGGAAGGAATGGTTCTAGTAGATGAAACATACAAAATGGTCAAGAATTTTCCAGATTTTGAAAAATTCGGCTTGACTTCTCAAATGACAAGGTGCGCTATTTCAATACCATCAAATATTGCCGAAGGAACTAGTAAAACAAGTAATAAACACTTTAATAATTATGTTGAAAATAGCTTTGGCTCTGCCTTTGAGTACGAAACGCAACTAAATATCGCTTTTCGTCAAAAATACCTCGGCCAAGAAAATTTTCAAGTCTTAGAAAATAAAATACAGCAATTACAAAAAATGCTTTCAGGTTTTCAAAACGGACTAAAACGTAGTTCTTGATTCTTAATTCCTGATTCATTAATCTTAAAACTATGAGTACAGAAGTAACAAATAAAGAGATTCTTAGAGGCGGACAGTTCTTGGTAAAGGAAACCGATTGTGAAGACGTCTTCACCCTCGAAGATTTGAACGAGGAACAAAAAATGATGCGGGAAAGCACCCAAGAATTCGTCGATCGGGAAATCTGGTCACACTGGGAGCGATTCGAGAAAAAAGACTATGCGTACACCGAGCAATGTATGCGTAATGCCGGTGAGCTTGGCTTGCTAGGTATTGCCGTTCCTGAGGCCTATGGCGGATTGGGCATGGGATTCGTATCCACTATGTTGGTCTGTGATTATATTTCCGGTGCAACCGGTTCATTCAGCACGGCTTTCGGGGCCCATACAGGAATTGGCACCATGCCCATTACGTTATACGGTACCGAAGAACAAAAACAGAAATACGTTCCGAAGTTAGCTTCTGGTGAATGGTTTGGAGCTTACTGCCTTACCGAGCCGGGAGCCGGTTCTGATGCCAACTCGGGAAAAACCAAAGCGGTACTATCCGATGATGGAAAATATTACAGTATTTCGGGTCAAAAAATGTGGATATCGAACGCAGGTTTCTGTAGCCTGTTTATTGTATTTGCGCGAATCGAAGACGACAAGAACATTACCGGTTTCATCGTGGAGAATAATCCCGAAAATGGTATTACCCTTGGAGATGAGGAGAAGAAGCTGGGTATCCACTCCTCTTCTACCCGTCAGGTATTCTTTAACGAAACCAAGGTTCCTGTTGAGAACATGTTATCGGAACGCGGAAATGGATTCAAGATTGCCATGAATGCCTTGAACGTCGGCCGGATTAAATTAGCGGCCGCCTGCCTAGATGCCCAACGAAGGGTTATCGGAGAAGCATCAAAGTATGCCAATGAGCGTATTCAATTTAAAACCCCGATAATCAATTTTGGGGCCATCAAGGCAAAGATCGCTGATATGGCCACGAACTGTTATGTAGGCGAATCAGCCTGTTATCGCGCGGCAAAAAACATAGAAGATCGTATCGCTATCCGAGAATCCGAAGGCAATTCACACCAAGAGGCTGAATTAAAGGGTGTTGAAGAATACGCTATCGAGTGTTCTATTTTGAAAGTGGCCGTTTCCGAGCACTGCCAAGAAACCACCGATGAAGGGATCCAAATTTTCGGAGGAATGGGCTTTAGTGCCGACACTCCAATGGAATCTGCTTGGAGGGATACCCGAATTGCCCGTATTTATGAAGGCACCAACGAAATCAATCGTATGTTGGCCGTAGGCATGTTGGTCAAAAAGGCCATGAAAGGCCATGTAGATTTATTGGGGCCAGCAACGGCCGTAGGTGAAGAGTTGATGGGTATTCCGTCTTTCGACGCCCCGGATTTTTCAGCGCTCTTTGCAGAAGAAAAAGATCTGATTCAGCGGTTGAAGAAGGTTTTCTTAATGGTCGCCGGTAGTGCCGTTCAAAAATTCGGTGCAGATTTGGAAAACCACCAACAGTTGATGATGGCCGCATCGGATATTCTAATCGAAATCTATATGGCGGAATCTACCGTGCTTCGAACAGAAAAAAATGCAAAGCGCTTTGGAGATGATGCTCAATCAATTCAAATCGCTATGTCAAAGCTCAATCTCTATAATGCCGTTGAAAAAGTCATCCAAAAAGGTAAGGAAGCGATAGTTTCCTTTGCAGAGGGCGACGAACAACGTATGATGTTAATGGGACTAAAGCGGTTCACAAAATATACCAATTACCCAAATGTAGTAGCCTTACGCACACAAATTGCGGATAAGGTAGCTGCAGATAATGGGTACACCTTTGACTAATTCAGATGGAAACCTCTGAGACAGAAGGAAAACCGTCCGCCGTTGGTGGGCGGTTTTTTATTTGGTAAATGCTCGGGAAGCCTCTAATTTTAAACCGTGATGAGCAGACTTTTACGAGAAGCATACGATATTGAAAATTTTAGGCAAAGCGGTCATGGGCTGCTGAATAAACTTGCTGCCTATTTAGGTGAGGCATTCGAAGAACTTGATACGAAACCCATTCAATGGAAAAATCCAGAAGAATCGCTTGTTTTTTGGAGGGATTTTTTAGAAAATGGCGATACCGAGTGTTTTTTCGACGAGGTTCTAAAGCGTTCCACACATTTACACCATCCTGGGTATTTAGGGCATCAAGTAAGTCCAGCAGCTCCTGTGACCCTATTGACATCCAGCATAAGTGCGGCCCTGAACAACGGCACTGCAGTTTACGAAATGGGGATGGTAACCAACCCCATGGAGCGTATCATAACTGAATGGCTAGGGAGAAAAATCGGGTATACCGAAAATCATAGTGGCTTTTTGACTTCGGGCGGTACCTTGGCGAATCTTACCGCATTGCTTTCCGCAAGAAAAGCCCAAGTAACGGCTGATGTCTGGAATGAAGGACACCAAAAACCGTTGGGAATCATGGTGAGCGAAGAGGCACACTATTGCATTGAGCGTGCCGCGAAAATCATGGGCTTAGGAGAACAAGGTCTACTCAAGATTCCAGTCAAATCTGATTTCTCAATGGATACAAGCGCCTTAGAAGATTGTTATCAGAAGGCACAGCAGAGCGGAATAGAAGTATTCGCCATCGTTGGAAGCGCTCCTTCAACGGCAACGGGAATCTTTGATGACCTAGATGCTATTGGGGTTTTCGCCCAAAAGTATAAGCTATGGTATCATGTGGATGCCGCGCACGGAGGCGCTGCCCTTTTTTCACCGAAGTACCGTGGGACCTTAATAGGTATTGCCAAATCGGATTCCGTGGTCATCGATGGACACAAAATGATGATGATGCCCGGCATCACTACGGCATTGGTCTATAAAGATGCACGTACTTCTAATGTTACCTTTAGCCAAAAGGCCGATTACCTATTGGAAGATTCTCAAGAATCGGATTGGTATAACTCAGGAAAACGCACCTTTGAGTGCACCAAGAACATGATGGCCCTCCACTGGTTTGTCTTACTAAAAATGTATGGGGAGGGTATTTTCGATGAATTCGTGACTACGCTATTCGATTTGGGTCATCTCTTCGCGGAAATGATACAAAAAGAAACCGCTTTGGAATTGGCGATACCGCCAAAGACCAATATCGTTTGCTTCAGATATCATAATGTTGATTTGGAAACCGATACGCTGAACCAAATAAACGTACAAATCCGTCAGCAACTATTGGAGGATGGGGAATTCTATATTGTACAGACCAAAATAAGAGGGGTTCAATATCTAAGGGTAACCATAATGAATCCGTTTACGACCCAAAAGCACTTAAAACGATTATTGGCAAAAGTAAACCTACTGTCCGAAACCCTCCTGAAGGAAAAGAATTAGCAACTACACTATTAGGAGAACGAATGGGGATCACTCCCGGATCGCATCCAAGACCTGCTCCTCCGCTTCTTTATTCGAGAAGTTGATCGCACATTCGATAAGGGCCAGATGGGAATAGGCTTGAGGAAAGTTTCCGAGCAGTCTTTTAGTCTTAAAATCAATATCTTCGCTAAAGAGACCTAAATGATTACTATAACTCAATAACTTATCAAAATGCTTCATGGCCTTTTCTTCTTCCCCAATTTTAAAGAGGCTATTGATAAACCAAAAGGTACAAATGGTAAAGGATGATGATGGCAGTCCGAAATCATCTTCATTTTTATATCGATAGAGCAACCCATCATTGCTCAATTCCTTTTCGATAGCCTTGACGGTCGCTACGAATTTTGGCATTTTGGCATGTATGAAGCCATATGATTCCATTAGCAATACTGAGGCATCCAAGTCTTTGGACCCATACGACTGGGTAAACGCGTTTACCTCATCGTTCCAAGCATTATCCAGTATATCTTTTTTGATTTCCTGTTCAAGCTCCATCCATTTTTCCAACTTTCGGGTCTTCCGAAGTATACGTGCCACCTTAATGGCACGATCGACTGCAACCCAACATAGTACTTTTGAAAAGGTAAAATGACGATCCTCGGCGCGAAACTCCCAGATGCCCTTATCCGCCTCTTTCCAGTGATTGGATACGATCCAAACAATTCCCTTGGTGATCCCCCAAAGTTCTTCGCCATTTTCAATATCGTTGGCATACTGTGAAAGCTGTTCATAAATAACATCCATTAAAATGCCATATATGTCATTCTGTTTTTGCTTGTAAGCCGCATTTCCAATACGGACAGGGCTTGAACCCTTATACCCACTAAGGTGGTCCAACGTTTTCTCAGTCAATTTTTTTTCGCGGTTAATACCATACATAATCTGTAGTTTCTCATCCTTATCCGGAATGAGATCTACAATGAACTGTAGGTATCTTCGGGCCACATTTTTGTGCCCTAGACGGCCGATGACCTTGATAACCATAGAGGCGTCCCTTATCCAGCAGAAGCGGTAGTCCCAATTGCGAACTTCGCCAATGGTCTCTGGCAACGAGGTGGTGGCAGCTGCCAAAACTGCTCCTGTTTTATCATAGCTCAACAACTTCAAGGTTATGGCGCTACGACTGATCTGCGCATTGTATTTTTTATAGGTTGGGGTCTTACTACTCCAATTGAGCCAATACACCTTGGTCCGTTCTAGCTCAGTATAGATCTTGCGTACTGTCGGCTTGAATATCTTCTCATTGTATCCCAACAGAAAATAGCCATCATCGGTGAGTTCGATTTCGCGACCCTCGACCACAGCATTTTTATTGAAGGATGTATAAAGAAAAAAGGTGTCGAATTTTTCACCTTTTGTCAAACTGACTACAAAGTTTTTCTTGACATATGTACTGGTCTTGCCCTTCGCATATTCAAGTCTAGGATCGTAATGCACCTTGAACTTGGGCTTTCCCGAAAGATGTTTGATGAAGCGTACTACTTCCGGTGGGGCATTATAACCTCCATTCTCCTTTCGGTAACGAGGCATAAAGTCACGTATTTCAAAGGCATCTTCCCCGTTAGAAAAATGGGTAATCAACACGGCAGTATGCTTCTTATAGCGCTGCTTTATCCTATAGTCTTCCGCAACGATAATATCAAAACTTCCGCCTATTTCTTCATCGAGCAGTCTGGCGAATACGGAAGAAGAATCAAACTCGGGCAAACAGCACCAATCTAGATTTCCCGTTTTCGATATCAATGCAGCACTTCTGCAATTTCCTATTATTCCGTAGTCTAAATTATCCATTCAGTAAAAATCTTGATTGAGTACCTCTTATTATTGTTTTTGCGATGCAATTTGTCGAAATTTAAAGACAATGAAACTAAAACCAGCTAAAAAGACTTAAAATATGGGCAAAACTATCATAATCTCAAATAGATTACCTGTTCAATTACAAATTAGCAATGGAAGCATTACAGCTATACCCAGTGTGGGTGGCTTGGCTACAGGTATGAAATCTGTACATTCGGGAGGTGATAGTTTATGGATTGGTTGGAGTGGTCTTACTGAGGAGGACATTCCAAAAGAGCTGGAGTCCGATATCGATAACGCATTGGCCGAACACGGTTCTTCAAAAGTTACCCTGACTAAAGGCGAGGTAGAGGGGTTTTATTTCGGATTCAGTAATCGAACCATTTGGCCCTTGTTCCACTACTTTTTGGAATATTCCGAATTTGAACTGGATAGTTGGAATACCTACAAATCGGTCAATCAAAAATTTGCCGATGCCATATTGGAAAAGGCAGGCGATGATGATACAATATGGATTCACGACTACCAGCTCATGCTGGTGCCACAAATGGTGCGCGAAAAGAGACCGACCGTTTCCATTGGGTTCTTTCTGCATATTCCCTTCCCTTCCTTCGAGATTTTTCGAACCATGCCTTGGCGTAAAGAAGTACTTGAG
Organism: uncultured Flavobacteriaceae bacterium; assembly: GCA_947494565.1. Classification (GTDB taxonomy): domain Bacteria; phylum Bacteroidota; class Bacteroidia; order Flavobacteriales; family Flavobacteriaceae; genus Maribacter_C. Next base: position 289,017 of record CANLVG010000003.1, on the reverse strand, counting down.
GGGCTTTTAGGATCGGATCTCATCGGTTTTCATATTTACGATTATGAAAGGCATTTTTTAAGCTCGGTACGTCGTATTTTGGGTCTAGAGGTGAGTTTCAATGATATTTATGTGGACAATAGAGTCATTAAGGTCGACTCTTTTCCGATGGGTATCGATTACAAAAAGTTTAAGGAAGCCGCCGAAGAGCACGCCAGAAGGAGCCCTGAAAAACTGTCTGAATTACAACAACGTCTGAATACCCATAAAAAATCGGACCCCGACAACAAATTTTTCCTGTCCATCGATCGTCTTGACTATTCTAAAGGAATCGCCAAAAGACTCTATGCCTTTGAATATTTTCTGAACAAATATCCGCAGTACAAAGAAAAGGTACGTTTGATCATACTTGCAGTTCCTTCACGCTCCAATGTTCCACAATACCAGTTGCTAAAAAGAGAAATCGACGAACTGGTGGGGCGAATCAATGGTGAGTTCTCAACCGTGAGTTGGACCCCAATCTGGTATTTTTACCGTTCCATGCCCTTTGAAAATCTCATTGATTTGTATACCTCGAGTGACATCGCTTGGTTGACCCCCTTGCGAGATGGTATGAACCTCGTGGCCAAAGAATATGTCGCCACTAGAATCGACCAGACCGGTGTGCTGATCTTAAGCGAAATGGCGGGATCGGCGAATGAAATGAATGAATCCTTGTTAATCAATCCTAATAATTTCGAACAGATCGCAGATACCTTACACCAGGCTATTACGATGCCCGTTGAAGAGCAAAAAGCCCGTAATAGTTCACTTCAGAAACGGTTGGAGCGTTATAATGTCGAAAAGTGGGCCCACAGTTTCATGAATTCTTTGTTGGGACAAAGAGATCTTGAGGCGGCCCATGTTTCCCGCCTAATAACCGAAGCTCGTTTACAAGGCATTTTGAAAGACTATACATCCGCAAAAAGAAGATTGCTGTTCTTAGATTATGATGGTACTCTTGCCGGATTCCACAATGACCCACAAAAAGCCGGTCCCGATGCAGAACTCTATGAACTACTCGACATCCTTCACCAACAAGAGAACACAGACCTTTTTCTTATTAGTGGACGAGACAAGGATACCTTCACCAGATGGTTTCTGCCGAAAGGGTATCATATGATCGTAGAGCATGGTGTTTGGATTTCGCGCCACGGCGAGCAATTCAAATTGCTGGAAAATGTAAAGAACGACTGGATGGATAAAATAAGGCCTGTTTTAGAATCTTTTGTGGATCGTACTCCAGGAAGTTTTATCGAAGAAAAAAACTATTCCCTAGCCTGGCATTACCGCAATACCGATCCTGATTTTGGAAGCCTGCGCGCCACCGAACTCTCCACGGTGCTTACCAGTCTCATTGGGACCGATGACCTCAGTGTACTCAACGGGAACAAGGTTATGGAAGTCAAGAGTAGCAATGTCAATAAAGGAAGGGCCTCCCTTCGTATGTTAGGGGAAAACGATTATGATTTCGTGTTCGCCATTGGAGATGATTGGACAGATGAATTCATGTTTCAAGAACTCCCGGAAAGCACCGTTACCGTAAAAGTCGGTAGGCAAAAAACAGCGGCCCGCTATTTTGTTGAGAATACGGACAAAGTACGTGAATTATTGAAATCGTTTGCAAAAGCCTAACTTGAAACCAAAACCGTCCTTTATGAAAAAATTACTTTGTCCAATTTTCCTATTGGTTACATTTTTTACTTATGCACAGTCGAATACAGAGGTATACCTCGGCGATTTGTCAACTAGCAATGGGAAAACAACACTGACGAACCTAAGGAATATCTCAAAGAATCCAGGGTACGATAACCAACCTTCATTCAATGGCAATTCTGAAATTCTATTCGCCCGTACACGCCATGACCAAACCGACATTGCCCAGTATAGTATCGAATCAGGTGGAACTTCATGGGTGAACGATACCCCTGGAGGAGGTGAATATTCCCCCTTAAAAATACCAGGCGCTGATGCTATTTCCGCAATTCGTTTGGATACCACTGGCCTACAGCGTCTGTATCGGTATGAAATGAAAAGCGGAACATCACAACCGATTCTCAAAGACGCAAAAGTGGGGTATCATGTCTGGTATTCCGACACCGTACTGGTACACACTATTCTGACGGAAAATAGAATGGATCTAGTGGTCAGCAACCTAAAAGACAACACTAGCCATACGGTTCAAAAAAATGTTGGTCGAGCCTTGCATAAAATCCCAAATACAGATTTGGTGAGCTATATCGCCAAAGATGAAACCCCTTGGCAGGTTAAATCAATACACCCTACCACGGGGGCAACAGCCCTATTGACCAATTTACCTCAGGGGGTCGAAGATATCGCGTGGTTGCCCGATGGCCAAATACTTGTTCCATTTGGTGATCTGATCTATACTTTTTTACCAGAATCAGAAGGAAGCCCAGCAACTATTAGCCTCTCCGATTTAGGGGAACTCGGTACTATTTCACGAATGGCCGTCAGTCCGGACGGAAACTATTTGGCTTTGGTCGCCGAAGAACACCCGGGTAAGATCGTACAAAAACAAGTAGATTCATACAATGCCGGAGACCTCGATGCTTTCGTTAATTGCTATTCGGAAAATGTTCTGGTTGCCAAATTTCCGAACGACACCCTTTATGTAGGACACGAACGAATGCGATCGAACTACAATGGGCTTTCTCCTGATAATAAGCAGTATGATGTGGAGGTGGTGAAACGGATTACCATCGGAAATAAGGTCATCGATCATGAGAAAGTAACCAATACCAATGGTACTATAGTACAAATGCAGATAGCCCTATACGAAGTGAGTAATGGCACTATTGATAGTATGACCTTTATTTTTGACCAAGAGTCACCCAATCCGGAAACCATAGTACAAGAACAGCTCGATGCGTATAACAACAGGGATATTGAAGGTTTTCTTGAAACCTACACCGATGACATCGAACTCTTTAATTTTCCCTCACAAAGAAGATCTAAGGGCAAAGAGGAGATGCGAAAAGGCTATGGCGGCTATTTTGAATCCACTCCAGATCTGAACTGTGAAATCAAAAACCGTATGGTCATTAAAAATATAGTCATCGATGAGGAATATATCACTGCCAATGGCAATAATTTCAGTGCCGTAGCCATTTACGAGGTGTCGGATGGAAAAATCGCCAAAGTCACTTTCTTACGCTAGTACATTTTGAATAGACCATGGCATATTTTACCTGTCATCATCGGCGCTCAATTCGCTAGCACTTCCTTATGGTTTGCTGGGAATTCCATTATCGAAGAACTCACCCTCAAAACCGGCTTGGGTACAGAAATCATAGGTTATGTACTATCCTCCGTGCAGTTGGGCTTTATAACAGGCACCTTGCTTTTCGCCTTGTTGATGGTCGCCGATCGTTATTCCCCTTCACGTGTTTTCTTGATCTGTGCCATTTTAGGCGCCCTGGCCAACCTGATGCTCCTTTCAGAAGAAATCACCACATGGAACTTGCTTTTGGCCCGATTTGCCACTGGGTTTTTCTTGGCCGGTATTTATCCCGTCGGAATGAAAATCGCAGCGGACTATTACGAAAAAGGGTTGGGCCGCGCTTTGGGTTATTTGGTAGGCGCATTGGTACTGGGTAGTGCTTTTCCCTATCTATTGAGTGGTACGGATTGGGGTTCAAACCCTGACTTGGTCATCAAGACAACTTCGTTACTGGCTGCCCTCGGTGGATTGTCGATATGGTTTCTTGTCCCCAACGGCCCATTTCGGAAACCCAGTACCGAATTGCAACTGAGCTCGGGTGTCAAGTTATTCAAGATCTCTGGGTTTCGTAAGGCCGCATTCGGTTATTTTGGACACATGTGGGAATTATACGCCTTTTGGGCTTTTACGCCCTTGGCCATTCAAACGTTCAATTACATGAATGGGCAAACGCTATCCATTCCCTTTTGGACAGGGATTATCATCGCTTTGGGAGGAGTCTCTTGTATGATCGGTGGTCTAGTTTCACAATTTACCGGTAGCAAGAAGGTAGCCTCCGCCGCCCTCTTTGTATCCGGGGCTTTTTGTTTGCTCTCGCCAGTATTGTTTCAAGCCCCCACCTTCTTTTTTTTAGCCGGATGGTGTTTTTGGGGTATGGCTGTGACTGCCGATTCCCCTCAATTTTCCAATCTGGTCGCTGGTGCATTGCCCCACGAACTGAAAGGTACAGGACTGACCCTGGTCAACTGTATCGGTTTTGCCATCAGTATTTTAAGCATACAATTGCTCGTATACCTAGCGGAAAGACAAAATCCTCAATACCTCTTTTTGATTCTTGCGTTAGGTCCCATAATCGGCCTATGGCAATTGGCTCAGAAATCCACTTAAAATTAATACATTGTACCTTAAATAAACACTTTTGAAAATTCACTTCTAGGCATCACAACTGCCCTAATACAAAATTACTACTATGAAAAAATCATTACTCGTCCTTTTACTGATTTCCGCTTTCGGTTTCTCTCAATCCGATTCACGCATCTACGACATCATCGATGCCGTTTCCACCGAACGCATTGAAAAGGACATCACCACCCTCGCCAATTTCGGAACGCGACATACCTTAAGTGATACGGTTTCAACAACTCGGGGGATCGGGGCGGCCCGGCGTTGGATAAAAAGTGAGTTCGATAAAATATCAGAGGCTTGTGGTTCTTGTCTAGATGTATCCTTCCAACGTGATTTGGTAAAAAAGGGTACGAACCAACGCATCGTCAAAGATGTTTATGTGGTCAATGTTGTCGCCATTCAAAAAGGCACTAAATATCCGAACCGATATATCATCATGAGCGGTGATATCGACTCGCGCGTCAGTGATCCAACCAACTTTACGGATGATTCCCCAGGGGCCAATGATAATGCCAGTGGAATGGCGGGCACTATTGAAGCGGCCAGGGTACTCTCAAAGTATAAATTTGAAAGCAGTGTCATTTATTTAGGTCTTTCAGGCGAAGAACAAGGTCTTTTTGGGGGACAAGGTCTCGTAAAGCAAATGAAAACGAATGGTTGGGATATCATCGGTATTTTCAATAATGATATGATCGGCAATATCAAAGGAGTTGACGGAGTGATCAGTAATCGTGATTTTAGAATTTTTTCCGAACCCGTACCGGCAACGGAAAGCGAAGAGCAGCGCAGGGCCAGACGTTTTTATGGTGGAGAGGTTGACGGTGTTTCAAGACAATTGGCGCGTTATGTACACAAGACAACAAAAACCTATATGCCCGAAATGAACCCTATGATGATCTATCGCCTTGACCGATTTGGAAGAGGGGGGCACCACCGTCCGTTCAACGATGCTGGATATGCCGGTATTCGAATTATGGAGGCCCATGAAAACTACACCCAACAGCATCAAGACATTCGTACCGAAAATGGTATCGATTATGGGGACGTACTGGAACACGTGAATTTTGACTATGCCAAAAAATTGACCGCGGTCAACGCCATAAACCTAGCCTCTTTGGCCTGGGCACCTCCAGCTCCTGAAAAAGTGGAAATCGGAGGTATTGTGGAACCATCAGCAAAATTCCGATGGAGTAAGGTCGAAGGGGCCGTCGGATATAAGATTTATTGGCGCGATACTACCTCGCCTACCTGGGACCATAGCCGTTCCGTTGGTGATGTAACGGCATATACATTGGAAGGAATCGTTATTGACAACTTCTTTTTTGGAGTTTCCGCCGTGGGCAAAGATGGCTTTGAAAGTCCGGTGGTCTTTCCAAATGCGGTATTTCGATGAATTGTATGATGACACTGCAGTCAAAGATTTATCCTTTTTAAAAGCGAGAACGCTATAATTCCATAAAGTTCAAGACATGGTTAAAAAATTAGTACTGATATCGGCAATGTTCCTGGTTGCGGTCATGGCACACGGTCAGACCTTTACCAAACAAGATACCCTCCGTGGAAGCATCACACCAGAGCGCGCTTGGTGGGATCTGAGCTATTATGACCTTAACATCAAAGTGCAACCCGATAAAAAATACATCTCGGGCTACAATATGATTCACTACAAGGTTCTTGAAGAAAACAATGTCATTCAGATCGATTTACAAGAACCTTTGGAAATTACCGGTATTTCGCAAGACAACGAACCACTTGATTATGGCCGAATCGGGCCCGCTTATTTCATCAACTTGAAAAAGAAACAGGTTCCGGGAGAATACAATCAACTCTATGTGCAATATGCCGGCAACCCAAAAGAAGCCGTTCGTGCCCCTTGGGATGGCGGATTTTCATGGAGTAAGGACGACAACGGAAAAGATTTTGTGGCCACGTCATGTCAAGGCCTCGGGGCTAGTGCTTGGTGGCCCAACAAAGACCATATGTATGATGAAGTGGACAGTATGCGAATCGCAATCGATGTTCCTAAAGATTTGATAGCCGTAGCAAACGGAAGACGGCGAGAAGAATATGAATACGAGCATGGCGGTTACAAATTATACGAATGGTTTGTGGCCAATCCGATCAACAACTACGGCGTCAATGTGAACATCGGGGATTATGTCTATTTTGGAGAACCCTATGAGGGCGAAAAAGGGACCCTTGATCTAGACTATTGGGTGCTAAAAGATGATCTTGAAAAAGCCAAAGAGCACTTCAAGGACGCACCTAAGATGATGAAGGCCTTTGAACATTGGTTCGGCCCCTACCCCTTTTACGAAGACAGCTTTAAATTGGTACAAGTACCCTATTTGGGCATGGAGCATCAGAGTTCGGTCACCTATGGCAATCAATGGAAAAAAGGCTATTTAGGTAAGGATTTGTCAGGTACGGGTTGGGGCCTAAAATTCGACTTTATCATTATTCACGAAGCGGGCCACGAATGGTTCGCGAACAACATTACCTACAAAGACATTGCCGACATGTGGATCCATGAGGGTTTCACGGCCTATTCGGAAAATCTCTTTCTGGATTATTACTACGGAAAAGAAGCATCAGCGGATTATGTAATCGGCACGCGAAAACTCATTCAAAATGACCGACCGATTATCGGCACATACGATGTGAACCACGAAGGATCTAGTGACATGTACTACAAAGGTGCCAATCTCTTGCATACCCTACGTACCTTGATCGATGATGACGACCGATGGCGAGAGATCCTAAGGGGCTTAAACAAAGAGTTTTATCACCAAACGGTCACCACCAAGCAAATTGAAGATTATGTTTCCAAGAATTCCGGCAAGGATCTCGACAAGATTTTTGAACAATACCTGAGAACTGCCAACATCCCGGTCTTCGAGTATCAAGTTGATGGGGCTGCGATTAAATTTCGCTACACCAATGTCGTTGACGATTTCAAGATGCCCTTACAAGTGCAAATCGGGGAAAAGAAAACATGGTTATCCCCTTCCACAACGTGGAACTCGAAAGAAATCGATGGGGATATATCTGCTTTAGAAGTTAGTCGCGATTTCTATGTGGTCTCCAAAAAAGTGAAGTAATGATTTCATCGAAAAAGACACGATCATGAGAGAAGAGAAACTAAAAATCTATGATGCCTTGGTCGCCAAATGCCCTAGATTTGAACGCAAGGGAAAAACCATGCCCTATACTTCCGCCAATGGGCATATGTTTTCATTATTCAACAAAGATTGTGAAATCGGCATTCGGTTTTCAAAGACGGTTCAAGAAAAATACATACAAGAGTTTCCCACATCCATTTATAGATCCTATGGCGCGGTAATGCGAGGATACATCCTAATTCCGGAACGAATGTGGGACGATCTGGACACGCTTGCCGAATACCTTAATGAGAGCTACGACTACGTCATGTCTCTTGATCCCAAATAATCATGAAAATCTACTTTCCACAGTGGCAGGGCTCCGGAACGGGAAAAAACATTGCGTTAGGTGCAGCGACCATTTTAGAGTCCTTAAATGATAACAGCTTCAAACAAATAAGCCTATCTGCGATCAAAGCGGGAGTTGACGGTCAAAAAGCACACAACATCAACAATTATTCCGCTATAGTGGAGCAATTGGAACGACTACAATCGGAAATCGACAAAGGCAATCCCGATACCCTGCAAATCATTGGAGGGGATTGCGGCTTGGAAATTGTGCCTGTGTCGTATTTGAACAAAAAATATCCGAATTTAGGAGTCATCTGGTTTGACGCTCATGCCGATATTAACCGGCCCTGTGATTCGGTCAGTTGTAATTTCCATGGAATGTCCTTACGAACTTTACTGGGTGAAGGCGCGCCCGAAATGAATGCCCTGTTGGCATCAACCCTTGCTCCTTCACAAATTCATTATGTCGGGTTGCGGGATATTGACCAGCCGGAGCAGACCAGAATCGAAGAAGATAACATCTATGCCCCAAAGACCTTTGACCCACAAGCCTTAGTGAAAACTCTGGAAGCAAAGACTATCACCAAGCTATATCTACATTTTGATTTTGACTGTTTGGATCCAAAAGCCTATGAGAAAACATATTATCAGGTTCCAAATGGCCTAAGCATTTCGGAAGCCGAGGTGGGCATACAAACACTGAAAGACCGATTTGAAATTGTGGGCGCTAGCGTTCTTGAATCCGTGACTCCGCAAGTTTCCGAACTCAAGCCCATCGAAAATATTTTAAATCTCTTACTGAAATGATCACAAAAATCGCAAGTACCCTATTGTTCGGTTTCGTCCTTTTGCTCATCAGCTGCAAGGAAGTCAATGAAGCAAAGCGGCCGGCCAATTTATCCAATGAAGTGCTAGTACTCGGAACGATTCATGGCGGCCATCTGACCGATACCGTATATACTACGGCCTATTTGACCAAGTTGATTCGAGAAATCGACCCGGACTTTATTCTGGCCGAAATTCCTCCGAATCGTTTTAAAGAAGCGATGAACGGCTACATTCGCGATGATAGCATTTCAGAACCACGGGTTATGCGATTTCCCGAGTATACCGATGTTGTTTTTCCGCTTACAAAACAAATGGACTTCGAGATTATTCCCACTGCCGGATGGACCAAGCCCATGGCCGACGAACGCGCCGCCAAGCTGAAAGCCATAAGTGCCGACTCTTCGAGAATAAATGATTGGAAAACGTATCAAGAAGGGAATAGAAGTTCAGATTCCATATACCGCTCCACGGGCAAAGTCAACGACCCTTATTTCATCCATACCCATGCCTACGATAGCATTCAAGATATCGCCCTACGGCCTTATAACCGACTCTTCAACGTTGAATTGGGCCTTGGAGGTTGGGAAAATATTAATATCGCCCATTACTGGAACATTGAAAAGGCCTTGGAAAAGTACCGCTATCAAGGAAAACGGTTTTTGATCATTTACGGTGCGGGACACAAAGGTTGGTTCCTACGGCAATTGAGAAAACGCGATGATATCGATATATTGAAGATGCAACCCTTTTTAGATGCCATTAAAGTGCTATGAAAGCAGTAGTATATGAAACATTCCAAGGCCCGCTAACGATTCAAAATGTTCCGGACCCTACACCAAAAAAGCATGGTGTCATCGTAAAAGTAAAGGCAACCGGATTATGTAGAAGCGATTGGCATGGTTGGATGGGCCACGACCCCGATATTGTGCTACCACATATACCTGGGCATGAACTCGCAGGAGAAATCGCCGCTATCGGTCGCGATGTTAAAAAGTTCAAGGTCGGGCAACGGGTTACCGTTCCTTTTGTTTGTGGATGTGGAACATGTGGAGAGTGTTCTTCGGGCAATCATCAGGTATGTGGCTATCAAAGTCAACCGGGTTTTACGCATTGGGGTTCTTTCGCGGAATATGTCGCCCTTGATTATGCGGATACCAACTTAGTGCTACTCCCTGATGAAATAGATGACCGTACCGCAGCTACTTTGGGTTGTAGATTTATCACGTCATATCGAGCCATAGTTGCCCAAGGGCGGGTGCAAGCCGGTCAATCCGTAGCCGTTCACGGTTGTGGTGGTGTGGGGTTATCGGCTATTATGATCGCAAAGGCTTTCGATGCAAAAGTCATCGCCATTGACATCAATGATGAGGCCTTGACTTTAGCAAAGGAATTGGGGGCCGACACGACGATAAATGCGACGGCTAATTCGGCAATACTAACGCAGATAAATGAGGTTTCTAAAGGAGGGGTTCATGTCTCACTTGATGCCTTGGGCAGTGAAATCACTTGTTTGAATTCCATTCATAGTCTTAGAAAGCGCGGAAAACACATTCAAGTCGGCTTGATGACCGGAAATCATAAACACCCAAAAATACCAATGGATAAAGTTATCGCCAATGAATTGGAAATCTTGGGAAGCCATGGCATGCAAGCCCATAAATATCCTGAAATGTTGGCACTCATCAAAGAAAAAAGACTTCAGCCCGAAAAATTGATCGAACGCACCCTTTCGTTACAAGAAGTCCTCACCGCCCTACCAAATATGAACAGCTTTGAAAACAAAGGAGTTTTGATTGTTGATTCGTTTTAATCTGGATTGCTAGACATCTTAGAATTGCACTTTTCAAAAGTATATTCGCTATAGCCCTTCTATTTAAGAAAGATGAGCTACTATCCTCTTCTGTTCTCGTTTTAGTTTTCGCTGTTCCCGGCTTTCTTTTCGTCTTTGTCGCCTCGCCTGTACTTTCTCTTCAGAACCACGAACAAGATACACCAGATAACCGATTCCATTGCCAATGCCCACACCAATATAATGGGGAACCGCAAATATCCCTTCAAAAATCTTTCCGAATACGGTACCATATTTCGCAGTGCAGGCTTGTCCAATATAGGACATGCGCCACCAATGCCGAGTGCTTTTTCCTGCCCTACCGTCTTTATATACCTCGCCCCCCGTAATGTAAACACACTTCAAATGATGCCAAGGGGTGCATTGGTTCACGACCTTTGTTCCTTTTGCAAAAGGAGCTAAAGCAAGACTATCTGGAATACTGATAGTGGATTTTTGGGCGATTAGTGGTTGTATTCCAGAAAGAACACATATTAGGCAAATCAGAAAACGACACCAATATACCATGATGATAGTACTGTCTTTTTAATTCAAATACGCCAAAATATTTTTTTCGATACGTTCTTGAATATTATCAATATCGGCTTTCTCGAAAACTTCCCCAGTAATATTCTCATACAATTCAATATACCGCTCAGAAACACTTTCAATGTATTCATCCGACATCTCGGGTACTGTTTGTCCTTCCAAACCTTGAAAACCATTTTGGATCAACCATTGCCGGACAAATTCCTTGGACAACTGTTTTTGAGCTTCTCCCCTATCTTGCCGTTCTTGATACCCATCCGCATAAAAATAACGAGAAGAATCAGGAGTATGAATCTCATCGATCAGCACAATCTCGCCTTCTTTGGTTTTTCCGAATTCGTATTTGGTATCTACTAAAATCAATCCCCGTTCCGCAGCAATTTCAGTTCCCCTTTGAAACAGGGCCTTGGTGTATTTTTCAAGAATGATATAATCGGCTTCCGAGACAATTCCCCTTTTCAAAATATCCTCTCGAGAAATATCCTCATCGTGATCGCCCTTCTCCGCTTTTGTGGCAGGCGTAATGATCGGCTCAGGAAACTTGTCATTTTCTTTCATTCCTTCAGGCATGGGAACGCCGCAAAGCATTCTGCGCCCAGCCTTATACTCACGCGCGGCATGACCTGACATATACCCGCGTATGACCATCTCTACCTTAAAAGGTTCACAAGCATGCCCCACGGCAACATTGGGATCCGGCGTAGCCAACAGCCAATTGGGAACAATATCTTGGGTTGCAGCCATCATCTTGGTAGCAATCTGATTGAGTATTTGACCCTTATAGGGAATCCCTTTGGGCATCACAACGTCAAAGGCCGAGAGGCGGTCAGTGGCTACCATTACCAATACATCGTTCGCAAGCGCATATACCTCGCGTACTTTTCCTTTATAGATACTCTTCTGATCGGGAAAATTGAAGTTAGTATCGATTATCGTGTTGTTCATATGATCTATTCAAAATAGTACTTTAACTACCTACTACCAAAGCTACATTGTCTGCTGCTCCTCTACATAAATCCGTTCACGGTCAAACTAGTTCTGGTGCTCAATATTCTTGTACGCCTCGATAACCTTTTTGACCAATTTGTGACGAATGACATCTTTATCATCTAGGTATATAATGGCGATACCTTCTGTATTTTGAAGCACCAAAATGGCTTCCTTCAAACCTGAGATTACCCGTCTTGGCAAATCGATTTGTCCGGGATCGCCCGTAATCAAGAATTTCGCGTTCTTTCCCATACGGGTCAAGAACATTTTCATTTGTGCATGGGTCGTATTTTGAGCTTCATCCAGAATAACAAAAGCATTATCCAATGTACGTCCTCTCATAAATGCCATAGGGGCGATTTGTATGGTACCATTTTCAATGAAATGCGCTAGTTTTTCGGGAGCGATCATATCCCGTAACGCGTCATACAAGGGTTGCATGTACGGATCAAGCTTTTCTTTAAGGTCTCCAGGAAGGAAGCCCAAGTTCTCGCCAGCTTCTACAGCAGGACGTGTCAAGATAATGCGTTTCACCTGTTTTTCTTTCAATGCTTTGACCGCAAGGGCTACCCCTGTATAGGTTTTTCCAGTACCTGCCGGACCGATAGCAAAGACCATGTCGTTTTTCTTGGCCGCATCGACCAGTCTGCGTTGATTGGCCGTTTGTGCTTTGATAAGCCGTCCACTAACACCGTGTACCAATGTTTCACCGCTTTTCTCGGAAGATTTCAAATCATCGTCCCCGTTACTCGTCAGTACGCGTTCAATGGCATTTTCATCAAGCTTATTGTATTTGGCAAAGTGGTTCGTCAACATGTCGAACCTTTTGTCGAACTCCTCTAAAAGCGCTTCATCACCATATACCTTGATCTTATTGCCCCGCGCAACGATCTTCAGTTTCGGAAAGTATTTTTTAAGTAGATTGATGTTCTCGTTTCCCTGCCCAAAAAACTCTCGAGGGCTGATTTCGGTAAGTTCTAGAATAAGTTCGTTCAAAAATGAAAATGTTAAGATGGAGCCTTGGAAATATAATTTCTACTGGCTATTTTTTTGTTTAGTTTTGTGTCTCAAAAGTAAGCAAATATCAGCTTCATTCATCATAAACATATCAACATTGCTGCATGGCAATCATCACGTTAACTACTGATTTTGGGATTAAAGACCATTTTGTAGGTGCCTTAAAAGGCAGTATTTACAAAGAACTGGCAGACGTGAAAATTGTTGATATCTCGCATGGTATCGGTCCGTTCAATATTCAGGAATGTGCCTATGTACTTTCCAATGCCTACAAGAGTTTCCCTGAAGGCACCATTCATATTGTCGGGGTCGATTCGGAACCTACTAGGGAAAATCAGCATCTTGCTGTATATCTTGACGGTCATTACTTTATTGCGGCGAATAACGGGGTTATCGGATTGTTGACTTCGGAGATCAATCCGGAAAAAGTAGTGCAAATCAATATTCCGAATCCTGTGCACGGATCCTTTCCGGTAATGGATGTTTTTGTTCAAGTGGCCTGTCACATCTCTCGAGGGGGCACTTTAGAAGTCGTCGGCAAACCCTTTAACGAACTAAAAGAGTTGCGGGATTTCTTCCCTAGTGTAACCGATAATGGAAAAAAAATAATCGGAAGTGTACTCTACATTGACAACTATGGCAACGTCATCACCAATATCAAGAAGAAGTTCTTCGAAGCTTATCGCAAAGGCCGTGAATTCGAACTGAATGCACGCACGACCAAAATACGGCAGATCCACAATAAGTATAGCGATATCATCAACTTCGACCTTGAAAAAAACAAACGAAAAGGAGCGGGTGATATTTTGGCCCTGTTCAATTCATCGGACTATATTGAATTGGCCATTTACAAAAGTGACCTCAACACCGTCGGTGGCGCCTCTACCCTATTGGGGCTGGATTATCGTGATACGATCAGCATCGATTTTCTCTAGCCGTTCAGTTATAAACATTGGCATCACAAAGTGGTTTGTGTTTTCTTGCTATGCTATCATGTGACCTTGGTGGCATCACATCTTGGTACGACTCGATTTAGGAGGGCCAGTAGCTTTCGGCTTGGGATAATTTCCACTGTTAACCTACGAAAAAAGGTACGGATGTGTTAATAAGTTTGTTTCGCTAAAATGCCGAATTCAAATATCTTTGTTCGACTGGTGTTTTTTTTAATAAACGCTTGGTTTTGATTTAATGAAAATAGCGATATTCGCCATATCAAGAAAAAACAATAACACATGAAGTTCATAGTATCCAGCACCTATCTTTTGAAACAATTACAGGTTTTGGGCGGTGTCATCAACAATAGCAACACCCTACCCATTTTGGATAATTTCTTGTTTGACTTGCAACAAAATAAGTTGACGGTATCGGCCTCGGATTTAGAAACGACCATGAGCACTGTTCTAAAAGTCGATTCTGATAATGAAGGCACTATAGCCGTGCCCGCGCGTTTGTTGTTGGAGACCTTAAAAACATTTCCGGAACAACCCTTAACTTTTGTGGTAGAGGACAATAATACCGTTGAAATCAGTTCAAATCATGGTAAGTATGCTCTTGCCTATGCTGATGGGGCAGAATTCCCAAAGGCCGTTGAATTGGCCAGTCCTAGTTCGACGACCGTTCTCGGGGATATCCTGGCGACTGCGATCAACAAGACTATTTTCGCTGCTGGAAATGACGATTTAAGACCCGTGATGAGCGGTGTATTTTTTCAATTTTCTCCGGAGAATCTGACCTTCGTCGCGACTGACGCCCATAAATTGGTCAAATACAGACGTGAAGATGTTTCGGCATCACAAGTGGCAGAATTCATTATGCCCAAAAAGCCCTTGAACCTCTTAAAAGGGATTTTAGCCGGAAGTGAGTCCGACGTACTTATCGAATATAATGACAGCAATGCGAAATTCAGCTTTGAGGATACCGAATTGATCTGTCGTTTGATCGATGGAAAGTATCCCAATTATGAAGCGGTAATCCCAAAGGAAAACCCAAATAAATTGACGATTTCAAGAAACCAATTTTTGAGTTCGGTACGCAGGGTATCTATCTTTTCAAATAAGACCACCCATCAAATACGTTTAAAAATCGCAGGGGCCGAATTGAATATTTCGGCAGAGGATATCGACTATAGCAATAAGGCAGAAGAGCGACTCACCTGTGCCTATCAAGGTGATGACATGCAAATCGGATTCAACTCCCGTTTTTTGACGGAAATGCTGAACAACCTTAATTCAGATGAAGTCTCATTGGAAATGAGCTTACCGAACAGGGCCGGGATCTTAACTCCTTCGGATGGTCTTGATGAAGGGGAAAATGTGACCATGTTGGTAATGCCGGTCATGTTGAATAGTTAGTAGACTTTATACTATATAGAAAATAAAAATCCTGAACCGTAGTTCAGGATTTTTTTTATGTTCTCTTGAAATCGAAAATGACCTATATAAATTCAAAAGTCATTGGGTAATGGGGAGCCTTACCATTACTTGCCCTCACTGCATTAATGATCGGAAAGATAAAGTAACCGATACCTAGGATCAAAAAGCCGAGTAGACCGAGACCGAAAAATAGAATCAAGGGTACACATAGTAATACGTAAAGGAACATCGTGATTCTAAAATTGATGATTGCCCTACCGTTCTCATCCATATCGATGATTTTGTCCTTTTGGGTCAGCCATATGACCAAAGGTACAAGCAGGCCTCCAAGACCCGTGACGAAATCGAGTAATTGACTCAGGTGCGTCGCTGCTAAAAGTGTTCTGTTTTCTGTTTGCATGATTTTTAGTGTTTAAAGATTGATGTACAGATATGACGCTGAAAATCTTAAAATGTTACACGCATGCCCAACAGAAGGTTTTCCATTACTGTTTACTTTCAAGCTTGCGTAGTTTTTCTTTATTTTTCAAGACACTCAATTTCATCTTTTCCATCTTATTGTTCATTTTCTGAACCTGGATAGGCGAAAGTTTGCCCTTTACCTTTCCTGTGTCCAGTTTTTCCTGAAGTTTGATGATTTTCTGCTCCTCCTTGACGATTGCCTTTTTCTTTGAAGAGATCGCTTTCGCCAGTTTTTCGGCCTTCTTCGCTTTTTTTTCAGCCCTTTTTTGGGCTTTTTCGGCTTTCTTCGCTTCTTTTTCAGCTTTTTTGGCCTCTTTTTCGGCCTTTTCAATTTTTTTCTGGGCCGCGACCACGGCTACAGAGTCGTTTACTTGTACTGTTTCTTGAGCGTAACCTGTCGTGGTAAGGGTCAACAATGCTACAGCCGAAAAAATAATTCGCTTCATGTTCAAAGTGTTTATAGTTAGTTTTCAAAGATAAGAAATACTATTACTAGCCCGTTCATGGGGACTTCAAATACCATTGGGAGTCTTTCTTTTTGCCTATTTTTGCGCAAAATTCGACTATGGTATCAACGGATACGGTTATTGCTTTGGCAACACCCGCTGGAACGGGTGCGATTGGTGTGATTCGTATTTCGGGGCCGAAAGCCATCGAAATGGTCACTCCCGTCTTCCAATCTATACGTGGGAAGGATCTGAGCAAGCAGAAAAGCCATACGATACATTTAGGCCACCTCATCGATGGTGAAAAGTCTTTGGATCAAGCCTTGGTTTCAATCTTTAAGGCACCCCATTCGTACACCGGGGAAGATGTCGTGGAACTATCGTGTCACGGATCACCATATATACAGCAGCAGGTCATGCAACTCTTTCTGAGAAACGGTTGCCGAACCGCTGATGCTGGGGAGTTTACCCTCAGGGCCTTTCTCAATGGAAAGTTGGATTTAAGCCAGGCCGAAGCGGTGGCCGATTTGATCGCTTCCGATAATGCCGCGAGTCACCAAATCGCTATGCAGCAGATGCGGGGAGGCTTTAGCAATGAAATTAAGGTTTTGCGCGATGAACTCCTGAATTTCGCTTCCCTGATCGAGTTGGAGTTGGATTTCTCGGAAGAGGATGTGGAGTTTGCCGATAGAGATCAGTTCAAAGCTCTTTTAGACCGTATTCAGAACGTCTTGAAACGCCTCATCGATTCGTTTGCTGTCGGCAATGTCATCAAAAATGGGATTCCCGTCGCTATCGTCGGAGAACCCAATGTGGGCAAATCGACCTTGCTCAATGCGCTGTTGAACGAAGAGCGGGCCATTGTCTCTGAAATCGCCGGAACCACACGTGATACCATCGAAGACGAAATAACAATCGGAGGACTGGGTTTCCGGTTTATCGATACGGCGGGAATTCGCGATACCAAAGATGTGGTAGAAGGTATTGGCATTCGAAAGACCTTTGAGAAAATAGAGCAAGCACAGGTAGTGTTGTATTTGATGGATTCTAATGAGGTATGTAATTCGGCCGAAGCTCTCAAGAATCTTTTAACGGAAATCGAAAAGGTCAAGAACAAACATCCACAAAAGCCGCTGCTCGTCATTGCCAACAAGGCTGATACCGTTACGTATAAGGAAATCACAAAACTCAAATCCCAGATTCCAAAGCTACTCATGATATCGGCTAAAACTGGTGAAGGAGTCGAGGATCTTAAAAATCAATTATTGGATTTTGTCAATACCGGCGCCCTCAAAAACGATGAGACCATTGTCACCAATACCCGTCATTATGATGCCTTAGGCAAGGCCTATGAGTCAGTAGATAAGGTGCGTTCGGGAATGGTAGAAGGTATTTCCGGGGATCTTTTGGCTATCGACATCCGTCAAGCCCTGTATCATTTTGGCGAAATTACGGGTGAGATAACTTCCGACGATTTGCTGGGTAATATTTTTGCCAATTTCTGTATCGGCAAATAAATAAGTATTTCATTTGGTCTCATATGGTTCTATTTAGTTTCATTTAACTGTAAATCAATAAGTTGTTAAAAAGTATTTTTATTTTCTCTTTCTCTTGACCTCCTATTTTCATACATTTATTTCACCTAATTTTCACCTCGACATGTTTTTTAGTTCTTGAGGTGAAAAAATTTCACCCCGACTATGAAAATAAATCTCAAGAGTAAAAAGATTAAAAACAGAAAGCTTAGTTTATTTATTGAATTTTACAAAGGGCATCACATCGATAAAAATGGTGTAAATAAATATGACCGTGAGTTTGAATACTTAAAGCTTTATCCCTTAGAAAACCCTAACACATCTGAGGAAAAGAAGAAGAACAAAGAAATCTATGAATTGGCAGATAAGATTCTTGCCATACGTCAAGCAGAATTCTATCAAGGTAAGTTCAAATTAAGGAATGATAAAAAAGGTCAAATAACCTTTTTAGAGTACTATGAGCAGCTTAAAGAAGACCGCTTTGAAACCAAAGCGAATTATGGTAATTGGGATGCAGCTCTAAAACATATCGAAAGATATTGCCCTCCACATAAGCAGCTTAAGGATATTGATACCGATTTTGTCAAAGGGTTTAAGCGATATCTGAACACCAAAGCCAAAACTAAGAGTGGTACCCCCCTATCCCAAAATTCTAAATACACCTATTTCAATAAATTTAAAGCAGCCTTACGAGAAGCCTATACCGAAAACTATTTGGAAGAAAATGTACTGCGCTCAGTTAAAGGTTTTGAGCAGGGCGAATCTACAAGAGAATATCTTACCTATTCTGAATTACAGGCTATGACACAAGCCGAGTGTAAGTACCCTATACTAAAGAATGCTTTTATTTTCAGCTGCCTTACAGGGCTACGATGGAGTGATATCGACAAGTTGAAATGGTCGGAGGTTCGAGACGAAGATACAGGCTCTAGAATTATATTTAGACAGAAGAAAACAGACGGACTAGAATACCTCTATGTTTCAGAGCAATCAAGAAAACTGCTAGGAAAACGAGCCAACGAAAGTGATAGAGTTTTTAGGGGCTTGAAATATGGTGCTGTTTATAACACCGAGATTTTAAGGTGGTGTATGAAAGCTGGAATTACAAAGCATATAACTTTTCATAGTGCAAGACATACGAATGCTGTACTCCTACTAGAGAACGGTGCGGATATTTATACCGTGTCGAAACGTTTAGGACATAAGGAAATTCGAACAACAGAAATCTACACTAAGATAATCGATGAAAAAATGAAGGAAGCAGCTAATCTGATTCCTGAATTAGATTTAACTATTGAATAGAATCGATTATACTGCCACAAGTCAACATTGCATCTCCGTAATATGGATTTTTTATTTCTTCATCCATGCTTAACCAAATTGCACCTTTGTTGCTATTGGCCATAGGACATTTTTGAACATACAATGTTTCTGTTGGCGATTTGATGTTCATTGCAAGGGCCACAATATTTTCATTTAAAACAACCAATTGAGCTCTTTGGTTTTTTAAATCCGTACTTGCTGAGATAGCACCCAAGATTTCAACACTTTTAGATAGATGCGATTTTTCCATCTTACCCAAATCACTTACATCTATTGCTTTCATTTTTGCTAATGCCGTTTTTGCTATAGCAGAAACTTGACTCGCGTCACTAGCCACAAAGGCGTCTTCCATCTTAAAATAGGGTCTTAATGCAGCTTGAAAAGCTGTTTGAAATGCTTTTGATAATTTCATTTTCATAGTTGGAATGGCATTGGATTTATTTTCGGAATCTTCTTGTATTCCCAAATGACCTTCATGACCCGTCCTTGTTTTTCCACCAGACTTGTTCATCATTGATTTCTTGCCTTGTAATTGGGCTGCTGCGTCTACCGTGAATGTACCATTGGTCACAATTTCTTCTCCATTCTCTAATCCTGAAGTAACTGTAAAATTATCTCCGCTACGAAGCCCAACAGTAACTTCTCGCATTTCAAAAACAGGCCTATTTGGATTTGGTTTTACATATACCAATGAGCGTTCCCCTGTCCATAATACAGCACTTGCTGGAATATTCAATGATTCTCCCGGAACTTGGGCTGTGCCTTTTATCTTTCCAGAAACAAACATCCCTGGCTTGAATAAACTTTCGTTATTCTTTAGGGTTGCACGCACCGTCACAGTTCTTGTACTACTATTCAACACAGGGTCAATAAATGATATGACTGCATCAAATTCTTTATTAGGATATGCGCTCGTGGTAACCTTTATTTTTAGTCCTTTTTTAAACTGTGAAATTTGATTTTCATAAGCATCAAATTCTGCCCAAACTGAATTAAGGTTACTTACTTTTAGAATAGGCTGACCTTGTTTTAAATAATCACCTTCTGTCGCCATTACCATCGCTACTGTTCCTGAAACCGTTGCGTATAATGGGAAGTTTTCACGCACTTCTCCCGTTGACTCTATATTGTCAATTTGACTTTCAGAAAGCTTCCATAGTTTCAACTTATTACGAACAGCTTTATATAAAGCTGGTTGAGATTCTTTTAAAGAAGTTGCTGTAATTAATTCCTGTTGAGCAGCTACGAGATTAGGGGAATAGATTGTGGCTAATAATTGCCCTCTTTTTACTTCTTGCCCTTCAAAACTTACATTTAATTTCTCCAAACGACCATCAAAATAACTTGCTTGAATAGCATTGCTTTCCTCATTTGTAGCTATTTTACCAGATAGAGAAATAACCCCGTCATCATTACCTTCCATAAGGTTTCCAACAATGGTAGTTTCAATATTTGCTAATGCCATTGCATTTTCTGTCATCTGGATTTGGTTTGCCAATAGACCTTCAGAACTTGCTTCTGCAGGAATCAATTCCATACCACAAATTGGGCAATCACCAGGTTCTTGCTGCATAATTTGCGGATGCATTGAACAGGTCCACATTTCATTCGTTGAATCCTCAGAATGGTCATGGACTTCCGTTATTTTTTGATTGCTTGAATCCGAGCTATTACCGAATATTAAGTAACCTCCTAGTAGTCCAATAATTACTGCGATACCGAGATATAAGATGTTCTTTTTCATAACTAATTAATTAATTGATTTTGTTTTGAGTCTGAGTGCATTTACAATTACTGAAACTGAACTAAAACTCATTGCTAATGCGGCAATCATTGGTGATAAGAGAATTCCAAAAACAGGAAATAAAACCCCTGCCGCTATGGGTATACCTAGTGTGTTATATATCAAAGCGAAAAATAGATTTTGTTTTATATTCTGCATTACTTTATCACTTAAATTTCTTGCTTTTACGATACCATGTAAATCCCCTTTTATTAGGGTAATCATTGCACTCTCAATTGCAACATCTGTTCCCGTACCCATTGCGATACCTACGTCACTTTTTGCGAGGGCTGGAGCATCATTGATTCCATCTCCTGCCATTGCCACAACATGGCCTTCGTCTTGTAGTTTCTTGACCTCTTCTAATTTATTTTCTGGTAACATTCCAGCCTTGAAGTTTATTAAGTTGAGTTCGTTGGCAACGGCTTGTGCAGTATCGTGATTATCGCCAGTAAGCATTATTACTGAAATTCCTTTATTTTGAAGTGCTGCAATGGCTTTGGCACTTGTAACTTTAATTTTATCACCTATCACCACGTAGCCAGACACATGGCCATCTACTGCCAGATAGGAAACGGTTTTTCCTTGTTTTTGAAATGATTGCGCTTCGGCTTCCATTTCTGATGATATAGTTGCGTTAGCATACTCCATCATTTTGGCATTTCCTAAGTCCAGCTTTTTACCATCTACTTTTCCTTCGACTCCTTTTCCCGTAACGGCACTAAAACCAACCACTTTAAGGATTTCTATTTTTTGTTCTTTCCCATACTTGACGGTAGCTTCGGCAAGTGGATGTTCGCTAGAACTGTTCAAGGAAGCTATAAATTGAGTTATTTCACTTTCAGAAAATGAATCATTGAAAGACCCCATTTTTTCAACAGTTGGTTTTCCTTCTGTTATCGTTCCTGTCTTATCAACTATCAAAGTATCTACCTTGTCCATTTTCTCTAAAGCCTCGGCGTTCTTTATTAGCACGCCATTCTGCGCCCCTTTACCGACACCTACCATTACTGACATTGGTGTCGCCAACCCTAATGCACAGGGACAAGCAATAATCAATACTGCAATCGCATTTACGAGCGCGTATACATATGCTGGTTCTGGACCCCAAATTGCCCAAACTGCAAAAGTGACTAGAGAAATGATAACCACCGCAGGTACAAAATATCCTGAAACGGTATCTGCTAAGTTCTGAATAGGTGCACGACTACGACTAGCATCATTTACCATATGTATGATTTGGGAAAGCAAAGTATCACTACCAACTTTTTCGCCTTTAATTAAAAAGGATTGATTGCCGTTGATAGTTCCGCTACTTACTTTATCATCTTCAGCTTTGTTGACAGGAATAGGTTCGCCCGAAATCATTGATTCATCTACGGTGGTATGTCCTTCTGTAATTACGCCGTCCACAGGAATTTTATCACCTGGTTTAACTCGAAGGATATCGCCTTTTTGAATTTGGTCTATAGAAACTTCTTCTTCATTTCCATCAACAACTCGTATTGCTTTATTTGGCGCCAATTTCAATAGTTCTTTTACAGCCGAATTGGTTTTGCTATGCGCTCTGGCTTCTAAAACCTGACCCATCAAGACTAATGTTAGTATCACAGTTGCAGCTTCAAAATATACGTGAACAGCACCAGATTCCGTCTTAAATTGCTCAGGAAAAAAGTCAGGAAACAACATCCCAAAAACACTAAACAACCACGCCACACCCGCACCAATGCCAATGAGGGTAAACATATTGAGATTCCACGTTTTTATACTTTTATAGGCACGTTCAAAGAACATCCAAGTTGCATAGAAAACTACAGGAATAGATAAAGCGAACTGAACCCAATTCCACGATTTTTGTTCCATTATATCGTATAATAGATTGTTAGGAATCATCTCGCTCATTGCGATTATGAAGATAGGCAGCGTAAAAGCTACAGCTATCCAGAATTTATTGAGTAACTTTTTATAGGTCTTATCTTCTGAAGAAAGGTCTGGCTGCATAGGCACTAAATCCATTCCGCAAATGGGACAAGCTCCCGCTTCGTCCTTAACAATTTCGGGATGCATTGGACACGTCCATTGATGTGAAGTCGTTGCAGATAAATTTTGTTCCTCAACTAAGTCCATTCCACAAACTGGACAATCACCTGGCTTGTCATATGTTTTGTCGCCTTCGCAATGCATTGGGCAGTAGAATGTTCCTGTTCCTTTGCCTTTCGGCTTTTCCTCTTTAGTTTCTTTTGCTTTATGATGTTCTCCTAATTTATGTATGCTATAAGAACCTCCATCATTTTGCATTGCTTTTTGAAATGTCTCAATGGGAATATGGGATTTCATTTCAATAGTTGCTTCTGCTTTCTCTAAATCTACCGTAGCATTAGTCACACCTTCCACTTTAGAAAGTGTTTGCTCTACGTGATTTCTGCAGCCGTTGCAGGTCATTCCGTGTATGTGAAAGGTGTGTTTCATAGTTTTGGAAGTTTTAGTATGAATTGCTTGTCTAACATCAGTTCGTCAACGTGCCCAGCAATTGCATTATCATCAGTTTTAAAATGCATATGCATATTAGTTGTATGATGCGTAAATACTGCCTTGTGTTTTGTGGAATAGAAACCAATAATTTCAACATCCGCTTGCTGTATGCTTCCACTCAAACCAGATTCTTTATGCTTCTTATGATTATGAACAGTATCTCCTTCTTTCCAATTTATCACGTGCCAGTCTAAAGTAGCAACTTGGCCTTCTAACAAGAAAGGAAAAGGTTCTTCCACATTAATACCATTAGATTTCGCAGTTTCAAAAATTCTCTTTTCTAAATCAACTTTAGTTGTGACATTCTCAATATTAAAACCATTCCATGTTTCAACTTCCGCATAAACAAGTAAAGCAGCTTTGATGGCATAAGTATCGGTGATACTAATACTACTATCAATTACAACACTATTATGTGGTTGACTGTCAAATATTTGTATTTCACCTTTTAAATCCGCTATTGCGCCAAGAGCATAAAAATGTTTCTTTTGTGACAGGCTATCTAATGAAATTGTAGCATCTATATTTCCTGACATTACGTTTCGCAAAGCTCCCGAATACCTAACTTTTACATTAGTAGATTCATCAGTACAAGAATTAGTTAAAAAACTCAACAGAGCCATTCCAAGTAACACGTAAAAGCTGTGATTATACATCTTCATTTTCTTATGATTGTTTAGAAATGCAAAGAGGTTTAGTCTTCTCTTCCAGATTACCTACTCTAATTATCTTTCGACTTTTCTAGTGAGTATGGCCATTTGCCGTATGGTCTTCGTTTTTCACTAACGTCATTCCACAGGTAGCACATTTACCTTCTTTATCGCTACCACTATCTTCGCAATGCATTGGACATACGTAAGCCGAAGTATATTCTTTTCCTTGGTTCTCAGCGTTTGTTTCCGTTTCCGTTAGTACCTCTTTTTTATTGTCTTTACAAGAGACCATTGTAATTGAGGCTATTACTAACATTGCTCCTAAAATTGTTCTGAATTTTTTCATTGTTTTTCTGTTTATTGAGTTATTAAATAATTGACTACCGCACTTTGGGCATAGTAGGTTGTTATGGCACTTATCTGATTGATTTGGAACTTTAATTGCAATTCTTGTATATCGAGAACATCATTAAAATCTATAGTACCAGTTTCATAATTTTTAATGAGGATTTCTTCCGCATCATTAGCTTGCTTCAAGTTTTTCTCTTGTGTATTGTATTTAATTCTAGCTTGATTGCGTTGTGATATAGCTTGAGCAAAAGCAGACTCTAAAACATTCAGGCGATTGTCTTTTTGAGCTGTTATTTCAAGCTGTCTCAGTTCGTTCTGTTTTGAAGTAGACCTGTACTTATTATTGAAAAGTGGTACAGAAACAGAGACCATGGGCATAAAAATATCCTTACCATTATCACTAAAACTCATATCAGGTCGCTCGGAAACTGGCACATAATCCAATCCAAAACCAATCATAGGATTGCGTTCTGCTTGATTTAATTCTTCTGATTGTACTACAGATTCATAGAGTTTATCATATTTGAGCAATTCTGGATTAAGCGTTAAAGCATCCTCGGCAAACACGCCATCCTCATCTGGGAGCATTAATTTTTCAAGAATAACTACTTCTGTGTTCCCATCTCGATTAAGTAATGTATTAAGGGTTGTTTGTTCGCCTAAATACCCTTCATCTAATACTTCTTTTTGCTGCTGCAACTCATTTTGTCTAATCTGCAACCTTAATACGTCTACTGCAGATGCCTTTCCAACTTCCACAGAAGTAAGTGCCAGTTTTTCATAGGTTTTCAATAACTGAATATTCTCCTCAAGTACTTTTTGTTTTTCCTTTATACTATAGAGTCTATAATAGGATTGAGAAACCGAAAGTGCCAGTTTACGTCTTGCAATCACGATTTCTTCATATTCTGAATCTGCCATTGCGCTCGCGTAATTTTCTCTAGCCGTAATCGTACCGAACCAAGGCAACATTTGTCTCGCCGAAAATCGAGCACGTTGCGCGCCTGTTCTAGTTTCAGGTTCACTTACAAAATAACCTGCGCTGAATTCTGTATTGGGAATCCAGTCTGCTTCGTTTACTTTTTCTTCAGCTATGTTATGACGAAGATTGTACGCCTGAATCTCAGGACTATTACCTACTGCCTCGCTAATAAATGATTGTAATTGTTGCGCTCTCGAAAAAGCGGAAACAAACAAAAGACAGATAACGATATTTATATTTTTCATTAGTTTGCTCTTTTTAGTTTTAATTCTTCTCTCCAACTGTACAATACCGGTACAATGAAATAGGAGGTAATATCAATCACCATTCCCCCAAAAATTGGGATAGCCATTGGTATCATTATATCACTCCCCTTTCCTGTGGATGTCAATACGGGAAGTAAGGCAAGAATTGTAGTTACCGTGGTCATCAGACAAGGACGTATTCGCTTTTTCGCAGCTTCTAATGCTGAATGCCTGATACCCTTTTTATCTGTTGGTTTATCACGGTCAAAGGTTTGTGTGAGGTAGGTTGCCATTACTACTCCGTCATCGGTAGCAATACCAAATAGTGCAATAAACCCGACCCATACCGCCACACTCAGATTGATGGTTTTCATATTGAATAGGTCACGCATATTCTCTCCGAACAGATTGAAATTGAAGAACCAGTCTTGACCATACAACCAAATCATAATGAAACCACCTGCAAAAGCCACCGTGATTCCAGTAAAGACCATAAGTGAAGTAGAAACAGATTTGAACTGGAAATACAAAATCAAGAAAATGATTGCTAGTGCCAACGGAACCACAACAGAAAGTGTTTTCTCTGCTCGCAACTGGTTTTCATAGGTTCCAGTAAATTGATAACTGATTCCTTTAGGAACGGTTAATTCCCCAGCAGCGATTTTTTCCTTAATCAAAGCCTGAGCATTTTCTACGACATCTACTTCAGCAAAACCATCAAGCTTATCGAATAGAACATATCCGATTAGGAAGGTATCTTCACTTTTAATCACTTGTGGACCTTGCTCGTAACGTATGTCAACGAGTTCGCCCAATGGCACGGGACTTCCCTTTTCTACAGGAACATAAATCTTTTTAAGGTCTTCTTCATTCCCACGTAATTCTCTTGGGTAACGCACACGAACTCCATAACGCTCACGACCTTCAACTGTCTGCGTCAAAGGCATTCCGCCAACAGCTACTTTTAGAACTTGCTGAACATCCATAATGGATATTCCATATCGCGCTAGTTGCTCTCGTTTGATATCAATTAATAAGTAAGGTTTACCCACAATACGGTCTGCAAAAACAGCCTGCTCCTTAACACCTTCGGCTTGTTTCAGAATACCTTCTAACTGTAAACCAAAGGCCTCTATTTGGGCTAAATCTTGCCCTTTAACCTTGATTCCCATAGGTGCTCGCATTCCTGTTTGTAGCATTACCAATCGGGTTTCAATGGGTTGTAATTTCGGTGCGGAAGTTACCCCTGGCAATTTGGTCACCTTAACTATTTCATTCCATATATCATCTGGGTTATTAATCTCTGGTCGCCAGTTACGGTAGAATTCGCCATCGTCATCTTCAACCAAATGCTTCGAATGAATAGCAAATGGGTCTCTTAATCTTGATGCATCGTAACTCGAATTTTCACTATCTATATCCGTATTTGGGTTGATAACAAGATTACCATCTTTTAGTACAAAAAGCCCGTCGTCATTTATTTTATAGCGTTGCTTTTTACCCTCTGTATTATGCATGTATTCAGATTTATACTGAATCATATTTTCATACATGGATAGCGGTGCCGGGTCGAGTGCGGATTCTGTTCTGCCAGATTTACCAACCACAGTTTCTATTTCTGGAATAGTAGCAACTGCCATATCCAGTTGTTGCAATACCCGTTTGTTTTCTTCTACACCAGCGTGAGGTAAAGAGGTGGGCATTAAAAGGAACGAGCCTTCGTTTAGAGATGGCATAAATTCCTTTCCGGTGTTGTTCATAATCCAGACACCAGAAATAAGTACTGTTGCAGGAATGATTAGGAACAAGAGTTTATTCGCTAATGCCCATTCCAAAATCTGACCATAATACCTTCTCAGTACAGAAAATATCCCTAGAACTCCAAAGCAAATTAGCGCTACAAAAATCAGGTTGACAAATACACTTCTATCAAAGCCTAAGGGTCTCCAATATTCTGCTAGCATAAATATTATAGCAGTTGACGATATAATAATGTTAATCAGATTTACTTTCTTCTTGTTAAGATTACCCCTTAAATTTAAAATTCCCGTTACACCAAAAGCAATCAAAACAATCCCTAACCAATAGCCTGAAAACATTGCGATTGCTCCCAATACTAAAAGCGAAATTTGAAGTACATAGCTAAACGAGGCTTTTAGGTTCTTCTTTCTAAATAAATATGCCGCCAATGGTGGGATTATGAACAAGGCGATAACCAATGAAGCCGAAAGTGCCATTGTTTTAGTAAAAGCAAGGGGACGGAATAGCTTTCCTTCTGCACCAATCATAGTAAATACTGGCACAAAACTTATAATGGTAGTTAGGACTGCAGTTAAGATTGCTCCAGAAACTTCAGACGTGGCATTATAGATAATTTCATTTGTGGTGTATTCAGTTCCGTTTTCGCTAAAACGCAACTTTTTATCATCCATATGCCGTATCATGTTTTCGGCTAGAATAACACCAACATCGACCATGGTACCAATAGCGATGGCGATACCTGAAAGCGCGACTATATTGGCATCTACATTAAAGATTTTCATGGCAACAAAAACCATCAAAACAGCAACCGGTAATAGTCCAGAGATTAATATAGACGCCCTTAAATTGAAGACCATTATGATAATTACCAAAATGGTAATTAGTATTTCTAATGTCAATGCTTCATTAAGTGTATCGAGTGTTTCTTCAATAAGCTCTGTACGGTCGTAAAAAGGAACTACGGTCAATTGAGAGGTGCGTCCATCGGCCAGTACTTTTGACGGTAGGCCATCTTTAAGTTCATCAATTTGGGCTTTTACATTCGTGATGACTTCCATTGGGTTAGCACCGTATCGAGCAACAACCACACCACCAACGACTTCTGCTCCTTCCTTATCCAGAATACCACGCCTAGTTGCTGGACCAAGACTTACGTTGGCTACATCCTTAATTCGAAGTGATGTGAAATTTTCAGAAGAAACAACCGCATTCTCTAAATCTGCAATGGTCTTGACATAGCCCAAGCCGCGAACAAGGTATTCAGCTTGGTTTATTTCTAATGTCTGCGCTCCTATATCCTGATTGCTCTCCTTTACTGCCTTTACAATTTGGCTAAGGCTTATTTTATATTGGCGCATTTTCTCAGGATTCACGTCAACTTGATATTCCTGTACATAACCACCAATAGAAGCGACCTCTGATACTCCACTAGCACCTGAAAGTGCATATTTCACATAGTAGTCTTGAATGCTGCGTAGTTCCTGTAAATCCCATCCACCAGTTACATTTCCATTTTCATCACGCCCTTCTAAAGTGTACCAATAAATTTGACCTAATCCTGTTGCATCGGGACCCAGAGCTGGGTTTAAACCTTCAGGCAAAAGATTTGCCGGTAATGAATTTAGCTTTTCTAAAATCCGACTACGTGACCAATAAAACTCAACATCTTCCTCAAATATGATATAGATGCTAGAAAAACCGAACATAGAAGAACTACGGATAGTTTTTACACCTGGTATACCAAGCAGAGAAGTGGTCAACGGGTACGTAATTTGGTCCTCAATATCTTGTGGAGAACGACCTTCCCATTTCGTAAAAACAATTTGTTGATTTTCACCAATATCCGGAATAGCATCTACTGCTACGGGGTTTGAAGGCAGAAAGCCTGTATTCCAACCAAATGGTGCATTTACGATACCCCAACCTACAAATAAGGCGAGCATTAATACTGCAACGAGTTTGTTCTCGATAAGGAATTTGATAGCTTTATTAAGCATGTGATTTGATAATTAAACAGTTATGAAAGATTTGAAATTCTAGAAAACAGAAAAACAAACACAACAAATTGAGCCCTAAACGATAGTTATCGCAGGGCGCACTTAATACTGTCTAATAATCAAATAAGGAAAGTCTGGTCTAAAATTTGAACATCCCGTAATAGTGGAGGCGGGACATAGTCTCTAAACGGTGTTATATTTTCGTCTACCGCATCAAAGAGATTTATAAAGGAATAAGCAAAAGAATAAACAAATTGTTGCTGTTCAAAAGAAAGGTTGTCGAATGAGATTTTTAAATCATCTTGACCTTCAATTGTAACTTCTATATCGGAACAACAGCTTGTCTCAGTCTCCATTTCCATAACTTCACAGGAATTAGAGTCTTTCGACTTTTCTGCTTTCATCATGCAGGTGTCTACCTTATCGAACATACTGAAATCTACCAAATGGTCACCACAGTAATGCATATCCACAGAGAAAGACATGGTGGATAATAGCACAATAAGTGCCATTAAAGTAGAGGTTATTTTATGTAGCGTTTCTTTCATTTGAATTGCAAAATTACAAAAATATTAAATGGTAGTCATTTGTTTAACAGAAGTTTAAAAAGTGAATTGCAAAAGAGATGTTTACTAAGACTTTATATTTTTCCTGCTTGATTCTATTAATAAGTTGTTTTATAAAGAACAATTTTAATAAAGATATGTATTTAAGCAAATACTAAAATACATATCTTTGTTTTATGGGAAAACAGATATGTATCCGATTGGAAGCAGACGCAAGACAGATAATGGACTGTAGGTCTTCAATAGCGGAGTTGGACAGTTCTTTAAGTTTTGTTTCCGAAGTCTTAAACTTGGCAGGAAATAAGGTTAGACTTCAAATTCTCTTTTTGCTCCAAAGGGAAGAAAGACTATGCGTTTGTGATTTGAGCGATATACTTCAAATGAACGTATCGGCAATTTCACAACACCTTAGAAAGCTAAAGGATAGAGATTTGGTCTACGCCACAAAAGAAGCTCAGACGATTTTTTATGCGCTTAACAAGGACAAGTTGACGACATTGAGTCCAATTCTCAATTTATTGAAAAAGGAAAGTATAGTGTTATGATTGGAAATAAAAAATTGATTGGTACGTCGGTTCTAACTGCTCTTGCTGCATCTATATGTTGTATTACACCTGTACTTGCAGTATTGGCAGGAACTACTGGTTTAGCCTCTACCTTTTCATGGATAGAACCTTTTAGACCTTATTTAATTGGCTTTACGGTTTTGGTGCTAGCATTTGCATGGTATCAAAAATTCAAGCCCAAAACCCAAGCGAAAATTGATTGCGAATGTGATGACGAAAAATCGAATTTTATCAACTCCAAGGGTTTTTTGTTTTTGATAACCCTATTCGCCGGAGCCATGTTGGCATTTCCATCCTACTCCCATATTCTTTATTCCAGTCCAGGTTCAAGTAAGCAAATCGTTTACGTGGAGCAATCGAACATTAAAGAAATCAGGGTAACTATTGAAGGAATGACCTGTACGGGTTGCGAAGCACATATCGAAAGTGAGGTAAATAAACTTGACGGCATACTAAAAGTCAATGCAGATTACGAAGCGGCGAATACAATCGTAAAATATGATGAAACCAAGGTCGACCTTCAAAAGATAGAAACTGCCATATTAAGTACTGGATACAAAATAGTCAAATAATGGAAGTACAGTTAGAATCTACGATTATATGCCCCGAATGTGGACATAAGGCGAAAGAGGAAATGCCCACAACGGCATGCCAGTTTTTCTATGAATGCGAAAATTGTAAAACATTACTTAAGCCCAAAGAAGGCGATTGTTGTGTTTATTGTTCCTATGGAACTGTTGCTTGCCCACCAATTCAGGAAAATAAAAGTTGCTGTTAATTAGCATGAAGAAAACAATATTTATAATTCCTAAAATGGACTGTCCGTCAGAGGAAAACCTAATCCGAATGAAACTCGACGGAATTTCAAGCATTGCGAATTTGGACTTTGACATTGCTAACCGAAAATTAACTGTTTTTCATAGCGGAGAAATCGACCAAATCGAAAAGTCTGTTACTGAGCTGAATTTAGGCGGAAAGAAAATCTCTACAGAGCAGACCGACCAAACGGAATTTAAAGAAAATACAAACCAAAAAAAGCTACTTTGGTCTGTACTTATAATCAATTTTGCTTTTTTCATCATCGAAATGACAACAGGTCTGGTTTCAAAATCTATGGGGCTTGTTGCCGATAGTTTGGATATGCTTGCAGACAGTTTCGTTTATGGGATTAGTTTATTTGCGGTTGGCGGAACTCTGATTAAGAAAAAGCGGATTGCAAAACTTGCCGGTTATTTTCAAATCATACTTGCGATTATGGGGTTTGTAGAAGTTTTAAGGAGATTTTTCGGAGACGAGAAACTTCCTGATTTCTCAACAATGATTATCGTTTCGATTTTTGCTCTTATCGCAAACGGAATTTGTCTTTATATTTTACAAAAATCAAAAAGCAAAGAAGAGGCGCATATGAAAGCAAGTATGATTTTTACTTCAAATGACGTTATTATCAATGTGGGAGTAATAATCGCTGGCCTTTTGGTAAATTGGTTGAGTTCGAACAAACCTGATTTGATAATAGGTACAATCGTTTTTGCTTTGGTAATACAAGGTGCGTTTCGAATACTGAAATTGAGTAAGTGAGCGGAAAGCAATAAGCACAAAAAGCCGACAATCCTTTTAAATCAATATTTTCAATATCCTTTATTCCGCACCTATTCAAAATCAAGCACACAACTAGAATCTAAACATCTGTAATCAGGGTCATATTTCATTAGATAACGGTTTACTTATAAACCCCAAGCACCTACGGAAGTCTGGCAAACCTTCCACTCCAATCCTCCCCTTGCTAACACGCTTCGCCGGTCGGCTCGGGAAGTCTTTCCGCTCCAGTTTTGCCAGACATCCTCGGAGCCGCGCGAAAGAACAAGCGGCGAAAAAGCCGCTTAACCTTTCCTCCCCTACCCACAATAAGTTATCTTAAATTATATGGAATCTTCAACCTGTTTTATTGTAGTCCTCCATATTGCACATTGAAACATCCAAGTACTAAATAATCATTTATGGTCTCTTCTATCCCAAAAACCCATCAGTATATCTATGATTCACTTCATTACCCACATAAAATAGTAACTTAGAAGTATGCCTGATTTCATTAAATATCTCCTATTGGCATCCTTCGCATATGTTTACGTGCGATTGCTAATTCCGTATGTTGGTTTCTTTGCCCGTTATATGTTCAATGAATCCACACAATGGGATAAATACATTGAAAAACCAAGATTGGTTTTTTATGGAATTGGGTTACTATTGATGCATGGAAGTTATTCAGCATTGGTCGATACGAGTCAAACTCAACTAACATCGCTTTTATATCCTCTTAATTGGTTCATTTTTTTAAGTGGTATAATGCTGTCACAAATTACATGGACTAAAAAATTCAGAAATGTTTTTATCCCAAAAATTCAAGAAAAACTTAAAAAGAAGAACAACTTTAGCCTTTCAGCTACAAATGATCAACTGAAAGAACTGTATCGTGGATTGGTTAACTACGATATGATACTAACAGAGAAAACGGATAAAGATGATTTTATCAAAGTTTTTAAGGAGGATTGGTATTCTCACCAATCCAAAATACATTTCAAACTTGACGCTCCAAGCTGTCGGGAGTTCTACGAATTGCTTAAAGTCACCTTCCCGAAAAACACAATGAGCGTTATCGACTTTTTCAAAAGGTCGGACACTATCCACAGGGAAGATGGCAAACCTTATAAATACTCTACGGTAAAAGATGCCAAATCGAGAACGCCGATTTCTAAAAAAAGTGAAGAACTCAAAACCATCTTTTCTCGCCTTTAGCTTCGTTTGCTTGCATTTTTCCTAATTCCGTGTGCATTGCATGAATTGCACACATTTCCCTTTACTTCCTATACTAGTTTAGCACCAGAATTCTAATAATAAGAACAAAAGCTTTTGTGCATTGTTTAATCCAAAATTTGAAGGAAATGGACTATCTGGAATTAGAAGAACGACTCGGCCGAATCGAACGCTTATTAGTGGCGAATAAAGAAGTACTAACATTTGAGGAAGCTTGTGAATACACAGGTATATCACGGAGCTACCTCTATAAGTTAACTGCAGCAAGGGAAATCCCCCACTCCAAACCCAACGGTAAAATGCTGTTTTTTGAGAAGGCCAAACTTAATATTTGGTTACTGCAAAATCGTAGAAAATCAAAAACTGAAATTGAGAAAGAAGCATTGGAATACACCTTTAAAAATAGACTGGTTTAGATTTGTAAATGACTTTATAAATCATAATGAAATACTCTTTCTGCACTAAATATTTAGATGATAATACATGATTAAATTTTTATGGATAGGGAGAAGTAAGAAGAATGAAAACAGTACTAATAATTGCGTCTGAGTAAGAATTCAAGATGTGTCATTGTCATGACAAATCTTGCTTTTGCTCCCTTCGGTCGCAAAAGATCGGAACTGTTAATTGGGTTTCCGATATGTTATTTAAAATAGAATTTCAATTAAGATTTATTAAAAAAATCTTTCGATATAACAGAAGATAATACTTAAAGTGAAAAAGGAGTTCGTACAATTTCGATGTTCCATTTATGAGAAGAAACTGCTTAGGGTCAAAGCCAAAAAGAGCGGACTTTCCATAAGTGAATATTGTCGTCGGGCTGCCTTTGATGATAGAATTATTGAACGGCTATCGGAAGAACATATTGAGATTTATAAAATGCTCTCCAAGTATCAAAACAATTTTAAACTTGTCGGGAATATGTTCCGAAAACGGAATCCGAAACTGGCTGATGAAGTGGTCAAACTAGCAAATGAAATACGACAACATCTTTTGAATTTCAGAAAATGATAGGAATGGGAAAATCCATATCGCATACGTCGGCTTCCATGGGCTATGGACTTCGGGAGGATAAAAAACCTGAGATCGTACATAGCCAATATTTGGCCGGGGATACTCCAAAGCAAATTACCCAAGAGTTCAAAATCATCCAACAGCAGAATCACAAATGCAAGAAAAACACTTTGAGTTTTGTGTTGAGTCCAACCATTGAAGATGGAAAAAAACTTGATAACAGGAAACTGAAAGAAATCACGGAACGCTTTTTAAAGGAAATGAAGCTTCGAGAAAACCAGGCCATTGCCTTTGTACATCGCAATAGAGAACACGCCCATATCCATCTCTATGTGAACCGCATCAATTTTCAAGGGCAGGCCTACAAGGACAGCTTTATCGGGAAACGAAGCCAACAGGTGGCCGAACGGGTTGCCAAGCAAATGGGACTGACTACGGTTCGCGAAGTACAGCAGCAGAAACTGGACAAGAACAAGGAGGTCAGGATGATACTCAAACGTATACACGATAGAGTCATCAATGAGGTGCGGCCTAAAAGCTTTGACCAGTATATCAAAGCCATGGAGGCTTATCCAGTTAAAATCATCCCCAGTATCAACAAACAAAACCAGTTACAGGGATTTCGGTTTGAGTTTGCTGGACAGAACCTTAAAGGAAGTGAGGTGCATCGTTCAATGTCAATGGGAAGGATTGCGGAGCAAATAGGATTTGATAAGAATGTCGTTCAAAAGGTATCACAAGACAAAAGCATGATGCTTTTGGGTAAGACCGTAAATGTATCACCAAATTTGGCAGTCAAAATCGCAACCAAAGCAATCAAACATGTTGTCAAAAGGACAATCGATAAAGGAATTGGAATTGAAATAGGAATCTAGTGTCATGGCAAAATTGGATGAAATAGCGGAGTTGCTAACGGAAGAAATCAAAGGCTTCGAAAACTCGGTCAACCGAATGGAGCAATTGAAAGAGTTTTTAATGACCTATAAAGTCCAGGCCGACACCTCGGACATCGACTTTATTTTGAAGAGATACAATGACCATCAAAGGAAAGCTGTTGAGGAACAGCACAAACTGATGGCGAATGTGGTCTACTATATCAAAAAGTCTATAACATTTCCAAAATGGTCGATTAAGCTATTTTGGGGGCTCTTGGTCTGTATCTTCTTGGTGCTGGGCTTCTCCGTTTATAAAGTCTCCCGAATCCCTAAACTAGAGCAAAACGCTTATGGTCAGGGAGAGGGAAAAGCGACTGCGCATTTTAAAGCCTTCCTCGAGGCCAGCCCAGAAGCAAGCGAACTTTATCAAGAATGGCGAAAACCCCAAAACAAAGAGTAGGTTGCGCCCTATCCGGTTTTTGCTTCACGCTTATCTGCCGGAACACTACAAAAACCGGACAGGATCCACGCGCAAAGTTTTGGGGTAAGAATTTGGGGATTGATAGGTT
Organism: uncultured Flavobacteriaceae bacterium; assembly: GCA_947494565.1. Lineage (GTDB taxonomy): Bacteria > Bacteroidota > Bacteroidia > Flavobacteriales > Flavobacteriaceae > Maribacter_C. The sequence continues at coordinate 253,123 of CANLVG010000003.1, read as the reverse complement.
TTTTGGTCGCAGATAGTGTCGAACCAAGAATTAAGGCAAAAACTATCCCAAAAATTAAGATATTGGTCATATTTTTATCTAATTCTTTTCAAGATTATTTTTGAATAAGTAGATTACAAAAATTCGCAACTATTGTAAAATGAATAAAAAACCGACTTTTATTAGCTTGTTCTCAGGCTGTGGTGGTTTTGATATAGGATTTCTGAAAAATGATTTCGAATGCATCGGTGCCTACGATAACGATTCAAACGTTGTCGAGGTTTATCGTCAAAATATTGGCAATCACGTATTCAAACATGATTTAACAAAAGACGATTTACCGAACAAAATAGAAGAAATTGATGTCGTTTTAAGCGGTTCGCCTTGCCAGGGTTTTTCAAATGTTGGATTAAGAAATTTTGATGACCCAAGAAATTCTTTACTACTTGTGGGTGGAAAAATAGCTGTAAAATATAAAGCAAAGGTATTTGTTGCCGAAAATGTGATGGGTTCCTTAAGTGGAAAGCATAAGAAGTATTGGGATGACCTTATAAGGTATTTGCAAAGTAATAATTTCAATACAAAAATTACTGTTTGCAAGGGGGTTCAACTCGGTCTGGCACAAACTAGAAAAAGAGTTATACTTTATGCCTGGAAAGGAAATAGAGACATCGAATTAAAATATCCGAAGCTATCGGAAAAAACGTTACGAGATGTCATTTCAAATATCAACGGTGTACCAAATAAGGAATTCCAATCCTTTTCCAATAACAGTTCCGATATTTTAATTGCCAAAAGAATTGAATCAGGTAAAAAACTTAGTGATGTTAGGGGCGGAGAGCGATCTGTTCATAGTTGGGATATACCAGAAGTCTTTGGTTATTGTACTGAAAATGAGAAGAAAGTTCTTTTAACTATTCAAAAGTTGCGTAGAAAAATTAGAAGACGACCTAATGGAGATTCAGATCCTGTTGATATTAATGTTTTAGTTGAAATGTTTCCTGAACTCGATATAAAATCAATTATAAGTGAACTAGTTAGAAAAGAGTATTTGTTGGAAAAAGAACCGAACCACTTTGACATAAAGCGATCTTTCAATGGGAAATATAGAAGACTTGATTTTGATAGCCCTTCTTTTACTATTGACACAAACTTTGGCAATCCCAGATATTTTTTACATCCTAATGAAAATCGAGGGTTTTCTGTCCGCGAAGCTGCAAGAATACAAAGTTTTGAGGACGACTTTGAATTTATTGGTCCAATCAACAGTCAGTTTAAGATGATTGGAAATGCAGTTCCGCCCATTATGGCCGAGGCTATAGCCAAAAATGTAAAAGTGTTATTAAACTCATTCTATGAACAAAATTCAACAGAAAGCCGATGAATGGTATGCGCTTGGTGAAAATGATATAATTGCCGTCTGGGATCAAATAGACTATCTTAATAGAAAACTTTTTGGAGATTATGAGCCCGCCATTGGCCCAAAACCTTATTTTATTAGTAGGTTGGAAAAGTGGTTGGCAAACGTTTCCTCCCCAAATGAACAATTAATCTTATTTAGATTAGTTCCCAAACTATTTTACATAGGAAAAAGTGAATTTGATACCTTATATAGAATAGCATTCAATACTATAAGTATAAGATGGATAATAGATCTAAACGATATTCAATTCGATTCTCAATTTGATGAAAATCTCAATGGATTAATTGACAAGGTCTGGTTTTGTCCAATTACGGACAGTATGCGAATAAATCAGTTCTACCATCTTAACGGTATTAAGGGAGCTGATAAAAGACCCGAGTGGAGGTCGTTAAAGGCTTTCGGATCAAAAAACAAAATTCAGGCGTATATTGAAAAAATGAAATTTGACAGCATCGTTCTTCTAGAGGATTTTGTTGGATCAGGAAATCAAATTAAAGAACCAGTAGAATTTGCGGCTAGTGAGTTTCCAAATATTAACTTTTTAGTGGTACCAATTGTAATGTGTCCGCAAGCTGATTCGATTGTTGCCGAACTTGAACAGAAGTATAAAAATGTTCGCATTAAACCTGTGATCCGCTTAAATTCGGATTCCTTCATAGAAGAAAAAAAGGAAGATAATGAAGATGATTATTTTAAAGCAGTCCATGATTTGTCTAAAAAGTATCACCCACGGATGCAAAAGGCAGGTTACAAGGGTCATCATCTTGGATTTAGAAAGATGGGGGCTTTAGTAGTTCTTCATACAAATACACCAAACAATAGTTTACCATTGGTTTGGTCAAGTTCAGACTGGTATCCAATCTTTAATAGGCATGTAAGATGAGCGATAGAATAAATCCCTTTAATGAGGTATATGTAACTGAATCTATTGGAGCAAACAAGTTTGTCCAATTATTTAGCCCGGTTCTTGTAGAAAGTGCTTTAAGCCTATATCAACCAGGTCATATTATTTTGAAAGGATTGCTTGGGACTGGCAAAAGCATGTTATTAAACTTACTAAAGCCCGATATAAGAGTAGCATATTTTAGACAGGGTGAAGATTTTCCTATTCCCAAAGCTTACCACAAGTTTATAGGTGCTGGAATAAACTTAAGACGAAGTGGAATTAGTGATTTTGGACAGAGGCCTATAAAAATTGATGGTTTTGAAGCAGAGGAAATAGCCCCCATTTTTTTCGGAGATTTTCTAAATTACTATATAGTTTCCGACATCTTTCAATCCATAGAATGCCTTAATCAAGAAGTTAAACTTTCAGCTAGTATAGGCATTAATTATGATAATGATTTGCTCAACTCCTTTGCCACTAAGTTAAGTAAGGAAGAATGTTGGGTCGGTAATTTGTCCGGTGTAAATGATTACAAATCGTTGAAGAATGAACTTTCCAAAAGAATCACGGAATACCGTTCTTATCTGAACTATAATTCAAAAGAACTAAGTGCCGAAATAAAAAATACGAAAAGTACAGTAGGTGTTCCAATAATTAAAACGGTGCAGATTCTAAAGGAGTCTGGAGTTGTAGACGTTGACACAGAGTTCTATGTAAGATTAGATCAATACGAAGATTTGGAGAGGCTGAATGGCTCTTCAGACAACATAGGCACAAAGTATCAGGAGATTGTACATAAGTTACTAGGAATGAGAGATTTTAGCATTTCTTATAAAATAGGAACAAGGGACTTTGCCTGGACCAAAAAAAACAAATTGATTTACGGAACCAATGCTAATCTTGAGAGAAAACGTGACTATAATGAGATATCGATAGAACAATTTTTCAAAAGAAGTGAAAATAGAAGAACCCTCTTTCCCAAATTTTCAGAAGATATTTTTAGAAAGAGATTACTATTTGCAGGATATCGTGTTCCCGCCAATACCAAAAGTTTGATTAAATATGTATATGGTTCGAGCCTTAAACCCAACGAACTAATTGAAGAGTTTTATATAAGAAGTGATTCTTCAAAGCAAAAAGTTATAAACTTTAGAGATGAATGGCCAAATAACTGGAAGGTGTTTATAACTAGTCTGCTTAAAAAAAGTGTTTTATCGGCAAAATTGGCTGAAGCATGGTCTCTACAAAAGGATAAGGGTGATATAGTCTACAACATTCCTAAAGAGGACTTTCCTTGGGAAAGGAAGAAATGGTGGCGTAAAGAAAGGATTGAACAAGCACTAATGCAGATTGCGTCTAGAAACAAGCAAAGATTGCATTGGTCAGGTTATGCTAATTTAATTGATCTAAGTGGTGGAAGCATATTGGCCTTTATTTATTTGTCCAAATATATTTGGGATGCTTGGCTAAAAAATAACCAATATGGAGTGGATAATAATCTAACCCCAACAATTGAAAAAGAAATACAATCTATGGGAATAGAAAAAGCAAGTTACTACTGGTTTGAAGATATCAGTCAAGAAAGCGGTGGGGATCGTAGAAAAAAGTTCATTCGATACCTAGGTAATTTCTTTTATGAAAAGCTTTCCAGTGATGACTCTATGACCTATCCAGGACACAACGGTTTTTCACTTAAGAAAGATGACATTGAATCAGACTCTTTGGTGAATCAATTTTTAAGGGAAGCCTCAGATTATGGGGATTTAGACCATGGAGAACATACTAGTAGGTCAAAGAAGGAAGGAAAACGTATCAAATGGCATTTGAGTAAAATTCTCTCGCCTTATTTTAGAATTCCAAGTGCTCATACAAAAGAACCATACTATATAAAAGTAGATGAGGTCAGAGAGTGGCTTTTAAAAAGTGAGGCCTTTACAAGAAAAGAATTATCGTTAAGGAAATCTGTAGGGGATGTGAGAAATAACCAAATAAAACTTGACATTTAGAACACGTTTTTATGGGCTACTCACATTTCAAACCATGGGGCGATCTAGATTGGCTAGTTGGCAAGTTAAATGTTGATAGCTGGGACTTATTTGGATGCATATCATTTGAAGATCGTTGTACAGGTGTAATTGAAAAACTACTTAGTTTAAAATTACTAAACGGCCACAGTTTTGTTAAGATAAATGACCCAATCTCCGAATACTCGGATACTATCAACAGTAAAATGCAAATAAATGAAGTAGAACTTCAAAATTTGTTAAAGGGTATTAATTTAAATATCTCCGAGGTTGACTTACTTGGGAAAAGTAGTGCCATGGTTGACACTATAGAGTCCTTTATTGAATCTTCTAGCTCAAGTATAATCATCGACATCTCTTGCCTTCCTAAAAGATTCTTTTTCCCGTTAATAAAGCTTTGTATCAAATCTTCCAAGATTCAAAACCTCATAATTACTTATGGCAGTGCTCTAAAATATACCAATAAACCACTTTCAGAAGATCCAGAGCCATGGGGAAACATACCATTATTTGGTGAGATTCTATACCCTGAACCGGAACCTAAACATGCAATGGTTGGAGTTGGTTTTATCCCTTTTGGATTATCTAGACTTCTTAAGGATAAATATGGTAGCATTCCAGTTACTTTTTTCTTCCCTTGTCCGCCAAGTAATGAATTTTATCAAAGAGGTTGGGAGTTTTTACGAACAATTGAACAAAACTACAGGATAAAAGACAACGATGAGATTCTAAGAATAGACCCCCTAGATGTCTCAGATGTTTACAACCATATTGTGGCAATTACGGATAATGGCAAGGAGCCTGCAATTTTTGCGCCATATGGCCCAAAACCCATGTCTATTGCTATGGCCATCTATGCAACTTTGACTGACTCACCCGTTTATTATACCCAACCTAAAAAGTATAACCCAGATTACAGTTCTGGGAAAGGTAATATAAATGCTTATCTAGTAAAACAAGAAGGAAGTTTGGTTTTTGATATATAGCACGCCTCAAATAGATTGCAATTGAAATATTGATAAAATTATGCTGATAATTTAAGCACCCCAATCTTTATCATACCTTTATATAATATCAATCAAAGCAAATGAACACGAAAATTTCAGCCGAAGAATATACTAGAGCAAATCTTCGATTAGAAGAGTTGATAAATATTGTTGATGACAATACACCTTTGGATAGTCCATTGGCTAAAGAGTTTCTCAAAATTTCGGACATTGTTGAAGAATACGAGAGTATTCATTATCCCATGGAGGACACAAAATAATAATCTTGGAAAGCAATATCCTATCAAAAGAAAACAAAAATGTTCACCTATTTTCCACCTCGAACGCCCCTACCCCAATGTTTATGGGGAAAAGAAGATACTGTATCGGAAAATAGAGCTTCTTTGGCCCTGTTACCACTTCCCTAAAACAAGTCCTCCTATCATACTGTATTCCCTATAAGATGTTCGGGTATGGTTTCAGAATGGGCTTCAAACTCTCCGAAATAATTACAATTCACTTAAACGCCATACGAAACCTACTTTTATCAAAGGAGTACTGAGCATGTAAAAAGTAAATTATCGAAGTGATCAAAAAAAAGACCATAAATGTGACACTACTTCCCTAGCCTTTTGTTGAACTTAAGTTTGTTTACAACATGACGGTTTTATACGGCTATTTTAAAATGATATCATTATATCCGTCAACACCGATCATATACCATCGTCGGTAATTACAGCCGATGTATTTTTTAAATTAAACTTCGATTGATGTTGATTTCTTTGACCGTAATTCTTCGCTCCAAAAACTCCCGTTAGGAAAATTATATTCTTCTAAAGAAGCCGGTTTCATGGTTATGCTATACCCCGGCATACTCGGGGGCATATAGGCCCCTTTTTTTATAACCACCGGATCAAAGAAATGTTCGTGCAAATGGTCTACATACTCTATTATTCTATTCTCTAAAGAGCCGCTGATGGCGATGTAGTCAATCATAGCTAGATGCTGCACATACTCACAAAGACCCACGCCTCCAGCATGGGGACAAACCGGAATATCGAACTTGGCCGCCATTAGTAGAATAGCCAATATTTCATTGACCCCACCGACCCTGCAACTATCTATTTGACAGATTCCAAGGGCTTCAGCTTGCATCAGTTGTTTAAACATGACCCTATTTTGGCAATGTTCTCCAGTTGCAACCTTAATCGGATGAACCGCCTTGGCAATTTTTGCATGACCAAGAATATCGTCAGGACTTGTAGGTTCTTCAATCCACCAAGGGTTGAACTTTTTCAATTCAGCCATATTTTCGATGGCCTCGCCGACATCCCATTTTTGATTGGCATCCATCATTAATCTTAACTCTGGTCCGATCTCTTCTCGGATAATGGCTGCTCGACGCATATCATCTTTTAAATCGGACCCCACTTTTATTTTCATATGATCGAACCCAGCAGTTTTAGCTTCCCTACACAGTTTTCTCATTTTAGCATCTGAATATCCAAGCCAACCAGCAGAAGTGGTATAAGCCGGATACCCGTCTTTTAACAAATGTCCAATACGTTCATTTTTGGTATCCTCTTTTTTTTCTAAAATAGTAAGGGCCTCTTCTGGCGTAATTACATCTGTGATATAGGTGAAATCAATACAAGAAATGATTTCTTTAGATGTCATATCTGCTAAAAGTTGCCATAAAGGTTTGCCTTCCACTTTGGCATAAAGATCCCAAACGGCATTTACAATTGCGCCAGTCGCTAAATGAATTACCCCTTTTTCAGGTCCGAGCCATCGCAATTGGCTATCACCGGTAATCATCTTCCAAAATGCGCCCATATTAGAGGTAAAAGATTCAAGTGTCTTACCCATAATCAAATGTGATAGGGAATGTATGGCGGCGGTACACAATTCATTTCCCCTTCCTATGGTAAAAGTCAGACCATGACCTTCAAAACCGTCATCAGAGTCAGTTAAAAGTATAACATAAGCTGCCGAATAATCTGGGTCGGGGTTCATAGCGTCAGAGCCATCAAGTGATTTGCTGGTCGGGAAGCGGATATCTTTTACAACCACTTCGGTAATCAATATTGGTTTTTCCATGTGGAATATTAAGTATTTTTGGCCGGATAAGAATCCCGTACTTACCTGTTTTAAGTTAAAAGATTAAGTGTCATAAAACTAACTAAAAGCTTACTTCAATCTATACTTTTTGTGCCTTAAACCGTATTCTAGTCTTTGAAATCTTTTAAATACAATGACGGAGTCTTCCCCTTGATTATTTTAAATTGTCTGTTAAAATTTGATACATTATTAAATCCTGATAAATATGCAATCGAAGTAATATTCTCTCTGTTTTCAATCAATAATTTACAAGCATAACCTATTCTAATCTCGTTTAGGTACTTGGTGAAGGGTTTTCGATGGGTCTTTTTAAAAAAACGACTAAAAGCAGATTTATTCATACCAATAATTTCCGCCACATTGCTAGAACCAATGGGTTTGTCAAAATTTTCAAAAACGTACTCATAGATTTTATTTAAACGCCTATTTTCTGTCCTGTGCAACGAATTTACGAAGGTACTACTGCATATAATCCTATAATCTTTGTGCTTACTTAAATGACTCAAAATATCAATTACTTTTATCACTTGCGCAGTAGGGTCAAGATAGGGTAAGATATTGAATTCATTTAGCAGTTGCTCTTTGACATTCAAAAATCGTATTCCACGAGCGGCCAATTCAAAAAGATTGGAAAGCAGGTGCATTTCAGGCACTTCTAAAAATCCCTTTCCTAAAAACTCTTTTTCAAAATGAACTGCGATTGCCTCTGCCGTTAAATTAGAATTTTCTTCAAAATAGGCATCGTCATTTAACCACATATGCGGTATATCTTTCCCAATTAGAACCACATCTCCACTATCGAATCGTTCAATATTATCTCCAACAAAACGTGTCCCAGAACTCCGAATTATCGCCACCAGTTCAAATTCTGGATGGAAATGCCAGACCCGTAAAAAGTTTTTATACAGATTATGCGAAACCTTTATAGAACGATCTACTATACTAGATCTATTTAGTAAATGGAGCTTCATCTATCTATAGGTTAACATATCATAATAAACAAGTTAGGTATAAAAAGTATTGTACGCCAACCGACTAACTTACGGCTATGAAACCTCTTGTGCGTTGAGGACTTATTTGCTTTGATTCCATAGGCGATAGGGGTCGTCATGCAGCTCCATTTGTTTCAAGAGCAGCGTTTCCATCTCAGCCAGTTTATCAGCATATTTGGGGTTATCGGCCAAATTGGTTTCCATTTCCCCGGGCCTACCATGCTCGGTCAGATACTCGTTCGGATTGCCTGCAAGGTTAAAAAGCTGTGTTTCTCGAACGGTTCCATCCATAACATCATACTTTATCAATTTCCAATCTCCTTTTTTCACGCTGCGCATCCCGGGTTTTGTTCCTCCTGAATACACCCCGTACATGACCTCTCTAACCGTTTCCGTCTCCCCATCGATTACAGGTTTTAGACTACTGCCTTCGACCGTTTCCGGAATCCCAATACCGGCCAAATCACATAGTGTGGGTAGCACATCCAACAAATAGGAATTTCCTTTTACACGCTTTCCTTTTGCGATACCAGGACCCTTAATTATAAACGGCACCCGCCAGGTGTGTTCATAGAGGTTTTGTTTTCCCATAAGTCCATGACGGCCAATCGACATGCCGTGATCGGAAGTGTAAATGATATAGGTATTGTCCAACTCACCCATAGCCTCTAATTTTTTCAACACTTTCCCTAACTGTATGTCAATATTTTCCGAACAGGCATATTCGCGTCCTAATTCATTACGCACGGTTTGCTCGTCCCTGTTTTTCCATACGCCACTTACACGTTCTTCATCACGAAGTTCAGGATGTCCATGAAAAAATGGATGGGCAGGAAGATAATTATCTTGTAATGCCGGTTGTTTTGCATTGGCCGGAGGGAGGTTAAGCGTATCAGTATGGTTTACGGCTCCATATTTCGCTAACAGTTCTGGGGTTCCATTGCGAGGGTCATGGGGATGTGAGAATCCAAAATAAATCAAAAAAGGGTCATCCTCTTTTGTAGTTTCTCGTTCACCTAGATATTCTAATACCTGTTTGCCATGCCAAGCACTACCGGTCTCTTCGGTACCGCCTCTTTTTGAGGCATCTTTCACCACAGTAAATTGTGTATTTGCAGCTGGATAGGAGTTTCCCTTTTTACAGGTTCGCATCGTCTTATACCCAGCCCTATTGAATACCGCTGCCATCGTTTGATTTTCGAGGCTATCTGGCTCGTTTGGATTTTGAAACTGCTCGCCCCTTGAAGGTAAATGCCATAAGGTTCTTCCACTCATGATCATGTGTCGTGAAGGGGTGCAGACCGCACCGCTCCAAGAACCCATATGATAGGCATTATCAAAGACGAGTCCTTCTCTGGCTAGTTGATTGATATTCGGAGTCTCCAATATGGATTCTGGGTCGTATGTCTTTAAATCAAAAGGAGATTGGTCATCAACCAAAACAAACAAGAAATTTGGACGCTTTTTTTCTTCGGATGTCTTTACCTCGCTTTTACAGCTAACAATTAAAATTGCGGCAACTATGGTCGATAAAAATACTTTTGTACGAACGTTCATTTTTTAACTTTTTTGGTTTTAAAAGAAATAGCCTAGGCTATAAATTCATAGTTTAAGTTTTAGTTGAGCTTCTTCTTGATTATGCATCACCTTAAAAGTCATTTCTTTTAAGTCTGGATTCTCATTTAAAAGGTTTTGAATTTGTTCAAAATCTTTGATGGTTTTCCCCTGGTATGAAATAATAACATCTCCCGTTTCAAACCCAGATCTCCCCAAGATTGAATAGCCGGGCACATTTACTAATAGAACTCCTTGAATATCGGACAAACCGGCCGCCGATCGTTCTTCCATGGTCTCTACATTTTTCACGGTAGCCGTATCCCAAATATAGGTCTTACCTTCTTTTTTCGTGGAAAAGGCATTTATTGACGGAATTATGGGCTGCTTGGCCATACTTTTTAATTTCTCTGAAACAACACCAAATTCATTCATCGGAAAATTTTTAAATCCGATTGCGAAGGCCGGAGAGTTTTCAGCAACGCTAAAGTCCCCATCCTGCGGATTCACGAACAATGGCTTACCGACTACTGAATTTAAATCAGCTTTGTTCTTCAAAAATCGCGTCTTGTCAAACCCGTTTGTGATAAAGAGATTAGAGTCTAACTCCTTCCCCCATTTCCTCTCTTTAGCAATACTCCGGCTCATTATAGCAGGTCTATAAGCTCCTGAAATAATATTTTTCTTGAACACATCGCCACTATTCGTATACCAAACATGCGGATGTAGACTATTGTTTATAATAATATTGTTATAGGCCATCCTATGATACCCTTCTCTCATTTTTAGGCCTCCATTCAAGAGAAGATTGTTATAAATCAGGTAACGAGAAGAACCGTCGTCAAGGTCGATATCCCACCCATGGTCACAACGCCATCTGCTGTTTCTGATAATATTGGGTTCTATCATATCAAGATATGGCAATAGCGTATCCTTTTCAACCTGCAGGGCAGTTTCCTTGATATCGGGGGTCCAAAAACGATCGCGACCCCATGAATTGAAACTACCATGATCGCCTGTTTCCAACACGGTATTGAATACATCGCAATTTTCGATGATATGCCCTCCGAATGTGCCTTCACTTATATTTATTCCTGCACGGGGCACGTCATAAATTGAACAATGATCGACCGTAATTCTTGAAGACATGGAAATTTGAATAGGTGCAGTTTGTTTTTCAAAACGCCCTGTCATGGTGATCAAGCAATCTTCTACGCGGCAATCTTGTGGATAGTTATCGCCTTTGGGACCTGGAATTCTATCTAAACTCCCGTAGTCTTGGGGGCCGTATCGAAACAATGGACTTCGTACCATTGCCGGGTCGCCTACAAAGGCAATGCCGCTCGCACCAGAATCGTGAATATAGCAACTCTTGAATGTTAGGTTTCTATTATGGTTGTTTACAAATATGCTGTTGCCACCCAATTGGTCAAACTCGCAATTGGCTATAAGGCAATTTTCCGCTCCTGTAAACTTAAGTGCTCCCCCTCTATAGGTAGTCCAATCACTTCGTAACAAGGGTTCCTTGTTTTCCATAAAACTGCGTGATGCATGACGAAAAACCAAACCGTCAAAAGAGATGAATTCCACGGGCTTTTCTTTCGTTCCCTTTAATTCAAGAAGGTTCTTTAATCGGACTACTTCTATTTTTGCATTTTGAATTTCAATATTTTCTTCGGGATAATAATAAAGCATCCTTTCCGTCTTATTGAAATACCATTCTTGTGGTGCATCCAATTCTTCGAAAACATTTTCAATAATTCGATATCTCGGATGCATTGCCGAGGGCCTGTTATTCTGCCAGCCACCTTCAAGAATAAGACTATCGTTTTTGGTCTTCCCTTTTACCAACCAATGCATATCGCCCCAAAGTGCCGCATGCATAGCATGAACATAGGCACCTTCCGGATTTTCATAAGAAGCAATACGTTTTGAACTTAAGGGATCGTTATCAGGGTCAGGCTCTTTGGTATGTATTAAATCCCAAGTATCAAATACATTTTTCCCGGCTCTAGCATTGGGAAATCTAGCCATACGCTGATTGCGACCGTTTACATACAGCTGATCTATACTCGTTAATCCCTCTGGGATTTTGGCCTTATAGATTCCATCTTTGTGCCGTTCCCAGCTCAAATCCAATAGTGTTCCGCCACTGATTATGGCCTTCCCTTTAGTAGCAGCCTTATATGTAATGCCATTTTCTTTGGAACCTGAATGTTCAGTTTCAAAAACTACCGACTCGGACAGGTAATAGGTGCCATCTTCAAAAATAATATCTACGGGGCTTTTTTTGATTAGGGCAATTGAAAGATCTCTGGCCCTTTGAATTGATTTTATGGGAGCATCTTTGGTTCCGAAAGCAGTATCATCCCCATTTGTAGCAATATAAATTTCAACCGCCTGTTTTTGACAAGAAAAACAGATCCACAAAAGGACTACTGAAAATACGGTGTGTACTACCTTCTTCATTCTTTTATTCTTTCACCTCGTTTTGGTAACTGCTCCTGCCACTCTTCTAGCATTGCTAGAAGTTCTTTCGTCTTTATTGGATTCTCTTGTGAGAGGTCTTTACTTTCAAAGCGATCATCGTAAATATTGTAAAGTTCAACACGCTCTTGATTTTCATCTGCCAATAGTTTCCAATTACCATCGCGTACGGCACCCGAGACCCAACCGTTAGGCCGACTCGCACTTTGTGTTGGAAAACGCCAATCCCAAAACAACGGTTTGCTGCGTTTAAACAAGTTGTTATCGAAAATTGCAGTAAAGCTTTCCCCATCGGGTTGATAATCAACGGGAAGTTTTTTACCTGCCAATGCCGCAAAGGTCGGTAAAAGATCAACTGCCGACAGTACACTTGTGCTATCAATAGCTCCCGCATTTACCCTACCGGGCCATCTTACGATAAAAGGTACGTTCACCCCACCTTGAGTAATATCAACTTTACGTCCCTTCATTCCTCCTGTAGAACCCACAAATAAAGCAGGCGGAACATGTGCAGGTCCATTATCACTACTAAAAATGACCAATGTATCCTCATCCAATCCCATTTCGTTTAGTGCCTTCATCAAACGACCGATATGAAAGTCGGCATCGGTCAATACTGCATAATAGGTTTCTTTGTCCGGATCAAGGTCTTTGTAGGGGGTTCTTTGTTCATCCGTAGGCCAAAGTGGTGTATGCGGATCTTTTAACCAAAGATTTACGAACATTGGCGATGCTTTCTTCTTATTACGTTTTAGAAAATCGATAGTCGCATCAACCACGATTCGGCTTGAGCTATGTACCCATGTACTATCACTATCCATATACCGGGTAGTCGGCCATAGCTGGTCTCCTTTCCAGGTAGGGCCATTTCCATTCCAAACCCGGGTTTCATCATAACCATAGACCTTGGGCTCTGGGGCGGACAAGTCTCCATGCGGTAGCCCTCCCCCACCCAAATGCCACTTTCCGAAGTGAGCGGTAGTATAACCTGCCTGTTGCATAAGCCTCGGCATATACACTGGAAGGGTCTCATCTAACCAATTTGGCATATTTCTGTTGGCATTAGGTTCATTACCCGCAAAATGTCCATGTACCCGATGTCTCGCTGGAAAATGGCCTGTAATGACCGAGGTGCGACTCGGCGAACATACACCACTAGTTACATGAAACTGAGTGTATTTGGTACCCTGCTTGGCTAATTTATCAATATTGGGCGTGGCAACTTCGGTTGCGCCATAACACCCAAGATCCCCATAACCCCAGTCGTCGGCAAAAATGAAAAGGATATTTGGTTGATTTTTGGTTTCAACTTTTTGAGCCTGCTTTTCTTTTTTGTTATTGGTTTGACAGGAAAAAGGCAATATGCACCCCAAAAAGCTTATTACCACAATATTCTTTATTGATTTTCCAATCTGATCCATCATTAAATTTTTAGTGCTATTCAAGGCTTTTCAATGGGGTAAATCGAATTTCTTTTAAGCTGGCACTTTCCATATCGCCTTCTTTTAGAGCGACAGAAATCCTATGCTTTCCTGCTTTCTCGAATTTTAGCAGGCCCATTTCATAATGCTGATATACCTCGGAAGAATTCTGCTGGTTTTGAACCATCGCAGCTTCTTCATTCTCAATGCGCCAAACGAGTCTGCCATTACCCGCGTAGTTCAAATCTATTTGGTAATATCCTGCATCCATGATTTCAAATTCCCAATGTACTTTGCTGGTTTTCGTCCAATCTTGCGCCTGCGAAATGTGCTTCCATTCTCCGAATTTTTCCATCCATTTTTTTTCTTGGATTTTACACCCTTCGGCTTCAGCAAAATCCATCGGTAAAGTTGTTATATAAACTGGATCTATGCTCAAGAACTTGTCTATTCTCAAAGTACCTTCAACTTCAACTTCGACCACCGAAACCAATTTCTCTGGTCTCTCGGATGGTAGTTCGATACTTACCCAGTTTCCTAGTTTTTCAGTCTTTAAGGTTTCCTGCTTTCCATTGACCCATAATTTGGCACTTTTTATTTTATTTGTTAGACCAGGCAGGTGAATTTTTCCATCTAGGGGCCATTGGTAAATGCTGAGATTCAGCTTTCCGTCTTTTTCAGTCACGTCTCCCCAAGGCAATTGACGCCCCCAAGGGGATCCATTTGCAGCATAGACTACCTGAGGATATTTTTTAATCCATTCACCAGATACCCTCAAGGCGTTTTCCGCTTCAAATGGAATGATTCCATCTGGAGTCGGGCCGACATTCAACATGTAAGTGCCTCCTCTAGCAACTGTAGAAATCACGGATTTCAGAATACGTTTTGGGCTTTTCCAATTTTCATCATACCAAGCATATCCCCATGAGTCATTGGTAACGTCTACTGTTTCCCACAATCCGTCTACATTCCTAACCGGAATATTCATGTCGCCTAGCGATAGGTAATCTCCAAGACCATGGCCTGCCCTACCTGAAATCATGGCATTTGGTTGATTTTTCCTAACCACGGAGACCAATTCCTCAACGTATTTTTTCTCCATATCCCCAGGAGTATCAAACCAAACCATGGCTATATCACCATATTGGGTGGTGATTTCCTTTACCTGGGGCAGACACTTTTCTTTAAAGTAATAATCGAATCCTACGGACTTGCCTTTGTCATTGATTTTTGGTCCTCCATTACCGCCGGGAAAGGTCCAATCTTGATTATGGGAATAATAAAACCCGAAACCGAGGCCTTCTTCTTTACACGCTTTTGACAATTCTTTCATAGGGTCTCGAGCAAAAGGAGTGGCTTTCACGATATTAAAGTCATTACTTTTTGAATCATACATCGCAAAACCATCGTGGTGCTTGCTGGTCACCACAATATATTTCATGCCGGCATCTTTCGCCAACTTGGTGATTGCCTTAGCGTCAAAATTGACGGGGTTGAAGTTTTTAGCCTCGGACATATACTCATCTACAGGAATTCCCGCCCTTCTCGGATTCATTATCCACTCGCTAATACCGTAGTAGGTTTTGTCTTTCCATTTGTTAGCGATGTTCGAGTAAATACCCCAATGTATGAACATTGAATAATTACCATCATCGAATAACGAAGCCCTATGCCCTATATGGGAGCGATCGATTACTTTTTGATCGCCCCACATTTCATCCATTCCTTTTTCTTTAGAGTCTTGGGTATATAGACCAAGACTACTTATCATAAGTAGGAATGTAATAAATCGTATCATTTTTTTCTCATTATATGTTTTTCCCTTCCTTTTGATTTTGGTCATTGTCTTTCAAAAGAAAGTAACCTTGGCGCAGCATTGTTTAGGGCAAAAATAAACCCCTCCTCGCCTTTCACGCCTTTGATTCTCTCTATTGCTTTGACTTCATTATCTACTAGCAGCCCGCTTTCATTCATTGACAGCGCATCAAAACCCTTCTGCCCATTGTTTTGAAGAATAAGACCAATACCGGCATCAGACCTTGGTGTTTCTACCTCTGTATCATATAAGTTTCCGGCGATTAACAGGTCTGGATACGCGTCTTCATTATAGTCAAAAACCACAATGCTATTGATTGATGAAAATTGGGCTTCAATGGGGAGTTCATGCATTATATATGTTCCATCTCCTTTATTTTCAAACCAATGATGGGCAAAAGTGTTCACTTTTTTATGAATTGAATTTTCAAGCATACCTTCTCCATAAATATCATCTAAGCTTGCCGACGCAAATGATGCATAGGTTTCAAAGTTCTTCTTGATCATTGGAATTTGCTGAGAAGAACATTCCCTTCCTCTTAATGGTAGTTTAACCCCTTTTTTGGTAACACTCAATACGATATCTTGCTTTTTATTTTCATCAAAATCATTCACATATATCTCAAAGGGGGAATCTTCCGTACTCTTGTATTTACTATTTAGACCAAGATTACCTGCAACGAGGTCCATATCGCCATCATTATCGAGATCAGCTGTTGTTATCGAATTCCACCAGCCTACGGTATTTTCAAAGCCCATTTTTCCGGTCACATTGTTGAAACGATTACCATCATTTTCAAAAAAGGTAATCGGCATCCATTCACCAGTCAAAATTAAATCTTGCTTACCATCGGCATTAAAGTCTTGCCATAAGGCATCTGTCACAAGACCAATGTTTTCAAGTTCCGGAGCAATCTTTGCCGTTACATCTACAAATTCTATGGTCAGATCCATACCTCCGGTATTCTCCAGAAGATAACTTTTAGGAGGTTGAAGGTAGTGCCCAGGTTGAATCCTTCCTCCAACAAAAAGATCCACATCGCCATCGCCATCAAAATCCATAGGGGCTACTTTGAGTCCACTTGCATTTATTTGGGGAAGGCCACCTTTTGATTTCACAAAACCCTCAGGCGTATTCACATACAAGCGGTCTTGATAAAAATCAGCGTTATTTACTAGATTATTCCCGCCGCTTGCAACATACAAATCTAGATCGCCGTCTGAATCGGCATCAAAAAAAACAGCTCCCGTATCTTCAAAGGATTCGTCTTCTCTCCAAGGGCCGTCCATCTCATCAAACCCTCCTAATCTGTTTTGAATAAATAATGCTCCTGCACTGTTCCTTGCATTTCCGACGAAAAAATCATCAAAACCATCTTTATTGATATCCGCTACCGTCAAGGCCGGACCTAATTCAGAATTTTTATGAGGTAATAAAGGCTCCACCAAGAAATCGTTATAAAGATCTTCCGTATGGGAAAAACTCAGTCCTGATTCTTTTGTAATATCCGTAAATGCCAATTTTCGCTTTCCCGGTTCAGTATTTTTTTCTTTCGCATTCGCATAATACACTTCCAATGTTTGATTGACAGGTACATTCTTTAGAGATTCTACCTTTCCGTCAGGCCAAAAAATTTCGATGCTATCTATGGTTTCTTCCTGTCCCAATCCGAAGTGAACTATAGGTTCTACACTGGATTGAAAACCGCGGGTTAGGCTATGTTCTACCCATTGCGTGGTATTACCTGATACAAGCTTGATTTTAGAACCAAGCCCCATGGGGTTGTTTGTACTGCCATGTAATTTTATTCGGTAAAAGTTAGTTCCCTGACTATTGTTCCGGAGCAGACTTGTTTCGTCATCTATATTATTGATGACCAAATCTAAATCGCCATCATTATCTAAGTCACCATAAGAAATACCGTTTGAAAAACCTTTGTAGTTAACATTCCATTTTTCCGAAACATCTTCAAATTCGTAGCCTCCCTTGTTCTTGAAAAGAAAATTTTCGATAGGTGTCGAGGGTGCTTTGTTCATATCTATCTTTTCCCGGACTAATGAGGTGGCGTTTTCCGTACTAAGCAAATCATTGTTATTGACATCAAGCCTCATGCCATTGGTGATGACAATATCTTTCAAACCATCGTTGTCAAAATCGGCAAAAAGGGGAGCCCAACTCCAATCAGTAGTTGCAATACCTGTCAGTCTTGCTACATTGCTAAAAATAGGTCTCCCTAGATTGTCGATTCCGTTATTGACCTGAAGGCTATTCTGCATATATTGATAGTGAAATCCCATGGACACCATACCATAAAAAGATTCAGGGTCCATACTTGCCATGTTGGTCTTAGAGCGGTAATAATCGTTAGGGGTCATATCTACCTGCACGAGATCCATCAAACCGTCATTATTAAAATCTGCAGCATCGACGCCCATACCGAACATTGAGGTTTGTCTACTGGTTTCCTTGATTTTTTCATTGAACGTGCCATCGCCGTTGTTTATATAAAAGTAATCTGGCACATTAAAATCGTTGGAAACATATAGGTCTTGCCATCCGTCATTATTGAAATCGCTGGCCACCACACCTAGAGAAAGGCCAAAATTTAATACTCCGGATTCCTCCGTAATGTCCGTGAACTTTCCGTTTCCTTCATTTCTGAACAGATGACCAGATTCAATAGGATTACGTAACTGCATTTTTTCATAGTAATAGCTATTGGGCATGGTTAACGGTATTACTGGATAATTACAGACATAAAGATCTAAGTCTCCATCGTTATCACTATCAAAAAATGTTGCCTGTATTGAGTTACTTTTATCGGCGATACCGTATTGAGCAGCCATTTCAGTGAAGCTCACTTGTCCCGAATCGCTAGGACCGTCATTGACGAACAATTGGTTTTGGGTATTACCGCTCAGGCCTGAAACACTCACATAAATATCCAACCAACCATCTGTGTTGATGTCAACCATGGTGACCCCCGTATACCACCTACTATCCCCATCTATTTCAGCTTCCTTAGAAATATCATCGAAAGTCATGTTACCTTTGTTTAGGTATAATTTATTGGGGGTCATATTCCCCGTCAAGAATACATCGGTAAGCCCATCATTATTGATATCGCCTAAGGCCACTCCGGCACCCATGTAGATATATGGAAAGGTATTGTAGTTAAAGGTATCGGATAGTGTAAGATCATTGCTGAAGGATATACCCGACGTTACAGCTGTTATTTTCTCAAATCCATAAAGATTGGTTTGGATTTTATCTTCACTTTCGCCACATGCCATGAGCATTAGAACAATTAAAGAAGTTGAAAGCTTAGTAATAAGTGACATTTTAGAAAATGGCTTCAAAAGGGTGAATTTGATAAAAATGCTTAAAATGAAATCAATAATAATTTACTGTAAAGAACTAAAGAATAAAAATAGTCCTCGATGAAAAATCGAGGACTATTTAAACTAAAACTAACTCAAACAAACTGTTTTTTGTCCATTTCAATCAATACCCTGGATTTTGAACCAGGTTCGGATTTGCCTGTACATCCTGCGCAGGGATAGGGAGATACTCATGTCGACCACGAATAAATACGCCTTGGCTATTGGATCTAAATTCAGGATTTTGTTCAAATCGATCTGCGGAAATACCCCACCGGAGTAAATCAAAAAAGCGATTTCCTTCTATAGCAAGTTCTTTGACTCGTTCATCTCTAATCGCCTGTCTTAAATCTGCCTGCCCAAGACCGGCCACTGCCGGCATGTTAACTCTAGCACGTACTTCGTTCAGTGCGTCAAGTGCCGCCTGAGAACCACCGGTAACCTCATTTTCCGCTTCGGCATACATTAACAGTAAATCGGCATATCTAAATATTTTCCAGTTGTTATGCGCTCCGGCCCACGCACCTGGTGTTAGGGCATTCTCTCTTCTGAAGTTTAGATATTTTCGTGCCCATACCCGTGTCAAATCATCACCCATAAATTGCTCCGCAAAAACATCTTGATAGATCATTGCTCCTGGATAATCCCATAATAGGGTTGCTCTTGCCCGAGGATCTTCTCCACCGTCAACTGTCTGTTCACTAAGAAAAAGATCTAAGACCCATTGATTGACACTAAAACTCTGTTGACTACTATAATTCCTGGGGGCTACATCGGCTTCCCACGCTTGAGCACGCCACCTATCACCGCCAGCCCCGCCCCAGGAACCTGTTGCGTTTCCATCAACAGAGTACTGAATTTCAAAAATCGATTCAGGGGTATTCTTGATTTCCTCTGTAAAATTGTCATTATAGTTTTCATTTAACATATAGATTCCTGAATCCATCACTTTTTTGAATTCAGTTATGGCACTTGCAAAATCACCGGTATAGAGATAAGACCTACCTAAAAAAGCAGTAGCGGCCCCCCATGTGGCGCGGCCTACTTCGCCTTTAGGAAGTGATCCATCTTGGGGTAAGCCTGCTTGAGCAATCGTAAAATCGCTAATAATCGATGCGTAGGTGGCCTCTACGGTAGAATTGGGAGCAAACAAGTCTTCAAGGCCAGTTACCTCGTCTAAAATAAGTGGAGAGGTTCCCCATAGGTTAACGATGTAGAAGTAGGCAAAACCACGTAAAAAATGGGCCTCTGCCAATATTTCACTTTTTCGTGCCGCATCCATTTCAATATCCGGAACACGGTTGATTACCTGATTGGCCCTAGACACCATCTTATACCACTCACTATAAATTTCGATGAGACGCGGGTTTTCCGGTCTTACCTGTAACGCCCCTACATCATTCACATTGGATTGTGGAAAAGGATTTGCAATATCTGATCGGTGTATCAAATGAATACCAACCAAAATCCTTCCAAACATAGGTATGGTAGGTAGTGGTGCGTAAACCGATACTAACCCCCCTTCTGCGTGATCCTCGTTTTGCCAAAAACTTTCTGGTGTTGGACTATTTGGATTTGAAATATCCAGTTGGTCATCGCTACAATTATTAAGCATAAAAAAACAGCTCAAAACCAGTACTATATATATTTTTACTTTGCTTTTCATTTTACTATTTTTTTTAATTAATTAAAATCCGACTTGCAGCCCAAACAAAACCATCTTGTTTTGAGGATATGCCCTTCTGTTCACCCCACTGTCAAAAAGAGTTCCTTGACCATTAAGTGGCCGACCAATTTCCGGGTCGTATCCTTGATAATCAGTGAAGGTGAGTAAATTTTGACCTGAAATATATATTCTTAAATTGGCGACGTAGAACTTTTCAAGTATATCGGTAGGCAAGCTATATCCTAGTTGTACGTTCTTTAATCGTAGATAGGATCCGTCTTCAACCAAATAATCCGAAGGTCTTTTGTTTAAGTTCAAATCTAGAATGGTAGCTCTAGGTACGTTGGTATCCGTATTTTGAGGAGTCCATGCGTCAAGGGCTTCACGTCTTTTCAGTCCCCTCGTACCATCCAATACTTGATGGTAGCGTTTACCGTTCCAAATTTCATTGCCTTGAACACCTTGCCAGAACATAGAAAAATCCCAATTTTTATAATTCATATTGAACGCTATGCTATATTCCAAATCGGGTATGGCACTACCTAAATAGGTCTGGTCATCATCATTAATGACGCCATCTCCATTAAGATCGACAAAGTTCATATCACCCAATACGGCGGCAGTGGCACCATCCGCATCAATTTCCGCTTGGGTTTGGTATACCCCTTCGGTAATTAAGCCATAAAAACTGGCCACTGGCTGACCTACATCGGTTCTGGTAGCTTGAAAGCCCCCTTGTGTGTACCCGCCACCGGTAATAGGGTTAACCCCATCACCTAGGGCAATGACTTCATTGTCGATTGTATTGAAGTTCAATGTTGCATCGAAGTTAATTCCATCGTTTTGCGAAAAATGCCGGTACGTACCACTAAATTCAAAACCTTTATTATCAATGGTAGCCGCATTGTTCAGTAAATTGTTACCTAGACCACCGCTCAAGGGAATCGGTACCAAGACCAAAATGTCTTCTGACCTATTTTGGAAGTATTCGGCTGAAAAACTGATTTTCCCATCTAAAAACTCGGCATCAAGACCGTAGTTCTGCATGGTGGTCGATTCCCATTTTAAGTCTGGGTTTGCTAACTCGTTCACCGTTTGTCCTCCGAGGACCACACCTCCAAAATCATAGAAGTTACTGACATTTAGCACACTCTCAGTTGAGTAATTTCGAGGATTTGCCAGAGATCCCGTATTCTGGGAACCCAATACACCGTAACTACCACGTAATTTTAGATTGCTTATCACACCATCTTGTGGGAAGAAGCTTTCTTTGCTCACTCGCCAACCCAGGGACGCCGATGGAAACGTGCTCCATCTATTCTCCGGACGAAATCGCGATGTTCCGTCATGCCTTACCGTAGCACTCAAAATATATTTCCCGTCATAATCATAATTAAGACGGCCAAAATAAGAAGTCAATGCGTTTTCCTGTAAATTTCCCGTAGTATTATCCGTATTGTCATCTGCAGCATCCAATACTCTAAAATCATTAAAAGGAAAGTTCGTTCCGATGCCCCCCGCTGAACGCGCTGAGATATTCTGGGTTGAAAACCCGCCTAAAAGGTTAAGGCCGTGCTTTCCAAAGGTGTTGTTGTACTCCAACGTATTTTCCATTAACAAACTCAGCGAACGCGTGTAATTTTCCTCTAAACGCGCTATGACATTGGACGCTTCTTGCGAAGTACTCTGAAAAAAAGTGGGCTCAAAGTTGTAATTATGTTGTACAAAATATTCAAGGCCTAAATTGGTCTTAAATGTCAAATTTTTATGCAGTTGAAATTGGGGTTGTACAGAACCTACTATACGATCCGTGGTAAAGAGATTATCGTTCAAAAGTGCCCGGCCGTACCAATTGATTCCCCTTGCCATTCCATATAAGTTGGGGTCTAGGCCTGCAAAACCCCCTTCGTTATTCTCGTCAAATACCGGTACGGTAGGAGGTACTTCACCTTCACGCTGGAAAAAGTTATTCGGATTGTTTTCTTGACGCG
This sequence comes from uncultured Flavobacteriaceae bacterium, assembly GCA_947494565.1. Classification (GTDB taxonomy): domain Bacteria; phylum Bacteroidota; class Bacteroidia; order Flavobacteriales; family Flavobacteriaceae; genus Maribacter_C. Next base: position 230,397 of record CANLVG010000003.1, on the reverse strand, counting down.
ATAAGATAAGACTTTGGTCTAAACTAAAAATACCTTTTTGAAAAGAGGTATTCACCGAGAAGTTATACCGTTTACTACCTGAATCTACAACAATACCTTCTTGATCCAGCACTTGACCTGACACATAAAATTGAGCGTTTTCAGACCCTCCGGAAATATTAATACTGTATTCTTGGAATATAGCCGAAGTCACCTGTAGGTCTTGCCAATCGGTATCGATACTTGGGTCAAAACCGGTATCATGAGGTATTGCCCTTGAATCACCATCATTATCTTTGGCCATATTATGCCAATCGGCGAACTCTCGGGCATTCAGCAAATCAAGTCTACTGGTCGATGATTGGAACCCTAATTGTGATTGAAAATTGATCCGTATGTCGCCAGCCTTTCCTTTTTTTGTCGTTATAAGAACAACTCCGTTAGATGCACGACTTCCATAAATGGCTGCAGATGAAGCATCTTTCAGAACACTAATGGACTCAATGTCATTGGGATTTATAAAAGACATTGATTCAACAATATTGCCATCAACCACATATAAAGGTTGGTCGTTACCAAAAGAACCGGTACCCCTAATGACTACATTCACGCCAGAACCGGGCGCACCGCCATTTGCCTCTACTCTTACCCCAGCAACCCTTCCTTGTAATGCGCTTGCACTATTGGTCACAGCTACCTGAGTTACTTCTTTACTACTGACCGTAGCTACAGAGCCCGTTCGCAAGGCCTCTATTTGGGTACCATAACCAATGACCACTACCTCATCCAAACCAGAGGCGCTTTCTTGTAACACCACCGAAATGTTGGATTGAGAACCGACCGTAACTTCCTGTGTTGAAAAACCTATATAAGATACCTCTAAGATAGCTCCGCTGGCAACCTCCAATGAAAAATTGCCGTCAAAGTCAGATTGTGTACCATTCGTAGTACCTTTTTCAACGATACTCGCTCCAGGTAAGGGTTGATTATTCTGATCTAGAACCTGTCCTGAGATTGTGGTTTGAAAAAGGATCGAACTGTACTTCAATGTCTTTGGAAAATTCTCCAGCTTCACATTATAAATACGGGAAGTGTATTCTTCATTTTCGAAATGATCATTGTTCGCATTAGCATATAGTACTACAAGAACAAATGGTAAAAGAAAAATCTTTTTATGGGTACGCAAACCGAAAAAGATTCTCACCAGAAAAGAAAACAGGATGTTTTTTTTCATAATTTTGAAAGATTTTAGTTAGTTTAAGAATGTTAGTAAATGTGATTAAAATCAATTAATACTGGCTAAAAACGCTCCAACGTTTTTGGCCTTTTTTATGTTTTATTTCTATTTAAGAGTATTCCTGATTATGCTTTATGGACCTTCAAGAAAATTACTTCAATGAATGGTTTTCTGGTCGAGATAATAACATCATAACTCCACCTAAACTTTATTCTAGAAAGGGGTTCGTTAACCCTTTGATTACTACTAGAGTTCGGGTTTTCTCATTGAACCTGCGGTCTATTTAAAAACCCTGTTGAAACTAATAGCACTAAACGAATATTGTCAAACTCTCAATTTCAGAGTTAAAAAAATGCTATTTTAATAATAAGGGAGAACTTCTATTGTAAAATTAATTATTTAGACTCCAGATGTATAATAAAATTTTGATGAAAATCAATACTTTTTTTGCCCAAAAATCAAATATGTCGTGCATATTAGGTTTTAATGTCTTTTTATTTTATTATTGATTACCTGCGGAATAAGTGGAGTCAGACCTAAGCCTTTTGCGAATATCCACGAGTCACTGTGGAGCATTCGCCTATTTCATGTTGGAAGAATCCAATCAAAATCGAGTTTAAGCAGCTCGAAAAAATATCTAATTTGAAATTATAAATAAAACAAATGAAGGTTAAGAACAAAGAAATTGTTGATTAGCGTGCTTATGAAAGCCATGGTTATTTGGAAAAGAAAACACAGGACGATGGTATTCTTTTCCCTAGTAATCGGGTTGCTTTTTTTTTCTTGTCAAAATGAGACTAGAATTACTTCGTCGGATCGAGTTCAGTATGAGAAATATTGTGGCAGCTGTCATTTGCCAACAAACCCCAAAAACATTCCAAAGGCTATTTGGCAAAATGATGTGCTACCCGAAATGGCAGCAAGAATGGGATATACATTTGAAGGCTACGACCCCTATGAATATAAATCTCCCGAGGAACAAGTTCACATTGGTCTTAGTAAAAAGTATCCTGAACAGCCAATAATCGATAGTATAACATGGTGGGGCATTCATGATTATATTGTTTCCCTAGCTCCTAGTTCTATTCCCATAGATAAAACCAGAAGAACCAGGAACAAAGAACTTAGTCAATTTTCATTGAGAACAACTTACGTCCCAAAACATATTGCACCTATTATAACTGGCTTACAATTTGATACCATCGGACGGTTCTTTACTATCGGAGATGCAGAGGGAAATTTGCTTCAATGGCCAAGCCCGGATAAAATTATACCAGAGAAATTTAATTCCCCTATTACGGCTTATACGCAAAAACAGGATAATCTATATAGGACTGAGATTGGAGTATTGAATCCGAGTGAAGTTCCAAAAGGACTAATAACCAAAGTTTCTCCCGATGTCACGGATACTATTGTAAAAGAATTACGACGACCTGTTTTCACGGAAATCTTAGACTTAGACGAAGATGGAGTGGACGAGTTACTTATCTGTGAATTTGGCAACCTAACAGGGCAGTTGACGCTTTTAGAGCACAAAGGTGTGGAGTATATCAAAAGAATTATATACCCACAAGCTGGTGCAATAAAGTTTGAAATTTCGGATATGGATAATGATGGAAAAAAAGATATCGTGGCATTGTTTTCACAAGGTAATGAAGGTGTTTTTATTTTTTACCAAAAAGATGATCTGAAATTTATTGGCGAACAAGTTATTCAACTACCACCAGAATACGGTTCGAGTTGGTTCGAATTAATAGATTATGATACCGATGGGGACCTCGATATTGTTCTAACCAATGGGGATAATGCAGATTATTCAATTTTTCTAAAACCATATCATGGTATCCGGTTATTTTTAAATGATGGTCTGAACAGCTTCGATCAAAAATGGTTTTACCCCATATATGGAGCTACTCGCGTATTATCCGACGACTATGATTTAGACGGTGATATCGATTTTGCCGTAACCGCTCTTTTTAACGATATCAAAAACTCACCCAAGGAAGGCTTTATATATCTTGAGAACTTGACTTCGAAGCAATTCGAATTTCAATCCTATACTATAAAGGGGAATTTCACAAATGGTTGGCTTACCATGGCAAAAGGAGACTACGATGCTGATGGGGATATTGATATTATGATAGGTACCTTTAATGTGCCAGGTTTGCGGAAGAAAAACTCCATTTTCAAATCTAGTGAAGATGATCCCATAAAACTTTTACTCTTGGAGAATGTGGGGGCAAAGAAAAGTAGGGTAGATTTTTAATGGACAAATAGGCAACATTGGAGAGCGGAATTTAAATTTTGTTTCATCTAGAAATTGAAAAAACCAAAACATCAATTCATTAGAGTAATCAATTTTAGCTTTAAAAAGTAGATGGGTTTTTTTAGTGCATAGCTTTAGAGGCTACTAAGTGTTCATATGGGCAAGTAATGTTCAAATAATACCCTAACATCAAATAGTATCTCATAAAACGAACCTTTCTTAACACCCTTTCCAATTGCCAAATCAGTCCTTCTAATCCGCCGTTTTAGAGCACTATCCGTCAAGAAATCAACCGTTAGGAAATATCTAGTTTATATCCAACTCCATGAACGGTTACAATGGTGATGGAATCGTCATCTTGAAACTTTTTCCTGATTTTTGAGATAAAGGTGTCCAGACTTCGGCCCACAAATACTCCGTTATCCTCCCAGACTTCTTTTATGAGCAAGTCGCGCTTTATGATCTGATTTGGTTTTTCACTGAATATTCTTAGCAATTCGCACTCCTTCGCCGTAAGTTCAATGGTATTGTTCCCTTTGACTAGTTTGTTCTCTTCTGGGTAGAATCGGTAATTTCCGATTTTCGAAAAAGAGGACATACCTACTTTCGAAGCTTTGTCTTTCCCTTTTTTCCAATAGAGCAGTCCAAATCCCACAAATCCTATGAACACTAGGGGGAGTAACGAATACTCCTTATCTATCGTTAAAATAGTGCGCTCCCCCATAAAATGGATTTTTACTTTATAACTATCCAGAGGTAAGTTTCGACCGATGCATGGCACTATGCTCTTCTCTGAATCACTCTTGACCTCATAGCTATAGGCAACCTCCCCACTACCCATTTCAATGATTTCAACGATATAACTCTGAGGCAGATTGGAATCTACCAAGCTTTGCCCTAAGATGCTTACCAAGCTAGCCGGCTCGATGCGAAGTTTGTTTTGAAAAGACAGTTCAAAGGTATTCTCGTCCAACTCAATAACGGGCATGATCAATGAAGTGGAGTCACCCAACGACAATAACAATTTATTTCCGGAATCTCTAAGAGCTATTTTCGCTCTTTCAGAAAAATTATCGTCCTTCTCAAAACCAACATACCCAACTAAGGTAAAGGAGATTAAAATCATTAAAACGATCAGACTTAAAATCCTTTCTTTATTCATGCCGTTTGTTTTTGGATACCATTCAACAAAAGTTACAACTTTTTACACTTATTTGACATTTTTTTGACAAGAATCGGGAAGTGTACTCCTAGTTTTGAATGAATGGAATAACTATGAAAAAATACCTAAAATTATTGGCTTCGTTCGTCGTGTTCGTTTTTTGCGTCTTATGTAAAAGACAAAATAAAACTGATCTGCCCAAAGATGCGATTCAGTCCGAAACCAAAGAGGTCACTCCTCTGTACGGGCCTAACAGACTTACGCCCAATAGTATCACTCGTACAATCATACAAGACCGAAAGGGCATCATTTGGGTTGCTTCATGGCATGGTGTTTTTCGATACGACGGAAAACTGTTTACCGATATGACAAGTGAAGTGAGCTCGGCCCGCTTCTTTTCCGCTTTGGAAGATAGCAAAGGTAATCTGTGGTTCGGCTCAATCGGCTCAGGCGTATATCGTTACGATGGGAAATACTTTCAAAATTTCACGACCAAAGACGGACTTCCCAATAATGAGATTGTTTGTATTTATGAAGATAAAATCGGCAACATTTGGTTCGGTGTCAATGGAGGGGCAAGTCGCTACGATGGGAAATCCTTTCGAAATTATATACTGAACGGTGATTCTATCGAAGAGGATACCACTGGGAAATCGATTCCGGATTTTACCCGTCCCCCTCAAGAAGTGAATTCCATTATTGAAGACCATACCGGTACGTTTTGGTTTGGCACCCGGGGCCATACCTTCGTTTATGATGGCCAAAAATTTACCACTGTAACCCATGACGGTCAACCTTTTAAGAATGTTCGAACTATAATCGAAGATGAAAAAGGCACTATTTGGCTCGGTGGTATGGATGGCCTTTGGCGCCATAATGGTACTTCATTTGCCAACATCGCCCAGAATTTTGTGGGGGATATCTATGAGGATCAAAAAGGTAACGTTTGGACTAGCTCAGAAACTACACAGGGTTGGGTGCTTTCTCGCTACGATGAAAAATCCTTGTCCGATAGGGCACCTACGCCCACCGAAATAAACCCCCTTGAAGGAAAAATGCTTTTTGGAATTTTAGAAGCCGCCGATGGAAGTATTTGGTTCGGCGCTGATGACGTTTATCGCTATGATGGAACAACCATCACAGACTTTAAAAAGTAAGGGGGCTTAGCATTTACTTCTACAGCCCACTAAATTAAGGTAGAATTGTGATCCGCTGCGGTGATTGACAAGTTACTCGATTTGATGGCAAGCCTTAAATGCCAGATCCAGCCTCGCTTAACTAGAAAAATCCGGATTTATCAAGAGTATACTAAAATGAACATTTGGTGAGACTTTGCTGTTTCTTCCGACCACTGCTATAAAACGGCCATTATTCAAGACTATCCGCTTTAGTACAAAAGCTTAAATTCGTTGGGCCAAAATAGCGGTAGGTATACTGGTGTCACTATATAATTGCTGCACTAAATATTGAATTTTAAAACGCAAAAGAAACATTGTCTTGAATATACAGTTGTCCTTTTTTGATTTATTAATAATAGGTATGATTACAGGACTTATCTGTAGCATACTGCTCTTGAAAAAGTCGAAAAGAAAACCAAAAAGTATACAAGATTCGAAAATTCGTATAAGAAGACCAAATCTCTTCAGATCTACCTTTGTTATATCATTTGAAACAAATCAGAGTGGATACGAATCAATTTGGCAAACAAGGGTGGACACCTAATCGAATCGGGTCCTTAAAAGGAAAAACCTACGTCATAACAGGCACCACTAGCGGTACAGGATTTGAAGCAGCAAGCATATTGCTATCAAAAGGAGCAAAAGTGGTGATGCTCAATCGTAATACGAAAAAATCGGAAGACACCATAACGGCGCTGAAACAAGATCTTGGAAATGATATCGACGTATTCAATATACGTATGGATCTGTCTGAACTAGCTTCGATACGAAAAGCAGCGGCAGCAGTCCTAAAGACCGTTCCTCAAATGGATGCCTTGATATTGAACGCTGCCATTGCCCAAGTGCCCGAACAAACGTTCACCGTTGATGGTTTTGAAAGCCAACTAGGTGTGAACCACTATGGTAACTTTTTGCTACAGGGGCTGCTCTACCCGCGAATTGAAGAGTCAAATGGACGTCTGGTGACTGTAGGTAGTATGGGATATAATTTAGGTATTAAGACCATACAGTTCGACAATATGAACTGGGATAAGAACTACAGTCCCAATGGGGTATACAGCCAAAGTAAATTGGCACAACTAATGACCGTCTATGAACTTCAGGATAGATTGAAAAAGGCCGGCAAGACTAATGTGAAGGCGTATGCCTGTCACCCAGGGGCTTCCAGGACGTCACTGATAAGAACCAACGGAAGTTTGATGACACGCTTCGTTTGGCAACTAATGAAATGGTCACCATTTGTGCAATCCGCTAAAAAAGGTGCATATCCTCAATTGATGTGTGCCACAGAACCTGATTTGGATCAAGGTGGTTTCTATGGACCTACAGGAAGAAACTATTGGACCGGCCCAGTTGGGGAATGTAAATTAGAACCGCACGCAAAAGATAAGCATGTGATGGAGCGCTTATGGGAAGTATCAGAAAAGGCAACGGGTTTCGAGTGGAATCCATAATTTAGAAATCTTTAAAACACAAGGCATGGATATTTTAAAAACAGCCACCGATTGGGCAAAGGCGGAACTTTTTTCAACCCCGTTCTTTATTTTTTTCGGAGTCGTATTTTTGGCTGCAAGCCTAGGGTTTTGGCAATTGGGAAAAACCGATTTGGCAAGAGCTTACATCATTCCTACCTTGGTAGCTGGTGCTTTACTGCTGACCATTGGGCTTGGGTTATTTTTCACCAATAAATCAAGAATAAAGCAATTTGAAATGGCCTACAATGCGAATGCCTCGGCTTTTGTCGCGTCAGAAATTGAGCGGGCCGAAAGTACCTTAAAGGAATATAAAACCATTGTTTTTACCGCCATTCCGTTAATCATTATCGCTTGTGCCCTAGTCATTTTATTTGTCGACACACCCATTTGGCGCGCAAGCATGATAACGGCGATCGCCATGTTAGTAGTCATTTTATTGATCGATGGTACGGCACATGCCAGAATAGATACCTACCACAAACAATTATTATCTGTAGAAAACGAATTGAAAAATTAAGATGCAGCACTTTCGAACATTATCGGCTTACTTGGATTACTTGGAACTTCCGAGACCCGAACACCCTATGCTCAGTGTATTTTCAGCACTGAACGAAGGTTTTCTGCCTTGTCCGAAAGCGAGTTCACCGCCCATTACCAACGATTGCTATTCTATTAGCCTTAAGAAGTTTATAAAAGGTAACTTAAACTACGGCCGTACGACATATGATTTTACCAATGGTGCGTTGTTTTTCATCGCTCCAAGACAAGTGTTGCAATGGGATGATAGCGTGGTTTTTGAGCAAAAAGGTTTCTCGATAAACTTTCACGAAGATTTTCTGAAAGGAACGGATGTAGCGCAGCAAATCAAAAAATATGGGTTCTTTTCCTATACAGTAAATGAAGCCTTGCATCTTTCACCCCAAGAAGAAAAGCAGATAGAATCCATAGTGGGGCATATCGAAATGGAATACCGGAACAATCAAGATGAATTCAGCAAAGACATCATCATTTCTCAACTTGGTACGCTTTTAAAGTATGCCAACCGTTTTTACGAAAGGCAGTTTTTGAACCGAAAGGAGCTTTCCAAGGGTTTATTGGAGCAGTTTAATCAGCAGTTGGAAGACTATTTCAATTCGGGGCAGTTACAGGAAAAAGGAATTCCGAGCATAGCACAATTAGCGAATCAACTGTCGGTTTCCCAACGTTACCTGAGTGACACGCTTAAAAAGGAAACGGGGAAAACATCAACCGAACATTTACAATTGTACCTGATCGACGAGGCCAAGAATATTTTGTTAAACCCCGATAAAACCGTTTCTGAAGTGGCCTATGAATTGGGTTTTGAATATCCGCCTTATTTTTCACGGTTATTTAAAAAGAAGGAAGGAATAAGCCCATCGGAATTCAGGGAAAAATATAGGATGAACTAAAACTATTGCGGATGCCGGCGAAGGCAAAACGCTTGGAGGGATGAGGCACTACTACATCGTCTTGACAGCTTGCCCTTGTGTAACTTTTAATTTCCCAAAAAACGAACGGGTTCCAGAATTTTCCCATTTTCTTCAATCTATTTTGTATTCGGCATAAGTATCAATCGAGATACTAGATCATCCAAGCTGCCTTTTTAAGTCCGCTCATCGTCCCGTAATTATCTACTCTAAGAGGTTACTCTTTAAGTACCAACGTACCCATTGATACCTTCCTTACGATTTTAAAACATACTTTTGATCTATTGAAATTGAAATCTATGGGCTTTTTGAATTTCACAGATCTCGTATTGTTTTTAGGGGTAAGCCAAGGGCTGTTTTTATCTATTTCCCTAAGACTTATCCATAATCGCAACAAACCTGCCAACAAAATTTTATCCTTTTTACTTTTAATCGCAGTACTCATGCTTTTCGGCCGGATTACCGCATATCGCATTCCCGAAATCTGGGTATGGCGTTTTGGAGTGCTTGTAGACACGACCATTTTTCTTTTCGGGCCCCTACTCTATAGCTATGCTAGAAGATTGGTATTCAATGAAAAACCTGTTTTTCAATTGTCATGGTGGCATTACATACCTGCCGCGCTACATCTTTGCTATTACTTTTGGGCCTTACATTTTTCTGTTGAAGAATTTAATGAGATTTACTTTTCCGGAAAACTCAACCTAATGTTTTTTATCGTAGAAGCGGCGGGATTGATTTCATTCATCTGGTATTGGACAAAGACCTTTCAGTTGGTCAAAAGGTATTCCAACAAAGAAGAAATGGAACTATCATTCCACCAAAGCGTACTACCGTATCTCTGGTTTTTCCTAGCGACTTTAGGACTCTTTATCACACTTTGGGCGATTAGTTTTCTAAGTACACATTTTCTTCTTGGCCCGATCAAGTACATCAATTACGTCACCATGTGGATTTCAACCCCCCTGTTCATATATGGTATAGGGTATTTCAGCCTAAGGCAACCCCATATATTCAGGATTCCGTTTGAACCCAAATCCAAATCCGAAAATGACCGTTTAAAGCCTGAGGAGATTCAAAAATTACAGAGAAGGTTGCATTATTATATAGAGGAAGAAAAGATTTATCTGAACGCTGACCTTTCCCTTAAAACCTTGGCCGATAAATTGAACACCTCTTCAAATAACCTCTCTTGGCTGTTGAATCAAGTCTATCAGGCTTCTTTCTATGAATACATAAACAACCATAGAATCCATGCGTTCTTAAAAAAAATCGATAACAATGAACATCAAAACCATACGCTATTGGCTATGGCCATGGATGTTGGTTTTAATTCCAAATCTACCTTCAACCGCGTATTCAAATCGGAATTGGGTACCACCCCTAAAGAATATCTAAAAAACCCAAATGTAGCTTGAAAAAGGTGTCATTGTATCCATTGTGTCGATAAGCACTCATCTGAACTTTAGTTTTGAACACTAACAATTAAAACTTTGAAAAGATGAAAAAAAGAAACCTATTCAGTAAAATCGGAATACTATTGGCATGCCTAGGTATGCTATCCTTAACTTCCTGTTTTAAGGACTATGTAGGCGGTGTTCCGAAACGACAAAAAGTTACAACGATAATCGGCGAAGACTTTCCCGCCAACGACGGGCTACATGTCGCATCCGATGGAACTATTTTTGCTTCCAACTTTGGTGTTTTCGATGCCGAACTGGGCAAATACAATGGTACACAGGTCTTTGAAATAACCAAGCGCGGCATTACGATAAAGGCTGACGGATTCGAAGCGCCCATGGGCAGTGTGCAAGATAGTTACGGTAATCTTTATTTCAATACCGAGAACAATAACGATGCTGTTTCCGGGGTATTGGTCAAACTTGCCCCAGATGGTACCTCAACGCAACTGGGTGAAATTGCAGGATGGCCTTCCGGACTCGCCATAGATGACCATGATATCATCTACTCGGCCAATTTCTTTGCTCCCACGCTGCACAAAATTTTACCGGATGGAACCATATCGGTACTCGCAACCGATGACCGCCTTTTTGGAGGAGTAGGAATCGATATTGATTTCGAAGGCAATGTAATCGTTGCCAATTTTTTCACCGCTGATATTCTTAAGATTACCCAAGAAGGAGAAGTTTCTTTGATAGCTAACATTCCAAATCTGACCCAAGGTTTCGCAGTAGGGTACATGACAATTTTCGAGCATAATATCTATGCTACGGCCATCAACGAGAATCAAATCTATAAGGTAGGTTTTGACGGAACTGTAGAGGTCTTTGCAGGAACAGGAGAAAACGGGAATACTGATGGAGCCTTGGATGAGGCTACCTTTTCCCGACCAAATGGCATTGCCGCCGATCACCGCCGAAGAATTCTATACATATCACAATTCGGGACAGCGGGGCTTCGTGCCATACGGTTCTAACTAAAAAGATAAGACCCTATTGAATTCTGATCGCTTGCAAAATGAAATTCAATAGGGTTCAATACACTAAAAAAATCTTTAACTTCAACGGAGTCCATATTCATCAATCGAAGAAACACCTATGAAAAACCATACGGTGTTTTATACTATAGAGGTTACATAAGCAATTCGTAGCCAAAGTTAATATTTAGCCCGAGCAAGATATGATTACCATTTTCACCGGAGGTAACTATAACTCCTACGCCCTTAACGGAAAAAATACCCTTCCAAACGAAATGATTCCTAATTATATTCTAAATGCATTGAGGTAAACGGTGGCTCAAAGAGTTACGGGGAATATAGAATTACCAATATTTTACGAACTATGCAGGCCGCTAGAAGTTCCTTTGTTAATCCGCTATGAAACTAAGGGTATTCCCTTTCGTCGGTAAGGTCATTCTCATTTATCAAAACCTCTAAATATCAATATTAAACCCCACCTTAACCCTGTCAATAACCACGTGGGTATGAAATTGCTTTACGTCCGTATTGTCCATAAAATAATCCTTTGAAAATTTTTCGTAGTGCTTCATGTCCCTCATGTTTAGAATTAAAACAAAATCGTAAACCCCCGCCACATAATAACACTGCATTACCTCTGAGCAAGAAGTCAGTCTTTTTTTAAACATATCTATAACTTTTGAACTACCGTGTATTAGTGAAACATATACAATACATGAAACCGTAAGCCCGACTAAATCAGGAGATAGTATGGATACGTCAGCTTCAATGATTTTTTTGTCTCTAAGTCTTTGAATTCTTCGCTGTACCGCACTCGTACTTAAATTCACGATTTCTCCAAGTTCCTTGGAGCTTAGTCTATTATTTTTTTGGAGCTGAGCGAGCAATTTTTTATCTACATCATCAATTTCTTGCATAATTTGATCAAAATAGTATCAATAATAGGTTTTATTACCTGTTCAATCAGGTAATTTACGCAAATAAACTACACTTACCGTTTTTACTTCGAATATATTTACTTCATGAAATCATAGCTAAAAATCAGCATAAATGAAGAAAATAATTCGTGTCAACGTCATCTGTTTTTTCTCGCTCATACTTCTCTCCTGCTTTAGTAAAAAAACCAAGAAGGAGTATGTCTCAAGTTCTAAGGTAGAGTCCTCAGAAATACAAAATTTAATGAAACCGATAGATAGTTTCATTAGTATGAGAATGAAAGAATCAGGGATTGTGGGTCTTGGGGCTGCAATTATCGTCAATAAAGAACTCGTTTGGATGAAAGGCTATGGCCATGCGGACAAAGAGAAGAAAACGCCATTTACGTCAAAGACCGCAATGAGTATAGCATCAATAAGCAAAACCTTTACAGGTGCCTTATTAATGAGTGCTGTAGAATCTGGATTACTTTCTTTAGATGCTGATATAAATACCTATTTGCCTTTTAAGGTCACAAACCCATACTTTCCGAAAGAAAAAATAACATTAAGACAGTTGGCCACCCACACCTCTAGTTTAGTAGATGATTATGAGGTTTATGACAAGACCTATCACTATGGTAATGCAAAGCCAGAAGACTTAGGAGATTTCTTAGCAAATTATTTTACGCCAAATGGAGAACACTATTCAAAGAAAAACTTCATGAATAAAAAACCAGGAACCTATCGTGACTATTCAAATATTGCCGCAGGTTTGGCTGGCTATATCATAGAATCGGTAACCGGGCAAAAATTATGGGAATATGCTGGAGAGAAAATTTTTAAGCGCTTGAAAATGCTCGAAACATGTTGGTCTTTAGCAGAAGTGGACTTGGACAAGCATTCAAAGCAATACGAAAAAATAGGGGATTCGTTAGAAATCATTCCGTTGTACAGTTTGGTAACCTATCCAGATGGTGGTGTACATACGTCAGTTTCAGATTTGTCCAGTTTTTTCATTGCCTTGTTGAATCAAGGACTTTATCAAGATACGAGAATCTTAAAAAAAGAAACTGTTGATGAAATGTTGAAGTTTCAATTTACGGAGGCCAGCAGGCCAGAAAACATCAATTTGAAAGAACCGAACAAGAACTCGGGTATTTTTTGGTCTACAAAGCGTGATGTAACCTTAATTGGCCACGGGGGTAGTGATTATGGAGTAAGCACCGATATGTTTTGTAATCTTTCAAAAGAGGTTGGGGTTATTTTATTCAGCAATACAGGTGGAGCAAATACTAGAGCTATTTTTGATGAACTATGGAAATATGGTATACAAATAAAGGATTTGTAAAAGTCCTATGAAACAGCGCTTGGCGGGACTTTCAACCTTTACCCTCGTAAAGTTCTGTTACCCCTCTTTTTTAGAACACGCCACCAAAATAGGCTTCAAGATAGTTCCAACCTGAGCCTTTGTACTTATGCCGCTCGATTCGCGTAGCACTAGGGTACTGTAGGTGAATTGATGACCAGGATGTATTGTCTTAGGACTTATAAGATATGCTATCCACCATGACCCTGTCCCAATCTTAGCTGCACCATTGATTCCTCCGGATACTGAACTGACAGTGTTAAGACACCAGTATCTGTTTCAAGGAAGTGTAATGGCTATATAATTCAAGTATCAAAAAGGGTACAAACAGTTAACGATGATGTTCGGCCCTTTTCACGTCATCGATTGTTCTTTTTAACCTGTTTATCAATTCACCGATTTCTTCTTCATTATACGCCGCAAAACCAATTCTTATATAATTGTGTCCTAATTCAGCGCTATCATAGCGTTGCCAATTGCCTATTCCCAATCTATGTTTTCGTGCAACTGCGGAGATAGTCTCCCAAGAATAGTCCGATTTTAACTTTACCCAAACCGCCATGCCCCCTTTAGGAATTTCAAAATGAAAATAACTGCCTAATTTGTCCTTTAAAAGTGTGCAGAACAGATCGCGACGTTTTTCGTAGATTTTCATCACTTTGCGAATATGCCTATCTAAATCTCCTGATTTAATAAAATCAGCGAAGGTTAACTCCAATAATGCATCACCTTGCCGGTCGACAAAACCTCTCAACTTCGCAGCTTCATCTACAAATTCTTTTGAAGCAATTAAGTAACCTACACGATAAACAGGAGCAACTGTTTTACAAACCGAACCGATATAAATGACATTTCCGTTTGTGTCGTGACTCGCCAATGGCAATATTGGGGCATGATTATAATTAAAGTCGTAATCGTAATCATCTTCAATAATGGCAAAATTGTATTGTCTTGATAGGTTTAAGAGATGTATTCTCCTTTTTGCAGAAAGGGTTACTGTTGTCGGATGGTGGTGATGCGACGTGACATATACGGCTTTAATCTGTTGTTGTTTACATAGTTTTTCAATAGCTTCTGTCACTATTCCGTCTTCATCGACCGAAACACGTTCTATTCTTGCTTTTTGGTATAAAAAAGTAGCATCAGCAGAGGCATAATTGGTTTTACCAACCACAATGACATCATCTTTCTGAAGCAATAACTGCGAGGACAGCCATATTCCCATCTGGCTGCCACGCGTAATCAGTACATTAACCTTGGTACCATGCAAACCTCTGGTGGCATTTAAATAAGCAACCAATACCTCGCGTAATGTATCATTACCGTAAGTAGAACCATACGACAAATGTTCAAACACTGTCTTTTTTGCGGAAATCCTTCTATACGTCCTAGCGATTTCATCTATTGGCGTTAATCTACCATCTGAAATACCATCATTGAAATACATGAAACCGTCTTCCCTTTTCGTCGACTTAGTTTGTAAGATCGGATTCCCATAAAAAGAAAAGCCAACATTTACTCGCAAACCATCAGTCTTTAACTCCTTTAGTTTTTGTTGTTGCAGCACCGGCAAATTGCGCAGTACGAAAGTTCCCTTTTTAGGGACACTTTCCACCCACCCTTGAAGCGATAACTCTTCATAGCAAGCAACAATGGTTTTCCTATGAACATTAAGCTGTTTTGCTAAAGTTCTACTACCAGGAAGTCTGGTATTGGGGCCTAAGGTTTGATTTTTTATGAATTGAATAATTTGATTTGCCAACTGTAAATACAGCGCTTGACTATTTTTTCTATCAAATTCAATACTAGTTTTATAAGGAAACATCTGGACTACTTATTATATTTATTCTGGAATACTTTCGTAGTCCATAAATATAATATTTTTGAACTATCGAAACAAAAAACACCAAAAGAACTTCGGCTTTGTGAAAACAAGTATCAATAAACTAGAGCTATGCAAGAGTATTCAAAATCAAAATTGAACAGAGTAAAACGTGGGAAAATCAGAGCTACTTACGATGTTGAAAAAATCAATACTATTTTAGATGCCGGTTTTATCGGCCATGTCAGTTATGTATATAAGGGCAGCGCAATTACGCTACCAATGGCTTATGGACGAAAAGACAATAAAATATACTTACACGGTTCCCAAGCAAATAGGATGTTATTGGCCTTGTTGGAAGCCAAGGAAATGAGCATGACCGTAATGCATTTAGATGCCTTGGTCTTAGCTCGTTCTGGGTTACATCACTCGGTAAATTACCGATCAGCGACGCTATTCGGCCCAATCAAAAACCTTGAAAATCCGAAAGAAAAAGAAGCAGCTCTTTTTTGCTTTATGGAACATATGATGAAGGGGCGTTGGGACGGAATCAGATCAATGCATCCTGAAGAGGTGGACAGAACATTGGTGGTGGAAATGACTATTGAAACCGCTTCAGCCAAAATAAGGGATGTTGGAGTGGCCGATGAACCCGAAGATTACAACTTAGATGTTTGGGCTGGTTTAGTACCTTTAAAGCAAGTTGCGGAATATCCCATACCTGATACCGGCCTACCCCAGAAAATGGACATACCAAAACACGTTTTAGATTATTATCAGTTCAATCAGTAAGAATGAAATTTCCGGTTAACGATATCATTACACTTTTAGATGAAAGATTAGAATTTAATCTTGCCGAAAGTACAAACATGGACCTCATTCTCAATGAAATTTGGGATGATGATTTTTCCAAAGAATTAATGAATCTCAAATTGGAGTATGGAACGTCTCAGGGTAATAAAAAACTGCGAAAAAAAATTGGAGATAAACTGCAGGTTGACCAAAATCAAATAGTAATCACAAATGGCGCTGCATTTGGCACTTTGTTAGCGATGCTTTGCTTGTGTGAGCACCAAGATGAAGTTATCACCGTACAACCCAACTTCCCTCCTACCATGGACTTAATCGAAAGTTTAGGGTTTAAAAGAGTATTGATCAAGTTGCTGTTTGAAGAGGAATACCGAATAGATATAAGTGAATTATTTTCTAAAATAACGAATAAAACAAGGTTAATTATTTTGGTTTCTCCTTTAAATCCGTCTGGAACAATTCATAGCAGTGCCGAAATATTAGAAATTTCAGACCGACTACATCATCACTATCCGAGCTGTAAACTAATCATTGATGAAACCTATCGCGAAGCCACCTATGGAGCTAACGATGTACTTCCAACTTATGCCGGTCTACGGGATAATATCATTACCATTTCGTCTTTATCCAAATGTCATGGTACTCCAGGGCTAAGAATTGGCTGGCTTCAATCGAGTGATCCAGAATTTATCGAGCACGTTGGGGTCGCCAAAGTGAATACTGTAATTTCAAATTCCGTATTGGATGAATTTGTAGCATTAAAAGTGCTTGACAAAGAACTTGAAATTTTCAAAAGTCGAAGAAATCATTCCATAAAAGGGTTAACGTCAACTAGAAATTGGGTTGCGAAAAATAATGAACTTATTAGTTGGGTTGAACCAAAAGCAGGGGCACTTTGTTGTATAAAGTTAAAGGAGGAACGATTTACCCAAGACGCCGTTGAAGAATTTTACAGCCAATCAAAAAAGATGGGAATTCAAATAGCAAATGGAGAATGGTTTGGCGAATCTAAACGCTATTTTCGATTAGGTTTTGGCTATATGGAAACAGAAAAATTAAAAACGACCCTAAACAAATTAAGTCAAATTCTAAAGAAGACGAATAGACAGAATGAAGAAATCCAAAGAAAATAGCGAACAGTATAAATGGGGAACTAATTGTTGTGGGTGGCATCTTGTTCAATCTGAAAATCTGAGCGTAATTGAAGAATTAATGCCTGCTCATACTTCTGAAGAAAAACACTATCATAATTTTTCCCAACAGTTTTTTTATGTCTTGAACGGTAGTGCAATTTTTGAATTGGAAAAGGAAATCGTTGAAGTCAAGAAAGGAGAGGGAATACATATTTATCCGCAAATTGCACACCAAATCAAAAATGAAGAATCCACTGAATTAGAATTCATTGTCATTTCACAGCCAACAACAAGAGGAGATAGAATCAACGAACCTTTTGCCAAGAACAAATTGAATTTGAACGGTAAAAAATTTAAATCTATTTCCAATTCGAATAATGGAGAAGTAAGCCCAACTACGCTATTTGAATATCGACAAAAAGGAAACGTGATTTGGGCAACTTATCAAGGTGGAGGGGTTTTGTTCGGTACGCTTTCAGGTCGCATTGAACAACAGCATCTAACTTTTACATACCAGCATCAAAATACTATCGGGGATTTTAAAACCGGAAAGTGCGAATCAATTATTAAAATTGAAGACGGGACACTAATTTTGGAAGAGAAGTGGCAGTGGACCTGTGATGATTATTCTAAGGGAGAATCAGTTCTTAAAGAACTTAAGCAATAGCATGGTCTGGCGGGAATACGAAAATCGAATGCGTTAAAAAATCAGGATCAACTGCCATTCCCCTTTCATGTTATCTTTCTCAGTTCTTATGTACCTGTCAATTCATTTCTCAGATTCGTACTGCTGATTCCACTTCTGAAAACTCCTTTTGCATATGACGGGGAACCGCCCAAGCGGGTTTACTTTCTTTTAATAATCCAGTTGGAGTTTCAAAATCTACTACTACCCGATAGATGTTGTCCGCCTTGCTATGAAATCGATCATAACTTAATTCAAAACCTATATAGAGAAGTATTAAAAAACTTGCGGTAAGGCCTATCGATAGACCAACAATATTTAAAAAGGAAAACCCGCTATGGCGCCATAGGTTTCTAGAAGCGACCTTTAAATAATTTTTGAACATATGAACGATTTAGCAATGCCTATTTTTTTCCAATCTGCCGTATGAAATTGGCATTCTTATCCCAAATCACAAGTTTTCCGTTGCTGCTTGATGTGACAATATAGTCGCCGTCAGGACTCCAGTCGACACCCCATAAATAGTCGTCAGTAGATTTGGATTCTGCCAATAACTTGCCTTCCTTCGACCAAATTCTAAGTGCATCACTCGCACTTGCCAATCGCTCTCCATCAGTGCTCCATCTTATATTTCGATACTCGGCAATGCTTCCGCTGATTTCATTAATTTTGACGCCTTCAGGGCGCCAAAATTGTAGTAGTTTGTCATCAGCATTTTCAAGATCACCATAATCACCCACCACGAAAAAATCACCAGAATCATGCCACTCAACACATAATAATAATACCTCTTTGTTTCTAGGTCGGAAAGTATGTATAGGTTGGCCAAGGTGGTCATATATACCGATTTGAGAGCCTACTGTCGTCATAATGTTTTTGGTCGGATGCCAATCTATTCCCGTAACCGATTTCGGATCAGCAATAAATCGGCTAACACGTTTTCCATGAAGCGTAAAAACGGACACCGCATGTTCAAGTTCTGAAACCGCAAGAAGTGCTCCATTAAAATTCCAATCCAAACCCCGAGAACTCGACTCTAGCCCCTCCAAATCGATCCATTCATCTTTATCTAAATTCAGTATTCGTGCCTTAATCGTTTTTCCTTGGGTTATTATAGCCAATATATTTTTCGAAGGATGCCATTTGATTCTACTTAATAGTGCATCCTTTACAGGGTAGGTCTTGACCAGTTCAAAAGTGTTTGCATCGAATAGAATAAGTTCATCTTGGTTTCCCCCTGAACCAATGTATTTCCCGTCCGGACTCCAAGCTACGGTCCATAAGGTTTTAGCATTATTTGGTTGCTGACCGATGGCGCTAACTCCTATAAGTAGCATACAAAAAACGTAAAAGGTCATTTCTTTCCTATTTTTTCCCAGGGTTCTCATTTTTTTTGATCGGTAATCACCATAGCTTCAAATTCAATAGCATCGGAAATAGTATCGTCTTTTAGACTGTTCAAAAGACTTTTCGACTCGTAGTTCACGTTCCAGAGTGTTCTATCGATAATGAATTTCGCCGTCATGATGACTTTCCCTTTTTGACGTTCTACAGCGCTGTTATATACTATGGGATTCGTTATACTTTTGATGGTAAGGTTCGCATTTATTTGCACTTGGTTTTCATCTATGTAGTTGACTTCCTTTATTTCCAGATAAGCACTCGGATGCTTCTTTACGTCGAAAAAATCTTCATTCTTAAGATGCCGGACGAGCATTTCATTGTATTTACCATCCGTATTTATTATTGTATTCATATCAACCTTAAAATTCCCACCAGATATAGAATCGTTTTCCATTAAAATTTGACCGCTGCTAAACTTGGCGGTCCCAAAGTGTTCATTAAATTTGAATAGGTTCGAACCTTTCCACTTGAGCAAACTTTGACTGGTATCTATCTCAAATGAATCTTGGGCCATTGTCACAGTAATCGAACATAACCAGAGTACTATTACACTACTTGTTTTCATATATGTTGTTTTTCCCAAAACTAGTATTGGGGTCCCTGATCAATGTCAAAAAGATGTAAAACAAATGTGAAAAGTTGTGAATTTTGTAGTCTTGACAATGGCCTAACCCTAATCTTGGAACTGAAAATCCAACTACACGATATAGAGACGACATTTTTGAATTTTGAAAATTTAGGGTCCGATTGCCATAGATGCCACAGTGAGGATTTAATGCTATTTGCAAAACGAACAATTCTTACGGAAAATCCAGAACCCAAACTGTAACCTTTTTGCAATTAAGATGTATACACTAATAAAAGCAACAGATCAGATGTACCTAAAAAGCAAACTAATTTTACAGCTTGTATGCGCGCTCAGCCTTTGCAATACCCTTAACGGCCAAATACATATGGAAGGCAGTGTAGCGCTAGACCTAAAAACAGGATTTTTCAAGTGCGACCTTCAGCTATCAAATCTTCCCAAATTAAAAGCCTACCGTATTTTATTGAATAAGGGAATGAACATCAAATACTTCAAGGACACTAGAAATGAATTGATAGATTATGTTGGCCATTATGATGGCAGTATAAAGGGGGAAGCTGTGGAATACACTTTCAAAGCTGACCCGAACGAACATATACCTCAGGAGTTCCGAGTAAATTATAAAGGTGCGTTCCCGGTATATGTAGATGATTTCAATCTTTTTGACCATAAAGGTTTGATCGCTATCAACGATAAAACCTTAAGGGCCACAGAACAAACAAAATGGTATCCCGTTGTCTATGACGTAAAAAACGACAAACTAATTCATAGTTATACCTATGATCTGACCCTAAGCCTAGAAGGGGGAAGTACCATTTTTATCAATGGTTCGGCACCAAAAAAAGCGGCAAAAGAACATTTTGTTTCCAACAAAGCACATCCGCTGCTACTATTTGCCGGAAATTATGATTTTGTTGAAGATAAAGGAGATTACATTCTAAATACGACTGTGACCAAGGAGAATGCAGAAATTATATTTGGGAACATAGCGCGAATAAAGAATAACCTTTCCAAAAATTTGGGCATCGAATTTTCCGATAATATCTACCTGATACATCACAGGGCTATCAACAAAAGAAAAAAAGGAAGTAGTTGGGGTTTCAATACCTACCCTTCATTTGCCTTTACTGGTCTGGACTTTAAAAAATTGGTCGATTCCAATGGCAAATTCTACGACGATTATTACAAATACTTCGGACACGAGTTCGGACACAACTATTTCGGTTCCAATGTCATGTCCGGAAAGCTTGGGTGGTTCTGGTTAGAATCCTTTGCAGAGTACCTGTCCTACAACACTGCCGAAGATCTCTCCGGAAAACAGTTCTTGTCAGAAGTGCTGATTGAGCAATTAAAACATATAAAAGAGAGTAGCTTTATCCCTTTAGATAAAATTGAGCACAAAGACCAAATCGATGAAAAGTACAGATATGTATTAGCTCCGTTAATGCTCAAATGTTTTGAGGATAGGTTTGGCAGACAAAAGGCGAATCTAACCCTGAAATATGTATTGGATTTCGCCAAGAAAGAATCATTGACCTTGGAGCATCTAGAGCGAGCGGCTACAAAAAGCGGTATCAGTAAAAAACAGTTTGAAGTATTCAAAACAAACTTTATTATCCACACGGATTTCAAGGAACATATTATTCGCGAAATCGAAAAAAAATATGGTTGATTTTTTAGTTTCCTTTTCAAATATCAACGTTACGGGTATCGTACCTAGTTCGGGTATGATTCCCGAATTGACATAGTCCCCGGTAACATAGCCCTCACGGAAAAATATCCAGTTTTTATTGGAATACAATGGCAAGACGGTCCAGAACCTCTTCTCTTTCAAACCCTTCTTCATTTTAGAACAGGTGTTTTTCTAGCGAACAGTTAATTTAGTTATGATAATTCTTAAATTTAGGGAGACTAATGACGCGCGATTTCATACATATCAACGATTTTGTAATTCTTGTTGAGGAAGCCGATTCCCTTACGAAGGAGGTAGATTCTTGTTTTTTTGACGAACCCCTTATTGCCATAGCGTTTTATGGGTCTGGCAATGTAGATCTAGCGGTGAAATACGGTAGCAAACAAGATGATTTCACCTATACTAAGGGGCTGGCACTCTCTTTTTACGCCGACGAGAAGGTAGAATTTGAGCACACGGTAAGTCCGGGAAAAAGCCTAAAATGTATTGTGGTGGCAACTTCGCTTCGAAATTTAGAACATTTGCCCAATCAGGAGGGTGAAATATTTTCTGAACTGCTAGGGGCCTTGGTAAAGCCCAAAGATCATTATGTGGAAGGCCCCAGATTCTTTATGACGCCCGAAATGGAACGCATTGTCGATGCTTTCTTTTCCAACAACTATACGGGCAAGACAAAAATGATGTTTTTCAGAAGTCAGATTACGGCATTATTATCGCATTTTTTCGGTCAGCTTGCCATACAACAAGAAGAGTCTTCAAAACCAAGTTATAAGGCACAGCTCAATAAAGCGAGAGCTATTTTATTAGAGAATATCGATAACCCGCCGTCATTAACAGAGCTCTCTAAAGAGATAGGGTTCAATACCACAAGACTGAAAAAAGAGTTCAAAGCTTTTTTCGGGGTACCGGTATTCAAATACCTACAAAATGAAAGGCTAGACTCCGCACACCAATTGATTAGCGAAAAAAAGGCAACTGTACAAGAAGCTGCGTGGCAAGTGGGCTACGATAGTTTGAGTTCGTTCTCCAATGCTTTTGCCAAAAAGTTCGGCTATCGCCCTAGTCAAATCAAGTAGCGCACTTTTCGAACAAATCATAGTTCCGCTCGAATAAACGATTCGAGTGAATCCTACGCAATTTTGTGTCATCATAAGTACTAAAACACATCATGATGACCACAATAGTAAAATTTATCTTCGGAATCACCCTCATATGTCTAGGAGAAGAGACTTCTAAAAAAGATTTGGTTCAAAACTACATACCTGTCAAATCAGTCTATGGGATATCCGCCGATTCTACCCGATCAGTTGCATTCAAAATACTTACGAACAAGTGTAATGTCTGCCATGTTAGGCGCAATAGAAAAAGGATATTCACCCAAGAAAACATGAGCCCTTGGGCAGATGATGTTTACAAACAGGTATTCCTGAAAAAGCGGATGCCAAAAGGCAATAAAATCAAACTGACCAACCAAGAATATCAAGAATTATTAACCTGGATAACTTCCACAAAAAATCAAAGCAATGGAATTTAATATCAAAGCGATCATCTTAGTACTCGGCATCTTGTTTACAGGGCTCACAGCTGGTTTGTGTTTCACTTGGTCAAATACTGTCACCCCAGGTATCGGGAGATTGGACGACCTCGGCTTCTTACAATCTTTTCAAGTAATGAATCGCGCAATAATCAACCGTAGTTTCCTCATTATCTTTTTCGGACCGGTCGTACTCCTATTTGCCAATGCCTTTTTACATCGAAATGCGCACCCGGCTACGTTTTGGTCCTTTATGCTAGCTGCAACTCTATTTTTTATCGGCATCGGCCTCATTACGGTTTTCAAAAATGTTCCGCTTAATGAGATACTAGACAAAACGATATTGGAAAACCTGACACCGATCGAACTCAAAGAATTGAGGTCGAAATTTGAGCACCCTTGGAACCGCTGGCACCTTAAGAGAACTATCGCATCGTTTAGCGCCTTTGCATTATTGCTACTAGGAATTATATACAACAACTAAATACGAATCACGCTGCCCATGGCAGATCAAAAAAACGAACAGTTATGAAATTAGTACGAGCAATCAGTATCGGGATAGTCATTTGGATCATCGGAGTCAATTTGTATTCACTCTCCTACTACGTACCCATTTTGGAAGATGCGGAACAACAAGCCAATATTTGGCTGTCGGTGGTAGTACTGCCAATCGTTTGGTTTGGCGCAAAACTATATTACGGCAAAGGTGTTAGAACCAATGCTTTTAAGGTCGGTCTCATTTTCTTTATTACATCGGCGATTTTAGACGCACTCATTACCGTACCCTTCACAATACTACCTTATGGAGGCACTTATTATGACTTCTTTATCGATTTTGGCTTTTGGTTCATTGGTCTAGAGTTTATAGCCGTAACGATAGTATACCGGTACGCCAAATTTTCTATAGAAAAACAAACACAATCATAAGCCACGGATTTAAAGAATCGGCTTCAAACCAAAGTTTACGCCACATTAAAATGAACGCTTAGAAACACAATTTAAATATCAAAAATTATCAATCTGCCTGTCAGCGGACAGGTTTAAAACAATAGAAAAATGAAAACAGAAAACATCTTAGTAATTGGAGGAACTGGTAAAACAGGAAGAAGAATCGTAACACAATTAGAAGCAATGGGGCACCAAGTACGTGTTGGCTCAAGGTCAAACAGCCCATCATTTGACTGGCACCAACCAGAAGATTGGCCAACCGCATTCGAAGGAATGGATAAGGTTTATATCACCTATCAACCCGACTTGGCCGTTCCAGGGGCCCTGGAAGCCATTGAAGAATTGGTCAAAATCTCAAGAAGAGCAAAAATCAAAAAGTTAGTATTACTCTCTGGAAAAGGAGAACGAGAAGCACAACTGTGCGAACAGGTCGTGATACACTCAGGATTGGACTTTACCATCATAAGAGCAAGCTGGTTCAACCAGAACTTTAGTGAAAACTTTTTATTGGAACCTATCTTAGAGGGGGTAGTTGCACTGCCCCAGGCAGAAGCTCAAATACCATGGGTCGATGCCGACGATATTGCCGAAGTGGCGGTCAAAGCTTTAGTAGAAGATGTACATAATGGACAGATCTATGAGCTCACTGGCCCACGTACACTTAACTTTAAGGATGCGGTATCGGAAATTTCAAAAGCTAGTAACCGCAATATCACCTTCATTCCGATTTCAGTTCAGGAATATGGAGACGAAATGCGCAAGGCCAGTGTTCCCGAAGACTTTGTCTGGTTGATAGAATACTTGTTTACCGAAGTTTTAGGTAACCCTGAGCTAGCGGAAATATCACACGACATTGAAAAAGTATTAGGCAGAAAGCCAATTGATTTTAGTGAATATGCGCAAAACATTGCCAAAACCGGTATCTGGAATACATCGATTGAACAAGTGAACTAAACCGACCTTCATCGGGGAACCGCCGTGAAAGGGTTCCCCGATGGAGATTATGTTCGGCTCAGCAAAGTAACCTAGTTCAACTAAAATTAAAGAACCACGCCATGGCCTACCATCATAAAACTCACCAAAGTAGCCGGTGTCTTGATCTTTCTGAGATTGAAAGCGCTAAAAACTCAAAATAAAAGGTTTCAATTGAACGGGTACTAAAAACAAGTATTGTACATAGTAGGAATGCATTACTAGCACTAAGCGAAGTAATGCGAAACGATATCGATAGTAGTTTGGTCTATTCTTTAAACAAAGAGAATTATGCCGAAGTGTAACCAAATGATTAAATTCGATACGAATAGTTCAACCGAGTTTAAGTTTAATAACTAGTCAACCTAAGCGATAGTAATAGACCCATGCTAAAGTTCTTTCGAAAAATCAGGCAGC
The DNA here is from genome assembly GCA_947494565.1 of uncultured Flavobacteriaceae bacterium. Classification (GTDB taxonomy): domain Bacteria; phylum Bacteroidota; class Bacteroidia; order Flavobacteriales; family Flavobacteriaceae; genus Maribacter_C. Next base: position 204,928 of record CANLVG010000003.1, on the reverse strand, counting down.
AACTGGTGCGCGAAAAAAAAATTCGCAACTATCTGATATATGCTATCGGTGAAATCATCCTTGTGGTCATCGGCATATTAATTGCCCTGGCCATCAACAATGCCCAGCAGAAAAGGGTGTTGGCGCAAAAAGAACAGATCTACCTAAAAGGACTGTATTCGGAATTTGAGACCAGTCGGGAAAAACTGCAAGAGCTGATCACGGTCAATGAGCAGAACTATGAGGGGGCAAAGCGGCTTCTAGAGTTTACGGCCAATCAAGACCTTCTACCATCCGAAGCACAATTTTCGAAGCTACTGTATCAATCGTTCAATTTCGATATTGCCTTTAACCCGAACAACTCGCTTTTAAATGAGATGATCAGCTCCGGTAGCTTAAAAGACATTTCCAATACAGCCTTGAGAATACAGCTGACCAATTGGGTCGCTACTTTGGATGATATCACTCGCCAAGAGGAAGACCTCGGTAATCAAAGGCAAAAAGTCTTGGATATGTTCCGAAATGATGACTATAGCATTAGAACCATTTATGAATATGCCAACGTCGATCAACAGAAGCGCTCTTTAATAGAGGCCAATAACTTGAGTAATCTGAATTTGTTACGGTCTGTGGCTTTTGAGAACAATATGTTCATGTTTTATTTGACTAGTTTATCTACCGAAGCTTCCCATTACGATCCACTGATGAAGAACCTTGACACTATTCTAGAGTTGATCGAAATTGAACTGAAAGAATGATTGTTACTTATTTTAAGGGGCTGTAATTGCGGTGCGCGCTCAAGCATAAGGGTCTTTTTAGAATGCTAATGACCCATCATGCGCTCCAAAAAAAAGTTCGGTAATTCCTCTCCATCATTTTAAGGGCAAATTGACCGTTTTATTTTATTGATATACAAGGATCTAAGTCCATTTCATCGCCTCTAAGCCCGTAATTCAGGTACATATACGAATTGTGGAATATTCGATTTTATTCATTCCATACCCCTCTAATGAACACTTTTTCCTATTTTTACCCCAACAGGTTTGCCACACAAGTAGATGCCCGAACACTACAGATTTACGGCATCGAATGACAGGAATGACTTTATTCTGGAAAACCTTAGGAACTATTCATCGTCCTACACTAGTTCATATGGGTTGACGCAAGTCACAATGCAGTTTTAAAAATATATGTTTAGGTGGGTTTGAAAATTCTGAAAAGACCCGGGCTACCTACCATTCGCATTGTTGAAAGTATTTCCCTGCAAATCGCAATGGCTTGTTGAAGCTAACAACTAATATAAGTTTTATATCAAAAAGGAGTCCTTCTCGTGTTGTATCGTACTATGAATAAATTGTTTATCTATTCAGTGCTTTTTTGTGTCGTTTGTATTTCCCACGCCCAAAAAAAACCGCGCTTTATCCATTTAGAGTATCGAATAAGTGACCACACCTATCAATCCGTATCCATGGCCCAAGATACATTGGGATATATGTGGATTTCACATATTAAGGGGATCAGTAAATACAATGGATACGGGTTTGAATTCATACCCTATAAAGAGATCTTTCACAAAGAAAGACAATCAGATAAGTTAGACCGTATTATTTGTGATTCCCAGGGTACCATTTGGATGGTATCTCAAAATGGGGAAATATCAAAAACGAATAAGAAAGGAGGATTTTCATCCTTATCGCAAGAAGGTGGAATGTTTCAGTCTCATAAGGTAAGTCAATTTCTAGCGACTGAAAACCAAAACTGGATTGCCACCAAGTCAGGAAAGATCTTGTCTTATGATCTTAAAGAGGAGACACTTGTAGAGCTAACAACGTTGCCGGTAAACCTTCAGCCCATTATAAGTCGTGGTACTATGGTGCTATCATCCCATGAATTATACCTCATCTCAACTAGAGGAGAACTATTCGTATATGATATGACCACCGATCGCTTAGAGGAAATAGATCTAGATACCAAAGGCGAGGTCATCTTCAATACCGGAATGATTTTGGACGGAAACCAACGATTGTGGATAGCGACAAATTCGCCCAATCTAGGACCAATGATATATGACATACAAAGCAAGGAGTTTGTTCAGAATGACGTTTTAAAAGTAGAAACGTTGGAAAAAATGAAAGAGAATTTTTCTTCGATCTTTATGGATTCAAAAGGAACGATATGGGCAGGTACCGATGGCAACGGTCTCTATAAAATCAATCCCGAGACAGGAGAACTTTCTATTTTCAATTATGATATTTTCGATAGTGCCTCCATAAGTAGCAATACGGTAATCGATATTTTTGAAGACCGCTTACAAAACCTTTGGATAGCCAATAATTATGGGGAAATCAACGTCTTATCAAATAAAGAGAATGACTTGATCCACTATCACTCAGGTGCCATAAAAAATAGTCCTTCAGTGGTTATGGCTTCCTACAAGGAAAAAGATGGTACCCTATGGTTCGGTACTGATGGTAAGGGCATGGTTCGGGTCTCACCGGATGGTAGTGAGAAGCAGTATTTGGTAAATGAAGATTTCAGTAACGGTTTTTACATTGAGAATATTACAGCAGACGATATCGGTAATCTATGGGTTTCAAGTCAGGTCAATGGTGTTTGGATTTTTGACAAAAAGAGTGGGACTGCGGAAAAATTGATTCTAGTCGACAATCAGGGCGTCAAGGCCTCTATCTGTCTTGAGATTTTTAAAGATTCAAAAAAACGTATGTGGATCAGAACGGGTCAAGGTGTATTTGTCTATGATGCGCAACGTCGATTCTTGGCTAATTTCAAGGCAGAATCTGCCGGGTCATTGTCCGAAAATTTATGCGGTAGCATTGCAGAAGATGAACAGGGGTATATTTGGCTGGGGTTTCCACTTGGACTTTATCAGTTTAATGAAGATCTACAAGACTTCTCGAATTCAACACTTAAACGTGCTACCTACCCCAATGAAACCGTAGCACGAAAAGGTTCGGTATTGTTAAGGGATATCGTTTCAGTAGAAAATAAATTATGGATGTTAGATTTAAATGGAGACTTATTGACCTACTCGAAAAATACCAAGGAATTTTTCTTCTACAAAGACGACCCAAGATTCACAGACGTTGATTTCAAGTCGATCGAAGTACAGAATTCCAACAACCTATGGATTGGTTCGAATAAAGGACTTTGGCATTTGGACCTCGTAAAAGACCAGCATACGACCTATTTCAAATCAGATGGGTTCTTAGACGATGCATTCCTTAAAAGTTCATATAAGGATAGCGATGGCAACTTGTACTTCGGTTCCCGTATTGGTATCAACTATTTCTCCCCTAAAGAACTCACAAAAAAAAGACCATCCGCTAAATTGTTCATTGAAGGTATCGAGATTCTGAATAAGCCCGCAGTGTCAATTATCCCGGATCAAATACATACCACTGTCCAGAATATAGGGCACATTGACCTAGATCATGACCAGGCTTCTTTTTCTTTTAACTATGTTGCCCTAGACAATGTGCTCAGTCCGAGCTTCCACTACGCTCATCGTTTAGTGGGCTATGATGACAATTGGACGAATTCCGACACACCTTCTAAAGCTTCGTATACGAACATCCTTCCGGGAGATTATGAGTTTCACGTAAGAGCAGGTACCAATAGGGGTAATTGGGACTTGGGTCAAAAAACGATCAGGGTACATGTTGCCGCCCCTTTCTATAAACAGAATTGGGCTATCGTACTATACATTTTGATTGCCTTAACCCTTATTTATGCACTATACAGATGGGTCTCTTTAAAGAACAGATTGATTACCGAAGAATTGAATCACCAGGCAGATAAGACCCGATATGATTTAAAGATGAACTTTTTTGCCAAAATATCGCACGAGATTCAGACTCCTCTGACCCTTATTTTGATTCCTATCGAAAATATGATGGAAAATGCGGCAAAAAGTGGCAATGAACTATTACAGAAGCGTTTGAAGATGATATCCAATAATGCCAGACGATTGTCTCGCATCGTTTTTGAATTGACCACCGTACGTAATAAAGAATTGAAGCAATTGAAATTAAATGTTGCTGAATACAATATCGTGAAAGAGGTAAAGGAAATCGCATCCTCATTTAAGGAACAAGCAGAACTAAAGAAAATCGACTTCCAGACCACCTACCCAAAAAAGGATTTCAACATCTGGTATGATAAAGATAAAATAGAGCACGTTCTATATAACCTTTTTTCAAATGCATTCAAGTTTACACCTGAAGGTGGTAGCGTGAAACTCAGCATATGGGAAAACCTTGAAGAAGAGAAGGTCATGTTAAGTATCAAGGACACCGGGCCGGGTATCCCCAAAGAATCTTTGAAACATATATTTGAACTGTTCTATCAGGTAGAAACAGGAAAAAAATATTTGGGTATGGGTATCGGCCTAGCATTGGTCAAAGAGCTCATCGACTTACATCATGGTTCGATCGAGGTAAGTTCAAATAGTGAAAAAGGAACCTGTTTCACCATTGGCCTATTAATGAAAGAAAGTACGTTTTCAGCACACGAAAAGCTGAATACCGGTTCTTCAATTGAAGTCGCAAACACGATCAACCATAGATACGAACATGTTGAAGTAGATCATATCTCAGATGACTTTACCAAGACCATTCTTATCGTAGAAGACAATTTTGAACTTCAAGATTATTTAAAGAAAATTTTTGGGGAGTACTTTAACGTACTAACCGCCAATAACGGCATGAAAGGCTTTGAATTAGCCAAAAAACAACTTCCGAATCTTATTCTCAGTGACATTATGATGCCCGAATTAGACGGTATCGAGATGACCAAAATGCTTCGAAAAAATCTGGTTACCGCCCATATTCCGGTTATTCTATTGACTGCGGAAAAAACACAGGTCAATAAGATCATGGCTTTACAAGTGGGCGCCATTGAATACTTGAACAAACCATTCAATGTAAATGAACTCATCTTAAAAACGAACAACATTATTACACGGGGTGATCGGTTGAAATCAAAGTTCAAATCTGATCTGTTAGGTACCCCAAAGCAACATGAAGTAAAATCCAAAGATGAAACCTTTCTCGAAAACTTAGTTGAATTGATTGAAAAGCATATGGCGAATCCCGATTTCAAAGTCGAAGAACTTTCAAAAGACCTACATATCAGCTATTCCGTCATCTATAAGAAATTTCAAAGGTTGACCGGTAAGACCATTGTTGATTTTGTACGTTCGATGCGCTTAAGAAAAGCGGCCATGTATTTGACCGAGAGTAATTTTTCGGTAGCTGAATCAGCGTTTTCCGTCGGTTTTAACGATCCTAAGTACTTCTCTAAATGCTTTAAGAACGAGTTTGGCGTGTCGCCTTTCGCATACAAAAAACGTTACCTTGAAAATCAAAATTTACAAAATAGTCCAATTATTACCCCTGAAGATATGGTATAGCGAGAAGCAACTCTCATTTCAGATTGTTAAAACTCAAAAGACGAAGCCGGTTCGTCATGGAGGTCCGCTGGTTTCCTATTCGGATTCTGGTGCAAGTAGGTATTGACCATATCATACCCCACTGCATAGGCCGTCCATGATGGGATGGAATCGCCAATACCAAAAAACCAGGCGTCATGGTCGTATGAAGTCTCGTGCCAAACCATGCGTGCTATCCCTTTCCAATCTTCCAATTCCTGGCCGGTCAAGACTACGGACCAGGGTGGTGGTTCGATTCCCGCGACCTGCATTGAAAAATGATCGGCGAGACCTTCTGATACCATAGCCTCAAATAAGGTAGTACCATAGCCAACAGAAAGCCTTCGTTTGGTGTGGTGGGCTTCATGGGCTATCATTGGAAACAGATATCCCTCCAAAGAACGTTCCAAATCCGTAAAAGAAGTATCGATTACAATAAGGATTTCCGTTTCGCTAGGGTTGTATCCCCCAATACCTAAACCCGGAATCACAAGCCTTGGATCATCAATAATGCGTATCAAGAGATTGTCTACCGGCATTATCCGGTTCACGGCTAGCATGGCTTGGGCAACCTTATCTTGAATACTGACTTGCTGGGTATCCGAAAGTCCTTTGTGTTCAAAAGAAAGGCAACTGTTCGTTCCGGCGATGGACATCGAACCCGCGCCACACATTTGTTCTCTATCAGAACTGGAGCATTGAGAAAGAAATGTCAATACGCTGATTACGAACAAAATCGATATGGTATTGTAAGTCCTCATAGATTTTTAATTATGCAAAAACATCTTCTAACTCACTTTTCCCATTTTTAAGAGCAACCCTTTGTTGGTTTTTGACTCTTTAAAGTACTCCCCGTATACATGAACATTTTTGAAATAGAAAGAATCAGATGAATTCATTAAGCTACTTTATTGCGCTTACGGCCCTTATTATTTCATCCAATGTAATCCTCTATATTGTGATGGGGTTACTAAAAAATAGAATTGACCAGAACTGATCATCAATGGTGCTCTGGCAATGAATTAACGGAGTCCCCTGCCCTTACTGCATACTTTCCGGTGGGTCAGCGCTTTTCCATTTCTTCCAATTCGGAGACTCCTCACGCCATAGAGGCCGGGCTTCAATAGCCAAGTGATGTGATGGATACATGACATACCAAGTTGTCGATGAATATCGATCTACACCTCCTCCCACCAGGGTGTCTTTAAAATAATCGGTCATCATTCCCGTAGAATATCCGTTAGTACCGGCAATTTTCGTCCAATGATTTTGAGTTCGAAATCGTATTTTAAGGGTATCACCTTCTACGGTAGGTGCTTGGCCGATAATGGTCTCGATTTGGGCAAATACTTCTTCTCCTTCGAAAATGGTCAAAAAGTCGGCCTCGGCCACATGTTCTACGCTACTGCTTCCCCAACCGATTCTAATCGGATATCCTAAGCGTACCGCATCCATTAATTCCGATTTATCCCCGAAAAGGGCCTTTCCCTCAGCATCGTTCTGAAAGACTTTCCGCCAGCCAGCTTCGTCTTCCTTTTGTATCTGACAAGAAAATAGTAGCATTAGGGTTAATCCCAAAAGAATTCTTTTTGTATGGTCATTTTTCATAATTCCTTTTTTTTTGGACACCGGTTAGTAGCTGTAATGGCTACCTGAAGATACAAAAATCCCTTTTGATGTCTCACACCATAGAAATTACCAAAGTGGACAAGAACGAAAGGTCCGACATAAAATGCATGTTGAAACCTTGTGATGCCCTGATCTTAATTCTATAGTGAAAACAACTTCAAGAAGAACAATATGAGGTCTTTAAAGAAATTTATTTGTTAAATAAAAGGTTCCTTAAACCGTTCAAAATGACATGTATACCCATTGGGAATACGTTGTAGGTAATCTTGATGTTCGGGTTCAGCGGGCCAGAAAGTCGTATAGGGTTCTAGCGTAGTGACAACCTTTCCTTCCCACTTATTCGAATCTTCCACTACTCTTATGACTTCTTTCGAAATCATTCGCTCTTCATCATCCTGAAAAAAGATAGCGGAACGATAGCTTGAGCCCATGTCATTACCCTGCTGATCTACTGTAGTCGGATTGTGGATACGAAAAAAATAATCCAGAATTTCCTTGAAGGACGTTTTTTCGGCATCGTAGGTCAACTCGAGTCCCTCGGCATGACCCGGGTGATTTCGGTAGGTCGGATGGTCGTTCGCCCCTCCAATATATCCCACTTCGGTATCGAGAATTCCGGGGCGTACCCGAAATAGTTCTTCCATACCCCAAAAACAACCTCCTGCTATATATGCTTTTTTCGTGCTCATTTCTTCTAATTTATTCAAGTTCAAGATGATTCAAAAAATCGATTACTTTTTCTTCAGGCATCTCACATGGTTTCAAGACTCCCGCTGAAGATGTGCAATAGTAATTCAGGCTCACAAAATCGTTTCCGCCCAGCGCCTTGGCATAGATCTTATATGATCTATTGTCATTGAAGCTCTTTTTGGTCACACCATACTTTTGATTCTCATACTTTCCTTCGGAGTAGCCCTCTGGAATTTTTTGTATTGTATTCAATATCTTTTCCACCTTGCAATAGTCAACTTTTTGATCCAGTACTTACACAGGTTACGAGCTACAGGACAACATTGAACACCCCACTTTATGACGTGCCCATTCAGGACGTTTAGCAAACCACTTTTCATGGGCGGGCTGCTCTCCGTAAGGTTCTTTTAGCAGTGTGAATAGTTCATCCAAAATGGCATAGTCTCCTTCTTCGGCAGCGTCAATGGCCAGTTGGGCCATGTAATTTCGTAGAACATACTTCGGATTGACCGTATTCATCCGTTGTTTCCGTTCATCGTCGGTTTTGGTTTCTTTTTGAAGACGTTTTCCATACTTCTCGAACCAATCCGTCCATTTGGCAGCTATGTTAGCCGTAATCTCTTCAGGTTTATAAAAAGAATCCTTGATCAATTCCAATCCAGAAGAGAACCCGTCTCTTTTTAATTGGGCCAAAAGTCGAAAGAAAATAGTCATGTCCGTTTCGGAAAGCTGTAAAACAGACTCCAGTTCCGATATCAACTTGAGATCTTCCGACTCATTTTCAATCAATCCAAGTTTCGAACGCATCATATCATGATAGGCGACTTCTACTTCTTCTTGATATTCCTTCAGAATTTCCTGTAAAAGCGCAGCTTCTTCAATCAGTGGAAATAAAGCATTGGCCAGTTGTAACAAATTCCATAGAACGATCTGCGGCTGTGTACCATAGCGATAGCGCTTGTTCACGCGATCTGTGGTATTTGGTGTCCATCCCAAATCATAATCCTCTAACCAGCCATAAGGGCCATAATCTATGGTCAATCCCAAAATGGACATATTATCCGTATTCATCACCCCATGCACAAAACCGACTCGCTGCCAATCGATTACCATCTTCATGCTTCGTACCGCTACTTCCTTAAAGAATTTCAAATAGGTACCCTTAGAGGGGTTTCCAAGATGCGCATAATGATGCTTGATGATATGGTCGACCAGTACTTTGAGCGTCTTCTTGTCTTCCTGGGCCGCTAAAATTTCAAAGCTTCCGAAACGAACAAAGGAGGGTGCTACACGACAAACGATAGCTCCCTTCTCATAAGCGGGGTTTCCATCATACATGATATCGCGTAATACTTGATCTCCGCTCAAGGCTAGGGATAATGCCCTTGTCGTTGGTATGCCTAAATGAAACATGGCCTCACTACAGAGGTACTCGCGTATGGAAGATCGCAAAACGGCCAGGCCATCAGCACTTCTTGAATAGGGGGTTTCTCCTGCCCCCTTTAATTGCAGGGCCCAATTTTTACCCTCATGTTCCACTTCCGCCAAATTGATAGCGCGTCCATCACCTAACTGTCCGGCCCAATGGCCGAATTGGTGACCTCCATAACACATCGCATACGGATTTGAATCGGCCAATACCGAATTTCCGGTGACCACATCCAAAAATTCCTTTGAGTTCGGGGATTCTTTCAATCCTATGGCCTTGATCATTTCTTCCGAGAAATGGACCAATTCCGGTTTCGAAGGCATTTTTGGGATCACATAAGAAAAACAGGCATTCCGAACTTGTCGCCTTGTATTGGTCAGGAGCGGATCCGCCGGTAGTTCCTTATTAAACTTATCCTTGATGTTCAATTGAAGTGCCAAATCCTACTCTTGCTGTTCTTGCTCGGCTTTCTCAAGCTGCATGGATTCTGAATTGATACAATACCGTAATCCGCTCGGTTCGGGACCGTCAGGAAAAACATGCCCTAAATGGGCGTCACAAGTATTGCACATCACCTCTACCCGGATCATTCCAAAGGAAGAATCCTTTTCATATTTGATCGCATTTTCTTTGATCGGTTGCGTAAAACTGGGCCAACCCGTACCCGACTCAAACTTGATGGTCGAATCAAATAAGGGTGTAGCACAGCAGATGCAACTATATTTGCCGGCCGCATGAATACCACATAGCGCTCCAGAATGCGCCGCTTCGGTGCCTTTTTTCCGGGTTATACGGTACTGTTCAGCAGTTAATTGTTCGCGCCATTCCCCTTCCGTCTTTTCAATTCTTCTATCCGGTTTAAGATTGCCATTCACGCTGAAACTAATAATATCTTTCCAAGTCAACATCGTTTTCTTTTTCTTAACTATTTTCTTTTACAAATTTACCGCTTTTACAACAAAAAATGCGATGTGATTGCAGATGGCTTTGGGGCAATCAATACATAATTTCGTGAAGTGCAGGGGCTATTGCATCTTTATCATGGTATTTATCGACCCCCTAAGAAAAACCATGAATATTATCATGTTTTCAGAAGGTACGGAAGTTGAAATTTGTACTCTTTAAATAACATAGATGAAAATAGTATCCCTTTCGGAAGCAGTTTCAATAGTACAATCGGAAAACCGTGTGTTCATACAAGGTGCCGCCATGACACCCAACAAGCTAATCGATAGTTTATGCGAGCGACATACAACGCTGAGAGATATTGAGATTATATCCATTCACACCGAGGGAGAAGCTCCCTATACCCTACCTCCTTACAGCAATACCTTTCGCCTTAATTCATGTTTTGTGGGCGGCAACGTGCGTAACTATGTCAACACCCTAGGTGGCAACTACATTCCGATCTTCCTTAGTGAAATACACTTGTTGTTTTCAAGGAATATCTTGCCGATCGATGTCGCTTTTGTTCAGGTGTCCCCTCCGGATAAACACGGCTATTGCTCCTTAGGAGTATCCGTGGATGTAACACTACCCGCGGTGCGCCATGCAAAAAAAATAGTCGCTCAAATCAATCCCACCGTTCCAAGAACGCACGGTACCGGAATCGTACATATCGATGACATCGAATATGCCGTAGAAGTCGATGTGCCAATTCATGAACACCATCCCGCAATCATTTCACCGGTCGAATACCGAATCGGGGAACAAGTAGCTGCTCTGGTCGAAAACGGCGCAACACTTCAGATGGGAATCGGAAGTATACCCGATGCCGTTCTATCAAAATTAACCGGGCACAAAAAACTGGGAATTCATACCGAGATGTTCTCCGACGGCGTACTGCCTTTGATAGAACAGGGTATCATTACCGGAGAGGAAAAGATTGTCAAACGAGGAAAAATAGTGAGTTGTTTTGCGGTGGGTTCACGAGCGCTGTACGACTTTATCGATGACAATCCGATTTGCGATTTTAGGGATGCCGCCTATACCAATGATACGGCCCGAATACGGAGAAACCCAAAGGTCACGGCAATAAATAGCGCCATTGAAATCGATATCACCGGCCAAGTGTGTGCGGACACTATCGGGAGTTTGCAATACTCTGGTGTCGGCGGGCAAATGGATTTCATACGGGGTGCGGCCTTATCACAAGGAGGCAAACCCATTTTCACCATGTCTTCCGTAACGTCAAAAGGCGTTTCGAAAATCACACCCTATTTAAAGCAAGGCGCCGGAGTGACCACCACCCGGGCTCATGTGCATTTCGTAGCAACTGAATATGGTGCGGTAGACCTCTTTGGAAAGAACCTAAAGGAACGTTCAGAAGCCTTGATTTCGATAGCACACCCTGACCATCAAGAACAATTGGAAAGAGAGGCTTTCAAAAGACTGAAAAAATAGTTTAGGTCGGGTCTGCGACCCATTCACAACGTATTCAAATAATGGGTAAATTGCATTCATCATATTGCATGGACTATGGCAAATTATCCTGAAAAAGTTTTTTTGAATGGTGAAATAATAGCGAGCTCCGAGGCTAAAATTTCGGTTTTTGATCGGGGGTTTTTATTCGGTGATGGCATCTACGAGGTCATGATACAATTCAATGGTCATTTTTTCTTCGGTGATGCCCATCTGAAACGACTTGCAGGTTGTCTAAAAAAAGTAAATATCACTTTTGATACAACTCTTCTTAATGGGTACATTGACCACTTATTAGGGGCTACTGGTCTGCAATCGGAAAATTGTTTGCTATATATTCAGGTGACTAGGGGTGTAGCACCTAGAAAACATTCATTCCCTGAAAATACCGATTCCACACTGATGATGTATGCGGTACCCTATGAACTGCCAGAAGTTAATACACAGTTGGTTTCTGTGGTAACGCAACCTGATTTTAGATGGCATCGCTGCGATATTAAAATGACTTCTTTGTTGGGCAACGTGATGGCCAATGATTTTGCGATTAAAAATGGACATTATGAGGCAGTCTTCCATCGTGAGGGCAAAATGACCGAGGGTTCTCACTCCAATCTTTTTTTCGTAAAAGATGGTATGGTATACACGCACCCCTCCGATAGTTATATTTTAAATGGGATTACCCGTGAAATCGTCTTGAAGATTTGTCGTGATGCAGATATCCCTTATCGCGAAGAGGCCATAACCTTTGAAGCTATACCTATGATGGATGAAGCATTTCTAACAGGAACATCCACCCAGATTGCAGGCATCAAACAACTGGATACGCATGTATTTCAAGAGGGAACTAGCCCCGGCGCCATGACCGAAAAATTGCAGGAACTCTTTCTCAAACTGAAGAACAACTACCATCCGGAAATGAACTACGAAAAATCTTCTAATCTACTGAATGCCTTATAAATACGTTGCTTTTCTTGCAGTGTGAACTCTTTAGTTTCAAACCAATCATGTGCGGCTATCTTTTCATTCTCAATTTGGGCATTGCGAATGGCTTGGAGGGAAACCAAGTGCCAATGCACCCCTTTTTTTCTAGAGACACAGTAGCCGACCTCCTCAATAAGATAAGAGGGTCTGGGCTGATTGTAGAGACGGACCCCATTTTTTAAAATGGCCAAGGTCTTGGTTAACTTTATGACCTCCGAAAATGAATATCGCGCAAAGTCACCAAAGCCATTTTGCTTTACGTTGTATACTTTATCCCCTACTTCGAGCTGTCTCATATAGTTCAAAAGGACGCAAAAATAATCGCCCTCATCGGTCTGTACAAGTATATCATTTGAAGAATTATGAACAATCTGACCAGCAATGTTCGTTGGCCCTAAATGTTATTAGGCTATCCCTTTCATTGTCAATAAGGTAGTACTCCAAACAATAAGGGAAGAGAAAAAAATACCAATGGCGTTCGCAGCAAAAGCTTTCCTCGATTCTATTTTGAAGATATAGCTCGCAATGCTACCGGCATATACCCCGGTACCGGGAATAGGAAGCATCACAAAGAAAACCAGACCAAAAAAACCATACTTTTTAATGTTGTCACCTGAACCCACTTTTGCTTTCCTAGCCACGTATACCGCCGATTTTTTATAAAAATTCCATCTAAGTAAATACGTATTGATATGTTTCAGGAAGAACTGCATCAAAGGAAACACCAAAATATTGGCACAAAGGCAAACGATAAATACAAGGTAGATGTTCACTCCGTTTAGCATACCATATGGAATACCCACTTTGGCCTCGCCAAAAGGCGAAATACTCCATAAAAAAGCAATAAGAACATCTTGAATCACAGAAGATTTTTTAGAAGTTACAAAGCTAACGTTCGATCCGGAACTCTTATGATATTAAACACATAAAAACACCTAAATAATCGTTAAATAACACCTTATTCAAAACCCGCATAGTTCGATAAATTTCAATTCTTGATCAATTTAGGCGCCAACCACAAATAACCCATTCCCGCAATACCGACTAAAAAAAACCAAATCGGATGAATCTGTCGCAGGACTTTTTTGTCGTTTGCGGAAACCTTTGCATCGGAAAAATGTCGTTTGTTCTGCATTCTTGTTCCAAAAGCTCTTAATGACTCCCATTGCGAATTATCCATTACATAGAAATTAAGGGTCGACAGCGAGTCGTTGGCCGATGAAATGGTATTCCATCCGATTGCTCTGGGATATGTAGTTCCCGTGTAGCGTTCTTTGATATCTAAATGTTGCCTAAGCGCTATTCGACCGTTCGCACCAAAGACTTGGGGGTTGTCTTCCGATGTGCGTACCACAAAAGAGAAGGGTTCGTTGTCATAGATCAACTTTTCCATTGGTTCCCAATCCAAAATCGGTTCGTTTCTCTTGGCTATTGCCGTAATCATTTGAGCCCAAAATTGCTGGTAGGCCTCCTTATTACCATTTAACACTAACTGGTAGCTATTGCCCACTACTGTAGTACCGATCCTTCCTCGACCCATTCTACTGTACGCTGATACTATCCTATCATTTGACCGATGTATCGTTTGCAATCCAATAGCGTTTTCAAAAGTGAAAGGATATTTTTCAAGGGATAGGTCTGGCCATTCATCCAAGGTTACTTTAGATGTAGTCTCCCTTAAAAACTCAAAATTGGAAGCGCGAATAGGCAACCTAAAAAAATCGTCATCCGGTAAAACCAATACGCCAAGACCATCATGCTTCATGACCTTTTCTATAGTACGGATCGAACTTTCAGAAAGATTGGCCAAAGAATTTGCATCGATAAGCAGCACATCCATAGTTTCGAGCAGCTCCTGGGAAAGTGCATAAAACGAACGACGCTCGGTATTGAAATATTCAAATTTATACTTCCCACGAGACAATTGGTTACGCACTATCAATTCATTTCCGCCTTCTGCCAAAAAGTTTTTCAGGTACTTCGAATCGAAGGTTGGAAAACCTTGGATCATCAAAAGCCGTAACTCTTTTTTTGATTTCACAAGAACCGGTAGCGGTTCATTGGCAATTGTGACACCACTAGAATCCTTTTCGAGAAGATGATAAAGGTATCGTCCACTCACCTTCAAATCGTTTGATAATTCGAAATCGGAACGTCCTAGGGTATCGATCAAAACGGAATCTATAGGATTACCTCCCGGATCGGCCAAAATAAGTTTGCGCTTTTCCTGATTGGCTTTGTAGCTGCCACGAACTGTCCAATCATCACCGACCCTCGTCTCTCGTTCATAATTCAATTGTAGGACCCCCTCGGGTTCGCCAGCATCCAAATAGGTAGTGGGTACACCATCCAACTGCCAAAAATCAAAAGTCCGAACGCCGTTTCCAACAATGAACAAGGACGAAATAGAATCTAAAATACCACTCATTGGTACATTCTCAACATAAGGAATCTGTTTTAACCTTTTATATCGTTTCTTTAGACTATCCAGTTGTTCTTTACCATAGTCTTCCGTGAGTAGTACTCCTTGGGTTCCATCATGCCCCTCTAGAATCATAGGCCTCAGTAGCAATAGGACCAACGCGATTATGGTAATCAGGGCGATTAAGGCATGTAGATAATACAGCTTTCTGGGAAGTGACCATTCTTTCCAAAGAAATAGTGCGAATAGCAATAGTGCTCCGATACCTACTGGCCAGATAAAATCAATATGCACAAAGCTGAACGTATTAGTCATTGGTTTCCAATTCTTGGAGTACAAGTTCGTTCAAATCACTAATGGCTTCACCCTGCTTGGTGGGTTTTGCAATAGGTTTTGGAATAGCGGCCAGTACACCTCTTAAAATTTGACGTAGTTCTTTTTCTGACCAATGGCGTTCACGATCTGAAAGCCATTTTAATTTTTGTAACGTTTCAAGGTACTTCCCAGGTTCTTCAATTGCCAATTGGGCCAACTCGTTACCCGATTCCTTGAAGAGTATCCTATCAGATTCCTGATAGTCGTTTCGTTCTATAAGTTGTTCCAATCTTTCCGCTGCCTTTCTTAGGAAATTCAAGTCATCGTAAACCGAAATGTTTTCTTTTTTTTGGAAACTCACGATTTCATCCAGTTCTCCGGTCAATCGCTTGTCTTCTTTAATAGGTGGAGGATCAAAGCCGATACGATGCACATAAATACGGGCACTATTCTTGATTTCCTGAATCAATTTCAAGGCTCGATATTGATAAGGCAGGGACTTTTCAGGGGTGTATAGGCGTAGGTATAATTCTGCATCCCACATTTCAGTCATTGCCTGTCGCAGCTTGCTCTTTAGTGATTGCGTAAACAAGGTAGACTCCTCGGGGTCATCATGATTGTGAAGGTAACTTTCCAAAGGGTCCTCGTCCTCGTGTTCTCCATCTTCGTGATCCAATAGATGATGTTCATTGCTCCCATCATGGTCATGCGTGTATTTTGATAAAGGGTCTTCATCTTCATCAACATCCTCATCTTGGGCTTCTTCCACAGTGACCTCTTCCGCAACTGTGATACCAGATTCGGCCTCATCGCCCATAAATTCCCCATACTTTAGACGAAGGGCTTTCTGATCAAACCCCAACTCATTACTGGTGGAATTAAAATCGTTTTTGGGCAGTCTATTTTTGTCTGCTATCAACTTTTCCGTATCGATAATTAGTTGCCGCTGACTTCTAAAGTAGTCAGGCATTAAATCAGCGCCCATGGTTCCTTCCACTGCAAATTGATTGGTAAGGGTATCCCGTATCACAGCGAAATACGTTTCGCTTCGACTGGTATTTGGTCTAGGTTCTTTAGTGTCAACAGCGGAAATATAAAAGTAAAGCTCATCTCCAGGCACCATCCCAAGATTGTCCAAGTCGATTTTTTTTGAGAGTTGAAGGGTATTTTCACCTTGCCGCAGTCTCGTTTCGAAAGGCAAACGTTCTTCCCTAAATTTAACCGATTCCCCCTCTCCTCTACTTACTGTCGCAACGACATATGCATCGGTAATCCCAAAATCGTCAGTTAGAACTGCTTCAAATTCAATGGTCTTATCGTCATCGAATTCAAAGGTGGTGAATTGCTTTAGTTTCTGAATCTCTATTACTGGGGCTTCATCTTCGAAAAGTTCAAGTGCATAAAGCTCCGATTGGTGTGAAGTTGAATCCTTGGCCTCAAACTTGAAATTATAAAATCCGGAAGCTGTCAACTGCATTCGATGTTCATAACCATTACTGTTCCTTGACA
Source organism: uncultured Flavobacteriaceae bacterium (assembly GCA_947494565.1). Classification (GTDB taxonomy): domain Bacteria; phylum Bacteroidota; class Bacteroidia; order Flavobacteriales; family Flavobacteriaceae; genus Maribacter_C. Next base: position 188,104 of record CANLVG010000003.1, on the reverse strand, counting down.
TGCTATAGGCTGCTTCGTTATCCTCAAAAAAAACCTGGTTTGGAGGAGTATCAAACCGTAAGCGCCATTTAAGTTTGGATCCCTCTAATGCCTTGATATTCATATTGCTTGTTGTCACAGGAGCACTATTCGTATATGCAGGATATTGAATGACAAGTTCTTGAAACACTATGTTTGGGGGTGTATACTTCAATTCAGACGAATCCAAGGGTGTGAACAAGATTTGCCGGTCACCTTGTGCGGGAACGGAATCGGTAGATCGTAATGAGGTACCATACTGATTTGCCAAAAGGGATAGCAGTCCACATGCGCCCAGAACTATAAACGCACTTTTCATATGGACGTTTGGGCGAACCTTATGGATGCTCCTCTCCAATACCTTTCTTACCTTGTGTTGCTGAAGTCGCGCTAAACTTGACAACTCTCCGCTGGACACCAATAAGAGTCCGGTACTGTATTCAGTAGTTTCCAATTCATGGTCAAGATATTGCCCAACTTTCTCTAAGGTCAGCTGCCATGGTTTTCGAAACAGCAGTGCAAGAAGCCCAACACCCATAAAGGTAAATACAGCCCATATGATGTCTTTGGTCAAAAAGTAAATGAGCATGGCCGGCCCAAGGGCATAAAGCACTATCACAATGGCCTGCATTATCGACCATCGTTTCTTGAACCTTAAAAGTAGTTGTTTCCCTGAGCTCATTGTTTGCGATATTTAGCCAGTACACGTTCTAATGCGATCATCAAGAAAAGTAGTCCCCATAACCACGTGAACGGATCAACAAGTCCTGCTGTGTCAGTAGCCATCGGTGGGTCAGTTCGGTGTGGTCGTAACTCATCTTTAGTTGCGACGCGCTTATCGTTATCAAGGATCTTTTCTTCCATATCCTTACGCAAGTTCAATACGATGTAGAGTTGTTCCGCAAGATGTTCCGAGAATACGTTCTCATTGTTCAAGCGACTGGTCAGCACATATACATTCTTATCGATGGTAGGTTCAATGAGCCCATTGGCTAAGGTCGAAGAATTAAAAATCAGCTGTTTTACGCTTAAGTTCTGTTCGGGTGGATCGCCTAGCCAAATAGATAGATCATATGTGGCATCGACGGAATCCTGTCCTGGATTTTCATCAAGGATTAGGGGACGATTCATCAATTTTGCAACCGCCTTGAGGGCTGCGCTAAGATAGTGTCGCTCTTGCATTAGACTATCGTGATACCTCATCAAGACCATGATAGGTTCCGGGGTCCGGAGGGGCATTAAAACCCCATTTATAAAGACACTATCTGCGGTCTTATTCGATTTTACATCAATACTATTTTTAGACTGTTCTTCGCTTTCGACATATAGGCCATCAGCATCGCTCACAAGGGTCAATATGGTCAAGGTATCTCTTGCGAGCGCTACTTCAAGGAGTTGATTTTGCGTATCACCCGACGGAAGTACGGTCCAATTGACATGATTGGCCCCATAAGGGCGCTTGCCTTTTATTCCTGAAACAAAGCCTTCAGTAATAACAATAATGCTATCTGCAGGCAAGGCGTTCATTTTCTGTGCTAATTGCCAATATTCAGGAATCTCATTTTCCCTTTTTCCCGGACTGTACCCTTCCGCATTCGGAAAACCGTCCATAAGCACTTTGACTTCTTCCGCTGGAGTCTCGTTCAACAGTCGTTTTACATGATCGTTATTTAGAAGCGAGGGCTCTATGAGATATACTAGTGACATTCGGGCACTGGTATCGGTAGTTCTTGGTGAGGCAAGTAATAAAGTGATGAGCAGTACGGTCAATACCCTCAATACCAAAAGCCATAATTCGTTCAATCGAACCGTACTGGTACGTTTGGGTTCTGATTCCTGCAATAACTGGGTACTGCCGACTTTAACCGTCACTACTTTTCGTCTACTCCATAAATGGATGGCTATGGGAATGAGAATTCCTAAGGACAACCACAAATATGTCGGGTTCAAAAAAGTCATTACAATAATGATTTTCGACGCTTTAGGAACAACTGTAATACTTCGGAAATAGGTTCGTTCAAGCGAAACAATTGATAACCAATGCCCTGACTTAAGAATCCATTGTTCATAGCGCTCATTTTCTTGGTAAGTGACCGTAGGTACAGTTCTTTCGCCTTTTTCGTATCTACTTTGACTTTTGCACCCGTTTCGAGATCTTCAAAGATCACATAACCCTGATAGTTGAATTCCAGCTCATCTTCCCCCATGATATGAAGTACGACCAATTCGTTTCGCTTGGTTTTCAAATTCTGGATCATTCGGGTGAGCTCACCATCTGACTCATACATATCCGTAATAAAGAAAAGGAGCTCTTTGTGACCACTATTGGGCATCTGGTGCAAAAAGTCGCTTTTTTCGGGCCATTGGCCATGGCCCTCGATTTGAATAAGCTCATTTAAAAATCGCTTGTATTGTTGTTTTTGAACCGTTGGCCTAATGGTCTTGATCTTGGTATCGTTCAAAGCATAGAGACCTATAGCATCACCCTGGCTTTGGGCCAAGTGGGCCAAAGAGGCCGTCAACACCTTTACATAGTCCATTTTTGAAAGGGATTTCTCGGTATGCACCATCGACTTGCTCGCATCCACAATGAATTTCACCGTAATATGGGTCTCTATTTCAGATTGCTTGATGTAATACCTTCCTGAACGGGCCAACATTTTCCAATCCAATAGTCGCATGTCATCTCCAGGTTCATAACCGCGGTATTGACTAAATTCAAGTCCCACTCCTACGCGACGACTCTGATGAAGACCAGACAAGTAGCCATCAACAATGACACGGGCTATTAAGGACAACCCGGAGATACTGTTGATTATTTTAGGTTCTAGCAGTTGCCGATAGTCTTGTTTCACGCGTATTTTTTCTAGGTACGGTTACTGTTTCTTCAGAATTTCGGTGGTGACATCATCTGGACTAATGGCATTTGCCTCAGCTTTAAAATTAACGAGGATACGATGTCTCAAAACGGGATATGCCATATGTTTCACGTCTTCCAATGTCACCGATAGGCGTCCCTGCTGTAATGCTCGTGCCTTGGCGGTCAATATCATAGCTTGACCTGCTCTTGGCCCCGCTCCCCACCCTACCCACTCCTTGACATAGTCGAGTGTGGTCGTTTCAGGTCTTGTGGCACGTACTATAGTGCTAACATAGTCAATTAACTCATCACTTATCGGTACCTCTCGCACCAATTCTTGAAGCCTAATGATCTCATCGCCGTTGAGTATTTTTTGTACGCTCTCTTTTTTAGACCCGGTCGTATTCCTGAGGATATGGCTTTCTTCGGATGCCGTGGGATATCCAATTTTGATGTACAACAAAAACCGATCTTGCTGCGCCTCGGGCAAGGGAAAGGTGCCTGACTGTTCGATAGGGTTCTGGGTAGCCAAAATAAAAAACGGACGATCCAACTTATAGGTTTTTCCGGAATAGGTTACCTCGAATTCTTGCATGGCCTCTAAAAGGGCTGCCTGTGTCTTAGGCGGGGTCCGGTTGATTTCATCGGCCAAAATAATGTTGGCGAAGATCGGTCCTTTATTGAACTCGAAAAACTTCTTGCCCGTCGTGTGGTCCTCTTCTAGAATCTCAGTACCTATAATATCGGAGGGCATCAAATCTGGCGTAAATTGTATGCGCTTGAAGTTCAGATCGATCGATTGGGCCAAGGTTCGGATCATTAAGGTCTTTGCCAATCCTGGTACTCCTTCCAACAACGCGTGTCCGCCGGCCAAGAATGTAATCAGTAAATGCTCGATGGTCTCTTCTTGTCCTACAATTACTTTACCGATTTCTGCCTTCAGATCAGTAAGTTTTTGGGTCAAGGTTTGAACTTCTTGTGCAATCTCCACTAAATGTTTTTCCATATCTTTTCTTTATGATGTCAATGCATACATCACGATATTCACCCCAAATCGGGTATTATCTATTTTATACCAACGTTTATTCCTAAAATCGTAATCCCATTCACAACCATAGTCCTTGTTACTATACAAAACCGCTATTCTTCCATTGATCTCGATGGCTTTAAGGTACTCGTGCACAAGGTCATCACCCCATCCGTTTAATTCTTGTGAGGTTGTCGGAGGTCCATCCTCAAATTCAAAGAATATCTTGTAGATCTCGTGGTCATTCGGTATTTTCTTCAGTTCCGTTTCACCGAAAATTTCGCTCATTTGCCCTTCAAAAGATTTTGCAAATAAGCCATCAATATCATGATTACAGTCATCGACGAATACAAAACCACCGTTGTTCACATACTTTTCAAAGTTTTCACGTTCCTTTTTGGTAAACTGAACCAATTTATGGCCTGATAAATAGCAAAAAGGACATTTGAAAATATCGTCACTAGCCAAAGTGACAATATTCTCTTGGGTATCTACTTCTAAGGTGGTATACTCTACTAGGGAATTTAATAAATTGGAGGGCATGCGCTGATCAACATCCCAGTCACCTGATTCGTATTGCAATCTTGTAAAGAAAAAGGCATTGCTCAAGAGAATATCCCATTTTAAACAAAAACTGGTTGCTAAGAATGTCTCAAAACAACCAGTTGATGTCAAATTATATATGACTATACGGCATCGGATAAACTAGTAAAAGTGAAATCCCTGATTTTCATATAAGGAATCAAGTTGCCGTCAACCCGAGCCTGTTTTCCAAGTGTCTCCAGATTATTCAACATGATGATAGGACTCTCGTTAAATCTAAAATTCTTCACAGGATATTTAATGGCCCCATTCTCAATATAGAACGTTCCGTCACGAGTTAATCCCGTATAAAGAAGGGTTTGCGGATCAACGGATCTGATGTACCACAATCGGGTCACTAAAATTCCCTTTTTAGTACTCTTGATCAATTCATCAAGCGAGGCATCACCGCCACCCATAATAAAATTACTCGGAAACGGCACGGGTTCCACTCCTTTCTGTTCGGCCCAATATCGGCTATACGCCAGATTTTTCACTACTCCGTTTTCAATCCAAGAGGTTTTATTCAAGGGTTGTCCTGCCCCATTCCAAGTAGCGCTGGGCACTTCAGGATTCACGGGGTCGGACCAGAGATTCACACGTTCGTCAACGATTTTTTCTCCTATTTTGGTTCCTCCACCCTCTTTTGACATAAAACTACGACCTTCATCGGCTTGACGTGCATTAATCGATCGTCCTAGTCCGTTCAAAAGACCTAGGCCGGCTGAAGGCTCCAAGATAACGGTATATTTACCCGGTTCAATAGCCTTGGCCTCCCTCGATAATACGGCTTTATCTATCGCTACTTTTGAAGCTTCCGCGGCATCGAACTTGCTCACATCGTTCACATCCCGGGTAACCCAGCCCGAACCGGTTCCATCATTGGTACGCATGGTTACGGTAAATTCTAAGGTAGTCTCCTTGTTATATGCAAAGAGTCCGTTCGAGTTCATCATCGCGCTAAAGCCTGCGGAATCGTCCAAAAAACCCGCTGCTGTCACATCTTTTGCGGCTGCAGGTGCAATACTGCTATTGGCTACCTCGGCCCTGAATTCGGGAGTAATATTTGCTGTTGCTTCCGTATAGTTGATCGCCTTTTCATATTTCTGAGGACCTAAGGGTTCCATAAACTCGGGATTCTCAGGTGACAGTTTTGCCAATTCCTCGGCCCTTGCTACTACCCTTTTCAATGATTCATCATCAAATTCGTCTATCGTGGCGGTACCCATTTTTTTTCCGAAATTGGATTGTACCACCAACGTCTGATTGGATCGGTAACCTGCCGTGGAAACGGAATTTCTTGCATATCTGATATTACCGCTCTCGCTTCCCTCTAAATTTATTTCGCAAGCATCGGCCGTGGAAAAGCTCATCGCTTTCTCCATTATTTTTTTTGCTTCTTCTTCTGTATATATTGCCATTGTTTTTTCCTTTTAACGTGAAACTCCGATTAAACGGTTCTACCGGTATTAATAACATTGATGTCATTAAATCTCGTGGTAGAACTACCATGGGAAACCGCGCTTACCTGCGGGGGTTGTCCTTTTCCATCGAAGAAAGACCCGAACAATCGGTAGTCATTCTTATCACAAATCTTAGCACAAGAGTTCCAAAACTCCTGCGTATTCGATTGGTATGCCACATCATTCAACATACCCACGATCTCACCGTTTTTGATTTCATAGAAGACAGTACCTCCAAATTGGAAATTATACCGCTGCTGATCAATGGAATAGGAACCACGTCCTGCGATATAAATTCCTTTTTCAACATCTTTGATCATCTCTGCCACGGAATATGGCTCTTTTCCTGCTTCCAAGGAAATATTGGGCATTCGTTGAAACTGTACGTCGTTCCAACTCTGCGCATAACAGCAGCCGTGTGATTCATTCTGATCGATCATTTTCACCTGATCGCGAATCGCTTGATAGTTCACCAAAACACCATTTCGAATGATATCCCATTGCTTGCAGGGCACTCCCTCATCATCATAGCCTACAGCACCTAACGAACCTGGTTGGGTTTTATCAGCAAATATGTTGACAATATCACTGCCGTATTTGAAATCTTTCGACTTCCATTTGTCTATGGTTGCAAAACTAGTACCTGCGTAGTTGGCTTCATAACCCAAAACACGATCCAATTCCGTAGGATGTCCTACCGATTCGTGAATGGTAAGACCTAAATGGTTGGGTTCAAGGACCAAATCATACTTACCGGGATCCACCGATTTTGCGCTTAACATTTCTTTGGCCTGAATTGCAGCTGTAGTAGCATCTTCGACCATATCGTAGCTATTGCGATATAGCTTGAGACCTGCCGCCCCGTCAAGCTTCTCTGAAGCCAGACCGTCCATATATTCATAGCCCATGCCCATTGGTGCACTCATGGCCTGCCTGGTTTTGAATTTACCGGCCGACTGGTCGACCGCAGTGACTCCGAATGTGGGCCAAATACGATGAACGTCCTGATCGATATATGAGCCGTCCGTTGAAGCGAAATATTTTTGCTCATTCACCATGAACAACGCAGAATTCACAAAATTGGCGCCGTTTTCGAGAGCTGCCGCATTGGCGCTTAACAATAAATCTACTTTTTCGGAAATCGGAACATCCTTAAAGTCCTTTTTAATAGGGGTTTTCCAAGAAACCTCTCCCTGCCCTGAAACTGGTGCCAGCACTACAGGTTCTTTTTGAAATTTCGAATTTGCTTTGGCAATGGCCACGGCCTGACCGGTCGCTTTTTTGATACCATCTTCGGTAACGTCATTTGTGGAGGCAAAACCCCAGGTACCATTGACGATGACACGAATTCCAATTCCGAAAGACTCGGTATTGACAACGTTTTGAACCTTATCTTCACGAGTGAACACGTACTGGTTCAAATATCTACCAATTCTTGAATCCGCATAGGTAGCTCCCATAGATTTCGCGGTGTTAAGCGCGACATCCGCCATACGTTTTTTGACTATCACGTCCATACCCGGTGCGAGTAGTGCCTCAGCGGAAATGCTTGTGCCCATCATGGTAGTGGGTAAGAGCAATGCACCCGCTCCAAGGCCAGACATTTGAACAAAATCCCTTCTTTTCATATACTGTATGTTTTGATTGATTTAAACTTTATGCCTTGGGTAGACGTGCTAAAATAAATCGATTCACATCAACCTTTTCAACGGCATCAGCACAAGATAGTCAAAAGAGTCAATTCGAGAAAAGTGAACATTGGGTGTATCTTAAATTTAAAGATAACTTTAACACATAAGTCAGGGAATCGTATTTTTTAGGACCAAAGATTGGGCTGAAATGATCACCGATTATTTTAGGATAGGTCTATGAGAGCGTACTAATGTCGACCAAATTAGCAAATTCAATACCCTTTGATTTATCTCTGATTGCCAACGCTCCAATATATTGCTGTTCTGGCAGGAATGAATATAAACTCCAATTATCTTTTTCCTGAAGATCCCATCCCGTTTGAATCAAGGTCGCCTCGTGGTCATGGTCCAATGATACCGCAAACTTATCTAAAGGGAAAGAGAGTCCGCTTCCTTCCGCTTTGATGAAAGACTCCTTACGTGTCCAACAGCGGTAAAACGCACGCGTTAAGTCCGTCTCTGGAATATTTTCCATTGCCGCTATTTCATGTTCGGAGAAGAAATTTCGAGCCAACTCCATTAGGTCGAAATCGTCTTTGACCTGTTCGATATCTACGCCGACCTCTGTATCGAGAACAAAGGCAAATACCGCCATATCACCCGAATGTGAAACATTGAACTTTAACGTACTGTCAAGAAGGTAAGGCTTTCCATACGTTGTATATTCCAGTAGTATTTCCGAAGGAGGTAGTTCCAAGTAACCCCCAAGAAGTGTTCGCAGCACTCCACGGGTAATTATAAAGCTATTCCTATCTTTCTGAAACTTAAAACGGCCTGCGCGTCTCACTTCATCCGCAGATAGTACGCTTCTAAAAGTAGGAAGCAGGAATTCATTTTTTGAAAAAGTACAATACCAAACCTGTGCTAGTTCATGTAACCTTGATCTGTCGAGCTTTCTGTTCAGCACCTTCTTCGGTTTTAGTATTCTTTTTCTTCGAACAAGAGCGGGCTTAAAGCTCTGGCCCGATAGTCTTGATATATATTATTGAATTCGATCATCTTAGCACGAAAGGCCTTATTGGTCAAGACCTCGTCAATATTCGACCTGATCTGTTCGGCACCATCACGATCTTTATCACCCAGAACTCCTAGACCGTGATACGCCATTCTGGCTGCACTTCCATCTTGATCGGTTTTCTTACCTGAATAGAGCACCATAGGAACGGTGTAATGTAAACACTCGTTCATCGTATTGTTGCCCGCATGGGTAACCACACAATCAGCATGCGAAATCACCTCGGGTTGGGGCACCCAATTGAACAAATGAATCTGCGAAGGAACTTCTCCAAAATCGGCAATGTTCAAATTAGGCCCCAAAGAAAGAACTAGCTGCCATCCTTCTTGGTCGGTGCATGCCTTGATCACTTTCTTTAAAAAAACCACTCCACTCGTCGCCATTGAACCGACGGAACCATAAATCAATTGACCCTTTTCCGTGTCCCTTTTCCTGTAGATGGTTTTTAGCCTGTCAGCTACTGCTGGGTCTTCCTTCTGAAGGTTCCGATTTTCGCGAATCATTGGACCCACATAAATCATATTTTTTGCTAATTTGTGAGGGAACTCAAGTTCTGACATGGTCATTGTAACAATCGGCAATTTCGTAAAACTATAAAGTGGCGGTAGTGTATTGACCAAGAGACCACTCGTATCGAAACCGATGTTTTTGGCATATTTTTTAAACATCCATCTTCGGTAGTTTGTGAAAGTCAGACGGTTCAATACTACCCGAGCATTTATCTTTGCTCGCATTAGCAACCAGGAGAACAAAATACCGACCTTGGTGCCACTAACACCACGGCCCGGAATTACCCCGGTTCGAATTGAAGGACTTTTAAGACTGATCTTATCGGAAAACCAGGTTGTTGTAAGCTTCACCGGAATTTTCAATTCAATTGCGGTAAAGATCATGTCATGAATTTCAACGTCTATCAGGGCTAAATCAGGATTTACCTGACGAAAAAGCGCTTTGTGCTCTTCTAATTTTAAAATCTTTATTCCTTCGGAATAATGACTTTTTAAATACTTCAAATGAAATCGTAATTTTTTGAACCAAGACGATTCCATAGCACTTCTTCTTGGATCTTTATAATCAAATGTGATTTTGGAAACCGCTAACGCATTGAATCCATAAGACTGGATTTTTACCAAGGTACTCGGTTGACATAGGTACGTAATCTCATGACCTTCTTTCTGAAGTCTTGAAGCCAATTCAAAACTTGCATTGATCCTTCCGGTTAAAAGGCCTGTCACAAGTACAATATGCGCCATCTCTTAAGAATTAGTGATCAAACATACACTTTTCTATAGCTTTTGCCGTGTACTTCACATATGGTTCGTCAAAAAGTTCGCGATGACTGCCCCTGGTACGTACAATAGTTACATCACTTTTCACGACTTCTTGCCAAGAACGCACGGTTTCCTTATTCAAGGCTTCATGGTCTTTCTTGGTCAATATCAATGAAACTTCTCCGTCAAACGGTTTCCATGTATAGGTTTGACTCAAGTCCATCAGATTGACTCGAAGTTTTTCCAGTTCCCGAGATTCCTCGTCGACCTCAAAATTACTTCTCCATTTTAAACGGATCAATGCATATTTTGAAATAATCATATTGCGCACGGACCGAAAGGGTGCCTTGACAAAACGCATGAGAAAGGTCTGAATTCGTATTCTCAGTCTTCGTGGCGTATTGAGTACCGCCGGCGCCGTCATAGTGTCCATAACGATTAAGTTGATTTTTTCACCTTTTTCCGCTAATAGAAGGGCCATTTCGTTACCTACGGCAGCACTAAAACAATAGACCAGAATATTATAAGGTCCTTGGGGTTGTACCTTTTTTATAGCTTCAAGATAGTCACGGGTCATCTCACTTACGCTTCTATGCATTGCCTTATCGCCATATACTCCTGAAGGTTGTAGCGCGTAAATAGGGGTATCCTTCTCCAAATAGTCGGTCAACTTATTGTAAAAGAACACATGGCCGCCTCCGGCATGGATACAAAAAAGTGGTTTTTTAGAACCTTCTTTTCGTAAGGGTACCATATAATCCCACTGATCATCCTGCTGTTGATTTTGGTCTACAAAAGCAGCCAATTCACGAATGGTCTGATAATCGAATAATTGATTCGGCGAAATGACCATACCCATTTTGCGTGCTTCGGAAATTACTTGAATCGTCATTATCGAATTTCCCCCTATTTCAAAAAAGTTATCATCCACTGCCAAGCCGTTGAACCCCAATATTTTTTCCCAAATAGCAATTAAAGTACCCTCTGTTTCCGTAAGCTCTTCTGACGGCCCAATAGGGTCTCCTAACTTTTCCATGGGAAGGGTCTCCAAATACTTCTTGTCCACTTTGCCGTTGGGCAGTTTGACAAAAGTGTCTTGAACGACAATTTGTGCGGGCACCATATGTTTCGGAAGCAGGCGTTTTAAGAAGGATTTGATTTCCTGCAATTCAACTTTGGACCTTAAGATAAGGTAAGCGACTAAAATACCGTTCGCACTCCCTTGTTCTGCAGGTTTGATGACAACGGCCGCATCCTTGACCTGTCGATGGGTCAGCAAGGTTTCCTCGATTTCATCAAGTTCTATCCTAAAACCTCGCAGTTTTACCTGGGAATCTACCCGTCCTAAAAATGCGATGTTGCCATCAGCTCGAAATCGGCCTAGATCACCCGACTTGTACATCAGCTTTTTTTCGCCATCGGCAGCAAACGGATTTTCGACAAACTTGGTTTTGGTAAGCTCCGGTTTTCCCAGATACCCCTGAGACAAGCCATTACCTGAAATGTAGATCTCTCCCATAGCCCCTAAGGGCACATGGCGTAAGCGAGCGTCAAGTAAATGGATCTTGGCCCCCTTAATGGCTCGACCTATAGGGATCGATTTGTATCGATCATCAGGCTCAATTCGATGGGCGGTACACCATACAGTAGCTTCGGTCGGGCCGTATTCGTTGTATAGAACAACCGACTCAGGTAAAAGGTCGAAATGTCTTTCCGGTAGTTGGGAAGGACATGCTTCACCCGCCACAATGACCGTTCGCAGTTGACTTAAGGCATTGATTGAAATGTGTTCCAGCATCAACCCATACAGCGTGGGTAACGTCAATACATGCGAAATCTTATGAGTTAAGATTTGCTCTTGCATGGCAGCCATATCTTGCTCCAATCTCTTTTTTGCAATAACGAGATTGCCTCCTGAACATAAGGTCCAGAAAATGCCTGCTTTAGAACTGTCAAAAGAAATGGAAGACAACAACAAAAACGCACTTGGATTTTCTTCATAAAAAGAAAATCGAGCTTTCGTAGAATCTAAAATATTTTGATGTGAAATCGGTACTCCCTTAGGTTTTCCGGTACTCCCGGATGTATAAATCACGTAGGCCAAATCATTGCCGCCAACCTCTGGCAAAATCGTTCCTGTAGTAGTGCTTGTCATCTGCGGAGCAGAAACAGAGATACTGTCAACACCTAATTCCTCAAAATCAGCTACATAATCATCCTGCGTCAGCACCAATGTAGCATTAGCATCTTGAACGATATATTTAAGTCGTTCCTTGGGGTATTCGGGATCTAGTGGAACATAGGCCGATCCCGACTTTAACACTGCCAAAAGACCTACGATCATGTCAAGGGAACGCTCAATACACAGACCTATAAAGGTATTTTCACCTCCGGTAAACCTGATCAAGTTACTAGCTATAGTCGTCGCCTTGGTGTTCAATTCACTATAGGTCATCGACTGGTTGCCGAAACTGATCGCGATAGCATCAGGGGTCCTAGAGGCAAATGCCTCTATCGATTTATGAATACCGCCAGCATAGTTAAAATCAGTATGTTCGGCGTTCGGTAAGGAAATTTCGGAGAACAACGCTGTTTCTTCAGGTGTTCTCATCGGCAATTCGGAAATTACCACGCTTTGATTCTTCACCACACCCTCGGCCAAGAGATGCAGATGGGCCAATAACCGATCTATAGTCGAGGCTTCAAATAAATCCGTAGCATATTCGAAACTCGCTGTCAACACGCCGTCCTTTTTGGAAACAAATAGGGTAAGATCGAATTTGGAACTTTCTAAGCGCACCAAGTCGTTTTTCTCAAGAATCAAACCTTCACCAAAGTCCGGTGTTGTTGATTCCGTATTATAGACAAACATGACCTGAAAAAACGGATTACTCCCGGCAGACCGCTCAGGGTTCAATTCCTTTACGAGAACATCAAAAGGAATGTCTCTATGCGCGAATGCCTGCAGCGTATTCGACTTGACCTTAGCCAAAACCTCTGCGTAGGTATTGCCCCCATCAATCTCATTTCTAAGTACTAAGGTATCCAGGAAAAAACCCAACAGATCTTCCAATCCTTTATGGTTTCTTTTCGCAATGGGTGAGCCGACCAAAATGTCTTTTTGATCCGTATGTCGATACAGCAAGATGTAAAACAATGAGAGTAACAAGACAAAAGGGGTTACTTCCGATTCCGTTGCCAAATTCAGAAGCTCCTCGGAGAGTTTTCGAGAAAACTCCAAGGATTTATGAGATCCCCGATACGAGGGCAATACAGGTCTTTTAAAGTCCGTTTGTAGCGCCAGGTTGGGCGTATGATTCGATAAAGCCTTTTTCCAAAAAGTCAATTCTTTTTCCGGCCATTTTCGAGTATCGTCCCAATAAGCGAAATCACTGAATTGCAATTCCGGTTTTTCATTGGGAAGCTGTTGACCTGATTTCAACTTCCTGTAATTTTTCGCCAAAAGCTTCATGAAGATATCCATGGACCATTCATCAGTGATGATATGGTGCATGGTCACGCTCAGTATATGATAGCCCTTATCAATTGAGAAAACACGCACTCTGAGTAATGGTGACCTGCTCAATTCAAAAGGTGTCGTAAAATCTTCCGCAACAACTTGTCGTACTGTAGCAAGCGCTTCATCGAGGGGAAATGCACCCAATTCATGCACTTCAATGGTCAATGGCGAATCATAGTCTATTTTCAGTTCGAGTCCATCACTACCAGCAATGCAACTAGACCTGAGTATATCGTGCGACTCATAAATTTGGCGAATACTACTTTTCAAATAGGAAATCGACCAATCGCCTTTAAGATCATAGAGCTCGCCATAATTGTAGAAGGAGTTTTCTTTGTTTAGATCTTGCAGGAACCACAATCCCTTCTGCCCATTAGACAACGGTATGGCAACATTTGAAGGAGCTTTAGGAATCTCGCCAGGCAAATCTCCCTTCTTATCCCTACGCTTCCATTTCGAAAGTAAATCGTCTTTTACCAGTTCACTTTTCAACCTAAAATCTTTTTCTTCTTCACCAACTTCTATGACCAAAGCCCAAGCGCAACGGCCAATTCACGAATACTCCTTTTCACCATGTGATATACACCGAATCTAATGTCAAGGACTCGTTCTAAAAACCAATATAAAGATATTATGATTAGGATTATAGACCCATAAAGTAGAATTTTATTGTAGATTTTTCGATTTCGCAACAAGAATAAAATCGGAAAAATCATGGCAATAATGACCAATTGCCCTATTTCAACTCCGATATTAAATCCTAAGAGGGAAACGGTCAGAAAATCATTTGTCAACCCCAAATCACCGAGTACGCTGGCAAAACCAAATCCATGGAATAGTCCAAAAATAAAGGCGATAACCCAGTCCCTACCTTTAAAAATAGGTCGTATGTTATGAAACGCGGCTAAGCCTATTGAAAAGGCTATAATCGATTCAACGATTCGGGAGGGCAGATTTACGATTTGCAGGGAGGCTAAGGTCAAGGTAATGGTATGTGCTATCGTAAAAAAGGTGACCACCTTAAGGATGTAATAGAAGGCTGGTTTAAACTCTTGCACAGGTTCCCAATTGGATAGATTGAACCCGGCAGCATCTTTTTTCCTTCGGATTACTGAAGGTAAAATCAGTGCCAATAAAAATAAAATATGATCTAGACCGATCCAAATGTGCCATACTCCTTGCTTGATCATAGCATAGAAGCCTTTCCAAACCGATACATCGGTAAGCGACATCGTTTCGGAAGTATCTCCAGGTCCGAAATCCATAGAAAAATTCATTTCATCGTTGATTACGCCCGCTTTCCAATTGTATTCAGTAATCAAAAAGGCCGCATGCGAATCATCTAGTTCAAAGAACGAGTTGTAGTCGGTTGTCATCTCATCTGGTAATACCTCATCATTATCCAATTCAAAATGGATTTTGACAAAATTTCCCAAGGCTACTTTCTGAACGTCCACTTCACCGGTGTATATGATATTATGATTTCCTAAAGGAGAGGAGAAGGAGGTATTCTTCAACAAATACGCCTTGATTTGTTCTATGTAGGGTTCGATATCCTTTAATTGCAGGTCTTTCGGAAGGTTGGTACCCAATAACTTGTTCAACTCACGGACATTCATTTCAAACCTCCCCTCTATACCTTTACTTTCGTATATTCTCAAGAAGATATAACTCTGATTTACCTCATGCGCTTCGGAGGCATTGGGTACTAAAAATAGGGCCAATAGGACAAAAAGGGACATTAACTTTTTCATAACGGAATACGGGTTTAGACGTTACGCGACATTGAAAATTGACGCGAAAGCTGCGCAATAAAGGAAAAAAGTTTAACAGTTTTAAATATAAACGATAAACGGTTCACTTTTGGTGTCAGGTCCAATATTACTACAAAGTTTGGTTATTATCAGGGGCTTATAAAGGTACCGCAATGCAATAAGATGTGAAAATCCATTTTGGTTGCGTGCTGGCAAGAATATGTGACTTTTCATCGAAACAAGGGCAAAATAGTTGATTTTTAATTTGTAAATTACATACATTGCGAGTAAACTGCTGACTTGTTTAGCTGTGTTAAAGAAAGAAAATGCCCTTACAAAAAGAAAAAACACTCATTCTCTCAGGAGATGACGTGATTCGTATTGTCGAAAAGTTCGGAATAGATCGCCTGATGGATTCCTTGATCGAACGTCTAACCAACGCCGTGCATGATTTCGACAAATCCAAAACAGATATACCTATTCGTTCTGGCTTCAACTACCAAACGGAAAATCCTGGTCTCATTGAGTGGATGCCGGTACATAAGAAAGGAAAGGAAGTAGTCATCAAGGTCGTGGGATACCACCCTCAAAACCCTAACAACTTCAATTTACCCACTATTCTATCCTCCATCTCTAGCTATGATACCAAAACAGGCCATCTCAATGGCATTGCGGACGGCGTACTCTTAACAGCCCTGCGAACTGGGGCCGCTTCTGCCGTTGCCAGTAGGTTATTGGCAAAACCGAAAAGTACCGTACTCGGTCTTATAGGATGTGGAGCCCAGGCGGTTACTCAATTACATGCGCTTTCTAGGGTTTTTCAGTTTTCCGAGGTTTTGATCTACGACATTGATCAAAAGTCGATGGACACCTTAAGAGACCGTATTGAAATGCTCGATATCCAATTGGATATCAAGACAGCATCGATAAAAGATATTATCGAGACTTCGGACATTGTTTGTACCGAAACGTCTATTGAGGTAGGTACCGGACCACTTTTTGAATATCACAAGAGTAAACCACATTTACATATCAATGCGGTAGGCTCGGACTTTCCTGGCAAAACAGAACTTCCTAAAGAACTACTTCTCCAAAGTTTTGTATGTCCTGACTTTTTTGAACAGGCTAAAATAGAAGGGGAATGCCAACAACTTTCGGACAGTGAAATTGCTCCTGATTGGGTAGAGGTACTTCAGAACGCTGATGACTATGTTCAGGTCAAGGACCAAATCTCTATTTTTGACTCCACAGGCTGGGCTCTAGAGGATCAGGTTGTTATGGACCTTTTTCTTGATTTGGCCGATGAATTCGATATCGGTTTAGAAGTCGCTATCGAAAATGTCTCTGAGGACGCTAAAAACCCGTATCACTTTTTGACAAAAGCGGTTGAAGTCTAAGATGATTTCCCGTTTTTTTGATTCGTTTACTTTTCGCCCGTTTTACTTTAATTTCGGCCGAAATGATTTCAGTTCAACGCTACCCACAATACAACAAACACCATCGGACCTATGAATTTTTCACTGACCTCAGAGCAATTGGAGTATAAGAACAAAGTAAGTGACTTCGCTTCGGCCAATTTTGGGGGTTCTTATGTGAAGCAAGACAAAGATTGTCTATTCTCAAGAGCAGATTGGGAAAAATGTGCCGACTTCGGCCTTCAAGGCCTAGCCACTACCAAAGCCTATGGCGGCTCAACTGATGATGTTAGTATTCTCACTGCCACCTTGGCAATGGAAGGTTTCGGTTATGGATGCCGGGATAATGGCCTACCCTTTGGATTAAGTGCCCAGATGTGGACCGTGCAATATCCGATTTTAACTTTCGGAACTGAAGACCAAAAGAAGAAGTACTTACCTAAATTGGCTTCTGGTCAGTGGATCGGGTGCCATGCACTAACCGAACCCAGTTCAGGATCCGATGTTTTCAGTATGGAAACTAGTGCCAAAAAAGTTGAAGGAGGGTATCTCTTAAACGGTACCAAGCGCTACATCACTTTCGGACCCGTCTCAGATGTCATATTGGTTTTTGTAAAAACCAATCCAAAATTAGGCAAGTGGGGCATGAGCGTTTTCATTGTTGAAAAAGGCATGAAAGGCTTTACCGCAGGACCAAACCGGCCAAAAATGGGATTGCGAACGGTACCCTTTGGCGATTTGTTTTTTGAAGACTGCTTTGTTCCCGAAGAGAATTTGTTGGGACCAATCGGTGCGGGTTGGGCGATAACCAATAGCTCGCTCGAACACGACCGCTGTACCATACTTGCCGGACAATTGGGTGCCATGGAACATCAACTTGAGGAAACCATAGCGTTTGTAAAACAAAGGGAACAATTCGGAAAAAAAATAAGTCAATTCCAGTCGGTTTCCAACAGGGTCGCCAATATGAAATTAAGACTGGAAACCTCAAGATTGCTACTCTATAAAGTGGCTTGGCTCAATAGTGTAGGAAAGTCGTCAATGATGGAATCTGCCCTGTTAAAATTGCACCTCAGTGAAAATTTTGTGGAATCGAGTCTTGACACGATACGAAATCACGGGGGCGATGGCTATATTTCCGAAAATGAAATCGAGAGAAATCTCCGTGATGCCGTTGGTGGGGTCATTTATGCAGGTACTTCTGATATCCAGAGAAACATCATCGCAAAACTTTTAGGCCTTTAGCCACTCGTATTTATGCTGTTTACGCTCCCACATATCATTCAGAACTCGGCCCGATCGTTTCCAGAGCAAGATGCTTTCCGTTGTGGAAGAGATTCTATGTCTTATGGGGAACTTGACAAAAAAACGGATCAGCTGGCATCTCACTTGATCATGAAAGGCGTCCGTAAAGGAGATCGTATCGGTGTTTACATGGAACGCTGTTTGGAAACGGCACTCGCCGTTTATGGCATCATGAAGGCCGGAGCCGTTTATGTTCCTTTAGATCCTAGCGCACCACACGCCAGAACCCGATTTTTGTTAGACGATTGTGGTATCAAACATGTCACAACTACGGCAAAACAACGCAGGAAAATAAAGGCTATTTTAGAAACGGAAACAAATCTTGAATCCCTTATTGGAATCGATGCGGATTTGACTATTCCATCTGTATCTTGGGATGCTATTTTCAAAATAGATTTGAGCACCTATCAACCAGTAAAAATTATCGAATCTGATTTGGCATATATCATGTATACGTCAGGCTCTACGGGTGCCCCTAAAGGTATCATGCACACCCATCATAGTGGGCTCAGCTATGCCAAACTTTCGGCTCAGGTCTATAACATAACGCTTACCGATCGAATAGCGAACCATGCTCCTTTGCATTTTGACATTTCAACTTTTGGTTATTTCTCCGGACCGCTGGCAGGGGCGACCACAGTCATTATTCCCGATGCGCATACAAAACTTCCGGCGAGTCTTTCCGCCTTGATGGAACAGGAAAAAATCACCATATGGTATTCCGTACCCTTGGCCCTGGTTCAGCTATTGTTAAACGGAGTGCTTGATGAACGTGATTTATCACCATTGCGTTGGGTCTTATACGGAGGTGAGAATTTTGTTCCGAAATATATGCGAGAACTCATGGGATTATGGCCTAGTGCTACATTCAGTAACGTCTATGGCCCGGCAGAGGTAAATCAATGCACATATTACCATCTAAACACTCCACCTGAAACAGATGAGCAAATTCCCATCGGAAAAATCTGGGAAAATACGACCTATAAAATCCTTGGAGAGGACAACTCACCAGTACCCAAAGGCACCTCAGGAGAACTTCTCGTGCGTTCCGCGACCATGATGAAAGGCTACTGGAATAACAATGTACTCACAAAAAAGGCGTTATACACTGAGCACATAGCTCCTGGAGTCGAACATGTATTCTATAGAACTGGTGATCTGGTAAAAGAGGATGAGCAGGGTAATCTCATATTTTTGGGAAGGAACGATCGACAGGTGAAGCTACGAGGATATCGGGTTGAATTAGACGAGGTAGAGGCAGTTTTAGGCAAGCACGACAGCGTTGAGGAAGCCGCCGTTTTTATCTTAGAAAATGAAAACAACGAAAAACAAATCGCTGCCGCTATTATCGGGACAAAGGAGATAGAACAATCAGCAGATCATTTGATCGCTTTCAGTAAAACGTATTTACCACCATATGCAATACCCAATCACATATATTTTCTTCAAGACTTCCCGAGAACCAGTTCAGGGAAAGTGAAACGTTCGGAAATCGTGAAGAGTCTAATCCAGAGATAATGATATGAAAGATATTCTTTTAAAGTACATAAATGAGCAATTTCAGGCCGATGACCCCATCGAGGCCCAGGACGACTTGCTTGGTGAAGGCATTTTAGATTCGTTGGGAATGATGAAATTGATCCTCTTTATCGAAACAGAGTTCGAATTGAAAGTTCCGCCCCAAGATATGACCATCGAAAACTTTATGAGCATAGATGATATGGCCACCTATATTTCCAATAGGAAATAGTTTCTATTCAACTGTTCCTCAAGAAAATTGGAAATGCGTCCCAGACTAACCGAATTAGATGGCTTAAGGGGTATAGCGAGTTTAATGGTCGTATTGTACCACTATCCTGGAAGATACTTGCACCAAGACTTCTACGACCTCTTTTTTATAAGAAAGGCATATACCTTCGTAGACTTCTTTTTTGTACTCAGTGGCTTTGTAATAGCCTATAACTACAGTTCGCTCGTATCTTTTCAAGAGTTTAAGGTCTTTTATAAAAAACGGTTTATTCGACTCTATCCGATGCTCTTTTTCTCCGTACTTGTTTACTTTTCATTTCGGGTATTCGCTATTTATTTTTTTCCATCTGTTGTAGATTCCAATACGAACATTGAGGGATTGGTAATGAAGACCTTGGATTCGCTGCTTTTCACAAATTCGACCCCAATTTTAGGTTCGACCACAGGCCTCAACCTTCCTTCATGGTCTATTTCTTCTGAAATGATCTCTTACTTCGTATTTGGTATCATAGCGCTTATTTCCAATCTTAGAGTAAAAAATAGCATCTACTTGGCGCTCACACTGGTGTCCGGTATCATCTTGTTCAACCTTGGAACACTATTCAAGTTAGGGGACTACGGATTTATCAGAGGTCTTTTTTCTTTTCTGCTAGGGTATTTCGTTTGGAAAATCAGTCTTGAGAACTTCAGATTGAAGAATTATCTCGAATATGCGATTCCATTTTTAATTGTTGCATGTCTTTATATCCTGTCCATAACCCAAGAAAAAGGTACCGGTCTACTTTTCGAATTCGTGGTTCCCGTGGTTTTTGGATTAGCCATTCTTATCATTGTAAAGGCTGACGGTTTTCTTTCTAAACTTCTAAATAGCGGACCGGTTCAGTTTTTAGGTAACATCTCCTATTCGTTATACCTGAATCATTTTTTAATCATTCTCGTAGTGCCGCAACTACTTTTTAAGTTTTTAAAACTGGAAAATAATGGATTCAACCAATTTTCTGTTTTTTGCGTATCCTTGGCTATATCGGTCATGTACTCATACCTCACCTACAAGTATATCGAATTGCGTTTTAGTAGCATCTTAAAAAAGTATTTCCTGCGCTAAAACAATTGTAAATTCACGGATATTTCTCGATTCTATATGCAAGACCTCTACAACTTGTTTTGCACAAAAAATGGAGGACTACTGAGATAATAATTCGATTATTTTTTTCTTGACGTATGCGGCATATGTCCTTACGGTCGGATAGTCGAATACCAAAGTTATCGGAAGATCTAGCTCAAAAGCGTTTTTTAAGCGAGAGGTAATAGTCATGGCATTCAACGAATTGCCTCCCAAACGAATAAAGTTTTCATAGACCCCTACCCTATCCAATTTTAAAATTTCCATCCAGGTATTGGCAACAATTTCCTCAAATTCATTCGTCGGAGCTTGAAATGTTTCACTCCCTTTTTCTTTTTCAATCGAATGAACGGGTATTTTTTTCCTGTTTATCTTTCCATTGGACAACAGCTCAAACTCTTCTAAATAAACAAAAAAGGATGGAATCATATAACTGGGAAGTGACCGTTCCAATACAGCGATTATCTCCTCATCGCTACTAACCTGACCGGTATAGTGTGCTACCAAATACGCTTCGCCCGTTTTCGTTTTTCCAAGCTGCACTATAACTTGCGTAATGCCTTCAAGCCTTTCAATGGTCTTTTCAATTTCACCCAACTCTATACGTTGACCCCTTAGTTTAACTTGCGTATCGATTCTTCCCAAATAATCAATAGCTCCATCATGTCGATATCTAGCCAAATCACCTGTTCTGTACATAATGGCATTTTCATCCAAAGAAAAAACGTCTTGAACAAAACGTTCTTTTGTCAGTACTTCGTTGTTCAAATATCCGTGTGCCACCTGTGATCCCGTTATATAAAGTTCACCAATCGCACCTATTGGAACCCTATTCAAACCATTGTCCAAAATATAAAGCTGCGTGTTCGCTACGGGATAACCAATCGGGATATGCTCACCGACCTCACCTCTTTTACAGTGCCAATGGCTCACATCGACGGAAGCCTCAGTAGGGCCATAGAGGTTATATACCTCGGCATCAAGAAGGTGATGTGTCTTTTTCACGGTGCTGACCGAAAGTACTTCCCCGCTACAAAATATTCTTTTGAGACTTCTACATTTATCAACACCTTGGGTGGCATTGAATATGTTCAACATTGAAGGAACAAAATGAATTACCGAAATATCATGATCAACAACAGCTTGAATCAATCTCTCGGGATCTTTGTGCTCATCCGGCTCCAATATCACTAGGCCCGCACCTTGCCGCAAGGGCCAAAACAGCTCCCAGACTGAAACGTCGAAGGTAATGGGTGTTTTTTGTATCAGCATGTCATTCTCCGAAATCGGATAGGCATCGTTCATCCAATTCAAACGGTTACAAATACCCCTATGATGGCATTTAACACCTTTGGGCGTACCGGTACTCCCCGATGTATAGATGACGTACGCAAGGTCTTCAGGAGCATTCATCACTTCAGGCCGAGTGGAATCCATTGCTGAAATCTCTTGCTCGATCGTGTTCTGATGATAACAAATCGTAATGCCTGTAGTACGCTTCTGAATTTTGTCGTGATTCAGTAATAGTATCTTGGTTTTTGCATTTTCTAGAATAAAATTCAATCGTGTGGTAGGCGTCAGTACATCAATCGGTAGGTAGGCGGCACCTGCCTTCAGAATGCCATAGGTATAGACCATCATTTCTATAGATCGTTCTAGACTGACTGCCACAATATCATTTTTTCGGACCTTATTTTTAATCAAAAAATGAGCTACCTGATTCGATTTTTCATCTAGTTGGGCATATGTCAATTGTCGATTTTTGAACCGTACTGCCATACGATTTGGGGTGTCTTGTACCTGCTTCTCAAATTTCGAAAGCAATGTTTCGCTCGTTCCATAAGTAACTTCGGTGTTGTTCCACTCCTTGAGCTGCTTGACCTCTGTTTCCGTAATTATGGATAACTCTTTGATTTTTTGATCTTTATTTTCAATCAACGCATCGATAACCTGAATGTAATGCCGACCTATATCATCCATTTGATTTTTGGGAAAAACGGCATCGATAAAGTCAAACAGCAACTGAAAACTTCCGGTCTTATTAAAATCATGGATCTGTAATCTGATATGGTGATTAGCGTCGACATGGTCAGATAATAGCCAATGACATTCCGTTGGCAGTCCCGCAAAATCGTTAAAAGTGGTTGGAGTGAAATTCATCACCACATTGAATGAACTCAATAAGTCGATTGGCGGCTTACCGACCATCGCGTTCTTCACGACGTCTAGCGACTCGTTCTTCATATATAGATACAATCCGAACAAGGTGGCTTCCTCATCAATTTCAATATGGGTAGGCAACAACTCCATGAGCAATCCGACAATGTTTCGCTCCGCCTTCGTTGTTCTATTATGAAAAGGTACACCTATTGCGAACTCTTCTTTGTTACCAACTTTATAGAGCAAAGTCGCTAAGGCCGTTAAGAAAAGATTTGACAAAGCCAATTCAGGGGTCCACGACCTAATGCCGTCCTCAAGGATAAGCTGATACAGTTTTTCAGTTCTGTCCTTCCCCAAGTCGAAATTTACTCTTGTAGCTTTACTGCTATTACTCTTGGGTCTAAGACCGTATAGCGCTAGAGGTTCGTGGGCAAGATCTGATTTGCTCTGCCAATATGGAGTAGGCTGCTCTTGGTATTTAAATGGATTGGCCGCAGCATATTCTTTAAAGCTATATGTACTTTTACCGGGCTCTTGATGCGTCTTCAAAATGTTTTGATAGTGCCCATTTAGCGCATCATAACACTTTTGGGTCGACCAAGCATCGGTAATCAAATGGTGTTGATTAAAATAGAAGATGAATTTGGTATCATGTAGTTTGAAAAGTACCGCTTGATATAGCAACTCGTCTATTTCAAATACGTTCCGTTTATTGACAGCTACCCAATCAAGATAATCTTGGTAAGCGTGAACCGAATTCGAAAAATCATAGAATACTAATGGGTTTTCGACGCGAGAGTGGTAAACTTGCCTGGGAATATCTTCCGTAATGCTGACAGATGATCGCAATACCTCGTTTTCGTTTACGACCTTAGCAAAGGCCTCCTGAAAAGCTTCAGTCACTATCTTACCTTCAATCTCAAATGAGAAAATCATGTTGTACAAAGGGTCGGCAGGGGAAATCTTCTGACCGGTCCAAATCAACATTTGGCTTTTCGTAAAGCTAGTACTTTGGGACATTATCAACTTCTATTAAATAAACCAGGGACATTGCTCAATTATTCTAGGCTATATGAAAATACGTTTTCACATATCAAAAAAACGAATACCCTGAAAACCTAACGCACACTTCATCCAATTCGTTTAATTTATTCCAAATTCTTAGGAAAAAGTCAAAATCGAGCTTGTTTTCCAAGGCCGCCTCTATATGGAAAATGCAGAGCATTTTCAGTATGTACTTAAATCTGGTTCTTTTTCAATGGATTTTCAACGAAAATAAGTACCATTCACCCAATAAATGTACCCTTGCCATAGTATTTTTCAATAACTCGGTTTAAATTCTTTCTTTTGTTCCTATAAACATGACTTAATAATCGTTTGCCATGAGCTGATGATTTGCGAAGTAACCCTGAATGAAACCAGTCCCAAAGAAAAAAGCGAAAGTACAGCTGATCAAAATATTGGCGATGACGATGAGTATTTGCTATTTGGCCAATCCATTGCAGCGACAAATCAATATAGTACTTCATGAACTTTCTCATGGTCTAGAACTACCTAGTCATGTGTTATCGCATGAGAATACCACCAACATGACTTTCATGGCTGATAGTCATCACTCGCACGGTAAGAGCATAACGGATCATACACACCATCTGATCGATTTTCTTGATACCCTATTCGAGGCATCGAATGAAGATCAGGGTTCAGAAGACCCCTTGTTCTTAAAATCAAAGCTCGACAAGCATCTTACGTACTACGAACTACTACTGCCCTCATATTTCGAAATAGCAATGCTCAAATGCTTTATACCTCCAAAGGGCTTACAAACCCAAGGACTGTTTAAAGACCTAGACCACCCTCCTCAATACCTTTTAGGTTAGCACCTAGGTAAAGCGTTAAAGATATTTCTCGAGCGTTTCACTCCCATTTTTCAATACACACATCAGGTACACGATCTATCCGAAACGTCTCTCGGATATACCGGCTATGCCCTGTTTTACAATTAAAAAAAAAATACAATGAAAAATTTACTTTTATATCTTTTTTACTTCGGTCTACTTCATACTTTGAGTGCACATGAGCTCAGTGGAACGGTGGTAGATGAGAACAATTCACCTATTGAAGGGGTTGGTGTCTTCAATAAGACTACAAATGGATACACCTATACCAATGTTTCCGGATACTTTGAGCTGGACGATATTTCAGTCGGAGATTTGATTATCTTCAATAACCTAGGTTTTAAGAGCCAAGAAATCACGATTACCGAAAATGAGTTGGATGCGACTATCAAAATCACTATGGTCGAATCCGTTGTGTCTCTCGATCAGGTCGTATTGGTTTCAAAGGTCAATGCACTGAGTCAGTTTGTCAATGTGGATGTCAAGGCCAATCCTGTGAAATCGTCGCAGGAAATACTCCGTAAAGTTCCAGGTCTAATCATTGGACAACATGCCGGAGGGGGAAAGGCAGAACAGATATTTCTCAGGGGATTCGATATCGACCATGGTACCGACATCACCATTGATGTAGACGGTCTTCCGGTCAACATGGTATCGCATGCCCATGGACAAGGCTATGCCGATATGCACTTCATCATTCCCGAAACTATTGACAACATTGACTTTGGAAAAGGTTCCTATTATGCAAAAAAAGGTAATTTCAACACAGCCGGCTACGTTGATCTCAAGACCAAAAAGAAAATCGAAAACAACCAACTATCTCTCGAAGCCGGTATGTTCAATACGATACGTTCCGTGGGGATGTTCAAGATCACTGAAGGTGATATGAGCAATGCCTATGTGGCCTCTGAACTGGTTTTGACCGATGGGGCATTTGAATCTCCACAGAATTTCAATCGACTCAATCTAATGGGCCGATACAATTTCAACAATCGGGAAGATCAAGACCTTACCATTACCCTGTCACACTTTCAAAGTAAATGGGATGCTTCAGGACAGATTCCGCAAAGAGCGGTAGATCAAGGTTTGATAAATAGGTTTGGGGCCATCGACGATACGGAAGGTGGTAATACCAGCAGGTCTAACTTCCTGGTGAACCACACCAAGCAATTAGATGAGCATGCCAGTGTAACATCAAAGGCATATATCTCTAAGTATGACTTTGAGTTATTTTCGAACTTCACCTTCTTTTTAGATGATCCGGTAAATGCGGATCAAATCAGACAGAAGGAAGATAGAACCATAATCGGTGCGGAAACCAAATACAATCATTCTGTGCATGTCGGTGATCATGATTCACAACTAAGTTATGAGACCGGGGTAGGTTTCCGATATGACGATGTCAATGACGTGCAGTTGTCCAGAACCAAGAACCGACAAGAACTTTTAGAACGTCTGGCGTATGGAAACATTGATGAATTGAATGGTTATGGCTTTTTCGATCTAACCTACAAAAAGAACAATTGGACGCTCAATCCTGGAATTCGTATGGATTATTTCAAATTCGACTACGTCAACCTATTGACAGAGACTTACGATAGCCAAAGTGAAAGCAAGGTCTTTTTTGGTCCTAAATTCAATGTGATTTACGGTGCATCCGATAAACTACAGGTGTACGGAAAAACAGGTATCGGTTTTCATTCGAATGACACCCGTGTCGTAGTTGCCAATAGTGGAGAAGAAATTTTACCAGCTGCATACTCTGCTGATTTGGGCGCTATTTTCAAGCCTACGAACAAACTTGTACTAAACGCTGCTCTTTGGAGCTTGTTTTTGGAACAGGAGTTTGTGTATGTCGGTGATGCTGCCATTGTAGAACCTAGTGGGAAGACAAGAAGGTTAGGAGTTGACTTAGGTTTTCGATACCAATTGACCGATTGGATGTACGCAAATGCCGATGTAAACTATACTTTGGCCAGAAGTACGGAAGAACCCGACGGGCAAGATTTTATCCCACTTGCACCAGACTTGACTTCCTCTGGCGGATTGTCATTTACGGATATTGGAAATTTTACTGGGGGAATCAGTTATCGATACATAAAAGATCGACCTGCAAATGAGGATAATTCCATCGTTGCACTCGGATATTTCATCACCGATTTAAACGTGAACTACAACTGGAATAATTGGACTTTTGGTGTCATCGTTGAAAATCTTTTTGATCAGGAATGGAACGAAACGCAGTTCGCCACGGAAAGTAGATTGTTGAATGAGCCCACCTCTTTCGAAGAAATACACTTTACACCGGGAACGCCATTTTATTTGAGAGGAAAAATCAGTGTTACCTTTTAGATACCTATACATTACAAAGTAAAAGGCCCAAAGTAATGTACTTTGGGCCTTTTATTTTTCCGTATGTACTAAAGTCAAAAAATCAGTGTTACTTTAATGTAGTATTTTTACACACCAAACCAATATGCATGATTAGCTTCTTTACCAAGAAAACGTATTTGGTAGACCTTCTCGAAGGCTTTACGGATATCCACAACCATATTCTTCCTGGTATTGATGATGGTGCTCAAACTGTTACCGAGTCTAAGCAACTTCTAAAGTCTTTTTCAGAATTTGGGGTGCAAAGCCTGGTATGCACTCCCCACATCATGCATAATTACCATGACAATACCCCAGTAACGATAAAGACCGCCCTAGCCTATCTCAAGAATGAACTGATTCAGGATGGTCTAAATGGCATCACCATCGACGCGAGTGCCGAACATATGATCGATGACAATTTTGAAGCGATTCTTGCCAAAAAACAGGTTTTGCCCCTGGGCCGCGATTATCTACTTATTGAAATGAGTTATCTACAACCACCAATAAATTTCGATTCGGCCATAGAAGCTATCGGTCGCAACCGACTCTTTCCGATATTGGCCCATCCTGAACGCTATAGTTTCCTTCATAATAGAACACGTAGGTTCATGGAGTATAAAGAGCTGGGAATCCAATTTCAGGTAAACATGCTTTCTCTTGGAGAGTATTATGGCAAAGAGGTATTTAAAACGGCCAACAAGCTCATAGAAGAAGGCATGATAGACTTTATTGGCTCTGACGTTCACAATATGGAACATATCAATGCACTGAAGAAAGTAACGCTATCAAAGAAAATGGTTGAGCAGATCGAAGCGATCATCGATAGAACGACCTACTTCTTCTCTATTTAAGGTGTCCTTAACGCGTTGTGTTTGAATAAAAGCCTTTCCTTCAGCTAGAAACATTTCGAATAATCGATAAAAAGAACAAATCGTAAACAAAAAGGCCAGCTTTGAAGCTGGCCTTTTTCAATAAAATCTTTATGCTCAAATTTAATTGGCCACCAAGAGCTTGAGTAATGTAGATTCTCCATCGCTCATCACCACTCTTATCAGGTATACTCCATTTCTAAACGCAGCAATCGGAACTTCATACATACCACCGACTTCGATACTTTCCGCCACATGTCCGGCGACATAGCGACCACCGATATCATGTACCGTGATATTCATTACGTCCACATTTTCAGGGAGATTTACCACAACTATGCGTACTACTCCCCCATCATCAGGGTTTGCAGGGTTTGTTTCCAAAATTATGTCCATTGTAGAACCTGCGGTTACGACTATATCAATTGAAGCGGTATTGGTCGTTCCATCGGCATCTGTGACCGTCAAACTAGCGCTATAAGTACCAGGCAAGGTGTAAATATGCTGTGGGTCTGCTTCCGTTGAACTATTTCCGTCTCCAAAGTCCCATGAATAACCTGTTATCGCAACACTACCGGTTGACCCGCTTCCTGTAAAATTAACAAGTAGCGGTGCTCCACCTGTCAAGGGGTCTGCTTCCACTACGGCAAATGGTCCTGTACCTACTAAAATCTGTACAGTTGCGGTGCCGGTCAAACCTTCCCCATCTGTTACGGTCAATTCAACATCGTAGATTCCTTCCGTCGTAAAAATATGACTCGGATCTGCCTCGGTCGAGGTTGAACCATCCATGAAATCCCACGCATAGCCCACGATAGCCTCGTCATCGGAAGAATTACTTCCGGTAAAAGAAACGGTCAATGGCGCTTCACCAGCAGTAGGTGTCGCTTCAGCAAGAGCGGTAGGAGCTTGATTCCCCATCTGTCCGACGGTTATCGTCACCGTCGCCATATCGGTAAGACCATCTACATCGGTAACCGTTAATTCGACCTCATACGTGCCCTCAGCGGTAAACGTATGGGTTGGATCAGCATCCGTGGAGGTATTGCCATCCTTGAAATCCCATGAATACCCTGTGACACCCACATCATCTGTAGAATCACTACCGGTAAAGGTCACCGCTAGCGGAGCATCACCTGAAAGTGGCGTAGCCGTAGCAACAGCCGTTGGCGCCACATTTCCATTGTCCGGAAGAACAGTGATCATAATTTCATCAAAACCTGTCGCGTTCTCATCATCCGTTGCTGTTAACCTGAAAATATATGCCCCCTCAATCAAATTACTTGCCACAAGGTCTGCGGACATATCACCAGTTAAGGTAGCGACGCTAGGTCCACTTACTTGGGTCCATTGATAAGACATAATCGCTCCACCATCCGGATCTGTTGCCGTTCCATTTATGGTCACGCTATTCGTGGGTAATGCAATCGTCTGGTCAGTTCCAGCATCAACTACCGGAACTCGGGTCTCAAAGACGCCAATACCCGAAATTTTTGGATTTTCGACTACAGAGGTCAAGGTTATGGTAAGACTACCATCTGTCACGTTTATCGATTTAAAGTCTTCGATAATCGCAGTAGCACTACCTCCAGCAGCGGCAACAATATCGTAATTCGTCAACTGCCCCTGCCCATTTTCAACATCTACATTGAAGATCCTAGAACCTACGCCACCAGGTGCACCACCTGCTACTCCGTAAAATAGCTCGGCGAAGTGTAAATCGACGTTATACTCTCCCGCAAACTGGACCGGAATCTCGTAGATCAAAGAGTTATTGCCTGTTTTAAAACGTTCCGTTTGATACAATTGATCATTCTCGGTATTGGCAATCGGGATCGGATTCGGAAAAGTACTTCCCGAATTAAAATAGTCATCAGCTATCCAATCTGTACCATCGAAGGTAAACGCCGGACCTCCAGAATTGATAAAAAGGGTCGTAGGCTCCCCAACCACGGATATGGTTACCTCGTCAGTTGCTGTTGCTGCCTCATCATCAGTTGCTGATAGCCGAAATACATAATCCCCTTCAACCAAACCACTAATTTCAGGGTCTTCAATGGTGGCATCGTTAAAAGTTGCCGTATTCGGACCACTGATCTGCGTCCATTGATACATTGCTATTGCCCCACCATCAGGGTCATAAGCACTACCATCAAGGGTAAGCGGAGTGTTATCAATAGATAAGGCAACATCATCTCCAGCGTAAACCGTTGGGTCAGACAGATTCGCGGGCAGTAAAACTTCGATTCCACTTATTTTCGGGTTCTCTAAAACCCCTGTTAAAACAATGGTCAAATTACCATCGTTCACAGTAACATCTTGGAAATTCTCGACTACTGCTTTACCACTTCCTTCAGCAGCAGCAACGATGTCATAGTTATTAATAACACCTTGGTTACCTTCAATATTGATGTTAAAGATTCTTGACCCCACACCACCAGCAGAACCTGATCCCGAAACCCCGAAGAACAATTCTGCAAAATGCAGGTTAACCGTGTAATCACCAGATGCTACCGGTATCTGATACGTAATATTACCAGACCCTGCGAAACGTTCACTTTGGTACAATTGATCATTACCTGTGTTCGATATAGGTATATTATTACTGAAAACAGATCCCCCTACAAAGTAGTCGTCCGCTAGCCATGTTTGACCATTGTAAGACAATGATGGTCCACCGGTATTGATTCTAAAGTCTCCATCGGTGGCCGGATCACGAACTACAATTTCTTTCGTTGCAATAGCGGTATTATTATCGGTGTCTTCAACGGTTAATTGTACCTCATAAATACCCGGAGTTATGAAGGTATGGACCGGGTCTGCAATGGTTACTGGCAACGACCCATCCATAAAATCCCATGTGTAATTACTTATTCCAACATCATCAGTAGAAGAACTTCCAGTAAAAGTTACTTCTAATGGGGCGAAACCATTATCCGGTGTTGCGGTGATAACCGGTATAGGATCCCCAACAGCACCAACATACCAAATAAAATCGGTCGTGGCGGTTGTTGGAGGTGTACTATTATCAGTGACCGAAATCGAAACATTATATGGGCTATTTAGTGAAGCCCCATCACCTGCTGTGCGTTGTGACTCATTGGCCGCAGTTAACTGTCCATCGGTATAGTCAGGTCCATCCAATTTATAAAGCGCCATTTTGTCAATGGCATGTCCAGCGGAGCGCTCGGAAACCTCCATGGTGTAGGTTCCTGGGTTTACAAACCAAACATAAATATCATGTTCATCGAAATCACTTGTAAAAGCCTGCCAATCATACACTTCCGAGTTGCCTCCTACTCTGAATATCTTGAAAAACCCATTACTTCCGGCACCCTCCGGTGTTGTATCCATAGTCACGCGACTACTCCCTTTCGGAAAGACAATATTAGTAAAATTGCTCGCCTGAAGATTCGCTATCAAAGTGGCTTCATCACCAGGATCTCCCTTGTATCCAAAAAACCAGACATCATTGGTATTCGGGAATTTCAACCAGTTATCGTTTTCATCAGTGGATGTCGCACCTGAATAAAAATTCCTCCAGTTAAAACGATAGACCCCGGGTGTGGTAATAGTAATATCATAAGGAATGGTACCTCCGTTTTGGTTATTGAAGTGATTCGAACCTGCAATGATACCTGTGGCACCTCCTGCGGTTGTCGTACTCCAAGATGTTTCAAGCGTACCCGATTCAGCCTCCAGAATGACCAACCCATTATCTTCTTCGAATGGACCTACATTAGCTCCGCCATCTGAAATGGTCCCGGATATTAAGCCTGTTGTCGGATTGATCGTCAACGTCGGAGGAAGATTAGTCGCACTATAGTTCGAGGCCGCATTTGCCATAACTTGCAGTGATACCACATCTCCTTCATTGTTGTTTTGATCACCAATAGTGTCAAGGCTGAGTGAGTTATCGAAATTGGCTAGGTTTATGGTAATGATAGAATCATCACCGTATGTAATGGTCAAAACCGCACTTCGATTCGCTCCTGTTCCGGACAGGCTGACTTGAAGTGTATGTGATGAGTTGGCATTCAACAGTTGATTGGTCAATTCACCACTCTCAATACTGAAATCAGCCGCATTTGGTCCGGATAACTGCATTGATTTCACAAATATTGCCTCATTTCCGTTCGTTACGTTCAACAAAATATCCTCGGTCGTATCGTCAGCGATGATAACATTGGTGGCTGCAGCCAGACTACTCGCTATACTAGGTGTTCCCATAGGCGTGTCAAATCCAAAGAACTCCATATTCTTTTGATTGCCACCGGCTTTTACCGGTGACCCCCCTAGGATAAATATACCCCCACCTGATGTAATGGCCTGGGTACCATGGCGTTTGTGGTTCAAATCTTCGATTCTCGACCATGCTTGGGCAACCGGGTCATATTCTTCCGTAATTTCCAGGGCATCGTTACGATTTACCCCGTATACCAGTTCGTTTTCAACTTCGCCTCCGATAACGACCAGCTTATCGTTGAAGTTAACCGCAGAGGCTCCACCTCTTGGCGTAGGTATGTTCTGTGCCGAAGGTAGTGAACTCCAGGCTCCTACAGTAAAATCATAAACATCTACTTCTGCAATTGTAGGCGCAAATACACCTCCTGCCCCCCCGGAAAGTCGACCTCCGGCAAGATAAAGCTTGTCATCGATAACCGCAGCGCTAAAATGATCTCTGGCCCTTGGTGCATCAACAAGAGGCGTCCAGATTCCCGTTGCAGGATCATATTCATCAAACCAGGGTACATAACCACCGTCATGACCATCGGTATTACCCCCTACAATGTAAAACTTATCATTATATACGACAAGCCCTGTAGATCCACGTTTTCTAGCATTTGGTATTGGTGGTCCTTGAATCCAATCATTCGTTGCCGGATCGAAAATCCATATAAAATCAGCCGGTTCCTCAATCGGGAAATTGTTATCCTTAAAAGCACCTATTATCCAAATAAGGCCCTGGTATTCAGTAGCCTGAAAATGATTGAACTCTTGTGGAGCCGAGTTGGCTAAATTGATCCAAGAGTCATTTTCGTAATCATAGACGTCAACGCCTGTAGCATTCTCACGACCTCCCATCAAGTAAAATTTATCCCCTGCCTGTACAAAGGAGCACTCGTGTCTAGCTGTATAGTTCTCATCTTCATCTTTATCGACCCAAACATTTTCGCCAATAATCCATTCAAAATTCAATGTTTCGATATCTCCTGAATCGGCGTCGCTATCATCGACAGTTATCGTTACGCTGTATGGGCTGTTCAAATCTGCATTGGCAGCTACTGTTCCTCCAATCTGACCATTAGTGGGTTCAATAGTAACTCCGGCGGGCAACCCTGAGGCGGAAAACTGAAGGTTACCATCTCCTCCAAAAGCATTCACTCCTAAACTTCCATCCAGAGCTTGTCCAGGATTATTGAACTGATTTGCAACGGGATTTAAATAAATAGGGGTGTCATCATTATCGGCATCAAGAATTTCAATCGCATTGATCAACGGGTTTTCAATTGTTCCGTGCAAGAAAGACACATCAACTGATCCATCGGTAACTTTTAATGTATGGGTAATAACCGTTCCGGTCTGATGACCATAGGTACCTGATAAATCAATATCGTTCAATAAGGGCAATACAACCCCTTCTATCTCGGCATCAAAAATACGATCTCCAGCCTGCGACGTCCCAGCAAAACTGTTCGCCATATAGAGACGTACCTCGTAATTACCATTTTGAGCCACAGGAAACGAGTACGTCATATTGGGGGCACCAGTGTTTGCATCAAAACGTTCAGAGGCAAAAATTTCCACTGGCGTGGTAGATTGATCTATCGAGCCATCGAAAGGAATATTCGTAGAAGAAAATACTTGATTCGTTCCAGCTACCGAAAGGTATTGCGAAGAATTGGTAGGTGTATCTCCTTCCCAATTCAGCCCCCCATCGATAGCATTGATTTCATTCCCTCCGCAATTCACTCGATAAAGCACTATTGGACCATCAACGACGGTTACCGTAAAGCTATTGTCAACAAAAAACGAGTCGGTATCGGTTGCTCGAATCGTGATATTGGAAACCGCAGGGGCCGTTGGGAAAGTCAGGTTCAGGTTATCACCGGAAACTGTGGCTCCTATTGCAGTATTACTATTTTGAAAAACAGTATATGTCAAATTAGCAGTGCCCTTATCATCAAGAAAATAATCATTCAAATCGATACTCTCATTAGCCGCATTAATCGAACGAGTGATGTTCGGTAGTTGCTGGCTAACAACGGGCTCCTCTCCAAAAACATTGAGAAAATCCCAAGTACCTTCTAATTCCACGCCCGTCGCACCTGAAGTACCTATAAAGCCAACAGCCAAATCTTGACTCGCCTGTTGTATGGCCGTAAGTATAGCACCTTGGGCCATAATAGTTCCCACAGAAGATCGAACTCCCCCATCAATAGCGTATTCTAAATCAACTTGGCCGGTTGAAGGGTCTACTACAAAATAAAAGACGATGTCGTTTGACGGCCTATTTACAACAGAAATCGGAATATTGATAGGTGTCTGCGGCACATTTCCGATTTCCTGCAGAGCAGTGATACCATCCTTAGTCAACACCATCTTTATATAATTTTCCTGCGTTCCATCACCTATGAAATGGCCGAGTTCTCCATTTGGAGCTGAGGCATTACCATAGAGACCCAAAGGTACATCGAGACCTATAAGATTACCGAAAACAGTGAACCCACCAGTTGCTGTACTGGTCTGTACTCCGTATTGATACCCTTTTTCCTGGGTATCTGTTCCGGCTAAAGCTGTTCCTGAAGTCATATGGGAAGTCATTAACCCGGGTGCTCCACCCAAAACATCGTCAGGGTTGGGGCCGGCGCCTTCGACATCGAGCCAGTCTTTC
This sequence comes from uncultured Flavobacteriaceae bacterium, assembly GCA_947494565.1. Taxonomy (GTDB): domain Bacteria; phylum Bacteroidota; class Bacteroidia; order Flavobacteriales; family Flavobacteriaceae; genus Maribacter_C. The sequence goes on along the minus strand of CANLVG010000003.1, from coordinate 153,116 downwards.
CAGTTGGCCCCCGTATCTCCGTTATTCATAAGACCTGTCATACCCAAACCAAAAATACCTCCTAATCCCTGCTGACTATTGAATAGGTCATTGTTAATGGGAATAGAAAAAGCATCACTGCCCGCAGTATCGGGATCACCTAACTGAAAAGGGTCAAGGGCATCTGGAATACCATCCGAGTCGTCGTCAGGGTCATTTAAATCGGAAATAAATGGGGCTCCTTGACTTTTATCAAAGTCTAATGGTTGAGAACCACCATTACAGGGGTCCGTACCGTTATCTTCCTCATCTTGATTGGTATAACCGTCATTATCATAATCAGCATTGGCATCATATCCAGGTTGCCCGGGGTCAATACAATTAACAGCCACATCTGGTTCAAATACTACAATACTACCTGAAATTGTCCCTGCCCAAATAGTTCCTGGAAAAATTTGGCTATCACCGTTGGCAGTTAACCCTAAAACAAATCCACCACCGCCGACACCCGATAAAAATGTTTGGTCTAAATCGGCCAAAGTACCGTTGGCATTCAATTGGACTCGCCTTATATTTCCGGCATCATGCCCCGCAAGGAGGTTACCTTTTAGGGCCCCTCCAAAGTCCGAAGCAGTGTATTCCACAATCGGATTTGTATTCGTAGTCCAAATCGCGATTTCTCCATCTACCGGACCATCAGGATTTGGAAGGCCGGGACCTCTCCAATCTCCCTCATCGGGATTCGCATCCAAAACCGGCAGTGGAGGCCAATCCGCTGGTAAGGCCTGTGTAATATCGTCCGTAGTACCGGGTGAAGAAGTATCCGGGTCATATTTCAGTGTTCTCCAAACCGCACCGGTATTACCATTCGCATTAGGTGCCACATATAAACCAGCACCAGCGGGGTTAGCCCGTGTAGGATTAGGGTGTCCTCCATAATAGCTCCCGGGAACATACGTCTGTAAATCGGTGGTTACCAATTGAAGATGATCTTCGTTATTAATTTGTTCTCCGCCAGAGGGTGAATTACTACCAGGTTCACTGGGATCATATTCATTCGTCACATTTAAGGTTCCTTCATTGACAGGAAACCCTCCCCATGAGCCATTTGCTCCATTGTCAGTAACATATAAGGCTCCAGACTCCGTAACTACCAAATCATAAGCATTTCGATATCCTGGTGAAAAAATCTGCACTGGCCCGCCCGGAACAATTATGGCCTGGTTTAGACCATCATTTCCACCAAAAGGATCGTTGATGTCTTCTCCGGTATACCCGACTACATCAGGATCTGTAATTCCATTTACATTTGTCCTTGTTGGGTCGTCTAATGTAGGTAAATCATAGATATAACTTCTTCCCCCATCGGACAGAACCGGCAAAACATCCAAGGCATCCAAATCAACCGACAAAATAGCTCCGGAAAGCGCATACTCACAGATATATACAAAATTAGTAGAAGGTCCACCTGCATTGGTAAACCCTCCTGAAGCTACTAGCAAATAGTCAACACCATTTATGGTAGTCAGTTGTAGCCCGTTCGTAGAATGATTTTCTTCTGATCTTGGAAGGCCTCTTACCAAATCGACCACCTCCCAATTGCTTCCATTAAATGTAAACCGCGTGATAACCCCCGAATTGGTATCCAATCCGACATCACCATTACCACCGCCTTCGCCAGCCCCAATTCGAATATCACTAGAACTTACATAAATAATTGGGTTTGTCGCTGTTCCCGCCACAGTCAAACCTGTTATCTGACGTTGCGCACTGTTATGAATAGTACCATCGTCATTATGGTCATCCATTGTTCGGATTCCATTCAGATTCTGGGCATCAGTAACCACATAATTATTGGAGGCATTTTTTTGAATTGTCAATACCTTAATGAAACCAGATTTGTAGTCGGCGGTGTATAATTTTCCATCAGGACCGAATTCCAGTGCAGTAACACCTGCTAAAAGTGTAGTTCCATCTAAATCCAAATCACTTTGATTGAAATTAATCTGGGCCTGAAGCTCAGATACCAAAGTGCCAAACAACAAAAAGGCCCATATAAAAACTCTAAAAGTCCTTAGGTAGAATTTTCTCATAATTCTTCAATTTATAGCAATTTCTGGCTCTATGTGAATCAACACGTTATTCTTTCGCCAAAGATAAAGTAATAACAACTAAAGCGGTAAATACCCTAATTGTTTTCGTCTAAAAATGGGGCTTTATCGACATACTGCCGAAACGTTTCCATTTGGCCCGTTCCCTTTTAAAATGTAGCAACCAAATGGCAAATCCTATACCCCGCTGTGAACAATTTCTCGAATGCCCAATTTAGTTACGTTCAATTTCATAAAATGGTTCAGTGATTCAAGGTTTTTGTATTCAAAGTGGGGTTTTTCAGTAAAAAAAAGCCTTGAAAAAATTTCAAGGCCCTATTCTCCAATTTTGTTTTGTGATCAAAATTTCCACCACTTCTTTTGACTCTTACCATAGCCATAACCATATTGTCCGCCATAGCCCAAGTCAGAATTCTTGACATCGTTGACGACAAAAGTCAGTCCTTTGATTTTGCCTTCTTCCTGTAATTTTAATGGATAACCGATCGCCTTACTCTCTGTTACTCCTGCGCGAGTTACATATATCATATAATCCGCATATTCCGAAATTAACAACGTATCGGTGACCACCATCAAAGGTGCCGTATCGACAATGACGTAATCATACTTCGCAGAAACTTCATCAAAAAGCTCTTTAATTCTTGAACTCATCAAAAGCTCTGCTGGATTGGGAGGTATTCTACCTGAATACACAACATCAATCGTGTTGTGATGAACGAGCATAGGATTAATAATATCTTTGCTAATAAGTGTATTGTCATATAAGTATTCGGTCAAACCGGCATCTTTGTTCCTGCTCGGTTTGGACATTTTGTCGACATTGGTGCCTGTAAAAAAGGAGTAAATCTTTGGGTTTCGGATATCAGCTCCAATCAATAGTACTTTTTTATTGGTGCTGGCCAAAATCATTGAAAGATTGGTAGACAAAAACGTTTTTCCTTCACCCGGGACACTTGACGTGACAAAAATAATGTTGTTCTTAACTCCTGGGGATTGTTTTGTCTTGATAAGATAGTCTAGATTAGTTCTTATAATTCGAAGTGATTCTGCCAATACCGAACGATCTTCCTTAATGACCAATTTGTCCTCTTTTCTTGAAAGTTTGGGTATCTCACCTAATACAGGGGTGTCTGTTGTCAGCTTTTCCAAACTATTCATATTATGCACTTTGTTATCTAACAGATCATTGGCATAGATTGCAGAGAACGGAACCAGCAAACCTAGAATTAAGGACGCCAAGTAAACTATATTTCTTTTCGGCGAAACAGGTATTTTACTAACACTATAGGCATTATCTATAGTTTGAGACTTAGCCGAAGTGGAGGCCACGGCTATTTGGGCTTCTTCCCTTTTGGTCAATAGATAGAGGTAGAGCTCCTCAGTAGTCTGTTGCTTTCTAGTGATGTCACGTAAAGCTCTTTCGTTTTTTGGTGAGGAATAAATTTTTGAGTTGAATCTTGCCTGTTGCCCACTTAAAGAGTTGACGGTCAATTCTAAATTACCCACTGAATTGGTCAAACTCGATTGCATACTTCTCTTAAGCCCGTTTATCTGTTGATCAAGATTAACAATGACCGGGTTCTTTTCATTTGAGCTTTTCAATAAGCGCTTACGCTCTTGAACCAGCTGATTATATCGATTGGTAGTACTTGCTATGGTAGGGTCGTTCAAACCAATATTCGTGGGTAAGACTTCATATCCCTGCTGTTCGTCAAGAATATTTTTCATTGAAGCCGCCATGTTCAACTGGTTTCGAGCCGCCGCTAACTCTTGTTGATTGACCACTCCCACATTCAAATTGACACTGGTCTCGGCAGCAATATCCGTGACGCCCCTTTCCGTTTTGAAATCTTCGGCTGATTGATCTACACTCGAAAGATTCGAGGCAATATCTGCAATTCGGTCGTTGATAAATCTTTCTGTTCGATCGGCGATTTCCTGTTTGTCATCAACTGCGTTCTTATTATAAGTACGAATCAAGGCGTCAACGATATGTATTGCTCGCTCTTTGATTGGATCTTGTAGCCGAATATCGACGATATTCGAGAGTTCCGCGGTGTTGGCAATAACCGTTTTTGCCTTATAGCCCAAGGCCACCAAATCTAAGGGAAGTACAGCTATCTGCAATTTCTTATCCTTGTAATTCTTAAAACTCCCTACGTTTGGGGTGATAACAATGTCACCTATGGGCGTCTGAATGTTTTTTCCAAAGGAATATACTTTAACCGGTTTATCCTCTTCCTCACTATATCCGAAGGTGGTTGATGAGGATAAAGTGATAAAAAATTTGAAATCCGCATTGTTAATAATCGAATCTTCTGCTATAAAGCTCAGATTAATTGGGGGGTTTCTATATAGTTCGGTGTTCTTTACATTACCTAAGACCTTTATTTTGGTATTCAGTTTTAACTCTTTAACTACTTCAATGAAATTTGATCGTGAGCCGATAAGTTCAATTTCATCTGCAACTTTGTTTTTGACTGAGCCAAAAACGCTTAACTCTTGAAAAAGGTCTAGACCCGAGCCCGCTTTGTCATCTTCAAGAATACGTATTTTCGCCATAGCCGCATACTCCGGCGTCGCGTAACGCAAGTAAATCGTAGCCATAAGAAAAGCCAAAATAGCGGATAGGACAAACCATTTCCAATGCTTGGTATAGCCTGAAATAATTTCTTTGAAATCGATATTATTCTCTGTTAAGTTCTTGGGGGTCATATTCATTATCCTCTATCTTATGAAAAATATAGCGCTAGTTTCTCGTAATCAATATTACCGTAGCCGTAAGTAGAGTGGAGGCTATGGATATGGCAATAGTCGCTCTATTATCCAAGCTGGACGAGGTAATTGCAGATTGATTGGGCTCTACGTAAACTACGTCGTTTTGAGTCAAGTAATAGACCGGAGAGCTCATCGCCTCTTTTTTGGTCAAATCAATTCTGGTGTATACTTTGGTACCATCAAAATCACGGATTACCATTACATTTTCCCTCACACCTTTCACCCCTAAATCTCCGGCCAGTCCCAACGCCTCCAAAATCGTAATTCGTTCACCATTTACAGGGTAGGTACCAGGACGTTTGACTTCTCCAAGAATAGTTACGGTAAAATTTTGCAGTCTAATGTTTATGATAGGGTCTTTTAGGTAATCTTCAAGTTTTCTTCGCAAAAGAACCCTTACCTCTTCGGCAGAGAGTCCGGAAATTTTCACTTTACCAATAACCGGAAAATCGATTTCACCATCCTTATCAATTAAATAGTCTACCTGTTGCGGTTGTATACCCCCTTCAGAAGCTCCTCGAAACAAATTAAACGGAGCACTAGCTTCGGGATCTAAAGTAGAAACATGAATGTTCACCAAATCGTCCACCTTAAACTTGGGTGTGAAGCTATTCTTGTCCACTATGGTTTCAAAACTGCCGGTATTTTGAAAGTAGACCACATCTTTCTTGGAGGCACAAGATGAAAACAGAATCAGTACTAAAACAATTAAAAAAAATGAATGTTGAGAATATAGGTTTCTACGGATCATATTTGAGGTTTTATCAACAATATTAGTGAAAATTAGGATTGAAAGATTTGCTTATCCTCTTCTTTTTCAGGTGCGGCGATCTCCTTGGTGTCCAATTTGCAGAATTCTGAATTATTGGAAACGTATTCCGGAACGATTTCTTTCATGATTTTCATGGTATTACCATCGAAGAACATATTAGAAACACATAACTCATCTATTTTGGATTTCACATAGGTATAATCCAACTCCTTCACCCTGCCAATTAAAATTTTCTTATGGTAGGTCGGCAAAGTATTTTCACCATTGGCCAATAATTCCTCATATAATTTTTCACCCGGGCGTAACCCTGTAATTTTTATATCTATATCTTCAGGATAGCGCAACCCAGAGAGCTTGATCATATTTTTGGCCAAATCGAATATCTTCACCGACTTGCCCATATCAAAAATAAATATCTCCCCTCCTTCACCCATGACCGCAGCTTCTAAAACCAATTGGGAAGCTTCGGGAATTGTCATGAAAAATCGGGTGATATCTTTGTGGGTAACGGTTAAAGGACCGCCTTTCGCAATCTGTTTTCTGAACAAGGGTATTACCGAACCATTGGAGCCCAACACGTTCCCAAATCTTGTCGTAATGAATTTGGTCTTGTTTTCTTGTTGCGAACAGCTGATGTACATTTCGGCAATTCTTTTGGTCGCCCCCATCACATTCGTAGGGTTAACCGCTTTGTCTGTCGAAACAAACACAAATTTATCTACTTTGTGGTTCAAGGAGAGGTCGACAATAGTCTTCGTGCCAGCTATATTGATCTTAACAGCTTCGTAGTAGTTATACTCCATTAAGGGAACATGCTTGTAAGCAGCGGCATGAAAAACCATGGTGGGTTTGTGCTCTTGGAAAAACATGTTCATCCTATTTTTGTCGCGAATATCTCCTACTATAGGTATGAAATTGTGAAATCCATTTTGTTTCAATTCCTGTTGTAAATCGTATAGAGCCGATTCAGCTTGATCTACAATAATTAAAGACTTGTAGTCATAATTGGCTATTTGGCGTACGATTTCACTACCAATGGAGCCAGCACCACCAGTAACCAAAATCACTTGATTTTTTAACTGTTCCTCTACCTTCGATTTCTTGATGTCGATTGGAACCCTATCCAACAAATCCTCTATCTGAACTTGTTTGATTTGGGATACCTTAAGCTCTCCATTTATCCAACTCTCAACAGGAGGTACTATCTTGACCTGCACCGGAAACTCGACCAAACTCTCAACTAGTTCCCTCAGCTCATTACTGCTGGCATTGTTGATCGATACGATGATTTCCGAAATATCCTTATTACTTAGGAAAAAATCAGAAAGAACATCTCGGCCTAATACCATAACACCGTTGATAATTTTCCCTTTTTTCTTCGGGTCATCATCAATATAGGCTATCACACGGGCATTGCTACTTGTTTGGTTCGTCAAGGCATTATAGGTAAGGATACCGGATTCGCCAGCCCCGTATATCAGTACATTTTTGGTAACCTTGAACTTCTTGACCAAATTGAAGAACATCGTCTTAAATACGTACCTAGAAGCGGTAAGTGCTATGAAAGCTACCAAACTGTGTATAATGATAATACCAAGAGGAATACTAAAGCCTTCCATCATTACGAACTGCTTGTTGACTATCAAAAAGAATATCGTCAGTATGCTTGAAAGACAAATTGCATTGAAAATCTTATAGACGTCACGCACTCCAGTATGTCGCACAACACCTTTATAGGATTCCGTAAAAAGAAACGATATGATCGCTATTGTGGCGACGATAGGCAGCTGTGTAAAAAGGTCTTCCGCCTTAAAGGTGAGCGAGAGATTGAATCGTATGAAATACGACAGTACAAACGATATACAAATCAAAAAAACATCAATGGCCAAAACAAGCCACTTCGAAGCATACCGATGGGCATTATTTACTAAGTAGTTTTTTATCATCGGGTAAGTTCTTTTATTATTATTGTCACAACTCTTTCCAAATCAGCGGTATTCAAATTTGAACCACTGGGCAAACACAATCCACGCTGGAATAGTTCCTCCGAAATTCCATTCACATAGTTCGGGAATTTTTCGAATATAGGTTGACAATGCATCGGTTTCCATAGTGGTCGTGACTCAATATCTTCTTCCAGTAATGCTAAACGGATGGTTTCGCGAATTTCGTATGTTGGCGTCAAAATACAACTGAGCCATCTGTTCGAGAAAAAACCAGCGGGTTCATTTAAAAATTCGATTTCCTCAAAATTATCTAGGCTAGACTTATAAAAGTCAAAGTTACTTCTTCGTGCGGCCACTCTTTCATCCAAAACTTCCATTTGGCCACGACCGATTCCTGCAAGAACATTGCTCATCCTGTAATTATATCCAACATGGGAGTGTTGATAGTGAGGAGCATTATCTCTTGCCTGAGTTGCTAAAAAAACCGCTTTTTGCTTAATATTTTCATTCTTGGTAACCAGAGCACCTCCTCCCGAGGTGGTAATTATTTTATTGCCATTAAAGGATAAAATTCCTATATCACCAAAACTACTGCAATTAATTCCTTGATACGTACTACCTAGGGCTTCGGCACTATCTTCAACAATCGGAATGTCAAACTCGTCCGCAACTTCCCTGATTTCCATCACTTGATACGGCATACCATATAGATGCACAGCAACTATAGCCTTCGGCTTTTTACCTTTGGAAATTCTATCAACTATGGCCTCCCGGAGTAAAATAGGGCACATATTCCAGGTTGATGTCTCACTATCCACAAAAACAGGCGTAGCTCCTAGATACATTATTGGGTTTGCCGAGGCAGAAAAAGTAAAGCTTTGGCACAAAACCTCGTCTCCCTTAGAAACTCCTAGCAACTCTAGACCAAGATGTATTGCGGCAGTTCCGGTACTTAAAGCCGCCACCTGTACATCTTGCTTTATATAATCCTGAATAGCTTGTTCGAAAAGATTAACGTTAGGACCAAGGGGGGCTATCCAATTGGTACGGAAAGCTTCCTCGACGTATTTCTGCTCATGGCCTCCCATATGGGGAGAGGAAAGCCATATCTTAGTTTGCGTCTCCACTATAAAATAGGTTTAGTTAAGTTCTTAAGAGTTCTAAATTACTCATACTTTTCCATTCAAGTTAATATCTTATTGGAATTTCGTTTAAATCAGGAAAATTATCGGTCAAAAGAGCTTACGCGTCAACAAATCTCCTCAACCCATATAATATACGTATTAAAACCTAAAACAGGTCGTTTTCAATAGTAAGGTGTACCGCTGGACCAAAGAATTAATCACTTTTACTATTGCACGGTCATATTTAAAGACTGATTTTAAGACTCTCTTAATGGAACCTGTGAGCTTCGAACATGTTATAAATTAAGACTACAAAAATTTGAATTTAGGGATGAAATAAATAAATAGCTGTAATTTCGAAATTTATTTCTTTACATTAACTATGCAAGCAGAAATTAAAATAGGCGTTATTGGCTTGGGCTATGTAGGCCTTCCCTTAGCCAGACTTTTCGCTACCAAATACCCAGTAATTGGTTTTGATATCAATTCGAAAAGGATTGAAGAATTACAAAACGGAATTGACAATACGCTCGAAGTCGGTTCGGAAGAATTAAAAGCGGTGTTGACTACCGCACCTGGAGATTTACCAGGCCTCTATTGTACTGACGACTTAGATATACTTGCAAATTGCAACCACTATATAGTTACGGTTCCGACTCCAGTCGATCGAACCAACAGGCCAGACCTCACTCCTTTATACAAATCAAGTGAAACAGTTGGAAAAGTCTTGAATAAAGGAGATATTGTTATTTACGAGTCTACTGTATACCCGGGCGTTACGGAAGATGAGTGCCTCCCCATTGTGGAAAAAGTAAGCAAACTAAAATTCAACCGAGATTTCTTCGCTGGCTATTCACCTGAACGCATTAATCCTGGTGATCGTGTGCATACAGTCGATAATATTTTAAAGGTGACATCAGGGTCTACTCCGGAAATAGGCAAGAGGGTGGATGCTCTTTATTCGTCCGTTATAAAAGCGGGCACGCATCTTGCACCGACCATCAAGGTGGCGGAAGCTTCAAAGGTTATTGAGAATTCGCAACGTGATATCAACATTGCTTTTGTCAATGAACTAGCGAAAATATTCAATTTAATGGGCATTGACACCCATGACGTGCTTCAAGCAGCTGGAACCAAATGGAACTTTTTACCTTTTAAACCTGGTCTCGTTGGCGGACATTGTATTGGTGTAGACCCTTACTATTTGGCTCAAAAAGCACAGGAGTTTGGTTACCACCCGGGCATTATCCTTGAAGGTAGGAGAATGAACGATGGCATGGGCAGGTACATATCCACTGAAATCATAAAGCTCATGCTACGCAATGATTTGAAAATAAAGGATTCTAAAATTTTGATTTTAGGGGTCACTTTCAAAGAGAATTGTCCTGATGTGAGAAACACCAAGGTTATTGATATTGTTAATAATCTTAAGGGCTATAAAGCCAAATTAACAATATATGACCCTTGGGTCAGTCCACAAGAAGTTATGACCGAATATGATTTGGAGGTAACGAATACCATTCCAAACGAAAAATTCGACACCATAGTTTTAGCCGTAGCCCACAAGGAGTTTTTAACTATTAGTTGGCGTGAAATGTTAAGCCAAAATGGAGTTCTTTATGATATAAAAAGTGTTTTGAAGGAAAAGGTCGATGGTAGGTTATAAACATATTGGTTTCTTCCAAACCCAATAAAGATTGGAAAAACAGGTAAGGTATTTCACCTTAAACGTCTGAGAAGAAACTTGGAATTGGAACTAAAAAAACATATAGCCATTTTGGAAATAAAAAAAGGACCTCCAGACCGGTTATTCAATTGGTTTTGGAGTCTTATTATAACATCTTTATTGTTTTTCATATTATTCATCTTAAAATAAATCATTTGAACGACAATATGTGAATAATTCTTAAGTTATTACTAATCTTTGCAATTTGAAAATTACTCCAAAGAATGAAAAATATAACAAAAATTTGTTGCATTGGTGCGGGCTATGTGGGAGGACCGACCATGACAGTTATTGCCAGTCAATGTCCTGAAATACAAGTTACGGTTGTCGATATTAATCAAGATCGAATTGATAAATGGAACGATGAGGACCTGAACAAACTACCGGTTTATGAACCTGGATTGAAGGAATTGGTAGAGAAAACGCGTGGCAAAAACCTATTCTTTTCCACCGATGTCGACAAAGCCATTGATGAGGCCCAAATGATATTTATTTCCGTAAATACCCCAACTAAAACCTATGGTAAAGGTAAAGGGCAAGCTGCGGATTTAAAATATATAGAACTTTGTGCCCGAAACATTGCTAAAGTGGCCAAAGACGATAAGATTGTGGTCGAAAAGTCGACGCTCCCAGTGAGAACAGCTAGTGCCATTAAGAGTATATTAGACAATACTGGCAACGGTGTGGCTTTCGAAATACTATCCAATCCTGAGTTTTTAGCGGAAGGAACAGCAATCGATGATTTATTGAATGCGGACCGCGTTTTAATCGGTGGTGCGGAAACACCGGAAGGCCAATTGGCGAAGGACGCCCTTAGTTCGATTTATGCACATTGGCTTCCTAATGAAAGGATACTTCAAACTAATGTTTGGTCATCTGAATTATCCAAATTAGTAGCAAACGCCTTTTTAGCCCAACGTGTGTCATCTATAAATTCAATATCAGCGTTATGTGAGAAGACGGACGCCAACGTATCCGAAGTTTCAAAAGCCATTGGTTACGATAGTCGTATAGGTCCAAAGTTTCTAAATTCTTCTGTCGGTTTCGGGGGATCATGTTTCCAAAAAGATATTTTGAACTTGGTCTATATCGCACGTAGTTATGGTCTTCAAGAAGTTGCGGATTATTGGGAACAGGTGATTATTATGAACGACTATCAAAAAAGGCGTTTCGCTGAAAATATCATCACTTCTTTGTATAACACCGTTTCTGGTAAGAAGATTGTTTTCTATGGATGGGCATTTAAAAAAGATACGAATGACACGCGAGAATCAGCTGCTATATATGTGGCAGATGCATTGTTGGATGAACAAGCGGAGATAACGATTTACGACCCTAAGGTTCCTGAGGATCAAGTATATGCCGATTTAGATTACTTGAATACTCGAACACCTCAAGAAAACAGACGCCTGTTGAAAGTAGTCAACGACCCAATGGAAGCGGCCAAGGAAGCGCATGCAATCGCAATTCTCACGGAATGGGACGAATTCAAAACCTATGACTGGAAGTCTATTCATAAAAATATGTTAAAGCCGGCCTTTCTATTTGATGGTAGGCGTTTGTTAGACGATGAAAAGATGAATGCTTTGGGCTTCAACTTTTATAAAATTGGACAATCGTAAAATTGAACTATACTAGTTAACTAACGAATTCTATGTCCTCGGAACTCGTAAGTATCGAATTCCAAACATTTGTAATCAAAATTGCGGTTCAAGTGTTTTTTTAGTTCTACAAAAAGGTTTTTGATCAGGAAGAATCTCGTGGACTGTGATTTTAAGGAAGGAGAACTAGACGAAAATAGGAGTAAGTGCTAACAAGCTTAGGCTAAGTGACCACTATCCTCAAATAACAAGGATTGTCTAGACAGAAATACATGTGAGTTGGAAGTATATGGTAAAATACAATTTGGAATATCTTAGGACGGATACATGCTGCTGGTAGTAATACGAACCAAAATTTCATAGGCAACCATAAAATCAAGCAGAAATATTTACGTTTGAATGCACTTGTTTACAATCTTGATCGTAGATACTTTGAACAAAGGGTTTTTAAATGACATCAATTGATCATGTCCGAAATTAAGGATTACAGAAAATGCTCGTAAAATTAGAAAATTGAAGTATCAACAACTATCGTTGTGCTTATCAAACCTACATATTTAGAAATTACATGAAAAGTAATAGTGACCAAGAAAAAGTTAAAGTCGTTTACTGTATGGGTTCGGGTAGATCTGGATCAACACTACTTGGCATTCTACTAAACCTACATTCCGACGTTGTTAGTCCTGGTGAAATTAGTAATGTTGGGCGATTTAGGAGAGGAAAAAGACCGTGTTCATGTGGAAATAATGTACATACTTGTTCCTACTGGTCGTCCATTATGGAAAACTGGGAAAAACTGAACACGCACGAAAGCGTCAACCGTACAATTGAAAAAGGTCTAAAAATTGAAAATTTCAAATCACCCCGCGCTTGGTTCAAAATCATCTTCAATTACCCTTTTCAAACGCAATACTTTGAAAACTATCTACAAGGAAAGTATAATTTTTTCAAAGCCATTAAAGAAGAGAGTGGTAAGGATATAGTTGTCGACATCTCGAAAAACCCATTAAGAGCTTACGTTTTGTCCAAACACCCTGATATAGATTTAAGGATAATTCATTTAGTTAGAGACGGTCGTGGTGTTTCTTATTCGATAATGAAAAAATCAAACCGCAAACAAAAGCCTTTTTGGAGAGCTGCACTTTATTGGGTGGTTATCAATAGAATCTCGAATTTCATTTGTAAGAAAACCAAAAACTCGGGTTTGATCAGATATGAAGATTTAATAACCCAGCCAAATGAAACCTTGAATGAAATTTCAAATATCATTGATGTAAATCTTCAGACGGTTATGGAAAAGGCAGAATTGAATTTAGCCCAAGATGAATCGCATATCATGGCCGGTAATATCTTAAGGAAATCCAAGTCCATTAAATTGAAACTAGACACCGAGTGGCAACAAAAAATGAACCCAAAACAATTAAAGTCTTTTCGCATTATGGCCAGAAATACGCTTAAAAAATATGGTTATGCCTTGCGCGTCTAAGACAATAAAACACATTACAACTATAATGTAAAATTCACCATAGTTTCAGCATCAATTTAAAACCACCAATAATACTCAAAAAAAAAGTTCATGAAAATCTTAGTTACCGGTGCTGCCGGATTTATTGGTTATCATTTATGTGAAGCTTTACTAAAACATGACATTGTGGTAGTTGGTCTAGATAATATGAACGACTACTATGACCCTAATTTAAAACTTGATCGTCTTAGACAATTGGGCATAGATAGACAAGAGGCCAAGGAATATAACCTAATCTGCAATAGCACACGACATCCTAATAAGTTTTCATTTGTAAGAATGAATCTTGAAAACCGCACCAAGCTTCCTGAATTATTCAAAAAAGAAGAGTTTGATCATGTGTGTAATCTCGCTGCTCAAGCCGGTGTGCGTTATAGCCTTGAAAACCCTGAAGCCTATATCGATAGTAACGTAGTTGGTTTTCTCAATGTGTTGGAGTGCTGTCGAAATTTCAAGATAAAACATTTGGTGTACGCAAGTAGCTCAAGTGTTTATGGTTCAAATAAAGAAATTCCGTTTAAAGTAGAACATAACGTAGATCATCCGATTAGTCTATATGCAGCTACAAAAAAGAGTAATGAACTGATGGCACATACATACAGCCATCTTTTCAAGATACCAACTACGGGATTGCGTTTTTTCACGGTATATGGCCCTTGGGGTAGACCAGATATGGCTCCTATTCTATTTTCTGAAGCTATTACCAATAACAAACCGATTAAGGTCTTCAATTATGGCAAAATGGAACGGGATTTCACCTATGTTGATGACATCGTTGAAGGAATTGTTCGTGTGTTGATTTCCGATAAAACATCTAGAATAGCATCAGAGGAATTCTATAAGTTGTATAATATTGGGAACAATAATTCGGTTAAGTTGATGGACTTTATTGCAGAAATAGAAAAGAATTTAGATCAAGTGGCTCAAAAAAATATGATGCCGATTCAGCCAGGGGATGTAGAACGTACTTGGGCTAATGTTGATGAGTTAATTAAGGATTATGGATACCGACCAAAAACAACAATTCAAGCTGGGGTGAAAGCTTTTGTTAGTTGGTATAAGGAGTACTACAATTAATATTCTATCTTTAATATGTTCAGTGAGTCATCTATTATTAAAGACTTAGCTCATGAAGATGCCTTCTCTTATCAAATATGAAAGACAGTAGAATAATCAAAATAAAAATTCAATTTTGAAAACTTCTCCTAAGCCTTGGTTTGGCCTAGTGCTGATTTTATTCGGTATTCTTATTGGATTTTTTTTGGCTAGGAGTACGCCCATATTAGATTTGAAAAGAAAATCTGTTGTCAAAACACTTTTGAAAACAAACAATACAGCTCATTCTCTATGGCAAAACGGGTATCAAAAAATAACGATTATATCAAGTGTCGATAAAAAGACACAGAATGCATATTTCTACCCGACAACCTCTGCGTATCCTAAGCCCTTAGTTGTTAGTCTTCATACTTGGAGCGGCGACTACGACTCATTTGATAGTCTAGCGATTTTAAGCAAACAGAAAGACGTCAACTATATACATCCAAGTTTTCGAGGACCTAATAAAACTCGAGAAGCTTGTTTGAGTCAATTGGCCCTTTCCGATATCGATGATGCGATTGATTTTGCAATTGCTAAAGGCAATGTTAACACCTCCCAGATTCATGTTATAGGAAAAAGCGGCGGAGGTTTAGCTGCTATTGGCGCTTACATGAAGTCAAAACATCAACTTCATACTGTGTCAGCTTGGGTGCCTATTACAGATTTGGCCCAATGGCATACCGAGGTATCAATACGTCAAAAAGAGTACGCCATGGATATTTTGAAATGCACCTCTTCGAACAACACTGTTTTGGATCTTCAAATCGCTAATGAAAGGTCACCCATCAATTGGCCGACGCCATTAGAAAAGCGAAAAAACACGCGATTATTATTATATGCAGGAATCTACGATGGAATCACTGGCAGCGTTCCGATAAGTCATTCTATTGATTATTACAACAAAGTACTTCATGATTATGAGGCAAAAGATTCAGCAAGTTTTGTCTCGGAGAAAGAAGAACTACTCCTATTAAAACAAAAAAAAGGAACAGTGTCCCAAATGAAAATTGATGGTCGAAGGGTACTCCTGAAAAAAAAGTATAAAAAAGTCCAATTGTGCATTTTCGACGGAGGCCATGAAATGCTAACACAATTTGCATTCAAAGCGCTATTCGAAAATAATTAAAGCTAGCTTTGAAAGCCTTTCAAAGAAATACCAAAAATTAAAAAATTACGTTTGTAACCTTAACAAAACTCTATTTACTAATCAAAGATTCGCAATTATTTCAGTATTCGAGTTCAATTGCCACCAAATTCGGTTTCTAGTTTATGTTATTCAATTCCTTAGACTTTGCTATATTCCTACCTCTGGTTTTCATTTTATACTGGTTTGTATTCAAAAAGACCGGTTTGCAAAACCTACTCATATTTGCGGCTAGTTATTTTTTTTATGGCTGGTGGGATTGGCGATTCTTATCCTTGATCTTGTTTAGCACTATTATAGATTTTTCAATAGGTATTGCTTTAAGGAAAGAGGAGAAGAAAAAAAGAAGATTGCTTTTTTTATGGCTTAGTATTATAGTTAATTTAGGTTTTTTAGGGTTTTTCAAGTACTATAATTTTTTTCTCGACAATTTTATCAGTGCCTTTTCAATTTTCGGTATGGAACTCAGTGCAAGTTCGCTGAATATTGTATTGCCGGTCGGCATCAGTTTTTATACTTTTCAAACACTGAGTTACACAATTGATGTTTACAAAGGTAAACTAGAACCTTGTACCGATTTTATAGCCTTTGGAGCCTTTGTCAGTTTTTTTCCCCAGTTAGTTGCCGGCCCAATTGAGAGAGCTACCAACTTATTACCTCAATTTTATAAAAAACGTAGTTTTAACTATTCACTCGCAGTTGATGGACTACGGCAAATTCTTTGGGGGCTATTTAAAAAAGTAGTAATAGCGGATAACTGCGCTGAATATGCCAATCTAATTTTTAATAATGCTGACAACTATTCAGGCAGCACTTTGTTGTTAGGAGCATTCTTTTTTACTTTTCAAATTTATGGAGATTTTTCAGGTTACTCCGATATTGCGATAGGAACTTCGCGTCTCTTTGGGTTTAATCTTATGCGCAATTTTTCCTTCCCATACTTTTCCAGGGATATTGCAGAATTTTGGCGACGTTGGCATATATCTCTTTCCACTTGGTTCAGAGACTATCTATATATCCCATTAGGCGGTAGTAAGGGTGGTACGCCAATGAAGATTCGAAATACCTTCATCATTTTTCTAGTTAGTGGATTTTGGCATGGTGCAAATTGGACTTTTATTGCATGGGGAGCCTTAAATGCATTGTATTTTTTACCCCTATTACTGTCGGGTAAAAACAGACAAAATTTGGGTATGGTGGCGGAAGGTAAAATATTTCCCAACCCCAGGGAAATATTCCACATGAGCTCTACCTTTCTACTTACTGTTTTGGCTTGGGTATTTTTTAGGGCTTCAAGTATTGACAAAGCGTTGACCTATCTAAAAGAGATTTTTTCAACATCCTTGTTTACCGTGCCAGAAGAATTCCCTATGGTTATCATTTCACTAATTTTACTATTTGTAGTGGTAGAATGGCTTCAAAGGGAACAACAACATGCTTTAGAGAATCTAGAGCGTAACCATTTGATAAAAAAACCTTTACGATGGGGGTTTTATATCGGTATCATTCTGATTATTTTCACTTTTGGTGGTTCTCAACAGGAATTTATTTATTTTCAATTTTAAGTAATGAAACAGTTTTTAAGAAACATCTTTTGGTTTGGTTTGATACTGCTAATCGGACTATCTATAAAAAAAATGGTTACACCCTTCTATCTGGGCAATAGTGCATTTAAGGCCAAAGTCAAGTCGTTTCAAAAGACTAGCCAACACTATAATACGATTGTATTTGGTTCGAGTCACTCCTATCGTCAATTCAATCCAAGCATTTTCGATTCCCTAATGACCGACTACAATCTTTCGACTTATAACATCGCCACAGCCGGCACATTCAATCCAGAGTCATATTACCTCTACGAACACTTTTTAAAGACACTTGATAAGGATGCCATCAAGTATGCTTTTTTAGAGTTAAAACCTCTTAATTTCTACGATTGGGAAAATACAAATACAACTAGGGGCAGCTATTGGAATACAACTTCTACCTTGTATTATGCCCTCAATTATATTAACGCTTCCAATTATGATAAGATTGAAAAATTCAATTTGACCAAAATCTACCTAAATAGTTTTCTTAACAGCTTTGTCGATACCAATATCCTAAAAGGACTATTTCTCAAACCGTCGGTGAGAAGCAAAACTGGCTTTGTTCCCTTGGATAAGGAGCTTTCAAGTAAAAGGCGCAATAATGAATTTACTTTGCGATATAAGACTTTCCATGCGGATACTACAGTATTGAAAGAACGGATTACAGCCGCTAGGAACATACCACAGTATTACAACTCAAAAGACATAAATAAGGTCCACCTAAGTCATTTGAAATATTTGATTTCAAAATCTGAACAAAAAGGTATTCATCTATTCTTGCTAGTACCCCCTAGGCTTAAGGACAATGAATATCAAGAAATTATCCCTCTTTTAAATGAACTACCTAAAGGACATAGTTTGGAGTTGGCAAACTATGTAGAGAATAAAACCTTTTATAAGACCAAAAACTCTTTTGATATCGGTCATTTAAATTTAAAAGGAGCAAACTTGTTTACCGAAAAGTGTGCAGAACTAGTCATGAAAAAGCTTCAAATCCCCTAACCTGACAATGACTATGAATGACATTTACCTACACTAATCAAAACGAAACCTAAAAACAGCATTAATTATAGTTTCAACGTTTTAGAAAACAAAACCACAAAATGTCCAGGATTACTTTTAAAAGAATTAAATTAAAACTAGCTAGAGATATAAAACATCTAAGGCAAGATTTCTTTTTCAAAGAAACGAAGAAGAAAAAAATTATCTTTATTGTGGGCTGCCAGCGTTCAGGTACTACAATGTTGTCGAAAATATTTGATAAAGACAAGAATGTTCGGGTATATCCGGAAAAGAGTCGATTGACCTCAAAAAGTGCGCCCGAATACTTAAAATTCAATCCTTTAGACGAAGTCAAACAATTGCTATATAAAAGAGGCGCGCCCGTACTCCTAATGAAACCTTTAGTCGAGAGCCAGAACACGATAGCCCTTCTTGATTATTTCGAAAACTCTAAAGCGATATGGGCTTTTCGCAATTATAAAGACGTTGCTTCCTCAAATTTGAAAAAATTCAATGCTGAAAATGGTATTAACGACTTGCGACCGATAGCCCATCTTGAATCAAATAACTGGCGGGCTGAAAACGTTTCTGAAAAAACCCAGCAAATCGTCAAAACCCATTTTTCAGAGAACATGTCCTATGCCGATGCCGCTGCATTGTTTTGGTATTGCCGTAATGTTCTTTTTTTTGAACAACAATTGGAAGATAATGAGCGAGTGTACCTATGTAAGTACGAAAAACTGGTTACACATCCTACAGACATAATGAAACAAGTCTATAATTTTCTAGGTATAGGTCTCCCAATGAAGCATATTTTGGCGGGTATTCACCCAGGTTCGATTTCAAAAGGTAAAAATCTGAATTTATCACCTGAAATTGAACATCTTTGTGAAAGCCTTCTAGATAAGTTAAACATGGTTTATTCAAAAAACTAGCACTAGAATAAGGCGGATATACTAGCCTTTAAATTTAACACATAATCACCTCTATACTTCATACATGTTCGGAAACATCAAAAAAAGAATTGAAATAAAGGTGCAAAAAGCATCTAAGTTTTTGTATCAGGATATTCTTTTAAAAAATTCAAAAGCCAAAACCATCATTATGATCGTGGGTTGTCAAAGATCAGGGACGACCATGCTTTCTGGAATTTTTGAAAAAGATTGGAAAATCAAGAATTTTTCTGAAAAAAGTATCTTATCATCAAATGACCCGAAAAAATTGAGACTAGACCCGCTTCCCGAGGTGCTTAAAAAAATGCATAGAACGAATGCACCGGTAGTGGCTCTCAAACCCCTGGTAGAAAGTCAAAATACGGTAAAACTCCTTGATTATTTTAAAAACTCAAAGGCAATTTGGGTCTTTCGAAATTACAAGGATGTTGCGGCTTCCAACTTAAAAAAATTTGGTCGCAACAACGGTATTAACAATCTTCGCCCTTTAATAGAAAATAAACCGGGCAATTGGCGATCTGATAAGGTTTCGGAAAAAACTAGAGCAGTGGTTAATCAATTTTTTTCAGAAGACATGGTACAAGAAGATGCTGCTGCATTGTTTTGGTATTGTCGAAACATTCTATTTTTCGAACAAGATCTTCAATCAAACAAAAGGGTTCTCCTATGTAAATATGAAGACTTGGTTACCCACCCTAAAACAATAGTCAAAGAAATCTATTCCTTTTCAGCAGTTCACGACCTTCCAGAAAAAATAATATCCGGTATTCATGCAGGTTCAATTTCTAAAGGAAAAAATGTAAAATTAAGCCCAGAAATAGAACATTTATGTGAATCGCTTTATAACAAAATAAACGCGGTTTATACTGAGAAAACGAAGTTGAACATCTAGTTGTCCTATAGTCGTCTCCATACGAACCGTAAAATCAACTATTTCCAATTCAATAGGCTAAAAAATAACTTAACTAAAAGATGAAAGTAATTCATAATAATTCTCCTTATATGAAAGTAAAGCGTTTCATTAAGGCAGTTGTCATTAAATTTACCGGTAATTTCAACTACGAAAAAGTTGTAATACTTGGCAAACAACGAACGGGCTCAAGTCTCTTAGTAACCTTACTAAGATCACATCCACATTTAGAATTAAAAGGTGAGGCATTCAGGCTATTGTATGGAAATAGTTGTCGGTCTGTATGGAATGAGAATTTCGGAAAAAAACTGCCTTGGCTAAAATATATGGGTTTCAAGTTATTCTATAACCATCCTGACGATAGTGAAGACCGTGAAGTATGGGATTTTATTAAAAATGACACCACCATTCGTATTATCCATATAAAAAGAAAAGATTTACTCCGCACTTATGTTTCAAAATTGATCGCAGAAAAAACGGGCGCATGGCGAAGTTCTCAAGAGAAAAAAGGAGTTGATTTCAAAAAGCAGGTTGAGATAGATATTGAAGATTGTATCGATAATCTCAGAAATAGTGTGCAAGTAGAAACTGAGTTTGGTATCGCTATGTTTCCAAACCATCCCTATTTAGAATTGACTTATGAAGAACTTACTACAGATATTCAAGGTACTATGTCAAAGGTATTAGAGTTTCTTGAGGTAAAAAAAATCAAAGTTAACAGTCCTCTAAAGAGACAAAATCCTGAAGGTCTCAATGAGTTAGTAAGTAATTATGATGATTTAGCTGAAGCTTTGAGAAAAACAGAGTTTGGATATTTAGTAGATTAAAATATGTAGTATCTAAGCTTATTAAACGAAGGGGCATCAAATAAAACTGGTATACTTCATCAAACTGTAGTCCGTCAAAACAAAGATTTTTGGTAATTAAAAAAAATCACCTTCAAACTAAAATTTATTCACAAATCAATTATAATTCCACAGGAAACTATTTAAATCCAAGAGAGACATGTTTAAATAGAACGATCTACAAACCAACAGTTTGGTTATTGAGAATTAAAGATGAATCTGTCTTTGGCGCTGTTAACAAGTGGTGAACAACTATTTTTTCGGAATCAGGATCATACTCGTAAATTTATCGTTTAAAGTTACAATAAACACGATAAAAGGTGCATTTCATCGAATTTTCTCTTAATAAAGTGTTAATAAAGTCAAGGATGAAATCCAAAGCTTTAAAATTGCTCGTATTCTTGAGAGATTGTTTTTAATGGACTATTTGCAGATCATCGAATTAGTTCCCAAAATTTAGTTAAACTACACAATTTTCAAAGCCCTAAGTAAGTTATAAACCTGCATTGTATTAGATATACATATAAAAAACAGCAATTCCCAAATGTCTTTTAACCCCACCTCACTCTCTTTGCCCAAAGCTGGTATTATTGTCTTTTCCATTGTTCTTTTTCTTTTCTCCTGTAGTCGGGATACTGATTTGCTATTGGACTCGGTTTTGGAGGACAATCCAGAGGAAGTAGTCACGCTAGAAGAAGATGCCGAACCAGAGCCAGTGGTAGACGAAACGGAAGAGGTAATAGAAGAAGAGATTATAGAACCTGAAATAGTGCTGGAAAGCCGGACAACCGTGTTCCCGACAACCCAAGATGCCCATACTCAGAGTGGTAAGGGTTTTAATCAACAAATTGTGCGTCTAGAAGAAGGTAATCGAACGAGCTATTTAATGTTCGATTTAACTCCCATCGCTGATATTAAAGCTACCATTACCGATGTAGAGTTGCAATTTACTATTGTTAGTGATAAGGGTAATGGTGCCGTAAATGTCTTTAAGGGCGATTCAAATGATTGGAACGAGTCGAATTTAACAGATTCCACTATACCAGAGTCGGAGGTAATGTTGGGTAGTGTTACCAAAGAATATGAAATTGGGTCTATTGAATCAATTGGTTTGAACGCTGAGGAAATGAATGAGGAGGTAAAAACCTTAATTTTAAGTCATGAAAATGGGGACGATCTTTCATTTGCCTCCAAAGAACACCCCACTGTGGAGGGGCCAAGATTAGTGGTAACTTACGACAGTCCGCCAGATGCTGAAGAAATCGTTATTGAAGATGAAGAGCAGGTGGAAAACACAGAAAATGAATCACCTATAGCCATAGCCGATGCTACCCCAAAATCGGGTCAAGTACCCTTAGAGGTGAAATTCACCGGAGTTAATTCGACTGATGATAAAGAAATACAAAGTTATTCGTGGAAAATAAAAAATGGTGTTACCAGAACCAACGCCAATCCATCATATACATTTGAAGAAGTAGGTGTCTATGAAGTTGAATTGACCGTAACCGATGCGGAGGGCCTTACCGACGTAGATACTGTTACTATAAATGTTACCGAAGAAGAAAATCAGAAACCTACGGCAGTAGCTTCGGCCACCCCACTTTCAGGGGAAGCTCCGCTTGAGGTCAAGTTTACCGGAGACAAGTCCGAAGATGACATGAACATTGCTAGTTTCAGATGGCGTTTTGCTCAAGGGGAGGTTTCCAATGAAGTGAATCCAACTTTTACTTTTACCGAAGCAGGTACCTACCCAGTAACCTTAACCGTTAAGGATGAAAATGGTTTGGAGGATAAGGCCAATCTCACCATTACGGTTTCTGAATCAGAAAACCAAGCTCCGAAAGCGGTATTGGGCACAAGCAAAACTTCAGGGGAAGCACCGTTGACCGTTCGCTTCACTGCCAATAATTCGACCGATGACAAAGAGGTAACGGGCTATTCTTGGAATTTCGGAATCAACCAACCTTCTACCAATAAAACAGTCGAACGTACCTTTTCCGATCCAGGAACCTACGTTGTCAAACTTACGGTCAGTGACAAAGAAGGTCTTACGGATACGAAAAGCACGACAATCACGGTTAACGAACCAGTAAACCAGAATCAGGCACCTGTTGCCAAAGGTGTACCTAGCGTTACTTCTGGTGAAGCGCCCCTAACAGTAAACTTTAAAGGGGATCAATCAACAGATGACGATGCAATTGTTTCTTACGCATGGAATTTCAAGGATGGCGCTACGAGCAATAATGTCAATCCATCCCATACGTTCCAGAATCCCGGTACATACCGTGTAGAACTGACCGTAACGGACTCAGATGGCGCCAAGAATAGCGATATAGATACAATTACGGTGAGTGCTCCGGACAATGGAGGTCAGGGAGGTTCAGGCGATTATCCGCCCAATGCTGTTTTTGCTTCTTCTTTCGGTTTTAAAGCGAATGATGCTACCGAAGCATTTCAAGAGGCCATTAAATCAAACAACAACTACATTGTAATAGACAAACAAAATAGTGATTGGATTATTGAGCCTTCGAAGTTCGTCGGATTAGCGAATAAAACCATTATATTTGAGTCCGGTGTTGTGCTTCGAGCCAAGTCCGGAGCCTATGGACATAAGACTGCATCGCTATTTACCATCAATGATTCTAGAAATATACTCGTTGAGGGATATGGCGCTACTTTTCGCATGAATCGTAACGAATATGGAAGTTCCGAGTTTCGACATGCCTTCCGTATAGGTGGATGTACAGATCTTACTGTAAGGGGGCTTAGAATTATTGATAGTGGCGGAGATGGAATCAACATCAATAGAGGGAGCGGACAGTTTTCTGACAATATTACCGTTGAAGATGTCGTATCCCACAACAACATGAGACAAGGTATTTCAGTTATAACCGCGAAAAACGTTTTTATAAAGAATAGTACATTCTCAGGCACGAATGGTACAGCGCCCGAAGCTGGCATTGATTTAGAGCCAACTTTTCAAAGTGATAGATTGCAAAATATAAATATCACTAATTGTATCATAAAGGATAACAATTTTGCTGGTGTTGTTGTTGGGCCCGGAAAGATGAACGGAAATTCAACTCCCTTATCAATCAAAGTGAGTAATTGTACTTTTAAAAACAATTCGAAAAACGCCAATCACAATCAACTTACAACGGAAATTAGATTGGCCGCAACTGAAGAGGGATCTAGTGTGGTTAAAGGATCGGTTGAATTTACGGATATTACCTTTGAAAGTAGTTTGGGTCGTATTATCCATAGCCCTAAGCCCAGCAATGGCTATTCGGTTTCTTTCAAGAATGTTGTTGCAAAAAATCTGCTCTCGACCCGTAATCAACATCCAATTTTATTGGAAGGTAGAATCTCCTTTGCTGATATAGGCGGATTTAGTTTTCAGAATTTTCGAATAGAGTACAATAAGAATACGCCTTTCATGCTTATAAGAATTCCGCAAGACAAAAAGGTGAGGAATATTCAAGGGGATTTTATAATCAAAGAGCCTAATGACCACCCTTGGGAATACAATACGGCCGCCGGTCCAAGTAATCAGATAAATGTGGATATTAATTACAACCACATTAATTGATGACAAGAATTCACGCATTTTCAAGGACTTTTACTAACGATAAATTAAACCGCAAGGCATCCGTTTTATCATTTTGCTAAGATTACATGATCCTACTAAGCATAAATCACCATATCAAAATAGAAGATCTTTTGTTCTTCCATTAACAACAAATGCAATCACTAACCATTAGAACCTATTACCGAATAGCGGCGACATTTGCTCCAAAAATTGTTAATGAGCTAGTTGAATCAGTATAGACATGAAGAGCTTAACGACCTATCGGTATGGTCGTTCAATAGTCTAGGGCCCAGAGGCATCATTGCATTGGTCAACTACAAAACATTGTTCGATTTCACCAACTAAAATTCTCTAAGCTAATTCTTCTTTTCAATTTTGAGACTGACGTTTTCATCCATTAAAGGAACATATCCAATATATTGTATTTCGGGCTTTACAGCGGGGTTGGGGTTGGTAACGACTATTTCTCCACTAAGATTTTCTAACCTGTTTAAAGGATTTCTTTTTGAGCCCCTGACCATGAATATCGGCTTATCCGTAGTGTAATCAATAGTGACATTTGAGAAATGATATCCGCCTAGGTTTGAGTCTTCGCTATAGTGAGGCACCTCTAAATAAATCACTGCACCGCTGTCAGGACTACTACATACCGCTTCTGCTCTAAAATCCTCAAAAGAAACCTTAAACCCTTCAGCATTTTTCCGAGCATAAAGCATACGCCATTTTGAATTTTTAATGGTACACCCTTTGAAAACGACGGTACCTTTGACAGGATCGGTTTTATGCGATCGGATTCTTATCTCCGAAGGTATTTTAGTGTTCTTTTCCGAAAAGTTATTTTCAAGTGTACAGTTTTCAAACTTAATACTGACTTTTTCTGATGAGGACAATAGTTTAGGTAGTCCAACATTGATCCCGACATTATAGTTGTTTTTAAATATGCAGTTGTTGAAATTTACATTAACAATGCGTTCTTCAGGAACGTTGGGCTCTATGTCGACCCCTGCTCCTGGCGCTGTACCAATAGTATCCGCAAAACAACTATTGTTAACCCATACATCTTCAGCACTAGTAATCGAAATACCTTGACGCCTATTATTAATACACTGTAAATTGTCTAAGTGTATATTCTTACTGAACCAAACTTTTTTACTTCTCCCGATGGCAATGCCATCTCCCCCACTATCTCTAAGTGTTAAATTAGAAATGCTTATGTTTTCGCACCCTCTCAAACGTATTACATGTCTCCATTCACCATCGGTGTATTCATCTTTATTCATTCTTAGAATTGAATGATTGCCTTTTATTGTGATATTTTTGCAATCAAGAAATTTCCAAAGCGCGTCAGTTTTTCTAGGAAAAGCATTCTTTTTAGCTACTATCTCTACACCAAATTCAAAAAGAATAACCTTATGGTGAACACTCTTTAGGGTTATTGGGCCAAAAATCCACGGAGTTTTTTTTTTATCAATAACTAACGTATCTATATCAGATTTCATAAAGTCTTGAAATGCTTTGGTTGCCGTTGAAGACACCAGTTCAGATAGTTTTTTTTGTTCTGCCTTCATTGAAACCGTACACAGCAGAAAAAACAAAACAAGGAAATGTACTTGATTTTTTGAAACCATAATTAATCTAAGTTCTAATTTAAAGTGACTCGCGCTTTATTAAAATAATGGATCGCAATCTAAAGGTTTGAACACCTGACGAAACCAAAACAATTCACGTAAAGATATAATAGAAAAAGAAATAGGCGCATATATTCAGAGAACAGTTCCACGGTTTCCCCCAAGAACCTTACCAGAAAATTCTTGATTTAGTTTTGAGAAAGACAATACCACTTGCAGAATAATCTCTTTTATGAATATCACCCTAAATTTTAGTAACTACAATTGTTCATTTTAAAAATTGAATACGCTACCATTTCCAAATGAACCCAACAAATCATTGAGCATTTTGTCGGCCACTGTTCTTAGTTTAGTTGGCAGAGTTAACTCAAGTTTTGATTGACAAATTGGTCAGGGCAGTTTTGAATTAATTAAAGGGCATCGTATTTAAATACTATAATAAACGATACCTTTGTTTCGGTTTTACCTATTTGCGCCAAACTCAATATTGAAAATCGCAATACAATCTCAATTAGTGCGTTACTTCTTTGAAAAGACCATAAGTTTTATTTTCTATAATCTTTAATGAATAAAGCAACTCTTAGACATAAACAAACAATTGCCTTTGTAATCGTAGGCCTGTCTTCCGGCGGAGCTGAGAGGGTCATTTCATTATTAGCCAATGATTTTGTTAAACAATACAACGTAATCATCATCACCTTTGGCAAAGCGGAGCCGTTTTATCCGTTATCCTCTGACATTAAGCTAGTGCATTGTATTGACATTATAAAACCGAGTACTGGCATTTTCGATGCCCTTAAAACCAATTTCAAACTTTATAAAAAAATCAAACAGTACTTAAAACAATATGAAGTCCATTCGGCGATAGCCTTTATAACACGGGCGAATATCTTAACCACCTTGGCCGGAAACAATTTGAATATTCCAGTTGTCATAAGTGATCGAAACAATCCTTGGGAAAAAGATCAGGTATTGGCACCGATTTGGTTGAAATTGAGGAAGTGGATTTACCCCCGTGCCCAATTTGTAGTGCTTCAAACTAAAAAGATAGCCGACTTTTATCTAGATTTTGTTCCGAAAGAGCGAATAAAAATCATTCCAAACCCTATTAACCCAGATTTTAAATTTAGGGAAACCAAGAAGAAAAATATCATTTTAAATGTAGGTCGCTTGGACGCGCAAAAAAATCAAAAACAATTAATTGAAGTTTTTGCTAAAATGAAACTTAATGATTGGGTATTGCATATTGTAGGTGAAGGTAAGGAACGTAAAAATCTCGAAGCCCTTATTAAAAAATTGAACGCGCATAATTCTGTTAAGTTGATAGGAAGAAGCGACACCATTGAAAAACATTATTTAGAGAGTAAAATATTTGCGTTTACCTCATTATATGAAGGTTTTCCGAACGCCTTGTTAGAGGCTATGGCATTTGGTTTGCCCTGTGTTTCCACAGATTGCCCAACAGGGCCAAGCGAATTGATTACCTCAGGTGAAAACGGTTTTTTGATACCCATGCATTCAGATAACGAACTTGAACAAAAACTATCCATTTTGGTCAATCATGAAGAAAAAAGAGCATCCCTTGGCGAAAAAGCACATTTGAGTACGTCGAAATATCATATAGACGCTATCACACCACTATGGAGAGCGTTGGCATAAAAGACCTGACATGCAGTTTTTAGGTAAAGTATTCAATAATCGCCTTTTTCAAAGTATCGCTACTGTTGGCATTATTTCGTTAGGTTTAAAAGTTTTAGGGTTTTACAAAGAAACGCTTGTTGCTTCAACCTTTGGTCTTTCCCTGACACTAGATACTTTTTTAATTGCCATTTTACTCCCAGGCTTCATTAAAAATGTCTTCATCGGATCTCTAAGCAATATTTTTATCCCTAACTATATTACTGAAAAAACAAACGGTGGTAATCTGGCATCTTTTCAAGCGGTTATGTTTTTAATGGTAATAGGCATCTCCTTATTTTTCACCTTGATTGTTTATTTGAGCACAGACGTTTTTATTGAGGAGGTCTTTCCGAATAAACCTGATAAGTACTATCAGTTGGTAAAACAACAAATTTTCATTGTAATGCCAAGCCTCATATTCATGGGACTGAATAATGTAATGGTAGGGCTGATTGAAGTAAAAGGTAAATTCTTCATCGCCAATATAGGGGGTATTTTTTTTCCTATGACCACTATTCTATTTCTCTTTTTCGCCCAAGAACAACTTGGGGATTTAGTTCTGGCATGGGCATTTTTACTCGGCACTGTCATAACTTTCGCTTACTTGCTGATTCAAAGCAAATTGTTGAATGTCCTATTCCTCAGCAAGCCAGTCATAAATGAAGGTGCCAAAATTATGATACAGCAAATACCCCATAAACTGGCCGCTGCCTTCTTTTCAATGGGGAATAACTTCGTTGACAAATATTTTGCAGCCCAACTTGCCATTGGTGCCATTGGTGCCATAAACTACGGTACAAAAATCCCTAGTTTTGCTTTGGCGATTATTGTAATCTCGGTAGGTAAAGTTTTACTCCCGCATTTTTCAAAATTGGTGAACACAGATATTAAAAAAGCCTATGCGCAATTATTGAAAATAATAAAGGGCAGTTTCATCAGTGCGCTATTAATATGCACCGTGATTTATATTTTTACTCCAGAGATTATCGCTTTTGCTTTAGAACGTAATGAGTTCACCTCGGAGGATACCATTATTGTTTCAAGAATTCAACGCATTTTATTAATTTATATTCCGTTTGCTTTTGCAGGTCGGATAATCTCAAAGTTTTTAACGACCATAAATGAAAATAGGTTTATGGCAAGAATATCTTTTGTAAGTTTCTTATTAAATATCGTGTTGAATATTGTTCTAATCGATAAATATGGTATCTATGGGCTCGCTATGGCAACAACAATTGTAATGATTTTACGAACCCTTACGTTCTTCGTGTTTACCATGAAAAAAAGAAATAGTCTGATTAAGAGCCTATGAATCCAAAAAACATTTTAAAATATGTAATTCTAGGGTTGTTCGTACTCAACCTGCCAACCGTGGCCTTAAAATCTTTTGGAAGTGTTGTAGGAACCATATTAAGCTATGGTTCTTTCTTTCTACTAATTTGCTATTATCTATTTTTCTTAAAGGGAAAACCTCATGTAGGTATACTTATTTGCGGGGTTTTGTATTTCGCTTTTGGAGCATTTCAACTGATGGGTGAAGAACGTGATTTCTTTACAAATTTTGCAAAATTCTTCATAGTAGTATTTTTCGGAAGCTCCTTTTTCAGCGAAATAACGAGAAAAGAAGTAAGAATCGTTTTGGCGATTGGAGCGATCAGTATTATTTTGAACTCCGTTTATTTCGATAATTTTAACGGCCGTGCCGCCGGTTTTTATTTTAATCCGAACGGCGCCGGCTTCGTGGCTCTATTTGGGTACGCAATATCGAACAACATGAAAGCCGGAAAATACAAAATAGCCATGCAAATAATTTTTTCCCTTGCTGGCTTCCTTACTTTTTCTAGAACTTTTCTTGTGATTTGGGCACTTATTAACGTTATATCAATACGAAGTAATCCAAAGAATATTAGAATACTTGTGGCTGGGGTCGTTGTGTTCTTAGCTCTTTTGGTGGTAGGAAGCGCTTTCGACATAGGAGGGAAAAGATTTGATAAATACAAAGGGGTTCTAAGTGATGAGACTACCACTGAAGATTTGGGTCATGATTCAAGGGATGAGACTTGGGCGCTATTCTACGATGCGATATTTGAAAAGCCTATTTTTGGTTATGGATATGGAAGTTTTCAAGGGGGGGGTATTAAAGGTATTGGGGCACACAATACATACCTGTTGATTATGGGGGAATCGGGTATAATACCTTTACTATTTTTTGTTGGTTTACTCATCATTCTACTTATAAAATCATGGCGGCTGTTTTACATTGAACCATCTCTTTTTTTACTATGCTTAGCTTTGACAATCTATCTTTTGACAACGCATAATTTCTACGACAACGAGGTAAAACTGGCATTATCTCTTTTTCTATTCAATAAGATATATCAAGTAGAAGAATTGAACACAATATCATCCGAAGAGTCCTACCAAATAAAATCTGAAAAAGGATAATCCATGAAAATAGACTTCCTAATCAGTAAAATGACCGACGGCGGAGCACAACGCGTCATTAGTCTTATCGCGAACTATCTTGATGACCACGGACACCAAGTGCGGATTATCACTTTTACAGGGGGTGATCAATATCCTTTAAATGCAGACATCGAAAGGGTGCGGCTTCACAAGCAACCCCTGGTTAAATCGGTAGTCTTTAGTGGTTTTTTCAGTTTACTATCATTTTATAAAAAAAAGGCCAATAGACCTGATATCATGAATTCACATATAGACTTGTTAGGATACATGACCATTCCTGTTGCGAAAATATACGGTATTAAGATTATAGTCTCTGAGCACAACAACTACCTCTCTCGTTATACCTATCAAGAAAAATTTTTGTGGACCTTTTTATACCCCATGGCAAATGCGGTTACCATATTAACTAGTTTTGATTTAAACTATTTTTCC
Organism: uncultured Flavobacteriaceae bacterium; assembly: GCA_947494565.1. Taxonomy (GTDB): domain Bacteria; phylum Bacteroidota; class Bacteroidia; order Flavobacteriales; family Flavobacteriaceae; genus Maribacter_C. The sequence goes on along the minus strand of CANLVG010000003.1, from coordinate 122,221 downwards.
AAAAAAAATAAAAAGGTGATTGTGATGCCCAATCCGTGTTCTTTTGAAATAGCAAAAAATCTGCCTACCAATAGAAAAAAAGAAATTGTTGCCATTGGTCAATTGAACCGCTATCATCATAAAGGTTTTGACAACTTAATTAAAATCGCGAAAAAGGTAGGTGAAAAAAGTTCCGATTGGTTATTCAAAATAGTTGGTGCAGGCGATCATGGAAGAGAATATTTAGAGAATTTGGTCCTAGAGTTAGGTGTTACAAACGTGGAGTTCACAGGATACAGAACGGATATAAAGGATATCTTGAATACTGCCGAGATTTTCATACTACCGTCCCGCTTTGAAGGACTGCCGATGACTTTACTTGAAGCATGTTCACAAGGTACCGCTTGTATTGCGTATGATTGTATTTCTGGCCCCTCAGATATACTTACCAATGAGGATAACGGACTTCTCATCGAAAATCAGAACATAGAAGCCATGGTCAGCGAAGTGGTTCGATTAATAGAAGATAATGAACTAAGAGTTCGGCTACAGAAAAATGCGCCACTCGCTTTAGAAAAATTTTCAATGGATGAAGTGGGGCAAAATTGGCAAAAATTGTTACAAGAAGTACATTCGAAATAGGGTCTTGGTCATTTCAGGCTGTCTCTCATGGGCCTTACAAAAAAAAGACCATCTTGGTATATCATTTCGTCGAAACTTGCGTTATTCTTCATGTAAAGATTCACATTAACAAAAAAGAACTAATCACAGCAAACATCATTTATGCAAAAAGATCTACAATTGGCGATAGAAGCCGCCATTGCCGGAGGCAAAGAAATTCTAAAAGTCTATGAAGGTCCAGAAATAAAAGTCGAGCACAAAGAAGACAACTCGCCGCTGACAGTTGCAGATAAGGCAGCAAACGATGCAATTGTGGCTTTCCTTCAAACTACCGACCACCCGATCATAAGCGAGGAAAATAAACAACTGGATTTCGAGGTGCGGAAGAGCTGGAAAACCTGTTGGATCGTCGATCCTTTGGATGGCACTAAGGAATTTATCAAAAAAAACGGGGAGTTCACCGTTAATATTGCTTTGTGTCAAGAAGGTAAACCTACCTTTGGCGTCATTTATGTACCCGTCTCACGAGAACTATATTATGCTGACGTGAGCAAGAGTATTGCCTACAAATCCGTTTTGACAAAAGACCACAACATTAATAAAGAATTGTTCACCGAAGAAGATCGCATCAAACCGAGCGCTTTGGATAGAAATCTGTTGCGTATTGTGGGGAGTAGGTCCCACATGAATCAAAATACGATAGATTATATCGATTCGGTTAAACATGATTTCAAAAACGTTGATATTGTCTCAAAGGGAAGCTCCTTAAAATTTTGCCTAGTGGCTGAAGGCAAGGCTGATGTTTATCCGCGTTTCGCCCCCACAATGGAATGGGACACTGCAGCTGGTCAAGCAATTTGCAATGCTGTTGGCTTAAGTGTAATTTCGCAGGATACAAATGAAGAACTTTTATATAATAAAGAAAACCTCTTAAATCCCTTCTTTTTGGTAAATAAATAATGGGGCCTTTAGGAAAAATATCGCGTCTCATGGGTAAGATATCCCATAAAAGGCATATTGCCAAGACTATTACTTGGCGTATTGTGGGTACTATAGATACCGTACTTTTGTCGTGGATAATTACGGGCAACCCGATGACAGGTCTCAAAATAGGCTTTTCTGAAGTGGTGACCAAAATGATATTGTACTATGTACATGAGCGTGCTTGGCTACGGGTCGGTATTCCAGAAAGCCGTAAAAGGCACTTATTAAAAACTGTGTCATGGCGTATTGTTGGTACTTTAGACACCATAATACTTTCCTGGGTTATTTCAGGAGACCCTATGACGGGTCTTAAAATAGGAGGAGCCGAAGTCATTACGAAAATGATATTGTATTATTGCCATGAAAGGGCTTGGTACCGAATTAATTTTGGCTTGGACAGAATTATTAGATCAAAAAAATGGAAAAAAATATAGTTCGACATTCATATAATGTAGCACGTAATGATCGCAGAAGAGCAAATGGTCATAATTCGTTGCTAATTTTCTTTACTGGCCTATCGGGATCTGGAAAATCTACAATTGCCAATGCTTTAGAACAATATTTGCACGAAAAGAATGTAAAGACCTATACCCTAGATGGTGATAATATTAGACATGGTATCAATAAAGATCTTACATTCAGCCCCGAAGATCGTTCTGAAAACAATCGAAGAATCGGTGAAATTGCCAATCTATTTGTAGATGCCGGCGTGGTCGTCTTGGCCGCATTTGTTGCTCCTTACAAGAAAGATCGCGAATTGATTAAAAAAGCCGTCGGTGCTGAAAACTATATTGAAGTTTTTGTAAACACTAGCCTTGAGGTCTGTGAACAACGTGATGTCAAGGGGCTTTATGCAAAAGCGCGCAAGGGAGAAATCAAAAACATGACAGGTATTTCGGCCCCATATGAGGCACCGGAACAGCCAGATGCCGAGGTAACGGAAAAGTATTCTATCGAAGAATCAGTAACTATCATATATCATAAAATCGAAAACCACTTAAGACTCAAAAAATGAGTAAATACTATTTAAATTATCTTGACGAATTAGAATCTGAGGCCATATATGTTCTTAGGGAGGTCTGGGCCCAATTTCAAAATCCGGTTATCTTATTTTCAGGAGGAAAGGATTCCATATTGGTAGCCCATCTTGCTAAGAAAGCATTTTATCCGGCAAAAATACCTTTTCCTTTAATGCATGTGGATACGGGGCATAATTTCCCCGAAACCATTCAATTTCGAGATGACACCCTCAAAGAATTGGGTGTGAATCTTATTGTAGGTTCTGTACAAGAAGCTATCGACGATGGTAGGGTTGCAGAAGAAAAAGGCAAGAATGCCACACGTAATTCATTACAGATTACAACCCTATTAGATGCCATTGAAGCCAATAAGGTAGATTGTGCCATTGGTGGTGGTAGACGCGATGAAGAAAAAGCTAGAGCCAAAGAACGTTTCTTTTCGCACCGGGATGATTTTGGTCAATGGGATCCAAAAAACCAACGCCCCGAACTATGGAACCTATTTAATGGAAAGCATTTCGAAGGTGAGCACTTTAGGGCTTTCCCGATTAGTAACTGGACAGAAATGGACGTTTGGAATTATATCTGTAGAGAAAACATAGCTATTCCATCTTTGTACTATGCCCATGAACGCGAAGTAGTATGGAGAAGTGATTCCTGGATTCCTAATTCAGAGTTTTTGAAGTTGGAAGATGGAGAGGAAATCGTTACTAAAAAGATAAGATTCCGTACGCTTGGTGATATCACCATTACAGGAGGTATCGAATCAGATGCCGATACCCTTGAAAAAATCGCAGAGGAAGTTTCCGGTATGCGACAAACCGAACGAGGCAATAGAACTGACGACAAACGTTCGGAAAGCGCGATGGAAGACAGAAAAAGACAAGGTTACTTTTAAAGAAAAAACAAGATGGAATTAAATAACAATCAATTATTAAGATTTACCACCGCAGGTAGCGTCGACGACGGAAAAAGTACGTTGATCGGACGACTTTTATACGATTCAAAATCGATTTTTGAAGACCAATTGGAAGCCATAGAAAGTACGAGTCAGAAAAAAGGTCATGAAGGTGTGGATCTTGCCTTATTTACCGATGGCCTTAAAGATGAACGTGAACAAGGAATTACAATTGACGTGGCATATCGCTATTTCACTACGCCCAAAAGAAAATTTATTATAGCCGATACTCCGGGCCATATTCAATATACTAGAAACATGGTCACCGGAGCTTCAACCGCTAACGCCGCTATCATTTTGGTAGATGCAAGACATGGGGTTATTGAACAAACCAAAAGACACGCTTTTATAGCTTCTCTTTTACAAATTCCTCACTTGGTCGTATGTATCAACAAGATGGATTTAGTAGATTTTAAAGAAGAGGTTTACAATAAAATTGTCAAACAATTTCAAGATTTTTCTTCAAAATTGTTAGTACAAGATGTTCGTTTTATACCCATCAGTGCTCTATTAGGAGACAATGTAGTAAATCGTTCTGAAAATATGGCATGGTACAATGGAGCACCAATGCTTCATACCTTAGAAACCATTCATATCAGCAGCGATTTTAATAGTGTAGATGCACGTTTTCCGGTACAGACCGTGTTAAGGCCCCAACGTGATGGCTTTATTGACTATCGGGGTTACGCTGGAAGGATCTCAAGTGGCATTTTTAGGCCAGGTGATGAAGTTACGGTAATGCCTTCGGGGTTCACCTCTAAAATCAAAACCGTAGAAGGTCCAAAAGGAGAACTGGACGAGGCCTATGCACCAATGTCCATTTCTATGACTTTAGAAGACGATATTGACATTGGTCGTGGTGACATGATCGTACGATCAAACAACAAGCCCGAACCAGCTCAAGATTTAGAGGTTATGCTTTGTTGGTTGAACAACGCTCCGGCAAGACCTCGTGCAAAGTATACGGTGCGCCATACCACAAATGAGCAAACGGCTATGATAAAGGAAATACTCTATAAAATAGATATTGAAACTTTAGGAAGGAATCTAGAGGATAAGGAGCTTGGGATGAATGACATTTGCAAGGTGAAAATCAGAACTACCAAACCTCTAATGATCGATTCATATCGTGAAAATAGGGCAACAGGCAGTCTTATTTTAGTCGATGAAACAACCAATGAAACCGTAGCGGCAGGTATGATTGTCCAATAACCAATCAGAATCCAAAACATGTCGACGGATTATACAACCTATAAAGAGCTGGAAAAGCCTATTGTATTCATAGGCAATCCCCGCTCAGGCACCTCGGTGATTTCCGAAATAGTGATGCGGCATAAGGATATTGGGTTTGCTTCCAAATTTCAAGACAAGAATGCTCAAAATCTTAAGATAAATTATTTAAGAAGGATTTTAGACAATAGGTTTTGGCGCATACAGGGACAGAAAAAGCAACTTAATAATTTAGGTATTCTCAATAAGTTCACTTTTAGAACTTTCGAAAATTACAATATGTGGCAGGAAATCTTAGGTTCTGATGTTGATTTCAGAGGTGAGTTCTTACTCAATGAAACAGCAGATCCAGAGACCATATATAAAGTAAGGGAGTATTTTCAGAAAATCGTTTCCTATCAAGGTAGAAAAAGGTTGGCCTTTAAAATTACGGGGCCCTCTCGGCTAGGGTATATTCACAGTATTTTTCCTGATGCGCATTTTGTTCGTATACATCGCAAGGCCGTACCTACTATAAGTTCGTTGTTAAAGAGCGGTTTTTGGGAAAGACGTGGTCAAAAACAGCTATGGTGGAAAGGCGTCTATTCCGTTGAGGAAAAAAAATGGGCCGAAGCTCACAAGAATGACCCTGTAGCTATGACAGCTTTTCAGATAAAAAAGGTCACCGATGTTACGGATTTTGAAATTGCTAAAACAAGGGCAGATGTGTTCGACGTGCAATACGGTGATTTCATTCAGAATCCGGAAGGGATCATTCAGGGTATTTTAGACTATACAGGACTTGCACATGACAAAGGTTGTTTCTCTTATTTCAAAAAGAATAAAATCTACAATAGAAATAAAAAAGACGAAGAATATTTCGAGGCTAAAGACTTAGAAACAATAAGATCCATTTATTCTAAGGAAAATCAATATCTAGCTTCCCATTCATAAAATACTTTTATGAGCTCCAAATCTGGCGATTATTTAAAAAAGCCTATAATTTTTATTGGCAACCCACGTTCTGGTACGACCATTATCTCGAACATTGCCATGCGCCACAAGGATTTGGGGTTTCCTTCAAATTGGCACAACATTTTTCCGAAATCATTAGCGATTAACTTTTTGCGGTTTCTGTTTCAGAATCCGTTTTGGGAAATCTATAGCCAACATAAATACGCCTTTAGATCCAGTGAAAACTACACGATTTGGTCCCAAAATCTAGAAAAAGAGCTTGATTTCGGAAGAGATTTTTTAATTGGGCAGCGCGCCTCAGAAGATACGGTAAAAAGAGCAAGGGACTATTTTGAAAAAATAGTCAGGTACCAAAGAAAAAAAAGATTGGCCTTTAAGTTGACCGGGCCGGCAAAAATCGAGTATTTACTAAGTATTTTTCCTGATGCTCAATTCGTCAGGATACACAGAAATCCGGTACCTACAGTAAGCTCATTGATCAAAAGTGATTTTTGGGAGGATTTGGGTGCTACAAAGCTTTGGTGGACCGGTGTTTATTCGGATGAAGAAAAACAGTTTGCCGAAAGAAATGTGGGTAATCGCGTAGCTATTACGGCACTTCAAACCAAAAAAGTTTCCAACATCACCGATATGGAAATTGAAAAAACCGGTGTTGAAGTTTTAGATGTGCGTTATACCGATTTCATTCAAAGTCCAGAAGAAACCATTGGTTCTATTTTGAATCATCTCAATCTTTCAAAAGACCCTAGATGTTTTGAATATTTCAAAAAGAACAAGATTTACAATAAGAACAAAACGGACGAGGATTATTTTGATTCCAAGGATTTAGAAACCATTTACAGCATTTATGCTGATGTATCGCTAGGCACCCAATACGAAACTCAACGCAATTAGCGTTTTTCCACTATGAAACCCCTTAAAATCTTACAGGTCATAAATTCTCTTCTTCCCGGAGGGGCAGAAAAGTTAGTTGTAGAAACTTCTTTAAAGTTCATTGAAGAGGGGCATCAGGTGAGTATTTTGTTATTGAAGTCATATGACACCCCATTGAGCAGGCAATTGGAGAAAAACAAGCAAATATCTATTTTTTCCCTGGGTTCAGACACTAATATGTACCATCCGTCATGTGTATTTAAAATTGCCAAGCATCTCAAACGATATGAGTACGATGTAATTCACGCGCATCTCTTTCCTCCTTTTTACTGGGTCGCCTTGTCGAAATATGCAAGTAAGAAAAGTGTCTTCATTCATACGGAACACAATACCGATAATCGAAGAATGAGCAGTGCTTTTTACAAACCTATCGAACGTTTCATGTACAAGAAGTACGATTGTCATATTGCGATTTCAGAAACGGTACTTGAAAATATGAAACGTCATATCTCAAGTAAGAAGGTACCCATAGAATTGATTTTCAATGGCGTGAATCTAGCTGCAATTTCGAACGCAGAACCCTATGAAAAAAAGGATTTTGGGGTAGGCAAAGGGGAACGACTTATAATTCAAATTTCAGCATTTCGTCCGCAAAAAAATCAAGGTACGCTAATACGGGCAATGAAGCTCATTCCAGATGCAAAACTTCTTTTGGTAGGTGAAGGGCAAGAACGGCAAAAATGTGAAAATCTAGTCGCTTCTTTAGGGTTGACCGATCGAATTTCCTTTTTGGGTATCAGGGATGATGTACCTAGACTGCTGAAAACCTCCGATGTGGTTGTGCTATCTTCCCATTACGAAGGATTGTCATTGTCCAGTGTTGAAGGTATGGCCAGTGGTCGTCCCTTTGTCGCATCCGATGTTCCAGGACTTACGGAAGTGGTCGAAAACGCCGGTATCTTATTCGAAAAAAATGACGACCACCAACTGGCCGATATTATCAAGCGCTTGTTGAAAGATGAAAGTTTCTACAATACCACAGTGAAAAACTGTATTGAAAGATCACGAAAGTATGATTTGGATACCATGGCCAAAAGTTACCTGGGGCTTTATGGAAAATACCGTGATTCCAGATGAAAAATAAGATTATCAGGGTCGCCGCTCTTTCTGATTCCTTGCGAATTCTTCTTAAGGGTCAACTCAATTATCTCAACACTCATTTTGAGATTATCGGGGTAGGTTCGGGAATCGAAAGTTCGAAGCAACTAGCGATTGACGAGGGCATTAAGACAATCCCTTTGCGCATTGAACGAAAAATAAGTCCGGTTCAAGACCTTAACAGCTTGTATAAGCTCTATCGACTATTCAGAAAAGAGAAACCGTTCATGGTTCACTCCATTACCCCCAAGGCAGGTCTTCTGAGTATGCTTGCGGCCTATTTTGCCGGTGTGCCAAACAGGGCACACACCTTTACAGGATTGGTTTTTCCGTCAAGAACGGGACTGATGAGGAGGTTACTGATATTTTTCAATCGTATCATCTGCTTCTGTGCTACAGACCTATACCCAGAGGGGCAAGGGGTCAAAAATGACCTGTTGAACTATAAAATCACTAAAAAACCGCTTAAGATTATTTCAAATGGGAATGTTAATGGCATTGACGTTGCCCATTTTAATCCAGATCGCTTTGATCGTACTGCCATAAATGCCAAGAGAGATGAATTGAACATAGCAGCAGACGACTTTGTGTTTCTTTTTGTGGGCAGATTGGTTTCGGAAAAAGGAATCACCGAACTTTTAGACGCCTTTTCTGAATTGAGCCGCTCCCGTTCAGATATAAAGTTGGTTTTAGTAGGACCTTATGAAAACAAACATGATCCTTTGCCCGCGGCGACATTGAAAGCTATTAAAACTAACGTTAACGTTATTGAAACCGGATTTCAACACGATGTTAGGCCTTATTTCGCCATTTGCAATGTTTTTGTTTTCCCTAGCTACCGCGAAGGTTTTCCAAATGTTGTATTACAATGTGGCGCTATGGGAAAATTTAGTATCGTTACCGATATCAATGGTTCAAACGAAATAATAGAGAGTGGGGTCAATGGAGAAATAGTGCCTATACAAAATACGGAAGCTTTGAAAGAAGCGATGTCCAATTGCCTGAAAAACAAAGAAGTATACCAGGAATCCAACGAATCTATTAGAGGTATCATTTCGAAAAAATACCAGCAACAAATCGTGTGGGACGGTACACTAAAAGAGTATCTCAAAAAAAAATAATCTTGCTATTCAATAGGAATAGAACAATGAACTTAAATCAAGAACGAACCACCGCAGATATGAAATCAATATGTTATCATGTATAAACTTTTTCTAAAGCGCATAATCGATATTTTGGTGGCTTCTATTGTCTTGATATTGTCAAGCCCGCTAATTGTTGTTACTTATTTAGTTTTAAGTACCCAAGGAAAAGCATTTTTCGTTCAGAAACGGCCTGGAAAAAACGAAAAAGTTTTCAGTATCGTGAAATTCAAATCAATGAACGATAAAAAAGACGCGAACGGAGAACTTTTACCGGATGAGCAAAGAATCACTGCCTTCGGACACTTCGTAAGAAAGTCTTCCGTAGATGAGTTACCTCAGTTGTGGAATGTGCTCAAAGGTGACATGAGTATTATAGGACCAAGACCGCTGCTAGTCGACTATCTCGATTTGTATACTGAAGAACAACGAAAAAGGCATGCGGTAAGACCCGGTATTACAGGTTGGGCCCAGGTAAACGGAAGAAATGCGATTTCTTGGAAGAAAAAATTCGAATACGACATTTGGTATGTGGAGCATATGGGTTTCTTGTTGGATTTAAAAATAATCTGGAAAACGATTCTAAAGGTCGTCAAATCAGAGGGTGTCGGTTCGAACACTGGAGCTACTGGTGAACGTTTCACTGGTCATAATTGAGCACCGACAAATACGACTTATTACACTATGGTCGACAAAACAAGGTTTTCAACTTAAAAAATGTGATATAAGCAATAGTTCAGGTAATTTAGAGCGAAGTTTAAAATAACACTCCCGTAGACTTCCACCATCCAATTATAAAAAACTAAAAAATGAACCTAGTAGTTCTAGTACAGGCACATAAATATCCGGAGCAAATAGACCGGATGTTGCGACCGTTTTACGCTTTCGATACTATTGATATCTATGTAAATATCGATTCAAAAACGAATATTGAGCCATTCGAAAAGATACTAGGCCAACATGTAACCTTTATCGAAAATCGTGTGCCTATATACTGGTCGAATATCAGTCAAGTACAAGGGATGCTAAATTCCTTTGCTGAAATCAAGTCCAAAGTATACGATTATTTGATTTTTATGAGCGGGCAAGATTATGTTCTGAGACCCGTTCGACAAATCATCTCATTTTTGGAAAAGAATTCAGGAAAAGAATTCATAGAATGGGAAGAGATTTCGTCGAAAGGACTCAATTGGCAAGTGCGCTACGAGAAGTACCACTTTACACATTTAAGCCCGTTTAGGCAGAAGTTAGGTAGATTAATGCGTCAACTGCCCCTTCCGAAACGTCGCTACCCAAAATTCGAGAACCTCTATGGTGGAGGGGCATGGTTTATGTTGACAAAGTCAGCCATTGACTATGTGAGCGAATTCTGTATCGAAAATCCCGATTTTGTGCACTTTCACAAATATGTGCATTGTCCGGACGAACAGTTTTTTCAAACCATTCTCATGAACTCTTCATTCAAAGAAAGAATAGTTAATAATAATTTTTGGTACATCGATTGGTTCAGTCAGTCAAATAATCCAAAAATCATAGAATCGGCGCATTTTGATAGACTGGTGTACTCGAATAAGTTTTTTGCAAGAAAGTTCGATTATAAGGTAGATGAAAAAATAATGGATTTGATCGATAATCACGTAGCGAAAAACATTGAAATCGATGCTTTATAAGAAATGGGGCATCTATTAAAATGTAGATTAGGGGGCCAAGTCAAACTGAAGTGCATTTCCCGGTCGTTGACACGGGTAGGTTTAAAAGCAACGGTTATTCAAGATTAATAGAAAAGCATGTGTCTACTAAGTATCATAGTACCGACCTATAACGTAGAGCAGTTCATCGGAAATTGCCTTGACAGTTTATTGGACCAAGATATTTCAAAAGAAGATTATGAAATATTGGTGATCAACGACGGCGCCACCGACCGAAGTGCTGAAATTGTGGCAACTTACACCGAGAGGTACGAGAATGTCACCCTTGTCAATCAAGAAAATAAAGGACTCAGCGGAGCACGCAATACGGGAATACCTTTGGCCAAAGGAAAATACACTTATTTTATTGACTCTGACGACTATATAGCGCGAAACACCTTGGGTCTAATTATTTCTATTTTAGAGAAACTACAGCTTGATTTTTTGGGGGTCGGGGTTTTAGAAACGGGAAGTCTAGATATAAAGGAATCATCGAATCATTCCGATATCACCACAAGCAACCCTAAAACAAGTGATGGTATTGCCTTCATAGCGGATCACTATTATCTAAACAATGCCTGGTGGTATTTTATTAATACGGAATTTCTTAGAAGGACAAAACTCGTATTTCCTGAGGGAAGGCTTGTCGAGGATGCGAATTTCACCTCAAAATTATTGGTGGCGGCAAACCGGGTAGCACATATTCCATTGGACTTCTATCGCTATTATATGAGGCCAAACTCAATTATGAGAAAGACGAACATTGACCATGTCAGGCGTTTATTAGGTGATTATGAGCGAAATGTGTTTGAGTTCAATGAGCAGATCAAGGAACTTCGAACCAATGAACATCCAAGAATCGGTGACTGCCTCGAGCGAATAGAAGCACGTCAACAGTCTTTCGCTTTTTTCCAATTGATTAAAAGTATCCGATATGGATTGCCACGAAAAGAAGTGACGGCTACTATCAAAAGATTTGAAGACATTCAAGTTTACCCTCTAAAAAAATTCTTAGGAAAAGACTACAATAAAACGATATACAAAATATTGGTTCCTATACTAAATAGAAAGGGGCTGTTCTTGGCATTTCTTAGCCTACGAAACGTGTTTAGATAAACGCAGTATCCCCTACTCTTGTGTTTCTGTTATTCTCACGCAAACCAACTAAACTATCAGATAGATTTTTGTGCAGTAGGCATTTGGTTCATCCGTAATGAACGAACAAGCCTTTCTGAAATTTATTTGATTCGATTATCAAAACCTGAAAAAAACCCACCTCTTCTACACCTTTATCTTCAAAAGTAATTTAATATGTTAACTTTGTTAAAGTTAAACTAGAATATGAATATTTTAATAAGCTCGGCCGGCAGACGCGTTTCCCTTGTTCGAGCTTTCCAAAAAGAACTAAAAACGCTTTACCCAGAGGCAAAAGTTTTTGCCGCCGACGCCAAACCAGAACTATCGGCAGCCTGTCAGGTCGCCGACGACCATTTCGGTTTACCCAGATTGGATAAACCTGACTATCTCGATGAGTTAATGGCCAAATGCAAAAAGGAAGGCATCCGACTTATCGTACCCACAATCGATACCGAATTACTCCTTTTGGCGGAAAACAAACATCTGCTAGAAGATAATGGGATTACCGCCTTGGTCGCTACTCCAGAATTCGTGAAAAAATGCCGTGACAAAAGAGAAATCCATCGTTTTTTTGAGTCCAAAGGCGTCGCAGTAGCGAAAGAGTACGATAAGAAGGACTATAAACTACCGATGTTTATAAAGCCCTGTGATGGTAGCCGAAGTGTGGATACTTATTTAATCAGAACCAAAGAAGACCTCACGGATTATCATTTTGAGAATGAGAAACTGATGTTCCTAGAATATTTAGATCACGACTTCTATGAAGAATTCACCTGTGATCTCTATTTCGGCAAGGATAATCAATTGAAATGTGCCGTGCCGAGAAAACGGTTAGAGGTTAGAGATGGTGAAGTATACAAAGCATTGACCGATAACAATACGCTAGTAGGGTATATCAAGCAACATCTCGGTCATATCGACGGTGCCGTCGGATGTTTGACCGCACAGTTCTTCAAACACAAAAATGACGACACAAAAATCTACGCCATAGAAATTAATCCACGATTCGGTGGAGGGTATCCACTTTCCTATCTCGCAGGTGCAAATTTCCCAAAATGGATCATTCAAGAGTATTTCTTAATGGAAAGCACCCCTGATAAATTTGATTGTTGGGAAGATAAGCTGTTAATGATACGGTACGATGACGAAATTTTAGTGCATGGATATACTGGTTGACTCGAATACGGCCATCGTCTTTGACCTTGACGACACTCTTTACAATGAACTTGATTATTTAAAATCGGCCTATAAGGAACTGGCTCAAAAATTAGAGCCTGAGTCTTCGCATCAACTGTTTTCTGACCTTTTATCAAGGTATCGCAATAAAGAAAACGTATTTGAATACGTTGCTGAAAGGTACGGCATCCCGATAACCGAACTTCTTGAATTCTATCGCAATCATATTCCTGATATAGCCCCCTTTGATGGGGTTATTGAACTTCTCAAAGCCATTAAGTCAAAGAAAGGCAGATTAGGTATTATTACGGATGGGCGTTCGAATACTCAAAGAAACAAGATAAAGGCCTTAAAAATCGATACCCTTATTGATTTCGTCGTGATTTCAGGAGAAATCGGCACCGAAAAACCAAGTGAGGAAAACTATCGACTCATAGAGAACGAATTGGCTTGCAACGTGAATTACTACATCGGTGACAATATCAAAAAAGATTTCGTCACTCCCAACAAAATTGGCTGGAAAACCATAGGCCTGATCGATAATGGACTCAATATTCATAGCAATGCCTATAGGTATCTCGAAGATGTACATTGGCCGTATGACCTTATTTATTCAATTAAGGACCTCTCTATAAAATAAACACCTCATCGCAATTGCAATGAGGTGTCAAACGAATAATTTATTGGAATTTTAGAAACTCGTAATAATGAATTCCGACCTTCTATTAATTTGATGTTTTTCTTCGGGGCAATAGGTATCGTCATTACATTCGTTCAATAGATTGTCCTCTCCGAAGGCTTCAGCTTCGAGGCGTTCCTCCTCGATTCCTGCCGCAACTAAGAACTCTACTGTTCGTTTTACCCGCCTTTCGGACAACCATTTGTTATACGTTGATTTCCCCCTCGAATCAGTATGTGAGGTCACCCTAAGCTTCACATCGGGGTTCTCATCAAGGATAACGGTCAAGGCATCCAAGATTCCCTTTGAACGTTGGTTGATATAAGATGAATTCAAATCAAAGTATACATGGCCAAGGGCATCGATTCTATCCCTTAAATCCTGCTTACGTTTCTGCTCCGCGTCCAATCGCGCCTGCTCTGCAGCCGCTAGTTGGGCAGCTTCCTTTTCTCTAGCTAAACGTTCAGCCAACTCAGCTGCTTCCCTTTCGCGTTCAACATTCGCTATAGAATCGTTCACACGCTTCTTCTCGGCCTCAAGGGCTTCTATTAGGGCCAGTTTTTTCAACCCCTTCTTCGATAGTTCTTTCTCAATACCAAATTGATATACTACCCCAGCGGCATGCTGAATATGGTTGGTTCCTGAATCGCCGGTTCGCCATTTTCCTGAAGAGTTGAAATCCAACCCCCATCGGTCCGAAAACCAGGTACGGAAACCGATAACGGCATTATAAGTGGTTCTTCCGGTATTATTGGCATCTGTATAACCAAGCCCACCCCCTAAATACGGGTCAAACCAAGCGGTTTCACCTATTAATTTATTCAGGTCATAGGTAACTCTACTGTCAATGGCAAAATAGTCCGATTCTGTTTGGTTCACCTTACCATCGATAATCTTCCCTACCTTGTATTTGTTATACGTACCTATGGCTTCTACTCCGATACCGCTCTTGAAATAGCGCCCGATACTTACCCTATTGGGATAAGCAAGTGCATTCCATTCCGAATTCACCGCGAATAAGTCTTGAAGCATATCACCGGAATCATCGACGAAGTTATATCCGAGACCCACCATCCAAGAGCTTTGAACGATACTGTCTTTTGAAGTTAATTGTGGTACTTCTTGGGCATTGGAAAAGTGTACTACCAAGCATAGCAACACAAGCAAAGTTTGTGTATTTTTTCTCATGATAAAATAGGATTTGGGTCCTTATATCATGTAAAATTAAAGTGCTATCCATACGTCACAAAGAAAGTACTTTGAAATGCAGTAATATCGGTCAGAAAGTCAAAAAGGCCCAAACTGCGCTTATTGAGCCGCTTCGAAAACAATTTCTTTATCGGTCAAAGGCATTTTATATAGACTAAAAGGGGAGGTAAGACCTTGAAATTGTGCATCCTCCGACGATTTAAGCGCTGAGAGCAAAACCATTTCCGAAGTAGTTTCTTCCTTGATTTTGAGCACGGGAAGCGAGCCGTCATTGCGTGGTCCGCTACAAGTAACGATAATCATCTCTTTTTCAAAGTCGATATCCGGCACTGGAAGACCCGGTTTTCTTGTCTTATTTATTTGGGCGAAAAACGAGACTAAAGCTTTTGTACTAGTGATGACCATAGTTTCCGAATTCTCGGCCCCACTATATGAGTCGCTGACCAGTAGTTCAAAATCCGTTTGTTGCTCCGCACCGCCCTCTTTGGCAGTTGCTCTTTTTTGACCATTGCAGGCTACCAAAAGAAACGCGAACACTACGAAGGATTTTTTAGCTATATGATTCATCAAATCTACTGTTATAGGCTTTTTCGTATACTTCCTCATATAAAGGTAATACATTCATCAAGTCAAATTTCTCCGCCGATTTCATAGCATCTTGCTTGAATTTCTCCAAAACAGTGTCATCTTCCAAAATGGTTATCGCGTTCTCGGCCATCTCATCGATATCCCCGACATCACTTAAAAATCCTGTGACCCCATGTTCGTTCACTTCCGGAATACCACCTGCGTTGCTGGAAATGACAGGTACACGATTAATCATGGCCTCAAGTGCTGCCAATCCGAAACTCTCCGATTCAGAAGGTAGCAAGAACAAGTCTGAAAAGCATAAAATACGGTCTATTTCATTACTATTCCCCAAAAAGATGACTCTGTCCGATATTCCCAGTTTTTCACATAATAACTCAGCTCCCTCTTTTTCCGGCCCCTCACCTACCATTATTAATTTCGCTGGTATTTTTTGCTGAACCTTATGAAATACCTTAATTACATCCGGAATACGTTTTACCTTTCTAAAATTACTGATATGGGTCATTATTTTTTCGTCATCGTTGGCCATCAATGACCTTTGACAGTCCGTAAAAGAAGTGCTATACTTACGTTTGTCGATGAAATTCGGTATCACGGTAATATTCTTTCTAATATCGAAAGAACGCATCGTACTTTGTTTCAAGTTTTCGGATACCGAAGTGACTACATCGGAGTTATTAATACTAAAGGTGACCGCCGGCTTATAAAAAGGGTGCTGCCCTACTAAAGTAATATCGGTGCCATGTAGGGTAGTAATCATTGGCACATAGATATTTTCTTCCTCCAGCATTTTTTTGGCCATATAGCCTGCATAAGCATGGGGTATGGCATAGTGTACGTGCAGCAACTCAATACCATATAGCTTTACAGTATCTACCAACTTGCTCGATAGGGCCAGTTCATAGGGCTGATATTTGAATAATGGATATTCAGGTACATGAACTTCATGAAAGTGTATCCGGTTGCTGAGAAGCTCTAAACGAACGGGTTGTTTGTAGGTAACAAAATGGACTTCGTGACCTCTATTGGCCAAGGCGATTCCTAATTCGGTTGCCACTACTCCACTTCCCCCGAAAGTCGGGTAACATACGATTGCTATCTTCATTGGCTAAATTTAGTAAAAACCTATCTTAAGTCGATTTAACACCAAAATATTTACAAAAAGTTTATGAAGAGGATCAATTTACTATGGATTCGTAAATTGCTTTTTGTATTCTAGTTCTGAGACCTGTTTTCACCAATAAGGTGTTTGAGGCCGATGGGTAGGTTCTATTCGACAAAAAGACATAAACGATTTCCTCCTCTGGATCCGCCCAGGTATACGTACCGGTGAATCCACTATGGCCGAAGCTCTTTCTGGAAACACAACCGCAGGTAGGTCCGCTATCTCCCAATTGAGGTTTATCGAATCCTACACCCCGTCGCACCTTTTTATCGCAGAAATAACACTTATTGAACTTCTGTATGGTACGGCTATCCAGAAACTTCGTACCACCATAAGTACCATTTTGAAGATACATCTGCATAATCTTTGCAACGTCATTGGCGTTGCTGAATAGGCCAGCGTGACCTCCTACCCCGCCTTGCATAGCAGCTCCCATATCATGTACAAAACCCTGAACGGTTTGATACCGATAGTAATTATCCTCTTCAGAAGGTACGATTTGGTTCTTCGGAAACTTCTCTAAAGGGTTATAGCTTGTACGGGTAGCTCCGATAGGCTGATAGAGAAAATCATTTGCCAGCTGATCCAAACGTCTTTTTTTAGTGTCCTCAATATACTTTTTCATCACATAATAGGCCACATCACTATAGCGATAGCGATTCGATTTCAAATCTTGTCTTCCTATTCTATTGTATATGGAATCTTTATATGCATCGGTCAAATACAAATTGTCGGTTACCTTAATCGAAAAACCATCTAAGGGTTGCCTTCTATAAAACTCCGTCGAAGGTTTTCTTTTTTCATCAAGCGTGCTTACATAAAACGCGATCCACGAGGGCAAACGGCCATAATGCGAAAGGGCTTTCAATACTGTTACATCCTTTATTTCAGTATCTGAATATTCCGGAACCAACTCTTCAAATGTATCGTCGAGTGCAATTTCCCCTTCTTCCTCCATGTTCATTACAATCGGCAACGTACCCAATATCTTAGTAATTGAGGCAAGATCATAAATATGCTCAGGTGTGACCTTTTCCTTTGATTTATAGGTAGGCCTTCCGAAGCCCTTATTGTAGATAACCTTACCCTTGCGTGCAATCAGTACTTGTGCACCGGGATACATCATGGAGTCAAGACCGTTCTGTACCAGCTCATCAATTCTGGCCAATTTGGATGAACTCATGCCGACACGCTCCGGCAAACTATATCCAAGCCTCGCCAAAGACTTCAGCTGTACTGTTGTATTCACGGGAAAATCGGTATTGGCGGTAACCGGTAAGACCCCTTTTCCGGGAATGGCCCCAAATATAAGCTGCGCCGTCTTTTCTTGTGCCAATTTACTATTTTGATAAGCGACAACTACGCCATCTATACCTTTTAAAGAGGGAATATCCAACAAGGAATACGGCTTGGTAAAAGTAGTCAATATGAGATTAGAGCCCCGTTCTTTTGCTATTTCGCTTAACCATGTCAATTCCGTTTTTGTGAATTTGTACCCCTTCCAAGGACTTTCGTTGCTCTTGTGGTGCCCCACAATGACCAAATTAAAATCTTTGAGTCTGCCTTTTAGGGTCGCAATATCCTTTCCGTTCACCTGCGTGACTTTGGCATACTTGTTCAATTCTTTGATGAATGGTCCACTATGCGCATCGCCAAATTTCACATAGGCTATCTTCTTGTTCTCCAATCTTTTGATGCCCATCAAGTAAAAATCGTTCTTCACTACGGTGATAGCATTTTCAATGGCTTCTTCATATACCAGATCGTTTTCAATGGTATTCAAATCTTCATACAAATGATCCAGGTCAATAGGCTTGAAATTATGTAACCCCGCTTTATACTTGGCCATTAAGATTTTCTTTACCGATTCGGCCAGACGTTCTTCGGTAATCTTCCCTTTTTCATAGGCCTTTGTGAGCTTCTTCTTTGCCTGCTCAACTACTGTAGGCATCAGCAACATATCATTACCTGCTAAAAACGCATTGACCTCGGCATCACCGTTTTTTCCGTGGTCGGTCACCCCTTTCATATTCAGGGCGTCGGTAAAAACCAATCCTTTAAAACCCATTTCCTCTTTTAAGATCCCGGTGATAATCTGTTCTGACAAGGAAGAGGGCAAGCCCTTTTTCAATTCAAGCGCTGGCACTTCTAAGTGTGCTACCATAACACTACTCAGACCTGAATCGATAAGTTTTTGATAAGGATACATTTCAACACTATCCAACCTTTTTCTCGAGAAATTGATGACGGGTAATGCATGATGTGAGTCCGTGGCAGTGTCTCCATGTCCTGGAAAGTGTTTACCACTTGATAGAACACCTGTACTTTCCATTCCCTTCATGAACGCTACACCTTTTCTAGTCACATTCTCCCGATCTTCACCGAAAGAACGATTTCCGATAATCGGATTTTTAGGATTGATGTTGATATCAATATCAGGAGCGAAATTGATATGTACCCCCAGGCGTTTGGCGTGTTTTCCGATTTGTCGACCGACCTTCTCCACGACTTTGTCGTCCTGAATGGCCCCTAATGTCATATTCCATGGAAAGGCATACGTAGAATCCAACCGCATGGCAAGGCCCCATTCAGCATCCATTCCTACTAATAAAGGTGTTTTGGACTGTTTTTGATAGTCATTTGTGAGCCTGGCTTGACGCACGGGTCCACCAGTTGAGAAAATGACCCCACCGATATGCTCATCTCGAATAAGCGATGTAATCCTATCAGTAGCGGCTTTTGGTTGGTCAGAGGCTACGCTCACCATAAAAAGCTGCCCAAGACGCTCATTTAAGGACATACTATTATACTTCGTCTCTACCCACTTTCGTTGGGCAATACTATCATCGACGACAAGCGGATTCTTCTGCGCGTTTAGGCAGAAGGCCGTTAAAAGCATAAATGGGAGAACATTAAAGATTCGCATACTGGGACGGTGTTAGAAAATAACTTAAAACACTATCGAATATTGTGTTATTGTTGAATTGCATTTTTAATATACTGTACTGAAGTCAACCAAAATTCAAACCAAACCGAACGCCATTTCACGAAAATCGACTATCAACTAGAAAAAATCGATTAATTCATTGCAAAGAGTGTCACCTAATAAAAGTGAAGACTACATAAAGCGACTGTGCCAGCTTTCAGATGCAGGCACTTCCCAATGTTCTAAATACTCGCCTTTATTCGTCACTAAATTATTGAAAACGATGGTATTACGCGAAACCGCTTTCTGCTTCGCCATTTTTTTGAAATCCGTTAACGGTTTATAGGCGATAAATTCTCCTTGCTTATACGAAACGTTCATTTTATCGAGTAACTCGACACTGTACCGTTTTTCTAATTGTTGAATGAAATGTACCGAGGCATCGATCGAACAACCGGAGGCGGCGTTCAGTGATTGATCTAGGGCCAGAATCAAAAAGCGATTATACCGAATTTCATAGCCCGCTTTTAAATCGGCTCCATGAGCGGTCCAATCGGTGATAAAAACATCAAGTTCTTTTCGAATATTCCGTAATTCTTCATCGGTAAAACTGCGATTTGCTTGGTAAATCCAAATTCGTGCACTTTCCGGCAAGGTTTTAAAATCGACTAACATATTTAAATAGGCTTAGGTTCAAAGGCGTGGGGTGCCCTTTATCGATCAGTTCTTTTTGATTCTATAAATCAGCCGCTTTCGCTATCATTTCGGCTATATCCAACACGGCGATTGCAGCTTCTTTTTCTTTATTCTTTACTCCATCGGTCATCATGGTATTACAAAATGGACAAGCAGCCGCGATAATTTCCGGTTTAGTTTCCAATGCTTGTTCTGTACGCTCAATATTGACATCTTTGCTTCCTTCTTCGGGTTCTTTGAACATTTGTGCCCCTCCAGCACCACAGCAGAGTCCTTTCTTCTTACAGTTCTTCATTTCGACCAACTCGGCATCCAATTTCTTAATCAGCTCACGTGGAGCTTCATAAATACCATTGGCCCGCCCCAAATAACAAGGGTCGTGAAAGGTAATTCGTTTACCCCTGAATTCACCTCCTTCTATGGTAATTCTTTTTTCTGCTAATAGCTGCTTTAAGAATTGAGTATGGTGAACCACCTCATAGTTCCCTCCAAGACCGGGATACTCGTTTTTCAGCGTATTGAAACAATGGGGGCATGCGGTCACTACCTTCTTAACCTCGTAGGCATTCATCACCTCAATATTGGTCACCGCCTGCATTTGAAACAAGAATTCATTACCGGCGCGTTTTGCCGGATCGCCAGTACAACTTTCTTCGGTACCTAGAACTGCAAATGATACTTCAGCCTTGTTCAGTATTTTAACAAAAGCCTTGGTGATCTTCTTGGCCCGATCATCAAAACTACCAGCGCAACCGACCCAGAATAAGACTTCTGGTTGCTGCCCGGCCGCAAACAGTTCGGCCATGGTAGGTACTTTCAATTGACTTTCCATAACAATTATTTTATGATTCGTCCTTCCAATTCAAACGATCCATTTGATTAAAGGGCCATGGCGCTCCGTTGTTTTCAATATTCCCCATCATATTGTTCAAATCTGTGGGTGCCGCCGATTGCTCCATAACCAAAAATTGCCGCATATCCATGATTATCGACAAGGGGTCGATGCTGACCGGACAAGCTTCTACACAGGCATTACACGAGGTACAGGCCCAAAGTTCTTCATTGGTAATATAATCGCCCAATAGTTGTTTACCATCATCTACATAAGATCCTTTATTGGCCTCCATATTCTTGCCGACCTCTTCAAGACGATCTCTGGTATCCATCATGATCTTACGTGGAGAAAGCTTCTTACCGGTCTGATTTGCGGGACATTCACTCGTACAACGACCACATTCCGTACAGGTATAGGCATTTAAGAGCTGTACCCAATTCAAATCCATGACATCCGAAGCCCCGAATTTTTCAGGTTCCGATGCTTCTTCCGCCGGTGCCGCATAGGGATCGGCTTCGGGATCCATCATCAATTTGACTTCTTGTGTAACGGATTCCAAATTTTTAAACTTGCCCTTTGGTCCAATATTCCCATAATACGTGTTTGGAAAAGCCAGCAGAATATGCAAATGCTTAGAATAGTAGAGGTAATTAAGAAAAAGAAGTATTCCGATGATATGCAACCACCATGCCGTACGCTCGACCATAATCAAAGAGGCCTCCGACATTCCTTGAAAAAGAACGGATAAGAATTGACTTACCGGAAAAAAACCAGCTTCCACATAAGGATCGACACCCAATTGTTGTAACTGAAAATCCGCACCGTTCATGGTTAAAAACAAGGTCATCAAAACGAGTTCGATGTACAGAATAAGATTTCCATCTTTTTTTGGCCAACCCTCCATTTCCGGCTTGATAAAGCGTTTAAGGCGTATGACATTCCGTCTAATCCAGAAGACTACGACCGCCACAACGACCAGTATTGCCAAAATTTCAAAAGAACCTATCAAGAAATCATAGACCACACCAAGAGGGGCAAAAATGCGATGGGTTCCAAAAATTCCATCAATGATAATCTCCAAAACTTCGATGTTGATTATAATAAAACCAACATAGACGATAACGTGAAGTATTCCAGCAATAGGCCTCACGACCATTTTGGTCTGCCCTAAGGCGATTTTGGCCATATTCTTCCAGCGAATGGAAGAATCGCCACTGATATCTACATCCCTACCCAAATTAATATTGCGACGGAGACGCGCAACATTTTTTGCAAAGTAGCCTATACCGGCCACAAGCAATATGGTAAATAAGATATTGGGGAGGTATTCCATCTACTATTTCTCGATTTGTTCTGCGGGATCTTCCTCAGGAACAGCATACTGTTTTTGCTTCTTACCAAAAACGGAAACGTTCACATACCGTTTCGGATTCAAACGAAAATCTTGTAATAACAAATCGAGTTCGCGAGAAGCATTGTTCAAATTGGTGTAAAGCTCTTCATCATTCACCAATTTCCCTAAGGTTCCATCTCCTGATTCAACACGGGCCATAAGCTTATCCAAATTAGCCATGGTTGTGCCCAAATCTGCCATTGTCTTACCCAAACCAGCGCTGTTCAAAGAATCGGAAAGCTTGGCAAAATTACCGGTCATTACTTCAAAATTGGAAAGTGAATTATCCAGTTTTTTCTCGTTCGTACCTAGTATTCTGTTCAATTTGGTAGCACTACCATTTAGACTGCTTATCAGTTCGTTCAATCCTGATATGGCCTCTCTCAAGTCTCTTTTGGCTTTGACATCCAACACTTGATTGACATTCAACATTACCGAGTCGGCATCGGTCAATGCAGATTCAAACTTCTCCAATATGGGAGACAGTTTCTGATCGGCAACCTCGCTTAGACTTGCCTTTACCGAAGTGGACAAGGTATCCCTGTTCGCTACCAGGGGGCCTTCAAAAACCGGGTTAACTCGAAGTCCTTTACCCCCTATAATCCCAGTATCATATAATTCTACCGAACTATTCTTAGAAAAGGGTAATTCACGGCTTACGGTAAACGTTACGAGTATATTCCCCGCGCCGTCTTTCCAATCGACACTATTGACCGCGCCTACATTTTTTCCATTAATGGAGACCGCTGTACCTGTCTGCAGTCCACCCACATCTTTGTATACGGCATAAAGCGTAACGTCATCATCAAAAAGGGAAGTGGATTTTAGAAAACTATAGCCAAAAATGACACAGACAATGCCCATTACTACAATCAATCCTGTTTTAATCTCTCTGGATAATTTCAAAAGGATGGTTTTTCTATGAGTAACAAAATTAGAAATAAAAATCTGAAGCAGCTATTATTCCGAAACTAGTTTTATTGCCTCGGGGGTAGGAATACGAACACCATCTTTGTAAGCCACAATATATGAGGTAGGATACCCTTTTGCATCTGCATTTGATTTTAGCAATTTGGCCTGGGTGAACGAATCGGTATTGCCGTACATATATCTATGAAATTCGTTAAAGCGCTCTTTAGAAAGTTTATTGAGCCCTCCAAAGTTAGATGCCTGTAGGGCGATATCCTTCTTGCTTGCCATCAATTGTACCTTAAAAACGATATTCTTGGTGTTCGCTTTCGGTGGTGCTTTCGTTACCGCCACTTCCTTTTTTTGGGGTTCGACGACTTCTTTTGTTGGGCTGTCCGCAGGTGCTTCCTTAGCTGTTTCTTTGGTCTTGGTCGATTGACTTGCCAGAACCACCTCTTGTTTCACTTGCTCCGCTACCTCTTCAGCTAAGGGTTCGGTAATCTCCTTTTCCACCTTATCGGCAACTACGGTGGTAGTTTCAGGGATAGTGTTCTCCTTCGGGGCATCGGCAACTTCCTTGACCTTTTCCGAAGCTTCGTTCGCCTCTGATACCTTTTCGGCCATCGGATTTGCTCCTGGATTTTTAGCAAACTGCTCTGCAGCATCGGAAATAGCTCCACTGGTATCCGGATCTGGTTCTTTCGCGACAATCTCGGTTTTTTCGTCTGGCTCGGAAACCACCGGGTTCGCTGGGCTTGTCATTTGGGAAGCACCTGTCTGCACTCCATCTCGGTAGGCGGTAATCGCTTGTGCAATACTTGCTCCCATTTCCGACTGCCCCCTTTTCGAATTCAAATAGGCTCCCTCATCATCATTGGTCAAGAAGCCTGTTTCTACAAGAACGCTTGGCATGAATGTCTGATGCAGAACTATAAAGCCTGCCTGCTTTACCTGGCGATCTTTTCTATTCAACTTTTTCGCAAAATTGTACTGTATGCTCTTGGCCAATGCGATGCTTTGATCTAAGAATTCTTCTTGCATAATCGTCAGGCCAATTACCGATTCGGGTGAATTAATGTCATAATCCGCATAGCGAGACTCATAATTGTCTTCCAAATAAATCACCGAGTTCTCTTTCTTGGCAATCTCAAAATTCTGTTTGTTCGCGTGTAGGCCCAGTACAAAGGTACCCGCACCATGGGCATTGGAAGTATGTGAGTCACAATGAACCGAAACAAAAAGATCGGCATTGGCCTTATTCGCAATTTCTCCCCTCACAAATAAGTCAACAAACGTATCGTCTTTTCTAGTATAGATTACCTTTATTCCTGGAGTTCGTTCTAAAATCGCTCCGGCATTCAGCACGATGTTCAGGGCAATATTCTTTTCAAGATATCCATTTCCAAGATTCCCTGGGTCGTGTCCTCCGTGACCAGCATCGAGTACGACAACAAATTGATCATCGTTTCTTTGCCCGTTCAGCATGTTCGCAGTCAAAAAGAACAAGAAAAAAAGCACATAAAGAACGGAAAGGAACGAACCTTTTTCGTCATTGAAATTTGGGGACATCGGTGCTCTCATAATGGTTAAATTTATTGTAATACCGTATATGGGGAATAAAAAATATGTGTAAGTTTGACCTTCTTAAGTCAAGCCAGACCTTACAAAAATAGGATTTATAGCCTTGCAATCAAATAAACATCATTTACTTTTACTATTACTGCTTTTGGTAAGTGCGTTCTCGGCTTTTTCCCAAGAAGACCAATTGATTCCCTTACCGATCAAAGCGGAACCCGACTCGATTATCGCGCCTCTTTACCCTGTCATTGCCGAGCGGGATAGTACCAGCATAGATTCAACACAGATAACACCGGGCAATGGAAAGCCAACTTTACTCGTCGATGTTATCAACTATAAAGCCAAGGATTCGATTATATTAAGTCAAAAAAACCAGAAGATATACCTGTATAACGAAGCTGAAATCCTCTATCAAGATACCGAATTAAAGGCAGGCATCATTATAATGGATTATGTGAAAAATGAAGTCTATGCGGGTCGTATTAAAGATTCATTGGGCAACTATTCGCAATTGCCCTATTTCAAACAGGCCGAAAGTGTGGTCATACCCGATTCGATACGCTTTAACTTCGACACCAAAAAAGCCCTTATCTGGAACTCCAGAACCGAACAGCAGGCAGGAGCGGGCCAATTAGGTAGCGACAATATGAAAGTGTATGCCGAAATTACCAAAAAAGAGAACGATTCGGTTTATTTTTTGAGCGAGGCTAAAATAACGACTGCACAAGACACCATTAACCCAGATTACTACATCCGTGTTAGAAAAGCCAAATTTGTTCCTGGCAAAAAAATGATTGCGGGTCTGAGTAATATCTATATAGCCGACGTTCCTACCCCTATAGGTTTGCCTTTCGCTTATTTTCCATTGGCAGTAGGCCGCAGCGCCGGTCTTTTGATGCCCTCCATCGGCAACGACCCCAATAGAGGCTATTTTCTCCAGAACGGAGGCTATTATTTACCTATAAGCGATTATGTGGATCTCACACTCACAGGGGATTACTATACCAATGGCAGCTACGGCTTCAGAGGGCAATCTGTTTATGCCAAACGCTATCGCTATCGCGGAAATGTGAATTTTCGTTTTGAAAATCTCGTGAATAGTCAAAAAGGGTTTAGCGATTTTAGCAGAAGCTCGAACTGGAACCTACAAATATCCCATTCACAGGATCAGAAAGCAAGTCCCAATTCCCGGTTTTCCGCTTCGGTTAATTTAGGAAGTAGCCAGTATTATCAAAACTCGTTGAACCAAGTCAATACGGCTAATAGGTTGAACAATACCTTATCTTCTTCCCTTAGTTACTCAAAGACGTTTCCGGCCTATCCATCGGTAAATATGAGTCTTACCGCTACGCACAGCCAATTGACCTCGGAGACGGCTACGGCGGACGGCAGGGACAATATTACAATGACCCTACCTACATTTCAAGCTAGTATGGAACGTATTTTTCCTTTTGCAAAAAGGGATGGTATAAAAAAAGGGGTGATTCAGAACATCAATATGCAGTACAATGTCAACGCAAGAAATACCTTGACCACTAACGATGAGGACTTTCTGAAAAGCGAAATGTTCGACAACGCAAGGGTCGGAGCAAGACACACCATACCCATCAGTACCAATTTCAAAGTTGCAAAATTCTTTAGTGTCACAATGGGAGGTTCTTACGAAGATGTATGGGCCTTAGAAACTTTCAATCAGCGTTTTGTTGCGGGTGAGGGTACCGAAAGAGGTTCAGTCGTACGCGATACGATCAGCGGTTTTGATCGATACAATCAATACAACCTTAGTGCTAGTGTGGGTACGACCGTTTATGGAACTTTCAACTTTGGGGAAGATAAAAAGATTCAGGCAATACGTCATGTCATGCGCCCCTCTATCAGTTATGGATATGCGCCATCTTTTGACCAATTTTACGATGAGTACTTCGATCTTGATAAGCAAGAGTTTGTTCAATACAGTCGTTTTGAAGGTACACTGAACGGAGCTCCTAGGTTAGGTAAATCAAATAGTCTCAGCTTTTCATTGGCGAATACCTTGGAAGCGAAAGTGCGTGATAAGGATTCCACTGCCACGGAACCCAAGAAAATCCCAATTTTAAGTAATTTCAATATCAGTACGGGATACAATCTGGAAGCGGACTCTTTAAAATTGAGCCCTTTGAGCATTAATGGCGGTACTTCTATTTTAGACAGCAAAATGTCAATCAACTTTTCAGCTTCCTTAGACCCCTATGCAATAGATAATACCGGCAGAAGAATCGATACTTGGAATATTGATAATGGCGGAAGTCTTTTTCGTTTGACCCGAGCGAATGTGAATATCAGTTATAGCATTAATAGTGAGATGTTCGGAAGAAAGGATGATGACGAAGAAGAGGAAGAGGAAGATGGTGAATATGACTATGTGGCCCAGAGCGGCGGGCGAGACGATGACCTTTTCGGTAGAGCAGACGATTTCAACAATCTTGATAATCGAGATCCCGATAGAAAAGACGAGTCGGATATCGATAATCCCGCCTATGCCGCAAAAATACCTTGGGACTTCAGATTGGCCTATTCGGCATCGTATAACAATAACAACAGGCAGGGTGAACTGACCAACCACTCTATAATGTTTTCAGGCAATATTGAACTTTCGCCGCGGTGGAAATTAAGGGGGAATTCCAGCTATGATTTTGTCAATAAGGGCTTTGGCCTCACCTCTTTGGGCTTTCAACGCAACTTAAAAAGTTTTGATATGAGTTTTACTTGGACCCCTTTTGGGCGTTTTCGTCAATGGAATTTCTTTATTGGAATAAGTGCTTCAATACTCAAAGATCTCAAATGGGAGAATCGCAGCCAACCACCCATTGTCAGATAGGTTTGGACTGTTCATCCATACCCTATTTTATCAACGAAATACTTTATTATAGAAATACAACATAGAATCTATGGCTACAAAAAGAATAATCAATACCGAAAAGGCCCCTGCACCAATTGGCCCCTACAACCAAGCTATTCTCAGCGACAATACCCTGTACATCTCGGGTCAGATACCAATGAATGCTGCAACAGGCGAATTAATATCCGGCGATATTCAAAAGGAAACCAATCAATGTATGCTTAATCTGAAGGCGATTCTTGATGCGGCCGACATGTCTTTTCACAATGTCGTCAAATCATCCATCTTTCTGAAGGATATGCATCAATTTTCTTTGGTGAACGGGGTCTACGGCGGTTATTTCGACGCTGAAACCGCACCTGCCCGTGAGACTGTGGAGGTTGCAAATCTTCCTAAATTCGTCAATGTAGAGATTTCGATGATTGCCGTGAAATAGTAGGTCGAGATTGATGAAATCCGTGGGCTAGACCAACAGGTTTTCTTTGTGAAATTCCACCAGACCGTCAATAGGTCGTTGGCGTATTACACCAACAATCAAGTCATTGCGCTTAAGCACTGTGGTCAATTCATCACGAAGATAATGCGCAATACTACCCACAAAACAAATTGGCACTTTGGTGGCCAACTCAAACTGCATGATATAATTGTTTACGAACTGCTGAAAACCCTTGTCAATGACCCCTTTGCAGTAGGGGTGGTCTTTGTTCTCTACCAAAAATCGGGCAAAAGTTGCCAGATAGGTATTCGGGTTCGGTTGTTTGTATAGATTTTCCTTGATAACATCAGCATCGAGGTCATATTCTTTTGCGAACTTCATCGCCAGGTCTTGCGGCATTTTGTGAAAGTAGTAATCGCGTATCAATTTGCGACCAAAGAAGTTTCCACTACCGTCATCCATCGGAATATAACCTAAGGAAGTTACTTTTTGAAAAAGTTGATGTCCATCGTAGTAACTACAATTTGATCCGGTTCCTAAAATACAGACAATGCTTTGATTACCGATTTTTGTTGTTGCGAAGATAGCGGCATAGGTATCTTCTTTTACATGGGCCTTGGCATTCGGAAAGAAATCTGAAAATATATCCTTTAGAAAACGCTTCATTCGATCCGTTCCACAACCCGCGCCGTAAAAATGAAGACGGGTAACTTCTTCCTTATTTTTCGAAAGCTCAAAATTGTTCGCCAAACGATCTTCAATAACTGCTTTGGTCAACACCTCAGGACTCAACCCCAAAGTCTGGGTAAGAAACAGGCGCTCACCTTTTTCATCTAAGGCTATCCAATCTGCTTTGGTAGCTCCACTATCAACAATTAATATCATACCGCTCTATTTAAAAAAGACATCCTGAAAATTAGTGCATTTACACTAATTCTTCAGGATGTCATCATAAAAACTTTTATAAACTTGCTACGTGCTGAGTAAGATCTACCATTTTATTGGAGAATCCAGCTTCGTTGTCATACCAACAAATTAATTTGAAGAATTTTGAATTCAATTCGATTCCGGCTCCGGCGTCGAAAATGCTGGTACGGGCATCGCTAACGAAATCTTGTGATACCACGGCTTCTTCGGTATAGCCTAAAACTCCTTTTAAATCCCCCTCGGAAGCTGTTTTGAAAGCTTGCTTGATTTCCTCATAAGAAGTGTCTTTTTGAAGTTTTACCGTCAAATCGACTACGGAAACATCGGCTGTAGGAACACGGAAAGCCATTCCTGTCAATTTTCCTTCCAATGCAGGGATTACCTTCGTTACCGCCTTTGCAGCTCCTGTAGAAGCTGGAATGATATTCAACATCGCACTTCTACCACCTCTCCAGTCTTTCTTAGAAGGTCCGTCTACGGTCATTTGGGTAGCTGTGGTTGCATGTACTGTGGTCATCAATGCCTCTTCAATTCCGAAATTGTCATTCAACACCTTGGCCATAGGGGCCAAACAGTTGGTTGTACAAGACGCATTCGAAACAATGGCATCAGAAGCTTTGACCTCTGAATGGTTTACCCCCATTACGAACATTGGAGCGTCTTTCGAAGGCGCAGAGATAACAACTTTTTTGGCACCTCCATCAATATGATACTGTGCAGTCTCCAAAGTCGTGAAAATACCAGTACACTCGGCAACAATTTCAGCACCAACGGCATCCCATGCGATATTCTTGGGATCTCTTTCGGCAGTAATCCGAACGGTTTTGCCATTGACGATAAGGTTTCCATCCTGTACATCGACAGTCCCGTCGAATTTGCCATGAACCGAATCATATTTCAATAAGTAAGCCAGATGTTCTACATCCAGCAGATCATTTATGGCCACCACATCCACATCTCCTCTTTTAACGGTGGTTCTGAATACCAATCTACCTATTCTTCCAAATCCGTTGATTCCTATTTTCAAGTTTGACATTGTTCTCTATTTTTATATTTATTATGTTGTCATTATATCCGAAACCCTGATGAGTTCCTTATCGATTTTTGTATGCCCTTTGATTGCCTTACTGATCGGGGTAAAAGTAATCTCATTGTTCTGCACCCCTACCATCAGGCTGGTTTTGCCCTCTATCAAGGCCTCGACCGCTTTTACGCCCATTCTACTGGCCAATACCCTATCATAGCACGAGGGTGAGCCGCCCCGTTGCATATGACCCAGAACCGAAACACGTACATCGTAAATCGGTAAATGCTCTTCAACGTATTCCTTTAATTCAAATACGCTCTTTCCTATTTTATCCCCTTCGGCAACTACAACTATACTTGATGATTTACCCGATTTCTTGCTTCGCTTTAAAGATTCTATCAAGCGCTCCAGGCCTAAATTCTCTTCGGGTATCAAAATTTCTTCCGCACCGGCACCTACACCTACGTTAAGTGCAATATGTCCTACGTCGCGACCCATGACCTCAACAAAAAACAAACGGTTGTGTGAGCTTGCCGTATCACGTATCTTATCGATAACCTCGACCACCGTGTTCAAAGCTGTATCAAAACCTAAGGTATTGGATGTGCCAAAAATGTCATTGTCTATGGTGCCTGGTATTCCGATTACCGGAAAGTTGTATTCCTCGTTGAACTTCATAGCCCCGGTGAAACTACCATCTCCCCCTATCACCACAAAAGCATCTATACCTTCGGCAAGCAATTGCTCGTGGGCCATTCGCCGGCCTTCAGCCGTTCTAAAATCGTCACATCTCGCCGATTTCAAAATGGTTCCTCCTTTATTGATAATATTATTGACGCTACGGGCATCCATCGGCTTGAAATCGCCCTCGATCATGCCTTGGTACCCTCTATAGATGCCAACACAATCGACTTTCATATATGCGCAGGTCCGTACTACGGATCTGATTGCCGCATTCATTCCCGGAGAATCGCCACCAGAAGTGAAAACTCCTATTTTTTTTATCTCTGAAGTCATAAAAAAAATTAAGCTAGCGAAATTAGGAAACTTATCTGAATTTTGGAATAGTCAGGAGGCTTTATTAATGAATTGCTAACACTTCAAACGTTTTCGTAAACGAAATGTAAACTTCTTGTGCAGAATACAACGATTACATAATTCTGAAGGAACTACTTCTTATTTTTGGGCAAGACACGAATCAGACTATCTTTTCCCATAACCATAATAGGAGAACTTTTAGTTTCATCGGGTATTGATTGAGGTGTCGGTTTTTGTTCGTCCTCTTTTTTTCCGAATATTTGACGCCACATTTCCTTGAAGGTATCAAAGTCGACTTCGTAAGAGAGTCCGATTCCTTGCTCCGTAGTTCCCGCCCGCTGCAAATATTCCTGTATCTCACTTTCCCTGCTGAAAAACTTCGCGCTCAACGTACCTTCTTCGTTCAATAACAATTGAATTTCAAAATCTCCGGCCACGATCGTCTCTTGGGCACCTCCTACTGGAACACCTACTTTACCATTGAACAGTACCCTATCGCTGATCTGCGTCGATACGGAAACACCCAATCTATCATCGGTCTCAATACCTTCATTGATATTTTGATACCCTTGTTGGTAGTCGATTCCCCATTTGAATTTATCATTTCCGCTACTGAGCACCTGATTTAAGATACTAGAGGCCGATTGTATCAAATTTCCTGTTACTGCTTGCGAAGTTATACCGGTCTGATTGCTAACAAAAGAGCCTTGGGCCAATAGAAATAGGGCGTTTCGCTCTTCAACCGTAGGATCTTGAAGGGTGTATTCCAGTTCGGACTGCACCACGGAACTTACACCGGGAAACTCGATGTTAAAGGCAATATCAGGACTCTCCAACTCCCCCGTTAGGCCGATGACCACATCTGTGCTTACACTTCTGGTATATCCTGTATTCTGCAGTAGCGGAGCCGGACTGGCACTTAAGGAATATACGGCTTCCATATTGATTTGAGCGGCTAAAGGATCGCGCTCCCAGTTGATGGTTCCTCCCGGTTTCACATCAAAAGTCTTATTGATAATATTGCCGAATTTATAATTATAGGTTCCGGTGACAACAGCGAAGGTTCCGTACATTTCAAATTTACCCCTGGTATTGATTCGCATCAAAACAATTCCTTCTCCGGTTCCCTTTAAAGTACTTCCGGTTTCCGGATCCCGTATTTCCACCTCGGCTTCCGGCGTGATATCCAAGTCAAACTCCAATTCTAAGCCTTCTACATCATCGAGCACGCGTTCCGCATCAAAGGTGGTGACACTTTTCTTGTCAATAAAGTTAATAAACGAATAATCGCCAACGGAAGCGACATCGCTTAAAGGAATCTTTAAGGAGGTACCGCGCGCAGTTTCTCCATCTACCGTAATGGTCAATGCCGTCGTAGGGCCGAAAATTCTGCCCGTACCATTCAAATAACCGGCACCATAATACAGTTCTTCTTCGTCATATTCCGTATTCAATATCAACAGACGGTCATTATTCGTGTCAACAGCAAGATCCAAAATCCAGTCGTCAAAGGCCGTGTGACTTATCGTTCCGTCAATCGTTGCTTTTGTATTCTCAGCAACATCGGTAAGTGCGATTTGTTCGAATTTAAAGCTCTGATTCGACAATCGCACCCTTGAATTTGGGGCAAAGCCATAATTCACATTGAGGTAGGGCACGGCAATACCGGCATTGTTCAAGGTCAAAAGTCCGTTGATACTCGGACTATTGATATCACCCACTATTCGGGCACTTCCATTCACATCACCCCGTATCTGATCTATCACGCCCTCACCCAATGGGCTAAAGGGTTCAAGTTCAAAATCCCTAAAATTGGCCAATAGATTGGTCTGTGGTATGTCGCCTGAATTATCGATACTACCGACCACTCCTAATTTTTCGATTCCGTTGTCCGTAATTTGGGAATTCACCCTGAAATCAGATAGATCTCTGTTGCCTACAATACTCATAGTCAAATCACCCAACCTGATATTATTGACCGAGAAATCTTCGACGGAGAGATTAGAGCTTGGTAAATAGATTCCATCTTTCTGCAAGATATTCAGGTTACCATTGATTTCCCCCTTGAGTTTAAGGCTGTCGATAACCGGGGCTATTTTGTCCAAGGATACAATTTTGAACTGAAGT
Source organism: uncultured Flavobacteriaceae bacterium (assembly GCA_947494565.1). Taxonomy (GTDB): domain Bacteria; phylum Bacteroidota; class Bacteroidia; order Flavobacteriales; family Flavobacteriaceae; genus Maribacter_C. The sequence goes on along the minus strand of CANLVG010000003.1, from coordinate 88,888 downwards.
TGCAGGTCTTTGAAGGTAGAATCGGCCAACTGTCCGCGCAAACGAATTTGCTCTTGTTCCTCATTATTCATCACAATCTCTTGAATGGAAATGCTATCAAGGGTTCGATTGATGATGACTTTATTTTGGGTATTACCGTCCTTGTTCAAAACCCAGGTATTGCCCTTGAAGCTCACATCTGATTTCTTCAAGCCAATGACCGATTTATTCTGGGTATTGAAGGTATGGTAAAAGTTCAAGTTGTAACTATCGTCATATTCGCTACCACCCTTAAATTCCGTTCTAAAGAACAGTGTATCCTTGAGCGTAGTATTGATCAAGTTGAAATCTTTGACATCATAATAGGGCGTTGAAAGGTCGCCAACCGAAACGTAAGTATTGAACAGGGGATTCTTGTTATCGATCTTCAATTCAATCTCATCCGCTTTCGTACCATAGGCCTCAATACTTGGCGATTTGAAATTGAGTTTGAAGTCTCCCTCATCCGCTATGATATCACCTTTTATAAAGGTGTTGGGATCAAAAGTTATTTCTGGAAAGAAAACATCCACTATTTTATTATAGATCTTGAAATTGAAGGCCAACGTTTGACCGTCCGAAATTTGAAAAGGCCGATAGTTTGTATACACCGTACCCAAGGAGTTCTGAACCAATCTACCGAGTTCCCTGACCTTGAAATTCCCTTTCATATATCCTGTGATAATATCGGTAGAATTGATTTCAATCGTACGTACAGAATCACTTCCGAAGGTCGATGAGATCTTGAAATCCTCGAAGTAGTAGGTATCGTTCTTATTTTGGAAATTGGTCTTGGTAAATTTGATGTCGCCCACAATATCGTCCAAAGAGTTGCCCGTGATATCCATATTCACATTACCCTTGAAAATGGATATGCTGTCATTGATAAAGTTCAGTCGCTTTAAATCGGCATGATCCACAGAAGCAATGAAATTAAAGTTGTTCTTCGCCGAGCCAAAATCCGCGAGTCCTTTGAAGTTGAACTTCAGGTTATCATCATCACTGACCAGTGAACCGTCAAAAAGTTGGTCTTTGATGATACCAGAGACCTTCAAGTCTTGATAATCATACCCGTTGAAATTTACTGAATACACCTGACCGATAACCTCCGTATTCAGGTTTTTTGCCGCAAGCCCCTCCCCTTCTACATTGAAATCCAAGGTAATCTTTCCCAAGCTTTGCCGTTCGACAAAGTCCCCCAGGTCAAAGTCGATTAAGGAAACAAACCCTTCATAAGTTGCATTGTCGATATTGTCGATATTGGTCAATTTCAAATCGGCATAGCTGCTTCCCACGGCCGTATTGAGGTTTACTCTTGCATCTATTGCGGTTTCGGAAATTACTGCGTTCCCGCGAACGGTAAACTGGCCGAACTTTCTGAAAGAGGTCGGTAAGGTGCCGAGAATATTGGGTAATAACGAGCGTAATTCATAATAGCTGGTCGTTACATTCTTCATTTGAGCGTTCATCACAAAAGGGTCTGATCGGCTGAAGAGATTTTTGAAGTTGAAATCACCCCGTATACCTGTATTGTCAGATTGCACAAATAGGTCTTCTGCATTAAGATCATTTAGGACCCCATTGATTTTTGAGGAAAACTGTACTGTTTTTCCGGTACCGAATTGATCGTAATAAATATTCAGTTCATCCAGAGCCACTTTTGAATCTGAAAAGTCGGCCTCCACTTTTACCTTGTTTAAAAAGTCGGCAAAATCTTTGCGGTCATAATTGAACACCAATCCTCCTTTTAATTCGGATTCAGGCGTCGTAATCCGTAAGGAATCAAAGCGCATTTGCTGCTTGGTGTATTTAAAGTCCGTTGCCAGTTTGTTTACTTTAGCTCCTCGATGGCTGGCAAACGACATGGCCTCGATATTCGCGGTAACCTCCGGTCCTAAAATCTGAAATTCTTGGGCGTTGATGTTCAGGTTCTTGAAATCCAATAGTTTTTCTGTCTCCCTATTCTCGTCAAGAAGCTTGAAGGTACTGTTGGCGATCTCAATATTCGAGGAGGAGAAAAAGAAAGGGGGTGTACCGGGTTTCCGGGGTTTTCCGTCATCAAGTTTGTCTATAAAAACTTCTAGATTCGTGCTGATACTATCCTTATACGTCTTCAATTTGAAATCTAACTTATCGATTTCAATGGTACCAAACTCCAACTTGCCCTGAGCGAGATTACGCATGCTCAATATGGAGGTGGTCAAACTATTGATGTAAAATAACGTATCTTTTTCGTAATCCTCGATAAAGATATCTTTCATAGAGGTGTCCCAAGAAATAAGGGATATCCTTAGCTTGTCAATATTGATGTTGGTTCCGAACTCTTTGTTAATGGAGTTGGTCGCCACCTTGGCCAATCTTGTCTGTACAGCCGGCAAAGAAAGTATAATAGTGCCTAAAACCGCTATCAGCATGAATACCAATACTATTCGGAGTAGTATTTTCCTAAGTTTTTTGATAGTAGTTTATGTTTTAACTTTGCACTTTTAGATACTTCAATTTTTATTCCAAAACCGTGGAAAACGAAACTATTTATATTCTAGCCATCGAATCTTCCTGCGACGATACTTCCGCTGCAGTTTTAAGGAACAACAAAGTGTTAAGCAACGTAGTAGCAACACAAAGCGTTCATGAACAGTACGGGGGCGTCGTTCCCGAGCTCGCCTCTAGGGCACACCAACAGAATATCGTTCCGGTGGTGCATCAAGCTTTAGATAGGGCAAATATCGACAAAAAACTAGTATCCGCCATAGCTTTCACACGCGGACCGGGACTTATGGGTTCACTCCTTGTAGGCACTTCTTTTGCGAAGTCTTTGGCTATGGGGTTGGATATTCCGTTGATTGAAGTAAATCATATGCAAGCCCATATTTTGGCCCACTTTATAGATGCTGATGAGATGAAGGCACCGACCTTTCCTTTTCTGGCTTTGACGATAAGCGGAGGACATACCCAAATTGTGCTGGTCAAAGATTATTTCGATATGGAAATCTTGGGGGAAACCTTAGATGATGCAGTAGGTGAAGCGTTTGACAAGAGTGCTAAGATTTTGGGGCTACCCTACCCTGGTGGGCCACTAGTCGATCGTCATGCAAAGTCAGGAAACCCCAAGGCGTTTCAGTTTCCAAAACCCAAGGTCGGAGATCTAAACTTCAGTTTCAGTGGTCTGAAGACAAGTATTCTGTATTTCATTCAACGAGAGACCGCTAAAAACCCAGACTTCATTTCCGAAAACCTTGAGGACATCTGCGCCTCGATTCAATATACCATCATCGAAATTTTGATGGACAAAATCAAAAAGGCCGTAAAACAGACGGGAATCGACCAAATCGCTATTGGCGGGGGAGTTTCGGCGAACTCTGGCATCAGAGCTGCTTTGTTAAACGCAGAACAGGACATGGGTTGGAAAACCTATATCCCGAAATTTGAATATTGCACTGACAATGCAGCCATGATCGGAATTGTTGGTTTTCTCAAATATCAAGAAAAAAAGTTTGCGGCAAAGAACGTCACGGCCCAGGCGCGTTATATCATAGGAACCTAAAATTCGAAAACATATTAACACCCCGATTATGCAATTATTTTACAACCCCTTATTGGACGGTAGTGTATCTCAATTCACTTTTTCAGCAGAAGAAAGCAAACATATTATCAAAGTTCTTCGAAAAAAGGAAGGAGATGTACTCAACATCACGAATGGGAAAGGTTATTTGTTCGAAGCGCGCATTATTTCACCGGACGTCAAAAAATGTCGCGCCGAACTTGTGAAACAAACCAAAAAGCATCCAAGGAAGCATACGCTACATATGGTTGTTGCACCTACCAAGAACAATGATCGTTTCGAATGGTTTTTGGAAAAAGCGACCGAAATCGGCGTACACGAGATCACCCCGATCATTTGTGAAAGATCGGAACGTAAAACCATCAAGATCGACAGGTTGAAAAAAGTGGTCGAATCGGGCATGAAACAATCCTTGCAGACCTACCTGCCTAAATTGAACGACCTAACGCGCTATGAGGACTTTATCACAAGCACCACCGGAAAGCTCAACTTTATCGCCCACTGTGAGGATGGAGAAAAATTAGACCTAAAAAGGCGGGTAGCCCCAGACAAGGATTTGACAATTCTCATAGGGCCGGAAGGTGATTTTTCAAAGTCCGAAATTGATTTGGCCTTGCAAAATGGATTCCTTCCTGTTTCGTTAGGACGCCATAGATTACGGACGGAAACAGCCGCTATAGTTGCCTGCACGATCGTAGCGACGATCAATAATGGTTAAAAAATGTCCTGCATTCCAAGTAGACGGAGAATACAGGACATTTAAACAAACAACACTTACGTTCACGTTCTCTCGACCTGCTGCTTATGGGCAGCGGTAATATCATAATCATTATTCTCAACAAGTACAATGAGGCTGATTTTTTCTGTCGGATTCACGATTTCAGGTATGGCAATGGTCATGGAACCGTCTTCCACATCGAGGGTAACCGTTTTTTCTGCCACTACCACATTACTGTTCTTTAAGGTTCTATTCCTGTTTTCGCCCCGTTTCACCGAAGTAGTTCTTTGGTCCAATACAATGAGTGCCCTAATATTTTTCCCCTTGATCGGCCCTTTGATGGCATATTGATAATTCAAGTTGCCGTCAACAATATGCACTTCTTTGGTAACCAGCTGGTTTTCCGACTTCTCCTTTTTGTACGTATTGATAGCGCTGGACATCTTGCCCGCACTCGACCCCACAAAATGCTCTTTACCATTGACCACTACCTGAGGGGTATAATTACTGCGGTTTCTAAACTTGATATTATACTTGCGTTGTTTCTCGGCGTAGGCCGATTTGCTAAATGGATCCTTCCAACCGATGTAATTCCAATAATCCACATGATACGAAAGTGCATAAACTTCTTTATCAAACTGTTTTTTGGTCTTTTCCAAGAGCAAATCCGCAGACGGACAACTTGAGCATCCCTGAGACGTAAAGAGTTCTAAGACCACGATAGGCTCGTACATCCCTAGTTCAGTAGCTTCATCATTTCCTTCTTTGATATTTTCAGCGGTATTTTCATTTTCTAGGGCAGTGTTAAATGCCAAGGCACAAATACCGGATAAAACAATTAGTGCCACACTTACTTTTTTCAACATGATAATTCCTAAATTTGATACTTTCCATAGTTAAGTAGTCCATTCATGATGCACCTTACTCGAATAATCGGTTTTTTTGTGGTTTTAACATGTTTTTCACTTAACGCCCAAGAAATTGCGATATTGAAATATAATGGTGGTGGAGATTGGTATGCAAATCCAACCGCATTGCCGAATCTCATTCGGTTCTGCAACGAAACCATCAATACAAAAATCAAGGAGAAACCCAATACCGCGGAGTTAGGTGACAGTTCCATTTTCCAATACCCTTTTTTATATATGACAGGACATGGGAATGTCATTTTTTCCGAAGAAGAGGTCGAAAATCTTCGAACCTATTTAATAGCCGGGGGATTTTTGCATATCGATGATAACTATGGAATGGAACCATATCTAAGAAAAGAACTGATTAAGGTGTTTCCTGAAAAAGAACTGGAAGAGCTCGGAGCCGATCATCCTGTTTTCTCTCAGGAATTCAATTTTCCGGAAGGTTTACCCAAAATTCATGAACACGATGGGAAAAGACCTCAGGCATTGGGTATTTCCCATGAGAACCGTTTAGTCTTATTGTTTACGTTCGAATCGGATTTAGGAGATGGATGGGAAGATGCCACGGTACACAATGACCCACAAGAAGTGCGTGAAAAAGCCCTTAAAATGGGTGCAAACATCATATCCTACGTTTTCAAAAACTAACACATGACTTCAAAGACCATTGCTGACGGAATCTTACGTGCTCTAGGTATTATCTTGGGCATCTTTATTTTGGGATATTTTCTTTATCAGATAAAATCAGTACTCGTTTATATTGCAATTGCCGGAGTCATTTCTTTGATAGGAAGACCTATCGTACTCTTCCTAAGAAGACGACTCAAATTCAACAATACGATAGCCGTGATCGTAACCATGCTTTTACTGATCGGTATTATCGCGGGAATCATCGCCCTCTTTATTCCATTATTGGTGCAACAAGGGCAAAATCTCTCCCTTTTGAACATTGATGATCTGCAAGGAAATGTGGAAAACCTATATCGGCAGATTACAGATTATTTTGGAGTAAGTTCCTCTGATATCGAAGAGAGCCTTAAGCAATCTCAACTCTTCGCAAATCTTGATTTTGGGTTCATCCCGAACTTCTTGAATTCCTTCGTTGGTATCTTGGGGAGTTTGAGTGTAGGACTGTTCTCTGTGCTCTTTATCGCATTTTTCTTCCTAAAGGACAGTAAATTATTTGAAGATGGACTGATGGTCTTCATCCCGAACAACAAGGAAGGTAGACTTAAAAGATCCATTACGAAAATCAAGGATTTGCTCTCCCGTTACTTTGTTGGGCTTGTTTTTCAGATTCTTATTCTTTTCGTTATTTACTCTATTGTCCTGTTCATTTTCGGCATCGAAAATGCCATTGTCATCGCCTTTCTTTGCGCTCTTTTAAACCTGATTCCTTACGTGGGGCCCATCATTGGTGGAGCATTGATGTTCATACTCTCGATGACCAGTAATTTAGGGGCTGATTTCAGCACGGTAATCCTGCCTAAAACTGGTTATGTAATGATCGGTTTTATCATTGGTCAATTGGTCGATAACTTCTTCTCTCAACCCTATATTTTTTCAAATAGTGTGAAATCACATCCTCTGGAAATTTTCTTGGTAATCATAATCGGCGGCCTTCTTTTTGGTGTTACCGGAATGATTATCGCCGTACCCGGATACACCGCCATAAAGGTCATTTTAAAAGAATTTTTAGCCGAAAATAAGATTGTGAAATCGCTGACTAAAAATCTATAGCTTAACTTTGAATAAAAATATATTAAATACTGATATACAATTATTTATAGCCAAAAATATAGATACTGACATTGTGTCATTATTGCTCAAAAAGCCTATTTTCAACACCGTTTCGCAAAAAGAACTAGCCGAGCAAATCGAATCGAAAAAACGCTGTAGAAACAAGCTTCCTACCTGGTTCAAAACAGCTCAAATTTATTACCCTAAAAAGTTGAATATCGAGCAATCCTCCTCAGAGATAGCTGCTCGTTATAAATCAGAAATCGTATCTGGAAAAACACTTGTGGATTTAACTGGAGGTCTTGGTGTCGACTGCTATTACTTCGCCCAAAAAATGAAGTCCGTGATCTACTGTGAAATCAATGCCGAATTAGCCGAAATCGCGGCCCATAATTTCAACATATTGGGTGTTGAAAACATACAGGCGTTTCTAAGAGATGGAGTCTCTTTCTTAAAGGAAGAGAAACGCAAATTCGACTGGTTGTATCTAGACCCTTCTCGCAGGAGTGACAAAAAGGGAAAAGTCTTTCACCTGTCGGATTGCTCACCGGATGTCACCCAACATTATGACCTTTTGTTTCGTTCAACAAAAAACCTCCTTATAAAAACCGCTCCATTTTTAGATATTTCCTCTGCCTTAAAGGATATGAAGTATGCACGGACTTTGCATATTGTTGCGATAGACAATGAAGTTAAAGAATTGCTATGGGTCATGCGAAAGAACTATACCGGACAGGTTCTGGTCAAAACCAGAAACTATTATAAGGGCAGAAGTCAGACCTTTGACTTCTATTTTGACGAAGAACAGGAATCGAATTCCGATTTGGGAGCGCCAATGAAGTACCTCTATGAGCCTAATGCGGCGATAATGAAATCAGGAGCGTTTAAAACCATAAGTAGTCGGTATGCGTTAAAAAAACTTCATCAGCATACCCATTTGTATACTTCCGACGATCTTTTGGAGTTTCCTGGTCGAATATTTGTAATTAGGGAATGCCTGCCCTATAATAGCAAAGCCAAATCCATTTTGACCGGTAAGAAGGCGAATATATCCACTAGAAACTTCCCCAAATCAGTTACAGCTATTAAAAAAAAATATAAAATCACGGATGGTGGAAAAATATATCTTTTTTTTACCAAGAATATGGACAATAAACTCGTCGTTCTTCACTGCGAAAAACTAGACCGGCTAGTATTGTTTTAATCTCTAAAAAAAACAAATTCAACACCTCTTCACATTTCACTTCCGAGCAGGTCGGCTTACCTTCAAATTCATTCATTTTACGTGTACTCCAACGTTGTAGAAAGGGTCTTATATTCAAAAAAAATGTAGTAAAATACATAACAAACGTATTCAGCTTTGTTAATCTTTTAAATTTTCAAAATGGCAAAATTCGAGGGTCTAATTTTCTTTCTTCTCAATTAATACGGGCTTTCATAAACCATATTCCTATTTTATTCCCTAAAATATTGTTGCTTTCATCTTTAAATAATTGAATTTTATTTGGTTTTTTTTCACATAATTTCGCTATTATTACGGCTTAGTTGGGTTTTATTTAACACTTAAACCAACCTACGGTGTTGACTTAAACTAGCTACTTCAAAACTTTTTTAAACTAACAAACAACAAGGATTATGAATCAAAAACATGATTACAATTCGGCGAGGTCTAAAGGCAAACACATTTCCTTTGGTATTGGACTTCTGTCGATGATGATTTGTTTTAGTGCGCAACTAGCACTGGCAAATCCAAAAGCTGACATTTCTCCGGTTGAACTGAAGGATCTGGTTCAATCAACAGTTACCGGTACGGTGACAGACAATCAAGGTACACCCTTACCTGGAGCGAACGTTGTAGTAAAAGGTACTACAAATGGAACTCAAACCGATTTTGATGGTAATTATACCTTAGAGGTCGATTCCGGTGCCACTTTGGTCTTCAGTTATTTGGGATTCGTTACACAAGAGGTTGCCGTTAATGGTAATTCGACTGTCAATGCAACAATGGTCGAAGATGCCGCTGCACTTGACGAGGTGATTGTAACGGGATACCAAACGGAGACCAAACGAGAAACTACCGCTGCGGTATCTATCGTTAAAGCTGAGGAGTTGGCAGCGATACCTTCCGGTAACGTCGAACAACAATTGGCTGGTAGGGTTGCCGGTCTTACAGTTGTAACGAATGGTCAACCAGGTACGGCATCACAGATACGTATTAGGGGTTTCAATGCCTTTGGAGGTAACGAGCCGCTTTATATCGTTGATGGGGTTCCGATTCTGAACATCGAATTTCTAAATCCTGATGATATCGAAACCACTTCCGTTCTTAAAGATGCGGCAGCAGCGTCCATTTATGGTGCAAGAGCGGCCAACGGTGTAATCGTTTATACGACCAAGCAGGGTAAGCGCGGCAAAAGAAAATCGAACATCACCTTAAATGTTCAAAGTGGTGTGACCGATCCAAATGTTGGCGGCTCACCAGAAATGTTGAATCCTCAAGATATGGCCACTTGGACGCATATCGCATATGAGAACAATGCAAGGGCCAATGGTACAGACCCAGTGTATTCACATCCACAATACGGCTCCAGTGCTACGCCTAGATTTCCTGACTTCCTTCATGCAGATGGGCAGAACGGGGTATTCGAAGCGGATGTTGATTTGGCACAGATCAGAGCGAATTATGAAGCTGATCCAGAGAACGTGTTTTTGATTCGTCCGAATTTGGCCGGAACCAATTGGTACAAAGAGATTACAAGAATAGCCCCTCAAACCAGGGTAAGTCTCGGGTTCGATGGAGGTAACGAAAACAGTCGCTACTATTTGGGTCTCGGTTTACAGGAAACTGCAGGTATCCTTTTAAACAATGATTTTAGCCGGTATACCGTTAGGGCCAACTCCGAATGGGATGTGACCCCGTGGTTAACCGTTGGAGAAAACCTTCAATTGACGTACCGCTCGGTTGTCGGACAGCAAGGGGGCGCAGGTGGTCAAGGTATTTCGGATGATGAATCAACGGTGCTTTCTGCCTATAGAATGCCAACTATTCTTCCGGTACGAGACGATTTTGGCAGCTACGCCAGTACTAGGGCAGGTGGTTTTAACAACCCGCGAAACCCAGTACGTCAATTAGACTTGAACAATGGGGATGACCAGTCATGGGCCTTACAATTATTCGGTAATTTATTTGCCGAGATAAAACCAGTAGACGGTCTTACGTTAAGAACAAGTATTGGTGGACAATACACAAACTTTCAAAGTTTGAATTACGGCTTCCGTTATTTGGGTGACTCTGAGCCCGAAGCAAGTAATAGCTACAGAGAAGATTGGGGCTATGGCTTCCAATGGGTGTTCACAAACACTGCGAGTTTTGACAAAACCTATGGAAAGCATAGAATTAAAGCACTTGCCGGTATTGAGGCTATTGAAGGAGCAACTTCACCTAGAACGGCTCCAAGAGGAAGAAACGCTTTTGGTTCCGGTATCAATCCTTTTTCTACTGATTTAGACTTTATCACCTTACAAACCGTTCAAAGTCCGGTAGTTCAAAGTTTTATCAACACAGGGGTAAACTTTAGCTCTATTTTCGGGAAATTAGATTACAGCTTTGATGACAGGTACTATTTAACTGGGGTGTTACGACGTGATGGATCTTCGGTTTTTGGTGTCAACAACAGATACGGGGTTTTCCCTGCTATTTCTGGTTCTTGGCGTATTATCGAAGAAAATTTTATGCAAAACCAAGAATTTATCTCTGATTTGAAGGTGCGTGCCGGTTGGGGTGAAATGGGGAACTCCAATAACGTGAATCCTGACAACCAATACTCGTTGGCAGCCTCTAATCTAGCGCGAACTTTCTATCCTATCGATGGACAAGCCAGTGGTGCAAATGAAGGGTTTGCCACAAGCCGTATCGGTAATCCGGATGCGCGATGGGAAACCAGTACAACCCTTAATATAGGTTTTGACCTTTCACTTTGGAACAATCATGTAGAAGTGCAATTGGATTGGTGGACAAAGGATACGGAAGACCTGTTATTCGAAATTCCACTTGCTGGTGTAACCGGTAACTTTGCAGCAGCTCCCGCCGTTAACGTAGGATCAATGTCGAACAACGGTTTGGATTTTCAAATTATAGGTAAAGGCAATATCACGGAAGACCTCTCTTTTAAAATAACGACAAACCATAGTTTCCTCAAAAACGAAATCACCAAATTCGATGGCGAAAGAACGTTCGTTGAAGGTGGTGTTTTTGGTGGCGGTTTTAGAGGAATCAATCCTACTAGAAACCAATTGGGCAGACCGCTTTCCTCCTTCTTTGGGTATCAAGTAGATGGTTACTTTAATAGCCAAGCTGAAGTTGATGCGTTTCAAGCAGCTAACGTAGATGGGCCTTTCGGCGATTTTGCCGGTGTTGGTCGATTCAAATACGTCGATATTAATGGTGATGGTATCATAAACCCTGATGATAGAACCTATTTGGGCGATCCTATTCCCTCGTATTCTGGTGGTGCCGTTTTTGAACTGACCTATAAGCAATTGCGTATGGAAATGTTCTGGAACTGGGTAACCGGAAACGAAATCTTCAACCAGTCTAAATGGTTTAGGGATTTCTTCGGAACATTCGAAGGTTCTGCCAAAGGTGTGGCTGCGTTCAATTCTTGGACTCCAGAGTTGGGCAACAATGCTGCTGCTCCAATCTGGGAAAGTGAGACCAATGTATTTACCAGTGGTGCATCCAACTCTTGGTATGTAGAAAATGGAGCGTATGCTAGACTACAACGTCTTGCATTCATTTATTCTTTTGATGACAAAATCAAAGATGCCATCGGATTGACCAAATTCGACCTCGGTCTCTCGGCCAACAATATCTGGACAATTACCGGTTATAGTGGATTAGACCCTGCGGTTGGTGGTGATGCGGATACACGATTTGGTGTTGATGTAGGTAACTATCCTGCGACACCTTCATACGTGTTGACTTTGAATATCGGACTTTAATCTAAACGTGATACTATTGTGATATTTAGAAAAGAATTAATTAATATCTTTAAAGAAAATTTTAACTATGAAAACTATGTTTAAACTCAAAAGACTGCCGATATTCTTCGGGGCAATCCTTATGCTCGGAGTATCTTGTAGTGACGAATTTTTAGAAGTGGCGCCGACAGGGCAACTGGCCGGACCATTATTGGAAAATGAAGCGGGTGTTGATGGTTTGCTCATTGGTGCTTACTCCGCCTTGAACGGTGTGTTCGGCAATCGCTTTGAAGGTCCAAACCATTGGATTACAGGTTCCATTATGGGTGGTGAAGCTAACAAAGGTACCGACGCAGGTGATTATGCAGCCATTAACCCGATTCAGCGCTATGCGATCGATGCGACAAGCGGTGATATCAATAACTTATGGAATGGCCGTTTCGAAGGTGTTGCTCGATGTAACAATGTATTGAAAACCATTGCCACCGCTGGTGACAAGCTTACTGCGGCAACCGCAACACGGCTTTCGGCAGAAGCTAGAATGTTAAGAGGTCATTTTTATTTTGATTTGAAAAAGCATTTTAATAGCATTCCTTACATTGATGAGACCGTTGAGGATACCGAGGTGCCATTAGTGCCCAATACCCCAGATGTATGGGATAAGATCGAAGCGGATTTCCAATATGCTTTTGACAACCTACCCGCTGAAAACGGCGCTGGTCGTGTAAATAAGTGGGCTGCTGGGGCTTACATGGGCAAAGCAAAATTGTACCAAGCCAAGTATGCCGAGGCGAAAACGTGGTTTGATGATGTGATTGCCAATGGCGTCACCTCAAACGGCCTGAAGTATATGCTTTTAGCTGATTATGCGCAAATCTTTAATGCGGAAAATGATAATCATGCCGAGTCAGTTATGGATGTAGAGTCCGCTAACGAAACCGGTAATGTACAAAATGCCAACGCTTTTGACGATTTGAACTACCCTTACAATACAGGTCCTGATGGCCCAGGTAACTGCTGTGGTTTCTTTCAGCCTAGTATACAACTTGCGAATACGTTCAGAACAGGTGCTGATGGTCTTCCCTTATTGGACGGATCATTTGATAACCCCGAAAATGAAGTCGATAATATCTACAGACATGTATTCGTAGACGAGTTAGATGAGGCTGATTTTGTTTTAGATCCAGACCCGTTAGATCCAAGAATCGACCACTCTCTTGGTCGTAGAGGTATCCCCTATTTAGATTGGAATGGTGATGGTGAAGGAAACCACCCAGGTTCTGCTTGGATCCGTAGTTTCCCTTATGCAGGTCCTTATTCGCCTAAGAAATTCATTTACTATCAGTCTCAGGAAAACACTTTCACAGATGGTAGTTCTTGGACCAGAGGTTACGCCACAATGAACTATAACATTATTCGATTCGCTGATGTACTCTTAATGGCCGCTGAAGCTGAAATTGAGGCAGGTACTTTAGAACAAGCAAGACTGTATGTCAATATGGTTCGGGCAAGAGCAGCGAATTCAGAACATTGGGTTAAAAGATCAGATGGTAGTGATGCTGCTAACTATGTAGTTTCGGAATACCCTTCCTTCCCGGATGCAGCTTATGCTACTGCTGCCGTTCGATTGGAGCGCAAGTTGGAGCTATCAGGCGAAGGTCACCGATTCTTTGACTTGGTACGCTGGGGTGTTGCAGCAGAAGATTTGAACAACTATTTGACGTATGAATCACAGTATTTGGTTACAAAATTCGGCGGTGCTAGTTTTACAGCAGGCAAGAATGAGTATTACCCAATTCCACAAACTCAAATTGATATTCAAGGTACAGATGTTTTATCTCAGAATCCTGGATACTAATCGTATTCGTATATGACTTGAAAAGCTGCCCAATATGGGCAGCTTTTTTTGTTTCTTTCCATTTGTTCCCGCATCTTTGTACGTCGTCATAAACCAGAACAATTCTTACCAATGAGTAGTACCCATCGTACCCTTTCAACATATTTTTACGCCTTGGCAATTGTCTTGGTTTTCATTTCCTCGTGTACCGTAAGAGAACCCGAAACCCTATTTACCAAAGTAAATCAAAAAGATTCGGGCCTTCACTTCAACAACAAACTCACTCTAAATGATTCGGTAAATATTCTCGATAACGAATTTGTCTATAATGGCGCCGGAGTAGCACTCGGAGATTTGAATGGAGATGGTCTTGAGGATATTTTTCTAGCAGGTAATCAAGTAGACAACGGGCTCTACCTCAATAAAGGAGAATTAAAATTTGAGGAGGTCTCCGAAAATTCAAAAATCGGTAAGACAAATGCTATGATCTGGTCTTCAGGGGTCACACTAATCGATGTCAACAACGATGGCAAACTTGATATTTATGTGTGCAACACCTTTCGAACTACGCCCAAGCAAAGAGCCAATCTACTCTACATCAACCAAGGAAACAATCAAGAGGGACAACCTATTTTTAAAGAAATGGCCGAGGCATACGGCATAGCCGACACCAGTTATTCATCGCATGCACAGTTCTTTGACTATGACAACGACGGTGATCTAGACCTCTTTATCGGCGTGAATCGCATCGAGGGAATCGACCCTAGTGAATTCAGGCCAAATGATGATGACGGCACTTCAAAAAGCAAGGATATTCTATATGAAAATATACAAAATGACAGTTTGGGGCATTCTCGTTTTGTCAATGTATCCGAAGAGGCCGGTATTCGTTACCACGGATATAGCCACAGTACCTTGATTCACGATTTCAATGATGATGGCTGGATGGATATTTATGTAGCCAATGATTTCCTCAGCAATGATTTGGTCTACATCAATAATCAGGATGGCACATTTTCCAATCGTGCGGGCGATATATTTAAGCACTTTAGTCTGTCCTCCATGGGTAGCGATATTGCGGACATCAATAATGATGGAACCATGGATATCTACACCACCGAGATGCAACCCTACTACAACAAACGGAAAAAATTGTTTCAAGGGCCTAGCAGCTATTCCAAGGAAATATTTACCCGGAAATACAACTACGAAAAACAATATGCCCGCAATACATTGCAAATCGACCAAGGGACCAACCCCGAGACCCAATTGCCCATTTTTGGGGATATTGGTATGCACGCCGGGGTACAGGAGACAGACTGGAGCTGGGCTCCCCTGTTCGCCGATCTTGATAATGATGGCTTACAAGATCTATTTATAACCAACGGCTTTCCGAAAGATGTCACGGATAGGGATTTTGGTGACTTTCGCATTACGGCCAGCAAACTGTTGAGCAAGGAACAGTTGATCGCCGCCATACCAGAAATCAAAATTCCCAATTTCGTTTTCAAAAATAATGGGGATGCCACCTTCGAAGACGTTACCAAGGCCTGGGGGTTGAACTTCGGTACATTCTCGAGCGGGGCCGCTTACGGGGATCTTGACCAAGACGGTGACCTGGATCTCGTGATCAATAATATGGACGATCCCGTTGTCTTACTTGAAAACAATTCCGAAAAGTTGCGGTCCGAGAACCATTATGTGCGGATGAAATTGAAGGGGCCGGCAAAGAATGCGCAAGCGATCACCGCAACAGTTGAATTGTATGCCAATGGAAATGTCAAACGAAAATCCATCCTATCCGGAAGAGGATATCTGTCGCAACCCGAACAAACGGTCCATTTTGGCCTTGGACAGCACAATACGGTCGATAGCGTTAAGATTACCTGGCCCGGAGGAGTGCAACAACTAGTCACCGAAATTTCAGTGGATACAACATTACAAATATCCTATAAGCCCAATGTATCGGCAGTTGAGAACATAGATCGTGACAATAGGCCACTATTCAAAGAAGTGGCAAAGCAGTATAATCTCGAACATTTTGGGGAAGATTATGATTTCATTGACTTCAATTTTCAAAGAACTCTACCGCACAAGTTCTCTCAATATGGACCCGCTTTAGCGGTCGGTGATGTCAATAATGACGGCCTAGATGATATGTTTGTGGCCGCCAGTAGGAAATTAGGACAGAAATGGTTTTTACAACAGAAAGACGGCTCTTTTATGCAACGCGAAGTAGCCTATAAAAATGCGGTCGAGCTCGAAGAGGAAGATGCGGGCACGTTGCTTTTTGATGCTGATAACGATGGTGACCTTGATTTATATATTGCCAGAGGCTGTGCCCAATACCCCGTAGGTCATGAATTTTATCGCGACGCCCTGTACATCAATGATGGCAAAGGAACATTTTCCGAGACCAATGCCAGCCTACCCGATATTCGCATAAATTCATCAGCCGTGAAAGCGGCCGACTTCGATCGAGACGGGGATCTCGACCTCTTTGTAGGGAGTCGCGTTACCCCTTTCGCCTACCCTATGCCAGAACGCTCTTACATCTTAAGAAATGATAGCACTGCCGACGCACCTCTTTTTGTTGATGTCACCAAAGAGGTCTCGGAAAAATTGATGACTCCAGGGTTAATAGGTGATGCCCTCTGGACGGATTTCAATAATGATTTTTGGCCGGATCTTATCTTGGCTAGCGAGTGGAGTCCCATTCGATTTTTCAAGAACGTAAATGGAAAGCTCATCGAAGTGACCGAAAACACGGGACTTGAAAAACAGTTGGGATGGTGGAACAGCCTAGCTGCCGCAGATATCGACAATGACGGTGATATGGACTACATTGCCGGAAACCTTGGGCGCAATAGTTATTTCAAAGGAAGCCAAGAGGAGCCGGTACGAATTTATGCCAAAGATCTCGATCAAAATGGCACTATAGATCCTTTGATTTCCTATTATCTCCGCGATAGTATCGGAACCCGGAAAGAATACCTGTACCACCCGTGGCAAGATGTTACCAAACAATATGTTGGAATTCGAAAGAAGTTCAACTCCTTCGGTACATTTGGTGAATCGACCTTGCCCGAAATGTTTTCGGACGGCATGTTAGACGATGCGACCGTGCTATCATTCAATTACATGAAAACGGCCTGGATAGAGAATTTGGGTGATGATCAATTCAAAATACATGCGCTCCCCTTTGAGACTCAAATCGGACCCGTTTATGGAATCCTGCCGAAACATCTGGACGGGGATGAACACATCGATCTATTGTTGGTGGGTAATGACTACGGGATGGAAGTTCAACAAGGGCCATCCGACGCTCTAGTGGGCTTGTCATTGAAGAATTTGGGTGACGGGAGTTTTGAGACGATTCCTTTGGAAAAAAGTAATTTTTTCGTGCCGGGAGATGGAAAAAGCTTGGTTTCCATCCATCATAGCAATGAAAAATCACTGGTCGTTGCGTCACAAAATAATGACTCGCTAAAGGTATTTGAACCAAAAAGAAGGGCAATCAAGAGGTGGACCAAAGTACTTCCTAAAGAAGTAAAGGCGGAAATTGAATTTGCCGATGGCACAAAGTCGTTAACCGAGTTTTACTGGGGCGATACCTTTCAATCACAATCAAGTCGGGCACTTCCCGTACCTAATGCCGCCCAACAAGTTCGGTTTTTCGATGCTTCAGGTAAGGAAACTAGAAAAATCAGTCACTAATAAAACAGGAGGCCGGAAGCCCTGAGCGATTAAAAAGATCAGCCAGGGCGGTATTGCTCCACGCATAACGAATCCTTTTGGGTGATTTCACCATCTTGGATGATAATAGCACCTTATCGTTCTTAATGCGCGCTTTTGCCGGGTGGAAGATGTCGTCCGCTCCAGCCAATTCAAAGTGGTCTAAGGTTTTCTCCGAGGCATATAATCCTTCTGAATGCTCAAAGAACACTTCCACCTGCTGACCTGAAATTTTGAACTCCTTAAAAAGTGGTCCACTCACTGTTCCGTCAAAAACCCCATAATTTTTCTTCAAGGCTAAATTTGCCAAACGCAACCCAACATCCTGCTTATTCGTAGGATGAATATCATCTACGGTACAGATATCGCTCACCACTACCATGCCCGTATTTGGCAAACTTAAGGTTCTTCGCTGTTCATCACGTACAACCGCCCCATTTTCCGGAGTATCATAGTTGAACGGAGCAATCTGTACATAATAAAATGGAAAATCATATCCCCAACGCTGCCTCCATTCGGTGATCATGGAGGAAAACAGTTCTTGATAGCTCGTTGCGTTGGCTACGTTAGATTCTCCTTGATACCATAGAGCACCAGCGATCTTAAAATGGTGGATCGGATGTATCATTGCATTATATAGAATGGAAGGAGTAATGGGAGCCCAGATATTTTCGTTTAGCTTTTCGGCTTGTTTTTTCAAATATCCATTGGCATCAAAAACAGATGTAGGCGTCCAAACCTCAGCGCTGGTGGCGCCCCAAGCCGTATCGACTAGACCGATGGGGACCTTCAGCTCCGCTTGCAACCTACGCGCGAAAAAATAGGCCGTTGCGCTAAAGGTACGCATCGCTTCCGGTGTGCAGGCTTCCCATTTTCCGTATACATGGTCTTGTTCGCTTTCAGAAGTACGTTTGTGCACCGTAAAAAATCGAATGTCCGGGTGATTTGCAGCCTGAATCTCGGCATCCGCATCATCGATTCCATTGGTGGCACTCCATTCCATATTCGACTGTCCTGAGCATAGCCATACCTCACCAATGAGTAGGTCATCCAATACGATTTCATTGCTTGCTCCTTTTATCGAAATAATATAGGGTCCTCCTGCATCCGGAGTATCGATAAGTACCTGCCATTTTGTAGAAAGGGGCACTTTGGTGGTATAGGTCCGATTGTTCCAGCTTGTCGTAATGCTCACCGCTTCGTTCAGGTCACCCCAACCCCAAATCATCACTTTGTCATTGCGTTGCAAGACCATATGATCATTGAAAATGGTCGATACGGTAATGGTCGCAAATACCGTTTCCGTTAAAAAACCACAAAGGGCCAGAAGCAGATATATCTTATTCTTCATTTCGATTTTGAATTAGTGTTCTTTCGGATGCTTAAAATCACCAAAGCGATACTTGACCGTTCTTTTCAATGGAATATTCATGCCCTTGGTTCGTTCGAGCCAATCGTAAACGGCAGAGGACATTTCCTTGGCGATATCTTGTTTATCTTCATCCGCAATCAAATTGTACATTTCATCAGGGTCGTTCTTGATATCGTATAACTCATTTCGATCCCAAATACCTTGGTATTTTATGTATTTGTATTGCTCTGTCCGCATACCAAAAACCGTAGGGGTCATAGGAAAGTCGTATTCCCAATAGTACTCATAAAATATTTCCTTTCTGATTTTGGCATCCGTAGCCCCGGTCAATATGGGTACAAACGATACCCCGGGCATCTGCTCTGGTTGTTTGACTCCAGCCTCGGCCAATACCGTGGGACCAATATCTATATTTTGTACCATTTGCGTAACCGTCTTGCCCCCTTCGAATAATTCAGGACAACGTACCAATAGCGGTACCTTTACTGATTCTTCATAAAAATGCCGTTTGTCTATAAGGCCATGCTCTCCCCAGCTAAATCCGTTATCCCCCATATAAATCACTAAAGTCGACTCATCTAAACCTTCCGTTTTCAAGTAGTCCATTACGGTGCCTATACTTTCATCAACACCTAAGAGCGTCTCACAATAGTCGACGACCATATCGTAAATTCCACGATTATCGTGATACATATAATCAACGCCATGCCAACTTATCCGCTGATCAGCAACCCATTGCGGCCATTTTAGATCGCGGTACTTACCGGTTTTGGTCTGATCGTATGTCGCGGGCAGTTCAATTCTTTTGCCTTTATACCTTCCCTTATGTCTGCGGGCGGGTTTGAATCCAGCATGAACCGCTTTATGGGATAGATAGAGGAAAAAAGGTTTTTTCTTGTCCCTGTTCTTCATCCAATCTACCGCATGATCGGTCAGCAGATCGGTGATATACGTAGAATCTTTATAGGAGACACTTTTTCCATTGATATTCAAGGTAGGATTATAGTACACCCCCTGCCCTGGAAAGCTCTCCCAATGGGTAAAGCCAGGTTGTGGTTCATCCCCATGGTCTCCCATATGCCATTTGCCGAAAAATCCGGTTTGGTATCCGGCCTTCTCCAAGTATTGTGGAAAATAGGTCAGATTGCCAGGGTCGGGAGCTTGATTGTCCACAATGGTATGGGAATGTGAAAACTGACCTGTTAGTATCGAGGCCCTACTGGGCGAGCATAACGACGTAGTGACAAAAGCATTGGGCAGGTAGGCACCTTCCTTTGCCAATTTGTCCATATTAGGGGTCTCTAACCAAGGAACTTTTCCCGTAAAACCCATATAGTCGTACCGATGATCATCGGTCAAAATAAAAATTACATTTCTAGGTTTCCTTTTTTTGGGTTCAGGAGCAGTGCTAGCCGTCAGCGGTAAAACAAAAACACAGCAACATGCGGTGAACAATAGGGCTTTCATAATTCTCATTGTTTCTCGTATTAATTTCGGTATTGTATTTAGGCATAATGGTCGCTACTAGATGGGTGTCAATCTTTTCGTTCTTGTGCTACCAACCACTCATACAACTCTTCCGTGGCATAGGCTTGAACCCAAGAGTCATGACCCACGTTAGGGTAGCGCGTAAATTGAACATCGTAGCCCATTTGTTGTAAGCTGTTGACCATATTCTCCGATTCGGAAATCGGTATCGATTTATCTTCCTCTCCGTGAAAGACCCAAATCGGCATGTTTTTATCGATCCATGAAGCATACGGCAATGGGGCCATTCCACATACTACAGCTAAGGCCGCGAATTTCTCGGGATACTGTACCGCCATTTCCCAGGCCGCCCCTCCCCCACGACTGAGTCCGGTCAAATAAATGCGTTTTGGGTCTACTCTATTGGTAGCTACCACACTATCGAGCAATTGATTTAAGGCTCTTGTATTCCACCATTTTTTTTGATGGGGATTTTGCGGTGCTAAAATCAGGAAGGGAAACTGTTTTCCTTGAACAATCAATTTAGGGGGGCCATTCTTCTTCAAAGCCCCCAAGGTGCCACCCGATTCGCCACCTCCGTGCAAAAAGAGTAAAAGAGGAAAGTTCATTGTATCCTCTTCCGCGTAGTTCTGGGGATAATACAGGTAATAATCCAATGTTTCCTTGGTAACGGTCTCCGCCGTGGCCTCAATGAGATGTGTCTTTGGTTGGGCGGCACAGCTATGAAATAAAAAAATCGATAAAAAGAAAAAATATGATGTCTTCATATGGAGCGAAGGTAATCCTACAACTTGATTTTGAAGATACAAAAAAAGGTGCCCAATGGACACCTTTGAAATTCATAAAATCGAGTCTTTAACGATATAGTGTGAAATGACCTACATAGCGGGTCTTTCGATCGTCATTTTGATTGACGACATACCAGTAATCTCCTGTGGGTAGTTCATTACCCTCATAAGTACCATCCCAACTTTCGATTTGATTCAAAATAGCCACGACCCTACCATAGCGATCATAGATCTTCACCTCAATATCAGGGAAAAACTCCCGGTTTCTCGGGAACCAGACATCATTATTGTTGTCACCGTCAGGAGTAAAGAAATTAGGTATTTCAAGCATTCCCGTAAAGTCAAAAGGCACACTTGCTGTAACAACACAGCCCATACTATCGCGGACTTCAATGTCAACATTCATATCTTGATTGGATATATATACATTATCGGCACCCTGCGATTCTCCTTGAAAGAAGTACTCGTAATCACCATACCCGCCTGAAGCCGTAATCGTGATTTCATTAGGTGCCGTTTTTTCGGGCATAGAAAGCGTCAAAGGCTCGTAGGCCAGCACTTCCCCGATCTCTACAGTAATCGAGCAACCGTTCTGATGGAAAATATGTGCGCGATACTCGCTTGCCGGTAAATCTCCCCATATGCTTTGAGTATCGGCCAAGTCGATCATTTCCTGCTCGGTGAGCGGCGGATCGGTAGAGTTTAGATCTTCTAGGTAAAACATCACATCCGGCAATAGCGCAGGATTGTCCAGGACAACGGAGGTCGTACTACTGGGAAATATTCCCTCACAGCCATATTGCACCAACGGCGCTGCGGATAGATCCACACCGATATCAATGATGAACACATCATTTGAAGGACAAAGATTCGAGTCTTGAACAGATAGCTCATAGGTGGCCCCTCCGATTAAATTTTGAATCGGTAAACCGTCATAGGGTGCAAACGTTCCGGTACCTGTCTCGTCAATAGGACTGACCATTTCAATTTTGTATTCGTAATATGGCGTCGTACTGACAAGAGGGTCATTAAATGGCGTACCTCCTTGGATATCGAAAACTACTGTTCCATCATTGGCATTGATACACAATTCTGGGGTAGTCACTAAATCAGTTATCTCCAAGCGATCTGGCTGGGTCAGCGGAATATCGAAGAAATACGGACAACCGTCTTCATCAGAGGCCAGCACTCGATAAGGAGAACCATCTGGTTTCACGGGTAAATCGGTAAACGTGTATACCAAAGGATTTGCCGGATCGGAAACCAGATCAGCAAAATTAGGTTCGATGGCAAATTCTACCAGACCGGGATAGGAGGCATCGACCGTCATTGTAATACTACCCGTAGCATCCCCAAAACAAAGCACATTTTCTGCACTTGGCGTGATGGACACCGCAATGGCAGGTTCTAAGTGAAATGGGGATTCAACCCTACATAAGGAAGGATCACCACTAGTCACCACCGCCACATAGTAATTTGGTGGAAGGTTCTCAAAATTGGCACTTGATTGTGCAGGTCTGTAAATCGTAGTGGGCACGGTTGGTGCTCCGGGATCTGCCAAATACAGCGAGTATTCATAGATTCCTGTACCTCCAGAGGCCAACAATTCAATTCGACCATCGTCTATAGAACTACAAGATGGTGGTGATTGAGGCGAAGCTGGGTCAATGGACAAGTTCAACGGAGTCTCTACGGTAACCCTGTTCGTTCCGCGCTCTAGACACGGTCCGTTAGCTCCGACCTTTCTGACTTCAAATTCGTAAGACTGATTAACGAGTCCCATGATATTCTCAACAGCCGTACCTGCCTGATCGACCATGACCACCCAAGGATCTGCTGAGCCCAAGACGCGATATTCATAGGTTGCTCCGGCTTCAAAATTAAATACTTTAAGCTCTAACACGCCCAAATCACCACATGCGGGCGCTGATACCAAACGCAATTGCGGATTTATCGGCTGTGGAGGCACAACCTCGATAACCGGCGAATAGGCAAAACATCCGTACGGACCTTCGGTCAAGACCGAGTAGAACCCTTCGGGAATTACTCCCACTCCTCCATTTCCTTCAAATCTAGGAGAGGTCTGTTGGCCAAATTCAAACTCGTGGTTCGCTGGGTCGGATGGATCTTGATTCAAGGGATCAGGGTGATTGGAATCCAACTTTATCAGTTGATACAAAAATTGCTCCCCTGGTACACCTCCAATGGCTCCTTCGGTCACCATATCATTCGGATCCACAGCGACCAATATCGCATCGGTACCATTAGGGCATTCCAATTCTCTTTCAATACTGAGCGCAACTTCAACCGTAGGTTCCGGCAACAATTCAATTTCCTGGATTCCGGTACAATTAAAGATATCGGTAACGGTCACACGGTACCATCCCGCGGACAAGCCGTTCAAACTCTGTTGAGGGCTATTGGTCACTAAAGGAATCCAATTTCCTGTTCTTGGGCTTCCCGAAGGCTGATCTTCCCGCTCAATTGTAAACACGAAGGGATCGGTGTCCCATCCATATTGTGCATCATAGCTAATGATACCTAAATCGTCGGAACATCCCACGGTCTGGTCCTGAGTCAAATTAAAGACTTCCAAGGGTCCTGCCGGATTGGGCGAACGTACGGTGATCACATTACTATATCCCAAACAGTTGGGCGCATCATCTTCGCGTACCACAACTCGTATCGTACCGCTAGGTACATCGGAGATCGATGCAGGATTGCCATCTGTTCCGATAGCTATCGTTCCAGTGACCGAACCAGAAGCGCCGACAAGCGGCGTAGATGATGTAAAGTCATCACTTAAGAAACCGGGATCATTGGCATCATACACCCAATAGGTATAATCATTACCCGCATAGTCCGCAATTTCAATCGAAATAACCCCGTTACGGGCATTAAAACAGGTCTCCGGGCTAAGCTCAGCAATCGTAACCGTAGGATTTACCGGGGGAACAACAGTATAAACAGGGATTGGGTATATACAACCGCCCGAAACGATTTCCAAATAATAATCTCCCTCAACCTGAGGCAAGGTAATCGGATGGCTCAATGTACCTGCTGGAATAATAGGACTATCAGGGAAAGTAGCTACAGAGTTCGGATTGGCCCGTACAATATAGTCTGCTGGTGTGGTCATGGTGACCTCGACACTGATCATTTCACCCTGAATACAACTCATTGCAGCCACTTGGTTGATCGTACCGCTCACATCCGAAGGTGGATTTAGCGTGATGGGCACCGAGGCTTGACAACCTCTTGCATCAATCGCTTCAATGACGATATTTTGAATACTACCATTATCATACACTTCAAAGGTGGGATTGCTCACATAACTGTCCGCCGAGTTGATCCGGAAGCGATAGTCACCTGTAGTACCTTGGGCGGCAGGATCGACCTGAACGGTGAACACCGCGGAACTTACCTGATTTGAACCAGGAGAACACTGAAATACAACGGGAGAGGGATCCAGTATGGCAAATGGATCAGGATTGGCAATGATGACCGTTTCGTCATCGAAACAGTGCCGTACCGTTTCTACCTCTACACGATAGGTATCCGGACCTAGGTTGGTAAAGGCACCCGTAGTATTGGTATCCACAACGGCATTCGAGCTATCGAACAAACGGAAGGCCAAAACCGCATCGGCATTCGGGTTCGGTTGCAATATCGTGGTGATACTACCATCATTGGCATTGTTACAGGTAATATCAGTGGCACCCGTATCAATAATCTGAGGTACGATGGGTTCTTCACTAATAATATCCACAACGGTAAATTGACAAGGATTGACCCCATCGGTGACCTGATTATCGGTCACCACCACTTGATAAGTACCAGGAGCGATACCAGTGAACGTTCCATTATTGACTTGAATCACATTTGCGATTGCAGCACCAGTATAATCCGTACCGCTTAATTCGAAAGTGAAGTCACCACTTCCTCCATTGGCCGTAATAACGATTTCACCATCTGCATTCGTACAATTTGGTGGGGTAGTCGTAAAATCGGCAGAGGCGGATAGTACTTGATATACATCTGCGGAATCATCAACAAAACAGCCGTTGACATCCGTTACGTTAATAGGGTAATTGCCAATACTATTCACATAGAAGACAGCTTGGGTAGGTACCCCGGGCGTGTAGACAGGGGTTAGGCTCACTCCATCCAAGATAAAAGTGGGCGTGTCAATGGTTCCCGGCATTTCTACGGTAATCTCAAAACCACCAACAGGCGTACTTACATCACATTGATTATTTACGGTAATGGTTGGAGCCGGAAGCGGCGGGTCTTCTTGAATCACTGCAGCAGAAATCCGATACGAACAAAGGTTCAAATCCCGTACCCAAATATCATAGGAGATACCGGGAGCCAAGGAACCTGGTAACGAAACCGTTGTACCCGTGGTAAAATCGTCGGAAGGATCTGCCGGAGTTGCGGTACCATCCTCATCCACCGGTGTTCCAGCAGGAACATAGGCAAACTCGTACGGAGAACCATCCGGAAGGGATCCTGGCCCCGAAGAGGGATACGGAACACCACCACTACCGCGCACCGTTAGGAGTCCGGGAGCATTACAATTCGCATTTTGATTACTGACAATATCAACTCGAGGTGCATTCAAGATCGCTTCATCTTCCGCGCCTGCAGAACAATCTCCCGAGTCTTCTACGGCGACCCCGTAACGTCCAGCTGGGACCGTTAGATCCGTGGCCAACGTAAGGTCGAAGGTGCCTATTACCGTAAACACGACGGCTCCTGTATCCAAATTGGTGATGGTTACATCATAAGGAGGCGTTCCTGCGTTGGCGCCATCTATAGTATAATTCACACCAACATCGCCGTTGCGACAGGTAGCTCCATCGACATCAAGGGAAACGGTCAAATTCGGTCCGTCCGGTAATCGGATGACCTCTTGGTAGGTACAACCTGTATTGACATCCCTTACCTCAATAGTATAGGATACCCCTAGCAACAGGTTAGCAAAACAATGCCGGTCTGGTGGACTGTTCAAGGGTAACCAAGGGGATACAGGGTCGGTGACCATCCGTATTTCATAATTTTCAGGTAAGGTACCTCCGGTAACCTCAACACAAAGGGTTTCTCCTCCAGGTGTACAGGTAAGAGGTGGTACGATAGGGTCAGGTATAATATCTAAACTTCCAGTATCGATGGTAAAGGGTTGGATATCATTACACCCTCGTGCATCTACGACAATAACTTGGTAGTTTCCAGGAATCAGACCAGGATCGGTAATGACCAAGGGCAAATCACCCGGAGCCACGTTGTTTTGACTAAAGAACGGATTACCGAAAATATCCTCGACCACAATGCTATAATTAGGACTACCCGGTGTAATGCTATTGATCGTAACTCCTCCAGATGCAGGAGCACCAGGACTACAGGTGGCATCAATCGGAGTGACATTCGCTACCGGAGCTGGGTCCAGATTTGCTGTGACCACAACAGTTTGTAGGGAAGTTGGACACCCACGATCATCGATAACGATGTATTCGTAAGTTCCAGCCGCCAATCCGCTATAAATGTTCTGCGAAGAAAAAGTGTATAGGACACCATCGCCCGCATTGCCATCAGGATAAGCAGGGTCGGTTACCACATCCGTTAGTGATCCTACAGGTCCGAAAACATACTGAAAGGGTGCTACACCAGGATTAACTATTGGAACAAGCTCAACAAAACCACTATTGGGATCCCCACAACTGGGTCCGGTCGGGTTGGCCGTTGCCGTAATATTGGTAGGTTCGATCATAGTGAGCGGATCCGAAATATCGGTACAGCTATTATTATCCGTAAGTTCAATCGTGTAATCACCATGTTCGCCGAATGGAACGGTATAGGTAAATGGATTCGAGGGTAAGGGTACCCCATTATGACCTGGGACAACAACACCATCCTTTCTCAAGATATAGGAAGTTGTGGAGAGGTCAGAGATATCTCCCCCAGTAACTACAATATCAAGGGCTCCATCTCCCCCACAGGCTATCTCACTGTTGAGATTCAATTGCACCTGTAATTCGGGCTCAATAACAATTGGAGGTAATGTCGCCGTACAATTGGTTACAATATTCTCTACTTCTATCGTATAGGTACCCGGTACAAGATTGGTAAAAGTATGCGTACCAGGGGTTCCCAAAGGTTGTAATCCTTGTCCGACGATTCGAAAACGGTGATCGCTCAGATTACCGGTACCTACTGCGGAAAACACCTCAATTGATGCAAAACTGGCAGAGGTAAAGCATCTGTTTATGGTTCCCTCCGTAATTGTGGGAGCACCTAAGGAAACTAAAGCAAAAGTGGTACTAGCAATACAGCCTTCAGCATCACGTACTTCCAAGGTATATGTTCCTGTTTCATTCAAGCCTCCGAAAAAGCGACCATTTTTCCACGGAATGACCGTTCCTCCAGGGTAAGTCAATTGATATTGTGGTTGTCCCGAAAAACCGCCTATTTTATTTGCCCTAACCGTGCCTACGTTGCCATTGGTACAAGACATTGGAGTCACGGTTGGTGTTACGGATAAAGGTGAAGGAGGTCCGGAAATCACTAAATCGGCCGTATCGGTACAATTGGTATCCGCATCGGTTACGGTAATCGTGTAAGTACCTGCACCCAAATTTGTTACTGGAATTTCAAGATCACTACTAGAACCGCTCAAGGCCGTACCTGAAATAGAATAAGTATAATCGGCGCCGGGGGTATCCGGGTTGAACCCATCAATGATGAAGGCCCCGAAACCATCGGTGGCACCTGTACACACATTGGTATCCCCACCAGCCTTAATACGGGCACGAATGGTACTGATTCCTCCAGTTACAAAACTGGCCGGATGCGTACATCCATTCACATCGGTGACTATGAAATCATGTCTTGTATCGAGTACCAAATTTGGAAAAACATTACTCGCCTGAGGAGCGGTAACCGCCCCTGCGGGTGCAACGATTTCATAGGTAGAAACTGCTGCGCCACCTACGACGGTAACGGTGACTTCGCTGGTACCTGTTGCGCAATTGATACTCCCTTGTGCGAAGGTAATATCGGTAGGGGTCGCCGGGTCATTAATGACCAAAGGTGCACCAATGGGTTGGCGGCAATCAGAGTCATCCCTAATAAAGGGGGTATACGTTCCCGGAGCTAAACCTGAAAAGACGGTTCCCACCTGATAATTCACATTATCTATACTGTATTCATATCCCGTTCCGGTACCACCAGCGGTCATGCCCGGATCAAAGGTAATGGTACCTCCGCCAGCCGTACAGGTAAAGTCGGCCGTAACCGAAGCTGAACCGGTAATACTAGAGTCTGACGTAACCACCACAGTGTCCGAAATTTGGACCTCACAAGAAAAGGCACCCTGCGTATAGCGGACCCACATATCATTATAGGTACCATCGGGTACGTTTACAATAGTGAAGTTCACCCAAGGGTCTCCCGAGGAAACACGGAATTCCAAATCATAACCAGGATTGCTTACGACTTGGAAATCAATTTTACCTCCTCCATTGGTACAGGTTCCCAAAATAGGTTCCGGATCGATTACAGGTGGTGGTAAGTCATCAATATAAACCGATAAGGGCTGATCAGGACTACATCCGTTAGCATCGGTAATCGTAAAGGTATATGTATCTGAAGTAGTTACTGCAAATTGTGAGGTTTGTGTATCTGTGTAAGGTGCTGGTGAAACACCACTACCTGTTCCCCAAACGACGGTATAGGTATAAGGCGGTGTTCCTCCCGTTGTGGTAATATCAATATCGATACTGGTAATGTTCGCACAACCAAAACTCTGTCCGTTTAGGTTGGCATCGGCGACAATGGGCTGCAGTCCCTGACCTATTACAATAGGATCACCATTGGTGTCCTCATCCTGTGTGGGAGCCAAGATGCCATTGGCAAAATCATCTTGACATTCAGGGGTTTCTACCTTAACAATATAGGTTCCCGGACTTACCGAAGAAAATAAATACGAATCAGGAGCAATACCCGGTGTAAAAACAATCGGTTGGTTCGTACCAGCGTCAATTAAGGTATAACTATAAGGTCCCGGAACTTCTGAACCGTTAAGCTGCACGAAGATATCGCCATTTTGACCAGGACAATTGGCATCGGTAACAGTCACCTCAATATCGAGGGCCCTATCGGCAATAGTAAATGGAGGATAAGGGTATTCACAGGCATTAGGCGTATTTTTAAGTCGCACTTCAACCGTATAATCACCTACGGCCAAATCAGTGAACTCTTTTGAATCTTGCCATGGTCCAAAACCACCGGTTCCCGCAGCGATTCTCAGTTCGTAGGCAGGAGAAAGTGAGGTGATCCGTATACTGCCTAAAGTACCACAAACCACATCATTAACTTCGTAGCTATAATCAAATGAACTTTTCGTCGCCTTGATATAGTAGGTGTTTCCTCCAACACGCACGCGGTATTCCGTTCCAGAGGAAACCGAAATACTAGCCGGGTCGATAGTGTAGTTAGCACCTGTAGCGATTTGAGTCCAGTTTGAAGGGCTATTGGTACAATTGGAACCGGCCACCAAAAATGAAGGACATACTTCTCCAAAGTCAAGTGCGCAGGCCCCAGTAGGAACGTATTGTTCCCAAATGGCTCCAGATGGATTTCCAGCGATGGACAAGTCTTTGAAATCGTAGTCACCACAGACAAAGACTTCAGCCACTAAACTTCCGTCTACACCACAATTTGATTCTGTATCCGCACCTAGTACGGTCGTCGGGGGCATAAAAGATAAAGCCCTGGTGCTTGAAAAAGGTTTCTCCGCCGGGCGGGAAGATCGTTCTGGAATTTCCGTTTTATCCGTATCGTCTAAAACAGGAAGCGTTTCCTCGATTGCCAGTGCCACGTCCACAATAAAACTATGTAGCTTCTCATTGGCAAGGGCTGTTGTAAAAACTACTGAAAGTATGGCTAGGGATAGCGCATACAGTAGATGCCTTTTTTTTATAGGGAGCATAGGTTAAGTCGAGTTTGGGCAAGAATACTCGTGATTTGGGGATCAAAATATTCTCTAGTGTAATTGTTTAAACTTATAAATTCTCTTTAATATTCAACGTCTAGGGGTTACCTTAGTATTAATATCAAACGACTGAATATGGAAAAAAGTGTGTTCTTAGTGGGATTATTCATCGTCAGCCTCCAATTGTCTTGCGCTCAAGATCCTGAAAATCAAGTATCTAAAGCAAAAAATATGCCTTTTTCAGCTGAGCTACTGATCGATGAACTGCAAGTTCCATGGGGGTTGGAAGTGCTTCCTGACGGTAGTATTCTCGTAACGGAAAAATCCGGTGAAATCATTCATTTCAAGGATGGAAAAAAAACACAAATCGCAAATGTGCCGGAAGTCTATAAAAGAGGTCAGGGCGGACTTCTGGATATTAAATTACATCCCGATTATGCAAGCAATGGTTGGTTGTACATTTCCTATGCCTCCGCTGAAGGAGAGGGCAAAGGCGGTCACACCGCACTAATGCGTGCCCAAATCAAAGATAATTCACTAATAAACAAAGAGTTACTCTACAAAGCCTCACCTAACACGACAAAAGGACAACACTTCGGGTCACGAATAACATTCGACAATGACGGATACCTATACCTGTCTATTGGAGAACGTGGGGCCAGAGATGAAAATCCACAGGATATTACCCGCGATGGGGGCAAAATCTATCGATTTTTTGATGATGGAAGAATACCAAAAGACAACCCTTTTGTTGGGACCAAAGATGCCAAGGAAGCGATTTATAGCTATGGCCATAGAAATCCCCAAGGACTCTTGAAGCATCCGGATACAGGGGAGATTTGGGATCATGAGCATGGCCCAAGGGGTGGTGATGAAATCAATATTGTGAAACCTGGCAAAAATTATGGTTGGCCGGTCGTTACCTATGGTATCAACTACAGTGGCACCCCGATTACCGACAAAACCGAGATGCCCGGTATGGAAGAGCCTATTCATTATTGGTTGCCTTCGATTGCACCAAGTGGTATGGCATTTATGACCTCCGATAAGTATGGGGATTGGAAAGGCAGCTTATTGGTCGGTTCTTTGAAATATCAGTATCTAGAACGGCTCGTACTGGAGGGCACCAAGGTGGTTGACAGGCAAAAACTTATGGACGGTATAGGTCGCGTCCGAGACGTCAAAGAAGGCCCTGACGGATTGATTTACGTCTCCGTAGAGGGAAAAGGGGTATATAGATTGGTCCCGAAAGGATAGAACAGGAATCCTATTTCTCCTGCTCTTGCCCATTCCCAAAACCTTTGGGAACTATTGGAGGAATCCAAAATTAGGATTTTCCGGCGGCAATAGCCTCTTTAACCGAGCCGTGCTTTTGAAGTAACTGTTCCGCCTCATCATACGAAATACCCAAACCTTCGGCTACATAGCGTACCCCACGATCGACCAATTTATTGTTGCTCAACTGCATATGCACCATTTTATTTCCCTTTACTCGGCCGATTCTGATCATCAAGGCCGTCGAAATCATATTAAGTGCTAGTTTTTGCGAAGTACCGCTTTTCATACGTGTACTTCCTGTAACGAACTCAGGCCCGACGTTCATTTCTATTGGGATATCCACTACCTCCGCCAGAGGAGAACCAGGATTATTCGTAATACCGGCTGTTAAAAGTCCATTTTTCTTCGCATCGGCAATACCACCCAAGACATAGGGCGTGGTACCCGAGGCGGCAATACCAACAACGACATCCAAATCGGTCATCTCATGGACCATAAGATCCGACCAAGCTTGTTGGCTATCATCTTCTGCATGCTCAACGGATTTTCGAATTGCGATATCACCACCAGCAATTAGGCCTACTACCCGTTCATGGGGCATGCCATAGGTCGGTGGAATTTCAGAGGCGTCAAGAATACCCAAACGACCGCTGGTACCGGCGCCAATGTAGAAAAGCCTCCCTCCTTTTTCAAAACGTTCGGCCAAGGCATCGACCAACTCCGTAATTTGAGGTATGGCAAGGGCCACGGCATCGGCGACTTTTTTATCTTCCTCGTTCATTTTTTGAAGTAAGACCGCCGTGTCCAACTGTTCTAAATTGTCATGGTTTGACGGGGTTTCGGTAATTTTAGTATAGCTCATAGGTTATAGAATTCGAATATCGTGGTTTCTAAAGGAGTTTAAAAGTTGGTTTTCAGGGAGCAGTTCGGTAATCATGGTATTGATAGCATTGATATCACAGGTCTTGTACCGATGTTGCGAATTCAGTTTTTCTGAAATGCACAACAATACCGTTTTCTTGGCAGCTTGTATCACTGCTTTTTTTAACTGTACGATATCCCAATCGAATTCGGTTAGACCATAGGTTGAATCGACATATCCTGTACCTATAAAACTATAATCGACCTTGATTTCGGACAAATTGTGAATGGCGTTGGCGCCGATGGAGATTTGGGAATCCTTGGAAATTTGACCTCCCACAAAGATCACGGTAACATTCCCTTTTGTGGTAAGCTCCATGGCCACGGGCAAACTCAGGGTGAAACAGGTGATTTCAAGATGATCTGGAATCATACGCGCCAACTCTAAACAAGTCGTGCCCCCATCTATAAAAATTACGCCCCCACTCTTCAAGAGGCTGCTCGCTTTTTCAGCAATGATCAATTTTTCATTCAGGGCATACACATTCGTGTTTCGCGTACTGTTCGTCGTGAAACCAAGGGAGACGGCTCCTCCGTGGACCTTGCGTAACTTTTGCTCTGCGTCTAGTTCTTTCACATCCCTACGAACGGTATCAATGGATACATCAAGCGTTTCGGCGATATCGGTGAGCAAAATACGGTTATGCAACTCCACTTCGTTCAAAATGGTCTGTTGTCGTTCTTCTTTAAGCATAATACACTCTTACAAAATACAAATATAGGTATTATTTCAGTTTGCCGTTTTTTTCTATTTTGAAATTGAATTAAATGTTAAAAAAGCATAAAGCTGCAAAATAAATGGCAAAAAACTGCAAAATATCATTTTATTGCCTACATTTGCAGTGTTTAAATTTTATCACATACACTAATGATAGCAACTTTAACAATGAAACCAAAAGGGGAAAAACCAGGAAAGAATATCGCATTCAAACCTGTAGGACAATTTGAGGAAACTCGATTTGAAAAAATCCACAATGTAATTTTTGATGATTCCAATGAAGCTTCGATCAAAGTGGCCCAAGAAATCGCTGCCTTGATCAGAAAAAAGCAAGAAGCCAACAAAACTTGTGTGTTGGGCTTAGCTACCGGTTCATCACCGATTCGGGTCTATGAGGAATTGGTAAGGATGCATAAAGAAGAAGGACTCAGCTTCTCGAATGTCGTCACCTTCAATCTCGACGAATACCTTCCGATGGATTCCGACAATCGTCAGAGCTATTGGTACTTCATGCACGAACACTTGTTCAATCACATCGATATTCCGCGAGAGAATATCCATATTCCGGATGGAACCGTCGCAAGTGAATTTGTCATTGATTACTGTCTGGCCTATGAAAGGGCCATCAAGCAGTTTGGTGGACTTGATTTTCAACTACTCGGTATCGGTCGTACCGGACATGTCGGCTTTAATGAACCAGGTTCCCACTATAACTCCGGAACCCGTGTAATCACCTTGGACCATATCACACGTGTGGATGCGGCCCCAGCATTTTTGGGTATCGATAATGTTCCCAGAAAAGCCATTACCATGGGAATCGCTACCGTTATGAAAGCCAAACGGATCGTACTATTAGGTTGGGGACAAAACAAAGCGGATATCATCAAAAAAACCGTGGAGGGCGTAGTTTCTTCTCAAGTACCCGCCACCTATTTACAAGGTCATAAAAACTGTACGTTTGTATTGGACACCGGTGCAGGAACAGAGCTGACCCGAAACAAGACACCTTGGCTCGTTGACGAATCATTGGAATGGACCGAGAGCCTGACGGCAAAGGCCATAGTGTGGTTGTGTGGTGAAACCGGCAAATCGATACTTAGCCTTACCGATAAGGATTATAATGATAATGGCATGTCAGGTTTATTGGCAGCCCAAGACTCCTATGACCTGAATATCAAAATGTTCAATAGGTTACAACATACGATTACGGGATGGCCGGGTGGTAAACCCAACGCCGATGATACGAGTAGACCAGAACGAGCCGAACCCGCCAAAAAGAAGGTCATTATCTTTAGTCCTCATCCTGATGACGACGTGATTTCCATGGGGGGAACATTCGACAGATTGGTCGAACAAGGCCACGAGGTACACATTGCGTACCAAACTTCTGGAAATATCGCGGTTTCGGATACCGATGCGTTAAGGTATGCGGAAATTTCAAGGGATATCAGTCCTTCTGAGGAAGCCGAAACGATCATCGATGCCATAAAAAACAAGAAAGAAAGTAGCTTTGACACCCTTGAGGTAAGACGCCTCAAAGGAAATATCAGAAGAGGCGAATCGTTTGCTGCCACAAGATACCTCGGACTTCCGGATGAAAATGTACACTTCTTGGACCTCCCCTTCTATGAAACGGGAACCATTAAGAAAAATAACCTTTCGGAAGCGGACATCCAGATCGTTATGGACATGATTACCGAAGTACAGCCCCATCAAGTATATGCCGCAGGGGATCTAGCTGACCCACATGGCACACATAAAGTATGTCTCGATGCTGTTTTCGCCGCAATGAAACGCCTGAAATCAGAGCTCTTTATGGATGATTGCTGGTTGTGGTTGTATCGCGGGGCATGGCACGAATGGGATGTCAACGAAATCGAAATGGCAGTACCGATGAGCCCAAGTCAAGTGCTGAAGAAAAGGAACGCCATTTTTGCACATCAATCACAAAAAGATGGTGTGATGTTCCAAGGTGACGACTCGAGGGAATTCTGGATGCGCGCCGAAGAACGCAACAAAGACACTGCGGCCAGGTATCGCGCATTGGGACTTTCCGACTATGCCGCTATGGAAGCGTTCGTGCGACACAAATTCGATTAAATTCAATCTTTAACTTACAAAGGCCTATTTCTAAAAAAGTAGGCCTTTTATATATCAAATAGTAGAGCACATGAACCTAGCTGTTGCGCAGTTTAGCCCAAAAGATGGGGATACCGCTTATAACTTATCGGTAATTGAAAACTTAACAAAGAAGTCAAAATTGGCAGGGGCCGATGTCATCAGTTTTCATGAGATGGCGGTTACCGCCTATACCTTTACCAAGGATCTCTCCTATTCCCAAATTCACGATCTGGCCGAAAAAGTACCCTATGGGACGAGTTGTCAACAATTAATCGCTATTTCGAAAACTTATGACATTCCCATACTAGCAGGCCTGGTTGAATTGGAAAATGACAAGATTTTTAACACCTATGTCTGTGTGACCAAAGACGGACTACTTGCGAAATACCGGAAACTACATCCGTTTATCAACCCCCATATGAGCGCCGGTGATGATTATGTGGTCTTCGATCTTTTGGGTTGGAAGTGTGGCATCTTAATCTGTTATGACAACAACATCGTCGAAAATGTGCGTGCGACCACCCTTCTCGGAGCCGAAATCATCTTTGCTCCCCATGTAACGGGATGCACCCCCTCCTCCATGCCCGGAAGAGGTTATGTGGATGACAACCTATGGCAAAACCGTGAAATTGATCCCGTGTCATTGCGTTTGGAGTTCGATGGCCCTAAAGGAAGAAGATGGTTGATGCGCTGGTTACCGGCACGAGCTTATGATAATGGGGTATACTACGCATTTATGAACCCTATCGGCTATGATGGGGAGCATTTGAAAAATGGCAATTCGATGATTATCGACCCATATGGCGAAATTTTATCGGAAATTAGAAGTTTTGAAGATGAAATCACTATTGCAAAACTTACGAAAGACAAAATACCCTTATCAGGCGGATGGAGATACAAAAATGCGAGAAGACCTGAATTGTACAAAGCCATTCTGGGGCAAGAACACCAACCAAGTCTTCAACCGGTTTGGATGTCAAATGAGACGTAGAATCAACATTGGCCAAGTAAAGAAAGGGCTGTTAGTGCTATCCTTTTTGAGTTTCGCCTCCTGCGCCTTATGGAAACCCGTCCCACAGCCCGAAAGGGAATTCCGTGGCTTCTGGGTGGCGACAGTAGTCAATATCGATTGGCCAAAAAAAGGCACGGACGCCATCGAAAAAAAGAAAGCCGACTACCGTACCATTCTCAATTTTTATCAGGACCTCAATTTTAACGCAGCAATCGTTCAAGTGAGAACGGCAGGAGACGCCTTTTATACTTCGGATTATGCTCCTTGGTCACGATTTTTGACCGGAAAAGAAGGAAAGACCCCCGATACTCAAGAAAACCTGCTGCAGTGGATGATTGACGAAACGCATGATAGAGGAATGGAATTTCATGCTTGGCTCAATCCGTACCGTGCCACCTTCGACCTCAAAACCGATATCTTAAGTACCGCCCATGATTTCAACCAACACCCGGAATGGATGTTGAAATACGGTAAAAAATATTACTATGATCCAGGACTTCCCCAAGTACAGGAACGTATGGTATCGGTTATCGATGAGCTCGTATCAATTTATGATATCGACGCCGTTCATTTTGACGACTACTTTTATCCTTATACTATCAAGGACGAGGTATTTAACGATTCGATTACCTACTACAATTGCAGCCTACCGAATCAAGATCTCGGCGATTGGCGCCGTAGCAATATCGATTCATTGATCAAGAAGAGCCACGCGACCATAAAAGCGCGGAAACCTTGGGTACAGTTTGGGGTTAGTCCGTTCGGAGTATGGAAAAACCAATCGACCGACCCCAAAGGTTCCGATACGCAAGCGGGACAGACCACCTTCGATAATCTTTATGCCGATCCCCTACTTTGGATGGAACAAGGATGGCTTGACTATATTGTTCCGCAGGTCTATTGGAGTATGGAACTTCCAGTAGCCTCACACCGAAAAATCGTGAATTGGTGGTCACAGTATTCAACCAATACCCTGCTCTACATCGGCAACGGACCTTATAAAATCAGGAACAATAGCGATACTGCTTGGAACAAAAAGAAAGAACTTCCCGATCAAATACATCTCGCTCGAAATACTGACGAGGTGAACGGCAATGTGTTCTTTAGTGCAAAAAGTCTGATGACCAATTCAAAAGATGTAGTTAAACATCTCAAAAGGAAATTCTATAGAAAGAAAGCCTTACCACCTCAGCTACAGAAAACAAGAGTGGTCAAAGAGCAAAAGACAGCGTTGAAATCAATACAAAATCAAAAAGAACATACCTTACTTGAATTTGATCATTTAGAACAGGTCCATTATGCCACCATCTACACCTGCCAAAAAGTAAAGAAAGACCACTATGTTCGAAAGAAGTTGTTGACACGGTCATTTGTCAAAAACAAAGATCATATACGGATACCTTCCGATCTCCTGAAGGGCAAAAAACGGATAGCTATTATATTTATGGATAAAAATGGTCGGGAAAGTGAGCCGAAAATCATACATTTAAAACAAACCGATTCAAATGATCCAAAAGAATAAATGGGCCTGGGCTTGGGTACCCACTCTTTATTTTGCCCAAGGATTACCTTATGCCTTAGTCGTAACCGTCTCCGTCATTATGTACAAAAGACTAGGTGTCAGCAATGCGGATATAGGGCTATACACAAGTTTTCTATATATTCCCTGGGTCATCAAACCCTTATGGAGTCCCTTCGTAGACTTAAAAAGCACCAAACGAAATTGGTTTTTAGGGATGCAATTATTAGCCTCCATAGCCCTTTTGGCTATTGGGCTGACGCTGCCCACGAACATCTTTTTTGTCACTAGTTTAGCCTGTTTTTGGATGGTAGCCTTTGCTTCCGCGACCAATGATATTGCTACGGATGGCTATTACATGATCGGCCTTACCGAGGACCGACAGTCCTTTTTCGTTGGGCTGAGGAGCGTTTTTTACAAATTGGCAAATGTAACAGGACAAGGGCTCCTTGTAGTTTTGGCCGGTTTATTGGAAGAGCATTACGGTGACAATACCAAAGCCTGGTCCTACACCATGATTAGTGCCGCTTTGTTAATGTTGATCTTGACCATATCCAATTTTTTCGTTGCCCCCAAATTTGAGAGTTCACAAGCGATTACACTAGAAAGGCCAAAAGGATTTTTGGAAGTCTTTTCTACATTCTTCAAGAAGTCGGGCATGGGTATGGCCTTGGCATTTATATTGTTTTTTAGACTTGGGGAGTCCCAATTGGTAAAAATGGCCTCTCCATTTCTATTGGACCCCACCTCGGAAGGAGGCTTGGGTTACAGCACCTCGGAAGTTGGTACCATTTATGGAACCATCGGAGTTATTTTTCTCACGATTGGCGGAATCCTAGGGGGAATTCTCATATCGCGGCAAGGCCTAAAAAAATGGATGCTTCCCATGCTTATTTCCTTAAATGCGCCCAATGCCCTCTATGCCCTACTGGCTATTACCAAAACGACAAATATCTATGCCGTCACAGGAACGGTTATTGTGGAACAATTTGGCTATGGTTTCGGAATCGCAGGCTTTATGGTCTACCTAATCTACATCGCCGAAGGAGCTTCCAAAACCTCGCATTATGCCTTAGCAACAGGATTTATGGCCTTGGGAATGATGTTGCCCGGACTCATCAGCGGCTATATGCAAGAGTGGCTTGGCTACGATGGTTTCTTTATTTGGGTAGTCCTGGCCGCATTGCCCGCTTTTGTTTTGTTGAAATACTTAGATTACCCAGCTGATTTTGGAAAGTCAAAAACATAACCTAAATATGAACAAAGTCCCAGATTATCAAACCGCCAATAGCCTACTCTCCCGAGCCGAAAAGGTAGGGCAATTGTTTATGCCGGCGGCCTTTATCAATGACTCAGAAGCGGAGATCGAACAATTGGAGCATTTGATACGTACAAAAGGTATCGGTTCGCTTTGCTTTTTTCACAGTAGGGCCAGTGCGGCAACAAATTATGAAGGAAAAAAAGAGGTCGTCTTCAACGATGCTAGTTTCGAGACCCTCAAAAAACTCATTGAACGTTACCAAAACGCTTCAAAATATCCTTTACTCATTGCCATAGATGCCGAATGGGGTTTGGCCATGCGTATCGAAAACACTCCCCAATACCCCTATGCATTAACCCTAGGGGCCATTCAAGGTAACAATGACCTGATTTTTCAAGTGGGAAAAAATATTGCAAAAGACTGCAAGGCCGCCGGAATACATTGGAATTTGGCTCCCTGTGTCGATGTGAACAGCAATCCGAACAATCCCGTCATCGGATATCGGTCTTTCGGAGCCGACAAATTGAAAGTTGCCGAAAAGGCACTCGCCTTCATAAAGGGTGCTGAGAGTGAGGGCATTCTAACTAGCATAAAGCACTTTCCAGGACACGGTGATACAGCCACGGATTCGCATTTGGGGCTTCCTTTAGTTGAAAAACCTAGAACGGAACTCACGGCGAACGAATTGTATCCATTTCAGCAAATCATAGATAAAGGGGTAGACTCGGTGATGGTCGGACATTTATCCGTGCCTTCTTTGGCCAATGGCGAAACCACTTCTTCAAGTATTTCACCCGCAATTATCAAAGACCTTTTGCGAAACGATATGGGATACCAAGGAGTCGTCATATCAGACGCTTTGAATATGCATGCCGTATCAAAGGAGTATTCGGAAAAAGGACAACTCGAATGGTTGGCTTTTGATGCCGGAAACGATGTGCTATGTTTCGCGGAAAACGTCTCCGAAGGTATAACCACCATTCTCCAAAAGGCTTCTTCCGAACAGATTGAGGAAAGCTTCAAGCGCGTTTGGGCTTTAAAGGAGAAAGC
Organism: uncultured Flavobacteriaceae bacterium; assembly: GCA_947494565.1. Classification (GTDB taxonomy): domain Bacteria; phylum Bacteroidota; class Bacteroidia; order Flavobacteriales; family Flavobacteriaceae; genus Maribacter_C. The sequence goes on along the minus strand of CANLVG010000003.1, from coordinate 48,864 downwards.
CATTGAGAGGGATGTTTCGAAGACCCCGAGACTTACAGAACCCAAGCAATTGAATCAAACTTTGGCCGAAAGGAGCCTGACCCTTTTATGGGGAAGCGAAAGTGCAATTGCACAATTCAGGGCTACCGATTTCTGTACACTAACCCTGAAAAGATCAGCCTCACAGCCGAAGTTGCAAGACCTTCCGTCAGAAATACGACAAATGCGATCGCAAGTAGCGGAAGAAACCGATATTTTGGTATTGCTCACACCTCCGCAAGTAAAACCTGCGAATCGGTTCGGTTTCATCAAAGAGGAAATTGACTTTATCAATGAACTGATCCAGACGAAAAATGTCGTCGTGTACCTTTTCGGGAATCCTTATATGTTGCAACATCTATCGTATGAAAAAGCAACCGCGGTCGTAGTGGTCTATCAAGATTTTACCGAGTTCCAAGACGCGGCGACCGAGCATTTTTTAGGAAAACTATCCGCTGAGGGAAAACTCCCGGTATCTATCTTTTGAGGAAGGGCCTGATGGAAAAAAAAGTATTAAAGTCATGGGATGAAAACGCTAACGAATGGATTAAGATTATCGATTCGGAGGAAATACCATCTCGAATCGTTACTAATAGCGCCATCATAGAATTACTTTCTCAATTGCCCAGCACTACGATCCTGGATTGCGGATGTGGGGAAGGTTGGCTTACAAGAAGTATGACCCTAATCGGCAAGAAATCCGTCGGGGTCGATGCGACCTTAAAATTAATCGAGCACGCACGCACGAAGGGACCTGAGACCTATTACCAAATGTCCTATGACGAAATCAGTCAGGGAGAAGAAATACCCGAAAGTCCATTTGAGGCCGTAATATTCAATTTTTGCCTTTATCAACAAGAGGGTATGGACCTCTTGTTGAAGAACCTCAGAAAGTCGGTCACCTCTAAGGGCTATTTGGTCATACAGACCATACATCCCTTTTTCCTTCTAGACCGGAAACTGGGGTATAAAAGTCAGTGGATAGCAAACGCCTGGGAAGGGTTACCGGGCAATTTCACCAATGGGCATAAATGGTTTGCCAGAACATTTGAAGACTGGAGCGTCGTTTTTTCCGAATCAGGACTAGAGCTCATAAAAATAAAGGAAACGCGAACAAACGAAAATACACCACTCTCGGTGATTTTCATATTGCAATACAAGCTATGAAGCAACATAAAATTTTGGGCGTCATGTCGGGCACCTCTTTGGATGGTCTCGATCTTTGTTATTGTCATATTGGCAACACAAAAGGAAATTGGTCCTTTGAAATCATTAAATCAAAAAGCATCGCCTATTCGAGTGCCATGCAGACCGAGTTGAAAGATTCGATCTACTTGAAAGCGGAAGACCTGTTGCAATTCCATAATACTTATGGAACCTGGCTGGGGGAACAGGTCAAGCAGTTCATTGAAGCCGAAAAATTGGATCCGGAGTACATTGCAAGCCATGGACACACCACCCACCACCGACCGGAAAAAGGGCTAACATTCCAAATCGGTTCGGGGCAGCACTTGGCCAACGCTTGCGGTCACAAAGTTATCTGTGATTTCAGGACCAATGACGTGGCCCTAGGAGGTCAGGGTGCCCCTCTAGTTCCTATCGGTGATCAACTATTTTTCGAAGAATACGATTTCTGTCTGAACCTTGGTGGGATCAGTAATATATCGCTGGTGCAAAAAGGCAAACGTATTGCCTATGATATCGGGTTGGCGAATATGATCCTGAATTATATCACCAGAAAAATCGATCTCGATTATGACGATGAAGGAGCATTGGCACGCTCCGGCCATATTAACGAAGCGATGCTCACGAAGTTAAATGCATTGCGATATTATTTATTACCGCATCCGAAATCCATCGGCTATGAATGGTTCGTTGAAGAGGTGGTTCCCATTGTGGAAGCATGTGACGATACTACCGAAAACCTATTACATACCTCTGTGCATCATATTTGCGAAAAAGTGGCACAACAGATTAAACTGAATAGCACCAAGGATCAGAATACCTTATTCGTTACGGGAGGAGGAGCCTTGAACCATTTTTTAATTGAGGTCCTAAGTAAAAAACTCATGGGGCACACGGAAGTCATTGTACCCGAAAGGGAAATTATCGAATTCAAGGAAGCACTTGTTTTTGCCCTTATGGGCGCCTTACGTGCCGAAAAGGAAATCAATGTTTTGAAATCGGTAACCGGTGCAAAAAGGGATTCCTCTAGCGGGGTGATCTATTTGCCTGCCTAAGGATTAGGTAGAAATCGCTATCTTAGAAAACTAATGCCAATACCAATTGATCATGAGTGACAAACAGAAAAAGGCTTCGGCCTATTGGAGAGAAAACGTAAGGTACCTATTTCTACTTTTGAGCATTTGGTTCGCTGTTTCCTACGGGGCCGGAATCCTATTCAAAGAGGCTCTTGATACCATACAGATCGGAGGGTTCAAACTCGGTTTTTGGTTCGCGCAACAAGGGGCGATTTATGTATTTGTCATCCTCATTTTTGTATACGTACGATTGATGAACAAATTGGACAAGAAATACGGATACAATGAGTAGCACACAGACCGTACTCTTGAAGTAACTACGGAAACCATTTTCACGATAAACAACCACACCTATGACCGTTCAGACCTGGACTTATATTTTAGTTGGAATTACGTTTGCTCTCTACATTGGTATCGCTATCTGGTCTCGAGCTGGATCTACCAAAGAGTTTTATGTTGCCGGGGGTGGTGTATCACCTCTTGCCAATGGCATGGCAACAGCCGCCGACTGGATGTCGGCCGCATCCTTTATTTCCATGGCGGGTATCATTGCTTTTGCCGGTTATGATGGATCTGTGTATCTGATGGGGTGGACAGGTGGGTATGTACTTTTAGCCCTTTTACTCGCCCCCTATCTCCGTAAATTTGGGAAATTTACCGTGCCCGACTTTATAGGCGACCGCTATTATTCCAAAACGGCCCGCATTGTGGCCGTGTTCTGTGCATTGATCGTATCGTTTACTTATGTTGCAGGTCAAATGCGGGGTGTCGGTCTCGTATTTTCTAGGTTTTTGGAAGTCGATATCAATACCGGCGTCATCATCGGTATGATCATAGTACTATTTTATGCCGTTTTAGGAGGAATGAAAGGCATCACCTATACACAGGTGGCACAGTATTGTGTGCTCATTTTTGCTTTTATGGTGCCAGCCATTTTCATTTCCATTCAAATGACGGGAAACCCTATTCCACAATTGGGTATGGGATCTACATTGAACGATGGATCGGGAATGTACCTTTTGGATAAATTGGATGGTCTCTCCACTGAATTAGGATTCAACGAATACACCGACGGTTCCAAATCAGTGACCGACGTCTTTATGATTACCCTGGCTTTGATGGTAGGTACTGCCGGATTACCACATGTCATTGTGCGGTTCTTTACGGTCAAACGGGTAAAAGACGCTCGAAAGTCTGCCGGCTGGGCCTTATTGTTGATTGCCATATTGTACACCACCGCCCCTGCGGTATCTGTTTTTGCGCGGACGAATATGATCAATACCGTAAGCGATCAAGAGTATGCTAGTATGCCGGCATGGTTTAAGACCTGGGAAAAAACAAAACTGATCACCTTTGAAGACAAAAATGGGGATGGTAAAATTCAATATGTCGCTGATGCAAAACAAAATGAGTTGACCGTGGATAACGACATCATGGTTCTGGCAAATCCTGAAATTGCGAACTTGCCTTCTTGGGTCATTGCCTTGGTCGCTGCGGGCGCCCTTGCTGCGGCACTTTCCACAGCAGCTGGTCTGCTGTTGGTCATCTCCGCATCGGTATCGCATGACTTGATCAAAAAGGTCTTCAAACCTGATATTTCAGAAAAAGGGGAGCTTTTGGCAGCCCGTCTGTCCGCCGTGGTCGCGGTAGTTATTGCAGGATATTTTGGAATAAATCCACCGGGATTCGTTGCTGCTGTGGTCGCTTTGGCCTTCGGTTTGGCGGCAGCCTCCTTCTTTCCAGCGATTGTTCTCGGTATCTTCTATAAAAAAATGAACAAGGAGGGTGCTATTGCCGGTATGGTCATCGGTATTTCCTTGATGATCTTTTATATGCTTAAGTTCAAATTCGGCATTTTCGACGGTGGAAAATCGGCCGTCGCTGGCTTGCAAAAAGACTGGTGGTTCGGAATTTCCCCTGAAGGTTTCGGCAGTATTGCCATGCTGGTCAATTTCGTGGTGTCGATTGTCATATTACAATTTACCCCTGCCCCACCAGAAGATGTGCAAGAAATCGTAGAGGATATTCGAATACCAAGTGGTGCCGGACAAGCGGTTGATCATTAAGACTATTTGGAGAAGGCGGCCTTCCAACTCGAATAGGCCTGTTTTTCCACACCATCCTCATTCAGAATTCCGGTACTGATCCAGATCTTTCCGAGATCCTTCAAATCTTCAGGAAATGTTTCCCATAACGGATCGTAATCCCTGTGGGTCCACCAGATGATGTATTCGTAGTGTTCCGCCTGTGCATTGGTGAATAGCGTTTGCATATAAGTAGCTTGCCCAGATTCCGTTCCGGGTATAAAAAGGTCAAAACCCTCAATGCTCAAATCCTCGGACAAATGTCCGGTTTCAGCAAACGCAATGGGCACATCCACATGAGCATGCAAAAAATCAAATGCCTGCTGCACCTCTGAAGTGCGCTGTAATCCTTTTAGGAAAGGGTAAAAGCTAATCGCCGCAAAATCCATGGTGTTGACATAATTGCCTACCTCATCGATAGCCGATTGTTGGGTATCATAATCCGGTCTGTAAAAATTGTGCAACATAACCGACTCGGCAATCGGCAAGGTCGGATATTCTGTTTTTATACGACTTTTCACATTTGATATAAGCAGTTTGTATTCAGCCCACTTTTCCGGTGCATTTTTCAAAAGCCCATCTACCTCCACGGCAATGACCAGATATTCCGGCTGCAATTGTGCAACCAAATACCGTACGTGCTTGTGATAGGCCTCTACAATGGTTTCATCATTCAATGCCGTGTAATCAGGCTTTTGTCCATCAAAATCCGGCATCAGGTCGTTGCGATCTAAATTCAGCAAACTGATCGATAGGGTCATACGGGTTCCCGATGTTCGCCTAGCGGTTCGATGGGCTACCATATCGGTAAATGCAATGGGCAAGTCCGTATCGTTGATCCATGCGCTCCACGGGATTTCAGAGTCGATATGTTCGGAATAGATATCCCCGTTTGCCATGAGAAAGGCATTCGTTTCATCCACCGCAAGCTGCGTGGGCGCAAAGGGCCAGGTGGTGAATCCCATTTGAAATACCCGTGCTTCAGAGGTGTCGAAAACCACATCCTCCATGGGCATATCTTCCGGTTCTGCATCGCTCGAACATCCCAAAGTAAGCATGAGGAACAACGCTCCGATTTTTAGAGGTATATGGTGGTATGTTTGTATTATGGATTTCATTATTCAAAAGACGGAAAATTGTACCTCAGAATATTTACTTTTCCTTATTTTTATCGGTATACAACAATAACGTACTTATGAGCAATTATCATATAAAACACTTAGAGGAATATTTTCAGGTTTACCGAAAATCGGTTCGAAATCCTGAGGCTTTTTGGGAGGAAATCGCCGAAGAACATTTCGTTTGGCGTAAGAAATGGAATAGTGTTTTACAGTGGGACTTCACCAAACCCGAAGTTAAATGGTTCGAAGGAGCGCAATTGAATATCACCGAAAATTGTTTGGACCGCCATTTACCCACCCGCGGCAATAAGACGGCGATTCTATTTGAACCCAATGATCCCAATGAAGAGGCGGAGCATATCACTTATCGACAATTGCATGAGCGTGTCTGTAGAATGGCAAATGTGTTGCTCGAACATGGCATAAAAAAAGGAGATCGTGTCTGTATTTACCTTCCGATGATACCTGAATTGGCCGTATCGCTTCTTGCATGTGCGCGAATCGGTGCGATTCATTCCGTTGTATTCGCAGGCTTTTCGGCCAATGCCCTCTCTACACGCATCAACGACTCGGATTGTAAAATGGTCATTACCTCAGATGGTTCGTATCGCGGGGCAAAGACCATCGACTTAAAAGGTATTGTTGACAAGGCACTTGAAGATTGTCCCGGTGTCGAAAACGTACTGGTGGCCAAACGCATCAACAGTGAAATCAACATGAAAGAGGGGCGTGACAAATGGTTACAACCCCTTTTAGACGAATCATATGCAGACCTGGTGGCCGAACGGATGAATGCCGAGGACCCTTTGTTCATTTTGTATACTTCGGGTTCCACCGGCCAACCTAAAGGCATGGTGCATACCACTGCGGGGTACATGGTGTATACGGCATATACCTTCAAAAATGCATTTCAATACCGGGAAGAGGATGTCTACTGGTGTACGGCCGATATCGGTTGGATAACAGGACATTCCTATATCGTTTATGGACCTTTGGCGAACGGGGCGACCACCCTGATGTTCGAAGGAGTGCCCTCTTACCCAGATTTTGGACGTTTTTGGGAAATCGTAGAAAAACACAAAGTGAATCAATTTTATACGGCACCGACCGCCATTCGGGCCTTGGCAAAAGAGAACCTTGACTATGTTGAAAAACATGACCTGTCAAGTCTAAAGGTCATCGGATCGGTCGGGGAACCGATCAATGAAGAAGCTTGGCACTGGTACAATAACAATGTGGGTAAAAAACATAGTCCGATTATCGATACGTGGTGGCAAACCGAAACCGGTGGGATCATGATAACACCTATTCCGTACGTTACCCCCACAACACCTACCTATGCCACGTTGCCATTTATTGGCATACAACCGGCTTTGATGGATGAGAATGGAAAGGAAATCAAAGGCAATCAAGTAGATGGGCGCCTGTGCATCAAGTTTCCATGGCCCTCCATGGCCCGGACCATTTGGGGTAACCACGATCGCTATCGCGACACCTATTTCGCGGCGTATGAAAACATGTATTTCACTGGGGATGGAGCCCTTCGCGATGCCGTAGGGTACTACCGAATCACAGGGCGGGTAGATGACGTCATAATCGTTTCCGGACATAATTTAGGTACCGCTCCAATCGAAGATTCCATCAACGAACATCCTGCGGTAGCCGAATCGGCCATCGTCGGCTTTCCACATGATGTCAAGGGCAATGCCCTATACGGATATGTTATTCTCAAAGAAACCGGGGAAGACAGGAATCGGGACAATCTCCGCAAAGAGATCAATCAGCAGATTACGGAGCAAATCGGACCCATTGCCAAACTGGACAAAATTCAATTCGTATCAGGATTGCCCAAAACACGAAGTGGCAAGATCATGCGGCGCATTCTAAGGAAAATCGCCAGTAAGGATACGTCCAATTTGGGTGATACCAGCACCCTGCTCAATCCGGAAGTGGTCAAGGATATCATGGATAATGCCCTCTAACCATAATTGTTTGCTACTTTTGTACTAAACAAAATTCGAAAATGCTGGTTATAGGTATTGCGGGAGGTACGGGCTGTGGCAAAACAACGGTAGTCAATCAGATTATTGCCGAATTGCCAGACGAGGAAGTTGGTGTGATTTCGCAAGATTCCTATTACAATGACCTCTCGCATCTCACCCTTCCAGAGCGTCGGGAGACCAATTTTGATCACCCGAATTCCATTGACTTCCAATTGCTCGCAGCGCATTTGAAATCGTTAAGACAGGGACAGTCCATACAACAGCCGGTTTACTCTTTTTTGGAATGCAATAGAACCGATGAAACCGTCCCCACGCATCCGACCAAAGTGCTGATCGTTGAGGGTATTCTCATTCTTACTAATCCGAAGATTCGTGAGATGTGCGATATCAAGATTTTTGTTCATGCCGATTCCGATGAACGCTTGATCCGTAGGTTAAAAAGGGATGTTAATGAACGGGGATGGAATTTGGATGAAACCTTAGAAAAATACCAGACCATTCTCAAACCGATGCACGATCAGTTCATTGAACCCACAAAGGAATACGCAGATATCATTATTCCAAATAATCGGTATAATACCGTTGCAGTAGACATCGTACGAAGTATTGTTAATGAAAAATTAGTACAATAGCGATGGGGTGGAACGAATTCAAAAAAAGCAAATGGTTTGGTGTAGCGGCTATATTCAGTAGTATATACGTTTTGGTGCTTACGGCTTTCGTAGTTTGGATGCTCTTCTTCGATACCAATAGCTTGCTCATTCATCTAGAATTGAAAAAAGAAATCGATAAACTGGAAAATCAAAAAGAGTTCCTGCAAAAAGAAATCGCCAAGGATAAACAGATCATTGAAAAATTATCCGATCCCAAGGAGCTAGAAAAATTCGCTCGCGAACAGTACTATTTGAAAAAGAAAAACGAGGAAATCTATTTGATAGAATATGAAGATAGTCTGAAACTTAAGGAAAAAGAGTAGCGACCCTTCATTGAAGCACGTTCAATTCGTGTACTTCATTACTTTTCCCTCGATTTCCACTGCTTCAGAGATATGACTTTCAAAATGGCCTGGTATTAACTTTTCAAGGCATTGAGCACCTTCATGGGCCTCTGGCGGTCTGTCTAAGGTTGGGCCACCTTTCTATCGGCCACCTGAATGGATTAAACTTTAACTCAATTTAACGGAGGCCGCCGCAGTTATTCACTTTCTGTTAACAAAAATCATTCCCTAGCGTTGTAAATAATTGTATTTTTACCCTCTAACTTGATAGATGAATGGGCAAGATTATTGCTATTGCAAATCAAAAAGGCGGAGTGGGTAAAACCACTACTACGGTAAATCTAGCAGCCTCCCTAGGCGTGCTTGAAAAAAAGGTGTTATTGATCGATGCGGACCCCCAAGCGAACGCCACTTCAGGATTGGGTATCGATGTGGAAGGTGTCGAATTGGGCACCTACCAACTTTTGGAACATACAAAGACGGCCAAGGAGACCATTATAGAGACTACAAGCCCGAATGTCGATTTGATTCCCTCCCATATTGACCTCGTCGCCATAGAGATCGAATTGGTAGATAAGGACGAACGCGAGTACATGATGAAAAAGGCCATTTCAGAACTGAAGGATGCTTATGATTTCATTCTTATCGACTGTGCCCCATCATTGGGCTTGTTGACCTTGAATGCATTAACTGCAGCTGATTCGGTCATCATTCCCATACAATGCGAATATTTTGCGCTTGAAGGGCTCGGCAAGTTGTTGAATACCATTAAAAGTGTTCAAAAAATACACAACCCCGATTTGGATATAGAAGGTATGCTATTGACGATGTACGATTCGCGTTTAAGGCTTTCGAACCAAGTGGTAGAGGAAGTACGAAAACACTTTTCGGATATGGTTTTCGACACGGTCATACAACGAAATGTGCGATTGAGCGAAGCACCCAGTTACGGTGAAAGCATCATAAAATATGATGCGAGTAGCAAAGGCGCGGCCAATTATCTGAATATGGCCAATGAAGTGATCAAAAAAAACAAGCAAACGGCATAAATGGCAAAAGCAACGAAAAAGCAAGCCTTAGGGCGCGGGTTGTCGGCACTGTTGAAAGACCCCGAAAACGATATACAATCCGCATCGGATAAGAATGCTGATAAGGTCGTTGGCAATATCGTGGAATTGGACTTGGATGCTATTGAAGTGAATCCGTTTCAACCAAGATCCAATTTTAACGATGAGGCACTACGTGAACTGGCCACATCGATTTCCGAATTGGGAATTATTCAGCCGATAACGGTTCGCAAGCTCGACTTCAATAACTACCAACTCGTTTCCGGTGAACGCAGATTCAGAGCGTCGAAATTAGCGGGTCTACGAACGATTCCGGCCTATATTCGTATTGCCAATGATCAGGAGTCGCTTGAAATGGCCTTGGTCGAGAATATTCAAAGGCAAGATCTAGATCCTATCGAGATTGCCTTGTCTTATCAACGTCTGATCGATGAGATCCAACTGACACAAGAAAAACTAAGTGACCGGGTGGGTAAAAAACGCTCGACTATTGCCAACTACCTTCGGTTGCTGAAACTAGACCCGATCATTCAGACGGGCATACGTGATGGTTTCGTTAGCATGGGTCATGGCAGGGCTTTGGTCAATGTGGATAGCAAAGAAGAGCAAATCGATATTTACGAAAAAATAGTCGGTCAAAACCTATCGGTGCGCGATACGGAGCGCATTGTCAAGTCCTATCACGACAAACAAAAGGGCTCCATGAGTTCTACTGGAGGAGGCAAAAATCCCGAATTTGCGGTGCTTTCCAAAAAAGAACTTGTCGATTACCTGAACGCAAAGGTCGTGGTAAGTTCATCTGAAAAAGGAAAAGGAAAAATCACCATCCCCTTTACGTCTGAAGACGAATTGCTTCGAATCAAAAAACTCATCCTTGGTAAGTAAATCTTTTTTCATCGCCTTTTTACTAAGCCTGTTTTCGGTGTTATTATCAGCGCAGGACGAGAATCCCGCGGAAAACGAAATCGACTCGGTACGTACCAACTTGCAGGAAGATGGCATTGTACTGCAAGATTCCATAGTTAAAAAAGAGCGTTACCTCAATCCCTTGGCCCCAAGTAAGGCCGCCTTTTATTCGGCCGTTTTACCAGGTTTAGGGCAGATTTACAATAAGAGGTACTGGAAAGTGCCTATCGTCTATGGAGCACTGGGCGCTGGTATTTACGCCTATACATTTTACAATGGGGAATACCAACGCTTTCGAACTGCCTTTAAGAGACGAAGAGCGGGCTTCGCAGATGATGAATTTATCAATGTCATTCCGCTACCCGGTGATGACCGGCTAGAACGACTTCAGAACGCCAAACAGAATGAACGTGATTTGGCACTTTTGGTCACCATAATTATCTATGCCTTGAATATTGTCGACGCGAATGTCGATGCCCATTTAAAGCAGTTCAACATTAACGATGACTTGAGTTGGGATATGAATTTGCAACCCTATTTAGAGGCTAATCCCATTGATGGGAACCCGAATTACGGAATGAGCTTAACCCTAACTTTTTAGCAATGAGGATAGCACTATTCGGTTATGGCAGAATGGGTAAGATGATTGAACAAATCGCCTTGAAAAGAGGGCATACGATCATTTCGAAAATTGATGTGGATTCAGTGGATATCGATTATTCAATTATGGATGTTGCAATCGACTTTAGCATGCCCGACGCCGCCTTTGAAAATATATCTGGCTGTCTGAAACACCAGGTTCCGGTAATATCGGGCACCACAGGATGGTTGGATGCCTATGAAAAAGCCGTGGAAATCTGTCAAGAACATAAAGGCTCCTTTATCTACGCATCGAATTTTAGCCTCGGGGTAAATGTCTTTTTCGAGCTGAACAGTTATTTGGCCGAAATGATGAAAAACCTTAAGGACTATCGCGTTTCCATGGAAGAAATCCACCATACGAAAAAATTGGACGCACCTAGTGGTACGGCGATTACTTTGGCAGAGGGAATCTTGGAAAAAACGGATTATTCGGACTGGAAGCTTTCCGAGGCGGCCGAAAACGAGATTCCGATTACAGCGAAAAGAATCGATGAAGTACCCGGAACACATACCGTAGCGTACACCAGTGCCATTGACAGTATTCAGCTGAAGCATACGGCCCATAACCGCGAGGGATTCGCTCTCGGAGCCGTGGTGGCCGCAGAATGGATCATTGGCAAAACCGGTGTATTCACGATGAAAGATGTACTAGGACTTTAAAACGTCAGTTGAAGTAGTGTTAAAAACTGTTATTGTTTTAGTAAATATGTAACAGAAAAACTTGAACACAGACTTATTTTTGAATTTTGAATAATAGAAGGCCATGAGCGCAACACAATGGATTATTTTTATACTACTTGTTCAGGTTATCCACTTTCTGGGCACTTGGAAGTTATATGTAAAAGCAGGTAGAAAAGCATGGGAGGCCGCGGTGCCTATCTACAACGCTATCGTTTTGATGCAAATCATCAATCGACCGAAATGGTGGGTAATCCTTCTGTTTATCCCAATTATCAATTTACTCATGTTTCCGGTTATTTGGGTAGAAACCATCCGAAGCTTTGGTCGAAGTACCTTATGGGAAAGTTGGGCCGTGGTCTTGACCCTCGGTTTTTACATCTATTACGTCAACTACTCCTTGGACGTCAATTACATCGAAGACCGTAGTTTGCATCCGACGACCGCTTTGGGAGAATGGGTCAGTTCCATCGTATTTGCGGTAGTTGCCGCCACCCTTGTGCATACGTATTTCATTCAACCCTACGTTATTCCGACCGGTTCTCTGGAACGTACCTTACGTGTGGGTGACTTGCTGTTCGTAAGCAAGTTTCACTATGGGGCACGTACGCCCATGACCGCAATCGCAGCACCTATGGTTCATGACACCTTGCCGTTGATCGGCTCACCGTCGTACATGAACAAACCCCAGATCCCATATTTCAGATTACCGGGATTCAAGGACATCAAACGACAAGAAATCGTTGTCTTCAGTTGGCCGGCCGATACGGTACGCCAATTTTTCGTTGCCGAACAAGGTGTACGGAAACCAATAGACAAGAAATCGAATTATGTAAAACGTTGCGTGGGTATTCCTGGGGATAGTATCGAGGTGCGTGACGGGTACGTCTTCGCCAACGGAAAACAATTGGAACTGCCCGATCGCGCCAAGCCACAATTCGATTACATCGCCTATTCAAACAAAGGGGTTTCCTCGAAAATGCTTTTAGAGTCTGGCGTGGCGGATTTCAGCAGAATCTACGTGGCACAATCCTTAAATAGAAATCAGCAAATTGCCTTGGCACAAAACGGATTTCGCGCATATCAGCAAGGCCAAGCGGTTCAAATTGTAGCTGGCATGAATGGAATACCTGGTGATTTCGTTCGACAGCACCGATTGGCGTTGCAAGAGGTCACCGATAGAAAACGTGTCGTGACGTTGACCCAAGAGATGAAAGAAAAATTGGAAAAGAATCCGGCTATCGATTCCTTGGTAAGGGCCATAAACCCAAAGGGCAGATGGGCTTCAAACCTGTTTCCACAAAATGCCGAGTACCCATGGAACTACAGTAATATGGGAGCTATTTACATTCCCGAAAAAGGGAAGACGGTAGACCTAAATCTAAAGGTCTTACCGCTCTATAAAAAAATTATCCGCGAATATGAAGGGAACACCCTAAGTGTTTCCGGTAATGAAATCAGCATTAATGGGCAAGTCGTCGATTCTTATACCTTCAAACAGGATTATTACTGGATGATGGGCGATAATCGTGATCATTCGGAAGATAGTCGTGCCTGGGGCTACGTACCGGAAAACCACATTGTAGGAACACCAATTTTTATTTGGATGAGTTTCGACAATTTTACCGATGCGGCCGGACGCGTCAACAAACCATGGAAATGGAAACCCCGATGGGACCGCATTTTTACCACGGTGAACGGTACCGGGGAACCTGTTTCATATTTCAAATGGTTCTTATTCGCCTTAGCAGGATACTTTGTTTTTGACTATTTTAGAAAGAAGCGGAAGGTAACCAAAGAGTGATCTCTTGTCTTCTTGAATTGTTAGACAGTTCGTATTGTTCCTAAGACTGTCATGGACCACACGAAGTCAAAGTTGTTACATCTTGAAAGAATAAACCAAGCTTAAACGAATTGAGAACCCTTTTACACCCTGCCTATTTACCGAACATCCTCACCTTCGGTGTTATCGCCCAAAAGAAAATCGTATGGGAGGTTCAAGACAATTTTCAAAAACAGACCTTTCGCAATCGCACCTATATCTGTACGGACAGAGGGAAGTTGATGCTCAACATACCGATCAAACATGTAGGCAAGAATCAGGGGAGACAGTATTACAAAGACGTCAAAATTGACAACAGTGATCATTGGCAACGTCAGCATTGGCGGACACTGCAGACGGCTTATCGTACCTCACCCTTTTTTGAGTACTATGAGGATGACATCGCACCCTTGTACCAGCAGCAATATGAGTCCCTTCTTGAATATAACCTTAGTGCCATCGCCTTGATTTGTGATTGCCTACAAATCGAAATGCCTACCGTTCGAACCACCAGCTATAACGTTGACCTGACGGAGTTACAGGAGGCACGCTTTTTGGTCAATGCCAAAAAAGAGATTCAGACAGACTTCCCATTCTATAACCAAGTATTCGGTGAAAGACATGGCTTTTTAAAAAATATGAGCGTACTAGATTTACTGTTCAATGAAGGTACCGGTGCATTGACCTATCTTAAGGCAATCAATTTGGATTTGTTGGATGCTTAGGTTCTTTGTTCACTACGGAATACACTTCATAGTACCCATTGCAGTGGGTCTGGTCTTCTTTAAGACCAGTCAAAAGCGAGCTATCTTGATATTATTGGGTGCCATTCTCATCGATGTGGACCATCTCTTGGCGAATCCCGTTTTTGATCCGAATCGCTGCAGCATTGCTTTTCACCCCCTGCATTCCTATTGGGCGATTTCGTTATATACAGCGCTTCTATTCTTTCGTAAAACAAGAATATTCGGCATCGCATTGCTCATCCATATTTTGGCAGATCTAACCGATTGCTATTTCATCACCGGCCATTTGAAGGAGGCCATCACAGGATAGTGGTCTGAGTAGGACACATCATAGTTGGTGTGCGATTTGACTTCGAAAGAGGCATCGGACAAAATAAAATCGATGCGCAAGGGAACACCGTGAAACACAAAGGTGCGACCGTACCCCGTGCCTTTCTCCAAAAACGTATCTCGGAGTTCTCCCCTGATTATCCGGTATACATTTGAATACTGCCCATTGTTAAAATCGCCACACAGAATACTTTTATGAGGTGATGATGCGATATGATCCTCGATTACTTGGGCCTGCTCCACTTGCTTTCGAAAGGCGTGACTCACTTGACGAAATAGTTTATCGGTAGGTTCTTTGCTCAGCACTCCCTGACCCGGTGTAATACCAAGCGATTCCAAATGCACATTGTAGATCCGAATCGTATCGTTTTTGTATTGAATATCGGCATAAATGGCGTTGCTATCAGTTCTCGGAAGATTGAGCAATCCGGTATTTATGATGGGGTATTTCGAAAATACCGCCAATAGTCCCTTACCCATCATATGAATGTACTGCAAATAATGGTACGGGTACTGCTTGAAATCATCGCTCGAATCGTAAAATGATTCTTGAATACAGAAAATATCCGGGTCTTCCTTTTTCACAAACGCCTTGATATCCTCCAAAACCGTCTTACTGGGTAGCTCTTCATAGCGATTAAAACATCGCACATTGTAACTCATGACCTTTAGATTGCCGTCCTCCTTATCCTTTGAAAAGGGAATTTGATAAAAAGAATCAAGGCTAGCGTAGCTCAGGAGTATGATAAGCAGGGAGAACCCAAAGTATCTTTTTCTACGGACGATCCAATACAACAAGAAAAGAAAGTGGGCCAATACCAATAGCGGAACACCAAGGCCCACAAGGGAAAGATAAGATAACTCCAAACTTCGCACAGTGGGAACAAAACACGCCAATAACAGTAATGCAACAGCCACAAGGTTGAGGAAGAGAACGAACTTGTCGAATCGCGATAGCTGTTTTTTCACCGATCAATCTTCCTTACCTGCTTTGAACAAAAAGTCCTTTTCGGCCTTTGATAAGCTATCGTATCCAGATTTACTGATCTTGTCGAGTATATCATCTATTCTACGCTGATGGGCATCTTTGCCACTACTGGCTTTTGTCTTTGAAGTCGTTCGCTTCTTTTTGTAGACTGTTTTTAGGGGAGCTTTCTTCTCTTTGGATTTGAAGGTGTTCGCCAGACCATCCATAAAATTTGAAAAACCTGCTCCGATATCACGACCTTGAGAAAGCTGTCTTGCATAAACATAACCGAGTAAGGCACCACCTAAATGAGCAATGCGCCCACCGATATTATCCCCACCGGAGCTGATTTGCAACAAATCGATCAGCACAACAAAGACCCCAACATGCCAGAGCTTCACATTGAAAAATATAATACGAACCTCTTGATTGGGAATATAGGCACAAACGAATATCAAAACCGCCATTACACCGGCCGAGGCACCCAATAGTACTCCTCCTCCACTGGAAAACAAACTATCGGTCAGCATGTAGAACAACCCTCCGAGCATCACTCCTAAAAAATAGATGTTCAAAAAACGCTTGCCATCGAAAAGATTGAGCAGAATACGCCCTGCAATAAACAGCACATACATGTTCCAAAGAAGGTGTAAAATGCCCGCATGTAAAAAGGAATAGGTAATTATAGACCAGGGCTGACCGATAAATTCGATAAAATCAGCAGGTAGTACAAACCAACCCTCCAAAGCGGGATACACCAAATTACCAAGCAATCCGACGGCAATAAAAACCGCAATATTAATGGCGATCAGCTTTTCTGAAACGCTTAGTCGAGCGTATTGATATCTCAATCCTCCAGCCATGATTAATTCCAACGATTTTTATTGAACGAATTCTTTTTCCAATACCACATTACGATAAAACCGAAAACCGCTCCTCCCACGTGCGCGAGGTAGGCCGTATTACTCGGGCTGAAAAAGGATTGCCCAGTGATTGCGCTGATGACATCCAAAAGAATAATACCCGGGATAAAGTATTTAGCCTTTATCGGTATCGGCAGGAAAATCAACATAAGCTCCGCGTTCGGGTTCATCACCCCAAAAGCGGCCAATATGCCCATAATACAACCGGAAGCCCCGACCATGGACGAGAAATAGGTGTCTCGGTAAACGGGATATGCCTCTTGCAGCTTTTGGAACTGTAATTCGGTCAATCCCTCAATGGTCTTATTATCGGCCATCATTTGAAAGATTTGATCCGCAGTGAGCCCCATATTCAACAACTCGTTATGAATCGGGGAATAATTGAAATAGTATCCACCCAACTGAAACAACACCGCACCAAGGCCCGCCGAGAAGTATAGAAATAGAAACTTATTCTTGCCTAAATAGTTCTCCACTGGACCTCCGAACATCCATAGCGCAAACATATTGAAACCAATATGGGCAAACCCACCATGCATGAACATATGCGAAACAATCTGCCATATCTGAAAATTCGGGTTCTCCGGAAACCAAAGGGCGAACCAGGCATACATCTGATCCCCGTATATCTCAGTGGCAATAAAAAAAAGCACATTGATAATCAACAAATGCTTTACGGCTTCAGTTAGTCGGTTCATCATTTAAATAAATCTTTTATCAATATCATTTTCGGTAATCGTGATATATACTGGTTTGTTAAACGGACTCACCTGTGTTTCCTTACAAGCGAAGAGATCGTTCACCAAAGCGAGTTGTGAAGATGCATCTAGGGCCTCTCCGGTTTTTACAGATAGGGTCTTGGCCAAGGTTTTCGCCAAAAGGTCGGTTTGGGAAAAACTGTCCGCACTCACTTCCATTTGACAGTCGGAAATCAATTGGTCCAAGACCATCCCTACCTCACTTTCCGCGACCAAAAGTGGTACACCTGTAATTTCTATCTGCTCTTCTTCTAGCTTCCCAAAAACAAAACCCGTTGTTGCAAGGCTGTCCTTAATATCTTTCAACATACGCATATCCGATTTAGAGAAGGGCAATACCAGTGGAAAAAGCAATTGTTGGCTTACCGCCTCTTTTATCGTAATATTTTTTAGGAACTTCTCATACAATACCCGTTGGTGCGCCCTACTTTGATCGATAACCACCATTCCCGATTTAATGGTTGTTACAATATACTTTCTTTTAAGTTGAAAAGTAGTGGCGTGGCTCTCCTCCGCTTCGTGTTTTCCATCAAAAATTGAACCTGTACCTAAGTCCGATTCAAACTTCATACTACTGAAGCCTTCGCTAGATTCCAAATCGGATTCTAGTCCTACATACAGACTGTCCCAACTTTTGGAAGTACTCTGGGAACCAAAACTACTTTTGTACCGATTGGAGGTCGAAGTACCTTTTCCTTGAGCCACTTCCTGGAAAGGATTAAAGCCCGCGTCAACCGTTACCCCTGGTAACGACGCCGCTTTGTCTTTATAGGCGTAAGGCGTATCAAGATTGCGATCCTGCTCAAAATCAAGGGCCGGAATAACATTGAACTGCCCCAGACCATGTTTGATCGTAGATCTTAAAATAGCGTACAACGTATGTTCATCGTCAAATTTCACTTCCGTTTTCGTGGGGTGGATATTGATATCGATCGAGCCAGGGTCCACCTCCAAATACAAAAAATATCCAGGGTACGTATCCGGTCGAACGAGGCCTTCAAAGGCGGCAACCACCGCATGATGTAAATACGGGCTTTTAATAAAACGGTTGTTCACAAAGAAAAACTGTTCGCCCCTACTCTTTTTGGAAAACTCTGGTTTATTGATAAATCCGGAAACCTTAACGACCTGGGTGTCTTCCGAAACCGGCACCAATTTTTGATTGGTCTTTGCTCCGAAGATGTGAACGATCCGCTGTCGGTAATTCGCCTTGGGCAAATTGAACAGTTCACTACCATTGTTATAAAAATGAAATGCTATCGATGGGTGGGCCAAAGCCACACGGTGAAACTCATCGGTAATATGACGTAATTCTACTTGATTTGATTTCAAGAAGTTACGCCTTGCAGGAATATTAAAAAAGAGATTTTTAACTGCAATGGAAGTACCCTTGGGAACTGCCGCTACTTCTTGTGAGGTGACCTTACTACCCTCTATTTTCAGATGGGTGCCCAACTCCGTTTCGGCAGGTTTGGTCTGCATATCAACATGGGCAATAGCTGCAATGGAAGCTAAGGCCTCTCCACGAAAACCTTTGGTATCGAGATCAAAGAGGTCCTCGGCCTTCCGTATTTTAGATGTGGCGTGGCGCTCAAAACTAAGCCGCGCATCCGTTGCGGTCATACCGGTACCATCATCGACAATTTGAATAAGGGCCTTACCGCCGTCCTTAACAATAAGCTTAATTGTATTTGCCTTGGCATCGATGGCATTTTCAAGCAGCTCTTTGACTACCGAAGCGGGCCGTTGTACTACTTCACCCGCTGCAATTTGGTTCGCAACATGGTCGGGAAGAAGTTGAATGATATCCCCCATTAGTTACCGAAGAATATAGAAAGGTCAAAATCAAAAATCCACAGCACTATAAAAATGAGCACGGCCACGATGACTATAAGTCGGGTATTGATTTCACGATTACTGCGATTTCTACTCGCCGACCTCGCTTCTCCCCATTGTCCTCTCAGTCCTGAAGCCTTAGCAGATTCGCGATACTTAGAGAATTTGGAGTCCACGGAAAAGGAATTATCATTATCCTCATCTTTCGAATACCGCGGTACGTAAACGAATGTATTATTTTTCTTAAGCTTAAACCCTTTTAACCTCAAATCGTGATTTTTTTACACTATTCTCAAAGTTACTTAAAATCAAAAAACATGCCGTTGTTCAAATGCCAATTTTTGTTAACAGTAGTCAATTGAATCATACGGTTCCCCAGCGCCCTTAGTACAGCTTAAATTAATGGAGGGTAAGGAAAGTGATAAAGTATCAATATCAGTGACCGAGCGTTGCCATCTTTATCGCGGCAATGGCAGCTTCAACCCCCTTATTACCATGCTTACCCCCACTCCGGTCTTGCGCCTGCTGTAGGGTATTATCGGTGAGCACACAAAATATAACAGGTATGTCGGTTTGGGTGTTGAGATCCATGATACCTTGGGCGGTGGCACTGCACACAAAATCAAAGTGTTTGGTCTCCCCTTGAATAACACTTCCAATAGCGATAACGGCATCCACTTTTTCCGAAACCAACAGTTTTTTACATCCATACGGCAATTCGAAACTACCGGGCACGTTCCAGCGGATGACATTGTCGGTAACCGCACCACAGTCGATGAGTGCATCAAGGGCACCATGGTAAAGTCCTTCCGTGATTTCCGAATTCCATTCAGAAACAACGATCCCAAATCGAAGGTCCTTCGCATTTGGGATCGTTGCTTTATCGTAAATCGATAAATTTTTATTTTCGGTAGCCATTAGTTTCCGCTTTTGGCCATCCCGATAAAGGCATCTATCGTTCGTGCCTCGTCAGAGGAAGCAAAGTCATTCTTGATTCGCTCAAACCATTGTAGCGCCTTGTCATTCTGGTTCAATTCCATTGCCGTAACCCCCCCTTTATAAAGAAATCGCGGAGTAGTATATTCATTATCACTGTGCGCGATGGCCTTTTCATAGTATCCTAGTGCATCTTCGGGCTGCCCCAACTGCATAAACGCATCGCCCAATCCACCTTTGGCCAAGGCACCTAAAACAGCATCATCCGAAGAGAAATCCTCAAGGTGACCGATAGCCTCTTCGTATTGTTGCATGTTCAAATACGCCATTCCAGCCGAATAATTGGCTAAGTTTGCGGCTTTGGTTCCACTGTATTCATCGATGATATCCAAGAACCCGTACTTTCCTTCCGCCCCGTTCAAGGCAAGGTTGTATAGGGAATCCTTTGCGGCTTCATTACTCAAAGCCTGATCGAAATATTGTTGTGGATAGTACATTTCATTGGCTGCACTTGCTTCTTTTGGATTCTGCACGAACTGCATATAGGCCAAGTAGCCCAAAACGCCTACAGCGATAACACCAATAATACCTAAAATGTAATTTTGGTTTTTGGAGACCCATTCCTCACTCCTCGAAGCGCTCTCATCAAGGGTACTAAAGACCTCGGCAGTTGTACTTCCCTGTTCATCCAACAGTTGTTCTTCTACCTTGTTTTTGGGTTTGAACCCCCTTTTTTTGTATGTAGCCATCACTATTTTTATTGGTCGCGCAAAAATAAAGGTTTTATTGAAATCCTGAGGGGTATTTATTCGTTATTTTTCGATATTTTGCGAGTCTTCCATCTACAAAAAATAAAATCCCACTGTTTTCGGAATGCTTTTAAGGAACCTATCGCTTATCAACTACAAGAATTTTGAATCGAAAGATTTTGAGTTCGATGCCAAGATCAACTGTTTTGTGGGTGCCAATGGCATTGGGAAGACAAATGTGTTGGATGCGATATATCACCTTTCTTTGGGGAAGAGCTATTTCAACCCGGTGGCAACACAGAACATTCGCTATCACCAAGACTTTTTCGTTATCGACGGCACTTTCGAAAAAAAAGACCGTGAAGAGAAAGTAGTCTGCAGTTTTAAGAAGGGGAACAAAAAAATCATCAAGCGAAATGGAAAGGCGTACGAACGGATCTCCGACCACATTGGTCTTTTGCCCCTGGTCATCATCTCGCCTGCTGATCGTGACCTGATTACTGAAGGCAGTGATACCCGACGAAAATTCATGGATGGGGTCATTTCACAATCCGATAAAAAATACCTGCAAGACCTTATCAAATACAATAAGGTGCTTTCGCAGCGCAACTCGCTATTAAAATATTTTGCTGCGAACCAGACGTTCGATGCCACCACTCTGGCCGTTTACAATGAACAACTTACGGAATTTGGTACCGCGATCTTTGAAAAACGGGCGAAGTTCATGGAAGCCTTTATCCCTATTTTCAAATCGCAGTATGAAGTCATTTCCGGCGGAAATGAAACCGTTTCATTGACCTATCAAAGTAAGCTTTTTGACCATTCGCTTTTAGACCTTTTGGAAAAGAACATCGAACGTGACAGGGCTCTGCAGTATTCTAGTGTAGGGATCCATAAAGACGATCTGGCTTTCGCCATAGCCGAACACCCGATTAAAAAATTCGGAAGTCAAGGACAACAGAAATCCTTTTTGATCGCGTTAAAATTAGCGCAATTCCACTTCATGAAGGTCCAAGCAGGAACGACGCCGATATTGCTGTTGGATGATATTTTTGACAAACTTGATGAAAACCGGGTCGCCCATATTATCGCGTTGGTGGATAATGCCGAATTCGGCCAGATCTTCATCAGCGATACGCATGCCGAGCGCACCGAAAATGTGGTCAAAACAATCCATCAAACCTATAAAATATTTAAATTGTAGCTTCATGAGAGTAGTCCTGTTCATGCTTATATTGCTCGTTGGATGTCACCCTGAAATCTCTGGGGAAGCACTCCACCAGCTGAACGGATATTGGGAAATCGAAAAAGTCACCTTTCCGAATGGGCAGACCAAGGATTTCATGGCAAGTACGACAATTGACTATATCGAAGTTAAGGATAGGGCTGGTTTTCGAAAAAAAGTGCAACCCAAGTTCGACGGTACGTTCGAAACCTCTAACGATGCGGAATTATTCAAGATCATATCGAATGGAAACAGCTTTCAATTCGAGTATACAGGAAGTTCGGAAACCTGGATGGAGAACCTCATCGAACTTTCCGCAGACCGCTTCTCGGTCACCAATCGAGATACGTTGACCTATACCTATAAACGCTATCAACCTATGAATCTGGAGCAGTAATGGCGAAAAGAAAAAACAACAATCTTAATATGGGGGAAGCCCTACAAGCGTTCATCAAGGCCAACAAACTTGAAAAAGGGATGGATCGCGTCAACGTCAAGGAGGCTTGGGTGAAACTAATGGGCAACGGGGTGAACAATTATACTACTGGGGTAGAGCTGCGGAACGAAACACTCTTTGTTTCCCTTTCCTCCTCCGTTTTGCGGGAAGAACTCAGTCACGGCAAATCTAAAATCGTCACTATGCTCAATGAGGAGCTAGGGAAAGAATTGATCAAAAAACTGGTGTTGCGCTAGTTTTTTAAAGTCCTTCAATAAAAAAACCCAATGCCATTGCGCATTGGGTTTTATATTTTATTCCAGTAACAGCCTAGTAGATCTCTCTACCTGAAAAATGAAATGCTCCTTCGATTCCGGCATTTTCATCACTATCGGAACCATGAACGGCATTCTCGGCGATATCCGTAGCATACATTTTGCGAATGGTACCTTCCGCAGCTTCCGCTGGATTGGTCGCTCCGATCAATGCTCGGAAATCTTCCACGGCATTGTCTTTTTCAAGGATAGCCGAAACGATAGGACCGCGGGTCATAAATTGAACAAGCTCCCCAAAAAATGGACGTTCTTTATGAATCGCATAAAACTCCTCGGCATCCCGACGGCTTAATTGGGTATATTTCATTGCTACGATCTTAAAACCAGCGGAAGTAATCTTATCCAAAATTCCTCCAATGTGTCCGTTTTCGACAGCATCCGGCTTAATCATCGTAAAAGTTCTGTTTGTCGTCATCTTTCAAAATTTTGTGCAAAAATAACCTTTATTTGAAAACCCGCAATGTTTAATAGGATTGTTCCAACCGAGAGAAAACCACACCATCATCCCCAACCATCATAAAATTGACGGTGTTGGTAAAAAAATTGAAGCGCACTAGACCGAAACTTTCCGTACTGATGACGGACCCTACACGAAACGGATTGGGTTCACCATTGAATTTTGAATAAGCATGGGTAAGACCGCTACTCGTAAAATCGATAATCGGATACTCCAATTCATCAACAGTGGTTTTCGAGAATTCGGAAATATGACGATCACCGGATAAGAAGAGAACGCCTCGGGCTTTAGAGTCAGTGATCAAATTCTTCAGCCGGTCGACCTCATGTGGAAAATTCCCCCAACATTCAAAACCGTGCTCATTAGACAAAAATTGAATACTGCTCACGATAACATTGAAGTTCGCCTTAGAGTCTTTTAAAGTCGTCTCAAGCCAATTCCATTGAGCCTCACCGAGTACGGAACCTTGACCATAAACATTCGGCTTGACTCTTTTATCCGTTTCCGTATCAGGTGTAAGGGCGGTTCTGAAGTAGCGGGTATCCAAAACAATCACCTTAATGCTACCGAAAGGCAGATAATAGTCATGGCTGGTATATACACCTTCCTGTAGTCTACGGGGACTATCTTGCGGGACTTCCATGAAGTCCAAAAATTCTGCCTGACTTCCCTTTTTCGCTTCGAACTCCACTCCCCCGTCATTTACACCATAATCATGATCATCCCAAGTTCCGATAACAGGAATGCTTTTTTTCATTTTTTTATATCCCGGCACGGCATTTTGAGTAGTATAATCTCGACGCAATTGCTCCATATCATCCGTATCGGCATAAACATTATCTCCACCCCAAATCCAAACGTCGGGTTCCAAGGCCAGGACATCATCCCAAAGCAGGTTCTTCAACTCGATTTTATTACAAGAGCCAAAAGCTATGGTAAAATCAGGGGTTTCGGCGGCACCCGCCGCTGGCTTTTTAACGGAAGTACACGCACTCAGAAGTAAAAGAGCCCCAACAGGTACAATTATTTTCATAGGACAAAGCGGATATCGATTCGACAAAAATAGCCTTTTCAAATTTACGCGGGTGTTATATTATCGTATCTTTGCGCGCATGAATTCGACAAGCGTAGAGGCACTTAAAGCGCTCCTTGCAGTACCGCAACAGATTGTAATCGTTCCGCATAAGAATCCTGACGGCGACGCGATCGGCTCCACCTTGGCGCTTTGGCACTACCTCAGCGATTTAGGTCAACAGGCCGTTGTTATAGCGCCGAACGACTATCCGAAATTCTTGAAATGGATGCCGGGCAATGAGCATATCCTAAACTTTGAAAAAGAGAATTCTCAAGCGAAAGAAGCAATCGATAAGGCGACCGTGATTTTCACACTGGATTTCAACCATCTGGGCAGAATTGGTCAAATGCAAGGGGTATTGGAAAAAAAAGAGGCAACGTTCGTCATGATCGATCATCACCAGGCGCCATCCGATTATGCACAAATCGTTTATTCGGATACCCAAATGAGCTCAACTTGTGAAATGGTATACAATGTCATTGAACTTTTAGGGGGGCAATGTAAGTTGACTCCACAAATGGCAAATTGTCTCTATACCGGTATCATGACCGATACAGGATCGTTCAAATTTCCGTCCACGACGAGCAGAACCCATCAAGTAGTGGCCAAACTCATTGAAAAAGGGGCCGAAAATACCAAAATTCATAACCATATATACGATACCAATTCACCAAGTCGTTTGCATCTTTTGGGCTGTGCCCTAAAAAATATGGTGATTCTACCCGACTACAGAACGGCTTATATCACCCTATCGCAAAGTGAATTGGATGCTTTTGATTACCAAAAAGGGGATACCGAAGGTTTCGTGAATTATGGCCTGACCCTGGAGAACATTCGTTTTGCCGTCATTTTTATCGAGAACGCGGACGAGGCCATTATCAAGATTTCCTTTCGTTCCGAGGGGAGTTTCTCGGTAAACGAATTTGCACGAACCCATTTCAATGGAGGGGGCCATACGAATGCGGCTGGAGGAAGAAGTAACCTTAATATGCAAGAAACCATCACCTATTTCGTTTCCCTTTTAGAACAGTATAAAGATAAATTGGACGCATGAGAACTTTTGGCTATTTCATCCTATTGTTAGGTTTGTTGAGTTGTCAGGGGCCCGAACCGCGGAGACCGGTCAAACAGAATACCGGCAGCAGTTTTAAAGCCTCCATCGAACGTACACGGGCACTACTGGCAAAAGAGGAACAACTCATACAGGATATCATGGCCAAAGATTCCGTTCATAACTATATACAAAGCACTACGGGTTCTTGGTATTATTATAATGTAAAGGACGAAGCCAGTACCAAAACGGTAGGCCCAGCCGATAAGGTCACCTTGACCTACAATGTTGTGACCTTTGCCGACGATACGATATATCGCATGAAAGATATCGGTATTCGCCAGTTCAGAGCCGATAAACTAGACCTGTTCCCCGGTCTTAGAAACAGTGTTCCCCTACTCAAGGAAAATGAAACCGCGACCTTTTTGTTCCCGTCATCCTTAGCCTACGGCTACCATGGGGACGATAATAAAATAGGGACCAACGTGCCATTAAAATCCACCTTGACCCTCTTAAAAATCGAAAAACAACAAGACAGTATCCAAAATTAAATATCATAAAATGAAGAAAGCGTATTTAGTACTATGTCTCATAGGCATTGTTTTAGCAAGTTGCACCTCAAGTAAACGTGCCGATTTGGGTGATGGCCTTTTTGCGGACATCAAAACCTCTAAAGGCGATATCATTGTCAAGTTAGCGCATGAGCAGACGCCTGTTACCGTAGCGAACTTTGTGTCACTAGCAGAAGGAAAGAATCCTTTTGTAGATGAAAAATACAAAGACAAACCCTACTATAATGGTATTATCTTTCATAGGGTCATCAAAGACTTTATGATCCAAGGGGGCGATCCTGATGGAACCGGAAGAGGAAACCCGGGTTATAAATTCATGGACGAGACTAACGATTCTTTGGTTCATGACAAAAAAGGAATTCTGTCCATGGCCAACGCTGGCCCAGGGACGAACGGTAGCCAATTTTTCATTACCCATAAAGAAACCCCTTTCCTCAATGGGCGTCATACGGTTTTTGGAGCCGTGGTCGAAGGCCTAAGCGTAGTTGACTCTATCGCGAATGTCGAAACAGGCACAGGTGACAAACCGGTGGTCGATGTCGTTATGAACACGGTCGAGATCATCCGAAACGGAAAAGAAGCCCGTAAGTTCGACGCCGTAGCGGTGATGACCGATTATTTTGCCAAAGAGGGCGAACGTTTGGCTGCAGAGGAAAAAGCGAATGCCGAGCGAGAAGCCGTAGCCCAAGAAGAGCGTGCTGCCTTAGCTGCTGTCATTCCCACCGAAAAGGAAAAAGCGAAAGAATTGCCTTCAGGACTCCGGATCTTGAGCTTGAAGGAAGGAAAAGGCGAAAAACCTAAAATTGGACAACAGGTCTTGGTGATGTATGCCGGCTTTTTGGAGAACGGTTCTTTATTCGATAGCAACTATGAGGAAATCGCCCGGAAGTACAACAAGTACGATGACCGCAGAGCGCAAGGTGGAGGGTATCGTCCCATTCCAATGGTCTACAGCTCAGAAGCCCAACTCATTGCCGGATTTAAGGAGGCCCTAATGACGATGAAAGTAGGAGATAAAATTCGTGTTTTCATCCCTCCACATTTAGGATATGGCGAACAAGGAAGCCGAAATGTGATTCCACCCAACGCCGACCTTGTTTTTGATTTGGAAATTGCCGGTATCGCCCAATAACCAAAATCAACATATAAAAATTAGAATAAAACCCGCTTGAGCGGGTTTTTTCATTAATTTGAATTCCGAATACCACTTGTACCACAAACGTGTAGGACAGATTTCGTATGAAAAAATCAATAGTTCAAGTTTTTTGCGCTCTGTGTATGTTGCTTATCGGCTGTTCGAATTCCGAAGCTACCGTACCGATTGAGGAACCTCTTGTAACCCAAGATCCAAAGCAAGAGAACACTGATGTTGAGCCGCTCAGCGCGGTGGATACCCATGGACAGCTACAGGTTTCAGGAAAGCACCTAGTCGATAAAAACGGAACGGTCATACAACTTCGTGGTATGTCACTCTCTTGGAGTCAATGGTGGCCCCAATTCTATACCCCTGAGGTAGTCAAATGGCTCAAAGATGACTTTCAGGTCAATATTGTCAGGGCATCCATGGGAATTGAAGATCCTGGCGGATACCTGGAAAATAAGGCAGGGGAAAAGGCAAAAATTTTCAGGGTTATCGATGCCGCCATTGAAGAAGGGCTCTATGTCATTGTGGATTGGCACAGTCATCATGCACAAGATTACATAGACGAAGCCCTAGTCTTTTTTGCCGAGGTCGCCCAAAAATATGGCGATCGACCAAATATCATCTATGAAACGTACAATGAGCCCTTAGACACCGTTTCATGGACCGATACCTTGAAACCGTATCATGAGACTATTACCTCCGAAATCAGGACGCATGATCCCGATAACATTATCATTGCCGGAACACGTTCGTGGTCACAGCGCGTCGACGAGGTCATCGGAAACCGCCTTTCCGATTCCAATACCCTATATACCTTACATTATTATGCGGCATCGCACAAGCAAGAACTACGTACGATTGCACAAAACGCCTTGGACGCCGGCATTCCCCTTTTCGTTACCGAATATGGGGTTACTGAATATACCGGGGACGGATTTGTTGATGTTGCCGAAGCCCAAATCTGGTGGGACTTTCTAGACGATAACCAAATCTCATGGTGTAACTGGTCTATTGCGGACAAGGAAGAGAGCTCGGCAGCGGTAAAACCAGGTGCCAGTGGCAATGGCAGCTGGCCACTTGACATGTTGACGCCATCAGGACTCTTGGTCCGGGAAGAAATTCGATCGAAAAATCCCGAATACGGGGGATAGTCCATTTACCGACCTTTAAGTTTTTAAAACGTATCGGTTACAAGAATGCTGTTCATCGATTTTTTGGATTTTAGACTGCCGTTCGTCTAAAAATAATACTAGTGAACTATATCCTCCGTTAGAGCAATTCATAAAAATCTAAAGCCCTACTTATGAATTGGTACCTAAAAGTAATCTCGCAATATGCGGATTTTAGCGGTCGAGCACGACGCAAGGAATATTGGATGTTCTTTCTTTTTAACATGATTTTCGCCTATGGCCTTCAAATTTTAGCCTTTGCCGCGGAAGTTCCCGCCCTACTCTTTTTAGCGGTCATTTATAGCTTCGCTGTCTTAATACCCAGTTTGGCCGTTGGGGTTCGACGGATGCACGATGTCGGTAAAAGCGGGTGGTACCTACTGATTCCGATCTATTCGTTCATTCTGGCGGTAACGGAAGGTGACCAAGGAGACAATACCTATGGAACTGACCCCAAGCAAACGCAGGATGTGAAATTGCAAAAAGTATAATCTCAAATACAACTATTGGAAGGGAGCGGTACGATCAACCGCTCCTTTTTATTTTTTAGGACTATCGGCCAATACGGCTTTCAAGAAGGTCCAGAATTTTTGAACCGAAGAAATTTGTACACATTCATCAGGCGAATGGGCCCCATGTATCGTAGGACCAAAACTGATCATGTCAATATAGGGATAGTTTTGCCCGAGAATACCACATTCAAGGCCCGCATGACAGGCGACTACCCTAGGTTCGGCGGTAAAAAGACGTTTATACGTTGTCTCGAGGAGTTTTAAAATCTCCGAATTCGGATTCGGATTCCAACCCGGATAGGCCCCACTAAAAGTAACGGCATAGCCTCCCAGTTCAAAAGCCGATTGTAGGGCTTGAGCCAGGTCCATTTTTGACGACTGCCTAGAGGAGCGGGTCAAACAGCTCACCTTAATGGCCCCATCCGAAACCTTTACCCGCGCAATATTGTTGGATGTTTCGACCAAATCGGGAATCGTAGCACTCATTGCATACACCCCATTGTGCGCTGCGTAGATACTTCTCAAAAGATCACGGGCTTTTGTGGGCTCCATAGTAAAGTCAAATGGCGCAATCGGCTGCAACGCTATTTGCAAGTCTGGTTCCGTTGCCGAAAGTTCGCTTTTCAGAATAGTCACCCAGCCTTGAAAAGCTTCCTGAAAACCATCGTTTGTCTGATTTACGGCCAAGGTAGCTGCGCTTTCCCTAGGAATAGCATTGCGAAGACCTCCCCCATCGATTTCCGAGATATCGGCATCGAATTCAAAGACACTATGATATAACAAGCGGTTCATTAATTTGTTCGCATTGCCCAGACCTTTATGGATATCCATTCCGCTATGCCCTCCTTTCAATCCCGTTATACGGATTTCATAACATTGATACTCAGGTCTTACCCCTTGCAAATGGTATTCACCCACAGCGGTAATATCAATTCCCCCCGCACATCCGATATCGATTTCATCATCTTCCTCCGTATCGAGGTTTAAGAGGACCTCACCTTGTAACAGTCCGGCTTCAAGTCCCATCGCCCCGGTCATCCCAGTTTCCTCATCGATGGTAAACAAAGCCTCCAAAGGGGGGTGTGGAATATCGGTACTTTGCAACAAGGCCATAATTGCGGCCACGCCCATCCCATTATCGGCACCCAAAGTAGTGCCCTCGGCCCTGACCCAGTCTCCATCCACGACCATAGCGATACCCTGGGTATCGAAATCAAAAACCGTTTCCGTATTCTTCTGATGTACCATATCAAGGTGCGACTGTAGCGTAACCATTTTTCGATCTTCCATACCTGCCGTGGCCGGTTTGCGAATGATAACATTTCCTACCGCATCCGAAAAAGTCTCCAATTTTAAAGACCCTCCAAAATCCAACATAAATTGAATTACACGTTCCTCTTTTTTAGAAGGACGTGGTACGGCATTTAAATCCGCAAAACAGTTCCAGATCGCTGTGGGTTCGAGAGCCCTTACTTCTATGCTCATAGAGATGTTTAATTTTTCCTAAAAATACGGCCTCAAAAATTAGCATGGTAGTTTATTGGTTATTTTTGGTCTCATGCTGATTACCAAAGAACCTTTAAAGAATACGCTGCGCAATGGTATTGCCCTGAGTATCATTCCACAGATCGCGATCATCAGTTGGTTAAGCGGTCATCCTGAAGTCGTGGAACGCTACTACAGCACAGGACTCTACCCGTGGATCAGTACCTTTTTCAGAACACTTTTCGGATGGATTCCCTTCTCCATTGGTGAAATTGTGTATACACTTTTGATCATACTCGGTGTTCGGTATCTTATCAGGAATAGAAAAAAAATCAAGGCGAACAAGCTGGCTTTCCTGCGCGATGTCGTCTTGGTCTTATCCATTTTCTACTTTACCTTTCATTTGGTCTGGGGACTCAATTATTATCGGGAACCCATAGCACGGCAATTCGACATTGAAACCGAAGCCACCTACGAAGAGATCAGGGTATTGACGGAGTCTCTGGTCAAAAAAACCAATGCACTGCAAGTTCAACTCACTGGCGATTCTACGGCAATTGTACAAGTGCCCTATACCCGAAACGAGGTATTTGACAAAACAGTGGCCAATTATTCGCGCATGAGCCAACAAATGCCCTTGCTAGATTATCCCAGACCGAGTATCAAGAAATCGATGTACAGTATCCTCTCCAGTTATATGGGCATTGGCGGATATTTGAATCCGTTTACGAATGAGGCGCAGGTCAACAGAAAGACGCCTTTATTTCGGTTTCCGGTGGTCAGTGGCCATGAAATCGGACATCAAGTGGGATATTCCGCCGAGAACGAAACCAATTTCATCGGCTATTATGTCACCGTAAAAAACGAGGACCCCTATTTTCAATATTCGGCCTATGCCTATGCGCTTAGTCATTGTTTGAATGCCCTGCACCGCAGTGATCAAGCTGCCTCAAAAGCCTTGTACGAAAAGCTCAACCTGGGGGTCATCAAAAACTATCGGGAACTACGGGAGTTTCATGAGTCGTATGAAAATCCATTCGAGCCGATATTCAAATCGATATTCAGTACCTTTCTCAAAGCGAACAATCAAAAAGATGGTATCAAAAGCTATGGCAAAGTGGTCAATCTACTCGTCGGCTTTCACCAGCGCTTCCCATTGTAGGCGTTCGTTTCGCGGACAAAAAAAGAATTCGGGCCGAGGATTCCAAATTTACCTTCGCCAGCTACTTCCGAATTCGTAATTCTAGTGTTAAAATAATCCCAACACCTCTAAAAATCCCTACACTTCCCTTACATTTAAGAGGACTAATTAATCAACTTTACAAAAATGAACAGGAGACTCTTCGCACTCGCCTTTCTATGGTGTAGTGCAGCCCTATTTTCACAAGATTACTTTCCGGAAAATAGTGGTGTAAAATCAAAAAACAACAATTATACGGCTTTCACCAATGCCAAAATCTTTGTCACTCCCACCCAGATTATAGACGGGGGTACTTTGCTTATTCAAGATGGCATTGTAAAGCAAGTGGGCAAATCGGTTACCTTGCCTAAGAATACGGTGATGGTTGACCTCAAAGGGTACTCCATCTACCCTTCGTTTATCGATGTGTATTCGAAATTTGGCGTCGAACAGCCCAAAAAAAAGCCGGGTGGAGGAAGAACGGCCCAGTATGATTCAAATAGAGAAGGCTTTTACTGGAACGATCACGTGATGCCCGAAAATGATGCCATACAAAAATTCAAATATGACGATGAGAAGGCCAAGGCCCTTCGCAAAGCAGGTTTCGGCGTGGTCAATTCGCATATTCACGATGGAGTGGTTCGCGGTACCGGTGTCTTGGTCGCCCTGAACGGAAAAGAATCCGATGCCGAACGTATCCTCGACGATACTTCGGCCCAATACCTCTCTTTTTCAAGGAGTATCATCAAAAACCAATCGTATCCCACCTCGCTGATGGGTTCGATGGCCCTTTTGCGACAACTGTACTCCGACGCCAAATGGTATGCTGCCGGTAATTCGGATACCAAAGACCGATCTTTGGAAGCGTTGAACGAAAACAAAAACCTTGTGCAGATTTTTGAGGCAAAGGACAAAGGCCATGTATTACGCGCGGATAAAATCGGTGATGCCAATGGTATACAATATGTCATCTTAGGTGGCGGAAATGAATATGAACGCATTGCCGAGATCAAAAGCACTAATGCCAAGTTCATCCTTCCCCTGAACTTTCCCGATGCCTATGATGTTTCCGATCCTATTGCCGCTTCCTATGTGAATTTGAAGGATATGCGCAAATGGAACCAAGCGCCCTCCAATCCAAAGGTGATGGCGGACAATGGTATTCCATTTTCCTTTACTCTTTATGACTTGAAATCTCCGGACAAACTCAAGGAAAAATTGATGAAGGCGATTGCCTATGGGCTTCCCAAAACCAAGGCCCTTGAGGCCCTGACCACGGTACCGGCCTCGATTCTCGGCAAGTCAAATACCGTTGGTTCCCTACAGACGGGGCGCCAAGCCAACTTCTTGGTGACCTCGGGCGATATTTTTGACAAAGGAACGATCTTACACGAAAATTGGGTTCAAGGACAAAAGAACGTCATCAATGATATGAGCCAAAAAGACATTCGCGGCACATATGATCTTTCCGCTGGCGGTATGACGTACACTATGGTGATTTCCGGGGAAAGTAGCAAACCGAAAATCGAGGTCAAACAAGATACCAACAAATTGAAGTCGAAAATCAGCTATGCGAATGGCTGGGTATCCTTTTCCTTTGCGACGGATGAAGGGAAAAAGAATTATCGGATGGCCGGCTTGGTTGACGGCGCTTCGGATAACCTGAAAGGAAAGCTCACCTTGCCGAATGGAAATGAATCGACTTTTACGGCCGTAAAAACCGCTGCCTTTTCAGAAGATAAGAAAGAAGATGAAAAGGATCAGAACGCTCCAAAACTGATGGCCGTAACCTACCCCAATGTCGGTTTTGGCTTTACGACAGCACCACAATCAGAGCACCTGCTCTTTAAAAATGCTACCGTATGGACCGGCGAAGCAGATGGTATTCTTCAAAATACCGATGTCGTGATCAAGGACGGAAAGATAACCAAGATCGGGCAGAACCTATCTGCTGGCCGCGCACAAGTCATCGATGCTACTGGCAAACACTTGACCGCAGGAGTCATAGACGAACATACGCATATCGCTGCCTTGGCCATTAATGAAGCCGGGCACAATTCTACGGCGGAAGTCAAAATGGAAGATGTGGTCGACAATGAAGACATTGATATTTACCGTCAATTGGCGGGTGGGGTGACCTCGGCACAATTACTACATGGCTCGGCCAATCCTATTGGTGGACGCTCGGCCATCTTGAAATTGAAATGGGGTGAATCGCCCGAAAATATGATCTATAGCAACTCCCCAAAATTTATCAAATTCGCCCTGGGGGAAAACGTGAAGCAGAGCAACTGGCAAAGTTTTTCAAGATTTCCGCAAACGCGTATGGGTGTTGAACAGGTGTTCATGAATTACTTTCAACGGGCGAAGGAGTATGATATAAAAAAGAAAAGCGGTCAGCCGTATCGGTATGATGAGGAATTGGAAGTACTCGCCGAGATTTTAAACGGGGAGCGGTTTATCAGCTGTCATAGTTATGTACAGAGTGAAATCAACATGATGATGAAGGTCGCCGAAAAATTTAATTTTAGGTTGAACACCTTCACTCACATTTTAGAAGGGTACAAAGTCGCCGATAAAATGAAGGAACATGGCGCCGGTGCCGGAACTTTCAGTGACTGGTGGGCCTATAAGTATGAGGTTAAGGATGCCATACCCTACAATGCCGCCATTATGAACAAGGTCGGAGTAACCGTCGCTATCAATAGTGATGATGCCGAAATGGCGCGCCGATTGAATCAAGAGGCAGGCAAAACGGTCAAATACGGTGGCGTAAGCGAAGAAGACGCCTGGAAAATGGTGACCATCAATCCTGCGAAATTATTGCATATCGATGACCGTGTAGGCAGTATCAAGGAAGGAAAGGATGCCGATCTGGTCTTATGGAGCGACCATCCGCTTTCGGTCTATGCCAAATCGGAAAAAACGATTATTGAAGGGGTCACCTATTTCGATCTCAAAAAGGACCAACAAATGCGGGAAGCCATAAAAAAAGAGCGTAGTCAGCTCATCGATATGATGCTGAAAGAGAAAGCAGGCGGTGGAAAAATGCAGGGGCCGAAAATGAGCAAAAAGGAACGCATGACCTGTGAAAGTTTGTAAAATGCAAACTCAGATTCAAATGCAAATTCAAATTCAAAACTGAAATACAATTCGCTTTGCTCTCAACGCGAAACGACACTAAAATAATGATCATGAATATTATAAAAAATACACTCAGCGTGCTCCTCCTAATGACAGGGATGTTCGTCTGGGCACAACAAACCCCTGCAGGAGCCCAAACAGAGGCCATTACTATCACCGGGGTTACGGCCCATATCGGTGACGGTACGGTCGTTGAAAACTGTACTATCGTTTTTGAAGCGGGCAAGATTACGGCCCTCGGTTCTGGGGAAACCACCAAAGGTCAAATTATCGATGCTACAGGAAAACACGTTTACCCCGGGTTCATTGCGCCGAGCAAGCAATTGGGCTTGCAAGAAATCAATGCCGTTCGCGCCAGTAACGACTCTGACGAAATCGGCGATATCATTCCCCATGTACGGAGTCTGATCGCTTATGACGCAGAATCGAAAGTGGTGGAAAGTATGCGCCCCAATGGCATCTTGATCGGACAGATCACCCCAAAGGGCGGACGTATTTCGGGTACCTCCTCCATCGTACAATTCGATGCCTGGAACTGGGAGGATGCTGCCATCAAAGTCGATGATGGCATTCATTTAAATTGGCCCTCAAGCTTTAGAAGAGGCCGATGGTGGATGGGCGAACCCCGAGGCTTACGTCCAAACAAAGACTATCAAAAACAAGTCGGTGAGGTAGAAACCTTTATGCAAAATGCAGCCGCCTATAGTGATGGAGGCACCAAGGAATTAAATCCCGCCTTTTCCGCAATGCAAGGTGTCTTCAATGGAACGCAGCGCTTGTATGTTTATGCCGATGGTGAACGTGAAATTATCGATGGTATTACCCTTGCAAAAAAGTCAGGGGCGAAATCGATTGTCTTGGTCGGTGGGTACCATGCCTATAAAGTGACCGATTTTCTCAAGGAGCATGATATTCCCGTACTCGTACAGTATACGCATAACACCCCGGAATTCGATGATGACGATTACGACTTGCCCTATAAACTTCCTAAGCTGTTGATGGACGCCGGATTGCTCGTCGCTATCCAAAATGGAAACGCAAGTAACTTCCAGACCCGTAACCTGCCGTTCTATGCCGGACAGGTCGTCGGACAAGGACTGGATCGGGAAAAAGCTGTACAATTGATTTCGGGCAATACCGCAAAAATTTTGGGCATCGACGATAGCCATGGCACTTTGGCCGTGGGTAAAAGTGCTACCCTCTTTGTTTCCGAGGGAGATGCCCTTGATATGCGCACCAATGTATTGAGCCACGCCTTTATCGATGGCCGTGCCATTTCCTTAGAAACCCATCAAACCGAACTTTGGAAACGCTATAGCGAAAAATACGAAGGAGAATAAGTCCAAAAACCATCCCTATGTTCAAAAAGTTCGCGTTACTCGTTTTTCTTTGTTTCGGTTTCAATGCCCTAGCGCAAAACGGAAAGAATCCTTCTTTTGAGGAGATTATTTCGTTACAATCACGTTCCAGCGCCGTCATATCGCCCGATGGAAAAAACGTGGTTTTCGAGACCCAATCAGTGGATTGGAAGGAAAATCGGTATGATCGAGAATTATGGATTTCCAAAGAAGGGCAAGCGCCTTTTCAATTGACCAATACTCCTAAAGGTAGTAGTCGAAGTGCGAAATGGTCACCCGATGGGAAATGGATCGCTTTCACAGCAAAACGTGGAGAGCATACCCAATTACATGCCATTCGATCGGCTGGGGGCGAAGCGCTGTCCATTACCCGTACAGAACAGAATGTTTCCGATTTTGAATGGTCGCCCGATGGAACAAAAATCGCCTTTTTACAATCTGAGGACAGCAAAAAGGAGCAGGATAAAAGAAAGGACAAATACGGAGGATACGCCGTAGAAGACGCAGAATATGACATAGATCAGCTATGGGTCGTTGATTTTCATGCTGATGAATTGCAGCAATGGCCCCTACCCGACCAATTAAAGGATTCGCTCTATACCGAAAAGCGCAAAGCTACATTGCTAATGGATAGCACCACTTTCTCGGTCAATAGTTTTAAATGGTCACCTGACGGGAAAAAAGTAGCCATCGAACATCAGCCCGACCCGCTCATCAATACGTTCTTCAAAGCGGATATTTCTCTTTATGACCTCGAGTCCAAATCACTAAAAACCTTGGTTAAGAACCGTAGTTATGATGGACTCATCGATTGGTCTCCAGACGGAAAATCGATTTTGTACGGTAGTAGTCTGGATGATACGACCAGTAATTATTACAAAAACGGTAAGTTCTTCATTATTGATAGTGACGGCTCGAACAGCCGACAAATTGCCCAAGGTTTTGACGAAGACCTCTTTGCCCTGCAATGGAACACCAAAGGTATTTTTGCCCTATCCTGGCAAAAAACCTTACGGAGGCTAATTCAAATCGATCCACAGAACGGAAATACCCAAATTGTTTCGGAAACCCCAGAGCGCATTTGGAACTATTCATTTTCCGATGAGGGTACCAAAATTGCCTTTACGGCAAGCAATGATACCGATCTGACCGAAGTCTATACCGCCGACTTTCCGTTCACGGGAGTCCAAAAATTGACTTCCTCCTCGGCCCAAATCGCGGAATGGGCCACGGCCAAAAGTGAGGTTATCCAATGGAAAAGCAAGGACGGGGCAATCATTGAGGGGGTCTTGCACAAACCCCAAGATTACGACCCGAATAAGAAATACCCCTTGTTGGTCATCATACACGGAGGCCCCACCGGAATATCTACACCCGGCCCCGTGCCTTCGTATGTGTATCCGATGGTGCAAT
Organism: uncultured Flavobacteriaceae bacterium; assembly: GCA_947494565.1. Lineage (GTDB taxonomy): Bacteria > Bacteroidota > Bacteroidia > Flavobacteriales > Flavobacteriaceae > Maribacter_C. Next base: position 11,464 of record CANLVG010000003.1, on the reverse strand, counting down.
GGTTGAACAAAGGTGCTTTGATCTTACGGCCCAATTATCGGGGATCGGCCGGGTACGGTGAAAAATTCCGTTCGCTCAATGTAAAGAATTTGGGTGTGGGTGATGCCTGGGATGTACTTTCCGGGGTCGGTCATTTAGAAAAACAGGGGCTCATTGATGGTAACAAAGTGGCCTCCATGGGTTGGAGTCAAGGCGGGTACATCTCCGCGTTTTTGACCACGAATTCCGATAAGTTCAAAGCAATTTCCGTAGGTGCCGGAATCAGTAATTGGATGACATACTATGTCAATACGGATATCCATCCATTTACCCGGCAGTATTTAAAGTCCACCCCTTGGTCCGATAAAAAGCTATACGAAAAGACCTCACCCATGACCAATATCAATAAGGCAGTGACCCCTACCCTGATCCAGCATGGGGAAAATGACAGAAGGGTGCCCATTGCCAACGCCTATGAGTTATATCAAGGTTTACAGGACATTGGGGTAGAAACCAAATTCATTATCTACAAAGGCTTTGGGCATGGCATTAACAAACCCAAGGAGCGCTTGGCGGCCACCTGGCACAACTGGCAATGGTTCGGAAAATATATCTGGGGAGAGGACATTGAAATTCCGATGGAGTAGTCTTTTTTCAGAATGAGGCCCCACCCTTGATAATGATTTGCATTTAAGTTTTCACAGGCACCATGACCCTACTCCTACCTAAAATACCCCTCGACGCCCTAACAGAAAAGGAATTGGCGCTCTACCACAATCTAGATAACCAACCCTATGGACCAGACCTAGCGGACCAGGTAGCCGAGAAGTTACGCCTTCCCAAGTATCAAGATTCGGGACTCTTTCACTCTCATCGGGACTATTGTGGCTTAGGGTTTTTCTATGACCAAGAGCAGTATACTATGGGAGTCGTCCACGACGGCTATAGCCCTGGAAAACCCATCGTCACTTTTGAAGACCAACAGGAATTCACTACCTGGTTAGCCAACGAAAATAATCAAAACATGGCACTATTCGGAGAGAAATTCAATAACCAAACCATCACCCGAGTCCGACTAAAATGGTTTTTAGAAGAGACCTATTCCCCCGTCTGGAACGACTTCTGTCGCTATGTTAGAAATAATTCAGAATTATGAACTGCCAATTCTAATATTCCAAATAAGAAACTCCAAATTCCATGGCTCTAGCTTTGCGCTTTACGCCGTACGCTATTCGCTATTCGCACTTCTCATTACCCATTACTATTCACTTATTGCTCATTGCTCTTGTTCATTGTTCATTGCCAACTGCCAATTCTGAAATTCTGAAATTCTGAAATTCCAAATAACAAATTCCAAGTCTTAGGTGTTTCGTCATGCGCATAATGCTTCACGCCTTACGCTTTACGCCATACCCAAACCTATTCCGAAGTAAGAATTCAACATTCTAAACTGATTACTGCTCATTGTTAATTGACCATTGTTAACTGCCAATTCTGAAATTCCAAATAACAAATTCCAAGTCTCAGGTGTTTGGTCATGCGCATAACGCTTCACGCCTTACGCTTTACGCCGTACCCAAACCTATTCTGAAGTAAGAATTCAACATTCTAAACTGATTACTGCTCATTGCTAATTGACCATTGTTAACTGCCAATTGTCAACTGTAAACCAATATTTTATAACTTAGGAGAGCAACTCTTGGAACACGGCTGAATAACAGGTGTCTTGGGAGTTCTAAAACTAGTTATGGGTTCGATATCACGAAAGACTTTTTTAACTCAAACGGGTATGCTGAGCACGTCATTGGTATTGGGACAGGGCTATGATCTTTTCTCCCCATCTGGTCGCCCTGCTCCAGCGGAAGGCGTTGTTGTGGATACGCCTCTCAAAGATGAGGATCTCTTTGCCTATATCCAGCGTAAGCAGGGGAAATTCGACCTGACTTGCTACCGGCAATTGATCGGTGCCGCCAATGCTTTCAAGGAAGGGGACCAAACCTTAGGTGTTGCGGCGAAGGAGGCAACTTCTCGCGCGAATGCACGTACATTGCTAGCGGCCACCAAACTGGGAGATTTGAATCGCATCTTGGTCTTTCAAGATGGTATTTCCGACCTGATTAACCAAACGACCTTGAGACAAGAAACTACCCAAAACTGGACAGTGGGAGAACTCAAACAGTTCGTATTGACCTCCCCTGAAGAAGAGATTAAGAACATCATGCCCAGTCTGACCAGTGATACTATCGGATGTCTGGTGAAGCTAATGAGCAATGATGAATTGATTGCGGTCGGGCAAAAAGTATTCAACCCGCTTCCGAACAGCCAGATTGGGAGCAAAGGGTACCTCAGCGCACGGGTACAGCCCAATTCACCTACGGATCATCCTGAGGATATTGCCTGGCAGGTTTTCGATGCTTGGTCGTATGCTGTTGGGGATTTATTGCTCGGTACGAATCCGGTGTCAAGCGAACCCGAATCCGTAGCAAAAATCGAGGCGACCTTATTTGATATTATTACCACATTTCGCCTACAGGACACCTTGCCCAACTGTGTATTGTCACATATTGATGTACAGGCGCAGGCGGAGGGTTTACAGCCCGGCACCACCGGTATCTGGTTTCAAAGTTTAGCGGGGACCGAGGCCGCCAACCAGACTTTTGATGTGACGCTAGATAAGATGTTCGCTCATATGAGCCAGCGAAATGGGCGTTATGGACTCTATGCGGAAACCGGTCAAGGAGCCGATTTCACCAATGGCCATGGGGCCGGATTTGATATGGTACTCCATGAAGCCCGGAAATATGGTTTTGTAAGAGGGCTACAGCAACTGCTTTCCAAGGACAAAACGCCTGAAAAAACCCCATGGGTCTTTTTGAACGACGTAGCAGGATTCATTGGTCCCGAAGTATTTCGAACTAAGGAACAATTGGTGCGTTGCTGTTTGGAAGATACGATCATGGGCAAATTACACGGACTGACCATTGGTCTTGACATCTGCTCTACCCTACATATGGATGTCACCCTTGACGATCTCGATTGGTGTATTGCACAAGTGATGCCTGCCAATCCTGCGTACTTGATGGCCCTGCCCACCAAAAACGACCCCATGCTCAGTTATCTGACCACCGCATTTAGCGACCATGTCAAGATCCGGGAGCAATTTGGCTATAAGGTCAACGATGCGATGTGGGACTTTTTTAAACAAATTGAAATACTGGATGCCCAGGGCCGTCCTACAGAGCACTTCGGCGATCCCATTTGGGTCTATTACCAGTACTGTCTCGCAAAACGGGATCCACGGAGCAAAGAGGATATCTACGCAGAAGGCCAAAAATGTATCGCGCGTATTCGCAAAAGAGGGGTACCCATCGCGGAAGGATATGGACAAGAGCTATGGGATTTACCACCCGAGCTCTATGCGGAAGTCCATAGGTTATACGAGGATGCTAAAGTCAGTTTATGGACCGAATTGGACCCTGTCTTTACGGCTGCGATTCCTGCTTCGGTAGCTCTCCGTACCCAATCGGAAGATCGTAAGGACTATGTTTACCATCCCGAAAGTGGAGAAAAATTGGCAGCACAGGCCTTAAAGACCTTACGCGAACTCAGAACCAACTGGGGTGCTACGATTCCCGATGTGCAAATCATCATCTCGGACGGACTGAACCCTAGAGCCCTAATGGATGAGGGGCACCTCACCCCCTTTTTAAACGGACTTCAAAAAGCGTTACAAGAAAACCAATATGCCCTAAGTGACCAGACCCTGGTCATTCAACATGGACGCGTACGGGCTGGCTACGCTTGTGGGGAGACCTTGTTCGGAAACGCCAACACGCAACGTCAAAAAGGAATTATCCATATCATAGGCGAACGCCCCGGATCGGGCCATCATAATTTTTCCGCCTACTTGACCGTCGCCTCCCCCAGCACCTGGGGACAAACCGGGCAAGTCGATCATGATATTTCACGGGTCATCTCCGGCATCTCCGACACCGCCCTACCTCAAGAGCAAGCCGTTACGGATACCCTTCGGGTGTTTCAGCAATTGTATACAATGATTTGATGAAACTGTCTGATGTCTGATGATAGAAAAAGTCAACTTTGCACTATGAATTCAGAATTGTTCATTGCTCATTGTTAATTGATCATTGCCCACTGCTAACTGATGATTGCCCACCGCTAACTGATAGTTGTTCACTGCTAATTGTTCAATGCCAACTGCGACTCGAACAAATTACCTAGTAATGGGTATGTTCCCAAGTTATCCTGAAGTATAACTTACCCCCAAATCTGAAATCATATTGAAAATTGATACAAGCTGGTAGTCAAGGTGGAAAACACTAGTAACTATCTCACGCGTCATAAGGTTTTAGAAGGGTCCTTTTTTTAAATCAAACCTAAGACTAACGTTAGGCTACCCGATCAAAAAAATTAAGTATGAAAAACAAAACCATATCCAGTGTTGTTAGTGTTTTGATTATCTTAATCTGGGGACTGGTTGCAGGATATTTATGTATTGGAAGTCTGACCCTGATCGATGCGACGGAAAAGGTAAGAATCGTTGAACGAAAAATTGAACAGAGCATTGTAAATGAGATTACGTTGAAAGGAAAAGATGTCGATGACCTCATCACAAGGTTGAATGCCCAAGGTTCAAAAAAGAAGCTCTCCTTCGAAGACCAACAAGCCATAAGAGACTTAAATCATGTGCACTGGTACTATAGCTTTCCCGGATTCTCCTATATCACCTTTATAACCATTTTACCCTACATGGCGCTATTGTTTTTAGGTGCTGGCGCAGGTGGAACGCTAGGAAGTGTGGCCAGAATGATTATAGACCATGCAAGAAATGTAAGACCTATTCGAGAATCAAAGTTTCTTTCCTTTCCGTTACTCGGTTTTTTTATGGGTATCATGGTTTTGGCGATTTCATATGTGATTCCAACTATTTTTATAAAAGGGCAAAGTTCATTGAATATAGCTTCAATTGTCTTGATAAGCTTTTTTGCAGGAGTATTCAGTGATGGATTTTATGAAAAAATACAGTTGTTAATTCAAAAGTTTTTTAAATGAAAATTGCAAAATAATGACATTAGTTATCACGCTGGTCTCCGCTAGCGCCAATTTGTAACTGGTGCCCTTCTGACATAGATTTCGCGGGTATGCCGCAGCACGAAACTTATCCAAATTAGTTCTCGGGTTTGGTACAACTAATCCTCCAAAACGGAAACACCACCGTTTCCAAAGGATTTACCCATTCGCCGATTCATTGATACCCTGACTTGGAAATATCGTAAAAGGTCAAACGGGAAAAGCCATCCATACCATTGGGGGCTCTTTGGGGTTTGTATAAGACAATTTTACCGTCTTCTTTTTTGGCACCCTCCCATGAAGACAAGCTCGGCGTGGCACTGGCGGAGGTATAGTAATGTACATACCATTTTAGACTATCGGCATTGAACTGTCGAATGCTGCCCGAATGAATTCCATCGGCCTTGATCGTCTCATCTTGAATAGCGGTGCCGTTCATGATATATTTGAAGGTCCAGGTCATCGCAATAGGTTCTGCCCAGCTACCATCTGGGTTTTTGCGTTCCGAAGTACACTCACATTCACCGATCAACGGCCTAAAATCATCCAATTGCTCCGGTGCATCCGGGTTTCGAAGTCCAAAGGGGTTTTCGGCTGAAGGCTCATAGTCATGCTGAGCATAACTAAGGGTAGTTAGTAGTAGAAAAAATAACATAGCTAGTGTTTTCATAAAATTGGTTTTGAACTTGTACTTGAATTTGAGCTTGCATTTGAGTTTGTATTTGAAAGCTCGAGGCGTACGGGATAAAGCGAAAACAGTTGAACCTGAGCTTGAACTTGAACTTGAACTTGAGTTTATATTTACATCCCCTAAAAAGTACAAAAACATAGGCGAAGTCGTTTATTTTTAACACCTGGAACCTTCTTGCCCTGAGCGGTAATACACTTAATAAATCATTCCAACTGTAACATCAATACCATTTCCGCTACCAATAGATCAAACCACCAATCAAAAAACCCATGGACGCTTATTTCGACGTTTTCTTCGACTATGTACGTTTGCTTGTTGCTATCCCTGAGGGAGATCAGGCCATTTGCCGTACGTATTTTAAACCGATACAGGTACCCAAGGATACCATCATTTCCCCGGCAGGGAAAATCCCCGAATACCACAACTTTATCGTATCGGGCTTTATGCGCAACTACTATACGGATGAAAGCGGGCAGGAAATCACGACCGACTTGAATGACGGTCCGCGCTTCTTTACATCCTACGATGCCTTTATTCACCGCAAGCCCTCCAAGGAAAACCTACAGTGCATCACCGATTGTGAACTCCTTCAAATCTCACGGGATGATGTGGACGTCACGGCCCAATTGGGAGAGACCCAACAAGACTACACGGTACAGATCCTACAACAGCAATTGGAGAAAAACAAGCAACGTGCGGTAGACCTCACTACCCTTTCCGCGGAACAGCGTTACCTCAAATTGCTCCAGGAATATCCGACCATTATACAGCACATTCCCCTCAAACACATCGCTTCTTATCTGGGAATCAATCCTGGGAGTTTAAGTCGTATCCGAAAAGATTTGGGATAATCCAGCAGTACCGATTTCTTCACAAATGTGAAGTGCCAGGGCCGATTTTGCATTTAGATTTGTGTCAACAGGCCATATAGAGGTAGTCCCTAGGCAGCATATCATTCCCATATGACGTCTATACTACTGAAAGCCTGAAGTTCATCAATCAAAAAAATCAATCACATGTCATCAACCATCACCATCACTTCATCAAAAGCCACAAAAGTCTTAAAACACTCGATCAACCTTTGGTTTGGGGTCGTTGTGGTCGGACAATTCATCTTCGCCCTTTATATTCTTGGTCTCTACGGGGTCAATGGACTAGCTGGGGATTTCGAACGCTGGAATGCCCAAACGACCCATGGCTACGTACAAAGGGACCTTGTGGGCAATATCTTCTTCGGATTACACGTGGCACTTGCGGCCATCATCACCGTAGGTGGACCTCTACAGCTGATGAAACGGGTACGCACCAAATTTCCCCGTTTTCACCGGGTCAATGGTCGCATCTATGTCATTGCGGCCTTTATCATCAGTATGGCCGGCTTTTACCTGACCTGGGTGCGTGGAGCCTCTGGCGGACTTATCGGTCAAATTTTCGTTTCCATCAACGGTCTTTTCATTTTCGTTTGTACCTTTTTTACGGTACACATGGCCATGGCCAAAAAACTGGCTCCCCATCGCAAATGGGCCATTCGTTTGTTTCTTGCGATGAGCGGCGTTTGGTTTTTTCGGGTATTCCTGATGTTGTGGCTGACCATTCATCAAGGACCAGTGGGCTTTGATATGGAAACCTTTCAAGGGCCCGCTTTGAATATGATCTCTACCTTTAGCTATATCCTTCCGGTATTGTTCGCAGAGTGTTATTTCCGGGCAAAAGAAAGCAATTCTAAAAAGGTGAAATGGTCGGTAAGTCTCTTTTTATGGTTCCTGACCGCGTGCATTGCCTTGGGTAGCTTTTCAGCGACCATGGGCATGTGGTTGCCGAATATATAGCTAGGCCTCCATGTATTTTGCGGGCTCCTTCTCAAAACTGACTTTACATCCATCACAGCAGAAATAGACTTTCTCACCTTGGTAGTCCACAATATGCTTCGGATTCTTTTTGGAAACCGGCACATTACAAACAGGATTGATGTAATAATCCTCGGCAAATTTATCCTCAGCAGAAGTGGAAGTCGTATCCGCAGTTTTGGAAGAACCACAGCAGGAGTCGGTCTCCGACTTTCGATTTCTAAAATGATCGATAATTTCTGCCAAAATACTAATAGCCACCTCACTGGCGAGTTTGGCGTTGATATCCAAGCCTACAGGACTCCGTAATTGTTCAATGCGTTCTTCCGAAATGCCCTCTGCTTTTAAATAGGTTTTGATATCCTCCGATTTTCGGGCACTGGCCACAAAACCGACATAAGCGACCGAGGTCTGCAAGGCTTTTTTTACCGAGAGTTCATCATCTTCACCCTGAGTGGTCACCACAATATGGGTATTTAGAATGCTCCGTAGCGATTCAAAATTTACCGATCCGGAAACCACATGGGCACTGGGAAAGGTTTGACTATCGGCATCGATTGCCATCACGGAGACCCTAAAATCAGCCGCAGTAGCCATTTCTACCAATTTCCGTGCGATATTGCTTTTGCCGACGACGACGATCTCTGGTTGTGGAATGACAGGTTCTATCATAATTTCTACGGTTCCTTTACTTTGACATGACATGACGTACTCTTTATAGGTAGCGGTCTCTCGTGTGCCTCCTTCAGGGGAAATACGAACCCGACGAAAGCGTTTGCTCTTGATCACATCGAGGGCCTCCTTTACGACGATACCCCGTACGCAGCCGCCACCGATCCAACCGATCAATTCTCCCGTTTGTAGGATCAGGGCCTTGTCTCCTACCTTCCCTGAACTGGGTGCAATACGGTCGATGACTTGGGCCACGGCGAAATCCGCACCCTCGGCCAAGTGTTTTTCTATTTGTAGTGCCAATTCGTTAAACATCCATCAATAGGTTTTCTAATTTTAATAAACTATCCAAGTTGTGCGCCGATTCAAAAGCATCTAAATGAGGCATCACATTGACCATTCCCTTTTGAATGGGTTGGTACCCCTTCATACCCTTCAACGGGTTCAACCATACCAACGTCTTGCATTTTCTTCGAATGGTACGGACCGCCTCCTTCAGAACGGTAACACTACCGGTTTCAAGTCCGTCGCTCAAAACCACAACAATATGCTTTTGACTCAGAAACTTACTGCCGTAGACGGAAAGAAATTCCGTTAGCGACTCCCCGATCTTTGTACCACTGGACCAAGAATGCACATTCTTACCGATTTGCTTCAATACCTCCTGTTCATTATTTTGACGGAGCATTGGGGTCACATGGGTCAAGGTGGTACTAAAGGTAAAGAACTCGAGGCTCTTAAAGTACTTTTTTAACACCATCACATAACGTAATAAATAATAACTATAGGTATCCATCGAACCACTGACATCGAGGATAAAAACGACCTTGCGCTTTTCTTTTCTTTTCCGTTTATGCGACAAATCCAAAAGAATACCTCCCTTGGAAATCCCATGGCGAATCGTATTTCTGATATCAATACTGCCGCGATTTGCTTGTTCCAACCTTCTCTTAAACCGCATACTCATTTGATGAAAGAGCTCTTCTGCCAATTCTTCCAACTTCTCCTTATCCGTGACATCCACCTTGGAGAAGTCCGTCATACGCAAGCGGATACTTTCATTCGCACCCACTGTTTCTTTGGCCTCTTTTTCCTCCATTTCTTTCTTTGGAAGCTTGAATTCCGTTCCCAAAAAAATGACCGTTGCCGTATCTTTTTCCTTTTTGAGTTGTTGGATCTGCTTTTTTCGCTGTTCCAATTTCTCCTCGTAATAGCGGCTCCAAAACCGCTGGAACATTTCGTCAAAACGGTCAAAGTGCTCTTTACGCTTGCAATAGATCGCCTTGAGACTGTATTGAAAGAGCTGTCGATCCAAGGCATAACCGCGTTCCGCAATCGCAAAAGCATCCCGTGTCTCTTGCGGACCAAGCACAAACTGACGCTCTCGACAATACATGGTAAAGTCGATCAAGCGTTCTTTGAAAGTTTTTGTGACTTGTTTCACTGGAATACGCGTTACGAGTAAAGAGCTACTAATTCAGATAATTAAGTTTAATGCCTATGCTCATGCTATCTATTAATTGTTCAATGTTCATTGAAAACTGCCAACTGCACACTAAGCCCTAATGTATCGGTACCAAAAACTCCTGGACCGTTTTGTTCCGTACAAACTCCACATCATCTTTATGCTTTAGCACACTGCCAATGGTATGCTGCACAATTTCATCCGTGATGTTCTTTTCGTTCATCACCAACAGCGTTTTTGCCCAGTCTAGCGATTCGGCAATACCCGGAGGTTTATGCAAACTCGACTTTCTCAGGTTATGGATAAAAGTCACTACTTGCGTCGCCAGTTGCTCGTCGATATTCGGCAGCTTCTTTGCGATAATATCAATTTCCTTGGTCTTTGATGGAAAATCTACCCAATGATATAAACAGCGCCGACGTAAGGCATCGCTCAATTCCCGCGTTCGATTGGAGGTCAAGATCACATAAGGTTGTGACTTGGCTTTAATCGTGCCCAATTCGGGGATACTGATTTGAAAGTCGGACAGTAATTCCAACAGGTAAGCCTCGAATTCCTCATCGGCCCGATCGATTTCATCGATTAAGAGCACCACGGGGGTATCGGAACTAATAGATTGCAACAAAGGGCGTTGCAATACATAATCCATTCCAAAAATCTGATTTTGGAGGGCCATCTTATCGGCTTCCTGTTCGAAGAGTTTGATGTGCAGCAACTGCTTTTGATAGTTCCATTCATAAATGGTGGTGCTGACATCCAAACCTTCATAGCACTGTAGACGAATCAACTGGGTTCCCAGATGGGCGGCCAAAGTCTTGGCCAAAACAGTTTTCCCCACACCGGGATTACCCTCTAACAATAACGGTTTGCCCAAATTCTTTACTAAAAAAACAGAGGTAGCAAGGGCTTCGTTCAGGATATAATTGTGCTCATAAAAGTCTTTTATCAGCGCATCAATTTCTTTATTCACAAGCTAAAGCTTTAGAAGCCATGCTCCGTGGAACACAGCTTCTGATTACAGATTACGGGACTAGCTATGCTGTGGCCTCCGCTGCGGCTAATTTTTTGGAAAAGTTGGTAACGAACTGTTTGAACAGTTGATTCGATACGGTTGTAATCAATCGCGAGCCGAATTGGGCGATTTTTCCATTGACCGTGACATCCATAATGGCATCCAATTTCACACCACCTTCCTCTTTTTCGGTAAGGTCGATGGTCATCACCATTTCGGCATTCCCATTTCCTTTAGAATCCACTCCATCTCCGGTGAGCACTATCTTTCGATTGTCCACATCGATTTCCTTATAGAAGATATCGGCATCGTACTTGACCCCCATGGGTCCGAATTTCATACCCACTTTCCCTTTATAATGGTTGTCACCCACTTTTTCGTCAACGGTCACCCCGGGAACACAGTCCATTATTTTTTCAGGGTCGATCAAATGTTCCCAAACCAAATCGGTACTTTGTGGTACTTCAAAAGATTTATCTAATTGTGTTTTCATGCAACTTTAATTTTATATCATTTCTCATTTTGCGCTACGCGCTGTTCATTGTTCGCCGTTCGCTGTTAATGTGTTTTTTTAAGGACAGTTACAAATGCTATATCCCAAACTTATCTCTCATTACTAACTACTCCTAGCTCCTAGCTCCTAGCTCCTAGCTCCTAGCTCCTAGCTCCTAGCTCCTAGCTCCTAGCTCCTAGCTCCTAGCTCCTAG
>CANLVG010000002.1 GCA_947494565.1 uncultured Flavobacteriaceae bacterium | reverse complement strand
TTATGCCGACGTGCGAACGGTCACCCTTCTGGTACAGGGGGGCATCACCCTGGCTGACGACGGTCACCTCTTTCGGGTGGTGGTATCCAGCGATGCCTATTTCTGTGGCAATGTGGTCTCCGATGCGGGATTATTGACCGTACGCGTACGTTCGGTGATCACCAACAGGCGTATTACCAAAAGGGTGAAGAAAAACTGATATGGGGCATTCGGATTCCGGAAAGGGGCAAAAAGATCAAGTATTTCCCTGACGACTCCATAGTTTGCCCCTACCATAGCATTACCCCGGTGTTGCCACTGGCATAGTTCAGGTACATGCGAATGCGCAACACATACTTGCGCCAAGGGTATAGACGTTGCACAATATGTGCATTCAATCGGGTACCGCTGTCATCATCACCGGCCAAGAACTTCAATTCGCCATTGACCTCTTCAAAAAGAACCATGACCGTATCGGAATTCCCGAACGTCTGAATGTCGTAGTCACGCGTAGCGTTCGGCTCTAAGATAAAATTCTTCTGTTCGGCGGGAGCCAAGGATAATAGTTCGAAATCAAAGGGTGCCAGGCGTTCATATTGTGATTCTGGAATAGGGGGATAGAATTTTTTCACCTCGCTTCGGTCAAGTGCTGAAAGCCCGAGTTCAGGTTGTAGGCCACTGGCGTATTGGGCGGGACTTTGAATAAGCCCTGGCGCGAAGGAGTAGTGCATTACCGAGTTGGGATCCCAGGGGGATCCATCCACAGCACTTGCGGGTAATTTGCGTAATACATTGTGATAGGTGACTTCGGGCGCCCAGTTGTTCGGTGGTCCCCCAAAATAGTCGTACACAGCGGGTTCGTCCCAGATGATGCCGGAAATGGGGTTTTGATGTTCGTGTGGAAAGCCCAGCGTATGACCGATTTCATGAACCGGGGTATCAAGTCCGCGAGAGTCTTGGGTGAGGTCCCAACCGAAATTCATGGTCCGCTCAAATTGCCCTGGAATATCGATGACATCCCTGCCGACATAAGACCATGAACGACCATCACGTAAAAAGCCGATGCGTATTTCAGCCTCTTCGATTTCCGAAATCTCCTCGAATTCGAGTCCGATACCCACATCTTTCCAAATGTCAAACGCATCCCTTACCAGTTGTTCGTGGGTTGCATCTCCCGAAAAGTCGCCAGTTTTGAAAAAGTAATAGCGCAACTTGGTTCCATTGACCCATTTCTTATCGATTAACCGGATGAGCCGTTCCCTCGAATCGGAAATATCGGTATCGAATTCACGTTCGAGAACCTCCGGTAAGCAACAAAAGTGATTCGGCTCCTTTTCTTGGCCTTTATGATCCCTTTTTGGTTTTGATTCCTCTTCTAAGACGGCCTCTATGCGCTGAAGGCGTTCAGTGAGTTCTTTCACTTGTACGGTAAGTGTTTTTTGCTTTTTAGCCATTAGTTTACTGTTTAAGTTGGAGTTGATACCAACATGATTAGCGTCCTGTATTTTCCGGAAGTGCTAGGGTAAGACACGTCCCTATGTTTTGCCCTTAAGTGGTCTATGCCGCTTAGGGAAAAAAGGTCTTTAAAACTTCACTTTGTAGTAGTGTAGGGAGGGAATTGAAATTTTGTATACTAAAGATATAAAAACCTACACAAAAAATGTTCAAAAGTGTGTAATATGTAAGTTTTTAGTTACGAATCGATATTTTTTCGTGTTTTTCGGTTCTCCAAGATTGCGCCTAGGGTGACCAAGCACACATCAATACGTTCAGATTTCCAGGAAGACACGCGATTCAAGGCCCTATTCGAAACTCACCACTAGGGTTAGACAACGTATTTTTCCGAAATCCGGATATGACCATCCAAATCGCTTAAAATATCACCCCTCTTTTAGTCTTTTATTCGAAAAATTTGTACTCCTCTATGGTATGTATTTGTCCAAAGGAGGCAATGTTGGAAGAAATAAAACAATGTTCTGCCTTATCGGCGCGGACGTTGGTGTTTGGGACGCGGGATAGCATCGCTATCTCTTTTTCGACCACATTGCCTCCTTTGGATATACCTGCCTGCCATCAAACAGGTGGGCGTCGATCAGGTAAACTTAGTTTACCCCGAGTTTGTTTACCGGTGATTCTCGTCCGTTATGCGTTGGTAACAAAGAAAAAATAAAAAAATGTCCCCAAAAAGTGGAATGTGCGATATACCTAAAAACCGCATAAACACCACACAATGAAATTGGGACAACAGCTTTTCAAAAAAGATCAGTCGATCTGGGGGAAACCCATCATCGCTTACGATCAAACCAAAATGGACACCTTGTTTTCGGATATCAAACAAGCCGAGAGCCATGCAGATAGTAGCGTGCTGCAAGATATGCAAGGTCCGGCCGTTTCTTTGGAGACCGAACTTTACCTCATGTTACATACTTCAAGGTAGGGTGCTATGGTATTTTCAAACGAACAGTTAAAGAACATGGCCTATCGCTCCGCCAATCTTGGCCTCATCCCCCAAGAAGACTTCATCTTAGATGAAAAGAAAATCATCAATGGCTATAAGGGCAAAAAGTACGGTTTAAATGAGCGTATAGGCGAACTAGGCGAATCACTATCAGATCATATTCGGAAAATGGATATTGTGAAGAGCGATTTGTCCAAAGAGGTCATTGCCTTGAGTAAAGCCAATTCCGACGCCATTGAGCAAGAGATTACAAAAGTCAAAGAACAGATCGATCATCAAAAAACGGACATTAAAAACCATATTCGTCGCTGCCAATTGAACGGTGATAGCCTCATCAGCAATCTCAACGTCAATGAAATAAGCAACGCCCAAGATTTTGAACCGAAGGAAGAACAACCCAAACCGGTGCCTAAGAACCCAAAAACAAAATCGAAAAGAGTGCCGCTTTGGCTACTGTATATCGTTGAAGTATTGTTCATTTTCGGCGAGGGAATTCTCTTTTACAACATCCTCACCGAGACTCATGATCTTCCTGAGATCATTTTGAGAAGTGTCTTCTTTATTCCGATTGTGTTTGCGGCCAGTTTTCTTACGTCAAAGCGACTTGCTCTCAGGTGGGTTTGGCTACCTGCCCTTTTGATTCTTAGCGTATACGCGATTCTTTCGTTTACAGTGATGGAGTGGTTTTTTGAATCACAAGATTTGGATGAAACCCTGACTTTTTCAGGATTTTTCATCAAAAACGGTTTCTTGATTCTTGGGGCGGTCATGATGGTTACTTTGGCCCTCTTTCTAACCAACGCCGTGAAAAGCATGTATCGCCGTCGCGACACCAAGATGGAGAAAGACAAACCACAGGTAGCCCAAGCACCCAAGGAAAAATCGCCCCAACAATTGGATCTTGATCTAAAATTTATGGAGCTCAAAGGATTGTACAAAAGGCTAAAGAAATTGGAAGAGCAACTGGCCGAGGCACAGATGGCCGGCAAGGTAGAGTTCAAACGCATATTAGGTGATGTCTCGGTTTTGGAACGAAAAGCTTCGGAAGTATCAGCTCAAATCGGGGCATGTGAAAAGGAGTTAAGTACGTTGGAAATCAATTCGCTCGAAGAACTTAACAAATACCGGGAACACTACGAAAACTATAGCGGGGATAGCAATCCTTTGCGATGGAAAACATTTGATTTTACACAAATATGAAAAAAATGAAAATACAGACTTTAACTTGTCTTTTGGCCATTTGCACCCTGCTGCTTACGAGCTGTGAAACGGAATGTGAAACGGTGACGACCAAAAACATTACCGTACTCATAGATGCTACGGACTCATTGCTTATCCACAAGGCGAAGCATGAGTTGCGCAAGGAGAATTTTGAACACTTGATCGGTCAAGAATTGGGCCTCGAGGAAAGCCCCAAATGCTTTACGGTCAATTATGATTTCGGAATCATCTCTACGCAAAGCTATTACAATCCTACCTCAACAGCCTTATCGCATACCGATTGGGGGCAAGCCCGCAATAAATTGGTCATTGGATGGCGAGATTTTTACGCATCGCACGAGAAAAATCTACAGAGTCTAGATTCGGTGGGCTTGATGGAAAGCACTTCGCTTTTTCCCACTTTGATGAAAGCGATCAACAAAACCGAAGGAACGATTATTGTCGTCAGTGATTTGATCGAAAACAATCCGGCCGTGAATTTTTATAAAAATCCGCCCGCCACTCCTGAACAAATGGACATGGCCTACGATAAAATGGTTCAATATTATTTGCCCGACAGGTTGCTTCAAAAAGAGAAACGCGAGGTTATTTTTGTCGTCATTTCAGAACCCAAAAACGATGCGGTGGTGCACAAGGCGAGGGCTTTTTGGAAATATACCTTAGAAGAGAATTTGGGGCTTAGGGTGTCTTTTACCGATGGCATTTCAACCTTGTAAGCATGCCGGCATTCGTGGTATATCTGGCATTGATTTTTCTGGCGTTGGTCGCGTGTGTTCTTTTTTATATTCCAAGAAAGAACTGGTTCAATCGCAACGTTGCCAAAGAAGAAGGTTGGGGTACATTGAAGATTTTGCTTATTGGTATGGGTACGAGTATACTCTGCTTTGTTTTGAGCAAATTTCTCTTTTCCGCCTTCTGCCTTAGCATATCATCCAGTATTATCGAATACAACATCTTGATGAACAATGTGTATTGGTATGGCTCCGAATTGCTATCCCCTTTACGAACGATAAAATATCCGGTTTCCTATTTTGGCCTTCATTCCATTTCCTATTTTTCAGGGCTGTATGCAGTGCTTTTCTGTTTGAGCAAGCTCAATATTACATCGAGTTACAACCTCTCGCATGATCGTTTGAAATTGCAATTCATGTGCTTGGGCCTGTACTTGTTTTTTGAAACGCTGCTGTATGTCTCCTACCCTTTTCAAACCTTCGAAAGTGGTTGGCGCATCTTCCACAATTTTTTCGCGGTTTTTTTGGCGAGACTTCATTTTACGGCCTGTCTTTTCATTGCTGCCTGGCTTCATTTTCACTACCCCTGGGTGAAAATGGCCCTGCAGTCAAATGTGCTCTCTGTTCGTGCGCCCTGGCTAAGAGGGGTGTTCGATTCCACACGCAGTATGCTCCTATTTTTTATTTCGCTAGGGGCGCTGTTTTTGTTACCCGCCTATATCAGAATGTACTCTTCGTCTGATTTTGGCCTCGTGGTGGCTTTCCTTTTTAACGGCGGATTGCTCTTTGTTTTTTGGCGTTGGGTAAGTCCGGCGATGTATCATCTCATTCGATTTATTTCGGATTTTGAAAAACGAAAAGCCTAATGAAAGACTGGATGAAAGCCGTAGGGGTCATTGCAACCGTTTTTTTTGGGTTGGCTTTGTTTCATGTAGTTTGGCCTTCTAGAATGAAGATGGAGCCCAATGCGAATTTTATCGCTTCGGTGCGCGATGAAGACCATAACCTTTTGGCCGTCTTCGGGGAGAATACCATTTTGAACAACCGATTGACCGTAGAGGAACTTAAGACCTTACAGCAGAAAGGAGAATTGAACAAGTTTCCCATAGTGCCGGTCATGTCGTATGAAGAGTTGCCCGAGAACTACGTTTATTTTTTGACCAAGGTAGAGAACAAGAACTTTTTTGACTTTGGAAAGGATAACGTTTATGGCCTGTCATTTTCCGGTATTGCCCGACTGCTCAAGGGCAAGGCGGACGGAGGATCGAATATACCGCAGCAACTGTTGAAAAATGCCATTCATAAAAAAGAAGGCATCGGCACTATTTACCTGTCCCGAAAATATGGAGAACAGCTGGCGGCCTTTCAAATGGTGAAATCCGCAACGCCAGAAGAAATCTTGTTGGCTTATACCAATTACTCGGGCAATTTCTTCTACGAGCGGGATTTTTCCGGACTCATTTTGGCTTCCTATACCATTTTTGGACGCGCTCCACATGCCTTGAACGACCTGGAAATGCTGCTGACGGTAAAAACCCTAAAAGGGGCAAGCAAGTTGAAGGCCCTTTGTAACGATAGATTTGCCAATACCGATGAAATCAAAACGCTTATTTTGGATTTTTTCGAGCTGATTGCGGAAGATGAATCCGATCAGGAGCGATTGCAGATGATGCGCACCATGGAACTGCGGTTCGCGAAAAGCAATAGCTTGCGAAGAAATACGGCCCTGACCAACTTTTTCAATGCGAACAAGCAGCGGCAAAAAGAACGCTTTGCAACACAATATGTATCGGCCATAACCCAAAAAAATCAATTGAGAGTAGAAGAGGCAGCGACCTCCTTTTCGAAGCGATTTCAAAAGCAATTAGCTGTAGATGGGTATGCATTGGAGGTTTCGCTAATCGCTATTGATATCAAAACGGGACAAATAGAAGCGACTCTGGGTAATCGTAAGAATAGTGGAGCCATAGCCAATTTCACGGATTATGGCGACGGTTTTCAATGCGGGTCCATTCTGAAACCTTTGGTGTTTTTGGAGTTGTTCGAAAGCCATGATTTTAATGAAGAGACGACATTGTACAATGGCGACCTCAAAACGTACAAATACAACCCGAGCAATGTCGGCAAAAAATTGTTGAACAAAGAGGTTAAGGTCGCCGAAGTGCTCAAGTACAGTCTGAACAAAGCGGCGGTCAATTATCGCGAATATGCCGACCCGCTTAAAGTGGCGAGACGTGTTGAAACGAAACTTTCAAAGTTGGAAATCGCCTCTAATCCATCCTATAGTCTGGGAGAATCTTACATTTTGGGCACAAAGACCATGACTCCATGGGAAGTGGCGCAGGCCTATCAGATGCTATTCAATGAGGGGCGGGCGATTCCTTTAAGTCCTTGGAAATACATCATTGACCCTCATTTACAGGATACGATATTCGATACGAAATCGAAAAAGCCGATTACTAGCTACTCAAAGGCGAGTGCC
This sequence comes from uncultured Flavobacteriaceae bacterium, assembly GCA_947494565.1. Taxonomy (GTDB): domain Bacteria; phylum Bacteroidota; class Bacteroidia; order Flavobacteriales; family Flavobacteriaceae; genus Maribacter_C. The sequence continues at coordinate 557,529 of CANLVG010000002.1, read as the reverse complement.
AATAGTATCAAAGTCTTATTGCCCGGGGCCTTTGAAACTGGCGGCACTTGTCATCGGTTACTTCCGTTTCTACCGGAAGGCCGACAGTATTATGGTAAAACCGGCACAACCGGAAAGGCAAAAGATGGCTGGACGGTACTGAGTGATGGTCAAAAATTGATCGTGGCCTGGGCGGGCTATGTTAAAAACGAAGACCAGGTCTTAACACGCAAAGGAGCACCTGCCGTACCTTCAAAATCAGGGGGGGGGTCAGCGGGCATTTTAGCCGCGATGGCCTATTCTAAATTGTACAGATAGACCTAAACGGGTGAAGTTGCTGTTTGACAAGTACTTCTATTGGCTTCAAACCCACATTTCTTTCCTTCATATCAAGACCAAATCTTACCTTAGCAAAACTTTGGGGAAGACCTTCATTTACATTTGATACCTTTGAAGTCCCCAAAGCGAAGGGGTATTGATGAAGAATTCTGATAACAACAAAAAGACAGCTGCTGATACCGGTGACAGTGCCGATCAAATGACTTTGGCCAAAAAGCTTGAGGCGTTACTCCTATTGCTCTATCAGGCTTTTCTAAAGGGAGAGACCGATTTGGATCCCGAAATCAAGGCCAGTATATTTAGAAGGGTCGATTTCAGTCGAGAATTTGCGCTCAAGGTCCGGATGATACAATCTGATTATTTTGATACAGGGCGTAAAAACACTCGGGAGGAATGGAATCATGAAGTTGATGTGCTTTTTCCTTCTGAAGTTCCGGCGACGACGACAGTCCCGACCATAGCGCGGCAAGAAACAATAGCGAACTACAAGGCTATGGTTTTGAAGTTGCTTTGAGAAAAAAGTTATACGGCTATTTTTGTGCGCAGCCCGAGCAAATACTTTTCTATGATTTTCGGGTCGATTTTTTTACTGATCGGAAGTCGGTAAAAGTCGATAATGGCAGGCAAGAGTACCGCAGCTATTTTTTGGGCTATTTTTTTTCCTTGTCTACAGGCCCATTTGCGCTGTGCTTCAAACGCGCTTTTTTCCGACACATTAAGGATGTCGGGAAATTTTTTACCCTCGATAAAACGTTTTCTGAGAATTTCTTTTTTCGTGGGTTCAAAATTGGAAAGCTCGATCCAGTCCTTAACGCTGCGAACCATTTCAAGAAGTAGCGTGTTCTTATGCTCGCCCCATAAGCTCTCAAAGATACCCAGATTCGCCGGTACGGAATTCGCTGTCGTATTTTCCGAATAGGGTATTTTACTTTGAAGAACGTTGACGTAGTCAATGCATAGGTTTTTGATGACAGGATAGTAGTACGTGGTGATTTTCGCACTACACTTTTCCGGCACAAGATGTCCTGAACGAAATCTTTTGAGTTCCTTTAGGTAGAGATCCGAAAAAATGCTTTTGGTGTGTCCCTCAAGGTCATCTTTAATACCAAATCGCAACAACCAATGTTTGATCAACGGTTCAACTGCGGTATAGAATTGTTGGTGTTTCTTGGAATTGCCCGAATCGTTCAGATAATCGTAAACGGTATTCCACGACGGATTATATAGTGTTTTGTGCCCCATAATTAGATTTTGGTCTAAGTGGTTTCAAAAAATGCGTTGGTAAGCAGATTTTAAAGTAAAAATTCTATATAAGAAGTTTTTATGGGATACTCTTATATAACGGAAGTTTCGAATACTTATTTTAGGAAACGGTCATCTATTGCCTAAAAAATCAAGAGAAAGGAAGTTTCTTTGTCAGGAATGGAATGTACGCTCATACTACCGCCATGCAAATGCATGATCTGTTTTGACAAACTGAGTCCGATACCCGTTCCGGTATCCTTCGTCGTAAAGAAAGGAACGAAGATCTCATCCATTAATTCCGGGGGAATTCCGGGGCCGTTATCACTGACCCGAATATACTTTTTACCATCTTGGGTAAGCCCGGCTACCATTTTGACCTTTCCTTGCCATCCATCGGGCATTACTTCTTGTTGTCCGCTTAAAGATTGCAGTGCATTCTTGCAAAGGTTGATCAAGATTTGGGAAATCTGTTTCTCATCGAGATATAATTCAAGGTCGGCGGGTTGAATGAGCAACTCGAAGACCTCGGTTCGCTCATCGTTTCCTTGATTCATAAGCACCTTGACTTTGGTCAGTAGGCGTTCGGCATTGATAAGGCTTTTATCGGGTTTGGGCAGACTGAGAATGCTGCGGTATGACTGTACAAAGTCCATGAGGTCACCACCTTGCTCTTTGATCACTTCAAGGCCCTTGACGGTATTTTGAATATGGCTTTCATTGAATTCCTCCAGCGTGACCAGTCCGTTATTGGTTTTGTAGTATTTCAAAATAGACTCTGAAATGGAAGTGATCGGGGTTATGGTGTTCATGATTTCATGGGTGAGTACACGAATCAACTTTATCCAAGAATCCGTTTCTTTTTCGTCCAGCTCTTTGTGGATATCCTGAACGACTACCAAAAGCAATTCTTTCCCTTCCGAGGAAATCGAGGTCGATTTTAGGGCCAACTGTTTTTTCTCCCGTTCATTGGTCAACTGTACCAACTTACGCTCAAAAGGTTGTAATTCTTCAAAGAGTTCGTAGAGCTTCTGATCCACTTGCCGCAGTTGCTTGATATGGTTCAATGGGGTATAATCGAATAGTTTTTCGGTAGTGGAATTGGCGAAGAGAATATGCCCTTTTTCATTAATGGTCAGAATACCGATATCGGCCTGTTTGATGATTTCCTGATAGAACTGCTCTTGAGCCTGTTTTTTCAAATGAATATCTTGAATCATCTCGTTCAGCGTATTCAAACTATGGTTCAATTCTTCCAATGATTTGACACTCAGCTTTTCAGGAAAGCGAAGGGTAAAATCCTCGTTTTTGATGGCATCAAAGAAATATGCGATCTTCCGATTGGTCTGATTGACGTAATGAATCAAAAAAGAGGTCATGAGGACAAGAAATGCAAAGGCGAACACGGCAAGCAGGTATTGTTTATTGAAAAAGAAAAAGGCAGAAGCTATTGCGGAAACAGAAATCAATAGAATTCGGAAGATGAGCTGTACGTATATGTTTCTGCTTACCATATGTTGAGTTAGGAGTTAGGGTTTAGTGGATTGGGTTGTCTTTGGCCGCTTGTAATCGCCTATACCTTACTTTTTTTCTTCATTTTATTATAAAGGGTCTGTCTAGAGATTCCCAATTGTTCCGCTGCGGCACTATAGTTGCCGTCATTTTGGTCCAAAGCATTCGAAATCATCTGAATCTCCATCTCTTCTAGGGTAATTTGGTTGTTTTCGGCAACGACAGCGGTTTTGGTATTCAATAGAAAATCGCTTGGGCGCAACACATTTTCTTCTGATAGGATCACCGCTCTTTCTATGGTATGTAACAGTTCACGAACATTGCCCGGCCAGGGGTACGAAAGTAATTTTTCTTGCGCGTCTTGGTTGATCTTTAGTCCCTGTTTGCCATATTTCGAGGTAAACTTATTCAGGTAGAAATCAGCCAAAACCAAAATATCGTCACCTCGTTCTCGAAGTGGTGGTACTTCTACCATGATCGTATTGATCCTATAGAGCAAGTCTTCCCTGAAAAGACCGTCTGCCACCATTTGATCAAGGTTTTCATTGGTGGCACAGATCAAACGAATATCAACAGGAATCGATTTGTTCGAACCAACGCGTACGATGGTCTTGTTTTGTATGGCAGACAAAAGTTTGGCCTGTGTCTGAAGCGATAGGTTTCCGATTTCGTCTAAAAATAGGGTGCCGCCGTTTGCGGCTTCAAACTTTCCCGCACGGTCTTCCTTGGCATCGGTAAAAGAACCTTTCAAGTGCCCGAACAGTTCGCTTTCGAATAGGTTTTCTGAGATGGAACCCATATCCACCGGAATAAAGACCTCATCTTTTCTATTGGAAAGTCCGTGTAGTTCTCGGGCAATCAGTTCCTTCCCCGTTCCATTCTCTCCGGTGACCAACACATTCACATCGGTTCTGGCCACTTTACCGACAAGCTTCAGTACCGCGTTCAGGGTGTTCGACTTGCCGATGATGCGGTTCTTTTTTTGATTGATGACCTGTTTGAGGCTGTTTTCTTTTTGTTTGAGCTGGTTCACTTCCTTGCGCGATTTTCGCAGCTCATAGGCCGATTTGACTGTCGCCAAGAGTTTGTCATTGTTCCAGGGCTTGAGAATAAAATCGGCTGCTCCTTCCTTCAGCGCTTTAACCGCTAAGTCAACGGCACCATAGGCCGTCATCATGATTACCGAAATTTGAGGCGCTTTTTTTCTAATTTCACGAAGCCAGTAGAGGCCCTCATTTCCCGTATTTACCCCTGCCGAAAAATTCATGTCCAACAACACGATATCGAAATCGACCAAATTGGGAAATGAAGATATTTGATTCGGATTAGATAGGGTCTTTACCGTCTTGTATTCAAATTGTAGTAAGATATCCAGCGCACTGAGCACGCTCTTGTTGTCATCTATGACCAGAATTTTCGCATCTAACATAACTGTGGTTTGTGTTTTACCAGAGTACCAAAAAACATTCCATTTAATAGAGAAAGTATCATCATGCCGCTTCAACTACCGATTTTACGGGAGTAATTTGATTTCTAAAGCTACGACTAGAATTCCAAAAATTTAACAAGATGTCCATTTTTTTGACAATAAGTGTCTAAGTATTTTACAGTAATTTAGAATTGTAAAATTATTGTTCTTTTTAAGTAATTGATAATCAGAACTTTAAATTTATGGCACGGCTGTGGTACTAGGGTTTGGCATATCACCAAATTATGAAGTTAAAACTTGCGATACCATTTTTAGTAGGTTTCCTAATAGGAACAACACTAGTTGCCCAAGAGCGATGGAGCATGGAAGAATGCATTGCTTATGCATTGGAGCATAACCTTCAGCTCAAGGATTTTCAGTACACCGCAGCTGCGGGCAGAGAGGATTACCGACAGTCGGTTCGTAATTTACTGCCGGCCGTGAATGCCAGTTCAAACTACACGATAAATTCTGGTAGGGCTGAAGATCCAAATACAGGAACCTTTGTTGTGCGCGATTTTTTCTCGAACAACTATTCGTTGCAGTCCAATATCGATTTGTTTCAAGGGTTTCAAAAAATCAACTCGATCAAGGCGGCTAAATTTTTGTATAATGCCGCTAAGGAGGAACGCCTACAACAAAAATACCTATTGGCCTTCCGTGTGATGCAAGCGTTCAATGACATTCGGTTTTCCGAAGGCTTGGTCGCCATAGCGAATGAGCAATTGGGTGTTTCCAAGACCAATTACCAATTAGTGGAGAAGCAAATCGAATTGGGTCTGATGGCGGGCGCGGATTTGTACGAAGCCAGATCGGCGATGCTAGCCGATGAACTGAATTTGACCCAAAGTGAAAATCAATTGGCAGCGGCAAAATTGGCCCTTATTCAAGAAATGAATCTTGAAAATACGTCCGAGATAGAGATCATGCCCAACATCACCGGAGTGGTCGAAACGGAAACGCCACCCAAAATGCAGTCCGATTCGGTCTATTCAAAAGCACGCGAATTCCTTCCGTTGATCAAGGCACAGGAGTTGCGAGCCAAAGCTGCAAAAAGACAGGTGGGTGTAGCCAGAGGAAACCTTTACCCTTCCCTATCATTGTTTGCCGGTATCGGCACAGGTTATTTTGAAACTTTTCAGGATAGTTTGGACAACACCTTGCCCTTCCGGGAACAATTCAGGGATAATACCTCTAGATTTTATGGGCTTAGCCTCACAGTTCCCATCAGCAACGGATGGTCGGCTCGCTCCCGGGTAAAACAAGCCAAGATTGAAAAATTGCGTCAGCAGAACAACCTTGAAGTACAAGAGCAGGTGCTCTTTCAAACCATTCAACAATTGGTACAGGAATACAATTCATTACTGGTAGAATTAAATCAAAGCACCCAAAACATGGAAGCCCAGCGAATGGCATTTACCATCGCTCAAAAACGCTATGAGAAAGGAATGATCAACGGAATCGAATTGTTTACCGCAAAAAACCTTTTTGCAAGTGCGCAAAATGAAAACCTGCAGGTTCGATTACGTTCCGAGGTCAATAAAAGCACCCTGGATTTTTACAATGGGTTACCGATTTTCAATATCAATTAATATATAAGGACTTGATCCTAAAAAAATAGAATCATGAGAAAAATACAAACCACTTACGAAAGAAGAGACATGAGATATCAATGTAGCGATGCCTCCATTGCAGTGAGGTCAGCTATGCCATTTCGAACCATCAAAAGAAAGCCTTTGTGTCATTAATAAATAGAACGAGATAAAAAATGGATATACAATTAGAAAAGAAAAAAGGATTACGACCCAAACACTACGGCTATATCGCCATTGGGCTCTTATTGCTGTTCGTCGGGTACCAGTTGGTTTTCGCAAGCTCCGTATCCACTTTCAGAACGGAAAAGGACAAGTTGTCCATCGCGGATATTTCACAAGGTAAATTTGATGACTACATTACCATCAACGGAAATGTAGCCCCTATCTCTACCATCTATATGGATGCCTATGAAGGAGGGCGGGTCAGTGAAAAATTAATCGAGGAAGGAGCAACGGTCAAGAAAGGCGACATCATCCTTACGTTGGAAAACATCAATTTGTACGAGCAGATCATGACAAGCGAGAGTAATCTGGCATTGAAGCAAAATGATTTACGCTCGACCAAAATTAGTTTTGATGGACGACAGGTAGAAGGCAGAAGATCATTGGCTACGGCAAGCACCGATTTACAGCGAACAAAACGGAATTTTGAACAGAATCAAGCGCTCTACGATGAAGAGTTAATCTCAAAGGAGGTGTATCTCACCTCTAAGGAGAATTATGAACTCTCACAAAAGCAATACGATATCTTGAAAATGCAGACCGAGAATGACGACCAGTTGCGTACAACCTCTTTGACCGGACTCGATGCCGATTTGGCAAGAATGCAGAAAACCCTGGCCATGGTGTACCAACGTTTAGATCATCTCAATGTACGTGCCCCGGCCGACGGACAACTTGGCTTTTTAGATGCCGAAATCGGGCAGAACATTACCAAAGGACAACGTATCGGACAAATCAACGTATTGACAGATTATAAAATCGAAGCCAGCATCGATGAGCATTATATAGATCGAGTGCAACGTGATCTGGTCGCTGTTTTAGAAAGGAATGGCAAAGAGTTTCCGTTGCGACTGCGTAAGGTGTATCCGGAGGTTCGTAACGGTAAGTTTCAGGTCGATTTGGTATTTACCGAAGATAAGCCCGAAACCATCCGAACCGGGCAAAGTTATAATATCAAATTGCAACTGGGCGAATCGAGCGAGGCACTGTTACTACCTAAAGGAAGCTTTTTTCAGAGTACTGGAGGCCAATGGATTTTTGTCGTAGGACCTGACGGAGATGAAGCCTTAAGGCGCAATATCCGAATTGGCAAACAGAATTCGCGGTATTATGAGGTTTTAGAAGGCCTACAAGCCGGCGAAAAAGTCATCACCAGTAACTATGACACCTTTGGCGAGGCGGAGCGAATAGTGTTAAAATAGCGGAAAACTGTCACTAAGACCTGATATCGAAGTCTTTAAATCATAATAAGTAAAACACCAGTAAAAAATGATACAAATACAGAACTTAAAGAAAAGTTTTAGAACCGAGGAAGTAGAAACCTTGGCATTGAACAATGTTAATTTTAGTGTTGAAGAGGGAGAATTTGCCGCAATCATGGGGCCTTCTGGTTGTGGTAAATCCACTCTTTTGAACATCATCGGTATGTTGGACAACCCAACCGAAGGAAGCTACAAGTTTGCCGGACATGAAGTCGGCGGACTCAAGGAACGTCAGCGTACGGAATTGCGCAAAGGAAACCTAGGATTCGTTTTTCAGAGCTTTAACCTCATTGACGAACTAACCGTATTCGAGAACGTTGAACTTCCTTTGATTTACCTAAAAATGGGTAAAAGCGAACGTCGCGAAAAAGTGATGAAGGTTTTGGAACGTATGAAAATCGCACATCGTGAAAAGCACTTCCCGCACCAGCTTTCAGGGGGTCAGCAACAACGTGTGGCCATTGCTAGGGCTGTAGTAACCAATCCGAAATTAATTCTTGCGGATGAGCCTACGGGTAATTTGGATTCCAAAAACGGAATCGAGGTTATGAACCTGTTGACCGAATTGAATCAAGAAGGAACCACCATTGTTATGGTAACACACTCTGATCGTGATTCACATTACGCGCATCGGGTCATTAATCTATTTGATGGTCAAGTTGTGACCGAAAGCCAGAACAGGGCTATGGGAGCCATGATCTGATGTAGAGTTTATTCATCAATCCAATCATTCATCAACAAAAACGAGAACAATGCTCAAAAGCTATTTCAAAATTGCCTGGAGAAACCTGATTAAAAGGAAAGTATTTACTACCATAAACATTTTAGGACTGGCTATTGGCTTTGGCAGTAGTATTCTCATCTATTTGTTTTTGAACCACAATCTGTCTTTCGATGAATTTCATGCCAATGCCGATCGCATTTATCGGATAAATACCGAGCAACATCGTGATGCGATCGAGTATGATCCCAGTGTACCACCTGGATTTGCAAAAGTATTTCGTGAAGACTATGACTATTCGGAAAAAGTAGCTAAGATCGTGTTTCAAAGTGGCTTGCTTATCGATATCGATCAAAACGGGAACCTGAACAAACTGAAGCAGGATGTCGCGTATGTGGAGCAGGACTTTTTCGAGATTTTTAACTTTCCCTTACAGTATGGTGGGGATAAAGTGTCATTGGCAGCGCCTAATACCGCTGTGGTAACAGAGGAAATGGCCTTGGTCATGTACGGTCGAACTGATGTCGTCGGAGCGAACTTCGTTCTTGAAAATGACAAGACCATAACCATTACCGGGGTATTGAAAGACCTCCCAAAGACCTCATATTTTGGGCATCAGGTATATGTTTCTTTTGAGAATCTGGTCGATATATTCGAGTTCGCCGCAGAGGAAAACTGGGGAGGGATTACCAGTAATTTAGAATGCTATGCCTTGCTCAGACCCAATCAGAATATCGCAGGTATTGAAGCGGCACTTACCGAACTACCCAAAAAGTACCGCCCCAACAGTAAAAGTAAGCATGTCTACAAATTACAGCCATTATCGGATATCCATTTTAATCCGGATTATGGCGGGTTAGATCCCATTCTACTTTGGATTTTCGCCATTGTAGGGCTCTTTCTAATCGTAATCGCCAGTATAAATTTTATTAATATATCAACAGCACAGGCCTTTTACCGATCAAAGGAAATCGGTATTCGCAAGGTTTTGGGCAGTTTCAAACAACACCTGTTCTGGCAGTTTTTATCGGAGACCTTTATCATCAGTCTCTTTGCCTTGAGCCTTGGCTTTTTGCTTGCATTCTTGTTTCTTCCTTCATTCAATGATCTCTTTGAAATACAATTATCATTTAAGGAGCTGTCCGATATTCGGTTCGTGGGCTTTATACTAGGGGTATTGTTGATTGTTGCGTTCTTGTCGGGTAGCTACCCCGGTATTTTAATGAGCCGTATTGTTCCCGTATTGGCGCTCAAAGGAAAGTTGAAGCATAGCGATACAGGAGGGGCGACCACGCGTAAGGTTTTGGTCGTTGCCCAGTTTGCCATGTCCATTATTTTGATTGCTAGCACTATTGTCATTTCACGGCAAATCGATTATGCGGTGAATTCCGATTTAGGCTTTGACAAAGATTCGATGGTTATGGTTGCGATTCCAAGTTCCATCGAGGAAGAGGCACTTTATGGACTAAAAGGTCGGCTTGAGCAGATAGCTGGTGTCGAACATGTTTCCAATTGTTTGAGTAGTCCTGGGGCAGCGGAAAGCAACTGGGGCACGGGCATGCGTTACCATACCAGACCCGAGAACGAAGAATTCAACATTCAGGCCAAGTTAGGTGATGAGGACTTTTTGGAAACCTTTGACCTTGAATTGGTAGCTGGTCGAAACTTCATCAAAAAAGACACTCTTGATGAGGTCGTGGTCAACGAAAGACTTGCTACGAAATTAGGGCTGTCGTCTCCAGAAGAAATGCTCGGAAAGGAGATCGCGGTCAACGGGGCTAGAATGAAGGCAACCATTGTCGGGGTTGTGAAGAATTTTCATAACCGAAGCTTTACCGAGAACATCGACCCGGCCTTTATTGCTCCGCGAAGCGATGCCTACAATGAAATTGCCATAAAAATCAATGGTCAAAACACCAAACATATTCTAGAACAGGTCGATGAACGTTGGTCACAGACTTTCGATGGCTACATCTTTGAGTATCGTTTTTTAGACGATAGGGTGGCCGAACTCTACGAGCGCGAGCAACGATACCTGTCACTTTCAAAGGTCTTTTCAGGCTTGGCTATATTAATAGGTTGCTTGGGGCTCTATGGATTGATCCTCTTTTTCGTAGGCCAACGAACCAGGGAAATAGGAATCCGAAAAGTCTTGGGTAGCAACGTCGGAAGTATCCTGACCTTATTTTCAATTGATTTTGTAAAACTCATTGCCGTAGCGGGTATAATCGCCACTCCCTTGACTTGGTACTTTATGGAGCAATGGCTACAAGGGTATACCTATCGCACCGATGTGCAATGGTGGTATTTTGTGATTGCGATCGGAGTGGTTATGGCCATCGCCTTGATCACGATTAGCTATCAGACCTTGAAGGTGGCCACTGCAAGCCCAGTGAAGAGTTTGCGGACGGAATAATTCCGAAACCGCCCGGAACAGTATCAACTTGCCTGTCTTATATGGGCCAATAAAGAACATTATGTTTAAGAACTATCTAAAGATCGCCTGGAGAAACATACTGAAGAACAAAGGGTATGCGGCAATAAATATAGGAGGACTTGCCATTGGCCTAGCTTGTTGCCTTCTGATTGCCCTTTATGTAAAGAACGAATACGCGTTCGACACCTACCATGAAAAAGGGGATAGTATTTATAGAGTGGTACATCATAGTAGCCCCGATAACCTTGACGATAGGTGGATTTGGGGCAATGCCCCGGTCGGACCCGCTTTGAAATCCGACTTTCCCGAGGTACTTGAAAAAGTACAATTCTCAGGCCGTTCCGATATTCTGCTCAAAAACGGACAGCATGTTTTTCAAGAAGGGGACACCTTCTATGCCGATGCATCGGTTTTCAGTGTGTTTAGTTGGCCATTAGTGGCGGGGGATTCCAACAGTGCTTTGGAGGCCCCATATTCTATTGTACTTACGGAGACTACAGCAAAAAAATATTTTGGAGACGTCAATCCAGTCGGAAAATCGATTGATGGTGTTGGTGGAAGAGCTGCCGACGGCAAATATACGGTTACAGGAGTGATGAAGGATGTACCTGCGAATTCACATTTCGCATTTGATGCTTTGATGTCAATGAGCTCATTTCGGCAGTCAAGCCCCGGAATCTTCGATGCTTGGGGTTATGTAGACTTTTATACTTATTTTCTGGTTTCCGACAAATTTAATCTAGACGCTTTTCAAGCAAAGATGCCCGACTTCCTGAACCGACATATCGATGCCGAGCAGAGGGAAGCGTATTACTATGACCTTTCATTCGAACCCTTGAGTGAGGTATACCTTAGATCAAAGGCAGCACGCCAACCAGGAGTTACTGGAAGTTTGACGAACATATATATTTTTATTGTTATCGGTCTTTTCATTCTTGTGGTCGCTTCTATAAATTTCATGAATCTTGCCACGGCAAGGTCTTTAGAAAGAGCGAAAGAAGTTGGTGTTAGAAAGGTAATAGGTGCCGACCGAAGTGGGTTGATTTATCAATTTCTCGGCGAGTCGATGATTTTGGTATTTCTTGCCTCCATTCTCGGCCTAGTTTTGGCATTTTTCGCCTTGCCCTGGATGGGCAACATGATAGGAAGGGAGTTTATGAAGTCTGACTTGCTGAACCCCTTTATTGTAATCATATTTTTTGTAACGGCCTTGGTAACCGGAATTGTTTCGGGTAGTTATCCGGCTTTTGTATTGTCAAGTTTTCGTCCTGGACAGGTATTAAAAGGTGTTTTTAAGACCTCACAGCACGGTGCGAACCTAAGAAAAGGCCTAGTCGTTTTTCAATTTAGCCTTTCTATCGCACTGATTGCGAGTACTGTATTGGTCTATTACCAACTAGACTTCATGAAGAATAGGGATTTGGGCTTCGACCGGGAGCAACAGTTGATATTGGATTTTAATTGGGACGGTGATGTACTAAACAATATTGAGGTGATCAAGAAATCTTTTCAAGATCTCGCTGATGTGTCTTCCGTTTCGCTTTCAAGAACGGTGCCTGGAAGTCATTTCCCCGCTGCCGGTACCGAAATCGAAACATACGAAGGCCAAATGGAGCACTTTGAACCGTTCATATATGAAATCGATGAGGACTTCATACCGCATTACAATATGAAAATGGTGGCAGGCCGTTCATTTTCAACTGATTTTCCTGCGGATAGTATCTCCTCCCTGGTGGTGAATGAAGCTGCCGCAAGAGATTTTGGTTATTCTGACCCCAATGCCATTATCGGGAAAAAGTTCGAACAATGGGGTAGAACAGGAACTATTATTGGAGTTGTCGAAGACTTCAATTATCTCTCTTTACATCAGCAAGTGGCTCCCTTGACACTTCGTCAAGTGCCCTATGGACGTTATTTTTCGCTCAAGATAAAATCGGATGATTTCCAAAGAACCCTTACTGAGGTCAAACGAACATGGGCCGAAGTTGCTCCACATCGTCCATTCTTATCTAGTTTTCTTGACGAATCATTCAATGAGCAATATGAGGCTGATACCCAGTTTACGAAACTGTTTACGGTATTTTCATTCTTGGCCATTTTTATAGCGTGTTTAGGCCTTCTTGGCCTCGCCACTTATAGCGCCATGCAACGTACTCGAGAAATTGGTATTCGAAAGGTCTTAGGGGCTGAGGTGTCCAATATCGTAACCTTACTTTCTAGAGATTTTCTAAAACTTGTCTTGGTAGCCGTGGTCATTGCCGTACCTTTTTCGTGGTATGCCATGAGCAAGTGGCTCGAAGATTTTGCGTATAGCGTGGAAATAAAATGGTGGGTTTTTGGTATAGCCGGCGCTGTAGCATTACTTATAGCCACATTAACGATAAGTTTTCACGCAGTCAAGGCAGCAGTGGCCAACCCTGTAAAAAGCTTGCGTACGGAATGAATTATCATCCAATTGAAAAACGAGAACCATGTTTAAAAACTATCTAAAAATCGCCTGGAGAAATCTACTTAAAAATAGAGGATTCACAGTTATCAATATTGCAGGGCTAAGTATTGGGGTAGCCGCCTGTATTCTTATTTCCATTTACATTTTTCATGAGACCAGCTATGATAAGCAGGTACCCGGCTCAGAAAATGTTTACCGCATGATGGGCACGTATATCGAAGATGGTCGGGCAGAAGTTGGTATTCATTTTTCTGCCAATACGGCTTCTACCGTGTTACAGGATTTTGCGGAGGTACAGAATTCCGGTAGGCTCATGGCCAATGGGCTATTTTATGGGGCCGGAACAAATGAAATCCGTATCGATGGTAAAGCGATGCAACATCATGAAGAAGCGTTTGCTTATGCGGACCAATCCATATTGGATATTATGGGGGTTTCCATGGTACGTGGAGATGCGGCCACGGCCCTAACCGAGCCTAAGACTATCGTGATTTCAGAGTCAAAGGCCCGTAAGCATTTCGGTACCGCAAACCCTGTCGGACAAGTCATATATCTGAATGGAGACGATGAAGACCCCTATAGAGTCAACGGAGTCATGAAAGATTTTCCTAGCAACTCACATTTGGATTACGATTTCTTTCTCACGATGGAAGGTGTGGAATTTGGTGAGGGGGAACAAACCAGATGGTTTCAAAGCAACTATTTTACCTATCTGCAACTAAAACCCGGTACTGACGTGGCAGCCTTCGAAGAAAAGATGTCCAATAGACTCATACATACCTACTTGAAGCCCGCTTACCTCAGTGCCGGTTTTGTACAGGGTGAGACACTTGAGGATCAATTGAATATGTCTCTGCAAAAATTGAGGGATATCAATCTGTATTCGGCCCATATAGACTATGAATCCAGTTCTCGTAACGACATCAAAATTATCTGGATTTTCGGGATCATCGCGCTTTTTATCCTCATTATTGCCAGTATTAATTTTGTAAATCTGTCAACTGCCAAATCGGTGAACAGGGCGAAGGAAGTGGGGGTCAGAAAAGTTGTGGGATCCTCGAGAAGATACCTAATAGGGCAGTTTTTGACCGAGTCCGCCTTGATTACGGTGATTGCATTTGGTATTGGAATCGTTCTTTCTTGGCTTTTGATGCCTTTATTCCGTGAAATGTCCGGTAAGCATTTGATTCTCCCTTGGAGTAGCCCGATATTCATTCCGATAGTCTTGCTGGCGGCATTGGCCGTAGGGTGTTTGGCAGGCCTTTACCCTTCTTTCTATTTATCGCGGTTCAACCCCGCTAAAGTATTGAAAGGGATGATGGGCCAGAGTAAAAAAACCAGCGGACTGCGAAGTGGCCTTGTGGTATTTCAATTTACGATTTCCATCATATTGATTATAGGCACTTTCATCGTCAACCAGCAAATGGACTTTATCCTCAACTCCAAGATCGGATTTGAAAAAGAACAGGTAGTCCAGCTTTATGGCACCAATATGCTGAATGACAAGGTCGGTACCTTTAAGGACGAGCTTGAAAACTTGAATGGGGTAGGCAGCGTCACTATAAGTGACTATTTGCCCATAGAAGGCGCCAAAAGGGATGGCAACAGTTTTGTCAACGAGGGGAGAGAACAGATCGATGAAACGGTCGGAGGTCAAGCATGGGTAATCGATGAGGACTATTTGGAGACCTTGGGTATGAAACTGGCAGCCGGGCGCAATTTTTCGGAAGAACGAAGTGCTGACGATGAGGCAGTTATTATCAACCAAGCTATGGCCAAGAAACTTAATCTAAGTGAGCCTGTTGGAAAAAGAATATCACGTTTTGGTCAGTTGTATGAAGTCATCGGGGTGGTCGAAGATTTTAATTTCAATACCATGAAGCAAGAGGTACAACCCCTCTGCTTTTTTAGAGGGATCAGTCCATCCATAATCTCGGTCAAGGCAGCTACAGGAGACATGCCGGCCCTCCTAACCTCAATGGAAGCCAAATGGCGTCAGTTTATGCCGAACATGGCCTTCCGATATGCGTTTATGAACGACTCTTTTGCCAAAATGTACAGAAATGTAAGCCGTATCCGCACCATTTTTCTATCCTTTGCCATCCTGGCCATTTTTGTGGCCTGTTTGGGTCTCTTTGCACTGTCGGCTTTTTTGGTCGAACAACGCAAAAAGGAAATCAGTATCCGAATGGTGTTGGGCGCATCTTTTCAGAACATCTATAAATTATTGAGCCTTAATTTTCTGAAACTCGTCGGGCTGGCTATTTTGATCGCAGTTCCGATCGGTTGGTATGCCATGAGTCGATGGCTCGAGGATTTTGCTTATAAGATTACTATCGGTTGGGAAATCTTGTCGGGAGCGGCGCTAATTGCACTGTTCATAGCAATAGTCACCATAAGCTACCAATCGATAGGGGCAGCACTAATTCAACCCCTGAAGAATTTGCGGTCTGAATAAACAAAAAGGTCATCATCAACTAATCCGTTTGACCATGGATTGAAAAATTGGAATCATGTTCAAAAACAATCTAAAAATCGCTTGGCGCAACCTGCTCAAGAATAAAAGCCTCTTCATTATGAACACCTTAGGCCTTGGTCTGGGTATTGCTTCTTGCCTGATTATTATGTTGTTCGTAATCGATGAACTGAGTTATGACCGGTACAACGAAAAGGCCGACGAAATTGTTAATGTGGTCTTCAGGGCTAAAATCAATGGGGAAGAAATAAAAGAGGGTGCGGTAATGGCACCGGTCGGGAAAACGCTCACACAAGAATTTCCGGAAGTGCTTGATGCGACCCGTATCCGCCAGATCGGAACACCTAAAATCACCATAGACAATCAATCGTATCGCGAGGATAGGTTTGCTTTTGTCGACGCCAACTTTTTTAATGTCTTCACCCTTCCAATAATCGAAGGAAACCCTAAAAACCCACTCCAAGAACCGAACACGGTGGTCATTTCCCGGGCGACAGCGGAAAAGTTCTTCGGAGCTTCCGATGCCATAGGCCAATTGTTCCATTTAGATGGGGAAGAGCGACCGTATCGGGTCACCGGAGTTATTGAAGAAGTTCCTCAGAACTCACATTTTCATTTTGACATTTTCGCATCTATTGAAGGCCTCGATGAGGCCAAAAGCGACTCTTGGTTCGGAGGGGATTTTTTCACCTATTTGCTTTTAAAGAAGGGTTCCGATTACAAAAACTTGGAAACGAAGTTACCCTATATTTTAGAGAAATATATGGGGTCTGGGATGCAAGAGCAAATGGGGGTGCCTTATGAGGAGTTCACCAAGGAAAATCAATTGGGGTTCCGAATTTTTCCGTTGACGGATATTCATCTGTACTCGGACAATTCCGCATATAGTCAACTGGAGCAGGGCGGAGATATCAAATATGTATATATCTTCAGCGCTATCGCCCTGTTTATGCTGCTTATCGCATGTATTAATTTCATGAACCTCGCAACGGCGACGGCAGCGAAAAGGGCCAAAGAAGTGGGTATCCGTAAGGTTTTGGGATCTAACAAGAACCAATTGGTCTCTCAGTTTTTATCCGAATCCTTTATCGCGACCTTATGCGCTATGGCACTCGCAACTATTCTTGTATTTGTATCGCTTCCTTTCTATAATGAACTGTCAGGAAAAGAATTACAGCTTGATTTTCTGCTACAACCCGTTGTGCTGTTATCATTATTGGTATTGACGTTCTTGATCAGCATTTTGGCTGGTGGGTATCCGGCCTTCTTTTTATCCTCGTTTAAGCCGATTGCCGCATTGAAGAACAAGTTCTTGGGAGGAAACAACAATAAGGGCATACGCAGTGGTCTTGTGGTTTTTCAATTTGTTATTTCAGCAGGTTTGATTTTGGCCACTTTAGTAGTCAACCAACAGATGAACTATATTCAAAATAAGGATATCGGCTACGACCGCGATCAATTACTTGTATTGCGAGAGGCCTATTTATTGGGAGATGATAGGGACGCCTTCAAAAATGAACTATTGAAGAACCCCAAAGTGGCTTCTATTACGAATTCCGCCTCCATTCCTGCCGGAAGTACCGACAACTATATGTCTCAGGTCTACATCAATGGTGAGTTCAGCAGGCGAATGCCAGTTTTTAATATTGACGAAAACTACATTGCGACCATGGGCATGGAATTGGTGGCTGGCCGAAATTTTTCAACGGAATTCGGTACTGACTCTACCAATGTGATCATCAATCAAACGGCCGCAAATGTATTGGGCTTTGGAGCTGATGCGCTTGGTAAAATCGTAACCGACGGTGGAGGAGATCACACCGTCATTGGCGTAATCAAGGATTTTCATTTTAAATCGCTGCATCAGAAAATCGACCCGCTGTTTTTGTTTTATAGACCTTTTGGCGGACTTATAGTTAAGGCCAAATCTTCTGATATGTCTAGCTTAATTGCTGATACCAATACCTTATGGAACGATTTCAATACCGGTGAAACATTTGGGTATACGGTATTGGATGAATCATTCCGGCAGACGTATGTCACAGAACAGAAAATGGGCAGTCTATTGAACATTTTCGCCCTCTTGACCATTTTCGTAGCCTGTTTGGGACTTTTCGGACTCATGACCTTTACAGCGGAACAACGGTTCAAGGAAATCGGTATTCGAAAGGTATTGGGGTCAAGTGTTTCCGAGATTGTTACCATGCTCTCGAAAGACTTTTTGAAATTGGTGTTTTTATCGTTCTTCATCGCTTTCCCCATGGGGTATTACCTGATGAACCGATGGCTGGAAGGCTTTGCCTATCGGATAGAAATAGATTGGACAGTAATGGCTATGGCAGCACTGATAACCTTGATCATCGCCTTTGTCACGGTAGGCTGGAAGAGTTTTAACGCGGCGACGATGAACCCGATAACTGCCTTAAAAGACGAATGAGACAACACAATCAAACTTGAGACGATGCTAAAAACACAGATAAAATTGGCTTGGAGAAATCTTATTAAGAATAAGGCATATCTCATTGTTAATTTATCTGGATTGACAGTGGCCATGACCTGCTTCATTTTGATAGGATTGTTCGTTGAATTCGAACTGGGTTTTGATAAGCATCATCAAAAATCACATAGCACATATCGCATAGTTCAACAACAGAAAGGCAATAGTTATCAGGGCACGGATTTGTTCGCCGTTGCTCCATTACCGCTAGGGGAAGCCTTACTTCAAGACTTTCCAGAAGTGGAACACGTAACCAATCTAAATACCGGTGGTGCCTTGTTGATTAAAGATGACGTATCTCTTGTTCAACAAGGATTATATACGGATACGAACTATTTTGACGTCTTTACTACTTTGGTAAAAGAAGGAAATGGAAAAGAAGCCCTAGAGGACCCTAACACCATACTTTTGACCGAATCACTTTCCCATAAGCTTTTTGGAAATAGGTCACCCTTAGAACAAACCCTGAAATTTGGTGACGGGAAGACTTACACGGTCAAAGCGGTGGTTGAAGATCCACCGAAGAATCAACATTTCACTTATGACTTCATCGTCTCGTATGAAGGTCAGGGGTACTACCCCAATGATGTAGGCTTTTGGGTTAGTAATAACTATCATACCTATTTGACCCTTGATGAAGCGCAGAGTCATACGGATCTTGAAAAGAAAATGGCGATTTATGAAAAAATAACCAAGCCCGCCTATAAGAAACAAGGCTTTGAGTTTTACCCTGAATATAAACTGCAACCGTTGGAAGATATTCACTTGAAGTCGGACATCAATATGGAATTAAGCCAAAACGGAGACATCAAGAATGTCAGACTCTTTGCTTTCATCGCTTTAATAATCATAGCGCTCGCCGCGATTAATTATACCAATCTAGCCACTTCGAAATCTGCTCAGCGCTCTAGAGAAGTAGGTGTAAGCAAGGTATTGGGGGCCAAAAGAGGAAACCTGATCGTACAGTACTTGAGTGAATCGGTCTTTTTAACCCTGACCAGTTTCTTGTTCGCCCTTCTTTTGGTGACTATACTACTGCCTTACTTTAATGAGTTTTTGAATCGTGAGATCAGCTTTGACATTTTTACCAATTCACCAATATTATTGCTTCTGTTAAGCATTGCGCTAACTATTGGAATTATCGCAG
The DNA here is from genome assembly GCA_947494565.1 of uncultured Flavobacteriaceae bacterium. GTDB lineage: Bacteria > Bacteroidota > Bacteroidia > Flavobacteriales > Flavobacteriaceae > Maribacter_C. The sequence goes on along the minus strand of CANLVG010000002.1, from coordinate 538,183 downwards.
GGCTATACCCCGCATTTTTTCTTTCCGGTATGAGTGCGGTAAAAGCGCTGAAGGGTAACTTTCTTAAAGATCGAAAAGAAGGAACACTTCTTAGAAATACCTTGGTCATTGGTCAGTTCGCTGTTGCCATTGGCTTGGCAATAGCGAGCGTGATCATACATCAACAGCTACAATTCACACAAAACAAAAAGTTAGGATATAGTAAAGAGCAATTGCTTCATGTAAGGTATTTTGAACCTGAGATTACTGCCAAACAAGATATCTTAAAAGAGATGCTCTTGAAACACCCTGATATTGATAAAGTTTCCCTGAGTTCACAATTACCGTTTAATGTAACCAGTCAGGGCCCGGTAAGCAGTTGGGAAGGCAATGTGAACAAGGAACAACTCTACATACATAGAACATATGTTGATTATGACTTTTTGGATGTTTTTCAAATGGAGTTGGCACAGGGCAGAAATTTTTCCCCTGAAATCGCTTCGGACTCATCGGCCTATCTCATTAATGAAGCCGCTTTGAAGGCCTTGGGTTGGCAAGATGCCATAGGTAAGACTTTTGTCGATGGTAAGGTAATCGGAGTATTGAAAGACTTTCATTTAAAGACCTTTGATCAGGCAATCGAACCCCTATTTATGGCACTAAGAACACCAGAATTCACTAGAAATTTTGGGGAAGTAGTTGTAAAGATGGCCATGAACGAACCTAACGAAACAAGCCGATTTGTTGAAGAAACGATGAAAAGCATTGTTCCTCAAGTTCCTTATGAAGCAAGATTTGTCAATGATTCTTATACTCGGTTTTATGACGAAGAAAGGCGTCTAGGTCAAATTTTTAATCTCTTTACCATATTGTCTTTATTTATCGCAGGAATGGGCTTGTTCGGTATGGTCTCATTCCAAATCGTTCAAAGATCAAAAGAAATAAGTATCCGTAAAGTTTTGGGTAGCTCGGCCCAGGGAATTGTCAAATTACTGGTAAAAGGGTTTATCGGTCAAATTTTGATAGCGCTTGTGATAGCGATTCCGATTGCCTACTATTTTATGGAGGAATGGTTACAGGAATATGTTTATAGAATTTCAATACCATGGTGGGTCGGCTTGTTCATAGGACTTTTTGCGATGGTCTTGGCATTTTTGTCCGTTGGTTTTCAGAGCATTAAAGTGGCCTTAAGAAACCCGGTCGATAATTTAAGAGCAGAATGAAACCTTTGAAGATAACTCGACTTCATATGGGAAAGCACCTTGTTATTAAAAGAATAAATAAAATCGAGAACGATGTTTAAAAACTATCTAAAAATCGCTTGGCGGAACCTTATTAAAAACAAGGCGTATTCCTTAATAAACATTTCCGGTCTTGCGGTTGGAGTATGCTGTTTTCTATTGATCGCCCTATATGTCAAAAATGAATTCAGTTACGATAAGTTTCACTCCAAATCAGATAGAATTTATAGAGTATGGCAACATGAAAATTATGGCCCCAAAGAAGATTTCGTGAATACGACTACCCCGGTGTCCATGGTCAAAGTGTTAAAGACCAATTATGCGGAAATTGAAAATGGTAGTCGGGTACACCGGTTTAATGCCTTGGTCAAGCGCAATGAGTCGGAATTCAATGAGGCTGTTAGGGCTGTAGATCCCAGCTTTTTTCAAATTTTCGACTTTCCACTGCTGACAGGAAATTCTGCTAATCCTTTTTCTGGTGCCAACACCATTGTCTTAAGCGAGTCTGCTGCAAAAAAGTACTTCGGCAAGGAGAATCCTATTGGAAAATCATTGTCCTTGGAATTCAATGATGAGGCAAAGTTCTTTGAAGTTTCTGCCGTTGCGGCGAATCCTCCCCAAGAATCAAGTATACAATTTGACATGTTGGTTTCTCTTAAAAACGAAGCCCTATTTTTTAGTGAAGGAGTACAAACAAGCTGGTTTAATGTGGTGGTTGAATCGTATGTATTGCTCAAGTCCGGACAGTCTGCGAGGGAACTGGAAGGAAAATTCCCAGCGATAATCAAGCAGTATTTGGGCGACAATTTTGAGGAAAACACCTTTTTCCTGCATTTGCAACCGATGACCGAAATACATCTAGACCCTTCATTACCATCTGGTCTTGAGCCGGTTTCAAATCCGAAGTATGCCTATGTTATGGGCACGATAGGCTTTTTGATACTGTTATTGGCCTGCATCAATTTTGTGACCTTGGCCGTTGGCCGTTCCTTTTCAAGGGCAACAGAGGTAGGGGTGAGAAAGGCTTTAGGGGCTTTCCGTAAACAGATCGTGCATCAGTTTTGGGGTGAGGCCTTGTTGGTTACCCTCTTATCGGTGATTTTAGGGATTCTCTTCGCGCTCTTATTTAAAGACACATTCAATTCGCTAACAGGGAAATTGATTTCGGTTCACTTTAATATGGGGTTTTGGTTGATTACCGGCAGTTTGGTGGCTTTTATCGCCTTGATTGCGGGAATCTATCCATCCATCGTGCTTTCAAAATACAATCCTATAGAAGTATTGAGAAGCAAAACGGTAAAGGGCGCTTCAATGGGGTTTTTCGGCAAAAGTTTGGTCGTAATGCAATTTGTGGCTTCTATAGTGATGCTTATCGGAACCTTGATCATCGGTCAGCAAATAGATTTCTTGGTCAACAAGGATTTGGGATACCAAAAGGATGCCGTAGTAGTGGTGCCTACGAATATGTCCGGAGATGAAGCGGATACTTTTGCTGAATTGTACGTTGCCGAACTCGAAAGGCAACCTGAAGTAGTCGCGGCATCCACCTCAATGCTCAGTTTTGCCGAGAATGGCTGGATCAATGCAGGCTTTACAGATGCGAAAAATACATACCGCGAATTTGCGGTAAACGTTGTAGAATCAGGTTTTCTTGAAACACACAATATACAGATCGTTGAGGGAAGGGACTTTATTGCCGGAAATGCAAGTGACGCTCAGAATGGAGTATTGGTGAACGAAACTTTTATAGAGCGATTTGGATTGCAAAACCCCGTGGGTAAAACGTTTGACAAGTTCAATGTAAAAATCATTGGGGTAATGAAGGATTTTAATTTTGAATCGCTGAACAAGGGTATTGAACCCTTAGTTTTGGCTATCAATCAGGATCCGATTTTTGAGCATATTGAGAATGCAAGTTTAAAACACACTTCGCAGCCGAGGGTTTCCGTGCGACTGAATGCAGAAAGCACACCTGCAGGTATAGCGATGTTAAAGAATGTCTGGGAAAAGACCAATCCGTCACAAGAATTTGAATATGCGTTTTTGGACGAAGCCTTATCCGTACAATATCAGAATGAACTCAGGTCGAAAAGTGTGGTCAACGTTGCATCGATCCTTTCGATATTCATTGCCTGTATGGGATTATTTGGACTAGCGACCTTGACCGTGGCAAGAAGAACTGCCGAAATTGGTATTCGCAAGGTAATGGGTGCAAATGTGGCCGATATAGTAGCAATGATTTCCACTGATTTTCTAAAACTAGTGCTGATTGCAGCATTACTGGCTTTTCCAATAGCTTGGTGGGCCATGCGCGAATGGTTGCAAGAGTTCGCCTATAGTGTAAGCCTTAGTTGGTGGGTCTTTATCCTCTCAGGAGGTATAGTCGTGGGAATCACGCTACTAACCGTGAGTTATCATAGTATCAAAGCGGCCATAACCAACCCGGTAAAAAGTTTGCGTACGGAATGAAATAACAGCAAGAGTATCATCATCAAAAACGAGAATCATGTTTAAAAACCATCTAAAAATTGCCTGGAGAAGTTTAAGAAAACAGCCTTTTTTTACCTTTCTGAATACATTTGGCTTGGCCATAGGTATTGCAGGGGGGCTGTTGATTTCACTATATATTTATGACGAACTTAGCTATGATACGATGTTCGCCGATGCAGACCGTATTCATAGGATCAACGCGGATATTAAATTTGGAGGGGAAGACCGCAAATTTGCCGTTACCCCTGCCCCTATGGCGGCATCGGTTGAAAACGATTTCTCCGAGGTAGCATTGGCGATGCGATTCCGTACTAGGGGTAGCATGTTGATTCGAAAGACGGATGCCGATGTAAATGTCAAAGAGCTGCAGAGCACCTTTGTGGACTCCACCTTTTTTGAAATGTTTGGCCTCGACCTTTTGGCGGGAGACAAAAAAACGGCTTTGAAATCACCGAATACATTGGTGTTAACCCGATCGGCGGCAGAAAAGCACTTTGGAATTCAGGAAGCCATAGGCCAAAATGTGCTGTTGAACAATACCGAAACCTATACGGTTAAAGGGGTGATGGAAGACCCGCCTAAAAACTCCTTTCTAAGAGACCATTCGATTTTCTTGTCCATGGCCGGTTATGAAGATTCGAGGGTAGTGAATTGGGGGAGTAATAACTACCAAACCTTCATCAAATTGATTCCTTCGGCCAATATCGAGAGTATACAGGAGCCTTTGCGCGGGTTTTTGGGCAAGTATGTTATACCCGGCGTACAGCAGTTCATGCCCGGTATTACGGAAGAACAGTTTAAAGCGGCCGGCAATCATTTGATATATAGTACGATTCCACTTACCGATATACATTTAAAGTCCGATCGAGTAGCGGAAATAAGCGGTAACAACGATATTCAAAGTATTTACATTCTATCGTTTATTGCCATATTCCTACTTGTGCTGGCCTCGGTGAACTTTATGAATCTGTCAACGGCCCATTCCATGAAACGTGCGAAGGAGGTAGGCATTCGAAAGACCCTGGGGTCGAATAAGCTAGAGTTGGTAAGGCAATTTTTAATCGAATCGGGCTTGGTTTCCTTTGCCTCTCTTTTGGTGGCCATTGTATTGGCCATTATTGTGCTGCCTTTTTTTAATGAGCTGGCCGATAAGGACATTTCAATGCCCTATGGCAATCCACTATTTTGGCTGGTTTTACTAATTTGCGGATTGGCTCTAGCACTTTTTTCAGGAAGTTATCCCGCCTTTTTCATGTCAAAATTCATGCCTGTAAAAGTGCTCAAAGGAGGTGGTGGCAATAGCCTGGGAGGTGGAAAAGTCAGAAATGGTCTGGTCGTATTTCAATTCGCCATTTCGGTCTTCTTGATCGTGAGTACACTAGTGGTATATCAGCAGCTGAAATATATTCAAAATAAAGATCTTGGTTTTTCAAAAGATCAGGTACTGATCGTCAATGACGTGTTTTCCTTAGGGGAACAAATGGATTCTTTTAAGGCCGAAGTAAAAAAATTAGGCTTCGTTAAAAATGCCACCTTGAGCAGTTATTTTCCAACACCCTCCACTCGGGGAGATAGTACTTTTACTCCGGAAGAAGGGGCTACGACACAAGAAAATGCGTTAAGCATGCAACGATGGGGCGTTGATTATGACTATGTGTCCACCATGGGCTTCGAAATCATTGCGGGGAGAAGTTTCGATAAGGCATTTAAGAACGATTCGACAAGTATCGTTATTAATGAATCTGCCGTTTCCGTCATCGGCATCTCTCCTGAAGAGGTCATAGGCAAAAGATATACGCCTGATATGGGCGAGGAGAACCCTGAGTATTTTACCATCATAGGAGTCGTGAAGGATTTTCATTTTTCCCCGTTCAGGGAAGAAATCGAGTCGCTGAGCCTGCATTTGAGCAACAGCGCCGGATCCATGGCAGTAAAATTACAGGCCGATGACTTTTCAAATGCTATTGCGAGTATTGAAGGTCTCTGGAATGAAGTAGCCCCTGGCCAGCCCTTTGACTATTATTTCATGGAGGATTCCTTTAACGAAACCTATAAATCTGAACAGCGTTTGGGCCGCATCTTTATTATTTTCACTACCCTTTCCATTTTAATCGCCTGTCTTGGGTTATTTGGATTAGCTGCCTTTAACGCCGAAAAGCGTACGAAAGAAATCGGAGTCAGAAAAGTACTGGGCGCAAGCGTTGGGCAGATTTCATATCGGTTGACCATAGACTTCCTAAAGCTGGTTGCGATTGGAATCTGTATTTCATTGCCCCTGGGGTGGTATGCGATGAATAAATGGCTTGAAGATTTTTCATATCGTATCGAGATAGGTGTTTGGGTGTTTGTCTTGGCGGCTTTCTTAGCCGTAATCATCTCAATTATAACCGTCAGTTATCAAAGTATCAAGGCCGCAATTGTCAACCCGGTAAAAAGTTTACGCACAGAGTGAAACACTTTACATTTTATGGAGTCTCTATATAGAGACACCAATCAAAAAAGAATCAATCAAAATCGAGAATCATGTTTAAAAACTATTTGAAAATCGCATGGAGAAACCTAAAGAAGAATAAAGGATATACCGCCATCAATATCGGCGGATTGGCGCTCGGTATGGCCGTGACCCTTCTAATCGGTCTCTGGGTAGTCGATGAACTGTCGCACAACAGCTATTTCCAACAGAAAGACCGTATCGCCCAAGTATATCAATCACAAACCTTTAATGGGAGAACCGGAACGGGGCCAGCTATTCCCCGACCGTTGGAGAAGGCATTGAGAGATGGCTATGGCGATAACTTCAAACATCTCATTATGGCCTCTTGGACCAATGATCTGTACCTGAAGTTCGAAGAGAACAGCCTATCCCGTCCAGGCAATTATATGCAAAGAGAAGCCCCCGAACTATTGGACCTTCAAATCATAAAGGGCGAAAAAGATGGATTACGGGAAGTGAATTCCATTATGCTTTCCGAATCTACGGCAGAAGCCCTTTTCGGATCGGCCGACCCCCTTGGTAAAATCGTCAAGGTCAGCAACCAATATGACCTAATGGTCACGAGCGTCTATAAGGATATTCCGGTGAACAACTCTTTTGAAGATACCGAGTATATCATTCCATGGGAGCAATACCTCGCCTCTAGGGAATGGGTGAAGAATGCGGAAGACCAATGGGGCAACAATTCCTTTCAAATGTTCGTACAGATTCAAGAGAACACCAGTATTGACAAAGTGACCCAAGCGATACGCAATGTGAAGAAGGATTTAAATGAAGATACCGCGGAATTCAATCCTCAAATATTTCTGTTTCCGATGGAAGATTGGTATTTGAGAAATAATTTCGAAGATGGAGTGCAAACCGGAGGTCGTATAAAATACGTTTGGCTATTCGGTATTATCGGCGCTTTCGTATTGCTTTTGGCCTGTATCAACTTCATGAATCTAAGCACTGCCCGTTCTGAGAAGCGCGCCAAGGAAGTAGGTATTCGAAAGTCGATCGGGTCACAAAGAGGACAATTGGTCAATCAGTTCTTAAGTGAGTCGTTCTTGGTGGTGCTGTTCGCGTTTTTTATCTCAGTGGTTATCGTCCTCCTATCCCTCAATGGGTTCAATGAACTCTCAAGAAAAGAAATCTCATTTCCATGGCTAAACCCTGTTTTTTGGGGTATCTCATTGGTTTTTATCTTGTTTACAGCTTTAGTTGCCGGTAGCTATCCCGCCCTATACCTGTCTTCGTTTCGCCCTGTGGATGTCTTAAAAGGAACCTTTAAAGCAGGCAAGTATGCCGGCCTGCCCAGAAAAATTCTGGTAGTACTTCAGTTTACGGTTTCCGTGGCATTTATCATTGGTACCGTCATTGTGATGCAACAGATCAACCATGCAAAAAACAGGCCTGTTGGCTACGATAAGGAGGGCTTGATACAGATTCCGACCTTTAGTCAAGATTTCAATGGCAAATATGACCTGATGCGCAGCGAGTTTCTCAACTCGAACGCCATCGTGGAAATGTCATCGTCGAGTAGCCCTACGACCCGTATTTGGTCAAATAGAGGCGGATTTACCTGGGAGGGAAAACCCGATGGTTTTCAAGAAGATCTCGCCTGGACCGAAGTCTCTCCCGAGTATGCCAAATCACTCAATCTCAAGATTGTAGAAGGAAGGGATTTTTCACGTGATTTTGCCACCGATTCCCTAGGGGTCCTTATCAATGAAACGGCCAAGAAGTATCTTGGCATGGAAAATCCGGTAGGCAAATTCTTAAAAGACGATGACGAGGAAGACCCCAATCCACCCTTGAAAATCATTGGAGTGGTTCAAGACATGATTACCCAATCCCCGTATGAACCGGTGAAGCAGGGCGTGTATGTGTATGACAGATTTGACAATTCAAGTTATTATAATCTGCGGTTGAACCCCAACCAAAGTGCCACTCAGAACATTGAGGTCATCCAACGGATTTTCAAAGAGCATTTTCCCGATATTCCGTTTCAGTATGAATTTGTAGATGCCGAGTATGGGGAGAAATTCGCTTCTGAAGAACGAATCGGTACGCTTTCGGGCATCTTTACGGCCCTTGCCATATTGATTAGTTGTCTTGGGCTCTTCGGACTCACTTCATTTGTGGCCGAACAGCGCACCAAGGAGATCGGTGTACGTAAAGTATTAGGAGCCTCCACCTTCAATGTTTGGAACATGCTGTCGAAAGACTTTTTAAGGCTCGTGATCATCTCTTGCTTTATTGCAATTCCGATTTCGTATTACATCATGAACGGATGGTTACAAGACTATCCCTATCGGGTGATTTTGGAATGGTGGATTTTCGTGTTGGCTGTGGTCGGCGCCTTGGCCATTACCTTATTGACGGTTAGTTTTCAAGCCATTAAGGCGGCGAATGCAAACCCTGTGAGTAGCCTGCGTACCGAATGAGTATCGATTTTTTACCCCATTAGCGGAGCTTAGTAAACAACAAAACTATTCTATCATGTTTAAAAACTATCTAAAGATTGCTTGGCGGAATTTGAAAACCGACCGAATGTTTTCCGTATTGAATGTCCTTGGGCTCTCTATAGGGTTGACCATTGCGATACTGTTGTTTGCCTTTATAGCCTTTGAACTTAGTTTTGATCAACAGTATGCCAAAAAAGACGCTATTTATCGGGTATTGGTCGATACCAAAGACGAGGTGTTCGACAATGAAGTTTGGTGTCGCGCTCCTGCTGCCTTGGCCCCTGCTCTTGAAAACGATGCGCCCGATGTAGCCCAAGCGGCCCGAATGCTACACCATAATTTTGGAAAGTCCGCTTTTGTGAATGTGGGGAATATCAATTTCTCAGAAAGTAGGTTTTTTTGGTGTGACCCCGAATTGTTTAGCATTTTCGAACTGGAAACATTGGCTGGTGATGCCCTAACAGGTTTAAAGCAGCCCAACACGGTTGCCCTCTCTGAAAGTACGGCCAGAAAGTACTTTGGAAGTATTGAGGCTATCGGTAAGACCATTAAGGTAGATGATAGATATGAGTTGGAGGTTACCGCTGTATTTAAAGACTTCCCATCGAACAGCACATTAGAAGGTGACCTGATCGGATCGTTCGCCACCACCAAATTTGCCAAACGCCCCCAATGGGGAAATTCTAGTTTTGAAACCTATCTCTTACTAAATAAGAACGCCTCCATTGTGTCGGCAGAAAAGCAATTGCAGCAAGTATTGGATAAAAATGTAGATGCCGAAAATCAATGGTTTACATTTTCTTTACAGCCTTTGGAAAAAATACATTTGTATTCCGCGGGATATGCAGAGACCAATGTAACACGAATCGGTGATATCAACGAAATAAGGAATCTGTCGATTTTAGGGCTCATCATCTTGATTATTGCCTGTGTCAACTATATGAACCTAATGACCGCGCGTTCACAAAAAAGGTCGAAAGACGTGGGGATCAACAAAACCTTAGGGGCATCGGTCCAAAACCTTATTGCCAGATTCTATGCCGAAACAGGACTCATTACCCTACTGGCCTTAGTGATTGGATTGATTATGGCTATACTATTAATGCCCATGTTCAACATGCTGACGGATAGCGATATACACCTAGAATCGTTATTTCGATATGAGTTTCTTATAGGATTGTTTCTTTTTTGGGCTGTGACCACCTTGATTTCAGGATCCTACCCTGCATTTTATCTGGCTAGCTTTTCTCCAAAAACCATTTTGAGCCAAAAACTAGGAAAGTCAGGCAATGGAACGATTAGAAAAGGATTGGTGGTCTTGCAATTCGCGTCTTCCGTGGTTTTGATCATAGGAGTGCTGGTCGTATACCAACAAACACAGTTCATGATGGATAAAAATTTGGGGTACAGCCCTGAAAATGTAGTTGCTATTGCTACGGGTGGTATACGTAATGAAACCAATAAACAGGCACTGCTACAAGAATTCAGCAGTTTGACGACAGTCTCCAAAGTAGGCCTGGCACAGGGCTTTCCTGGGCTTGATGTTAGTGGAAGGTCACTTTTTCGAGATGAAAATGACGAGCAGGGTCTAGGGGTGCAAACCAATGTCTCCGATGCAAGTATTACAGAGGTACTTCAATTGAAAATATTGGCGGGAAAGCCACTTCCCGAAGTCAAACAAGAAGGGGATACCATTACTGATGTAGTCTTGAACAAAAAGGCCATAGAATACTTGGGGTATAGCCCTGAAGAAGCTATCGGAAAGCGAGTGAATATGATGTTGGGCAATAGTGCCTATATTTCTGGGGTAGTAGATGATTTCAACTTCGAATCGTTGCACCAACCGATTGGGGGGTATGCCTTTCATAACGGAAAAAGCGAGCCGAAATCATACGTTCTGGTTCGTTTGAATAGTGCGGGCCTATCGACCACCATGAGGGAATTGGAGACCATATTTCAGAACGTGGTACCGAATTCAGCTTTTGAATACACCTTTTTAGATAAGAAAATGGAAGCCCTTTACGCTCGTGAACGCAAAGCGGCGAATATCGGTCTGGCCTTTTGCCTATTGGCAATTTTTATAGCTTGCCTCGGGCTATTCGGATTAGCGGCCTACACGGCAGAGCAGCGGAAAAAGGAAATCGGGGTGCGAAAAGTGCTTGGGGCGAGTATTTTCAGTATTACCGAAATGCTATCCAAAGATTTTTTGAAATTGGTTTTAATCGCTTTGGGCATTGCTTTTCCGATAGCGTTTTTTATCATGCGAAAATGGTTGGAAGCTTTCGCTTATCGCATTGAAATTGGGTGGTCGGTTTTTCTAACAGCTGCAATGGTTTCAATGGCCATCGCTTTGTTTACAGTGAGTTTTCAAGCCATCAAGGCGGCCAACGCCAATCCGATTCGTAGTCTACGAACCGAATAGTAAACACATTATCCTTACCTAGGCAACAGCACATTTGACCTTAGTCCGTCTAGAGAGGATTTCGAATAGGCAACGAACTACTGTAAAAAAATTATACGTAGCCTGTCAAAATATTGGACACACTGCGTCACTCCTATATTCAAAACTAGATGTAATTAGCTAATATTAAAATAGTTACAAGTGTGGCATGAAAATCGACCTCTACTTTAAGCTTGTGTTTTAGAATATGAAACGGTCTTCGAAAAAATAACCCGAGATGCTAAAGAACCACTTGAAACTACCGCTGCGAGACCGTCGAAACTTAAGATTTTTGCCTGCGCATAATCCCTTGTCCGTCAATCAAGGCACTATTGGGTTTTCCAACATGGCTTTGCTGTTTCATTACCACCTTGTTTCTGTTAATAAGACGCTTATAGCACTTTCAAAAACGGTGGTGAACACTACATATTCGAAGAGAGGTAATACCGTTTCAAAAGTCGAAAAGCATGTTTAAAAACTATTTCAAAATCGCTTGGCGGAACATCAAAAGAAATAAGCTTCACGCCACCATTCATATTATGGGCTTGGCCGTGGCTTTTTCGATTTGTACGTTGTTATTCTTAATCGCATATTTTCATTTGAGCTTTGATTCCTTTCATGAGGATAAAAGCCGATTGTTTAAAGTGTCTCGTTTTGAAAATAACGTACAAGGGCCAGAAATAACCACCAATATGCCCCTGCCCTTGTCAAGAGCGCTAAAATCCGATATTGGCGATGTCGAATTTGCTGTGGTCGTCAATAAAGAAAGACCGGAAAATTTTTCGTACCAGGATAAAGACCTGAGTCGAGTGATTACAAGAACGGAACCCGGATTTTTTGATCTGTTCAATTTCCCGATTATCAAGGGAGATTCGAAAGCAGCACTCTCAGACCTACAGAATATTGTTCTGGCCGAAAGCACAGCGAAAGACATTTTTGGAGAAACGGACCCCATTGGTAAAAGGTTGAAAATAGGAAAGGCGGGCGAGGAACAGTTTTATATAGTATCTGCAATTGCAAAAGATGCACCCAAAAACTCTAGTATTCATTTCGATGCAATTGCACGCATAGAATCCCTGAACGGGTACGATACGAAAAAAGACCGCTGGAATGCTAATTCATCGAACGTATTTGTCAAAATATTGGAAAAAAGCAACCTGCCACTTGTTGAAAGTAAGCTATCACCGTTTGTTGAAAAGTATTATCCTGACCAATTAGAGCGACTTAAGCAGGAGCATCCTGAAACCAAGGAAACAGATGAACTGCTCAATTTGAAGCTGATAAATATAGAAGATATTCATTTCGGAAGACGCGGTGCACCAAAGGCACTGATCTATGCGATAATGAGCCTAGGCGCTTTTATTCTGTTGATAGCGTGTTTCAATTTTATCAATCTAAACATGGCCCAGTCTTTTCAACGAAGTCGCGAATTAGGTGTTAGAAAGACATTGGGAGCCTTTAAAAAACAACTTTTTTTTCAACTCTGGGGAGAAGCCTTTTTCGTCTACTTCATTGGTTTTGTAATGGGTATTGCATTTGCGGCGCAGCTCCTGCCCGAAGTCAATGCCCGATTCGGAGGAGGTATTGAAATTTCAACCCTGCTTCAGCCCTCTTTTTTAGCCATTATGGGAGGTGTCTTTATGATGGTCACGTTAATTGCCGGGGGATATCCCGCACTTAAAATGAGCAATTTCAGACTTGTGGAAATTTTGAAAGGAAATGTGTCTGCCAAGAAACCAGGGACACTTCGAAATTCACTTTTGGTCGGCCAATTCGCTATTTCGACCTTGCTGATTTGCATTAGTTTTATTGCGGCACAACAACTGAATTTTTTAAAACAAAAACCCATAGGTTTTGAAAAGCAACAGGTAGTCAGCATACCTGTTGGCAATCAAAGTGATGGCCGGAAAGTGTTGGACAGACTTCGCAATGAGTTGGCTAGTGACCCTGCCGTTATATCGTTGGCAGGAAGCGGAAGTAATTTAGGTAGGGGTAGAGACCGAACGACTTCCAGATCGATTATCGGTATTGAGTACAATGAAAATCAAATTCAGGCGGATGAGCTTTTAGTAGATTTTGACTATCTCAAAACACTACAAATCCCAATTGTAAAAGGAAGGGATTTCAGTAAACGTTTTGGCACGGATACGACCAACATGGCGGTAGTCACAGAAAGTTTCGTCAAAGCCATGGGAGAGACAGATCCCATCGGAAAATATTTTGGCGACGATGACGAAACTTCAGGAAGTAAAATAATAGGGGTCATACCTGACTTTAATGCTCATTCCCCTTCTGAGAAGTCCTTGCCCATAGTATTGCATTTGTCTGCGGATAGGGCCATCAATTATATATTCGTAAAGGTAAAATCCAACGACCCGGAAATAGTACTCAATAGACTTGAAACGACTTGGGAAAAGGTAACGGGAAATGTGGACTTTAACGCTTCATTTCTTGATGAAAACCTTCAGGCATGGTACGAGATGGAAAGTACGTTGACAGGCGTTTTCACAATCGCCTCGACCATTGCAATTTTCTTGTCGTGCCTTGGACTTTTCGCTATTTCATTGATGCTCATCGAGCTGCGGACTAAGGAAATAGGTATTCGAAAAGTGATGGGCGCCTCTATAAAGAACATTGTTTCCATGATTTCGTTGCACTTTTTAAAGCTGGTCTTTATTGGACTTCTCATTGCTATTCCCTTGGCCTGGTACGCAATGCAAAATTGGATTCAAGGGTACGAGTATCGCATAGAGATAAATCCGTTGACATTTATCGGCGTTGGGTTCTTGGTAGCTTTTATTGCCTTGTTGACCGTTAGCTTTCATTCTATAAAAGCAGCATTGGCAAACCCGGTAAAAAGTTTGCGTTCGGAATGAAATAGAAGTATCAAAATACGAAGAACATGTTCAAGAACTACATAAAAATTGCCTGGAGAAGCTTAAAAAAGCAACCCTTTTTTGCATTCCTCAATACTTTCGGCCTTGCTGTGGGTATGGCTGGAGCACTTCTCATTTCCCTTTATATCTACGACGAACTGAGCTTTGACAAAATGTTCGCTGATGCAGATCGCATTTATCGCATCGATGCGGATATTAAGTTCGGAGGAGCCGAAATCAAAGCGACCGAATCGGCCGCCCCAATGGCAGCGACCCTGCAACGTGACTTTTCACAGGTGGAGTCAACCGTAAGACTTCGCCATACCGGCAGCGCACTCATTCGAAGGAGTGATACGGAGACCAATACGAAGGAAATTGCCGTTGCTTTCGCCGATTCTACCCTCTTTGATTTTTTCGGATTGAAGTTGTTGGCAGGTGACCCAAAGACCGCATTGACTGAACCGAACACTTTGGTGCTTACGAAAACGGCGGCCGAAAAACATTTTGGAATTCAGAATGCCCTGGGTAAAAATATGCTCTTGAATAATACGGATACGTATACAGTAACCGGAATCATTGAAGACCTGCCCAAAAACTCGTTGCTTCGAGAACACAGTGTATTTATGGCTATGGCCGGTAACGCCGGATCTCGGGAAGACCATTGGGGCAGCATGAACTATTTTACGTTTGTAAAGTTGATCCCTAGCGTAAACAGTGCCGATTTTAAGGCCCCCTTACAAAGTATACTTGAAAAGTATATGATTCCTTGGGTTCAACAATCTATGCCGGGGATGACCAAAGAGGCGTTTGAAGCTTCTGGTAACTACATGCGATATCAGACGATGCCATTGACGGATGTTCATTTGCATTCGATCAATCGGCAAGCTGAACTGAGTGCGAACAGCAGTATTCAGAATGTCTATATTCTGTCATTCATCGCTATTTTTTTAATCGTTCTTGCCAGTGTGAATTTTATGAACCTTTCTACGGCCCATTCCCTTAAAAGAGCTAAGGAAGTAGGGGTACGTAAGACCTTGGGTTCGAACAAGCGAGATTTGGTGTGGCAGTTTTTGACAGAATCTGGTTTGATTGCCTTTATTTCATTGCTTCTGGCATTGGTTGTTGCCATCATAGCCTTACCGTTCTTTAATGACATTTCCGGAAAATCGATTGCGGTTCCATATGCAAACCCGATCTTCTGGTTGATTCTAATAGCCGCAACTTTCGTGCTCGGTTTTTTCTCTGGGAGTTATCCCGCTTTTTTCATGTCCCGTTTTATGCCCGTTTCGGTCTTAAAAGGAAGTGGGCAAGGAAATGTAGGTGGGGGAAAGATTCGAAATTCCTTGGTTGTCTTTCAATTTGCGATTTCGGTTTTTTTGATTGTCAGCACCTTGGTAGTTTTCCAACAATTAAAATATATACAAGGCAAGGATCTTGGTTTTACGAAAAACCAGATCGTACTTATAGATGATGCTTATGCCATTGGTAGTCAGGTAAAGGCCTTTAAAAATGAAGTGGCCCAATTGGGTCATGTTGAAAGCGCAACATTAAGCGGTTTTTTACCTACTCCCTCTTTCCGTAACAATACTTCGTTTTTTAGAGAAGGTTTGTTCGATCAAGAAAACGCGATACAGATGCAGAATTGGAATGTTGACCATGACTACATCCCTACCTTGGATATGAAGCTTATTGCAGGGCGTAATTTTGACCCTCGATTCGTGACCGATTCCACAGCTATTATTATCAACGAAGCGACCTTGCCTATTTTAGGGGTTGGCCCCGAGAAGGCCTTAGGTATGCGACTTACTCAAGATGTTGAACTTGATGAAAAGGGCTACTATACAATAATCGGTGTGGTCAAAGATTTTCATTTTGAGTCCCTGCGGGAAAATGTTTCCGCGTTGGGCCTTTTCTTGAATAATTCAACAGGCACAATGGCGGTCAAGTTGAATACTAGCGATATCTCGGGTGCGGTGTCGAGTATCGAATCCATCTGGAATAAAATGGCGCCAGGGCAACCTTTCAGCTATCGCTTTATGGACGAGTCATTCAATAGCACCTATGAGGCGGAGCAAAAACTAGGGCGGATTTTTATTGTCTTTACCATACTGTCGATTTTAATAGCCTGTCTTGGTCTCTTCGGTCTCGCTGCATTTAATGCACAAAAAAGAACCAAAGAAATCGGTGTGCGAAAAGTTTTGGGTGCCAGTGTTGCACAAATCTCGTATCGATTGACCACTGATTTCTTGAAAATGGTCGGCATTGCCATACTCATTTCACTCCCTGTGGGTTGGTTTGTCATGAACAAATGGCTTGAAGATTTTTCCTATCGGATCGATATCCCTTGGTGGGTATTTGCCTTGGCAGCGTTATTGGCCATTGGTATTGCCATACTAACGGTGAGTTATCAGAGTATAAAGGCTGCTATTGTAAATCCTGTGAAGAGTTTACGTACGGAATAATATAAACATCATGATTCAGAATTATCTAAAAATAGCATTTCGTTCCATTGCGAGACACAAATTCTTCGCAGCGATCAAGATTATTAGTTTGGCCATAGGGCTCAGCGCTTCCTTCGTAATCGGTCTAATGGTCTACTATGATTTGACTTTTGATAAATTCCACCCTAAAGGAGAAAGTATTCATAGAATTACCACTGAGTTTACAACCCCGGAAGGCAAGTTTTATAATCCCGGAGTGACCGTAGCACTTGGAATTGATATAAAAGAAGGCTTGCCAGGTGTTGAGGTTGTCGCGCCAGTCTTTTTAGCTTACCCACTACATGTACGGAATGCTAAAACGAAAAAACTATATAAAAAACCTGAATATGTAGTCTATGCCGATCAAGGCTATTTTGACCTCTTTGAGTACCGATGGCTTGCAGGCTCAACAGATAAGATACTTGAAAACCCCAATGAACTGGTTTTATCGGAAAATCGGGCCAGGAAGTATTTCCCCGGCAAAACTCTAAATGACATCGTTGGAAGAACCTTGGTATATCAAGATACGATACCTGTGACAGTGACCGCAATAGTCGCCAATTTCGAAGAACGGAGCGATTTGGTTTTTGAAGAATTTATTTCCCTAAAAACTGCCGATAACGCCGACATGACAAATCTTTTGGAATACAGTGGATGGGGAAGTACGAGTTCTGCATCACAATTGTTCGTAGGTATCGCCGGCAATGTCAATGCTGCTGCCACTCAATCGGAGCTAGACAAGATTTCCAAAGCACATGAAGATCCGGAAACCAAGGCATTTGGTCAGTCTAGAAAATTCTATTTACAGCCGCTGACGGATATGCACTTTGACCCTAATTATAACACTTTTGATTTTAGCTCAAGTAGGGCCAGTATGTCCGTGCTAATTAGTCTGGGTTTTATCGCCTTCTTTTTGCTTTTATTGGGTTCTATTAATTTCATAAACCTGAATACCGCCCAAGCTACTCAACGTGCGAAGGAGATTGGAATACGTAAAACATTGGGGAGCTCTAAAAAACAATTGGTGATTCAGTTTTTGGGCGAAACTTTTTTGTTGACCCTTCTGGCAGCTGTGCTGTCACTGTTCCTTTCATTTAGTTTGTTGCGGATATTCTCGGACTTTCTGCCGCAAGGACTGAGTTTTGAGCTCTTTTCAGATCCGTGGGTCATTGCTTTTATCATAGTTTTGTTGCTACTAGTGACTTTCCTTTCCGGATTTTACCCTGGGTTAGTGCTCTCGCACTTTAAACCCGTATCCGTATTGAAAAATCAGATTTTGACCGGAGGGGATAAATCATCCCTACGTAAATATTTGACCGTTTTTCAATTTGTTATCGCCCAAATTTTCATAATCGGAACATTGTTGGTAGGCAAACAACTTCATTTTTTGATGACACAAGATATGGGCATCCAGACAGAAGCTTTGGCCAATATCCAAACTCCGCAGCACGACGAATCGATTGAAAAACGCATTCGATTCATGAATGAAATTAAAGAGCAACCTTTGGTGAACGAAGCTAGTTTGAGTGGCCACCCACCTGCCTCTTTTAGTAGTAATTCATCACATGTCACTTATTTTGATAAGGAAAAGGAAATCAATACCTCATTACTATTTCTTTACGGAGACAAAAACTATTTGGATTTATATGACATTGAATTATTGGCGGGTAGAAATCATCTGAACGACACCATAAGGGAATTTATAATCAACGAAACCTATTTGAAGCTATTGGGTTTTAAAACCCCTCAAGATGCGCTTGGAAAAATGATTAAAATGAACAACGAATCATATCCTATAGTTGGAGTGATGGAAGATTTTAACCAACGTTCATTAAAGTCAGGTATTGAGCCCATGGCATTCGCAGGTGATTGGTATCGGGAACGCTTTGTACGATTTAATAGGGTTCATTTTTCGCTCCGAGCAGGACAATCAGAAAATTGGCCGCAGACTATTGCTCAAATCGAAAAGGTTTGGAATGAAATTTACCCCGATGCTGATTTTCAGGTAAATTTTATGAGCGATATCGTTGAACGTTTTTATCGGCAGGAACGTAGAACCACAACTTTGTTGAGATGGGCAACAGGTCTTTCCATAATTATCAGTTGTTTAGGCCTGTTAGGATTGGTAGTGTATACCACCGAACGACGTACCAAGGAAATTGGCATCAGAAAAGTATTGGGCGCAACATTGATGCAACTGAATATGTTGCTTTGCAAAGACTTCTTGATCTTGGTAGGTATTGCCTTTGTAATTGCGGCGCCGATAGCTTGGTACGGAATGAATCAATGGCTGGAAGCATTTGCCTATAAGACCAATATGAGTTGGTGGGTGTTTCTATTGAGTGGAATGGGCATGGGAATCATTTCCTTGATTATCATGAGCATTCGAACCATTGCTAAGGCAAATGCGAATCCAGTAAAAAGTTTGAGAACTGAATAAATTCATCATCAAATACGCTAAACAATGCTGAAAAACTATTTAAAAATCGCATGGCGCAACCTCATGAAAGATAAGACCTTCGCGCTTCTGAATGTGGTCGGTCTCTCGGTCGCCTTCGGAGTTGCTATTCTATTGACCATGGATTCGCTACACGAACTTTCGTATGATAGATTTCACGCCAATGGCGATCGGCTCTACAAAACCTATCTAGAATGGCAGACCCCCAAGGGAAAAGAAGTAGGTACCAGCCAACCCACCCCTTTCGCCCAGGCCCTACAATCGGAGGTGGCCGGTGTCGATAAGATAACACGATTTCTTGAAGAGGATGTCTTGACCCAGTATCATGAAAAAGAGATCAATTTGGATGCGGTATGGGCCGATGTCGATTTCTTTGCGATGTTCAGCTTTCCTATTGTCGAGGGAGACAAAGAGAGCCCATTACAAGACCTCTCTGCTGCAGTAGTTACGGAGACAACGGCGAGCAAATTGTTCGGAAATCAGAACCCTATTGGTCAAACCATAAACATCCTCATCAAAGGACAACTAGAGCCTTTTGTAGTTCGAGCGGTTTCAAAGGATAATCCAGACGAGAGTTCCCTAGACTTTGAAATCGTCCTTCGATTTGAGAAAAACGCCCAGTACGCCGAGACTTTGGAAACTTGGAGCAACCAATACCACGAAGTATTTGTACAACTGGAAAACGGGGTTGCGCCAGCGGAATTTGAAAAAAACAGCACTTCGTTTACCGAGCTCCATTATCAAGGTGCAATTGAAAACCTCGAACAGGGAGGGGCGGTACCGAATTCCAATGGAAAATTTGTTCAACTCGGACTACTTCCAATAGACGATATTTCCTTTGCTAGTTTCAAAAATGGGTATGCCGAAGTCAGTCGAAGTAGTGCCTACCTTGTTTTGGGGATTGCATTTCTAATTCTATTTATTGCTTGTGTGAACTTCATAAACATGAGTATTGCCAAAAGTTCGCAACGGCTACGGGAAATTGGTATGAGAAAGACGCTTGGTGCCGTAAAGCGGCAGTTGTTTTTTCAGTTTTGGAGCGAAAGCCTTTTCGTATTTGTGGTTTCTTTAGGTGTGGGGATTCTTCTCAGTGTAGTGTTGCTTCAAGAATTTCAAACTGTTTTCAACACGAAAGCTACCATGGAAAGGATGTATTCACTGACTATTCTGGCCGGAGCAACGGTTTTGATATTTGTAATCACATTGATCGTCGGGGGGTATCCCGCATTGCTTTTGAGTAGATTGGGTACCATTCAATCTTTAAAAGGGAAATTAGAGAATACCGGTAGCAACACGGTGCGCAACGCTTTAATGGTCCTACAGTTCGGAATTGCAATTTTATTGATTAGCGGTACGCTGGTCTTATGGAGTCAGGTGGATTACATGAGGAATAAAGATTTAGGGTATGATAAGGAACAGGTGCTCTCCTTTCCCTTAGATGGAAAAAAGAACAGTTATGATGTAGTGCGCCTGTTGAGAGACAAACTTCAAGGCAACCCTGATATTTTAGGAGTATCAGGGGCTGACAATAACTTGGGGATCGGTAAAGATGGGAGTCAATTTAGCAGTCAATGGGGGTTTGGCTATAAAGGTCGTGTGGTCAAGACCAATACGCTAATTATAGACTACGACTATGTCGAAACTTTGGGCTTGCAATTGGTGCAGGGCAGGAGTTTTGATAGCGCTAGGGAGGGAGATACCCAAGCTGTTATGATTAACGAAAGCATGGCTGAAGAACTTGGGGAAGACAATCCGCTGACCGCACTTATTCCCGTGAGCGATAGTTTAAATTATTCCGTAATCGGCGTAGTAAAGGATTATAATTTCCAGAATATGTCAAAAGCTATAGAACCTTTGACATTTATCTTGGAAAGACAGCAAGAGCTATATTATTCCTATGTTAAGGTCGCCCCAATGAATATGGCACGTTCGGTAGCGGCGATTGAGGCCGCTTACAAGGAAATAGAACCAAATGCTGAATTTTTGAGTTCTTTTTTGGATGAAAATGTGGATCGTACGTTTAATCGGGAAAAATCCATGGCCACATTGGTCACAAGTGGTTCCATTATCGCAATCGCGTTGAGTTGTATCGGCCTATTTGCCATGTCGCTTTTAATCGTGGCACAGCGAACCAAGGAAATCGGGGTGCGAAAGGTATTAGGGGCCAGTGTCTCTTCCATAACCGTGCTATTGACCAAAGATTTTCTGAAATTGGTTTTGCTGGCCTTTTTGATCGCCTCTCCAATAGCTTGGTGGCTTTTGAAAAAATGGCTGGAAGATTATGCGTATAAAATAGACCTTAATGCTTGGTTCTTCCTTTTTGCTGGCATCATGGCCATGATTATCGCACTGTTTACCGTAGGTAGCAGAACCATCAAGGCCGCATTGCAAAACCCAATAAAAAGTTTACGTACTGAATAATCAAAGAAGAGAAGACTATGATCAAGAACTATTTGAAAATCGCCTGGAGAAACTTAATTCGAAACAAGAGTTTTTCGCTCTTGAATATCGTTGGTCTTTCGATTGGGTTAGCGGTAACTGCATTGATTCTGATTTGGATCAGTTTCGAAGTGGGCATCGACCAATTTCATGAGAACAAAGACCGCATTTATCAAGTGTATAACAAGGCCCCGGTAGATGGGGAACTATGGACCTGGAATTCCACGCCAAAAGTGATGGCCTCCGTAATAAAGAAAGACTATCCCGAAGTAGAGGCGGTCTCTAGGTTTTACTATGATACCCCTTTATTGTTTGCCAAAGGAGACAAGCGAATAAAATCAACGGGCACCATTGTCGACCCTGATTTCTTGAAAATTTTCAGCTTTCCTTTACTTGAAGGTACCGTAGAAACGGTTCTTGATGGGGTCAATTCGGTGGTCATTACCGAAACCTTTGCAGAAAAAATGTTCGGGAACGAACCCGCTGTGGGCAAAATGGTGAAAGTAGACAATGCCGATAGTTTTATGGTCACCGGAATTTTAGCGGATTTACCTGAAAATTCAGATTTCGACTTTGAATTCCTGATTCCTTGGAAATACCTGGTTCAAAAAGGAAGTGATGACAAAAATTGGGGAAACAACTCAGTGGCGACCTATGTCATGCTTAAAGAAGGCACGGACTACGAAGCTTTCTCCGGAAAAATAGAAACCTTACGAAAAAGATATGACAAGCTATCTCCTGATATGGTAACCTATCTATATCCGTGGTCAAGAACTTGGTTGTATTCAGAATTTGAAAATGGAAAAGAGGTTGGGGGTAGAATCGATTTGATTAGAATGTTCGGAATTATTGCCGGGATAATCTTGATCATCGCCTGTATTAATTTTATGAATTTGAGTACGGCACGAAGCGAGAAACGGGCAAAAGAGGTAGGCATACGCAAAACCGTGGGAGCTAAAAAAGGGGCGCTGATCACCCAATTTTTAGGAGAATCTATTCTGATTTCTTTCCTCGCAGCTGCTATCGCCTTGATTATCGTACTCGTATCGCTGTCATCCTTCAGTACATTCATAGAAAAACCGTTGTCATTGGATTTGACCAATGTATGGTTTTGGTTAGCTGCTTTGGGGGTTGTCTTGTTTACAGGGGTTTTGGCAGGAAGCTATCCGGCCATATACCTTTCCGGTTTTGAAGCGTCGAGGGTATTGAAAGGAACGTTCAAAAAAATGGATTCCCCCATAACACCTAGAAAGATTTTGGTGGTGTTTCAATTCACAGTGGCGATCATTCTGATTTCGGCGACAATGATAGTAGGGCAGCAACTTCGAAAGGTAGAAGACCGGCAATCGGGCTATACCAAGAACAATCTGGTGTATACCATGATGGAAGGTGATACCGAGAAAAACTATATGCTTATCAAGGAAGAATTGCTGGCGTCAGGTACGGCCGTATCCGTTACAAAGACCGGTTCTCCGATTACGCAAACCTGGAGCAATTCTTGGGGCTTTCAGTGGAAAGGGAAAGACGAGGACAATAAAACCTTGGTCCATAGATTTCCTGCCGATGATGCCATTGCGAAAACGATGGGTGTTGAAATGGTGGTCGGGCGCGATTTTGACCTAAAGCGATTTCCAACCGATTCGACGGCCGCGATAATCAATGAATCTGCTTTGGCATTGATGAAATTCGAAGACCCTATCGGTCAAATTATCAGAGATAACGGTATCGATTGGCATGTTATAGGGGTGGTGAAGGATTTCGTTATGAACTCCCCTTTTCAAAAGGTAGAGCCCATGGTCATCGAAGGGGCGAAGGCATTTTTCAATGTCGTTCACATCAAATTCAATAAAGAACTAAAGACGGCCGAAAGTATTGCCCAAGCAGAAGCTATCTTTCGTAAATACAACCCTGAATACCCCTTCAATTATGAATTCGTAGATCAGGCCTATGCTAAAAAGTTCAATGATGAAAAAAGAACGGGAGAGCTGGTCAGTATGTTCACCCTGCTGACGATTTTTATTTCCTGTTTGGGCCTCTTCGGACTTGCGAGCTATATGGCCGAAAATAGAATTAGGGAAATAGGCATAAGAAAGGTATTGGGCGCCTCGATACTAAGTATCACAACACTACTCTCTATAGACTTTTTAAAACTGATATTGGTGGCCCTTGCCATCGCCATCCCTTCAGCTTGGTATTTTATGAGCGGATGGTTGGAGAGTTTCGCCTATCGAGTTGATATTTCATGGTCGACGTTCGCCCTAGCTGGGGTTTTGGCCTTGGGAATCGCTTTGTTGACCATATCCTATCAAGCGATACGGGCGGCCGCGGCTAACCCAATAAAAAGTTTGAGAACCGAATAACAAAAGTACACGACCATGTTGAAGAACAATTTAAAACTGTTTTTTAGGAATATCAGTCGGAATAAAGGAACCTTTTTGATCAATACGGTCGGACTTGGGGTAGGCATCGCTTCGTTCTTAGTGTTGGCCGTGTATGTATACAATGACCTGACCTATAATCACTTCAATAGGAACCTCTCCAACATTTATCGGATTCAGGAAGTATATGAGGCTGGTACCAGTACGGCAACAAAAGGAGCCTTGTTCCCTGAAATGCAAAAGGAAATCCCGGAAATTATCAATGGCACTCGAATTTTCGACTGGGACGGTTACCGATTGAGCCATGAAGACAAGGCCTTTTTAGAGAATGTGTATTATGTAGATCAAGGTTTCTTTAGTGTATTTAGCTTTCCGTTTACTGAGGGGAATGCCAAAAGTGTACTTGACAAAAAATACAATGCCGTACTCAGTAGACCTTTTGCGGAAAAGTACTTTGGCACAGATTCAGCTGTAGGAAAACAATTCCAAGTTGGCTTTGAAAGTGTTTTTTTGACGGTTGCTGGAGTGGTTGATATTCCCGAAAACTCATCGGTAAAGTTTGACATCGTAACGTCTTATGAAACCGGTGAGAGCATCTCTCCCTGGATCAAGGAAGTACATGATTGGTACAATACCTTCTCTGAAACCTATGTAGTACTGCAAGAGAATGTGGCTCCGAAGGATATTGAAGCTAAACTTGCAAATATCGTCAAGACTAAATTCCTTCCCGAAGGGGAGAACAAAACTAAAATCGGACTACTTCCTTTTTCAGCATATCATGCTGCAGAAGAATCCAACCAAACCCTGATTATTATTTTGGCCCTTATCGCCTTGGGTATTCTGAGTATTGCCTTGGTTAATTTTATCAACCTGACCGTCGTAAACGCCTTGTCCAGAACACGTGAAATGGGAGTAAAAAAGGTTTTTGGGGCTTCAAAAAGACATGTGACCCAACAGATAATGGTCGAGTCGTTTGTCATGGGGGGTATCGCTCTTCTTTTCGGCGTCGTACTGCTCCATGCTTTTTTACTGCCGGCGTTCAATGCGCTTTTTGAGACCAATTTGAGCCTAGAATCGTTCAGCCTG
The DNA here is from genome assembly GCA_947494565.1 of uncultured Flavobacteriaceae bacterium. Classification (GTDB taxonomy): domain Bacteria; phylum Bacteroidota; class Bacteroidia; order Flavobacteriales; family Flavobacteriaceae; genus Maribacter_C. Next base: position 513,372 of record CANLVG010000002.1, on the reverse strand, counting down.
TCTTTTCTCATTGTCTTGCTTTTAGGCATTTGGAGTATTATCGGTGTTTTTTCAGGGGTAGTGCCCTCCTTACTCTGGTCACGCAGCAAACTGGTCGAAAACCTCCAAGGAAAAATAATGTCAAGCAATAAGGGTAGCTTTTCAAAGAAGGCGTCGATTGTAGTACAGTTTGTCATTGCCATCGCCTTGATTTCGGGTACCGTTATCATACGCGAACAGATTGATTTCATGTTAGATAAGAACCCGAAGTTCGATAATGAGAATACCATTGTCATACAGACGGATTTTTGGCAACACCAAGATTTAGAGGCCGCTTCGGGTAAATTGAGCGTTATCTATCAGGAATTGGAGGCGAGTCCGTACGTGGCCTCGGTAAATTTCACGGGCAGTATTCCTGGCGATTATGATGAAAATTACAATACTTTTTACCCCCAAGGGGAAAGTGCTTTGCCGAACATTAGCCTTAGAAAGTCATATGTAGGCCAGAATTATTTTAAGACCTTGGGAATCGATGTGTTGAGCGGTCATGGATTTGATCGAGATGCTACCGCACTACAGGGAGCGGCCGTTTTAAATAAAACGGCCATGGAACAACTGGGATTTACCAGGGCCAACGGCCAAATACTGGTCGAAGGTAGGGAAGGCGGAACCCAATACCGTGTGGTCGGTATGATTGACGATTTTAGCTACCAAGGAGTGCAACGAACTACCGAACCCCTAGCTCATTTTTTTACGGAACAGGAAAACCTGATGGAATGGGATTACCTCACAGTGCGCGCCAAAAAAGGGACCACCTTACAGGTAGTCGATTTGATCCGAGAAAAGTGGGAAGCCTTACTGCCTGATATCGCGTTGACCCATTTTCTTGCCGATGGGAAATTGAACGACTATTATGAGGAATATAAACGTGTCAATACCTTGATTACCTGGTTCTCCATACTGGCGGTTATCCTCTCATGTATGGGTTTGTTTGCCTTGGCGTCATATACCATGGCTCGTAGAACACGGGAAATAGGCATACGAAAAGTGAATGGTGCCACAGTTCATGAAATATTGACCATGCTCAATGCCGACTTTTTAAAATGGGTTTTACTGGCCTTCGTGATTGCCGTTCCCGTATCATGGTACGCCATGCAGCAATGGTTGCTAGGGTTTGCCCATAAAATCGAAATCAACTGGTGGGTCTTTGCTTTTTCCGGAGGAATGGCCATAAGTATTTCCCTACTTACTGTAAGCTGGCAAAGCTTTAGAGCGGCACGGGTAAACCCGGTCGAAGTCTTAAAAGAAGTGTGATTTAAAAAACGAAAAATGTATAAACTCTATTTGAAAATAGCCGCGCGATACCTGTTCAAAAACAAGCTATACTCTTTTATCAACATCTTTGGCCTGGCCATTGGCGTTGCCTCTTTTGTGCTAATCATCTTATATGTGAATCACGAACAGAGCTATGATACATTCGAAGGCTCGGAACATGTGCAACGGGTCTACATGGATTATCTCGAGGGTGGAGAATATGTGCCGGGAGATGCGAACGCCTACATTGTAACAGGTCCCACCTTAAAAGAGGAATTCCCTGAGATTCTTGATTTTGTGCGACTTCGGCAGATGAACGGGGTGGCGCTTATGATTGGAGAAACGGTTTTCGACAACAACAAAGGGTCGTTGGCCGACCCCTCCTATTTTGAGATTTTCGATCGAACCCTCCAAAAAGGTGATATCAGCAAAGCGTTAAATGAGCCCTATTCCGTGATTTTGACCCCTGTTCTCGCCAAAAAATTGTTCGGAACCGAAGAACCCATCGGGAAAACCGTAAAAATACTCGACTCTGAAAGTCCGCTTTTTACGGTGACGGGCATTCTCAATGAGAATAGCCGTAATTCACATATTAAAAACGACTTTCTAGTGTCGTTCAAAAGCTTTTACACTTGGCCCTCTTTTGAGGGGGATTGGGAGTTCACATGGAATCAAAACATGTATTTCACTTATGTAAAGCTCGATCCAAGAACCGATGTAGCTCTTTTGAAACAAAAAATCATGGACTTCAAAGTAGAAGCTCTTCCTTTTGAACGGCATAATATGGAACCGCTGGAAGACATCCATCTGACATCCGATAAGCCCTATGAAGCCGAGACTAACGGAAGTGCAAAGCGAGTGGGTTTTTTGTCGGCCATCGCGTTGATTATTATCGTGCTTTCGTGGTTGAATTATGTGAACCTATCTACGGCAAAATCCCTTGAACGGGCAAAGGAGACCGGAATACGCAAAGTAGCCGGGGCGCAGCGGCCTCAGCTCATTGTGCAATCCATTTTAGAATCTATTCTACTCAATGTGATCGCAATAAGTATCGGGTTGGTGATTGTAGTGCTACTACTGCCACTGTTCTCGACTTATATCGGCAAGGAATTAACCCTCCAATTTTCGAATATAGATACCCTATTTCCTATGATCGGTTTTGTATTGTTAGGTGCCTTGGTTTCTGGAATTTACCCTGCTCTAGTACTGAGCAAATATGCACCTGCAACGGCCTTAAAGGGCAAGGTACGAACCTCCAAAAGTGGAATTGCTATTCGTAAAGGGCTCATCGTAGGTCAATTTTTGGCGACAATCATTTTATTGGCGGGTACTTTTATCGTCACCAAACAGATCCGATTTTTACAAAACCAGCCCATTGGGGTAGAACTGGATCAGGTGGTGGCCCTTAGCGGACAGGTGTTGAATACCATGCCTGATTCCCTTTTTCTAAACAACCTAAAGGCATTTAAAAGTGAATTGGGGCGCTATCCATTTGTGAAGACCATTGCCGGTGCAAGAACGTATCCGGGAGGGGGATATGACGCTTTGAATTCAAGTGCGGGCATTACGTTTCCCGATGGAAGAAGAGATGACAAACGTATTACTTACAATTATGGGGTAGACCCGACGTATTTTGAATTGATGGATATGAAATTCGTGGCCGGGCGACCATTCCGGGAGAATGCACAGGGTACCAGTAATGAAGTAGTGATGAACGAAAAGTTCGTACGATTCATGGGCATTTCCAATATGGAGGATGCCGTGAACAAAACGGTCCATTTTTTTAATCAAGATTGGGTGATTTCGGGGGTGATACAAGACTATCATCATTTCGGATTAAAGACCGATATACAGCCCATGTTGTTGCGTTATGAATCCAACGGAGATAATCTTTTGGTGAAATTTGATAAAACGATGGCATCTACGGCCGGACTTAGCCTGGCGATTTCGCAAATTGAAAACAAATGGAAGGAGCTCTTTCCGCAGAGCACATTCACCTATACCTTTTTAGACCAAAACTTTGAAGCCCAATACAATGAGGATAAGGCCTTTGGTTCTGCCTTTCAGATTTTTACCCTATTGGCCATATTGATTGCTTCCATGGGGCTGTTCGGGCTCACCTCCTACACCGTGGTACAGCGTAAAAAGGAAATCGGAGTGCGTAAGGTCAACGGCGCAACGATTACCCAAGTATTGGCGCTCCTCAACAAGGATTTTGTCAAATGGGTGCTATTGGCCTTTGTTATGGCCGTACCGATTTCGTGGTATGCTATGGGCAAATGGTTAGAAGGGTTCGCCTATCAAACAACTATGAGTTGGTGGATTTTTGCCTTGGCCGGAATAACCGCTTTGGGCATTGCACTGCTCACGGTGAGTTGGCAGAGTTTCAAGGCCGCAGTTGCGAACCCGGTTGACGCCTTGCGCGACGAATGAACATGACTTTTTGAGCCATAACTTATAAAAATCGAAACATGTTAAAACACAATTTGGTATTGTTTTTAAGAAGTATTAAAAGGCACAAGAGTAGCTTTTTGATCAACTTGATCGGCTTGTCTACTGGACTGGTCTGTGTCTTATTGGTCTATCTATGGGTTTCCGATGAACTGAAGAAAGACAAGTTCCATGCCAATGATGAGCAACTGTATCAAGTACGTAGAAATATACCCAACGGACAAGGTTCGTTGGCGACCTTCACCTCTAATTCAAGCCTAATGCTTACCGCTTTGCAACAGGAAGTTCCCGAAGTTGAGATGGCCACCGCGGTATATGAGTTCGATGGTAACGCGAGGCTCGAAACTAGCGAGAAAAAACTCAGCGCCTTTGGTATGATGGCCAGCGACGACTTTTTTAAGGTCTTCTCGTACCCCTTGGTTTCCGGTGATAAGAACACTGCTTTAGCAGATGTGAATTCCGTTGTTATTTCAGCGGAACTGGCCAACAGTTTTTTCGGACAAGGTTCAGATCCGATGGGAAAAACTATCGCCATTAAAGAAGGAGAGGAAAATATAGATGATGTTTTCACCATTGTGGGTATTTTCGAAATCCCCAAAAACTCATCGGAACGCTTTGATTTTGTGCTTCCCTATAAAACCTTCCTCAAGCTTCGAAACCCCGATTACATCAACTGGTATAGTAATAGCAGTAGTATATACACGCTACTAAAGCCTAATGTAGACATCAAGGCGTTTAACAGTAAAATGGCCGATTTCATTTCCAAGAAGAACCAAAATGTTGACGAACAGGTGTTTTTTACCAGGTACAGCGATAATTACCTCAAGGGCACCTATGAAAATGGGAAACAAATGGGGGGGCGTATCACCTATGTGATTCTTTTTTCGATTGTGGCCATTTTTGTTCTTGCCATCGCCTGTATCAACTTTATGAACCTATCTACGGCCCGGGCGACACGGCGTTTGAAAGAAGTAGGTGTAAAGAAAGCGGTTGGGGCGAATAGAACGTCATTGATCCTTCAATTTCTTTCAGAGTCCTTACTATTGACCTTCTTTTCCTTGATCTGTGCCTATTTTGTAGTGTTGTTGCTATTGCCTTGGTTCAATAACGTGACGGGTAAGGATATCGTGTTTGCCATTGAGGGGTCGATGGTGATTTCGATACTTCTGATTACCCTGCTTACAGGGTTGATATCTGGAAGCTACCCCGCTTTGTACCTGACTAAATTCAGTGCAGTAAAGGTCTTAAAGGGGAAAATCAGCACTTCCGTCGGAGAACTAATGGTTCGCAAAGGCCTAGTCATCTTTCAGTTTAGCATTTCACTCTTATTGATTGTCGCGGTAAGTGTAATTTATATGCAATTGGATTACATACAATCAAAAAATCTTGGCTATACCAAAGACAATGTAATCATGGTTGAGCGTCAAGATGGGCTGATCAATAATATGGAAGTCTTTCTTGAAGAGGCGCGTCAATTACCGGGCATAGTCAATGCGTCATACATGCAAGGGGGAATGACCAATTTCAGCAACTCGTCCTGGGGTCATTCTTGGCCCGGCCAAACGGAGGAGACCAAGAAATTGACCTTTAGGCACGCCCATGTAGGGCCTGACTTTATCGAGACCATGGGCATAGAAATGAAGGAAGGTCTGTCTTATATAAATGTCAAGCCGGATAATGAATCAAAAATAATTTTGAATGAAACTGCAGTGAAGCTGATGGGCCTAGAAAACCCCATCGGAACAGTAATCGATATGCGGGGCCCGAATCGAGAGATCATAGGGGTAGTAAAAGATTTCAATATTCAGTCCTTATACAATGAAGTTGCCCCTATGGCCTTATTATGCCGAACGGAATGGGTAAGTAATTTGGTCTTGAAAATAAGGGCAGGGGAAGAACGAAAAGCCATTGCCGGCCTTACTAAACTATACGCTGAATTCAATCCCGGTCTGGATTTCGATTTTCGTTTTTTGGATCAGCAATACCAAGAGCTGTATCAATCTGAACAACAAGTGTCCGCCCTATCCAAATATTTTGCGGGTATGGCTATCTTAATATCTTGCCTAGGTCTTTTTGGATTGACGGCCTTTTCTGCCGAAAGAAGAAGAAAGGAAATCGGGATCCGTAAAGTATTGGGGCAAGGAATCGGACAGGTGGCGCTGATGTTATCCGCAGAATTTGTCAAACTGGTTGTGATTGCAATGGCAATTTCTTTGCCCATAGCGTATCTATTGGCTTCGGATTGGCTATCACAGTTCGCGTATAAGATCACGTTACACGCGGGCTATTTTGTAGGTGCTGGTGTGATCGCCCTTTTGGTGGCCATAGGCACCGTTGGTAGCCAAGCGCTTCGAGCGGCCAATAGAAATCCGATACACGCGCTTAAAGAAGAATAGTAAAAAAAGGATTATGCTAAAGAACCATCTCAAAATTGCCTGGAGAAACTTGATAAAGGACAAAACGAGTTCGCTCATCAATCTATTGGGACTTACCGTTGGGATAACGGTCTGCATCGTCATTTTGATCTTTGTGCAATATGAATCGACCTTTGATGCCTATCACGAAAATTCGGATCGCACTTTTCGAGTGGTACAGCATAATCAGTTGCCGAATCAGGTTTTGTATTGGAATACTACGGCCTATCCCTTGGCGGAGGCATTACGGAATGATTTTCCCGAAATCGATAAGGTGACCCAGGTTGCGGGCCCCTTTACCAGAACGTTTCAGATTGAACTAGCTCTGGATAAGAAAGTGCTATTTGAAGAACCCGATGTCATGTTCGTAGATGCGTTCTATTCCCAGACCTTTGACGTAGAGTGGTTGGCCGGAAACGAAACTACGGCCCTCACGGGAATGAATTCCATCGTGCTTACCGAAAGACTTGCCCAGCGTTATTTTGGTTTTGATGCATCGAGTTATCAAAGTGCTATTGGGCAACCCATCTTATTGCAAGGAAAAGACCCATTGACCGTGACAGGTGTCGTCAAAAACCCTAGAGGGAATTCGGACCACCAATATGGCGCATTGGTGCCCTATGAATTCTTTAAAAAAAACAACCCGTATTTTTCAGGAAACTGGTCGGGCAACTATCAGGGCACTACCTACCTTGCCCTAAATGCTATTGATCAGAAGACCGGTGTAGAATCAAAAATCGCCAATTGGAAAAGCAAGTATTTAAATCCACAAGACAATCAACGTATTTCATATTACTTGCAACCGATTACCGAAATCCATAATGAGACCCTTTATGGTCCTAGTCCTGGAGGCTATATCATGCCGAAGGGGATTTTGAAAATGGCCGCGGTCGTAGCCTTTTTCATTCTCTTTATCGCGTTGATAAATTTTGTGAATTTGGTCACGGCCCGTTCACATGCAAGATCTAAGGAAGTAGGTGTTCGTAAGGTGATGGGAAGCAGTCGAATGCAACTGATTGCGCAGTTTGTTTGGGAAAACTGCCTTATAATCCTTTTGGCAGCGATCCTGTCCATTGCTTTGACCCAAGGATTGTTAGAGGTATTGAACAACAACCTCACCATTATTGATCTCAACTTGAAATTCAAAGGGATCCACCTTCTATTTGTTGCACTTTTAATAGTGCTCGCGACCGTTGTAGCTGCGATTTATCCCGCGATGGTGCTTTCAGGCTACCAACCGATTCGCGCATTGAAAAACAAAGCTCAAAACACCCAAAATCTGACCGGTGAGTTGCGAAAGACCTTAGTGACCTTTCAATTCGTTCTCGTTCAGCTATTTGTCATTGCAGCCATTATTCTGGCGTTTCAAATGGATTATTTTAGCACTAGTGAACTGGGCTTTAATAGGCAAGCGGTAGTGATAACCGAAAACCCAAATCAAGAAAAAGCAACAGTATTCCGAGAGAAACTATTAACCGAAGTTGATGTTTCAAAAGTGTCTTTTGGATCAGGGCCGCCTATGGCCGTAAATGGAATTCAGTTGGGCACGAATTACCGATTGCCCGAACAGGCCGAAACTGAAGCCTTGGATGCCGAAATGAAAATAGGTGACATTCATTATCTTGATTTTTTCGGTTTAGAGCTGCTCGCCGGGCGTAATTTTACCAAGAATAAAGAGACTTTCGATGAGTTTATCGTGAATGAGACCTTATTGAAATCCTATGGATGGACTCCAAGTGAGGCACTGGGTAAAACGATTCAAATCAATGAAGGCCAAGCTACGATTGTTGGCGTGGTGCGTGATTTTCACAATAATTCCTTGCAATATGAAATTTCTCCATGCATCATTTTAAATTGGACGTATTTTATGCAAAATGGGTTTATTCAATTAAGGAATACCAACCCTAAGTCCCTTGAAAATATCAAGGACACTTGGCAAGCGACCTACACGAACTCGATATACAAGAGGCAGTTTTTTGATGATGCCATCGCCAAGGAATATGCCGTAGAGCGACTGACCTTTGCCGGATTTGGTACATTTTCGGTACTGTCCATTTCGTTGGGTTGTCTTGGTCTTTTCGGGTTAATGTCCTTCATTGTAGCACAAAAAAGAAAGGAAATCGGAATACGAAAAGTGCTGGGCGCTTCGGTGCTGGAGAATATCGTTTTCTTTTCAAAAAAGTATATTCGCCTAGTGGCTTTATCATTTTTGATTGCAACACCTCTGGTCTATTATGGTATGGACCAATGGTTAGAAACCTTTACCTATCGCATTCAACCCTCGATTTGGATGTTTTTATTTGGTGGGGTAGTCACTTTTCTAATAGCTTTGGCTACCTGCAGCTTTCAATCAATAAAGGCCGCTAGGGCCAATCCGATACACGCGCTTAAAGAAGAATAATTTAATATAGATCATATGTTAGTAGAGTTAAACAATATTTTTAAATGGGTTCAACAAGGGGGGCAACGTATCTTTCTCTTAAAGGATATCAATCTTAAAGTCGAAGAAGGTGAATTTATCTCTATTATGGGCCCTTCCGGCTCGGGTAAATCGACCTTGCTCAACGTCATGGGTATGTTGGACACCTTTGATGAAGGGGAATACGATTTCTTGGACGAACCCGTACACAAGCTCAAAGAAAAACACCGTGCGAACCTGTACAAGCAATACATCGGTTTTGTATTTCAGGCCTATCACCTGATTGACGAGTTGACCGTTTATGAAAACCTTGAAATGCCCTTGTTGTATAAGAAAATCTCGGGTTCTGAACGCAAATCCTTGGTGGCCGATATGTTGGATCGCTTTAATATTGTCGGCAAGAAAGATCTCTTTCCCACACAATTGAGTGGCGGCCAACAGCAATTAGTTGGTGTAGCGCGAGCATTGATTGGTAAACCGAAACTGATTTTGGCCGATGAACCTACAGGCAACCTGAACTCCAAACAAGGGGAGGACATTATGAAATTGTTTCAAAAATTGAACAACGAGGGAGTCACCATTATTCAGGTAACACATTCAGAAAAGAACGCCGAATATGGTAAGCGCATTATCAATTTACTGGACGGACGTATGGTATAGTCCGAAGTGAGCTTCAATAGCCCTCCGGGTGCATCTCGTCAAATAGTGTTTGATCTTGAAAGGCCTTGGCCAACAATAGAATACTGGCCTCATCGTATAGATTACCGACCAGAGTGATACTCGTAGGATGCTTTTCGTAATCGAGCCCCGTAGGAATCGAAATGACCGGATGCCCCGTTAAATTAGTGATGACCAATTGACGGTTGCCAAAGGTCGGGGAGATGATGACGTCAAAATCTTGTAAAAGCGCGTTTATTTTTTGCATCATACGTTGGCGTTGTCGGTTTGCCTGAATATATTCTACCGCGGGTATGAAGCGTGATTGTCGCAATGAATTGGCGCGTGATTTTTGATCTTGTTCCACCATCTCATCGACACTTCCGGAGCGTACGAGTTCATCGAAAAAAGCCCCGGCTTCCGACCGCAGAATGATATCAAAACTATTGAAAGGTAAATCTTCGGGGAGTGCTACTTCCTTCAAGGCAACACCCATTGATTTGAACTTTGCAATGGCTAGCTGAAGATTGTCGCAGTGTTTTGTAGTATCACTTTCGATATCCTCTTTGAGGTATCCCACCCTAAGCGAACGAAAGTCCTTTTCCAGATCAAGGCCAAAAGGATAATCAGTGGTTGTCAGATCTTTTGTATCATACCCCTTGATAATGCTGTAGACGATGGCGCAGTCTTCTGCACTTCTTGCCATTGGCCCCACCTTGTCCATAGACCAACTCAGGGGCATCACCCCATGCCGACTTACTTGCCCGTAGGTAGGTCGTAGCCCTGTGATACCGGTTTTGGTGCTCGGAGAAGTAATGGAGCCTAGGGTTTCGGTTCCAATAGCAAAAGGTACCAGGCCCGCCGAGGTCGCCGCTCCAGATCCAGCGGATGAACCGCTGGCCCCCTCAGTAATGTCCCAAGGGTTTTTGGTTTTTCCACCGAACCATACGTCCCCCCGGGCTAGGGCCCCTGAAACCAATTTGGCGATGAGGACACCTCCGGCAGCTTGCAATTTTTCTACCACGGTGGCCGTAATTGCTAGCTCCTGGTCTTTATAGGGGGCCGCTCCCCAAGTTGTTTTATAGCCCTCCACGGCCAAGAGGTCTTTGACGCCATAAGGGATGCCATGTAAAATACCACGGTAAGTTCCATTTTCAAGTTCTTCATCCATTTTTCTCGCCTGCTTCAAGGCCATTTCCTCGGTTATGGTGATGGTAGCCTGCAAGATCGAATCGTGCTTTTTGATCCGTTGTAGAAAGAATTCGGTCAGCTCCACAGCGGACAGTTGACGATGCTTGATCAAGGAAGCCAATTCAGGAATGCTGTAAAAGGCCAGATCGTCTCGATTTCTAGGGAGTGCAATACTATCGGCTACGGTCCAGATGGGAGGCAATGCCTGAGGTCGTATCTTAAAACCATGGGGAATAGGATCAAATCGAATGGCGGGCATCACCTCAATAGGAATCGGATGGTTTCGTAATGAATCATACCCCGTTCTATTGCGTTCAAGGTACGGATAGATGGTATCGAGGGCTTGTTTTGAAAATGAAACTCCGATGAGTTGTTGCGCATGTTCCACATCGTTTTTGGAAAAATTACCATTGGAATCCTGGCATGAGCTGAGACAAATGATGATGGCAAGACCTACCAAAATAGAATATCGAAGAAAGGGTAGTTGGTGCATGGGTACGGATATTGGCTATTGGCCCTAAAGTACTCATTTTTGATTCGATATTCGAGATTTGTTCCTGCCTGTCGGGCAGTCAATTTGTTTTGACGCCCGTGTCGATTTTCAAAATTTTAATCCCTTTATATGTCTAGTGATTGCTCGGAGACAGTTCAGGTGAGAGGTACTACAAAAGACCATATATCGACAAGCATTAAGATTCCATATGAAAAAACCGATATCAAATAGATACCGGTCTTTAGGACTAATTTATCTCAACTTAACTCAAGTAAAGGTGCAAATATGACACTTCGTCGCGTAGTTGAGGTTAAGTAAACTTCAATTTTATGTGATTTCGCATCGGTTATCGGAAAGCACTGTATTAGTCACCAGCATCGATTTTAAGAAGCTCTGAGTATATCGGTTCTGGGGTTTTGGAAGAAACCTTAAAGGATTTGGTTCTTGTGTCGAAATCAAAGCTGATACATTCTAAATCGTATTCATTGGAATCATCTAGATATTCAAGTAAAATCTTGGTCATCTTAGCCCTGAACTCGTACTCTTCTTGAATTAGAGCAGCGATATTCGCATATGGTGAAGTTCTTATCGGTATCCAGTTGATTCGCATTGAAAAAAATTAGTAAAACAAAATAGGGAATGTCGACTGTTTTGACAATGAATTTACGTTAAGCTTTTGTTTTTTCGTCAAAAAGACCAATTGCACATCTTACGAAGTGAATCGTTTCAAGGAACGTTCCCCAAAAAATCGCGATACCACTTTCCGGAACTCTTTATAATTCTCCTTTGGGATGGAAAATCGGTATACACCAACCCGAATCTCGGGAAATACCCTTCGGCCCATTCAAAGTTGTCTGTAAATGTCCAGGCAAAGTACCCGGATACCTTATAACCGTCTTGTTGGGCTTTATGAACTTGATAGAGGTATTGTTGAAGATACCCTAGTCTTTCAGGGTCATGCACCGCCCCATTTCTTATGTTATCGGAAAAGGCGGCACCATTTTCCGTGACAATGATTTTCGGGATATTGGAATAGGCGTTGAATTTTGCGATCATGTTATAGATACTCGGGGGGTGCACCTCCCAATCCATCAGAGTGGTTTTTACGGGTCTATCGGTTGCTGGAACAATTTTAGCATGTAGATAGGGTACGGTATAACTGTGTTTGACAACTTCCCTAGTATAATTTTGAATGCCGATAAAATCAAAATCAAAAAGCAGCTTCTGGTCATCACCCCCCTTTTTAAAGGAGTCAAGGCGTTTTAATATAGGAAGGTCTTCCGAAGGATAGCCTAACCCCAAAGCCGGTTCTATAAATAGGCGATTCAGTAGCACGTCCGCTTTTTGGGCCGCTCGAATATCTTTTGACTTTTCAGAAAATGCATTTATTTGGGAACATGAAAAAGTAGTTCCCACTTCAGCATTGGGAACTAGCCCGCGTACTACCTTGCCTCCAATCGCTTGACATAAAGTAGCGTGATGTACGGCCGGCAGGAAACTCTTCAATCCTTTTTTGCCAGGAGCGTGAACGCCCAAAAAATAACCTGCGCCTGTAAATACCATGGGTTCGTTCAACACCATCCAATGTGTGACACGGTCCCCAAATAATGAGGCACAGAGCTTTACATAGTCTTCGAACCAACCCAAAATATCCCGGTTCATCCAACCGCCGTGATCCTCAAGGGCTTGAGGCAGGTCCCAATGATAGAGGGTGATCCACGGGCGAATACCACATTCCAAGCAAAAATCAATGACGCGGTTATAAAAATCCACGCCTTGGGGGCTAATATGCCCATAACCTTTTGGAAGTAAACGAGACCAGGCCAATGAAAATCTAAAATTTGGAATGTTCATCGCCTTTAACAGCAAAATATCCGCCTTGTAACGGTGAAAGAAATCGCAGGCGGTCTGCCCATTTTGTGCCTTATAGATGGTTCCCTTTTTTTGGGTGAACGTGTCCCATATCGAAGGTCCTTTACCATCAATATTATGAGCTCCTTCGTTTTGATACGCCGCTGTGGATATGCCCCAGGAAAAACCCGTTCCAAAATCGGTAGAAGTAAGGTTGAATTGTTTCGAGGGGGCGCGTGCGGACATGAAATGTGGTGAACTAATGAGAAGTACCGATGACTGTTTCTTGTAGCAATTGATCAATTATGCTTTCCGTAATGTCGGGATAGTATACCTCTTTGATGCTATCAGTCTCAATCCAACTTTTTATTTTATTCAAATGTTTCATTTTCAGCGATTTAATTATGGGTACACCCATATCTTTCAATGCAGCGGCATTACATTGTTGCTCATACTGGCTCTTCATCGGTATGACCATCAATTTTTTTCCCATATGAAGCGCTTCGGCAGGGGTTTCGAATCCCGCCCCGCATAATATACCGCGACTTGTAGCCATACTCTGTACAAAAGCCTCATTGTTGATTCTTCTAACGGTAATATTGTTTTGGAAGAAATTGGTTCGGGCATGTTTGGAGAATACTTCCCATTGCACGGTCTTTATCTCCGATAAGACGTTTAAGAGTTTCTCATCGCTATATGAAGGGAGGTAAACCGTGTAATGCTGGCCTTTGGTCCTTGTCGTATTTCTAATTTCCTGGCGAATGATAGGGGTGTGGATATACGGTTCGTATTCTTTAAAGTGCAACCCGAATTGTTTGGTAGTCGGAGCGTACTTTTTGAGAATCAACCTTCCTAAGGGGTCGTTTTTTTTAGGCTTTGGTGCTTTTTTCGATAATACGGCGGCCTGATGGCTCAGACTTACACAGGGTTTGTGTCTCAGTTTGCAGGCCCATGCCGAAACGGGCTCAAAATCATTGATAATCAGGTCGTAATCGCCTACCGGAACGCTTTTAACCTCTCTTTGTAACCTACTCGAATTGGTTTTCAAGTAGGTTCTCCAGACATCTACGCCTCCTTTTTTGCCGAAGATAAAGCTCCAACCATTCATTTGGTATTTTACAGGATGGGGAATCTTGATATCGGCCTGAGTACCACTTACAAGAATATCAAGCGCAAGCCTTTGCTTTTGTAAAAGGGGTATAATATCACGAGCTCTGCTTAAATGCCCGTTTCCGGTACCTTGAATTGCATAGAGTACTTTCATTCGAAATGATTTACGGTCTGCTATAGGCGTTCAGGGCTCGATATTGAATTGAACTCCTCCAACAAACGTTCAAAAAGTATGTTTTTCTCCAACGCTTCATCCGCCTCTGATACCTCTATATCGTTGGCCTTCATCCGTGCATCTTCGTTGAACTGATATAGTTCCCATTCTCCTTTGTAGTATTCCAATGCAGTCAGGTTTTCGATCCAGTCCCCAGAGTTCAGATACATTACAGTGCCCTTGGGCGTTTTTATTTGCCGAATTTGAGGTTGATGAATATGTCCGCAGACCACAAAATCGAATTCCTTTTCTATCGCAATATCGGCAGCTGTCTTTTCAAAGTCACCGATGAATTTGATGGCGGATTTTACCCCGTTCTTGATTCTCTTTGACATGGAAACCCTGCCCCTGCCCATTTGTTTACTGAGATAATTCACGCCACTGTTCAAGAGGATTAGAAAGTCATAACCCATGGCGCCGAGTTTCGCGATCCATTTCGAGTGTTGCATGGTCACGTCAAATACATCACCATGGAACATCCAAGCCTTTTTTCCATGAAGGTCGAGCACTATTTTATTTTCAATGCTAAAAGATCCTAGACGAAAACCAACGAATTTTCGAAGCATTTCGTCATGATTACCCGTAATGTAATACACTTTTACGCCTTTCGTAATCCATTCCATAATCAACTTGATTACTTTCATATGTGACTTTGGCCAATATCTTTTGCTGAATTGCCAGATATCGATAATGTCCCCATTGAGGACTACCTGTTCTGGCTTTATCGACTTCAGATACTTTAGTAGTTCTTTGGCATGACATCCGTATGTTCCTAGGTGTACATCGGATATGACAACAATATCAACGGGTCTTTTCTTCATCAGCTCGGTAGTTGGATTTTGATTTTCTTGAATTTAAAGGGCGAATAATAAGTACTCAATCGAGTAATCAAGAAGTTGACCAAAAAGGTCAAGGATAAACTGAAGTTAATTTTCATGTAACGAAAATCAGGTGACACAAAGTTTGTCATTTAAAATGGGAGTCCTTGTAAACTGGTGTTTACCATTTCGTTAAGCGATGATTATAAAATATACAAGCCGAGTTACTTTTTTATAACGATCAGATAACGTTTAAATAGTTACTAATACTAAAAAAATATAGAATATTGTTTGCAAATTTTTACCATTTGTAAACTCTTAGATTTGTTTTTGAAAATAGCGGTAAACGATATTCGGTTTCTTGGGTACAGTGCATTCGCATCGTTCGGCACCTATTTTTGTATGTATGCCTTTCGTAAGCCATTTACCGTAGCCACCTTTGAGAACATAGCTTTTATTGGTATAGATTATAAGATATTGTTGATCATTTCGCAGGTGTTGGGGTATATGCTATCTAAGTTCATCGGTATTCAATTGATTTCGGAACTAAGCCCCAATCGCAGATTGCCGTACCTGCTTGGCATGATTCTTTTGGCTGAAGGTTGTTTGATAGCCTTTGGTGTGCTATCAGCCCCGTATAATATCATTTTTATGTTTCTAAACGGCCTTTCACTGGGAATGATATGGGGCATCGTGTTTTCATATTTAGAAGGGCGAAAGTTTACCGAGATTCTTGGTGTCGCCCTTTGTTCTAGCTTTATTGTTTCAAGCGGTGCCGTTAAGTCGATAGGGCTTGTTGTGCTCAATCAACTTCAGATTGCTGAAATATGGATGCCTGCGGTAACCGGAGCACTTTTTTTGATTCCTTTTGCCTGTTTTGCTTTCTTGTTAGAGCGCATGCCCCAACCTACTGCCGAAGACATGACCTTACGCTCAAAAAGAGACCCGATGACCCGGTCAGACCGAAAACAGTTGATACGTACCTTTATGTTTCCCTTGGCCATACTTGTTTTCTTCTATACTTGCTTGACCGCCTTGCGAGATTTCAGAGACAATTTTTCTCGTGAAATTTGGGATGCTATAGGGTATGAAGGAGATGTATCCGTTTACACGCTTGCGGAAATTCCGATAGCCATCGTGGTATTATTGGCATTGGGAGCAATGAGTTTCATAAAAAACAACAAAAAGGCCTTTCTATATTATCACTACCTCTTGCTTTTTGGAGTGTTGATTATCGGTACCAATACCTTCTTGTATCAAATGGAGCTCGTTTCCCCGCTGGTATGGATGATGGTCACAGGTTTTGGACTTTATAGCTGTTATGTGCCTTTTAACGGGCTATTTTTTGATCGAATGATCGCGGTATTTAGAATACAAGGTAATGTGGGTTTCCTCATTTATATCGCCGATGCTTTCGGATACCTTGGAAGCATAGGTGTTCTGCTCTATAAAAATTTTGGTCAAGGCGAACTTTCGTGGGTACGGTTCTTTATCAATAGTACCTACCTCGTTGCCTTGATAGGTTTGGTTGTTGGCATACTTTCGTTAGTATATTTTAGGTCAAAGTATAAGAAAGTGCAACTTCCCTCGGAACAGCAAATGCGCATTGTTTAAGATCGGGGGAGCATGAATAGAATGGTCGGTAGAGATGATCGAACCCAGTTAATGGTATAACTAAAATGGAGTAGATGAAAAACGGATATGACTTGATTATTGTAGGCGGAGGGGTTCTGGGAACCTTTCATGCCTATCACGCACTGAAACACGGACTTAAAGTCGCCTTAATAGAAAAAGATCGTACTCCTCAGAGTGCAACCGTCCGCAATTTTGGGCAAGTAGTCCCTTCAGGCATGAATTCCAAATGGCAAGCCTATGGACGCCGAAGCTTAAGGATCTATAAGGAAATACAGGAAGCCTTTGATATTTCCGTACGTCAGGAAGGATCAGTATACTTTGCTGCGAACGAGGAAGAAGTACAACTACTGGAAGAGCTTCATCGAATCAATCAAAATAACCAATATACATCGGTTTTATTGACGAAAGAGGAGTGTTTGGAGCGCTATGTCGGTCTGCGATCAGACTATGTGAAGGCAGGGCTCTTTTTCCCAGAGGAAATTATGGTCGAACCTCGTTTGATGGTCAATAAAGTACACACGTATCTAAAAGCCGTAGGTTTGGATTTATTCCTCCAAAACACGGTACTCGAATGCAATAAGCTATCGGAGGGTGTTGAAGTCTATCTTTCAGGCGGCAAGACCCTTCTTGCCTCAAAGGTTATCATTTGTAATGGAAGCGAATTCAAAACGCTCTATCCGCGATTGTTCGAGGAGAGCGATTTAGAAGTGTCCAAATTGCAAATGATGCAGACAAAACCACAGGGGAATTTCACCCTTCCTAGCTCCATTTTAACTGGACTCTCCATTCGTCGCTATGAATCCTTCGCCGAATGTCCATCTTATCACGAAATCAAGGCTCGAGAAGACCAAGACTCCCTCATCAAAAAATGGGGAGTACATATTTTATTCAAACAAGCGACCGACGGTTCCGTTATCATTGGCGACTCGCACCAGTACGCAGACGCCCATCGAATGGATGATTTGGGGACGGACTTGAATATGGATATCGATGATTTCATTATTCAAGAGGCTAAAAAGATTATTGACCTACCGACCTACGACATTCAACGTCGATGGCCGGGGTTTTACTCGCAGTGCAAAACTTCCGATATCTATCGGAATACTATTGATGACGATATTCATGTCGTAACCGGTATCGGAGGCAAAGGCATGACCGGAAGTGCTGGCTTTGCGGAAGAAAACATTGCTAAAATCTTTAATTTACAACATGCATAAAATCGAACTAGTGGTTTTTGATATGGCGGGTACCGTCGTCAATGAAGACAATGTAGTCTATAAAACCCTTCAAAAAGCCATCAACAAAACTGGCTTCGGCCTTTCTCTGGATTTTGTACTTGAGTACGGCGCTGGTAAGGAGAAGCACCAAGCCATAAAGGACATATTGGCCCAGCTGGATGCCGACAGCAAATTAGATTCAGAACCGATTTTCGAAGACTTCAAAAGAATGCTTGATATAGCGTATGACACCTTGAAAGTCACCTCTTTCGAAGGTGTAGTGCCGCTTTTGGAACATTTGCGGTCAAAAAAGATCAAAATTGCCCTAAATACCGGGTATTCGAAACCCATTGCAACACGGCTATTACAAAAAATGAACTGGGTCAAAGGGCAACAATATGACACTTTGGTTACCGCCGATGATGTCATATTAGGAAGACCCCATCCCGATATGATTTTCGAGGCCATGGAAGCTTTGAACGTTTTTGACACCGAAAACGTTCTGAAGGCCGGAGATTCAATCATCGATATCGAAGAGGGTAAAAATGCCCATTGTGGCATAACCGTTGGGGTAACTACCGGGGCCCATACACGGCAACAATTGGAATCTGCAAAACCGACCTACGTCGTCGATTCACTTTTTGAACTCACTCCGTACCTTAAACCATAGGTTGCGATTAAAAACCTTTTCGAACGGTTCAAATAAAAAAGTAGATCACTAGCATTTTCGAAGAGACGGTGCCCCTATTCACGGGTACATGTGGAAGACGCCCGTCAAAAAATATCGAATCGCCTTCCCTTAGGCAGACCTCCTCTTCATTGATGATATAGGAGCACTCTCCAGACAGTATATATTTGAACTCAAAAGCATCCGTGCGTACTTTGTCGCGCTTTGAATTGGGTTTGACTTCTAATAGTACGGTTTCGAAACCCAGTGACGATAACTGTTTACCAAAAATATAAGTGTATTCAAAACCAATGGCCTCGTCCTCCTTCTCAATAACAGCATTCTCTTCCTTTCTAGAAACAATGAAATTAGCTCCGTTTACCTGGGGCATTCCGCCGAAGAACTCCGTTACCTCCACATCTAGGGAAGTAATGATTTTTAAGAGAACGGGCAAAGAAGGAATGGTTCTGCCATTTTCAATACGCGATATCAGCCCACCTGTAACTTCGGCCTTTTGAGCAATTTCACTAATAGTAGCTCCGCCGCCTTTTCTGATTTCCTTGATGCGCTTACCAATACCGATAAGATAATCTTCCATAGAATACGTTGTAGATTACAAACATAGCATTTAATTGAAATCAGAACCTTATCCGATTCCCTCGAAACCCGTCTTTTCCCTCGAGAATCCAATAATTTTACCCAAAATTAACTTTTGCTTGAATTGAGTATTTGTAAATTATTTTCAGATAACGATTTCATAATATTTTTAATCTAGGGATATCTTTTTGTTAATATGAATAGTATGTTTTACTAACAGTGGTCTATGATATTTGTTTCGTAATAATAAACCAAAGTTTACAAATACGAAAGAAAATGAAAGAAACACTATACTGTTTGGTATTTGCATTTTTTATGCTGGCCACGACCCATGCCCAAACCGATTTTTCCGGTAGGGTGCTCGATGAAAACAACGACCCGTTAGCGGGTGCTTCCGTTGTTGTGAAAGGTAGCTCCAATGGAGTAGCGTCCGATTTTGATGGCAATTTTATAATTGAACTTGCCACGGGAAACGAGATTTTAGAAGTGTCATATATAGGGTATATCACCCAAGAATTTGATACTTCCGGAAAAACCACGGCCGATATTGCTTTACAACCCGATGCGCAGAATCTTGATGAAGTGGTGGTAACGGCCCTGGGGATTAAAAAAGAAAAAAAGCGACTGGGTTATGCAGTTCAGGAAGTGAAAAATGAAAACCTGGTGACCGCTCGTGAAACCAACGTGACAAATTCACTTGCGGGTAGGGCTGCTGGCGTACAGATTACCGGTGGCGGCTCTGGGGTAGGGTCGACTTCCTTGATTACCATTCGGGGTGAGGGCTCCCTTATCCCCGGAAACAACTCTCCCTTATTTGTCGTAGATGGGATCCCAATAAGTAATAGAACCATAAGCAATAGAGCAGAGGGCAACTTGGAAACGGATTATGGGAATGGCGCTCAAGATATAAACCCCGATGATGTCGAGTCGATTTCTATACTAAAGGGGCCGAATGCCACGGCCTTGTATGGGTCGCGCGGACTAAATGGCGTGGTGTTGATTACCACGAAGTCCGGTAAAGGTTCCAAAGGATTGGGCATAAGCTTTACCCAAAACCTCACCTTTGAAAATGCATTGCGTATCCCAAAATATCAAAACCAATACGGTCAAGGGGCTGGGGGCGAGTTTTCTTTTGGCGATGGCTTTGGGGCAGGAACCAACGATAACATTGACGAAAGCTGGGGTCCACCATTGGATGGCCGTTTGGTATTTCAACATGACAGTCCGACCAGCAGCGGTTTTAGAGCGGGAGACTTCGCACTGCGGCCCAGAAATGCCGATGGTACGTTTGCAGATGAGATAACGGCTACGCCATGGGTCGCTAACCCTAACAATATCGAAAATTTCTTTGAAACCGGAATGACCAGCACTACCAACCTTTCGTTGACAGGCGGTAACGAGTTCGGTAATTTCAGGATGTCTTTGACCAATCTTGATAGTGAGGGTATTTTGCCGAATACGGATTATGAACGAAAGACCTATGCCCTCAGTGGCTCCTATAAGCTGAGACCGTGGTTAAAGGTTTCGTCCTCTATAAATTATGTCAATAGCGGGAGTACCAATCGCCCCAACAATTCTTATGGCACCGAAAACATTATGTATCTCTGGGTGTGGTTCGGGCGTCAGATCAATATGAACTCCTTAAGGGATTACTGGCAGCCAGGTCTCGAGGGTAGACAGCAGTTCAATTACAACTATAACTGGCACGACAACCCTTATTTTACAATGAACGAGAATACGAATGGCTTCAATAAGGACCGTATTTTCGGAAATGCCCGTGTTGATATCGACATTGCCAAAGACCTGTCTTTGATGTTGCGTACCGGGATCGATTATTTCGGGGAATTGCGTACAGGCCGTCGGGCATACAGTACACAGCGTTTCGCAAGGGGGCAATATAGGGAAGACGATATTTTCTTTAAGGAACAAAACACGGATTTTCTGTTGTCCTATACTAAAGAAGCGACCGAAGACTTCACCATTGGAGCCTCCATTGGAGGAAACATTCGCGAAGAGGAAAATCGGTTCAAGCGTATCAGTGCCAACTCCCTCTCCATTCCGGGAATCTACAACTTTGCGAATTCCGCCGAACCCTTATCCAAGACACAGTTCAATGATATGCGAAAAATCAATTCGCTGTACGCATTTGCCAATGTTTCCTATAAAAATTATTTGTTCTTGGATGTTACCGGAAGGAATGATTGGTCAAGCACCTTACCTGCGGACAACAATTCGTACTTCTATCCTTCGGTGGGCGTTAGTGCCATACTTTCCGATATGTTTACCTTACCCAAACAAGTTTCGTTTTTCAAGCTTCGTGGTGGCTGGGCCAAAGTAGGTAATGATACCGATCCCTATGCCTTACGGAACACTTTTTCATTCAATGAACCCTTCGGAAACTTTCAAAGGGTCAGTGCCTCCGAAGTCCTTAGAAATGAAGAACTACTTCCAGAACAGGCCAATTCCATTGAAATCGGGGCCGACCTTCGGTTGTTCAATAATCGTTTGGGACTTGACGTTTCTTGGTATGATTCGACGACCAAAAACCAGATCCTAACCTTACCCGTAACGAACACATCGGGTTTTAGTTCAAGGATTATCAATGCCGGGGAAATCCAAAATACAGGTGTAGAGGTTGTATTGAACGCTACACCGGTTCAAACGACGGATTTCAGATGGGATGCCACGGCCAACTTCACAAGAGCAAGGGGCAAGGTAAAATCGTTGACGGAAGGTTTGGATACCTATGAGATGTCGAACAACTATTTAAGTGTCCAGGCAAAGGTAGGCGGCCGTATGGGTGATGTTTATGGTACCGGACTGGTCACTGTTGACGACCCGAACAGTGCATTCTTTGGGCAGGTAGTTCACAATGAAGATGGGTTCTCGCTGCGCGACCCCAACTTGAAATTGCTAGGAAACTATAATCCTGATTTTACATTGGGCTTACAGAACACCTTTACCTATAAGGGTTTCAACTTGGGTGTTTTATTCGATTGGCGCCAAGGGGGAGTTATTATGTCTAGAACCGTATTGATCGGAGGTACTTCAGGTCTGATGGATTTTACCGCCGTTGGCCGTGAGGAAGGTATTATTTCTGAAGGGGTCATTCAAAATACGGACGGAAGCTATCGCCCCAATGACGTTCGCTTAAGCGGTCGGGATTACTACTGGTGGCGTTATAATCGGGGCAACGAGGAAATCGGTATGTTCGATGCCTCCTTCTTGAAACTTCGTGAAGTGAAAATTGGATACAATCTGCCTAAAAAGCTCTTAAAGAACACCTTTATCCAGTCCATAAACCTTTCCCTAGTCGGAAGAAATTTGGCCTTATGGACTGAGAACCCACATTTCGACCCTGAAACCATATCGTTCAATGGCGGTACCATCGTACCAGGGGTCGAAGATATGGCACTCCCTAGCTCAAGAAGTTATGGGTTCAACCTCAATGTAACCTTCTAAAATCGATAGAAAAGATGAAAAAATATATGAAAACTAAAATCCTTCTCCTTGCTTTGATCACCCTAACGGGGTGCACAAAAGATTTTGAAGAAACAAACAGGAATCCCAATCAACCCGAAGAGGTCAGTGCAGACCTGTTGCTTTCAACGGTAATTTCTACACTGGCGACCACGACCGCCGATGCAGGTGGATGGGACCGAGGGAATATTGTGGCCCAGTTGACCGCTAAAATCAATTTTACGGGTTTTGATCGGTATAATTGGGGTTCTGAATCAGGTTTATGGAACACTTATTATGGGATTCTTCCAGAAATAGAGCTGATTTTGGAGAGCGCCTTGGCCGAAGAGACCAAAAACACCTCCTACGAGGGCATGGCCCTGGTCTTGCGTGCCTATGTCTTTGCCAATTTGACCGATAACTGGGGAGATGTACCGTACTCGGAGGCCATTACGGCTACCGAAGGTAACTTTACTCCGGCTTACGATTCCCAACAGGCGATTTATGCAGGAATATTGGATGACCTACGTAGGGCCGAAACCCAATTGGCACTAAACCAATCGATTCTGGGGGGAGATATACTTTATGGAGGCGATACAACTAAATGGCTGAAGTTTGCCAATTCGTTACGCCTGCGCTATTTAATGCGTACCTCAAATAGAAATGATGTCGGAGCAGAGGTACAAGCCATATTGGATTCGGGTATCTTTATTGCGACCAATGACGATAATGCGGTGATGCTATACCCTGCGACTACCCAAATAGACTCTTGGCCCATAAGTACAGGCCGTATCGGTGGTTTTGACGAGCATCGCATGAGCGAAACCAGTGAGGCGGTATTAAAGTCTTTTGATGACAATCGACTGCAACGCTGGTTTCAGCCTACTGATAACCCTGAAGATGATCCGTCGCTTTTTGTGGGCCTCACTAATGGACTCAGTGAGGATAATGCATCGACCTTTAACGGTGGGGCAAATAATGTATCCAGAATCAACCAGGCGTTTTTCTATGATTCATCTAACTCGGTACAGGCAGCGATCATTCAGACCGCTGAGGTACATTTCCTATTTGCCGAGGCCGCCCAGCGTGGACTTATTTCCGCAGATGCCGAAACCCTCTATACCGAAGGTATTCGGCTCTCATTTGAGTATTGGGACGTTGATCAGGATATTGCCGCCTATACCGCACAACCTGGTGTTGCCTATGACGATCAATTGGAAACCATCATGACCCAAAAGTGGTTGGCTTCCTTCCTCGTCGGATTGGAATCATGGTATGATTTCCGTAGAACGGGCTTACCCTCCGTTATCGTTCCAGGACCCGATAATGTGAACAATGATGCCGTACCTGTGCGTTTCCTGTATCCCGATTCTGAACAAACATTGAACGGAGACAACTACAAGGCGGCGGTTTCCGCCTTTGGAGCAGATGATATCAATACCAAAGGGTGGTGGGAAAATTAGAAGTTTATCCTACTTTGATTACATTTAGAGCAGGTTATAAAACAGAACGGAAAAAAAGAATGTATAACGCCGCATGATATGAAAAACATAAAAATTCAAGTATTACTGTTATGTATGGGTATCGGGTTCTTGGTAGGAAATGCGCAAGAACAAAACACTAAGGTTGTTCTAATCACCCTTGATGGCTTGCGTTGGCAAGAGCTCTTTTCAGGTGCCGATCCGCTTTTGGTATCCAATTCGGAATATGTTCATGACACCACGGACTTAAAACAACGATTCTGGAGGGAAAGCCTAAAAGAGCGACGGGAAGCCTTACTGCCCTTTATTTGGCAAAAAGCTTCTAAAATAGGACAACTTCATGGCAATCGAAATGTAGGGAGCAAGGTGGATCTGACAAATACGATGTGGTTCTCATACCCTGGGTACAATGAAATCCTATCAGGCAAGGCCGATGATACCAGAATCAACAGTAATGACAAAATTCCAAATCCGAATGTCACAATTTTGGAAGTTGCGAACAGTGATTCGAGGTATAAAGGCAAGGTAGCTGCCTTCGGCAGTTGGGATGTCTTTCCGTTTATCGTAAATGAAGAACGATCGGGCGTTCCTGTAAATGCGGGGTTCGAACTGGCAACCGGGCAGCACCTCAGCGAACGGGAAAGGTTTTTGAACGAGTTGCAGCCCATGGCACCCAGTCCATGGAGTACGGTTCGTTTAGACGTTTTTACACATTCTTATGCCCTGGAACATATGAAAAAGGAGCATCCTGAATTTATATATATCGCCTATGGCGAAACGGATGATTTCGCTCACGATGGGGACTATGAAGCTTATTTGAAATCAGCGAATACTACGGATAACATGATCCAAGCACTGTGGAACTTTACCCAAGCCGATCCGTTTTACAAAGACAATACGCTGTTCTTGATCACTACAGACCACGGACGCGGTACCGATCCCTTGGAAAGTTGGAAAAGCCATGGTAATAAGGTGTCCGGAGCAGGGGGTGTTTGGCTCATTCTCTTCGGTAAAGATGTCGCTACCCTTGGGGAAGTTTCAACGCAAAGTCAGATTTATAGTTCGCAAATAGCCCCGACAATTGCCAAAGCATTAGGCTTAAAAAGTGAGAAGGGTTCGATAAAAAATAATGCCCTTGAGGTTTCCGGAAACTAGTGCATATAGTTAAACAAAACTTCAAGTTTAGTTAATCTACCTTAGGCGAAAATCCACGAATTTTGAGATAAGATTATTTGAGTTAGTTTGGTTTAAGTTAGTTGTAGAGCCGGTGTATTGAACACCGGCTCTTGTCATACTAAGGGATAGCACAATAGTTTAAATGCTTCAATCTTTTAGCAGATCGTCTCTCGGGAAGTTTGGTCGTAGGGTTTCTTATTTATATATTTCGGTTGAACTATGAATACCCGAAAGCCATGATAAAGAACGTATTTTATTTGTTTTGCCTACTAGTCTTCATCAATTGTAAAGAAGATACCAAAGGGGATACCCCATTACCGGAAACTGAAACTGATACGGAAACCGATACCGATACTGACACGGATTCGGAAACGGATAATGATACCACACCTTTCACCTGGCAAGCTGTAGTAGCCGCAGATGATAGTCAACCCATTCAGCGCCATGAGGCCGCTTTTGTTCGGGTAGGTCAGAAATTCTACTTATTGGGCGGAAGGGATATTCGTGCCGTGAGTATTTTCGATACCCAAGATGAAAGTTGGACCA
The DNA here is from genome assembly GCA_947494565.1 of uncultured Flavobacteriaceae bacterium. Classification (GTDB taxonomy): domain Bacteria; phylum Bacteroidota; class Bacteroidia; order Flavobacteriales; family Flavobacteriaceae; genus Maribacter_C. Next base: position 487,683 of record CANLVG010000002.1, on the reverse strand, counting down.
CAGGACCGGAACCGCCATTGGAACTACATCATTTTCAGCCCGTGGTCATAGAAGGCAAAATCTATATCATCGGAGCCTTAACCGGCGGATGGCCCAATGAAACGCCCGTAACACATGTGTATATCTATGATACGGCTACTGATTCATGGAGTCAAGGCGATGAGATTCCCGAAGCGCGGAGAAGAGGTTCTACGGGGAATGTCTTGTACAACGGAAAGGTGTACATCGCTTGCGGCATCAAAAATGGACATATAGGAGACCATAAAAAGTGGATGGACTTGTACGACCCGGCTACCGGTACGTGGGAGGTGCTGGCAGACGCCCCCCGGGCCCGTGACCATTTTCAGGCCGTTTTGGTCAATGGAAAAATCGTTGCTCCTGCAGGACGAAATACCGGTATATTTCCTGACCAGCCTTTTGGAGGTACCATCGCAGAAGTCGATAGCTATGATATTTCGAGCAATACATGGGAAACCCTCCCCAATAACCTTCCCACCGTAAGAGCTGGTAATGCGGCTACCTTGTTTCAGGATAAGGTATTGGTAATCGGCGGGGAGTCTACAGCACAACAGAAAGCTCATGCCGAGGTCGAAGCCTTGAATCTGACGACCAATGAATGGGAAAGCCTTGATCCTTTATTGGAAGGGCGACATGGCACCGGTCTTGTTGAATATGAGGGAGCGTTATATATTGCCTCGGGTTGTGGAAATCGCGGCGGCTCACCAGAATTGTTCACCATGGAAAAATACGCGCAATAGCTATTCTTTGCCTTCTTCCTTAATGGAGATATCCTTTCGAAATGGAATGAACAAGGGGTCAACGTCATCCGTTTCCCCGACCACAGCTTCAATCTCTCGTTTGAGATAGTTCAAATGGGCGATAGTAAGTCTGTCTGTCATTACAGGCAACGTTCTTTTTATTTTCCCCTGCAAGGTCAGCAGATTATCCAAAGCTAGCGATCGTACATCCGTATTCGAGGTATACCCCTTCGATAATTCGGCCAAAAGTCCTTCAACAATACCTTCGGTAACATCTGGCTTGTACAGCGCGATCATATTAGAAACATATGATTTTTGAAGTTTACGACGATACGCATTGGTTTGATAAAAGACATTCATATCGCCCCAGACCAATTGGTTGAGATCATCGATATATTCTTCTGGGCGGTATGGATTCTCATCTTCATAGCGCTCTGAAATAAAGGTCATTCGGCTGATCCGGCTTCCCCCGAGCAAGTTGATCATCACACTTTCCATAGTCTTGGTGACACTTTCCTTCGATTGCGGTGAACGAATGGCATTGAGAATATCATTACGCATCAACCATTTGGGCTCATGAAAAATATAGGTATTGAGAAAGGCCAATGCCTGTTTTTGGAGTTGTTTGGGCACTGGGCGGTAGACTTCCCCTGTTTCCCCCATAGTTTTTGGGCTTACATAGATGCCTCCGATGTTTTTGGATACATGAAATATATAGTCACTGTATTGATTCACAAGATCCTTATAGATTTGATCCAGATTGGCGAAATCATCACTATCATTTTCTTTGACCCATTCTTTGATGCAAGGAGCGATACGTTGCAGATTGAGAATGCCGTACATACTGGCTTCCATCGCATTGTCCCCTAAATCCTCGGTTTGGGAGCGCGGATCAAAATCACGTCCTTCACCACCGAACCATAGCCTAGGATTATTTCTCACACTATCCACGACCATCTGGCTTAACAGCTCTTTTTCTTCCTTAGGCTCCAATGAGTCCGGAAATCGGGAATAACCCCATTGAATAGCCCATTTGTCATAGTCGCCGATACGAGGCATCAAGTGCTCCAAGGGAATGTTATCTTCAGGTTGCGCCACATAATTGAAGCGGGCATAATCCATGATAGAGGAGGTATGTCCATTTTTGGAAAGCCATTCGGCATCCCTTAGTTTTTCGACAGGCGTAGCAGAGCTTGATCCCATGTTATGACGAAGGCCAAGGGTATGACCTACTTCATGTGAACTTACAAAACGCACGAGTTGCCCCATGAGTTCGGTATCGAATTCCATCTGTTGTGCTCGAAAATCGACCGCGCCCGCCTGCACCATATACCAGCTGTGCAATAAATTCAATAGATTGTGGTACCAACCGATATGACTCTCCAATATTTCACCACTTCGTGGATCGACGATATTTGGTCCATAGGCATTTTTAAAAGGAGAGGCGAAGTAGCGCAGCACGGAAAAACGGGAGTCTTCGAGACTCATGGCCGGATCGTCTTCGGGCCATTCCATGCCGATGATGGCATTTTTGAAACCGGCCTGCTCAAAAGCAACCTGCCAATCATTGATGCCCTGTATCAAGTAGGGCCTCCATTTTTTGGGAGTGGCGGGGTCAATATAGTATACAATTGGCTTTTTAGGCGCTACCAGTTCACCGCGTTCCCATTTTGTGATATCCTCAGGCTTTGGTTCTAAGCGCCAGCGGTGGATATAGGTGTTTCTGTCCACTTTTTGTTGGTCATCACCATATTCCAGATACGAACTTGCAAAGTACCCCACGCGGGCATCGAAATGGCGTTTTTGCATCGGTTCTTGAGGAAGAAGAATAAAAGAGTTGTTGATTTCCAAGGTGACCACCCCCGCCAAAACGGCCGCAGGCAATTGCTTTTTTCGTTTCTCCTTACTTGATTTCGCTTTATAGGTCTTCACCGTTTTTATTTCGGTGTTTAATGGGAACGAATTGATCTCGTTGATATATGACTTATCTTTCTCCAGACCCAATAAACGATAGGCCTCCTTTTTTTGGCTGCTTAGTGCTAGTAATGGGTTTTCACTATTGAGAAAATCGGTGACTTCGATGAGGTGCGAAGCGCGCTTTTGATCACTTACCTGAATTTCAAAGGCCTCGAGAATGGGGGTGATATTAGAATTATTGACCGCCCTCGAAATCGCGTCGTTTTCGTCGGCGGCGCTGACTAAAGTCGCAATTCTTAGGAAGATTTGGTTCGTCGGACTCTTTTCAAAAACGATGGTATTCTCCGCTATTTTTTCGCCGCCGTAATTTCGGGCACCGGAGGGGGTCTTTATGAAACGGGTAACCACTAGAATTTCGCGATTCAGGAGACTATCCGCAATTTCAAAGTAGAATTTCCTTCCGACTTGATGTACATTGAGCAAGCCCTGTTGTGAGATTGCATCCTTCGGGACGAAATCGGAAAAAGACGTTCCCTTTCCAGGTGATTTCGTGTTTTTGGTGATGGATGTTTTTTTCTTCCCTGTAAGACCAAGAGTACTACATGAACTTACAGCGAAAAAAATACAGAAAAGCAATACGAACAGTCTCATAAGTAGCGAACGTTTCTATAAAGTGTTTCGTATGAATTGGGGTCGGGTCGGATATCGATTTAACACAATTGGGGTCTTATCGATAGAAGGCAAGATACAATTATTGCCCAAATCAATCAATTTTACCGAAATAAAATCAGTAGCGCACCTAAGGCGGTCAGCACCAAGATCATCTTTCGGTAGAAATCCTCTTTGATTAGTTTCACTACTCTGATACCTACAAAAATACCCAATATGATTCCTGGAATAAGCTTGAGATCGAACAGGAACGTGTCGAGTGTTATCGTTTCCCAAACAAAAATATGCAGCGGAAGTTTTAAGATATTGACGATGAGAAACAACCACGCAGCCGTGCCGATAAATTCATTCTTGGGCACCCGCATCGCCAGAAAATAGATATTGCTAAATGCCCCGCCAAGATTACCGATCATGGTCGTAATACCTGCGATGGTGCCGACGATTCCTGCGAAAAGCCAATGGGTCGGGACAGCTTTCGACTTCCGTCTATCCCACCAATACATCATGACAACACTGACCAGAATAATTATGGCCATTCCGATTTTGAACGTGGCTTCGTCTAAATCGTTCCCAATAAGAACGCCAATGAGGATACCAACCAATATCCAAGGTAGGAAACGAAAAATGTACGACCATTTGGTGTGTCGGTTGTAGTAGATTACCGCGAAAATATCTCCAAAAACCAAAAGCGGTACTACGATTCCGGTCGACTCTTTCGCTTCAAAAGCCAAGGCCATAAGGGTGACGTTGACAATAGCAATCCCCTTTATCCCCGCCTTTGAGAAGCCAATGACCACAGCAGCCGTAAAGGCTAGGGCCCAGGCGGTAATTGAAATAGTAGCGGCATCGAAAAAAATCACATGTAAGGTTTAGCGGTCAAGCTGCAAAAGTATTCTAATTTATTTTATCTTTAGACGCTAACGAAACCACCAAACTATGGAATTAAGTACGCTCGACTACGGTTTTATCGTGGTTTTCTTCTCACTTGTTTTAGGAATAGGCATTTATGTTTCCAAAAAATCGGGATCTAGTTCTTCCGAGTTTTTTCTGTCGGGAAGAACCATGCCGTGGTGGTTGTTAGGTATTTCAATGGTCGCGACGACATTTTCAACTGACACCCCGAATTTGGTAACGGACTTCGTACGAACCTCTGGGGTTTCCGGAAACTGGGGTTGGTGGTGTTTTCTTTTGACCGGAATGCTCACTGTTTTTGTATATGCAAAACTATGGAGGAAATCTAACGTAAAAACGGATTTGGAGTTCTATGAACTGCGCTATGGGGGAAAACCAGCGAGTTTTTTGAGAAAATTTAGAGCAGTTTATCTCGGTGTTTTTTTCAATGTGGTTACGATGTCGGCCGTTACTTTGGCGGCCATTAAAATAGGAGGGATTATGCTGGGTCTTGAACCTTGGGAAACCGTGGTAGGTGCTGGATTGATTACGGTTGTTTTTAGTGCCTTAGGCGGATTTAAGGGTGTTGTATATACGGACTTTCTACTATTTTTTGTGGCTATGGCAGGTGCCATTGGAGCGGCTTATTACCTAGTGAACATCCCCGAAGTGGGAGGGCTTCAGAATATAATTTCCAATAATTTGGTTCAGTCTAAAATGGATATCCTCCCCGATTTGAGCGATACAAAACTTGTCATTACCGTGTTGGTGATTCCCTTGGCCGTGCAATGGTGGAGCTCTTGGTATCCTGGAGGAGAACCCGGAGGTGGTGGATACATAGCCCAGCGGATGCTCGCGGCCAAAGATGAAAACCATGCCATAGGAGCGACCTTCTTCTTCAACATCATGCATTATGCGTTGCGTCCGTGGCCATGGATTTTGGTCGCTTTGGCTTCTTTGGTGGTGTATCCTGATATTGCTAGTATAGCGGAAGCCTTTCCAAATGTGCCCGCCGATAAGTTGGGTCATGATTTGGCCTATTCCGCGATGTTGACCAAACTGCCTAGTGGTCTTTTGGGCGTAGTGCTGGCGTCATTGATCGCCGCCTATATGAGTACGATATCCACTCAATTGAATTGGGGGTCATCGTATTTGGTATTTGATTTTTATAAAGAGCAGATTAACCCAAATGCCTCAGAAAAACAAATGGTAACCGTAGGAAGGTTATCAACGGTAGTTTTAATGGTACTAAGCGCACTTTTGGCGCTGGCGATGCAAAATGCCATGGATGTTTTTGACCTCTTATTGTCGTTTGGAGCCGGAACGGGGTTGATTTTTATTTTACGCTGGTTTTGGTGGCGTATTAATGCATGGACTGAGATTTCGGCCATGTTCGCTTCGGGAATCTTGTCCATTTTGATTGCCACAACTTCCTTAAAAGAAATCCTTTTCGGTGTAGATACCGGTCTTTTCCCTGACTGGGCAGAACTGCCCTTTATCATGATCGTTACCACCATTATCTGGGTTACCGTAACATTTGTGACCCAACCGGAATCAAAAGAAGTATTAAGAAGCTTTTACCTCAAAATACAGCCTGGTGGGCCCGGTTGGTCAAAAGTGGTCGACGAAGCTAAAGCCGATAGTGTTGACATCATAAATACAAACGAAAAATGGAGCGTTCCCTCAGGAATAGTTGCGATGCTCTTAGGGGTTGCACTCATATATTCTTTAATGTTTGCGACCGGGTATTGGATTTACGGTAGGACTACGGCGGCATTGGTTTTGTCAGCTGTGGCGGTACTTTCAGGATTCTTATTGATCAAGGCCTGGGGTCGAATGAAGGAAAACATTTTGTAAGATGAAAGACAGAATACTATCCGTTGATATTTTTAGGGGAGCGACTATCGTTCTGATGATTTTGGTGAATACGCCAGGTACCTGGTCTGCGGTCTATGCCCCATTTCTTCATGCAAAATGGCATGGATATACCCCAACGGATTTGGTGTTTCCCTTCTTCCTGTTTATTGTAGGCACCTCTATCGTGTTCGCTTATAAGAACAAAGTCGCCGATTCGAACACTTATAAAAAGATTACGATCAGAACACTAAAACTGATTGGGTTAGGCCTTTTTCTTGGCGCGTTTACGCTGAGCTTTCCTTTTTTTAAGGACTTTGCCGATATTCGTTTTCCCGGAGTTTTGCAACGAATTGGAGTGGTCTTCTTTTTCGCATCGATTCTTTTTCTCAATTTCAATTGGAAAACCTTGGTCGGAATCGCGATTTTCTTCCTTATCGGGTATTGGGTGCTAATGACGACCATTCCCGTGGAAGGGGTGGAATCAACTCTGGATCGAGCGCCGAATAATTTGGCAAACTGGTTGGATGTCAAGGTCTTCGGAACACATAACTACAAAGCTGATTATGATCCCGAAGGATTGTTAAGCACTATTCCGTCGATTGTAAGTTCGCTACTAGGTATTTTTACAGGGCTCATTTTGACCTCCAAACAAGAGAAAAAAACAAGGATTTTAATAGGAGTCGGAGGCGCCATGCTCATCATAGGGCATGTGTGGGATATTTTCTTTCCGATCAATAAAGCCCTCTGGACAAGTAGTTTCGTGCTGGTTACCGCGGGTTGGGCCAATCTCGTTTTAGCGTTGATCTATTATTTGACCGATGTGAAGGGCATTCAATTCGGAAGTATCTTTAGATATGCCGGGGCCAATGCCATTGTGGTTTATTTCTTATCCAGTTTTATCAGTAAGATTATGGGCATGATCAAAGTGGGCGATACGTCGCTACATGGCTGGCTTTTCAATACCGTTTATGTGCATGATTTCATGTCTATGCAGCTCTCTTCGCTGCTCTACGGTCTTACCGTAGTGACTTTTTATTGTCTTTTGGCATATATTTTGTACCAAAGAAGACTATTCTTCAAAGTATAGGTATGAATCACATCTTGAAATCGGCAAGGCTTTTGCTTTTGCCAGCAATCCTTATGATAGGGGTATGGCCTTCTGAAAGTAGCGCCCAAAATGACTTTCAAGAGGGATATATCGTCACCACCTCAAACGATACGCTATACGGTTTGGTAAAGGATCGGAAGACCGGATCGTTTAGGGGGCTGTTCCGTAAGATACGGTTCAAAGGAAAACGGGGCAAAAGAAAATATAGTCCGAAGGAAATACAGTCCTATACCAGAGGGGGCAATACTTTTGAGACGTTTCAGCTCATTGGTACCGGAAGTTTTTTCAACGATGACTATCGTATTTCCGCAAATGGCGAATACCAGTACCTAAGGGTCGTCGAGAAGGGGTATCTCAGCTACTATCTTTTGGAATATGAAGAAGACGATTCGTCGTATGTCGATACCATTGCCTATTTCAAAAAGAACAATGAGGATAGATTCATTCGGGTGAATCAAGGATTATTTGGTTTGAAACGAAAAAAGTTGAGTAGCTATTTTTCGGATTGCCCTGAATTGGCCGAACGTATTCAAAACAAAAAGGTCAAGCATCCTATTGATATCGTACACTTCTATAACAAATGGAAAGCCGATAGTTTGTAAAACCGAACCTAGCTCCCCATCAATTTAGCTACATATTTACCAATGACATCAAACTCCAAGTTAACCACAGTGCCCACGGTATAGGTGTTAAATCGGGTATGCTCATAAGTATAGGGAATAATAGCTACGCTAAAGCTGTTCTTTGCGGAATCGACAACCGTCAAACTCGTACCGTCGATGGTAATTGAACCTTTTTCAATAGTCGGGTTCTTGGTGGCCGGATCGTATTCGAAACTATAAAACCAACTTCCATCCTTTTCATCCACAGCAGTGCAAACCCCGGTTTGATCCACATGCCCTTGAACAATATGTCCGTCAAGGCGACTTCCTAAAATCATTGCCCTTTCGAGATTGACTTGATCGCCTACTTGTAAGGTATTTAGTGCCGTTTTTTCAAGTGTCTCTTCAATGGCGGTCACCGTATAGGTGGTTTCATCTAAAGAAACAACGGTCAAACAAACTCCGTTATGGGCGACACTTTGGTCTATTTTAAGCTCTTGGGCCAATGGGGTAGCAATAGTCATATGAAGATTGCCGCCTTCTTTTTTCAAATCGGCGACCTCACCCAAAGTTTCGATAATACCTGTAAACATGTTCCGTTTTTATTGCCTAGTTTTGTGTCTTATTCTAGTCACAAAGGTATAGAATATCATGGAGGAAACTGAAAAAATAAAGTTAGGGATATCCGTCGGGGATTTAAACGGAATAGGCTGTGAAGTCGCCCTGAAAACCTTTGTAGATTCACGTATGCTCGATTTTTGCACGCCTATTTTCTTTGCTTCCAGTAAGACTATAGCGGCCCAAAAATCAGCCCTGAACATTGAAATCAAGTACAACGGAGTTCAAGACGCCGCGGAAGCGATCGATGGAAAAATCAACGTGGTCAATGTGTGGAAAGAGATACCGGAACTTAGGTTCGGGGAGGCTACCAAAACAGCCGGAGAATTTGCCATAAAATCGTTAAGAGCGGCCACTGATGCCCTGAAGAACGAGAGTATCGATGTCTTGGTTACTGCGCCCATCAATAAGAATACGATTCAATCGGAAGACTTTAACTTTCCGGGCCACACTGATTTTTTGGCACAAGAACTCGAAGGGGAAAGCCTCATGTTCATGGTCACCGATGACCTTAAAATAGGCCTGCTGACCGACCATGTTGCTGTAAAGGACGCTCCGGCGGCCATTAATCCCATTTTGATACGAACAAAAGTCAGAACCATAGAGAAATCACTACGAATGGATTTCGGTGTCCGTAGTCCGAAAGTAGCCCTGTTGGGGATAAATCCGCATAGCGGTGATAACGGTACCATTGGTGAAGAAGACGAGGATATCTTGAAGCCGGTAATCAAAGAAATGTCCGATGCTGGTCATTTGGTATTCGGTCCGTATTCCGCGGATAGTTTCTTCGGATCGGATGGTTTCAAAAAATTTGATGCAATTTTGGCCGCATATCATGACCAAGGTCTGATTCCTTTTAAGACATTGTCCTTTGGCACCGGGGTCAACTTTACCGCGGGGCTAAGTCGTGTGCGAACTTCCCCAGATCACGGTACAGCCTATGAAATAGCGGGTAAGGGCCAAGCAGATCACAGTTCGTTTAAGGAAGCAGTGTTCACCGCGTTGCATATCTTCAAGAACAGAAAGGAGTATCAGGGCCTAACTGAAAACGTATTGCAAAAACAACGGGCAAGACGATAGGTTCTCCCTTAAGAATATAGGGGGTTTGAATGCCTAAACGACGAATTTTATTTCCTAAATCTTCTATTGCGAAGTATTAAAATAATAGTATCTTTGCACCCGCCTTGGAGCCATCTTTTGTAGAAGGACAAGTAGGGCTGGCGTAAAAAATCGGTGTGTTACGATGAAAAAAAGGGAGTTTGAGATTCCTTTCTCAGGGTTAAAGCAAGGGAGGCACGAGTTTCATTACGTCATTGAAAATGAGTTCTTTGAATCTTTTGACTATACGGAGTTCAACGCTGCGAACATTAAGCTTACGGTTTTGATGTCAAAACTAAGCACCATGTTAGAGTTGGAGTTCGCCGCAGAAGGGATAGTAAATGTCGATTGTGACCGCAGTGGAGAGCCTTTTGACCAAGCTGTCTCAGGCAAGTTGGAGTTGATAGTGAAATTTGGTGACACCTTCAATGATGAAGACGATGAAATCTTGATTATTCCACATGGAGAGCATCAGGTTGATATCAGCCAGTATGTCTATGAAATGTTGGTGCTGGCCGTTCCTAGAAAGAGAGTACATCCCGGTGTTTTGGATGGAACCTTGAAGTCGGAGGCCCTGCAAAAGTTAAAAGAACTGCAACCAAAAGAAAATAAAGATAATACAGATCCCAGATGGGACGCTTTGAAAGATTTAATAACGGATAAATAAGTTGTAAAATGGCACATCCTAAAAGAAAAATTTCCAAAACCAGAAGAGATAAGCGAAGAACGCACTACAAAGCGGTCGCTCCTACCTTGGCTACAGATGCTACAACTGGTGAAATGCACTTGTATCACAGAGCACATTGGCATGAAGGAAAATTGTATTATAAGGGTCAGGTACTTGTCGATAAGACAGAGGAAGCCGAAGCATAATACTGCAAATCAAAAACATATGAATACTCCTGTTACTTCAAGCAGGAGTTTTTTTGTTCAAACAGCTTTCATATACATGATTTATATGGTTACTGTTGCACTTTAAAAATTCCCATTTTTCAATCAAAAGTCATAGAAAATCAGTAATTTTCCGCAATTTTGAACCATTTTTCGAAGATTTTTTGACAAAATCACTTTAGAATGAGCAAACTAAGTGCAGCTATCACAGCTGTGGGGGGCTATGTCCCTCAATTTGTAATGACCAACCAAATGTTAGAGGAAATGGTCGATACCAATGACGAGTGGATAACCACTCGCACGGGTATTAAAGAAAGAAGGATTCTCAAGCCGGAGGAAGGTGAAGGTTCTTCTTTTCTCGCGATACAAGCGGCAAATGACCTGTTGGACAAAAGGGGTATAAAAGCGGAGGAAATCGATTTGATTATGGTGGCGACCGCCACCCCAGATAGTATGGTGGCGTCCACAGCGGCTTTTGTAGCCTCTGAAATAGGTGCGACCAATGCCTTTGCGTATGATTTGCTTGCAGCCTGTTCAAGTTTTCTTTTTGGCATGTCAACGGCTTCAAGTTATATTGAATCGGGGCGTTACAAGAAGGTACTGTTGATTGGAGCGGATAAAATGTCTTCCATCATCAATTATAAAGACCGTACCACCTGTATTATTTTCGGCGATGGTGCTGGTGCTGTTCTATTTGAGCCGAATGACGAAGGTCTAGGGCTTCAAGATGAATACCTCAGGGCTGATGGCTCTGGAAGAAAATTCTTGGGCATGGAAGCTGGGGGGTCGCTCTTGCCAGCCACTCATGAGACCGTAGATGCGAACCAACACTATATTTTTCAAGACGGCAAGTCCGTTTTTAAGTTTGCAGTATCGAATATGGCCGACGTTGCCGAAAAAATAATGGTTCGAAACAATCTGAAAAACACAGAGGTCTCTTGGCTCATACCACATCAGGCGAATAAGCGTATTATCGATGCTACCGCAAAGCGAATGGGTCTCGATGCGTCAAAGGTGCTAATGAATATCGAAAGATACGGCAATACCACATCAGCAACCCTGCCATTGCTACTATACGATTACGAAGACAAATTGAAAAAAGGGGATAATCTCGTATTTGCCGCTTTCGGAGGAGGTTTTACCTGGGGGTCTATTTATTTGAAATGGGCATATAACTAACTAATTGAGCAAAAAACAACATCTTATGGATATTAAAGAAATTCAAAGCCTGATCAAATTTGTGGCCAAATCGGGCGCTAGCGAAGTAAAGCTTGAAATGGAGGATATCAAGATAACGATCCGTACCGGCTCCATTTCCGGAGGAAACGAAACGGCTTACGTACAACAAATACCTGTAGCGCAGGCACCTGCACAAATGGCGCCGCCACAGCAGGTAGAGGCTCCGGCACCTCCCAAGGAAGCCGCTTCCAATGAAAGTGCGGATGATTTGAAATACATTACCATTAAGTCACCGATTATCGGTACGTTTTACAGAAAACCAGGACCAGACAAACCATCCTTCGTAGAGGTAGGTACTGAAATCAGCAAGGGCGACGTGCTTTGCGTTATTGAAGCGATGAAACTCTTCAATGATATTGAATCGGAAGTTGCGGGTAAAATCGTCAAGATATTGGTCGATGATTCCTCGCCGGTCGAGTTTGACCAACCCTTGTTTTTGGTAGATCCATCATAAGTTGAATCCCAAATTCCAAAAAACGAATTCCTAAATAATACGGGCAATTCGGTGCTTGAAATTTGAAATTTGGTACCATTATGTTTAAAAAAATATTGATTGCAAATAGGGGAGAGATAGCGTTACGCGTCATACGAACCTGTAAAGAGATGGGCATTAAGACCGTAGCGGTCTATTCCAAAGCCGATGAAGAGAGTCTTCACGTGCGTTTTGCCGATGAAGCGGTTTGTATAGGTCCGGCCCCTAGTAGTGAGTCGTACCTCAAAATTCCGAATATCATTGCAGCAGCAGAGATTACCAATGCTGATGCCATTCACCCGGGATACGGATTTTTGTCCGAGAACTCCAAGTTCTCGAAAATCTGTTCGGAACATCAGATTAAGTTTATTGGCGCCTCGGGAGAGCAAATCGATAAGATGGGCGACAAGGCGACGGCAAAAGCCACAATGAAAAAAGCAGGGGTACCTTGTGTCCCTGGCTCTGACGGTATTCTGAAAGATGTCGCCGATGCGAAGAAGCAGGCCAAAAAGATGGGCTATCCGGTTATGATCAAGGCTACAGCCGGCGGTGGTGGAAAAGGGATGCGTGCTGTTTGGTCGGAGGCCGAAATGGAAGACCTCTATGATAGTGCCGTACAAGAAGCATCCGCTGCCTTTGGTAATGGTGGAATGTATATGGAGAAATTAATCGAAGAGCCTCGGCATATCGAGATTCAAGTAGTAGGTGACCAATACGGAAAAGCCTGTCATCTTTCCGAAAGGGATTGCTCCATACAGCGAAGACACCAAAAGTTGACGGAAGAAACCCCGTCTCCGTTCATGACCGACAAATTGCGCAAGGAAATGGGCGATGCAGCTATTAAAGCTGCGGAATTCATAAAATATGAAGGTGCAGGCACAGTAGAGTTTTTGGTCGATAAGCACCGAAACTTCTATTTCATGGAAATGAATACCCGAATTCAAGTCGAACACCCCATAACCGAGCAGGTAGTGGATTACGATTTGATCCGGGAACAGATCCTAGTAGCTGGTGGCGTGCCTATTTCAGGAAAGAACTACCTGCCCAAATTGCATTCCATAGAGTGTAGGATCAATGCGGAAGATCCCTATAACAATTTCAGACCGTCGCCCGGTAGAATAACAACCTTGCACACGCCCGGGGGTCATGGGATTCGAATGGATACACATGTGTACAGCGGATATAGTATTCCGCCGAATTACGATTCCATGATCGCCAAGTTGATTACTACGGCACAGACACGTGAAGAGGCCATTAACAAAATGAAACGCGCTCTTGACGAGTTCGTTATTGAAGGCGTAAAGACCACTATTCCTTTTCATAGGCAATTGATGGAGCATCCTGATTACCTTGCTGGAAACTATACCACAAAGTTCATGGAAGACTTCGAAATGGCACCCGAATCGGAGTAATTAGCGAATAAAGTACTTTGAAAACACCGAATAATAACCGACCCTAGGGTCGGTTATTCGTTTTTATACCCTTTTGATGCTAGCGTTTTAGGTGCTTTATCGATAAAATGCCACCGCAAACCTAAAGCGTACAAAGTATGCCCTTTGAGCAATGGGAGTAAAACCTACTAGGCGGTCTTTTTAAGTAGGTTTGGCTATTCTTCTACACCTTGTGTCGACCCTTACCCGGGCTTCACCTATTTAAGTGTGATAAGTTCGTATTTTAGTACTATGAACTTGAGTTATTGGGAATATAAATCATGGTTTTCGAATGTTGATTTTACGATAGTAGGTAGCGGTATCGTAGGCCTGAATTGTGCCTTGGTTTTGCGCGAAAAGTATCCTAAGGCCAAAATTCTCGTTTTGGAAAAAGGGATTTTACCCCAAGGAGCAAGTACCAAAAATGCCGGATTTGCATGCTTTGGAAGCTTATCTGAAATACTGGCGGATTTGGAATCCCATAGTGAGGAAGAAACCGTGCAATTGGTTCAAAAGCGCTTTGACGGTATTGCCCTGTTGCGAAAGAATTTGGGTGATACGGCCATCGACTTTCAAAACCATGGAGGACATGAATTGTTTCTTGAAAAAGATGAGCGCTTGTATTCACGTTGTTTGAGTGAATTGAGCCGAGTAAATGGCCTGTTAGCGCCCGTTTTCGGTAATGATTCTTTTGAAATCCGCGAAAATGAATTTCGTTTCAAAGGAATAAAGGAAAATTACATCACCCATATGCACGAAGGTCAAATAGATACCGGTAAAATGATGACCCAATTGCTGCGACTGGTGCAACAAAAGAGTATCGGCATCCTAAATGCTACTGAAGTCAAGTCTTTCGAAGACCTTGGACAAGAGGTAAGTGTGCATCTCGAAACAATGGAGTTTAAGACCGGCCGCTTGTTCATTGCAACCAACGGCTTTTCAGAAAAGCTATTGGGAAAGACGGTGGTCCCAGCACGGGCACAAGTGCTGATTACACAACCGATCAAAAAGCTACACATTAGCGGTACATTTCATTTCGATGAAGGGTATTACTATTTTAGGAACATCGATGACCGCATTCTTTTTGGTGGGGGTAGAAATTTGGACTTCAAAGGAGAAGAAACGATGGATTTCGGTCAAACCAAGCGTATACAAGATCAACTGGAAACCCTACTTAGGGAAGTGATAGTACCCCATGCCGTTGTTGAAGTGGATCAACGGTGGAGCGGAATCATGGGGGTTGGAAAACAAAAGAAACCTATTTTGAAACGACTATCTGATCGGGTATACTGTGGTATACGATTGGGTGGAATGGGTATTGCCATAGGAAGTTCAGTAGGGAAAGAGCTGGCTGACTTGGCCTAAAAACAAGAATTTCGTCGAACTTCTTTGATTCTACCAGCGGTAATTTTTATATTAGTGACCCCGTAAAAAGGCTCGGCCCCGAACCTTATTCCCCTAAATATGAACATGCTTTAGTTGGCATTTTGTGCCTGCTGTTTCTACCTATTGCCATGGGCGACGTCGATGTGATGCCAAACGCGCCTCATCGAAAGTCGCAAAACCATGAAGAACGCAAATGAAAAGCGGAATAAAGAAATCGGTGAGGGTAACGGTAGTTTTGGCAGTAGGGCTTTTAAGCAGCTTTACGGGCTATGCCATGGATAAACCGTTTTCAAAAACTTCGATAACCATCAAAACTACCGTAGTTGAAAACAAAGGCCCCGAGCATCCTAAATTCAACAAAAAATTCAACTCCCTGGTATCAAGGGCCTATTTTAAGCTGATTGTTGAAGCTGAAAGGGCCGATATTCGACTTGGGGAAGAGTACAAAAGGCTCTATGCAAAAAATGAGGATAAAATGGATGATTTGGTGATACAGGAAGAATTCACCCTAGTGTACCAGAGATTCTTAGCCCATAGACGCATGCTTTCAGGACTCAAATCATGGAAAGTATTCAGCGACGACCGCACCGGTGATTTGGACTACTTCAAGAAAGAGTACCGAGAGACCGTCTATAATATGTACAAAAAGAAAAGCAGCGACGACGAAATGGTAGCTTTTTTAATGTATCGTCTCGCGGATTTATACCATCTCCCCAGTTAGAAGCAATCCGTATATTTGCCAATGAACACGAAAGAAAGGCTGTATGCTTTCTGCGAAGTATTCGTAAAAACGCGTTTGACACGTATCCATAGGGATATCGACCAAGTTCAAGAAGCATTGGCCTCTGAGACCAAAAGCAGCGCTGGAGACAAACACGAAACCGGTAGGGCTATGCTACAACTTGAACGGGAAAAATTAGGCCAACAGTTGAAGGAGGCCGAAAAAATGAACCAAATTCTGGTCAAAGTCCCAGTACATGCGGGAGCCACCCGTATTGGTTTGGGAAGTTGGGTCAAGACGTCAAAGGCGAATTACTACCTCGGCATCTCTGCCGGAGCCTATACCGAAAATGAGGAGACCATTTTTTGTATTTCAATGGCAACCCCTATCGCTAAGGCGTTGTTCGGAAAATCCGTTGGGGATACTGCTATTTTTAATGATACTACTTTAGTGATTGAACAGGTAATGTAAAAGCCAAGATTTGGTGATTGATTAAATGTTTTATACTTTTAGTGAGTGAGTACTCACAATTTTTATGACCGATAAGAAAGAACAGATTCTATTTGCCGCCTTAAAACTCTTTGCTAACGAAGGGTATAAAGCCATCTCGACCAATAAGATTGCGAAAGCGGCTCAAGTTTCTGAGGGACTTATATTTCGACACTTTCTCAGTAAACAAGGTCTTTTGGAGGCAATTTTGGAACAGGCATTCGAAAAAATGAACGAGCTGTTCCTTCCTATTATGGTAGAGACCCAACCCAAAAAAGTGTTGGAAAAGTATATCGTGTTGCCTTTTGAAATAGAGACTTCCGAATATCAATTCTGGAAATTACTGTTTAAGCTGAAATGGGAAATAGAATACAGTTCCACGGAAAGAATGAAGCCTATAATCGAAAAATTGACCTGGGTTTTTGACCAATTGAATTATAATGAGCCCAAAAAGGAGGCAGAGGTATTGAGTCATATCATAGAAAGTATTTCAGCGGGTATCTTAAGGGAAGGACTAGACAGTCAGTTGGCCCTACGAGATTTCTTATTGACAAAGTACGAGATACGGAATAACGCATCTAAAAACAGGTAGTATGGGAAAATCAGCATTTGGATATATGTTCTTTGGCTTTCTTTTGATGGGAGTTGTAGTCGCAATGAGCTATCCGTCAACAAAGGGAGAAAACCTTTCTGTACTATTGGATAATCCCGTTGAAGATGAGGCGTACCACAAAATGATGGACGTATTGATGAGTCCCCGCTGCGTCAATTGTCATCCTAGTGACAATATTCCAAAACAAGGGGATGACCGTCATCCGCATTACTTCGGGATGGCTCGTGGCGAAAACAACCTTGGTTACCAAGCCACAAATTGCACCACCTGTCATCAAACCGAAAACAATAGGTATTCAGGTGTTCCAGGAGCCCCTGAATGGTCACTTGCCCCTGATAAAATGAAATGGGAAGGACTCACCAGGAACGAAATTGCCCGATCAATGCTCAATAGACAGCACAATGGCGACCGAAGCCTAACCGAACTGGAACATCACCTGACTGAGCATGAGCTGGTGCTCTGGGCATGGAAACCGGGGGTAGATGCCCAAGGGATTCCCAGAGAACCCCCACCGGTTCCTTTGGAAGAATACCGGGCGGCTGTAAAGGAATGGATTGAAAACGGTGCCATAGTACCTGAGGATTAATAGCTAAATAGCACACCATGAAGATATCATTTACCATAAACGGAACTGCGCAATCAATAGAAATAGCCGATGAAAACACGCCTTTGCTATGGGTGGTTCGAGATATACTTGACCTTAAAGGCACCAAATTCGGTTGCGGCAAAGCGGCCTGTGGAGCTTGTACTTTGCATGTAGGTGGAGAAGCGGTTCGTTCTTGTTCGTATGCGATAAAATTTGTTGAGGGAAAAGAGGTAACCACTATTGAAGGATTGGGAAATGAACAAAATCCGCATCCTGTGCAGCAGGCATGGATCGAAGAGGTCGTACCCCAATGCGGGTACTGTCAGCCCGGCTTCATGATGGCCACTGCGGCCCTACTGAACAAGGTTCCCAATCCGACCGATGAAGAGATAGACCAGAATATCATTAACGTATGCCGCTGCGCCACCTATTATCGTATGCGAAAGGCGATACACAAGGCGGCGGAATTACAGGCCGTAATGAATGCATCCACTGAAACCCAAACATCATAGCCCATGAGCAAGAAAAGAACATCCCGGAGAAAGTTCTTGGTTCGCGGTACCTTAGGTACGGTAGGTGTTCTTGCTGTGGGAACCTATCTATTCAGAAATCCGATTCGGAGGGTTATCGCCGGGGCCGTTGATTCAGGGGAAACCCCTTATTTGGGGGATACGAGTTCGCCGATTATCTGGTTCGAGGTGACTGAGGACAATAGAATCGTTTTGTACAGTCCGAAAGTCGAAATGGGTCAAGGAACCTTTACAAGTCTAGCCCAAATGGCCGCCGATGAACTTGAAGTATCCATAGAACAAATAAAAGTGGTGCATGCGACCACGGCTTCCGGTAATATGGACAGCTTTGCTACGGGCGGCAGTACTTCCGTATCTTCTTTATGGGTTCCGTTACGTGAATTGGCCGCTACCATGCGTGAGATGCTAAAGAACAAGGCTGCAGATAAAATGGAACTTCCATCTGAACAACTGACGATAGAAAATGGGGTCGTTTCCGGTGATGGAAAAACCATGACATATGCAGAGGTAGCGCAGAACGTATCTGAATGGGAGGTGCCGGACATTCCTGATTTAAAGGATATGAAATCGTATCGGTACATAGGTAAACCCATTCCGCGTTTAGATTTGAAGGACAAGGTATTCGGGGCGCCCATTTTTGGAATGGACGCTACCTTGCCAGATATGCTATATGGTGCCGTTGTACGTTCTTCGGCGATTGGGGCGAAGTACATCGATGCCGACATTTCAAAGGCAGAAGCAATGCCCGGAGTCATCAAAATAATCAAAGAACCTGATTTTGTAGGGGTGGTGGCCAATAGCTTGATCGAAGCCGAGAATGCCAAAGATGCCATTGAAGTAAACTGGAAGGTGGAGCGTGATTGGCAGACAGCCGATATAGAGGCCATGATCGCCGTAGGTCAAGGAGAACCTTTCGTGATTCAAGAGGAAGGTGATGCTGAAAGCCTATTAAATGAAGAAGAAAGAATCATTGTTCAAGAATATAAAAGCCCCATAGGGGCACATGCCCAAATAGAACCAAATGGGGCCTTGGCCCATGTAGAATCGAATAAGGCTACGATATATATGTCGACTCAGGTCGTCAAAATCACCCGAGATGAAATCGCGGAGCGATTAGATTTCGAGAAAGACAAGGTCAACATCGTCCCTACTTTTCTAGGGGGCGGTTTTGGCCGTAGATTACATACGCCCAATGCGATACAAGCGGCAGTGATGTCTAAAATAGTCGGCAAACCCGTAAAATGTTTCTTTACAAGAAAAGAAGAGTTTCAAAACGATACGTTTCGGCCCCCGACCCATCATGTGTTAAAAGCAAAGTTGACCGAAAGTGGAATGATAGCGGCAATCGAACATAACGTTTCTAGTGGTGATGTTGCTTTTGGATCTCCTATGTTGCCTGCTATTGCCGCTCCAATTCTTGGGGCCGATTTAGGTGCTTGGAGGGGCGGGATGATCCAGTATGGGGCCATACCCAATTTCAGAACCATTTCATGGCGTGTGACCCTTCCCTTTGCCACAAGCTGGTGGCGTAGTCTAGGGCTGTTGGCGAACACTTTCGCCATTGAGAGTTTTGTCGATGAACTGGCCATAGCCGCGGAGAAGAACCCTGCCGAGTTTCGGTTGGCTCAGATTCAAGACGATACCAGAGGTTTTCGGCTAAAGGAGGTGATTAAGGCGGTGGTTGAAAAATCAGGCTATACCGATGAGGTCATTGATGGAAGGGCTATGGGCTTCGCCGCCTCTACCGACGCCAATACCCCTTGCGCCCAAGTCGTTGAAGTATCCATATCGAACAAGGAAATCAAGGTACATAGGGTGACCTGTGCAATGGACCCCGGAATCGCAGTCAATCCGGATCAAGTACGTGCCCAATGTGAGGGAGCGATTATTATGGGAATGAGTGCGGCCCTATTCGAAAAGATGAATGTGGAAGATGGCCAGTTGACCCCAACCATTTATGGGCCTTATCAAATGGCCTTGATGAAGCATGCACCAAAGGAAATCGATGTGGTCTTGTTGCAAAATGATGATAAACCAGGTGCCGTTGGAGAACCGCCGTTAGGACCAATTGGCGCTGCGGTGGCCAATGCCGTTTTTAGACTTACCGGGCAGCGGCTTCGTGAAATGCCTTTAAAATTAGCCTAAATGATAAAAGAAGCAAGAAGCGTATGACAAAGCAGTTTGGTGGGAAAGTCTCAAAAACGCTGGAACAGGAGTATAGTCGATCCGAACAGTGGGACGGGAAAAAATTCGTGAATTTGGAGGAAACAGGGATGAGCATAAGCCCATTACAGTTGCCCAAATTGCTGTACAAGCAGTTTTTCGAAAAAAAAGGACGCGAACCCCAAGAGCCGCTACCGATACTCCCTTTTGACAAAGAGGCATTCTTGAAGCCTTCCGATCGGATGAAGTTTGTTTGGTATGGCCATTCCGTAGTGTTGCTCCGAATGGCCAATAAGACGATCTTGATCGATCCAATGTTCGGACCCAATGCCGGACCTATTTCACCAGTGCCGATTAAGAGGTTTTCGGAGAACACCTTGACACTTATCAACGACTTTCCTGAAATAGATTTGGTACTGTTGACCCATGACCACTATGATCATTTAGACTTGGAGAGTATAGCGCTATTGCTTCCTAAGGTGAAGGAATATTATGTTGCTTTAGGTTGTTCTAGGCATTTGCAAAAGTGGGGGATAGTCAAAGAAAAAATAAGGGAATTCGATTGGTGGAATACGACCAGTTATGCGGGTATTTCAATCACTTTTACACCAACGCGACATTTTTCGGGTAGGGGTTTGACCGATCGTGCAAAGTCGCTATGGGGCGGTTGGGTATTGAAAACAGCGGCTGAAAGGATCTACTTTAGTGGTGATAGTGGTTATGGTGACCATTTTAAGGAAGTAGGGCTAAAATTAGGGCCTTTTGATTTTGCGTTTATGGAGTGTGGGCAATACAATGAGAATTGGCATCAGATACACATGTTTCCTGAAGAGTCGGTGCAAGCCGCCCAAGATGCCGGAGCAAAGCGTATCATGCCTGTTCATTGGGCCGGATTCGCTTTAGCGCAACATCGTTGGACAGACCCTATAGAACGTTTTGTCAAGGCATCGGAAGAGCAAAAGGTGCGGCAGATATACCCCTTAATGGGAGCTGTAGTGAACTATGATTCCCACATCAACAAAAAATGGTGGGAGTCATGATAACGTTATCTCAAAAACACCTGATTCAGGGTGCTATACGAGCTAAAAACCGATTCATATGTATGTAAAAAAGAATTTTGGTCTAAAATCGATACTGCGTTTCAGCGGTGGTCATTTGGTTTGGCTCGCCACTTGGGCCATTGGTACCGCCGTGCTCTATCAGTTTACCGGTTTGAAAGATTGGATGGTCATTCCGTGGTTGCCCTTATCGGTTATCGGAACGGCTGTAGCCTTCTATGTCGGTTTCAAGAACAACAGTGCCTACGACAGATTATGGGAGGCCCGAAAGATTTGGGGAGCCATTGTCAATTCAAGTCGTTCATGGGGAGCCGCCATTCGCGGGTATATCAGCAATCAGTTTCGGACGGAAAAGGTCGAGGATGCCACGTTAAGATCGCTTCAAAAAAAAATGATCTACCGACATATCGGCTGGTTGTACGCTTTGAGGAGTCAGTTGCTCATCCCAACCCAATGGGAGCATGTGAATCAGGGTAGGCTTGTGGCAAGGGAAGCGAAAAGACGCATGAAGCATTGGGGTGTTGGGTTGTTCAATGACGGGATAACGGAAGATGAATTGAAGGCTTTTTTACCCGAAGACGAACTACAACGTTTGATCAACTACAAAAATACGGCGACCCAAATCATAGATCAACAGTCCCAAGATTTGAAAGAACTCAGAGCACAAGATGTAATTGACGATTTCCGGCATATGGAACTTCAAAAAATTCTCAGTGACTTTTATACTTTTCAAGGGCAATGTGAGCGTATAAAGAAATTTCCATTACCGCGACAGTATGGCAGTATGAGCTTTGTGTTTATCGGCATCTTTATTTTTCTTTTGCCCTTCGGGATGGTGTCAGAGTTCGCCAAATTAGGTGAGTTCGGGGTGTGGTTATCCATTCCCTTTACCATTCTGGTGGGTTGGGTATATCTTATGATGGAGTTGGTGGGTGATTATTCTGAAAATCCCTTTGAGGGGCTAGGAAACGATATTCCGATGCTATCCCTTTGTAGAACCATTGAAATCGATTTACGAGAGATGTTGGGAGAAACCGAATTACCGGAGGCCATTCAACCGGTCAATGATATTCTCATGTAACAATTGAAGAATATAGCCTGATCAATCCAAGGATGGCTTGGCCCTATTGGCTTTTGTTTGAGAAGCTTTTTTCTTGGCTTTCAGTCGTTTTTCGATAGCTGCTCTGGAAGGCTTGGTCTTTTTTCTCTTTTTTGAAACTTTCAAAGCAGCTTTCAAAACGGTCAAAAAGCGTTTGATGGCCAGTTCTTTGTTTTTATGCTGACTTCGACTTTCATCACACTGTATAAGTAAGGTGCCGGCTTTCGTCAATCGATTCCCCAGCTTTAAAAACAGGCGTTCTTTCTCTAGATCGGACAAGGCATTGGAATTCGCGACACTAAATGATAATTCTATTTTTGTGGATACCTTGTTCACATGTTGTCCGCCGGCCCCGCTGCTGCGAACGGCCTTGAACTGTAATTCTTGAAGAAGCAGGGATTGATTCATGTCACATTAGGTAACCGCCAAGCGCTGGTTAATGGTTTCGATGGAAACATTCAAAAAGACCTCTTTGCCTTTTTCAAGGGGTCCGTGATGATGAAAGTAGATGTTCTGGCCTTCATAAGTGCCTTCGATCAAATAATGACCACCCATAAAATAGGACTGATTCACCACTGCCTCGAGTCCTGATTTTCCAGAAACCTTGAATTCATGGGCATATACGATGATACGTCTTTTGGTATCGGCATATGTCTTTATGATGTTAATGGGTATTTTGTTCGCCTCTCCGAAAAGTGAGGCAATATATAAGTCTTTAGGGTGCTGGTATAGGTTTTTAGGGGTGTCTTTGGCGATGATTTTTTTGTCACGTAAAACAATCACGCGATCGGCGAACGGTAACATGTCATTGTGATCATGGGTAGCTGTAAGCACGGTAATATTCTCTTTTTTCAAATAAGAGAACAAATTTCTTCGGAGTCCGTTTTTTTGAAAGTTGTCAATGTGACTAAAGGGCTCGTCCAATAACAACACTTGAGGCTGTTGAGCCAATACCCTTGCTAAGGCCACACGTTGTTGTTGGCCCCCACTCAAGGTTCTAACTTTGGTATCGGCAAACTCGGTCATCTCGATCATTTCCAAGAGCTCTTGTGTGCGATCTTGTAGTTCTTCAGGTTCAAAGACCGATAGGTACTGACTAACGTTTTCGAAAACGGTAGTGTAGGGCATCAAATCGAAGTCCTGCGAGAGGTATTTCATATACGGTTCTCCCGGCACTAAATTGTGTAATGGGCCAAGAACTTGAGTTTCTTCCCAATAGACCTCCCCGACCTTTATGTGAAGAAGTCCATAAATTATCTTGAGCAAGGTGCTTTTACCACAACCGCTCTCCCCGATGAGGGAGACGTGTTCTCCACGGCGTACTTTTAGATTGATGTCTTCCAATACCGGAAGCTCATCATAAGCAAAGGAAACATGATCTACTTGTAGCATTCTTGAATGGGGATAAGGTTAAGCGTACTTCCTTTTTATCATTGGATTTTGGTAATCTTTAGTGGGGCATCCCAGTACTGATTTCTAGGGAATAAAGATTAAGGTCCACACCTTAGATAAGAAACGGACATTGGAATAAATTATTGAGGTCACTCCTTAAATTCTTTTAACACCGATTTGTTCGGGAGTTCTTCAAAGCCCATATTGTAGAGCGTAAAACCAAAAATATCAGCATACTCCTCAATGATTTTGGCGGTAGGTTTGCCTGCGCCGTGACCTGCATTGGTCTCTATTCGAATCAGGGTCGGATTCTTTCCGGTTTGTTTTTCTTGTAGTTCCGCCGCAAATTTAAAACTATGGGCAGGTACTACCCTGTCGTCATGATCTCCGGTCGTAATCAATGTAGCGGGATAGGCGGTTCCGGCTTTTACATTGTGAACCGGGGAATAGCCCCTAAGGTATTCGAACATCTCCTTGTTGTCTTCGGCGGTACCATAGTCATAGGCCCAACCTGCTCCTGCCGTAAACGTATGATAGCGTAACATATCCAAAACACCTACCGCTGGTAGTGCTACTTTCATCAGGTCAGGGCGTTGCGTCATCGTGGCGCCTACCAAGAGGCCGCCGTTACTACCTCCTCTAACAGCGAGGTAATCTGATGAGGTATAGTTTTTTTCGATTAAGTATTCAGCTGCCGCGATGAAGTCATCAAAAACATTCTGCTTTTGTAATTTCGTGCCGGCATTGTGCCATTTTTTACCGTACTCCCCACCGCCTCGAATGTTGGGAACTGCGTAAACTCCACCCTGTTCCATCCAAATCGTGTTGACGATACTAAATGAAGGGGTAAGACTCACATTGAACCCTCCGTACCCATAGAGAATGGTCGGATTCTTCCCATTGAGTTCAATGCCCTTTTTATGGGTGATCATCATGGGAATTTCAGCACCGTCTTTAGAGGTGTAAAACACCTGCTTGCTTTCATAATCGGATGAATTGAAATCGATTTCCGGTTTCCAATGGAGTGAATAGGTGCCTTTTTCTACGTTGTATTTATAGGAGGAACCAGGAATGATATAGTTGGTAAAGGAAAAATAAAACTCGGCATCCTCCTTTTTGCCACCGAATCCGGAAGCACTTCCTAAGCCGGGAAGTTCTACTTCCCTGATTAATTTTCCGTCATAGTCGTATTGCAAGATTTTAGAAATTGCATCCACCATGTATTCTGCAAAGAAGTATCCCCCACCGGTGTTGGGAGTGAGCACATTCTCGGTTTCGGGAATGAAATCAACCCAATTTTCAGGGGTCGGATTTTTGGCGTCAACGGTGATGATTTTGGTGTTGGGGGCGTTTCGGTCCGTCATGATGTAGAGCTTGGAGCCTACATTGTCGATAATGGAGTTATCCGATTCCGTGTCCCCTACAATGGTAATAAGCAGTCCGTTCGGGTCTTCTAAATCTTGAATAAAGAGTTTGTTTCCCGAGGTTGAGGTAGCTGCAGAAAGGATTAGATATTTCTCGTCTTCTGAGACACTAGCCCCAACGTAGCGATGTTTTTCGTCCGGTCTTCCGCCATAGATCAATTGGTCTTGTTCCTGTGGAGTCCCCAGTTGGTGAAAGTATACTTTGTGCTGATCTGTTTTGCTCGATAATTCACTGCCCTCGGGTTTGTCGTAGCTCGAGTAATAGAACCCCTTGTTTCCACGCCATGATAAACCGCTGAATTTGATATCGACAAGCGTGTCTTCAACAACTTCTTTAGTTTCGGTATCGACTACAATGGCTTTTCGCCAATCACTTCCCGCTTCGGAAATGAGGTATGCCGCAAGCGAACCATCTTTCGTAAAGCTTAGGCCTGCCAATGAGGTAGTACCATCTTCTGAAAATGTATTGGGATCAAGAAAGACCTCGGCTTCAAGACCTTCCTTTTGTCGATATACTACATATTGGTTCTGTAGTCCATCATTTTTTGAGAAATAAGTATAGGCACCTTCTTTGAACGGCGCTCCAAGCTTTTCATAATTCCATAATTTTTCTAGACGATCTTTCAGGTCGTTTCGAAAAGGAATAGCCTCCAGATAGCCAAAAGTGGTCTGATTTTGCTCTTTTACCCAAACTTCTGTCTCCGAACTGCGATCATCTTCGAGCCAACGGTAGGGGTCTTTTACTTCGGTTCCAAAATAAGTGTCGATCGAGTCGGCTTTTGAGGTTTCGGGATAGTTCACAGTAAGAGATGCTTTTTTAGTTTCGGTTTTACACGCAAAAAGCGTGATTACTAGTAAAAGAGATGCTATAATATGTTTCATGTTCAGAATCTTAGCAGCTTAAAAATAAGACTAAAAAACCTCCAAAACAGAAGCGTTTTGAAGGTTTTAACATTCAGACTGGTTACATACCCTATACCAATTGGTTTTTAATCAAATATTCAGCTATCTGCACTGCGTTGGTCGCTGCGCCCTTTCTAAGGTTGTCGGATACAATCCACATATTCAAGGTGTTACGTTGTGTTTCGTCCCTTCTTATGCGACCCACAAACACCTCATCTTTGTCGTGGGCGTAGATAGGCATCGGATAGGTATTCGTATCCGGATTATCTTGTACGGTTACTCCCGGGGTGTCGTTCAATAGGCGTCTCACCTCGTTGAGTTCGAAATCGTTCAGGAATTCCACATTTACCGATTCTGAATGTCCGCCCGCAGTTGGTATACGTACTGCTGTTGCACTAACTGAAAAGGTGCGGTCATCCAATATTTTTTGGGGTTCGCGGGCCAACTTCATTTCTTCTTTGGTATATCCATTTTCAAGAAACACATCACAATGAGGCAAGGCATTTCTATTGATGGGGTAAGGGTAGGCCATTTCCCCTTGAATTCCGGCAATCTCGTTTTCCAATTGTCTGACTGCTTTGACTCCAGTTCCTGATACCGATTGGTATGTAGACACGAGAACACGCTTCATTTGATACTTTTTATGTAAGGGTGCCAAGGCCATGACCAGTTGAATGGTAGAGCAATTGGGGTTTGCAATGATTTTATCAGTGGTGGTCAGTTCATTCGCGTTGATTTCTGGGACCACAAGCTTTTTTGTAGGATCCATACGCCATGCGGATGAATTGTCGATAACAGTGGTACCGACTTCCGCAAATTTTGGAGCCCATTCCAATGAAGTATCCCCACCTGCTGAGAAAATGGCAATATCCGGTTGGGCGGCAACGGCATCTGACAATCCGATGATGGTATAGTCCTTTCCTTTATAAGCTAAGGTTTTGCCCACGGAACGCTCAGAGGCCACAAGAAGTAATTCCGTCACTGGAAAATTGCGTTCGGCCAGTACTTTTAACATCACTTCACCAACCATTCCGGTGGCGCCTACGACTGCTACTTTCATGTTTAAACAAATTTAGAAGTGCAAAGGTAGATCAATGTTCTCGACTGGGCAATGTGCTCAAATAGAATTATATAAAAATATAACAAATTGTTTGATTTAAAACAATTTGGATTAGGGCATATAAAAACCGTCAAGTGAGCCGGGGGGCCTCTTGACGGTTTGAAAGATGTACTGGGGTATCGTTAACCCCGCAAGAGAATCGTATTACTTTTTCAGGGCATCACGAATTTCGGCAAGTAACTCCTCGGCGGTTGGACCTGCTGGAGCTTCTGGCTCGGCTGGCTTTTTGGTTTTATTGTAGGCTTTGACAATAAGGAACATGATAAAACCTACGATAATGAGATTGATAATAGTGTTCACCCAGGCACCCCAAGCGATTACGGCCCCTCCTGCTTCCTTTGCGGCCGCAAGGGTAGCATAATCTTTACCGTCCATGGCGATATGTAAATCTTCAAAATTCATACCTCCGGCAAAATACCCAACAAAAGGCATGGCGATGTTGTCGACAAACCCCTTGATGACGGCGCCAAGCGCCCCGGCCATAATTACAGCAACAGCAAAATCAATGACGTTGCCCGTCATAATAAACTCTTTGAATTCTTTTAACATGATAATAGTGTTTAATTGGTTAATAAATAGGAACGAAATTCCGTAGTGGCTGCAATGTACTAAAAAAAAAGATTCCCAAGGAAATGTTAAAAACGAATCTAGTCTTCTAAAATCAAACGCCTTACCCGTTGCGAAATGGCAGTAAGTAATTCATAGGATATCGTATTCGCGGTTTGGGCAAACTGTTCTGCATTTGGGCTTGCCCCGAAAATGATGACCTCATCCCCCTCTTTGCAATCCACTTTCGTGATATCTATCATGACCATATCCATACAGACATTTCCTATTATCGGGGCTTTTTGTCTATTTACCATAACATAGGCCTTACCATTTCCGAAGTGTCTTCCGATGCCATCGGCATGGCCCAAGGGCAAAGTGGCGGTAACGCGATACCCCTCAGAAGTAAATGCCCTATTATAGCCTACGGTTTCGCCTGGTTCGATTTTATGAATTTGCGAAATAACGGTTTTCAAGGTCGCGATAGGTCTTAATTTACGATCTATTTTTACATCGTTTCCAAAACCGTACAGGCCTATGCCACATCTCACCATATCAAACTGCGCTTGTGGATAGTTGAGTAGTCCAGAAGTATTTAAAAGGTGTTTGAACGGGGAATGACTTATTTTTTTGTCAAATTCCTTGGCTATTTTTTGAAAGGTTTCGATCTGTTTGCATGTAAACTCCTTTTCATTATGATCTTCGGATGCCGCTAGATGTGAAAATATCGAAACAATACGAAGTTCGTTTTTTGTTTCGAGTACCTTTTGAATATAATCGATATCGTTCTCCCAAAACCCGAGCCGGTTCAAACCTGTGTTGAATTTAATATGAACCGGGTAGTTTTTTTGTCCGGTTTTTGCCGCTACCTCCATGAACTTGCTTAAAATTCTGGGAGAATAGAGACTTGGTTCCAAACAATGCGCAATGAGTTTCTCAAAATTCAGCGGTTGGGGATGCAATACCAAAATAGGGGTTTTGATACCGGCCTTGCGCAAAAGAACACCTTCCTGAACATAGGCCACGGCAAAATAATCGACCTTTAAGCGCTCCAGTTGTTGAGCAACAGTCACCATATCACTGCCATAGGCAAAAGCTTTAACGACAGCTAGGAACTTGGTGCCCGGATTCAGCTTAGAACGTAAAAAGCGATAGTTATGCGCTAAAGCCCTCAAATCGATTTCGAGAACGGTTTCCAAGGCCTTAGACATCCGTATTTGTTTGGTCAGGATGCACTTCTTGCACTTCTACGTTCATTTCTTTCACTTTTTCCCGTAGCATGGCCTTGTAGTATGCAGCCCGGCTTAAAGGTTCATATTCCTCGGTTTCCCCCAACATCACAATACTGTCATTGTTCGATTTTCGAAAACTGTAGTTGGCTAAATTTCCGGTACGCGTGCAGATGGCGTGAACCTTTGTGACGTATTCCGCGGTCGCCATTAATGCAGGCATGGGGCCAAATGGGTTTCCTTTGAAATCCATATCCAAGCCGGCCACGACAACGCGCACCCCCTTGTTGGCCAAGTCATTGCATACGGTGACGATCTCATCATCGAAAAACTGGGCCTCGTCAATGCCCACCACATCACAAGTATCGCCTAAAATCCGAATGTTGGCTGCAGCAGGAACAGGAGTAGAACGAATTTCATTGGCATCATGGGAAACGACCCTATCTTCATGATATCGGGTATCGACCATTGGCTTGAAGATCTCTACCTTCTGTTTGGCGAATTGGGCACGTTTCAGTCTACGGATCAGTTCCTCGGTTTTCCCAGAAAACATCGAACCACAGATAACTTCTATCCAGCCGAACTGTTCTTTGTGATTAACGGTATTTTCGAGAAACATTTTGTAATTTTAGACTAAAATAAGGTGTTTTTTCGTTCTTGTTATGGGGAACTTCAAGAATTCCCAAAAAAGGCACGCCTTTTGCATCAAATCACATAAGACCGATTAGTTTCACAGATGAAAAAAAAATTGAAAGAGGAGTTGGTCAAGTTGTCTACTGACATCATTACTTCTAAAAACATGACCGAAATCACCGATCTGTACGAGGCGGCAAAAACCATGTATGAGAAATTGGCCGTTCTGAAGTTCATAGATGAGAAGTTGAAAGATATTGAAATCGACGTTTCCAAGAATGTTATTGCTGCCAAATTCGAAGCCATGGCAAACGCTGTTTTGAACGACAATGCAGCCGTTCCGGAAACAAACCCGCATCAAGAGGATATCATGATACCGGGTATGGATACGATTAAGGATATGGTTTCCGAAATGCCGAACGAGACCCCTGTAGATGAGGTATTGGCCGATTTTTTAGGAAAACCCGAGTTGATGAAGAACGATAAGGAAGTTTTCATGCCTCCCAAAGAAAATGGGGTCGAGAAACCACAACTGGTCTCCAAATCATTGAACGATACCCTAAACGGCAAAGAGATCAAGGTAGATCTCAATAATCGCTTGGCATTCGTAAAACACTTGTTTAATGGGAGTACCGAAGATTATAATCGCGTACTGTCACAGCTGGGTACTATTGATACCGAAGAACGTTCCATCGCTTTCATCACCAATATGGTGAAACCTGATTACAACAATTGGGTCGGTAAAGAGGAATACGAAGAACGTTTTATGGGCCTTATCGAACGTAGGTTCGCCTAGAAACCCGCATAAACGAAACAAAAAACCCCTCATTGCTTTATGAGGGGTTTTTTGTTTGAATTTATCAGCTTTACGTACCTTGTCCACGCTAAAATGAAAATAGAAGTAGATGAAAGTTCAAAAAATAGCCTACTACCTTGCGACCGGGGTTTTGACCGCGATTATGGTCTATTCGGTTCAGATGTATCTTCGAAATCCGGATGCCATTGCCGATTATTTTGAAAGTGTTGACTACCCAAGATACCTAGTATATCCGTTGGCCATCGCCAAGATATTGGGTTTGGTAGCCATTTGGGGAAATTTTTCGAAGTGGTTGAAAGAATGGGCCTATGCCGGTTTCTTTTTTGATGTAATGCTCGCCTTTACGGCTCATAAGGTAGCCCAGGATGGGGGAGAGCTATTCTCCATAATTGCGTTCATCGCTTTGATCGTTTCGTATTTTCTTGGAAAAACAGTCAGACCCTAATTTCAGATGACAGGAAAATTGTATTTGATTCCGACACCGATAGGCAATCTTGAAGATATGACCTTGCGTGCCATCCGTGTATTAAAGGAAGTAGCTATAATTTTGGCCGAAGACACAAGAACTAGTGGTAAGCTCTTGCACCATTTTGAAATTACAACCCCCATGCAGAGCCACCATATGCATAACGAACACAAGACCGTT
Source organism: uncultured Flavobacteriaceae bacterium (assembly GCA_947494565.1). GTDB lineage: Bacteria > Bacteroidota > Bacteroidia > Flavobacteriales > Flavobacteriaceae > Maribacter_C. The sequence goes on along the minus strand of CANLVG010000002.1, from coordinate 456,778 downwards.
GATGCTTTGGTAAAACGAATGAAGGCGGGTGAAACAATGGCCCTGATTTCCGATGCCGGTACGCCTGCGATTTCCGATCCGGGATTTCTTTTGACCCGTACCTGTTTGGAGAATGGAGTTGAAGTTGAATGTCTACCTGGAGCCACTGCCTTTGTTCCGGCATTGGTCAATAGCGGATTACCGAATGATAAATTTGTTTTTGAAGGATTCTTGCCCGTAAAGAAAGGACGTCAGACCCGATTACAATTCTTAGCAGAAGAAACCCGCACCATGGTTTTCTATGAATCCCCACATAAATTGCTCAAAACCCTAGGGAACTTTGTAACATATTTTGGCGCTGATCGAGCCGTATCCGTTTCCAGGGAGTTGACAAAACTATATGAGGAAACCGTTCGGGGGACGGCGGAAGAGGTCTTGCAATATTACACCGATAAGCCACCCAAAGGGGAAATCGTAATTGTTGTGGGAGGGAAAAAATAGTCGAAGCTATTTCAAAAACCTCTAAATTAGGCTTATGCTAACACCATGGCTTATTTCTACCTTTACCGTCATCGCGGTGTATTTTTTGGACCGTTGGGAAAACAAACATGTAAAGTCACTTTTTGATTGGGTACCTGCTATACTGTTAGCGTATCTTATTCCTGCGATTATTTCCTATGTATTGGATGTTGATTATTCCCAGGCCATCATCCACGATTTCAGTAAAGACTACTTCATTCCATTGGCGATTGTCGCTGTCATGAGTAGCTTATCTATAGGACAATTAAAGGCTATTGGGTTTAAGCCGATTGTGGTATTTGCCTCGGGTTCTTTGTTTATTGCCATTTTTCCAGTGATAGTACTATTGCTTTTTTTCGATTCCGAATTCATTTCAACAACCATGATGAGCGAGGGCTATTGGAAGGGAATACCACCGATAGTGGGCAGTTGGATAGGGGGCAGCACAAGCCAATTAGTGCTTAAGGAATTAGTGGAATGCCCTGAAAACATATTCCTAACGGTGCTGGTCATGGATAATATTTTGGTAAACGTGTGGACGATATTAATGTTCCAGACCATCAAAAAAAGTAGTAGATTAAATACTTGGATCAAAATAAGTGACGTAGCTATTCCAGAGGATATTCGAGTAGAAAAGGGAAGTAAAATCAATCCGTGGGTGAGCGGACTGATCTTACTTTCAATCGTAGTTCTCAGTAATTTTTTAATCGAAAGTTTCGTGATTAAGGTGGTGCTACTTTCATTTGTAGGGTTGGCCCTAAGTAACTTTATAGCCAAATGGAATTTCAAATTCGCCCTGAAAGCGGGAAGTATTTTAATCATTGTCGTCATGGCGATTTTAGGGTTAAAACTCCAGTTAAATGCATTGGGGTTTGATATTCCTTTTCTGGGCTTTCTTGTAATTTGGCTTATAGGGCATTTCATTTTCATGGTACTTATTGCTAAACTGCTCAACGTGAATATGGCGTGGGTGCCAATAGCCAGTATGGCAAATGTGGGGGGTATCGCGACTGCCCCTGCAGTTACAGCTGCCTATGAAAAGAAATGGATGCCACATGCTATTGTACTGGCAATTTTGAGCATGGCGACGGGAACCTTTTGGGGAATGTTGACGATATACCTCTTACGAAACTATTTTGCCGGCTAATTTTTCCTAGTAGCGTACTGTTAATACACTTTAGGTTTCACGACTAAACCCTTAAAAACTACCCTGTCGTGGTCACAAAACTTTTTCCTGAAATAGATAGAGTTTATTTTATCGAAAAATATACTTTGATACATATCCTTAAAGGGTCAGGAAGTATACAAGTCGATTTTGAAAATTATTTTGACTGGCAAGACAAGGCTATTTACCTTGAAAAAGGGCAATATATCAAGTTCCTATCCGAAGATTTTGTAGTGCGTAAAATAGAGTTTCCAGACGAAACCATGTTTCGGAATAAGGATGTTCGAGTTCTTTTTAAACATTTGATATCTCTGGGTTATATTGATTTTGCTGAATGTTCTGATTGTAAAAGTTTTCTAGATAAATCTATTTTTTCTCAAGATACTGGAAAGATTATCGATATATCCTCCCAACAATGGTATTGGCAAAACCCCTTTCAAGCCAGCAAAACCGAGTATCGAATAATTTTCGATGTAAAAGAGGTAATAGATGAGCAGTTTCCCAATAACCTGACCAATTCGGATGTGGTCAAGTTGATAAACGAAAATGGAATGGACGCTCAAACGTTGGTCCATAAAAAAATAGGGGTATCGATCAATAAACTACTTGCTAAAAAAAGATTGGTCGAAAGTAAACGGAAAGTTGCATTTACTGATAAGAATATACAAGAGATATCCTATGAAATAGGGTTTAAAGATGCCGCATACTTCAATAAAGTCTTTAAGAATGCCACAGGTAGTACGCCCTCTGAGTTCCGTAAGAATTTTGAATTTAAAGAGCGTGATACTTTTGTTCAAGATATTCTGGATTTAATAAAGTCGCATCATACTGAGCAACGTTCATTGGAGTTCTACGCTAACAAGATGAACCTCGCCGTAAAAACACTATCTAAAAAAACCCGGAATAAGCTAAATACCTCTTTGGGCCAGTTAATTCGTAGTGAGCTGATAAGTTCTTCTAAAATTAGTCTAGCTGAAGATAGGCCTATTCAAGAGATTGCATATCAAATGGGTTTTGAGGAATCCAATCACTTTTCGAACTTCTTCAAACATCATACGGGAAAAACCCCATCAGAATTCAAATCGGAAAAGTACAACTTTTAGCGTCTTTTTTGTAGCCTTAAAAAGGCACTTCCATTTCATCTTTGCAGTATAAAATTCACTAAAAATCATAAGATGGATATTAAAGCACAAGTAACACAAATGGATGCAATAGTAGCTCAAGGAGCTATTGTTGACGCTGTAAAAGAATTTTTTGCGGATAACGCGACTACTTCTGATTATGGAAATGGAGCAACAAATGGGAAACATGAAATGATTGTAAAAATGGAGGGTTTTGCCGGTTCGATTGCCGCCGTTAATGGTATTACCCATCATCACTCTCTTGTTGACGGAAATGTTTCGGCCTCTGAATTCACATTTGACTTTGATATGAAAGACGGCAGTAAAATTTACTGGCATGAAATCATTCGCCGCGTCTGGAATGATGAAGGGAAAGTCATTCAAGAGGAATATTTCAATGCCGCTTAATACAAAAAAAATTATTCAATATTAAAATCATGAAATTCATAACTAAAAGAATACACGCATTATTAGATTACCCGGTTGCTCTAGCCCTCATAGTGCTTCCTTTCTTGCTAGGTTTGGGAGAATCCAATCCCTTAGCATTACAGCTTTCTATGGCCACCGGGATCGCTGCACTTGTTTTAACTATATTAACTGACCATCATCTTGGGATACTTAAAGTTGTTCCATATCGGGTTCATTTGATGGTTGATTTTTTGGTTGCCGTAGTATTTATTTTGGCGCCATTTATTTTCTCATTCGAGGGGATGGATGCCTACTACTATTGGAGTAACGGTATCGCGGTTTTAATTGTGGTGAGCTTGCACAAACCGGAAGTGGTTAGCGTATAGGTTTTGCTATCGTAAACTGTTTTAAAGCACATTGATTTTATAATCGATGTGCTTTGACTTTATAATTCTTAAGCTATCTTATCATACAATTAAGAACCCCGTGAATATGGAAGAATTACTATCTGAAATCAGAAGCTGTGAAGTCTGTAAAGCCTATTTACCATTAGGGCCGCGACCTATCGTAACGGCCCATTCCGAAGCCAAGATCATTATTATCGGTCAAGCCCCGGGAACCAAGGTACATGAAACAGGGGTGGCTTGGGATGACCCTAGTGGGAAACAATTGCGAAAATGGTTGGGAGTGACTGATAAAGAATTCTATGATGAAAGAAAGTTTGCCCTGGTACCTATGGGTTTTTGCTACCCCGGCAAAGGCAAAGGAGGAGATTTGCCTCCGCGCACCGAATGCGCCCCCCTGTGGCATGAACAACTATGGAATCAGATGCCTAGTTTGGAACTCATTATCCTTATTGGCACGTATGCTCAGAAGTACTACTTAAAAGAAGAAATGGAAAAGAACCTGACCGAAACGGTAAAGGCCTATCAAAACTATATGCCCCGGTATTTTCCTTTGCCCCACCCCTCGCCCCGTAACCGGTTTTGGCTATCAAAAAACCCCTGGTTTGGAGAAGAGGTACTACCTGCTTTAGAAAAAAGGGTCGCTGAAAGTTTAGAGGTTGATAGCGGCTCTTAAACGACTAAAGGTTTCCGGCTTCATATTGAGGTACGAAGCCAGGTATTTTTGGGGAATGACCTTCAACTCTTCTGGGCAACGCAGCATAAAAGCGAGATACCGTTCGCGAGTGTCCAATGTCAATAGTTCGATTTCCCTTGAAAGCCGCCCCAGGAGGACGTTCTTGAAAAAAACATGCCCCCATTCGTGGGCTCCGGAAAACTGCTGAAACACGTTTTGATAGTCAGTATATGTAATGCCCAATACCCGCGTGGGTTTTAGCGCCTCCAAAAAAAGGGTCGATGGCTTTCTTGTACTAAAGGAATCGAAGACGCCTGAAGGACTTCCCGTATAGGAAAAGCCGAGGACAACTTTTTCTCCTTTTTCATTCAGTACATAAACGGCCTGTACCCCTTCCAAAACAAAGTAGAAGTAATTTTCAGTGGTGCCGGCCTCGGTTAAGAGATCGTATTGTCGAAAGGACTTTACCTCCCACAAATCCCGGAAAAGACGTTTAGATTCCCCTTCTATTTCCAGTAGGGAAAAGAATGTTTTGAGTTGTTCAAATTCCGAATCGGTCATGGCCATAAAAATACCGATTTCCTTCTAATGTCTTAGGAATCCATTTGCTGTAAGACCTCTTCGATTTGAAGCATGTGCCGTTCCATATGAGCTATCAAGAATTCGAAGCTTTCAGGCAAGTAGAACTTCACAATAGGGCCAATTCCTGAATTGATCTTGATCGCTTTGACTTCCTTGAAACGAGTGACCAAAATGGCATTTTTTAGGTGTAGTTGCAACTTCTTAAAGCGCTCGAAAACAGGGACAATAGTCGCTTCATCAAGAGTTTCCAACTGTAGTAAGGGCTCGAACTTCTTTAGCGTTTTGATTTTTAATTTGCGTTGACCTCCTTTGGGTTTTACGCCGTTAATGATAAAACGCTGCCACCAATTCGGTGTAAATGAGGTGTTGTCACCCGCTTTTTCCGGAAGCTTTTCCAAAGCAGAATCGATTTTGTCTACATAAATATCATAGGCAACACTCAAGTGCTCGATGATTTCAATTACCGACCATGACTTCGGTCTGGGCCGATATACCAATTGATTTGTTGGCAGCGACGCAAGGTTTTCTACGGTGTTGAGAATGGAATTCAACCGTTGAATTTGATTTTCTGGAGTAATGACCAGTTTTGCCATAACCGTTCGTTTTTTTGATTACAACAAAGTTCTATGATCTTAGGGAAACAAAGTTTGATTTGAATCAAGAAATCAGGCGTATTAAGTAAAAACCCTGCTGTCGGGCAGGGTCAAGTATGAAAAAGTGTTTTCTAGTATCTACTACCGTCGTGCTTTCCTTTTTCCCATCCATGTTTTCCTAGATATTGGTCACCACTTTCTACAGCCCCCTCTTCTATGGAGGTGCCCATAGAGTCGTTCCATCGATTTAAATAGCCGAACAATGAAATCACGCCCAACATTTCAACGATTTCGCCTTCGTTCCAATGCTCATAAAGTCGTGCTTTGATGTTTGTATCCACCGCATTGGGTACTTGGGAGGCTTGCAGAGAGAAATCCAATGCGGCCCGTTCCGCTTCTGAGAAGGCGGGGTGGGTGCGGTACTCCCAGATGTTGTCCAATTGTTCTTGCTCGGCGCCATAGCGTTCCGCCGCGCGAATCGCATGCGCTTGGCAGTAGCGACATCCCGTAGCATTACTACTGACCCAGGCGATCATGCGTTTTAAGGCCGAAGTTACACGACCTTCATTGGCCATAACAGCTTTATTCAAGTTGATAAAGGCTTTTGAGATGGCCGGGCGATGCTGCATCGTCAATACGGAATTGGGGCAAAACCCAAGGGTCTCATTAAAGAATTTAGCCAACTCTGCAGTTTCAGGGCTGTGGCTGGGGTCAAGCGGATTTACTAAGGGCATATCGTATGGTTTGAAATTAACTGACATTTTTAAATGTAGGAAAAAGACTTCGAAATTATTTATTCCATCTCAAATGACAGTATTGATTATCGTATTTTTGTACCAACACAAGAAACAAAAAATTATGGCGACTACAAATCATATCACAACGAAATGGCTCGGCAATATGGCCTTTGAAAGTAATAACCCTTCAGGATACAACCTTACTATCGACATTGCCAAGGAAGATGGTGGTGATGGTAGCGGAATGCGTCCTAAAGCATTGATGCTTTCTTCACTTGCGGGCTGCTCCGGTCTCGATGTGGCATCCCTTATGAAGAAAATGAAATTAGAAGTAGATGAATTTACCATCGAAACCATTGCCAATCTTACTGATGAACATCCAAGGTATTATGACAAGGTGACAATAGAATATCATTTTCACGGATCAAATCTTTCTGAAGGAAAACTGCAAAGGGCGGTGGATCTTTCCATTGAGAAATACTGCGGGGTCATGGAGATGTTCCGACGGTTCGCTGAATTGGAAATAAAGACTGTTTTTCATCACCAATAAAATTAAACACAAATTCAAAGGTCAATTACAAATTCAATGGCATGCAGCATAAACCGTATGACTTAGAAGAGAGATTGGTGAATTTTGCAGCGGACATTGCATTGTTCTGCAAGGCGATGCCCAATGATTTTATTGGTCAATATTATGGACATCAACCATTGCGCTCCGCAGGAAGTTCTGCGCTTAACTTTGGGGAAATGCAAGGTGCCCAGACCAATAAGGACTTCAGGAATAAAGCCACTATTTCGCTGAAAGAATTGAAAGAATCACGAATTAATCTTAAAATCCTTTCAAAGATTCAATACGGTAAAAACCCTAAAAGGACCCAACTTTTGGATGAAGTCGAACAATTGATAAGGATTACAGCAACGATTATAAAGAATAAAACTGAATAGGTGTCCAACTTTGTGTTTGAGTTTGACCCTTGAACTTGAACTTGACATTTGAACTTGAACTTACAGAATGCGCTGGACCATAAAAGCAAAACCTACACCACAGGATATTGATGCGCTATCAGATGCGTTGAATGTCAATGGTCTTGTTGCGCAATTGCTGTTGCAACGAGGTATCGATACCTATGAAAAGGCAAAGAAATTCTTTCGGCCCCAATTGACCGATTTGCACGACCCGTTCTCGATGAAAGATATGGAGGTCGCTGTGGCGCGAATTGAAAGTGCAATCGCTTCCAATGAAAACATCTTGGTGTATGGTGATTATGATGTGGACGGAACTACTTCGGTTGCCCTGGTTTCCTCGTATCTATTGAAGGATTACCCCAATGTGGCAACCTACATTCCTGATCGTTATACAGAGGGATATGGAGTGTCCTATCAAGGCATCGATTTTGCCGACGACAATAATTTTTCATTGATTATCGCTTTGGATTGTGGTGTTAAGGCTATCGATAAGGTGTCGTATGCCAAAGCGAAAAAGATTGATTTCATCATTTGCGATCACCACCGTCCTGGGGCCCAACTGCCGGATGCCATTGCCGTTTTAGATCCCAAAAGGGAAGACTGTACCTATCCGTATGATGAGCTATGTGGATGTGGAGTCGGTTTCAAGCTCATACAAGCCTTAGCTTCTCGAAAAGGGCGAACTATCGATGACCTGATACCCTATTTAGATTTAGTGGCGACCGCAATCGGGGCCGATATTGTTCCGATGACAGGCGAAAATAGGGTGTTGGCCTATTTCGGACTGCAGGTAATCAATACAGACCCCAGAATCGGGTTCAAGGCTATCATCAACGAAGTCAAAAAGACCGAACTGACCATTACCGATGTGGTCTTTATCATTGCCCCCAGAATCAATGCTGCGGGCCGTATGGAGCACGGGCAACACGCCGTAAACCTACTCACGGAAACGGATATGCAACAGGCCCGAAAGTTTGCCCATGCTATTGAGAAGTACAATAACGACCGTCGCACTCTGGACCAAGAAATTACGAAGGAGGCCTTGGCCCAGATTCAGGATAATAAAGAGGAAGAACGGTTCACCTCAGTGGTCTACAAGGCATCTTGGCACAAAGGGGTTATCGGAATCGTAGCTTCCCGATTAACGGATACCTACTATAGGCCCACCCTGGTCTTTACCAAAAGCGGTGAAAAGTTGGCTGCCTCCGCCCGATCGGTAAAAGGCTTTGATGTCTACAACGCTCTTGAAGGTTGTGCGGACTGTATTGAGCAATTCGGCGGGCATAAATATGCGGCGGGACTCACCTTACTTGAAAACCAATATGAAACGTTTAAGGCACAGTTCGAAAAAGTAGTTTCACAAACTATAGACCCTGCCTTACTGACCCCTGAGATCACAGTTGATACGACCATTGAAATAAAGGACATCAACCCCAAACTCATGCGTATTCTAAAGCAGTTCGCTCCTTTTGGCCCCGGTAATATGAGGCCGGTTTTTATGGCAGAAGGTTTGACAGATACAGGGTACGCAAAAGGAGTGGGTCAAGAAGGGGCCCATTTGAAATTTGCGGTTACTCAACACGGTTATGGTCCTATTGGGGGTATTGGCTTTAACCTGGGCGATAAACTTCCCTTGGTTACCAGCAGAAAACCCTTCGATGCCGTTTTTTCTTTGGATGAAAACGAATGGCAAGGAAATATTAGCCTTCAGTTTAAACTAAGGGACCTGCGCTGATGGATCCTTACCTAGCCCTACGATTTCGGGAATTCAATATTTTTCTTGTAGCACGATTTGCAATGGTATTCGCTTGGTCAATGCAATTTATCGTTATCGAGTGGCAGGTATACTCCATGACCAAAGACCCCTTATCTCTTGGTGTTATCGGTCTAATGGAAGTTATTCCTGCAGTTTCCATGGCCTTATTTGCAGGTCACATCGTCGATCAGAGGGAAAAACGGAATTTGCTGTTGAAATGTCTTCTTGGTTTTTCGACGATTAGTTTTGGACTTTTTGCTTTAAGTGAACCTTCCCTGGCCTTGAAAATGGACAACACTACCATTCTATATGGCATCTATTTTTTAGTCTTCTTAGGAGGAATTGTACGGGCCTTTCTAGGGCCGACCATTTTTTCTTTGATTGCTTTGATCGTTCCGAAAAGAGCCTATCCGAATGCGGCCACTTGGAGCAGTACTACTTGGCAAATGGCATCCGTCTTAGGACCTACACTAGCCGGTTTTTCCATTAGTTGGGTGGGCGTACATTGGTCGATGTGCGTCATTTTTGCATTTTCACTGGCCGCACTGATCTGTATTCTGAAGATATCCCGCAAGCCCATAATGAATCCGAAAATCGGCGAACCTATCGGCGATAGTCTAAAGGAAGGATTACGATTCGTTTTTAATAGCAAGGCTGTTTTTGGTGCATTGACCTTAGATATGATTGCGGTGCTTTTTGGAGGTGCAATAGCACTTCTACCCATATTCGCACAAGATATTTTACAGGTGGGCGCTGAAGGGTTTGGGGTTTTAAGGGCTGCTCCAGCGGTCGGAGCGGCCATTACGATGATTGGCTCTACACGCTTTCCGGTACATCGGGCTGCAGGTCGAAAACTGTTGTGGGCTGTATTTGGATTTGGGTTGAGTATTATTGTTTTTGGGTTGTCTACTTCCTTTTGGCTATCCGTATTCTCCCTATTCATGAGTGGAGCTTTGGATGGTATTTCCATGGTCATTCGCCAAACGATATTACAGCTAAAGACACCTGACGAGATGCGCGGACGTGTTGCTTCCGTCAATTCAATGTTCGTCGGTTCTTCCAATGAACTGGGGGCCTTTGAAAGTGGGGTGACCGCTAAGCTGATGGGAACCGTGGCCGCCGTGGTTTTCGGAGGAACAATGACGCTGCTTACAGTGGGCTTTACAGCATTTATTTCGCCGAGTTTTAGAAAGCTTGATTTACGCGATGAGGTAGAGGCGCATGAGTCCGCTAGGTCGTAGTGTATTTTTCCAAGGATAGGTTTTCGCCATCGAAAACGGCATAAGTGTAGTACGAGATCCAGTCGCCGAGATTGGTGTATTTTGATGTTCCATCTAGGTCGATCTCTAGAGGAAGATGTCGATGCCCGAAAACAAAATGATCATAATGTTGGTTTTCCAGTTTTCTTTTGGCGTATTGTACTAACCATTCGTTGTCTTCCCCAAGAAATTTAATGTCCTCATCACCTGAAATAATTTTATTCTTGACGGAGAGGTATTGAGCCAATCGCACACCCCAATCCGGGTGTAACCAACGGTACAACCATTTTGAAAGGGGATGGGTGAATACCTTTTTCATTCGCTTATAGCCCTTGTCCTTAGGGCCTAGCCCGTCACCATGGCCGATAAAGAATGAAACACCATTGATGTCATATTGCTGTGGGTTGTGAAAGACCGGGATATTAAGCTCCTCTTCAAAGTAGCCGTTCATCCAGAGATCGTGGTTGCCTACAAAATAATAAATAGGAATGCCATCGTCCGATAGTTCGGCCAACTTGCCCAGTGTTCTGGTGAAACCTTTGGGAACAACGGTTTTGTACTCCATCCAAAAATCAAAAAGGTCTCCCAACAGGAAAATGGCGCCAGCATCTTTTTTGACTTGGTCCAGCCATGCCACAAATCTTCTTTCACGGGGTCGGCTCTCTTCCATGGTCGGCGCTCCTAGATGATTATCACTGGCAAAATAGACTTTTTTGCCGGGTGGAATATTGATGGTTGTCATTTCGTGTAAAGATAGTAAAAAGGGAAATCGCAATTAATTCTCGGATGCAAACCATTCTGCAAAAGAGGTGTCGGTTTCCTGTAATTTTAGGGAATGTAATTTGATGTTCTGTGGTAAACGTGCTTTTATCTTCGCAGCGAAATCAATGACCATATTTTCGCTGGTCGGTTGATAGTCGGCCAGGATGACGTTATGACCTCTGTCCATCAATTCTTTGGCCAATTCAACATGAGGAGTGTTCTTATTGAAAACGGTTGCATGATCGAATTGATCTACGATTTCTTCCTTTACGATTTTTTTGAGATCGCCAAAATCGATGACCATACCCAATTTAACATGGGAGGTGTCCGTAATGGGTTGGCCTATCACAGTAACGGACAATTTATAGCTATGGCCATGTACGTTTCGGCACTTGCCATCATAGCCGTATAATGCGTGGCCGGTTTCGAAATTGAATTGCTTTGTAATTCTGATGTTACCCATTCGTGTTATTTGCCGTACAAAGGTAACTATTTACTGCGCATCTCTTATTACAGGTTGAGTCCAAGCCATTTCATAAAGGATTCTTTCGATTGGATTGGATTGTAATTTGGAGGAGGTGATTCTACAACGTGCAAAAACGATATCTTCGGTCATTTCAAAATCGGCTTGGTTTCCCTTGACCGAAATCAATTCTTCCGTTTCTGATTTTCCATTTCTTAGCCCTATAAAAGTAAGGGTATATTCGACTCCTTTTTCTTGGTCTATTTCAATAAATAGGCGATTATTTTCGCGTGTTATGCTCTTCAATGTAATTCCAGTACTTGAATAAAAGTTTCCTGCTTCTAAAGCTGTTATCAAGGAGGAGGCGGAAAGCGAATCAGCCTGTACCATCACCCAACCTCGTCCGGCATTGCTCCATTCATTACCTGACTTGTGATAGTGATGCGAATCATCGGTCGCCAAGCCGTACATGATCGGTTTTTTGTTTTCCAAATAGGAAATATTGATCAGGTCCCACATCTCTTCGGTCGAAACACGAGTCGAATCGCCCATATTATGCACCATGGGGTGCCCATTGTATACTTCGAAGAAACGTTCTCCATTCAAGGAAATCATATCATTAAGGTGAATTGCGTACCCAAAATTCGGATGGTTTACATGCGGCATTATGGGTATTCCTGTTTCTTGCCTCTGTTTCAGTACTTGGTCAATATTATTTTGTAATGCCTGTGATACGCTAGAACCGCCTTGAGGCTCAATTTTGGTTTGAATATTGGTGGCGTTCATATGCAAAGGCTTGCCCTCGAATTCATCGGTAATTTCTTCCGAGGGTATGACCAAGAACTTGTCTACCTCTTCCGAACGGTTTTTGTATTCGTCATACGTTTTGAGCCTGACCATGGTCCGTCCGGAATCTATTTTATGGATGACCCAATCAGTGCCGTACTTTTCAAGATACCTTTGAAAAGCCTTTTGATAGATGGAATCTTCTGAAATCGTTATCCATTTTTCTTCTTTAGCCACAGTGTTGTGATCTGATAAGGCGATAAATTGATACCCTTCAGATTTGTACCAGTCTACTATCACTTCAGGAAATTCATCCCCGTCACTCCAGTAGGAATGGGTGTGCAGGTTTCCCTTGTACCATTGTTGGGATAATTCATCGTCTTCCGATGCCGGTTTATTTTCCTTGCACCCTAGTATCGATAGTAAAACCAGAAAGAGGATGATTTTTTTTGTTTTGAAGATTTCCATAAATAGCCAAGCATTGTATTGAAAGCTAAAGGTAGGAAATTTTAGAGCTGATCTAGTTGATAACGATAGTAGTATCCCCTGAAGCTATACTTACATGGCAACAATCGATGGCTACTACGATTTCGGCATTCACAAGCCTTTCCTCATTAATAAAACCTCTAAAAACAAGGTTCTTTTGGGTATTTTGATTTCCCATAAGAAATGCATCGCTGTAGATTGGGTACCGTCCAATTTGCCTGGCTGTTTGAAATTCCTCCGAAGAGAGTTCCGGTGTAATGTCTTCCGCGGTTTTCGAATCGACTACCTCAAAACGATCGAGCGGAATCAAGACACCATCTTTATCCTTTACTAATACGGTTAAGGTTACAAACTCGTTCGTGCAAGCGACGACAGTGCAATCAGCTGCAATGGGATCATTAGCATCATTGTGATTACAATCCGTGAGCACCAAAATAAGAAGACCGAGAAAGAGTACTTTTTTCATCCGTAAAAAAGATGTGGATTGCCCCAAGAGTTGCGTCAAAGATTTAAATTTAACGTTTGAATCGACGTCGTGCGCGAATTCGATTTACAAAATAAATAACTACGACAAAAAGCGCTAGGATAGGAAAAACAAGGTCTCCGTTGATGAAGTTTAAGAAGTCCATAAAAAGGTGAGTTAGAAGAATAGAACGAGAAATAGGATTGCTTATTATTTTTTGAATTTAGAAAGCGCATTTTTAGTGAATTCCGACAGCACTAATTTCCCAGTTATAGCGGCTCGGTCCGTGAGTAAGGTATCCCAATGCGATGTTCCTTCCCACAGGACTTTTTTCCATTCCTCCAACGCTTCGGGGTTATAAGAAGCCAATTTCTCAACAAAAAATTCCAAGTCTTTGTCCAATTCCTCAATCTTATCGAACACCTTCGAATACAGTCCTTTTTCCTTTGCCCAATACGCATTTTTCCATTCCGAGGGCGCTAGTGATAATTCTGAAATTGCGCCCGTACCAATTTTTCGCTCCACTGCTGGGGCAATCACTAAAGGCGCAATGCCGATCGTTAATTCGGAAAGACGTATGGATGCTTCGACCGAAGCAAAAACGTAGTCACAAGCAGAAGCCAAACCTACACCTCCGCCAACAGTTTTTCCCTGAACACGACCTATAATGACTTTTTTGCAGGTGCGCATGGCATTGATGACATTGGCGAAACCACTGAAGAACACCTTGCCTTCCTCAAGGTTGGAAACTGCCATCAGTTCATCAAAAGATGCCCCGGCGCAAAAAGCACGATTGCCCTCCGATTTTAATATGATTACCGTGATATTCTTGTTCTCAGATAGTTCGTTGAGCTCGACGGTGAGCCTGTCCAATAATTCCGCTACAAAAGAATTGCTCGCAGGATGTCCGAATTCGACTGTCGCTACCTTACCCTGAATGGCCGTATAAAGGCTTCCGTTTTGTCTATCTGTGCCCATGGTCTAAGATTTGGGTTAAAATTAGTGGTTTTGTAGTAAGGGTCGAAACTTTCTTCTGAACTTAAAAACGAGTGCGCCTCCTCGAATGATCATCCAGATGGTAAAAGCGATCCAGATACCGTAAAACCCCCAACCGAGATACTTCCCTAAGAACAAGGTGGGTACGAAGCCTAAAAAAGTGGCGACCAGCAAGGTATTTCTCAAGTACTTCATTTCTCCCAGCCCCTTGAACAGCCCATCGAAAACAAACGCTAGCGTATTCATGGGCAGCCCCAAGATGACGATGAAAAATATGGCGTAGAATGTCTCTAGAACCAAGGGCTCGTTTGAGAACAAACGTCCGATAGGATAGTAGAATACAAATCCGAGAAGCACCAGAACGAGGCTAATCAGAAGCCCGTATTTGATGATTTTTTTAGCCAGTGACCAGAGACCGGTGTAATTTTTCGCACCCAAAAGACGACCTCCCATAATATTACCAGCAGCGCCATATCCGTCGATAAAGAAAGCGGAGAATAGCCAAATATTCACTGCAATGGTATGTGCCCCGATATATTTATCACCGAGGGCGGCGGCCTCTCTAACGGCCAGGATCAGGGCCGTATTCAGAGCGATGGCGCGTACAAAAAGATTTAGGCTCATCACGATCAAGCGGCTTAATTCAGGGTGCCAGTCGAGGCTCAACTTGAGATTGATATCGGTTTTTGTAACCAAAAGTACCCCTGCCATTAGGGCCATGACCATCTGTGCGATCAGGCTTGCCCATGCGGCACCGTAAAGGTACATAGGAGCGATAAGCCCCTCGATTCCGTACACTAGAATAAAATCTAGTACGATGTTCAGGAGTGCCCCAACCAAGGCGATCATCATAGGCCAATACGTATTTTGAAGCCCCCGGAAGATGCCCATGACCGCAAAAATGAAAAGCGTCAACGGAAACCCCCAAACGCGAATGGAATAATAGGAAATACAATAGTGTAGAATTTTCCCCGAGGCGTTCATCAGGGTAAAAATCTCTTCGATGACGAATATGGTCGATAGCAAGATGAATACACTTAGCGTGATGTTCAAAAAAATAGCCTGTGCCGGAAGGGTTTTTACCGCATCGAGTTTTTCCGCCCCTAGATATTGTGAGAGGATAGCAGAAATAGCACTACGTGTCTGACCTAAAATCCAGATGAGCATCGAGAGAAACGAACCGACGATACCGGCAGCCGCCAAAGACTCAAGACCGTCCACCGAAATATTACCTACAATCGCGGTATCGGTTATCGATAAAAGGGGTTCTGCGATACCTGCTATGGTCGCCGGAAGGGCAAGTTTGTGGATGGAACGAAAAGTAAGGGAGACTTTTTGTATTTCCATAGATTAAAGGACGAGTTCATAACAATGAAAAGGTTGGTCACTTTGTTTCGGGTAGCCGATGTCTTCTAACTTCTGATATCCACGACGCTCATAGAACCGTTGATTGCCCTTGTTCTGGCTAAACGTATCGAGACGAACGGAAAGACATCCTTTTTCGCGCGCGAGGTTTTCGGCGAAATCCATTAATTGACGAGCATACCCATTTCCTTGAAATTTGGGATCGATGGAAAGCCGATGGATGTAAATGCTCTTTCCGTTTGGGGTAAGCCATCGTACGGGCCTGTATTCCTCATCCATTAATGTGGAGATGACCAGTGTACCAATAATTTTTGATGATTTTTCGAGAACAAAAAGCTCGTTTCTTTCAATATCCTTTTCAAAGGCCCTTGCTGAGGGGTATTCTTCGTTCCATTGATAAATGCCCTTGTCGATCATAAATGCCGCACAAGCCCTGGTAATGTTTAGAATATCGGGGATTTCCGGTATCTTTGCACGTCGAATCATTCGTGAAGATCAATTTAATTGTAAATTTAGATTATTAATCAATACCCTTTCCCATGAAAAACATTCTTGTACCTATCGGCACTGGTTCCAATTCAGGAGAAACGCTTCAGTATGCCGTAGATTTTGCTACTGCTTTTTCAGCGCAGGTTTTCGTTATGGATGTCTTTACGGTGTCGGCAAAGACCGGCAGTTTGGCAAATATATCACAAAAGGTCGCCGAGAGTAGCAAAGAGCGTTTGAAGGAAGTCATTGAAAAGGTCGATTCAAAGGACATTTCGATTAAAATAGCGACTTATAATGGCGATATTACCGATGGTCTGAAGGAAATAGATAAAGAATTAGGTATTGATTTGATTATCATCGCCCCAAGGAGCAATGATATCAAAGAGGAGCTCTATTTAGGAAACACGACGGGGAAAATCATAAAGCAGACAGACATTCCGGCACTTATTGTTCCAAAAGGAACTGTTTTTTCACCTTTCAAATCGGCTTTGACAGCATTTAAATCAGGTGTTTTGAAGAAAAAACGTATGTTAGAACCATTACTGTCTATCCAGAAAAAACATGGAACAAAGGTGAGTCTACTTTTAGTGAAAACGCCCGGATACGACAAAGATGATTTAAAGGTAAATCCTTCCCTAATGGATATAAGCGAGCAATTGACAATTTCTGAAAATGCAACTACCTACCAAGGTGTTTTAGAGCACTTCCAGTCGCATCAACCCGATTTACTATGCGTTTTTAGAAGGAAAAGAGGATTTTTCAAAAAGCTATGGGAAAAGAACACGATTTTGAAGTCGGAGTTCTTTGTGAAAATTCCGGTGCTTATGCTGCGTGTGAAAAAGGATTAATCGTGGCACGAATAAGAAGCCTTTACATTTTGATACTTACGGTAAAAGTATTTTCTTTGCGCTTCGCAAGGGGGATTAGCTCAGCTGGCTAGAGCGCTTGCCTGGCAGGCAAGAGGTCACCGGTTCGACTCCGGTATTCTCCACATTCAAAGCCTCAACTAAATCGATAATCGATTGGTTGAGGTTTTTTCGTTTCTGAAATTTGTGCTTTGCTCTAAGAACTGTAATTCCTTGGTTTTTTGAACAGCGACAGATCCCGTTTTAAAATCAATTTGATAATAGCCTTGTTATTTCCAATGTGGCACATAACTATTTAAAATAAAGAAGGTTGATTATACGATTACCTCCATATTTTACGTTATGGAAGCGACCAAATAGATAAGGCCCAAATCCAATCAAACTACGCCCTTTGGAAACACACTTAGTTGACCTACTGCTAAAGGACTCACCGGCCCCTATGGTCATCCTCGATAAGCAGATGAAAATCTTGAACTATTCTGAAGAATGGCTCAAGGTTCATGACATCAAAGAAGAAACACTTATTGGAAAATCAATTGCCCATCTAGAGCAACTGATACCAAAAGCCCTCCAAGAAATCATTCAAGAGTGCCTTCTCGGAAATCAAGATAGAAATTCTGGGGCAAAATTTATTCTTCCCAATGGGAACATCACTTGGTTAAGCTGGAAAATAAATCCCTGGCGAAATGCCGATAACGAGATTATCGGACTCATCATGTTTCTTGAAAATGTGACCGCAAGGAAACGTAAAGAAGAACTGCTGATGAAAGCCAAGTCCGTAGCAAGAATTGGCGGTTGGGAGGTAGATTTAATATCGAACAAGGTGTACTGGACCGATATAACGAAGGAAATACATGAAATGCCGGAAGATTACGTTCCAAGCCTAGAGGAAGGAATCAACTTTTATAAGGCCGGAGAACACCGAGATAAAATCTCACTCTTAGTTAGCGATGCGATTCAAAATGGAACCTCATGGGATACGGAATTGGTCATTGTTACCAGTAGCGGCAAAGAACTCTGGGTTCGGGCAAAGGGCGAGGCTGAAATGGTAGATGGGAAATGCGTGCGTCTTGTAGGAACTTTCCAAGACATCAATGAACAGAAAAAAGCGGATATCCGGTTCAAGGAGGTGTCGCAGCGCTTGTCTATTGCTACAAACGCAGCTGGAATAGGCATTTGGGAATACAATATTCCTGATAATACCCTCATTTGGGACGATAACATGTACAAACTCTACGGGGTAAGGAAAGAAGATTTCGCAGGGGTTTATGAAGCTTGGGAGAGCACCATTCACCCGTCAGATAAAGAGCGATCTCAAAAGGAAGTAGCGCTGGCGATTAAAGGGGAAAAGGACTTCAATACGGAGTTTCGTGTCCTATGGCCAAATGGTAAAGTGCATACGATCAAGGCAGAAGCCGTCGTTCAAAGAGATGCCCAAGGCTCGCCCTTAAAAATGATAGGAATCAATTGGGATATTAGCCCGATAAGGAATGCTGAGGTGCAACTGAAAAAGTTATTGAACGCTACCCGTGAGCAGAATGAAGGCCTTACGAATTTTGCACATATCGTATCCCACAATCTTCGTTCACATGCCACCAATATTGCAATGCTGACAGATTATTTGATCAAATCAGAGGATGACCCGAATCCTGAAGATATGGAGAGAGATGAAATCTTCAAAATGCTCGGAAATGCAGCGGAAAGCCTTAATGAGACCGTGGTACATTTGAACGATGTTGTTCAAATCAGATCGGATATCAGGGAAAAAATCGAAAAAATCGCGATTTACCCGGCTTTACAGGGCGCTCTAAAAAACATCGGAAAGCTTATTGAAGATCAAAAAGCGGTCCATCATATCCGGGTAGATGAAAACCTTAAAATATTGGCGGTTCCCGCCTATCTTGACAGTATTCTGCTCAATCTCTTTACGAACAGTCTCAAGTACGCCCATCCCGAACGTCGATGTGAAATACATGTATCCACATTAACGACCAGAGAGAATGTCATCTTGAAATTTAGGGATAATGGTCTAGGTATCGATTTGAAAAGACATGGAGAAAAGCTTTTTGGCATGTATAAAACCTTTCACAACCATAAAGAGGCCAAAGGAATAGGACTCTTCATTACGAAGAATCAAATTGAGGCTATGGGTGGCAGAATCGAAGTGGATAGTGTGGTGGGGGAGTGGACCGAATTCAATCTGTATTTCAAACATTAATACCATAGAGCGGTTCGTGTCTGACACCGCTGAGTTGTTGTACTTAACCTTATCTATTGGACAATAACACTTCTAAGATCTCTTTGTTTTGGGTCGATTCCCCAAGAATTGCATTACTGACAATACAATGTACCGTGTTGTCATATTACTTGACCCCTGTAAAAAGCGCTTTGCATTCAACCAGAGAATAATTAAATTTCATGTCCTAAACCTATTGGGCATACGATTGCTTTTAGCACTTGAATCAAGCAAACGCATGGATTAGATGAGGGCTTTTATTTGATATGCACTTCTTTGGATTGTAACAAATAGGAAGTATTGATCGTCAGTAGTATAACCAAGAGAAAATAATACCGAAAGGATGAAAATTTTATCATCTCCCTTTCCAAGGCCGAAACATACTTTAAAGAATATACTAAGAGTACTCTTGATGGCTGTTGGGTGTACGTTGTTCATATTGATTTTCACCCCTTACAACATTGAAAACAATCAGAATATCCAAAATTATTATGTTTTGCTCGGGAGTCTTGGCTTGGTCTTTTTCTTGTCCATTTATTTCGTTGAATTCGTGACACCGATTCTGGTGCCCCGGGTTTTTGTCAAATGGACCTTACTGAAAGCACTTCTTTGGTATGCCTGGCTGACCTTATTGGTGGGGGGCACCATGTTTTTGTACAAAAGTTATTTAGGAGGGTTCGTTGATTTTACATTAAAGGAGTATTTATTTGTTATCGGAAGAATTATGAGTATTGCCCTCATTGTTTCCTTTTTCGTGTTCGGTATTTCAAAATTCATCAATAAAAAGAATCTGACTTCTTTAACGTATAACGAGACATATACCATTCAGGTTCCTGGTCAAAAGGAAATTTCCCTGAACTCTAAAGAGCTTCTTTACATTGCCAGCGATGACAATTATGTTGACGTTCATCTCGAATCTGATGGTAAAAGAAACACAATGATTCTAAGGTGTAGTTTAAAAAATGTGGAGCGACAGATCGTGAGTCCCTTAAATTCTTTAAAGCGCTGTCATAGAAGTTACATTGTAAATGTAAACCACTTTAGAATAAAGCGGAAGAATAGTCGTCAGACAACAATTCAACTGAAAAAATATGATGATCTGATACCCGTCTCAAAAAAGTATGCCAACCAGATTGCGAAGCATCTGCAAATTCGCCCCTAAAATGACGTATTACCCACAAAGCTTATAAAAGGCTTGATTTCAATCACTGCTATTTTATTCATTTGTCTCCGATAATCTTAATACAAATATGATGAGACAAACAAAGAAAAAAGGTATTACGCTTTTGGTGCTTCTGTTATCGACAAGCCTGTTCGCCGCTAGTTTTAATAACATTGCTATCAAAAAAATGTATGACGACAAGAAGCCGGAAGAAATCATTAATTCGTACGTCACGGATTTTAGAAATGACGCTCGCGCATCTAATCCAATACAATTCGGTATTGAAATTCCAGATTACGGTAGTTGGGTTGTCAATGTACTTGGAAAAAAGGAGAAGGAGACCTGGCAAGTAGAATTGAGGGCAGGAGTGCCGGATATTCCGACGTTCATTTACCGTATTGAATACGGAACCTTAAAGGCCATGGAAGAAGGCACCTTAAATGCAATGACGGCGCAAGGCAAAGCATTTTCAGGAGATTACGCCCCCATGGAAGTACTTGAAATGGAAGACTTTAACCCTACAGAAGAAATCAACGGGGAAATAAATTCATTTTCATTTCATTTTTGGACAAAGGGATTTCCTGAGGTCATACCCTTTGGAGCGGATTTAACCAGACAGGCCCATGGGGTCAATATGGTCTTGTTTTACTATCAAAAAGGATTCAGGTCAGGTTGGCTTAGCATTCCACCCAAAGGTAAAGTACGGCATGATCCCAGAGAACAGGCCATGCCATTTCCGATGCTCGTAGTATCTATAAAAGGAGATACCGAAGGGGAAATGAATGGCAAGCGGGTTTCACTCTCAGAGGGGAATGCACTATTCATACCACCGGGCACTACCCATAAATGGTGGAACGAGTCTGAAGAAGAAGCGGTGGAAGCAATATTGATTATGTTCGGGAAGGGCGCCTAGGATCTTCAAGAAGAAATCGTAACGAGGTATTGAGGCATGTTTAAGTAAGTCACGGGCTTTTGCTCCTATAGAGACTGATAAAAAGAGTGCTATACCCGCACATAACCCATTGTCATTTTTATCTTTACCAAAAAAAGACATACAGCAACATGACAACTTTAAAAAACAAGGTAGCCTATATCACTGGGGGCTCCAAAGGAATAGGTTTTGGGGTAGCACAAAAGCTAATTGCGGAAGGAATGAAAGTAGCCATTAGCGGGCGTAGCTTAAAAACAGTGCAAAAAGCCGCCGAATATTTAGGAGATGAAACCAATGTGCTAGCCTTGGCTTCGGATGTTACAGACCCCGAGGATGAGAAAAAGGCCGTAGAACGGATTCTTGACCAATGGGGACAATTAGATGTGGTATTAGCCAATGCAGGAGTAGGAAATTTTGCCCCGATAGACGAAATGTCCAATACGCAATGGCATCAAATGATAGATACCAATTTGAATGGTGTTTTCCATACCCTGAAAGCTTCGGTATCGGCCCTTAAGAAATCTAAGGGATATTATATGACCTTGGCAAGTTTGGCAGGGACCAATTTCTTTGCCCAAGGTGCTGGCTACAATGCGACCAAATTTGGGGTAGTAGGGTTTACACAAGCAGCCATGCTCGATTTGAGAAAATATGATATCAAGGTCTCTACCATCATGCCAGGTTCGGTAGCGACCCACTTTAACAACAATGAACCTTCGGAAAAGGATGCGTGGAAAATTCAACCCGAAGATATCGGTGAATTGGTCTTGGATTTACTAAAAATGCACCCCAGAACGTTGCCCAGTAAAATAGAGGTGCGCCCCAGCCGTCCCGATAAAAAATAGGTTAGATCTCTTTTTCGGTCAACGGGATATCTCGTGTGCAGATTTCCCGTATCAGTTGGATCAATTGTTCTTTGAAACGAGAAAGTGTTTCGGTTGTGATGGTATGCTCTTTTGCCCTACTGCCTTTATTGGGTTTGGTGGCAAAGCGCAACACGCCGGCATTGAGATTTTTAAAGGAAATTATACCCGATTCCAATTCGTTGATAGGCTGGGTTTCGGTATACATGAGCGCGTAACACAGCAATTGAAAGGCCTTGCTATGGTCGTAATCTTCGATGAGACTATTCCAATCTACGATTTCGACGTGTTTTGACTCTACTTTACCTGTCTTATAATCAATGATTCTTAGACGCCCATCTATTTGGTCGATTCGGTCTAATTTTCCTTGAAGTCGTATTGGGAAATCGATTCCTGATATCGCCAAAGGGATGGCCAATTTTTGTTCGATTCCTATTAGTTTGACCTCATGATGTTTAACGAGCTCCATTTCTTGGTCAATGAAATTAGAGATATAGCGTTGCACTACTTGAAAAGCGATGAGGTTCTTTCCCCTGGTGACATCACCATCCCTATAACTTTTGGCAAAGTGCTTTTTTACGGTATCCTGTACTTTCGCCTTTGCCAGTTGTAACATGTCTTGGCTTAAGATCGCACCTACGAAGGGGGTGTAGAGGTCTTCTAAGGTATCATGAACAATAGTGCCAAAGGTATTTGCCGCAATGGTTTCCTCTACCTCAAGCGTATCATTAATGCCCAAGAGGTTTCTTTTGTAAAAATCAATCGGATTCCGAATATAGTTGCTCAGTGATGTGGGAGAGAACCCTTTGAGGGCGTGCTGTTTTATAAGCTGCATCAAGCCACTATCCTTAGTGATATGATCCACTCTTTTTTTATTTGGCGCGATACGGGGCATGGCTACGTGGGCTGTAATAGCTTCCGTTTTAGAAGGGTCTGTTAGCAATTGTGCGATAAGCCTACTTTTTTCACCACCTTCTAATACATCAGGTTCGGTGTTATATATGATATAGATGGTTTTGGCACGCTGTAACAACCGATAAAAGTGATAGGTATACACCGCATCTTTTTCCTTATAGGTCGGCAATCCAAAACTTGTTTTTAAGTCAAATGGGATAAAGGAATTATTCGACTTTCCGGAGGGAAGGATTCCCTCATTGACCGAGGTGAGAATAACTGTTTCAAAGTCAAGATTTCGACTTTCAAGCATACCCATGACCTGTAGGCCTTCTAAAGGGTCGCCTTGAAAATCTACCGTTTCAGAAGATAGAAGCTCTTTAAAAAGGCCCTGTAACGACTTTAGATCATTAATAAAACTGTTTTTCTCGATGAGGTTTTGAACCTGATTGAGCAAGGTATAAAACCGATGGAGGTATTCTAGGGCCAAGGTGTCCTCAAGGGCTTCAAATTTCGGTTTTAGTTGCCAAATAATTTCGATACAGCGAGTGATAAGCTGTGCCGAAGAAGGGGTTTTTTCCGAGAAAAGTAATGTGAGTTGGGCACACCCAGAAGTATATTTTTCTAAATGTATCGTGTTGATGTATGTTTGGTTCCTGTCCTTAATATCAGTACTAATACGAGTAGCATAGTCCGAGTCTTTTTCGAAAAGAAGTGTTTTAACATAGGGATGTGAAAGTAGTTGAAGTATTTTCGGATAAAACCACCCTTGTTCGTCACGATTGATATATAGGTCTATGAATTGTATAAAAAGGTCGGCTAAGGGCGTTTTATTCAAGGGATAGCCCATGGTAATGTTTACGGCATCGATCTCTTTCGGAATTGAATTTAGAATGGGGTTCAAAAGGGACTCATCGGCTAAAACAAGCGCCGTATTCTTCAGGGTTTCCCGATTTTCATCATACCGTTCTTTCAAGAGCTTTCCAACATACTTTACCTGTGAACTATTTTTTGGAACACCGATAACCTGAATGTTCTTTTTTGATGCGTAATAATCGCTTACCCCTTTTAATGGATGATTTTGTAAATAAGGCCATGATTTTTGATGGGCTCTTATGAAAAGTCCTGCATCATGAATAGGATCATTCAGAAAATACGAGTCAATATCCCAGTAAATGGAAGCGTCAGTTTTGGCCAAGATGGTCTGGATCAACTTACTTTCTGCCGTGTTTAGGGCATTGAAACCGACAAAGACATGTTTTTTATGCGTGTGGGATTCAAGATACTTGTTGAGATGAGCGCTGGCCTTCCGATAAACCAAACCCTGATGACCCAATCCTTTCTGTAAAAGGGCGTCATTGAAATGCACATACAGCGCTTCAAGACCGTTCCAAAATTTGAGATAGTCTTGAACCATTTTTGTTCGAGATCCTTCCAAAGACCAATGGTTGACTTCCTGAATTGCTGAAAGGTTGGAAAAAAGCGCTTTGGCATCAATGAGGTATCTATCTATTTCATTGATATCTTGGAGTAATGTCTGTCCCCATTTTGAAAAGGCAAAGAAGTTATCGATTTCACCTTTCGTTCTTTTTTGATATACGTCATAAAGCTCGAATAGCAGCTGGGTATTTGAGGCATAGGTGAGTCCTGACACCTTTTCCACAAAACCTTCAATACTCCATATTTCAGGAGAAAAAAAAGTATTTTTTAAATGGTTGGCGAGTGCTTTTTTTAAAAAATTGCCCGCTCGCTTACTCGGAAGTACAAATACGGTATTTTCTAAAGAATGGGGTTCTTCTACACTAGCCGCGACGACGTCTTCCAAAAAACTTTGCATGGGAGTAAAAATAAAAAAAGCCTCGCATTTGCGAGGCTTTTCTTTATAATTTAAAGAAGTATGACCAACTTATTTCACTAAGTTAATTTCAGTTCTTCTGTTTTCTTTTCTACCACTTCTAGTGTTGTTGGAAGCGATAGGCTTAGATTCACCGTAACCAATGGCAGTCAATCTATCAGCTGCAATTCCTTCAGCGATCAAGAAATCTCTAACGGAATTTGCTCTCTTTTCAGATAATGATTGGTTCAGCTTTTCGCTACCTACACTATCAGTGTGACCTTCTACAGTAAATTTAGAGTTAGGATACTCATTCAAGATCTGGATGATGTCAACGAATACAGAAGTAGTCGCAGGGCTCAAAGAAGCTTTACCAGTATCGAACAAGATAGTTCTCGCATAGTCGTTCAATTTCTTTTGAACTTCTTCGGTAACTTCTGGGCAACCATTGTTGGCAACTGTACCGGCAACATCTGGACATTGATCATCTTTATCCAAAACGCTATCACCGTCTTTATCTGGCCATGGGCATCCTTTGTTTTCAGCAGGACCTGCTTCGTTAGGACACTCATCATCTTTATCGGCAACACCGTCACCGTCAGCATCTGGACAACCTGCCAAAGCAGCTAAACCAGCTTCGTTAGGACAAGCATCATCTTTATCGGCAACACCGTCACCGTCAGCATCTGGACAACCATTCATTTCTTTAGAACCAGCTGCGTTAGGACAAGCATCTTTGCTATCTTCGATACCATCTCCATCAGCATCAGGACAACCATTAAAAGCCTCTAGACCAGCTACTTCAGGACAAGCATCATCTTTGTCATAGATGCCGTCGCCGTCAGTATCGGTTCCTCCGAATTTTACAGAGATACCGGCAAGATGTTGCCAGTGTACTACACCGTAATCTTCGAATGCATGTTTGTAGTTCGTTTGAAGTGTAAGACCGATGTTCTCGGTAAACCATAGGTTAAGACCAACACCACCATTAACAGTTCCGGCCCCGATTTCATCAACCCATGTATAACCACCACCTACTTCGATGAAAGGTTGAAATGTGGCTTCCTTAATAAGATTGTATTTGATTGTACCATCCAAAGCGTAGTGTGAAAGATCATCAACTGCAACATCACCCAATTTGGTGATTCTATTCAAAGAACCACGAACGCCCACAGCGAATCCGTCACCAACAGACTTGGAAACCCCGATGTAGGAAATTGAAGGAAGAATATTCCAGTGATCATTAGCGTTGAAGAACTCGTTACCAAAAGAACTAACATCCCCAGTAGGATATACATCAATGGCATTAACCCCAAACTGAATCTGCCAAGGGTTATTCTCGTCTTGCGCTTGTATGTTGTTGAAACCTACCACTAATAGGGCAACAACCATTAATTTGCTAAGATGTTTCATGTTTAAATTTTTAAGTTTAAGTGTTATTTAACCGCAAATGTAAGCTGTTAAACGTTATTAACAAAATCAATTTATTTTTTTTTTAACGTATTTCATGGAGGAAATCACGCATTTAAACGACATTTAATTGGCGCCCAACTTCAATAAAAGCGTCTATGGCTTTGTCTAAATGTTCCGTTTGGTGGGCCGCTGAAAGTTGTACTCGTATACGGGCTTTTCCTTTTGGAACTACTGGGTAAAAGAAGCCGATAACGTAGATTCCTTTTTCAAGAAGCATATTGGCCATCTGTTGCGATAGCTTGGCATCGTAGAGCATAACGGGTACAATGGCTGAATCGCCGTCGACAATATCGAATCCCGCTTTTTTCATTCCGTTTTTAAAGTAGGTGGTGTTCGCTTCAAGCTGGTCACGAAGGGTGGTATCGTTTTCCAGCATGTCGAACACTTTGATCGATGCCCCTACAATGGCTGGGGCCAATGAGTTAGAAAACAAGTAAGGTCTTGAGCGTTGGCGTAACAGTGCGATAATTTCTTTTTTTCCTGTAGTGTATCCACCCATGGCACCACCAAGGGCTTTGCCCAAGGTACCCGTTATAATGTCAACACGGTCCATAACTGATTTTTCCTCTAGGGTTCCTCGTCCCGTTTTTCCGATAAAACCTGCAGCATGGCACTCATCTACCATAACAAGGGCATCGTA
Source organism: uncultured Flavobacteriaceae bacterium (assembly GCA_947494565.1). GTDB lineage: Bacteria > Bacteroidota > Bacteroidia > Flavobacteriales > Flavobacteriaceae > Maribacter_C. Next base: position 429,904 of record CANLVG010000002.1, on the reverse strand, counting down.
GGTGTCGGCGAGATCACATATCTTATCTAAGGGAGCTACTAAGCCATCCATAGAGAAAACACCATCGGTTACGATGATCTTAAATCGAGCACCGTCAGCATTGGCTTGCTCAAGTTGCTTTTCAAGATCCGCCATATCGTTGTTCGCATACCGATACCTTTTGGCCTTACATAAGCGAACGCCATCTATGATAGAGGCGTGATTCAGTGAATCTGAAATGATGGCATCGGCTGCAGTCAATAGGGGTTCAAATACCCCCCCGTTGGCATCAAAGGCTGCGGCATATAAAATGGTGTCTTCCGTACCGTAGAAGTCTGCGACCTTCTTTTCCAATTCCTTATGGATGTCTTGCGTTCCACAAATGAACCGAACCGACGACATTCCAAATCCATGGGTATCCATGGCATTTTTTGCCGCTTGAATTACCTCCGGATGTGAAGAAAGCCCCAAATAGTTGTTGGCGCAGAAATTGATAACTTCTTGCCCGGTGCTAATTTTTATAACGGCATCTTGGGCCGAGGTAATGATGCGCTCTTTTTTGTAGAGTCCGTCTTCTTCTATCTGTTGGAGCTCTGCTTGTAAGTGGTCTTTTATTTTTCCGTACATAGTGATATAATCTAAAGGAATACTGGATTTACTGTTTCGTTACTGTATACAATGATTTTATTGTCAATGGAATATCCCATGGCTTCAAGTGCATCGGCATAAGCATATAACTGCTCTTTATGGCTATTGCTTTGCATTCCTGTTTTATAATCGATGATCGTAGCTTTTAAGTCTTGAATTACGACACGGTCGGGCCGTAAAATCTTACCATTCGCTGTTATGATGTCTCTCTCGTTTTTGATTTCAATCCCTTCCTTATAATACGATGCTAATTTAGGGTGTTCTAGAATAGCAAGTATCTTCTTTTTTAAAACTTCGACCTCATCCATAGCTAATTCACCGGAGTTTTTCATCGTATCTAGCGCTGTTTCCACATCTTTTTTTGTTTCCACAAGTCCTAATAGGGCATGAACAAGGGTTCCTTTGAAAAGAGCATCTTCCCTAGTGGTGTCCCAAAGCAAACCGGTCTTTGCAAGTATTTTAAAGCTGGGCCTGTCCTTATAGGAGTATTGATAGGGGATCTCTAGCGACATATTCGTCCGAATATCATTTTCATTGGTATGTAATTCACCAAAAGCATACTGATTCAAGTTTTCGACCCATACTTTTTTTTCCATTAAAAAATGTATGAACAAACCTGAATAGTAGTTGGGTTTATGCCCCCCGGTCTTGGTCAGATCTTTTTTGGTAACCACGAACAGGGCTTTCACTGCTCTTGTCAGTGCGACGTATAATATGTTGAACGCATCAAGCTCTAACTTCTGTTGTTCGGCCGTATATGAGGCTTCCGCATTTGACGAATAGTGGATCACTTCCTGTTTTTTGGAAATCAAGACCTCTTCAAAGCCATGAAAGGCAGTGGCTTCTACCGGAAGCCACAACTTGGGTTCGATTTCTTGGTAGATATTCGAATTGGCAAAAGGAAAGATCACGATTTCGAATTCAAGTCCTTTGGCTTTGTGAACAGTCATGATTTGAACTGCATTAACGGCTTCAGGGGCGGCGATGCTCAAACGGTCTTTCTTCTTTTCCCAATAGCTCAGGAAAACAGGGGTTCCGATACCTTCTTTTTGCTCTACCTCGATGACTACATCCATAAAGTGATTGAGATACCCATCAGAATTTGAGGCAAGATCGAATTGTTTGATGGCGTATTCAAGTGTATCATAGACCGATAGGGTCTTCAATTTCTCCCAATCATATTCAAAAGTCGTTTTCAATAGTTCGCCAGCACTGTTGAGATGCTGTGCGATAAATGCATGGCGATGGTCCATTTCGCGTGAAAGAAAAGATAGCATTTCATAGGCTACCTCTGTATCTTCAGGCTGATTCTGAAGTTTAAGAAGGTCGATCAAAAAACGAATTTTCGGATTGTTTTTCAGTAATAAGCTTTCAGAAGAGATTATTGGAATGTGATGTTGGGTCAAATAGTCCGCCAAAAATGCTCCTTCCTTATTACCTCTGACTAGAATACAAATATCTTTGTATGTATATTTTTTCTGCCTTACGGTTTCGATGGTTTTCAATACTTCCTCGCCATAACCGATTTCAATGGTTTCATAGTCGTTCGGCTCGACAAAGGTCAATTGAACCAATCCTCCTTTTTTTGCATTGGTCAACTGTCGATTGCCTTCTTCGAATAGCGTTCGGTAAAGTTCACTGTTCAGCAATGGGCTAGTAGCGGTGAAAAAATCGTTATTGAATTTGACGATCTCTGTATGGCTGCGGTAGTTTTGCGGGAGAACCTCGATTTCGGGATCGACAACAAAGGGATTAGTTTGAAGGTTGACCAAGCTCAAAAATTGCTCAGCCCTACCACCACGCCATCTGTAAATCGCTTGCTTGGCATCTCCTACCAAAAATAACGAACCGTTCTCCATTGCCAATGCATTATCGATTAAGGGAATGAGGTTCTTCCATTGCATTTCAGAGGTGTCTTGAAATTCATCTATGAAATAATGACGGTATTTTTCCCCTAGACGCTCATAAATAAAGGGAGCGGGCTGATTCTTTATTTCGTTGGCTATAATGGTATTGAATTCGGAAATGGAGAGTTGGTCCCGATCTTGTTCTATTTTTTTGATTTCCCCTTGAATTGCATTGAGTACCGTGAGGGGTACGACGTTACGGTACACATTTTTAAGAAGTGCCCTGTCATATATTTTTTGCTTGATCTGTAGATACCGCTCTAATAGCTGAGGGGCCAATTCCATTGTTGGGATTTCGATATTGGCTTTCAGTAGTTTTCCCGCTCTTAACGTCTCTTCTATTTTATTCGCGTAAAGTTTAATAGCGTCGAAGGTCCCCGTCGAAATTTTTTTGAAATGATTGGGTAGCGTGGCCCTAGGAAAGTCCGCTGATTGTAGTCCTGAATCATGAATCAAATCGATAGCCCCTGTTGCAATGGATTTAATCTCGCTCTCACGGACTTTAATTTGCTCTTGAATGTTTTCTTGAAGTCCCAAAAAGGCCTCAATAGCCTTGGGTTCTAATTTTTTGAGATGTGGCGTGTTGGTCTCGTTGAAGAGCAACTTGCCGATTTTATTCAGATCGATACCAATATCCCAACTTTTGTCATCGTCAATCTTTTCCAGGGCAAAGGCGAGGAGCACTGTGGTTAACTTTTGGTCTCGCCCCGCTCTGTTTATGAGTTTTGACACTGCTTCATCTAGCAAAAGGTCGGTATCTAAGACTACTTCAAAATTTTGTGGTAACTTCAAGTCTTTTGCGAAGGTCCTGATGAGGCGGTGTGTGAACTTATCGATAGTTACAATATCGAAAAAGGCATAGTTATGTAGAATCTCCTTCAAGGTGACTGCAGCTCTTTTTTGAAGCTGTTCAGAGGTCAAACCAAGTTCTTTTGAAACATCGTGATACATCGAAGAGATCTCTTTTCGACTGAAATCGAAAAGACTGCCCAAGATACGCTCCTTCATTTCATTGACCGCCTTATTCGTAAAGGTGATGGCCAGAATTTTGCGGTAGGCCCTGCTCCCTGAAAGTATGATTTTCAGATACTCCTTTGTTAGGGTATAGGTCTTGCCCGACCCCGCGGAGGCATTATATATCTTAAAGGAAGTATCCAATGATTTTTAGTTGCAAAATAGACATTTTCAAATGGTTCTTAACAAATATTTAGTGGAATGTAAGTGTTAAAAAACGTAAATTTGGGCAACTATAGGAATTAATCTAAAAAACAAGAACTATGCCTTTTGAATTACCACAATTGTCCTATGCGTATGACGCATTGGAACCACATATTGATGCCAGGACCATGGAAATCCACCATACGAAACACCATAATGGGTATACTTCCAAATTAAATGCCGCGATTGCCGGTACTGATTTAGAAGGCAAGACCATTGAAGATATTCTGACCAATTTAGATATGTCTAATGGTGCCGTGCGTAACAATGGTGGTGGGTTCTTTAACCACTCCCTTTTTTGGGAAGTGATGTCTCCAGACGGGGGAGGTGCCCCTTCAGGTGCACTGGCCGATGCCATTAATGATGCGTTTGGATCCTTCGATGGTTTCAAGGAAAAATTCAGCGCCGCCGCAGGTACCAGATTTGGCTCAGGATGGGCTTGGCTTTGTGTTCATAAAGGAGGTCAAGTAGAGGTTTGTTCCACTCCCAATCAAGATAACCCACTGATGCCGGATAATGGCTGTGGGGGCACTCCCATTTTGGGGCTTGATGTTTGGGAACATGCGTACTACCTAAACTATCAAAACAGAAGACCAGATTATGTACAGGCTTTTTTCAATGTCATCAATTGGGATAAGGTTTCTGCGCTTTACGAAGCCGGTAAGTAATTAAGAATCTGGCGTTCGATCGCTTAAATAAAAAGGCCCCGTTACCTAGGTAACGGGGCCTTTTTATTGGGTGTCGCCGCAAAATAGAAAAGGGCGGAGAAGCCTCCACCCTTTTCGTCCCAAATCTTACCATAAACTTAACCTACTTATGCTATGGCAACACTAAATTACTGGTATTGCCTCAAATAAAAAAGGAATTTTAGGATTTTTTAAGAGCATCATTTCGCAAAAATCATGTCCTTACGCCCCGAAGAGTGAGGTTAACCTTGTTAAATACTAGGGTTTTCATAATAAAAAAGGCGGAGCAGAGCTCCACCTTTTTTCCCCAAATCTTACCATGAACTTAACCTACTTATGCTATGGTCCTCCAAAAATAAGGCAAGATGCTGTCGTGTAAAAAGGTTTTAGATGAACGTCCATATCCCTAGTTGAAATGCTTTTTTTGAACGTAAACGGTAGGAATTCGTATGAAACGCTACCAAAGTTTTGCGCAAATAAAAAGACGGAGCTGAGCTCCGCCTTTTTCCCCAAATCTTACCATGAACTTAACCTACTTATGCTATGGTTCTCCAAATGTATGACCGTTGCATCCGTTAGGAAAAAATCCTTGTTGAACTTCCTATTAATTGGTTAAAGTGCATGATGGATCATTCATGACGAAAAGTGGGTGTGGTCTTACTTTGAATAATACGTGTGCCGACAAAAAAACGAATGCGTGATGCTCTTTAGGGAATGGCGTAGGGTGCTGAAGAAAATAAGCTTAAAATAAAAAAGGTGGAGTAGCCTCCACCTTTTTTGCCCCAAATCTTACCATGAACTTAACCTACTTATGCTATGGCGAGTCTAAAATAGGTGTGCTTCACTGCCTATCGGCTAAAAACCCGCTGAAAAGCAGTAATGATCGATGAAATGCATATTTTGGTGTATTTCATCGATAAAATGGTTAATACGCACGTTGATTTTTACCTTCAAAGAAGTTGATAAATGCTCTATTTACAACTCGATTTCCTCCTGCTGTTGGATAATCTCCCGTGAAGTACCAGTCCCCTAAATTTTTAGGACAGGCTTGATGGAGGTTTTCGATATTTTGGTATAGGATCTCTACCTGGGCTCTGATATCCTTTGGACTTAGTAGTTCACCTATTTTCACCGAGATTTGACCTGCGGTAAAAGGAGCGTAAAAGTCCTTAACATAATTAATGATCTCCGAATCTTTGGTATTGACTTGAGCAATGCATTTTTTATAAATGCCTTCTACGACGTCCATTGTACCGTTATCCTTGTGCAGTTGTAAGGCAGCTCTAAAGGCAATAAAATCTTCTAGCTTTGCCATGTCGATACCATAGCAATCCGGGTACCGTATTTGCGGAGCCGAGGACACAACGATAATTTTCTTGGGCGACAAACGATCTAAAATTCCAAGAATACTCTTTTTTAAGGTGGTGCCCCTTACGATACTATCATCTATAATAACCAGGTTATCCCCTTTTTGAACAGAGCCATACGAGATATCATATACGTGGGCCACCAAATCATCTCGACTACTGTCTTGTGTAATGAAGGTTCTTAATTTGGCATCCTTGATGGCAACCTTTTCGATTCTTGGCCTAACCTTAAGAATGTCATGCAATTCTTCACTGGTAATCTTTGAACCTATAGAAAGAATTTGCTCTTCCTTCTTCTTGTTCAGGTAATTTTGGGCTTCGATTACCATTCCAAAAAACGAGGTTTCCGCAGTGTTGGGTATGTAAGAGAACACCGTGTTTTGAATGTCATTGTCAATAGCCGATAAGATTTTCGGGAACAACAATTTCCCCAATTCTTTTCGCTCCTTGTAGATTTCCTTGTCACTACCTCGAGAAAAATAGATCCGTTCAAAAGAACAGGCCTTCCGTTCTTTCGGTTCCAAGATCTCTTTAATGGCCGTATTTCCATCTTTCTTGATAATGATGGCATGACCAGGGTCTAATTCCTCAACCTTGTTAAAAGGCACGTTGAAAACGGTCTGAATGGCAGGTCTTTCAGAAGCAACCACCACAATTTCGTCATCTTTATAGTAATATGCTGGTCGAATACCCCCTGGATCACGAAGTACAAAGGCATCTCCATGCCCCAATAGGCCGGCCATTGCATAACCACCATCAAAGTTTTTGGCGGCCCTTCTTAAGATTTTATGCACTTTCAATCGTTCGGCAATCAGGGGTGAGGCTTCCAATTTGTTATAGCCTTGCTTTTTGATCTGCTTGTATAATTTAGCCACCTCATCGTCTAAGAAATGTCCGATTTTTTCCATTACGGTCACTGTATCGGCCATTTCCTTTGGATGCTGCCCTAACTGCACCAGATTATCAAAGAGTTCATGAACATTGGTCATATTGAAGTTTCCGGCCACAATAAGGTTGCGGTGCATCCAATTGTTCTGTCTTAGAAAGGGGTGTACGCTCTCAATACTATTTTTACCGAATGTGCCATAACGTACATGACCTAATAATAACTCCCCGATATATGGAATATGTTTTTTCTGAAGGGATACATCATCAATATATTCCGGGTTTTCTTGTAGTGAAGTGTTGATGCGCTCATTGATTTGGGCAAATATATCCTGTATCGGTTGCTGTGCGCTTGAGCGAACACGGCTCATGAAACGTTCCCCGGCGTTCATATCCAATTTGATGCTCGCAAACCCGGCACCGTCTTGACCGCGATTGTGCTGCTTTTCCATCATAAGGTACATTTTGTTCACTCCGTAAAAGGCAGTACCATATTTTTCCTTGTAATACTCCAAAGGTTTTAACAATCGAATAATCGATATGCCACATTCGTGTTTGATCGCGTCGCTCATTGTAGGTTGTAATCTAAATTTAGCTATTTCATATGTTTTGGTTTCCCATCAACTGCCTTCCTGTTTAAACAAGGACGACAATCTTGGGGATACCGATAAAAAAACCCCGAATCAACGGGGCGAATATTTATGTTATGATAGTTCAATATCAAATTGTGTCAATGTTTTGAACTGATGTAACCTTTTATTTACTTCGGCCCTTTCCAACGATTTCATTCGCTGCGTTCCAAATTTTTCCACAGAGAACGAGGCGAGATTAGAGCCGTGAACCACCGCATTCTTCATATTTTCATAAGTGACCGATTTGGTTGCGGCCAAATATCCCGCAAATCCTCCTGCGAAAGTATCGCCGGCACCAGTCGGGTCGAATACTTCTTCTAAGGGCAAGGCGGGGGCAAAGAAAATGTTATCATCGTGAAATAACAGGGCGCCGTGTTCTCCTTTTTTTATGACAACATACTTGGGGCCCATGGTTTGAATTTTCGCCGCTGCTTTGACCAAGGAATATTCGCCGGTCAATTGCCGAGCCTCTTCATCATTGATGGTGATGACATCAATATGCTTGACCACCTCCATAAGTTCGGGCATGGTATGATCCATCCAGAAGTTCATCGTATCGAGTATAATGAGCTCGGGACGCTTTTCCATTTGATTGATTACGCTCATCTGTATGTCTGGATGTAGATTTCCAAGCATGACTACTTCAGCATCGTTGAAACTATCGGGTACGATGGGTTTGAAATCCGCTAGAACATTAAGTTCGGTAGCCAATGTATCCCTTTTATTCAGGTCATTGTGATATTTACCGCTCCAGAAGAAGGTCTTGCCTCCCTTAACGATTTGAAGGCCGGTCAAATCAATATTCTTGCTATGGAACAGGTCTAGGTATTCTTGAGGAAAATCATCTCCAACGACCGAGACAATGCCAGAATTTACATTGAACTGTGAAGCGGCCAGTCCGATAAAGGTGGCCGCACCGCCTAAAATCTTATCGGTCTTTCCGAAAGGAGTTTCAATAGCATCAAAGGCGACGGTACCTACTATAAGAAGCTTGCCCATATTGGTTGTAAAAATTAAGCTGCAAATATACGGTTTTGTAAAGGTATTTGACAGGGGTGTTTATATCAAATAATAAAAAATGGGCGGGATTTTCTTTTCGACTACTTTCTTCCAAAATCCGCGGGTATTTCACCCCAGGCTTTGGTCTCCCATTTTACTATTGGGGTATTGTACGAGTTCTTGTTCAGCCAGTCGATAGCGCGACGAATCAAATCAAATAGGGCTTTGTTTTTTTTGGTTTCCACTAACTTGGTGTTGCAGTTTTTTTTACGCACCCAGCTCATGGCAGTTCGAGAATCCGTATAAATAATACGGTCACTTTGTTTTTGTTTCAAAAAGGCGAGACCGTGAACGATTGCCAAAAATTCACCGATGTTATTGGTTCCTTCGGGAAAAGGCCCCTGTTTGAATAATTTCTTTTTGGTTTTGGTATCGACCCCTTGATATTCCATGATGCCGGGGTTACCGCTTGAGGCAGCATCTACGGCAATGGAGTGGAAATTGGGTTCTCCAATTTTTAATAACAATTCAGGTGATAGTTCTGTTGCACCCTTCTTTTTACCTTTGTAGAACTCGTAATTGCTATTATAAGCTTTCTTCGCCTCTTCAAATGTAGAAAACGATTTGTACTGTGCTCCTTTTTGACCCGTTATTTGGGATTTACAATCGTCCCAAGACTCGTAGATTCCGGGGCGCTTACCTTTCCAGACTACATAAAACTTCGTCTTTTTTGCCATGAGCAGGTTTAATTAGTTCAAATACTATTGACAGTCGTTATCGTATTAGAATTCAATGTACGGCCCTTGCAGATAACAGTTTTTCGATGATCTTCGGAAAATGCTCGTATTCTAGTTGATGCACTTTATGGGCAATGTCTTCCGCTGTGTCGGTCGATACCACTTCGGTTTTTGCTTGGTAAATGATGGCGCCTTCGTCATAATTCTCATTGACATAATGAATGGTTATGCCGGTTTCGGTTTCCCCGTTTTCTTTGACCGCCTCGTGTACGCGCATGCCGTACATGCCCTTCCCACCATAATCAGGTAAGAGTGCTGGGTGTATATTGATGATTTTATCCGGATACCTTTGTACCATATCAAGAGGAATTCTCCACAAGAACCCGGCTAATACGATAAGGTCGGGGCGAAGCGATTCGAGTATGCCAAGGACGCAATCAGTTTCGTAGAAAGCCGTTCTATTGAAATACAAACCATTGATTTTCAAGTTGTTGCATCTATCCAAAACTTTGGCATCCCTTTTGTTAGTTAGCACAGCGGCAATAGTAACGTTTGACTTGCCTTGAAAAAACTGTACGATGTTTTCAACATTGGAACCGGAACCGGAGGCAAATAGGACAATTTTTTTCATTGAAAAAGAAAGGCGTTACGGCAAGAGAATTATTGCGACTAAAATACTACTACTGTATTTAAATTTCATAAATTACGTCACATTTTAACGTGAAAACGTGTATTTAGTCCAAAGTTTTTTATTTTTGCCAACAATTTAAATTTTTAAAACCAAATTATTATGTCAGACATTGCATCAAGAGTAAAAGCTATCATTGTTGATAAATTAGGCGTTGATGAAAACGAAGTGGTATCAGAAGCTAGCTTTACGAATGACTTAGGGGCAGACTCACTTGACACTGTTGAGTTAATTATGGAGTTCGAGAAAGAATTCGATATCCAGATTCCAGACGATCAGGCTGAGAACATCGCAACAGTTGGCCAAGCTATCAGTTATATAGAAGAAGCGAAGTAATCTTTATGATTTCTTGATAAGATTTACAAATTATCCATGTGGTATCTTTATCGCATGGATAATTTTTTTAATTTACACTTAGCTTAAAAAGCAAAAAAATAAAGTTCGATGCAGTTAAAGCGAGTTGTGGTTACCGGGTTAGGTGCTTTAACCCCTATAGGAAATACCATTGAAGAATACTGGAATGGTTTGGTGAACGGTAAGAGCGGTTCCGCTCCTGTTACCTATTACGATACCGAAAAATTCAAGGTTAAATTTGCCTGTGAACTTAAGAATTACGACCCAGCGGACTTTTTCGACCGAAAAGAGGCGCGTAAACTGGACAAATTCGCACAATATGCCTTAGTCTCTTCTGATGAAGCGATACAAGACTCCAAACTCGACTTGGAAGCTATAGACAAATTTCGCGTTGGGGTAATTTGGGGTGCAGGTATCGGAGGTCTTGAGACGTTTCAAAATGAGGTAATGAACTTTGCTGAAGGCGATGGCACACCTCGTTTCAACCCGTTCTTTATTCCAAAAATGATTGCCGACATCGCTCCCGGACATATCTCTATAAAGCATGGCTTTATGGGTCCAAATTACACGACCGTATCAGCTTGTGCCTCTTCCGCCAATGCGATGATCGATGCTTTGAACTATATTCGATTAGGACACTGTGATGTGGTCGTTACAGGAGGTAGTGAGGCTGCGGTTACCATAGCGGGTATGGGCGGTTTTGGTGCCATGCACGCACTTTCGACTAGAAACGACAGCCCTGAAACGGCATCGCGACCTTTTGATGCGACCCGTGACGGATTCGTGCTCGGCGAGGGAGCCGGAGCGTTGATTTTGGAAGAATATGAGCATGCCAAGGCAAGAGGTGCCAAGATTTATTGTGAAGTTGTTGGTGGCGGCCTTTCAAGTGATGCGTACCATATGACAGCCCCCCACCCAGAAGGTATCGGAGTGGTACGTGTGATGGAGAACTGCCTTAGAGATGCTGGATTAAAGCCTGAAGATGTAGACACGATCAACACACATGGAACGTCTACCCCCTTGGGAGACGTAGCAGAATTGAAGGCGATATCAGAGGTCTTCGGAGATCATGCACCGAACATCAATATCAATTCGACGAAATCAATGACCGGCCATTTGTTGGGTGCCGCCGGAGCTATAGAGGCCATTGCATCCATATTGGCTATGGAATACGGGGTGGTTCCTCCTACCATCAATCACACAACGGTCGATGAAAATATAGATCCCAAATTGAATCTGACCTTGAATAAGGCCCAGAAGCGGGAAGTCAATGTGGCATTGAGTAACACTTTTGGTTTTGGAGGCCATAACGCCTGTGTTGTTTTCAAGAAAATCAGTTAAACCAAAAAATGAATTTCCCATCTAATTTATTCAATTCCCATTCTAAAGAAGATGGGAATTTTTTTTTGGGAATAACCAAGATACTGGGTTTTAAGCCTAAAGATATCAAGATATTCAAAAAAGCCTTTTTGCATCGATCTGCAAATAAAAAAGATAAAGAAGGTAACCCCATGAACTATGAACGCCTTGAGTTTTTAGGAGACTCTATGCTAGGCACCATCATATCTCGGCACCTTTACAACGAAGTGCCTGACGGTGACGAGGGCTATCTGACCAAAATGCGTTCGAAAATCGTAAGTAGGGATCATCTCAATGAATTGGGCAAAGACCTGAATTTAATCAAGTTTGTCGAAAGCAGAATTCCGAAATCCCATTTTGGCGATAATATTCATGGTAACGTTTTTGAAGCCTTGGTCGGAGCGATCTACTTGGATAGAGGATATAAATACTGCGAAAAGTTCATCAACGAACGGGTCATTGAGCCCTATGTTGATATCGAACAACTTGAGGGAAAGGTCATAAGCTACAAAAGCCTAGTCATCGAGTGGTGCCAAAAGAAGAAAAAAACCTTCAACTACAACGTATATGAAGATACTGGTAATGACAGTATCAAGCATTTTGCGGTCAAGCTTTCCATTGAGAATAACGTTGTGGCAAAAGCAAGGGCCACCTCTAAGAAAAAAGCCGAGGAGAGAGCATCAAAACGGGCCTTTTTTGCGCTTCAAGATCGAATGAACAAAGCTTGATCTTTAACAAAAGGAGACGATAACGTTATCGTTTTAGAGAAACCTACTTTAGGCCCATACAGCCTAGGCTAATTTCGTTTTTAACCCTATCTTTGAAATTTTGTGCCCACATGGCAGCAGTACACAAAATTTTGACGGATTTCTATGAAGACACCTTCACTTTGTTGGCGATTCACAGTAGTCTCGAAGATTATGCCATGGTTTATGCTTTGAATCTATGTTTAAAATCCAATTTCAGAAGAACTTCCAAAGATTTGGAACTCTATGAAGAAGTTACCTTTCCCTTATTTGAATGGAAAGACCATAAGAACGATAGGTTTTTAACATTGTTCACGAATAATGGGACCAAGGAAGAACAAAGTTTTAAAGGAAATTTATTTGAAAACGAACCTTCCTACACCAGATTTCATGTGGTGCCTGAATACAAAGAGGCGGATTATCTGTTGAAAATCGAACATGATGATGATTTGGAAGGGAATTTCGTGAAACTATTGGCAAACATTCCCAAGGTAGTTACCGTATATGCCATAGAAATTGAAAACATAAAATCAAGAACCAATCTAATATTTTAATAATGCCAAGTAATAAGAAGACGAAAATCGTGGCCACATTAGGCCCAGCTACGAGTAAGAAAGAGGTATTACGGAAGATGATTGAGGCGGGTGTCGATGTCTTTAGAATCAACTTTTCACATGCGGATTATGAAGATGTTACCGAACGAATCAAAATAATTCGCGAACTGAACGAAGAAATGCAGATCTACACGGCTATTTTAGCCGATTTGCAAGGCCCTAAACTCAGGGTGGGTGTAATGGCCGGTGAAGTGGTCGTAGCACCTGGTGATGAGATAACCTTTGTGACCGGTCAGCCCTTCGAAGGCACTGCGGAGAAAGTGTATATGAACTACACGAATTTCCCCAAGGATGTCAAGCCTGGCGAGCGTATTTTATTGGATGATGGAAAATTGATGTTTGAAGTCGTTTCTACAAACGGTAAAGATCAAGTAAAGGCGAAAGTCGTTCAAGGCGGCCCGTTGAAATCTAAAAAAGGGGTAAACCTTCCCAATACCAATATATCGCTACCGGCATTGACCGAGAAGGATGTGAAGGACGCCATTTTTGCCATTTCAAAAGATGTTGATTGGATTGCCCTTTCGTTCGTTAGGTTTAGCCAAGATCTTATCGATCTCCAGAAAATTATCAACGAGCATTCAGAGCACAAGATTCCGATTATAGCGAAAATCGAGAAGCCCGAAGCGGTGGAGAACATCGATAAAATCGTAGCGTATTGTGACGGTCTAATGGTCGCTCGTGGAGATTTAGGGGTTGAAGTTCCGGCACAGGAAGTTCCCCTTATCCAAAAGCAATTGGTCTTACGTGCGAAAAAAGCACGGATTCCCGTTATTATCGCTACCCAAATGATGGAAACCATGATAACGAGTTTGACGCCCACAAGGGCGGAGGTAAATGATGTTGCCAACTCAGTGATGGATGGTGCCGACGCCGTGATGCTTTCCGGTGAGACCTCGGTAGGCAATTATCCAGTACAGGTAATCGATAAAATGTCAAGTATCCTTAAGAGCGTCGAAGGCTCAGAATTAATTCAGGTACCGCAAGAGCCCCCTCATATTCGCACCAAACGATACATTACCAAAGCAGTATGCTATCATGCAGCTATCATGGCGAATGAGATTAAGGCAAAGGCCATTTCTACCTTGACCAACAGTGGGTATACGGCCTTTCAGATTTCGGCATGGCGACCCAGTGCCCATATTTTGGTATTTACCTCAAACCGGAGGATTTTAACGCAACTGAACTTGCTTTGGGGCGTGAAGGCCTTCTATTATGACAAATACGTTTCAACCGATGAGACAATAGAAGATGTAAATGCCATAGCCTGTAAAAAAGGTTTTTTAGATGTTGGCGATATGTTGATAAGCTTAGCGGCAATGCCCATAAAGGATAAGGGTATGGTGAACACCCTCAGGGTGACGGAAATTGAGACCTGTAGTTTCTAGGGTCACAAAGCATATTGAAACTAACGTAAAGAAGCCGTAATCATTTAGCGATTACGGCTTCTTACATCTGAACAAAATACACTTAAGCTACTTCTTTTTCATAGGCTATAAAATTGACCACCTCTCCAGAGGTGTTGAATACTGGTTCGCCTTTAATCCAGCATTTATAAGTTGACCCATCTTTGCGGTAGTTCAGAACTATGGTCTCAAATGGAGTTTTCGACTGTACGGCTTTACGAATGGCCCCAGTCGTTTCTTTGCACGTATCGGCACCTTGGAATATCGTAGGTCTCTTGCCAATAATTTCATGAGGTTCATAGCCGTTCATGTCAATAATGTTCTTAGTGGCATGAACGATCTTGAGTTGCGGATCTGTGACCACTATAACCTGTTGTTTGTGCAATAATTCGTTGGCAAAATGGCTTTGATAAGACCATTCATTGGTTTCCGCTAAAAGGCTCAATGATTCAATGTCCTTGTAATTTTTACAGACTGCAACAAAATGTGGAGCGTACATATCCCATGAGGTAATGGGTAGACTGTTAATGTCTAAGCTATCATGAAATTTGTTCGCTGCTTTATCGTATGCTTTTATTTCGCTCATATATCGTTAACTTGGATTGGAGGCGTATTTCAACACTGAAATAGCACCGCTCTGATAATCAAAGCTATAAAAAGCGCTTCAGGCAATAAAATCTCAGGAAATGATTAACACTCTTGTTTAAGAATTAAGTTTTTTAACAAGATTTTATGGGCGTAAGGATGAACAAAAGAAACGGACTAAATCTTAGAATTATAGATTTTAAGGGCAGAAAACTATGAAATTTGAGTTTCATGACCATCAGATCGGTTCCTTATTCGGATTGACCGACGATATCAAAAAGTACGTGAAGCAATTTACAATGGCTTCAGGAACCATTAACATTCTTTGGAATCGAAATTCCGAACCAGTAACTGTACTGGTAGATGGCATGCCGATTCAATTGTTGGCCAATCAGTTATTGACGACCACTTACCTACATCATGTTTCCTACGAACGTACAGAGGCACCATTGACTGCCTTTCTTTTTAATCGGGAATTCTACTGTATTTCGGACCATGACAGTGAAGTCTCCTGTAATGGTATTTTGTTCTTCGGTACACAAGACCTTCCCATTATTAGTATCCCCAAGGCACAAGAACGCAAGTTCAATACCCTATATGAGGTTTTTGAGGATGAGTTTTCCACACCCGATAAAATTCAAGGAGACATGCTTCAAATGCTGCTCAAACGGCTTATTATTATCTGTACACGACTTGCCAAAGAGCAGCACATCGTGCAGAAGCTAGATAATGAACAGATCGATGTAGTACGCAAGTTCAATGTTTTGGTAGATACGCATTACAAGACCAAACGCAAAGTGGGCGACTATGCCGAAATGCTTTTTAAGAGCCCGAAGACCTTATCCAATCTTTTTGCGATTTATAACCAGAAATCACCGCAACAGATTATTTTGGAACGTCTTGCACTTGAGGCAAAACGTTTGATGACCTTTACCGATAAACAGAATCAAGAAATCGCTTATGAACTTGGGTTCAACGACCCGGCTCATTTTAGTCGATTTTTCAAAAAAATGACCCAGCTCTCCCCCACTAAATATCGAGAAAACGCCCTTATTTCCTCCTGACGGGAAATTTCTACAAGCCTTCGGGCAATCCTTCATAACAGTCACCCTCTTTGTTGACGCATCTTTGCCGTGTAATTAAAAATAAAGAAGGATGAAGTCACATAACAAATCATTATTCAATCTAATTGAAATATTCCGCAAAGGAAACACGTCGCGTCCGATGCCTATCAATGTTAAGGCACATTGCGAACAAAAACACCATCACGATTTTTATTGTGATTCAGAGAAACCGTTTATATCAATTTTAAAGTAAGTCGTAATCATCATTCAGTAGAATGATACTAAAAACAAGAGAAACATGAGCACATTCAATGTACCACAAAGAGAAGAAGTAAGTGAAAATAATAAAGCGATTTTCGATACCCTTGAAAAAGCTATCGGCTTTGTTCCTAACCTATATGCCACCTATGCGCATTCGGAAAACGCTTTAGCAAATTATCTAAACCTAAGCAACGCCAAAACATCATTGACTGCAAAACAGAAAGAAGCTGTAAATCTTGCCGTCAGTGAGGTAAACGACTGTATTTATTGTCTATCGGCCCACACGGCCATCGGTAAAATGAACGGTTTTTCGGAAAGTGAGATCTATGAGTTGAGGGCAGGAAGGGCGTCTTTCGATATCAAATTGGATGCACTGGCCCGTTTGGCCAACAACCTAACCGAAAATAGGGGTGCTGCCGATGAAACAGTTCTTGAAAACTTTTTTGCCCAGGGCTGGACAAAAGAAAACCTTATCGATACGATTGTTTTGGTAGGTGATAAAACCATTTCAAACTATTTGCACAAAACAACTAAAGTGCCAGTAGATTTTCCAGAGGCACAGCCTTTAGAAGCAGTAGAAGTATAATTAAATCAACATATAATCATAAAATTAAATTTAAAAACAAGATCATGAAAAAAGTAATTGTAGTAGTAGCATTGGTATTCGGAGCGGTATTTTCAATGAATGCCCAAGACAAAATGATGAAGGAAGACAAAATGATGAAGGAAACCGTGCAGAAGATCGCTTTAGAGCAGACTCCTGGAGAGTTTACCCAGAAAAACCTGACGGTGAAAGAAGGTACCTATATCTTCGAAATTAGCAACAATGCGGTAGGTCACGATGTCGGGTTTGTCTTAGTTGAAAAGGGAAAGGATATCAGTAAACCCGAAAACCATATACAAACGGCCTATGTAACCGAAGTGGTCGGTACTGGAAAAACCCAGACCTCAAAACCGACGAAATTGGCAAAGGGAGAATATGTTTATTTCTGCCCTATGAATCCGACGGCAACGGATAATATACTGACCGTGGAATAACATTTAGACAAGTATCAATAAAAAAAGCCCCGCACTGCGGGGCTTTTTAATGTTTATTGGAAACACATTAGTTTGCCTCTACCTGCTCGGTCTTGGCATTTTGCGTTTCGTTTTCTAACTCTTCCGCTAAATCTTCAAGCTCTCCTTTTACACTACAGGAAACAGCGAATAAAGAAACGGCGAATAAAGCGATCAATCTTGTTTTGTTAAATAAGGTCTTCATGGTAAAAAATGTTTGGGTTGATAAAATTGTTTTACTAAAACAGTAAGATGACCGCTTTATTGCCAAATGTTAATTTATTCGATGAAATGCACCCTTTTATCAAGATGGACCAAGATAGGTTCGTCAAAAGTCGAATTTCAGTTGAACGGAGACGGTTTCTTCTTGAGGGGTCACTTTCTTTTTCTCGGTATTCAGATTGGCCAAGGAAATGCCTAGGAGTCGCACAGAATTCTGAAGTTCTTCCTGATAGAGCAATTCTTTTGCGGTTTCCAAGATCAACCCCTTGTCCGAAATATAATAGGGAAGGGTCTTGCTACGGGTGTTCAGAGTAAAATCGCTGTACTTTATCTTTAAGGTAACGGTCTTGCCAGCGATCTTTGAGGTGTTTAGGCGACGTTCCAATTCTGTGGCAATATGCTCCAATCGTTCTAACATGAACACCTCACTGCTGAGATTTTCACTAAAGGTACGTTCGGCCCCAACGGACTTGGGAGTCCGATGCGGTTTGACTTCGCTCGTATGAATACCACGCACCACCTGATAATAATGTCCGCCACTTTTCCCAAAGTGTTCCTTTAAAAAATCCAGTGACTTGGTTTTGAGATCTTTTCCGGTAAAAATACCGAGCTTGTACATTTTTTGAGCGGTAACCTTGCCCACTCCGTAAAACTTTCGAATTTCAAGATTTTCCAAGAACTGCAATACTTCTTCCGGGTTGACCGTTTTTTGACCATTAGGCTTATTGATGTCACTGGCGACCTTGGCAATGAACTTGTTGATAGAGATTCCTGCGGAAGCGGCCAAACCGACTTCCTCTAAAATGCGCTGACGGATTTCTTTGGCAATGAGTGTTGCCGAAGGATTACCTTTTTTATTGACCGTCACATCGAGATAGGCTTCATCTAAGGAAAGCGGTTCGACCAAATCGGTATACTCGAAAAAGATGCTGCGGATCTGTTTTGATATTTCCTTGTAGCGTGAGAACCGGGGCTTTACGAAAATGATTTGTGGACAGTTCTTTTTGGCCAAGTAACCGCTCATAGCACTGCGTACTCCATACTTTCTTGCTTCGTAGTTGGCGGCGGATACGACACCCCTTTTTTCGCTGCCCCCAACTGCAACGGGCTTTCCTTTTAATTCCGGGTCGTCCAATTCCTCCACGGAAGCGTAAAAAGCATCCATATCCACATGGATTATCTTTCGTAAAGGTAAATCCGTTTCCATATTGTAAATTTATAGAACTAATCGACCAAAAAAGACAGTGTGATAGAGATAGAGCGTAAGTTTTTGATCAAATCGGATGCCTATAAGCAAGAGGCGGTGTCAAAAGAGCGCATCGTTCAGGGTTTTTTGAACACCCATGAAGAGCGCACGGTACGTATTCGGATTACCGGTGATTTCGGATACTTGACCATCAAGGGAAAATCAAATGCTTCGGGTACGTCCCGTTTTGAGTGGGAGAAAGAACTACCAGTAGCGGATGCAAAGGCACTTCTCGAACTATGTGAAAAGGGAATCATCGATAAGACCAGATATCGAGTGCCAAAAGGACAACATATCTTTGAAATCGACGAGTTTCATGGCGAGAATGATGGATTGGTCATCGGCGAAATCGAATTGACCGAAGAGGTTGAGCATTTTGAACATCCCTATTGGTTGGGCGATGAGGTTACCGGAGATGTGAAGTATTATAATTCGAAATTGAGTAAAAACCCTTTTAAAACATGGTACATCTAAAACAGTTCGGCATTTGTATTTTTTTGATGGCAATGGCTTGTAAAGAGACCCCTTCAGCACAACATGAGGTCACTGAAACCTCGATAGTTGCGACCGAAGAACCAAAGAAAACAGCACTACAGTTAAAGGAAGAATTGACGAGCAAAGGTTTTGAGATATTCGATTATGTCGATGAAGAAACCAAGGATACGGTGTTGATGCAGCAATATTATATCGCTTTTTTAAAACGTGGCCCGAATCGTTCACAGAACAAGGCAGAGGCAGATAGTCTGCAGGCCTTGCATATGGCTCATCTCGGGCGCATGTATGAAGAAGGGTATGCCGATATTTCCGGACCTTTTGGAGATGACGGAGACATTCGAGGTATCACAATCTACAATACCCCAACCTTGAAAATAGCAGATAGTCTGGCCAACTTGGATCCCATGGTCAAATCCGGAAGATTACGGATAGAGGTACATCCTTGGTGGGCAGCCAAGGGGTTTCCGTTGCGCTAGGTGTGCCGCCCAAGTGATATGCCTATGAATTGTCGGTCAACGCTGTTCTATAGCGTATGCGTTCCAATTTTGCCTTTTCCGATCTTTTCCGTGACTCCGCTATTTTTTTCATAAGAAATGGAACAAGTCCAAGGGTGAATAATACCCCTGACAGTGTTAAGACGGATCCAGCGCTAGAAAAAAGACTTCCACTCGAGAGTATACCCAAAATCAGCATGGTCGACAATGGAAACGATAACGCAAGCAAACTGACTGCGAAATTGGAATCGAAGGTGCGTTTTTTTTTGGATATCCCATCTTCTTGAACCTCAACCACTGAAATATGGGCAAAGGGCCAAAAACTACAGGCACTTAGTCCGAAGGCTAGGAAAAGCAAAATATCATTGGTAACGGATATGCCTCCGAGGGCGATGACGATACTACAAACAAAGGTCACGAACGCAGCCCGAAGAAACAGTATCGAAATGAGCTGGGCAAACTGTTTTTTCTTGATGTTTACGGCTAGACCGATGAATAACAAAACCAATGGGGTCATCATGACACTCAAACGCTGCAGGCTGTCACTGATGACGAACGGTAGCGAATCCATAGAAATGCCAAGTGTAACAAGAACCAGGGCCACTCCGATAAAGATATTGACGGGTTCTGAAACCATTGATTTGAGCAACGACTTCACCTTCGAACTGGTCTTTCGTACATCCTTGGCCTGTAATTTGTAATGCCAACTCATGGCAATGAGATACAGAATGATCAGCACGAATACTTTGTTTCCCAAATCGGCCATGGCTGCTTTTGCAAGATAAGCGTCCCCTAAGAATTCCAATATAAATGGAAAACAAGAGAGTCCGGGCGCCAAAGAGGGAATGAGCAAACGGGCCGTTCTGTACTGGGGCGTATCCTTTTCGAGCCCGGTAAAGGAAGTAAGGTACGGAAAGGCCAAGTATAGCAGCAGGTTAAGTCCAAGGGCCACCAACGGCAGCACTAATAGCCCGGTATCTATTTTGACACCCAGTAGCGCAATACCTATTGTGGCGGGTAAGGCCAGGTTCAGTATAATCTTCTTGATGCCATTGATTTCCTCTTTTGACTTAAGTTTCAATTTCATCAGCATACCGATTCCAATGAAAATAAGAAACGTTATGGTTTTTTGTAAGGTGAAATCCATTTAGACCAATACGTTATTCAATGCCTGTGTGAATAGTTTCATTTCATCCATAGTACCCATACTCACGCGGCACCAGTTTTTGCCCATAAAATTGAATGCGCGAACTCCTACTTTTTGTTCGGTCATTTTTTGAAGAAACGCTTTGCCTTCCATTTCAATAGGAAATATCATGAAACTGGTAAAAGAGGGTACATATTCGATATTCATTTTGGTCAGGTTTTCATACACGTAGTTTCTGCAAGCCGCATTTCGCTCACGCGATTCTGTTATAAAGGCCACATCGTCCATAGCCCCTGAGGCAGCAAAAACCGAAGGATAGGAAATGCCCATTCCGGCACGGGTGATTTTTTGAAGTTTTTCTAGCCGGTCTTGTTGGGCGACAGCATACCCTACTCGTAGACCAGCCATTCCGTGTATTTTAGAGAAGGTTCTGGCAATGATGACATCTTTGCCTTCGGCAATCAATGAGACCATACTTTTTTTCATGCCGTCGTCGAGGAAACCGAGGTAGGCTTCATCTATGAATACCGGTACTTTTTCGGAAACCCGAGAACAGAAGTCCAAAAGCTTTTGATGTTCCGTAATGGTTCCGGTAGGGTTGTTGGGGTTGCAGATATAGACTAGTTTGGTATCGGCATCTATGGCCTTTTCCATAGCATCTAGATCGTGCGACCAATCGTCCTTTAATGGAACCGGTTTCCATGTGCCACCTGCCGCTTCGGCCACGCGTATCAATGACATATATGCCGGATCGGCTGATACTACATTTCCGCCATTCATAAAGAGGACCATGGCGGTCTTCTCTAACAAGTCGGAAGAGCCCGGGCCCATCATGATATTTTTTTGTGCGACCCCTTCAAAATCCGCGATTTTGTCCATGAGGTCAAAGAGTTCTTTCCACGCATAGCGGTTACCCCCAGCAGCTGATTGCTTTAAGGCTTCCAAGGCCATAGGTGAAGGGCCATACGGATTCTCATTGGCATTGAGTTTTGCTGCCAAAACAGGATAGTCCCGAAAATTATCGGGAAGGTATTCCTTGAAAAAGGGGCTGTAAATAGCATCGCCATTCTGGTCTAATTGTAGGGGGAGGTCTGAATTTTTAGAGAACCCGAGATAGGGCGAGGCGAGTACGCCTCCTGCGGTCAAGATTCCGGTTTTTATCCAATTTCGTCTGTTGATTGTCTTTGTTTCCATAGGTGTCCTTTCATTTGAATTAGCTGTGCTTACTAAGTTAAAGGCGGAGGCCGGAAATTGCTATCGCAATCCCATAAAAATCAAGGGGTTAAAATCGAAATCCCATATTTTTGAAGTGTTGAAATTGGGAATTTGATATTCTTGGACAGTGTAGGAAGACCTATTTTACGAAAATAGTATCGATTTCATGAACTGAAATAGGCATACCTAGTTGCGTCCATTGGAAGTGTAAAATCATTCTTCAGAACGGGATAGTCATGTTCGGTCTTTTATTCAAAACTCTTGAAATGAGACCGTAACCAGTTGAAACTGGCCTCGATGGTATCGAAGAGTTGTTCCTCAGGAATGACATCGGGAATAATATCTATGGAGGTCATCAGGTCAAGGGGTTGGGTCTGCAGACCGGTGAATAGCACCTTGACGCCCTTTTTTTGAAGCTCTAGCATGGCGTCTTCCAGGGCATAGAGTCCTGATTGGTCAATATACGGCACCTCTTCAAACCGGATGATAAGGGCATCGACTTCCGGTGATATTTCTTGTAGTTGGTCTTTGAAATGGGCTGTAAAACCAAAAAACAACGGGCCATAGAGGTGTTTGATCAACACCTTGTCTTTGTATTTTTCGTAAAAGGCTTCTTCATCTTTCCATGGTTTTTCGCCGTCGAAGCCGGCCAATGAACCTATTTGGATACCTTCTTCCCCAAGGTCGCTTGCCTTTTTCATGAATAATAACGAAGCCAATATCAGACCGATACCTACCGCCTGTATCAAACTACCGAAAGTGGTGAACAACAAGACGACCACTAAGACGATTGCGTCGGCGCGAGGTACACTGGTCAGATGTTTTAGACCTTTGGTATCGACGATCTTGAAGCCAATCGGAATCAAGATTCCCGCGAGCACTGCTAGCGGAATATGGGCTGCCAAAGACCCTAGACCTAGGAGTACCGCCAAGAGGAATAAGCCGTGAAACATACCGGACAATCGTGTTCTTCCACCAGAGTTGATATTGACAACCGTTCCTTTTGTGGCACCGGCACCGGGGATACCCCCGAACATGGCAGCTACGGCGTTGCCGATGCCCTGACCGATAAGTTCCCGATTGCTATTGTGTTTTGTCTTCGTCATATTATCGGCGATAACCGAGGTTAGTAAGGAATCTATAGAGCCCAAGACGGCCAATACCAAGGCATACTCCGCGATTAAGGAATAGGCCGAACTATCAACGGTCAGGAGACCGTCAAGTTGAAGGCTCGGAAGACCTGATGGAATCTCACCGATTACCGGCACATCCCATTTCAAAAAATACGCGGCCACTGAGGCAACGATTAAGGCTACCAGCGGACTAGGCACAGCTTTGGTGATTTTTGGGAATACGTAGTAAATAAGAACGGTTAGCCCACCTAAAGCCAAGGCTTGCCAGTTGAAATCGGTAAATAGGCTGGGCAGATTTTTCATCACGGCGACGGTCGATTTGGCCGAATCAAGTCCCGCGAACGGAAAAAGCTGTAAAATGACGATAATCAATCCGACCCCACTCATAAACCCTGAAACTACCGGATACGGAAAATACTTGATATACCCGGCAATGTTGATCAGTCCGAACAAGATTTGGAGTACACCGCCAAGAAGAAAAGCCAGAATGATAATGCTCATGGCGCTTTCCAAACTCCCGGCGATATCAATGGCACTGGCCACAAGCGCTGCGGAAACAACGGTCATCGGTCCCGTTGGGCCACTGGCCTGGGTCAAAGTTCCTCCAAAAAGTGCAGCAAGGACACCCACTACTATGGCCCCATAAAGGCCCGCAATAGCCCCTAGACCCGATTGTACCCCAAAGGCAAGGGCTAATGGTAAGGCGACAACTCCTGCGACTAGGCCACCAGTAAGGTCCCCCTTAAGATTACTGAAATCAAACATATCTTTGAACATAGGTCTTGGTTATTTGAAGGTTAGTACCATAAAGGCTTTGGGTACGTATTGACTCGACAGTTTCGTAAATATAGTTCAGTGGCGCTTAAAAAGAAAGTTTCCTCCGAGGCATTGAAGAATATATAGAGACTTGGGTGTTTGTTATAGGTGACCCTATGTATAGTCGGTCATTACAGCGCACTTCTAAACTGTTCCAAAAAACGAATATCGTTCTCACTCAACAAACGGATGTCCGAAATCTGATGCAATAGTAGGGCAATACGATCAATGCCCATCCCAAACGCAAAACCGGAGTATTCGGTTGAATCGATACCACAGTTTTCCAAGACATTCGGATCGACCATACCGCAGCCCATAATCTCTAACCAGCCAGTACCCTTGGTCATGCGATAATCGGTTTCAGTCTCTAAGCCCCAATACACATCAACCTCGGCACTAGGTTCGGTAAACGGAAAATATGAAGGGCGCAATCGTATTTTCGACTTGCCGAAAAGCTCGGTCGTAAAGAACTGTAAGGTCTGTTTTAAATCAGCAAACGAAACATCTTTGTCAATATATAGCCCTTCTACTTGATGAAAGAAGCAATGCGAACGAGCTGAAATTGCCTCATTGCGATACACACGCCCTGGAGATATCGTTCGAATCGGTGGTTTATTATTTTCCATATACCTCACTTGTACGGAAGAGGTATGGGTACGCAATAAGATATCGGGATCGGTCTGTACGAAAAAGGTATCCTGCATATCACGGGCAGGATGGTACTCTGGGAGGTTCAATGCGGTGAAGTTATGCCAATCATCCTCGATTTCAGGTCCTTCCGATACATTGAAACCGATTCTGGAGAAAATCTCGATAATCTGGTTTTTCACAATGGAAATCGGATGCCTAGCGCCCAAAGCCATAGGCTCGCCGGGCCTGGTCAAATCACCGTAGATGCCTTCCTCCTCGACCGTATTCTCTAGAAGGTTCTTTAGCTCGTTTACCTTATCGGTTGCCTTTTTTTGTAATGCATTGACCGTTTGACCAAATTCTTTCTTTTGATCGTTGGGTACATTCTTGAATTCGGCGAAAAATTCTCGCAGCAATCCTTTTTTGCCTAGATATTTAATCCGGAAGGCTTCAACGGCCTCTTGTGAATCAGCGGTGAATTGTTCTACTTCGGCAATATGCTCTTGTATCTTGTCGATCATAACGGTCAGCTCAAGCCGCAAATTTAATTATTTTATGATATAGAGGCCTCTTTGCCCTCATAAAAGATAAACCAAAAAACAGCTATGCCCTATAAGGAATATGCACCGCGCATTTTTTTGCTCGTACCTGTCCTTATGACAAGAAAAGGCCAATGCACAGCATTGGCCTTTTCTTGTCATCTTACTTTTTAGTCTAAGAAGGTGACCTTCCCGTTTGAGATATCATACATGGCGCCTACGATCTTGATTTCCCCGTTTTCCTCCATTTCCTGGAGTACCGGACTCAAGCTTCTGGTGTCCTCTATGGTCAATTCTACATTTTTCATGGACACTTCGTTCACGAAAGCAATGTTTTTGGAGTTTCTTTTATCCGGTTCTGATGGCTCTTTTATGGCCCTAACCGCAGGTTTGATTTTATGCAGTAAAGTGGTCAAATTACCCATTTTGGCATCATCACAGGCTCCCTTTACTGCTCCGCAAGCGGTATGACCAAGGATGACCACTACTTTTGTGCCCGCTAGTTTACAGGCAAACTCGATGCTACCTAAAAGATCTTCATTGACGATATTTCCTGCCACCCGGGCACTGAAAATATCACCGACTCCTTGATCGAATACCAACTCGGCCGAAACTCGGGAATCGATACAGCTTAAGATTGTGGCAAAGGGGTATTGCCCTGAGGCGGTATCATCGACCTGATTCAGTAGATTACGGTCTGCTTTCTTGTTGGCGACAAACCTGTTATTGCCTTCCTTTAGAAGTTGAATGGCCATATCTGGCGTTATCGCCGCCTGTGTTTCTTTTGTATGTGCTTTCATTTCTTAAGATTATTTTTTATTGATTCAAATGATATACTAGGCTTTTTTACGCAGCTTGAAGAACTCGATATAGCTAGGAGGATTTTCAACCACGCCACGCTCGGAAACTAGCTTGATATTGATATTTCTATTTCTCGCCTTTTCGGAAAAATCTTCCAAGATTTCGATGATATCATTATCAAGGTATCTCGTTTTGCTGACATCAAGCTCCAAAAATGAATTTTCGGGAAGTTTATCCAATTCCTTTAAGATAGCACCTTTGTTAAAGAATGTCACCTCTTCTGCTAGGGTCATTTTAATCTTACCATCGTCTACATCTTCTCCTTCCATATGTAGAAAATGGGAGTTCTGGTAGCTTTTAATCAGGATGACGATGATTCCAACAGCGAGTCCGAGTCCGATACCGATCAATAAATCGGTAAATACGATGCCGAGCACCGTAACGATAAACGGAATAAACTGTTTCCAACCCAAATTATACATGGTTTTGAACAGTGCCGGCTTGGCTAGTTTAAAACCAACGATAAAAAGAACCGCCGCCAACACCGAAAGCGGAATCATGTTCAATAGCCTAGGAATGAGAATTACCGAGGTCAATAAGAAGAAACCATGAATAATCGCTGCCATTTTCGTCTTACCCCCTGATTGAATGTTAGCCGAACTTCTAACGATTACCTGTGTTATAGGTAGACCGCCGATCATACCTGAGATGATATTACCAGTACCCTGCGCTAGTAGTTCACGGTTGGTGGGGGTAACCCGTTTTTCGGGATCCAGCTTATCCGTCGCTTCTACACAGAGCAATGTCTCCAGACTTGCAACGAGGGCAATGGTGAAAGCCGTAATCCATATTTGAGGATTCGTAATGGCACCGAAATTCGGAAAACTGAATTGTGCCAAAAAGGAAGATGCATCCTCAGGTACCGGCACGCTTACTAAATGATCGGCTGAAATACCCCATATCTCGTTGCCTTTGGTGAGATTGAAAAAAATGATGCCAACCACTACAGCGACCAGCGGCCCTTGCACAAGTTGAAAAATCTTTCCTTTTTTAGATAGGATATTACTCCAGAGCAATAGTATGCCGAGACCGATTAGGGCGATTATAGTTGCTCCCGGGCTTATGTTATTAAAAGTTTGTAGTATTTCCGTAAATGTATTTTCCCCATCCACTTGAAAAAAGGCAAAGTCACCTTCTGGGTCCGGATCATATCCAAAGAAATGCGGAATTTGTTTCAAGATGATGATAATACCTATTCCCGTCAACATTCCCTTGATTACGGAAGAGGGAAAGTAATAGCCAATGATACCTGCCTTTAAAATTCCAAACCCTAATTGTATGGCCCCTCCTAAAACAACAGCAAGGAGGAAGTTTTCAAAACCACCTAATGCTCCGATCGCGGTCAAAACAATGGCAGCTAAACCGGCAGCAGGTCCACTGACACCGATATGGGATCCGCTGGCCACACCTACGACAATACCGCCGATAATACCGGCAATAAGGCCAGAGAATAGTGGGGCTCCACTTGCCAGGGCAATGCCCAAACACAAGGGCAATGCTACGAAAAATACAACGATACTAGCGGGTAGGTCGTTCTTTAAATATTTAAACATAAAAAAGTAATTGGGTCCTCATTGTACTCATGAAGACTGATTAGTTAATCGAAAATAAAATAACAGATACCTTAAGCGAGCTGTTTAGGGGGTGGAAGAAAAATGGCCAAGGCCGTTGAATAGTCGCTTTCCAAGTAAAAATTTGCCATCGAAGCGATTTCAACATGCACGACAATCGGTGTGTTCGTATTCGAACCCAAGAAGAAGTCGTTTTCACCTACTTCTTTTTTTTCCTCTTTTTTTTCTTCTTCGTTGAAATCTATCGCAACGGAAGTGTTTTCACCATTCTCGACCAAAATCAATACCGTTGGAGCCAGAATGGCCGTAACCAACAAAAAGGACAGTATGATGAGCATTGGTGTTTTCATAAAAAAAGGGAAGAAAATATAAAGATAAAAGTATTACTATCATTTTCTGTTAACAAAATTTTAAAAGTCCTTTAACAGTTTAATGTTTTCTGAAGTCAACCAACCGATTTGACCATCGGCGATTCGTATTTTTTTCCAATCGTTGAACTCTTCCAGAACATTGAGTTTCGTCCCTTCATGTAATCGAAAAACTTCCTGACTTCTATCGTTAGGTTCTGATTTTATGATAACCTCGTCGGTAAATACAATGGCCGGTCGGTCTGCTTGAAAATCGCTATAGGACATATATGCAAGTGCAGTAGCGCTTATGGCGAGCAAAAGGGCAAACATCCCTAAAATAAAGGCGATGCGTTTTTGAGTGGCATAATTTAGATAATAGAAGGCAATATAGAGCAGTACAAAAAGCATCATAAAGGCGACCGCGGCGTACCCCCACTGATCGAAAGATAACATACCCACAATGTTCGCGTATATTTTGGAAAGCCCGGTTTCGGGCATCATTTCAATGGCATCTAAGGTCATGTTCTGGGCATACCCCAGATTGTTTCGTATTTCGGGATCGTTGGGCTTCAATAACAACGCTTTTTCATAGTAATAGATGCTTGGAGCTATTTGATTGAGCTTGTAATAGGCATTGCCTAGATTGTAGTATAGCTCGGCCGAATGTTCCCCATTTTCCAATATCTTGAGGTAGCTCTCTATGGCCTTGTTGTAGTCTCCTTCATTATAGGCTTCAGTTCCCGTATTGAAAATAGTTTCGTTCTGCCCTTGAATAAAAAAGGAGCATAGTAGCATTAGAATAGCAAGTGTTGCACGTAACATACCTATAATTGTTTGTCTAAATAGGAGATGACCTCACTGGCCTTATCGTAATCCTGTTGCATTTGCACATCTGAAAAAGGACTGTATCGGGCCATTTCACAGTTTTTTAGCAGACCGATAAATCCGTCTTTTGTCGCGCTGTCCACTTCTCTTTGAGAGAGTAGGGTATCGATCTTGTCCTTACTGAATTCAGAAGTCTCGATTTTAAGTTTCGCCTTCAGATAGTTATGGAGTCCTTTTTCAAGGGCCACATAAAACGAATCTTTATCACCTAGGGCCTTCTTTGAAGCCGATAGATACTTTCTGGCGAGCCTGTTCGCCTTTTTAATCTTGTTTCCTGCAACATCCCCTGCAATGGCCTCTCGCTTTTTGCGAAGAAGAATAGCTATCGGAATGAAGGCTAAAGGCAAAAGTAACCAGAGCCAAAATCGTGATGTGCCCACAAAATAGTGGGTTCCAATGGTGGTAAGGTTAGGCTTTATCTTAATAAAGTTGAACTGATCTCCAGTGGCCACAACGGTCTGTCGGTTCGCAGCAGAGGGCACGGTTCCCAAAGAGCCGTTGGTCGGGCCCTCAAGTACATTGATTACAATTTCGTCTGAGGAACGGGTAATGTATTCTTCAGTTTTCGGATTGAAATAACTGAACGATATGGGCGGTATGGGGTATTTACCTTTGAATTCAGGAACGACTGTGTAACTGTTGCTCACTTTGCCCTGTGATCCAGCCAGCGTGGTACGTACCTTTTCGTTGAACTCGGGCTCATATACTTCCAATGAACTCGGCAGATTGGGCTCGGGCAGTTGAAAGAGTTTTAGATTTCCCTTACCACTCACTTCTACTTTGGCCTGTAATGATTCGGAGGCATTCAAACGTTTTTTACTTGTGGTGACCGAGAAGTCAAAATCGCCCACGGCGCCGCTGAAATCTGCAGGTCTTCCTTCTAAGGGCAACGGCTTTACGTCGATGATGCGTTTTCCGGCCGAAACGGTCTTATTGGTCTGTGAATAGATTCGCCCCCCGAAGAAATCACGTTTGTTGGTGGGCACGTCGACCGTCACTTCTAAAGAAAGGGGCTCGATGTCCAATTTACCGGTCTTCTGAGGGTACAATACTACCCGTTTTAAAATCACGTAGCGATATGCTTTGCCCTTATAGGTGCCGTTCTTCGCATTTCTAATGGAGACAGGAATATCTTGACTCCAGAAATTGTTGTATTTCGGATTGTCCAAGGGGATGTAATTGGAAACGCTTATGGACGGACTCACGTATAACTTGTACACAACACTAACCGCTTCGTTAAGGTACGGACGGGTTTTGGAGACCTCAGCGACCAAATGCAAACTTTCGTCGGCCACATCGTCAACTGTCATTTGATCACTAGGCTTGTCTACGGCAGCGGTGACTTCAACTTGTTTTGCCAGTGACTTATAGGTTTTGCCTCCGATAACAATCGAGGCCTGACCAATAGTAAACTTCCCTCTAGCCTTCGGAGCCAGGGTATAGGAGTAGGTTTTAGAATAACTGCGAACCCCGTTGACCCACGAAGAACTGATCGACTGGAGCGGACCCATCAAAACCCGGAAACCCTCGAATTTAGGTGGAGAAAAATTGTCGCCATCCTGATTCATGGCAAACTCTACCCGCAATCGCTCATTAATCCCTAGTTTTTGCTTACTAAGCTTTAATTCAAAGCTGACCGCTTGGTCATTTTGAGCTGCAAGCGGGAGCGCTGCGAAAATGAATGCAAGTATGATATATAACTTTTTCAGCATTGCACTACCAGTCTTTTTCGTTTTTTACCTTAACTCCCTTCACCTTCTGGGCATCTATTTTCTGCTGTACTTTTTTCTCTTCGTTCTGCATGGCCTCAAGCAGGTTTTGAATTTGCTGCTTTGACAATTGGTTGGGTCTTGGTTGTTGTTGCTCTTTTTCCTGATCTCCTTTATCTGGCTGCTTTTCTTGTTCTTCTTTTTGGTCTCCTTCGCCTTCTTTGTTCTCTTCTTTTTCTTGGTCTCCCTGATCTCCTTCGTCTTTTTGGTCTTCTTTGTCTTGATCTCCCTGGTCACCCTCTTTTTTATCCTCGTTTTCGTCTTTTTTATCCTCGTTGTCCTTATTCTCTTTGTTGTCTTCGTTTTGGTCGTTCTTCTGCTCGTCTTGCTGTTTTTTCAATAGCTCTTTGGCCAATGCCAGGTTATAGCGTGTTTCTTCATCGGTAGGATTATTACGTAGGGCTTCTTTATAGGCCTCCACCGCTTTTTCATATTCCTTTCGTTTCATGAACACGTTGCCCATGTTGTGATATGCCTTGTGCTTATCAGGCTTCGCGGTAGCGGTTTCTCCAGCTTCCTTGAACCGGCCAAAAGCCTCACTGAAGGTTTCGTTCCTATAGTAGGCATTACCTAGGTTAAACGGAGCGGCGACATTTTCGTCGCTCTTCGAAATGGCCTTTCTATAGTCTACCTCGGCCTCAATGAAATTATCTTCGGAAATGTCTTTATTACCTTCCCAAGTAAGGTTTTTTGACTCATTCAGGGCCTGTATCTTTTCGCTATCATCCTGAGCATAGGAAAAGGTACACATCAATAAAATAAGAACTACCGATATCCTCATCTAGTCGACTTTTTTCTCGTTAAACAAATTCAATTTCTTCAACCATTGGGTTTTTCGGTCCAACACGAATATATCTAAAAATAGAAACAACAGGCCCGCGCCCAAAAACCATTGGTATTGGTCTTTGTATTCGGCAAATTGTTTGGCCTCGAATTCCTTTTTATCCATTTGGTTCAGCTGTTCCTTGATATACTCGACGGCTTCATCGGTATTCGATCCATTGATGTATTCGCCATTGCCATCATCGGCGATATCGATTAAGACATCTTCATTGAGCTTCGTAATGACCACTTCTCCCTTGACATCTTTTTTTAAGCTTTCGACGACCCCGTTTCGTTTTATCGGAATGGGTCCCCCTTTAGGTGTGCCCACGCTTATAGTATAGATCTGAATACCTAGCTCGGTGGCATCTTCAACAGCACCTAAGGTTGTGCCTTCCGAATGATCTTCCCCGTCCGAGATGATGAACAGTACCCGATTGGTCTGATCTTCATCGTCGTAATAAGTAGTTGCAAGTTCGATTGCTTGGTCAATAGCGGTGCCTTGCGAGGTAAGCATATCGGTATTCATACTTTGCAAGAACATTTTTGCGGCTCCGTAATCCGTGGTAATGGGCAATTGTGGAAAGGCTTGACCCGCATAGGCGATAATACCTATTCGGTCACTGGCCAATTGATTGATGATTTCAGAAACCAGTCGTTTTGCTTTCTCCAGACGGTTCGGCGCAATGTCCTCTGCCAACATACTTTTGGAAACATCTACAGCAAAGACGATGTCGACTCCCTCTCTTTTTACTGTTTCAAGTTTTGTGCCTATTTTCGGATTGACCAGGCCTAACGTCAGAAACGATAATCCCATTAGAAAAAGAATGAGTTTCAAGGTCGATTTGAAATTGGAACGATTCGGCGTGAGTCGCCTCAATAGGGGATAGTCAGCAAACTTTTTTTGTGTTCTTTTTTTCCAAACCTGAAGCAACACAAAGAAGACGACCATCACCGGAATGATGAAGAGCAGATAGAAATATATTTTTTCGTCTAATTGAATCATTTAATTTACAAGTCTAATACGTCGTTTAAAACAATTAAAATGAACGAGATAAAGCCCAAAAAGAGTAATACGTAAACTTTTTTCTTAAACCTATCATAGTGTTCTTTATCACCCTTTGTTAAACCATACATTTTAGAATAGTCCATTCCATTTTCAAGAAACACCTTAAATGCGGGATCCTTACCTTCGTTTCGAATGGTTCTTATTAAAATAGTAAGAAACACTAATCCGTATATGATTCCGACTACCCAACATAGAGTTGACAATATCATAGCTAAATGAAACTTCTAAAAAGCGTATTTCTTAGAATCCATTCCAACAACAATAGTAATCCGGCCAAGAGTACCCATGGCCTGAATTTCTCCTCATATCTCGTATACCTGAATTCTTCGATTTCAGTTTTTTCGAGTTTATTGATCTCATCATAAATGGCCTCCAGTTTTTCATTATCAGTGGCCCTAAAATATTTTCCGCCGGTTACTTTGGCAATGTCTTCTAAAAGGGCCTCATCGATTTCCACTTGGCGCATACCATATCGAAAAGAGCCATCGGCATTATACGCTATAGGTGATAAGGCATTTCCATTGGTGCCCAGACCGATCGTATAGGTCTTAATGCCGTATTCGATCGCTAGGTCAGCCGCCGTTTGTGGTTCAATAAAGCCAGAATTATTGACTCCGTCAGTTAAAAGAATTATAATTTTACTAATGGCCTTGCTCTCTTTCAATCGGTTGACCGAAGTTGCCAGTCCCATTCCTATTGCCGTACCATCATTTAATTGGCCGTATGTTATTTCCCGAAGTGCACTCAACACAATCGATTTGTCACTTGTGATCGGTGTTTTGGTATAGCCTTCCCCGGCATAGGCCACAAGACCTATTCTATCGCTGGGGCGTTTTCTGATAAAATCGGCAGCAACTTCTTTTAAAGCGGAAAGCCGATTGGGTTTTAGATCTCGGGCCAACATACTTGAACTAACATCGATGGCCATCACGATATCGATACCTTTGGTAGTTTTGGTTCTCGTGGAAACATCTTTGGTCTGCGGTCGAGCCATAGCAACTATTATTGCGGCCAAAGCCAATAATCTAAGGGCGAAGAGCAACGGTCTTAATTTAGGCAGAATACCTTGTTTCGTAAAACCTTGACTACTTGAAATTGTGAGTGACGCACTTTGTTCGTCGCGCTTGAAAAAGTACCATAGAATAGCCAATGGAAGCAGTAAAAGCAACCAAAAAAAATCAGGATTGGCGAATTCAATATCTTTCAGCATTTAGATTTCCGTTTTGACTTCTAGAGTGGTGAGCATTTTGTCAACGATTTCCTCCGCATAGGGATCTCCATCTAACCAAGTGACGATGATATTCTGTTGAAAACCCTTTCCTCCAAATAAAATCATGGCATATTTACCGCGTAAGAGTTCTTTTGATTCTGGCACTGGAAATTTGCCACTTCCGTATACTTTAGCTCCTTTGACCCCAGAGATGGTAACAAATTCCTCTTCTTTGGTAATGACGTTTTTAGCACCCATCGTTTCAAAGTTCTTCATCATCTGCTCGACCGTGACTTCAAATTTGGGTTCCTCAAGCTGCGTCATGCTTATAGAAGTGGCGGCTATGGTGAACAAACCTAAAGAACTGCGGTACCCAAAAGCCTGAATCTCTTTAATGGCTTCTTTCGTTTCTGGGGGTAGTTTGACTTTTTGGCGTTTCAACACCTTGGGAGTTTCTAAGATAATTGGCGGATACCCGTAGGCACTTGATACCCATTCCCCCTCCAACAACTCTTTGGTAGGATGCCCCAAAAGCGTATCTTTTGAATATTCCCAACCGTAATAGCCAATAGCTGCGACCGTGGATAGTACAAAAGCGGCTACAATACTCGTGACGGCGATGATTACTTTTTTCTTTTGTTTTTTCCGTTCGAGTTCCTCTTGATATTCGGCCTGTTGCATGAGCTCTTCCTCAGTAGGCTCAGGCAACGCATCATGGGTCTTGATTACAATTTGTTCTATGGATTTTCGATCTTGCTCCGCCACGGAGGTATCCGGTTTCGATTTTGCGAATTTTACCAAATCAGCGGTTTGCAAGATTCTTTTGAACTGAACAATGGTCTCTTTGTCGAGTTCCAATTCCCCAGCATCGGTCATTAATTCCAACTTATCGATCAGTTGATCGGTGGTACTTTCCAATGCGGATACGTTGACATCTTCTTCCAGATAGGACCGCACGATTTCCGTAAGTTCTGAATAGTATTGCTTATACTCGTCTTGAATTAGATATTTGGAGTGCTCCAATTTTTTAAGCTCGAGCAATGCGCGATCATATGGGGGGAGTAACGCGACTTTTTCTTCTTCGGACAATGGTTTTTTGCGGAAGACGAACCAGTAGAGTACCCCGCCGATCACCAACAATGCTCCAAGAATACCCAAAAACCATTTCCACCAGTTGAGATAACTCTTGTCTACTTCGATCAAGGGCTTTATATCGAACATTTTTTGAGCGAGGGTATCAACGGGTACGGTAGCTACATCGATTCGTAACGAATCGGTGAAAAACCCTTGACCGTTGATTTCAATACGTTGCATCGGCAGTTTATAGGAACCTGAATCGAACTGTGTCAGCGCATAGATTTTGGCCAGTGTAAGACGATCATTTTTTCGGGTGGTATCGGTAGCAAAGGCCTCAACGGTTTCGAGTGGCGAAAAGGTCTGTCCTTCAGGAAAGATAACTTGGTCCGTTGAGTCCGCTTCCACTATTACCTTGAACTTGACCTGCTCTCCGATTTTAATTGATGTGGTATCGACTTCGGAGGTCACTTTGGGAGTAGTCTGCGCAAAACTGGAAAAGTTAAAACCGAGTAGCGCCAATACCAGGGCAACACCTCTTAAAAAAGAAGTCCGTTCCATAGATTTGAATAGATAACACCTCGTTCTCATTACCCTCTTCGCTTAAAGTAGCCCAACAATTTCTTTACGTAGCTCTCATCTACCCTACAATCCAACACACCGCAGCCTGATTTGGTGAAGGAATCCTTGAAATAATCCACCCGCTCACGATGGTAGGCTCCATAGGCCGCGCGAACGCTTTTTGATTGGGTATTGATAAGCTTGATCGCACCGGTTTCGGCATCTTTCACTTGAACCATACCTAAATTCGGAATTTCTTCTTCCCGGTGATCATAGACTCGAATTCCGGTTACATCGTGTTTATTGCCTGTAATTTTTAGTGTTCTTTCGTAATGGTCGGAGATGAAATCGGAAAGCACAAAAACAATAGCTTTCTTTTTCATTACACTCGTCATGAACTTCAACGCTTCGGCAATATCGGTTTTGTTGCTTTTGGGCTTAAACTCCAATAATTCGCGTATGATACGTAGTACATGACTTTTTCCTTTTTTAGGAGGAATAAAAAGTTCGACCTGATCGGAAAAGAGGATCAATCCGGCCTTATCATTGTTTTGTAGTGCAGAGAATGCCAAGGTGGCCGAGATTTCAGTGATGATTTCCTTTTTGAACTGATTGGTGGTCCCGAAAAGTTCCGAACCACTTACGTCGACCATGAGCATCATGGTCAGCTCCCTTTCTTCCTCGAAAACCTTGACAAAAGGTTCGTTATATCTTGCGGTTACATTCCAATCGATACTTCGAACATCATCTCCGAACTGGTATTGACGTACTTCACTGAAGGTCATACCGCGACCTTTGAAGGTAGAATGGTATTCACCACCAAAGATATGATCGGAAAGACGCCGGGTCTTAATCTCGATCTTGCGGACTTTTTTAAGGAGTTCTTTCGTATCCATTTGTTCAGCAAACAGTATTCAGCACCGGTAAGCAGTTGTGGTTTTTCGAAGAATACTGCAAACGGCTTCTACCGTTAGGGCACTTCTATTTCGTTTACGATCTGGTTGATAATTTCCTCTGAAGTAATATTTTCAGCCTCGGCTTCATAGGTAATGCCTATTCTGTGACGCAGTACATCGTGCACAACTGCCCTGACATCCTCAGGTACCACATACCCTCGACGTTTGATAAAAGCATAACATTTTGCCGCATTGCCAAGGTTGATACTACCACGAGGGGAAGCTCCGAAACTGATTAAGGGTTTAAGATTTTCTAGGTTATATTTTTCGGGATATCGCGTGGCGAAAACAATATCTAAAATATACTTTTCAATTTTTTCATCCATGTAGACCTCACGAACCGCTTTTTGAGCGCTCAAAATCTGTTTTAGGGTAACTACAGGTTTAACCGTTTCGAAAGCACCCAAAAGATTTTGACGCATAATCATCTGCTCCTCGTTCATTTTTGGATAGTCGATTACCGTTTTCAACATAAAACGATCGACTTGGGCCTCGGGCAACGGATAGGTTCCTTCCTGTTCAACAGGATTTTGCGTGGCCATGACCAAGAAAGGTTTATCCAAAATAAAGGTTTCATCTCCTATGGTCACCTGCTTTTCTTGCATTGCCTCAAGCAATGCCGATTGTACCTTGGCCGGCGCACGGTTAATTTCATCCGCTAACACGAAATTGGCGAAAATCGGTCCTTTCTTTATCGAAAAATCATTGACTTTCATGTTGTAGATCATGGTACCCACTACATCGGCAGGCAACAGGTCAGGCGTAAATTGAATACGGCTGAACTCCCCTTTGACCGCTTTTGAGAGCGTGTTGATGGCGAGGGTCTTTGCCAGACCGGGAACACCTTCAAGAAGAATATGACCTTGACCCAAGAGCCCGATGAGCAATCGTTCAACCATATGTTTTTGGCCAACGATAACCTTATTCATTTCTAAAAGCAACAAGTCGATAAAAGCACTTTCTTGAGCAATTTTCTCGTTTACCGCACTAATATCAACAGTAGTATTTTCTTCCATAGATTCATTAAAAATTTTGGTGTTGGATGGTTGTAATTTAATCAGGCCTGCAAATTGAAAATTTATTCATTGTTCCGCTGTTAACGATTGGTTAAAAAATGGGATAACCCCCTATTTTTATGAAGTCTTTAAGGGATTGCAATTTCGGGCAAACCAAAAAAACGCGTTCCATAGGGGAATTGTATTTCGTGGGATTTATAAATTTTGACAAGCCCATTTTTCCATCGTGAAATATAGTCACAAAAAGTGAGTGACCGAAATATGGAAAGGATTGTAATTTACGCAGGCGTTTTCGCGTATTATTTTATAATTTCGATGACCTATGATGAAACAAACGGAATATTCAAGAATAATTGCCGGGGCCATGACTTGGGGCCAATGGGGGAAAGGATTCGGGAGCGACGAAATCTCCGACCTGATAGCCTATTGTAGCGATATAGGGTTGACCACTTTCGATCATGCCGACATTTATGGTGGATACACCACGGAAGCCGATTTCGGCGCAGGTTTCTTGAGAAGTGGAGTGCCGCGAGAGAAAGTACAGTTTATCAGTAAGTGTGGAATTCAATTTGATTCTGAAAAACGGCCCAACGTCGTTAAGCACTACGATTATACGAAGGCCTATATCATTTGGTCGGTAGAGCAGTCTTTAAAAAACCTACAGACCGAATATCTCGACCTTTTGTTGCTGCATAGACCTAGTCCACTTATGGAACCCGATGAGATTTCAGAGGCGATTGCCAGCTTGACCAAAGATGGTAAGATCAAGAGTTTTGGGGTATCCAATTTTTTGCCTTCCCAAATCGCTTTGCTTGAGACTTCGGTTGCGGTTAGCGCCAACCAAGTCGAGTTTTCATTGACCTCCAATGAGGTCATGTACAATGGCATCCTGGATGATTGTAGGGCTAAGAATAGAATGGCGATGTCTTGGAGTCCATTAGGGTCCTATTTTAAAGAAGGTACCACGAAGGAGAAGCGTATTGAAAAGGCGATGCGCCCATTACTCGAAAAATACAATGTGAGTGCTGACCAATTGTTACTGGCGTGGATACTAAAACATCCTGCCCAGGTGCGCCCAGTGGTGGGTACGGCCACCAAGAGTAGATTAAAAGATGCCCTGATGGCAATGGAAATAGACTTGGAACTTCAAGATTGGTTTTTATTATTGGAGGCAAGCCAAGGCTGTGAAGTACCTTAAACTAAAAAATCGATATGAGTAAAACAGCATTGATTACAGGAGCTACTAGCGGAATTGGCAAGGCCATTGCCGAGTGTTTTGCGAAGCATGGGATTCAGTTGGTCATTTGTGGAAGAAGACAAGAACGTTTGAATGAACTTAAGACCGCATTAAGTGAACAAACGAAAGTTCACACGCTGAATTTTGATGTCCGACACCGTGAAAAAGTACATGATAGTATCAAATCATTACCACCGGATTTTGCTGACATAGATATTCTGGTCAATAACGCCGGAAATGCCCATGGTCTTGATTTCATTGATGAAGGAAGTATGGATGACTGGGACGCCATGTTGGACATCAATGTGAAAGGCCTGTTGTATGTTTCCAAAGCGATAATTCCGAAGATGGTCAAAAAGAAAGAGGGTCATATTATCAATATAGGTTCGACAGCGGGCAAAGAAGTCTATCCAAAGGGAAATGTTTATTGCGCCAGTAAACATGCTGTCGATGCCATTAATCAGGGCATGCGCATCGACTTGAACGCCCATGGCATTCGCGTTGGCGCGATCAACCCGGGTTTGGTGGAGACCGAATTCAGCGATGTCAGATTTAAGGGAGATGTCGATAGAGCGAATAATGTCTACAAGGGCTTTCAACCCCTTATTGCTAAGGACGTGGCGGATATCGTTCATTTTGTAGTCACAAGACCAAGTCATGTAAACATAGCCGATTTGGTGGTGATGTGTACTGCTCAGGCGTCTTCCACTATTGTGAAAAAAGACCTATGATCAATAAACGCCTTTTAGTCAAAAACCTTCTTGCGCATAACGATGAGAACAGTTTTTACGACAAGAAAAGGTTTATAGCGATTGGACAGAGGGAAGGAAAGGCGAAGTTCTTAAAGCATGTATGTGCCCTAGCAAACAGCAATCCAAAAAATAACTCGTTCATTGTGGTAGGTGTTGAGGATGAGGACAATAGAATTGTTGGCGTGGATTTCTTCGATGACAGCAAGATTCAGAATCTGGTGAATGCTTATTTGGACAACCCGCCACTGATATCTTACGAGAATATTCCCTTCCCTCACCTCAAGGAAGGAAAGGTGGTCGGGCTGGTCACCATCAAATCAAATGGAAAAGTCTGTACCCTACGAAAAAACATATGGAAATACTATGGGGGCATGGTATTCTTTAGAGAAGGAAGCATTAGCATGCCCAAGGCCTATGACATCGAATTGAACGATATAAATTCGCAAACAGTAGCCACTATAGAGCAGCATGCTCGAAACAATATCGAATTGACGCTAGACGGTGTAATCGATTTCATCAACAATAGGCATCGAGACCTGCAGAGTAATTATAAGGTGTTTAAAGAACAATTCGTCGTCTGTTGGGCAGGCAATCAACAGAAGGTAAAAGGGGAAACCTACTTTTCACGTGTGGACATCGAATTAATCAATGAGCAAGTGAAATTGTTTTATTCCGCATTGGATGACATCACGATTGCCTATGACGAGCATTCATTTACCACCGTTGAGTACGTGCAGCTCGGACTAGGGGCGAAACAGAAATACTATCCTTTGGAAAAGGTGGTGATCACGTTTGCCGATAATGGCACGTATACTATTAGTAGTGACCTGATTTTTGAACCGCCGAAATACGATAAAAAGAACCTTCATCATATTTTCAATGCGAATAATGCGCTTTTAAAGAAACTTGAAAAGGAAATAGCACTCAAGTCAAATGAAAAAGAGGACTTGAGGCATCTCCCGGACACCTATTTGATTTGTTACCTAAATGGATTTGAAGAGGCGAAGGAGCAAATGGAAATGGCCAGAGGGTTACTCAAAAAACAAGATGAAAACGTGTATAAGACCTTAAAGGAGTCGTTGCGCATTTTACGAAAGGTCAGGTATAACTAATCAGAATCAGACTTGGGGCTCAGAGGAGTCAAATATCAAGTCGCGGGTCGGTAAAGAAGGGATTGCGCCATAATTCGTTGTTGTGATGGCACCGGCCTTATTCGCTCTTTCTACCATTTTCAATAACAACTCGGTATTCGAAATAATCTCATGTGGATCGTTCAATGTAGAGATCTGCTGAAGCAAACAACCGATAAATGCGTCCCCAGCACCTGTGGTATCCACGGGATTGACTTTAATACTTGGGATAGTGTGTTTTACGTTTGAAGAAGTGCTGACCAGCGTGCCTTCACTCCCCAAAGTAATGGTAATGATTTTTGCACCGATTTCATGAAGAACATCGCAGGCTTCATTCAAATCCTTTTTACCAGAGAGCAATTGGGCTTCCTCTAAGCTAAACTTACAAAGGTCTGCCTTTTCGATAAAGGTCATACATTTTTTAATGAAGGCTTGCTCTTCATCTTTCCATAG
Organism: uncultured Flavobacteriaceae bacterium; assembly: GCA_947494565.1. Classification (GTDB taxonomy): domain Bacteria; phylum Bacteroidota; class Bacteroidia; order Flavobacteriales; family Flavobacteriaceae; genus Maribacter_C. Next base: position 389,063 of record CANLVG010000002.1, on the reverse strand, counting down.
GTCGCCCCTGAAGTTGGGATCAAAGCTGATGAACATATTTTTGGTCAACGCATCGAAGAAATAACGACCATAGGCCTTTTCAAGATCCCCTCCTAGCATTGCCGTTGCCGCACCAAGGTGAAGAATATTTCCTTCAAAACCACTCTTGACATCGGAATCATAAACGAGCTTCTTATCGGCGCCTCGGCTAAATACAAAATCGCGTTCGCCATCTTCAGCCAAGGAAACAAAAGCTATGGTAGTAAAGGTCTTTGAACGTTGTGCTAAGGAAATATCAACTTTGTTTTCCTTTAGGACATTTAACAAAAAAGTACCAAAGGGGTCGTTGCCAACACAGCCGATAAACCTACTGCTACCCCCTAGTTTAGCAATGGCACAGGCCACATTTGCCGGAGCTCCCCCAGCTTTTTTATTAAACAGGTTTGCTACGGATAAATCGCTTCCCTGCTTCTCCGCAACAAAGTCGATTAAAAGTTCACCAACACAGTATACTTGCCTCGTCATAATCAAAATTCAACCAGAACAAGATACTCACAAAATCGGGCTTACTCTAAAATTTTATAAGAATTTATTGTAAAGTAGGTTTTGGATGCTGTGGGACAAAGCGATTCTTTTGCTTTTGCCTGTATAATCATTTCAGAACCCAGATTTTTGGGGGGCAATAAAAAGCTTACCAAGATGACTTCTTTTTCTGTAGGCAAGTTTGTGATACCAGAGCCTCGTTCCATAATTTTCAGTACCTCGACCTGAGCGACGTTCGATTTTTCTACGCCACATATATTCTTCTTTTCAACGTAGATTTCCTTGACTTTGGCCTTGAACGTTATTCTGCCAGGTATTCCAAATTGCCCGGGCGTAGCGGTAGTGTTCACGGGTTGTTCATTTGTTTCTTTTGAATTGTTTTCATTAGGCGTCTCCTTTACTGAATGGCATGCCAAGCCAAACGTGAATAATAATAGAATTATTAAAGATTTCATGCAGAGTAATTTACAACAAGATAAAAAAATAGTTGGTTCCGATAGGTTTATATAGCAAAAGGCACGGAATTAATCCGTGCCTTTTTTATTAGATGATTAAAAATTTACTTTTTTACAATATTGAAGCTTTTGCTGGTATTCGCTCCAGTAATCTTCACAATATACAAACCAGCCGGGCTACCGTTAGCATTCCATGAGAAAGTTTGCGAGGCATCTATTTTCTCTTTTTCATAGACCAATTGACCTAAGATATTGTATACCTTGGCATCTACTTCCGTATCTACGTTATCCCTTAGGGAAAAGAAGAATTCAGAGGAAGAGGGATTTGGCCAAACCGTAGTGATGCCGCTTGCTTCTATCTCTGCCAGGGCCTCGGTTTCAATGGCTTGATCTAAAACAATTGCCGACTTCGAGGCTTCCCCTTCGCCAGCCATGGTTTCGACAGATCCGAATATTTGAAAGACCATATCGTTTGGAGCCCCACCGAACACCAATGATTTTTGAATCCAGTCGATTTCCAAGAAAACACCGCTATCCTTAAATGCCGATTCACTACCGATAACATTATCTTGAGTCGACCAAAACCATTGTTGTTCTTCTGCTCCGAAAGCTAGGTTGGTATATACTGAAAGCCAGTAGGAGCCACTTTCAAGTTCAACCATTTCAGGCAATTCGAGCTCTAAAACGGTATTCTCAGGTTCAGAGGTAGGTTCGATAGAACCACTGTTGTACACCAATGCTCCAGGTAATCCGTCTACGTCGGTATAGATTTCAACCGTAACGTCCGTAAATTCCGGACCATTATTGGCAACGCCGTACGCTACTATACTGCTAACTTTCCAAGAGCTTCCTTCGGGAACCACAAAATCATCTGCCGATTGTGCCAAAATTCCACCAAAGTCAGGAAACTGCTGCGAAGGGGCTGAACTTGTAGCCGGACCGAACTGATCATAAATAGGTGGCTCAAAGACCTTAATTGCAAAGCCTTCGGAAACCTGCTCTTTTCCAGAAGTAGCTACAAGTCCAATGGCAGCGCTTCCGTCCATATCAGGAGCAATGGAGATTTTTATTTTATCGCCATCCAACATAGCTGTCACCAACTCAGGATTGCTGTTCGTGAATTCAATATCGATGTTGGCATTTTTCTTTGTACTTACAAATAGATCAGTAACATCAACTTCGAAGGGTTCTGAGTTGATAGGCATACTGATGTCAGGTAATAAATAAGCCACGCTCAAACTGGGTTCAGGTCTAGGGCGTACAGGGAAATTAGCACTATAAACGCCATTTCCGTGAACTCCAGCCACTGCAAATCCGTCCGATCTTGTTCGTATTTGTGTGACAACTCCATTGCCGATTCGTGGCTCTCTTTCCCACTCAATGCTTCCCTTGAGATCTTCGGTAAAGTAAAGCCCCGTACTCGTACCTACATAATACCCATCGTTGTTTCCATTCATCGCAAACCAACGAACGGATGGTCCATTACCCGACCCATCTCTATTTTCTTCCAGATTTCCACTGATGTTCCTCCAAGTGTCTCCACCATCTCTGGTCAGGAAAATACTGGGAATGCGATAGTTGGAAAAAACCACGAATACACGATCCGGATTTTTTGGATCCACATAGATGTTATTGACATTTCCAGGAGGCAATCCTTTCCCTGTTGAAATATCGACGGCTTCTTGGTCATCAATATTGGCATTATCCATTCTAAAAATCATGCCTGAAGCCGTGCCATAGTATAAGCGATTTGCAATCGGATATTTTGAAACATCCATTGCGGTGATGTCCGAGTCGTCAGAAGTAACGGTCTGGTCCAATTTTGACCAATTCACAGGAGTCGGGGCATTTGAAAATAAAGGTATTCCGTCCAAATCGTTATTTCTCCACATTGTATTTCCCGCAGGCATATACATGATATTATCGTTTACCGGATCCAACATAAAGGGGGCAATAAAACGAAAACCTGTCGCACCCGCAGGTTGCACTCTGGTAAACGATACTTCTTCACCTGCTTCATTGATATTTAAGCGGTATACGACACCTCCTTGGGCAGAGACATACCGTGTTCTACCTCCATCGGCAATTGCATTGAAAGAACCGTCACCACCAAATTGGTCCACCCATGGTTGGTCAATGCTTTCCGAATTGGTATACCATGTGCTGTTATCCTGGAAACCGGCCATCACATCATCGCTATTTCCCTCTGGGTCGTATGATACTGCGTATGGCTGAGTAGTGAGATATAGGTTGTTCAACGACATCCACTCAACCCTATCGGGATTAGTGATATCATCTGTAAGCGAGACTCCTCCATCATGTGATGAAATCACTCGATTTGGATCCGAGGGTAAAAACACCAAATTGTGTTGATCTGGGTGTTGATTCGGATATATACTAATGTCATTGGCAGTGTCATAGCCACCGATCCAACCCTCAGCACCTGTAGGCGTTGTAAATCCAGTTGTAGAGCGATAAAGATTTGTACCGCCCAAGAAAATCATATCCGGATTTTCTGGGTGTACTTTGATAACCATGTTATAGCCTCCCTGCAAATTAAGACTTCCTACAGGGCCACCGATATTGTCAGGCAAGTTTTCACTTAGGTCTGTCCATCTTTTACCTGGTCGGTTAAATGGTCTGTATTGCCAGAGAAAGGCTTCTGAAAAATCAGCTTCATTGTAAGAGAAAAAATATACAATATTCTGGTTAGAGGGATCGTAGGTAATAATGGTCCTTCCATAACTTGGACTGATGCCTTCAGGTGTAATATTCATGAAGGTTTCGCCGCCATCATCGGAGGTATAAAAACCGGCATTTTCAGCGCCAAAAATATCTACAGTGGCATAGATTTTCCCACGAGGGGTAATCATAACCTCTGTCTGGCTATCGAATCCACTGGGCAAGACTTCCTCTACCCTGTTGCCACCACCTTGCTTAAATCTAAAGAGCCCGTCGAAGGTTGCCGCGAAAAGATCCCCGGTCTGAGGATGCACAGCAAGGCTGTTTATGATGTCCAATGAGGTAATCGCATCTAAACTATTGTCGTTTGAATTTCGCAAAGACCTCCAGGTTTGACCATTGTCATTAGATTTGAAGATACCATCTCCTGTGTAAAAAGCACCTCCTGCGCTTGCGGAGTTTCCAAAGCGTTCACCTGAGGCGTAATACCAAGTATTGCTATTTCTCTTCCTAGGGTCCTGGACTATCGCAGTGATGCTGGGCGAAATCTTCTTTTTCGTTATTTTTTCCCAATTTTGGCCAAGATCTGTCGATCTCCATAGTCCTCCGGAAACCCCTCCTGCAAAAATCGTATTTTCATCTTTGCTATCAATGGCCAATGCTCTTGTACGACCACCGATGTTTCCTGGCCCTCTATTCTCCCAATTGTTAAACGTACTTTTTGAACTACTTTTAGAAGCACTTTTTGAAGCTTCCGATGTAATAGCACGTTCCTTGATATTGGTTGAAAACCTCGTTTCCAGTTCGCGGATACCTTCTGGAATTTCCCTAGTATACGGATTACGAGTTATCGACTTTTCATACTCCAACCTTTTTAGGGCATTATCCGCGATTCGCAGCTTCTTGGCGGTAGGGCCTGATTGGTTGTCGTAAAGTTTACTTTGCTTGTAGAGTGCGTGCCCCTTCTTGGGGGAATCTTCGTGTGAGGTCTTCACGCCTTTCTGTTGGGCCTGTACCCCAGCGGTACTTAAAAACCCGAATATTAAAAGGCAATTGAAAAACTTTTTGAGTAAAACTGTTTTCATAGAGTGTTCTTTAAATTAATTAGCGCCTTCAATATATTAATTAAATGTTAATGACGTGTATGTTTTCTCACAAAATCGATGAATGGTGTGAGATTTTTTAAATTAAAATTTCGAGTTCACTATCTGGTTGAATATTTAGAAATACGTATCTTTTGATCAACACTATAAAAACACTATCGAAATGGGTTTATTTGATGAAATAAAAAAGAAACTGAGTAATGAGTTTATAGACATTGTCGAGTGGTTAGACACGAACGATGATACTATAGTACACCGTTTTGAGCGGTATCAAAATGAAATCAAGAACAATGCAAAACTCATTGTACGAGAGGGGCAAGCAGCGGTATTCGTAAATGAAGGACAACTTGCCGATGTCTTTCAACCGGGCACGTATACGCTCAATACACAGAACCTACCCATTTTAACCACTTTAAAGGGGTGGAAGTATGGCTTTGATAGTCCGTTTAAGGCTGAGGTCTATTTTGTGAATACACGCTTGTTTACAGATGAAAAATGGGGAACGAAAAATCCGTTTATGTTGAGCGATGAGCGATTTGGTCTGGTTGAAATCCGTGCTTTTGGCACCTATAGCTTTCGAATCAACGACCCAGGGAAGTTCGTGGTCGATGTAGTCGGAACCGATGGTAACTTCACTAATTTCGAAATCAATGAACATCTTAAGAGTTTAATCGTGACCCGTTTCACCGATACGGTGGGTGAGGCCAACTTGCCTGTCGAATTGTATGCCGCGAATACTTCAGAACTATCGGAAACATGTCAAGAGGTGATGCAACCCGAATTTGGAAGGGTCGGTATCGAGCTAGAGAAATTTTACATCGAAAACGTTTCGATGCCCGAGGAGCTAAAGAAAGAGATTTTCGAATACAGCAGGTTAGATAAATTAGATATGACCAAGCTCGCGCAATTCAAGGCCGCCAAGGCCATGGAAGCGGCCGCAAAGAACGAAGGCGGAACTGCCGGCGCCGGAATGGGAATGGGCATGGGTTTTGTACTCGCTCAGCAAATGGGCAATATGATGAATCCGCAAGCGCCACAACAGATTTTTGGAACCCAAGCGCCGCAAGCCGTTGCCGTTGCCCCACCACCGATTCCCGTACAGGTGATGTATCATTATGCCGTTGATGGCCAACAAATGGGTCCGGTAAGCTTTGACCGGCTGAAAGAACTTTTCGCTGCAAGAGCGATAAATAGAGATTCTTTGGTATGGAAACAGGGCATGCAAAACTGGCTGGCTTTGAAAGAAGTGGAAGAATTGAAGTCGTTCTTAGGAGGTAGTGTTCCACCCCCATTACCTACCGCTTGATGATACAAAGAGAGGCTGTTCCCTGGTGCCCATAAAACTATGGAAGCGGTCCTTATAGGTGGCAAACGCCCTAATCACTTTTCAGTGAAGATGCAAGAAGAACGAACTCCAACAAATTCAGAGTACAAAAAAGCATGTGCGAATTGTGGTGCCGAACTAAAGTTCAAGCCCGGTTCGCATCAATTAAAATGTGAGTATTGCGGATATGAGGAATTTATCGAACAATCCAAGAGCAGTTTTGAAGAGCTAGAACTCGAACATTACCTAAAAATCGTTGGCGAGAATGCTTATACCGAAACAATAGACCTGTTGCTCTGCAAGAACTGTGGCGCCAACCAACATGTTGAGGAAAATTACAAGTCTCTCGGTTGTGTCTATTGCGGAGAACCGCTGATTCGAGAAGACGTTGAAAGGGAAGGGTGGATTCTTCCCGGAGCCCTGATTCCATTCAAATTGGACGTCAAAAAGGCTAGGGGGATTTTTGAAAAATGGGTGAGCGGTATTTGGTTTGCTCCCAATAAGTTGAAAAGGGCCGCTTTAGATCCGGAAGGATTGCACGGACTTTATGTGCCCTACTGGACGTTTGATGCGAATTTATTTTCGTCTTATCAAGGGCAACGTGGGGATTATTATTATGAAACTAGACGCATACGCACTAAAAACGGAGTGCAGACCCAACAAGTTCGAAAGACCCGGTGGTCTCATGCCTCTGGGTCGGTAAAAGGTTTTGTTGATGATATTCTGATCAACGCATCCCAGAAAAAACGACGTGATATACCATCGAACATCGCTTTTTGGAATATGAAAGAACTGGTTGCGTTCAATTCAAAGTATCTTTCAGGGTTTGTAACCGAAAAGTATACCGTTTCCTTAAAGGAAGGACATCACCAATCCTTTCAAGAAGCCAAACAAATCGCGCATAACTGGATTCGAAGGGATATCGGGGGCGATACACAACGAATACACCAGGCCGATATTAAATTGGCCGATGAAACGTTCAAGCATGTGCTCCTTCCGGTGTACATTAGCTCATATCGATTCAACGGTAAGGAATATCACTTTTACATCAATGGCCAAACCGGTGTATTAAGTGGAACAAGGCCCTATTCGTTTTGGAAAATTTTCTTTTTGGTGCTATTTATTATCACGGTCATCGCCCTAATTTCGATTTTTGCGAAATGAGTAGGAAAGGAAGAACACTTGTTATCGGTGATATCCATTCAGGACTAAAAGGGCTCCAACAGGTATTGGAACGAGCTGATGTCCGGTCCGATGACACTTTGATTTTTTTAGGGGACTACGTCGATGGATGGAGTCAGGCCGTCGAGACCATTGAGTTCTTGATTCAATTGAGTGCCAACCATGAATGCGTATTTATTCGTGGCAATCATGACGAACTCTGTCTGAACTGGTTAAAAGAAGGAACCGATAACCCTACTTGGATAAAGCACGGAGGCGCAGCTACCCTAGCCTCCTATGATACGGTCGGCAATGATGTTATTGATAAGCATATTGCATTTTATCAAAGCCTGATAAATTATCACTTGGATGATCAGAACCGGTTGTTTCTTCATGCAGGCTTTACCAATCTCAATGGAGTAGACCATGAATACTTCCCAAAGATGTTTTATTGGGATAGAACCTTATGGGAACTCGCGCTGTCTATGGATAAAAAACTGGCAAAAGACAATAACAGATACCCAAAGCGATTAACGCATTATAATGAAATCTATATAGGGCATACGCCCATTTCAAAAAGCGCTTCGGTATTGCCAAAAAACGCTGCAAACGTTTGGAACATAGATACGGGTGCGGCCTTTAAAGGCGCGCTGTCACTTATGGATGTCGATACGAAAGAGGTCTGGCAAAGCGACCCCGTATGCCAATTGTATCCTTTAGAAAGGGGACGAAATTGAGAGACTTCGATTTTAAAGAGTAATTGATCATTTTATTCACGATCTTTGTAAAAAACAGAAAATGGCCGAAAAGAACATACGTTTAGAGGTGATGCAAGCGATCGAACCTCAAGTAGAAGGATTCATGGAGAAATTTCTGATTCCCGTAGAAGATATTTGGCAACCATCTGATTTTTTGCCTGATTCCGAAAACGACCGTTTTTTGGATGATGTTGAAACCCTGCGTGGCGAGTCAAAAGAATTGGGTTATGATTTTTGGGTGACCATGGTTGCCGATACTATTACCGAGGAAGCCCTGCCAACCTATGAGTCGTGGCTAATGGATGTAGAAGGAATTAACCAGCATGATGGCAAGGGCAGCGGTTGGTCAAAATGGGTGCGGGCTTGGACCGCCGAGGAAAACCGTCATGGTGATGTGCTGAATAAATACTTGTATCTCTCTGGAAGGGTCAATATGAGGGAAGTGGAAATCACCACACAGCACTTGCTTACCGATGGCTTCGATATCGGAACGGACAGAGATCCCTACAAGAACTTCGTTTATACTTCTTTTCAAGAACTGGCCACGAACATCTCTCACAAAAGGGTAGGTCAAATGGCCAAGAAAAAAGGGAATGCCCTCCTTGGAAAGATGTGTACCATTATCGCTGGAGATGAAATGCGTCATCATCTGGCCTATCGTGAATTTGTAAAGACCATTTTCGGGGAAGATCCGTCGGGAATGATGTTGGCATTCGCCGATATGATGAAAAAGAAAATAGTGATGCCCGCCCATTTCTTGAGGGAATCAGGAGGATTCATCGGGGAAGCCTTTGAAAATTTCTCCAATTGTGCGCAACGCTTAGGTGTCTATACAGCACAGGATTACGTGGATATCTTGCGAAAATTAAATGTGTATTGGGAACTTGAGACCGTGAGAAGCCTGTCGGAAGAAGCTGAAAAGGCACGTGATTACCTCATTCGACTTCCGGAACGACTCGAGCGAATTGCCGAGCGTATGAAATTTCCTGAAGATCAATACCGGTTTAAATGGGTTGAAGCGAACGGAATGGTATAAATGCCGTACTACTATCTTAGATAACTAAAAAAATCCGATGTATCACTACATCGGATTTTTTGGTTATTGATTGCGCGTAGGCATCACTGAATCACAGTTTCCCATGATCATGTTCATCTTGCCATTTTGCCAATTCGGACCATTTGCCCTCATAGCACATTTTAGCCTGCATGGGCCATGATGCGGGATCGTGAACTTTGTAGCGTTCGCCACCACCATCTAATATTTCTTGACACCTGGCTACGGCAGTCTCCGATAGGGCTTTCCAGGTTTTGATTCCGCCCTCGTGGAACATGCTTGATATTTTGGGTCCGATACCCTCTACTACTTTTAAGTCATCTTTTTTGATGGTCTTACCCATGGCAGCTTTGGCCGCAGCAGCATCAAAAGGCGGGTCCTGTTCTACTTCAGGGGCTATAGCCGTAACGGCAGCAGCTGCGGCCGTTGAGGCAACGTTAAGTTTACCATTACAGGCATCAAGATCGGCTTGTAACTTGGCGTTCTTATTTTTCAAGGTGTCGAGTTCTGCGGTATTATCAATGGTCTCTCTTGAGCTCTGACCTATCAAATAGCCCAAAACCCCACAAATCACGCCAGTTAATAAGGGAATCAACCAGCACCAAACGTTCATATTTTCGAAATCCATGTTCTTTATTTTTATGTTTAATTGATTAGTTTAATGTGACAACAGTTCTTCTGTTCTTTGCTTTGCCCTCTTCCGTGGCGTTGCTTGCTATAGGTTCTGTTTGACCTTTTGAGGTAGAACTGATCTTTGCTGCCGATATACCATTTCTCATCAGGTAGTCTTTCGCGAAATCGGCCCTGTTTTGCCCAAGAACCATATTGTTTTCCGCATCACCCGTATCATCGGTATGTCCGACAATGATCACTTTTGCATCGGCGACCTTGTCTAAATAGCGCGAAATATCCGCGATTTCTTGGCGTTGCTCCATAGTAAGGTCAATGGTAGTTTCCGCCGTGTCAAAATAGAGCACCAAAGGGTTGGCCTTTACTTTTTCGTATAACACTTTTAATGCAGCTTCTTCATCCTCGGCTTTTTCACCGATACTGAAGCTTACGGGCCCCAGATACACAGCCTCTTGAGGGATCATCTCATCCATCAATTTGCTCGTGGTGTTGATCTGATTGCTCGGAATACCAATTTCGGCCATATGGTTCTTTACCGCAATGGCACGGGCAAATCCCAAATCAGGATATGCTGTGTTGTTGTTCTCATCACTAGTGTAATACCCAGTGATGTTGATGACTTTTCCCGTATTTTCAGCGAAAAACGTTCTTAAGCTAGCAATACCATCAATAACATTTTGTGATAAGGGTGTCAGAAAAGATGAAGACGACACATTAAAATTATAATTGTCGTTTGTGTTGTACGCATATGCCCCGTCGCTTAATGCGAAAGGATAGGACGTAGCTTTCGGTGTCACTGGTGCCGTAACCGTTTCCTGCATCGGTTCTTCTTGACCCGATGCACCACATGAACTGCAGTACATCACGTAAAAATAAACTCCCGCGAGAATGGTAATGAGCATCAACAACAGGTTCGTAGTTGTCTTTGTCATTGTTAAATTTCATTTAGTGTTTATCCTACAATGTATTAAAAAAATAACGAAATGTTAAATTAATAGGATCAAATCCCAGGATTGCCCTATGGGATAAAAGGATGAAAAACAACAAATAGTTGCCATTTATACAGCATTGACTACCAATTATATAGAATTGGTTTCTTCTTTTCCGGAATGTATTAAATTGCCTTTAAAATATACAGAGACCCTATGGCTCCCGACAAAGTTCCGGCATTGCGATAGGGTTTTGTTTTTGCTCATATTGGTTTGATTTCATTGCCTTTTCCGGATTGTCCCTGGGAAAGAAATCGAAGGAGGGAGTAAAATATACCAGTTACACAGAAAAATCATCCAATTATACAGAAGTGAACTGGGATAAGGTGAGAATGGGATACTTTCGAAACGTACGATTTAAGAAACGATATTGATTATGAAAACGGAAGTGCTAAAAGTATTGACTTTTATAAGTATGGTGGTAGTTCTTGGGGTACAAGAGTTGCTTCATGGGAGCTGGAAGATACCTGAATTTGAAGCCACTAAAAGAAACGATACAGCTAGAAGAAGCTAAATAATATTTAAGATAACTTAGTGTTTGAGTTAGTTTGGTTAATTCCGCTGCTATTTCAAAACCATCGATCGGGGGAACAATGGATTTTGAGTAGCAGCGGATTTTTTTTGCCTTTCTATAAGTCAAATTTGATTCCCTGTGCAAGGGGCAGTTCAGTAGTATAATTGATGGTGTTGGTTTGTCTTCTCATATAGATTTTCCATGCATCCGAACCGGACTCACGACCACCACCGGTCTCTTTTTCTCCACCGAAGGCACCGCCGATTTCAGCTCCCGAAGTACCGATATTTACATTGGCAATACCACAATCACTTCCCCTGTGGCTCAAAAAATGTTCTGCTTCGCGAAGATTATTCGTCATGATTGCAGAAGAAAGTCCTTGAACGACTCCGTTTTGCGTGGCGATGGCGTTTTCAATAGTTCCAGAATACTTGAGAAGATAAAGCACTGGCGCGAACGTCTCATGCTGTACGATTTCAAAATCGTTCTGGGCCTCAGCGATAGCAGGCTTTACATAGCAGCCACTTTCATAACCATCTCCCTCCAAGATACCGCCTTCAACAACGATCTTTCCTCCTTCGGCAATCACTTTTTGAAGTGCACTCTTATACTGTGCCACGGCATCCGTATCGATCAATGGACCGACGTGATTGTTTTCGTCCAACGGATTTCCGATGCGAAGTTGCCCATAGGCATCCACAACTGCATTCTTTACTTTGTCATAAATGGACTCGTGAATGATCAATCTGCGTGTTGAGGTACAACGCTGACCGGCAGTACCGACGGCTCCAAAAACCGCTCCGATGACCGTCATTTTAATGTCGGCATCCGGCGTAACGATAATCGCGTTGTTGCCTCCGAGTTCCAAGAGCGATTTTCCCAGTCTTGCGGCGACAGCTTGTGCCACTATTTTTCCCATACGAATGGAGCCTGTAGCTGAAACCAATGGAACACGTACATCTTGGGTCATCATTTCCCCTACCTTGTAATCTCCATTGATCAAGCATGAAATACCTTCTGGAAGATCATTTGCCTTGAAAACCTCCGCAGCGATATTTTGACATGCAATTCCACAAAGTGGAGTTTTTTCGGACGGCTTCCAGACACATACATCACCACAGATCCAGGCCAAGGCGGTATTCCATGCCCAAACGGCAACGGGAAAGTTAAATGCCGAAATAATACCGACCACTCCTAATGGATGATACTGTTCATACATACGGTGACCGGGTCTTTCAGAGTGCATCGTTAAACCGTGCAATTGTCTTGAAAGGCCTACTGCAAAATCACAGATATCGATCATTTCCTGAACCTCACCAAGACCTTCTTGGTAACTTTTGCCCATTTCGTAAGAAACCAATTTTCCAAGTGGTTCCTTTAATTCACGTAGTTTTTCACCAAACTGACGTACAATTTCACCACGCTGCGGTGCGGGTTTAAGGCGCCAGGTTTTAAATGCATCGGTAGCAGCGTCCATCACCTTTTCATAATCGGCCTGGGTCGTGGTTTTGACTTTCGCGATCAATGCGCCATCGACAGGAGAATACGATTCGATAATTTCCCCTGAAGAAAAACAGCTTGAACCGGTCGATGTTCCATCGTTGATTTCTATAATCCCTAAGGCTTTCAGGGCCTCATCAATACCAAATTCTAGTGCAACTTTTGACATTTTATAACTTTTTGGATATGTATTGTTAAATTTTTTGCAAAGTTACGAATAATGTACTGATTCGCTACTGCTTTCTAAGAACCGTCATCTTGGTGATTTTTTCTTGGTCTACCTCGTAAATCAAGACCAATTCAATGGGGATCTCACTACCTTTTCTTCCAGTGATATATTCATGGTCGATTACCTTATTATCGAATACGGTTCGGGTCAATATCTTCGAATGCAGTTCAGGCGAGGCTTCAAATAAGGAAGTGTATACTTTTCTGCAGGCGTCGGAACCTTCTAAGGTAACTTTCCCCGAGGTGAAATCGACCATTTTTACATGATCATCAATAACCGACATGAAACCTTCAATATCTCTATTGTTATACGTTTCCAATTGTTTTTGTACAACTTGTTCTGGAGTCATTTGAGCGGATATGGAGAAGGTGGTCAGAATTAGGGAGAATATCAAAATACACTTCATAGTGTAAGAAAAATTAAAATCATTGCCACCAGTGCTGGCATAGCTTGTACAAAGAATATTTTTTTCGAGGCCGTCAAGGCTCCGAAGATACCCGCGATGGCCACACATCCTAAAAAGAAAAGAGCGACGTTGGTCTTCCATTCTATTGTTTCAATGAAGTAGGTCCAAATCAATCCGGCCGCTAGAAAGCCATTATACAAGCCTTGGTTTGCGGCCATTGCCTTTGTGGGTTCGAATAAGTCTTTTGGAAAACTTCTGAAAATTTTCGGTCCTTTGGTGGTCCAAGCGAACATCTCGAAATAGAGAAAATATAGGTGAAGAAATGCAACTAGGCCGATTAATATGTTAATGAATATCTGCATAGGTTTTAATTTTCATCGGCGATAAATCGTTCATCAACCGGCATTACGGTTCCACAATTGTTACAGGTTCTCAATTCTTCCGAACCATAAAAATGCTTAAAATGACCTAAAAAGTCCTTTTCAATATCATGCAAGGTGAAATAAGCTTCGTACAGTCTGTGGTTGCAGTTATCGCAGAACCATAGTAGTCCGTCGTCGACATTCATATCCGCGCGTTTGCGCTCAACCACCAAACCGATACTTCCTTCGTGCCGAACCGGGGAATGTGGAACCTTCGCGGGATGCAGGTACATGTCTCCTGGACCTAGTTTCATGGTTTTTTTTTGCCCTTCTTCTTGAATATGAACTTCGATGTGACCCTCTAACTGATAAAAAAGTTCCTCTGTTTCGTTGTAGTGATAGTCTTTTCTGGCATTAGGTCCGGCAACGATCATTACAATATAATCGCCCGCGTCTTTATACAGGTTCTTGTTGCCTACGGGAGGTTTTAGGGTTTCACGGTTCTCTTCAATCCATTTGCCGAGGTTGAAAGGAGGAGCAATGGCCATAGGGTTCATTTAGCAGTTTACCTTATGGCGTTTCCCTACGGGATTCATCTACCGAACAAAAGTAAACGGGTTAACCAAATTTATAAAAAGAAAAGCATTCAGCTCGGAGAACCTGAAAGAAAGTAACTAAGAAAGAAAAACAGAAGCTATCTAAAGAAAATCTGCGTAAAGTAAAAGTCGCCTGAGGCGCTCACTTTGACACTTACTGCGGTATGGGTGAAATCACCTTCCATCGTTTTCTTATGGCTAGAACTGTTCAACCAACCTTCAAATGCTTCAAGGGCACTATTATAATCCTTGGCCACATTTTCCGCAACGAGCTCAGCTCCAATTTGCGATGATATTTTTGATGCTCTTGAGCTAAAATTGTGATGATTGATATCGCCTAACGCAATCATATAGTCGTTGTGCTCATTCGCATAGGAATAAGCGACATCATTAAATTCCAAAGTAGACTGACCCAGTGAAGTCCTGTGATCATTCACAATAGCCAAAAGTTTTTGTTCAACTTCCCTGGCATTTTCCGCCTCGACGATATTTGTAGTTTCTAAAGACTCTTTTGAGCAAGAGGCCAAGGTAAATACAAATAAAACGAGGGCCACATACTGCGTTCTCATTTTCATACAACGTTCTAAATTGTAAGTAGGCCTTGTAAAGAAGTAGGTGGGTAGAGTTATGGGGTACTCTTGTGTTCTAAAAGCTAGTTGGGGAAGCTAGCGTTGGTAATAATACGTAAAATAAGGGGCTCATCTTCGAATACCGTTATTTTTTCGATGAATGGTGCAATAAAAACTACCTTTTGTATGTCAAAGCATGCATTTTAACGATACCGGAATTCCGATGACGTAAAGTAATAAATAAGTAACGGTTTCCGTTTTAACAGCATACGGGGATATTCGGGGCTTCATATTCACGGTATTTTGGGATGTTTTTTATTAGGCCCTATCGTACTTTTAAAAAAAATAACTCGATGCCAATAAAACCGATCCTACGTATTGCTCTTTTACTGATATTACTTACTGCATGTAATACGAAAGAGGATAAATCTACTGTAGCTGAAGCGTTTGAAAACCTAAACCAATACCAAGCGTATGTTACCGAAGTATCCCATGGAATCATCTCGGCGCAAAGTGATGTCCGAGTGGTCATGAACATGCCTGTCGCCGTATGGAACAAAGGTGATGAATTAGATTCTGATTTACTCAGGGTTTCCCCAAGAACGAAAGGAAAGGTAGTCGCCTTAGATACCAGAACGATAGCCTTTATACCCGAAAAAGGATTTGAACAAGATACAGAGTATACGTTTCAATTCGCTCTATCGGACATCGTCGATGACCTTCCAAAGGCTTTGAGGACGATGACGTTCGGGGTTCGGACGCTACAACAACAGTTCAATATATATACGAATGCCCTTCAATCGTATTCGAAAGACAGACAATACGTAGATGGACAACTTCGTACTTCGGATATCATGTCTCTGGAAATGGCCCAAGAGTTGGTTTCGGTACATCACCAAGGGAAGGCCGTTGCCGTAAAGTTTGATGAAGTAGTCTCCAAAGGAACCCAGTTTCAATTTAGAATAGATAGTATTCAACGTCATGAAGAAGATTCAAATCTGGAAATCTCTTGGAACGGAAAAAAGTTCAACATCGAAAGTGAAGGAAAGAATATTTTGAATGTTCCCGGTAAAAGCAACTTCACTGTTCTTGATGCGAGTGTCGAAATCGGTGACGGACAAACCGTTAGTGTCAGTTTCTCGGACCCTTTAAAAAAAGGTCAAAATTTTAAGGGCTTGGTGGTTCTTGAAGGAAGTGCAAACCCGAAGTATACAGTAGAAGGGAATACGTTGAAACTGTATCCATCACAAGAACTAAAGGGGACTGCGATGCTTGAGGTGTTGCAAGGTATTGAAAGTGAGGATGGGTACAAATTGAAGGTGAAGTATGACCAACGTCTTGCTTTTGAACAGCTCAAGCCTCAAGTGAGGCTACTTTCAAACGGAACGATCTTGCCCTCTTCGAATAACCTGAAAATCAATTTTGAAGCAGTCAACTTGAAGGCGATCGATGTTTCTGTATTCAAGATATACCAAAATAACATCCTGCAGTTTTTACAGAATAATAGTATCAACGGCCAATCCAATTTGCGCAGTGTGGCCCGACCCATTGCGAGAAAAACGATCGCTCTTCAGAATAGCTTGGCGATTACCAATGGAAAATGGTCCGCGCACGCGCTTGATTTGAGCAAACTGATTTCCCCGGAAGTCGGTGCGATGTACCGTGTTGAGTTGAACTTTAGGCCCAAGTACAGTTCCTATAAATGTGACACGACCAATTTTGACCACGAGGAAACGGAAGAAGACGATTTTGATGAGGAGCAGGAAGATAGCTTCTGGGACGGCGTCGAGGGCTACTACAATGAATATGACTATTATGGCTACAACTGGAACGAGCGAGAAAACCCGTGCGATAAATCGTATTACTATGACAAAGAAATAGGAATGAACGTCTTGGCGACCGATATCGGTGTCACCATTAAAAGAGAGGCGAACAAGAGCTATTTTGTTGCCGTGAACGACCTATTGAATACCAATCCGATTGCCGGAGCCAAGGTTACTTTTTACAATTATCAACAACAGACCGTAGGCCATATCATTACGGATGCCGACGGTACTTCGATTTTTGATTCAGAAGAATTGGCCTTTTTTGCCATTGCGGAAAACAATGGTCAAAAGAACTATGTGAAGTTGAACGATGGCAATGCCTTGTCAGTCAGTAAGTTCAATGTTTCGGGTACACGTTTACAAAAGGGAATCAAAGGCTTCATTTTTACCGAGCGCGGAGTCTGGCGCCCAGGCGATGCGATATTCCTGTCGTTTATGTTGAACGATAATGCGAATACCCTTCCCGAAGATCACCCGGTGAAGTTAGAACTATTAGATCCATACAATAAAGTGGTGCATCGCGAGATTGCTACAAATGGACTTCACAATTTCTACCATTTCAAGATGAAGACCGATGAAAATGCCCCAACCGGAAACTGGCTGGCCAAAGTTTCCGTAGGCGGTGCTTCTTTTACCAAAACGTTGAAGGTCGAAACGATCAAACCAAATCGTTTGAAAATTAAAACGGCATTCGATGATGAGTTGCTTCAAGGGTCGAAGCCCCTAAAGGGTGCAATGGAGGTAAAATGGTTACACGGCGCGATCGCCAAAAATCTCAAAGCGGATATTACGGCGAAGTTTAATCCGGCAACCACCACTTTCGAAAAGTTTCCAGGGTATGTATTTGATGATCCTACCCGTAGTTTCTCATCGGAAGACCAAGTGGTTTTCGATAGTAAGATCGATGCACAAGGTAAAGCCGACTTCACCATAAACCCACAAATGACAAGTAAAGCGCCAGGAATGTTAAAAGCGGCGTTTATCACGAAAGTGTATGAAAACGGTGGTGATTTCAGTACTGATGTTTTCACCAAACCCTATTCACCCTATAGTACCTATATCGGTTTGAATTCCCCTAAAGGAGACAAGCAAAGGGGCATGCTCTTGACGGATGTCAAGCACAAATTCGAACTGATTTCTGTTGATGAAAACGGTAAGGCCAAGGCCGCAAGAAACCTGAAGGTATCTATCTATAAAGTACAGTGGCGATGGTGGTGGGATACTTCTGAAGATAACCTATCCTCATATAGCAATAGCCAATACCGTGAAATGGTATTTGAGAAAACGATCAATACCGGAGCGAACGGAAAAGCAACCTTTGATTTTGAATTGAAGTATCCTGATTGGGGTAGATATTTGGTACATGTAGAAGACCCTATCGGCGGACATGCCACCGGCAAGGCCATTTATATTGACTGGCCAGGTTGGGCGGGCAAGTCTAGAAAAGGAGACCCGTCGGCTGCAACGATGTTGGTGTTCTCAACGGACAAGGAAACGTATAATGTGGGCGAAACGGCCACTGTAAGTTTTCCCAGTTCTTTTGGAGGAAGGGCCTTGGTGACCGTTGAAAACGGAAGTGAAGTATTGGAATCGAGATGGGTGGAAACCGTTGAAGGGGAAACGAAATTTGAACTGCCCATTACCGATCTTTATACTCCGAATGTATTCATCAATATCGCGTCGTTACAACCGCATGCAAATACGAAGAATGATTTGCCTATTCGGATGTATGGTATCACTGGCATATCAGTCGAAGATAAGAATACCAAATTGGAACCGGTCATTGCAATGCCCGACGTCTTGCGTCCTGAAGAGACCATTACCGTAGCAGTATCCGAGCAAAATAAGAAGGCAATGACCTATAGCATCGCCATTGTTGACGAAGGCCTTTTAGATTTGACACGTTTTAGAACCCCGGATCCCTGGCATACATTTTACGCGAAAGAGGCATTGGGTGTCAAAACGTGGGATGTATATGATGATGTAATCGGTGCTTTCGGTGGAAAGATAAATCAAGTTTTTGCTATCGGCGGTGATGGTGAACTGGCTGGGGCGAAGAATAAAAAGGCAAACCGTTTTGAGCCGATGGTACTGCATTTAGGGCCATTTAATCTAAAAAAAGGGCAGACCAACTCGCATGAGGTGAAGATTCCAAAATATGTGGGGTCGGTTCGCACCATGGTCATCGCGGGCAATCATACAGAGGAGGCGTATGGACAAGCGGAGAAAACTACTCCTGTTCGTAAGCCCTTGATGATTTTAGCTTCCTTACCCAGAAAAATTACGCCGGGAGAACAAGTGACCTTACCCGTTACTGTTTTTTCCATGGAAAAGAAAGTCAAAAACGTCAGCTTGAAAATCAAAAAGGACAAGGCGTTCACCGTTGTTGGTGAACAAACTCAAAAACTGACATTCACACAGCCGGATGAAAAGATGGCCTATTTCAAGTTGAATGTATCTGATTTCTCGGGGATCGGAAAAGTAGTGGTAGAGGCGTCTGGTGGAGGCGAAAGCGCGTCTTTTGAAATTCCGATCGATGTGGTAAACCCGAATCCGGTGACCTCGGAAACCACTGAGTTGGTGCTGGAGCCGAATTCTAGTCAAACCGTAAGCCTACAAACTTTTGGAGTGGCGGGAACTAACACTGCTCAAATCGAATTCTCCACACTGCCACCGATGAATTTCAACGGCCGAATGCAATACCTGATTCGCTATCCGCATGGTTGTGTAGAGCAGACGACTTCGGGTGCCTTCCCACAGTTGTTTTTAGCGGATATTTTCGATATCCCCTCGGAGAAACAAAAACGTATTCAAAAAAATATTGAAAGCGGAATCAAGCGTTTGGGCAGTTATCAAAAACCCGGTGGAGGGTTTTCGTATTGGCCCGGTCAAAACTATGTCAATGATTGGGGGACCACCTATGCTGGACATTTCTTGTTGGAAGCTGAAAAAAGAGGGTATGTACTACCTATCGGGTTTAAATCAAGTTGGATTTCCTACCAACAGAATGTCGCCAAACAGTGGCGTTCAGGACAAAATTCCGATTTGGCCCAGGCCTATCGTTTATACACCCTGGCCCTTTCGGGAAATGCCGATGTAGCCAGTATGAACCGCTTGCGAGAGAGTGCTGGTATTACGAACGAGGCCAAATTCCGTTTGGCGGCCAGTTATGCGCTGATCGGGCAGGCCGACGTGGCGAAAAAAATAGTGGCCGGAGCGCGATTGGAGGTTGAAAATGATACATATGATTATTATACCTATGGTTCTTCAGATAGAAATAGGGCTATGGCTCTAGAAACCTATGTTTTACTTAAGGACAAGGCCAAAGCACAGGATGTGGCGAAAAAAATTGCACAAACCCTTTCCGATAAACGTTATATGAGTACACAAAGTACGGCATACAGTTTATTGGCGATGGCGAAATTCGCTGAACTGATCGGCGGTAAAGGAATTCGAACGGTAGTGACCTTCAACGGAAGATTACAAAATGTCACCACCGAAAAAACCTTAGCAAGCCGCTCACTGGATATTAAAAAAGGAAGTAACGGCATCACCATAAAAAATGAAGAGGGTAATCTGGTCTATGTGAATATTGTCAATAACGGGATACTACCGGTAGGTCAGGAAAAAACACTTCAAAAAAACCTTTCCGCGCAGCTAGTCTTCAAAGGTAGAAATGGATCGCGATTGGATCCGACCACGATTTCCCAAGGTACTGATTTTGTTGCTGAGGTTACCTTGACGAATACTACGTCAAATCGTTTGAAAGACTTTGCCTTAACGGAAATCTTCCCTAGCGGTTGGGAAATCGTAAATACTCGTTTTACCAATTTTGGAAGTTTTGCCGAAAATCAAGTGACCTATACCGATTTACGAGATGATAGGGCCAACTTTTATTTTGATATGAAACCGAATGAAACCAAGACCTTTCGGGTTTTATTGAATGCGTCGTATTTAGGGCGATATTACCTGCCAGGTATCCAGGCCGAGGCTATGTATGATAACGATTATGTGGTGCGAACAAAAGGGCAATGGGTCGAGGTGGTACAATAGAAGACTTCCAATTCAACTACAAACACCAAAAAGAAAATACTTTTATGGACAAAAGGCACTGATGTGGGTTCATCAGTCGACTAGAGTACATGAAGTACATTAGTTGGCCTCTTCAAAGTGTGAAACGATGTCTAGATTGAAAGTATACCATGGCTACAAAATCCCCACCACCAAAAATCCGAAATATGTACCTACGGCATTTCCTAAAGTACCCACTAGAATGGCAGGTAGTACCAACTCATTTCGATTTAGTGATTCCGCAATGGCGATGGCACTTGTGCTCCCCCCTACATTGGCTTGGCTCGTTATAGCGACCATATCCCAATCACGAAAGGTCAGACCCCCTATTCCTATAGTGATGATACCATGAAATAATACGGCTAGTGCAGTAAATAGCAAAAGGGTCAGTCCGGTATGTTGAAGTTCCAGAACAGCCTCAATTTCACAATAAGCCCCGATGACCGCCAAAAAGAGGTAGAGCGTATAAATACCTAAACTTCTACTTCCGCCTAGCTTGGAAATGAACGGAATTTGCGCCAAAAGGATTCCGAAAGTAGACAGGATCAAGATAAAGGGGATTTGTGGTAAGGCCAGCTTGATCAATTCCGAAACATAAAAGGCCGCTGCGCCTAGAAAAAATAACCATAGCATAGATTCCAAGGTCAAAGCATCCACTTGCTCATGATCCTCTTTTTGGGCCTTGACAGCTATTTTTTTATCTGCCCAGAGTGGTCGCATGATAGCAGGAATGGCCAAGGTCACGATAATCCAAATCGTAGTGATGACATTATCTACAGCAATGGTACCCGCATAAAGGGCACCTTCCTTATGAAAATCGTATTCCAAGGCAATGGCATTGAAGTTAACGCTGCCCCCCGTGTAGGTTCCGGTCAACATGCCTGCGACAATGGCTCCCTTATCCCCTAGAACCGTTTCCGGTGACACTAGGTACCATGACCCCAGAATACCGAGAATGGTGGCCAATGAGCCAATCAAAAACAAGATGATCATTGGGGCGCCTGCTTTTTTGAGGGACGGTAAATTGATTTCCAACAAGAGATAAAAAATACCGATGGAAGCGAGGTATTTAAAAATACCGTCATACAAGGGAATGGAATTCGACGCAGAGGGAATCAATTTGAGATTCGCTAGAACGGCCGTGAAAATAATGACCATAAGAGCGGCGCTTAGTTTACCGCCTAACCTAGTTTTGGCCGCCTGCATCGAGAGCAGTACCATCAAGCACAAAACAGCAAGCACATAAATCGGGTTTTCGATAAAGGACATGGTTAAATATAGTAAACTAACCCATACTATGTTTAGGGAACTTTTAAATCGCGATGTGGACGGAAGTGATTTGCCCTTCGATATTTTCCATATTTTTAGCACATGGAGGGCATCGTTCAGATTTCAGCTGATTTTATTGAGACACATACCAATTTTCCTGAGCTTGTCAAGGCAATAGAGGCAGGATTTTCCGTTGAGAACGTCATCGTTCCACAACGTCATCATCATGATTTTCCTAACCCGGAGGCAATTGAGGAAACGACCTTGTTGTTAATGCCCGCATGGCATCCAGGAAAAAATGCCGGTGTTAAAATGGTAACGATCAGTCCTGAAAACTCGAGATATGGCCTACCCGCTGTTCAGGGGAGTTACTTTCTGATGGATGCCGTCACAGGAAAAATTAAGGCGATCTTGGAAGCCAAAAGTTTAACCACGAAGCGGACTGCGGCTACTTCGGCTTTGGCTTCGCACTATTTGTCGCGAAAAACAGCTTCCTCTTTGCTGATGATAGGCACCGGAGCACTTTCTACTCAGTTGATCAAGGCGCATGCGAGTGTTCGTCCTATTACACATGTGTATGTGTGGGGAAGAAATTCGGAAAAGGCACTGGCGGTCTGTAAGGAATTGAAAGATGAAAATTTCGAATGTAGGGTGACTTCCTCGATAGAAGAAGTTATAGGAACGGTCGATATTGTGTCTAGTGCCACCTTGTCAAAAACACCGCTGGTTTTAGGGAAGCACCTCAAGCCAGGCCAACATATCGATTTGGTTGGAGCATATCGTAAAGATATGCGAGAAGCTGACGATGAGACCATCAAGCGCAGTTCGATTTTCGTGGATACCTACGGCGGATTACATGAAAGTGGGGATATGTTCGAGCCCCTGAGTACAGGTCTATTGGATAAAGAAGCAATCAAGGGAGATTTGTTTTCACTATGTTCGGGAAAAACAGCGGGAAGAATTAAGGACGAGGAAATCACGTTTTTTAAATCGGTTGGGTTTGCCCTGGAAGATCTGGTTGCCGCCACCTATTACCATAAACAATTCAAGAATGCGTAAAACATATCAAAAAGTAAAAACGGAGACCGATTTCAATCCACCTAAAGATTGGATACAGGTTAAGACCATCGATATGCATACTGGTGGCGAACCCTTACGGGTCATTGTTTCTGGTTTTCCAGCGCTAAAAGGGACTTCCGTATTGGACTACCGACGGTATTGTAAAGAGCACTATGATCACCTCAGAACCGCTTTGCTATTCGAGCCCCGTGGTCATGCCGACATGTATGGGTGTATTTTGGTTCCTCCGAACGATGAAGATGGTGATTTCGGAATTCTTTTCCTGCACAACGAAGGCTATAGTACCATGTGCGGGCATGCGATTATTGCCGTTGCCACCCTAGCTGTTGAGATGCGTTGGATCGAAGTGTTTGAGGGAGACAATACCTTGAAAATTGATGCGCCCTGTGGTCGTATTACCGCCTATGCCCATGTGAAGCAAGGTAAGGTGAGCGGGGTTCGTTTTCACTGTGTCCCCAGTTTTGTAGTGGCCTTGGACAGAAAAGTGGAAGTCGACGGTGTGGAGATTAGTTATGATTTGGCCTATGGAGGTGCATTTTATGCCTATGTCGACATGCAAAAGAACGCTTTTGACTTTGACCTAAGCACTGATTCGTATCGTGAATTGATTCAAAAAGGAATGGCCATCAAACATGCGGTGATAGCGAATAGTTCAGAAGTTGTCCATCCCTTTGAAGAGGATTTAAGTTTTCTTTATGGTACTATTTTTATCGGAGAATCGGATAAAACCGAAATCAGTAGTAAAAATGTGTGCATTTTTGCAGAGGGAGAAGTAGATCGCTGTCCCACAGGATCGGGAGTTTCAGGAAGAATGGCCATTCATAGGGCAAGAAAGGAAATCGATTTTGGAGAAACCATGCGTATAGAAAGTATAACGGGATCTGTTTTCAGGGGATCACTCGTGACCGAGCAAAAGTATGGGCCTTATGACGCAGTCATACCCCAAGTAGAAGGTACAGCACATATCACGGGTGTACACACCTTTTGCATAGATCCTAAAGATCCAATGGCAAACGGATTCTTGTTAAAGTAATCAGGCCACGTTTTCCTTGTGTTGAATTTCGTTAGCCCATGAGATGGCACTGTCCAAAGAGGTAAAGAATTGTAATCGAGCGCTGAAAAAGAGTTTTTCCAATAGGGCATTTAAGTAAGCTCTTTTATTGTAACTTACTATAGCATAGGCTTTTATGTTGCAATCGTTCTTTCTGAATTTAATCCAGTCCGATGGCATCACGGCATATTTATGGACGCGATTACTGATGTAGACAAGCTCTTTTGATCGAGTGCCGTAAATCTCTCTGATGTCATTTACTAAAAGTTTCCCGACGGTATCCCAAGAAACGACCTCTCCGGCCTTGATTTCCGAAATGATAAAATCATCGTAGAGATAAAAGTCGCCGAATGCATAGTTCAACACATGTAGTGCATTCTGATAATATGAAGTGTCCTTTACAGTTTTCAAACCTTGGTGAATGGAATCTTGCAAAGATGGCCAGTTCAGGCGACACTTTAAATTTAATTTCGATGAAATCAACAGTATTCTCTAGGAAGAACAATTTAGGTTTAATTCAAAAGGTGTAATAGGATAGAGATAAGTGTAAACTATTTTTGTAGTATTGACGCATTTAAAGAGAAAGGGAGTTGCGTTTTAGTACGTACTTTTCCTTTCTTGAAGTTACTGAACACCACATAAAAAGAGCCCCCTAAAATTTTAGAGGGCCCTATGTGGTTTACTTGACGAATTGCCAGTAAAATAAGTGGTGAAATAAATAGTCTTTACGCCCTTGAATTGACGTTTTCAAACACGATGACGTCCACATCGCCGTCAATTGTGAGGTCGTTCCCCGTTTCGTTATCGTTTCCGGCAATTACCATCGAAAATGAAAAACTCAAATTGTTCGTGGTGTCGTCAAAGCTATAGTCGGTAATGGTGAAGGTAGTGGCTATACCGTAATTGTTATTGGCAACTTTGTCATTCGTATTGAGCGATCCATAATACTCGTCGTAAAGCGTAATATAGGTGAGGTCGTCCGCAAAAATTGAAAATTCCGAAAACTCTATTTCAAAACTGAAACTTTGCGATGCCAAGCCGGCGTCCAAGACGTCCAAAGAGATGGCAGCACCGTTTATTTCATCAATGTTGGGTGCGTCTAACAATCGTAAAAAGTAGAATTCATGATCGGGATCATCATCTCGAAAGTTGTTATCGTAAAGCTCTGGTGAAATGAATTCCAGATCCGTTTCATAGTCAAAGGCTACGCTATCGGGGCGAATTCCCTGAACCCTCAGGGCTATAGAGCCGTACTCCGCAAACTTTTCAAGGCCAATGGCATCTGCTCCATCTTGACCGTCGGCCCCATCTTGACCATCGGCCCCGTTTTGGCCATCGACACCATTCTGGCCGTCGATTCCATCAATTCCATTTACTCCGTCAATGCCGTCCTCGACACTACAACTCGTTATTGAACTTCCCATAAATAAGACTAGACAAGCAGCACCTAGAATTTGTAAAAAATTGTTTTTCATGATAAAAATGTTTTAAAAGGTTAATTAGATGTGCAGTTTAATGATGCACATGAGGTTATTAATGTTCCTCAAAAACGGGGGCGTTATCGTGAAAGTATTTTTTGGTATGCCGGCGTTGTCCAGCATCTTACAATTTCAAGGATTTAGGACGTTTCTCGAAGCTTTTTGATGTAATCGGTGGGAGTCATGCCTTCGACCGATTTGAAATATTTGTAGAAATTCGATTTAGAGTTGAACCCTGCTTCCAACGCAATGGCCATAATCTTATAGTTTTTGAACTTTGAACCTTGTAACAGTTCTTTGACCATTTCATGGCGGTATTGGTTAACCAGATCGGTAAAGCTCATATTAGCCTGTGTATTGACGATCTTGGATACATAATTTGGTGAAATGTTGAGCTTGTCACCAATATCTTGCAACCCTAGGGATGGATTGGCATACATCTGCTCATTTTCTAATAAATGAATGATTTGATGGTAATGCTCTAATTCTTTTGTTCCGTTTTTTTGTACTATTTTTTTGTTAGAAGAAAGTTGTTTTGTCTTCAGTTCTCTTCTTATTTCAGCCCTTTCTTTGGCCAACTTGGCCTGGTATATGCCGGTATACCCCACCCAGTAGATCCATAAGGTAAGCGATAACCACAATGGATAGAATAGACTTATAGTATCAATGTCGGTCGCCATATCAAAAACGATAAGCACCACCCAACAGACGATGATAACACAGGAGAGTAACAACATTTTTCGTAACCAACCAAGTCTAATGATAAAACGTTCGGGCATTATCTTTTTGGCTGCCCGATATTTGTTTAACAATCGAAACGAAATTACAGCGGAGAGAATGATGGCCGTTAAGTTAACGAGCTCAAGATAAAAATAGTAGATGTTTTTTATGAGCGTCGGCCGGTCTAGCAAATGGGTGTAAAGTCGGACCCCCCAAATAAATAACGATATAATGATAAAGGGTAAGAATAAAAGAAAGTAACGCCTTGATCGTTCAGTCAAGGGTATGGCAGGTTCGACCGAATGCCTAACATAAAGATAGAAGCAAGGAGCCAGCGTCAATGCCCATGGTACATGAAGAATTACCATGGCAGGAAAAGTAGTCATAAGACCAACGTCCCAGGCGTAATAGTTCAAATTGCTAATACTAAGAAAGAGAACAGTAAAAGCTAGAAAAGCGTTTGCCTTACCCTGAAATTTTTTATTGGAAATTACGGCAATAAAAAAAATGAACCCTTGTAAAACTCCAGATAGAATAAGGGTATTAAAAATGTTGAAATTCATGGTCAAGAATGTCAATACGTTACTCATATAACTAGGTAAACTAGCTTGAGATGGAAATCAGTAAAGCACTTTTTGGTCGTAAATACTTGCATCGTGGTGTTCAAAGCGGCTGTTCATCATGACTTTGGATATTCTTTACTTTCAAGACGTCGGAGCACACAAATAAAGTTGCGAAAGTAGATGACCGACAGCTTGGTATAGTCCAATATCTTACAATTTGTGGAAATATAGGACATGTATTTTAGGTTTATGCCATGCTGTTCCATTTGGCATCCTTGAAATCAGGACATCGAAAAAAGAGGTATTTACACATGTGGTTTCATTGCTCTGGTTCTTCCCCTTCACCACCCTTTAAGACCGCATTAAAGACGAAAGCACCGATTTCCTTTACGGGCTCATAAAGTACGGAGTTCTCAAAAGCCGCCCCCTTTACAAGTCCAACGGAAGAATTGACCCGTTCGAAAAAAATCAATATCGCACCTAGGATTACGGCAACCTTCACAACTCCGAAAATCGCCCCGGCAATTTTATTGAGAAGTCCGAGCATGGCGAAATCGGCAATTTTCGTTAGTAGTTTCCCGGCTAGGTGCACAGCGACCACGATTACGATAAAAGTAATCACGAATGCGGCAATGTTGATGTAACGTTCATCCCATTGCATGTTTTCATAGAGGTAATCCCCTGCAACGTATGAAAAATGGATAGCTCCAAAAATACCTGCGATCAGGGCAATGATCGATGCGATTTCGACGAATATTCCGTTTCTAAGCCCCTTATACAGCCCATATAAGAGTAGCAGCCCTAAAACGATATCAATAAAACTCATTGGGAAATTGTTTCAACAAATATAGCGCTTTGATTTGTACCTTTGATATCACGTTTAGCCCATGTGGCAATGGAAAATCAATAACATAAATGTCTAGAGACGAGCAATTAAAAGAACGATGGCAAGAGTTGGTCGTGCGCCTGTCAGCTCAATTTGCAGATGGTGACCCCTTGGAATTGGATGCCATTATATATTTAGTGGGCGTTCAAGAATTAGGTCAATACCACAGAAAATTCAAGAAAGACCATAAGGTCGATTTGATGCATATCGCCATTTGTCGACTTCTGGAACCCTATGGCTACTATGAGTTTGAGTACTATGACGAAGATGGATGGCCGCACTATGTGATTAAGGAAGAATTACCTCCTTTGAAAGCCGGGGAACAATCCGTTTTGATGAAGGAAGCCATTGTGGGCTACTTTTTGGACAAGGAATACATCCGTTAAAATGGGAGGTCGAGAGCCCGGTGAGTCGCGATAATCTGTTTCGAGCCGTATGTCAATAATTGAAACCTAAATATACTATGTACAAAATAGTAGGATATCTAGCGCTTTTGACCCATGTTGTCGGTCTTTCCCAAGCAGTGCACCCACTAGAGCCTGCAACAAACCATTACCTAGAGTTGGGAAAATTGAGTGCCGAGCCCAATTCCGAAAAGGCAGTATTGGATAGCTTGCGGTTCTTCCCTGAAAGTTATAATTCGATGGCGTTGTTATATACCCAACTTAGTCCGGCTTATCTGAGCGCCGACCAAATAAGTCGGTTAAAACAATCCGTTGCATTCCCGGCGAACAGTTCGGAGCAGACTCGTGCCGAATTGGATTTTTTACTGGAGTGGCAATACAAACGTACTGAGAAACAAGAAGAGCGAGCAGCTCAAGTTCTAGCGCCAATAGGCTATTGGCCGCATATAGATGTCATGGAAGACCATCCAAATTATGAAGAGAATGTGCAAGATTTGTTTTTCGAGGGACGAACACTATTGGGTGATGAGTGCAATGCCGCCAATTACCCCGCAACAGCCAAACTGCTCAAGGGCATTACCAAAGATATGCGGATTATGGAGTTCACCGTGAAATACCATTTGTTGCGGGCGAGGCCTTACGTGTTGGAACCACGGTTGAAACCTCTACAGATTATGGGATCGCCTTCCTTTGCAAGCGGTCATACCTTATGGGCATACATTCAGGCCTTTGCGTGGAGTGAGTTGCTACCGGATAAACGAGAGCGGTTTTTGGAACTTGCTTATGAAATCGGCGAATCTCGCGAGATTATGGGTATTCACTATCCGAGTGATGAAGAAGCGGCTCGTCTACTCGCCCATCGCATGTTATCTGCGATGTTCCCTAACCCGCTTTTTATCGATGACCTTAGGGCGGCGAAGTCGGAATGGAAAAAATGAGCAGTAACCTGAGGGCCATAGTTATTTGGTCAGAAGGTTTGATTTAGATGCTGCAATAGAACTACCGTATTGAAGTTTATATAGAAGAAAAGAGCCCTCAGGATGTTCCATAAACACTGATGCCAGTGAAATCGATAAACCCAAAGAATACGAACCGAACTGTTGCCGTAAATCGCTTGTTATTCAAGCTAAAAGTGTTTTTGCGCAAACATCCAAAAAAGCTGTTCCTTTCGACAATTCTTTTGATCGCCTACTATTTTTGTTTGCCAAAGCAGCTCTTCACAACTCCGACCGCTACCGTGATAGAAAGTCGTGAAGGGGTCTTATTAGGCGCGAGGATAGCCGATGACGGACAATGGCGTTTCCCTGTTATCGATAGCGTTCCAAAAAAGTTCGAAACCTGCTTACTTGCTTTCGAAGATGCCTATTTCTACCAACATCCAGGGTTCAACCCGATTTCAATGGTGAAGGCGTTACGAGCGAATATTTCGGCAGGAAAGAACGTTCGAGGCGGAAGCACCCTTACGCAACAGGTGATTCGATTGTCAAGAAATAAAGGACGCTCGTACACCGAGAAACTAATCGAGTTGATTTTGGCGACCCGATTGGAGTGGCGATATTCAAAAGCCGAAATACTCAAGATGTATACCAGCCATGCCCCTTTTGGAGGAAACGTCGTCGGCCTCGATGTGGCCGCATGGCGTTATTTTGGCTTGCAACCCCATCAACTCTCTTGGGCAGAGTCGGCTACCCTTGCCGTTTTGCCCAATGCTCCTAGTTTGATCTATCCCGGAAAAAACCAAAAAGCACTACTGGAGAAAAGAAATAGATTACTGAATAAATTATACGAAGAAAACCACATAGACCGCACCACCTATGAATTGGCCCTTTTGGAAGCCTTGCCTTCCACACCATACCCCTTGCCAAAAATAGCATCGCATTTGGTACAACACGTAGCGAAATCCGAAAAGGGGAAACGAACCAAAAGTACCATTGATGCAACTTTGCAGCGCAATGTGAACACCATTGTGCAAAAACACCATAGGGTACTGGAACAAAATCAAGTGCATAATGCCGCGGTTTTGATTCTTGATGTGAGAACACGTGAGGTGTTGAGTTATGTCGGCAATACCCAGACCTCGGCCATGCATCAAAAAGATGTGGATATGATACAGGCGAACCGTAGTACGGGGAGCACCATAAAACCAATACTGTATACGGCCATGTTGGATGCAGGCGAACTATTGCCTGAAATGTTGGTGGCCGATGTACCGACCCAAATCGCGGGATATACACCGGAGAACTTCAATGAAGATTATAGTGGTGCGGTGGAAGCGAAAAATGCTTTGGCCAAATCATTGAATATTCCGGCGGTACGTTTACTACAATCTTACGGCCTGCAAAAATTCAGGGATCAATTGAACGTTTTTGAATTGGGCGGGTTGAACAAATCAGCAGATCACTATGGGCTGACCTTAATTTTGGGAGGGGCGGAAAGCAACCTATGGGACCTGTGTAAAACTTATGCCAATTTGGCCTCCACTTTGAACCATTTTAACGCCACATCAAGTGAATATTTCGATCAAGAGTTGGCCGAACCCGTACTGAAAACAGACCAAGTAGTCGATTTCGGGGAAAAATCAAGAGAAAAGACGGTTTTTGATGCGGCCAGTATCTACCTCACTTTTGAAGCGATGAAAGAGGTAAATCGACCTCAAGGCGATGAATCTTGGCAGTTCTTCGATAGCAGCAAACAAATCGCTTGGAAAACCGGTACGAGTTTCGGCAATAAAGACGCCTGGGCCATCGGAATAACAACTGACCATATAGTCGGAATATGGGTGGGCAATGCAGATGGCGAAGGTCGCCCGAATGTTTCAGGAGTTTCGAGTGCAGCACCAATACTCTTCGATGTTTTTGACATACTTCCGACTGGCGAATGGTTCCAGAAACCTTTTGACGAATTCACTGAAATCGAGGTATGTGCGGAAAGCGGATTTTTGGCCAGTACGATTTGTCCGATCAAAAAGATCGGTATCCCCGATAAGGAAAACTACGTACCATCATGCAGTTACCATCAAATGGTTTATCTCGATTCTCAAAAGCAGCTACGGGTAAACTCTTCCTGTGCCGAGTTGTCGGATGCAAAAGCGCAATCATGGTTTTCATTACCGCCTTTAATGGAATTCTACTATAAAAGAACCCACCCCTTGTATGTATCGTTACCTCCTTTTCGAAAGGATTGCCTACCTACGAACGCAGCACCTATGGAATTTATATATCCTAAAAATGGAAGCCGCATTACCCTCACCAAGAATTTTACGGGTGATAAAAATGAGATGGTACTGAAGTTGGCCCACAATAAACCAGAAACTGAAGTCTACTGGTACCTAAACGACACCTACCTGCAACAGACCAAAAATTTTCATGAAATCGGAGTACTTCCGAGTGCCGGAAAACACAAAATAACCGCTGTTGATCAACAGGGCAATGAAGTTTATGTTACGATAACGATAGAGTAATCTCAACTTCTTTGTTCCTCCGTGAGAAACCCTTATATTTAATATCCATCACTATGCTACTATATGCTACTTTATATGTATATTGGTAGCCTAAAAAATAGCTTCATGTCATATATCATTTCGTTAGATCAGGGTACTACTAGCTCAAGGGCATTACTTGTTGACCAAGAGGGACACATACAAGGAATGGTTCAGAAAGAATTCAAACAGATTTTTCCGAAATCAGGGTGGGTAGAGCATGATGCGATGGAAATTCTAGATTCACAAATGAGCGTTCTTTCGCAATTGATCGAAGAGCAGCAAGTGAAAGCTTCGGATATTAAGGCAATTGGAATCACCAATCAACGAGAAACCGCGATCGTTTGGGATAAGAATACGGGCAAACCTGTCTATAATGCTATTGTTTGGCAAGATAAACGAACGGCCGATATCTGTGAGCATATGACTCAAAGCGGTCTTACCGAACATGTTCGTAAGACTACCGGACTGGTTATCGATTCGTATTTTTCAGGAACCAAGGTCAAATGGATTTTGGATAATGTGGAAGGTGCCCGTGAAAAAGCCGAAAATAGCGATCTTTTAATGGGTACCGTGGATAGTTGGTTGGTTTGGAACATGACCAATAAAGCAAATCATGTAACCGATTATACAAACGCCTCAAGAACGTTGATTTATGATATCGTCAACCTGAAATGGGATGACAAGTTGCTCCAATTTTTGGGAATTCCCAAGAGTATGTTGCCCGAAGTCAAACCTTCGGCCCATCATTTTGGCGATTATGAGTTGGACGGGGTTCAAATTCCAATTGCCGGTATCGCCGGTGATCAACAGGCCGCTCTTTTTGGTCAGGCCTGTTTTGCTGAGGGTACCGCTAAAAACACCTACGGTACAGGATGTTTTATGTTAATGAATACGGGTACGACCCCCCAGTTCTCGAAAAATGGATTGCTCACCACGATCGGTTACGGACTCGATGGAAAAGTAGTATATGCGCTAGAGGGAAGTATATTTATTGCGGGTGCTGCCGTGCAATGGTTGCGTGATGGATTAGAGCTGATACAAGACGCGCGCGAAACGGAAGCCTTGGCCGACTCGGTGGAGGGTGAAAATCCGGTCTATGTCGTTCCGGCCTTTGCAGGTTTGGGAGCACCGTATTGGGATATGTACGCTCGCGGTGCGGTTTTCGGATTGACCCGAGATACGGGCAAGGCCCATCTAGCCAAGGCAACCTTAGAGTCGTTAGCCTATCAGACCAAGGATATCCTAAAGGCCATGGAAGACGATTCGGGCATTCAGCTTGAAAATCTTCGAGTTGATGGAGGGGCCTGTGCAAACAATCATTTGATGCAGTTTCAAGCCGATATCTTGGATACAGAAGTACACCGACCCGAGGTCATTGAGTCTACCGCCATGGGGGCCGCATTTTTAGCCGGAATACAGGTCGGGCTTTGGAAACAGGAAGATGTCGATCAAAACCGGCCCATGAACCGCATTTTCAAGCCGACATTCGATCGTGTCAAGCGAAAACGATTGTATGAAAAGTGGCAAAAAGCCGTAGCGCGGACCAAGGGCTGGGAAGAAGTATAAGAAACGTTGAACCAACGAGTTTAAAAAGTAAAAGTCCCCTATACGCTTCGTTGAGCAGGGGACTTTAAAAATATAAAATAGCTGTGGAAAAAAGAATGTTCTCAAATCAAGACAGAAAGAAAACAATCGCCAAGTTAGCTAAGGAAGACTATGACCTGGTCGTTATCGGCGGTGGAATAACCGGTGGTGGAATCGCCTTGGATGCGGCTTCCCGAGGGTTGAAAGTGGCCCTGGTCGAGAAAAATGATTTTGCCTCGGGTACCAGTAGCAAGTCTACCAAGCTTATCCATGGGGGGTTGCGGTATTTGAAACAGTTCGATTTCTGGCTTGTAAAAGAGGTAGGCTCCGAGCGGGCCATTGTTCATAAACTGGCACCGCATCTGGTCCTTCCGGAAAAAATGTTATTGCCATTGATCGAAAACGGCTCCTACGGTAAATGGTTGACCTCTATCGGGCTGAAAGTATATGACATCCTGGCCCAGGTTACCGGTGACGATAAGCGCAAGATGCTCGAAAAGAAAGAAGCTTTGAAGTTAGAGCCTTTGCTGCCCAAGAAAATATTGAAAGGGGCCGGGTATTATGCGGAATACCGTACGGACGATGCCCGATTGACTATTGAGAATATCAAGACGAGTTTACGCTTTGGTGCTGAGGCATTAAATTACGCTTCGGTAGAGGATTTTGAATACACCGATGAAAAAATCTCCGGAGTAAAGGTAAAGGATATGCTTTCAGGAAAAGATTTTACCATCAAGACCAAATACGTCATTAGCGCCGCAGGCCCTTGGGTAGATGAGCTTCGAACAGTGAACAATTCAAAGAAGGGAAAACGCCTACACCTGACGAAAGGGGTACATTTGGTATTTCCCAAAGAAAAACTACCCGTAAAGCAGTCGGTGTATTTTGACATTCCCGATGGGCGAATGATGTTCGCTATTCCGAGAGGAAAAGTGACTTACGTGGGTACGACCGATACTAATTTCAATTTGGACAAAGATCACGTACGCACTGATCTGGCCGATGCTATTTATTTGCTCTCCGCAGTCAATAATATGTTTCCGAAGATCAATTTGGAAATGGAGGATATCATCTCCTCGTGGGCCGGATTACGGCCTTTGATACACGAAGAAGGAAAATCGGCCTCGGAACTGTCACGAAAGGATGAGATCTTTACCTCCGATACCGGTTTGATCAGTATCGCCGGGGGTAAACTTACAGGCTATCGTAAAATGGCGGAGCGCGTGGTCGATCGTATTGCCAAAAAAATGGAAGAAGAGCATGAGAAGAAGCTAAAAGAATGTCATACCGATGAAATTCCGTTGGCCGGAAATGTAGATTTTAAAAAATTCAAGCACGTTAAAAAGTATATCACTGCGGTCTATGAACGCATCAAAACCGAAGGTTTTACAGAACATGATGCCTGGTTTTTGGTCACGAACTACGGAAAGCAGACCGAACTGATTCTGGATACTTACGCCACATTAACGGATACCGATAATTATCTGCGTTTGGCAAAGGCGGAGCTCAAGTTCGGAATCGATTATGAAATGGTACAAAACCCAATGGATTTCTTTATTCGCAGAACGGGGCGATTGTATTTTGATATCGATGGCCTTCGCTCCTTGATGGAACCCATTTTGGGCGAATTTAAGGCCGAGTACGGAGCCGATGAAGCTCAAGTATTGGAATGGCGCGAAGAATTGAACAGGGAGTTGGAAGAACATTCCAACTTTTCAATGGAGCGGGTATAATCTATTTCGGAAAATTGGGTTCTCTTTGAATACTACTTGCTCGGAACGTATTACTGAAATAGTTAATCCAACTTATTTGTCAAGTCCTTAAAGACTTGCTTCACATTTCCTCGTTCATATAAGACAGAATACACGGCATCAATAATAGGGGTCTGTACTTTTTTGTCGAATTTCGTCTTTTGCTCATAGGCCGTTTTGGCGGCATAATAGCCTTCGGCCACCATTTTCATTTCCATCTGCGCACTCTTTACGGTATATCCCTTCCCGATCATGTTACCGAACATGCGATTTCGACTGAAGGTAGAGTATCCGGTGACCAATAAATCACCTAGGTAAGCAGAATTATTGATATTACGCTTCATCTTATGTACACGTTTGATATAACGCTTCATTTCGCGAATCGCATTGCTCATCAAGACACTTTGAAAGTTATCACCGTAGCCCAAACCATGATAGATGCCGGCAGCAAGGGCATAGATGTTCTTCAGCATGGCAGCATATTCCGTCCCGATGATATCATCCGAGATTTTGGTTTTGATATAATGACTGCTGAGGTTATCAGCAACCAATTTCGCTTTATCTTGGTCGGCGCAGGCAATGGTCAAATAGGAGAGGCGCTCCAAAGCAACCTCTTCAGCATGACAAGGTCCTGTGATAACCCCGATATTCTCAAAAGGGATGTGATATTGTTCGTGAAAATGTTCTCCAACAATAAGTCCCGTTTCAGGTACGATTCCCTTAATGGCCGAAAAGATAATCTTGTTTTCCAACGAGACCGTTAGCTTTTGCAGCTCGCGATGTAAAAAAGCGGAAGGAATCGCAAAAATAAGGACATCCGAATGTTGTACTACCGCGTTCATATCGTCGGTCAACTGCAACTGTTCGGTATGAAATTCTACAGAACTCAGATATTTCGGATTGTGTTTTTCCTTTTTTATATATGAAACCGCTTCTGAATTTCGCATATACCAACGCACTTCCTCTTGATTTTCAGCAAGCATTTTTACAATCGCGGTTGCCCAGCTTCCTCCACCTAAAACTCCAAATACCATCCGTTCTATATAACATTTAAATCAGGCTACAAAACTAGCAATTAAAAAAACCCTAACCTTAAGCACTGTTTATCAGATAGTTAAAAAAACGGCATAAGAATTGATATTTGATATACGAATCGTAAATCGAGCATTATGAAACGGACAAAACTACTCTTCACACTTTTAGGACTGGTATTTCTAATGACTTCATGCTATGTAGAAACCATAGTACAAGATGATTTCATTGAAGAATCCGCATTCAACACCGATCAGGTCTTACAGTCGTTTGATCTGTGGTATGTTGATATTAATGCGACCACCGGAAATGGAGAAGTACCTTTTCTACAAAGAGCGTTTACCATTTCATTTATTGACGGTATTATATATGCGAACAACAATATAGTAGGCCTGGGCAAGACCGGTAACGGGTTCGGAATAGATGTCGGAAGTTATGGTACGTTACGGGGCACTGTAGAAATCGATCATGATATCGATGGTCTGTGGTTATTGGATGTTTTTGCTGTCAATGGAAATACGATTGAGTTACGTGATCAACGTTCAGGAACATCCTATTTCTTGAACGGGTATCAAACCGGTAATTTCGACTATGACTTTGTATTTTATGATAACATCAATTACTTTCTTCAAGAGTACGACGCTTGGGAAAAGATATTTACAAGTGAGACAGGTGCGCTGAATGAGTTCGATAATGAGAATTTTCTACAATTCAACCCGACCTTCTTTAGATCGTCGATTGACGCCAATGGAACGCCTATCTCCAATTTACAGTGGGATTTTGAGGGAGATTATCAGGTATATGACGTAGAAAACGATGAAACGCTCAAAACTTTAACACTTGCTTACGATTCTATGGGCAATGATTACTTTGAACTGTACGTTATTAATGATAGTACAATCGAGCTGTATCATCCATCTAGTGAGACGGTATATGAATTTAGAGGAAGAGGATATCAGCAGTACTTAAAATCCGGTAAAAATTCAACCGCGAGGAAAAGAACGAAGATTTCGAATCCTACCATGAAGGTAGAACGAAAGAGAAAAAAATAACAGTATAAAACCAGCTTACGCGCGTTGAGCGTAACTGAAATAAAGATTTTTTGGTTGGTTATTTAGTTAGAAAGCCCCTTGAACAGAAATGTCAAGGGGTTTTTTCTTTTCAAGATTGCGATATCCTGATGGACGCCAACGAATTCGCCCATAGCGATTTCCATTCACTTTTTGCATATCAACTTCAACTACGGGTTGTGGCCCAAGTGTCTTTTTTTAAATTCGGAAGGATTCTCACCGGTCACTTTTTTAAAAGTCCGGTTGAAATACGAGAGACTTTCGAAGCCACAGGAAAAGCAAGTCTCTCCTATGTTTTTCCCCAAAAGTAAAAGCCGTTTGGCTTGGCTGATACGATATTGATTTAAAAACCCGATAAAGGTGGTACCCGTAGCTTTTTTGAAATACCTACAAAAGGCAGGTTTGGTCAAATTTGAGAGTGAAGCCACTTCCTCCACTGTAATCTTACCCTGATAGCGCTCATCTACAAGAGCATAGATTTGCCGAATACGGTCTTGTTCTTTTTTGCGATATCGATTGATATAGGGTTTGCTGTGAAGCAATTCGAACTCCCCGCTTTGGGCGAGCTTCTTTAAGATGTCAAGCGATTGCATAAAAAATTCAAAGGGTTGGAGGCGATATAGCCTTTTTAGAAGTACACCGACTTCGACCTTGGTCTTACCGGAAAAGGCCAACCCGTATTTCGAAAGTTCAAGTAAGCGCTCCAGACTTTGTAATTCAGGAAATTGTGATACGAAATCCTCTCTAAAAAAAGGCTTGATGTGCAAGACCTCTTTGCGATAGGAAGTGGTCACCCCATGGTCGAAATTTAAATGCGGAATATTCGAACCGATCAATACAAGGTCGCTATCCGAAAATTGGGAAATATGATCTCCAACATGACGTGTGGCACTGGCCCCTTCAATGTATACCAATTCAAATTCCGGATGAAAATGCCAATAGAACAAGTGGTTCAATTTCGGGTCGTGTAACAACCGAAACGGACTTTTTGATGCCGGTGATATGCTTTCTAATTGTATTTTCACAAACAGTAGTAAAAGACAAAATTAGCCTAAATTGGTAATTTATGGTTCTAAAATATCAATATAGTTCAAATTTGTATCAATATTGAGGTTGAAAAAGCCTTGGAACGGAAGTAGTTTTACATCATCGAATTTAAAGTACGAAGCTATGCAACAGACGAAAAGTAAAATTGAAATGGCCAATAAGGCCCACGAAGAAATTCCTGGAAACCCCTCGACCGCTACCAGTAGTAAGATCAACTTAAACGATCGTTCCAATGGAAAACCATTACGTGTATTGAGCGAGGAAGATTGGAATTTCTGGATACACAATGGGTACATTGTAATCAAGAATGCCCTTCCTAAAAACCAAGCAAAAGCTACTGCCGATTTCTTATGGGAATTTGATGAAAAAGACCCCAACGACCCCGAGACTTGGTATGCGCCCCCAAGGGCCGAAATGAAAATGAAAGAACTAACGGGTACGGGTATGGTCGAAGTCTATAATAACCAACATCTTTGGAATAATCGTCAAATGCAACGGGTCTATGATGCTTTCGTCGATGTGTGGGGTACCGAGAAACTATGGGTTACCATTGACAGGGCCAATTTGAATTTTCCGCTGCCACCGGGGGTAGATAAAAAAGGCTTTATCCATTGGGATTATGATCCGGAAACCAAGCCGCAAAATGTGCAAGGTGTGTTGGCCTTGGCAGATCAAACCGATGAAAACATGGGTGGCTTTCAATGCATTCCTTGGCTCTATCGAAATTATGATACTTGGAAGTTGACCCAACCCGAAGATCGTGATCACTTTCAACCCGATATTACCGACTTGGAAGATAAAATCGTAAAAGTGAAGATGGAAGCTGGCGATTTGCTGATTTTCAATAGTACGGAACCCCATGGCATTCGCCCTAATAAATCAAAGGATAAAGTACGTATCGCGCAATACATTTCAATGATGCCTGCAGAAGAAGACAATGAAGAATTGCGTAAATGGCGTATCAATTCATGGAAAAACCGCATCGCCCCTGAAGGCTATGCTTTTCCAGGCGATCCGAGAAATTGGGAGCAAACCAAATACGATACGGCCGAGCTCACTGAATTGGGTAAAAAACTCTTAGGTTTGGAGAATTGGTAATTCAGAGTAAACCACTATAAAAACCAACCATCGTATGCTATCAAGCCTTAGTTTTTGGGATATTGCCATTATCCTTGTCTATTTTGGAATTATCTTATGGATTGCCCAGTGGGCATCAAAAACCAAATCGGATTCAGGCGGAGCGGTCGATTATTTTCTCGCTGGGAAGAACTCGGGCTGGCTTGTTATCGGGGCATCGTTATTTGCATCGAATATCGGATCGGAGATTATTTTGGGGGTTTCCGGCGCGGGTGCACGGGGCAATATGCCCATGGCGAATTTTGAGATAATCGCCTCTTTGGTTCTAATTCTTTTGGGATGGGTCTTTGTTCCCTTTTATTTACGTTCTGGAGTATATACCATGCCCGAATTTCTTGAAAAACGTTATTCTAAAGCGTGTAGAAGTTACCTCTCCGTAATTTCCATTTTAGCGTATGTGATTACTAAAATATCCCTTATCATTTTTGCAGGAGCCTTGGTTTTCGAAACCGTCGGTGTTCCTTTTTGGACCGGCGCCATAGTCACCGTTGTTGCGACGGGATTCTATACGGTTTTGGGTGGACTCAAGGCCGTAATCTACACGGATATGGTACAAGCCTTTATTTTGCTCTTGGGTACCATTGCGGTAACCGTATTTGGCTTGTATGCACTGGGCGGCTGGGACCATATGATAGCGGTAATCACAACGGCCGCGGCTCAAGAAGGCAATCCACCTACAGCACAGTTTTTTAATCTTTGGCGACCAATGTCCGATACAGAGTACCCTTGGACGGGTATGTTGTTCGGGGCTCCTATTTTGGGGGTTTGGTATTGGTGTACCGACCAATATATTGTACAGCGAACCCTTTCGGCCAAAGATATCAACAACGCAAGAAAAGGAGCCCTTTTTGCAGGATATTTGAAGTTACTTCCCGTATTTATCTTTTTTATTCCCGGTGTAATCGCCTATGCCCTTTTACAAGAAGGAGCAATTGAGTTTTCAATGGATAATGCCGATCAGGCTTTACCGGCCATGATCAACGGATTTTTGCCAACAGGATTAAAAGGCTTGGCCATTGCCGGGTTATTGGCAGCGCTGATGAG
The DNA here is from genome assembly GCA_947494565.1 of uncultured Flavobacteriaceae bacterium. Lineage (GTDB taxonomy): Bacteria > Bacteroidota > Bacteroidia > Flavobacteriales > Flavobacteriaceae > Maribacter_C. Next base: position 348,715 of record CANLVG010000002.1, on the reverse strand, counting down.
TTCCCTTTCTTCAGCCTTTAATTCGAGTTCGACACTACTCACCATCGATTTCTATCAAAAGTATAGACCGAACGCCAATCAAAAAGACCTGGTCCGTTTTGGCCGATTGGCAACGGTAGTATTGGTGGTGGTCAGCCTTGGATGGATTCCTTTTATGAAAGCGCTTATGGGAGGCGGAATTTTTCATTACCTCCAAAGTATCCAAGCATATATTTCTCCACCGATAGCCGCGGTTTTTCTCTTCGGTCTGTTTTATAAATGGATTAATGCACGTGGTGCTATTGTGGCATTGTGGGTAGGCTTTGTCATCGGGGTTTTTAGATTAATTGCTGAATTTCTTGCGAATGAAGGAACGATCGTAGTGGGAGAAGGTTCATTTTTAGGAATGTTTCTAGGTATTAATTTCTTGCACTTCGCCTTGTTCCTATTCCTTTTTTGCGCGATGATTTTGATGATAGTCAGCAAGATGACCCCTGCACAGCCGGTAGAACGGTTAGAACTGGTTACGTTTAAAAAACGTGCGGAAAGACCTGTATTCAAGTGGTCTTCTGATATGACACTTACCGTTGTATTAGTGGCGCTTGTACTACTATTATGGGGGGTATTCAGTACATGGGGTATCGCCGGATAAGAATATTTGGAAAACGATGGATTTACAACTTCAGGAAAAAACTGCTTTTATTACAGGTGCTACTGCGGGGATTGGCTTTGCTACTGCGCAATCGTTGGCAAGAGAAGGGGCGAGAATTATTCTTAACGGAAGGGCTGAGGAAAAGTTAAATCGATCGATTCGAAAATTACAACAAGCGTATCCTGAGGCTTCCATTTCAGGCTTGGCTGCGGATTTTAGTAAACCCAATGAAGTGAGAGCGTTACTTGAAAAGCTACCGGCAATAGACATCCTAATTAACAACGTGGGCATGTATGAATCGGGGTCTTTCTTTGAGGAAGGAGAAGAAGATTGGTATCGACAATTCGAAGTTAATGTGATGAGCGGTGTTCGTTTGTCAAAAGAATTGCTTCCAAAGATGCTCTCCAACAATTGGGGGCGTATTCTATTCATTTCTAGCGAATGTGCGACTTTGGTTCCGGTCAATTTGATTCCATATAGTATGACCAAAGCAGCTGTTTTATCCGTTTCAAGAGGATTGGCACAGTTGACCAAAGGTTCTGGGGTGACCGTAAATACCGTAGTTCCAGGTTCTACTTTGTCAGAGGGAGCAGAGTTATTTTTGGAAAATACAGCGAAGAAGGAAGGCAAGACCAAAGCGCAGGTAGAGGAAGCCTTTTTTACGGAAGTCCGCACTTCTTCACTACTACAGCGTTTTGCTAAAGTAGAAGAAGTAGCAAATACGATAACCTATTTGACGAGCCCACTTTCTTCGGCCACCAATGGTGTGGCTATCAAGGTTGATGGGGGTAGTATGGGAGGAATTATATAGTTGAACAATTCATATTTCTAAAACAAAGTAAATGAGCAGAACAAAAATTGCATTCGGAATTATTTTGGCCAGTTGTCTAGTACAATTATCATGTGGCGAAGCAAAGGACGAACAAAAACAAGCTAAAAAAATGGAAAGCACAGTAATGGAAGAACAAGTCAAACAAGAAGAACGACTACGTCATGTGGTTATCTTCAAATTCAAGGATGATGCCAGTGATGAGGATGTGCAGAAGTTAAATGATGGCTTCAATGCGTTACCCACACACATTTCAGCCATTAAAGATTTCGAATGGGGATTAAATGATAGTCCGGAAGATTTTCATCAAGGCTTTACCCATTGCTATATGTTGACCTTTGCTTCAGAAAAAGATAGGGACAGTATTTATACACCACATCCAAAACATCAAGAATTCGTGGCAAGCCTACAGCCGCATATTGAAAAGGTATTCGTTGTCGATTATTGGGCAAAATAATCAACGTTCAAGAAAGTCTTGGAAATGAGGTTTTCGAATAAATAGCACTATTACAAGGCAATAAGTCCTATTTTTGCCAGCTTAATTCGACGGCAGATGAAAAAGTACCTCAATCTTTTCGATTTTAAGCAAAAAGTAGATTATAAGACCGAAATTCTTTCGGGTTTGACGGTGGCTTTGGCGTTGGTTCCAGAGGCTATTGCCTTTGCGTTGATCCCAGGTTTTTCCCCTTTGACAGGGTTGTACGCGGCTTTTATCCTCTGTTTGGTGACATCTATCTTAGGTGGTCGACCGGGTATGATTTCTGGTGCGACAGGAGCTGTAGCGGTTATTTTCGTGGGTTTGATTCTAGAGCTTAAAAGAAATTTTCCTGGAATAGAACCCGAGACTATTTTGAATTATGTTTTCGCTACGGTAATCATAGCGGGACTATTACAGATCGGGGCAGGTCTGCTTCGACTTGGTAAATTCATACGCCTAGTACCACACCCCGTAATGTTCGGATTCGTCAACGGATTGGCGATTATTATTTTCATGGCCCAATTTCCGAATTTTTATGAAAAAGAATCGGAGACCTTACTCAGTGGCTCATCAATGTATATCATGCTCGGGTTGACCCTTTTGACGATGTTGATTATTTGGGGGCTTCCGAAGTTGACCAAAGCCGTACCCTCATCTTTAGTGGCTATTGTGGTCGTTTCTGCAATCGTCATCGGATTTGGTGTCGATACGTTGACCGTGGCCGATACTATGCGCGAAGGGGAGAGCATTAAAGGAGGGTTGCCGCCCCTTTCCATTCCCCAAATTCCATTCACTTGGCAGACCTTCACTATTATTTTTCCGTATGCCGCGATCGTAGCCGGGGTGGGTCTTATTGAGAGCTTGTTGACCTTGAATATCATTGATGAGATTACGGAGACTCGAGGTAGTGGCAATAAGGAATGTGTGGCTCAAGGTACCGCAAATATACTATCAGGCTTTCTATCGGGTATGGGGGGCTGTGCAATGATAGGGCAGAGTCTGATCAATACCTCTTCAGGGGCCAGGGCCCGTCTTTCTGGAATTACCGCTGCCGTAATGCTATTGGTTTTCATCATGTTTGGATCGAGCCTCATCGAGCGTCTTCCCATGGCAGCATTGGTAGGTCTGATGTTCATGGTAGCTATCGGAACCTTTGAATGGGCAAGTTTTAAGACTTTTGGAAAAATGCCTAAATCAGATGTTGTGGTTATGGTATTGGTCACCTTGATTACCGCAATTACACACAACTTGGCCATAGCCGTATTATTGGGAGTCGTGATTTCCGCTTTAGCCTATTCTTGGGAAAATGCCAAACGTATCCGGGCTAGGAAATATGTGGATGAGCATGGAATCAAGCACTATGAGATTTTTGGACCCTTATTTTTCGGATCAACTACGCTATTTGCAGAGAAATTCGATATTCAGAACGATCCTGAAGAAGTCATTATCGATTTTGCGGAAAGCCGTATTGCCGATATGTCAGGTATCGAAGCCTTGAATAAGATTACGGAGCGCTATAAAAAAGCAGGAAAAAAAATTCATTTAAGGCATTTGAGTAAAGACTGTATTCGACTTTTGGGAAATGCCGAAAATATAATCGATGTCAATGTGTTGGAAGACCCTACTTATAAGGTGGTCGTGGATCGTGTGCAGAAGAAAAACGGGGTTGAGGCTGAGGATCCGTGGAATCTCTGGGGCTTTTGATACCCAGCACTATTTTCTTTTTGAACTCGTGTAACTGCCGCCCCACCCAAACCAGTATTTAGCTGAAATCTGCTGCTGAATTCGGTGTAGTTTATTCTCCAATACCTTTTGTTCCGGTTGAATAAGTTTTTCTGTGCTCATAATGTAATAGTTTAAAAGGTCCGTTTGTTATAAAGACGAACACTACTTAGGGAAAAGGACAAAGTTTTGTTAAAATTTTTAAAATAATAGAATTGAGGCCCGGTTGAGTGCTTGTCTGCGCTTTCACTAAAGGAGGTGAAGTCGAAGTAGATTGCGACAATGAATCAACCTAAAAGCTGAGCCCGAAACACTTTTGGTGTTTTACCCAAGTATAATTTGAAGGTTTTGGAGAAATGGCTCTGATCGGCAAAATGACATAAATAGGCAATTTCGGTGAGGGATAGCTTGGGGTCGAGCAGATACATCAGGGCGCTCTTTATTTTCCGTTGCCTGATGTAATCGCCTAAGGTGGCTGAAAAATAACGCGGAATAGTTCTAGAGAGATGAACAGGGTGTACTCCCAATTCATTTGATAACGAACTTAGGTTGAGCATGTCGTCATTATCTGAATGCAGTATTTCCTTTAAGGAGGAAACCCAAGGCGGCGTATTGTCGTATGCCAACAGTTGTTCATTTTGGGTAGTTTCACAGAGCTGTAGCAATAAGAGGTCAATAGAGAGCTCAGAGTAAGGATCTTGGCATTTGAATTCAAAATAAATCTTTCCCAAGAGATGGTGCATCATTGGGTTTTCAATAGTCTGACTTCCTTCCCAAAGGTCGACATTGAGCTTCTTGCGCTCATACCACGTACGCTCGAATTCGATGTGGAACCCTCTGGCAAGGTTTGATTCCTTACTATTATAATGAGACTCGTTCCAGTTATGCAGTAATAGACTTCCAGAACTACAGTTGGTTTTCCGGTGTTTGTTCACATCGTATACCTGCCCCTCTATAATATACATGAAGTACGGATTCTCATGATAGTGCCAATCGGTACGGGAAGTGAGGTAGTCATATTCCGAGAGAATGATGCCCTTGTTATCGAGTTCCATTTTTTTTTCTCCGTAGTATTTCCCTTTGGTTAGGACTTTCATGAAACAACTATTGTCGATTAACTACTATATAGACGCGATTTTCGGGCTTTGGTTACATTTTAATACAAGGAATGGCGTCAAGTATGGGGATGTGAGTTTTAGTTGGTTGGTTCTTTGTGGTTATGGCCTAGCAATATGGGGTCTTGAGTAGCATCATTGGCCAATATTGATAGGGTTTCGTCCGTAAAGTCCAAGCGCTCCATAAAGACATCATAAGTGACGGTCATATTGGTATTCCAAATGCGTTCCATTAGTACTGGAAGCCTTCTTCGTAAGCTACTGAACTCAATTTCTTGTGATTGCTCCCAAGTGCACATCTGGGCACCGATGATAGAGGAAGTCTCTTCCAATTGAATAGGGTTGGCTGTGGCAGGCGACCTCGACCACCAATTTTCAAAACGCCATAGGTTCCAATCAAAAATGGTTTGGGGCTCCCATTTTTTTTCTTTGACCACATACAACGGTTTCCAAGACGCATTCACGACGGTGTACCCGGCATCGATAAGGTCATTTGGCAAGTGGTATAGTGACTCAAATTCAAATACGATCATATCCTTTGGTATTTCGACCTGTCCTTCTTTTGCAAATCCCTCCCAGATACAAGTTTGTTTCCCATGCTTTTTAACGAGATCGTTTGTTCGTACTAAAAAATGGCGATATAATTCATGAACATCGTTATTGCCCAATGCATTTATCTTTATGTAGGCATTCACTTCTGGGTCCTCCATCACTTGGTCGAATCTTGCTTCGTCTCCACCGATATGAAAATAGGGTGTTGCCTTAAAAATGGGAATGATTTCAGAAAACAGGGTATCGAGGGCAGCGTACACCTCTTCTTTACCCATATGAATGATATAGGGGTTTTGTTCATAAGCGGCTATTCCGAATAATTCCGGGTAGGCTGTTACCAAAGACTTTGCGTGCCCCGGAACATCGATTTCCGGAATGATGGTCACTCCACGCTCCTGTGAATAGGTCTCTAACTCGTTTAACTCCTCGAAGGAATAATGCCTGTCAGGCGTCGACAATTTTGGATATTTCTTGGAAGGTAAGGTATAGGATTGATCGTCGGTGAAATGGAGTTGTACATAATTCACCTTGTAATAGGAGGCGAGGTCGATTAGTTTTTTAATAGTGGCCATAGAATGCCAATTTCTAGCTAAATCGACCATAAGTCCGCGATATTTGGCATCTGGGTGGTCATCTAGGGTCACCTGCGGAAAAAGTAAGGCCCCGTCTTCGAAAAGAGCCATCTGAAGTAGCGTAATGCGTGCCATTGCGGCAGCTTGCGGACTACCCGCTTTGACCAAAATTCGATTACTGATTTCAATCTGATAGGCATCTTTTGCAAACGAATCATCAAGACGAAACACCAGAAGCGATTGGTCACCGTCGGTACTTATCGTTGGATTGAAATCAGAAAGTACTTCAAGTTCTTTTTTGAAAACGGCCAAGACAGGCTGTAATTCGGTATTGGCGGCGGACATTTCAAAGAACTTATCCGTAATCAGAAACGCATGATTGCCTGCTTCTATCGATTTGGGTGTGGGAATGAGCTGAATCGGGATTTTTCTTGAAATCAGGTTGCTTTTTTCCTGGCAAGCCACGAGACCCAGGGCAAGTAGTAGGATGGACAATACTTTTTTCATCATTTTTGAAATGGACGTAAATCAAAAAAAGCCGTTGCCTCATCAATAAGGCAACGGCTTTTCAATTGTATAAGAATCAACTTAAAGGGTTCTTAGGTACTCTGCAACTGCCCGGGTATCCTCTTCCGACAAGTTCTGATTCAACATAATGGCGTTGTTATATTCCTTTAAAAGCGCCTTGGCTATTGGGTCTTCCTTGAGCATGCCATCGGGGTTGGCGATCATGTTCATCACCCATGCCGGACTTCTTCTTTCATAGACTCCTTTCAAAGCGGGTCCGATCATCCGTTGCTCCGCCATATGACAAGCCGTGCATATCGCGCTGAATTTTGCTTCTCCAGCAGCAGCCAATTCGGTATCGATATCGGAAGGAAACTCGATATCTTTGAACGGACCGACGCCGTCATTATCCAAATCTACCGGCACACCTTCAGAAGCTGTTTCAGCTTTCACTTCCTTTTTGGCACGGTTCATTTCAAAGCCTTCCTTTTTTTCTTCCTTTTTTGATTCACCACAGCTCATCAACAATCCGCCGATAGCCACTACTACGAGTAATTTTTTCATGTAAGCCGAATTTCATTCGTGTCGATCTAAATCGACATCTGTTTGTATTAGGTCACTAATATAAGGAATCACCAAATCTAATCCACTTCATTGAAGAAATTTATCACTCTTTTTTCCGTATACGTGATATTTTTGGGCCCCGTAAAACCGACATGACCGCCATGCTCGGGCATTTCGAGAAAGAGGTTTCGATGAGCCTTAGCCTCTTTTTCAGGATAGCACTCCGGGCCAAAAAAGGAATCGTTTTTAGCATTGATGATCAGGGTAGGAATCTTGATTTGCGGTAGAAACTGTAAGCAACTGCATTTCGCATAATAATCTAATGCATCCGTAAAGCCATGGGCGATACTGGTGTAGACATCGTCGAAATCCTTTAGGGTTACCACCCTTTTGATATCGGCATCTGATATTCTCTCCGGAAAGCGTTTTTGCTTCTCCTTTAATTTGTTCAGCAAGTTTTTTTTGAATCGAATCGCGTAGAGTATGTTCTTCGGTTTCAGCAGTTCCTTACAAGAACTATGTAGGTCACATGGTACCGAAATACCTATGGCTGCCTTGATCTGTTTTGGAAGTGTCCGATTTTCCCCTAAATACTTTAGGGTCAGATTGCCGCCAAGACTGAACCCTTTAATATATATAGCGCCATAGTCTTTTGTCTTTAAGAGGTGTTGAACAATGGCGTCTAGATCTTCGGTAGCTCCTGAATGGTAAGAGCGGAATAGACGATTGGTCTCTCCGCTGCAGGTACGCAGGTTGACGGCGCACACATCGTATCCGTTTCGATTGAATTGCTTGGCGCTTCCTTTCATATAGGCTCGCTGAGCATTTCCTTCAAGACCATGGATCAGAATTACGACTTTTTTGGAAATGCCCTCCGAAAAGCTCCAATCCAAATCCAGAAAGTCACCATCGGGTAGTTCAATGCGTTCTCTCTTTTGTTCAAAACCATTGACCGTTCTGACGACACCTGCATAGATGGTCGACAGATGGCCGTTTTTGAAGAAAACGGGTGGGCGGTACAGAGAGGGAATAAGCGGCATTAGTATAGGATGTTATCTTTTGGAAGTACGCCGACAGGTAAATCTTTTTCATCTAACATATCCCGCAGATCGATTTCTATGGTGCGGCATAAGGCCGTCATGGGCACATCGTTGATGCGTCCTTCAAAGGGGTCCTCGCTGTTGTCCCCAATAGTTTCCATAGTTGTAAAAATCCAAGAGATCAAGACCGAAAACGGAATCATTAAAAAGATATACCAAGGTTCCACCTTCCCGAGCGTGGCCATGGCATCATCTTCAAAGACATCCAGTAATCCAAAGGGCAGCAGCAATACGAATATCCATGTGAATACCTTGGAAAAGTAACCGTACTGGCGTGGAAAAGGAGTGTTTTTGATACGCTCGCACTTACCTTGAAGATTATAAAATTCCTCCAAAACAGATTGCATCTGATCTTCTTGAAAGCCATCAATGATACCTTTCCGTTTTAGCTCAAAGATATCGAAAGCTTGATTTTTAACCAAGTGGGTGGCCGGGTTCACCCTTTTTTTTAGGTCACTGAATTCTCGCATGCTGACGTAATTATAGGCTTCATTACAAGAGATATTCCGTTCCTCATGTTTGTCAAAAACCTTCTCTACCAGTCTATTTTCCTTCAAGGCCCATGACTTTGGTTGGCGCAACTGTACCCGTAAGGAGTTGATCCAGGCAATATGGCGATGAATCATTTGAGTATGTATTTTTTGGTCATGTTCAGGGTCGTCCGATCTGACAAAACTCAAAACTTGGATAGCCCAGGTACGACTATAATTCACGATACCGCCCCAGATTTTACGTCCTTCCCAAAACCGATCATAACTTTGGCTGTTCTTAAAACCGATATAGAACGCCACCGCAATACCGATAACACTCAACGGTTGAAAAGGAATGTCGATAAAAGTCCACCCCAAAAAATGGTATAAGCAAAAAATACCGCCCGCGTAAAACGTAAAGAAGATGAGGTTTTTCCATGCATACCTGAGAATCAAACCCCAGCCTATATTGCGTTTTATGTACATTACGAAATTTTTTGAAAGTTGAACGGCGAGCGTTAAAAATACGTAAAACTTTAAGAATCGGCATGGGTCGGTGAAGGTCTATTTGAATCTTTATCGTAAATTTCAGTATGGCTTTCAAAATGAAAAAATGTGCGCATTTAGCGGTAATCGATACCGTTAAAACTCCGAAAGAATACCAATGCGAAGAATGTGTGAAGATAGGTGGTGGCTGGGTGCATTTGAGAACATGTCAGCGTTGCGGTGTGACCCTGTGCTGCGATAGTTCACCCAACAAACATGCCAGCAAACACGCCCAAGAAAAAAAGCATCCTGTAATTAGTTCCGCCGAACCCGGCGAAAAATGGATGTGGTGTTATGAACATGAATTAATTGCTAGATATTAGAAAATGACAGACCCTAGATTTCCTGAATTGACCCAGCGGCAGATCACTATCCTCAAAGAGCACGGTACAATTGAATCTTTTGATACGGATACCCGAGTATTTACCTTAGGTGATTTGCAATATGATTTCTTCGTAGTGCTCGAAGGGGCAATAGCGATCGAAGACCCGACCAACGAAAATGCCCTAATTGTTGAACACCAAAAAAACGAGTTTTCCGGGGATAGTGGTATGCTTTCAAACCGCAGTGCTCAGTTTCATGCTATTGCAAAAGGGGGTACCACCCTGCTTAGGTTGACCCCACTCGAACTACGAAGAGCTATCGCCAAGCATAGCGATATCAGCGACCTGTTGTTGAATGCCTTTTTATTACGCCAGCAAACGGTACTTTCTGAGTTTACGGGGGGTCTTAAATTGGTCGGTTCGGGCAATTCAAAGGAGACCTATGCCATTCGCGATTTTATGGATAAAAATCACATCTGGTATAATTTTATGGATGTCGATAGTTCAGTGGAAGCAAAAGACCTGTTGTTGAGCTTCAATCTTGACGAGGCCGATTTACCGATATTGATTACGAGTGACACCAAAATCTGTAAAAATCCTTCTCTGGATTCTGTGGCACGAAATTCGGGCGTCTTAATGGAATTCGAAGATAAGGTCTTTGATCTGTTGGTTATCGGAGCGGGGCCTGCCGGACTGGCAGCTAGCGTCTATGCGGCTTCCGAAGGACTCGATGTAGTTACGATCGACAGTAATGCCCCAGGCGGGCAGGCCGGTAAGAGTTCGAAAATCGAGAATTATCTTGGGTTCCCTACTGGGATTTCCGGAAGCGAACTGGCTAATCGCGCCTATGTACAGGCCCAAAAGTTCGGCTGTAATATTTCGATTCCGCATCGCGCAAAAAGTATCGAACATACCGGAGATCATTTTGTGTTATGCGCGACCAATGGAAAGGAAATCAAGACCAAGGCATTGATTGCCGCTACTGGTGCACGGTATAGTAGACTTCCTTTGGAGGATATAGAACGCTATGAAGGCAGTGGAGTGTATTATTCCGCTACGGGAATGAACGCCTCTTCATGTAAAGATGAGATCGTCGGTGTGGTAGGAGGTGGCAATTCTGCGGGACAAGCCGCACTGTTCTTGGCCGACCACGCCCAGGAAGTACATGTCATTTTGAGAGGAGGTGACCTTGGTTCGAAAATGAGTAATTATTTGGTACAGCGCATCGAGGCGGCCCCGAATGTTTTTGTGCACCTCTTTACCCAAGTGACCCAGTTGAATGGAACGCACCATTTGGAGAGTCTGATCTTAGAAACGAAAGATGGCGAACAAACTGAAAAGGCCATTACCAACTTATTTACCTTTATCGGTGCCAGGCCTGGCACCGATTGGTTAAAAGGATTGGTCACTACGGATGAAAAAGGATTTATATGTACGGGCCCAGGTATTGAGGAGAAAGCGCTATTCAAATGTGATATTTTCAGAAAGCGAAAACCGCAATCGCTTGAAACGAGCATACCGGGATTCTTTGCGGTAGGTGACGTGCGAAAAGGGTCCGTGAAACGGGTTGCTTCGGCGGTTGGCGAAGGCTCAATGGCCATTAGTCAAGTACACCAATTCTTGGGCGAATTGAATGCCCGGAAAACGATGGAGGTGTAAGATTTTTTTATTTAGGATAGATTTCCAAAACTTTTGCCTGCACTTCAATCGCAGATTTGAACTCCGATTTTAGGGAATCTACCAAGGTCGAAACAGGAACCGAATCTTTGATCATGGCCGAACCCTGACCGGCAGACCAGATGGTTTTCCAAGCTTTTGCTTCGGTATCCAGTTCCTTACCAAAATCGATTTTCCGGTCCTTTTTTAAATCCTCTTCCGTGAGTCCTGCGGCTTTGAGACTAGCACCCAAGAAATTGGCGTGCACTCCCGAAATAGCGGCAGTATAGGTAATATCACTTGCCCCGGCATCGATGATCATTTGTTTGTATTCGTCCGGCGCTTTGGCCTCATCGGTATTAATGAAGCGTGTGCCCATATAGGCCAAATCGGCACCCATTTGTAGAGCAGAGGCAATATCGCGCCCTGTGCTGATACATCCCGAAAGAATAATCGTCTTGTCAAAGAATTTTTTGATTTCGGAAACCAAGGTCATTGGGTTGATCGTACCGGCATGCCCACCTGCACCGGCGGCAACTAAAATCAATCCATCGACACCGGCTTCCTGCGCTTTTTCGGCATGACGTTTTTTGATGATGTCGTGGAAAACCAATCCTCCGTAACTATGAATGGCATCCACCACCATTGAAACTGCACCCAATGAGGTGATGATAATCGGCACCTGGTGTTTGATGCATAGTTTGATATCGGCCTCTAATCGTGGGTTGGTTTGGTGTACGATCAAATTAACGCCGAAAGGAGCCGCCTTTTTGCCTGTTTCCTTCTCGAATTTTTGAAGTTCCGTTTTTATCTCAATGAGCCATTCCTCAAAACCTTCACTGGTTCGCTGGTTCAAGGCGGGAAAAGTGCCTACGATACCGTTTTTGCAACATTCAATAACCAATTGAGGGCCCGAGATCAAGAACATCGGGGCAGCGATTGCAGGTAGTGAAAGGTCTTTAATAAATGCGGGTTTTTGGCTCATGATAGTATTTTCTTGATTTAAAAATAGCGATTAATTCCTTCGAATAAGTGTGGCTGTTTTTCAAAACTATGGTATTTTTATCATTCCTATGCATGCATAATAAATTATTTCTTCAATGTATCGTAAAGAATTTGAAATTCGTTGGAGTGATGTAGATGCCAATCGGCACCTCGCCAACTCCGCTTATCTGAATTATACCAGTCATACCAGAATCGCTTTTTTGTTGGAGCTCGGTTTAAATCAAAAATCTTTTACACGTCTGCAAATGGGGCCTGTAGCATTTTATGAACACCTCTATTACTTTAAGGAAGTGTTGCCGGGAAGACCGATTCAGGTTTCTATGGAGGTGGTAGGAATGAGCGAAGACGGTAAGTTTTTTGAATTCAAACATGATTTCTATAATCATCAAGGGGAAAATGTTGCTCGCAGTGAAATGATGGGCGCATGGATGGATTTAAAAACGAGACGTCTTACCGTACCACCAAAAGAATTCATCGATGCGCTAAATGCAATGGATAAGCAGAGTGGCTTTCGCGTTTTAACTAAAGCGGATACAAGAAAGTTGGCACGGGTGCCGAAGCATCTGAATAGTGGATTTTAATTTCTCTGCAAGGTAAAGAGCCTTTCATTCGACCGAATTTTATCCCAATAGAACTTTTTGTGCGCCCGGTTCATCCTTTTTCGCTTTCGGATTTTAGCAAATAAGTCAATCTTGCCGTCCGAACATCAAAGACGAACAATCATGCTATTAGTATTAAAAAGAAGTATCCCTCTTGTTTTATTCTGGGCTATCCAATTCATCAACAATCACGGTTATGGGCAACTATCAACTCCAGTAGGGGAGATTAAAAACCTGATAGGTGAGGTGGTTTCTACCGATTCCATTGAAGTATTCCTGCAGACTCAAATGAAAGCCCTTGATGTGCCTGGAGTATCATTGGCAATTATCAATGAGGGCGAAGTGGCATATCATTGGGTAGAGGGGTATGCCGATCTGGAGAAGAAGATAGTGGTTACGGATAAAAGTATCTTTGAGGGCGCCTCCCTTTCCAAACCGCTATTCGCTTATTTTGTACTGGGCTTTGTTGAGGAAGGAAAATTGGATTTGGACACACCTCTGTACGAATATTTGCCCTACCCGGATATCGCCCAAGATGAACGCTACAAAAAAATTACGGCGAGAATGGTACTTACACACACCTCTGGATTTCCGAATTGGAGATCGGATTACGATGGTGGTGAACTGTTCATTTCTTTTGAGCCGGGCAGCACCTTTCAATATTCAGGAGAAGGGTATCAATATTTAGCGAAGGTTTTGGCACATGTAATGGACACAGACGATGCCGGTCTAGAGGCGATGTATCAAGAGCGGGTCGCACAACCTTTACATTTGAAACATACCAAGTACATTCAAGATGCCGAAAACATGAAAAATAAGGTGCACGGATACATCGAAGGCAAGGCGGTCGAGGAAGATGACGACCCTAACATTTTTGGATCGGCATTTTCGATTCATTCCGAAGCCCTCGATTTTTCAAAATGGCTGATTGCGTTAATGAATAAAAAGGGGTTGTCCGAGAAAAGTTATCAAGAGCTTTTCAAAAGCCAGGTAACCTTGCCAGAAGGGCATCCACAGACGCAGGCGGGAGTCACGGACTGGACCCTTGGATTCGCAAAGGCCAAAATGCCCTTCGGAGAGGCCTTAGGTCATGGAGGGAATAATCCTGGCTACACCAGTATTTTTATTATTGTTCCTGAAACACAATGGGGTTTTGTCATGTTTACCAATGGTAATCAGTCTCCATTGCCGATGGTATTCCTTGAATACTTGATGACTCCATAGTATTATGTGGTGTGCATTCCATTGTAGCGAACTTCATTATATTGGCAACAGCAAATTCCGAAGATGAACACGTTCAAGTTTAACCGATCCGACTATAGGTTCATTCTAATTTACCTTTTAGGCGCAGCCATTTGGTTATTGTTCCGATGGAACGTGCAAAACTATACGTCTTTTGAAATTATCACAGGATTGGTGGGTTTTGTAATCAAGAATCTACTATTGCTTTATATGTTCAGGTGGTTGATCAATAGATACCTGATCGTGAAAAAGAATTACGTCGTTTTCATTGTATTGGCTTTCGTCGCATGGGAGGCGGTCGGATTTCTCGATATGTGGCGTGATTATTTTACGGCCCACCAACCGTGGGAGCTCCCTTCATTTGAAATCATGCTCATCGAAAATTTCCATAGAAGTGCCACAGACTCTGTAATGTTGATTGGTTTGGTGCTCGGTAAGAAGTATTATGAGAATAAACTAGACACGATTGCATTACTCAATAGCCAAAAGGATTTGGAGCTTAAAGTGCTCCGAGCCCAATATGACCCGCACTTTCTTTATAACAGTCTGAATACCATAGATGCGTTAATCGACTATTCCCCAAAAGAAAAAGTAAAAGAGTATATCGGGCATTTGGCCTCCCTGTACAGGTATTTGATCCATACCAGGGATGAAGATATTGTTCCTTTGGTCAATGAACTTGGCGTTGCTAAAGACTATTTTTATTTGATCGAAACCCGTTTTGCAGGTGATTACAGTTTTGAGATTATCGAAAGAGAACCCCCACTTGCCCATTACCTACCCCACGGTGCCCTCCTAACGGTCTTAGAAAACGTCGTGAAACACAATGCGGCATCTAGCGATGAAACCATAACGGCCAAAGTGATTATCGAAAAGAAATCGGTCAGTATTATCAATTCGATTTCCAAGCCAACAAGAAAGGTGACATCTATGGGTACAGGTCTCAAAAATTTGAACAAACGCTATCGACTGTTAAGTGACCATACTATCCGAATTGAGGAAAAAGACAGTAGTTTTAACATCGTATTACCTTTATTGCACCTAATCGAATAAGATGAATCGCAACATGCGTATTTTCATATTGGAAGACGAGGTTCCGGCCAAGAAAAAACTGGTCAGCTACCTAATGGATTTTTTCGGGGAAGCCACTCGATTCGACTGTGCCAGAAGCGTGAAGGAAGGCATTGAATTTTTGCAAGCAAACCAAGACTATCATCTTATACTTTCAGATATCAAGCTGCTTGACGGTACCGCCTTCGACGTTTTCGGAAAAGTAACCATTAAGGCCCCTATCATCTTTTGTACGGCCTATGACGAACATTTACTTGAAGCGTTTCAGTCCAACGGCATCGCCTATATCTTAAAACCCTATCAAAAGCGAGATCTTGAAAGTGCCCTCGAAAAGTTTGAAGTCTTATTTGAACCCAAGGTTTTCAAGAAAGATATGTTTTACCAATTAAAGGAAGCCCTGGAAAGTAATCTTGAAAACTACAAAAAGCGATTTGCGATTAAGAAAAGAGATGGAATACAACTATTAGAGACTTCCCAGATTGTCTTGATACAAGCTCATGGGGATTTTTGTCAAATTGTCGATTCCAATGGTCTCCGGCATAGTATTTCAAAAAACATGGGAACATTGACGAAAGAACTTGACCCCAAACAATTCTTTAGGATCAACCGGAGCCAAATTGTCGGAATCGGGTATATCGAAAAAATAACACCGTATGCCAAGAATAGGCTTGCGCTCAAGATTACAGGAGTGAAAGAAAATGCAATTACGAGTACCGCCACGACAAGGAGTTTTAGATTATGGATAGAGAGTTGATGTGGAAAAAATCCATATATTTGGATAAATTCCTAAATCATGAAACGTTCGGGCACGGCTGATTTATTGCTGCACGGTGGAGCAGTACCGTCATGGTTGTTCCACCGTATGAAGCAATTGACACTGCCGATTGTTGAAGCCTTGATTGAAGAAAAAGGAAAAGATGACTTTCTGGAACGCCTTTCCGATCCTTTTTGGTTTCAAAGTTTCGGGGCGGTCATCGGTATGGATTGGAATTCTTCCGGAGTGACGACAACGGTGTTGAACGTGCTGAAACAATCTATTAATCCGGTGTCCAAACAATTGGGACTTTACGTCTGTGGCGGGAAGGGAAAAAAATCACTTCAGACCCCTAATGAGCTGGTAGTGGTCGGGAATAAGACCGGACTTGACGGCAACTATCTTTCAAACTGTAGTAAGCTAAGCGCAAAAGTTGACAATACGGCCTTGCAAGACGGGTATAACCTATACATTCATAGCTTTGTGGTGAGCGATACGGGAAAGTGGTCTGTCGTGCAACAGGGAATGCACCCTACGAATGGTATGGCACGACGGTATCACTGGCATTCCGAAAATTTGAAATCTTTTGTCGAGGAACCCCACACGGCCGTCTGCGGAGAGAACCAAGGGAATATCTTGAACCTGGTTCATCAAAAAGCCTTACCTACACAGCGAGCCATTTTGGAGATTGCAAATGAGCATCCGGATAAGATCTTAAAGGAAGTACCCCATCTTTTGGTACCCGTATATCATCATATCAAACCCAAAGATGTCGATATGAAACGACTGGGCAGCATTTTATGGTTGGCACAGGAAAACGAGACACATAAGTTCGAGGATTTACTATTGTTAAAAGGGCTCGGTCCAAGAACCCTACAATCATTGACATTGGTCAGTGAGATCATTCATGGTACCCCATCGAGATTCTCCGATCCCGCACGTTTCGCCTTTGCTCATGGAGGAAAAGACGCGACCCCCTTTCCCGTGCCTACCAGAGTGTATGATGAGACCATTAATGTCCTTCGAGAGGCCGTGAACAGGGCCAAGATCGGTAATTCCAACAAACTTCAAGCGGTAAAAAAGCTGACTGCGTTGGCGCAAAAGGCTGAAAACGGATTTAGCCCCAATACCAATTTCGAAGCCTTGGTTCAAAAAGAAAACGAGGAGTCGTACAAGCATGGCGGCCGTAGTGTTTTTGGTTTCGCCAAGCCCCCTTCCCAAAATACACAATTGCGGTTGTTCTAAGGTCAGGAATCACGGGTGCCACTCGTATTTCATATTCATAAAATGGAAGAAATAGAATGTTATTTTGTATACCGTATACAAAATTGACTATATTCGAGCTATGCGAATCATCAATGACGAATTGAGTAAGCAAGCCTACAAAAAGGTAAAGCAGATGATCGTTTCCAGAAAGTTGGAGCCGGGCCAGAAAATCGTACAAGAACAATTGGCCGATAAGTTGGGCATCAGCCGAACCCCGCTTCGTGCGGCCCTACGGATGCTGGAAGCCGAATCACTGATCGAGTCCATTCCCCGACGGGGCGTGGTCGTACGTCAGTTCAGCGATGCCGAGATCATTGAAATCTATGATTGTCGAATAGCCTTGGAAAGTACTGCTGTTCGGCTTTTTACGGAGAAGGCTTCCCAAAGTCAGGTCGATCGTCTTCACAAGGTGCTGTCCATTTTTGGGAAAGGGACCATAGATACGCGGCAATACCAGCAGGCGGACAGTGAATTCCATGATATGATCATCAAGAATTGTGGGAATGCATTTCTGTATGATCTTTTTCAAAAGGGCAATCTTTTGGGCTGTATTGATAGGATCGGCTTGGTACGTACCCCTGAAGAGACCTTGCCGGAACATTTGAACATCATCTCCGCAATTCATCAAAGGGACGTAAACCTTGCGGAAAAATTGATCAAGGAACATTTGGAAAAATCCAGGCAGCTCATCCTTAAAAAAATGAAAGATGCCTAGTACATCTTGGTTTCCAACCCGTTACAAAATGGTTTTTGGCACGTTCCTTCTGGCAATGATCATGCTCTTTGACCGCATTTTACTATCCGTCGCCAAAGATCCCGTCGCGGAATCATTGCAACTGTCCGACAAACAAATGGGGTGGGCCATGAGTATTTTTGCCTTGGGCTATGCGCTCTTTCAAACGCCGGCCGGACTCTTCGCCGATAAATACGGTCCGCGCAAGATATTGACCGCTGTAGTTTCGCTTTGGTCCCTGTTTACCGCCTTGACCGGAGCGGTCTATAATTACGGCATATTAATGGTCGTACGTTTTCTCTTCGGTGCTGGGGAGGCAGGGGCTTTTCCCGGGATGGCCCGTGCCATCTATAGTTGGATTCCGTTGCAGGAACGGGGCATTGTTAATGGAATCAATTTCTCTGGAGGCCGTATTGGGGCTGCATTTGCCCTACCCATGGTCGCTTGGCTAATGGAACTTGTAGGCTGGCGCATGACCTTCGTGATTTTAGGGGGAGTGGGGCTGTTATGGGGTCTTATATGGTACCTGTGGTTTCGAGATAACCCTGAAGATCATAAGGGAATGCCAACGGATGAGGCGGCTTTTATCCGTGCTCATACGAATCGGAGTACGGGGGAAGAAGAAAAGACCAAGATCGATTTTGGAAAGCTGTTCAGGTCCAAGCAAATGTGGTTGTTGATGGGACAGTATTTCTCTAGTAATTTCACCTTCTTTTTCTGTTTGACATGGTTGTTTCCCCATTTGAAGACCACATACGGTCTTGATGCTTTGGAAGCCGGCTTTTACGCCTCTGCACCACTAGTTTCTGGCGCTTTGGGCAATTGGTTTTCCGGGTTTATGGTCGATTACATTTACAAAAGAGAAAAGTGGGCGCTCTCGAGAAAAGCGCCCGCTATTATCGGTTTTATTTTGGCTTCCGTGGGTATTGTCGCTAGTGTGTATATGGAAACGGTCACCCCCGCAATCATCTTCATTTCCATAGCCGTTTTCGGCGCTGATATGACCCTAAGCCCTTCTTGGAGTGCCTGTGTCGATATCGGAAAGCAGTTTTCCGGGGCCGTAAGCGGCACTATGAATATGGCCGGGAATATCGGGTCGTTCTTGACGGCTCTGGCCTTTCCGTATTTGTTGGATATGACAGGCTCCGAAGTTCCCTTTTTCTATCTGGCCGCAGGGCTCAATGTGTTGGCGATACTCTTGTGGTGGGGAGTAAACCCAGAGAAGCCACTTCAACTAATTAGCAATACTAAACTATGATTACCAAAGAAGATTTTAAGTATGTCTGCGAGAAATCTATCGATATGATAGAAGAAGCCGGAATTCTATTGACAGACCAGGACAAGAAAAATATCACAGCGGCAGATTTTGGACTGAGTCGAATCAAGGCAGAAGGGGTTCAGATTCTTACCCTATTCGATACTGATCGCATGGCGGCCAAGATTTTGGTATTACTCCCGCACCAGACCGAGCCGGAACATTGGCATCCACCTGTTGGCGACGACCGAGGTAAGGAAGAAGTGATTCGGGGCATATGGGGCGACCTGACCTTTTACATCCCAGGAGCCGATACGATGCAAGTGGGCTTTATTCCCGAAGGAAAAGAAGCCTGCTACACCATGCGAAACGAAGTAATCATTAATCCGGGAGAGCAACTAGTACTTCCCCCAGGCACCAAACACTGGTTTCAAGCGGGTGCGCGCGGGGCTGTAATGTATTCGTTCTCCACCAAGGTGACCGACCTGATGGACGAGTTTACCGACCCCGATATTGTAAGGGAGACCAAAATCGAGGGGTATTAAGACCCTAGAGAGAGGTAAAAAGACGCCCGATGCATCGGGAAGAACTATAACTAGAAATTTATGAAGCAGAGTATTATCACCGCATTTTTGGGGAGGACCCAAGATCGATTTTCCGAGTATCAAGAACCGACCAGTTTAGTAGAACGCCTAGACTTGGTCGTTAAGATCCCTGGGGTTGACGGTGTCGAAATCGTATATCCCTATGAAACGGAAGAGGCCGCCTCGACCAAGCAACTCTTCGAGGAGCGGGGGCTGAACTTTGCAGCAGTCAACGCGAATATCAAAAAGGAAACCCAATGGGTGCCGGGTGCTTTGTCACGTTCCGACGCCAACTTGCGAAAAGGGGCAATAGCCATTATCAAAAAGGCCAAGGACTATGCCAAGGCAGTAGGCGCACCATTGGTGACCTGTTGCCCACTTTCAGATGGGTATGATAACTTGTTTCAGGTCGATTATCCGAAAGCGTGGCGGAATATGGTAGAATCAATAGCAGAAGCAGCGGATTACATGCCTGAAATGCCATTGTTTATCGAATACAAAATCAATGAGACCCGGGTACATGCACAATTGGACACTTGTGCGAAAACGATACTGTTTTTAAAAGAGATCGGCAATAGGGCTACGGGTGTGACCATCGACTTCGGGCATGCCTTGCTGGCCAAGGAAAATCCGGCTCAGGTCATTGCTTTGTGTGAAGAAACCCAAACAGACTATTATTTGCATACGAACGATAATGACTTCAATTTTGATTGGGATTTGATTTCGGGTTCCCGGAACTTTCTACATACGGTAGAATTCCTTTTCTATGCCAAGGAATATGGGTATGACAAGTATTTTACCGCTGATGCCTCTCCACGTATTTTCGACATGATCGGTTTTTTTACGGAACATGCCGAAATGAATCTGGCCCTTTGGAATTTGGTCAATAAGCTAGATCGTAAGAAGTACCGGCGATTGATGGCCGAAGAAAAACATATGGATCTGATGCGTCTGGTACGCAAGGAAATCTATCGGCTTTAAGCGTTCTTGGCCCGGCCGGCACGGGGTTTTCTACTGGCGAGATACACGCCGACCAAAACCAAACAGGCCGCCAATATTTTCAGGGTGGTCAATGTGTCTTTTCCCATGGCAACGGCATAGAGAATTCCGATTAGGGGCTGTACATAAACAAATGCGCTCAATGTAGACGCGCGTAACTGTGTCAAGGCAAAAATATTGAACAAGTAGGTACAAAACGTAGTGCCGACCACCACAAAAATGATACTCCATATCGCTTCAAGGGGCAGATGGGCAAAGTCTATTTCCATGAATTCCTTATACCCGAACGGAAGTACGAGAAAAATTCCTAAAGTAAACAACCACTTCATAAACGTAAACGGATGATAGTTATCGATCAAGGTTTTCACGACAATGAGATAGGAGCCATAGAATACGGAGTTCATTAGAATTAGAAAATTCCCCAGAGGAATGTTTGGGGCATCCTGCCTAGTTTCCGAGGAAAAGAAAATGAGTCCTAAGGCTCCGATGAGTCCGATTGTGATACCCAGAATTTTCCGCCCCGATATTTTTTCCTTGATCCATATCGCGGAAAGGATCAATACGATAATCGGAGTGGTAGTGACCAAAACCGCACTATTGATAGGGGTAGAGAGCGCCAACCCCTTAAAGAAGACCAACATGTTGATACCCATGCCGAGAAGGGCACAGACCAACATACGCATATAATCCGTTTTCCGTAGGCGCTCTTTTGGACCGAAAAAGGAAATCAACCAAAATAGCAAGGCTGCACCACCTACTCGAAAGATGATAAACCCAAAGGGCTGCACATAATGTGGCATCACTCCTTTAGCAATCGTATGGTTAAGCGCATAAATGGTGGTTGCGCCAATGGCCGCTAGTATGGCTAGAGTTCGTTTGCTCAAGAATGAATGGCCTCTTTGGCAGCCTGAACCACCTTTTTACTATTGCCGACAAATATGTGCCCGTTCAGCAGAATGACCGGACGTTTTAGAAAGGTATAGTGCTCTAAGATCAAGTTTTTGAAGTCAGTCTCCGCAAGTTGCTTTTCGTGCCACCCTTGTTGCCGGTACAAACGCGCCCTTTTACTGAACAACGCTTCATAGCTTCCGGCAAAGGTTTTCATTTCTTCTACCTGTTTTTCGGTCATGGGCTCGGTCTTGATGTCTTGAAGTTCAAAATCGCTTGGCAACTCCAATTCTTTGATGATACGTTGACAGGTATCACAGGTGCTTAGGTGGTATAGTTTCTTCATCGCTAAGGTATTATCAGTTGTAAATTTTTATGATCGTTCCATTTTCCGATCCAAGTACACTCTGCTCATATCCGGACACTACTTTTTCCATAGAGACGGGGGTATGGCCCGGAAAATAATCTTTGTACTTTTCATAGGTGTCTTGAACCATTCCTGCGGCTATGGCATTTAATCGAACGTCTCTTTGAAGCTCAAGCGCCGTAGCTTTTACAAAGCTATGGATTGCTCCGTTGACCATGGCCGCACTTGCAGTTTTTGGTACCGGGTGTTCCGCTAAAATACCCGTTGTCAAGGTAATGGAACCTCCTTCGTTCAAGTGCCGATACCCTAAACGCGTTAGATTGACTTGCCCCATGAGTTTACTGCGGAACCCAATGTAGTAATCGTCCTCCGTCAAGTTTTCAAAGGTAGCCCATTTCGCATCACCTGCCGCACAGATAATCGCATCGATGTTGCCAATGGCGTCGAACATCCGCGTAATCGATGAGGAATCGGTGATGTCGACCTCAATGTCTCCATTGCTTCTTCCTGCAATAATAACTTCGTTATCCTTTTTGAAATGCGCGGTCAATGTTTTTCCTATGGCGCCATGGCCGCCGACGATCAGTAGTTTCATGTAGTTGTAGTTTTAGAATTCATTTTAATCGATTATCGAGATTTGGAAGTCGTTTACTGGCCCAAGGCGATGCTTACTGCCTTGGCCGAATGTATTTTGGCCGTATCGAATAAGGGGATTGAAATATCGCTTTGGGAAATCAGTAGGGGAATTTCCGTACATCCTGCAATGATGCCTTGGGCCCCTCTTTTTTCGAGACTTGCAATGATTTCAAGATAGACCGCCTTTGATTTTTCCGATAACACCCCCTTCACCAATTCATTATAAATAATGTCGTGGATTACTTGCCGCTCTTCAGGATTCGGAATAAGAACCTCTAAGCCATAGACCGCTTGAAGTATTTTGGTATAGAAATCCCTTTCCATAGTAAACTTGGTGCCGAGTAGGGCTACTTTTTGTAACCCATCGTTTTGGATAGCCTCTCCTGTGGCGTCGGCAATGTGAAAAAAGGGTATGGCCACCGAATTGGTAATACGGTCGCTCACCAAATGAATAGTGTTGGTACACAATAATACCATGTCGGCCCCAGCTTTCTCAAGCTTTATGGATTCGTTGGCAATGATATCTCCGATTTTGTTCCAGTTCCCTTCGAAAGTGAGTTTTTCGATTTCACCGAAATCCACAGAGGTCATTACGACCTTTGCCGAGTGTGAACCCCCTAACTGTTGCTTGATCATGGTATTCACATGCTCGTAATAGACCTTTGAGGATTCCCAGCTCATACCACCGATTAAACCTATTGTTTTCATTTTTTCTTTTTTTTGGATTATTTGATTTTAGACAACTCTTCTGCATTGCATATGGTGATGGTAGCGAGCAGTTGAGATAGCATTTTTTTCCATTTTGAACGCTGTGATTGGCGACACAACGGTTCATTCATCGTGCATTGTTGCGGATTGTTCATCATGTTATATATTTATATATCGCTAATTGTCGATATGGATTAAGCAAAAAAATTATAGTTCTTCTTTTAAGGCCTTTACATAGCTCTTGATGACCTCTTCATTCCGTTTGTAATAGGTCCATTTCCCATGTCTTGTAGGAATGACCAATTGTGCTTGCTGCATCGAATTCAGATACGTCGAGATAGTAGATTGCGACAATGCGGTCTTATCTTGTATATAACCGACACATACACCATCATCAAAATGATCGATATCTTGGTGGGGCGGAAAGTTCAATTCAGGCTCCTTCAACCACTTTAAGATTCGCACACGGGTCTCGTTTGATAATACTTTACTAATTTCGACAATATTCACAGGACAAATATATAAATAATATTTACATATCTAGAAATATAGATATGTTTTTATGAATTGTATCTTCAACTAAATATAAAAAGATTGGAAAAGCTCTTTGACATTACCCTTAAAAACAGAAAGATTCTCTATAAGATTCTTAAGAATACTCCGAAGGAGGCCCTACTCGAAATTCCCCCAGGTTTTCGCAACAATATCTGGTGGAATATTGCACATGTTGTGGTCACACAGCAACGTTTGGTCTATGGCAGGAGCAACTTACCCATGCGTATGTCGAATGAGTTGATCGATAAGTTCAAGAAAGGTACTGTTCCTGATGGTACGGCCACGGATGACGAGATGGAAGAAATTGAAGGATATCTTTTTGCCACCGCCGAATGGATACAGCAAGACTACGAGAACGGTATTTTCAAGAACTTCGACCCATATACGACGACACCTGGTGTGGTTTTGGAGTGCGTAGAAGATGCCTTGGCATTCAATGTTTTTCACGAGGGCCTGCATCTTGGGGTCATCCTATCGCTCCAAAAAGCTCTAATGAAATAGTATTATAGTTTTGTTTCAGTTGCCATGAACTTCTGAATTTCCTCAAACGGCAAAACCAGCTCAAGAGTACCGTCGGCAAAGGACGAAATCTCATATTGGTTATAAAGTAAGGTTAGTCCTTTTTCGGTAAATCCGATATTTTCAGGAAGATAAAAGGAATCTTCCTCGAACATGAAGCCGGTATGGTTGATCGGTTTGTCGGGTGGAATGTTCTCTTGTGCCCGAAATTTGCTTTCTGCCAAATGTTGAAATGCCTCACTATTTTTAAACAGTTGCCAGTTTTCCAATTCGTGTCCTTCGATTTTATCAAAATTAAGGAAGCGTTCCGAAGAGTACCCATGAGCTCCTCCCGTAAATAGAAAGGCATTTAAGGCAATGCTCAGTATCGACGCGTTCTCAAAAGTGATTTCAGCATCGATTTTCGCCTCCCAAGGCGTGGTCTCGTCAGCATAGCGCTGCTGGAGTATTTCAAATCCCGATTCAAAAGATGCCATGGCCGTATTGATATCCGAAACCTCAGACTCCTCATCGAAATGTAGTAACGAAATGACCTCTTCACGTAAGGCCGTATTGACCACACTGGCCAGTTTAGTGTCATCAATGGCTTGAGGAATCTTTATTTGAATAGTACAATTAACGTTGGATTCACTTTGAATTAGGACGGGTTCAAAAGTAAGTTTGTCGTGGTTTTGGCAACCAATGAGCAGCAAAAGCATGCAAATAAAGCAAATGGAAGATTTCATTTCGGTATCAGTGATTGGGGTCTGATTGTATGCTTTCAAAGATAACGATACATTTGTACTTATAATTATAAACCATGAGTGAAAAGAAACTGAAGTTCAATAGCAAGACCATTCACGGAGGGCAGCAACCGGATAAAGCGTACGGCGCGGTCATGCCCCCCATTTATCAAACCTCTACCTACGCCCAGACTACTCCGGGAGGGCATCAAGGCTTTGAGTATTCTAGAAGTGCCAACCCTACGCGTACCGCTTTGGAAAATTCCTTGGCCAGCATCGAGAACGGTACTTATGGTCTGGCGTTCGCCAGTGGCCTCGCTGCTATAGATGCCGTGATAAAACTATTGAATCCTGGTGACGAGGTGGTATCCACTAACGATCTCTATGGGGGCAGTTATCGCTTGTTCAAACAAGTATTTGAAAAATTTGGCATCAAATTTCACTTTATCGGCATGCAAAATACCGATACCATTGCTGAATACATTACGGAAAAGACGCGACTTATCTGGATTGAGACCCCGACGAACCCTATGATGAACGTCATTGATATCAAGGCCGTTTCAGCTTTGGCCAAAAAGCATGATATCCTATTGGCCGTAGACAATACCTTTGCCACGCCTTATTTGCAGGTGCCGATGGATCTAGGTGCCGACATTGTCATGCACTCGGCAACGAAATACTTGGGTGGACATAGTGATGTGGTCGTTGGTGCCCTGGTCGTAAAGGACAAAGAATTGGCAGACAAACTCTATTTCATTCAAAATGCCAGTGGGGCCGTTTGCGGACCTATGGATAGTTTTTTGACCCTTCGTGGAATCAAAACACTTCACGTGCGTATGCAACGCCATTGCGAGAATGGAAGGGCGATTGCCGAGTATTTGGCAAACCACCCTAAAATAGAAAAGGTGTACTGGCCCGGTTTCGAAGACCACCCCAACCATGACATCGCAAAAGCGCAAATGAATGATTTTGGGGGAATGATTTCCTTTATCCCCAAGGGTAGTAGTTATGATGATGCGATTAAAATCGTTGAAAAACTAGAGGTCTTTACTTTAGCGGAATCCCTAGGCGGTGTTGAAAGTCTAGCCGGACACCCTGCTAGTATGACCCATGCCAGTATTCCGAAAGTAGAGCGCGAAAAGAGTGGCGTGGTCGACGCACTGATACGACTAAGCGTCGGCATTGAGGATGTAGCGGATTTAATTGCCGATTTGGAGCAGGCCATCGGCGTATAAATTTATCATATTTTGAAAATAATAGGGTGTAAATTATAATAATAGCATAATTTTGCCGATATATTTTTAATTCAATATACGTGCCCCGCGATTAGGGTCTATCTAGGTCAAGGGGTTTAACTTATTCCTAAAGAATTTATGGACGCAAGAATGCAAGCAAAAATTGATGGATTTATGGATGAGGTCAAGGTCAGAAACGGCCATGAACCTGAATTCATTCAAGCGGTTCAAGAAGTAGCCGAAACCGTTATTCCATACATCGCCAGAAAGAAAATATACAGCGGTAAAAACATTCTATTACGCATGGTAGAACCAGAACGATTGATTTCGTTCAGGGTCTCTTGGGTAGATGATAAAGGGGAAATACACGTGAATCGCGGGTATCGAATTCAGATGAACTCGGCCATTGGCCCGTATAAGGGTGGCTTGCGTTTTCATCCATCGGTAAATGCCAGTATTTTGAAGTTTTTGGCTTTTGAACAGGTCTTTAAGAATAGTCTGACCACATTGCCCATGGGCGGTGGTAAAGGGGGTTCCGATTTTGACCCCAAAGGAAAATCAGATGATGAGGTGATGCGTTTTTGCCATGCCTTTATGAGTGAATTGTGCCGACATATTGGTCCAAATACCGACGTTCCTGCAGGCGATATCGGTGTTGGTGCCCGTGAAATCGGATTCCTTTTCGGAATGTACAAGAAAATGCGAAATGAGTTTACCGGGGTATTGACCGGTAAAGGACTTTCTTGGGGCGGTTCTAAGATTCGACCCGAAGCGACGGGGTATGGCACCGTTTATTTTGCCCAAAGCATGTTGAAGACCCAAAACGAGAGTTTTCAAGGAAAAACGGTAGTAATTTCAGGCTCTGGAAATGTGGCTCAATATGCTGCCGAAAAAGTAATTCATTTGGGAGGAAAGGTGGTGACCTTATCGGATTCCGGAGGGTATATCTACGATAGTGAAGGAATCGACAAGAAGAAATTGGCCTATGTCATGGATCTTAAGAATAACAAAAGAGGTCGTATTTCAGAGTATGCAAAAAAGTATAAGTCCGCAAAATTCGTAAGTGGAAAAACTCCTTGGGAGGTTGTATGTGATATCGCATTGCCATGCGCCACCCAGAATGAATTGGATGGAAAGAGCGCAAAGACCCTAGTCAAGAATAAATGTATTTGCGTGGCTGAAGGAGCAAATATGCCATCTACACCTGAGGCGATTCACGAATTCCAAAAGGCGCAGATTTTGTTTGCTCCTGGTAAAGCATCCAATGCAGGTGGGGTAGCAACTTCAGGTCTTGAAATGTCACAAAACTCGTTGCGGATCAGTTGGACCCGTGAAGAGGTCGATGAACGATTGAGGGATATTATGGAAGATATCCATGATTCGTGCATTGAGTACGGTAAAGAAAAAGGCGGATACTGCAATTATGTCAAAGGAGCAAATATCGCCGGATTCGTAAAAGTTGCCGATGCCATGTTAGCTCAGGGAGTGATCTAAGTACCGAAATCAAAACATAAATAATGAATTGGGCCTGTCTGGTTTTAACGACTAGACAGGCTCTTTTTGATTTTTGAAATCAGTATTGGTTTTAGGTACTTTCAAAACCGTACTTTTATAGGTTATCTTTGTACCAAACCCGACCATCCGAATGCAAGTGACCACCAAAGCCATAGTGCTGATCTCTTTGAAATATGGTGATACGAGTTTGATCGTAAAGGCCTTTACGGCTTCCGATGGTTTAAAATCATACCTTTTGAAGGGTGTGTTGACCTCCAAAAGAGGGAAGTTGAAAAGTGCCTACTTTCAACCCTTATCACAGTTAGAGCTCGTAGCGAACCATAAGAACAAGGGCACCTTGGAAAGTATCCGTGAGGTAAAGGTGAATTACCATTACCAAACCTTGCATACCGATATTTCAAAAAATGCCATGGCCCTATTTTTGGCCGAAGTTCTGGGCAATAGCGTTCGTGAAGAAGAACGAAATGAACCGCTCTTTGAGTTTTTGGAAGCCTCACTACAGTGGTTTGATACCCATGAAGCCATCTCCAATTTCCACCTTTATTTTTTGATTCGCCTGACCAAATATTTTGGGTTTTACCCTGATACCAATGACATGGGTACCGTCTGCTTTGATCTGCAGGAAGGAGAGTTCACCAATACCCCTTCACTTAACCCTATTTTGACCGGAGAGAATCTTTCTTTCTTCAAAAGGTTCTTAGGCATAAATTTTGATGAGGTACAACGCATCAAAATGAACAAGACCAATCGGCAAGAGCTGCTCAAATCGCTTGTATTGTATTACGAATTGCATTTGCAAGGATTTAGAAATCCCAAGTCACTGGCCGTTTTAAATGAAGTTTTCAGTTAATATGCGGTACCTGCTAGTTACGTGTTTCTTTCTCATGGTCCGAGTGGTTTTCGCTCAGGAGGTCACTATACTTGATAT
Organism: uncultured Flavobacteriaceae bacterium; assembly: GCA_947494565.1. Lineage (GTDB taxonomy): Bacteria > Bacteroidota > Bacteroidia > Flavobacteriales > Flavobacteriaceae > Maribacter_C. The sequence goes on along the minus strand of CANLVG010000002.1, from coordinate 320,069 downwards.
GGATACCAAAGAGCCGATAATCAATGTGGCGGTGTACAACCTTGACAGATCAAAGACGGCCCTATCTGATTTCGATGGCAGATGCGATCTCTCTATTTTTGATAGAAACGAGCGCATCACCTTCAAACACATCAGTTATGAAATCAGAAAATCGACTAAGGCACAACTGTTAAGACAACGCAGTAGAGTATATCTGATGATGAAGGCCGAGCAGTTGGATGAAGTGGTGATGTCGGTCAGTAAATGGGAGCAACAGAAGAAAGACATCCCCAATAAAATCGCTACCATTGATGCGCGTGAGATAGCCTTTGTTACCCCACAAACCTCGGCAGATCTTTTGCAGAGTAGTGGAAAAGTATTTGTGCAGAAAAGTCAGTTGGGAGGCGGTAGTCCTATGATACGAGGGTTTGCGACAAATCGCTTAGTGCTTTCGGTCGATGGTGTTCGAATGAACAATGCGATTTTTAGGGGAGGTAACCTTCAAAATGTGATATCAATCGATCCCTTCAATATCAAGAATAGCGAAGTCATTTTTGGACCCGGTTCGGTGATTTACGGTAGCGATGCGATAGGTGGAGTCATGAATTTTTATACCAAAGAGCCCAATTTTTCCAATTTGGACAGTCTTCGGGTGAGTGGAAATGCCAATTATCGTTTTGCTTCGGCCAATACTGAAAACACGGCCCATTTCGATATTAATTTCGGGAAAAGAAAATGGGCTTTTTTAACCAGTGTATCCTATAACACCTTTGAAGACCTTACCACGGGCGACCATGGTCCTGACTCGTATTTGAGAACTAATTTGGTGGTCAGAAGAAATGCCGTCGATGAACTTATCGCCAATTCAGAGCCCAAAAAGCAAATTCCCACGGGCTATGATCAACTCAATCTGCTTCAGAAGGTCGCCTTTAAGCCCAATGCGATATGGCGCTATGATTTCGGACTTCATTATTCCGAAACATCGGATTATGCAAGATATGACCGATTAATCCGCCCGAACGCCGCCGGAGATGGCCTGCGTTCCGCAGAATGGTTTTATGGGCCTCAAAAATGGCTCATGGCCAATGCACAGATCAATAAAAAAGGAAAGGGAAAGTTTTACGATGGCGTGAAATTGACCACGGCCTACCAGCATTTCGAAGAAAGCAGGAATGATAGGGACTTTCAAGACCCGATACGTCTCACTACACGTGAAACCGTGGATGCGCTTTCGACTAACATCGATTTTGAGAACAAAAAAATAGGAAACCTGAGGTTGTATTATGGAGGAGAGTACATTTTCAATAAAGTCAACTCAACGGGAAGCCAAAAGAACATTGAAACAAACGCAGTTGATATTGCGGCTTCTCGTTATCCAGATGGGGCTACATGGCAGACCTTAGCAGGTTATGTGAATGGAGAATACAAGGCAAAGCCGAATTTGACATTGATGACGGGGCTTCGGTACAGCCATGTTTGGATCGACGCCGTTTTTGACAAAACGTTTTATCCCTTTCCTTTTGATGATGCAAATCTGAATAATGGGGCACTGACCGGTAGTTTGGGAATCAGTTGGTTTCCAAAGGCTGATTTACAGATTACATGGAACGGTTCAACCGGTTTTCGCGCTCCGAATATCGACGACGTAGGCAAGTTATTCGATTCTGAACCGGGCTCGGTGGTGGTGCCCAACCCCGATTTGGAACCGGAATATGCCTACAATTTGGAATTGGGTATTCGAAAGAATTTTAATGACCGGGTCGTTTTGGAAGCGGCCACTTTCTATACCTATTTGGTGGATGCCCTAGTACGCCGCGATTTTCTATTCGATGGGCAATCGGAGATAACATACAATGGCGAATTGAGTAATGTACAAGCCATTCAAAATGCAGCTAAGGCCTATGTTTACGGATTTGAGTTCGGACTACAAGCGTTTATCACCGATCACTTTTCACTACATTCCAATCTGACATTAACAGAGGGTATCGAAGAGGAAGATGACGGAACAGACTCTCCCGGAAGGCATGTCGCGCCCACTTTCGGTGACCTTCACCTAGTTTGGAAAAATCAACGTTTGAAGGCCGACCTTTTTTTGAATTACAATGGGGAAATACCTTTTTATGATTTGGCCAATTCGGAACGGAGCAAGGCATATATTTATGCGGCCGACGACAATGGCAACCCATATTCTCCCTCCTGGTATACGCTTAATCTACGGTCGCAGTATGCGATTTCCAATGCGTTCAAGGCTACAATGAATCTAGAAAATTTAACCGACCAGCGTTATCGAACCTACTCTTCGGGTATAGCCGCTCCGGGTAGGAACTTCATATTAGGATTGTCCTATCAATTCTAGGCATAAAAAAACCCCAACGTTTACGCTGGGGTCGTTCTTTTGTGGAAATGATGCTTAGTTCTTCACCTTGTCTTCAACTTCCTTAGCAGCTTCTTTTGCCTTATCGGCAGTTTTGTTCGCCGCATCCTTGATGTCACCACCAACTTCTTTGGCTTTGTCCGCAGCGTCATTGCCAGCATCTTTAACTGCATCGACAGCATTACCTGCAGCATCTTTGGCCGAATCAACCGCATCACCGGCAGCATCCACAGCATCATCACCGGCTTCCTTGACAGCATCTACCGCTTCGCCAGCTTTATCCATGGCGCCTTCAGCGGCATCGCCCATCGCCTCACCTGCTTCTTCAGCGGCATCGGCAGCAGCCTCGGCAGCCTCGTTTGCCTTGTCTGCAGTTTCTCTACAGGATACAAATGAGAAGGAAAGGGCAAGCATCAAAATTGAACTTAAAATTACTTTTTTCATCTTTGTTGAGTTTTAGTGTTTGTTTTAATTCACTCAGATATACGGACAGATTCGTCTTTTGGATGACAACTGTTAACATTTCAATATAGATTACGAGGAATGGAAAAGAAATACAGGTGTTGCCCGATGATATGCAATTCCACTGAAAACTTGTGGTTTACCTGTTGGAATGCCTTCTATTTCAATCAAAATTCCTAATTTTGCAGCCTTTAAATGAGGGATTAAAAGCATACTATGAAGTTCGCGGAATATAAAGGATTGGATTTGCCCAAAGTAGCGCAGGAGGTACTGGATTACTGGAAAGCGAATGCCATTTTTGAAAAAAGCGTCTCTTCACGGGAAGGTCAGGAGACCTATGTGTTTTATGAAGGCCCGCCTTCCGCAAACGGCATGCCCGGTATACACCACGTGATGGCCCGGACCATCAAGGATATTTTCCCAAGGTACAAGACCATGAAAGGTTTTCAAGTGAAACGGAAAGCCGGATGGGATACCCATGGTTTGCCTATTGAGCTGGGCGTCGAAAAAGAGTTAGGCATCACCAAGGAAGATATCGGAACCAAAATATCGGTTGAAGATTATAATGCGGCCTGCAGAAAGGCGGTCATGCGCTATACCGATGTGTGGAACAACATGACGGAGCAGGTAGGCTATTGGGTAGATATGGACGATCCCTATATCACCTACAAGTCCAAATACATGGAAACAGTGTGGTGGTTGTTGAAACAAATTTATGATAAAGGCCTGATCTACAAAGGGTATACCATACAGCCCTATTCCCCAAAAGCAGGTACAGGATTGAGTTCACATGAACTCAATCAACCCGGCACCTACCAAGATGTTACCGACACTACGGTCACTGCTCAGTTCAAGGTCAAAAAAGAAAGCTTGTCCTCTCTTTTTGATGGAATTACAGGTGATGTGTTTATCCTGGCCTGGACCACCACTCCGTGGACTCTTCCCTCAAATACGGCACTAACAGTAGGCCCTAAAATTGACTATGTATGGGTGCGGACCTTCAATCAATATACTTTTGAACCCATGCATGTGGTGTTGGCGAAGAACTTGGTTTCCAAGCAGTTTGCAGGAAAGTATAAAGAAGCCGAAGACGCCTCTGATTTTACCGATTTTTCCAGGGAAGATAAAAAAATACCTTATGAAGTTATTGGGGAATGCAAAGGAAGCGACCTTTTGGAGGTGCGTTACGAGCAGTTGATTCCATATGTACTGCCGTATCAGAATCCGGAAAATGCGTTTCGTGTGATTGCCGGAGATTTTGTGACCACCGAAGACGGCACTGGAATCGTACATACGGCCCCTACCTTTGGTGCTGACGATGCATTTGTTGCCAAGCAGGCCGAGCCTGAAGTTCCACCATTATTGGTATTGGACGATAATGGTAATCCTGTTCCTTTGGTCGATTTGCAGGGCAGGTTCAGACCCGAACTCAAGGAATTTGGCGGGAAGTATGTGAAAAACGCCTACTATGAAGACGGTCAGGCACCCGAACGCTCGGTCGATGTTGAAATAGCGATCAAGTTAAAAGAAGAGAACAAAGCCTTTAAGGTAGAGAAATATGTACACAGCTACCCCAATTGCTGGCGTACCGATAAGCCGATTTTATATTACCCTTTGGATTCGTGGTTTATTAAAGTGACGGAGATCAAAGATCGAATGTTCGACCTGAACCAAACCATCAATTGGAAACCGAAATCCACCGGTGAAGGCCGTTTTGGAAATTGGTTGGCCAATGCCAACGATTGGAACCTTTCACGTTCCCGATATTGGGGAATTCCATTGCCGATTTGGAGGACAGCGGATGGTGCCGAGCAATTGATTATCGGTTCGGTGGCCGAATTGAAGTCCGAAATGAAAAAAGCGGTTGATGCCGGGGTACTAGAGCGCGCTATTTTTGAGGATTTCGTCGTAGGTGATATGTCGGAGTCCAACTACGAAAAAATTGATTTGCACAAAAACATTGTAGATGCGATTGTATTGGTTTCCGATTCCGGTAAACCGATGAAGCGCGAAAGCGATTTGATCGATGTTTGGTTCGATAGTGGATCTATGCCTTATGCACAATGGCACTATCCCTTTGAGAATAAAAACTTGGTCGATGAAGGCATAACCTTCCCTGCTGATTTTATTGCTGAAGGTGTCGATCAAACCCGAGGGTGGTTCTACACCTTGCATACCATAGCGACCATGGTCTTTGATTCGGTGGCCTATAAGAACGTTGTTTCAAACGGTTTGGTCCTCGACAAAGAAGGTAAAAAAATGTCCAAACGTTTGGGCAATGCCGTCGATCCTTTTGATACCATGAACGAACATGGGGCCGATGCGACGCGCTGGTATATGATATCGAACGCAAACCCATGGGATAACCTGAAATTCGATAGTAATGGCATTGTTGAGGTCAAGCGAAAGTTTTTCGGTACGCTCTATAATACCTATTCCTTTTTTGCACTCTATACCAACATTGACGAATTCAAGTATGAAGAGGAAGAGCTGTCCCTAGCGAAACGGCCAGAAATTGACCGTTGGATCCTTTCCGAGCTGCATTCGTTGATTGCGGTAGTTGACGAGGCATATGCCGATTATGAGCCCACCAGGGCGACACGTGCGATTTCAGAGTACGTACAGGAGAATTTGAGCAATTGGTACGTGCGTTTAAGCCGAAGACGTTTTTGGAAAGGGGATTATCAAGAAGATAAGCTATCGGCCTACCAGACCTTGTATACCTGTTTGGTGACCGTGGCCAAGCTTTCTGCTCCAGTAGCGCCCTTTTTTATGGATCGCCTGTATAAAGATTTGACCAGTGCTACGAAACACGAATCTTTTGAAAGTGTACATTTGGCTGATTTTCCCAAGTATGACGCTTCATTCGTCGATACGGAACTAGAAGGAAAAATGCATAAGGCCCAGACCATTTCGTCTTTGGTACTTTCAATTCGTCAGAAAGAAAAGATCAAAGTGCGCCAGCCTTTGCAGAAGATCATGATTCCTGTCATGGATATAAGGGAACGACAGGAGATCGAAGCGGTTTCCGACCTGATAAAATCGGAGGTCAACGTAAAGGAAGTACAGCTTTTGGATGATGCTTCCGATATTTTGGTCAAGCAAATCAAACCGAATTTTAAGATTTTAGGTCCAAAATACGGTAAGGAAATGAAGCTAGTAGCTGCGGCTGTAGCACAGCTGAAACAGAATGATATCCAAAAAATCGAACAAGAGGGCGAAATAACACTTGAAATTGAAAATAAAACCATTAAATTACAGTTACAGGATGTAGAGATAACTTCAAAGGATATCGAGGGGTGGTTAGTGGCCACTGCAGGTCGTCTGACCGTAGCCTTGGATGTGACCATCAATGAAGACCTTAAAAAGGAAGGTATCGCTAGAGAACTGGTCAATCGTATTCAGAACATGAGAAAGGATTCAGGTTTTGAAGTAACCGATAAGATCGAGATCAGAATTTTAAAAGACGGGCTCGTAGAACAAGCGGTCACGAGCAATATGGATTATATAAAAACGGAGACCTTGACCGCAACGCTCCAATTTGAAGAAAAATTAGATGTGGGCACTGATATTGCCTTCGATGAAGTAAATACAAAATTGTTTATAGTAAAACACTAGGAAAATGGCACAAGATTTAAAAATACGATATTCAGATAAGGATTTGGCCGAGTTCAAGGCATTGATCGAAGAAAAAATCGAGAAGGCCAAGAGCCATTTAGACTTATTGAAAAGTTCGTATATGAACGATGGGAATAATGGAACGGACGATACCTCTCCAACCTTTAAGGCATTCGAAGAAGGTTCACAAACCATGAGTAAGGAAGCGAACACACAGTTGGCCATCCGTCAAGAAAAATTCATCCGTGATTTGAAGAATGCCCTATTGCGAATAGAAAACAAGACCTATGGTATTTGCCGTGTAACAGGCAAACTCATCAATAAGGAACGTTTAAAGCTCGTGCCCCATGCCACGCTGAGTATTGAGGCAAAGAACATGCAGAAATAAAGATCAAACGTCCGCAGCCAAGCGGACGTTTTTCTTAGCTATTGAAATGGGAAGAGTGTTGTTTTTTTTCGGATTGTTGGTAAGTCTTCAATCCCTAACTGCCCAAAAGTTGGTCAAGAAGACTTTATTGAAAGACAACATTTCAAAGATACAGATCGATGTCGGCAATTGCTTCGAAATCGATTTGGCAACCTCCGACTTACAAGAACTGATCATTGAAGCCCAAATTGATGGAGAGTATAAAAAAGACCTGCTACTGAACGTAACCGAACAAGGATCCACCATCGGCATAAGTGCCGCCTTTCAGCCTAATTTCATAAATCCCAATGATAAATTGAGTGCCCATAAGGTCATATCGATAGCACTCAAAGTACTCCTGCCCGAGCATAAAACGGTTCATGTGTTCGGCACCCATTGCAATGTCTCCGCCACTGGGGTGTACGAGTTACTGAACATCAGTTTGAATGACGGCAGGTGCGATCTTGTCGGAGTATCCGAAAATGTAGAAGTTGTCACCCAAAGCGGGCCCATTTCCGCATTTTATGAAAAAGCCAAGGTGACGGCCAAAAGTAAATACGGGAAAATCATAGGTCCTGATTCAAATTCTGGAAATGGGCAGTATGATCTGCGCACTGTAACAGGTAATATCCTTCTGAAAAGAGTCGAATAATATGTCTATTTTTGCCGCATCAATAGTGTAAAGAATGAGTTTGAAGAAGTCGCTCTTAGTGATTGCGGTCATATTGATTGTAGATCAAGTCAGTAAAATCTATATCAAAACCCATTTTCATTACCAAGAATCGGTTGAGGTGTTCAGTTGGTTCAAGATTCTGTTTATCGAAAATTCAGGTGCTGCTTGGGGAGCGAAACTGAGTGATTTTTTGCCTATTTCAGAGTCCTCCGGTAAATTGATATTGACCGTTTTTCGGTTATTCGCCGTAGGTGGAATAGGGTATTGGCTCTATGATACCATTAGAAAAAAATCTTCTAAAACCTTGATTTTAGCAGTATCCCTCATCTTTGCCGGAGCTTTGGGCAATATTATCGATTCGGTTTTTTACGGTACTATTTTTAATGAAAGCATCGGCCGTGAGGTCGCTACACTTTTTTCTGATGAGCCCTATGGTGGACTTTTCTATGGCCGAGTGGTAGACATGTTGCATTTTCCGATAATCGATACGGTGTGGCCTGAATGGATGCCATATTTTGGAGGAAAGCCCTTTAGTTTTTTTGATCCTGTCTTCAATGTTGCCGATACGGCCATAAGCACCGGAGTGGGCATTTTATTGGTGTTCAATAAAAGAGCGTTTCCGAAGAAAGAAGAGGAAGAATATGATTTTACAGAGGAAAATCAAGCGGTGGCAAATGAATAAGTGGTTTTAGGCGTCACCCCATAGTCTAGAGGAACATCATGATCGTTGGTATCCGTAATCCACTCTTCGGCCTCGAATATAGAGAGCCCTACCTTTATGACATCGCTTTTGCATTTTTGAAGGAAAACATCGTAAAATCCTTTCCCGTAACCTACTCGGTTTCCTTTTTTATCAAAGGCCAACAGCGGCACGAAAACAACATCGATTTTGTCTTCCGGCAATTCAATGCCATCTACAGGTTCTGGAATACCCCACTCGCTCAACTTCAATTTCGTACTATCCGTCAATACATAATTTTTGAGCTGGTTTTTGCCAGAGACCTTGGGCAGCACAATAGTCTTATCCTTGCCTTGAAGGATAGAGAGTATAAAGGTAGTATCCAACTCGTTCTTTTCCGGAATGGGTAAAAAAATATGAAAATACTCGGCTTTCCATATCGGAAGCTCAAGAGTTTTATTGGCAATGGCCAGACTGGAATTTAATAAGGACTCTTTAGAAATGTTCTTTCTTAATTGGGAATACTTTAATCGCGCATCTTTTTTCAACATACAATGACGTTCAAATGGTTTGCGATAAGAAAAAGGGAGGCAAGCAGTACTAGTCTTTTATAGCCACGGCATAATAGACTTTACAAAAAAGCATTAGGATAAGGTAGGTACCAAGTGTGATGATATAGGTGTCCATGTATGGTCGATTTTGATGGCTAAATATATGTAAAAATTCCCGTGAAAATCCTATGAAATGCACTTTTTTATCGATGAAATGCACTTTTTAACAAATTGTCTAAGCTCAAAATAGTATTTATTCTATTTTTTAGGGCATGCAAATATGTGATTCACAACTATTTATAAAGAACTTCCACTGTAAATAAAAGAGATGAGCCGATTATAGTAAATGTTAATTTTTTAATCTTGATTTTGAAGCTGATATTCTTGCAAAATGATGGGTGCACTAGTTTAGAGAAATCCAATCGAAATAGCCATGTTTCTCGTTGTATTTGAAGCTCAAATAAAAGAGTAGCGCACGTTAAATAAACAGAAAATGCTGCGTGGTTTTATAAAAACGTAGTAATTTAACTTTGTCTTCTAAAGTAACGACCAATACACATCAATGCCCCAAGTACCCATCGAGATACAGTTAAGTACGTTGCCCAATAATCCGGGGGTGTATCAGTTCTATGACCGCGATGATAAGATCTTATACGTCGGGAAGGCAAAAAACCTCAAAAAAAGGGTGTCTTCCTACTTCATGAAGAAGCATGAATACGGTAAAACCCGGGTCATGGTCAAGAAGATCGAACGCATTCACCATATCGTAGTACCTACCGAATCAGATGCGCTACTTTTAGAGAACAATCTCATTAAAAAGTACCGTCCGAGATATAATGTGCTTTTAAAGGACGATAAATCCTATCCGTGGATATGTGTCAAGAACGAGCGTTTTCCAAGAATATTCCCGACACGTAAATTGATTAAAGACGGTTCTGAATACTACGGTCCGTATACGAGTATGAAGACGGTAAGAACCTTATTGGATTTGATACGAAGTGTCTATCCTTTAAGGACATGTAACTATGACCTATCGCAAGAAAAAATAGACTCGGGCAAATACAAGGTCTGCCTAGAGTATCATTTGGGCAATTGCAAAGGGCCTTGTGTGGGCTTACAAAGTGCAGAAGAGTACCATCAACAGATCGCGGATATCCGTGAAATCATCAAGGGCAATTTTAAGTCTTCGATACAATACTTCAAAAAAGAAATGAAGGCCCTAGCAGCTGAAATGAAATTTGAGGAAGCGCAACGCGTTAAGGACAAAATCGATGTCTTGGAGAATTATCAGGTCAAATCTACCATCGTCAACCCCAAGATCAACAACGTAGATGTCTTTTCGATTGTGTCCGACGAAGCCTTTGCCTATGTTAATTTCCTGCAATTATCGCATGGCTCGATCGTTCGTTCGCATACCTTGGAAATCAAAAAGAAGCTGGCCGAAGAAGACAAAGAACTACTGCAACTGGCTATTTTGGAAATACGTAATCGGTTTCAATCGGAATCGAAAGAGCTTTACCTGCCTTTTAAGGTCACGGTCGAACCGCATTTGAAAGTGACCGTGCCGCAATTGGGTGACAAGAAAAAAATCGTCGACCTTTCCGAACGCAATGCGAAATTCTTCCGACAAGAACGGTTCAAGCAGATCAGCATCATCGACCCTGAACGACATGTGAACCGCCTTATGGCACAGATGAAAAAAGATATTCGTCTTTCTGAAGAGCCCCGTCATATCGAATGCTTTGACAACAGTAATATTCAGGGAAGCAATCCGGTAGCGGCCTGTGTCGTTTTTCGGGATGGGAAACCGTCAAAAAAGGAATACCGACATTACAATATAAAAAGCGTTGAAGGGCCTGATGATTTCGCTTCGATGGAAGAAGTCGTGTATAGAAGATACAAAAGATTGTTGGACGAGAAGCAACCTTTACCACAATTGATTGTCATTGATGGGGGGAAGGGCCAATTATCGTCCGCCCTGAAAAGTTTGGATAGTTTGGGTCTCAGAGGAAAAATAGCGATTATCGGTATTGCCAAGCGGTTAGAGGAAATCTATTTTCCGGAAGACCCGATTCCGCTGTATCTGGATAAAAAGTCCGAGAGTCTGAAAATAATCCAACAGTTACGGAACGAGGCGCATCGTTTTGGAATTACCTTTCACAGAAACAAACGAAGCAAGGCTGCCATAAATTCCGAATTGGAAGAAATCGAAGGCGTCGGTGAAAAAACGGCTCAAGAGTTATTGAAAAGATTCAAGTCCGTAAAACGGATCAAGGCAGCATCTATTGAGGATCTTACGCAAACCGTGGGAATGGCGAGGGCAAGAAAAATATATGAAACATTTCACTAGTAATGCCGTCAAACATATATATGCGAACAGTTGTTTTCTTATGGGTGTTGTGCGCTTTGACCTTTTCATGGGGTCAAGAGGCTAAAAAAGACGATGGTGTACGTGTAGGTCTAGTGCTAAGTGGTGGGGGTGCCAAAGGATTGGCACATATCGGAGCCTTGAAGGTCATCGAAGAGGCAGGGGTCAAAATCGACTATATCGGAGGTACGAGTATGGGTGCCATCATCGGGGCCTTGTATGCCTCTGGTTATTCTGCCACTGAACTCGATTCTATTTTCAAAAAAACGGACCTGAATAACCTGATCCAAGATAACCTGCCCCGAAGCGCCAAAACCTTTTATGAGAAAGAAGATTCGGAACGATACGCACTGACCCTACCTTTCGATAAGTTCAAGATCTCCGTACCTCAAGCCTATTCCGGTGGGCAGAATATCTATAACGAATTGGTCAGGCTTTTGTACCATGTCAAGGATGTCGATGATTTTAACAAACTGCCCATACCTTTTGTATGCATTGCCACCAACGTGGAAACGGGCGAGGAAGTTGTTTTGAACACTGGATATCTACCAGAAGCGGTTATGGCCAGTGGTACCCTGCCTTCGCTTTTTGAACCGGCAACCATTGAGGGTGCCGTTTTAATCGATGGAGGCGTCGTTAATAACTACCCTTTGGACAAAGTATACGAAATGGGTGCGGATGTAGTCATCGGTGTTGATGTGCAACATGGGCTCTCAAACCGTGAAGCCCTATCTTCCGCTACGGAAATACTTTCACAAATCAATAAGTTCAGGTCGGTAGCCGATATGGAGGATAAAGCCAAAAAAACGGATATATACATCAAACCGAACATGGATGCGTATACTGTTCTTGACTTTGATCAGCGCGAGGCCATAATGGAATTGGGTGAAGCTACGGCAAGAACGAAATATGAAGAGTTGGCGGCGCTTTCAAAGTATCAGAAAAATGAAAAAGTCGACAGAAAATCAATCGCACCCAATGATGAGATTGTGGTCAACCGCTTGGTCATATCCGGTAGTAGTGAGAATTATTCCCGGGGATATGTCAAAGGCAAATTGCGATTCGATTTAGGCGATAAGATCACCTTTGGCAAGCTTCAACAAGGAATCAGCAATCTTTCCACGACCAAAAACTTTGAAACCATCCGCTACAGACTCGTATCGAACAGTGTGGGCGAAGACCTGATCCTGCGATTAGAGGAAAGCAAGAACAAGACATTTATTCGATTAGGGGCCCACTATGATGATCTCTATAAAAGTGCCGCCATGATCAACCTGACGAGAAAGAGCTTTTTGACCCAAGATGATGTCACCTCTTTTGATTTCATTCTAGGCGACAACCTTCGATACAATCTGCAGTACTATATCGATAAAGGCTCGTATTGGAGTTTCGGTTTCAATTCGAGGTTCAACGCCTTTGACAAGGAAATAGATTTCGATATCATCAAAAGCAATTTTGAAGTTCCGAATGTCGGAAATGTCAATACCATCAACTTAGGCGTTACCGATTTGACGAATCAAGTCTATCTACAGACCGTATGGCAAGAAGAATTCGCATTTACGACAGGCTTGGAACATAAATACCTGAAATACAGTACGCGAACGTTGGGAGAGTTATTGAATGAAAGCGAGCAATTACCTTCTATAGTCGGAGGCGATGGAAGAACCAATTTTGAGAAGAGCAATTTTTACAGTGCTTTTGGGCAACTCACCCTCGATACCTATGACGATAAGTACTTTCCATCAAGTGGACTATACTTCAACGGTGATTTTCATTTCTACGTACTGTCTTCCGATTACAACAACAATTTCAAGGAGTTTTCGGTCGCAAAGGCTAGAATAGGGGGAGCCTTTACCTTTTTTGACAATCTATCCATTAACTTGGAAACCGAAGGCGGCTTCAAATTAGGCACCTCCAACGTGACCTCCTTTGATTTTGTGCTGGGAGGCTATGGCACGAACTTGATCAATAATTTTGTGCCTTTTATAGGGTATGACTTCCTGTCCTTGCCTGGAAATAGTTATGTAAAGGCCTATGGTAGGGTAGATTTTGAGATTGCCCCCAAAAACCACATCATGTTCTCGGCAAATGTTGCGAATATCGATGATGACCTTTTCAGGACCGGAGAATGGTTTACACCCCCTAATTATTCCGGATATGGCGTCAGCTATGGTTATGAATCTTTTTTGGGCCCGATTCAAGTAATGTATTCGTGGTCGCCACAAATCGATAAGGGAAATCTCTTTTTTAGTATCGGGTATTGGTTCTAGAACGGTGGTTCGTTCGACTATGACTTTTTTCCCGATATTTGCATCGGAAGAACCTAGAATATGATGTTGCAATTCAGAATTGATATAATGGCCCATTTAAGGGCGATGTGGTAAGCAAGTTCCATACCGTAGAACAACGCTTAAATCATAACATCAACAATTCAAAAAAAGAATCATGGCAGCAGAAATAAAAAACCTCAAAGATTTAAAGAACACCGAATATTCCCTTAAAAAACTTTTTAAGGAAGCGGAAGATTTTCTTCCACTGCTAGGCACCGACTACGTCGAGCTTTATGTGGGCAACGCCAAGCAGTCCGCCCACTTTTATAAAACAGCTTTTGGCTTTCAGTCCGAAGCGTATGCCGGCCTGGAAACCGGTTTGAAAGACAGGGTCTCCTATGTGCTAAGGCAAGATAAAATTCGCTTGGTGTTGACAACACCCCTGCAAAAAGGAGGTGAGCTCAATAGGCATATCAATGAACATGGTGACGGCGTAAAGGTGGTCGCCTTATGGGTAGACGATGCAACCAAAGCATTTGAGGAAACCACAAAAAGAGGAGCCAAACCATATCTGAAGCCCACCACGGAAGAAGATGAACACGGGCAGGTCGTACGTTCCGGAATATACACCTATGGTGAAACAGTACATATGTTCGTTGAGCGAAAGAACTATTCGGGCATCTTTCTACCAGGTTATAGAAAATGGGAATCACATTACAACCCTGAGCCCGTAGGGCTAAAATTTATCGATCATATGGTCGGCAATGTGGGTTGGGACGAAATGAACACCTGGTGCAAGTTCTATGGTGAGGTCATGGGGTTTGCCCAAATAGTGTCGTTCGTAGATGACGATATCGCTACAGAATATACTGCGCTCATGAGCAAGGTAATGAGCAATGGCAACGGTAGGGTCAAATTTCCGATCAACGAGCCTGCAGAGGGCAAAAAGAAATCACAAATAGAAGAGTATCTCGATTTTTATAATGGCCCGGGTGTGCAGCATCTGGCGTTGGCTACCGATGATATCGTGACCACCGTTTCGGCGATGCGTCAAAGGGGAGTTGAATTCTTGTACGTGCCAGAAGAATACTACGATGACCTACTTGATCGCGTAGGTGATATTGATGAGGATGTTGAAGTGCTCAAAAAGCATGGTATTTTGATCGATCGTGATGAAGAAGGGTATCTTTTACAGCTGTTTACGAAGACCATAGTCGATAGACCTACTTTGTTCATAGAAATCATACAACGCAAAGGTGCACAATCTTTCGGAGTGGGCAATTTCAAAGCGCTTTTTGAGGCCATAGAGCGAGAGCAAGAGGCAAGAGGCACCCTTTAAAACAGGCATTTTTCTTAAGAGATTCCTAATTTTATACCGAGGGGCTTAAATATGTGTTAAGGGAATAGTTAAAGTACGTTAAAAGCTATGCGGGCATAATAAGTATGGCGTAAATTTACATCAGTAAGGGGTGGTTCCCTTACAACTTTAAGTATTGGTTTTTCATAATTTAAAGTTTGGTTGGTTATTTAGGAAAAGCCCAGTTTTTAAGCTGGGCTTTTTTTGTATCGAAGTGTCATCGCGCCCTAAATGACATAAGGCGCAATTCAAGCTTTTTTTCGACCCTTTTGGCGATCGCACAATACTTTGGAATAAATTTTGTTTAAGTTATTGTAACTAATACTAAGTTTTACTACACATTGTGTAATTTTAGTGCAATTTCGAAAGCTATGAAGAGATTTTTACTACTTACTTTTTTGTCGGTCGGCCTGTTCATTAATGCTCAAGAGAAGTATTCCGGAAGTGATTTGGCAATGAACTCAAGCCGATCTCTTGCTTCCTCAAAAAATAAGAAGGAGAAAAAGGAATCTGCTTTTAAACCAGGAGAATGGCTGAAATTTCGTTTGCATTATGGTTTTCTGAATGCCAGTTATGCAACATTACACGTTAAGACTGCCGAGATTGATGAAGTACCGGTATATCATGTGGTGGGGCATGGAGAAACCACAGGTTTTGCCAGTATATTCTTCAAGGTAGACGATACCTATGAAAGCTATTTTGGAGTAGAAGACGGTAAACCCTATAAGTTCGTTAGAAAAATCAATGAAGGGGGTTATACGAAGGACGTTGAAATCAACTTCGACCATAAAGAAGAAAAAGCCGTCCTTAACGACAAGAAGAATAAAAAGAAAATGGATTTTGAACTGCAAGACAGTATTCAAGATTTACTTTCCGCCTTTTATTACTTGCGAAATAACTACATTCCAGAAAATTTGGTCGAGGGCAAGGCCGTTACATTGAAAATGCTGTATGATGATGACGGTGTCTTTGATTTCAAGTTGAAATACATGGGCCAAGAAGTGCTAAAGACAAAATTTGGAAAGGTCAACTGTTATAAATTCCGACCGCTGGTGCAATCAGGTCGGGTTTTTAAAGAAAAAGAGAGTCTTTCTCTTTGGGTCTCGGCCGATGACAATAGAATTCCAGTTCGCATTAGTGCCGATTTGGCCGTAGGTGCTATCAAAGCCGATTTGGATGCTTATAATGGGCTGAAACACCAGTTCAAGATTATAATGGACTAATGCCTCCATACCGCATCATTTAAAATCTTTATGTAATTTTGATGGCGTCAAAACGAATGTTGCGTATGTGAATTCGCTATGCGCATATTCTCGAACGGCCAGAAAAGTACATGATGAAAGACAAGGAGCGCGTTGATTCGCAAATCTCAAAACTTGAAGAGAAGTATAAAGATTCAGGACAAGATTTAAGTGCGTATCTAGACGGACTTCTCTACCAACGCTACCTTACCTATTGGGATTACATTCACCTTGACACCCTATTAAGTCTTCAGGTACCTCGAACCTATTTCCCCGATGAGGAAATATTTATCATGTACCATCAGATAACCGAATTGTATTTTAAGTTGATTCTGCATGAGCAGAAACAGTTGGTAGATGATAAGTCACAGAATCTCGCTTTCTTTTTGGAAAAGACTAGAAGAATCAATAGTTACTTTCAGGCGCTCATATCTTCTTTCAGTATCATGATCAAGGGCATGGAGCGCGAGCAATTTTTACAATACCGCATGGCGTTACTTCCAGCGAGTGGTTTCCAGTCGGTACAATACCGTATGATAGAACTCTATGCGACACCATTGGAAAATCTGGTGCATCATACGGAACGTGACCAGTTTTCTTCGACCGATAAAATTGAGGATCTCTACGAAAACATCTACTGGAAAAAGGGGGCAACCGATTTGACAACTGGTGAAAAAACACTCACCCTTAAACAATTTGAGTATCGATATACCCCGCGTTTGGTTCGCATTGCCAAACAGTTGAAAAAAGGTGCCATCTACGATAAATACCAACAACTTGATGCTACTAAACGAGATAATAAAGAGCTAATTGAAGCGTTAAAGACATTGGACTTAAATGCAAACGTAAACTGGCCTTTGATGCACATGGGCTCTGCCCATAGATATCTGGCGAAAGATAAAGACCAAATAGGCGCCACCGGAGGAACGAATTGGAAACAGTACCTTCCCCCTAGTTTTCAAAAAGTTGTGTTTTTTCCAGAACTATATTCAAAAGAAGAGTTAAATGATTGGGGTAAACAATGGGTAGACCATATCTTTAATCCCAACAAAGTATAAAAGTAGATAATGAAGAGATTCTGGGGCATTCTTTTTCTAGGCATCGCACTATTTTCATGTAAAGATGACCAAAAAGCGGTCGAAAACGAAACCAAGCCAATTATAGCGAAAATCGATGCTATCGAAAAACCCGTAGTGACCAAGTTCGGCTTTAACCTTGACGAATTCACCGTACAAGAAGACACCGTAAGAAATGGGGATAGTTTTGGGGAGCTCATGCTCGATAACAAGGTAGACTATCCTAAAATTGCCAAAATTTCACAGGAATTTAAAGACACGTTCGACGTTCGAAGAATTCGGGTAGGCAAACCGTACACCATTTTAAAGTCAAAAGACACCACCGAAACCGCCCAGATCTTTATCTACGAAAACGATCCTATCAACTATACTGTAGTCGATTTTCGGGATAGTGCCGTAGCCTATAAGAATAAAAGGGAAGTGAAGTATGTAGAGCGCGAGGTATCCGGTGTCATAGAAACCTCCCTCTCCGATGCTATTTTGGAACAAGGGATTGACTATGCCGTAACGCATAACTTGGCCAACGTATATGCTTGGACCATCGATTTCACTATGCTGCAAAAGCAAGATAAGTTCAAGGTGATCTACAAGGAAAAATATATCAATGATAGTATCTATGCTGGTGCGGAGCCCATTGAATCGGCCTATTTTGAGCATAATGGAAAACCAATCTATGCCTTTGCTTATGAAAACGATTCATTGAAAAGCATTGTGGATTACTTTGATGAGGAAGCCAATAACCTCAGAAGAACTTTCCTAAGAATGCCCGTCGAATTCGGTAGATTGTCATCACGATACAACCTGAAAAGAAGAATTCGATATTACGGGAATAGAATTCGACCCCATAAAGGTACGGACTATGCCGCCCCGGTCGGAACACCTATTATGGCCACTGCTGACGGAACCGTCACGGAGTCGACCCGTAGGGGAGGAAATGGAAGATATGTCAAGATCCGTCATAATGCCACCTATTCTACCCAGTACCTGCACATGAAAAAGCAAAAGGTAAAGAAAGGAGAGTTCGTAAGGCAGGGTGACGTTATCGGTTGGATCGGTATGACCGGAAATACAAGCGGCCCACACGTCTGTTATCGCTTTTGGAAGAACAATAGACAAGTAGATCCTCTAAGGGAAGAACTTCCGAAGGCCGAACCACTCGCGGAAACATTACAACCTGAGTACTTCGACTATATCACACCGCTTAAGGACCAACTCGACTGTATGTTGTATCCTGAAAAGCAAATGGTAGAGGAAGACGAAGATCTTATCACCTTGAATCAATAATAATCCTTTGCCATTTCGTTACCCCTTTCTGACGTATTGGGATTATGGTTACTTTTGCACTTTCCTTTCAAGAAAAGGATACGTGAGTAAACGATAACCCCTAAGCGTATACAATGGCGTTACAGAACAACAACCCTACCATTTTAAGTGCTTGGAACGCACTTTCAGATCATTACGATACATCGAAAGAGATACATCTCAAAGACTATTTCGCGTCGCACGAAAATAGAGCGGGTGACTTCACCATAAAATGGAATGAATTTTTGGTCGATTTCTCCAAGAACAAAATTTCTGGGGAAACACTCCGACTTTTGGTGAAATTGGCCAATGAAGTACAACTGAAAGATGCGATTCATAAGTATTTCGGGGGCGAACATATCAATCAAACCGAGGACCGAGCCGTGTTACATACGGCCTTACGAACCAAAGAGGACGATGAGGTCTGGGTAGACGGAAAAAATGTCGTTGAGGAGGTATATGAGGTGAAGCGCAAAATCAAGACCTTCACCGAGTCGGTCATCTTGGGAGATAAAAAAGGGTATACCGGAAAGCAATTTACGGATGTGGTAAACATCGGAATCGGAGGTTCTGATCTTGGTCCGGCAATGGTGACCGATGCGTTGAAGTTTTACAAGAACCATCTAAAAGTTCATTTTGTAAGTAATGTTGACGGGGATCATGTACATGAGGTATTGAGAGAACTGAACCCAGAGACGACCCTCTTTGTAGTGGTGTCCAAAACATTTACGACTCAAGAGACCCTTAGCAACGCTACTACGATAAAAAAGTGGTTTCTTAAGAGCGCCACACAAGAAGATATTCCAAAGCATTTTGCTGCAGTTTCTACAAATACGGTGAAAATTGCGGAATTTGGGATTGCCCAAGAAAACGTTTTCCCTATGTGGGATTGGGTGGGCGGTCGCTTCTCTTTATGGAGTGCCGTTGGTCTTTCTATTGCGTTGGCCGTAGGTTTTGAGAATTTCGATGCCCTCTTGACGGGTGCGAATGAGATGGATGAACATTTCAGAACGGCCGACTTTGAAACGAATATTCCGGTTGTTCTGGCCTTGTTAAGTGTGTGGTATAACAACTTCTACGATGCCGAGACCGAAGCGATCATTCCATATTCACAATACTTAAGTCGTTTTTCGGCCTATCTGCAGCAAGGTATTATGGAGAGTAATGGTAAAAGTGTAGATCGAGCGGGTCATCATGTCAATTATCAAACAGGTACGATCATATGGGGTGAACCCGGCACGAACTCGCAACATGCGTTCTTTCAATTGATCCATCAGGGTACCAAGTTGATCCCTGCCGATTTTATCGGATTCAAAGAGTCCTTACACGGAGATACCGATCATCACAACAAGCTCATGGCCAACTTTTTTGCCCAGACCGAGGCCTTGATGAACGGCAAGACAGCACAAGAGGTACGCGCAGAACTGGAGGCCAAAGGAGTACCGACCAATGAGTTGGAGGCACTACTCCCTTTTAAGGTCTTTGAAGGCAATAGGCCCACAAACACCATTCTCATCGATAAACTTACCCCACGCAGTTTAGGGGCCTTGATCGCGATGTATGAGCATAAGATATTCGTACAGGGCGTCATTTGGAATATCTTTAGCTACGACCAATGGGGCGTAGAATTAGGGAAACAATTGGCGAATACGATCCTAGCTGATATCAATGGTTCTGAAATCGGTGATCATGACAGTTCTACATTGCAATTGTTAAAATCTTTTAAGGGCTAAAATGCCATTCTGGTAATTTTTAACAACCCTGAATAACTTCGTTGGATTTTTAACCTCAAATGCTAAATAAGTGTTAAATTTGCATGTTGCGAATTTAACTTTGCCTTAAAGCGAAAGGTCAAAAAAAGTGACACATTTGCAGCAAAATTGAGAACTTAAATAAACACTAGAACAAATGAAAAAAATGTACATCGCGATGGTTGTGTCCCTTATGTCCGCCATTGCATTTTCGCAAGGAACTATTACCGGAACCGTTCTTGACGGTGAGCTTAACGAACCCTTGCCCGGTGCGAGTGTGGTTGTTGAAGGAACCAAGACGGGTGCCTCGACTGATTTTGATGGAAATTTCACCTTGGAAGTTTCAGAAGATAGCGGAACACTTGTCTTTTCCTATATCGGTTTTGTGACCAAGAAAGTGTCTTTCACATCGATGGGTTCTATCGGGGAAGTTGTTTTACAACCGGATGCCGAAGAATTAGAAGGTGTTGTGGTCATCGGTTCAGGACTTATCGATTTGGCCGAAAAGCGTAATACACCTGTTGCCGTATCCACGATAACCAAAAGTGTGATACAAGAAAAAGCGGTAGGTAATGTTGAGGTACCGGAAATCATTAAAAGTACACCCTCCGCTTTCGTTTCAGGACAAACCGGTTTTGGTGATTCCCAGTTATTTCTGAGGGGATTCGATCAAATCAACATCGCGACCCTATTGAATGGACAGCCTGTGAACGGTATGGAAGATGGTCGTGTATATTGGTCTAACTGGGCAGGAATTGCGGATATCGCAAATGGCGTGCAGGTCCAAAGGGGACTAGGGTCATCTCGCTTAGCCATTTCTTCCGTTGGGGGAACCATCAATTTGGTGATGAAATCCGCTGAGAGGGAAAAAGGTGGTTTTGTGCGTATGATGGGTGCAAACGATAGTTACTTTAAAACGACTGCCTCCTACGATTCGGGAATCAATGATAAAGGCTGGTCATTTTCCGTATTGTTAGACCATTGGCAAGGACATAGAAAATGGGCAGAGGGAACCTTTGGAAGTGGCCAAACCTATTATTTCGCCGCTGGATATAAACCAAATGACACTCACGCGTTTAACGTACTATTGACCGGAGCACCGCAACAGCACGGTCAGCGTTGGTCGCAGAGTGAAGAGATTCTGGAAGCCAACCCAAAATTCAATCAGCACTGGGGCTTTACGGAAGATGGAATCGAATCGGAAAGAACCAATTACTACCACAAGCCGGTCTTCAACTTTAACTGGGATTATACTATTTCTGAGAATTCTGAATTGGCAACTGTCGCTTATGCGTCTTGGGGTCGCGGAGGTGGAACCGGACCAAGAGGTTTTGGACGCATTCGAACTGCTGACCCTGATGGTGATGGACCCTTATTTGGTCAGGTAGATTATGCCGCCATACAGGCTCAAAATACGGCTGCCGGTACAGGTGGAAGCCGAGATGACGTCTATATCAGAAGGTCTTCGGTGAATAATCACCAATGGTATGGCCTGGTTTCGAACTTCAATACACAGCTAAATGACAGAATCAATTTTAGCTTTGGTACTGATTTGAGATTCTATACTGGAGATCACTTCAGACAAGTTGCCGATTTGTACGGTTTGACGGGTTGGACGGGTGATAGACCAGATGGTGCAACCGTTACGGAAACATACAATCCAACACCGTGGGCATCATTATTCAATTTTGCGGATGAAGGACAGCGAATAGATTACGATTATTCCGAGAATATCAACTACCAAGGTATTTTCTCTCAAATTGAATATGCGGCGGACCGTTTTACAGTGTACGCCCAAGGAGCTTTGTCCAACCAATCATACCAAAGAACTGGTCGATTTGAGGGCGAAGGGCTCGGTGAATCTGAAAAATTGGCCAAAATCGGATACAACCTAAAAGCCGGCTGGTCTTTCGACATTGCCGAAAATCATAAGATATTCTCCAATGTTGGGTATTATTCACGTCAACCGTTCCTTGATAATATTTTTGTGAACATCAGGGAATCCAATGATATTTTTGATAATCCGGAAGTGGACAACGAAGAAATCACGGGAATCGAAGTTGGTTACAAGTATTTTTCAGGAGGATTCAAAGCCAACTTCAATTTCTATATTACTGATTGGGACAACAGGGTAATCACTGGAACCGATGTAGACGAGAACGGCACGCCCGATGACGATAGTGACGATATTTTCTTGAATATTTTCGATAGGGGAGTACGTCAAATTCACCGTGGTGCCGAATTGGATTTGGAGTATAATATTCAAGGAAAGTTAAGAGTCAACGGATACCTCTCTGCAGGTAGTTGGCAGTTTGATGGCACATCCGATGTGGCCATTTACAACGATGATACAGGTCAGTTGGTTTCTGAAAACCCAGGCACCAATAGAGAAGGTGTTAAAGTGACCAATGCCCCTCAATTTACTGCTGGTCTGAGCTTTCGATACCAAGCACTGGAAGCACTTTCCTTTGATGGAAACCTGAATTATTTCGACCGCTTGTGGTTGAATGACGGAGCAAGCGTGCAGGTAGAGAATGTAGGCTATCTTGATTCATACTCTTTGACCGATTTAGGAGTTACCTATAACTTTGCCTTAGGGGAAAACCAATTGAGCCTACGTGGTAATGTGTTTAACCTTTTCGATGAAGTCCGTATTCAACAATCGGATAGATTTGGACTGTTCAATACCAATGGTATCACCTATAATGTTTCGCTACGATACAACTTCTAGGCGACTAATCATAGAATAAAGAACCCCGACAGCAATGTCGGGGTTTTTTTATGCCTTAAGAATTCGTATTTTACCTCTCTAAAATAAACCAATGGAAATACTACAAAACATTCATTCGTATTTTGCCTATGCTGTTCTGGCGATACTGATACTAGCTGTTTTAAACGCGATTAGCGGCCTTATGGGCAATAAGATGTTTACATTAGAGAAAGACTATCGTATGAGCCTCTTTGCACTGATCCTGTCACATATACAGTTGGTGCTTGGCCTGATTCTATATTTTGTTTCCAGTAATGGCCTTCAAGCCGTTCAAGAATTGGGTATGGGTGGTATGAACTCCGCAGCGCGATTATTGGCTGTAGAGCACCCTTTTATCAATATCATTGCGATCGTCTTGATTACGGTGGGGTGGTCTCGACATAAGAAGTTTATGGAAGGGAAAAAGAAATTCAAAAGTATTGCTATATTCTACGGACTAGGCCTTGTCTTGATCTTGAGCCGAATTCCCTGGGGCCAATGGTTCAATTAAAACTTTCAAAGGCATTCCATCCTCGGTAGGAATCTTTTGAGTCAAAAACACTACGATAAAATGAAAAAGTTACTTTTCTTAATAGTACTTGTCTTTTCGATACAACTAACCGCACAAAAATCACTTTTTAATGGTGAAAACCTAGATGGATGGACCATCTATGGTACCGAAAAGTGGTATGTCTATGAGGGCCTTTTAATCTGTGAAAGCGGCCCTGACGAGCAATATGGCTACTTGGCTACGGATAAGCACTACAAAGATTTCGAACTCACGTTGGAGTTCAAACAAGAAGCCGACGGTAATAGCGGCGTATTTATCCGGTCTACTGTTGAAGGTACAAAAGTCAGTGGCTGGCAAGTAGAGGTAGCTCCCCCAGGTCACGACACAGGAGGCGTTTATGAGTCCTATGGCAGAGGTTGGTTGATCAAACCCGAACCGGAAAAAGACAAAGCCCTGAAAGAGGGGGAATGGAATACCATGAAAATCCGTGTGGACGGGGCGACCATTACGTCTTGGCTCAACGGTACTGAAATGATTACCCTAACCGATGAAAAAATCGGTGCGGGCGAAGGCTCGGTAGCCCTTCAGATTCATGATGGAGGTGGTATTAAAGTGAAGTGGCGCAATCTTATGATTACAGAGCTATAAACTTTTAATTGAATAGTGAGCTGGAATTGAAATCGTCTATGATCTTCTGACTAGAAGAAATACGCTCTTTACGATTTCACTTTTCGTATCAAATACAAGTACACCGGAAAGTGATCCGAATACCCGCCAATATAGCTTCCTGCGGCATAGGTGCGCAGCGGATAGCCTTTATACTTTCCAGAAGGGTCTATCAAATATTCAGGGCTGTAAACACCTGCTTTCCAAAAAGAGTACTTTTTCTTATCCTCGGAAATAAAGTTCATAGTGCAGTAGATTTGGTCGAATAGGTTCCATTTGTCTCGATAGGCCAAAGAGCCTACTCCTTTTTTAAAAAGTCGTTCCATGGGATTGAATAAGCCAACAGTCCCAACAGCTGCTTTGGATCCGTCCGAGGTTCTAAGAATCTTTTTAAAGCTATCATTGATAGGGTCATCATTAAAATCACCCATACTGATGATTTTGGCATCTGCGTCAAATGCCGTAATCGAGTCGATAATGCGCTTGTTGAGTTTGGCAGCGGCGATTCGGTTGGGTCTACTTCTTGCTTCCCCACCACTTCTTGAAGGCCAATGATTTACTAAAAAATGTACTTCTTCATTGTCCAAATGGCCCCCGACCACAAGTTGGTCTCGGGTGTAATCACGAAACCCCTCGTCGTTGAAGAGCAATAGGCGATGGCTCTTGAATGAATTGGGAATAAAAGCTGATTTTTTATAGATCAAGGCTACATCTATTCCCCGTTCGTCAGGAGAGTCGTAATGTATCACACTATAGTCGTTATCCCTGAGGTAAGGATGTTGTAACAAGTCTTCGATAACCTGCCTGTTCTCTACCTCACAAAGCCCAACGATATCAGGCGATGTTGTTGAGATGTTCCTGCCGATTTCCGCAAGCACCCTTGCCATATGGGCAATTTTCTTCTCATACCGATTAACGGTCCATTGGTCTTTTCCCGCAGGGGTTCGGTCGTCGTCTAAGGTTAAGGAATCGTTCTCCGTATCAAATAGGTTCTCCAAATTATAGAAAGCCACCGTACGAACTTGATATGTCTTCTGACCTTGGGAAAGTCCGATTTGTACCCCTAGACTTAATACAAAAAAGAGAATGGGCTTTATGTTCAAAACAAGTGTTTCAAAAGGATAGATTCAAAAATACAAATTATTAATAAGAATTTAATCTAATTTATGTAAGTTAATTACTATATTGCATTTTACTTTTTGTTGAAAACAAACCGACCAAATGAAATATTCCCCCACGTTTCTGTTTTGGCTTTGTACCTTGTTTGCAATCCATGCGCAGCAATCTAGTGTGCTAGGTACCGTATTGGATAGTCGTGGTAAGAAGCCGTTAAAAGGAGTTCTCATAACTATTGAAGGCACAACGAATACGGTGCAAACCGATTCTGCTGGATGGTTTCGGCTGCATAGCTCGGCTTCCGGAACGCAAATACTTCATTTGGAATTGGCGGATTATGTAATCCAACGCATTCCGGTGGTCGTTGAGGGGGATAGTCTGAATTTGAATTCGATATTTCTTGAAAGGGATTTCCGTTCCGAGCAAGCTGACAATCTCATTACCCTAACGGATTCAGAATTGTTAGACGACGAGCTTAGCTCCATTTCTACCGGACTTTTGCAAGCGACTCGCGATGTGTTTTTGAGTCGATCCGCATTCGATTTTGGACAAGCCTTCTTCAGAGTACGGGGTTATGATTCCCAATATGGACAAGTAAGTATCAATGGCGTGCCAATGAATGCATTTCAAGATGGGAGACCACAATGGAATCACTGGGGCGGACTCAATGATGTGACCAGGAATCAACATTTTACCCAAGGTCTACAGCCTTCCGAATATAATTTTGGTGGAATTCTAGGGAGCACGAACATCGATACACGACCTTCCGGACTGCGACCGGGAACACGATTATCTTCCTCCTTTTCCAATAGAACCTATGCCGGTAGGCTGATGGCAACATATACTGCGAAAGCGAATACAAACCGCCTTTTTTATAGTATTTCAGCATCCCGTAGATGGGCCAAACAAGGGTACATCGATGGTACGCTTTACGATGCGTATTCAATTTTTGGCGCTTTGGAATATCGCTTGAACGCGCAAAACAGCTTCAATTTTACGGGCATATGGGCATCGAATCGAAGGGGACGCTCTTCTGCCCTGACCGAAGAGGTATTTCGCTTGGTAGGAAAACGTTATAACCCTTATTGGGGAGAACAAAATGGAAAGATTCGCAATTCGCGGGAACGGAAAATAGAACAACCCTTATGGATGCTGAATCATTTTTATACTTCGAAAAAATTCGGCTTAAACACCGCAATAGTATATCAATTCGGGGTAAACAAAAGAAGTCGGCTAGCCTACTTCAGTGCGCCGAACCCCGACCCCACGTATTATCGCTATTTGCCCAGCTTTTATGTCAATAGCCCCATTGGTGCCAATTTTACAAGTGCACGTACCGCAGAACAAGGTTTTCTAAGCCAACCCCAATTGCACTGGGGTCGAGTGTATTCCGCTAACGAAGAACGTGCGGCCTATCTCCTTCAAGATGATGTTATCGATACCAAAAAAATAGTACTGAACACTATCGGAAATATGAAGATAAGCCCCACTTTGAAGCTTGATGTCGGGGCAACGTATCAACAATTTAAAGCGGAGAACTATGCGAGCATTGTGGATCTCTTAGGGGCACATGCTCATATGGACATCGACGCCTTTTCCAATACGAGAAACGATATCAATGGCGATTTGGAGAAGAAAGAGGGCGACCGATTTGGTTATGATTACGGTACCGCGGCGCTAAAGTTTGAAGCGTTTGCCCAATTGCGCTATTCCAAAAAACGATGGGATTTCTTTTTAGCAACACAATACACTAAAAGCACATACCAACGTAACGGAAGATTTCAAAATCAACGTTTCCCTTCAAATTCATTGGGCAAAAGTGAAAAACTGCGTTTCACTGATGTCGATTTTAAAGGGGGGATGGGCTATAGGCTCAATGGTAGACATTCATTGCTATGGAACGCTGCGCGAATCTCCAAAGCTCCAGTTTTACAGAATAGTTTCATCAACCCTAGAGAAAACAATCAGGTAGTGCCGCAACTTAGGAGCGAAAGAATAACGACTTTGGATATCGGGTATTACTTAAGGTTACCGAAACTCACTGGGCGCTTAACAGGTTTTTATTCGCGATTTCAAGATGTAACGGATGTGAACTTCTTTTTTGTGGATGCCGGTTTAGGATCGGATTTTGTACAGGAGGTGATAACGGACATGGATAAATTACATAAAGGAATAGAGGTGGGACTTGAATATCAGGTGTCATCGATGGTGAAACTGTCCGCCGTTGCCGCTATGGCGAGATATAGTTTTGCTAGCGAACCGTTGGTATCCATAAATTTTGATACTGCCGGTGCGGAAGAAAATCATATTAATCAAGAGGGGGTTGTTGATTTGGGGAGGGCTCGCATCAAGGATTACAAACTTGCACAAGGCCCTCAGCAGGCCTATTCGTTCGGTGTCCATTACCGCGACCCTAACTATTGGTGGGTAAGTGCAACTACCAATTACCTAACGGACAATTATGCCAATATTTCAACGATTATAAGAACATCAAGTTTCTATTTGAATCCTGATACAGGAAACCCTTTTCCGGATGCTACGGAGGAAAATGTCGCCAAACT
This sequence comes from uncultured Flavobacteriaceae bacterium, assembly GCA_947494565.1. Classification (GTDB taxonomy): domain Bacteria; phylum Bacteroidota; class Bacteroidia; order Flavobacteriales; family Flavobacteriaceae; genus Maribacter_C. The sequence goes on along the minus strand of CANLVG010000002.1, from coordinate 292,359 downwards.
GTTACGTCAAGAACCCCTGGATAGTTTATACCTTTTGAATCTGGTCGGTGGAAAATCATGGCTCAGAAAAGGGAAATACATCAGCATTTTTGCCAGTATCAACAATCTGTTCGACGCTACTTTTAGAACAGGAGGTTATGAACAAAGTAGAAATGGGAACTTTGGTCAGTTATACCGTGACAGTCTGAGCGGAACCCCTTCTTTTGCCCCGAAATACTGGTATGGCTACGGACGGACCTTTTTCTTGAATCTGGCCTATAGTTTTTAAGAGATGATGAAAAGACCGGAAGAAACCAGAATCTGGATAACACTTTGCTGTATAGGCGTGTTGTTTGGATGCGTAAAAAGTCGTGAATTTGACTCGCCTGAAGGTGTTTGCTTTGCAGACTTGACCTCGAATGCTACGTATTCCGAAGTAAAAAATCGCTATGTCGATGAAACCGTTCAGATACAAGAAGATTTAATTATTGAAGGCTATGTGATATCATCGGACGAAAAAGGAAATTTTTTTAGTGTACTCTACATCCAGAATAACCTTTCAAACCCAACAGAGGGATTCCAAATCGAAATCGATATGCGTGACTCCCATCTATTCTATCCCGTAGGCTCCAAGCTATATATCAAGTTGAAGGGACTGTATCTAGGGAAGAGTAAGGATGTTTTTAAATTGGGTGGTACGTTCACCTCTTTTGGGAATACTTCGGTAGGAAGACTGCCAACTTCGGTAATGGACCAGCATATTTTTGTGGCTTGTAATGACAAGGTTGCTTTAGAGCCTAGGGAATTGACTATTGATGAACTGACCCCAAACCTTACGAATACGTTGGTAAAATTTTCTAAAGTGGAAATTATTGAAGGCGAACTAGGGCAACCTTTCGCGGTGCCCAGGGAGGAAACGACACGTACCTTGGTCAACTGTCAGAAGCATACGATCGAATTGTTGAACAGTGGGTTTTCCGACTTTCAATCAGCTGAGCTGCCAGCGGGAAACGGATCGATTACGGGGGTTTTGCTTCGCGAGAAGAGCGATTTCAAATTGGCCATACGTACCTTGGAAGATATTGATTTTGAACAGATGAGATGTGAAGAAGAAGTAACCACTATCACTACTAAAAACATCATTATTTCGGAATTGGCCGATCCTGAAAATAACCCTAAGGCCCGCTTTATTGAGTTATACAATGCATCAGAGGCCCCAGTACCTTTAAATGGATGGGTATTAAGACGTTATACAAATGACAACAGTACGGTTGGTTCCACCATCGATCTATCGAATGAGCGTATCGAATCACATTCTACCTTGGTTCTTTCCCCAAATTCAGAAGAATTTGAAGCGGTTTATGGTTTTCTTCCCGACATGGAAGTAGGTACGAATACCGCGGCCGATTCCAATGGAGATGATACCATTGAACTTGTAGACCCCTTAGGCACCGTTATAGACATCTTTGGTGTCGTGGGCGAGGATGGTAGTGGTACCAGTCATGAGTTTGAAGACGGAAGGGCGTTACGAAACCCCGAAGTGATACGAGGGAATTCTCAATACGACTTGAACGAGTGGACCGTATACAACGATTCGGGAGGCTTTGGCACTATGGAACAACCACAATTAGCCCCTGACGATTTTACGCCTGGACTTAGAAATTAAGCCGTAAAAAACTATAGTTTTGAAAAGTACTCTTGCCAACCAAGAATCGCTGAAGCTCCATTTTTATGGGCTTCATACGAATGGTAAAGCACTTTTTTTTGCATGTCGAGTACGACGGGCCATTTGATATCGTCCCACCCTTGGCCAAGAAGTTTATTGATTCCGGTCTCTACCATCTCAGTGGAGACCGCTCCCATAATACGAACACTGTTATCGGAAGATTTCGAAGAGAGGCCAATGTAATAATCCGCTTTGCTTCCTGAAAAAGAACACTTGGGCACCGTAGTGATCTTGATATCGGACAGATCGATGGTAGGTCGCGTTCCTTTAAAGGTAATAGTATTGGTATGGTCAGTTACTTTCATAAGTTGAAGTTACATCTATTCTAGAAGAGAACCATCTGGCTATATGTGCGAATTATCAACTATTTATTAACGATGTAATGTGATAACTTGAATAGAAGTGTAAAAAGTAGTCCATTGTATGCGGAAACACAATGGACCACTACTTGAAATGTACGGCCGATTATTTGGACGGGAAATTGTCGTGAGCCATAACTTCTTCCATTTGTTTTACATGACGTTCCGTATGTCCACTCATGAATAGAATTATTTGCAACCCATCAATGGTAGCAAATGGCAATTTGCCATAATGGTTGCGCAAATCATCCGTGGTCGTATTCACATACGCAATATGTTCTTTCCTTTTTGCCACAAATGCCGATAAGGTTTTTTCGTGTGTTCCGAATTTTCCACTGGGCTCAAAGGGTTCGCGCGTTTTCACTTTGGTGTTTCGTACACTGATAAACCCAATCAATTTTTCGTCACCCGTGGTCACGCTATCACGCATTGCCGGATTGGCAGGCTCTTTTAAAGCCCCTTGTAACATGCCGTTGAACATATTTTCCGATATGGCCAAGTGTTCGACACATTCGGCGACCGACCAAGATTCATGCGTTGCCTTGAAATTCAATTGCGTATCGCTAAGACCGTCTACGGTACTGGTAAGTCGGTTCAAGGTTTCCGTCAAGTGGTCAGCAGTCATTTTTCGTTCCCCATCCGAAAGTCCTGATTTACTTATGCCGAAGCCTACTACGGCAAGTAGTGCTAAAGATAAAATGATTTTTTTCATTTGAAAAGTGTTTAGATTTATACTGATTTTTCGTTCTGTGTATATATAAATAACGTTTCGACCTGCCCTGTTTGGACAGTTCCATGAACTATTTTCGAAAAAACTGGAAAATAAGGTGCTGTAGCCTGCGCTACGAGGCTAGGTATGACCATTGTTTTAGTTGTTCTCAGGTCTCATAAACAAAACAGGTGGCCATTTCTGACCACCTGCTGTGCTGAATTAAGGATCTGTTCTTACGATGCTTATGACAAATCGAAACGATCAAGATTCATGACCTTGGTCCAAGCGGCTATAAAATCCTTTATGAATTTACCCTCGGAGTCGTTACTTCCATATACCTCGGCATACGAACGTAATTCCGTATTTGAACCAAAGATGAGATCAGCCCTTGTACCGGTCCATTTGATGTTACCGGACATTCGATCACGACCTGCAAATAAGGTCTCATTATCTGAGGTGTCTTCCCACTTCACGCTTAAATCGAGAAGATTGGTAAAGAAGTCGTTGGTCAAAACCTCGCGACGATCAGTAAATACACCGTGGCGTGATTGATCATAGTTCGTATCGAGAACACGCATTCCCCCAATTAAAACCGTCATTTCCGGTGCGGTAAGCTTCATCAATTGCGCACGATCGACCAACAGCGCCTCGGCAGAGGCTTTATAATCGGAGTTCTTGTAATTTCTAAACCCATCGGCAGCAGGTTCCAGCGCTTCAAAAGAATAGGCGTCGGTCTGTTCTTGCGAAGCATCGGTTCGACCTGCAGTGAAAGGCACTTCAACATCGTGGCCAGCATTTCGGGCGGCTTCTTCAATTCCTGCGCTTCCGCCAAGAACGATTAGATCGGCAAGGGAAACCTTTTTATTTCCTGATTGCCCCTCATTGAATTCGTTCTGGATACCCTCTAGAACGCTCAACACTTTGGAAAGTTCAGCTGGATTGTTCACTTCCCAGTTTTTCTGTGGCTCCAACCGAATTCGTGCGCCATTGGCCCCTCCTCTTTTATCAGAATTTCTATAGGTCGATGCAGAGGCCCATGCGGTGGTCACCAATTGGGAAATTGATAGACCAGATGCCAAGAGTCTCTTTTTTAGCTCGGCAACATCACCGCCGTCTACCAAGTCATGGTCGACCTTCGGTAAAGGGTCTTGCCAAATCAGTTCTTCTTGAGGTACTTCTGCTCCTAAATATCGGGAAATGGGGCCCATATCGCGGTGGGTCAATTTGAACCAAGCACGGGCAAAAGCATCCTCTAGTTCTTCTGGATGCTCATGAAACCGCTGGGAGATTTTCAAATAATCAGGATCTACTTTTAACGCCATATCCGCATCGGTCATCATCAAGTCTTGCGTTTTGGTGGCATCACCGGCACGTGGTGCTTGCTTGGCCGCTGAGGCTGCCGTAGGTCTCCACTGGTTGGCACCGGCAGGGCTCTTTGTAGCTTCCCATTCATATCCTAATAGTACTTTTAAGTAGTCATGGTCCCATTGCGTCGGATTTGGCGTCCATGCACCCTCGATTCCGCTGGTAATAGTGTCATCAAGCACTCCAGTACCAAAAGAATTCTTCCAACCCATACTCTGTTCCGCCATAGTGGCACCTGCAGGTTCCGGACCAACGAATTCATCAGGATTCGCCGCGCCGTGTGCCTTTCCGAAAGTATGACCACCAATAGTCAAGGCGACCGTCTCCTCATCGTTCATCGCCATACGCCCGAAGGTTTCCTTCATCAGTTTTGCTGTTCCCAGCGGGTTCGATTCCCCATTAGGTCCTTCAGGGTTTACATAGATTAAGCCCATGTGAGAAGCACCGAGATTTGCCTCCAATACGTACTCCCCATCGGAAAAACGAGCATCATTGCCCATCCACTCCGTTTCCGAGCCCCAATAAATATCTTCTTCGGGCTGCCAAATATCCTCACGTCCACCAGCAAAACCGAAAGTTTTGAATCCCATGGATTCCAATGCACAGTTTCCAGTCAGGATCATCAAGTCGGCCCAGGAAAGTTTTTTACCGTACTTCTTTTTAATCGGCCAAAGTAACAACCTCGCCTTATCGAGATTGCCGTTGTCAGGCCAACTGTTCAATGGAGCAAATCGCTGCGATCCAGAGCTGGCACCACCACGTCCATCCCCAATGCGATATGTACCTGCACTATGCCAAGCCATACGGATCATGAAAGGACCATAATGTCCATAGTCGGCCGGCCACCAATTTTGTGATGTGGTCAATGCCTCGATAATGTCTTTTTTTACTTCCGCGAGGTCCAAAGATTCGAATTCCTTAGCATAGTCGAAACCCTCTTCCATCGGGTTGGATAATTCCGAATTTTGACGAAGTACATTTAGCCTTAATTGGTTCGGCCACCAATCTTGATTTGTTGTGCCGCCGCCGGCAGCTTGTTTCATCGTCCCTCCTAAATAGGGACATTTGCCTGAATCGTTAATGTCCATGGCATTTCCGTGGGGGTTGTTCTCGTTGTTATCCATCGTATTTACAGTTTTTTGTTTCTTAAGACTATAAAACTACCAAATTGTCGGTTGAAATACATAATCAAAATCTTGTTTTACGTTATTTTAGTATCGATAATATCTATGGAGTCTTTTGAGCTAGGGAAGTAAAGAAAAAGGCACTTCCCCAACGGTTAAACCGGCAAGATTTTATACATTGGATGTATGGAAAAAACAGAAGCTTTTTTTGGTGAAATACGAAAGGGCGATTTGGACGCTATCGCTAAACTCATTGAGGAGACCCCGGGTTTATTAGTGACAAAAGATCAAAGGGGGTCTACCCCCTTGATTTTAGCCTCATATTATGGTCACGAGGAGGTAACTGACTATATAGTGGATAAAGGTGCCGATATCGATGCGCTTGATGGCTCTGGCAATACCGCGCTAATGGGCGTTTGTTTTAAGGGATATACGGCTATTGCCAAAAAATTGATTTCAAGGGGTGCCAACATCAATATCCAAAATGGTATGGGGGCCACGGCATTGATTTATGCCGTCACCTTCAAACAGCCCGAAATTGCAAAATTGCTATTGGAAAATGGAGCGGATACAACTATGAGGGATGGTAGGGGCAACACCGCCTTGGACCATGCAAAATTACAAGGTATGCCCGATCTCATTGATTTGATAGAATCCCACTAAGTCTCTTTGCAATGAAAGAAGAACTACGCGTCGCACTGGTACAAACGTCCCTTTTCTGGGAGGATCCGGAAAAAAACAGAATTGCATTTTCCGAAAAATTAAAGGAAATCCCTTCGAATACCGATATCATCGTTTTACCGGAAATGTTTATTTCAGGGTTTACTATGTCTCCAGCTAAAATGTCCGAAGAAGAAGGCCCGAGAACCTTGGAATGGATGCAAAAAGTAGCCTCAGAGAAGAATATGGCCTTAGTCGGAAGCATGCCTTATCAAGAAAACGGGACCTACTCCAATCGGCTGTTTTTTGTTCAGGCCAATGGGAACTATGCTCAGTATGACAAGCGCCATACGTTCACTTTGGCCGGTGAAGACAAGGTGTATGTCGCTGGACGCGAAAGATTGGTCGTAGATTATAAAGGATTTAGAATCTGCCCTTTGATATGTTATGATTTGCGATTTCCGGTCTGGGCCCGAAATACGGTGGATTACGATGTACTGCTCTATGTTGCCAATTGGCCGACACCGAGAGTCGAGGCATGGGATACCTTGCTCAAGGCGCGCGCTATTGAGAACATGTCCTATTGTATTGGGGTAAACCGAATTGGTGCCGATGACCTGGGGCATCAGTATTCAGGACATTCAGCAGTGTACGACTGCCTCGGTGCGCAGCTGATTTTTTCCCAGAAAGAGGAAATTTGTTATGCTACCTTGAGTAAAGCGCATGTAAAAAAAACCAGAGAGAAACTTCGGTTCTTGGAAGACCGGGATACGTTCACTCTCGTAGGGTGAATGTCTCTATTTTCTCCCAATTCGCCCGAATCTCTATCTCCTCGGGGTAATACCTTACCTTTTCAGGTTGCAAATTCTTGAGAAAATTACCCGTATCCCATTTGCGATTCGCATTGCGGTCTTCTATCACACGAATCAGATAGGTCGCGGGCTCTAGATTATTGAATTCAAATGGTTGTTCTTCCTCAGCATAGATTTCCAACTGCATTTTCCCATCTCCATCTGTCAGTTGTACAATAATTGGATAGATAACCGCTCCCTGAACATTTACGGTAAGGTTGCCATAATCGGCAAGGCTTTGTGTGGAAAGCGTATAGGTAAGCGTATCATTGGTTTCCCCAAAAAAGTCCGTTATGGCTCCGGGTAGTAACTCTAAACTGTAATTTTCATTGGGTTCTAAAGGAAAACCGAAATCGACCTTATTACCAATGGTATCCAATTGGGTACGGAGAACGACATCAAGAGAATCTTTGTTGATCATTTTTATTTTGGTAGAGTCTGTAGCCACCAATGGCGTTGTCGCAGAGATATGAAAAGTGTCATTGAAACCGAGCGATCCACGCTGGTTAGGGGTAAGGAGCAAGGAATCAAGCTCTACTTTTCTGCTTTTGACGGTAAAGGTATCGATGACCTTTTGTTTCATATTGGTTACCGTAAATACAAGGGAATCGAATTCAAACGGGGTAAACCAAAAATCGATGCTGTCTTTTTCAGGCTGTTTTCTGAATAAAGTGTTTACCGTATCGGGCATTGCGGTCAGCGGAGCAATCGCTACCGTTTCATCACCTCCGAAATAGCCGAAGATAATTCTGTTCTTCGAAGTGAAACTGGGCACCGAAGCAGCATAATTAGGAATTTCCTTAAACAGGGTCAACAAATAGGTAGAGTCCGTCGGTAGTGAGATGGTATCTTTAAGAAACCCGATCTTGTCACTGTTTTGGTCAAAGAGGTTGTTTTTGGAGGCATCCTTTAAAGCAAAAAGGGCGTATTTGCCTTCCTTGAGGTTATTCAACCTAAAAATGACCGTGCTGTCTAAGGTGTTCGTAATGTAGTTCGGTGGCTTTTTAAATATCGTCGAATCGGTGTAAGCAGTGTCGAGCTCATACAACATTACACTGATGAACTCATCGGCTTTTTTATTGAATGCGTCTTTGACTACACCCGAAATCTGCAAAGAATCGATGTAATCACCGGTTGAGAAAACATAGGTTAAAAAGCTACTCGGGTTTCCTTCATTATTGTCTTGTACGCTCTGTCCGAAATTGAAAGTATAGGTCGTGTTTTCCCTTAAGGTATCCTTGATTTTTATTTCGACATATTTAGAGGCCCCACCTTGAGGAGTGATATCTGGGAGGTACTTTAATGGCGGTGACACAATAAGTTGTTCTTGAACATCTTGAAGTTTGATGTATTCGTCAAAGTATAACCTGATTTTCTTTGCCTTGAAGTTGATGGACATGTTTTCTGGTTCGGCCCTCAATAATATGGGAGGATCTATATCTTTTGGCCCCCCGGTCAAGGTGCCTCTTCTTCCACATTGAACCAAAGCAACACCGATGAACATCAAAAATAGTAAGGCGAGAAGTCGTTGAAACATGTAGTACTAATCTAAGTGGACAAAGAAACGATTAATTTGAATAGCTGCGTTTTCCGAACACCGGAATTTAGGGAAATTTCCTTTTTTCATTTTCGGTGTAATGCTGGCCGAGTCGAACATGGGTTAAACTATGGCTGTGGGTTTACAATTGAACAAAGATAAAACGAGTGACATACTACTATCGATTTTCGAGTTGGGGCAATCCGCTCATTGAAATTGGGCTACGGTGGCCATACTGGTAATTCGAACTGATATTCCCTCGGTTTGTAACAACGCCTCAGCACACATCTCCATAGTGGCACCACTGGTAATTACATCATCGACCAAGAGAACATTCTTGTTTTTGAGATAACTGGTATCCGCGAGCGCATAGAGCGATGTTTTTCCGTGCCACCGACCGATACGTCCTTTGGTGGTCTGGGTCTTATTATTTGCGGTTTTGAAAAGGATATGGTCAACATAATCCGTATTCAGGTGAAAGGCCAATCGCTCTGCAAACAAGGCCACTTGATTGTATCCTCGTTTTTTCAACTTTCTTTTATGTAATGGCACCGGTACTACCGCATCGATAACATCAAGGGCTTGATTTTGTTTTAAAAGAGGGCCGTACCAGTCGCCGAGAAAGCGCCCTATGTGTTCTTGATTTTTGTATTTCAAATGATGAATAAGTTGTTTTACAATTCCATTTTCCGTGAAAAATAGGAAAGAACTGGCCTTTTTTACGTTAATTCTACCATAAAAAATACGGTCAATGGGGTTTTCTTCGTTAAAGGAATAATCGGTGAGAGGCAAATCATTTCGACAAACGGTACAGAGGTAATGCTCTCCCCTGATTAAATGGGCATTACATCCAAAACACACCGGGGGTAGTAGCACCCTATTGATGTCATTTAGTATCTTTGTTAGATTGATAATCGACAAGTCCTAGACTTTATATTAACCTACTTAATCTTATTCTCCTAATGGATAATCAAGATACCAAATTTAACTACAAAGTAATCCTTGCAGCGCTATTTGCTGTCATAATCGGCATTTTAATCGCCTTTTATTATAGCTATGCGCAGTCAAAGACGCAAATTGGCTATTTGGAGAAGGAGAAGGAACTTTTAGTGAAGGACCTTACCTTGATGAAAGCCGATGTGGATCGTCTTTCCGCTTTGCAGGAGATGAATGACATCGAGCTACAAGATTCGAAATATCAAATCGATAATCTATTGGATTCGGTTGGAAAACTAAGTTTTACCATCGAAAAATTGAGGGAATTCAAATCAGAGCTTAGTCGGTTGGAAGCAATGAACGACAGTCTGAAGATCAAGAACGATTTTTTGCAGTATAATAATATGCAATTGGCCGATAAGTATGATGAAAGTCAACGAACGATTGAACGCCTTCGACAGGCAAATAGGGCCATAACTGAGGCCGAATCACTCCAGAAAAAGAAGATGCGTGAGCTAAATGAAGAGCTCAAGACCAAGCAATACCTGAAAATCGAGAATGCCAGTGGGAGTGCATACCGACTTCGATCAGGTAAGCTTATTCAGTCAAACAAGGCTTCTACTATTAAAAAACTGAGAGGAACGGTCAATATTGAAGGGGATGCGAATTTGGCGAACCAAGAACGTGTATTGTATTTTCAATTTTTGGGCCCGAATATGGGTATTATCGAAGATAATGCTAATACCATTACCGTAAATGGCAACGTATACAGTAAACGTATCGAACTTGTTTTTAATGGCGAAACCACTCAGGTTTCCGATTTCATTACCTTACCCGAGGGCTCATTGGAAGGCGGTACGTATACGCTCAATGTTTTTGAGGATGAACGTTTGCTTCAGACCGCTGAGTTTCAATTGAAGTAAGGTTTTCTGTTCGGTTTCTGCACTCCTTGTAACATTTTTCACAAAGTATATTTTTTATTCAGACTAGAATCGGAGAATATTCTATTTTTGCCAAATGGCAAAACAGGAAGACGATTTTAAGAAGGTGATTTCACATGCTAAGGAATACGGATACGTGTTTCAATCAAGTGAAATATACGATGGCCTCAGTGCTGTGTACGACTACGGCCAAAACGGTGCCGAACTCAAAAAGAACATACGAGAGTATTGGTGGAAGGCCATGGTGCAACTCAATGATAATATTGTGGGTATCGATGCCGCCATTTTTATGCATCCGACAACTTGGAAGGCTTCAGGGCACGTAGATGCCTTTAATGACCCCCTTATCGACAACAAAGACTCTAAGAAAAGATATCGTGCTGACGTACTGGTCGAAGACCATGTGGCAAAAATCGAGAACAAAATCGAAAAAGAGGTCGCTAAGGCTGCCAAACGATTTGGAGATGCATTCGATAAAGAGCAGTTTCTGGCTACCAACCCAAGGGTGTTGGGGTATCAAGAGCAAGCTACCGGTATTCTAAAGCGATTGGGCAAATCTTTGGAGAACGAGGATTTGGCCGACGTCAAAAAACTGATCGAGGAACTGGACATTGCCTGTCCGATGTCGGGATCCAAGAACTGGACGGATGTCAAACAATTCAATCTGATGTTCGGCACGAAGCTCGGTGCTTCGGCCGAAAGCGCCATGGACCTTTACCTGCGACCGGAAACCGCCCAAGGTATTTTCGTGAACTTTCTCAATGTTCAGAAAACAGGGCGTATGAAGATTCCTTTTGGAATTGCCCAAACCGGAAAGGCTTTTCGAAATGAAATCGTAGCCCGCCAGTTTATTTTCCGTATGCGCGAGTTCGAACAAATGGAGATGCAGTATTTCATCAAACCAGGCACTCAAAAAGAGTGGTACGAACATTGGAAGGAACATCGCATGAAATGGCATTTGTCATTGGGTATGGGCGAGGAGAACTATCGTTTTCACGATCATGAGAAACTAGCGCATTATGCCGATGCCGCTTCCGATATTGAATTTCGCTTTCCTTTCGGATTTAAGGAATTGGAAGGTATTCATTCTCGTACCGACTTCGACCTTTCACAACATGAAGAGTATTCAAGCAAGAAGTTGCAATATTTTGATCCGGAAACCAGGGAGAATTACGTGCCTTACGTTTTAGAAACTTCTATCGGACTCGACCGGATGTTCTTGGCCGTATTCTCCAAATCGCTTCAAGAAGAAGAACTGGAGAACGGAACTTTTAGAACGGTATTGAAATTACCTGCTGTTCTGGCACCGACAAAAGCAGCGGTTTTTCCGTTGGTAAAAAAAGACGGACTCCCCGAAATCGCCAAAGAGATCATCGCGGATCTGAAATGGGACTTTAACGTACTCTACGATGAAAAAGATGCCGTGGGTCGTCGCTATCGCAGGCAAGATGCCAATGGAACACCTTTTTGTATTACCGTCGATCACCAGACGCTAGAGGATCAAACCGTCACCATTCGTCATCGCGATACCATGGAGCAGCAGCGCGTGGCAATCACCGAGTTAAGGAGCATCATCCATGAAGAAGTGGATATGCGGGTATGGTTGCGGAAGATTAAGGGTTAAAAAGAATATCCTATTTTCAGCCCCCCATAGTAATTCCGTTCGTCCCCCGGATAAAAATAGCGCGGTTCACGCCCGCCGAAACCTTGGGTATTGATCAGCACCGATTGTGCATATACTTCGTCGAGCACATTGTTGACACCAAAATCGATACCCAACGTGAAATGTTCCGATAGTTTTTTTAAATAGCCCATTCTTGTGTTGAGGACGGTAAACGGGTCACTGTAAAGATCAGCGGCATTGGTCAACGGAATTTCACCCACATGCTGATGGGTAATGTTCCAGTAAAAGTGTTCAAAGAGGCGCATCTGAATACCGGCCGTTCTGCGTTGTTCGGGAACACCCGTGAGTGGGTTTCCCGAAAAATTATCACCTTCATCAATAAATTCCACAAAACTATGATCGGTCAAGGTGTAATTGACAAAAGGTGAAAGTTGAATGTTTTTGGAAATCGTCCAATTATAGCTCATCGCAATTTCCAGTCCACGGTGTCTCGTTTTGCCTGCATTTTTACCAACGAGCCGATCTTCACTTTCACGTTCCCCGACCAAGAGGTTTTGGATATTCATTTGGTATATGGACAGATTCAATTGAAATCGCTTCTGGTCCAAATACAAATTAGTGCCCAGTTCATAGTTTACCCCGGTTTCTTGGGCAATATCCGGGTTGATTACACCATCAGGGGTTAAGGTTTCCTCTAAGGTTGGATTCGAGAACCCACGACTGACATTAGCATATAACTGATGGTCCTCCGAGAATACATACTCAAGATTCAGACTGGGCAATAGAATGGCCTTGAAATTTCGTTCGGCACTTCTGTTCTCTGTACCCGAGTTCAACAGATCTCGGTAGTCGTAGTCCGTCTTATTGAGGTTGAGGCCCAATTGTGCCGAAAATCGATCCGAAAACGGGAATAACAAAGTACCAAAAGCGTTCCATTGGCTTCTGAATTCTTTGTTCCGGGCAAATTGTTCGCCCTTAAGACTCCCATTACCATCATTGTCCTCCCAAAGGTTTCGGAATTCGTCCCAGTCGTACTCGTCCTTGAAAAGCTCGGCGCCAAAGGAGAAATCAGCCTGTTTCTCTAAGAAATCGAATGTTCCCGAGAAGCGTGTGCGAAAACCAAAACCCTTTGTGATTTCATCCAGTATTCCGAAAGGCCGTGCTTCATCCTTGTCCAGATAGGTATAAAATATGCTCGTGGAATTTTCTAGTTTATCTGTAAACCGATGCGAATAGTTCACCCCTAGAAGGGTATAGTTATTAGCTTCGAAACCTTGCGAGGCACGCCAGGTAAAAGTCGCTTGTTGCGGATCTTCGGCGAAAGCCGTTGCGCCCAAGGAACTTGGAATTTGAGCCGTAAAATCAATGTGATTGATCAACAGGCTGATGTTATCCTTGGCGTTGATTTGATAGGAGGCATTCAACAAAAAACCATCCCGTTCAAAATTACTGTTCTGTCGATAGCCGTCCGCTTCCATATGTCCGTATTGGAGGCCCAACCTGAATTTGCCATCGAAATGATTGAAGGAAAGATTGTTCTTTAGGAGACCGAATGAACCTGCCGTCAAATTATTGGAAAAGTTGGTCGACCTACCCAGGGCTTCTTTCGGATTCAAAATCAGGGCTCCCCCTAAATTAGCGCCATATGTGGTGCCCTTAGGACCTTTAATCACTTCAATCTGACTAAGGTTTTCTAAATCGAAGGCTTCAATGGATGAGAAGCCCGAGCCATCGGTTACGGGGATGTCATTGTAATACATCCTTAGTTTATCGGTACCGAATAGGGTGCGTGCCCCTATACCGCGCATGGTGATACGATTAGTGTTCAAGGCTCCTGAAAAGACATAGACCCCAGGAATCTGGTTTAAGGAGTTGACCATGGAAACCGGGCTGTAATTCTGAAAGACCTTTGCCGAAATGACCTCTGATGGAACAATACCTGCCGCATTTTTCTTCTTTAGGGCGTCGAGCAAGATGACCTCATCTAACTGGGTAATGCTGTCCTTGTCTTTGGGAGTTTGAGCTTGCGTAAGTACGCTGAAAAAAAATAAAATCAGAGGTAGTCGCTTCATGCAATTCTAATGAAGCACTAAAATAGGATTTAAAAACGAAATCTAAATTACAACATACTTCCTAGGTTGAAGGAAACCTATTTTGTGAAACCCTAAGTTACAGGCCAGCATCTAAAAGGAGAAACCAATACCTTGCTTAATCAGTTTTTCGTATTTGATCATATCAAAACTGTATAGGTAGGGCGCTTTATTGGCCGCACCTGTCATTTGCTTTTCATGACGGTTTAAAAAATCAAGCTTGAGTAGTTTTCTTTGGAAATTACTTCGCTCCAAGGGTTTCTGCAAAATGGCCTCGTAGAGTTTTTGAAGGTCTTGCATCGTAAACTTATGCGGTAAAAGTGAAGCTCCAATGGGAAGATAGTTCAGGCGAATACGAAGATGTTCCAGTGCTTTTTGTACAATGTCATTGTGATCGAGGAGTAATGGGGGGGTGTCTTTTAAGGACTTCCACTCACATTTGGCGCTCAAAAAATCAGGTTTGGGACTTGTTTTTTCGATATCGACAAGGGCAAAATATCCCGTTGTAATGAATCTTTTGGTCAACCACGCTATGGTTTTGGCACTGAATACCTCTGATTTTTTGAAAAGATCCAGGCGCATGAATTGAGCGTTTTTATGTAACTCAGAGCGCGCGACACTACCGAAGGTGCGAAACTGGTTCAAATAGACAGATTTGAGACCTGTGCGTTCTATCAAAACCCTATTGGCCGCTTTATTCATGTCTTCGTCTTTTCTGATAAAGCCGCCGGGCAATGACCAGACCGGATGATGTTTCCATTGCAATAATAATATTTTGAGCTCTTGATGCTCATAACCAAAAATGACACAGTCAATAGAATTTCCGGCAAGGTACATGTTCAACTCTTCTTCGAATGATAGCATAGGGTCTTGAATCTTGGTCATGCGCAAATATAATCTTTATTGTATTTTTTTGACACAATATAATTTTTTTATACTATTGTGTCAAAATAATAAAATATGAAAAGAGGTTTAAGAATTGCCGGTAAGATTTTAGGAGTGCTTATGGCGCTTTTGATTTTAACCTATTTCATTTTCTGGATCAAATGGAAAATACAGGCATCGTCCCATATGGATTTGGTCGGGGAAGAAGCTCCTGTCTTGTCTGACAATGGCAGACAATTTCGAGATTTGAACAAGAACGGAAAACTGGATGTTTATGAAAATAAACAAGCGGATATCGATGCGCGAATCGATGATTTGCTTACTCAGATGAACCTGGAAGAAAAAGCCGGCGCACTCTTCATACATATGGCGGTCATGGCCGATGGTGGTGAATTGAACACCGTGCCTTCGATTACCAATCCATTTTCATTACTTCTCGAAACCACCCCCGAACAGGTACTCAAAAAGAAGATGAACCACTTTAACATTATGATGACACCCTCGGCTTTAGAAACCGCTAGGTGGAACAATAATCTTCAAAAATTAGCGGAATGTACCCGTTTAGGGATTCCGGTTACGATTGCTACAGATCCCAGGCACGGGGCAGGTTTTGACGCGGGTACCAGCGTGGCCTCTAACTTTTACTCCCGTTGGCCCTCGCAACTGGGCATGGGTGCCACACGAGATTCTGCCCTAGTACGTGAATTCGGAGATATCGCCCGTCAAGAATATGCGGCCCTTGGTTTACGGTTGGCTCTCCACCCCATGGCAGACTTGGCTACGGAGCCGAGATGGGCCAGGGTCAACGGTTGTTTTAGTGAGGATGCGCACTTGGCTGCAAAGCTGACCGAAGCATATGTTCTGGGGTTTCAGGGTGATAGCCTCTCGAGCACCAGTGTGGCGTGTATGACGAAGCATTTTTCAGGAGGTGGCCCCCAAGAAGATGGCTGGGACGCCCATTTCGCCTCCGGTAAAGGACAAGCTTATCCCGGTTCCAATTTTGATTACCATGTCATTCCGTTTACCGACGGTGCTCTTAAGGCTGGAACCGCTCAGATCATGCCCTACTACGGTATCCCGAACGGACAGACGAGCGAGGAAGTGGGTTTTGCCTTCAATAAAGAGATCATCACGGGACTCTTGCGTGATTCACTTCAATATAAAGGTGTTATCTGTACCGATTGGGGACTAGTAAGCGATATGCCCGTTAAAAAGGCATCTGCCTGGGGGGTCGAACAATTGTCCGAAAAAGAACGGGTCAAAAAAATATTCGATGCCGGTTGCGATATGCTTGGTGGCGAATCGCGACCAGACCTGATAATACAACTGGTTGAAGAGGGCTCCGTATCAGAGGCTCGATTGGATGAATCATTGCGACGTATCTTTCGGGACAAGTTCACACTCGGTCTTTTCGATAATCCGTACGTCGATACAGAGAAATTGGATATTGTCGGGAACTCGAATTTCGTTGAAAAGGGAAAGATGGCTCAAAGAAAGGCCTTGGTGCTGCTGAAAAACGATAACGATTTTCTTCCATTGTCTTCATCGACCAAAGTGTATGTAGAAGGAATGTCGGAAAACCTGGTAACGGCATATCCACAAATTGTTACTGACCTGTCCGATGCCGATGTCATCATAAAAAAACTTCAAACCCCATCTTCTCCTCCTGTAGGCGATGATTTATTGGAACGGTTCATTCCGCAAGGCAGACTTGATTTTCCAGAGGATGAAAAAGAAGATATTCTAAAACTGATTTCTTCCAAACCAACGGTCACGGTCTTAAAGATAGATCGCCCATCCGTAGTGCCTGATATCAATGCGGCCAGTAAGGCTGTGATTGCGGATTTCGATTGTGAAGATGAAATTATTCTAGAATTGATTTTCGGAAAATTCAAACCCACAGGAAAGCTTCCTATTGAAATACCATCTTCTATGGAAGCGGTTGAAAAACAATTAGAGGATGTGCCCTATGATTCGCAAGATCCATTATATGCTTTTGGACATGGATTGTCTTATTAATTTAATGGTCCACAAATTTTCCTCTAAAATGTAAGATGCCTATTTTCGACAAAAACTATCGCGGAATGTAAATTCCACGATAATGGTATTTCAACAATGCCGAAACTCCCTATTTGTTGGGAACGAAAACGAAGTATATGAAAATTGTATCCTACAATGTAAACGGCATCCGTGCCGCCCTGAACAAAGGTTTTATCGAATGGTTGCAATCCGCAGATCCCGATGTGATTTGTCTACAGGAAATAAAGGCGATGGAAGAACAGTTGGATCTATCTATTTTTGAAGAGGCCGGATATGGCCATAACTACTGGTTCAGTGCGCAAAAAAAAGGATATAGCGGTGTAGCCATATTGGCCAAGAAAGCACCTGACCATGTCGAGGTGGGTACAGGAATCGACTATATGGATTTTGAAGGGAGAAACCTTAGAGCTGATTTTGGCGATGTTTCCGTGATGAGCATGTACTTGCCCTCAGGCACGAACATGGCCCGATTGGAGCACAAACTGACCTATATGGCCGATTTTCAGAAATATGCAGATGAGTTGAGGAAAACACACCCGAACTTGATCGTCTTGGGCGATTATAATATTTGCCATGAAGCCATCGATATCCATGACCCGGTACGGAACAAAAATGTTTCCGGCTTTCTGCCAGTAGAACGCGAATGGATCGGCAATTTTATCAAAAGTGGTTTTATAGACAGCTTTCGCTATTTTAATGAAGAACCGCATAATTATACGTGGTGGAGCTATCGTGCCAATGCTAGAAACAACAATAAAGGTTGGCGGCTCGATTATGGTATGGTTTCCGATTCATTGGAAGATCGGTTAAAAAGGGCCGTAATCCTATCGGAAGCGAAACATAGTGACCATTGTCCGATTCTAGTGGAAATAGATAGTTGATCCTTCACCTAATTACGTACTTTTGTCACACCAAAACCCTTTGAAATATCAATGATCTATAGCACCTTACCCCACACAGACATCGAAGTCAGTAAAATTTGCCTGGGTACAATGACTTGGGGCAATCAAAATACCGAAGTCGAGGGCCATGAGCAAATGGAATATGCCCTTGAAAACGGTGTCAACTTTTTCGATACGGCTGAACTATACTCGATTCCGGCGCACCCCGACCGTAAGTCAAATACGGAAAAGGTTATCGGTACTTGGTTCAAGAAAACAGGAAATCGAGATAAGATTATTTTGGCCAGTAAAATCGCGGGTAAGGCCGAATTCACAAAATTCATCAGAACCACCGGAATCAATAGGGATTCGATTATCGAAGCGGTAGAAGGTAGTTTACAACGGCTTCAAACGGATTACATCGATCTCTATCAAATACATTGGCCCGATCGAAACACCAATTATTTTGGACAACGCGGGTACAATCACGATACCCTTGATCACTGGGAAGACAACATCCATCAGATTTTGGAAACCTTTAGAGATCTGATACGTGAGGGAAAGATCAGACATGTAGGTATTTCCAATGAGACGCCCTGGGGAACCATGCGATTTTTGGAAGAGAGTAAGGTACATGCAAGTCTGCCCAGAATGATTACCATACAAAACCCCTACAACCTATTGAACCGTCAGTTTGAAGTTGGACTATCGGAAATCTCCTTACGTGAAAAAATAGGCCTATTGGCGTATTCTCCATTAGGTTTTGGGGTGTTGAGCGGTAAGTATCTCGGAGATAGAAGACCTGATGGTGCCCGAATTACATTGTTTCCTAATTACAAACGCTATAGTAGCGAGGTAGCGGTCAAAGCGACCCAAAAGTACTATGAGCTGGCACAACAAAATGATTTATCCCTAGCGCAAATGGCGTTGGCCTATGTCAATACGAGGCCCTTCTTGACCAGTAATATCATCGGGGCGACATCAATGAAACAATTGAAGGAAAATATGGCGAGTATCGATGTGAAATTGAGCGAAGAAGTACTTCAGGGCATCGAGGCGATTCACAATGAATTTCCCAACCCTTCACCTTAATAGAAAAACATGCATTTTTTAAAAGTGGGAATTTGGCAATTGGCCCTGATCGTTCTCGTGATCGTAGTTTTTATGGTTTTGGCGCGGATGTTCAATTCTAAAAGCTAGCCGAACAGACCGCTGACCACATCCTCTATTCGTGAAACGAGTTCGATGGCGATTTTTGGATTTTTTAGCCCTATTTTATTGTTTTTCGATACGTAAATCATCGTAAAACCAAGCTTTTCCGCCTCTAAAATGCGCTGATCGACCCGTTGAACAGGCCTAATTTCCCCGGCTAGGCCAACCTCTGCGGCAAAACAGACTCCTTTTTCAATCGGAATATCCGCATTGCTCGAAAGTATGGCTGCGATTACCGCTAGATCAATGGCAGGATCATCTACCGAAATACCACCTGTTATGTTCAGAAAGACATCCTTGGCCCCAAGTTTGAAACCAGCACGTTTTTCCAAGACCGCCAAAAGCATATTCAGCCGTTTGGCGTTATATCCGGTGGTCGATCGCTGAGGAGTACCGTACACTGCCGTACTGACGAGGGCCTGAATCTCGATCATCAACGGGCGCATACCTTCAACGGTTGAAGCGATGGCCGTACCACTAAGTCCTTCATCATTTTTTGAGATCAATATTTCAGAAGGATTGTTCACTTGACGCAAACCGCCACTTTGCATCTCGTAAATTCCCAGTTCGGCAGTAGAACCGAAACGGTTCTTTAACGCTCTTAAAATGCGATAGACATAATTGCGGTCCCCTTCAAATTGAAGTACGGTATCGACCATATGCTCCAAGATTTTTGGTCCGGCGATAGAGCCGTCTTTAGTAATATGTCCGATAAGAATGACAGGCGTGTTGGTTTCTTTCGCAAATTTGATCAGTTCTGCCGTGCATTCCCGGATTTGTGAAATGCTTCCGGCAGCCGATTCGATATAATCGGAATGTAGCGTCTGTATGGAATCGATGACGACGATGTCCGGCTCGGTCGCCTCGATTTGCTGAAAGATGTTCTGGGTCTTGGTCTCCGTCAAGATAAAGCAGGTTTCACTATTCGGATAAATACGCTCTGCCCGCATTTTGATTTGCTTTTGGCTTTCCTCTCCGGAAACATAGAGGGTTTTGTACGGAAGTTTCAGCGCTATTTGCAGCAGCAACGTACTTTTTCCGACACCGGGTTCCCCACCTAAAAGCACCAGTGCTCCGGGTACCAGACCTCCACCAAGTACACGATTGAATTCAAGGTCAAAGGTGTTTAGGCGCAATTCTTTGTCAACACTGATTTCGTTGACCAACAATGGTTTCGCTATCTTTTTTCTTGTATTTGATGGAGGTTTCCAACCAGATTTCTCTTCCTTTTGTACAACCTCTTCTACGACGGTATTCCATTCCTTACAAGCAGAACACTGCCCTACCCATTTGGCATATTGGGTGCCACAGTTTTGACAGAAAAAAGCTGTTTTTGTTTTAGCCATAACCTAATTACCGGTTCATGGCGAAGATAAAACATTACCTGATTTTTTGAGAGACTTTTTAAAATCAAAAGAGAGGCCGCTAAGCCTCTCCTTTTTTTGTTCTGTATAATGCCGGTTAGTACCCGAAATCGGCTTTCAACGCATCTATCTTTTCTAAGGCCATTTCTTTGGTCAAGAAATCGATTTCATCCATTCCAAAGGCCTTCTCGAAGGTTTTTAGTGCTTTTTTGGGCTCTCCCTTTTGCTCGTAATATTCAGCTTCGAAGTAAAAACCTAACATCGTACCGGGAAATTCCCTTTTGCACAGGTCGGATAATGGTTTTAACGATTCAAGGTCTTCCTTTTTCCGAATTCCGGCGTAGACGGCCATAAGGTCATTTAGTTCGACCTGTTTTTTGATGCCGAAAAGATCCTCGATATTATTATACTTTTTCTGTAGATAGTCGAACACGGGCTCCTCGGAGGTTAGCATCTGCGTCTTGTACTCTTTTGGACTAATCGGTTTGAACATACCAAAGATATTATCAAAGGCTTTTCCGATGCCATAGGTAGCTATTGAGATATGGTCTGCACCTTCATACTCATCAAAATAGTAGTGCAATGATTCTTTATCAATAGCCTTGATGGCTTTGTCCATTTGCATGATTCGGGAAGTATACTTGCTTTTGTCCTTCTCAAGAATGAGCTGATAAAATATTTGTTTGTTGAACGCGCCCAGTCGTGCAGGAACCCTATTTTCCATTTCAGGGGCTAGGGTCGGGGAAATGCTAATGTAAGCGTTGAATAACGAGTTGTCCTTGAACAACCAGTAATTCTGAAAGTTTGCGGTAATATCGTACCCCACGATCATTTTAAATGGAGCTGTACTATAGTTCAGATCTAGATATGGAATCATTTCCATTCCAAGAAACTCAAAGAATTTTTTGCCTTTTTCGGTGGGGAGTCCACTCTCTTCTTCCCATTCACAATCGTCTAGTCGTATGCTTCGTTCATTCTGGTTGACCCCAACCACAATACTCTGTGGCATACCGTGAAACTGACTATAGAATTTTGCAGTGGCCACTACTTGATCGAACAGATACTCTCCGTCCAAAACAACGATTAAAGGATACTTTTTTTCTTCATCATAGTCTTCCGGAAAGTAATACCGAACATCTCGTCTTTCTTGAAGTTTGAACGATTCGAAAATTTCTTGGGTTACTTGGGCATTACTTATAAAACAGCAGCACAAGCCTATGAGTATCAGTAAAGGTCGCATATTCGATTTTTGGAATAGTCGAACGATTCCGACTATCTATTTCTGTTCAATAACGGTAATAACAGAAAAGATATTGCACCAAAAACCACGTTCATCAAGGTTTGTGCAATCCACATGATCCACCCAAAAGCATCGCCCGAAACGGTACTGATGCCAAATAGGGCCAAGGCCTTGCTGACAAGAATAGGAAAGAGACCAACACCGGCATTGGTTGTGGCCATTGCGAAAGCCCCGAAGACAAAAGCGACCATGATTTCACTCAAAGCGAGATCAGTGGTTTCCGGGACGGTGAATTTGATGACCCACATCATGGCGATATAGCACACCCAAATGAAAAGGGTATGAAAGACAAAAGCCCACTTGCGTCTCATTTTAAAAATGCTGAAAACGCCATCCATCAAACCTTTTACGAATCCTTTTATTTTCAAGGCGATTTTCGAATTCGATTTTCTTATGAAAACGATGAATATGACAAACCCCGCAATGCCTGCCGCCAATAACAGAAAAATACCGTTTAGGTTGAATCCCCGCTGCTCGAAGAAGTCGATGATGATATCCGTTTGTAGCAATAAGGTAATGGTGATGATTACCAAAAGCATGAATACGTCGACAATTCTTTCGGTTACGATAGTTCCGAAACCTTTTTCGAAGGGAACACCTTCATAGGTGCTCAAGGCAGTAGCTCTAAGAAACTCACCTGTTCTCGGAATACCGAGATTGGCCAAGTAGGCCATAAATATCATGAGAACGTTATTGATTAATCTCGGTTTGTATCCTAGGGGTTCCAAGAGATAATTCCACCGAATGGCCCTAGATATATGGCCGAGTAGACCGATCAATAGCGAAATAGCGATCCAGAAGAGGTCGGCTTCTTTGATGTAATACAGTATTTTTTCACGATCCGCCGGGGCCGTAGAATGATACCAGTACCAAACCAAAAAAACTCCCAAGGCGATTGGGAGTATTGTCTTCAAGGTCTTTTTTATGTTGATATTCAAAATTAGTTCAACAGATTGTTCTCTTCGTTAGGAAATACCAGTGATGGGTTGAAGGTTTTGGCCTTTTCAATGTCCATTCTCGCATAGGTTATCAGAATGAGAATGTCACCAACGGCAACCCTTCTCGAAGCGGCCCCGTTCAAGGTGATTTCGCCACTGCCCCTAGGACCGGGTATGGCATAGGTCTCTAACCGCTCCCCATTGTTGTTGTTCACAATCTGGACTTTTTCACCCTGTATGATATTGGCTGCATCCATCAAATCCTCGTCAATGGTGATGCTACCGATGTAATTAAGGTCGGCTCCGGTCACTTTAACTCGGTGAATCTTTGATTTTACTACTTCAATTTGCATGGTACAAAGTTAATTAATTGAGGGCGATATTGTCTATTAGTCGTACATCTTTCGCATATACGGCGATGAAACCCCTATATTTTTTATTTCGTCGTTTTCTTTGAACGGGTCTTAACTTTTCGACATCCGAGATCATGAAATATTCAAGTTCCAAATCAGGATGTTCTTCGAACTGTCGTTCCACCCATTCCGTAACCACTTGAGCACTTTTCGTGCCAAATCGAGCTTTGGCAGAACAGAGGGTTTTGTAGATAAAGGAAGCTTCTTCTCTAAGTTCGCTCGAAAGGCGTTCGTTTCTAGAGCTCATGGCCAGTCCCGAAGGTTCCCTGACAATTGGGCAGCCTATAATTGCGACAGGGATGTTCTTGAGGACGACCAATTTCTTGATGATCTGCAATTGTTGAAAATCCTTTTCCCCAAAATAGGCCCGTGCAGGTTGTACTAAGGTCAGTAGTTTTTCAACGATGGTGCCCACTCCTTCAAAATGTCCCTCTCGAAAGGCGCCTTCCATTACAGTATCAAGACCACCGAAGTCGAAAGATTCCGACTCGATTTCGCTACCGTAGATCTCCTTGGCCTGAGGCGCGAAAATAATGAGGTTTTCCGAGACTTCCCCCAAAAGCTTTCGGTCCGCATCAAGGGTATCCGGATACTTGTCCAGATCTTCTTTGTTATCGAATTGCGTGGGGTTCACAAAAATGGTCACCACCACGGTATCATTTTCAGATAGCGCCTTTTTGACCAATGAAATATGGCCTTGGTGTAATGCGCCCATCGTAGGGACTAGGCCCAAACTTCCATTTTCCTTGGCTATCAAAAGGGTACTTTGAAGTTCTTTCTTTGTTTTGATCAATGACATCGAACTGATTTAAAAGCTAGCAAACTTACTATAATTACGACTAATCTCTATAATTTTCGTAGTTTTGCAGCTACGCTCATATTTCACATAAATTGCAGCTTTATGAATGGTAAAAAGATATTGTTTGTATCTTCTGAATTAGTGCCCTACCTACCGGAAAACGAAGTTTCCTTAATGTCTTATGAAACACCTCGAATGGTCAACAGCAATGGTGGTCAGATACGGATATTCATGCCTAGATATGGCAATATCAATGAGCGCAGGCATCAATTGCACGAGGTAATTCGGC
This sequence comes from uncultured Flavobacteriaceae bacterium, assembly GCA_947494565.1. Lineage (GTDB taxonomy): Bacteria > Bacteroidota > Bacteroidia > Flavobacteriales > Flavobacteriaceae > Maribacter_C. Next base: position 268,334 of record CANLVG010000002.1, on the reverse strand, counting down.
TTTCGGGTATGAATCTGGTCATCAATGACATGGATATGCCATTGATCATCAAGGTAGCATCCATCCCTCGAGAGCGTATACAGGTATACTTCATTGATAATGATGAATATTTCAAACGAAAATCCACGTTTACGGATGCCGAGGGCAAGCTATTTCCCGATAATGACCAGCGTGCCATATTCTTTGCGAAAGGGGTGGTTGAAACCGTTAAAAAACTCAATTGGTCACCCGATATCATTCATGTACATGGTTGGATGGCCTCTTTGCTACCTTTGTATTTGAAAAAATACTATGCTGATGAGCCTTTGTTCGGAGACAGTAAGATCGTGACTTCCGTTTACGGAAAAGCCTTCGAAGGTGAGCTCGATAAAGAAATGATCAAAAAAGTGGCCTTTGATGGTGTCGATGAAAATGAAATCGCCCCATTAGCGGATCCCAACTATAATAATTTGTTAAAAGTAGCGGTAGATTTTTCAGATGCCGTTATTTTAGCCTCGGAAGATATTCCAGACGATTTACAAAACCATATTTCCAACCTTGAAAAACCCGTGTTGCCGTATGTTTCTTTGCAGGAATTTGAAGAAGCTTATGCCAATTTTTACAACACTGAAGTTTTAAAATAATCTACATGAATTTTTTGAATAGGATAAAATTTCCTGCTCTAGCAGGAATTTTGCTTGTTTTGGCGTTTATTTCCTGTGAACAGGAGTTGACTACCATTGGGTCCGAAGTTGTTGGTAGCGAGCCCTTTGTTATCGGAAAACAAGAGTATGACGTATTTGCTTTCAATAAGAAGGTAGAAGCGGTTCAAACGAACAAGTTGCCTGCATACCAGCTCGGTACTTTTGAAGATCCCGTATACGGAAATATCGAAGCACGAATCACTTCACAATTGGTCTTGCCACCGGGAAATGTGCAGTTCGGAACTTTTTCACAACAAAATGAAGATTTAGGCGCAGACGATAACAACCCTACAAGGATACAGGAAAATGAAAGTTTAAAAGAAGTTATTCTTTACATTCCATATCTCACCAAGCCTACGGCACTTCAAGACCGTGATTTGGATGGAGTAGATGATGCCTTTGATGCCGACTCTTCAGACCCGAACAGTAATTCTGATGAAGATGGTCTCACCGATAATGAAGAAAAAGCAAGAGGTACCGACCCGTTGAACAGAGATACTGACGGGGATGGTATTGACGACGACGAAGATGACGACAATATGAATGCCAGCTTTGCCAAAAAAATCGATTTGGATAGTATTTATGGCGACCGTTCAAAACCGTTCAACTTGAAGGTGGAGCGTTCAACTTTCTTTTTGAGGGATTTAGATCCCAATTCGAACTTTCAAGAATCACAGGAGTATTTCTCCAACCAGCGTTTTTCACCGGACTTCACTACCCGTTCATTACTGCCAAACGAAGCCGCGTCGGTACCGGTGACGATAGATGAATTCGAGATTCTTCTCCCTAATGAAGATGATCCCGATACTACCGATGTCGATGAATCGGAGACCTTCGATAAGCTGAACCCTGGTATACGCATAGCACTGGACACTGCCTTTTTTTCCGAGAATATCCTAAAAAAGGAAGGAGGTCTCGAGTTATTGAGCCAGGCAAACTTTAATGAGTTCTTAAGGGGAATTCACCTGTCCATAGAACCGAATGCAGAAAGCAACCACTACCTTTTACTTGATTTAAGACAAGCCACGGTTAGTTTGACGTATGAATACGATAGGGTAGATACCAATGGAACCCAGTTGGATAGGGACGATGATGAGATTGTGAAGGCTGAAAGTACTTTTACGATGAATTTGCTGCTAGGGGATACTTCGGGCAATGTAGTCGGAAATGCGGTCAATACCTTTATCAAGGATGACTTACCTCTGGAAATAGATAATAGCTTGGATGTTGTTGAAAATGCATCACGAATATACCTCAAGGGTGCCGGAACTACGTATGCCGAAATCAATTTATTCGACCAAGTCAATGGAAGGGATGTCATCAATGAGATCAAGGCGAATAAGTGGATTATCAATGAGGCCAGTCTGGTGTTTTATGTAGATCGGGAAACGCTTGATGCCGCCGGAGGGAAATATGAACCCCCAAGACTTTATCTTTACAATGCTGAAACCAATCAACCCTTGTTCGATGACCGTTTGGATCAATTAGATCAGTCGAATACATTAGCGAGTTATCCGCTTTACGATGGCCTTTTAGAATTGGGTTCAAATGATACTGGCGTTAAATACAGCATAGGGATCACAAGTCATATCAATAATCTGATCGTTAGAGATTCTACAAATGCGACCTTAGGGCTTACGATTACGCCTGATATACGTACGACGGGTGCCGTCAATGCGATGCTGCCCAATAATTTGGAAAAAGATTTACCGGTTATTTCGACCATTAGCCCCTTGGGAACGGTGCTTTTCGGTAGCGAGGAAGTCGCTGGTAAGGAAGACTTGAAGCTCAAGCTGGAAATAGCCTATACCGAGCCCAATTGATGGAATAGTGCAAAGAAATCTGTTCAGGTGATTTTTTTTGCCGACTGTATTAAACTTACCTTACTCATATACCACTTACGTTTTTTTTTCGTTGTACCACTATAACATGTGTCGACTTTACGACGCATACCCTTAGTTTGACTAAATTTGGATTCACCCCAGTAATGAAATTTAATTTATGTGCGGAATTGTTGGATATATAGGGCACAGAGATGCCTATCCTATTATAATAAAAGGTTTACAAAGACTCGAATACCGAGGATACGATAGTGCAGGCGTTGCTATATTTGACGGTAATACAATAAATCTTTCCAAGACAAAGGGAAAAGTAGAAGACCTGAAGAAAAAATCCGAAAGTACCATTTCGGTCGAAGGTAGTTTGGGTATCGGACATACGAGATGGGCTACCCATGGTGTTCCCAATGATGTGAACTCCCACCCCCATTATTCGAATTCGGGCGATTTGGTTATTATCCATAACGGAATCATAGAGAATTACGAGGCCATAAAAAAGGAGCTGACCAAACGAGGTTATACCTTTCACTCGGATACTGATACAGAGGTTTTGGTCAATCTCATAGAAGAGGTGCAAAAAACCGAAGATGTGAAATTGGGCAAAGCGGTTCAAATCGCATTGAATCAAGTAGTCGGCGCCTATGCAATCGCGGTATTCGATAAGAAAAAGCCAGATGAAATCGTTGTGGCAAAATTAGGTAGCCCTTTGGCTATAGGTGTGGGAGAGAATGAATTCTTTATTGCTTCCGATGCCTCTCCGTTTATCGAATTCACGAATAATGCCGTGTATTTGGAAGACGAAGAAATGGCCATAGTCAGGCTAGGGAAAGAAATCAAATTGAGAAAAATCAAGGATGATGCGATAGCCTATCCGAATATTTTGGAGCTTCAAATGAATTTGGAGGAAATTGAAAAAGGAGGATACGACCACTTTATGCTCAAGGAAATATATGAACAGCCTCGGGCCATTATGGATACCTACCGTGGGCGTCTGCGGGTCGATCAAGGACTTGTGAAAATGGCCGGTATCGACGAGCACCTTGAAAAGTTTATGAATGCCGATCGAATAATCATTGTGGCTTGCGGTACCTCATGGCATGCTGGCTTGGTAGCAGAATACATTTTTGAAGACTTGGCCCGTATTCCAGTTGAAGTGGAGTACGCTTCTGAATTTAGGTATCGGAATCCGGTGATAACCGATAAGGATGTGTTGATAGCGATTTCCCAGTCGGGGGAGACGGCTGATACGTTGGCCGCTATAAAATTGGCCAAGCAAAACGGAGCTTTTGTTTTTGGAGTGTGTAATGTTGTAGGATCGTCCATAGCACGTGAGACCCATGCAGGGGCATATACCCATGCGGGCCCTGAAATAGGGGTGGCGTCTACCAAAGCATTTACGACCCAAATTACGGTACTGACCCTGATTGCTCTGAAACTGGCCAAGGAAAAGGGTAAATTTTCAGAATCGAAATTCCATGAGTACCTGACGGAATTGGAGACCATCCCCTCCAAAGTGGAGAAGGCCTTGGAATCGAATCCGTTGATCGAGATTATTTCGGACGTGTACAAAGATTCTGCAAACTGTTTATATTTAGGTAGAGGATACAATTTTCCTGTAGCGTTGGAGGGAGCTTTGAAGTTAAAGGAGATTAGCTACATTCATGCAGAGGGCTATCCGGCAGCGGAAATGAAGCATGGGCCTATCGCTTTGATCGACGAGCAAATGCCCGTTTTCGTAATAGCTACTAGAAAAGGACATTATGAAAAGGTAGTCAGTAATATTCAAGAAATAAAATCCCGTAAAGGAAAGATCATAGCCATTGTGACGGAAGGCGATGAACAGGTCAACGAACTTGCTGACCACGTTATTGAGGTTCCTGAAACCTTTGAGAGCCTTACGCCTTTGCTAACTACAATTCCATTACAACTACTGTCTTATCACATTGCCGTAATGCGAGGATGTAATGTCGATCAACCGCGTAATCTGGCAAAGTCGGTTACGGTGGAATAACAAAAATAAAGAATTTTCTTTCAAAGGGCCTCGAATTTTTTTCGTGGCCCTTTTTCGTGTTTTTGAGGATTATACATTTTTGGGTAGGCGTTTTTATGAAAAATATACTATGCATGCATAATTTTTTTCATTTTATGATTAACAAGCTAAAAAAATCGGTATCTTGCCGGTGACTTAGTAACTATCTTAACTCAAACTCACATTTAAACATGAAAACAATACTGTCTACAGCATTGCTATTGTTCGCGTTTTCAGGTATTTCGCAAACAGTGGTAAATGGAAAAGTTGTTGACCAGAACAATGAACCTATCCCTGGGGCCAATGTAGTAATTGTTGGTAAGGCGATTGGAACGACTTCCGATTTTGACGGAAATTTCAGACTGGAAACAACTGAAGAACCCCCTTTTCAGATACGTATCACAAGTATCGGTTATACCGATGCAACTGAGGATGTCACGGCGAACAATCAGAATTTTACGATAGTCGTTTCCGAAACACAGACGTTTTTGGATGAGGTTGTCATATCCGCATCACGAACTCCCGAGCGGATTTTCGAATCTCCGGTAACGGTAGAGCGCATAGGTCTCAAGGAAATAAAGAATACGGCATCCGCGGATTTTTATGATGGCCTTGAAAACCTTAAGGGAGTTGATATCAATACCAATAGTTTGACCTTTAAAGCGGTCAACACGAGGGGTTTTGCGACATTTGCTAATACGCGGTTCATGCAATTGGTTGACGGGATGGATAATTCGACCCCTGCATTGAACTTCCCAATAGGTAACTTGGTCGGGATGGTCGAAACCGATGTCTTGAGCGTTGAACTACTTCCAGGTGCCTCATCCGCACTATACGGGGCAAATGCCTTTAATGGTATTTTATTCATGCGAAGTAAAAATCCTTTTGATTATCAAGGTATTAGTGCCTCCGTTAAACGAGGGATTACCTCTCAAGAAGCGGCCGGTGATAATTCTTATACCGATGTCGGCGTACGGGCCGCCTATAAATTCAGCGATAAGTTTGCGGCAAAGGTGAATTTCGGATACCTGAAAGGCACCGATTGGGTCGCGAATAACCTTGAGGGAAAAGGACTGAACAACTCCGGTATCTCTGGAGGAACCCGGGAGAGTGATTTGAACTATGATGGAATTAATGTTTACGGTGACGAAGTGTCAACGGATATCAAAGATGTGGCGGTTACCCTAGAAGGTCTTGGTATCTTGCCTGCAGGAGCCAATGCCTTAGTACCTTCGGTAGAGGTAAGTAGAACGGGATATAATGAAAGTGACCTTACGCCCTACAATGCAGAAAGTATCAAGGCGGATTGGGGACTGTACTATAGACCTATCACCGATAATAGTCTTGAGATATCATATGTGGGTAAAGTAGGAACAGGTACGACGATCTATCAAGGATTGAACCGTTACAACATTGACGGATTTTTTCAACAACAACACAAACTCGAATTAAGACATGATAACTTCTTCCTAAGGGGGTACGTCGTGTCCGATAAAGCGGGAGATTCTTATGATATGGTCTTTACGGGAATCAATATCAATAGGGCCTGGAAAGATGATAACACGTGGTTTGGAGAGTATGTTGGGGCCTATGTACAGACAACTTTGGGTGGTGGAACGAACGAACAAGCGCATGCGGCTGGTAGGGCAACTGCAGAGGCTGGAAGATTTGCGCCTGGTTCGCCGGAATTTGTTTCCGCCTTCAATAAGAGTATTAATGATCCTGACTTGGCTACAGGATCGAAGTTTCAAGATGCCTCTAAGTACTATCATGCAGATGGGAACTACAATTTTAGTCATTTGACCGATTTTGCTGATATTCAGGTCGGTGGATCGTACAGACAATACAGTCTAAATTCCTTTGGTACTATATATACTGACTTTGATGGCCCCATTGACTATTCTGAATTTGGGGTCTATACTCAGATTCAAAAAGCACTTGAATTAAATGAGTCCATGAATTTAAAGCTGACAGGATCTGTTCGATATGATAAATCGGAATTTTTTGATGGTTTCTTTTCTCCACGGATATCAGCCGGTCTTACCCTGAAAAGAAACCATAATATTCGTGCCTCCGTACAGACGGGGTTCAGAAATCCCACCACACAGGATTTATTCATCGGCCTTGATGCAGGTCGTGCCATATTGGTAGGTGCTGCACCCGACAATTTAGATCGATGGACAAGAAACTACGATGTGAGCGGAGGTGGTCAACTCTTAGGTCAGCCGGGCACGATTACCCAAACAGGTAGAGCCGCCTATGAAAATTCGTATGTCGCCGAATCTGTACTTGATTTTGCTGATTCGACCAATCCGGCCGATTTGGTTGTGGCCAATCCTGATTTGGTCAAGCCCGAGCAAGTAACATCGTTTGAGGTTGGATATAGAGGAAAGTTAAATAAACTGATTATCGATTTCAGCACCTATTATAATAGCTACAAGGATTTCATTTCCCAAAAAGCTGTCATTGCTCCTTTATACGGGGCTGTTGGTGATGGAAGTTTGTCATTGGCCGCAATCGCCAATGGAGATTTTAATACTTATAGTGCGTATACAAACTCCACGGCCGACGTCAACTCTTATGGAGCCTCGATAGGATTGTCCGCGAAGGTTTTTGGCAACTTTGACCTAGGTGGAAGTTACACCTTCACCAAGCAAGATTTTGATCAGGCCTCGGACCCAGGGTTCCAAACGAATTTCAATACCCCGGAACACAAGTTCAAAGCTACTTTTGGAAATACGGAGTTGTTTAAGAATTTCGGTTTTAACGTGGCTTATCGATTTAGCGATGATTATTATTGGGAAGCCACTTTCGGAAACGGTCTCGTGCCAGAGTTCCAAACGGTCGATGCCCAGATTAACTTGACGATTCCGAGTCTGAAATCGACATTAAAGGTGGGTGGAACAAACCTTTTAGGTGAAGAATATTTCACGGCATTCGGAACAGGTTTAATAGGCTCTATGTACTACGTAGGCTTGACAATCAATAACTAATAATAAACTGAACATGAAAATCATAAAACTAAAATATATAGGATTAGCAGTTTTATTAGCGTGTACTGCATGTAACGATCCAGAAGATGTGCTCCCCGAAAGCGCGGTTGTTGAGATGACCGAATTGCCCGAATTGACAGCGGGTTCCGCTGACTTTTCAAATTATGTTTCTTTGGGAAGTTCCCTAACGGCCGGTTTTACGGACGGGGCTTTGTTCATAGCGGCTCAAGAAAACTCTTTGCCTAATATCCTTTCGACTAAGTTCGCCATGATCGGTGGCGGAGATTTTACTCAGCCCTTGACCAATGATAATTTTGGAGGATTGGCTGCAGGGGGTGACAGAATACAAAATCCAAGACTTGTCTTTGGAGGTGCTGGTCCTGTAGGTCTTGAAACCGTTATAGGTCCGGTAACGGTAACAACCGACATTGCATTAAATAACCCTTCCGGCCCTTTTAATAATCTTGGCGTACCCGGAGCAAAGAGTTTTCATTTGTTGGCGCCCGGATATGGTAACTTAGGTAATGTTTCCCTAGGTCTGGCGAACCCGTTTTTCGTCAGAATGACCGGTACGACGCCAGATGCAAGTGTCTTGGATTTGGCCGTTGGTCAATCCCCTACGTTTTTCTCCTTGTGGATCGGCAACAATGATGTATTGGGTTACGCAACTACAGGTGGTGACGAAACCAATCCGCTTACGCCGGTATCAGGTGTTCCCGGGGTCGGATTTGATGGCAGTTATGGTGCTTTGATCGCCACGTTGACCGCAGGAGGCGCCCAGGGTGTTGTAGCCAACATTCCCAATGTGACCAGTATCCCACATTTTACAACTGTACCCCACAACCCTCTAGACCCTTCCAATCCTGATTTTGGACCGCTGATTCCTACCTTGAACGGAATTTTCGGGCAGTTGAATCAAGTTTTCGCCTTTTTAGGTGTGCCGGAACGTTCAATCGAATTTACGAATGCCGCAGCGAATGAAGTAGTCATACGCGATGAGACCTTAACGGACCTGTCTGCTCAAATCGCGGGAGTGTTGGCTGCCAGTCCTACGTTTCCAGCCTTTGTAGAATCGTTTGGTTTGCCTGCGCAAGCTGCACCTTTAGTAGCAGGCTTGCTTGGAAACACCTATGGACAGACAAGAGAGGCTACCGCTGATGATCTATTCGTCTTGCCTAGTTCTTCGATTATCGGTGAGGTTAATACCGACGCTGTCGCTGCTTTGGTGGCGCAAGGGTTATCTCAAGAATTGGCCGGACAGTTTGCAGTAGAGGGGATCACCTTGCCTTTAGAAGACAAATGGGTGCTTTTGCCAAGTGAACAAGAAGAGATCGCGACCGCAACGGAAGCCTTTAATACGATTATAGCCGCCACGGCAAGTCAAGCCGGTTTGGCTCTTGTAGACGCTAATGCCTTGCTAAATGATTTAGCAAATGGTGGACTTACCAGTGGTGAGTTTACGCTCACCTCCAACTTGGTCACCGGTAGCGCGTTCTCTCTCGATGGAATTCACCCGACTGCCAGAGGTTATGCGTTGCTGGCCAATGAATTCATGAAAGCGATCGATGCGACTTATGGTTCTAATTTTGAGGCCTCAGGTAATATGGTAAATGTGGGTGATTACCCGACCAATTACTCGCCTGCCCTGCAATAGGATACAGGTTTGGACAAAGAATGAAAAAGGTGCTACTTCAGCACCTTTTTTCTTTTGCAAAAAACCAAAAAAGTAGTTTTCAATGTAAAGGTAAAAGGCTATCTTTGCAGCCTGAAATTCAGGCGTATTTATGCCATTTCTATATAAAAAAGAGTCTTAATATATAAAACGTACGTAATGTCAAAAGTTACAGGTAAAGTTTCTCAGATTATCGGCCCGGTAGTCGATGTTGAATTCCAATCAGGGGATGAGCTTCCAAGAATCTATGATTCATTGGAAATAGCGAAAGCCGATGGTTCTAAATTGGTATTGGAAGTGCAATCACATGTAGGTGAAAATACAGTGCGAACGATTTCCATGGATTCTACCGATGGTTTAAGCAGGGGAACAGATGTTGTTGCAACTGGTGCGGCCATACAAATGCCGATTGGAGATGACGTTTACGGACGTTTATTCAATGTAATCGGAGATGCGATCGACGGATTGGGAGATTTACCCAAAGCCGGTAAGGATGGGCTTCCCATTCACCGTGAAGCTCCTAAATTTGAAGATTTATCTACCTCTACTGAGGTTCTTTTTACAGGAATCAAGGTAATTGACCTTATCGAGCCATACGCAAAAGGTGGTAAAATCGGTCTCTTCGGTGGTGCAGGTGTAGGTAAGACCGTACTCATTCAAGAATTGATCAATAATATTGCCAAAGGACATGGTGGACTTTCGGTCTTCGCCGGAGTTGGTGAGCGAACCAGGGAAGGAAACGATTTGCTGCGAGAGATGTTGGAATCGGGCATTATCAAGTACGGTGACGATTTCTTACATTCCATGGAAGATGGCGGATGGGATTTATCCAAAGTCGATAAAAAAGCGATGAAAGAGTCGAAAGCGACTTTCGTTTTCGGTCAGATGAACGAACCTCCCGGAGCTCGTGCTCGGGTGGCCCTCTCAGGATTGACCATTGCAGAGTATTTCCGTGATGGAGCAGGTGAAGGCCAAGGAAAGGATGTACTTTTCTTTGTTGATAATATCTTCCGTTTTACGCAAGCAGGTTCTGAGGTATCCGCCTTATTGGGTCGTATGCCATCAGCGGTAGGGTATCAGCCTACGCTTGCGACTGAAATGGGAGCGATGCAAGAACGTATTACCTCTACCAAAAGAGGTTCTATTACCTCTGTACAGGCGGTATACGTACCAGCGGATGACTTGACGGATCCGGCGCCAGCAACTACTTTCGCCCACTTGGATGCCACTACCGTACTTTCACGTAAAATTGCGGAATTGGGAATCTACCCTGCGGTAGATCCATTGGATTCTACATCAAGGATTTTAACAGCCGAAATATTAGGTAAAGACCATTACGATTGTGCACAACGTGTAAAAGAGCTATTACAGCGCTATAAAGAGCTACAGGATATTATCGCCATTCTCGGTATGGAAGAACTGTCCGAGGAAGATAAATTGGCCGTAGGTCGTGCGAGACGCGTACAGCGTTTCCTTTCACAGCCTTTCCATGTAGCAGAACAGTTTACAGGTATCCCAGGAGTTTTGGTTGATATTAAGGAAACGATCAAAGGGTTCAATATGATAATGGATGGCGAATTGGATCACCTTCCAGAATCTGCTTTCAACCTTAAGGGAACCATAGAGGAAGCAATAGAAGCAGGTGAGAAAATGCTTGCCGAAGCATAAATCTAGTAGGCAGCAAGCAGTCGCGGTTTTCTGTACTGCCGACTGAATACTGTGTACTGTAAACTGATAACGTATGTATTTAGAAATCGTATCGCCCGAAGCTACTTTGTTTGCTGGAGAAGTGAAGTCGATAACCGTACCGGGAATCAACGGTGAGTTTCAGATGTTGAAAGATCACGCTCCGATAGTTTCCTTGCTTCAAGAGGGCAAAGTCAAAATAGATGGGGCTATTTCTATTGAAGAGGATTATGAAAGCCGATTTTCCAAGGAAGACGGAAAAACCATTTTGGCCATCAATAGCGGTACCATCGAGATGAAAGACAATAAGATTATCGTTCTAGCGGATTAAGCCAGAATATCAAATGAAAAGCTAGCCATACAATAATTTGTATGGCTTTTTTCGTTTTAAATAATAGATGAAGAGCCAAAAATTGATCATTTCAGAGGGGAACAGACCTTTATGGCAATTGATAATTGCTTCCGTACACTATACGGCAATAATTTGCTTGGCATTCTTTTTTGTTACCGGATGGGAATTTACCACAGAGACCAAAGCGATTAAAAGGAATTTTCATCTGCTTCAGGCAATCATACTTCTCTTACCCAGTGCCTTGGCTTTTTCTATGGTCAAAGACCTACTTTTTGACTTGGAAAACAAGAAGTACAAGATTCAGCACCGCGTTGGACCCCTAAAGTTTGGCACATGGAAAAAATTACCAAAAATAGAATATGTTTCCGTATTCAGGCAACCCAAGCAAGACGGAGAATTTGTTTTTGAGGCCAATCTATGGTACTCCAAGAACAAGCATTTCAATGTGTACGAAAGTGACACTAGACCACCTGCATGGGAAATGGGACACTACATTGCAAAAGCATTAAAGGTAAAGCTGCTAGATGCTACTGATCCACACAATTTCACCTGGGCAACACCAGACTAATGTTATGAAAAGGTTATGAAATAGAGTTGAGGAAGGGTTTTTTCTTTGCTAGTTGTCATTCTTACGACTGAAAGAAGTTTAAATACCATTTGATGACCGAACCAAAAAATCCCATTTCCGTTTTCGTACTCTTTTTACTTGTATTTATAATACACCACTCTTTCCTTGCCCAAGATGAGAACTCCCCGCCACTTTATCGCAATCAAATTTCTACCAATCTGATGCTGCCGATTTTCGAGAGCTTTGATGTGAATTACGAACGCACTATTGCTAATAAGTGGGCAATCGGAATCGCAGGGGCCGTTTATGGAGATCGTATACAAGAGTTAAGTACCGAAGGCACCTATAATAATAAGTATGATACCAATTACGAAGTGATGCCTTTTGTTCGGGTGTATTTCCAAGGCGCGCAGAACAAAAGTCATTTTTTGGAACTTTTTGGGTCGTTAAGTCAGGTGACCGAATCGGGCCGATTTGAGCGGAATACGAATTCGGAAGGCTTTGGGGTATATGAACGCGGTGAAGTCGATTATACAGCTGGTGGACTAGGGTTTGGCTATGGATATCGGTTTTTATTTCTCGATAACCGGTTGGTACTAGAGGCGCAATTTGGTGTTCGTACCAACTTCAACCCCAATTTTATCATCCTAAATGGAACACTGGTCCGTACCGGAATCAAAGTAGGATATCGATTTTAAACAGTAGAAAGATGAAGAGAATAACTTTTATAGTACTTACGCTACTTTTGATAGCAATGGTTTCATGCTATAGAGACGATGACTCCAATAGGTATATATCCCTAGCTATTCAAGATGCGGTGATTTTCGAGAACAATCAAAACTACACTTTGAGGGATACTATTTATGTAGAGTTAAATTTTGATCGGTATCTCGATGAGGAGGGGTATCCCAATAAACTGGATATCTTCGAAAGTTCCGGAGCGGAAAGCTTTCGTTATGATTTCGGATTAAATAGGGACTCTGATATAGCGGAGGGATTTCGACCTGTGGAAATCTCCCCAGAGTTTCTCCTTGCAGAAAAGGGAACGGTCGACAGATTTGGCTCCGCCACCGCACAACTGAACCCCGAGCGAACGCGATATGAATCAAGAATTGGGATTATACTGGCCGAGGAGGGTACCTTTGAACTGGATTTTACATTTATCAACTTGTACAGCACCGCGTATCTTGCGGATAAGGTGGAAATTGAAATTCTTCATAATTTTTCAAGTACCCCACCCAATTTTCAGTTTACGGTGTCTGCTGAGTAAGGTGTTTTTTAGGGAAAAACCAAATCTATTTGATTACCAAAACATAAGAGAAGAGCGATTTTCGTACGTAATGACTATTGGGTTTTAAGCCAATTTTTTCGCATTCGCAATACTGCTTTTGAAGGTGTTACACCCTCTTTTTCATTCAAAAAGATGGCATATTCCGGATTCTTGGCCAAAATCAAACTTGTGGATTTTTTCTTCCCATACCTTTCGAAGGTAATATCCAGGGTATCGGCTATTTTAAGAGGTTCAAGATAGCTGTCAAAAGATTTATCCGCTGTAATAGGGATGTCATTGATGGCGATGATCATATCCCCCTTGTTCAAACCCGCTTTATAGGCCGGGCTACCCATCTTGATATTTCCGTTTATGACAGCTCGGTTTTTGTCATTATAGGTCACCCGAAATCCTAAATAAGGGGTTCCCGATTTTTGCTTCAAGCTTACACCGACCGATTGTAAGAGGGACTGGTAATCGGGCATTTTGCTCTGGTAGATAAAGGAATTGAAGAAAGCATTCCCAAACTCTTCACCTGCATAAGAGTTTAATAGTTCTTGAAGGTCTTTGATTTGATAGGGCTTTTCGTTTTTTCCGTAAGACTGCCAAACCAACTTCATGTAGTCGTCCAAGTTCAACCCATTTTTACGAAGCGATAAATCCAAAGCCAAGCCTAGTACGCTCCCATAGGAATAATAAGAGATGAAGGTGTTTGTCCGATTGACAGGGTCAACAGCGGTCGCGGCATCCACAAAAGGGGCCTGATAACTCATTTCAATAGGGTTGAAGAACTGTCGCGCCGGAGAGTTCCAAACATAATTGAAAGTCCCCGTTAACCCCTCGACATATTTTTCGACGCTGATAAGTCCGGCCCTACATAAGATCAGATTGGTGTAATAGCTGGTAAACCCTTCGGCAAACCACAAGGCTCCGCTCATATTGGCTTCCTCGAAATCAAAGGGCTCCAATGATTTTGGGCGGATGCGTTCAACATTCCAAGCATGAAAAAATTCATGCGATACCGTTCCGATATTGCGATCCATTCCCCCGGCGGCCAAACTTCTCGTGCTGGTCAAAACAGTCGAGTTACGATGTTCCATACCATCGCCCGAGGCATTGGGAATGTAACAGGCCAGAAATGTGTAGGTGTCGAAATCGAAATTAGGAAGTTCTGCGAATACCGCTTTTTCTTCCAGAACGACCTTTTTTACTTTTTCAAAATAGGTGTCCGTTTCGGCCTGTGAACCATTATGATGTAGAGCCAACTGTACCAGCTGTTTCTTTCCGTTGGAATCAACTTCGAATTCACGTAGATCATAATTACTTATTTCGGTGGGAGAATCCATAAAATATTGAAGATTCGGGGCAAAATAGGTCGTACCGGAAACTAAAGGGAGCTGCGTGGCCACTTTCCAGTTCAAGTCTTCGCGTACCTTGAAATCCACTTCTACTTTTCGATTAGAAAGGTCGGGTGCGTACATAAAAGTAGCAGGAATATTAAGATGTGCATGGGTTTCATCTACTTGTGAATAGGTGCCATCACCTCGATTTGCAAAGAGCGTATAGCTTACTTTTACGGAGCCATCATGACCTACAATTTGCCATGCATACGGATTTGGCCTTAGAACCCTTAATGGCTGCCCTAGGCTATTTGTAGCCTTGAAATTATAAACGTTCTTGGCAAATTCGTGTAACGCATAGCGACCTGGGGAAGTTCTGCTCATTCGAACGGTCAACGTATCGGTTTCGATATCAGGGAAAACAGCTTCAACTTCGGCCTCATGGTGAACGGCATTTTCAAAGGATATTTCGTAGGAGTTGGTTTGAGCATGAATGTTACTGCTGAGAACCAAAAGAGTTAAAATGATGAAGAAAGATTTCATAATGAGGAGAGTTTGATAAAACGAATATAAACAAATAACTACTGGATATGCTACATTTGTAGCATGCCTAATTTGCCCAAAAAACTAGAACAAAAGCTCTTAGAAAGAGCCAAGACCAATGCGCTGAGAACGTTGCCTGAACCCAAAAACCAAATTGACTTTTCAAGCAATGATTATTTAGGTTTTGGAACCAATGAGGACATCTATGCCAATACCTTTCAATATCTGTTGGGAAAGGGCATTTCGCATAATGGAGCGACAGGGTCTCGATTGATTTCGGGCAATCATTCACTGTATTCGGATTTAGAAAATTACTTGGCTACGTTTCATCAGGTAGAGCGAGCCTTGGTCTTTAACTCGGGGTATGATGTGAATATCGGGTTCTTCAGTGCCGTTCCCCAACGCGGGGATCTCGTTTTCTACGATGAGTTGATTCATGCAAGTATCCGTGATGGAATTCAAATGGGCCATGCCAAAAGCTGTAAGTTCGATCATAATGACATAGAAGACTTGAAGGCCGCCATTGAACGTAATCAAAGTACAGCCGGGGCCGATGCGGATATTTATGTTGTAACCGAATCCGTTTTTTCAATGGACGGGGATTCCCCAAATTTAGAGGCACTTGCGGACTATTGCTCGAAAAATGCATATTATTTGGTGGTCGATGAGGCCCATGCCGTTGGTGTTTTCGGAAGAAAGGGTACCGGATTGGTGCAGCAATTGAAAATTCAAGAACAGGTTTTTGCCCGTATCGTGACATTCGGAAAGGCGCTGGGTTCACATGGCGCTGCAGTTTTAGGGAGTGGTGCCTTAATCGATTATTTGCTGAACTTTGCAAGAAGTTTTATCTATACAACAGGACTTCCTCCCCATACCATAGCGACGATTTTTTCAGCGTATACCTTTCTGGGTATTTCTAATGGTCTCGAACAACAAAAGGCGCTAAAAGAGAATATTACTTATTTTAACTCGAAAATTGAAAAGCTGGGACTACGGTCGATTTTCATTTCAAGCAATTCGGCAATTCAGAGTTGTGTGATTTCAGGAAACGATGAAGTAAAATCCATTGCGAAACGACTGTCCGATGATGGGTTTGACGTAAAGGCCATTCTTTCACCGACTGTACCTGAGGGAAAAGAAAGGCTCCGATTCTGTCTTCACAGTTTTAATACAAAGGAAGAGATCGGGTTTATGTTGCAATTATTGAAGAACCACTTGTATTAGTTTATGGAAGAGAAGTTTTTTACCGTTGCTGCATTTGAATTTCCAGCTGATGTGCAAATTGTTCGCGGAAAATTGGAATCTGAAGGCATACCTGTGTTTTTAAAAGATGAGAATACCCTAAATTCAGATCCTATCATCAGCGATGCCATAGGTGGCGTAAAATTACAGGTGTATACCAAAGACAAAGATCGGGCCTTGCAAATCTATAATGAGATAAGAGCCTACGCCGTTGGGGATGATGGCGAACCAATAATATGCCCAAATTGCAAAGCGCAAAGGTCGGAAGCGTACTATGAGCGCAAAGGACTATTTTATAAACTTTTTCCATTTTTTGAAAAGCGAAAGTACAAATGCTTAAATTGTGGAATCATTACAAAACCCGAATAGTATGCAGCAAATTTTCGTAACTGGAATATCAACGGAAGTGGGCAAGACCATAGCATCCGCCATCATCACCGAAGCACTTGAAGCCGATTATTGGAAACCGGTTCAGGCCGGGGAGTTAGACGCTACCGATAGTCATAAGGTAGCTGAGCTGGTGTCGAATACAAAAACGAAAATCCATCCGAGTAGTTATGAACTGACTTCGCCCATGAGTCCACATGCCGCAGCGGAAATTGACGGTGTTCGCATTGACAGGCATCATATTCATGAACCGAAAACGGAAAATCATTTGGTTATTGAGGGTGCAGGGGGGCTTTTAGTCCCATTGAACGAAGAGGATACCATATTGGACATTATCATGCCCAATTATAAGGTAATCGTTGTTTCAAGACACTACTTAGGTAGCATCAATCACTCGTTGTTGACGATCAATTGGTTAAAACAAAAAGGGTATGAGGTTTTCGTTCTATTCAGTGGGGCTCCAAATCCACATACCGAGAATATCATTTTGCACAAAACCGGAGTTTCTTTGATTGGGAGAATCGATGAGGAAGAAGTCTTTGATAAAAAGGTGGTCAAAGCCTATGCCGATAAACTCAGGCCCATTCTTCAAACGCTTTGATTCACCGTGTTTTTTTAACGTAAATTTCTGCCATATCCACAGTAATCGGGGCAGCATAGTCATTTTTTAAACGGGCATTGATATATGCATTTTCTTCGACAAGTTGCGGGTCGAAAATCGAACGGTTTTTTCGGATTACTACAGTGCGGGGTTGTATTTCTTCCATAATATATTTCAATTCTTCGACCGCGGTCTTTCTAGGGTTATCATAAAAACGAAAAAGCTCGTTTCTGCAGATATTGCTCGGATGGGTTGCCGATTGAACCGGAGGTTTTGCATCAAGGCCCCAATAACCGATATGATACCCTAAGAAGAGTATGTTTTTGGTGTCGATTTGCTGTTCCCTGATATAATTGGGTACGGTGATACCCTCACCATTGAAAAAGGTACCTCGTGTAACTTTGGTTTTGATGATATTGCCATATTCTAGATAACTTTCCGCCGGCATTAGTAGCAGGAGAAAAAAGGCATAGGGCCTATAGTTCCATTTTTTTAGATGCGGTATACGACTTACGAAGATGGCAAAGAGTACCATGAAAATCGGATGGAACTGAATCAGGTAATGTCCATTGATACGACCTCCTTTGATAAAGGAAAAAATGATGATTCCCACGGTCAGCACCAGCCATTTGATACTGTGGTTTTTGAAATCAAGGTAATTCTGTTTCCACGAGAAATAGAGGAATGCACCAATAATAAGAGTGATGGGTAGAAACCCAAGTATAGAGTATCTGCGGGCGCCGGCATATTCCAGAGAAGCCAGCACAACCGATTTCCACCAAACCTCCGGGTACTGACTGAGATAGTATGGTAAAAAGGTCAGAAAGATCACTAAAACAATTCCAATGCCAAAAAACAAAGCCTTTAACAGGCCTGTTCCATACTTTTGATTTTTAAAATGGACGAACAGCAGATACATCCCCAATGCTACGACTACATAGGCCAAATTGAGCTTGGTCATAAGGGATAGGCCCATTAGAATTCCCGAAAGGATATACCACAAGACACCTTTCTTGGTCATCAGAAGGTACAAAGCAGGCATGAAAAAGAGCATACAGATATGCTCTGACATCACCCCCTGTAGGCTACCGAACATACTCAAAAGCATGACACAGCCTATAGCGGCCCAAAGACCCACTTTTTTGGTAGTACAGGTCAGCGATATTTTGTACGTGTAAAATGCGGTAACGGCAACAACCAAGGCTCCCACCAAACGGATGGCGATGAAGCTTTTTCCAAAGACATAAATAATGCCCGCAAAGAACAGGTAGGTTACAGGAGGTTTCAGATCCCAAAGCTCGGTATAGGGCAAGTGACCCTCTACCCAAGATTGTCCCATAAGGATAAAGGTACTCTCATCACGATCGATATAATCTCGAAAGAAAAATGGCAGGCGTATAAAGAAGGAAATCAAAAAGAGAATGCCAAAAACAGTGCTGTGCTTAAGACGGGCATAGTTTAGGGTAAGCTTTTCAATGAAATCAGTAAGCATAGGTAATAAGGTAAACGATATTTAGGTCGATACGATTACATCGTGTTCTTTGGGTTAGTTTCTTGCTTTTGCATATCAAGCATCAAGCATCGAACTTCCCGCAAGAATTCCCATCTTTGCAAGATAGAGAAATCGAAAACTCCATGGGTGATACAGGCTTTAAAAAACTTTCGGAACGTGATAAAAAACACATCTGGCACCCGCTAACACAACATCAAACCGCTGCCCCACGTCTAGGAATCGTCAAGGCTGAAGGTGCTTTGATCTGGGATGAGGAGGGTAACGAATATATTGATGGTATTGCCTCATGGTATACTGCGATGTACGGACATTGTCATCCGCATATCGTGAATGCCCTAACCAAGCAAATGAATACCTTGGATTTTGTAATGTTCAGCGGCTTCACACATCAACCCGCAATCGATTTGTCGGAAAAACTAATCGAACTCCTTCCTAAAAATCAGGAAAAATTGTTTTTCAATGATAATGGCTCTACTGCTATTGAGGCTGGCATCAAGATGGCCATGCAGTACTATCATAACAAGGGCATCAAGCGAAACACCTTGATCGCTTTTGAGAACGGTTTTCATGGGGATACCTTTGCGGCGATGAGTGCCTCGGGATTATCATCTTACAACGGACCCTTCGAAGATTTTTTATTACAGGTAAAGCGGATACCCGTACCCCAGGAAGACACCATTGATGAGGTGATTCAAGCACTTGAAACGATTATTGCCGAAAATTCATGTATTGCCTTTGTGTTCGAACCTTTAGTGCAAGGTGCTGCAGGAATGAAGTTCCACTCGGCCAAAGGCCTTGATACCCTCATAAAGAAGTGCCGTGAAAATGATATCCTGACCCTTGCCGATGAAATCATGACCGGATTTGGAAAAACCGGCAAGAACTTTGCCTCGGATCATTTGCATCACAAACCGGACATTATTTGTTTGAGTAAGGCCTTGACGGCGGGTATGTTTCCACTGAGTATTACCAGTTGTTCGTTACAGGTCTATAACGCATTTTTAAGTGATGAGGTGTCAAAAGGTTTTTTTCATGCCCATACCTTCAGTGCACATCCCTTAGGATGCACTGCCGCCCTAGCCAGCCTAGAACTTTTAAACGCCGCTGAAATTGTTGACCGCCGTGAGTATATTGAAGAGGCGCACCGCCAGTTCGTCGCTAAAATAGAAGGTCATGACAAAGTTGAATCCGCCCGTTCGATCGGGGTGATACTCGCGGTCGATTTAAAAATCAAAAGTGATCGATATGGTTCGTTACGTGATGAACTCTACACATTTTTTATGAAAGAAGGGGTCAACCTTCGTCCTTTGGGCAATACGATTTACACCCTTCCCCCTTATATAATTACCGATGCACAGTTACAAAAGATTTACAATGTGATAGTGCAAGCTTTGGAGCTATTCTAGCACATCGTTTTTTAGATCGATAGGTTCTTGGTCTTTGATTTCCACACGAATAACTTGATATGTCCAGTCATCGCCCTCACCGGTAGCCTCCACGAATAAAGTACCTTTTCCTTTGGGGCCTGATATGGGAATTTTCATATTGACCGCTTTTTGCCCGTTGGTATAATTCCAACTTCCATTGACCATACCTTCTTTTTCTATGGGTGATCCCAGGGCATTGATAAGATTTTCGTCCGTATTTATCTTTTCCAATGCATATTCATAGGGCTGCGAATCTTCTATCGCGTTGGCTACGCCATAGAAAATGGAACCAATGGCAATAACCCCGATAATCAGAATAGAGAGGCAACCACCAACAGGTACCGCCCATTTCCAATTTCTTTTCCACCAACTCGGTTGAGGTACCAATTCATTATTCATGGTTTCATGCATTTACTAGCTAGATGAAGATAAGAACTTTATTTTTGCTGGAAATAGTACAGCATTGTCAACACCGATTTCCATAACCAGTATCGCTTCGATTTCACCACTTGGTGCTTCCTTAAAGGAAATAGGGAAGGCATATCGAACTTCGGATCATCATTTCAGACAAAAAGAGTTCAACGGAAATCTTGAGTGGGTGGCCCCTTTGTCAGAAGAGATCAGGGCTGAAGTGACCCAATTGAAGCAGTCGACCGCCCATTATAAAATGTTGGACGATAGTGTTCTTTTTGCTATTTACGCGGCTAGAAAGGCCATAATAGATGCGGACTGGCAATCGGAAAACGATTTTGGGATCAATATCGGTTCCTCTAGAGGGGCAACGACCTTATTCGAAAAGTACCACGAAGACTTTATCACTCACAAGAAGGCAGCGACATTGGCATCGCCGACCACTACTTTGGGCAATATATCATCTTGGGTGGCCCACGACCTGAATTCAAGAGGACCTGAAATATCACACTCCATTACGTGCTCTACGGCTTTACATTCGTTATTGAACGGAGTGGCCTGGCTTCGCAGCGGAATGGCAGAACGATTTCTGGTCGGAGGGAGTGAGGCGCCGCTTACCCCTTTTACCCTTGCTCAGATGAGAGCATTGAAAATCTATTCTTCTGGACCCCCAGCTCCGTTCAACAACCAAGATATTGAGGTAGGGGAGCGCAGCCAAAGCTACCCTTGCCGTGCACTGGACTTTAGCAAAACCCAAAACACGATGGTTTTAGGGGAAGCCGCTTCCATGGCCTGTTTGGAGAAGGGAGTTTCAGAAAAAACCCTGGCAGTGATAGAAGGGTTAGGGTATGCTACCGAAATCTTGGAGCACAATGTCTCTATTTCCACCGATGCCAAGTGTTTTCAACGATCTATGGCAATGGCCCTAGGGAAATTAAGGCCTGAGGAAATCGATGTGGTCGTGATGCATGCGCCGGGCACTGTGAAGGGTGATCGCTCTGAATTTACTGCGATTCAAAAGGTTTTTTGTAACAAAATCCCCTTTCTGACTACGAATAAGTGGAAAGTAGGTCACACCTTTGGGGCCTCAGGGTTGTTGAGTATTGAAATGGCCATTTTAATGTTACAACAGCAAGAAGTGATAAAGGTTCCCTATACCGATGAGTTTCAAACACCTTCAAAGATTAAGAAAGTGATGGTCAATGCCGTCGGTTTTGGCGGAAATGCGGTAAGTGTTTTACTTTCTATTTGAGTTGACACGTATTCCTGTAAAAGGTATTATCTTACAATTTTAAACTAAAAAACTAGCTATGGAAGAATGGTTCGCAGCGTTGGCACTATTTGAAAAAATCTATTGGGGTATTGCTCTCATTTCATCCGTAATATTTGTGATTCTACTCGTCATGACATTGCTTGGTGGTGATGCCGAAGATTTTGACGGAGGTGATGTAGATGCCGATATTGATGGGGATACGGGAATTGAATTTCAGTTTTTGTCCTTTAAGAACCTTATGGGCTTTTTTACCATTTTCGGATGGTCTGGTATCGCCTGTCTTGACAGTGATTTGTCTACAGGTTTGACCGTTTTGATTTCTACTATTTGCGGCTTATTGATGATGTTCGTCATGGCTGCGCTCTTCTATTACTTAGGAAAATTGCAGAGTAGTGGTACATTGAGACTAAAAAATGCATTGAACCAGGTGGGCGAGGTCTACCTGACCATAGGGGCCAATCGCGCAAGTATCGGGAAGGTGAGTGTTACCGTACAGGGTACCTTGCGAGAGCTTGAAGCCCTTACCGATGAAGACAAAGACCTAGTTCTTGGCAATGTTGTCCGTGTCAAGAGTATTACCGATAACGGAATATTAATTGTTGAACTATTAAACAAATAACCATATGATCTTGATTCCATTACAACTCGGCGGGAGCGCCTCATTATTGGCCATTGGCTTTGCAATACTCTTCTTTTTCATCATTATTATTTCTTTCATACGAAGGTACAAACGGTGTCCGTCGGATCGTATTCTGGTTGTATATGGTAAAGTCGGAGGTGGTAATTCCGCCAAGTGTGTACATGGTGGTGCCGCATTTATCTGGCCTGTAATCCAAGATTATCAATTTTTGGACTTGACCCCGATTTCCATAGAGGTGAATTTGGTCAATGCCTTAAGTAAGCAAAATATCAGGGTTAATGTTCCTTCGAGGTTTACCATTGGTATTTCTACCGAACCGGGTATCATGCAGAATGCGGCGGAACGTCTTTTGGGGCTTGGTCAAAATGAAATTCAAGAGCTGGCACAGGAAATTATATTCGGTCAATTGCGTTTGGTCGTTGCTTCGATGGATATTGAAGAGATCAATTCCGATAGAGACAAATTTCTTACCAATATTTCTCAAAGTGTTGAATCCGAATTGAAAAAAGTTGGACTTAAGCTGATCAATGTGAATATTACGGATATCGTTGATGAATCCGGTTATATTGAAGCTTTGGGGAAAGAAGCCGCTGCCCATGCAATCAATGCCGCTCGTAAATCGGTGGCCGAAAAGAACAGAGACGGATCAATTGGTGAAGCAAATGCCCTGCAAGATGAACGGACCCAGGTTGCTGCTGCCAACGCGCAAGCCGTTGAAGGTGAGAATATTGCAAAAATTGATGTGGCCAATTCAGACTCTTTAAGGCGTCAGCGAGAAGCTGAAGCCGAACGCACGGCGATAGCAGCCGAAAAAGTTCAGGCCGCGAAAGCGCTCGAAGAATCATATGCAGCTGAAAAAAATGCGGAAATCGCAAGGGCAGAGCGCGTACGCAGTTCCCAAGTGGCCGATATCGTAGTACCGGCAGAAATCGACAAAAGAAAAGTTGAAATCGATGCGGAGGCAGAAGCCGAACAAATACGGAGAAAAGCTAAAGGTGAGGCGGATGCGATTCTTTTTAAGGCACAGGCCGAGGCACAGGGTCTTTTGGAGATTTTGACCAAACAAGCGCAAGGTCTTGATGAGATAGTAAAGGCTGCGGGTAACGATCCCAAGGATGCCGTATTGTTGTTAGTGGCCGACAAGCTTCCCGAGTTAGTAAAAACTCAGGCCGAGGCTATCAAGAATATTAAAATAGACAAGGTTACAGTTTGGGATTCCGGTGCAAAAACGGAGGATGGAAAAGGGTCTACCGCCAATTTTATTTCCGGGATGTATAAATCGGTACCGCCCTTACAAGAGATGTTTAATATGGCCGGAATGCAATTGCCGGAATACCTCAAAGGAAAAGATGTCGCTTCTGAGGAAGATAAAAAGAAAGCGAAGAGCGATACTCAAAATAAGACTAAAGGCGAGGACAAATAACGATTTGATGCTTTAAAAGCCCAGGAAACAAGTTGCCTTGGGCTTTTTATACAGAGGGTGTTGTTTTGGAGGTTAACCTTTGGTAGTGGCATAAATGGTCTTTCCATCTAAACTGGTCAAGGCTGCTTTGAATGTGTGATTTTCAGAGTTCATCCCTTCTACATTTAAGGTCTTGATATCTTTCCCATAGCCCGCTAGCACGGTAATCGACGTTTCGAAAACTACGGCGCCGGTTTCATCCATCATGCTGAACGTTATTTGGTTGTTCGTATTTGCCTTGTACACATAGGGAAGAGTTACTTTTTCATTCGCAATTTGAGGGGCTTCAAAAAAACGAATTTCTTCGGTATAGATTTGGCTGCCTTGACCGTTGAAATTTTCAGTGTTCTGTACGGTTTCCCCAATATCGACCAATGTATACGAACGTACCCAGTCATAGTATGACGTATTGATGTCGTTATTGACGAGCTGTTCATTGGTCGGGTAAGGCTTGGCCCAGTCGTAGGTTTCCGTTACCATATTGATGCCCATAGGCCTCGGAAATGGGGTGTCGACCACATCGGTTCGTACTTGAACATCTCCGATGAATCGGTCATCCGAATAGAAAGCTACCTCATTAGGGTTTTTCCAATAAGCACCATAGGTATGAAAATCTTCCCAAGATTCAGAACTTAAGGTTGCGTTGACCAGTTTTCCATTGCCCTCAATGGCGTTGTTTCCTGCCGAATAAAATTTTTCTTTCCCCCCGGCACAGTCAATGTAGCGATAGTGGGTATTGAAATTCATATTTTTTTTGAACTTATCCCCAATACCGATATTCCCTCCAATACTTTCGGCAATATCCAGTTCTTGGCTGAATTCATCTTTGGCACAATTACCATCGCTGATTTTGGTTGCAAAATCGACCGGTACTTTTCCATTTGACATCCAAAATGTGGTTGACATGGGAATTCTGGAAGCCTTAAATCGCGCTTCGTAATACCCGAAATGAGCAGTTTTTTCCAACGACTGCACGGCGCCTCCTTTAATGCTGTATTTCGCTTTTGTATGTTCTTTGACAGTTGAATCCAAGACGCCATTTCTTATTTGTAGCATTCCCTTGTTTACCGAAACCGCATCCGGAAAAAAATAGCCAGGTGTCCTGCCCTCCCAACCAACATAACTATTACGCCACTTTCTAGAATCCAGTGCTTGTCCGTTAAATTCATCTGAATATTGCAGGTTCAAGACCCATCGTTTTCCGATTTCCGGTTCGGGTGGATCCGTTTTGACTGTGTATATCGATGGTACTATGGATAGAAAAGCAAGTAGTATCAGTTTCATAATATCAGGTATCTGACGCAAGGTATCTATCCATTTACCGCTTAGGGAGGTTAAATGCCCCAAAATCTATCACAAATGTGTTTTATATGCCAAAAGGTCTGAAAATCAAATGTACCCGATATAGGTGATTTCATGCTACAGCTTTTGGATTCGATCTATAATTACGACCGGATATTGGATTTTTTTGATTGAATGGTCTATTTTTGACCCCATAAGAATTCTGAGCATATGAGTGAGGTGAGAAACAACTGGACCAAGCAGGAAATACTGGATATTTACAATAAACCCTTGATGGAGCTGCTGTATGAGGCGGCGACCATACATAGAGAACATCATGATCCCAATACGGTTCAAGTGTCAACCTTGCTTTCCATTAAAACGGGAGGATGTCCTGAAGACTGCGGTTACTGTCCACAAGCGGCCCGTTATCATACGGATATCGAAGGCAATGACCTGATGACCGTTTCCCATGTGAAGGCACAGGCGTTGCGGGCCAAAGCTTCGGGAAGTTCTCGAGTGTGTATGGGTGCGGCTTGGCGCAATGTAAAAGATGGCCCCGAATTCGATCAAGTACTCGAAATGGTGCGAACCATCAATAAGCTTGACATGGAGGTCTGTTGTACGCTGGGGATGTTGACAGAAAACCAAGCGAAACGGTTGGCCGAGGCCGGGCTATATGCCTATAACCATAATCTGGACACTTCTGAAGATTACTATAAAGATGTCATTTCTACCCGAGCTTTTGAAGATCGTTTGGAAACTATAGAAAACGTGCGAAAAAGTAATGTAACCGTCTGTAGCGGTGGTATTATTGGCATGGGTGAAGCTTTAGAAGATCGCGCCGGAATGTTAGTGGCGCTATCATCATTGAACCCACAACCTGAATCGGTGCCCATTAATGCCTTGGTGGCCGTTGAGGGAACCCCGATGGCCGAGATGGAACCGATCTCCATTTGGGAAATGATCCGGATGGTAGCCACCACACGAATTGTACTGCCCGAAACCCAGGTGCGCTTGTCCGCAGGTAGAACCGAAATGAGTCGCGAAGGGCAGGCCATGTGTTTCTTTGCCGGGGCAAATTCCATTTTCGCGGGCGACAAATTATTGACCACGCCCAATCCCGATGTGAACGAGGATATGGAAATGTTCAAATTATTGGGTTTGAATCCGCAAAAAGCCTTTACAAAAATTTCCCAACCCAAGACGGTGGAGGCCAAGGACTCAGAACTACAACCACTTGGGGAAAAACCCAGATGGAGCCGCCCCGAGCACACCATTGAGCGCAATGAGGCTGCAAAAGCGGCCAGACTTAGCGAATAAGACTACATTAATTTTATTTTAAGATAAAGTTATTGTTATGATTTTTAAATTTGGGCAATAAACAACCCCAGTACCATTGAAGTTAATTGAAGTTCCAAGGGTCAAGTCTATCTCGAAAAAGGACTTTCGAAAATACTATTTGAAACCTCAAAAGCCCGTTGTGATCGAAAGCCTCGAGGAGCAATGGCCTGCCCATTCCAAATGGTCTTTGAAGTACATGAAAGCCGTGGCCGGAGATAAGATCGTTCCCTTATATGATGATCGCCCCGTACGTCATGATGATGGTTTTAACGAGCCCCATGCCCAGATGCGCATGGCAGAGTATATCGATTTGCTGGAAAGGGAGCCTACCAAGTATCGCATTTTTCTGTGGAATATTCTCAAAGAGGTACCTGAACTTCAAAAAGACTTTACATACCCTGATTTTGGCATACGCCTTTTCAAGCATGTGCCGATGTTGTTCTTTGGGGGGCGTGATTCGCACACGTTTATGCACTACGATATTGATTTGGCCAATATCTTCCATTTTCATTTTCAGGGCGAAAAGGAATGTATTTTATTCCCACAATCGGAAAGAAAGTATCTGTACAAAGTCCCACATTCGTTGATTACCCATGAGAGCATTGATTTTTCGAATCCGGATTATGCGCAATGGCCAGCACTAAAAATGGCAACCGGTTACAAGGCCCGTCTAAGGCACGGTGAGGTGTTATTTATGCCCGAGGGCTATTGGCACCATATGAAATACATTACTCCTGGATTTTCAATGAGCCTAAGGGCCTTGGCAAGGAGCCCTAAAAACTTGGCCAGAGCAAGCTATAACATTCTGTTCATGCGTCATTTTGATGTGCTCATGCGAAAACTTAAAGGACAACAGTGGATCGACTGGAAGAATGAAAAGGCGATTAAGCGTACGGATAGCGTTCTGGCCTAGTGCTTTCTAAGGAATCAATTCCTTGAGTTTACCATATACTAAATGGCTCTCCCAACCCCTGTATAGTAAATAATCCGCAAGCTTTTTTCTTCGTTTTTGTGTATGGGTCTCCTTGATTTGGGCAAGGCGTTTTTTTGACAGGCTGTCAAGTGTCTCCATATACGCGGTGTCATCGATTTCTTTGAGTGCGGTATCAATATTAAATCTTGAAATCTGACGTTGCCTTAATTCGGAAACAATACGATTGCGCCCCCATTTTTTGGTATTGAATTTTCCACGGGCATAGCTTCTTGCAAAGCGTTCTTCGTTTAAATAGTTCTGTCGGATCAAGTGGTAAACGATTTCATCGATAGCCTGTGGTATCATACCCATATCCTTTAATTTTTGAACCACTTCTTTATGGCAACGTTCTTGGTAAGCGCAATACCCTTCCAATTTTCGGGTTGCTTCTTTTAGCGTATAGGTTTCGGTTTTTTGAAATGGCATGGGTTACGAATAGATTGAAAACATAGTGGGAATTAATCTGGGAGTACTCCGATTTCGATTTGTTTTTCTTTGGAGGTAAAAATCGAAATCCCTTCTTCATTACTTTGTTCTATACCTTCAGAGAGATTATAGCTTTCAGAAGCTTTATAAGGAAGTCTTACTTCAACTGTCCAATCCGATTGGGTTTGGGTTACTTTCAATTTTAGGCCTCCCCCTGAAGTATCGTAATGAATGGCTACCGAATTACCATCAATGGAAACATTTTCAAGTGAAGCGACATCCCACTCCGTTGGCATTTGAGGTTGTATGATTACTTTTTTATGCGCTGCATCGGGTTGAATACCGAAGAATTGATGAACTATCGGTACGGCATAACTATAGATATTCCAGGCTTGTGTCATCATGCCATAGTCAGGGGAAACCTCATAGATGCTTCCTGGGAGTGCGTAGCTGAAGGTACGGGTCATTCTTTTCAAATAATTCAAGGCCTTATCCGGGCGGCCATAGTTATTTTCGGAAACAACTTGAACCCCTGTGGGTAATGTCATTACGGCTCCGGTATAGGAAAACACCTTACTTCCTTTAAAGGAACCGTCATCAGAACCGGCAGAATCATCACGGTCGATTCCGGTGACGAATACCCCGAACGGATTGACGAATTTTTCGGCGGTCTCCAAGGCTTTGAGTGCTTTTGTTGCATCGGGAATCTGCATTTCCATTGGTGTATTGACGACCCAGTTATGATGTAAAACAAAAGGGCGTGGCTTTTTCGAGGGATTCGAAAGAATTTTGTTTTTCGTTTCTTTTAGCTCCGCAACGGCCCAAGGTTTATTCAAGGTGTCGGCTCTAATTATGGCATCTTCGATGAGGTGGAGCGCTTGTTCGTCAGTTCCGATAAAATCAGCAAAAGAATTGAATTCCTCAGACCAGAACTCCTCGTTTATCTTGTTCTTTAATTTCTCTGACGTTGTCTTGTATTCTTTCGAAAGGTCATCCTTACCCAGAACTTGGGCAATTTTCGATGCATCTGAAAAAGCACGTTGGGTGTAGGCCGCCACGTCGATCATTTCACTATCGAGCCCGTGTATTTCCATCATTCCGAAGCCATCTGGGAAGAGATTTTTATTGGTGTCGTTTTCATCCATGAGCCAGTTCAACCCTTTCTGGATGGTCGGAAAATAGTTTTCAAGAAAGGCCTCATCCCCGTTCCATCGGTAGATTTCCCAAATCAAGGAGGCAAACTGAGGGGTTTCATTGATATTACCTAGGTTAAAAACCGCTCCGTTGGTCGACATTTCGTGAATGATCTTGCCATTGCCATTTACGGCATTCGAAACACTGTCAAGCAATTGAATGGTTCGGTATACCGTTTCCTCTTGACCGATGGCCATATATCCTTTTAACGCATATTCACTGTCTACGCCGAACCACCATGGATAATCGGGAATACCTGCAGTAATGCCTGTTCCGATTTCGGGAACGGTTTGCACGAGCCAATCACAATTGTATTTGAGCCATTCGAAAGCCTCTTCGATATCCTTGTCCGGTATCGTTAACTTAGATTGGGCCGCAAGCGTTTGATAGTGTTCCTTTTTCTGCTTCAAATAACCCATGGTGTTCGATCTGATATCCAGATAGTTGTCTATAACGGCAGTTCTTGAAGCATAAGACCCGGCAATGGTAAAGCGGATTGTTTTTGTCGTCTGCGCGGGAACGGAAATGGCATAATTTAGCCGACCGGAAGCCCCATGGCCCCTATAGGCTTTAGACGTTATTTTTTTCTGATTGACCGACGGCAGATTTGCTCCGAACAAGACGAACCAATCATTCTTGGCATCCTTTACCTGCCAGGCATCCTTGTCTACTAGGTACTCTGCTACATCTGTCGTATCGATCATTTGGGTACGCTCGCCCAACCAAGTTGGTCTCAAATCAGCATGTCCGGTAAATGAAAATTGGAATTCCTGTTGCCCCTGCCCCATATTTTCTAAAAGGTATTCTACAACGATACCTTGTTTATTCATAGGAACGAATTGGGTACGCACAACGGTCATATTTTGCTCTTTAAGAGTATACCGATGCGAATTGGCCATGGAATAGTTTGTAAATTCATCCGCACTATCTAATGATATGGTGTTGTCTGGCCAAATAAGTTCGGCGCTGAACCCATCCAGCAGTTTGATCGGGTGGTTCCATATGCCGCCCATTTCCCCTTTGATATGCCATCCGATTTCCGGGAACGACCCATCTTGGTGGCCTACCATATACACACGATTTCCGGGGGTGACGAATGGGGATGCAAGATAGTCCGGCTTGCCCGTAATCGATGTCGTCTCCGATAAGACATCTACAAAGGCCCCTATTTTTACGTCCTCTCTACAACCTATAAAAAAGAAGATTAAGATGGTGAAGAAAAGGTATTTGGGTTTCATGGTATGGACATTGGAATTTGCTCCGAATTTACTAAATAAAAAATGGTCGAACTAAAAGAAACGATTGCGTGAAAATTCGCTGAACATTTGGTTTTTTGATATAAAAAAAGCGACCTCCGTTGCCGAAAGGTCGCTTAAGTTCTTAATAGCCATTGTGGCTTAATAAATGGTTTTACCGTCTTTATTTTTAAAACGGTACTCGAGATAGGTATAGGCATCTCGTGGTTGTACTTTTATCCATTTTTTATGCTCCATATACCATTTGGAACGAATGGAAGGGAAGCCCTTTGTGATATATGCCGCGATAAACGGATGTATATTCAAAATAATTCCGTCACCGGCTTTCGGGCCTTTCAAAAGTTTTTGGAGGTCGGCGTTTATTTTGTCTATCAAGACGATAGGAGCTTCAACTTCCTGGCCTGAGCCATTTGGGTTTTCTTCCGTAGTCTTAATGTTCACTTCGGGCCGAACCCGTTGTCTTGTAATCTGTATAAGGCCAAACTTACTTGGAGGTAGTATTTTATGTTTGGCACGGTCGTCTTTCATCTCATCACGGAGATGATCAAAAAGCTTCCTGCGATGTGGCGCTTTTACCATATCGATGAAATCCACCACTATTATTCCTCCCATATCGCGCAATCGCAATTGTCTTGCAATTTCGGTTGCGGCCAAGAGGTTGACTTCCAATGCGGTGTCTTCTTGATTTTTGGCCTTGTTCGAACGGTTACCGCTATTGACATCTATTACATGCAATGCCTCGGTATGTTCGATAATCAAGTACGCCCCTTTACTCATAGAGGCAGTGCGGCCAAAGGAAGTTTTGATTTGTCTTTCGATCCCGAATTTTTCGAAAATCGGAACGGAAGACTTATACAGTTTTACTATGGACTCTTTAGCTGGTGCAATTTCCAGCACATAATCTTTAATTTGATTATAAAGCGTTTCGTTGTCTACATGAATTCCCGTATAGGAATCATTGAATACATCCCTTAAAATACTACTGGCTCTATTGAGTTCTACCAATACTTTTGATGGGGTACGCGCTTTATTTAATTTCTTGCACATTGCCGACCATTTGGCCAACAAGTTCTCTAGATCTTTGTCGAGTTCCGCTACTTTTTTGTCCTCTGCAACCGTTCTAATGATGACTCCGAATCCTTTTGGTTTTATACTCTTTACGAGCCTTTTTAACCGGTCTTTTTCTTCTTTACTACTGATCTTTTGAGAGACCGATACACGGTTTGAAAAAGGGACCATGACCAAATAGCGACCGGCCAATGAAAGCTCAGAGCTGATTCTAGGTCCTTTGGTGGATATGGGTTCTTTAACGATTTGCACTAACAAACTTTGGTTGGCCTTGATTACATCGGTAATCACGCCATGTTTGTCAATATCTTTTTCGGTTGGAAAGTTCTTCAGGGAATACTCACGTAGTCTTCCTGAACTTACTTGTTTTATGAATTTGAGCATAGTGGATAACTGCGGCCCAAGGTCATGATAATGCAAAAAGGCATCTTTTTCATAACCCACGTTTACGAAGGCGGCATTGAGCCCTGTAACCGGTTTCCGCACTTTGGCGAGAAATATATCGCCGACAGAGAAATCATTATTGTCCTCCTCTTTATGCAATTCAGTGAGTTTTCCATCCTTTAATAAGGCAAAATCAACGGCATCAGAACTAGATCTTACGATTAATTCTCTATTCACCTGAATTTATATTTATACTTGCTCGGACACGGCATAAATCTGCCACCGAACAAATAGATTAAACATTGGTCATAAACAGGCCTATGAAAACCTGCCGAAATTCACTTGGAATTTTCTATGTCAAAGAACGTATAAAATGAAAAAGTAGTTTTTAAAACTACTTTTTCTTGTGTCGGTTAGCTCTCCGGCGCTTTTTTCGCTTATGGGTCGCTACCTTATGTCTTTTTCGTTTTTTACCACTCGGCATAAAGTGTGCTTTTTAAATTATTATTTTACTTGAACGTTGCTTTTTACTCCTTCTACAAAAACCTTGGCAGGCTTAAATGCCGGGATATTGTGCGCAGGTATTTTTATGGTCGTGTTCTTAGAAATGTTCCTACCGGTCTTTTCAGCTCGTGTTTTGATGATGAAACTTCCAAAACCTCTCAGATAAACATTATCTCCGCTTTCCAATGAAGATTTCACTTCCTCCATAAAAGATTCTACCGTCGCTTGAACATCTCCTTTTTCAATTCCCAGTTTGTCTGAGATTTTCGATACAATTTCTGCTTTCGTCATTATTAATTTGGGTTTTCTTTAGTTTTTTTTGGCTTGCAAATATATAAATTAAATTCATTCTTTACTTGTAAAGAACTAATTTTAAGTGAATTCATTCCTTTAAAAACACTGTAGTTCCGGCAATTTTTTGAGTCGTGAACTATTTATCGGTTATTTTTGCGCAAAAGCAATACCGACAATGACATTTTCGGAAAAGATTCTTGAATGGTATGATGAAAATAAGCGAGACCTGCCTTGGCGTTCCACTAGAAATCCTTATAATATTTGGCTTTCGGAAATCATTTTGCAGCAGACACGTATTGCGCAAGGAACGCCATACTATGTAAGGTTTATCGAAAATTTTCCCACTGTACACGATTTGGCAAAGGCTCCAGAAGAAAAAGTCTTGAAGCTATGGCAAGGCCTGGGCTACTACTCACGCGCACGCAATTTGCACACGACCGCCAAAATGGTGGTCGATGAATATGGTGGACAGTTTCCCGATTCCTATAAAGAATTGTTGAAGCTAAAAGGAATAGGTGATTATACGGCCAGCGCCATTTCATCGATATGTTTTGATGAACGGCAACCTGTGGTTGATGGTAATGTTTATAGGGTATTGGCACGTTACTTCGGTATCGATACACCGATCAATAGTACCGAAGGGGTGAAACAATTCAAGAACTTGGCGCGTGATATAATGCATCTTGATAATATTCGGGATTATAACCAAGGTATCATGGAATTCGGCGCTATTCAATGTGCCCCGAAAAAACCATATTGCCTACATTGTCCGCTTCATACAGATTGCAAAGCCCTACAACAGGGTCTTGTTGCCCAATTACCTGTAAAATTGAAAAAGACAACAGTGAGAAATCGCTATTTCAACTATCTCGTGGTACTTGATTCAAGCAATCAGACCATCCTAAAGCAGCGTACTGGAAAGGGCATTTGGCAAAACCTATGGGAATTTCCACTTTTGGAATCCGATAAGGAGTTGCCTATCAATGAGGTAGAAAAGAAGTTGAAAGAGGTACTGCGGTTAAAAAATGTGACCGAACTTTACAGGTTCAACGAAAAGACCATAGTACATAAACTTTCACATCAACACTTGCATTCCTATTTCTGGATCGCTAAGGGCGATTTTGAGCTAGAAGACGGAATAAGCTGGACGGAAATCGACCAATACCCTGTACCGGTATTGATCGCCGATTTCATCAAAACGGTTAAAAATTTGTACTTTTAGCCATTGAAATTCCCCTAAACAAAAATTAAGAAAATATGAGCGGAACCCTAAACAAAGTGATGCTGATCGGACATTTGGGAGATGAGGTGAAGATGCACTATTTCGAGGGTGGCAACTGCATCGGCCGCTTTCCGATAGCGACCAACGAAACCTACACGAATAAACAGACTGGAGAACGTATCAGTAATACCGATTGGCACAATATTGTTGTGCGCAATAAGGCGGCCGAAATATGTGAAAAATACTTGAGCAAAGGTGACAAGATCTATGTAGAGGGCCGGCTGAAAAATAGACAATGGCAGGGCGAAGATGGCAATACCCGTTATTCGACCGAGGTTCAAGTACAAGACTTTACCTTTCTTTCCACGAAAAAGGAAAGTATGGCAAATGCTCAGACGAGTCAACCGCAACCGCAAGAGATGTCCGATACTATGAACCAAGTTAATGCGGCCGATAAGGTTTCCGAACCCGATCAAGAAGACGATTTGCCCTTCTAAAACAACCTAAAACTAAATCTTGACTATTGGATCCTGACCCCCTTAGTTTACTCCCATACGTTAGCTCAGTGAACGTCGCGTTTTTGCTAAAGGTGGGCATGCTTTTTCTTTTACTTTTATGTTCTGCCCTGATTTCAGGGGCCGAGGTAGCCCTTTTTGGGCTTTCGCCTACCGACATTAACGAAATAGACCAACAGAAAACCACTCGTGGCGGTATTGTGGTAAAGTTACTGGAACGGCCTAAAAAACTATTGGCGACCATATTGATTGCCAATAATGCAATCAATATCGGTACGGTACTTTTATTTAATGTTATCGGTAATACCATTTTTTCAGATGTCACCACAACTTGGGTTCGGTTCTTGCTTGAAGTGGTAGTCATCACTTTTTTGATTTTGATGTTCGGTGAGATACTGCCAAAAGTATATGCCAACAGAAATCGAATCAGTTTTTCTCTATTTATGACCTACCCCCTTAAGGCGCTCGATTTTATTTTTTCCCCTTTAAGTCTTCCGATGCGGTCTGGCACCATTTTTCTTTATGATAAGTTGGGTAAAGAGAAGTCAAGCCTAAGTGTAGACCACCTTTCGCAGGCATTGGAGCTCACCTCGGAGGGCGATACCACAAAAGAGGAGCAAAAGATTTTAGAAGGCATCGTTTCTTTCGGTAATACCGATACCAAACAGGTCATGAGACCCCGTATCGACATCTTTGCCCTAGATGAAGAAATGAAATTTTCGGAAGTGTTGACCGAGATCAAAAAAAACGGTTATTCACGTATTCCTGTGTTCGCGGAAAACATGGACAATGTTTTGGGCGTACTTTATGTTAAAGATTTACTGCCTTATATTGATCGGAAGACCTTTAATTGGATGTCACTGATAAGAGAGCCCTATTTTGTGCCCGAGAATAAAAAACTTGATGATTTGCTGATGGAGTTTCAAGAGATGAAGAGTCATTTGGCAGTGGTGGTCGATGAATATGGGGGCACGTCTGGAATCGTAACCCTTGAAGATATCATTGAGGAAATCGTTGGGGATATCAGCGACGAGTTCGATGATGAGGATTTGGTGTATTCCAAATTGGATGATTTCAACTACGTCTTTGAAGGTAAGACCACCCTTAAGGATTTTTACCGTGTGGTAAAAATAGAGGACGAAGAAGATTTCGAAGAACAAAAAGGCGAATCGGAGACCATTGCCGGTTTTGTGCTGGAAATTGCAGGGAATTTTCCAAAAAAAGGAGAACGCGTGTTTTTCAAAGAATATCAGTTCTTAGTGGAAAGTTTGGACAAAAAACGGTTGAAACAAATCAAAGTGACGTTACCCCATGAATAAAGCAAGTGTTTTCATTCTATTTTGTGTGCTCATGGCCTTTCTGGGTTGTGAAGAAAGTGTCTTGCCCAAGCCGAAAGCGATGCTCCGCCTAGAGTATTCCAGACCCATCATGGCCGATGTCGAGATGGAGAATTTTAAATTTAACTACAATCAAAGTGCTGAGGTCAAAAAGCAGAATAGTGCATCTTTACGATTAGAGTATCCTGAGATGAAGGCTGCGATATTTATTAGCTACAAAAAGGTAACCGACAATTTACAGCAGTTGATCACCGATGCCGAACGACTGAGTTATGAACATGCGGTAAAAGCGGATGATATCAGGGCCCGAGTCTATGAAAATTCCGATGCGGGGGTATATGGTACTTTTTTCGAGGTGGTAGGTGATGCCGCATCACAAGCGCAGTTCTATGTTACCGATAGCACAACACATTTTGTTACAGGGTCACTCTATTTTGCGGTCAAGCCCAACTATGATTCCATTTACCCCGCCGCTGCCTATTTACAGCAAGATATCGGGCATATTATGGAAACCTTACGGTGGAAATAATAGTTATTGCTGATTTGCGACCCCCTATTAATTTTACTTATTTTTGAAAATGGCATATAAAAGAATGATCGGCAATGAATATTTCTGATGAGCTCCTTTTCTTTTTTAGTGCACTGGGTGTTTTTAATGCCTTGTTGATCAGTTTTTACTTCTTTTTTGCTAAAAAACCCAAGAGTATATCCAACTTCTTTCTAGGGTTTCTACTTTTGATGCTTGCCATTAGGGTGGGCAAGTCGGTCTTCTATTATTTCAATTCCGATTTGGCTCAAATCTTTATCAAGGTCGGTCTGGCCGCCTGCATATTGATCGGACCCGCACTTTATTTTTATATCAAATCTTGTGTGCGACCCGATTCCAAAATACGTTTTTGGAAACTTCACTTTGTATTATGGTTGGGCGTATCGATCCTAATTGGTTTTTTATTTCCGGAAACACACGATCCTTGGATTGTAAGAGGACTTAGCTGGATGACGATTATCTATACGATTTGGTTAGGCTATATCATTGCTACCGGGTGGATGATTAGGCATACCATTGGTAAAGTTTTTAAGCGTACCGCGAAATTATCCGACTTTGATTTCTGGGTCTTAAGTGTTTTTCTAGGGAACACTATCATTTGGGTCGCCTACAAAACGTGTTCTTATACCTCGTATATTGTTGGGGCGTTATCCTTTTCCTTCATCTTCTACTTGCTTTTCTTATTGATTCATTTCAGAAGGACCAAAGGGGCTATTTTTGGTAATCCATCAAAGTATTCTAACAGAAAAATAGAAGCCACGGAAGCTGAAAATCTCTCGACACAGTTGAACTACCTGATGGAAAATGAGAAAATGTACACCAATGCCGATCTTAAGCTGTCCGATGTTGCCAGTAGAATGAACATTTTGCCGCATACGCTTTCCCAATTGATCAATGACAACTTGGGAAAGAGTTTTACTTCTTTAATAAACGAATACCGAGTTCGAGAGGCCAAAAACCTGATCCGATCTAATGACCAAATTAAATTGGAAGCGGTGGGGTATGATTGTGGTTTTAACTCGAAGTCAACTTTCTATTCCGCATTTAAAAGAATAACCAATACCACTCCCGCAAAATATAAGGAGAGCATTTCCTAAAGATTCCTTAAATGCCTTCTTGATTTATAAATCAGTACTCCCGATTTATAAGTAAAACCTACTTTCATTTCGATTCGACTTAGTATTGTTCAAGAAACCAAAAGAATCCTAATGAAGTATACTATGTGTTCCCTTGTTCTAATCCTTTTCCTAGGTGTAGGATGTAAACAAAAGCCAGCAATACCATCGAACAAAAACATGGTTGCCAATCAAGCAGAACGTATTCTATTCATCGTTTCGAATGCTCATTTTTATGGGAATTCAGATATCAACGCCTCCAATCATTTTTCTGAAATAGTTCAGGCTTATGATGTATTTCGTAGGGCAGGGTATGAAATAGATTTTGTAAGTCCTGAAGGAGGGGCAATCCCGATCGGTTATATCAGTACTTCAGATCCGCTTCAAAAGAAATACCTCTTTGATAACGATTTCATGGATATTCTCGAAACGACAAAAAAACCGAATGAAGTAATACCATCGGATTACAAGGCGGTGTATTATGGAGGAGGCGGAGCCGCTATGTTCGGAGTGCCTGAAAACGGGGACATTCAAAAAATAGTCATGGAGTTATATGAGGAACATGAAGGGATTATATCCGCTATTTGCCATGGTACCGCGGGCATTGTGAATCTTAAGACTCAAGATGGTACCTACTTGGTTGCTGGTAAAAAGGTAAACGGTTTTCCTGATTCTTTTGAGAATATGGATGCGGAATACTATAAAACCTTTCCTTTTTCGATTCAAGAGACTATTGTGCAACGAGGAGGTGATTTTCGGTTTTCTGAAAAAGGGTGGGATGGTTTTACCGTATCGGACGGAAGATTAATTAGCGGGCAAGACCCCTCAGCTGCAGGTTTGGTCGCTGAAAAGGTCATTGAAACTTTGAAACAATAATAGCATACTTAGGTAAATCCAAAGAAATGAAAAATTTATTCGCAACAGTAGCCGTATTGGTACTCACCACCACTACTTTTTCACAAGACATTCAAAAAAGACAAATTGCCCCTTCGCAGATAGATGCGGTTTTTTCCCAATGGGATACACCGAACAGGCCTGGAATTGCCGTGGGAATCCTTAACGATGGTGAAATCGTGTATACGAAAGGTTATGGTTTGGCCAATTTGGAACATCGGATACCAATAAGTCCGGAAACCAGATTCCATATTGGGGATTTGGCTAAGGAGTTCACGGTCTATGCCCTTTTGCTCTTAGAGCAGCGGGGTCAACTCTCTTTGAATGACGATGTTCGGAAGCATATGCCCAAATTGATGTCCTTTCCGCAGTCCATTAGTATTATGCAATTGATGCACCATACGAGCGGATTAAACAACGAGGAGGTTTCCAAGGTTCTTGCCGGATGGAGAACCGAAGATATTTATACCAGGGAACAAGCGTATACAATGATTCGGAACCAAACCCAATCAGAAACGAACAGCGGAGTCGTACAACGTTTTTCAGATGCTGGTTTTATGGTACTTGAAGATCTCATCGCCAAGGTGGGGAACATGACCTATACGGATTTTGTGACCGAGGAGATTTTTGAACCATTGGGAATGACAAACTCAGTGTTCGATGACGGCCATGTAATCCCTAAAAAGGCACAAGGATATTTTGCCGGGGATAAGGGGTTTTCCAATACTACGGTCAACCATACACATACGATTTTGTCAGATGTATATACTACGGTCGGTGACATGTGCCTCTGGGCCAAAGAACTTAGAAACCCTAAAGTCGGTACCGAAAAAATGGTCCAAAAATTTGAAAGTCTTTCCATAGTCAATGGGCAAAACGTAAAGGAAGCCAATACGGCACTGTATACGGGGGCTCATCGATTTTGGAATTTTCGAGGAACCAAAAAACTGTATCATACGGAAGTAGCCGGCGGCTATGCCAGTAAATTGATCCGCTATCCCGACTATGACCTTGCCGTCGTAATTATGGGTAATGATGGCGCCTATAACGGTTATGCCGGAACACAGGCAAGCGCCTTATATATCGAAGACTTTTTAGAGCCCATATCAAATGAATCTGAAGATATGGTCTTTAAAAAACTGTCCGAAAAACAACTTTCGACCTTTGTAGGTGACTATTGGGATAGTTCCAATCACTCCACTCGAAAAATTCATATCGTCAATGACACCCTTAGGTACTTTAGAGGTCCGGGAAATGAAAGTGCCCTTTTGCCCCTGACTAAGAACAGCTTTAGCATGATCGCCCCCGGAGAGGTCATTGTACATTTTGATACGAAGGCGGTCCCACAGACCATGTCTGTAACAGTTGGGGAGAATAGCTTTCATTCAATAGCGTATGATGCCAATGCAAGTTGGGGAAAGAACTTGAATGATTTCACTGGGAATTATTATGCCTCATCACTAGATACCTCCTATTCTTTGCGCATTGATAAAGGAAAGCTCATCCTAACCCATCGGAGGTTAGACCCCGTACAATTAGACCCAAGAATACCCGATGTTTTTACCGGTGACCGCCGTCATTTTGACTCCATGACCTTCAAGAGAAGTCCAAGCGGAACCATCTTAGGATTTCACTTAGCTACCAATGGGATAGCCGATATCTGGTTTCAAAAGGAAACGACTTCCC
The DNA here is from genome assembly GCA_947494565.1 of uncultured Flavobacteriaceae bacterium. Lineage (GTDB taxonomy): Bacteria > Bacteroidota > Bacteroidia > Flavobacteriales > Flavobacteriaceae > Maribacter_C. Next base: position 228,364 of record CANLVG010000002.1, on the reverse strand, counting down.
GTGAAAACGGAATGAAAACCAAATGAGATCCACTTGACCGCAAGTAATTGTAGGCAACGAAGGTCGTTTTCAATAAACAATACCAAAGGATAGGCTATTGCTACATATGATCATCACTTTGGGCCTTTAGGGGCCAACCGAATAGAAACCTTACGAATGAAACAAATAACCGAAAAAATGAAGAAAAAAAGAATCGCATGTCTTGTGCTATTGGTCTTAGGTCTACAGCTGATAAGTGCACAAACAGAGCTTGAAGGTATAACAAGTACGCTAATGGATTATATCGAAGGTACAGCGAATGGAGAACCGGATCGAGTGAAAAGAGCTTTTCACCCAGAATTGAACCTCTATAGTATCAGAAACGATAGTGTGAATGTATGGTACGGTCAAGACTATACCGGAGGCATTTCAGAAGGCAAAAAAAGCAATCGTATTGGCAGAATCGTATCAATCGATTACGAAAATGATGCAGCCATGGCGAAAATTGAAATTTTAATGCCGAATGCGAAAAGAGTGTATACCGACTACCTCATGTTATTAAAATATCAAGGTCGGTGGACGATTATTCATAAGTCGTATACCTATGTTAATTATCCTGAGTAGTATATCATGTTTAGCACAAAAACTGAAGTTCTAAAAATGGACAAGACACTGATCTTAGTATTCATAACACTACTATTAAGTACAGTAAACGTTGCTCAAATTCCTCATCATCTAGAAAAGCATTCAGATTCGATTTTTAAGGTGTGGAATACCTCAAATCAACCGGGAGGAGCGGCAGCAATACTAAAAGACGGGAAAGTTTTATACCTGAAAGGATTCGGCACGGCCAATTTGACGACCAACGAATTAATAACGCCCCAAACGAAATTTCAACTTGGGGAAATGTCCAAGCAATTTACCACCCTGGCCATCTTGCTTTTAGAAGAACAAGGAAAAATTGCCCTAAATGAAGACATTCGCCAGTACTTGCCAGAATTACCTGAGTATGCCCATATTGTTACCATAGCACATTTGTTGAACCATTCGAGCGGCCTTCACGATATCAATCGGATAAACAATGTTATTGAGGGCACCACAACTATCTCGACCCAAGCAAAAGCACTAAAATTAGTTGCTTCTCAAAAAGTACTTTCTTTTGAGCCAGGAACCGATTTTTCTTTTCATGAATCTGTTACCGAATCAGTACTAATGGCCGAAATTGTGGCGAGGAGTTCAGGTTTGTCTTTTGCGGAATTCGTTAAGGCCCATATTTTCGAACCTCTTGGAATGGAGAACTCGACAATTCGAGATGACAGTAATACGATACTGGCCGGAGTAGCCCAACCCTATCAAAAAATGGAAAGTGGAGGCTTTAAGAAGCTTGAGGTTCGCAGCGGCGTTACAGGTGCCATCAATGCCTACTGTTCGGCCGAAGATCTTGCGAAATGGTACTTGAACTACGCAGACCCTAAAGGCAATCTTGGGCAATTGATTCGAAGGTTAGATCGGCCTGTTCAACTTTCTACTGGTGAAAAGTTTAGTTATTACTGGGGGGAAATGGCTATTGGTCGTGAATTTACCCACCCGGAAAGAGGGCTTCCCATATTTTGGAATTTTGGTTTGCAAGGGGGGTATGGCACCAATGTATTTCGCTATCTTAATCAAAACATTGTTTCCTTCGCATTGGGTAATAGCAACCAGTATAATGGGGCTTTGGCGATGGGTGCCATAGAACCATTTGTTACAGATCTATATCTGCAACCGCCCGCTATTGATTATAGTGCTCTAAAGACCAAAAAATTGAGCACTAAAAAGCTAAAGGCTTTGGAGGGCCACTATTGGTTTAAGAAAGGCGGGTATGCCTCACAGCTATTTGTAGAAAACGATACCCTACGGTCTCGATGGATTTTTAGCGAGCGATCACAAAAGTTGCTTCCGCTTTCCGATGATACTTTTCAGCAGGTAGGAGCAAATGAAGATATCAGACTTTTTAAGTTTAAAAGAGATGGAGAAGGGATGAAGCTCTTCTTTACTTTCAACGAGAGCAAGGCTGATATTATGGAGAGATATGAACCTGCGCATCACTCGAATCAATCTTTACGACTATACGAGGGAACATATTACAACGCCCCCTATGCGACACTATTCTCGTTTCGCCTTGAAAACGGTGAATTGATCGCAACGAATTTAAATCACCAAGAAATCAGGTTTAGGCCTGTAAAAAAAGATGTGTTCACAAGTACGTCAACCTTTTTTAATGCACTGGAATTTCTTCGGGACAAATCGGATACCATCGTTGGTTTTACCATGGATACCGATGGAGTACACCATCTTGTTTTTGAAAAAATACCTACCACAGAGTCAAGATAAGAATTCGTAGAAGACACTTACATTTTTTTCAGCCTATGCTGTAACCTTTTTCCAAAGGAGGAGTTATCCTAGTATACATCATTAAAAAACAGCAGAATGAAAACAACTATCAATTGGAAAATAAGTGTCTTTTTGATGCTTTTGGTATCATTTCAGTGGGCCTTGGGGCAACAGAACGCGAAAGACGAAACCAGTGTTTCGTTTACCACATTTAATCATCGGTCCGAAATCAAAGAGGGTATTTGGTTTGCTACCCTGCAAAAAAACAAGGTATGTATACAGCTTATGGATGCCGAGAATAGAAGCAATCCATCATTCATGATCAGCCTTTGCATTCCTGAAAAGGAGTTCACACAAAATGCTGGGGGGTTTGAACTCATCAAACCATCGGGAACAATTAAGTTTCAGGGGCAATTTCCGAATATCAAATCAACAGGTGATTTCACCTTCGAGAAAAACAAGGCTTTCGAGTCTTTTCTTGAGCAAGAGGGCATTCTCACCGACGGGGATGACCGGTATAACTATTTCAAACTGTTTTTGGGAGATGTCTCAAAAGAATATGTTCTTGGAATAAAGCGGCACGGGTATCGCCCTACCCTAAAACAGTTGGGTAAACTCGGAATACATGATGTCGATTTAGGGTATATCAATGCCTTGAACGGTACAAAGTACAAAGGATTGGAACTTGACATGCTCATAAAGTTCGCTATTCATGATATTACAATCGATTACATCAAAGACCTTGAGCAAGTCGGGTACGGAGATATCGATGCCAACATGTTGAAAAAGTTCGCTATTCATGACATCAGTGTGGATTATATCAAAGGTCTCACCGATATAGGGTATAGCAATCTTGATCCAAATATGATCAAGAAGTTTGCCGTTCACGACATTTCGTTAGACTATATCAAAGGTTTATCGGAAGTAGGCTTTGCCAATCTTGACCCGAATATGCTGAAAAACTTTGCTATTCATGATATCAGCCCAAAGTATATCAAGTCCATTCGAGATACTGGCATCAACGACCCTGACGCTTCCACATTTAAAAAGGCCAAGATCCATGGCTTGACCGCGAACTATATTAAAAGAGCTAAGGCTAACGGACACGATTCAAATGAACTATCTGATTATATCAGGTTGAAGATCCATGGAAAATAAGGGTCGATTTTTTTAAGACCTCCGAATCAGGGTTCGATAAAACATTTATCTTGCATGGATAACTCATATCATGCATAAAGAAGAATTAGTGGCTTGTCACGCCAGAATCGCCCCTTACATTCATAGAACGGAGGTCTTAACATCTAGATTGATCAACGCGTATGTCGGCGCGGAGGTCTTTTTCAAATGTGAAAATTTCCAACGTGGAGGCGCTTATAAAATGCGTGGGGCGACCAATGCCATAATGCAGCTCGGTGAGCAAGAACGTAGCAAAGGGGTAGTGACCCATTCCTCGGGAAATTTTGCACAAGCTGTTTCTTTAGCGGCCCAGAGTTTAGGTGTAACCGCTCATATCGTAATGCCTACCACCGCACCTAAAGTAAAGAAGATAGGGGTGCGCCAGTACAACGGCAGAATCTATGAATGTGAGCCCACATTGGAAGCTCGGCAAGAAATGGCCGATCGTATCGCCCGTGAAACTGGGGCAGTTTTTTTGCACCCTTCAAATCAATGGGAAGTCATATTGGGCCAAGGTACTGCGGCTATGGAGCTTTTTGAAGACCATCCTGATTTGAATGCCTTGTTCTGTCCAGTTGGCGGCGGTGGACTCATCGCCGGTTCCGCTTTGGCAGCACAGTATTTTGGAACCGATTGCAAAGTGTATGGCGGAGAACCTTATGAGGCCGATGATGCCTATCGCTCACTACAAAGTGGAAAAATAGAAGGAAACGAAACCGTAAATACCATTGCTGATGGGCTCAAGACGACCTTAGGCGATGTGAACTTTCCAATAATCAAGGAGTACGTGGCTGGGATTACCCGTGTTTCCGAAGAGGAAATCATATCGGCGATGCGTTTGGTTTGGGAACGCATGAAAATCATCATTGAACCTTCAAGCGCCGTGACGTTGGCCGCTCTTATCAGTGAGAAAGCGGCCTTTCAGAATCAAAAAGTCGGTATCGTCATTTCAGGGGGTAATGTGGATTTGGACCATCTCCCCTTCTAGAGTGCCATAGTTCCCTTGTAATCGGGCGACTATTTTTCGTCAAGCAATGCCTCTGCATTGGTGATGCTGCTTTCTATTTGCTGCTTGACCACTTTGATGTTCTCCTCTTCTACATTCAACAATAGCTTCTTTTGTTCAGAGAGTTCCTTGCCGTTCATGATTTCATCTGAATCGAATTGATCACCAAAATCTTGCATCCATTTCATCATCGACGTATTGGCGTTCTGGAGGTCCTTCATCGCTTTTTCATAGCGCTTGCCTTGTGCTGTGGTATCCACCATGGGCTTGAGTTTTCCGACCAGTCTTCCTACCTTTCCCATTTTTGGCATTACCTCGTCATGAATTGCCATGACTTCTTTCATTTGATTACTGACCATTGGTGCGGCTTCAGTCTTTTTTTCTTCTTTGCAGCCTATCATACAAAGTGATAGCACAATGGATAAAACGAGTATATTCTTCATTGGAATTTTACTTTTTTTCGAAATTAATCAATATTCTTATCGGAATGTGGAGTTTTGTCCCATTCTTCCTTATGTACGTTAAAATTGGTTTTTAAGATTAGCGGAATTCAAAATAGGGGTTCCAAATCGGTTTTTCGGAACCCCTATGGTTTGCTATAAGGAATACTGCAACCCGAGGGTTAATGTCTCTTCGTTTTTCAACTGAACTCCATTCAAATTTTGGTATAAAGGATACGCGAATTCGAAACCTAACCTTAAGTTCTTGAGTGCTCCATTCGGGGCATAAAGATTAAACCCTAGACCTGAATTCAGGTAAGTGCCTTCAGAATTTTCAGTATCTGCCGTGATGACCATATCGGGATTCAAAGTGGGATCTACACCATTGATTTTTCCTGCCAACAAGCCTTCTAAACGTGCTGAAAAACTCAGCCAGTTCGCTACTTTCAGGCCGAGCCAATTGTTCAAGCCCAATCGGTTACCATACCTGAAATCGCGTTCGTTTTTTCCTAACCGTACTACGCCGCGTACTTGAGCACCATAAGAGAGCAGTTCGCCCTGGCATAGATAGGTCATGGCCAAATTCGCATCAAAGGTTCCACTGCCCAATTGCATTGGATAAGGAAGCACGACCGAGTTCGGGGCCGATGCGGGAATCACATCCATTTCAGTGACACCTCCAGTAGGAATAGAGACCCCGAACTGACCATGCATGGTACTTTTGTTCCGATTGAAAAGGCGAAACAATCCTGATACGGAAACATCCCCAAGACCTGAGACCTCAGTGGTGAACGTTCCTCCCATTCGGGTTAGATGGTCCATGGTCATGTTCACATAATTGGCCATGACCATTATAGTGATAGCATCACTTGGGGCATACATCCCTCCCAACATATGCATTTGCATCGGCATTTCGGTTGGTGTAACCATGTAGTCGACCAATGCATTATCGAAAGAAACATCGTCATTTTCTCGTTTGAGGTCGGCCATATTCATAAACATATAGCGGTAGCTGAACATCCATTCACCTTGATTGTGCATGTGGTCTCCCATGACCGATATCGGTGCATGGCCATCTGGTCTTCCTGCAGACCATTTGTCTATTGTTGTGTCCGTTGTTTCCTGTGCGCATAGCGCCATTGCTGCCATTATAAAAAAGGCAGCGAATCGTATTTTCATAGTTGCGTGCTTTAGATTTAAAATAAATTGGATTGCTATTCGATATCCTCCGAGTATGAGGCTCAAATAAGCATAAATACTAACTATGAAGTGTGTGTGGGTGGATGAAAACTGCTATCACAATACAAAAAGCTGTAATCATTGTGATAACCAAGTAGGTTGAAGGTCTTGTTCGCCAGTGCTTCGTAGGTATCAAAAGAACTAATGGTGACGAATCCGATGGGGTATTCTTCCATGGCAATTCGAGGGAGGTTTTGCCTCTTTTCCTCGTTTTGTTCCGCTATTTTCTGCATTAAGTAGCACTTTCCATTACAGGCAAGTTCGGGTCTATCGGTATTGATACAAAGAAATTCAGCAATGTAGTCTTGATTGATCACGTACTCGAATAGCGGAATTACGGGCCGTAACATGGCCAAAATATAGAGCAGTACTAAGAATGTCGCCGAAAGTGATTTCAAGACGCTAAATTTCTGTAAAGTTACAGTGTAATGATCCATCACGTATGTTATTAATCATAAAAAAATACCACATTTGCTGAAAATTATCTAGCTGTGGGCGATTATCAAAAAAAGTGGTTTTACCTTATACTGCTTTCCCTTATTTGGGGGTCTTCCTTTATTCTGATTAAAAAGTCCCTGGTTGGCTTCTCACCCATACAACTTGGGGGGCTGCGTATTATTTTTGCATCACTGACTTTATTTGTTTTTGGGTTTCGGAGCATGTCGAAAATTCAAAGGGCCGATTGGAAGTGGTTGTTCATTGCCGGACTTACAAGTTCCTTTTTCCCTCCTTTTTTGTTTGCTATAGCGCAAACCGAACTGGATAGTGGTATCACGTCCATTTTCAACTCTACAGTACCGCTCATGACCACTTTGGTTGGCATCGCACTTTTTGGGGCCATTATTACCGGCAGACAGGTTTTAGGGGTTTTTATCGGTCTTTTCGGTACCGCTGTTTTGATTTTGACCGGTATGGAGTTTACTCCCGATCAGAATTATTGGTATGCTGTTTTTATATTTCTTTCCGCTTTGGGCTACGCATTCAATATCAATATCATCAAAAGATATTTGGCACACTTGGGCCCTTTGACCATAACAACGGCAAGCTTTGGAGTCGCTTTTATACCTGCAGTGATTATCGTGATTTTTTCTGGCTTTTTTGGAGAGATACTGCACAATGTTGAAATGCACAACACCATATGGTACGTATTGGCGCTGGCGGTCTTGGGTACGGCTTGGGCAAACATATTGTTCAATAGATTAATTCATATTTCAAGTCCGGTGTTTGCTGCCTCCGTCACTTATACGATACCCTTGGTTGCTGTTCTATGGGGCTTTTGGGATGGAGAGAGCATTACCCTATATCAATTACTGGGTGGTGGGATCATCCTTTTTGGTGTGTGGCTGGTAAACAAAAAGAAGCGAAATAAGGCACGTACTGTAACAAAGGAAAGAAGCGATAGTCTTTAAAGCGGCAATTCATCAAAAAACAATATATTTCGTCAATAGTAACATTGGCATTAAAACTATGTAATCATGAAAAAAATAATTCTTCCAATCGTACTACTTTTTCTTACCGCAACGGTGAAAACAACTGCTCAAGACAAGACCGTTTCCGTAAAGAATTTTGAAAAGATCATCGTCAGTCCGCATATCGAGGTCAACCTTGTTGCAGGAGATGAAGAGTCGGTCAAAATCGAGAATGCAAAGGTTTCAGAAGATAAGATCAATATCGAAGTAGAAGGAAAAACCCTCAGGATTTACCTGGATGGTGCAAAAACGATAACGAAATCCGAAAAAGTGGAAAATGGTCAGGGCAAATGGAAAAAATCCATTTATAATGGTACCATGATGCGGGCTACCATAACCTACAAAAAATTAAAGGCACTTTCCATTCGAGGGGAAGAGATCGTAAAGGCGTTGAGCCCAATGGATCAAGATAAATTGAAATTAGCTATTTACGGTGAATCCAAAGTATATTTCAATTCCCTAACTACAAAAGAATTAACGGTCTCTATTTATGGCGAGAGTTATTTGGAAGTAGAGTCGGGTTCCGTCGATCGTCAAGTTTATCGCGCCTATGGAGAAAGTGAAGTGAACACTACCGAAATGGAGAATCGATCTACCAGGATTACGGCCTATGGCGAAAGTAATTTCAGGGTCAATGTTTCCGACCGTTTAAAGATTACTTGCTACGGTGAGACTACCGTGAATTACAAAGGCGATGCCCATGTAGATAAAGGCATTGTGATCGGTGAGGCAAAGATTAGAAAAATCGGATAGGCCTCATTTATTTGTAAACAGAAAAACCTGCCATTCGGCAGGTTTTTTTATATAGTACCATATGGTATTATTCAAAATCCGCGTCAGAGACTCCTTCGTTGACCTTTATTTCCTTGACGATGAATTCCAGCATTTGAGGTCCCATGGTTTGGCCGATTGCGAAGGGAAAAAGTATACCGGACACCTCTTGATAGTTGGTATAGGTAATGGTGCTGGTCATTTGTTGTCCCTGCATTTCGCCACTCGTAAGGTCCTTCACTTTTAGTCCCGTTTCCATATCGTAAAAGGAGGTTTTCTCATCCGACACTTTCACTTTGTAGGTCTTTTTGCCATCTATGGTTTCAATTCCTTCCAAGGTAACACCACCGTTCAGGTAGTTCAATTCAGGAAAGGGCGCTGATTCTTCCCGGGCCTTTTTCAATTCCTCTTCCTCCATATCTTTTCGTTGGCCCTGCATGACCATATAGCCGCCTCCGTCGTTAATGACCTGCTTGCTCATTGAGTTACCCATGACCTTTACATCTTGCATGAATTGGTTTTTGGATGTTTTTTTCATTTCAAGGTTCAATTTCATTCCTTGCATTTCAGCTTCCGCCAATATGGAATAGGCTTCGACACCTTCTAATTTATCCTTTCCTCCAATTGCTTCAATATATTTGTTCAATACGGCTTCGAGCGTTGTACCTTCAGGCAAATCGGCACTATAATCCGGTTTTTCGGTGGCAATGGCATACGGATCATAATATTTGATCGGAATCGTCTTCCCTTTAAAACGTACCTTTTCTAAGTTTTCCAATACCTCGCTGCCTTTTCCGACGACTACTATTTTCGCCTTGTCCGTATTGATGAATTTTTGTGCCGCTTGTTGCACATCATCCACGGTCACGGCGTTGATTTTTTCTAAATAGGTCGTGTAGAAGTCTTCAGGAAGATCTTCGGTCAGAATATTCAATGCATACCGTGCAATCGTCTCTGGCCGTTCTAGTGCCATTACAAACTCACCGACGTATTCCGCTTTGGCAATGGCCAATTCTTGTGCATCTACCTTCTCGTTTTTAATACGTTCCAATTGACCCATAAAAACGACAACGGCACTATCGGTTACCGTATTTCTAACACTAGCAGAAGCGGTGAAGCGGGAAGCATAACGGTCGGCACGCATTCGCGAACCGGCGCCATAGGTATACCCTTTATCCTCTCGAAGGCTGGCGTTGAGGTAGCTTCGAAAACTTCCGCCCAAAACCTTATTGGCCAACAAGGCGGGAAAATATTCGGAATCCGTCATTTTCAGATCCATGATATTCTGCACATCGATTTCGGATTGCACTGCGTTGGGCATATCCACAAAATTGATCTGTGTGTACTGCGCATCCCTTGGGATAGCCAAGGAAACTACAGGTGGACTCCCTTTTTTCCAAGCTTCGAAGGTCGTGGTAATCTCTTGTTTGAGCTTTAGGAAATCAACATCGCCCACAACGGCCAAATAGGCATTTTTGGGTACAAAGTAGTTTCTATAATACTTTTGAACATCCGCTAAGGTGACGTTCTTCACGGTTTCTTGAGATACGAATTCGCCGTACGGATGGTTAGTGCCGTAGGCGAGTGCAGCGGATACCCGCCCAGAAACTGTGGAGACACTTTTTTCGTTGGACTTCAAACCGTCCAACAAAATGTTTTGCTCCTTTTTAAATTCCTCTTCAGTGAAATTCGGATTGAGCGCTGCATCGGCCATGAGTTCCAAGAGGCGACCGGAATATTTCGATAGTCCTCTAGCGAACCCGCCGGAAGCGTTAAAACTGATAAAGGCACCCATATAGTCAACTTCTTCGTTAAAGGCGTCTTTTTCGATAGTTGCGGAACCCTTACCTAAAAGACTCCCCATTAACTGTCCTACTCCGGCCTTATCACCTTCTACGGATGGGGGATTGTCAATTGTCAATGTGAATGAAACCCGGGGCAACTTGGTATTCTTTACTACAATGACCTTTAGGCCATTGCTCAATTCGAAACTCTGGGGTACTCCAAGATTCAGTTCAGGTACAGGCCCCGTTTTTGGTTCTTTGCTTCGGTCTATTTGTGCACTCGAAACGAGCAGTGCGAATAAAAATAGTATCGTGATTATCTTTTTCATCTTACTGGTTTTCTGAATTGTTTTTGGGTAAGTATTCCATGAGCAAGCGTTGATTCGAACCCAGATATTTTTGAGCTACTTCCATGATTTCCTCTCTTGTGATCGAACGGTACAATTCGATTTCCGTGTTGATCAAGTCAGTGTCTCCATAAAGCACATGGTAATTGGCTAAAGATGATGCGATACCTTCAAGTGTGGCATTCGCGTTCACAAATTGGTTCTCAAATTGGTTCAATAGTTTTTGATGGTCGTTTTCGGAAATCAGCTCGGTCTGTAACTTTTTGATTTCTTCGTCGAATTCCTTGACAAGGGCGTCTAGGGTGGTTTCTCCTAAAGGCAAGGCGAAAAGGGCATAAATACCGTAATCTTCTTGGCTTAGGTTGACCGCTTGTACCGCGAGGGCCATTTTTTTGTCGTCTACCAATTTCTTGTATAGTTTAGAGCTATTACCGTCGCTCAAATAGGTAGAGATCATATCTAGCACGCGCGCATCCCGGGTTTTAAATGATGGGGTACGATAACAGGCAACGATGGCCGGTATTTGAATATTGGTATCGTAGGCCGTTGCCTTAAATTCTTCGGTAATCGGTTCTTCTTTAGGAAAGTCTTTTTTGAATACTTCGCCCTTTGGAATAGGCCCGAAATACGCTTCGATCATTTTTTTGGTCGCTTTGGGTTCGAAATCCCCAGCAATGATCAAAGTCGCGTTATTGGGAACATAGAACTTTTTATTAAAAGCTTGAAATTCCTCAAGTGTTGCGGCATCTAAATGCTCCATAGAACCTATGGTAGACCAACGATACGGATGCACTTTAAAGAGGTTCTTTTTGATTTCACTCAGAAGGTTGCCGTAAGGCTGGTTATCGACCCGTAGTCTTTTTTCTTCCTTGACCACCTCATTTTGCGTATCTACCCCTACTTGTTCGATGACGGGGTGTAAGAGGCGTTCCGATTCCAACCATAAGCCGGTCTCCAATGCATTTGAGGGAAATACCTCATAATAATAGGTTCTGTCGTCATTGGTCGTGGCATTGTTCGTTCCTCCCTTGGATGAGACTATTTTATCCCATTCGCCCCTACCGATATTTTTGGTGCCCTCGAACAGTAAGTGTTCAAAGAAATGGGCAAAGCCGGTTCGCTCAGGATTTTCATCTTTTGCCCCAACATGATAGGAGATGGAGGTAACAACAATAGGAGTAGCATTGTCTTGATGGAGTATGACATGTAGTCCATTGTCCAAATCGTATTCCTCAAAGGTAACTTGCTGCCCGAAAGAAAACCCTATAGCAAGAATACAAAGAGAAACACTTAAGTATCGTTTTTTCATTTTGAAAGGTTTAAAAGTGTAGTACAATCATCCGTTAGTATCATTTATGGGGTCTGTGTTACGGCGAATATATATTTTTAGTTCAAATTGTAGGAAACTCTAACAATGTTTTAACAGCATTTATTGGCATAATTGGTTTTGATTCAATAATTTAAAGGGAAAATCACGGCGTTTATTATGAAGAACTATGCTCTACCTATCCGATTTGGTATTGCCACAAGTGGATGCCTCATAGCCTACTTTTTGATCTTATCATTGTTGGGGTTGCATACCAATGTCTTTTACAGTTTGTTCAATGGAATTATTACCGGGTTCGGAATTTATGAAGCCATCAAATATTTTCGTCTTAGAAACGCGGAGCGGTTCAACTATGGAACAGGCTTTGTAACCGGAGTGATTACGGGCTGCGTCGCCACCTTGATTTTTACTGTTTTCTTTGCGCTGTATTCCACAGAGTTGAATACCGCTTTTTTAGGGGAACTTTCTTCTGCCTATGCGAAGGATTATAGCAATTTTGAAGGTATCGTATTTGTAACCGTAGCGATTATGGGATTGGCCACCACCTTGGTACTTACCTTAAGCTTTATGCAACTTTTCAAGGCTTCGAACAATCTGAAGAAAAAATCGGCTTAAAATCTTCTCAAAACCCTTGTGAATTACCCATTTACATGTATATTTGCATCCGCTTAAACAAAATTGAGCGTTAACCAAATTTAATATACACGCTATGTATGCAATTGTAGAGATGGCAGGGCAGCAATTCAAAGTTGCGAAAGACCAAAAAGTGTATGTTCACCGTTTGCAGACCGAAGAAGGCAAGAAAGTTGTTTTTGACAACGTACTTCTTCTAGATGACGGAAAGAACGTGACTATTGGCGCCCCGGCTATAGACGGAGCCGCTGTTGAGGCGAAAGTCGTTAAGCACCTTAGAGGTGACAAAGTGATTGTCTTTCACAAGAAAAGACGAAAAGGGTACCGCAAGAAGAACGGTCACCGTCAGTCATTGACTGAAATCGTAATCGAAAGTATCGTTGCCAAGGGCGCGAAAAAAGCAAAGGCCGAGCCTAAGAAAGCAGCTCCGAAAAAGGAGGCTGCACCAAAGGTAGAAGCCCCAAAAGCGAAGGCCGCTCCTAAAAAGGAAGCAGCACCTAAGAAAGCTGCTGCACCCAAAGCAAAACCGGCAAAAGCTGATGATTTGAAAAAAATCGAAGGTATTGGACCCAAGATCGCTTCAACGCTTGTAGATGCAGGTATTGCTACTTTTGCTGATTTGGCGAAAGCAAAACCAGCTAAAATTTCCGAAATTATCGCCGACGTACGTGGAAATCACGTTACGGACACTTGGCCAGCACAAGCAAAATTGGCTGCCGAAGGAAAATGGGATGAGTTGAAGAAATGGCAAGACGAGCTTGACGGCGGCAAGGCATAAGGAATTAAAGTATAACCGATCCTGAACAGCGTTCAGGGTAAAACTAAAATATCATGGCACATAAAAAAGGTGTAGGTAGTTCTAAAAACGGTAGGGAATCGGAATCGAAACGCTTAGGTGTGAAAATTTTTGGAGGCCAAGCGGCAATCGCAGGCAACATCATCGTTAGACAACGAGGTACCAGACACAATCCTGGTGAGAATGTATATGCTGGTAAGGATCATACATTGCATGCCAAGGTTGATGGCATTGTACAGTTCACCAAAAAAGCAGGTGGAAAGTCTTTCGTTTCCATCGAGCCATTTGAGGCATAGGCGTACTAGCTATAGAAAACACAACCCTCTTCGTCACCGGAGAGGGTTTTTTGTTACAATAGTTTTTCGGCTACTTGATCCCAAGAATCAACACGTTCAAAGCCTTGGGTATTCACATTATGCGGAGAGGTGAATAAAAGGGTTCGGCCATCAAAGTGTTCTAAATTGTAGCTACGGTCATCGATCAAAAGATCACCGGATAAAATATGTTTGTGTCCGCAGAGTATCCTATTTTGCCATGGTATAAACGGAAAATGCTCATCCAACCAATCGCTTTTTTCCTCTAGGGAATTCGGAAACTGCATAGCGGCGGAAGCGATATACACCTCGTGCTTTTCGGAGAGCTCCTTTAGCACCCTTTGGCTGTTTGCGATAGGTTTAAGGTTGCGGAAGAATCCGCGAAGTGTTGCGTGTTTTCGGACACTGGCCTGTCGCTCAACGGGCACGTTTTGCCAAACCTCACTACCCTCGCACATTGCAACGGTAAGCTGGTTGTTAAAGTCTTTGTTATAGATTTCGATATGCGCCCCGTAGGTGTCCGCTATAACCTCATCCATATCAATAAATACAATCATATGAAGCAATTTTCTGCGAAGTACGTCAAATATGATAAAAGGCTGAAATGATAAGGCAAAAGATGTCTTTAAATTAACATGGCCCTTGCCCCCTTAGAACGTCTTGAGATTCACTTGGGATAGGGACAGCCCCAATCATGTTAGGAGAATACGTTGTGTATGTCGTTGTGGTGTCGTAATGCGTATCGGTGCGAAGCTCGATTACGCCATTTTAGCCTTATTTCTCTTGGTAGTAAAAGACAAGGCTTTCTTTACACGGGCGTTGCTGTACATGTACAAACGAGCAACTTCCTGAGCGGTCTCTAAAGTAGTCTCGTTGTTTTCGGTGGCATCTACTACAGTCATTTCAATGGTCGCTATCGTAACCTCTTCAGTAGCGGTTTGCGCTTGAGCGGTTACTCCGATAAAAAGAACAAAGATTAAAGTTGCGATAGTTTTCATGACTGTTTGTTTTATATATATAAAACTCGCAGACCCTATTTTATCGGGGTTTCGTTCGCCCAACCAGACAAAATAGTCGTTAACCGACCCAACTTCGGATAAAGTGTAAAAAAGCACCGATAACGGTATTTGACCCTAAAAACAGTTGACCGATGGAAGGGCGCTTTTGGTCGGATGCGTAGTGCCATTTTAGTAATGACTATGGAAAGAGCGACTTTTTTAAACTACCGGTATTCTGTGCCTTTTATAATGGTTCCATTAGGTTGAGGACCATCTGTGAAATATTTTCAGTTTATGAGTATGAAACATATCATAAGGTGCTTAAAAACTAAAATTTTTAGGAAGAGACTAGTTTTTTGACACCATACCTATGAGCACTTGTATGCGCCAGTATTTAACCTCGCTTGCCTACCGACAGGCAGCAAGCAATGTATGTATAGCTCTTGTTGTTTAATGCCCTTTTCCGCTGTTGAACATTGCAATCATTTCCTCTGCGTAGCCATATCGGCAATGATTTGCCATTCGCTTTCCATGTTTTGAACCAAAAGAAACGTAACTGACTGTCCACCTTTTTCCGCTTTCAGTTCCGCTCTGACCGTGGCTGAATGTTCCGCAATATCAATGCTCTTAAAGACTACCTCGTATTTAGTTCCCCCAATGACTTCTTTGGTAATTAGTGCTTTATAGCCTTCTGCTGGAATTATCGAAGTTTTATCGGGCGTTGGGTATTTGTTTGCAATCACACGAAAATTTTCGTGTAAAATATCGTTGTACATTGCTACATTTCGCTCTTCGCCAGCTTTAACAAAAGTTCCGATCACACTTTTTATCTCTTTTTCCATTTTCATTGAATTGTTTGGTTTTTGGGCGTTACAACTCATTGAGCTAAAGCAGGTCATTGTAAGTAGCAGCATTGATAATCTTTTCATAATTTTTTCGAGTTTGAATTATGAACCAAAATTATCTTTGGGTATGAAGAAAATCTGTGACCAAAATCACAATCGGTTGAAACGTTATCTTTTTGCCCGTATGCGGCTTAGTGTTTCTCTTGCCAGACCTAAATAAGATGCCAAATAGGTTAGTGGTATGGTATTTAAGAGATTTGGTCTTTTGTTCTCTAAATATGCGTACCGCTCTTCGGGTTTTAAAGATTGAAGAACATATGATATTTCATTTTGAGCGTTCAATAAATGTTCCAAGAGTTTGCGACCTAACCGCTCAAATGAAACAGATTTTTCATAGAGTTTGAGAAGTTCTTTTCTGCTTAAGTGGAACAAGGTAGTGTCACTTAGTGCAATAAGATTTTTCGTAGAAGGTGTTTGGGCGGTCAGGCTTTTTAGTTCATTGGCAAATTCATTTTCCAAAAAGAAATTTTGATACATCTCCTTCCCGTCAATTAGCTCGAAAAGTCCGACCGCCCCTGAAATTAGAAAGTAAATTCCGTGATTGTAATTGCCAGCTTTCAAAAGGTATTGTTTTTTAGCAAACTCTTTATACTCGCAGACATTCAAAAAATCTGAAAACTCCGTATCGTTTAGGACATTAAATTTGTCTAATGTTTTTCGTAGTATGATGTCATTTTCTGAGTACAATTACTTACCGTTTTGATTCACTGTAATACTATTCAATTCCGACTTCTATTTCTGTGATTATCGTCACAATCTGTATGGGGTACACTGAATTTCGATTTGGGCACGATTTTTCTTGATGGTCATGATTCTGGCAAACGGTTCGCCTGAAGGACAATCCAGCCGAACTCAAAGTTAGCGTTTTGCTCGTGATTTCCGATTAGGAAATCTGCTAGCAATGAATTTTGAATTGTGATTTTGTTAACCTAAGTCCTGCATTAACTTCTTAATAGGAACACCCTGATACAGTTTGTGCACCATCGAAGTATAAATTTCCGCAAAATGCTTATTTTCAGCAAGGGCACCAAACAATCTTTCCTGCTTTACAAAAGCTAAAGGCTCTTTCTCGGTTTTTTTCGCTGCATCGTGTAGCTTACCACGCAAAGCATCGATAATTTCTAATGGCTGTCTGTTTTGGTCCTCTTCTTTATCGCTATAGTAACACCAAGCCGCAATGACCAAGGTGGCAAAATGAATGCTTCCACCCGCCGCTAAATTTTCATGTATCGTCGGAATCAAAAATTTGGGCAGTTTGGCCGAGCTTTCCGAGCAAATACGGCTGACACTATCTTTGATATTGGGGTTGGCAAAACGTTCAAGGAGGCTGTTTTTGTAGTCCTCCAAATTGATGCCTTCAATGTTTCCTAGTATGGGAGTGGCCTCTTGGTCTAAAAAGGCACGCAAATAGGTCGCGAAGAGCTTATCTTCTACACAGGTATTGATGGTGGGGTGACCATGAAGCGCACCTAATAGCCCTAAGACCGAATGCCCAGCATTGAGCAGTCGCAATTTCATTTTCTCGTAAGGCCCCACATCGGGTACGAATTGCACACCGACCTTTTCAAAGGCAGGTCTTCCGTTGGAGAATTTATCTTCTACTACCCACTGTATAAAAGGTTCGCAGGTAACGGGCCAAGCATCCGCTACGTCATAGTTTTGGGCTAGGGTTTCGATATCCGCTTGCGTGGTTACCGGCGTAATACGGTCGACCATGCTATTGGGAAAGCTGACTTCTTGTGTGATCCATACGGCCAAGTCAGGGTCTTGCGCCTCGGCAAAGGCGCCCAACATCTTACGCATCATATCACCGTTATGCTCGATATTATCACAAGACAAAACGGTAAAAGCGGGCAATCCCGCATCGCGACGTCTTTTTAAGGCCTCCGTTAAAAAGCCATAAACCGTTATGGGATTTTGGGGGTGTCGTAACTCGTGTTGTACGTCTGGGTTGTCAAAATTGAACTCCCCTGTTGTGGGGTTAAAATTATAACCTCCCTCGGTAATCGTCAGCGACACAATTGTAGTACTTGCATGCGCCATGCGCTCGATGACAGGCTGGGGGTCCGTAGTGCCCATTTTAAAATCTACGATGGATCCGATGACTTCGGGTTCGATTGTTCCATTGGGGTGTTTGACCATCAGCGTATACAAGTGATCTTGGGTTTTGAAAATAGCGTGGAGTTTGGTATCCGCCTCACGCAAACCAATCCCACAGAGCGAGGAGGCCTCGCCGTCTTTTTTCAATAGGTGTAGGTAGTAGGCAAGGTGGGCTCTGTGAAAGCCTCCGACCCCGATGTGTACGATATCGGTTTTGTCCGCGGAACGGTCGTATATAGGCACGGGCATCTGGCTACCCACCTCTTGTAAATTGGCTTGATTAAGTTGTATCGGTGTTGCCATGTTTAGGTTGTGATATTTGATTTTCCGCGTTTTAGCGCCCAATAGGCCAACACGAAATAAATGAGCGTACAAAGGAATCCATAGGTATAAAAGAGTTCCCGATTTTCGATGTAACTGGCTTCCGAAGCGCTCCCGAATAGCACATTACAGGCCAAAATCAAGGTGGCTACCAATGCCGAAATCGCTATGAATTTCAATCCCTTAGAGAACAAAGAAACATCTTTGGAAATCACGGGCTCCTCTTTTGCCTGCTGTTCTTGAAAACGTTCGATGGTTTCATTCCGAAGTTCTTCCGCCGCCGCTTCTTCGGTGTAGGTCTCTTTCGCTCCATATCTGGAGGCAAATAGGGTATAGACCGCGATGGTAAAAAACCAGGTAGGGATAAACAGGTAGTAGAAGGAAATCACATCCAAGGCATTCAGTCCGAAACCAAAGATGAGCCCCAAACCCCAAGCGGCAACGGCAGGCATGCTGAAGGTCAGCTTACGATACGAGGACCAGTAGCGTGTATAGCCAATTCTAGGGAAAATCTGATGTTCTGCAAACACAATGGCGCCCACAGGAACGACCAACAGCCCTGCATAGGTCAGTAGCGGCAGTATCTGTGAAAAAACAAAGGGGAAACAGGCAATGGCAACGGTGATGAAACCGACGACAATGGTCGTTTTCTTTCGGGAGTGTTTGTTGAAAATGGCTTGTGCGGCCAAACCTGCTCTATACAGATTGGTAATTGCGGTTGTCCAACCTGCGACAATCACGATGACAAAGCCCGACCAACCGAGGGCATAGTAGGCTACGTCGCCCGGATCGAGTTCTACAATTGATTTTCCTAAGATAACGGCAGCACCGGCACCCATGATTCCGGCAGCGATCCATGCGACGTAGTGACCGAACATCATCCCGGTACTGGTTGCATATCCATAGTTCTTCTTTTTTGCAAAACGCAGGAGGGCCATATCGATCAATCCGAAATGTGTGATTGTATTGGCAGCCCAACCAAAGCCGATGACTTCGACCAATCCGATTCCCGGTTTGCCATCGCTGTTAATACCCGTCCAGATACTCTGGTCGCCGAGGGTCATAAAATCGGCCCATCCTGCCGGTAAGGTTTTATCGAGAACATCTAACGACAATGCAGGGAGGAGCACCATAGCGCCGCTGGTAAACATGACAAATAACCAAGGTGCACAGATGCCCGAGAATTCAGAAACGGCATTAAAACCATAGAGGGCAATGGATACCACTACGATGCCTACGGCCAAAACAATAAGAATAAACCAGGCATTGGTAGGGTACCAATTGAGTTGCGCGGGAATATCAAAAGCAAAACGGACCGCTGTTGCTGAGACTGTTATCATGGCGGCAGAGATTACCGAAAAGATGACGACATTGGCCCAATTGTACAATTGGGTCATCGAATCGCCCGCAATCTTGTTCAGATACGTATAGAGGCTCAAGCGTGTGTCAACGGCAATCGGGGAGGTGATGAAGCGCCAGCTTAGCACAGCCAGAATATTACCGATTAAAAGGCCGAGGATAATATCCATTGTCTTGGCACCAAGGGCCACAAAGGTCGCCCCGATGACAAACTCCGTCGCTGCTACGTGTTCCGCAGCGTAGAGTCCTGCAAAATGGGTCCAATCATGTAATTTATGTTTAGCGACCGGTAATTGTTCTTCGTCCAGAGCTGCAAACTGTTTAAAATCTTCAGTAGTGTTCATATTTTTAAGTTGGCGTTGGAAATTAGGTTCGTACAAATTTTTTGCGGTCTGATTTTTCTTTTTATTAAAACATGTACCCAAGACGAGTTCACTAGGTCGACTCCAATTACTTTGGATATAAATCGTATCGCTCGGACAATTCTACGAAATTTATTTAAAGGTTTGTGAACGTTTTCGTAAATGACCCGTTTTTGTTCTTTATTTATGTCCTAAGTTTGATTTTCTTTAAACTGATGTCCTTGTAAGAAGGAATACTTATATTGATGTCTAAAACATAAAAAGCATACAGATTAGTATGCTCTTGAATATTGGAAAAGTGCTATTAAATCAATAAGCATCGAATTTTACCATAAACCTTTCATTCATTATAGGTGCGGTTAGGTTCGGCTTTTCTGCTAGCGGAATTTTTTTATAACTTTTTCCACACGTTTTCTTTTTGTTTCTTTTTCAATGTCGTCTAGTCTTGAGGAAAGGGTTTTCACAAAAAGATTTTTGTTCTTTTCATTAACTACCGGGATTGCTCTTTCAGCATACATAGGAAGTTGGTTCGTATGACTTTTCAAAAGCTGTTCCATTAGTAGTGTAAAAACACTATCGGCGTAATTTTTTGTAGCGCACAATTTTATTAAAATGTTTACAGCATGGTCTTTTGTAATAACCGAGCCTTTGTCCGCAGCTTCAAGAATAGTTGGAAGCATCGCATAAATTTGTTTTGGTCGTTCATTTGTGATTGTACCTAGAGCAGTCATTGCACCCCATTGCAGTCGGTTGTTTTTACTGTGCAATTGTAGTACAAATTCATTGATGTAATCGGCAATGAGTTTAGGTTCTTGCGCTCCAATTTCATAAAGCACTTTTATACAGTCGTTTTGAATGGCTTTTTTGTTGGATAGATTCTCAACCAATTCTTTTACAGCTTTTTTATTTTTTGAAAGCATAATTTCTTTGGCAAGTTCCTGATTAGGCACTTCATCTCTCCGATTAAGTGAAGAGGCTAAATTTGCGATAATGTTTACTTTTTTTTCCATCGTTTGAGATTCGTTTTTTTAACGGACTAGTTTACAAAAAGGGACATCATAAGTCTCATTCTCTTAGCAATGAATACAAAGGGCTTTTCTAAGTACACCATCAGTGTTCGCTTTCCATAGGTTGACAATTTTTCAGAGGTAATGCGAAGCTCTGACAGTTTTAAATTGCTACAACAATACTTATTTTCACAAAGATGAAGTAGTTCACTGACAACCCTATGTCAGTGCTTTTTAATTTATTTTTACTCCAGTAATTTTATATAGTCATCTACATCCAAATGCGCCTTTTTTCTAAAAGGGGTTCTTAAACTTTCTAGATGATTTATCTTTTTGATTTTAAAATCTCGGTACGCGTTTCGATTCCAACACCAAGCAATTAAATGCCATTGGTTGGAATAGAAGGTTAAACCTATTGGCTCTATTTCCCGAATACTCTTTTCTTCTTTAGTATTGATGTAGGCTATACTTAAAATTTGTTTGGTAATTATTGCATTTTGTATTTCAGTTAAGTAATTGGAAATATCCAATGTATTTGGAGGATTGTAAATCTTGATTTGTGATTGTAGAAAACTTGCTTTTTCCTTTTTATCGGCTCTTAAGCTCGCCGTTATTTTTGCAATTGCATTTTCAATATGAGTTTTGGTGGTCTTGTCAGTAAATTTCTCTGATAGCTTTGATATCAGTATTAGTGAATTCGCTTCTTCGCTTGTCAATGAAATGGGAGGTAAAAAGAACCCTTGAAGGATTGAATATCCGCTATGGCGTTCAAAACTTATAGGGACACCAATCTCTCCAAGTGCTTTTAAATCTCTATAAACTGTTCTTTCACTAATTTTATATTTATCGGAAATAAATTTAGCTGTTACCTTTTTTTTTGATTGTAAGGTAGTTAGGATAGCAACAAGTCGGTCAATTCTATTCATTCATTTTCTTTTGCTCGGTTTTCTTCAGTTCTACCTGACAATCGTAAATAGTAATAAGTCACCATATTTGATATGTAGTAGAATTTAAACAAATCCGTTTAATTATATGCTTTGACGGTACATGCCAATCTAAAATAACAACCATGAACGTACAACAAAACAAACAAAACGCTATCGCCTTTTACCGGATGGCGTATGAAGGCAACCCAAAAAAGGCCGTAGCACTATATGTCGGCGATGAATATATTCAGCACAACCCTGATGTGGCGGACGGCCTTCAAGGTTTTATTGACTATTTCGAGCGGATGCAGACCGAATACCCCGATAAATCCATTGAATTTGTGCGCTGTATCGGTGAAGGGGATCTTGTAGCCCTACATACGCATCAAACGTGGCCGGGCAATGACCAATACGTGACTATGGACTTCTTTCGATTTAACGAAGGCGGAAAGATCTGTGAGCATTGGGACGCGATTCAGCAAATACCCGAACAGTCGGCCAACGCAAATACCATGTATTGATTGCTATAGGGAATCGGAGGTGAAGTGGGCCAAATCCTGACGTTCTTCCAATACTTCCATGAGTCCTTGTGCGGCGCGTTCTCCCGATAACATGGCTGCGTTCAATGAGCCGTTCAACAAATGGTCACCGGCCAAGAAAATCGTATCCTTTATCTTGGTTTCGGTTGGAGCAATGTCATATTGGATATTCTTAAGGTCGGGCAGTGCATAAGGAATGCTATACTGTTTTAAAAAACGAACCGACTCGATCTTACAATGGTCCTTCAATTCTTGAACGACCTGTTTTCGCAAACCAATATCATCCATATCGGTATCTTTTACAACTGTTACGGAGAGCAACTCTTTCTTCGCACTGCCTGAAGTCTTGAGACTTGTGTGGTAAAAGATGTTGTTGATAAGGGCTTCGGTATTCGAAATCAAGCCGATCAACGGTTTGGATATTACACGACTTTCGGTCTCAAAATAGAAGGTTTCACAACTTTTCCACCCCAATTTTTGACTTTTAAGGTTGAAAATCAGTTGCTCCGGGGCCGTAGCTACAATGGTGAAATGGGAGGGGAGTTCCTTACCATCTTCTAAAATGATTTTATCGTCTTTCACCGCATGTACGCGGGTGTTGAGCCTAAAAGTGGTGTGTTTTAGTTCGGTTTTCAATTGTTCAGGAATCGTTTGAATACCGTTTTTGGGAAGTGCGGCATGGCCTGAACCGAACATTTTGTAAACGAACTCGAACATTCTGCTCGAGGTCGCTAAATGAGGTTCTAGAAAAATCCCACTAAAAAAGGGCCGGAAAAACGATTGGATGATGGAATCGGAAAAACCAAATTGCTTTAAATAGTCCAAAGTGGTCGTTTCCTTGGTGTTGAAGATGGTTTCGAGCGGTTTTTGCTTCAACATACGGTTCAATCGCAAGATTTTCAATTTATCGGCAACACTTCCCACATTGGCCCAAAGGGTTTTAAAGAGTAAAGAAGGATCCCGCAAAGGGTCGCCAATAGTCTGTGGTTTTCCCCCGTTGAAAAGTACCGCTCCTGAATAAAACCGCTGCAAGTTCAAGGCCTCGAAATCAAGATGTTTTTTAGCTGCAGGATAGTCCGTAAGCAACACTTGAAAACCGTGGTCGAATTGATAACCTTCGATCAAATCCGTTTTCAGACGGCCACCGAGGCGACCGGAAGCTTCAATTACCGTAGGGTGATAGCCATTCGCTTCCAGCACTTTGGCAGCGATTAATCCGCTGAGACCTCCTCCTACGATATGAATTTTGTATGCTGTCTTGTCCACGCTATTCGAATTAAAAAGACTTTAGGCCTCCGTTACCATTTTTGGTTCTTGAAGTTGGCGGCCTTGGCAAAGGTCACGGTTTGCAATAGATACTCTTCCAAATTATAATGGGGCATGGGCAGAATACTTTCCAGTAAAGCGGTATCCCATTCACTGGGCTTTGAATTCAAGTACGGGTGAAGGTGCACCCCTATCGTTTCATAGTAGAACTCCTCCAATTTTGAAGTGAACCCGGTGGCCTTAGTGATTCGCTCTTCCGTAAAGGTGAAGTTTGAAAATCCGACGGCATCCAATACCCTGGTAATCCCTTTGATCATGTTCGTCTCATGGGTATGCACAATATTCAGTTGCTCAATATCCTTCTCCAAGACTTTTACGATGACATTGGCCGCATAATCAGTGGGAACGATATTGAGTCCTGTGCTACAATCGGTGGTAATTCGGATTTTATCTTTAGAGGAATTGTTGTAAAAGAACTTCGCGAAGAGGTAGAAGACCATATATTTTGAGATGAAAAAATTAGGGGCCTCTTCAATGTTCCCACCTAAAACACTGGGCCTTAAAATTTGGATAGGGATATTTTTGAGCTTTCCTTGCTGTAACAAAAACTCTTCGGACGCCCGTTTTGAGGCTTCGTAGTGGTTGCGGTAGTTTCCGGTACGATTTTCGTCTTGGTCATTCTTGAGTGTTCCGCCCACATCTCCGAAGGAAAATGCGGTGCTGATATAAACGAATTTTTTTATCAGATGGCTATAGCTATTAAAAATAGCCTTGGTGAAGTCAAAATTTTCCTTAAAAACGGCTGCCCTAGCCTGGGGATTCGTAGACAGGTTTACATAGCCTGCCGAATGAATGAAATAATCGATACGCTCGGTCTTCAAAAATGTTTCTGGTTCAAGAATCCGTTGCGCGTCCACAACCTCGATTTTTTCTAGGATGGCATGTTGCCGGTCGCGTATGAATTTGGGCACATTCGTGCTTCCCAACATGTTTTGAATGCGTTGTAGGGGCTGGGCGGTGGCCTTTTTTCGTACAGGAAGGTAAATCTTCTGAATACGCTCAAATTTTTGCTCAAGCAATGAAAATAAAATTTGAGAGCCGAGGGTCCCCGTAGCTCCCGTGAGGATAAGCTTCATTTATTTGATTTTAGGTTCGTTATCATAGCTCTCATAAGATACATGATTTTAGCGTGTTCTGAGGAATGTCCACAAGAAAATCGCTGTCCATAAAACAGTTCGTATCCAGTTTTTGGAAACCAGTTGTTTTAGTAGTTCCGGAGAGTCGTTTCCTGATGAAATGGCTCCGTGTATCGGAACGAATTGGGTGAATGTACTCAGCCAAACCAGAGCGATCAGTATAAGACTTCCAATGGTAAAAAGATTTCGGTCCGAAATCAATTGTAAAGCAGCTGTGATGAGTTGCCCGAACATCAGGGGGATCACGATAAAGGAAATCGCTGCCGTATACTTTTGATGCCACTGAAGCAACTGTGCTGCCCCATAATATTGAAAGCTCGGATAGATAATGAGCTGCACTGCCCAAATAAGTACGACCAAACCGAAATCAAATAAGAGACGTAAGAGATATAGTGTCATCATAGTTCTTTTAAGAAGGCTTCGGCATTTTCAATATGCGCGCGCTTTTTTTCGTTTGACATTTTATCATACGTACGTACGAGCATTCCCAGTCTCGGATTCGACAAAAAGAAGTCACGACGCGTATGCATAAATCGCCAGAAAAGACCGTCCCAAATGTCTTGCCAATCGCCCTTGTCATAGTCGCTCATTTTCATCAAATAGTTGCTTCCACTGATATAAGGCTTGGTCGACATCAGTCCGCCATCGGCGAATTGGCTCATGCCGTATACATTGGGTACCATGACCCAATCATAGGCGTCGATAAACAATTCCATGAACCATTGATATACTTCGTCAGGGTCAAATTCACAGAGTACCATGAAATTGCCGAGCACCATAAGGCGTTCAATATGATGGCAATATCCTGTTTTCAATACTTTTTTGATGGTTTTGTCAATGGGATAAATCCCTGTTGTGCCGTCATAAAACGATGGGGGAATCTTTCTAGTAAAGTTCCAAAAGTGCCTGGTGCGTTCATAGCGGCCTTTCGTGACATAAATGCCACGGATAAATTCGCGCCATCCGATAATTTGACGAATAAAACCTTCCGTTGAATTCACAGGCACTTCGTTTTCCGAAGCAAAAACGAGGCTCTTTTCAACAACTTCCTCTGGTGTCAACAGGCCTACATTCAACATAGGCGTCAGTACGCTGTGATTCAAGATGGTATGCTCGGCGACTATGGCATCTTCATAGGCCCCGAACTCTGCAAAACGCTGTTTCAAGAACTGACTTAACCAATCTTGGCTTTGCTGATGGGTAACCGGATACAGGGGTTGCCCATTAAGTTTGCCGTAGTGCTCCTCGAAATGTTGTGCTACATAAATTTGGGCTTCTTCAAAGTAAGATGTGTTATCGGGGTATTGTATTGTAGGGGGTGTTTTTTTCTTGGGATACTTCTTTCGGTTTTCGGTATCGAAGGTCCATTTTCCACCTTCAGGCTTCCCATCGTCGGACAGTAAGATGTTGCGCTTTTTTCGCTGGTCTGTGTAAAAACTGGTTTGGTGGAATTTCTTTTTTTCCGGTTTAAAAAAAGAGGACAGCTCTTCATTGGTATTCAAGAACATCGGCGATTCGTGGCTGGTCATCTCCATTTCATGCGCTGCACAGGCCTTTTGAATGCGTCGTTGCAACCAATCATCGATTGGGTCGATATACGTTATATGATCGATTTTTTTTTCGGCTAGGGCCGGAATTAATTGTCGGATATCAGCAGTCGACTCTATGGCCTCTATATAATTGACGTTTATACCTTTCTGTATCAAGTAAGCTTCATAATACTTCATGGTCGCCCTGTGGAAGGCGATTTTTTGCTTATGAAAAGGATATTGCTTGAAGTAGAGGAACTCTTCGACTAGATATACAGGTAACCCATTATCGATCAATACACTCTTTTCGAATAGTTGGTGCGGAAATATCAGATTTACGGCATTCATTTATTTCGTCTACATTTTTCACTGCAATAGGTAACATCCGTCCAGTTTTTTTCCCATTTTTTACGCCACGAAAAGGGTCTGTCACAAACCGGGCATATCTTTTCGGGCAGTTGGTTCTTTTTCATTTTTTAAAATCCGGAATTTCATCAGGTCGGGCATACGGAAAGCGGCCGATTTTTGATAAACCGTAATAGGTGTTCAGACCCGAGATGCCCACACCGTTGATATGGGCAAGATTGATGTCATTTTCGGTATCGATTGCGGCATTTGGTAATATAAGGTGTTCAATTTCACCGATAACCAAAATAGTTCCGTTAAGTTCAATGGGTATGGTTTGCCGAAACGACATTCCTAATTTTAAAACGCTTTCCTGAACAAAAGGGGCCTTGAAATCGGGTAGAAATTGTGGCGTGAACCCGCAGGACTCGAATTCCGATTGATCCCGTTCCAGTTTTGCCGAGGTATAGTGTGCGTTTGCTACCAAACTACTGGGTATATGATTGATGGTATACTGCCGATTTTGCATCAGATTTTCATAGGTATGTCTTGGGATCTCATCTGTGGGTCTGGTAATAAAGCCCAGTAGGGCCGGGTCACTGCCCAAGTGAAATACCGAACTGAAAATGGCTAGGTTGGTCTCGCCTTCTTCTGAAATAGTACCGATGAGGTTTGCAGGTTTTATTCCCGAAACGGAGTTGATGTACTTTATCCGCTGAATGCGGTCCATTTCTGCAATATCTTTTTTGGTATAGTGCATATCAATAGATCAGTTGTTTTTTGCATTTTTTCCAGAACCCGAAGAACGACGGATAATAGCCTGCGACATCGAACATCCAATCGCGTGCTGTTTCAGTCCCTTTGTAATTGGTGTTTAACGGATGCTCCTTGAAATGAACGGCCCCTAAATTGTATTCTTTGCCAAGAGAGTCGAATTCCCCAACGAAGACTTGGAGTCCAGGAATATTTTTTCCTAATTCAAGCATGAAGTCAACGCTTTTTTTTGAAATCGGGTAACGTTCAAAGACAGCGGGTTCTAGAAGTAGAATGCGATTGGCTTTGATTTCCGAATCCCATTTTGGATCAAGGTTATAGTAGTTGTAAATATAAGTCGGTAGCTCCGAATCAACTTCAATGGCAAGTTTTTGAGGAAGTGGGGTCACCCACTTTTCCTTAGTGGTCGCTTCTAGTTCTTCCGGGATTTCCATTTCGGAAAATTGATCATAGTCAACATCGAGAAATGTACCCTTTTGCCGGGTATGACAGTACGTGTTGATGTTGTCTTGGTTGGCTACGTACTTTTTAGAACTATTGGTGCCCGCTACCCATTGCCAGCTCAAGGCATTACTGGCCCAATCACCATCAAGTAAGTAATAGTACATCCATTGGGCGGGGTAGTGCCAATGACTTTGCCCCATATTACAGCAAATTGCGGCGAGATACATACGTACATGGTTGTGTACATAACCAGTCTCGTAAAATTCGGATATGGCCGCGTCTATCGCCTGAACTTTAGTGCTGGCATTCACCACAGTTTTTGGTATGCCGTGATTGGAGACCCGTTCTTGTGGCCTTTTTAAGTCGGTATCGATGACAGCTCCTTTGGCAATCCAAACTTGCTGCCAATAGTCGCGCCAGGCCAGTTCTTGAATAAACTTTTCAATTTGTGCTGTCGGGTATCCTTGTTCCATCACATAGGCAAAAACTTGCTTTGTTGAAATGACCCCTCGAGAAATATAGGGGGAGAGATAGGTGACGGCACCATCGATATAATTGCGCGACCGGCCATAGGGTATGGGCTCCACTTGCGAAATACGCTCAACGATTTCTGCATAAGAGGTCGGAAAATGGACTATGTCATTCTCGAACAAGGTCATTTAACGCTTACTGATTTTATTCCCTGAAATGAGTTTTTGACGCGAACATTTGAAGCGATCGATTTCGGGATTACGCTTTTTCAAATGCTTTTTGCTGACACCGCTGTTTACCCGTTTTCGCCAGAGGTTGAAACTACTGCGTTTTAGATGCTTACGCATCACTTTGATGACTTCCTTTTCAGGAAGATCGAACTGATATGCAATGGCTTCAAATGGGGTTCTATCTTCCCAAGCCATTTCGATTATTCGATCTAATTCTCTTTCTGTCATAGGTTAATACCTCTTATTCCGCTGTTTGAACTTGAATTTCTATACGATCCCATAATTTATCAGCATTTAATTTGAAGGTGCCCACGTAGTCAAAATTGCACTCCTGAGGGGCGATCACCGATAAAAATGCCTCTTGCTTTTTATTTCTATAGAGGTGGTAGGTGTTGCCCACCACAGGCTCGAAATTGAATTTCGCGCTGTAGACCAGGTTATTGTATTCAAATCGTTCGATCAATGCATCGTACTCTTGTTTGAGCTCAAGGTATTTGGCATTGATCTGCTTGTTGACCGCATGGATATTCCTGTTTTTCCAGGCCACGGTATCGGTAGTGGTGATCGCCGGGGCGCCCACGTCGGAAGCGTACGGTTTGAGTGAGGCATCGTAACGCTGTGTTATTTCGTCAAAAACGACATTGTCGGGTTTCTTTTTGGTAGACATGTACGGATTTTAGAACTAACTGAAGTGTTTCGTAATCTTCGAACTCATGGGTTTGGTAATAGAGTAGAAGTAATCTATCAAGCTACCTTTATCATCAATCAAATATTTTTGAAAGTTCCATTTGACCGAGCTGTTTTTGACGCCGTTCAATTCTTTTTGGGTCAACCATTTGTAAAGTGGATGTTGCTGGGGTCCTTTTACGTCGACTTTTTCCGTCAATAAAAAAGTAACACCAAAATTACGTTCACAAAAAGATAGTATTTGATTTGCCAATCCAGGTTCTTGCTTGCCAAATTGATTGCACGGAACGCCGATTACTACGAGCTGGTCTTTGTAGGTATCATTGAGTTCTTGTAAATCGCGGTATTGCGCCGTGAAACCACATTCTGAAGCAACATTGACTATGAGGATATGCTTTCCCTTAAAATCGGATAGCTGCACGGCTTCGCCCTGTAGGTCGGTAAGTGCGATATGGTAAAAATGAGCTTTTGGTCGGAACGCGGTTTTTGATATGTTGGGGGAAGATGGGACTTTTAATTTTTCAAGTAATTTCATATCAAAAATATAGAAGAAGACCGTGGCATGGCCACGGCCCCTACTTTACAGCTTAAATTGTCGGATTACCCTTCAGCCGCTTTTCTATTTTTTTCTTCAAAACAGTTAAACGCTTCATGATATCCATCAATTCGACCTCTTTGGTCTCTTTATAAATCTCGTTTATTTCTAAGATGAGAGCTTTTACTTCCCTTGAGGAAGAAACTCGATCACTTGTGGTCATTCCGGACATTTTGCGTCCTTCAAATTCGGCCACTCTTTCCATTAAATCCATATACTACTATTTTCTTGTAAATACTCTAAATTAAGGCTAAATAAAGCTAATTTTTTTCAAATTCAAGCTAAATTTTCCATTTGTTTTAGAACTTCTTCAGCCTCCGCTACTTTTTCGTCACTTAACCTTCTATTTGAGGTCGAAAGCTTATGCGCTTCGCCCATCAATTTCTTGTACTTGTCTTGAAGTACTTCTTTTTCCGATTTTTTCTTAAAAAGATTAAATAGCGACATAGTAAAAAATTTACAAGAATAATCCTACTCTAGAAGGGTAAATATACAAAACGTTTAATGATTTAAATATTTTATTAAACAAAATAACAGATTTTTAACGCTGTGAAAGCCTGATCTGTTCGGGACAGAATGGAATCACCGGCCGTCGTAGATCTTATGGACGAGTTGGTTTTTACCATAGTTCCGTACATTCAAAGCCCGATTTGCGAAGTTCTTGGGCCAAAAATGAATTGACGGATAGGCTTGCATTGATGCGCAGAATGTTGTCCTTATCCTCTAGATCGAAGTTCCAATTCCTTTTACCTACTATGGTATTAAGTAAGTATTCGATTTTTTGAATATCGCCCGTATCCACTACGGAAGTTCTGAAGATTGATATTTCCTTATTTTCTACGACCGTGTTTTTCATGCCATTTTCAATTGACTTGTTATGCTTTTTTGCGTTCAATGGACAAGCTACCGCTCCACCAAATTGTTTTTTGCAAGCTTTCCAACAATCTTCTTCTTCTACTGTCGGAAAGGGTCACTACCTTCATCTTGCTATTAGACTTTGATTCCATAGTGTTGTTACATTTAAAATTGAAATTTGTATCCAAAGTCAGGAAAGAATCCGATTTGGTTTACTTGATCCACCTGATTGGTCAAGCGGTTATACCGTCTGGTGAAAATGTTTTCGTTGGCGGTTACGTTTTGTAAGTCGACGTAGAATTGATGTGATCGCTTCTTTTTAGAGCTATTGATTTTCAGACCGAACTTGAAATCCCACCGAAAATAAGGGTCGAATTGTTCGCTGAACGCTAAGCCGTCTTCCAAAACTTCAAAACCGAATTGTTGTGAGGCCTGTAAATTAACAGGAGTATAGTAGCGTCCCCCAGACGTGGTTAACCTTGTATCAAGAAATAAGATGTTCTTCCTGGTCTTTCCCACCTTGAATTCGCGTCCTGCCAATAAATTGACCACGTATTCGTTATTGAACGGCGTGTTGCGCTCAACACCATCACTTCCCGTATACTTACTTTGAAAAAATGATCCGGTCAAGAGCCCGTAATAGCCCTTGTTAAAGAACCGTTCTAGCGTAAGCTCGATACCACGATTGTAGCCCGTACCTTCATTGATAAGGGAAACCCTATCGTTATCGAACCCGAAATCGGCTCCCTCGGTCAAGGTGGAATAGCTTGATGGAAACGATTCTACCCCTGCCTTATCAATATCTTGGTAATACACTTCAAGTTTCCCTCTCCAGTTTTGGGCCAGTTTCACATCATACCCAAGAACAAAATGGTTGCTCCGCACGAAATCGAGTTCTTTATTGGTCTGTATCAAGTTGCCATTGACGTTTTCGTTTAGAAACAGAATGGGCAAGGGTAGCTGTTGTTGATGAAGGCCGTACCCCAGATTGAGGGTGTGGCTGGGCGCAACTTGGTAGGTCATGGCCGCCCTGGGTTCTAAAGCGAACTGATCGTTAAGACTGCTGTATTGCGAGTGTAGTCCCGCGTTCAGGGTCAGGTTTTCGGTCAATCTGAATTGTGCTTGAACAAAGGGTTGTACCAGTAGCACATTTTCATCGATATTCCTAAAAGTGAACAGGTCAGGATTACCGTCACCATCGGTATCGGGTTGTTCCGTGCGATCTTGTAACAGGCTTTCTACGCTAAAATTCTCGGCTAGTACTCCCATACGCAGCGTACTCTTATTATTCAACTTTGAATTGAAGAGTGTGGAAAACGTCAAGCGATTTTCCGACTCATCTGCCAAGGTGTAGCGGATGGTGCTTTCTTGAGGAGTATCGATGTTGACGAAACGGTCTACCTTAAAATCATTTCCGGAAAATGAAGTGGAGACAATGCTCCTCAAATACGAATTATCCCCAATATTGATTTGATGTTTTAGACCTACTACGCCAAAGCGTGATTTGACAAAGGTATTTTCATCCTCTGCGGCGAAAAGGTCATCGGGATCGATGTCATCCCCTAAAAAATCGATATCCGAAGACCCAAGGATACCAAATAGTGAGAGCATACCTAGATTACCTCTTCCAAAGTTTACATTGAACGAAAGGTCCGTGTAGTTCGGAGCGGCCGATGTACCTCCCGCCCCTACACCAAGTAATCCGATTAGCGAGTAGCGAATCGCGACCAAAAAAGACCCGTTCTTTTTTCCGAGTGGACCTTCACCCATGGCCTCCAAACCGGTGAAGATGCCCGATTGTAAGGTGTATTCATAATCATCGGTATTTCCATTTCTAAAACCCAGATCAAAAACACCTCCAAGGGCATTGCCATATTCAGCAGCAAAGGCCGAAGTCAGAAAGTCAGAGTTTTTAAGCATGTTCGGATTGAGGGCGGACACGGGTCCGCCAGTGGTTCCTGCAGTGCCAAAATGATTAGGACTTGGAATAGGAATTCCTTCTAAACGCCATAGTAGACCGGTTGGAGAATTCCCTCTGACCACAATATCGTTCCGGCTATCATCAGGGGAAGATACCCCCGCGAAATTAGCGGCCAAGCGACCGACATCGCTTCTACCACCCGAAAAACGGGTGACCTCTTCAAGTCCGAACTGCCGGGTCGATACCGTCGACATCTTATTCAACGGTTGGTCTTTATTGGTATTGCTGGTGAGCACTACCTCTTCGAGCTGTTCAAAAGCCTCGGTGAGACCGATATTGAGAAAAACGTCTTTGCCGGTGGTCACTTCGATATTAGGTACGGTATAACTTTCGTATCCGATATAGCTAATGCGGATGACCTGCCTTCCAGTGGGAACAGCATTTAGGCTAAAGCGGCCATTCTCATCGGTAACGACTCCTTTTGCATCGGTAGTATTCAATAGTTCGATTGTGGCGCCCATTAACGGGCTTTCAGATTGTTTGTCGTTGACAACACCCTTGATGGTTCCGGTTTGTGCTTTGCCCATTGTGACCAGTCCAATTGCAAGTAAAAATAGATAGTTCTTCATCATTTCATTTTTTTAAGATGACCAAATATGTACTCAGAACTTTCGCATTCCTAATAAAGAAACCGTAGTTGTTATTTAAAGCGTTGGACTGTTGAATATCGCTTTTGACCTGCAATGAATTCTCATATGGATACGCTTTCTCAGGTCAAGGCGTATTTATGACAATTCAAAATGATATTCAACATTACAGCGTGGTCAGCGAGATGGTTTTGCAACGAATACCTATTTTTAGGGTACTATGCTTCGAATATTTCAAAACAAATCGATACGTAAATTCGGATTTCGCTTTTTAGTGGTGCTCGTTATCTTTTTTGGGGTCAAGCTGACAATCAACCATGGTGAAGAGGAGGCCTTGTTTAATCCGGCTTCCTTATTTTACTTCTCCTCTGCGCTCTTTTTAACCCTTTTCACTTGGGAAATCAATGATTTCTTGATCAAAAGGCAGCTGAAGACCCGTACAGGATTGGATTTTCAAAACAGTTTGAAAATTCTAGCGATGACCATGGTATTTTTGGTTCCAGTTTCTGCTTTTGTCTATTACCTAGGTATTTACGAACTCGATCATATCTGTCAGATCAATGCCGCTGATAAAGGCTTGCAGTTTCGAGTGGACTGGATTCGGGCGTTACTCTTAGGTCTTACGATCATCGTTTTCAATAGCTTCTATTTCGCTACGAAACAAAAAAAAGACTTGGAGCTGAAGATGGATCAGCTTCAAAAAGAGATCATGACGTCAAAATACAAATCGTTGAAAAGTCAGATCAGCCCGCATTTTTTGTTCAATAGCTTGAATACATTGACTTCTTTGATGTACGAAGACCGAGATATCGCCTCGGATTTTGTAACCCGTTTGGCCTCCAGTTACCGTTATATTTTGGATAATAAGGAAGCCGATGTGGTCAGCCTAGAGAAAGAATTGGGTTTTCTCGATTCCTTTATCTTCATGATGAACGTACGCCATACCGATTCAATCCGTATCGAGACGAAGATCGGGGTTGGGGCTTCGGATTATTCTATTCCGACACTGTCATTACAGATGTTGGTGGAAAATGCCATGAAGCACAATTATTTTTCGAATGAAAAACCGATGCATATCAAAGTGTATACCGTAGGTAAAATCGCCCTTGTGGTAGAAAATACCCTAAGAAAACGTGAACTAAAAGAAGAATCGACCCAATTGGGAATCAAGAACATTCAAAAAAGATATTCGTTCTATACCAACCAGCAGGTCACTGTTGAGTCAGATGATTCTTGTTTTAGGGTTACCATGCCCTTATTGGATCGAAGTGTTTTGGAAAGTCCCGTATTAACGGTTTCTGGATAGATATACTAAAAAGACCTATGATTTGAAAGCTGTTATCGTTGAAGACGAACATATCGCCTCTAGAAGGTTGGCCCAGCTGATCTCAGAGCTAGCGCCTGAAATTGAAATCGTAGGGCAACTTACTTCCGTGGAAAATGGTTTAGCATGGTTTAAGGACAATCCTTTGCCGCAATTGATTTTCTTGGATATCCAACTCAATGATGGTTATGGGTTTGATATTTTAGATCAGTTGCAAGAGCATCCACCTGTCATTTTTACGACCGCTTATAACGAGTATGCGATTCGAGGTTTTAAGTACAATGGATTGGATTACCTCTTAAAGCCTATCGACAAGAACGATCTCCGCACAGCCTTGTCCAAGTTTCGAAGGACCAATGGGACTTCGCCAAAAGTATGGGACAATCAAAATCTCGAACAGATCCGTAACCTATTTCAAAAAGAGTACAAACATCGTTTTATGGTGAAGGTGGGTAATCAGTTCAAATCGTTCAACGTTTCGGATATTGCCTATTTTAAATCGAATGAGGGGTTGATTTTTCTTCATATGTTTACAGGTCAGGCCTATCCTGTTGAGTATTCCCTAGATCAGTTGGAGGAGATATTGAATCCTGTTCAGTTTTTTAGGATCAACCGTAAGTTTATGGTCTCGGTCAATTCTGTGGAGGAAATCCACACCTATTTCAACAGTCGATTGAAGCTCAAGATATTACCCAAGGTCGAAGAACAGGTAATCGTCTCTCGAGAACGGACTACGAAGTTTAAAAAATGGCTCGATATGTAGCTAAAAAAACCCTCACGATTGGTGAGGGTCTCGAAGCCTAATAAGGCCTTGTCTAGTACCTGTAATATTCAGGCTTGAAGGGCCCTTCTACAGTTACCCCGATATATTCCGCTTGATCTTGTCGTAATTCGGTAAGCTCTGCCCCAAGGCGAGATAGGTGTAACTTGGCTACCTTTTCATCTAAGTGCTTTGGCAGCATGTATACCTCATTCTTATAGTTGTCACTATTTTTCCATAGTTCGATTTGCGCCAAGGTCTGGTTGGTGAAGGAATTACTCATCACAAAACTTGGGTGGCCAGTTGCGCACCCTAAGTTGACCAGACGTCCTTCTGCCAAGACAATGATGTCTTTCCCTTCAATGGTATATTTGTCTACCTGTGGTTTTATTTCGTCTTTGGTGCTGCCATAGTTTTCATTCAACCAGGCCATATCTATTTCATTATCGAAGTGACCGATATTACAGACAATGACTTTGTCTTTCATTGCTTTGAAGTGCTCCCCTTGAATGATATCCTTATTTCCTGTAGTAGTGATGACCACATCGGCCTTGTGCAATACGCTTTCTAATCGTTTTACCTCATAACCATCCATACAGGCCTGTAGGGCACAAATAGGATCGATTTCGGTCACGGTGATGATGGCCCCGGCCCCTCGAAATGAAGCGGCGGTACCCTTACCCACATCTCCATAACCTGCCACCACAACTTGTTTGCCCGCCAACATGGTATCCGTTGCCCTTCGAATAGCATCTACCGCGCTTTCACGACAACCGTATTTATTATCGAATTTAGACTTGGTTACCGAATCGTTTACATTAATCGCCGGCATTGGCAGGGTTCCGTTTTTTACGCGTTCGTATAAGCGGTGAACTCCTGTAGTGGTTTCTTCTGAAAGCCCTTTGATTCCTGCAGCCAATTCAGGGTAGGTGTCTAAAACCATATTGGTCAGATCACCTCCATCATCCAGAATCATATTCAAAGGCTGGCGCTCTTCCCCAAAAAACAACGTCTGTTCGATACACCAATCGAATTCTTCCTCGTTCATTCCTTTCCAAGCGTATACCGGAATTCCAGCTGCTGCAATGGCTGCCGCGGCGTGGTCTTGAGTGGAGAAAATATTACAAGAACTCCAGGTGACCTCCGCGCCGAGTGCTACCAAGGTCTCTATTAAAACCGCTGTTTGAATGGTCATGTGCAGGCATCCCGCAATGCGCGTACCTTTGAGTGGTTGTTCGGAACCGTACTCCTCACGAAGCGCCATTAATCCTGGCATTTCGGCTTCGGCCAAATTGATTTCTTTCCGTCCCCAGTCAGCGAGGGAAATGTCTTTTACTTTATACGGTACGTAAGGAAGGGTTTGCGTGCTCATATTCTTTTTTATATTTACTTTCGTTGTACCAGTGATTCCTGGTCTTTTTGCGCTTGCAAAGGTACAAAAACTATAGAAGAACAAAATGCCGCTTTACAATACATTAACGGTTGGCCCAAGTACCACGGTGTACCTTTGGAAAATTGAAGAAACGGAGGCTGCCCTTGCGAAAGACGTCACGCTTACTGAACATTGTCAGCAGCGTATGCATGGGATGAAATCAGAGATGCACCGCAGAGGCTTTCTCAGTATTCGTCATTTGATGGCCGAAGCTGGCTATGTAGACGCCGATCTGTACTATGATGATCATGGTAAACCACACTTAAAGGATGGTAAACGAATATCGATTACCCACTCGAATCATTTTACCGGTATCATTGTTAGTGATATGTATGAAGTAGGCATCGATATTGAAAAACAACGTGACAAAATACTCAGGATTGCCCATAAATTTACTCCGATATCCGAATACCGGACTATTGCCAATACCGAGGCTTTGATACGTAAATTGACCATTGTTTGGGGCTGTAAGGAGGCTTTGTATAAAATATATGCCGAACCCGGACTTAGTTTTTTACACCATATCAGCATCACCGATTTTTCATTGACGGATACCCGAACGCGCGGAGAGATTCTCTATAAAGGGCAACGCTCCGAATATGTCATTTCCTTTATGGAATTTGAAGAGTTTACCTTAGTATATGCACACAATACCTAAGAAATGACAAAGGCCATTCGTATTCAAATGAGCCCTGTTTTTCATACTGATATTGAACACTTTTTTTGAACCTTGATATATGAATATCTCAATAGAATTGACATTCTCCCCTTTACAAAATGATTTTGAAGATCACATTATAGCTTTCATCAAAAAGTTGAGAAGTTCGGGCTTGACCGTGATGGAAAATCCCTTGAGTACTCAAGTGTATGGTAACTACGACACCGTAATGGGTGTGTTGAACGCCGAAATAAAAACGGCCTTTGAATTAATGGATAAAGGGCTATTGTTTATGAAGATCGTAAAAACCGACCGTAGCGATTATGAACCACATTTTTGATTTTTTCCTCGATGCGTATCGTGGAAAGGAAACCTATATCATCATACTCGAGGGCATTGTTTTCTTTACCGGTATTTTGAGTGTCTGGTACGCGAAAAAGGAGAATATTTTAGTATATCCGACCGGGCTGGTGGCCACGGTAATCACCGTATACCTTTTTTTTCGTGACGGGCTATTGGGCGATATGATGATGAATTTCTATTGGTCGGCCATGAGTATATATGGCTGGTGGAACTGGTCTCGGAAAAAAGACAATCAAAAAGTAGTGCAAATTTCAAGAACGACCCCTAAGGAAAAAGGCATAGGCGTAGGTTTATTTTTGGCGACCATGGCCATCAACTTCGGAGTATATCGCGTATTTGGCTATGAAATTGCGCCTTCGAACTATATCGATATTTTTACCTCTGGCCTCTTCTTTACCGCGATGTGGTATATGGCTTTGAAGAAGTTGGAGAATTGGACCCTTTGGATTATCGCCGATTTGATTACCATACCCTTATATGCCTATCGTGGTTGGGGTATGCTGTCCTTACAATATGTTATCTTTACCGTACTCGCTATTCAGGCGTATGTTGCATGGAAAAAAAGTATAGACAAGAGCCTTCAGATATCGTAAAAGTGGTTTTGTTCGGCCCTGAATCGACCGGAAAAACGACCCTTTCCGAACAGCTCGCCCGACATTATCACACCGTATGGGTTCCCGAATATGCGCGTGAGTATTTACAGGATAAGTGGAATAACGAACGGAAGACCTGTGAGCCCCATGATCTGCTACCTATTGCTGCCGGACAAATGCTTCTGGAAAATAAATTGACAAAGAAAGCTACGGATGTGCTTATCTGTGATACGGATCTGTTGGAGACAAAAGTATACTCTGAAGCCTATTACGTTGGACATTGCGACCCTGTTCTGGAGAAGTTCGCTCTTGAAAACCATTACGATCTGTACATTTTAACCTATATCGATGTGCCTTGGGAAGGCGATGACTTGAGGGACAAGCCCAATCAACGTCAAGAAATGTTTGCCTATTTTAAAAATACTTTGGAAAAGTACCATCGTAATTATATACTTGTAAAAGGAGGGAAAAAGAAACGCTTGGAAACTGCAGTGGAACACATTGATAAACTATTGAAAAAATGAGTGGAATTTCAGAAAACGACTTACGTACATTGGAACAAAAGGGCATATCACGTGAAAAAGTCAATGCCCAAATTGAAACCTTCAAAGAAGGTATTCCCTTCGTTGATTTGGAAAAAGCAGCCATTGTTGGCGATGGAATTTCAAAGTTTTCCTCTGCGGATGAAGCGGATTTGATCAAGACTTTCGAGGAATCAAAAAACAATCTTTCCCTACTGAAATTTGTTCCGGCCTCGGGGGCAGCATCCCGGATGTTCAAAGCACTTTTCAACTTTTTGGATGCCTATGATCCGTCCGAAGAAAGTATGGCTGCCTATATAGACCGAACAGGGGATTCCGCCATGAAACAATTTTCGCAGCACCGCCAAAACTTCCCTTTCTATGATCTAGTTCAAAATAGAATTTCGGGTGAAGCGAATTCAGATGACGAGGAGGTCTACCTTTTCGTAAAGGAACTGCTCTCCGATAATGCGTTGAACTATGGTTTTTATCCCAAAGGATTATTGCCTTTTCACAAGTATGGAGAGCATACTGCTACGCCGTTTGAAGAACATTTGAAAGAAGGGGCCAATTACGCGAAATCGGCCGGTAGGGCAATGCTGCATTTCACGATATCGGAGCAACATACGCAACTATTTTCATCCGAGTATAATACCGTAAGGGAAAGTGTGTCAGCGGCAACGGATACAGCCTTTGACGTAGACTATTCCTATCAAAAGGCTTCTACGGATACCATTGCCGTGAATATGGATAATACGCCCTTTCGTAACGAGGACGGTTCCTTATTGTTCCGACCAGGTGGTCATGGAGCCCTTATAGAAAACCTCAATGAACAGGATACCGATATCATTTTTATCAAGAATATCGATAATGTGGTTGTTCCTGAAAATACGGCCGCGGTTACACACAGTAAAAAAGTGTTGGCGGGCTTATTGATGAAAATGCAGAAAAAAACCTTCGCCTATGCCAAGTTATTGGAGGCCCATCAAGTCAGTGACGCTCATTTGGGGGAAATCAAGGACTTTCTAGAGGAGAATTTAAACGTTCGTTTTTCGAACACCTATGATTCTTTGACTACTGAAAACAAGGTGAAGGTATTAAAGGATAAAATCAATCGTCCTATTCGAATTTGTGGGATGGTCAAAAATGAAGGAGAACCCGGTGGAGGGCCATTTTGGATTAAGGATGCCAACGGAAATGTTTCGTTACAGATTATCGAGTCCGCCCAAATCGATACGGCCGATGACGCACAAATGGGCATCTTAAAGAACGCTACGCACTTTAATCCGGTTGATTTGGTTTGTGGGGTGCGCGACTTTCAAGGAAAGAAGTATAATCTTTTAAATTTCGTCGATCATAAGCAAGGCTTCATTACGGCAAAGACGAAAGATGGTAAAGATTTGAAGGCACTTGAACTTCCAGGGCTCTGGAATGGGGGAATGGCCTTTTGGAACACGCTTTTTGTTGAGGTAGCTTCAGCCACTTTTAATCCTGTAAAAACCGTGAACGATTTACTTAAGCCCTCTCATCAGGTCAGCTAGAACAGGCATAGCGAACTTCAGGCATTTGATCGAGTTCGGTCCCAATCAATTTTAGACCCGCCCGAGAAGATAGAATTTATAGTATAACTCCCTGTCCCTCAATACCTCGCTGAAATTAAAGTGTGTAAGACTTACACACTTTTCTGTTTAATTACACACTGCTATACAATGAGCTCACAAACATTTATTTTCTAATAAACTGATATTCAGATAATTGAGTGTTTTGAGAGGTAGGAAACCCACATGGCATCATTTTCCCATATATCTAAGTGATTTTCAAAACAAATAAAATCTAATTTTTTAAAACACTGTAAGATGAAAAAAGTAGTATTAATGGCAGCATTTTCCTTGGGAACAATGACTGCTTTTGCACAAGAAGAAGAAACTGCGGTAGAATCAGTAGCAACTGAAGTAATGGAAGAGCAAGAAGCTTTTGCCGAAATCGCCCTTGAAGCATTACCGGAGGCGATTACCACAGCATTGGAAGCCGCGCATCCCGGTGCGACAATTTCCAAAGCTTATGTGAATGAAGCAGCACAGTACAAATTAGAGGTTGCCAAAGAAGATGGTGAAGCAGTTGAGCTTTACGCTGATGCCGAAGGTAACTGGATTGAAATGTAGTTAGTATACGGCGTATACGTATACACGAGTTAGTTTGATTGTTTAAAGCCCGCCTTCATTGGTAGGGCTTTTTTGTTAATTCAAATACCGAATTCAAGATAATCCTATCAAGGATATTCCTAAAATTGGCTAGATCCTTTCGTTTACTTTTTACACGTTTCGCGGGATGACTACACACAATTATACACCGCTAAAAATGAGGCTTGGAAATAATGTTTTGAAATTCAGCGAGTTACAAAAATCAATGGTTTTGGTATCATATTTTCAATAGAATTGACAAGTTTAATTATGAACGTAAAAATTAAAATCATGAAAAAAATAATAGTAGTAGTAGCATTAGCTTTTGGAAGTTTGACCACGTTTGCACAAGATGCCGAGACTTCTGTTGAAGAAGTAGCAACGGAAGCGGCCGCAACCCAAGATGAATTTTCAGAGATGGCGGTTGCTGAATTACCGGAA
The DNA here is from genome assembly GCA_947494565.1 of uncultured Flavobacteriaceae bacterium. GTDB lineage: Bacteria > Bacteroidota > Bacteroidia > Flavobacteriales > Flavobacteriaceae > Maribacter_C. Next base: position 186,961 of record CANLVG010000002.1, on the reverse strand, counting down.
GCGGTAACGGCGGCGGTAGCGAAGAACTACCCAACAGCTACAATCGATAAGGCTTATGTAAACGAAGCCCAGCAGTTCAAGTTGGAAGTTTCATTGGAAGATGGTACTTCAGGAACTTTGTATGCTGATGCTGAAGGTAACTGGATAGAATTATAAGAGTAAACTTGAGTTATTTGTTTTGTATCAAGTTGGTTTGGTCGGAAAGGGAATGTTTAACATTCCCTTTCTTTTTTGTATCGAACAATCTGACCCCTAATCATACCATTTGAATTTACTTCGCCAGTGCAAATAGACCCTACCTAAAGTGGGGTCTTTTTCTTTTGACATGTGCCTAGATTCGGGTCCTGGATGGTGTTGAAAAATAGGTTGATTTCGACATCTTTTATGATAAATTTAGAATCGAGATAGCTCTCATGTCCTAATTTTACGTAGATAGATAAAACTACTTTGTTTTTATGCCAAACATCTTGATTATCGAGGATGACGCAGCATTCTGTCAGATGTTGCAGCGTTTCTTGACCAAACGTGGATACGACGTTCAAACCAGCTTCAATGCGCCCGAGGCGAAATCAAAATTCAAGAATATGAATTTCGATTTGGTTTTGACAGACCTTCGTTTGCCTGATTATGACGGCATTCAGTTACTGGGAGACATCAAAGCCGTTAATCCTCAAACCCAGGTGATATTAATGACGGGTTATGCGGAGGTAGCCTCAGCGGTAGATGCTATGAAGAAAGGTGCATTCGACTATATATCGAAACCCTTTACCCCTGATGATATCGTACAATTAATCGAGAAAGCGCTCGATGCCCCCTCCAAAGCATCCATTAAAGAAGTTGTCAAATCCCCACTGGCAAAGACCTCGGAATCTGGACAAAACAAGACCAATACGAAAATCACAGGAATCAGTGAGGCATCAAAGAAATTGGATGAGTACATAAAGTTGGTCGCACCTACGGATATGTCAGTACTGGTCACCGGGGAAAGTGGTACTGGCAAGGAAGTGACTGCAAAAGCGATACACGACAATAGTCATCGAAGCAAGTATAATTTTATTGCGGTAGACTGTGGTGCCATCCCTAAAGAATTGGCGACGAGCGAATTCTTCGGTCACCTCAAAGGAAGTTTTACAGGTGCGGTTGAAGATAAGATAGGAAACTTTGAGGCAGCAAATGGAGGAACCTTATTTTTAGATGAGGTAGGTAACCTCTCGTATGAAAATCAAATACAGTTGTTGCGGGCATTACAAGAAAGAAAGATCAAAAGAATAGGCAGTACTAAAGAGATCGAAGTCGATGTGCGTATCATCACCGCGACCAATGAAGATTTACATGAAGCTGTTGAAAAAGGTGATTTTCGTGAAGACCTATATCATAGGCTAAACGAGTTCTCTATCCATTTACCTTCCTTGGAAGAACGTTTGGAGGATCTTGTTTTTTTTGCGGATTACTTTCTTGAGAAAGCGAACGCTGATCTTAAAAAGGAAGTACACGGATTTTCAGACGTCGTCTGGGAAATATTCAATCAGTATCATTGGCCCGGAAATTTACGGGAGCTTCAAAATGTCATTAAAAGAGCGGTTTTATTGACCACCTCTGATGAAGTGCAATCGGAAGCCTTGCCTAAAGAATTGGTTCATCCTGTAAACAAGCCCAACACCTTGGAGGGATTTTCGAAATCCGAGTTTGAAAAAGACCGGATTATCAAGGCGCTGAAAAAAACGAATTTCAACAAATCGAAGGCCGCAAAACTACTTCAGGTCACCCGCAAAACACTCTACAACAGAATCAATCACTATAACTTGGACTTGTAGCCAAACGCGTTGCCAGAGCAGCAATCAGTACATCGACATGTCGTATCAATTTCTTATGTAATTGCTGTAGCGCATGGTCTCCTAAGGTTTGTTTTTTAGCTAGCTCCATAGTTTCTAGAATAGGGACACAGCTATTTACTTTCAACTGCCTGAACATCGGTAGCATTCGATGGGCCACTTGATTGATGTGCGCATAATCGCCGATAGCAATACCCTCTTTTAGTAGTTCCATATTGGTTCGGGTGTCCCTCAAGAAGGTCTGCAAGACATCGAATATCGCATCTTCGTTGGTCCCAAGAAACGAATGGATAATGTCAAGATTATAAATATCCGATTCATGGTTTATCCGGCGGGCCGGTTGTTCTTGCAACACCTTTTGTTCGGTGTTGACACCTAATAGCTTTAGGGCAGCGACCAGTTCGCCTTTAGAGAACGGTTTCTGCAGCACCTGATCGAATCCGATAGAGGTGTAGGCTTCCGGTTCAAGGTCTCTTCGGCCGGTCATTGCAATGACCGGTTGTGATTTGTAATGGGAGTATAATCCTGATTTTAGTTTGTCCAGTACTTCAAAACCAGTCACTTGGGGCATTTGAATATCGGTGAGCACCAGGTCATAATCTAAATGTGAGTCGTGCTCTACTTTGAGGAAATTGGTGAACGTATGCGCAACAATACCCATACTCTCGGCCAATTCTTTCAACATCTGCAAAAGCGAAGTATCATCATCAATGATAAGAAGGCGTAATTTTTTTGCCATATAGGGCGCCTCTTTTTCCTTTTGCCTCACAGGCTTCTCACTCAATTTCAGGGGAAGGGTCAACGTGAACGTACTTCCTTCGTTAACTTTACTTGTCAATTCAAGGGAGCCATGGAGTAATTCGGCCAGCTTTTTGGATATCGTTAGTCCGAGTCCGTACCCTCCGAATCTTTTTTCGGTATCCGTCTCCGCTTGGGTGAATTCCTTAAAAATCAATTCTTGCTTGTCGCTGGCAATACCGATTCCGGTATCGGCAATGGTTATTTTTAGTTCTAGGGCATTGCCTTTACCACTTTTTCCGTTTGCCTTGATTTTTACAAAACCTTCCTCTGTAAATTTAAATGCGTTGCCAATAAGGTTAGAGAGTACCTGGCGAATACGAAAGGGGTCGCCCAAAACGGGTTTGTCGAGCTGAGAGTCTATTTCAAGATGTAGTTTTAATTTTTTATCGCGATACAAGGCTTCGATATTCTCTGCCGTTTCTTGAATAAGATGGGCGGCGACAAAGGGCACCTGTTCGATATTAAGTTTTCCGGCATCCAATTTTGAAAAATCCAAAAGGTCATTGACCAAATTACCCACATAGCCCGATGCAGATTTGACATGCTTCACATATCCTAATTGTTTGTCGTTAAGATCGGTGTTTTCAAGTAGGTCCGTATATCCTCCTATAGTATTCAAGGGAGTACGAAGATCGTGACTGACCGTTGAAATCAATTGTTCGCGACTTTTTAACAGGGATTCGGAATACTTTTTCTCCTTTTCCAACTTTTGGCGATAGGTCTGGATCTTCCAAAAATCACGATTGATCAAAAAGGCGAACAACGATACGATGAGCAAGCCTAACAAGGCTGCGAATCCGGCTAAGCGAATGCTTCGTTTTAGGGCAGCCTGTTTCTTTTGATTGTCGTTATAGGTATTGACTACGACTTCTTGTTCAAACGCACTGATAATGGTCTGCAGCTGTTTGGAAAGTTCTAGATCATTCCGGCTGAGGTCGATTTCCTTTTCGGTAAGTGATCGTTGCGTCTTGGTATTGTTGATCTTCGCTTGGGCCAAAAGTGATTTTGAAGCGTCGATTATGGAATCAATGGTTTTGGCATCGGGCACGGCGGCCGAATCGGCAGGAATATTGGCATTGAGATAGGCCACCCAATCGGCCAGTACTTTTCTCTTGTACGGGGTAAGCTGTTCCGGATTTTTTTCAAAGTTCTCTATCGTGAGTTTCCCATAGGAGGCCTGCATTTTCTTGAACTCTTCCAAGGCCTTGTCTATAGATCTATTGGGGTCTGTATTTACCTTGAGCGAAATGAGATCTTTGCTGTTGGCCACCTTTTGGTTAAGTAATGTCTGAACACTGTCCAATAAGGTTTTTTGATTCGCACTTGAGGTCAGCTGCTTCAGGGTGTCGATCTGTAAAAAGATAGAATCGATTTTTTGTGTGTAGCTGGTAAAGTTGGTTCTTGTTTTGGTTTGAAGTGCCAGTTTTGAGAGGCCCTCCGCTTCATACAGTTCCGTAAGAAAAGCGCCTGTCTTCAAAAGTTTGATGTCATTTTCCAGGGCGGTTTCCGATGAAGTATAGGTTCGTATCTCGGTATAAATAAAGTAACCTGAGACAGCCGCTAAAAAGGCAAGAACGGCATAGCTCAAAATAATTTTCACCGTAAACTTGTTCTTTGGTTTGTTATTCATGGGGTGATCTTGAAAGATATCGATAGTATAGATACGTAGATGCCAGAAGTTTTGACTTTTTAGGAAAGTTAATTATTTGTTGTTTTTCTTGGGAGGATTAGTAGATCTAGTGGTATCTTTACACCATCTCAAAGGGGTGCTTTTTTAGATGACGGAATACGTTAGAAAGAAAGGCTGAGATTATACCCAATGAACCTGGGCAGGTAATGCTGCCAAGGGAGGCAATTTTAGCCGTTAGGTACTACAATGTTGCGCTGAAAAAGTTTCAGAAGGCAACAAAAATCATTATTAACATAAGAATAATAGCCCCTTTTATTCGTAAAACTTTTTACGAATGAAACTGCTCTATTCCATTAGTATTCCGAAAGCCGCTCGACAATTAAGCGGTGCAAAGCGATTAGTAAAGAACCACAAGAGCCATCGCGTCAAGACCAAGGTTTTTGCCCTGTTCGCCACCTTTTTAGGTGTGGCAGGGGCGAAATCCCAAGAAACGCCTTCCGATTCTTTAGAAGGCAAAAAGGTTGAAGTCTTAGATGAGGTTTTCGTCTCGGCTATCCGGGTGACCAATGAAACACCGGTAACCTATTCCAATTTGACCAAAGAAGAGATAAAACCTCGAAATCTAGGTCAAGACATTCCTATTCTGATGAACTTTTTGCCATCGGTAGTCACTACGTCAGATGCCGGCGCAGGGGTGGGCTATACGGGAATACGTGTTCGTGGGAGTGATGCAACCCGCGTCAATGTGACGATTAACGGAATTCCGTATAATGATGCAGAATCACAGGGTACTTTTTGGGTGAATATGCCTGATTTCGCTTCATCGACCGAAAGCTTGCAACTACAACGAGGAGTAGGGACCTCCACGAACGGTGCCGGCGCCTTTGGTGCCAGTTTGAATTTGTTGACCGATGGTTTCTCGGAGGAAGCCTATGGTCAAATTTCCTCTTCTATAGGTAGCTTTAATACCCTACGCAATAATTTGAAATTCAGTACCGGAATGCTCAATGAGCATGTAGAGATTTCAGGTAGACTATCTCGGATCACTTCAGATGGTTATATCGATCGGGCCTCTTCTGAACTGGAGTCTTACTTCTTACAAGGGGCGTATAAAGATGACAACACCTTGATAAAGGCGTTGCTTTTTGGAGGTCATGAAATCACGTATCAATCGTGGTTCGGCATCGATGATGCAACACTGGAAAGTGATCGCACTTTTAATCCTGCAGGAATATATACCGATGAAAATGGCAATACCCAATTCTATGACAAAGAAGAGGATAACTACAAACAAGATCACGCCCAATTACTCTGGAACGAGCAATTGAATGAAAATTGGAGCACTAATATCGCCTTACATTATACAAGAGGTCGAGGGTACTTTGAACAATACCGCGAAGATGATGATTTCGCTACCTATAGGTTTGCACCAATCACAGTTGATGGGGAAGCCGTCAACACAACGGACGTGATTCGTCGCCGTTGGCTTGACAATGATTTTTACGGGACCGTTTTTTCAGCCAATTATCGAAAAGATCAACTCAACCTTATTGTTGGCGGAGGCTATAACAAATATGAGGGCGACCATTTTGGAGAGGTGATTTGGTCCCGCTTTGGCAGCACCAATATTCGAGAGCGTTATTATGATGATACTTCCGTGAAGACCGATTTCAACCTATATACGAAGGCCAATTATAGTTTGAACGCCCAGTGGAGTCTTTTTGGTGACGTGCAATACCGGGCAGTAGGCTATCAAGCCAACGGTGTGGAAACCGGCCTCGTCGATGATACCTTCGATTTCTTTAACCCGAAGGCCGGGATAACCTATGATATGAATCAAAATAATAACTTTTACCTCTCTTTTGCCGTCGCCAATCGCGAGCCCAACAGAAACGATTATGAAAATGGAAATCCCGAACCGGAACGGTTGAATGATTGGGAATTGGGATGGCGCTATGTTACACCAACGGTACAGGTGAGCACGAATATGTATTTCATGAACTATGAGAACCAGTTGGTGCTTACGGGAGAGCTCAATGATGTTGGGGCACCGTTACGCGAAAATGTGGGGGATAGTTACCGATTGGGTTTGGAAGTCGATGCAAACGTAGCATTGGGCGATACATTCAATTGGAGCCCGAACGTAGCTCTGAGTACAAATAAAAATAGGGACTTTGTTTTTGAAAGGGACGGCGTGCTACAGAATCTTGGAGATACGAATATCGCCTTTTCACCGAATCTGGTTTTGGGTAATTCGTTCAGCTATAGTCCAGTCGAACACGTTCAAATTACTGCTTTGACAAAATATGTAGGCAAGCAATACATGGGGAATATCGACTCCGAAGGTTCTGTGCTGGACGCCTATTCGCAAACGGATTTGAATTTCCAATATACTTGGGAAGTCGACTCATTTTTCAAGAGCATCACATTTTCGGGCTTGGTCAATAACATCTTTGATGAATTGAATGTCACCAATGGTTATTTTTTCACTTTCGATGATGACTTTTCAAATCCGGGTACCATTACGACGGTTGAGGGAGCAGGGTACTACCCGCAAGCAGGAATCAATTTCTTGGTGGGTGCAACAATAAATTTTTGAACATATGAAACCATTTAAGGTGGCCCTTGATTGGACAGCCAATACAAACCACACGGGATTTTTTGTGGCAAGAGAGAAAGGGTATTATCATGAAATAGGCCTTGAAGTAGAATTGTTGACTCCCGACGTGGATGAGTATAGCCTAACCCCCGCGAAAAGGGTTGAGCTGGGAGAGGCCGATTGCGCATTATGTCCGTTTGAGAGTATTGTTAGTTATCGTACCAAGAAAAATGTTTTTGATGCGGTTACTATTGCGGCTATTTTCAGGGAAGATTTAAGTGCAATTGTCACTTTGGGTGACAGTCAGTTGAAACGACCGAGTGATTTGGATGGGGCGATATATGCATCGTATCAAGCACGTTATGAAGATGAAATCGTTCGACATATGATCAAGAATGATGGGGGAAACGGGGTATTTGAAATCGTCTATCCAAAAAAACTGGGTATTTGGGAAACCATCGTGACCAAGAAGTACGATGCCACATGGATATTCATGAATTGGGAAGGTATTCAGGCAAAAAACCGAGGCGTATCGCTGAATGAATTTAGACTGGCCGATTACGGAATTCCCTATGGCTATTCCCCTGTAGTTATGACCAGTAGAAAGGCGGTAGCGGAAAACACGATCGACTATTCAAATTTTCTAAGGGCTACGAAAAAAGGCTATCTGTTTGCCCAAGGAAATCTTAAGGAGGCAGTTGATGTGATCACACCTTATGTGTCGGAGCAGGACAGGGATATTGACCTACTTCAAAGCCAAGAGTTCACGGCTCCATATTACGGTACTGTTGACAATTGGGGTGTTCTTGAAAAAGAGAAGGTCGAGGCCTATTTGAATTGGTTGCGCCGCACAGGTTTAGAACCACAAAAGCTCGGTTTCGATAGCTTGGTATTTGAGGGGTTGGTATAGCGTAATTGCTTTTTCGTGACCCAATACATCCTGCTTCAACCGAAAGGGAGGTTTGTTCGGGTAGTTGTGAACGAAGGGTCAATTTGAAACGATTACCGTATTCCCGCTAAAGGAAGCACGGTACTCTAACATGTCGTAATACCGACGCCCATCATCCGGGCGGTTCAGCATTTGCCCGGTAAAAAGGCTATACTCGTAGTCCTCACAGGAACAAGTGGCCACTTGACCACTCATGGTCATTGTAGAGCAACTATTTGGCGCATGATTCGGGCAGCTGGCTTCAAAGGCCCTGAAGACATCAAAACCGGTATTGGTAACAAAGACACCCTTGGTACCTACCTGCTGGTTTCCGACGTAGACGGAACTACCAATATTGGTCAACGGACTGTACAACGGTAAGTTCAAATTCAAATCAAAGGCAAAACCGATTTCTTGAAGAAAAGGGTTCCTGTTTGTCTGTTGTTTATCACAAGAGAGCAAAAAAACAAATAAAATAAAGCCAAAAGTTCTTTTCATAAGTTAGTGTCCATTTAAAAACCAAGAGATTGTTTCGCAAAATGACCGCTGCATCCCTATCGTCTGTTTTAACGAAAATATAACGGAAAAACAGGCTGTCAGAGCGCAATTATGGCATTTCAAAAACGAGCGCTTCGACAAAATTGAGCAAAAAAAATGTATCTTTGCCCCAATCCTCTCTTAAAAAGCCGTGGCGTTGCGGCATGTGCAGAGGATTTTCTTATTTATTAAACGAGGATATCATGAGTAACGTATCTTATTATACCGCAGAAGGACTAAAAAAATTAAAAGAAGAGTTGAATCACCTTCGTGATATTGAGCGGCCCAAGGCATCACAAGCTATTGCCGAGGCTCGAGACAAAGGCGATCTTTCGGAGAACGCTGAATACGATGCCGCAAAAGAAGCACAAGGATTATTGGAGATGCGCATTTCTAAAATGGAAGAAACCTTGGCCAATGCGCGTCTTATTGATGAATCTCAGTTAGACACCTCGAAGGTATTGGTCTTGTCTACCGTTAAATTGAAAAACCAAAATAACGGTATGGAGATGAAGTATACCTTGGTCGCGGAGAGTGAAGCCGATATTAAGACAGGTAAAATATCCGTTAATTCTCCAATCGGAAAAGGGTTGTTGGGTAAGGAAGTAGGTGATACAGCAGAGATAACCGTGCCTAACGGAACCCTGAAATTCGATATTTTGGAGATCACCCGAGAGTAAAAACGTTTTTAATCTTTATATTTAATCCTATCAAGAACACTGATAGGATTTTTTAGTTCAACACTTGACTTATAGTGCTTTGAACTGAATAGAGGTGTCAAACACGAAACCTGATTATGCCAACTATCTTTACCAAAATCATCAAGGGTGAAATACCCTGTTACAAAATAGCTGAAGATGAAGATTTCTTCGCCTTTTTGGATATCAATCCGAATGCGAAAGGACATACGCTGTGCATTCCCAAAAAGGAAGTGGACAAGATTATGGATTTAGATGAAGCTACCTATATGGGGCTTATGGCGTTTTCAAGAAAAATCGGAAAGGCTATTGAAGCGGCAATGGACTGCCAAAGAGTAGGTATGACCGTTATCGGTCTTGAGGTGCCCCACGTACATGTGCATCTAATCCCATTAGGAGGAATGAGAGATGCGACCTTTCAACATAAAGTCAGTCTGACCGAAGAGGAATTTAGGGACGTAGCCGAGCGGATTAAATCTAAAATTGAATAAGGCCTGTCGAGAAGAGGTAGCCCCCAATGCCTATAATAGCGATAAAAATCAGCACTAAGAGATAGAACAAGGGCTTTAGTTTCAAGGAAGACTTCTCGGGTTGCATCATTTTTTGATAGTATTCAAAAATACGCTCGATGTCATCGGTCCATTTGGCGGGGTAAATATCCGAACCGCATTTATTGCAGATAATCTGATGGGTCACTTCATTGGTTATGCGATGGTAGAGTTTTGCAAAACGATGTTTCTGGTAAAAGGTAAGTTTCAGATCTTGGTTGAAACATTCCGGACAGTTATTGGTCAGTTCCGCCTCTTTGATCAGTACTAGTTTTTCGATTGCCATGGTCATGTATTTGCTTTAAGGGATATTTGCATGATGGTTCCTTCCTTACTAGAAGAAAGGACCTTTATTTTTCCGCTGTGGTACTCTTCCACGATCCGTTTTACCAAAGAAAGACCAAGACCCCATCCCCTTTTCTTAGAGGTCACTCCGGGGTTAAAAATGGTCTTGTAGTCGCTTTTAGGGATCCCATGGCCCGTGTCCGAGACCAAAATATTCACATAACTGCCTTCGCGTAGGATTTCAATGCCGATACTACCCCTTCCTTTCATGGCATCGATGCCGTTCTTTACCAGATTTTCTATCGTCCAATTATATAGTGAATGATTGAGCATCACCGCTTGCCGCTCTACTTTTGAATCAAAGGTAAAATGGATCAGCTTTGAACTTCTTAATTTTAAATACTCAAAAGCGTCCTTCGTTTCTTTGACGATATCATGCTCATCGAGTTTCGGCAATGAACCGATTTTAGAAAAACGTTCGGTGATCATTTCCAATCGAGAAATATCTTTTTCTATTTCACGGGTAATCTCGGGGTTGATTTTCTCCGCCTTCAATAATTCGTTCCAACCTAAAAGCGACGATAAGGGAGTGCCGATTTGATGAGCGGTTTCCTTGGCCATGCCGGCCCACAGCTTATTCTGTTCAGAGGCCTTATTGGTCTTGAAAAAGAAGAAAATGACGGCTCCGAAAAGAAAAATGATCAACAATAAGGCTATAGGGTAGTATTTCAGTTTGTTGAGTACCTCAGAATTGCCGTAATACAACGTGGCCAAATGCTCGCCCTGTTGGTCGATTTCTATGGGGGTATTTTCACTTTTGAACGTAACGATTCGGTCTTTGATGTAATTGGAATCGGCGGCTTTTTCTTTGGGAATATTGTTGGTCTTGACCGACCCATCCTTATTGACCAGAATCATCGGCGTGCTTTTGTTGTTCTGAAAGACCTTAAGCGGGAGGTCTCCGGGATCATCATCTAATGAAGCTTGCAACAATTCTGAATGGGCCGTGGCCCAAATTTCCATTTTCTGACGCTCTTCTTCTTTGAATTTTTTAAAAAAGCTATTGGTGTTCCATAAGATCAAGCTGACGATTACAAACGCCGAGAATAATAAAACCGCGTTTGAAGTTTTGTTCTTAGGATTGAATTTCATGAGGAGATGCTCTAACGTCAAAGATAACGCAAATTGTACGAATTCATATGAAAAGCCCTTCCGGCCTACTATCGAATAGGGGTAAAATTCATACCTTTATACGTACAATGAACACCATGATTTCAATTGATCCAAAAGAGGTGCCCACACCAAAATTACACGGTTATCTGTTAGGTGCCATTGGTCCGCGACCCATTGCATTTGCTAGTACGGTCGATGAAAAAGGGAACCCTAACCTTTCTCCATACAGTTTCTTCAATGTTTTTAGTGCCAATCCGCCTGTATTGATTTTTTCGCCGGCCAGACGGGTTCGAAATAACACCATTAAACATACCTTGGAAAATGTGCTGGCCACTAATGAAGTCGTCATCAATATGGTGAGTTATGACATGGTACAGCAGATGTCTTTGTCCAGTACAGAGTATGGCGCTGGAGTAAATGAATTTGAGAAATCGGGCCTGACTGCCTTACCATCGGAAATCGTAAGGCCCTTTCGCGTAGCCGAATCGCCTGTACAGTTTGAATGTAAGGTGACCAAGGTGGAGGCCTTGGGAAAAGATGGAGGGGCGGGAAATCTGATTTTTTCGGAGGTGGTTAAATTACACATCAACGAAGCGATTTTAAGTGAGGAGGGTAGTATTGATCAACATAAGATCGACCTGGTCGCCCGTATGGGTGGTAATTGGTACTCTCGTGCAAATCTAGGGATGTTCGAAGTGCCCAAGCCCCTTTCTGGTTTGGGTATCGGAGTAGATCGTATTCCGTTGCATATTCGTAATAGTGAGCTGCTTTCCGGAAACGACCTGGGCATGTTGGGTAATGTTGAGCAGATACCGTCCGCTAAAGAGGTGTCGGCATTTGTAGAGGCACGAACGGAGATCCGGATACTAATAGGTAGTGGGAAGCGCGAGGAAATCGAGTTGAAGGCGAAAGCGCTTTTGAAAGAAAAAGAGGTGCTTTCGGCCTGGAAAGTTTTACTGGCGAAAGTATAGTTATGGCACGAGGAGAATTTCATGGTAACGGTTTGTTGGCCCATAATAGATTCTCCATAAATAAATGAAGATGAAGCGCATACAGTTGTTTGAGTTCGAAGATTACAAATGGTTTCCCTCTTGGTTACGCACCTGCATGACCAATCTGATTATGGTGCTGCACCGTATGATGGGCCTAAGTGAAGTGTTGGCCTATTTGATTGCGAGGGTGCTACAGGAAAAAGGGCTCTCAAAAATCGTTGATCTCGGTTCGGGTTCCGGAGGTGCGATGCCAGAGGTGTTAAAAGCCTTGCATAAGATCGATGGGTTACAGCAGGTTGAACTGGTGATGACGGACTTGTATCCGAATATGGAGGTAGCCAAGAGATTTAACGAAAATTCCGAAGACAAAATTTCGTACTTGGAAACGCCGGTGAACGCCACCGAGCTTCACTCCGCACCTATGGGACTAAAGACCATGGTGAACAGTTTTCACCATATGCCCCCAGAAGCGGCCCGAAAAATACTGGAATCCGCGGTACAAAGTAAACAACCCATATTGATTTATGAAATGGCGGAGAACAAGCTGCCAACGATTATTTGGGCCTTGTTTCTTCCTTTCGGACTTGTTATCTTGATGCTAATGACCCTCTTTATGACGCCTTTTGTGAAACCCTTGACTTGGCGTCAGTTGGTGTTTACCTACCTGATTCCCATAATTCCGATTTGTTATGCTTGGGATGGTCAGGCTTCGATGCCCCGTATCTATTCTTTTGATGATTTGGATGAATTGTTACAGGGTTTGGAAACCCCTGATTTTTATTGGGAGAAAGGCTTTGCCAAAAAAGGAAACGGTAAAAATGCGGGGACCTACTTAGTTGGATATCCTAAAAATTGAGTTTAAAGTCTAGGCTGTTTATTACCGCTCATAACTTGTTTGTTTTTTGTTAGGTAGGTCTTATGATTACTGCTACTTTTATCCATCGAATTCGTACGAATGGGTTCAATTTAATTTTAGTTAACATATAATTCATAGTCATGGAAGTACAAGGAAAGATCAAGCTGATCGGGGAAACCCAAACGTTCGGGAGTAACGGTTTTAGAAAAAGGGAATTGGTGGTTACCACTGAAGAGCAATATCCACAACATATAATGATAGAGTTCGTACAAGATAAGTCCGACCTGCTCAATAACTATTCTGTGGGTCAAGATGTTAAAGTGAGCATCAATCTAAGAGGCCGCGAATGGACAAATCCGCAGGGAGAAGTAAAATACTTCAACTCTATTCAGGGATGGCGTGTCGAAAGCCTACAACCGGCACAGGCTGAAAGTGGCGGAATGCCTCCAGTGCCACCTGCAGAAGCTTTTGCACCTGCAGATGAGTTGAACGAGGAAGAGCATGATGACCTGCCGTTTTAAGAGGTGTAATCCAAAAAGGCCTATGTGATAGGGCGAAAGTTTTTTCAGAACCCTACTTGACTTCCAGCGGAACGTCAAGTAGGGTTTTTTATTTGTTTTCTTTCGATTACCTTGTCCATATGAAGCTCACTTCGTTGATTACCGACCTCTTTAAGCGCTATTTGCCAACGCCATTTACGATTGCCGTTTTATTGACCTTGTTGACCATGGTATTGGCCTTGGTGTTTACCGAAAGTAGTTCGGACAAAAATCATTTTCTAGAAATACTGACCTATTGGGAAAGTGGCATCTGGAACAATGATTTGTTGGTCTTTGGTTACCAAATGATGTTGGTCTTGGTTTTGGGTCATGTGTTGGTACTCAGTACACCGGTTTCAAGACTCATATTGCGTTTGGTAAAACTGGTCAAGAACGGTGCAAACGCTGCATTATTGGTGGCACTTTCGACCATGTTGGTCGCATTTTTTAATTGGGGTTTAGGGTTGATCTTTGGAGCGATTTTGGCCCGTAAAGTGGGGGAGTATGCCCAAGAGCATAATATTCCAATAAATTACCCGCTCATCGGGGCTGCCGGATATGCCGGTTTAATGGTATGGCACGGGGGTATCAGTGGTTCCGCACCGTTAAAAGTAGCCGAGTCGGGGCACTTGCAGGGTTTGATGAAAAACGTGTTGGGCACTGAAGATTTGCAAGGCCTGCCACGAGCGATAGCAAGTTCATCAACGGTTTTTAGTGGGTCGAACCTGATTATTTTTAGTGCGGTATTGCTCGTCATTTCTTTCCTGGCGTACCGATTGGGCAAAACTGCACCCGCAACTTCATTCGGGTTGAATACCTATCGCTTTGAATCCGAAGAAAAAAAGGCAAGTGGGGGGGCGGATCGACTTGATCACTCCAAGTTCTTTGCGTTTGGTTTCGGGGCATTGATTCTTATAGCTTTTGCCATACAGTACTCGGGCATGTTACGAACAATGAACATTACTCCCAATATGTTGAATTTCTTCATGTTCGGTATGGCCATATTGATGCACGGAAGTATCAAGAGTTTCTTGAGTGCCGTTGAGAATGCTATTGGCGACACTTCAGGCATCTTGATTCAATTCCCCATGTATTTCGGCATTATGGGTATCATGGCCGGTAGTGGCATGGTCAATGGCATTTCCGACTTTTTTGTTTCCGTTTCTACCACCACTACCATGCCGATCTTCACTTTTTTCAGCGCAGGTCTGGTCAATGTTTTTGTGCCTAGCGGTGGGGGGCAATGGGCTGTTCAAGGCCCACTTGTTTTGGAGTCGGCCTTACGTTTGAATGTGCCCTTGCCAAAGGCGGTCATGGCTTTGGCATATGGGGATCAGATTACCAATATGTTGCAACCCTTTTGGGCGCTTCCGTTATTGGGTATTACCAAATTAAAGGCAAAACAGATTTTGCCCTACACCCTTATTTTTATGTTCGCAGGAGGTCTCATCTACCTATTAGGATTAGTCTTTTTATAGACGAAAGCGTAACTTTGAGGTAAAAATCAGCTTTGAAAAAAGACAGAGAATATAACCCGCTCTTCTTTCTAAGTGAGCGCCTTGAATTTCCACCTATTGAAACCGCGAATTCCGAAGGTCTACTGGCTGTGGGTGGTGATTTGTCACCCGAGAGATTGTTGTTGGCCTACCAGAATGGGATTTTTCCTTGGTTTAATGAAGATTCTTTGATCTTATGGTGGAGCCCAGACCCTAGAATGGTACTTTTTCCGAACAAGATCAGAATTTCGAAAAGTATGAAAAAGGTGCTCGCAAGCGGTCAATTCACACTGACGAAGAACACTTGTTTTGAAGAAGTGTTGCTGCAGTGTGCGACCGTAAAACGACTTGGTCAACAAGGCACCTGGATTACCGAAGACATGAAAAAAGCCTATCTGGAACTACACGAAACGGGCTTGGCAAAATCATATGAAGTCTGGCAAAAAGGTGTTTTGGTCGGTGGTCTCTACGGGGTAGACCTAGGCCATGTGTTTTGTGGAGAGAGTATGTTCAGTACGGTAAGTAACGCATCAAAATTCGCATTTATTCACTTGGCCCAAGAATTGGAAAGCAAAAATTACCGCGTCATCGATTGTCAATTGCATACCAAACATCTAGAAAGTCTGGGTGCCCAAGAGATTCCGAGAAACGAGTTCATCAAATTGTTTTCATAACTCTATGTGATCAATTTAAGAGCCTCACGTCTACTCAAGGGGTGTAAACCGTGGGTTTCTACAAAATGGCTCACCCAATCAGGGTCGGTTCTACTATAGTCTCGGAGTGCCCAACCAATCGCTTTGTTGATAAAGAACTCTTTGGAACCCAGAAGTGAAGTAATGATCCGTTTTAACAACGGTACATCCGTTTTCTCTTTTTCAAGTAACTGAAAAAGCAGGCAGCTACGCTGTAACCAAATATTACCGGAAGAAAGCCACTTCTTGATATAAACATTTCGTTGTTCTGGGAATTTATGGAAATAGGCCTTGATTAATTTAGTGGCGATGAAATCTACTGTGTCCCACCAAGAATTATGGGTAATCATGAATTCGAAGAGTGAAATGTCCTCTAAAGCGAGGTATTTCTTGTATTTGAGTGCCAGTTCTTGGGCAAAATAGTGGTATTCGCGTTCAGGTAGGTTCCACAGTACCCGAACCAAATGCTCCATAGTTTCCTTTGGGGGTAGGTGCTCTTGTTCCAGAAAAGGCTGTTGTACTTTTCTTCGTAATGGGGTTTTCATACCATAGCAAGAAAAGAGGCCTTTCAAATAGGCCTTTTGCTGCATGGCGATGTTCGTATCGGCATTCGCCTCAAACTCTGATCGTAATGTTTCCAAATACGCGTTCATTTCACTTGAGATCATAAACTGAGCACTAAATTAGCATTCAGAAATAGAATCTTCTGAGTGTGTTGACCGTAGTTTTCTGCCCGATATTCAAGACCGAACTGCATCTTGGTCTTTTCCCTTAGCAACCAGCCGATATTGCCTGTGATTCTTTGGTCGAATTCAGGGCCTTGACCATTGGCTACACTTAAAAGGCTTTCCGTTGAGGTAACGACATAGGCTTCGCCAATGTCAAGTTGTTCGCCATTCAATGGAAAATCAACTGCAAATCGATATCTGAATCTATGAATGGTCAATGCGCTGGTTATCCGCTGTTCTGAGCGCACCCGGTGGCCTAGTCTGGCAACACGGGGCTTTGAAGTAATATTGTACTGTTGGGTGAGCCGAAGCTCATTGCCTTTGCCTGGTTCAAAGTTCTCCCTGAAACGGTATTGAATACCTAGGGCCAAACTTTGGTTATCCTGTATTTTGAGTTTTGAAAAATGTACTAGATCTATTTGTCGGGTCTTGAATTGAAGGTCGCTCTCATCGTATACATAATTTCGTTGCCCAATTGAAAAATTATGCGAATAACCAGTACTAACCTTATAGTTGAGTGCTATTTGTGGTTGAAAATAGGTCGTAAAATCCTGTTGGGCCGCTATACCACTCCAACAGCAAAAACACAAAATACAGAGCGTAGATCTAATAGAGCACATGATCATAATTCGGAGGAAGCGACTTTCGGATAGCGATGAAATTGCCATCGGCATCGAATAAGATCTCAAACTGCTCAAATGCTTTTTCCTTCTTTCCCGAAACGATCAATTCGTAATTGATAGAGGGTAACATCAGATTTTGAAAAGCGTTTTTAACAGTGGTTTCGGCCGGCTCCTCGCTCGTAATCGGATATTGCTGTTGCAACCTCCGGATACGATATTTCAAAAAACTGCGGGTCAAATAGGTCTCTATTCTGGAAAAGGACTCATTGGGGATATCTACGGGTTTGATCAGTATTTCTATGTCCTCCAAAGCCCCTTTTTCGCTAAACTCAACACTATACCAAAGTCGATCTTTTTTGAATTTTGCCTCATAGCTGGTTTTGGCACTATCGGTTTCTTTATAAAATCGAATCCGTTTGGCATCCTCCAGCTTTTCGGAGATATAGTGCAATGCCTTTTCAGGAAACTGCGATTTTCGAATGCGATACTCACGCTCGTACTTATTTTGAGCTAATAGGGCTCCGCTGCCTAAAAGCCATAAAAGAGCGATTAACTTAAACTTCTTCATAACGAAAGCAATTGATTTCATGATCATTGACCATTCCTGTGGCTTGCATATGCGCGTATACTACGGTGCTGCCCACAAACTTGAACCCTCTTTTTTTGAGGTCTTTGCTTATAGTATCGGAAAGAGCGGTGTTGGCCGGGGCCTCTTTGTAGTTTTTGAATTTGTTTTTGATGGGCATACCATCTACAAACCCCCAAATATAATTGCTAAAGCTACCGAACTCCTCCTGGACCTTCATAAACGCCATAGCATTGGATATCGTCGCGCGCACCTTGAGTTTATTTCTGATAATTCCCTCGTTCTGTAACAAAGATCCGATTTTCTCCTCATCGTATTTCGCTATTTTTTTATAGTCGAAATGGTCAAAGGCCTTTCGGAAATTATCCCTTTTCTTAAGAACGGTTATCCAACTTAATCCAGCTTGAAAGGTTTCAAGAATGAGAAATTCGAACAGGGTATCGTCGTCTTTTACAGGTACGCCCCATTCCTTATCATGATACGATTCATAAAGATCATCACCCACACACCAGCCACATCGATGTTTGCTCATAGTCCTAATTTTTAGGACACTAAAGATATGGCTAATCCATTAAAAGACCTGAATTACACATAAATAAAGGGGCATACCCAAGGTAATATTGAAAGGAAACGTTATAGCCAAGGCCATCGGCAAATAAAGGCTCGGGTTTGCTTTGGGGGCTGCTAGTCGCATCGCAGCCGGTACCGCAATGTACGAAGCACTTGCCGCCAAGATTGCGAACAAAAAGCGATTGCCTATGCTATCGGTGAATACAGAACTTACTAGGGCCACAGTGCATCCGTTGATTAGCGGAATGATAATGGCAAACAAAAAAGCGAACCAACCTTTTTTTAGGAAGTCACCTAATTTCTTGCCACTGGTAATGCCCATATCTAAAAGGAATACCGCCAAGAAGCCTTTGAAAATATCGGTAGTGAAAGGTTCAATGCCCCGAGCCTGTTGATCACTAGCTAAAAATCCTATAATCAAACTTCCCATGATCAGCAGCACACTGCCGTTGGTCAACGAATGGTGTAGAATGTTCCCTAAGTTCACCTTGGTTTTCTTTTCTTTCTGAAAGTAAGCCATCAATAGTACCCCGATGATTATCGAAGGAGCTTCCATCAATGCCATGACGGCAACCATATGGCCACCGAAATCGATTTGTTCGATTTCGAGAAACGAAACGGCGGTTACAAAGGTGACCGCGCTTACCGATCCGTAGGCGGCCGCAATGGCCCCGGAGTTTTCGACACTGAATTTTCTACGGAGTATAAAGTAGGTATAGATGGGTACGAAAAGCGCCAGAAATACGCCAAAGAGCAGTGACCACAAAATCTCCATGTCCAATTCACTATGAGAGAGCTCAAGCCCGCCTTTGAATCCAATGGAGAACATAAGATACAGCGAAATGAATTTGGCCGAATTCGGGGGTATCTCGAGGTCACTCTTCAGTTGAACGGCGATGATACCAAGAAAGAAAAAAAGTAAAGCAGGGTTGGTCAGGTTGTCTAATAAAAGGCTTAGATCCATTCGGTGTGGTCAATTATGGTTTGGTCTCTTAGTAGTCAGTTTAGCTATCGCCTACCGTTTTTACAAAGAGCACACAGGTGATGATGGCCGAAACTGCCAATAATTGCCCTAAGAACAGACTGTTGTTCAAATAGGAAACCATAAGTAGAGAGGCTATGCCGCACAATCCGAGGGCCAAGGTTAGAATGGATTTTCGCTGTGTCATCGTTTCTTTTCTAGGTTTGAAGCCCTGACTCAGGGCTTCAAGGGCTTGATATATCTTACTCATTGATTGAAATTTTTAGAATGCCGTCTATTTTAATTGTATTTCCTTTAGAACGGGCCTGAGCGAAAAATTCTTTCGCTACCGATTTTTCGTGTTCCAGCTCCGTAATTCGTTCATCAGGAAATTTGGTGTTCGCATGCTGATGTCCTTCGCAAAGAGACAACCGCTGTAGTTTGTGGAAATTGATTTTCTCATTAAGAAGGGATAGAACGACGTCGGAAGCTTCTGAGACGGTAAATACCCCGTCTACCAATTGAATCTTCTGTGTGGTGTCTGCCCCCACGTTTTGAACTGCTGCTTTCATAACTGTTGTTTTAAATGAAACATTGAATCTTAATTGCACTGCAAAGATTAGACGAATTGTTCATTAAATTTTATTTATATTTATTATTGAAAACATTAATTAATTTTATGAACTATACGTTACATCAGCTACAGGTTTTTCTTAAGGTATCTGAAAAACAGAGTATTACAAAGGCTGCGGAAGAGTTGTTTTTGACCCAACCCGCGGTATCAATACAGCTGAGAAATTTTCAAGATCAGTTTTCGATTCCATTGACCGAGGTGGTAGGCAGAAAACTTTATGTTACCGATTTTGGAAAGGAAATCGCGGGTGCCGCACAAAACATTTTGAATGAAGTGCATGCGATAAACTACAAGTCGCTTTTGTATGCCGGAAGCCTTACTGGAAAACTGAAAATTTCCATTGTATCGACCGCAAAGTATGTAATGCCCTTTTTTTTGGCTGATTTTATTCGAGACAATGAAGGCGTCGAACTGGCCATGGACGTTACCAATAAAGCCAAGGTAGTGCAAACATTGGAAGCCAACGAAGTAGATTTTGCAATGGTTTCGGTGTTGCCCAAGCAATTAAAAGTGCATAAGGTAGAACTGATGGAGAATAAATTGTATCTCGTTGGGGGTACCAAGCACAAAGTTGGGAACAGTAGAAAACTTCATAATTTTTTTGAAAAGCTCCCTCTTATTTATAGAGAGCAGGGGTCGGCTACTAGAATGGCCATGGAAGGTTACATACGCAGCAATAAATTGCCTTCTCCCAAGAAAATCGAATTGACCTCCAACGAGGCGGTCAAGCAGGCCGTAATTGCCGGTCTTGGGTTTTCGATTATGCCCTTGATCGGAATCAAAAACGAATTATTGAACAACGATTTGCAGATCATTCCGGTCAAAGGGTTGCCCATAAGCACTACTTGGCATCTGATTTGGCTTAAAGAGAAAAAGCTTTCACCCGCTGCCAACGCCTTTTTAGAGCATTTGAGAGATCAAAAAGAAGAAATTATCAAGAGTAGTTTCGATTGGTTCGAACCGTATTGATTTTGACCAGTTTCACGGCCGCATGGCTAAATTACCCTCATTTCAGTAGGAAACATACTTCTGAAGCAGACCAGAAGTTACTAGACAGCTGAACAATACCAAATAGGCCCACCCAATACCGGTATCGCTTGTATACAATAAAATGAATACCAAGAAGGTAAGAGCGTACAATATACTTATGAAAGTCTTGAACCTGTTTTTTGACCTGAACATAATAAAGTTATTTCTAGATGATTGTATCGATTTCGGGTTATATCATTGACTATTTTTAATTCTCAAGTAG
This sequence comes from uncultured Flavobacteriaceae bacterium, assembly GCA_947494565.1. Classification (GTDB taxonomy): domain Bacteria; phylum Bacteroidota; class Bacteroidia; order Flavobacteriales; family Flavobacteriaceae; genus Maribacter_C. Next base: position 166,001 of record CANLVG010000002.1, on the reverse strand, counting down.
TTTTCGAGAAGGATACCTATCTTCTTATAGGTTGATTTTTGGCCCAAACCATTCTTGCATAGTCTCGATACCGTTAAGGCTTGAATTTGAATAGCGAACCGCATTTAGATTTTTGAACAACGTATTTTCTTTAGGAAATTCAGGGTCGTTCATGGCGAGCAACCGATCAAGTCGTTCTTGAGGTGCCTCGGTCGCCCCGTTTAACAAAGCGGGTGAGGACAAAGAAAAAGTAGTCAAATGGACCGGGATGTTGTCCTTAGGTTGAATTTTTGGTCTGGAGTAGGGATCGATATACTCTAAAGGGACTCTCAAACTCACCAAAAGGTCGATCTCCTGATGTCTGGTCCTCTCCATATGGCGTTCATCTTCGAACACAAAGGCCGTGTTGATTTCCATTCTGAACTCCAAGGAAACGTAATTGATTTCAAGGTCTTGTTTAGGTTGTCCGAAGACCATTAATGGTAATAAGAACAGAAGAGATAACTTTTTCATAGCGCTTTGGATTTAAAGGGATTTTTCCCTGAGACTACCTCTAAGTTACAACGGAAAAAGCATATATTTTTATTTATATTAATTATGATTTACATAAATAAATTATATGATTAATAATTTCTGAAACCCCTAGAGAAGTCAATGAATAAAGTGGTTTTAGGCAATCGAAATGCTTTGATTAAGATTGAGGATAGATTTTGAAAAGACGAAACACGGTTGTCTATAACTTTCAGGTTTCTGAGAACGACAATGACTCGAAAAGCAATGTGCCGACTAGACCTTGGCTGTACTTTTTCTCAAGATTGTAGCGAGTTCTTCATCCATATAAACAATAGGTACCGCATATAGCATGGGCATGTTTTCCGAAAAGTGGTCTTTGAGTTCTTTATTGATGGTATTGAAGAGCAAGGCTTTTGTTTTTCCGATAATCAACGTGTGCTTTTGTTTTTCCACCCTTAATTGGTCCTTGTTGTATTGATATACGGTCTTCTTTGATATGGCCGCATGGAGCAACAACTTTTTCTCTAACAGAATCGCTATGATCCTGAGGGCCTGCTTTTTGTTTTTGGAGATAATGTGGGCCAGGATCATGGAATCGGTTTAGAAAAGCATCAGCCAAAAATGATTCTGTATTGACTAGCGAGAACTTACGAATCAGGCTGATGCTTCTGAGAACAAAATAAACACTTAACTCTATTTTTGGGCTATGGCGCCTTGTTTGTTGTCATCAACCAATTTGAGTTCACCTGATGTGAGAGCCTTGGATATATTGGCCTTCACCTGGGGGTAAAACCTAAAAAAGTTAAGACCATCGGTGCGTTTTAACGTGGCAATGGCTTCATTATTTTTGTTAGTTTCTAATTTTTCAATTCTGAGTTTCTTGCCAACAAGACTCTTAAAATCGGCAATTGCACCCCGCTTTATGATAATATTCTTCCTGGGAAATTCAATACTCCGATAGTGCGAACCGGAGGTTTCTCCCAATTCCACGATATCACCTTCCTTAAGGTCATAATTGTCTATTTGTGCGGTTAGACCGACTGTACAAAATAGGAACGTCATAATAAGAACCGTTTTTTTCATAATGACTCGTTTTTAAGTTGCTAATAATCCGTTGTTTTTTGATGTGAAGTGGGGATCAGTTTTGCACTTATCGTTGGGAAAAGGTCGAAAAAGTTACGCCCATCCTCTCGTCTTAAGATTAAGGCGTGCTGTCCATTTTGGATAGGTTTTTTGGAATCAACCAAGAGTTTACTTCCGAAAACATTGAAATAATTGCCCATTCCATCAAGGTCATTAAGCCCTCCCATTACGACTACCGAACTCATAATAGGAAAACGCATTTGGTTTTGAAGTGAGGTATTAGGGTCTTCCACTACCTGATAGTCATCAAAAACCAACAAAAATTGGCTTTGACTATACCCAAGGTAAGAAACTAGTAATAAGACGGTCATTGCGATACTTTTTCTTAGTTCCATAGTGAAAGATTTAGATCTATTGTTTCTATATATCGGCAGAAATTTAACAGTACTAATATACTCTATGAGAAGTAATACTTCCGTTAAAAATTAGTTAAACTATTATGATATGATAGTAATACTATTATTTTTGCATTGTTATTATAAATAAACTATTATGGAGGAGCTGCTACAATCCGTCAAAATCGGAATCAATGAGAAAATCTATGTAAAAGACCCAGAGTCATCCGATTTGGGAAAACGAATTGTACAAGAAAGTATCTTGATGATTAGCGAGATGGGCTTTGAGAGTTTTACGTTTAAAAAATTAGGTACTAAAATAGGTTCTAATGAAAGTTCCATTTATAGGTATTTTGAAAATAAGCACAAGTTGTTGCTGTACTTGACCTCCTGGTATTGGGGTTGGATCGAGTACCGCTTGGTGTTTTCTACGAACAGTATTGCCGATGCGAAATTGAAGCTTGAGAAGGCAATCGAGATTGTGACGAAGAACACGGTCGAAGACTCGGCTTTTTCGCACATTAATGAACCGCTATTGAATAAGATAGTAATCAACGAATACTCTAAGTCCTATTTGACTAAAGAGGTTGACACAGAGAATAAGGAGGGGTATTTCGGTATTTACAAAAGATTGGTCAATAGAATCAGTAAAATGATCACGAACGTAGCTGTCGATTATGAGTACCCAAGTAGTTTGGCAAGCACCATATTAGAAGGGTCGTTGCACCAGCACTTTCTTCGAGATCATTTTAGTTCGCTGACCGATTGCCATGAAGATAACGACCCGACCCAATATTTTCTTCATTTAGTGTTCACCATACTCAAATCATAAGACAACATGGCTAAAAATATTTTGACCGCTTGGCAGCGGCTAATGGGATTGCTACGCCTTGACAAAAGGGATGTTTTTCAAGTTTTTTATTATGCGATTTTCGCGGGTATAGTGACCTTGTCCTTGCCACTGGGCATACAGGCGATCATTAATCTAATACAAGGTGCGCAAATCAGTACTTCATGGATCGTTCTGGTTGTTTTGGTAACACTCGGAGTAGCTTTCGGGGGTGTTTTGCAATTGATGCAGATACGCATCATTGAGAATCTACAGCAGAAAATTTTTACGCGTTCTTCGTTTGAGTTCGCCTATCGGTTCCCAAAGATAAAAATGAGTCAGTTGGTCAACTATTATCCCCCTGAATTGGCGAATAGGTTCTTTGATACCCTTACCGTGCAGAAAGGGCTTTCAAAAATACTGATTGACTTTCCAGCCGCTTTACTACAGATAATTTTTGGACTCCTACTACTTTCATTTTATCATCCGTTCTTTATTATTTACGGCATATTGCTCTTGTTGTTGATTTACGTGGTCTTTAAATTTACGGCTCAGAAAGGGCTGGATACAAGTCTTTCCGAGTCGAAACATAAGTATAAGGTCGCACATTGGTTGCAAGAGGTGGCCCGTTCTATCGTCAGTTTCAAATTATCGGGTAAGACCTCCCATGCGTTGGATAAGAACGACGAGCTGGTAGCAGAGTATCTGGAAGCACGTGAGAGCCATTTCCGTGTCTTGGTCCTTCAGTTCATTCAAATGATCGGCTTTAAGGTGTTGGTCACTGCAGGACTACTTTTAATAGGAGGGCTTTTGGTACTGAACCAAGAGATGAATATCGGTCAGTTTGTTGCCGCTGAGATCATTATTCTTCTGGTCATCAGCTCGGTCGAAAAATTGATTACCGGTCTGGAAACCTTTTATGATCTACTCACCTCCTTGGAGAAGTTGGGGCAGGTTGTCGATAAAGATTTAGAGCCGCAAGAAGGGGAGAAACCTTTTGCTGAGAATGAAGGGTTCACGATTCAATTGGATGGAGTCTCCTATAATGTTCCGGACAGGGAAAAGAAGATCATCGATGATGTCAGCTTAACTATTACGCCGACATGTACCATTCTCTTGAGCGGGGCCAGCGGATCTGGTAAATCGACCTTGCTCCGGATCATTGCGGGTATTTTAGAGCCTGATGCCGGGGGTATTTACATCAACGATGTTTCCTTAAAAGGAATGAACTTGAACTACTATCGATCATACATCGGGCAATCGTTGCCGGAAGAATCACCGTTTGAAGGCACCATCCTGAACAATATCACTTTTGGTGATGCGTCCATTTCTCAAGAAGACATTTACTGGGCATTGGATAATGTAGGTCTCACCCAGTTTGTGAAAGAACAACCACAAGGACTTCAAACCATACTATATCCTGAAGGAAAGCAAATTCCATCAACGGTGGCAAAGAAAATCGTATTGGCAAGAAGTATCGTGAGAAAGCCTAAGCTTCTGATATTGAAGGATCCCTTAGATCAATTTAGGGAAGATGAGGCCAATGAGATCATGAGTTTTCTAAGTGACCCAGTCAACGATTGGGCCTTATTGGTAGTGAGCGCTAACCTGAGGTGGGCTGACAAATGTAGTCGAATCGTCACCATGGAAAATGGTAGAATCATTAACGAGAAATAACTATGCTGAATATTTCACATAATCAATTGAACAAAAAAGTGAGTTTGAACCGATTCAAGTCGGCCCAAAGGGTCTTTCATGAGCGTGATTACAAACACTTCAATCGCTTTTTATTGGTTTTTGCTATCGTCGGTTTTTTGATCCTCTTTTTACCCTGGACCCAAAATATCAATGGTAATGGGTTTTTGACCACTTTGAAACCGGACCAAAGACCGCAGACCTTACAATCGCCTATTCCTGGGCGCATTGAAAAATGGTATGTGCAAGAAGGAGATTACGTAAAAAAGGGAGATACCATATTATTCATTTCAGAAGTCAAGAACGAGTATTTCGACCCTGATCTTGTGGAGCGTACGGGACAGCAGATCAAGGCTAAAACGGCCTCTGTAAATTCGTATGAAGGAAAGGTGAATGCATTGCAGAACCAGATGGCCGCCTTGTCCAACGAACGTAGATTAAAGCTTGAGCAGGCTCAGAATAAGTTATTGCAGTCAAGGCTCAAGGTGCAAAGCGATAGTATTGACTTGGAAGCCGCAAAAACCAACATCCGTATTGCAGAGCGGCAATACGATCGTGTGGTTCAGTTGGAGTCAGAGGGTTTAAAAGCCGTTACCGATCTGGAAGAAAAACGTCTGAAACTTCAAGAAACGCAAGCCAAGTTGATCTCACAGGAAAACAAGTTGCTCGCGGCCAAAAACGAGGTGATCAATGCCCAAGTTGAAATCAATCGGGTGCGGAATGAGTATACCAATAAAATCTCCAAGGCCGAAAGCGATATGTTCACGGCACAGTCCAGCCAGTTTGATTCGGAGGCCCAAGTTACCAAATTGGAGAATGAATTTACCAACTATTCCATGCGGAATGACATGTACTACATACGTGCTCCCCAAAACGGTTTTATCAATAAGGCGCTACAAGGGGGCATTGGGCAAACCTTTAAAGAGGGTGAGGCGCTATTGGGTATTATGCCAGCCGATATCGATATGGCTGTAGAGACATTTGTCGAGCCTCTTGACCTTCCGCTGATTCATTTGGGTGAAAAGGTGCGTATTCAGTTTGACGGATGGCCGGTAATCGTCTTCAGCGGATGGCCCAACGTGTCATATGGCACCTATGGAGGAGAGGTAGTAGCCATAGAAACATTCATTAGTGACAACGGCAAGTACCGCGTGTTGCTTGCTCCGGATCCTGATGATCACGAATGGCCCAAGGACCTGCGAGTAGGTTCAGGTGCGGAAACCATAGCGTTATTGGAAGACGTGCCGATTTGGTACGAACTATGGCGACAGTTGAATGGTTTCCCACCCAATTATTACCAACCAGAGGGTGCACAAGCAAAACCAGTAAAAAAATAGTATGCGGAAGTATAGTACCCTTATATTGATGTTGTTCACTTTTGCGATGACCGCTCAGGTGCAAGACTCCCTTGTGCTCAAGTTCAACGAGTATCTGGGGTATGTTAAAAAGTACCACCCTATTGCAAAGCAGGCGGAGCTTACCCTCAGTATCGGCCAGGCCAACCTGATGAAAGCCCGTGGCGGGTTTGACCCGAAAATCGAGGTCGATTACGACCGAAAGGAATTTAAGGGTAGTGAATACTATGACCGGCTTAACGCCGCCTTTAAGATACCGACATGGTATGGTGTTGAACTGAAAGGAACTTTTGAACAGAACGATGGAGATTTTTTAAATCCAGCGGACTCCGTTCCCTCGGATGGATTATATAGTGCTGGGGTTTCTGTGTCATTAGGGCAAGGCTTATGGATCAATGATCGTATGGCTACCCTAAAGCAGGCCAAATATTTCAGAGAGCAAAGCAAGGCCGACCGCGACCTGTTGGTGAACCAGATTTTGTATGATGCGGCTTTGGCCTATTTCGACTGGCTACGCGCTTATAATGAGGCCTCCATCTATCAGAACTTTCTAAGGAATGCCGACATTCGGTTCGAGGGAATCAAGAGAAGGGCCGAATCAGGCGATATTGCCGCTATTGATACCGTGGAGGCCAAAATTGCCATGCAAACCAGGGCGCTGAGTTTAGAACAGGCCAAGGTAAAATTGATGAAACGCTCCCTTGAGCTGTCCAATTTTCTATGGATGAACGATAATATCCCTGTTGAGCTACAACCAAATGTGATTCCCGATACCGATATCGATGGGGAAATCGATACGACCTTGGAGATTTCGGGAAGACCTTTGGATAGCTTTACGCTTGAAAATCATCCCAAGCTCTTGTCGTTAGGATATAAAATTGATGGATTGCGAGTTGAAAAAAACTTGAAGGCCAATAAATTACTTCCAAAAATAGACTTGGAGTATAATTTTTTGACGGAGACACCCGAGTTCATCAACTCATTCGAGACACAAGAATATAAAGGTGGGCTAACGTTTAGATTGCCCTTGTTCTTGCGCAAGGAGCGTGGCGATCTGAAGTTGGCGAAGTTCAAGTTAAGAGACGCACAGTTCGACCTGGACAATGCGGAAATAGAATTGAAAAACAAAATCGTTGCCCTGTATCGTGAACTGGAATCGTTTGAGACCCAGAATGTTTTAATCGACGAAATCGTCATGAATTACAGCACCCTTCTAAGTGCAGAGGAACGAAAATTCAGTTTTGGTGAAAGCTCACTTTTCTTGATCAATTCAAGGGAAAGCAAACTGATCGATTCCGAATTGAAATTAATCGAAGTGCAGAATAAGTTCTATACCGCAAAAGCAAAACTATTTAATAGCCTTGCGGTCAATCCGGAAAACCTGTAAAAGTCCATTCATATGATGATAAATGAGGAAGCTGCCGTTAACGAAAGTTTCAAAAGCACCATTAAATTGGCGCTAAAAGATGGGTTCTTCATTATTTCAGGGATTTTTTCAGCGGCTTTTGGATTAGAGAGTTTTCTCTTTCCAAATCGATTTATCGATGGGGGTGCGACGGGTATATCGCTCTTGGTGGCCGAGGTTTCCGATTGGCCTCTTTCCGTTTTGATCGTTCTGGTCAATATTCCGTTTTTGGTTTTGGGTTTTCGGGTTATCGGTCGCTCTTTTGCCATTAAGGCGACTATCGCCATTTTAGGATTGGCTATAGTCTTGGCAACGGTCAGCTTTCCTGAAATTACTCAAGACAAGCTTCTTGTAGCCGTTTTTGGCGGGTTTTTTCTTGGAGCGGGTATCGGACTTTCCGTCCGTGGAGGAGGGGTCTTGGACGGTACGGAGGTACTGGCCATATTTCTGAGTCGTAAATTGGGTACTACCATAGGTGATATTATCATTCTCATCAATATTTTGGTTTTCATTGCGGCCGCTTATTTCCTATCCATAGAGACCGCTTTGTATTCCATGCTAACCTATTTGGCCGCTTCCAGGACACTCGATTTTGTGATTGAAGGAATAGAGGAATACACTGGCGTCACCATTATTTCGGACTACAGTGATGAGATTCGGAGCATGATCATTGGTGTATTGGGGCGCGGTGTGACTATATACCCGGCAAAGGGAGGCTATGGCAAACATGGGGTACATAATGAATATGACGTATTGTTTACTGTCATCACCCGTCTTGAAATTCGTAGATTGAATATCGAGATTTCCAAAATAGACCCAAAGGCCTTTGTGGTGATGAATAAGATCAACGATACGCGTGGCGGCATGATAAAGAAACGTTCGATCTAAACCCCTTTTTCATTATTCTTTCTAGTAGTGACTTCTAGATACACATCTCAAATTAATAGTAATACTATTATATAAAGATAGTTTAACTTTCATTTAACGTAGCATTACTTTTAATATCGTTTTTTCGGATTTATCTTTGTATTCGTTTAAATCATTAATGCGCAACATGAAAAAAGAACCGATTATCTACTTTCCTCAAGACCCCGAAATACCGATGAAAAGGGAAGCTCAAGTGGGTAGGCTCTTGCGGATCGGAAAGCCTTCAAAACGATACTACGAGCATATTTATCATTCAATGAATCACAAAGCGCATCGCCTTCAAGATTTACAGCGGTTGTTGAAAGTCGAAGGCTTTACCGTCCGAATCATCAGTATCCTACGGATGCGAACTGGCGATAAGATCGCCGTACTACATCGAAAGGACGGAAAGGACTTTTTGACCGATATCAAAAAATTATTTGCCAATATAGATAAAGCTCTAGATGCCAATGAGCTCAAATTTCAATGAACTTTTAACTATACAATTATGAGAAAAATATCAAGATTCGCCATGTTAAGTGCTACTGCCTTACTTCTATCTTCGTTCGCCCTGACCGAAAAACCAAGTGCAGCTGTTTCCGAAGATCTGGATACTGTCGTAGAACGAAAAATGCTCAATACTATTGAGTACGTCGAAGACTGTGAAGAGTTAGACTTAGGGTTCGACCCCTATTTTTACTTGCCTTCAAATTTTAATGCCTATGAAGGCATGAAACTTGAATTACGAGATATAGAATACATCGAAGTAGAAGAAGACTTGTTGTAGATATACCAGTCGATTATAAACTTTTAAACGGGGTGCTGTTATGTGAAACGCACTCCGTTTATTGTTTCGTAAGGTTTGCCTGTCACTTACTACTAATGCAACCTAGGTTGCCAAAATAGTAAATTTTTGGTAGTACGTTTACACCCTAAGTGATAACAGATGAAAACGATTAGTATACCCACTATGGAAAAGACAACAAGGGAATTGATTGCCGAAGGTGTTGCAACGGCAATGTCATACGATGAGTATAGAACCCTGGTAACACAATTGGCCAAAGAAGGCAGTTCCACGGGTCCTGAGCAGACAGCGGCCTTGACCAACTACACCCAACTGAATGATCGTAGAATGAAACGATGGGACAAGACACTAAAGTTTGACGAAAAGGCGGTAGAAGCCATCTTAGCCATTGAGAAAAAAGTTACTTGGTTGGTTTTGACCGAGAGTTGGTGCGGTGATGCGAGTCCTGCACTCCCCGTAATGCATAAAATCTCCGAATTGAATCCGAATATCTCGTTGAAGATCATTTTGCGTGATGAACATGTCGATTTGATGAATCGGTTCTTGACCAATGGTGGCATGTCCATTCCCAAATTAATTGCTGTTGATGGGGAAACCGATGAGGTTGTCGGCGATTGGGGCCCTAGATCAGAAACGGCGACGAAGTTGGTAGAGGACCAGAAGGCGGAACATGGGCAATTGACCGCATCGTTTAAAGAAGACCTACAGGTTTGGTACAATAAGGATAAGGGGCAAAGTGTTTTGAAAGACCTAACGTGCCTTTTGCTGAAATAAATAGGTAATCGTACCTTTTTGAGAAGCTTTGGTCGCCGCGTTGAATTTGGCTTTTAAGGCGTATGTAATGGCATTATCGACCAAGCAACCATTTGAGGTGCCAGAGCTTTTTTCATTGAAATGGGCATCCGTCACATTACCATTAGCATCTACTTCGATATTGATGACGACTTTACCGCCCTCGATACAGGTATAAATGGGAGGGGGAAGCTTATAATTGTTCCTATCTACCAAAGAATACGAAACCGAAGTTCTTCTGGCGGCCAGATTGTTGGTAAATTCCTTTTTTTGTGCCTCTTTTTCCCCAAGTAATTTTTTCTTCTCTTCACGTTGCTTGGCCAATTCCTTAACTTTTGCCGCATATTCGGAGTCCGACATTAAATCAGAAGGATCTCCCGACTCCCCGGCTTCGGCTCTTTCGGCCATAAGTTCCTCTAAGGTCTTTAAGGGCTCTGGCTCACCGTAACTAGGTTTGGCCGTTTCGTTAAAGGCCATATGGCTTTTAATGGGTTCGGCTTCCTGCATCTGCTCCAATCGCTCTTTCTCTTCCAGAAGTTCTTCAATGTCCTCTTCGGCAAGCATCATCTCAACAATGTACTCGTCTTCCTGACTGCCGACTTGACCCAAGTGTATATTATACAACCCAAGCACCACGATAGACATGGAAAAAAAGGTAATCAAAAACGATAATTGTTTGCGATTCAGGTTCATACTGCTATAACCTCAATTTTAAAAAAATATTTGAATTATTCGTTGAACCGGAAGTTAAATGATTCAAAAATTAAGAATCTTCCGATTTTCCGAGTAAATTCTGTTCAAATTCTAATGGGGCAAGAGCATTATTTACGTTGTATTCCCCTATTTTGGTTCTCCGCAGGGCCGATAAATGTGCTCCTGATTCCAATGCCTTCCCAAAATCATCGGCCAAAGAACGAATATAGGTGCCCTTGCTACATACCGTTCTAAAATCGATTTCCGGCATTCTTATGCCGGTGATTTCGAATTCGGAAATGGTTATTTCCCTCTTTTTAACTTCAACTTCTATGCCATCACGGGCATATTCATACAAACGTTTTCCATCTTTCTTTAGGGCCGAGAACAGGGGTGGTACCTGCTGTATAGTACCTATGAACTGATGTGTAGCGGCCCTTATTTTTTCATCGCTAATATGTTCAAGGGAAAAAGTTGCGTTTACCTCGGTCTCAAGGTCATATGATGGGGTGGTAGCCCCTAGGGTTATCGTACCCGTATATTCTTTGATTTGGCCTTGAAGGGTATTGATGCTCTTCGTAAACTTGCCTGTACAAATGAGCAAAAGACCTGTGGCTAAAGGGTCAAGGGTGCCAGCATGCCCGATTTTTATTCTTTTTAAACCGAACTTTTTCCGAATGGCCCATTTTAATTTGTTAACGGCCTGAAAAGATGACCACCCCAGGGGTTTATCAATCAGTAGGAGTTGTCCGTTTAGGAAATCTTCTTTTGTGCGCGTGTCCATGTTGAAGAATAAATTAGTCCCCTCAAATTAACCGGCCCAGAAACCATAGGCAATGGCAATCAAACCGACGATGAGGCAATACACCGCGAAATACGATAATTTACTTTTCTTGACCAATTGGATCATCCAAGTGCAAGCCGCCAATCCTGCGACGAATGCAGCGACAAAACCGGCGATCATTGCCATATTGTTGTCGCCATTGAAGGTGAGGTCTCCGCTGAGCACATCCTTGCCGATTTTCCCAAAGATCAAGGGTACGACCATCAAAAATGAAAACCGTGCCGCTTTGGTCTTGTCGACCCCCAATAAGACCGAAGTGGAAATCGTTGCACCGCTTCGTGATATTCCGGGCAACATGGCTATGGCCTGTGAAATACCCACGATAAACGCATTTGGAAAACTTACTTTCCTATCCGTGTCCTTGGCCTTGTCTGCAAAATAGAGTAACACGGCCGTTATCAATAACATAAATCCTACAAAACGAATGTTGCCTCCGAAAAAGGCTTCCAGCTGCTCTTCGAAAAAAAGGCCTACACATACCGCCGGTAACATGGATACAATGATTTTCAAGGAAAACTGTGTCTCTTCGTTCCATTGAAAACTAAAAAGACCGCGAATGATTTCCCAAACATCCTTTCGAAATACCACGATCGTACTGAGGGCGGTTGCAAAATGAAGCACGACCGTAAACAAAAGACTTTCCTCAGGGATGGAATTGTCCCCCAAAATAGCTTTCCCTAGTTCTAAATGTCCACTGGAGGAAACAGGCAAAAACTCGGTCAATCCTTGAATGATACCGAGAATGATAGCATCTAAAGTGTCCAATTAGCTTTTTTTCTTGTGTGGATTCAACAAAATGGCATATACCTCGATGCCCAAACCTATAAGCACTAAGGTCGGTGCTAAACGGATTCTTCTAAAGTTGTAGATATCCGGATTGAAAACATTGGGGTCGTCACTGCCCCCGCCGCTCATCAAAATGAACCCTAGGGCAATAAAGGCAATACCAATGAACATGAACATATAGTTCTTTTTCTGGAAGATAAACTCTTGTTTTGGCTGCTGTTCGCTAGCGTACTTTTGCTTTTTGCTCATGTGACAAAGTTAATAATATAATTCATCGGTTCTCAAATTGAGAAAACGTTGTGTCGCAAAGTACGTACTGATCAACGAAATCAAAAACCCTAATAAAAATACACCGACAAAAAGAACAATCAAAATAGTCGGGTCTTGTAAGAGGCCCAGGTCAGGAAAGTTGCGGTTTAAATAATAGAGTAAGCCGGCTAGGGCCAGTAAGGCCAAAATGGAACCTAGCATACCCAACTTGATATTGGTCCAGATAAAAGGTCTTCGAATGAAGCTTTTGGTCGCCCCTACCATCTGCATAGTCTTGATGATAAAACGTTTGGAATAGATCGATAAACGAATTGAGCTATTGATAAGCAAGACGGCGATAAAGGTAAAGATTCCGCTAGCTACTAGAATCCAGAAACCAATGCGTTTTACGTTGTCACTTAATAATCCCACCAAAGGCTCATCGTAACTTACCTCGTCTACATAACTTTTCGCCGATATTTCAAAGGCGATTTCCTCAATTTTTTCAGGGGAGACGAAATCCGCGTTCAAATTCACATCAATCGAGTTCTTCAATGGATTGTATCCGAGAAAATCCATGAAATTCTCTCCGATTTCAGCGCTGTGCTTCTCGGCCGCTTCCTCTTTGGAGACAAAAGTCGCCGTTTTGGTATATTCGGCCATCGATAAACTTTTCTGTAGCTGGTCGATTTCGACCTCTTTCGCGGTTTCCTTTAAAAATACGGATATGGTAATCTGCTCTTTGAAATGATCCGCCATTTTTTTGGTATTTAGGACCAATAGCCCCAATATGCCCAAAAGAAAGAGCACCAAACCGATACTAAGTACTACCGAGAAGTACGAAGAAATCAGTTTTCTTTTTTGGTATTGTTCAAAAGACTGGCTCATAGTAGGTCTTGCTCAGGTAAAGTTAGGAAAGTAAATTGAATCGGATGACTAAGAGGGTCGGTTTCTAATATTTCAGTAATAGAATCGTTTGATTATAGAACCTTTGCCGTTATGAGCCTATTAGACATAAAGATTTCCAGACCGGGATTGTGGTTTCCCACCATTTGGATTTACTTGGTGCCCTTTGGTAATCAAGATGTTTTTTGGAAATCATGGGTGTTTTGGTTGGGCCTTATCTTTGTGACGTTTCCCTTAAATTATCTGGTGTACGGGTTAAATGACTACAATGATGACAAAGCGGATGCCGTAAATACACGAAAAGGAAACTTCTTGTTCGGAGCTCGGGCCCCAAGGGCTTTTTTGGATGGACTTCCAAAAAAGATTGCCATGATGATGTTGCCTTTCTTCATTCTTTTTAGCTATCTCGCTGGGTTTATGATGTTGCTGTTATTGATGTTTATGGTCGTGGTGAACATACTCTATAATTTTAGACCATTCCGCATAAAGGAACGACCACCCTTTGAAATCGTGATTCAAATGGGGTACGTGACCACCGCTTTTTTTGCTACCGAATTGAATAATCTAGACATTTTGCCATGGCAAACGTTGGTCTATTTGACCCTTTTTGCCTTTCAGGCGCATATTGCGGGCGAGATTATGGATATTGAACCCGATTTGGAGTCGGGCAAGCGAACCACGGCCACCCTTTTGGGGCGAAAGCGGTCAAAGTTAGTAATGCTGGCACTTTTACTTTTAGAATCGTTCCTGGTATGGTATTGGTTTCGAGATATGGTCTTGGCCCTGTTCTTACTGGTATTCGCCCTATGGTTGGTATTCGATGTCCTTATTTTTTTTAAGGATCGGCCCTATACGCTTTCGCAAATGAAATTGTTTGGATATGCAATTAATCTTTCCGCAATTCTGACCATGATTTGGGTGTTGTATACAGGGAAATTGCTTGTAGTTTGAAAAAGGGATTCGCCCATCATTCCTTTCTGCTTTTCCGAGAATAAACCTATTTTTGCCACCTGTAGCAAAGCAAAGAAAATCATGCAATACAATTTCAACGAAATTGAAGCCAAATGGCAGAAGTATTGGGCCGAGAACCAAACCTTTAAGGCCGAAAACAATACCGATAAGGAAAAATTCTATGTGTTGGATATGTTTCCTTATCCCTCGGGAGCCGGACTACATGTCGGTCATCCTTTAGGGTACATCGCCAGCGACATCTATGCGCGCTACAAAAGGCATAAGGGGTTCAACGTATTGCATCCCCAGGGATATGACTCCTTCGGTCTGCCTGCCGAACAATATGCCATACAAACAGGGCAACATCCGGCGATTACCACAGCCGAAAATATAAAGACGTACCGCCGACAACTCGATCAGATCGGGTTTTCATTCGATTGGAGCCGAGAAGTACGTACATCCGATCCGAAATATTACAAATGGACGCAATGGATTTTTATCCAGCTGTTCAATTCTTGGTACAACAAAGACGCAGACAAGGCCGAGGATATCGAAACCTTGATTTCGGAGTTTTCTTCGAATGGAAACATCCAGGTAAATGCGGTTTGCGATGAAGATACACCAGAATTTACGGCCTCGGAATGGAATGCCTTTTCAAGCAAAGAACAGCAAAAAATCCTCTTGAAGTACCGATTGACCTATTTGGCGGATACCGAGGTAAATTGGTGCCCTGCCTTAGGAACCGTCCTGGCGAACGATGAAATTGTCAATGGGGTTTCAGAGCGTGGAGGACATCCGGTAATCCGCAAAAAGATGACACAATGGAGTATGCGTATCACGGCTTATGCACAACGCCTCCTTGACGGATTGGATACCATTGATTGGCCACAACCCTTGAAAGATTCCCAAACGAATTGGATTGGACGATCACAAGGGGCAGAGGTGGAATTCAGAATTCAGAATTCAGAACTCGGTATTCCGGTCTTTACCACCAGACCAGATACCATCTTCGGTGCAAGTTTTATGACCTTGGCGCCCGAACATGAATTGGTAGGCCAGATTACGACTCCCGAACAAAAAGCAGAAGTGGAAGCTTATGTAGCGGCTACGGCCAAACGCTCGGAACGTGACCGTATGGCCGATGTAAAGACCATATCAGGGGCCTTTACAGGGGCCTATGCCGAACATCCGTTTACCAAACAGCCCATTCCGATTTGGATCGGTGATTATGTGTTGGCGGGTTATGGTACCGGAGCAGTGATGTCAGTACCTTGCGGCGATCAGCGGGATTACGACTTTGCAAAGCACTTTGACATTTCGATACCAAATATTTTCGAGGGCGTCGATATCTCTGAAGAAGCTTTTGCCGATAAGGAAAAGACGATAATCGCCAATTCCGATTTCTTGAATGGACTGCCCTATAAAAAGGCCGTTAAAACCGCTATTTACGAGTTGGAAAAATTAGGTCAGGGTAAAGGTAAGGTCAATTATAGATTACGCGATGCGGTCTTCAGCCGACAGCGGTATTGGGGCGAACCCTTTCCGGTGTACTATGTGGATGGTATGCCACAAATGATTGCTTCAGAGCATTTGCCGATCGAGCTGCCCGAGGTCGAAAAGTATTTGCCCACCGAAACCGGTGAGCCTCCCTTGGGCAACGCCACGGTTTGGGCCTGGGATACTCAAAAGGATGCCGTAGTCTCTAACGAGAACATTGGCCTGAGCGGAGCCGAAGGGCAAGAAGACAATGGTGTTTACCCACTAGAACTCAACACCATGCCCGGTTGGGCAGGAAGCTCGCAATACTTCAACCGTTATATGGACCCGCATAATGATGATGCTATTTTCTCGAAGGAAGCTATTGATTACTGGCAAGATGTAGATCTGTATATTGGGGGTAGCGAACATGCCACAGGGCATTTGCTCTATGCCCGTTTTTGGCAGAAGTTCATGTTCGATCGAGGGTACGTGTCCAAAGAAGAATTTGCCAAAAAACTGATCAATCAGGGAATGATCACAGGTACAAGTGCCTTGGTCTATCGCAATGAAGAAAATGGGCAGTTGATTTCAAAGGGTTTGATCGGTAATTTGAACGTAACCCCATTACATGTAGATGTGTCTTTAGTAAATTCTTCGAATGAGCTAGATATCGAAGAACTCAAAAAGTGGCAACCTGATTTTGCCGATGCAGCGTTTGTTTTGGAAGAAGGCAACTACATCGTAGGCAGGGAGGTAGAAAAAATGTCCAAACGCTGGTATAACGTTGTCAATCCAGATGATATCGTTACGGAATACGGCGCCGATAGTCTTCGCCTTTATGAAATGTTCTTGGGCCCGTTAGAGCAATCAAAACCTTGGAATACGGCTGGCATCACGGGGGTACATTCCTTTTTAAAGAAACTGTGGAAACTATATATTTCTCAGAGCGGAGCCGATGGTTCACTGAGCGGAGCCGAAGTGGAGCCCTCCCCTGAAAACCTAAAAACACTACACAAGACCATCAAAAAAGTGGAAGAGGATATCGAAAATTTCAGTTTTAATACTTCGGTATCCACTTTTATGATCTGTGTGAATGAATTGACCGCACAAAAATGTAAGAGCCGGGCCATTTTAGAGCCCTTGGCCATTTTGGTCTCTCCGTACGCACCCCATATTGCCGAGGAACTTTGGGAGAAATTAGGGCATGACAACACCTCGATCTCCAAGGTCGCTTTTCCCGTTTTTGATGAAAGGCACTTAGCGGAAAGCAGCAAGGAGTATCCCATTTCCTTTAATGGTAAAATGAAGTTTACCATGCCGCTGTCATTGGACCTGTCAAAAGAGGAAATTGAGACTGCGGTAATGGCCCATGAAAAAACACAACAGCAATTGCAAGGGCGTACCCCTAAAAAGGTCATTGTAGTACCCGGTAAGATTGTCAATATCGTAGGATAGCCTCACTGAAGGTGTAGTAGAGAGGCAGGCAAATGTATTTTATTTTATAATATACCCCTATTTTTATAGGGGTATGCTTCTAAAAAAGTCAATTTTCAGCTATTGACCCCCTCATTTAATCGATTTTATTTCCATTTAAGTTAGAATTGTCACATTTTTGTTCTGAATTCTAAATTGCATAACAATGGTAGTAGGAGTGCCTAAAGAAATCAAGAACAATGAAAGTCGTGTCGGTATGACCCCGGCCGGCGTATTCGAACTGGTAAAGAATGGTCATACTGTTTATATACAATCCGCTGCCGGTGAAGGCAGTGGTTTCTTTGACATGGATTACAAAAACGCTGGTGCCATCATTTTAGATACCATTGGGCAAATCTATGCTGCGAGTGAAATGATCGTTAAGGTCAAAGAACCCATTGCTGAAGAATATGAATTGGTGCAAAAAGATCAGATTGTATTTACGTACTTTCATTTTGCGTCGAGCGAGCCGTTGACCAAAGCCATGTTGGCAAGCCAATCGGTTTGTATTGCCTATGAAACCGTGGAAGACGACGAAGGTACCCTCCCCTTGTTGACACCAATGTCAGAAGTAGCCGGTAGAATGGCGATTCAACAGGGAGCAAAATATTTGGAGAAGCCTGTGAAGGGCAGAGGCGTGTTATTGGGTGGAGTTCCCGGAGTACAGCCCGGCAAGGTATTGGTGCTTGGCGCTGGAGTCGTAGGTATTCAAGCTGCTAAAATGGCAGCAGGATTAGGAGCACATGTAACGATTATGGATATCAATATGAAACGCCTGCGCTATGTGAACGATGTAATGCCACCGCATGTGGTGACCGAATTTTCAAACGAATTCAATATTCGAAAACACATCAAAACCCATGATTTGATCATTGGTGGCGTATTATTAAAAGGGGCCAAAGCACCAAACCTGATCACTCGCGATATGTTGCGTGACATGCGACCGGGCACGGTTATCGTTGATGTTGCCGTGGATCAAGGCGGATGCGTAGAAACCACAAGACCGACCACCCATGAAGACCCTATATATATCATTGATGATGTGGTGCATTACTCGGTAGCGAATATGCCGGGAGCGGTACCCTACACTTCTACCGTGGCGCTGACCAATGTGACCCTGCCTTATGTGGCGAAGTTGGCCGCCTTGGGATGGGAGAAAGCTACACAAATGGATAAGGCACTTCAAAAAGGATTGAATATCGTCAAGGGTGAGGTCGTGTATAAAGAAATTATCGAGGCCTTTGGTTGGGAGGCCGAAGTGGTATAGTAGTACATTTTGTCAGTTAATAGACCCCGTCAGACTATGGCGGGGTTTTTGCTTTTTATGTTGTAATTTTAATACACACTAACAAAAAATAAAATTATGTTTGGATTTGATATGGGCTATATCATCATCGCAGGGGTCTTCGGGCTATTCAGCATGTTGGTAAGTAGTCGACTAAAAAGTAAATTTAAAAAGTATTCTCAAGTGCATTTGCGGAATGGAATGAGCGGGGCGGAGATTGCGGAAAAAATGTTGGCCGATCATGGTATACGCGATGTGAAGGTGATTTCAACCCCCGGCATGTTGACAGATCACTATAATCCCGCGAATAAAACCGTTAACCTTAGCGAAGGGGTCTATGCGCAACGCAATGCCTCAGCGGCAGCGGTGGCTGCTCACGAGGTAGGGCATGCGGTGCAACACGCAACGGCCTACGAGTGGTTGGGCATGCGTTCAAAGCTGGTACCTATTTTAAATGTCACTTCACGTTTTTCAATGTGGGTCATTTTTGGGGGCTTGGCCTTAATGCAGACCACGGCTATTGGCGGAACTATCGCTTGGGTCGGTGTTGGACTTTATGGGATAGGAACCCTATTCAGTTTTGTCACCTTGCCCGTGGAATACGATGCTAGTAATCGTGCGCTGGCCTGGCTAAAGAATAAGAATATGGTCAGCCAAGAAGAGTATGCCGGCGCTGAAGATGCCTTGAAATGGGCGGCTAGAACGTATCTAGTGGCGGCTATTGGTGCCTTAGCGACCCTACTTTACTTTGCGATGCGTGTCGCAAGTAGGGATTAATTTGACTGCAACTACTAATAGAACCTGTTCGTATTGCTGGACAGGTTTTTTTCGTGAACATCAATACGATGGAAAATACGATTGACATACGACAGGCAACGATACATGACCTGAACGCCTTGGAAAAGGTAGGTGACGCCCTTTTCGATTATTCCATAAAGCGAGATAGGGCGATAGAGTTTTTAAACGATTCAAGACACCACTTGTTTTTGGCTTTAGATGGTTCAAAAGTGGTAGGAATGGCGTCTGGTGTTCACTATGTGCATCCTGATAAGGATCCTTCCTTATTCATCAATGAGGTAAGCGTACTGGAAGAATATCAGAAGCAAGGAATCGGTAAGACCTTGGTGAAGGAAATCTGGACGTATGCCAAAACCTTGGGTTGTAAAGATGCTTGGGTAGGGACTGAAACGTCGAATACGGCCGCTCAAAAATGCTATATGGGCGCCGGAGGAGTGCCCGATGACGACCCTTTTATCTTATTTGAGTTTAGTGAGTAGCAAAAAATAGGGTCTAAATAGTGATTTGCCGATCGATTTGTTGCTGAAGGGAAATAAAGGTTTCCGTACGGGAAACCCCTTCGATTTGTTGGATCTCCTTGTTCAACACGTGCATCAAGTGCTCATTATCCTTGCAGAGCACCTTGATGAGGATAGACCAATTACCTGTGGTGTAGTGACATTCCAATACCTCATCGATTTCTTTCAACTGCTTCACCGCAACAGGATTGCTCATTGCCTTATCTAAAAAGATTCCGATATAGGCCATCGTGGTATAGCCCATCACTTTGGGATTGATGATGAATTTTGAACCTGCTAACAGCCCAGAAGCTTCCAATTTGCGTAAGCGCTGGTGAATGGCCGCTCCGGAGATACCGATGCTACGCGCAATTTCAAGAACTGGAGTCCGAGCATCGGACATTAAGAACCTTAGGATTTTTTTGTCTATCCCGTCTATTTTGACATTTTTGGTATTGGATTTCATCGATACAGTTTCAAATGTCTAGTAAAAGTACGTAATCACTACGAAATATAAACAACGAAAAGTGTAGGGTGCGCTTCTTGAGAGGCACGAAATGTGAAAAACCTATTTGTCATAGACCGATTCAGGGTTGTACCCCAAATAAGGCACATCGTACTCCTTGAAAATGACACCATAGGCCTTTAGCTCCTCTAGAATAGGTTCGTACACTTCTTTTTTGATGGGAATCTGAACCCCCGGAGTAGTGATTTTCCTGTTCAAAATGGCAAGTGTCGCAATGGCAACTGGAAGTCCCACTGTTTTTGCCATGGCTGTGTGGGTTCTATTTTCCCCGATAACGACCATATTCGCATCTATTTGAAATGTTTTGCCGCTCAGTTCATAGCCGAACTTGTGGTACATCACTACCATGTCTTTTTCATTCTCTTTCAACGTCCAGCTATCCTCTAAGATGTATTGCAAGATTTGAGCCGGTGTCCCTTGTTCTAATGGAATGATCTTGTTCGAATCGAATAGATTCAATTCCAAAAACTTTTCCCACATGATATCATCTTGCTCTATTTTAAGGTAGTGGCGCAGCTTCAGCTCAACACTATCCGTAGGGGAATAGGGCAAAAAGGAGTTGGTAAACTCGCGGAACGACATCCCCTTCGAATTTTCTATAGTATAGCTATCGTCGGTCATTCCCAATTCGATAAACATATTCCAGGCCTTTGAGAAACCAACACGGCGCATCGTACCGCGATATAGCGTGAGTACATCATGTAAGCCATAAGCCTCACGGTAATCGAGCGAATCGCGATTGGCATACCCTTCAAAGCGACCATAGCCTTCGATTTCAAAAAACTCCGTTCGACGAAAGAGTTTGTGGTATGGAATGTACTTATATGTTCCTTCCTGAAGAAATTTAGCAGCTCCGCCCTGACCTGCGACGACCACGTTTCTCGGGTTCCAAGTGAACTTGTAATTCCAAAGGTTGTCGTCGCTCTCCGGAGCCACCAAGCCCCCGGTAAAAGACTCGAAAAGAATCATTTGCCCTCCTTGGTCTCGAATACGGTCTATGACCTGCATGGCGCTCATATGATCGATACCGGGATCTAGTCCAATTTCATTCATAAAGACCAAGCCTTTTTTCTTGGCCTCGGTATCAAGTGTTTTGATTTCCTTTGAGACATAGGAGGCGGTCACTAAATGCTTTTCAAAAGTGATACAGTCTCGAGCGACTTCCATGTGCATTCGGGCAGGAAGCATCGATACGACAATATCACTTTGTTCAATGGCTATTTGGCGATTTTCAGTGTCAAAAATATCAAGTGGGATAACCGAGCAATTCGTGTGGTTCACGATGTGCTCCGGAATTGCATCTGGATTGATGTCCCCTATCGTCAAATGTAATTTTTCCGATTCCGATTTTTCCAAAAAGTAATCGATGAGGTAAGATGTGGATTTGCCAGCTCCAACAACTAGTATTTTTCTAGACATGCTTCGTATCGTATTTTCAAGCCGTAACTTTGTTCAGGTGATAACAAGATACTAAGGTATCAAATTGTTACATTTATAAAAAAAGGACTTCATTAAGTTATGAACAGAACAATTTTTAGTACAGGTATGCTCATCGGGGTTTTGGGGATCATCTTGGGGGCTTTTGGAGCGCATGGACTTGAAAACCTCTTGGATGCAGATGCGCTACGAACCTTTGAAACCGGGGTGAAGTATCAGATGTACCATGCTCTTTTTCTCCTGGTCTTAGGGGGAACGGGGCTGTTGCCAAGTAAAAAGAAACGACTCCCGTTCTATTTAATCTTGGCCGGTATTTTTTTATTCTCCTTTTCCATCTATTTTTTGGCCACCAATACCTTGACCGGTTTCAATTTTAAAACCATTGGCTTTGTAACCCCCATTGGCGGGCTATTGCTTATACTGGGCTGGATAGTGACCGGATACCATGTATGGAAATCCGAATCCGTAAAAAAGTGATTTGACTATTTCTTGTTGGCCTCGTTAATATAACGCTGAAGTGCCATGGTCATTGAGGGCGTTTCAGGAGTTGGGGCCTTGATGTCGATTCGTAGTCCAGCATTTGTTGCCGCTTTTACCGTGCTATTTCCAAATACAGCGATTCTCGTATCATTTTGCTCAAAGTCAGGAAAATTCTTCAAAAGTGATTCGATGCCTGATGGACTAAAGAAGACCAAAACATCATAATACACATTACGCAAATCGGAGAGATCACTGATTACGGTTCGGTAAAAAATACCCCTTGTCCAGTTAATTCCTATTTTGTTGAGTGTTTCCGGTACTATTGCCTTGAGTGTGTCCGAAGAAGGCAAAAGAAATGTTTCGCCCTTGTATTTTTTGAATAAAACCTCTAAATCGGCAAAGTTCATCTTGCCTACGTAAATTTTACGTTTTCTATACACCACATATTTCTGTAGGTAATAAGCAACGGCCTCTGATTGACAGAAGTACTTCATGCTATCAGGAACCTTGAATCGCATTTCTTCAGCAATTCTAAAAAAGTGATCAACAGCATTTCTACTCGTTAGAATGATGGCAGTGTAATTTTTAAGGTCGATTTTTTGCTGACGCACGTTTTTGGCATCAACACCTTCAACATGAATGAAAGGCCGAAAATCGACTTTGACCTTCTCTTTCTCAATCAACCTCGAATAGGGGGAGTTTTCCATTTTCGGTTCTGGCTGCGATACCAAAATCGTCTTTACTTTCATATAGCTCAATCGTTTAGATAACTTCCGATGATTACAAAGGGTGCAATTTCGAGTGCGCAAAGGTACAAAATAAAATAGAAAAAATTACCAGCGAGAAAGTTTTGATGATTCTTCAAAAGAGTGACCCATCCTATGGCATTTATCAAAAGAATCAAGGCAAATGCTACATAAACCACCATTACTGAGTCCTTGAATACATAACATAAGATAATATTGGCGGCGAACATGACCAATCCGCTGTAATTCAGGTATGATAGTTTCTTGAAAATGAGTTCGCTGATAGTTCTGTTTGAATTAAAGATAAACCCATTGCCCAATTGTAACGATACTTTGACCAAAAGGAAAAGCAATACCGCTGCCAAAATAATCGGATACCCATAAGAATCGAACAGGGCGAGCGAAGTGTCTTTAAATAGCACTTGCAATGCAAGGTAAATGAAAAGGGAGAAATTGATAACCTGAAAAATAGTGAAGAAAATATGAAACCAGTTCAATAGCTTCTCCTTCTTATTGTACATGAAAACGTATTTGTTATTGAAGGGCAAGATGATAAAATTCAAGAACCGATTGTAAAAGGTGCTTTTCGCCAAAACCACCATAATCAAACTCCCGAAAAGAAGAAGGGTAATCCAATCAACGTGTTGTATAGTTCTTAGAATTGGCTCCAAATCACTTCAGTTTAATATTTTTTCCGTTTAGTCCCAAGGGAAGACCATTTTCAGAAATCCCTAACTTGAAATAAGCAGGACGCTTCATATCGGTCTGCGGTAGTTTAAACGTAAAATTTACCGTATCATTTGATTTTAATAGTAAAACCTCGGAATCGCTAGGGTTCGCTTTCATCTTAAGCACATCTCGTACTTCCTTATAATCGTTCATGTAGGCAATACCGAAGCGCAGTTTTTCTATGGGAATATCTTCTTTATACGGATTGTACACCTGCATCGTCTGCGTCTTTTCGGTATTGAAAGTGATTTCTTCAGAGGGGATCAAGCATTTTAGTTTTCTGAAGGATTCAAAATTGGGGATGAACGAACCGTAAAGTGTATGTCGGCCATCGCCCATTGGAAAAGAACGGCCGGCCTTTTTTCTGTACTTCGAAAGATAGTAGACTTCCTTACCCTGAACACTGGCTTCGGCCCCATCTATGGAATACTGATTTTGTCGGTATCTAATATTGTTGAATGAAATAGCGGGTTTGCCCGAGTAAAACTCGTACATGGGCGCATCTCGATACGAATTTTCGAATACAATGGGTGATCCTGTTGCCGCATTTTCGATTTCCTTTATCCACTTCTTGTTGCCATGGGTCTCATAGGTTACCGGAAACAAAGGTTCATAGATGAGGCCTATTCGAGCAAAAAACAAAATTGCGATATTCAACGACCCTATCCGTAAAAGCCATTTGGCAGTGGCCTTATTGGCTGCAAGATAATCGAATGTCAACAGCACCATGGGAATGCAAATAGCGATAAGCCATTGGGTTTGTACGCGTCTCTGAAAGCTGGAAGCAAAGAAGAACAAAATGATTCCGTAAGTCAAGTAAAGCAATGCTTTGGTAAATTTATCTTTGGAAACCGTTTTGTAGAGCGACCAGTATACAATAGGAAATGTAAAGCCGAACAATGCGATTAAGTTCACAAAAAACCCACCAGTAAATTTGAGGAAGTCATAGGCTTGGTTGGGGCGTTCCGTTAAATGGTACTGTATGGAAATAAAATCATTGTCGTACAACCAAATAAAATGTGGAACATAGCACAAAAGGGCTATACCCACTGCGAGCCATGCTGTTTTATTGAATACCAATTTTAGGTTAGAGAACAATACAAAAAGTATGATAATGGCCGCGTTGTACTTGCTGTACATTAGGCCGGCCATGGCCAGACCCAAGCCTACCGCAAATAGCGCATTTGGGTCTTTTAGAAACTTCTTGTAAAATAAAAGAAATAGGGCAGTGAAAAACAGTAAGGGTGTGTCCGGTAAGGTGAAGAACCCGTACGCATGCAGCAGGGGCATGGAAAAAACCAACACCAAAAAATGAAGTGTATAGTCGTTTTTCTTCGGGTGGTCTATAGCCGCCCAAAGAAGTAATGGGGTACCTATGGATAACAAGATGCTCACAAAGCGCACTCCAAGCTCGCCGTCAAAGAAAAAACTACCGATTTGAATCATCCAAGCCACCATGGGCGGATGATCGAAATAGCCCCAATCCATAGTCTTGGCGTAGTACCAATAATAGGCTTCATCAAATATTAAATTGGTGAAGTTGGCTTGCAACAAGTTTAGAATAAGAACGGCACCTAACAGGTATAAAAATAGCTTAGGCAGATTGAAGCGCATTTTTCAAGGTTAATTCCTTTCAAAACTACAAATTCTAGCCATTATTGTGGTGTTTAAAAAAATGATAAAACCAGTGCAGCCATTTTTCAAGATGGTATAAAACACTATTTTTGTCCGAATACACCTTAGTCAATGTCTGATAGCCTAGTCATCATCCCTACATATAATGAGATTGAGAACATCGAGGCTATCATAAGAGCGGTTTTCGACCTAAAGACGGATTTTCATGTACTCATTGTCGATGATAATTCACCAGATGGCACCGCCGAAGCGGTCATCAAACTTCAAAAGGAATTCCCCGAAGGGTTGCATCTAGAGGTTCGGAAAGAAAAATCAGGTCTTGGTACGGCGTATATTCACGGGTTTAAATGGGCGATTGAAAGAAATTACGAATACATTTTTGAGATGGATGCCGATTTTTCGCATAACCCTTCCGATTTACTGCGACTGCACAAGGCTTGTAAAAACGGTGCCGATGTCGCAGTAGGTTCACGTTATAAAAAAGGGGTGAATGTAGTGAATTGGCCTTTGTACAGGGTATTATTGTCTTATGGCGCCTCTTTTTACGTAAAAATAATAACGGGCATGCGGGTTCAGGATCCTACGGCGGGGTTCGTTTGTTACAAAAAGCATGTACTCGAACATGTGAATCTTGACTCGATTCGCTTTATAGGCTATGCCTTTCAGATAGAGATGAAGTTTAGGGCCTATTTGTTGAACTACAAAATAGAGGAAGTCTCTATTATTTTTAGGGATCGGGTAAAAGGTAAATCCAAAATGAGTTCGTCAATAGTCAACGAGGCGATTTTCGGGGTGTTGAAAATGAAATTACGAAGCATTTTTCAAAAAAATAGATTTTAAAATGGGAAAGGTTCTTATTAAGAATGCAACGATTGTCAATGAAGGTGCTATTTTCGAAGGCGACGTGCTGCTCCAAGATGAGTTCATTACAAAAATTGGTCAGGATATTTCAGACGGTGCGGCCCAGGTAATCGACGCGAAAGGAAAATACATCTTGCCAGGTGTAATTGATGATCAAGTGCATTTTCGAGAACCCGGTCTGACCCATAAGGGAAACATAGCTACAGAAAGCCGGGCGGCCATAGCGGGGGGCATAACCACCTTTATGGAACAACCAAATACCAATCCGCAGACCACGACCATTGAGAAGCTGGAAGAGAAGTTTGAAATGGGACGGGCTTCGTCATATGCGAACTACTCTTTTCTCTTTGGAGGAACGAACGACAATCTGGAAGAGCTCAAACGGCTTGACAAACACGCTTGCTCTGGAGTGAAGTTGTTTTTAGGCTCGTCCACCGGTAATATGTTAGTCGATGACGAACGGGTAATCGAAGAGATCTTTAAGAATACCGAGATGGTCATTTCGGCCCATTGTGAGGATGAGGGTACCATAAAAGCCAACCTGGCAAAGTACAAGGAGCAGTATGGAGACGATATTCCTGTAAAATACCATCATTTGATACGGAGTGAGGAAGCTTGTTTTTTGTCCTCCTCCAAAGCCATAGCCTTGGCCAAAAAAACAGGAGCGCGATTACACGTTTTTCACCTTTCTACCGGAAAGGAAATGAGTTTGTTTGAAAATGACATCCCCCTTGAACAGAAGAAGATTACGGCTGAGGTCTGTATCCATCATCTTTGGTTTTCCGATAGTGACTATGACGACAAAGGAACCTTGATCAAATGGAACCCAGCGGTAAAAACCGCTGCCGATCGTTCGGCCTTATGGGAGGCCCTACTTGATGATCGAATTGATGTCATTGCCACCGATCACGCACCACATCTTCTATCCGAAAAAGATAATGTGTATACGAAGGCCCCATCGGGTGGCCCGTTGGTGCAACATGCTTTACCTGCTATGTTGGAGAAGCATCATCAAGGAATAATTCCATTGGAAAAAGTAGTAGAGAAAATGTGTCACAACCCGGCGAAGCTGTTCGATATTGAAAAACGGGGTTTTGTTCGTGAAGGCTATTTCGCCGACTTGGTCTTGGTCGACCTGAATGCACCTTGGACCGCCACCAAGGCAAACACCTTATATAAATGTGAATGGTCGCCTTTTGATGGGTATACTTTTAATGCTAAGGTAACGCAGACGTTCGTAAACGGTCACCTGGCCTATGATCAGGGTGAATTTTCACCGGAAAGACATGCTAGAAGACTCACCTTTGATAGATAAGCATGAAACGGATTACTTTATTTATCGTATCAATATTGTTTTTTTCCTGCGCGGAGAAGCTCATGGAACGGCCTGAAAACCTCATTCCAAGGGAAGAAATGGTCAAAATCCTGAGAGATTTAGCGATGCTCAATGCGGGACGAACGACGAATATGGGCATTTTACAAAAAAACAATGTAGAGCCTATGTTGTACCTATACTCAAAGTATGGTATTGATAGTGCTCAATTTTCCAAGAGCGACCGCTATTATGCCTCGCTACCGGAAGAATATGAGCGGATTTATGCCGATGTGGAGACCCTGTTAGAAAGTGAAAAAGAAGAAGTTGAAGAGCGAAAAAGGGTGAATGATAGCCTGCAGACAATAGAGCGTGAAGCGAAAAGAGCAGCGAAACGGACTAAGGATACTCTTCCATAAAACGTGCACACGAAAACGCGATGACGGGGTCAAGTGATTCAAACTCAAAATCAAGCGCTTCCTTTGCTTTTGTATTGGAGTAGTCATCTCGATGTTTCATGGAATGTATGGCGGCGCGCGTAATTTTTCTGCCTGATCGGGTGATGAAATTCCAAAAGAGATCGACCACTCTCCCGAGTTCCAATTGCCAGAACTTCAGTTTTTTTGAAGGGGGCGACTGTCCGAGCAAGGGACACATACGCGAAAGAATTTCTTGAAACGTCAAATTTTCGGCGACCGCGATATACCTTTCATTAATGAGGTTGGAATTCATTAAATGAGTCATCATGCCAACGACATCGTGAACCGATACAAATCCGGTTCCTCCTGGCGGGTAAAATCGGTAGCCTTTGTAGGCTGTTCTAAAAAGGGCGCCCGTTCCTGTATTCCAAAAACCTGGCCCAAGAATTACTCCGGGATTTACCATGACCACCGCCAGACCTTCTTGCGAGCCACGCCAAACCTCCATTTCAGCCGCATATTTTGACTGTGCGTACACGTTTATATGATCAGTGTTCCATTCACTTTCTTCATTCGAAGCCTCGCCGTTTGGTGACCTTCCTATGGTGCCGATAGTGCTTACATAACACAACTTCTTTACGGAATGCGCAATGGATAAGTTGACGATATTGGTGGTGCCCTCTGCATTTATTTTCATCAGTGACCGGAAGTCGTTCGGGTCAAAAGAAATCATTGCAGCGGCGTGATAGACGTATTCGATTCCGGCAAATGCCCGTTCAAGGGCGGGAATATCGGTGATATCAGCGAGAACCCATTCTATTTTTTGAAAGAACTCGGTTGCATTCGGTGTGTAATAGGAGAAAACCTTCTCCACCTGTTGTAGTTGGCTTCCCTTTCGGTGAATGGCACGAACAACACCCTGGTTTTGTACCAAGTGCCATAGTAGATGTGCGCCAACCAAACCCGTGCCTCCCGTAACTAGAACCATAGGTTAAAGTTAGGCAATCACTTGCGATAATTTCCTTTATAATTCGGGTTAAAAGCGCTGTATTTCCATTTATATTTGCACTTTAATCGTCGAAAATCAAGAAATATGACCTCGAATTTTGTTGAAGAGCTGAAATGGCGCGGAATGTTGCATGATGCGATGCCTGGTACCGAAGAACATTTGATGACCGGTATGCAGTGTGCCTATTTGGGTATTGACCCTACAGCTGATTCATTACATATCGGGCACTTGGTCGGTGTCATGATGTTACGTCATTTTCAACTTGCAGGGCATAAGCCATTTGCGCTCATTGGGGGAGCGACAGGCATGATCGGAGACCCTTCGGGCAAGTCGGCCGAACGCAATCTTCTGGATGAAACGACGCTTCGGCATAATCAGAATGCCCTTAAAGAACAACTCGGGCGATTTTTGGATTTCAGCAGTGATGGCGAGAACGCCGCAATCTTAGTGAACAATTATGATTGGATGAAGGACTTTTCCTTTCTCGATTTCATTCGAGATGTGGGGAAGCACATAACCGTTAACTATATGATGGCCAAAGACTCGGTTAAAAAAAGACTATCCGCAGAGGCCAAGGATGGCATGTCTTTCACTGAGTTTACCTACCAACTGGTTCAAGGATATGATTTTCTGTACTTGTATCAAAACCATAACTGTACCGTGCAGATGGGTGGAAGCGACCAATGGGGAAATATCACAACAGGCACCGAACTGATTCGAAGGATTGGCGGAGGAAAAGGGTATGCCTTGACCTGCCCATTGATAACAAAGGCCGATGGCACCAAGTTTGGGAAGACAGAAAGTGGAAATGTTTGGTTGGATGCCAATAGAACCTCCCCCTATAAATTTTACCAGTATTGGCTGAATACCTCAGATACGGATGCAGAAAAATATATTAAGATTTTTACCTTTTTGCCCAAGAACGAAATAGATGCCTTGGTACAGGAACATGCTGAGGCTCCTCATATGCGGATTTTGCAGAAAAGCCTTGCCGAGCAGATTACGACCATGGTGCATTCGAAAGAAGATTTGGAGAATGCCATTGCGGCAAGTAGTATCCTCTTTGGAAAATCGACTTCGGAAGATTTGAAACGGTTGGACGAGAAAACGTTTTTAGACGTTTTCGATGGCGTACCACAGGCCGAGATTGCCAAGTCGGAACTTGATGATGGACTTGATATGATCGGTGCCCTAGCAGCCAAAACCGGGTTTTTAGGTTCAAATGGCGAGGCGCGACGTGAATTAAAACAGAATTCGATTTCTGTAAATAAAGAAAAGGTAAAAGAGGAGTATAGGATTACCACCACCGACTTGATTAACAATAAGTTCGTATTGCTGCAGCGTGGAAAGAAAAGCTATTTCGTTTTGGTCGTGACTTGAAATTTCTGTTGAAATTAGGGTTTTGAATCTCGAAGTTGTTACACTGCAAACATCTATCATGAGATACCTTCCCCTTTATCTACTGTTCCTTATTGTATTCGTTTCTTGTGACCAATTGGATAAGGTGAGTGAACCTCCCATGACGTCAGACCTCGATGGAAAATGGGCGCTTCAGAGCGTACGTTGTTTTTGCTTTTTCCCCGACGATTTTGACTTCTCGGTTCATCAACTGGAGTTTGATACCATGGCAAATGAGGTTCGGGTCGACAATTCAGAAGGGACTAATTTCGTGACGGGTAGTGGAACATACCCTTTTACCATTCAAAATGATAGTATCGTCATCAAGGAGCGTATTGCCTATACCTACCAAATTGACGGAACGATTTTGATTTTGACATTCATTGACGATCCGCAGCTGGCGGACGACGAGATTTCCTTGGTATATTCCAAATTGTAGCCAGAATCGTTCTAGAGACCTTAAATGACCATAAGGTTACATCCCCGGATATCTGAATTATCGAATCGCCCGAGAATTTCAAAACTTCCATCTTGATGTTTCTTGCCCAAATCTTGTGTGGCAATAAAGGAACAAGAATGGATATTGGCCAAATCAATGACATTTAATCCGCCTGTTTTTCCCGCTTTTTGAAGACTTAAGGGGTCTTCGGTATCCCGAATGAGGATTTTCATCCATGGGGGTGTCTTGAAAATACCGTTGCCACTGGAATAGGCTTGCGAAAGCAATTCGGTCATTCCATATTCCGAATGTATGGTCTGCACTCCAAAGCCTTTGGATAACTGTTGATGTAGTTCGGCGCGGATCAATTCCTTCCGTCTTCCCTTCATACCACCGGTTTCCATAATGACCGTATTGGTAAGTTTCATTGGAAAGTGTTCTACAAAGTCCAGTAATGCAAAAGAAACCCCGATCAATAAGGTTTTTTGCCCTTTAGAGTCCAATTGTCGTATTTTTTCATAAAGTGATGAAAGATCATCAAGGTAAAATCCACTGTCTTGATGTCCGCTTTTTTGAATGAGATCGTCCACCATATAAATAAGGGAAGAACCTTTGCGTTCAAGATATGAAGGTAGTAAGGCTAATATGCAATACTCTTCTATCTTCCCATAAAATTGCTCAAAGGCTTTACGATAACTCTTTTGATATACAGCTAGAGAGGCTACATAATGCTTGCTCGTAGTGCTGCCTGTAGTGCCGCTACTCGAAAAAATGACTTCAGGGTCTCTATTTCCACTAGATATGCGTTTTGACTTAAAAAACCCAATGGGTAAAAACGGAATGTCCGCAACGCGTTTCACCGTTTCGGGATCTTTACCCAAATAGCCACAATAGGTGTGGTATACTTCGTTGTTATGATATTGAAACCGATAGACGTCCAATGCTTGCAATTCGAATTCAGCTGGAGTTTTGATATCGAATATGGGCGGGTGGTACATGGGCATGGATTCGTACGGTAAAAATACAGATCCATTAGGAGAATGAAACAAAAAAACCCTGTCGGTATAGACGGGGTAGTATTCGAAAACGAATTCGTTCTATTTTACCACAAGCTTTCTTGTCATGGTATCACCGTTTTCCGTCACCTGTAGCACATACACGCCAGCCACCAAACGGGAAATGTTCAATGTTTTTGACGCGATGCGATCGGTTAGCACAACTTCGCCGAAAACATCGTAAACAGCGATTTCTTTCTTCCCATTGGTAGCTGTCGTGATATATACCATATCGTTTACCGCCGGATTGGGATAGAGCTGAAAGGTAGATTTCTTAACTGTAAAAGGGTCGTTGGTATTAGATGCTTCCTGCGCATAGGACGACAAGGCAAAAAGCAACAACAGACCGAAGTAGCATTTTTTCATAGGTTATTGATTTGGGATCAACAAAGTAAAGATAATGAAACGGACTACCTTGACCTCAATTATGTTGTGAAATTCGATAAATTGTAGGTAAATAAAACACGGCGTGCCGTTCATCGATTAATTGTGCAAATCGTCGAATCTGGGAGTCCGGTATTTTCTCTTTATTGGAAAGTAATTTACTTGATAATCAATTTTCTGGTGGCCACTTTGTCCTTTTCATAAACACGAAGGACATAGACACCGGCATCCAAATCGGATACATTTAATTCAGGTCCTAAAATGGTCGTTTCCATTACTTGCGTACCCAGCACATCGAAAATCAGAACTTGTTTCGGCGCATTTTGAGCGGTATTTATATATACCTGACCGGTAGTCACCGGATTTGGATAGAGTTTAAACCCATCAATATCACCATTGGCTTTGGCTTCTTGGCCAGAGCAAACAGCAACGAATAGAAAGAAGAACAATAGGTAAAGGTGCTTCATATGGGTTATTCAGCAAATAACATACCACAAATATAAGAATTCTAGGTTTCCAATACGCACATAGATCTAAGTATAATGGCAAAAGATCGATGAAATGCATGGTTTCCGATAAAACAGTCGCATCATCCTCAACCCAAATGAATGCCATTAAACCCCCAATGTTATCTAAACGTTACTAGGATTAAATCAAGGTTAAGAGTAGAAGAGGTAAGACTTTTATCTTTATTTTTGATGAAAGACCAATTCAAAAGAGCCAATGAAAAAGAAAGATATCAGAATTCTGCTCGTTGATGATGAACCGGACATCCTGGAAATTTTAAGTTATAATCTCTCAGCGGAAGGATATCAAGTCTACACGGCCAAGAACGGCGTAGATGGTGTTTCAAAAGCAAAGAAAAAGCAACCACATCTCATCGTTCTAGACGTTATGATGCCCGAAATGGATGGTATTGAGGCCTGTGAGATTATCAGGAACACCAAAGGGTTGGAAAATACGATCATTACATTTCTTACCGCAAGAGGGGAAGATTATTCCCAAGTGGCCGGCTTTGATGCCGGAGCTGACGATTACATCACAAAACCGATCAAACCGAAGGTGCTCATTAGTAAAGTGAAAGCGCTCTTACGTCGATTGAAAGAAGAGGAGTCCGCTTCTGAAGATATCGTTACAGTCGGTAATATTGTAATCAATCGCGAAGAGTACAAAATCATAAATGACGGCAATGAGTTGGTGCTGCCCAGAAAGGAATTCGAACTTTTGTCACTACTCACCTCAAAACCTGGTAAGGTTTTTAAACGAGAAGTCATCTTGGATCGTGTTTGGGGAAATGAAGTAGTCGTTGGTGGCCGAACCATTGATGTTCACATTAGAAAACTTCGTGAAAAGATCGGCGAAGGGCATTTCAAGACAATCAAGGGCGTAGGTTATAAATTTGTGTTATAGTACCTTTTTTTTGCTAAATTGGTGCAATGGCCATACGTTTAAAGAGATCATATAAATTCGCCTTTCGCACCGCTTTTTTTATTTCTGTAGTACTTACCGTATTACTTTGGTCATTAATGCGGTTCACGGAAATTGAAAACTGGGCCTTTTTGGCGATTTTTATCGCGTTGACTTTCTTGATATCCTTTCTCATTGTTCAGCTTCGAATTGAAAAGTTCATCTACCGTCGGATCAAACGAATATATGATGATGTTTCCCTCTTAGAGTCAAGCTCCCTGACATCTCGAACCATTACGACCAATATGAGCACCTTGACCGAGGAAATTGAAAAATTTGCGCAGGACAAGAAAATTGAGATCGACACCTTAAAGATCCGAGAAGAGTATCGAAAAGAATTTCTAGGAAATGTTTCCCACGAACTGAAAACACCTCTTTTCACAGTGCAAGGGTATTTAGAAACCCTATTAGACGGGGCCATCGATGATAAAAATGTACGCAAAAAATACCTGCAAAGGGCCAATAAGGCAGTTGATCGTTTGATTTACATTGTAAAGGACCTTGATCTGATTACCAAACTGGAGGCCGGTGATATGAATGTAATCTGGGAAGAATTTGATATTATCGAGTTAATTAAAACCGCTTTTGAGCTTCTTGAAATGAAGGCGGCCAAGAAGAAAATATCACTCACCTTTGATATGGAGTATGCTGAACCTATTTGGGTAAGGGGCGACAGTGAAAAAATTAGACAAGTAGTCACAAATCTACTAGTGAATTCAATCAAATATGGGAATGAAAATGGTACCACCGAGGTGAGTGTTGAAAACCTTATTCAAAATAAGGTAATCGTTAGGGTCACTGATAATGGCGAAGGAATACCCGAGAATCACATTCCGAGATTATTCGAACGTTTTTATCGTGTTGATAAAAGCGGTAGTAGAAAAGAAGGGGGGTCTGGACTTGGATTGGCCATTGTCAAGCACATCATTGAGGCACATGAAGAGCGAATTTATGTGGAGAGCGTGCCAGATGTAGGTTCTGAATTCTCGTTTACCCTAGAAAAGGTAACGGTTGCAATACCCACGGAAACTTCTACTGCTTCAACCTAGTTTTCACTAGCTTTGTGCCGATCAAAAATGTAATCCGGTGGGAAGTAAAAACAAGCTGAAACGGTTCAAGGATAATGAGACCTTCAAAAATGTCATTCAACCCCAACGCGAAGAGATCCAAAGGGGTTTTTCGTTAAAAGGGAATTGGAAATCCCATTTTGGAAACGACAAACCTATTGTGTTGGAGCTGGGTTGTGGCAAAGGCGAATATACTATAGGTTTAGCGAAAAAAAATCCTCAGAAAAATTATATCGGAATTGATATTAAAGGGGCACGATTATGGCGGGGAGCGAAAATCGGGTTGGAAGGGAATTTAGAAAATGTAGCCTTTCTTCGCACTCAAATCGAATTGATCGATCAATTGTTCGATAAAGATGAAGTTTCGGAAATATGGATAACTTTTCCTGACCCTCAAATCAAATACAAGCGCACCAAACACCGAATGACCAATAGAGACTTCCTTAAAAAATATCAACAGGTTTTAAAAGCCGATGGGGTCGTTCATTTGAAGACGGATAGTGAATTTATGCACGGCTATACACTGGGGCTCTTACACGGTCTAGATTTGGAAATAATTTACGCCAACCACGATGTATATAAGAATGAAGGAAGCCCTATAGATGTTTTGGAGATTCAGACTTTCTACGAAAATCAGTACCTTGAAAGAGGGAAGCCTATTACCTACCTACAGTTTAAGGTCCATTAGCAGAAAACAAAACAGATGCAACAGTTATTACTATTGGGAGTTTCTACATTGACGGCCGCCTTTGTTGCCTCGTTACCTCCTGGACTGTTGAATATGAATGCCGCAAAGACCAGTGTTGAAAAGGGTAAAAAAAATGGAATTGTTTTTGGCCTCGGAGTAGGAGTGGTCGTCATGTTTCAGGCGTATCTCGCTGTCCGAATCTCAAAGTTCTTGACCCAGAATCCACAGGTAATCGAAATACTGATGCAGGCCGCTTTGGTCATTTTTGGGACGCTAGCGATTTTCTTTTGGTTCAAGGGTAAAAAACAGCCTAAAGACACCATTACCTATGATAAGAGTAAAAAACGGGGAAGTTTTACGAAGGGAATGTTTCTGGCGGCCCTGAATTTGTTGACCATTCCTTATTATGCCGGTATGAATACTTTTTTTCATAGCCAAGGTTTCATGAACTACACCGTTGTCGATGAAATTATTTTTATTTTTTCTGCCGGATGTGGAACTTTTTTGGCCATGTACCTGTACGTATTCTATTTTGACCGTATGGAGCAGCGGACCAACCGATTTTCAAAAAATGCGAACTATATTCTTAGCGGGTTAATGGTGGTTCTTTTTTCGATAACCCTTTTTAAGCTATTTGTGAGTAAATGAAACCAGAAAACAAGAATTTTTTCCAAAAAGTATACGAAGTCGCCGAACAGATTCCGTATGGTCGCGTAACTTCCTATGGGTCCATTGCCAAATATCTAGGTGCCGCACGAAGTGCGCGTATGGTAGGCTGGGCCATGAACGGTGCCGGAGGAATGGAAAATGTTCCTGCACATCGGGTTGTCAACAAGGCCGGCCTCCTCACAGGAAAGCATCATTTTGAAGGCACTAATTTAATGCAGCAATTGTTGGAAAGTGAAGGTATTGTGGTCATCGACAACCAAATCCAAGATTTGGAGAAGCATTTTTGGGATCCTTTTAAGGAGCTTGGGTAAATGGGAATGTCAATTCCGTCAAAACCGGAATGATTCATTTCATTTGTTAAGACTTCTTTGCCCACCTGTCGATTTTTAGGCTTCTCAAAACCCATAGTATCACTCTATCACAGCATGTTACTTTTCAATCCCATGCCTTCCGAATCTCGCTCTCAAAGGCTATCTTTGTTGTTTAGAATCATTTTATATAATGAAGATAGATAAGAAGGAAGTTCTTAAGGCACTCGAACAGATTACAGTGCCCGGTGAGGGACAAAATATGGTAGAGAGTGGTGCGGTGAAAAACGTACAGATTTTTGGTGACGAAGTAGAGATTGATGTGACCATCAATAACCCTAGTCTCCAGGCACGAAAAAAGACCGAGGTTGAAATCTTGAAAGTCATTCATGCGGAGGTATATCAGAAGGCCAAGATAAAGATCAATCTCAAGGTCGAAGCATCCAGTGCCAAACCCAAAGCCAACGAGATAAAAGGGAAACCCATACCCGGTATTCAAAATATTATTGCGGTCGCTTCCGGAAAAGGCGGTGTTGGTAAATCTACCGTAACTGCTAATTTAGCGGTGACCTTGGCAAAAATGGGATTCAAAGTAGGGCTCTTGGATGCCGATATCTATGGGCCGTCCATGCCGATTATGTTCGATGTGGTTCATGAAAAACCATTGGCCGTTAATGTCGGCGGAAAATCAAAGATGAAACCTGTTGAAAGTTATGGCGTCAAAATGCTTTCCATCGGGTTTTTCACCCAACCGAACCAAGCCGTGATTTGGAGAGGTCCTATGGCCTCAAAGGCTTTGAACCAAATGATTTTCGATGCTCATTGGGGCGAACTCGATTTCATGTTGTTAGACCTGCCACCAGGTACCGGTGATATTCATTTAAGTATCATGCAGGCGATGCCGGTAACAGGAGCAGTTATCGTGAGCACTCCACAGGAGGTCGCCTTGGCTGATGCAAAAAAAGGAGTTGCGATGTTTCAACAAGATTCCATCAATGTTCCGGTTCTGGGTATTGCAGAGAATATGGCGTACTTTACCCCGGCTGAATTGCCGGAAAACAAATATTATATATTCGGTAAAGAGGGCGCCCAACGCTTGTCCGAAGATCTAAAAGTGCCTTTTTTAGGGGAAATTCCCCTGGTGCAGAGTATTCGCGAGGCAGGCGATGTGGGTAGGCCAGCCGCTTTACAGACCGCTACGCCTATAGAAGCTGCTTTTGAAGAATTGACCAAGAACGTAGTGCAAGAAGTGGTGCTCAGAAATAAGAGTCTACCTCCTACCGAGGCTATCAAAATAACGACAATGGCTGGGTGTTCCGCTGTTAAAAAGAAGTAATTATGACAACAATGACTCCCGAACAACTGAAAGCGAATATTGAAAAAGCGCTTGATGAAATCCGACCTTTCCTGCAGAGTGATGGTGGTGATATTTCATTGGTTTCCATCGATGGCGATAGTTCCGTTAAAGTGAAATTGGAAGGGGCTTGCGTTGGTTGTTCGGTCAATCAGATGACACTCAAAAGCGGAGTGGAGATGACCATAAAAAAATACGCTCCCCAAATTCAGGAGGTGATCAATTTAAGCTGACAAAAATCATAAAAAGAAGCGTGGCAATAGTATATTTTTGCCCTGCTTTTTTAATTTAAATTTTAATGATCAAAACGGACATACTGATAATTGGAGCAGGCCCTACGGGTCTTTTTGCTGTTTTTGAGGCAGGACTTTTACAACTCAAATGCCATTTAATCGACGCGTTACCGCAGGCTGGCGGACAATGCTCCGAAATTTATCCCAAAAAGCCCATCTATGATATTCCGGGATTTCCAGAAGTATTGGCTGGGGATCTTGTCGACAATCTGATGGAACAGATCAAACCCTTTCAACCTGGCTTTACATTGGGTGAACGCGCGGAGACCATCAAGAAGCTTGAAGATGGCTCCTTTGTGGTAACAACGAACAAAGGCACTGAACACCATGCACCAATTGTAGCTATCGCAGGGGGTCTGGGTAGTTTTGAGCCTCGAAAACCACTACTTGAAAATATCGGTGCTTTCGAGGATAAAGGCATCGCTTATATCATAAAGGACCCCGAAGTATACAGAGATAAAAAAGTGGTTATCGCCGGAGGCGGGGATTCGGCATTGGACTGGAGTATCTTCTTGGCCGATGTAGCTGCAGAAGTAACTTTGGTGCATCGTAGAAATGAGTTTCGTGGGGCATTGGATTCCGTAGAGAAAGTGCAACAGTTGAAAAATCAGGGAAGAGTCAATTTGATTACTCCCGCAGAAATCGTTGGGCTCAATGGAACGGACCAACTGGAGTCGGTCGTCATACGGAAAGTCGGTGATACGGAAGGTGATAGGGTATTGGAAGTGGAAAACTTTATACCCCTATTTGGGCTTTCCCCTAAGTTGGGGCCTATTGCCGATTGGGGCCTTGAAATCGAAAAAAACGCAATTAAGGTAGATAATACCCTCGACTATCAAACCAATATTCCTGGTATATATGCTATTGGTGATGTCAATACCTATCCCGGAAAGCTAAAACTGATTCTTTGTGGGTTTCATGAAGCCACTTTAATGTGCCAAAGTGCCTATCAGCGAATCTTCCCTGAAAAGAAGTATGTGATGAAATACACCACTGTGGGTGGAGTTACCGGTTTTGATGGCAGCAAGAAGGAGGCGCCAAAAGCGGTAGTCAAGGCCATTGAATGATGGCTGTAGCTAGGAGCAAGGGTTTAGGAGCAAGGAACTAATGATTCAGTAATAGTATATGGCGGTAAAAAAATTCGAGGACTTAACTGTTTGGCAAAAGGCTCAGGATTTTTCCGTTTCGATTTACAAAAACTTCTCTAACCCCAAAGAGTATCATTTTAAAGATCAAATTACCCGGGCTTCCGTATCTATTTCAAATAATATAGCTGAAGGATTTGATCGAAAAACAAATCCAGATTTTATAAGATTTTTATACATAGCATCAAGTTCAAACAGTGAAGTTCGTTCTATGTTATATTTGTCAAAAAGATTGGAATATGTCAACGAGGACAAATAAAAAGAATTAATAGATAAGTCAAATGAAATTTCTAGGATGCTTTATAGACTAATTCAATCAATGAATACTAAACCCTAAAACCCTAACTCCTAAACCCTGCCATGGATATCAAGATTAAAATTACCGATAGAGAGGGTGTACAGCACGAAGTAGATGCACCTACTGACATGAATATGAATTTGATGGAGGTCGTACGTTCCTATGAATTGGCACCAGAGGGCACTATTGGAGTTTGTGGCGGTATGGCCATGTGCGCATCTTGTCAGTGTTATGTGAAGTCAGCGCATGCCCTTCCGGAAATGTCCGATGATGAAGACGCTATGTTGGCCGAAGCTTTTTATGTGGAGGACAATTCTCGTTTAGGTTGTCAGATCCGTATGACCGAAGACCTTGACGGGCTTGAGGTAGAACTCGCTCCTGAGAGCTAGATTCTGGCCTGATACGTGAATAAGTTATGATAGCGTCCTTCTTGTGCAATCAACTCATCATGAGTTCCCCGCTCGGCAATACGCCCTTCCTCGATAACCAGTATTTTATCGGCTTTGCGAATCGTGCTCAAACGATGCGCGATAACAAAAGTGGTTCTACCCTTGGTCAACTCGGCCAAACTCTTTTGAATCAATGCCTCACTTTCCGTATCGAGATTTGAAGTGGCTTCGTCCAAGATCAAGATTTTAGGGTCTGCCAAAACCGCTCTGGCAATAGCGATTCGTTGACGTTGTCCGCCAGAAAGTTTGATGCCACGCTCTCCGATCAGGGTGTCCAGGCCGTCTTCGAAACGGTCGGTGAATTCGTCCACATAGGCAGCCTTAACGGCCTGCTGTAGTTCTCTTTCAGTCGCATTCGGCCGCGGGAAAAGGATATTCTCGCGAATGGTTCCCTCGAACAAAAAGTCATCTTGGAGTACGA
The DNA here is from genome assembly GCA_947494565.1 of uncultured Flavobacteriaceae bacterium. Lineage (GTDB taxonomy): Bacteria > Bacteroidota > Bacteroidia > Flavobacteriales > Flavobacteriaceae > Maribacter_C. The sequence continues at coordinate 125,694 of CANLVG010000002.1, read as the reverse complement.
CGCCCAAGTACTGTCTAAAACTATCGAGTTTCACTTTGGAAAGGTCTTCCCCATCAATCGTTATTTTTCCAGAGAGCGGATTCAAAAAGCTTGCTGCCAATCCGGCAATGGTGGTCTTCCCGGAACCGGAACTACCCACGAGGGCGATAACCTCCCCGGATCTCGCTTCAAAACTAACGTCATGCACCACTTCTTTGTCTTCTTCATATGCAAATGAGACCTGTTCAAAAACCATATTTCCCTGTATTTTGTCGAGGGCAATGGTCCGGTCGGTTTCCTCTGACTCCGCAGTGATGTTCATGAGTTCCTCGGTACGGTCAAGTCCTGCTAAGGCCTCCGTAAGCTGACTGCCAATATTGCTCATTTGCACGATAGGGGCGACCATAGTGCCTAATAGGACTGTGAACATCAACAAGTCACCTATGGTCAATTCACCTTGAATGATCTTGTAGCCACCTAAACCCATAACTCCGGTTGTTGCAATACCGATCAGAAAAGTTGCTGAACTGGTCATAAAAGCTGTAGTGGTCAGACTCTTTTTAACGTTTTGAAATAACTCATCGACTCCTTCCTCGAAAATCTTATGTTCTTGGGCTTCGGCATTAAAGCCTTTGATAACACGAATACCACCTAAAGTTTCGGTCAGTCTTCCTTTGACATCCGCGTTGATTTTCCCCCGTTTGCGAAAAATGGGGCGAATGATCTTAAAGGCTTTCAAAGCGATGACCGCGAATATGGCCAAGGGAATAAAGGTGAATAGGGTCATGGTAGGGCTTATTCCCAATAATAGAATCAAAGAAACGATGGCGGTAATGGTTCCACCGACCAATTGTACCAGACCGGTACCGATGAGATTTCGAACTCCTTCAACATCAGACATAATCCTTGAGACCAATGCCCCTGATTTGGTATTATCGAAAAAACGAATGGGTAATGACAGTACCTTTTTCTGTACTTGGGCCCGCAGCTCGGAAATCAAAAATTGGGCCTGTACGCTTAAGATCTTGGTCAAGAGAAAAGAGGTTGTTGCCTGCACGAAAATAGCCAAGATTACCCCGGCCACTAAGAGTTTCAACAGGGGCAGGTCTTTTTTGGCGATGACATCATCGATCAAATATTTTGAGGCTATAGGGGTGACAAAACTTGCCGCCTTACTGATGACGATAAGTAACAGGCCGATGAATACCAAATTCCGTCTGGGCCAAATGATGGTTTTGAACGCGGTAAGTATGCTTACTTTTTTTTCTGACATAGTCGCTATTGAAGAATCTGCAAGATACCTAAAAAGCAAGTATTCCGCGATGGTTTATTTTGGGTTCTAAAATTAGTTTTTAAGCGGTAAGTCGATTAATTTAACACCACTGAACCGTTAATTTTTTGAAAATGCGAAATCTACTGCTACTAATTGCCCTGGCCCTGCTTTCCTGCAAAACGGATACGAACTCAGAAACAACAGCATCTAGTTTGGCACAAAAGGCCGAAAATGTGACGATTATCCGCGATGATTTTGGAGTGCCGCATATCTATGGAAAAACCGATGCCGATGCCGTGTTCGGCTTATTATATGCCCAATGCGAGGATGATTTCAATCGCGTTGAGCAAAATTATATTTGGGCCACAGGAAGATTGGCCGAGGTCGAAGGTGAAGCAGCTCTTTATAGTGACCTACGAGCAAAACTTTTTATGACCGAAGAAGAAGCAAAAGCGAACTATGAAAAGAGTCCTGATTGGTTGAAGAAGCTATGTGATGCCTTTGCGGATGGCATCAATTACTATTTGGAAACCCATCCTGAGGTACAACCCAGATTACTGACACATTTTGAACCTTGGATGCCCATGTATTTTAGTGAAGGTTCTATTGGAGGTGATATCGAACGGATTCGTACCAATCGTATCAAGGCCTTTTATGAGAGTGGGATGGAGGTACCGAAAATGGAATTGGAAGAGTTGGAAAAAATCGAGATGGAGGCCGAACCTCAAGGTTCTAACGGTATCGCTATTTCCGGTGAGTTGACTCAATCCGGTGATGCACTGTTATTGATCAATCCGCATACGTCCTTCTATTTTCGTGGCGAGGTGCATGTAGTCAGTGATGAAGGTCTGAATGCCTATGGTGCGGTGACTTGGGGACAATTTTTCGTTTATCAAGGGTTTAATGAAAAAACCGGTTGGATGCACACCTCTGGTGATACCGATGTCATTGATGAGTTCAAGGAAACGGTAGTAAAAAACGAAGAGGAGTTATTTTATCAGTATGGGGAAGAATTGAGGCCAGTGACCACTACCGAGGTCACCTTGACCTATAAGAATGGGGCCGATTTCAAGGAAAGAACATTTCCCATGTACCGCACCCATCATGGCCCTATCACACATTTGACAGACGGTCAATGGACGGCGTCCGCGATGATGTGGGAACCCGTTAATGCCCTGGAGCAGTCCTTTATCCGCACCAAACAAGATGGGTATGCCGGTTTTCGCGAGATGATGGACATTCGCGCCAATTCTTCGAACAATACCGTATACGCCGATGCCGAAGGCAATATCGCTTACTTTCATGGCAATTTTGTTCCCAAAAGAGACACTTCTTTCGATTACACGAGACCTGTGGAAGGGAACAATCCCAAAACGGATTGGCAAGGGCTTCACCCTGAATCGGAGAATATTCTTTTGCTCAACCCAGAAAACGGATGGTTGCAAAACTGCAACTCTACGCCTTATACCGCGGCTTTGGAATTTAGTCCGAAGAAATCCGATTACCCAAACTACATGTCCATCGATCGCGAGAATTTCAGGGGGGTACACGCTATCGCCCTATTGGAAGATCGTAAGGGGTATACCTTGGATAGTTTGATTCAATTGGCCCATGACCCTTATTTGCCGGCATTCGAGGCTTTGATTCCCGGTTTGGTCAAAGCCTATTATGAACACCACGACAGAAACCCCAAATTACAGGGTGCCGTGGATGTATTGGCCGATTGGGATTTTAGGACTTCAAAAGAGTCGGTTGCCATGACTTTGGCTCATTTTTATGGCACAGCGTATTATCGAGAAGGAAAATACCCCGAAGGAATGATTCCCATGGAACGCGTCAAATTATGGGGTAGTACCTCTCCAAATACGGAAAAACTTCGGATTTTCGAATCTGTCATCGATCAACTAATGGCTGATTTCGGAACTTGGAATATGCCTTGGGGAGCGGTGAATCGGTACCAACGTTTGAATGGGGATATCCGTCAGCCTTTCGACGATAGCAAACCCAGTATTCCTATTGGTTTTGCTTCGGGGCGTTGGGGGGCTTTGGCTGCCTACGGTGCGCGCTATGGTAGCGAGAATGCCAAAAAACTGTATGGTACGCGAGGGAATAGTTTTGTGGCCGCCGTTGAATTTGGAGATCGTGTTAAGGCCAAGAGTATTTTGGCGGGCGGGCAAAGTGGTAATCCTGCTTCGCCTCATTTCGATGATCAGATCCAAATGTATGCCGATGTCCAATGGAAAGAAGTGCCATATTATAAGAAGGATGTATTGAAACGGGCCAAAGAAACTTATGTGCCGGGTAAAAGATAAATAGAGTATCTCGAAAGGGTGATGGGTTGTTTTACTTGTTTACAAGGGGGGTATGACCTGTACTTGGTAAAATAGCGCTACTCTTTGGTAATGATCAAACTTGCTTTAGAGCCTGCCGAGAGCAACCACTTGTTCGAATAGATCATTTGCCCCTGATCATCATAGACATCGATTTGAGCTGTATTCGGGGATGAGGATCCCTCGTTCAAGGCTTCAAAGACCAACTGATTAAAACCTTTCTCCAAATCGGCATTCACACCTTTAAAGGCACCGGTCAATAAAATATTGGGATCGGCCACTTTTCCATTGACGTAAATCTTTACCCGATCTCCATCCACATATTCATGATCCCGGCAAACGATCCCTACAAACTTGCCATTGCTTTTGATTTCGCCTAGATTTTGATCTGGAAAATGGTCTTTAGAGCCTTCTTTAGCTGTTCTAGGACCTACCTTTGGGTCTATTTTCATATTATGCCCTGCCTGTAACAATTTTTTGTCGGGAAGCATTTTCACAGGTTTTCTTCCCATTAGGGAATCCTTGAAGTTGATATTGGGCTTGTCTTTGATCACATCGGGAATGCGAAGTGCAGTGCCTTTATCCGTCTTTCCCTTTTCATCCAGTTTGTTCGCAGCCTCTATTTTCAAAGGTTTGGCTGTGGGAATATCCGATTGGGCCCGTCCGAACAGCGGGAGGCATAACAGTACCAAAAATGTAATCTTGGAATTCATCGATAGTATAAGTCGATTTGTTACCTCAAAAATAACAAATACCCTGCCAGACGGACTTAAAAGGCTGTTAAAACCCTAAGTTTTCGACGATTGTCTCTGCAATCAATCGATGACCGGTCAAATTTGGGTGGATCGGATCGGAATCATAACACTGCTTTTGATGGTCCAACAACACTTGATGAATGTCTATTGTGGCCAATACCGAAGGGTGTTTTGTATCCAAAATGATACGCTTGAACTTTTGTAGCACCTCTTCCTCATAGTTCGGATATGGGTTTTGCCAAGTGAAGGGTTTTTGTAGGTCCGTAGCGACTGGTACGGTGTTTAGTGCGAGCGGAGGCGGAGTGAGTAACACGGCGGAGATTTCCTTTTGCTTTAGTTTTTCCAAAAAGGAAAGCACGCCTATTTTGAAGCTGTCGAATAATTTTTCGGAGGGCCGCCCGTAAATCCCACAATTAATGCCATAACAGAAAAAGGCCACATCGATTTTGGTGCTGGCCAAATCCTCGTTCAAACGTTCAAAAAGATAAGGGCGAGGACCCGGATGCCCGATTTCGGTAAGTCCGGTAACGGTTTCACTGCTTTTGCCCCAATTGTGAAAGGTCAGGTTGAGATCGGGCCTTAAGGTGTCGGATAACTGTTGGAGCTTTTCAACATATCCGTTCTTACCGCCATAGGTGACACTATCCCCAAAACAACCGATGACCTGATTTTTTTGAAATGGAAAGGATTCGAAATCCTCACATTGGGGTAGCAACGCTCCTAGAGCGCCTAAAGAAGTTAGTTTTGTAAACTTTCTCCTGTTCATTTCCAATGTGTTTTTAGAAAGCGTAGAAAGTTGCCATGCATGATATTTTCGATATCGGTTTGGGTGTACCCTCTACCCGTCAGTAATTCAGGCACTTGTTTTAAGTCGGCTATGGTGTCCAAATCCGCAGGGGATTGTTCTTTGCCAAAACCGCCATCGAGGTCGGTTCCGATTCCTACATGTAGCGTATTACCTGCCATTTGGCAGATATGGTCGATGTTGTCGGCCATCTGTTGCAAGCTGGCTCCCATTTCTTGCGGAGTCGATTGACCGCGAATCCAATTGGGAACCATCATCCAGGCGTCCAATACCATCCCGATGACCGCATTTCTATTGATCAGTTCCTGAAGTTGTTCATCTGAAAACTGTCGATTGTGATCGACTAATTTTCTACAATTGTTATGACTTGCCCAAACGGCGCCTTGGTAAACATCCATGGCTTCCCAAAAGCTCTGGTCACATAAATGGGTGGCATCCAAAATCATGTTCAGACGGGCTACTTCCTTGAGCAATTCTTTTCCTTTGGTACCGATTCCCCCAACCGAATCCGTGCCATAGGCATAGGTTCCAGGGCCGTAATGAGCCGGACCGATAGCGCGTAGCCCCTGTTCATAAGAGCGTTGCAAATGTTCAATGGAAATAATGGAATCAGCACCTTCCAAACTCAGAATATATCCGATGGGTTTGTGTTCATCGGTCGAAGTGTTCCATTGTTCCAGATGGGCATTTAACTGCTCTAGGTTCGTGATTTGAACCAATTCGCCTGCCTCTTCCATCGCTCTGTACCAAGCGAGTTGCCCTTGTGTTTGCGCCCAAGCTTGATGGGGTGAGTTCCAGCCAGGCAGTGGATTGTCCTGGTGTACATAGCGTGCGATCTGAGTGGCGACGCAGAGTCCGATATTGCCTTTTCGCATCGCATCGAAGGAAACGGTATTTTTCCCTCGATCGGGTTTGTCGGTCATGCCGACTTCACTTTCCCGAATTTCAGAAACGGGCCACCGCAAATCACGGTTCCATTCCAAAGCGTTCATGGATAAATCTAGATGGGCATCGAATATGAACATGCTTAAATTGTTATTTTTTGATTCCGCGCAGCGACCTGCCATTGATTGATAATGCTTCCATCTTTTACCACTTGCAGGGTTTCATATTTAGCTACTGTAGGGCACACATGCATAGGAAGCGCATAAAATCCTTGACCGACTTCATAGCTGCTGCCATCGGCTACTTTGACCACTAAATGTTCTTCGCTTTGTCCGATTTGTTCACTGTCCGGAAGGTTCAAAAACCGTACGCGTGGAAAATTCATCTCAGGTGCGATCGACTTATGACCGAGATCAAAGCAAAGGATATTCGGAGCTGGTTTGCTAATGATCCGTGTAAACAATATGGCGGCCGGCTGGAAATTCATATGAGGAAAAAGTTCTCCATAACGGGCATCCCATAATAGTGTTGTGCCCGGTGCAACATCGACATTCGCCCTTTGGGCATGAACCGGAAAGGAGGGTGATCCCCCAGCAACGATATGCTTCACTGTGATGCCTTGTTGTTCTATCGTTTCTTTTAATTGGACAACGCTGAGGTAAGCGGTATCGACGACCTCCTTTTGTCGATCAAAATCGGTTTCGCGAATATGTCCGTCATAGACATGGAAACCCATCGCTTCAAGTTGAGGATGTTCGGCAATCTCACGAAAAAGTCCTACGGCCTTCCCATCGGGGACGATCCCTGTGCGGTTCATCCCCACATTGATATCCATCCACAGTTGCAACCTAATGTTTTTTTCCAAGGCTATGGTGGTGATTTCCTCTAGAGTTCCGGAATTGTCGACCAAGGTCGAAAAATTCGATTCGGGAAACTGTTGTGTCAAGGCTACAAAACGCAGGATATTGGCCCCTACCAAGGGCATCGCCAACAAGATTTCATCAGCGCCGCAACTTCCCAGCAGCTCGGCTTCCGCGATGGTCGCACATTTGAACTTTCGAATACCTTCCCGTAGTTGAAGTTGAACGATTTCGGCGGTCTTATGCGTTTTGATATGCGGTCGTAGTCGACTAACATCGCCGACTACCGATTTCATTTCGGCAATGTTTTGTTCAATTCGATCGGGATAGACCAACAATGATGGGGAGATGAGATGGGAGGTGTCCGAAACCTCGAACCAGTTTAAATCAGACATGACAGCTTAGTTTATTGATGAAGTTCAAACATCGCCTCGATTTCCACGGCAATACCGCCTGGGAGCATCATGCCTACTGCACTGCGCACACCAACGCCATAATCGGGGCCAAAAACATCGGCCATTAATTCACTATACCCATTGATAACCAGGGGTTGATCTCCAAAATCAGGGGTGCAATTCACCATTCCCAAGGTTTTGACCAACCGTTTGATACGATCGACATCACCGAAATGGGTGGTGATGGTCGCCAGCATGGTCAATGCTGTTTGTCGTGCTGCTGCTTTTCCTTCCTCTAAAGTAAGGGTGTCACCTACCCGGCCAACAATCAAGGTGCCATCGGTGCGCATACATCCTTGTCCGGATATATAGAGAAAATTATCCACGACCAAAACGGGCTTGTACAATCCTGCTGGTGGCGGTGCGGGGGGTAATTGCAATCCTAATGCTTTTATTCGTTCCGAAGGTGTTTCCATAGTATTGTTTTAAATGAATATATCTAAAATTAGAACTCCGACAAGGCCCATAACGCCAACCGTGGTTTCCATTACTGTCCACGTTTTCAAGGTGTCCTTTACGGAGAGATTAAAATACTCCTTGTACAGCCAAAAGCCGCCATCGTTGACATGTGATAGCATCAAGCTACCAGAGCCGATGGCCAAGACCATCAATTCAGGACTGACATCGGTACCGGATAACAGCGGTAATGCAATACCCGCTGCCGTCAAACCGGCAACGGTAGCCGAACCAACGCATATACGAATGACGGTCGCAATCAACCAGGCCAAAATCAGAGGGGAAATCGAAGAGCCTTTGAGCATGTTACCGATATAGTCACTAACGCCGCTATCGATCAGCACTTCCTTCAAGGCACCTGCACCTGCAATAATTAATAAAACCATAGTGATACCGGCAACCGCATTGGAAACGGAACTCATAATTTCGGTCATTTTCCGTCCTCTTGCCAGACCTAGGGTGTAGATAGCGACCAATACCGAAATCAGCATGGCGATCACGGGATTTCCTGCAATGGCCACTATTTTTCTAAACCCATTTGCTTCCGGAAGTAAAAAATCCAGTAACGCCGCAATACCAATTAGGATAACCGGAAGTAGTGCGGTCAAAATACTGGTCATTGTACTGGGCATTTCATCCTCCTGCAATACTTTCGGATTTAAAAACTCTTTTAAGGGTGTAGCTTCGATATTCTTGATAGTTCTAGAAAACAAGGGTCCCGCAACAATAATGGCTGGGATCGCCACGATAATGCCATAGAGTAAGGTCTTCCCTAAATCCGCATCGAACATGACTGCGATACCAGTAGGGGCTGGGTGGGGCGGAAGGTAACCATGTGTTACCGAGAGTGAGGCCAACATCGGAAGACCTACGTAAATTAGGGGTAAACCCGTCGCTGCCGCCACCGTAAACACCAATGGAACCAAAATCACGAAGCCTACCGTATAGAACATCGGAATACCGACAATAAAACCGGTCAAGACCACAGCCCATTGAATGTTCTTCTTTCCGAATTTATCGACCAATTTGGTCGTGATGCGCTGGGCGGCCCCGCTGTCGGCCACTAATTTTCCCAGCATGGCTCCCAAACCCAAAATCATGATAAGACTACCCAAGGTTTTTCCCAACCCGGTTTGAATGGAGTCGACCACTTTAAGGACTTCCATGCCTTCCGCTACTCCAACAAGTAAGGAGACGATGATAAAGGAAATAAAAGCGTTGAGTTTAAATTGGGCTATCAATAGAAACAAGAGCAGTATTCCACCAATAACGATAATAAGAGGCATAGGTCGGTTTTAAGAACATAAATATAGGGAATAATGCTAGACTTGAACTGCCTCCACAAGGAACAAAATGAGGATGGAGGTAAACAAAAACATCCCAATCAAATTGGGATGTTTTATAAGATGTATACTATGGTGATCCGCTATTTTTCCGGGGAAAGGTTTTTATAGAGTAATCCGGCTATAACGGCACCGATTATAGGGGCTACCCAAAAGAGCCACAGTTGCCCTGTAGCCCATCCGCCATCGGCAAAAATGGCCTGACTGGTACTTCTGGCAGGGTTCACTGACGTATTGGTCACGGGAATACTGATCAAATGGATCAGGGTCAAACAGAGTCCGATGGCCAACCCGGCCAAATATTTCGGTGCCTTGGAATGGGTGCTGCCCAAGATGACAAAAAGAAATACAAAGGTCATAACGATTTCGGTGATTAGGGCGGCGGTCATATTAAATCCCCCTGGGGAATGTTCTCCAAAGCCATTGGCCGCAAAGCCGCCTACTCCTTCAAAACCGGCTTGATTGCTGACAATCAGGTAGAGTATTCCCGCTCCTGCGATAGCGCCCAATACTTGGGCAATGATATAGGGAAGGAGATCTTTAGCGTCGAAACGCCCGCCCACCCATAGGCCAATCGATACGGCAGGATTCAAATGACAACCCGAAATATGGCCTATGGCATAGGCCATGGTGACCACGGTCAAACCAAAAGCGAGGGACACCCCGACAAAACCAATTCCCATCTCAGGGAAACCTGCGGCCAAGACCGCACTACCACATCCACCAAGAACCAACCAAAGGGTTCCGATGCATTCTGCTACTAATTTTTTCATGATTAAAGTTTTAGTTAATGTTTAGTATTCATTAGTGTCCTTTAATGTAGCAAAAAATCAGATGCGGTGTTCGGTTATTCCATAAAAACTAGGGTTCCATCGCAACGAAAATATCGACCTCCGCGTTGGTGATTTCTGTGGCTTTCTCCCCATATACCTCAAAGTCGGCTGTGTAACGTCGGTCCAAATCAGTATTCCAAATAGCTACCCAAGCCTGGTATACGGCACCTTTTGTGACGTCCCCTTTTGCAGTGAACTTTGCGAAGGTGCCCCCTTCGAAAGCTTGGCCTACCATACCATCAGGAATCGTATCGAGGGAGTCTACCTTACAGCCGAAGAGAGTGTCATAGGGTCGGGTATGGTCACTTTCATAATTGGTGTAGATCGCAAAGATCTCATCACTTGTTTTGTTGCTTATTTTTTGTGAAATGCCTTCGGTCATAAATCTTTCCCAGAGTAAACCAATGTCCGAGGCTGCTTGGTCGTTTTCGTTGCTGGTTCTGACGGTTATTCCGATGATCTGAAAGGGAGTGATTTGTACAGTTTGCATGTTCCATGATGTTTGTGATTTGATACAAAGGTAAATGGAGGCTATGTCAGATAATGTCAGGGGTCAAAATAGTACGATACGGTTCCTTGTTTTCTTTAACGTGAACAATCGATGCTATAATATAGTTCTTACTGTGCTATAGGCATCTAGACATGATGCGGGCGGAAACTCAATCTTCTTTTTCTTTGTTGTCTAAACCGTTTACATAGAAAGCTAGGGCCATAAATATGACACCGGCAAGCACAATGGCGATTTTTATCAACATGATAAGTTCGATGGGGGCGGTTATTAAAAAATAGGGCCGGATATCTAGAAATCAAATACACGCTCAAGTCGGAACAAGAATTTTGTTGTCCGACCACACCATGTTTCTAGGGACAGCAATCCGGTGGTCTCAAATCAGACGTAATATACAACACGGGAAGGGTTTTTTAAAATTATGTTTAAGTCCAATCTGTAATGACATCAACATGGGGAGACTTTGGTGTCCATATACGATGCGGACGAGCGCCCTTATTTTCGTTGTTTATACTCGTCCTTATCAGGGTTCTCCATGGCCTTATTGTCAGCATACTCGGCTACTACAAGGAAAATGATAAGAAAAACAAAGAAGATTACGGACCACCACATCATCAAAGCTACTCAAAAACCACTTTAACAATTGGTCCTACTAATAGTAATAAATACACATTTCTGAGAATTTGAAAGCATTCCATATGTAAATTTAGGGATTGTTAAATATTTGGTATTAAGTAATATAAAAGTTTTTAAACATTTACATTCGTATGTAAACGTATACAAATGTTTAACATACGAATACTGATTTTGATGTGCGCTAGGTTTGCAGTGTCGAAACATAAGAACTCGATAGTATCAATTGTTAACCCTTAAAAATTAGTATGATGAACGCACTTAAAAATTCAGTACAGTTGATTGGACACTTGGGTCAAGACCCAGAAATCGTAAACTTGGACAGCGGGAACAAACTCGCGAAATTTTCAGTCGCCACGAGCGATAGTTACCGAAACGCCAAAGGTGAAAAAGTAGAGGATACCCAATGGCATACTATCGTCGCATGGGGTAAAACGGCCGAGATCGTAGAAAACTACCTGGTCAAAGGAAAACAAGTGGCCGTTGAAGGCAAACTGATTCATCGATCGTATGAAACCAAAGAAGGTGAAAAAAGATATGTCACCGAAATCAAATGTAATGAACTCTTAATGTTAGGGAAGTAAACCCTACCAATGGAAACGATTGAAGGGGCCATAGTCGCCCCTTCAGTGGTTGCCTTCTTCAAATTATGATTCGGGGTGGCCCCATGAAAATAGCTCATAGCGAAAAGAAAACCAGTAAGAAATCAACGAACATTCCATAACTTTACCCATGCTTACCATAGACTCGCAACAACAGCTTTTACCACTTCTTAAAACACATTTTGGGTATGATTCCTTTCGACCAAATCAGTTGGAAGTGATGACGGATGTACTTTCCAAAAAAGATGTGTTGGCGATCATGCCGACAGGTGGAGGTAAATCACTCTGCTTTCAATTGCCGGCTTTGGCCTTAGAGGGTACCGCTATTGTCGTCTCTCCATTGATTGCTCTAATGAAAGATCAAGTAGATGTACTTCGTGCCAATGGGATTGCGGCTGCATATTATAACAGTTCCCAACCTAGTGAGGTACAACAAGAAACCTGGCAACAGCTCAAAGACGGAGCGTTGAAGTTACTCTATGTCGCTCCAGAGAGTATTGCCCATTTTGATGCTGTTTTCAAGGAAATTGCCATTAGCTTATTCGCTATTGATGAAGCGCATTGTATCTCCTCTTGGGGACACGATTTTAGACCGGCCTATACGCAATTGGGGAGTTTGAAATCTAGATTTCCGGAGGTTCCTGTCATGGCCTTGACCGCTACCGCCGATAAGGCTACCCAAGATGATATTGTAGAGCAACTTTCGCTGGAAAATGCCTCTAGGCATTTGGCTTCCTTCAATCGACCCAATCTATATTTAGACGTTCGGCCAGGACAGAACAGGGTAAAACAGATCCTTGATTTTTTGGAAGGTCGCCTCGATGAAAGCGGAATCATTTACTGTTTGAGCCGAAAGAATACAGAGAAGCTGGCCGAAAAACTACAAAGTGCGGGCTTCGCGGCAAAAGCATACCATGCGGGAATGAACGCTGCTGAAAGAACTGCGGTTCAAGAAGATTTTATCAATGACAGAACTCCCATTATCTGTGCGACAATCGCCTTTGGAATGGGAATTGACAAGAGCAATGTGCGCTGGGTCATCCATTATAACCTGCCCAAAAACCTGGAAGGCTATTATCAGGAAATCGGTCGATCTGGTCGAGATGGATTGCCTGCACATACGCTGCTTTTCTATAGCTATGCTGATGTAGTACAGCTGCGAAAGTTCATCGCCGCTAGTGAGAATGCACAAGTGCAATATGCCAAATTGGAGCGTATGCAACAGTATGCGGAAGCCCTGAGTTGCCGGCGTATTGCCTTGCTGAATTATTTTGGGGAACATATTACCGAGGGCTGTGGAAACTGTGATATTTGTAAAAGTCCCCCGACTTACTTCGATGCGACCATTTTGGCACAAAAAATATGTTCTGCAGTGGTTCGTATGAAAGAGCGGGAATCTATGGGCGTGTTAATCGATGTACTCCGTGGTGCCCAGAACGCACAGGTCTATGAAAAAGGACATCAACATATCAAGACCTACGGCACGGTAAAGGATATTTCGTGGCAAGATCTACAGCAGTATGTGATTCAATTGCTCAATCAAGGGGTTTTGGAAATCAATTTCCGCGAAAACAGCCGAATTGCATTAACCCCTCTGGCAAAAGATATTCTATATGCCAAAAAACAGGTGCAGCTCGCTCTACTACAGCAGGTAGAAGAATCGGCAACCCAAAAAACCAGCTCAAGTACCAGCAAAAAAGGACTCTTTGAAAAACTACGTGTCTTACGATTGCAACTCGCCCAAGAGGAAGGGGTGCCCGCCTATGTCGTTTTTGGAGATGCAAGCCTAAAGGATATGGAGGTTAAACAACCGTTGAACCATGCCGAGTTTGCCAAAGTATCTGGAGTCGGGGAAACGAAATTGGCCAAATATGCCGATGTCTTCTTGGCCGAAATAGCGAAGCATGTTGATACAGTAAAGCCCAAAACCCCTACCCATGAACAGACTTATGCCTTGTTTCAAGAAGGATTATCTCCCGCCGAAATTGCAATGCAACGAGGATTGACCGAGAATACGATTTACAGCCATTTGTTAAAAGTGCATGCCCAGGGTGTGGAAGTCGTTCTTGAAGAATTGGTGACCTCAAAGGAACTTGAACAGATAGTAGCGGCTAAAACCGCCCTGCCGGATGCTGACGGTTTGAAAGCCTACTTCGAATTTTTTGAGGAAAAGATGCCCTATTGGAAAATCAAGATTGGCTTGTATTTAACGGATAATCAATAAAGGTCTTCGACTGCGCTCAGACTGACATTTCGAAATAGTCAAATTTGGTCACTATGTCATCCTGAGCGCAGTCGAAGGATTTCGCAGTAGTACTTTTACCTTCTATCAATTACTCCTATCGGTTTGCGCCCCAATTTAGACAACTGCAGTTGTTGGATTTCCTCTCGAGAACAGAGTTCGATAGTCGGACTAACCCTTAATTTAGAGCGGAAATGATCTCTGATTTGAGCAAGAAGTGTATCCGAGGCTTTCGGAGCGCATATCTTTATCAGGATTTCATCCGTACCGATGGCATTGTGGTAAATTTCTACGACATGGCTCTTCACTTCACTAAAGTCATTCAACAGATTACCCATCGCAGGAGGATAAAGAGTAGTGCCCTTGTACTTGATCATTTGCTTTTTACGGCCCACCACCGGACCCAAACGCAATGTATTCCTTCCGCAGCCACATGACGTATGGTGGGCCGCTACAATATCTCCCGTTTTGAAACGTAATAAAGGCATGGCCTCGACCCCTAAGGTGGTAATGACCAATTCCCCTTCCTCGCCTGGAGGAACAGGCCGATCGTGCTCATCCAAGATTTCCGTGATGATCAATTCAGGATGATGATGCCCCCCACGCTGTTCGGAACATTCGGTAAAGGCCGTGCTCATTTCGGTGGAGGCATAGGTGGAGTACAATTCGATATTCCATTTGGATCGAATCTTTTCGGCCAGTACATTCAACGAAAAGTCTTGATTTCTGAGGGACTCCCCTATGCAGATCGCTCCTTTGATTCCGGAGGTGTCAAGCGCTATGCCATGCGCTTCTGCATATTGGATCAATTTTAAAAGAAACGATGGGACTACGATGAGATAGGTAGGCTTAAATTTTTGGATGCTGTCCCACTGCAGTTCAGGAATACCTGCCCCAACACGGACGATACCCGCGCCTAGCTTACGCACTCCTAAAAAGTAAGCGAGTCCGGCCATGAACCTACGATCTATCGTCGTCGTCAGTTGTAGAATATCATCTTCTTGAATTCCAGCACAGGCAAATGAGATGGCCTCATTATACGCCAGACGATCTAAGTCTTTATCCGTTAAACCCACGGTGACAGGCTCTCCTAAGGTTCCGGAGGTAGTCACGAAATCAATGATCTTTGATTTGGTCACACAGAAGAAATCGTCGTTGTGGTGTTGTAGTTGTTCTTTGGTCGTTACCGGGATTTTAGTCAAATCCGATAGGGTATTGATATCCGATGTACTGATTTTATGGTTTCGAAAAACACGACGATAATAGGGAGAGTTTTCGGAAAGATACGCGATAAGTTCTTTCAATTTACCTTCTTGAAAAGCTTGGATTTCTTGAGGGGTTGCCTTTTCTATTTCTGGAATCATTACTTCAGTCTTCTGCTCAATTTTCGAATCTGCTTTTCTACGCCTTCACGCTCCGGCAAAGTAGTGATTTCTTTCGATTTGGCTTCCAAAAATGCGTCTAAGGCGACCCTGTCGTATCCCTTTTCCAAATTATAAGTGCCCACAAGGTAATGCGCTTCCCAATACTCGGGGTTTAAGGCCGTAAATTCGGAAAGGAGGTCTTGTGCCAGATGCGCTTCGTTTGCAATTGCCTGTTCGATTTCATTTCGAAGTGCGCGATAGCGCTCATAGTTGCGATAGGTTTCCGTATGCAAAAAAGGATCCTCTGCAATATTCAATTCCGTCTTGGCAACTGATGTATGGCCCCCCCTACGTTTGGAAAAGACTTCCTTTAGGTCATAGGCCACAAATTCCCCCATTTGGTAGGGGTTGCTCGATACCCAGACCAATAAATCCTCAGGCTGAAATACAATGCCATGATGTGCCAGCATTTGATTGAGGGCCTTTTCATTGCCATATCCGATTTCCTTTTCGGCCAGTCCCTCTCGGTTTCGGAGAATGGAGACCACGGTTTCAGGAGTAACCTTTTCGGCTTCTTCGAGCAGTTCTTCCATACGTTCATACCGGTATTGTGAATGACTTTCTAAAATGTGCCGCTGATTCTTTTTGTCATCGGCATAGGCTTCGCTTTGAAAATGATTGGAGCATATCAACTGCTGGTTTGCGTTCGGTACCTCATATACGCCGAAATTTTTCGGGGCTACTTCAATGACGGCTGCTTTTTTATCCTTTGCACTTCCCACAAAAATGGATTCCGAGACAAAGACTTCCCGTTTTCGGGCAATGGCAATCGCCTCTTCGATAGTGGAAGCATATTGTAATATTTCACGGGTAACGAGCGATACCGGAGTCTTCGCGACGAGTGGGAACTGTGATTTTCCGGCATTGATGGTGACCGTTAGCCCCTGATCGTTCATTCCCGATACGACACCGATCATACCGCCCCAAGTGACCGACATGAAGTTGTATCCGTCTTCAGGCTCGATAAAAGCGACAATCTTGTTTTTGGCAAAGGCATCCCCAGCATAGAAATCAAAGTTTCGACCAATCAGCAATTTGCCATCCTTAGTATGTTCTCCCCAAGAGGCAAAAGAGGAACAGCCGACCAGTGCCAAATCTTGCAAGGCGTGTCCGATATCATGCGCTCCGTGAAAGTAGAGTACCCGCGGGTACTCTTCCGCGATATAATCATAGTCGGGAGAAGCGTATTTGGAGATGCCATAAATTTCGGTCTTGTATTGTTCATCGATGTGCAGGTAAACCTTGCGATTGAACCAGGCCAGAAATTTGCGAAGTATGTTTTGATAGCCTTTTGAAGGAACGAGCTCATCGATTTTTTTTAGGAAAACCGCCTCCTGCTGGTTGAACAGCTCTTGACTCAAAGCACCTTGGCGTAAGCCCAATTGCATGGGGTTACCCTTGACATACATTTCCCAAAGCCCTCGTTCGTTCTTGGTGATAAAATTAGGTCCTATCGTGAAGGAGGAATCCGAAAGTTGCTCGCGCTCTGGAAGTGTCGTATCATAAGCCGCAATATTCGGTCTGTTTTCGAGCCCCTTTGAAATTCCACATGCATTTAACATCAGGAATAGTCCCGAACCTACAAAAACCGTTTTAGTAATTTTTTTTATGATCATGTGTCGTGCTTTCACCGAATGGTGAGGTCGAAATACATTTACCGCTAGGTTCATCAAATCTTGAGCGTATCTAAAGACGTTTTAAATTCCGCTCCGTTCGTTTAATGGCGAGTTCATCTTTATAGTCCAGCCATTTTTGACCCCGATACTTCCGTGTAAAATTATCGAAATTCCTCATGATAAGCACATTTGACAGCATATTTAGGAAACGTTTCGGACTGCGGGGCAAGGCCCGTAAGGTCATGGAAAAGCCCCCATCAAGATATTTGATATAATGCCAATATCCGCTGGGCATGTATAGCGCATCTCCATGCTTCATTTCAGCTTGGATTCCCTTGGCATATTTCAGAGCGGGGTAGGTGTCAAAATCAGGATTGTCCATATCGATGGATTCCAGATTATGGATAGCGAACGGCACCCGGTACAGAAATTTGGTCTGTTCAGGGGAGAATAGGGTCACACGCTTATGCCCATCAAAATGAAAGTGCATACTGTCGGGTAAATCAATATCATAGTGCATGAACACTTTCGATTCCCCTCCTCCAAAAAAAAGTGCCGGCAACTTTTTGAAGAACTTCAAACCGATATCGGGATACTCGAAATCATTCAAAAGTTCGGGCATTTTTTTCAGTATTTCATAAAAGAAAATTCGGAGGTCGGTCGGTTGGGTTTTCAGGATTTCGATATAATCCGCCAGCTTCATTTCTTTTTTAGGGGCGTAGACGCTTTCATTTCCCTTGGCCGGTTCATTGTTGTATAGGGGAACGATTTGGTCGCCTGCCCTTTCTTGAATATAGTCGAGTGTCCATTTTTCGTAGGCCGGCCAGTTCTTGGTCAGGCCCGAAATAAGCACTGGTTTTTGAGGTTTGTAGTAGTGCTCGATAAAGTCTTGTTTCGAGATGTTTTCGACTCGCCGTATCGGGGCGACTGCAAATTGTCCCATTACACTATTGCTTTTTGTTTCTTCTCTTTGGTATTTATCTTATTGATAATATATTCACTGCCCAGTATTTCCGAACAGGTCACGACCCCACTTATGGTGACTCCTAAAATACCATGCATATTTAAGCTCTGTCCGGTAAAATAGAGATTGGGGATTTTGGTTCTTGCCGAAATAAAGGCTTTTAATGGATTGTTCACGTCTTTCACATACCCGTACATCGACCCTTGATTGCATCCGATATAATCGCGATAGGAAAGTGGAGTGGACGTGTGAACACTTTGTATACAAGCCCTGATATTCGGAAACTTCTTTTCCAATTCCTGAACAAACAACTCCGCTTTTTCCAGCTTGAATTGCTCGTAGGTTTGGCCCCGACTGTTTTTATGGGCTACCGTATTGAAGGTATCTTCCCATTGTGCTACTTCTTCATAGCGCATGTACGTAATGGCCGTTAGTTGGTCGCCCCATTCGCCTTGGTTTTTGCGAGCGCCCATGGAGAGCATATAGGTTTCGGGCCAGCTATCCTCTGTATACTCATGCGCTTTCCAGATGCTTCGATGATCCTTGAAATGATAGTAATTCTTGTTGAGGTATTTGAAGGTCTCGGGTTTCAATACAATGTGAATGCTAAAAGCCGAAATGGTACTCTCTAACTCTTGGATGCGCCTCGTATACGCTTTTCTAAAGTGCTCTTCCCCCACCAATGTTAAGGTGTGCTTTGGTTCGATGTTCGAAATGAAATGTTCACCTAAAACCACATCGCCTTTTGCCGTCTTTACCGAAACGATTTGTTTGTCAACACATTCAATATCGACTACCTCACTGTGCTTAAAGGCCTCGCCCCCGTGTTCTTTCAATTTTCTGATGAGCAGTTTGGTAATTTGACTCCCGCCATCGGCACAGCGGTAGGCACTTTCGATATAGGAGTTGCACGAAAGTGCATGCACATAAATCGGGGTTCTGTCCGGTTCCCCGGCATATAACAAGTTTGACCCACCTAATACAGCGCGGAGTTTTTCATTATCCGTAATCGAGTCGATGAAGTCTTTTGCGGACTGCTGAAAAATATCGGGATCGTTGCTATACGGTTTTCCGTTTTCGACGTTATAGAGCGGAAACTTTGTACAGATTTCTTGAAGTTTGTCACAATAGGTCTGAATGGCCTTTTCCTCATCGGGAAACCTTTCGACCAATTGCTTTCTGAAATTATCGTAGCCCTGAGCATGTGGATACTCCATGGGGTCATTGTCAAAAGTGATAATATCGAAACCATCGGTATTGAGCTGTTTGAATTCCAACCCCTCTAAAATACCAAGGTAGTCGAAATAGCGATATAGGTTTTGGCCTTCCGATAGGCCGCCGATATAATGTACCCCTGTGTCGAAAATAGTTCGTTCCCGTACAAAGGTCTGCAGGTTTCCGCCGAATTGATTGTTCTTTTCAAGTACACATACGCTGCGCCCTTCACGTGCAAGGATATTCGCCGCTACCAAGCCCCCCATGCCACTACCAATGATTACAACGTCGTAATATGTCTTCATATCAGGCTTATATTCGTTTTAATAGCGCGAAGGAATCGTGCATTTCTTGTGGCACGAACCCTAGGTTCACTGCAGCTTCCAAACTACTTTCCTTGGCCCTCTTAAGAAGTATCAAGATAGTAATTTCATCCAATTCTCCATTGAGGAGGTCACCTAAGTCAAATGCTGTTGTATCAATGATGAGAACATTGGCTTTTTGTGCCATCACTTCGGGGATGTTGTCGAATACCTTGATTTTACTATATTGATGTGTGAGGTAATTGTTCTTTAAGATGGCCTGTGCTTCTCGGTCTGCCAAAAAGCAATGGATTCTTCGATCTATGGAGTCCAGGGCCATTAGCAAATCGAATTGACCCCAATCGGCCGAGATATGGATTATCGTTTCTTTTTCTCCCAAATACGTGAGCAGTGTTTTGTAGGTGTCCCCATTCACTTTCAGGTCTTGTTTGACCCCCTTGTAAAACAAATTGCCTTTATGCCTATAATTTTGCAATATAAGCTGATGCCAGTAGGTTTTCCCTTCCAGCCGATTGCGCATCTTTCGAAACGCATCTCGAAAGTATCGACCAAAAAGCTTCGGACGTTCGCGATAGCTGCCGCCGAAGGTAGTATCTCCAGCTTTGATCCGCGGTAGGATCTCTACGGTAAAACTCCCATCCCGAATGACAAAGCTTCCCTTGGGGGATACTTCCGCCCCGCCATGGATCATTACCGGAACAATATCCAACCCTAACCGCTCGGCAAGGTAAAAGGCTCCTTTATGAAAACGATGTACTTTATTGGTAGAAGAGCGTGCGCCTTCCGGAAAAGCAACGATTGAAAACCCTTGGGTAACTTTATGTTGAAGAAATTCTTCGCCGTTTTCGACACCGCCCGAAACAGGATACGCTCCATGAAGCTTGGCAGCACTGCCTACAGTGGGGGAGTTGTACACATGATCTTTGACCAGATAAATGAGTTTCGGAGTCAGCATGCCCATCGCCAGAATATCTAGAAACGAGGTGTGGTTGGCAATGAACATCGCTGGTTTTTTGAACGTTTCTCCGTGTTCGTTGACTACTTTTTTGGAGAGAAAAGGATTGGTGTACAAGACCGATTTCATAAATTTCGAAACCACCTGATGTAGTCCCATCTGCTTTTTCAAATGGGCTTTCGGATTGATTTTCATGATAATCCAAGCATATGCGGAAAGTAGTATGCCTCCTAAATCAAAATAGCCAAACGATACCAGGGAATGGGCAAGAACCCGAGGGCGAATCGGTCTTTTGTTCGTATTTCCTATAAAAAGATGAAAGAGTAAAGGCTGTACGGTAAAGGAGACCAAGGCCGCCGATAGAATACCGATGATACACACTATGGATACGGAATACAGTGCTGGATGTTTGGCGAAAACCAGCACTCCAATTCCTAGAAGCGTGGTGAGCACGGAAAGGATAATCGAGGTCTTGTGAGTGGCCAAGGTTTTTTCTCCTGTTCGGTACTCTGCTAGTAATCCATTTGTGATGAAAATACCGTAATCGACCCCTAGTCCAAAAATAAAACTGGAAACGATGCTATTGAAAATGTTGAATTCGATCTTAAAAAAAGCTAAGACCCCGATGGTTAAAAACCAACTTAAAAACAGGGGTATGGCCGTTATCAATAGCAAGGAAGTGCTACGGTAAAATAAAGTCAACAATAGTACGACGGCGATAAGCGAGTACCAAATCAGACGATTAAAGTCACTTTTGAGGCTTCCTAAAAAGGTTTCATTCACCTGTTTTCTGTCTATTAACAGGGTTTGCGAAACATTTTCAAAAGAGGCTCTTACGCGCTCCAATTTGGCGTCATCCACTTTGATAAGGGAGGTGATGGTCGTATTGCTAGTGTCGGAAACGAGAAAATCTTCGATAGCAAAAGACGCTAATTCACTCACGTCAGTTTGGTGTATTGGATTGAATTCTGAATTCAATAGTGCGTAGAACGGAGCAAAGGTATTTTCCTTAAATCCGAGGGTCGTACCACTTTCAACAAAGTTTTTTTTGACGGTTTCGATTTTATCGGTGCTCCAGAAGTCGTTCCAAAGTGCAATTTTTTCGGTTTGGCGCTCTTGGGAAGGCAAAAGGCCGCCAATTGAGGTGTAACTGATGATTTCTCCGGTGCTTTTCAGCGATTTAAGCTTTTCATATAAGGCATCATTTTGCCTTAAAACGTTTTCTTGCTCCGATCCATAGGTGGCCAAGTACACTGATTTGGATTCGATATCGGTAAGTGCCTCTAATCTTTCCCGCGCCTGTATCAAGACCTCTGATTCATAGTTCAACTTAGCAATATCTTTGTTGAACGTGATGTTTTTGTAGGTGAACATGCTTGTGATCAATAGGATGGCCAAACCGGCGATAACCCATTTGTTTTGGTGCAGTTTATATTCGGCCAAGCGGTCCAACAGTGTTCTTTTGCTCGCATGCTTTGGGTGGAGGCGGTATACCTGAGGAATGAACAGAAGGGCAAAGACGGAAGCTCCCAACACACTGATAGCGGCGAAAATCCCCAAATCTTGTAACGCCTGTGATTTCAAGAAAAGCAGACATAAAAAGGCGGAAGCCGTAGTGAGACTGCTCATGAGAATAGACGGCGTCACTTCATGGAAAAGACTTTTGAGCGATTTGCCGTTTCGAATATGGGTGAGAATGTGCAATGAGTAATCCAAGGTGACTCCTAACAACACCGATCCAATGCCCAGTGAGATTGCCGATATTTTTTCTCGTAACAAGACCAAGATAGCAACAGATAATAATCCTCCGAAAACGGTGGGCAAGAACAGGATCAACGGAAGGCTCAATTTGCGATAAAAAAGGATCAAAAGTATGAAGAGTACGATCAGGGCGATCGAAGCCGTAATTTGTACATCCTTTTTAATCTGTTTTGCGTTGGCTACCGCTACTAGGGCCGCTCCGAAATAGTCTACCGAAACTTGGTCTCCATAGGTTTTCTGAAGTTGGGCTTTTAGGTCGTACAGCTGCGAAACAAAAGGGGTGTTCTTATCGGTTTCACCAGAGGCGAAGACCGGGGTGATGAACAACAGGATGTTTTTTTCTTCTTGATCGATGACAAACCCATCCTTCAGGTGAAAATCCTCGGCAATACCGAGTTGCTGCAATTTTTTTAGGGCTATGAATGAAAGTCCGAGGGGGTCTTTTCGAATGGTTTTCGAAGCGATGATTCCGGATGGCGAGATCAAGGTACGGTAATGCTGCTGGGTCAGTTGGGCAATGCTATCTGCCGATAGTTGTTGTGCAAGAGCCTCAAAATCGGCTTCCTCTAGATAAAGGGGAAGGTTTTTGTAGACCAAATTCAAGGTGTTGGGCAGGTCTTCTTCATGTAATTTTCCCTGAATTCTTTTAATATAAGGCGCACCTTCGTTCTGAAGGGTATCCAAGAAATCGGTGGCGTATTGTGTAAGTTCCTCTACCGAGGTATCATCGTCGCGGTGAATATTGACGATTACCTTATCGGTGAAGGCAATCGATTTTAGAATTTCCTGCGTCCTTTTCGACTCCTCGCTTTCGGGAATCAATGAGCTGATATCATCGTCGAATGCGATTCTTGAAATGATACCCGCTAGCAGAGATGCGATCAATAGGAGAGCGAAAAAGCTCAGCCCTTTCTTTTGGGAAATCAGTTGATACGCCTTATGGAAAAAATTACCCATTCTCGACGGCTATTTTTTTTCTATTGAAAAGGGTCAGTAAAAGATACCCCACTGAACCGAACAGTAGCCCCCCTAAAACGGATAAGGTCAAGCTACCGATGATATAGGTCTTTAAATGGGTAATAAACTCAAAGTTAGTTACGATGCTATCAAAAGAGTACGTCAATTCTTCCCCTGTCATAAGTGTCCCCATTCGTAAGCTGGCATAGAGTACAAAAGGAATAAAAGGTGCTAGACTAATATTCGAAAAAGCAAAGGCAATGACTTTATTCAATTTAAGTAATACGGCCAGGAACAAGACAATGACCGTATGAAACCCCCATAAGGGGCATAGGCCGATAAATACGCCCAAAGCGATGGAAAGCGCTTTTTTTCGGGGAGAATCACTGCTGTATAAAAGATCTTCTTTTACAAACTTTCGAAATCCCTTTTTTCTGAATTTTCGGTACAGGTCTCTTGGTTTGATCCAAAAAAGGGCGACCAACACAAACCAGGTATTCAAAACACTGATACGGGCGAAATCGGGTACTTTTCTAAAATGCGAAACGCGTTCTTCTTCATCATACGAGACCTGTATCGGAATATTTTTGACCAAGGTTCCGTTCCATGCGGCTTTGACGATTACCTCGATTTCAAATTCGAACTTAGGTGTGTACAACTTGAGTTTTTCCAGGAATTTCAAGGGATACAGACGGTAACCGCTTTGCGTATCCTGTAACCGGATACCGGTCTCAAACCAAAACCAAAAATTGGAAAATTTGTTCCCAAAGCTACTGGATCCCGGCACATCCGCTTGATCCATATTGCGCGCTCCGATGAATATTACATTTTGGGAAGGTTCTTTTTGAAGTGCTTCCAAAAAAACAGGGATATCCTCCGGAAAATGTTGCCCGTCGGAATCTATGGTAATCGTAAATTCATAACCTAGTGTCAACGCCTCTGCAAAGCCTATTTTTAGAGCATTGCCCTTTCCCTTATTTTCATCGAGGTGAATTTGATGTAATTGGGAATACGGTTCTAAAATTTCGGCCGTAGTATCCGTAGACCCGTCATTGACTACAATAATATTGTTGGTGTACACGAGAATGCCATCCAGTACTTTTTTTAAGGTCTTGTGGTTGTTATAGGTGGGTACCATTACACAGCAGTTCAACTGATGCATGGTTTCCTGAATGGTGAGGGTGGCTGCCACTGGTGATTTTCTTCAATGCCTTAGTTGATTTTCAGGCTCATTGCATCGCAAAGATAATGAACTCGATACCTAAAACAATTGCTTTTCCGCGGTGCTGAACTGCTTGGAATGTGAGACGTATCCTTGTATGAAGGCTTTGATGCCCTCATCTTTGAGCAAGGGATATCGATTCAGGATAAATTGTTTGTCTTCGTCAAGATCGCCCTTGTACCTCAAGAGTTTTGGTGCGTTTTCCTGAACGCCCATGCGAAGGCATCTGATTTCGATGCTTTCCGGGGCTTTGGATATGGCGTGTTCCAGAAGGGTAGCGCCTTCTTTAAAGTACTTTTTCTTATCCCTTATGGCTCTGGTAAATTTTGCCTTTAACGTCAAAAGTGCTCCTTTATAGGCAATAAGAGTCGCATCATCTTCTTCCGAAACTTCGGAGAGCGATTTTGACAAGGCTTCTGCGGTATGCATGTCAATAGTGGCGGTCGGATATTCCAGCCGGAGTACTTTTAACTCCTGACAAGCTAGTCCTAAGGGAAGTAATATTACAAAAAGAAGTACAAGACGCATCTAATGCTGTTTTTTGAAAGTAGCGTTCAACTTTAGTGCCACAGTGTCATCATACGAGGTTACATTCTTGACTTTTATGATTCCATCCTCCTCAGAGATGGTCAAAGCCAGATCAATAAGCGCATTGACCTCAGGATTGATAATGGCCATAAACTTGACATTCGAGGCCTTGTTCAAGAATAGTTTTTGGTCCAAATTTTGTTCCGTGAGTTCCTTGATCATTTGAATCATACAAACTCCGGGCATCACCGGGCTATCAGGGAAATGACCTTTGAACACCTCGTGTTCTTTATGAATTTTGACTTTGGCCTTCACACCCTGTTCGTTTTTTTCTATAGTTTGAACAGTATATAATCCTTCTATAAGCATCTATTTGGTTTTAAATATATAAGCCAGCCCTACCTGATAAACAGAGTTCAATTGGCTGCCGTTTTCTTCGAACAAATCGCGACTTCCTAAGAAGTCCGTACTAAGGGCCCCTTGTTTATAACGGGCTTCAAGGGTAAGTCCGAAACCGAATTCATATCCAATTCCCCCACTAAAAGTCATATCAATCGGGCTAATGTCAAATTCATCATCCCCCGAACCGAATAAGGGGGTCCAGTTACCACCGACATTAAAGTCGAAGCCAAGCCCCACATTGAAATGAAACCCTTTTTTAGGCCCCACAAAGAACTTGTTCGCCGCTATTATGGCGATATAGTCGATATGGACATCTCCGAATTCCGTTGAATTCGATTTCCCTCCTTGACGCGAATATATGATTTCGGGCTGCAAGGCATAATAGTCACTAAGGGAAATAT
Organism: uncultured Flavobacteriaceae bacterium; assembly: GCA_947494565.1. GTDB lineage: Bacteria > Bacteroidota > Bacteroidia > Flavobacteriales > Flavobacteriaceae > Maribacter_C. Next base: position 99,967 of record CANLVG010000002.1, on the reverse strand, counting down.
CAATTAATCCACCGAGGTAAAAATCAGATTTATTCTCTAACCTTGTGTTGCTTAGGTTTGAATTGTTGAGCCCCAGTTTTATTCCCTGTCTGACTTGACCGTGCAAGAAAACAAAGTTCCCGATGCAAAAAAGGCAAGATATGAATAATAACTTTTTCACTTAGATGGCTTTTAAAGTAATGTCCAAATCGAGATTTTGGTGTAAAATCTGAATGTGCTTCGCAAAATCATCGGATATTTCCGAGAATATAAATTCTACCTTCCCTTTCTCGTTTTTGACCTTAATTATTTTTTGCAATCCTACTTTATTATTGAAATAGAAGTGTTTTTGCTTCCCGACCCTCGCTTGATTAAGGATTGTTTCGTTGCCTGTAAAGGATTTTTCCATGAGGGCAGTTTCCGTCACTAACACCCTAAAGTCATTTTTTAAAATTTTAAGTAGCGGCTTTCGATTTAACTCTTTTGCAACATGATTTACTTCGAATAGGTCTTCTTTAAATGTGAAATCAAAAATTTTATTGCCCAGTTCTGTGGTAAAAACAATTCGATGATGGTTTGCCCCTACCTTTTTAACGATAAAAATACCTCCGAAAGAACGATTGAAAGCCTTGATATTGGCCTTGTATACGTAATCTTTGGTCTGATCGGAAAAGTAAGGGTTAGCGCTATGATCTGCAGTCGGTGAGGTGGGTGTAAACCCCTTTTTTTTCGGATAGGAAGTACAAGAAATTAGGGTTGCCCATAAAAGGCTACTGATCAAAAACCGCATCGGAAATGGTTTGGTTTGTAGTACGATTGTCAAAAACAATTTGGGTATAGTCTTCAGAGGGCTCGATCATTTTCACTTCTTGAACTTCACCAGTGTCATTGAAAATGATTTGGAATGACTTTATGAACTCTCTAAATTGTGGGTCGGTAGGTTCGAAATGTACCTCACTCTTTTCCTTTATTTTCAGATAAGTCGCCTTAAATTCCGACGCTTCGAACAAGTTGCCTTTGATGCTTGCCGTAATGAGTTGGTTCAATTGCTTGAAAATGGCATTTGAGCCCATATCCATTGAACTTTTGTTCCCGTTGTCATTGATGTATAAGCTCTCATCTTTGAAGATGACCACATAGGCAAAGGGGCTCACATATTCCCACCTTATCTTATCGGGGGTTTTGAAGACCAATTTTCCTTTGGATTCGATATCATTGGATAAAAAGTCAAGATGCTTGTACTGTACAAAGTCACTGGAAATGGTTTTGGTGGTTCGAGATAAGGCCTTGACCTTCTCTTTCAACGCATCTGCTTCTGATGTGGTCATCGGTACTTGAGATAGTGCTGTATGTATCCCAAAAAGAAGGAGAAGTATTAGGATGATGCCTATCTTCAAGGTGTTGTACTGCTTTCTATGAATCATAGGCTTCAATATTCAGAAGTTGGTCTACCGTGACCGACTTCAAACCATTATCGTCCAAAAATAGCAATAACCGTTCCAACACGTGAATGGTTTTTTGACTGGTGTCATGAAGTAAAACGATATCGCCCTTTGAAACTTTATCCGTAATGCGTTCTAAAACTGCAGCTTCATTCCTCGAGGTCGTATCCAATGAACGTACATTCCAGCCGATACTTTGCACTTTCAATTGTGCAACCGCTTTTTCTATCATTGGGTTGGTCACCCCAAAGGCCGGTCGATATAACTTCAGCTGTTTTCCGGTCAGGTTTTTTACCACATCCGCCGTCTTATGGAGTTCTTCGATTACCTTTTCGGTGCCAAAAAAACCAAAAGATTTGGAATGGGAGTAGGTATGGTTTCCGACGGTATGTCCTTCGGCAAAAATCTTTTTGAAAAGTTCAGGATGCTGCTCTATCGCTTTTCCAGTGCAGAAAAAAGTAGCCTTTGCATCATGTTTCTTCAATAGTTCGAGCGTTTGGGGTGTATACTCCGGATGGGGTCCGTCGTCAAAGGTCAGGGCGATTTCGTTATTTTTTGTGGCTTTGTTGGCATGTAAAGAGGTCAAATGGTAATTCCACTGGATAAGAAAAGACCCGCAGACCGTAATCCCTAAAAAGAGCAAAAAAAGGATCGCAAAGGTCCAACTAGGTATTTCAGAATACCTGTCGAGTAGTAACAGTATCCCAAAAAGCAGTAGGACAAGAACGCTTACAGGTTTACGTCTTAACATTTTTTGAGCAGCACAAGGCTGTGATTTTTCCCTCTGTATTGGTTATAGATCAAGACCGTCTTCGCTGAAGAATGCAGTGCATTGAGTTTAACGATATCAGGAACCGATGCTGTTTTGATGATTTTCGAGGATAACCAAAAGGCGAATGCGGAAGCGGTATCAAACTCTCCGGAAAGGTGTTTGAAATACGCTTGGGGGGTATTCGCAAAAAGCCCAGCACTTAAAACCTGGTAGTATCCGTCGAAATTGATATCCCCATTATTTCCCAAAACCACAAGATCGATATCTTCAATGGAATGATCGTGATACTTTAAAAAAGATCGGACTTGGTCAGGGAGTTGCTCCTGTGCCAGTTCATTATATATTTCAAGACCTAATAGTTCGGCGTATGTAGAATCTTGTTTCTCATTAGAGAGGACAAAGAAATGGGAACCTTCCGACATGACCGCACCCTCGGTCTTGGAACTCAACAGGGTCTTCATGGTCACTGGCTGATTCTTGAAATGATCGATCAATTGATGTGTGCGTACATGGTGTTCCACCATTTCGTCTACACCACCAACCAAAATATGGGTGGCTTCATCATTTTCAAGCTGCAACTGGGCATCCAACAAACTTGATTCAAAGGATACGGCCGAGTTGACATAGGTGAAATTGTATCCTTTACATCCCAGGCCCAAAGCGATTTGCCCGGCCACGGTATTATGTGACGATTGAATAAAACGTGTGGGAGTCAAGAACTGTTCCTCGTTCTTGATAATATCACTTACAAATTTGGACGAATCATCCAAGCAACCCAAACCGGTACCGACGATTATCGCATCGATATTCTCTAAGCCAGCTTCTTTGAGTGCGGTTTGTGAACTTACCGTACTCATTTTAATACCCTTCGCCATCCGTCGCGCTGCGGCAGGTGGGATGTATGCTTTATAGTTCGGTGATACTACCTTGAGTTCGGTAGCCTCATAGTCAGTGATTTCCTCTAAAAACTCGGAGTTGTCAAAAGTTTTTTGAGCGGAAACAGAACCCACGCTATTGATGTATACCGATTTTTTCACGCTTCTTTAGAGAGTATTAGAGTGGAGCAATTGCCACCAAAACCAAAAGAGTTGGAAAGCACATGACGCAATTCTTTTTCTTTGGATTCGGTCTCCGGAAGCAGATCGAATTCGCTCATGGGTGTTTGAAAATTGAGGTTCGGATAGATACGGTTATGCTGGAGTGCCAAAATGGAATACACGGCCTCAACGCCTCCTGCGACTGCCAGGGTATGGCCAGTGAACGCCTTGGTCGAACTAAATTCGGGCACCTTGCCTTCGCCGAACAACCGTAGCATTGCCCGACCTTCCGATAGGTCATTGTTAGGGGTTGCCGTGCCATGTGCATTTACATAGTCTATGTCCTCTGGTGTTAAACCTGCGACTTTTAACGCTTTTTTCATTGCCATAACGGCCCCATCACCATTCTCTGAGGACGCTGTTTGGTGAAAGGCGTCATTGGCGTTACCATATCCCGTAACATAGGCCAGTACAGCTCTATTTTCTTTTTGAACGATCTCTTCCGATTCCAATACCAAAAAAGCACCTGCTTCACCCAGATTAAGTCCTTTTCTATCGTTATCAAATGGGCTATTATAGGTATCGGAAAGAATCATTAAGGTCTTGAACCCATTGATCGTAAACTTTGAAAGCGCGTCTGTTCCCCCGACGATAGCACGATCCAAACGCCCTGACTTGATCATCCGTGCCCCTAACATAATCGCATTGGCCGCCGAAGAACAAGCAGTACTGATCGTAGTCATAAAACTGGCCTCTAACCCTAGGTAAGCGGCGATTTTCTGTGTGGAATCGCCCGCATGTAGGCCATCGATATGTTGGTGGTGCTTATCGCTTTCAAAATATTCAAAGAAGTACTGTTCAGATTTATCCATACCTCCGACAGTAGTACTTGAAATCAGGCCTGTTTTACAATCGTTGATGTCAACTATACCGGCTTGGTCTATGGCTTCCTTTGCGGCCATGATACCAAGCATTGGCGAACGTGAATGAGTGTTTTTAGATAGGCCGAGCATGTCCTCCAATTCCGAGTTGGTGGCTTTCACTTCACCTACCATGATTTCGTCTTTGTGAATGGTGTCTATTTGGGTGATGCTCGAAATACCCATTTGTCCGCTAACAAGCGAAGCGTAATTCTCCTGTACATTTCCGCCAATGGCTGAAATGATGCCCATACCCGTGATTGCTATGCCTTTACTCATAATGCGTTAGGACTGGATTTGTTCCGTTCGTAAAAATACGAAACCAACGGGTTTATCGTAGAAATTTTAATGGGTGTGCCGAAAGAAAATAGCCGAAGGAAAGGTGTTATCGACTTCTGTGCTCGGCAATATACCCGGCCATAGTATCGATGGATTCAAAAATCTTCCTCCCCTCTTTTGGATCGGCTAGCTTGATACCGTAGTCTTTGTCTAGCATTACGATTAATTCCAACGCGTCAATTGAGTCAAGCCCCAACCCCTCACCAAAAAGAGGGTCGGTATCGGCAATCTCTTCGACAGCGACATCTTCAAGATTCAATTGCTCAATGATTTTCTCTTTTAATTCTAGTTTCAAATCACTCATATGGTCTGATATAATCGTGTTAATTCTTCTGATGTATGTGCAAAAATACCGTTCTTGGCAACAACGTACAAAAATGCATCATATTTTCCCTTATCATAATCTACCCATCCACATAAAACCTTTTCAGAATTCGAGGTCCGCAGCAGGCTACTGCAATATGCCTGTAGCTCCGATGGGTTGAAGCTGTCAAAGATGAAAAAGGCATTCTCTGAATGTAGTTCGTGTTTTATGCTGATTTCCCCCAAGCATATATTCGGAAGGGTATAGACAAATACAGCAGGACTCGGATAAAAATCAGCGGTATTTTCTATGGATTCTTGGTGCTTCCTGTCCGTATCAAGACTTGAGCCCCTGTTCGAAAATACCAGGGCTATTTTTTTTTCCGTTTCGTTTTTGAGCAGTATGTCCGCAGCAATGAACGCCAGCTTGCTCAAGTTGTCCATCTTAAAAAACTTGGAGTAACTCAGTCCAAGGGATTTGTAACTTGCCTTGATAAAAGCAGCAAAATCCGTTTCGGGGGTCTCAAATAGCATTTCTCCGTTCACCGAAATCCGATGGTTTCGAATATGACAAAAACGCTCTATTTGAAATGAGGAATTCAAAGGGTTATTGCTTTTTTTTGCAGACAAACATCGTATGAAAATCACCTACCTTCTTATCGGCTACCAAATTCAAACCGGCCGAATGGACCAGATCCTTGAATTCATCAGAAGTATACATCTTGCTATTTCCATTGGCCAATGCCGTAAAATATAGCGATGTTGCTTCCAAAGTCAGTTTCGCGCTTCCATACTGTTGCCTGTCGGTATAGGTTTCGATAATGATCAGTTCCGTATCCGCATCCATCGCGTTGACGGCCACCTTCAATATTTTGAGAATCTCTTCTTTTGAAAAACAGTCTAAAAACTGACTCATCCAAATAGTATCCGCCCCTTTTGGGATAACCGGATTTTCAGATAACCAATCGATTTCTTGACCGGTTATACGATTCTCGAATCCGTTTTTTTCCGCATGTGCCAGTGCTTTGTTCAATTGGCCCGGTAAGTCAAAAATCTTGACATTGATATCTTCGGAATGTGAACAGCATAGAATCGCAAATTTACCTGTATTGCCGCCAATGTCGAAAAGTAGCTTGGGCTTTTTCTCAAAAACCGTTTCTAGAGCCTCTCCAAAAATCTCATCGGAATAGTAATGGTCGAAGGCGAACCATGATTTTTGTTCTTTTGGCGTCAGTTTTGAAAGCCCCTCGTAGATGGTAGGCCAATCTCCCAATTCCTTTAATCCTGAAGGGGTTCCTGTTTCTATAGCGTCTTGCAGATGATAGAGCCCTTGGTAGCAAATGTCTTGCGTGAAATTGATATTTGCCGACGTCATTTGGTTATAGTTCAGGAAATAGCCAATTTTAGTCAGCTCGTATTTTCCTGATTCATGCTTTTCAACAATGGTTGAAGATTCCGCTATTTCCAACAAAACGCTCAAACCATATTCGCTGATATTCAGTTTTTTTGAAATTTCGGCAATGGTCGCACCACCTTCGGCACTATGGTCAAAAATAAAATCTAGTATGCCTAGATTTCTCAATGAAACGGTCGCCTGAAAAACAAATGGGGCAAAGGCTATTTTTTGAGCCTCTTGCAAAGCATCAAAAGCTTTCATGGTTTTTTTAGACATCGGTAATTCCTTGGTTTACTGTAATTTTAAGCATGCGAATTTAAGAACAATGGGTCGTTATTTAAGTCTAATCTCCAACTTTTTGAAAAATGGCGGCGGTATTACACCCTCCAAAACCCGAAGCGGTCTTCAAAAAAGTTTTGATCGGTTTTTTTGTCGTACGTTCAATGATATTCAGCGGTCGAGAGACACCAAGTTCTTGAAAACCCTTAGAAGCAAAAAGGGTGTTTTGATGCAAGCTATGCATTCCGATGATGGTTTCCAAAAGCCCTGAAGCCCCCAAGGTATGACCGAAATACCCCTTTAGACTGTTCAAAGGTGTTTCTTGAAGGCCGGCACGGTTAAAGGCGATGGCCTCCATTTCATCGTTGAACAAAGTCGCCGTACCGTGAGCGGAGATGTAATCGATTTCGTCGGCCTGCAAATGTGCTTGGTGCAGAGCATTGGTTGCACTTCTGAATAGTCCTTCGCCAGTTCGTGAAGGTCCGGAGATATGATTCGCATCATTACAAGAAGCCTCGCCCAAAACCTTTACCGATTCCGCAACTAGATTCGATGTATCGTTAGTGACCAGAACACTTGCCGCCACTTCGCCAATGTTGATGCCCGAGCGTGTCTTGCAATACGGTCGGCAGGGCGTATCACTTAAGGCTTGAAACGCATTGAAACCAGATAAAATGAATTGTGTGACCAAATCACCACCAACTACAAAAACGTGGTCAAATCGGCCTTCAGAAATATATCTTTTGGCAACAGCTATGGCCAGAACCCCGGAAACACAAGCATTTGAAAGTACAATGGCCTGATTTTGGAAACCGAAATGACGCTGTATCGTTGCACCTAAAGCACTCAGGTAGGCCCTTTCTTCAGGAAACGGACTCTTTTGTTCCAATACGTCGATATTACCTTTAGTAGTTGAAATTAGGAGACCGACCCGATCGGTCAATTCCATATTCGAAGCCGATATAGTCTTGCTCAAGGAAACCAAGAGCATTTTTTCAAGTCGAGTGTGTCTTTCTTGAGGATTCAGTAAGTCGTACTTTTCTTCAAGCGCTTCGCCTGATACTCTTGACGAAAAAAATGGCTGTGGTAAAATGGTAGGGTCCTCGGTCAATTGCAAACCGGAAACTTCATTACTGATTTGATGAATGGCGTTTGCACTATCAAAACCATAGGCCGAAACAATAGTATTATGTGAGAGATAGCTATTGCTCATCATCCAGAAGCCCTACTTTTATTTTCCAATCCTTAAAGAATTTAGGGAATTCCAAGGAAAGCTCTCCAAACAGTTCTACAAAAACCTGTACGGTTTCACCGGTACAGACCACCTTACCTTCAGGATTCAAAATCTCATATTTGAATACCATTTTCGCAGCTGCCGAATCTACATAAGTGGTTTTGATCTTGGCCACATCACCATATCGTAATGGTAATTTATGCTCGCATGAGGATTTTACGATAGGCGTACTGAAATTATGCATTTTTTGATCGAGATACGAAATACCGTGATGTCGACCGAAAGCCTCTCGCCCGTCTTCAAAATACTGGATGTAGTTTCCGTGCCAGACGATGCCCAAGGGATCGCACTCTGTAAACCGAACGCGTACATCACTGGTGAAACTGATTTCTTTTTTCATCTAAACCGCATTTTTTTTGTTGTAGTAGGCTATGGCCAGGGCAGTCGTCACTACAAAAAACAAAAGTAACAATGTAATCTCAGGAACAAGTTCCTTCAACGGAACATTTCTGAGGAAAACATCATAAAATGCGCTCAAGCCCCAGTTCATCGGAGACAGCCCTGAAAGCGTCTGCATGAATTTCGGCATGGCAAAAACCGGTACCCATACACCGCCGATAGCAGCTAAAATAACCACAAGGGTAGCTCCAAAAGGGGCGGATTGTTCTTGGCTTTTGGCGATGGTACCCACCAGGAGCCCTAAACCTACTGCCGCCAAGCCTACAAAAAAGGCTACAAGAAACAATAAGGGTAGCCTATCGGAAACATCGAGTTGTGGCAATCCGAGAAGCGGGAACAAATAGATGCCGACCAAGAGCATCAAGGTGAACTGAATAAGTGAAACGACCAGAAATACGAGAGCTTTCCCCCCTAATACAATAGCATAGGAAACGGGATGCGTGCGCAAACGTACAAAGGTACCTTGGTTCTTTTCGTTGACCATATTGATGGATAAGGGCAGGATAATGAAAAAAATGGCAAAAAGGGTCCAAGCTGGAATGTTGTGCTGAGTCGAGTTCGGAATCAATGCATCTTCCTCCGCATTGGGTACGATTTCCGTAAAAGTGATGAAGGGTTCGGTGTCGAATATCTTTTCCGTGGGATCATCAGTGATCTGTTCTTGAAAAGCCTTGTATATCGATTGGGTTTCTATCTTAGAGACCATTTGATCGATACCGCTTTTTATGGAGTTCCGAAAGGAAAACTGCGTGGCTGGGTCAAAATAGAGTTTGACTTCCTTTGATTCGACTGTCTTGATTGTCGTAGGAATGGAATCTTCAATGGCTCCGAACTGTGCCAAAATGCCATTGACATTGTCTGAAACTTTTTGATTCAGGTCACTGGAAAGGTTTTTTGGAATGACAATCGCCAGCTGGTACTGGCCGTTTTGTACCTGTTGCTGTACTTCTTGCTCATCTGTGCTTTCCGCAAGCTTGAACATTTTGGAAGATCTCAGGTTTTCAAGGATGGTTTGTGAAACTTCACCACGGTCATTGTCGACAAGAACAATCGGGATCTTGTTTTGTTTGATGGTCTTGAAGCTGCTATCTTGAATCAAGGTGATGGTAATGACCAAAAGTAGGGGCATGAGAAACAAAACCGCTAAACCACCCAAGTCGCGGGTGAGCAGTACTACCTCCTTATATGCACTTGCCGTAAGTTTACGCATAATCACGAAGGGCTTTACCAGTTTTCTCTAAAAAGACATCTTCTAAATGACGTGCATTTGTGTGCTGTGCGATCAATTCTTCTGGTTGTCCCTCGCAAACGATCGTTCCTTGATCGATGATCGCAACGCGCGTACAGAATTCCTCAGCTTCGTTCAAGTGATGGGAAGTGTAGATAATGGTGGTGCCTTGTGCATTGATTTGCTTCAGGTAATCGATAATCGCATTTCGCGATTGTACATCAACCCCGACCGTGGGCTCATCAAGAAAGAGCACTTCGGGCTGATGAAGAATTCCGGCAATAAGATTGATACGGCGTTTCATCCCTCCGGAGAAGGTGTTGATTTTTTTGTTCGCGAATTGCGAGAGTCCCAAGGTCTCGAGATGGTCTTGGATGCTTTTTTTCAATTCGTACTTCGGAATACCGTACATACTGCCGAAATACATCAGGTTTTCAGCAGCGGTCAAGGTTGGGTATAGGGCATATTCCTGGGGAACGGTACCAATGGTTTGTTTGAGTTGTCTTTGGTTCTCTTTATAATTTAGGCCATTGATGCTAAAAGCTCCCGAACTTGGTTTCAGCAATGAACTCAACATTGAAATCAAGGTGGTCTTTCCGGCTCCATTGGGACCTAATAAGCCAAAAATCTCGCCTCGGGCGATGGTTAAATTCAAATCGGATACCGAAAAAAAGTCGGCTCCTTTGTACTTTTTCGAAAGTCGTTCGATTTGAATCATATGTCCGTTGTCCTGCTCAGGCGGTTCTATTTTGCTGAGGGTCAAACAGCCTTCTTCAGGGTTTTGAAAAAGAGCTCTTCCCTTTTAGCAATATTATCGAGTTGATCGGCGATTTTATTGTATCCGTCATTTTCAGCACTTCTGTTCTTATAAATTCGAGAGGCGTCCACCGCAAAATCACGCCACTGATCTCCGATTTCTGTCATTTGCTTTGAAAGCACCAAAAGCTCATCATTGTTCAATAGCTTGCCTGCCTCTTGCAGAAATGCTGCATAAATGTACCGGAAACCACCGCCACCGGTACCGATTTCCTCTTGCATTCGAACAATTTGTCCGAGATAATGGTTTGTATGTTTAGCTCCTAATTTCTTAGGCCATTTACGAATATTGTTCGCTACCCATTTCATTGCTTTTACACCGACTATCGGCACAGGCGCGGTCATGTCGCGACAGGTATGTTTGATGCCCTTGACTATGGCCTTTTCCAATTGTAACTTCTCGGGAAATGCAACAGGGTAGTAAATATGTCCCTTAGGGGCGAATGCGCCTTTGGCAAACCTGACTTTTTCCAACTGTTTGGTAGTTAGAGTGGTGGTATGCTCCATTACAGGGTCACTGATGAGGTAGGTATCCTTATCTTTTCCATAGACGACCATATTATGGGCATTGAAATGAAAACGGTACTCATCGGGAAAATAGATGAGATTGTAGACGCCTACCTGCAACCCCACGGGGTTATTTTTTTTTAAATTTTCATCTAATCGTTCTTGGGCGACTTTGGGGTTCTTGAACTTCTCCCTTTTTACCTTGACACCTACCCGTTTCGCAAAACGATTGAAAATGAGTCCAGGAAGTACGCGATAGGTAAACACGGGCGCATGGTCTACCTTTATAAAAGGAAGGTAACTGAACAAAAGTCCTGAACCGATACCGAAAACCATAGGCTCGCTAACCTCAAATCCATTGTGTTTCATGAGGTTGGAAACAACCCCGTTTTCACAGTGGGCCGATTGGTTGTGTTTGAAATCTATCTGCATGTTTATTCCTTGATTGTTTGCAATTCGTCAACGGTAATATCAAAGACCGCTGCATATTTCTCCAGTGTTTTTTGGGATAGTTTCTTGAAAACGGAAGGTTTGAAATGACGTTTTACGCGCCATTTCCAAATACCGACGTAACTGGCGAGAATCGGCAAATCCATTTTATTCAGTTCCATGTAGTACTCTAGAGGACTGCTCTCGTTTTGTGCCACTTTTCGTTTTGCCGCGGCGACACGCTCTTCGATCTGTTTGATGGCATTATCGAGAGCAATGGTCTTTGGATCCCATCCAGTGCTCAGTTCCGTGGTATATTCCCCGTTTTCATCAACCGCATAGCACATTTCACGAATATTGGCTTTCTCCAGTTTGCTCTCGTCTTGGGGTACTTCACTTTTTTTCATCGTGGTACTTCATGAATTAGGAAATTGAATGTACAATCTACGATTAAATCATCATTTCTAAAAGTGGTCGAGGTAATGGTGCACATACTCATTTCTCCTGTGTCGAATCTGTTGATCAAGGTAGCTTTGGTAATGAGGATGTCGCCTATTTTCGGCAACATTTGGATGTCCACTTTTTTAATAGCGCTGATATAGCCCACTACTTTATTGCCCAAACCTTTCAAATCGTCGTCCTCAAAGAAATCTTGCCCGGTAATCGCCGAACAGGTTTGTGCTGAAAGTTCGATGAGTCCTCCTTCGGTAAATTGGCCCTTTGAATTCGTAAATAGATTATCTGAGGTCACTTCAAAATGCGTTTCTACCGATTCGCCATCGAGATAGGGTGTTTTACACTTCATCAGCATTGGTGGTCGATGCGGAAGGAAATTCTCGATTTCAATATTATGGCGCGGTTTACGCATGAAGTCTAGATTTGTCAGGATGCCAAGGCAGTTTTCATTTGGCTTTGCGCGATGAGTTGCCCTTGGCATGTTACTTGGGCTTCTACCAATGTTACGTTCATGATATCATGAATGATTTCAATGGTAGTGGTCAGTTCTTGGTCGACTTCCGGAATGGCCAAAACCTCGGCACTCTTAATGGCCCCGATGTATCCTGTAGGTGCCGGTTTATTGGCGAGGTAATATTTATATCCGGTATGCAGGGCGATCGTTTGGGCCATATTTTCGATAAGGCCTGCAGCTGAAAAATGACTTTCTGTGGCTAGAATGTTTCCTTTTGGGATAGTGAACCCTGAGATGATCCGCTTCTCGGAATAATGGATCAACCGGTCTATCATGACGAAGGGAGGACGCTGCGGAATCAGGCCTAACAAAAAAGATTCGTCGGTGATTTCAGTATCAAGAAGATTCATTTAGCAAACGGTTATATAGGCATACATATAAGAAAAACGGGCACTTTCAGGAACATGACATAGAATTCTGTCTCCTTTTTTCAACCGCCCAGAAGAGACCAATTCCTCGAGCATCACATAGATGGAAGCGGCACCGATATTACCGATATGTTCTAGGTTTAAAAACCATTTCTCCCAAGGCATTTCAATGTTTTGCTTTTTCATCTCCTCGTATAGGCCTTGTTTGAAATAATAGGAGGAGATATGAGGAAGGTAATAATCTACGTCCTCAGGGCCAATACCGTGCTTTTCATACGTCTGCTTGAGGCTATCCACTCCTTTGACCAAAATGTTCTCTCCAAGAAGGCGGGTGTCCTGTTTCATGGCGAAGAGTGATTTTCTCCCCCAGACTTCCGATGGAAATTCGCTCCATGGGGTCAGGTGACCATTTTCTTCTTTATCGGCCCCAGCATACATGCACGTTTCCATTTCATGGGCGTACGAATAGCCATCCATCCATTCTATTTTCAGGGGAAGGTCTCCATTGGGCTCACTCTCTAGAAGTACGGCTCCAGCACCATCTGAGAGCATCCAGCGTAAAAACTCTTTGTTGAACGCCAGAATAGGACTGGTTTCCAATTCTTTTAAATGGTCTATCTCGTTCGAAAAGACATCGGATTTCATCCATGATGAGGTGCGTTCAGAACCCGCACAGGCCGCATTTTTGACTTGTCCGGTCATAACGGAAAGATACCCGTACTTTAAAGCATTCATACCCGAACAACAGGCGCCCGAAGGGGAGTTGATCTCGATGTTTCCGTTTTTCAAAAAGCCGTGTACCATGGCTGCGTGAGACGGTAAAATCTGATCCGGACTAGAGGTGCCACATGACAATAGTTCGATGTCGTTTTTGGTGAAATCGGAATCGCACAATCCGAGAACGGCTTCAGTGGTCAACTGCGCATTATTGTGGGTCACATTGCCATTTTTATCTATGGCATAATGTCGATTCTTGATTTGATTGTTACGAAGAACAATTCGACGTGCTTTAGAAACCTGCCCATTGATAATACCCAGTTTTTCTTCCATTTCGTCGTTGGAAACGGGTTCATTGGGCATGAACTTCGATATTCTGGTAATATATACGTCCTTCATTACTATTCCTCCTTTAAAAGCACATTGGAATAATATTCCTTATCCTTTTTTCTTTTGCGGGTCATGGGCAAATAAGTCAGCAAAAATACAATAAAAACTATCGGTGCGATGACCCATATGGCAAATTTCAAATAAAATTTGAAGAATCCGATCCATTTCAAACGTGCTGAATCGCCGGGTTCTCCTTTCTTCCGTAATAGATTTGCCCATTTAGAGAAGACAATGTTACCCCTTTCGTCGGTCTTAATCAAATATGGGTTGATTTTTACCGCATCAAGCATGAGCAATTCATCTTGAAGCTTTGAAAAATCATCGCTCAGCAGGGCTTCGCGGATGGGTTTGCCAAATCTGGATGCTTTAGCGATATCGGAATCGGAAACACCGGGCTTCGGAAAAATACCCCACAATCGCGTCTTTTTTCCTGAGAACATCCAGTGTTCAATGGTCAGTACACTGATATGATTGATGTGGCGATCGACCAACGCGATATGACCCACTAATTTGGCCTTGGCGTCCGCTAATAATCGCTTCGTTTTCTCTTGGGCCTGAATCCACATGTTTCTACAGGCGACCACCGTGACGACCGGGGTATTTTCAACCAATCTTTTTCCTGCTTCAGACTTCAGGAATGCGTTGATCGGGGGAGAGGGTGTCAAGAACCAAACTTGGTAGCCCAATACAATCAAGTCGTATTTTTTGCTAAGAATTTCGTCTTTGGGAGGATATATTCCAATGGGTACCTGAAGAAAAGATTCAGGAAAAGCATCGTAAAACCGATCTTTGGTCCATGGAAAGGGGAAAGGCTTCTCAAGTTCAATTTTGTGATGCGTTATATTGACCGGTCCTTCGCCGAGGGTCGTGCCAATGTTTTCAAGAATATCGAACAATTGCCCACTTTGGGTGTAGTAAATGACTAAAACTTCTTTCATGCCTCTTTTCTATCGTCCCAAAAATCGAAATAATTAAACCATTGAAATGGATATTTTTTTAAAATCCATTCCATACTTTGGGTATATTCTTTCAATAGCCCTTGTGCATCGCGTGCTTTGAACTGTGCGGTGCGCGCGTAAAGATTGTAATGCCTCTTGGGGCCTTTCATGAAGTATACAAAGAGCACGGGCATGTTCAGGCGTGATGCCAAAAGATACGGACCCATAGGAAATTGTGCTTCTTTTCCCATAAAATTTTCCGATAGGGTTTTGCTTCCGGGCATATATCTGTCACCGGTAAAAACCACCAAACCACCTTCGTCAATGGCTTTATGTATTTCAAATATGTGCGACATATCTTCTTTGACCACAATGAACTTCAAATGTGCCTCTTCTGAAATACCTTCCATATACTCTTGGATGTTCTGATGTTCGGCCATGGTAGTCACCATACTAATATTGGATATGGAATAGCGGTCTTCAAGAAAATAGTGGGAAATTTCAAAATTGCCCACATGTCCACTGATTAAAATTCCACCCTGATTTTCCTTGAGCAATCGGTCAATATGCTCAATACCGTCATGAGTATACGTAAATCTATCTCGTAAGCCTGTTGAAATGGCCACCTTATCCGTCAGTGTTTTTCCAAATGTGAAATAGCTCTTGTAAACGTTCACTATACTTTTCCAACTGGAATACCCTTGTCTTTTTCTAAAGTAGGTATAGGTGTCCCTATTGCTTTTCGGGGAAAACAGCACGTAATAGCAAATGACGATTCGAAGCAAAAAATAAGCCGCTGAAATACCAAATGTTCGGAGGAAGAATATATAGATTTTATATCCTAAAAGCGTACCTCTGGATTTTCCTTCCCATTCCGCTGCCATCTTAGGATTTTAATCGTGAGTTAGCCAAGTTTTCTTTCTATGAGGTCATAGAAATCTTTGAGAGTGATTACATTAACAAAATCCTCTCCAACCAATTTGACCCCGAAATTACTCTCGACAGCCACCACTAGATCCACAAAATCGAGGCTGTCAAGACCCAATGTATCCTTAAGATTGGCTCCGGGAGCGATAGCATCTTCTTCGACTTCGAATTCATCGATAAGAAAATCATCGACTTTTTCTATAATAACCTCTTTAGTCATCATCACTTTCGTTGGCTGGCTTTTTAACGATTAGAGCGGAATTGGTACCCCCAAAACCGAATGAATTCGACAAAAATACATCAATTTTTTTATTTAATGTTTCCTTGACCAAGTTTAGCTTTTCGGAGTCCTCATCGGGATTTTCAAGATTGATATTAGGCGCGACAAAGGAATGTTGCATCATTAAAATCGAGTAGATGACCTCACTTGCCCCTGCCATCCAGCATTCATGGCCGGTCATTGATTTGGTAGAACTTACGGGAGGGTTGGTTTTTCCGAATACCTCGTGTATTGCCTTCGCTTCATTGGCATCACCTACAGGGGTCGAGGTGGCATGGGCATTGACATAATCTACCGAACCGGCATCGATTCCCGCATCTTCCAACGCGCGGTGCATGGCCCGAGACGGCCCCTCTACATTCGGTGTCGATATATGGTCGCCATTGGATGAAAAGCCATACCCGATGATTTCGGCCAATATCGGAGCCCCTCGTTCAACTGCGGCCTCATAACTTTCAAGAACCAATGTGGCACCACCTCCGCTAGGCACTAAGCCGTTACGCGCGGCATCGAAAGGACGGGAAGCTTTTTCAGGAGCATCGGTATGCATAGCAAAAACCCCAAGACCGTCAAAACTACCCATCGCCAAATGATTGATCTCTTGGGCACCCCCTGCAATAATGCAATCTTGTAAACCGCTTTTAATTAGATGATATGCCATTCCTATAGAGTGGGACCCGCTCGCACAAGCGGCACTGATGGTCAAATTGATTCCCCGTAATTTAAAGATGGTCGAAAGGTTCATAGTGATGGTAGAGTTCATCGCCTTAAAAATGGCACCTGAGCCTACCAAGGTAGTGTCTTTCTTTTCCCGAATTTTATCATTGGATTCAATTACAGCCTTGGCAGTACTATCGTTTCCGTAAATGATACCTACTTCTTTCGCGGTGAAGAAATCACTGTCTATCTTGGCATTTTTAAGCGCCTCTAAAGTGGCGACATAAGCATAAGTGCCTTCTTGCCCCAAACTCATGCGCTGGCGTCTTGAAAGTAATTTCTTTAGATCGGGTTCTTCGACCATGCCCGTTAATGGGGAACGAAAACCTGCCTCCGCCCGTTCCTCGTCATAGACAATTCCAGACGTTCCGTTGTAAAGTGAGGTTCTTACTTCTTCTAGGTTTTTGCCTATGCAAGAATATATGCCAATACCTGTGATAACTACTCTTTTCATGCTCCTCGTTTATTCTTTACGAATAAATACCACCATTGATGTTAATGGTTTCACCGGTAATATAAGATGATTTTCTGGAGACTAAAAACGAAACGACATGTGCGACTTCTTCCGCTTCCCCAAATCGATTTGCAGGAATCATTCTTTTCAATTCCTTTTCGTCCAATGCACTGGTCATGTCTGTTTTGATGAACCCCGGGGCCACGGCATTTACGGTCACGTTTCTTTTGGCTACTTCTTGTGCCAGGGCTTTGGTCGCTGCAATGACAGCACCTTTGGCCGCAGAATAATTCGTTTGGCCAGGTGTGCCTTTTAAACCGGATACGGAAACCATATTGACAATACGACCGTATTTGTTCACCAACAATTTTTGAATGAAATGATTGGTGACATTGAAAAACCCATTGAGGCTCGTGTTGATGACATCGGACCAATCTTCGGGTTTCATCCACATAAACAGACCATCTTTAGTAATGCCCGCATTGTTAATGATCACTTCGACCATGGCATGTTCATTATGGTCTTCCCATTGGCTAAGGGCATTTTTTACACCTGGGGCATCAACCACATTAAATTGGATGATCTCTCCAGAGCCACCGGCTTCTTTCACTTGTCGTAAGGTCTCTACAGCAGCTTCTTCATTGCTATTGTAGTTGATCAAAAGATGATAGTCGTGATCTTGGGCCAGTTGAACACATACGGCCCTTCCAATGCCCCTAGAGCCACCGGTGACGAGTGCACACTTCTTGATTTTTTTTGTTTCTGACATGTAACGTGAGTCTGGTAGACTTCTAATTCTTTACAAAGGGTTCCGCGTTTTCAAACCATTTGTCGCCTAGTAGCTCTCCTTTTTCATTAAAGAACCCCCAGCCTTTTTTAGACTTCAGTCGGGCTAGATCCCCAACAAACCCTTTTTGGTTATTTCCTGCCAAAAATGCTAGTCCGGCGGTGATATCGTATTCGGCGGGAATAACCATCTTGCCCGAGGTGTCGATAAAGCCCCATTGTTTTTCTTTGATAGGGGCGAGGCCGTTGGCCGCGAAGACTTCCGCATCACGGTATTGCATTTCAATTACAAGTTCACCTTTGTCGTTGATGAACCCCCATTGTTTGTCGTTTGAAACCGGGGCCAATCCATTTGAGAATGCTCTTGCTTTGTCGTATTTAGGTTCAATGACCCACTCCCCTTTTGAGTTCACAAAGCCCGTCTTTTTCCCCTTTCGGGCATAAGTCAGTCCTGAAGTACCATTGAAATTCCAGACTTTGTCCGCCCCATCGATTATATTAAAACTGCCATTGTGAATAATACCAAAGGATCCCCCTTTCATTCCGAAAACCCCCGAGGCATTATAGCTATTTCCTATTTCTTCATACTCCGCTGGAATGATCAATTTTCCGGTCTTATCGATCATGCCCCATTGTTCACCCTGTCTTACCTTGGCGTGTCCATTTCTGAATTTTTTGATGGCGTCAAAAGTAGGTTCAAGAAGCACTTTCCCGTCCGTTCCGATGAGCCCAATTTTCTCTCCTTGACGAATAAAGGCCACTCCATCCTGAAAATCGAAATATTTATCGGTAGTAGGAGTTTCCAGTACCTTTCCTGAGGTATCGATATACTGCCATTGATCATCCTTCAAGACAAGCGCGTAGCCCGAATCGAAATATTTTGCCTTGTCGTATTCCGGCTGAATGGCCCACTTGCCAGAAGTGTCGATAAAGCCCCATTTTTTGCCCTCTAGGACCGCGGCCCTACCTTCCGAAAAACTTTTGGCCTTTGAAAACTGTGGTTCTATAACATAAGCACCGCTTTTGTCGATGTACCCGAACTGTTTCCCTTCTCTAACAAGGGCCAGTTCTTGAGCTGAAATTGAAAAAACGGTTAAAAACAAAATCAAAAGTGAAACTGATAGTCTTTTCATGATTTTTTATTTTGATGGTTTATAATATAGTTCTTTACTGCGTTTACATAAGGATACATAACGGGATCCTCTTTGAACGGGGGAACTATTTTACGGACGGCATCGTACATTTTTCTCGTTTTCGAAGAGACCTTGTCTTTCATTTCAAGGTATTCAATGGCTTGAACGATGGTAATCATTTCTATGGCCATCACCTCATAGGTATTCTCAATGACCTTCTTGGTAATCAGGGCCGCGTTGGTACCCATGCTGACAATATCTTGGTTGTCATTGTTATTGGGAATACTATGGACATACATCGGATTGGAGAGCATTTGATTTTCCGCGGTGGTCGAAGTGGCCGTAAACTGCACGCCCTGCATTCCAAAATTCAACCCTAAGGTACCTAAATTTACAAAAGGTGGAAGAATATCGTTCAGCTTCGAATTCATGAGATAGTTCAGTTGCCTCTCGGCCAGCATACTCATTTTTGTCACGACGATTTTAAGTTTGTCCATTTCCAGGGAGACGTAGTCCCCATGAAAGTTGCCACCGTGGTACACGTGCTTCTTTTTGACGTCTACAATGGGGTTGTCATTGGCAGAATTGACTTCCTCTATCATGATACGTTCCACGTCGTTCAGGGTGTCCAGAATAGGTCCTAAAATTTGTGGCACACAACGCAGGGAGTAGTACTCTTGTACCTTCTCCTCAAAAACGCTTACATCGTTATTATTGTTATATAGATGATGTTCTCGCTTTCTGGTCAAGGTACTGTCGCTGAGATGGCTGCGCATAGATCGTGCTATTTCACGTTGTCCCTGGTGTTTTTTGGTCAGGTTGAGCTCAAAAGACAAGTGGTCGTCATAGGCCTCGACAATTTCATTGATGGCCGACGAGCAGGCAATCATCCACTCAAGTAATCTTCGTGTATATATCGTATTTACTACTCCGATACCAGTCATTACAGAAGTTCCATTGATGAGGGCCAAACCTTCGCGCAATTCAACGGTAATAGGTTCAATACCTAGCTCTTCAAAAACTTCCTTGGTCGGTCGGCGTTCTTCATTCAAGAATACTTCACCTTCTCCAATAAGCACCAATGCCAAATGGGCCAACTGCACCAAGTCTCCACTTGCCCCAACACCGCCGTGTTCATAAATAAGCGGGATAACATTCTTGTTGATAAGCTTGGTCATTACCTCGATGACCGATTTATGTACCCCTGAATGCCCAAGACTAAGGGTGTTCAATCGAGCGAGCATAGCTGCTTTCACATATTTAGGGGGAATTGGATTACCAGTACCGGAAGCGTGACTTCGTATTAGGTTATATTGTAATTGAAGGGTTTCCGCATCTTTGATCTTGTACTGGGCCATTGGGCCGAAACCCGTATTTACCCCGTAAATTATCTTGTTTTTAGAAAATTCCTTTAAGAAATCGAAACTCTCTTGAACCTTGTCGTAAACCGCTGGGTCAACTGAAATCGGTTGCTCTTCAAAGATGATACTGTAAAAATCGGATATCCCTAACTTTCCTTTTATTTCTGGCATCTACGGTTGGTTCTGTGGGCTATAAGTGATACTTTTAACTAAAATAGGTAATTTGGTTTGCAAATTTATAATAATTCGCGGATCAATATTTGATTTAAGTGATGAATAACGAAATTGTTGATATTCTTATAATCGGTGCGGGGCCTTCCGGAAGTGTTGCGGCCGCATATCTTCATGATAAGGGATACTCCATTAAGGTGGTTGAGAAGAACAAATTTCCACGATTTGTAATCGGGGAAAGTCTTATACCACGATGTATGGAGCATTTTGAGGCTGTGGGCCTTGTAAGTTGTCTGAAGGAAAAGAATTTCGAGATCAAAGAAGGGGCCCGTTTCATGCAAGGTGATGTGGTCTGTGAATTCGACTTCAGTAAAAAATATACGGAAGGATGGAATTGGACATGGCAAGTACCCCGGGCCGATTTTGATAAAGCCCTGACCGACGAACTGGAGGGTAGAGGAGTAGACATCGCTTTTGAAAGTGAAGTCATCGCCGTCGAGTTTGATGAAGACGGTCGATCGATCACGACCGCTCGAAGTCCCGAAGGGGAAGTCACCCGAATCTCGGCCCAATACATCATTGACTCAAGCGGATTCGGTAGGGTCTTACCCAGATTGCTGGATTTGGATAAACCTTCTGACATACCTAAGCACTCTTCCATTTTTACCCATGTTAAGGACGTTAGACGCCCTGAAGGATGGGACGGGCATCGAATTACATTCGATATTGTAAGTACTTCGACTTGGCTGTGGGTGATTCCGTTTTCAAACGGTGTAACCAGTATAGGATATGTAGGACCGACGGAATATTTGGAGTCTTTTGAAGGCTCGAACGAGGAACGCCTGCGCAAACTCATGGAACTTTCGACCTATTATGTAGATCGTTTTAAGGATTTGCCGTACGAGTTTGAACCTCGCATGATCAAAAATATTGCTAAGTCGGTCAAAAAGCTATACGGAAAGGGGTTCGTACTTACAGGAAACAGTGCTGAATTTTTGGATCCGGTTTTTTCTTCGGGCGTAACATTTGCGACTGAGTCTGCGCATTTGGCCGCCCAACTTATTCACAAAGAGCTTCAAAATGAACCGGTGAATTGGGATGTTGACTATACGCAATACATATTGGAGGGCGTCACAGTGTTTTCTACCTATGTGCAAGAATGGTATACCGGAAATCTTCAAAAGATATTCTTTAATAAAACACAGAATCAAGAAATAAAGAGTCAGATTTGCGCAGTGTTGGCAGGCTATGTGTGGGATCAAAGCAATCCGTTTGTGAAAAACCATCATCGTTTGGTGAAGGCATTGGCACATTTGACCGATATGGAAAACGAGACGGTAGGGTAGAACGATTTATCTACCGCTTCAACAAGGCCTTTCTGCTAAGATGTTTTGATGCCGCTTCTCCTAAATTGCCATAGGCCGTACGTATCCGTTCAAATTCATCAGCATTGGCATCTCCTCGAACCTCGGTCTGTATGGCGTAAAGAATGGTTTCGGGAGCATTGGTTTCGTAGATGGATAGCAATACACCGATTTTGCCTTCCTCCACATAGAACAAATCATCATAGCCATCAGCAGTAGAAATCGTTTTGATGTTCATGGTATAGGCCGTACTTGAAATGTTTTTGGCTGCGGTCACTTGATGACCGTCTATTCGGAAACTATTAAATTCTTGAATGAAAGTCGGTTCGTAAAGACGTGCCCTATTTTCAAACCAGAGTTTTTTGAATTTTTCACCAGACCCCAACGCTTTCTGTTCGCGTTTTTCGTATTGCTTTTGTAAAAAGGCCTGTTCCGAATCATTTTTAGAGATCTGCAGGTCCGGGGCATATTCAAAAACCACGTTATATCGTTGAATACCGGTAATGTTTTCGATTGAACCGTCAACTACTTCGAATTGTTGGGCTTGAATAGCCAGCCCGAAAAGCAGAAATAATGAATATAGAAGTGGTTTGGTCATTGTGGTAAAAACAGTCTGTGAATATAAAAAAAACTAGACATTTATCGGTCTTCCACTGCGTTAACTTTTTGAAAACATAGGTCTAATCGTCTATTGCCGCAAAAACCATTTGACGAAATTTCCAACCGGTTTCGTCCCCTGGTGTATCCCGGGTTTGTTTCATCAAGATGCCAATGACCTGTTCTTTAGGGTCGGCAAAGTATTGGGTGTTAAAGTATCCGCCCCAATCAAAAGTACCTTTACTTCCTTGGCCTCCTAAGTCTTGACCATCCGTAGTTACCAAGCCAAAGGCGAGACCATATTCTTTTCCAGCCGCGCCGAATAATTGCCCGGTTTGGTTGCCCATGATGCTTTGTACGGTGGTCCTGCTTAAGATTCTAGTGCCGTTGTAGTGGCCTTGGTTCAAATACATTTGTAGAAAAGTTGCATAATCTTCAGCGGTACTTGAAAGTCCGGCTCCGCCTGAAAAAAAACGTTTCGCTCCTTTTTTAGGATAGTCGGGGTCATAGAAAGTCACCGGATAGTCTTTCCAAACTCCATCGGTTTTTTGTTGAATGTTCACCAGACGATCGTGCTTTTCTTTGGGAAGATAAAACCAGGTGTCGTTCATGCCCAACGGGTCGAAGATACGCGTTCTTAAAAATTCGTCGAAGGGCATACCTGAAACAATTTCAATGAAATAACCCAAGACATCCAATCCTTCGCTGTATACAAATGCCGTTCCGGGGTCATGGTGTAGGGGTAATTTTGCCAGTTTCTTGACACTTTCCGCTATAGAAATATTTTCGGTAGTGTATAAATCGGTAATTCCAGCGTCCTTATATATTCTTTGAAAACGCTTATCGCCATCGATGACTCCATATCCGAGTCCTGAGGTATGCGTGAGCAAGTGTCTGATCGAAATTTCATGTTCGGCCGGAGTACTGGTATAGGTGCCATCCGAAGTATTGAACGTGTCCAAAATACGCGGATTCTTGAATTCAGGAATGTACTTTGAAATGGGGTCGTCCAATTGAAATTTTCCTTCTTCCCAAAGCATCATCACGGCGGTAGACGTAATCGCCTTAGTTTGGGAAGCGATACGGAAAATGGTGTTGGTCTTCAGGGGTTTGCCTTTTTCGTCCGCTTTTCCGTAGGCTTTTTGATATATGATTTTTCCGTTTCTGGTAATGAGGGCGACTACACCGGGCACTTGGTTCGAGTCCACCGCATTTTTAAGCATGTAATCAATACGCGCTAAGCGCTCATCTGACATGCCCTGTTCTTGAGCAATACCTGGTTGGAGTACCGGCGGAGCAGTGGCCCGATCCTGGGCAAAGCCACTACCGAAAGCAAGAAATACGAAAAGGATGTATATTTTTTTCATGGATAGTTGAAAGTTCAATTGACGTTAAATGTATGAAAATTTCGGATGAAGGGTCGTATGATCCCTGCTTGGGCCTCGTTCTCTAATAATTTTGTAAATTCACGCCTGTTCAACTGAACATGAAACCGACCATTTCGAGTAAAACCTCCAACATGTCTTTAATAGACAAGATAAAAAGCCTTGCCAGTATTAATACACTTTCCAAGCACGAGCAATTGGTGCATGGTATCATTGAGGCTATTGATTCTGGTATTTTGGTCGTAGGGGATCAGTTGCCATCAATTAATCAGATGGTAAAGGACATGGGTTTCGCGAGAAAGACCATTGTCAAGGCCTATGAAGAATTAAAGCACCGCGGTCTTGTTGAATCAAAGAAATTGAAGGGCTATTTCATTATCAGCCAAGAGACGAACGTCACCTTAAAGGTGGCTTTGCTTTTGTTTAGCTTTCAACGTTTTCAAGAGGAATTCTACAATACGTTCCGGAAAGAGTTGGGCAAGCGCTTTCAAATCGATGTTTTTTTTCACCATAATAACGGTTCCATTTTTGAATCTATTTTCAATAATATTCGGGGCAAGTATGGTATGTACGTGGTTGCACCTATACCTGACGGTAGCATTCAACCGCTTTTGGCCAGTATTGATCCCCAGAAGTTGTTGATTATTGATCGTTATTTGGCTATGCCCGAAGACTACTCCTATATCGCACAGGAGTTTGAAGAGGCCACTTTCAACAAGCTTGTTGAGCTTCTTCCTAGAATACGAAAATACGAAGAGTTCATCTTGTTCTTTTCGGATAACTTGGACTACCCGCCGGGTATTTTAAAGGCGTTCAGGCGATTTGTTTCCGATTATGAAATCACGACACAGGTTGCCGAGGAATATATTCCTGGAACGGTCAAAAAAGGAAGGCTTTATTTCTTTATCAGCGATACCTATTTGTGGGAGGTATTGCGAGACTGCCAAGACAACGGGTATGTTCCTGGCGAGGATGTCGGAATTATTTCCCATAATGACCATGTGGTCAAAGAGATCGTTTTTGGTGGGATTACCACAATTTCAACGGATTTCAAGGAAATGGCCCGGAAGGCGGCAAATCACATAAAGAATGGTGAAAAAACTCAGGAGATCATGCCCTTGAATTTGATGATCCGCAACTCGCTTTGAGTACTATTAGTCCATAGAAATGTTTCGCAATACATGTTGTCCAACTTGCTTTCCCTGCGAGACCCCTAATTCAATTGCCGGCTTATAGTGGATACCGCCGTACAAGCGGCTAATCGCAGCTTCCTGCGCAGCTTGATCGAAGGACCGATAACTCCTCACAGGAAGCCCGTACGGAATTTCGGTGGCGTCGACGAATGCATAGCTGTCCCCAAAAATATGGGTCAAAACCGTTGCGGCCGCTGATGAAGCAACACTATGCCCCGAGGTATGTTCTGGAAAGGCAGGGGTTTGCAATACGGGTGACCAATCAGGATCGATGTAAGTGTTGATAAAGGTCTCCGGTCGGGTAAGGCTGCTTTTATATTTTTGGTCCCAACAACTGATAAATGCATCCGCTATAGCGATGCTTACTTGTGCCAGGGCAGTGGCAGAATCGACCAAAGATGATTTTTCCTCATCTAATACTTGGGCCGTAATATGCACCCAGTGCCCACCCGGTGAAATCTGCTGCTGGAAATACATCACATGGCCTTTGGTAGTCGATATATTCGGATTGCAATCCCAGAATTTGGCGATATTGAGCTGTGTGGTGTCCAGGTTTTTTACGGTTTCGTAGACTTCTTTGGCCTCCTTATAAAATTGAGATGTTTCGGTGCTATCGAATGGTGTTGGTAAACCCGGGTCGAATTGACCGGCAGAGTCAAGAACAAATGGTGTAATGGTTCGCCAATGGGGTTCAATGGCCTCCATATAATCTGGAGGGGTAGGGCGCCATCTGCCGGGGTCATCGCTAACACTAAATCGGGGTAGGGCGGTACGTCTTAAATAGCCGTCTTTCGCGGCCCGGGCCAAAATCTCCTCGGCCAGGGTCTTTCCCAAAACGACCGAGTTGTCATACATCTCTTTATCGATACCGATCTCTTGAACTTCTTGCAACAGGGTTTGTTGCATCTTTTCAATTCGCTCCAAATCAAACACTAACGGCTTCGCTGTTTCCGTAAAAGCCACCAACGCGGTAAGGGGATGGTAATACTTCTTGCTAGGGTCTGGAGTACTTAGGTTGCCCAATTCATGTAACTGTCCACTTAGTGAAGGCTTATCGGGTGCCATTAGACGAATACCTTCATAAGCCGCGATATTGGAATAGGCATAGATTCTGCTAGCCACCGGAGGTGTAAATATATCGGCGACGATTACGTCGGTGAGTTTGCGATTGTACGCGCTGATACTACCTTCAAAATAAGTGTCCAGCTTCTCCTGATCATGTTTAGGTGCACAAGAGGCAAAGACAATACATATAAAAAGTAAAAGGCTATTCGAGTTCATTTTTCTTATAAACGGTTTTCGTTTGTCCTGCTACATCGGTGAATTTGATTTCTTTGGTGGCCCCATAAATGGGAATAGCTCTCGAACTATGGGATAGGTACCCCGAACCGAAATAGAATTCTTTTCTAATGCGTGTTCCATTTTTCAAATAAATATCGGCAAATTGCGTCTCTTTTCCCGCATATACCATATGTACCGCATCTCCTCGAGGGTTTTCGGTAAAAACCGCTAGGGGGCCATTGTTGTTGGCTACGATGATTTGATATCTATCGTCGCTTTCAACAAGGGCGAGGCCGCTGGCATCATGATCATTGATGAATCCGCTTTTTTCTAAAGGGATTGTTTCAAAATTACCACTTCCGTTTCCGATGAGTACTAGTCCTTTTAGTGCATCATATCTTCCTGTGGCCACTTCGGTGGCATATGAATTACCGGTCAAAATCAGATCTTCAAAACCATCATGATCAAGGTCCCGAACGATAATGCCCTCAATAGGACCCATCTGGGCATCTATGGGCAGGTCACTGATTTCGAATGTTCCGTCCCCTAGATTTTCGATATAACTACTGGCAAATTTATGACTTTTAACCACATAGGCATTTTCAAGTTCTTCGGGCAAAAATGACTTTCTAAATGGTGTTTCCGCATATGATCTATAGGTTTTAAAACGAGATCTCATTGCATTTATCTGGCTTATGAGCTCATCGCGTGAATGGGCAAAGTAGTTTTCATCACCATTATAAAAGCACATCACAGGATCAACATTGCCATCCTTGTCGAAGTCATTGGCATAAATACAAAGGGGTTGGTCTGCCGAAGCGTGATACTTGTGGTTTTTACCCAAGTTTCCTACAATGTAGTCGGTGTCGCCGTCCCCATCAAAATCAGCTCCATTGATACTATTCCACCAGCCTTCGGTTTTTTGCAATCCAGTCGTACTCGTTGAGCGCACTAATTTTCCCCTTTCATTGTGAAAGAACTCTACTTGCATAAATTCACCTACTACGATAAGGTCTACCCAGCCATCCGAATCGTAATCCGACCACAGCGCGGAGGTAACCATAGACAAGGTGTCCCAATCTGTTACCTGATCACTGATATCCCTAAAAATTAGGTTTTCCGCATTCTCATTGGCCAGGTTCTCCAAAAGATAACTTTTGGCTGGCATGGGGTAGTTTCCTGGGTCGACCCTTCCCCCTACGAACAGGTCAAGGTCGCCGTCATGATCAAAATCAGCGGCATTTACTGTGGAACCACTTGCTTTCATTTCTGGAAGCGCATCCGATCTCGAAAAAGTACCTTTCCCATCGTTGAGGTACAGGCGATCTTGGTAGACGCCAGGTTGAGAGAGCTGAATTCCTCCGCTCACAATGTACAAATCTGGGTGACCATCGTTATTCGCGTCAAAGAATACGCTGCCCATATCTTCATATTGTGTGTCGGTTTGCCATTCAGACCTCTGGAAGTCTCCAGTTTCTTTTTGAATATATAGCGCCCCTGATTGCCCGGCTGCACCACCTACATAAAAGTCTTCCAACTGGTCGCCATTGACGTCTGCTACGGCAATGCCTGGTCCATTTCTGGAATGCATATGGGGTAGAATCGGCTGTAGCTTAAAGTCGACTACATTGTCTTCGCTATGTTGAAAAATCGAATCAATAGCATTTTGAGTTGCTGACAATAGGGGGCTACTATCGGCTTCATGTATAGGGGTATGATTTCCGGCGCCTTCAGGTCCAATAGTAATGCGCTGATCTGCCTTAACGCCTTCAAGAAACTGATGTTGACCGTCGGGCCATTGGATATCGATGCGTTTTACCTCAGTTTCTTGACCCAGCCCAAAGTGGAGTATGGGGTCTACACTTGATTCGTACCCTCTACTCAAAAAATGTTGTTCATGCTGTGTTCCCTGTTGGGTAGTTAACTTGATTTTTGTTCCGATTGCCTGTCGATTTCCTTTTGTTCCTACCAAGTTGATTTGTAGATAGTGATTGGGTTGTCCCTCAAGGGGTGTGTTCTCGTATATAAATGCGGGTTGATTCACATTGTTTACGATCAGGTCCAAATCCCCATCGTTGTCCAAATCAGCATATGCGGCGCCATTGGAACAGCTTAAATGGTTGATGCCCCAGCTTTCGGAAACTTTTTCAAAAGTGGAATCACCTTTGTTTTTGTAGAGGTAATTGTTCAGCTTGGCCGGGGGCAATTCTTTGATGGAATTGAGTTTCTGTGTCTTTTTCACCTCGCGTTCACCAAGCGGATTGTCATAAATACCCTGATAGTGAATGTAATCAAGGTCTCCTAAATCCCTAAGAAAACCATTGGTGACATAGAGATCCTTGTATCCGTCATTGTCATAATCACCGAAGAGGGAACTCCAGCTCCAATCCGTACTGCTGATACCGGCCATGTTTCCGATCTCTGCAAATTTTCCCTGCCCAAGGTTAAGTTGTAGGGTGTTTCTGCTGTATTGGGGCTGATAGCCTGCTTTCAACATCATTTGAAACCGATCATAACCTGTTGAGGAAATAATCATTTTTTGGCGTAGATTATCTTCCGGGCGCATATCAAGCACCATAATATCCGGCTTTCCATTATTATCTATATCCGTAATAGCATTACCCATACCGGCATAGGAGGTGTGGCCAATATAGGAGGTGATTTCATCTTTGAACGTACCGTCGCCTTGGTTGATATAGAGAATGTCGTTACCGATAAAGTCGTTGGAAATGTAAATATCGGGCCAGGTATCGTCGTTGATATCCGCGATTCCGACACCCAATCCGTAGCCTTCTACTAGGATACCTGTCTCTAGTGATACATCGGTGAATTTTCCACCATCATTGCGATAGAGACGGTCGTTGCTAATGGAAGAACCGTCTAATTTTCTCGGATTGCTTGAGTTCACCTGATGTTCGTACGCGGCAGGATTTACTAACAAATACATATCCAAATCACCGTCTTTATCATAGTCAAAGAAGGCGGAATGCATGGATTGACGTGTGTCTGCCAATCCGTATTCAAGAGCCTTTTCCGAGAAGGTCATATCACCGTTGTTGACATAGAGCAAGTTGGCACGTTGTGACTGCGGAGCGCCTCCTGAAACGGCAATATAGAGGTCTAAGAACCCATCTTGATCAATATCGATCATAGTTGCCCCGGTACCCCAACTATTATTTAAGAGGCCTGCCCGCTCGGTGATATCTTCAAACTTCAAATTGCCGCGGTTCAAGTATAGTCTGCCCGAAACCATGTTCCCACTAAAGTAGATATCGGTGAGGCCGTCGTTATTGATGTCGCCTACGGCCACGCCAGCCCCCGTATATACGTTCATGTACTGGAACACATTGACGCTGTCGTTTTCAACGATTTCATTACTAAAGTCTATTCCCGTTTGGGAGGCATCCAATAAGTGAAACCGTTCTGTTTGTTTTGATTGACAGGCAATCAGAACGATACAAAGACCCGCTATGCATACCAGCTTTTTCATTGTATGTTTTTGATTTCCAATTCGTTTCCATTGCTGTCAATAAGGTATGCGGAAACTGCTTTTTCGGGAATCGTGAACTTCCTACTGTCTTGAGAGAGATAACCTGAGCCGTGATGTAATTCCCTTGTTTGAACCGTACCGTTTTTATAATGGATCCGTAGGGTGACATCGTCTTGTTTCGGGTTATGGACTTTCACTCCCTTTGTTGAACACGTATGTTTTTTAATCGCTCCGTTGTTTATAGCTGAAACGATAAGACGTTCGTTTTCGGTGAACGTTTTTACTTGGCTCTTGGCGTCGCCCCGAACGAAGAATCCACTTTCGTTGACATCAACGATACTGAAGTTGCCGGTGCCATCGCCTTTTAAGAACCATCCGATTGCGGCGTCGTAACGCCCGGTAAATACTTCCCCACTGAAAAAATTACCAACAATCAATGCATCCAGATTTCCATCGTTATCGTAATCGTCGGTCGTCATTCCATACATAGGCGCAATCTGTGCTTTTTGTTCTAATGCGGTCAACCTGAATTTGCCTCCGCCCAGATTTTCAAGATAGCTGTTGGCAAACGTTTCACTCTTAACGACATGTGCATTATCGATTTCTTCTTTGGTAAATGATTCTTCAAATGTGGCATTGGCATAATCGGAGTAGGTACGAAAACGAACCCGCATGGCATTGATCTGATCGATAAGGTCATTTCTTGAGTGGGCGATGTAGTTTTCCCCATCGATGTAATAACACATCACGGGATCAATTTGTCCGTTCTTGTCGTAATCGTTCGCATAGATGCACAGGGGTTCTTTTGCGCTTGCTTTGTACCTACTATTGAGGCCTAGGTTGCCCAACAGGTAATCACTATCCCCATCATTGTCAAAATCGCCGGAGGTAATGCTATTCCACCAGCCATGGGTATTTTCGAGTCCGGTGTTTTCGGTAATCTCCTTTAATCTGCCCGAATCGTTCTGAAAAAACCGAATGGACATAAATTCACCGACAACAATGAGATCTGGCCAGGTATCATTATTGAAATCGGTCCATAGGGCAGAGGTGACCATGCCGATATCGAAGAGAACATTACCTATGGCGTCAGGGTCTTTTCGGAACACAATACCTTCAGGTGTGCTTTCATTCTTCAACAACATGCTTTCGGGTACCATAGGGTATTCTCCCGGTCTAACGCGGCCTCCGACAAAAAGATCGAGGTCGCCGTCTTTGTCGTAATCCGCACCATTTACAGTTGAACCGCTCACTTTTACCTGTGGTAGGGCTTCAATTTTGGTAAACATACCCTCATTGTTTTCATACATACGATCTTGATACAGTGAGTTGTCAATTTCATATGATGATCCACCACTTACTACGTAAAGGTCCTGATCACCGTCACCATCGGCATCAAAGAAGAGGGCGCCCATATCTTCATAAGCGGCATCGGTGAAGGTTATGTCTTGAAAAGTACCATCCACTTGTTGAACCTTTATGACTCCTGCTTGTCCGGAAGCACCACCCATATAGAGGTCTTCCAGGCCATCTTGATTGATATCACCGACTGCCATGCCAGGACCGTTTTTTGAATGCATATGAGGTAGCAGGGGTTGAATTTTGTAATCGACGAACTCATTTTCACGATGTGTAAATTCTAAATCGAGACTATCCGCATTTTGGAACAATTGGCGGGGTGAACTGGTCTTTCCTGAATCATGTAAGATGGCATCTTTCTCTCGCAGGGTAATTTCTTGATTGGTCGTAAGTGTGGTAAGGAGTTGTTGCTTTCCGTTGGGCCAAGTGACTCTTACACTGTCGATCATGGCTACATCTCCCAGGCCGAAATGCAAGGCATTCTCAACGGTCGATAAATAACCCCTAAATGGAGTAAGATATTGTTTTTGCAATTGCCCTTGATAATGAATTTCAACTTGACTTCCGATTCCCTCTCGATTTGGTGCGTTACCCTGAAAACGGAATTTAATAAAGGTATTGGAGCTATCTATTTTCGTATTGTTTTTAAAGATTCCTGCAGGGTCGTCAATGTTGTTTATTACCAAATCCAAATCGCCGTCATTATCAAGATCGGCATAGGCCGAACCGTTGGAATAGGTGGGTTTGGTGAAACCCGAAGCGGTAGAAATATCCTCAAAACGAAGTTCGCCCGTGTTTTTGTAAAGATAGTTGGGCAATTTTATACCTGGTAATTTGTTGAGCGCTTCTAAACGTTGTTCACGATTGGCCTCTTCAGTGCCCATAGTCAGAATATTGTTGCCATATACCATAAAATCAAGGTTGGTGATATCTTGTCGGTACCCATTGGTGATAAAAAGATCTTTTAGTCCATCATGGTCATAATCAGCTAACAGCGCGCTCCAGCTCCATTCCGTTGCCGCCATTCCTGCACTTTGGCCTATTTCACTAAACGAGCCATTACCGTTGTTCAGTTGTAGCGTATTGCGTATATACTGCGGTTGATAACCATTGTCGCGGGCATTTTGAAACTCATCGTAGTTGTTGCCCATCATGGTCAGTTTCCATCGTTTGTTATCCGGGGGTAGCATATCAAGTACGACAACGTCCATCAGACCGTCATTATTGATGTCGGCAATATCGTTGCCCATTCCATTAAAGGTGAGGTGCTGCATGTAGGAGGCAATTTCGTTTTCGAACGTACCATCCTTTTGGTTGATATACAGAAAATCATCGGTAAGAAAATCATTGGAGACATAGATGTCGGGCCATCCATCGCGGTTCATATCGCACACTTCGACACCTAAACCAAAACCTTCGATCAAAATGTTCGCTTCTTTGGAAACATCGGTAAAGGTTGCGTCTCCATTGTTGCGAAAAAGCTTGTCGGCGGAGGGGGCTTTTCCGGTTCGGTCTTTAGGTCTTGAGGTATTTCTATTGAAATCGACTAGCGCATTACTCAATAGGTACATGTCCAAATCGCCATCGCCATCATAGTCGAAAAAATTTGCCTGTACCGAATAGCTTTCATCGGCCAAACCCCAATGGTCTGCTTCTTCGGTGAAAACCACCTTTCCATTTTCAAGCCCCTTGTTGATAAATAAGAGATTTGCTCTTTCCGACCCTGTCGACCCTCTCGGACCACCACGGCAGACATAAATATCTGGATGGCCATCTTGATTGATATCCACCACGGAAACCCCGTTCGACCAATGTGTTGTGCCGGTATTGGAAGATTCCGTAATATCTTCAAACTTAAAGTCACCCAGATTTCGATACAATCTATTGCTCACCATATTTCCGGTGAAATAGAGGTCTTGCAGGCCATCTTTGTCAAAGTCCGCCACGGCAACTCCGGCGCCGTTATACATATATTCGAATTCCAGTACGCTTGGCTCCCCTCCAATGACCAAAGCATTGTTGAAAGCAATACCTGTTCGGGTCGCGCCCAATTCGGTAAATAAGGTGTTCTCATGCTTGGCACAACCCAATAATACTAGGAAAACCAAGATCGTGGGTAGTAGTGAGAATCGCTTTGTTTTTTGAGCTAGGAGCATCTAACGAATATAAATACAAAGAAGTAAAAAAAGGAATCCAATCTCCTAAAACAGATTGGATTCCCTTGAAGCTATCAAATCGTGGTGTTCTGTATATTAGTAACCAGTGTTTTGATCTAACATACCGCCGGAACGATCCACTTCAGACTGTGGAAATGGAAAAACACTGAATCGGTCTTCCCAGGCACCGCCAAAAACGGTTGGACCTAAATCCCAACGAACGATGTCGAACCAGCGATGGGGTTCTAAAGCCAATTCAACCCTTTTCTCTTGAATCATTGCATTTAAAAGATCTCCGTCAGCTGCCATAGTAGCAGCAAGGCCTGCTCTTGTTCTGATGTCATCGATTTGCATTCTGGCCACGCTAAGATCGCCGCTACCTCTAATTAGGGCCTCGGCATATAGCAATTTCAACTCCGCGAATCTAAACCAACGCTCATTGTTGAAATCGGCTTGTTGGTTGGGGGCATGGTTGCCAGGAACGGTATTGACCTCTCCCCTGTATTTTTTGAGCGTGAAGTTGGTGGAAGACCATTCGGTGTCATAGGGTAAAGAGGTGAAGGTGGTAAAGTACATGTCACCGTCTTCATACAGTATGGTCTGCTTTCTGGTGTCGCCATCTTCAAAAGAATCGACTAAATCTTGCGTGGGTGCCCACCACCCAAGTTTGCCTCCCGGAGCACCATTACCGGCATCCCAGTACCAACCTCTTCCTGTTCCCTGTGAGGCCTTGAAATTTTCGGAATGTGTATCATCGAATACCCAAAGGTTGTCATCGGATTGAGGACCGCCATACTGAACTTCAAAAATGGACTCTGAATTATTTTCGTTCGTAAAGGAAAATACATCCTCATAATTGGGTACCAAGCTATAAGGTCCATTATCGACAACATCGGCCAAAGCGGTTATCGCTGTGGGCCAATCTTCTTTGAAGACATTTACTTTTCCTATAAAGGATTTTGCGGCCCAGGCCGTAGCACGTCCGGTATTGCTTGCATCCCATGAATCAGGCAAACCTGCGGCAGCGGTGGCAAAATCGGCCAATATAAAAGTATACAGCGCATCTTGGGTTGCATTCGGCAAGGCCAAGTTATTAATGTCAGTCAACACCTTGTCGGATATTGGAGGTGTCCCCCACATCTTTAAGGCTTGAAAATGGAACCACGCTCTAAGAAACTTTGCTTCTGCTTCTAAAACCGTCTTGTCTGCTGCAGACAGTTCATTTTCTCCTTCCAGATTTTCCAAAACCAGATTGGTGCGGTAGATTCCCTCATAAATTTGTGTGTAAACAGCGGCATAGGGTACATCCGCTGCTCTTAATTGTAGATTGTCGATATCTATCGAAATCTGATCTCCAGCTGCGGTGACCGGATCGGCCGACACATCATCGGTAATGACCATTGACAATTTCCAGTATTCACCGCGTTCTGAAAGTGTCTCAGTACTGGTGCCCCAAAAATCTTGAATGGAAGAATAGGCGGCGAATATCGCTCCGTCAAAATCACCCCTCGTGTTGTAGAATCCATCGATAGTCACACTATCTAAAGGCTTCAGATCTAGCTCATCACTGCACGAAAACATCGTAAGGGCAAAGATTCCTACTAGGATTAAAACTTTTGTTTTCATAATTATTCTATCTTTTATTATAACAATTTTATTTGAAACTAACGGACCATCCTAATTGAACTACCCTTGGTAATGGGGCCTGACCGTCATCTTGTCCGGTCGCCAATGGGTTGTTTCCTTTCTGGAAACTCTGCGCTCGGCCTACTTCGGGGTCAAACCCGGTGTAACCTGTAAACGTGGCCAAGTTTTGAGCACTGACAAAAAACCTCATGTTCGATATGAAACCTTTCGTCCAGCGCTCCAGTTTTTCTTGTGATAGATTATAACCCAATTGTACATTTTGGATTCTCAAGTAATCCGCATCTTCAATGAATCGATCAGAGATTCTATTGTTTCCATTGGGGTCTCCGATGGCCAGTCTCGGGTTTGAACTGGAATTCGTAGAGCCTTCTCCATTCCATCTGTTCAAGACCTGAGTGCTAAAGTTGTTTGTGCCCGTCATCCCTTCTAGGGTTACTCTTGAGGAGTTGTAAATTTGTCGGTCTCCTACTCCTCTTAGGAGCATTGAAAAATCAAATCCTTTATACTTGGCCTGCAAGTTGACCCCATAAAAATAACCAGGATATGGACTTCCTAAGAAAGTTCTATCGCCTGCGTCTACTACGCCATCCCCATTGACATCCACAAACCGGACATCACCTGGAGAGGGGGTGCCGTTAGCATCGGGTACGGCAGCTGCAACCTCTGCTGCATTTTGGTAGAGGCCATTGGTCTTGTAACCGAAGAAATGTCCTAGGCTTTCTCCCACTATAGTTCGATGGCTCTGAGCACCACCAACACCGGCGATGATTTGATCTACTTGACCCAAACTTTGAACCGTGTTTTTAATGGTGGTTAGATTGACACCTATGCCGTATTCGAAATCCTCGCCTACTTTGTTCTTGTAATTCAATGCCAATTCAATACCTGAGTTGGTGATTTTACCCGCATTGGTAGGCGCCGGTAAAAAGAAGCCACTGGCAAACGGTAGTGGCAGTTGAACCAAGGCATTGTCGTTTGTCTTTTTGAAATAATCGAAAACCCCGGTTACTTTACCTTTAAACAAACTGAAATCAAGACCTATATCGATTTGTTTCGAAGTTTCCCATCCGATGGATTGGTTAGCAAAGGTCGTTGGAGCGGGTCCTACTACAGTTCCTTGCCCATCGCCGATTACATAAAAGATATTATTATTGAGTGTTGTTAAGAAGGGAAAGGTATTTGCTGTTCCGTCTCCAAGATTTTGGTTGCCCAGTTCTCCATATCCAATTCTTAACTTTAGATCATCAAAAGCATCGACGTTAAAGAAATCTTCTTGTGAGATTCTCCAACCCACTGAAATTGATGGGAAAACGCCATCTCTGAAGTCTTCTCCGAATTTGGATGTTGCATCTCTTCTAACATTTATGGTAGCCAGGTATTTGCCCTTGTAGTTATAGGTCAAACGTCCGATGATACCTTGAAGGGTAAATAAATCGGCTTCGTTGGCGCCTGCAACTGCCGTCCCGCTGGCCGCAAAATTATCATTGAATAGGTTTCTACCTTGGAGTCTTACTTTATTGAATCGGAATTTCGTTTGTTCAAAACCGAGTAGGGCCCCGAAATTGTGATCTCCGAAGGTCTTGTCATACGATAGTGTGGCCCCAGTGGTCACTGTTAATTCTATCGGTCTTGATTGCACTAGCAACGATTGCCTGTCTGAATTACCATCCAGTGTAGTGGCTGCTTGAAAGAAGTCTCCTGAACCAACATTGTAGTCGATACCTATGGAAGGGCGCAACTTAAGGTTGTCGATGATTTCCCATTCCCCGTAGAAATGACCAAGAACCTTTCTGTTCTGTATGGTTGTTCTATTGATCCGCTCGTCGGTAAGTAGCACTAGGTTATTGCCTGTGGCGTTTCCCCTAGTATCAGGATTCGATAAATTGTATCCAAATGGTCCATCACCGAAAATCTGGAAAAATGGGGCGTTTAGTGCTGCATTGAACCCGGCATTCAAAGCGCCTTCACTTTGGGTCAGTCTATCAGATTGGCTGATTTGTAATGATTCGCCAAACTTCAAGCGTTCTCCGATCTTGATTTCCGAATTTGCCCTAAGGGAGTATCTGGTAAAGTTCTGTGCTTGTTGAATACCTTCATTGTCAAGATAGGAACCAGAGATATAGTAGGTGCCATTTTCGCCTCCACCGCTCACGCCAACATTGTGGTTTTGAACAAAGCCATCCCTGAAAATGGCATCTTGCCAGTCCGTGTTGGGCTGTCCACTGAAAGCGGAAAAGTCTCTTCCCAGCTCTTGTTGAATAGCGATGTATTGTTGCACATTGAGCACATCAATGGTTTCACGTGCCGTGGCTAGGGAGGTATAGCCGTCGTAGGTGACTTTTGGGTCGCCTCGGTTTCCTTTTTTAGTGGTGATAATGATAACACCGTTAGCACCTCGAGCACCATAAATGGCTGCTGATGCCGCATCTTTAAGAACATCTATCGATGCAATATCACTTGGGTTGATACTAGCGAGCGGGTTAGAGTCGGTTGTCGACGAAGTATTTACCGTAATGTTATTGGTTCCTACAAGGGGTACCCCATCAACAACATATAGCGGGTTGGCATCGGCACTCAAGGTGCCCACACCCCTGATGTTCACACTTATCGGTGCTCCAGGGTCACCACTACGGTTGGTGATGTTCACACCCGAGATGGTACCTGCCAAGACCTGATCGGGACTGACAATGGGTTGTTTTACGATCTCTATTGCGTCAATGGAGCCAACTGCTCCGGTAAGGTCTGCCTTTCTTTGCGTACCATATCCGACAACTACAACCTCGCTCAGTGCCTCTGCATCTTCTTGCATTACAACATTGATAGTCGTCCTTCCGTCAATGGCGATTTCCTGCGCGGAGTAACCCACATAAGAAAATACCAGGGTGTTCGAACCTTCTGGCACGTCAATAGTGTAGTTGCCGTCAAAGTCGGCGACAGCACCTACTGTTGTTCCTTTGACCACAACGCTGGCTCCTGACAAGGGCCCGACATCGTCAGCCACATTTCCGGTTATGGTCTGCGCCTGAATGGAAAAAGCTCC
The DNA here is from genome assembly GCA_947494565.1 of uncultured Flavobacteriaceae bacterium. Classification (GTDB taxonomy): domain Bacteria; phylum Bacteroidota; class Bacteroidia; order Flavobacteriales; family Flavobacteriaceae; genus Maribacter_C. The sequence continues at coordinate 62,103 of CANLVG010000002.1, read as the reverse complement.
ACATAGCAACATCAAAACAAATAGGAGACCATAGGTCCACGCCTTGTTCTGCTCTGTCAAATTTTGTTTCATAATCAATAGTTTAAGTTAGTTAAGTAATAATGACCTTTTGGGTTTTGCTCAAAAAAACCGTAAAATGGCTACATCGTTCATGCATGTTCTATGATACTCTATGCTACAAAAACAAATTTAGAATAAAAATTGAATAATTCGATAAAAATGATGTCAAAATCAGCACAAATACAAAAAAGGATGCTATTAATTTGGTGAAAATGTATTTTTTATGCCCTTTAATCGATCACAAAATGTGTGTAGCATTCATTGTCTTTATTCAGATAAAAAATGGATTTTCCCGATAAGTATGTTTTTTTGAAGTAAATGAGCTTAAATTTTTAAAATAGCTATTATTTGAAACCATGCTTATGAATATTGAAACAATTGTTATATATTTGACTTGTAGCATAGTATATCATAGTACTGTTTACGCTGTTAGTTTAACAATTTTTGAGTTATTGAAAAAGCCAAGAGATACCGCATCACTTGGCTTTTAGCGAATTTATGGGGATACCAACTTCGAAGTCATTAGATTTATCAGAAGATTTTGTATGATTGCAATTCATAAACATGACCGTAATGACCACCAATTTAACTTCCTATACCCATTGCCCTGTCCATGTCGATTGTCAAGAGCGTGATGTAAAAACGAGTCTTACGACAATCAGTGATGCGGATGACCTTATAGTTTATGATTTTCAAGTACGATGTGAGGCCCCAAAATTTCCGAAGCCGATTTCGTTACGATGGAAGTTTCCGGGAAAGAACGTGAAGGGCGTATGGAAGCCTTCCACGGACTTTTCAAAACGGATTCAGGCGGATTGGGAGTTGAAACCGATGGAATCTAGAATTTCGGTAGATGCACCGATCCTGAGTGTTTTCGGACACGATGACGTCAACGTATTGACCATTGCCTGTAATGATGCCATCAATACCCTGGAACTTGATGCCGTATTGCGGGAAGAGGATAATCATATCTATTGTGAAATCGTTATTTTTTCTAAGCCGGAACGAGCGATAACCGCGTATGACCTTCAAATACGTCTTGATTTTAGGGATGTGCATTTTTCTAGGAGTTTACAGGATGTAAGTCCTTGGTGGGAAACATTTGAGGAACTGCGCCCAATAGCGGTTCCTGATATTGCTAGAAGACCTGTTTATTCAACATGGTATCAGTTCCATCAGAATTTAGATCAAGAGACCTTATTGAATGAGTGTCGCATTGCTGCTGAACTGGGCTATTGTTCGATCATCATCGATGATGGTTGGCAGACCATCGATTCAAATCGGGGATATGATTTTACTGGGGACTGGCAGCCCGATCGTATCGACGATATGGCATCTTTTGTAGAGAAGATACACTCATTGGGAATGCAAGTGGCCATTTGGTATTCCGTGCCGTTTTGCGGTGTAAAGTCAAAGGCATACCAAAAGTTCAAGGGAAAATTTCTGACCGAAGACCATCGTTGGGCCCCGGTCTTCGATCCACGCTATCCCGAGGTGCGCGATCACTTGATCGGCCTATATACCAATGCAATGCGCGAATGGAACCTTGACGGATTCAAACTTGATTTCATCGATGACTTTCGACTGTATGAAGATACTCCTATGGGGGCAAAAGATGGACGTGACTATGCTTCGATCAATCAAGCGGTAGACCGCTTATTGAGCGATGTGATGCTTGAATTGCAACAGATTAACCCAACGGCCTTTATTGAGTTTCGTCAAAAATATACTGGTCCTGCCATGCGGAAGTACGGCAATATGTTCAGGGCATTCGATTGCCCTGGTGATGCGGTCATGAATCGCATAAGAATTGCGGATTTACGAATGTATTGTGGTAACACGGCGATTCATGCCGATATGATCACATGGCATCCTTCCGAGTCGGTTGAGGTGGCTGCACTTCAATTAACGAATATCATGTTCGGGGTGCCTCAACTTTCGGTAACTCTGCAAGATTGCCGAGAAGACGAGTTAAATATGATTCGTTTTTATACCCATTATTGGAACCGTCATTCCGATGTCTTGACCAAAGGCCAGTTTAAGGCTACAAGACCTCTGGCGAACTATCCGCTACAACAAGTGGTGACAGACCGTTATACGATTATTGGCGTGCATGACGATTATGTCGTTCCCATAAGTTCAAGTACCGATCATATTCATGTTTTAAACGCGCAATTGGCTTCGGAAATAGTTTTGCGATGTTCGGATGATTTTGGAGAATTTAGAGCTAGCGTCTTTGATTGCCAGGGACGCATTCATCTAGAAAGTGAGGTTATCCTTTCAAAAGGATTGCACCGTTTGGAGGTGCCTGCCTGTGGAATGATACAATTCGAACGGATAGCGACATCATGACCGAAAAGGAGAAAATGATCCAGGGCCTACCGTATGATCCTCTTGACAAGGAACTCATTGCCGGTAGGTTGAATGCGCGTAGGCTGGTCAAGGAAATCGCTGAAATACCCATGGATAAAGAACGACAGAGAAGGCATCTTTTCAAGGAGCTCTTGGGTAGTACTGCTGGGCGATTTTATATTGAAAATCCATTTATCTGCGATTACGGCTATAATATTCATTGGGGCGAAAATTCTTATGCTAACTTCGGATGTACTATCTTGGACGCTGCACCGGTATACATCGGCGCAAATGTGATGATGGCACCGAGTGTCAAAATTTTTACGGCTACCCATCCTCTGGAATACAAGGCCCGAAATTCAGGAATCGAGTTTGCGAAACCAATAAAAATAGGGGATAATGTCTGGATCGGTGGCGGGGCTATCATTAATCCAGGGGTGACCATCGGAAATAATTCCGTCATCGGAGCTGGCAGTGTGGTGGTCAAGGATATTCCTCCCGATGTTGTGGCCGTAGGTAATCCGTGCAAAGTGCTCAAACCTATAGATAATTCGTAAATTGAAACCAACTAACTCATACAACCCAACTTTATGTTATCAATTGTCTCCTTCGTCGGTTTTACCCTATTAGTGGCTTTTATCGCCTGGTATGCAACCCGTAAAACCGATGAAAAATCAGCTGATGGCTATTATCTTGGTGGTCGTAGTTTAGGTGCCATTACCATTGCCGGATCCCTGTTGTTGACCAATCTTTCGGCCGAACAAATAGTCGGTCTTAATGGGCAATCGTTTACAGAGGGTATTCTGGTCATGGCTTGGGAAACCTTGGCTGCTATTGCGCTCATATTTACAGCCATTTGGTTTTTGCCAAAATATATGAAGAAGGGAATTACCACAATTCCTGAATTTATTGAAGGTCGTTTTGATGAGAATACCAAAGCTATTTTGTCGATGCTGTTCCTGATAGCTTTTGGTATTGTACTCTTGCCTACTATTTTATATGCAGGTTCCAAGGCATTTATAACCATGTTCGAGCTACCTGAAACTTTGGGGGTGTCGGAAACGGCGGCTTATTGGATCTGTGTCTGGTGCATAGGTATCATCGGTATTATTTACGCCATATATGGAGGGCTAAAAGCGGTGGCCGTTTCCGATCTGGTCAATGCCATTGGATTGCTAGTCGGGGGAATATTGATTCCGTATTTCGGTTTGACCATGATTAGTGATGACGGTAGTATTGGTGGTGGACTGGCGAAATTATGGGCGGAGAATCGAGATAAATTCGATGTCACGGGGGATGTGACCTCATCGATACCGGTAGGAACCATCTTCACGGGTATGATGATTGCGCAAGTGTATTATTGGGGTACCAATCAATCGATTTTACAAAGGGTCTTTGGTGCCAAGAGTCTAAAGGAAGGCCAGAAAGGGGTGATGTTGGCCGCCTTGGTCAAGTTCTTGATACCCATTATCGTGGTCTTACCGGGCATTATCGCCTATAACATGTTCGGGTCTGAATTGAACGATGCCGATGCTTCGTACCCTGAATTGGTTCGAAGAGTATTACCAGGTAGTTTATTGGGATTTTTTGCGGCGGTTTTGTTTGGAGCTATTTTAAGTTCTTTCAATAGTTTATTGAATAGTAGTGCTACCTTGTTCGGTTTTGATCTGTACCGAAAGTTTTTTAACCGCGAGGCGACCGAAATGCAAACGGTTACGGCCGGGAAGCGATTTGGGCTTGGTCTGGCCGTGGTTTCAATGACAATAGCTCCATTTATTCGAAATGCTCCTGATGGGCTATTTTCTTATATTCAACAGACATTGGGGAGTTTAAGTGTGCCGATTTTGGCAGTAGTTTTGATGGGGATTTTAACCAAAAAAGTACCCGCATTAGGTGCTAAAATAGTTTTGATCGGTGGTGTGATTATGTATTTGATTAGCCTTTTGGGCCTAGGTCCCGTTATGGTTAATTCGGCTTTGGCCGAGGCTGAGGCCAATGGTGTCACCGATGAGGCGCAATTGGCATTGATAGAGGCCGAAGCGTATCCACACTACCTCCATATTATGGGTATATTGTTTGTGGTGAACATCATCATCATGCTTATCGTTGGTGCGGTAAAACCCAAAACCGATGTGTATGTGCCCAAAGTAACCGACGTTATCGATACTACACCTTGGAAATACGCTTGGTTGGCAGGGGCTATTATTACCGCCATGGTGCTGAGTACCTATTTGATTTTCTGAGGCACGGCATAAGGTAAAAACCTAAAATTGCATTTGTAACCCCACCGTACCAGGGCCGAAGTTGAGGTTCCAGCTCACCCTTTTTTGGGAAGCGTTGTATTTCTCATCATACTTTTTATCGAGATAACGATCAATGGATTCCACCGTAAAGAAACTAATGGCAACGCTCAATACCACGTCCGAAAGCCAGTGTTTGCCTTCCCAGAGCCTTGAAATTGCAGGGATGGCCCCCAAGGTATAGATTCCACCTTTTACCCAACCATTTCTAAATTGTTTGGCGATGGCGTGGGCATTGGTCATGGCAAGAATGGCATGCCCTGATGGAAAGGAATGAAAATCCTTGTCTCCGGCCCAGAGCGGATTGAAGGTGTCTTTAGACCGACCCGATAATGGTCGGGCCCGACCAAAGGCCGATTTCATGATTTGTTGCAACAGCCCTGCGGTCGAGGCCGACGAAATCAATAGAACCCCCGTTCGTCTAAGCTTTTTGTTTTTCGCGATCAACCCCACGGCATATACCCCTCCGGTAATCATATAGTTGTTGGCCGGGCTACCATATTCAAAACCATAATCGCGAATGATTTGAGGAATATCTTCTTTAATTCCATCTGCATAATTGTAGACCGGGTCGTCAAAAAAGTAAGCCACTCCTGTACCGATCATGGTCACCCCGAAATCACCCCATTGATCTCCTTTCCAATGAAAAGGTCTTGAATAGGCATGGCCCATTCCCCCGAAAACATTCTTCATGTCATATTTGAACATGCTCCAACGCGATTCTGAGGTGTCAAATGTAGTATCTTGACCATGAACAAATATGCCGAAGGAAATGACTAGAAGTATACTAAGTTTTTTCATATGAAGGTTTGAATGGTTGTACTCAATAAGCGGGTTTATTGACTTAGTTTAGCAATTGACAAATGAAGACAATGAGCCGTTAATCCGATCCCTTGACATAATTAGGAAATTCGATGGTCTCGTAAAAGTCGTTCAATATGTTTTCTCGGTCAAAATTCTCCCAAAGCAGCATCTGTCTGGTATTATTAGGTCGCTCGACCCATGAATTGTCAATGAGTATCGGAGCGGGAATTGTTTGTGTCTCGGCCCAATCAGGATTCTTTAAAATGGCTAGGGCCACCATATCGAACAACGGTCGCGATTTGGTCTCGTTGGCTTGAATATGGGCTTCATCAAAGATGTGGGTAAACAGGTTCACCGAATAGTCACCGAAAGTCTCAAAAGTGCCTCCATGTCTTCCCGTAATCGGTTCGGTCGCTTTGGGTCCGATGCCCGTCATTTTATGTGCGATTTCATCTTGGGTAACCGCAACGGCATCTGTGCCCGAGGGTTTTCCGTAACGCACGGTCACCATTTCAAATGGAATTTTCGAGTTCAATACATAGTTCATGGCAATGGTGTCATTGTCTTGATTGTATTCTCCCGGTTCGGGATAGTTGCTTCCCAGCCAAACAATACGGGTGCGTTCTGCAAACGAAGGGTCTTTTTTAAGGGCTAAGGCAATATTGGTCAGCTTTCCTACCGCCACGATAATCACCGAATCCTCTTTTGTTTCATTGAGCATAAAATCAACACCGTCCTTTCCATCATACGCGTCTGGATTGAAATTTTTTGAAATCCCCGCGAAATTTCCTTCAGCTCCATTTAATAAGGGCAAGGAGTCTTTTAGATTACACAACTGCATCACGCGTTCTGCCTCATCATAATGGCCCTGTATTCCTTTTCCGTTGACCGTTGCGTTTACGGTTATACCTTTTACATCGAATACATCACCGTTCAATAGTAGGTAAGCCAATGCATGTTGATCGTCCAATTCGTTGTTCGCATCGGTATCGAAAATCAGTTTGATTTTAGAACGCTCATTTTCCACTGTCTTTTCCAGGACCTCTTTTGAACTTCTTTTCGGGGTTTCCTTGCAGGAGCTTAAAACGATAAGTGAGATCAATAACAATGGTAACGATTTCATGCACAACGTTTTTAGGGAATTCGTATCACTGAAAAATACGAAAAATAGTGACTATCAAAAGAAAATTTGTTGTGCCGACCTGAAGGTATTCGCATGCGCATCTACAATGGTTTTGATATCCGGTGAATACCCACCGCCCATACTGCATTGTACCGGGATACCTCTTTTGTGGCAAATGTCCAGCACAAATTCGTCTCGGGCTCTACAACCTTCAATGGTCATGCCTAAAGTACCTAATTTATCGGAGGCCACAACGTCGACACCACAGAGGTAAAATACGAAGTCAGGTCTCTGCTGGTCTATCAGTTGGGGCAGGGTATCTCTTAAAATGAATAAATAGGTGGCGTCATCCGTCTCTTTTTCAAGGGCAATATCCAAATCGGATTGCTCTTTTTTAAAGGGATAGTTACCAGCACCGTGCATCGAAAACGTAAACACCGAAGCGTCATTTTGGAAGATTTCAGCCGTGCCATTTCCTTGGTGAACATCTAGATCGACAATGAGAATCTTTTTGGCCAACCCCCTAGCCTGCAGATAGCGCGCTCCGATGGCCTGATCGTTCAGCATGCAAAAGGCTTCCCCGCGATTTGTGTAGGCGTGGTGGGTGCCTCCGGCGATATTCATGGCAATTCCGAATTCTAGGGCGAATTCACAACCTTTGATTGTTCCATCGGCAATAATACGTTCACGTTCTACAAGATCCTCCGTAAGGGGAAAACCAATTTTTCGAGCCTCTCTTGGGGGAATCTTGATATTCAAGAGGTCATAGAAATATTCTGGGTCATGAACCGCAACGATATATTTGTCATTGGGTATTTCCGGTTCGAAAAAGTTATTTTTCTCGCAAGTCCCTTCATAGCATAATTGCTTGGGAAGCAGATCATACTTTAACATCGGAAACCGGTGCCCTTCCGGTAAGGGGTGTTTGTAAATGGGGTGGTACGCGATTTTAAGCATCGTCTTATCCTATTTTCTGATGAAGCGCCAATTGTATTCGTTTTCTAGGAATGTCAACTGACAAGACTTTGACAATGAGCTGCTCATTGAGTTGAACGTGCGCATTGACATCCTTTACGAAAGTATCGGATAGATTTGAAATATGAATCAATCCGCTTTCCTTGATGCCAATGTCTACAAAACAACCAAAATTGGTAATGTTATTGACGATACCTGGCACCAATTGCCCATCACGTAAATCGGTAATACTACGAATGTTCTGGTCAAAGGTGAAGATCTTGGCTTTTTCCCTACGATCAAGTCCGGGTTTCTCGAGTTCTTCTACGATGTCCTTAAGTGTGGGTAAACCCATTGTTTCGGTACAGTAGTTTGATAGATCGATTTGTTGCAATTCGCTTTGATTTCCGATCAAATCAGATAACTGTTTTCCGCTGTCTTTGGCCATTTGTTGCACTACGGAATAGCTTTCAGGGTGTACGGCGGAATCGTCCAACGGATTTTTTCCACCCTTGATCCGAAGAAAACCGGCGCCTTGTTCAAAGGCTTTACCGCCCAGACGGGGCACTTTTTTAATACTCGCCCTATCTGGAAAAGCTCCTTTTTCGGTGCGATAGGTAACGATGTTTTCGGCCAATTTGGGACCAATACCGGATACATAACTTAATAACGGAACACTGGCGGTATTGATATTTACTCCCACGGCATTGACACAGCTCGACACTACATTATCCAATGAAGTTTGTAGTTTTTGTTGATCCACATCATGTTGGTACTGGCCCACGCCGATTGACTTGGGGTCGATTTTCACCAATTCCGCTAAGGGGTCGGCCAACCGGCGACCGATAGAAACAGATCCACGAACGGTCACATCATAGTTCGGGAATTCTTCACGGGCGATTTTGGAGGCGGAATAAATGGAAGCACCGGCTTCACTGACTACGAACACTTCGACCGGGTTCTTGAAATGAATGCGTTTCACCAGACGTTCCGTTTCCCGTGAGGCGGTACCATTTCCGATAGCGATAGCCTCTATGCGATACGCATCGCACAGGGAGCTTATTTTTTTGATGGCCTCTGAACTTTTGTTTTGTGGTGCATGCGGGTAAATAGTTTCATTGTGTTGCAATTCACCCTGTGCACTTAAACAGACCACTTTACACCCAGTTCGAAACCCCGGGTCAATAGCGAGGATGCGTTTTTCGCCCAAGGGAGCTCCGAGCAAGAGTTGTTTCAAATTTTTGGAGAAGACCTTGATGGCTTCTTCATCGGCCCTTTCCTTTGCGGATTTCAATACTTCATTGGATAAAGATGGAAAGAGTAGCCGTTTGTATGCATCCTCCAAGGCCAATTGAATGTGTGGCGTGCAAGAATTGTCAGATTTGATGACCCGGTCGGCAATAGTCGATAAGGTATACGTATCATCGATTTCGATCTTAAGGCGTATAAACCCTTCTTTTTCTGCTCTTAGAATCGCCAAAAAGCGGTGCGAGGGACAGCGTTTTAAAGCCTCGTTCCAATCAAAATAGTCACGAAACTTCTGGGCTTTCTCCTCGTCTTTCATTTTGCTGACAACCTTGGTGGTCAGCATTGCCGAGCGTTCGAGCTGCTTTCGAATTTGATTGCGTATTGAAATCCGCTCGTTGAGCCATTCGGCAATAATATGGCGTGCACCTTCCAAGGCTTCCTCTTCATTCTTCACCTGATGCGTAACATATCGAGACGCGGCAAGATCGATGTCGGTATGGTTTTGTGCCATGATTATTTTAGCCAAGGGTTCCAATCCGTTTTTCCTGGCAGTCTCTGCCTTGGTCTTTCTCTTTTTCTTGAAGGGAAGATAGAGATCTTCAAGTACGGTCAAGTTTTCGGCCCCTTGAATTTTTTGTTGTAATTCGGCGGTAAGCGAACCCTGTTCTTCAATCACCTTTGAAATACTGACCTTTCGTTTTTCCAAAGCTTCGAATTCAGCTTTGAATTGTACGATCGCACCAATTTGTACTTCGTCAAGACCACCTGTTTTTTCTTTACGGTACCGTGAAATAAAGGGTACGGTGCAGTCTTGGTCCAGAAGCGCTACCGTGTTTCTAATACTTGTCTCGGGGAGACTGGTATGCTTTACAATATATGGGATGATAGTCATTCTGTCGTATGATTTTATCCTAGGGAGCGGGGTACACGCCTTATCATGTCGTGAGTTTTAATAGAACTCAGGACACTATTAGTACACAAGTACAGTGGAAAACTAGTTTATGCCCTCCCCATTGCCAACGGCATCTTCATCAGGATTCACAAAAACCAACTTGCCATCGGTATTCTCGGTCATCAAGATCATGCCCTCGCTTTCAACACCACGCAAGGCCCTAGGTGCAAGATTGATGAGCACGGTTACTTTTTTGCCAATAATTTCCGCTGCGGAAAAACTCTCTGCAATACCGGAAACTATGGTTCTGACATCAAGACCCGTGTCCACTTTTAAGACCATGAGTTTTTTGGTCTTGGCCATTTTTTCCGCTTCGACTATAGTGCCTACGCGCATATCCAATTTGGTGAAGTCGTCAAAGGTAATCGTATCTTTTTGTGGCATCAGTGCTTTGTTTGCGTTTTCGTTGATTTTCTTGGTGGCCTCTAATTTATCCAGTTGCGCCTGTATTTCTTTGTCTTCTATTTTTCTAAAGAGCAATTCCCCTTTGTTGATTTGATGACCTGATGATAGGAGGGTTTCCTTCTCTTCAACATCATTCCAGCCAAGCCCTTCGACTTCGCTTAGCGCGACATTTAGAATTGATTTGAGCTTCGTACTTGTAAAGGGTAAAAAAGGTTCGCTCAAAACCGCTAATCCCGTGGCGATTTGAAGTGCGACGAACATAATGGTCTTCACGCGTTCTTCATCTTGCTTGATAACTTTCCAAGGTTCTTCATCGGCCAGGTACTTATTGCCTAAACGAGCCAGGTTCATGAGCTCTTGCCCAGCTTCCCTGAAACGATAGCGTTCTATGGATCGGGATATGATTTCGGGATATTTTTGTAGTTGCTCAAGTGTTTCCGTATCGATTGAGGAGAATGGCAAAGGACTTGGAACAACTCCATCATAATATTTATTGGTCAGTACGACGACCCTATTGATGAAGTTTCCGAAGATCGCGACCAGTTCGTTGTTGTTTCTGGCCTGAAAGTCCTTCCAGGTGAAATCGTTGTCCTTGGTCTCTGGCGCATTCGCGGTCAAGGTATACCGTAAGACATCTTGCATGTCTGGAAATTCCTCAAGATATTCATGTAGCCAAACTGCCCAATTTTTCGAGGTGGAGAGTTTGTTGCCTTCCAAATTCAGAAATTCATTTGCCGGCACATTTTCAGGGAGGATATAATCTCCATGGGCCTTGAGAATCGAAGGGAAAATGATACAATGGAATACGATATTGTCTTTGCCGATAAAATGGACCAGTTTGGTGTCATCCGATTTCCAGTACGGTTCCCAGTCCTTGCCTTCGCGTTCGGCCCATTCCTTGGTGGATGAGATATAGCCTATCGGAGCATCAAACCATACGTACAATACTTTCCCTTCACCGCCTTTAACAGGAACTGGAATACCCCAGTCCAAATCACGGGTTACGGCACGTGGTCTCAATCCGTCGTCGATCCAACTTTTGCATTGTCCGTAAACATTGGGTTTCCAGTCCGATTTATGTCCTTCCAAAATCCATTCCTTTAGGAAATCTTCGTGTTTGTCCAAAGGTAAAAACCAGTGCTTGGTTTCTTTTGTGGTGGGTTTGGTACCGGTAATGGTCGATTTCGGATTGATGAGGTCCGTGGCGTTTAAAGAAGTCCCGCAGTTTTCACATTGATCTCCGTAGGCTTCTTCATGTCCACAATTCGGACAAGTACCGATTACAAATCGGTCTGCCAAAAACTGTTGGGCTTCTTCATCATATAATTGGGCCGTGACCTCTTCGATAAAATCACCTTGATCGTTCAATCTTTTAAAAAAGTCACCGGCTGTTTTATGATGGATTTCTCGTGAAGTACGCGAATAATTATCGAAAGTTATTCCGAAATCTTGAAAAGACTGTCGAATGATTCCGTCGTATTTATCGATAATCGCTTTAGGTGTTACCCCTTCTTTTTTAGCTTTCATGGAAATGGCGACACCATGTTCATCGCTTCCGCAAACGAAAGCGACGTCTTTTCCTCTCATTCGCAGATAGCGGGCATAGATATCCGCAGGTACATATACACCTGCCAGATGACCGATATGAATGGGTCCGTTGGTGTAGGGTAGGGCCGCGGTAATGGTATAGCGTGCCGGAGAATTCGAATGTTGGGCCATTGAGAGCAAATTTGGGCTCAAAAATAAAGATTTTTATGGGGAGGCATTCCGAAATACCTAAAAAAGAAAGCCTCCGCTATTACTCGGGGCACGAGTGCGAAGGCTTTACTAGAGTGGGGGTTAGATTTAGGGGACAAAAGCCTTATAAATCTTAACTCTTAAACAGGTGGCTTAGGCCACCATGACCGATTTGGCCATTTTTTGGTTTTGTACGTCGATGCGATAAATGTATTTACCTGCGGATAAGTGCTGCGGCATACGTTCTCGAATGTTCAGTTCGACCGAACCTTCCATCATCATCTCATTGTAGACCGTACCTACCTGTTGTCCTAGAATATTGAACAATTTAATATCGACATGAGCGCTAAACGGCATCTCCAAGTAAATATGAGGTGCTTGATCCGTTGGATAAAAGGGCTTGTGTACGATAGCGTCCAATAAGGAAGGATCATAAGGTGTAGGGTCTACCGGATCTTCAGAACCGGGTATCGTCGGTTCCCCGTCGCTATATACAATGTCGGGGAAGTCGATTCCACTACAATTGAACCCTAGGTTTACCGGAGCATACGGATGATCTAGTAAATGCTGTTCCACCAAAGGAATATCAACACATAACCATTCTGCCAAGACTGTGGCATAGAGGTCACGGAAATCCATGGTATATTCAAGATTTCCTCTCCCATCAGGATTGTCCAAGGTAGGATGTTCACCTACAAAAGCACTTCCGTTCAGTCCTGAACCAAAGAATAAGGTCGGAGCGGCCTTACCATGATCCGTACCGTTGGATCCATTCTCGAAGATACGTCTTCCGAATTCTGAAAAGGTCATACTCAATATTTTATCATCTTGTTGCGTGAAGGCAACATCATCGTAAAAATTATCGATGGCAACAGACAAATTTGTCATCAATCGGGCATGATTCAAAGGCTGGTTTCCATGTGTGTCAAAACCGCCCATTGAAATCATATACACCTTTGTGCCTAGATTACCTTTGATCAAACGGGCCAAAAGGGCCATTTGACGGGCAAAATAGTTGTCTTGATATTCTACTTGATTCGAGCCTCTCATATAGGCTTCATGAATTTTTCCGGCATACTCGTTGGTCACGTTCGAAACTCCTCGAAGAAACTTGATCTGATCACCGTACATACAAGTGTCATCTACTTCATCTACCGAATATTGAAGGCCTGTTTCGGCAATCTGCTCCAATTGGTCTACGTTGTTAGTGACAAAGGCATAATTGGTTTCTTCCCCTTCAAAAACTAGACTACCGTAGTTTCCTATTTGAATGGCAGCAGGCCCTTCAGGGCGGCTTCCTGGAAAATCTGATAAATAATCAGGATATAGATGCTCGAAGTGACGACCCATCCATCCGGTGTTCAAACCGGAAAACCCCGTGGTTTCCAAATCGGTATTGGCAAAAATATCGGAACCTGTAAAGTGCGAAAGACTCTGTCCTTCGTAACCAACGCCATGTACCGCTTTGAATTGGCCTTCCGCCCACATCGGCTGTACCGCGTTCATATAAGAAGGTATCCCAAACTCATCAGTGAGTTTCAGTATCTTACTTTCGGGAATATAGATATTGGGCCGGGCATTGGCATATGAATCGTATTGCTCAATGGGTATAACGGTACTTAGACCGTCATTACCGCCAGATAGTCTTATAAGAATCAAGATATTATCGGTCTCCGCCGCAGCTATAGCACTTGTAAGTGGAGACGCAGCTGAAGCAGTCAGCATATTGCTGCCCAACATCATAGAACCTGATCCCGCTATACCTAGGGCCTGCATAAAAGATCGTCGGCTCCATTGCTTGTGTTCGGTATCGTGGCCTTCATGTTCAAGGCCTTTATAAGGTGATAAATCGTCGTTATGGGAATCGCACATAGTAGTAGGTTTTATTTGAGTTGAAATTCTGGTTGTCTTGAAAGGTGCTTTAAAAGCAACTGTACCTGATTGGGTACTGAAGGGGTGATGCTTAACACCCACAAAGATTGTCCGCCATCTATATAATCGGGGCCGTAATAGATTTCGGGGATATCATCTATCTTGAAGGCCGACATACAGTTATTGAATTCTTCCTCGGTATACATTCCTTTAGGAGTTATCTTTTCTACAATGGCCCGTACTACCGTTTCAGGGTTACTTGTATTGCTGTTGGCGGCTCCAACGGCATCCATGGCAAATGTTCTGAATTGCTCCTCATCAGCCTGATAGAACCCATCGATAACATCTAGTAGGGTCAACCATCGTCCAATGATAAAATTCGTATTGATCCATTGTCGGTCTCTTTGCCAACCGGCTACATCGACAGGGTCGAACAATGTCTGCCCCAATAAATCGCTGTAGTTGACAGCGGTTTCAATAGTGGTATCCGTATAAGAGAAATTGGTCTCCTTAATAAAGTTGAAATACAGATCGAACGGACTCTTTATAATAACGCCGATGGCGTCGTCATCGAAAAAGTGTTCACTCTTGAATAACTGCGCCAATACTGGGGCGATTTCAAAGTTATTGGCGACAAAGGTTGCAGCCATACCCGAAATAATCGTATTGTTAATGAAGTCTTCTTTTGAATCAGGGTGTACAAAGAATTCATAGAGTTTTCGCGAAATGAATTCAGCAATTTCGTTCGAGCGCTGCGTAAAAAGGATATCGATAACATCATCATACCCCCAATTACCGGTTTGGCCCATGATGGTCTTGCTACCTGCGTCATGGCGTTCGGGGTTGAACAGTACAGCTTCGCAACCCAGTTCACCGCGTTCGACGTACCCGGTCAGAGCCTTTGCCGCTTCAATGATATCTTCTTCCGTATAGCCATTTTCATCACCTAAAGTAAAGAGTTCGTATAGCTCTCGACTATAGTTCTCATTTGGATTGTTCCCATTGTTGAATACGCCATCTAGATAATAGAGCATTGCATTGGTCAACCCGATTTCGCTGACGAAGGTTCTAAAGTTTCCGAGCGCGTTACGTTGTAAACAGTTAATGTACTCGTACAGAAAGGCATTACATTCATAAACATCCAATTCGGTCACAAAATGATTGCTCCAGAAGAAGCTCAACCGATCTCGAAGTGTATTGTTCAACATAGAGTTGGTGTACGTCAAACTGAATTCCGAACGCTGGGTTCTCATCAAAGTTCTTCTAGCGTCTTCATCCTCAGGATAGTTGCTGTTGTTCCATGTTGCCCAAACCGGTGCAGCAATGGGTGGTAAATTTTGGGCCTGATTGATCAGGCTGTCTACCAATTGGCCGGCATTTTGACCAATTTGACTGTTTACAAGTTGAACCGATGCGCTAAAACCTAACCTACGATAAAGGTGTTCCACTTGTTCTTTTGACAAAGCATTGGCGTAAGGCGCAAGAGTAGAAGTATTACAATTAACGAAATATTCCATAAGCAAAAGGGGCGTTAGTAAGTTTTCGTTCACAGTGCTTGGGGCGACTATTCACGTGGTTAAATTTAATAACGTGCTCAGATTGGTTGGTAGTATTGAAATATGTATATATTCGTTGTACTACCTAAAAATGTACGGTAATACGGTTAAATCAGACGTTTAACGACGTGTATTTTCGATGAAATGCACTTTTTCTGAATATTTAAGATTTTAATAATGGCAAAACATAACGAATTCGGAAAGGAAGGAGAGCAGCTTGCAGTCGACTTTTTGATTCAAAAGGGCTATGTCATCTTGAATAGAAATTATCGCTATCTGAAATCCGAAATCGATATCATTGCCGAAAAGGATAATATCTTGGCAATTGTTGAGGTTCGTGCGCGAAGTAACGACCAAATAATTCCAATAGCGGATACCATAACACCGAAAAAAATCAAGCTCTTGGTGATGGGAGCCGATGCGTATGTCACTTCCAATGAACTTGATGTGGAGGTGCGCTTTGATATCATTACGATATTGAAGAACAAGAAAACCTTTAAAATAGAACACTTGGAAAGCGCTTTTTACCATTTCTGAGTCGTGTGGCGCCATACCAGTGAAATGTATTTTTAGTACAATTTGTTTTATTTGTAACAAATTGTTATTTTAGCATTTAATCAATCAACCAATCATGAAAACTATTTCTTCTGTTGTAGAGCAGTACATCAAAAAAAAGCCGTTTTTACAAAGCGCGTTGGCACAAGGCATCATCAACCTTACGTCATTATCAAGAATCGTTAAATCTGAAATCGAGGACGAGCTCGGGAAAGATATTCGCAATGGTGCCATTGTGATGGCCCTAAAACGTCTTTCCGATGACCTGGAGTTTCGGGCGACCCATAAGATTATCAAGGTCTTAAAGAATATCGGAGAGATTACCGTACGATCTTCATTGACCGATTATACATTTTTGGCTTCTGATACGATACTATCACAGCAGGCCAAACTGTTGGAAGAGGTCAATCAGAACCAAGACGTGTTTTACACTTCTTCTCGAGGTGTAAATGAAATCAATATCGTGATCTCGAATATTATGGATGATACGGTAGAAGGATTGTTCAAGGCGGAGAAGTGTACCCAGAAGGCGGAAGAACTTTCTTCGATTACCGTCAAATTACCTGCAGAAAATGTATCGGTACCTGGGATATATTACTTTATTTTCCAGCGCTTGGCTTGGGAAGGTATCGTTTTGTACGAAGTGATTTCAACTACCAATGAATTTACCATTCTGGTCAATGATGATCAGGTAGATATCGCGTTTAAGACCATCAAGGATTTGAAGACCTTGTAGTAGCTGGGCTTAGTGGGCTTTCTCTAAAAACTCAACAACACCCTTGTCGTTTTCCGGTTTGGCGCGTATTCGTTTTTCCTGATCCAAGATGAAATAGGTGGGTGTGCCGTTTATGCCATAGGTGAGCGCATATTCGCTATCCCATTTGCCGAGCGCAATGGCATGATCGAAGTTGTTGAGTTTTGCAGATTCCGTTTTCCACGTCTTGTCATCGTCTTCAAGTCCTACAGCCAATACTTTAACATTGGTATGTTTCTTCAAACGCTTGTGCAAGGCCGGTAATTCGTTGAGGCAGTGGCCGCAAGTGCTACTCCAAAAAACGAGTACATAATTGTCATAACCTTCGAGTTCACTTAAACTTTGGAGTGTTCCATCTTTTTTCCAAACGATTTCAGGAGCCGTTGCTCCTAGCTGTATTCTTTTCTCTAGTTCAATGGCCGCAACCAATTCTTGATGCGCCGGGGTGCTTGCGATCGATTTTAAATAGTCTTGATACACATAATCTGAAAGTAACGGAAGCTTCTTGGCGGATGCCTCGCTCCATATGCTGTAGAGCAAATTGAATTGATAGGCATTGGAAACACCTTCCAATTTTTGAATAATGGTTTTCAGATTCTCCATCATAAGGGCTTCGCTCTCCTCGGGTTTCATAGGTTCTGGAGGTAGCGCGGTAAAAACGTAATTGAGCAGTTTTTCCGTCAAAAACCCAGAAGCCTGAAGAGCGGGATCGGCAAGGTTCAAAGCGTCGAAGTAATGGGCCTTTCTGTTGTTCACGTATTGATTGGCCGTTTCGTATTCCGAGGGAATATAGGGTCGGTTGGCTTTTATGAACGTACTGACATTCAAATTAGCGGATTTTTCCACAAACGAATTTTGAACCGTGTGAAGGTCCTCGACAATGGTCTCGAATTCGTCTTTTTCTACAGAACCACTGGTATAATACGAAATCAGGCGATGCTCCGCTTCCTGGATTCTACTTAAATAGTTGTTGAACACTATGTTTTCGTTTGAAGCCGTAAATGTAAGGCCCTTGTCAGAGTCAAAATGGAGTGCCACATCCTCTTTTCCTGTAAAAAAAACATCAAAATTGTATTCCTCTTGCGGAATTGCGTAAACCAGGCGGTAGGTGCCTGCCGGACTATTCTCGGCAAAGCTCAATTCAAATTTGCCCTCCTTTATAGGTCCATCCGCAACATAGTCTTGAGCACCCGGTTTTAAATGGTATGCAATCAACCAAGTGTAGTCTTCGGCTGGGGAAAAGGTACCTGAAATGGTATGTTGCGCCCCTAGCGTGGCGCTGATTGACAGAACTAGAATCAATAGAAAGCTTCTCATATCGTTGTATTGGGCAATAACCACACCAAAATTACCATTTTCCAATGGGTTTACGCAATGACGTCTTTGGTGCCTGTTGTCGTATTCATAATGGGAAACCGTTTCACGGTGCAATTACTTAAATACAACTAGTGCAGGGAAATCAGAGGATTTGGTGTAGTGTTTTTAGGAGGTAGCTTAAACCCCGATGGAGGACATGATATTTTCTATGAGCAAGATTTCCTTTTGATGCACAAATCCGTCAGCTTCGGAGACCTCTTGTAAAATCTCACCCAGAGCCTTCTTTTTCTCCGGGCACATTTCCTTCAACATCAATAATGCTTCTTGAAAATCTAGATTTTTGGCATGAAATAGAAAGTTATCTTCAAAGCCAATATAGTGAATCAATTGCTTGAACAAGCTGATTTCTCCTTCATGGATAACATCATCGACGATGATGACCGAATCGATCATTCTGATGATTGCCAGTTTTTCCGCAAGATTGAATTCCATATTGGAGTAAACGCAGAAAAAGACAGAATATTCTTACAAGTTGTAATTCTTTTGATGATGTGATTTCTAGGCCGCCTCTGTGCAGATGCCCATGGCGGCACAAATATTCGAAATCAATTCCGCTTCTTTTTTGTGCACATAGCCATCTGCCTTAGCAACCTCATCTAGAATTGCCGCTAGCCTTCTTTTTTTGTTTTCGGACATGTCCTTTACGATTAAAAGACGCTGCTCATCTGAAATAATACGGGCTTGTGCTATAAAATTACTATCGAAATCGATTCGGGCCATCAGCTGATTCATCACCGCAAGTTCTGCCTGATGTATGAGCTTATCCGCTACAATCACGGAGTCAATAGCATTCACTAAAGCGAGTTTCTCAGCAATTGTGAATAGGGGACGTTGGATATTCATAATTTCTAAGTGTGGGGTTAGAAAGGCGGTAAGATACACAAAAAAACGACTGGAAGGATTCCCTGCATTAAGGAATTATTAACAGTATCCGTTGATTTTTGAAGATGAACGGATTCTGATTTCGACTCGCATTCATCGCAATATGCGATGTTCAGATTAGAGGTTCAAGGGCGTGTAAAGCCTTTTCAATGGATGAAATTCCTTCGAAAACTAGCAGAAGACGAAGCCCGTTTCGAGTCTGTTTTTCTTTCATTTTGCAATGCTGAGGATTTGACTGGACAAAATGAAGCACGCGTGTAAAGGCATCGGTTTGATAAAACGCCGATTGTTGATCACTAATAAAATAACCGATCAACTTCCCTTTTTTCAATACCACCTTTTCAAGTCCCATGCTATTGGCGATCCATTTCATTCGAACCGAATTCAATAAATCTTCCGCTTGCGACGGAAGTTCGCCAAATCGGTCTACCAATTGTGACTCAAAATTTCGGAGGGCATTTTCATCCTTTACTGTATTCAGCTCTGTGTATAGGTTGAGTCGCTCGGTGATATTGTTGATATAATCATCAGGAAACTGTAACTGAAAATCCGAATCGATTTGAGTCTCCTTTACGAACACTTTTTCCTTGTGGCCTTCGACCTCTTCATACAATGATTTGAATTCGGTTTCTTTGAGCTCTTCAATGGCTTCGGATAGGATTTTTTGATACGTTTCAAAGCCGATCTCATTAATGAATCCACTTTGCTCTCCCCCTAACAGGTCGCCTGCCCCGCGAATCTCAAGATCTTTCATAGCGATATTAAAACCACTGCCCAATTCGGTAAATTGTTCCAGGGCCTCGATTCGTTTTCGGGCGTCAGGGGTCATCACATCGTAGGGCGGGGTAATGAAGAAACAAAAGGCCTTTTTATTACTTCTTCCCACACGGCCGCGCATTTGATGTAGATCGCTTAGACCAAAGTTGTTGGCGTTATTGATGAATATGGTATTGGCATTGGTCACATCGAGTCCGCTTTCGACAATGGTCGTCGAAACGAGTACATCGAATTCACCGTTCATAAAGGCCAGCATCAAACGTTCTAATTTCTTACCGTCCATTTGTCCATGGCCAATACCTACTTTGGCATCGGGCACCAAACGTTGGATCATTCCGGCGACCTCCTTGATATTCTCAATGCGGTTATGGATGAAAAAGGCCTGTCCGCCCCTTTGGATCTCATAGCTGATGGCATCACGGATCGTCTCTTCCGTAAATCGGATGACCCTACTTTCAATAGGGTAGCGATTGGGAGGAGGGGTATTGATTACCGACAGATCACGTGCCGCCATCAAACTGAACTGTAGTGTCCGAGGAATTGGTGTTGCCGTCAAGGTCAATACATCTACGTTTTCTTTAATAGACTTCAATTTATCCTTCACGGAAACCCCGAATTTCTGCTCTTCATCAACAATGAGCAGTCCCAGGTCTTTGAACTTCACATTTTTATTGACCAATTGATGGGTGCCGATGATGATGTCGACTTTTCCAGCTTCTAATTTTTCAAGCGTCTCCCGCCGTTCTTTAGTTGTACGAAAGCGGTTCAGATAATCAACGGTTACCGGCATTTCTTTCAGTCGTTCGGTAAAGGTACGATGATGCTGAAAGGCCAAAATGGTCGTGGGTACCAAAACGGCAACCTGTTTGCCATTATCAACGGCCTTAAAAGCGGCGCGAATGGCCACTTCGGTTTTCCCGAAACCGACATCCCCACAAATCAACCGATCCATCGGGCGCTCACTTTCCATATCGCGTTTGACATCTTCGGTGGACTTACTTTGATCCGGGGTATCCTCATAAATAAAAGAGGCTTCCAATTCATTTTGTAAATAGCTATCAGGACCGTATTGAAACCCTTTTTCCAAACGACGTTTGGCATAGACTTTTATTAAATCGAAAGCGATTTTCTTAACTCTCGATTTGGTCTTTTGCTTGAGCTTTTTCCAAGCGGCGGAACCTAATTTGTAGATTTTAGGTACTGCCCCGTCCTTGCCATTGAATTTAGAGATTTTGTGCAACGAGTGAATGCTGACGTATAGCGTGTCACGATCTCCGTACATCAATTTAATGGCCTCCTGTTTTTTTCCCTCTACATCTATTTTTTGGAGCCCACCGAACTTGCCGATACCATGATCGATATGGGTAACATAATCGCCGATCTCAAGCTTGTTAAGCTCTTTGAGGGTGATGGCCTGTTTTTTCGCATATCCGTTTTTTAGGTAGAATTTATGATAACGCTCAAAAATTTGATGATCGGTATAGCAAACAAGTTTCAAATCATCGTTAATGAAGCCCTGATATAAAGGAAATACCAATGTTTCATAATGGACGTCTTGGTCAACATCGTCAAAAATGGCGTGAAAGCGCTTGGCTTGTTGCTCGCTAGCACAGAAAATATAATTGGTATAGCCTTTGGCTTTGAATTCGTTCAGGTTTTCGATGAGCAGGTCGAACTTTTTGTTGAACGAAGGTTGTGGTCTTGTGCTAAAAACAATCGCTTGATCGGTTCGGGGCGCTGCAGTTGTTGATTCGATGACCGAAAAACCATTCAAGTGTTTTTTAAAGGCCGGACCGTTTAAGAAAAGCGCGTCGGGTCTCGCATGTTTGATGTCTTCGGAAAGCGCTGCAAAAGCTACTTCCGCCTTTTCAAAGAAGGCATTCAGTTTACCCAAAAGAAGGCCCGTATTTTTTAGGTATACCACAGTTTCTGAAGCAATATATTTCAAGAAACTCTCCCTGGTCTCCTCCATGAACTTGTTGGCGACATTCGGGATGATACTAATTTTCTTTACTTTTTCAGTGGACAACTGTGTTTCTACGTCAAAAGTTCGAATGCTATCTACTTCATCGCCAAAAAACTCGATGCGATAGGGTTCGTCATGAGAGAAGGAAAAAACGTCGACGATACCACCACGTACCGAAAACTCTCCTGGTTCAGTGACGAAATCTACACGTTTGAATCGATATTCGAACAAGACCTCATTTAGAAAATCAAGCGAAAGGGTATCGTCTAATTTTATTTTGAGGGTATTCTTCTCTAATTGCCTGCGTGTCACGACCTTTTCAAAAAGAGCATCAGGATAGGATACGATGACCGCGGGTTTTTTTCGAGAATTGATACGGTTCAGCACCTCTGCCCGCAGCAGCACATTGGCATTGTCGGTTTCTTCAATTTGATACGGCCTACGGTAACTTCCAGGATAGAAAAGCACATCCTTTGCGCCCAGTAATTGCTCTAAGTCGTTAAGGTAATAGGCAGCCTCTTCCTTATCATCGAAAATGAGGAGAAAAGGTTTTCCCGAATCCTTGAAGGCTTCGGATACCACAAAGGAAAGCGACGATCCGGTCAATCCTCCTAAAAAGGTATGTTCTTGAGAATTGGCAATAGCATCCCGCAGTTTCCGGGTTTTCGGAGACTGTAAAAACAGTTGTTGGATGCTCGTTTGGGTCAACCGCTATAGTTTGAAATGCAAAGATACCTAGTTCGCGCAGTTCAATCCAATTCAAAAGGAACAAAAAGTAGTGCTGGTGCTGATTTTTATTTGGAACTAGAAATGATTCCCGAAGTACGAATTTTGAGTACGGCCCATAAAATCGCAACCAGAATAATTCCAGCGCAAATGAGCGCAGTGTAGGCTATGGAAGCATATTCATTTTGATGTCGGATGTATATGGCAACAAGGGCCCAGATGCCGACAGCCGTAAACCCAATGGTACGACGTCTAAAAATCATAATGAGGTACACCAAGGTTGCGACAATAATCATTGTGATGGTCCAAGCCGATGGGGAAAGAAACCCGCCCGACCAATTCAATTTGGCCAAATAGGCAGATACATTGGCGACTGTGGCGACGGTAATCCATCCGGCATAGATTCCAATGGGTAGCCATCCCAAAATGTAGGTAGACCTATAGACCGACTGCTTGGCCATATTGGTATTCAAGATCACCCGTAGCAACGTGTATAAAATACCAAGCATGACCAAAACCGATAGTCCGGTGTATTCATAAGCAAACACAAATACCCAAATACAATTCAATAGGTTGGCCAACGCAAACCAATATCCGGTTTCTTCAATGAACGAACTTGGTTTTTGGCTAAAGAAGGCTAATTTAACCTGATAGCTTCCATAGGCTATAAGTGCGAGGAAAATCAGTCCCCAAATGGCGAATGCGTAAGAGGCCGGGGTAAACAGATTGAAATACTTGTTGCTAACTTCGCCAATAGTCGTTTCGTTTATTCGAATAGCTTGCGAGACGTAATTCACGACGATTACCAGTAGTACCGATGCCAGATTGAGTATAGAAAGTCTTTTCTTCATAGCGGTCAATCAATTGGAACGTTTTGATGGTGTGCCTCATTTTCCTATCCTTTTTGGGTTCTTCCGGTACGTCAAAAAGTAAGGCCTAGAAATCAAGATTCCAGAATTTGATGAATCCCTAAAAATACGGATTTAAAATTGCTATCGGCTTTTAACGACCCCTACTATTTTAAAAACGTTTTTTGCGACGTCGAACGGATTTTATCGGAACGGGCAGTACCGTGTCGCCCAATAGGGCAAAAACTTCGCAGTTTTCTTCTGGCTCCATGGTGTGTGAGCCAGTGAACTCCCCGAAGGCAGGCAATAGCAATTGCGCTTTGGATTTAAAAAAGCAACGCAATCGAACCGATTGCCTACCCATTCCGGCCAAACGAATGGCAGGGTGAATATGACCACAAAAATTGAAAAACCCTTCGCGTAAGTCAGGATGGTGGGTCAGCAAAAACCCGGTTTCTTGAATTTCAGGTACAACCTGAACCCCTAAATCTTCGTAGTTTTCAGGTGAAATAATATCGTGGTTTCCCACGACCAAAATCATTGTTGCAGTGACCTTAGATGTCCATGTCTTGAATAACTCCCACTCTTTATTCAAGGAAGAGTGAAAGAGATCCCCCATAAAAACGATGGTGTTGGGGGCAAAAAATTCAAGTACTTCATCAAGCAGTTCAAAGTTTTTTTGAATGGCCTTATGCGGTACGGCCGCTCCATATTTTCGAAAGTGGGAGACCTTGCCCAGATGTACATCACTGATCAAGAGCATTGACTTTTCTTGCCAAAACAGCACCCCCAGCGGATGCATGATAAACTGCTGATCTTTAATCTGAATGGTCTCGGTGTTCATTGGGGTCAAAGGTAGTAAATGAAGGTTTGCATTTATAGTGGTGAATGCCTACTTTGTACGGAGCAATCGAATACGCAGCGCATATGGCCAAAATTATCGTTATCGGAAGTTCCAATACCGACATGGTCGTGAAGACCAGTAGATTTCCTGAGCCAGGAGAAACTATTCTTGGAGGTGATTTTTTCATGTTTCCCGGCGGTAAGGGCGCCAATCAAGCAGTGGCGGCCGCTAGGGCCGGGGGAGAGGTCCGCTTTGTTTGCGCGGTCGGTGATGACGTTTTCGGGCAGAATGCCTTGAAAGGATATCGTGACGAGGGTATTGCTGTTGATTCAGCCTTGGTCCTCAATGGGAAGGCTTCTGGAGTAGCTTTGATCACAGTGAACGGAGAAGGCGAAAATGAGATTGTTGTAGCTTCCGGTACCAATGCGTTGCTTTCAGCGGATTACGTTTCTAAGGTGGTTGAGAACCGAGGGGATGCCAGCATGTTTCTGACCCAATTGGAGACTCCCATAGCTACCATAGCATATTTGGCCCAGTATTGTAGAAACACCAATCGGCCCTTGATTATCAATCCGGCGCCCGCCCAGGAATTATCGGATGCCATTTTAGACGGGCTTTTCTTGGTCACCCCCAACGAGACGGAAGCAAAAATTCTCACCGGAGTAGCGATAGAAGATGACGCGTCAATGGAACGCGCCGCCCAGAGCTTACTGAACAAGGGTGTTCAGCATGTCATTATTACGTTGGGGAGTCGTGGTGCTTTTTTTATGGATCACAAGGAAAAGTTTCTTGTAGCATCCCATAAGGTAAAGGCAATGGATACAACTGCGGCAGGTGACGTTTTCAATGGGGTGTTGACCGTATGCCTGTCTCAAGAGATGGGTTGGCAAGAAAGCATCGCCTACGCTAATAAGGCCGCAGCCCTATCCGTCACTAAGATGGGAGCACAGGGGTCGGCACCTTTTAAAGAGGAAATCAACAAATTCAACTAATATGTTCATTATTGAAACTTATACCCTAGCGGTCATTTTTTGTGTGATAACCATGTTCGCTTGGGGTTCTTGGGCTAACACACAGAAATTGGCCTCTAAAAATTGGCGTTTTGAATTATTCTATTGGGACTATGTCATCGGTATCGTACTGTTTGCCTTGTTTTTTGCACTGACCGCAGGCAGCATGGGTGAAGGCGGAAGGCCTTTTATGGGAGATTTGGCACAGGCAAGTAATGATAATATGTGGTCGGCCGTCCTAGGGGGCATCTTGTTCAATGCGGCGAATATTCTATTGGTAGCTGCCATCACCTTAGCGGGAATGTCGGTGGCTTTTCCAGTAGGTATCGGTTTGGCTTTGGTCATCGGGGTCATCGTTAATTACATTGATGCCCCAGTAGGCAACTCTAGCTTGCTTTTTGGAGGGGTGGCGCTTATTGTGGTCGCCATTCTATTAAATGCTAACGCCTATCGAAAACTTTCCGCACAACAGCAAAAAGTACCCACAAAAGGATTGATCTTGGCCGTTGTTGCCGGTTTGTTGATGGGCTTGTTCTATAAATACGTTGCCAATTCAATGTTTCCTGATTTTCAGAACCCAATTGACGGGAAGTTAAGTCCGTATACGGCGGTGTTCTTATTCGCTTTGGGCATTCTGGCGAGCAATTTTGTCTTTAATACCGTTTTGATGCGCAAGCCATTTGAAGGGGAGGCGGTTAGCTTCAAAGACTATTTTTCAGGTACGGGCAAGAGTCATCTAATGGGTATTTTAGGTGGTGTCATTTGGTGTGTCGGAATGTCGTTTAGCATATTGGCATCGGACAAGGCCGGTCCGGCAATTTCCTATGGACTCGGACAAGGGGCTACCGTTGTCGCGGCTCTATGGGGTATTTATGTTTGGAAAGAATTCAAGGGAGCTCCCAAAGGAGTGAGCGGTATGTTGAACGGTATGTTGTTATTGTATATTGTAGGGCTTGGACTGGTGATTGCAGCGCGTTGAGCCAAGCGCTGATTATCGGATTTGGCATCAAGAAAAGATGAGCTTCCAGGTTATTTCTTCATTAATAGTGCCGCCATTCGCTTGACCCTGTCTTCCCATTTTTCACTGGACAGTCTTTCTCGGCTCAATCTGTCGGTAATCAATGGAAAAGCAAAAGGAGTCGCTTTTTCACACTTTTTCCAAATGATTTCCTGGGTGGCAATACGTTCCATGGAAAGTCGTAAACGGCCTTCTTCCAACTGATGCTGAAAGGTTTCCGTAAAGGCCTGTTGAAACAACAGGTTTTCAGGTTCATAATCGCGAAAGACCTCGAACAATAACTGTGAATTGCTTTGCAAATGCTTCATTTTAATGCCTTTATTGGGATACCCTGTAAAGACCATCCCACTAATAATGGCAATATCCCGAAATTTTCTTCGGGCCATTTCCGTGGCGTTCAAACTTTTTTGGAGGTCGTCCAATAGGTAATCGGTAGTGAACAGATCATTATCGAGTACCTGCTGCATATCTATAGGCTTATCGGAGAGCAATTCAAATCCGTAGTCATTGAAGGCCAAGGAAAAAGTGATAGGAGCGAGTAGACTGATCCGATATCCTAAAAGACTTCCCATGGCCTCGTGCACAAAACGGCCCTCGAACGGATAGAAGATATGGTGATGCCCATCGCGGGTCTGAAAGGTCTCAATAAGAAATTCATCGGGTTTGGGTACGATGCTTTCTTTACGTTGTTGTTCAAAGATATGGGCCAATGACCGTATTTCGGGAGACTGATTTTTCGGCGCTTCATATGAGGAATACAATTCTTCGCGCAACAGTTTTGACATTTGTGCGGAAAGGGTTAACCGACTGCCCATCCAGCTGGAAATCCTGTTCGTTTTTTTCTTTGAGTTTCGCACATGCACCTGCATTCCCTTAATTCGTATGAATTCTAGATTACGACCGGCAAAGGTAAAGACATCGCCCTTGTTCAGTTTTGAGATGAAGTACTCTTCAATCGAACCGATATATCCTCCTTTTTGATAACGTACGGTCAAATTTACATCCCCGACAATAGTGCCTATTTGAAACCGATGGCGCATGGCGACACCTCGATCGGTGACTATGAATTTTCCATCTTCGGCAACCTCCACTTTTTTGTATTCGTCATACGATTGTAGACTTTGACTGCCCATGACCAGAAAGTTCAAAAGCCATCGCCATTGGTCTTCGGTCAAGGTTTGGTAGCAGAAGGTTTGACGTATTTCGTTAAAGATTTCATCGGGATAGAACCCATCGGAAATGGCCAAAGTAGTCAAGTACTGCAACAGCACGTCGTAGCTGTTGAGATAGGGCATACGATCTTCTACGGTATGCTGTTTGACGGCTTGTTGCAGGGCGGAAGCTTCTATCAGTTCGATAGCGTGGGTAGGCATAAAATAGATGACACTCTCCTTACCCGGTCGGTGTCCGCTACGGCCTGCACGTTGTAGAAAGCGCGCAACGCCTTTGGGTCCACCGATTTGAACTACGGTCTCAACAGGTGCAAAATCTACCCCCAAATCGAGGCTTGACGTACAGACAACTGCCTTCAGGCTTTCATTGCGTATCGCCTGCTCGACCCAGTTACGGGTCTCTTTGTTAATGCTGCCATGATGCATGGCGATTTCCCCGGCAAATTCGGGGTGTTTCTCAAGGATTTTTTGAAACCATATTTCGCATTGGCTCCGCGTATTGGTAAAGAGTAAAGTCGTCTTACTATTGTTGATGATAGGCACCACGTCTTCCAACAAGCGAATACCCAGATGTCCGCGCCACGGAAAAGTCTCCATTTCTTTAGGAATAATACTCCTGACCGTAATTTTCTTTTTGAGATTTGCCCTGATCATGATGGAATTTTCCAAGGCGTCTGAAGTCGGGCCTAAGAGCACGTCCCTGGCCTGTTCCAAATTGCCTATAGTTGCTGAAATCCCCCAGATACGCAATTGTTTAGAAACAGATCTTAAACGCGAAAGGGCCAGTTCCATCTGTACCCCTCGTTTGGTACCAAGCAACTCATGCCATTCGTCGACCACTATGGCCGAACAATTCTTGAACACCTTGTCATATCCTTTCGAGGCTAAAAGTAACTGTAGACTTTCGGGTGTCGTAATCAGCAGATCGGGCATCTGTTTTTTCATGGAGGCCCGGGCCTTTGTAGAGGTGTCCCCGGTACGGATGCCGACCGTCATCTGTGTTCCTATATCGGAGGAAACCCGTTCTGCGGATTGCCTGATTTCCTCTGAAAGAGCACGTAAGGGGGTAATCCAAACAGCTTTTAATCCTTTTTTGTGTTTGGTTCTGTACTGTGGATTGGTCTTGATATACTGTAGTACAATAGGAAACCAAAGCGCATAGGTCTTGCCACTTCCAGTTGGGGCATTCAGCAGCCCATGTTTGCCTTGGAGAAAAGCCCGCCACGTATCTTTTTGGAACTTGAACGGTTTCCAGTTTTGTTCCTGAAACCATGATTCGGCTATGTTGTAAAGCTGTTCTCTGTTCATATTTCCAATCTGTTCTACATCGACGGATTCCTTTACTGCATGGATATTAATTCGGAATTAATGCTTTCAGGTCCTCAAGATGGTTGGCTTCATGAATGGTCTTATCTTGTCTCCATCGTACTATTCTTGGAAATCTCGTAGCCACCCCACTTTTATGCCGCTTGGATAGGGCTATACCTTCGAAAGCAATTTCAAAGACATGATGAGGTTTCACCGAGCGCACAGGCCCAAATCGTTCTAGGGTATTTTTTTTGATCCATGCATCGACCTGTCGAAACTCGGCATCGGTCAGGCCTGAATAAGCCTTCGCAAAGGTGACCAATTCTCTTTCACCTTCTTCGTTTTCTTGCCATAACGCAAAGGTATAATCGGTAAACAAGTTACTTCGCCTGCCATGACCGCGCATGGCATAGGTCAAGACCGCATCGATGGTCAAAGGATCTACTTTCCATTTCCACCAATCCCCTTTTTTTCGTCCGACCAAATAGGGAGAATCTTTGCGCTTCAACATCAGTCCTTCGCTACGGACTTCTCGAGACCGTTCCCGTTCGTCGGCAACGGCTTTCCAAGAGTTGAAGTGCATGGTTTCGGAAAGATAGAGGGGCATTGCAGCTTTCGCTATCTTTTCTGTTTGTTCTTTGCGCTTATGATCTACCTCCTGAATCAAGTGCTCTAGCAATTTTCTTCTCTGGATGAAGGGTTTGGTTCGAATGTCTTCGCCTCTCCATTCCAATAAATCATAGGCCTTTAAAATAACAGGGACTTTCGATAGTAATGATTTTGAAACGGTCTTTCGGCCGATTCGGGTCTGCAAATCGTTAAAACTTCCTATCTGGCCATTCGGAAATGGCAAGATTTCTCCGTCGATGACCGTTCCGTTCGGAATGGTTCCGATAAAGTCTTGAAACTCGGGATATTTGTCGGTGACCAATTCTTCGCCCCGACTCCAAACAAATAACTCATCGTTCCTGATAATGGTTTGCGAGCGAATTCCGTCCCATTTGTGTTCTGCCGACCATTCTGTAACATTGCCCAAATCTGCTACCTCGTCCTCTATGGCATAGGCAAGATAAAATGGATAGGGTTTAGAGAGGTAGTCACTTTCATTTTCCTCTAGTATCAGTTCTTGAAAAGTGATTACACTGGGGTTCCAATTCCCCATTAACTTATACGCTAGAATATCTTCGTCGATTGCTGTGGCCTTAGCTAGGGCTCGGGTCATGAGTTTTTGGCTGACCCCGATTCTGAATCCGCCCGTAATCAGTTTAGTGAAGACGAAACGCTCATAGTAATCCAATACCGTCCAATTTTCAAAAAGGTAGTTTCTTTTTTCATCCTCCGTCCTCTTTTTAAGGGCGATCATTTCATCTAGGAATTGCGTAAGTGTCTTGTCGGTCGATGATTTTGATGACGGAATTACCAAGGCAATAGTTTCGGCCAAATCGCCGACGATATGATAACTTTCCTCAAAGAGCCATAAGGGAATCTTCGCCAATTCAGAAGCCCATTGACGCAATAGGGTCGTGTTGACGGGGCGGGGTGGACGCCTATGGGAAAGAATCGCTATAGTCCAAACCCGGTCGGTGTCATTGGCCACCAAAAAGTAATCGGTCAAGGCCTGTACTTTGATAGTGGTCTTGTTGGTACTGTCCAAGGTTTTTATGAGTGAAGCGAAATTTTTCATGGTATAACTTCTTCTTTTGAGGTGGGATTCAGCTCGCCCAATTCACCCTCATACTGGGTCTCTTCGGTGCGTGCGTCGTAGCCCAACTCCCTAAGGTATCGCGAAAATATTTCGGTATATCCATGGGTACAGATGATTTTTTCGGCACCCGTTGCCTTAATACTGTTCAATAGCCCTTGCCAATCGCAGTGATCACTAAGTACGAAGCCCTTGTCTATGGCGCGTCTCCGTCTTGCTCCGCGAAAGGTCATCCAT
The DNA here is from genome assembly GCA_947494565.1 of uncultured Flavobacteriaceae bacterium. GTDB lineage: Bacteria > Bacteroidota > Bacteroidia > Flavobacteriales > Flavobacteriaceae > Maribacter_C. The sequence continues at coordinate 31,564 of CANLVG010000002.1, read as the reverse complement.
CCACTTGCGGAAGCGGTAACATACGGAACCATCTTTCGGATCCAAGTACTGCCATGGGCACTTGGTGGGGCCAGTACGATATGGCCCAATAATTCATTCTTCTTCGTCTCTTTGGTGATCAATTTGGTTTCTGGAAAGTCCATCATTGGGCGCAAGACTTCGGTCATATTTTCAATGGCCCCGTGCGTAAATATGTTTCCGATATCGGTATCGAGATATTTTAGCAAGCGCTGCGCTTTTCCAAGGGAATAGCCAAACAGCACTGAAGTCTTTCCTTCTGCTTTATTTTGGGTCCACCATTGGTTGATGTCCGCGAAGACTTGTTTTTGGGGAGTCCATTTAAAGGCAGGTAGTCCAAAGGTGCATTCCGTGATAAACGTATGACATTTGATGGGTTCAAAAGGTGTGGAAACCCCATCATCTTCGTCCTTATAATCTCCGGTAAAAACCCAAATTTCGCCTTTATGCGTTACCCTGACTTGAGATGAGCCGATGATATGTCCGGCAGGGTGTAAGCTAAATTGAACGTTGTTGATGGTAAAAACCTCACCCCATTCCTTTCCGGTAACATTGATCTTTCCCAGACGATGTGAGATAATCGGAATATTTCTATGATGGGTGATATACTGTTGATGTCCCCAGCGACTATGATCGGCGTGCCCATGGGTAATAATGGCCTTGTCTACCGGTTTCCAAGGGTCGATATACACCTTTGCTTCATGACAGTAGATACCTTTGTCCGTAAACTCTAAAAGCGGTTTCCCCATAGCATTGTGAAGGTACGAATATCGGTCAGAAAATAATTTAGGGTATAGCGAAATAATGACCTCTAAAAAAATTATATTTGTCGCCTAAATAGTATACGTATGTCCATATTAGATATGTTTGATAGCAGCTTTAAAAAGCGCAACCAAGATCATTTTGCGGCTATAGTTCGCGTGGCGATGAGCGATGGTATCATTACCGATGATGAGCGAACTTTTCTGCATCGTCTGGCGGCTAGGCTCGACATTACCGAAGAGGAATACAAAACCATTTTGAAGGATTACAAGACCCATCCTATCAATCCCCCGACAAGTTATGATGTGCGACTTGAGCGATTATACGATTTGGCCAGAATGGTATATGCGGATCATGTTTTGGGCGAAAAGCAGCAAGGGATGCTCGAAAGACTAGGCGTCGGTCTAGGGTTTTCGACTGGAAATATAGCTTATGTGGTGGATAAGGCTTTAAAGCTAGTCAATGCCGGAGTGGATAAAGAAAACTTCATCGAGGAGATCAAGAATATGAATCGATAAGAATCGAACGATTTTTCAACAAAAGAGAGGCGCCGCCTCTCTTTTTTAATGGTATTTATTTAAAAATTCCTGAAGTTTTTCTACCATTTTACGGCTTCCGCAGAAAAAAGGTACTCTTTGATGCAATTCTTCCGGTTCAATATCCATGATACGGTTCTTGCCGCCAATTGCTATACCATTGGCCTGTTCGGCAATAAACGCCATGGGATTACATTCGTACAAGAGGCGTAATTTCCCACTTTCGGTTACACTGCTCTTGGGGTACATATAAATTCCCCCTTTTATCATATTGCGATGAAAATCGGAAACCAAAGAACCGATATAACGCGATGTATAAGGTCGGTCGTCCTCCTCTTCCTGACAGTATTTGATATAGTCCTTTACGCCTTGGTGAAAGTGGACGTAATTACCCTCGTTCACCGAATAGATCTTCCCTGATTCGGGAAATTCCATGTTCGGGTGCGATAAATAAAACGTACCGATAGCCGGGTTCAGGGTGAAGCCGTTTACGCCATCACCTGTAGTATAGACAAGCATGGTCGAGGTACCATATACCACATAACCTGCTGCTACTTGATTCTTGCCCGGTTGTAAAAAGTCTTCTAAGGTCACGGGTGTTCCGACCGGAGTAATCCTTCGATAGATGGAAAAAATGGTTCCTACGGATACGTTTACATCAATATTGGACGATCCATCCAAAGGGTCGATCAAGACCACATATTTATTCCGATGCTGTTCGTCGTTACTGTTGATACTAATGAAATCATCTTCCTCTTCGGATGCTATTCCACAGACGATTTCCCGGTTCTTTAAGGTCTGGATGAACTTATCATTGGCCAGAACATCCAATTTTTGTTGGTCCTCGCCTTGTATGTTCGTATCGCCTGCAGCTCCTAATACATCTACCAATCCGGCCTTATTGACCTCATGATTGACTACTTTGGCGGCAAGACGAATGGCATTGATCAATTTTGAAAGTTCCCCTGAAGAATATTGAAAAGAAGATTGATTTTCAATGATAAATTCCCCTAACGTTTTGTTCTTTTTGTTGAGCATTGGAGGCTTTGTTTGTTTTGATGCAAAGATCAGCTATTTTGTGAAACTACAACGTCTAAACCTTTCATTCATTGTTTAAATATTTAACTTTGTGTTTTATTTGTAACAATATGAACTATACCATTCGAGATGCCACTGCGGACGATATGCCACAAGTGCTGAAATTGATACAGGAATTGGCTTCTTTTGAAAAAGAAGAAGATGCGGTCGAAGTTACCGTGCAGGAGTTGGTCGAAGACGGATTTGGAAGCACGAAGCTGTTTCATTGCTTTGTCGCTGAATCGGAGGATGCCATTGTGGGCATGGCCCTAATCTATCCCCGATATTCTACTTGGAAAGGGGCGATCATTCACCTGGAGGATTTAATCGTTACCGAAAAAATGAGAGGTAGCGGACTCGGAACGGCATTGCTCAACGAAGTAGTGAAATACGGACATGCCAGAGGGGCCAAGCGTATCAACTGGGAGGTCATTGATTGGAATGAACCAGCTATTGAATTTTATGAAAGTAAGGGAGCAAGGGTGATGCGTGATTGGGATGTCGTACAACTCGATGAACAAGGGATAGCGAACTACTTAACGAATTGCTAAAGTAAAGTCTGTCCTTTGAGGAGACTAGAAAATAAAGAGATTTATGCGTGTATTTAAGTTCGGTGGGGCGTCGGTGAAGGATGCCGAGGGCGTTGAAAATGTGGTCAAAGTGCTGAAAGAGGTCGGTCACGAGAATACCTTGGTGGTGGTCTCTGCCATGGGCAAGACCACAAATGCCATGGAGGCGATTGTCAACGCCTATTTTGAAGATAAAGAGACCTTGCCGTTGGCCATTCAAGAAGTTATCGATTATCATAACGGTATTTTGAACGCCCTCTTTAAAAATAGACAACATCCGGTTTTTCAGAAGGTAAAAGTGCTTTTCGATGAGGTACGTGGTTTTTTGGTTTGGAATAAATCACCAAATTATAACTTCGTTTATGATCAGGTAGTCGGTTATGGTGAGCTGGCTTCTACAACGATTATCAGTTGCTATTTGAACGAAATCGGTGTTCAAAATAACTGGCTTGATGTACGTGATTTCATAAAAACCGATAATAGCTATAGAGACCCTGTCGTCAATTGGAAGCGTACCCAAAAGAACGTGACGGAAAAGATCGATCAAAAAATATTGAATATCACCCAAGGTTTTCTGGGAAGTGATGATAATAATTTTACGACCACCTTGGGTAGGGAAGGGTCCGATTATACGGCTGCCATCTTGGCCTATTGTTTAAATGCAAGTTCAGTTACGATCTGGAAAGATGTTCCTGGGGTTTTGAATGCTGACCCAAGACATTTTAAGGAAACTCAATTACTTAATAGAGTCTCATACCGCGAGGCCATTGAATTGGCCTTTTATGGGGCTTCGGTCATTCACCCGAAAACACTTCAGCCCCTTCAAGGTAAAGAAATTCCGTTGCATGTAAAATCGTTTCTTGAGCCAAAAAATGCGGGAACCACCGTTGGTAAGGGTATCGGTATCGAGCCTGAAGTGCCCTGTTACATCATAAAAAAAGATCAGGTACTCATGAAGTTATCCTCTCTGGACTTCTCTTTCATCGTAGAGGAAAGTATCAGTGAACTTTTTAAACTATTTCATGAATACAAGATGAAAGTCGATCTCATACAGAATTCCGCTATTAGTTTTTCGGTCTGTGTCGACAATAAGTTCGGTCGCCTTGATGAACTCTTGAACCTGTTGAAAAGCAGATTTAAAGTGAGCTATCATGAAGGGGTATCCCTTTACACGGTGCGTCATTTTGATGCGAAGGCCATTGATTCTTTGGTGAACGGGCATGAGGTACTGTTGGAACAACGCGGCGTGGAGACCATTCAACTGGTCATGAAATAAAACCGCCTTTTCTAGTTAGGTGCAACAATCTGCATTTTTCGTTGTCTTTAGTTATACTCGAATTGGGATTTTCCTATATTTACCATTACCTAAAAATGCGAATGAATGGGCCTAGTGACCGCTAAAGAGATAGCCAAAGCAATCAATATCGATAAATACGGTTTTTTAGGCACTTTTATAGGTTGGTTTCTTCTGAAAATCACTAGAATTTCAAGTATCAACAAATTTTACGATTCCATAAAGCACCTGCAAGGTGCGGCGTATGCCGATGCCATTTTACGGCATTATGAGATCGATTATGAGATTCCCGAGGAAGATTTCAAAAGGCTGCCGAAACAAGGCCCTTATATTACCATATCAAATCACCCGCTTGGTGCTATTGACGGCATATTGCTTTTCAAATTAATGGTAGAAAAACGTCCTGATTACAAAATCATGACTAATTTTCTTTTACAACGAATGGTACCCATGGATCCCTATATTGTTCCGGTAAACCCATTTGAAGGGCATAAAGGTGTTAAAAGTAGTATCAGCGGATTTAAAATGGCTTTGTCTCATCTCAGGGATGGTCACCCTTTAGGGATATTTCCGGCAGGTGAGGTGTCTACGTATAAAGACGGCAAGCTCATCGTGGATAAACCGTGGGAGGAAGCGGCGCTCAAGTTGATCCGTAAAGCCGAGGTGCCCGTCGTGCCCATTTATTTTCATGCAAGAAATAGTAAGCTTTTCTATCGACTGGCGAAAATCAGTGGAATTTTTAGAACGGCCAAAATCCCCTCCGAGGTCTATACCCAACGCAATAGACCCATTAAAATAAGGATAGGACAACCCATTACGGTCAAGGCGCAGCAGGAGCAGGAGACACTGGAAGATTATACGGACTTACTGCGGAAGAAGACCTATATTTTGGCCAATGCCTACGAGAAAGAACGGCTTATCGATCAACTGCCTTCTTCGATAAAACTGCCAAAATCGCCAAAAAAGATAGCTTCCGCGGTGCGGACGGAAGTCATCGAGGGCGAAATCGAAAAATTGATTGAGAAAGACAGACGTTTGCTACAAAGTAAGAACTACGAGGTCTTTTTGGCCCCGGCGCAAGAAATGCCATTTACCTTAAAGGAGATTGGCAGACAGCGTGAAGTAACCTTTCGTGCTATTGGTGAAGGCACCAATAACTCGACCGATATCGACCGTTTTGATGAGTATTATCACCATATGTTTTTATGGGATAGCGAAGCCAAGGTTATCGCGGGGGCTTATCGCATGGGACTCGGTTCAGAGATTTTTGCCAAATACGGAATCGACGGATTTTACCTGCAAGACCTCTTTCGATTTGAACCTGAACTTTTTGATATGATGCGCACATCCATTGAGATGGGCCGGGCCTATATTATCAAAGAATATCAGCAAAAGCCCATGCCTTTGTTTTTACTTTGGAAGGGTATCGTACATACCACGCTGCGACATCCTGAGCACAAATATTTAATTGGTGGCGTAAGCATTAGCAATCAGTTTTCGAACTTTTCGAAGTCTCTGATGATCGAGTTTATGAAGAGTAATTATTGGGATCCCTACGTAGCGCAGTACATTCGCCCAAAAAAGGAATTTAAGGTCAAACTCAAGGATGCGGACAAAGAGTTCATCTTCGATGAGACCCAGGCGGATCTCAATAAATTCGATAAACTGATCGATGAGGTCGAACCAGGCAGCTTGCGACTACCTGTGCTGATTAAAAAATACATCAAACAGAACGCCAAGGTGATCGCCTTTAATGTCGATCCCTTATTCAATAATTCGGTAGACGGTTTGATGTATATCAAAATCGCCGATCTCCCTGAAAGCACCGTAAAGCCTGTGATGGAAGAGTTTCAAGCTGAATTGGAACGTAAGTTTATGGAGGCCCATCAAAATGGGCATGCCTGAACAAAACATTTCAGGCCATCACAACCCCCTGCATGACGTAGAGAAGCTCGGTAGCAATTTGCAGACTTCGCTCCATATATTTTTCTTCTTGTTGAGGGGTCGCATCAAAGGCTTTCGGATCTTCAAAGGTTATCGGAAAGCGACCATCTGAACCACCCACAAATGGGCAGCCCTTATCAGCTGAGGAACAGGTCATAATCGCACCGAAATCTGTCTTGGGGTTAAAGGAATGGTCGAAGGTCTTGGAAAAACCGATAATCGGATGGTTGTTGGGGGCATACTTGATGCTATACACCGGGTTGTCGGAATCGGATAGCATTGCAACCTGAAACCCATTTGTCTTCAACGTCTTGGCAACCATAGGAAAAAGGGCTGTAGCTTCGGTTCCACCAGAATAGCAACTGACATTTTTCAAACCAACGTAGTGGGCCAAGGTTTGCGCCCAAATTTGTGACAGGTGGCTTCGTCTTGAATTATGGGTGCAAATGAAATTAAGGGCTATGGACCGACCGTCGCTGATTTTACGTTGAATATAGCTGACCAAGGGGTCTAAAACCTGCTTTCGCTCCTCGGAAATCGAATCGATAGGGAGCGAATCGATAGTTTCTTTTATTTTTTCAAACATGGCCTTTTCCATCATAGTATTTTTAAATGCCTACTGTTGTACTTCTTCGTTCAAATAGGAGATTGTCTTTCCAAACCCCATGTAGTTTTCCGACCTTTTCCCGTTTCCCGATATAGCGGAATCCCATTTTCTTATGAAGTTCGATACTGCCTTTGTTTTCCGGAAAAATTCCCGATTGAATGGTCCATAGACCTTCAGACTCACTTTCGTGTACTAGTGCTTGCAGCAAGAGTCTGCCCACACCTTTGCCACGACTGTCATGCGCCACATAAACACTTACTTCTCCGATTCCGCCATAGACGCAACGACTGGAAACAGGCGATAATGCTGCCCAACCTAAAACGCGATTGTTTTCCGTAACAACTAATCTACAAGAGTTCATATGGGCCTGATCCCAGGAATCATAGGTCGGGACGTCAGTTTCAAAGGTAGCAAAGCCGGTGGCTATTCCTTCTTTATAGATTCGGGCAACGGCTTCCCAGTCAGAAGCCTCCATTGGTCTTAGGGTAAGTTGGTCTCTCATATCAACAACAGGTAATTTTTGAACGATAGTTTATCCATAGGGTTTTGGGTTTTTCTAGCATCAAAATGAAGTGTAAGAGGGCTAGAATAATGGCTCCGGGTATCACATTAATGGCAACGAACTGGAAGAGATCATGGGCACTTGAAGGAGCTATGGTGTTCACGAATACTACCGTGTTTTCCACGATTTCCAATCGTAAAGCCAAGACGATCGCGATGGCCGAGAAGTGAAATGCGTTCGAGAAAAGGTGTATGATGTATTCCCATTGGGGAAGCCCGCCCATAAAACTTCGACTTTCCTTTTCGGAATAAGCATCAACAGCCAAAACCAGCACATCAATAAGTACCACTATTAGCCCGATCAAAAAGAATAAAAAATTGGTTTCATTGATGAACAGGGCCCAAATAATCAAGGGGAAAAGAATCGCTCGAATGGTGTGCGTCTTGTGTTCAAAGAGGCTCTCCTCACGGTTGAAAAGAGCGTATTTGAATAGATGCAGGTAAAAACCATCATAGGTGGCCAACACCATGAACAGCAAAAGGTTGATCGTTGCTAATATGAACAGAATTTCCATACAGTTATATGCAGATTGGGGTTAACAGCATCCTCCTCCGGGAGTGCAACAAGCTTCCTCCTTGGCCTCGGCAGGGGCCTGAATACCACAAGTTTCCCTAGCCTTACAATCGGTTTTTTCAATGGCTAATTTCATAATCAGCTTGTTTCCATTAACCGTGAAGTCATTGACGAATAATTGGGCCGTATGAAATGTGGCGTTGCTGTACTCGAACTTCACTTCTACCTCTTTTTCCATCGGTTTAATTCGATCCACCTTGTTTAGAATGCCTAACGCCTTGTGGGCCGACATAAATTCCAATGTTTCCTGTTCATCAGGACTTTCCCATAGTTGTATCACCGTTTCTTTCCAGAAATCGGTTCCGGCGCCACAGTCTACCGAATCAACCGTGATATTTTTGATTTCTGTGATGTGGTAATTGGCGCCGACAAACTGTCCGGACGTATACTCAAAAAGGAGGCTTTTGTTCGCGTGTTCTTTTAAAAGCGCTAAAAATTCATTTGTTTTCATGGTATTTGTTTTAACAACAATTAAACTTGGTTTTATCGAAGAAGGAATTCAATAGGGATTGAACTTCTTTCCATTTTTTTAGATCGATACAGTAACAGACCTTCTTTCCTTCTATTTCACCGGCGATTAAGCCTATGCTCTTCAGTTCCTTCAGATGCTGTGAAATCGTGGGTTGGGCCAAACCTATTTCGTCAACGATATCATTGCAAATACAGGCCTTTTGACTACTGATGTACTGCAATATGGCTATACGCGCAGGATTGGCCAGTACCTTGAATATCACGGCCAGTTGGTTTTGCCTTTTGTTGAATATTTGTGTTTTGGTGGTGCCCATTACGTATTTATATATTGCAATATTACGATAATAAAGCGAATTAAAAAAGCCAGAATTTAAAAAACCTGGCTTTCGATAGTATTTAAAGGCTTTTGAACCAGTCTTGAAAATAGTCGCCTACAAGAAGTACGGGCTTTTGTTTTCCTCCAAAAGCACCGACTAAACTGATGATCCATAAGACAAAAGGTACGATCCAAGCGATTAGATTTACAACGGGAATAATACCCAAAACGAACCCTAGGAGCATAATGCCCAGCACTTGTCGAATATAAAAAGATCCGATTTCAGTCTTGTTGCCATTATTCATGACCAATGCGATAATCCATCCGATGAGGGTAATGTGTGCAATAATAGCGACGGTTTTTCCACTATCCGGATTATCTGAACTAAACGTCTCTTTTACGTCTTCGGCAAAATCATTTGCAGCTTCTTTGGCGTCTTCGGCGAATTCCTTCGTGGCCTCTTTGGCCTCTTCGGCAAATTCTTTTGTCGCTTCTTTGGCTTCGTCGAATTTCTCGCTTGCTTTTTCTCCTAGCTCACTCGCCTTTTCTTTGGCGTCCTCCAAAGCTCCTTCGGCCTTATCGGCAAGGTTTTCTGCTCCTTCTTTAGCGTTGTCCATGGCTTCATCCGCCATGTCATCCAGGTTTTTATTTTCTTCAGACATGTTGCTTGTTTTTGGTGATTAGATAGGTCTAAATGTAACAAATAATCCCTTACTAGAGAAACGCCTTGTCAATGGGCTCCCAAAGCTCCAGTTTATTGCCCTCCGGATCTAATATCCAACCGAACTTACCATAGTCGTATTCCTCGATCTCACCAACAATCGTTACCCCTTCCTCTTTTAGGACCTTTAAGAGTTCCACAAGATTCGCTACCCTGAAGTTCATCATGAACTGTTTTTGGCTAGGTTCGAAGTACTTCGTATCCTCGTTCATAGGGCTCCACTGGGTAGAACAATCGTTGCCCTCCTTGTCTTTCCACCAGAAGGTCCACCCATACCTATCGGTCGGAATACCCAACCGTTCTTTGTACCATTTTTTGATTTCATCGGGATTTTGAGTCTTGAAAAAAAATCCCCCAAGGCCCGTTACTCTTTTTTCCATACATTGAATTTTTTAGTGGTCCTGTTCCAAGAACAGGATTATTTTAAAATTGCGTTCTATTTTAATTTCACATTCTTTTCATAGAGGTCGATCCACTGTTGCACGGTCATTTTACCGCAGAGCTCCTCTATAAGTGGGTACGGAATGGTTTCCATCTTTTTGAAGCGAATACAGCTCTTGCCCATATCGAGCTTGGTCTTTACATATTTCGGATATTCGCCAACGAACCAATCGTGCAATTCAGGGTTGGCATAAATACCGGAATGGTACAAGGCGATAAAATTCTTCTGCGAGGCCAAATTGATAAATGGTAAGGGCAGTTTAGGGTCGCAGTGATACCCATCGGGATAGAGCGTGTGGGGCACCACCCATCCGAGCATGCCATAGCTCATCTGTTCTTTGAATCCTTCGGGAAGGTTTTTCGAGATGAGTTGCCGCAATTTAGAAACAACGGGTTGCCTTTCTTCAGGAAGCTTGGTAATGTACTCTTCTGCGGAGTTCGCTTTGTAATTCATATTAATCGGTTTTACGTTGGAGTATGAAAGCACTGATCAGGGAGATAATCAAACCAAGGATCATAACGGTCAAGAACATGATCAGCGCCATCATACCGCTTCCCCATTCCGGTATGGGCTCTGTATTTCCTTTTGCTTCCATCATGGCAACATATTCCTTAAAGAAATCAGGGTTGATAAAGGCCGTGTATATATAATCGGCGATAGCAATACCCACAGCCGGAAAAAGCGCTATTAATAGTCCTATGCCAATTGCCTTGCCCAAAGAGACGGCACCATTGTTTATGTTGTCCCTATAATGTTTGATACCGAAAAAGATAAACGACAGAGAGGCGATCATGGTAGCATATCCAATGATCTCTCCGGTAGACATGTCAATGTCTTTCATGAACAAAAGTCCGATCAAGAAGAGTCCGAAACCGAGCAGGAGACCATAGCTCCCAAATTTAATAACCGTGTTTTTCATAGGTCAAATCGTTTTGAATTATGAGGTACAAGCTAGTATTTGCATGCAGAGAAGCACTCATACTAAAGTACCAAATTCAGTTTATATGTAAGAAATGAACAGATTTTTACAGAATGTTGAGCTCTTTGGCGATTTGAATGGCCTGTGTTCTTCTTTTGGCGTCGAGTTTGATCAGCACATTGGAGACGTGCGTCTTGATGGTACTTTCGGTCAGGAATAGTTTATCGGCAATCTCTTTGTTGGATAACCCTAGGGCGACTTCTTGTAACACCTCGTATTCACGCTTGCTCAATTGAAGCTCGGCCAATTTTTTTTCATCTATTCGTATTTCGGTTTGCGGAGGTTTGTGAAGGCTCTTTTTATTGAGATAGATGCCCGTGAAGAAAAATACGAGGGCTATTACGGCAATGACCACCTCGATTGAAGTGCTCCCCAGTAGAAGGGAATACGTGCTAATTTGAAATAATAAAAGCAGCGCTAAAATGAGCGAGCCAAAGATGAGTATGGTCTTCTTCACCCAATAAAATTAGCAAAACTTCTCTTTTATCTTATCGACCACGGTTTGTGCAAGCTTTATTTTGCTTTCTACCGTCCAACCGGCCACATGGGGACTCAATACCACATTTTCGGCAGCTATCAAATGGGTGAAGGGAGCGGGTATTTGGCGATTCGTGAACATATCTTCAAAGGAAGATTTTTCATACTCTAACACATCCAAGCCTGCGCCTAAAATTTTACCTGACTTCAATGCCTCGACCAGGTCTTCTGTAATGACACACTTACCGCGGGCCGTATTCAACAACCAAAACGGTTTGTGAAACTTATGGATGAATCCCGAGTGGATCATCCCTATGGTATCGGGTGTTTGGGGTACATGCAAACTGATAATGTCACTACGCTGTTGCAATTCTAAAATACCGACTTGTCGGCAATCGTCGTTACCTACACCACCCAGAATATCATAGCAAATTACTTCTACATCAAAACCGCGCAGTTTCTTGGCAAATGCTTTTCCCATATTTCCGTAGCCAATGATGCCAACGGTTTTTCCGTCCAATTCAACACCACGGTTTCCTTCTCGGTCCCAGGTTCCGGATCGAACTTCTTTATCCGCTTTCTGAAGCTTATTGAACAGCGAGAGCAGCATGCCCAAGGTATGTTCCCCAACCGCATTTCTATTGCCTTCTGGTGCCGCGGCAAGAAAGACATCGTTTGATCTTGCGTATTCGGTATCGATATTCTCTAGGCCCGCGCCCAAACGACCAATAAACTTTAATCGGGTGGCCTTTTCCAAGAAATCTTGGTCCAATGAAAAACGACTTCGAATAATCAGGCCATCATATAGATGTATTTTTTGAAGTACTTCTTCTTTTGATGAGGTGTAATCTTCTTCATTCTGAAATCCCAATTCCGAAAATTGCTCAATGATCAAGGGGTGGTTTTGGTCTAGATGTAATACGCGCATAAAGATAAAATTCAGATTTTGGGATAATGGGTTTGTGTGAGTTCATGCTCCACTTCTCCGGTATGTGCCGTCTCTAATTTTTCAAAGAGGAGTAGATGTACTTCTTCCTCATCCTTGGTCGAGGGACAATGTTCGACTCCTTTGGGTACGACAATTAACTCCCCCTCTTTGACAATTTCGGTGCGGTCTCGAAATTTCATGTACAGTGTTCCTTTTAGCACTTGAAAAAGTTCATCTTCCTCAGCATGCGAATGCCAGACGAACTCTCCTTTGATTTTTGCCAAGATCACTTGCATGTCATCGACCACCGCAATTTGGTGCGGGTGCCAGTGTTTGGTGAAAAGGGCATGTTTTTCTTTAAGATTGATGGGTTTCATATCAATTGGTTTATGCAGTTTAGGTATGGGGCATTAAATTCCCAAGACCATTTTGGCAATCAGAAAATAAATCAGGATACCGAAAATGTCATTGCTTGTGGTAATGAACGGACCTGTTGCAATTGCAGGGTCTATCCCTCTTTTATCTAAGAACAAAGGAGTAAAAGTGCCGATAAACCCCGCAACGATAATTACCGCAATAAGGGAAATCGATATCGCCAAAGCGGTTAAAAAGTGCCCTTTCCAAAACCAGGTGAACAAGAGTAGGATGGCTGCGAGAATGAGCCCATTGAGTGTGGCCAGCATAATTTCCTTGATGAGTCGGTTACCAATACTTCCCTTTAGGTCATCATTTGCCAAACCTTGCACAATGATGGCACTCGACTGTACGCCGACGTTACCCGCCATAGCGGCAATCAACGGGGTGAAAAAGAAAAGAATGGCATGCTTGGCGATCATTTCCTCGAATCCTCCCATAATCGCGGCAGCGCCAAGACCACCGAACAATCCTAGGATAAGCCAAGGTAAACGGGCCCGGGTAAGTTCCCAAATACTATCATCGGCCTCTACATCCTGAGAGATACCTGCCGCCATTTGATAATCTTTATCCGCTTCCTCACGAATGACATCTACAATATCATCGATAGTGATCCGACCGACCAGTCGACCAATTTCATCTATTACGGGAATCGCCTCTAAATCATATTTCGACATGATTTTAGCCACCTCTTCCGGCTTTTCGTTCACATTGACCGAATCGACCTTTTTGGCGATGTAAACATCTCGAATCGGTACTGTGGTCGAGGTGGTCAACAAGTCTTTGAGCGATAAGCGCCCGATGAGTTTCTCATCATCATCGACCACGTATATCGAATGCACCCTGGTGACATTTTCAGCTTGGGCTCTCATTTCCTTTACGCAGGTCAGCACATTCCAGTTATGGTTGACCTTGACCAATTCTTTGGCCATCAATCCACCCGCCGAGTTTTCGTCATATCGTAATAGATCGACGATATCCCTGGCATGTTCCTTATCCTCTATTTCAGCAATAACGTCTTGAACGATCTCTTGGGGCAGTTCGGCAATGATATCGGCGGCATCATCGGTATCGAGTTCCTCCAATTCTTCGGCAATCTCTTTGGTCGAAAGGTTGTTGAGAATGGCCTCACGCACATCTTCATCAAGTTCGGTGAGCACATCGGAGGTTTTGTCGCTCTCCAAAAGCTTGATCAGATAGGTCGCCTCATCTTCATTGAGCTCATTGATGACCTCGGCGATATCGGCATAGTGAAATCCTTCCAAAAGTGATTCCAATGCGGAATCTTTTTGGATTTCGATCAACTGTTCGATTTCGGCTACAAGCTCTTCTGTGAGTTTAAAGGGTGTCATTTGCTATCATCTCGGTCAATGCTACGAATTCGGCCACGGCCAATTGTTCTGGGCGACGGTCAAATATAGTATCTTCTTTGAGAATATCGGATAGCCCGAATGTTTTTAAGCTATTGCGCAAGGTCTTTCTACGCTGATTAAAAGCCGTTTTGACTACCTTAAAAAGGAGTTTTTCATCACATTGCAATGAGAAATCCGCCTTTCGGGTCAATCTAAGCACCCCCGATTGTACCTTAGGAGGAGGGTCGAATACCTCCGGATGAACCGTAAAGAGATACTCCGCATTATAGAATACTTGGCACAGCACTGAAAGTATGCCATAGATTTTACTGCCCTCCTTGGCACAGATACGTTGGGCCACCTCTTTTTGGAACATTCCCGAAAATTCGGGTACATGGGCTTTTACTTCTAGCATTTTAAAAACGATCTGTGTGGAAATATTATAAGGGAAATTACCGGTAATGGCAAACTGTTGCCCTTTGAAGAGTGTACCAAGATCTTGTTTTAGAAAATCGGCTTCCAAGACCGTAAAAGAACCTTTGCCTTGTACTACTTTTTGATGTTCGAGCGGAAAACTTTGGTTGAGGTAAATAATCGATTCCGAATCCAGATCCATGGCGATCAGGTGAATATCATTTTGCAATAGGTACTTGGTCAATACACCGGTGCCCGGACCGATTTCCAGGACATGATCATAGCCCTCAAAAGACAATGTTTCCGCGATTTTTTCGGCGATGGTTTCATCGGTCAAGAAGTGCTGACCTAAGTGTTTCTTGGCTTGTACCGGGCTATCATGGGTTCGTTTTTGATCCTTCCAGGTATGGAACGATTTCCTTTTCTTCTTGCCCATGATCAATGCTCACTTACGATTTCCAATTCGGTTCTGAACGACACGAATTTGCCCGCAAAGCGCTGGGTAGCATCCTGTCGCAGGCGATCGGCGTCTTCTTGATAATACTTTTCAAGGGTTTCTTTGTCTACCGTAATGAACTGCACGGAATACGTGGTTCCGCCGAGTTCCTCTTCAACCAAGACCTTGGCCATTTTCGCCGAAAGGAATTTTCCAGTGGCCAGTACATCGGGAATATGAATTTCCTTCATCCATGTGAGCCACTCGACATGAGCGGATTCTTCAATATTCGTGGTAACGTTATAGATGTACATGAATTCAATGGGTTTTGCCCCAATTCGATTTGAATTTGAGACTAATTAATGGCATCTCCCCTAAGCCTTCTGAACTGTTGACGCGCTTGTGGAAAGAAATAACTGTCTTGGTAATTGTAAATGATCTTTTCATATTGCGCCTTGGCCTTTTCAGGTTCGTTCAGCACTTTTCTGTAGAGTTCGCCTAGTGCAAAATGCGCATCATCGGCCAGAATACCATTGGCGTAGAACTCGATGATTTTCTGGTAATTGAATTTTGCGGCTTCGTAATCTTCTGTGCTTTCCAGAAGCTCTCCTTGTTTGAGCAGCGCTTCATCCTCTATCTTTTCCCCTTTATGATTTTGAAGTATTCCGTCAAGCTCGGCAATGGCTTCTTTGGTCTTATTCTGATAGGCCAGTAAATCGGCTCGGGCATATTTCTTTAAGGCCGTCTGTGTAGAATCTTCCAGAGAGTTATCGGAAATCAAAAGACTTAGTTGCATGGCATCGTTCGCAATCAATTGCGAAGTAGAACTTCGCAACACCTTTAATTGTGTCAAGGCCCAGTCGAAATCGCCCTTATAAAAGCTGGTCTGTGCGACCTTGAAGCGCGCATCTTGCCCTAGCACATCGTTCTTAAGGCTCTTTTGAATTTGGGAGAAATAAATAAGGGCTTCATTGAATTTTTTATCGAATACCAGAATATCGCCCAAGGCCGATTTCACAAAAGCGGTACCCCGTTTATTGAGCGGTAGGCTCAAACTCTTTTTGAGTATGGCAATGGCCGGCTCCGGATCGTCTTTCTTGAAGGTCAAAAAGTTGGCATATGCGATTTGCAGTTGAAGCGTCTGGCTCTTATAGCCATGGATCGACATCAGTTCGTCATATTGCGATTGTACCTCTGTAAAGGTTTTTTTTCCGGGTTCCAGTAAGAGAATATCGATAAGATTCAGCTGAGCATTTAATTTAGTGACCTCATCGTTAGTATTCTCCACTATAAATTCGAATACTTCTTGGGCCACACTTGTAGCCGAATCTTCCAAGGCCAATTCGCCCAGTGTTTTCAAACGGTAGGTAGAGCTACCGTCCATTCGTCTGAAAATGGCCTTTTCTTGTCGAAAAGCACTGCCATATTGCTTTTGCTGTACGAAGAGCCAACTTAAAAGTTCATTCCACTTCAAATTTGGGGTTTTTTGGGCGCCTTCAAGAAGAATGGCCTTTAACCTGATGTTGTTCTCATTTTCTGGGTCAGGGGTCACAAAATCATCAAAGTTTCGAAGCACGTTCGACATCGAGGATTTTTCATCGATAATCAATTTGATATACGAGCGGTACATTTTATCGATATCGCCCTGTTCCCCATAAATTCTGGCCATCTGAAAATTGTAATCGAGCTTGGGATTGAGTTCCATAGCCTTGGAATAGGCTTTTAGGGCATACTCAAGCAGTGCGTATTTTTGAAACCGAAAACCGATACCATAGCCGTAATTGGGATTTGTATCGATAATCGAAATGGCTTGGTCATACTGCTCTTTGGCCTTTTCTGGTAGATCCTGTAGGGCATAGTTATAGCCCTGCTCAATATAAAATGTCGGATAGGCATTGCCCAAACTTATCTTTTCGGCAAGAAAGGTTTCGGCCTCGACGTAACGCTCCAATTGCTGGTAGCAGGCAACCAAACCCTCTGCATAATCCGTTCTTCTCGGGTTTTGCTCTACCAGTTTTTCAAAGAAGACGACGGCCTTATCGTAATCACCGTCAGCAAAATACTGTTTCGCCAAGAAATCTTCTTGTGCGAAAGTAGTTTGTACGATGAGGAAAAGAAGTAGGATGAAATGAAGTCGCAATGCTGAAACTTTTTCCCAAAGATACACAGAATGCCCTAAGTGGTTGTTAAGAGCTTCTTAATCGATCGTGCTAAATCCGCAGTAGGGTACCAGTACTTCCGGTATTTGAATACCGTTTTCGGTCTGATAGTTTTCAAGAATACCCGCCAAAACCCGAGGCAGGGCCAACGAACTTCCATTTAAGGTATGGGCCAGTTGACTTTTACCGTTGGCATCCTTATAACGCAATTTCAAACGATTGGCCTGATAGGTCTCGAAATTGGAAACCGAACTGATTTCAAGCCAACGGTCTTGAGCGGTGGAGAATACTTCAAAGTCATAGGTCAAGGCAGAGGTGAAGCCCAAATCGCCTCCACAAAGGCGCAGAATACGATAGGGTAATTTCAATTCGCGGAGAATGGTTTTTACGTGTTCAACCATTCCGTCAAGTGCCACATAAGAATCATCGGGCCGTTCAACACGAACGATTTCGACCTTGTCAAATTGGTGCAATCGATTTAAACCCCGTACATGCGCCCCATAACTTCCGGCCTCCCTTCGAAAACAGGGCGTATAGGCGGTGTAACAAAAGGGGAAATCCTTTTCGTTCACTATTTCACCCCGGAACATGTTCGTCAACGGTACTTCAGCCGTTGGGATGAGATATAGGTCATCTTCCGTTACATGATACATTTGTCCCTCCTTATCGGGCAGCTGTCCTGTTCCATAACCCGAAGCTTCGTTGACCAAATGCGGCACTTGTATTTCGGTATAGCCCGCTTCTGAGTTTTTATCTAGAAAATAGGAAATCAAGGCACGTTGCAATCGGGCTCCTTTGCCCTTATACACGGGAAACCCGGCTCCGGTGATCTTAACCCCGAGTTCAAAATCGATAATGTCGTATTTCTTGGCCAGTTCCCAATGGGGGAGGGCGTTCGAGGTCAGCTCGGGAATATCCCCTTCGGCAAACACCTCTTCGTTATCTTCTTCGCTATTTCCTGCAGGAACACTTTCATGCGGAACATTGGGAATTTGATATAAGAGCGTCTGAAGCGTATCGGCCGCAGCGTTCAATTCATCACCTAATTGTTTCGATTCTTCCTTAAGTGCTCCGGTTTTCTCTTTGAGTGCCGTTGCTTCTTGTGCTTTTCCGCTTTTGAACAGCATTCCTATCTCCTTGGATAATTTGTTGGCCTCGGCTAGGGTATTGTCCAATTTTGTCTGGGTGGCCCGGCGTTTCTCGTCTAACTCCAAAACCTCTTGAATTAGAGGGGTTGCATCGATATTACGCTTTTTCAACGCTTCGATGATGGCATCTTTCTGGTCTCTAATGGCCTGTATCCGCAACATTTCATTTGATTTTAAGGGGATAAATTTACGTTAATCCTATGATTTTAAAACTATATTTAGACAAGGATATCCATCAAAAAGAAAATGATATGATTTTTGAGCACTTTGCCGTTAATGTGAATAATGTGGACGCTGTGGTAAAATGGTATGTATCGCATCTCGAGCTAAAAATAGCAAGTCAGCAAAAAGAATTACCGTTTATGACTTTTCTCGCCGATTCAGGGGGTAGGGTCATCATGGAACTCTACCAAAGACCCGATGCCATGATGATGGATTTTACCCAACAACATCAACTGACGTTTCACGTGGCCTTTGTATCCGAAAACGCTCAAGAGGACAGTAATCGATTGCAGCAAGCGGGAGCAACATTTGTAGAAGAAGTGCGCAAGCAAGATGGGAGTCATTTAGTGATGCTACGAGATCCTTGGGGGTTGCCGTTACAGCTTTGTGAGCGAAGGGTGAAGTTCTAGTCAATGTTTTATTCCCGTCTCAACGTTTCCACATATGTGCCCCTACAACGGAAATCGTTCGGAATAATAAAATCTCTTAAGGTCTCAGGTCTATTTGATTTCTTCTTCGCTAGAAGAAGGTAATACCCATTCGTGATGCGCAAAATGGTGCCAACTTTCGTTGGCCAGATCTACCTTGGGGTCGATAAACGCTCGGTAGGGTTTGCCATTGATGCTCACTTTTGAATTCTCAATATATACAGAGACCGTTTCGCCTTTTTGGGCATATTCACGTTTTAGATATTGGGCAAACTGCCATATAAAATCAGGATACCCCATGATTCTAGTGCGCTGTTTCTTGGTCAGATAGTCTTCCGGTTTTACAATCGTGATCTCATTGCTTGTCTGGTTCACGACCTTGAATTGGCCCCGCCCACCCCTACTACGTAGCATCATACGCCAACTCATACGGTGTCCTTCCTCCGTCCATAGCACATCGTCTGTAATAAAATGATGCCGGATGGGCAGCACCAATTGTATGAGAAAATAAATGCCCATCAAGACCAAGAGCGGTTTTTTAAAAGGCGGTAAGTTTACTTCGTTCAATTGAAAGGGCTTCCGGCTTTTAAAGAAGATGCGCCTGAGGGTTTCGGGTTCAAAGAAGAATACGGTAAAGGCAAGGGACAAATACGGGAAAATACCGATTTGAAAAACGATGGAATTGAACAGGTGGAAAAATATAGAAGCGATGAAGGCGAACTTTCGGGTAGGTTTCCATAAGAGGGCAGGTACTACCAAGAGATCGAAGAGGATGCCAAAGGTGCCAATGATTTTGTGGATCCAAGGCTCTTGCAACAACTCACCGATGATAGGATAGTTCGCCTTGTTC
The DNA here is from genome assembly GCA_947494565.1 of uncultured Flavobacteriaceae bacterium. Taxonomy (GTDB): domain Bacteria; phylum Bacteroidota; class Bacteroidia; order Flavobacteriales; family Flavobacteriaceae; genus Maribacter_C. The sequence goes on along the minus strand of CANLVG010000002.1, from coordinate 11,865 downwards.
AACATCAAGATCCGAATGATGCTGAAATCGAGCCAATCCCCATAGATTTTCGCTACTGAGGCATACGTATAAACGATGAACAATTGCAAGACAATAATCCATTTGACATTGCTATACATCCAATTTGTTCGTATGCTTGGGTTGTATTTGGCATCTAAGGAATAATCCGCTTGTGCCGGAAAAAGACACATGATGCCCGAAATAAGAATAAGCAAGTAGTAGTGATTGTTATATGATGTTTTTTGCATGAGGTAAGCTCCTGTCCACAGTATGGTGAACGAGATGATAGCGAACCGATATTTATACCCAAAGGCTATGCCGAGTCCCAAGGTTCCCATTACGAAAAAATAGGCGTACATGCCACTCCCTTGAAAGAGCTGTAACCAATCAAAACCGATAAAATTGAAAGTGAATTGCGGCTCGACCAAAGTTCTACGTACCCAACCTGTTAGTATGGCCCCATAACACTCACAAGCAACGAGAATACCAAAGAACACACGAAAAATCAGGAGGGGCGCATTGTCTATTTTGGTAAATAGAAGACGGTTCAAGAGACTCATTTCCTGCTTATTATGGAGCGTGACTTTTCTTTATCCCGCGCTAGTTGGGCTTTTAACTCCGTTATGGATTCAAATTTTCGTTCGTCGCGTAAACGTTCGATAATGGCAACTTGCAAGCTATGGTCATAGAGGTCTTCGTCAAAATCGAAGAAATGGATTTCAAGACTTTCTTTTTGTTTGCGATCCGTATTATCGTTGACCGTAGGATTGAAGCCGATATTCATCATTCCGTATACCGTATGCCCGTCGATAACACTTTGTACCACATAAGCACCTCTCTTCGGAATCAATTTATACGTTTCGTCAATATGAAGATTTGCTGTCGGAAAATTCAATTGACGCCCGATGCCCTTGCCCCTTTTTATGGTTCCGGTAAGCATATAGGGATACCCCAGATATCTGGTTGCGGTTGCTACGTCACCCTCGTTGAGGGCTTTTCTGATCTTGGTGGAACTCACCGAAACATCGTCGATTTCTTGGGCGGTAATTTCTTCGACCTCAAAATCGAAGGTAGCACCGAAGGCGATCAGGTCGGTAATGTTGGCATTGCGATTGCGACCAAAACGATGGTCATATCCGATAATGATCTTTTTGGCACAGAGGTTGTTGACCAAAAGGTCACGCACAAATTCAGTCGCGGACAGGCGAGAGAATTTTTGGGTGAACGGATGAACGATCAAATAATCGAGACCGGACTGCTCGAGTATGTTGACCTTTTCTTCGATGGTATTCAAAAGTTTGATATCCGCATCTTTTTGCAAGACCATTCTCGGATGTGGGAAAAACGTGAGTACCGCCGATTTGAGGCCTTTTTCGTTCGCACTTTTGACCAAGCGCTCCAAAATGCTCCGATGACCGATATGTACGCCGTCAAAGGTGCCGATAGTGAGCACTGTGGCATGCAGTTTGTCGTATTCATTGATGCTTTGGACTGTTGTCACGAACGATAAAAGATAAAAGAGCTATATTTGAGTTTGGATAAAACCCCCTTGATGGTATCAAAATTACGTCTTGTTTTTACAATTACCATAGTATTTTTTTCCTTTTACGGAACGGCTCAAGATGTGTATTGGACACAAGAAACTTCTAAGAATAGAATAAGCCCTGCGTTTTCAAAACAATTTGATGTGCAAAAGGGTAGGGTCTTTAAGTTTGAAGAAGCCGGGTTCAAAACACAGTTGAACACGGCGCTTTCTGCGAAAGGAAACTCCCAAATCGTTCATTTTCCTAATGAACATGGGAAACTAATTGCCTTCAAGGTCTCCGAGACACCCGTATTATCCTCAGAATTATCGAAAAAATATCCACAGATCAAGTCATATGTAGGGCACGCTATCGGCGATTCAAAAGATAGGATTAGGTTTAGCGTATCGCATAAGGGCATTCAAAGTATGACGGTTTCGGCGAGTGGCAAGCCGAATGTGTTCATGCAAAAAGATGATGAGGGTACATATGTGTTGTATACGCGGGACGCCAATAGTAGTGTTTCCCATGAGTTGGTCTGTACGACGGAATCTAAGCATTCAGGCAGCGCGGATGCCATCGCAGCTAGAAGACCGGTTACCGGTAGAGTCTTACGAAAGTTTCGACTTGCGGTCTCGGCTTCGGGGGAATATACCGAGTTTCACGGGGGCACGAAGGCCGATGCCTTGGCTGCGATCAATGCAACCATTACCCGTGTTAATGAGGTTTTTGAAACCGATTTAGGGGTTTCTCTCGAATTGATTGCCAATACAGAAGATATTATTTATACAAACCCAGCAACCGATCCCTATAGCGGTATTTTAGGACCTAAAGTGCAAAGTACCTTGAACAGCGTCATTGGGGCAAGTAATTATGATGTTGGCATTTTATTCAACGAGGCCGATTTGAGTGATGGGAATGCGGGAGATATTGGTACGGTATGTCGTGATAATATCAAAGGAAGCGCCTACGCTACAGGATCAACTCCTTCAGGGGATATCTTCGATTTGGATTTTGTCGCCCATGAAATCGGGCATCAATTCGGGGCAAATCATACCTGGTCTTATCAAGAAGAGCCGACGGTTAGCGCAGAAGTACAAGTGGAACCAGGTAGCGGGACCACTATCATGGGCTATGCGGGTATCGCTGGGGATGATAATGTGGCCCCAAACGGGGAAGACTATTTTCACTATGTCAGTATTTCGCAGATTTCGGATTATTTAAATACGATCAGTTGTGCCCAAGTCATCAATTTGAGCAATGAACCCCCGGTCATCAATCCAATAGGGGGCTTCACCATTCCGAAATCAACCGCATTCGTATTGACCGGAAATGCTACGGATGCCGATTCGGGCGATGTGTTGACCTATGCCTGGGAGCAAATCGATGATGGTTTGATCACCCAGGATAATTTTGGGCCCACGAATATCGTAGGGGCCAATTTCAGGTCACGAAAACCATCGACAGACCCCTCTCGTTATTTTCCAGGCTTGTTCAGCGTACTTCAAGGTAGATTGACACAGGTCAATCCTGCTATTGGTACCCCATGGGAAACCGTTTCGGAGGTGGAGCGGGAATTTAATTTCGCCCTGACCGTCCGTGACAATGCGGTAGGAGGAGGGCAGGTTGCGGCGGATTTGGTCAATGTTTTTGTAGTAAATAATGCCGGACCTTTTGTGGTGTCTTCCCAAGCTAGTGCAAGTACCCTGATTGCAGGAGAGACCGAAACCATTACCTGGGATGTTGCCAATACCTTTGCGGCCCCGATAAGCGCTACGGAAGTAGATATTTTACTGTCCATAGATGGTGGATTGACCTATCCGATAATCCTTGCCGACAATGTGACCAACGATGGGGAGCATCCGGTACTCATACCAGGAAACCCGACGACTGAGGGCAGAATTATGGTCAAGGCCAGTGATAATATCTTTTTTGCCGTAAATGATGCCGATTTTACGATTGAAGCGTCGGAAATCGTCCTCAATTTTGACGTGTTGGCCTATGAGGTCTGTCAGCCGGACGCTTTGGTGGTCCCCTTTGTATATGAGGCCTATTTGGGCTTTGCCGAAGAAGTTACCTTTAGTGTGGATACACCACCCGCAGGATTGAATGTTTCTTTTTCCCCTGCCACGGCTACGGCCACTGATACTAATGTCAACCTTACCCTTGCGGACACACAAAATTTGACCGAAGGTAACTATCCGATAACTGTTGTAGCGACTTCTTTGAGCGGGTCTAAGGAAATAACCATTGAGGTCAATGTTTTTAGTACGGTTTTTCCAGAACTGGTACTGACCTCTCCTGCCGACGGATTGCAAGATGCCTCAAAAAGCACACCATTGGAATGGGAAGCACAACAACAAGCGACTTCCTACGACGTGGAAATAGCAACGGATATCGCCTTCGCCAACATCGTGGAAAATGACAATGTATCGACCACCACCTATGTACCGCAGGATATTGATAATGAAGCGGTCTATTTTTGGCGGGTAAAGCCTAGAAATAGTTGTGGTGAAGGCGCTTTTTCCACACCCTTCAGTTTTACGACCATAGCGGTCAATTGTCAGGAAAACGGAAGTAACGAGTTGCCGCTGACCATTTCCGCAGTGGGTACGCCAACAGTCACCTCGACCATTTCGTTTTTTGAAGACCTACGTTTGGTAGATTTGAAGGTCAACCTAGAAATAGACCATTCGTATTTGGAAGATTTGACCGTTACGCTCACCTCACCGGAAGGCACCGTAGTAACGCTTTTTGCCAAATCCTGCGATAGTTCAGATGATTTGAATGCGGTTTTTTCTGATGACGGTTCTCCTATAGTTTGTGGTAACAACCCTGCTGTTCAGGGCGTTGTGGAGCCTATAGGGTCACTTTCGTCTTTTAATGGCGAATCGATACAAGGCGATTGGATATTGACCATTTCCGATGATACTGCTGATGATGGAGGTGCGCTTGAAGCATTTTCTTTGGAAATATGTGCAGAAGGTACGTTTAGACCTGATGATGATAACGATGGGGTTTTTGACGATGGCCCGGATCTATGTTTGGGTACTCCAGAGGGCACTCCGGTAGATTCAACAGGTTGCCCTGTATATTTGTTTCCTGTTGATGCTTTTACCATACAACTGCAAAGTGAGGCCTGTCGATCGAGCAATGATGGTTCGATTACCGTAGAAGCAAACGAAGCATTGGATTACCTGGTTCAAGTGACGGGTAATGGATTGGATGTCAGTGATACTTTTACCACGACGTATTCGGTCAATGATTTAACAGCAGGAACCTATTCGGTCTGTATCAATGCCACAGATGGTGACATTGTTTATGAAGAGCGTTGTTTTGACGTTGTTGTATCTGAACCCGAAGCCTTAGGGGTGAGTTCGAAGGTCTCCCTTGATACTAAGGTGGTTGAGCTTGATTTAAGCGGAGCGGTATTGTATAACGTCGAGCTCAACGGAATACTTACACAAACGGAGTCCTCCAAAATTTCCCTCGATCTAAGGGAAGGGGCCAATACCTTAAAGGTATCCACAGGTCTGGCATGTCAGGGTATTTATGAAGAATTGTTTTTCGTTTCCGCAGGGCCCGTTGCCCATCCAAATCCTTTTGTGGATATTGTTAAAATTTCGTTTGGAAGCCAAGTTACATTGGTTCGAGCCGATGTTTTTAGTGCCGAGGGCAGATTGCTCCAAAGTACTACCCAAGAAATCAATGGTTCGGAGATGGAACTGAATTTATCAAGGCTACCCGGAGGATTATACCATCTTAGATTAGAAGGGGAAGAGGTGAGAAAAACCATTAAGTTGCTAAAAAGATGAGGTATATCGCGTTATTCGTATTGGCTGTGTTGTGCAGTATGTGCAAGAAAAAAGACCCACCAAAACCACCGGGAAGCGCAACCTTGGTCTTTCCTGAAAATAGTTCGGAATGTACAACCGGTACCGATACTGGGCCGAATACAAGTATGGTCGAATTCAGGTGGCAAGAAGCACCCAATACCGATACCTATGAGCTTAGGGCAACAAATGTCGCTACCAATACCACCCAAACCATTAGCACAGCGTCGCTATCGGCTAGGCTACCCTTACAGAAGGGCGCGCTGTATACTTGGCTGGTGAGCACGAAGAATGCGGCAGTCCTTCAAGAGACCACAAGTCAGACTTGGCGTTTTTACAATGCCGGTTTTGAAACGAGCTATGCGCCGTTTCCAGCGGAAATACTTTCTCCCGGTCAAGGCGAATCGGTCTTTAAGAACATCAATAACGAGGTTACTTTGAGTTGGTCCGGTTCCGATATCGATGGCGATATTGAAACGTATGAACTCTATTTTTCTACTGAGAACCCTCCGACTTCCTTGAATGCCACCATTACCAACGGGTCAACTACTAGAGACGTGAGCGTTGAGAGCGATAGGGTCTATTATTGGAAGGTCATCACAACGGACGGTGAAGGGAATTCCTCTGATTCAGGGGTTTTCGAATTCAAAGTGCGCTGATGGGTTTAGGTGCCATTAAATTGGTTCATCGTAATGTTCACTCCGGCCAAAACGAAAGAACGGATAAGTTCACTTGATTTCTGAAGCCGTTCTTCTAATTGTTCCCGTTCCGTTTCATTCCAGTTTCCCAATACATAATCCACTTGTCTTCCTTTTCCAAAATCGGCTCCAACTCCAAAACGAAATCGATTGTATTTTGAGGATTGCAGTACGTTTTGGATATCCTTAAGTCCATTGTGACCTCCATTACTGCCCTTGGTCTTAAGACGCAGGGTGCCGAAGGGTAAATTGATGTCATCGGTAATGATCAAAACATTTTGCAAGGGTATCTTTTCCTTATCCATCCAATACTTCAGGGCCTTACCACTGAGGTTCATATAGGTTGAAGGTTTTAGGCATAATACGCTCTTTCCTTTGATCTTTACGGTAGCGATATCCCCCAAGCGCGCAGATTCGAATGAGGCACTCTCTTGACTTGCCAATGCATCTAGAACTTTGAAACCGATATTGTGTCGGGTTTCGAGGTATTCAGCGCCAATATTGCCCAAACCAACGATAAGGAACTTTTTCATAGGATCGTCTTCTTCAAAATAAGCTTTTTTAAAGCCAAATAGGGATTTAAGAAATTCAAACATGCTATGGCCTAGTTACTTGCCAAAAATACAAAAGCATCCCACAATTGTGGGATGCTTTTTTCAATTTTACAGTGTACTGATATCCTAGCTCTCGGCTCCTTCAGCGGCGGGTGCTTCTGCTCCTTCAGCAGCAGCTCCTTCTTCACCTTCTGCTCCTTCTTCTTCCTCCTCATCATCAGTAGCAATAGCGGTTCGCGCGGTTTTCACTTGAACAACAACGGTGCTATCTGGGTGTAGAATGGCAAAGTCATCATTCAAAAGTGATGCTACTGAAATATTCTGACCGATTTTCAACTTTGAAATGTCTATGTCGAAAAAGTCAGGTAATTTGTCCGGTAAGGCCTTGATTACTAGTTTTCTCTTTCTAAACAAAAGCCTTCCACCGTTTCTAACCCCTGGTGAATTACCTTGTAGTCGAACAGGAATATTCATCGTAACTTCCTTATCAGCAAAAAGTTGATAGAAATCGATATGAAGAATTTTATCCGTTACCGGGTGAAACTGTATGTCTTGCATAATCGCGTCGACCTTAGTGCCGCCCATTTCAATGACAACCGTGTGTGCGTTAGGGGTGTACACTAAATTTCTGAACGCTAGTTCATCCGCTGAAAAGTGTAATGGTTTTTCCCCTCCGTATACCACGCAAGGAACCTTTCCAGCATTACGTAGGGCCTTCGTTGCCTTCTTGCCCACGCTTTCTCTTTCTGATCCTTTAATTGTAATTGACTTCATTATATAATTATATATTACTTGTTATTAATTCTGCTCTTCCGCCTTCGGCTGCGCTCAGGCGTCACATTCGTATTCTTTCTTTGAACGGCACCCGTAATTGGTTAGCCGAAGCTACATTAAAAACTTCGATGCAATCGAAGTATTATTATGAACTCTATGCATGACATCGGCAAAAAGCTCATCACAACTCAATACTTTTACTTTGTCACTTTGTTTTTTGACCGGAATAGAATCCGTAACGATCAATTCAAGCAATTGCGACTTTTCTATTTTTTCATAAGCGTTGCCCGAGAGTAAACCGTGTGATGTAATCGCCCGAACACTTAAAGCGCCTCTTTCCATCATCAAATCGGCTGCTTTGGTCAATGTGCCGGCGGTATCGACCATGTCATCGACTAAGACAACATTTTTGCCTGTTACATCCCCAATAAGTTCCATGTGCGATATAACATTTGCTTTAGCTCTCTGTTTATAACAGATAACAACGTCACAAGCGAGCGCTTTAGAATATGCATATGCTCTTTTCGAACCTCCCATATCCGGAGAGGCGATCGTTAGATTGTCAAGGTTTAAATCTCTTAAGTAAGGCAAAAACAGGGTTGAAGCAAACAAATGATCGACCGGCTTTTCGAAAAACCCTTGAATCTGGTCGGCGTGCAAATCCATGGTGATAATTCGGGTCGCCCCTGCTGTTTCCAACATCTTGGCAATTAACTTAGCGGCAATGGGTACTCTAGGTTTGTCCTTGCGATCCTGTCTTGCCCAACCAAAGTAGGGCATCACAGCGGTAATATGTCGGGCGGAGGCTCTTTTGGCCGCATCGAGCATCAACAACATTTCCATCAAGTTTTCTGAACTAGGATGTGTAGAGCCGATCAAGAAAATTCGCGCCCCGCGAACGGACTCTTCAAAAGAGGGTTGAAATTCCCCATCACTATATCTGGACAAATTGACATTACCTAAAGCCGTACCGTAGGATTTTGCAATTTTTTCCGCTAAATCCCTACTATTGGAACAGGCAAAGATTTTTGGTTCTGGAACTTGGTATGGCATGTCTATGATTCGCTCGTTTAACCCTTGATTTCTAAGGAGGTGCAAATTTAAAAATTAATTTGTGTTGCTAAAGGATAATTGTTGTTATTTTCATTTTTAAAATGAAATATTTTTTTAGCTTTGCAGTCCTATTTTAGTATGCCGTACGCAACGGCAGAAAAGCTCGAGTGGCGGAACTGGTAGACGCGCTGGATTCAAAATCCAGTTCCTTTGGAGTGTGGGTTCGATTCCCACCTCGAGTACTTTAAAAGCCTTCCTTAATTTAGGAAGGCTTTTTTGTGTCGCGTTGAGCAGTTCCGATATGAAATGACCTATCCTAAAAGGGGTTTAATACTTTTCAATCATGGGTTTAATCAATTGATCAGCAAATAGTTTATCCATCACTATATGCTCTGATAGTAAATAAAGAAGGATAAATAGCGGAACTCGGATTTTGAAAAACACTTTTTTCAAAAATGTTTGTTGTTAAGATCGACATATTCATTTTGTATTTTTTTATAAAGTATCCCCAATCTGCGATGAAAAGTTTCAGTCATGGTTATCTGAAATTGCTTGATGCCTATTTGCAAGTGCATTTGGTCGTCTATTTGGCCGTAGAGGAAATCATAGGCATACCCGGCGTCGATTTCTAAGGGCTGGGCAGCAAAGTAAAGTTTCTTTACCGTCTTGTTGGTATAGGAATAACGTACAAGGAACGAGATACTGTCGTAGTACCTTGTATATTCATTTATTTTTAGAGGACCTTTTTTCATGTCTATTTCTTATTAGGAGTGACTTTTGGGTACTCTGTTTTAAGTTACTTTGTGATTGAGGTTTTTCAGCATTTAATCGCTGAGAGTCGAGTATTACGCGATTATCGGTTGTTATTTTACCGACATCAAGGAGAGAAATTGACCAAAGTACCACCACTATCCTTGATGGCGTAAGGGGTAAAAGGTCCGATATCATTACCATTAAACGGGCTCTCCGCTAAAAGAACCTTGGATCAAGTACTGTTCTTTTTCGAGAGAAAACTTCATAGCGTAAAAACACTTCAAAGGAGCCATTATTGAACTGTGTTCCTCCCAATTGTGTTATTTCCCGGTCATAGGCCAGGCCTAACATGACATAATCATTCCACTGGAAACCGAACAAAGCACTCAAAGCAGCACCCCACCTGTAGGCCGCACCAAAAGAGAACTTTTCGTTTAGCAGAACACTTGCGGACAGATCAGCCTGTAGCGGGGCACCATCGACTACCTTGAAAAGAACAGCAGGTTTCAGTTTTAAGTCTTGGTTCAAATCAAAGACATATCCCGAAATAGCGTACCAGCTCATCCGTTCTTTAGCCACATATGAACTGCTTTGCCCCGAATTATCGAAGTGCTTGGTCTGCAAGAAATTGGGAACCGAAAGTCCGGCATAGAATTTTTGGGTACTGTAGTATAATCCGGCCCCAAAATTTGGGGAGAACCTTTTATCGATACTGACCTGACCGGTAGGCGTAATCGAGGAGTCGAAATTTCTCAATTTATTGAAATCTATATTCAACAAGTGCCCGCCGGCCTTTACCCCAAAGGATAGCATTTCGGAATTCGATAGCGGTATGGTGTAGGAAATGAGAGCGTCAAAATAGGTGTCTTGGTTGGTGCCGTTACCAATTTCGTCATTTATGATGGACAATCCGATTCCTAAACGTTCACCAACCGGTGTGTGTAAGTTGAGGGTCTGCGTGGTAGGAGCCCCATCTAACCCTATCCATTGTGAACGGTACAAGGCCGCCATACTAAGTACGCCTCTAGAACCTGCATAGGCGGGGTTTATGGCAAGGGTATTGTACATGTACTGCGTATACTGGGCGTCCTGTTGTGCAAGCAATGCAAATGTGGGTACTATAAAAAAAAGGGATAGGAGAAATAGCTTTTTCATGTTAGGTTTCAATTGTCGTAAAATTATGGTGGCGTTATTAGCGATTTATGTATAGGTATCCATTTTTGGTTAAGGTCGTGGTTCCATTTACATATTGTATTATATAGAAATAGACCCCAGCTGGTAGTTCATCGTTTTTTTTGATGGTCGCCCTGCCGCTTGACAACCCGTGAAATGAATTTCCGTCGTTGTCGTAACCTGTGGTTTCAAAAACCACTACTCCCCATCGGTTGTATATCTTGACAGTATTGTCAGGAAAAGATTCGATATTTACTATTCTGAAAACACTGTTCGAGTTCGGATCGAGCAAATCGCTTTCTATTGAAATGTCGCAGGAGGCAGTGTTAGGGGGTATTCCGCCAAGAGAACTGCATCCATCCAAAGGATCTGTGTTGTCATCGACCTCTTGGCCATCTGAAATTCCATCCCCATCGGTATCCGAATCTTGGGTATTGGTACCGATAGTTTCCTCTTGGCTATTTGTTAGCCCATCGTCGTCACAGTCACTTGTTGGTAGGGGTGTTCCGTTGTTTGAATCGCAATCATCCAATGGATCGGAGCCGTCCAAAACCTCGGCCCCATCCAATATGCCATCGCCGTCGGTATCGGCCATATCTGGACTGGTGCCCAGTGTGTTTTCCTCGCTATCCGTGAGGCCATCCCCGTCCCTATCGCAATCACTTGTATTCAAAGGAGTCCCTCCTATCGAATCACAGCTGTCAAGAGGGTCCGTATTATCCGTATTGACCTCTTGTCCATCGGGTATTCCATCCCCATCCGTATCTGCTAGATTTGGATTTGTTCCCATAGTGATCTCCTCGTCAAATGTTAGACCGTCCGCATCACAATCACTGGTGGGTACCGGTCTCCAGTTCGGATTTTCATTAGGAATGCAAGGGTCGTTTGGCGCAGTATCTACCGTATCACAGATATTGTCACCATCACTGTCCATACAATCGAGGACCGAGACTAAAATAGAGGCCGTAGCGCAAACAGGGCCATTGCATACTTGATAGTCGATAGTAACCGTATTTGAATTTTCTTCAGTAGGTGGTACGTAGGTGATTTCTCCGGAAGCCTGATTTATTGTAATTGTCCCTGCAGCGGTTCCTGTACCTAAATCGGTGATGGTACTCCCCACAGGAAAGTCATCATTGTCAAGCACGTTGAGCATACTTACAAGCCCCACATTTGCGTTGATTACATCATTCATGGCTATAGCGGCATAAGGGTTGAGGTCTGTTCCATTTAGATTCCCATCTCCGTCGCAATCCGCGGCTGCCCAAACGGGATTGGCGCTATCGTATCCTGTATAGCCTTCGGCCTGTGCCGGTAGGCAGGGGTCGGAAGGACTTGTATCGGTATCGTCGTTGATGCCGTCGCCATCGGAATCCGCGTTGTAGGGGTCCGTCCCGGCGGTGTCCTCGGCTCCGTTGGTCTCGTTGTCTCCGTCGCAATCCGCGGCTGCCCAAACGGGATTGGCGCTATCGTATCCTGTATAGCCTTCGGCCTGTGCCGGTAG
>CANLVG010000001.1 GCA_947494565.1 uncultured Flavobacteriaceae bacterium | reverse complement strand
AGGGAATGGTTCGACGCTGGGGTCACCTGTGTCGGCATGGGCTCAAAACTGATCAGTAAAACCATCCTGGAAAACCGGGATTTCCAAGGGTTGGAAAAAAAGGTGAGAGCGGCCTTGGCCCTAATTCAAAAAGTTAGAAAATAAGTATATGAAGAAGTCTTTTCTACAACTTCACCCCGATGATACGATTCTTGCTGCACTTCATGACATAAATTGTGGTGAGGCGATCGATTTCAATGGGGATTCCTTTCAGGTTGTCGAGGATATTCCGGCCAAACACAAGTTCGCTTTAAAGAATTTCGATTTGGGAGACGAGGTTATCATGTATGGTGCTTTGGTCGGGGAAGCTATAAAACCAATCCCAAAAGGAGCTCGTATCTCTATTGAAAACTGCGTACACGCCTCTTCAGAATACGGGGTGAATACCAAAAAGTACTCGTGGCAAGCACCTGATGTATCAAAATGGACTTCACGGACATTTAACGGGTATCATCGTAAAAATGGAAGTGTGGGTACAGCAAATCATTGGTTGGTCATCCCCATGGTGTTTTGTGAAAATCGAAATGTAGAGGTAATGAAATCGGCTTTGCAAGAATCATTGGGCTACCTCACGACCACTGACTTTGTCGTAGATACTAAAACACTGGTCGGTCACTATGAAAATGGAGCCTCCAATGAGGAGATTCTTGGTGCGCAGATCATTAAGACTCCGGAAGAAATCAAACAAAACCGTACATTTTCCAATGTAGACGGAATAAAGTTCTTGACCCATGAAGGTGGGTGCGGTGGTTTTCGGTTAGATTCCGATACCCTGTGTAATTTGCTCGCAGGTTATATTACGAATCCCAATGTAGCCGGAGCTACTGTGCTGAGTCTAGGTTGTCAAAATGCCGAGACCAAAACCTTGCAAGCGGCGATTTTGGAAAGAGACCCTGATTTCGCGAAACCCCTGTATATTCTTGAACAGCAAAAAAGTAAAAGCGAACGCCATTTTATAGAAGAAGCCGTTAAAAAGACGTTTCTTGGTTTGATAGAAGCGAACAAAATTGAGCGAAAACCAGCAGCGCTGCACCACTTGACCTTAGGTTTGGAATGTGGCGGTTCAGATGGGTTTTCAGGTATATCGGCAAATCCTACATTAGGTTATGTATCCGATCTTTTAGTAGCTTTGGGAGGCACCACGGTATTATCGGAGTTCCCCGAGTTGAATGGAGTAGAGCAAGAATTGATCAATCGTTGCGAGACCAGTGAGAACAAGGAAAAGTTCGCGCGTTTGATGGATACGTATGCTGCACGGGCCATTGCCTTGGGATCGGCATTTAAGAACAATCCTTCTCCAGGAAATATCAAGGATGGATTGATTACCGACGCAATGAAATCGGCAGGCGCGGCAAAAAAAGGCGGTACTTCATTGGTGACCGATGTTTTGGATTACACCGAAAAAGTGACCAAAAAAGGGCTTAACCTGCTCTGTACACCGGGCAATGACGTGGAAAGTACGACGGGCTTGGCCGGTTCGGGCTGTACCCTAATTTGTTTTACCACCGGATTGGGCACGCCAACAGGAAATCCCGTGGCCCCAGTAATCAAAATGTCAAGTAATACAACGCTTAGTGAACGTATGAAAGATATCATAGATTTTGATACAGGTACGATTATAACGGGTGAAGATACCATCGAATCGAAGGGGGAAGAACTCCTGGAATATCTCATTAAAGTTGCCAGTGGTGAAGAAACTCCGGCGGCGGTACGTTTAGGGCAAGAAGATTTTATTCCTTGGAAAAGAGGGATGTCACTTTGATTTGTTAGGAGCAAGGAGGAGTGGAAATAAGTAATAAATTTAAAAATTGGTGTTTGTAGGTGTTAGTGAAAAACGATTAGCAATAAGCCAACAGCCAACAGCCAACAGCCAACAGCCAACAGCCAACAGCCAACAGCCAAGCTGTCTTAGAAAGAAAGAAGATGCAGAAATTAAATCGAGAAGTAGTAGACAAGCCAAAGAAATGGCCCATCAAGGTAATGCAATTTGGTGGCGGCAATTTTCTTCGTGCCTTCGTTGATTGGATGATCCATGTTTTAAACCATGAAACCGATTTTAATGGAGGAGTGGTTGTGGTTAAGCCTACCGAAAGAGGGAATTATGATGACCTTAAAGCACAAGAGGGTCTATTTACCGTCATCTTGGACGGAATTAAAAACGGCACTTTGATCGCGGAGCAAACGTTGGTAGATTGTGTACAACAAATCGTGAACCCTTATCATGAGTGGGATGCCTACCTCGATTTGGCCAAAAACCCTGACTTGCGGATTATCGTTTCCAATACGACAGAAGCCGGAATCAAGTTTAATGCCGAAGATGCTTTTGGCGATCATCCCCCAAAAGAGTTTCCGGCGAAACTGACCCTTTGGCTCTACAAACGCTTTCAGCATTTTGATCATGATCGCACAAAGGGTTGCATCCTGTTACCTTGTGAGTTGATAGAGGACAATGGAGCAGCTTTAAAAAAGGCCGTACTGCAGTATGCCGAACATTGGCGCTTGGGTGATGACTTCATGAACTGGATTTATTCTTCGAACCAATTTTGTAGCACCTTAGTAGATCGTATTGTTTCTGGTTACCCAGCTGACCGAGCTGCGGAAATCGAATCGCAATTGGGATATGAAGATCAACTGCTTGTCGCTGGTGAATATTATCACAGTTGGGTGATCGAGAGAATTGAGGCCGTGCAAAAAGCGTTGCCCTTCTCGAAAACCGATTTGAATGTTGAATTTGTGGACGATTTGGCGGCCTACAGGGAAATGAAGGTCCGGATTCTCAATGGTGCCCATACGGCAATGGTTCCTGTTGCTTATTTGGCGGGAATTCGATTGGTAAAAGAGGCGATGGACAACGAGGGCGTCAGTGATTTCGTGGAATCCTTGCTATTAAAAGAAACGGTGACCACTTTAGATTTTCCAGAACAGGTGACCTACAACTACGTGCAAGATGTTTTGGATAGATTCAGAAACCCCTTGTTAGAGCACCAATTGATTAGTATCTCTTTGAATAGTACTTCAAAGTTCGTTGCGCGATTACTTCCCACGTTTAAAGACTATTTTAGGGCCCGAACAAGGTTTCCGCAACGGATTGTTTTCGGGCTTTCCGCCCTGATCTTGATGTATAGGGGAGAATTTGAAAACGAGAAAATCGAACTTAAGGATGATCCCAAAGTCTTGAATTTTTTTAGATTGAATTGGGCAAAGTATACCGACAATGAAATTAGCATAAAGGTTTTAGTCGGCGTTATCTTGAGTAATGGTATAATATGGGGGGAGGATCTTACCCGATTCGAAGGCCTCGTAGAATGCGTTTCGGAACATATCCTATCAATTGAAAACATTGGTATAGTAGCAACATTAAAAAAAATAGCTGATGACTATTGATGCACACCAACATTTCTGGCACTATGAACCTGTGAAACATTCATGGATCAATGATGACATGGCGCTTATACGAAGGGATTTCTTACCTACTGACTTAAAAAAGGTATATGAAACACACGGGATTGATGGTTGTGTCGCCGTACAAGCGGATCAAACCCTTGATGAGACCGATTTTTTGGTAGGTCTGTCACGAGAGAACGACTTTATCAAGGGAGTAGTTGGTTGGGCAGATTTAAGAGATGAGCATATTGATGAGTTTCTAGAGCGGTATGCCTCGCATAAGAAATTAAAGGGCTGGCGACATGTGGTACAGGGTGAACCGGACCATAATTTTTTGATTCGACCGGAGTTTTTAAGGGGCATATCCTATTTGGAAAAATATGGCTACACCTATGATATTTTGGTCTTTCCGCATCAATTGGGTGCCACATTGGAGTTTGTGAAGAATTTTCCCCATCAAAAATTTGTTATCGACCATATAGCAAAACCCTATATTAGAGATGGGTTTTATGAAGGATGGGCGGTCTTAATGGCCGAAATTGCAAAGATGGAAAACGTTTCTTGCAAAGTTTCTGGGATGATCACCGAAGCGGATTATGCAACTTGGAAACCACATCAGATTACGCCCTATATGGATTTGGTGCTTAATAGTTTCGGCCCAGAACGAATACTATATGGGTCTGATTGGCCTGTATGTTTAGTTGCCGGAAACTACGGACAGGTAAAGGATCTAGTGGTAGATTTCATCGACACTCTTAGTCCTACTGAAAAGGCAGCTATTATGGGCGATAATGCCATAACCTTTTATAATTTATAGAAATGGATTTAGGTTTAAAAGATAAAATTGTCGTGGTTACCGGTGCTGCAGGAGTCAAGGGCAGCATTGGTGAAACTATCGTACAAGCTTTGGCACATGAAGGAGCTATTCCTGTGATAGTGGATAGAAATGACCGCGGCCATGGGTATGCTGAAGCACTGCAGCAAAGAGGTATCGACTCTATATTTGTGCAGACCGATTTGTCAAAGCCCTCCCAGATAGAGGCTGCGGCCAAGACCATTGGGGAGAAATACGGAAGGATCGATGCATTGATAAATAATGTTGGAGTGAACGACGGTGCCGGCCTCGACGGTTCTATGGAAGACTTCATGTATTCTTTGAAACTCAATTTGGTCAGCTTTTTTGCCATGACTAAATACTGTCTTCCCTATATTAAAAAAGCGAAAGGGAATATTTTGAACATTGGCTCCAAAGTGGGCTTAACAGGTCAAGGTGCTACCTCGGGCTATGCAGCTTCAAAAGGTGGAGTACTCGGTTTGACCAGAGAATGGGCAGTTGACCTTATCAAAGATGGAATTCGATCGAATGCCATTATTATTGCCGAAAGTTGGACACCTTCTTACGACACTTGGATCAAGACCTTGGAAAATGGCGAAGAGAAATTGCAGGCGATAACAAAGAAAATACCTTTGGGTAACCGAATGACAACCCCTCAAGAGATTGCCGATACTTGCCTGTTCACAATTTCGGGCAGATCATCGCACACCACAGGGCAATTCATCACCGTTGACGGAGGCTACGTGCACCTGGATCGCTCATTGCTTACGGAATAATCATATGTTTTGCTTTTGTAGCCATACGATGGTCAAAAAACAGGACGAATTTCATATTTTGTTCATTATAAAATAACCAACCAATACCCTATATGAATACTTCTGAAAGAACACCTGTAGTTTCAAGATCGGTCATCGTGCCCTTCATACTTATTACCTCCCTATTTGCTTTATGGGGCTTGGCCAATGATATGACCAACCCCATGGTACGTGGGTTTCAGAAAGTTCTTGAACTGACCAATACACAGGCCTCGTTGGTGCAATTGGCCTTCTATGGAGGTTATTTTACTATGGCCATTCCCGCCGCGCTCTTTGTAAACAAGTTCTCCTATAAAAAAGGGGTGCTCCTAGGGCTGGCCCTCTATGCTACGGGAGCCTTGCTATTTTGGCCGGCAGCGTCCAATGAGAGCTACGGGTTTTTTCTGGCAGCACTCTATATTTTGACGTTTGGACTTGCCTTTTTGGAGACGACCTCCAACCCTTACATTTTATCTATGGGGGCGGAAGAAACAGCAACGCAACGCTTGAATTTCGCTCAAATGTTCAATCCTATGGGCTCAATTTTAGGACTGCTCATTGCGCAGAATTTTGTTTTGGGGGCTTTGCAGTCCGATGATACCACGGCCGATGGTACTCCTATTTACGATACCCTTTCGGAAAGTGCAAAATCGGTAATACGCACCTCTGATTTGGAGATTATTAGAAACCCCTATGTCATCCTAGGCCTAGTAGTGCTCTTGTTTTTTGTACTCATCGCCCTCATGAAAATGCCGGAGAACAAGCAACAAGAAGCTACCGTGAATTTTTCGGAGTCGGTAAAACGTCTTTGGAAACAACCCAAGTTTTCATTTGGTGTCATTGCCCAAGCCTTTTACGTAGGGGCACAAATCATGTGTTGGACCTATGTATACCAGTATGCGGAAACTCTTGGTATTGATGCGAAATCCGCAGTGTGGTATGGTTTAGCCGGCTACGTGATTTTCTTGATTGGTCGTACTATAGGAACAGCCTTGATGACTAAAATCGACTCGGGAAAGTTATTGATGCTTTTTGGTTTTGGTGGAATGCTTACCTTAATCGGAGCTATTTTTCTACCGGGAATGTTAGGCATCTACGCCTTGATCGGCACGTCGTTGTTTATGTCCATCATGTTTCCCACGATATACGGAATCGCTTTGGAAGGGCAAGGAGAAGACGCAAAATTCGGGGCAGCCTTTTTGGTAATGGCCATTGTTGGCGGGGCCCTGCTTCCTTACCTACAGGGGTATATGCTCGATTTTGGGGGAGTGGGTTATGAGGACATTACTTTCTTAGGGGTCAGTGAGATGCGCTTCTCGTTCGTACTTTCGTTGCTATGCCTCTTGGTGGTGGCGCTCTATGGAAGAAAAGTTTATAAGAGTTATCATTCTAAATAGTTGACTATGAGTACATCTAGAAGATTTTGTTTTTCTTGCGACCTTAAAGACGATTCGCAGTTAATGACAGAATATAAGGCGTATCACGCCCAAGGAAAAGTGTGGCCAGAAATTACCCAGAGTATAAAAGACGCAGGGGTCGTAGATCTGCAAATTTACCTTACCGGTAATCGCATGTTTATGATTATGGAAGTCGACGAGACCTTTGACCCTTCCAAAAAAGCCGAAATGGATGCGAGTAACCCCAAAGTACAGGAATGGGAAGAGCTCATGTGGAAGTATCAACAGGCACTACCATGGGCAAAAGAAGGTGAGAAGTGGGTACCTATGGAAAAAGTGTACAAATTAGATTGGTAGTTCGTTTCAGTTGGGGTCGATAAGCACGCCGCGTTCCGCTTCGCTGTTGGTAGCATAACGTCATACTTCCACAACTCTAATCATCCGTAAATATGTAAATAAAATTAGGACGATCTTGGGCGATAAGATAACCCGTCGTCAAAATGAAAAATAACACCTTAAACCAAAACGACCGTGGTCTTGATTTGAAGCGTATCACACCCGTTGGAGCTTCACCGGAGGGGTATGGTGTGCATTCCACTGACAAACATATACATTCTTGTCTTCATCAACGCAGACATCGTGCCCGTGGTTAAAGACAGCCTTTTCTGACTGTAGCATCGGTTGTAATTCCCCATTAGTATATAGGGGTGCTTCTCCACCGGGATTGGAGACGACCTTGTTGTCACCATCTAAAATGGTGATGAAACCGGTATCCCTGACATAGTCTTTACCTTCTCTGGTACGTGACCAGCAAACCCCTGAATACATATTCGTATCATCCAGAACGGGTCGGCAGACAAAAGCGCCAGGAAGGGTTATGGTCTTTAGATACGTACCGTTCAATGTGAAAAACTTAAAACTATTAGTGGCTCGCGACGTAATGATCAAAACCGGATTCTTTGGGTCTCGGTAGTCCACTGCCACTCCATGTGCATTGCGGATGTTCAAATTTTCATCCGTATTGTTATGACCTCCCCATTTTCTTATGAATTCCCCTTTTGGGCTGAATTGCAAGATATAATCGGAACCGTATCCATCAGCCACATAGATATCCCCATTGGGTCCGACCGCGGTTTCAGTGGGCAGATAATCTTCCTCAGGAGTGTAAACGCCAATGGTATGCGGGTCGGGCAACATAAACAATAATCGGCCATCGATCGTAGTCTTACTGACCGTACCTGCTTGTTTGGTCCATTTTCCATTTCTGTCCTGAAACCAACCACAGTCGACAATATAGAGCATATCCTCACCACCTTCGTCGTGTAAAGTAAGTCCGTGACCACCCGGATATCGCGTACCCCAATAATCCAGAAGTTTTCCTGATTTGTCAAAAACCAAGATGTTGTTGTCCGTATGGTCCCCGAGCATGATCAAACGGCCTTTGCTGTCCATTTGCATTTCATGGCAATTCAAAATGGGATTATGACCTACCGTCATTTTTGCCCAATCTTTGTGTACTTTGTATTTGAAGTCCCCATGACCAATGATCTCCTCTTCTGGCATTGGTTTCTTCAAGATGTTGAATCCGAAGGATGGGGTAGCGGTCAATGCCGCTCCTGCCATGGCGGTCTTTTTAAGAAAATCTCTTCTGTTTTTCATTTTGTTGAATTTACCCTGTTGCAGTAAAGGGGCTTAGGTCAATAGATCTTTGACCACGTGACCGTGCACATCGGTCAAGCGATAGCGACGGCCTTGGTGTTTGAATGTTAGGCGTTCGTGATCAATACCAAATAGATGCATCAGTGTAGCATGAAAGTCGTGTACGTGTACGGGGTCTTTGATGACATTATAACTGAAATCATCCGTTTCACCATGAGTGTAGCCTTGCTTCACACCAGCTCCGGCCATCCACATGGTAAATGCCTTGGGGTGATGGTCGCGGCCGTAGTTTTCGGGTGTCAGTTGGCCCTGCGAATATACGGTACGACCAAATTCACCGCCCCAAACTACTAAGGTGTCTTCAAGCATACCCCGCTGTTTGAGATCTTTGATCAGTGCGGCATTGGCCTGGTCCGTCCGCTTGCATTGCGCTTTGACACCGCCGGGACAATAACTGTGCTGGTCCCATCCTTGATGGTACAATTGAACGAACTTCACATCTTTCTCCAACAGTTTTCGTGCCATCAAACAGTTTGCAGCATAGGTGCCGGGATCTCGGCTATCTTCCCCATACATGTCAAAAATATAATCGGGTTCATCTGACATATCGGTTACTTCCGGAACTGACGTCTGCATACGGAATGCCATTTCATATTGTGCCATTCTGGCCTGGATTTCAGGGTCCCCATAAGCATCATGTTGTACTTCGTTCAGTTTTCCGAGGTAATTCAACATTTGCCTTCTGTCATTGCCATCGTAATTTTCGGGATCGCTCAAATACAATACCGGATCTTTTCCAGATCGAAATTGTACCCCTTGATGTTCGGTCGGAAGGAAACCGTTGCCCCATAAACGGGAATATAAGGGCTGCCCGCCCATATTTTTGGTAATTAGTGTGATAAAGGTCGGCAGATTCTCATTATCGGAACCGAGGCCGTAGCTCAACCAAGATCCGATCGATGGTCTACCGGGTAATTGGTTTCCGGTCTGCATAAAGGTTATGGCCGGATCGTGATTGATTTGATCGGTTTGCATCGATTTGACAAAGCAAAGTTCATCCACTACTTCGGCGGTGTAAGGGAGTAGTTCACTGACCCATGTTCCGGTCTCCCCATATTGCTTGAAATCAAAAATCGATGGGGCCATCGGAAAACTGGTCTGCTCAGCGCTCATAGCGGTCAAACGCTGCCCCTGACGAACCGAATCGGGTAAGTCTTGCCCAAACATATTCTTTAGTTTTGGCTTGTAGTCCCACATCTCTAATTGAGAAGGGCCTCCACTTTGAAAAAGATACACAATGCGCTTGGCCTTGGGTAAATGATGGGGGAGACCCAATCGGTTTTTGTTATAGGACTTCAATAGCGCGTTAGGACTAGAGGTATCTAGAGCACCATTCTTAACCTTTGCAAAGGCCTCATCCGCATTGAGCAAAGATCCCAAAGCGATCGCACCTAGGCCCATCGAGGTTTTCGTTAGGAAATTGCGGCGATCCATTAGACGCTCAATCTGTTGTAAATCTTTATTGTTCGACCTTAAGTCGTCGTGATTATGACACATATTCGTTGTGTTTGTTCCTTACTTATCTTTTTGTTATCGCAGCATCCGAGTTGATAATCGTACTGGCCACTACTGCATTGGCAGCCACTGAGGCTTCATCATTGACATCCTTGGTCCGAAACGCACCACTATTCAGCCAACCTTCCGATTTCTGACTATTCGCTTTAAACTTGTCATATTCTCCCGATCTGAGATCTGCCAATAACCGGAGTTCTTTTTCGTCAATAGTTCTTCCCGTCAGTTTTTTGAAGGTGTCGGCGATACCTGTTTTAGGGTCGGAATAGTGTAGCATTTGATATCCCAATACACGCGAAGCCTCAATATAGGTCGGGTCGTTCATCAAGACCAAGGCCTGCAGTGGAGTATTGGTTTCTTGCCTTCGCACTGCACAAAATGATCGTTCGGGCGCATCGAAAGTAGCAATAGTCGGATGTGGAACCGATCGTTTCCAAATGGTATACATGCTCTTGCGATACAATTTCTCTCCTTTATCCTCTTCGTACGCCGCTCCATTGATTTTCCATAGGCCTGCCGGTTGGTAGGGCTTTACACTTTTACCACCGATTTTTCGATTGAGCAGTCCCGAGGCAAGTAGCGCATTATTTCGCAGCATTTCGCCTGTCAGTCTTCGCGAAGGTCCTCGGGCCAAGAGTCTATTCGCCTTATCCTTGGCCATTAATTCTTCACTGGCCAATGAAGATTGTCGATAGGTATTTGACATGACCATAAGTTTATGGAGTTGCTTTACGTCCCATCCTGAATCCATAAACTCAAGAGCTACCCAATCAAGCAGGGCCGGGTGGCTTGGGAGTTCACCTTGGTTTCCAAAATCCTCAACTGTTCGGACAATTCCGGTTCCAAAAATATTTTTCCAGTAGCGATTCACGGTAACGCGGGCAAATAGCGGATTGTCTTTGCTAGTCACCCACTTGGCCAGTCCCAATCTATTTTTTTTCAGGCTATCGGGAAAAGCGAATATTTTTTCCGGTGTATTTGGATACACTTGTTCGCCGTATTGGTCGTAGAGTCCTCGTTCAAGAACAAACGACTCCCTAGGTCGATCCATTTCCTTCATCACCATGATCTCTTGAACACGTTCCGCACTGTCCGCCTGTATTTCGCGCACTTTTTCGAGTTCGTTCAAAGCGGTTTTAACTGGTTTCGATTTGCTGGATAGAAAATATTTTTTCAGCTGCTCTTTTTCTGTAGGACTCAGTTGGGTCGAACTTTTGGCCAAAAGTGATTTGACGTGTTCCGGATTGCTTATCTGTTGAACTTCCAACGGGCTCAATTCTTTGTCGAAGACCAATATGTCGTCGACAATCGCACCGCCAATACCTTTGCCGCGCCATCGGGCTCCAATCTGAAGCCCCGGTTCAATGGGGTGTTTATAGATAAAATCCTCGTAGGCGTTAAAAATAATATCCTTGTACAGATTGTCCACTTCCGTTTCGGTCTCCAGCTTTTCGCTGTCCATGTATATATTCAATCCGTCCGCTTTGCTCGAACCATCATAGGTGAGGGTCAATTGTACCCAACGATTCTTTGGAACTTCTTTAGTGCTTAGTTTCACGATTGCATTGTCAGGCCAAACATGAGCCATGATCAACTCTAACTTATTCTCTTTCAATGAAACTTGATACCCGCGATAACTATGGAGACGGGTTCCGAAATTCTTGTGAAAAATGACCCCGTTTTCCAAATCCTCTGGTAATTTGACCTGAATCCCTATACTAAAGGGTTCATTGCGGCGAAAGATTCCTATGGGGTTTAAGTCCAACCAGGCATCACCATCCATCTCCAATCCTTTACCGGAATGCCCGGCTACGATTTTAGCGATTTGTTTGGGCGCGAACTGCCGATCCATTTTTCCCTTTTGCGAAGGATTGAGTGCATTGTTCAAACTACCGTTCTTAAAGTCGATTTTGGCGACTAAATTACCGGGTGTAGCATTCGGATTGATTGTTTTATACCCTTCGGAGGCAATCCATTGCGTTGATCGATTTTCTTCTGTACTTAAGGTCTCGGCTAGACCGTCTTTTTTTTCGGCTACCAACTTATCGATATAGGTCAAGAATTTCTCTTGCTCATCGGTGGGTAATTGCATATTGGGTACGGGCATGGACCAATCCCAAGGAATCTGACCTGATTCGTTAACGTTATTGAAAAAACTATACATTTCATAATAGTTTTTCTGCGAGATGGGATCGTATTTGTGGTCATGGCATTTTGCGCAGGCCATGGTCAGGCCTAAAAAGGCTTCGCCTACTACGTTGGTGCGATCGGCAACATATTCTGAACGGAATTCCTCGTCTACGATACCTCCCTCAAGGTTTTGCGGATGTAAGCGCCCGAAGGTCGTTGCCAATAGTTGCTCTTTAGTGGCATCTGGCATCATATCGCCGGCAATTTGCCATCGCACGAACTCATCGTAGGGCTTATTTTCATCAAAGGACTTGATGACCCAATCGCGCCACGGTGAAACATCTCGATAGCGGTCAACGGTATAGCCATGTGTATCGGCATACCTCGATAGGTCCATCCAATCCAAGGTCATTTGTTCCGCATAATGGGGTGATGCCAATAGACGATCGACCTGTTTTTCATAGGCATCGGGCGAGATATCTTTTGTAAAGGCCTCAATTTCTTCGAGGGTGGGGGGCAGGCCTGTCAAATCGAATGAGAGTCTTCTCAAAATAGTTTCTTTGTCCGCAGGCTCATTGGGTGCTAGTCCCTCGATCTCCAACTTCGCCAAAACAAAATTATCGATGGCATTGCCCACTTCATCACTGTGTGCTACTGTTGGCGGCTCTTGTTTTTCAGGAGGTATAAAAGCCCAGTGATCTTTGTATTCCGCGCCTTCTTCAATCCATCGGATCAACATGGCCTTCTCATAATCTGTTAAGAACAAATGCGTCTCGGGCTCGGGCATGACCAATTCGGGGTCATCTGTGAGTATGCGGTCTACTAGAAGACTTTTTCCAGCATTACCGGGTACAATGGCATAAGTACCGGGATTATTTTCCGATTCCTTATAGGCCAAATCAGCTAGATGTAGCTGTAGACCTGCTGATATTTTGTTTTCATCCGGCCCATGACAGAGATAGCATTTATCGGAAAGAATGGGCTTCACGTGTTGATTGAAATCGATTTCCTCGGGAAGCTTTTCGTATGCAATTTCTACTTCTTCGGGCATATCAGGACCACAGGAGGTCAATGTGAGGATAATGAGAAGGGGGTAACTTATTTTTTTTAACATAAAACTATAGCTTAATACGCTCTGTTTTTTCTGGTACGAAGTGCATTTGCCTCCGCGTCTCCTTTAAAATGTTGCTCTTCGGCATCCCAATTCAAGGGTCTTCCGAGTTGATAGGCAATATTCGCAATATTGCAGATAGACGAGGAACGATGACCTGTTTCGACATCACATAAGGGTTGGGTCTTGGTTCGTATGGCATCTAACCAATCTTGATAGTGATTGCCACTGGAGTTATACAATCTTACGTCGGAATCCTTTAATTCCGCGGAAAGCAGGTTCTCGGGGTTTGTATCCAAATAACTTCTACTGACATCAAGGGTACCTTCACTTCCGATAAAGCGAACTCCCCAACCACGGTCGAAATCTTCGTGCACCATTTCAATTCCATTAGCGTAAAACATACGCAATCCGCGCACGGCCTTGGCATCAGTTGGCGGAATATAGCGTATGGGCCCAGAATCATCCATTCCGATTCCCCATTGTGCAATATCGAACATGTGCGCTCCCCAATCACATAGAATACCACCACCTGTTTCTTTGAACTTTCTCCAATCGGGCCAGAAATCAATAGTGTTGCTTGAGGGAGCCAGCCTGTGATTATAGGCTAGGAGAGGTGCCGGCCCGCACCATTTGTTCCAATCGACTTCTTTCGGTAACGTTTCCTCCGGCATATTGTACTCAATAGCAGGGTCTCCTACATTGACCAATATTTTGGATAGTTCACCGAGATATCCGTTCCGCACCAATTCGCAAGCTCTCCTAAAATTTTCGGAAGATCGTTGCATGCTGCCCGTTTGAAGCACTTTGCCCGTTTTTTTTACGGTTTCTACCAATTCTATGCCTTCCGATATCCGATGTGTAAGCGGTTTTTCACAGTAAACATCCTTGTTGGCCTTTAGGGCATCAATAGCTTGAACGGCATGCCAATGATCAGGTGTTGCGATGACAACCGCATCAATGTCGGTACGTGCCAATAGCTCGGTATACTCATCGTACATGTTCACGCCCTCATACTTTCCTATGTTTCGGTGTTCGGCATATTGGCTTTCGACAAGACTCTTAAAAGCGGCATTTTTAGTGGTCCACACATCACAACCAGCTATGATCTGGGCCGAGGTTGCGGCAATAAATCGTTTGGCCAACCCGGTATTTTGCCTTCCCAGTCCTATAAAACCAAGGTTGATTTTATCGTTGGGAGCTACGTAACCTCTACCTAATACGTGCCTCGGCAGTATTGTAATTGCTCCGATAGCAAGCCCTGATCGTTTTAGAAATGCTCTTCTACCTTTGGTTGTGCGATTGTCGTTTTTTGATTTTTTCATTGGCCTGTTTGACATTTATACCCTTAAAGATACAGATTTAAAAAAGTAGAATCAATGGCTATTACTAGACAAGATATGGACATTGGTGCGAAGAGATCGCAACGGATGTTTTATTCTGGAATACAAATGTTCTATGTGGAAAAATTAACCTAAATTCTTTCAATTGACCGCAATTTTTTGGTACAGTTCAGTCAAATCGAGTGGGTCGTTTAGTTCTTTTTGTAGTTGGAGAAGTTCTTGAAAGAGGGTGTGAACCTTTTCTTTATACGTACTATTGTTTGCCAGATCATTCATTTCTTCTGGATCGTTTTCCATATCGAACAACAATACTTTATCTAGTTTGGGATACACGATGAGTTTAAATCCATCTTTTCGGATCATGCGTTGAAACTTGATATAGCCGTTGTAGATCCCATCGTAATGACTATTGGTTCGGCTTCCGTCGACCAAATCCATAACACTATGAAAGAAAACGTATTCGGGTTTTTGAATTTCCGCCAGTTCCAAGCTGGTGGCCATGGCATCTTGTAGATAAATATCAGCGGCTATCTTTTTGCCGGCCGGAACATCCGGACCGACTATCATAAAAGGAGGCCGTATGCTGTGATCGAACTGGGTTTGCTTGCCCAAAAGGCCATGACGCCCCATTGCCAAACCGTGGTCTGAGGTAAAAATGATATAGGTATTGTCCATTTTCCCTGTGGATTCAAGTCCATCCAGAATGGCTCCGATTTGATCATCTAAATGGGTAATCAGGGCATAATATTCCTTAATATGGGTTTTTATGGCATATTCGGTTCTGGGAAAGGGAGCCAAGGCCTCATCCCTTAAATCCTGACCATTTCCGATACTGTCCTTAAAGGGATACATGGGGATAAAACTCTTAGGAACGCTGATATTTTCCAGAGGGTACATATCAAGATATTTCTGAGGGGCCTGACGTGGATCGTGTGGTGCGTTAAACGCCAGATACATGAAAAAAGGTTTTTCGCTTTGTTCGGTTTGAGCGATAAACCCAAGAGCATCTTCCTTAAGGACCTCACTCCAATGTTTACCACCTTGCCAAAACCCACCAAAGTCTTTATTCGTTGGGGTCCAAAGGGTATCGTTCTCATGTAAAGGTCTGTTGTAGCCGATGGCCCTAATGGCTTCGTCGGGTGCCTCTTCCGCTATCATTTTGTTGATATACGGAATCGTACCTTGATGGCTCCAAGCGTCCCTGGGCATTCCAGGTCGTACATGCACGACGTTTTGAAAAACGGAATCGGCCGGTGCATCCACGTGCCACTTGCCGGTCATGTAGGTATCGTATCCGGCTCCCTCCATCAGTTTGCCCCATGTTTGATCAAAATTCGTATTCGTTTTCCAACCCTGGCGAAAATTATCAACATCCCAGACACTTCGCCCTGAAATAATCATGGCCCTTGAGGCGGCACAGACAGCACCGTTCCATGCGCCCATATTATAGGTATGTGTGAAAGTGGTGCCCTGATTTACTAAACGGTTGAGGTTCGGGGTTCTTACCTCCTCATTTCCTAAGGCTTGTATGGCGGTATAGGTTAGGTCGTCCGCGAAAACGAAAACAATGTTCGGTTTTTTTACGACTTCCTTTTGTTCAGCCTGACAACCCAGTATAAAAAGGGTCAGTAGAAGATAGCTCAGTTTTTTCATTGATCTATAGCTTTTTGATTTCGATGTAATACGGTGACAAGTCGTCACCTTTTGAGGTTAAAAACGAACTTCTTAGTTCATGACTGCCAGGAGATAGGTTCGCCGAAACGGTAATATACTGATTCGACTCTCCGACATTGGAGGTAAATTTGGTGTCATCAATAGTTATTAGTCCCCCGTCAATTTTCAAGGCTTTTCCTTCGGGCAGGGCATCCTTGAATGAAGTGCCGGTGATTTCTTCAGTTGTGGCATTTATGGCCAATTTCGATTCGGGCGCATATCGGTAGAGCTTAAATTGATATTCCCCGGCTTCGGCCACGTGAATGCTGTAAAAGCCTGAAGGGTGTGCTTCGCCCTTTCTAATTTGCACTTGGTTCCAAGGTAGATTGTCGGGGGTGTGCATATCGTGGATGGTCAATAGCACCGGGTTTGCCTCGGTACGCCCCACTGGAATCTCTGCATACCGAATATCGGACTGAATATCGGCCCACCATTGGTCATAATGGGTGTTCAATTGCTTCACGCGTTCCGGATGGTCTTTGGCGATATCGTTTTGTTGTCCGGGATCTTCCTCGGTATTGTAGAGTTCAGTGCCGTTGACCAAACGCCAAGACCCTTGCATTACGCAAGGATTTCGACCTTTCTCAGGAAGTTGATTGCGTTGGGTGTCTACCACCAACATACGATCCCCATTGATTTTTTCTCCTTTAAGAGTAGCGACCATGTTTTGCCCGTCCAAGGTTTTTTTGGGTATAAAGTCAATATCGACCAAGGCCGTCAAGGTCGGAAGCAGATCGACATGGGCTACTAAATCGTCAGTTTTTGTTTGTCGCTGAATAGCCCCGTCTGGCCAACTGATAAAGAAGGGAACTTTGTGTCCACCGTCATAATGACTGCCTTTGGTGCCTCTTAAACCTGCGTTGTATCCCAGGGCTTTTTGTCCATTTTGAGGTCTGGAAATACCTGCTGCCGTACCATTATCGGTTGTGAAAACAATAATCGTATTATCAAACTGATCGGTGTCTTTCAAATGAGCGATCAACCTTCCGAAGTTATCGTCGATATTAGAGATCATTCCATAGAACCGTTTCTGCGTCTCATTTAAGGGGGCAGATGCGTACTTATCCGCGTAGGACTTAGGTACATTGAACGGGCCATGTGCGGCATTCAAGGCCAAATAGAGGAAAAATGGTTCTTTCTGGGATGATTTGGTATAGCTGATTGCCTCATTGAACCAAACATCGGTACAATATCCCGAGGTTTTTTCAGGTGTCCCATTTCGAAAATAAGTGTCGTCAAAGTAGTCATTGTTCCAATAGTCAGGGGTTTGCTGAACTCCACCACCGCCGTGATAAAAAGCCTCTTGAAAACCCCTATCGTGTGGCCTGAATGGATAGTTATCCCCTAAATGCCATTTGCCCAACATAGTTGTTTTATAGCCATTGCGCTGAAAGACCTCGGGCATTGTCTCTTCGTCTTCCAACAATATGGAACAGCCAGCAATGGTATGCCAGGCATTGTTTCTGTTCGCATTTCTGCCGGTCATCAATCCCGCGCGGGTCGGGGCGCAAGTGGTACCGACGTGAAAATTGGTCAGCTCTAGGGCGCTCTTGGCAAAAGCATCGAGATGCGGGGTTTTCACAATAGGGTTTCCATGGTAGGAAAGGTCCCCGTAGCCTTGATCGTCAGTGACGATGACAATGACATTCGGTCTTTTTGGATTAGCTTCCGTCTCGACATCGGCTTTTGACTTTTTCTCGGCACAAGCGCAAAAGAGCAGGAGCAGGGCGATGGTTGTTTTCTTTAGGTATTGGTTTTCGATCATTGGTTTCTACTATAGTTTTATTGACTTTCGCGTTGCCTTTCGTTTGGCGACATATTCACTGGGAATGACCCCGAATTGTTTTTTAAAGCATTTAGAAAAATAGGAAGCAGTATTGAAGCCGGTCATGTACATAATTTCCTTTACGGAAAAGTCGCTCTGATCGAAAAGTTGTACCGCACGTTTCAGACGGATATTCCGAATGAATTCACTCGATGATAATCCGGTGATTTCTTTGAACTTCAGATAGAGGTTACTACGACTGTGTCCCATTTCCTTGACCATCATCTCTACATTGAAATCGGTGTTGGTCATATGTTTTTCAACAACTTCTATGGCCTGCTGCAAAAATAGTTCATCGGTCGAGGTCACCGTAACTTCTTTCGGTTGTAAGGTAATCTCACGATTGAAACGTCGGCGAAGGTACTCGCGTTGTTTGACAATATTGTTCAGTTTCAATTGGAGGAGATCGATATCGAAAGGTTTTCTGATGTAGTCGTCTGCTCCGTTTTGGAGTCCTTCCAGTTCACTTTCTTGCGATGATTTGGCGGTAATCATCAATACGGGAATGTGGCTTGTGGCCGTTTTGGTTTTCACTTTTTCACATAGTTCGAGTCCGTCCATAACCGGCATGACCACATCGGTCAATATGATATTCGGAATGATGGACGCCGCCATTTCAAAACCTTCCTTTCCATTTTGCGCCTCATACACGGTGTATTCATCTTCCAGCATACTGCGTATAAAGGAACGGATGTCGGCATTATCATCAACCACTAAAAGTACGGGTGATTTGGATCGTTTGTTGGAGAGTTCGGTATCCAATATCTCATCGTTAAGGCTGACGGCAAACGACTCTGCTTCTGAGGAACGTATTTTAAAATCACTTTCCGATTCTTCCTTGATCGTGATTTCTTCAACATTTCTATAGGCCTCTTGAAACATAGGCAGGGCCACCATAAAATTCGTTTCGACATTGGGTTCACTGACTACAGCGATTTTACCCCTATGGAGTTCGACGAGGTTTTTTACAAAGGATAAGCCTATTCCGGCTCCATTGAGATTTTTCTTTCCTTTATCTTGCTCAACGAAGAACCGTTCGAAAATATGCGATAAGTTCTCCTTGGGAATGCCCGAACCTGAATCCTTTACTTGAATGACCACATAGTGCGATGGGTCATGGTCAAGTTGTAGGCGGGTTTGTGCGTGCTCATTGGCTCCTTCGGTAATATCGACCGTAATATGGCCGTATTCCGGAGTGAATTTGAAGGCATTGGACAAGAGGTTGTTAATGATTTTTTCAATGGCTTCATGATCAAACCAGGTAATGAGATTATTTTTGGCGGCGGTTACTTTAAAGTCGATGTTTTGTTTGTGTGCGGTAAATTGAAAAGGTTCTCCGATTTCATTTATAAAGGCAACAATGTTGGTATGGCGCACAACGAGACGAAGTTTTCCTTGCCCCATTTTTCTGAAATCCAAAAGTTGGTTGACCAAGCGCATCAGATAGTCGGTATTCTTTTGCATTAAACTATATTGTTCGTCGGCCTTTTCGGGTGTGACGCGTGCACCATTCTTTTTAAGGTATTCCAGAGGTCCTTTGATTAAGGTTAGCGGCGTTCTGAATTCATGTGAGATATTGGTGAAAAACTCCAATTTCATTTGTTGCATGTCCTCATATTTCTCTTTTTCGAGATGTTCAAGTTCAAGGCTATGTTTTTTCGTGGTCCTTATAATAGTGAATTTTCTATAGGCAAAGAGTGAGAGTATGCCTGCCGCAGCATAAAGTAGATATGCCCAGATCGTCTGCCAAAATGGGGGAACGATATGTATTTTGATTGAAGAAGGAGTGTCATCCCAAAGATGGTCATTGTTCGAGGCCTTTACTTTTAAGACATATTCTCCCGGTTCGAGATTCGTATAGGTCGCAAAACGCTTACTGTAATCGGTATAGATCCAGTCCTTGTCGAATCCTTCCAACATATAGGCGAATTGGTTCTTTTCGGGTGCGGCATAGTGCAGGGAGGAAAATTGGAATGAGAAGCTATTTTCCCAATGCTTTAGTCGAATCGATTCGGTTTCGTAAAGTGGTTGTTTTAGGATGACCCTATTATTGAATTCTTCATCTACTTTGACCGATGTGTTGAATATGGAAAAGTCGGTCAATACCGTTTCGGCCTTGAAGGTGTTTTCATTGATATCCTCAGGATAGAAGGCGTTAAAACCGTTTACTCCTCCGAATAGCATTTCACCGTTATTTCTTTTCAAAGCGGCCAGCTCTTGAAACTCATTACTCTGAAGGCCATCATTGGCATCATAGTTTTTGAACTCCTCTTTTTCTGGGTCGAAACGCGATAATCCTTGATTGGTCGATAGCCATAGGTTTTGGTTTTCATCTTCCAGTATTCCTTTGATAACGTTATTCGAAAGTCCTCCAGATTCTGTGTAGGAGACGAAACCCGATCTATCGGTATTAGGAGCGGAAATGAATTTATTGAGTCCTCCACCGAAGGTGCCCACCCAAAGGTCGCCGACGGTACTTTCGTATAGGGCCAAAATGTAATTATGGCTGAGGGATTGCTTTTTTTCGGGGTCGTTTTTAAACACTTCGAATTTCGGATCTTTACTATTGCGCTCTTTGAAAGCCAGTCTTGCCAGTCCATCGGCCGTACCGATCCAGATATCCCCTTTACGATCTTCGTAAATATTACGAATGATATCGCTCGGTAGTCCGTTACTTGCCGAAGTCCGCTCCCTGAAATTGGTTTTTTGATACCCCATACCAGCTGCATTGGGTGTCCAACGACTCAGTCCGCCACCGTATGTGCCGACCCAAATATTCTCTTGACTATCGGTAAGCAGTGCAAAAACGCTGTAAATATTTCCTGGAACTGGTTTGATATCATTTTCTTGAATGGTATTGGGGTCGGTAATATCAACTTCGAACAATGACGGCGAACCCTCGGCTCCAATCAGTAATTTCTTCTTTCCGTTTTGATTGGTTTCCGTCAACGCAAACGTCTTGGGCACAGCTTCGAAAGTTTGAAAATTATCATACTTTCCGGAATGCCCTGGCGTGCGATGCATATTCAAGCCTCCTCCTTCGGTTCCTACCCATAACGTTCCGTTACTGTCTTCATAAAAAGATCTGATTTTATCATAGCTCAAGCTATTCGTACTTAGGGTTTTACGAATGTGGTCAAAGCGCTTACGTTCAGGATCAAATTTATTCACACCACCACCATTTGTACCTATCCAAATAATTCCTGTCTTATCGACGGCAAGCGATTTGATGATGTTCTTGCTGATACTGTTGTTATCTAGTGGGTTATACGTAAAGGTGCTGGAATATGTGGGCAGTTCGGTATTCACTGAATTCTGGAAGAGCAGGAGACCGGAATTGGTCCCACACCATATGTTTTGATTTTTGTCGATGATAATGTCATTGAAAGAGCCTTCGTGTATTCTGGTCAGGGCTTCGTTTTTGTCATTTCGCTTTTGGGCATAAAGTCCGTCCGTAGTTCCAATAATCAAATGGCCTTCATTATCTTCGGCTATGCTCGTTACGATAGTTCCGGATAGGCCGAGATGCCGGTTGATTCCCTTGAAATAAATATCTCCGTTTTGATCTCGTGATAGTTTGAACAGGCCACCGACACCTCCTACGAGGAGCTGGTTTTTGCTGCTTTCAAAAAAAGCGTAGATGCGACGCCCGTCCCAGTTGGGTAGTAATGCATCAGGTTCAAAATCAAAGGAATGAAATACGGCACTGTCAAGGGGCTTCTCTAAATCTAGCATATTAATGCCT
This sequence comes from uncultured Flavobacteriaceae bacterium, assembly GCA_947494565.1. GTDB lineage: Bacteria > Bacteroidota > Bacteroidia > Flavobacteriales > Flavobacteriaceae > Maribacter_C. The sequence goes on along the minus strand of CANLVG010000001.1, from coordinate 798,055 downwards.
TTATTGGTGCCGATCCATAAGCGGTTGTTATGGTCTTTAAAAACAGTGGATATGTGATCGTCGAGCAGACTTGTACTATTCTCATTCTCGTGTCTGAAGCCTCTGAATTTTTCTGTGGCACGATCAAAGTGATTTAGTCCTCTACCCGTAGTCGCAATCCATAGATTCCCCTTTTTATCACCAGCGATATCGAATACCAAATTACTACTGATCGATTCGGGTTTGTTCGGGTCAGGGTTGTACACGATAAATTCATAACCATCGTATTTGTTCAATCCGTCATGCGTGGCAAACCACATAAAGCCTTGATGGTCTTGATATATCGCATTGATGTCACTCTGTGAAAGTCCCTGCTCAGTGGTCAGGTGGTCAAAAAAGATATTGTCTTGTGCCCACAACATGCTGGGTATCAGGCAGACGGAAACTATCGCGATAAATGATTTGATCAACGGTTTCGTCGGAAATCCTGATTTTTCCCTGATTTTCCCCATAACAACTAAATATACCAAATTATACGTACCATTTTTTGCTTATTACTTTGATACCTCTTTTTTGATTTCCGTAATTTTCAATCCGTTAAGAAGTACGGGGATAGCATCAACGTTCACAGACAGTCGTATCGTTATCGGTGTATTGTTCTTTACTTCGATTTCAATACTTTTTGATTTAGGTTCTGCGTTCCCCAAGCGATTACCCATCGAAGGTCGAATTGTATATTTCGATGTTCCGGAAGCGTCATCGACCTGATAGGTATAGGTCGGTGACTTTTGATATTCTTCCATACTGTGGTGATATGTTGTCAGGGTGTATGCACCTTCGGGAAGACCATTGCAAACCAAGGTCATATTCTTTTCGGCCGAAACCGCGTCTGCTCCAACATAGGCTAGGTTAGCCGATAGGCCCCAACCGTTTTGCCATTCTAATTCCGTGTCCGTTGTAATGGCCAGGTTCAATTCTGGAAAGGCGCTTGGGGCCGACTTGAACGTCGGATTCCATTCGTTCCACCCGAACTGTACCAGACGCTCCTCATTTCCGCCAAAATCGATTTTGGCCTGTTTCAATTCATAGTACATTGGTTTTTCCGATTTCTTATGTTCTACGGTATTGATGGCAGCTTTTGCAGCGAGGAGCCCATCAGCCGAGGCTGCCACTGTAATCTTTCCTGGTTCGGATTTCGATCGGATAAGGGCCGTGGCCACACCATAATAGGCTTTAAACGGATTGGCCCCAATAGTAGCGTCACCTATCAAATCTCCCTTTCCCCGTATCGAAAAAGAGACGGCAGTGGTATCCGTAGTGATATGATTCCCTTTTTTGTCCAAGATATAGGCTTTGACTACTTTCATATCGGAACCGTTCGCATAAAACGGACGATTGTCCTCCTCGATTACAACTTTCAAACGATAGGGCGCGGTAGGCTTTTCTAGCGAATGACTGGCCACGATTCGACCGTTTGAAATGCCTTTTGCCACTAAAGTCCCCTCGATCCATGGGTAATCGAATGTAAAAGAGGGATGGTCAATATACATCCGGTCATCGCTTCGATCTGGAAACTGCCTGCCAACGACCTGACCGTTCAAACTAAGCTCGACTTCTTCCGCATTACTGAAGACCAGTATTTTTTCGTCTTCAGTGGCCCTTTTGTCAGCAATATGGATCATGGGTTCATTTCGGAGTTCAGATTGATACCAATAATAAACGGGATTCGGTTCGCGGTACATCGAAAAGATACGTCTGGGATGTAGACCCCTATTCGGTTTGAAGGCTTGATAATCATGGGCGGTCCAAACGGCTACACCTATATGATTTGCAGAGGCCTTCGCCTTTGAAACTTCAAACTGATTTCTGCTGGCATCCGCAGCGCTACCATGCTCGCAGAGGAAAACGAATTCTTCAGGGTTCAATTCCATATTCTGATAATCCATTGGCGTATAGATATCGGTGACTCCAGAGTTTCTAGGGCCACTCCAGGGACTGCCATTGGAAGCTGTCAGCCTGGTCGGGTCTTCTTGTTTACAGGCATAATGTAGTTGGGGTACGGGTCCCCGATGGTTTAAAGAACCGCCCCAAAGTAGTATCGAAGGATGGTTTCTATGGTTTCGTATCATTCTTCTGGTCGCCTCCTCGAGGTTTTCAAACCAAGCTTCATCGCCTATACCGATCCAACTTGGAGGCTCTTCGTACACTAAGATTCCCAATTCGTCACAGGCTTCGATAAAAGAATTATCATGAGGATAATGGGCGAGGCGAACCACATTGAATCCCGCTTGTTTGAATTGCCACGCATCTTTCCAATGTAGGGAATTCGGTACGGCATCGCCGATAAATGGATAGGCTTGATGGCGATTTGCGCCGATAAGTTCAACAGGTTTGCCGTTCAACAAAAAACCTTGATCTCTAATAAATTCGAATTTTCTCACCCCGAATTTGTTTTCAACTTCGTCAACAGCAGCCCCGTCGATATAAAGTGTGGTAAGCGCCCGATATAGATAGGGGGTTTCAATAGACCAAAGCCGCAAGTTTTCTGAAATGCCATCAATCTGAGAAAAGGTATGATCCGATTTTGGAGCGATGGTTTTAATGGTTTGCATTTTGCTGACTACTAAGCCCTTATCATCAATTATCCGCGTAACTAGTTTACACTCCCTACTTTCGGATGCCTCATTACGAACCGTGGTTTTGATGTCGATCGTAGCATCTCTTTTGGTTACGGTAGGGGTGGTGATGGTGATTCCAGCGTTGCGAGCTTCCCAAGGAAAAGTGACATATAAATCACTCGTGGTGACCAAGTAAACATCTCGATAGAGTCCACCGAACTTGATATAGTCATATTGATTGCCATCCGGAGGAACGGCAGGGTCTAGCCTGTTGTCAGCACTCAATAAAATTTCATTGGGGCGACCATCCGTATGAATCACATTGGTGATATCGAAATGGAAAGGGGTATATCCTCCAATGGAATGTGTTCCTACATGTGAGCCGTTCACCCAGAGATTTGTAACTTGATGTACTCCTTCAAATTCAAGAAACACCCTTTGATGCGATTCGATTGGAATTTGGATTTTTTTTCGATACCATCCCACATTGCGATGAAATTTGGGCTGATGTGTCGTATCAAGCCCCGAAACGTCAGAAGGCACCAATTCAAGGGTATGCGGAATCGAAACCGATTGCCATTTCGCTTTAGCGGTATGCAACTCCAATTGAGCACCTTGATTTTTTTCAAGGTAGAATTCCCAGTCTTGATTCAATTCCTGTTTGATTCTTGAATGGCCATTAGAACGTTGAGCAGCTAAAAAAAGGGTAGAGGTGGCAAAAAAAACTAAGATGAAAAAGTTGGTTCGGGCGGCTGTTTTCAATTTCTGATATACCATTGGTTATTTAATAAATTAAACATAGGCTATCTTGTGATTCTTCTTATTTAGATATGGTTTTGTAAGTGCAACAAATGGTTCATCATTTTAGACTATAGTCTAGTGCGTGCTATTTTGCTGTATACTAGGGGAAAAGAATGGAAAATTCAAAATAGCAATACCCAAGAAATGGTTTTTTCTTTTTACCTTAGAAACCACTTCAGAACCAATTTCATTAAAAAAGATACAACGATACAATCATGGAGAATAAGAACGCTAGAGAAGAATCACTGAAATCAAGAAGGGACTTTGTAAAGAAATCAGCCCTATTTACAGGAGGTGCTATGTTGCTGCCGAATATGCAGATGAACGGAATGGTCAATGTGTTTAATGACAAGAAATTAAAAATCGCCCTTGTCGGTTGCGGTGGTCGTGGAACCGGAGCAGCCGTTCAGGCCTTAAATGCAGATGAAAACGTCGAACTTGTGGCCATGGCGGATGCATTTGAAGATCGTTTGAAAGGTAGTTTGATGAACATTTCCAAGGCTATGGGCGAAACGAAGAAGGTCAATGTGGCTGAAAAAAACCAGTTCGTCGGCTTTGATGCGGCCACAAAGGCCATGGACCTCGCCGATGTGGTGATATTGGCAACCCCTCCAGGTTTTAGACCCCAACACTTTGAGTACGCTATCGCAAATGGAAAACATGTTTTTATGGAAAAACCGGTCGCTACGGACGTACCTGGGGTACGAAAGGTATTAGCGTCGGCCAAAATAGCAAAAGAAAAGAAATTGAACGTTGTGGTGGGACTTCAGCGCCACTATCAGGATAGTTATCTGGCGGCCATTGATCATGTGAAAAAAGACAGTATCGGTAAAATAGTATCCGGCCAAGTATATTGGAATAGTGCTGGGGTCTGGGTTCGTGAACGCCAACCGGGCCAAACGGAGCTGGAGTATCAAATGCGCAACTGGTACTATTTCAATTGGCTTTGTGGAGATCATATATTGGAACAACATATTCACAATATCGATGTAGCGAATTGGTTTATTGGTGAGTACCCTATTTCCGCTCAAGGCATGGGAGGTCGTCAGGTTCGCAATGGTAAAGACCATGGCGAGATATTCGATCATCATTTTGTGGAATTCACGTATCCCAGCGGCGCGGTCATTGCCAGCCAATGTCGTCATCAACCTGACACGATGCGGAGGGTCTCCGAGTTCTTCCAAGGAACTAAGGGTACGGTTTCAACTGCTGGTGACAATGTGGACATAAAAGGTTGGAACGGAGATACGATTTTTGAACACCGAGGAAAGGAAGATCCCAATCCTTATGAGGTAGAACATGTCAAATTGTTTGAGTCCATTCGAAACGGTGATGTCATCGCGAATGGCGAAAATGGGGCAAAAAGTACGATGTCCGCAATTTTAGGTCGAATGGCGACCTATTCTGGAAAAGTGGTGAAATGGGACGAAGCTATGGCATCCAATTTAGCCTTGGTTCCCGACCAACTCTCCTGGGATTCCCCGGCACCGGTTCAACCCAATGCAGATGGAATGTACGCGATTCCCACACCAGGTAAAACCACCGTATTATAATTCATGGAAATAACAACGAAACAGATTGTGTTCCTGCTAATGGCAGGAACGCTTTTTTTAGCATGTAAAGACGAAGCTCCAAAGGAAGGGATTTCCGAAAACAGAAAACCCAATATTATCTATATTTTGGCCGACGATCTGGGCTATGCCGAAGTAGGGGCATACGGGCAAAAAATCATAGAGACCCCAAATATCGATGCGCTTTCCCGATCAGGTATGTTGTTCACCCAACATTACACCAGTGCTCCGGTCTGTGCGCCGGCACGGCATATGTTGCTGACCGGTAAACATGCGGGCCATGCGTATATACGGAGTAATAGTGAATGGGGCGAACGGGGTGACGTATGGAACTATCGCGCAATGGCCAAAGATTCCACCTTGGAAGGTCAAGGTCCGATGCCGGACGCTACCGTTACCATGGCCGATCACTTGAAAGAAGTAGGCTATACCACGGGTATCGTCGGTAAATGGGGATTAGGTGCCCCACATACGAAGTCCGTTCCCAATGACATGGGTTTCGATTTTTTCTATGGATATAACTGTCAACGTCAGGCACATACCTATTACCCTTTACATCTTTACAAGAATAGAAATCGCGTTCATCTACAGAATGACACCATCGCACCGAACACGCCCCTCGACGAAGGTCTAGACCCGAATGATGACGCTAGTTATGCCGATTTCAATTTAAATGAGTACAGTCCGGATCTGATGTTCAAGGAAATCACGGATTTTGTGGATTCGAATATGGAACGTCCCTTCTTTTTGTACTGGGCAACACCAATACCACATGTGGCCTTGCAAGCACCAAAGCGGTGGGTAGATCACTACCGCAAAAAATTAGGGCCTGAAGAACCCTATTTGGCTGGGAAGAAAGCAGGCTCAGGTTATTTTCCACATAAGACCCCCCACGCAGCCTACGCGGCGATGGTTTCTTATTTAGATGAGAATATCGGTAAGTTGGTGCAGCAATTGAAAGATGCGGGAATATATGAGAATACATTAATCGTTTTTACTTCCGATAACGGCCCTAGCTATGCTGGTGGAGCTGATCCGGAATATTTTGAAAGTGCGAAGCCTTTCCGAGGGGAATATGGTCGAGGCAAGGGCTTTTTGTATGAGGGGGGTATCAGAGTGCCCATGATCGCCTCTTGGCCCGACAAGATAAAGGCTGGAACTAGAAGCGATCATATTTCAGCGCATTATGATATGTTGGCCACCTTCGCCGAGGTAGCAGGGTATACGGTCCCCGAACATACGGATGGAATCAGTTTGTTGCCCACACTTTTATCAACGGAATCTCAAGAGGTACACGACTTTCTGTATTGGGAGTTTCCTAGTTATGGGGGTCAAGTAGCCTTGCGGATGGGGGATTGGAAACTTGTACGCCAAAATCTGAAAAACGAAGAAGAACCAACGTTGGAGCTCTACAACCTTAAGGATGACCCTACGGAAAAAACAAATGTCGCGGAGGCGCACCCTGAAATTATTGATAAGGCTTCAAAAATATTCCGTCAAGAAAGGGAGTCACCTGTATTGGAGAACTTTAAGATCCCCTTGTTGGAGACCGGCAATTTAACCGAAAAATAAGCTAACTTTACGCGCTCCATTTAGGAATCGTTTCATGAAGATTATACGAAGATCTACACATTTTCTTTTCGCACTATCGTTGATTTTTGCCTGTAAGAACACGCAAAAAGACCAAACTCCGAATTCTGGTTCCGAGGTTAAGGCGGTATCGACCAAGAGAACACCTACAGCTCCTATTCTTGTTGATCCCCCTCAAGATATCAAAGCTCCCGAAGGAATGGTTTGGATTCCTGGTGGGACTTTTGAGCAAGGAGCCGTTTCCCATGATGAGATGGCGATGGGGCACGAAAAGCCCGCCATTCCTGTAACCGTAAACGGTTTTTTTATGGATGTCCACGAGGTGACCAATGCCGATTTCAAAAAATTCATTGACGAAACGGGGTATATAACCGTCGCCGAACGGGAAATCGATTGGGAGGAAATGAAGAAACAACTTCCCGCAGGTACGGCGAAACCCCATGATAGCATCATGCAACCGGGTTCATTGGTTTTTAAAAAGACCAAGAACCCCGTGCCCAATCTTTATGATTTTTCACAATGGTGGGAATGGAAGATTGGAGCCAATTGGAAACAACCCCATGGACCAGGGAGTGATCTTTCGGGAAAAGAGAATAATCCCGTAGTGCACATTTCTTATGATGATGCCATGGCGTATTGCCAATGGGCCGGAAGGCGTTTGCCCACTGAAGCGGAGTGGGAGCGGGCAGCCCGTGGAAATCAGAGGAACAAAACCTTTTCTTGGGGCGATGATCATAGTACCCTAGCCAAAATGGCAAATACTTGGAATGGTAATTTTCCTGTGAACAATACAAAAGCGGACGGCTTTGAGTTAAGAGCCGATGTCGGATCTTATCCACCAAATGATTACGGACTCTATGATATGGCTGGTAATGTTTGGGAGTGGACCAATGATTGGTACAATACCGATTATTACAAACAAACGAAGCAAGGCGGAAACGTTTTGATCAACCCTACCGGAGCGGAGGTGCCTTATAATGAACGAGATCCATATGCCCGTGAAAGGGTAATCAAAGGTGGTTCTTTTTTGTGTAGCGCATCGTATTGTGCAAGCTATCGAATATCTGCCCGAATGGCTACTAGTCTTGATTCTGCGCAAGAGCACTTAGGGTTTAGAACCGTTGTCACTCCTGAAATGCTTGGGAATACAAGAGAATAATATGCAGTTTTTAGAAAATTTCACCCCTGAACTTACAATAGCCTCCCCCGGTCGAATCAATTTCATCGGAGAGCATACGGACTATAACTTGGGATATGTATTGCCCACTGCCATAGGGAATAAGATTACCTTTAAATTGGCCAAGAACGGTAGCCCTAGCCGGTGTAATGTTTATTCTTTAGGTTATGAGGGCTTTTCGTTCGATTTAGACCAACTTAAAATCAGTGAAACCGAATGGCACAATTATGTGCTAGGGGTTTTATATGAGATTGCAATGCTAACGGATAAGGTAAAGGGATTCGATTGTACGATCGAAAGCGACTTGCCTTTGGGTTCCGGATTGAGTTCTTCGGCTGCGATGGAATGTGGTCTAGCCTTCGGCTTAAATGAACTATTCGATTTACAGTTATCCAAAATAACCCTTGTAGAGCTATCGCAACGAGCCGAGCATAATTATGTGGGAACCCAATGTGGTATCATGGATCAGTTCGCTTCAGTGATGAGTAAGAAAGGTACTGTTATACTTCTAGATTGCCGATCCTTGGACTACCAACACATTCCGATTCATATAGCTCCTTACAGGATTATTATGTTGAACACCAAGGTGTCACATAATCTTGCCTCTAGTGAATATAACACTCGAAGACAAGAATGTGAGGAAGGAGTGTCCCTTATCAAAGAAAGCCACCCACAAGTCAATTCCTTACGCGATGTGACCCGTACGATGCTAGAAGCCCACCGCGATAAGATGCGGCAGAAGGTGTACAATCGTTGCTCTTTCATTATCGATGAAAATAAAAGGGTGCTTGATATGGTCGAAGCCTTTAAGGCGAACGATCTAAAGGCTGTAGGTGAAATTTTATACAAGGCACATGATGGTATTAGTGCACTTTATGAAGTAAGCTGCCCAGAATCCGATTTTTTGGTAGCGCATACGAAAGACAACCCTGGCGTTTTAGGCGCGCGTCAGACCGGTGGAGGTTTCGGCGGTTGCACTTTGAATTTGGTTCACGAGGCTGTTGTAGATGAATTCGTGGAACATGCTTCAAAAGCGTATCTCGAAAAATTCAATATACACTTGGAAGCCTTCGAAGTAGCCCCTAGTGGTGGAACGACTTGTCTGTAAAGATATCCTTTAGTCCGAGTTGGTCAATGCCTCTTCCAGCTCTTCCTTTTTGTGTCTACTGAGAGGAATTTGTTGTCCTCCCACTTCTACAAGGGCGCTGCTGAATTGCTGCACCTTGTTCAAGTTCACGATATACGATTTATGAATACGTAAGAACTGGTTTTCGGGTAACTTTTTTATGAAGGCTTTCATAGTGGAAAGCACGAGAATGTTCGCATCTTCGGTAACTACTTTGATATAATCGCCAAGTCCTTCGATCCACTTGATTTCGCTAATGACCACCTTGACTTTCTTCAGGCTACTGTTCACGAAAATATGTTCTTCCTCCTGTTTGGACCTCGATTTTTCACCCGCACGGACCAACGCCTTTTTAATGGCATCATCAAAACGGTCTTTCGTAATGGGTTTAAGAAGATAATCGGTTACGTTGTAATCAAATGCTTTGAGCGCATATCCGGGCTTACCGGTTATCAAAATCACCTGAGGCGGGTGCTCCATTGATTCTATGAATTCAAAACCATCTAGGATAGGCATTTCCACGTCAAGGAAAACCAAGTCGATCTCCTTTGAATTTACCTTTTTTTGGGCTTCGAAACCATCTTTGTACTGAACGATAAGTTCTAGATCTGGATGGTTGGCAATGAGTGTGCTCACAGCCAATCGTTGAACCGCAGAGTCATCTACTACGATACTTCTTAGTTTCTTTGCTTGCATGTTAATAATGTGTTTCTTATCAATTTTTGAACTTGACAAAACTTCCTTATCTCCTGTCTACAATTAGCTACTCCGTTCCATATCGGGAGGTAAAAGTAAGATATCCTTCACTAAAATGTGTTAAAACCTATCAACAGCATTTTTTTTTAACATTGATCCACCTTCCAACTTGGTACTACAAGACCCTAATGGAAAGCACTCAATTTTTAGCAATAATCAGGCCAAGGTCATTTATCAATATCGTTCAAGAACAATCTCAATCCTTGAGATACTGTTGATAACTTAGCTGTAAGGTTTTTGTTAAAACATCTACTTTTGTAAGGTTAGAAGCGTAACACTTACTTAATAGAGGCTAAGTATTGCTTAGCATAAAACTGAGATTATGTCCGGAAGTATTGAAAGAGTAAAAACACTGATTATAGGCTCTGGCCCTGCGGGCTATACCGCAGCCATATATGCGGCAAGAGCCGATTTGAAACCTTTGGTGTATACAGGTATGGAACCAGGAGGTCAATTGACCACGACCACGGAGGTCGATAATTTTCCTGGATATCCAGAAGGAATAGATGGTCCCACCATGATGGTACAATTGCAGCAACAAGCGGAACGTTTTGGAACCGAGGTTCGTATTGGAATGGTTACCGCAGTTGAGTTGAGTGACGAGGTAGGGGGAATTCACAAGGCCACGGTGGATGGATCCAAGCAAATAGAGGCCGAAACCATTATTATTTCGACAGGAGCAACGGCGAAATACTTGGGAATCCCAAGCGAGCAGCGTTTGCGAGGTGGCGGCGTATCGGCATGTGCCGTTTGTGATGGCTTTTTCTACAAGGGCCAAGATGTGGCTATTGTCGGTGCGGGAGATACGGCGGCAGAAGAGGCGTCATACTTAGCGAATATCTGCAACAAAGTAACAATGCTGGTCCGTAAGGATCATATGAGGGCTTCCAAGGCCATGCAACACCGTGTGAACAGCCTAAAGAATATTGAGGTTCGGTACAATACCGAAGTCGATGAGGTTCTAGGCGATCAGGTTGTTGAAGGGCTACGAATGGTCAATAACCAAACTGGTGAGAAAGAGGATATCGCCATAACAGGATTATTTATTGCCATTGGCCATAAACCGAATACCGATATTTTTAAAGGTCAACTCGATATGGATGAGACGGGGTATTTGATTACGGAAGGCAAGTCGACCAAAACCAATAAGCCAGGAGTTTTCGCAAGTGGTGATGCCCAGGACAAAGAATACCGACAAGCCGTTACCGCTGCAGGTACCGGTTGTATGGCGGCATTGGATGCCGAACGTTACTTGGCTACTGTTGAAACCGCGGAAAAGGTTTCCTAAGAAGTGTAATATTGAAAAAAACTCCGCTAGGGTACCCTAGCGGAGTTTTTTTGTAATCGATTGTATCAACTAATCGATCCTTGAATAGTTCTCGGAAAAGGTTCTATTACCTTCTTCATCATGACTTATTTGGCTGTAGGTATCATCATCAAGTTTTAGTTCAAAGGTGAAAACCCGCATGGTATCAAGTGCACTCATCATTTCATTATCGCCGAATTCAATGGTTTCTATCAATTGATCGTTGGTGATTTTGTAAGATCCGTAACCGAATCGGGCTACTTTGTCCTTTGGTACATAACGAGACCACATAATTTTACCGTTGTAGTACATTTTCACCTGTTTATAACCGTCAGAGGCCATGACGGTATCCGTGACATTTTCCCCATCATAGTTGTAAAAGCTTTTTAATTCCCATGTTCCCTCAATAGAATGAAAGGCGTCAGGCTGATTTGATTTAAAATCGGTGGCCGATACCAGAATCAGTGTCAGCACCAGCAGTGATAGTATTTTTTTCATGGTCATAGTATTTTAGCGTTATCAATTGAATACTAAAAAGTTACAAAAATTTTAACAAATTAGCAATTGTAAGTAGCTCTAATTGAGAATATGACAACACTAGCGCGTTTTATTTTTTAAGAAGATATTTTTGGATGAAGTTCGTACAGTGCTTTAGGTTTATATTTTTCGAAATAAATTGAATACTTCGTCGTGATGGGTTCTGCTTACGGGAAGTTTTTTTGTTTTGATATATAAAAGATTGCCCTCAAACCCGGTAATGTTTGTAATGTTCACGATGTAACTTCTATGGATTCGTAAAAATAGGTCGGTGGGTAGCTGGGCTTCTATTTTTTTTAGCACCATCGAATACAGAAAACCCCCGCATTGGGTATGTATAGTGGTATAATTGCTATCCGCTTCCAAAAACAAAATTTCCTTTAGTAATACACGTTCAAAATGGTCGTTCTTTTTCAAAAACAAGCTATCATTAATTTGCAATACTTGATTTTCAGAAGTTGCAGACCTTTTGGGCTCGATAATCTTTTTTTCGAAAGTGCCTTTTGAAAAATTGACCAATGCTAACTCTAGAGCAACACTAACTTGACGGTCATTGAATGGTTTTAGAATATAAGCATATGGATGGACGCTTTTTGCTCGTTCCACCAAATGACGGTCGGCATGTGAACTTAGAAAAATAAAGGGCAGCCCATAGTCTTTATTGATAATACGTGCTAGTTCTATTCCATCTAGTTCCCCTTTTATGATAATGTCTAACAGAATAATATCAACATCATTGTTTTCATCGATCAATTGGATCGCCTTTTCAGCAGTCGCGGCTATGCCTACAACGTTATACTCCATGGCGCGTAGTCTATTTTCTATATCTTGGGCCAAAATGGTTTCATCCTCCACTACTAGAATGTTTACTCTTTTGATTTCGCCGATCATCCGTTCTGAGTTAAGGTCCTTTGTTATGAGTAAAGTGTATTAGACTTTTGCAATACCATATCGTTTTGGTCTTTGATTGATGTCAAGTTGGTATGGTGCACCTTGTGCTTCAGTTCTATTTGCCAGTAGGTGCCTTTCGCATCCTTCTTTTTAAGGCTACCATCTAACTGACTAACTAGGGAAGTAATCAGTTTGAGTCCAAAAGAATGCTTTTTTGTGCCTTTATCTAGCGAAAACCCTTTCCCATTATCAATTACCTCAAGGCGTAAAATGGAGTCAAGCTCTTTTATTTTTATGGTGAGCTTTGGATGCGCCGTATCCACGAAGGCATATTTAATAGAGTTGATGACCAGTTCATTGATAATGAGCGCCAAAGGAATAGCGGTGTCTACCGAAATTGTTGTGCGTTCAATTATAAGCTCGGGTTCAAATTTCATGCGATATCCATGAAATAGGCCCCAAACCAGTTCTTCTACATACTCCCGTATGGCAATACGTGTAGTGACTCCTTCTTGATACAGTTTTCGATGAACCAGGGCAAGAGCCTCCACTCGGTCTTTGCCAGCCAGTATTGCCTCTTTTGCCGGGTGTCCGTTGAGTTCATAACTCTGAAGACTAAGCAGACTGGCAATCATCTGGAGATTGTTTTTGACTCGGTGGTTCAATTCTTTTAGCAGAAGAGCTTTCTCTTGTTCACGGTGGGTGATGATTACCTTTTGCCGTGAAAGGTCGGAGTTGGCCTTTTGTATTTTTTTGTTGCCTCTAAAAAGCAAGTATAAAAAAATCAAGGTTACAAAAACACCCCCTCCCAAGGCCAAAAGAAGGTATCTTTGGTTGGTGTTTATAGTATGCAACAAACCAATTTCAGATTCTCTTTTATCGATTTCATAGCTCGCCTTTATACGTTCTATCCCTTGGATATTTGCCTTGTTGACAAGGCTATCTTGATAAACTTGAAACATTTTTTGGTAGTGTAGGGCTTGGTCATATTTTCCAATGGCTTCATAGAGTTGGGTCAGTTTTTTACTAAAATCCCGTATTTGATCCTTTAATCCTTCTTTTTTGGCTATGGTCAAAGCGGCTAACAATTGACTCTCAGAGGCGTTCGAATCTCCCTGTTTTTGATATACATTACCCAATTCTGCGATATACACCGAGGTGGCGTATGGATCGCCGAGTTCTTCGACTATCGAAATGGCATCTAGCAAATACCGTTCGGCTAACTGAAGACTGTCTTTGGTATTGAATACCATGCCCATATTGCCTTGAGAATAAGCAATTAGACTTTTTGAGATATTTTTTTGTTTAAAGGAGAGTATCTTCTTGAAACAGACCGTGGCACTATCAAGATGTCCTTCTAAACGATACATCTCTCCGAGGTTAAGTATGGTGGCTAGTTGATTGCCGATTTTGTCGGATTTTGAATAGATACCCAAGGCTTTCTTCAAGAAAGAAATGCCCATAGGATAGTTTTTGTCTTGCATATAATTGATTGCCAGTTGGTTGTAGGTAGCGGCTTGTTGCTCTGTCATTTCCAAAGTTTCATACATCCGTAAGGCCTTTAATGTGGCTTCAATTGACAAATTGTTGTTGCCGAGTCCTCTTTGCACATGACTTATTTCCTCAAGGGCGGCCGCTTGTAACTTTTGAGACCCAATCTCCTTTGCAATTTTGAGGGATTTTTTTGCCAATAATAGGGAGGTATCCAAGTTCTCATGAAAGAAAGCAATTTGGTTGTACAGTTCAGACTGTCTTTCCTTTGATAAATCGGTTCCGCGTAATAGTACCAATATACTATCCGCTTTTTTGGCATTTTGGGTAAATGAAAAGGAGGTGGACAGAAAAAAAAAGAAAACAAATATTCGCAATATGAAGGCATTTGACTTCATCACAAAGGGACATTGTGTCCTGAACTCACTCGAACTACAGGGTCTAAGACGAAATAATAGGTCCTTTTTTTCAGACTAAAAGAAAAAAGTATGCTATAAGCAATAAAGGCATCCCCCGGTTTCTCCAAGGTGCTTATTGTACAACTGCCCTCTTCATCAGGGATAACATAAAGAAATCCATCAGGAGTGGTTATTAGTCTTTTACTATCCAAATCGAAAATTTGATTCCATTGATTCTCCAGAATCTCTATATAACCATTGTTAAAGACTTTACCGACATTCTTGACCTTGCAACATACCAATTTTGCCGTACTGAATGTATCATCCTCTTCCCCCCTCTCAGTAACTAGTTTTACCGAGAGCTCGGTATTGGGTGAAATGGTCGGGAATTTATGTTCACCCAAGGTGACAAAATTATCTATTCGAATCGGTTGGTATTGCGTGCCGAGATTTACATAACACTCTTCAACAGTGGTTTCTAGGTCTTTTAGGTCAATTGGAAAATGTATCGGAGTGAATTCCTGCTCTGGAACATCGTTCCCTTTTACTTTAATTTCGATATACATAGTATACTAGTAGTTAGTTGGCTTATTTTAGAAATAATATAGAAATTATATTATAAGAATATAGCTTTCTTGTTTAAGGAAAGGGGAATAAGTGAATGTAGTAAAAAAAAACATGTAAGAACTGATTATATTACATGTTTATGTCTATAGAATATATAAATAGCCCCTTTTGATTTATCTAGGTTTTAAACAAAGACGAATCCATTAAAAGAACTATTCAATGGATTTTAAAGATAAACGCCCAAATGTTACTGACAATTACCATGAATTGTCCTGTTTTTGATACAAATAATATTTGCTTACTCACTGGTTTCGTTCGCTCACTCAATAAATACTTCAGCCTACATATCCGTTTTCATTTTTTTGAATAAAAAAGTCAAGTTTGATATATCATTAACAAGGGAATATCACCAGTGTATTATTCACAATGAGCTTTCCTGCCTTGGCCAAAGCAATGACACATGTTCAAGTAAGCGAAATGATGCTACTCAATATTGTACCTGAAATACATCTTTCAAAGAATCCAAATAGTACGGTAATTGACTAGAGGTTCGCTGATTTGAAATAGATAATGAATAACAGAACAGTTAATAGAAATCTTTTAAAACAATAATTATGGCTCAGTATAAATTAGACATCGCATTTACCAATCAACAGTTAGAGAACTTATACCAAACAAATTCAAGTGTTATCATAGCAAAGCCTTCTGAAGGAAATGCGACCCCCAATGTGGCATGGCAATCTTTTAAGGCGTTAGGGGCAAATACACTCACATGGAGAGAAGAATATGGTATTTATGTTTCCAGTACCGAACTGACCCATGGAGCGCAGTTAGATCAATTATCTAACACGGAAATCGGGGCAATTATGGACCAGGTATATACAATGAACCCTTCTGGAGTGATTACAGGCCCTGCAAGCGGAGGGGTTCCAAATTCATTTGCATTGTTGAATGAATATAAAAACAAACCCTATATGACCGCAGGCCTTTTTCAAGATGCCACGGTAAATGGAACGGAAATTATTGGGAATGCTACTTCAGCTGCGCCAGTTTTATTGGCCAGCACTGCAGTAATGACCCCATACACAACCATTTATGTTTGGATACAGTCTCAGGTCGTTAGTAATACCGTTTGTACACTGGTCACTTCGCCCATGACTGAGTTTAAGTTCGGTGGTGGTACGAATGATATCGCTATAGCATACAATTCCGAAACGGGTCTGTTCTATACACCTCAGAGCTAATTGGGCTTCAGCGATTTGACTTAACTTCTATATCGAGAGGTTATCAATTGTAGCCTCTCGATCTAAAAATGTAAAATCATGATGTCATTCAACAATTTTAATGAGGGTTCACCGGCTTCACTGGAAGACTTTTTGTTTGCAATGCAACAATACAACCTTGTGTATAATAGCGATTTTAGATATTTCAGCAATATAGACAATACGGCTACTATTGCCGGATATGGAATTCCGGACGGTTGGTTATATAAGGATTCTGGTTCTGGAGGAAGTATAGGCTTCAGTATTTTGACAGGGCAATGTGTAATTGTTAAGAGCCAAGATCATAGTCCAATGATATTCAAACAAAACCTACATGAATTTCCAAGATGGAAAACGATGCTTTTGGGGCAATGTGTTACGGCGAAGGTGTGTTTAAACCTAAGTTCAGACAGCAAGGTCAGCGTTACATTGTCAGACGGTATAGACTCGGATACAGTCATCAAAAGTGGTAGCGATGATTTTGAGATAGAAGTGCGATTGAATGTGAATCTTGAGGCAAAATCGGTTTCTATAGCAATTGAGACTACTTCAGAACCAGTGACGATTAGCATTTCAAAAGTATTCGCAAATATTGGGCGCGTAGCGATTTCTAATTTACCATGTATTGTGCAAGGGGTTATCGGAGAACGTAAACAATATCTGGCTACAGAACACCCGCCAATAGGAGAATTTTCACTTTGCAAATCTTCAGAAGAACTTGGTGAAAGTTATACGCGCTTAGATTCTGTTTTACAAAAACGGTATGGAACTGGTCCGAACAACAGGTCTTTATTGCCAGATATGCAAGGTTATTTTAGTAGGGCTTGGGATAGCAATGCTTCTATAGATCCTGACGCTAAAAAGCGTTTAGCATGGGGTAAGAGTGCGATAACCGGAGCTCATGTGAGTACGCTTCAGGAAGATGAGTTTTTAGAGCACGACCATGTATTGGGATTTGCACCAAACAAAACCTTGCCTATAACTGGACAGACCCCTCAGCTTATCATAAATAAAGAGTTGAAATCCAACACAAAAATGACAGGAGGAAATGAAACGAGACCAAAAAATATTACGGAACTATATACCATTAAATGGGCCTAAAAAGTACGCCCTCACTTAATTCTTAAATAAAAACAAAATGAGCAAGACTGCATGTAAAAATAACGACAATTTAAAATTGGCCGAAATAGAGGCGTATTGGACGAAAAAGCGAAAGGATGGTGCCAAGCCGAAACCACTGCCAAAACCTCCGCAAGAGGGAGGGGCATTTAAGGATATACCCGCACCTGATAAGCCTATCGGAACACCGGCTAACACATCGATTCATGAGAATTATAAAGATAAAGAGCTGGTCGTTGGTTTGGCGGGAAAAGTAGCAGACCCTAATACATCTCCCTGGAAATCTAACGGGAAGCTATTTTTTAGGTGGAAAGGGAATGATTATGTAGGTTCTGCGGGAGCAATTTTTCTAGAGGTATTATTGACGGCGGGTCACAATGTCTTTGACGAAGGGGAGTGGTCTGACATGTTTTATTTTGACCCTGCTTATCCTGTAAATGGAGGTTCATTCGGATGGTCAAGAGCAGCTGTGTTTACGGCTTGGCAAAACACCGCTGATTACGCCTATGATTATGCCATGTTACAGACGAGTGCAAAAATGAATGACATTGGCAGTGTTGGTGTGATAAGAGATCTTGCGCCCAAAGGAAGAACATGGACCGCAATCGGGTATCCAGCAGACACGCCTTATGATGGCGCTTCTATGATGGAAACAACGGGAGAATACGTTACAGGTGCAAATATCATTACGATGGACCATAATGATATGACGAAAGGGTCAAGTGGTGGCAACTGGATTACAATAGTAGATGGTAAAAGATATGTGAACGGCGTTCAAAGCACACGAGGAGGTGCTTGGAGCTATGCAAATTCACCTTATATAAAGGAAGCTGATTATACAAATCTACTTAACTGTCTTAAAGATCAGAGCTGTAACTGAGTAGATCCTTATTTTAGTTACTTAAAGGTAAATAGTTTTGAAATATCAAATCAAGCCTGTGAAGCATGTTCCACAGGCTTTTGTCATATCCTTCTTATCGATTAGTCGTAACCAAAGGAATTCAAACTAGTGGTCAATTTGTCAATATCCGAAGGGGTATGACTTGCTGAAAGCACAATTCTGCTCATTAATGGGGAATCTTCATTGGGGTAATTGAAATTCGTAATCAGGATGTTCTTTTTTTCGAGAAAGTATGCAATTTCACTGTTGAAAAAATGAAACGCCGGGTAGTTTTTGGAGAAGTACCAGTTTTCAGTATTTTTTATGGAGTTCATAAATAAATGAATGTTTGTCGCCAAGAGGCTTCTTTTTTCTTCAACTATCATGTTTCCATCCATTAGGGTTGCCAATGCAGCTGGGTGTGCTGGACTGGCACCTCCGAAAAATTCGGTCTTTGTAAATTGCGCTATTCGCTTTTTTGTACCCAGTATAGCGCCTGCCTGTATGCCAAAGCCCTTACCCAATGAGCAGCAGACGATCAATTCTTTTGTTCCTAGTTGTAATGCCTTTTTATAGGCACCACATCCATTTTCACCTATGATGCCAATTCCATGCGAGTCATCGACTACAAGAATAATATGTTGTAATGGAAGTATTCGAATACCAGAAAAGTCAGGATAACCCGTTCCCATGACATCGATTGAATCCATAAAAACTACCGGTATACTTTTCTTTGTTTTTAAATGTGCTCTTATGTCATCATTTAGGGCACTGAAACTTGCATACCGTTTTTTTTGCCTATAATGTACTGCCGAGTGCGATTCGGGCGCGTAGAATAGGTGGTATCCGGAAGTGTGGAGGTTTTGCGCCACCAATTGTCCGGCCAAATAACCGGATGACATACTAATACAGCTTTCACTCCCAGCGATACGTGCCAAATAGGCTTCCACTTTTTCATATATGGAAATTTGGACGTTGGCCTTCCTTGAAGCCCCATAGTTTGTGCCATAGCGCTTGACATTCTCAATAAACATGTTCTGAAAGTTCGGGTCGGTCTGTAATCCTAGATAGGATGTTCCTCCAAAATAGAGAAAGCGCTTTCCCGAAATATGCAGTTCCCTCCCAGGAAAAGAATCTATGGAATAATTCATTTTGTAAGCGTTATACCACTACCGCCGAGTTCGGGAAAAATGACTTTTCCTTGCGCAGTGATTCGAACACCTTCGGCAATATCTTCTGAAAGCAATAGCGCCCCATCCATATCCACATAGTCCAATTGCGGTAATAATTGTGCGATGGCCGAAATACCGACGGTAGATTCCGTCATACAGCCCACCATAATCTTAAGTCCGAGCTCTTTTCCTTTTGCGATCATGCGAAGAGCAGGAGTGAGGCCTCCGCATTTTGTTAGCTTGATATTAATGCCGTTAAAATGGAGGGCGCATTTGTCCACATCTTCTTCTGTAATGCAACTTTCGTCAGCGATAACGGGCAATACACTATGATGCATGACCTGCTCCATGCCCTGCCAGTCATCCGCTTTCAAGGGTTGCTCCAAAAATTCTACGCCAAGTTCTTTTAAAAGGGGAGCATTGAAAATCGTCTCTTTTGCGCTCCAGGCACAATTCGCATCAATTCTGAAAACAGCGTTTGTAATCGCTCTGAGCTCTTTAATAATGGCGACATCATTTTCGGTGCCTAATTTTATTTTATAGATGGGCCAAGGTTTCTCCAATATTTTGGCTTTCATTTTTTCCACGGTATCCAATCCAATGGTATAATTGGTCGTAGGGTACTTTGAAATGGACGTATTCCAGATTTGGTATAGGGGTTTGCCCCTAAGTTTTCCATACAGATCATGTGCCGCTAGGTCTAAGGCACAAATCGCAAAATTCGACAATCCCATTTTGGTAATAAAGGAGTGAAATTGCAACGGATCGGTAAACGCATAGTTGTTTAGCTCTTTTTCTATACTTCTTATTTCCGCTATCATTTGCTCGGCGGTCGCACCGTAATACGGGTTCGAAGTAGCTTCGCCATAGCCAGTTTGGCCATTTTCGGAGAGGGAAACGATGAGGGTATCTTGAAAATCATGCGATTCTCTCGAAATGCTAAAGGTGTGTTTTAGTTTTAGCGTGAATTTTTTTAGGACAAGTTGCATGCGAATAATTGTTTCGACTAAGATATGTAAAGGGAAAATAAAAAAAGAACGCCCGTCGAGAATTCAACGGGCGTTCTTGTGTTGGGTGGTTTTTTGATTTAATATTTATGTACGCTACCTGAGACACTTTTCTTTTTCTCCACATCGGGGTCACCTGAATACGAAATATTGCCGCCACTACTGGCATCGGCCATCAAGGATTCGGAAACTTGAATCTTTACATTTCCTCCACTACTGGCATCAGCCGTGCAGATTCTGGTCTCAAGATCCTTGGCGTTGATGTTACCTCCGCTACTTACGTCTACATCTGCCGTATCGGCACGGCCATCAACATCTACATTGGCCCCGCTACTTGCATCGAGTTCAAGCTCTTGTGCGACGAGGTCAACGTCCAAAATTGCGCCACTACTTCCATCAACGACAAGTTCGTTGGCGTTCACGGTATTCTTGGTTTCTAAATGCGAACCACTAGACGCTCTAAGTTCTGTGATTTTTGGTAAGGATACATAAATATTCTTTGTTGCAGAACCGATATTTTCCTCTGCATGAATACGTAGTTTTCCATTTTTAATATCCGTTCGGATCAAATCGATGATGTTTTCATCGGCTTCGACTTCTATGGCGAACTCATCGGCTTGTGTTACATAGACCATCAGGCCTTCGGAAGCCGAAACCCTGGTGAACCCTTCTGAAGTAGATCTAGTGTCCGTTACTACATTTCCGTTGCCTCTTTTTCCGGTTCCGAAATCCCCAATTTGGATATCAAACCCACAGGATGATAAAAAAATGGATACTACTACGGCGATTGCTATTCTTGCTAGTGTTGTCATGATGATTGTTTTTAGATTGTTTCTTAATTGATGGTAAAGGTGCTGTTTATTGTTGTTTGAATTAAAAACTTTGAGCTGAACTGTTGCTTATATCTACTGAATTGTCGTCTAATTTTTGCTGATTGTCTTCCTCATGGTCGTATCGCCGTCTTGAGCCTCGATTTTTATAACATTCTCTTGACTGTCGATATTAATATCCACTTTTTCGTCGTCATTGTCCTTTGCTTTGATACGGACTCCATCTTCGTTAATCTTCATTTTAAAGGATTCGCCGTCTTCATCGTTGATATTGATATCGATACCCTCTCCGTTGATCCGAATGCGATTATCCCCATCTTCGGCATCCTCCTCGAATTCATCGGGACAATTCTGGCATTCCAGAACTCCATCATTCCGCATTTTCCACAAATAGTCCTCCAAGCTTGAAATGGCCTTGTCGGTCTGCGCTCGAATGGTCCAATTTCTTCTGTTCGAAGGATTATATGCGATATGCTGCCCCTCAGGAAGATATAGATTGACCCGAACTTCTTGATCGTTGAACTTGCTTTGGTCTTGTGTCGTCAGGTAGTTATCAAAATATACGGTGTTTCCGCGTTGGGTATATCCATAGTTTATGCGCTCTGCCGTTTGTCGGGCCTCTTGAAAAGAAGGTCCATTGGCCTCTTTGCGAACGGATATCAGCACCACAGTATCATTTGTTTTCTTTATATTGAACCGTACATCTTCAGATTGCAGGGTGGGTTTACCCTCATCATCATAGATCAAGATCATGTCGTTCATACGAATATGCTCTTCACTGTCATAGAATTCGGAGGAAGCCAATTCGAAATTCAAGGTATCCGATTCATTTTCAAGGTATAGAGGAGTTTCACTACTTACGCTACCGGTGAAAGCGTGGGAGGCCGCCTCACGAACACCAAGAACGATCAAGGTTATTATTGAGATCAACCATAGGCCAAGAAGCGAAAACTTTGCAATGTTGCCGATTGACTTTAGGTTGGAAACCAAAATCTTCAACCCTAAGTAGAGTAGAAAGAAGAAGGGAATACCCACGGCAAAGAACACCAAGAGTGATATCAACCATATCGGGGCTCCTGTTATGCTATTGATAGCGCCGTCTAAGCCAGGTAGATGAAACCAATCCAAAGTACCTACGGTCAATAGACCTACGAACATCCCTATGATAGTTGCCGCCCCTATAATAATCAATAGGATACCGATAAATTTTCCGAACACCTTGAAAAAGAACATGATGATATCGCCTATAGTATCAAAGAACGACTTACCCGTGCTCTTTACTTTACTATAGTCGGCGTTTTTTACTTTGTCTGCAACATCATCAAAGCCTTCCTTTACTTTTCGCTGTATATTGTCAATGTTAACGGCTTCACCTTTCATATCCAATTTTTGCGATGTGGTAGCCGCTTCAGGAACCAGAATCCAAAGAAGAATGTAGGCGATGAAACCAAAGCCGGTAAATACGCCAAGTAAGATAAAGATAATGCGTATCCAAAGTGCATCGAAGCCTAGATAGTGCTCCAATCCGGAACATACACCACCGATATACTTGGTTTCTATATCGCGATAGAGCTTTTTTGATTTTCTTGGCTCGGTTCTAGGTCGAGGCTCGTCTTCAAAGATATCCTCATCGACCATATAGTCTTCAGGTTGCCCCATAATCGAGATAACTTCGTCCACTTCTTTTTGCGTGATTACCTGTCTCTCGTCAGCTAGTTTCTCATGAAAGAGTTCCGCGATCCTTGCTTCGATATCTGCTAGGATTTCATCACTGCCAGGGGTATTTGCGAATGATCGTTTTACCGATTCTAGGTAACGTCGCATTTTTGTATACGCATCCTCATCGATGTGGAAGAGTACGTTTGCTAGATTTATATTGACTGTCTTGTTCATTTTTTGCTGTTTTTTTACTCAAGTACGCTTGCTTGAGTCTATTTTTTGTTGGTTACTAGATTTGTTGCACTTCGTAGTTCATCCCAGGTGGTATCCAATTCCTTCAGAAACAATTTACCGGTTTCCGTTAAGGTGTAATACTTTCTTGGGGGACCAGAGGTCGATTCTTCCCAACGATAGTTGAGCAATCCCGCATTTTTTAGTCTTGTCAATAGGGGGTATATCGTACCTTCTACAACAAGCATCCTCGCATCTTTTAGGGTGGATAAGATCTCGGAAGCGTATTTGTCATGTCCATTTAAAATGGAAAGGATGCAATACTCGAGTACCCCCTTGCGCATTTGTGCTTTTGTGTTTTCTACGTTCATAATTTCTTTTTTCTTTTTGGGTCCTACCTGCCTACTGGTGGTTTGGCTTCCTTCTGTTTTGATTTTGGAAATGGTGGTCCGCATAGATTAACTGTTCGTTTTTTGAATGATGAATAAACATTCCGATTGAACTGCCTATAGACAGGTTTTGATTGATTGATGTTACTTTTTTGGCGGTTGGCACAAATTTTAGTTTAGTGATTAATGAATAAACTTCAGATCAAGGTGTGATGAATACCTTTGGTTATTTAATGAATTTTATGGTTAATGGATACTCAAAAAGTTGTCCTTCATTGGTTCTAATGGTTGCTAAAATGGTATATACTAAATTCACGATAAACAATACCCCTTGGCCCAATCCTGCGATTCCGATAGGAAACCACCACCAGCCGAAACGAAAGTCATCAGAGTCGATACTGATGTTGAGATTGTTAAAGGTGTTGAGGCTGTCAAACCCAAAATCGAAAATATTAGGTAAGAAACCCACAAAGAACGGAATGCTGATGATACCCAATAAAATAGAGTAGAGGAGCAGACTGATTTGAAAGTTCAAGGCTTGCTTCCCATTATAATCCACAAATTCATATTGTTTTTTATTTGCTGTCCATAAGACCAATGGAATGATAAAATTTCCAAAAGGAATAAAGAACTTTGAGAAGGTCGATGCGTGTATGGCAGCTGCTAAATTCCGTTCATGTTTTGATAAAGTATCTGTCATGGCTTAGTAATTTCTTATGCAAATATATATTTAAAAGATGGTACTATGCAACACATAGTACTTAAATTTAACATTTAATTAACAATTAAAGATTGAATTATTTTAGATACTTTTAGTGAAAATATAGAGCGAAATGGCAGTAACAGCGGGCAAATTGAATACTTTCTCCTTTTTTAAATTACCATCGGCTTGGTGGTGCGGGGTGCGACTAAAATATATCGATAAAGAGCGGGCAGTAGTGACAGTTCGGTATAAATGGTTCAATCAAAACCCGTTTAAATCGATGTTTTGGGCGGTGCAGGGCATGGCTGCGGAGTTGACAACTGGGGCTATGATGATCGATCAGATCGAAGATAGTGGGCATAAAATATCGATGTTGGTCGCGAACAATACGGCCAATTTCTCCAAAAAGGCCACTGGCAAGATAACCTTTACCTGTGAAGACGGTAACCTGATCAAAGATGCTTTAGACAAGACCATCGCCACAGGGGAGGGGCAGACCATTTGGATGAAGTCCGTTGGGGTTAATGAAGAAGGCATCATAGTATCGACATTTAATTTTGAGTGGACGGTCAGATTGAAGCTATGATTCCATATTTTTTCATAAAACCTGTAACAAAACTAGGGTACCCATCAACTAACTAGCGTCAACAAAAAAATTAAATACATGAACGCACATGAAATAGACTACGACATTTATGGCGAAGAAATGCAATATGTCGAAATAGAACTGGACCCTCAAGAAGCTGTGGTTGCTGAGGCCGGTAGCTTTATGATGATGGACACGGATATTAAAATGGATACCATTTTTGGCGATGGTTCCAATCAAGACAAAGGGGTCTTAGGCAAAATATTTTCAGCCGGGAAACGAATGCTTACAGGTGAAAGTCTTTTTATGACCGCTTTCTTGAACATCGGTCGTGACAAACGAAAAGTCAGTTTTGCTTCTCCCTATCCCGGAAAGATCGTGCCCATTGACTTAGCGACCATGCGGGGCAAGTTTATTTGCCAAAAAGATGCCTTTTTATGTGCTGCAAAAGGCGTATCCGTAGGAATTGAATTCTCCAAGAAGCTAGGCCGTGGCCTTTTTGGTGGCGAAGGTTTTATTATGCAAAAGTTAGAAGGTGACGGTATGGCCTTCGTGCATGCCGGTGGTACACTGGCAAAAAAAGAACTTGCGCCGGGCGAAGTTCTAAAGGTCGATACCGGTTGTATCGTTGGGTTCGATCAGAGTGTGGATTATGATATTGAATTCATTGGAGGTATTAAAAACACGGTATTTGGTGGTGAAGGACTTTTTTTTGCAACCCTTCGCGGGCCGGGTACGGTCTATATTCAATCCTTGCCTTTTAGTCGATTGGCAGGTCGGGTACTTGCCGCCCTGCCTAGAGGTGGTAAGGATAAAGGAGAAGGTAGTATACTCGGAACCCTCGGCCATATTGTCGGAGGGGATCAAGGATTTTAAGAGGAATACTTAGGTTCGATCGGGGTCGTAGGCAACCGCTTGGTTTGCACAGCGACTCCGCTCGATTTTTCAGGTATTTTATTGAGTATCTTTGGTGTTTAGATTACACCAAATGAATTTTCAGAACCAAATCACTTTCCTTAAGGAGCTTCAACAGAACAATACTAAAGAATGGATGGATGCCCATCGCAAATGGTATAAAGAAGTTCGTGATGATTTTATCGGATGGCTGGATGAAATGAATGCGGAATTGGCCGCTATTGACGATGACTATTATGATACTCCGGGCCGTAAGGGCATTAATCGTATCAATAACAACCTCATGTTCCATCCAAATAAACCTATTTATAAAGATCATTTTGGCGCAGGTCTTGACAAGCGTCCCAATACAGGTGACTTCTATGTGGAAATCGGTATTGAACGCTCGATGTTCGCGGGTGGATTATGGCGACCTGATTCCAAACGACTACGGAGCATTCGCGATGCTATCGATTATGATGGGGAGGAATTTCAGAAAATCTTAAACAAAAAATCGTTCAAGTCACTCTTTGGTGGCTTATATGAAGATGTCAAACTGACCAATGCTCCCAAAGGTTTTTCAAATGACCACCCGCATATTGATTTGCTGCGCCACAAAACCTTTGCCGTAGCCACTGAATTCTCAACAAAGGAAGTCCTAGGACATGATTTTGAAAAGAAGGTGATTAAGGCCTACAAAGAAATGCTACCTTTCAGAAGGTATCTGAATCAAGCGATTACAGTTTGATATTGGTTAGTCAACAGCATCGGAAGCCCTCAATAAGCGCGCGCTTAAATCGGGGTCTTCCATAGCTATATCTAAAGGAAACATGGGACGTTTGATGTTCTTATGGCCCAGACGTTCGAGATCTTGATCTACTCCTCCTGGTGTTAGTGCCATAATCCAACCCTTACGCATATCATAGAGTTCGGGTACCAGATACCCGATTTTAACGACGACGATATCCGTTTCCCTTGGTTTCAGATTCAAATCCGTAAAATCACTTTCTTGGTGGTAGGGCTTTCTTTTTTTGGTGACGATGACATGGATGCTCCCTACTTGAACCACCACTTCAACTTCCGCATCACGATCACCTTCTTTGATAGCGGTAATGGTACCTTCAAGCGCTATGGGAGGTGCAAATCGGTTATCGACCTGTGCCCCTACCATACCCTTTACTTTTTTTCCAATGCCCGACTTTAGGGCTTCTTCAATCAACTCCGGACCGGGAATGGAAGCATAAATCAATGAGGGGCTATTTTCCGATTTAAACTCGGGTCGGGCCAACAGTTGTTGTAGCGTCCAACTGACATCGCCAGCCCCACCCGCTGTTGGGTTATCGCCCATATCGCTGATGATAAAAGGAGATTCCTTATGGGCTAAGGCCATTTGTAGGCTTTCTTCCAAAGTGGCCACCGGCGCTACGAATTCAAAATCATGCCGCACTTTCCAAAAGGCGTTGGCCAATTTTTCGGCCCCAGCAATGACCTGTTCTCTGTCGTCTCCGGTTACCATGACCACGGCATGATTGCGAGGCTCATCGGCCCAGGCGTATCCTATCCAGATGGCAGCATCGATAACTCCTTCTTGGTTTTCTACAGATGGAATCTGCGCATATAGGCCCTTACCAGGCGCTATACGTGTACTTGTTTTTTCCCCAGGTAACAGAATCGGTACGGGTACCCATGCTTTGAAATTTGGTTTTCCTTTTCCATTCTCCAAACGGTCAAGCATATTTGTGATGGCCCGTGCCTTTGATTCAAGGGCATCTTCATGGGGCGCCATCCGATAGCAGGTAATCAGATCGGAATGTTCGGCCAACCTTTTGGAAACGTTTCCATGTAAATCCATAGATGTGGAAATCAAGGCATCGGTACCGATTACGTCGCGAATCCGTTGAATAAGATCGCCCTCTGCATCTTCCAATCCTACGACGCTCATCGCTCCATGAATATCAAAGAACAACCCGTCATAAGGTCCGTTTTCCTTCAACATTTTCAGGGTCTTTGCGACCATTGATTCATAGGCTTCACGAGTAACGATTCCTCCAGGGAGGGATTTACCAAGAAGGGTAGGTACCCAATCGGCACGATTACGAATAGCGGTCCCTTCCTCAAAAAAGGGGTATCTGCCGAAAATGGAATCCCCGATTCGTGCATGAAAAGCTTCTTCATGGGTTTGGGCCGGGGAGAAGGTGCTTGACTCGATACCGATACCGGCAATCGCAATGCGCGGTAACTTCTTTTCCGTGGCCTCGCCTTCATTTTTCGATTTACAATTGATGACCAGGCAGAGTAGGAGTATTAGGAACATTGGTTTTTTCATAGAATGGGATTTTACCAATTAAAGGATATTCGAAAGTGATTTTTTGACCATGGCATACGTTTTTTCATAACTGTGTTTTAGTAAGGTCTCGGCGTCCATAGTATCCCAATACCCTTTATTGAAAAGTTCTACGGATAGTCCACCGCGAAACCCGGCGTGATAGAGCTTCGGTATGACGGTATCAAAGGGGCAGACACCTTCACCAGGTAATACCCGATCGGAATCTTTCAGTTGGTCATAGGCCGGACTTGCTGGATAATCGTTCATGTGAATAACGGGCAATCTTTTGCCGTTTAGTATATCGATAGTGTCCCAGTCGTTACCTCCACGGTAAATATGATAGAAATCTAGAAGCATGGTGGCTTTCGGATGGCCCGTCGCGATAACGATATGCGCACAGTCCGCTACCTTATGTAAGGCACCCATTCCCCATAATTCGATTAAGGGCGTCACTCCGGTTTCATCCCCTAGCGCTAGAATGGTATTGTAGCGAGCGGTATATACATCGTACTTGTTTGGATCCAGGGCAGTGATACCTTGCACGGGAGTTGCTATGTATTGACCGCCCAATGAGGCAGTTATGTTCATTTCTTCACGAAGTTGTTCAAGTGCTATTTTACGCTCATCAGCGTCATCACTGCACCATTTGGAAAACCCGATGATGTTTTCAAGTGTAAGTTGATAGCTTTCCAATTTTTGCTTAAGTGCTTCGGCCGTCCCGCCATTTTTCAAATAGGCCTTGATATCGCGCATCCATAATTCGATACCGTTAAACCCTGCTTGCCCTACCATATCGATTTGAACATCCGCGGCGAGTTTATAATGCATCAGGGTAGAGGTATTCAAACTGACCCTCATGGGCAAGTTATCCCTGTTTTCGTCATTTGTGGTCTTTGGCCTTTGTGCCTGGGCTGTGAAAGCATACCCACCAAGGGCAAGCATCGAAGCCTTGAAACTTGTAGAAATGGCTTTTCTCCTTGTAATTTTATTTTTCATGTTCGTGCTGGTTGCGCAAAGATTAAAGATAACGCCAAAAATCCATTAATAAAAAAGGGGCATTGCGCTCCAGACTTTTAATGCCTATCTTGAGAACTCCTAATGATATCATATGGCCAATTACAATATCGACGCTAAAAAGGAAATGACTTATGACGCCATCGTCATCGGTTCCGGAATCAGTGGGGGTTGGGCGGCGAAAGAACTTTGCGAGAAAGGGCTTAAAACCCTAGTTCTCGAACGTGGACCAATAGTAGAACATGTAGTCGATTATCCCACCATGAACCTAGATCCATGGGATATGGAGTTACGGGGAGGACTCACTCCCGAACAAAAAAAGAAACATTATAAAAATATTCGCTCAGGTTGGGTCGGCACGGAAACAGAACATTTTTGGGCCGATGACGAGGCGAATCCATATACCGAAGTGAAGCCCTTTTTATGGTTGCGAGGACATCAAATGGGCGGGCGTTCTTTGCTATGGGGAAAGCAAACCTACCGCTGGTCCGACCTTGATTTCGAAGCCAATGCCAAAGATGGTCATGGGGTCGATTGGCCGATTCGCTATAACGACATCGAACCGTGGTACACTTATGTGGAAAAGTTCGCGGGTATAAGTGGTGCACCACTAGGATTGCCCCAATTACCGGACAGTCATTTTCTTCCTCCTATGGAAATGAATTGTGTGGAGAAACATGTAAAAAGCCGAATAGAGAAAGATTTTAAGGGCCGAAATATAATTATCGGTCGTTGCGCACATTTGACCGTACCTCATAACGGTCGTGGACAGTGCCAAAACCGGAATCGCTGTAGTCGTGGTTGTCCGTTTGGGGCGTATTTCAGCAGCAACGCAGTGACCCTACCTGCCGCAAATGCTACAGGAAATTTGACCATTCGACCCTATTCCATAGTACAGTCCGTCATATATGATGATGCTAAAGGAAAGGCGACGGGCGTGCGGATTATCGATGCTGAATCAAATGAGGATATTGTGTATTCGGCAAAGGTTATTTTTTGTAATGCCTCGACCTTGAGTACTACACAGATTCTTTTGAATTCGAAATCAAAACGATTTGAAAACGGTTTGGGTAATGATAGTGGCGAGTTGGGCCATAATCTAATGGATCATACTTACCGCGTTGGCGCTATGGGCAAAGTTGAGGGGTTTGACGATACCTATTATAAAGGAAGAAGACCCAACGGGATTTATATTCCGCGGTACTGGAACATCAATGAAGAAACCAAGAACGATAAGTTTTTAAGAGGATTCGGCTATCAGGGTGGTGGATATCGCGGTGGAAATGCGGCGAATATCGAAGATTTCGGAGCAGATTTCAAGGACACCATTTTAAAACCCGGACCGTGGGAATTCTTTATCACTGGATTTGCAGAATGCCTACCATATCATGAGAACCAAGTAGGCCTCAATGATCAGGTTTTAGACAAATGGGGGCAGCCGACATTGTCAATAGATGCAGAGTTCAAAGCAAACGAAAAAGCAGCGAACGAACAGATACAGGAAGATGCGGTGGAGATGCTTGAAAAAGCAGGACTCAAGGATGTTTTGGGTTTTGATAATGAACATCCGCCGGGCTTTGGGGTGCATGAAATGGGGACCGCACGTATGGGCCGAGACCCAAAAACTTCGGTGTTGAATGGTTTTAACCAAGTACATGCGGCCAAAAATGTTTTTGTAACCGACGGTGCTTGTATGACGTCATCGTCATGCGTAAATCCGTCATTGACCTATATGGCCATTACCGCAAGGGCTGCCAATCATGCGGTATCCGAATTAAAAAAATTAAACCTGTAGCTAATGGATAGAAGAAGTGCTTTAAGAAGAACGGGAGTATTGGCGGGGGCTGCAATGGCAATGCCCTCTTTATTTTCACTGTTGCAGGCCTGTAAACAAGAACCTAGGTTGACGTGGCAACCCGAATTTTTTTCGGAATCGGAAGCGAAGACCGTGAGCACAATAGTCGATATGATCTTACCGCGGACGGATACACCGGGCGCGCTGGATGTTAAAGTCGATATGTTCATCGATAAGGTCATTGCCCAAACGTATGGGAAAGACGGGCAAGCGCATATGCGAGCTGAATTAGCGGCTTTCAATACAACCTGTGAAGCTGATTTCGGAGCGGTTTTCATCCATTTGGATGCTACCAAGAAAAGGGAGGTGCTCAGCGCAGCGGAAAAAACCTCAGGAAAATTAAGTCGCGGAGTATGGGGGCAAGCTGTGGGGCCACAAGAAACTATAGGATTCTATCGCTCTCTGAAATCCATGGCAATTTGGGCCTACTTCACTTCAGAGGAAATCGGGGAAAATGTCTTGAGCTATGACCCCGTACCGGGCGTTTACGAGGGGTGTAAACCACTTTCGGAAGTCGGCAATCGTTGGAGTTTGTAAAGTATCTCGACATTCTATTTTTCGCTTCCGTCCCATTTCACGGGACTCACGTCGTCATGATCTAAAACACGTAAGCCACCGCGGTCAATTCGCATAACCAATTTACATTCCGGGTCGGGGCAGACGACTCGTGCATCGGTTTCCATCCAGTCAGCGGGATGGTTTTTACGCTGTTTGGAGGGTAACAAGGGAATGGTGGACTGTAAGGCGTATAGACAAAAATCGGTGTTATTGGCCATCGATAGTTTTCCTCCTTTCAAATGGAAGGCATCACCTACCTTCATAGCACAGGTACAATTGCCATCTATCTTTTCGACCACCACGGTCAAGTCATACAGCTCAAATTGATCGTCGCGGAGTTCCTTTTTCTTTTCCATTTTCTTTAGTTATCATTTTGGTTTTTCCTAGGCCGAATACAAGCGTACCTAGCGCCACGAGCAACAGACCCCAAGACATAAAGTTATACAGGCCGACTTCAAGTGGGCTGACTTGCGCAATACCGTATTCCTGACCCGTCATGGTCATGTTTGCCATCAAGATGACGGGAATGAAGTAGGGCAACACAAAAGGGAAGATACAGGCAATCAAGCTGAGCAGGTTGGCCCTCCTTACTTTTGAGACGCCTAAACGTTCCCCTGTTTTTTTGGTAAAATCGGTGACCATTAATATCGCTACAATACTATGGGTCGTCAATAAAACGGCAATACTCATCACCCCAGCTATCCATCCTTCGGCATGTTTTTCGGTCTGCGTGCGGGTCGCCGCAAAATCCACTACTAGTTTCATCAGTCCACTAGCTTTTAGGGTGGCGACCAGGCCCATCAGCAAAATAGTGAAGATACTCAGGCCTATGGCGCGATTGATTCCGTCGATAATAAAGCTTCTGGCGGTAAAGTTTTCCAAATCCAAGGAAATGATTTCCGATACCGGAAGCAATCCGGTAACAAGGCCTAATAACGTACCGAACAGTAACCCGAATAGTAGTCCGTGCAGCAGATGTTTCCCCCTTAGAAATAGATAGATAATATAAGCGGGAATCAAAAGCATGGGCAGCCCTTTGGGGTCACCAAGAACAGCCGTTGTACTGACGGGTTCCGGAGAACCCATTGCAAAGGAAACAGCCAGATAACAAATGATGGCCAGAAGAGCGGCGGGAAGGAGGTATTTCAACCTGCTTTTAATAACCGTACCGATTTGCGCATCTTGACTCAGAGCACTGGCAATGGTGGTATCGGATATGGGGGCAATGAAATCACCAAAGGTCGCCCCCCCGATAATGGCACCGGCCAACACCGGCAAGGGAGCCCCAAGAACTCCGCCGGTTGGGTAGAGCAACGGGCTGCATATCAAGATGGTCGCAAAACTAGAACCAGTTGATAATGATACAATGCAACAAATCAGAAAGGTCGCTATCACAAACCCAGGGCCACTGAGATGAAGTTGATCGGAGACCCAAATCAATGCCTCTACAAACCCCGTTAGCGTCATCAGAATTCCGATGATGGAGGCCAAAATCCAGGCCGTAATCATGATCATTACGATTTTCTGTGACATTCCCGATATGACTACTTCGGAAAAGGCTGCGCGATTTTTGCATAAAACCAAACCAAGGGCCAACGCCAAAATCAATACGGGCCAAAAGCCCTTTTCATCAGGAGCCCCCGAAAGTGCAATGATGATAACTCCGGTGACAAAAATGAAAAATGGAAGCAAGGCGCCAAATGCGCCGCCATAAAACTTGATTTCCGGAAGTTTTTCCTGTTGTTGCTCTAGTTTCAAACTTAATCTTCGTTGAGATTGTATTTCATAATGGCGCCGTGCTTACCGGTTTTATCACGCTCAAGCTCGTAAAAAGGACCGTTTGGCCCCTGACTTTGGGCAACGATTTCAGCGATTTGCCCGAGGTCGTCCGCGTCTAAGGTAAAGGTATCCAGCCGTTGTAAACTTTCCAGATGCCTACGATTTCGAGCTCCAACGATGACTCCGGCGACCATCGGTTTTTGTAAAATATAGTGACACGCCACTTCCGCAATGGCCACCTCATATTTATCCGCTATTTTCCGCAGTACATGCAACAATTGTTGAAATAACTCATAACTACCGAATTCTTCGATTATCAAGCGGTACTTGGTCAATGATCGATTTTCAAATGGTGGTTTAGGATCCGGAACATTCAGATAACGGTCACTGAGAAACCCTCCAGCTACGGTGCCATAACAGAGATATGGAATGGAATGTTCTTGGGCCAGGTCGGTCATCTGCCTTTCCACACGCTGGTCCAATACGGAATACTGCACCTGATTCGATGCGATTTGCACACCGGCATCGAGCATTTCCTTGATACGTGTTGTATCAAAATTGGTGATCCCCAGAAACCTGATTTTTCCTGCTTTGCGCAATTCGGTCAAATGAACGGCGGTTTCGAGATATCTGGGAAATTGGTAGTCCCACCAAGCGAATTGAACCAAGTCAAGACGTTCGACACCAAGTCGCCTTAGGGAACGGTCGATGATTCGTGTGGTTTCTTCCTTGCTCAACGTTGCTAAGGCGTTATAATCGGGTACGTACTTGGTATGCACCTGTATCGGGGGCAAATCTCCGGCTCGAAAGGCATCGGCATGGGTTTTCCTGAACTTTCCGATAAGTTCTTCCACTCCGGTATAAATGTCCGCACAGTCAAAAGTAGTAATACCGGCCTTTACAAAATGGTACATATCATCCAATGCCTGTTCTTCTGAGATGTTTCCATGTCCGCCTGCCAAATGCCAACCTCCTTTGACCACCCTTGAAATGGAGTATTCTGGTTGTAGTGCTATTCGTTCCATAAATTAATTCGGTATGCTTTCTTCAAAGATGGGGTAGAACTCCTCAATAGGAATAGGCCCCGCCTTCATAATGGTATCCATAAAAAGTTTCAAATTGAAGCGATCCCCTAAGCGTTGCTCTTCCGATTTTAAAAGTTCAGTGAACTGAGCTCCTCCAAGATAGTAGGAAGTTAGTTGCAACGGGGAGTTCATAATTCGCCCCCAAAGACTCTTCGCAAATTGAGGAGCGACCAAAGCGGTCTTGGTCGAGAAGCTCATCACTTGTTCTTTGTTCCATCCATTGCAATGTACCTGTACCGAAGTATAAGATCGATTCGCATTTTCCAATCGTTTCCGGAGATGCGCTAGGAGCGTCAAATGCTGTCCTTCTTCCCAACCAGCATCAAGAAGCACTTTTTCTGTAAACGTGGCCCATCCCTCGATATAAATCCCGTAGGGAAATAGCATTCTCAGGGGATGAGGGGTTTCCCGGCTGATTTTTAACTGCATATAATGCCCAGGAAAAAGCTCGTGAATAACGATCATGCGATTGAAGGGTTTATTAAAAGAGGCCCAAAAATCGATTTGTTCCTGTTGTGGAAGCGTATTGGGAATGGAAGGCAGGTTTAAGGTGGTCATAGGATTGGGATCGAAGGGCGGGGCACTGGCCACCCAACCGATACGTGCTGCAGCACCTGCACTTTCAGGTGCGGTCTGAATTCGTAAAGTCTGATTTTTTGGTAAGGTGGCGATATCCTTTTCTTTGATAAAGGCGACTGCGGCATCGGCTAATTCTTGCCAGAACTGAAGATAGTCTGTGCTGTTTTTTGGAGCATCCTTTTCCATATCCGCCAAAGCTTTTTTGATGATTTCCAAGGCCTCCGATGGAAGTGCCTCGTCTGGATAGGTTGCCTTTAGATAGTTCTTTGAAACCCCGACCATAATGTCCTTTACGGTTTCGATTTCCGATAGGGCCATCTCGGCCAGCTTTTTAGCCGTTAGGTTACTGTCGGTATATAATTGCAACTGTCGATTGTATTCTTGCAGGCCCAAAACGGCTTCGATGTCTTTTGCTTCCGGCGCCAGAGTCGTACGTACAAAATGTTGAAGTGATGCAATACTTTTGAGGGCCTGGTCGTAGTTCGTATCGAAATTGGAACATGTTCTCGAAACCCCGTTTGACTTGAGGTCGTCGGAAAGCCTTGTTTGTATGTATTCCACGGCTTCGGATAATTCGCGCATACCATTTTCCATTTCCTTTTTTGAAACCGCTTTCAGATTCGATTGTGCGGAATGACATAATTCCTTAATCTTATCTAAGCGTTGACACAATATATCGGATTGCTCCGGTGCCAATAGAAAATCGGACTTGAATACCGAAGGCAATGCATTTGAAATCAAACGGGAGTAGTGGCGTAGTGAATTTTCGTGCCTCGACAGGGATTTCCAGATATCCAATTCCGATTGGGCCTGAACCCGCAATAACCGTGCATCGATGGCATCTATGGGAATCGCATCGTTCAAGAGTCTATGTAGGGTATTTTCATTGAACGCTATCCATTGAACGACGGTTGCTTTAGAGCGGTTTTCATACTGAAATACCCCCTCGCGCATCCCTGATTTTAAAGCCTTGGAGGGGTAGAATTTTTTCCATTCCGCGACGTAGGTTTCGCTGAGTTCTTGCGCGGAAAGCGTGGCACTCATCAGAATGATGAGGTACCAAAACCTATTTCGAATTCCCATGTCGTACCTATTTTTATCATAAGTGAGAAAGATACTGATTAATGTGGAAATTGTACCTTGAAGATCTTAATTAGAATACCTAATATTGAAGTATGAATAGTGCTCACGCAAAATCACTTTATGAGGATTCCCTTGTTTTTTCAAACATCCAAAAGTATATTGTCTTAACGTGTGAGGAGAAAGAATTTTTAAAATCCGTTCTTTATGAAATCGAGGTTCCGCCAAAGCATATGCTACTCAGGCAGGGACAAATCTGCAGGCAGCTGTACTTTGTTTCGGAAGGGAGCATCAGGGCTTATAATCTAGATACCGACGGCAAGGAATCGACTATTATGTTCGGTATCGAAGATTGGTGGATTACGGATATGTACGCCTTTACCCAACAAAAATCAGCTTTGCTATCCCTAGAAACCCTTGAGGATACGCGAGTGGTGGTCCTCGAATTCGAGGTGTTCGATAAAGCCTTGCAACACATACCGAAATTGGAACGTTTTTTTAGAATATTGTTTCAAAATGCCTATGTTCGCGAGCAACTTCGGGCGTTGGATTCCATTTCGCTGACTACAGAAGAACGATACCGCAAGTTTTTGGACAAATACCCTCAAATTGTGGAAAAGGTGACACAAAAACAGATCGCATCGTATTTAGGAGTCACTCCCGAGTTTTTGAGTTCGGTGAAAAAGAAATGAAAGGTCTTAAACTATCTTAATTTTTTGGTAGGGGTAGTTTACGATCTTTACAAAAAAAAGACATATGATGATGATCTTAATTGCAGGTCCGTATAGAAGTGGTACGGGTAACGATCCGATTTTGATTCAGCAGAACATGGATCGACTTGAGGCCCCTGCCCTCCCTATTTTTAGAAAGGGGCACATACCCATGATAGGGGAATGGGTGGCCAACCCATTGATGAAAATGGCAGGTTCGAAAGAAGTGGGCGATGCGATCTTCACGGAGATACAATATCCGGCATCGCATCGCGTACTTGCAAAATGCGATGCCATATTGCGAATTGAAGGAGTTTCAAATGGAGCGGATCAAGATGTAAAACTGGCCAAAAAACTCGGATTAAAAGTGTATTATGATATAAATGATATTCCCGATGCTGAATGAGCGTGTACGACATATAAAAAAAGAGCTTCTTTCCGATAATTGGTATACATTGAACAAGTTCAGTTTTGAGTACCAAAAAGATGATGGTAGTTGGGAACAGCAATATAGAGAGGCGTATGATCGAGGAAATGGAGCGGCTATTCTACTCTGCAACCAAGAAAAAGGAACGGTGATCCTCACACGTCAATTTCGTATGCCGACCTATGTGAATGGCAATGAAGATGGAATGATGGTCGAGGTCTGTGCCGGTTTATTGGATGGCGACCACCCTGAAGATTGTATCAAAAAAGAGGTAGAAGAGGAGACCGGGTATCACATCAACGAGGTCACCAAGGTATTTGAAAGCTATATGTCACCGGGTTCGGTGACCGAGATTCTGTATTTCTTTCTTGGTTTTTACGAAGACCGAATGAAGGTAAGTGCCGGTGGTGGCGCGGAACATGAAACCGAAAATATCGAGGTATTGGAATACCCTTTTGAAGAGACCTTGACGATGATTACGGATGGGCGGATAAAGGATGCGAAGACCATCATGCTATTGCAATACACTGCCCTTACCGGAATTTTCAATGCTTAGGTTCCCGGTTGTTATGTAATCTTTTCTTTTTCGACGTATTTCCTATGCCAACAGTACATAAAATAGGTCTTGGAGGAGGATGCCACTGGTGTACGGAAGCCGTGTATCAATCCCTCAAAGGGGTGATCAAGGTAGAACAAGGTTTTATTGCTTCATCAGGTTCTAACGCATCGTACTCAGAAGCTGTTATTGTACATTACGATGCCGGTGCGGTTTCCCTTAAAGATTTGATCGCCATTCACTTGCATACGCACAAAAGTAGTGTTGCGCATAGCATGCGATCAAAATATCGCTCGGCTATCTATACCTTCAATGGGAAGGATGCTGATTTCGCGCGTATGCTCATTAGTGAATTACAGACCGATTTCAACGAAGAATTAATTACGCTGGTACTTCCTTTTAAAATGTTCAAACCCTCCGATACTCGGTTTCACGACTATTATTTTTCGGATCAGGAAAGGCCTTTTTGCCAAACCTATATCGAACCTAAGCTGAAGCTCTTAGCAACCAAGTTTTCGAACAAGGTAAAGGACGGGCTTGCGTCTTAGTACAAGTCTCGAATCTCCTCGAAGATTTGTTGCATCCTTTTTTTCACTTCAGCGGTAGGTTGTCGAAAATGATTGTTCATAAAACTGAAAATCAAGGTTTTACCTGACTTGGTCAGTAGATAACCGCTAAGACAATAGACATTGCCCAGACTGCCCGATTTGGCGTAGATATAGGGCTCCGCATCTCCGGCATACCAATCTTCCAACGTACCGTTGATTCCTCCGGCAGGGAAAAAATCAAACAGGCGCTCATGGGGTAGCTGATCATATAGCTTGTCTAGAACGGTCACCATTGAGCCGGGAGTGAATAAATTGTACCTTGAGAGACCAGATCCGTCCACCCATCTTGGCGGATGTGTTACATTGCTCAATTGCTGTTCCAAGATGTGATCGCGCACCTTGGTGCTGCTAAGTGTATCCGAGAGGGTGGAAGAACTCAAGAGAAGAAGTTGCTCTGCCAAAAAATTGTCACTTACCTGCATCATGCGTTTTAATACAGTATCCGTGGCGACGCTGTAAAACACCTTTTTATCACTCTGAGGTAGCTGCTGTACCAAGGAAATCTCCTTTTTAAGGGCCTTTTGCAATAGCGTTTGGGTTAATAGGGCACTAGTTCTAAACGGGATTTCCACAGTATCTTTTCGGCGCGAGGAGAAATAAAATCGATTTTGTTCCAAATCCCGATTCTTATGATAACGGATGGCGATGACCGAATCCTTAAAATAAGAGGGGGTCACCTGCATCGGACTGGAATTGTGGACGGTGGTTACATTACCGTACATCGGTAAAGCACCTATTTCTGGTTGGTAGTAATAGTGGTAATCGTCCCAAGCCCAACCCGAACCAAGTTTTTCTTCCTTATAGTTATCGAGATGTAGTGCAATATGATCGTATTGATTTAAGAAGTCGATGGTACTGTTTTGCTCAAAGTAGGAGTGGAGAAACGTGGGGTCTCCGGTTCCTTCCACAAATAGTGTATCCCCTTGCTCGATATACTTTAAAGCGGGAATATGATCAGGTAATAGCTGTAGGGCAGTGAACAATGTGAATATCTTTGTATTGCTGGCGGGAGTAAAGTATTTGCTACTGTTAAAATCTAACAAGGTATCCTTGTTTTGTGAATTTATCAGGAGAAAGCCCGTGAACTGCTCGTCGTAAAATGCAGATTGAAGGAATGTTTCGGTATTCTTTAGCAGACTGCGTTTTGCACTTGAACAACCGATAATTAGTGCAGGGAGCAATATGAAGAGGGTTGTTTTTTTCATAAGCTTAAGGTAGGTTAATCCTGTGGGAAAGATACTGAATTGCCTTAACATGAATTTATTTAATTTTTAACAAATAAGGGGCAATATCATATATACTTTTCTGTTTAACTTTATAAGGCGAAAACGTCCTACTGACAACTAATTAATTAAACATTTTGAAATATGGCTAGAGCAATGCTTGAGTACACGAAGACCGTACTCAAAAAAGTAAGCTTCGATACGAAGCTGTTTTGCAAAGAACTAAAAAAAGCGATTTCAAATTTACTCCCCCATGAAATTGAAGAATTAAAACTCTGGTTACGACAATTTATTACCGACAAACCAGAACTACAAGAAAGCCTTCTTTACTTAAAGGCATAATAGGAGCCCCGCTTTTCAAGTGGGGCTTTTATTTTTGATTGATGGGGCTGATAATCTGCACGTCTTGAAATGCGATTGCCCCGCGAACGATTCCCGAAATGACATCACGTAGTGCATCGGTAATCTGAATTTTCAGTTCACTTTTATGATAGATCAAACTTACCTCACGAGCCGGTGAGGGGTTATTAAAATATTTTAGGTTTTTTTGCTTGGCTTCATCCAACTCTAACGTATTTAAATAGGGTAGCAGTGTCATTCCCATATCTTCATCGGCCAAATTGACCAGGGTTTCAAAACTTCCACTTTCCAATTGAAAGTGATCGTCCTCCATTTTCTTGGGGGCCTTGCACAGGTTGATGACCCCGTCTCGAAAACAATGGCCATCCTGCAAGAGCAATACATCACTTACATCCAAATCTTCTGGGGCCAATGTCTTGGCGTTGCCCAAGCGATGATTTTTAGGAACGTACCCAACAAAAGGTTCATAGTATAACGGACGTTCTTTGATAAACTCAATTTCCAGTGGAGTAGCCGCAATGGCAGCATCAATATGGCCATCTTGAATATTGCGTATCAGACTTTCCGTCGATTGTTCCTTAATAATCAAATTCACCCGAGGATACTTATTGATAAACGCCTTTAGGAACATCGGTAAGAGGGTGGGCATAATGGTCGGAATGATGCCCAATATAAAATCACCGCCGATAAAACCTTTGTCTTGATCGACGATATCTTTGATCCGGTTGGCCTCATTAACGATGTTTTTGGCCTGTGCAACAATTTTTTTACCCACTTCGGTAAC
Organism: uncultured Flavobacteriaceae bacterium; assembly: GCA_947494565.1. Classification (GTDB taxonomy): domain Bacteria; phylum Bacteroidota; class Bacteroidia; order Flavobacteriales; family Flavobacteriaceae; genus Maribacter_C. The sequence goes on along the minus strand of CANLVG010000001.1, from coordinate 757,571 downwards.
GGCGATCGGCTTTTTACCGCGATCGAAAATGAGCACGTCCAACTCATCTTCAAGCTTTTGTACTTGCATACTCAAGGTGGGTTGGGTCACATAACTTTTCTGCGCTGCTAGCGTAAAATTTCGATATTCCGCAACGGCAAGAACGTATTGTAATTGGGTAATGGTCATACGATGGATTAAGGTTTTAAAAATATAAAAAAACCATCAACAAAACCTATTGAAATCATTTTTTTTATTCTGTAAACTTATAATAGACTTCCCGACTTAGAGAAGGAACAACACCTTAAATAAAACAAGATGGAAAGAAATAGTATCGGTTTAAGCATCGAAAAATCAAAAGAATTGCGAGGCGATTTAAACATATTGCTCGCTAATTTTCAAACCTATTATCAAAACTTAAGAGGAATACATTGGAATATCAAGGGCAAACGCTTTTTCGATTTGCATCTCAAATTCGAGGAGTTGTATACCGACGCGAATACGAAGGTCGATATGATTGCCGAACGCGTGCTTACTTTGGGTGGGGTACCAGAGCATACCTTTAAGGAGTACATCGATCACTCAAATGTGCCGGTAGGCAAAAATATTAGCCGTGATGAAGATGCTATTCGGTTGATCGTTGATTCATTGACGGAACTGTTACTCATCGAAAGGCGGATTCTTGAGGCTTCCGACACGGCGAATGACGAAGGTACCAATAGCATGATGAGCGATTTCATTAGCGAACAGGAAAAAACGGTCTGGATGATGAAGGCCTGGTTGGTAGAAGAGATATAAGCTATATGCACCCCATTGGAAATGCGGTGAGCTAGTTGAACGCTTTCCGGAATTCCAATGGGGTCATCTGGGTTTTGGTTTTGAACAATTTCGTGAATGAAGTATGACGTTCAAAGCCAAGTTTATAAGCTATCTCACTTACCGAAAGGGTAGTGGTAGACAGGTGCTCCTTGGCCTTGGTAATCAGTTTGTCATGAATGTGTTGTTGGGTGCTTTGTCCTGTTTCCGATTTGAGCAAACTACTCAAGTAATTCGGAGAGCGATGTAACTCGGCCGCAACCCACTGCACGGAGGGTAATCCTTTTTCGATAAGGGTGTCATCTTTAAAGTAGTCGTTCAAAAGCGATTCTAATTGGCCGACGATTTCGTGGTTTGAAATAGTACGTGTAATAAATTGTCGTTCGTAAAAACGTTCGGCATAATTTAAGAGCAACTCCAGTTGAGCGACGATGATCTTCTGACTGAATTTATCGATGTTGGAACGGTATTCGTTCCGTATATTTTTAAGAATGGATTCCATCTGTTCTTCTTCCTTTTGTGAAAGGAAGAGTGATTCGCGGACCCCATATCCGAAGAAATCATAGTTCTGAATCTGACGGGCCAAAGAACTGTTCCATAGAAAATCAGGATGTACCAATAATAAATACCCCGAAGGTTTTCTGGTTCTGATATTCGGATTATCTCCCAAGCTCATGACCTGTTTTGGAGCCACGAAAGTCATCAACCCTTCATCAAAATCATATTCTTGTTGCCCGTAAAAAAACTTATGGGGCACATTGCGCTTTAATCCAATGGTGTAATAATCTTGTTGCCAACGAAGTTTTAGTACATCATCAGGATATTTTACCTCCTTGTAGTCCACCAAGCTGATAAGCGGATGTTCCGGCGCCGGTAAGTTGGCCAATTTATGGTAGTCCCCCACTTTTTTAAAATGCTGTAGCTCATTCATCGTTTTAAATTTAATGAAAAGAAGAAGACCACTAAGGGTCTTCTTCCTCTTTCATGTCATACCAACATTCCCCCGGAAACTTCAATGCGTTGTCCATTGACCCATCCTGCCTTATCGGAACATAAAAAGGCGACGACTCCGCCGATGTCATCTGCTTCCCCGACGCGTCCCAATGCTGTGATGCTAGAGATCAAGGCTTGCTTATCCTCCTGTCGATTGCTGCCTCCGGAAAAGTTCGTTGCAATGGCTCCGGGCGCGACCACATTTGCAGTTATCTTGCGTCCGCCTAGTTCTTTGGCCAAATAGCGTGTAAAGACTTCGACACCCCCTTTCATCATGGCATAAGCTGACATTCCGGGTAGACTAAAGCGGGCCAATCCACTTGATATGTTGATGATTCTACCCGATTCCTTTAAATGGGGTAGGGCTGCTTGCGTTAAGAAGTAGACACTTTTCAAGTGTATGTTCATCATTTCATCGAATTGCACTTCGGTGGTATCCGCTACTAAATTGTACGCTCCGGTACCGGCATTGTTGATTAAAAAATCAAAACCCGAGCTTCCATTTTCTCTTTTTAAATAATCGATGGCTTGATTCATAAACGCTTTTCCACTTTCTGGGGAGTTCGCATCGAATTGAAAAGCAACTGCTTTTTGCCCAATGGCTTCAATTTCCGAAATGAGTTCTTTTGCTTTCGTTTCATTGCTATGGTACGAGAAGATAATATCCACCGCATCTTTAGCTAGCTCAAGGGCCATGTCTTTACCCAAGCCCCGACTTGCACCTGTAATAATTGCTGTTTTTTGTCGCATCTTTTTCTTGTTTTAATACTAGGGTACAAAGTTCCGTCATACGTATAGTTTATTCTTTTCCAAAACCACGATTCTCTTGTCCAAATCTCCTACAAAACAAACAGGACAAAGCAACAAGGGTGGTATTTTCATTTTTAGTTGCTGGTCACGCTTCATAAAACCGGTATTTGGAAACCGGTTTCGATCATTTAAAATTACTAAACATGATTCTTGCGAGTAAGAATTGATGAGCAGACGACCAATGCTTATCTTGTTGTCTTTATGGAGTAATACCTAGAAGTCAAAATAAAACAATGCGAAGACTTAATCTAAAAAAAGGAGAGATTATCCAGCGTCCTGGGGATTTGAATTCAAAAGTGTATCACGTGGTAAGGGGACTTTTAAGAAGCTATACTATTGATGCGAAAGGAAAGGAGCATATTTTTATGTTTGGTCCTGAAGGCTGGGTGGTGGCCGATAATAGCCCTGTCGAAGTGCCTGTTGATTTGTTTATCGATGCTCTAGAGGATACCATTGTACGTGTGGTCGAGAAAGACCTAGCTAAAGAAACCCCTAACGTAGCCCCTTTGATGCGACGCATAAGCGTATTACAAAAAAGAGTGATTTTGTTGATGAGCGCCTCTGCTATTGAACGCTATGAACACTTTGAGCAGACCTATCCCGATATTCTGCAACGTGTTCCCCAGAAAATGATCGCCTCGTATTTGGGTATGACCCCAGAGGCCTTAAGTAAGGTGAAAAGAAATCGACTGCGAAAGAAGTAAGACTTGCTACATTTCTTAATCTAGGTTAATGTATAGTGGTATGAACAATGGCAACTTTGTAGTAACAATGTAAATACAAATTGTCATGAAGAAAGTCCTAGCTTTTGGGGCGAGCAATAGTTCAACCTCTATCAACACACTTTTTGCTACTTATGTGGCCTCACAAATTGAAGATAGCACTCTAGTCAGTATAGATTGGAACGACTTGGTGCTACCGCTTTATAGCCCAGATCTAGAAGCATCCATGGGCATACCCGAAAATGTACAACACTTTTATAACACCGTTCAATCGGTTGATGCCATTGTATTATCATTGGCGGAATACAACGGAATGCCCACGGCCGCTTTCAAAAATCTATGGGATTGGGCCTCCAGAATCGATATGAAGTTCTGGGCGAATAAACCGCTATTACTTATGGCTGTCTCTCCAGGAGGTCGGGGAGGGACAAGTGTTTTGGAAATTATTGGTAAGCTAATGCCCCACTTGGGTGGTAATGTCATTGCGCAGTTTTCATTGCCGTCATTTCACACCAATTTTCAGGATGGACAGTTGGTCAATACGCAGCTAAAAAGGGAACTGGTAGACAAAATCGAACGATTTCAGCGATCTATAGAAATTCAATACTAAAGTAAATAGTTATGAAACAGGTAAAACTACTCTTTAATATATCAGGGCTGCTTTGGATCGTTTGGGGCCTTGTCCACATTCTGGCCGGGTTAATGACCATGAAATTCATAGGGTCAGATGATATTTCGGCTTCCATTGCGGGAATAGCCGATTCGGTAGACCCAACCCTAATACAAATGGATTATCCCGCCGCGGCTGGTGCAATAATTGGCCAGCACGGTTTCAACTTGTTTTGGATCGGTATAGTGACCCTAATTGCAGGATTCTATATTTTGAAAGGAAACAAAAATGCGATTTTTCTAGCTGCCCTCACTGGCGGTTTAGCTGATTTGGGATACTTTCTTTTTATGGATTTAGGAGGCTATGTAAATTTTGTTCCCGGTACTGTCATGACATTGGTCTCTGGATCGGCGATATTGATCAGTCTCTACGCACATTTTAGGAATAAGGACAACGAAAAACCTTAATATAGGTATGGAAATAGGCATAGATAGTTTCGCTGCTGCCCCAGATTCGGGCCTAAGCGAATCACAAGCATTGAATGAGCTGTTAGATCGCATCGTCATAGCCGATAAAGTAGGTCTGGATTCCTTTGGTATTGGTGAGCATCACCGCGAGGATTTTTTGGATTCGGCACCTACGATGATTTTGGCCGCAGCTGCCGCAAGAACGAAAAATATTAAACTAACCAGTGCCGTCACCGTGCTTAGTGCGGCGGACCCGGTTCGTGTATTTCAAAACTTCGCCACCTTGGATTTGATATCAAAGGGCCGAGCGGAAATAGTCGCCGGCCGTGGTTCATTTACCGATGCTTTTCCTTTGTTCGGATATCAGCTTTCGGATTACGATGCTCTTTTTAAGGAAAAACTGGATTTACTATTACGACTACGCCAACAGGAGCGTGTTACTTGGTCCGGAAGGTTTCGTCCATCCTTGTATGATCAGCCAGTTTACCCAAGGCCTCTTCAGCAAAAGCTTCCGATATGGTTAGGAGTTGGTGGTACCCCTGCTTCGTTTGTGCGCGCCGGAGAATTGGGGTTACCTTTAATGGTGGCTGTAATTGGTGGGCAAACACACCGTTTCGCACCCTTGGTGCAAAGTTACCGGCAAGCAGGTGAGAAAGCTGGTTTTGCGCCGGAAGAATTGAAAGTAGGACTACACTCTTTGGGGTATGTTGCCGAGAGTACCGAAAATGCCATTTCGGACTATTATCCGGGGTACAGAAAAGTCTTTAACAAAATTGGTCGTGAACGTGGGTTTGCAACCGTGACCCGAGAAGGATTCGATGCGCAAAATGCCAGCCCTCAGGGAGCACTTTTGGTAGGTGAACCCGTAGAAGTAGCCGAAAAAATCATGCACCACAGTGAGGCCTTGGGCGGTATTTCAAGAGTAACTTTTCAAATGGATGTGGGTATTGCACATGATAAATTGATGAAATCGATAGCACTGATCGGGGATACCTTAAAGCCCCTTTTAAGTAGTTGAATAGTTGTTAGGCCCAAACGTTACTTCTTTTCTCAACCATTTAAAACTTCTAAAACGCGCTCCGGGGTGAAAGGCAGGTGGCGTAATTTTTTACCGGTCAATTTCAAAAAGGCGTTGGCAATCGCACCGGCTACCATGGGCGTTGCGGTTTCACCGACACCCTCAGGAATTTCGCTTGACGTTATAAGCGCAGTTTCAATACTGTCCGGAACATCCTCCATGCGCAACAAAGGATAGTTATGGAAATTCGACTGCTGAACTTCCCCGTTTTTAATAGTAATTCTTTCGTTGAGCACACTGCTCATGCCCATAATGATGCCACCCTCCATTTGGGCCTTCACGTTATCGGGTTGCACGATGACACCGGCATCCAAGGCAATCCAAAAATGATGGACCTTGATTTTCCCTGTAGCTGTGTCCACGGATATTTCACATACTCCAGTGCCTAAAGAGCCGTGTTCTACGAAAGCCATTCCCTTGGCGCGATCTTGGGCTATGGAACCGTTCCAATCGGATAGTTCAACTACTTTTTCCAGGGTAGCCAATGCCCTTGGGGAGTTCGCCATTAAAGTTCTTCGTAGGGCAACAGGATCCATGCCCTGATCCATGGCGACCTCGTCGAGCATGCATTCGATAGCGAATTTATTTGGACCATGACCTACGGAACGCCAATGTTTCAGTCGAACACCATGAGAGATTTCGCGCCATTCGGCGAATTGATTGGGAATCGCATAGTAGTCATTGTGCACGCCGCTGGCTACCAAATTCCCGCCATCACCGACCACCATATGAGAGAATCCATCAAGCTGTCCTTTGGCATCTAGGTATACGTTTAACCGCTGTAGCGAAATGGGCCGAAACGCGCCATGGGTAACATCGTCTTCCCGCGTCCAGATCAGTTTTACAGGTCGTGGTGCCATTTCCTTGGCCAGCACGGCACACTCTTCCACAAAATCGTTCATGCTTCTTCTTCCAAAGCCACCCCCAAGATAGTGTAGATGGACCGTTACTTTTTCAGGGGAAATCCCTAAGATATCCGGGACACCTAGTTTGGTATCAAACCCTTGTTGGCTTCCTACCCAAACAGCTGCACTTTCCAAATCTTCCGCGACTTGAATAACAGCATTCAGGGGTTCCAATTGGGCGTGGTATATATAATCATTTTTAAAGTCGGAAGTAAAGGTTTTTGATGCCTTTCGCATCGCATTACCAATGTCACCCTTTTCGACAACTACTTTACCCGTCTCCTGTTGGGCAGCGATTTTATCGTAGGCCTCATATACCTCCTGTGAATTGAATCCGGAAGCATCTGACGCGCTCCAGTCTATTTTTAAAAGACGTTTCGCTGCTAATGCCTGTTCCAAGGTATTGGCGACAATGCCTATGGCGTACGCATAGGGAATCGTTTTTAGTACTCCGTCTTGGGCCAAAATTTCCGCCTCGTTCAATAGGGTAGGCCTGGCTCCATGCCGTTTTCCTCTTTCTAGTACCCCATACACCATATCCGGCAAACGGATATCTATGGCAAATTGCGCCTTGCCATTTACTTTGGAAGGGATTTCAGTTCTTGGGATATCAGTACCTACAAGACGAAAGTCTTTAGGGTGTTTGAGTTGCTCAAAGGTGAAATCCGGAAGCTCTTCCGTTAGAACTAAAAAAGGAACGAGCGCTCCATAACGGATTTCTTTTTTTGTTTTTTTATGGAAGACGGTGCTCGCCGTTGTGGTCAATTCGGAAATAGGAACTCCCCAATGTTTCGCAGCGGAATTCAACATGACATAACGCGCCTGTGCACCGGCTTTTCTCATGGTATGGTAGTAACTGTTCGTGGTCCTACTTCCCACGGTGAACATGAGTTTACTGTCCGGAGCCCAACCTTTACCACCGTATATTTCGGCTACCTGTGGTGAAAATTCGACCTTGACTTTTGACCAATCCGCATCCATTTCCTCCGCAAAAAGTAGAGGTAACGAAGTCATGGAACCCTGGCCCATTTCCGCTGCCGGATTGTAAATGGTAATCTCGCCATCTTCGTTCAAGTGTACCCAAGCGGTAAGCTGATGCTGTTTCAATTGGTTGCGCATAGCCTTGACGTCTTTGCAAGAAATCAATTGCGGTAAAATTCCGGATACTCCTATGAAAAGGGCCACTCCGCTAGATGATTTCAAAAACTCGCGACGGTTGACAACTTTGGCTGTTTTAGGCATGATAGTTTCGTTTTAAGATCTAGGTTAGCGGCTTTTTCGAGGAAGCTAATTCGATGGCATCGATAATTCGCAAATAGGTACCGCAACGGCAGAGTACCCCGTTCATATAACTCTTTATTTTTTCCCTTGAAGGTTGCGAGTCTTCCTTCAGAAGCGCCGCGGCCTGCATGATTTGCCCTGATTGGCAATACCCGCATTGGGGTGCTTGGACCTCGATCCATGCTTTTTGAACCGGATGATCTGCATTTTCGGACAACCCTTCTATAGTCGTGATCTTTTGTCCATTCCCAAAGTTTTGAACTTGTAGCATGCATGCCTTCACAGGTGTACCGTCTACATGTATGGTACAGGCGCCGCACTGCGCTATACCACAACCATATTTGGTGCCGGTAAGTCCAAGATGTTCGCGCAGTATCCAAAGCAGGGAAGTGCCTTCGGAAGCTTCAAACGTATGCTGTTCATTGTTGATGTTGAGTGAATAGGTTGCCATGTCAAAAAGCTATTTCTCCCTAAGATACTCAAAACCAGAGAAAGTAGTATAGTCAAATCCATTCAGCTTGGTGCAGATTACCACTTAAAAGGGATATCTAATTGAATCACGACTTGATCGGCGTGCAAATCTCAATAAGCAAACCGTTATTATCGCGCAAATAACCGACTTTTTGCCCCCAAGGTTTTTCGACTAAAGGTTCATATATGGTCGCTCCGGCATTGATCGCCTTTTCAAAATCCGCCTCGATATTTTCCGTGGTAAAGGCCAATTCTATTCCAAAGGGCTTCTTGGTCCGTGAGGTTTGCTCGAAGCCTTGCTTAAAATTCGAATTCCCCAAGGCAAAAGTTGCAAAAGCTATGGTCGTTTCTCCAGAAAGCAACTCGCCATAGTCTTTTTCAGGGGTAATAAATTTTTGGCTGAAACCAAAAGCGCTTTCGTAAAAGGTTATGGTATCAACTACATTTTCCACATAAATAATAGTGTACGCGTATGTCATTCGAATTAATTTTGAATCCTTAGGTTCCAGCTAAGTTAGGTCAATAAAACGTTGAAGAGTGACAAGAGTGATTTCAAAATACCAGCGGTCCTTGGGTTGCTGTCATTTTTAACTCAATTCAGAACAGGGCCACTTTCCCCAAGGGTACTATGTTTTGAGAACAATAGCGGTTGAACCATCTTTTACAATGATTTCAGTGGGAGGCACATACGCCTACGATCTATTAATTCCTTGTTTTTCCCAGGTCGAAGAAACGAAGTATGATTGCTAAACCAATAATCAGAAGGTAGCGTGTTTTTCTCGAAAGCCGATTATCTCGGAAACAATACGACGCAATTTTGAAGTGATAAAAACAAATAAAATTCTGTTAATCAATGGTGTATGTGAGCAATTTTGTTTTTGGGATGGTATCTGAAGTCTCAAACTGCATCGTTTCCTGATTCAAATGGCCCAAATTGGAATTTCCGATGACAATGGCTTCGTTTCCTGCTACAGCAAAGGTGAGTGGTACATATAAATCCGGATTACCACTATCGATAATCTCCATGTCAGTAATCCGGTCTTGGGTGCTGTTCAATACCAGCTTTCGAAAATTAAAGCCGTTGGCGCGACTACCGTTTTGAATGGCATACAGATGGCCCTTGTAAAACTCTAGTCCATCAATACCTTGTGAGATTCCCAGGCTATCCGCTTCGTTAACAAGACGGCGGGTCGAAATATCCAAGATGCGCACTCCTTTTTCAAAAGAGGCAATATAAAGCTTGGTTTGATCATCGGATATCGCAATACCATTCGGGAATTGAATTTCTGGAGACTCGTAGAATAGTTCCAACGAATCAGTTCCCGGTTTCAAAATGAATACGGACGCACCTTCGGAATTGGTCACGTACAAATTTCCATCGGAGTCTTGGATAAGATCATTTAGGAAATCACCGGGTGCAGCGTTGTAGCGTTTGAGTAGTTTTTGGGTACTGCTATCAAAGGTGTACAATGCGGATAGGGAATCTGGCATTCGCGCATAGCCACCAATGGCGTGAACAAGGTTTCTTTGATCGTCGACTAAAATACCGACCCCAGGTTGGTAGCCAAACTCGTGGGCTGATATGAAATCGGTCTGTTCGCCCGAGTTTTTATCCACGGCTATGATTTTCGATTTAGCGACACTAGTTAGGTAAAAAGCGTTGTTCTTTTTGGAGTAGGCAATGCCCTCAGGGACCAGGTCCTTTTCATCCAGCACATAACTACTTGGTATTTTTGAGGCACATGCGACGAGCAATAATAGCAATGGAACCGTTTTTAGGTATGTCATTTTTCGAATTTCATTAGATCGATCCGTTCAATACTTTTTTTCGCTGGGTATGGGCATACTGATTATTTTTTTCGAAAGCGCCCAAATATGCGCCATCGTCATCAAAGTCGATGATCGTTCCGTTTTTCACAATAATACTGATGAGGTTATCCGTAGCGGATTCAACTTTTAGTTCGGCATATCTTGCATCAAGCACATCACTTTCATATTGAATCTGAACCGCTTTTATATAACTTTTTTCAAAGGTATCTTGCTTAGTATGCAAACCAAACTCCCGGAAATGCGCATTTTTTACCGTTTCACCCTCTTGGGGGATACAGCCATAATCCGCAACGGTAAAAGAGAATTGCGCTTCTTCCCAAAGGAGGTCCTTTATTTTTTCAAGGGCGCCATCGGGCAAATTCAGAACATCTTCGACGGTTGCGAACATCTTAGTTGAGATGTCCGGTTTTTTCGCATGATCGGAAAACAATTCAAACTCCAGTTCTTTTTCAAAAATGGGAACATGGGCTTTAACATGGCCGATGCCGTATTCGTCCCAATTGATCTTAGCTGAAAATTCTTGTTTGTTCATCTGGTCGAATAGCTATGGGATTGGAGCAATGGTAAAGACATTCAGTGCTTTCTTTTTTCCTTTTAAAAGCAAGTTTCCAATAGACGCTGTGGTATAATTCGAGTCTATTTGCAGATCCTCTTTTAATTCTTCGGAGATTAACACAGGCACATTATGTTTGTTACATTCGGCCTGTATCCGTGCCGACGTATTGATGACATCCCCATGAAAGGCCAGTTCTTTTTTTACGACACCAACTTCCGCCACCATTAATCTTCCGCCATGTAGTCCTGCCTTAAATTCAGGAACTGTCCCATATTTTTCCGTATAATATGAATTTCTTGACTTCAATAGCGCTTGAAAGGCAAAGAAAAGCGCGACACAATTATTGTGGGCCAATCCTTTTTGATAGGGCCAACTGAGCACCGCTTCATCACCGACATATTGATAAATCTCGGCAGCGTACTTCGGAACAATGGCATTCAGATCATAAAAGCAATCTTGGATTAGTTGACTGTATCTGAAATGCCCTAGGGCCTCCGCAATGGTCGTCGACGATTTTAAGTCAAGAAACATAAAAATCCGTTTTTCTTCTTTCGGATTTTTATACGTACCCAGTAGCATTTTTAAAAACACTCCCTGTCCGAATTTTTCGTTGGCGATTTTGATGAAGGAAAAAATCAGGGAGGTAAGCAAGAAGTACAATACGGTAATCCAAAAACTTTTATCCTGACGCCACCAACCCAAATCGTTGTTTTTCTCGATACCGAATAATTGTGAGCCCAATTCGATCATCGAAGTCGATAGAATGACGATCAAGACAAGGTAGATCAGGGTTTTGACCAGTATATTGAGTCCTATAGAAAGCCTTTTGGATTTGTATTTCTCAAAAGAGAACTCCACCACGGCGTATAAAATACCCATGATAAAGCCCGCCAAGGTAAAAAGGGGCAGTATTCCTGTCATATGAAGATCGTTCTGAAAATCATCACTTATCGTAACGCCCGGTTCATCTTCAATACCAAAATAGCGAAACATCCCCCAGAGTACCATGGCAAACGTCCAGAACACAATGGATTTCCACAACTGGTTCAAAAATGTTTGAAGGGTTTTATTCATTGCTTCTACCTAAGAAGTATCAAGATACCTCATTTGGACTTAATAATGATATTCAAATCTATTTCTGACCATGCTTTTGATTACGTAGTTGGTGACTATAGTGAACCAAAGACTTTTTTCCTCAAAATTTTAGAATAAAAAAAGCCCGCCTTAGGCGAGCTTTTTTGTTTTTGATCGATGATTTTGTTTTTAGAACCGAATGGTGAATTCTTGATTTTCCCCGGTGAATTCAAATTTTGAGCTGTCGAAGCTTGGTGGACCGTACATGTTCATTTCTCCGGTAGTACCATAGCTCTCTAAAGGCATACCACTGGCATCCATATCCATTTGCTTGTTATCGTTCTTGTCGTGCATCACCATAATAGCATAGGTTCCGGGGGTAACGTTTTCAAAGGTCAAAATTACTTTGCCCTCGGCGGCCGGTGCTGCCGTATTGGCGACTCCCATTCCTTTCATAAAGGTATCTGCGGTATGAAGCCCCGCAAGTATCGTACCTCCGTCAGAAAGCACATTTTCAATGGTTACGGTAACGGTTGCTCCTGAAGTTTCTTGTGCGTTCATGGTCAATGTGATGAATGCGAATCCTAATAATAATGCTACTTTTTTCATGATGTTTTTGTTTTAGTGATTAATTATGACCCAAAGATGCGGTGGTATGTCTGCCTTTTGAAATGCATCTAACCGAATTGTTGATTTTTGCTACTGAATTGTGTCTTCATTTTTTTCCTTCAATTCACCCCCTAAAATTTACAGTTCGGTCAAACGGTTTTCCCTACGGTCTTCTCTGTTCGCATTTTTGCTTCATCAAACAAAAAGAACATCAGAAACGAACAATCATGAAAAATCAAATTCTACTTATTACCTGTCTTTTTTACACCTTGATCAGCCTTTCGCAAACGACCATATCTGGTCTAGTGACGGATGTAAAAGGAAATCCGATCGAAGGGGCTAATATTTATTTGGACGGTACCTACGATGGGGCCTCCTCAGACGCAAAGGGAGGATTCACTTTTGAAACCACAGAAACCGGAACCCAAAATTTAATCGTCTCGATGGTCGGATTCGATACCTATATGCAAGCAGGTGACATTTCGTATCTCAAAGATTTGAAAATCGAACTTGCCGAAGCGATCAATCAATTGACGGGAGTCACTTTAACGGCCGGGAGCTTTCAAGCTGGAGACAATTCAAAAGTATCGGTCTTAAAACCCTTGGATATCGTTACAACGGCAGGGGCGGCAGGTGATTTCGTCGGCGCTTTACAAACCCTACCCGGCACGTCAACGGTTAGTGAAGATGGGCGTTTGTTCGTTCGAGGGGGACAAGCAGGGGAAACGCAGGTCTTTATTGATGGTCTTCGTGTCTTTCAACCTTTTAACGCTACAGCGAATAATATTCCCACCCGAGGTCGCTTTTCTCCATTTTTATTCAAGGGAATCACCTTTAGTACTGGAGGCTATTCCGCTGAATATGGGCAAGCACTTTCCAGTGTATTGCTATTGAACACCACAGACGAACCGGATCAAGAGAAAACCGATATCTCCGTACTTTCGGTAGGAGCAGGGTTGGGGAAGACCGAAATTTGGGGTGATAAATCACTGAGTGTCAATGCCCAATACATCAACTTAGCGCCCTATCAATGGATTATACCCAATGAACAGGGTGCCCGTTGGAATAAACCCTACGAGTCTATTTCAGGAGAGGCCGTGTTTCGAAGTAAGACCGATAAGGGAATGTTCAAATTCTACACAGGCTTCAATCAGGCGAACCTGAATCTTGACCAAGAGGATATCAATTTTGACGAGTTTGTCAACTTTGGCCTAAAAAACAGCAATCTCTATGCAAATACTTCCTACAAGCACTTTTTTGATAAGGAATGGACGATGACGGCAGGGGTAAGTGTTTCTTCCGATCGGAATGACATCGCGTTTGACGTCAATGATATCGAAGCCAACGAAACAGCCGGACATTTAAAATTGAAATTAAAGAAGACGTTTAATAGTCGGTTTCAACTGAATTTCGGAGCGGAGCACTTTAGGACCAATTATGATAATATATTTACTGCACCCGATGGTTTTACATTTGAATCAGGCTTTAACGATAACCTCAGTGCAGGTTTTGCCGAGGCCGATATTTTCTTTAGTAACAAATTTGCCATGAAGCTTGGTGTACGGGGTGAATATTCAAGCTTTTTGGAAGATTCAAATATCGCACCGCGTCTTTCTCTTGCATACAAAAGCAGCGAAAAGGGACAGTTCTCTTTAGCGTATGGGGATTTCTACCAAAATCCTTTGGCGGAATCGTTACAGTTCGACCGTAGTTTGGATTTCGAGAAAACGTCGCATTACATTCTGAACTATCAGTATTTATCCGACGGCAAAACCTTTCGTGCCGAAGCCTACTACAAAGACTATGACGGACTCGTCAAATTCGATACCGAAATGCCTCAATTCGATTCGCAATTCAGTAATCTAGGTGGTGGTTATGCCACAGGTATCGATTTTTTCTGGCGTGATAATAAGAGTATCAAGAACTTGGATTATTGGGCGTCGTACTCCTATTTGAATACAGAGCGTGATTATCGAGACTTCTCCGAACGGGCCACTCCAAACTTTGCACCGACACACAGCCTTTCATTGGTGACGAAGTATTGGGTCGAAGATTGGCGTTCGCAGATCGGTGTATCCTATAACTACGGATCAGGTCGCCCCTATGACAATCCGAATACACCGGAATTTTTAGCGGAAAAGACCAGACCGTTCAACAGCCTGAACGTGAATTGGGCCTATTTGATTTCACAACAGAAAATACTGTTCTTCTCGGTAAGCAATATTACAGGATTCCAAAACGTAAATGGCTATCAATATGCCGATGCGCCTAATATGGATGGTATTTTCGATCGACGTGCGATACGACCCACTGCAGATGCCTTCTTTGTCGTCGGCTTCTTCTGGACCATCAGTGACGATAAGAGCAGCAATCAATTGGATAATTTATAGTTTATAGGAGTTAGGAGTTAGGAGTTAGGAGTTAGGAATTAGGAGTTGGAGTTATGAGTTCAGAATTCAGAAGTATGTTGTCAGTAGCTCGAAGCTCGATGACGTGCGTAAAGCGTATAGCGTAAGGCGAATAGCGAAAAGCCAGCAACCAAGGGCCAAAAGCCAGCAGTTCGGAATTCAGAATTGAGTGTTCAGAAGTATATTGTCAGTAGCTTGAAGCACAAAGCTCGATGACGTGCGTAAAGCGTATAGCGTAAGGCGAATAGCGAAAAGCCTGCAACCAAGGGCCAAAAGCCAGCAGTTAGGAATTCAGAATTGAGAATTCAGAAGTATGTTCTCAGTAGCTTGAAGCGCGATGTCGTGCGTAAAGCGTATGGCGTACGGCGTATCGCGAACAGCGAACAGCGTATCGCGCATAGCGAAAGCGCATAACGTTCAGGAATGCCCCCAGTTGTCTGGCTCGTCGTTTTGGTTGGGGGAGAGGCCTAGAACATCCCCCGCCGTGGTCGCACCCAAACCGATGACGCTTCGGTTGACATAATTGAAGTAGCTCACTACTTGATTGATTTCCAATACTTCACCCTCGGAGAATCCCACATCTTTGAGTGTTGTGAAATCCGATTTGACCACTTCTTGAACTCTTAAGGTCAATTTTTTGGCATAGCTAGCTCCAAGTGAAAGTTTCGCATCGAAGAACGTATCGAGCACATCATTTGTAACGGCATTTGCATAGCGCTTTGATTTCTCATCATCGTTCCATAACCGCTGGAGTCCTGCAAGATGATGGTCGAAACAATAATCACAGTGGTTCAGATGACTGACATAAACGCCTAAAGCTTCCAAGTACCATTTGGGCAATGAATTTCCGGAATGATGTAGCACAGCCTTATAGAGCGCCATATGTCCTTCCAGGGTATGCGGCCGTAGACTGTGTATTTTCAACACATTGTCCACATTGTTATTGGGGCCTTTGACTCTTTTGTAGAGGCGCTTTAATTTTCCTTGGGCCTTTTCGAAATCTATAGTTGTAATCCAGCTCATATCAAATTTTAAATAGTAGATTCCTGCTTGGAATATACTTAATATGATTTGGAAAGACTTATATTCATTGGAAAAAATCATTTCTTAATTGATGAGGTATGCCACTATTCGATGCTCATTTTCATATCATTGACCCGAAGTATCCTTTGTTTGAAAACAATGGGTATTTGCCTTCACATTTTACACTAGAAAATTATAGGGAAACGACTCAAAACTTGGATATTGTTGGAGGGGCGATCGTTTCCGGTTCCTTTCAGAAATTCGATCAAGAGTACTTAATCGATTCGTTACAGGAGCTGGGGCAAAATTATTTTGGAGTAGCCAATATTCCTGTTGAAATGACCAAAGAAGAACTCGATTACCTTAATAAATCCAATATCGTCGCCGTGCGATTCAATCTGAAACGGGGCGGCTCGGAGCGTATTGAGCATATGGTCAATCTCTCCAATCGATTGTACGAGGAATACAATTGGCATACGGAGTTGTATGTAGACAGTAAGGACTTACCCGAACTAGCTCCTGTACTCGGTCAAATCCCTAAGTTTTCCATTGACCACCTAGGCCTCTCAAAAAATGGCATTCCTAGTTTGTATCACTGGGCGGAAAAGGGAGTGAAAATAAAAGTCACTGGTTTTGGAAGAATTGATTTTGACCCGATTCCCGTTATGCGGAAAATCCATAGCATCGACCCTACTGCCTTAATGTTCGGAACGGATTTACCATCTACCAGGGCGAAAATACCTTTTTCTGTAAGGGACATTCAACTGATCAAAGAAAACTTCACCGCGGCGGAACAAGAAAATATATTTTATAAAAATGCGATGGACTGGTATTTGAAATAGTACCGGTCTCCCATCCCTCCGCTAAAACGTAGTGTTCTGATTTTTTTGATCCGATCGTTCTGCTTCCTCATTTCGTAGGGCTATAGATGCCGCACCTTTTCATATTTGAACTTCAGTTTAGATTTGGTATCTTATTCTCAAAATCACCTATTGATGAATCCAACATCGCAAGAACTTCCCCAAATCAAGAAAATGCTCCACGAGCAAGGTTATATTGATGATGGCGCCATTGCCATGTCCGTCTTTTTGGCCATGAAACTTGAAAAACCATTATTGGTAGAAGGTCCTGCAGGGGTGGGCAAAACCGAGATCGCCAAGGTAATGGCACAAGCCATGGGAACAGAACTCATTCGGCTGCAATGCTATGAAGGTTTGGATAGCACGCATGCGCTCTATGAGTGGAACTACCAATACCAGTTATTGTATTTGAAAATGCAAGAACACCAAGGCAAAGGGATTCAAGATTTGGAAGAGACCATTTTTTCGGATAAGTTCCTTTTAAAACGACCGGTGTTAAATGCGATTACACATAAAGAAAAGGCCGTTTTATTGATCGATGAGGTAGATCGTGCGGATGAGGAATTCGAAAGCTTTCTGTTGGAAGTACTTTCCGATTGGCAGGTGACCATTCCTGAGATAGGCACGATCAAAGCCACTCATAAACCCCAAATTATTTTAACGGGCAATCGTACTAGGGAGCTATCGGAAGCCTTGCGAAGAAGATGTTTATACCTCTGGATCGACTATCCGACCTTCGAAAAAGAACTGGCTATTGTGCAATCCAAAGTCCCGGAAATCGATCAACAGCTCGGCATACAGATCTGTGCTTTTATGAAAGAATTGCGGGAGATGAAGCTCGAAAAGACCCCCGGGATCTCGGAAACTATCGATTGGGCCAAAGCATTGGCTAGTATGCATTTAACGCACCTAGATAAACAGATTGTTGAAGATACGCTTGGTGTGGTTCTTAAAGATTGGCAAGATATGCGCCATACCCGAGATTCCCTTTCGGAGCTCTTTGAAAGAACTGGGGTTAGCTCACGGTTGACGTAAACGCAAGGCGCGCGAAGAAGGCGCAAGGAAGGCTAGCGATTACTTCATCTATGTATGCTTCGTGACCTTTAGAAACCTTGGTGCTCCTAGCGATTAAACCCAGCATATGACTGAAAATGAAATTTCAAAGGTGATATTCGACTGTGCTCTGAAAGTACATAGAGCTTTGGGACCCCGACTTTTGGAAAGCGCCTATGAGGAATGTCTTTACTGCGAATTGAGGAAATCCGGGTTGGTCGTGATAAAACAAAAGTCTCTACCCTTAGTATATGAAGAGGTAAAATTAGAAGTCGGTTATCGGATAGACCTTATTTAGAAAATAAAGTTATCATTGCGGTAAAAGCAGTAGAGGCCTTAAACGATGTTCATCTAGTTCAGCTATTAACCTATTTAAAATTATCAAATTGTAAATTGGGCATGTTGATCAATTTCAATGTGACTTTAATTAAGAACGGAATTCGAAGAGTAGCCAATAATATGTAAGTAGACTCACTGTACAGTGAGTATCGCAGAGTTTAAAAGGATCAAATAGACATTAGAAACCGATACTTAGCGTTCGTTGCGTAAACTTTGCGTCCCTTGCGTTTAAGTCAAAGTAGTGATATGCAGTCAACCCCAACACACCAAACAGAACTTTCGGCCAATATTGTGCTGCTATGTCGTTTTCTGAGAAGAAAGGGATTTAACATCACTGCTACCGAGGAGGCCGATGCCCTTAGGTCGATTGCAGTGCTTCCCATACATTCTGAATACTACTTCCAAGAGGCATTGAAGGCCGTTCTTTCCAAGAGTGAATTCCAACGGTCGCATTTTGATGCCTACTATCTCGATTTTAAAAAACAGTTGGAGAACGCTTCCGATTCCAAGGTCAAAGAAGTCCCTGAAGAAAAGAGGCAGCCGGAAAAAAAGTCCAAAGCGGCCCAGTTTGAAGCCTTGAAGGACTGGTTGAACCTGAGTCCGTCGGAGGAGGAGAAGGAAATCGCCGCTTCTAGTCCGATAGACGTGCTGACCAAAAAGGATTTCCTCGATTTAAGCGAAGACGAGATGCGCTTGATGATGCGGGTACTGCAAAAGCTAGCGCGAAAAATGGCACATCAAAAAAGTCGTTTGCGGAAGAAGTCCAAACGACAGCAACATGTGGATCTCAAACGCACCATACGGACGAATATGCGCAAGGGAGGGGAAATACAACAACTGGTCTTTTCCGAAAAAAAGAACCGTAAACTAAAACTGGTACTGCTCTGCGATGTAAGCCGTTCGATGGATCTGTACAGTCGCTTTTTCATTCATCTGATGTATGCGTTTCAGAACGCCTATGATAAAATAGAGACCTTGGTATTCAGCACGGCCCTACATCGGGTCAGTACGCTATTGGACAACAACGAATTCGATACGGCCTTCCGCATGATTTCGGATCGCGTACCCCATTGGTCCGGAGGAACGACCATTGGTTCTTGTCTTCAGGATTTCACCCAAAACCATGGCCATGGCATGTTGGATAAGAAAACGGTTGTCTTGATTTTATCCGACGGATGGGATACGGGTGAACCTGAAATCATGAAAGACGCTATGAAAACCATTCACAAAAAATCGAGAAGGGTGATTTGGTTAAATCCGCTCGCGGGGAATCCTGATTTTACTCCAGAATCCATTGGGATGCAAACGGCGCTTCCATATATCGATGTCTTGGCGTCCGCCCATAATCTGGAAAGTCTAAAATCGGTTTTGCAGCAACTTCGCAGCAAACGAAAATTACCAAATCGCTAATTTTGTCGACCGTATTTTGATAGACTCTTGAACAATTGTGCTAATAAGTATGGAATACATAAAATACTTCCCAAAATAGTTATGAAAAACCAACGCTTCTTTTTATCTTAATTGTCAAATTGGTGATTGTAAGAACACGGTCGGTTTGAGTGGAGTCGAAAACGATCACGAAGTCTCAGGGAAACGATAGGGGAACACGACTGCCGAAGGAAGTCCGTCCGATGGGCTAGTGTTGTACAAGAAACAGATTGCTTTTTCCGAGATCAAATCCTAATAACACTTTAAAATCGTAAGATATATGCAAATTTCAATGACAATTAATGGGAAGACGTATGCCCATGATGTTGAGCCACGTATCAGCTTGGCCCAATATCTTCGAGAAACCTTGAACTTGACCGGCACGCATATTGGCTGTGATACCAGTGGCTGTGGATCCTGTACCGTTCACGTTGATGGTGCTGCGGCAAAGGCCTGCACCTTGTTGGCCGTGCAGGTCGATGGATCTGAGGTAACCACTATTGAGGGCATGGCCAATGGAAACGAAATGCACCCGATTCAGGCCGCATTTAAGGAAAACCACGGATTGCAATGCGGTTTCTGCACGCCCGGTATGGTCATGACGGCGGCCGACATCCTGAAGAATAATCCCAATGCCTCCGAAGAAGAGATTCGCCACGGACTTGAAGGCAACTTCTGCCGTTGTACCGGCTATCACAATATTGTCAAATCGATACAGCATGCTGCTGAAAAAATGAACGCATAATTATGGAAACATATATAGGACAATCCGTAAAAAGAAGAGAAGACGATCGGTTTTTGAAAGGAGCTGGAAAGTATACCGATGATATCAAACTACCGGGCATGACGCACTCTGCCTTTGTTCGTAGCCCATATGCCCATGCGAAGATTTTGAGTATTGATACGACACAGGCCAAGGCCGCCGAAGGGGTGGTCGCGATCTACACGGCCGAAGATGGCTGCGGCGCGTACGGGGTGCCCTGTGGATGGCAGGTGGATTTCAAAAACGGGGAGACCATGCGCGAACCCCAACACCCATTATTGGCCAAAGATAAAATCAAACATGTGGGTGAGGCGGTCGCCATTGTCATCGCCGAGACGCAAGAACTGGCGCGCGATGCTGCGGAATTGGTCGAAGTCAAATACGAAGGCTTGCCCGCGGTAACCTGCCCTAAAAAGGCTATGGAGCCTGGTGCGCCCAAAGTACATGACGATTGGGGAGACAACGCCTCTTTCGATTGGTGTATCGGAAACGATAGGGCGGAAGTGGAGGCCGCCCTGGAGCAGGCCCACCACGTCACCGAAATGACCTATAAGAACCATCGTGTGGCCCCGAATGCCATCGAACCACGAAGTTATATTGCGGACTATGATGTGAACGGGGATAAATGGACCCTCTATACCAGTACGCAGAACCCACATTTGATCCGCTTGTTACTATGCGCTTTTGCCCTCGGTATTCCCGAGCATAAAGTACGTGTAGTATCCTATGATGTAGGGGGCGGTTTTGGAAGTAAGATCTACCATTATACGGAAGAAGCCTTACTGACCTGGGTTTCGAAGGAAATTGGACGGCCTGTCAAATGGACCTCCGATAGAACAGAGGCCTTTTTGACCGATGCCCACGGACGTGATCATATCGTTCACTCCAAAATGGGCTTTGATCAAGATGGAAAAATCGTGGCGCATCTTACCGACGAGTACTGTGCGATGGGGGCTTACCTATCCACTTTCGCACCTGCCGTACCGACTTATTTGCATGGAACCCTATTTCAAGGGGTCTATACCACACCGCTGATTCATTTGAATGTGGTCGCGCCGTTTACCCATACGGTGGCAGTAGATGCCTACCGCGGGGCCGGAAGACCAGAAGCGACGTATCTCTTGGAGCGTATCATTTCAAAAGCGGCCAAGGAGATGGACATGGACCCGGCGGAACTCCGTTTCAAGAATTTCATTCCTCCTTTCGATGGGGTAAACGAACCGGGTTACCAAACGCAGGTCGCCCTTCAGTACGATAGCGGTAATTATGAAGCGGTACTGAAACGCGGACTCGAAATGTTGGGATATGAAGACTTTAGAAAAGAACAGGCCGAAGCCCGAAAGAATGGAAAGCTCTTGGGGGTAGGGATTTCTACCTATATCGAGGGCTGCGGTATCGCCCCTTCGGCGGTAGTTGGGGCTTTAGGAGCCCGAGCCGGACTCTATGAAGTAGGCCATGTGCGCGTACAGCCGACCGGAAAGGTTTCGGTATTTACCGGAGCACATTCCCACGGACAAGGACATGAGACCGTATTCGCCCAGTTTGTAGCCGATAAATTGGGCATTGCCATGGATGATGTGGACATCGTTCATGGAGATACCGACCAGGTCGCCTTTGGAATGGGTACCTATGGCTCACGAAGTCTTTCCGTTGGAGGAAGTGCGATCATCAAGAGTATCGATAAGATTTTGGAAAAAGGAGCGAAAATAGCAGCACATAAATTGGAAGCTGCCGAGGAAGATTTGGACTATGCCGAAGGCAAATGGACCGTAAAAGGAACCGATAAATCCATTTCGTTCGGGGATGTCTCCCTGACGGCTTATGTGCCACATGACTATCCGGAAGGACTGGAACCCGGACTTGATTTCTCCAGTTTTTATGACCCGACGAATTTCACCTATCCCTTTGGGGCGCATATTGCTGTGGTGGAGGTTGACTCGGATACGGGAAAAGTGAATTTGCAGCGTTTTGTGGCCTGTGATGATGTCGGCAACGTAATGAACCCGATGATCGTAGACGGACAGATCCATGGAGGGGTTGTACAAGGTGTCGGACAGGCATTGCTTGAGGAAGTGGTCTATGACGGCGAAGGTCAAATGACCACCGGTTCGTATATGGATTATGCGATGCCACGCGCTGATGACGTGCCGATGATTGAAACCGACCGCACGACTACCCCTTGTCCCCATAATCCCTTGGGTGTCAAAGGAGCAGGGGAGGCCGGCACCATTGGTTCCACCCCAGCGGTCGTAAACGCTGTAGTCGATGCCCTATCGCATCTCGGTGTCACCGATATTCAAATGCCGGTCACCCCACAACGGGTTTGGAGGGCGATGCAAAACTGAGACGCGAAACGTTTTCGCCACACGCCTTAAAAACGACGAAAAACGATGGGCGAACAGCGAATACCGTACCGTAAGTAACCTATTAAAACAACGATTCCTGCCTAAGCGGGAACCACAATAAAAAATAGAACACAATGATACCAGCAAAATTTGATTATAAGAGAGCATCATCGGTAAGTGAGGCGATAAGCCTACTTGGCGAACATGGTTCGGAGGCGAAAGTGGTTTCTGGGGGACATAGTTTGGTGCCCGCTATGAAACTGCGGATGAGTCGCCCTGAGGTATTGATCGATATCAAACGCATTCCCGGTTTGGATACCATTACCGAAGAAGGCGATGAGATCGTTATCGGCGCCAATTGTACCCATAGCCAAGTGATGCGCTCCGAAGTCGTACAAAACCACCTGAATATCGTATACCAAGCGGTCAGTAAGATCGGGGATGTACAAATACGGAATCGGGGCACCATAGGCGGAAGTTTGGCCCATGCCGATCCCTCATCGGACTATCCGGCGGTCGTTTTGGCCTGCGATGCGACGATTGAGGTCGAAGGGAAAGAAGGGAAACGCAGTATTCCCGCAACAGAATTTTTCTTGGGACTCTTTTGGACGGCCTTGGCCGAAGAGGAGATCATTACGGCCATCCGCTTTCCGAAAGTGGCCAATGGCACGTACCAGAAGTTTTTTCAGTCCGCTTCCCGCTTTGCGGTGGTGGGCGTGGCTGCGGTACAGGACGGCGATGGTGTGAAAGTGGGGATTACAGGAGTAGCAGGCACTCCCTATCGCGCCACCGCGGTAGAGGACGCCTATTCTGGAAGTGCCGACGCCGCAGAACATGCGGTTGATGGGTTGGAAGATCTGATGAGCGACCATTTCGCCGATGAGACCTATCGCGCCCATTTGGCCAAGGTGATGGTCAAAAAAGCATTGGACGCGCTTTAAAAAAAGCAAGCCGCACGAAGTATGCTCTATGGAATTAATACACCCCGATGTTCGCATCGGGGTGTTTTGTTTATAATTAAAATAGCGATAAAACGGTAGAGTGCAACCAACCCTAAACTACAATACACTTCGGCCTTCTCTTATGTGAATAAAATCCGTACAAGATGTACCGATTTCGTTCTAATTTGGAGCGATAAAGATGTATTTTAAATCTATATAAACAAGTTGACTTCAATTTAAACAACAACACAAAGTAAACATGTAAGTTTACTTTTTTATTTTTTTGTAAACATATGTATTGACTTTTTAGTATATTTGTAAATGAATACGTTTACATTTTTTTTGTTTTGTAAACGTGAATATTTACAATGTATGAGAAATAAACGAAAACTTTTAATTGAGCAATTGGACCAAAAGTTACAGCCGTTCTATGAAAGTAGAAAAACCCTGGTTCCAGAACGTGGATGGACAAATACAATCCGGACTACACTCAATATGACAATGGCCCAACTTGGTACCAACCTAAATATAACAAGACAAGGTGTAAAAAGAATTGAGGAGAGTGAGGCTAATGGCTCGATAACGCTAAATTCCTTAAAGGATGTAGCCAAGGCAATGGATTTAAAATTGGTATATGCACTGGTCCCAAAAAATGGGACCATCAACGATTTAATACAACTAAAAGCAGAAAAGTTGGCCCAAAAAATAGTATTGCGGACCAATCAAAATATGAAATTAGAGAACCAAGGAATTGGGGATGAAAAGATAGCCATAACTATAAAGGAACTTGCTAATGAAATAAAACGAGAGATGAGGAAGTCATTATGGGATTAGAATTCGATTACAAAGATGGACAAACACCATTGGACGAAGATGAAAAGGAAGGTCTAAAAATAAAGTCAATTACCACTCAAGGAGAACTAGATGAATTTGAGCAACTGAACATTGAAAATGCGGTTGAATGGACTATTCACACAAATTTGAAGCCCGAAAAAGTACTTACCGAAAAATTTATCAAGGATTTGCATAAACGAATGTATGGAGATGTGTGGAAATGGGCAGGTGAATTTAGAAGAACTGAAAAAAACATCGGTATTCCATGGGTCCAAATTGGAGTCGAGTTAAAGAATCTATTGGACGACACCAAATATTGGATTGAGAATAAAACGCATTCACCTGATGAAATTGCAATAAGATTCAAACATCGAATAGTTTCTATTCATTGTTTTCCAAATGGAAATGGAAGACATTCAAGAATAATGGCAGATATAATAATGGAATCAATATTTGAGAAAGAGGTTTTTAATTGGAACCAATCGAATATGGTCAGAGCTGATGAAATAAGGAAACAATATATTGACGCATTAAAAAAGGCTGACAATGGGAACATTTCACCATTACTAAAATTTGCAAAAAACTAAAGCTAATAATGGAATGGCTATACGTAATTGCATGTTCTCGCCTACTTTGGAAATTCCGCAGCAATTTCCAACTTGGTGTGTACCTGCCTGCCTGGAGGCTTGCAAGGTTAAGTGCTAACCCACGCAACTACTCATAACCGATACCTTTGTAGCCAATTTGAGATGAGAATATGATAAACATTTTTAATCAAAAAAATAAATCTTCCGATGTCACAATACGAATCGATAATGACAAACTTTTTATCAACGAAAAAATCATTGAGTTACCCATAAGTAGCGATGGCTTAACAGAATGTTTTGGGAAACCATCTGAAACTACTGGAAATGAGATTTACTGGAAAGAGTTAGGTATAAGTACGAACCCACACGGGAATGGTCGAACAAATCATTTGACCTTACATACAGACTATAATCCTATGGAAGCTAAATCTAAAACTGAACAAAAGCCGTACTTCCAAGGAAAAATAATTGTCGATGGTTCTGAAATCAATAAAAAACATTTTAACAATGTTACGATGCGAAAATATGAGATTAAGCACTTCACATATACTGGTAAAAAAAGTCCTTGCTTGATTAGTATTTCCTATAATAGAATTTTTGATAAAGATTTTGTAAAGCCTAAACTGACAAAAGATAAGTATACCATCAAGAAATTAGACGAAGAGCAAATCGAATTTAGAGATTTCGGCTTTAAGTTATCGGTTATTCAAGAGTTAATGTATAACAAAGAGCTCTTGGCGCCTAAGTTTGACTTATTTGAATTTGTAGAGTGGTACGACAAAAGGAAAATAGATATTGAAAAAGAAGGATATGAACCCATACCGGAAGTAACCCAATATTTTAAGGATTTACCGATTCCTAAGAAATATGCATCTGAAATCACTGAAATCTATCAAGATGGCGGAAATGACATTTATATGCAACTTTTAAGGTTTGGGGAAGGGTGGGAAGAGTATTGGGACATCGAGTCTATTGAAGATGTAAAACACTTTCCAAACTTAAAGAAAGCCATAGTATGCTATGCAAAAGATACTATAGTTGACGAAATGAATAGTATTGGAATTAAAGCCGAATGGATATAAAAACGGGCTACAACGATGACTCCTATGAAAAGCCCTAATCCAGTTCCTTAAAGGTAGGGGGTAGGATTACGTGATACAATGAAAATTGTGGGGTAAACCAAGGATAAGGTAAAACCGGCGGGCTTTTCAGTTGAAGGGGCTACTGCTTATTCATGAAACTTGGAATGATGATTTTGCCAATAGGTTGAGGAAGTAAAAAGGGATAACTTCGAGCCATTGGTCTTAAAAAGCACGGTATGACATTTGAACTCAACAAAGCGATCGAAATTTTAAAGCGGACCCCAAAAACCTTGGAGGCCCTACTGCATGGGATTTCTGATGAATGGATCAGGAACAATGAAGGGGAAGATACCTGGAGTCCTTACGAAATTGTAGGTCACTTGATACATGGAGAAAAGACGGATTGGATCCCAAGGGCCCAAGTGATGCTCTCCGATTCGACGAATAAAACCTTTGTCCCTTTTGACCGATTTGCGCAAAATAAAGCCGATCAAACAAGGCCGATTTCGGAGCTATTGGTGGAATTCCGGAAGTTACGATCAGAAAACATAACAGCCTTACAAGCCTTAAAAATTGACGATACGATGCTTAAAAAGAAAGGGATACATCCTGAATTGGGAGAGGCTAGCGTAAAGGAACTTCTTTCGACTTGGGTGGTGCACGATCTGGGACATCTATCCCAAATTACGCGAGTAATGGCCAAACAGTACCAAGAGGAAGTAGGTGTATGGCAGGCGTATTTGGGCATATTACAAAATTAAAACGGATTTCGCCCAGGTGGAATTCATGGCCGAGTTCTTGGCCAAATTTGATAACAAGGAAGAAGGATAACCTCCACTAGCGCTTGTTTGTGAAGAGTGACGTCAAGGTCGATTAATACAGTGTGTCAATATTGAAGAATTCAAAAACAATCATACCCTTTAACCCGCAGTCGAAGTTCGACGATGCGACTATTCATCATTTGTCGGTACTCAAACCAGCAGGCACGCGATTGATTTTGGAACCAAAAACGGACTTGGTCGAACTCATCAAATTGACACTCTTTGATTTAGCCTTGAAACAGGTGCTTATGATCAAGAAAATCCTACGGAGGTCCCACCAAAGAGACCCGCATTTAAGGGAATATGTGATCGTTGAAACCGGCAAAAATTTTAAGAAATATCGGCCTAGTCGGTTTGAAAACTACTTTGTTGCTCAGCTGGGTGAGAATGGCCACCTTCAGTTAAGGCTATATCTGAAACGTATTTATAAAGAAATACCTTCAGCCTATAAGCACAAAATCGAAATCATTGAGAGTCTGAGCATCCGCCATCTATTCAATGACAGTCTCTTGCAAAGCGTTTTTTCAATGCTGAGAACCAACCGAAAAGGAAAGGAATTAAAGACGGCACTAAAACACTACTTAAATGAAGTAGACCAAGACATCGGCCAGTTGATAACCGATGAACCCAAAAAAGCGTTGGAGCTTATTTTATTTCTTCAAGGGAATATTTTTTTGTTGAAAAATTTAAAATTTGACTTAATTGAACGTCTGAAGCCCATGTGGAAAACTAGAACCAAGAGTGATGACGAGAATGGTGATTGGTTTTGGATCGAGATGCTATACGACCCGGACGTTAACATTTCCGATATGTTCAATGAAGTTATTGAATTCTATGAGGGTTTTGACGACTACTTCAGTTTTGATAGTGAAGGAAATTGGGATACCGGTTTTGACGGAGACATTGATTTGTGAAAATAGCTAAAAGCCGAATATCAGTTTAGCTAGCTAAACCTTCATTCTTTAGAGCTTGTACAAAAACGCAACAGGTCATCGCTACTACTGCTACGGCACAGATTACGACGTCCTTCCCGTAGCTATGTTTACCGGGTTTACCGATGATTTCTTGGCCGATGAGGTCCATTACAATCAAGCTGGCGCCGAGTTTATCGCCGATCGCTACTTTACCGCGTTGGTCAACGCACTGGATAACCCTTCCGAATAGGAGGGAGCACATCTCAACACGCTGCCCAACTGCAAAAAAAATTACCTTCCCCCATGTAAACAGCGTTCGTTTAAGATGTACCGATTTTGTACTGATTTGGGCGTATAAAACTGTATTTTACAGCAGAAAAACCAATTGTCAGCAGTGAATATGGAACAAGAAGCTTTTCAAAATTATCTAAATTCCTATTTGGAAATTTGTCCGGAACTTGAAAAAGAGGAACTCGAATACATCAGAAGGAATCTTACCCTGACCAGTTTAAGGAAAAAGGAATTCTACCTAAAAAGTGAGCAAATTCAAAATAACATGGGATTTGTTCATCAAGGATTATTGCGTAGTTATTATATTGATGAATCAGGCAAAAAGGTGACCATTTCCTTTATTCACGAAAATTCATATGCGGCTGACTACCCTTCATTTATTCAGCAGAAACCATCTAAGTACTATATTGAGGCAATTGAACCCACTACAATGGTGAATTTACCCTACGTTGCAATTCAAGGCGCCTATAGCGAATACAAGAATTTTGAAAAATACGGGCGATTGATTGCGGAACAGATATTATTAAAAAAACAGGCCCGTATAGAGAGCTTTTTATTCGAAAATGCCGAAAAACGATATACCGACTTTATCCAAAAAAATCAAAACATCATCACGCGTATTAGTATTTCAGACCTATCATCCTACCTTGGTATTGAGAGACAATCCTTGACAAGAATTCGAAAAAAAATGGTAGAAAATCATTTTTGACACAAATGTGTCAGGATAACTTTTGGTAAATGCGACATATTTACGATTGAATTTCAATCGAAGACAAATGTGTTATCGTACCTTTTTACATTTGGCCCTAGTGGTCGCCCTTACCGCTTCATGTGCCTTTAATAGCAGATTTCATTATCCAAGTAAAATCCCTGTTTCAATAGAATCACTAAAATCATTTGATTTTGGAAAGGACACTGTACTTTTCAATTTAAATCCCCAAGATAAGACCATACACTTCTCAAGAAAAGACGGTGAGCCCATCGATAAGGATTTTATGATACGAGTCGACACCATAAAAAGCAAAAGCGGAAACGTATTGAACGCTTGGTTAATGACGCCTACCACAATAAATCCAAAGGCTACGGTGGTTCATTTTCACGGATCTGCTGGTAACTTGTTTACCCAGTATAAAGCCATAAGTCCACTTCTTAACTATGGCTACAGGGTTCTGACCTTTGATTACAGTGGTTATGGTTTTTCGTCGGGAAAGGCTACTCGCAAGAATGCGCTAAAAGACGCATATTCTATTCTTGACTATGTCAAAGGGAAAGACGAGTTACGTCATGGAGAGATCATACTATATGGGTAGTCGTATGGGGGGTATTTGGCCTCGGTAATCGGCTCAAACCGCCAAAATGAAATAGACGCGATAGTGGTCGAAGGCGCTTTTGCAAGTCACAGGGACGAGGCGAGATACACAGTTCCTTTTTGGGGGAGTTTGGTTAAAAATGAAGAAAAAGCGGATGTCGAGATCAAGAAGAATTGGAAACCCGTTTTAGTGATCCATAGCAAGGAGGACAAAAAAGTACCTATAGAATTCGGGAAAATAATTTTTGAAAACGCCAATCATCCCAAGCAATTTTATGAAATAGAACAGTCGCATATTTTGGGGCTTCAATATTACGCCGAAGAAATTGCGGAAAAAATCCATCAACTCTTAAATTCAAAATAACATGACCATAGCACAACTAGCAAAAATACTGATTCTTACGCATGCCGGATTTGGAGGGATCGCCTTGATATCCGGGGCCATCTCCCTATTGGCAAAAAAAGGAACGGTTCTACATAAAAAGTCAGGAAAATTGTTTTTCTATACGATGCTCACTTCCACCATATTATCCCTGGCCATTGCCAATATGCCAAATCACAAAAGTTCGTTTTTGTTCTGTATTGGAATATTCAGCAGTTATTTTATCATTGGTGGTTTTAGAAGTTTGAACTACCGAAAAAGAAATCATTCGGTTCGTGCGGATAAGTTTTTAGCCTATCTCATAATCGTTACCGGGGCGGCAATGATGATATATCCCGTGTTGCTTGATAAGAAGATAGACATTGTCTTGTTTGTTTTTGGACTAATTGCCTTGATTTTTGGAGCGATAGATTTAATTCTTTTAAAAAACCTTAAAAAGCTAAAGAAGAACTGGCTTAAGATACATTTATCAAAAATGATAAGTGGTTATGTAGCGGCCGTGACCGCTTTTGTAGTGGTCAATGAATGGATTCCTGGGGTTTGGGCGTGGTTTACCCCATCTATTTTTGGAAATGTCTATTTGGCCTATTGGTTCTACAAATTGCAAAAGAAAGGTTCGGTGACCAAGCCAACATAAAAAAGCATAGTAACACTGAAAATAAAAAAATCGTTCTGCCCTTTTTTAAATATCAAGAGTACTAAAAGCGTGTACGCTATTCAAGAATTTAACCTAGGGAATAGGATTGACTATTCATCACCCACCATAGTGATCAAGGACTTAGCGGTATTTTACGATCCATATAAAGTAGTAACTTTAATGACAATTAGGGTTTTGAATCAGAAGAGGATTTTGATCTATTTAGGGTAGAAGTGCGACTTCGGATAATGAATCAATAAAAACAGTAAATGATGAATGCCAAGAACTACGTCAAAAAAGGCCAGGGAGCGAACTACGACTATGCGCAAGATCACTGCTTTGTAAAACTGTCCTCTAGAGATACTAACGGTGAATTATGCCTCATTGAAGATACCTTAAAACCCGGATTCCATTTAAAGCGCCATCATCATAAGATCATGACCGAGATTTTTTATATGTTGGAGGGAGAAATGGAACTCGTTTTTGATGAGGAGACTATCCTGCTCCAACCAGGGGATACGATTACGGTTCCGCCGAAGGTATGGCATGAGGCCAAATGTCAAGCGGGCGGAAAAATGTTGACTATTTTCAAGAATGGACGCTTCGATATCTTTTTGGAAGAACTGTCGACCATGACAGAAACACAGTTTTCAAATGCAGAATTCATGACCTCCTTTTCGGCTAAATTTGACATCTACGAAGAAGAGAAGCCATAATGGGCTATTCAGTAAACTTAAATACAACAGATGAAAAAGAAATTTGCCTTGGCACTATGTCTAGTATGGTGCGTTGCAGCTTGTAAGGAACAAACTCCAGAAAAACAAGCGACAACGACTACCGAAACTCCAACCGTCGAACAGGAAAAAGCCGCAATTCTACATACCTTGAACAGCGAGACCGAAGCTGCCTTTAGCCGTGACTATGAAGCCTGGCAAGATAAATGGGTACATGACCCTACCATGACCAAGATCTATCTCAATTTTTCGGATAGTACCTTCTCGGAGTCCGTAGGTTGGGCCGAGGTCGACCAATTCGTCAAGGACTATTTTGTGGCCCATCCCGAACCCGAGCCGGTACCTGAATTGATCGATGATATCGATGTACGGCTCTATGGCACTGGGGCCTGGGTGGTGTATGAACAACAAGATTCCCTACGCGGTCTCAAACGTGAAACCCGGTTGATGGAAAAAGTGGAGGGCCAATGGAAAATCGCAGGTATGCAGACCACCATCTACGGTGCTAGTAAGGTGGAGTAAGGTCGACCGTTTGTAAATCGTTTTGCAGGTGAGTGGTTCAAAAAAAGGGAAATAGGCACCCAATGTTAATTTCATACAATTTTGGGATACCTCACTGCCTTACTTTTGTCCTAAAATTCATCAATCATGTATAAACGTATTTCATTTGTAGTCCTCCCGTTCTTTTTAATCGTACTCAGCTGTACGCCGCAACAGCAGCCGGTCGTTGATGGGGAGTGGATCGGTTTCCTGCCCAATAAAAAGAGTTTCAACTTTCAGGTCACCTTAGAACACCTAGATGGAGCCAAATACCAACTGACCCTTGTCAATGATACCAAACTCATCGATGAGACCTTTGAGTCGTCCAGTGCAGATCATATCCGATTCAATAAAGACGAACAATTGTTTTTCAATTTGGAAAAGAATTCGGAAGGTACTGCACTCAGTGGATTCATCAAGACCGGTAAGTTCTATTACCGCGTTCGCTTTCCCAAAATAGCGAAAAATACCTTTGGCGGTCCTTGGAATCCGTTCATGGTGGACAACGGCCTGCAATCGGACGACATCATGCTCTATGTGGAACATATGGAGGATAGTACCCTTGCGGCCTATCCGTTTTGGGGAGACCAGCGTTTTCGGGGCATGTGGCCCGGCGATTTTGAAAAGAAAGGAGAAACCTTGTTTTTTCGTGACGGAATGACGGGATTAAATTTTCAGGCGCTGTTCTTGCCCGATACCATTGAACTAAAGGTATTCTTGACCGATGTGTTGCTCACCAAAACAAACCTCACCCATACCACTGAGGGCTGGGATTACAATAGGGATGCGGTAGATCAATCCCAAAACAATGCCACCCCTCCTCAAACGAACGATGGTTGGGCCACAGCCAATAGCGATGATTACGGAATCGACACAAGTGAATTGGCCCGTTTAGTAACCGATATCCATGCCAATACCTTGGTTAATACCCATAGTGTCTTGATCGCCAAGGAAGGGAAATTGGTCTACGAAAATTATTTCGAAGGCTTTAATGCCCATATTCCACACGATTTGCGTTCTGCCTCTAAAAGTATCTCGTCGGCAATAATCGGTATCGCCATGGATGATGGAATTCTCGAAAGTGTGGACCAAAAACTCTATGATTTTTTGCCGGAAAGCTATCAAGCTACCAAAGACGAGTTAAAGTCCAAGATCCGTTTGAAGCACCTGTTGACCATGAGTTCTGGTCTTGAGGTGAATGGTAAAGCCTCGGAAGACAATTACCAAAGTACGACCACGACCCCTTGGTTACAAACGGTTTTAGAGGCACCCATGGTCAAAGAACCGGGTACGTATGCCGATTACGGTTCCGCCAATCCCTTTTTATTGGGGGTCTGCCTGAATGAGGTTTTAGATGTTCCATTGGAAGATTATATGGACGAAAAACTCTTCGCTCCCCTGGGCATCACGAATTACATCAATCAGACCGATGATACCTATGACGTCCCTTATTTTGGGGGTGGCATGTTGCTCACCCCGCGTGATTTACTCAAATTCGGGCAATTGTATCTGAACAAGGGACAATGGCAGGGCAAGCAGGTCATTTCGGAACAATGGGTGGAGGCCTCGTTTCAAAAACATCTTCGCCTGCAAGATGTGCAGGATAAGAATGCCTATGGGTACTTATGGTGGCATGACTCCTATGAGGTCAAAGGGAAGGAATTCCGTTCGATAGAAGCCAGAGGGGCCGGCGGGCAATTTATATTCATCCTCCCCGAATTGGAATCGGTTGTTGTCATTACCGCCGGTAATTTCAGGAATCGCAAGGGAAATCAATCCCGGGAGGTCTTACGCGATTACATTCTTCCTGCCTTGGTACCCTAAAACGATGATTTAATTGGTGTAGTAGGGAGGAAACTCCCATATTTGTAGTGACGAAACCTTGTCGGAAAACGGCAGCTCGAAACCGATATTAATTTTTGAGGGATGAAGACACCAACACTACACCGAGTACTTGTAGTACTGATCACTGTTTTGACGACCTTGTCGATGGGGGCACAGCGCCCCTTCCAAGAGGCATTCAAAAAAAACGTCCGACCTGCTGTAGAACGACTGCGGTTGGAATTTGGTGACAATCAAGGCAATCGGAGCCACTTGCCCGTGGTCATCATTAAGGGCCTTAAAGAGGGGCCGGTATTTACCGTGGTAGCGGGTGTTCACGGATTTGAGTATCCCCCCATCGTCGCTACGCAGGCCTTGCTTCAGGAAATTGATCCCAATGCACTTACGGGCACCATAGTGGTGCTTCCCGTCGCGAGTACAAATTCCTTTTATACACGTACCCCCTTCAAGAATTCAAATGATGGTGTCAATTTGAACAATGCCTTTCCGGGCGACGCCAAAGGCTCGGTCACCCAAAAGATCGCGCATATGATACGAACGGAAATCATTCCGGTAAGCGATGTCTTTCTAGATATTCACGGGGGTGATGCCAATGAAGACCTCTTGCCCTTTATCTGTTACTACAATAATGAACAAAAACCGGAGCAGACCCAGTTGGCAAAGGAGCTTTCAGAGGTCAGTGGTTTCGAATACATCGTGTCTTACGCCTATACCCTTAAAGATAGCGATCCAGCAAAATACGTCTTTAAGCAGGCCACACAAGATGGTAAAACGGCGCTAAGCATTGAATCAGGTAAGTTAGGCAATGTTCAGCAAGAAGCAGTTGACCTCGTTAAGAACGGAGTGTACAATATGTTGCACAAGATGGGCATGTACGCCAAGGCGACGGAGGCCAAAGACAATCCCGTACAACTGAACCGACAAACCTATATCAGTTCCTCTCACGAGGGTATTTTTTACAGTGATTACAAAGCGGGCGATACCGTACAAGAAGGTGCGGTTGTAGGTAAGGTGACCGATGAATTCGGCGCTGAACTTTCCGAAATCAAGGCACCGAAATCGGGTGTCATTTTATACAAGATCGGTACGCCTCCCGTGAGTGTAGACGATACCATTATGTGCATTAGCTATTACGAATAAGATTTAATCCGTTACCTTGGGTCTGAATGGGGCAAGACCTATGCAAAAAGAACTACCACAGATACCGTTTCAGTCAGGCAACTTTCAAGTAGAGGGTATTGAGATTATTACCTTACAGAGTTTGATGCAGCGACGTACCGACCTGGATCACTATCCAGAAAAGGCACATCAAATCGAATTTTATGCCCTTGTATTCTATACTAGTGGGGAAACCGAACATTTAGTGGATTTTGTTTGGCATGAGGTCTCGCCCCATACCCTTATTTACTTGACCAAAGGGCAGATCAACGCCTTTAGTTTCAAGGAAGGCGTATCGGGCTATCTGATTCTTTTCACGGAGGCTTATTTTAGACGGCAACTGAATAAAATGCCCGATACCGAAGTGTTACGGCTGTTTAATTCACATCTGTTCTCGCCCCGGTTGCAGATTCCTCAGAATTCAAATGTTCATCAGTATATCACCCTTTTGTTCGATGAGTTTTATGATGGGAAAGAGACCTTCAATAAGGCCAACACCATCAATGCACTGTTTACCGTACTTTTTTCAAAATTGGAACAACTCAAGAAGTTCCAGACGTTTCATATCAAGGAATCGGATAAACTACAGCGATTCTTACAGTTCAAGGCCCTCGTAGAAAAAGAGTATACCCATAGTAGGAATGCGGATTTCTACGCGGATAAACTACATATAAGCTACAAACATTTGAATAGTATCTGTAAAGCCATCATCGACCGTACGGCAAAGCAATTCATTGATGAGTTCGTGGTACTTGAGGCCAAAAGGCAACTGATTAATTCATCGATAAAGAGCACCGAATTGGCCTACGCCCTAGGTTTTGAGGAAGCCACCAACTTTGTCAAGTACTTTAAAAACAAGACAGGATTAACCCCAAATAAGTTTAAAAAGACATACACTTAGTCTTTTAGGTTCGATATTTACCATTTTTAAAATCACTTTCACCTTTCTTTCAGCGTATTCCTCCGGTACATTTGTCCCAACAAAACACCGGCATTATGAAATACACACTCGTAGCCATGACCCTAATCTTCATGGCATGTAAAACACAAAAGAAAGAAGAAAAGAATCTTGAACCTCAAAAAGAAGAACAAATGGAAGTATCGAATAAAGAAAAAGCAGTAGCGGTTTTAAGCAGCTTGGAAACCGGAGACCAAAGCGCCATAGGATATATCAATCCGGAGAAGTACATACAGCATAATTTAGCGGTCGCCGACGGACTGGAAGGATTCGGTGCCGTTATGCAACATGCCCCTGAAGGCGGGTTTAAGGCCAATGTCGTACGTGCCTTTGAAGATGGTGATTATGTCTTTACCCATACCATTTATGACTTTTTTGGCCCTAAAATCGGTTTTGATGTCTTTCGATTCGAGGAGGGTAAAATCGTTGAGCACTGGGACAACCTGATTCCTATAGCACCGGCCAATCCTAGTGGGAGAACCCAAACCGATGGAAGAACCGAGGCAACGGATTTGGATAAGACCGAGGCCAATAAACAGTTGGTAAGTGATTTTGTATCCACCATTCTAATGAAGGGTGAAATGGACAAGGTGGGAAATTTTATTGATGGAGCGGATGAGGCCTATCTACAGCATAACCCAGCAGTAGCCGATGGTCTGTCAGGTCTAGGGAAAGCCTTGGAAGGGATGGCCAAGCAAGGTGTCACAATGGTCTATACGACGACCCATAAAGTATTGGGCGAAGGGGATTTTGTGCTGACGATCAGTGAGGGAACCCTTGGCGGAACGCCAACAGCGTACTATGACCTGTTTCGTGTGGCGGATGGAAAAATCGTGGAGCATTGGGATGTGATCGAAACCATTATGCCCGAAGCCGAATGGAAGAATAGCAATGGGAAATTCAATTTTTAGAAATCATGAAACTACTGATACCCCTTATACTCAGCACGCTCATTTTCACCGATCAAACAAAATCGGAAGATAGGGAGCCCTATGTACTTGAAGTGACGACGTTCAGCTACAAGGCGAAGGTCGATGCCGAACTATTTTGGTCGGAGGATGCCAAAGTTGAAGCCAACTATACAAGCAAACAACCCGGATTCATAAGTCGTGAAAGTGGTTATTCGAAAGAAACGAATGAAGTAGTGGTCGTAGTACGATGGAAAACGACCGAAGCTGCGGATGCCTCAATGCAAAAATTCATGGAAGACACCACGGTAAGCAACTATGTCATGATGATTGAAGGGAGTACGATGAAAATGAGTCGTTATGACGTTCGGTAGATAGGGTAAGGAGGTTACCACATATGCACCGATTTAAAAAGCGATTTGGAGTAACTGCCCAATCGCTTTTTTAATTTGCTGAAAAATCAAGACTGTATTGATGCTCCTTGGCGATGACGGTATCGCCCCATTCGGCAATTGCCTGCAACAGCGGTACTAAGGTTTTGCCCATTGCCGACAAGGAATACTCCACCCTTAAGGGAGGTTTGGAGGTATACACTTTTCTTTTGATTACCCCATCTTCCTCCAATTTCTTCAGTTGTAGACTCAGCGCACGTTCCGTAACGGATTTCATTTTCTTCCGTAATTCATTATAACGCAGCGGTCCTTCCATTAAATGGTATAAAATTACCGTTTTCCATTTGCCGCCTATGATACCCATGGTAACACTGGTGCAACAGGGATAGGTTTTTCCATTCACTACATACATACCATCACTGATTTGGCCAAACTAAAGCAACTATACTTTTTGACCGTTATTGCAAAGATAAAATGCTATACTTAGTTTTGCAACTATAAAAATTATAGTATAAATGAAAATATGAGTTTTGTAAAAGCAATGCAGCAGCGTTATACCACCAAGAACTATGACGCCAGCAAAAAAATAACCCCCAAGAAAATAGAGGAATTGAAGGAGGTCGTACGTTTGAGCCCTTCCTCCATCAACAGTCAACCATGGCGATTCACCTTTGTTTCGGATAAGGAAACCAAAGAACGACTCTCTATGGTCTCATGGCTGAACACCGATCGTATTCTGAACTGTGATACCGTAGTGGTCTTTAGCAGAATCGACAGTATATCTCGATTCGAAGAACAAATCGAACGGGAACTCCCCAAAGGTGCCGTTGACTATTACAAGGAATTCATCAAACCCTGGCCGGAATCCCGAATCAAATCATGGTTTGATCGTCAGGTCTATTTATCTTTGGGCGTGCTGCTCAGTGCTTGTGCTAATATGGGTATTGACGCCACTCCGATGGAAGGGATAGAACCGGAGAAGTACGATGAAATCCTAGATTATAAGGATTATGCCGCTATTGTGGCCGTTGCTATTGGGCATCGCACTGAGGATGATTTTAACCAACCGCACCTAAAACCCAAATCAAGAATGGATTTGGACAGGATAGTAGAAACAATTTAAATGAAAATATGGCAGATCAAAAATTAACGATTGTAGCGAAGATTCTGGCCAAACCCGAAAAGCGGGAATTGGTAAAAAACGAATTGCTTAAAATAATAACGACGACACGCGCCGAGAACGGATGTATCGATTATGACTTGCATCAGGACAACGACAATAGTAACCTGTTCCTGTTCTATGAAAATTGGGAAAGTAGGGAACTCTGGCAACAGCATATGAACGCTTCCCACCTCGCCGAATACAAAAAAGCGACAGAAGGTGCCGTAGAAGATTTTTCACTTTACGAAATGACCCAGATCGGGTAGTAAAAAGCTAAGTGTAGTACACGGGGAATCACAAAATTGACTTCAGTTCGGTTAGATCTCGTACCACCGCGGTCGGTTGAACTCCCCAAGGATCAAAAACGGCCTTTTCCGAACGTTTGACCCAAATGCCTTTCATGCCATAATTTAGTGCGCCGATGACATCAAAGGGGTTGCCTGAAATCAAAAAGGTATCCGCTGTTTTGGCTTGGGTGCTTTCGATGAAATGACGGTAAACAACCGGACTAGGTTTGAACATTTTGGTCCGTTCTACACTGACGATACCGTCGAACATCGTACGGATATCAGCGTTTTGTAGTAGTGTGGTCACCGCTTTTGCGCTCCCGTTAGAGAAGGCATATTTTCGGTATCCCGTCTCGGATAGGTCTGTTAAGGCGGTTGCTACATCGGCAAAGGCCGGAAGCACTTTGTAGGCGTCCATCAAGCGTTGAATTTCCGCAGTAGCCATGTTCTTGTTGAATAGCGAACAACAATAATCCAAGGCTTCCTGCGTGACCACCGAAAAGTCGACATAGGCGTTCATTAATCCCCGTCGAAACGAATATTCGAGTTGTGTAGTACGCCACTTTTCCATAAAGGCCGGAGCTTCATTCCCCATATATTCCTGTAGCGTTTCAAATACACCAGAGGTATCGATAAGCGTGCCGTAGACATCAAAGGCAAGGGTTGATTTCATCTTGTTTTAGTTATAGATCATGATGTTATCGATTTCCAAAGCAAAGGATTCTTCTTTCTTGTTCCCGATGAGAAAGGCGATTTCAGAGAGGGTCGATCCCGAATAGTTGGGTAACTCCAACAATCGTCCTCGGAAGGCCGGATACATATCCGAAAAATCGATGGTGACCGTTTGCCACTCTCCGGAGGTAGTGAAATTGGCAATATGCGAATACCGTTGTTCGGTCGTTGCCTTCACCCGAAATTGATAGGTGTTTCCATCACCTCTTAACCGGATGCTGACTTTAGAATAGGGGGTCGCATCAATAGTTTGAAAACGGTAACGGACTGATGCAAATCCGCCATTATTGGCAAGGGAAACGGTTCCTTGGAAGAATCCGTGCCCGGCTTCGTTGATTGAAAACCGACTTTGGGAGCGTCCCCCCATGACCCCGTCATTCACCACTCGCCAATCGTCAATAGCGGTGTCGGTATTGAAATCAAATATGATCATATTCATGACAAGAAAGATACCACTGATTTGGAGAATGAATTGCATTCTTGAGAAGATACAACAATTTCTTTTTTAGCGTGCTCTGGTACTGGCGGTATGAATTAGGGTAGGGGAATAGCGATGGTATTTCCGTTTAGAAACCGACCGTCATTTTGCGATTCTATTTCACATTTTACCTTTTCCGGGGAAGGGGTTTTTATGATTGTAATCACTTCTTCTTCTTCTTCTTGCTACTTTGTGCTATCGGATTGAATTCCAAGCAGCGCTCTATCCAATACGTTAGATCTTCGTCTAGATCGATCCCTTCTTCCGAGACAAATACATATCCCTTCATGGCCCGGCCCGTAAAATTCATTTCAGAACAGTGCTCCTTTTTTAAGGCCTCCTCATAATTGTCTTGACCGATGCGTGCCATCAATAGCGATGTGTTCGTGTTTTTATCGATGTGCATACCAAAACACATTTTATCATCGACCATAAAACAGAGTCCGCCCATCATCCTCTTTTCCGTGAAGGAAACCGATTTTTCAGTGAGCAGCTGCCGCGCCCTATCGGCCAAAAACTCATCATATGCCATAATTTCGTCTTAAGTGGAATATCAATTTAGTTCTTTTTAGTTGTTCGAGCCAGTTTATCCAGAATCCAGTTCCGTTCATTTTCCGTTTTTGCCAAGGCGGCCGCAATTTCCAAATGTTCTTGATATTTTGAAGAATCGTGGTCCTCATAGAGTTCCGCCAAGAGCAAATGGTACAGGTGGTTTTGTTTGAGGTCGATTTTTAGCGCTTCTTGAAGGGCTTCCTTTTTACCGCGGGCCCTGGCGAGGGCATAGGTGCGATTCAAAGCCGCCATCGGGGAATATTCCAATTGTAGCAAACGGTTATACGATTGTAGGATATGTTCCCACTTCTGTAACGGTTCGAGCGCTGTTTGCGTATGCCAATAGGCAATGATGGCTTCGAGGTGATATTTTGAAATCTCATCTCCTTTCCCTGAACGATTTAAGAATACATTTCCCTTTTCAATAAGTTCAAGGTCCCAATCCGCCTCATTTTGTTGGTCATAAATGATTTGGCCTCCATCGGCGTCCGTACGCGCATCAAAACGAGAGGCGTGAAAGCAGAAAAGGGCCATCAGGGCGTTTACTTTAGGAAGGTTGGTCGACTCTGAATTCAACAACAGATATGTAAGCCGCATCGCTTCTATGCATAGGTCTTTGCGAATGTGCTTTTCTGAAATGGAGGAATAGTAGCCCTCGCTGAACAGTAAGTACAAGACCAGAAGTACGTTTTGCAAGCGCTGATCTAAGTCCTTGGCGCTGGGCATAGAGAGCTCTACCTGGTTCTTTCGTAGCTTTTCCTTGGCTCGATATAGCCTTTTGTTAATGGTCTGGTCAGTGCTTAAAAAAGCAGTGGCGATTTCGGGAATACTAAAACCACATAGAATGCGAAGTGCCAACGAAATTTGGGCTTCTGCCGAAACTAGGGGATTGCATACGGCGAAAAGCATCTGTAGTTGGCTGTCTTTAATATTGTGTTCCGAGAGGTCGATATCAACGGCTTCCGCGCTTGTGCCGGCATGCATTAATTCCGGTTGAATTTTTTCTTGAAATACTTTCTGCCTGCGAAAGGTATCCTTTGCCTTGTTTTTCGCGACGGTATAGAGCCATGCTTTCGGGTTGTCGGGCACCCCTTTGAGACCCCAGGTTTCGGCAGCTTTTAGAAACGTATCGCTCACCAAGTCTTCTGCCAGCTCTATATGCGAAAGCCCAAAGGTCTTACACAGAACAGCAACGATCTTGCTGAATTCCGTTCGGAACAATTCGGGAATCAAACCACGATCTTCCATACTAAAAAAGGTGGACCTGTACAGTCCACCTCTAGGTTTTTACATTTTTAACTATCAAAAACTTGAACACCCCTGACTTCTACCTTTCCGGTAGGGATAGCCAATATGGGGCATCCCTCAGAAAGGGTAACGGCATCGTCAAGGCTTTCTGCTTTGACGATGATATACCCACCTACTATTTCCTTTAGTTCGGCATAGGGTCCGTTCGTGACCACGCCTTCACTGGTTACGGTCTTGCCGTTGGAATTAAGGGCATTGGTACTAACAAACTTGCCTTGGGCGGCGATTCCACCGATCCAATCTTGCCATATCTGCATGATTGCTTGCATTTCCTCAGGAGTCTGTCCTGAATTGTCCATTTTTTCTGTTCTGAAAATCATCATGAATTCCGTCATAATTTTTAAATTTTAAGTTTATATGAATAGGACGAACAAGTTTTTTGAAATAGGACGGCCCTCCGACTTTTTTATTTTAAGTCTGCCCAAACCTTTTCAATGAGTTCTTTGGTCATGCGTATTCCTTCCGGCTCACTATTGGCTTCCCCTTCGAATTCAATTCCGATATGCCCATCAAAATCGGACTCCTTCACAAGTTGTAGCAACTTGGGGTAGTCAATGACCGTATCATAGCCTTCAGCATCGAATTCGTATGACTTTGCACTCACCCCTTTGGCAAAGGGCAGAAATTCTGCGATGCCTTCGGCAGGGTCATAGCTTTCTTCGCATTGTTGACTGGTTTTTGTGCCTCCCCATTCTGCGGTGGTACACCAATTTCCGAAATCGGGTAGGGTACCTAGAAATGGGTTGTCCACCGATTTGATAAGGTCAACGATATAGCGGGCATCTGAGGTGTGTAGCCCATGGTTTTCGATAATCACATGAATCTTTTCTTTGGCTGCATATTCGGTCAATCGACCGAGTCCGTCAGTCAAGGATGTTTTTAGTTCTTCTTTAGTACCTTCCCCGAACGCATTTACGCGAATGGAGTGACATCCTAATATTTTTGCAGCATTCACCCATTTGTAATGATCTTCAACGGCTTTTAGTCGCTGCGCATCACGGAGATCACCCAGTTTCTCCTCCTCATCGACCATCATAATCAAACTTTGCACACCGGCGTCGTCGGCCCTAGTGGCCATCTCTTTCCAGAAGGACTCATTAGCGGCATTGTCCGTATAGAATTGGTTCACGTACTCAATAGCCGAAATATCATACTCCTTAGCAATGTGCGCAAAGTCAATGGGGTCAAGGGTTTTGGCAAAAAAAGCGCGATTCAATGACCATTGGGCAAGTGATATTTTGGGCATGGTGTTTTTTGGTTTGGTGGAACAACGGTGTAACGGGGCTATGGAAATGGCCGTTGCGGCGAGGACCGATTTTTTAAGAAAGTCTCTTCTGTTCGACATGGGCGTTTCTGTGTTTGTTTTCTAATTTAGTCTTTTCGCATGCACTGTGCAATAGCTTTGCTTCCGGCACCATCCCTTTCTTCGAGTTCCGAAATGATTTTAGGGTGGTCGTGTTCTCTCCCTTGTGAAAGTTTGTACGTGGCCTGAATGTCCGTTACTTTAATTTGAAAACCAACAATGCCTTTGATTTGACGCATGGTTTTCGGTGATATGTCGTGCAATGAAATCGGGTTTTTCGAAGCTTTCTCATAGTTGTCCACCAGTTTATGAAGAGAGGCCAAAACAGCTTTTTCATCCAATAGGGTTAGGGTTCCGTAAACATGAACGGCAATGTAGTTCCAGGTAGGAACTTCTTCCGCTGCATACCATGAGGAAGAGATGTAACTGTGAGGTCCGTTGAAAATACAAAGTACCTGTTCATTTTCCTTAAAATGTTGCCATTGCGGATTCGCTTTGGCGATATGTCCTACAAGGATATCATGACCCTCGGTGTCGGTATCCAATTCCAAGGGAATATGGGTAGCCCACGGTTTTTTGTCCGCCGTGGTCACCAATATGCCGAAACTATGTTGTCTTAAGAATACCTTGATTTGGTCAATGTCTTCATTTTTATAGTGATCGGGAGTATACATGACTTAAGGTATTGCTATCGTTGCTAGAACCGGTAGATGATCGGAAACGTGCTTTCCGTTTTTCAGGCGTGCGTCAAGGTGTTCATATTGGCTGACCGTCCACCCCTGCAAAAAGATGTAATCGATACGTCGGTTGATGGGAGCATTGCGGTCGAACCCATTATACGTCCCTTTCGGACCTTGAACGGCATTTTTTGAAATGGCGTGTCCGTCTTCCATTCGTTTTTTGATGAAAAGAATGGGTTTTTCTGTCGGTCTTAAATTGAAATCCCCCATAAGAATAACCGGAAGTTTTTGCTTGTTGCGTTTTGCGATCTGCCTTAGGATCAATTTTGCAGCGTTTTTTCTGGCCTTGGTTCCGATATGGTCGAAATGGGTATTGAACACATACATTTTTTTGCCTGTGGACTTGTCTTCAAAGAGGCCGTAGGTGCAGATGCGTTCCATGGCGGCATCCCAACCTACCGATATGAGCGTGGGGGTCTTTGAGAGCCAAAAGGTATTCGACTCCAATAACTTAAATCTTTCGGTGTCGTAGAAGATGGGGGAGAACTCTCCTTTTTGCTTCCCATCATCCCTGCCGACCCCAATGTAATCATAATCTTCAAGCGCACTATTCAAATAGTCAAGTTGCCGGTACAATACTTCTTGCATCCCTATGAACTCTGGATGCCGTTTTTTTAACACCTCTACCATAGGCATCTTGCGGTCATTCCAATTGTTCACCGTGTCATTGACATTATCATATTTGATATTGTAACTCATTACTTTCAGGTCTTGTGTAAATCCAAGAACTGGTAGCAGAAAAAGTAAGATGGTGATACTATTTAATCGTTTCATTGTGAAGAAAGGCGTTAGTAATGTGAGAACAAGTTAATCAGAATACTTTAAATTTATGATATGACTACGAAAGGATATCTCCATCAAATTCATCCCGTCCTGCCCGTGTGGGATGTTGTAGCCGCATTGGATTTTTATGTCAATCGGTTGGGCTTTAGAATCGGTTTTGCCGATGACTCGAAGAATCCGACCTATGCGGGAATTCTGCGCGACGGCATTGAGATCCATTTGCAATGGCATGATGCCAAGGCTTGGGAAGGTAAAT
The DNA here is from genome assembly GCA_947494565.1 of uncultured Flavobacteriaceae bacterium. Classification (GTDB taxonomy): domain Bacteria; phylum Bacteroidota; class Bacteroidia; order Flavobacteriales; family Flavobacteriaceae; genus Maribacter_C. The sequence goes on along the minus strand of CANLVG010000001.1, from coordinate 713,220 downwards.
TAGATCGGCCGATGTTACGGATCGTGACGCAAAACATCAACGCTCTTTATGAGGAGTATGCCCAAAAAGATGTATTCCACCCGCATACACTATTAAGGGAAACTGCATGGGGCACCAAAGAATTTGCGTTCTATGATCCCTTCGGGAATGGACTCACCTTTTACAGGGATCTTACCTCGTAAATACCTCTTCATCACAAGGAAGTTTTGTTCCTTTTCCCAAAACATGACAGGGGTCATGTTTTTGAAAGTGGAGCTTGCTTAGATTTACAGCGTCAAATGAATTTAAGTCTATCGCACTATGAAAAAAATCAATACGATACTGGTACCTTATAATTTTACATCAATTTCAAAAAAAGCCCTGGACTATACCTTGGAGTTCGTTGGGCTCGACAAGGATAGCACTGTTCTTTTGGCCCATATCACTGATGAAGAGAATGTAACTACGATCGGAAAAGCTTTCACTGTCATTAAGAACGATGTTGAAAATACATTTCGCGGTACGATCAAATCAGTCATACGTAAAGGAAGCCTGACCGAAGCGCTCCTCGAAATACAAAAAGAAGAGCCTATTGATTTGGTGGTCATGGGAACATCCGGTGATGCTAGTTCTGATGTCAATAATACTGTCGATTTGGCTTTGGAAATTGATGATTGCCCTGTCATTGCTATTCCGGATACGGAAACTGAATTCGGTATAAAAAAGATTGCCCTCATTTTGGGGAAGGATAAAATTCAAGACCGAACCGTGCTGGAAACCCTATTGCGGATTACCCGTAGGTTCAATGCGAAGGTCGTCGTATTGACCATTCAAAACGAGGAAGGTATTTATGGGTACTCGGAAAACGATGAGAGTAATGAAAACTTATTGGAGTACTATTTGGAAGACTTTTATTCGCACCATTCCTTTATAGAGAATCCAGATATTGTAAAGGGCGTCATGGATTATGTAGAACAGCACACCATTGATATGATTGCCATACTACCGCGTAATCACGCGAAAGGCGCTGTGCGTTCGGAAGGATTGTTGACTAAAGAGCTTACCTTTGCCTCTAAAGTTCCCGTACTCACGATCGACTAACTTTTGTAAACCTATGGTTTCAGTTCTGGTAATTCTAGGAATTACTATTTTCTTTTTTATTTGGGGTAAGTTCCCACCTGATGTGGTGGCCTTATTGTCGATGATCGCGCTCTTCCTTTTTGGAATCCTTGATTTGCAGGAGACCTTGAGTGGTTTTAGTAATCCGACCGTAATTATGATTGCCGCCTTGTTCATCATTGGCGAAGGGCTTTCAAGAACCGGATGGACGGCCCTGGCCGGGCGTAAGTTCGTTTCATGGGCAAAAAACAGTACGTCAAGATTATTGGTTATCGTTACTTTGGGCTCTGGCCTTCTCTCGGGTTTTGTCAGTAATACCGGCACTGTAGCGGCATTACTTCCGGTAACGGTATCGGCCGCTTGGAATGCAGGCACCTTACCTTCAAAACTTTTGATGCCCATTGCCTTCGGCTCTAATACAGGTGGCCTATTGACCTTGACCGGTACACCCCCCAATATTATCGCGAGCAATGCGCTTTTGGAAGCTGGTCTAGAGGGATTCTCCTTCTTTGAATTCGCACTCATCGGAATGCCTTTATTGGTCATCACTTTGGGCTATTTTAAGTATTTGGGATTTCGACTGTTGCCCAGCAACGAGGGTTCGGATCGTCCCGTAAACTTGGATACGGAAGTACATCAATGGATAGAAAACTATAGTATTGGCGATAAGTTGTACCGGTTTCGAATTCGTTCAATGTCGCCCTTGATCAACTCTAAAATAGGGGATTGGGACTTTGAAAAAGAGCATAAGGTGAATATCATGCGCCTGCGCAGACGGTTTCCACGACCTTTAAAGGGCATTCCGCCCTTTGTGGAATTCCCAACACCGGATACAGAGATGCGCTACCATGATATTATCACGGTAAAAGGTGACTCCAAAGAGGTGGATGCTATGATGCTCAAATACAAACTGGGGGTCATTCCCTTTGAATATACCAGTGCCAATTTAAAAGAGGAGTTGATCAACCAAGAGGTGGGCCTTTCCCAAATGATCATCACACCGAATTCAGCCTTTGTCGGGAAGACCATCCCTTTGGGAATGTACCTAAAACAGGCAGGAATCCAGCTTGTTGGTGTTTCACGAAACAATACGCCTTTAAAAGACACCCATATTACGGTTCGGCCCGGGGATGCCTTTATCATCAGAGGGTCTTGGGAGGCGATTGAAAATCTTCAAAAAGCGTATGAGCATGTGGTTATTTCAGGAAGTCCCGAAGCCTTATCGAAAAATGTCGATGTGCTTACTCCCAAATCATTTATAGCGCTGGGTACGCTGCTCTTGATGGTCATTCTGCTAGTCTTTAAGGTGATACCAGGTGCAATGGCGGCCTTGATCTGTGCAGGAATATTGATGTTATCGGGCTGTGTACCCATCACTAAGGCCTATAAAGGAATCAGCTGGACCAGTGTGATTATGATCGCCGCAATGATTCCGATGGGTATTGCATTACAAAAGACCGGAATCGCCCAGTCGACCAGCAGTGCCTTAGTGGCGAGTTTGGGTGCCATTCACCCGGTGGCACTCTTGGCGGGGATATTTCTATTGACGGCTGCATTCAGCCAAACGATCAATAATTCCGCAACAGCTGTTTTGATGGCTCCTATAGCCCTGATGGCCGCCTCATCGTTAGGCGTTTCACCCAAACCATTTCTGATTGCAGTGGCGATAAGCGCGTCGACCGCTTTTTTAACTCCTGTCGGCACTACGACAAATGCCATGGTAATGGGGGCCGGTAGTTATCGGTTTATGGACTATGTCAGGGTAGGCGGTCCGTTGTTATTCTTGTTTTTCTTGTGTACTTTATTGGTTGTACCACTTATTTGGCCATTTTAGGCGCTTTCAAAAAACTAGTCGTTGTTGCCCTGATTACTTTGGTTGTTGTTTCGCCTTCGATTTCTATTGCGATTTCTGTTCCTATTTCGATTTCTATTTCGATTGCGATGATCGGAACTCGATGAGGGCTTATTTTCAGAAGGTCTTTGTTTTTGTTGAGGCGCTTCTTTCGTATCCTCTTCGTCTACAAACTGGTGTTCGGGCATCCGTGGCACCTCTTGTTTGATCAGCTTCTCGATATCCCTGAGGTAGGGTCGTTCTTCCTTATCGCAGAATGAAAGGGCAATTCCACTTGCGCTAGCGCGTCCGGTTCTCCCGATACGGTGCACATAGGTTTCGGATATATTCGGTAAGTCATAGTTAATGACGAGGGATAGCTCGTCCACATCGATTCCCCGAGCGGCGATATCGGTAGCCACCAGTACCTTTAGGGCACCTGCTTTAAAACTTCCTAGGGCCTTTTGGCGCGCGGCTTGACTCTTGTTGCCATGAATGGCGGCAGCTCGAATGTCCGCCTGTCCCAATTTCTTTACTATTTTATTGGCACCATGCTTGGTACGTGAAAATACCAAAACCGAATCCTTGGGTCGCTCGTTAATGAGGTGTGCCAATAATTTAGGCTTGTTTTTTTTACTGACGAAATAAACACCCTGTTCGACTCTTTCGGCGGTAGCCTGTTCAGGTTTGATGGTAATCCGTTCAAAATCGCCGAGCATTTTGCGGGAAAGTTCCACAATGGTTTTCGGCATAGTAGCCGAAAAGAATAACGATTGCCTTTTAGGAGGAAGCTTCGCGATGATTTTTTTGATGTCGTGTATGAATCCCATATCAAGCATCTGATCCGCCTCGTCAAGTACCACGAACTTCAAGTGATGAAAAGAGATGTAGCCTTGGTCCATAAGATCAAGTAGCCGACCTGGAGTGGCCACCAAGATATCGACACCTTTTTGAAGAGCCCTTACCTGCTGGGCCTGTTTCACACCTCCGAATATTACGGTATTTCGTAAACCGGTATGTCTGCCATAGGCCGTTAGGCTTTCTCCGATCTGTATGGCCAACTCACGTGTAGGAGTGACCACTAGCGCTTGTACTATGCGTTTGTTTTGACGAAGGCTAATACCTTCATAGAGATGATGTAGAATAGGAATACCGAAAGCGGCGGTTTTTCCCGTACCGGTTTGGGCGACCCCGAGAAGATCTTTGCCCCGGAGCAAGATGGGAATTGCTTGTTCTTGAATGGGCGTCGGAGATTTATAACCCTCGTTTTCGAGGGCCTTTAAAATGGGCTCGGCGAGCCCCAGTTCTTTAAAAGTCATAGTGTTTGGTTAGCCGCGAAGGTACGTTTAAACCATGGATAACAGTCCCGAAAAAGCATTCATTTACTTGAAAATCGCTTTTTTATGGAACCAATTACCACAGTATTTGGGGGTTTCGCCCCTGTTTGGCCCGTTTGTACAACATTAGTCTTGCGAAATCGGTTCCCTGATATAACTTTATATTCCCCCAATTAACCATTTTAGTCCCAAATCCTTATGAGGATTCTACAAACACTCATTTGCCTATGCGCTTTTTTAGGTTTTCACCTGATACAGGCGCAAGATACGTTTGCCGATAATTTTCAAAGTGTAAGCTATGCGAATAGTGATGGTTCGGAGTTGTTTTTAGGTAACTGGGTCGAGACTGGAGAGAGTACCAGCGCCAGTGGAGGTCGAATTCGGGTGACGAGCAACCAGCTTCGTTTTGTCAACATTGATTCACGCTATATTACAAGAAACCTAGATCTATCGGCATACACTGATGTGACCTTGACACTGGATTACAACAGAACGAATGGGGATGAAAATATTGACGTACAACTATTCAATGGTTCAAGTTACTCCAGTGTAGCGGTTTTGTCAGGTTCAGGTAGTCTGAGTTATGATTTGGACATCAGTGAAATAAGTGCTAATTCGGGAATACGATTTGCAACGGCAAGTGGAAATTGGGGTAATTCTGAAACCGTTTTTATCGATAATGTATTGTTTACCGCCCAGGTGCCGGACCAACCTCCGTTGGTGGTGGGCTCGGGGAATCAAATCTATTGCCCTGGTGGCTCGCTACCCGTAGCACAGAGTATTACGATTACTGACCCCGATGATACGACCACAACAGCGGTCTATATTCAAATATCCGGTGGCTATGTGAACGGGGAAGATCTGCTCACTTTGACAGGCAGTCACCCGAACATCACCTCTAGCTGGGATGTGGTTCAGGGCGAACTGACTCTTCAAGGCCCTGCGACCTATTCTGAATTCGAAGCTGCGGTTCTAGCTACTGAGTTTTCTTCAAGTTCACCTAACCCGAGCGGCAGTCGGCAGTTTTCCATTACGGTCGGGGAAGCCAACTTTTTACCCAATACGGGGCATTACTACGAATTTGTATCGGACCCCGGCATAAGTTGGACCGACGCGGAAATAGCGGCCGGTAACCGCACCTATTTCGGTTGGCAAGGGTATTTGGTGACCCTCACCTCGCAGGAAGAAGCTGATTTTTCAGGACAACAAGCGAGTGGATTCGGTTGGATCGGCGCTAATGATGTCGCTGTGGAAGGCGAATGGAGATGGGTTACGGGCCCTGAAGCGGGCACCCAATTTTGGAGCGGGAGTGTGGGAGGCACGGAATTGACCTATGCCAATTGGAATGGAGGAGAACCCAACAATTGCTGTGGTGGGGAAGATTATGCGCATATTGCTGACGCTTCTGTTATTAGAGGTGGTGCACCCGTTGGCGCTTGGAACGATTTGCCCAATGGAGGTGGAGGAGGAGCCTACGCTTCCCAAGGGTATGTGGTCGAGTATGGGGGCATGGTCGGTGACCCCCCATTGAATATCACGGCAACTACAACGTTGAATATCAGCGACTGTCGGGTCATTACCAATAGGCGAATTACCTATAGGGTAAGCGGAAATTGAATAGAATACCTATAAGCCATTTACCGCAGCTTCGGCACAACGTTCTCCGTCCATGGCAGCCGATACGATTCCACCGGCGTAGCCGCCACCTTCACCACAGGGAAACAACCCCTTGATTTCTGGATGTTCCAACGTTTCACCCCGAGGAATGGTAACAGGTGATGAGGTGCGTGATTCCACACCAACGATATTGGCCTCTGCGGTATAATACCCTTTCATTTTCTTACCGAATTCCGAAAAACCTGCCCGCAACCGACTCCCGATGAGTTTGGGCAACAAAGAATGCAGGGGTGCGGATTTTAGCCCCGGTTGATAAGAGGTCGGATTCAAATCAGACGATAAAGTTCCTTCGACAAAATCGGTAAGACGTTGTGCAGGAGCAACTTGTGTGCGTCCACCTGAAGTAAACGCTAAATATTCCAAATGCTTCTGAAATTCAAGACCTTTCAAGTCTCCGAATTTTTCATAGTTGGGAATATCTTTAGAAACATCGATTTCCACGACGATTCCAGAATTAGCATAGTCATTGTTCCTTTTGGAAGGAGACATACCGTTGACCACCACTTCTTTCGGTCCTGTTGCGGCAGGTACGATGAATCCTCCCGGACACATGCAAAAAGAATATACGCCACGACCTTTCGATTGATGTACCAAACTATAGGCCGCCGCAGGAAGCAATTCATGACGTTCGCCACTGCAATGGTATTGAATCGAGTCGATGAGGTGTTGCGGATGCTCCACACGGACCCCCATGGCGAACGACTTTGCCTTCAGGGCGATTTCCTTTTTATGTAGTAAATAAAAGATATCACGGGCCGAATGTCCTGTGGCAAGAATAACACGTTGTGTAGTGACCTCCTCCAAATCATTTATGACTATGGATTTCAGTTCATTAGACGCAATAACAAAATCCGTTACTTTAGTATTGAAGTGCACCTCTCCACCACATTTGATAATCGTTTCACGGATGTTCTGTACGATTTTCGGCAACTTATTGGTGCCAATATGCGGATGGGCATCGACCAATATTCGTTCTGTAGCCCCGTGATATACCAAGCTCTCGAAAATACGCCGCACATCACCTCGTTTTAGACTTCGGGTGTACAGTTTTCCATCGGAATAGGTGCCCGCACCGCCTTCTCCAAAACAATAATTGGAGTCTTCGTTCACGATATGGTCTTGGTTAATGGCTTTCAGATCCCGCCTGCGTTGCTGAACATCTTTACCGCGTTCCAAAACAATTGGTTTATAGCCAAGTTCCAAGCATCGTAGGGCTGCCCACATTCCTGCGGGCCCGAAGCCGATGATATGAACCGGTCTGGCCTTGGAGACATCCTTGTAGTCAAAAATATAGGCCTGGGTGGCAGGCATAGGTTCGTTGATATAGACTTCTAGTTTATAATTGAAGTAGATGGTAGGTTTCCGGGCATCGATGGATTTACGAAGCACCTTAATTTCGATTTCCTTTTCTGAAACTCCTAGATAATTGGCCGTTTTGGCCTGTAATCCGATTTTATCTTCTTCCTTTAAGCTGACCCGTATTTGGATGTTTCTGACCATGTGGCAAAGCTAGCGCAAATTATAGAATGACCGCGGTGGATTTTTGTGGAACAAGGCGATGATGTGGCACGGCTACCAGGTTAGAAACAAAAAGACAGACATTCCCCCGTATTGGAAGATTCTTTTATGAAGTAAGCGGCTTTACGCGACGAGGTCTTAAGTCAATGGCAAGATGGCAAACCATTCGGCAAATGCCTGCCACGGCGGTATGCGAATCTGAAAAACCAATACGGAATGGACAAAAACATAGAGTGCCAGAGCCAGTGGAAAGACCCAGCGCCCTGTTTTTTGTTTGCGTTCTGCAATGATCAGTCCGATCAAGAGGAGGTAGACGAGACCTATGGTGATTAAATATCCTGCAGGGGCAAAACCCTCATCTGGGAAAAACGAAAATAGAATCAAGCGTACCAAGGCCGGTTCGATCAATACGATTCCGGCGACAATCATCCCTCTTGCATGAATGGCCATTTGACTCCGGTATTTGATGGCAATACCATAGCCTATCGCAAAAATGAAAAGATCTTTGGCCGGAATCCACAGCTCAAGCCCCAAATTTTCCTTTGGGCCTTTAAGCGTGCTATGTGCCAAGAGGATAATCGAGATGAATACAAATGGTACTAGAATATAGGAGAGCTTGCCTATTTTTTGATGCAGTGCAAACTTTTTCTTGCGGATTAAAATGGGTTGTACGATTAGCATAAAGATCCACAGTACCGCAAAAATGGCGTGAAAATGAAAATAGAAGCTAAAATCGCCCGTACCGTCAAAGAATTTCGAGAAATAAGATGGCCAAAAACCGATTAGGGCCAAGGTGAAAAGTACGATAAAGTAAAGACCCGAATTTTCAAAGGGCAATGCGCGTTTGGTCGGTTTCATGTTGCCTACAGTTTTTTAATAATATATAGAAAAAGGGCGATTTGAAGATGGGTAGGTCAAAGAATTTAAGGCCTAAAGGGGCCATTGCCCTGTTTTGCACCACACTGTGATCATATGTATCAGTGTGTCACTCTTCCACCATATGATAACGGCGAGAACAGCCACGATGAGAACCGTTTTGCCTAAAAAAGCATTCGTGAGCGGTCGATGATCGTCTTTTTTCAAGTTGTTTTCCATTAGATGGATATTCGGCCCGCCAAAACCAAGACACGGGTAGCGTCTGTTTTCATGAGGTGTTACCCGTGTCGTTTGTTATTGGTTTTTTGCTACACCTATTTATTGTCGGGCTATCGCTTCTACTTTGCCATCCGTACCACTGAGATCTGCCCTGAAGTTCCAGAGCTCCATCATATCGCCATTGGTGACATTCTCAAACGCCTTGACAAAATCGAGGAAGGTATTCGCTCCGTGCACTTCTTCATAATATTGGGGAAATTTATCATCCTCTCCGAAAATGCCCATACTATCGAAGAATTCGACCCAACCCATATCACGTTCAAACGTACGGTCGTCATTGGAAGGCATGGCATTGTGATAAACACCGTAAATCCGTTCGGGCATTTTTTCAGCATATACCTTCTTCACCTTTTTCATAAGTTCCATGAACTCCATGTTCTTGAATCTCTTGATATCGAGCATAAAAACGGATAGATTCTTTTGCGTAAAGTCTTTTGAAAAGTTCGAGTTGGCAAAATCGGCAGTAAAGAAAAAAGCTTCATCGTTACCGGTGGTAAATGGAGCTACGTTTTTGTTCCAATCACCCTCATGATTTGCTTTATCAGGGTGTCCAGCATCCAAGGCTGCCCAAGGCATAGGCCCGGTATTCCAAATATATTTTCCCGAGTTTTTGCCGTTGGCAATCCAATATACCGTGGCGCCTTGTAGACCTTCACTATGGAACTTTTTGTTGTGCGCACTGATGCCCGCTTCGAATTCCGTGATTTTATCCGGTTTGGGTGTCAGCATCACTTGACTGAAAATCATTTCAGGGGTTGCTTGCGCTAGAAGCGCAAACGGCAAACACAATACAATACTTAGAACTACTTTTTTCATTGGTTTCGCTATTTAGGATCTGCTTCGTAGCAGATGTGGTTACGTATTGATTTTTTGGGTCGATCGGTATCATCGATCCGATATTAAACCTAACAGGGTTCACCCGTAGTTCCCCCGAATATAGGTGGTTGGCCCCGCTAGGTTCGACTTAGTATTTTAACTGGCCGGGAGATTGCCTATGCTAATACCTACTGAATTTAATTTTTCGATCATAGTACATATCAAGGCCCGTATGACCTTCTACAGTTTCATATTCCAACAAACTGACTCGAAAGTCGACACAGGTTTTGGCCCTTTGTTTGTTCTAAAGTGCCTTGTTCAATGCAATTTTGGCGTAATCGACTCCGTCCTTCGCGGCAATGGACACCATTTAATAGGAGTCACGGGTACCAATACCAAATTCGCCTTACTATATCAAAAGAAAATGTTTGGTATTTAAAAAAGGTCCCTGGCAGGGACGAACGTATACTTTCGCTGTCCGAACCTTCATTTTTTTTTACCGAATAGCATATAATCATTAAATTGTATATTTAGAGTCGTTCCCTCCGAGAATAACCAAACCAAGGATGAAAGAGATTCTGTTGAGAATCATTTGTTTCTGTCTTCTTACCGTTTTAGCTACCAGTACTACTTTTGCCCAAATTATCGACTTCAATCGCGAAAACCCTTACAGAAAGGTGTTTGTGGAGACTGATGACTTTTCAACCTCTTATTTGGATACACTCGAACAGGCGCTTCCAAAGGTTAAGATAGATTCCATAAGATTTTCAATACTCAATGACTTGGCCTACTATTGGCATACCCGTGATTTGGTCAAGGCATTGGATTTCACAAAACAGGGATTAGCCCTTACCCGATCTAAAGAAGACACCCTGTGGAATGGACGGTTTCAGATTACCGAAGGAGCCATTCTCTTGCGGATGGAAAAGTTAGAGGAAGCGGAACAGGTGCTCATTTGTGCTCGAGGCAAGGTGCTTGAAATAGACTTGCCCTTACTCAATACCCAGTTAGGATATGTCTATGAACGAAGAGGGCAATTGGATAAGGCTGCCGATTTTGCCCTTGAGACGCTCAATTTAGGCAAGAAGTTAAACGATAAGTGGGCCATGGCCATGGCTTACAGTGATTTAAGCAATTTGTTCTGGAAACAGAGCAAGTTTGAAGCAGGGCTTGAATATGGAATAAAATCCTTGAAAGCTTTCGAAGCGGGAAACATCAATGGTCTTGATTATAGCTTTACTTTGTTCGTAGTGGCCAATAATTATCTGGCGCTAAAGGAGCATGACGAAGCATTAAGTCACTTTAGACACTCCATAGCCGTTGGAGAGCGCTATGGTTTTTATAATAATCTAAGTGACATCTATATATCGATGGTTGATTTTTATATTGACCGTGACGAACCAAAAAAAGCAGAGGAAGCTGGGGAAAATGCCTTAAAGTATGCAGAATTACTACACAACAATTTTATGGTCATGCGCTGTTGGCTTACTTTGGGAAAACTTCAAAATCTACAAGGTCATTTCACTTCGGCTATTGAAAGTCTTCATAAATGTATTGCGATAGCTACCGAAGATTTTGGAGACACTTTTCAACTCAGTCAAGCTTACGAGGCGTTGAGCAGTGCGTATGCCGGCAACAATAATTATGAAAAGGCCTATGGGGCATATGCGCAACACGATAGCTTAAAAAGTAAGATATTTACGGCCGAAGCCGATCATCGAATTTCCTTACTACGAACCGAGTTTGATGTCGCCAATAAAGAAAGTACTATCTTGATTCAGGAGGCCCAGATTCAAAAACAACGCAACGGACAGTTGTTGATCAGTATCATTACGGCGCTCTTATTGCTCTTATTGTTGTTGTCTTATAAAACGATTCGCAACAAGTTCAAAGTGAACCAACTGCTTCGTAAACAAAATGCGGAAAAGGAGTTCTTGTTGAAGGAAATACATCATCGGGTCAAGAACAATCTCGAGATTATTTCAAGTTTGTTATCCCTACAATCTGCGCAAATTGAGGACCCTGATCTATCGAATGTGATGACCGAGAGTAAGCACCGGGTGCAAAGTATGGGTATGATTCATCAAAAACTATACATGGGCGAAGATATGGCCGCGGTGGAGATGAAGGATTATTTCATCAATTTGACGGCCTATATCCAAGATTCCTTTGGCATGCGGGATCAGGTACAGGTTGAAGTGATGATGGACGAGATCTCGCTTGATGTTGATGTGGCTATCCCTATAGGTTTGATTGTCAATGAATTACTGACAAATAGCTTTAAATATGCCTTTCCTGATATGCGAGAGGGAAAAATTGTAATCCGTTTGGTACAATCAGAGGGTCTACTGCATTTGAAAGTTACCGATAATGGTATCGGGACTGGCAGTGAGGGGCATGTCATCGGTACAGGATTCGGTACTCAATTGATTGCCTTGTTGACCAAACAGCTCGATGGCCAAATGGTACTGGAAACGACTGATGGTACATCCGTCTCCATACAATTCAATCACTCAAAAGCGGCTTAATAATGAAGTATACGCCCCGAATTTTGATAGTTGAAGATGATATGATCATTGCGGCAAATATCTCTTTACAACTGACCGATTTAGGGTATGAGGTAACCGGAATCGTATCACGAGGGGAAGAAGCTATCATACACGCCAAGGGCAATACACCTGATATAATTTTATTGGATATCAATCTTAAAGGAGATTTAGACGGTATAGAAACCGCTAAATCGATACAAACATCAGCAGATATCCCTATTATTTATCTGACCGCAAATAGTGATGAAGTCACATTCGAGAAAGCTAAAAAGACCCGTCCTAGGGCATTTGTCACAAAGCCTTTTAACAAAGTGAGTTTGGGGCGTAGCATTGCCCTTGTCGTCGAACAGCTTTCCAATACGGAGCACGGTACGAATAGACAAAGAAACGACTTTGAAGTATTAGCGGATCGTATTTTCGTTCGTCATAAGGGTAAAATGGAGAAGCTGCTATTTGCTGATATCTTATATATTGAGGCCGATCGCAACTATTGCACGGTGGTGTCCGTTGCCCGTCAATTTGTATTGACCTCTACATTAAAGGCCATGGAGGAAAAGCTTCCGGGAATCGACTTTTTAAGGGTACACCGTTCCTTTATAGTGAATATTTCAAAACTTGATGCGGTTGCCGAGGGCCATATTGAAATCGGGAGAAAGCCCATACCTATCGGAAAATCGTATAAAGAGCAGCTATTGCGTCGTATTCATATGATTTGATTACATCGTTGGTTGTCCCTAAGGTAAAACTACGTTTTACAGTCCATCCCATAAATTCTACAATTCAGTCTTTCTTTTTTCTTTTCAAGTCCCGATCTCTCCAGATTTGCACAGTAATCAAATAAAATACAATACCATGTATACCTTAACCCGTGTAATTATCTTTCTTTTATTCACCGTAGTTGTCAAAGCGCAAGAAGAGGGCACTACCATTGTCTTGGAAATAGAAAATATTTCTTCCGAGGAAGGACAGATGCTCATCGGATTATATGACAGTAGCGATAACTGGTTACAAAAACCAGTGAAAGGCATGGTCGGAAAAATCGAAAATGGGCAAAGTATTGTCAGGTTTCTCGATATTCCCAATGGAACCTATGCGATATCGGTCTTTCACGATGAGGACAACGACGGTAAACTAGATTCCTTTTTGGGCATACCTACAGAAGCCACCGGAAGTTCAAATGATGCACCCGCTAGGTTCGGTCCCCCGACTTGGAAGGATGCTAAATTTGAAGTATCAGGTGGCACCATCACCCAGATCATCAATTTGTAAACTCATTACTGTTCCCCTTTGGGAACCTCACTCATAACATCATAATTCGTATATCATGAAAAACACAATCGCAATCGCCTTATTTTTAGTTTCATCCATAGCATTCGCCCAAGGACCCTATGAAAAAGGAATGCAAAAGGCCCTTCAACTTTGGGGAGAAGGAAAGACCGCAGATGCTTCGAATATGTTTGAACGCATTGCAAATGCAGAGATGGATAATTGGTTGCCGTATTACTATGTAGCGCAGATCAATACAATCATCTCTTTTGGGGAAAAGGACAAAGAGAAATTGACACAGCAGCTCGAAAAAGCACAGGAATACATCGATTTGGCGAAAAATATTTCTCCTGATAATCCCGAGATTCTCGTGCAGCAGGCGATGACGCATACAGCCTGGATCGCCTTTGACGGGGCAACTTATGGAATGACACTTTCCGGTAAGGTGGCTGCACTCTACGCGAAGGCCTTGGAAATCGCACCTGAAAATCCGAGAGTCGTATTTTCTAAAGCCGAATGGGATATGGGCTCGGCCAGGTATTTTGGGCAGGATACTACGCCATACTGTAAAGACGTATCGCGTTCCTTGGAACTTTTTGATACCTTTAAAGCAGAATCGGATTTTCATCCAAATTGGGGCAAGGATAGGGCTGCATCGGTTTTATCTACCTTGTGCGGTAAAGAATAGAATGAATGCAAAGATTTTTAAAACACATTGGCAATGCACTTTTAATTGGGATTCTTATCTCATTGATATTGCTTGCCATAGTTTATTTCAACGGCACTTATGAGGAAGGCCTTACTGCAAATGATGTTTGGAGGGAGGTTCGTAATAATATGCTCTTTTCGATTATCCTGTACGCCACAAACTCGGTTTGGTACGGCTATTATACCGAAAAGCACCGTCAGGGACTGTTTACTACAAACAAGATGGCAATTGCAGTGGCAGGGCATGCGCTTTTTACATTGATAGGTACGGCTATTTCCCGTATCATTTTGTTAGTTGGTATCTACAATTATACCTTGGACGAATTTTGGGAGAATGAAACCCTAATGGCGTATTGGCCTTCAATGCTTATTGGAGTAGTGGTCGCCTTGACCTTTTACATAGTTTCTTACTATCGGCATCGTCAGGAAATCAAAGTAAAGGAGCAAAAAATAATCGCGGGTACCGCTTCCGCCAAATTCGATGCCCTTAAAAATCAGCTTGACCCACATTTTCTATTCAATAGTTTGAACGTTTTGACCAGTTTGATCGAAGAGGATCCGTATCAGGCCCAAAAGTTCACCACATCACTTTCGAAAGTCTATCGCTACGTGCTTGAACAGAAAAACAAAGATCTGGTCACTGTTGATGAAGAGCTTCGGTTTGCCAAGACCTACGTACGTCTTTTGAAGATGCGTTTTGAAGATAGTATCGTTTTCGACATCCCGGAACGCAGTTTGGATCCGGACGCAAAAATAATTCCTTTATCGCTTCAGCTTCTGCTTGAAAACGCAGTAAAGCACAATGTGGTAACCGCTGAAAAACCGTTACATATCAAGGTGACCGAGAAAGATGGAATGCTTAAGGTCAGTAACAATCTTCAAGAGAAACAAGTGGTCAAAAAAAGTAGCGGCGTCGGTTTACAGAACATTCGACAACGGTATGGCATTCTAACGGACAAACAGGTGGAAATCGAAAAATCGGTTTCCGATTTTAGTGTAAAGTTACCCATGTTGACCAAACAGGTCTCGGTCATGGAGACCCAGAAAGAGTATATCGAAGACAAACTCTATGAGAAAGCGAAAGAACGTGTTGAAGCGATCAAAGGGTTCTATGGAAACCTTTTGGCGTATTTCATAGTCATCCCCTTTTTATGGATTCTGAATTACAATACGACTAGTTTTCCTTGGGCCATATTTCCGACCTTAGGCTGGGGCTTCGGGGTTGTTGCCCATGGAATGGAGGCCTATGGGTACAATCCGCTCTGGGGAAAGCGTTGGGAAGAAAAGAAAATGCGCGAGTTGATGGAAGATGAAGACTTTTGATTCGATACGCCATATGTAAACCTGACCGTCTTTGGGCAGCTAGATCCAATTTCCTTCATGCGTTTCCCTTCCGAAGCTTTGTGAGTGTGCTCCGAGCGCTCCGGGTAGCACCTTTTCTACAGAACAACTAGTGGTCCTTATAACGGAAAGAGACCGATTTCCCAATTCATCCCCAAAAAGCGACAACTCGGAAAGCAAGTTTTTCAAACCTTTTTGATTCCCACGATATTTGACTTGTAAATATTAATAGAACATACAAATAGAACTATCATGGAGAACTCATACGACTACAAATACGAAAAAGCGAAAGAACACATAGCGAAGGTTAAATCTTTTTATTCGAACCTTGTAGCTTATTTGATCATCATCCCGTTATTGGCTTGGCTCAATTATAATACGACCCATTTTCCCTGGGTGCTGTTTCCGGCCGTCGGTTGGGGCTTAGGTCTTTTCGGACACTGGGTCAGTGTTTTTGGGAGTGCCCTGATTTTTGGGAAGAACTGGGAAGAACGAAAGATAAGGGAATTTATGAACGATACTGAATTTTAGGTATTCCGTATCTTTAATACGCCAATAAAAAAATCTTGTAAAAATCATACATTATGTACAAAATAGAGGACGAGAAATATATTAGGGCAAAGAATAAAATTGCCTGTATGCGGAAGTTCTACTCAAGCCTGACAAAGTATTTGTTTGTAATCGCCCTGTTGGGAGGAATCAACTACTATCTGAACGAATGGAGCAATGCTTGGTTTTTATGGGCGGCTTTTGGCTGGGGTATAGGACTGGTCTTTCAGGCGATCAAGGCATTCGACCTCAATCCCTTTTTTGGAAAGGACTGGGAGAAACGAAAGATACAGGAGTTTATGCAGCAAGATGAGGGCAAGGAAAGGTGGAAGTGATCAACACCGTGCATTTGGGCCTCATTGAAGGTTCCCGTATCGAATAAAATAGCAATTCATGTGAAACGATCCTTATAAACCTGTGATCAGACAGGAGAAGGAACAAAAAAATAAGACCAATGGAAACAAATCGAAGAGAGAAGAAAAAAAGGGCTCGAGAACGGGTCGAAGAACTGAAAGGGTTTTACATACACCTCATGGTATACGTGCTGGTAAACCTTTTCATTATGGGGGTTTCAATTTACGCCCGAATGAACGAAGGTGACAGTTTTGTAAGCGCATTTTTCAGTTTTGGCACTTTTGCGACGCCGTTTTTTTGGGGAATAGGACTTGCGGGGCACGCTTCCAAAGTATTGGGCTTTAACTTCATTTTCGGTAAGAATTGGGAGGAGCGGCAGATTCAAAAGTATATGGATGCGGACCGCAAAGAAGTGGAGAAGTACAAGCAACTAGGCGATGGGTATGGAAACCGATAGGGAAGACAAGAAAGCGAGGGCAAAAAAGCGAGTAGAGGAGCTGAAGGGCTTTTTCACACACCTGATGGTATTTGTTTTTATCAATACCATGCTTATTGTGGTTAAAATTGTGGGCACGATGTATAATGGAGAGTCCTTTATGGGGCCAATATGGCACTTTAGCACATTTGCTACTCCATTATTTTGGGGAATAGGCCTTGCCTTTCACGGGCTTAAAGTCTCTGGATTAAATCCGTTTTTAGGTAAGCAATGGGAAGAGCGCCAAATGCAAAAGTTCTTAGAGGAAGACCGAAAGGAAGTTGAAAAATATAAGTCGATAGACAATGAAAAGCAATAGGTTCGATAAATTCGAAAGAGCTCGGGATAGGATAGCCCAAATCAAAGGGTTCTACCGGCATGTCGCTATTTTTATCTTAATCAATGTCCCGTTGATCCTCATGAAGGGTAAGCTTGGTGATACTATAGGATATCATACAAAGGCGATGGACTGGGTTGTTTGGAATTTTTATATCTGGTGTATTATCCTTGCCATACATGCGCTATTGGTATTTGGTAAGATTCCTTTGTTGATAAGGAAATGGGAAGAACGCCAAATCGAAAAGTTTATGGACGACAGCAAAAATGAAAATTGAGAACAATAACCAAACAGACCATGGAAAATAAAGAATTGACCAAGTACGAACGCGCGCAACGCAGGGTAGCCGAAATCAGGGGCTTCTATAATCATTTGGGTGTATACCTAGTAGTCAATGCGGTTTTATTGCTTTTTAAAGAGCGGATGACCGTAACTCTTTTGAGTAAAAGGGCCTTGGGCAATCCTGAGTTTTTAGAGTGGATCGATTGGAATGTATATGGAACCCCTATCATTTGGGGAATCATCCTCGCGGTACATGGGGTTAAAGTATTCGGAGGATTCTCTATTTTTGGACGAAAATGGGAAGAACGCCAAATGGAGCGATTTATGAACGAAGAGCGGAATAAAGAAAAATCCGAATAGGTAAAAAATGAGGTTCGGGTCAGATGAAAAGTCATATCAAAAGACAACGGACTTTCAACTAAAAAATAGGTAATACATGAACGTAATCATTATTGAAGACGAGAAGCCCGCCGCAAGGCGTTTGGGCCGTTTATTGGCAGAGTTGGATGTTGAGGTATCCGTGATGCTCCATTCGGTAGAAGAGGCCATTAATTGGTTTAATAACAACCCACATCCTGATTTGATATTCTTGGACATTCAGCTTTCTGATGGACTCTCTTTTGAGATATTCGACGAGGTGGAAGTCAAGAGTGCCATCATTTTTACAACAGCCTATGACGAGTATGCACTGCAAGCGTTCAAGCTGAATAGTATCGACTATCTGTTGAAACCGATAGACGATGAGGAATTGGAGCAAGCTGTAAAGAAATACCGTGCGCTGAAACCGCAAGCACAAAAATTGGCACTCGATTTTGAAGATATTAAAAAGCTATTGATAAATCCGTTGGAGCGAGAACACAAGAAAAGATTCACTGTCAAGGTAGGGCAGCACCTGAAGATTATCAACGCTGATGAGGTGGAGTGTTTTTATAGTGAGAATAAAGGCACCTATGCAGCTACCTCGGACGGAAGAAATTACCTATTGGATACGACGCTGGAAAATTTGGAGACAGAACTAGATCCCAAGATTTTCTTTCGGGTGAGTAGAAAATTCTATGTTAGTATCACCCATATTAAAGACATCATTTCTTATACGAATTCAAGGCTTCAAATCAAGTTGAACAACTTTTCCGAGCAAGAAATTATCGTAAGTAGAGAAAGAGTTCGAGACTTTAAGTTGTGGTTAGAGTAATGTGATTTAATTAATTGATTTTGTGGTTATTGAATATAGTCATAGATTTTTATTATATCATGTTTTTAGCGCTAATTGTCTGTTTTTTCAATGCGATTTTCATCGAATGACGAGGGAAGTAGTTTCGGAATCAATTTAATGAAAATCGGAAGCAAAACCGCACCACCTGGTAAAATAAAAATAGCAAGGGAAGG
This sequence comes from uncultured Flavobacteriaceae bacterium, assembly GCA_947494565.1. Classification (GTDB taxonomy): domain Bacteria; phylum Bacteroidota; class Bacteroidia; order Flavobacteriales; family Flavobacteriaceae; genus Maribacter_C. The sequence goes on along the minus strand of CANLVG010000001.1, from coordinate 694,541 downwards.
AATGCTCTTGAAAATATCGATAAGCTGATTTTGTATTTTTTTCTTTTCCTCGGAATTCAAATCACGAACCGTTGATTTTGATAGTAAGGCTACGAGTTCGGCGCTTTCGGAAAGCTCTTTTTGCAATCGCTTACTGTTTCTTAGAATGAGTCGATTGACCACTTTTGACATGCTTTCGTAAAATTGCATGGCCATATTATTGTCCTTTAAGAAAGGGATATTTTCCGCGTTCATATCGAAAAAGGCGGTCACTTCTTCCAAAGATTCGGAAATCTGTTTTTTTTCGAATCCCAGGTCTTTGCCTATTCCGAAGATAAACTCCGATTCTCGGTAGTCCAACGAATTGTCTTCCCAAACACTTAAGCAGGCAATGTCCAAGAAATAATGGTTTTCCCATACAGAGTGGTTGTGCATCAGCTTTTCGCGGTATGACCCGTCAAAACGCTGCGAGGTCGTGTCTATGAATGTCAGTGAAGCCCCAAAGAGCTGCGCCAACCGCTCATCATTACGCTCCTTTTCCTTTGAATTCAAGGCGTGATAGGTAATATGTATGGTCTTGTATTCCAAATTTTGAGCATATGCACGTATTTCCGTTTTCTGTTGCAGGTATTTCTTGAAGACCAATACATCTATGAAGAGCAACGAGTTGGTGATAATACTATTAAAGGTCTTACTGATTAAATTATCTTCGAGATAAACCCGCGAATCGATCAGTTTTTCCAGCTGATCGGACGTTTTCTTACCGGTCAGAATTTTATGCAAAAAGGAAATCTGTTGAATCCCCAAATCTTGGTAAAAAGCGAAAATAGCTTCTAAGAAAGCATCAAAAGGTGTTTTTGGGTTTTCTAGATTGAAAACGGAGTACAGACCTACTACTAGATTGATTTTGGCTTTTTCATCTTCCGATAGGGTGTGCTGAGTGGCAATAAACGGCGGAACTTGGGTATTGATGCCATATACGAAGCCGGTCTTTCTAAGTGCATTGTATAGTTCAGCAAAGTTGGCATAGCTTTCATGGCTCGTGTTAACTATCTGCCCGAATTTATTAATCCAGCCCGATGCCGATGGGTTCATTGATCGATGATTTAGGTCGCTAAATTAATGGAAAATAGGGACTTTTAGGTGGTTATGAACGATTCGATGTCGGAAGCTTAGATGTCATTTGGTCGATTTTAGATATTTTTTGTAGGAATATAGCGTACTTTTCTATATTTTTATCTTCCCAATTATTTTAAAAGCTTATGAAATGCCCCAAGTGTTACAGAAGCAACAATAGAATTTAACCGAAAACAGTTCCCCTAAAAACTAGAGTGTTATGGAATACTTCCTATTTTTTATTTGGATTTCTATCATGTCAGTGTTGGTGTATTTTGTTTTAAATGCGCGCAAACAATTACGTAAAACTCTTCGAGGTCGCAAATACCGTTTAAAGTAAGACGGTTCTTTTTATTGCGCACCTTTTACTAAAGCAACTTTCGGATCAACACCGGAAGTAGTAGTAGGTCTAAAATCAATGCCGTTAAAAGCGTCACGCTGACGAGCATTCCAATGGTCGTACTTGGTGTATGCACTGAAAATAACAACACCAGAAAGCCGAAGAACAGTATCAAAGTGGTGATAATAAGTGCCCGGCCTGTTTCTGCAAAGGTAACTTGCAAGGCTTCTTCCTTATTCAAGCCTTTAGAAAGCCCTATCTTATAACGACCTAGAAAATGTATGGTATCGTCGACGGCTATACCGAATACAATAGCGAATACTACTGAAATAGTAGCCTCAAGGGGTATACCTAAAAAGCCTAAAAGTGCCGCCGCGAATAACAAGGGTAAAAAGTTTGGTAGTAAGGAGACCAACACTAGCTTCAAGTTCTTGAATAAAAAAGCCATAACGAGCGCAACAAGCAATAGTCCCATAAGCAAACCTTGCAACAGACTGTCCTTGATGTAGTAGGCGTTTTTATCCAATAAGATACCTGTGCCGGTCAGTCTGAACTTCACTAGATTCGAATCTATTTCCGTGGTCACAAATGAATTGAATTCTTCATATACCGTATTAAGGGTGTCTAGCCCTATATCGAGTACCTTGGCCGTTATTCTCGCTTTGGTCTCTTCGGTATTAACGAACTTACCCAAGGGCTTGCGCGCTATTTTCTGCACTTCCCTTTTATATTTTTCAAAGGTTTCCCTTTCTTTTGGTAGTATGAAGTAATCGGATTGGTTAAGATTATTGGCCTTGTGCAATCCTTTGTAAAAAGCATTGGCCGATTGCACGTTACGCACAGCACTGAATTGCTTTAGGCGCTGTACTACTCTTTCAACTTCCTGAGCCACGAAAAAGTCGGTAACCTTATACTCCCCTTGAGCTGACACCGCTACTTCAAGAGGTCGAAATCCGCCATAGTTTTTTTGAAAAAACTCAAAATCAGCGGCAATTGCACTTCCCGAGGGAAGACTCTCTTTGATCTGATAGTTCGTATTGATTCTTGAAAGCCCCCAAATGCAAATTCCCATAAAGAGGAGGCTTGCCACTAGGATACCCCTAGGAAAATGTTGGGTAAACTGATTTACGCGAGTGAGGCCAGCAGTCCATTTCGAAGAACTGTTCTTTTTGGGCAGTACGTATTTCGTATCGATCAGCAGTAAGAGGGAGCAGGCAAATCCTACGATGGTCACAAAGGCGATCAGCACCCCAAGGGCCGAATTGATTCCGAAACCACTTACCACGCTTGATTTGGAGGTGACCAAGGAGGCAAAGCCGATAGCCGTGGTCACTGAAGTGAGTAGGGTCGAAATGCCTACTTCCTTAAGTGTATTTGCCATTGCGATCTGTCTTTGCAGTCCGCTACGTAGTTTTGCCAAATAGTCATCCATGATATGGATGACATCGGAAGTGCCGACAATCAATAACAAAATGGGGTAAAAGGAGGATAACGTATTCAGCTCTTTGCCAAGAAGTGATAACACTCCCAAAAAAATGAGTAGTGCCAAAATTATGGAAGAGAGGGCGATAGCCACTACGGTTATTCTTCGATACACCAAAAAGAGCACTAGTACGACAAGTAGGGTGGCGAAAATCGTGGTTTTGATCAGTTCTTCTTTTTGCATATTGACAAGTGCCTCATAGAAAAAAGCACGCCCGAGAAGGTGGTAGTCATTGAAACCGTGCTTTTCCAATGAATTTCTTAAAGCCGTAAGTAGTGCGATACATTGCTCGTAATCGAGTGTATCCTCAGTTTCTAGGGAAACTACCATAGAAGTGGCTTTTTCGTCGACGAGAAGCCCAGTAAACAAACTATCCTTTTTTATTTTCTGCCAGTCCTTGTCGTACTTCAACGAATCCCCAATATGTATGATCGGAAGCCGGCTGTATCCGAAAGAAGTTTTTAAAGGATAAAAGAGGGTGGTTAAAGATTGGTTTTCAATAACGTACGGGATGTCTTTTGATGTTTTTGAGAAGGCATCGAAACGCTCTAGGAAATCCGTTTCGAACACAGTGGGTTCCTTTTCAATGGCGATAAGTAGAAAGCTATCGTCTACTCCGAATTCTTGAATAAACTCCTGATAAAAGACAAGGTCTTCGTCGCCTTCAGGAAAAAACTGACTGAAGTCAAATGAGAACTTTAACTGAAAAAGTAGCAGGGTAGCTACAATTCCCAAAAAAATGAAAAGACCGAGTATTGATTTCTTAAAAGCAAGTATTTTTTGCATTGAGGGACTTAGGGAATCGTATTTATCCTTTTGCTGGAACTACAAATTTAGGAAAACCTGATAGTTTTCTTCAGAAATATGGATGAACAATAAATAGTTGTTTAAATTACGGCGATGAATTTTCGGATTGTAGTTTTCTTTTTGCTCGCGCTTTGTGCAATTTCAAAATCGGTATGTGGCCAAGAACCGACTCCTAAGGTTAACGATTCTACAAAAAACCTGAAAATAAGGGTACTACCCGTGCTCTTTTTTTTACCGGAAACAGGCTTGGGTTACGGAGGAATAAGTATCGGAACGTTTCGCTTTAAAAATGAATCTGCTGATTCACGTCCTTCAACCATTCAGGCGGCAGCTACTTTGACCAGTAAAAAACAGATTTTACTCTTCGCACCTTTTGAAATATATGCCGATGAAGAGAAATGGCGCTTTGTAGGCGAGGTGGGGTTCTATAAATATTTCTATAATTTTTTTGGTATCGGAATCGATTCTAGGGAAGAGGATCTTGAAACCTATGATGTTACTTTTTCCAGGGCTAGGCTGACCGTGCTTCGGGAAATTGTCCCCAAATTTTCCGTGGGGTTGGCGTATGAATTCGATAAGTACGGCACCCCGACATTAAAAGAGGATGGCTTGATCGATGCAGGAGACTTTCTTGGTAAAGAGGGGGGAATCATCTCCAATTTGGGAATTTCTACCGTGTATGACTCACGGGATAATATCTTCTTTCCGACCAAAGGACTTTTTATACAAGGTAATTTGTTGGCCTCTTTTAAAGCCGTAGGTTCCGACTTCTCCTATAACAAATGGATTCTCGATTCACGATATTACCAGAAAATCAAGGGAAGACATGTATTGGCTACAAACCTCTATTTTGCCAATAATGGAGAAGGTGCCCCTTTCCTAGACCTAAACTCATTGGGTTCTAGAAGAACAAGGGGTTTTGACAACCGACGATTTCAAGATAATGCGGAATGGAGTATGGCCCTCGAGTATCGGTTTCCGTTGTACCGGCGCATTGAAGGGGTCGCTTTCGGTTCCACGGCTACGGTTTCAAAAGATTTTGGTTCACTTTTTTCCTCTGCTTTCAAAAATGCCGCGGGTATCGGTCTCCGATATACCCTGAATAAAAAAGAAGGAACCCGTATACGGATGGACTATGGTATAAGCGGAGAAGGGGGTAACTTTTATTTCACCATCAACGAGGCGTTTTAAATGGAAACTACAGGGCGATCCAATTGTCCAGGTCCAACGTCCAGTCATAATTCTTGAACTCCAAATCGACATCCGTTGAGGGTATCAACCCCTGTTCCTTAAGAATCTTCTTTGTGCCTCGACCGCTTCCAAAGTCACCCCTAAACCAGCTGAATAATGACGTGACCTTAACGGTTTTTGACGCTGCATCATAAGCGGTAGTACTCTTAAGATACTGTTCTGTGCCTTTGTTCAATTGTTCATTTACGCGCTTTGCTTCATAAATGGCGACAGGGGGGCAGTCTTTCGCACCACAATTGAGGGCGAAATGAATGCGGTAATCACGTTTGTCGACACGTAGCTTCCGCTCAAACGCATCGGGAAACCATTTGCGGATTTTCCCTAAACCGAGTGACCACTGTGACTTCCGTATGATACCGTGCTCAATTTTTGAGAATGACCTTTTCTCCCCGGCGATCAGTATGCGTTCTTCGTTGAAGAAGGCCTGCCGATCTTCATACAGTTCCGGATTTTTTGATAAAAGCACCTGAATGTAGGCGTTGTAGATGTTTATCCAGAAGGCTAACTTTTGTTCATCGGTCTGCAGTCCGTCCGCCAATGCATTGACCGAGGTCCTTGCAAGTTTGTCCTCATAGGATTTTGTGTCTTTCCCGGCCTTGACATCGCTTAGGAACTGTTCCGACAATTGATTGAAATCCGAAATATCCGAACTTGCTTTTTGTGCATTATGACTCGTACAGCTAAGTGCGATAAAAAAGACCAAGAGTAATGATTTTATAGGATGTGATATCATAAAATTAAATGTAGCTTCGTGCTATACGATGTACGAAGATTTTTGCAAAAGGTTTGTCGTAAATAAAAAAAAACCTTTCCAACAAAAATACGTAGGTATAAAGAAAGGGTAGCAGCCCGACCTAATGGTAATGGAATCTTTGGTTGAATTTATATGATATCGATTATAATACCGGCGCATAACGAAAGGCAAAACCTGACGCATTTATTGCCCTATCTACTGCAGTTGAGTTCGGCCATACCGGTTGAAGTAATTGTCGCGCTTTCCTGTGAAAACCACGATGGTCCCTATGATTTTTTGGATTCCAATAGTGTTCAACTTTTAAAATGTCCGGGTAGGGGTAGGGCCGTGCAAATGAATGCCGCTGTAGAAAGGGCGAAAGGTGATATTTTGGTTTTTTTGCATGCTGATGTGGTACCTCCCTGCTCTTTTTTTCAAGATATCGTTCAGGCCCTAGATGAAGGTTATGTAGCAGGCTTCTTTTCTTATAAGTTCGACAAAGACAGTATTTTGTTAAAAATCAATGCGAGCTTTACCGCTAAGGATGGATTTTTCACCGGAGGAGGCGATCAATGCCTTTTTATCAAAAAGCCTGTTTTTATGGAGCTCGGAAGATTCGATGAAGAACAGGTATTGATGGAGGATTTCGAGTTCTTCCAACGGATGAAAAGACAAGATATCAACTACACGATCATCAAGAACGACTTGATTGTTTCTGCTAGAAAATATAGTGTTAACTCCTATTTACGTGTCAATCTTGCCAACATGCTGCTCGTATTGTTATTTAAATTCGGATACTCTTCTCAAAGGCTTAAGGCATTGCATGACAAATTGTTGCGTGTCTCCTATAAAACAAATACTTAATGGATAGTGGATTAAATGGTATACAACAGATAGGTCTTGGCGTTGCCGATACCCAGGTAGTTTTCAATTGGTATCGAAAGAATCTGGGCTTCGATATCCTGGTTTTTGAAGATGAGTCGCCGGCGACTCTAATGACCCGGTATACAGGGGGTACGGTCGAGCATCGTCGTGCCTTGCTCTCCATGAACATGAGAGGTGGTGGTGGTTTGGAAATATGGCAGTTCAAAAATAGAAAACCCCAAGAACCCGCTATTGAAATCGAATGGGGCGATTTGGGTGTCAATGCCATGAAAATTCGGACTAATGACATTCAAAAAGCCCATACCACACTTAAAAAACTTCAACTTCCTTTCTTGACCGAACTCATGCAAACTCCTGAATCTCGACAACATTTCTTGTTTCGAGACCCTTGGGGAAATCGAGTGGAGGTCCTATCGGATGGCTATGTGTTCTGCGAGACTAAGTCACGTTTTGGTGGGGTTCTAGGCGCGATAATCGGGGTATCGCATATGGAAAAAAGCCTTCATTTCTATAAAAAGCTTTTAGGCTATGACCAGGTATTAAGTGATCGGACCGGTAGTTTTAAGCCATTTATGACCGCCACTGGAAAAGGTACTATTCGGAGGGTCGTTTTAAAACAGTCTTCACAAAAGGTAGGTGGGTTCGGAGCGCTTTTAGGTCCGACCGAGATAGAGTTGATACAAATCCTGGATAGGCCTCCACAAAAAATATTTGAAAACCGACTTTGGGGCGATCTCGGATATATACATGTCTGTTTTGATGTACAGGATATGGACGCTCTTTTACAAAGAGCCAAAAGTCTGGATTACTGTTTTACGGTAGACAGTGCCGATAGTTTTGATATGGGAAAGGCAGCGGGCCGTTTTAGCTACGCCGAAGACCCCGATGGCACACTCATTGAATTTGTACAGACCCACAAAGTACCGCTTTTAAAACGTTTGGGTTGGTTTATTGACCTGAGGAATCGAGACCCGAAGAAGCCCCTACCGAGATGGTTGGTCAAGGCTATGCGCTGGCATCGGGTCCGGAAAGATCGATAAGGCTCCGTTTAAATGTGCTGATCGAACAAAAGGGTATTTCCATCGGGGTCGTTGATGACAAAATTTGCTGGTCCTTGGGTGTCTTCCGCTACTTCTGATTGAAACGCGATACCTTTTGATTTGAATTCCGACTGTAGGTCTCGGATATCATCATAACCTTCCACGGGCCCCACGTTCTGATCCCATCCAGGATTGAAAGTGATGATATTGTTCTCGAACATTCCTTGAAAAAGTCCAACAATCGCATCTCCGTTCTTCATGATTACGTAGTTTTTTTCGACTTCCCCTGCAAAAAGGGCAAAGCCTAGATGTTCATAAAATTGCTTAGAGATTTGAAGATCTTTAACCGCTAAACTAATGGAAAAGGCACCTAATTTCATATGTTTCTTTTTACTGAATTTCTACAGTACTAAAGATAGCAATTTACGGGATGCTCGATGATGTGGCTCTTTGGGCTGGTCTTATACCGCTATTTCCGGAAATATCTTTTTGAACTTCTGGGGAAGCGTATCCGTTATACACAGGTATTCTTCGGTAAACGGATGGGTGAATTTCAACGAGTGGGCATGTAAGTATAGTCCTTTGCCCTTTAATACCAATCCTTCCGTACCGTAAGTCGGGTCACCCAAAATAGGATTTCCCATTTCTGACATGTGGATGCGAAGCTGGTGCCTTCTTCCGGTTTCCGGATAGAGTTGAACTAGGTTGAGCTGCCCGAACCTTTTTGAGGGTGCTGATTGGAGCAGCGTGTATCGCGAAAGCGACACTTTTCCCTCGATATCGGATTTAATTTCACCCGAATCTTCCATTTTGCCAATGGTAATCGCATAGTAGGTTTTCGTCACGACCCTATTTTGAAATAGGGCATTCAGCTTACGGATACTGCTGTTGGTTTTTCCAATGAGCAATACGCCCGTTGTTGCATAATCTAAGCGATGAACAGGTTGAGGTTTGATAGCATCGTCTACTTCACTGGCCTGAATACATTGCGGAAGCGCATTGGCAATTGTTTTGAAGTGGTTGCCACTGACCCGAATGCCCGGAGGCTTTCGTATGACGGCCAAATAAGCATCTTCAAATAGGATGTGACATGAATAGTGGAATTTTTTTCCTGACGTTTTTTTATCAGGTAGGGTCAAAGTGATTTCCTCTCCCCCTGAGATAAAGGTAGCGGTGGTAGCGGTCACGTTATCAACTGTAATATACGCTTTCTTCAAGGCCTTTTTTAGCGCCGATTTGGTCATGATCGCTTTAAAGACCCCTACACCATATTCTTGAAGTCGAACAGGCACTCTTTGATTTGGGACCCGATGTGTCTCAGCATGGCTCATAGTAGTAGTGCTCTCATTTTCGGTACTTCACGATTGCTAGCTGCTCGGGTTCCCTTAGTGTACTGAAGTAAATGATATTCCATAAAAAATTGCCCTTTAAGGGCAATTTTTATCGATTCTTATACTTAAATCTATTGAATGATTCCCGTACAGCTTACTCGTGCTCCGGCAGCGCCACTTGGTTGCGAAGTGAAGTCATCGACACCTTGATGTACAATGACACCTTTGCCCACAATATTCTTAGTAGCATCGTCACATCCAATACACCACTCACTGGTAGCAAACTCGACCGTAGCATTGCCTTCGGCATCTGCGGGGAAGTTACCAATATCGCCTTTGTGATAGCCTTCTTCGGCACCCCATTTACCATGAGGGGTATTTGTAGGGTTCCAATGTCCACCTGTAGACTTTCCATCCGCAGAGGAGCAATCGGCCTTATCATGAATATGAATCGCATGTTCTCCCGGAGTTAATCCAGTAAGAACTGCCATCATTTTGACCGTTCCGTTTTCTTCGGTAAAAGTGACATCGCCGGTAACCTCACTGTCACTTTTTGGTTCCATTTTGAACTTGATTTCCTTTGCCATAATCTCTTCCTCGATTTCTTCAGCAGCTTCTTCCACGGTGTCCACCGCTTTTTCGGCTTCCTTTTTTGCCTCCTTACAATTATAGGAAGCGAAGACCAATAGGCCTAGTGCGGCTATTTGTAGTGTTTTCATTTTTCGGTTTTTTAGTGAATTTTTTTCGATGTTGAAGTTACACAATAATTGAGGTCATGTCAAACACAATCAAAATGATTTTAACAAATCGGGATTGTAACGTATTCCTCGTTTCAAATTCTCACAGATTAAGATAGATTTATCAATTCGAGTCTGCGAATTTTTGTATCTGGCCACGGCATAAATAATACCTCTCTTTTTTCCATCGGTAAAGGAATCGAAAATTTGATAGGCTTCATAGTCGCTGGTCAGAACAGCATCTAGTTCTTCAGGCATTTCCACACCGTATTTCGAATCGTCTTCAAAGAATTGTAATTGAAAATAGTCGTTGGGGAATAGCCCCAATTCTTTTTGGTAACGCTTGCCGAACATCATGTAATAGCTTCCGTTTCGCTTCTGAATCGCGGCATGAAAATGCAACACTTTCCCCTCAAACGAAGCCTTTGCCTTTACCCGCTTGATGTTCTTTTCGAGAAAAGGTTGAATGATGGCTACAGGTAGTAGTAGGGAATAATAGCTTCCCGTAACGGTAATCTCGAAAGGTTCGGTTTTTAACTTGGACAAATCGTAAAATTTAATAAGTCGTTGTTCAGCGGTCACAGTTAAGAGATCATTGTTTATTGCAAACCGTTCCCTGCTAACTGATCATTGGTCATTGATTATTATTCACTGTTCACTGTTCACTGTTCATTGCTCATTGCCAACTGTTTACTGTTTACTGTTCATTGTTAACGTATGAGTTTGGTGATGACCTGTGTTTCGCTATGTAATGTTCTATGAACAGGGCATTTATCGGCAATCTCTAAAATACGGGCAATTTGTTTTTCGTCTAGATTTCCGGTCAGTTTGATTTCCCGATGGAAGGTATCGATTTTCGCTTTATCCGATTCGCAGTCCTCACAATCCTCAGCATGTGATTTTCCGTATGACGTGTGCACTTCAATGGTTTCCAAGGGCCATTTCTTTCGCCGCACATACATCTGCACGGTCATTGCCGTACAAGCCGACAAACCTGCCGAAACCAATTCATAGGGTGAAGGTCCAAAATCGTTTCCTCCAAAGGAAGTCGGTTCATCTGCGACCATATAGTGATTGCCCACCTTCATGGTTGTAGTGAAGCCATCTTCGGCATCTAAACTTGCCACTACCTGATGTTGTGATTTCAATGATGATCCCTCAGGAACTTCAACATAACGTTGCGCCCATCCGGCGATAACCCGACCGACATAGACCGAGTCACTTTTGTTCATTAGCAAATGATCCGCACCATCAATGGAAACGAAACTTTTCGGATGACGTGCGGCCACATAGATTTCCTCGGCATTTTTAATGCCCACAGTGTCATCTTGTGGAGAATGCATGATCAACAAGGCCTTTCGCAAACCTTGAGCGGTTTCCGGAAGGGATTTCGATTCTAAATCGGTCAAGAATTGCTTTTTGATCGTAAAGTCCCGACCGCTCAAATTCACTACGGCCTTACCGGATGCTTCAATTTCATCCAATCGACTTTTGAACAGATGCTGTACATGTTTCGGATTTGATGGGGCTCCGATAGTTGCTACGGCCTTTACCGAAGCGATCTTGGACGCCGCAAAGATAACCGCAGCACCTCCTAAAGAATGCCCAACAAGAAGGGTGGGGGAGCTGTAATTTGTTTCTAGGTAGTCTGAGGCGGCAACTAGATCCTCTACATTACCGGAGAAATTGGTATCCTCAAAATCGCCATCGCTTTCACCCAATCCTGTAAAATCAAAACGCAGTACCCCAAAACCTTTTGAAGTGAGGGCTTGACTTATATTCCGTACCGCTGAGAGATTTTTGTTACACGTAAAACAATGCGCGAAAATGGCAAAGTTATGCGGATGTTGATCTGCGGGTAGTTCTAATCTGCCGACAAGAGTCTGCCCTTCTTTATTTTGAAACGTGATTTTTTGGAGACTCATGGTGCGTTCTTTTTAGATTTACGTCTTAAGTCGGGATTGTAAAAGACACCTATCTGCAAGCGATCGAAATTTGCCCTGGGAAAATGATTTTTTAGGTACCCCACTTGAACACTAGTATTCTTAAAGACATGGGCACCTAGTGCTCCATACAAACGATTTTGACCATACACATTATCCTGCAAATTCAGAAATATCTCATCATAGAAATTCAGGAAAAATATCTTGTTCAAAGGTACGGTAACCTGTAAGCGATACCGTGCCCGATGCTGGGTACTTTTCTCGTAAAAGGGTGAATTGCGGTTCTCCACTTCAATGAATCGTTGTTCCAGTCGATAGCGATGTTCGAAAAGAACTCGACCTACGGTGTTCTTCAAAATAAGCTGTTGAAAAACACGATGCTCTGAGATGTTATTGATCAGGTTCTCATTTCCCTCAAAGGTCGGGTCGGTGTCGATAAAGGCATATCCTCCCGTAACCATGGCATTCCGATTGATATGATAGTTCAACCCCGTTCGAAGTAGCAATTGATTGAAATTCTTACCGTTTTCATAATAACGCAGTTGCGCTTCGGTGTGTATGCTCAGCTTTTCAGAAATCGTATTGGTGCCGAAATACATATGCCAAGAACCCCATTTATCATCACCGATTTCTTGAGCAAAACTTGTAATTGAATGGAGTAGCGCTAAAAGAGCGAGCGTTTTTTTCATCAAAAGAGCGTCTTCTTAAATTAAAATTTGTTTTCCTTTATAAAATAGCGCGATAATCAAGGATGTATACCGCACGTATCGATTCGTTCCATTGAATTTCCTTCGAATGTCTCTTAATCCTGCCTTTGTCGCCAGACAGACCTGCCACTAGCTTGTTTACTGAGGTTTTACAACACACAGTGCTTCCTCTCTAGTCTAAGCTGAAACGTTCGGTTTCTTTGAAGGGTGATAATTCTAAGGCTTCGATTGATTCACGATACGCGTTCCAACGGTCCGCGAAAAATGTATTGGTCTTTTCAAGGGCTTTTTTCAAATCCATTTCAGCATACTCCATTAGTTTTTTTTCGGTTTCGGTCAGACCGGATTGACGCGTCCCCGCATAATAGCCTGCATTTCCAAGGCGCTGCATTACCGTGATTTCCGGGTTTCTTGTAATACCTTGACGTTTGTCATCCTTGCCAATGTATAACGCGATGACCGAATCGATGGCTTTGACCATATTCCCCGAGGCTTTGATTTGATCTTTGTATTTTTTCTTATCCAGATCTTTCATCTGCTTTGAATATTCATTCACGGTGTTTTTGCTCTCTACAAGTTGCTTCACCGCATCGGCGGCGACTTGCGTCATTTTCGCTACTTTGCCCGAAGCCTCGTACACTTCATTGATCGAATTCAAATCTACTTCCAGTCGGGGGTCCGACGCTACGGTAATGGCAGTCTCGTCGGTCAAATCGCCAAAAGACATTCGCACCGTATAGGTGCCAGGTTTGACATCGCGACCACCGCGCTCATCTTTGCTTTTGCTGATTTTTCGAGAGGGCCGGTCAGGTCCCTTCTCATCCATTTCCCAATAAATTCTATGGAAACCTGGTTTTTCGGGAGTCTTGAATTTCAAGGTGCGAATGACCTGATCACTCTTTAAAAACTCAAATTGAACGGAGTCTTTCTTTTGTACTCCGGTCAATTCTTTTTCGGTTGCCGAAGCGGTATCATCTTTTTCTCCATCCTCTTTATTTTCTGGAGCGTCTTTCTTTTTCTTCCCTTCTTTGAGGTAGTACGTAATCATCGCACCCTCTTTCCTATTCTCGGCGTTGTAAAGGGCGTCCGCACCAAAACGACTTCCTGTGGGCTGCTGATAGGCAGCTTGATACCCCACGGGAGGTGCGAATAACTTGGCATCTTTATTCAAGATGCCTCTATCGGAAGCTATGGCCCGTAACGGACGAATGTCATCTAAAACCCAGACGGCACGACCAAAAGTACCGATGACCAAATCGTGTTCTCTTGTTTGTATGACAAGGTCCTTTGTGGATACTGTCGGAAATCCTTCGGTCCATTTTTGCCATTTTGTACCGGCGTCAAAAGAGATGTAGAGTCCGTCATCCGTTCCTAAAAACAACAAGTTCGGATTTTCAATATCCTCAACAATAGAGAGGGTATAACTTTGCACGTCGGAACCGTCAACGATACGTTCCCATGTTTTACCATAATTCTTGGTGCGATAGGCGTAGGGGGTATAGTTAAACCGTCGATAGTCATTGGCGATCAATAAGGCTTCCCCTTTGTTTTTGTTCGAGGCTTTAATTTGTGGAATCCAGCTACCACTGGGCAGTCCTTTGATGTTAGTTGTGACGTCTACCCAACTCTGTCCGCCATTTTGTGTATAATGCACTCGACCGTCATCAGAGCCTGCCCAAAGCATATCCTTTTCCAATGGCGAAGGTTCAATGACCAATAAGGTGGTGTGATTTTCGGCCCCTGTGGCATCCATCGATAGTCCGCCACTCTCCGATTGCTTTTGCTTTTCCGGGTCGTTTGTAGTCAAGTCAGGAGAAATGATTTTCCAGGTCAATCCTTTGTCGGTGCTCTTGTGTACATATTGACTGCCAAAATAGACGGTGTTATTGTCAAAAGGATCTTGACCGATAGCAGCATTCCAATTAAAGCGCAACTTTGTTTCTGCATCGGGCGGAGTGGGGCGAACAATGTAATTGTTGCCGGTTACGTGATCGTATCGTTGTACAAAACCTTGTTGGCTCATGGTATACCCATATCGCGAATCATCGGGGTCGGGTACGACATCGAAGCCATCACCAAAACTGATTTCTTGCCAGTAACTGTTTCGAATGCCTTGGTCTTTCCACACATAGGCAGGGCCGCGCCATGAACCGTTATCTTGTAGACCACCATATACATTGTACGGAAACTCATTGTCCACATTGATATGATAGAACTGCGCAACGGGAATATTGCCCACAAAGCGCCATGATTTACCACCGTCTTTCGTAATATTCATACCCCCATCATTACCGTCCATCATAAATTGACCGTTCTTAGGGTGTATCCACCAGGCGTGGTGGTCGGGGTGCACCCCGTTATCTACTTGATAGGCGGGCATAAGTTGCGTGAAATTCTTGCCTCCGTCTTCCGAGACATTCACATAGGTAAATACCGAGTATACGCGGTTCTCATTTTGTGGGTCTACATAGATTTCAGAGTAATAGAAAGGTCGATTGCCGATATCGGCCTTGTCGTTGATTTTTTTCCATTTGAATCCGCCGTCTTCAGATTTGTACAGTGCATTCTTTTTGGCTTCTACAAGCGCGTATACGATATTCGGTTTTCCTGGGGCTATGGCGATTCCGATACGCCCTAGGTCTCCTTTAGGCAGGCCATCCTCTTCCGATAAACGTTTCCAGTTTTTACCGCCGTCATGGGTCATGTACAATCCACTTCCTTTTCCTCCGGACTTAAAAAACCAAGGGTCACGTTTGTGTTCCCACATCGCCGCAATCAATTTATTTGGATTGGTCGGGTCCATTACCAAATCGGCTACGCCGGTTTTATTATTTACAAATAGCACTTTTTCCCAGGTCTCACCGCCATCGGTCGTTTTAAAAACACCCCGTTCTGGATGTTCGCCCCACGGAGATCCAATAGCGCCAACATACACGGTATTGGGGTCCGAAGGGTCGATTTTTATACGATGGATGTGTCGTGTCTTTTCAAGACCCATCGACTTCCAACTTTTACCCCCGTCCAAGGATTTATACACCCCGTAACCACCATTTAAGCTGTTTCGTGGGTTCCCTTCACCAGTGCCTACCCAGAGTACCGAAGGGTTGGATTGCTGTATCGCCAGAGCCCCTATGGATGCCGTCAGTTCCTTATCGAACATCGGTTCCCATTTAATACCTCCTGAAGTCGATTTCCAGAGTCCCCCGGAAGCCGTGCCCACATACATGACATCAGGATTATCATGAACGGCATCAATAGCGGTAACGCGACCACTCATTCCCCCAGGCCCAATGTTTCTAGGCTTGAGGTCTTGAAGCAATTTCATGTCAAAGTCTTGTGCACATAGGGGGAGCGTCGCGATGAACATCGCAAAAACGAGTAGTTTTTTAGTCATTTTGATTGAATTAATTAGTCGAGTTAAATATACCAAAAACTTTAGGGAGAATTCTTAAGAGGGTGTTAAGAGCTAGTATCGATTCACTATCTTTAAGACGCAAGCACGTTGCGCAATCTCTGGGCAACGAAAGTCCAACCTAAATCGTCTTTAAATATAGACACCAACAGCTATGGACAAACTTACCTTAAAATCAAGAATCAGCATTACTGTAGTGGTCACCCTTTTGGTATGGGGTCATATCATATGGGACTATTTCCATGGGGGTATTCCTGTTCATTATGTTTTACATGATGATGCCCTTCCGGGAATTCCCAATTGGGTAGGTGGTTTGGTTTTGCCATTTTTTACTTGGTTCCTATTATACAGAATTCATCGACGTATGAGCGGTTTTGAGATGCTTCCAGCCTCTGAAAGCCTGAACGCCATACTCAAGCGTTTTTTGTTATCCCTTTCCATAGCGCTATCGATTTCTGTGTTCTTTAGTCTTCAGATCGATATCATCGATTACATTATGTTGGGCATCATCGTTTTAGCGTTATTTTATCCGTTGTACAAATCTGAATACCTCTTGGGCTGGGTGGTCGGTTCTTCATTTACCTTTGGTGCTATCATTCCCATTGTTTTTGGGAGTATATTGGCACTGATGCTTTTTATCGTTTACAAGCTATCTACATTCGTAGTGGGCTTCGTAAAGACAAAAAGATAAGTTTCTTCCCTGAAAGCAAAATAGTGCTTTTTTCGGGGGTTATTTTTTCTCAAAAATCCCAAATAATTCACTGCCCATTCTTGGCGGAATTGAATTGTAGCAAGGCTCAAAAGTAATAGGTTTGAAGTAAGGGGTTAAATAGCTTAAATAAAGCTTTTTATCACCACCGAAAGGACGTTTTTCCATATCCTCCGTGAGGGGGATATCAAACCATACCCCGACCAATTTTCCATGAGGTTTCAATACGTCCGCCATTTGTTTTGCATACGCAGTTCGATTTTCTAATGTTGGGACAAATGAGCAGAAAAAGGTCTGCTCAAAGATGAGATTATAGCGGGTATTGTGCTGAAAAAAATCTTCTAAAAGCAACTGCTGTTTCGGAAAGTCGGGGTTTCTTTTCGCGAATTGTTCCAACGGAACTTGCGAAATGTCCATGATGAATACGTTGCGAAATCCCTTTTTCCAAAGATATTCGGCTTCATAGGCATTTCCAGCGCCGGGGATAAGAATAGAGATCGTCTTATCTTCAAGTTGGTCAATATAGGTCTTGAGTGGTATGGAGGGGTATCCGATATCCCATCCCGTTCTAGCTTCCTGATAACGTTGGGTCCAGTATGCTTCTTCTTTCAATTCATTCGGTTTTGTAGGTTCGACCATCCTTCATAACAAATCGTACCTTCCGCATGGCATTAATATCTTTCGTTGGATTTCCTTCAACAGCTATGATATCGGCCAGATATCCTTTTTTAAGTTTACCTAGCTTTTCCAAGTGAAAAATTTCGGCATTCACGGCTGTTGCCGATTTCAAGGCATCTATGGGTTTCATCCCGTAATCGACCATCAATTCAAGCTCGCGGTAGTTTTCCCCATGGGCAAAAACGCCCACATCACCTCCGAAAACGATTGGAACTTCAGCGTCAAGGGCCATTTGAAACGATTGCTTCTTACGGATGATTCGCTCCGGTACAGGATCTATTCCCTTGCGCCATCCGCGATACTGGGTGATTGCATCACCTGCGGCCAGTGTGGGACAAAACCCGATACCTTTTTCTTTCATCAGCTTAAAGATCTCCAAAGTGCCGCCGTCACCATGTTCAATCGTCTCTACACCACCGGCTATGGCTCGTCGCATTCCTTCAGGGGTGCTAGCATGGGCTACCACGTGGCTACCGGCACTCGTCGCCGTGGCTACCATGGCGTTGATTTCCTCTTGTAAGAACGTGGGCTGCGAAGGTGCTCCTGGTGTCCATCGATAATCGGCATATATTTTGATGAAATCCGCGCCATTGCCCAGTTGCCTGCGAACGGTTTGAATGACCGCGGGAACGCCACTGGCGGCCTCTGCTCCCAAAGGTACCTGAACACCATCATGAAATCCCTTTGGTCCGTATGCCCCGGTAGCTACAATTGCTGGTCCGGCAACCAGCATCCTTGGTCCGGGAACGATGCTGTCTTCAATGGTTTTTTTTAGATACACATCAGTGTAACCCGCTCCTTCGGCGCCTAAGTCGCGTGTTGTGGTAACACCCGCCCACAAGGTCTTTTTGGCATGCACGGTACCTCGAATAGCCCTTTCTACTGGAGATTCTTTCAGTACTTGGTCGTTCCAAGAGGTTTCATCGTAGGGGTGGAGTAGTAGATGTGAATGCCCTTCTATCAATCCGGGCATTAGGGTAGTGCCGTTTAGGTTTATGATTGTCGTATTGCCGGGATATTTCAGATCGGAGGCGCTGCCGACAAAAGCAATCTGGTTGCCTTCGACCAAGACTACCCAGTTCTCGTGTAGTGCCTCACCATCGAACACTCGGTCTGGTCGAAGAAGGGTTTGTGAAAGAACGAGGTGCCCTAATGAGAGCAGTATAAGGGTCAATATGTTTTTCATGATGTTAGTTTTGGGAAGCATGTTTGGCTACGATAGCCAACTTTTCGTCTATTTCTTCCTTTGGAATCCAACGACCTCGCAACATGACACCTGCAATCTCTTGTAAGGCGGTCATATCATCCAAGGGATTCGACTCAAGTAATACCATGTCAGCATCCAGACCAACCTTCAGGTCGCCAAAAGTATCTTCCATGTCGAAGTAGCGGGCAGGGTTTACGGTGCCTGATTTCAGTATCTCCAGCGGCGTCATTCCGGCACCTATCATGCCCTGAATTTCGTGATGGATGGAGAAACCGGGTACATTGAAAAGCTGTGGGGCGTCGGAACCTAGAAGCATGCCATGACCGTTGGCATTCAGTTTGGCGATCAGTTCTTTTCTTATGCCGTCAAACTTCTTCCATTGCTCCGTATTAAAGCTAGGGTCGTTTATAGACTCGTCTTTACGGGTTTTCCAATTCTGCAAGGTTGTCTTGGGCATATAGACCATTTCGGGTTGCTGCAAGAGCTCATCTGAGCCAATAGGGGCGAACCAACGCTCGAAAAGGCTCTGGGTAGGTACGATCCATACCTCGTTCTGATTTGCAAGTGCTACCAATTCATCAATTTTGGAGGTGTCGGCCAAGGGGGTGAAGGCATAGCCGAAAAAACCATTATCGGTAGGTTTTACATTAGCGGACTCGGGTACAAGGCCCTCCAGAAAACCGTCGACATGATCAATGGACGCATACCTGCTCTTCAAAGCATGACGAATACCTACGTCAACAGGTACATGCCCGGCAAAAGGGATGCCGACCTCATTGGCAGTGGCTACCACCTGATCGAATACCTCGCGTTGAATACCGGGATGGATTTTCAAAAAATCATAACCGGCTTTTTGGTACGCACTGACCTTTTGTATGGCTTCTTCTTTAGAGGTCACCGAATTACCGTTCAAAGAAGGACTAGAGGTAAAGATACGCGGACTAATGATACGCCCTTCTTTGGCTACCTCCCGCAGTGTCAGATGGCCTGGGTGACCTAACATACCGCGAATAGTGGTAATGCCGTTGGCGACATATAAAAAGAGTACTTCCTCCACACGTTCGGCCGGAGTCGAAGGAGGGGGAATATGGGCATGCATCTCCGCTAAGCCTGGGATCACATATTTTCCGGTTCCGTCTATAGTGGTCGTATAGGCTCCGGGGTTTTCAATATCATCTGTGATTCGCTTGATTTTCCCGGAGTCGATAACGATTTGACGATTTTTTAAAAGCGAGCCGTTCGTGACATCTATTTGATTCACGTTCGAAATAAGGATTGCTGTCGGACTGATTTTCTCCTCTGATTGTCCACAAGAAACGAAAACAATAAGCAACAAGGATAACGCGAGTTTTTTCATAAGTCTGGGTTTTGATCTACTTCCGCAGATTGTAATAGGGTTTCAAGGTCCTTTTTGTAAAAGATCTTGTCGCCATGTACCGTGCAAAAGATGTGTTTTGTGTTCGAGATGTTTTCTAAGGGATTTGCCTCTAAAATAACAATATCCGATAGTTTTCCTTCCGATAGGGTTCCATAATCCGTATTCTTTTTTAGGAAGTCCGCGCCATTGTAGGCCGAGGAGCGAAGGGCATCAAGGGGTGGAATACCGTTGGCCACCATTTCTTCCAATTCCTTATGCAAAGAAATGCCCGGGTAGGTATAGGAATTATACGCCCCGCTATCCGAGCCCGCCAATAAGCGAACATCCGCTTCATGAAGGGATTTGGTAAGTTCGCCAAAGAAGGTATCAAGATCCTTACGATCCTGTATTGCCTTGTCGGAAGCGTTCAGCGCCCTTTTGATACGACCCTCGTACGTTTTTTGAATGCCTTTGGTCATGTATTTCAAATAGGGGTCATGGGTATGATTCACTTCATCAAGGTAGCTCAACACCTTCCCAATATGCAATGTAGGTACAACGAAAACCCCATTTTCCCTTAGCTCATTGAAGGTACGTTGCGCCACGGAATCTTGGTAAGTCGATTGTAAAGCTGGCATGGCCTCCCAAAATCCGATTTCTTTGTTGACCAATTGCTGAGTGATGGGTGTTTCTTCCGAAGAACATCCTTTCATCACATAGTACAGGTGCTCAATGGCATCGATACCAGCGCCTATAGTTTCATCGAGCGCAACGGTAAACGGCATATGGCCCGAGGTAATCAGGTTTCTATTTTCGGCTTCGGCAATGGTTTTAAGGTAGGCTTCGCCCGAAATTCTGCTATCATAGAGCTTTACGAAATCCGTTGGAATGGCCTCAAGGGAATCTAAGGCCTTTGTAATATCCTCTTCGTCTACGACTTCAAGTGATCCTGCCCAAGTTCCTCTAGGGCCGTCGATTTTAGGACCTGAGGTGAAGATAGTAGGGCCGACCAACTCATTGGCACTGATTTGTTTTTTCCACTGCATTACGGAAGTTGTTAAATCCCCACCGGCATCTCTGACCGTGGTTATTCCGTTTGCGATAAATAGTTTCAAAAAGTTCTTATTGGCGGATATGAGACTGTCGCCCCCTCGAAAATGTACGTGATTATCCCAAAAACCGGGTAACACGTATTTGTCTTTTGCATTAATGGTCTCCTTGGCTATATAAGTGTGTTTCTCGCTCGCTTTTAGGATTTTCACGATTCTTCCATCGGAAATACCAAGGGTCTGATTTGCCATGGTTCCAGTTTCCAGGTTCAGGACGTTACCGTTTTCGATGACCAAGTCGAACATTTCTTGTTCCTCGGAAGCACACCCCGTACCTAGCAGTACGGTGAATAGGAATACGAAAATAAAGCGCATAGGACGGTTTCTTTGCTGAAAAGTAACCAATCTTACCGATTTATCAACCTTCGGATGGCGATAAATACGAAGATGAAAATCGAATAGCCTATAAAGAAAGGAATGATGTATTGTTCTAGGTTTAGCGCCAACATCAAACCGATCAAGAGCAACTGAAACCCGAGGCCAAAAGTCGACACTCCGGTCATGAACCAATTGGGCAAATAGTTGGCCTCGACAGCATCTCGATCTATGGTATGGATAATTTTATCGAACACACCATAAAACATGGTATAGAGCCAAAAAAGGAAGTCCACATCTTGTTGTCTTTCACCTGCCAGTGCCTTTGGGGTCTCATTTTCGAATATACGACTGGTGGTATCTCCATTGTGCTTGTTTCGCAAAATGACATAATAGTAGTTGTAGAGCGTACCCTGTAATTGGATTCCGAAAAAAGCGAGAATGGTCAGACTAAAAGACCCGTCGGTTACGTACCATATCGTTACCAAAATCAATAGGTTCAATATGATATCGGAAACGGAATCTAAATACCTTCCCGTATAGGAAGGTGTGTTTTTAATACGTGCCAGCTCACCGTCGGCCGCATCTAAAATCGATTTGAGAATCAAGAAAAAAGCCGTTGCCCAATAATAGTGGTTCAAAATACAGGCGATGGCTACAAGCCCCGAAATCACAAATGCGATGGTCACATGAATAGGAGTGAAGGAAGTGTTTTTAAGGGATTTCGCTATGATTTTAGCGAAAGGTCTGCCGTAATCCGATAAGTCCAAGAATTGGTTCTGCTTGGGCAGTTTTGACATAGTATTCCAGTTCTCGGAGAAAACCGGTAACGGAAACACGTTGGCCCGGTACACTCCTAAGAACTTAATGTAAAGATAAGATTTAATTTACATTCGGTAAAGGCAAGTGGTCAGTTAGTAATTACCTTCCGTTCTCGGAGATCGTACAGATCACCTTTTTGCAGAAAATAGAACGGCCGTTCGATGTTGGGGGGGTGTGCAACATCATTGGTATCCCTCGACCAAAAGTTACCATCATAGATCAGCACATTACTTTCACCAATGACTTCAAAGGTATTTTGATGGACTACAATGGCCGTGCTTTCGTCGAGCCCGATACCCAAAAGCTCGGGTCGCTTTTCCAATATTTCAAACATATCGAATTGACGGTTTCTTGCCAGAACATGTTGGTCGATGGCAATATTCTTTACAAAGCCAAATCCTTCTTCATGGTCGCCCATCATGATCTGATTGGTTTGGGTATCGCCCCTGACAAGATAAGACCCTTGAATGGTTGCCCCTGCCGAGGTGCCACCGATGACCCCGCCTTTGTCCAACACTTCCCAGAATACCCGTTCGGTTTCGGTACCGGCATAGGCGTCTACCAATCGCCACTGCCGACCGCCAGAGAACCAGACGCCGGTCGCTTCTTTTAGTGCAAGTGTAAATTCGTCCGAATCGGCCATAGTTCTGTCGTAGGTGTGCAAGACCGTCACTCGGGTACATCCGTAGTCACGTAGCTGTTTTGCGAACCATACGTCATCGTCATACGTATCTTGCCCACCCGCTGTAGGAATCACTACGATAGTGGCATTTTTGCCGCCGGCCAGATTGATGAAAGTATTGGTGATGTCCGGTCCAATGGCGCCACCACCGGCAATGACAAGGTTTCCGCTCTCAGGTCCCGTAGTCGATTGCTCTTGCGCCATTACCGAAAGAGACACTAAAAAAAGACAGAGAAACTTTTTCATTACCGGAATTTATACGAAGCTAACGATAAAATTCATAAAGCCATGGTTGCGCTTACTGTATGATCACTTTTTTAGATTCAATGGTTCTTAGTACCTTTCGGCTCATGCAGAAAACGGCCCCTTGGTATTATTTGATTTTGCTCATTTTGGCTGGTGAGGCCGTATTCATACTTCCATTTGTATTACCCCGAATTTTTAGACCTACGGTCTTAGGGGTATTCGAACTTGACAATGTAGAGCTCGGATTATGTTTTTCCGTTTATGGTGTCGTTGCGCTGATTTCTTATGTATTCGGAGGACCGATTGCCGACAAATTCCCGCCGCGAAAACTCATGGCCATGGCGCTTTGGTTGACGGCTTCTGGTGGATTGGTTTTTGCTTCTTTCCCTGATTTCACTACCCTACAGTTGCTATATGGTTTCTGGGGCTTTACGACTATATTTCTATTTTGGGCGCCCATGATCAAGGCAGCGCGCGTTTGGGGCGGCACAAGTTCCCAAGGTCGGGCTTTCGGGTTGTTGGATGGGGGAAGAGGACTTACGGGAGCACTTTTTGGACTTTTGGGGGTATTTATTTTCTCCTTGTTTCTCACGGATAATGTGCAGACCGCTTCACTAGCGGAACGGCAAGAGGCTTTTCGATATGTTCTATACTGTTCGTCGTTGATCATTACCATTATTGGAGTCTTGACCTGGTTCTTTATGAAGTCTGGGGTCGATGAGAAAGAAATTCAATTGGAGAAGATCTCATGGAGCCAGATCATGGAGGTACTAAGACTTCCCTCGGTCATGCTGCTTATGATTATCATTCTTTGTGCCTACGTAGGGTATAAGATAACGGATATTCTATCGCAATACGCCAATGAAGTGATGGCTTATGATGAGGTGAAATCAGCCCAGGTAGGTACTTTTTTGCAATTTTTGAGGCCCACCACTGGTATTCTGCTGGGGCTACTTGCAGACCGTTTTCGGTTAAGTAAAGTCTTGATTTTGAGTTTTGTGTTGTCTTTGGCAGGAGGAGTGCTTTTCGCCTCGGGAATCATCGGACCTTCGTATACCGCCTTATTCTTCATATCGGTGGTTATCATTGCCGTAGGAGTGTATTCTGCGCGAACCCTATATTTTGCCGTAATGCAAGAGGGGCGAATACCGCTTAAATTGACCGGTACCGCCGTGGGCCTAATTTCAGTGGTTGGGTATACTCCCGATATCTTTGCGGGGCCAGCTTACGGCTACTTGTTGGATGCCCATCCTGGAAAGGAAATTGGCCATCAAAACGTTTTTTGGATGTTGGTAGCCTTTTCATTTGTGGGCGGTGTGGCCTCCGTGGTCTATTATCGACTATATGGGCGAAAGAAATAACCCTTTCATTATCGACCTGTAGTTCTACTTTTTACATTATTGGCGCAGAGCCTGATGATTTCGGCAATACGTTTCTGACGGGTTTCCTCTCGTTTGGCCTGATTCAACCAATAGAGGTAACTTTTGCGTTGCCCTCGCGTAAAACCTTTATAGTTGATCAATGCCGCTTTGTTCGTATCAAAAGCTTTTTTTAAGTCGTCAGGAATGATGCCTTTTTCCACAGCGTCCAAGGCCGACCACGACCCATTCTTCTTGGCGGTTTTAATAGCCTCTAAACCACTTTGGTGTATCCGATTGTGCTTGATCAAATCTTTGATATGGTCCTTGTTGACTTTGCTCCAGACGCTTTTTGGTTTTCTCGGGCAGAAATATTGCCGTCTTTTACCATTGCCAAGACTTTTCACCGTGCTGTCTATCCAGCCATAACAGAGGGCTTCCCGAACAGCTTCTTCCCACCGCATGCTTGGTTTTTTGTGTGATACTGCATAGAAAATCAAATATATTCCTTCTTGATTGGTATGGTTTTCATGAAGCCATGAGCGCCATTCGACATCGTCTTTAAAATAGTAGTGCTGTATTTCTTTCACTGATTTTTGGAATTTACCTGCTATTCCTTAAAAATAACCAATTACTGCAAATGTATTTGGCACATTTGAGGGCTTATGCTTATTTTAGAAGTTTGACTTACAGAAACAACAAATTTCCAATAACATAACCTGTGCCGATACGTGTTTCAGTTGGTATGGGAGTAAAAAAAGGGGAAACCTTATGCAAAGAAAAGTATCCATGAAAAAATCGACGTTTTTACTAGTACTCATTTTCGGACTTGCAATGATCGGTTGCAATGATAACACAAGACCAGGGAAACCAAAAGTTTTGGTCTTCTCAAAAACAATGGGTTTCAAACATGCCTCGATTCCGGCAGGAATAGAAGCGATACAAAAGCTTGGTGTCGAGAACGGATTTGAAGTAGATACCACCAAAAATGCGGAATTGTTCACCGAAGAAAACTTGAAGAAGTATTCGAGTATCATCTTTTTGAGCACTACAATGAATGTACTCGACCATAAGCAAGAGGCGGCCTTTGAACGTTATATTCAAGCGGGAGGGGGGTATGTTGGCATTCATGCCGCTGCCGATTGTGAATATGATTGGGGCTGGTATAACAAATTGGTCGGGGCACAATTTTTAAGCCACCCCGCTGGGCAACCTGAGGCTGACTTTATTATAAAGGATAATACCTTCATTGCTACACAACACTTCACGGATTCAGTTTGGCATCGTGCGGACGAAATCTACAATTACAAAAGAATAAACCCTGATGTCAATGTTTTGATGACGGTTGATGAATCGACCTATGAAGGTGGAGAGAATGGCGATTACCATCCGTTTGCTTGGTACCACGAGTTTGACGGAGGCCGCGCATTTTACACGGGGGCAGGACATACCGATGAAAGTTACCAAGAAGAAAAATTCTTGAAGCATATTCTCGGTGGTATTCAGTATGCCATAGGTGATAACCTAGAGTTGGATTATACCAAAGTTACCTCTCAGATTCCGCCGGATGTCGATCGTTTTTCAAAAATAGTTTTGAGTGAAGGCAAATTTTTCGAACCTACGGAGATGACCATTCTCCCAAACAATGATGTGCTTATTGCACAACGCAGGGGTGAACTATTGCGTTACAATGCGGAGACCCAAGAATTAAAGGAGATTGCCAAGTTGGATGTGTATCATAAGACGTTGAACAATCCTGATGCGAATGCCGAAGAAGGGTTCATGGGCTTGCAAAAAGACCCTAATTACAGTGAAAATAATTGGGTATACGCTTTTTATGCCCCGACCGGAGCAGAAGAAGTCAACCGGTTGTCGCGTTTCAAGTATAAAGATGGGGTTTGGGATATGGATTCCGAACAGAAAATACTGGATGTCGCCTCCGATCGAGAAATCTGTTGCCATACAGGAGGCTCCATTGCTTTTGGTGGAGATGGGTTGCTCTATCTCTCTACGGGTGACAACTCTACACCTTTTAATGAAAAGGGGGCCAAATATGTCAATGAGGGCTATGCACCGCTCAATGATCTTCCTGGAAAAAAACAATATGACGCGCGACGCTCTTCTGGGAATACCAATGATTTGAGAGGTAAAATTCTAAGAATCAAGGTCAATGAAGATGGCAGTTATGCTATTCCCGAGGGCAATTTATTCCCGGAAGGAACCGCAAAGACCCGTCCTGAAATCTATACGATGGGACATCGCAACCCATATCGCATTTCCGTCGATTCCAAAAGAGGGTATGTCTATTGGGGAGATGTGGGCCCTGATGCCCGAGAGGATAAACTAGAGACGCGTGGTCCAAGAGGCTATGATGAGATGAACCAAGCACGTCAGGCAGGTAACTTTGGTTGGCCTTTGTTCATAGGCGACAATAAACCCTATGTGGACTATGACTATGCCACTGGTGAAAGCGGAATCACTTTCGATCCCGAAAAACCGATCAATGATTCTAAAAACAATACCGGGTTACGTGAATTACCACCGGCACAATCGGCCTATGCATTTTATCCCTACGCGGAGACCTCTGAATTTCCTCAAGTCAGCGCCGGAGGTAGAAATGCCATGGCAGGCCCAACCTACTATTCCGATCAATATCCCAATGGGGGTGGATTGCCGAGCTATTACGATGGGAAAGTCATTGTGTACGACTGGATGCGAGGTTGGATGATGGCCGTACACCTCTTTGAAGATGGAAGTTTTAATAAAATGGAACCGTTTTCTTCTGACATCAAAGTTAATAACCTGATCGATATGGAGATGGCGCCTGATGGGCGCATGTACCTTTTGGAATATGGAAGTGGATGGTTCAGTCAAAATGACGATTCAGCATTAAGTTATGTCGAATTCAACGGCGGAAATCGTCCTCCGGTTATCGATCACATGATCGTTGACAAAACCTCAGGAAAGTTACCCTTATCGGTTACGGCCAAAGTAACGGCAGTAGATCGAGAAAATGATACGGTGACCTATATATGGAATTTAGGAAATGGTGAGACCAAGGAAACTTCGGAGCCGGAAATAGCGTATACCTATGCGGACGCAGGGGAGTATAAGATTTCGGTTGAAGTCAAAGATACCCGTGGGGAAGCTGCTATGAGTGAGTCGACGTCCGTTGTAGCGGGTAACTCTAGACCAGAAGTAGCAATTGCTATTACCGGGGGCAATTCTTCCTTTTTCGTACCAGGACAGCCGGTCAACTATAAGGTCACGGTGACCGATGCCGAAAGTACCTCCATAGACCCTTCCAATATTTTTGTTTCCGTAGATTATTTGGAAGGTATGGACAAGGTAGCCATGTCATTAGGGCATCAGCAGGTTTCGGCCGTGGTAACGGGGAAAGCCATGACCCTTGCGATGGACTGTAAAACCTGTCACAAGGAGGCGGAGGCGTCCATTGGACCCAATTATACCGATGTTGCCAAAAAATATAAAGATGATGAGAATGCTATTCCTTATCTACAAAAGAAGATCAAGGAAGGTGGCTCAGGAGTCTGGGGCGATGTGATGATGGCTGCCCACCCGAATATTACGGCAGATGAAACACGTCAGATCGCTACCTATATTTTATCTCTGGCGGGTGATGTGAACAAGAAACCCTCTTTACCACCAACTGGATCGGTAGTGGCAGAGGCTGCTAAACCTGGTAATTTAATGGTGTTGACGGCAAGTTATACCGATGTCGGTGCCGAAGGTTCCGTACCCTTGACGGGATCCACCTCCGTAGCCCTCTCGAGTAATACGGTTTTGTGTGATCCTGCCATGAAAACAGAAGGTATGCAGGCGGTAGCGTTCAATGGAATGGATCTTTTCTTATTGGCTAAAAAAGATGGATGGGTTCAATTTGGTGAAATCGATCTGACAGGAGTGAAGGCGGTCATCGCTGCAGCAGGTTGGCAAGAAGCGCCAAAAGTCGCTTATGATTTTGAAGTGAGGGCAGGAGGTCCTGATGGAAAGGTCTTGGGCAAAGGTAGACTGAACCCCGCACCCGGTACCCCGGGAGGCGCCGCAGTCATACCATTGACCGATACCGTTGACGGTAAAACCGATCTGTATATGACGTATGCCGTGGAGGAAGGGAAAGAGCCTGCACAGATCGCATTGGTCAATACGACCTTTAACTAATGAGATGATATGAATTTAGGTATAAGCATCCGGCCTAGTCGGATGCTTTTTTTATTTTAGGGTATTATGATCACCAATACGACGAGACGATTTTGGTATACTTTGTTGATGTCGCTTGCCTTTTTCATACGTAACCGCGGCATGCGCAAGTGGTTTTGGATTCCACTGGTGATTATCGGCATCGGATTTCTTCTTCCGCAGCATATGATTATCCCCGTTGAGAATGCGACTACCAATAGCTGGAGTGAGAAATCGTTTTGGGCCTATCCTTGGGGCAGTTCCATTACCCATAAGGGAATTGACATCTTTGCTCCAAAAGGTACGGCTGTGATTGCGGCTACGAACGGTATTGTCATTTATACCCATGAGGGCGGAAAGGGAGGTAAATCGGTAATGGTATTGGGACCCAAATGGCGTTTTCATTACTACGCGCATTTAGATGAGATCAAAACGTTTACTTTCAAACCGTTAGGTCGTGGTGCTGTCTTAGGAACTGTTGGCGATACAGGGAACGCAAAGGGAAAACCCCCGCATCTGCATTATGCGATAACCACGCCTTTCCCTTATCCAAATCTGTATGATGAAGTTTCGGTCCAGGGATGGAAACGCATGTTTTATTTAAACCCCGACATTTGGTTACGCTGAGTACAAGACTATTATTGATAACCACGGGTTTCAAACCAGAGTATATCGAGTAAGCCGTCTTTTGGCTCAAAGATGGTTTTATCATATTACAATTACCTTTGTGAAAGAAGTTGAGCCAAAACTGTATTATATGAACGTAATAACTTCGTATTCGGAATTTGAAGAAACCTTAATTGATGACGAACCGAACGTCAAATGGCCCGAAGCTCTAAAAGCGATGTGGTATGACGCGAATGGAAATTGGGCAGCTTCTCACGATATTGCCCAAGAAATGCATACTAGACTAGGTAGTTGGATACATGCATACCTACACAGAAAAGAAGGGGATGAGTGGAATGCCGGATATTGGTATCGGCAGGCGAACCAGCCGTTTCCGAAAATGACATTGGCCCAAGAACATCGTGAAATCACTGATTTTATACTAAATCAATAGTCCGAGTATTCCGTGGGATATAAAAGTCTGGTATCATTACGGGAGACCGTGTTTTGGTATTTGGGCATGACTTTGAGTTTGGACCAAGTGGGGGAGTCGACAAAATTCTTCCAATTGGCATCTCTCGTTTCTTGATCTTTATGTGTAGTCATGTACATCAGATTGGGCATTTGACTGCCGGATAGCACTTCTGCGTAAAAGACGGCATTAAAATCCAATTCGTCGAACAGTTGAACCTCACCGCCTGCATTGAACATGTCCACTTTTTTTCGGTACAGCGATTCCGTGGCAGCCTCGTAACTTCTTAGCTCATAAATACGGTCTTTGCGGGGCCCGTCTAACTTGGAAGGACTCATTTTCGGCATTTCCACAAAAGCCTTCATCAGTACGGATTCGATTCGACTGTACGGGGGGGCGTCATGCGGAGCTTCAAGGTAGGCCGCTCCCTTTTCCATATGGGTTCGATCTTTCATAAGCGTATCGTCCAAAAGACTGAATTGTGCCATTGAATTGAACGGTATCAAAACGTAGGTCATTTTTGGGGTTTCCGAATCTGTCGGTCTCGGTTTGAATACGCCCACATTTTGGATGTCGAGTTTTTTTAAAGCTGGTAAAAAGGCATCTTTGAGATAGGCATCTGTGGTCTTTTGTTGTGCTTCTGTATCAAAAGAGTAGATCTTGAGTTGATAATACTCACGTGCTTGTGAAAAACCTTGCATAATCGCCAATAAAAAAACACAACAGATAAAGGGTTTGATACGTCTCATAAGATCGAATTTTTAGAAAGATACATTTTTTTTGAAACAGACGCTGTTTTCTACGTCAGTATACGGTCCATAATTGGGGATACTCTTGTAGCCATTTTTGGTGTATAGCGCTATGGCTTCAGGTTGTCTTTTTCCGGTTTCCAATACACAGGCGGAGTTGCCTAGCTCAGCGGCCCATTTTTCAAGTTCGTGAAGCACTTTTGAAGCGATGCCCTTTCCCCGGTATTGTGGGGGCACGTACATGCGTTTGACTTCCATTACATCCGTATCGTGTTCTTTTAGTGCACCACAACCGACTGCCACTCCATCTAAATAAGCCACTACCGTCTGGTGTAGTGAATCGATACCATTGAATTGGTGATAGAAGGCATGATCCTCACCGTCACGTTGACCCAAATCAGCATCTAGTTTTGAAACGAGATGTGCAAAATCATGGTTTTTGAAATCGGTTCGGACCAAGTGTATCATAGTCATCTTTTAAACTTTTATAGAGACCCCATTTGAGCTTAGATTGGCCAAGTCGTCAAAATAAAAATCGATTCGCCCTAAATTGATTCCAAAACAACCGACCTGATTAACAAGTACCTCTTTATCGCTCTTGTTTTTAACAATAGTTGGCTTGTCCAAAAAGGTATGGGTATGACCGCCGATAATCAAATCGGTGTATTCGGTTTTTTTGGCCAGTGTGAGATCGTTGGGTTTGGTCTCGGATTCATAATCATAACCTAGGTGGGAAAGGCATATGATCACATCGCATTTTTCGTATACTTTCAACTGCTTTTCGGCATCTTGTGCCAACGCATACGGATACATATATCGGGTCTCTTTGTACAGTTCTTTGTTGACAAGCCCTTTTAATTCAATACCGATGCCATATACCCCTATTTTGAGACCATCGAGTATGAAGACCTTGCTTCGCTGTACATGCCCGTCCATTACCGTATTCTTGAAATCATAATTGGCACACAGTAAGTCGAAATTAGCATGCGGAAGCTGGGCATACAGGCCATCTACCCCGTTATCAAAATCATGGTTGCCGATTGTCGCCGCATCATAGTTGAGCATACTCATCAATTTAAATTCCAGTTCCCCGCCATAAAAATTGAAATAGGGGGTACCCTGAAAGTAATCGCCAGCGTCAAAAAGTAGTGTATTCGGGTTTTCCTTCCGAATAGAATCGACCAAAGCGGCCCGTCTAGCAAGTCCACCTAAATTAGGGTACAATGAATGGTCTTTCGGAAAGGCATCGATATGACTGTGCACATCATTGGTGTGTAAAATGGTGATATGCTTTTCGTTTCCGACGGAACAAGAACCAAGGGATAGTCCCCCTAGACCTGTTAAGGCGGTAGCAGCTGTAGTATTTTTGATGAAATTCCTTCTTTTCATTTCTGTAATCGAAATTAATAGGTCTTGACGCTAAGCTGTCCTGCAGGGTGCGTGTGACGATTTTACTTTATTTCAAATGCTTTAAGAGCGTGTTCCAAGATTGTTTACTTCAGTTTTATAAAACGGTCATCAACAGATGCCTTAAGCGTATCCACCTTTCGAAAATAGTCGATCATGGCGTTACGGATAAGGTAGTTTAGATTATGGATGGTTTCCGCCTTTTTAAAGAATACCATATCGTCTCCACCTGAAACCAAATAATCCGAAGTGGCTACACGGTATTTTCTATCCGTATCCAATGGCTTTCCTCCAATTCGTATGGACTTGATCGTTCCTGATGACCCTAGTACAATTTGCATTCCGGCAATCGGGTGGGCCCTTCCAGAGACACTCAAGAATTCCGCCAATTCCATAATGGCGTTACCGTCCATGGTAACAACGGCTATGGAGTTCTCAAAAGGCATGACCTCATAGGCCGTTTTGGCCGAGACATTTCCCTTGGAAATAACGGAACGTATTCCTCCGTGATTCAATACCACTAAGTCAATTTTCTTTCCGGTCCGCGATTTGAATATGGGGCTGGCTTCCGATAAGAGTATGTCGGCCATCAGGTTTCCCGCTGAGGTATTGTACGCGCCATCTTCTTTTGTAATCAGCTTAGGTGCGTAGGCCAATGTACTATCAAGCACTTCTTTGACGCGCTCGCGATAGGGGAGAATGTATGCTTCTATAGCCTCAGCTTTCGAAAGCGCGCTATCAACTGGTAGCTTGGCCGACTCAATTTTTGAAAGACCTACAGGACCTTGCCTACAGGATGTAATTAGACTTAAAGTTATAAATATAACAAAATGTTGTATTTTTAAACTCATAAATGGTACTATCTTGCATCCATAATATGCATGGATATTCTTTACATTTGTGGAAATGTAAAAATACATGTTTAAGGGGATAAAAGATAAATTTAAGTACAAATCAGGGCTTAAATTCTTGAAAGATCAATTGAAGCAACCGTTTCCCGAAGTAAAACGGAAAAAGGGTATTACGGCAATAGCGTGCCTAGTAGATTTAGACAGCTTTGAGAACGCCAATCTTTTTTATGAATTCGTAGATGAATTTTCATTGCGTCCAAATGCGGTAAAAATAATTGGCTATAAAAATTATTACGATAAGAATTCGCCATATGCCACACCTGTTTTTTCAGATAAGGACTTGGGGTGGAACGGGGCCATCGAGAATAGCTATGTGCTTGAATTCTTAAGTCGGGAATATGATTTACTTGTCAACTATTACACGGTCGACAATTTGTTGTTACAGTTGATGAGCGTAAAGACAAGGGCGAGGGTCAGAGTTGGGTTTATGGAAGTGGATGAACAATACAATGATCTGATTTTGGCGACGCCGATGAACGATTTTAAAACATTTAAACAAGAGCTTAAGAAATACTTGCGAGTTCTGAATGAAATAAACTAATGAAAGAGTTGATAGGTACGGGTGTTGCTTTGGTAACCCCATTCAAAACTGATTTCTCGATTGACACAAAAGCGTTGAAACGCATTGTCAATTATTGTATTGAAGGTGGCGTAGATTATCTTGTGGTGCTTGGTACAACAGGCGAGTCTGTCACATTGAACAAGGCCGAGAAGCAGTTGGTTATGGAGACCGTTGTGGAAGCAAACGAGGGAAGGTTGCCTTTGGTACTGGGTATTGGCGGCAATAGTACCTATCGGGTGGCGCACGAGGTACAGTCCTTTCAATCCGATGATTTCGATGCCATACTTTCGGTATCCCCATACTACAATAAGCCTACCCAAGAAGGCATTTATCAACATTTCAAGGCCATTTCCGAAGTGGCAACAAAACCGATTATCTTATACAATGTACCTGGTAGGACTGGCAGTAATATGCTCCCTGAAACAGTGATGCGCCTAGCGAACGACTTTGACAATATCGTGGGAATCAAGGAAGCTATCGGCGACATGGCCCAAGTAAAGGACATTATCGCGCAAAAACCATCTGATTTTCTGGTGATCTCCGGTGATGATGGTACCGCCCTAGAAACAGTTCTGGCCGGGGGCTCTGGCGTAATATCGGTCTTAGGGCAAGGGTTGCCTACTGAATTTTCGCAAATGATCAAAGCCGGATTGGAAAACGATAGTTCCACGGCTATGCAGTTGCATGATAAAATGAATTCGGGGATGTCCTTGATCTTCGATGAAGGGAATCCGGCAGGAATCAAATCAATTTTCGAGGTCTTGGGACTTTGTACGGCCACGGTACGATTACCTCTTGTGGAAGCGACCCCGGCATTAAAGAAGAAAATCGGTTTGTTTGTGAAACCATTCTTGGAAGTGACCGCCTAATCTTCTTTTTCTACTACGTTAAATGTTAGCTAAATATGTTGCCCTGAACAACGTAGGGGTATACTTTTGACAAGGGTGGAGCAACTATTTTTTAAATCCACCGTTTATCCGTAATTTTGCAAAATGTTTTTTAATATGCGTAGACTGTTTCCTTTACTGGCCTTAGTACTAGTTGCGGCATCCTCCTGTAGTGAGTACCAAAAGGTGCTTAAGAATACCGATGTCAAAGCGAAGTATGACTTGGCCCAAAGATACTATGAGGAGAAAGACTTTAAGCGCGCCAATAGGCTTTTCGAGCAAATCGCTCCGAAATATGTTGGCAAACCTCAGGGTGAGCGGGTCATGTTCTTTCTATCGGATTCCTATTTCCAAAGAAAAGACTTTAATATGGCCGGGTATCAATTTGAGCGGTTCATCAAGTCGTATCCAAAGAGTGATAAAGTTCCGGAAGCCGCTTTTTTAGGGGCAAAGAGTTATTATGAATTATCACCCGAATACTCTTTAGATCAAACGGATACCGATAAAGCTTTGGTTAAACTTCAGGGTTTTATCAATATATATCCGGATTCCGAATACTTTGACGAAGCCAACAAAATGGCTAAGGAATTAACCACAAAAAAAGAACGAAAGGCTTTTGAGATAGCCAAGCAGTTTAATAAACTAGGTGAATTCAATTATGAACTCTTGAAGTCCGCTGTTGCGGCCGTAGATAACTTCGTGTCCGATTTTCCAGGTTCTATTTATCGGGAGGAAGCTTTTTTTATCAAAGTACAGGCCACGACCAATCTGGCGATGAACAGTTTTGAGATATTCAAGCAAGACCGCCTGAAAGCAGCAAAAGAGGCCTACGATGATTTCCGAAAGCAATATCCGGAGTCTAAGTTCGATAAAAAAGCAAACGACCTGTTAGAAAAAGTCAATAAGGAATTACAAGACTATAAAGGGGAAGAAGCTCCCAAAGAAACAAAATAAACATACTCATTATGAACATGAACGATCTAAAGAATTCAAAGGCACCTGTCTCAACGAAGACCATCAATAGAAATGAGTTCGATGAGCCTACCGACAATATCTATGAGGCGATTTCAATTGCTTCGAAAAGGGCGATTCAGATCAATTCTGAAATCAAGAAAGAACTTTTGGAAAAATTGGAAGAGTTCGCAACTTACAGCGATAGCCTAGAAGAGGTGTTCGAGAACAAGGAACAAATAGAGGTTTCCAAGTTTTACGAGAAGTTACCAAAACCACACGCATTGGCCGTGGAAGAGTGGTTGACTGACAAAATATACTATCGCAATACAGAGAAAGACGCATAGGCAATGTTGGGTGGCAAAAAAGTTCTTTTAGGTATAACCGGAGGAATCGCCGCATACAAAACTACCTTTCTTGTACGATTATTGATAAAAGCTGGCGCAGAGGTTAAAGTAATTTTGACCGATAGCGCCAGCTCTTTTGTTTCCCCGCTCACCCTCGCGACCCTTTCCAAAAACCCGGTACTATCCTCATTTATAAAGGAAGAATCAGGTGAAACAGATTGGAACAATCATGTAGAGCTCGGCTTATGGGCCGATCTCATGATTATCGCGCCCGCCACGGCCAACACGCTTTCCAAAATGGCTAATGGAGCGTGCGATAACCTTTTATTAGCGACCTACCTTTCAGCGAAATGTCCGGTCTTTTATGCACCTGCTATGGATTTGGACATGTATAAGCACCCTTCGACCAAGGCTTCTTTCGAAAAGTTGAAGGCCTTTGGGAATCATATGATACCGGCTACTTCAGGAGAATTGGCTAGTGGACTACACGGAGAAGGTCGAATGGCAGAACCAGAAGACATTATAAACGCGGTTACCGATTTTCTGTCAGAAGGTCTTCCGCTGAGCGGAAAGAAGGTTTTGATTACTGCAGGCCCCACCTATGAGGCGATTGATCCGGTTCGTTTTATCGGAAATCACTCATCGGGCACGATGGGGTACGAACTTGCTAAGTCAGCGGCCGATTTAGGGGCGTCAGTATATCTGGTTTCGGGCCCTACTTCATTGAACGTTGCCCATACGAATATCAAATTGATACGCGTGGTTTCGGCCGATGAAATGTACGAAGCGGCCCATTCATATTTTGAAGAGATAGACATTGCCATCGCTGCTGCAGCCGTTGCCGATTACCGACCCAAGACGATTGCGGGTCAAAAAATTAAAAAAGCATCCGATACCCTGTCATTGGACTTGGTGAGAAATAAAGATATTTTACGATCGCTAGGTGAGCGGAAGCAAAATCAGTTTTTGGTCGGTTTTGCCTTGGAGACGGAAAACGAACTTGAAAATGCCAAGGGGAAGTTAAAAAGGAAGAATTTGGATGCCATTGTGTTGAACTCTTTGAATGACCCAGGAGCAGGTTTTGGAAAGGCCACGAATAAAATCACCTTTATAGACAAGAATTCCGTAATAAAAACGTTTGAACTAAAAACCAAGGCCGCCGTAGCTGCCGATATTCTATCTGAAATTTGTAGTAGAATCCATGCGTAATCTTCTCATTGTAATTTTTTGTTTCATCGGTTCCTTAATGGTACGGGCGCAAGAATTGAACTGTACCGTCACGGTCAATTCCGATCAATTGTCGCAGGGAGACCTGCCGATTTTTAAGAACTTGGAAAGGTCACTGAACGATTTTGTAAATAAAACACGCTGGAGCAATCGAACCTACAAGGAAAATGAGCTTATCAATGCGCAGATGTTCATTACGATTACCAAATACGAATCGAATCGATTCGAAGGTACTATTCAAGTTCAGTCTTTCCGTCCGGTGTTCAACACTTCGTATGAGACTTCGGTCTTTAGTTATAAGGATAACGACTTCACATTTGAGTATCTTGAATTTCAACCCCTGGTTTTCAATGAAAATGTCTACGAGTCCAATTTGATCGGGGTGATTGCCTACTATGTCAATATTATTTTAGGGATGGATGCGGATACCTTCTCTTTGGAAGGGGGAACGGAGCATTACCGTATGGCACAACAGATTACCACCCAGGCACAAGGAACCAATTATAAAGGATGGGATTCAAGTGAAAACCGAAGTCGCTTCGTACTTATCGATGATCTCATGTCGAATACCTATCGAGAGTACCGCGTGGCGATGTACAATTACCACCGAAAGGGACTGGATATCCTTGCGGATAACAACAGTACTGGAAAGCAAGTGATTTCGGGTGTGATGAAACTGTTCGAGACGATGCAAAAACGGAGGCCAAACGCCTTTTTGACCCAAACCTTTTTCGATGCGAAGAACGAGGAGATACAAAATATTTTTTCAGACGGACCCAAAGTCGATATCGTAAAGCTCAAAGAGACCCTGAACAGAGTGGCACCATATTATTCCAGTACATGGAATGATATTAAATATTGAATCCATTAGAATATCATTTATCTTTGCGGCAATCTTGAATTCGAAGTATTGCTGTCACATCTTTCCATAAAAAATTATGCACTTATCGATACCCTTGAGGTATCTTTTGACACTGGGTTCACCTGTATTACCGGAGAGACGGGGGCTGGTAAGTCCATTTTACTAGGAGCGTTATCCTTGGTCTTAGGAAAGCGGGCCGACCTGGGTGCCTTGCAAGACAAGAAGATCAAGTGTATCGTAGAGGCTGAATTTCAAGTAAAAAAATACGGTCTTCGAGCTTTCTTTGAAACCTATGATCTAGATTATGAAGAGTTGACCTTGGTACGTCGCGAAATTCTTCCCAGTGGAAAGTCAAGGGCTTTTATAAATGATACGCCGGTAACCCTTGATATCGTATCGCAATTGGGCAATCGGCTAATCGATGTGCATTCGCAACATCAAACCCTTCAATTAGGAAACAACGATTTTCAGATGAAGGTAATCGATGCACTTGCGGAAAACACGGAAGTCTTGTCAAACTATGCCGATAATCTGAAGCAGTATAAAAAACTGGCTAGGGAGTTGGAAGAACTATTGGCGTTTCAGTCAAATGCGCATAAAGAACACGATTACAATAGCTTCTTATTGAAAGAGTTAGAAGCTACTACTTTAAAAGTCGGTTTACAAGAGGAGTTAGAGCAGCAGTATGAGCAGCTGAACAATATGGAGCGCATTATTGAATTGCTGGCCAAAGGCAATCAATTGTTGATAGACGAGCAGGTTGGTGTGCTCACCTCCCTTTCCGAGTTGAAACAGGTCTCCGCACGTTTGTCCGCTTTCGGCACTTCCTACGATGCGTTACACCAGCGAATAGCCTCTAGTTTTATTGAAATGGACGATATTTCGACCGAACTTCAGGCCCTGGTCGAACAAGCGGAAACAAATCCGCAAATGCTCGATGAAATTAGCCAAAAGCTACAGGTTTTGTTCGATTTGCATAAGAAGCATGGCACCTCGGAGATTGCCGAACTCATTGCTCTTAGAGAGGACTTATCGGAAAAAGTGGGTGTCACTGAAAATTTGGAAACTACCATCGGCCAAAAGCAAGAGCAACTAGAGCAGGCAGAACATAAGTTACAGCAGCTGGCGACCGTTTTACATGACCGTAGAAAAAAAGTCATTCCACAATTAAAGGAGCAATTGGAAACCAATCTCACGAGTTTGGGGATGCCGAATGCGACCTTTGACATTACCATTGCTGCCTCAAACGACTTTAAAGAAAATGGCAATGACGATTTGGCCTTCTTGTTTTCTGCCAACAAAGGCGCCGATTTTGGTGAATTAAAGAAGGTGGCCTCTGGAGGGGAATTGAGCCGGATCATGTTGACCATCAAATCGATTTTGGCGAAATACGAGCAGCTTCCGACCATGATGTTCGATGAAATAGATACCGGTGTTTCCGGTGAAATATCCAATAGCATTGCCGATATTATGCAGCAAATGGGAAAAAGCATGCAGGTTTTTTCCATCACACATTTGCCACAAGTAGCCTCGAAGGGCAAACAGCATTTTAAAGTATATAAGGTAGATGAAAATGATGTTACCCGCACCCGAATGAAGCCTTTGAGCGATGACGAAAGGGTAGTGGAGCTGGCTGAAATGCTCGGCGGGAAAAACCTTTCCGATTCCGCTCTGGCGCACGCCCGCCAATTATTGAATTAAGCACTAGCAGTGGCGAAAACTGGATCTGGCTCACGGGTTTGACCTGGGGCAGAAGGGATATCTTGATTTGTACTTCCCGATTTAATTTGCACATACTAATTTTTAATATCTTTGGGGCCTTAACAACTTAACGAAGTCGAGAACATGTCATACAACTTATTAAAGGGAAAAAGAGGAATCATTTTTGGAGCTCTTGATGAGCATTCAATCGCCTGGAAAACAGCGGAAAGAGTTCATGAAGAAGGAGGGACCTTTGTATTGACCAATGCTCCCGTCGCCATGCGAATGGGACAGATAAAGGTGTTGGCCGAAAAAACGGGTTCAGAGATCATACCCGCGGATGCCACAAGTCAAGAAGATTTGGAAAACTTGGTGAGCAAGTCCATGGAGATTCTCGGTGGTAAGTTAGACTTTGTACTGCATTCTATCGGAATGTCAATCAACGTGCGCAAAGGGAGACACTATACTGATGAGAACTATGATTTTACTGCTAAAGGTTGGGATATTTCGGCGCTTTCCTTTCACCGTGTATTGCAAAACTTATACAAGGCCGATGCCATGAACGAATGGGGCAGTATTGTAGCCCTGACCTATATGGCGGCACAACGAACGTTTCCAGATTACAATGATATGGCCGATAACAAGGCTTATCTTGAATCGGTAGCCCGTAGCTTTGGGTACTTCTTCGGGAAAGAAAAAAAGGTGCGCGTAAATACCATTTCACAATCACCGACCGCAACTACAGCGGGATCTGGGGTAAAAGGTTTTGACGGCTTTATCAGTTATGCTGAAAAAATGTCGCCCCTAGGTAACGCCACCGCACAAGATTGTGCGGACTATACGGTATCCCTCTTTTCCGATTTGACCAAAAAAGTGACCATGCAGAATCTTTTTCACGACGGAGGATTCTCCAACACTGGGGTGAGTCAGGAAGTAATCGAACGTTTTTCAGAGTAGATGAATACCGTCCGTTCTAGTTTTTAGGTGTATTTTTGGCCCAATGGATCGGTACTTTTCTTTTATCATTCCCGTATACAACAGACCGAATGAAATCGAGGAGCTGTTGCGAAGTTTAGCGGTTCAGACATTTTCGAAACCATTCGAAGTGGTTGTAATCGAAGATGGTTCAACTCTTCCGTCAGATGAAGTGGTCGCTGATTTCCAGGCAAAATTATCCATTACCTACCTTCAAAAACCGAATTCTGGACCAGGAGATTCAAGAAATTATGGCATGCGCCACGCCAATGGGGATTATTTTATTATTCTTGATTCTGATTGTGTACTTCCACCCAAATATTTGGAAATCGTGGATCGAGAGTTACAAAGGAGCTATGTAGATTGTTATGGAGGTCCTGATGCCGCCCACAAATCTTTTAGCTTGGTGCAAAAAGCCATCAATTATGCCATGACCTCTTTTTTGACCACTGGTGGTATTCGGGGCAATAAAAAAGCATTGGGCAAATTTCAGCCAAGAAGTTTTAACATGGGTATTTCCCATAAGGCTTTTGAAGCCACCGGGGGGTTTGGAAAAATACACCCTGGCGAAGACCCTGATTTGAGCATCCGCCTTTGGAAAAAAGGTTTTACGACCGCATTAGTTCCCGATGCATTTGTATACCACAAGCGGAGAATCGATTGGTCGAAATTTTTCACCCAAGTTCGTAAATTCGGTACGGTACGCCCTATTTTGAACAAATGGCATCCTAAAACCGCTAAGGCTACCTACTGGTTTCCTA
This sequence comes from uncultured Flavobacteriaceae bacterium, assembly GCA_947494565.1. GTDB lineage: Bacteria > Bacteroidota > Bacteroidia > Flavobacteriales > Flavobacteriaceae > Maribacter_C. Next base: position 653,676 of record CANLVG010000001.1, on the reverse strand, counting down.
CCTTATTCTGTTCAGGCTTTATCATAGCCTTGGTGTTGTGGTATTTGGGCCTTATACTACCAGTGCTTCTATTTGTCTCTTATTTTCTATTGATTTTCCTCGATTCATTAGTAAAGAACAAGAGCATTGCCATTGCTTTGTTATCTTTACTTGCAGTGGTGATTCAGTTTGCCGGTTATGGGTTCGGATTTTTAAAGTCTTCCCTACTTCTGGCCCTTTCGCCTAAGGAGCCTCAGGAGCTTTTTCCAGAGGTGTTTTTTCAATAGCATGGAATCAATTAAGTAGCACGATTTGTTCGCGAAAATCAAAAAGGGACTAAAGAAAAGGAAAGTAAAACTCTTTTTCGTTTTTTTACTTTGTTCGTTTTTGGCATGGTTTGTAAGCAACCTGTCGGAAACGTATACGAGTGGTACCACCTTTGACCTTAATTTTACCCGTATCCCAGAAGACAAATTATTGCTGAGTGCGTCCAAAGAAAAATTAGATCTGAAGCTAGAGGCCGTCGGTTTCCAATTTTTACGTTTTAATTTCGGTAATAAAGATGTTGATATCGATCTGTCTACTGTTTCGGAGTCCGAAGGGCGTTATTTCGTAACTCCGGATCAGTTTCAACAGCAGATTGAGAAACAATTGTCAAATTCGATGCGGTTGATTCAAATTGTGGATGATACTTTGTTCTTCGAGTTTGATGCATTACTGACAAAAGAAGTACCCGTGGAACCCGATATTGAGCTCGACCTCAATCAGAACTACTTCCTTGAAGGGCAGATACGGGTAGATCCCCCAATGATAACCATTACGGGCCCCTCAAATGAAGTAGATACGATCGTCTCACTGACTACGCCTAGAATGGAATTGAACGATCTTTCGTCCGACTTCTCTCAAACTACGATAATCACGATACCCGATTCCTTGATAAATTCTACTTTCTCCCATAAGAACGTTGTGGTGAGTGGGGTGGTGGCCAAGTTTTCGGAAAAAATCATCGCTGTACCCGTTCAAGTGCTGAATTTGCCTGCTGCGATGACCATTCAGACCTTTCCAGAAGAAATAGAAATACTGTGCAAGGCCAGTGTAAGCAATTTAAAAACCATACAAAGTAGCGATTTTAGGGTGGTCGCAGATTATAAGCAGGTGACGGGAGCGAATCAAAGGCAGAAAACGCTCTCACTGACCTTACAAAAGAAACCCAAGAACGTTTTTGATGCGACCTTGGTTCAAGATAAGGTGGCGTATATATTAAAGAATAAATAATGCGGGTAGGTTTAACAGGGGGAATAGGAAGCGGTAAAACTACAGTGGCCGGTTTTTTTGTGGAATTAGGAGTGCCCGTCTATAATTCCGACAAAAGAGCGAAACGGTTGATGACCACGTCAAAAGAGGTGAAAGAGGCCATAATTTCCTTGTTGGGAAAAAAGGCCTACAAAGACAAAAAGTTAAACAAAAAGTACATTTCGAAGCGGATTTTTACGGATTCCGCTCTTTTGAAAAAAATGAATCAAATCGTTCACCCAGCTGTTGCCAAAGATTTTTTGATGTGGGAGGGAAAACAAAAAGCCCCCTATGTTGTCCAAGAAACGGCCTTGATCTTCGAAAATGACAAACAAGACTTCTATGATTTCATTGTTTTGGTTACGGCGCCCATAGAACTCAGGCTTGAGCGAGTTATCAAACGCGACGGCTCTTCGAAAAAGGAGATTTTAGACCGGCTTCAAAACCAGCTCCAAGATGATCGGAAAATACCACTTTCCGATTATGTGCTCGAGAACATTCACCTAGACGATACACGCCGTAGTGTAAAGGAGATACATAGTGCTCTCCTTGACAATAGCTAGGCATCCGCAGAAATTTTAACATTTTTGTTAAGGTTTGGTTAAACGTAGAATGTGCAAGTGCTTTAATCTTTAATTTAGCTTTAGATGAATAAGAGGTTGTTTGTTCTGTTAGTAATTTTCATGAGCCTCTCACTTATTGGAATCATCTTTGTTCAGGGGTATTGGTTTAAACAATCGGTTGAAGATAAAGAAGAACAGTTTTCCAATACGGTCACCCAGGTGTTGAATAAGGTCACTGATAAAATAGAAGCAAGGGAGCGTAAGGACTACTCTGATCGGTATTTAAGTAGAATCGATAGCATAGGCGAATTCAAAGGTTCAAACTTCACCAATTTCTTTTTTGTCAATCGAGATGTGAATTCCGATGAGATTCGGTTGTATGAACATGGAATCCTTGAGGAAAAGTATAACATCGCATCTACGTTCTTTGACAATAGTAACACGACTACCGATAGTACCATAGTGAAAAATTTCACTAGCAAGCGGACCACTACGATTCTTAAAGAGGACTTTGGTCTCAATGGAAATTCATATCGGTTATCGCCCATTCAGAAATTGGAGAAAATCGGTGGGCTATCGGCCATTGAAAAGGCACAGTTCGAAGATGTATTTCGTGAAGCGGCTCAAAAGCACCCCATTCATCAACGGGTATCCAAGCAAGAGATAGAACTACGATTGAACCAAGAGCTAGAGAATAGGGGTATTGATATCGAGTATGAATACGGTGTGTATAGCAATGATTTGCCAACTAAAGTAAAGTCGAAAAAGTTCAAATATGCGAAGAGGGGGCTCTTTGAAGCTCCTATTTTCAAAGATAGTGAGGGAAATTCCGATTTTTCGCTTCTCCTTTCATTTCCAAAGAAAAAGCGGTTCTTAATACAATCTATTTTAGGAATGGGGCTTTTATCCATTCTCTTTACGTTGGTTATCGTAGCTTCATATACCGGAGCGATATACCAGCTGATACGACAAAAGCAGATTTCCGAAATCAAATCGGATTTTATAAATAACATGACGCATGAGTTCAAAACGCCTATTGCGACCATTAATCTAGCGGTAGAGGCCATTCGAAATCCTAAAATAATCGGTGACACCGAAAAGGTTCAACGGTATTTGCAAATGATCCGTGACGAGAATAAACGAATGCATGCCCAAGTGGAGAACGTGTTGCGAATATCAAAATTGGAGAAGAACCAATTGGATATTAGTAAGGATAGAGTAGATGCACACGACATAATTCAAGATGCGATTGCCCATGTTGAATTGATTGTTGCTGACCGTGGGGGATATGTTGAAAAACATCTCAACGCTGGAAGGTCTGAAGTTCTGGCGAATGAAATGCATTTTACGAATGTCGTGGTAAACATTTTGGACAATGCCGTTAAGTATTCGCCTGAGGCGCCTAAAATAGATGTGTTTACTGAGTTGGCCAAGAATAATATAATAATTAAAATACAAGATCAAGGAGCTGGAATGAGCAAGGCGGTTCTTAAAAAGGTCTTTGAGAAATTTTACCGAGAACACACGGGAGATATACATAATGTAAAAGGTCACGGCTTAGGACTGGCATATGTTAAAAAAATAGTAGATGATCACCAAGGTGAGGTTTATGCAGAAAGTGAAAAAGGAAAAGGAAGCACTTTTTATATCAAACTGCCTTTAATTTAAAATTTATGGAGACGATAAACAAGAAAATACTTTTGGTAGAGGATGACCCGAACTTTGGTATTGTACTAAAGGATTATTTGTCAATGAACGATTTCGAAGTAACTCTTGCGAAGAATGGAATGGAGGGTTTTGAAAAATTCAAGAAGGATAATTTTGATATCTGTATTTTGGATGTAATGATGCCGTACAAAGACGGTTTTACCCTGGCAAAAGAAATACGTGAAAAAAATGAGAACGTTCCTATCGTTTTTCTCACCGCTAAAACCATGAAAGAAGATGTGCTGAAAGGCTACAAAGCAGGTGCCGATGACTATCTGAACAAACCGTTCGATTCTGAAGTATTGTTGATGAAATTGAAGGCCATCTTGCAACGCAAGGCATCTAATACGCTTGCGGACAGCAGAAAATTTGAGTTCCAAATTGGAGGATTCCACTTAAATTCAAAACTCCGGTTTTTGAAATATAAAGATACCGAAGCGATTAAACTGTCTCCAAAAGAGAACGAACTCTTGCGACTATTGGCACTTCATGAAAACGATTTAATGCCTCGAGAATTGGCGCTGACCAAAATATGGAGAGATGATAACTATTTTACCTCTCGTAGTATGGACGTATATATTGCCAAACTCAGAAAGTATTTGAAAGTTGATGATACGGTCGAAATTCTGAACATCCATGGAGAAGGATTCAGATTGGTCGTAAAAACCGAATAATAGCATTTTTTTGATAACACTAAAAAGCCCTGACTTCCATCAGGGCTTTTTTAATGGTATTTTTTTAATAATTTCCAATACAATTTCATCTGGACTTTTTTCTATGGATACGGTTATGGCATCTAAAGGAACTTCAAGCGTTTGAAACTGGGAGTCCAGTAAACCGGCCGGCATGAAATGGCCTTTTCGTTCCTCTAACCTACGGAGTATTTCATCTTTGGTTCCTTTCAAATAAATGAATTCCATTTGAGGTGTCAGTGCATCGGCGATTTGGTCGCGATACGCTTTTTTCAAGGCAGAGCAGGCGATTACCGCTCCTTTCTCCCGGTACTCCTTAGCGAGTATATTCAGTCGTTGCAACCAGCCTTTTCGATCTGAATCCTCTAAAGGGATTCCCTTTGACATCTTGTCCACATTTTCGTGTGGATGATAGTCATCACCATCAAAAAAAGGAAGTCCGTATGTTGAGGCGAGTAGTTTTCCTATTGTGGATTTACCACAACCGGAGACGCCCATGACCACAAAAAGAGGAGGTTTTTTCATTTATTGTTTTCGATAATTTGTTTTTCCATTCGATCGATAATCTTAGCGGGTTCTAAATCATAATCCACCCACAGTACATCTTCCTTTTTGCGGTACCAAGTCAATTGGCGCTTGGCAAAACGCCTGGTGTTTTTCTTGATTTCTTCCACAGCGAATTCCAAGGTGCCATGCCCATCGAAAAAGTGGAAAAGTTCTTTATACCCTACCGTTTGTAACGCATTGAGAGCCTTATGGTCGTAAAGTGATCTAGCCTCTTCCAATAAGCCTTCTTCCATCATCAGTGCCACTCTTTGATTGATGCGTTCATAGATCGTTTCACGTGGAGCCATCATACCGATAGTGGTGGTTTGAAACGTTCTTTGCGCTTTTTTCTTTTTGAGAAAACTAGAATAGGGCCGACCAGTACCGATACAGATTTCCAAAGCTCGTATAAGACGATGGGGATTGCTTATATCCACTTCTTTATAGTAATTAGGGTCGTGTTGCTGCAGTTCTTGCTGCAGGTATTCGATACCTTTCTCTTCAAACGATGTATTGAGATGTATACGTACTTCAGGATCGACTTTTGGGAACTCGTCGAGCCCGTTGATGACAGCATCTACATAGAGACCACTGCCGCCCACCATAATGACATAGTCTTTTTCCTTAAAGATCCCTTCAATTTTTTCAATGGCCGCTCTTTCAAAATCACCAACCGTGAACGGCTCGAAAATACTTTTGTGCTGAATGAAATGATGCCTTGCCTGCTTCAGTTCTTCGGTTGAGGGTACTGCTGTTCCGATACGCATTTCCTTAAAGAACTGCCTAGAATCCGCAGATATGATTTCGGTGTCGAAATGATTTGCGAGGGCAATAGCAAGTGAGGTCTTGCCTATGGCCGTAGGGCCTATGACGGAAATTAACTTTTTACTCACTATAGTTCGCTTCCACAGTTATAACAATGTGAGGCATCGTCGCGATGCCCTTCTCTAGAACAAGAAGAACAGCTTAGCGTATTGATATGTACAATATCCGACGGACCACTGACCTTGGCCCCTTTGCTGTGCTTTGAAAACTCCACGGTCACTATACCGGTAGGAACGGCGATAATACCATATCCCAAAATCATGATTATCGTGGCGATAAATTGACCAATATCGGTTTGTGGGGCGATATCACCGTATCCCACGGTTGTTAGGGTGACAATAGTCCAGTAAATACTTCGTGGTATACTAGTAAAACCTGCTTCATTGCTTTCTATCAAATACATGACCGTTCCCATAATGACAGACAGAATAAGAACTACATAAATGAACACCGCGATTTTTGCTCGGCTCGCTTTGAGCGCTTCCTTTAGTTGAGAGGCCTCCCCAATGAATTTGACCAATTTTAGTATCCGGAAAATACGGAGCATTCGAAATACTCGAAAAGCCAATAGCACTTGCGAACCAGCGAACAGATATGATAGATATAAGGGTATTGTCGATACAAAATCGATAATACCATAAAAACTGAAAATGTAGTGAAACGGTTTCTTGATGGAAATAATTCGCAGAATGTACTCAATGGTAAAAAAGATGGTCACGATCCATTCCAAGGTCAATAGCAACTTATGATACTCGGCATCGATTTCCTTAACGCTCTCGAGCATGATAAGGATAACGCTGCACAGTATCAAGAAAATCAAAACAATGTCAAACCACTTGCCCAGAGGCGTGTCAGCTTCGTAAATGACTTCATGAATTTTAGCTTTCCAGCCTTTAGTTGCTTTTTTCAATTACTCGGATTGAAGTTCTAGAATTTTTAAAACCTTTCGCTTCCGTAGGTAAGATTCGATAATATGTTTGGTATTGGCATCACACTTCATGGGGGTGATTAAGTTTTCTAAGATATGAATATTATTTATTTGGTGATTAAGACCATAGTACCCCATACCTTTGAAGCGACCATTTTGAATAAGAATCGCACAATATTCCCCGGTTTCCCGACCTTTATCGACGATGACTTGATTTTTGTCGCTTAAAGAATACTTTTCCGTGACCTCTAATACCCGCTCGTTGTAGGTTTCAACAGGTTCTTCATCAATACATGCCCCCAGGCACAGTTCCTCCTCATAACGGCCACATTCGTTTTTTGCCTGAGAGATTCCATTGATTTTGTCACATAGCCCATGGGCCAAACTCGCTTCGTGTAAAAAATTACGAGCGCCATGGATGCTGATGAAGGAAGTAATGAATTCGGTTTGAATCATTTCGGCGCTGCCGATATGCAAGGCCAGATACCCATTTTTATGGGAGACCTTATGCATTACATGGGAATATAAGCGAGATTTTCGCCGTTGATTGTATTTGGGGCTGTTGCGTTTTAGCTCTTCATATTCCTTTAATTGGGCTGCCAATTCGCTACCGGTTTTTTCAAAAGTGACTTTTTTCGTTTCTTTTTGAAGACGCCTTGCGCGATGCCCACTTTTTGTAAAATGTTGATTGACCCTCTTCTTGATATTACTGCTTTTTCCTAAAAAGATGATGTCTCCATCCTTGTTGTGCATATAATAAATGCCGGTCTCCGAAGGTACATTGGCTACAATGTCGAGCTGCCGTGGGGATAATTCCCCCAAGGTTTCCGCTTTGACTACCGTTTTGAGAATGGCTTTTTCAGAATCCTTATCAAGTAGTAGTTTAAAGAGTTTTAAAGTCGCCAAGGCATCTCCGTTGGCTCTATGCCGATCGCTGACCGTAATACCCAAAGATCGCACCAATTTACCCAAGCTATATGATTCGGCATCGGGCAATAGTTTTTGTGCCAATTCAACGGTACAGAGCGTTTTTCGCTCATAATTGTAACCAAGTCTTCGAAATTCGGTGCGTAGAATGCGATAGTCGAACTGGGCATTATGGGCAATGAGAACGGCCCCTTCGGTAATTTCGACAATGCGTTTGGCCACCTCATGAAACTTAGGTGCCGTGCGGAGCATTTTAGTATTGATCCCTGTAAGTTTGACTACAAAAGGTTGAATTTCCTTTTCTGGGTTGACCAGTGAGATGAATTTATCCGTCACTTGATGACCATCAAAGCGGTGTATCGCTATTTCCGTAATACCTTCTTCATTATACTTTCCTCCGGTAGTCTCAATATCCAAAACTGCGTACATCATGCTCTTTTCGTAATCTTTGGCTTAGTGGTAATTTCGTGCTCCAAAGATACTACTTCCAATACGCACCATGGTACTTCCTTCTTCGATTGCTATTTTATAATCGCCGCTCATCCCCATAGAAAGGATTTCAGCTGTCGGTACCTTTTGGCGTAATGTATCGAAAATGGTCTTTAGCTGTTTGAATTCGCGCCTTAGCTGTTCTTCGTTCGAGGTAAAAGTAGCCATTCCCATAAGGCCCGTCACCGCTATGTTTTCCATTTTAGGGAACTCTTCCGAATCTAAAATCTCGTTCAGTTCGGTCGTATCGAGCCCGAATTTGGTTTCTTCTTCCGCGATATGCATTTGCAATAGACATGGGATAACGCGGTCATTCTTCTTTGCTTGCTTATTGATTTCCCGCAGTAAACGAAAACTGTCCACTCCGTGAACCAGAGATACATAAGGCGCCATATATTTGACCTTATTTCGCTGCACATGACCGATCATATGCCATTCGATATCCCTAGGAAGCTCCTCCCATTTTTGACTCATCTCTTGGATCTTGTTTTCACCAAAAACCCGCTGTCCAGCTTGGTAGGCTTCGTTGAGGTCGCTAATGGGCTTTGTTTTTGAAACCGCTACCAGCGTTACACCTGCGGGAAGTGATTTTCTTATTTCTTCTAAATTTGAACGAATCGACATTGAAAAAAATATTGGATGTTAGAGTTCATAAATTGTTATTCCACTTCTTAATTTGGGCTCGATATAGGTGCTTTTCGGGGGCATGACCAAACCTGCGTCGGCGATGTCCTTTATTTCTTCCATAGTAATCGGCACCAAACTGAAACCAACGGAAAAACTGCCCTTGTCGATTTCATCTTTCATCTGTATCACATTATGCTTCCCGTAACCGTATTGAATTCGTTTATCGGTACGTAGGTCTTTAATGCCCAAAATCGGTTGCAATATGGTTTTGAATAGTATTTGGGTATCGAGTTTGCTCAAGGGATCCGTAAAATTATACACTTTTTTCCGTAGGTAGAGTGAATAGAACTGTCCATCGAGATACATGCCAAAATGATGCTTTTTTGTAGGCTTATAAAGTATACTCCCTTGGTTTTCAATTCGATAAAATTTATCAAGGGCTATTAAAAAGCGTTCTTTGGAGAGTCCGTTGAGATCTTTGACCATTCTGTTGAACTCATAGATCCGAATTTCCGATTCGGGAATGAGATAGCTCATAAAGAAATTGTAGGCCTCTTTACCCGTGGGGGGATTTCTTTTTTCCGAAATAGCGGCCAAAAGATTCGACGAGGCACTTCTATGGTGGCCATCGGCGATATAAAGCGAAGGAACCTTGTCGAACTCTTGAGTGAGTTTCGCAACGGTTTCTTTTTCGGATATTACCCAAAGACGGTGGGTCATTCTGTCTTTGGTAGTGAAAAAGTATTCTGGGGTTCTCTTTTTCTGCCTGTCGAGTTCTTTGGATATCGCCTCATTATCTTGATACGTCATCAATACGGGTTCGGCATTGAAGGCCACGGTATCCAAGTAGTCGGCAAAAAGCTTTTCGCGTTGCTCGAGCGTATTCTCATGTTTTTTGATGACATCCGCTCTATAATCTCCCACGCTTGTTGCGCAAAAAAGTCCACAACATCTAAAATTGCCCTTTTCAATTTGATAGAGGTACAGATTCGCGTCAGTATCCTTTAGGAGTATGCCTTCCTCTAAAAATTCGAGATATCTATTATGTACAAGTTGAAACCGCTCAGAGCCCGATACCTTTTTATGAAACTTATATCCGGGGTTGATGATGTGCAGGAATGAAAAGGGATTGAAAGCCAGTTCGGCGTTCAGCTCTTTTTTCGGATATTCTTGATAAGAACGCGAGGCCACAAAGGCTACTTTATCCTTAGCTGGTCTTATCGCTTTAAAAGGTTTGATCTGCGCCATGTTTATTGGCTAAATTGCGCTGCTACTTTTTCGGCTTTTCGTGAGGTCGAATAGTCGTAAAACCCTTCTCCGGACTTTATGCCTAATTTGCCTGCCATGACCATATTGACCAAAAGGGGGCAAGGGGCATATTTCGGGTTTTTGAATCCATCATAGAGTACATTCATAATGGAAAGACAGACATCTAAACCGATAAAATCACCTAATTGTAGTGGCCCCATAGGATGGGCCATACCTAATTTCATGACCGTATCGATTTCATGAACACCGGCAACCCCGTTATACAGTGTTTCAATGGCTTCATTGATCATTGGCATCAAAATACGATTTGCTACGAAACCTGAATAATCATTGACTTCCGTAGGTGTTTTTCCTAAGTTTTCAGATAAGGTCATGATGACCTCGGCGGTCTCATCCGAAGTGGAATATCCCCTAATGATCTCTACCAATTGTATGATTGGTACAGGGTTCATGAAATGCATGCCAATAACCTTTTCCGGTCTTTTGGTCGCAGCGGCGATTTGGGTGATCGAAATTGAGGATGTATTTGTGGCGAGTATGGTATGATTGGCACAAGCGGCGTCCAATTGCCTGAAAATATCCAGTTTTAGCTCTAGACTTTCGGTGGCTGCCTCTACAGCAAGATCAACATTTTTTGAACCATCGGTCACCGAGGTATACGTTCCGATATTGGAAAGGGTATTGGCTTTTGTCTCTTCCGAAATTTTCTCCTTAGCCACCATTCTGTCAAGATTCTTGACGATGGTCGCTAGGCCCGCTTCTAGTGACGCTTCCGAAATATCGATAAGATTGACCTTGAATCCATTTTGTGCGAAGACATGGGCAATACCATTCCCCATAGTTCCCGCTCCGATAACCGCTACTGTTTTCATACTGTTATTATTCATGTATTAGTTGACGAGAATGTATCCCATTATTCGTTTCAGGCAAAGATTTTCTTCAATTGTCGAAAGAGGCGATGATTTTCAAGGCTACTCTCAGGGCCGCAGTCCCCTGTTTCAAGCTCACGATAGGGGTGGTGTCGTTTGCTATAGCGTCGGCAAAAGTCTCTAGCTCATCTTTGATCGCATTGTTTTGACTGATTTCGGGATTCTCGAAATAGATCTGTTTTTTTACCCCTTCGGCATTTTGTAGGATCATATCAAAATCCCCTGGTTGTTCCGGGGCGTCTTTCATTTTGACGACCTCCACTTTTTTTTCTAAAAAGTCTACGGAGATATAGGCGTCTTTTTGAAAGAAACGCGATTTGCGCATGTTTTTCAAGGAGATTCTACTCGCCGTCAAATTGGCGACACATCCGTTTTCGAACTCGATTCGGGCGTTAGCGATATCCGGTGAATTGCTTATCACCGAAACCCCACTGGCATTGATTTGTTTTACATCGGAATCCATCACACTCAGAATGGCATCGATATCGTGTATCATGAGATCTAGTACTACAGGAACATCGGTACCTCTAGGATTGAACTCGGCAAGCCGATGCGTTTCAATGAACATGGGTTGTTGGATCTTATCTTTCACCGCCAAGAATGCGGGGTTGAACCGCTCTACATGACCCACCTGACCCTTCACACCGTGCTTTTCCTCTAGCGATACCAGGGCCTCGGCCTCTTCCAGCGTGTTCGTGATGGGCTTCTCAATGAACACATGTTTGCCTTGTTCCATAGCCTTCTTGGCACAATCATAGTGCGAAAGGGTAGGGGTTACAATATCGACAACATCGACTGCTTCTATTAGTGTGTTCCTATTCTCGAAATAGGAATAACCAAATTCTTCGGATACCTTTTTGCCGGTAATCGCATCTGGATCGTGAAAACCGACCAATTCAAATTTCTCTGATTCGTTGAGAAGTCGTAAATGGATCTTCCCTAAATGGCCCGCTCCTAGAACACCAACTTTTAACATGAAGTTTCTTTTGTTCAAAAATAAGGAGATTTGCCCAAATACCTTCTTCGATAGACCACTGTTCGGTTTTTACTTGAAACTCGTTTTTTTTGGCTAACATTGTCCAATAGAAACCAGACAAGATGAAAAAATACGGTCTACTCGTGGCGCTGGGAATGTCGTTTTTAATGCACTCCCAAGACAGCGCACAAATTCAAAAAGAAATCGATGCCAATCTGTGGAAACCCTTTCAAGCCGCTTTCGAGAATTTGGATGCCGAACGGCTCAATGCCCTTTACGCCGATGAAGTGTTACGTGTGACCCCTGGAGGTATCGATACGGAAAACCTTTTTAAAAAGGGAAACGAGGAACGCCTGGGCCGGCATCGAAAAACGAATACGGAACTTCGACTCGATTTTTGGTTTGACAGCAGGCATACCAATATAGATACGTCATACGAAGTCGGTTTTTACAGAATGACATTGACGAATTCAAGCGAAGTACAAACCATTTACGGGCAATTTCACATTGTCTTGAAAAAGAAGGCCGGAACTTGGAAAATCGTACAGGACTGGGATACGGGCTCTATTTTGGGGGAAGAACTATCAAAACACGATTTCGATAAAAAAGAACCGATACAATTTGATTGATTTTTGTGTTGATGTCCAAAATTCGTAAAAAGCCGAATCGGGAATCCGGAAACTTTTATAACTTCGTTTCACCAAAACCAAACGATTGAAGGATACCTTAAAACATAAGGGAATGCGAAACAAACTAGCCGATGTATTGGTTGGTAAGGGCATCTCGAATGAGCCCGTGTTAGCCGCTATTCGAAGCATTCCAAGACATCTGTTTATGGACAGCGGTTTTGAAGGCCATGCCTACCAAGATAAGGCCTTTCCTATCGGGGCGGATCAAACGATTTCCCAACCCTATACCGTCGCTTTTCAAACAGAACTCTTAGCCATAAAACCAAACCAGAAAATACTTGAAATTGGAACGGGAAGCGGGTATCAAACCGCTGTGCTCTTGAAGCTACGGGCCAAGGTATATACCATAGAGCGCCAGCTTGAGCTTTTTAAAAAGACCTCCATTTTTTTTAAGAAAATGGGATACCGACCCAAAAAAATGATTTTTGGTGACGGTTATAAGGGTATTCCTGAAGAAGCTCCTTTTGACGGTATCATCGTTACGGCAGGTGCCCCGCAAGTGCCGAAAGCCCTAATGTCACAGTTGAAAATAGGAGGCCGGTTAGTGATTCCCGTAGGAACGGATGAGCAGATCATGACCCTATTTGTGCGGACATCGGCCACTGAATTCGAAAAGAAGGAGTTCGGTGCCTTCCGGTTTGTTCCCCTGTTGCAGAATAAAAACTAGTTGTTGAAGTTTTTCTTTATCCGGTCCAAATTGCGCTTGTTATCCCGATCTTTCATTGTTTCCCTTTTATCGTAAAGCTTTTTACCCTTTGCCAAGGCGATATTGAGCTTGGCCAGACCTCGGTCATTCAAAAAAAGGTTAAGGGGTATAATCGTAAGACCTGATGCTTTTACCTCTTTGTATAATTTTTTAAGTTCCTTCTTGTTCAATAGCAATTTGCGTTCGGCTCTGGGCTGATGATTATAATGTGAGCCATGCGAGTACTCATCGATATGCATGTTGATAATGAAAAGCTCGGCATTGTCGTTGAATTCGCAAAAACTTTCCGAAATCGAGGCCTTGCCCTCACGTATCGACTTGATTTCGGTTCCCCCCAAAACAATACCTGCCGTATAGGTGTCGAGTAACTCGTATTCGAATCGGGCACGTCTGTTTTTGATATTGATGTTTTTCTGAACCATAGTGTAAAAATAACCACATTTTCAATGAAACGGATGAGGATTGAAAATAAGGTTTCTGATTTTGTAAATAATAGCGCATTTTTGCGAACTATATAGAAAACGAAATCATGAACAAAATATACGTTATTCTTTTGATAGGGATGGCCTTTTCCTGTTCGGGGGAAGCAGAGAAGTCACTGACCGTACAAGAAATCGTGGACAAGAGCATCGAGGCTTCCGGAGGACAACTATTTGAAGACCGTACGGTCTCCTTTGATTTTAGGGATAGACACTATATCTCAGAAATGAAAGGGAAGAAAAAGACACTGACCCGTATTTTGAAAAATGATACGATTTACATGAAAGATGTGCGCACCATTGAAGGGCTGCAACGTTTTGTCAACGATACTTTGGTCACCCTCAGTGATTCATTGGCCAATGTATATGCGAATTCGGTGAACTCGGTTCATTATTTCGCCAAACTTCCGTACGGGCTGAATGACCCGGCGGTACAAAAAGAGAAGATCGGCGAAATAACCATTGACCAAAAGGCGTACTACAAAGTCAGGGTAACCTTTGAACAAGCGAGTGGGGGAGATGACTTTGACGACACCTACATCTATTGGATCAACAAGAAGACCTTCACTCCCGATTACTTAGGGTACAGCTTTCACGTTAATGGAGGAGGCACCCGATTTCGGGTGGCTTACAATGAGCGAATCGTTAACGGGATACGTTTTGTAGACTATGAGAATCTCAAGCCGAAAGATTCAAACGCTTCTATTTTTGATGCCGATAGTTTGTTTATAAACGGAGGGCTCGAACTGTTGTCAAAAATAGAACTTAAGAATGTTATTGTCAGTCCGGACAGTTACAATTGATATGGATGCGCTGTGAAGTTGCTTCACCGTTGACGATCTGTACAATGAACAGGCTTCCGTTATCATCATCATCCATCGGATAATATTTCTCCTCTCCCAGCATTTGGTTTACAAATTCAGGGGTCGTATTACTATGACCTACGACTAAGACATTTTTGTTTAGGTTCTCCCTTTTAAACTCTTGAATATCAATGATTCTAGGGTCGTGATATTGGATGTCAATATTTCTGTTTACCGAGGTGGGCGCAGCCGTCATGCTCGTGCGACGGTAATCGGTGCTGTAGATGGCGTCAAGCGCGACATCCTTTAAAATGACATCCCAGTGCATGGCTCTTCCAAGACCATCTTGACTTAATTCGGGATCCGAATTCTCTGGATCTGATCGGTCTTTCTCCGCGTGTCGAATAAAGTAAAAGGTTGAAATACCCATTTCTTGTGGCGCCTCGGCTGTTCCCTTTTTATCATCTTTACAACTGAATATGCTGCAAAAGATAACGAATACGATTACTGTTTTGAGACGTGTCATACGTTGTGGCTTGGGTTGTTGAAAACTTTCTTTTTGATTTAACTAAAATAAGTGAAAAATAGTATGTAAAACTGGTGGTTTTTTGTTTTTTTGCATATGACCACGAAAGCCACCCTAATTTCGTTCCTGCTTTTTTGTTATGTAGCTATGGCTCAGGAGGTTTCGCTTCCAGCGGACCTTCGGCAACACGCACTGACCCAGTATAATGCGAGTCTTTTTAACCCTACGTTCACGTTAGATTACAATAATCCACAGTCCGTTTCATTCTGGACACGATGGCAATGGCAGCAAATCGATGCCGACCCTACCACACTTTTCTTGAACTATTCCCGCAAGATCAATGAGAAATCAGGTTTTGGAGCAGGGTTCTTTCAACACAATACCGGAATCTATTTCAACACGGGAGGGGTACTGAATTATGCTTATGAGATTCGGTTTAATCCCCTTGTCAAGGTATCTTTCGGTGCGAACCTCTTTGGGTTTCAGCAACAATTGGCCGATACTCGTTTTCTGCCCGACCCTGATATATTTCCGATTCCCTTGGATGCAGGGGATGATTTCATTCTTCAATTGGCACCGGGATTTAATTTATCTGTGGAAAATTTCTCGCTGAGCCTGGCTTCCGAAAACCTATTTGATTATAATGTTACCGACCAAGGGGCCAATACGGAAACCGCAGACAAGATTTTTATGGGGATGGCGTCTTATGATTTCCCGATGCTCGCCTCTGATCCCACTGCTTTTTTGCGACCGTCTATTTATCTGAGGACCATACCCGAACAGGATAATCAAATAGGTGCAAATGCATTGTTCAGTACCAAAAGATATTGGGCACAGGCGGGCTACAACAATTTTTACGGAATCTCCGCAGGTATTGGAGGCTCTTTTTTCAATAGGTTTTCCTTAGGGGCCTTGGTCGAATTCGGTACCAGCTCTTCCTTGAACTCCAAAGATGCTTCTTTTGAAATCGTCGCCTCTTTCTTTTTGGGAAATCCCGAAGAACGTCGCCAACCGATGGTCAATGTGCTTGATGCCTTAACGGATGATGTCGCACAAGCAAAAGCGGAGGAGGAAGCCGCTAAAATGAAGGAGGAACTGGAAAAAGCACAACAGATCGCTTCTGACGATGCCACGAATGACGAGGAGGACCCTGCTGCTGAAGAAGCCACTCCGGCGGACAAAAAGGAAGCCAGAAAACAAGCTGCTCAAGAAAAGGCGCTGGCCAAGGAAATGAGGAAAGACTCGCTTGATCAACTCAAAAAAGAAAAACAGGCGTTGGCCCTGCAGGAAAGAGAACAGAAGAGGCAGGCAAAAATAGATGCCGGCAAGGAGTCCGAACAGGAAGCGGCCGCAGAAGCCTTGAAAAAAGCGGAAGCCCTGGCCGAAGCAGAACGGACAAAGTCCCAAAAAACGAGAGACTCGCTTGATCAGGTCAAGAAAATGGAAGCGATTGCCCTACAAGAGCAAATGGCGGCGCAGAAACGGACAGACTCCATCAGGGATGTACAAGCCAAAAATGAACTGATTGTAGCTCAGCAATTGCGTGAAAAACGACAAGATTCGATTCGCAAGGCGAAAGAAGCGCTCGAAGCACAGCAAAAAGCGGATACGCAAGTCGCAGCAGCTGAGAAGGTCACGCCCCAGGCAGGTGAAAAGTATGAAGAAGTTGTAACGGAGGATGGATTAGAACCTGGGTTCTATCTCATCGCGAATGTTTTCGGCACCAAAAAGTACTTCAATGCCTTTATGGATGACCTCAAGGCAAAAGGTATTGAGCCGGGATCTTTCCTTAGGGGTACGAACAATTACAATTACGCTTATCTCAAGCGCTATAACACCATTGGGGAAGCCCGAAGGGCACGCGATTCCAATTTCGATGGAAAGTACGAGGGAAAAACCTGGATTTTCAGAGTGGTAGGGGAATAATCAAGGAAACTATCGACCTAGTTCTTTCTTGACCAATTGATCTAAATAAGCAACTGTATTCATTAAATACTTACGGTCTCTGGTCATCGTCGCCATGGCAACGGCTCCCTGCAGCATAGTATATAATTGTTTTGCGAATTGTAAGGGTGTTACGGGTAATTTAAGTTCCCCATTATTGACCCCGTTCTCTAAGACGAGAGCGATTTTGCCTTCAATGGTCTTAATAGTCTCTTTCGCCGCCGCACTTAGCAAATGATTGTTATGCTGCGAGTCCACCCCAACATTAAGTACCGGGCAACCTCCCATTTCCTGGGTAAATATGTCGTAGTTGCGAAAGAATTTGGTGAGTTCGAAAATCTTGTCCAGAGCTGTACCTGCTACACTCAATTTTTCATCGAGTTTTTCCAACAAGCGTTGGCTATTGTATTCGAAGGCCGATAAGGCAAGGGCTTCCTTGTTTTCGAAATTTCCGTACAATGCACCTTTGGTCAGTCCGGTCGCCTCGGTAAGGTCGCTCATACTGGTGCCGACATAGCCGTGTTTATTGAACACGGGAGCTACGGTTTCTATAATGAAAGCAGAGGTTCTTTCGGCTTTGGTCGACATGTACTGTTTTGCTATTTTCTACGAATATAAAAAAACTATATACTGTATGGTATCTATTGCCAAAAAAAAAGGCATCCCTTTCGGGGATTCCGAAAAGGATGCCGATATCTTGATCTAACGTTTCTTAGTTCACCAGCTCACTTTGGTTTCTGAAGACCAAGCTGTCATTGAATGAATCGATGAGCACGATGCTGTCGGCTTTCACGGTGCCGCTCAAGAGCTCTTTTGAGAGTGAGTTCAGTACTTCTTTCTGTAGCACTCTTTTTATTGGACGAGCCCCATATTGCGGGTCATAACCTTTGGTGGAAAGATAGGTGATGGCCTCTTCTGTCGCGTCAATGGTGATATGTTGTTTCGCCAATAGCTTTTTTAATTGTGACAATTGTAGCCGTACGATTTTGTTGATATCCTCAAGCGTTAACGGTGTGAACATGATAATATCATCGATTCTATTCAAGAATTCGGGCCGTATACTTCGTTTTAAGAGTCCCAATACTTCCACTCTTGCGGCCTCCGTTGCACTGTAAACGTCCTTGCTGTCTTCGAATTTTTCCTGAATGATATGACTGCCCATGTTACTGGTCATGATGATGATCGTATTCTTGAAATCGGCTATTCGCCCTTTGTTATCGGTCAACCTTCCCTCATCCAATACTTGAAGTAGTACATTGAAGGTGTCAGGGTGGGCTTTTTCGATTTCATCCAATAACACTACGGAGTACGGCCTACGTCTGACTGCTTCGGTGAGTTGCCCGCCTTCATCATATCCGACGTACCCCGGAGGCGCACCTACTAAACGACTTACCGAATGACTTTCCTGATACTCGCTCATATCGATTCTGGTCATAGCGTTTTCATCATCAAAGAGGTAGGCGGCCAAGGTCTTGGCCAACTCCGTTTTACCCACTCCTGTAGTACCCAAGAACAAGAAGGAGCCAATAGGCCTGTTCGCATCTTGCAATCCGGCCCTGCTTCTTCTGATCGCATCTGAAACCGCTTGTATGGCTTCTTCTTGACCAATAACGCGCTGGTGTAATACCTCTTCAAGACGCAACAGTTTTTCGCGTTCACTTTGGAGCATTTTAGTAACGGGAATCCCCGTCCATTTGGCGACGACTTCGGCAATATCCTCGTTTGTGACTTCCTCCTTGATCAAGGTATCTTCATTCTGTTGGGCCTGCAGCTCTTTTTGAAGGGTCTCGAGTCGCTCTTGACTTTCCTTGATCTTACCATAACGCAGTTCGGCCACTTTACCGTAATCACCATTGCGCTCGGCACGTTCTGCCTCTAGTTTGAAGTTCTCGATATCCAACTTTGTTTTTTGGATAGTGTCGACCACCGACTTTTCGCTTTCCCATTTTGCATATAGCTCATTTCGCTCTTCCTTGAAATTGGCGAGATCAACGTTTAGTACCTTTAATTTTGCCTTGTCATCTTCTCGTTTAATGGCTTCTATTTCAATCTCGAGTTGCATGATCTTACGATCAAGAACATCGAGTTCCTCGGGTTTAGAATTGATTTCCATTCGCAATTTAGATGCTGCCTCGTCCATGAGGTCTATCGCTTTGTCGGGTAAGAACCGATTGGTGATATACCGTTGTGAGAGCTCGACCGCCGCGATTACCGCTTCATCTTTTATGCGTACTTTGTGATGGGCCTCGTATTTTTCCTTGATTCCCCGGAGAATTGAAATCGCACTTTCGGTATCGGGTTCATTTACCGCTACTTTTTGAAATCGTCGTTCGAGGGCCTTGTCCTTTTCAAAATACTTTTGATATTCATCCAAGGTGGTCGCACCTATGGCCCGCAATTCGCCTCTCGCCAATGCAGGTTTCAGAATATTCGCGGCATCCATTGCCCCTTCGCCACCGCCGGCACCTACTAGGGTGTGAATTTCATCAATGAAGAGCACGATATCCCCGTCTGAGGTGGTCACTTCCTTAATAACGGATTTCAGTCGTTCTTCAAACTCGCCTTTGTATTTGGCCCCTGCAATAAGCGCTCCCATATCCAAGGAATAGATGACCTTATCTTTCAGGTTTTCGGGAATATCGCCTTGAATGATACGATGTGCCAAGCCCTCTGCGATAGCAGTCTTACCTGTACCGGGTTCGCCTACCAATATGGGGTTGTTCTTGGTTCTTCGCGATAGAATTTGAAGAATCCTTCGTATTTCCTCATCCCTGCCGATAACTGGGTCAAGTGTTCCGCTATCCGCAAGTTCGTTGAGATTACGTGCATACTTCTCCAGAGCGTTATAGGTGTCCTCTACACTCTGTGAGGTGACCTTTCCGCCTTTTCGCAACTCTTCAATAGCTTGACGAAGATCACTTTCATTTATTCCCTGATCTTTGAGAATCTGTGAGATCTTGCTTTTTGACTTCAGTATAGCCAGCATCAAATGCTCAATGGAGACGTATTCGTCCTCCATTTTTTTGGCGATGATCGTACTCTCGTTTAAGGTTTTCACGGCGTTTTGTGAAAACATGATATCACCGCCGGAAACTTTTGGCAGACTCTCCAATTGCTTATCCAGAATTTGCGTTACCAAGGCGGTATTTGTATTTAATTTTTTTAAGATAAAGGGGAGTACGTTTTCATCAACCTGAAGGATGGATTTGAAAAGATGCTCATTTTCAATTTGTTGGTGCCCCTTTTCTTGGGCCAATAGTTGAGCGCCTTGTAGCACTTCTTGTGACTTTATCGTGAAATTATTAGGGTTCATATCTTTTCTTTATTTGTGTATTGAGTATTTTTGAATACACTTAGGTCAAGAATCTTACCAATGCAAACAACAGGACAAAATGTCTGCTAAAATCGTGAATAGCAAGACATTTCGACAGGTGTAAGTATAGGGATATCGTACGACTTATTGCTAAAATCAATGTATGGGTTTATTTGGAGGATTATTCGGAAACGGTAATAAGGATGGTGGAAAAGAGGAAAAGCATATTCCATGGATTCCACTGACCAGCTTAGAGCAGTTGGAGGAAATAGCTAAGGGATCGCTTCAAAAACCTCAGGTTATTTTCAAGCATTCTACAACTTGTGGCATCAGCAGAATGGTCATGAATATGTTTACCGGTAGTTATGCCATACCCGAAACACAAGTAGATCTGTACTATTTGGATCTTCATGCGTATCGCGAAGTTTCTAATGAAGTCGGCTATAAATTTCAGTTACTGCATCAATCGCCCCAGCTACTTGTAATTAAAAACGGAACCGTAGTCGCCCATGCTTCACATGGTGCGATAACCGAAGTTGATCTAACAAAGTACGTCTAGGAAGCTTGAAGTAGACCGTCGAAGCGGTCATTGAAAAAAATCTGTGAAGTTGTCAAAGCAAAGAGGCCATCGAATCCGGTGGCCTCTTTTTTTAAGACGTTTATGTGCGCCGAACTATCGGGCGAGTGGTCGATTGAATCGTTGGCTGACCAGAATATCCTTAATACGGGCCTTCAGGTCTTCACCGGCGTCATATACCATTTGCTCGTTCGTTGGAAAAGGAACGGCCCTAAGTTGTAATAAGGGTAAAAGATCTTGATCCAAGGCTCTTCGATCCCCGTTTATATTCGCATAGCTGTGCTCAAATAGAAACTCGCTGGCCAAAGGGTAATTGTGAATCTCCTGTTTGGTATTCAAATCGAAAAAGCGTACTTGTCCTGCCACTTGAGCTGATTTCGTTTGAATAAATTGTTCGAAATCACATCGTACGGTTTTAAACTTATCTATTTTGATCTTATTTCCGAGACTGTCTTTGACAATAGCCCCGTTTTCGTCACGGGCATATCTAAAGCCATCTTTCACTTGCTTTTCCTTGCTGATCAACTTTTCCCTGATCTGCTCCGGTGAAATGGAGATATCCTCAAAGGAAATTTGCATCTTGTAACTGTAATCCACATTGGTCAAAGGGTTCGTGTGGTATTTGACCCACAGTTCATTAAGTCCGTAAGTATTGAAATTCAGCAGTTCTTCCGATAAACGTGCCGGAATGATCTGTTGAGAGTTATTGACCACGTCCACCGTGACATAGTCAATACCTTTTTGATGTGCTTCGGCTATTTTTTCTCGTGTATCCTCAAAACCAGGATTGATCTCCTCGAGATATACGAAATCATCATAAGCCTTGCGATAATCCATTTTATGAACGGCATTGCTTAATAGATGTTCGGCATTGTCATAAAGAAACTCAGAGAGATCTTCCTTGTAGTCAATGATATCGTTTTCATAGTCATTGAATTCAAATTGTGCCACCCTACTTTCTTCCATTAGGCGCAAGGGCAATAGGGGTTTAATACGCTCTTGAATGTCTCTCAGGTTCGTGTATGTTTTAAAAATAGCCTCATAATGGGATTCATTGCCATCTTTCTCCATAAAAGCGATCTGCCCTAATTCCCTCTCCGTATTTTTTTGATATGCTTCTTCAAGCAAGAGAATGAACTTTTGATTGCCTTTTTTGACCTTATTCTCTGTCAAACGGTTAATTGCCGTATTAATAGCATGTGAATAATCACCTGAATTCAGCGCTTCTTGTGTTCTCTTAGCGCCACTACACCCTATGAACAAGGTGGTAATACCGATACATAGTAGTATTTTTTTCATAATTAGGGATTTTATGATTTAGGGATACAATTTCAACAGCCATGCCAAAATGGTATGTCTCGTAAACGTAAAACGATGAACATTCGTATAATACCGTTCAAATGCCCGTTTAAATCAATAAAATGCCTAATCTATTTCGCGCGCGGGAAGTAATTTAGTGGACACCTCTCCAAAACCGATCCGACTACCGCTTTTTTCGCAGAACCCTTTCAAGATGACCGTGTCGTTATCGGCAATGAACTTTCGCTCGATATTGTTCTTTAGTGGTACCGGTTTGGTGCCTTGCCAAGAAAGTTCGAGCATAGAACCATAAGAGTCGGGGGTAGGCCCTGATATTGTTCCACTCCCCATCATATCGCCACTATTGATCGTACAGCCATTGACCGTATGATGCGCCAGCTGTTGTACCATAGTCCAATACATATACTTGAAGTTGGATCGGGTTACCGTGGTCGCTTCTTCGCCTTCAGGGGCAATAGCAACTTCTAAGTGAATGTCATAACTGTTCGCTCCTTGGTGTCTGAGATAGGGAAAGGGCTCAGGATCTTGTTTGGGACTTTCCACACGGAAGGGCTCCAAAGCATCCATCGTAACGATCCAAGGGGAAATGGAAGAAGCGAAATTCTTGGCCAGAAACGGGCCGAGGGGGACGTATTCCCATTTTTGAATGTCGCGGGCACTCCAATCATTGAAGAGTACCATTCCAAAAATATAGTCTTCCGCTTCGGCAATCGGTATGGCTTCTCCCAAGGCATTGGCATCGGTCGTAATAAACGCCATTTCCAATTCAAAATCGACCAAACGTGAAGGACCGAATACGGGATGTTCCGCCCCTTTCGGGAAGGTCTGCCCGACAGGCCTACGTACCGGAATACCACTGGGCACGATGGTCGAGCTACGACCATGGTAGCCCACCGGTATATGCAGCCAATTGGGCATCAAGGCATTTTCCGGGTCGCGAAACATGGTACCTACATTCGTGGCATGTTCCTTACTTGAATAAAAATCAGTGTAGTCACCGATTTGAACCGGTAGTTTCATTTCAATTTCGTCCATAGCGAACAAAACGACCTTTTTATGGTCTTCATTTTGTTGCAGGCTTGGATTTTCAATATCGAATAGTTCGCTTATCCTGTTGCGCACTGCGCGCCAGGTCTTTTTTCCATCCGATATGAAATCGTTCAGGGTGTCCTGTAGAAAGATATCATCGGTCAGCGGTATACCCTCAAAATAACCCAGCTGATGTAAGGCTCCCAAATCAATGGCATAATCGCCGATCCGTGTACCGATAGTGATGATATCATCTCGGGTCAGAAAAACCCCGAAGGGTATATTTTGAATGGGAAAGTCGGAATCTTGGGCTACTTCGAGCCAAGATTTTTTAGCGGGATCGTTCGTATTCTCGGGCATGGACGAATTGTTAATTTGTATTTGATAAATAACGTATCAAATATATTATTTTCCACTAATTAAAGGACGGCAATTTGTATTTTTACCGCTCATTTAACAGAATAGTGCAAGATGCAAAGAGACCAGCAAATTTTTGATTTGATCGAAGCCGAAAAGGAACGACAACTCAACGGAGTCGAACTTATCGCCTCGGAAAATTTTACCAGTCCGCAAGTAATGGAGGCTGCGGGTTCGGTACTTACCAACAAGTATGCTGAAGGGTATCCCGGAAAACGATATTATGGCGGTTGCGAGGTGGTCGATGAAGTAGAACAGTTGGCTATTGATCGCGCGAAGGCACTTTTCGGTGCGGCCTATGCCAATGTACAGCCACACTCGGGATCTCAGGCAAATGCCGCGGTCTACCACGCCTGTTTGAAACCGGGAGAAACCGTTTTAGGTTTTGACCTCTCCCACGGCGGTCACCTGACCCACGGGTCGCCTGTAAATTTTTCGGGAAGACTTTACAATCCTGTTTTTTACGGAGTGGAAAAGGAAACCGGTGTGTTGAATTACGACCATATTCAAGAAATCGCAACGCGAGAGCAACCGAAAATGATCATTGCGGGGGCTTCGGCCTATTCGCGTGACATGGATTTCAAGCGCTTTCGTGAAATTGCCGATAGCGTTGGTGCCATTCTATTGGCGGATATCGCACACCCCGCCGGCCTAATTGCCAAAGGTATTTTGAACGATCCCATCCCACATTGCCATATCGTTACGACCACGACACACAAAACCTTGAGAGGCCCTAGGGGCGGACTCATTTTGATGGGTCAGGATTTTGAAAACCCCTTTGGGATTACGCTGAAGAACGGTAAGCTAAGAAAAATGTCCGCGCTATTGGATTTGGCTGTGTTCCCGGGCAATCAAGGAGGCCCGTTAGAACATATCATTGCCGCGAAAGCTATTGCCTTTGGAGAAGCGTTGACCGATGATTTTTTAAACTATATGCTACAGGTCAAGAAAAATGCGGCCGCAATGGCTGCTGCATTTGTAGCCAAGGATTACCATTTGATTTCAGGAGGTACTGATAACCATATGATGTTGATCGATCTTCGAAATAAGGACATTACCGGAAAAGATGCCGAACGAATTTTGGTACAGGCCGATATTACCGCTAATAAAAATATGGTTCCTTTTGATGATAAATCCCCTTTTGTTACTTCTGGTATCCGTTTTGGTACGGCGGCCATTACAACAAGGGGCCTAAAGGAAGCGGATATGGCCACTATTGTCGAATTCGTAGATGAGGTTTTGACCCATCCTGAAGATGAATCCATTATCGCTAATGTTCGTGCCAAGGTCAATGAATTGATGAAGGGCAGGCCCTTGTTCAGTGCCTAGCGAATAGAAACTTGGGCTCGAATGGCTCGACTGTATTATCCGTTAATCGTTATTGGGTTGTTGGGCTACCAGTTCAACATATGCAAATCACCTGAAATGATTGCGGTATTTTTGAGGTCGTAGATCAATGCCCCATCGTCGGAATAAAAATACAGTCCCCAATACTTGAAATAATCTTGAATGTCGTGATTGCCGTATATGATATTCTTCATCAGGGTCATATCATTTTCGATAAGGCTCTCTTCAAAAATGGGAACATAGATTTCATAGGGAATCTCGGTCACTCCTTTCGTAAAGTGCACAAAGTTCTCACTTAAGGACTGTAAAATAGCTTCCAGCTGCTCTGGAATACTTTCATCATAAATTTTGTTGATGATGATAGACGTATCCTTCATGAAAAAAGACAGCTCTTCTATCTCAATATCAAAGTCGTTACTTTCCTTAAGGGTCTCCAGTAGTTCTGAAAAGTTAAGGTCGGGACTATTGAAATTTCCCCACGTACCGATATTCAAATGATGTAACATTTCGGTAATACCGAAATTACAGCTAATCTCCAAAACCAGTTTGGCGGATTCCGAATCCTCGATGCATTCATGTATGGCGACCTGTGAAAAAAAGTATTTCTCTAGGTCCTTCTTAAAAGAGCATAAGCCTTCAATACGGTTGCTTCTATTGAGTCTGACCGAAGGGTTATTCCTGAAATTCTCGTGCTTTGATGGCATGTTAGGTAATAAGAAATTAGCATTTCTATCAAATGTACTTTTTAACCATGACCCGCCACCATAGGAAAACCGCATAAAAACGGAGGTTTTCGTAGGTCGATGATTCAATATTTTTTAACTATTTGAAAATCAAATAGTTAAAAAATATTGAAAACAAAAAAAGTGCAATTTAAATGAAGCCTTTGCGCCGCGCTTCTTCAATTAGGGCAATATCGTTACCGCTTTCTATCCCGAAGAGGGTTTTTAACTGGCGTTTTCTCGACTCGACCGTGGTGGTCGCGGAGGATATAAGGGGAGCGATATCTTTAGTACGTGTGCCGATGGAGATATAATACAGTATCTTTTTATCCAGTTCGTCAATGACAAGATCGTTTTTCATTCTTCTTCGAATGGCTGTAAAGGCACCCGCGGTATAATAGGGTGGTTTATCAATGACCGTTTCGACCATGGTTCGAAGTGATTTTTCATCGATTTCCGATTTGACCATGTACCCGTCTGGATCTACTGATTTGAAGATGCTGTTAATTCGTAAGTTATCACTATATGATGACATAAAGACCACTCTTGATTCCGGAACGATTTCACGGGCCAATACCCCGAGGTCCTCACCGCTGCGAATATCGCGCTCATGGGTCGGAAATAGTTGAATGTCCAATAAAATGATGTCGTAGTTCAAGGAGCGCGCCGAAAACTCGATTTTCTCCTTACCGGCCTCATAACTTGTTGCAATGTCGACCCGTACCTTAAAATCATCGAAGTCTTCCGCTTCAAGAATGTATTTATACCCGGTGGTGGTCATCTCATGATCATCGATGGCCAAAATACGTATGATCCTTTGTTCTTCGTCTTCTTCGTTCATCTATGCGTTTTGTAGATTCTCGGATTCCTTCTTGGCTTCTTTTCTAGTGTCTTTTTTAATGATCGGAATGGTCAGGGACACGGTCGTGCCTTTTCCGATCTCACTTTCAATGTTCCAAGTACCGTTTACTTTTGTTGTTCTAGAAGCGATATTTCGCATTCCGATACCTTTTTTTCCTTTTTTGACAACGAACCCTTTGCCGTTGTCAGTAATACGAACCCCTACTGTGGCTGTATCTGCCGTTAATTGCAAATCAATATGTGTACATTGGGCGTGCTTCACGGCATTTTGAAGACTTTCTTGAATAATGCGGTAGAGATTGATCTTGATATCGCTATTGAGCGCATCCCAATCCAAATGCTCGGCATAGTTGAAATCGATCGTAATATCGGCAGACTTTTCGATCGTTGTCTTCAAATCTTCCAATGACAGTATAAAGTTATGAATTTTTTGATAGGCCGCATGGCTCAATTCATGAGAAATCGATCGTACCTCTTCCTGTATATCCTTTAGCATGACAATAGCCCTTGACCGTTCACTTTTGGCATCGTCGTCATCACGCTTGTTCAAGCCCAGTAACATCATGCGGGCGCCTTGCAGCCTGCCTTGCACACCATCGTGCAGTTCTTCCGAAATGCGTTTTTGTTCGATTTGTTTGCCTTCTTGTAGTTTTTCGCCCTGGGAAAGCAAGAGATCCAAAATCTCTTGGTTACTGGTCTGCTGTTCTTGTTGAAATTTCAGTTTTTGATTTTTGATGCGTTGGGAGATAATAACAAAAGCGGCGATACTTAATAAGAGCAGGGTCAGGGCGATACCGGTCCATAATTGCCGTTGGCGGGCCAATAGCTCGTTTTCGGCGACCACCTCGTCGGTTTCGAAACGGATGCGTTCAAACTTGTTACGTATTTTACGTTCTTCCGTTTGAAGACTATCATTTATCGCAATATACTGTTGCACATAATTCTGTGCACTTTTTGGATCTGCTTTTGGAAGTAACTTTAAAGTTTCAAGCAAGCGACTATAATTACTGCTTTGCTTAGCTAAGTATCGAGCTCGGCGTAAATGAGCAAGAGCGTTGACGGTGTCGTTTTGTTTAAGATAATATTCCCCAAGGTTGCAGTTGGTATGGGCTAGTTCAAAAGTATCGCCGATACTATCCTGAATTTTCATCGCTTTATGGAAAAGTTCAGGTAATTCCGACTCCTCATTCAATTTGAATCTACTGTAAGCCAAATTGTTCAAGGCTGTAGAATATAGCTTCGGGTTTCTAAGTAATAGGCTATCTACGGCCAAAACTTCAGAAAAAAGGTTTCTAGCCGCTTCAAAATCCCCCTGTTTTTTATAAGTTAAGCCAACGTTATTTTTGGCAGATAGTTCCAACGTGCCTTTTGACTTACTTTTTTGAAGATATTGCAATGCCTCTTGATGATAAGAAAGAGCTAAATCATAGTTCTTAAATTCCTGTGAAACAACAGCTAAATTGTTATAACAGTTGTACAATTGCCGAAACGCATCTTTAGGTTTCAAAAGTTCAATAGCCTTGATGGTGTTTATTTCGCTACCCGTATAGTCCCGGACATCAAGTTGTACTACGGCCATATTATAGAGCATGCGACCTGAAAACTCTTTTTCATCGAGAGCATTAAACAATTTTTGGGCTGTGGCAAAATGATAATAGGCACTATCTGATAAGGCATTTGCTCTTAAGAATTCGGCCAAATCCCAGAGTGCTTCAGCTCGGACGGTCGAGTCTCCTATTTTTTTTGCCAACAACAAGGTCGTTCTATTGGCCTCCCTGAATTTTAGAGAGTCTTTCACTCGAAGATAGCCTAACGAAAGTTTAGAAAAATATTTTGTCTTTAAGGAGTCGTTGGTAATGCTTGATGACCTAACTTTCGCTTTTTCAAGATAGGTCAAACGTTCTTCAAAAGAGTTATTCTTGTCCCTTCCTCTTTTAATCCAGATAAGAACGCTGTCCGTTTTAGATAAGTTGTCGGCGGTATTTCCTGGGTCAATACGGTCGCAGGCGTTGCACAGTAGTACCGCAATCAGGAAACTAACGAAATAATGACGATTCTTGATAACAAATGGTTATACGTTCATTAACTACAAGGTATAAAAAAAGCCCTAAACTAGTTGTTTAGGGCTTTAAATTTTTAACACAGTCTAGCTGTCCCTGCCATCTGTTTCGTTATTAGCTCCGTCTGTTGCGTTTAAATCGTAAAGTGTGTCGGTATCAGCCGTACTTTCTGCTTCGCATGAAAGTAGACCTACGCTAAATACAACAACTGCCAAAATACTTGCTACTTTTTTCATCTTCATAATTTTAAGGGGTTATTTGATTATTATTTGATAGGGTAAATCTAAGGGTACCTCCTCATTGGGGTGACCTCTTAAGCATTTTGCTAGTGAATGGTAGTAGTCTGCGAGTATTTGAACCGATTTTAAGAGAATCGATTTAATTCAGTGTGGAAATGGTGTTTTTTGTGAGCAGGTTTTTGAGCTCATCGATATTGTTACGGTAAGATTTTGAAAAGGGAAGTTGCAGTTTGCGCAACTTTAAAGTGCAGAGGCCTCTTCCGTAACTGATCCCTGAAATGTAGTTGATATTGACAATATAGCTCTGATGTATACGAACGAAATTTGGAGGTAATTGTTGTTCGAAGGTCTTCAATGTCTTAAAGGCGTTATTGACCGTGCCATCTTTCATGATAAATTCCGTCGCGTTATTATCGGCCTGTAAATACAGAATATCATCGGTATTCAAATATTGGAAGTCACGGTAAGATTTGAGACAAAGGGTCGGCGGCGTCTCTTCTGCAGGCATTATCTTTTTGAGTCGCAACAATGATTTGCGAATATCGAATTCATCATAGGGCAGCAACCAATAGTCGAAAAAATTGTTCTTGATAGCCTCATAGGCATGGTCCTTACTACTTGAGATTCCGATCACAATGGGAATCTTATTATCGTATTGATGTAGCTCACTGGTCATGTGAAACGAAGACTCTGGACTATCATTAAGGTTGATAAAAACGATATCAGGTGAAAACTTGAGAATGGCATTCAACCCTTCTTTGCAATTCTTTGAAATAGAAGCGCAAACAAAATCACCATATTCTTCCAAAAAAAGCTGTAGCTGCAAATTGGAAGAAACATCAGAATTGATTATGGTGTAGCTAAACTGCATATCTCCAAGTAGTTTCATCTCAAAATTAGTATTAGTTGAACAAAAGAAACCCTACAAAAACCTTATAAAAATGGAGGTTTCAGGACGAATAGGTTATAAATTTTTCTAAAAGAAAGAAAAATCTTACAAATTATGAAATATAAGAAGATGTTTTTTGCGCTGCCTCATTTCTTCGGTAGAAATTCAAAAACGGAGGAGGGGGGAGTACCGATGACTTTCGGAGGTAAACTTCTACTTTCTAAGATACAAAAAAGGCGGCAGTAGTGCGTTAGTTTTCGATAACTACTTCATAGGCTCCGATATCGGGCGAACCGGTACGGTCATTCCCCGATAGATCCAAAGGAACTTGCGCAGCACCTTCAAAATCGGCACGGTCACGAGCGGGCGAGGGATCCGCGATTCTGAAATCAGCCCCGGAAGCGTCAAAAAAGTTGGGCACCTCGTTCAGTAGGATCTCGCTATACAGCGCTGTATTGTCAAAATCATACAACGGGTCATTTTCAAACTGGTTTCCACTGTCGCGAAACTTGATCATACAGTTGGTGAACGAATAGTTGAAGTCGTTCGTACCATTAGTGCGAAGGCTCAATTCCAAAAACGTATTGCCATCAATGATACAGTTGGTAAAATCGGCCGTGCGGAGATCGGCCGATTCCGAAGCGTTGAAGTTATCGATTTCCAAGGCTGCTCCGGCTCTGAAACCGTTTTGCCAGAAATTGGCGATCGTACAGTGGGTAAAGGAATAGGTGCCCCCCAGATTACAGTACAAAGCGCTGTTTCCTGCACCGCCCAAGACTACGTTTTCGGCCTGGATATAGGCCGATCTCGCCCAGAGATTGTTACTGGCGCTATTCAGGATCTGTGTGTTCCTCAACTGTAGGGTAGGGGTCTCGAGCAAACCGTCACCTTCTACCAAAATACCGGTAGTCGCGTTGCGTATCGTGAGGTGGTCGATCGTGTTATTGACACTGCCCGAGGCGATCCATACGGCGCCCCATTGGCCCGGTACTTCCGCAAGGGCCGATTCAAGCCGATCCCCTTCGAAGATCACCTCGTTTTCCATAAGTTCTTGATTGTCACTCAATTCACCATTAATCTGAATAGTCGCGCCGGAGCCGACCAGAATTCCCGAATCTTTGTGAAAAAAGACACGGGTGCCCGCTTCCATACGTAATTGCCTTTCCTCGGGTACAGCGGCATAGCCATAGATCACATACGGTTTTTCATTGGTGAACATCAATTGCTCATCGTCAAGATAAAACCCTTCAATGGTGATCTGGTTGCCGTCTGGATCAAGGCCAAGATCCACTGTTTCCTTAGTGCCGTTCGCCGTGGTCCGTGGAAACAAAAAAACGGCATCCTTGACCAAAGTAACCAATTGCACCTCCTGCAGGTTGGCGCCCGTATCGAACTGGATCGCTTCGGTGTTCAAGAATTCCGACGGTGCCGTTTCACCAAGTTCAAAGGTAGATTCAATGAAGATAAAAAGACTGTCTCGAGCCAATAGGGGTATGTTATCGAATTCTTTCCCTGCCTCGCCATCAACGTTCAGACGGTAGCTACTGTTCTGTCCTTGGGCAAGGCGAATGCTTGGTATTTCAATATCGTCCCGGGTTCGATTATACACTTTCAAGGTACGGGTGCTACTACTGATTCCTGTAAACACCGTGTCAAGAAATACCGTGTCTTTTGAAAACTCAAGATTTCCGGCGCTTGCAGCATATTCCAGATCCTTTCGGCATGAACTCCAGAGTATCCCGATAAGGAAGAGTATGATAAGGAGAAATGAGGAGCGCATGTTCTGAATCACCGATTAAGTGTTTAATTAGTATCGGGCACCACGTCGGATGGATTAGGTGACCTCTTTCGTAAAAACGCTTTTTATAGCGTCGGATATTCTTGTGGGCCGTAACGTTTCTTTATTCAACAGGCACCACTCGGTTTTTGAACGTAATAAAAGAAGATTTGTTTTAGCAGCATACATTTCGACTACCCTGATGGAGGTAGCGCCTCGACTTTCGGCAATATGGGTGCGCATGGTTATGACATCACCCAAAACCGCAGCGCTTTTATAACTGATGTGGTGGTTCATCACCACCCAGACTACACCCTCTTGCATTTCAATCGGGGCTTTAGCTTGCCAGTGCGCCTTAGAAATGTCTTGGATCCATTGTACATAACGTACGTTATTGACGTGATGCAGATCATCGAGATCATCTTCGGTTACGGTCAGGGTCTTTTCAAAATATTCCATGTTGGTGACTACTTCTTTATGATATTGACCTCGAACAGCTTGTCCCAATCCTTCCCTGTGACGAAAAACGTTTTTCTAGTCGGATGGTAGGCAATGCCATTGAGCACATTATCGGTGTCGCTCCAATTTTCGCCTTTGGTCACCTTCGCACCCAATCCGCCAAAATTGACCACACCCTCAATGGCCCCACTATCGGCATTTATGATCATAACACCGGATTTTTGCCAGACATTGGCATAGATTTTTCCATCGACGTATTCCAATTCATTCGCATTGTCGAAAATAGATTTGTTGGTGACAATCTCGATATAGTCTTCTTCCTTTAGCGTATCCGAATTCAATAGCCATAGTTTTTCGGTGCCATCGCTCTTATAGATTCTATTTCCATCGTTGGTCAAGCCCCAACCTTCCTTACTTTCACCGTATTGGAAATTATCTAGTTTCTCAAAGGTGTTCAGGTCATAAATAAAGCCCATACCGCTGTGCCATGTCAACTGATAGATTTTTCCATTTAAGATGGTAATCCCTTCTCCGAAAATAGTGTTGTCCAAATCAATTTGATCTAGGGCTTTTCCTGTCTTAAAATCGACCTTTCTTACGAACGATCGCCCTTTCTTCCCCGTGCTTTCATAGAGGGTGTCGTTGTGGAACTCAAGCCCTTGGGTATACGCGTTATTGTCATGCGGAAATTCGTTTACGATTTCGTAGGTGTACAACTGGGGCGCATTTTCGGCCAATACCTTGATGCCCTTTGTGATATCGGTTTGGGTATCTTCGTATGAAACACTTGCCTTAAGCGTTTTATTGCCTAGTTTAGGAATGTCTAAGACGACCTTTCCGTCGTTGTATGCCAATTCCTTACCATCAATGGAATAGGTAACTCCCTTGATTTCCTTTCCCTTCTCATTTTTAATGGAAATCGCAATCTGTTCATTTTGCCGAAAACTATTGCCTTCGGTCTGTATTTCGAAGAGGACCGCTTTTTTTTCCCCGCCGCAAGCGGCCAACAGGAAGATCAGAAAACTATACCGTACTAATTTGATGAAATTCATTAGAGTCACTATTTTAGATTTTGGTCTGGTATGACCCCGATTACTGGTCATAGGTCACAATGGATATTCGCTCATTCGACGAAAACACCACGGCGTAAAATTAAGAATGTAAAAAGGAATGCGAAAAGGATTGTGAAAGTTTTAAAACATTGTATCTTTGCATCTGGCAAGTCCTACACGACCAGCTCCTGTAGAATCCCCCAGGGTGGGAACGCAGCAAGGGTATATGGTTGTAGCGGTGCGATGTAGGTAGCTTGCCTTTTTTTGTACCCGAAATTCAAGGTTTTTCACGATATATTTTGAGGAACGACTTTGCAATCTAATTTTTTCGGCAATCGATTTATCCCTAATTTTGTAATCCTTATGGAGAATAAAACAGTACTGATTACGGGTGGTTCTTCCGGTATCGGTAAGGCTATCGGAACGTATTTGGTCGCCAAAGGATATACGGTATACGGTACGACGCGTTCATTGAACAAATACCCGGATTTCCATGCCTTTCCGCTGCTTGAAATGGATGTTCGTGATCCCGCCTCGGTCGAAAAGGCGATAACCCAATTACTCCAGAAAGAACACCGTTTGGATGTATTGATCAACAATGCCGGTGTGGGCATTACCGGCCCTATTGAAGAAACGCCTGCTAAAGAGATTTTAGCTGCCTTTGATACCAATTTTAATGGGCCGCTTCATGTGATCAAATCGGTTTTGCCGCAAATGCGCGGGCAAAAAGCCGGACTCATTATCAATATCACTTCCATCGCCGGCTATATGGGCTTGCCCTATCGGGGAATCTATTCGGCAACCAAGGGCGCTTTGGAAATTGCCACCGAAGCTTTGCGAATGGAAACCAAGGATTTTGGTATAGCCATCACCAATTTGGCCCCTGGCGATTTCGCTACCAATATTGCGGCCGGAAGGTATCACACTCCACTGCTTGATGCTTCTCCATACCGGAAGTCCTATGGCTCCGTATTACAACAGATAGATGAGCACGTAGACCGTGGCGAAGACCCGATTCTGGTCGCCAAGATGGTTCTAAAGATCATCAAGACCGAACACCCTAAGGTGCACTATAAAGTAGGAACCTTTACCCAGAAATTTTCATTGATCTTAAAGAAGGCCTTGCCCGATAAAGTCTTTGAGAAAATGTTATTGAAGCATTATAAGTTGTAATTTCGCGGGTGTATTAGGGTAATATTCCCTTTGTAGCATCAATTTTTAATATAAACCGAATAGCAATATGAAATTTTTTATCGATACGGCCAATCTGGATCAGATACGTGAGGCCCAGGCGTTGGGAGTTCTTGATGGAGTGACCACCAATCCTTCTTTGATGGCGAAGGAAGGGATTACCGGAAGAAATAATATCTTGAAACACTATGTAGACATTTGTACCATCGTAGAAGGGGATGTTTCGGCCGAGGTGATCTCCACCGATTTTGAGGCGATGGTCAAAGAAGGGGAGGAGCTGGCCGAGTTGCACGAGCAGATCGTGGTCAAAGTACCGATGATAAAAGATGGGATAAAAGCCTTGAAATATTTTTCCGATAAGGGCATACGCACCAACTGTACGTTGGTTTTTTCACCTGGTCAGGCGTTATTAGCGGCGAAGGCCGGAGCCACTTATGTGTCACCATTTATCGGTAGACTCGATGATATTTCTACCGACGGACTCAATCTTATCGCCGAGATCCGACATATTTATGATAATTATGCTTTTGAGACTCAGATTCTGGCCGCTTCGGTGCGCCATACGATGCATGTTATCGATTGTGCCAAAATCGGGGCCGATGTCATGACAGGACCGTTGTCGTCGATCGAAGGTTTATTAAAGCACCCCCTTACCGATAGCGGACTTGCCAAATTCTTGGCCGATTATCAAAAAGGAAATTGAAATAGAATCGAAAGATAAAGAAGTCAAAAAAGCCCTGGATATTCAAATAAACCAGGGCTTTTTTATGTCTTATAAGGAAGCGGTATACATATCTGAAAAGGCATCGATAATGGTCGCATCTTCGGTAATCACACATCGGTTGAGATGATGAATGATCAACGCCTTGGTGATTTCTTCAAAATCGTCCGCCTTGAACTGCTTCTCGCTCTCAAGTCCGTAGGAATCGACCATTCCGCGCCAGGTGCTGTCATCCGTTTTGATGTTGATGCCCACGAATGTGTACTCCTTTTTCGTTTCTGACAAGTGCTCCACCCTTTTGAGGATACTTTTGAAATGGCCTCTGTCGTCACCGGTCCAGAAGTAGAACACCACCTTGCCATCCTTTGAAATATCTTGTAGTGAAATCTTTTCACCGGCCATATTGCTTACCAAGACATTGGGTATTTTTTTCTTAGGTTGCACATTCTGAATACCTTCATAGAGTTCGTTGATTTCCTTGATATGCCTATTGTTTCCGGATCGCAAATGAAAATCGGTAATAAAACTCTCTATGTTTTTTTCGGTATCATTGGCCGCAAGCAAGTAATTGAAGGCCACATTCCGAAATAGATTGTCCTTCAGCTCGTTTTCCTGTACAAGGCTGTCGATAAGACTTAATTTATGCCTATTAAAATGCAATTGATTCCGCACATGCCCGCCTTTGATCTCACAGGAAGATGCACAGGTAGAGAAAGAGAGGTTCTTGATATGGGCCTGCATGAAGTCATAGTAGGGCCTCAAGTAATTTAAATGGGGATTGGTAAAACTGATCGCTTCGCGATAGTCATAAAAATCCTTTGGAATATTTTTGAGTACATTCTGTCCGGTATGCTTGCGATGAGCAAACGGGTACTCCTCCTTGTAATTGAAATACGTGTAATCGATACTGGCTTTGGCAACAGCCTCAGCGCTATCGGACAGTTCCACTTCGGAAATCAGGTTTTCAAGATTCTCTAGTTTTTCAGCGCGCAACGAATCAACATGATGGGCGAACTCTTGTGGCTCTAACCCATAGAATTTTTTGAGAATGGCATTTTCCTCCTTTTCATTGGACAAGAACAGGTCTAATAGAAAATTGTTCAATTCGGCACTTGAGTTCGTTCCTGAAAAAACCAATGATTCATCGAAATCTATAGTATTCAGGCGCGCCATCAGGCTATCACCAGTCTCTAGATAAACATACTGATATTCAGGGGCGTGATTGAAGTGGTGCAAGCCTGCGGTAATGGAATCCAATTCAAAGGAAAATCTGTTCCGCTCGTCCAACTTGGCGGAGTCGATTACCTTTTCTCCTTTAAGAAGCACGACATAAGCGTCGGTGGGGTTGATAATCTGTCCCGCAAAAAAAACCTTGGGGGATTTTCTTTCTTCTCCATTACAACCTGCCAGTACGATAAGAAATAGAAAAAGTAAGTTTTTAATCATATAACACTATATGCTAGCTAACGAACAAAACTAAGAAACCCGTATATCGATTGCTGTTAATAGCGCGTTAAAAATTAGGGGTTTACGTTAACGCTGGTCCATTTCGTACCCTTTGGGATACCTGAATCCCCCAATCCGAAATCCGTTGTAAAAACTACGGCTTTAATTGTAGAAAATTAGGTTTAAACTCTCTATTTTTGCACCGAATTACCTGAGGCTATACAGGTGTAAAGACTAGTGTTATGTTATCTGTTTCAAATCTATCCGTACAATTTGGAAAGCGCGTATTGTTCGATGAGGTGAATGTGTCGTTCACCCAAGGAAATTGCTATGGGGTCATTGGTGCAAATGGCGCCGGAAAATCCACTTTTCTGCGGATTATTTCCGGACAGATAGACCCTACCTCGGGCCATGTACACCTCGAACCGGGAAAGCGGATGTCGATTTTGGAGCAAAACCACAATGCCTATGACGAAGCTACCGTGCTCGAAACGGTGGTTATGGGGAACAAACCTTTGTTCGCATTGAAGCAAGAAATCGATGCGCTTTACGCCGACTACAGTGATGAAAATGCCGATAAGATAGGGGAGTTGCAGGTTAAATTCGAGGAAATGGACGGTTGGAACGCCGAAAGTGGTGCAGCGGCCTTACTTTCAAACTTGGGCATTTCGGAAGACTTTCACTACACCGCCATGGCCGATATGGATTCCAAACTAAAGGTACGGGTGTTGTTGGCACAAGCCCTATTCGGTAATCCGGATGTATTGATCATGGATGAGCCCACGAACGACCTGGATTATGAGACCATTGGCTGGCTCGAAAATTTCTTGGCCCATTATGACAACACCGTCATCGTGGTGTCGCATGACCGTCACTTTCTAGATGCGGTCTGTACGCACATTTCCGATATCGATTTTGGAAAGATCAATCACTATTCGGGCAATTATACATTTTGGTACGAGAGTAGCCAGTTGGCCGCACGTCAGCGGGCGCAGCAAAACAAAAAGTCTGAAGAAAAGGCCAAGGAACTACAAGAGTTCATTGCCCGTTTTAGTGCCAATGTGGCCAAGAGCAAGCAGGCGACTTCACGTAAGAAGATGCTATCAAAATTAAAGGTCGATGATATCAAGCCCTCAAGCCGCCGTTACCCGGCGATTATTTTTGAACGGGAGCGTGAAGCCGGAGATCAAATTTTAAACGTTGAAAACCTTTCCGCCCAATCAGAGGATGGCGAAGTGCTTTTTGAAAGAGTGAATATCAATTTGGCCAAAGGAGACAAAGTGGCCGTGATTTCACGGGATTCTAGGGCGACAACCGCGTTTTATGAAATTATCAACAATAACCGAAAAGCCCATAATGGCTCTTTTCAATGGGGAGTGACCACAAATCAGTCGTACCTGCCGGCCGATAATTCCGATTTTTTTACCGAGGATATCAATTTGGTCGATTGGCTGAGGCAATGGGCCAAAACCGAGGAAGAGCGTGAAGAGGTACATATTCGCGGATTTCTGGGGAAAATGCTTTTCAGTGGGGAGGAGGCCTTGAAAAAATGCACGGTTTTATCCGGAGGTGAAAAAGTACGTTGCATGTTGAGTCGAATGATGATGCTCAGGGCGAACGCCGTGATGCTTGACGAACCGACCAATCACCTCGATCTTGAAAGTATTACCGCATTTAACAATTCGCTCAAGAACTTCAAGGGTACGGTGCTTTTCACGACCCATGACCATGAATTTGCCCAAACGGTTGCCAATCGTATTATAGAATTGACGCCCAAGGGCAATATTGATAGGTATTTGACGTTCGATGAATACATGTCTGACAAGACGATACGGGAACAACGTACTAAGATGTATGCGGTTCCTGTGTAAACTGTAGTGAACCCAAATACGTACATCATGAAAACCTACAATAGCATCTACGTGCTGCTCACTCTAGTGATTATAGGTTGCAGCAAGTCTGACGATAGTATCGTCAATGAGGAGAAACCTACCAGTATCGATGCGGATTATGCCGTAATGTTGTCTTCAGGAACGACCCTCGCCCCGCAGTTATTGAATGCCAATGGAGAACTCCTCACCTTGAATCCGGAGGAAAGTAACTTGGCCAGTAAATCCATTCCACAATTGACCTCTTTAGAAGGAAGTGAATTCTTTCAATACCATAAAACCGGCTGTTCCGGAAAAATTACCAGACACGATTTTACCAAAGATGAAACAACCGAAATCGATGTCTTTGATGACCTTGACGATTGTATGCTGACTGCGGTCGCTTTGCTGACTTCCGATGCAAAGATCTGTATTGCCTATGAGCGTGAGATCGATGAGAAAACCTCCACTTTTGGGGTACGGATCATCGACCGCAAAAGTGGCGATCTCGATTTCGTTGATGTTCCCTTGAACAAGAAACCGCTTGACCTGGCCATAGCCAACGACCGTCTTTTTATAATGACCCTTGATGTGGAGCTCTCGGAGGAGAACTACCTTTCCGTTCTCGATTTCAGTTCGAACTCCTTAGTACATGAGATGAATTTGGGCTTTCGGGCCCGCCGTGTGTTCAACACTTCGGAAGATACGATTATCATTAGCTACGATGAATTGCATACGACACTTGATAGTGCGAGCCTCTCTTTCGTATTCACCAATTATGCCGAAGGTACTGAGCCTAAATTTACAGCGAATGCCTTTGATTGTTTTGATGGGGACGGCAAGTTGTATTATCCCAAAGCCGCTGATGCGGTGAGTACCTACCCGGAGATTCCTGCGGTCTATGATTTTACAAAAAATCTGGTTACCCTATATGCATACGAAAACTTCTTGACCGAGGAGAAACGTGATTTTGAATTTGAGATAGAGACCACGACTACCGTCAACTATGACGAAAAAAACGACCTGATCCTCATCGGCTATAAGAAAGTAGGCAAACAAGAAGGTGGCCTCTTACGCATTAAACCTAGCCCCGAACCCGCTTTTGTAGATCATATTGATCTAGAAGGCGTTCCTTATGTACTCTTTGTGAATTAAAAAGAGATAACTTTTCCATTATTGTTGAATTACGGTTTGCTCTAAACCAATTAGGTGCCGACCCCAAAAAGGGATAAAACCCTTGTTTTGGTCGAAAACGGTAGTATACTGCTTTGAAGGCGTGCCTGGTAGGGACGCTTTTCAGCTATAGCCCTATAACATAAGTGCGTCGTAACCACACTCCGCGTCGTGCTGGTATCGAGTCATAATTCATCCTTCAATCGATACCTTCCTCGATCCAAAATGACCCCTAGGGGGCCACTTATCCAATAGCATACAAAGAGAGAAACGGTTAGGGCTTTGAGCTGCTCCAGCTACCAATTTTTTGTTTACCCTGACTCGTATTGAGGACAATACGGTCTCACTTCACCGGATAATACAGACCACATCTTACTTTTCTTACGCCACTAAAAAATCTGATTTTACAACATTATTGACAGAAATTCGGAGGTAAAAATACTATTTCTCAAATTATAGCGCTCTAATTCGCAACTAGAAAATAAGATTTTACTACAAAATGTAGGAGTAAAAGTATGGGATGCCATACAATATGTATAAACCAAACTATGAATATTATGGGGCGAATAACAACTGCTATGTCCGTTTTTATGGGCATACGACCAAACTTCAAAAACAATTTTAGATCAGGAATCTTGGACCACCGGAAGGGGTTTTGGGCCGTATCGGGTCAAAAGTCCGCAGCCATTTTGGCAATGGTAATGTTCTTGATATCGGCGATGGGGATGGCCCAGACCGTAGATTACGTAGCACCCGACTATGATGTCTACTTACAGAATGGAAACCCTCAGAACTTTGAAGTATTGCGTGTACAGCAAACCGGACCGAACCGTGACATCTTTTTCATGTTCGATCTTGCGACCATTCAAAGTCAGGGCACCATAACTGAGATGGAACTACAACTGACGGTCTATGACGATTCCGGTTTCGGAGAGGTAAAGGTGTATAAGGGAACCGGTACCAATTGGAACGAAAGTACGCTATCGAATACCAATAAGCCGACCACAGCCAGCACCCCATTATGGACTTTTACGGGAAACCATGCGTTAGACGATCTGAAAACCGCGAATATTCCGACATCGGCAATAGAAGGTGATCTGCTCGTGCTGGTCATCAAACAGACCAGCGGCAACGATGTGGGCTTTGCGGCCAATGCCCCTGAGGTCTCTGGCAATACCTATACCTTGGCTCCGTTATCGAAGCGACCGAAATTGAAGGTCACCTATAACCCAAATTCGTCCAATGTTGCGGTGACCGGTGTATCGGTCAATCCCACCGGCTTAAATCTGGATATCGGTAATACGGGACAGTTGACGGAAAGTGTCGCACCGAACAATGCCACAAACCAAACCGTCTCTTGGGCCAGTAGCGATACGGCCGTGGCCACGGTCGATACGGCAGGTCTGGTTACCGCTGTGGCCGCAGGCACTGCCACGATTACCGTGACCACCCAAGACGGAGGTCAAACGGCACAAGCGACAGTTACGGTGACCGATCCGAATACCCCACCTACAACGGGCGGCTTTTGGACGCAGACCGGATCTGATATCAGCTACACTACCGGTCATGTCGGTATCGGGGTCGCCCCAAGGCAAGGGGAGATGCTAGCCGTAGCCGGTAATATCATCGCCGAGCGAGTCAAAGTAGAATTGCAGAACCAATGGCCGGACTATGTCTTTAAGGACGGTTATCAACTGCCTACCCTAGAAGCGGTACAACAGCACATTGAGGAAAACGGCCATCTGATCGACATGCCCTCGGCCGCGGAGATCGAAGCCGATGGGATCGACCTGGGCGAGATGAACCGGCTGTTGATGGAGAAGGTCGAAGAGCTGACGCTGTACCTGCTACAACAAGATCAAGAACTCAAAGCGCTCGAAAGCAAAATCAGCACCTTGGAGAAGGAGTAAGCTTTCCCCAAGTACCTTACATTTTCTAATCACATTTTTTCATACGCCACCGGTCTTGATAGCCTATCGGGCCGGGGGATATGAAACATCTTTTAAGTATCAACTAAATCAAATCGTACGCGATGAAAAAGCCATATCTGATTTCCTTTTTTCTACTTTTTGCCATAATAGCCTATGGACAAACAGACCTAAAGAAAATTGTTCCACCCAACCCGAATGTGGCTTCGCTCTTTAAATCGGTAATTACGCCGGTAACTGAATATAGTGGTTTGCCTAATGTTTCCGTACCCCTTTACACCATGACCGAAGGCGGCATTTCCATGCCCATTTCCATTAGTTATGCCACTGGAGGGATACAAGTTTCCGAAGAATCAGGTATTGTCGGACTTGGTTGGGCTCTTAACATTGGCGGGGTAATTACGAGGAGTGTTGTTGGCGAAGATGATTTTGACCTATCATACGGGTACTTGGCCCACAATCGCCTAACCCCAGATATTCCGAATTATGGGCAAGATCCAAATCTGGTCAACTGGAATCCTGATTCTGAGGCTTTCATAAATTCGCTGCCATCAAGCGGTCAAGATAACTGCGAATTTTATGCCAATGGAAACCCATATGTATATGCGCCACCTCCTTTGCCGGGGGGGCTTGACTTTGACTTTCAGCCAGATATCTTTTACTTCAATTTTGGAGGGTATTCCGGATCCTTTGTTTTAGAGAAAGATGGGACCCCATTTTTAATGAGCAAAAAAGGAATTGAAATAATCCTTATTCCAGGAGGCACGGATGGACTTGCAAATCCAAGTTTCAATATTGTTACCGAAGATGGTACGAAATATGAATTTTTTGAACGTGCTAATACAACGTATCCAAATGGAGCTTTAAATACTTCATATATCTCATCTTGGTATTTAAAAACGATAACCGATATTTATGGCAACACGGCAGAGCTCCAATATGACATTAATGAGGAGATCAAACCTTTTCGCTCGTTTACCCAAAGCTATATGGCAACGGTGGGGCAGTCAACGGCTCCAACATCAGGGTATGAGGAGTATGCTGGCCCCGAGGCCCTAATCGACAATCCATATCTTACTTCAATTCGTATCAAGAAGGCTAATAGCCAAGAAACTCAGAGGATACAAATGAACTACTCCGAATTGGGAGATCGGTTAGACCTTAACGCAAGATACCTCGAATCGATTGAGATTTTTAATGCACTGAATCAACGAATAAATACTTACGATTTCAGCTATTGTTATTTTGGGAATATCAAAAGCTATGATTATAATAATATTTCTATTGCCAATGGAGATTTCGGACAAACTATCGGGGCCTTGGACCCCGGTTACCCAGATTTAAACTTGAGATTGCGCCTTGATGCCATTACCGAAAATAATATAAATACACATGCTTTTGAATACCATATTGAGAACACCATCCCAAACAAAACTTCGTTCAATCAAGACTATTGGGGGTTTTACAATGCTGCTGGGAATACTGAATCTTTTATCCCTGAAATCAATAGCTCTAACGAAGAAATCAGTTCGTTCAATCAACTAAAACGCGCGAATCGAATACCAGCCGAACGATATGCGAAACTATTCAGTCTGAAGAAAATAATGTACCCCACAGGGGGAGCCACCGAATTCGAATACGAATTGAATACGTTTGAACAAACTGAGGATTTGACCTATCAGCTTGCTCCGACAATTGCAGTACAAAGATCAGCAAGCGCCGTTTCCTTATTTGAAGGGGAGAACCTAGTAACCGAAACAATCCGGCCTAATCAAAATACAACACTTAAAATATTTTACAACGTTACATTCGCGGGGTGGAATACTGAACAATATCCCGATGCGGGAATACCACCACCTGAACCTTCTTGGGTGGACGACTTTTATGTGGCTCTGAAAACTATTGACGGGCAGATTCTACATAAATTTAATATCAACAGTGCTAACGGTAATCAAGAGTGGTATATTGCGCTTCAAAATAGGGCAGAGGGTGAAATTTATGATTACGACAGCCGTGTTATCAAAGACTCGGACTATCACGAATGGAGCTATGATTTTAATGAGCCCTATTTTCGGTTGACTGAGGACGAATATGTTTTGGAGGCTTATTTTAATAGCCAAGGTGGTAAGTATTATGGTCAAGCGCATATATTGGCAGAATGGGAAGATGTTGAAGTAGACAAAGAAAATCGGTATTCGGTAGGAGCTGGTTTACGTGTCAGGACTATTACCGATATAGATAGCAATGGAGAAGCGATTGCCAGAAGAAAATACAATTATCACTACGAAGGGCAAGATGAAAACCTAAACCCTGTTACCAAGTCTTATGGAAAAATCAAGACCATACCTGATTTTGCTATAAACAGACAATCGGTCCTAGACCTGCGCTCGAAATCGAGTGAATATGGAACTCAATCCGGAGCTGGATTCCAATCGGTAGTCCTCGGTTCCGCAAGCTCTCAAAACAGTTTTTCCAAAGACGCTGGAAGTTATGTAGGCTATGATCAAGTAGAGATAACTCAGATGGGTGAGGAGGGCGATAATGGAAAGACCATAAAATACTTTCATAATCCTGAAGATCTCTTCAGAGTTCATGCACCCATTGAATACGTTGATGATTATTATAAAAATCCTCCCATTCGTCTTCCTCACCACGGATTATTAAAGAAGGAACAACATTTTAAAAGAGAGGGGCAAACGTACACTTTGGTTGGTGAGACGGAAAATTTTTATAATGTAAACAATATAGATAGCAATGACTTCACATTGTTGGAATTATATAAGAACGATGACCAGTTAATCAGTGCGAGCAAAGAATTACCTATCACATTTTATGGGGTGAAAGGCGCGAGCAATCGAAACTGTAGTTTCATGAAGTTTCAGCTTTATCCTCATTTTTCCAATTTGATTCAACAGACTGGAACTACTCAAACTGTATGGGACGAAAATGGAAGCAACCCTATTGTTACTGTTCAAGAATTTAAGTATGAAAATCCAGTCCATCTACAACGCACCGAAAGCAAGCTGACCAATAGCAAGGGCGAAGAGGTCCTTACCAAAACCTATTATGCCGATGACATTACCGATACCAGCTCCTTAGGCGCCCCAAACCTCACCGCCGATGAAAAAGGTTTGATCGATCGCTTTAAGAAAAACTATACTGGCGACAATCCCTTGCACCGGGTCGCTGAACCTATTCAGACCGAAACCACGGTCAATGGGGCAAAAACCGTGCAGCGCACCTATTATAAAGATTGGGATGGTGATGAAAATGTGGACTCGTATAGGGTATGGCCCGAGAAGGTGCAAACACTGAAGGGCGCCTATCACGCGGTCGACAATCCGATGGAAAACCGTTTGAACTATCACCAGTACGATGACCGTGGAAACCCCTTGGAAGTATCCAAAGAAAATGGTACCAAGA
The DNA here is from genome assembly GCA_947494565.1 of uncultured Flavobacteriaceae bacterium. GTDB lineage: Bacteria > Bacteroidota > Bacteroidia > Flavobacteriales > Flavobacteriaceae > Maribacter_C. The sequence goes on along the minus strand of CANLVG010000001.1, from coordinate 608,967 downwards.
TCGCTTACATCTGGGCCTATGACGGTAAATATCCCGTGGCCAAAATTGAACATTCCGGGTATACCAATGCGGCCAACGCCGTTCAAGCGGCACTGCCTGCAGGGCATGCGGACTTGGATAGTTTCTTGAACTCCTTGGCCGGTATTGAAAACGACCCGACCAAAAAAACGACCTGGGATAACTTCAATATGAACTTGCGCAATGCCCTAGATGATCAGATGGTCACTACGTACACCTACACCCCCTTGGTAGGCGTGACCAGTGTCACCGATCCACGGGGCTATACCATGTACTATCAGTACGATGCCTATAACCGCCTTCAGGAAGTACGGGATGCCGATGACCATTTGGTCACCGACTATGAATACCACTATAAAGGCCAGACCAACAACTAATACCCCAACCTAAACCTACCGGACCAATGAACTATTGCAATACATTATTCAGGGCTTTTACACTCGTTTTTTTACTGTTTTGGGGTATGGGCGCGTACGCCCAAGCGCCTTCGCCACCGACTTCAAATCATGTGAACGCCACAAATGGTTGTGCCACGACCTTTGCGCTGTCGGCGCGTACGGCCAGCGCTCCGTCCGGCCTGACCCATCGGTGGTACACCAGTGTATCGGGTACGCAGACCGTAAGCCCTACGGTAATCAACACCAACGGTACTAGTGATTATATCACTCAAGTAGTGGTAAGCCAAACCACCGAGTATTGGGTGGCGGCACGGAGCAGTAGCGGGCAGGAGAGTAGTCGCACCAAGGTAAAGGTCACCTTTACGACACCGAATACGACCCCACCTTCACTGACCCTGGGCTGGAGCGGGATACCACCCTGTGGCCCAACGGCCACCTTTGATCTCGGAGCGAGCGGTGGGGGGTCTGGTAGTACCTATGAATGGTACGAAACTTCCACTACCTCGGGTACACCTGAACATACCGGGGCAAATTATAGTCCGACCTTAGATTATAACAATGATACCTCAAATGGTAGTAAGACCTATTGGGTAAAAGCGACCCTGACCTCGAACAATTGTTATACCGGTTCGAACGTTATAGAGATCAAAGATATTGTCGTGAGCTTCAAGGCTCCTGTGACCCCGCCGAGCGTGGTCAACGGATCGCGTTGTGGACCGGGTGAGGTTACCCTACAGGCCAGTGGGGCCAGCTCGTATCGCTGGTACGACCCCAATGACAACCTTATTGTAGGGGAGACCTCGGCAACGCTCGTCATTCCGAACCTCACTACGACCAGTACCTACAAGGTGGCCAGTTATGTGGGCGGTTGCGAGAGCGCAAAGCGTTCGGTGATCGCCTCGACTACTGCCACGCCGCCCATTCCGCCATCGGTGCTTGGCAACAGCACGCGCACGATCTGTGCCGGAGTTACGACGAATTTCGAGATCAGCGAGCCGGAGACGGGCTGGACCTACAAATGGTACGAGGGCAGTACAGAACTGGAGACCGGGACGCTGTTTTCGCCTTCCCCGACCAGTTCGAAGACCTATACCGTCGAGGTGACAGATGACAAGGGCTGTACCAGTAGCGCCAAGACCCTGCAGGTCAATGTGAACTCCGTTTCCATTCCTGGCGACGGAAGCAATGAGAATTCATGTGCAAATCAAAACAGTGTGCAGATTACGGCGATCAGCGATTCCGGTTTCGCAGGCGAGCATGTCTGGTATACCTCTCCAGGGGGCAATGCCGAGACCAGCAAGACCATATCGATAGTCTCTACCGTCGGCGAATATGTGACAGGTATTACCGTAAGTAGTGGAGATCAAAAGGACTATTGGGTAGCCGAAAAGATCGGGCAGTGTATCAGTAACCGAAGAAAAGTGACCGCGACCTTCAACATCGCGAGTCTTGTTGCCGGGAGCATCAACAATACCAACCCGATCATCTGTTACAATGGCAATCCCCCGAATATCGGCAGTTTGGGTATGCCCAGTGGCGGTAACGGTACGTTTACCCACCAATGGCAGTATTCAGACGACGGTGTACAATGGACGAATATCGCTTCGAACGGAACCTCACTCTCCTATAACCCTCCGGGCAACTTAGCGGATGACCGCTGGTACCGAAGGATGGACAAGTCCTGCAGTCTCGAAGAACCGACCAACGAGGTCAAGGTCACCGTCAGGGACGAACTCAATGCCGGAAGCATCAATGGCGGCGGACAAACCTTCTGTCAAGGCAGCACGATCGGCACCTTGGGCAATGAATCCGGGGCCTTTGGGGGCAATCCGAACAATCGCGATTATTTCTGGCAGGTCTCCAATGCGCAGAACGGCCCATGGTCCGCTGTTGCTGGGGCCACGACCAGTAGTTATACCCCGCCCGCAACCCTGGGTACCAAATGGTACCGAAGGGGGGTCACCTCATGCAACGCTACGGAACATACACCGGCACAAAGTGTTACGGTCACAACGGTACCCTTGGCGCCCAGTGCTTCCGATGTACAACGCTGCGGTGCCGGACAGGTCACCTTTACGGCCAGTGGCTTCACTAACGGTCAATACCGATGGTACGGCCCCAGTGGCAACCTGATCTCGAACACTTCGAACGAGCTGACCCGCACCTTGAGCAGTACGAAGACCTACCAGGTCAGTGCGGTAATCAATGGTTGCGAGAGCCCAAGAACCGATGTGGAGGCTACCATCAATGCATTGCCCGGGGCGCCTACGGGAGGAACTACGCCCGTACCGATCTGCGGTTCGGTGCCCGTGAACATTCAATTGGTTCCCGCTTCTGGGGCCGATGAGATCCGATGGTATACCAGCGCTAGCGGAGGCACTTCTTTTAGTGCGACCCCTTCGACCAGTGTAACCGCGGCAGGCCAATACTATGGCGCCTCCTTCAATAGTGCTACCGGTTGCGAATCGACAGGCCGTACCCTGGTCGAGGTGGTACCGACCACCATGATTACCTGGTACCCCGATGCCGATGAAGACGATTATGCCGACTCCTTGGACGTCAATGATAGTGTGCAGGCCTGTGAGGCGCCCGTGGGTAAATGGACCAGTTCGACCACTTTGGACAATTGCCTAGGCGTATCGAGCACCAATGTGGTGTCGCAATGGTACCCCGACGAAGATGAAGATGACTTTGCCGATACCCTTGACAGTGCGGCCAAGGTAGACGCCTGTGAGAAACCGGCGGGCAAATGGACGACCTCCACCACTTTGGACAATTGTCTTGGAAACGATACGACCAATACCGTGTTTACCTGGTATCTGGACTTTGACAATGACGGTCATGCCGTCACTACCCAGAGCAGTTGCAGCAACCCTGGAACGGGCTGGACCCTGACCGTACTACCGGTCGACGATTGCAATGATGACGCCCCTTCGCCTGAAAACGACTGTGGCAGTGGGCCAGGCGGAACGCTGAACTGTAGCGCGCCAACAGTGCCCAATGACCCGACCGATCAGAACTATATCTATACGCGTAACTATCAGGTGCCCTGGTCCGGAGATGCCCCTACGAGCAAGTTTGAAATTGATGATCGCTATGTTCAGGACATCAGCTATTTCGATGGCCACGGCCGACCCGTGCAGCAGATCGCCATTCGGCAATCGCCCAATGAAAAGGATATCATCGCCCATACCGGTTATGATAGCTATGGGCGCCAAGACAAGAACTGGCTGCCTTTTGAAGACGATAGTGACCACCCCTTAGGGCGCTACCGTACCAGTGATATGAAACAGGCTACCAAAGCCTATTACAAAACCGCCTATGCCGATGATTTTACCGGCATCGACATACAAGATATCAATCCCTATGCCCAAGAGCAGTATGAACCCTCGCCCCTCGATCGGGTCGAAAAACAGGCCGCGCCGGGAGAAGATTGGAAACTGGGCAACGGCCACGAGGTAGAAATGGAGTACACGGCCAATGCCGCCAATGAAGTACGGGAGTTCAAGGTTACCCTCGATGCCGCTTTTGTACCTACGTTATCCATCACCGGAACTTACGCGGCAAGGGAGCTGAGCAAAACCATCGTCAAAGACGAGAACCATACCGGAACAAGCAAGAACCACACCACCGAGACCTTTACCGACAAACAGGGCAGGGTAGTGCTAAAACGAAACTATGCTGACGGGCCGCTGAGCGCAGCCGAAGCGCACGACACCTACTATGTGTATGATGACTACGGCAACCTGACCTATGTCTTTCCGCCCTTACTAGAGGGCAGTACGGCCTCCTTGACGCAGATCAACGCCGATCTGGCCGCATTGGGCTATACCTATCGCTATGACCACCGCAACCGTTTGGTACAAAAACGCATACCGGGTAAGGATTGGGAGTATATGGTCTACAACACACTAGATCAGCCCGTGATGACCCAAGACGCCAATCAAAGGGCATCAGGGGAGTGGCTCTTTACCAAATACGATGCCTTTGGGCGGGTGGCCTATACCGGAAAAGCCATTGAAATGGATGGCGGCAACCCGAAATCGCGTACACAGGTACAGCAAGCCGTGAACGGGATCACCACCACCTTATGGGTAGATCAGGGGGGTAGCTATACCCTCAACAACGAACCAGTGCATTACAGTAACGGAGCCTACCCGACCACGACCATTTCAGAGCTGTTAACGGTCAATTATTACGACAACTATACCGATTTCACCCTCCCTACGGGCGTACCGACGGCGGTGACCCTTTTGGGTAAGACCGAGACCAATAGTACAAAGGTACGCGGCCTCGCAACGGCCAGTAAGGTAAGGGTGTTAGACCCCACGAACAACGACCTATGGATTACTACGGTCACCTATTACGATGACAAGGCGCGGCCCATTTATGTGCATAGCGCGAATGACTACCTACAGTCCGTTGATATCACGGAGACCGAACTCGACTTTGTCGGTCGACCCGTACAGACCAAGACCACCCACACCCGGGCGCTGAACGGGGCCGAAGCGACAAGCATCGTCACGATCGACCGCTTTACCTATGATCATACGGGCCGATTGCTGGCCCAGACCCAATGTATCGACGGTGATTGTGACGGGGCAGGAGGTGCCGTACAACTGGATCGTTCACTCAGTGGCATCATCAATACCGTTGAGGTGGCCGGCCGTAGTTTTGACGTAAGTGCGGCCGAACTCGTGCCCGGTGCGGAATTATATATCGATCCCAATGCTACCATAACCGATGGCAACCAAGAGCTGATCGTGTACAATGAGTATGACAACCTGGGTCTCTTGAAAAAGAAGCGGGTCGGGGGCGAGACCGCCACCGATCTGGCACAGTCTGCGGGCTTACAGCAGGTCGATTACCAATACAACGTACTGGGCTGGATGAAGAAAACGAATATGGACACCGAAAACGACAACGACCTCTTTGATTTCGAGATTAAGTACAATGACCCGCAGAACGGCGGGCAGGCACTCTATAATGGCAATATCAGCCAAACCCTGTGGTCCACGGCCAGTACACCCAATACCCCCAACCCGATCAATACCGGCTATACCTATAGCTACGATGCGCTGAACCGGATCACTAAGGCCTTGGACAATACGACCAACCAGAATTATAGCTTGGATAAGGTGGCCTATGACAAAAACGGTAATATCACCGAATTGGAGCGTAAGGGCCATCTCATAGCCGAACCGACCGTGGCCACCGATTTCGGACTGATGGACGACTTGGCCTACGCCTATCAGGGCAACCAGCTGGTCGACGTTACCGATACGGGTGTCGCCACCGGCTTTTTTGACGGTAATACCGTGGGGGGCAATGACTATGATTATGACGCTAACGGCAATATGATCCAAGACCTGAACAAGGGCATCACCAGTATCGAATACAATTATCTGAACCTTCCTACAAAAGTTGTATTGACCGCTAACGGAAAAAATGGTACAATTGACTATATTTACGATGCCACGGGAACGAAGCTGAAAAAGATAGCGACCAATACCGCGGAAAGTTCTTTAACAGTGACGGAATATTGCTCCGGCTACATCTATGAAGGCAATGCCACGACCATGACATTGCAGTTCTTCGGACAGCCCGAAGGCTATGTCACCCCGAGCGCAGTCGCGGGGTCCTATGACTATGTATACCAATACGTAGACCATTTGGGCAACGTACGCCTCTCCTATACAGACAAAAACCAGAACACCGCCAATGGCGTTGCCTTGGAAATCGTAGAGGAGAACAACTACTACCCTTTCGGGCTCAAGCACAAAGGGTATAACAGTACTATGTCGACCGAAGGCAACGGTGCCGCGCAACGATGGAAGTTCGGCGGCAAGGAGTATATGGAAGACATGGACCTCGACTGGTACGATGTCTCGGCCAGAAACTATGACCCCGCACTCGGTAGATGGATGAACATCGATCCGTTGGCCGATCAGATGCGCAGACATAGCCCCTATAATTATGCGTTCGATAATCCAGTATTCTATATCGACCCTGATGGTATGGAGGCCTATGCTTCCAATGGCTATCAAGATTTGGACGAGAACGAGGCGTGGGCGCAAGGAGTTGAGTCTACGGCTTTCAGTGATGATGGCACAATTACTATGAAAAACCTCAATTCAGGTAAGACGGTAACAATGAGTTCTTCAGATTACAGAAGTACTGTTTTGGCCAGTACTGGATGGGAAGAAGGCGGTTCCATAAAAGGAGCTACAGGTAATCTAAGATTTGCGAAAGGAGCTTCTAAAGAATTTAAGAGTAAAATAAATGATTTTATTACCAAGATAGGTTCAACCGAACTTGGTCACTTGGTCCTTTATTCAGTTATTAATTCTAAAGGTGTAACGGAGATTAATGAGACTGACGAAGTACTTAATTCTGTGTTTATACCGGAAGTGACAGGTAATGGTAAACTTACAGGTACAGGTAATGGAAAATTGTTTACTTCTCTAAAAACTAGATTTCTTGATGGCGCCGTCTTAACAGGTATAACAATTTTTGGACATGAACTGTGGCATGCCTATCAACTTAAAATGGGAACAGAAACTTATCTTTCATTGCATACTGTTAGAGACGAGCAACATACAAAATACGGAGAAGTTCAAGCTGTTGGATTTGAAAATTATTTAAGAGTGGCACTTGATCTAACAGGTAGCCTTAGATACAATTATTCATCTCGGGATAACCCAATGAGTCTTCAAGGAGCGATTTATAGTGCACCATTAAATCTGTATTCGAAACCGGGTGGTTTCTTTGGAAGAAGTAAATGGGACAGAGAAGATTTTACAAGTGGTGGTGGATTTTTTATTTGGACTACATTGCATTATAGAGCATTGTCAAAAAGTAAAGAGAAATAATTCATTGTTAAATAAGAATGTTTAGAATATTTATTTTAATAGTGTTTCTTTCCTGTCAGGCTTCTTGTCAGGGTGAGGCTTCTAAAAAATCAAATCAGGACGTAGAACAAGAATTTTATTGCAATGAAGGATTTGATATTTTGGAGGAATATGAATACGATGCTTTGAATATGGCTTGGCTAAAAGAAGATTTAGACTTCTATTCTGAACTACAAGAAATCTGTTTGGAAAGACCAAAACAAATAGCAGGCATATTCCAATCAAATAATAGTGAGCGAGTGGACATGGGCAATGGCTTTTATGTCGAAAAGGGGTCTGTTGGCAAAGGATATTTAAATCTATATTACACCACAGTTTATTGTAAAGAAGAGCTTATTGCTTATGAACTTAAGTTGTCAAAAAATGATTTTTTGCTTTTGGAAAGATTTCAAAAAAATCCCGATATCCTTTTTAATGAGAAGATGAATTTCAGATCAAATCAAAATGAGTACCTCTTTTATTTTGGCTATAATGAAGTGTGTGCTCCGTTTAGTAAATCAGAAAATTTAAACGAATCTGAGAAGGATCTCCAATATTATACTACTCCCTTTTCTGGTATTAGATACGGTTGTCGTGGTGGTTATACTAATGGTATTCTAAAAAACAGGTGTATCTTCAAAAAGATAATCCATAAGAGGTTTTTATTGGAAGAAGAACTAATTTATATACTCAAGAGTGTGAATCTGGCATCACGTTTAACTGCTATTGAGTATTATACTAGAAATATAAGTAGCTATGATTCAAATACTAGGGAAAGAATAGATGGAATCATTAAAGAAATATTTCTTGATTCTAAAAAATTAAAGATGTCTTTCCTAATGGAAGATATTGCAGTTCCATTAACCATTGAAGAGATTATAAATCTTAATCTTGAATCACCGTGCTTTTAGCTGACGTGCGATAGGGTAGTGTTTCAAATTATGACATTACTGGTAGTTAGAATTTAAAGCATTGAAAAACAGCAGTTCCCCCGCTAGCGCTCGTCTTTGACGGGTGCCGTATCAGATAGAAATATACAGAACCATTGCGAAAGCCATGGTTTTTGTATTTTTAAAGGAATGAGCAGAAAATACAAATTCCATAATCCGACCGCCCCATATTTTGTTTCTTTCGCAACCGTACATTGGATAGCTATATTCACAAGGGAAGTTTATCTCAAGATATTGGTGGATAGTATTGCATATTGCAGAGAACATAAGGGAATGGAACTGTTCGCCTATTGTTTTATGCCAAGCCATGTGCATTTTATATTTCGCGATACTAATGAAACCCCAACCGGGTTACTTCGCGATTTTAAGAAACATACTTCTAAGAAAATAATAAAGGCCATTGAAGAAAACCCACAAGAAAGCAGAAAGGAATGGCTGCTTTGGATCATGGAACAGGCTGGGAAGAAAAAAGGAAACACATCAAAATATCAATTCTGGCAACACAATAACAAACCGATAGAACTTTGGAGCACGGCCGTTATAAAACAGAAGCTGGATTATATACATAACAATCCTGTTGAAGCAGGTTTTGTCACGGAGCCAACACAATGGAAATATAGTAGTGCAAGAAATATTGCGGATGAGTATCCCACGTTTGAAATTGATGCCATTGGTTTTTTAGACTAGAAAACAAATGCTTACTTAGACGGTCACCCGTCAAAGACGAGCGCTAGCGGGGAGTTTAAAAATAAAAGTAGAAATGACAAAAATAATAGGTACAATTTTATTATTAATTAGCTGTGGTAATAATATTGAAAACAAAGACATTTCAGGAAATTGGAAAAGTATAAAAACTGAACAAGGCCCGAAATTTCAAACTGAACTCTTTGTTGATGAAGAAACATTTAACGTCTTTTCTGAAGAAGTAAACGATATTATATTTTCCAGTTATTATCGGATTAACAGTAAGGAAATAGTATTACTTGAAGATAACAAAAAAGATATTCAACTCACTTTGAAATATGTAATTACGGATGAAAAATTAATAATTTCTGGTGGTGGAATAAATGCTACGTACATCAAAATTATTCAAGGCAAAACTATGGACGAATATCTTTATGGTGATATGACTAAGACGGAATATATTCGTGAGTTCGATAAAAGAAAGTTGCTAGACTAGGGTAGTGTTTCAAATTATGACATTACCGGTAGTTAGAATTTAAAGTATTGAAAAACAGTAGTTCACCTTGATAAGGGCTGCTGTTTTTATTTGCGCTTTGCTATGTTGAGACGATCATACATCGCTTAAAGTTCTGGAAAAAAGTAAACCTTTGATCAACACCTCACTACTCCTGGAAGGAAAACGAATCCATACCGATAAATTGAATATTTATCCTAGCCTAATTCCTAAAACCATACAGAGGGTGATTCGATATGGCACCAATAAAATCGAACGAATCAACCTGACGCTACGAATACCTATCAAAAGGTTCAGTGGAAAAACCATCGGTTTTTCAAAGAAGCTGATGTACCTTGAAGCCCACGTAAAAATCTACTTTTGGGCTTGTATAGGGTAAGTCACGCTCAAGCATTAAAATACTTGCTATTCCAAATCTGTGGGTTGAAGTTCTTGCCTAGGGCAAAGCCGTAAAAAATGACCACCGAAGCCAAACACTTGAACATAAAGAAGAAAATAATCCAGAATTGGGCGTTCGAGTGGGTTCTTGAAAACAATCCATCGGGTACAAGAAGGGTGACCAAATAGCTTACTACAAAAACCACCGAAGTCAAATTGATGATGTTCTTGAAGGGCCACATCAGTACTTTACGCAAGGGATGAAGATCATTGCCCCATTTGTGGATCAAATAGAAATACCCATTGCCGATAGGAGCGAAGAGTAGGGGGTCATCCTTATCCTTGAGTTTAAAGAGTTTGGAGGGCGCTATGATCTTAAACCCCGAAAGCTCGATTTGATGTTGCTTCTCTAAGGCAGCAATTTTTTGGAACGCCTCTGGGGGTATATCACCCTTAAAGTATTTGGAATCCAAAAACCGGAGTCGGTAGTCGATACAGATCTTTTTGATTTGTGAAATGTGATAAATCTTATCCGTTTCCAGCAAATCGAAGTCAAAACCGTTTTTAACGTCTCCCGTACCTCCACTGATATTATTTTCGATACGCACCTGATTTTCATGGTGTTCCTGAAGAATTCGGTGGACTTCCTCTATAATTTCCTCGGGTTGGGAAAACCGTTCTTTATGCCTGAGTAATTTGTCTTCGATGTTCGTTTTCTGAAAAAACATAGTCTTCTTTTTTTAGCAATTACTCAAATTTAGGCAATTCAGGCGCTCGTGGGATTTTTGTTTAACTTTTGAAAAAGTTAATATTTTGTTAATTTCTATGAATGACCTATTTTCTTAACAAGAGAAAGCGTCCTATTGCCGTATCTTGCCGATATATCGCTACCGTTCATCGATATTTGCCCTATTTTATGAATCCCAATCTGAGAAGCTATGCACTATAAGGCAGTTCCCTTGTCCCTGATGTTACTTTTATTTACGTATTTGTCCTTCGCTCAATCTCCCATCCAATCTTCAGAAAGTATGCCATCGCTCATGCGTATGGATCCTGAAAAGTCTATTCTGAAAAACACCGAAAGTTCGAAAAACCATCAGATGCTTTTGGCGGTTATGCGAGCCAGTGATTTGGAGGAAATCTTGGGCCAATCTGGTCCGTTTACCGTATTCGCGCCATCGGATACGGCCTTTGAAAAGTTGTCCAAAGACAAAATCGACGCACTGTTATTGCCTGAGAACAAAAAGGAATTGCAGTCCCTCATGCGCTATCATATCATTGCCGGAAATTTTTCCGCGTCCAAGATTTTGAAAGCAATGTGCCGAGGGGCGGGCAAAGCGAGCTTCACCACGGTTCAAGGAGATGAGATTACGGCTTCGATGCAGGGGCTCGATATCATCTTGACCGATAATCTCGGGAACACGGCTAGAATAACCACTGCCGACTACAACCAATGCAATGGCGTGATTCACGAGATAGATAGCGTTATTCGCCCAAGTAAGATTTAACGCGATACTACCTTTATATACTGTAACAATGGCTTGCCATGCGTCGGGGAAACCGCAAATCGATGATAAATGTAGGTTCCTTCGAATGCCCCCGAAGCTTCATTACTAACGCAATTCGGCCCCTAATTCGGTTTCGTACTTGTGCTGTAGTTTTCCCATGATCTTATCGATTTGCTTGTCGGTCAAAGTGCTTTGCTTGTTTTGCAGGGTAAAGCTCACGGCGTACGACTTCTTACCTTTCGGTAGCTTACTGCCCGTGTAGACGTCAAAGAGGTTGACATCCGTAAGCATTTTTTGCTCGGTTTGAAAGGCGATATCATGTACCGCCTTAAAGGTAACGGTATCATCGAGCAAAAGGGCAAAATCCCTTTTGACCTCGGGGTATTTCGATATACTCGAGAAAACGATATCTTCTTTTGAGACCAGTGCCAACACATTGTCCCAATTGAAATCGGCATACAAGACCTCTTGTTTGATGTCAAAATGCTTCGTTATTCCTTTTTGCACCAGCCCGAGTACGGCCAATTCTTTTTTCCGCGATGCGAGGGAAATGCCTTCCGAGAAATCGGACTTGCCTAGGGGATTCATCTTGCTATCTCGTATACCCAAGCGAAGAAGTACATTTTCCACAACGGTCTTCAAGTAGAAAAAATCGCTTTTTCGATCGGCCTGTCTCCAACTGCTCTCTTGTCGATTACCGGTCAGAAAGAGGCTTAAATGCTTTTGTTCCTCCCTTTTGGAAGTAAACTGATGGTAGGTTTTTCCGAATTCGAAAAGCTTCAGATGTTGATTTTTTCGATTGCTATTGTAGGCAATGGCTTCCAGACCCGAAAACAGCATACTTTGCCGTAAAATGGCGAGGTCGTTGCTCAGTGGGTTCAACATCGTAACGGCCTGTTCTTCCGTATGGCTATCCGTGAGTTGGGTATGGTCCGGTGAGGTCAGGCTATTGGCCATAATCTCGAAAAAACCTTGTGCCGCCAATTGGTCCCCGATGATCTGCTGCAACTTATGATCTTCAAATTTCGAGGTAGGTGCAATAGAGGCGGTCAGTTTTTCCGAAATCGCAATATTGTTGTATCCGAAAACCCGTAATATCTCTTCGATGACATCGACGTCACGTAGCACATCTACCCGATAAGGGGGTACCATAAGTCCCATACCTGATTCGGTAACGTTCATCACCTTGATTTCCAACGAGCTCAGGATGTCCTTGATTTTGTCCCTGGGAATTTCCTGTCCCAACAGGCTGTCGATTTTATCAAAGCTTAAAAAAACCTCTTGTGGCTTGACCTTATTCGGATAGAGGTCGACTACTTCAGAGGTGATATCGCCCCCGGCGATTTCCTTGATCAGAATGGCCGCACGTCGAAGGGCCAACTCCACATTCTCGATATCGATACCCCGTTCAAATCGAAACGAGGCATCGGTATTCAAACCATGTCTTTTCGCCGATTTCCGTATGGAAACGGGATTGAAATACGCACTTTCCAAAAATATGGCGGTGGTTTCTTCGGTCACTCCGGAATACTCACCTCCAAAAACACCGGCGATACACATCGGTTTTTCGGCATCACAGATCATCAGGTCTTCTTCGTGTAATTCGCGCTCGACACCGTCAAGCGTCTTGAACTTCGTACCCTTGGGTAGGGTTTTGACAACGATTTTATTCCCTTTTATTTTAGTGGCATCAAAGGCGTGCAGCGGCTGCCCCAGTTCATGCAACACATAATTAGTGGCATCTACCAGATTGTTCTTTGGTGTCAGACCGATGGCCTTTAACCTATTTTTCAGCCAATCAGGTGAGGGTTCTACGATGAGGTTGCTCAAGGTAATACCACAGTACCGTGGGGCCAAGGCGTTGTCTACGACATCCACATCTATTTTTAGCGATCGATCGGTGATCTTGAAATTGGTGAGGGGAGGGGTAATCAGCTCCTTTTCGATTTCCCGCTGTCGCAATCCGGCCCGCAGATCACGGGCGACCCCATAATGGCTCATGGCATCCGAGCGATTCGGCGTGAGTCCGATTTCAAAAATGATATCGTTTTCCACCTCAAAGACTTCCGAACAGGGTGTGCCTACTTTAAGGGCGTCATCCAATATCATAATACCGTCATGACCTTCACCCAGACCTAATTCGTCTTCGGCGCAGATCATTCCATGACTTTCCTCACCCCTGATTTTTCCCTTTTTAATAGTCCAGGCTTCTCCTTCTGCCGTGTAGAGCGTGGTGCCGATCGTGGCTACAGGTACTTTTTGCCCTGCATCGACATTGGGTGCACCACAAACGATTTGAACAGGAGCCTCATTCCCAATAGCGACGGTGGTCAACTTCAGCCGATCGGCATTCGGGTGTTGTACACAGGTCAGTACTTCACCGACAACCACTCCTTTGAGTCCGCCCTGTACCGACTCAAATTGGCTAATTCCCTCAACTTCAAGACCTAAGTCCGTTAAGAGCTCAGCAGTTTGTTCTGCCTCCCAATCTAATTTCAAGAATTGCTTCAGCCAATTGTATGATATCTGCATTGCGTGTTTTTAAAGCCGATAAAGATAAAACAATGCTTTTACACATTCAACCACATCAGAATTGAATTCTTTTAATTTTTTAATGTAGGTTTTTTATCGTTATTTCGACCAGTACTTAAAAATAGGTTATGAAAAGACTTGTAGTGGTGTTGCTTGTAGTGTTTGTGGTGATTTCTTGTAAGGAGGACCGCCAAGTATCGCTATCTGAAGGCATATGGTTGGCAGAATTGACGGTGATGGACAATGAAATACTTCCGTTCAATTTTCAATTGGGTAAAAACGAAGAAGGGAATGCCTATGAAATTGAAATCTACAATGCGGAAGAGGAAATCCTTGTGGATGAAATACGTATTGAGAACGATTCGATACGCATCAATTTCCCTGTATATGAGGGCTATATTGCCGGTACTTTCACTGAAAACAACATTGAAGGCCAATTCATAAAAGAGAGTTTAGATCGTGTTGTTCCTTTTAAAGCGACCTTTGGAAATGAGGAGCGTTTTCGAAATAGTAAACCCTCCACAAAAGAGGTGAGCGGAATTTGGGAAACCGTATTCGAAAAGGGAACCCCCGATGAATATAGTGCCAAGGGTATTTTTAGGCAAACTGGGGATGTGGTCAATGGAACTTTCAGAACAACTACCGGAGATTACAGGTATTTAGAGGGAGTGATGAGTGGAGATTCTCTAAAGGTTTCGGCTTTTGATGGAGCCCATGCCTTTGTTTTTACGGCCAAGGTAACGGACAGTACCATGAACGGTGCGTTCTACTCGGGCAACCATTCTAAAGAGCGCTTCGAGGCCAAACGCAATGAGCTGTATGAATTACCAAGTGCCGATTCGCTGACCTTCTTAAAGGAAGGGTACGATGAACTCGCTTTTTCCTTTCCCGATGCGAACGGAAATAAGATTTCCCTGGCGGATGATCGCTTTGCGAATAAGGTGGTGCTAGTACAGATTATGGGAAGCTGGTGCCCCAATTGTCTCGACGAGAGTAAATTTTATGTAGAGTATTTGAAAAGGAACCCTGATCTTGATTTGGAAGTAGTGGCCCTGGCTTTTGAGTATGCCAAAACAGAGGCGGGAGCTTTCAAGAGCATTGCACGATTGAAGAATCGAATCGGAATCGATTACCCCATTCTATTGGCGCAATACGGTTCATCCGATAAGGCGTTGGCCCAAGAAAAGCTACCGATGTTGAACCATGTACTCTCGTATCCCACCACTATTTTCATAGATAAAAAAGGCAACGTCAGGAAAATTCACACAGGCTTTAACGGTCCCGCTACAGGTGCGAAATTCACGGAATTTCAAAAGGAATTCGATGCATTCGTAAAGGAGTTGATCGGGGAGGAAGAAGCTAAATAATCGTCGATTTGCCCAAGTCGATATTTTCATCGTTTAGATTCAGGTCTTCATCGGAATAAGTGATGTTCTCCGAAATAAAATCACCGACATAATCAGTGCCATATTTGCTGCTTCCGAGAATGTCTTTGGTAATCACATTTTTACGGAAGGATTTGTTGACCGCTTTGACCACGGCATCGGCTTCCTCGTTCAATCCAAAGTGTTGCAATAGCATGGCAGTGCTGAGAATGGAAGCTACCGGATTGGCGATGTTTTTCCCTTTCGCTTGCGGGTACGAACCGTGAAAGGGTTCGAACATGGCATTTTCATTTCCGACGGATGCAGAAGGTAACAGACCGATAGATCCGATGATCACACTCCCTTGGTC
Source organism: uncultured Flavobacteriaceae bacterium (assembly GCA_947494565.1). Classification (GTDB taxonomy): domain Bacteria; phylum Bacteroidota; class Bacteroidia; order Flavobacteriales; family Flavobacteriaceae; genus Maribacter_C. Next base: position 593,361 of record CANLVG010000001.1, on the reverse strand, counting down.
AGAGAGGATATCCCCGAACATATTATCGGTCAAAATGACATCGAACTGTTTCGGGTTCATCATCATTTGCACGACGGCATTATCGATAAAAAGGCATTCCAATTGTACTTCCGGATAACTGCCACTGATTTCGGTAACCACCTTTCGCCACAATCGGGAGGTTTCCAAGACGTTCGCCTTGTCGACCAGCGTCAGCTTACGCCTTCTTCTTTTAGCGGCCTTAAAGGCCATGTGGGCGATACGGGAAATTTCACCTTCAAAATATTCGCAGAGATCGGAAGCCATGGTACCATCGGCGCTCAATGTTTTTTTGCCAAAGTAGATACCCCCGGTCAACTCACGATAAATGACCAGGTCGGTTCCTGAAATGACCTTTTTGGGTAAGAGGGAGTTTCCGACCAGGGAGGAAAATACTTTTACCGGTCTAATATTCGCGAAAAGCCCGAGTTCCTTTCGCAGTTTCAAGAGCCCTTGCTCCGGTCGTACAACAGCTTCGGGATTATAATCATATTCCAATGCTCCAATGGCCCCGAATAGAATGGCATCTGAGGCTTTGCAGCGTTTCAGGGTGTCTTCAGGAAGCGGGTCGCCCGTATTTGAAATGGCAACCGCACCTACAGGGGCTTCCTCATATGAAAATTGATGATTAAAGGTTTCTTCAACCGCTTTTAAGCACTTTACGGATTGCGCCAGTACCTCTGGCCCAATGCCATCACCCCCTAAGAGGGCGATCTTCAATTTCATGGGGCAGATACTTTTGGTATCGCCACATCGGTCGCGGCGATGATTTCATGAATGTCGTCATCAAGAATCTCTTTTTTCTGATCGGCAAACTTTAGAAATTCTTGATATACCGTGTCCAATTGGGTTTTGGTGAGTTCATATCCCACAATTTTTGCGCGGTAGGCGAGTGCCGCACGTCCGCTACGGGCCGTAAGCACAATAGATGATTCATTGACCCCAACTTCCGCGGGATCGATGATTTCATAGGTTTCGCGGTTTTTGATGACACCGTCCTGGTGTATTCCTGAGCTATGGGCAAAGGCATTGGCACCCACAATGGCTTTATTGGGTTGCACGATCATCCCCATTTTCTGGGAGACCATTTGACTGGTATCGTACAGTAGTTTACTATTGATTCGGGTATCAAGACCTAGGCTTGGGTGTTGGCGCAGGATCATCACTACTTCTTCCAAAGAAGTGTTGCCGGCACGTTCTCCGATGCCATTGATCGTGCATTCTATCTGACGCGCGCCATTGGCTACACCGGCAATGGAATTCGCGGTGGCGAGGCCCAAATCATTATGGCAATGACAAGAAAGAATCGCTTTATGTATGCCTTTTACGTTCTCCTTCAAGTACTTCATTTTTGCACCGTACTCCTCTGGGAGACAATATCCGGTAGTGTCGGGTATATTCAACACGGTCGCTCCGGCCTTAATGACCGCTTCGCAGACCCTTGCCAAAAATTCGTTATCGGTTCTACCGGCATCTTCCGCATAGAATTCAACGTCTTCTACAAACGTTTTTGCATAGCTTACCGCCGCCACGGCACGCTCGATAATCGCATCCTTATTCGAATTGAATTTATATTTGATATGCGAATCGGAGGTTCCTATTCCGGTATGGATTCTAGGTATTTTTGCTGGTTTTAGGGCTTCGGCAGCAACCTCAATATCCTTCTTGACCGCCCGGGTCAACCCGCAAACCGTCGCATTCTTGACCAATTTCGCTATTTCGTTGACCGAGCTGAAATCTCCAGGGCTTGAAATCGGAAATCCTGCTTCAATGATATCCACCCCTAAATTATCCAGTCGCTCCGCGATGACCAATTTTTGATCGGCATCCAATTTACAACCGGGTACCTGTTCTCCGTCTCTTAACGTGGTATCAAAAATTTGTACTATATCTTTGCTCATTATATTTGTGTAGATTTATCCACCCTTACGAATATATGACCAATAGCGGAAATCTCCTAAAAAAGCGATTATGTTTTACAACGGGCAATTACTTTTAGGGATATTCAACAATCTGATAAACAAAACGTTAAACCCTTTTTTTTACGATGACAAATGTGCATAAAGATGCATTGTTCGTGCTGGTAAAGTCGCTTTCAAAGTCTGAAAAACGACAGTTTAAACTCTATGTCGGGCGGCTAGGTGTAAATACCGATGCCAAATTCATTGCGCTCTTTAATTTGATGGATAAAATGAAGGCCTATAACGAAAAGACCATTTTGGACAATGGTATCGTGACCAAGTCGCAACTCTCCAATTTAAAGGCCCATTTGTACAAACAGATTCTCATCAGCCTGAGGTTGAACCCGGTCAACCAGAACATTCGGGTACAAATTCGCGAGCAACTCGATTTTGCCACTATTCTCTATCAGAAGGGATTGTATAAGCAGAGTTTGAAACTATTGGACAAAGCCAAGAATATCGCTATTGAAAACGAGGAAAAAAACGTGGCCTACGAGATCGTAGAGTTTGAAAAGATTATCGAAACACAATACATCACCCGGAGTATTCCAGATCGGGCAGACGAGTTGGCGATTCAAGCAAAAGAACTATCTGCGCATAACGTGATGACCAGTAAACTTTCGAATCTTTCCTTACAGTTGTACGGGTGGATGTTAAAGGTAGGGTATGCACGAAGCGACGACGATATCATGCGCATCGAGAAATACTTCAAAAAACAACTTCCGAAGTACGATATCGATGATTTGGGCTTTCGAGAGAAACTTTGGCTCTACAAGGCCCATTTATGGTACAGTTTTTTGATACAAGACTTTCTGTCGTGCTATAAATATGCGAGTAAATGGGTGGATTTGTTTTACGAGAACAAAGAGATGATCAATCTGAACCCGGTCTTCTTTTTAAAGGGAAACCATTATTTATTGGAGTCCTTGTTTTTTGTGAAATATAGCTCTCAGTTCAGGCAAACCCTTGATAAAATGGAAGCGATGGTGGAGAGCAAGGAGTTTCCTAAAAATGACAATATCAGTTCGCTGGCCTTCCTATACATCAATTCGAACAAATTGAACCTCCACTTTTTGGAAGGTACGTTCAAAAAAGGCCTGTATTTGGTAAAAATTATCGAGTACGGCATCAATAAACACAAAGACCGCATTGACGAGCATCATATCATGCTGCTCTACTACAAGATCGCTTGTTTATACTTCGGCATGGGAGACAACAAAACCTGTATCCAATACCTGAAAAAAATCATCAACAACAAGAATTTGAAGATGCGTGAAGACCTCATGTGCTTTGCTCGAGTTTTAAGCCTAGTTGCTCATTATGAGGCAGGTATGGATTATCATTTGGAAGTTCAATTGAAGAGCACCTACAAATTTCTGTTGAAAATGAACGACCTGCACGCCGTCCAGAAAGAAATGATCAAGTTCTTGCGTAATCTAGGCAGTATTTATCCACATGAATTGCGCAGTGCGTTTCAACAGCTTCATACCGAATTGAAAAAATACGAGGACCATCCGTATGAGAAAAGGGCTTTTCTGTATTTGGATATCATTTCTTGGCTCGAAAGTCACTTGGAGGACAAACCCGTAGCTGAGATCATTCAAGAAAAGGCGAAGGTATTGACCCGCTAGGAGGAGGGCATTGAAGCGACCGGGCCGACATATCGTCTATCTTTCCGAAATCAACCTGGCAATGCTTTTTATAAGCACTTCGGGTGCCTTGGGACGCTATATCGATCTGCCGGTACACATCACTATTGCCGCTAGGGCGCTTCTGGCCTTTTTTGCGCTATGGCTGTATTGCAAGTATCGCAAGATTGTACTGCGCATCGCGCCTTCCGACCGATTTCTCGTGTTATTTAGTGGGGTGCTTATGGGCCTTCATTGGATGACCTATTTTTATGCGCTGCAGTTGTCGAATGTGGCTATTGGTATGTTGTCTTTGTTCACTTATCCGATGTTTACCGCATTTCTGGAGCCCTTGATCTTGAAAACGAAATTTCAACGGATTCACTTGGCACTAGGGGCCTTGGTCTTACTTGGTATTTACTTTCTAGTTCCCGATTTTGATATAAAGAATGAGTATACAATGGCCGTGGGCTTGGGAATGTTGTCGGCTTTGTTCTATGCACTGCGTAATATTGTGATGAAACGGAAGGTTTCCGCCTATAATGGCTCTATGCTGATGTGCTACCAATCTGCTGTGGTAGGTTTGGCGCTATTGCCGGGGCTCTTCTTTTTTGATTTGACTACAATGACCGACCAATGGCCGGCTATCGTGACTTTGGCGGTTTTGACCACTGCGGTAGGACATACCCTGTTCTTGCGTAGTTTTAAAAACTTCAGTATCACCACAGCCAGCATTATCAGTAGTGTGCAACCGGTCTACGGCATTCTTATAGGCGCTTTGTTTCTCAACGAGATACCCGCGTTATCAACGGTCATAGGAGGATTACTGATTTTGAGCGCAGTAGTAGCGGAGAGCCTTTTGTCGTATAGAAGGGCGGGTCAGGTTTAATTCTTATCCTCCATCTGATCAATAGGTCTGAGATTCTTCATGCTGTATTGATCGATAAGACCTTCACCTATTTTTTGAAAATCCTCGTTCTGTGCCATTTGACGCACTTTCTCAGGGTCGAAATCACCATTGAAATAGAGGAAAGAACCGTTGACATTGTTGTTGTTGTAAATCAAGATTTCCTTCACCGCATTTTTCTTTTCGCGTACCGAGATGACATTTCGTCTTAGATCATCGTTTTTACGGTACACCTCGATAAATGAATTTCCCGTAATGGTGTTCATTTGGTTGTTTAGAAACTGGGTACGGGCCGGGGTTGCACTTGGAAACTGCATATAGCGAAGGTCTTTGGTGTTTCCGATTAAGGACTTGATCTCCGGGGAAATATTTCCTATAAGGGAAAGCATAAACTGGGGTACTCGTACCGCGGTTACCTGATCATCGTTCTTATGGGCGTTGTAAAACGAATCGATCGAATTATAACTGCCGCAGGAAACAACGAATACTAAGCTCACTATAAAAAAGGTTCTCTTCAACATGGTTTTGTGTTTTAAGGTGTTACATATAATTATTTAACAACAAGCGTTCCAAAGCGGATCTTGTGGTGGGGGTGCGGTCAGGGTCAGGGTCTCTTTCTTCACCGGATGAATGAAGGAGAGGCGTCGTGCATGAAGGTGAATGCTACCATTTTTGTTGCTGCGGTCAAACCCGTATTTCAGATCTCCTTTGATCGGGCAACCGATGGCTGACAACTGCGCACGTATTTGGTGATGGCGCCCTGTTTTTAAATCGATTTCGAGTAGATAAAAGGTGTCCAGTTTTTGAATGAGCCGATAGTCAAGTATCGCTTTTTTACTGTCGATAACTTCCTTTGGATGGGCATAGGATTTGTTTTGCTTTGTGTTTCGTTTCATCCAATGCGCCAAGGTATCCTCTTGTTGTGGCGGTGCATTTTTCACTAGGGCCCAATAGGTTTTCCGGGCTTGTTTTTCGGCGAACAATTTATTCAATCGGGGCAGGGCCTTTGAGGTTTTCGCGAAAACAACAATACCGGAAGTAGGGCGATCTAGCCGGTGTGTCACGCCCAAAAATACATTTCCTGGCTTATTGTATTTCTTTTTAAGGTAACGCTTCACCCATTCGCTGAGCGGCACATCACCGGTCTTATCGCCTTGAACGATATCTCCCGGTCTTTTATTGATTGCGATGAGGTGATTGTCTTCGTAGAGTACTTGAAGGTTTTCCGAATTAGATTGTTGTGCCATAGTACTATCGAATAATCTAAAGTTCTAAGAATCTTGTTATCCAATTCACATTTCAAATTTTCGGTTGGAAAGACTCAAAATTAGAATTAGAAGCACTCCCATAGTGACCGAAACATCCGCCATATTGAAAATTCCTGTTCTAACGAATCCCAAATCAATATGGAAAAAGTCGGTGACCTGTCCATGGGCGATTCGGTCGATCAGGTTACCGATGCCCCCGCCGATGACACAGGCGAACGCAAAAACCAATGCGCTGTCCATCTTGGGTTTTTGAAGAATCCTGAATAGAAGGATCAAAAGTACAACAATGGGTAATCCTTGTAAGAGAACCATCTTGAGTGTAGGGGAGAGGTCGGAACCCAAACCCATCATGGCGCCTTTATTTTCGACCTTGGTAAGTATGAAATTATCGCTGATGAGCGAAATGTGTTCTTGGTATTCGACGGTTTTGCGAACGATATTTTTAGATATCTGGTCACAACCGATATTGAGCAGCACCAAAACCAGAATGAATACTTTTTTGAACATTTCAAGAGGTTTTCAAGACCGAACCGGGGTTATCCAAAAGGGACACTACCAAAGTTAATATTGTTCTTCATCGCTGGGAAAATCCCTAGCTTTCACATCATTTACATATTGGGAGATCGCGTTACCCATGTCTTCGTACAGGTTCATATACCGTCTTAAGAACCTCGGATTGAACTCGTGCGTCATTCCGAGCAGGTCATGAATGACCAAGACTTGACCGTCTGCATGCTTACCTCCTCCGATACCCACGGTAGGTATGGAAATACTATCGGACACTTCTTTGGTCAGTGCTGCGGGAATTTTTTCCAAAACGATTCCGAAACACCCCAATCTTTCCAAGAGTTTGGCATCTTCCATCAATTTGGCCGCTTCTGCTTCCTCTTTGGCCCGTACCGTGTAGGTGCCGAACTTATAAATGGATTGTGGAGTGAGTCCCAGATGCCCCATGACAGGTATTCCAGCAGCGAGAATCCGCTTTACCGATTCCTTGATTTCCGCTCCACCTTCTACCTTTACCGCATGCGCACCACTTTCTTTCATGATTCGAATGGCGGAACGCAAGGCTTCTTTTGGGTCACTTTGATAGCTTCCAAAAGGAATATCCACTACAATCAATGCCCGTTGCACGGCACGCACGACCGAGGAAGCATGATAGATCATCTGATCCAAGGTAATGGGCAGGGTAGTTTCATGGCCAGCCATTACATTACTTGCCGAATCACCGACAAGAATGACATCTACCTGCGCTGCATCCACAATTTTCGCCATGGAGTAGTCGTAGGCGGTCAGCATGGAGATTTTCTCTCCGTTCTTTTTCATTTCTACGAGTGATTTGACCGTTACGCGTTTGTACTCTTTTTTGGCAGTAGACATTGATTTTTATTTTGGTTCGCTAAAAATAAGGAGTTTTATTGGAATCTGGTTCGGAAGCATGCCGCAGATTCGCCATGAAGGTTTTAACGATCAACAATCGCTCAAGAACACCCCTACGGCAAGGCCTCCTTGCGAGGTTTCTTTATATTTCGAGTTCATATCCTTGGCCGTTTCCCACATGGTCTGAACGACTTTGTCTAATGGAACTTTTGCATCCTTAGGGTCTGAATGCAAGGCCAATTCCGCCGCATTGATCGCCTTAATGGCGCCCATGGAATTGCGCTCGATACAGGGAATCTGCACCAGTCCCCCAATAGGGTCACAGGTGAGTCCGAGGTGATGTTCCATGGCAATCTCGGCCGCCATCAACACCTGTTCTGGCGTACCGCCCAACAACTCGGTAAGGGCACCGGCTGCCATCGCCGATGATACCCCGATTTCCGCTTGACAACCTCCCATGGCCGCGGAAATGGTAGCACCTTTCTTAAAAATACTGCCAATCTCTCCGGCGACCAATAAGAACTGCTTGATCTGTTTGAAATCGGCCTCGTGGTTCTCGATGACCATATAGTACATCAGTACTGCCGGAATGACCCCTGCGCTGCCGTTTGTTGGTGCCGTAACCACTCTGCCCAAGGAGGCATTCACCTCATTGACGGAAAGGGCGAAGCAGCTCACCCATTTTAAGATCTGCCGAAATTTCACCTCGGTCCCACGAATGGTCTGCAACCAGTTTTCCGGAGAATCGTACTTATCGGCCTTGGCCATAAGTTGCTTATGCATTTCAAAGGCACGTCTGCGTACTTGGAGTCCTCCAGGCAACTGCCCTTCGGTATGACAACCGATATACATACATTCGAGCATGGTATGCCATACGTTTTGTAGTTGGCTATCGATTTCCCCATCATTACGCAACGCGCGTTCATTGATCAAAACCAGTTCTGAGATCATCTTTTTTTCCCTTAGGCAATACTCCAAAAGTTCATCACCTTTTTGAATAGGGTAGGGAAATGTGTTGAAGGTGGCCCTCTTTTTTTTCGCGTTTTTACGTTCTTCGACCACTACAAAACCACCTCCGATCGAATAGTATTTTTTTGATTTTTTAGTACCGTTTTTAAGAAACGCCTCGAATTTAAGGCCATTGGCATGAAAGGGTAAAAATTTTTTATTGAAGCAGATGTCCTTTTGGTCATCGAAGGGAAGGACCCGTTCACCGCCAAAAATCAATTTTTTCGTTTGTTGGATTTCCTTGACAATGGTATGGATATCGGCTACCGGCATCGTTACTGGATCGGCCCCTGAAAGTCCTAACATTAAGGCATAATCGGTCGCATGTCCTTTCCCGGTCAAAGACAACGACCCGTAGACTTGAATCTGGATTTTTTCCACGGATTCGAATCTATCTTCCGCTTTGAGTTCCGTAATCCAACGCTCGGCCGCGCGCCAAGGGCCAAGCGTATGTGAGCTCGACGGGCCAATACCGATTTTCAGCATATCGAAGATACTGATACACTCCATATTTGTATTCGATTGTATAGCGGGTAAAGGTAGTTTATTCTTAGAGTATTGCTATGGAAATTTTTCGAAAAGGGTTAGCTCAGGTATTGAGCTGAAAAGCCATTTTTTGACCCATTAAGGCCAATTCAGTGGCCAAAAAACAATGGTCTTGAGTCATTGCGGTCTCCGTGCGATGGACCACATCGCTCACCAATTGTTCTCCATAGGGCATGTGTACATTCTTGCAATCGAAGTATTTGGTTTCTTTCTGGTTTACTAAAAAAAGATGGTTGCCACCTTCACGACCAGCGATATCGACGTACTTCCGCATTTCAATATACCCTTCCGTTCCCAAAATAAAGGTTCTGCCATCGCCCCAGGTACCCAGTCCTTCAGGAGTAAACCAATCGATTCGAATATAACCGGTCGCATGTTTGCTACGTACGCTCATATCACCGAAATCACGATAATCGGGATAGTTCGGTATATTGAAGTTGGCGGTCTGCGCAAAACTGACCTCTGCTTCTTTCGAGTCGGTATAGTATAAAAACTGGTCACACTGATGCGAACCGATATCACAAAGTATGCCCCCGGCTTTTTCAGGTTCGAAAAACCATTCGGGACGACTTTCGGGCCGCATACGATGAGGCCCAAGGCCAATAAGTTGTACCACCTTACCAATGGCGCCAGCCTTGACCAGCTCCCCGGCTTTTACCGAAGCGGGATTGGCCAAACGTTCGCTGTACGTAATGGAATAAATGCGCCCGGTCTCTTTCTGTACTTTCTTGACTTCATTGAATTGCTCAAAAGTCACAATTCCTGGTTTGTCGGCCATATAGTCTTTTCCCGCTTTCATCGCCCGTATACCGATTGGTGCTCGATCCACGGGTATCGCCGCACTAGCGATGAGTTGTATGCTATTGTCCTCGATAATTTCCGCTTCACTTTTTGCAATCCGAACCTCGGGGTATCGTTTCGTAAACTGCTGCAACAGGTCAGGTTCTTTGGCATAGACCGCAACTAGGGTGCCCCCACCTTGGATCAATGAATTGACCATACCATAAATATGTCCGTGATTGATGCCGATGACCGAGAATCGAATGCTGTCTTTGGGTGCGGCACGCTTTTCTTTGGGCAATACGATTGGTTCAGTTAGTGTACCCTGGCCACCGAGCAGTTCTAAAGGTAATATGGAAGCTGCCGCAATACCTGCAGCGGAAGAAAGTCCTTTTGTCAAAAAATTACGTCTGTTCGATTCCATGCTGATTCCTTTAGTTTTTTGTAAAGTATGAAAATAAATCGATTTGTACCACTGTCGTTTCAGAGGTGTGCTAGGGCGACAAAATGACAACCTGTCAGTTTTATATCCTTGGCATATTGTTTGTCATTCCCTTAGCGATTCTTAAAAATAATACGCACTAATAAATACATATAGAATGAGTAAAATAATAGGAATAGATTTAGGTACAACGAACTCGTGCGTTTCCGTGATGGAAGGTAATGAGCCAGTCGTAATCCCTAATGCGGAAGGTAAGCGGACTACCCCTTCCGTAATCGCATTTGTTGAAGGTGGTGAAATAAAAGTGGGTGACCCGGCCAAAAGACAGGCGGTGACTAATCCACATAATACCATTTACTCGATCAAACGTTTTATGGGAAATAAGTTTTCGGAGTCTAAAAAAGAAGCCGACCGTGTACCCTATAAAGTAGTCAAAGGAGACAATGATACCCCTCGAGTAGATATTGATGGTCGACTATATACCCCCCAAGAGTTATCGGCAATGATTCTTCAGAAAATGAAGAAAACGGCCGAAGATTATCTAGGCCAAGATGTTTCAAGAGCGGTAATCACGGTACCGGCTTACTTTAATGATGCACAACGTCAGGCGACTAAAGAGGCTGGGGAAATCGCAGGTTTGACCGTTGAGCGAATTATCAATGAACCTACTGCTGCGTCATTGGCGTACGGTATGGACAAAAAGGATACGGACCAAAAAATCGTTGTCTTTGACTTTGGGGGAGGTACACATGATGTTTCTATCCTAGAGTTGGGTGATGGAGTTTTTGAAGTATTATCTACTGATGGTGATACGCACTTGGGAGGTGATGATGTCGATCAAAAAATAATCGATTGGTTGGCCGATGAATTCAAAAAAGACGAAAGTATCGACCTTAGAGACGATGCCATGGCTTTGCAACGCCTTCGTGAAGCGGCAGAAAAAGCAAAAATAGAGTTGTCTTCTTCCGCACAGACCGAAATTAATTTGCCTTATGTAACGGCTACTGCCACAGGCCCAAAGCACTTGGTGCGCACCTTGACTAGAGCTAAGTTCGAGCAATTGATTGAAGATTTGGTCAAAAGAACGATTGAGCCTTGCCAGACTGCGCTAAAAGCGGCAGGATTGTCAAAAAGTGATATTGATGAGATTATATTGGTAGGAGGGTCTACTCGTATACCGGCCGTTCAAGAGGCCGTGGAGAAGTTCTTTGGAAAAGCACCTTCAAAAGGGGTGAATCCTGATGAAGTAGTAGCCGTTGGTGCTGCGATACAAGGTGGAGTATTGACCGGAGATGTAAAGGATGTATTGTTACTAGATGTGACACCACTTTCTTTGGGTATCGAAACCATGGGCAATGTATTCACTAAACTGATCGATGCGAATACGACCATTCCAACAAAGAAATCGCAGATATTTTCAACGGCAGCCGATAATCAGCCCTCTGTAGAGATTCATGTACTACAAGGGGAGCGTCAAATGGCGGCTGACAATAAGACCATTGGGCGTTTCCATTTGGACGAAATTCCACCTGCACAGCGAGGAACACCTCAAATTGAGGTGACTTTCGATATCGATGCCAATGGAATCATCAAAGTTTCCGCTACGGATAAGGCGACAAACAAAACGCAGGATATCCGGATCGAGGCCTCCTCAGGACTAACCGAAGAGGAAATCGCCAAAATGAAAGCGGATGCCGAAGCGAATGCGGAATCGGATAAAAAAGCCCGAGAAACGGCTGATAAGTTGAACGAGGCCGACAGCATGATTTTCCAGACTGAAAAACAGTTAAAGGAATTCGGTGATAAACTTTCTGATGATAAGAAGAAACCTGTCGAAGATGCTTTGGAAGAACTAAAGAAAGCGTATGAGAGCAAAGATGTGGCCGTGGTGACTCCAGCTTTAGAGAAAATCAACGAGGCATGGAAATTGGCCTCGGAAGAGATGTACAAAGCACAGGCCGAAGCGCAAGGAGGTCCAGCTCCTGAGAGCGAGGCAACTGCCGATGCAGGTGCCGAAGGTGATAATGTTGAGGATGTTGATTTTGAAGAAGTCAAGTAATCCCATAGGTGGTGACCAAGGGTGACTTGAATAAAAGAAGTGACCAAGAATAGTTCAAAACCCGCAAGCCATGGCTTAGCGGGTTTTTCTTTATCGAGGCTTCTAAAATCGATCGTAAGACGATAAAACAGTTTGCACCTCTTCAGGCGATTGCGGTAGTTCACCGATTTGGCATTCCTTTTGTTCTAAGTTGAAAGAATATCAAGTAATTTTGCAGCATGGTGAACAACTACATCGTTTTACTTCTTATCGCTTTCTTGTTTCGGCCAGGGGTGTCGAACGCACAGGAGATTCGGATTTTTACCGTTGAAGATTTCGATCTAAAAGGGGCCGTCAGGTCTTGTTTGGTGAGCACCAAATATGGGAAAGAGGAATATGAATTCAATGAGGAAGGATTACTGACGAAATCGGTCACCCGATACAATGACAATGATTATGACAGTACCCATTATTCATATGTTGAGGGAATGCTTATGGAAAAGCGTCTTGAAAATTACCGTGACAAGATTTTTGTTCCGGCCTCTTCCATTGCGAATATCTATTCCATTGATTCGACCGAAAACCTGAAAATTACCGAGAAAATCATCTCATACGATAAGGAGTTTTTAGATCAATACGAATATTTCTACACGAATGATACCCTGCGTCGAATTATCAGGATGAATAACGAGGGGATTGACGAGACGTTGATTTCATATGATCTGGTGAAGGGAGAGTTGACCAAAACATACACGCTCAATGGGGTTCCAGAAAAATCGATTCGCACTTCGTTCAAAAAAGACCATGACAGTATCATCTCTAAAACGGTATTGGTCAAACAGTTTTTGGACGGACAACCCTACTTGGCTACTGAAGAAGTTTTTGACGGACGGAACGCCCTGGCTTCAAAGACAAGCTTCAGTTACAATACCAAAGTGAAGCAGTTCACTATAGAACGTACCGAAAAATATGAGTACGATGCCTCGGGCATGCTACTGAACATAGAGTCGGAGACTTCGGGTATACCTGAAAAGAAAGAGTTTGTCTACCAACTGGACCCTACAGGAAATTGGATAAAAGAAATCATTACCCCCGATAACACCTATAAAACCCGTCGGATTACATATCACGAAGTGGCTGTAGAGGAGCAAAAAAAATAGTCCTAATCAAGAAGCATCGAATGCGATGCGTAGCGAAAGACGGTCTGTATTCAACTTTAACCTTCGTTTGCTACAGCAGCGAAGAGGTCAGGCCAAATTGACTACGTATTTTTTATTTTTTCGTATTCGTCTTTGAGTATGCGGTATTGGATCAAGGAAACATATTCGGGTTGCTCAAGAGTGCTTCCTCTTTTTAAATCGTGGTCTTTTAATTCCGCTTCCTTGATCATATTGTTTTTTATCATAACCTTTCCTGAAGCAACATTGGTGGTCAGATAGACCGCGATGATCTTATTGAGCTTCAGCTGTTCAAAACCAAACTGCAATATGGCCTTTACCGCTTCAGTTGTAAAGCCTGCGCCCCAAAATTTCTCGGCCAACCAATACCCCAACTCTGCCCGGTTTTGCGACACATCCAAAGTCAGCCCGATTCCGCCCATAAACGATTCGTCCGTTTTGGAACGTATGGCGAATATGTAATTGTCTTTGGCCTTAAAACCCTGATTGGCCATATTTATCCAGGCAATGGCATCTTCCTCAAAATAAGGGAAAGGCATCGTTCGGGTATTCTGTATAATTTTAATATTTCCCGCATAAGCGACGATCAAAGGAATATCGGTGGTCTTTATTTGATTCAGAAAGAGTCTGTCGGTAACTAGATTCGGAAACGGTTTCATTTAGATGAGTTGATGTATCAGTTCTTTTTTTAGTTCATGACCGCCCTCAAAGATAATCTGTTTGGCGCGCCCCTTAAAGAGCTTCTCCATTTTTATGGATTCTTGTTGCAGGCGTTCGGCATTGAGATATTCATCCCGATTTCCCACGAGGATAGAAACCGAAGTGTTGTTGGTCTCTAAAAATGAAAAATCATCAGGGGTGAGTTCATTGGGAATTCCCCCTGCATACAAAATCAACGAGCGACATTTGATTTGCTCGCGGGCCACCCACCGCGTCGCGATGGAAACCCCTTGCGAGAACCCCAAAATATATAATTGGCAATGCTCGGGGATGTTTTCGGCCTGGTATACGGCATTCAGATAAGCAACTACGTTTTGAACCTCGAGTTCCGTCCGCTCTTTGGTCAGCCAACTGGCGCCGACATGTTTATACTCGTTTTTCAAATAGTATTTTGAGGGAGCCTGAGGAGCAATAACGTAATTTTCCTCAGGATTCAAATCTTCAAAATAGCGTAGAAAGTATTTACTCAAATAGCCGATGCCATGAAGTACGATCCAAACATTTTTGGTTTTCCCTGTTACCTCATTAAGGGTTTCATAGGTATTCGTGGTTTGGTAACCCACTTGTTTTTCTTGTCTGCCCATATATTCAAAACTACCATAAAGGAAAGTCTTTTTTTGATTCGGTAATCCGTAATTTTACAAAAAAAGTTCCATGGACGAATACAAGGAGAAAATATTGAAGGTCTGCAATGCCTCCTCGAAGAATACGATGATGGAAACCTTGCAGATAGAGTATATAGACGTCGGAGAAAATTTTTTGGTAGGAAAAATGCCGGTAAACCCGTCGGTTCATCAGCCCGATGGCGTTTTGCACGGGGGCGCTATGGTCGCGTTGGCCGAAAGCGTTGGCAGCACTGCTTCCTATATATTTTTGGATGCCCAAAAGATGTTCGTCAGGGGAATTGAGATTTCGGCGAACCATGTAAAGAGTGTTCGCGATGGAGAGGTTTTCGCCCGTGCCACGATAGTTCATAAAGGGCGAACCACACAGTTGTGGGATATTAAGATTACCAATGCCGACGGAGACTTGATCTCGATTTGTAAATTGACCACTATTGCCTTGCCAAGAAAATAAATGTTCAGGGAGTTTTTAGATGAAATAAAGGCCCATCACGCAAAGAATTTACCTTTTGCGGCCTACCGTATGCCTAAGGAGCAGCAGGTAGTGGCTCTTTTACAAGAGGATGATGCAGTACACCATTTAACGAATTTCACGACATCAGGTTTCGTCTTTGCGCCCTTTGATAACGACCGACCGACACTGTTGCTGCATAGCGACCAGCGTCTGACCGCCCGATTCGATGTAGTCGAAACCGATGAAAAAGAGCGCTTGTCCTTCGAGGTCGACACGACCTCAAAAAGCACATACATCGATTTGGTCAACCGTGCCATCGAGAAAATCAAAGAGGATGAACTAGAGAAGGTGGTGCTCTCTAGAAAGGTGGAGGTGATTTGTACTTTATCACCCTTAGTGTTGTTTCAGAGGCTTCTAGAACAGTATCAGAACGCCTTTTGCTATCTCTGGTATCATCCTAAAGTAGGTACTTGGCTCGGAGCGACCCCGGAAATTCTCATGAAAAGTGAAAATCAAAGATTGACTACCATGTCATTGGCAGGCACCCAAAAGTATAATGCACTCGTACCTGCTAATTGGGGTGCGAAGGAACTCGAAGAGCAAGAATTGGTGACACGCTATATCGCAAGTGTTTTAAAGGCTAAGGTAACTAACCTCGACATAGGTGAGCGCGAAACCATTCAAGCAGGAACGCTGCTTCACCTAAGAACCAAACTGGTCGCTATATATGAAAAAGGAAATTTGGGCGCGCTTGTCAAGGCCTTGCATCCCACCCCTGCTGTTTGTGGTATGCCCATGGCCCTAAGTAAAAAGTTCATAGCAGCAAACGAAGCTTATGATCGATCATACTACACTGGATTTTTAGGGGAGCTGAATACGCGAATCGAAAAGAGGCCTTCCGGTCGCAAAAGAAATCAGGAAAACCGGGCCTATGTATCATTTATGGAACAAACCATCTTTTTCGTGAATCTGCGTTGTATGCAACTTCAAGATGACAAGGCCATCGTCTATGTTGGTGGAGGCATCACCAAAGACTCGAATGCGGAATTGGAATGGGAAGAAACCATAGCCAAGACCAATACAATGTTACAAGTGTTGGCCCCACAGTAGTATTTCGGATAGCATTGGGTAAAGAGCGGTTTGCGTCGTATTTTTGTGCTGATGAAGTATTCCAGTATTCCCTTGGCGCAAGCCATAGTTTGTCACTGCAAGGCCAAGGGCATTGAAAACATTGTAATCTCTCCGGGTTCAAGAAATGCACCTTTGACCATTGGTTTCACCGAAGATCCTTTTTTCAAATGTTTTAGTATCGTGGATGAGCGGAGTGCTGCTTTTTTTGCATTGGGCATTGCACAGCAATTACGACAACCGGTTGCGGTCGTCTGTACTTCCGGCAGCGCGTTATTAAACTACTATCCCGCAATTGCCGAGGCGTTTTATAGCGATATACCCCTAGTGGTCATTTCGGCCGATCGGCCGAGTTATAAGATAGATGTAGGTGATGGCCAGACCATACGGCAAGACGACGTTTTTCATAGGCATATCGGGTACTCGGCCAATCTAAAACAAGATGTGGTTCACGCCACGGACCGGATTTATCGTTATGCGCGCGAGTCCATTTACGCAGGGGGAGTGGAAGAGACCCAGCAAAGCATACAGGCCCATAATGATGCTGAATTGAACAGAAGCTTGAATACCGCTTTGAATACCGGTTTACCGGTACATATCAACGCCCCATTTGAAGAGCCGTTGTATGATGTGGTTGACGAGCGGAACGGGATGTTCGAAATCGCCAATGCAGAATCGGATCCGATTGATTTAACCGACATTGACCGTTATACCGATCTCTGGAACAAGGCGGAACGAAAGATGGTTTTAGTGGGGGTGAACCACCCGAATGCCATTGAGCAACGTTTTTTGGATTTTTTAGGGAATGACCCCTCGGTAGTTGTATTGACCGAATCGACCTCAAACTTGCATCATTCTAATTTTTTCCCAAGTATCGATAGTATCGTCGCACCAATTGAGAAATCGCCAAGGAAAGAAGCCCTGTTCAATAAATTACGCCCTGATATTCTGCTCACTTTTGGTGGGCTGATCGTTTCCAAAAAGATAAAGGCTTTTCTGAGAGCGTATCGACCCAAAGAACATTGGCATGTGGATGAACTGAAAGCCTATGACACTTTTTTTTCATTAACGCGCCATTTCAAGCTGGCACCAAATCGCTTTTTTCAGACTTTTTTCGAACAATCGAAAACAAAGGCAAGCACCTATTTTCCATATTGGAATTCCATCCGGGATGATTATCGGAAGCGGAGGGAAGTGTATTTGAAACAGATTCCGTTTTCCGACATGTTGGCCTTTTATCACATTTGCAACCATATTCCAAGTGCGTATCAAGTGCAATTGGCCAATAGCTCTACCGTGCGCTACATGCAGCTTTTTGATCTGGATACTAGCGTAAAGGTTTTCTGTAACCGCGGAACAAGTGGGATCGATGGAAGTACATCTACCGCGGTGGGTGCATCACGCTATCATAAAGATCCGACCTTGCTCATCACAGGTGACCTCAGTTTTCTATACGACAGCAACGGTTTGTGGAACGAATATATCAGGCCCGATTTTAAAATCATACTTATCAATAATGGAGGCGGGGGTATTTTTAGAATACTACCGGGTAAAGACGATAGTGAAAATTTTGAACGTTATTTTGAGACCACTCAGAATTATGATGTGTCACATTTATGCAAAATGTACGGTTTTACGCACCTTGTGGCGAAATCGGAGAAAGAAGTGCTAAGTTTTTTACCGGGCTTTTTTCAGCAAAAAACAGGGCCAAGCCTATTAGAGGTTATTACTCCCAGAATCTTGAACGATAAAATTTTGCTTGGTTATTTCGATTTTATATCTTAGACTTTTATTAACCATATATAACAAGAACACTAACTATTATGAGTAAAAGAGACGAATTGATCGAAAAGTATGCGGCTGATATTAAAGACAAATTTGGTCAGACGCCAGATATGGATTTGCTAACAAAAGTTACTATTGGATTAGGACCATCAATCTACAATTTGGATGCTTCCAAAGTTTCGGGAGGAGATGAAAAAGAATTAGAGACGGTAAAGAACAATTATTTGATCAAAAAATTAGGTATGAGTGATAGCTCAGATTTAATGGATGCCATCAAAAGTGTTCTTGACAAGTATGGTTCTTCAAACAAAAACAAGCATAGAGCGGTCGTTTACTATATGTTGTGCAGACACTTCAAGAAAGAATCCGCTTATTAAGAAGTTATAACAAATCAAAAAACCATCTGTTTAAGGAACAGATGGTTTTTTTATGCCCATAATTTAACAGTACTTTTGCCCCATGGTCGAACTGGGAAAATTCAATACACTCGAAATCCTCAGAGAAACAAGTGTTGGCTTGTTTTTAGGGGATGGTACCCATTCGGGTATTTTACTGCCGAAAAAGTACGTACCCGAAGACTACACTATTGGAGATTCAATAGCCGTCTTCTGTTATTTGGATCATGATGAACGTCCGGTGGCGACCACCTTGGAACCTGAAATCATGGTGAACGAGTTTCAGTTGTTGAAGGTAGTCGAAGTAAATGAGTTCGGGGCTTTTCTCGACTGGGGGTTGGAGAAGCATTTGCTAGTTCCTTTTCGCGAACAGCGCAACAAGATGAGGGAGGGGCAATGGTATGTGGTCTATTGTTATTTAGACGAGCAGAGCAATCGGCTTGTGGCCTCCAATAAGTTGGAAAAATTCTTGAGTAATGAAGAGCTTACGGTTCGTGTTTGGGAGGAGGTCGAAATTATTGTCACCCGAAAAACGGATTTAGGATGGGAAGTGATCATCAACAATCTTCACAAGGGCTTGGTCTATGCCAATGAGGTCTTTAAAAGAATTTCGGTCGGGGATGTCATGCCCGGAGTAATCAAGGCGATTCGTGGCGATCATAAAATCGATATTTCACTACAACCTCTGGGCAAAAGTATACTGGAGCCTGCCGCCAATAAGATCTATGATACCTTAAAACATCATAATGGTTTTCTCGGATTAAATGATAAATCTGCCCCAGAAGAAATTCAAGAAGAGCTACAGATGAGCAAGAAGACCTTCAAAAAGGGTATCGGAACATTGTATAAAGCACGGAAAATAGAGATTAAAAAAGACGGTATTTATTTAATCGAGACCAAGTAGGCCATTGGCGGCGAGAACTTCCCGATACTTTGAGGAACGCCAAGAGAATTCGATTTCCGAACTTCGAAAGAAGGACCATTTTTTGACGGTGTCGTTCATCGATAAGCAAATGGAAATCAATTCAATATGATTGTTTGACATCACTTTTCATTAGCTAGACCACGAAAATTTATAATTTTGCAACATTGGTCGTACAAATTTTATTACCATCAATGAATTTTAATTACTTTAGCGCTAAGACATCCCCTAAACCCAACAGTACATGCCATTTATAGAAGAAAGTGATTTATTGGAATTGCACAAGGACATTGATAAGGCCCAAATCATTAATGAACGTCTTCTAGACCAAATAAAGATAAAGAACAAGGAACTTAAAAAAAGTAAGATTCAACGCAATGTACTTGCAGGGGTGACCACTCTTTTTTTCATTGGGGCTTTAGCCATTACTTCCTTCACGGCAGGATTAAGTAGCAGCGGCGGGGGATTGGAACAACAAAATAATCTTTTGGTGTCTATAGATAGTCTTGATGCGATCAAAACAAGGATCGATAATCTAAAGGAACAAAACGAAGAATTGAGTTTGGTAAAGGAGTATTACCTCGCCAAAAAATTCCTGGAAAAGGAAATGATTTATTCAGTTCAGGTAAAGTCGTTTGTCGATAACAATGTTACCTTGGCCTCTGAAGCGCTGACGAACACGATGTTCGTAAAAACGAATCCGTTTTATTCCTATTCACTTGGTAATTTCCAAACATTGGAAGAAGCGCGAAAGTTTAGAAAAGAATTAGTTGATATTGGTTTTAAGGATGCTTTCGTAGCATCGTATAAAGAAGGAAAACGAATAAAAATAGAAGACCCCTATTAGTTTTGCGAAAAATCGGTGCATGGCTCAATGCGGCTAGACCAAGAACGTTACCTCTATCGATCTCCGGAGTTATTGTCGGCACTGCCCTTGCAGATTTTTATGAAAAAAATAACCTACTAATATTCATACTCGCTTTGTTTACCACTATAAGTTTTCAGGTTACCTCGAATTTCGCCAATGATTATGGTGATGGGGTAAAGGGTACGGACAATTCTGATAGAATAGGACCAGCACGTGCCTTACAAAGTGGTCGCTTGACGCGCAAAGCGCTCAAAACCGGGATTGTTATCTCCATTTTAATCAGTTTGGCACTGGTACTGGCCTTATTGTACGCTTCTTTCGGACTCCAAAATATGGGCTATTTCCTGCTTTTCGCCGCACTAGGGCTCGTGAGTATTTGGGCGGCCATAAAGTATACTGTAGGTAAATCAGCCTATGGATATAAAGGTCTCGGCGATATCTTTGTTTTTATCTTTTTCGGATTGATAGGTGTATTGGGCTCGATGTTCTTGTACACTAAATTCTTGACAGTACTCGCTTGGTTACCGGCCATTACCATTGGTATGCTGAGCGTTGGGGTACTTAACCTGAATAATCTTCGTGATTGTGTATCTGATAAGAAAGCCAATAAAAATACAGTGGTCGTAAAAATCGGTTTCCAAAATGGGAAGCGCTACCACTACGCATTGCTCACCTCAGGTTTTTTGAGCATGTTCATCTTTGTTTTGAGCAATTTTACGAATTGGTATCAGTGGCTTGTATTGATAGCCTTTGTACCTATTGCATTTCATATAAGAAACGTATATCGGGCGAAAGAACCCGTCTTATTGGACCCAGAACTTAAAAAACTGGCCTTGAGCACTTTTTTGCTCTCCCTGTTGTTTTATACCACCTTTAATTAATTTGTAATTTTACAGTATAACCTTCTAAACCACAACAACTTTGGAACAACCTATTAGAATACTTATCGTAGAGGACAATGTCATCATTGCTGACGATATGCAATCTATGCTCGAAGAAATCGGCTACGAAATCGTGGACAACGTTATTGTTTACGAGCAGGCAGAAGAGGTGCTGAAAACCCAAAAGGTAGATCTTGTTTTAATAGATATTATTCTCGCCTCTGACAGAACTGGTATAGATTTGGGTAAACATATTCGAGAGAATTACGATATTCCGTTCATCTTTGTCACCTCTAACTCCGATAGAGCTACGGTGGAAAATGCAAAGACGGTCAAACCCAATGGTTATTTGGTCAAACCTTTTGAGCAACAAGACCTATATACCTCTATTGAGATCGCTCTTGCAAACTTCACTCACAGTACCCAAGCTGATAAGCAAGGGAGTGAAATGGTCCAAGATGAGTTGCCCCTTTCGAATTCAGTATTGAAAGATTCCATTTTCGTCAAAAAACAACATCTCTACTACCGAATCCAATTTGAGGATATTCAATTTATTAAGGCTGATAATGTGTATTTGGAAGTGAATACCGTTGATAAAAAATTCTTGGTCAGATCCCCTCTAAAGGACTATTTGGAAAAGCTACCTAAGAATAAATTTTATAGGGCCCATAAATCATATATTGTAAACGTAGATCATATTGATGCCATCAATTCCAAAGACATCATGATCAACAACAATCTGATTCCGATTTCAAAAGACTTTAAAGAGTTTATTATTTCAGCGATGAATTCATAAAGGTTCAATTGCAACCCACAAGCAAGTGATAGTCTAAACCTTGATTTTTGCCTTCGACTTTCTTGTCGTTTCCATAAAATGCATAAAAATCGGATGAAGTACACACTTTTGGTTATTTTTTGATTTTCACAACAAAAAATAACCATTACACAACAATGTAGATCAACATTGAATTCTTATCAATAATTTTGAAAAGAACTAGTGGATCCCCAAAATCTTACTTTTTGTATTGAACAAGGTTGAAAAAGGTGCAAGTGAAGATTGCTTCATTTTCAGGTTAGCCCTTTATTTATTGGCTTTTACGGACCTAGTCCCCCGGAGTCTGAAAAATGGTCATGAACCAAAACTAGTAAAGAGAACAATGTTGTAAGAGTTCCGGAGGTTGAAATCAACGGAAACGGTCCGGATCGCAAATTTGGCTTACAACAAAAATTTAGTAGAGCCGCGATATAATAGTATGTTTGGTTCGTTAGTATGATATGAAAAAAGTTCCATTCAAGATTCTTGCTTATCTGATTTTATGCGGTCTCTTTGCGCCGGCAGTTTTAGCGCAAAGCGATGCCGTTTCCGTTCAGGGTTTTTTCAACATGTTCAAGGCCTCTGAAAGTTCCGAAGAACGTTTTGTCTTTTTCTTCAACACCCCAAATCGCTATAATGAAAATTCGGCATATGATTGGTTAGAAGCGGTTAATGTCTATCTGAACAATTCAGAAAAGACCAAGGATTCGTTGGCCATTACCCATTATAAATTAGTGCAATCTCAAATACATCATGATCTTGGTGATTATGACAAGAGTTTGGCGATTGCCAAAGAACTCTATGCAAACGAGAGGTCACTAGGGGATGATACCAGGGCCACACTTTTTGAATTGATGGATGTCACCTATTCGAAATTGGAACTCTATGCCAAGCAGATGGAAATCAGAAAAGAGAAAAGAGAGCTCGGTCTGACCGAGAATATTGCCTTTTATGATATCTATTCCAATCTCGGCCTGCACCGAGATGCCATGAAAGATTATTTTGAAAATGAGAAAAAGAACGTCAGCGAAAAAGACTATTATGGGCAGGCTGTTTTTTGGAACAATGTGGGCACCTTTTTAAGACTTGATAAATCGTATCCGACGTCGCTCAGCAATTATAAAAAAGCCCACGGATTCATCAATGTCTATCTGAATGATGTCATCACCGAAAAATCGGAAAAACAAGAAACGGAAAGCAAGGTCTTAAGAGCGATTATCGATGGAAATATTGGCAAATGCCATGTATTGTTAAAGCAATACACCGAGGCCTTGCCCTATTTGGAAAGGAGCATCGATAGTATCAAAGTATACAATGCCGGGAAGTACTCCACGGATCTGGTCGAAAACAAATTGGAAATCGCACTGTGCTATCTACAATTGGAAGATTTTGAAAAAGCTACGGACTATCTCAGTGATGGTACGAGACCCATTAAATTGGAAAATGTCCTTAAAAAGAATCGGCTATTGGCTTCGTACTATGATAAGACCGATAACTTCGCGACCGCATCGGAGTATTACAAGAGAAACATGCGCATTCGTGATTCCGTAGAAGAGAACAAGTCTGACCTATGGGAGAAACAGTTGGCCGCCGTAGTGGGTGAAGATAAGGCCAACGCCCAGCGTATGATGGAAGAACAACGCGCCGCCCTTGAGAAGTCAAGAAGCGACATGATTGCCAAAGATGAGAAAATCAGTTTGGTGTTCATTTCCTTGATTTTTACCTTATTGGGTTTTGCCGGGCTAGTGTATGCCTATCTGAAAAGTATAAAGAACCAACGTCTTATTGCAGAACAAAAGCATATTATAGAGAACTCGCTTGTGGAGAAAGATTCCCTATTGAAAGAGATTCACCATAGGGTTAAGAACAACCTTCAAATGGTATCAAGTCTTTTGAGTCTGCAAACCAAAAACACACGAAGCAAGGCCGCTATTGAGGCTTTAGAGGAAGGAAAGAGTAGGGTAAAGGCGATGGCCTTGATCCATCAAAAACTCTACCAACACGATGATCTATCGGTCATTGAAATGCAAGGATATATCGAAAGTTTGATCAATAGTGTACAATCCGTTTATAAAAAAGGAGGACACAATATTAATATCACCGTAGATGCAGAGGATGTCGAGCTGGATATTGATAGGGCCATTCCCTTCGGACTGATTCTCAATGAACTGGTATCGAACTCGTTCAAGTACGCTTTCCCCAAAAATGAAGATAACGGAAAAATCTATATCCACTTACGTAAGATAGCGAACCAAGATGGTTTTTTCGAATATACCGATAATGGAGTAGGACTGCCGGAAGATACCGATCAGCGAACGAATGCCTCTATGGGAATACGATTGATGAACCGTTTGGTCAACCAATTACAATCTAAATTGAATATCGATAAAACCTCTGAGGGCGTTCGATTTTGGTTCAATTTCAAATAATCCCCATTTTCATTTCGTGCTACGCAGTACAAGTCGGTGCAAGAGTCTAGGAAACAATCGTTTCACATAGACCCCCATTACCTCTTTGCCACCCATATACGCCTCGTATTTTTTTCGTTCTATTGCCCGTATCATCTTCTTTGCGAATACGTCTACCGGTAATCCGTTTTGGTTTTCGGCATCATGCGTACGTTGTGGACTTCCATCCGCAGTTAGGGCGTTTTTATCTATGTTGGTTTGCACATACCCTGGGCATATCATTGTGACATCGATTCCATCGCTTTCATGCTCCATTCGTAACACGTCGAAAAAACCGTGTAGTGCATGTTTAGCGCCGCAGTAGCCCGAACGTTGCGGACCAGCGAACTTTCCCATTAAACTGGAAACCGTCACGAAATGCCCACTTGAGTTCTGTATGAAGTAGGGCAGTACCGACTTGCTCAAGGCGACCGTGCCCAAATAGTTGATATCCATGAGTTTTTTGTACACACTGATATCGGTCTTGGCAATTTCCGAGCGTTGACTGATTCCTGCATTGTTAATTAAAATGGCAATGCTACCGAATACTTCAAATGCCCGCTTGGCCTTTTCTGGCATAGCGGTGATATCGGCCAAATCCATTAGAACGATTGCGATGTTCTCTTTATGGATGCAATTCGATTTCACGCGTTCCAGGGCCTCTTTTTTCCTGGAGGAAATAATGAGCTTGCAATTTTTTTTATCCAGTGCATAGACCAATGCTTCTCCGATTCCAGAAGAAGCCCCCGTTATCCATAGTGTTTTGCCGTCGATCTTTGCCATGTTATCTGATTTATGGCCCAAAATATGGTTAAATTTGACGCTATCCAATGAAGGCCACCTATAAAAAATATGTTCTGGATTTTAAGCGACCTAGCGGAACTTCACGCGGAGTGCTCACGCAAAAGGAAAGTTGGTTTTTAATAGTGAACCACAATGAGCGGTATGGTATAGGCGAATGTGGCATTTTAAGGGGATTGAGTATTGACGATGTGCCCGAGTATGAAGAGACTTTAAAGTGGGTGTGTGACCATATCCATTTAGGAAAGGATGCCCTATGGGAAGCATTGCGGAAATTTCCAAGTATTCAATTTGGCATAGAACAGGCCTTTTTATCATTGGCTTCGGACCATCCTTTTGAACTTTTTCCTTCGGACTTCACAAAAGGGAAGCGTTCCATTGAGATCAACGGACTCATCTGGATGGGCGATGAAGCTTTCATGAAGGAGCAGATACAGCAAAAATTACATGAAGGTTTCGGTTGTATCAAAATGAAGATCGGGGCGATCGACTTTGAAAAGGAGGTCAGTCTCTTGAAATCAATTCGAGACCGATTTCCTAAAGAACAGATAGAACTGCGGGTAGATGCTAATGGTGCTTTTTCGAAAACGGACGCCCTTTCCAAACTTAAGATATTGTCCGAATTGGATCTGCATTCGATCGAGCAGCCGATACGACAAGGACAATTATCGGCGATGAGGGATTTATGTGCTCAGACTCCCCTGAATATTGCTTTGGATGAAGAGCTTATCGGGGTTTTTGACGTAGAACATAAAGCAAAACTACTACGCCATATTAGACCCCAATTTATCATTTTGAAGCCAAGTCTGGTCGGAGGATATAAAGGAAGTGCCGAGTGGATTGCCTTGGCCAGTAAACTGAATATCGGATGGTGGGTCACCAGCGCGTTGGAAAGTAATATCGGTTTGAACGCCATCGCACAATGGACGTTCACCTTAAAGAACGCCTTGCCCCAAGGCCTGGGCACAGGAAGCCTGTTTACCAATAACATCGAAAGCCCTTTGAAGGTTTCTAAAGGAACATTATCTTACGACCCTTACAGCACGCCGTGGAGAACCAACTTAATTGAAGAACTATGTATATAGAACAGGCATATAAGAGTCAACATGAGTTTTGGCGCTATTTTTTGGGTATCGTAGTCATATTTTTTTGTTGGCAGATATTCGGCGCCGCCCCCCTCATGGCAGCCTTATTCACAAAATCGAACGTCATGGAGATTATGGCCAGCGGCGATGTGGCACTGATGTCAGAAGCTTTGGGATCTAACCTCTTTCTCTTTTTGATGCTCTTGACATTTGCTATTGGTCTGGCTTGTTTGTTTATCTGGATAAAATTAGTGCACAAACAACCGATTAAAGAACTCACCACGTCTCGAAAAAAAGTCGATTGGGGCCGAATCTTTTTTGCCTTCATTCTTTGGTCACTTATTTCGATAGCCTTTGTATTTATAGACATTCAACTGGCCCCCGAAGATTACCAATTTAATTTTAACCTGAAGCCTTTTTTGATTCTAGCCGCCATTTCCATTGTGCTGATTCCCATTCAGACCAGTATGGAAGAATATTATTTGAGGGGGTATATGATGCAAGGTATTGGACTTTTGGCCAAAAATAGATGGGTGCCCTTGTTCTTTACTTCAATACTATTTGGTCTAATGCACATTTTGAACCCCGAGGTGGAAAAATTAGGGTATGGTATCATGGTCTACTATATCGGGACGGGTTTTTTTCTGGGCATCTTGACACTCATGGATCGGGGATTGGAATTGCCCATCGGATTTCACGCCGCCAACAATCTGACAACCGCTCTTTTGGTGACGGCCGATTGGACGGCATTTCAAACCGATTCCATATATCGTGATATCTCAGAACCGGTTTTGGGTTGGGACGTCTTTGTACCAGTGTTGGTGATCTATCCCATTTTATTGATCGTTTTCTCAAAGAAATATGGCTGGACGAATTGGAAAGAACGCCTCTTTGGAAAAGTTATCGCTGAGGAAACATTCCTTACTCAAAACGCAATGGTAACTTCGGCCGATGGAAGTCAACAGGAGTTATAGGGATATTCACCCCAAATTCAAGTTGAATGGGGTAGGCTATAATCTAGAGGCACTAAAGGAAGTGGCCTATAGCTTGATAAAGGAAGGTGAGCTATATGAAAGATCGATTGGAAACTTTCTGATGGACTGGTTGAACCCAAAAAATACGATAGCGGTCAAGACCTCGGGCTCCACCGGTACCCCCAAGGTGATTCAGCTTCAAAAACAGCAGATGGTTCATTCGGCCTTGGCTACCGGCACCTATTTTGCTTTACAAGCAGGTGACAGGACACTCTTATGTCTTCCTACCGAATATATCGCAGGTAAAATGATGTTGGTCAGAGCGATGGTATTGGGTCTAGAACTTGATTATGTACGTTCCAGTTCGTATCCTTTAGCTCAAATTGAAAAGGAATATGACTTCGGCGCCATGGTACCCCTACAATTAGGAAATTCCCTTAATAAAATGGAACAGTTTAGAACGTTGATAGTTGGCGGAGCCCCGCTTTCTGATCCGTTGCGCCAACAAGTAGGTACAAAATCTACACGAGTTTATGAAACCTATGGTATGACCGAGACCATTACCCATATCGCCGTTCGCGAGATCAATACCGGTAATCCGCATTTTTCCGCCATGCCTAATGTGCAGTTTACGAAGGACGAGAGAGGTTGCCTGATTATCACAGCGCCAATGATTTCGACTGAACCCGTGGCCACCAATGATATGGTCCACCTGATTTCGAAAACTGAATTTAAATGGTTAGGGCGTTACGATAATGTAATCAATTCGGGGGGTGTAAAGCTATTTCCAGAGCAAATAGAGGCCAAACTCGTTCCATTTATCCCCAATCCGTTTTTTGTTGCCTCTTTGCCCGATCAAGCCTTGGGTCAAAAGTTGATTGTAGCGCTGGAAGGCACAATAGATCTGCACGAGTTGGAGAGTACCTTAAAATCGGAAGGCGTTTTAGAACGTTTTGAGTTTCCGAAAGAGTTGTACACCCTTCCGAAGTTTTTGAAAACCGATACGGGTAAAATCCGAAGAAAGGAAACCATAGCGCTTCTAGATATTTAGCCACTTCATAAACGTTCTTTTACGTTCTTTGTTTACTCTGCCTTTGATTTCAGGTAATTGGCTATCGAAGTAGGTAAACCGGCCGTATACGGATTTTGAGAGGGTGTTTTTCCATAAATAGCCTTATAGAATTTCGCACTAGCATAAAACGTGCCTTCAAGAGTGGCATGTACCCCATCGGCATCATAAAACTTCACATCGATTTCAGTTTCCGTGTCTATCGCTGTCCAATCTTCGCCGACCGGTACGATGGTAGCATTGATAGCCTTGGCCCCGGACTCATAGGTCTTTTTTATTCCATTGAGCATTTCAGGCCTTTCTTTATACGGCCAGGTCATGAACAAGAGAATCTCGGTATCGTTTTGTGCGACCATATCGGCAAGGACGATCATGGCATCTGTGGTAGACTCAAGTGCTTCGGCCGCAACGGAGGTATTCTCTTGAAAAATGACATAGTCCCAATTCCTTTCGTTTATTTTTGAAAGACTGCTTGGATCATTGAGATGGTCTTCAAGGGAATAACCACCCTTGGCGACTTCCTGAATAACGGGCTCTAATTCCGAACCATCGTTTTTTCTGAATTCCAAAAGATGCGTGGCGAGCCCTTGATTGTAATATGTATGGCTATTGCCAATAAAAAGGATGGCTTCCGGTGCTGACTCAATCTCCTTTCCCTTATCTTCAGAAGCGTTGTTATCGTCGTTTTGGGCATTACAAGAGCAGAACAATAGTGTAAAAACTACTGTCATAAGACATGAAAAATACCTTATCGCGCTCATACCATTCAAAGATAAGGCGTATTTTAGAAGAATTGAAAAACCCAATAAAACACTTGTTTTAAGAATGAAAAAAATTGTACTACTTATTTGTTTGCTCAGTCAAATTCCAGTGGCCGGGCAACAGTTATTATCGGAGCGGGAACGTGCCCGTGTGGTCGATGAAATACTTGCTGAAAGATTTGACAACCTACTACCTAAATTGATGGATCAAGTCGATTTGGATATGTGGATACTCATTTCGCGCGAATACAACGAAGACCCCGTATTACGAACGATGCTACCGGCTACTTGGTTAAATGCCCGTAGGCGGACCATGCTATTGTTTTATAGGGATAAAGCCAAAAACACGATCGATAAATTGGCAGTGGCGCGTTACAATGTAGGTGACAACATTCAATCAGCTTGGGACAAGGAAAAAGAACCCGACCAATGGCAACGCCTGATGCAATTGATAGAAGAGCGAAATCCGGAGAACATAGGACTCAATTTCTCTAAAGATCACAATATAGCAGATGGTCTTGACAAAACCGATTATATGGAGTTTATGGAAAAATTACCCAAAAAATACCATAAAAAGGTTGTGTCCGCAGAACAGTTGGCCGTGAGATGGATCGAAACCCGAACAGAACGGGAAATGATAATTTATGACCAATTGGTGGACGTTACCCATGATATTATTGCAGAGGCCTTTTCAGAAAATGTGATTACACCAGGCGTAACAACGACGACGGAAGTAGAGTGGTGGATGCGGCAAAAAGTGACCGATTTAGGTCTGGAAACCTGGTTTCATCCAACCGTAGATGTACAGCGTACCAGTGAAGAACTAGTGGGACACCTATATTCCTTTTCCGGTCGACCGGATGATATGGTGATACGACCGGGCGACCTATTGCATTGTGATTTCGGAATCACCTATCTAAGATTGAATACCGACTGCCAAGAGTTGGCGTATGTGCTTAAGCCAGAAGAAAAAGAAGCACCAAAATTTCTCGTAGATGGATTAAAGGACGGTAATCGTGTACAAGATTACCTGACCAACAATATGATAAAGGGAAAAACGGGTAATGAGATTCTGGCCAAGGCCCTGTCGGAGGCAAAAGCGGCAGGATTGCGTCCTTCAATTTATACCCATCCGCTGGGGTCTTATGGACACTCTGCCGGCACAACCATTGGAATGTGGGATGCCCAGGGTGGGGTCATGAAAGATGATGGTGAAAACTATCCGCTGAATCCAAATACGGTGTATGCCATCGAATTGAATACAACCATAACCATTCCCGAATGGAAAAGAGATATCCGGATTATGTTAGAAGAAGCTGGTTTTTATGGTGATAAGGGATTCCGCTATGTAAACGGTCGTCAAACGGAGCTGTTGCTCATTCCAAGGATAAAAGCGCATCAAGGAAACTAAAAAATAAGTCCCGTATATACATGCTTATGTGAACTCTAATGAACGAAAAATAACATGGAAAAAAACCTTACGATATTACTGTTTTTTTTAGCAAGCCTGCTATCCGCACAAGAGGTAGTCAATCGAAATACGACCATCTGTTGGGATGTTTCCGCCTCAATGACGACGAGGAATTTGGAAAAAGACCTTTCGGTGTTGAAAAAGGTTTTTGAAAGAAACCCTGACCAAGAGATACAACTACTACTATTCGGTACCGAGGTAACCGAAAAAAAATATGGAGTTACCGATGGGGATTGGTCACAACTTAGAGAAGATTTGGAAAATGTCTCCTATGACGGGGCCACCATTTACGGAGTTTTAAAAGGGAAAATCGAAAATGACAATGTATACATGTTTACGGATGGTCAAAAGTCCTTATCCAAAGATAATATATCATTGAAGGGTAAGAGCTTTTTGATCAATAGCAGTCCCAATGGGGATTCCGAATTTTTAGAACGGAGTGCCCTGTTGAACAAAAGTCGTTTAATGGATTTTGCTGCAATGCTGCCTGAAAACGTAAAGAGGTTACAGCAAAAGGCCCAAAGCGATCAATCTTCAAAAGAATCGACAATTAAGGGTACCGTTTATGTGGATAATAAACCCGCAGCCGATGTAAGAGTTGCTGTAAAAGGGCTGTCCGATAGCTTTTTGACGGGTCCCTCCGGTGGTTTTTCGATACCGGCACAAGTCGGTGATACCTTGGTGGTAACCAGTAGAACTAGTAAGACCATCAAAACGGTTCCGGTTGAAATCATGGCCCATGTCGATGTTTTTATGGCCTCCAATATCGTCGCGTTAGACGAGGTCATCGTTGTGGAAAAAGAACTGGAGAAAGCGGAAATGGCCTTAACCGGATATGGTCTTCAAAAACAAGAGGCTATTGGATATACCGTATCTGAGATCGACGATGAGGATATATCGGAGGTAACCACCACTATAGGTGATGCCATAAATACAAAAGTGACGGGCCTTGAGGTGCCCGGACAAAATGCCTGGGATAGGGAAGCTGGAGGTTTAGGAGCGGCAAAGATTAGAGGAAGTGGTAGTATTAATATGAATACCAATGCATTGGTCGTGGTAAATGGTGTCCCCATGAAAAGAAGTACAACCTCTGTAGGTGCCGCATTCCAGTCGAACTCGAACAACGCTGCCGGAAGCTTTGTGACTTCGAATGCCAATATGGATTATATTGACCCCGCGAATATCGCTAATATTACGGTTTTAAAAGGATTGGCCGCTACCAATGCATGGGGAAGCGAAGGCCGGGGCGGGGTTATTTTGATTACCACCAAAACCGCAGTATATACAAACCAGAAAACGGGGAAACCGATAGACCGTGCCTTGTTGAAAAACAATGTCTACAAAGAATCGCAAGAAGAGGACGGAGTACAAATGAGTCCGACGGTAAGGGCCTTAATGGCAAGCGATTCTCCACAAGATGCATACAATACCTATTTGGCTTTGAAGGATTTAAATGGATCCAACAGTACTTTTTATTTAGACGCGTTCCAATATTTTAGGACAAAAGATACCCAACTTGCCCAAAGAGTGATTTCGAATCTTTTGGAGCATAGTAGAGACAATCTTGAGGCACTTAGAACGGTGGCAAAGGCCCTTTCCGCTATTGGAGATCCCCAAAACGTAGTGCGCATCAACGAGGAGATCATACAATTGGCCCCCTCTGATGTCAATGCGTATTTCAATAGGGCGAAGGCGAAGATTGAACTTGGTCATTATCAAGAAACCTTGAACGAACTACTGGCGTTAGAGCGTGGCGACAAGTATTTTTCCGTCGATGCGTCGCCCATAACAAAAACCCTTAAACGTGAGATCAAGAATCTAATTGCCCGGCACAGGAGTAAACTGAACCTCTCCAATGTGGAATCGGAATTCCTGAATAATATCAAGTATAAAGTTCGTTTGGTGTTTGAATGGAATATACCGGGGGCGGAATTTGAACTGCAATTCGTGAATCCTCAGAAGAGGTATTTCAATTGGGAGCATACAAATAGTGCTCTTGCTGCGCGCATTACTGATGAATTGAAGAACAATTACCGTCTCGAAGAGTACGAATTTTATGGAGATATGACTGGTGAATGGGTCATTAATGCCAAATACTTGGGCGAGAAAAAGGATGTGGAAAAAATTCCCTTTGTGTTGAAGACCACTCTGTACAAAAACTTTGGCCTACCGAATCAAAGTCAAGAGGAAATCGTTGTTCATTTCTCCGAACCGAATGAAAAGAAGAACGTGCGGAAGTTAGTGGTCAACTGATTGGTTTCAAGTGAGATGGATTATTCTTAAAATAACCCCTCTCCACTAAAAATATCCGAATAAGGGTCTGAAATAATTGGAAAATTCGTAACTTTAAATAAAACGTGAGTTATGAAAAAAGCATTCGTATTCTTTTTATTGATTTCATTCGCAGGTTTTTCACAGGAAAGTAAAAAAACAATTTTCGGGACGATAACGGATGGGAAGGCCCCGTTGAAGAATGTGGCAATTTCTGTAAACGATGCTCAGAAAACGGTTTTTTCCGATGAAAATGGAAAGTACAGCATTGAAGCCGAGAGAAATGACCGGATCAAATATGCCTATCAAGGTTTTAAAACAGTGCAAATCAGAGTTGAGGACGTAACCAGGATCCTCAACTTGGAAATGGTAATCGATGTTCAAGAACTTGAAGAAGTGACGGTTCTGGGCAGCAATCGAAAATCACAAAAAGTACTCGCATTGGAGTATCCCTCCAATCCTAATATTATAAGAACTGCTTTTGGGTATTTGAATGCGGATACCGCACCCGGAAATATCCGTTTTTTGAGCAGCGAGGAAATCGAGCCGATATACGTTTGTATTTTAGACCTTTTACGAAATCGCTTTAGCGGTATTCGTGTTCAGGGTGAGTGCAGTGGGGCTTTTGGGCCTTCTTTGAACTCGGCGGAGACGGCCAGTAATCAAGAGGGGCTCTCACAAAGCGAAGATGGATTTAACGGCCTGGCCTCCAATGCGGGTACCGGAATCAATTCAAATCTTAATCAAGGTAAGGTCTTCATACGTGGCTCCTTATCGTTGACCAATCCAAGATCGGCCCTCTTCGATGTGGACGGACAAATTCTCAATGATGCCCCATTGTGGTTAGATATTGGTAATATAAAGCGCTTGGCAATTTTGAACAATTTTGCAGCATCAACCTCGTATGGTAATGCCGGAGCGGGAGGGGTAATCGTAGTCAATACGATTTCCGGAAGTCCGAAATCCGACAAGATTTATGATCGTGCAAGATTGCGTAACAATTTTGCTGCGGACAATCTGATTTCACAAAACGATTTAAAGAGAAATGCGCCCGTGTATTTGACAGCGATAAGGGTGAGCCAATCGCTAGAAGATGCTAAAAAGATTTATGAAGAGTATCGCCCAGCTTACAGTGCATACCCATATTTCGCCCTTGATATGCAAAAGTATTTCACCGAACGCTGGCGCGCTTCCGATTTCGCAAATGGTATTTTGGCCAACGCGGCCGGTCAGTTCGAGAACAATCCCGTTTTATTGAAGGCATTAGCCTATCAGTTAGAGGCCATGGGAGACTATGAACAAGCCAATACCCATTACAAGGAAGTTTTGCGTTTACGTCCAGACTATCTACAATCGTATCTTGACTTGGCCAATAGTTATCGCGATGTTGGGAAGACGAAACAGGCCGCTTCCATCTATACCCGATACTCCTATTTATTGCAAGAAGGGATTTTAAAGAGCGATTCCACGGAATTCGCCAATCTTTTCGAACGGGAATACAACAACTTTCTGCTTTTGGAAAAGAACAATATCGTCAAAGGTACACAGGCCAGTGACTTATATGTAGCCGAAGAAGACTTTGATGGAACCCGTTTGGTTTTTGAATGGAACGATAGTGAGGCGGAGTTCGACTTACAATTTGTCAACCCGGAAAAGCAATATTTTATGCTAAAGCATAGTCTGGCCGACAATGCCGATAAGATTGCCCAAGAAAAGGAATTCGGCTATAGTTCTGTGGAATATTTGATCGATAGCTCGCTACCCGGTTCGTGGAAAGTGAATATTAAGTATTTAGGAAACAAAAGCCTAACGCCGACCTATTTGAAGGCTACGGTATATTACAATTATGGAACGTTCGCACAACGCAAGGAAACCAAGGTGTTCAAGCTATCATTGAAAAATACTCCGCACGAACTGTTCGCGATATCGGTCGGGTCGAAATTGGCGTTCAATAATTGACTTTTGGTCAAGTACCTAAAAAATAAGGAAAGTCTCGCTTGAACCGGATGGTTTAAGCGAGGCTTTATAGTTTCCATTCCGATACGATTACGTTTAAAATTGCCCCCTTCCTAAATTTGTTAAAGAATTTCTTTCAATATCCAAAGACTTGAAGATAATGGCAAGATTATTGATATCCCAAAAATAGGTTTTAACATTTTTAAAGACATTGCTATGAAAAGAATTCTTATCTCCTTGACCGTCCTATTTCTTTGTACTACCACCTACGCTCAAGAAAACATAAAAACCATTAAAGGGAAAATCACCTATCTCGACGGCCCAACCGCCAATGCCGATATCAAGGTTTCAGGTTCCGATGTGATTTGGAAATCCGATGCGGATGGAGCCTACGAAATTCAGGCCTATCAAGGTGATATCATTACCTTTTCATACCCGAGTCTTCGCGATGTAGAAGTGGTAGTGGAAGATGTGACCCGTATATTGAATATCACGATGTCACCAGATGTTACAGCGCTTGACGAAGTGGTCGTAGAAGCCAGCAAGCGTCGCAGTCAACGTGATATGCAAGAAGATTATGACATCAACAAAAACATTATTAGAACGGCCTTCGGTTATTTAGACGCCGATCGGGCGGCCGGTCAAATCCGTTTGATGAATGAGGACGAAATCAATCCGGTGACACTTTGCATACTTGATTTGGTTCGTGGTCAATTTCCGGGCATTCTGGTTGATGGGGATTGCAACAGAGGGGGAGAGATTTATCTTTCCAGAGGTATACGTCAGGGCCCCATGGTTTGGGATATCGATGGACAGATTTTTACGGGTAGTGGTCCAAATGGACCTCCGAGTGCACCCGTTTGGGTCGATGTGAATTCCATAAAGCGAATAGCGATTCTTCAAAACTTGGCAACAACGGCTACCTATGGATCCGCAGGAGATGGAGGGGTAGTGGTTATCAATACGGTCAATGGGGTTTTAGGGTCAAAATCAGGCAAGGTATTGGACCGTGCGCGCCTTAGAAACAATATCTATAAGGGCGGAGCGCTATCCAAAAACGAGATTTCCAAAAATGCACCGACCTATCTTTTTGATTATGAGGCAAGTGCCACGGCGGAGCAAGCAAAAATCGTCTATGAGAATAACTATAAAAAATACTACAATTCGCCACATTTCTTTATCGATTCCTATGCTTTTTTTATGAATGAGGGAGAAGAAAAATTCGCAACCGATATTTTGGATAAAAACGTACCGCTGGTCGATAAAAACGCGGTGTATTTGAAGGCGTTGGCATATTATGCCGAGGCGAATAGAGACATAAAGACATCCACCGATGTTTATGAGCAGGTGTTCATATTACGACCTAATTATGCGCAATCCTATCGCGATTTGGCGGAGGCTTACCGCAATAATAAAAACTATAAAAAAGCGGCCGCAATGTATGCCAGGTACAATTACCTAGTCGATGAGGGTTTTCTTCAAGCGGATAGTGTCGGACTAGGACCAATTATTGAAAGGGACGCAGAGAATTTGTTGGCTTTGGAGGGAGATCAGGTTTTCGAGGGAGGCAAGACGAAAAAGAGACTGGCAAAGTACACGGAATTCGATGGAACGCGATTGTTGTTCGAATGGAACGATAGTGAAGCGGAATTTGAGCTACAGTTCGTGAACCCGGAAAAGCATTACCATACATGGAAGCATACCTCTATGGCCAATTCCTCCCGTATTATGGACGAAAAATTGAAAGGCTATTCGGCAGAGGAGTTTTTAATCGATGGTTCTTTAGCAGGCCAATGGCAGGTCAATATCAACTATTTGGGCAACAAGAAATTGGAACCCACCTATCTCAAGGTGACCACTTATTTCAACTACGGTCTGAAATCACAACGAAAGGAAACGAAAGTGTTTCGACTAGGTCTCAAGAATACCCCCCATGAATTATTTAGTTTGGTCAACTCGAGTGTAACTTCTGCGAATTAGACATACTACGAGCAAAGTGAGTTACCAAACGGCATTTTTCACTAGTATAGTTGCATTGATTCCTGCTTTGGTTTTCTGCCAACAAGATTATAAGGGTAAAGTAGTCGATTCGGAAACCAAGGAACCCTTGCCTTATGTGAATATTGGAATATTCGGGAAAGGTATAGGTACGGTATCTGATGAGGAAGGTATTTTTCATCTTCCTATTGATCAAGCACAGCTTACCACTACCGACATTGTTCAGTTTTCCTCAATGGGATATAAAACGATAGAGAAAACGATTTCAGATTTGCGGTTCGTCTATAATGACTACCCTGAAATTCCAATGGAGCCTAAAAATTTGGAACTGAACGAAATAGTGGTAACGAATAAAGGGGGCTTCAAAGTAAACGATATTGTGGGATACCAGAATTATGGTGAAAGCACGTATGGGTATTGGAAAGATAATATTGCATTGGGCGGGGAGTTGGCGACCAAAATCAAACTCAAAAAAGGGGTACGTAAATTAAATACACTTTTTTTCGAGGTGTACTCAAATCCTTCTGATAGTGTTTTGATACGGGTGAACCTATATGACCTTGGAAAATCAAAAGACAATCCGGGTAAGAACCTAAACAGTACAAATTCAAATATTTTACATACAATTTACCCTCAAACAAAATTAGCGATTGTTGATCTAGAACCCTATTCGATTTATGTGAAGGATGATTTCATTGTGAGTTTGGAACTGCTTAAGGTCTATGGTGAGAAGCCTATTGGGCTTATTTTGAAGGCTTCATCGGAAAAGGGTACCTATTCGCTCCGCAAATCCGCCAGCTTGGGCAAATGGGAGGTCATACCCCAATCTGCAATGGCCTACCATCTGAATACCACGTATTTCTCAGATAAAAAGAAAGCCGAGAGCAAAGTAGTCAAAGCACAAAAATCAAAACAGAATATATCAGGATTCATCTTTTTCGCAAGAAGACCATTGAATAATATTAAGGTGACGAACCGCACTACCAACCAGGAAACCTATTCCAATGAAAAAGGCAGATATCAAATTCTTGGGGAGAAAGATGACATCATCAGTTTCGAGGCCAAAGGGTACAAAAAAATGACCATTAAGTTGCTTGAAAAAAATAGTATCAATATTAACTTGATTCGAGAATGAATACCATTAAACCTGTAACACCCCCATATTGAATTGCTTTTCAATGGGTGCATGATTTGCAGCTTCGATACCCATTGAAATCCATTTACGGGTATCTGTCGGTTCGATGATGGCATCCGTCCACAGTCGCGAAGCCGCATAATATGGAGATACTTGGTTGTCGTACCGATTTTTGATCTTGTCAAACAGTGCGGCCTCTTTTTCTGGCGTGATAACTTCCCCTTTCTTTTTCAGCGAGGCCTTTTCTATTTGCAATAGTACCTTGGCCGCAGAATTACCACTCATAACCGCCAAATTGGCACTAGGCCAGGCAACGATCAATCGTGGGTCGTAGGCTTTGCCGCACATCGCATAATTACCGGCTCCATAACTGTTTCCGATGACCACTGTGAATTTAGGTACAACGGAATTACTTACGGCATTGACCATTTTGGCGCCGTCTTTAATAATGCCCCCATGTTCACTTTTGCTTCCGACCATAAACCCGGTTACATCCTGTAAAAATACCAAGGGAATCTTCTTTTGATTACAATTGGCAATAAAGCGGGTCGCCTTATCCGCCGAATCGGAATAGATGACGCCTCCGAATTGCATTTCGCCCTTGGCATTCTTTACCACCTTGCGCTGGTTGGCAACAATACCTACCGCCCAACCGTCAATTCGGCCATATCCTGTCAATATGGTTTTGCCAAAGCCCTCTTTGTATTCCTCAAAATCCGAGTCGTCTACAAGTCGGGCGATAATGTCAAGCATATCGTATTGTTCTGCCCTTGAATGTGGCAAGAGTCCATAAAGTTCTTGAGCCTCTGATTTCGGTGGTTTCGCTTTGGTTCGGTTATATCCCGCTTTGTCATATTCACCGATTTTGTCAATAATGTTCTTGATAGTATCCAATGCGGCTTTGTCATCTTTGGCTTTATAATCGGTAACTCCACTTATTTCACAATGCGTGGTGGCCCCACCTAAAGTTTCATTATCTATGGTTTCACCAATGGCCGCTTTGACGAGATAACTTCCTGCGAGAAATATACTTCCGGTTTTATCGACGATCAAGGCTTCATCACTCATGATGGGCAAATAGGCTCCTCCCGCAACACAGCTTCCCATAACGGCGGAAATTTGAGTAATGCCCATACTGCTCATGATGGCATTATTCCTGAAAATCCGTCCAAAATGTTCCTTGTCCGGAAAAATCTCATCCTGCATGGGCAGATATACTCCGGCACTATCTACAAGATAGATGATCGGAAGTCGATTTTCTATAGCGATTTCTTGGGCACGAAGATTTTTTTTGGCGGTTATGGGAAACCAAGCACCTGCCTTTACCGTTGCATCGTTGGCCACAACAACACATTGCTTTCCTTTGACATGGCCAATTTTGACGACAACCCCTCCAGAAGGACATCCCCCGTGCTCTTCATACATTCCATCACCCACAAATGCCCCGATTTCGATACTCTTTTGATCAGCATCCAATAGATATGAAATTCGTTCCCTTGCGGTCAATTTGCCCAGTTTATGCTGCTTGTCGATTCGGGATTGACCACCTCCCAATTTCACTTTGGCGAGTCGTTTTTTGAGCTCCGAAACGAGCATTTTATTGTGGTCTTCGTTCTTGTTGAATTTGATATCCATTCCCGTAGTTTTGTACGGAATAAAGATAAGAAGAGAATTTGATTACATTTGGTAAAAACTCAAGATTACCAAAATGAAAGATGAAATTAGATGGGGTATTGTAGGGCCCGGAAATATAGCACATAGTTTTGCCAAAGATCTCAGAATGGTCAACGGTGGCCGCTTGACCGCGGTTGCCTCCAGAAATTTTGATAGGGCGAGTTCCTTTGCCGCGGAGTACGGGGCAGCGCACGTTTATGGTTCCTATCAAGAACTATTCGAGTCCGATGAGGTAGATGTACTCTATATCGCTACACCACATACCTCGCATTGTGAATTGACCCTGCAGGCGTTACGCCATAAAAAAGCTGTACTCTGTGAAAAACCGATGGGAATCAACAAGCAAGAGGTTGACCGTATGGTCAGCGCTGCCAAGGAAGGCGATGTGTTTTTAATGGAAGCCTTATGGAGCCGTTTCAATCCGGCAATTCGAAAGGTAAAACAACTCATTGAAGAAGGTGTTATAGGAAAGCTGGAATATCTCTACGCCGATTTCGGATTTTATGCCTTGGATCGGGATGAGAAGGGAAGGTTATTAAACCCCGATCTGGCAGGTGGGTCTCTTTTGGATATAGGCATTTATCCTATTTTTCTATCATATCTTTTCTTTGGTATGCCTAAGCACATTAAGGCGAGTTCAAGATTTCATACCACCGGGGTTGAAATGCAGACTTCAATGCTTTTCGAGTATCAGAATGGGCAAGCCCTGTTGTACAGTGGTCTGACCTCAAAAAGTGAAATGAAAGCTGAAATTTCCGGTCAAGAAGGAACCCTCTTCCTGCATCCAAGATGGCACGAGGCACAAGGCTATTCCTTGGAAAAGGAAAATGAATTAACGCATGTTGACCTACCCACGGTCGGTAAGGGGTATAGCCATGAAATAGAAGAGGTTCAGGAATGTCTGAGAGCGGGAAAGAAAGAAAGCGATCGATGGAGTCTTCAGAACAGCCAAGATTTGGTGGCGCTACTTGATGCGGTACGAAAGGAAACCGGCATAACTTTTCCTTTCGAAGAATAAAGTCATTTTCTAAAGGGATAGTTCCTTGATTTTTTACGATATTTGGAATTACCACCAAACGAAACACAACTATGGGAATGAATAAGAATACCGTCTTGGCATGGGCCACTTTTATCATGATAATCGTAGGACTTTCATTAATCGCACTGGGCGCTTTCCGGTACGATGATGTCGCTGGATGGGGATTTGCTGCCGTGGGTATCGGCTTTTTTGCCGTTGCCTGGGTATTCAACGCCTTGAAAGGTAGGGTCTAAGACCACATCCCATTTCTATTTTCAACAACTAATAAATTTAATTTGAATGTCTGACGATAAGAAGGTCATTTTCTCCATGTCCGGGGTGACCAAAACTTTTAAGACCGCCAATACACCGGTGCTCAAGAATATTTACCTGAGTTTTTTCTATGGGGCCAAAATCGGTATTTTGGGTTTAAACGGATCAGGAAAATCAACCTTGCTCAAGATCATTGCAGGGGTCGACAAAAACTATCAGGGCGATGTCGTTTTTTCACCTGGGTATGCTGTGGGTTATTTAGAACAGGAACCGCAATTAGATGAGGAAAAAACCGTACTTGAAGTGGTCAAGGAAGGTGTTGCCGAAACAGTGGCCATTTTGGACGAATACAACAAGATAAATGACATGTTCGGCCTACCTGAGGTATATGAGGACGCCGATAAGATGCAAAAGTTGATGGACAAGCAGGCCGATTTGCAAGACAAGATAGATGCTTCGAATGCTTGGGAACTGGACACCAAACTTGAAATAGCGATGGACGCCCTGCGCACGC
The DNA here is from genome assembly GCA_947494565.1 of uncultured Flavobacteriaceae bacterium. Lineage (GTDB taxonomy): Bacteria > Bacteroidota > Bacteroidia > Flavobacteriales > Flavobacteriaceae > Maribacter_C. Next base: position 552,170 of record CANLVG010000001.1, on the reverse strand, counting down.
CCGATTCTGATAAGAAGATCGGTGTACTATCCGGCGGGGAACGAAGACGTGTAGCGTTGTGTCGGTTGCTCTTACAAGAACCGGAAATTTTGCTCTTAGATGAACCGACCAACCATTTAGATGCGGAATCAGTACATTGGTTGGAACACCATCTAGCACAATATAAGGGTACGGTGATCGCTGTTACGCACGATCGTTACTTCTTAGACAATGTTGCCGGGTGGATATTGGAACTGGACAGGGGAGAAGGTATTCCGTGGAAAGGAAACTATTCGAGCTGGTTAGATCAAAAATCAAAACGTTTGGCCCAAGAGAGCAAATCCGCCTCGAAGCGCCAAAAAACATTGGAGCGGGAGCTTGAATGGGTAAGACAGGGAGCAAAAGGGAGGCAGACAAAACAAAAAGCACGTCTGAAGAACTATGATAAGCTCATGAGCCAAGATCAAAAACAATTGGACGAGAAATTGGAAATCTATATTCCGAATGGACCGCGCTTGGGCACCAACGTTATCGAAGCAAAGGGCGTAAGTAAGGCGTATGGGGATAAATTACTGTATGAAGATTTGAATTTCACGTTGCCCCAGGCTGGAATCGTCGGTGTTATTGGTCCGAATGGTGCTGGTAAAACCACTATATTCAGAATGATCATGGGTGAGGAAAGTCCTGACAAAGGAGAGTTCTTAGTAGGGGACACCACTAAAATTGCCTATGTAGACCAGAGCCATTCCAACATTGACCCCGAAAAGACCATTTGGCAAAACTTCAGTGATGAGCAAGAATTGGTCATGATGGGGGGCAGGCAAGTGAATTCACGGGCCTATTTAAGTAGGTTCAATTTTTCGGGTAGTGAACAGAATAAAAAGGTCAGTATGCTATCCGGTGGAGAACGAAATCGCCTGCATTTGGCCATGACGCTAAAGGAAGAAGGCAACGTACTACTATTGGATGAGCCTACCAATGACCTGGATGTCAATACGCTAAGGGCGCTTGAAGAAGGGCTCGAGAATTTCGCGGGTTGTGCCGTTGTCATATCGCATGATCGCTGGTTCTTGGATCGTATTTGTACTCATATCCTTTCGTTTGAGGGTGACTCTCAAGTGTATTTCTTTGAAGGTTCTTTCTCCGACTATGAGGAGAATAAAAAGAAACGCTTAGGTGGCGATTTGATTCCGAAACGAATCAAATACAAGAAATTGATCCGATAATTAAAAAACTCCCGTTGTTGACGGGAGTTTTTGCTTAACAGTTTTATTGTTTTAAGGGCTGCTTTATGGGTTTCGGAATTTGACGCTCGATTTTCTCTCGGTCTCCCACAACAATTAGGGTCATGTTTTCCGGTCTGATATATTTCCTTGTCATTTCTTGAACTTTTTCAGGTGTTATGGCATGCATGTTGTCCACCTTATCGGTCAAAAACGAGTCGTCTAAATCATGGGTATCCAAAAAGACCATTTGACCAATAATACCGTTGGGCGTGGAGTTTTGAAGCACATAGATTCCAGATTCATAGTTGATAATTCCGTCCATTTCTTCTTGTGTGGGAGTCTCATCTTGAAGTTTCCGTATTTCCTTTTGTATTTCTTCCAAAGAAGCGCCCGTATGTTCGGTGGTCACGTCCGCTGCTTCGTACCAAATACCACTTTTGTATTTGGTGTCCAAATTACTAAAGGGTGAATAGGTATAGCCCTTATCTTCCCTAATGTTCGTAGTGATTCTCGAGGTAAAAGAACCTCCTAGAATAGAATTCATAACGTCTAGAGCTATAAAATCTTCATGTTCGGGTCCAACTACCGGCAGTCCGTAATATATCGTCGACTGCGGTGCACCTGGTCGATCAATGATCTTGACTCCATTGGAGACTACCGGTTTTGCAATGCTAAAGTCGGATGGCTTGCCTTCGCGCCAATCGGAAAGAACCTTTTCTACGGCTTCCCGAACCGCATCACCATTGAAGTTGCCCACTACATATACTGTAGTTCGTAGGCCTCCAAATTGGTCATTATAAAACTGTCTGATATCTTCAATGGTATATGAATCGATCATCGCATCTGAAGGAAACAATCTGCCATAGGGGTGATTCGGATACAATTGTGAATAAAAATCACGCACGGCCTGAGACCTTGGTCTGGATAGGCGTACTGATAAGTCACGCTTCATATCAGCTTTCAGTCTGTCCAATTCATCAATCGGAAATTTAGGGTTCTTAAGCAGGTCGGCCATGAGCTTTATGGCATCCGGAGCGAATTCGTAAAGCACTGAGCTGCTTATAGATGCAGTGTGTAGTCCGAACGCTATATTTAGATTGCCTCCCATTCCGGCCATTTCATCTGCCACCTGTTTTGCATTTTTGGTGGTGCTTCCTTCTTTCATCATTTCTGCGAGTAAATCACCTAACCAAATTTGATCTTCTTGCTCATTGATATTCCCTGTTTTAATACTAAAGCGAATAGTGGCTTTGGGAATAGAGCCGTAGGGAACCATTACCAACGTAAGGCCGTTATCGAGTTGTACCACCTCTTTTTTTGGCAATGTGAAGTTTTTTGGAGCTCCACTTTTGGGTGGTTTTTCCCTTTCTTGAGCCGTTAGGGAAAAGAAAGTAAAGCAGATTAGAAGATATCGTGTTATTGTTTTCATTAGGACTGAGTTTTTTCGTTAGCTGCTAATAGTGGGTTTACCGTTAGAATGGTTCGGTTTTTGGGTATGAGATAAGCGTCTATCGTTTTTTTTATGAGTTCAGGGGTTACTTTTTTGAATTCATCTTCTAGGGAGTTGATACGTTCAGGATTATCATCAAATAATGCAAAAGTGCATAATAAGTCCGCTCTACCTAAACCAAAGGTGCCTCCAATATCATCGTAAAGCTGAGAACGAAGCTTTACGATAGCTTGGTCTACCGTTTCTTGGCTTATGTTTGATTTCAGATTGTTCATCACTTCATCTATTGAATTTAATACGTCCGCTCTTGAGGTCTCCGTATCGTAAGTCAGATCATACATCCAAATCATCGGACCTTTGTAATTGAACATATTCCCTAAATAGTTAATACCACCGTTGACATCCGCGGTATATCCTTTTTCTTTTTCTAGTTTTTGAGCCAAAAGGCTGTTATCACCTTGAATCAAGATTTGATCCAAGAGACCCATGGCATAGTATTCAGGGGTATTTCGTTCCGGCATATGGTAGGCTAGGGCAATAGCTGGTTTATTTGCCAAAGAATCGTTTTTGACGAATTCTTTCTGTTCTTCTTGTTTTGGCTCAGAAATATCCGGTTGATCGGGAATTTCTGCAGCTGGAATAGCGCTAAAGTAATTTTGAATCCACGTTTTAGCTTCCTCAATTTCAAAATCCCCTACTATGGATAGCGCCGCATTGTTCGGAGCATAGTATGTATCGAAGAATGCTTGAACATCTTCTAGGTTGGCCGCATCCAAATCGGCTAAATCGCCATAAAAATTATGGGAATTGTACCAGTTCGTATTTGCATATTGCGGCATATCCAACCATGGAAACCCGCCATAAGGTTGGTTCAATACATTTACTTTCACTTCGTTTTTCACGACTCCTTGTTGATTGGTCAAGCTGGCTTGGTCAATGTTGAGTCCCTTCATACGATCGGCTTCCGCCCAAAGTATTGGTTCTAACGTATGTGACGGAATGATTTCAAAATAATTGGTAAAGTCAAAACGTGTTGAGCCATTGTTGACCCCTCCATTTGAAGTGGTTAGTTTATCGAATTCCCCTTTTGGAAGATTCTTCGAACCTTGAAACATCATGTGTTCAAAAAGATGTGCAAAACCAGTGCGGTCTTTTGGCTCTATTCTGAAACCGATGTTATAGTAAACAGCCACAATGACCGTAGGTGCGGTTTTATCTTGTGACAGTATGACTTTGAGACCATTGTCCAATTTGTAATAGTCAACGGGTACTTTGAACTCTGCCGTCTCTTTCTTTTTTTCTACTTCTTTTTCCATTGTATTACAACTCGAAAGAGTCAATGCGAAGAAATAGAGAACAAACCATTTCGATTTAGTTTTCATGGGCACTATTTTAATTTACGTTTATTAGATGCAATCATTTTATAGGAATACACGATCGGTTTCGGTTAGTAGGCTTCTTCAGGATACCAGTCCAATTGTATCACTTGTATAGTGGTATCTTGAGATTGCACCAGTTCTTTGAACTGGGCTACGTCACTCACATCGGGTCGTCCTCTATAATGATAGGGGTACACCTCTTTTGGTTTGAATTCAAAACGGCGCTGGCCGCACTTTCAGGAGTCATAGTATAAGGTAGGTTCATACAGACAAATGCTTTATCTATATTTTTTAAGGCTCTCATTTCGGGAATGTCCTCGGTATCTCCTGAAAAATACAGCCGCTCGTCTTCAATTTGTAGTACATAACCGTTACCACGACCTTTTTTATGAAACTTCAAGGCTTCTTCGCGTAGGTTATACATCGGTATTGCTTCAATCATAATGTCATAACGTTCTTTTGTATCTCCATTATGAAGCACATCTAATTGTGGAGTAAAGTTATCGGGAATCATATCGGCTACGGCCTGCGGAACCAAAATTTTAGCCTTCTTGGTGTCCAAAGCCTCTAAGGTTTCAATGCTAAGATGGTCTCCGTGCACATCTGTGATGAGAATCAAGTCTGGTGGTCTTTGCTCGGCAAAAACCTCTGCGCCTCCCACGGGGTCTATATAAATGGTGATGTCTTTCCACTCCAAAACGGTCGTGGCATGGGAAATAGGTATGATCTTTAGTTCAGAATGCTTGGTTTCGGGTTGCTTCACTTCAATTTCGGTTTTTGCCGAGCTTTCCGGTTGTTTCGCTGTTTTGTCTTTGCATCCTAGTAGAAGGCAGCATCCTATTGAAAACAGGAATAGTTCTTTCGTTAAAATTTGTAGCTTTATCATCATACTCATGGTTTTAGGCCTTGTTCGGGTCTTACTGGGTTTTTGTGAGTGCTTTCAAGTTAGCGTCAACATCATTTTTATATCACTTCTTTTATAAGGTAGTTTTTTTTCCAAAGCTACCTCCTTAAAACCGAATTTTCGATACACGTGCAAGGCGGTATCTAGTTTTGTACTTGAATAAAGAACGATAGCGTCCCATCGTTTTTCAAGGGCAAATTCGATTGCGAACGAAAGTAGCCGTTGGCCAATTCGATGGCCCTGATATGCTGGGGCAACGGCCATCTTTCCCAATTCAAAGGTTCGTTCGCCAAACGGAATCAACGAAAAACACCCGACGATTTCACCCGTATCCTCAGCCGCTGCCAAAAAGATATATCCTCCAATATCGATAATCGACTCTTGGCAGTTTTCCAATAGTTTTTTGTCCTTTTCCTCTACATAGAAGTAGCGTTTTAACCAATTTAGATTCAATTTTTTGAACACTTGAGCGTGTTTTGAATCGAAAGGAATGATCTTAACTTGCATTTTACTACTTTTGCATTTCATCGATAAAGTTAAGCTATACAGCGGTTTGTACGATAGTGGAATTTAATTTTTTTTGGTCAAAAAATCCAAGACCAAAACTGAGCCGTATATAGACTGATACAAACAAAAACCAATTGTAATCTAACGAGATTAATTAATTATTACATTATGACTGAAACAAAAAGTAACAACGGATTGAAGGTATTGGCAGGCCTGCTTGGAGTAGTACTTCTAGGTGTCATTATCTACACAGTAAGTCTTTATCAAGATAAAAAGAAGAATGAAGTAGCCCTTACTGAAGAAAAGAATTTAGTGGTTGAAGATCTAAATAGTTTGAAGTCGGAGTATGACAAAGCTATTTTGGAGAGCAATGCGACTAATGAAGAATTGGTTTCGGCCAGAGATAACATTGCAAAATACATCGATTCTGTAAAGTCTATGAAAGCTGATATTTCCTCACTTTCAAGATACAGAAGACAAGTACGTGTGTTAACTGCAGAGAGAGAGCAGTTATTGAAGCAGGTTGATTCTTTGAAGCAATCGAACACCTTGATCGCAATGCAGCGTGATAGCACGTATACCGAATTAGAAAAGCAAACTGTTTTTAACGATTCTTTGGTTGTACAGAACACGCAGTTGGCCGATGTTGTAGAGAAAGGTTCGGCCTTGAACCTGACAACATTTAATGTTGATGCGGTAAAAGAGCGTAAGAGTGGAAAATTAGTATCTACTTCCCGTGCTAAATCTACCGATAAATTCAAGATTTGTTTTACCGTAGCCAATAATGTTATTGCTGATGCAGGTGATAGGGAGTTTTATTTGGAAATTCTTGATCCACAAGGTAACGTTTTAGGGGAAAGCTACAGCAAGACCAATGATGACGGCGCTTCTGTAACATATAGCAAAGGAACGAACTTTTACTATGAGAACAAGTCATTGGATGTTTGCGACTACATTAGCAAGCCTGCAGGTGATTTCCAAAAAGGGAATTACATGGTGAATGTATATGATGACAGACTTAAGCTTTTAGGAACTTCTAAGTTCGCATTGAAATAAGGAACACTATCCATTACCAAAAAGGGGTCAATCTTTTCAGATTGACCCTTTTTTTATTTTCCAATACCAATAAATAGGCGACTGATACCGATTATTTCAGGCTGCCCACCATATCCTCAGGTTTTACCCAGTCATCGTACTCTTCAGCAGTAACATAACCTAAATTAATGGCCTCTTCTTTTAGTGTGGTACCGTTCTTATGGGCCGTATTTGCAATTTCAGCGGCTTTGTAGTAGCCGATTTTTGTATTTAAAGCGGTTACCAACATCAAGGAATTGTTTAATAATTCCTTGATAACCTCGTGATTTGGTTCAATACCAGCAGCACAATTTAGGTCAAAGCTGACACAGGCATTACCGATCAATTCTGCAGATTGTAAGATGTTCGAGGCCATCATGGGTTTGAACACATTCAGTTCATAATGCCCTTGTGTACCGCCAATACTGACGGCTACATCGTTACCCATCACCTGTGCGCAGACCATAGTAAGGGCTTCACATTGCGTAGGGTTGACCTTTCCGGGCATTATGGAACTTCCCGGCTCATTTGCGGGTATGTTGATTTCACCAATTCCTGAACGGGGACCGGAAGCCATCATTCGAATATCATTGGCGATTTTGTTTAAGGAAACTGCTACCTGTTTCAGCGCTCCATGGCTTTCTACTATAGCGTCATGAGCAGCCAATGCCTCAAATTTGTTTTCGGCCGTTTTGAACGGAAGCCCTGTAAATTCAGCGATATATTTGGCCACTAAAACAGCATAGCCTTCGGGAGTATTTAATCCTGTGCCGACAGCGGTACCGCCTAGCGCCAGTTCACTCAAGTGTTCCAAAGTGTTCTGTAATGCCTTAAGACCATGATCTAGTTGTGATACATACCCCGAAAACTCTTGTCCCAAGGTTAGGGGAGTGGCATCCATAAGGTGTGTACGACCTATTTTTACGACATCTTTGAAATCTTCCGATTTTTTGGCCAGTGTATTTCTTAACTGTGTGATTCCCGGAATTGTGGTGTCTACCAATTTTTTGTAAGCCGCAATATGCATGCCCGTTGGGAAGGTATCATTGGATGATTGTGATTTGTTGACATCATCGTTGGGTTGAATGGTTTTTTCACCTTCTCCGATTTTCTTTCCAGCCATCTCATGGGCACGGTTGGCAATAACCTCATTGACATTCATATTGCTTTGTGTTCCAGAGCCGGTTTGCCAGATGACCAAAGGAAATTGATCATTGTGTTTTCCGTCCAGAATCTCATCGCATACCGCAGCGATCAAATCCCTTTTTTCCTCGGTCAGTACGCCCAATTCACAATTGGTAAAAGCTGCTGCCTTCTTTAGATAGGCAAACCCATAGACCACGTCCATCGGCATCGATGCTGCAGGACCGATTTTAAAATTATTTCTAGATCGCTCCGTTTGGGCTCCCCAATATTTATCAGCGGGCACTTCTACATTGCCCATAGTATCTTTTTCAATACGAAATTCCATATGTCGAGATTTTGGATTCGTACAAATTTAACGGTTTGGAGATGCATTTTAAAGACCGTAACAAGAAATAGGGACTTTTTTTAAATTTGATTTGCAGAATGTATTGTTTTCAAAGTATCTTTGTGCTGTATAAATAGATGTCTATGTTCGAATTCGATCAATATTTAGGATTTTTAGCATTTTTGACCATTTTGACCATCGGTTTTTGGTTGATGATTTTTTTATTGACGTTTGTAGTACCGTATTGGTTGGTGGGAAATATTCGAGAGTTGTTAAAAGAAAGGCGCGACAAAAAAAGAGCCGCGCGTGAAGCATAAAAATAGAAGGGAAGCATTTAGCTTCCCTTTTTTTTTGCTAGGTCTTCCGTTTTATCATTGTTCCTCAAATTCGCCATCATCCCCACCACCACGACGGTCTCCATTACGTTTTTTCTTCTGATTGAAACGGTACGTGAACGATAGGTTGATCGAACGCACTCGAAATTGAAATTCACTGTCGCTCTCAAAAAACGGGGTGAAGGTTTCGGTCACACGTTTTCTGCTGTTGAATACATCATTGATATTCAGTGCTAAAGAGGCTTTGTCTTTAAAGAGGTCTTTACTAAACGCCATACTCAAAGAGGCGATTCCCTGAGATCTTGACTGGGCGGTTTCCCTTGGGCCGCGATAAAAAAATCGAGTCTGCCAATCGATTGACTTTAAAAGGGTGATTTTGTTATTCAGTCTAACAAACCAACTGAGATTTTCGGCATCAAAATTCTGTCCGTTGAAATCACCTCTTGTGATTAGGTTGAACATATTGAAGTTACCATTGATGTTCCAGTTTTTAGTGGGTCTATAACTGGTGGTGAATTCAAACCCATAGCGGTCGTTCTTTGCTAAATTAACCGGAGTTCTTCTTAAAATACTGACTTGTTGTCCATCGAAAAAGGTGTCTTCCCCGGTATCCTCCGTAATGAAGGTTATGACGTCAGTGGCCCTTTGAAAATATATAGAAGTGTTCAGCGTCAACTTCTCAAATCGATTGAGGTAACCAAAATCCACCTGATTACTAAACGAAGGTGTCAAAAGCGGATTTCCTTGGAACAAATTGGTAGGGCTTGAGCGTGACGGAAACGGATTTAAAAAGAACGATCGTGGCCTTCTGATACGCCTGTTATATCCGAGTGATACGCTTTGTTTCTCGGTAAACTCATAATTTAGGTTGAGCGTAGGGAAGAACCCATCAAAATTGTTCCTATTCAAATCATTGCTTTCTATCTGATTGATAATGAGTCTAGTAGACTCATAGCGTAAACCAGCTAGATAATTGAACTTTTTGATTTTACTTCCAAACTGCGTGTATACCGCATTAATGGTTTCCTTGAAGTCAAGTACATTGCTCGGATTGGTAATACCCAATTCATCAATGGTCGGTTGAATAAAAGCAACGTCATAATCGGTTTCCAGACGATTGAAATCACCTCGATACCCCATTTCGAATTGATGGTTCTCACCAATAGGCAATACATAGTCGGTCTGCAGAAATAAGCGACGTTGATCCTCAGCGGTACGTACTGTTTCACTGTCAAAACCATTTTGCTGAATCAACGAAGCCTCTACCTCCTCACTGGTTTCGTATTGAAAGGCATAGGTAAGCTTATGACCTGAATCATTGAACTTTTTGTCATAATTAAATGAATATTGGAAGGTTCTATCATCTTCGGTTTCCGCATCGAAACGGAAGCCGTTAGTTGTCTTCAGATCACTATCTTGCTGAGAGAAGTTGTTGATTGTTTCACTTGAATTGTCAGAATTCCTGATAAAAATGCTTTGCGTAATCGATGCGGTTTCATTGACATACCATTCTACCCCGAAATTGGCGTTGACCCCTTTACGTATTCGTTCACGCTCCCCATTTTCTGTTAGGCTATTGGTGAAATCACCGTTTTGATCAAAAAACTGTGTATCATTAAATGTGTTCCCTGGAGAGTCTCGGTAATTATAACCGGTATTGGTGAAGATATTGATATCTCCGGTGCGGTAGTTCAAATTGCCATTCAATCCCAAACGAGTAGGGTCTCCTAGGTTGGCCGTGATTGCTCCGTTCATACCTTGTAACTTACTTCGACGCAAAATGATATTGATAATACCTCCGGAGCCTTCAGCATCATATCTGGCTGAAGGAGAAGTGATGACTTCGACCTTTTCAATGGATTCGGCAGGAAGTTGTTGCAGGGCTTCCGTAGAGTTCAAACCTGTAATGGCCGATGGTTTTCCGTCAATTAAGATGCGCACATCATCATTGCCCCGTAATTGCACATTGCCTTCGACATCAACGGAAACAGAAGGTACATTGTCAAGTACATCACTGACGGTGCCGCCGCTAACGGTAAGGTCTTTGCCGACATTGTATATTTTTTTATCCAATCGTATCTCGACCGTAGTTTTTTCGGCAATTACTTCAACTCCTTCAAGTTGGGCCACATCAAGGGCCAAAGTTACCGTGCCGAGATCTGTGGAAGAGCGAAATGTTTGTTCAGGTAATTGGTAGGTACGATAGGAAAGGAACTCGATTCTAACATTGTATCGACCCGGAAGCGTTTCTACATCGAATTTCCCGGTGGCATCGGTAATACCCCCTGTAATTTTTTCGGGATTGCGCACACTCTGCAGTACTAAGGTAGCATACTCAAGTGGTTGGCTGGTCTCTTCATCTAGAACCGTCCCTGTTATTCGTATTGGTGATCGTTCTCCTTGTCGTTGTCCTTGTGGTCGTTGCGCGTTTACGGCGATGGTAACTAGTAGTAGTGTTACGGAGAACAGTTTCTTCATATTATTCTTTGGATTTCTTCCTTTTCTTTTGTCTTTTCTTCTCAGCTTTCTTTTGCTCCTTTTGCATTTTCGCTACCCCTTCTTTCTGCATTTTAACAAACGCTTCATACTTTTCCAATGGAAGGCCAGCTTTTAGGTCCTCGTCTTGGCGTACGGTGATTTTATCGAATGCTTCCCGCATTTTGTCGGCTGGCAGTTTTAGAATCTGCAATTCGATTCGTTCTTGAACATATTTTTTGAGGGTAGTGCTCAGCACGGCCGTCTCAAATTCATCTAAATTCAAGGTTTCGGCAATAGCCGGCATTTCACCATCAACGATTTCGGCCGCGGTTTTAGGTTTCGGTGCTTCTTTAGGGGTATCTGCTTGAGGTATGGCACTGCCATAACCTCTACCTAAACCACGTCCACGATTGGCTCCATATCCGCCACCATAGCCCCCATATCCGTAACCGCCGCCGCCATAGCCGTATTGCGCCTGTACTTCGGCTCCTGTAAGTAGAACAATGAAAAAAGCGATGAGATATTTGATACTGGTTTTCATGGGATTATGATTTTACTATGATTTCAAAATTAGATGAAGGTTTAACCGAACATGGTTAAATCTTTGTTAAAAAGATGGTGCAACAAATGTACCATTTTATGGTCATTGAAGAAATTATGCATTGTTTTTGGGGGGAGAAATTTAGAGTAGTTCCGAAATGCGTTCAGGAGGTCTTCCGATGACCGCTTTATTTCCGTTCACCACGATAGGTCTTTCGATCAGTTTTGGGTGCAAGATCATCGCATCGAGAATTTCCTCGTCCGACAGCATTCTGCTGCGATAATTCTCTTTCCAGATGGCCTCATTTTTACGAACAAGGTTCTCGGGCGACAGCCCTAAACAGTTTAATATGCTCCTTAATTCGGCTTTGGTCGGAATATTTTCCAAGTATTTGACGACCTCATAATCCTTCCCGGACCCTTCCAATACGGCAAGTCCTTCCCTTGATTTTCTACATCTGGGGTTGTGGTATATTTTAATCATATGGTTATCATTCGAAAGCTGCTGACCGATTGTACAGCGCATAGCTGCTATCGGCCATCAGGAATTGTTATTGATTTTCCTCTTCTTTTTGCCCCATTGCCATGAGATAGGCCTTTAAAAATCGGTTGATGTCGCCATCCATAACAGCATCAACATTTCCGGTTTCCTCAGCTGTCCGCACGTCCTTTACCAATTTATAAGGGTGCATGACATAGTTCCGAATTTGGGATCCCCACTCGATTTTCATTTTTGAAGACTCGATTTCTTGACGGGCCTCCATTTTCTTGCGGAGCTCAATCTCATATAGTTGCGATTTCAACATCTTAAGGGCAGTGGCCCTATTGTCATGTTGCGATCGTGAATCTGAGCATGAAATCTGGATACCCGTAGGTTTGTGTACCAATTGTACCTTGGTTTCAACCTTATTGACGTTCTGGCCGCCTGCACCACTGGATCTTGCCGTTGTAATCTCGATGTCTGCAGGATTCACTTCAATCTCTATGGAATCGTCAACAAGTGGATATACATACACGGAGGCAAAAGACGTGTGTCTTTTGGCGTTGCTGTCAAAGGGAGAAATACGCACTAATCGATGCACACCGTTTTCACCTTTCAACCAACCGAAAGCAAAATCCCCATCGATTTCCAATGTTACCGTTTTGATACCAGCCACATCGCCTTCTTGATAATTCAGCTCTTTGACCTTAAAACCGCTTTTTTCGGCCCACATCATATACATTCGCATAAGCATAGACGCCCAGTCGCAACTCTCAGTTCCCCCCGCTCCGGCTGTTATTTGAAGTACCGCAGTCAGCTCGTCACCTTCTTCGGAAAGCATATTCTTGAACTCAAGGGCCTCTATCGCCTCTAATGTCTTTTCATGATGTGCTGCCAATTCATCTTCTGAAACCTCTCCCTCTTGAAGAAACTCAAGTAAGATTTCAAGATCGGTCACCAGGGTCTTTGCCTTATTGTAATCATCGACCCATTGTTTTTTCGACTGAATGAATCGCATCTGTTTTTGAGCTTCCTGGGCATTATCCCAAAAATCAGGAGCAAGTGTTTTCTCTTGCTCGTTTTCAATCTCTATAAGTTTGGCATCGATGTCAAAGATACCTCCTTAACGCACCTAGGCGATCTTGAAGACCTTTATAATGATCGGTCGTAATTGTCATTGCTCTAATTTTACGCTAAAGTACTACTCTTTTTTTTGAATTTTTGCGCGAAACAGCTGAAACATTGCCTTGTTCAGGAAAGGTCGGAATAGGTCCTATTGCTGTTGCTGACCTGCAACGATGACCGAATGTCTCGTTTCATTCGAACCAGTGGTGAACACAACTCCTTTTAAAGGGGCACAATCGAAATAGTCCTTACCATGTGCGACTTTGATGTGATTCTCATTGGCAATAAGATTATTGGTGGGATCGAAGCCCATCCATCCTATTTCGGGAATGAAGACTTCTGCCCATGCGTGCATTTGTGAATCGCCAAAATACCCATTGCCCTGATGGAGGTAGCCTGACACATATCTGGCCGGAATATTGTTTTGACGGGCCAAGGCACAAAATAGGTGCGTAAAATCTTGACAAACGCCGTGACGATTTTTAATGATCTCATAGAGGGTGGTGTTCACATCGGTTACTTCGGTTTTAAAGAAAATATGGTCGTAAGTCCATTGATTAAGTGCCCGAAGATTTTCGAAAATCGATAAGAATCTGTTAAAACGGAAAAGGCCTGAATCGTTCTCCGGAATGGTAGTAAAGTACGTTTTTCTTAAAAAAGATTCGTAATCCACTTTGAACTCGAGGGACTCAATATGTCTATATATAGAATGATGATGATCGGATAGTGAAAAATCAAACGGATTCACTTCTTTTTTGATGACTTTACTGGTAGCTTCAAAGGTGATGTTCTTGAAGCTTTTTTTTGGATGCACCCGTATGGTTTGAAAACCGTAACCATTTATAGATGGTTCATTTATGGCGTTGAGTGAATTGGTAAAATCAGTACTGATCAACTCCTGTGAGCTATTTTCCTCTGGTACTATTAAAAATTGCCAATGCGCATCGCTAACCCAATTTTCATAGGTGTTTTCAGCCTTATATGTAATCGCGTATTCCAGTGGCATGCGCTAAGGTACGCTATTGTCCCTTATCTAATAGTTGAAAAATTCCTTTTCCATTTTTTGGCTTATCTCCCGAAGACTGTTCAGAATCTGCTCAATAAAGGCTTGAATATCCTTCTCGATTTCCTCTATAAACTTGTATTCGTATTCCGCACGTACCTTACCCACTAGAAAAGCGGTAGTGTTCTTGTTATATGCTCGGCTCGGATCCAAGATTTTAACATGGTTATAGACCTGATTAAGACTGTTCATAATGGATCGAGGGCAGTTCGGATTCAAGATCAGAAATTCCAAGGTCGAAATACTTGTAGGGGTCTTTTTGTAAAATCGACGCATCATATCATACGATTCGGCACATTTCAAGAGGGTAGTCCATTCAAAACTGTTACTGAATTTATCGCCATAACTTCCTTGTGCATTTAAGGCGTCATTGTATTTGGTATTGATGATTCTAATGATTTGGGTAGCCCGCTCGATGTTGATCCCCATCATAATAATGGCGTAAACACTATCATGAAGTAATGTGCCCCTTATTTTACCCCTTAGTACGGACGTCATCTCGGCTACGTTCATGGTAAAATCATGCAGCCCGCTTTTCATAAATAAGCCCGGATCATATTTCAACACAAAGTGATAGAACTTATTGATGGCTTCATATAATTCGGTTGAAATCAGGTCTCTGGCGCTATTCGCATTTTCTCTGGCCTGTTTGACATTGTTAAGAATGGAGGAGGGAAAGTTCGGATCAAGCCCAATGCTGTACAATACTTTTTGCTCTTCCAAAGTCTCTTCAACCTGTTCAACGGGATTGCCCACCATGAACAACATAGACCTCAGAACAAACTGTCGATCTTGTGAAAGGGCATTCGGCGCATCCAAAGAAGAAAAATAGTTGACGTTCAGATAGCGCGCGATGTGTTCGGAACGTTCTATATAGCGTCCCATCCAAAATAGATTATTGGCTACTCTTGCAAGCATATGAGTTGATTATTTTTGAAGAACCCATGTATCCTTAGAGCCGCCTCCTTGGGATGAATTCACGATTAGATTACCTTTTTGCAAGGCCACACGGGTCAATCCGCCTTTAAGAACGAACTCCTTCTCCTTTCCTAAGACGGTGAATGTTCTGAGGTCTACGTGCCGTTGTTCGAACGACCTGCTACTATCGATATAGGTCGGATGCACTGACAATGACATAATCGGCTGAGCCACGTATTTTCTGGGTGAGGCCTTCACTTGTTCCCGTACTTGGTCGAGTTCTTTTTTTGACAGTCTATTTCCTATGGAAATACCATATCCACCGGCTTCATCAACAGGTTTGATGACCAGCTCTGAAATATGTTCCAGCACATATTTCAGTTCGTCGGGTCGGCTGCAGTGAAAAGTGCGTACGTTGTTCAAAATGGGCTCCTCCTTCAAATAGTACTTGATGATTTCGGGCATATAGGTGTACACTGCCTTATCATCGGCTACTCCAGTACCCGGGGCATTGGCCAAAGTAACGTTTCCCTTTTTGTATGCGGCAAATAGTCCGGGAACACCGAGCGAGGAATCCGGCCTGAATTCCAGTGGATCGATAAAGGCATCGTCGATTCTTCTATAGATAACATCTACTCTTTCAGGGCCACGTATGGTCTTCATATAAACGAAATCGTTTTCTACGAAAAGATCTCGCCCTTCTACCAATTCTACCCCCATGGTCTTTGCCAAATAGGAATGCTCATAAAAGGCCGAGTTGTACATTCCCGGGGTAATCACAACGACATTGGGCACATCCACTCCGTTAGGTTTTACCGTTTCCAAAAGGTCCAATAGATTTTCGGCGTAATTGGTTACCGAACAGGTCTTGTAGTGATTAAAAACCCCAAAAAGAGCTCTTTTCAACGCCGTTCGGTTACAAATGACATAGCTCACTCCTGAAGGACAGCGTATATTATCTTCCAAGACATAATAATTACCGTCATTATGCTTAATGATATCGGTGCCCGAAATATGATTATAAATACCGCCGGGGGGATCGATGCCGTTCATTTGATCCAAATAATTTACCGAAGAGCTGATCAATTCCATGGGAACAATGCCCTGTTTGATAATACGTTTGTCATGATAGATGTCCCATAAAAAAAGATTGAGTGCTTTGCTGCGCTGAATGGCACCTTTCTCAATGATTTCCCATTCTTTTGGGCCAATGATGCGGGGAAAGAGATCAAACGGGAAAATCTTCTCTTGCGTTTTCTTTTTGTCGTATACTTGAAAAGTGATGCCTTGGTTGAAAAAAGATGATTTTGCCTTATCATTAAGTTTCACGTAATCTTTAATGGAATGCTCGCCATAGATATCAAACAACTTTTTATAGATGGCTTTTATTTCACCGTTACTGTCATGGATTTCATCGTAGAGTCCTTCACTTTTTTGATAAGAGGAAAACATTTGGTTCTTAATACTGCCCATGAAATACGTTTTCTAAAAAGATACTGTTTTTTGGATGATTTGTCAATGGGAATACGTTATTAAATACCCGCTCTCATTGCTCGGTTCGCAATTACCGCAGGTCTTTTTCGACAAATCATCGATTTGGTGAACCGTAGGGAATTGCTGCCGTACTCTCAATGTTTTTCTATAAATTTAACGCTGACTAATTCTTTACAGACATCCTATTATGAAAAACTCTCTTTCCCTTATTTTTTTAGCCGTTTTCGGCACTATTTTTCTGAATGCACAGTTTAGCGAAAAAAGCAAGGATTTTCAAAAGTTCAACGGCTATTTCAATTTTCAATATGATGCACAGACAGATAAGATGTATTTAGAAGTCACCGATTTGGAGAAAGAATTTCTTTATGTATCCTCTTTGAGTAGTGGTATCGGAAGTAATGATATTGGCCTTGATAGAGGGCAACTGGGAGGTTCGCGCGTGGTCTTCTTTCGAAAGGCAGGTAACAAGTTGTTATTGGTGCAGCCGAATTTGAAGTTCAGAGCGCTTACCGACAATGAGCTAGAGCGAAAATCAGTGGAACAGGCCTTTGCTAAATCGGTTCTCGGCGGTTTTCCGATTGAAGAGGAACAAAATGGGAAGTTCATCATCGATATTACCGATTTTCTAATGCAGGATACCCATGGTGTAATTCAGCGCTTACAAAGAAATAAGCAAGGAAAGTATACTCTGGACAAGACCAAGAGTGCCATGGCCCTGGATCGCACCAAGGCATTTCCTGAAAATGTGGAGTTCGATGTGACTCTGACCTTTAAGGGCAACCCAACCGGAGCCAATATTCGATCGGTCACTCCGAATGCTGGTTTGGTGACGGTGGCCCAGCACCATTCTTTTGTAAAACTACCGGATGACGACTACCAACGTAGGGAGTTTGACCCACGATCGGGTGCCTCGCCATTTATGTACTATGACTATGCGACTCCGGTCGAATCTCCCATATTGAAACGTTTTATCCGGAGGCATCGTCTAGAGAAAAAGAACCCTGAAGCGGCGGTCAGTGAGGCTGTGGAACCTATTATCTATTATCTGGACAATGGTACGCCTGAACCGGTGCGCTCAGCCCTCTTGGAAGGAGGCAGATGGTGGAACCAGGCTTTTGAAGCGATCGGTTATAAAGATGCATTTCAAGTAAAAATACTGCCTGATGATGCCGATCCCTTAGATGTGCGGTATAACGTGATCCAATGGGTTCACCGTTCTACACGTGGATGGAGTTACGGCGCTAGTGTCACGGATCCTCGAACAGGCGAGATCATAAAAGGTCATGTGAGTTTGGGTAGTCTTCGTATTCGGCAAGATTTCCTTATTGCCCAGGCGTTGATGAACAAGCCCTATGCGGAACGCGACGACAACCATCAACCCATGCTGGAGATGGCCATAGCAAGAATACGTCAGCTATCCGCCCACGAAATAGGACACACCTTAGGGTTTGCGCATAACTATGCCGCCAGCACGAACGGCAAGGCCTCGGTAATGGATTATCCGCATCCGCAGTTTAGTATTGCGAATGGTGAAATCGATTTTTCAAATGCCTACGATGATAAAATAGGGGCCTGGGACAAGGTGTCGGTGGCTTATTCATATGAGACTTTTGTCGAAGGTGTAGACGAGAAGGCTGGATTGAACAAGATTTTGGACAAAGCAACAGCGGATGGTCTTCGTTTTATTACCGACCAAGATGCGCGTCCGCAAGGAGGTGCCCATGTACTTGCGCATTTATGGGATAACGGAGCGAACGTGAGTGAGGAATTGGAAGCCATGTTGGAGGTACGCAAAACAGCGATCTCCAATTTTTCTATGGATAACATCCCTTCGAATCAACCGAATACGGTGTTGGAAGATGTTTTCGTACCCCTATATTTCTTCCATAGATATCAGACGGAAGCCGTTTCCAAAGTGGTTGGCGGACTGGAATATAATTATGCTACAAAAGGTGACGGACAGACTACTGTAGCTATTGCGGATAAAGGTCTTCAGACGCAGGCGCTGAAGAGTATTATGAAAACCTTGGATGCCAGTGAAATTGCGATTCCTAAGGAGAAGCTTGCTCTTTTCCCACCAAGGGCCTTTGGCTATGGTCGAACCAGAGAGTCGATAAAAGGAAAAACAGGCGTCTCTTTTGACGCGCTATCAGCCTCGGAAACCGCCGCGGACATGACTTTGGGTCTCTTGTTGCATCCTGAACGGGCATCCCGTCTCATACAACAAAAATCCGTAGCTACTGATAATATTGGTCTTGAAGAGGTATTAAGCGCTGTTGTGACCGGGGCGATCAACAAGAGTTTCAAAGATGCCTATTTGAACGAAGTGCAGACCAACATTGCGTTTCGGGGATTGTTCCATATCATGAACTTGGCACAGCATCCCAATGTGCATCCGCAAGTCAATGCAATTGCGAATCAGAAACTTAATACGTTGAAATCGGAGCTCTTAAAGGCAGGGAAAAATGCCGTTCGGTCCGAAATGGTTCGGAGAATCGATCGATTTATGGACAAGCCAGAAGACTTCGAGGTGATTCCGGCCCAGAAAATCCCGGATGGTTCACCTATCGGAATGGACTGTTTTCACTAAAAACCCCGAACACAATATCAACATCAATATCCCTAACTTTTGGAAATAAACCTCATTAGTGATACCGTAACGAAACCAACAACTGAAATGTTGAATGCCATGATGTCCGCAGAAGTTGGCGACGATGTCTTTAAGGCCGATGTTACCGTAAATGCTTTGGAAGAAAAGGTAGCTCGTTTATTCAACAAAGAAGCTGCGCTGTTCTTTCCTTCAGGAACCATGACGAATCAAACGGCCATTAAATTGCATACAAACCCAGGAGATCAATTGATATGTGACAAGTATGCCCATGTATATAACTATGAAGGGGGAGGGGTAAGTTTTAACAGTGGTGTCTCTTGCAAACTTGTCGATGGCCATAGGGGAATGATGAATTCGGAACAAGTGGAGGAAGCCATCAATCCACCGGATTTTTATCACAGTCCCTTGACGACATTGGTATGTATCGAAAACACGACCAATAAAGGGGGCGGTGCCTGTTATGATTTTGAAGAACTACGGCGGATTCGTTCTGTTTGTGATCGCCATGGTCTTGCCTATCATCTAGATGGCGCACGGCTATGGAACGCCTTGGTAAAGAAAAAGGAATCTCCGGAGCAGTATGGCGAACTATTCGATACGATCAGTGTTTGCCTTAGTAAGGGTTTAGGGTGCCCTGTAGGCTCTGTATTGTTGGGCTCAACGGAAGCTATTGATAAGGCCTTGCGTATTCGAAAGGTCTTCGGGGGTGGTATGCGCCAGGCGGGTTACCTGGCTGCAGCTGGCATCTATGCGCTTGACAAACATGTAGAACGGTTGGCTGATGACCATAAAAAGGCAACGGAAATCGGGCAAGTGCTACAACAGCTCTCCTATATAAAAAAGGTAGAACCTATTGAAACGAATATCATCATTTTCGAAATCGACGAAAGGCAAATGGCCGCGGATCAATTCGTCGAAAGTCTTAGGGAAAAAGGGGTGCATCTTATCGGTATGGGCCAAGGTAAACTGCGCATAGTGACTCATTTAGACTATACGGATGCCATGCATACCCATTTTTTGGAGCTATTAAGGCAATTGTAATTGATCGGAGCTAGCGAGGTCCAGTATTCTTTTTTTTAGATTTTTGATTCCGTTTTCCATACCGGCCTCAGAGCGATAAGATTGGCTCGTGCCGATAACTTCACCATTTACGTTCTTTAAATGGAATAGAAACTGTCCGTCGTGGTTGGTCTTACGTTCAAAGGCATTGCGTTTCCCTTGAAGGATACCTAAACTTTGAACAATCCGGCTCACCTCACCCTCGTTTTGAAATAATGCGCTCGTCAACAATACACTTCCACTTTCCGCCTTCAGCGAAAAACGAAAAGAGTCATCGTCCTTTTCTTTGATTACTTCGATCATTGGTATCTATTTCCTTCTACAAATTACAACAACTATTCCTTTAGTGGAAATGATCTCATACCTAAATCAGGCCTCGACCTCATGTATGTATCGAACGAAGAATGAAAGTCAATATCCTCAAAAGGAAGTTGTTCAAGAAAAAAGGCTTCCTTTTACGAAAGCCTGTATGCCATTATTTGAAGGTTAAAGCGTCGATATCAACATTGATATGTGATATATATTTACCGACACATGACCTTGGTTCAGGCCAATTTTGGTTATCCTGTATGGCCTTTTATTGAAATTTTTTAAGCAACGCTATGTGCTTTTTGGTTCCACCATTCATGTTATACCCCGCATAGGCGCCCAATTCCTTTCCTTCGCTATTCAGTATAGTCAATAGGGGTACGGAGTTTTTTCGATTCAATCTTGAAGATAGTTCTTTGTTGTGTTTCAGCTGTTCGGCAGAAATTAAACTCCGGTTCATTGGAATGTCAATATAGAGCAATACGTAATTTTGCGAGATCGTTTGAAAAGTGCTAGTGTCGAAGAAATCTTTCTTGAGCATTTTACAAGGTGCACACCAGTCACTGCCCGTAAAATAAACGAGCACGTTCTTATCTTCATTTTCCGCTTTGGCAATGGCCTTGTCGTAATCGGTCAGCCATGTGTTTTCCGTTCCAATCGATTTTTCTGCTTGAGCGGTCAGAAGAAAGGGGGCAACTATAAGGATTATCAGTTTTTTCATGTTGGATTTTTTATTCAGTATGAACACATTCGTCCACTTCTGTAATTGGGTGAATTTTATGTTTAACTGTAACGAATAAGGACTCTCATTTCGTACAGTTTTTCTACCAACTACTTAAAAAAACCGTCCAATCCCGGAATATTCGGCATCCCTTCCTTCGCTGCTGCAGCAAGTTCGCGCTCGTTGATTTGGGTCGCTTTTTCAATGGCGTTGTTGATGGCCAGTACAAGATAGTCTTCAAGGGCTTCCTTGTCGTTCAAAAGGTTTTCGTCAATGGTCAAATCTTTCACGGTTCTATTTGCCGTTATCGTGACCTTGACCAATCCGTTGGCTACAGATTCTTCTAAAGTCACGGTATCAAGGCGTTTCTTGGTAGCCGCCACCTTTTCTTTGGTCTCTTTGAGCTTCCCCATCATTCCCATCATATCTCCGAACATACTTTTTGATTTAATAGTTATCGTTTCAAAATTACTAAATTGTAGCAATAACTCTTATTTCAACACTACAAATGAAGAAATACCAAGTTGTTCTTTTAGGATGTCTTATTTTTGCGGCTTCTTGCCAAACCGAGAAAACCGATATGGAAAACCCCACACCTCCTGTTGCAAAAAAAATACCTGAAAAACTGGTAAAGCACGAAGATGTTCGTGTGGATGATTATTATTGGATGAACAAGCGGGAAGACTCCACAGTAATTTCCCATTTAGAGGCCGAAAACGCCTATTATGCAAAAATGACCGAGCACACAAAGGACTTTCAAAAAGATCTTTTCGAAGAAATGAAAGCCCGTGTTAAGGAGGATGACACCTCAGTACCCTATAAGCAAAACGGGTATTGGTATATCACGAAATACGAAACGGGAAAGGAGTATCCGATTTATTCTAGAAAAAAGGAATCACTTGATGCAGCGGAAGAGATTCTTTTTGATTGTAATGAACTTGCCAAGGGACATGAATTCTTTAATATGTCAAGTTTTTCGATTAGTCCGGATAATAAACTGGCAGCCTTCTCAATTGATACGGTTTCGAGAAGAAAGTATACATTACAGGTCAAAAACCTTGAAACTGGCGAGGTGCTCCCTGACAAAATAGATAATACTGCAGGTAATTCGGTTTGGGCCGACGATAATAAAACGTTGTTCTATAGCAAGCAGGATGACGTCACCCTACGTTCGGATAAAATTTTCAGACATCACCTGGGCGAACTTGAGGATACCCTGATTTTCAATGAAACGGACGAAACGTTCGGAACCGCTGTGTACAAATCAAAGTCAAAGAAGTACATCATCATCGTATCTTATAGTACGATGACGATGGAGTTTCAGACCTTACGCGCGGATAATCCTGATGGGGAGTTCAAGATTTTCCATCCCAGAACAAGGGGACTGGAATACTCCATTTCGCACTATGGGAATGACTTTTATGTACTGACCAATAAGGATGGGGCAACCAACTTTAAATTGATGAAGGTATCCGAGGGCAATACCTTGGCCGACCAATGGAAGGAATTTATCCCTCACCGAGAGGATGTACTGCTAGAAGGCATCGACATCTTTAAGGAGTATTATGTGCTAACGGAACGAAAAAACGGACTGAATGAGCTCAAAATCGTTCGATGGGATGGTGCTGATAGCTACTATTTGCCGTTTGACAGTGAAACCTATACGACCTATGTCAGTACCAATCCGGATTTTGATACTGAGGTACTGCGCTACTCTTATAATTCGATGACCACCCCAAGTTCGATTCTCGACTTCAATATGAGAACGAAAGAAAAGGAGGTTAAAAAGGAACAAGAGGTACTTGGTGGTAATTTTGATAAGACCAACTATGTTGAGAGGCGTATTTGGGCCGATGCTAGGGATGGAACCAAAGTACCGATGTCTATCGTCCATCATAAGGAAACTAAAATCGATGCAAGCACCCCAATTTTACAATATGCATACGGTTCCTACGGTTCTACGGTCGACCCGTATTTCTCCACCGTACGTTTAAGTTTATTGGATAGGGGATTCGTATATGCTTTGGCACATGTGAGGGGAGGGCAATACCTCGGAAGGCCGTGGTATGAAGATGGGAAACTCTTGAAAAAGAAAAACACCTTTACCGACTTTATCGACTGTTCCAAACATCTCATTGGCAACAACTACACTAGCGCTGATCATCTTTATGCCATGGGCGGTTCAGCTGGCGGCTTGCTTATGGGCGCCATTGTGAATATGGCTCCCGAACTTTATAATGGAATTGTGGCCGCAGTGCCTTTCGTGGATGTCGTGACTACTATGCTAGACGATTCCATTCCTTTGACCACAGGGGAGTTCGATGAATGGGGAAATCCTGATGAAAAAGAGTATTATACCTATATGAAATCCTATTCCCCCTATGATAATGTTGAACCGAAGGATTATCCGAATATGTTGGTGACGACCGGACTACATGATTCACAGGTGCAGTATTTCGAGCCTGCCAAATGGGTGGCTAAATTACGGGAGCTAAAGACGGATAATCATCTACTGTTATTCGATATCAACATGGATGCGGGTCACGGAGGTGCTTCGGGCCGTTTTGAGGCCTTGAAAGAGGTCGCTCGGGAATATGCCTTTTTACTTGATTTGGAAGGGAAAGTCCTGTAGTTAAAAAAAAATAGTAATTTTGCCTCGATTTTATGTGTTTTCGAGAACGTGCTTTTCGAAGCCTTAAATAGCCTTTATGAAAAACCAGATTAACGCCTACAATAATGTTTC
This sequence comes from uncultured Flavobacteriaceae bacterium, assembly GCA_947494565.1. Lineage (GTDB taxonomy): Bacteria > Bacteroidota > Bacteroidia > Flavobacteriales > Flavobacteriaceae > Maribacter_C. The sequence goes on along the minus strand of CANLVG010000001.1, from coordinate 528,303 downwards.
CGAACTTATAGGCGACACTCCCCTGATCAAACTCAACGGCATGGCTGAAGGTCTTCTTGGTAACTTTTATGCCAAGGTAGAAGCTTTTAATCCGGGCCATTCGGCAAAAGACCGTATTGCGATCCATATCATCAACGAAGCAGAGCGAAAAGGCATTCTAAAGCCTGGCAGTACAATTATCGAGACAACCTCGGGCAATACCGGTTTCAGTATCGCAATGGTCAGTATCATCAAAGGGTACGAATGTATTCTTGCCGTGAGTTCGAAATCATCTCCTGATAAAATAGATATGCTCCGTTCTATGGGAGCAAAGGTCTATGTTTGTCCGGCCCATGTCAGCGCCGATGATCCCCGTTCGTATTACGAAGTGGCCAAGCGCTTGCATCAAGAGACCACAGGCTCTATCTATATCAACCAATATTTTAACGAACTTAACATAGATGCCCATTACCGAACGACGGGGCCTGAAATTTGGGAACAGACCAATGGCCATATTACCCATTTGATTTCGTGTAGTGGTACGGGAGGCACCATTTCGGGTACTTCTCGTTATCTGAAGGAAAAGAATCCGGAAATAAGAACTATTGGGGTAGATGCCTACGGTTCGGTTTTGAAGAAGTACCATGAGACCGGTGAATTGGATTCCAATGAAATTTATCCGTATCGTATTGAAGGTTTGGGTAAAAACTTGATTCCAGGTGCAACGGACTTTGCTTGTATCGACGAGTTCATTAAAGTGACCGATGCGGAGAGTGCGCATACAGCCCGTGAAATATCGAAAACTGAAGGTATCTTTGCAGGGTATACCTGTGGAGCCGTAATGCAGGCGGCCAAACAACTGAATGATTTGGGTGAGTTTGACCAAGATAGTAATGTTGTGCTCATATTTCCTGATCACGGTTCACGATACATGAGTAAGATTTACAGTGACCAATGGATGGAAGACCAAGGTTTTATGGATGCCAAGGTGGCTGAAGAAACACAACGAATTCAAATTATACGATAGGTAACGAATAACGTTATGAAGAGACGGGCGATAACTTCTTGTAGTTATTGCCTTTTTTTCTAGTCGAAAATCTATATTTTTGCAGTATAAATAAGTGTTTCACATTTATTTAACAAAAATCAACACAGGCACGATGAGAGATATTTTTGATCGAATTATTGAGAATAAGGGACCATTGGGAAAATGGGCTTCACAGGCAGAAGGGTATTTCGTTTTTCCAAAATTGGAAGGGCCGATATCGAATCGAATGAAGTTTCAAGGAAAAGAGGTTATTACTTGGAGTATCAATGACTATTTAGGATTGGCCAATTTACCTGAAATTAAGAAAATCGACGGGGATACCGCTGCGGAATATGGCGCTGCCTATCCGATGGGCGCTCGAATGATGAGTGGGCACACCGATTTTCACGAACAGTTGGAGCAAGAATGTGCTGCCTTTGTTCAAAAAGAGGCTGCTTATCTTTTGAACTTCGGCTATCAGGGTATCATGTCTTGTATTGATGCTTTGGTCGCTAAAGATGATATCATCGTTTATGATGTGGATTGTCATGCTTGTATCATTGACGGGGTTCGTTTGCATATGGGCAAGCGATTTACCTTTAAGCATAATGATGTTGAAAGTCTTGAAGTGAATTTGGAACGTGCCACTAAAATGGCCGAACAGACCGGTGGAGGAATCCTGGTTATTTCAGAAGGTGTTTTCGGCATGCGAGGACAACAAGGAAAGCTTAAGGAAATTGTAGCGCTCAAGCAGAAATACAAGTTTAGGCTCTTGGTCGATGATGCACACGGATTTGGCACCTTAGGGAAGACCGGTGCAGGAGCAGGTGAAGAACAAGGTGTTCAAGATGATATTGATGTGTACTTTGCCACATTTGCCAAATCTATGGCCAGTATAGGGGCTTTTTTGGCTGCCGATAAAGAGATCATCGACTATTTAAAATATAACTTGCGTTCACAGATGTTCGCAAAGTCGCTGCCAATGACCTATGTCAAGGGTGCGTTGAAGCGATTGGATATGCTTCGCACCATGCCCGAATTGAAAGAGAAACTTTGGGAGAACGTCAACGCCCTTCAAAATGGTTTGAAAGAGCGAGGATTCGATATCGGAACCACCACAAGTTGTGTGACACCGGTGTACCTAAACGGAAGTATTCCTGAGGCAATGGCCTTGGTAAAAGATCTTCGCGAAAATCACGGAATATTCTGTTCTATAGTGGTTTACCCTGTGATACCTAAAGGACTGATTTTACTCCGTATGATTCCAACAGCGACACATACTTTAGAGGATATAGCCATAACCCTTGATGCGTTTTCAGCCATTCGAGAACGGTTGCAAAACGGTACTTATAAGCGCCTTTCAGCAGCAGTCGCGGCAGCGATGGGGGAGTAAGCCTAATATTTGTTTTAGTGTTCTTGTTTTGAGTACCTAGGAAAACTGCTAATGAATAGAAGCGGTAATTGGTCTATCTAACTCAAATCTTTTCGATACGTTCTACGTCGTTTGTAGACCACGGGGTCAAAGTGTTTCCACATTTGCTTGATGGCGATGTTCTCCTCTAATTCAGGTGTACGATAGCACATTTGAATGCCTTTCTTGCTAAAGGTTTTGTAATATTCATTGAAGACAATTGCCGTAACACCTTTGTTTTGATAATCGGGATGAATCCCGATGAGGTAGAAGTAAACGTCCTTACTACTTCTCTTGGCCTTTAAGAGATGGTATAGGCCGAAAGGAAACAATTTTCCTCTTGCCTTTTGCAAGGCTTTCGAAAAAGAAGGCATAACAATAGAAAAGGCGATAAGCTTATGGTCTTTATCAACGATAAACTTAATGTACTCCGGATTTATAAAGCTGATGTACTTTTTTTTGAAGTATGCTTTTTGAACCTCGGTAATCGGTACGAAAGACGATAATTTGGAATAGGTTTTATTAAAAAGGTCGAACATTTGATCCGCCATTGGCATCACATCCTTCGTTTTGGTGAAGTTGATTTCCCGAAGTCCGTAGCGCCTTTTGATCAAATCGTTTAGCTTGATAAAAAGCTTGGGATCCGCATTGCTGGCCGGAAACTTGTTTTCCATATATTCCTTCTCCTTCACAAAGCCCAAGCCCTCATAATGCGCTTTATAATACGGATGGTTGTACCAGGTAATCATGCTGCCGATATGTTCAAATCCTTCAGTGAGTACGCCTACCTTATCCAAATTGGAAAAACCCACAGGCCCTTCCATATAGTCAAGATGATGTTGCCTGCCTATTTCGGCCACCTTGTTTAATAAGGCCTCTGAAACAGCAGTGTCGTCTATGAAGTCGAACCATCCAAAACGCACTTTCTTGATGGCCTGGTCATTGGTTTCAAGTCTATTGATAATGACAACTACACGACCGACTACGGCCCCATCTCTTACCGCCAAAAAAAACCAGGCATCGGCATTCTCAAAAGCCGGATTTTTGGTCTTGTCGAAAGACGCTAGCTCATCGGCTATAATAGGGGGTACCCAATACGGATTGTCTTTGTAAAGCGCAAAAGGAAACTTTACAAACTGTTTGAGCTCTGATTTTGTCCGCGCTTCTTTGAGGGTGACCATGAGTAGGCTTTTGTACCCTCAATATTAGGCATATTAATCGTTAGAATAAAATATCTTTCGCATACCAGGCCATAAAAAAAACGGCGGTGAAATACCCCCAGAGTATCGAAAAAATAACGTGAATCGTAGTTTCAAAGGTTTTCCCTTTCCAAAGGTCGACCGAATATCCAAAAAACTGAACTCCCAATCGAATACCCCAAAAAATAGTCAGTCCAAGTGAAATGCGCTTTCCGAGTACAGTGGTGACCAATTCATGGGATGAAGTGATGCATAGTAGGCCCATAAAAAGAACAGTTATGGCGATAAAAAAGGTATGTACTTGCATCATCTGCCGATTGATCAAACTTAAATGTTGCAGTTCTTTCTTCCAAAGGAAATATTTTGGAAAAGCAATGTGTGCAAATGCCAAAATGCTAAGAATCCCTCCGATAAGTTTAAGTTGAAACTCAAGCATGTTGTACTACAAATGTGGTTAAGAATGGAGTGATCTTGATTTCTTCCGATAGCTGCAGGTTCGCCTTTACGAAAGTATAACGCCAGGTTTTTTTAGAATGAAAATGAAAGAAACCTAGGGTATAGGCCAAAAAATTTGGAAGATCTCGGAGATGTTCCGTGATAATGATCCGCCCATCTCTTTTTAGAATACGATGTAATTCCTTGAAAAATCCGATGCGTTCCAAGTCATTTCGTATTTCATGCGCACTGAGTATCGCAAAAATCACATCCGTACTTTCGTCTTCCAAGGGTATTTGGGCAGTGCTGATTTTTAATGTTCCAGGCATAGGGGGATAAGACCTACGAGCCCTTTTGATAGAAACCTCTGTATGCTTTTCTGGGTCATAGAAATCCAAAACCTGAAATGTGGCTTCTGAATACCGCGAAATGAGTAAAGGGGTGGTCTCGTCAAATCCCGCATTTACATTGATTACCGTATCCGGCTGTCCGATTGATAGCCTGTCTATCCAATTCAAGCTGTAGAGACCTGATAAGTCATAAATGTAGGTAGAAACGAGCAAGGAAACCAATACCATAATACATATGAAGCCCGCAGGTATCAGAAAATACGCTAAGGGTATCGATTCGAAGATAAAATGAGCGCAGGACAAGAAAAGAGTCAGTACTGCGGCTCCGAAGTAAAAATGCCAATTGAACACGATAATATTACGAACCCCCTGAAATGGTTTTCTTATGGTTTCCATTGGTCTTTTTTTCCTTTTTTCCATTGATACGGAACCTCTTCGATTCGAAATGCATTGGCGAGTTTTACCTCTTTCAAATGTAAGGTATTAAGGAACGAAATAGAATGGTCGACCACATGCAGTGGTTCGGGGGTCCAATTGGAGCGCACCCCTTCGATAATCAACACTTCGTTTTTAGGTTTGTTGTATGAAAACGTAAACGGTAGGGGACCTGCAAAACGTCTGGCCTCTTTCCAATTGGAAAAAGGGGAGCTTTTCGGCAGGGTTACCTCCGCTGCCGTATTTTCAAAGACCAGATTAAAGTCTGACTTCTTCGAGAAAATCCGGAAGCCATTTGCGTCGTTCACATGTGTTATATCCGTGGTCGTATAGCTATAACTGGTGAAAATGTTCCCTAAGAGTTCCATCTTCTTTTTATTGGTCTCTGATTTTAGGATATAGAGCCCACGCAGACGTTTGCCCCAACTAGTTTGGTATCTGACGAAGATTCGAAATCCTACTAGAAAGAAATCATTTCCTAGAAATTTTGGAAAACCTTTGGGACGCAGCTGTTTCGTTTGTACCATCGCCATGGCAATAAAACCCCAAGTATCATCAAATGTGTCGAGCTCAAGACATTCTGGAATCAATGGTCCAAGCTCCGTTTTGGGCACTGCAAACGATAAAACCGTGGTGCTTTTGAAATAAGCCTCGACAGGAAAAGGGTGATTTTTGGGAAATATGCTCATTAGGGGCGTGATTGCTTTTTAAGAACGAATTCATTGTAATAAATCAGTCCGACGAATACCAAGGCGAAGAATGCATTCCATCTTCCCCAAAGTAATAGTCCTGGAACTAAAAGGAATTCAAGAAAGTTCATGGCGCAGATAATCGTTATTTGAAGTATGGCATTCATTCTCGACTTGAAGCCGGAAATCACCCAAATGGCCATGATCACTTCGGAAATTCCAATGGCTGTAGTCAAGGGAGCAGCATAGGTGACCCCTAAAATTTCAGAAACGATTTCTTGGTGCCTGGGTACATAATTCAGCACTTTGCAGAAGAGTCCGTTTACGAACCAAACCAGTGCTATTAAAGTTGTAATCGCCTTACTGATAATTCCTTTGGGCAAGGTATAGCGGTTAATTTAAAAAACGTTAGTTGATGAGTGCTGCTATGTGCGCGATTAAAGACGGCCTTTTTGCGTTAAAATTCAATAACACCGTCATCTTTCTTCTTTTTTCCCTTCTTCTTTCTCTTTTCCTCTTTTTTGAGCTTTCGCAATTGTTTTTTTGAAGGCCCAAGATCAATATCTTCAGCACCCAAACCACCCGCATCACTTTTCTTGCTGCCTTTGTTTTCCTTCTTTTTCATGGCATTCTTTCTAATGGGACCACCATTTTCACCAGCTTCTTGATCTTCGATGGCAGGGGGAGGATCTTGATGGAAATCAAATCTATAGGAAAAGCCTACCGACACAAATACCCGTGAAGGGGTGTTTTTAAAACTGGCTCCCATATTGGCATCTATCTGCAATCCGTCACCAAGTAGGTGGGCTACCCCACCGCGTAGTAATACATCGGAGTAGCGGTCACTTTTAATACCTTGATGCTCGACAAAAGTACTCCATTTTGGGTTCCTGAAGGCATACGAAAGGGATACCAAATAATTGATTTCAGGAAAGTCTGAGGAGATACGATCGTAGGCAATATTCGAGATGAGTACAAAACGAGGGGTCAATCTGCTTTGGGTGGCAACCATTACGCGGTACATAACCGTTGGATCCCCCATAAAATTTGGGTTATCCAGTAGATTGAAAGTAGCTCCTCCATAAAGCGACACTGATGGAATCAGGTTCTTGAGTTGAAAAAGATTGTTCTTGCGCCAACTGTAGAGGTTGGGTTTGTTCCGTTCGGGCGATTTGTACCGGTCGTAAAGCAGATATTTCAATCCAACCCTGTTTCTAGAGAACTTGGCGAAAGAGGTCTCGATTCCTGAATTGACAAAAGTTTTTGATTCATTTTGAAAGGTGCCTTCCCAATTGAGTTCGAGTTGCTCAAAAAGAAGTCCGTATCGTAGGGAAAGATCGCTTCCTAAAATGTTCGATTGGGTGTTCAACAAGGCATGATCACTTTGTTCGAATCCCACGCCCATTTCCAGTTGCAAAACATTCTTACCGACCGCATAAGCACTCACGGATAATCCGGGCCGATTTGAATTGATGACATCGGTATATTGCGAAATAGCGAAAAACGGTACTAATAAAAGGGTAAATACCGCAAGGATCGTTGCTTTTTTCGGTTCTGGGGAATTGCCCATGGATGCGATTTTATTATTATTTTAAGACCTCAGGTTATCTAGTACAACGCAGGAATTGTATTTTTGATATATTCTACAATAAATTATATGGCTTTTTTAAAGACAGTTCTGATTATCGTCATGGTCTATTATCTACTCAAGATCGTAGCCAGACTGTTTGCTCCAAAGATTATCAATTACGCTGCTAAAAAGACCGAAGCCCACTTTAAGGAACAATTCGGAGAACAGCATCGGCGTTATGAAACACAAACGGAAGAGCGTGTGGGTGATGTAATCATCGAAAAGAAGCGAGCCAATAAAAAGGGCACTTCGGAAAAAGTTGGGGATTATATTGACTTTGAGGAAATTGATTGAGTATTTTAGCGGAAACAACCACTAAACAAACCCATGCAAACCGGTCTTAAGGCTTTTTTTATTCACTTTTTTGTTACCGTTTTCTTTGTTATTGCAGCCGTTGCCTACTTCAGCCCAGTGCTCCAAGGAAAGATTTTGTTCCAAAATGACATTGCCCAATATACGGGTATGGCAAAAGAGCAAAATGACTTTCGCAAAAAAACAGGGGAAGAACCTTATTGGACCAATAGTGCCTTTGGAGGTATGCCCACTTATCAATTGGGCGCATATTATCCGCACAACTATGTTAAAAAATTAGATAGTGTCATACGCTTTCTACCACGACCGGCCGATTATCTTTTTTTATACTTTATTGGCTTTTACATTTTATTATGCTGCATGAAAGTCGATTATCGGCTTGCCATTGTGGGGGCACTGGCCTTCGGCTTTTCGACCTATCTCATCATTATTTTTGGGGCCGGGCATAATGCAAAGGCCCATGCAATGGGCTATCTTCCTATGGTATTGGGTGGGATTATATTGGTCTTTCGGAAAAAATACCTGTGGGGCTTTCTATTAACAGCTATCGCTATGGCCCTTGAGGTGCAGGCAAATCATTACCAAATGACCTATTATTTTATGTTATTGGTCTTGATTTTAGGAGGGGTGTATCTGTATGATGCTATTCGAAAAAAATACCTCAAACACTTTTTTGTCTCCGTGGGTCTTCTTTTGGTGGCCGTTACATTAGGAATTGCCGCTAATGCTACCGGACTTTTGGCTACCAAGGAGTATGCGGACTGGAGTACCCGTGGAAAATCAGAACTGACCATAGGTCCCAATGGCGAGACCAAGGAAAATACAGGTGGATTAAGTAAAGAATACATCACCCAGTGGAGTTATGGTATTTCCGAATCGTTGAACCTTTTTGTTCCGCGGCTTTTCGGTGGTGCTTCGAATGAGGATTTGGGAAAAGATTCTAAAACCTATGTGTATTTGGTCGAAAAAGGATTGCCAAGAAATCGAGCCTTGGAATTTACCCAGAGCCTACCCCTATACTGGGGCGAACAACCCGTTACCTCTGGGCCGGCCTATATTGGGGCGATTATTTTCTTTTTATTCTTCCTTGGACTATTCATTGTCGATAAAAAAGCCAAATGGTGGCTTTTAGGAGGTACCTTATTGTCTCTTTTGATGTCTTGGGGAAAGAATCTCAGCTTCTTTACCGATTTCATGATCGACTATTTCCCCTTGTACGATAAATTCAGGGCGGTCTCTTCGGCCCAAGTGGTCCTTGAACTATGCGCCCCTGTTCTGGCCGTATTGGCTTTAGTGGCGCTTTTCGATACCACACGGGTATCGACTGATAAAATAAAGGCCCTAAAATATACATTCTTCGGGTTTTTGGGCATGGGTGCCCTATTGCTGATTGCTAAAGGGATGTTTGATTTCGAGGGCTATTCAGACGAAAACTTACGAATTACGGGTATGGAGGAGTTGCCCGATATGATTAAAGCCGACCGAAAATCCGTTTATAACAGCGATTTGTTCCGTTCCCTGCTGTTCGTATTTCTCGCCACTGCGACGCTTTGGTTTTACCTCAAGGGAAAGTTGAAGCAAAATATCGCCATAGGTATCGTAGGCGTCTTGATTGTGGTCGATTTGGTCGGAGTGAATCTAAGGTATGTCAACAACGATGATTTTGTTTCAAAACGCAGGATGACACAACCGTTTCAGGAGACGGAAGTTGATCAGCGTATTAAAGAAGATCCCGGGAAGTTCAGGGTATTTGACCCCTCAGAAGGTTTTGATAGCGCGAGAACGGCATATTTTCACCAGTCAATTGTCGGGTATCATGCGGCGAAACCCGCAGGTATTCAAGATATATTTGATTTCTACTTGTACCGAGGAAACTTCAATGTCTTGAATATGCTTAATGTAAAGTATGTCATTCAACAAGATGAGGAGGGGAGAAGATATGCTGGATTGAATCCGGAAGCCAGTGGAAATGGCTGGTTTGTATCAAAACTCAAGGAAGTCAAGACTGCGGACGACGAGATTCTAGCGCTCGCTGACCTTGATATGGCCAATGAAGCAGTGGTGAACACAAGTAAATTCAAAAATATCAATCGATTCAATTTTCAAACCGATTCGACTACGACCATTGACTTAATCGCTTATGAACCGAATCATCTGACCTACACCGCAAAGAATGAAAATGCGGGAGTAGCCGTATTCTCCGAAATGTATTATGGAAAAGGTTGGCACGCCTATGTCGACGGAAAACCACATGACCATTTTAGGGCAAACTACGTTTTAAGAGCTATGAAATTGCCAGCCGGTGAGCACACCGTAGAGTTTAAATTTGAACCTGAGGTCGTTCGAACCGGCAGCACAATTGCTTTAGCCAGTTCGATTTTACTTGGACTTGTACTGGTCGGGGGAATCGGTTTTTCCTTCTGGCATTCCCGAAAAGAAGAAAAAGAGGAAGTCTAATGCGAAAAGTGTTGGTCATCACGTATTATTGGCCACCAGCTGGAGGGCCTGGTGTACAACGCTGGTTGAAATTCGTCAAATACTTGCGCGATTTTGGTTTTGAGCCCTTAGTATACATTCCAGAGAATCCCAATTACCCTATTACGGATACGTCCCTGTTGCATGAGATACCCGAGGGAATCACGACGTATAGTCTTCCTATAAAAGAGCCATACAAGCTGGCTTCCTTTTTTTCCGCTAAGAAAACAAAACGCATCAGTTCAGGAATAATCCAAGCGCAGAATCAATCCCCTATAGAAAAAGCGATGCTCTGGGTACGGGGAAATTTTTTTATTCCCGATGCTCGAAAGAATTGGGTCAAACCCTCGATACGTTATTTGTCGAAGGTGATTTCCTCCGAAAAAATCGACACTATTGTAACTACGGGTCCACCTCACAGTGTTCACCTCATAGGCCAAGGATTAAAACAAGGCCAAGCACTGAAATGGATAGCGGATTTCCGAGATCCTTGGACGTCCATTGGCTATCATAAGAAGTTGAAACTGACCAAGTCTTCAAAAAAGAAACATAAAGACTTAGAGCGTCAAGTACTCAATGCTGCCGATACGATTGTGGTAACCAGTACCAGTACTAAAGAAGAGTTTCAAGCCCTGACGGACGTACCGATACAGGTCATCACAAATGGGTACGATGTGGAGATACCTGCGAATAGTGATTTAGATACTAAGTTCAGCATCTCGCATATCGGTTCATTGCTGACCGGGAGGAACCCCAATAATCTGTGGAAGGTCCTAAAGGAATTGACCCAAGAGAACAAGGCATTTGCGGAAGCATTTGAGTTACATCTCATAGGGGTTGTAAGTGAAGATGTACTTCATAATATATATGCGCATGAACTGGAACCTTTTGTACGCTTAACGGATTATCTTACGCATGAAGAGGCTGTACGGCGACAACGAAAAAGTCAAGTGCTATTGATCATAGAAATCGATTCGGAAGATACGGTGGGCATCGTGCCGGGCAAGGTATTCGAATATCTGGCCGCGAAACGACCCCTATTGGCTATTGGTCCCAAAGGCTGGAATGCCGGTGAAATCATCAAAGAATGCAAGGCAGGTGAGGTTTACGACTATCAAGATACCGACGTGATGAAAAGCGCTATTGAGCAGTGGTTCGAGGCGTATCAAAATGGAAAACTCCATATTGCTTCTGAGCGGATCGAAAGGTATAGCAGAAAGCAATTGACACATAAACTTGCCGATATCCTCGAGAAACTTCCTTAGACACATAGTACAGTAATCATCTTACGTTTCCCTTTGTAGTCAAATCTTGATCACGGCGTGGAATACGTTTACGCAGTGAAAAAGACCGGTTTCTATACTTCATTTTCAAAATCTCCATAATCATAATTGTTCATTGCTAGTATGAGATAATTAAACATTCTTTATTTTTTTTGATGTGAAGTTATATATCTCAAATTCTGGATTCAGAAACGGCCAGAAATAGGCATTTTCCATTCTTTTTTGTTAAATATTTAATAAAACCGAGGGCAATAGGGTAGGGTTCATACTATTTAAAATGTTTAATGTTTGTATTAATAAATTAAACAAAAATTAATCTTAAAAAAGTAGACTATGAAAAGATTTTTAAACCCAATGAAGTGGATGGTATGTGCAGCACTAACCGTAGTGATGTTCTCTTGTAGTGACGATGATCCGGTCATTACAGTGCCCGATATGGAAGAAATGGAACCGACCTCCAATATCGTGGAGTTAGCGATTGCCAGTACGTCATTGACTCAATTGGAAGCAGCGGTCATAAAAGCGGACTTAGTAGAAACACTTTCCGGCACTGGGCCTTTCACTGTTTTTGCACCGACCGATGATGCTTTTATAGCACTGTTAGGAGTCTTGGGTGATGAGTATAACAGTCTTGATGATTTCGATACCGCAGAAGAAATCGAGCTTCTAAAAAATATACTGTTGTACCATGTTGTACCTGCTGAAGTAAAGGCTGCCGATCTATCAGCAGGGGATGTCGGTACCGCTTTAACCGATAATTCCGTAGCGGTAATTGCTAGCGGAGACTCATTTGTTATTGGAGATGCTTCGACCGTTGATGCGAATATTACTGCAACCGATATCATGGCTACAAATGGTGTGGTACACCTAATAGACAAAGTATTACTTCCTCAAGAAGCCGTAGACTTTGCAGCATCCTTGTTGGATATTGTCGATGTAGCCAGTGCCAACCCCGATTTTAGCCTTTTGGTTGAAGCTGTTGTCAAGGCCGACTTGGTGACCACCTTACAGAGTGCAGGTCCATTCACGGTTTTTGCTCCGGACAACGAGGCATTTGGAGCTTTGCTGGACGTTTTAGGTTCCAATTACAACAGTTTGGACGATTTCGATACAGAAGCTGAAATTGCTCTTTTGAAGAATATTTTATTATACCATGTAATCCCTTCTCAAGTTAACGCTAGTGATTTGGCCGAGGGTGATGTGGCTACAGCCTTTACCGATAATTCTATCTCCGTAATTGCCGAGGGTGATACCTTTGTCATCGGCGATGCCTCTGAAACCAATGCGGGTATTAGTGCTACGGATATCGGTGCCAATAATGGGGTAATCCATGTAATCAATAAGGTTTTGTTACCTCAGGCAGCACTTGATTTTGTTGGAAGTCTAAAAGATATTGTTGGAATTGCCTCATCGGATGACAACTTCAGCCTTTTAGTAGAGGCCGTCACCAAAGCCGATTTGGTCGAGACCTTGCAAAGTGCCGGTCCATTCACGGTTTTCGCTCCGACCAACGACGCTTTTGGAGATCTATTGGATGTGCTAGGAAACGATTACAATAGTTTAGATGATTTTGACACAGAGGGAGAAATCGCTCTTTTAAAGAATATTTTATTGTACCACGTAGTAGCGGCACAGGTAAAATCCACCGATTTGGCCCCAGGTGATGTGGCCACGGCATTTACCGACAATTCCATTTCGGTAATTATGAGCGGTGATACTTTTGTTATCGGAGATGACTCAGATGTTGACGCTGAACTTTCTACTACTGATCTAGAAGCTACCAACGGGGTAGTTCATGTTATCAATAAAGTATTGTTGCCGCAAGCGGCTATTGACTTCGTAGGTTCTTTATAAGAAGATATAAGCAATTGCCCGAAAAGGGCTAAAGTTTTGATCAAAGGTCCAAGGTGTTTTCATCTTGGGCCTTTTTTAACGGAAAAACCCCGCAACGGACGAATCCATTGCGGGGCTAAACAACTAACCAACCTAAAAACTATCTTTATTGCCTTCCTCTACTTCGTGAGGTCGTGGCGCTTCTGTTACTTCTTGAACTCCTCGCCGGTGCTTTTTTTACCGAACGGGATGTGGTACTTCTACTTACCGTACTTCTTGAGGTTCTTTGCGTAGGCCGTGTCACTGACCTTTGCGTCCTGTTTGACGTATTACCTCGAGCATAGGTCTTGTTTCCTCTACTGACCGGTTTTCTTACGGTTGTACTCGTACTTCTCTTAACCGTAGTCGAACGCGGGGTGCGGGTCACTTCTCTCTTGGTAACAGTCCTGCTATTGGCCGCGGTTCCTCTTCGATAATCCGTTCTTTTTACCGCACGGTTCGTGCCATTTGAGCGGGTGGTAGAAGTTCTGGCCACAGTTCTATTTCCCCTGTTTGAATTGGCGCGTGCCGTACTTCTGTCCGTTCTTCTTGCCTCACTGCTTCGAGCTACATTTCTGTTTCCTCTAGCGCTGTTTCGGGCTACCGTTCGATTACTTCTTCTGGCATTATCACGTACCGCGACTCTTTTATCATTTCTATAAATGCTCGAACGTTCTCTTCGCACTTGATTATAGCGATGTACCTTTCCTATTCTCGCATACTGCTGTCTTCTGTTGAAACGGTATGGATTGTAATACGTATATCGAAATGGGTTATAATACCTTCTATACGGTGTTGTTCGTACAAAACAGAATCCAAGTGCCGGTCTGGCAAAGAAACTGTGAAAAGGTCTGTATATGTAACGTCTATTATATACATTGATGAAACCGGTATGGTAATCATAGAAACCTCTTCGGTTGTAGTATACGAACATATTGCCCAATCGATTTACTCTACCGTTGCGATAGTTGATATCGACACTACCTATTTGTGACACTCTGCCATAAAAGTCGTAGTATACCGGAATATTCTCTACCTGAATTACGGCACCATAATCGTCATACTGTGCAAATGGACTGTAATCGAATCCGGAGTTGAAGGTTACGTTTCTACGATTTCTTCCGATTCGGTTATCAATGTAAAAGTCGAATTCGCCATCGGGATAGACCGCAAAAGTGATACCGTCCTCTAGAAAAATAAAGGAGTTGTTGTATCGATAAGCATTGCGTTCTGCAACCTTATCATCAGCTGTGGAGGCGAAGGTAGCTGTAGTACCTAAAAACATCGCCATAAAAAAGAGTGTTAAATTTCTCATGATATAAGGTTTAAGCCTGCCAACCGGCCGGCGGGTTCCCGAATGCAACTATTTACATTCGATAACTATATACCAAACAGCGTGCCAAAAAAAGATGACGATATTTAAATAACTGAAAAACAGAATATTAAGTGTTGTTAAAAATGTTCGTAAAGAAGAATAATGTTTTCCTTTTTAGTTCAAGGTGGGGTGTTGTAGTTTTTGTTTTAGATATTTTGCGGTATGTGAAAATGTGCTTTTCAATAGTTCTTCAGGCGTACCGAAAGCAAGAAGTTGCCCCCCATTTTCACCTCCTTCAGGACCTAAGTCTATCATATGGTCGGCACATTTGATCAGCTCTATGTTGTGTTCGATTACAATGATGGAATGTCCTCTAGCGATCAAGGCATCAAATGATTTCAGTAATTTCTTGATATCATGAAAATGTAATCCCGTAGTAGGTTCATCGAAAATGAACAGTGCCTTGTCTTTTGAATTCCCTTTGACCAAGAACGAAGCCAGTTTTATCCTTTGGGCTTCACCACCCGATAGGGTAGAAGATGATTGGCCCAAAGTGACGTATCCCAGGCCAACATCTTGCAATGGCTTTAGTTTGGTCACTAGTCGTTTCTGTTCCGTACGCTCAAAAAACGAGATGGCATCGTCAATGGTCATGTTCAAAATATCGTCAATTGTCGCGTCATTGAACTTGACTTCCAAAACCTCTTTTTTAAAACGCTTGCCGCGGCAGGTGTCGCATTCTAAGTGCACATCCGCCATAAATTGCATTTCTACGGTGATTTCCCCTTCACCCTTACATTTTTCACAGCGTCCGCCATCTACATTGAAGGAGAAGTGCTTGGCCTGATAGTTTCTTATCTTGCTCAATTTTTGGGATGCAAACAAACTTCGTATATCGTCATACGCTTTGATGTAAGTGACGGGGTTTGAACGGGAAGAACGCCCGATCGGATTCTGATCGACGAATTCAACATGCTTGATATGCTTATAGTTTCCTTCAACTGCCGTGTACTGTCCGGCTTTTTCACCATAGCCTCCAACTTCTTTGAGTATGACGGGATACAGTAATTTTTTCACCAGGGTGCTTTTACCACTTCCGGATACACCGGTAACTACGGTAAGCATATTCAAGGGAAAGGTCACATCGATATTTTTGAGATTGTTCTCCCTCGCACCCTTAATGGTGATGGAACTATTAGAAGTTCTTCGTTCGGCCGGAATCGCTATTTCCTTAGTGCCATTTAAGTAGCTCGCGGTCAACGATTGTGATTTCAAAATCTCGTTCAACGGACCGAAGGCTACTACCTCACCGCCTTGCGTACCGGCCTCAGGTCCGATATCTATGACTTCATCCGCGGCTTTCATAATATCTTCATCATGTTCGACAACAATGACCGTATTGCCTAAATCGCGGAGAGACAGCAGCACGTCAATGAGGTTTTCGGTGTCTTTCGGATGTAAACCGATACTAGGTTCATCCAAGATGTACATAGACCCCACAAGACTACTGCCTAAAGAGGTTGCTAGATTGATTCGCTGACTTTCCCCTCCCGATAAGGAATTCGACTTGCGATTCAATGTAAGATAACCTAGGCCTACTTTGAACAAAAACCCTAATCGCATGTTGATTTCCTTTAAAAGGCGTGCTGCTATTTTATGGTCATGGTCATTGAGGGTAAGGTTCTCAAAGAAGGGTATGAGTTTGTTGATGGGCAATTCCACGAGGTCAGAAATCGATTTCCCCGCTACCTTTACATAGTGCGTTTCCGGTCTTAGGCGCTTTCCTTTACAGACATTACATCTGGTTTTCCCCCTGTACCGTGAGAGCATCACCCGATTCTGGATTTTATAGCTTTTTTCCTCGAGTTGTGCGAAAAATTTGTTTAGGCCGATGAAATGATCATTGCCTTCCCAGACCAATTGTTTTTGGTCTTCCGATAATTCGAACCAAGGTTTATGGATCGGAAAATCGAACTTATACGCCGAATTGACCAGTTGATCTCGATACCAACCCATACTTTCACCACGCCAAGGAAAAACCGCATTTTCATAAACGGAAAGCGCTGTATTGGGCAATACGAGATCTTCATCGATACCGATTACATCGCCATATCCCTCGCACTTCGGACACGCGCCGTACGGATTGTTAAAGCTGAATAGATGAACGTTGGGTTCTAGAAAAGCCATACCATCCAACTCGAATTTATTACTAAAAAGCGTCATAGATCCGCTTTCGAGCTCCTCAACTATGCATTCACCGCGACCTTCAAAAAAAGCGGTATCCACAGCGTTGGCCAGACGATTATAGAAATCTTCATCGTCTTTGGTGATAATTCGGTCGATAACCAGATCGAATTCCCTTCCTATATTTTCCTGAGCTTTGTCTATTCGAACCACCTTACCTTGATACTTGATTCTCGCATACCCTTGCTTGGATAGGAGTTGTAACGATTTTGAGACCTCTCTTTCGGGTTTTATCAGTATTGGGGCTAGTAGCAACAACTTGGCACCATCCTCATACGCTTTAATATGATTTACGACATCGGTAACCGTATTCTTTTTGACTTCGTTGCCTGAAACAGGCGAAATAGTCTTTCCGATTCGGGCAAAAAGCAATTTCAGGTAGTCATAGATTTCCGTAGTCGTACCCACCGTAGATCGTGGGTTTGTTGAATTCACTTTTTGCTCAATAGCGATGGCAGGAGCAATACCTTTAATATAGTCCACTTTTGGTTTGTCGAGTTTCCCCAAGAACTGTCGAGCATAAGATGAGAGGCTCTCTACATATCGCCGCTGTCCTTCGGCATAAAGGGTATCGAATGCCAAACTTGACTTACCGGAACCAGATAAACCTGTGATGACCACCAATTTATTTCGGGGAATGACGACATCGATATTTTTTAAATTGTGCAATTTCGCACCTTTGATAATAATGTTTTCCTTCGGATTTACGTCAAGTAGTGTTGCCATGAATTTTATTAGGAATGCGAAGATACGATAAGGTCATTTCAATCACCAATTTTGTTGAATACTGCTTGAAAAATACCCCGTAGTTTTATTTTTTTTAACGAAGTATTAATTTTTTTCTATATTTGAATTCACTTAAAAGCAAAAGTGCCTATAGCAATACAATTACTTTTTAGAAATAGTTAGAATAACCCACAAGACCTTTTCGCTAGAAGAGGACGCTACATTTTAACCTCAAAAAGTAATTGTTATGAAAGTACAGCTAGAAGATTCAGTACTTATAAAAAGCTATATAAACGGAGACGAGCGAGCTCTAGAAACACTTATCAATCGCCACAATCAGCGTATTAGCAGTTTTATTTATTCGAAAGTAAATGACCGCGGAATTACCGAGGATATTTTTCAGGATACTTTTATAAAGGTCATTCGCACGTTAAAGCGAGGCACGTATAGCGAAGAAGGCAAATTTTTGCCTTGGGTGATGCGAATCGCCCATAATCTCATCATCGACCATTTTAGAAAGAGTAGTAGAATGCCAATGTACGATGGCGCTGATAGCTTCAATGTATTTTCTGTGATGGGAGACGAAAAGCTCAATGCCGAGAATCAGATTATCAAGAATCAAATCGATTCTGATTTGACCGTTCTCATAGAAGAGTTGCCAGAAGACCAGAGAGAGGTTCTTATGATGCGTATTTATAAGGATATGAGTTTTAAGGAGATTTCAGAGAATACGGGCGTCAGCATCAACACAGCCTTGGGAAGAATGCGTTACGCACTGATTAACTTGCGAAAGATCATTAACGAAAACAATATTGTTTTAACGAACTAAATTGACCTTAGGTCTAATAAACGAATTATTTGACATCAGGTCGAACGAATTGATTATATTTATTTAATGTGGCGTTTTACTAGTGAAACCAAACTTTAAATAGATATGGAAAAAATTTACTCAACATCTAAAACGAAATGTAAACTGGTCAAAGCGCAACCTCAGACAATAGATTTCTTATTGAACTATTCGAAATCGTTGAAGGTCATCAATGCGAAGGGTATACAATTCGAAAGTAACTTGAATTAAGAAACACATCCCATTCAAGAACCCCGACAATGTACATTGTCGGGGTTTTTTGTTTCCGCCTTATATTAATTTTCCCTTGCGCTGTGGAAATGACAGATTACTTAAATAGTAATCCGTGTTGTAAGAAACCATTCTATATACTAAAACAGGCGTGAATTAAATTCCTTGGAGTTGAATTTGGCAACGACTTATCGCACTATTTATTTTGTTGAAGTTTAAAAAAGTGCGTTTCACATCAAAAACTGCTTGTTTGACAACAATGTTTTTTCGTCTAGCCCTGTAATATCTAGTTTTAGGTCATAATTGAAAATCGAGGTTCATACCATGATTTAAGATTCAACTCAAAAAATAACTAGATAATGACCCAAAAAAAGCTGTCCAACAAGAAATCCCAAACCTTAACAGAAAACCCTACAAGAATGGAATTACAGATTGAAGACTCAGTGCTCGTCAGAGATTACATCAGCGGAGATGAAAAATCCCTGGAAATTCTTATTAACAGACATAACCAACGAATCACCAGTTTTATTTACTCAAAAGTACTGGACCGCGATGTGACCGAAGATATTTTTCAGGATACCTTTATCAAGGTTATTCGAACCTTGAAGAAAGGAACCTATAGTGAAGAAGGTAAATTTCTTCCATGGGTTATGCGTATCGCCCATAATTTGATCATCGATCATTTCAGAAAGAACAAAAGAATGCCCAAATTCGAGGGTAACGATGATTTCAACATCTTTTCCGTTATCGGAGATGATAAGTTGAACGCCGAAAAGCAAATCATCAAGAATCAAATCGATTCTGATCTTAGACATTTGATCGAGGAATTGCCCGATGATCAGAAAGAAGTTCTTTTAATGCGAATCTATAAGGATATGAGCTTCAAGGAGATTTCTGAAAATACCGGTGTGAGTATCAATACTGCGTTAGGAAGAATGCGTTATGCCTTAATCAACCTTAGAAAGATCATCGACAAAAACAATATTGTCTTGACTAATTAATCGGGTTCCTAGAGCGATTAACAATAATTCCATTTTAGTTGCGTTATCTTATCATAACATGATGATAACTCGATATGGAAAAAATTTACACCAGAGACCAACAACATTGTAAGCTAACCAAGACCTCTCCTGAAACGATTAGGTTTTTGTTGAACTTTTCGAAATCACTTCGCGTGATGGAGTATAAGAGTTTCAGCTTCGAAAGTATTTTAAATTAAAAAAGACCCGCAATTAGCGGGTCTTTTTTAATTTATAGTAGTCGTTCAATACCTTTTTCCTTCCAATGGTCTTGGTAATAATATCTTTTTCCAGGTTCCAACCTCTAGCAGGTGAATAATCACGTCCGTACCAGATAATTTGTAAATGCAGGTCATTCCATAAATCCCTTGGGAAAAGCCTTTTGGCGTCTTTTTCGGTTTGAACGACATTTTTTCCGTTTGAAAACCCCCATCTGTACATTAATCGATGAATATGAGTGTCTACAGGAAAAGCGGGAATACCAAATGCCTGTGATACCACAACACTTGCGGTTTTGTGGCCTACCGCCGGAAACTCCTCCAACAGGGCTATGTCTTGAGGTACTACTCCGTCGTATTTTTCTACCAATATCTTAGAAAGCCCATGAATACCCTTTGATTTCATAGGGGAGAGGCCTACAGGTTTGATGATTTCCCGAATTTCATCAACTGAAAGCTTGATCATGTCATAGGGATTGTCCGCTTTGGCAAAAAGCAAAGGCGTAATTTGATTGACCCGAACGTCCGTACTTTGAGCGGACATCAGTACAGCAATCAATAAGGTATAGGGGTCTTTGTGTTCTAAAGGCACAGGAATGGTTGGATATAATTCCTGTAGCGTTTGAATAGTAAAAGTGACTTTTTCAGATTTTGTCATTTTTGTTTAACTTTGTTCAAAATATTTTAAACATAAATTTTAGTACGTATCTATATGAATACATTAAAAGCGGGGGACAAGGTTCCCGAATTTTCAGCCAAAGATCAAGATGGCAATACTATCAATTTATCGGATTATACCGGTAAAAAGTTGATCGTTTTTTTCTATCCTAAGGCCAATACGCCAGGTTGCACGGCTGAAGCGTGTAATTTACGGGATAATTATGAAGAATTACAGGCGCAAGGATATGAGTTGTTAGGTGTAAGCGCAGACTCGGAAAAAAAGCAATCGAATTTCAAGAACAAGTTTGAGTTTCCTTTTCCCTTACTTGCAGATGAAGACCATACGGTCATCAATACATTTGGGGTATGGGGACTCAAAAAATTTATGGGTAGGGAATATGATGGGATCCACAGAATGACCTTTTTAATCGATGAGGAAGGTGTGGTTTCAGATGTTATACAGAAAGTGAAAACGAAAGATCATGCGGCTCAGATTCTGGGTTAATAGTATCTTTACGAAACAAAAAAGGCCTTGACAAAATCAAGGCCTTTTCTTCTTTATAGCGTATCGTATATTATGCTTCTTCTGATTTCAGTAACTTTTTGGTAAACAGACTTTTAGTCTTTATTATCTCAGCGATACCTTCTGGCAGCTGTTCTTCCCATCCATCTTCCCCGCTAGTGATTTTTTTCAATACATCTCTCGAGAAGATATGCATTATTTCAGGGTCGTAATCGATAATATCCATCACCTTTCCATTGTATTTGAAGAACTTATAAAGCTCTTTCATGCGCGGGTGAACCTTAACGTTGTTACTGGTCATAATCTGACCGGTTTCGGGGTCTTTCATAGGATATAGATAGACCTGTAAATCTTTAAAGAACAGTTTTCCGAAGGCTTCCAAAATACCACCGCTTAGGTGACGGTAATATTTCTCATCGAAAACGTCGACTAAATTGTTGACTCCCATGGTCAAGCCGATTCGTTGTTTGGTATAATTATTAAAATACTCGACCAATCGGTAGTATTCTTGAAATTTGGAAATCATCACAAAATGCCCGAGCGAACACAATAGCTCTGCGCGATCCATAAAGTCTTGTTCATCTATTTCGCCCGAAGCGCGCAAGTTCGCTAAGGTAATCTCGAATATAACGATGGTCTTGTTCATATCGACGGTCTGGTCGCGAACAAAAATATCATAGGATTTCTGAAACATATCCATATTTACCTTCGTTACAGGTCTAAAACTACCGCGAAGCGCCAGAATGTTCTTTTTGTAAAGTACTGCAGCTGGTAAGACGTTATTGCCATCAGGACCGAACATGACCGCATCGGTCATATCGTTTCTGATAAGCTGTAGGCTCATTAGTCTATTGTCGACATCCTTGAAATTAGGGCCCGAAAAATTGACCATATCTATTTCAATAGTGTCCCTATCGATGTGATCATAGAGGTATTTGAGCATCTTCTTTGGCTTGTGGTACTTGTAAAAAGCCCCATAGATAAGGTTGACGCCCAAAATTCCTAAAGTCTCTTGTTGCAATCGTGCCTCATTTTGTTTGAAGCGAACATGCAAAATGATTTCATCGAACTCTTTCTGTTTCTGATCGAGTTGAAAGCGTATGCCTATCCATCCATGTCCCTTGTAACGTTTTGAAAAATCGATTGTGGCTACCGTATTGGCATAGGAGAAAAACAAGCGCTCCGGATGCGTTTCCCTACTGATACGTTCTTCCATCAATCTCATCTCATGGGCCAACATGGTCTTTAATCTTGGTTGGGTGACATAACGACCGTCCTTTTCAATCCCGTAAATGGCATCGCTAAATTGCTTGTCATAGGCACTCATGGCCTTAGCGATAGTACCAGAAGCACCACCAGACCTGAAAAAATGCCTTGCGGTCTCTTGCCCGGCACCAATTTCTGCAAACGTACCGTAGATGTCGGGGTTCAAATTAATTCTGAGGGTTTTAGCTTTTATTGAAGGAATGTTTTCAAAAGCCTTGTCGCGTTTTTGAACTACTGAAGCCATTATGTTATTTTAATTTACGAGCGATAAAATCAAAGATGTGTATTGCACAAAGTTAACAAGATCGGGATATCTGAGTAAGAAACGTTTCAAATATTTAAATATTCTTTTAAGAGGTGGCAATTTCATATTCGAGGGCACTTGGTATGCTTGCTTTTACCCAAAATTCATGAATTCCGATTATCCGATTCGATTTCCCTAAATATGTCCTAATTTTGAATGTAATGAACGATAAACTGCAAGTGACTTTTTTGGGTACAGGTACCTCCCAAGGTGTTCCGGTTATAGGAAGCGATCACCCCGTATGCTTGAGCGAAAACCCGAAAGACAAGAGACTGCGTGTTTCGGTCTTGCTATCTTGGAACGACTATACCTACGTGATTGATTGTGGGCCTGATTTCAGACAGCAAATGTTGACCAATTCGGTTCATAAGTTGGACGGAATCTTATTTACCCATGAACATGCCGATCATACGGCCGGTATCGATGACATACGCCCGTTCTTCTTTAGACAGGGCGATATTCCCATTTATGCACACGCTAGGGTCATTGCATCCCTGAAAACACGTTTTGATTATATCTTTGCAGATGAGAATCGATATCCTGGGGCTCCAGCCGTATCCATTACCGAAGTACGGAACGATATTCCTTTTAGAATCGGGGATACCATGGTCACTCCGATAGAAGCCGATCATAATAGGTTACCCGTATTTGGTTTTCGACTTAAAGATTTTACTTATCTGACGGATGTGAAGCGAATTAGCACTGTAGAGGAGGAAAAGATAAGGGGATCAAAAGTATTGGTGGTCAATGCGCTTCGTGAAAAACAACACCATTCCCATTTTAGTTTAGAGGAAGCCATAGCCTTTGCAGAAAGAGTAGCGCCCCAAAAAACCTATTTCACCCATATCAGTCACTTACTCGGTTTTCATGATGAAGTCGAAAAGCATTTACCGGAAAATATGCATTTAGCATATGATAATTTGGTCATTGACGTTTAGAGTTTAGAGGGTGCAAGGTTTCAAAATCATGAAATCAATAAGTTAAATCGTATTTATGAAAAAAAACATATTTCTCTATTTGTTCGTTTTTGCCGCTTTGATTGCTTTATATCTGGCGGTCAGTGGCAGTAAGATGTCCGATTCCAATATCGTGAAAATCGAAAAATTGAACTCGGAGACAGAGGTCTTGAAAGACTCTGTACAAAACCTGAACCTCAAGGTTTTGGACATGCAGTACTTCTCTTTGGAAAACAATGATGATGCCTTGGCCTATTATGAGCATTTGAGCCTTGAAGCCCCATCAAGGTATATCGCGGATAAATTG
The DNA here is from genome assembly GCA_947494565.1 of uncultured Flavobacteriaceae bacterium. Classification (GTDB taxonomy): domain Bacteria; phylum Bacteroidota; class Bacteroidia; order Flavobacteriales; family Flavobacteriaceae; genus Maribacter_C. The sequence continues at coordinate 504,590 of CANLVG010000001.1, read as the reverse complement.
TTGGAGACCAATGAGACGGCCGGTACCAACCCGCTCATTCCTTATGAGGGAATGGAAGGCGATTTTAAACTGAATAAAATCAAGATAATGAATCATAAATGGATTATCGCCGATTTTTCAGATGGAAAGTTTTGGGGAGAGATTTTGTTGAAGTATGAACTCAAGGACGACATGGGGGTCGATTTTACCCTTATCGATCACTTGTTATATACACGCAGCAATTAAAGATCAAATCGAAGACTTCAGTGATTTAGATTTTATCATCTAGCCACTTTTTGAAGGAATAAAAGTTTTGGGGAGCTACTCCATGGCCTACTGGGAATTCTTCGTAGACGCAATCAACACCTAATTTTTTCAATAGATCCGGAGCTCTCTGGGCCCATTGTGGAGGGATGACTTGATCCACCTGTCCATGTGAGGCATAAATGTGCAATCCGGTATGGGTGCCCTCTTCATATGCTTCTCTTAAGATACTCTCGTTAATGTAGCCGCTCAGGGCCACTACGTTCTTTATTTTTTCCGGATAGGAAAGCGCTACGGCGTAGCTTAGTATTGTACCCTGACTAAATCCTAATAAGGTAATGTTATCTTCATCTAGGCCATAGGTTTTACAGGCTTCATCAACAAAGGAAACGATTTTTTCACGAGAGGCTATAGCCTGTTCATCATCACTCCATTTTCCTTGTGGCGCATCAAAATTAATGGCATACCAAGCGTTACCGAAAGGTTGCATAGGGTAGGGGGCGCGAACCGATATGATACAGAATTCGGGCTGTAGCTCGGGGGCGAAGGAGAATAGGTCCTCTTCGTTACTACCATAACCATGAAACATGAAAAGTACGGGTGGCTTTCGATCGGTAAGGGAAGAGGGGCGAATGATATGTTCTAGTGATAGCGGGGCGGTTGTCATTGGAAACTCATTGAATAAAAGTGAACCACTTCTGGAAGTAGGGGCCTAGGATAGGCACGGATTGCCGTTTTTCGGTCAGCGCTCCTATGAAGCCATACCCCCATAAAACAATATAACAGACATATAGGCCGATCCAAGCATATTCGTTGAACCACTGACTTAGAAATAGGGCGAATCCTAAAAAAAAGAGGTGTAGACCGAATGCTTGTCGTGTATGAAAACGGGCGAACTCGTTTTTGGGTTCGGCATTCATACTAAAAGCGATCAGGGATCCGACAATTGTAAAATAGGCTACGATTGCAGTCGTTTTGCCTTCTTTTTCCACACTCATTTTCCAAAAGTAGAACAACGAAACAAGTTGGGCAAAAAAAAAGAGACCCGAACAGGGTCTCCTATCAAAAGGGTTATTTTTTTCTTTATCCTCCAATAGTCCCTATAATCGGTAAGGGCTCATCTTTCAGGTTGATTGCATTGATTACGCCGAGAACCCAAAAAACCAGTACTCCTAAGGAGATAATGGAAGATACGAACCACAAACCTGAGGGCAGGAACATACCCAGTACGTAGTTTGCCAAGCCCAAAATGGCTACCCTGACCGACTGGCCGATATGAAATTTTGCGAATTCATTATTACTGCTATTATTCATGATAAAGGCTATTAAAAGGCCGATAAGCGTAATGTAAGCAATAATAGCAGTGGTCTTTCCTGCTTCTTTAACTGATTGTTCCATAGTATTAAAATTTTAGGTTGGTTATTTTAGAATTTAAAGGTACTTAAATAATTACTTGGCCGTTACAAATAACGCCCAGTACGGATCCCTTCATCGCAGTATTCAAAAACATACTGTTCTTCGATGATGAGGTAATATGCTCTTTTTTAAACATGTATGATGAATTCGGTTCGAATAGTGTCAAATTCGCTTCCGTTCCTTCCGCAATAGATGGCATTGCTACCCCATAACGTTCCCTTCCTTTGGTTAATAAGGCAATAGTTGTTTCTAAATCAAAAAGTTGTTGCGCTATGCCGAAGGCACTTTCGAACCCTAAACTTCCATAGGCGGCATTATCGAATTCTACTTGCTTTAATTCGATGTTCAACGGAGTATGGTCTGAAGTGACATAATCAATGGTGCCTTTCTTGACCCCTTCTATCAGGGCTTTTGTATCCTTTTTGGTTCGTAGAGGCGGGAGGACCTTGAAATCGGTATTAAAATCGGAAAGTGTTTCATCTGTGAAATAAAGGTTGTGCCAAGCCACACTACAACTGACATTTAATCCTTTCTTTTTACCTTCGGCAATCAGTTTTACGGCATTCGCGGTAGATATGGTAGGAATGTGAAGTTTTCCTCCGGTATATTCCAATATAAAGAGGTCACGAGCGATCTGTAGTTCTTCCGCTAGGGCAGGTATTCCTTTAAGACCTATTCTGGTGCTGACCTCTCCTTCATTGACCACTCCCTTTCCGGCAATTTGGGTATCTAAAGGAAAGGAATGTACCAGGCCATCAAAATTCTGGGCATACTGCAAGGCGATTTTCAACAAATTCGCATTCTTGACCGGATGCTTGAAGTCGTAAAAGCCAACCGCCCCGGCTCCCTGCATATCGTATAGCTCGGCCAAATCGATTCCTTTTGAATCCGCAGTCAGCGTTCCTAGCGGATGCAAACGCGTCGCACTGGATTGGGCAGCATTCTTTAAAAACACGATTGCTGCGCTACTGTCCGGTACAGGATAGGTATTCGGATTTAAGACAACATCCGTAAAACCGTTTTTTGCGGCGGTATGCAATCCATTTGAAATTGTCTCTCTCTCCTCAAAGCCAGGCTCACCAAAGCTCACACTACTATCAAACCATCCCGCGGAGACATGAAGGCCTTTTGATTCGATGGTTTTTACCTTACTTGAAACGTCGATTTTTGGAGCGATTTCATCAATGATACCATTCTTGATAAAAATATCACGTTTTTTAAGATGGAATTTTTTGTTGTTTTGGTCGACTATAGTTGCGGCCTTAAGAAGTATGTTCATTTCATCTATTTAAATCGTTTTGGTCAAACGTAACTCGCACTGTGTCCTCGGATATCCTATAGCTCATACGACTTATTCGTACAAGTCTCATTTCATGTATTTTTGAATAAGAACCTCCATTCCCATGAAAAACAGGGCTAAAATAACAAACCATTTCCAAAGCTCCTTAATTGAACTGTCTTTTTGCATACGCTCGAAAAATTCGGAAATTGATTCATTCGTATGCGTAGCATCCAAACTGGTCGGGTCGGTATACACCAGTTCACTTTCATCACGTGTATAATTGAAACTTAGGTTGCGTAGCGGTAGCTCTCCATTCATTAAGGCGTAAATGCCATCCTCAACAGGGCTATCGAAAAAGGAAAGGGAAACCTTGTTGGCAAAAGACTCTTGTTGGGGAATAAACTCGTAATCCCCTCTTTTCGCCTTGAGAATATTGTCTTTTGTCAATTTGATGGGCACATCGATTTTCGATTCTTTTTCAAGTGTGTGGTAGAGTTGAGGTAACTTCAGACTATTGACCCCGATATTGTAAAAGGTGGGTACGATCAGGGGAGAGTTTTTGAAGTTGGAATTTTCAGAGGATAATGATGCGGTAAAGGCGAAAAAATTATTCGCTCCAAACAGAAACGGATTTTTGTCTTGAAACGATAGAATACTGGGGGCAGTAGTTTTTACCCGATAATATTGAGAAACTTTAGGGTATTGAAAATTAACGACCTTCTTCTCGAATACATTTTGGTAAATCGGATGTGAAAATGTAATGTCCGTAATGCTCCGTTCTTGATTAATCTGTGCCCCATAGCTTGTAGCGAACGAATTGGCAAGTAAACTTCGGTAGGTCTCCGAATCAACAGTGGCAGCAGGGATGATCAATAGATGTCCGTCTTTACGAACGAACGCCCCAACTCCAGTGGTCAAGGCATTGGGTATCGATTCCAATTCGTTTAAAATGATTAGATGCTGATCTTCTAAGGTACCATAATTCAGGTTTTTCAATGTCCGTGACTCGAATTGAAACTCATTCTGTGTGTAGATTCGAGTTAAAAAATCGGTGGAGGCGGAACCTATGGCCAAAACCTTTATTTTTTCTTTGGTATCGATATTGAAATAAAAGCTATTATCATACATCAAAGCGGCGTCGGATATTTGGATTTTACCTACGATACTTTCATCCTTCGGCAGAGAAAAAGTAACCGTGCCCCGCTTTTGCGTATCGAAGGCTGCCGAGGTTTTGGCAATCAGCTGATCCCCATTGAACAAGGAAACGGGAATACTTTCTATCTCGTAATTACTTGAAAACAACGTGGTCAATTCGATACTTTCAGAGGTATAACCGCTAATATAAACCGAATCAATGGCGACATTCTCAACTTGAGGAGGGTTAACTTGAATGAGGTTACTGCGCAATGTACTATGAGACAAAGAGTCTGTACCCGTACCTACCATTCGCCGCTGGAAGTCCGAGATGACTACCAAATTATTCAATGTGTTTTCGTCCGGTTCAAAAAGTGTGTTTGCCTTCAGGTATATATCGGACAACTGCAATTGTTTTGAAGCGTGCGGTAAGAGTAATAGCTCGTTTTGAATGGTTTTCAAAGTGACATTACGAAATACCCCATTATTGGTGAAAAGAGAGAATTCATGGTCTTCGGGAACGCTCCTTAAAATCTCTTGTACGGCCTCTGACAGTAAGGTGCCCCCATCGGTCTTGGCCTGCATACTAAAGGAATTATCGAGATATATGACCGTTGCCTTTTTCTTTAAGGCTATTTTTTCGGCAAAAAAGGGTTGTGCAAAAGCCAATATCAGGGCTCCGAGTAAAAGGAGTCTCGTACACAGAAGCAGCCATTTTTTCAGGGTATTGCTTTTACGCGATTCGGAAACCACCTTCTGCAAGAATTTTACATTGGTAAAAGGAGTCTTTTGAAAGCGACGTAACTGAAAGAGGTGAATTAAAATGGGAATCAGCAGAAGAAAAAGAGCCCAAAGTAGTTCCGGATGTTTAAACTGCATTCCTGATTTTAATTGAGCAAATATAACTAAATTATGGTAGTTGGCTGTGGGTTCCGCACTGCCGAAAGTTAAAATTAAAACAAATGTTCGTGCTTTGAACCGAGACTTTTGAATTCATTGTGCTTTTAGCAAAAGAAGAAGTAATCGGTCATTGGCTTTTGCTCAAGTTGCCTTAGGTAGTCGCCGATTTCCTTTTGGGCGGCTGTATTGGCCACCGTAATGATGCTCTGAGGATGTTCTATTTGTTCAAGGAGGGAGTAGTGTTGAAGGTCTTGACCATATATGGATTTGCCTATTTTATTAGGGTTATCGCAAAGCCAAACGAAATCGATTTGGGCATTTTGTAATCCCTTTGCAATGGCTTTTCCCTTGTTTCCGGCACCCCAGATGACCAAAGGACGGCTGATCTCCCGGTCAAGTTTAAGAAAGTAATGGAGTTTGATGTCCAGAAAATAGTTTTGTGCGTAGTGTTCGCTTGTACGCGATGTACGGGTATCATAGTCGCGCCAATGGTGCAAGATGGTATTGCAAGGAATGCATTTCAATCCTTTTTCATAAAACCGGAAGGTCAGGTCATAATCTTCGGGATAGCGATTTGGTTCAAAGGCCCCGCAACGATCTAAGTCCGTGCGATAGGCCATCCAGCAAGGGGAGGGGATAACACATTCCTTATAAATTTCGGCATAATTAGTACCTGTGGTGGTTAACTCGTTGAGCCATTTTTCATAACGCGCATACCCATTGCTAATTCCTCTTTCGGAGAAATAACGCACTTGCCCCACGGCTAAGTGACCTCTGCCATAGGTTTGGAGGCCTCTGGCCAAGACCAGTAATTTTTCAAGGGCCATGTGATCGTCCGAATCCATCCTTGTGATAAAGTCACCCTGGCTCTTGTCATAAGCTAACCGTAATGCTTCGATGATGCCCACACCGGAATTTTTAAAGACCCTAATTCTTTGATCGTTCCTTGCAAAGTCTTGAACGAGCTGGAGACTGTTATCCGTAGAGTGGTCGTCTATTGCGATGACCTCCCAATTCGTATAGGTTTGATCCTTGATTGAATTCAAACACTCCGAAAGAAAAATGGCGGTGTTCTTAAAGGGAATCAGAATACTGATTAACGGGTTTTGCATAGGGCTAAGGTATAAAACCCAAATAAAAAAAGTGCCCGTTCACCAAACCAATGAACGGACACTAGCATGACCTACAAACCTCATTTTTAATTTCATTTGTGCCTTAAGGACTTTAAATTACCAATGAGGCCTAAGTAGGCGGCAGGGGAACCTGTAGATCATGACTTATTCTATTTCTTGCAGTTTCATAAGCGCTTCCGATTTTGAGTTGACATTCAGTTTCAGATAGATATTCTGAATATGGAAATTGATAGCACTCGTGGTGACGAATAGTTTGTCTGCAATCGTTTTGTAAGTAGCACCTTGGCTTAGGTAATCGATAATCTGATTCTCACGCTCTGAAAATGCACGGTATGATTTCGGTTGAAACATAGCGATAATCTTTTTGGCGACATCATTACTCAAGGCGGCCCCCTCGTTCTTAAGTGCCAGTAGGGCTTGATGTAGGCGTTTACCGGTTACTTCCTTGGTAAGAAATCCGTTCGCCCCGTTTTTAAAGGCCGATTTGATAATTTCAAAATCATTGTTCGCACTTGCAATAAGAATTTTGACATTCGGATCGTTTTTTCGGAAAAACTTGATGCCTTCAATACCGTTCATTTTTTCAAAGTCTACCTCTGAAATGATGATGTCGGCAGACCTTCCGTCGTGTGCGCATAGTGCGGCTTCAATAGTGGTATGCAGCGCGATCAGATTAAAATCGGTGTATTTTTCGAAATAACTTTTGTAGGTGTTATGTAGTGTTACATCATTGTCGATAATTAATACATTTAACATTTCTCGTCTCATAGTCATGTGGTTTATAGGAACGGCTCCGCGAGGTCAAATCAGCGGCCCTTTCAAAGTTGATTTTGGCGAATGGAATACCTGTGATGATAGGCTAGTATAGCCATCAAAGCAAGTACTGCTTTTCAGCCTTTCGTTTTAAATAAGTTTGGAAAAATTGATTATACTTCGCTTTTTGCTAGTTGTAGTTTTAAAGCTAAGCGAGGTGTTGTTCAAAGGTCTTGGAATGAAGACGCGATGTTGTTGGATTACGATTCGATAGCAGGGTTTGAAGAATAGTTGCGTCTAAATCGGTGTTGTTCTGTCTTGTTTTGAGGTTAAGATTTGGTTTCATACAGTAGGGGGATTTGAGGGTTCTACATAAATTGAGTTACTATTTAATAGAATTTAAATGTACTAAAGTATTGTCAAAAATTGGGACTTACATAGGATTTTTCGTTCAAATGCTGTTTTTTTTAGCATTTGTATCGTCATGTTTTAATAGTCATATGAATTGTGGACAAGTGTTGCCGTATTCGCTACTTCCATAATCCATTTGTCACCGCCATATTTTCCATTTAAATTGGAAACATACGCCTCCTTGGCCTGGTCTTTATATTCATAATCAGCGAGATAAACATAGTGCAGACCATTTTCGGTGTTGTAGAATTGCTTCGGATGTAACCCTTTTGACTTCAACTCTTTTAGGAATGCATTTAAATACTTCTTGTTCTTGTATACATTGGCGATAACGTAGTATCCTGAATTCGCTCCAACAATGTCTTGCTGGTTCAATCTCTTTATCGGAAGCTCCTTAAAGTTTCGTTTTGCTCTAATCTTTTCCGCTTCTATTTTTGACGTATTCGAGGCCAATACAGTCTTCTGTTTCGGGGTAAAATCATCAAGATTTGATTTCAAGCTGTTTTTAATGTCGGTACGCACAGCACGTACAATTCTTTCAAATCGCTTTTCGAAAGCCCGTTCACGTGCCTTTTCAATGGAGTCTTGACGAAGAATCAATTGATCTAGAATCATTCGGTTTTCATGGGCCAGGGTATTCATTATGGCCTGGTTGGTCTCTATTTCATTGAGCGGTTCTTCGTCTTTCTGCGCTGTCAACGCCAAGATTTGTTCCTCATAATTGCGAATGATCTGATCTATTTTTTTGTCTTGGGTTTCATTGGCACTTAGCTGAACCGTTAGTTCGCTGTTTTTAAAGGTGTATGCCAAACTCACTTCATGATTCCAGCCTAAATCGTTTTCCTTATTAAGGATATCGTTTTCAAGCAAATACCCAAGCGACATCTTTTTGCTGATGTTAAAACCAAGTCCAAGTGACATGCCGTAGTCGCTATCAAAATTACTTTGTAACCAACCATACTTTGGAAGATCCAAAATCAAGGAACTTGCATACACCAAATCACTATTCTCATTTTGACCGAGCTGTAGCAAGGGCATCAAGCGTGCATCTTCAAAAAGACCCCTAGCATTTTCAAAGGTATGGGTGTATTGAAGCGAAGCCGTCAAATTTTTACTGGAAAGACCGGTGATGAATTCATTTGTGGTCTGGTTATACCGCAGAAGATCCTTAGCATAGAGACCAAAATCGAATTTACCCAAAGACAAGGCAATCCCTGGCTGAATGGCCAATTTACTTTCTTTTCGGGTCTCGGTCAAACGGTTGTCCTCTTGCGCGATCACAATGCGGTTTTTATCCAGTCCCTCGTTGAAGTACGTCAAATTGGTACCGAAACTCAGTTTGCTGTTCGCTCCAAGACGTACGGCCGTAGCATAATTGGCATTGAACCCGAATTCTTGAACGACACCAGACCATTGGCTATACACGCCGATTCCGATAGCCGTTCGATCGTTCAGCTTATTACTAAAGCCGAGAAAGTAATTCTGCCGATTATCCTCGAAAGATGTATATTGATTTCGATGGAGGATGTTGATGTACGATTTGTTTTCACGCACCAGCGAAAAGGTTGGATTGATGAAGAAACGATTGAAGTACAACTGGTTATGGTACGAGCTCTTCGAATCAAGTGTTGAGCCGGTTTCTTGCGCCTCGACCTCTTGAATTCCTAAGGAAATCAAAGTAAGGCATAAGAGAACCATTCCATAAAATTTGGGGGTATAACGGAGCATAGTACTACAGATTTGGGTTGAAAAAAAACAAGTTGTGTCGGTTGTAAGGGGACGCCGGTACGTCTACTGGTCTTCAAAGACCGTAGTCGTATAATCTATTTTCAGTTTGTTGTTCAGCGCATTCAATAGATTTTCTTCTTTTTCATCGTTATAATCCTCTCTTCTGTCACTGGTATAGGAGAAAGCGACTTGCTGTAATTTGTTTTTATTTTTTCCACGATTCGAAAGTACATAGCCAATACCTCGTTCGGCCATGAGATACATGGAGAAATCATCTTTGTTGCTGTTAATAGGGTTTCCTAAGTTGGTCGCCCAACCTACTTTTTTACGCCCTACTTGGGTCATGTAAAGGTCAAGCCCGCCATAACCTTCTCTTCCTTCCGATGCAAAGACCAAGGTCTCACCATCGATTAGACTAGGGTAGAGGTCGTTCTTTTTGGTGTTTACCTTTGTGCCCAGATTTTTAGCTGGTCCGGTTCGACCTTCCGAATTGATATCCGCAACATAGATGTCATAGTCTCCAAAAGATCCGGGCATGTTTGAGGCAAAGAACAGACGATCGCCATCTTTTGTTATAGCTGGATGTTTTACCGACGCGTATTTAGGACCTAAAGCCACCTCGCGAACATTCTTCCACTGCCCATTGATCTTATCGGTACGGTAAATTTTATAAACCAATTCTTTTTTCGACAAGACACCTTTTAGGGGTTTCATATAGACCGCTTTACTAAAATAGGCCGTCTTACCATCTGCTGTTACCGCCGTGGGCTCTTCATAGTTCGGATATTCCAATCTATTTCTCTTACCTGGGCGCATTTCGGTTTCGAAGACCTTGTTCCGTTCGTACTCTACCAAATAGTCAAGTGATTGCGACCTTAAATTAGGTTGAAAGTCGAATTCTCGGTGCACTTCGGCAGTGCTTAGTTTTGATTTACGGGCTTCAAAATCCCTTTTGAGTTGATAATCTTCCCTGATTTGGTCCAACCAGTTTCTATTGTCGGCGACCATATCGTTTGCACCGGACGTCTGTTCCAAAGCGAACCGATACCGCTTCAAGTAGTTGCTTCCTATGGCTCCTCTAGGTTCAAGGTCAACCAGTTTTTTATACCAAAAAGCCGCTTTTTCATACTTTTCCAATAGGAAGTTTGCGTTGCCAAGATCTTGAAAGATTTCTTTTTCGGAATAGCCTAGTTCCCTGAGCTTTTCGTAATTGCTGATTTCTTGAGCACTAGCGCTAAATTTGACTTCAAAATTTTCTTGTGAAAAAAAGGTAGTCGTAAAAAGTAAAACGACACTTGTCAATAGCACATTGGGAGTTATGAAGTTTTTCATGGGATGGGGGTTTTGGATTGATACTGGGTCAAAGTTGGGAAATAGTTCCGAACCTTTTGTTAATAAAAATTCATAGGTTTTGCATTTTGACCCTTTAATAGTGTTATTCACCGATGTTTTTTGGATTTTCCAAGAGTTCTTGAATGTTTCTTCAACGAGATACTACCTAAGAATTTTCAAAAAACCTTGTTAAGAATAGAAAAAGCTTTCTATATTTGCACCCGCCTTTGCAATGCTGCGCAGGGCGACGGTGGGCAAGCCCACTAACTATACAAGGAGGAATGGCAGAGTGGTCGAATGCGGCAGTCTTGAAAACTGTTGAGGGTCACACCTCCGGGGGTTCGAATCCCTCTTCCTCCGCTGAAAGCCCCGTTAACTTATTGTTGACGGGGCTTTGTTTTTGTCGTTGAGCATATCGTTGACAGAAACGGTCTTCATAATTGTCTATTTCTCTTTGTATTCACACGACATAGCGTTGAGTTCAGCCATACTGTTTTTAACTCAACCGTTAGCTGAAAGTTAGAGTGATTTTCACAAGAAGTATCGTACGACAGAGCTTCGAGCTAGAATATTCGACTGCTTCGTAGTGTTTATTTGAACCAGCAAGAGGGTTTAATGTCGTTTTGACCTATTACTGATCCGTTTTAGTGGTACTTACAAATGTTATCTTATTGTTAAGAGATAAAACTTACAAAAATAATTGTTTTATTTTATATATATTGTAGTATAAATTTCCCTCAAGGTATAGTCCAAAATTTCTTTTAAACCTAAGAAGATTGTTGTTCCTTGAAAAAAAAGCACCCGATAAGGCCCATTTTTCAGTATTCATTGTAATACTGCTAGTTCTTTTAATCCTTCCTGGGATTAATGATTCGTTATTTATCAAACCTACTATTACATCAAAAACCATATTTTTTCTGAATGCTCTTTTATTGATAGGGATCCTGTTCCTTTTGTCTTTGGTTCTTTCAAAAAGCATGATTATGAATATCAAAATATCAAAAATCGATGTTTTTCTTTCCTTGGTAGTACTCTACATCATTGTCAATAGATATTATATACAAGATATACATGGATTTTCCATCCGATATGTAGAGCTAATTGGACTTTCTGTATTTTATGTGGTTTTAAGGAGTGTAAGAGTGGGTCATTATGTTTGGATCGGACTTTCCATCTTAGTCTCCGGTATTGTACAGGGAATATATGGAATACTCCAATTATTGGATTTTTTCCCCTCTATGAACGCAAAATTTAATATAACCGGAAGTTTTTTTAATCCGGGACCATACGCCGGTTTTCTTTCCTCGGTTTGGATTCTGGCACTTGGAATGTATTTGTACAGAGAGAAGATAATATTGAACGTACTTCTTTCTTGGAAAGGAAAAACTCACGGAGAGGGCAAAGTTGTGAAAACCCTATTAGAGTATGTACCATTGGTAGCGATGGTCGTAACTGTTATTGTTCTTCCATCAACTCAATCTCGCGCAGCTTGGCTTTCATTTATTTTTGGCAGCCTCCTCTTAGTGTTTTTTAATTATGAAATACCGAACAGAATCAAAGCCATTAGAAAGTCTAAAAAACAGTTTTTACTTACACTTATAGGTTTCTGTTTTTTGATCCTTTTTTTAGTAATGTATCGATATAAAAAGAATTCGGCCGATGGTCGACTGCTCATTTGGAAAGTCTCTGTAGAAGTCCTTAAGGAACAGCCTATTTTCGGAACTGGATTTGACAGGCTAAGAGCTTATTATATGAAAGCCCAGGCCAAGTACCTCAACAACAATGGAACGCGAACCGAAAGCTTGTTGGCGGATAATAATACGTATGCATTCAATGCTCTTTTACAATATACCGTGGAGAACGGGTTGGTTGGTTTGGTGATTTTATTCGTGTTGACTACCTATAGTGTGAAGTTGCGAACAGTAAAAGAAAATTATTATTTAAAAATGCTTTGTCTTTCTGTTCTTTTCGGAGTTTTTGTTTTTGGCTTATTCTCCTATCCTTCTCAAATACTTCCCATAAAAGTAGTTTGTATCACCCTATTGGCCTTTTTAGCGGTTTTGGATTCGAAAAAATGGAAGTATAAAAATAATGGCACTACTCATAAAATAAGACCTGTCTTTAGTATAATTCTATTTGTGGTTTCCGGCATCTTCTTATGGAAAATTGCCCTATACGTACATGGGATGAGGCAGAACTTCAAAGGCTGGAAAACCGCTATGAACCAATATGATTACATGAAGTACGATGATAGCGTTAGAATGTTCGAAAATGTCACTTTTGGTTTAAGAAATGAAGGAGAGTTTTTATGGAACTACGGAAAAGCGCTCACTTTGAATCAGCAATGGCCAAAGGCAATAGATGTACTAAATCAGGCAAGAAACCATCTTGATAATTCGCTTTTGGAAATCACTTTAGGAGATGCCTATTTAGCTATTAAGAACTATGATGATGCCGAAGAATCTTATCAACGGGCTGCCGACATGGTTCCGAATCGATTTTATCCGCATTATCAGTTGGCGAAATTATATGAAAAATCAAATAATAGGAGTAAGGCCAGGAAGAAGGCAAAAGAGATATTGAGAAAAGAGGTAAAAATACCTTCTAAGGCAATCAAACAAATGAAGGAGGAGATGAGAAAAATAGTAGAGAAATCCCCTGGATGAAAAATAGCAAAAAACTGCAATCATTTTTAACTATTAAACAAGAGCCTATGTAAACAAAGACAAGACCAGGGGAAGTATTAACTATATTTTTTTCGATTGGTGAAAATATGGCATTTGGCAAAGGTAGTGTCTCTCCTAAGACTTTTGCGAAAAAAATAATATCTCATAATTTAAAAATACAAAAAATGAAAAAAATAGCTGGAATTTTCGTGATTGCCATTTTTGCGGCAGTAATGTTTTTGAATACCAATATCGCCAATGACTCTTCAAATTCCTTGGATTTGAAAGAGCTTGCGAGTCTGAATACGGCTGAGGCGGATTGTTGGGGCGGAGGATGGCCCATGAGTTGCAACTCATTTGGCAGATGTTCCATGTTCGGTAGTGGCGCAGCTTGCTAGTATTAATTTAAGGCAGGTTTTCCATTACGGGAGAACCTGCTTTATTAAAATGAATTTAGATGATACGAACTATACTAGTAGCCATGATCTTGATTGTCGCCTCCTGCTCAAATCAAGTAATCGTAGAAAATTATAAAAAAGGACAACTGAATGGAAGTCAACAACTTGATCAAGTCGGTTTTAAAGACTTTTTGTTGGATGGTGAGACCGCGGCAAAACCATATTATATGGAAATAACCAAGGATTCATCTGGGGTCAGACAATTTACCTTTTTGAATGAATATAATAACTCAATATATTTTTACCAGTATGACGACATGAGTTATATTCAGAAAATTTCTTTCGAAAAAGAAGGGGTAAATGCGGTAGAATTGCCAATGGGGTATCATATTAAGAATATGGACTCCATCTATGTATACAGTAGATTACAAAAAGTTGTTTTGGCGAATGCTCAAGGTGAAGTCAAACATCAAATGTCTTTGAGCGATGGTTATAATATGATGAGCTATAATAAACAATGGGCCTACAAATATCCAGAGTTTTACGTTGAGACAGTTACACCTTTTATTCCAACCCCCAATTCACTTTTGCTTACGGGACAGTTTAGTGGCGACCTACCTGATGAAATACTCGATACGTTTAATTTTACTGCGCAGATTGATTATGGATTGAGTGATGTCGCTTACATGCACGGCTATCCCTATGCCGTTTTTGGCGATAATGTCAATTGGGGTGAAGGATTATTTATGGAAGTTTTTCCTGCGCTACATCATAGCAATAAAAAAATGGTGTATAGTTTTCCCACTTCCCATGATTTATTCGTAGCCGATATAGGGAATAATTCCTATGAAGAATTTTATGGAGGCAGCAATTTTGCAGGAGATATATATTCCATTGACAGGAAATCAGGAAAAGCGACCGCAGAGGAGATTAAGTCCTCCTTTGTCCGACAAGATATGTATGCCGCTATTATCCATGATAAATTTAGAAAAGTATATTATCGTTTTTTAAGAAAAGCGCTTCCCAATGCCAGTGTTGAGACTTCTTGGAAAGATAAGACAATAGCCGTCATCCTAATGGATGAGGACTTCGACTACCTTGGTGAAACCATTTTAGGTACGGAGAGAAATTGGCATTGGCAAAATTCTTTTGTTACCAAAGAAGGTTTGAATATTGAATACGTTGCAGACAAGGACGTCGAGGAGTCAAACCTCTCACTAAAAATATTTCTGCCCAAAAAAAACAATTAAAACAATTGATATGAGAAAAACAGGCCTAATAGTTTTGGTTTTAAGCTTGCTCTTTTATTCTTGCAATAAAGGACAGGAAGAAATGGAGCGCGACTACTTAATAAGAGCTTTGGAGTCGATTACTTTTCCCGATAGTGTGAAATGGGTTGTTATACTACCAGGCCTAGGGTGCCATGGATGTATTCAAGAAGCCGAAGCCTTCATGGGTGAATATGTAGATAATAAAGAAATATTGTTTATTCTTACTAAAGTCGAATCGGTTAAAATACTAGAACATAAAATCGAAAAAAAACTAAGTACTTACTCCAATGTGATTATTGATAACAACGAGGATATTAATATTCCAACAGATAATCGTGTTTATCCTTGTGTTATACATCGAGAAGGCGGGAAGTTTAAATCACATGAATTTCAGTCTCCTGAAAATAGTGCCTTTGAAAAGCTAAAATCCCAAATTACTATACCCGACAAAAATTAGGTAATTCGTATTGTTAAAAGATGGTTTGTTTAACGGAGGAGTTTTAAGTTTAGAGTAGTTTTGATAAAATGATATCATGCTTTGGAAGAAGTTTAATCAAGAATTTTTGTCATATCTGAAGTGCAATCCGGGCATTGTATTGCTGTTTTTCGGGCTAACTTATCTCAATGTTTTTTCACAAGTCTACACACCTTTAGTGAACGATTTGAACTTACTTTCAAAAAACAATCTATCTGATCAGGTTTATATTCAAACCAGCAAGGGAATTTATGAAACAGGTGAGGATTTATGGTTTAAGGCCTATGTGCTGGACAATCAGTTTTTTTTACCTTCTTATAAGGCCAGAACACTTTATGTACGATTGTATCAGGAAGACGATTCAAAGACAGTTTGGGAAGAAAAGTATGAGATTGAGAATGGTTTTTCTGAAGGACATATATATGTCAATGATACCCTAAGCCCTGGAAACTATATCTTATCGGCATTTACGCAAAACTCAATTTTCAACGAAAGTGAAGACTATCTGGGCGTACGCAAGATAAGAGTAGTGCAGCGCATAGGCGAGTATGTAGCACCTTTAACAAAAAGAGAAAGTAATCTTGATGACTTTTCACTTCTCCCGGAGGGCGGGTATTTGGTCTCGGAATTAAAAAACCGAATAGCCTTCAAGGCAATCGATAGATTAGGTTTTCCTATTGAAGTTTCTGGAACTCTTTTTGAAGATGAGTCCCCGGTGTTGGAATTTAAGAGTGAACATGCAGGAATGGGAAGCTTTGATATAACCCCCAAAATTGGAAAGAAATACCATGTAAAGCTTAATGAGCATAATATTGACAGTATTTTTCGATTGCCTAAAATAGAAAATAAAGGAATTTTAATTAGATCTGAGGGGCAAAAGCACGGTAATTTGAATTTAAGCGTTTTGGCCTCATCGGTTTTTAAAGGCTCCAAAATTTTCGTAAGACTACAAATTCGGGGAGTAACTTATAGCATGGCCGAAGCAAAATGCAACGACTCCATCTCCATAAAAATACCATTGCAACATATTCCTCAGGGTATTGCTGAAGTCACATTGTTTGATAAAAACCTAAGGCCGATGGCAGAACGCCTGGTCTACGTGAATCGGAATTTGAAACTTCATATCCAAAGCACTTTGTCAAGTGATACCGAATATCGAGTGCGGAATAAGGTAACTTTAAAATTGAAAGTGACCGATACCCATGGAAACCCTGTGCAGGCACACTTGGGAGTGTCTGTCTATGATCAGGTTTATCAGAATGTACAGGACGATAAAAACATCATGACTCACTACTACCTAACGTCCCAACTCAAGGGTAAAGTGTACAATCCAAACTACTATTTTGATCCGGATAATGATGGTAAAATCAGGGCCATGAATCTCTTATTGATGACCCAAGGCTGGCGTCGTTATGTTTGGAGTGAAACAAATCTAAAACGTAAAAAGGCGTATAGAAAACCGCTTGTCAAAGATGGCATAGAGGGTATCTTAAGGTCAAGGAAAAAGGGTGCCGAGAACAATATGTCTCAACCTGCGATTATAGCCTATAATCCGGTTTCGGAAAATACAAAAGACATTATTTTGCCTGATTCTATCGGAAAGTTTACGGTAGAGCCCAGTCATTTGAAAATGGGAAAAAGTGGTTATTTGTATTTGAGAGCAATGGCTGATAAAAAGTCAGGTCGACGTATGGAATTATTGGATAATGGCTTTGAAGTATTGAGAAAAAAGAAAGGAATAACCTATCCGCTATATAGCATAACTGATGACCAAATCTACAATCAGAAGATTTTTGCCCAAGACCCAAATTTGGTTGAATTGGAAGAGGTGCAAGTAAAGTCAAAGAAACGGAATGTATATAGGGAAAAATATTTTGGAAAACTGGATAGCCTTGCGAAAACTGCGACCACTGATTATGTGTGTAAATACAACATCCTGAATTGCGAATACCACGTCAATGATAAGCAAAACAAAAAACCGGTAGAGGGCGAAATATATTTGTATATGGAGGTCTGGGATGAAAATACAAAGAGTTGGGTAAAAGGACATAAAGATTTTATGGGCGATGTGCCTTGGAGAAATCCGCCACTACCACCATATCGGTATCCCAACTATACCGATGCCGAACTTTTGGAATTGTTTGGTATAGTTAGGGTTAAAGGGTATTATGGACGTCGGGAATTCTACCAGCCTAATTATGACGTTGAAAAAGAGTCCTTCCCAGACTATCGGAATACACTTTTCTGGAACCCATCAGTTGTTACTGATAAGAATGGTAATGCTTCGTTGGAGTTTTTTTGTTCGGATATCAATACCCGTTTTTTAGGAAATGTTGAAGGTGTAGGCGGTGACGGCTTATTAGGTAGGCATACTTTCGAGTTTCTTGTAAAAAAATGACGAACCGAATTTTTACGATTGACCATAGAAAATCGAAAAGTACTTAATTGGAGAGCGAAAGTTCATCCCACATACTGTTTGTTCTATAGCGTTTCGAACGGCAAAGATTATTATAACTCCGTTAACTTGGGTTTTATGGTTGTTCTGTTTTTACTCAAATAGATTATTCCTTTAATGGTAATGATATTTCATATTCTTAAATCGAACTGGAAAAAAGGACTATTCCTCATTTCACTTTGCGTGCCTATTCTATTGAAAATTAGCTGGTTGACACTTTTTATTCTATTGTGCATTCTGATTTACCTTCTTACAGCATATCTTTTGAACAAGGTGGGTAATATGCCTCTGCGTAGGGCTTTGAAGGGAGTTTTTCTCTTCTTTTTTGTTTTCATATTGAGTATAGCCACCAAAATGTTTATTGGAGAAATCTATCGGATCCCTAGTAATTCCATGATGAACACTCTTTTTCCGGAGGATGTAATCTTAGTAAACAAGCTGGCTTATGGCCCAAGACTCCCGCGTAAACCTTCCGATATTTATTGGGTGAACTTACTTTTTTATTTAAACAGGAATTCGCGAACGATAAAGAAAAAAAATTGGTGGCCTTATAGAAGATTGCGCGGTACAAATCATATTAAACGGGGGGATATTTTGGTATTTGAACCTGATAGAACTTTTTCAATGGTTAAACGGTGTGAAGCAATAGCTGGAGATACGCTTTCAATAGTTCAGGGCCTTGTACAAATTAAGGGCTTTGAGTACTCGGAACCTCTAACTGTCGTAAACACATACGACTTAGAATTAGAAAATGGAGCAAGATTTTACAAGTATTTAGATTCCTCCAAGTTTCAACTTCATGTATTGAAAGGGTCAAAAGTTGAGGATAGGCTAAGGGTTTCTCTATCAAACAAACAAAAATCATTGTTGAAAGAAGACGGGTCTGTCGCTACTATCGAAAAGCAAATAGATTCTAGTAAAGATGGGAAAGAACTATTCACCATGTTCAATAAACAACAATGGACACTTGATAATATGGGTCCCTTTGTTGTTCCCAAAAAAGGAATGAAAATAATTCTTGACCGATTTAATTTTGCTCTTTATGAGAAAACATTCAATAGTTATGAAGGTCTAACTCTAGAACAAAAGCCGGATGGTTATTATGATACAACAGGGAAAAAAGTAAGTTCGTATACTTTTACAAAAGATTACTTTTTCATGATCGGTGATAATCGAAAAAATTCCGTGGATTCTAGATATTTTGGCTTTATGCCTGAAGAAGCAATAACTGGTAAAGTCCAATGCGTTTTATTTTCAAACTATAATGGCCAATTTGCATGGAATAGGGTGTTAAAGAGGGTCAATGTTCTTGCAAAGAACAAGTAAACCAATCCCTTTTTAGGTTCTTTTTTCAACGGGATCCGTCAACCTTTATCTATACTCTGTCGGGTCTGAAATTCGATAAAGCCTCGTAAAAAAAAGTCATGCTATCATAGTATTGATCTACATATGAAATAAATTCCTATAGATGGACCTTCTCCAACCTAAAATTCATAGCAGAAATCACCCTTGACGAACATTCTCAGATTAGAGCGTTAATAGTGCTCCACTATATTAAATCAATTTATATTTATCATTTACAAGTTCTGAGATGAAAATGTTAATTAGTGCCCCAATTGACATAGAACTCTTCCCATTCTTTTTCGCTAGTCTGCCAATCACAAAAAATAGAAATTCCATCAATGAGTAACTCCTTTGAACTCACATGAACTGTACTTTCCTTGATCGTTCTCAAACTATTTGGAATATTCTCAATGTTCAAATCTCTATACTTATGCAATTCTACTCGATTGACAAAGGTCCCGATGGATAGTAAATATTGTGTTTCCGAATTAACTTTTCTTAAAAACCGAATGTCTTCAATCTGTTTTACACAATTATATTGAAATGTTTTTTGAGACGAAATTGAAGTGTCATAAAATAAAAATGATATTTGATCGACATGCTCGGTTAGCACTAAAAGCTCTTCAATACTTGTTTTTCTTTTCCATGGCTTTGTATCCGGAGCTGTGCTAACAACAACGGATGAAATGAAGGAATCCGGTAGTAGAGCCCTTATTTTTTTATGGAATGTATTAACATTGTTTCCATAAGATTCTTGGTCAAACTCCCGTTCTTCTCCAATGGTGGTATCTAAGTAAGAATCACCTTTAATGATGTATTCAAAATCTATGTGTACCCCTTGAACGCCTAATGTTTCTACAAGTCTTTTGGTATCATTTAGTGCATTTTCAACCCATAGGGAATCTCCTAAATAGACGGTTTTGTTCTGAACTCCTCCAATCCAAGGTAGGATGATGATCTCTGGATAATGTTTTCTCAATTTCTCTATACTTTTTCTCGCCAGTTTGGAAAAAGCGTAGTCAGGTAAACGCCCGTCCTCTTCATAGGGTCCTGCAAATAGATAGGCATATTTGATCTTGTTTTTTTTTAGATTGAACGCGTATGTTCTGAGATGTTCATCGGTAAGCTTTTCACCAGAACTTGGTCTATACCCCCGGAGGTATAAACTTTCGGTCCAAATTGCATTTTCCTGACCAATTAGTGGAACACTATTCTTCTTGAAAAGGTCACTGCACCCGAGAAAGGACATAAGTGCCAAGAAAGAGAAAATTAATTTGTGGAGCATTACGAAGATTCTTTTTTTACATCGATAAAATTTTGAATAATAGCAGCGTAGACAACAGCCCAAGAAGATGTCTTATGGAAATAATGCCCCTCATTTCTAAAAACCCTGAGGTTATCTGTTTTTGGATTAATAAGGTCATTTTTTGAAAAGAACTCAAATGCTTTTACGGTCAGAGGATCATGTTCCCCATAAAATGCTAGCAAATTAGTTGTCTTCAGTTTTTTAATAGTCATTGGGTTTTGTGGTCCAATAGTTCCGGATAGTAATATCAGACCTCCAATAGGATCTAGTTCTTCGAATGTATGTAGCGCAAGTTTTCCGCCAAAACTTGACCCCATTAGGATAATGTCTTCTTGATTGATCTTATATTCTTCCTTAAGAAAATCGACACCTGAAACAATGTCTGAAATTTGCCCTAGAAAATCCCCCCCTAATTCACTATAACTATTTGAATAACCAGAGGACCCACGATAGTTTATAACAAGTATGTTAAATCCTTTTTTTGTAAGGAGTGCAGCTCTAAGATTCCAAAGCGGTTTGACCTGTAAGTGAGGGCCTCCGTGTATAAAGATTATTGTTTTTCTTGCAATCGGGCAATCGCACAACCAAAAATAGGCAGGTATTTCTGTATCTAGGTTTTGATTTTTGATTCGAATAAAGTCAGGTTTACTCAGTTTCAGAATTGAAGATTTAGGAGGGGTATAGATGACCTTTTCTACAAGATTGGAAAAATCAATTTTCATTAAATTTCTAGGATACTCAAAATCATGGTTGGAGACCAATAGAAAACCTTTTTTTTCTTGAACAATATCGGTGCCATGAAGTTTTTCTCCTAAATCTACTATGGTTTTATTAATCTGATAATCAGAACTATATAGCTTGTTAACTCCCTCTTGGTTGAGACTAAAAAAGTAGGACTCACCATTTTTAGAGTACTTTACTGAACTGACATTATAGTCAACATCGGTCAATCTGGTTGTTTTTCTAGTTGCGATATCGAATTCATAACATTGAAAAAACTGCTCACTGTCTTTTCTTCCTATGAAAAGTAGCTTATTGTTTTTCACCGAAAAGTCACCATTAACTTCTCCATTTTCTAACAAAACGTAGTCACTTCTTTCATTGGTGCTTAAATTGATTTTTGACAGCTCCGGATAGGAACCATCTCTAATTAAGTACAATGTAGAATCTCCAACCCATTGAAAATCAGCATACGGATTCATGTTATTGAAAGAAGTTATTACCTTTCTTTTCGTATAATCATAAACGAACAATTCGTTAGATTGATTTGTAGCCAAGTAGGCGAGATGACTACCACTTTCAGACCATCTTAACGGGGGAATTGCCGTGCTAGAAGGTATAAGCTGAAGCTCAATACGTTTTTTAGAATCTAAATGTGTGCTGTACAGGTGAAAAAAGCCCGATTTTGGGTTTAATTCTTGAAAAAAAATATCCTTGTTATTCGGATGCCAGGTTAAGGATAATTGAGTGAAACCTGAATCGTCTATTTTCTTGATAGTGGCAGTGGAGATGTCTTTGACAAAAAGGTTAAAAGAGTCTTCTCCTCGTTCTTTCAATAGTATTTTTTGACCATCGGGAGATACATTTACAAACATGGGGTATTGACCAAGTATATCATCCATAACTTTTGGATGGTCTTTGCCATTATCACTGACACATGATGCAAAAACTATAGAGAAAAAAATATACCTTATTACCGTTGTAGCATAACCCCTGTAATACATTATTTCAATAGGATTTAAGATAACAGTGATGAGAATCAATATAATAAAAAATAACTATAATTGAGTTAAAATAGTATTTTTTTTGACAGAAAAATAAGATAAATAAAATATGTTTGCACGTAATGAACATTTTATGAAATCCTAGTTGTAGTATCGGAACAACTGTTCACCAGAGAACGGTATAATTAAGTATTTAGGAGCTACAGAAAAACACGTTATTTTTCAAAATATGAAAAGTTACTATTCTTTGGATATGTGATGTCCAATCACTCAAAACCTATAAGTCTATGATTTACAGGTTTTTTTATTCTTGCTTAAATTGTACCGATTATACTATGCAGTGTATTGATAGATAGAAATTCCCCTATAGCCGTTTTAAAAGGATTGTGGATATTTCAATAGCAAGTTGAAATTTGAAATGGATTGTAGTATTAAAAAATTACATCGGTGTTGACAGATTTCATACTTACAACAGCAAAGGTCTTTTCTTTAACAACAACTTTAGACAAAGTCTCTTTAAACAAAATTATAGTTCATTGAAAATTTGATGCATCAGGCGATTTTTGTCATTGAAACTTTCTTCCAATGAAATCATTGTCTCGGTTCGGTCGACTCCCTGAATATCATCTATCTGAAAAATGACTCTTTTTGCATGAGATGTATTCTTTGCTCTTAGTTTGCAATAGAGATTAAACTTCCCAGTGCTAATGTGCACATTAGTGATATTAGGAATTTCAGCTAGTCGTTCAATTATAAAATTAATACGGTTTGTCTTGTTCAAAAGAATACCAACATACGCAACAAAAGAATAATCTAATTTTTCATAGTCAAGTATTAGCGATGACCCTATTATAAGTCCAAACTCTTCCATTCTTTTTACTCTGACATGAACCGTGCCAGCCGATACATGTAGTTTTTTAGCAATATCCGTGAAAGGTGTCCTGGTATTCTCTATTAAGATGTCCAGAATTTGACGGTCTATTTCATCCAACATTTCTTTAGGCATAGGAACATTTTTTTGTTTAAATAACAAGAACAAATTAGACCAATGCCAATGGAAATACAACCTACCCGGGCTATTTTAAAAGGGAATTTCGAAATTTATGTTTTTCGAAACTTTGATAGGGCATAATCGTTTTAATCATAGGGCTTAATTGCCAATAATGTATTAAGGAATCACAAAAAAGTCGTGCCCATTACTAGAGGATTAGTGTTTTTAGTCCAAGAAAATCAATTGGTGCCAACGAAATTTGCTTGCTAGACCCTATTGGACCAAAATTGATTTGCGCAAACGGGCGATTAGGCTTAGTTCAGTGGGTGCCCAATTTTAAAAACCTGACGATTCCTCAGCTTTTTATTCAAAATTTGACTATTCTTATTATTAAGTGTTAATTTTTATTAAATTCTTAGTTTTATGGGATTATATTGAGATTTATTTAAGTAATTTTAATTTTGTTACCAATTAGTAAAGCCCTTTAATCATGAGAAAATCCATATTTGTTTTGTCTTTGGTCCTATTATTTAGCCTTTCAAATAGTACAGCTTCGACCCCTGAAGTAAACAAGCCGAAAACGTCTAAAGCAATAGCAGTTCAGATTTATAATATGTTGGGCGAAAACGCAATTCCAACTGAAATTCGGGGTTCTAAGGCCGAGGTTCGTGTTGCCGTAGACACCGGTAATTATTTACGTATACTTTCCATAGAAACTGAAAATGAGGAACTGGAAAAATTCATTCGTACTAGCATAGATTTTAGAAAATTAACCAAAGGAACATACGAAAAAGGCATTGTTTATCGAATTCCTTTAGAGGTTAGGGAATAACTTAAACTACTCAACTCTTTTTTTATTTGGATTAGCGAATACTCTTGAATTTAATTCAGGAGTATTTTTTTGTCCGCTATGAGCAGTATTCAACATTAGGGCACGAGCTTTCTTGTACTGCCTATTAGGATAGAAAACCTACTTACTTGGCGGTCATTGCCCTAGGGTTGTATGCTGTTAGTTCAAATACTTCTTCAGGAGTAATACCAACAACTTTGATTCATTTTTTTTTCCTTGGAAATTCTAGTCGTCATCCCAATCTCATATGGATTGATTAATAAAAGATTCCACAATTTATAAATCCCTCTTACTAACCCGATTTATCTATCAAAGTCCGTAAAACTACCCGTCAAATCTTAATTGTCTTCTGAAGTTTGCGAGTGGGCATTTAAACCTTCAAAGCGCTGCCAATCTTTTACCCCACCGGAAATACGACCTACTCTTAGTTTTGTGACTAGTAAAGGAAGAAATGATACTGCGATCATTACCACACCGGCGCCCAATATTTTAATGGGATCTATAAAGAATTCACTGAAGGAAAATACACTAATAATCAAAATTGTGGAGAAGGGCAATGAGCACGCTAAGATATTAACTGCAAAGTCGATATTGAAGGTAGGTTTGTTTTGTTCATCTTTATCCTCCAAGGCATTTACGGCACTCATGTGTGCGAAAGGCCAAAAACTACATGCACTTTGCGGAAAGACTACCAACAGTAAAATCAGTGCGGGGGTCAAAGATGGAAACAGGAAAACGAATATTGACGATAGGCAAAACGTAATACCGGCACGACGCGCTAGCAAAGATAGAATAAGGCTGAATTCTCCTGACTTGATACGGACGGCCATACCAATGAAGAGGAGTACCAAAGGTGTCATCAGTACTTTCAGGTTTAAGATGGTATTTTGAAGAAAGTCGGGTAATGATGCGAGATTCAGGCCGAGTCCTAACAATACCAGACCTAGTATGATGACCATGTTTATGGGTTCGTTCAACAGGGAAAGTGCCAAACTTTTCAATTTACTTGCCGAAGATGCGCGTAAATTTTTTACCGAGCGTTTATGGTACCAGTGCATCGCGAGCATATATAATAGAATCAATCCGAATATTTTATTACCCACGTCGGCCAAAGCTGCTTGCGCCAATGAATCATCACCCAAGTAAACCACTATAAAAGGAAAACAAGAAAGGCCAGGTGCCAAAGAGGGCAATAGCATCATAATCGTTCGTTTCTTAGCGTTTTCTTTCTCTGGTAGGGTCGCACTCAAAATGTATTTCGACGCCACCAACATGATTAAGTTGAATGAAAGTGCCAAGAGCGGAAAGACCAACAATGAACTTTCTAGCTTAATTTTCAGCAACGCGACAAAAATAACGGCAGGTAAGGCAACACTAAGAATCAATATCTTGACTCCTTTAAGGTTTTCTTTGGCTATTTTCCTTTGCAGGAGTATCCCTAGTCCGATGATAAGTACAAGTTCCAGTGTTTTTTGAAGCGCAAAATTCATTTCGAAAAGTGGTATTAGTGTTTTCAATCCAATGAGCAAAGACGGTTAGCCAAGAAGAGCTGGATGCCAAATGTGTCAAGGCTACCCACCCAGAAATCCAACTCTTGGGCTAACTCAGAAATCAACTCAAACTTAAACTAGCACTTTTTCAAGTGCAGCGGTAAAGAGTTTCATTTCGTTCATGGTGCCCATACTCACACGGCACCAGTTTTTACCCATGATGTCAAAAGCGCGTACGCCGACACCCAAGGCGGTCATTTTTTCCAAGAAGCCTTTTCCTTCCATTTCTATTGGGAAGATGATAAAACTGGTAGAAGATGGTACATATTCAAAGCCCATTCTAGTTAAGTTCTCATAAACATATTCACGACATTCTTTATTCAGGGTTCTCGATTTGTTCTGGAACTCGATATCATCCATACTGGCCATTGCGGCTTGTACCGAAGGGAGGGAAATTCCCATGCCGCCTCTGGTGATTTTCTGTATGATTTCTAAAGTCTCTGGTTGTGCAACTACATAACCTACACGGATACCGGCCATACCCTGAATTTTAGAGAATGTTCTAGCAATCATTACATTTTTACCTTCATTGATCAAAGAGACCATGCTCTTTTTATCTCCATCCTCTAAAAAACCCATATAGGCCTCATCAATGAAAATCGGTACTTTCTCAGAAACTCTCGAGCAGAAATCGAGCAGCTCTGCATGGTCGGTCATGCTTGCCGTAGGGTTGTTGGGATTGCAGATATATACCAATTTGGTCTCCGAATCGATGGCAGCTTCCATTCCGGCCAGGTCATGTGACCAATCTTCTTTAAGCGGAACGGGCTTCCATGTGGCTCCTGTCGCCTCGGCTACTTTGATCAAAGACATGTAGGCAGGATCTGCCGAAACGATGTTTCCTCCTTTTTGGAAAAATACCATGGCCGTTTTTTCCAATAAATCAGATGAGCCAGGTCCCATCATGATATTCTCTTGCTTTACACTTTCTTTTAGCGCAATCTTATCCATTAATTGGAACAGCTCTTTCCAAGCGTAGCGATTGCCTTTGTCCGCATACTTTTTAATCGCTTCCACTGCCATGGGGGAAGGGCCGTAAGGATTTTCATTGGCATTCAATTTTGCCAAAAGTTCTACGGGCCTATCTACCTCGTAAGGAAGGTACTCCTTAAAAAAAGGGGTATAGGGTAGATTTCCCTCTGCATCCAAAACTACTGGACGATTCGAAAAGGCCCCTTGGGCCAAATACGGTGCTGCCATCATTCCGGCAGCGGTGAGAGCGCCTCTTTTGAGCCAGTCTCTTCTGTTTACTGTTGTTTTCATAACGCGTTATTTATTTAAGTTTAAAAGTTCTAATTCATTGCTACCGGTTCTGCGTTTGCGCCGATATTCCCCAAAGCCACGATGGTATCATCTTCGGTGCTCAGAGAGACACTTACATGTGCGTCAAGAGCTACTAATGCATCGTAAAATGATGTATCGGCTATGAGAAAAAATTTGTTCGTTGACAATTCGCCAGTGCTTCCATCTACATCGTCTATTGCCATCATGGTCGTTGTTCCTATACCTGCGGCTCCACCAACTAAAATGGCTGGATGTAAAAGTCCTTCGACCGTGTTGAATAGGGAAATCTGTACCAAGGTCTGATCTAAATCCGTTTTCCAGAAAACTATTCGTCCATTAACGTTAGACCCGGTTGGATCTGTGGAATCAATCGTGTAAGCGGTGTAGGTATCTAAAGTTCCACCTCCATCCGCAACTTCTTGAGCAGATTCCAATCGTTCTAAGTCGCAGGACCCAAGGGTTATCAGAATTACGGTTAATACACTTAACTTTTTTATATATGTCTTTATCATGTCGTTTACTTTTTTAATCGTTAAACCTAAAAACTTAATGTAGCTCTTACTGAATAAAAGGCACCAAGAGAACCCTGTTGCGCATTGCCATAGAGGTAAAAGCCTCTTTCCTCGGAACGATATAAATCGGGATAATTATTAAAGATATTTTGCCCTGTAAGGGTAAAGGCCAAGTTCTCGGAAGCTTTGTACGTTATTCCTAGGTCAGAAGTAACCTGTGCCGAGAAGGTTTGGTCTGAAAAACCTTGTGTGCCAGCGCCCGGAAAATTTTCATCGGTTAAGGTTCCTTCACCGTCGTCTATTCTGGCGATTTCACCAAAATAATTGCCTCTTAGCATCGCTGACCATTTTCCTAGGGTATAAGTTGCCGAAGCAATAAACTGTGTATTTGGAACACCTTGCTCGTAGGCTCCTATTACCCCGCGATCTATGTAGAGGTCCTCCAATTCTTGATCGGTCAATACAGTGTTCAAATCGGGAACATTCGCACCTTCAAAGGTTCTGTCTGAAATTAGGCCAGAGAGGTTTATATTTAACATCCCTTCACCAACCCTATCGTTATAATTCGCCACGAACTCGATACCTTTTGTACTAATATCCCCACCATTAATTCGAAAACTAGCCAGACCAGCACCGATGAGTGGTTCTAATACAGGGGCGTCATCCGCGCTGAAGTTACCAGTGCTGAACAAACGGTCTCTGATATCTATTTGAAAAGCATCGATACTTAGATCCAGCTTATTAAAAAGCTTTGCAGTAATGCCTATACCAAAATTTGTAGATCTTTCTTCCTGCAGCTGTTGAATACCAATAGCTTTTGCGACCTGACTACTATTTGGATAGAGCGTTCCATCAAAGGGATCTAAATCAACAAAAAAGGTAAAGGTGTGCGAGTAGTTCAATTCTTGTAAAGAAGGCGCCCTGAAACCGTTACTCACAGAACCTCGAACAGCAAAATTATCGGTAATAGCGTAACGTGTGGCGAACTTTC
Source organism: uncultured Flavobacteriaceae bacterium (assembly GCA_947494565.1). Lineage (GTDB taxonomy): Bacteria > Bacteroidota > Bacteroidia > Flavobacteriales > Flavobacteriaceae > Maribacter_C. Next base: position 476,441 of record CANLVG010000001.1, on the reverse strand, counting down.
CAGTGAATACCCCACCAAAATCGGAATACTGTTCCGAACGTACAGCACCACTTACAAACCATTTATCAGTTACGTCCAATTCCAAATCCAAATAAAGACCGGTAACGGAACGAAACTCATCCGCTTCATTTTCGGGAGCAAAACCTCTAAAACATTGGCAATTGGGGCTGTATTGTAGTACAGGATAAGAGCTTACTCCACCGTATGGTAGTACAAGTGCATTTCCGTTATCGTCCACAATTGGACTGCCGTTCAAACCTTCCAATGGAAAACCATCAGGCCCAATAAGTTCTTGATTATCTTCGGTTGCCGTAAAGACACCCGCATCGCCAGCTGCATAGCTTTCCTCTTGTCCTCTTTCTATGATATAATTCTCTATCCTTAATTCTCCTCCAACTGCTATGTTAAGTCCTGCTAGAAAATCGGGATAAAAACGTGTAAGGTCAAAGTTGGCCGTGTTCTGTGTAAATTTATGCGTACCCAAATCCATTACCGTAGGCGATGCCGACTGTAAACTGGCGTTGAACGTATTAAATTGGCCGAGTCTTTGGGTGTTGGTTCCAAAGGTATTGCTAAAATCAAAATCCCAATCCCCTAATTTTCCTTTGATGCCACCCGTAAAAGCTATATTAGTCTGTGTATTGGTCATTTGTGGTCTAAAACCATTGGGATATAGGTCAAAATTAAATCGATCTGTTTGCGCTGACCTTCGATAAAAACAACCAAAGAGCTGTCCAGATTTATAGCCGAAATCCCCAAAGGAATAAAAGCTGGTTTCAGATGTTGCGGAAAGCGGCAATTCTAAATCATATGAAACCACTCCTAATACACTGGGGGACAAACCTGCAAAGGTTGAGATATCCCTTGCCGTAAGCCCCCGCGCAGCAAGTAAGCCATCGTCTGTCTGAAGTTCGGCGGCAAGGGCCGCGTCACCAGCTGTTTGTGCAGCCAATAACTCGGGGTTGGTTATGATAGGATTACCTTGGGCATCTGTTCGTTCATTGTTCAGGTAAGAGTCGCCATATGGGGTTGCACCGCTAATATTTGGACGAATGGCCGCTTCATTTTGGCGGTACGTTCCTGCAATGTTGAGGTATCCGCCATTTTCAAAAGAGGTGCCATAATTGATTCCAAGTTGATGGGTTATACCATCAATTCCATCTGTATCCTCTAGTAAGGCTTGATCTGACTCGCTTATATTGGAGTCACTAATATCAGGATTGGAATTGGTATAAAAACCAGCGGTATAATTTGCAGTAAATCTGTTCGTGCCTTTTCTGGTGACCAAATTGATAACACCCGCAATAGCGTCAGAACCATATTGGGCCGAGGCTCCATCACGTAATACTTCTACTCGGTCTATAGCATCTAAGGAAATAAAGTCCATATCGACTGAATTTGCAGACCCACCTGTTGCTGAGCCTATCAATTGTGCCCCACTATGGCGTCGCTTACCATTGACAAGGACCAACAATTGGTTGGGCCCTAAACCTCTTAATGACGGCGGTGTTACCGATGCACTAAGGTCGCCCCCCTGTGATCGTACGGCCGTGAATGAGGGCGCAGAGGCAACAAGTAATTGGCCTACATCCAACTGTGGCATATTAATAGCCTGTTTGCTCACACTGATGACATCTACCGGGGCCGCAGTTTGTAATTTGGTTCTTCCCTGGCCCCTGGAACCTATAACGATCGTTTCTAAGAGCTGCTCTGCAGCGGGCTCTAGGGACACGTCTATAGTAGACCTACCATTTATTGGAACTTCCAATGTGGCGTAACCCAAATAAGAGAAGACTAAAATTCCATCTGATGGAGCGTCAATTGTATAATTTCCATCAAAATCCGACACCGCTCCTTTGGTGGTGCCCTTTATCATTAAATTAACACCCGGTAGAATTTCTCCGCCTGTGTCCTTTGTTTTCCCAGTAACCGCAATGTCTTGTGCTTGCATGAAATATATAGGGGAAATGATTGTAATCAATAACAGAAGAACTTTCTTCATAACATAGTGTTTTGGTTAACTAACAATATGACACATGTATACATTTTTGGACGCTACCAAAACCTAGGTTTTGGATGATGGTTCATTACATGTGAAAAGAAAAGTTCCGGAAACTTCACGGTCAAAAACAACTTCAATTTTATTGCTCGTGACTGGTACAATGTTAGGGATTGAATTGGAAAAATAAAAATCCGACCTCTTTGTAAATAGCTGTTTTTAAGACGTTTAAAGATGTATAATTTGACATATCGCCAATTTTATCATCTTTTTATATCAATTCATCAGGTTTGATAATTTTGAAGAAAAAAAACTATCTATATGATTAAAAAAAATGAAAAATCATTTTTATTGATATCTTAAATCAGCCTTTGTTAAAATGAAATATAATTAAAAAAAGACCTAATTAATTGCTTAATTATTTCCAAGTTTAATAAATCATTAAATTAAATTTACCATACTATGCTTTAGCGATAAGAAAATTACAGATTTCGCAAAAAAGATTCCCAAATGGAATTTAAAATGGCATTGATAAGTTTAAAAAGTAGAAATGAAATATGAAGAATAAGCTGGATAAGGTTGATTTTGAGATTTTAGGGCTTTTATCCGATAATGCGCAGATGCCATATACAGAAGTGGCAAAGAAACTAAGTATTTCACCTGGGACGGTACACGCAAGAACAAAAAAAATGAAAACCCTTGGGGTCATAAAAGGTGCGACCTTAAATCTAGATTACAGTAAGATCGGTTGGAAAATGACGGTTTTTTTAGGGGTCTACTTACGTGAAACAATACTTTATAAACAAGTCATAGACGAGCTTATGAAAGTACCGGAAATCGTGAAAATTCACCATAGTACCGGCAAGTATGACATTTTTGCGAAAATGCACGCCAAAGACAGCATGCATTACCGCCAAGTTTACCAAGAGGCCGTTTTGACAATCGAGGGAATAAAAGGCGTAGAGTCTTTTATGTCTGTCGAGGAAAATATGAGTAGGCATATTGAGTTTAAGTAGTATTTATCAATTTTTTAGTACCATTCTACCCCTTAGTTAACCACAAGGCTGTACATTGGCGATATCAAAATAAGAATAGTTCCTCTTCCTTCGTTGAGTGATGTCAAGTCATAAAAACTGTGAACCATTGGTTTAAATGTTCTTTTGGAAGAGAGTTCACTTGCGTGTATTTCAATCCCTTTTAAATAATTCTCGACCATTGTTACTTTTGAACCACTATTCTAAAGTTTTGTCTGTAACATAATACCAATAAATGATACTTACGTATCGGTATACATCTCCATCTACTACAAATGCTATTTAATCGGAAGAAAAAAGAGAGTGAAAGATTAAAAGCTTCATTTGGGAGGATTAAGGAAAACTCATTCGATTTCACCAAAATCCGGCACTACTTCAAGAATAAAGACAACTCTGGTTGTTTTCAAGTTCTATCTGATAAAACATGTGCTGATCTGGACTTTGAAGATTTGTTCGCCTATATGGATCGAACAGTTTCAAAAGTCGGCCAGCAATACCTTTATAACAAGCTGAGAGTTATTTCCACTGACCGTACCCGAATCGATTTAAACGAAGAAATCATCAAAGTGATTTCGGAGGATACCGACTTAAGAATTGCGATCCAGAGCCAACTCAAAGAACTCGATAATTACGCTGCTTACGATGTTTCGCCCCTCTTTCAAGAAGCGCATTTAAATCCTCCGAAATGGTTTTTTATCATCAAAATATTATCGGTTAGCGCGCTACTCTTGTCGCTACTGGTCTATTTTTACCCACAATATATTCTTGCTCTTATTGGCGTCTTTGTAGTGAACCTTGGAATTCATTTTTGGAACAAAAAGAACTTATTCAAGTATTTAAGTGCGATTCCTCAGTTATTAAACTTAAATCGAGTGGCCTTCAATCTACATAAGAAGGCACTTTTAAAAAAGATTGATCCCAATCTTGAAAAGCCGATTGAATTACTAAATCAAGTAAGAAATCGAATGCTATTCTTTCAGCTCGAAGGAAAATTGCAAGGAGATCTGGCAGTACTGTTTTGGGCAACTTTCGAATTAATAAAGACCCTTTTTCTTTTAGAGCCACTATTATTGTTCGGGGTTTTAAAAAGGCTGAACACGAAACGCAGGGAAGTCGAGCAGGTATTTTCATTTGTTGGAGAAGTAGATACCTTAATTTCGATCGCCTCTTTACGAAGGGGACTCGACTCGTTCTCTATCCCTAAAATTAGCCAAAATAGTAATCAACTTAACGCTGAGAGCCTCTATCATCCTTTACTACCGAGTTGTGTAACCAATGACATTTCGGTCTCAAATAAATCAATTCTCCTTACCGGTTCAAATATGTCCGGTAAGACTTCCTTTATACGTACCATCGGGTCGAACGTGATTACAGGCTTGACCATAAATACTTGTTTTGCAAAATCTTTGACCATTCCATTCACTAGGGTATTTTCGGCGATAAGAATAAGCGATGATCTATTGAATGACAAAAGCTATTATTCGGAAGAAGTCTTTAGAATTAAAGAAATGATCTCTGAAGGCGCTAACAGCCAATCGAATTTATTTCTTCTTGATGAAATTTTTAAAGGAACGAATACCGTTGAGCGCATTGCAGCCGGCAAAGCGGTACTTTCCTTATTGTCAAAGAACAACAACTTGGTTTTTGTATCCACACACGATATTGAATTGACCGACCTTCTCTCAGAGGAATATGAGCTTTACCATTTTAGCGAAGTTGTAAACGATAAAAAAGTCGGTTTCGATTATAAACTGAAAAAAGGGAAACTAAAGCACGGGAACGCCATTAAAATATTAGAAGTCAATGAATATCCAGATGAGGTGATCATAGAAGCTAGGGCTATTGCAAAAGAGCTGGACCGTATAGGGAGAAAGAATGCCCCCACTATTTCAGATATCCCATAAAAATTGGGTTTGCTCGAACTCTCTATAGATGAAGTCATTTTGGACCTAAACCTTGTAGGCGCATCATTTCATAGTGAGGCCGTAGCTACCCTTAAGAAGTCGCTGATGTATTTTTGCAGTTGCTTAGGAATCCAAAGACCTTAAGCGATAAGTTAGTAGCTTTTACTGAGAAAGTGGACCTTGACTAAAACATACGTGCCAAAAACAGAATATACACCTACTATTTATACATAAAAACTTACAATTCATACAAAAGCAGTAAAGTTGCATCATTGAGTTTCTTAGCTTCAGGATTTAGACTTTTTCTGATTTTTTCCTGTTCCCCTTATTGATTTTTTTGTCACGCATTGCTTTGTTCCTTCTTCACAAGGACACATACCAATGACATATTGATAATTCGATGGCAATGAATATACTGACCGCAATACGCAAACCACTTGGTTCGAATAAAAGGCTTCTTGGTCTTACGACCATCGCATTGCTGATCATAGCGGTTTTGGCGACAAGTTATTGGTACCGGATCAAACAAAACGAACAAAATTTCAAGGCGTACAAACTGCAGACCCTTGACTCTTATTTCGATATCATTTCAAAACGGTTTACCAACGATATCCAAACCTACAACTCGAAAAAAGGTGAAAACTTGGCAAATCCTGGAGATGGGCAAATAGATGCTCCGGTATCTCTGAAGGATACTATTCATGAAAAAGAAAGCGAGGTTGGTAAAGCACAAACGGAAATTTGGAAAATCCTTACCAGTGTAAATACCACATTGCCGAACGACAATGAATTCGATGCCTACATCATAAGGTTTACGAGCAATGGTGGCACAGCTGACAAACCAGCAAAATACCTCAGTTCTTTGCCAGGGTCATTTCATAAGGAAATCGATGATCTTCTAAAAGACAATCAGCTCAATATCGGTGTATCGAGCGCAATACCAAAAGAAGATTCGAGATACCAACTTTTTGGCCGTGAATATCAATTTAGAGGCAGTATCGACTCAAAAGGCCTTGAAATCGATATTGCTCTTATTGGCTTGATAGGGGCGGATAAGTATAAGACCAGTACCCGAAAACTTAATTCTTGGATAATTACTCTTCTGGTGACCTTCTTGTTACTCTGTCTTTTCGGACTCCCTTTTTTTAAAATGGTATTCATTGCGGAAGACGAGCGCTTGAGTAGTAAGGATGTCATCATGGCGGGAACATCCATTTTGGTCGGAGCTCCCATTATGGTCGCTATATTTCTATCACTACTCGATTATTTCGATAACCGAGAGCATACCATTCCCAATCAGTTAAGGCACTTTGCGGAAGAACTGGTAACCGATTTCACGACAGAGAATGAGAAGGCCGTTCAACGCCTGTATCGACTTGACATCGCTGGTTACGAGCCAAAAGAATGCCATACCGATTATTGTATGTGTAAGGACAAGTTCAAACCTCTGGAAGGTGCCGCCTCTGATTCGCTCCAGTACATTTTTAAGTTTGTTTCTAAAATGTATGAAAATGGACTTGTATGCTATACCTTAAACGGTATCCGGCGCCCAAAGGATTCTCTTTCAAGAATCAATTTAAAAGAACGAATTTATTACGAGGACTTCAGAAAAGACCACAACGTCTGGAAAACCAACGATGGTATACCCTATGTAATGCGGCCCGTGGTTTCCATAGAGGACCAAAAGGAAGAGGCCGTTTATATTTTGCGCGACCACAAGGATCAAAGATATTTCAAGGTGGCCAGCGCACAACTCAGTTCCGTTCACAATCCAATTATGCCATTTGGCTACCAGTACGCGGTTATCGATAATACGGGTGAAGTCTGGTTTCATTCACGGATCGGACGTTCCACTTTAGAGAACTTTTTTGCTGTAAGCCGGAAATTCGGTGATGTAAGGGCTGCGATTAATGGTAGAGTGGCAGCACAAGGGGTCGTGAAGTATCGCGATGAAAGTCAAATATTCTATGTAGCCCCTATTGAGGGCACTAACCTGAGCGTAATCACCTTCTATGATTTAAGCCTATTACGGATTCGGGTTTCCGAGGTATTGTCCATTACTGGAATGGCCATATTCTTTGTGCTATTGCTCATAGGTCTGGTCGCCCTTTTTTCGGTACTCAAGAAGAACACGGGATCAGGTCTCTATAAGTTCAAGGTATTTCCGTTTGAGTTCCTGACTCCAAAAGAGGACAGCGAAAAGAGTTATATTCTGCTTTCCACACTGTTTTTGGCAGTGCTTACAATTGCCGTTCCACTTAGTATGTTTGTAAGTTTTCTACCCTCTTCCTCCATTATCCTTAGTTTTTTATTCATTTCATGGTCTTACCTGCTAGTGTACTACTCGCTGAAGCCAAGAACAAAAGCGAATAAATTGGGTTTGCGGATGAGTGACGCCTTGGTGTTGTTGGCTATTTTCTTACTCGATGTATTATTGATACGTCTCGGAAGTGGTTTATTTTGGATACTTCTAGTGGTTATTCCGGTACAAGTGGTATGCACCATCTATCTTTTCCGATTACAAAAAATCAAAGAGCACAATGCCACCGATGCTTGGGTGGGATTTGTCAAAAAAAGAATGAATTTACCCTTTCCAAAGAACTACATTCTATTTTTATTTTGTTGGCTATTATTGGCTTCTGTATTTCCCACCACCTTATTCTTTAAAAAGGCCAGGGAAATCAACGATTTGATTTGGACAAAGGCTGACCAATTTCATATGTCATCAGAGTTTGTTCAAAAAGAAAATCGCCTAAGGGAAAAGCTTCCCGCACCGGAATACCATGAAGGTGAATTCCAAAGTGTTTATGAGTATCACCTGAACGAAGGACAATATTTGGGTACTGTATCCCGTGTTCCCATGGATCCTTTAGATGAAGAGGAAAATTATGAGTCTGACAGCTTTCGAAGACTTCTTTGGAGCACGCGACCGATTTATGATGAAAAGATCAGGGATTTCCAAGCCATGATCTATCGAAAATCCCTTGATGAAACATGGAGGAGCAAAGAAATGGAAGATAGCACCATGTTTCAAATGGATTATGGCACTCGCCCCACAAAACTACTCACAACACAGTCACCTAACAGCCCTAAAGAGAAGGGCATTGCAGGGGTGCCTTGGTTAATGCTGGTGCTGAAAGGAATCGGACTACTTGGTATTTTGGCCTTGCTTTTCGCCTTGATTTCCTTTTTCATCGATCGCTTTATCGGATTTCGTTTTATGAATTTAAAACCCAATGATTTTGATATCAAGGGCAATAAGGAATACATCCCCAAATTTGCTAAGGTATTGGCGACAAGAGATGCCAATTCAGGATTGCTGCTTACCGGTCTTCCGTTCTCGGGGAAAACCACCTTTGCGAAAGAAGTGTTGCGTGCTGCTGGTTGTGACGAGCCGCTTATTCTGTCGATGATGCGGTTAGACGATTTACGGGAAGATACTGATATCTCAGCAATTGTAGAAAAGCTACGCAAGTATCCGGTCACCAATACCGAGCCAGTTAGAAAGAAGAGCTCTCAGGTCGAAAGCCAGAAGGAAGAAAACCCCATACTATCCCTTGAACAGCAACTACACGACGAATGCGCTTTCATTATTGAGAATCTAGAGCACCACCTGATGTCATATGAAGCCAACCGAATCAAGTTACGCTTGATTTCATTTTTGATTTCTTTAGGTAAACCAGTGGTGCTGTGTTCCGAGGTATACCCCAGTCAGATTTTGGGTTTTTACCAAAATTCACAATCTGAATCGGAAGAATTGAATATCAAACTAGTGAGTGATTTCAATGCGTGGCGAAACATTCTAAGTGCATTCCCTCAAGTGCTCATAGGCATTACCGATGGAAAGGAAAAAGTGAAAATAATGATCACTGACGAACCGGACGAAGCCATAAAACAATGTGTTGCCGATGAATTGGGGTTTGGCAAATTCCTTCCCACCCTTGCTCCGGTAATCTATGCCAAAAACTTAATAACCTTGGGTAAGACTGAGGATGATAGCTTTCAAATAGATGAACAGCGCATGGTGATGCATACGCAAAACTTAAGTCACGGGTATTATACCGACATTTGGAATTCGCTACCTACCCGTGAGCGCTACATGCTCTACGATCTGGCCAAAGATGGATTCCTGAATATAAAAAACGGGAATTCACTGTTCTCGTTAATGAAAAAAGGGCTTATCATATGGAACGACCGACCGGCCATCTTTAATCGCAGTTTTAAAAACTTTATTTCTTCCTCGGTCTCCATGAATGAAGCTTTGCGATTGGAATATAAGAACCGAGGTGAAGGTTCTTGGGGAACTATGCGCGTTATTTTTTACTTGATCATCTTAACCATACTCGTTTTTATTTTTCTTGGGGAACCCGGATTCCTGAAGGATTTTGAAGCACTTGTCGGGGCGTTGGGGGGCATCGGAGTGGTTATTCCGATATTGAGTGCACTACTGGCCCGTGGCGGACAAAAAGGGTAGTGCCGCAATTAACTAGGAACCAACAGGTACATGACCGCATCAACTCGGGTTCGTTCAGTGGCACCTTCGATTTTGTTTGCAATAACCTCCCTTCCGGATCGACTACCAATTTCTCTTGAAGGTAAGTACATCCTAGATGCAATTGGTGTTATATTTGTGCAATGCAAGAATGGTACCACTATCCATTATTGATCGTTGTTGGTTTTGCCGTCGGCTTCATCAACACCGTGGCGGGGGGTGGATCCCTACTATCGCTTCCGGTATTGATTTTTCTGGGTCTTCCGCCCAGTGTGGCCAACGGAACCAATAGGGTGGCCATCATCATACAGACCGCCATTGCCACGGCCGGTTTTAAAAGTAAGGGCGTCTCTACGGCCCCTTTTAATATTTATCTGGGTATATCCGCACTATTAGGGGCGATTATAGGGGCCCAAATCGCTGTGGACATCAAGGGGGAAACCTTCAATCGAATTCTTGCGATCATCATGATTATCGTGGTATTGATCATCCTATTCAAGCCTAAGATCAAACTGATGGAGCTACAAGAGCGTCTAACGGGGAAATACCTCTGGATAGGTGTCATCGCTTTTTTCTTCTTTGGTATCTATGGCGGTTTCATCAATGCCGGATTGGGCTTTATAATTATCTTATTTTTGCACTATGTACACCATATGACCTTGGTACGGGCGAACGCGACCAAAGTGGCCGTGGTATTTATTTACACGCTCTCTGCCCTGGCCATATTCATTTGGAACGATAAGGTCATTTGGAAAGTAGGTTTGATAATGGCTATCGGAAATGCAACAGGAGGTTGGTTGGCCAGTCGGGTTTCTGTCGATAAAGGAGATGGTTTTATCAAGACCTTCTTGGTCATCATGGTGGCGGCCATGTCCATTAAACTTTGGTTTTTTTAAACATATTAAATTGATTCCTGAGTATTGAGGAATAACGCTATGGAAAACATGAACAGTATTGAGAATTTGGAGTGGCGCTACGCAGTTAAAAAGTTTGACGCGAAGCGAATGCTACCTTCAGAGAAGGTAGAGAAATTAAAGCAAGCCTTTAACCTCACGGCAACTTCCTATGGCCTACAGCCGATAAAGATGGTCGTTGTGCACAACAAAGAATTGCAAGAACAGCTCGTGCCCCTATCCATGCAGCAGCAGCAAGTAGCCCAGGCATCGCACATATTGGTACTCTGTATCGAAAAAACTATCGATGAAACCTACATCGCCAGTTATTTTGAAAAGGTAAAAAATGTTCGTGGTACCAGTGATGATATCTTGAGTCCGTTCAAAAATAGTCTGGTCGAAAGCTTTTCAAAAAAAGATGCGCTTGAAGTTCAAGAATGGTCCAAAAACCAAGCCTATTTGGCCATGGGAAATCTATTGACCGTATGTGCCATGGAAAAAATAGATTCTTGCCCCATGGAAGGTTTTTCGCCAGAAGGATATGATCGCCTTTTAAATTTGGAAGAAAAAGGATTGACGGCCGTTCTGGTCATGCCAGTAGGCTATCGGTCGGAAGATGATATTTTTTCGACCTTTAAGAAGGTCCGTAGAAATATGGATGACAGTATTATCGAAATATCCTAGGGGTAGGATTATCAATAAAAAATAATCAGTGAAGAATGATCAATTGGTGGTGAACCATCTGCATGTATCAATATTTAGTTGTGAATTAATTAATATCAAGTAGCAAAATACTAATATGCCAGGATTTGAACTTTTTGGAGAGGCCGAACGTGAACAAGTAAATCATGTATTGGAGTCAGGTGTACTCATGCGCTATGGGTTTGATGGCATGCGCAATGGGCATTGGAAGGCCAAAGCATTGGAAGAGGCATTGGCAAAAAGACTGCAAGTAGGGCATGCACAGTTGGTAAGTAGCGGTACTTCAGCACTAACTGTAGCCCTGGCGAGCGCGGGTATCGGGGCAGGTGATGAGGTAATCATGCCCACATTTACTTTTGTCGCCAGTTTTGAATCTATTTTGGCGTTGGGCGCTGTACCTGTTTTAGTCGATGTCGATGATACCCTGACACTTGACCCCCATGCGGTAAAAGAAGCAATTACGGAAAGGACCAAGGTAATCATGCCCGTTCATATGTGCGGATCCATGGCCGATTTGAGGGCTTTGAAGCATATTTGTGAAGAACATCAATTGTTGCTATTGGAAGACGCCTGTCAAGCCATTGGAGGAACCTTTGAGGGGAAACCCTTAGGAACTTATGGTGATCTAGGATGCTTTTCCTTTGATTATGTAAAGACAATTACCTGCGGGGAAGGTGGGGCAGTAGTTACAGATCATGAGCAGTACAAACGGCATGCGGATCACTATTCCGATCATGGCCATGACCATGTAGGAAACGATAGGGGAGCTGAGACACATCCTTTTCTAGGGTATAATTATCGTATTTCAGAGCTCAATGCCGCTGTCGGCTTGGCGCAATTGGAGCGACTTGATGATTTTTTAGCGATTCAGAAAAAGAACTATTCAACACTCAGAAGCGCATTAGAAGGGGTCAAAGGAGTTTCTTTTCGGCGCGTGCCCGAAGGGGGAGAGGAGAGCTATGCCTTCTTGAATTTCTTTATGCCAGACGCCGATACGGCAAAAAAAACACAAGAGGCCCTGACTTCGAAAGGTATTGATGGTTGTTTCTATTGGTACGATAACAATTGGCATTATCATAGAAAATGGCATCATCTCACCCAATTGAAATCTTTGGGGAGATTACCTCAAGCAGTCTATGATCAACTTCCTGATTACGGGAAAGCCGATTTTTCAAAATCCGATCATTGGGTGGGGCGTACGATTTCATGTTTGATTAAATTAGGGTGGACCGATGAAGAGGTGAACTCACGAGCACTTCGAATGAAGGAAATAATAGGGGCGGTCAGCTAACGTCTTGATTCCATTTGCTAAATCTTAATAAAGATTTAGCTATATTTAAAACAACATTTTTTATAAAGAACCTATGATAAAATTAAAGCCTTCCTTGTTCCATGTTTTTCTTATTTGCTTCGGTGTTCAGCTGCAAGCACAAACGTATTCAAGTACACCGCCTGAGGAGTCTCCAATGCCTATGAAGCCGGAGATGACCGAGATATGGGAGCCCGAGGTACCCGTGGTCACCCCAGCCAAGACGCTGGGCGACGCCCCCTCCGATGCGATTATCTTATTCAATGGAGAGAATCTCGATCAATGGGTAAGTTCAACGGATGCAACCAAAGGAGCTCCATGGAAAATCGTCAATAACGATCATATGGAAGTTGTACCAGGTTCAGGTGGAATACAGACCCAAATGAAATTCGGGGATTGTCAATTACATATTGAGTTCAGTGCTCCTGATAAAGTAGAAAGTGAAAGTCAAGGTAGGGGGAACAGTGGCGTATTTTTGCAGAACAGGTACGAACTGCAGATTTTGGATTCCTATAATAACCGTACCTACCGGAATGGTCAAGCGGCCAGTATTTACAAAGACCACGCACCTTTGGTCAACGCCATGCGTAGTCCGTTGGAGTGGAATAGTTATGACATCATTTATAAGGCGCCACGATTCAAGGAAGATGGTAGTTTAGATGCCAAAGCGACAATAACGGTACTTCACAATGGGGTATTAGTACAAAATCATTCCATGATCAACGGAAACACCTACTATATTGGTCTTCATGATTACCCAGAAGCCCATGGTGAAGATGTGATTTCCCTTCAGGATCACGGTAACAAGACACAATTCAGAAATATTTGGATACGCAGACTCTAACCAGGTTAAAGGGGACTTGAATTCATGCAGTGTGGCTTAATAACCCACGTATTCCACAATTTCAAGACCGTAGCCGACGATGCCGACTCGTTTCGTATGCGCTCCATTTGAGAGCAATCTCATTTTTGTGATACTGAGGTCATGAAGAATTTGAGCACCGATACCGAAGTCACGGGCATCCATTTCAATTTTAGGTGCTTTCAGAATACCCTTTTCTTGAAGTTCCTTTAATTCGCTCAATCGGGCGAGGAGGTTAAGTGATTCGGAGTCTTGGTTAATGAATACGATCGCCCCTTTTCCTTCCTTATTGATGGCTTTGAACATATCGTCCAACTTCTTATCCGGATTATTGGTCAGGGTGCCTAAAATATCATTATTGACCAGGGTAGAGTTGATTCTGGTCAGTACCTTCTCATCTTTATTCCAAGTTCCTTTGGTAAGAGCGATATGAACATGGTTGTTGGTCGTTTGCATGTAGGCGCGTAACCGAAACTTGCCGAAACGGGTCGTAATATCAAAATCTTCCTTTTTCTCGATGAGGCTATCGTGTTCCATTCGATACGCAACCAATGATTCGATCGAGACGATTTTAAGGTCGAATTTTTTGGCGACCTCACATAGTTGCGGCAAACGGGCCATACTTCCGTCCTCGTTCATAATCTCCACGATGATGCCGGCAGGTTGCAATCCTGCCAAACGTGCAAAATCGATTGCCGCTTCTGTATGACCAGTTCTACGGAGCACCCCACCTTCTTTGGCAACAAGAGGAAAAATATGCCCAGGACGTGCGAGATCGTGCGGTTTAACATTCGTATCAGTAAGCGCGCAAACCGTTTTAGCACGATCAGAAGCACTAATGCCTGTAGTGACCCCATGGCCCCTTAAATCGACCGAAACGGTAAAGGCGGTTTCCAAAGGGTCCGTATTGTTGTTGACCATCATGTGCAGACCGAGTTGCTCACATCGTTTTTCCGTTAACGGGGCACAAATCAGGCCCCGGCCATGGGTCGCCATAAAATTGACGGTTTCAGGGGTCGCCAGTTCCGCAGCAGCGACGAAATCACCTTCATTCTCACGGTTCTCGTCATCTACTACGATAATGACCTTGCCCTTACGAATATCGGCAATGGCCTCTTCGATGGTATGCAATTGTATTTCCTTACTAATGGTATCTATAGCCATTTTTCCTATCGGATTGATTTGATTTCTTTTTTTAGTTTCGACCTAGTAAACAAATATATAATGAAAAATGCAGGTACGCCCAATAAGAAAATGGCGTAAATCAGGTTACTGTCGTTCTTGCCAATCATTTTCCTCACTTTTTTGTAACTATCAGCGGCCAAAACGATGAAAACAAGAGCGGCCAGTCCGCCAATCCGGGAAACGATGGAAAGAACACCAAGAATCGATTCCTTGGTTAAAAAGAAGCCAGCAACAACCAATAAAATGGATGAAAGATAGAGTACTAAGGCGGTATTTGAATTCCGAACAAAACTTTTCATAGCCAAATCGGTTTCTTCGAATTTGGAATTGTCTAACTGCCCGTGAATTTTGAGTTCAAAAGTCGAAATCCCTCTAGACTCCAAAATATGCAGGGCCGTATCCCTGCTTTTCAAGTCCATATCATATTGCTTGTATCTTTTTGCGATATCGATCAAATTATCGTCCGAATTGGCTTGTAGTAACTTGAAATCAGCGGAATCCACCGGAAAAATGGTCTCGTCGGGGGAGGGGTCAGCATCCGTTTCGTCTTCTTTTTTGAACCGGGCGAACAATCCTTTGAAGAAGTCTATGATTCGACTAAAGGCCATCAATCCTTTATCGGCCGTTGCCCGCTTGGTGAGGGAAATCCCCAGTGGCAACATGATCAGTGTAGGTGTCCAAGCTCCTAAAATGGGGTGCATATTACCTTTATAAGCGTAGTTTTCAGCAAAAACTCCCAAGAAATAGTACACCAAAAAGAGCACGATCGCGATAACCATGGGAAGCCCCAGTCCGCCTTTTCTGATAATCGCTCCTAAAGGTGCCCCGACAAAGAACAAAATGATACAAGAGAAGGCCAAGGCGAACTTTTCATGCGTTGCATAAATGTGTCGGCGATGAATCTCATAGCGTTTATCGAGTTCGTTCCGCTTTCCACGTATCGAGGTCAGAATATTGGATACCGAGTTTTTGGCAGAATTCGTGAGTTGTACTTGTTGCCATTCCGGATAGAGGTCGACGATGTTTTCAACGACTTCACCACCGTTTTTGGCAGTCACTTTTTTGATGGGGTGTTCTAATTGGTACAGACTGTCCTTTTCGGTGTTGTTGCTTTTGACCGACGTACTGTCTGAGGGTAGTACGGTAAAGGCTCCCATTTTCGTGGCGAGTACGTTCTTTGAAAACGCCCGAACGATTCGCAGGTTGTCTTTTTTTAAGGAATCCGTATCTTTTCTAAGACGCGAAACATTCTTCATTTTTTCCGTACGGGTATCGCGCTCTTCCTCCAAATCGACATTGTTGAACTCCGAGAGATCGATGTTCATGGTATAGGTTTCAAAGATTCCTTTGGCGAAGGGCTGTTTGCGCTTACCCTGACCTTTAGACTGAACGTTTTGATAGAGATGACCATCTTGTAATACCAATTGAATGATATCCGATTTTTCACCACTGATCAATTCACCTGTATTGGATTTGACCACACGATAATTGATATTGGTCTTTGTCTTTTGGTGGATGATGACATTCTCTAAAAAGCGGTCGTTTTCACCGTATTTATTATCCACCTTAATATTCATGTCGGCACTTTCAAAATCGCTGAAAACGCCCTCCGCGATAGCCACTGCGGGCTTTAATTTCGCAATATTCCTTCGTAAGTTGAATATTTTCTGTTCCGAGGCAGGTATGACACTATTGGCAAACCAAAAGGTGCCAACACCCAAAACAAATATAAAGATGATGATGCTCAACATCGAACGTTGCAATGAAATACCAGAGGCCTTCATCGCAGCAAACTCGTAGTTTTCGGCGAACGTCCCGAAGGTCAGAATTGAAGAGAGCAATACGGTTAGCGGCAGTACCTTTTCGGTAAGTTCGGGCATTTTGTAAAAAAAGAACTTCCCGATAATCAACATATCGAGGCCACGACCGGCGAGATCATCTATAAAGAGCCAAATCGATTGGAAAATGAAGATGAGCATCATTATCGCGAACGAACTGAACAAATTGAATAGAAATCGCGATAAAATATACCGGTCTAGAATTCTCACCTTAGTTCTTTATGATATAGTACCCATCGTCTTGGTACTTGCCTTCGTCAAAGGTAAATAAGGTTTTTGATAAAGGCTGATCCGTTTTAAAAGAATTAACAGTAATCGTAGTCATGGTACCATTCTTACCTGTCTCAATAATTTTGTAGATGTGTTTGGTGACCTTATCGATGCCCATTAAAATGTGCTTAATTTCCGTATTGGAGTCAATGGGTACCAATTTTACATATTGTATTTTTCGCCCTTGAACATTTTGAAGGATATCCCAGCTGTACGTATGGCCTTCTTTATAGAAGGTCAACATTTTTGTGGGGGTAAAGGTATTTTCGTCATCCGATTTATCTTCAATGGTCACTTCTTCATTATCAGGAATGATGGTATACACCTTACTACCGTCGTACAATTGCTTCGTTCCGAAAAGATCGCCTAGGTACTTATCTCCTTGAAGTGTCACCTTGCCCCGTGTTTCCGAATTGATATCGGCCTCCGTATTTCTCAACTCAAATCGAAAATCGACAGAAATGTTGTCATAGCCCGAGACTTTCTCGTATACTTCATCCAATAAGGCCTTGGCTTTTTCTGAACCTTGTGCGTTCATGAAGCTCACCGTTAAGAGCGCTAGTGTTACAAATAAATACTTTTTCATGTGTTTTTAGTTTGTTTCATTACTTAGAAGCTGGTCCAACGCGACCAAATCAGGTACCAAGACCTGACGCGCCTTACTACCTTCAAATGGTCCGACGATGCCTGCCGCTTCAAGTTGATCGACAATACGGCCTGCACGGTTGTACCCTAACTTCAATTTTCTTTGGATCAGCGATGCAGAACCCTGTTGTGCCGTAACGATTACTTCGGCAGCTTCACGGAATAGGGCATCACGATCAGCGATATCATAATCAATTCCTGTGCCAGAGTCTTCCCCAACATACTCAGGAAGCATGTGGGCGCTGGGGTACGCTCTTTGAGAACCGATATAGTCGGTAATCTTGGCGACTTCGGGAGTATCTACAAAGGCACATTGAATACGGGTAACATCGTTTCCTTGTGTATAGAGCATATCGCCCCGTCCGATCAATTGATCCGCGCCTTGAGCATCCAAAATCGTTCTTGAATCGATTTTAGAGGTCACGCGAAAGGCTATCCTCGCGGGGAAGTTTGCCTTGATGATTCCCGTAATGACATTGACCGACGGACGCTGTGTGGCGATAATCAAATGAATGCCAATGGCCCTTGCCAATTGGGCCAGGCGCGCAACGGGAGTTTCCACTTCCTTACCAGCGGTCATGATCAAGTCGGCAAATTCATCGATTACCAAGACGATATAGGGAAGAAACATGTGTCCGTCATTCGGATTTAATTTCCTTGCCTTGAATTTGTCATTGTATTCCTTGATGTTACGAACCATAGCGGTTTTCAACAATTCGTAACGATTATCCATTTCGATACAGAGGGAATTCAGTGTATGAATTACTTTCGTATTGTCCGTAATTATCGCATCTTCTGAATCCGGTAATTTCGCCAAATAGTGTCGCTCGATTTTATTGAAAAGTGTCAGTTCCACTTTTTTCGGATCCACTAGTA
Source organism: uncultured Flavobacteriaceae bacterium (assembly GCA_947494565.1). Classification (GTDB taxonomy): domain Bacteria; phylum Bacteroidota; class Bacteroidia; order Flavobacteriales; family Flavobacteriaceae; genus Maribacter_C. The sequence continues at coordinate 458,432 of CANLVG010000001.1, read as the reverse complement.
CGAATTTTACCTCGGCAGGGTGTTTTTTGTAGAGCAAGGAGGTGAGCACCGCATTCAGTCCAACGGATTTACCTTGACCAGTTGCACCGGCCATTAAGAGGTGTGGCATTTTAGCCAGATCAACAACGAAGGTCTCATTGCTAATGGTCTTACCAAAAGCGATAGGAAGTTGCATTTCAGCCTTTTGAAACTTACTTGATGCGATTACCGAACGCATTGATACGATTGTGGCATTTTTATTGGGTACCTCTATACCAATTGTTCCCTTACCGGGAATTGGAGCGATGATACGAATACCAAGTGCCGCGAGTGATAGTGCGATATCATCTTCAAGATTTTTAATCTTTGAAATACGAACACCTGCCTCCGGTACTATTTCATAAAGGGTTACCGTAGGGCCAATGGTGGCCTTTATTTGGGCAATTCCGATTTTATAATTGTTCAGGGTCTGTACGATCCTGTTCTTGTTTTCTTCTAGTTCCTCCTGATTGATGGTTATTCCACCGGTAACTCCATGCGGATCTAACAGTTCTAAGGTGGGAAATTTGTAACTACCTAGCTCCAAGGTTGGGTCAAATTCGCCAAAATCATCCACAAGCTTGTCGGCGATATTATCCACTTCCTCTTTCTCTTCTACCACCTTTTCTACCTCCATGGCCAATTCTTCTTGCGGCATTTCCTTAGGGGGGGTAATCTCTATTTTGTCAAAGGTCTTTTCCAACTCCGCCTCCTTTTTTAAAGAGGGAATGTCTTTCTTATGGGTATAGGTGTCGATAACCACCGGAGCCTCTTCTTTGGTATCGAGCACCACAGTAGTACTCGATTTTGATTTATCACTCGAGAACTCGGCTTTAAGATCTGAAGATTTCCTTTGAAAGTAACTTCCAATGGCTTCGGGTGAAAAATCGAAAAGACGGACCATGATCAAAATCATACCGAAAACAAGTAAGAGCATCACCCCGATCTTTCCGGTATAGTCCTGTAGAAAATCATTCATTTCAAAGCCGACGAGCCCTCCCAAGAGCGGTTGGGTATATGCAAAGAAACCCAAGGCAATGGAAATCCAGATCATAAACACCAATCCCCAGATCCACTTCTTCAGCATGCCTTTCTGCTCAAGGCCCAAAAACATATGTAGACCGGTGAGGCATAGAAGTATGGGCAGAATGAGTGTAGCGATACCAAAACCCTTGTACACAAAGAAGTGACTGACCGCAGCCCCGAATTTGTTCAAAAGGTTTTTTGCCTCTTCATTTCTATCTTGGAACTCGGAGAGCAGGCTTTGGTCATCTTGCCAATTGAAAAAAAAAGAGACGAAAGAAAAGAATAACGCGATGCTGAAAAGCATCAAAAGGCTTCCCAGTATGATTTTATTCTGCTTGGACAATTTGTAAGACCGGGGTTTTTTAGCGGATTTCGCTTGGGTCTTTCTTACCTTTTTTGCCATTCATTGGTAGATTCTGGAGGTAAAAATACAAATTTAGAGTAGAAGGGGATTCGAATTTGGCTTCAAAAAATCTTCGGTAGATAAATGATAAAGCCAATAATGGTCGCCGCTATCGAAACCAACATTACCGCTCCGGCCGAAACATCTTTGATTACCCCGATTTTTTCATCAAATTCGGGTTGCACAAAATCAGCCAGTTTTTCAACTGCAGTATTTAAACCCTCTACGCCCATTATCGCCGCTATGGTCAGAATCTGAACGATCCATTCGGTATTCGAAATATCAAAAAAGAAACCTGCCGATGTCATAACAATGGCAATGAATACCTGTACCTTAATACTAGCTTCGGTACGAATCAAAAGAAGGGCTCCACGTAATGCGAAGCCCACACTTTTTATCCTGTTCTTGACAAATGATTCTTTAGCCATTCTGTAATGCTTCTAGGGCGGCTTTATAATCGGGCTCATCTACAATTTCCGGAACCTGTTCGGTATGAATAACCTTTCCTTCTTCATTGAGAACGACAATTGCCCTTGAATGAAGGCTTTGTAAAGGCCCGTCAGTGAACTCTACTTGGTAGGTCTTCCCGAAATTTCCATCCCTAAAATCAGAAAGCATCTCAACATTCTCGATTCCCTCGGCCCCACAAAATCGGCCTTGCGCAAAGGGAAGGTCTTTTGAAATACAAAGAACTACGGTGTTTTCCAAAGCGCCGGCATCTTTGTTGAACTGGCGTACCGATTGGGCACATGTTCCAGTATCGATACTCGGAAAAATATTCATCACCACTTTTTTGCCCTTATAGGCCTCAAGTGTTGTAGCGGATAAATCCCCTTTGGTTAAAGTAAAATCTTGTGCTTCGCTTCCATTTTCGGGGAGATTGCCTAAAGTATGTATCGTATTTCCGTGCAGTGTTATCGTAGCCATAATTGTAAATTTTGATTTTCGACGAAATTAAAAAAATATGAACCGTTTTGATTCAACAGACGGTAAAAATTAAGATTACTTTACCACCTTCGCCGTCAACTGCCGGATCTTGATGCCCAAACCGGCAAAAATAAGCGTCATAATGGGGCTTAACCAATTAAAAATTGCATATACAAAGTAATCCAAGACGCTTACACCGAGAACACCGCTGTGGTACGCTCCACACGTATTCCATGGTACTAGGACGGATGTTACGGTTCCGGAATCCTCTAGGGTTCTACTTAAATTTTCCGGGGCCAAGTTCCTGTCGGCATAGGCTTTTGAGAACATCTTACCGGGCACCACAATAGCCAAGTATTGATCTGAAGCAGTTACATTAAGGGCCAAACAACTGCCGACGGTACTGGCAAACAGGCCAAATGTAGTTTTTGCTAAACTCAATAGAGATCTTGTAATTCGGGCCAAGGCTCCGATGCCATCCATAATGCCTCCGAAAACCATAGCGCAGACAATCAGCCATATGGTTCCGAGCATCCCTGCCATGCCTTTGGCCGAGAACAAGTCACTTAAAGCTTCATTATCAGAGGGTACAGCGGTGTTGATGGTAATCGCGTTTAAAATACCTTTATATCCCGATTCGAAAGTCAACATATCGCCCCCACCGATGGTAGCAACTACGCTCGGCTGAAAAATCAAGGCAAATACACCCCCCAATAGTGTTCCTATGAGGAGTGCCAATAATGGTGGTGCTTTTTTTACGATAAGGAAAATGACCACGGCGGGCACCAAAAACAACCATGGTGTAATGGTAAAGCTTTTTTTGATTGAGGCTAAAATAGCGTCTGTATCGGCAGTTCCGTTGGTGTCAATGGTAAACCCTAAAATTATAAAAACGATTAGGGTGACCGAAATTGTAGGTATCGTGGTAATGGTCATATACTTAATGTGGCTGAATAGTTCACCACCTGCCATAGCAGGAGCGAGGTTGGTCGTATCACTTAAGGGGGATAGTTTATCACCAAAGTATGCTCCGGACAAAACGGCACCGGCGGTCATACCCAACGAAATGCCGAGGGCATCGCCAATTCCAATAAGAGCAATACCCACTGTTGCCGCAGTGGTCCAAGAACTACCCGTGGCAATTGAAATGATGGCGCATATTATCACGCAGGCAGCCAGGAAGATCGTTGGGTTCAGTATTTGTAACCCATAATAAATCATGGAGGGAATAATACCACTGATCAACCAAGTACCGGATAAAGCTCCTACCATTAAGAGGATGAGCAAGGCCCCGGTAGTAGACTTCACATTTTCGGCCACCTCGGCCATCATTTGCTTATAGGAAACCTTGTTGAAGAAGCCTACAATAGCCGCCACAGCTCCACCTAATAACAGAATAAACTGGTTGGATCCGCTCAAGGCATCGTCACCAAAAACAAAAACATTATAGGCGAGCATCGCGACCAGAACAATAACGGGCAATAAGGCCTCGGTTATACTGAGTTCCTTATTCTCCACAATATTCTCATTCTCTCGATATTTAGGTTTCTTTTTTTGGTCTGCCATTATGCCATGAATTGGTTACCCTGTAATATTACGATTTTGAATAGGGCTATGCAAACTGGAATTAAAAGCCCCTAGGTCGTGACCGATAGCGGTTTGATTTCCAATTGTCGCATACATTCTACTATCATCTTGAAGGTACGTTCAATATCATTGTCCAAACCGATGGAGAATCGAATGAGTCCGTTCGATAGTCCCATTTCCATTTGTTCTTCCAAAGGAATTTCAGAAGAAGTGGATGTTCCGGGTGCACTGAAGAGGGTTTTATAAAACCCAAGGCTAACAGCAAGATATCCTATTTTTTCGATCTGCATGAGTTCCATCAAGGCATTGGCGTTTTCAAGAGACCCAACATCCAATGTCAATAGTCCCCCAAAACCATAATCGGCGTTCATTTGCTTTTTCATGACCTCATGGCCCTGATGCGAGGCTAACCCCGGATAAACCACCCGAAACCCTTCGTTTTCGAATTTTTCGGCCAGATAGAGTGCATTCCCACTGTGCTTTTGCATACGAATGTGGAGCGTTCTCATGTTCTTTAAAATAGAGGCGGCCCTTAGGCTGTCTAAAGTGCTCCCCATCAACATTCCAGCGCCGTTGTTGACATCTTTTAGACTTAAACAGAAATCAGTGGTACCACAAACAGCGCCCGCAACACAATCGCTGGTTCCGTTGATGAACTTGGTCAGGCTATGAATGACAATGTCAGCACCTAATTTGGCGGGAGCGATGGAAAGGGGAGAAAAAGTATTGTCCACTACCAATGGTATACCGTGCTTTTTAGCAAGATGCGCCAAGGCTTTAATATCGGCAACTTCCAATAGGGGATTGCTTACCGATTCACAATAGATCATTTTGGTTCGTGGATTGATTGCTTGTTCGACCTCCGCTATTGAGGTGATATCGACAAATGATGTGTGTATCCCGAATTTCTTGATAAAATTCTTAAGCAAAGCGTAGCTTCCGCCATAAATCGTACGGCTACTTACAATATGGTCGTCAGCGTTACAGAGTTGCATGATTACGGAACTGATCGCTCCCATACCGCTCGCATATACATTGGCCGTTTCCGTACCCTCAAGCGCAGCAAGTGCTTCCCCAAGATATAAGTTGGAAGGCGATGAATGACGACTGTATAAATAGCAACCCTCGGTATTGCCCTCGAACGTATCGAACATCGTCTTTGCCGATAAGAAGGTGTAGGTGGAAGAGTCCGAAATGGAAGGGTTGATTCCACCAAACTCTCCAAAGTACTGTAAATCCTGTAGTCGATTCGCTGCTTTATTGTCCATAATCATTGAGTTTTATACAGTAAAGCTATGGGCAATCCGGTTGATTAACAATCATAATTCGTATTTTTAGATTTAAAATCTTTTATTTGGCAATAAAATAGATTTAAAATCTGTTTTATTGTGTTAATCTACTGAAAACCGAAAAAACACCATGGTCAAACTTGATGAAACCGATGCGAAACTCCTAACCCTCTTACAGGCAGATTGCAAAAAGACCACAGCGGCTTATGCCCATACGCTTAAGCTTTCCACGACGGCGGTTTATGAGCGCATCAAACGTTTAGAGCGCAGCCATATCATCACCGGTTATGTGGCACTTATCGACAAAGAGCGAGTCGGGAAGGCCTTCACCGTCTTCTGTCATGTGAAATTGAGTCAGCATATCAAGGAATATGTGCTCAAGTTTGAACGTGAGGTATTGAAATTGGAAGCCGTTGTAGAATGTTACCATACCAGTGGAGATTATGATTATATTCTCAAAATACATGTGAGTGGCATGGAGGCTTATCGAGACTTTATGGTCACCAAACTTACGGCCCTAGACAATATCGGTAGCACCCAGAGTTCTTTTGTAATCAATGAGGTACGTCATACGACTGCGATCAACCTTTAAGATGTGGTTTATAAAGTATTGTTAAACAGCTACGTGGCTGTTCATTTAATACCTACTTTAAATAGCTAAATACTTGGACAATGAACAGAAATACGTTTTTGAAAATGGCGGGCGGTACCGGGCTTGTTGCAGCCTCGGCTCCTTTGGTCGCTTTTTCAATAGGGAAAGAAGAACAATTGGATAAAAAAGTGGTGGAAGAGTTCGTCAGTGTATCCCACAGCAAAATGGATGTGGTAAAATCACTTCTGGAAGAATATCCGAACCTGATCAATGCGGCACATGATTGGAAGTATGGGGATTTTGAAACCGGCCTTGGCGCAGCGAGTCATGTAGGGCATAAGGAGCTTGCTCGGTTTCTTCTTGAAAAAGGAGCCCAAGCGAATATCTTCACCGCCTGTCTTTTTGGTGAGATCGATATCATTAAGCCCATGCTTTTGGCCTTTCCAAACACCTTGCATGCCAAAGGCCCTCATGGATTTACCTTATTGCACCACGCCCAAAAAGGAGGTGATGAAGCCTTGGAAGTCAAAGAATACTTAGAATCACTGGGTGCAACGAAAACCAAAATAGACTTGTACTAAACCGCGAACGAAACAAACGTTACGATTCGTGTATTGTTGGCCTTTCTTCGCATTGGGAAACGGCAAAACATTCGTACTTTTGTACCTTCATTTTTTGGATATAACAATTCATTAGTAAACAATAGATATGACGCAATATGATGTAGCCGTTATAGGTTCGGGTCCTGGAGGATATGTAGCAGCGATACGCTGTGCCCAGTTGGGAATGAAAACCGCAATAATCGAAAAATATTCGACTTTGGGAGGCACTTGTCTTAATGTTGGATGTATTCCTTCTAAGGCTTTGCTCGATTCTTCGCACCACTATGAAGATGCGGTAAAGCACTTTGAAGAGCACGGTATTGAAATTCCTGGGGAAGTGAAGGTCAATCTTGAAAAAATGATCACCCGTAAGCAAGGCGTTGTCGATATGACCACGAAGGGAATTCAGTTTTTGATGGACAAGAACAAGATAACGGTGTATGAAGGGTTAGGAAGTTTTAAAGATGCCACTCATATCGATATCAAAAAAAACGACGGTAGTACGGAAACCATTGAAGCGAAAAACATTATCATAGCTACCGGTTCAAAACCTTCGACCCTGCCTTTTATTGCGCTTGACAAGGAGCGTATCATTACGTCTACCGAGGCATTGAAATTAAAGGAGATTCCCAAGCATATGGTCATCATCGGCGGGGGTGTTATTGGTCTTGAGTTAGGTCAGGTTTATAAACGGTTAGGCTCAGAAGTGACCGTGGTCGAGTTTATGGACCGTATTATTCCTACTATGGATTCTGCCCTCTCGAAAGAACTGATGAAGACCATGAAAAAACAAAAGGTGAAATTTCAGCTTTCCCATAAAGTCAAGTCCGTTGAACGAAAAGGTGATGAGGTCATCATCACGGCGGATAACAAAAAAGGAGAGGAAGTCAGTTTCACTGCGGACTATTGTTTGGTTGCAGTAGGGCGGAGTGCCTATACGGAAGGACTCAATCTTGAAGCCGCTGGTGTTCAAACAGAAGATAGGGGAAGAGTAGCGGTGAACGAACATTTGCAGACCAATGTGTCCAATATTTACGCTATCGGTGATGTAATCAAAGGCGCCATGTTAGCGCACAAAGCGGAAGAAGAGGGAACCTTGGTTGCTGAGATCCTAGCGGGACAAAAACCCCATATCGACTATAATTTGATTCCAGGAGTAGTATATACTTGGCCAGAAGTAGCCGCTGTAGGTAAAACCGAAGAGGAACTAAAAGAAGCTGGGGTTGCCTATAAAGTGGGTCAATTTCCTATGCGGGCCTTGGGGCGCGCCCGCGCAAGCATGGATATCGATGGCTTCGTCAAAATTTTGGCCGATAAAGAAACAGACGAGGTGCTAGGGGTGCATATGATCGGAGCTCGATGTGCCGATTTGATTACCGAAGCCGTTACAGCGATGGAGTTTAGAGCTTCAGCCGAAGATATTGCCCGTATGAGCCATGCGCATCCGACATATGCGGAAGCAGTAAAAGAGGCTGCCTTAGCGGCCACGGATGATCGGGCATTGCATATTTAAGTAAGAACAACACCATAAGAAAAAGCGCCTTCAAACGAAGGCGCTTTTTTTATCGATTATGGGATCCATCACAATAAGGAGGATTGTCCGTTTTTTTACAGGTACACAGATACGCTTCCTTAGGCTCTTCACAAGTGAACTTCAGGGGGGGAGTAGCATTGGCAGCACGGTGCGCACCGTTACAAAAGGGTTGTGTTTCACTATGGCCGCAGGTACACCAAGCATATTTTTTACCTTCTTCTAAATCTACTGCAATCGGGGAGAATTTTGTATCGCTCATATTCCAATTTTTGGATATAAAGCTAGTCAAAATGATTTTCCGTAGCGTACCCTGCCGTTAATTTTTAACGAATCCAAATAGTTTCAGGAGGAGTACTTTGGTTTTTGAAATGACGTTTCTTAAGAAAGGTTCCGCTGTCGTCCAAGTCAGGTGAAGACTGTTGCGAATATTTTCCTTTATGACCAACTTGTGCCTTTCGTAAAGCAAGGCCGTAAATGAGCAAACGACCATAAAGGCGATAGCACCTGAAATAGTCACAGCAGGAGAGAGGGAATGATGGAAAAAGCGGTATAATCCAAGTCCCGTGAAACTGCCATATAGGATGATAAAATGAATAACATATATGGAAAGCGTACTTTGACCGATTTTCAAGAAAGTACGATTGGTCAACCACTTTCGAATTAACATGAAAATGGCAAATGCAATACAAACATCACCTAGTCGAATGAAGAGGTAGTTGTTCAAGGAAATTGATAGGAACAACGGAATGCCAGTAAGTTCAGATAGTACCACAAAGAAGTCGGAAGACAGAAAAATCAAGCTAAGTCCGAAAACCACTGCGATGGGGATGGCCCAGGAGTAAAGTTGTTCTCGTTCCTTGTATTTGTTGAACAACAATGAAACAAAGGCGCCGAATGTGGTGTAGCCCAACCAAGGTATAATGGTGAACACCGAACCGTTAGCTCGGGTCAAATAATTGGCAAATGCATCTGGGATTGCACTGAACGTTGTCGCAGCATACGCCGGTTCAAAAGTGAAAAGTAAAAGCGTGAGCGAGACCAAAGCCAGCGGGAAAAGAAATGCTTTTCTGGTGTAGGTGATGAGGTACATGCCAATGATGACCAAAAGCGATAGACCGATACAATGTAAAACATCCACCAGAAAGAAGGTATCATAGAGCTTTCCCTGTAGGAGTCCCCCAAGGTTCAATCGTAATAAATACCCTATAAACAATAATTCGAGCCCCCGTTTAAGACCTTTTTTGACCCGTGGGTTTTCAAATCCCTTTTGCGGGACCTTGATTAGCAAATAGGTGAAAATGAATCCGGATACCGTAAAGAATACGGGTGCTGTTATTCCCCTGAAATACTTCCAAAGTAAGTACCCTGAGTTTGAAGTATCTCGAAAGGCAGTATCGAGAAGCCCATCCACAAAGTGGCCTTGCAGCATCATCAAAATGGCCCATGCACGAATGGCATCGATAAAATAGAGTCTTGTACTTTTCTTTTCCAACTTGAATCGCAGGCTTTTAACGGTCTATATACTTGTTTTACAGCGGGTTTGGATGCTTTTTGGGCAAAATTAGCTAAAATTGTCGCAGAAAAGCAGTATTTGCGGTATTTTCGTTCTGCGAACCTCTTAAACGGTATTATGGCGAATCTATTGGCCTTTGCAGGCAGTAATTCAAGTACTTCGATTAACCTAAAGCTCATACGCTATACAACTTCACGGATTCCTGATCATACAATTCAAGTGCTCAATATGGCAAATTGCCCATTTCCTATGTATAGTGAGGATTATGAGCGTGAGCATGGCTTCTCTAATTCGTTGATTGAATTGAAAGATGATATACAGGGCGCTGATGGCATCCTAATTTCGGTAAATGAACATAACAGCAACCCATCGGCCTATTTTAAAAACTTGATCGATTGGTTATCCCGTCTAGAACGGAACTTTATCAAGGAAAAAAAAGTGCTACTACTTTCTACTTCCCCCGGAAAAAGAGGAGGGAAAAGTGCTCTTGAAATTAGTGAAAACATACTGGTCAGGTTTGGCGCAGATGTCGTGGCCACCTTCTCCTTACCGTCATTCCATACGAATTTCGACGCAGAAAAAGGCATTCTTGACCAGACGTTACACGAGGAATGGAATGAGGCGATAAACTCCCTTATCGCTAAGCTTTAAGAGTAGTGCGGAAGGAGATCAATTTCAAGGTCGATGACATCCTAAAATTCAAGGCGGCGGTGCTCGAATGGGCACAACAATTTGAAGAAATAGTTTGGTTGGACAGTAATGAACACGAAACGCGCTATACTTCTTTCGATGCGCTATTGGCAGCTGACGCTTTGACCTCCATAATCAGCGATAGCACAGACGCCTTCATGAATTTGGAGGAGTATCAAAGTAGGACAAAGGATTGGATTTTTGGCTACCTGTCGTATGATCTCAAAAATGATGTGGAGAATTTGACCTCTGATAATTTTGACGAACTCGATTTTCCAGACCTCTTTTTTTTTCAGCCCAAGCGGATCATTAGTATTTCAGGTACTGAAGTATGTTTCAAATACCTCAATATGGTTTCTGACGAAATCGAGACCGATTTTAAATCGGTTTTAAGCTTGAAAACGGTCCCAACGGTTCAAGAACCGTCCGTTGTTCCTATTCGTATACGCATGCGAATTTTTAAGGATGAGTATTTCAAACGAGTCCATCGGATGTTGGCGCATATACATCGTGGTGATATTTATGAAGCCAATTTTTGTCAAGAGTTTTATGCCGAGGACACGGAAATTGAACCCTTGGAGACCTACCAACAGCTCAATGCTATTTCGAAACCGCCTTTTGCCACCTATCTCAGGCTTCAGAATCAATATGTCTTATCGGCTTCCCCGGAGCGCTACCTCAAAAAATTGGGAGACAAGGTCATTTCGCAACCGATAAAAGGTACCGCTAGGCGCTCCTCCCAAAGAGATGAAGACCAGCGTTTGAAATCAACCTTACAACATGATGAAAAGGAACGTGCCGAGAACATCATGATTGTAGATTTAGTCCGCAATGACTTGGCGAAAAATGCTTTAAAAGGCTCTGTGACGGTAGAAGAACTCTGTGGGGTATATTCCTTTGAACAGGTGCATCAAATGGTGTCCACGGTTAGTGCCAAGGTCAAGGCAAATGAAAAACCGGTAGATATCATCAAACACACATTTCCTATGGGTAGTATGACCGGAGCACCCAAGGTTTCGGCCATGAAGATCATTGAGGAACTGGAATCCTTTAAACGAGGTGTATACAGCGGAGCGGTCGGATATTTTGCACCTGATGGAGATTTTGATTTCAATGTTATCATCCGCAGTATTCTGTATAACCAAAATAAAAGATACGTATCTTTCTCAGTAGGTAGTGCCATAACAGCGAAATCGATACCTGAAAACGAATACGAGGAATGCCTCTTAAAAGCCAAGGCCATGCGTGAGGTGTTGGAAGAGTCACGAAAAGGATGATCTATGAAATTTCAAAAGTCCCACTTAGAAGTATCCAATACTAAAATCTTCATCAGAAGTAGCGCCCCGGAAAGGGTGAAAGGAGTTGTTGTATTGGTTCATGGCATGGGCGAGCATTCAGGTAGGTATGTTGACAGTGTGGTCCCGACCTTGGTCGACGGATCATTGGCAGTCGTACTCTATGACCAGGTCGGGCATGGCAAGTCTAGTGGCAAAAGAGGACATTGTTCGGGTTATACCCTTCTGATTGAGATTTTGGATACCATCGTTTCGCGAGCAAGAACCCTTTACCCACAGGTACCGTTTTTTCTCTATGGCCATAGTATGGGCGGTAATTTAGTATTGAATTACGCCTTGCGAAACAAAGCAGGGATAACAGGGGTAATAGCGACTAGCCCATTTTTGAGATTGGCATTCAAACCGCCCAAATGGAAATTGGTGTTGGGCAAATTGATGATGCGCATCGCACCATCGATCACGCTGTCTTCTGGTCTTGATCCCAACGCAATATCTAGAATTCAAGATGAAGTTGAGGCGTACCGTAGGGATCCCCTAGTGCATGATCTGGTCAGCCCGATGTTTTCGTTTCCGGTCATCGAGGCCGGGGAGTGGGCCATTACCCATGCACAGCAGTTACATATTGATACGCTATTGTGCCATGGCTCGGGAGATATGATCATTGACCAAGAGGGAACCAAAGCGTTTCATGAGCATTCAAATAGCACCGATTTGCGGTTATTTGAAGGTGCCTATCATGAACTTCATCATGATAGCTGTCGAGAGGAGTTATTGGTATGCATAAGCGGCTGGTTGAAAGAGCGAATTGTTTGATACCTTTGAGCTGTGTTAGCCGAATTTCAAGAATATATACAAGGGCGATATCCCGCTTTAAAAGAACGAAAGTTTTTACTGGCATGTAGTGGCGGGTTGGATAGTACGGTCTTAGCCCATTTATGCCACCGCGCCGGGCTGCAATTTGTCTTGGCACATTGCAACTTCAATTTGAGAGGTGCCGAAAGCGACCAAGACGAAGGTTTCGTCAGGGAGTTGGCGAACACGCTAGGTGTTCAACTGTTTGTAACTCATTTTGATACAATGGATTATGTTTATGGAAATCAAGTTTCTATTGAAATGGCCGCCCGTGAATTACGCTATGCTTGGTTCGCCGAACTTATGAAGGAGAGCGACTTGGAAATTTTGGTTACGGCACATCATTCCGACGACTCCCTGGAAACTTTTCTGATCAATCTATCGCGAGGAACAGGTATCACTGGTCTAAAAGGGATACCGAGTTCGACGGTGTCCGTCGTGCGACCACTTCTGCCTTTTAGCAGATCTCAACTTTTAGAGTTTGCAAAAACGGAAGGTTTCACTTGGAGAGAGGATAGCTCAAATCAAGAAACGGTACATTTGAGGAACAAAATCCGACTCGAAGTTGTACCCAAATTGAAGGAACTGCATCCTACTTTTTTGAACAATTTTCAGAAGACACAATCCCATCTTTCCGGTTCTGCCAAGATGCTCGAAGACTATATTCGTTTATTGAAATCGAAATTATTTTTAACGGAAGAAAACTATATCCGAATTTCTATTGACGACTTGTTACAATTAGAACCCATTGGTGATTACCTCCACGCCTTGTTCGATACCTATGGTTTCAAGGCATGGAAGGATATCGAGGGTCTGCTGCATGGAATGAGTGGTAAGGAAGTACACTCCAAGACCCACAGATTGGTAAGGGACCGAGCGCATCTGCTCCTTTCCGAATTAGGGGAAAAGCCTTCGCATTCATATCTGATTCATGAGGGGGTCAGTGAAATCAAAGTACCGATTCATTTGATGGTTTCCGAGGTCAGTGCTATAGGTCTCACTTCGAAAAATATACTATACGTTGATAAATCATCGTTAAAATATCCACTGATAGTCAGGAATTGGAAAAAAGGCGACTATTTTTATCCATTCGGGATGGTCGGAAAGAAAAAAGTATCCAAATTTTTCAAAGACGAAAAAGTGGATATGATCACGAAAGAAAAACAATGGCTCGTTTGCTCTGGTGAGGATATTGTCTGGATTGTGGGACAACGCGCCGATAATCGATTTAAGGTTTCAGGTCATTCTAAAAATATACTAAGGTTTACGTACGTCAAATGAAGCACATAGCATTACTTATTTTTTCTTTTTTTCTCTGTACTACACTGGTGGCACAAACCGATGAGGACCCCGTATTGTGGTCAAGTGAATGGAATCAAGTGTCGGATACCGAATACGAATTGGTGTTCAGGGCCAAAATATTCGAAGGATGGCATGTGTATTCGCAGCACACTCCAGAAGGGGGTGCCCTGCCCACGGAATTTACTTTTGTCAAAGCGGGAACCGACTACGAACTGGTAGGGGAGACTTTAGAAAGTAAGACCGTAACGGAGTTCAGTGATATTTTTGAGGTAGATGAAACCTTCTTCAAAAAGGAAGCCATCTTCCGGCAAAAAATTGCCCTGTTGAATCCTGATGTTCGTCAAATCGACGCGAATATTTTTTATCAAGTCTGCAAAGAAGTCTGTATCCAAGGCGAATACGACTTTAATTTTGTTTTGGATGGAGGATCGGCGACCGTTGAAACCAAAGCGCTTGACAAGCGAAGTTTGGCCATGACCAATGCACTTAAGAAGGATTTGAAAAACAAAGAACGACTTACAGGTGAAGGATCGGTAAGTGCCAAAGGGTCTGGTATCTGGGGTATTTTCGGATTGGGCTTTTTAGGGGGGCTGATCGCGTTGTTAACGCCCTGCGTATTTCCGATGATTCCCTTGACCGTGTCCTTTTTCACGAAACAATCCCAGAACAAATCAAAGGGCATTTTTAATGCCTTGCTCTATGGTTTTTTTATCGTGTTGATCTATTTTCTGCTCAGTCTGCCCTTTCATGCTTTTGATTCGATCGATTCTCAAATCTTGAATACGATTTCCACCAATATGTGGTTGAACATCCTATTCTTTGTGATATTCATCTTTTTTGCCTTTTCCTTTTTTGGATACTATGAATTGACCTTACCGAACTCTTGGGGCAATACCATGGATTCCGCTTCCACTAAGGTAGGGGGCGCAATAGGGATATTTTTTATGGCGGTCACCTTGGCCATAGTTTCGTTTTCCTGCACCGGACCTATTCTAGGATTGTTATTGGGAGGAACCGTCCTCTCCGAAGGAGATTTGGCAACAAACCTATCTGCGGGTATTACCGGTTTCGGTTTGGCCTTGGCCTTGCCATTTGCTTTGTTTGCCTTGTTTCCAGCATGGCTGAATTCCTTGCCGAAATCAGGCGGTTGGATGACCACTGTAAAAGTGGTACTAGGATTCATCGAACTCGGATTCGCTTTTAAGTTCTTATCGAATGCTGATCTCGTCGGACATTTGGGATGGCTTAAACGGGAAGTCTTTGTTGGTATCTGGATTATTCTTGGGCTTTTGCTCACCGGGTATCTTTTCGGCTTGTTCCGATTTCCACATGATGGTCCGAAGAAAAAACTGTCTCCAGGCCGAAAGATTACCGCGTTCTTAAGTTTGGCCTTTACGGTGTATTTGGCACTCGGGTTAGTAAACACCGTCGATTTAAAACTTTTGAGCGGAATCCTTCCACCCGATTTTTACAGTGTGTACGAGAAGAAAAGTGATTGCCCCTTGGGTCTTGATTGTTTTAAAGACTTTGAGGAAGGCTTGGCGTTTGCAAATCAAGAAAACAAGCCCATTCTACTCGATTTTACGGGTTGGGCCTGTGCCAATTGCCGAAAAATGGAAGAAAATGTATGGAGCGAAGCCGATATTTATCCTATCATCAAAGAAGAGTACGTACTGATATCACTATACGTAGATGACCGAAAAGAGCTTCCCGAAGCACTGCAATTTGATTTTCAGTATGAATCCGGTAGGGTTAAAAGTATCGAGACAGTAGGGCAGAAGTGGGGAACTTTTCAAACGCTGAACTTCAATGCCGCTTCACAACCTTACTATGTATTGTTATCACCAGATTTGGAAGTCTTGAATGCTGCGGTGCAATATACCGATAGGGACACCTATTTGAATTGGTTGAATACGGGACTGCAACGATTCAACGCGACCGCAATGCGCAAATAAACGATCGCCTGACCGTAGTCTTTTTTTATCCCATAAATTCTCCTATCTTTTCTCCCAAAACCCGAACGATTTGAAACTATTTAGAAGAGTAGGTCGCGTGTTAATGGTATTGGTTGGTATTCTAGCAATCGGTACGGCAATCTTTACATATTCACTTAAGCCCGATTATGATGGTGAGAAGACAATAGTCGGTCTATCGGCAGCGGTGGAAGTGTATTTTGATCGCTATGGTGTCCCTCACATCTATGGAAACGAACCTGTAGATGCCTTTCGTGCACTGGGTTATGTGCACGCTCAAGACCGTCTTTGGCAAATGGAACTATTGCGAAGAATCGGCAGGGGAGGACTTTCGGAAGTTTTCGGTGAAACAACACTTGAAACCGATAAGTTCTTTTTAGCACTGGGTATAGATGAATCTTCTGCCCGCGCAGTTGCGAAACTCGATCCCAATTCTGAAGCGGTGGTGTTGTCCCAAGCCTATCTTGATGGAATTAATGAGTTCGTAAAGGACGGACCGACCCCATTGGAGTTTTACCTGACGGGGCTAGAGAAAACCGAATTTACCTTGCATGACATTCAGAACGTCTTTGGCTATATGGCCTTCAGTTTTGCTCAGGCACACAAAACGGATCCCTTACTTACCAAAATCAAGGATAGTTTGGGGAGCGAATATCTCAATGATTTTGACATTGCTATCGACCCCAAGAGTACTTTGATACAAAACTTCAAGGGAGCGCCCGGTAAAAATGGGCAGACCGAGGTGGTCAGCTCGGTAATCGAAACACTTGAGTCACTTCATATACCGCTGTTTGAAGGCAGTAACGGTTGGGTGGTCGGCCCGGAAAAAACTAAAAATGGGAAGGTGATTTTTGCCAATGACCCACATATAGGGTTTGCACAACCCTCGGTTTGGTACGAAGCGCACGTTGTCACGCCAACCTATGAAAAGTACGGATATCATTTGGCGGGTATTCCCTTTCCTGCGCTCGCTCATGATAGAACCCTTGCCTATGGCATGACCATGTTCGAGAATGACGATACCGATTTTTATTATGAGGAGGTAAACCCTCAAGACCCGGACAAATACCGATGGAAGAATACCTGGGTCCCGTTTGAAACAAAGGCCTATAGTATCAGTGTTAAAGATGGGGATACTGTTGACTTTACGGTAAAAAAAACACGGAGAGGTCCGGTGTTAAGTGGGATCATGAACGAAATAAGGCATGAGAAGCCCATATCAATGTGGTGGACCTATACCCAAAATGAAAATCAAGCCATGCAGGCCTTATACGAAATGGCTACCGCTCGTAACATTGTGGAGTTCAAGGATGCCTTGCCCAAAATTCATGCCCCTGGACTTAACATCATGTATGGTGATGTGGAGGGTAATATCGCTTGGTGGGCTACTGCCAAACTGCATAAAGTACCAGATAGCATAAACACCAAATTAATTCAAGTTGATCAGAAGGCCTATCCCGCGGAGCGTGAATATTTGCCCTTCACTGAGAACCCACAGGCAATAAATCCTCCTTGGCACTATGTATATTCGGCCAATAATCAGCCTGATTCCATTGCCGGTCAATTGTACCCCGGGTACTACTTGCCGGAAAACAGAGCAAAACGCATTGTTGAACTCCTTGAGCCTAAAAACGATTGGGATCGAGAATCGATAGGTGAAATGTTGACCGATGTGACATCCGCTGTCAATCCATCGATAGTGAAGAATTTATCAAAAGGATTGGATATCAAAGTACTGAACTCGGTGCAGCTCGAACTTTTAGATCAGTTGTACAATTGGAAGGGTGATTATCCGACCAGTAGCGTTGAGGCGGCCCTGTATCACCGATGGATATACTATCTTCTTAAAGATACTTTTGAGGATGAGTTGGGCGCAACCAATTTCAATCGATTGCTAAAAACACACTTGCTCAAGCGAAACATCGCCAAGATGGTCGCCAACCCGAGGTCTATCTGGTGGAACGATGTGCGTACCGAAGCAAACGAAAAGCAGTCGGACATGATTCAAAAATCGTTTTCGGAAGCCTTCGCTTCGCTCGAGAATGACTTGGGCAATGACCCTTCCGATTGGACATGGAATAAACTGCATACGTTGGAGCACGGGCACCCTATCGGGCAAGCTGGAGGTCTTTTGCGTTCTTTTTTCAACGTAGGACCTTTTCCCATACACGGTAGTAGGGAGGTTATCAATAATCTCGGATTTGGTTATAGTGCGACGGGCTATTATGAAGTGAGCTCCGGTCCTTCGACCCGAAGAGTAGTCGATTTTTCGGATATTGAGAATAGTATGAGCATTCTTCCTACGGGCCAGTCGGGAAATCCCTTTAGTAAGTACTATCAAGATCAGGCCGAAATGTATGTCAAAGGCGCGTTTCGAAAAATGCAAATGAACCGAACGGCGATTACGGAAGACTCCGATTCCAAATTGATTTTGATTCCCAAGTGATTGTCAATTTTAACGGTCATTTCTGTTAAGCTTTCCAATTTGACAATAAACATCTGCGAATTTTATGGAATTCCTGATAAGTTTCATTTCCCCTTTATTTTAAGATTTTTTTAGTATCTTCAAAGAAAAGAATTGACTTTTCCACAACCCTATTATGAATGGGAGTTAGGGCCTTCTATATGGGCTTGAAACCCAATGAAACCAACCGATTAAGATGAGAAGAACACTATTTTCGTTGTTGTTTCTCATGGCAAGTACTATTGTCATGGGTCAAACCGAAGAGCCAAAAATCACCATTTCCTTCACTGATACCAATGTACGAGAGGTGATGAAGTCCATTGAGGAAAAAACCCAGTTGAACTTTTATTATGTTGATGACTGGTTGAGCAATGAAGCGATTTCCGGCTCATATACCGATGTTGCAGTGACGGATATATTGGATGCTATTTTCCAGAATACGATCATCAATTATTACGTGCTGGATGGAGAGAAAGTCATTTTGACCCAAAACAACATCATTTACGATGAACTGCCCAATGGTTTTTTTGATAAATCAGGACAGGAAACAATACAGGTGGGGGAAACGGAGGAGTCTACCGAAGCATTGAATCCGGTCTTCTTTCCGGAACAACAATCTCGGTTACAACGGCGGGTCGAGACCGTTAGAATAGGTAAAGAAACTCTGGAAGGCCAGAAGCGGCGGTATACCCTTACCGGGTATGTCATGAATGCCAAAACCGGTAAGCCAATTCCGGACCTTTCCTTAGTGGTTCGAAATCGAAAGATCGGCACAGTGACCGATGAGAACGGTTTTTATGAAATCGCCCTTCCGCCAGGAGAAAATCTTTTTGAAACCAAGGCCCTTGGTATCGAGACCCAGCGTAAAAGAGTGGTGATCTACAATGACGGGCGTCTTGATTTTAGTTTGAACGAGAATATCGAACAATTGGATGAAGTGGTCGTTGAGGCCGATAAAGCAAAGAACGTGGAGGAAGAGATTACGGGGTCTACGACGATAGAGTCGGAAGAAACCAAGGATATCCCTATGGTTTTGGGAGAACGGAACATCCTTTCGGTCGCTACCCAACTACCGGGCATCACCAATGCGGGCGAGGGGGCTTCCGGACTTAATGTAAGGGGAGGTAAAACCGACCAGAACCTGATTCTACTAGATGAAGGAGTCGTCTATAATCCAACTCATTTTTTCGGAATATTCCAGGCCTTAAACCCTTTTGCAACAAAAGGAGTGGATATCTATAAAGGCAACGTACCTGCTGAATTTGGTGGACGCCTATCGTCCGTGTTCGATATCACCACGATTGATGGAAATACCGAAGAATTTTCAGGGGAAGCCTCCATTGGTCCCGTGACCGGTAACTTAATGTTGGAGATTCCCGTGGTCAAAGATAAATCTTCCTTGGTGATAGGCGGTAGGGGCGCGTATTCCGATTGGATATTGCAGTCTTTAGACGATGAATCGTTAAATAACAGTTCGGCTTCCTTTTATGATATCGTCGCTAATTATACCCATAAGATCAATGAGAATAATCAGGTGAAGGCTACCGGGTATTACAGTGAGGATTCTTTCAGTATCACCTCGGACTCTTTGTTCGGGTACAGTAACCGAATGTTTTCAGTGGATTGGAAGCATAAGTTCAATGAAAAGAACAACGGTAGTCTGTCGTTGGCCAATAGTAAATATGCCTTTGACATCGATTTTGACGGTCAGGCGAACAATGACTTTTTATTAGGATATAGTGTTGAGGAAACAGAAGCCAAACTCAAGTTCAAATATCTGATGAACGACGTGCATACGTTTGATTATGGAGTTGCGGCAAAATTGTATAGTGTGAATCCCGGGTTTATTCGACCTACGGGGGGTGAATCCATTATCAGTTCGTTTGCAGTGCCCGAAGATCGAGCGTTGGAAGGTGCGATTTATATCAGTGATGAGATCAATCTCGGGGATAAGGTCGGACTTAGCGCAGGATTGCGGTACTCATACTATACCGCTCTAGGACCTTCTACCCAACGGATTTATGCCGATGGACAGCCGAGAAATCAAGCAACGTTGATCGGAAGTACCGATTTTGATGACAACGAGACCATAGAAACGTACGGAGGACCGGAATTTCGCGTATCGGGTAGATATTCGTTTACGCCGGATTTTTCATTGAAAGCCGGTTTCAATAGTATGTACCAATACATACATACCTTGTCGAATACCACCACCGTTTCACCCATCGATACCTGGAAACTTTCAGACTCGAATATCAGACCACAGCGTTCCAATCAATACAGCTTAGGGCTCTTCAAGAATTTTGATGATGATCTTTACGAATTAAGTATCGAAGGATACTATAAGACCTCGGAAGATATTTTGGATTTCAAGACAGGTGCTCAGCTATTGTTGAACGACACCATTGAACAAGAGGTGTTGCAAGGAGAGGGACAAGCTTATGGCGTAGAATTTCTGTTGCGGAAGAACTCTGGCAAATTGAACGGTTGGTTGGGTTATACCTACTCGCGATCGCTCATAAAATTCGCTAGTGAATTTTCGGAAGAGCGAATCAATGGCGGGGAATTTTTCCCATCCAATTTCGACAAGCCGCATGATGTGAGTTTGGTGGCCAATTACAAGTTTACTACACGGTACAGTGCATCCCTCAATTTTTCGTATCAGACAGGTCGTCCGGTAACCTATCCGATCGGGCAGTACAATTTCAACAATTCCGAATATGTGTTTTATAGCAATCGAAATGAATTTAGAATTCCCGATTACTTTCGAATGGATATTGGGATCAATATTGAGGGAAATCACAAGATCAAAAAGTTCGCACATAGTTTCTGGAATATTTCGGTCTATAATGTCTTGGGACGTGCGAATCCGTATTCCGTATTCTTTGTGTCCGAAGATGGTGGGGTAAAGGCATTCAAGAGCTCAATATTCGCAATTCCGATCCCTTCGATTACCTATAATTTTAAGTTCTAATAGCGGAATTTGACCCTATGAAGTTACACAATATAGATACCAAATATGTTCTTGTCGCCTTGTTTATGGCGTTGGGTAGTTGTGTCGAACCCTTTGTGGCCGAGACTTTGACCTTCGAGAATGTCTTGGTAATCGATGCAAGGATTACGGACGAGCTAAAACAACATGAGGTTATTCTGAGACGAACCTACCCATTTGAGAATAGTGACTTTGAGGTAGAGTCAAATGCGACCATCCAAATTAGGGATGATTCAGGTGCGACCTATAATTTTCAGGAAACGAAAGCAGGCAACTATCAATCTACTTCAGCTTTTGCGGCCCGGCCCGATATGGGTTACACCCTGTCGGTTACCACGGCCGAAGGTAGATCTTATATATCCGAAACCGTGATGACCCCGGAGCGCATAGCGATTACCGAGCTAAAGGCCGAAATAGGATTCGACGATGAAGACAATGAGGGATTAAGTGTTCAGATCAAGAACGAGAGTGCCAATGCGGAACCCAAATATTTTAGATATGAGTATGAGGAAACCTATAAAATCGTTGCCCCCTTTTATAACCCCTTTGAGTTTGATGTGATTGATTCCTTGTTCTTCCAAGAAGAGGACAATGATCCTTTGGACATCAGTATCAAACCCCGGGTCGATGCCTCACAATTCTGTTATGCCTCTGCAAAGAGTCTCGACTTGATTCTTCGAGATAGTGAGCAAAACGTTGGCAATGCCGCCGGCAAGTTTGAAATACGATTTCTGGAAAATAATGATTTTAAGATAGCACATCGCTATAGTATTCTTATAAAGCAATACAACTTAAGTGCTGATTCGTATAGCTATTATAGTACGCTAAGGGACTTCACCTCCGATGAAAGTGTGTTTACCGACATACAACCCGGTTTATTGGAAGGCAATATTAAGGCCCAAGATCCGGAAGAGACCGTTTTGGGTTACTTTGAAATAGCCGCAATAACGAACGAACGCCTCTTTTTTGATTATGTGGATTTTTATCCAGATCGTCAATTGCCGCCTTACATCATTAACTGTGAATTGACAACAGCACCACAACTAATTGCCTTCGTACCCCATGTCGGCCCAGGTTTTGTAGTGGATGAGTCTGACGTTGTCTCGCCGCTTCTAGATGGAATACAAGCTGGTCTTATCGCCTATCATGAGGTCAATGAAGACTATGAGCCACCCATGGGCGATGGGTTGGTAGAAGGGCTGGGGCCGTTTTTTGTCAAGGCCACGGGTTGTATTGATTGTAGGGAATTTGGATCAAATGTAAAACCTGATTTTTGGATAGATTAAAAGGATGATGAGGAAGGTGTTCTATGTCATATTCGTTTTTCCGGTATATCAAGGATGTATTGAACCTTTTGTGGCCGAAACTTTTGATTTCGAAGGTGCATTGGTCGTTGATGCGCGACTCACGAATGAGGAGAAACAACATCGCGTATTATTGTCAAGGGCCCGTCCTTTTGAGGAAGAGGGTACGGTACCGGAACGCGACGCGGTGGTGCGTATTGTTGAGGGTTCAGGTACAAACTATGTCTTCGAGGAAGTAGCGCCCGGGCAGTATCTATCATCCGCCATTTTTGGCGCAAAGGAAAATGAATCTTATCAATTACGGATCACCACCTCAAATGGTGCTTCATATACTTCTAATACCGAGACGATGCCCGAAAACGTGCCAATTGCGGATCTTGAAATACAAAGGGAAGTCAATGACCTGGGTGAGGATGGCATCGCCGTATTTGTTGATAATAGTAGTTTTGGAGTGCAACCGAGGTATTTCCGGTATGATTATGAAGAGAATTTTAAGATCATTGCCCCGAATTGGGATCCGTTTACCTTTAAGGTGATCGATTCTATCGCGTGCAGTGATGGAGACGCCTTTCAAGTGGACATCGAACCCAAAGGTTCTACCGATGGCCGTATTTGCTATGGACGAAATGCCTCCACCGAGATTTTATTGGCCTCTACCTCAAATTTGGAGAACAATAGCATCACGGATTTTCGAGTTCGATTTGTAAATCGGGATAACTACGCGCTCACACATCGCTACAGCATTTTGGTGCATCAATTCTCGCAGTCGGTCGATGCACATTCCTATTATCAAAGTTTAGAGGCTTTTAGTGTATCCGAGAGTATTTTCTCTGAAATACAACCTGGTTTTTTGGCCGGGAATATCGTTTCCGACCGCGATTCGAATGAAAATGTGATTGGCTATTTCGAGACAGCGGCAGTGAGTTCAAAACGGATCTTTTTTAATTACGAAGATCTTTTTCCCGATGAAGAACTTCCGGAGTACCCTATAAATTGTCGTACCATAGGTAACCCCCAATTGATTCCGGAAGGGTACCATTGTACGCAACCCCCCGATAGTGTTTGCGATGGAAACTGCGATTCGCCTTTGATCGGACAGATACAGACGGGTACTATTGTGTATGCCGGCGTTGCAGAACCGGCAGATTTCGCGGCTCCCTATTATACCTTACCTAGGACGTGTGGAGATTGCACGGTTTTGGGTAGCAAAGTGAAACCCGACTTTTGGATAGATTAAAAAAATATGAAAGAATCAATCCTCGTTATCCTAGTTTTTTTACTCTTCCAAGGGTGTATTGAACCCTTTGAGGCAGAAACCCTAGATTTTGAAGGTGCCTTGGTCGTAGATGCGCGAATAACGAACGAAGAAAAACAGCATCAGGTAGTACTGACCAGGGCAAGACCTTTTGAACAAGACGATAGTAGTCCTGAGCGCAATGCTACGGTGACCATAGAAGAGGGGTCAGGTATCAGCTATACCTTTGAAGAGACCTCACCCGGACAGTATACGTCGACTGTGGCCTTTGGTGCGAAGTCAAATGAAAGCTACCAACTAAAAATCACCACATCTGATGGTGCGACCTATAGTTCGACAGCCGAAACGATGCCGGACAATGTACCCATAGCGGACATAGAAATCAAACGGGCTACCAACGACTTTGGTGAAGATGGGGTTTCCATTATTTTGGATAATGAAAGTTTGGGTGACCAGCCGCGGTACTTTCGCTATGATTATGAGGAGAATTATAAAATCGTGGCCCCAAATTGGGACCCTGTAGCATTTAATATTATTGATTCTTTGGCCTGTGTTGACGGTGATGCATTTGAGGTAGGTATTAAGCAACGAGATCCCCAAAAAGAGCGTATTTGCTATGGTCAAGACAAGTCCAAAGACATTATTTTGGTCTCAACCGCTAATCTCGATAACAATACGGTTTCTGATTTTGAGGTCCGGTTCGTGAATCGCGAGAACTATATACTGACACACCGCTATAGTATTCTGGTCAATCAATATTCACAATCGGTAGATGCACATTCATATTATCAGAGTTTGGAGGCCTTTAGTGTATCTGAAAGTGTTTTCAATGAAATACAACCGGGTTTTTTATCGGGTAATATCACCTCCATGACCGACGACGATCAAAATGTAATCGGATATTTTGAGACTGCCGCGGTGAGCTCAAAACGGGTCTTTTTTAATTATGAAGATCTCTTCCCTGATGAGGAACTACCGGAGTATCCCGTCAATTGCCGAACTCTGGGCAACCCCAGATTGATTCCTCGGGGCTATCATTGTACGGAAGGATCAAGAGGCGTGTGTGACGGAAATTGTGATTCCCCCTTGATTGGACAGATCCAAGCGGGAACCATTGTTTATGCGGGAGTGGTAGACCCTCCTGATTTTGTGGCACCCTATCTGACCCGTTCCAGAGCATGTGGGGATTGCACCGTGTTGGGCAGTGATGTCAAACCTGATTTTTGGATAGATTAACGTGAAAAAAATAGTACTATATATGACGTTTACACTTTTCTTGGCATCCTGTATCGAAACTTTTGAGTTCGAGACAAGGGAAGTGGACACTATTTTGATCGTTGAAGCGACCTTGACCGATGAACTTTCAAACCAAACCGTGTTGTTGGGTAGGGCAGCAGACTTAGACAACGTGAACATCCCCCCATACCGAAATAATGTGACAACTTCAAGTACTCCCGAGAGTTCGGAAGTGGATACCAGGATTCCGGAGAAAAATGCCACCGTAACCGTATTGGATGATATGGGCAACACCTATCCTTTTTCCGAATCGGAAGAGGGAATCTATGAATCTGAAACACCTTTTGCCACGGAAATAGGAAGAAACTATCAACTTCTGATCACCACTGCCGACGGTAGGTCATATACTTCGGAGAGTAGGGAGGCTGTGGGAAGTTCCAATTTGGAAAACATTTATGCAGAACGGATTGTAAACGATGCTGGTGAAGAAGGGATGGCCATTTATGCGGATGGAGTCGATGAAACAAATTCAAGGAACTATTTTCGGTACACCTATGAGGAAACCTATAAGATCATTGCCCCGAACTGGACCGAACAGGAGTTTGAAATCACTAGGGAAGCACTTGAGTTCGATCAATTCGACAATCCCTTGTATCCCGATGTACGGCTGGTGCCTAGGGCACAAGAAGAGCAAGTCTGTTATAAAACGGTGAACTCTACGGCCATCAAATTGGCCAGTGCCGATTTATTGGACCAGTCCGTTTCAGAGCGAAAATTGATACGTTTCATCAGCCGAAATAATCCGATTTTATCGCATCGCTATAGTGTTTTGGTAAAACAGTTTGTGATTTCCGATGATACGCATAGCTACTACCAAGTGCTTGATAGCTTCTCAAGTAGCGAAAGTGTTTTCAGTGAAATACAGCCTGGATTCTTAGAGGGGAATATTAGAGGGGATACCGAAGAAGATATAGTCATTGGTTATTTTGATGTATCTAGCGTTTCACAGAAGCGATTGTACTTCGATTATGTCGATTTCTTTGAAGGAGAGGAGCTACCTCCTTATTTTTTTAATGTCAATTGTAGTCGGCGTCTGAGCTTTCCAATCCCGAATCCTGAACGGGATGGTCCGCCAAGCCCTGACGGCGCGTGTCCAGAACCATTAATAAGTAGAATTAAAAGAGAAACCGTTGAGTTCACTTTTTTAAACGGGGGACCGGGTATATGTGAAGGCCCCTATTTTGTAACCCCAAGAATTTGTGGGGATTGTACGGCCCTTGGAACAAATGTCAAACCCGATTTTTGGATAGATTGATTTTGAAAAAGCTTATGCTATACATAACGACCTTGTTTTCATTTACAGCTTGTATCGAGCCTTTTGAGTTCGAGACACGGGATGCCGAAGGTATTCTTGTGGTTCAAACTAGCATGACCGACATTGTGAAGAATCAGTTTGTGGTGCTTTCTCGGGCCGCTGATTTGGCAAATGTCAATAT
The DNA here is from genome assembly GCA_947494565.1 of uncultured Flavobacteriaceae bacterium. GTDB lineage: Bacteria > Bacteroidota > Bacteroidia > Flavobacteriales > Flavobacteriaceae > Maribacter_C. The sequence goes on along the minus strand of CANLVG010000001.1, from coordinate 432,082 downwards.
TGAATTCGACTCTTTGGACGTAAGGCAGTCCTTTGTACCAGCAACCAATGAACGCTTGAATCCCGAAAATGGAGCCAAGGTAGAATTGGTGGATGATCAGGGCAATGTAATCGAGTTTACGGATAAAGACAACGGCCTGTACGAATCGACCTTGCCATTCGGCCTAGCCGAAAATACCGACTATCAATTACGGATTCTGACGGCAAACCAAGAGACCTATGAGTCGGGGTTCGAATCACTTTCGGGGAAATCCAAGATCAATGACCTGTATGTCGAACGGGGTTTTAATGAAAACGGAGAGGAAGGAGTGATTATTTACGCAGATGGGGCCAATTTGACGGATGAGTCCGATTTTTTCAGGTATGATTACGTAGAGACCTATAAGATCATTGCACCGACCTATAGTGGGCTACAGGTGGAAATCATACGTGAAGAAGGTATTTTTGTCAATGACACTACATTTTTATGGCCCGATGTGAGATTACAACGAAGGCAAGAAGAAGAACGTGTTTGTTTCAACAGCAATAGTAGTGTAGCGATTGATTTGGCCAACACGAATACCTTGTCAGCGGCAATTTTGGAAGGCCATGTCGTGCGGTTTATCAATAGAAACAATGCCATTATATCGCATCGCTATAGCATGCTTTTAAATCAGTATGTCATTAATAGCGGGGCATATAATTACTATCAGAACCTAAGCAATTTTGCGCAGAGCGAAAGTGTATTCAGTGAAATACAACCTGGTTTTTTGGAAGGCAATATCAGAAGAACCGATGTAGAGGACGGTCTTGTGCTGGGGTATTTCGAGGTAGCCAGTGTGGATAGGAAGCGCGTTTTCTTCAGTTATGCTGATTTATTCCCCGGTGAGGAGCTGCCCCCCTTTTTCGGAAACACTAATTGCGATCGTCTGCTATCACCAGCTTTGGGAAATCCCGAAAAAGATGGACCACAACCGCTAGGTTGTCCACCGCCTGCACTGATTAGGCGGGTAAAAGCGGAAGAGCTCAACTATTTCGCTATCAATGAAGACCCTGGCGAATGTGAGGGGCCGTATTATATGACCCCAAGTATCTGCGGAGATTGTACGATTTTAGGAACGAATGTGAAACCTGATTTTTGGATTGATTAAGAAATGAAGAAGTATTTGATTTTTATTGTTGGTTTCTGTTTTATTTCAGGTTGTGTGGAGCCTTTTGAATTCCAAACAGAGACCTTTCAAGATGCACTGGTTATCGAAGCCTCATTGACCAACGAAACCAAACGGCATCGTGTGGTGCTCTCGCGTGCCGTTCGTTTTGAAGATTCTATTAACGCCCCAGAACGTAACGCACAGGTGCGCCTTTTGGATGAGATGCAAAACACTTATGAATTCAGCGAGAGCGAACCCGGCACCTATGTTTCCAATACGGAATTCGCCGCCCAGAAGGGCGTAGGCTATACCTTGGCCATCGAGACCACGGATGGAACGGTGTATCGTTCAAAAACCGAACGTTTTGAATCAGAATCCGAAATCCAAGAGATCTATGCGGAGCGGGAGACCAATGATCAAGGGGAGGACGGTATTTTTGTGTACGCAGATAGTTTTGACAGCTCGGGACAGTCGTTGTACCATCGTTATGAATACGAGGAAACCTATAAAATTATTGCACCAAATTGGTCCCCCCTTGCCTTTGAACTGACCAATTACGAACCTTGTAATCCTGACTTCATGGATCCTAGAATTATTTATGACTTGGAAATCGTAAGAAGAACACAGGAAGAACAGACCTGCTATAACACGGTAGCATCTCAAGATATCATACAGGCCAGTGCAGCCGGTCTTTCTGAAACAAGGGTCCAACGTTTCCCCGTACGTTTTATACCGGGTAGCGACTTCATATTGACGCATCGGTACAGTATTTTGGTGAAGCAATATGTGCAATCTGCCGATGCCTTCTCGTACTATCAAAGCTTGGAAAATTTCTCCTCTTCGACCAGTGTTTTTACCGAAATTCAACCAGGCTTGTTAGAAGGAAATATTGCGGCCGAGAATAATGCGGATAAGTTGGTTTTGGGTTATTTTGAAGTCGCCTCGGTATCGGAGAAGCGACTCTTCTTCGGTTTTCGCGATTTTTATCCTGACGAGCCATTCCCCTTATATGTGATGAACTGTGTGCCTTTTTCAGCGCCTTTGGAACATATATCTTATTGTTTTCAGGGTATGGTAGGCAACCCATGTCCAGAATCCCTGATTGAAGGGATGGCGAGAGGCGCAATCTCGTATTTTGATGTGAATACCTCTGACATAGAATGCCAAGGACCGTATACGGTCGTTCAACGAGAGTGTGGTGATTGTACGGCCTTAGGAAGCAATATAGTACCCGATTTTTGGGAAGAATAAAATGATTAAATTAGTAGAAATGAAAAAGTACAAAGTAGTATTCGTAGTGTTGATGTTGATGTTGGGAACACCTCTCATCGCCCAAGAAACCGGCAATAGTGTTTTAGAACAATTCAAGGACACTCCCAGCGAAAAAGTGTATGTAAGCCTAAATACATCTTTGCTTTTTACGGGGGAATATTTATTCTACAAGGTGTATTGTCTCAATGATAAGACCAAACAACCCAGTGATATCAGTACCATCGCCTATGTGGAATTGATTTCTGAAAATACAGAAGTGGTTTTCAAACATAAAATACGACTGGAAAAGAGTCGGGGACAAGGCGATTTTTTTGTGCCTACCACTGTACCGTCAGGGAATTACAAATTGATTGCCTATACGAGGTGGATGAAGAATGGTGCCATGAACCGATTTTTTCAGGAAGACATCAGCATCATCAATCCCTATCAAACCAATCAGGATGCCGTACTTCCCGATTTATCCGAAAATGTGACCTCCATCACGGAAAATAGGGCGACGAATGGGGAAGAGGACAAACGCTTCATTTTGGAAACGGATAAGGAATCGTATCCAAAAAAATCAAAAGTAGCCCTGTCCATTCAAAACTTTAGGGGAGCCTCGGGCTATGGGAATTACAATATTTCCGTACGAAAGAAGGAAGACCTAAATCACAGGCCAAAGCGTAGCCCACAGTCATATATCGAATGGCATGCCGAGCAGATGGCGAATGCTCCGATTTTCTATGAGACCATTGCCTTTGCCCCTGAAGGAAACGGGGAACTGTTAAAAGGGCGAATTCGGGCAAACTCCAGTGACTTAGCCTTGGCGAGTCAGCCGATAGCCATCTCCATACCAGGGGAAGATTTCCAGATCAAAGTTGTGGGGACGGATAGTACCGGATTATTCTATATCAATCTTTCCAAGGATTATGCGGAGCCTCAAGCCATCTTACAAGTGTTGGATGCTCCTAAAGGCAGTTACACTATCGAAATCTTGAAAGACCCGCCTCTAGACTATTCAGGGTTGCAGTTTGGACGTTTCCTGATGGATACGAACATGCAAGACGCGATTGTGAGACGCAGTCTACACAACCAAATCGAAAACGGCTATTTCGCGGTAAAACCGGACACCTTGAAGTTAGATGCATTAAACGATCCCTACGGAGGGGCCTATGTAGAAACCCTTGATTTGGACGAATACACTCGCTTTAAGACACTCGATGAGACCGTTGTGGAATTGGTGGAAAATGTGTGGACCAAACGAAACAAGGACAAGACGGTATCTTTTAAGGTGCGATCATTCGACGAGACTTACGAAGAGTCCGAATACGATGCCATGGTATTTGTAGATGGTGTTCTCATGCCGGATCAAACCGAATTATTGGAATTTGATTCTAGACTGATCAAAACGGTCAATACGGTACGGGAGAAATTCGCTATGGGCGGTACGACCTATTTTGGGTTGATCAATTTGGTGACCAAAGACGGCAATTACTACGACCTGATCAATGCGACGGGTATGACGAAAATAGAATTGGATCGTCCGCGCTTACCAAAGCGGTATTTCGCCCAGTCCTACACGGAAGACACCAATACGAGAATACCCGATTTTCGCGATCAGTTACTCTGGCAACCCAATGTGTTGTTAGAAGGAAGCCAGATGGGTCTGGACTTCTTTACCTCGGAAGTTCCTGGGGAATACGAACTGAGACTAGAGGGATTCTCCATATACGGCCGCCCCGTTGCCATTACCAAGACCATTACGGTGGAATAATAGAGACCTAAGCGTATTCGATTTGGTTAAAATAGTAAGATTTACTTACATTTAGACCAGAATTATACGACATGTTGACAAAGGTATATGGAAGTGCCGTTTTCGGTATCGAGGCCACTACGATAACCGTGGAGGTCAATGTAGATTCAGGGGTCGGCTATCATTTGGTCGGACTACCGGATAACGCCATCAAAGAAAGCAATTACCGGATAGCCGCCGCATTGCTTAATAACGGGTATAAGATTCCAGGGAAGAAAATCACCTTGAATCTTGCCCCTGCAGACCTCCGAAAAGAAGGTTCTGCGTATGACCTTACTTTGGCTATTGGAATACTTACTGCATCTGGCCAGATACAATCTAAAAACTTAGAGAAGTATATCATTATGGGGGAACTGTCATTGGATGGCAGTGTACAACCCATAAAAGGCGCCTTGCCTATTGCTATCAAAGCCTTGGAAGAAGGGTTTGAGGGGTTCATACTTCCCGATGAAAATGCCAAAGAGGCCGCTATCGTTTCGGGAATCAAAGTCTATGGCGTAGAAAATATTAGTGAGGTCATCGATTTTTTTGACAAGGGAACACCACTTGAAGAGACCATAGTGGATACCAGAGCTGAGTTCCACAAGAGTCTGGATTTTCCGGAATTTGATTTCTCCGATGTACGTGGACAAGAAAGTATCAAGCGCTGTATGGAGATTGCCGCAGCCGGAGGGCATAATATTATTCTAATCGGTCCCCCGGGCTCAGGAAAAACCATGTTGGCGAAACGACTGCCTTCCATTTTGCCGCCGATGACCTTGCATGAGGCCCTTGAAACGACTAAGATCCATAGTGTTGTCGGAAAGGTCAAGAATACCGGACTCATGAGCCAACGTCCCTTTCGGTCACCACATCATACCATTTCGGACGTAGCCCTGGTCGGGGGAGGGGCGTACCCACAACCTGGGGAAATCTCTTTGTCCCACAATGGCGTTTTATTTTTGGATGAACTCCCGGAATTTAAAAGAGGGGTTCTGGAAGTCATGCGACAACCCTTGGAAGATCGTGAGGTAACCATTTCCCGTGCGCGTTTTACGGTGACCTACCCCAGTAGTTTTATGTTGGTAGCGAGTATGAACCCGAGTCCTGGTGGATACTTCAATGACCCCGACGCCCCGGTTACCTCTTCTCCAGCTGAAATGCAACGCTATTTAAGCAAGATTTCCGGTCCGCTCTTGGATCGTATCGACATTCACATCGAAGTTACGCCCGTACCCTTTGAAAAGCTGTCCGATGACCGTAAGGGCGAGCAAAGTGCGGCCATTCGAGAACGGGTGACCGCGGCTCGTGAACTACAGTCCCAACGATTTACCGGCTTGGATAAGGTACATTACAATGCCCAAATGAATACCAAGCAGATTCGTGAGTACTGTAAACTCGATGCGGCTTCGAAGGAGCTATTGAAAAATGCCATGGAACGGTTGAACCTATCCGCGCGGGCCTATGATCGCATTTTAAAGGTCGCCCGTACCATTGCTGATTTGGAGGACACCCCAGAAGTCAACGGAAATCATATTGCTGAGGCGATTCAGTATCGAAGCTTGGATCGCGAGGGGTGGTTGGGATAATACTAGTTCTTACTCTTGCGGCCACGAATAGCAAACTGGCGGTAGATTTCCGTTCAGGAAATCGGTAAGCAATGAGTTTTAACCTTGGTTTTGCTTAATTATTTTATTTTTTCAATCTCGGTTGTTATATTTTCAATTAAACTATTAGTTTTTGCTTTCCAAGAACTTGTGTTCCTCGATGCAATATTTAACCATCTTTTTTTGTAAATAAGACCACTTATTAATTCCTCATTTTTTGACAAAAATTCATCTGAAATAGTTGTCGTAGAATATTCATAACCTAAATCAGCTAAAAATTCTTTTTTGCCAATTAATCTTTTAATGGGAGGATGAATATCTCTTGCACTCGAACCTCGAAGAGTTTCTGTTATAAGTTGGTTGTTATAATCTATGTAATTATAATGTGAAGCTATTTTCTTCATTAGTTCCTGATTCTGAATTTGATTTATATCCCCAGCAGAAATTAAGTTATTATAGCCATTTTTTTGAGGGTTAAATTTTGGTATATAAGATACTACCATAAAATTGTCGAATAGTTTCTTATAGTCAGTTGTTTTAGGTTCTGCATTTTTTATAAACATATGTAGGGAGTCAATTTTGGATATGATATTTTGATATTCTATATCAACACTTTCTATTTGAGCATAATCAGCTTCTAAATTTTTCCTTATTTCAATCAAATACTTTTGCTCCTGTGCCCTTTCTTTTTTTCTTTCGTTCCAGTTATTAATCTGTAGCGCAATCAAAATACCAATGACCACCAGCACAATCTCGCCAATGGCATAGATTAAGTATTTACTGAATTTGTTTTCAGTTAGTAGTTGTTGTCGGATTTTTCTAAAAAATTTAATCATTTGTTTAATACTGGTGTAAATTTTCTGTAACTGTTCGTCAGGTCTATAAAGGCATATTTAATATCAATGACCTAACGAATCCAAATAGGAAACAAATTCTTGTGTTTGGCTTAATAATTGAGTTTTCCTAGTTCTAATGTCATGACTCATAAAAATCCTAGCCGTTAGAATACCATTAAATTTTGATTTAAGATTATCTTCATCAATGTTCTCCCAAAATGGTGCCATTAACCTTCCATTTATTGCATTATGATCTAATATGGTTGGATAAGACGACAAATATTCTTTTGTATGGTCAGTATAAACTTGACCATTCATTTTCATATCGCTTAAATGCCCTGACACTAGGGTGTAATGGTTTTGTAGTTTTTTTAAAATACCAGAATCTAATAAATTAATATCTCCTGTTGATAACAGTGTGTTATATGTATTTAGATTCAACTCATTTTGAGGTCCTCCCATTGCCGGAAAAAATTCATAACGCGCTATTTTGATTAGCGTATCATTTGTTGCATTTGGAGAAGACAATCTAGAGGAATATGATTTGTTTTTTTTCCAATCAAATTCGATATATGAAATTCCGGGAGTTAGTAATTCGATATCCTTTTTTAAATCTCCTTTCAAAGATGCTATATAGGTAGTCATAAGTGATTTTCTTTTTCTATCCTCATTCCAATTATTGATGGATAAGGCAATCAAAATACCAATGACTACAAGCACAATCTCTCCAACAGCATATAATAGGTATTTGCTGAACTTGTTTTCAGATAGTAGTTGTTGTCGGATTTTTCTCAAAAATTTAATCATAGGCTAAAATTTTTCGCAGTTTGGGAAGTAGTTCATCTATTCTTTTTTGAACTTTATCCATTCCTCCCCCTGTTTGATTATAGACCAAAATTTTGCTTCCTGCCATATGATTGAATTTTACAATAAAGTCTACTTCATCAATAGTATCCCATATTTTATGAAACAAGGGGCCTTTTGTAACCATGTTTGCTTGGCCATTAAATGTATACCTCCTTCGATAATCTCTTAGAGCCTCCGTGTATCTTTGAAAGCTACTATCCCAAAGTAATGTCGTAAATTCTTGGTCATTATATATACCATAAATCTCTTGAATTAATTCTTTGTCGTATAGATTTATTTCGCCGGAAACCATCATGGTATTGAACGTGGTTTGATTCGCAAAATTAACCCCAGAAACTCCTGCTGTATATTCATCTCTTGCTATAATAATCAGGGTGTCAATTTTTACGTTGGGCATGGTAGCTCTTTTTTTAATAGCACTAACAACTGCAAGATCCTTTTGAATAGCTATTTTTCTATTGACGATATATATACTATCAGCGACAAGACTCTCTATTAAAAGAACTGTATTGTTTTTGATTATAGTTTCATTTTTCCGATTTTCATTCCAATCATTAATTCCTAATGCAATCAAAATCCCAATGACTACAAGCACAATCTCACCAACAGCATAGAGTAGGTATTTACTGAATTTGTTTTCAGAGAGTAGTCGTTTTCTAATGTGCCTAAAGAATTTTATCATTCGCCTGCCATTTCATTTAATTCAAGGTCGATTTTTGCCAATATCTTATCTTGTTGGGCTTTAACACCTTCTTCTGTCCAATATAAAAGTAAATCGGCTTCTTTAGCAATAAGTAAAAATGAGTTTTCGTTCTTTAAATTGTTGAAAATGGCATAGGTGTTTGCCTCAAACTTACTCTTATGTTTTGGGTCAAATTCAAAAAATGGATAATTATCGGTTAAAATGGGCAATATGTTTTTGTTGTATAGCTCATCTTGACTCTCATAGAGATCATTATATTTATTAATTGCTGTACCCCAATAACGTATGGCCTGAATAACAGAATCGTTTTCGATTAAATTAATTTTTCCCGAAGAGATAACCGATTCGATAATATTTTTTATGGGCTCATATTTCCAGTCCGATCCCAAACCTGAAACTAGGACTTTTAAAGAATCTGCATCCAAATTTTTAGTGGTTCCAAACCCGTCTATAAAACCTTCGACTGCGTTTAGTCTTGTTCTATGAAACTCGATACTTGAATCGACTAGGTCATTGTTCGTTTCAAATTCAGTTTTCAATTGCAGTAGAATTTTGTGCGCTTCTTTTTGGTCTTTCCTTTCCTCATTCCAAGTATTGATTTGCAATGCCAATAGAATACCTATGACGACTAACACAATCTCACCCATGGCGTAGATTAGATATTTACTGAATTTATTTTCCGTTAGTAGCTTTTGACGGACTCGTCTAAAGAATTTGATCATTTGAAGTATTGGTGGGCGGTTACTTTAACAAGTTACAGTTTTATCTCTTAAAGTTTTTGTTTAATAGTTAAATACCATGTATTAAAACCTAATGGTATAACCTCAAACACTCTGGTATACCTTGAAAAAGTAGTATTTATGTTTTAATTTAAAGTCTTATTAAAGATTCTACTTATAATTAAATTACGTAATTATAATAACCCATACCATTGCCAATTTAGAAGATACCCCAAAAGTCAACGGAAATCATATTGCGGAGGCGATTCAGTATCGAAGCTTGGATCGGGAGGGGTGGTTGGGTTGATTAGTAATTGTTGTTGCGAACTTCTCGGAGTGGATACGTGCCAACCATTTAATGCTCAATTTGCTTTATGGTATTTTCGGCGTTTTCCACAAGATTCTCTAAACTGAAGATGCGATAGACTTGTTGAATAGTATTACGGTTTAGACTAAAATATAATAATACAGTGAAAGTGATTGAACCGCTCGCTTAAAATCGGCCGTCTCTTCTTCGTAGTACATGTCAAAAAGGGTAGAATTGAAAAGTCAACATGTACCTATGACCCATATGAAAATCACTCGTCAAATATATCTTTCAATCTATAGAAAAAACGCTCGATTAACCTTAAGTCTTCGGTAATAATATCAGCTGTACCCGACATTCCAAGCTGATAGTCCACTTTTTTCCCGGTGGTAGAAATCAACTCGTGACCGATGGCAATTTCCACCTGAACAGCATCTTTTTCGTTTGCTACTGATGTGATATGTTGTACCGCTCCCTCTAGTATTTCATATTCCATCAATTGATTTTTCGAAATGCGAATTCGTACTTTATCGCCTTCGTCAATCTTCATTCTTAACTGCTGTGGGATCTTCAACCGCCCTATGAAAGAACCATATTCCGTAGGGACTATTCTGAACATCAAATCACCTTTTTTAACGGTAAATCCGGTTTTCCAAAAATCAACAAAGTGTACTTGACCTGAACTGGACGCCCTAATTGATTCTTCGGTTTCGTTCTTGGAAAGGGTCGCCAATAGCTCATTTTTTTCCACAATTTGACCGTCTTTCACCATCACGTCAGATAAATTTCCTGTTGTTGGGGCATACATATTTTGCGTAGGATTAGCGGTCGTTACTAGAACGGTTGCAGTAATCGAACTTGGGTATTTAATGAAGTATGACATAACAAGTACGCCCCCAACCAGAGTGAAGATCAATGTATTTCCCCAACGGATCATCCAATGGGGAACGCGGCCCAATATTTCCTGTACCGCCTCACTGCGGAGTCCAATAGCAGGCTTGTCTTTATGTTGATTTTCAGGCATATTAATTTCCTAATTCCAATTGGTTTTTTACAAGATCATAATAATTCCCTTTGAGGGCCGTAAGCGCTGCATGACTTCCAATTTCAATAATCTTTCCTTGATCCAGCACTACAATTTGATGGGCATTCTTTACGGTACTCAAGCGATGGGCGATAACGACCACGGTTTTGTTGGTAAAAAAAGTTTCTAAATTCTGCATGATTATCTTTTCATTATTTGCATCAAGCGCCGAAGTGGCCTCGTCAAAAAATAGGCATTTGGGATTTTTATAAACCGCCCTGGCAATCAATAACCGCTGTTTTTGACCTGTGCTAAGACCTGTTCCCTCCAAACCTATTTTGGTATTGAACCCCAGAGGTAGGTTATTCACATAATCGTCTATATTGGCCACTTCAACCGCATGTCTGATTTTTTCTTCATCGATTACATCGGCCCCTACCGCAATGTTTTGGGCAATAGTATCATTAAAAATGTATCCTTCCTGCATCACAACGCCACAATGCTCTCGCCATGTATACCGTGAAATGTCCCTAAGGGTTAATTCCCCAATCTTTATTTCGCCCTGTTCGGGTTCGTAAAAACGCAACAACAACTTCATCAGGGTCGTTTTTCCACTTCCACTAACCCCAACAATGGCCGTTACCTTATTGGCAGGTATAATCAGATTCAGTTGCTTTAAAACAGGGTTTGATCCACCGACATACCTGAAAGAAACGTTGGTCAATTTAAAATCGCTATTTTCCGGTACACGATTGATTTTTTTATCGGAGACCTTTTCTTCGACTTCCATATTATGGATTTCACCCAACCGATCTAACGAGATCTTAGCGTCTTGGGCATCCCTAAAGAAATTGATCATTTGCGCGACGGGAGCATTCAATTGCCCTACGATGTATGCTATGGCCAACATCATGCCCAAGGTAATCTCTGCATCTATAACAAGTTTGGCAGACAAAACGGTAATCAAGATATTTTTTAGTTCGTTAATAAATGAAGAACCCACGCTTTGCCACTGTTCAAGTGCCAGGCTTTTCATTTCTACCTTAAAGAGACGCGCCTGAATATACTCCCAATTCCATCGCATACGGCGTTCGGCATTGTGTAGTTTTATCTCTTGCATACCGCGGATCAATTCAATAACCTTGCTCTGCTCTTGGCTAACCTCCGAAAAACGTTTGTAGTCCAGTACCTTTCTTCTTTTGAAGAAGTAGATAACCCAAATAAAATACAGTATGCTTCCCACAAGAAAAATTCCAAAAACTTGTAAGCTGTAGTAAGCGAGCACCAATCCGAAAATGACAAAATTGACCATTGAAAACAATACGTTCAATGAGGAAGTGGTCAATATTTTTTCGATACGCTTGTGATCGTTAATGCGCTGTAAGAGGTCTCCCGTCATTTTCGCATCAAAAAAAGGCATCGGAAGGTTCATCAATTTGATAAAAAAATCGGAAATCAAAGAGATATTGATTCGTGTGCTCAAATGCAAAAGGATCCAACCTCTTACCACTTCGAGTGCCGTTCGGCCGACAAATAGAAATAATTGTGCCACCAGGATCAGGAGTATGAAATTAAGGTCTTGATTTTGGATGCCGACATCAACAATACTTTGAGTAAGGAATGGGACAATCAACTGTAGCAAACTACCCGCCAACAAGCCAATGACCAATTGAAAGATGAATTGTTTGTATTTCAAAAGGTATTTCGAGATGAAGCGAAAATCAAATTTTTCATCTGCCTTACCTTCTTCGGCATCAGCATAAAATCTCGGGGTCGGCTGCACCAATAGGGCAATACCTTCATTGGTTGTACTATCGGAATTATGTCCAATCCAAAAACTCAGGAATTCCGGCAACGCGTATTTTAGCAGTCCGTGTGCGGGATCCGAGATGAACATATTGTCGTTTTTAATCTTATAGAGTACGACAAAATGTTCTTTGTTCCAATGAAGAATGCAAGGTAAGGGTGCTTCCGACAGTTTCTCAAAATCTAATTGGACTCCAAGGGTATGAAAGCCCAATTTCTCGGCTGCCTCGCTTAAACCTAAAAAACTGCTGCCTTCTCTGGTGGTCTCAGCCAAATTTCTTAAGGACTGTATTGAGATTTTTTTACCAAAAAATTTCGCTATAATTTGTATGCATGTTGGACCGCAGTCCTTTAGATTTGCCTGTTTATAGAAGGGAAATTTTGGCATGAATAATACATTGTTTTTTATCGGTAAGACATGAAAGTAATTGCATCGAATTGTTTCCGTTCAATGCGTACGAACATTTTTGGTTACCAATATGAAAAGTGAAATTTCACAATACCTTTGCTATTGACTTTACAACCATTTCTTCAATCGTTAACAAGCTAAGAATTGGATGAATTACTAGTTGATAAAAAAGGGCCACCCCAAAACTGGTGATGGCCCTTTTCATGGTCAATACAGCATTAACAGACTGCGCAACCCTGCACCGTTATAATGCCAGGATTACATTTATGTCCAACATAACATTCTCCACATCCTCCTTGATTACCTCCGTTGATAGCTTTCAGCTGCCCTTTGTCCAAAGTGACCACTCCTGATAAATTCATTAAATTTTTCATAATACTAAGATTTAAATTTATTGTTTCCCTTGAACATTTAACGACACTCAAGGTTTGTGTCTATCTTTCGCGAAAAGATATTATTCCCCCTGCCGACCTTTCCTTTTTAAGGACAGGCTTAGGCAGAGGTTAACTTTTTGGTTTCTTTATTTTCTTTTTGGGTTATGGTTGCTGTCTGTTCGATCAGATCTTCTATAAAAAATGATAAATCCGTTCGTTTATACTCTGACGGGAATTTCTTGTTCTGAACATACAAGCTAGGCGTTAGCGCTATTCCATTGCCAAAGCACCATTTTTGTTGTGTCTCCAAGATTCCGTCATAGGCGCCTAAGGTATTTTCTCCCCATTTCGACAGCCATGCTTTCAAATCCGCATTTTCAGCATACACCTCATGCAGTGCTTTTTCAACCATCTCGGCAGATTCTAAATCATATAGCTGTAGCATTCTGGCGGCTACTCTGTATGACACATCATTTTTGTTCTCGGAATACACACTAAAACGTATAATGGCCTTAACTTCATTTGGATGATTTCTTAAAATATTCTCTATATCAGTATGGGCCGCTCTGCAATACCTACATCCTGGACTAGTAATCAACAATAGGGTAAGTGGGGCATCAATGTTTCCTAGTAAAATTTCGTTTTCTTGAATTTCGGGGATAGTAATGTTCAAGCTTGGTTTTTTATCGAATACCGCGTTGAACAAATCAAAATTACGTTTGAACTTATAATAGTCTAATCTAAGTTTTTCAGCCTCTTGTTCCCCTTGTAGAAGCGGTTTTACAAAGACCCAAAATGAAAACATAAAAACAAAAGAGGAGAGTAAAATGAGCCCATCTAAAGGTCTCAAAAGAAAAAAATCGGTAGGTGCACTATTTGATAATAGTAAACTACAAAATTGTAAAATCAATACGGCAACAACTCCCAGGCATAAGGGGCACCATTTTTCGACTACCTTATATTGGTAATATATGGAGTACAAAGCAACGGGAATTGCTATTGACGATATACCTATAAAAGCTGTATTGGAACCCTTTAGCACTACGGTAAAAAGCCAGGCGGCACTAAGTGCTAAAAAATATATGATGCTTAAATCGCTCAATTTTAAAAAATCGAAAAATCGAGCGCCCTTTGAATTCAATACCTCGTCGCAACTTGTAGATTCTGTACCGCTGCAGACTTCCTCGACGACCTTTGATTGAAATCCGAATTCATGCCTTAAAATCAAGATACTTATGATAAGACCTACTAGCGATAGGGCAAAATGTAATGTTTGAAACCAGCTGGGTTTAGAAAACAAGAATAGCGCTAAAACCAAAAGTACCAATCCCATGTTACCAATTCTTGAAAGAAAGGCTCCCTCGTTTTTGGGTTGGTTTACGAGCTTTTTTTCATCTTCTTCTAAGGCAACAACAATTCCACTCCAATTGGATATAAATTCTTTAGGAAGTAGTGTCGATTTTAATTTCTGTTCATTAAAAATGGAAAGGACATTTTCTTTTTTTGATGCCACCAGATACCTGTGGTGGTTATCAAGTGTAATAAATGAATCTGGCATCTGTTCCAAGATGTTCAAATCTGTAGGAACTTGCAAAGCAATAGTATCAATACCAAAATGGGTTAGTACAGCAGTAATAGAATGTAGGCTTGGATAAGAAGGGTGGCTTAGTAGCTGAAATTTCAGTTCCTTATAATCAACTTTGAAGTTCTCATGTTTTAAAAATTCCTGCAAAACATTAAAAGCTGAAATATTTTCCATATCAGACTTAGGTTAAGTTCAACAAAAGAGAGTAGCAGGGGGGCTGCCAATTCTTTTTGGTAAAAGATAGTTTATTGGTGAGATGGACAGTTAAGACAATTGAATCGGGGTTGATTGGTGCAATTATCTTTCACAAAAGATAAGGTTTATTCTTACGAGAACAAAATTATGTAAAGAAAACACTAATTATTTTTATAGATAAAATGATACAATAGGGTGTGAAAAATGGTATAAAGAAGGTGCTTCTATATTCTTTTGAGCGATTTTGATATTTCAGCATCACCTCCATCTTGTTACCTATAATCGCATTTTAAGGGTCGCCCGTACCATTGCTGATTTGGAGGACACCCCAGAAGCCAACGGTAATCATATTGCCGAGACGATTCAATATCGGAGTTTGGATCGAGAAGGGTGGTTGGGGTAGGTTTTGAGATACATACGGGACCACCAGTTGCAAACTGTCGGTAGTGGAGGAGTTGTATTACATATTGTTTTTACGTAACAACATTGCTTTTGAGGTATTTTTATTTTCTAATCTTAGTCGGTTCTAAGAATGATTTCCTTTTGATAAGTGCAACAACTACCCAAAATAGGGTAGCCAAAAGAGCATAATATATAAAAAGGGATACACCCACTTGAGAAATATTGAAGATGAAAAATGTGAACGCTGTTAGCGTTGCATGTAATAGTATGGGTGGAATTAGACTTAGCGACCTATCATAAAGCCGGACTATAAGTATCCGCACAGGTATTAAACCAGCATAGTGAAAAAACAACCCTGGTAAAAACTTTGATAACACCAAGTTACCTGAACTATCACCAGACCCCCAAAAAACAGGAAGAAAGTGCCATGCCCCCCAAAATGCACCAATGATCAGACCGGTCTTCAATACACTATATTTTTCCCTTAGTTTGGGAGTTGCATATCCTGACCATCCCAGTTCCTCTAAAAGACCGCCGCCAAGTATACCATAAATCAATCCACTTAAAATTAAGGGTATTTTGTCGGTGGTTGTCACAATATCCGGAATGTATACCTCTGAAAATTGATATAAAATGAAAAGGGAAATAAACGAAATAATCGGTACGGTACCTATAGCGATCAGATAGGTCGAGCTGCCCAAGCGCCATTTGAAAAGCTTTCTAAATAGTGCGCTAAATCCTTCTTTTCCCTTAGTTATTCCGATCATAATAAAACCAGCAATACTAGGGCCCAGTAAATATGGGATCATGGCAATTGGAAGCAGTTTATCAAATTGATCCGTAGAGGCAGGGATTCCTGTTTGGTTTGCTACAATCAAAATGCCGCTCCACGAAATCAGTAATGTCAGTATGAAGAAGAGTGTAACCGGATTATTTTTTATATAGTCTCTCATAAATTATAGCCAGCATGGGCATATAGGCAATGCCCATTTATTCCTTATTCGAACAATACCCATTTGGCATCTTTTGCCTAACACTAGGTGTATTTGGCAATTTGATGAAAGATATCTTCAGCCTGTTGGCAATCTAGCATTTGTGATCCTAGTTATCTATGACATTGATCAGTATTGAGAAAAGCCGGATCGGAAGAACGAAAGGGAGAAAAATGCCTGTGTTCCAAGAATGTTGTTTTTGGGTCACATTTCAGGAATCAATATAAAAATGGAAAATAGGGGCCGTTGCATTTGGGGTATTCTCTAAACCTTGCCGCTGCGCTTTTGATTTTTGAAACGCTTTACCATTTTTCCAAAATCCTTGTCCTTCTGGCGCCGTTCAGCGATAGTCGATTCAAAATGCATTTTTTCCCGTTCCATTTTTAGATAGTTTTCATAGGACGCCTCATCAATATCACCGTTTTCGAGGGCTTCAACTACGGCGCAACCGATTTCCGTCGTATGCTTACAATCCTTGAATTTGCAATGATTCGACAATTTTACGATGTCCTCGAAGGTTATGTCAATTCCTGAGCTGGAATCCGTAAGGCCCACTTCCCTCATTCCTGGGTTGTCGATCAGGATCCCGCCATTTTCTAGAACAATTAACTCCCTATGGCTGGTGACGTGTTTGCCCCTATCGATACTTTCGCTTATGGCTCCGGTGTTCATTAGTTCCTTACCGCACAGCTTGTTCAAGAGCGTTGATTTTCCGACGCCTGAGGAGCCCAATAAACAATAGGTCTTGCCTTCACTTATAAGCGTTTCCAGTTTGTCTAGCCCTATAGTGGTTTCATTGCTAATGGCCACCAATGGAACTCCTTTGATTCGTCCATTTATCTGCTGCATACGCTTTTGCAATTCAAGTTCATCTACAAGATCGATTTTGCTGAGTACGATAATGGGTTTTACCCTTGAAACGTTGCAGATGGCAAGATACCGTTCCAGCCTATTCGTATTGAAATCCCTGTTCACCGACTGAACGATTAGGCCGTAATCAATGTTCGTGGCGATTAGCTGTACCTGTCCTGATTTTCCGACCGCTTTCCTTTCAATTATCGAATGCCTTGGATAAATGTAATGGATCAAAGCTTTGTCCTTATCATATTCGGAAATGGCGACCCAATCCCCAACGGCGGGCAGGTCATACCGGTTTTCAGCGGTATATCTTATATTACCAATGAGTTCGGATTCAAAATCGCCAGTATCGGTTTTCACCACATACCTGTCTCTGTGTTCGGATACGACCCGGCCTATATGGAAAGAATCCCAATTATTGCTTTTTCGATAGTGCGCTAAACTGGTCGTGTAACCTAAATCTGCAAGTGTCATTTTTTTATCTTCTTTTATCGATTGTTCCGTTCTTTTACGAATGTATTGAAATTCTCATTTGGCTGTCATTAGTGCACCCATCAGATAGCACAAGCCTGCTAACAAAGAACCGGTCGATAAAACAATAAAACGGAACGGATGGGTATGTTGTGCAAATTTCACGATATCCGAAGGAAGCATTAGCGCACGTAATAGGTAAATGATACCGATACCGATCAGTACTACCTGCAATTGTGGAAGCTCTTTAACAATTCCTGCGCCGGAAAGTCCATAAAACCCCCAAACGGTGAACATGAGAACCAACCCCAGTGTAACCCATACGGTAAACGATGAACCTTCATCGTTAAGTTCGGAAAGCTTTGAAGCTCCGAAATAATCATAAAGTTTTGGTCTAATGGCGAGTGCAATATGTAACAGTACAACAAGGAAGCTCAAAAGGCTGCCTATAATAAGAAGGTTCTTGCTTGATACATACATGTGTTCCAATTGATCTCTACTTTTAATATTGGCCGTTTACGGCTTACTCTAAAATGGCAACTGTAATATCCTTATCCACCAGAGATTTGAATTTCGTCAAATCGGCCTTATGTTTGAATTCATAGTGCATTGGTATAACTAGCCTGGGTCTGATCTTATTGATGATTTTTGAAGCCTGATCAATATTCATGGTCAGATTGTCTCCTCCTACAGGCACCATCGCTATGGTAATATCCTTGATTTTTTCCATTTCAGGAATGTAGTCGGTGTCCCCAGCATGATACACGCGGATGTTGCCCCCTAGCGTTAAAATGAAGCCTACGTTTTGTTTTGACCTTGGATGCGCCTTTATCCATAAGAATACATTTTTGGTGTTGTACGCATGTACTGCTTGAATAGTTAAACTGTCTAGCTCAATGCGGTCATCAGGTACTACCGTCCGTATGGTATAGCCTTTTTTGGAAAGCTTTTTCGAGACCTCTTTCGGGCATATGAATATGGTTTCGGGTTTAACGATTCGCTCGATGGTTTTCAGGGAATAATGGTCAGGATGTGCATGGGTAATACATATATAATCGGCCTTTTCCGATATACCTGTTTCAACAGGATCGATGTAAATCGTTTTCCCTTGTGACACTATTTGGAAACTCGATGGAAAAAAATCGGACTTGTTCACTTTGATGGCGCCCCAAGCAGTAATCTTCAGATTTTCGTTGAACGCCATGGTTTGGGGAACTGGATTTCGTTTATCACTTACACTAACTTTTACCATGGTACAGCTTTGAATTGTTATTCCTATCAGTAAGATACATACCCAGCATAATCCTCTTGGTTTTGCTTTTATCCCATCCATTTTTGAGCAAATTGGATGACGAAATTAAGCCCCAAGGTCCATGCAGAAAATGATAACCGTCAGCTGGATTTTTAAATCAGGAATTTTAACAACAAAGCATACAAAAACGAAGTGTTGAAAACATCATATGAGGTCGGTTATATAAGGAAGTTGTTTAATACAACCGGTCTGGAAAATCTATGGAGTCTTAAAAACTGTTCGTTTTATGGTCTTTTCTTCTTTAGCAATGGACTATTGGCTGATGTCAACTCTTTACGATGTAGTTCAGGTGTACAATTAGTAGACATTTGGTGTAAACATTTTTTACAGTAAAACAAAGGTATTTTCATCAATTCCGTTGTAATGAATTGGTATTGAGACGCTTGATATGTTGGCATAGTTTTAGTCTCTAAAATATATGCTTTAAATTACTGCAGTGCACTTGCGCAAAAGACACGCCTAGCTTACGAATAGATCCAAAATCAGAACCATGTTAAAGAACTATCTAAAAATTGCTTGGAGAACACTCTGGAGAAACAAGGGCTATAGTACCCTTAATATTTTTGGTTTGGCTATAGGCATTACCTGTGCCAGTCTAATACTGCTTTGGGTCGAGGACGAGCTAAGTTTTGATAGCAATTTCGAAAAGCAAGACCAAGTATATTATGTACCCACGAACCAATTGTTTGAAGGAGAATGGCGTACCGTTTTTCAATCTACACCAGGGCCGTTGGCAAAAGCAATGAAAGATGAGATACCAGGAATTGTTGGAAGTTCCCGCACCATAGGCGAAGACCTTCTTTTTGAGTACGGCGAGCATTCTATCAATAAATATGGGAGGTTCGCAGACCCTGATTTTCTAAACATGTTCAGTCTAAATTTTACAGAGGGAAATCTTGAGAGTGCTTTTAATGAACCCGAAGGCATTGTCATTTCGCAAGAAACTGCGACCCACCTGTATGGGGAAGGAACCTCGGTATTGGGCAAGGGAGTTCGCGTGAACAATGACACCAACTTCATCATTACAGGGGTTTTTGAAGATTTGCCGGCCAATGTGAGCTATGGGTTCGATTGGGTCGCCCCTTTTGAAAGAATTGAAGCCGATAGGCCTTGGATGTTAGAATACGGAAACTTTTTTTCGGACACTTTCGTAGAACTATCCCCAGAAGCTGATTTTGAGGTCGTCGATGCCAAAGTACGCGAAATCCTTCCAGCTAAAAGAGGGGACGAAGACGCGGTTGCCTTCCTTCATTCCATGAACGATTGGTACTTGAGGTCAGACTTTGAAGGAGGGAAAAAAGTGGGTGGCCAAATTACCTACGTACGCCTATTCGCCCTTATAGCCATTATCATCCTCTTGATCGCGTGTGTCAATTTCATGAACCTGTCTACGGCCCGAAGTGAAAAAAGGGCCAACGAAGTTGGGGTTCGCAAAGTATTGGGTTCAGGGAAAGAAACATTGATTTCACAATTTATGGCAGAGGCACTGATAACGGCACTCATTGCAGCTGTACTGAGCGTACTCTTATTAGTGGTGTTGCTACCTCAATTCAACGTTCTTATCGAAAAACAGTTGGAACTTCGACTTTTCGATGCCTCCCACATGCTTTCAATTTTTGGCATAACCTTGATCTGTGGTCTTTTGGCCGGATGGTATCCAGCGTTCTATCTATCCTCTTTCAAACCTGTTGATGTTATGAAAGGCACTCTTGGCAAACAAGGCAGTGCCGCCATGATTCGTAAGGGTTTGGTAATTGCCCAGTTTACCGTATCTATCGTATTTATCATTAGTACCATCATCGTATACCAACAGGTAAACCATGTAAAAAGCCGCGACTTGGGCTTTGAGAAAGAAAATCTGATCAAGCTTCCAGCAAACGGCGATATCATTAAAAATTTCGATCCCATTCAACAGGATATGATTGCATCGGGAATGATCGAAAATATCGGGTTGAACAATTCTGAAGTCCTTTCAGGAGGGAACAATAGCTGGGGTTTCGAGTGGAAAGGAGGTACGGATACAGAGGATATTGTGATTTCGATGCGGTACATAAGTTCCGGTTTTTTTGAGACGGCGGGTATGGACATCATTGAAGGAAGGGGTTTTAGCGATGATATCGACAATGCCAACAATAATGTTCTAATAACGGAAACTTTTGCCAAGTTAATGGACAAAGGAAGTGCCTTGGGCAAAACCGTTAGACGTGATGATGAATCCTACACGGTGATAGGGGTGGTAAAAGACTATTTGTATGGCGATATGTACGGCAGTAGTGATCCTGTGATGTTTTTTAATTATCACGGTGATGCACAATTCCTATATGTAAGAACCAAGCCTGGTAGCGGCGTGAAAGAAACGCTTTCTACTATGGAAAGTGTAATGAAAAAACACAATCCCGCTTTCCCTTTTGAATATGAGTTCGTAGATGATGCCTTTAATGCGCGGTTCAAAAGTGAAAGACTCATCGAAAATTTATCTAAAATCTTCGCATTGATTGCTATCATCATTTCATGCTTAGGGCTATTTGGGTTAGCCGCCTATACGGCTGAACAACGTAAAAAGGAAATAGGGGTACGAAAAGTATTGGGATCTAGTGTTTCGGGTATTGTACAATTGTTGTCGAAAGACTTTATGCGTTTGGTGCTGGTCGCTCTTTTAATTGCCGGCCCGCTTGCTTGGTGGGGTATGCAAAATTGGCTGGAAAGCTTTGCTTACCGCATTGAGATCAACTTATTGGTATTTGTAATTGCGGGTATTGTCGCTATTTGCATTGCGCTTTTGACCGTAAGTTTCCAGGCGGTAAAAGCAGCTATTGCAAACCCCGTTCAAAGTTTAAGAACGGAGTAGTACTTCATAACCCTTTGAGGTAAATAGTATTTAAAGCCTTGATTTTTCTGTGGCCGCCCCGGTTCTGTTATTGGTTTCACTTACTTTTCTGTTTCCAAAGGGATACGTGAAACTTAGATTGTATATGCTTGACCTGCCCGATTCGGAGCTGTAGTTGACCTCAAATTCGTCACCAAATGCCTCCCGTGTTAAAGAGCCCACTTGTGAACGGATATCGAAACTTTCAAAAATATCCGTAATCGAGAACTGGAGGCTACTGCCATTCTTAAAGGTTTTCTTGAGTCCAGCATTAAGCATACCAAAACCGTCGACTTGGGTACTCCCGTTAAAATGCTTAGAGGTATACCAACCCGAAAGCTCTAAGGAGAAGTCTTTTGGTAGCATCATGGTCTGACTTCCGCTGAAATTATAATGCAGGTAATCATGGGTTATTTTTTCCGCGGTATGCAACAATTTGAATTCCCTGATTCCGAGAGTGCCATTAAGGTTGATATTCCACCAGTTGTTGATGCGAATAGGAATGTTCGTTTGCATATCCATACTGCGCTGGTAGTCCAAATTGACGGGAGCGATGACCGCAACGGTACTTTGAGGATTTTTGGTGATCTGAAAACGGGCGAAAGGATTTTTCTCTTCCGATGCGATCAAAGACACACTGAATGATCTGTTAGAATAGGTGAGGGTAAGGTTATCCGAAATGGCCGGCAACAATTGTGGATTACCGCTGAATACCGATGTTGGTCCGTTATAACTCAAAAAAGAGGCCAAATCGCTATAATCGGGTCTTGTAATTCTTTTGGTATAGGCCAAATTCAATGCCGTGGTATCTGAAAGGGAATACTCAAGAAATACCGATGGGAAAAGCTTGCCAAAACTTCGGTTCAACGTGGCATCGACAAAATCTTGTGACCAATTTTCATAACGGAGACCTACCTGTGTTTTTAACTTTTCGCTGGTAGTATTATCGACCATCGCATAAAGGGCTGTAATTTTCTCGGTTGTGCCGATCCTACTGATAAAACGTTCGTCAGAAACAAAGTCATCGCCCTCTTGTATTTCGATACGGGCATCATTTCCTGTTCGGGAATAGGAACCTTTCAAGCCTCCTTCTAAAACGAGGCTTTCGTTGAGTTCCTTCTTATAATCCATTTTCAAGACCCCTACCTTGATATCGGTTTCATTTGATCCACGGTTACCTCGATTATAAATCTCACTATCTGGCTGATAGAAATTCCCGTTTTCGTCAAAATAGGTGCTGCGTACAAAATTTGGGGTTTGGCTATTGTAGTGCACATAATCGGTCGTTACCGAAAAAGTGCTTTGGTTTTCCGTGTCCTTCCCTTTTTGTTCGAAGTAGGCAGAGGCCGTGGTATTCTTTCTTGTTCCATCCCCATTTAAATTGATGCGCGCATCGAGATAGGGGTCGCTGACGAAGTCATACAACCCCCTGTTTTGGGTAAAAACCAAAGGTTTCGACTTGTTGTAAAGGATACTGGCACCCACTAAGGCAACTTCCGATATGCGGTATTCATACCCCAAGTTGATGTTATGGTTCCGATTTATTTGCCGGGTATTGCTGGTAAAAATGATATCGGTATTACCTCCTAGAACAGGAAGGTCCGTCACGCCTTCGCCTTTCCATCCACTTGAGGAATCATCATAGGAAAAAGTATACGCTCCAAATGCAAAACTACGCTCCCCACCATAGTTTAAGGAAAAATTACTCGTCTGTTTGGGTCCTTCCCCATATCCACCACTGAGGCCAAGGGCGCCCTTTAAACCTAAAGCTTCGTTTTTGGCCAGTACAATATTAATAATACCTGCGTTTCCATCCACATCGTAACGTGCAGAGGGGTTGGTCAATAATTCGATTTTTTGAATGTTATCGGCACTCATTCCATTCAGCAGTGATATTAAATCGGCAACAGGAATCCGTTGTACTTTACCGTTGATCATGATTAAGGTGCCACTCTTGCCATTGAGGGAAAAACCATTGTTGCGGCGATCCAAAATCACTCCGGGAGACCGTTCCAAAACCTGTAACGCGTTACTCCCTTTTGTTAATATACTTTCCTGAACATTGATAACGCTCCCTTCTTGGGTGCGCTGTATCAATTTCCGCTGCCCGATTACGGCAACGCCATCCAACTGCGTAATATCTTCACGCATAGTAATGGAAGGGAAGGATTTTCGTGATGATGTAGACGAGATGGTAAAGGGTTCAGAGGCCCAGGTTTGGTAGGATAGTAAGCTGATACGAAGGATGTACATTCCTTCCTCGGAAAGTTCAATTTCAAAATTCCCATTTTCATCAGTAATTGTTCCAGAGTGTAATGCGTCGTCGGGTACAGTGTGAAGGGTAGCGTTTGCATAGGCTATGGGTTTTCCATCTTCGTTTAAGACCGTACCTGAAACCTGTGCCCATAGGCTAGTTGCATACCCCATAAAACATAAAATACATAGAAGTTTAGATCTCATTGCAGTGTTTTGGCTGCAAGTAGCGTCAATTACAACAGTTTTAAAAAAGAGCTTGACCACGGGGAGCATTTAATTTATGAAAGGGTAATTCCCTCTCTTTCCAGACATCCCATCGATAAAAACAACCCAGAAATACCCGTCGTCAATTAAAATGTACCGCACAGCACCTTCCATGACATAGATTTGAAAAAACGGGTGGGCCTACGACCGTATTATGAACTGGCGCTAGTGGGGAAGGGGAAGTGAATTCATAGAAAGACCATCGTCAAAACGCTAGTTGAATTCGACTTTTGACGTATGTAACAAAAAGTAGCTTTTCACAGCAAATCAATCAGGTCTCAATGCTTTCACAGGATCGGAATTGGCCGAAGTGTAAGTTTGACGACTTACCGTTACAATCGATATCAGTAAGAGCACCAAAACCGGGGCAATGATCGTATCTATGCCCAATTCGGTCCGAAAGGCATAATTGCTTAGCCATGACTTACCCAAAAAGACGATGGCAGGAATCGATATGACCACTGCAATGCCCAGCATCACAATATATTCTTTGGATAACAGGAGCATCAAATTACCTGTACCTGCACCTAGCACTTTCCGTATTCCAATTTCCTTGGTCTTTAGGTTTGCGGAGTAAGAAACCAGTGCAAAAAGCCCAATACAGGCAATAAAAATCGTAAGTATAGAAAAACCCAAGAACAAGTTTCCGAATTGCACATCTTCTCGGTATTGTCGGTCAAATGCATCATCCATAAAAAAATAATCGAGAGGATTTCCGGGGTAAAAGGAAGCATATTCTTTTTTGATATGTCCCAGTGATCCGGCAATGTCCGAAGTGTTGATCTTTACCGAAATAAAGGAGTTGATTCCGCCACCTGAACGGAGTATGTATGGGGTATGCTGGTCACGAAGTGATTGCCAATGAAAGTTTTTGACCACGCCTATGATCGTCTTAGGACTTGAACCCATCATTATTTTTTGCTGTAATGCATCTTGAGGAGATCCGAGTCCATATGAATTAAGGGCTTCTTCATTCACGATTACGTGCCCATCCTTTGTCGTATGCTCACTGAACGACGCTCCGGCCAAGAGCTTGAAGCCATACGTCTCAACAAATCCCGGACCGACAGGAAATGATCTGCCGTACTTGCCCGCACTGGCCGGTTGCCCCATCTTTCGTATATCGTTACGGGAGATGCTCTGCGACATGCCCGGTATGGCCCGTGAACCGGTCACTGCTGAAATGGCACTATGTGCGACCAATTCTCCCTTAAACGAATCGAAAATAGCTTTGGTAAACGCCTGTGCGGTTCGTATTTGATCCATATTCGTGCCATCCGTAACCTCCGGCATGTCAGAAATAATAGTAGGACCTTTCAGGACCACTACTTTTTCCATGTCCATTCCCAATTCTTGGTTCTTCATAAAGGTTACTTGCTTATAGACCAAGAAGGTTCCGGCAATCAATAATAAGGAGGCAACAAATTGGAAGGCGATAAGCCCTTTTCGCAGACTGAGGTTTCCCAAAGATGTCATTTTGCCTCCACCAAGCGCACCAATAGGCCCGAGGGATGTTAACACCAAGGTCGGATACAAACCTGACAGTAGCGAACCTGAGATGACTGCGGTCGTAAAAGAGAGCCAGAAAAATGGGGTTTCAAAAAGACCGTAGTCCAGTTCGATGCCAATACTGGTATTTAGAAGGGGGAGAACCACAAATGCCAGGCTGAATGCCAACATGGCCGCTATCAAATTGACCAACAGCGACTCCGTAAGGAATTGGGTCGCCAACTGTTTTTTATGGGCACCGATGGATTTTCGTATACCGACCTCTTTCGCCCTGTGCATTGAACGTGCTGTAGAAAGATTGATATAGTTAAACCAAGCCGTAAAAAGAATGAAAATCGCGATGATGATAAAAATTTGGACATTCAGCAAATTCCCTTTATTCGCTGCATAATCTGGAACGGTATATTTATCCGATGCTAAATGTATATCGCCTAGGTTCTGTAAAGTCGTTTTTTCAATACCCCTGTTTTCAGAGAGTACCTCGCCTTCATACTTCAATAGTACTTCATCTAGTTTTGCACTCACTGTTTTTGGAGACGCCGTAGTGCCCAAGGTGAAATACGTTCCATACCATTGCCGTTCCCAACCTCCATACCGCTTTGCCGAACCGCCGTTGCCTTGATTCCAAAAGTTGCTAATCGGTATCAAAAAATCGAATTTCAAGTGGCTGTTCAACGGTAACTTTTTTAAAACTCCGGTCACCGTATAATTCCCTGCAGAATTGCCGCCATCGATTCTTAAATTTTTTCCTAGAGGATTTTTTTTGCCAAAATATTTTTCCGCGATTTCCTCGGTAATCACCATATCATACATTCCGTTCTGGACTGATTCGGGTGTTCCTGACTTCAAAGGGAAATTGAACCGCTCCAAGAAATTTTTATCCGCAAAAAGAAAACTTTCGGCATTTTGACTAATGGTTTTTTCTGTTTCCGGATTAGTGACCAATGCACTTTCATCAGGCTGGTAAACCCTAGTGAACGAATCGATTTCGGGTATTTCGGCTTTGGCCGCCTCAGCGAACGCATATGTGGTATAAGGGCTTGATCCTTTTTCGTTAGCGGCATTGGTATTTTCAAGAATTACGCGATAGGTGTTTTCAAAGTTATCGTGGTACCTATCATGGCTAAATTCAAAATAAACGTAGGCAGCAATTAATAGACAAACGGACATGCCAATACCCAGACTAAGGATATTGATCAATGAATAGACCTTGTTTCTCCACAAATTACGTTGGGCAATGATCAAATAGTGTTTATACATGGCGGAGTCGGTTTTAAAAGGGTTAAGGGAACTGAACCCGATAAGCATATGTAGCATATCCAACCAGTATTTTATACGCGCATATAGCTTTCCGTTCTCGGATACTCGTTCGAGGTAAATTTCCTCAAGGTCTCCAAGAAGTTCCTCATGCAGACTGCTCTTGAGTAACCTATTTGCAAGCCAAGTGGCCAAAGCCGGTGTTCTGTTCTTTTTATTTACGTTCACTATGATAGGGTAATCTTCAATTGCGGAATCAATTGCCACATTTTTTGGCGTACGGCCTGGGCAGCTTTCAACTGTTTCAGGCCCAAATCGGTTATTTTGAAAAACCGTTTGCTCCGACCTCCTCTTTTCTCGGTGCTTCCGCCTATTTCAGATTGTAATAGGCCCTTTTCCTGCAGGCGATAGAGGGTTATGTGCACCGCTCCCAATAGAATAGATCGCCCAGAATGTCTTTCGACTTCCTTCTTTACCGAAATTCCGTATCCTTCGCCGTTTAAGATACAGACGGCAAGAAGTACCAATTCTTCAAATTCGCCAAGTCCTTTATTTTTCATTAATTATACATTGTATATTATACAAATATATAAATAATAATTTGTGACATTCCATACAGTTTGTTAATTATTGGGAATTTAGGATATAGAGGTACTGAAGTAGGAGGTCGGGTCAACCACGTCATTCGTACAGTGCGCATTAGAGCTGAAACGAAATCTTGTTTTGAGCTAGTGTTACTTCGCCCGAAACGTATACCCGATTTTAAAAGACCCCATGATAGGGGCCGTATTGGTCTGGCCCCAATCTTCGCCAATAAGATTCGGGCCAATATCCAGTTGAAGGGTGAAACCTTTTGTCGCGATGTACTCAAATCCTAAGGGAATGTATACCCCGATTTGAGATTCCTTGTTGCTCGACCCTGAAGAACCCATACTACCGAAAATGTCCCCTGCGCTGAACACGACCTCTCTGATCAAGTAGACTTGTAGTCCCCCGTACCATGCAAAACGTTTTTGGCTTCTGTCCGTCAGGTATCCATTAAGACCAATATGTGCATCCAAGCCCACACCCAGACCAAAATTCATTGCGATTCTTTTAGTGGTATTATGATTGACATGAATACCCAATGCTTCAGGTCCAAAAAATTGCAGCATCAGGCTCGTGCTCTTTTGAATCGGATCGATATCAGTTTGTTGTGCATGTATCGGGGTTGCCATGAAGGCCATAGTAAGTAGAACGAAAGATACCGAACGTTTATGGAGGGGAACTAACCTACGATAACACAAAGAGTTGGTGTTGATCATGCTAGTTGTTTTTAAGATACTAAGGGTAAGATAGTGAATTATTCGTTGTGTGGACTTGACATCGGGGAAACGTGCAACGATACCGTCACAAGAAATGGAGAGACTACAACCAAAGCAGTACTAATTAACCCATAATGGCTTGAAAATTATTTAGTTACAATATTTTCGCAAATCAGATTATTTTATATCTTAGAGTGTTCAGAATTAAGGAGATAAAGTCCCCCCGGCTTCATCGCCGTCTAAAGTTTTTTTAGGTGGCCTACGAAATGATTTTAGAAATGAGCGGGACAAAGAATATTTTCTTCATTTACACAAAAGAGGACAGCGCACTGCTCTTACAAGTATTGGATCAGCTTTACCCTTTGAAAAAAGAAGCTGGAGTTTCATTTTGGTACGATGATCCCATTTACCCCGATAAAAACTGGTATCCTCAAATCGTATCGCGTTTTGAAGAGGCGGATGTTTATATCTTTCTCATTAGTAATACCTTCATGCATTCGAGCTTTATACAGCAATTGGAGTTTAAGCAGGTCGTAGATCGTTACAGGAACAATGATGCTTTGCTCATTCCAATCCTCATCGATGACTGTCCATGGGACATTGATTTCAGTTCCGACGAGTACACCTTCAGTTTCAAACAGCTACAGGTATTGCCCGAAGCGGGAAAACCCTTGCGAAGTTGGAGTTCGCCCAAAAAGGCCTTGGATGTAAGTGCGGATTATATCAGAAGAAAAATTGCTTCTACGATTGCGTATTCTGAGCGTCTAGCGTCCAAAGTGGATGCCGCTGCGATTCCCGAGGATATGCCTCTGAAAGATACTACTGTGGATAAGGCGAACGATACTGTAGCGCCGAAGGCCGAAACTGCAACCAAGTCCAAAACCCAGGATTCCGCGGAAGGTGAAGAGGTCGAAGAGAAGACGGAGGAAGTGCTACCGGAAGTAACGGAGGAAGTCGTGCCGACGGCAATTGAGGATGTGGAGGAAGTTGCACGAACCACGTATCAGCACGAGGAGGAAAGATCTCCTAACGATAGTGTAACCGAGGATCTTCCCCCTTATCAGAATGAGGAAACCCCACCTAAAAATACAATCAACAGAAAACGGATACTTCTTGGAATAGCCGCAACAGTACTTATCGTTTTAGGAAGTATCGTGCTTTCGCAATTCGGTAAGAACTCCGAAGGAGAGCTACTACCGGAAACTAAGAATGGAACAAGCGCAACGGATGCTTCTAGTCCAAAAGAGGCAGTACCCGCTTCAACAAGTGAAGTATCCGTAGCAGAGCAACCAGAGGCTTCAAGCTCGAATGCGGCAGCTGCGGAATTGACCTTGACTATTGGTGATTCTTATGGCGACGGTCTCATCTTCGCAATCGACACTAACGGAAAAACGGGTAGGGTTGCCCACCGGAACGATGTAGGACCGATGATATGGAACGATGCCCTAAAAATTCATGAAGAATTGGGAGAGGGATGGCGCTTACCGACCCATGACGAATTGAAAACGATATACCACACCATAGGGCAGGGCGCTGATAACCAAGGGCAGTTTGCAGACGAATTGTATTGGAGTGCAACGCCTTTTGACGAAAACCAAGCGAAATTGGTGCGCTTTAGCGATGGTAATGCCTCGTATCACTACAATAGTCGCGGCACCCACCGACAGTTTTTGGTTCGGGCCGTACGTGATTTCAATAGTAGTACTTCATCGACAGAAAATTAGCCCTTTCTCGCCTCAATGATCAACGTCTGTACCTTGTAGAATTCAGGTGGATACTCTGCTCGGCCATTTCCGTCCAAGCCTTGTAGATCGGCCAAGTCACTTTCACCGACCTCTTTTCGTTCCACTTGTTGAAACTGGAACTTTTCTACGAGTTCCTTCAGCGTTTCATAACTGTGAATGACCTGATGCCCCCAGTTGCGGTAGAAATTGTTGATGACATAAATGTTGTAGTGGTCACTGTCGCCAACGACCTTGGTCTGTTCAGGAATAAAGTATTTTTTGGCGAATTCAATATAGGCTTTGTTGACCTTGTCCTCTTGGTTATTATAGAGCCCTTGAAGAAAACCGACATGGGGTAAAGCCAAGCGCATCACACCATTTGGTTTTAACACCCGATAGCACTCCGCGAGCATATTACAGGAGTCTTCAAAATAAAGATGCTCGAAAATGTGTTCGGAATAAATATGATCGAAGGTATTGTCCTCAAATGGAAATTTGATACTGGCATCAAGATAAACGACTTCCGGTTTTTGCGGATAGAGGTCCGTATTGAGCCACCCTTTCAAAACATTGACCCCCGTGCCGATATTAAGCATCGGTCTATCGGCCTGTTTTAAATAGGATTGTATGAGTCGTTTTGATTTGGCCCTTTTGACCCTTGTTTTGGCATTTTGATAATACGTGAACGGAGCGATTTTCAATAAATCGATCAATTTTTTTTTCATAGCAGGCAATTGTTGCTGTTCTAAGGTAGCTAATAATTGGGTAATGGAAGTATATCTTTGGCAATAGACCGACCAACGGTAAGGTATATTTGGCATACCGCTTGTTTTCGGTACCCGTCGCCCTAAATCTTATGAAATGACTACGTTCTAGTCAGCTATTTTAATGAGTACCGCCTCACAACTTTTTAAATCGGAATTCAAGATAATTTTTTCGGAAACGGGTCCATCCTTAATTTCAATGGCTACGGTATTCGGTGGTGATGTACCCAAATTATGGGCATATAGAAAGAGATCGTTCGATTTATTCGGGTCTAATTTGATATCGAAAGTTTTATTGCGATAAGTCAGTAGGTACTTTGATACGACCGCTTCTCCATTGAGATAAATCGATACGATGTCACCGTCAACACGACCGTGATCGCGCAAATTGATTTTGATATTTTCACTTTTAACCTGGATTTCATTGACATAGTTCAGATTTCTACCGTCAAAACTTTCCCGCACGACGGGTTTGTCTTCTGACACTTCCAATACCTTTTTCGCCTCGGTTTGAACAATGGCTTTTTCCTTACGCGGGGCTTTTTTGATGGTGAAAAAAGGAGTGGCGAATTTTGCAATCGAATATTTATTATCCGGAAAAAGTTCAATACCGATGACCCGGTAGTTCGTGCCCTCCGCAAGTCCTCGATCCAATGATACGTCTTCAACGAATTTGCTGTTCTTGAAAATTCCGAGTTCCTGAACCACCATATCATCTTTGGTCAGATAGAACTGTATGGTCTTGTCGTCCGGAATGTTCTTGGTATACCATTCCATTTTGACTTTTCCTGGAGACAACCAGACCGAAGCACTGTTCGGAAGTGTAATTTCTATTCGCGTTTGTGGCGGAGCCTGTTTCTTGCTATTCGAAAGTGTAGCATGAATAGGTGTGGCATAGAACAGTAAAATACCGATTGCTAAAAAAACTATTTTCTTCATTTCAATATCATTTGAAGGCAATACAGAAACGAAAAATACCTGGTAATATTGTGAATTTTACCTCCGTAACGGAGTTTAGGAGGGTTTAAAATAAAGAGAAGCGGCATTTGCCGCTTCCCAGTTTTACTGCATCCTAGCGCTTAGGTGTACATTAGAAGTACCAATAGGGCCCAAATAATGCAAAATGCGCAATAGGCATACAAAAGACTAGCATAGATTGAAGTTTCCTTCTGCATACGTATGAATTTGTTAGTAAAACGCGAGAAGTGATATCAGTACCCGAACCATTCTGTCAAGGGAGGATAATTTCGACAGATGACCTTGAGCTCGATAAACGTGTGTATTTTATCTATGAGTACCCGATACACAGATGGTTACAGATCAAGCCTTATCGATAATTTTGGCCGTTCGACGGGCCGGTTCCTTAGCCAAGTACCTTTCGAATGGCCTTTCCAAAGAGTTCTACTTCCTCGACTTTCCCTGTACTGATACGGGCCCAGTTGTAAAAAGGAGGGAAGGGGCGACCGATCATAATATTCTCCTTTTTCATATCCGCTATCAACCCGTCAATATGCCTCCCAGACTTAAAGAAAACAAAGTTGGTATGTGACTTGATGTATTCCAAACCTAGATCATCCAAAGCCCCATAAATGAGTTTTTTTCCCTCAGCGTTTTTCATGAGGCTGAATTTATAGAATTCATCATCCTTCAAAGCCTCTTTTGCGGCGGCGATGGCCAACATGTTGGTTCTGGCCATCACGCTTCGCTTCAATCGTGAGGCGATATCGGGTCGCGTGACCAAATACCCGATACGAAGCCCTGCCATGCCATATACCTTTGAAAAGGTCTTAGAGACGATAACGTTGTTGCCTTTTTTGACCAATTCTACCATAGAGGGGTAATCGGGCTCAAGAATAAAATCATAATAGGCCTCATCACTAAAAACCACGGCCTTCTCGCTCATGGATGCACAAAAATCCTGCAATTGGTTTTTTTCGATTATCGTACCTGTGGGGTTATTGGGATTGCAAATGTAAATGAGCCGCGTACGTGTGGTGATCCGTTTGGCCATGGCCTCCAAATCATGATTAAAGGTAGCATCTACCGCCACCCGATGTACGTATGCGCCATGTGCTTCCCCATAGCGAAGAATCTGTTGAAATGTAGGATCCGCCGCGATAATTTCACCGCCGGCCACCCCGTACACCAATCCAGCGGCACACAGGCCTTCCCCTGAGCCACCCGTGACGACGATATGGTCTTTGGTCACACCTTCCTTTTCAGCGATCATTTCGACAAGACCGGATAGCGCCTGAAAAGGATACCGGCATGCAGCATCATATGAGTCGGTAATTGCCGCCCTGACCCGTTTTGAAGGGCCATAAGGGTTTTCGTTGGAACTCAATTTTATGAGTCCATCAGAAGTAACTTTATCCGGGGTTTCAACTGCAAAAGCCTCCAAGCCACCCACCAGGGCAAAACCACTGGAGAGTCCAACGGTCTTTAGCCATTTTCTACGATCAATGTTTTTCATTTCATATCTTTTTGAGAGCTAGAAGATACGAATAATAGTGTTGGTAAGTTCTAAACGGTGGTTACAAACCGGTTTTGAGGCTGAAGCGAAACACGGTCGGATACGAACAAAAAAAGAACCATCGCTATCTGCGATGGTTCAAGAATCCTGTTAACTCCACAACCATTTGGATTCAAAGCTGAAATTCTTCATTATTCGGTTCTTCCTTGCGCGGCGAAGCGGGTACGAAAACATCCTTTAATACATAAGCTCCGATTAAGGTAATTCCTAATGAAAGTAAGTGAATTGCATAACTCCAATCCAAAACTTTAAGGATTGTTCCTGCGATTACGCCCAAAGTTCCTACGACAAGTAGACAGTTCCATAATATTTGTCCTAAACTATTTTTTGCCCTACGGTCCTCATCGAGAAAATAAGCGGTTCCTTCCATAATGAACCAAGTAAGGAAAGCAATGGCGGTAATGATCTGGAAGAATAGGGTATAGGGAAAGTCCAGAACCCTGAAAATTCCGTTTGTAGACCAAAAGACGATCAATACCAATTTGGTATAATCGATGAATCGCTTTTCGGTTTTCTTGGCGAATCGAAGCATGTATAGAACTCCGATTAACGAAAAGCCCAATAGCATGACTTCCTTGGCATAGGGCCACTCCAATATTTTGGCCAACATTCCGAATAATAAGATCGCAATGGACACTCTCAGCGGTAGCTTCAAAATCTTTTTCATGGGTGACATACAACTGTTTTTTTAGGGGATTAAATTGCTTTGATGTTCGCTCGCAATCCTTCCATAATACCGATAATATTATGAACGGTTTCTTTGAGATAATGTTTAATGAGAACATGTGGAATTCGAATGGTGGTAAACCCGTTTTTAAACGAGTGCATCGCCTCTTCCAAATCGTTTATGGCCTGTTCATGTGTCAACATATGATATTCACAATCGATCTCAATGTTCAACTTTACCCGTGAAATAGCTATGTCTACTGACTTCTTGCCATCCCACCATTCTAGCATTGCACTTACGCCTTCCTCCTTTAGTCCATAATAGAGCTGTATCGCTTCTAAGGGCGTTCCATTTTGCTTACGCAGCTTTTCCATTCGTATTCTATGCTGACTGCATAGTTCTACACCTAGGGAGCTCATGGAGTTTTTGTGGTCAACGTAACCGAGTTCTTTATTACATTCTAAACACGTCATTTAAGTAGGTTAATTGTGGTTTGGGATTAGTATAACCGACGCTTTTTTGGAATATTATATAATCTCGATGTACGGTACCCCACTTTTAGACGAACTGCAAATTTTTAGATGAAATGCACAAAATTTGTTAAAATGAACCTCTGAATTTATATGGTTTTCATAGCAACGGAATTGGAAAGAACCTTCTATATTTACCCGATAAGTTAACAACCACACTAGAGATGTTCAAAAAAATTGGCCCCGGTGTCCTCGTGGCCGCAGCCTTTATAGGCCCAGGAACCGTAACGGCCTGCACCCTTGCCGGTGCGGCATTCGGCTATACGCTCTTGTGGGCGATGTTGCTTTCGATCATAGCAACAATAGTGTTACAAGAGATGGCCGCGCGATTAGGGATCATTACGCAAAGGGGATTGGCCGATGTCATCAAAAGTGAATTGAAGACTCCTTTGATTCGCTATAGCGTCATAGGTATTATATTAGGGGCTATAGTGATTGGTAACGCCGCTTATGAAGCGGGTAATATCGGGGGAGCTACTTTGGGACTTGAGGCCCTTTTCGGCGTCGATTATGTAAATTATTATCCCTTAATTATAGGTATATGTGCCTTTGGTCTCTTGTATATCGGCAATTATAAAGTGCTTGAGAAAGTGTTAGTGTCCTTGGTCATCGTCATGAGCTTGTCTTTCGTCGTGACCGCGATTATTACTAAACCTGATCTAGGTCAGATCTTTAAAGGTCTTTTTATACCTGAAATTCCCCAAAACGGAATATTGACCCTTATCGCATTGGTAGGTACGACCGTAGTGCCGTACAATCTTTTTCTACATGCCTCTTTGGTCAGCGAAAAATGGAAGTCAAAAGATGACCTGAAGTCCGTACGGCGCGATACCTATATTTCAATCGCATTGGGCGGCATGGTCTCTATGTGTATCATTATCGCGGCAAGTACAATACAAGGTGAAACGATTACGAATGTACTTGATCTGGCCAAGGGACTTCAACCGCTTTATGGTAGTGCGGCGAAGTACTTTATGGGGATAGGACTTTTTGCGGCAGGCGTGACCTCGGCAATTACAGCTCCTTTGGCAGCTGCCTATGTGGTAAATAGCTGCTTTGGCTGGCGGGTAGGATTGCAGCACATCAAGTTCAAAATGGTCTGGATGGTTATTCTCGCTTTGGGCGTCGGTTTTCTCTTTTTTGGATATACCCCAATTGAAATCATTAAGTTCGCCCAAGTAGCGAATGGCATTCTATTACCCTTGATCGCCGTGTTTTTACTGTGGATCGTAAACAAGGTTTCGGTTATGGGCGACTACAGGAATACGAAGTTCCAGAATGCTATCGGTATCCTTATTATAGTGTTGGCACTGGCCTTGGGATTAAAGAGTATATTTAAAGTAATTGGTCTATTATAATGGAAAAAGTAGCTATCGATATCAATTGTGATGTAGGTGAAGGTGTCGGGAATGAAGAAAAGATATTACCCCTGGTCTCTTCATGCAGTATCGCTTGCGGAGGTCACGCAGGAGACCTTAAGACCATGGCACAGGTCGCAAAGATCGCAAAACAACATAAGGTCAAGGTCGGTGCACACCCTTCCTATCCGGATCGGGAGAATTTTGGGCGGGTAAGCCTGTCAATGCCCAAGGAGCAATTGATCGATTCCTTACAAAAACAGATGGCCGAGTTCGTTTCCATTCTAACGGAAGAACAAATTTCGCTATACCACATTAAGGCGCACGGAGCACTTTATAATGATATTACGGTAGATAGAGACCTAGCACGTACGTTTTTGGAAGCCATTGAACCCTATAAAAAGGATTCCTTTCTATATGTACCCTTTAACTCGGCCATTGAAGGAGAGGCCCTGGTGTCCGGTTTTCAGATAAAGTATGAAGCGTTCGGAGATCGTAATTATACCGATGAAGGCCTGCTCATGTCAAGAAAAAAAGAAAACGCCGTCATTCAAGATCCCCAAGCCGTGTTGGAACACATTGCGCGAATGGTGCATGAAAGAGAGGCCAAGCTTCCGAGTGGGAAGCGTATACGAATGTTGGCCGATACCTATTGTATTCATGGGGATACCCCATCTGCTTTGGAAATATTAACGTATATTTCAGCTCATCAAATCATGTATAATTTGCATATCAAGAAGTGAGCGATTATTCCATCTCCATACGCCAGTTCGGCGTTCATGCTATTTTGGTAGAATGGCCTCCAAAAGTCGAGGAATCCATTCTTGATGATATTCTACTGTTCTCCAAACACTTAAAGCAAAATTGTCTTGACCAATCGGCATGGGAAATCGTGCCCTCTTACAATTCGATTACCCTGATCCACCGCAAGAGTCCTATTGCTTTCTCCGAACTACGGACAGATATCACCAAATGGTATGCCGAGGATTTCACCTCTGAAAGTCGGGAAAGGTTTCTGTGGAGACTGCCGGTGTGTTATGATCTGGAATTCGGAATAGATCTGCCCGAAGTAGCTGAGCGGCTGAAAATGTCAATAGGCGAAGTAATCGAGCTCCATACAGCCTCGCGGTACACGGTATACGGTATTGGTTTTTTACCAGGGTTCATGTATTTAGGAGGCTTGCCTTCAAAATTGGAAATTCCTAGAAGAAAAGAACCGCGCCTTAAAGTGCAGAAAGGAGCTGTTGGCTTGGCCGGGAAGCAAACGGGTATTTACCCGCAGGAGTCACCAGGGGGGTGGAATATTATCGGAAATTGTTCGGTCGCGATGTTCAACCCCGGCAATGAAGACCCCTGTTTTGTAAATGTAGGAGACAAGGTGCAGTTCTATGCTATAGAAAAAGCCGAATACGACCTGCATAAAATAGAAGGGGAGGTCGGGATTTATAAATTGGAAAAAATCAAGTTGGATGCTTAGACTGCTAAAATCAGGATTTTTCACCAGTATTCAAGATGAAGGTCGCTTCGGTTATCTGGACAAGGGCGTTCCGGTTTCCGGCTTCATGGATTCGTTCTCCGCTACAAAAATCAACTTGCTACTGGAGAATGAACCAAACGCAGCCTTAATGGAGATGACCATGACAGGACCCACCATTGAATTTGAGGCACCCACCTATATCTGCTTAGGCGGTGCCGAAATTTCGGTAACCTTGAACAACAATCCGATCCAACATTATAAGATACACAAAGTCGAAGCTGGTGATATTCTATCGTATGGACGATTGAAAAAAGGGTTTCGAAATTATTTGGCGGTAAAAGATGGTTTTAAGACCGACTCCATCTTGATGAGCCGATCTCAATACTTTCCGGTGACCATTAAAAATTGTTTGAGCGATAGGGCGGAGGTGCCTTATGATGGTGTGAGCATCTTTGAACCCAAAATATCGGAAATTAAGGTCGATTCTTTTTTGGATGAAACGATCTTGGAGGTGTCGAAAGGCCCTGAATTCGAACAACTGCATGACAAACAATTAGAGCGGCTTTTCGCTGGCGAATTCAACGTAGCGAAAGAGAATAATCGTATGGCCTACCAATTGGCCGATACCATTGAGGGACATCAACTTACAATGTTGACTTCCGCCACTTTACCGGGCACCGTGCAGTTAACGCCTTCCGGACGATTGATTATTCTTATGAAAGATGGTCAAACGACCGGCGGATATCCGAGAATTTTACAGCTTTCCGACAAGGCGATTTCCGTTTTGGCACAGAAAAAGTTCGGAGATGCTATCGCGTTCAAACTTTTAAGGGCCTGATTTTTTTCAACTGCTAATTTTTACCTATCATTGTAGTAATGAAAATAAATAAAGTAGTAGTCAATGTGCTTCTTATTGTCCCATAACGGGATGATATGGATTTTCATTGTCAAGAAAGCCTGTATCGAAACCCGATACAGGCTTTCTTTTTTAGGAACAATCCAAAGTCCGATCTAATGCATGAATATGGTATGAATAGAAGGTTTAACCTATTGTATATAAAGGAGTTGGCTAAAATATGGCAAAATTGACTTTACATCCACCTGTTTTGGTTAAAACGCGGGCTTTAGGAAACTTCTATATTTGTTAATAAGCGCTGAGATGTGCGAATAAAAACCGGAATAGAACACGATAATGGAATTAAACAAATACAGTAAGAATGTAACCCAAGACCCAACACAGCCAGCGGCACAGGCCATGTTATACGCTATTGGGTTTACCGATGCGGATTTCGAAAAGCCACTGGTGGGTATTGCCAGTACAGGTTATGAGGGCAACCCCTGTAACATGCACTTGAACGATCTTGCAAAATTGGTGAAAGAGGGGGTGAACTCGAAAGAGACGGTCGGACTTATTTTCAATACCATCGGCATAAGTGATGGTATTTCGATGGGTACCCCTGGTATGCGTTTTTCCCTTCCTTCTCGTGATATCATCGCGGATTCAATGGAGGCCGTTGTTCAAGGGATGTCATACGATGGCTTGGTGACGGTAGTCGGATGCGATAAAAATATGCCTGGCGCTTTAATGGCGATGTTACGATTGAATCGCCCCGCTATTTTGGTCTATGGCGGAACAATTGCTTCGGGATGTCATAACGATAAGAAATTGGATATTGTCTCCGCTTTTGAAGCATGGGGCGAGAAAGTAGCCGGTACCATGGAAGAATCCGAGTTCAAATCGATTATTAAGAAGTCGATCCCGGGTGCGGGGGCCTGTGGAGGTATGTATACAGCCAATACTATGGCCTCGGCTATTGAGGCATTAGGAATGGCTTTGCCCTACAATTCTTCCAATCCTGCGATAAGTGACAACAAAGAGGCCGAGTGTGTGGCGGCAGGGAAGCAGATGCGAACACTCATTGAAAAGGACATCAAACCTTTGGACATCGTGACTCGAAAATCATTGGAAAACGCCATTAGACTTGTGACCATAACAGGAGGCTCTACCAATGCGGTGCTGCATTTTTTAGCAATTGCAAGAGCGGCCGATATTGAATTTACATTACAAGATTTTCAACATATCAGTGACACTACTCCGTTCATAGCCGATTTGAAACCTAGTGGAAAGTACTTGATGGAAGACGTACACAGAGTGGGTGGAATACCGGCTTTGTTGAAATACCTATTGAAAAACGGCTTACTTCATGGTGATTGTATGACCGTTACAGGCAAGACTTTGGCCGAGAATTTGGCGGACGTTCCTGATCTGGAAGAAGGCCAAGATGTCATCCGCCCCCTAGACAAACCGATTAAGGCCACAGGGCATTTACGAATGTTATATGGCAATTTGGCCCAAAATGGTTCAGTAGCTAAAATTACAGGAAAAGAAGGACTGCGTTTTGAGGGAAAAGCCAAGGTTTTCAATAGTGAATACGATGCGAATGATGGCATTCGAACAGGACTTGTTCAAAAAGGAGACGTCGTAGTGATTCGCTATGAAGGTCCTAAAGGAGGTCCCGGTATGCCCGAAATGTTGAAACCGACCGCTGCCATTATGGGCGCTGGTCTAGGCAAGGAGGTTGCGTTGATTACTGATGGTCGCTTCTCCGGTGGTACGCACGGCTTTGTCGTAGGACATATTTCGCCCGAAGCGCAAGAAGGAGGAGTCATTGGACTCGTAGAGGATGGTGACACGATTACCATTGATGCGGAGACCAATTCGATAAATGTGGACGTTTCAGAGGAGGAACTGAAAAGACGAAAGGAAAACTGGGTAGAACCGGAGCTAAAATTTAAAAAAGGCGTGTTGTATAAGTATGCACGCTCTGTATCCTCGGCCGCACAGGGATGTGTAACCGATGAGTTTTAATAAAAAAGTACACAAAGTGATGACACGTATCTTACGGAGTCACTACGTCGTACTTGAACTTGAGTTTGGAATATGGAAACAGTAAAAGAAAAAAACCAATCCGCCAATGAGGCTAAGCCAAAGGCGGAACAGCAAAAAGGCACCCGTATGAGTGGGGCCGAAGCAATAATCCACTGCCTTTTGGCCGAAGGTGTCGATTTACTTTATGGGTACCCTGGTGGTGCGATAATGCCTGTTTATGACGAGCTCTACAAATTTCAGGATAAACTGACCCATATTCTAACACGACATGAACAAGGAGCGACCCATGCGGCCCAAGGCTATGCTAGGGTTTCGGGTAAGGTTGGTGTTGCCATGGCTACCTCAGGTCCCGGAGCAACCAATCTGGTCACCGGTTTGGCAGATGCGCAAATCGATTCGACCCCGATGGTCTGCTTGACAGGGCAAGTACCCAGGCATCTGTTGGGCTCCGATGCCTTTCAAGAAACGGATATCATCGGTATTTCAACACCGGTGACGAAATGGAATCACCAGATTACCAAGGCTTCGGAAATTCCCGAGGTAATGGCAAAGGCGTTTTATATCGCGAAATCTGGGCGTCCAGGCCCTGTTTTAGTGGATATTACAAAGAACGCCCAATTTGATGAGCTGGATTTTACCTATGAAAAATGTACCGGTGTGCGCAGTTATAAGCCCGTGCCGAAACCGGATATGAGTGCGATTAAAAGCGCTGCAAATAGTATCAATGCCGCCAAAAAGCCCTATATCGTTTGGGGTCAAGGCGTCATTCTAGGAGAGGCGGAAGAAGAATTGAAGGCGTTGATCGAAAAAGCAGGCATTCCTGCAGCATGGACCATCATGGGTGAATCTGCCATACCGACCAGTCATCCATTGAACGTGGGTATGGTAGGGATGCATGGAAATTACGGGCCGAATATACTCACCAATGAGTGTGACGTACTATTGGCCATCGGTATGCGATTTGATGACCGCGTTACGGGTAGTTTGGATACCTATGCCAAGCAGGCGAAGGTGATTCATTTTGAAATCGATCCAGCAGAAATCAATAAGAATGTAAAAGCCGATGTAGCCGTTTTGGGGAATGCGCGAGAAACCTTAAAACTATTGCTTCCGTTAATAAATGAAAATAGTCATGAGGCTTGGCATAATGTGTTTAAGGAAAAGTATCAAATTGAATTCGACACGGTCATCAAAAATGATATCCATCCGACAAAGCCTGGACTGACGATGGGTGAGGTAATCGAGGAAATCAATTTGGCGACCAAAAATAAGGCAGTTATCGTTACGGATGTAGGACAGCATCAAATGATCGCTTGTCGCTATGCCAAGTTCGAGGATTCAAAGAGTAACATCACCTCAGGGGGATTAGGAACTATGGGTTTTGCCCTTCCGGCAGCCATCGGAGCCAAAATGGGGGCTATGGAGCGTGAGGTCGTTGCCATTATAGGTGATGGCGGATATCAAATGACCATACAAGAGTTGGGGGTCATATTCCAACATCAGATACCGGTGAAGATCGTAGTATTGAACAACGATCATCTTGGTATGGTCAGACAGTGGCAAGAACTGTTCTTCGAAAGCCGCTATGCATCCACGGTCATGGTGAATCCTGATTTCGTGAAAATCGCCGAGGGCTATCATATTGAGGCCAAATGTGTAAGCGAACGCAAAGATTTGAAATCGACCGTAGCCGAAATGATCGCTTCCGACAAACCCTATTTTTTAGAGGTGAAAGTCGAAAAAGAAGATAACGTGTTTCCAATGATTCCTTCAGGAGCGTCGGTTTCCGATATTCGATTGAAATAATAGCGATTAGAAAAACAGGTAAAAACAAAGAATACGCCAATTAGTAATATATAGATCCAGTGAACGATTCCTATATTTCGGATATTCCGAGCATACATTCTGAGATAGTCCGTAAATCCGAAGAAATCGGATTTACCATGCCATCTGACCTGTATATCGGAACACTGTTGAAAACACTTATGGCTTCCAAGCCAAAAGGAAGTTTTCTCGAATTGGGTACCGGGATCGGATTAAGCCTAGCATGGATGGTCGATGGTATGGGTGAAGAGTCACGCTTGACTACTGTTGACAATGATCCAGAACTTATTGAAATCGCGAAACACTATTTCGGGAACGATAATCGACTTGATATTGTCTGTGAAGATGGTGCCAAGTGGATAAAGGCACATAAAAATCTTGAGTTCGACTTGATTTTTGCCGATGCCTGGCCTGGAAAATACAGTGAAATCGATGAGGTATTGCGCATGGTGAAGATCGGTGGGTTTTATATTATAGATGATATGAGAGCTCAGCCAAATTGGCCGGAA
Organism: uncultured Flavobacteriaceae bacterium; assembly: GCA_947494565.1. GTDB lineage: Bacteria > Bacteroidota > Bacteroidia > Flavobacteriales > Flavobacteriaceae > Maribacter_C. The sequence goes on along the minus strand of CANLVG010000001.1, from coordinate 389,711 downwards.
GGGCATGAGAACCACGTCAATAGATTGGTGGATTATTTAGAAAAACGAGATGATTTCAACCTGACCAAAATGAATTGGTCCACAGGTTTGATTATCGCGGTGCGAACAAAATAGTTGTGATATAAATAACATGGAAAAACAGTGGTTTACTATTTCGGTCTACTCCGAAAATAACGTAGGATTGTTGAATAGAATATCTGGAATATTCTTGAAAAGACACATCAATATCGAGAGTTTGAATGTTTCGAAATCGGAAATATCGGGCGTCTCGAAATTCACTATCGTCGTGCATATCACGGAGGACTGGACACGCAAGATAGTAGGGCAAATTGAAAAACAAATCGAGGTCATCAAAGCCTTTTACCATACAGATGAGGAGACCATTTATCAAGAATCGGCCTTATTTAAAATCGCGAGTAGCCTTTTGTTCGATGAGCGTCAAATTCAAAATATCATCAAAGAGAGCAATTCACAGATCGTAACGGTCTCACGCGATTTTTTCGTTTTGGCGAAGACAGGAAGAAAACACGAAATCGATGAAATGCACGACCTTTTTGAACCCTTTGGCATCATGCAATTTGTGCGTTCGGGTAGAATTGCCGTCACAAAATCGGAAATGAGAATTACGGCAATGTTAAATGAATTTCAAGAACAAGAATAATTAAATAATAACCTTAATATACATTTTCCCGATACGGGAAGACACAAAGAGAATACTATTATGGCAAATTACTTCAATACGCTATCCTTAAGGGACCAATTGACCCAACTCGGTAAATGTCGATTCATGGAGTCAAACGAATTTTCTGATGGCGTATCCGCACTTAAAGGAAAGAAAATCGTAATTGTAGGGTGCGGGGCACAAGGATTGAACCAAGGACTCAACATGCGCGATTCAGGATTAGATATCTCCTATACCTTACGTGAAGCTGCGATTTCAGAGAAAAGACAGTCCTATTTAAACGCGACGGAAAACGGGTTTACAGTTGGCAGTTATGAAGAATTGATTCCGAATGCCGATGTAGTCATTAACCTTACTCCTGATAAGCAACATACCAATGTGGTGAGTACGGTGATGCCCTTAATGAAACAAGGCGCGACACTTTCGTATTCCCATGGCTTCAATATTGTAGAGGAAGGAATGCAGATTCGGGAAGATTTGACGGTCATTATGGTAGCACCCAAATGTCCGGGTTCTGAAGTACGTGAAGAATACAAAAGAGGGTTCGGGGTACCGACCTTGATTGCAGTGCACCCCGACAACGACCCACAGGGTAAGGGATTGGAGCAGGCGAAGGCCTATGCCGTGGGTACAGGAGGCCATCGGGCCGGTGTTTTGGAATCGTCTTTCGTTGCCGAGGTCAAATCCGATTTGATGGGTGAGCAGACCATTCTCTGTGGTTTATTGCAGACCGGAAGTATTCTGTGCTTCGATAAGATGATCGAAAAAGGAGTGGATGCCGGTTACGCATCCAAATTGATCCAATACGGATGGGAAACCGTTACGGAAGGGATGAAGTATGGTGGAATAACCAATATGATGGACCGTCTATCCAACCCGGCGAAAATAAAAGCCTTTGAACTTTCAGAGGAATTAAAGGATATCATGCGCCCATTGTTCCACAAGCACATGGATGATATCATGACCGGACACTTCTCGAAAACCATGATGGAAGACTGGGCCAATGACGATAAAAATCTATTGGGGTGGAGAGCTGCCACTGGGGAGACCGCATTTGAAAAGACACCCGCAGCCGATGTGGAGATTTCCGAACAAGAATATTATGACAATGGGGTGTTGATGGTAGCCATGGTCAGGGCAGGAGTAGAGCTGGCTTATGAAAGTATGACCGAATCCGGAATCATCGGTGAGTCCGCTTATTATGAGTCCTTGCATGAAACGCCTTTGATTGCCAATACCATTGCCAGAAAGAAACTGTTTGAAATGAACCGTGTCATTTCGGATACCGCCGAATACGGATGTTATTTGTTCGACCATGCGTGTAAACCGTTATTGGCCGATTTTATGACAAAAATAGATACCGATGTCATCGGTAAGGCGTATGGTGAAGGTAATGGCGTGGATAATGCCAAATTGATTCACGTCAATAAAGTACTTAGAGAGCATCCGGTAGAAATCGTGGGGGCGCGCCTTAGGGAGTCCATGACCGCGATGAAGCCAATCGTATAGGCCTTTTTCTTAAGTCTATCAGTGGATAGGCGAGTTCCCCCCATAAGGGAAAGGGCAATAAGGACCCACGGGTTTCCTGTGGGTCTTTTAAATTTATGGCAATTTGAAAAACGCATCGAGATGAACACACCTGAAATACCTGCAGCTTACCAAATCACTGAAACCATCGATCAACGACAGTATTTGGTCGACGGAACACTCAAAGAATGGTCGGGTAAAACAGCGGAAGTCTATTCGACGATTTCGGTTACGGAAAGCTACGCCCCCACCTTTTTGGGCAGCGCCCCTGATATGGGCGAAACGGAAGCATTGGAGGCTTTGGAAGCCGCTGTTCGGGCCTACGGAAAAGGTCAAGGCGCTTGGCCCACAATGCGTGTCAGGGACCGGATTTCCTGTATGGAGAGTTTTGTCGAGAAAATGAAGACCAAACGCGAAGAAGTGGTCAAACTGCTTATGTGGGAAATCGGGAAAACATTGCCCGATTCCGAAAAGGAGTTCGATCGTACCGTCGAATACATCAATGATACCATAGAGAACTATAAGAACCTAGATCGAGACTCCGCCAAATTCCAAAAGAAATCGGAGGTGTTGGCACATATTAGAAGAGGTCCGCTCGGGGTCGTACTCTGTTTAGGGCCCTATAACTATCCACTAAACGAAACCTTTTGTTTGCTGATACCCGCCATATTGATGGGCAATACGGCCGTTTTTAAACCCGCGAAGATCGGGGTATTGCTGATAACCCCTTTATTAGAGGCCTTTCAAGAAAGTTTTCCCAAAGGGGTAGTCAATGTTGTATTCGGGCGAGGCAGGGCCATTGCAGGGCCGATTATGAAGACCGGTAAAGTGGATGTACTTGCGCTAATCGGTCATAGTTCCTCTGCAAACGCTTTACAGGAACAGCATCCGAAGAGCAACCGCCTGCGGCTCGTATTGGGACTTGAAGCTAAAAATCCCGCCATTGTGCTACCGGATGCCGATTTGGATTTGACGATCGATGAATGTCTGGCGGGCACCCTTTCCTTTAACGGACAACGGTGTACGGCCTTAAAAGTGGTTTATGTACATGAAGAAATCGTGGAGGAGTTCAACGAACGTTTTAGCGCAGCAGTAGACAAACTTCCGTTTGGCAACCCCTGGGAGAAAGGCGTGAAGCTCACCCCTTTGCCCGAAGCCGGAAAGCCAGCCTATATTCAAGAATTATTGGACGACGCCATTGAAAAAGGAGCCAAGGTGCTGAATGAAAAAGGCGGGCAACATTTTGATAATTACATCTGGCCTGCTGTGGTCTATCCAGTAACCAAGGATATGCGAGTCTATCAAGAAGAGCAATTTGGGCCGATTATTCCCATTTTGGCTTTCAACGATATTGAACAACCATTGGATGATATGGCCGAGAGTAATTATGGACAACAAGTGAGCCTGTTCGGTAAGGATGTCTATACCCTAGCTCCCTTGATCGACACCCTGGCCAACTTGGTTTGCCGTGTCAATCTGAATAGCTCGTGTCAACGTGGTCCGGATGTGTATCCGTTTACTGGCAGAAAAGATTCGGCTGTGGCGACGTTAAGTGTTCATGATGCCCTGCGGTCCTTTTCGATTCGAACTTTTGTGGCTTCAAAAGACAATGCGCTCAACAATGAGATTCTTGAGAAATTGTTGGAGACACGGCTGTCCAATTTTGTGAGTACGGATTATATTCTTTAAAACATTTTTTAATCGCTGGAAACCTGTTTTGAGGTTGCCAAGGCGATAACCCGTCCTTGGTTGCCGACGGCATTGTAGAAGTGGTAGACGATACCGTTCCATTTGATGACCCATGGCTTGTGTGCATATTCCCTATCGTAATCCTCCGATGGCGCGATTAGGTCTGGTCCGGTCCAATCCGTCCAATTGATCAGGTCATACGAACAAGCAAAACGTTCAAAAGCTCCAGGTTTCCAAAAGGCACCAAAATAGAACATGACGTACACATCATTGATTTTGGTAATTTGAGCATCCCCGCAAATACCTTTTTTACGCGTGATTACGGGATCTTCACCATAGCGTTTCCAATTTAACATATCATCTGAGACGGCCATACCTATACTTTCAAAATCCCCACCTCCTTTCGCATTGTAGAACATCACGAAGGGGCTGCCCGTATGTGAGAGCGTGTCCTTAATGACGAGACTCTTGTAGATGGTTTTGTTTTCGAACCAACGGGCATCTTCATCATTCGGTGAAAGCACTGGCGCCTGTTTCGTCTTCCATAGCTGCACCTGCGTCAGGTCGTCGGTCTGTGCCAGACCAATTTTCAAGACACCCTTTTCATATCCGCTGCTATTGCCGCCCAAATAGGTCATCCAATACGAATCTTTGTAGTTTTCAACGCCATAATCCCCTCCCCAATCATACTGGACTAAAGAGACATAACCTGCCTTTTGATTGGCATCCCAAGTGTTTTGGGTAAACGATAAAAGTTTGCCTTTTGATTCCCATTGGAGCAAATCCGGACTTTCCGCTAGCCAAGTCTCATAGCCTTGCCCGTCAAAAACAATATAGGTCATGTGCCATTGGCCATCTTTTCGGAAAATAGTTGGGGAGTCGATCAATTTGGTGGTATCAGGGTGCTGAAAAACTACCCCGTATTTATATGGGGTTTTGATGGTATCGTAGATGTCCTCCATAGTGGAAGGTGAAACAAGCTTTAGACTCCTGCTCTTTTGCCCACCACAGGCGTAGAGGATAAGAATACCTGTCAACAGAACCGAGAATATGCCGAGTGTCCTCATTCGACCATTTCTTTTGTTGTCCAGTTGCGTACACCCACTTTTTTTGCCCAATCCTGCCATAGCTGTTCCATTTCCTTTACTTTTTCGGGCATTTGAAGTGATAGGTCTTTGGTTTCGGTTCGGTCGGAGTTCATATCATATAGTTCCCAGGCATATTCGCTCTGCTCATTCCATTTTGAAACCAGTTTGTAGTTCCCGGACCGGACGGCCTTGTTGCCTTCATGTTCCCAAAAGAGCGTGCGTTCTTGCAACGGCTTTTTTTCAAAAGAAGGTACCAAAGAGATGCCCTCCATGGGCACAATTGAATTCGTATGATAGTTTTTTGGATAGTTGGCATTGGCCACATCCACGCAGGTGGCCATAATATCGATGAGATGTCCGGGTTGGTTTCGGAATTCATTTTTTGAGGCAATACCTTTAGGCCAGTGTACGATTAAGGGAGTGGCGATGCCCCCTTCGTGAACCCAGTGTTTGTACATCCGAAACGGAATATTGCTCGCGTTGGCCCAAGGTTTTCCATAGCCGAGATAGGTGTCGGCAGTTCCGGGTTGAAGGCCTATTCCAGATAGTACGGGTTTTCCGTCCCGTGTGTATTTAGGAACCATTTGGGTCTGTAGTTCATCGTCGCCCATGGGTCGAATCGAATCCATTGATACGTCCTTGTGATTTGGCTCGATTTGCGCACGAAAACCAAATTCTTCCGCACAACCGCCATTGTCCTGTAGAAAGAAGACCAAGGTATTTTCCTGAAGTCCCTTGGCTTCCAAAGCACTCATGATACGCCCGATGCCTTGATCCATATTATCGACCATGGCCGCGTAGACTTCCATGAGCGAGCTGTACCAATCTTGATGTGGTGTTTCCTCCCAATCGGGTATGCCATCCTTTTCAGGTAACGGCCATTCAGGTCTTAGTAGCCCTAAGTCTAGCATCTGAGCGTACTTTTCCACTCGCATCACATCCCAGCCCGAATCAAATTTCCCTTTATATTTTGCAATGTCCGTTGGTTTTGCGTGCATCGGCCAGTGCGCCGCGGTATACGGCACATAGAGAAAAAATGGAGTATCTGGCTCGTTATTTTCAATAAAGGAGACGGCATTGTCCGAGATCGCATCGGTATAATAGAAATCTTTTGATGGTGCTATGAAATCATTGTCGCGTGTCAGTGAATTGGGGTCATAAAAACTTCCCGCTCCGTGAATGGTACCAAAGAATCGATCAAACCCGCGTTGCAAGGGCCAATTTTCCTTAGAGGGATGCGCTTCATTGGGCTTATATGGAGTCACGTGCCATTTTCCGGACATATACGTTGCATAACCGGCTTGTCGTAAAACTTCGGCAATCGTTACGGCTTTTGCGCTCAAATCGCCATTATAAATATCATTTCCATGATCATTGACCATATGGCCGATTCCCGCTTGATGCGGATAAACACCGGTTAACAAAGCCGCCCGCGAAGGACAACAGCGAGCAGTATTATAAAATTGGGTATAGCGTAAGCCGTTTTCGGCCAAACCATCCAACACAGGGGTTTCGATAACCCCACCAAAGCATCCGATATCCGAATATCCCATGTCGTCGGACATGATCAAGACAATATTGGGACGCTCGTCCTTGGAAGCGGGCGCTCCACAACCAACTAACAATAATGCGATCCATCCGAAATAAAAATACTTCCATTTTGACATCAGTAGCGGCTTATGGGTTATCTAGATTTTGAAGTTAACTGATTTCAGAGAAAATTCGACCTTGGTTTCGTAAAAAGAACAGGCAGATTCAAGACTTGGAACTAGACCATAGTCCGTGACTCCATAAGTACCACCTCATACAAACACTTTTAGATCAATTTCTCTGTTTCAGATGCTTTAGAGGTTTATTCTTACTGTTTCTTTATGGCTTTTCACCAAAACGGAAAACAGATGGATGGTCCTGAGGTATTTTTAACGTAAAACATGCATGTCTTAGGTTTTCTTTGGCAAGAATTGTTTCCGGTTTTGACAAAACTTGGTTAAGTTTGAATGTCCCCCATGGCATGTTTTGTATACTAAAACAGTCCTTTTTTCAGTTATGGATATACCAGATGCGGCTTGGTCCGTATCATACCAAACCTTAAACTTGACCTGTGAGTAAATTAAAATTCTTGGTTGGCGGTGTTGTAGTCATCGCAGCCTTGTTTACGGTATTGGCACTTAATGTGCTGAAGAGCGAATCTGCACGCGAGGCAAAAGACATCGGCGTAGAAGTGATGACCACACGTATTTCGGTCTCCAAAAAAGAAATCAAATTATATAGATCACGTCAAGAAAGGCTTCAAAAAGCCTTGGCAGGATATTTTAAAAAAGCGATACAATCAGGAACCATGGTAGGTGCCGGGGTTAGTATCGTAAAAGGTGATTCCATTTTGATTTCCGAGGGGTATGGCAAGCGAAGCATTGGAGGCGCTGCCGGGGTCGATGGAGAAACCGTATTTCGGCTAGGTTCCCTTTCAAAGGGATTCGGTGGGGTCTTGATGGCAGATCTAAAACAAGAGGGGCAATTGGACTTCAATGACAAGGTAGTCGAATACCTGCCCGAGTTCAAATTTGGGGATGAACAACATACCCAAAAAGTAAAGCTATCCCATATTTTATCGCATACGTCAGGAACACCCTATCACAGCTTTACCAATTTGGTAGAGGCCGGACTTTCCGTAGAAAAAATTGCATCACGTTTCAATGAAGTAAAGCCGATAAGTGAACCGGGGCAAATGTACAGTTATCAAAATGCCATGTTTTCCTTAAGTCAGGAAGTGGTGCGGCGGGCGACAGGTAAAGATGTCAAGACCCTCTTGCGCAAACGCTTTTTCGAGCCGCTGGGAATGTCTTCCATATCGATGGACCATAGTACACTACTGGAGAGCGACAATGTGGCCATGCCGCATTCCAAAAGGCGAAAGGGATGGAGAAGTTTACCTCTACGGGATCGATATTACAACGCAGTCGTCGCAGGTGGAATCAACGCAAGCTCACTCGATATGGCCAAATGGATGCGCTTCTTGTTGGGGCATCGGCCCGAGGTGATGCCAAAAGATGCGATACAAGATGTCTTTGAACCTTTTGTCGCCTTGAACTACAATAACAAGTACTACCAACGTTGGCAGGGGCATGTACAGTCCTCTTATGGGTTTGGATGGCGCATACATGAGTTTCAGCAATCGGATTCCCCTAAAAAAACGACCGTTTGGCACCATGGTGGCAGTGTGAACAACTACCGAAACGAAATCGCCCTTTTTCCTGATACCGATCTGGGTATTTGTGTGCTTTTGAATGGGAATTCAAAATTGGCCCGGAACGTGATTCCGGATTTGTATAGGATTGTCAAAGATATCCAAGATCAATTCCCTGCAGAATAGCCAGGTATCTTCAATTAAATAGACCCCTTTGAGTTTCAAGACACTAAGGTGTGGCAATTTGTTTCTGGTGTAAAATCCTTCTATATTTAGCAATCACTAGCTATCAAAAGAAAATACATGGTCAAAATAGCCTATATCGGTGCAGGCAGCTTGCAATTCGGACCGATAATCGTGCAAGACATTTTAATGAGCACGACACTATGTAAGAATGGTTTGGAGATTCATCTCATGGATATCGAGAAAAGCCATTTGGACCATGTGGTCAAACATGGCGAATATGTCAATGAGAAGCTGAAGCGCCAAGCCCGTATCATTGCTACTACAGACAGGGATGAAGCCATTAAAGGAGCTGATTTTGTTATTTGTGCTCTTGAAAAAGACCGAAATGTCTATTGGGCGCAGGATTTTCATATTCCCAGAAAGTATGGTTTCAAACAAGTTTACGGCGAAAATGGGGGAGTTGGCTCGCTCTTTCATGCACTGCGAAATATAAAGGTGATTATGGATTTGGCCCGCAGCATGGAAAGGTTATGCCCAAATGCGATGCTTTTGAACTTCTCCAATCCGGAACATAAAATATGTGAGGCGGTAACACGATTGACCACAATACAAACTGTGGGCCTATGCCATGGTGTTTTTATGGGGCGTGAACAGTTATCCGAATTATTACAGGTTCCCCTAGATGAATTACAAACCAAAGCATGTGGTATCAATCACTTCACATGGTTTCAAGAGATTAAGCATAAATCTACAGGTGAGGATTTGTACCCGAAATTACGAGCTGTCGAACAAGAAGGCGATTGGTTGGCGAAATGGCATGAATTGGCCTTGGGCAGAATTCTGTTTCGCAGATTCGGACAGTGGCCTTCACCCGCTTCCAATCATTATGGGGAATATATTCGTTGGGCAGAAGAATTTGTGATTCCGCAATTGCAATTTTTCTATGACCCTTCGGATGGTCATCCTTGGGAAAACAATCAAATTCCGGAAGGCGTGTATACCGTTGATCGGGTGGATTATGAACGGAAATGGACCAAAGACTGGACTAAGAAATTACTACCGGTAGGAAGTACGGAAGAACTGCAACTACAGAACGAAGATGGTAGCTTTAAGAGTTCTGGTGAGATAGCCACGCAAATTATGGAATCGGTTATTAGTAATGAAAGGCAATGGCTTGAAGCGGTCAATGTACCGAATAAAGGAGCTATTCCGAATCTACCCGATAATTTAGTGGTGGAGCTTCCGGCTTATTGCGATACTGACGGAATTCAGCCTGTTGCGATGCAGCCGATACCTGAAGGTATAGCGGCAACAATTCGCTTGCATGCCAGTATTCATCAACTTCTGGTAGAGGCCTATGATGAACAATCAAAGGATAAATTGTTGCAAGCTATTCTTATTGAACCTACGGTAGACTCTTATCGAAATGCCATTGATATGTGCAATGAAATGTTGACCTTGCAAAAAGAGGTATTACCTCCGCTCCATTAAATGCATAGAGATCTCCAACTCCAAAAACTCGCTGCCTATGGGACTTGAATTCCTAGATTGGGCCGTGATTTTTGCATACCTGCTATTGGCAATAGGTCTCGCCTTTTTTGTCGTAAAGCACAAATCGAAGAACATAACGGATTTTTTTGTAGCAGGTCGCAATTTGCCTTGGTGGCTTTTGGGAACTTCAATTGCTGCGACCTGGTTTGCCACAGATGCTCCGTTGGCGGTCACTGCCTTAGTTCGCAGTAAAGGTATTTATGGCAATTGGCTATGGTGGTATTTGGGCGCAGGTATTATGATGATGGTATTCTTTTATGCCAAATATTGGCGTAGAGCTGAGATTTTGACTGATGCCGAAATGATCGAACTGCGCTACAGTGGTAAATCGGCTTCCGTGCTTCGAGGGTTTACGGCCGCTTTTTTCGGAGTTTTCAAAAACTGCATTTCCATGGGATGGGTGATTCTCGCCATGCTCAAATTTTCGAATATTATGCTAGGCTGGAGTGCTGAATTCGCTCTCGGTATTACCTTGACGTTTGCCTTAGTGCATACACTGACTTCAGGCATTAAAGGTGTGGTGATTTTAGATATGCTGCATTTTTCCGCAGGCGTCATTAGTACGATGATACTTGCAGTTTTGGTACTTATTCAAGTCGGGGGCCCAACGGCACTGGCTACTCAAATTGCCGCAAGATCCGATGCGCCGGCGGGTGTGTTGGACATGTTTCCCGATTTGTCCCATATCGGAGCTACCGAGATGATCGCTTTTGTATGCCTTATTGGTGTACTATGGTTGGGGCAAGCACAGGGCGATGGCTATATTGTACAACGCTTATTTTCTGCCCGTACCGAAAAACATGCGATCAAAGCTTCACTTTGGTTTGCGGTGGCAGGTGTCGTGATCTTGACATGGCCATGGATTGTGGTCGGTCTTGGTTCCATTGTTATTTTACCCATTTCAGAGGCTTCGGAAGCACTTTTGGCCGACCCTGAATTAGCCTATCCAATGATGATCAATGCGGTCTTGCCCGTCGGCCTCAAGGGACTTTTAGTCGCAGCCTTTATGGCTGCTTTTATGAGTACCATTGATACGCATTTGTGTTGGGGCGGGTCGTATATGGTAAATGATATTTACAAACGGTTTATGAATACAAAAGGAGATGACCGCCATTATTTATTGGTGTCTCGAGTGAGTATTGTACTGTTATTGTTGCTTTCGGCCATCGCTGCATGGCAAATGGATAGTATTGCAGGCGCATGGATATATATCATTGAAATTGTGTCCGGTATTGCCATTATATTGATGCTTCGTTGGTTTTGGTGGCGTATCAATGCTTGGTCCGAAATTGCAAGTATGGTCTCGGCTCTGGTGCTGGCCAACGGGTTTTTATGGGTGAAATGGATGCATAGCTTTGGGTGGATCAATGACAAGGCCTTGACCGTGGTCAATGGATGGTATCAAGATGACGTGGCTCTAATCAGGGCCACGGTCATTCTTTTACTGTGTACGGTCATTAGTTTGGTGGTCACCTTCGTTACGAAACCGGTGGACAACGAAAAGCTACTTGCTTTTTATATCAAAGTTCGTCCAAAAGGATGGTGGAAGCCTATAGCCGAACAAGTTCCCGAGCTCGTGGATAAAAGTAGCTCACGGGATTCTTGGTTGGGTTTTGTCTTTGGCGTAATATTTTTAAATAGTATTTTATTTAGTGTAGGTCATTTGGTATTAGGCAGTTATAGTATTGCACTGGTATTGATACTTGTGGGTGTAGTATGTGGCTGGATTACCCTGAAATTAGTGGAATCGGCTAAAACAAAAGAGGTCTCATGAGAATCCAATACTTCGAAAGTGAGGAAACTATGGGGCAGCAAGCGGCCGAGTTGGTTTTACAGGAAGTAAAGCGCAAAACGAATGCCCTGCTCTGTACAGCCACCGGAAGTTCTCCAAAACCTCTTTATCGTCATTTGGCAAAGCATGACAAGTTCTTTGCCAATGCAAGAATCATTCCCTTGGATGAATGGATCGGACTTTCCTCTACCGAAGGTTCATGTCATTCATACATCAACGATTATATACTACAACCCTTGAAAATTCCGATAGCGCGCTACCTAAGCTTTAATGTAAATGTGAAATCCCTGGAACGGGAATGTAAACGAGTTCAGGAATGGTTGAATCGCGAGGGCCCCATTGACCTTTGTATTCTAGGTCTGGGAAAGAACGGGCATCTCGGTTTTAATGAACCCGCAGATGAACTACAACCGCATTGTCATATCGCAAACCTGACCCCTGAATCGCAAGGACACCATATGATAAGAGGCGCTGAGTCAAAACCAGCTCAGGGATTGACCCTTGGAATCCAGGATATTCTAGCTGCCAAAAAAATCATACTCTTGGTATCAGGAGCGCATAAAAAAGACGCTACGGAACAACTGCTATCCGGTAAAATCACTACTAACTGCCCCGCGACCTGGCTTTGGAAGCATGATAATGTGGATTGTCTTATCTTGAAAGGGAAAACTAAAAAGTATGTTCAACAATTTTAAGAACAAGGTGGCCATAGTCACCGGGGCCGCATCTGGACTAGGGATGGCTATTGCCCATAAGTTATCCGAACACGGAGTCGAATTGGCCCTATTGGATAAAAACGAGGACACTTTATTGGGCTTGCAGGCCTCTTTGCAAAACCCGAATGAGGTGTATCCGATAGATATTACGGACGAACAGCAGGTTAAAACCACCATTCAATCGATACATCAACGATTTGGAGCTGTTCATATCTTGATCAATAGTGCAGGGATTGTGGGGGAAACCAACGTAAAAAGTCATTTGGCGGCAACTGAGAACATTAAAGCCGTAATGGATGTTAACTATGTCGGCAGTTTTTTGACCAGTAAATATTGCTTACCGCTCATGCTGCAACAAGACTATGGTCGAATATTGCATATCGCTTCCATTGCCGGAAAAGAGGGCAATGCCGGTATGTTGGCCTATTCGGCATCGAAAGCTGCCGTAATCGCCATGACCAAAGTTCAGGGAAAGGAATATGCAGAAACCGGTATTACCGTGAACGCCTTGGCTCCGGCCGTGATTCGAACGGCAATGGTAGCGCAAATGCCCGACGAGCAGGTGAAGTATATGACGGATAAAATCCCGATGAAACGTTGCGGTACCTTGGACGAATTGGCCCATATGGCGTTATTCATCGTTAGCAAGGAAAATAGTTTTTCCACCGGATTCACCTTTGATCTGTCAGGTGGTCGGGCGACATACTAAGAACATTTCAAATGATGAAGAACAACAAGCGTCATACAGAAGAAATCACCATTGGGGTAGTAGGGTTAGGTCTTATGGGCTGCAGTATCACCACCTGCCTTTTGATGGCCGGACATCAGGTCATTGCCGTAGCACCCATACCCGACGACCTGAAACATGCGGAAACCAGAATACAAGCCCACTTACAGAAATCGTATAAAGAGCAATTGACAAGGCTAGAACCGGACACCCATCTGAGTAGCTGTACGATTACAGAGGACTATACAAAGCTTAAGAGTTGTTATCTGGTCATAGAATGTACGCTTGAGAACCTGGAAATCAAGAAAACGGTATATCAAAAAATCGAATCGGTCGTAGACGCCACTTGCCTTTTGGCCAGCAACACCTCGGCCATACCAATTACGTTATTGCAACAGCAAACCACCCATCCGGAGCGCTTTTTTGGATTGCATTGGGCCGAACCTTCCCATATCTCCCGTTTTTTGGAAATCATTTGCGGAGCGCAGAGCAATGTTCAATTGGGGGAAGACTTGTATGAGCTCTCCCATGCTTGGGGAAAAGAACCGACATTGGTACGGAAAGACATTCGGGGCTTCATCACCAATCGGCTAATGTATGCCCTATACCGTGAAGCCTTTCACTTGGTAGAGAACGGTTACGCCTCGGTGGCGGATGTCGACCGCGCCTGCCGCAATAATGCGGGGTATTGGATGACTTTGGTGGGGGTTTTCCGTTGGATGGATCTCACTGGAGTACCTGCCTATCATACCGTAATGAAGGATTTGTTTCCGACCTTGACGAATACCACCGAAGTGCCCAAACTAATCGATGATATCGTGGCAGCAGGAGGGAAGGGAGTAGCCAACGCCCAGGGTTTTTATGAGTACACCCCTGAAGAGGCCAAACTATGGGAAGAAACATTTATGGAGTTCAGTTATGAAATACGCAAACTGGCCGCCAAATATCCCGTAGATGTCGTGGAGCAAAAAATGAAGCGCAAAAAAGGGTAGGTTTTAAATTTCAGGTTTCAGGTTTCAGGTTTCAGGTTTTGCAGTTTATTATACGCTATACGCCAGTCGCTTTGACTTGACAGATCTTACTTCAAGCTTCCGACATCAAACATCAAGCACCAAATCCCAAGCACCAAACATCAAACATTGATTACAAGTTCAGGACATTGGAATTTGGAATTTGCCTTTTGGAATTTATCAATCGCCAAGCGCCTTGATACAGCTAACGGTACCCTTTCGTATAGACGGTACGATTGGTCGTGGTCAATCCCCCGAACAATCCTTCGCGCGAAGTTTCGACGATTAAAGTCGGTTCCCATGGCGTTCCGCTGGGGGGTTGAAGCCAAAGGGTCTGCGTGACCTTGCTTGTGAGCCACTTTCCGCTTTTGGAATCTTGAAACGGGTATTGTGACGTAATGACCAACCTAGCACCTTCCCAAGTACTGGTCGAAACGATCGGCTTTCCGGTCCGGCCCATTTGAATGGGGTTTTCGGAAGAAGAACCATCCAGGGCAAAGTGATACGAGACTAGTTGTTGAATTTCCCGTGGGATAAAAACCACGCGTTCTACGTCTAATTTGGTTGGCGTATGTTGTATCGATATCTTATCTCCCCATCCGCTGCCTAACGTGGGCATAAGGGGTTCTTCTTTTCTATTGATGACGGACACCCGATGCAAGACCGTAGTGGACCAAGTCCCGGAAAAATCAGGATTCGCCATGGCCGCACTTCGCGGACCGAGTGTGGTGCTATCCGAACGGGTATAGGTTTGTACGGGCGCGCCTGAATTTATCGGGGGAGCGATGTAAGGGTCCGCCGCATTGGCACTAGCACTTACCCTCGGATGTTTGATAAAGGTCGCTTCGTATTCCTGTACGAGTTTATCCATAATACCGATGACCCCAGGATAATAGTCTTTCACATCGATTTCCTCCCGGGGATCGACACGTAGATCGAATAGGCGTACCAGATTATCCGGTTCAGGATCCGGCATTTCGGTTTTGTAGACATACCACAGTTTCCAATCCCGCCACTTGACCGCCATAATTTGTCCAAAGCGTTGGGTGAAAATGGCACTTTCTCGATTGGAATGGGTTTGTTTTCCTTCCCAAAAGGGTACTTGGTTGACCCCATCGATGATACGATCTTGAGGTACGGTATCCGGAGCACCGGCCGCATGGAGTATACTTGTAAATAAGTCTACCTCGTGCACCATTTCATTGGAAACCTGTCCGGCAGGGATTCTTTTAGGCCATCGGATGACGGCTGGGGTTCGTACCCCACCTTCCATAGCCGAATTGTAGTACCCGCGCCAAGGGCCCGGAGAACCACGCCATGGGCGTCTCATTTCCGCGCCATTATCAGTGCACCAGATGACTAAGGTATTGTCCTCAATTCCCGATGCCTTTAGCTGATCTAAGATCAATCCCACATTATAATCGACATCGGCCATGGCATCCCCCATATCACCTGCTCCGGTAGTACCGGCCTTATCAGGGTGGGGTAGTGCGGGAAAATGCAATTGGGTCATGGCATAGTACAAAAAGAAAGGTGTATTCTTCTTGGCATTTTCCTTGATGAATGCTTTACCCTTTTCCGCAGCCTCGCGATCGATGGTACGTCTGGTCTCGGGGGTAAAGGGCTTTACCTTTTTGGATGGAGACCCAACGGTACCTTCCCAAATATACGGAGCTGGTTGTAAGCTGGGGTCAAAACCTTCCATACTGGGGAATTGGGATACATGCGTGGTACCGGGAATGCCGTACCATTCGTCAAAACCCTGTTGGGTCGGTTCGCGCTTGCCCTGCCAATTTTTTGCACCCAAATCCCATTTGCCGAAAAGTGCGGTCGCATAACCTTCGGTTTTTAAACGTTCGGCCACCGTTTCCTCCCATAGGGTGGTACCCGCATAATAGTCTTCACCGGCCCGAACCGCGTAGCGCCCGGTCAAGATAGCGATTCGAGAAGGCGTACAGGAATACTCCACATTGAAGTTGGTCAGGCGTATGCCCTCGGTTCCGATTCGGTCAATATTGGGCGTAGGTACCCCTCGTGCCCCTCCAAAAGCCGCTACTTCACCCACCCCGAGGTTATCCGGGAAAATCAAGATGACATTAGGTTTTTCCTGAGCCAAGACCGGTCCTTGGACCAGTAAGAAGAGGGCAATAGTGACGAATGATCTTTGGGCGAACAGTAGTTTCATGGATGCGATCGGTTTACTCGATAATCGAGATTTAAAATGCTATGATGCCTGCCTGCCGGACAGGCAGGCTTGCGTCGAAATCATTGTTAATTTTCCTTCTAATGCCTCGTGGGCTTGCCCCGAGGTTATTTACTTCGATTTTGCCCTGAAGATACAAAATAGATGGATGTCTGTTCTTTTGTGGATCTATTGACTTGATTCGATAAACTTGATGGCCTCGATAATATTCTGATCTCGGGAAAGGTTTTCAAAGTTGGTCTGTTTGATCACTTCAATATCCGGTATGACGGTCTTCGTGAATTTTGCGGATCGATCGGTTCCATAGCTTTCCGTAATTGCGGCTTTTATACCGAACGGAAGTTCATACAGGTCGTTGGCCGTGGTACTCCCATAGCTTTCCTCCCCGATTACGATTGTATTTTTACGACCTCTAAAACCCAAGAGCACAAACTCACCAGCACTGTTCGTAAGGATTCCGGATATGAGGGCGACCGGAATCTTGGGCTTCGGTTTGGAAGTCGGTTTGACCGTGGTGTTGACCTTATGGTTTTGATACAGCACACCATCGACAAGACTCGTAAGCGTGGTTGCATTTTTGTTACTATCCAAATCCAGCAAGAGCGTTCCGTTGCCCAGTAGGTGGTACAATCCGGCTAACATGACATTGGAGTTGCCGCCAATGTTCAGGCGCAGGTCTATGATCCATCCTTTTAGGTCGTTCGATTTGTCGATTTCCAAAATAGCATCATAGATCTTCTGGGCTGCCTGATCAAGTTCTGCTGTGGTCGCATCTTTTAGTAACATTCCGGGTATGAGAACATAGCCGTAGCTCGTATCGACAACCTTGGTTTCGAACCCTCTATTATTTGAATAGGCGTCCAGCAGACTTTGGTTGAAATGGTCTTTGACCAGTTGCTTGCCCAGCGTACTTTTATACCAGTCTTTTTCTGCGAAAAGCAGAAGATGGTTTCCCTGTACCGTGTCGAACAATTTTACGGAAGTCGCCAACGACTTTTGAAATGTGCCACTTTTCAAGGCCTCTTTTTTGATATAGGATTTCACCGATGGCCAATCTACCTTGTCTGCATGTAAGTAGTTCTCTTCCAACTCTTCGAATAGTTTGTCGTACAAGGTATTGACACTGTCTTTAAAGGTGAATCCCTCACCTTGGCTATGGACAGGGGAGATGAAAAGAAAAAGCCCCGTAAGAATGCTTAAAACTGCTGATTTCATTGTTTTGAATTTTAAAGTTAACAGCATCAAAACTACGGGCGGTCCCATGGGCTATCAAGGAAAAAGAGGGTAAGAATGTCCAGAAAAAAAAATATGGACGTATTAGCTGCAATGGGCTTCTTTGTACTGAGTAGGTGTTAGGCCGGTTACTTTTTTGAATACGGCATTAAAAGAGGATTTTGAATTAAATCCTGCATTTTCGGCTATAGCCAAGAGGGTAAACTTCTTTTGTTCTTCCGCCTGTAAGAGCGTTTTTACTTTTTGCACCCTTAGTTCATTGATATAGGTTGAAAAGGATACCCCAAAAGTCTCGTATATGTATTGCGATAATTCTTTTTCCGTACTGTTGACCAAAGCGGCCACCTCGGCCATCTTTAAATTTTTGTTCACAAAAATTTCTTCTCCGTTCATATAATGGGCAAGATTTCGAGCCAATGGATCTGAAAACTCATTTTTATCTCGACCCTCCTCTTTTAACGTATGCCGGTTGAATAAAAACCTCAGTTTGACAAGTGATTCGAAACCGACCCAATAAATATAAACGGAGTTCAACATCAGGAGTATGGAATAGACGATGCCATTGTAGGCATCTCCCACGGCATGAACAATTACGGCGAGCACAAGGTGTAGGCCAGTAAACACCAAAAATGCATAGGAAAATTTCAGAAGCCATTCCCAGTTTTTACGGGTGATATTGGTTCCCCTAAGTCGAGATTTGTTCTTTTTCAAAAATCGTATGGCCCAACCTACCAATAGCAGATTCAAAAACAAATAGACATACTCATTGTAGGTGAAAAAGCCACTTTGATACACGTTCCAGAAGATATCTTTGTCCTTCCCGGAGTGTAGCACGAAATACCAATAGGCTCTTAAGATACCATAGCAGAAAGCAGGTAGGAATAAGAGGTAGTTTATAGCGCTCTTTTTTTCAGTTGGAATCTGATGTATTATGTACAGATAAAAACCTGTACCGATGAGATATTTATAGGGAAAAGGGAAAGCGGCCAAAGGAATAAAGCCTATAGCGTCAATGTCTATGTATTTCAGGGCATAAAGGAAATTAAAAAAGGCTAAGGAAAACAGAAAGAGGAAATAAAAGTGAAAGGCCCTTACATTTTCCTTTTTCTTATGGTAGAGGTACACGCAAACCGCAAAGCCCTGTATGGCTCCAAAAAGAATGATAATCGCAATTATGGTGCCCATGCTTTTCCACCTTTTTTTAAAGACGATTGATTTGTGATGATGTTACGTAAGGGTAACCAAAAAGAAAATTCCGCCATATATCCGTAGTCTATAAGCGGTGACGTAATTGAACTACAAAAGGTTTTTGGAATCGGGGAAGCTCACCTATTTAAAAATAGGCGAGTTTGAAAAAGATTATTACTTTCGCGTGAGCTAATAATGACGATTCTAAATAAATTCTCACTGGCATAGCACATACGAAACCAAAGAACTATGTCGCTCTATTTGATCATACTGACTGTTTCACTTGCCGGACCACTCGCTTTGAGTTTCGAGAAAAATCTTAGGCTCTATACGCGTTGGAAATACCTACTTCCCGCCATTTTAATTACGATGATCGTTTTTGTTGTTTGGGACATGGTTTTTACGCATCTGGGCTATTGGTTTTTCAATCCGATTTACAATTCGGGCATTTATATCAACAAGCTCCCTTTAGAGGAATACCTGTTTTTTATTGTCATTCCATATGCATGCGCCTTCTCCTTTTATGCGATTCAATTCCATTTTCCAAAATTTAAATTATCCGAGCGTTGGACAACGATTTTGACATTTGCGATAGTGGTGTTATCGGTCATCGTATCATTTTTGAATCGAGAGCTTAGCTACACTTTTGTCAATTTTTTGGTGTTGCCGGCAGTGCTTTTGTTAAGTTATTTTTTCGCTAGGGAAGTGGTACAATACTACCTGCCCATATATCCTATTTTACTCATTCCGTTTTTTATTGTCAACGGAATCTTAACAGGCACGGGAATTGAACAAGCGGTTTTTGATTACAACCCTGAAGTCTTCATGGGAATTCGGATTCTTTCCATTCCTTTAGAAGACATGTTTTACAATTTTTCGTTGCTTCTATTACCATTGGCGCTGACCCATATGTTTGAAACGCGATTTAAAAGAGTGGAAAACGCATGAAGGAAGTATTGATCGGTATAATAGTTGTGTTTTTGGCCATTGGCCACGTGTACAGGAAGTATGGGCCAACTGCGCGAAGGAAGGACCCCTCGGTCAGTGAAAAATTTCTACGAATGAAATGCTCGCCTATCAGATGAATCGGATCCTTACATATCTAGTGAATGAGGGGCTGCCCATTACGTTCATCATTTTTTACGCTGTTGGTCTGGGCTTGTATTTTACCCCTTTTACACATGACCTCTTTGTACTGATTACACCGTATACTTTGGTTTTGGTTGCCGTGGCCATCTTTTCGCATCACAAGGGATGGACCTCAAAGACCATTGCGGTTTTGGCGGGTATCTTTGTGGTAAGCATTATCATCGAAATTATCGGTGTAGCAACGGGCAAAGTATTCGGCGAATATGTGTATGGCAATGGACTTGGTCTCAAAATATTCGATGTGCCCATTATCATTGGTCTTAACTGGGTTTTTCTAGTCTATGCTTCCAATAGTATTATCTCAAAATACACATCGAAAAACGGTTTGATCATCCTAGGGGCAGCCGCCCTGATGCTGCTTTACGATAGCTTACTTGAAAAAGTAGCTCCTTTGATGGACATGTGGTCCTTTTTGGAAAACGACCCACCCCTGCGTAATTATGTGGTCTGGTTTCTATTGGCGTTACTATTTAATTGGAGTATGCAACATTTTAAACTAAATACACACAATAAACCCGCACGCTGGCTGTTTTTTATTCAGTTCTTCTTTTTTGTAATCATCGCGATCCACAATGAATATTAGAAAATGATACGAGCCAAGCACAGTACATTCGTTGTGAAATTTTCCAACTATTATACCAAGATATTAGTAGGCTTTTTTTTTGGGAAGTTAAAGTATACGGGACATTTCGAAGACAAAGGATTACCCATACTGATGATCGGCAATCATTTTTCGTTTTACGATGGCTTTATTCAAATCTTATTGAACCTAAAGGTTTTTAAGCGGCGGTTTAATTTTATGATGCTCGAAAAAGAGCTGCGTAAAAATATGCTCTTGACTAAAATCGGCGCTTGTTCAATTGCCAAGGGGAAACGCTCTAGTTTGGAGAGTCTCAAGTATGCGGTTGAACTCTTACAGGATAAAGAGAACCTGTTTCTGTTTTTCCCGCAAGGAAAAATCAAGAGTATCTATACGCGAGAGTTCATTTTTGAAAAAGGCTTACTTTCATACCTTTTAGAAAACGCTAAAAATGATTTCCAATTGGTGTTCAATATCAACCTTATTCATTATGGGACAAATTTGAAACCCGATATTCATGTATATTATGAAACGCAGCACATAAACGCGGATACCACGGCTGAAGATGTGGAAAGCGCGTTTAATCGGTTTGCAAAAGCATGTTTTACTAAGCTAGGGGCAACATGATCTATGTATGTTATTTTCTTCTGGGAGTACTATTGATCCGGTTGTTGGTCGTCTTTGTCAACTACCTTTCATTTGCCTATTTACCAAAAGCCACGCCATTGACAAAGGAGCCCTTTGTTTCCATTTTAATACCTGCGCGTAACGAGGAAGATAATATCGGCACTTTACTGGGGCAATTATCACGCTTGGACTACAGTAATTTTGAAATCATTGTTTACGATGACCATTCGGTAGATAAAACGGAACATATTCTAAAAGAATGGGCAGCCCGTAACCCGGCAATAAAGATCATTACCGGAGGGCAACTTCCCCAAGGTTGGTTGGGCAAGAATTATGCCTGTCACCAATTGGCTAAGGCCGCTACGGGTACGATATTACTTTTTTTAGATTCGGATATCAATGTGCAAAAAGAATTGTTACAGCGAAGCATCGGGCATCTTCAAAAGTATAACCTTCATTTGTTATCGATCTTTCCAAAACAAATAGTGAAGTCATTCGGAGAAAAGGTCTCGGTACCGCTGATGAACTGGATTCTATTGAGTTTGCTTCCCTTGCCACTAGTTCGAAAGACGAGAAGCAAGGCCTTATCCGGTGCCAACGGACAATTCATGATGTTTAACGCCGTTACCTATAAAACCTTATGGCCCCATGAACGGTACAAGTCACATAAGGTAGAAGATATGGCTATTATGAGACTGTTGAAAGAAAAAGACCTGGCGTGTGATACACGTTTAGGGGACAACGACATTTCTTGCCGAATGTATGTTGGCTTGGATGCAGCCATTGAAGGATTCACGAAAAATGTATTTCACTTTTTTGGGAACAGTGTGGTAGTCACGATTGCTTTCGGATTGATTACAACGCTTGCCCCCTTTATCATCTATGATCAGATGGGGGTATGGTGGTTGGCCATTTATATCTTGGGCATACTATCGATTCGCTTTTTTGTAAGTTTGGCCAGCCAACAATCCGTGATCCAAAACATGGTATTGGCTTTCCCGCAACACCTGGTGTTTCTTGTCATCATTATCAAAGGGCTGATCAACAACAAACGGAAAAAAATAATATGGAAAGGCCGCAACATATTACAAGAGTAGTGCTTGTAGGCATCACTTGGTTGCTTTCAATGCAATCGGGTTTTTCCCAACACGCGTACCGCGATTCCATTTATAAGGCGTATTCGCGGGGTAAAATGGATAAGTGGTATACCATCATGCATGGGTGCGAAGCGCAGGTGGATGCCAACAAAGTGGAAGAACAACTAGAGCTGCTCAACTATTATTACGGCTATACAGCTTGGTTGGTGGGCGCCGAAAAGTACGATACTGCTGAAACATATATTGACAAATCAGAGGAGCTCATTGAAAAGTTATTGGAAGAGTCCCCTGAAAACGCGACCCTATTGGCATACAAAGGCGCCTACCTTGCCTTTGAAATCGGAATTTCCAATTTAAAGGCCATTTTCCTCGGTCCGAAAAGTATGAAGTATATCAACAAGTCCATCGAACTGGATCCGGAAAATATTCAGGGGAATATTGAAAAGGGCAATTCGATGTTCTATCGCCCATCGGCCTTTGGGGGCGATAAAATGGAAGCGATCGCCTATTATATCAAAGCGATCGAAAGCTTTGAAAAACAAGGGTTGGTAGTCAATAATTGGCTGTACATCAATACGCTGACCGCACTGGGACAGGCGTATGAAGCTACCGATCAAATACAGTCGGCGAAATTGTGTTATGAAAAAATAATTCGCATATTCCCCAACTTTATGTGGGTTGAAGACGAACTCTATCCTGATTTGCTGGAGCGTCATAAGCTGTAATAATATCTATGGAGTACATGAAGTTCGAGAGCCATCATATCCTAAGTATCCTACTCAAACGCTTGACCCTTCTCGTAGGTTTGTTTTTTCTTGTTCCCAACCATGCGCAACGCACGCAGAAAGATCAGGTTAATTTGGATAAGATTCCCCCACGTATCATTCGCGCCTGTTGCGCGTTTGGTTATGATTTGAAGGTATGGGGCGTGCCCTTTGTATCCATCGATCAGGTCATCAGTATCGATGATCTGGGCGAACATCGCTATATGGGGCATAAACGGGAAGGCATCGGAACCATATATTCCCACAAAGGAGGTTTTATAGACATTGCGCACCTACGGGACCAAATTGACTGGACGCGTTATTTATTCACCACCATTGTAGCGCATAAGGGTAAAGGCGCGGTGGTCTTGCGTTTGCGTAACGAAGCAGGCCGTAAAACGCTGCATTTGAATGTACCCGCACAGTTCGATACGGATGATTGTATTCAACTCGCGGGAAAAATTGCCTATGACTTTTCCCTTTGGCATGAAATATCAACCTGGTATGGGGCATCGACCGTGCCTTTGGTACCGGAAAAGTTTTCTAGTTTTTCGGTGGAGGACCTGTATTCAAATTTACTTGGCATACACGTGGGGATGAAGACCTTGCGTTCAAAGCGCCCTTTTAATACTGCGGCTACACAGCTTATCGCTTCCACATTGGATAGTTTAGCCGTTGTACAAACAGCACAGGAAACCTATGACGCCTATGATGCCGTACATGATAAATGGTATACCAATCAAAAGCGGGTGCCCCGCACGAATATTACGCTAAAGCGGGATTTGGATGTGCTCAAGTCCACTCGGCCCTGGATTGTTCCAGAGGTGAAGGCTGGCAATAGCGATCCTATTGTTTTAGCCGTACCGTTGGAGACGGCCAAAGGTGCTTTACTTACCGACTTTTATCGATTTACCATTGATTTGAATCGCAAAATTCCGATAGAGGAGATTTTTCCGAGTTACGAAAGTGACCGTATCGACCAAGATGATTTTGGGGTCTTATTGCAAAGCATCGCCAATGAATTGCAGCTGATGGAATACGATAAATTGGCGGAGAACAAATAGTAATTCCTGTACTTGCTTACGACGATTATTTTTTGAATTTCGATAAACGCGGCTTGAATTCAATTGTAGTATCCTTAAACCAATTGGTATCGATTTTCGCCCACACCTGTTTTGTTCTATTGGTTTTGGTTTTGAACTCAACAATGCGATAGTAGGTGTTGTCATATCTAATCGCCCCTTCGTTAATAGTGGGTTTGCCGATTGTAATCTCAAATTTTTTAAAAGGCCCGACCTTGAAAAGTCCTGGGTAGGAAGAGCCTACATATTTTAGTCCATGCTTTTTTAATTCCAATGCTATGATATCCGAAAAATCCTTTGAACTATCGGAAATCCATTGAAATGCTATTCCTATCGGAATGACCAATAGAATGGTCAAAAACCAGTAATTACTCATAGAGATTTCAATATTTGTCAGTTTATTTATAGTAATACAATATATCAGTGTTCACATCTCTTTTGGATATGAAATCAATCAGCATCCTTATATAAGCTGCCGGAACCTAAATCTGTTTTCGCGGTCCATTTAATATTTGGTTTTTATCCTTTCAGGTAAACTACCAGTATGGTGATGCCCATACCAATGAGCGATGAGATGATATTTTTGGATAAGGCTTTTTGATGGGCTATATGATACCTTTCATTTCGAATTTTTTCTTTGTTCATAATGAGCAGGAGAAGCGTAAAAAAAACGAGTATCAGCAGGAGCGTCACAATCTCCATAAGTTCCAATGATTTTGAATCCAGTAAAAAGAAGCCCAATCTGGAAATCACGAAATAGAAGAAGGAGGTAATAAGAAACCATCCCATCTGTCTGTCTAAAAAAATGCCGATAGTCGGTAGTAGAACTAGGTAAGTGGGTGTGAAAAACCATTTTAGCGAAGAAATGAACTCTCTATTCCGAATCAAGGTTAGCAAATCGGAAGTGACTATCTCATACTGCCACCTGCTCAATACATAGGAAAGCCCCATATAAATAGTCCAAATGAACAGTGCTAATATCACTATTTTGACGAGGAGTATATGATAGTTGATTTTTAGGTAGTTCAATGGCCTATTTGATTTTCAAGGTTCCTCCAGAAATTGATGTACTTGGCATAACGGTGTTCTCAATTCGCTATTGGTTAACTATTTGTATCTCTGTGACTTGATCTGTTACACTTTTTGTTTGTAAGTCAATGCTAAAAACGTCAAGTTGCATCTTAAAATCCATTTCCGTTTCCAAAAAGAATTTGCTGAAAAACTCATTTTTGATGTCGTATTCAATTTGTCCTTTGCCAGAACCGTCTAACACCATTTCATGGCCTTCTATTTCAGATGTAAGGCGGTACGTCTGATCAAGGTCGAAATGGCCAAATCCGTTTTCAACTTTTTTTAAGGTGTAGATCGAGTTGATCTCCATTTCAATGGTGAAATTCGCTATGGGTAGGCTCATCGGATTTTTTTGCTCAAAACTTTCTCCCACTTTTAGGGTTCTATTGGGGTACTTGATTTGATTCATCATTGACTCCATCACATTGAGCAGGGTGTTTTTTTGCTCTATGGTCAATACCGATGAAGATATGGAGTCAATTCTGGTCTTTTCGTCAATTGATTTTCCATAAAAGTTCGTGCCCGGTACCAATGTCGGATTGGTCGATTCCAGCAACGCTATTGCAATCGGAAATTCATTCCCATTCAACGCCCCTGTTTTTGACCTGCTTTTTAAGATGGTGGTATCTTTTGCAATCGTCGGATTTTCAATTCCGTTTTCCTTTAGTTTTTGCAGAATGTCTTCCGAGGCAATGTAAGTGACCTCGTTTTCTGAAATCTGCTTTTGGTTCAGGGTATAAGTGTGATTCGGCAAGTATCCTACTTTAAAACTAATTTCCTCTTGACTTTTACTCGTAGTAACGGCCAATAATAGAATAATCAATAGAAATGTGCGCTTCATAGGTTTGTTTCATTTAGGGGTCAACGGTATCGTGATGCGACCTGTGGGAAAAAAAGGAGTACTTTTTCTGACCAGTCTGTTTCACTTATGGCGATGGGTTTATTTTTCATTCTTCTACGGTCATTAACTCCGTAAGCCCTTGTGGCGAGATCACATTGAATTCACCATTGTTCGCTATTACATTGATTTTTGTAAACGTGCCTTGATAATACCAAAAAAAGTCGGTTGAAATAGGCTGCGGGTGCTGACTATAAAACTGTTCGACAAGCGGCTTGAGCCTTTGTATAAACAGCATAAAATCCAAAGGGTTCTCCTTTGATACTTTGCAGATGTTTACGATACCTTTATTGGGGATGGCCACTACAGATCCCCATTCCCCGACAAATTCGGGCGCGGTATGGGCTAGATCCAAAGCAAGACTGGCACCATAATCTTCGTTCTCCATAAAATGGACTTCAATTTGGTGTCCGTTGGCTTCTATCGGTTCCGTGGCTTTCGTGAATTCTTGTCGGTTTACGTTTTTCTGGGCAATTTCAAAAACTTCCTCAGGGGTCTTATTCCACAGATCGAATTGATCGTTCTGAATAGGGGTGAAAGTAGAGGGCAAGTCTAGCATTAGGACGGATACGGTACCGTCCAGGTCCTTTTTTGAAATGAGGTGTTCAATGCCACCATATTGGGCAAGATAAGTCGCCTCATAAATGCGAATGCTCAAATAATCGACTACGGTTTCAAACCTATGGAAATCCAACTCTTTTTGTTGCGCAACGGATTCATGCATGCCCTTAAAATGGGATTGAATCAGCTCAGCCCATTTTGTTTTTTCTAATTCCGCGCATTGAAGAATAAGATTGTGAAGGTTCACCATGGAATAATCTTGCCCCTCTTTCAATTGAACTGCTCCCTTTTTGATGGAGTCGATGTCGTAATGCTGAGAAATGGCTTTTACCGATTCGTCAACGAGATATCTGTACTCCTTTTTTGAGATTTCATGTTCAAAGCCTTCCGGAAAGCTGTAATCTATTTTTTGCGTGTAGCCATTAAACGAAGTGATAATCAGTACAACAAGTAAAAGTTGGCGCATAAAGCTGGATTTTAGGAAAATAACAGTGTCAGCTAGTTTATTGAGGTGCAAAATAAGGGTTTCTACCTCCTGTACGCTATAAACTCGATAAACAGGGGTATATCTTCTATACGAACTTGATCTAACCAGGCTAGAGCGCCTTACAGGGGCTGAATTAGGTCGGGTATACCAGTGCACTACAACTTCGATAGTATGCTGTTGAGGGAGCCGATATCCGCTTTCTTTTTCAAGTAGCTATCGAGGGTAGGATCTCCCATATCCTGGATCCGGTATTCCGGTAATTTTTCCGAGAATAGGAGCGACACAAAGGTATCGACCACTCGCTCTTTAAGCCCGTGGGGGAGCTGGTGTTTGTCGACCAGGGAATACTCCATACCGATATGCGTGATCTCATGTATGATGGTATTCGCAGGGTTTTGGTACTGCATGAATCCGCCCGCTTTATTCGTCAATAGGGTGATCTTTCCCTCATCAGGGTCATAACTGCCTCCGGTTCCATATAGGGTAAAGACAATTTTGTAGGTATCGAACCTTTTAAAATTCCAATCCCAATCGCATTGCGCTGATGCGATGTCATGAACCAGGGTATTGATCAACGGGAGTTGATCCTGCACCTTTTGTAGGGCCGGATCGTAATGGGTGGGGTCGAAGACGTGGGTTTCGACAAGGGTATGAATCGCTGCATAGTCGTCATTTCCAAAAGTTCCGTTTTTCGATTTTACGATCAAGGAATCGATCAACGGATCCTCGGGTAGGTTGATGGTATAGCCTTGCTTCTCAAAAAAAGCGATGTCATGGATCGTCCTCCAAATCGAGGTCGCTTCCTGCGCTGCGGTCGGTGGTACTAGTTCAATTGTAGCGGGTACGGTTTGGGCTATGCCGCACCAGCTGGTGAGTAAAAAAAGAACAATAGGGTAGTATTTAGGGGTCTTCATTCGTAGTTTACTGCATATTTTACCTGAACAAAATCATTAACATAATCACTTGCCTGGGCTTTTTCAAGTTTGATGTCTCCAAACGTTTTTCCAAACAAAGGAATTCCCTCGCCCAACAGTATGGGAATTCTAGTGAGGGTTATTTCATCTATTAGTTTAAGATTAATAAATGATTGAATAGTTTTCCCTCCATCTATATAGGCGTGTTGATACCCTTCTTTTTCTAACGTATGCATTAAATCGGCTATGTTTCCAGAGAACATTTCCACTTTTCCTTTCAGGTTGTCCGGAGCTTCTTTTACCGTAGTACTCAAAACAATAATTTTCATATCCCCATAAAACCACTGTTCAGGAGTTAGGTTCATATTGGAAATCATTTCCATACACTTCCGTCCCATAATCATACAATCTACGGAATCCATAAAGGATTTAAATCCCATATCTTCCGTACCCATATCAGCTTCTAAATTCCCCGCTGTATGTAACCAGTCAACGGCTCCATTTGGTTTTGCAATAAATCCATCTACACTAGTGGCGATATAAACTGAACATTTCATGATTTAGAATGCTATCGGGCGGGTCGTCAAGACAAACGCTTTGGCATTATTAAAGGTAAAGGTTATTCTGAACACATAGGTATGCGACACCGGTTCTTTCTCATCAAAGGAGAGAACATAGTATTCGGGAAATGACCGATCCGTGTACCTCAGGTTGAACTCTTGTATCATGAACTCATACTTTGCAAATGTATGTTGGCTATTGATTTCCGGGCTTGGAATGAGGGTGAGTTGTTCGGTATCCTCTTCCAGCACCCTAAATTCATCCGTATTCTTTTTGACCTCGACAACCATACCTTCCAATTTGTCGTCGTATGGCATCCCATAATCGACGACTATGCCTTGCTCGAGGTAGGCTTCATTGAGATCTTCATAATACTGAACCACAGCGTCTCGACTACTGGAAACAAAATCAAAGTAGAGTAAAATTTCATTCGCCTCCGCGAATTGTGCTACAGGGGTAGGCGCTATCACAGGGAAACCGTCGGTACTGGTATACATGGTGGCATAATCAAGGGAAATGGAGTCCAGTGTCACCCCATTGTCTAGAATAGCGGTGATGTCTGCTGTGTCTTCAACTTCTGATAATTCTTTGTCTTCGGAGCAACTCCAGAACACCATAAAACTGAGAACGAAAATTTTGAAAAGAGGTTTCATGGCCGAGGTTTTAGATACGATATAAGTAAGAGCGATACGAGTTGAAAGGGTTGCGTGTACCTATCCCAAAAGTGCTGTCGGTATGTTTATGATGTACGGATTGCCACCAAGCGCAAAGCAACCAAAGCTCTTTGTGGGCATCTCTAAAGAAAATCCAATTGGAAATAACAGTTGGGTAGCATCTAAAAAGAGGTCCCATGGTAAAAAGTATCGGGTTTGTAGCGTTTTCACTTGTTGTTCTACTCGTTCTGACCAATTGTTCAAAAGAGAACTCGGATCCGAGCCAAATCGAATTGGGCGTCTGGATTTCAACCGACAAAAAAGACACCCTGGAATTGATATCCCAAACGAATTTCAATAAGTCGAATCCACTGCTGCAAGATGAAAATTATGACTACAAACTGTTGTCCAAGGACTCCATCCGAATCGGTTATCGCGGACGTTTGTTCATCGATATTGAACCGACACACCATAAATATATGTTAGCGGGAAATGAAATGACCATCGATTTTACGAATACATTTTGCTTCGGATTTGATGAAAAGGTCATAACCTATATTCAGGAATAAACGTCAGGTGCTAACAAGGGTTAAAATTCGGTTCTTGCGGATTTCCTGCAATGAAACCGGGCAAAAAGCTAATTTCAGGGTTCATACGAATCACGGTAACGAACCTCGGCCGCACCGTTATTATTCAGAAGTAGCGTAGTTTCTCAATTCTAGAAAAGAACGAAGATAGTAGGGCAGTGGGGTTTTAAAATCCGATAATTTCTGCGATTACTGAACCCCTCGCTACTTTTTGTCCAACTTCTTTATGGTAGTTCAATTTCCCGCCCATGTAGGATTCGAATTCAAATCGCAGTTCTTTATCCGCTACAGCGCCTACAACATCACCGGGTCGGACGACCTGTCCTTTTTCAAAAAACCATTCCTCGATCCTGCAGTCCCCATGGAGGTCCAATTCCTTTGGGAGTACGATTTTTTGCGATTCCCCGGGTTCAAGAAAACGACCCTCGCGTTCTGCAGTTGTTTTGAGATTCGAACTGTCGAGTCCCATTTTCTCCATCTGTCGGATAAGCCATTTTCTCATTTTTGAAATTTGCTAGAAAAGTCTAGTAAAAGAATAGTAGCAGATTTTTACGCACTAGCTTTTCGGTTAAACACAGACCTTTTTTTTATTTACCTTGTTTCGTTTTAGCGATTAAACCGCTGTTATTTTTAGACATTGTTATTTATTGGGCTTTAGCACATATTTTCACAATATGCTACCTGCCCATTAAATTTTTCTTCTATATGTTTCACTACTAATTCGCAAATTTCTTTGTAGTCATCATTTGTAATTGGTGCTTGTTCAGTTCTCCACCCCCCGTGAGAAAGGTCGTTTATTAATGTGTATGATTT
Organism: uncultured Flavobacteriaceae bacterium; assembly: GCA_947494565.1. Lineage (GTDB taxonomy): Bacteria > Bacteroidota > Bacteroidia > Flavobacteriales > Flavobacteriaceae > Maribacter_C. The sequence goes on along the minus strand of CANLVG010000001.1, from coordinate 359,091 downwards.
AGTTTCGTTTGGAATGTTGATTTTAATATATTCCGATATACTTTCAGTGTGAATTTCAATTTTATCAAACTTTGTTAAAGTCTCTATAATATGGCGAATTGAATTAGCAGTTGTGTGTGTTGGAATCTCTCCCTTTCTTGCAATTTTATAAATATCAAAAAGATGAGTAATGTATGGTACCGTCAAATTATTATTAAAATCTGTGAGTTCTCCGTTTGATAAAAGTAACTTCTTGTCTACAATGTTGTTTGAACTCAATATTCTCATAAAATCGTTGTTATGAGTGAAAATCATTAACCGTTCTCTCTCGACTTTATCAAGTATTTTTTTAATATCTCGAATTACACCACAAACTGTATAGACGTGTGAAAAATCCATACTCGATATTGGGTCGTCTATTATGAAAAATAGTTTTTTGTAGTCGTCTTCACTTTCTACTTTTAAGTGCGTATCACCAATGTAATATGCAAAAGCAACAATATTTTTTTCTCCAGCACTCAAAATGTCTTTAGCCTGCTTTTTTTCCAAAATATTCGCATTGAACGTTAGTCTAAAACTTTCTTCATCTAATGTGTATTTATCTGCAAAGAAGTAATTCAATACCGTCTTAATAGTAGATGCGACTTTCTTTTTTCTACTAATTTTTTCTTGTTCCTTTTTTTTAGCTATTTCGGTTTTAAGGTCTGTAAAATCTTTTCTTAATTTTTCTAAGCTCCTGATGTTAGTTTTATGTTCAAGTATTAAATCATCCAACGTCCTTTTGCATAATAACTTTCTTATAGATAAGTTCTCATCACTAATACTATTTTTCTTTTTGTTTATTTTCCTTATCTCTTTATTGTTTGATGCGATTTCTCCATTAAGTATAGTCTCATACTTTTCAATAGATTCTAAAATACCTTCGTCTATAATAATTGACTGACTTATATCTATTAATTTAGAATCAATCTTGTCAATTATTTTTTGAAGTTCGGATGAGAGGTTTGTTATAGATAAATGCGATAATACTATGTCAGCACTTGAAGGTATGTATTTATCCTTGTATGTGTTAAATGAATTGATTTTTTTTACATTGCTTATGTTAATGGTATCAATTTCATCTTTTGAATTCTCTAATGACTTTTTGTAAACCTTAAAAAGTTTGATTGTTGTTGATTCAACATCATTTAGATATTTATTATAATTGTCAATCAGATTTAGAGCATCATTTTCTAGGTTTTGTTCGCAAAAAGGGCAATCATTACTTTCCTTTTCTATTAAACTTATACCTGTTTCAATAAATGTTTGTTTGGATTTGATTTTTTCTTTGAAATCTACGGCGAGTGTACTTAAAGAATAGTCTTTTGCGCAAGATTCTTTTATTGCATTTAGCATTTCTAAATCAATTTCGATAGCATTTACTTCACCAATATCTTGAAGGTTTTCCGGTACAGATTTTATTTTATTGTAATCTTCAATTAATTCATCATATGATTTTTCAATTTGATAACTTTCCTTATCTACCGATTTAACAATTTTCTGAAAGTCTAATTCTTTATACTCGTTAAGACGTTTGATATTTTGAATGTCATCTATTTTATCTGAAATATATGTGTCTATTTCATTTTCAATTTGTGTAGCGAGGTCTTTCCCTTCTTTTTCAATTTTTCCTAATTTTTCTTCATCATCTGAATGGTCAATGTTAACCTTACCTAAAATAAAACCATCAATTTCGTCATCTTTATCATAGTCTAAACTTCGCAAATTGTCCTCAACATAATCTTCGTTAAATACGTGGAACAAGTAATTTGTTTCGGGAATGGTAGGCGCATTTTGTTTGTTCAGTGATATTCCAAACTGTTCGCTAATGTTTCCTAGTTTATCCGTTATCTTAAAATTAAAATTTCCTGAATTTTCACCTAATGTTATTAGTTTGTCAGTTGGACTACTACCTTCTTCATTAAGTTCTAATTCTTCAGAATTTTCTGTTAACCTAAACATTCTACTGATAAAAGTTTTACCACTCCCATTATTTGCGAAAACTCCAAACTTTAAAGAGCTTGAGCTAATTTCCTTATTCAGGCTTTTAATTGGCGCAATATTTTGGCAATTAATTTCAGTTTTTATCTTTTGTTCTGGCATTGGTAGTCGGTTTTTTCACCTTGTGCATAACGGTCTAGCATAAGAATAGTATCGGATTTTGAAACATTACCTATGCGGTTAAACACAACCCTTTTTTATATTTGCCTACTTGTGTTTTAGCGTCTAAACCGCTAATATTTTTATACAATGTTAGGCAACGTTTTTATTACACTTACTTTAGTTTATTCCAATGTAATATCTTCTGGTATTCCTTTAATAATCTCTTCTAATTCCCATTCCCAAATTGCTGGTTTGCCTGGTAAATCGACATATATATATAATTCAGCTGCCAATTCTATATTATCAGAAACTATCTGGCTTGATTGCTCAACTCCATAATATCTATCATCTTCTTTGTCATAAAACGCGGTACTCAAATCCTCATAGCCAATTTCTGCCGAATAATGACCTTTTAGGTTGATTTCGACTATTGCTTCATTATCATATATGGATAAAATAGAATGGTCTAAATAATCGAAAGCAATATCTTCCAAACTTGCCAAATAATATTCATATCCGAAGCAATTATCCCAACCTTCAGATGGGAATTCGTTTTCAAATTCCTCAATAATTTTTTCAATTATCTCTCCTTCGCAAGCTGTAATCGTTTCCTCAACTTTCTTTATTATATTTTCCTCGCTGTATGTATAACTAATCGAATTTAAAAGTTTGTCATACTCTCTAATTGGAATTAATCTTTTGCTTTTAAAAGATAAAAAATCGTCATCATCACTTAAAATATATAATTTTTCGTTTTGATTATTACACCAGCTTTCTAATGAGTTTAGAACAAAAGCGTCAGGAAATTCATGTTTTTTTCCACCATCTTTAAACGGTGGATTTTCTCTGAAATAGTCTTGAATTATTTTTTGTGTTTTACCAGAGTCAACTATAATAAATCTAAAATTCTCATCTATTAATTCTTTAAATTCTTCTTTTAGAAGAGCTAACTCGTTTTCGGTATCAAAGCTTTCTTCAATTTCAAAAATTGGCTTTACAGTCTCAACATTTTTTAGGATTTTTGCTTTGTTACCTAAATTTTTAATTGCTTTCTTAAATAGATTTTTTCCCTGAAGAAACTGTTTTTCAATATTTGATAAGCACTCTTCTACAGTTATTTCTGTAGTGTAAAGTTGTATCTCTTGCTCTTTAGCGTGTTTTAACAGGGCATTTAGTTTAATTCCTGCAAAAAAATTTTCTTTTATAAATACAGAAGTATCAATAAAAATCTTTTCGGTTATTATTTCTTTACTCATAGTTTTTTAAATGCAGCCTAACATGTTTATATCGATGTAAGTTACATCTTGATACACCACCATATGGGCATCAAAAGCGATACGTAGTGGCATCCATTTCGTTCCTTCCGTTTTGGCGCGATGCTATCTATTTTGGTTGCTATATGCAATCCCTTGAGCCTCACCGCTAACCAGGACCCCAATACCGTTCCGAATTTACATAAAATCCCACAAATCCCTTACGAAAATCCGTAATCGATCTCGTATGGCATTATTTGTGAATCCTACCCGACTTTCAGGGGTACACCGCACCTGATAATTTTCTAGCTTTGAAAACGTTCCCTTTGGAGACAAGTTATGCGACAGCCCTTTTCCTTTTTTACGATACTCTTGCTAGTGGTCGTCCCCTTTACCGCTTTCTCTCAGCAAAGTCCGGCCCCGGATCTCGATTCCATTACCGAAGATGCCTATCGCCGGATGTTGGAACGCCAACGCCTAGAGGCCGAAGCTCTGACCTATCCCATTTTTACCGCGCCCACATACGACCCCAATATTGAGGTGTATACGGTAGAAACCGTACCGAGTCCCCGTGGCCCAGGGCTCCGAGGCTCCATCGTCGACCCTACAGGGCTTATCGATTCGGGCGCGCAGCAGCGGATCAATGAACGGCTGTATGCATTGGAGCAAAAGTCCTCCGTGGAAGTCGCCGTGGTACTACTACCGAGTATCGGACAAGACATCCCTAAAAGCTTTGCGGTAGCCCTGTTCGAAAAATGGGGCATCGGAAAGGCGGATACCGATAACGGACTATTGATTTTGACCGTGATGGACCAGCGTCGTACCGAATTCGAGGTGGGTTATGGTTTGGAGGGCATTTTGACCGATGTGGTCTGCTACCGGATCGGGACAAATGAAATTGTACCCCGTTTTCGGCAAGGGGATTATGCAGGCGGTATCGAACAGGCGGTACTTCGGATCACCTCCTTTTTAGAACGTCCCGAGGCCATCGATGACGTCTATGGCTATGGGGTATTGCATGAGGCACCGGCCTTTGCATGGCAATGGTACCACCTGTTGTTGGTCCTCTACGGGCTGATCTGTTTGGTTATGGGCTTTTGGTATTTCGGTCAAGCATTTGCCATTCAACGTTCGAAGGATGACTATTACGACAAATACCTGCGGTTGTACCAATTAAAGTTCGGGTGTACCGATATGCTCTTTCCGCTACCCATGCTCTTCTTTGCCCGAATGACCAAAAAGCGTTTGGACCACTACCGCTACGCGCCCCGTTTTAGCAAAAAGAACGGGCAACCGATGACCCTGCTTTCCAATTACGATGAAATCGATTTTTTGGAAGAGGTGCAGCTCTTGGAAGAGGAACTGAAATCGGTGCTCTATGACGTCTGGATGACCGAGGATCAAAGCGATGTGATGATCTTGGAATATGAGGGTCCCAATGGCCGGGACTATACCTCATGTCGGCAATGTGGGTATCAAACCTTTGGCAAGCGGACCTCTTTGGTCGTGGTTTCGGCGACCTACGACCATGCCGGTACCCGTATCGACACCTACGAATGCCGCAACTGCAATTATCAGGAGGAAAAAGAGATCACCCTCCCACGGAAAGTCCGTTCCAGTAGCGCCTCATCTTCATCGAGCAGCTCTTTTTCATCTTCTTCGAGCAGCAGTTCCTCTTCATCCAGTTTTGGGGGAGGCAGTTCCGGTGGGGGCGGGGCAGGGGTAAGTTGGTAGTCCTGTTTTCTAACGAAGACCCTTAAAGTATTCAAACGACATCCAAAATTTTCTTGTGATGGGTTAACCTTTTTTTGGCCACTACATAAAGCCTTAAAGATCAGTAACCCTTAACAGAAGAAATCATGATACATAGTCTAAAGTATTTTTGTTGTTTGGTCATCGTTGCACTGCTCGCCTCAAATTGTCAAAAAGACAATCTAGCTGAGGCCGTTCTTACCCAAACGGAAATTGATGAACCTACTGCTGCTGAAGTGGACAAGGGCACCCTCAGCATTACCGCCCAGTTGAAGGGCGCGATAAACATCACGACAGCGCGGGCCTTGACCTTGGAGGAAGCGTTGGATTTGATGCTGGTCGAGATTACCAGTGTCGACGGACAGACCATTTTCGTTTCCGAGAACTATCGTGATCTGCCTACGAACATTGAGCTGCCGGCGGGCAACTATTCGATGTTGCTATCGAACTTTCCCTTAAGCGACGTGCGTTTTGATCAAGGGGTGTACGGCGATTATATTCCGAATTTTGAAATCGTAGCGGCTACGAATACGAAATTGAATCCCGTTTTGAAACTATTGGATTTGGCCACCACGGTAAATTTCTCCAGTGCTATTGTGGCGGCATATCCTGATGTATCGGCCTATGTGGCCAGGTCTCAACTGCCCGCATCCATCTTTTCGGAATTTCCGACACCCTTACGATATGAGGTCGTCGATAATGGCCGTCGGGGATACCATAGTTTGTTTTCGGGAAATCACACTTCCGGTTTTACCGAACACACCGGGGAGTTGTTCATCCTTATTTCTGCAACAGGACCATCGGGAGATGACATACGGGTCTCACGGGTCATCAAAGGCGCAACAGGAAATCAACAGTATACGATCAATGTAGAGATGGCCGATCCCACCACCACATCATTAAATGTCACCATTGCCTCTGAAGAGGATCTCACGGAAATCATTACGTTTCCAAATTGAGAAAAAAGCACGATTCAGTCGGTAATCCTAAGCGCACATTTGCCTAAGGAAGCCCTAAAATGGGTAGCATTCGGCTGCGGTCTTGCTGACCATCGCTAAAAAGTATTGGCATTTTGTGAAAAAAAACGATACCTTTTGTGAACACTAACTATAGCGATCGTTTCGATGGGATTTCATGTCACTGCAGATTTAGTCCCCCTATTCCGTGGTCTGGTTACAGGCCTGCAGCCCTATGCCGCTGCACAAGAGGTGGGTTTGGTTTTTGAATCGGAAGTGTCGCATTTGCAAGCCTCCTACAATCCTGAAGAGACCTTATCGGAAATCACTGTGCTGCTCAGTCGTGTGATTACCTATACGCCACAATCGTATCAGGTCACGGTGTCCATAGGCCAGTGCAACGAACATACTGGTCGCTGCCTATTGGCCATTGAGAATACGGGGGTCGACCTATCGAAATTGGGTGAGCTACTGTCCTCCATCAAAAACGGACTTCTGGTAGAACGAAAGAAGAGCGGCACCCGATTTACGGTATCCATACCGACAAATGCCCAGGGTTCTTTTCTCAAAAAAGAGGACAGCAAGGGTACGTTGCTTCCTAAAAAATACCCCAATTACTATGCGGCCGTGGTCAAACGCCTGACCACACACTTCTCGAATACGGACAATATGGTCAAGGCCGCGGAGCAAAAAAGTAGCACCGAAGGCGTTTTTTTGAAAAAGGTGAACGCTGTGATTCAATCGCATATATCGAATCCTGATTTTAAGGTAGATACCTTGGCCGATGCTATGGCCTTGAGTCGAACGCAATTGTTTCGCAAGATCAAGGCGCTGACCCAAATGTCACCGCAACGGTATTTGCGTTTCACGCGATTGGAAAAAGCGAAAGGCCTGTTGCAGGCGAAAGATAAAGATTTGAACGTAAGCGAGGTATGCTATGAGGTCGGGTTTGCCAGCAAGAGCCACTTTACGCGATCCTTCCAAAAGGAGTTCGGTTTTAATCCCTCTGATTTCGTCAAAAGCAGAAATGTAACCTAAGTGCAATTTTTCGCAACCTGCGGTCAATTTTCCATACCATAGCGTTCCTACCTTTATCCTCGTCCAATAACAGTAAATAACCTCGGAGCGAGCCCGCGAGGCATTAGAAGTAAAAGTAACATTGATTTTGACACAAGCCCGCCTGTCCGGCAGGCAGGCGTCGGAGCATTTTAAATCTCGATTATCGAGTAAATAACAATCCTATGGAACAGCTAAAAAAGAACAGGGAGTTTATCATTACATATTTCAATGCCATTTCCGGGAATGAAAAAACCAGGGCATTATCCGAACAGTATACCTCTGATGAAAATTTGATAGCGCATATCGAATTCTTCGAAGGTGCTTTCCCGAAATACGAATTGTTTATCGAGGAAATCATGGCCGAAGGGAATAAAGTCTTGATCCAAGGTAGAGCTACTGGGGTCAATACAGGTGCGTTTAACGGAATTCCAGCAACTGGAAGAAAAATGGACTTACCGTTTGCAGTGCGTTATACGATAGAGAAGGCAAAAATAGTGGACCATTGGCTGATTGCAGATCAGATGTTGTTGTTGGAACAATTGGGTATTATGGAACCTCAAACCGTTGAAAATTAAGCACGAACTATGGACCAACTAAAGAAGAACAAAGCGTTTATTATCAAGTATTACAATGCGATATCGGGTGTTGAAAAGACCCGGGAACTATGTGAACGCTTTATGGAAGATCCAAAACTGATCGACCATATTCAATTTTTCGACCGTGCTTTTCCGAAGTATGAACTCTTTATCATGGAAATGATCACCGAAGGCAATCGGGTCATTGTTTATGGAAGGGCTACGGGTACCCATAAAGGGGAATACCAAGGGATACCGCCCACCGGAGGCCAAATGGATCTGCCCTTTGTTATTCGCTATACCATTGAAAATGAAAAGATCACCGATATGTGGTTGGTTGCCGATCAAATGATCCTGATGGAGCAATTGGGGGTCATGCAAGCCCAAACCACAGCATAACTTATTCACCGATTCGTATGAAAAACAAACTTCTTCTATTCATCGTGATGGTCTTGGCCTCATGTGCAGAGACCCACACGGCGGAAAACCAAAAACTTAAAGCTGCGGTAGCGGAACATGAAGCCATGGCACAGACCGAGGCGCATACTAAAACATTCATTGAAGGATATCTCAATGATTTAAAAGGTCCGGATTGGAACACGAAGATCCTGAAATACCTACCAGCGGATTCCGAAGCATTTCTCAGGGAACATGCGGTGTTTCGAGAGTCGTACACAAACTACAGTTCAACCCTAAAGCATATGGCGGTCGATGGTCAGGAGTGTATCGTTTGGCTCGGGATTACCGCGAACTATGGAGCGACCTATCCCATCGAAAGTGGCAGTTATGGGGACGAAGCCATTGCCGCTTTTGAACCAAAAAACCAAGAACTTTCTTGGGACGAAGTCTGGTATTTCGATGTCGTCGACGGACGATTTGGTGAGAAATGGGGCATGCTTAAGGACTTCACCGGGATCCTCGAAGATTTGGAAGTGGCAAAATAATTCTCACCAAAAGATTTAAATTACAACTACACTAATCAACAAAAGATACCCATGTCAACAATGATTTGAGTGTTGTTACCACCAACTTCATTGTCATATGACCCACCCAAAATGTACGCTGCGTATCGTAGATCGCTTCGTAGTCGATGCAGAAGGCAAGATCTTAAAGCAGGAGAACTTCTTCGATCCACCTGATATAACGAATCCCGGTTGGCGAACCACCTCCTCATAGCAATCAATTTTTTATAGTGCAACCTGGGCGCAAGCTTTTGCAACCCCGCGGCAACGGACTTGTTCACCAAGGGGTTAAATTGCAGGTGTAGAATTCTCCCATGTAGACCATACTAGTAACAATCTGACAGCCAAAGGGGCTATCTCGGACAGCCATACTTGTGCCAAATCGTCAAAACAAAATTGAAACATATGAAAAGCGTACAACAAAAATCTAATGGGACTCCAAAGCGTATATGCCTGTTGATGGCACTCCTATTCAGTCTTGTTTTTTACAACTGTGAAAAGGAAGAATTGGTTCAGCAAGAATCTGAGGAATTGACCAGCGTAGCGCATAAATGGCACTCGAAAAAGAAAAAAATAACGATATGCCATAGCGGGCGAAACGGTCATTGCCGCATTATTAAGGTTAGTAAAAGGGCTTGGAGGGCACATAAAAGACACGGTGACGTGCGATTGGATGACCAAGACGGGGACGGTTACGTACCTGATAATGCTTGTGGGTATGGACAAATGGGTGATTGTGATGACAATGACCCCAATGCTACCCCTGAGATACCGGGCTCTTGTGGAGGAGAAATCGATTCCGATGGGGATGGCGTTCCTGATGAGGAAGATGTATGTCCTGATGATCTGGGACTGCCAGAACTGAACGGTTGCCCAGATGCAGACGGGGATGGTATTGCGGACAACGATGATGACTGTCCCACCGAAGCTGGGCCGGCAGTGAATGATGGGTGTCCGTTTCCAGATTCTGACAACGACGGTGTTATTGATAGGGATGACGACTGCCCTGATGACCCTGGGTTGCCGGAACTGAACGGCTGCCCAGAGACTTACTTAAGTGAATATGAGGTGTTGCGATTGCTTTATGAATCAAACCCAGGTAACGGTCTTGGATGGGATTTGTCAAATAGCGACATGGACGATTGGAATGGTGTTTTTTTGGACGATACTGGTCAAGTAATAGGGCTAAGATTACTATTCGGCCTAGGTATTACGCAAATTATACCCGAAATAAGGTATTTGAAAAGCCTTCAGGAGTTGTTGTGCGCTTGCGAAGGGGTTCAAAATATACCCAAGGAGATTGGTGAAATAGAAGGTTTGATAACCCTCGGAATCACGGGTTCAGAAATAAGTGATATACCGGAAGAGATTGCTATGTTGCGAAATCTTAAGATTCTCGCGGTATTCGATAATAAAAACTTTGACGAGGTACCGATTTGGATAGGGGGTATGGCAAGCCTTCAGGCACTGAATCTATCCGGCAATAGTCTAACCGATATACCAACTACACTCGCCAACTTATCTGGATTGGAAATACTTTCCCTTGAAGAGAACCCCGTGACTTCAATTCCTCAAGCGGTGTGTGACCTGGCTGATGATGATACGGAAGTGGTGCTTGATTCGGATGATATTTGTGAATAATGATTAATCTTAAAACCGCAGAATTATGAAAACTAATTTTTTTTGGAGCTTGGTAATTGTCATTCTAATTTCTTCATGTAGTAGGATTGAAACTATAGCGGAAACTCCTTCTGATGACGTACAGTTCGGAACAATTGAATTTAATCTTTCGGAAAAGGAGGTCTTTGAGGTAGTATCCTCAAAAAAGAGACCCAACATTGAAGAGGTGTTGGAAAATGTTATGGTACATATTTTTGAAAACACCAGTGGAAATACCGTCTTCCTATCAAAATATTCAGACCTGCCTAGACCAATAGAGCTGACGGTAAACTCTTATACGGCTATATTCTATCCTTCTATTTCTGCACTTGAAAGGTTCGACACTCCGGGTTATGGAACTGACATTGGTTTTACCGAGTTTGAGGTTTCCGAAGGTATTGAAGAAAGTGTTGATGTTATATTGAGCTTATGGGATGCTGCATTTTCAATAGACTTTGAAGATGATATAATAGAAAGGTTTCCAAATGTAAAAGTCAAAATATTTAGTTCAACCGCAAGTTTGGAATGGTCTGCTAATGATGACTTGAGGAAGGGCTTTTTCCCGCTTAATAAATATATCCCTGAGAATAGGGAGCTCATTGCGGGAGCGGATATCTTTACTCTGCAAGTAAGTGCCACCGCTATTGATGGTAGTGACATTGTAGTGGAAAAAGAGTATTCTCCCGTTTTGGCAAACAAGCATTTCAAAATTAGGATTCTTACTTCTCCAACATCGACTGCAGGTTTTGAAATTACTCTAGGTGAAGAGGAAATAATCGAAGATGAAATTGTCTTTCCAAATTAATTTGGCGGAATAAATATTTTATTCTGAGCCGCTGTTAATAGGGAAGATTGTATAGTGAAAAGAGTCTGAACCTTATAATCATTCAAGGAACTCGTCCAAGTTTTTGGATTACTCCTACAGTTTACCGTTCGACTCATATTCTAAATCCGACTTAACTAAAAGTACGAACCACAAACAACTATAAAATGAAAACAACACTAAAAATGCTAGCGCTATTACTAATGACAACAACAGGTTTTTCCTTTGGGCAATCGACCGAACCCGATGGAAGAACCTACGCCGTACGAGCTATGACCCTAAAAAAAGGAATGGATGCCAAAGCCTTTGAGGCTTACGCCATGGCCAAACTGAATCCTACCTTTCGGAAGGTGCCCGGCATTGAGGCACGGCTCGTCAAAGCGGACAGGGGAACGGATGCGGGAAGGTATCTGTTCATTTATTTCTATGACAGCAAGGCCACGAGAGACCACTATTATCCGCAAGAAGATGCGACCGAGTATTCGAAGGCCTTTTTAGAGATTATCCCCAAAATTGAAAATGCGCTTAGAGGGGTGTATGAATTTGTCGAAGAAGACCCGGAAACGTCCACCTATACCGATTATGTGTTTATAGAATAACTTGGGAAGAACACGGGTTGTATGATCCTTTCATCATCGAGCCGTATTCGAATAGCCGAAATCGGAAGTTTTAGCAACTGAAATTCTCATCTCAAATGGAAGGCTATCACATCCAATGTACGTCTGTCACATCGAGCGCAGTCGAGATGCTCGTCACTAAGCACCCTGTTCTCGACTCCGCTCGAACTGACCGTATTTTCTTAATTTTCCCGAGCTTCCTGAAGGGGTGCGTATAGTTCCTGAAAGAGTTTACTATAGACAACTTGAGTTGCCCATTCCGGATATTTTCGCAAGGTCACTTGTTTTAGATAAGAATCGTAATTTCCCTGACTTCCCCAATGACCATACGCTCTTGTTTGCGAACCGTCGCTTTAAGGGGCAAAAGATAGGTATTCCCTTTTGTATCGAACCAAATGGCGGTTTTCCATTGGGTATCGCCAACAAGGGCAACGACTTTCAATCTTCCCCAACCTTCTTCGTGCTTCCCGAATAATGCCCTAATTTCTTTGGATACTTTCGTGGGTAGGGACACAAAATGCCACCCACCTGCAGCTCCATGTTTCCAGACCTTTGCGGTAAAGTTATAGGAAATGGTACCACTCATAGCAACTAGGGTTGACTAGCATTAATTATGGAATGAGGTAGGACCCTACTAAATATTCTGGGCCAACCAATCCCCAACTTCTGACGTTTTATAGGCTTTACCACCTTCCGCAAGGTCTTCGGTCACGATACCTTCTGCCAGTGAGGTATTGACCACATCGCGAATGGCTTGGGCCTCTTCGGTCAAATTCCTATCCTCAAAGAGCATAGCCGCGGAAAGTACGGTAGCCAACGGATTGGCAATATCCTTTCCGGCTGCTTGTGGATACGATCCGTGAATAGGCTCGTACAAGGAGACCTTACTCCCAACAGAGGAAGAGGGCATTAAGCCCATGGAACCTGATATGACCGATGCTTCGTCGGTCAGGATATCCCCAAAAAGGTTCGCGGTGATCATGACATCATACGAACTGGGCCATTGCACCAGACGCATGGCAACGGCATCGACGAATTCATAGGAGACTTCGACCTCAGGATAGTCTTTTTCCATGGCCTGTACGGTCTCTCTCCATAATCTTGAGGATTCCAACACGTTCGCCTTGTCGACACAGCACAGTCTTTTAGAACGCTTCATGGCCATTTCAAAACCTTTTTTTGCCAAACGCTGGATTTCAAAACGCTGGTAGGTCATCGTATCATAGGCCGTGTTGTCATTGTCTTTTCGACCGCGTTCGCCAAAATAAACACCTCCGGTCAGTTCCCGTAGAATGATCAAATCGGTACCCTCGATGCGTTCACGCTTCAAAGGGGATTTATCGATAAGGGAAGGAAAGGTAAAAGTAGGCCGCACATTGGCGAACAAACCTAATTTTTGACGCATCTTTAGTAAGCCTTGTTCTGGACGCACTTTTGCTGAAGGGTCATTATCAAAGCGTGGATGTCCGATAGCACCGAACAAGACCGCATCCGCGTTGGCGCAGACCTCATGGGTCTCATCGGGATAAGGCTCTCCAACCGCATCAATAGCGGCGGCTCCCGTCAAGGCGGGCTGCCAAGTGATATCATGTTGGTATTTTCTGGCTATGGCATCACAGACTTTGACTGCCTGGTCGATAACTTCCGGTCCGATTCCGTCTCCGGCTAAAAGGGCTATGTTTAGTTTCATGTTTTTTTCGCTGTGCGAAAACGCTATACGCTGATCGCTAAATGCAATTCACGAATCGTTTATCGCAGTTTTAGTATTTAGAGTTTCGTTATTAGGCTATTTAAACTTCTTCTTAATTTATCTACTTTATCATTTAGGTTTGAAAAAAATGGTGTTTCCAAATATCTTAAGTCCTTTGCGAGGACTGTGAAATATTCCAATTCATTCGCCGAACCTTGGGCTATAATGAGAAATCGCCTGAATTCCGCGTCTGATTCCCTACCACAAGCTTCAGCTATATTTGCTGGAACCGAACTGGAGGCTCTTCTCATTTGACTGACCATACCGTACATTTCCTCTTTTGGAAAACTTCGAGTTAATCTGTAGATTTCCAACGTCACTTCATGACCTAGTTCCCAAACTTTATATTTTCTATAATCTCTCATAGTTTTACTCAATCCAGTATAAGCGCACGGCGAAAAGTGATTCGCGATTCGCTTTTAGATGATATTCAACATCTTCTCGGTAGCCTTGATTGCGCTTACGGTTTGGTCTGAATCCAATCCCCTTGAGATGAGTTCCTTTCCATTAAGTTCCCAAGTGATTATCGTTTCACAAAGTGCATCGGAATTACTTCCCGGGGGAATGCGCACGGCATAATTGACCAAGTTGGGCAATTCAAGTTGCAGTAATTTGTATATTTTTCGTAAGGCATTCACAAAGGCATCATACTGCCCATCACCAGAGGCATTCTCCTCATAAGTCTTTCCGTTTATCTCCAAGGATAGGGTAGTGGACGGTTGCAATCCCTTGGCATGGGTCAATACATACGACTTTACGAAAACCTTTTGCTGGTAATCCGTATCCAATACATCGGAAATGATATAGGGCAAATCATCTTTGGTAACGCGTTCTTTTTTGTCCCCGAGTTCGATAATCCGGGCGGTGACCTTTTTGAGTTCCTCATCGTTCAAGGTCAGTCCTAATTCTTGTAAATTCTTCTGAATATTCGCTTTACCAGACATTTTACCCAGTGCATATTTTCGTTTTCTTCCAAAACGTTCGGGCATTAAGTCACTAAAGTAAAGGTTCTTTTTACTATCGCCATCAGCATGTATGCCAGCAGTTTGTGTAAAAACACTATCACCTACGATAGGTTTGTTTGACGGTATGCCCACCCCGGTGAACGCCGAAACCAATTTGCTCACTTTAAAGAGTGCTTTTTCGTTCACATTGATGGTTACCTCAGGTAAAAAGTCGTTGATCACGGCAATGGCACTTGCCATCGGAGCATTTCCGGCGCGTTCTCCCATTCCGTTTACCGTAAGATGCAATCCATGACATCCGGCCTTAACGGCTTCCATGATATTCGCCACGCCGAGATCATAATCGTTATGACCATGAAAATCGATATGCATATCAGGATGTCTCGATATAATTTCCGAGAGAAAGTCAAAAGTCTCTGTATAGGTGATAATTCCTAGTGTATCGGGAAGCAAAACCCGTTTAACGGGTTGGGTAGCGAGGAAATCCAAAAATTCGAATACATATGCCTTGGAATTGCGCATACCGTTACTCCAATCCTCTAAATAGATATTATTGATGATTCCCTTTTGTTCCCCTGACTTGAAAATTTTCGCGATATCGGCAAAATGTTCTTTAGGAGTCTTTTTGAGTTGGTATTTCAGATGGTTCAATGACCCTTTGGTCAAGAGGTTTTGCGATTTCGCTCCGGCTTTCTCCATCCATTTTAAGGAAACGCCACCATCTACAAAGGTCAGTACTTCAATTTGATCCAAAAGGTCTTTGGTCGCGGCCCATTCGGTAATCTGTTGCACTGCTTCAAGCTCACCTTCTGAGACACGGGCGGAAGCCACTTCAATTCGGTCCACTTTGAGCTCGTCAAGCAAAAGCTTCGCCAAGGTCAACTTTTCGGATGCTGTAAAAGATACCCCCGAGGTCTGTTCACCATCGCGAAGGGTGGTGTCCATGATTTCCAAATAGCGCTTTTTCATTTTAGAAAGGCCTTGTCTTCGCAAACTCCTGAATACTGTCTTTGATGTTCAATAGGTAGTCAATATCGTCGAAGCCGTTTGTCATGTTTCCCTTTTTGTAGTCATTGATATGAAAAGATTCGCTTTCCCCTGTGGTCAAAATGGTCACTTTTTGTTCAGGAAGGTTGACTTCGAATTCCGCAGCAGGGTTCTTCTCGATTTCCCCGAATATCTTTTGAAGAAACTCGGCACTTACTTGAACCGGAAGTACGCCGATGTTCAGACAGTTTCCTCTAAAAATATCCGCAAAAAAACTAGAGATGACGCATCGGAACCCATAGTCATACACCGCCCAGGCCGCGTGCTCGCGTGAGGAACCGGAACCGAAGTTCTTACCACCGACCAGAATCTTTCCGGTATAGGTGGCATCGTTCAAGACGAAATCCTCTTTTGGGGAATTGTCTTGATTGTACCGCCAGTCACGGAAAAGATTGTCTCCAAACCCCTTGCGCTCTATCGCCTTTAAGAAACGGGCAGGTATGATTTGATCGGTATCCACATTCTCTATCGGTAATGGAACTGCCGTTGATGTCAGAATATTGAATTTATCGTATGCCATTTTTTTTTGCTTTTTGCTATTTGGCCATTGGCCATTGGCCATTGGCCGCTACCTTTACTCGATAATCGAGATTTAAAATGCTCCGACGCTTGCGTCGAAATCAATGTTAATTTTCCTTCTAATGCCTCGCGGGCTTGCCCCGAGGTTATTTACTATTTTGTTCACTAGCTAAAGGCTAGCAGCCGATAGCTAGAAGCAAGTTCGCTATACGAACTCTTCTTTCATTAACTCCCTTGGATCTGTAACCTTTCCGGTAACCGCCGCCGCGGCAGCGACGAGTGGACTTGCCAATAGGGTTCGTGAACCTGGGCCTTGTCGTCCTTCAAAGTTTCTGTTGGACGTACTTACCGCAAGTTTCCCAGGGGGCACCTTGTCATCGTTCATCGCCAAACAGGCCGAACAACCGGGTTCGCGTAGTTCAAAACCCGCTTCCGTTAGTACATCCAAAATACCTTCCTCCTTGATAGCGCTTTCTACCTTGTGACTTCCGGGAACCAACCAGGCGGTTACGTTATCCGCTTTTTTTCGTCCCTTAACAATAGAGGCGAATGCCCTAAAATCTTCGATTCTTCCATTGGTACAACTACCCAAGAATACAAAATCAATCGGTTTTCCGATCATGGAATCACCCTCATCGAACTTCATATATTGTAGCGATTTCCTATAGGTAGTCGCCCCGCCTTGAACCATATCGGATGTCGGAATGTCGTTGGAAATGCCCATTCCCATCCCGGGATTGGTACCGTAGGTGATCATTGGTTCGATGGACGAACCGTCAAAGGTCAATTCTTTATCGAAAATCGCGTCTTCATCTGTGTATAAGGTTTGCCAATAGTCCATGGCGGTGTCCCAGTCGGCACCTTTTGGAGTGAACTCCCGCCCCTTGATATAGTGGAAGGTGGTCTCGTCTGGCGCGATCATTCCGCCTCTGGCTCCCATTTCAATACTAAGGTTACAAACGGTCATACGTCCCTCCATGGTCATATTCTTGAACACGTCACCTGCGTACTCCACAAAATATCCCGTAGCTCCTGAAGTGGTTAGCTTTGAGATGATGAAGAGGGCAACGTCTTTTGGAGTCACCCCATACTGCAATTCCCCGGTAATATTGATGCGCATTCGTTTGGGTTTCGGTTGCATGATGCATTGTGAGGCCAATACCATTTCCACTTCTGACGTTCCTATTCCGAAAGCAATGGCCCCGAAAGCCCCGTGGGTAGAGGTATGTGAATCCCCACAAACAATAGTCGCTCCTGGTACGGTAATACCGTATTCCGGACCTACCACATGTACGATCCCGTTTTTTTCATGGCCCAGACCCCAATACGAAATACCATATTCATTGGCATTTTCTTCCAACATTTTTAATTGATTGGCCGAAAGCGGATCCGCGACGGGCAAGTGTTGGTTGATGGTCGGCGTATTGTGATCAGCCGTGGCAAATGTCTTCTCAGGGTGCAGAACGCGAATCCCTCTATTCTTTAATCCTAAAAAAGCGACAGGACTGGTCACCTCATGAACCATGTGACGGTCGATGAAAAGCACATCGGGTCCGTTTTCGATTTGATGGACCACATGAGAATCCCAAACTTTATCAAATAGTGTCTTTTTTGCACTCATAGTTTCAAATTAGAAGCTAGCAAAGCTAATGAAACAAGGTGTTTTTAAGAAATTCTACTGCCCTAAATTACGATGTCCAACCACAGCAAATACAAAAAATATTAACACCGCTGTCTTAGAGTTTAACATAATGCTAACGATTTGAACTTGGTCATGTAGTTATCTTGTTTTGCAATCAAATTAATATTTCAACAATCTAAATCAATCAAAATGAAACAAGTGTACAAGAAGGCCATTTGGGTATGGTCATTTATCCTGCTTTTATTCGCGACCCCCGTGATGGGGCAATTGAATCTTCCATCAGGTAGCCAGGTTGCTACCGTATCACAGCGTGTCGGCATTTCCGATATTACGGTCACCTATTCAAGGCCTAGTGTCAACGGACGCGAAATTTGGGGTGCCTTAGTGCCCTATGGAATGAATAATTTAGGTTTCGGTACAGCCGAAGAATCCCCTTGGCGGGCCGGGGCCAATGAGAATACGATCATCGAGTTCAGTAGTGATGTCAAAATCGAAGGGAAAGATTTGGCGGCCGGCACCTACGGACTCCACATGGTCATCAAAGAAGATGGCGGGGCCACCATTATCTTTTCGAAGAACCATACGGCCTGGGGAAGTTATTTTTACGAGCCTTCGGAAGATGCCCTAAAAGTTGATGTGACGACGAAGGAGGTTGCCCATACCGAACAATTGACCTTTTCTATAAATGATGTCACGGCAACCACGGCTACGGTAGCCTTGAATTGGGAGAAAAAACAGATTCCCTTTACGGTCGAAGTAGATGTGCCGACTATCGTGTTGAACGATATTCGACAGAAATTACAGAACTCCCCAGGATTCAACAGACAGACTTGGGAACAAGCGGCCAATTACGCCCTGAATAATGATGGTGACCTCAATGAGGCACTTGGTTGGATCAATGGAACAATTGAAGGACAGTTCTATAGCCAGAAAAACTTCAACAACCTGAGCATCAAGGCCGGCATCTTGACCAAGCAGGGAAAGACGGCTGAAGCGAATGCGGTGATGGACGAGGCCCTGGGTATGGCTACGGTTTTCCAGACCCATGCGTATGGAAGACAATTGATCGCGCAAAACGACAAGGAACGTGCGATGAAAATTTTTAAACTCAATGCCAAAAATCACAAAGGCCAATGGCCGGTCGATTTTGGATTAGCTCGTGCACATGCGGCAATGGGCAACTATAAAACAGCCTTAAAGCACCTTAAAATTGCGGCAGGTCGTGCTCCGGATCAGCCCAATAAAGACGCGATTGCAGGATATCTCGTGCAGTTGGAAAAAGGTGAGGATATCAATTAGTCCTGAACTTTTTTGATAGCACAAAACCCGCGTTCATACGCGGGTTTTTTATTTGGGTATATAGGTCTTTCGCAAACGAGATATGCTAAAAAATACACCGATGATAATTAAGATATACAGTCCGTACGAATCAATAAAATGAGCAAAGAGTGTTTGCGCGATTACCGGATTATCGGTATTGTAGCGAATGGTGAGGATATCACCAGGAGACAAGTTGCGACCTACCAATGGAATGGACCACAATCTGACTTCGGTCTCATATGTGTGACCATCCGCTGCCGTAAATGACACTCGGGCATAGGTGTAGCTCGATCTTTTTCTAAGCTTAGATCTTGTTCCCAACACTTCAGCTTCGGTTTCAATCCATTGCGCGGGTCCGGGAGCTACGTTATTTGCGGCGCGAGCCTGCACAATGGCGAAACCAACAACGACCAAAATGGCTATGAGGTCTGATTTCTTCATGGTGGCGGTATGCCTACAACGTACCACAAGCGCTCAGGCCGTGATACGTCATAGGAAGACATTTAATTAGGGTGTATTTAAGCGGTTTCAGCTGAATCATGCTGTTTCTCTTCCTCTTCGTCTTTTGAGAAGTAGGACGAGTAGATACCATATATCACAAATAGACCGATAATCCCGAGGATGATCTTGCCACCGACGCGATGCATAAAAGACACTTCGGCCTCGGCGGGAATTTCAACATTGGCGATTTCGGCGATTTGTTTCAATTCTTCCGGGGTAAAGACCAGATATTCATCACTATCTTCAACGTATCCCACAATTTGAGGTTCAGAACTACTGTAGGCCAACCAAACGATATGGTTGATCGTGTAGTAACTGCCGATATCGAAATACCGTCCATCTTCTAATTGAAATTCCTCTTGGTCTGGTAAATCGACCATTTTGATGATTTTGTCGGCTGTTCCGTAAGGAATGGGTATTCTGGCCTTGGCAAATGAAAGTTGCGAAAAAAGCGCTGCTGCTAGGGTAAAAATGGTAATTGTGATTTTCATACTACTGGGGGTTTAAATGATTATTTGATTGGTTTATTGCTTAGGGACAAAATTCGTTACGTTCTGTCATCTGGGCATCCCGGTAATGGGCGAAATCGAAACCCCTAATTTCAGTAGATATGCGGAAGTTATTTGTAGTATATATTCCGGAATCCTTTATCAAACGTAAGTTTTTTCGAAATCGTATGCGATGTATTGGAAAGTGTTCTTAAGGATTTGACCATATTCGATAAATGTGTGCGCTAGCTGATATAATTCCAAATATTCTTATACTTGACCAATTGGGCATAGGCATGGCGAATGACCAGATGCTCTGGTTTTTCCAGAGAAGGGTCTTGCTTAAAAAGCTGAAGGGCATGGTATCGGGCTGTTTTTAAAATAGCATTGTCCTTGACGATATCTGCAATCTTTAGATTCAAAACGCCACTCTGTTGCGTTCCCATAATATCTCCGGGTCCACGAAGTTTCAAATCTACTTCCGCAATTTCAAATCCATCGTGGGTACGCACCATGGTTTCAAGTCTGGTCTTGGCCTCTGACGAAAGCTTATGGCTTGTCATCAGAATACAGAAACTTTGATCTGCGCCCCGTCCCACACGGCCCCTGAGCTGATGCAACTGTGAAAGCCCAAAACGTTCTGCACTTTCGATGATCATGACGGAGGCATTGGGCACATTGACCCCCACTTCGATGACCGTAGTGGCGACCATTATTTGGGTTTCACCACGTACAAAGCGATCCATTTCATAATCCTTGTCCGCTGGCTTCATTTTCCCATGAACGATGGAAATCTGATAATCGGGTAGGGGGAAGTCGCGTGCAATACTCTCGTACCCGTCCATCAGGTCCTTATAATCTAAGGCTTCGGACTCTTGGATCAGTGGATAAACGATATAGATTTGGCGTCCTTTTTTGATTTCATCCCGAACGAACCGAAAGACCTTCAACCGGTTGGAGTCAAAGCGATGCACGGTCTTAACGGGTTTACGCCCCGGAGGTAGTTCGTCGATAACGGAAATATCCAAGTCCCCATACAAACTCATCGCCAGCGTACGTGGAATAGGGGTTGCCGTCATGACCAGAATATGGGGTGGAAATTCATTTTTGTGCCATAACTTGGCCCGTTGCGCCACTCCGAAGCGATGTTGCTCGTCAATAATGGCGAGTCCTAAGTTCTTGTATTTTACTTTATCTTCCAAGAGCGCGTGGGTGCCGATCAGTAGTTGTAGTTCGCCGTTTTCCAATTGCTCATGGATAGGTTTTCGCGCCGATTTTTTAACTGACCCGGTCAACAAGGCACAACGTACCCCCATGTTTGCCAATAGTTCGCTCACTCCGGCGTAATGCTGATTGGCCAGAATCTCGGTAGGCGCCATCAAACACGCCTGATAACCATTATCCACGGCCAGTAACATCGTCATGACGGCAACGATGGTTTTACCGGATCCAACGTCTCCTTGTAGCAACCGATTCATTTGGGCGTTACTGCCCAAGTCATGCCGAATCTCTTTAATAACCCGCTTTTGGGCATTGGTCAACTCAAAGGGCAGATGTTCTTCATAAAACTCCTTGAACCGTTCGCCGACCTGGTCAAAATTGAAGCCCTTGATCTTTTGTTTGTGCCGTATGTTCTTGGCGATCAATTGCATTTGAATAAAGAAGAGCTCTTCAAACTTCAAGCGAAATTGCGCTTTGGCCAATAATTCCTGATTCTTCGGAAAGTGGATGTTCAATAACGACTCACTCTTTGGCAACAGTTTCAATTCATGGATCAGGGTATCGGAAAGGGTTTCGATAAAATTTCCTTTGGTCTCCAGAAATAATTGTTGGATCAGTTTACTGATCACCCGATTGGTAATGCCCCGATTGCTCAACTTTTCGGTGGAGGGATATATGGGTTGCATGAACACCTTCAATCCTTTTTGGTGCTGATCCAATAATTCCATCTCCGGATGCGGCATTGAAAAGCCCCCACTATACCAGTTGCATTTTCCGAAAATGACATAGGGCGTATTGATCTTCAAATTTTCACGAATCCATTTTTGACCCCGAAACCAGATCAGTTCCATTTGACCGGTATCGTCGGCAAAAGTAGCGACGAGACGTTTTCCCTTTTTTTGTTCTACGCTCTTGAGATGTATGATTTTCCCAAAGATCTGCACTTCGGCGCTACTGCGTTGTAATTGTGAGATCTTGTAATACTGGGTCTTATCCAAATACCGGTTCGGAAAGAGGTTCAGCAGGTCTTGATAGGTATGAATGCCCAACTCGCCCTGCAAGGTTTCGGCCCTATTTGGCCCGACCCCCTTAAGATAGGTGATGGGAGTTTGCAGGAAATTGGTATTCATAAAACGAATTTAGGGGTTCATGAAAAGAACTCCAACAAAAGTCCTTCCTTAATGCTTCATGCGTATGTACCTATAGGTCGGAATAAAAGGAGCGATTATAGGGTCGGATGGATAGACCTAGCTTCCTGTAAAGAAGGCCATCACTACGGTTTGGTTAGGGCGGGGCGTATGAAAATGGTACATTTGGTCCGGACTTTGAAGTCACAATAACATGAATCGATTTTTAGGTTTGATTTTTTTCCTCTATACCGTGTTCGGATTCACCCAACATCAAGACAAGGTCGATTTTACCTATGCCGATGTTTATGTAAAGCTATTGCCCCAAGAGAAAAGGATTCAAGGTACCGTGGCGTACAAATTCAAGGTTTTAAATGATGTGGATTCGGTATTTCTCGATGCGAAAAACATGAAATTCGGCTTTACCAGTATCAATGAAAAAGTAGCGGATTTCGAGTATGCCGATGATGTGCTTATTTTTCGGCACAAGTTCAAGAAAAATGAGACCTATTCCCTAGGTGTCGGCTTTGAAACGCAACCAAAGCAGACCGTTTATTTTATAGCGTCGAATTATAAAGGCGAAATACCCGTACAACCGGGTCCATTGGGAGATGGAAGTGACCTAGCGATCGAATTCGAGGCGGTGGACCAAATCTGGACACAAGGGCAGGGGAAGTATACCAGTCATTGGCTGCCTAGCTTTGACGACATGGAGGAGAAGGTCGAATTTGATCTGACCCTTGCCGTGCCCAATGAAATGCAGGTGATCGCAAATGGCAAGAACATCCATACTTCGCGCAACACCAATGGGGAGATCACGGAATGGCATTTTGACATGGAACAACCGATGAGCAGCTATTTGTTGGCTTTTGCTGTCGGAAATTACCAAAAGCAAGAAGCGATGTCGACTAGTGGTATTCCCCTTGAGAACTACTATTATCCCGAGGACAGTGTAAAGGTCGAACCGACCTACCGCTATACCAAAAGAATCTTTGACTTTTTAGAGGAGGAAATCGGGGTACCTTATCCTTGGCAAAATTACAAACAAGTTCCTGTACGCGACTTTCTGTACGCCGGTATGGAAAATACGGGGACGACGCTATTCTCCGACGGCTACGTCATCGATTCCCTAGCCTTTGTAGATAAGAATTACGTCAACGTGAACGCCCATGAAATGGCACACCAGTGGTTCGGGAATCTCGTAACCGAAAAAGACGGGCATCATCATTGGCTACATGAGGGTTTTGCCACCTACTATGCGTATTTGGCCGAGAAGCACTTATTTGGTGCGGATCATTTCTATTGGAAGTTACAGACGACTTTAAAACAGTTACAAGAGCAGTCTGTTGGGGGCAAAGGGGAAAGTTTACTGGATCCCAAGGCCAGTAGTCTCACGTTTTATGAAAAAGGAGCCTGGGCCTTAGTTGCCTTACGGGCTGAAGTTGGGGACGCCGCCTTTACAAAGGGAGTCAAAAGCTACCTCAAACGCTACCAATTCAGGAATGCCACGGTGGATGATTTTTTACAAGAAATCAAGACGGCTAGCAAAAAGAACCTCTCGAACTTCAAGGGAGTGTGGCTGGAGCGTACCGAATTTCCCTTGCAGCAAGCGAAATCCCTTTTAATCTCTAGTTCGCCATCCATCAAGCTTTGGTACGATTTGCAAGCTGCCCAAACCGATGCTATCGATTACCTCAGCTACTGGGATGCCACGACGTCCGTCCATTTTAGAACAGCGCTACTGGAGAAGTATCATTCCTCATTGCCACAAGCAATTTATGAGCAGGCGTTTTCTTCGGATACCATCCCCATTCGCCAAGCCCTTTTCTCATCACCTGACCTAACCAAAATCTTGGGAAAGGATAAACTGGAAACACTTTTGGAGGACGAGAGTTATATCACAAAAGA
Source organism: uncultured Flavobacteriaceae bacterium (assembly GCA_947494565.1). GTDB lineage: Bacteria > Bacteroidota > Bacteroidia > Flavobacteriales > Flavobacteriaceae > Maribacter_C. Next base: position 334,826 of record CANLVG010000001.1, on the reverse strand, counting down.
ACTGGCCCTCTTTTTTCTATGGCAGAACTATCCTGAGGACCGAGAAAAGTATTTGAACACCACCAAGACGTTTCACGGCTTACCCAACAAGAACATTCGTTTGCTTTGGCTGACCTTGGCCATGCTATCCGAGAATTTCAACGGACCGATGACCAAAGATTATTTTGACGAGTTAAGCACTTATACCGATCCGAGCTATGGTTTTGAGCTACGGCAGGGTGCCTTTTTCTATCTAAAAGAAGCCTTTGGGTTGAATGAAGATGCTTTGACCAATCTGGTCAAAGCGACCAATCATCACGCTTGGCAATTCAAGAAATTTGCTAGAAATTTGTTGGATGAATTATGGGAAGATGCAGACTATAAAACACGCTTACAAGACTTGGCGCCCAAACTAAATCCTGAGGATTCTCGTTATTTAACTAGTAAATTGAAAACTGAATGAGGGCATTGGTCATATCGGGCGGTGGTAGTAAAGGCGCTTTTGCCGGTGGGGTTGCGCAATTCTTGATCCAAGAATCGGGCAACGAGTACGACCTTTTCGTAGGTACGTCGACGGGAAGCCTTCTTATTTCGCATTTGGCCCTCGGAAAATTGGACAAGATCAAGGAGATTTACTCCAATGTAAATCAAAAAAGTATTTTTAGCAACTGCCCGTTCATAGTGCAGAAGAAAAATGGTATTGACGAAATATCGATCAACCATTGGAACGTGATGAAGAACTTGATCAACGGTAAAAAGACCTTTGGTGAAAGTGAAAACCTGCGGCAGCTTATTCGGGATAGCCTTACGGTCGCGGAGTTCGAAGAATTGAAAAAAGGGCCAAATGATGTGGTGGTCACCGTATCCAATTTGTCCCTGAATCAAGTAGAGTACAAGTCGATAAACGACTGCACCTATGACGAATACTGTGACTGGATCTGGATTTCAGCCAACTACACCCCATTTATGAGTTTAGTTCGAAAAAATGGCTGTGAGTATGCCGACGGTGGATTGGGAAGCATTGTGCCCATTGAAGAAGCCTTGAAAAGAGGGGCGACTAACGTAGATGTAGTCGTGCTGCATACCGAGGTGAGCTATATGAACCGCATGCCATCGCGAAATCCGTTTGAGTTGTTGACTACAATGTTGAGTTTTATTCTCGACCGGATCGAACACCAGAATATCAGGATTGGAAAGTTCGTGGCGAACCAAAAAGATGCCATCATCAACCTTTACTATACGCCTACCATTTTGACGACCAATTCCCTGATTTTCGACAAAACGAAAATGACCCTTTGGTGGAAACGTGGCTATTTATATGCCAAGAACAAAAATGAGGAAACAAATCCCATTGAACCTAATGAACATGAATAGGGATGTGTAGTATGCCTTATTTTCGGTTGGAATTATGAGCTGCCTTTACCAAAGACCGCTAATCTCCTTTTTAACGAAAGCTAGCGCCGTAGCCGAAGGATTTTGCTTGTCCATGGTCTCCGTCAATACGTCTTCACGAAGTTTATCGGCGGAGTCGGTTTCGCTCATTGCCGCTTTTCGAATCATCTGAACGGTGGCACTTTTGGCCGCTTTAATGATGTTCCAACATTCATCGGTAAGGTATATCTGTTGTGATAGATTATGCTCGAATTCGTTCTCAATGTTTTTGATCAGTAATTTTTCGTAAGCATCTTTATCCGCGGATTTAGGTGCAACACGAACGACCAAACTAGGAATCGAAATCCGTTCTAGAAACAAGGCCATACGTTCATATGCTTGAAGGCGAATGGGCAAAGTGGTCGTTTGGGTCTCTTTGTGTAAAAGAAATCTACGTCGCCCTTCTTCATTGTTGGTATGCATTCGAAAGAAATAGAATGCGATGGCACCGGTCACTACGGTGGGTAAGAAATAGGCAAAGAGTTGAAAAATTTGATCTCCAGTCATTTTTGGTGGTTTGATCCCGAAATTTCGGGGTGATTACTGCAACTAAAACGACGATTTTTTTGAAAAAGTATACGTGTTTTCGTGTTCCTTCCTCTTTGCTTCCTCTTTGGAGTGGTAAGATGAATGAGGTCCGCTAGGTGTAGCGAGCAAGACGAGTCGAGTAGGGAGTAAACCGCCCATCTTTTTTCTGTAGTTGGGAATCTGCACAGCCCTAAACCAAATGTATTAGAGCCCGGGTTCGAGTGTAGAAAGTACATACGTTTCGACTGCGCTCAACGTGACATTCGGTCTGAATTTGGACTTGCGTTTGAGTTTTGTATTTGAACTTGAAGCTTGAACTTGTCTTAGTTCTTCATATGTGCCTTGACCATTTGGTAGAACGCGTCGAATTTGGGGTGTATTTTGATCAAAACGCCTTCTTTTAGATTTCCATCTTTTCCCAAGGCGGTAATCCGGTCAGGTGCGATTTCAAGTTTCTGCAATGCGTTGCGTACCGACGAGGCCTGTTGGGCAGGAAGATCTAGGTCGCCTGTCATGCTCAATCCCTCTATGGTCACAGCCACGCTAGGGTGAGCGGCCAACAGTTGCCCTATTTTTTGGATCCAAGGTTCCGCTTCGGTTTTTAAGGTCGCCTTCGTATCACTCTCGAACAAAGTACTTAAATCGGAAGAGATGATGACCATACCATTGGAGACGCCGATCTTTGCATTTTCGCCAAGGGTCTGTTTGGCATTCGTCAATACCAGCAGGGCCGTAGAATCATTGCTCGCAAGCGCATCATTAATGGCTTTCAATTGTCGCTCTTTCTCATTGAGTTGCTCCATAGCCTTATTGAAGTTGCTTGAATTTTTGGAAGAAACCTCGGTAAAACTGGTCAAACTTTTTAAGAGGGTGGCGTTGGCATCCTGTAGTTCGGTAACCTGCGACTTGAACGACTCCGACTCCGTTTGCGCGACTCTTTCCTTTTTTCGGGCATCGGTTACTTCCGTATTCAACGAATCCATTTTCATTTTTAGCGTCGCTACTTCAGCGATCAAATCACTCTTTCGCTGAGCATAGATACTGGTTGTTAGCGTTAAAAATAGACCTAGTAAAAGTAAAATTCTCTTCATAAACGTCATTTTTTGGGATATGGATAGCAATCAAATACCCGGCAAAAGTATATTATTTCGTCGATTCGATGAAATTCTTTCCACCGAGATATTGACACTCATAGAGTGCTTGGGTACCCTGAAACGGAACTTCGGTCTTGTTATACCCATAAGTGGTTCTTAAGTTTCGCGTCAGGTCGATATCATCTACATTGACTTGAATGTCGTGCATCGTAAATTGACACGGGTGTTCGTAACCTGCGGCATGCGTGATTTCAACGAGTTCTTTACGAAAGGTCTTGAAGTACTGCGCCAACCGGTCCGATTTCAGGGGAATGTTAATGCCCCGTTGCCGCCATTTGTTTTGGGTCGCAATACCTGCGGGACACTTGTTGGTATGACAGACCTGTGCTTGTATACAGCCGATACTCATCATCGCCTCGCGGGCAACATTGATGCAATCGACCCCCATCGCAAATGCCATGGCGGCTTTAGCCGGGAAACCCAATTTACCGCTACCGATAAAAACGACACGTGAAACGAGGTCGCGCGTTTGAAATACTTTGTACAATTCCGAAAACCCGTATACCCAAGGGAGTGAAACATGATCTGCGAAGGATGGGGGAGCGGCCCCTGTTCCGCCTTCACCACCATCAACGGTAATAAAATCAGGCCCTCTACCCGTTTTCAACATCATATCGGCTAGTTCTTCCCACTGATCTAATTTTCCAATGGCCCCTTTTATTCCTACCGGTAGTCCGGTTTTCTCGGCGATGGTCTCAATGAGTTCCATCAATTCGGTCACAGTGCCAAAAGCTTTGTGCGTCGCGGGGGAAAGTACATCCTTTCCGGGCGCAACACCGCGTATTTCAGCCAGTTCCTTGGTAATTTTAGCTCCAGGAAGTACACCTCCCTTACCAGGTTTCGCCCCCTGCGAAAGTTTGATTTCAATGGCTTTTATACAGGGATTCTCAGCGACTAACCGTTCCAATTTTTCAAGCGATAGATTCCCATCGGAAGACCGTACCCCAAAATATCCTGTTCCGAAATGGAACACCACATCACCGCCTTGTTTATGGTAGGGCGATAGGCCACCTTCACCTGTGTTGTGATAGGCGTCCGATTTAGATACCCCCTTGTTCATGGCCTCGACCGCAGCAGCCGATAGCGAACCAAAACTCATGGCCGAAACGTTGATGATCGACGCCGGCCGATATGGCTTTTTACGTTTGTTGTAAGCTCCCATGACCTTGGCGCAAGGGAGAAAGTCCTTATGAGCCTTGTTCGGATGATTCTCCGGCATTTGAAATGCCATCATCTGGTTCTTTACAAAAATGTGCTGATGGGCATAGATATCGCGGTCGGTACCGAAACCTTCATAGTTATTCTCCTTTTTCGCAGATGCATATATCCAACTCCGTTCTATTCGATTGAACGGGAGCTCTTCACGGTTGTTCGCCACAAAGTACTGACGCATTTCCGGCCCGATGCTCTCCAACCAATATCGCAAATGTCCCACCACGGGATAATTGTGCGATATGGTATGGGCCTTTTGAATGAAAATATCGCGAAAGGCCACAAGTCCAAGAAATACGATAATCCACAGCCACCAGGGAACATTCGAAAGGCTCGTTAGTATACTGTCCATGACATTAATTTAAAATTCAAGGAACTCATCTTGGACTTTAGACCGAAAATGAATTTTGGTTTTTACATATTCAGATAGTCAAGACTCATTTCGGTCAAGGCCTTCACGCCGAGAATCAGTCCACTGTCATCGATTTTGAAATCAGGGGTATGATGCGGAAAAGATTCCGTATTACCCGGAGTCATTCCGCCTAGAAAGAAGAAAAATCCTGGTGCTTCCTTTTGGAAATACGAGAAATCCTCCGCTCCGGTTATGGCTTTTTGTGTCTGTACGCTAGCAGTGCCCGCTACCCGCTGTAGGGTAGGTAACATCTGATCGACCAAAGTGGGCTCGTTATAGGTGATCTCAGTAGCTTCCTTGATTTCGCACGTAGCTTCCCCACCATAGGCTTTGGCAATAGTTTCCGTCATTTCGATCATACGCTTATTGATCAGGTCTTTCATGTCATAATCCAAGGTGCGGATCGTACCGATCATCTCAGCACTTTCGGGAATGATATTGAAACGAACCCCACTTTTGATTTTTCCTACTGTAATTACGGCCGCCTCATTGGTCAGATTAGCTTCACGGCTAATAATGGTCTGGAGTCCGTCGATGATCTTCGCACTGATCAAAATAGGATCGACTCCTGACCATGGTTGTGATCCATGGCTTTGCTTTCCTTTGACCTTGATCGTAAAGCTCTGTGCTGCGGCCATTGTTCCGCCTGATTTATAACGTATGGTCCCGACAGGGGTCTGTGAATTGATATGCAGACCGAAAATGGCATCTACCTTAGGGTTTTCCATGACGCCTTCTTTGACCATAAGAAGCGCTCCACCTTCTTCACCTGGTGGTGGTCCTTCTTCTGCCGGTTGAAAGATAAATTTTACCGTACCCTTTATCTTGTCTTTGTTCTTTGACAAGACTTCCGCAACGCCCATTAAGATGGCGGTATGGGTATCATGTCCGCAAGCGTGCATAACGCCAACTTTTTCTCCTAAAAATTCTGAAGTTACGGTTGACTTGAACGATAGGTCATTACGTTCCGTGACTGGTAAGGCATCGATATCGGCCCGCAGGGCAACCACCTTTCCGGGTTGATCTCCTTTTAGTAGACCGACCACTCCTGTATGGGCCACACCTGTTTGTATTTCAATTCCCAACGATTTGAGATGTTCGGCTATTTTCTCGGCCGTTTTGAATTCGCGATTACCCAGTTCTGGGTTTTGATGGATATCCCGGCGCCATTCCACCACCTTGGATTCAATTTGGGAATAGTCCTTTTGCAAATTAGGGCCTTGCGCAAGGGCAAAACCCCCGGATAACAATAGTGCTACTAAGATTTTTTTCATTTTGTGTTTTTAAAATTTAATTAGTCTGTACTCTTGGTCTTGTAAATGTATGAGGGCCGTCATAGCGGAGAGGGACAGTTGTACCCCTTCCATAAGGTCTTCTTTGGGAAACCCCCTAGCGTTCGATGATTGCCCGCAGAAAATGATATCGACCCCGGCATGCTGTAATGCCTTGATCAATTCACTATTCGGGTTTGCGGTTCCGTATCTTTTTTGATAAGCTGTATCGGAAATGATATCTTTTGACGCTTGATTATGGACCACCAAAGCGGCTTTTAGATTTTCAGCGGGCACTCCACTCTGAGCATGCATATTTAAAAAACGCGCCGCGGTTTCGATACTCGCATTAACTTTGTCATGGCTTTCGGGACTATTCATGATATCGAAAACAGCCCTATAGGTCTTCGTGGTGTCAACTTTGAAGTCCGGTTGCTCAATGGCCCAAACGGCGCCATATTCTTTAATGATAGGACCTTTGGATTTTTTTTGTGCTGATAGATTTAAGGAAATGGAAAGTGCAATTAAAAGTGCGGAAATGTAGCGGGTACCCATACGATATAGTTCTGGCTCTAAATATATTCAAATTCAATAAAACCCTCGCTCATTGTTCATAATTATTGACGTCTTGTTTTTTCGATACCCTTTATTATGGCTAAATTCACCTTCCAATAAAAGTATAGGAATTGAGTAATTTCATAGATGAACTGAATGATGCCCAGAAGGCCCCAGTGCTGCATAAAGATGGGCCCTTAATGGTTATCGCGGGTGCCGGTTCAGGCAAGACCCGAGTATTGACCTATCGTATTGCACACTTAATGGCGCAAGGGGTAGACTCTTTTAATATTTTGGCCCTAACCTTTACCAACAAGGCCGCACGCGAGATGAAAAAGCGAATCGCCGATATTGTGGGTACCTCCGAGGCGAAAAACCTTTGGATGGGTACTTTTCATTCGGTATTTGCAAAACTCTTGCGCTATGATGGCGATAAACTGGGCTTTCCCAGTAATTTCACGATATACGATACTCAAGATTCCCAGCGCCTGATCGCTTCGATTATCAAGGAAATGGGACTTGACAAGGACATCTACAAGTACAAACAGGTACAGAATCGTATCTCGTCCTATAAAAACAGTCTAATTACCGTAAAGGCCTATTTTCAAGACCCTGAATTGATGGAAGCTGATGCCATGGCCAAGCGCCCTAGACTTGGGGATATTTACCAAAACTACGTCGATCGCTGTTTTAAAGCAGGGGCGATGGATTTTGATGACCTTTTGCTGCGAACGAACGAACTACTCAATCGCTACCCTGAGGTATTGGCAAAATACCAGAATCGTTTCCGCTATATTTTGGTCGATGAGTATCAAGATACCAACCACTCGCAATACCTTATCGTAAAAGCGCTATCCGATCGATATCAAAATATTTGTGTGGTGGGTGATGATGCGCAAAGTATCTATTCCTTTCGGGGAGCCAATATCAGTAATATCCTGAATTTCCAGAAAGATTACGACAATGTCGGCATGTACCGCTTAGAGCAAAACTATCGCTCTACAAAGAATATCGTCAACGCGGCGAACTCCATTATTGCCAAGAACAAGAACCAACTTGAGAAAGTCGTCTGGACGGCCAATGATGAAGGAGCGGCCATTAAGATCCACAGAAGTACCACAGATGCCGAAGAAGGACGCTACGTAGCGGGTTCCATATGGGATCATCGGATGCAACAACAAATGCGCAACGGTGAATTTGCTGTGTTGTACCGTACGAACTCACAATCCCGAGCCATTGAGGACGCGTTGCGCAAACGCGATATCCCTTATCGAATCTACGGGGGCCTCTCTTTCTATCAACGTAAGGAAATCAAGGACGTGTTGTCTTATTTGAGGCTCGTCGTCAACCAAAAGGACGAAGAGGCGTTGAAACGGGTCATCAACTTTCCGGCTAGGGGTATCGGCAATACCACGGTTGACAAACTGGTGGTTGCGGCCAACCACTACGGAAGATCCATTTTCGAGGTCATCGAAAACTTGGAGAAGATCAATTTAAAAATCAATTCGGGAACCAAAAGAAAGCTTCAGGATTTCGTCACGATGATCAAGAGTTTCCAAATCATGAACGAAGGTGTCGATGCCTTTGTTCTGGCGGAGCATATCGCCAAGAAAACAGGAATTCTTTTGGAGTTTAAAAAGGATGGTACCCCCGAGGGTATCGCCCGTATGGAGAACATTGAGGAATTGCTCAATGGTATTCAAGACTTTGTAGAAGGGCAAAAAGAGATCGATGAAGCCACAGGAAGTCTTTCGGAGTTCTTGGAAGATGTAGCATTGGCAACGGACTTGGATAAAGACACCGGCGATGATGATCGTGTAGCCCTGATGACCATTCATTTGGCCAAAGGGCTTGAATTTCCTTATGTCTATATTGTTGGTATGGAAGAAGATCTTTTTCCTTCCGCCATGAGTATGAATACCCGAAGCGAGTTGGAGGAGGAGCGAAGACTGTTCTATGTAGCCCTGACCCGAGCTGAAAAACAGGCCTATTTGACCTATACCCAAAATCGATACCGTTGGGGAAAACTTATCGATGCGGAACCTAGCCGTTTTCTTGAAGAGATCGATGAACAATATGTAGAGAACCTCACACCGATCGACAATGCCGGGTATCGGTACAAACCCCTAATCAACAGTGATATTTTCGGGGAGGTTGATAAAAGCAAACTGAGACAAACGAAACCGCAGAATGGGAAGCCGCCGTTGGTCGGAAAACCCAACGAGAACCAGTTGCGTAAGCTTCGTAAGTTAAAACCCGAATTGGCCGCTCCAGTAGGGAATACTAATAAAATCGATCCGAATCTGGCGGAGGGCGCGCTGGTCAATCACACCCGTTTCGGTCGCGGTAAGGTATTGAAAATAGAAGGGGTCGGTAATGACAAAAAGGCGGAGATACAATTTGAGAAAGGAGACATCAAAAAATTATTGCTGCGTTTTGCGAAATTGGAGGTTTTGTAGTTATGGTGTTTTTTAGATGGTATCTTCTAAATAAAAAAATGAGACAGATCAAGTTTTTCCGACCGCTACTATGCTTGTTTCTTTTTGGATGTACCACGTCCGATAGTCAAGAACCGGCGGTGGTTGCCGAACAAGAAGAACCAACCCCTACGGTGGTAGCCAAAAACCCTGATGATGCCGACTATTGGGATGATGCCGAACTGGTTTGGAGTGACGAATTCGAAGGGGAAACGATTTCCGAGGATAACTGGCTTTTTGAAACCGGTGGTGGTGGATGGGGCAATCAAGAACTTCAAAATTATCAAGAAAACGGTAATGCGGAGGTCAGTAATGGTACCCTAAAAATTACGGCTAAACGGAATATGGATAATACCATTGAAGGTGCCTTTACGTCAGCCCGAATGAACAGCAAGGAAAAATTCAAGTATGGCCGTATGGAAATTAGAGCGAAAATACCCGAACATAAGGGAAATGGTATATGGCCTGCGCTCTGGATGCTAGGGAGTAACATACAAACAGTGGGATGGCCAGCGTGCGGGGAGATCGATATGATGGAGTATGTGAGTTTTAAACCGAATAAGACCCACTTTTCCATTCACAGTACACGAAACAATCATGCCGATGGCACCGAAATTACTTCTGGCGCTGTTGATTTGGAGACGATAGAGGAGGAGTTTCATGTTTTTGGAATGCTTTGGTCTAGGAAATATATCAAATTCTATATCGACGATATGGATACCATTGCGTTCTCATTTCGTCGCCCCACTGTTTCAAACGTGGATAGTTGGCCCTTTTCAGGTGATTTTTATTTTTTGATGAATATTGCCGTGGGGGGAACTTGGGGAGGTCTTGAAGGTGTTGATACCAGTATATTACCCGCTACTATGGAAATCGATTATGTACGGGTCTATCAAGTGGACTAGGTCATGCCTCGAATTATAAAACGTCGCAATGAACGCGACAGCTGTGAAAGAAAGCTATATGCTCATTTTTAAATAATTCTGAAAATGAATCGAGATCCATTAGTTGAAGTTTATCGACATCCACTCCTACAGGCAAGTGATTTGGATCAACTTATATCGGTGCACCGCCCCATTAGCTTTGAAAAAGGAGATTTCATTTTAAAAGAAGGAGCACTATCCAACGCCTATTATATACTGGTAACCGGATTGGTGCGATCGTTCGTCTTTGATTTCGATCAAAATGACATTACTACGAACTTTATTTCAAAAAATGAATTGATCCTAGAAGCTTCGTCTCTCTTTCAGGGTATTCCAAGCCAAGAGAATTTTCAAGCCTTAACACCTTGCCATTGCCTGAAAATCGATTTCGAGGACTTTCAGAGGTTATTTCACTCGATTAAAGGTTTCCGCGAATGGGGTCGCGCATGGATGGCGGAAAGCTTGTTTCAACTTAAAAAAAGATCGCTCTCGATGATAACCGATTCCGCCACGGACCGGTATTTGAACCTTTTGTCACAGCAATCGGATATCCTTAAAAATGCACCCCTAAAGGATGTTGCCTCCTATCTTGGCATTACCGATTCTTCCCTTAGCCGAATACGTAAAGAAACGGCCAGAAACTGATTTCTTGTCATAGGACAAGTGTACCCCGTATTTTTTGATTTAAGTTAGCTCTATGGTTCGGGATAAGCCTGTGATCAAACAAGCTTGTTCCATCTATTTTATGCGAGTTTAGTCATCAATTAATTCACATTCAAATCATGGAAAACGAAAAAATAATGACGCTTCATCCACAAGGAAAAAAGGGAGTGAACATTCTAAAACGACGGTACGATGTCATTAGGGATTTTATCATGGAAACGCTATCCGATCATTCGGAAATAGCATACCAAGAACTGGACAAGTTGGCCGTGCAAAAACTAAAGGACTCCTTTGATGGTAAAGTCGGATGGTACGTTGTGTCGGTAAAACTTGATCTCGAAGCAAGAAATTTGATTGAACGCGTTCCGAATACAAGTCCCCACGAAATCCGCCTGGTCACTAACGCACAGCTAGTGAATTCTTAATAGTAATGCTAGACATACCTCTTATTATATCGATTGCCTTTATCGGCACAACGGTATTGACTTTCTGGCTGTTTTGGAAATCCTCAAGATTTTGTAAACCCGTATTATGGGTATCGATAGTCTGGTTGATGCTTCACGGCATACTGGCCTTTTCAGGTTTCTACCAAAATTTGGAGGCTCGACCTCCACGAATTACCTTGACCTTAGGGCCCAGTATACTTTTCATCGTTCTGTTGTTTTCTTTTGAAAAAGGACGAAGTTGGATAGGGCAACTGAACCTTAAATGGCTGACCTTGCTTCATATCATACGCGTACCGGTAGAGCTTATTCTATATGCCCTTTTTGTGCAGAAAGTAATTCCCGAGCTGATGACGTTTACCGGTAGAAATTGGGATATTCTAGCGGGGATTACGGCACCCCTAGTCTATTATTTCGGCTATGTTCAGGGTACCTTAGGACGAAAATTCATTCTATTTTGGAACGTACTTTGTCTAAGTCTTCTACTAAATATTGTAGTCAATGCACTTTTATCAACGCCATTGCCCTTTCAACAATTCGCTTTTGAACAACCCAATAGGGCCTTGTTCTATTTTCCGTTTATTTGGCTACCGGCCTATGTGGTGCCTGTGGTCTTGTTATCACATGTAATCGAGATTTACAGGGCAATGAAGACCCCGTAACTTGCGTTACGGGGATTATATTCACTAGCTATTGAACAAAAAGGGCGCCTGACGAATGAAATCGTCCTTTGAAATATGTTCCTCCATAAAGAAGGCCAAATCCGTCGCACTGATTTCATCTCCTTTACAATCGGTCAGATCGCAATGTGTATCAAATCGCTCGTCTGTCTGTTTGATCATGGGCAACCGGATCAAGGTCCAATCCACATTACTTTGCCCCAAAATGTCATATTCGTATTGCCGATCCCTAGTGGATTCCGGAAAGTTGGCATGCATCCAATCGGTGCCCGCTTGGGTCTTGGGTCCCTTTTTGTCAAAAGGTGTATTTACATTTAACCCAGCAACGAGAATGTACCTTTTGATTTGATGTTGAGACATGGCCCTCAAGATATTTTTGGTAGCCTTACTGAAAACGGTCGGCTCACTCATAGGGCTGCCGCCTAGGGTGCTAAGAACTGCTGCGCAGCCCTCCATTACCGTCTGAACGGTGTCGTAATCCCTCACATCTCCGTAAACGACTTCAAATGAATGATTTTTAGTCTTGAGGTTTTTAGGGTTTCTAACGAGTAGTCTAAGGTGGTACCCCTGCTCTAAAAGTGTTTCGACAAGGTAACGTCCTGCCTTACCGGTGCCGCCAATGACGGCAATTTTGAAAGTATTTTTCATGTATTCTCTTTATAATATGGTTATAGAAATAGTGACCGAGAATGAAATCGGTCTAAAGCGTCGATGGGTATCGACAAAAACGAGTATGTTTTATAAAGAGAATCTAATGATTCAAAGATAAAGGTATTTTCCAAAAGAAAATAACCAGTACCTTCGTATGGTGAAGTGTTCGATATGGCAGAATTCATTAAACTATATGAGGAGAATCCGAACCCTAGGGAAGTAAAAAGGGTAGTGGATACCCTCCGCAAAGGAGGACTCGTTATCTACCCGACCGATACCGTTTATGGTCTGGGCTGCGATATCACCAATTACAAGGCCTTGGAACGTATCGCCAGGATCAAGGGGGTCAAACTCGAAAAAGCGAACTGGTCTTTTATCTGTGCGGATCTGAGTAACCTATCTGATTATGTACGCCAAATCGATACGTCTACCTTCAAAATATTGAAACGGGCATTACCCGGACCTTTCACTTTTATTTTACCCGGAAACAACAGCTTGCCCAAACCGTTCAAAAAGAAAAAAACAGTAGGTATTCGAATACCCGATAACAACATTATCAATGCGCTTGTCGTAGAATTGGGAAATCCGATAGTTTCAACTTCTATCCGTGATGAAGACGTGCTCTTGGAATATACTACGGACCCTGAGTTGATTTTTGAGAAATGGCAGAACTTGGTCGATATTGTTATTGATGGGGGATACGGTGGAAATATGGCTTCAACCATTATCGATTTGTCACAAGAGCAACCTGAACTCATACGCGAGGGCAAAGGCGATTGGAATAGTATATAAACAAGAAAATGCGCCATTGGCGCATTTTCTGGATTTCTTCAAAACAGCGTTTTACTGCCTATTCGTTTATTGCGGGATCTTTCATACCCTCTTCGATCATGCTATAGAACTGATCGATTTTTGGAAGAACTACAATACGTGTTCTTCTATTCTTTGATTTCTCACTTGTAGAAACGGGAACGTACTCAGCTCTACCGGCGGCGGTCATACGTTTTGGGTCAACCTTGTAGTCATTCTGCAAAATTCGAACTACAGCTGTAGCTCGCTTTACACTCAAATCCCAGTTATCTAAAAGAATTCCATTTTTGTTGTAGGGTACATCGTCAGTATGACCTTCTACCATGAACTCAAAATCAGGTTTGTTGTTCACTACTTGCGCCACTTTACCCAATACGTTCTTGGCCTTACTTGTGACATTGTAGCTTCCACTACTAAATAGCAATTTATCGGATATAGAAACAAAGACAACTCCTTTTTCAACACTGATTTCGATATCCTCGTCGTCCAAGTTTCCGAGAACACCCTTTAGGCTTTGTACCAACGAAAGGTTAACGGAATCCCTGCGTGTAATCGCATCGTTTAATTTGCGGATAGTCAAATCCTTTTCTTGAAGACTTTCCAATGATTTCTCCAAGTTTTCAGCACCTTTTGTAGTCAGGGTCGTCAAATTGCCCATATTGTTGATGAGCTCCTGATTATTCGCCTTAAGGAAAGCATTCTGATCTTCCAAGGTCTGTAATCTTGAAGAGGCGGTCGCTTTCTCCTCCAGACAAGTATTCAATTTTACGGTTGCTGAATTCAATAGATCTTCTGTTTCCTTAGCTTTCGCCTCTAATTCGGCATACTTCTTTTGCGATACACAAGAAGAAAGAAGAAGGGTAACTCCTAAACAGCCTAAAATGATTTTTCTCATAATGATGTGTTATTATTAATTGTGTTATTTGTTCCGGTTTTTTGAAATACGTCACAAAACTATAGAATAGTGTACTTCGTGATAATCAAAATTAGTTAATCTTTTACTAATACGTTAAAATTCTTTACATGATGTACGAAGTGAGACCAAACAATGGATTTCGTGGTGTAATACTTTAATATAAAATTGGCTTTTTCACGTTTTCGGTTCATTTTCCTGAATTGCCTATAGAAACTGAGGTGCGCCCGCAAGATGGCGAAGCAATGAGTGAATTTCAACTGAAAGATAAATCGTATGGCCGCTACGCCATCTAAGAGCAAGCGTAGAAAGATTACGTATAGTGCTTTTCCCTTCGGGAGGTTCTTGGTAATTGAAAACAGGGAGTTCCTAAAATTCAGATACGTTTTTTTCGGATTCATATTACTCAAGGTCGAACCGCCCAGATGATATACTTTAGATAAGCCGACATAGTAGGTAGAATAGCCCTTATTCTTGGCCCGCCAACACAGGTCGATTTCCTCTTGATGCGCGAAATAGTCTTCATCAAAGCCTCCAAGCACTTCAAAAACGTCACGTTTGATGAACATGCATGCACCTGTCGCCCAAAAAATATCACGAACATCATCGTATTGTCCTTCATCTTTTTCCAATGCCTGAAAAATACGTCCTCTACAAAATGGGTACCCGAGCTTGTCGATAAATCCGCCGGCGGCTCCGGCATATTCAAAATGATCCTTTTTCTTGAGGTCAAGAATTTTAGGTTGAATGATGGTAGCGTCAGGCAGTTCTTCAAAAGCTTTTAGTATAGGGGGTAGCCAGTTCTCAGTTACTTCCACGTCGGAATTCAAGAGGCAGAAGAGGTCGGCATCGACATGTTGTAGGGCATCGTTGTAACCTTTGGCAAATCCGCCATTGGCTGAATTTTGTACGATTTTCACCGAAGGATAATTGGCCTTCAGGAAATCTATCGAACCATCGGTCGAAGCATTATCGGCCACATAGATTTCAGCTTCGCCCGAATATTGCGTAACTGATGGCAGAAAGCGCTCTAGTAGCTTTTCTCCATTCCAATTTAATATGACGATGGCGACGCGCAAAACGATGGCAAATTAACGGCTAAAATCAGGAATATCTCTTAGAAACGTATATTTTTCTTGCTCCTCATCCATTTTACAGTAAAAATGGGCTAGGCCATTGGTGACAATCAGGTAGTTGGCCTTAAGTTCTCGATTGTAACGTGCAATTTGATTAAATGTATTTTGATCAATGGTGATTTCAGGGGCTTTACACTCGACCAAAACTTCAATGGATCCGTTTGGGTTAAATACAACAATGTCATACCGTTTGGTCAAGGTATTGACCTTTAGCTGTTTCTCCACATTGATGTGACTTTTCGGGTAGTTCTTGGATTTTATCAGATAGTTGACCATATGTTGGCGGACCCATTCTTCTGGCTGAAGCACCACGAATTTTTTGCGAATGTCATCAAAAATGTAGGTTTTATTTTCGCTATTTTTGAGCCTGAAACGATATGAAGGAAAGTTTAGCGGAACCACAGCGCAAATTTGATGAATTTATTTGAATGGACGAAGTAAAACAAATAGTAGGCGCTATAGATCAGGGCAATATAAGCCCCATTTACCTGCTTACAGGTGAAGAGCCATACTATATCGACCGGATTGCAGAATACATCGAAAAAAACGTACTTTCCGAAGAAGAACGCGGTTTCAACCAAATGGTGCTCTATGGCAAAGACGTGTCAGTAGACGATATCGTGAGCAATGCCAAAAGGTATCCGATGATGGCTGAACGGCAAGTAGTTATTGTAAAGGAAGCCCAGCATCTATCACGGACCATAGAAAATTTGAATGCCTACGCAGAGCATCCCCAGCCCACAACTGTTTTGGTTTTGTGTTATAAGTACAACAAGTTCGATAAGCGCAAAAAGGTCTACAAGAGCATCAAAAAGAACGGGGTTTGTTTTGAAAGCAAAAAACTATATGAGAACCAAGTTTCCGATTGGATACGACGGGTACTGCAGGGTAAGGGGTACCAAATATCACATAAAGCAGCGATACTCCTAACGGAATTCCTAGGAACGGATTTGAGCAAGATCAATAATGAGCTTGAAAAATTACAATTGATCCTTCCAAAGGAAAAGGAAATCACTCCCATGGATATCGAGGAGCATATCGGTATTAGTAAAGACTATAACAACTTTGAGTTAAAAAAGGCCATCGGAGAGCGAAATGTGTTGAAGGCCACAAGGATTTTGAATTACTTCGCCAACAACCCCAAGGATAATCCTTTCGTAGTTACAGTGACGCTCTTAAATACCTTTTTCACCCAGTTGCTGAAATACCATGGCATGAACGATCACAACCCCAAGAACGTGGCCAAGGTACTGGGTGTGAATCCATATTTTGTTAAGGAGTATCAAGTCGCCGCCAGAAATTACCCGATGAGAAAGGTGAGTCAGATCGTATCTAGCCTTAGAGAGTTGGACCTTAAAGGTAAGGGAGTGGGTGCGACCAATGTGCCGCAGGGCGATTTGCTCAAAGAGTTATTGGTAAAGCTCTTGTAACTACTTTTTGTCCACACTGAATTTTCCTGGGCCAACAAGAATGATAACAACGAAAAAGGCCAAAAACAAAAATGCTTTTTCTTTTGTTCCGAAGGGATCTGATGCATGCACGATGAAAGCCGCAACAGCCATGGTAATCGCAGGTGGAATTGCAACCCATCGTGTTTTAAAACCGACTATCAATAAAATAGGACAGATAAACTCTCCGATAACCGCAAGAAAAAGGGAGGGTGCAGGTCCGATTCCTATGGGGTCACCGAATTCAAAATTGCCACTAATGAGCTTTTGAAATTTAGGTAGTCCGTGTGTGAGTAACATGGCCGAAGGGAGAATTCGGAGAAGGGCCAATCCGATGTCCTTTGTTAGGGAAGTAGTCATAAGTCGTGTGGTTAACGGAAGCTAAAGTATCTATTTTTTTTGAATTTGCATAAGAACTTGATCTATAGCCTGTACAAGCATATCTGCATCATGCCTAGTAAAACTCAGGGGAGGCTTGATTTTGAGAACATTATCGTAAGGTCCGTCCGTACTGATTAAAATAAATTTTTCACGAAGTCCATTTTTTATGCTTGCGGCCAATTTTGTATGCGGAAGACCATTTTGGTCTACCAATTCCACACCCAAAAAAAGACCACTACCACGTATATCGGCAATTTGGCTATGTCGTTTTTGAAGCTGTAGAAGACTTTTGGTCAAATGTGTACCTACATCCAAGGCTTGGGCTTGCAATGATTCCTCTTCGATAACGTCCAGAACCGCTTGACCAATGGCACACGATACCGGATTTCCACCAAAGGAGCTGAAAAATTCCAGTCCATTGTCAAAGGAAGCAGCGATCTCAGCGGTGGTTACTACCCCACCAATTGGGTGACCATTGCCCATCGGTTTCCCTATGATAACCATATCAGGAACTACCTCGTGCATTTCAAAACCCCAAAAATGACTTCCCAGGCGACCAAAACCTACCTGGACTTCGTCACTGATGCAAATACCACCCTGCTTGCGAATTTCGGCATAGACTTGCTTCAAATACCCTTTGGCCAAGGGTACCTGACCTCCACATCCCACAATAGGCTCTGCAATAAAAGCCGCAATTTCATTTTCATTTTGAGCAATGCGACCTTTGGCCCGTGTAGCGAAATAATCGCCGGCGGTACCATTATCGTCGTATCCGGAACCGAAAACCTTGGGCATTTCGGTTTGAATAATATGGTCTTGCCTGCCTTGCCCACCTTCATGATCATACTTGTAATGGCTGATATCAATGCCCATTCTTGTATTGCCGTGATAGCCGTGCTCCAACACCATGACCTTGGCCTTTTTTGTATGGGTCATCGCCATTCGAATGGCCAGATCACTAGCGGCACTACCTGAATTTACGAGAAAGACCTTGTTCAATTTTTCGGGAAACTTATTCAGTAGTTGCTCACTGTAGGTTAATAAGGCTTCATATAAATACCGGGTATTGGTATTCAGTTTCGCTATTTGTCGTTGCCCGGCCTTAACCACTTTAGGGTGACAATGTCCGGCCAACATGATATTATTGTAGGCGTCTAGGAAGGTATTTCCGGAAGTGTCATACATATACTGAAATGCCGACTGGTGCATTTGAATGGGAGTAGTATAGCTCAAGGAAAGGGCTCCACTCAAATGTGCTGTTCTTCTTGTCCATTGTTGCTCCAGGGACTTTTTGGGGAGTAGGGCAAGGTTAGCCGCCTCTCTAAAAGTATTGGTTGCCTTGAGCGGGTTAATGGTAAGCCACTTTTTCAAAAGATCCCACGCCGGTTTTTCGCTTATCGTGATATACTCGGAATTAGGTTTCTGCTTTTTGGCATAGGCCGAATTGCAGACACTGGTACAAAGTCTTGCAGCTATGAGGTAGTATAGCACATCGATTTCCTGTGTTTCCAAGGGCCTTATGTTCTGATATCCGTTGATGAGCGGTGCAGCGACTTTAAGCGGTTCTTCTTTGTTCATCATCACATAGGTCAGCGCCACAGCAACTTCATTGATTACCCAAGTAGTGCACATATCCCCAAAGTCAATAATCCCCGTTACGTCGCCATTTTGAGTAAGTACATTCCAATCATTGCTGTCGTTATGGATAATGCCTTTTCGCAATCGCGAACCTATGGGCAGTACATGCTCATTGAACTGCAAAAAGAAATAATCTACAAGATTTCGGTCTTTGGAATCTGGAATATATTGTAGATAGGTATAATTGGATTGGAAGTGGCGCAGGTCCCACTGCGTTTCTTTCGCGGCAATCGCCGGTGAATACAGCGGTATGGTAACGACATCCATTTTTGCGAGGAACGTTCCGAAGGAATACAAGAGCTCCTGGGTATGGGGTACATCCCCTAGGAATTCCCCTTCTACAAAAGATAGGAGGCGGTATATTTCGTTTTCTTCTACCAAGATGGATTTTCCACTTCCCGTAGGGATACCTTTCGGAAAGTTATAGCTCTTTAACTGCGCCACCTGCTCCAGTATCAATTGCTCTCCCAATAACAATTGTAGCGTTTCATCCGAGTAGGGGTATTGTTTCAATACAAAAGTACCTTGTGGGCAGTTCACTTTATAATTGACACTATCGTAGCCCTCTAAGGTAATCAGTTCACAATCTTCGAGGCCATAGTGTTTGGCCAACATACTTTTGAGACCCATAAATACGCAAATTTCTCTAGACCAAACTTAGCTTAAATGAACTGAAGTAGGAAGGATATTTTCAGAATGGAGATGAAAAATTAGTGCAGTTTAGTATATTTAGAGTTATATATTCATCAAAAATCATCAATCATGAAAAAATTAATCATCACCTTACTTCTCTCTTTGGTTGCCATTCAGGAACACAATGGGCAAGGCTTTGAATTCAAGGCCGATCAAATAGATATCAAATATGAACGCTTTGTGCTGCCCAACGGTTTAACACTGTTGGTTCATGAAGACCATAAGGCGCCCATCGCTGCCGTAAACGTCTGGTACCATGTAGGTTCAAAAAACGAGAAGCCTGGAAAAAGTGGTTTTGCCCATTTATTTGAGCATCTGATGTTCAACGGGAGCGAGAATTTCGATGACGACTACTTTCAGGCGCTGGAGCGAATCGGAGGTACCGATTTGAACGGAACGACCAATTCGGATCGTACCAATTATTTTCAAAACGTGCCGGTTTCCGCGCTCGATCAGGTGTTGTTTTTAGAATCGGATCGTATGGGTCATTTATTGGGCGCTATAGATCAAGAGAAACTGGATGAGCAACGGGGTGTTGTTCAAAACGAAAAGCGACAAGGTGAGAATCAACCTTATGGGAGACAGCGAAATATGTTGACGAAGGCGATGTTCCCCAAAGGGCATCCGTATTCTTGGACGGTTATCGGCGAAATGGAGGACTTGAATGCAGCTTCTTTGGAAGATGTGCAAGAGTGGTTCAAAACCTATTATGGTGCTGCGAATGCTGTAGTAGCGGTTGCCGGAGATATCAACCCTCAGGAAGTGTACGCAAAGGTTTTACGCTATTTTGGAGATATTCCTTCTGGGCCTACCATTGCCCGACAAGAGGTGAACATTCCCGTACATCAGGGAGATACCTACGAGGTATATGAGGATCGGGTTCCGGAAACACGTATTCTTTTTGCTTGGAATACGCCTCAGTTCGGGGATAGGGAGGACTTACACTTTGATTTAATTTCGGCCATACTGACTGATGGCAAAAATTCAAGACTGTACAAAAAACTAGTATATGAGGACCAAACAGCAAGTTCCGTAGTGGCTTATCAAGGGTCTAGTGAGATCGCGAGTACTTTCGTGACATGGGCCAATGTGAAGGCCGGTGAAGATGCCGATAAAGTTAAAAAGGCGTTGGAGACAGAGATTGAGCGGTTGATTGCCGAAGGGCCTACCGAAGCCGAATTGAAACGAGTGAAGGCTGCTTATTTTTCGAGATTCATCAAAGGACTGGAGCGTATCGGTGGCTTTGGAGGTGTTTCCGATATTTTGGCATCCAATGAGACTTATTTTGGAGACGCCGCATACTATAAAACGGTTTTAAAGTACATAGAAAATGCCACTCCTTCCGACGTGCAAAAGACCGCTCAAAAATGGTTGACTCGTGGAAAGCATACGATCATTTGCAATCCCTTTCCGGAATATACCGTTGCGGAATCTACAGTAGACCGTTCAAAACTACCGGAGTTAGGTACCCCTAAGAACTCGAAGTTTCCAGAGCTACAGCGGGAGAAACTTTCGAACGGCCTAAATATTGTTCTTGCCAAACGCATGGGAGTCCCGACCGTAGTCATGAACCTGATGTTCGATGCAGGGTATAAGACCGACTTTCTGGCCAGCTCAGGTACAGCGTCATTGGCAATGAATTTATTAGATGAAGGTACCAAGGAAATGACCTCTTTGGAGATCAATGAACAACTACAGCTTTTGGGAGCGAGTTTATCTACTTTTTCGAATCAGGACAATTCAAACATCTATCTGAATACCCTAAAGCAGAGTTTAGAGGCGAGTTTAGATGTATTCGCCGATGTTGTGATGAATCCTTCGTTTCCTGAAAAGGAGTTTGATCGACTCAAAGCGGAACAGATCAATGGTATAAAGCGTGAAAAATCACAACCTTTTTCAATGGCGCTGCGGGTTATGAATAAGTATATGTACGGAGAAGGACATCCGTATAGCAATCCATATACCGGCACAGGATATGAGCATACGGTAGAAAAGCTTTCCCGCGAAGATGTTTTAGGATTTTACAATACTTGGGTCAAACCGAATAACGCTACCCTGGTGGTCACGGGCGATGTGGAAATGAAAGATTTGAAATCCAAACTTGAGAAAAAGCTAGGGCGCTGGAAAAAAGCCGATGTTCCTTCCATATCCTTCAAGACCCCGCAAGTGAATTCAAAGAATACCTTGTACTTGATGAACAGACCTGAGTCACAGCAGTCCGTAATCATCGCGGGCCATTTGACCGACAAGTATGGAGAGGTCTCTGAAATCGCATTGGAACAAATGGTAAGTATTCTCGGAGGGGACTTCACTTCGCGGATAAATATGAATCTCAGGGAAGACAAACATTGGTCATATGGTGCTGGAGGGCTCGTGTTGAATACCAAGCAAGAGCGTCCGTTTTTGGTGTATACCTCGGTTCAAACGGATAAATCAGCAGAGTCGGTTACGGAAATCAGAAAGGAAATTTCGGATTTCGTTTCGGGCCGTCCAGCGACAGAGGAGGAAGTTGAAAAGGTAAAGACGAACCAGATTTTGAAATTACCCGGCCAGTGGGAAACCAACGCCTCAGTGAACGGTTCGGTCTCTACGCTCGTGAATTACGGTCTTCCAGATGATTATTATCAAAGTTATGATACCAATGTACGTGGTTTAACGACCTCTGATGTGCAGAAGGTTAGTAAGAAAATCGTCCGCCCCGAGGCTATGAATTGGTTTATGGTCGGAGACCGAGCTAAGATCGCTAGTAAACTAGATGAACTTGGCTTTGATAATATTATCGAAATCGATGCGGACGGTAATCCGATCAACCCTGCCATGAAGGAACAAAAGGAGGAATTGAAAAATTAAAGCTATTTTCTATAGGTGCGTGCTATCTTAAATTGGGATATTCCTCAGGATCTGACTCATTTAAGATGGCATATACCTTTTCGAAAACATCTTCTGTATTCGGCTTTGAAAAATAGTCCCCATCGGAGCCATAGGCCGGTCTGTGAGCTTTGGCCGTTAAGGTTTGTGGTGCACTGTCAAGATAGCGGTACGCACCTTGCTTTTCAATAATTTCATTGAGCAAATAGGCCGAGCATCCGCCAGGAACATCTTCATCAATGACCAACAATCGATTCGTTTTTTGGACACTTTTTACGACATCGTGTTCAATATCGAATGGTAATAGGGATTGGGCGTCGATGACTTCAGCATCAATACCGACTTCTTGAAGCTCTTTCGCCGCCTCCATTACGATACGCAGTGTAGAACCATAGGAAACCAAGGTAATGTCAGCCCCCGTTTTAATAGTCTCTACCACTCCAATAGGGGTACAAAACTCTCCGAGATTGTTCGGCATCCGCTCTTTTAAACGGTAACCGTTCAAGCTTTCGATGACCAAAGCGGGTTCATCACTTTTCATCAATGTATTATAAAAGCCGGCCGCCCGTGTCATATCCCTAGGAGATAGAATGTACATTCCACGGAGCACATGTATCAATCCACCCATAGGAGAACCGGAATGCCATATACCTTCAAGACGGTGTCCCCTTGTTCGAACGATTAATGGTGCTTTTTGTTTCCCTACTGTACGATAGCGTATCGTTGCTACGTCATCGGTGAGCGTCGGCATCGCGTAAAAAATATAATCCAAATACTGAATTTCCGCAATAGGTCGTAAACCTCTTAAGGCCATTCCTAATCCTTGACCTATAATTGTCGTTTCTCGAATACCCGTATCGGCAACACGAAGTTTTCCATGTTTTTCTTGTAGTCCTTCAAGCCCTTGATTTACATCACCTATTGCCCCACTATCCTCACCAAAGACCAATATCTCGGGATACTTATGGAATAAGGCGTCGAAATTATCCTTCAAAATCATGCGCCCGTCCACTACTTTTACTTTAGCGCTATACTCAGGTGGTATAGCAGCAATGTTCGTTGCCTTATTTGCGTTCTCACTGTACAGATGATCACTATAATTGGGCTGTTCTTTTTCCAAGAACCCATTTGTCCAGTCCAGCAAGTTCTTTTTCTCAACGGAGTCCTGCCCTAGAAGATATCTCAGCGCCTTTCTTGCCGTGGCCGCCAAGTCTCTTTTAATGGGCTCTTCAATTGCCTGAAGATCATTGGTGAGTTTGGTGATAAAGGCTTTGTTCTGACTCGTGCTTGCTGCTTTATTTAAGAGCTGTACCAGTATTCTCTTTTGTTCTAGATGCGCTTCCAAGTATTCGGCCCATGCTTCCTTCTTTGCGGCACGAACGGTTTTTTTTATTTCCAGTTCTATAGCATTGAGTTCCTCTTCATCGGAAATACCGGACTCAATGATCCATTCCTTAAATCGCTTATTACAGTCGTTCTCCGTTTCCCATTTGAGGCGCTCCTCACTTTTATAGCGTTCATGGGAACCGGAAGTGGAATGGCCCTGCGGTTGCGTTAATTCGGTAACGTGTATAAGTACAGGTACGTGTTCGTCACGGGCAATATCGGAAGCATTTTCATAGGCGTGCATCAATCCCGTGTAATCCCAGCCCTTTACTTTTAATATTTCGAAACCGGGCTGTGCTTCATCACGTTGAAATCCTTCCAGGGCTTTTGAGATATCCTCTTTGGTCGTATGGTACTCCTGAGGAACCGAAATTCCGTAATCATCGTCCCAAATACTGATTACCATAGGCACTTGAAGTACTCCTGCGGCATTGATGGTTTCAAAGAACATTCCTTCGCTTGTACTGGCATTACCTATAGTTCCCCAAGCAACTTCATTTCCGTTGACGGAGAATTTAGCTGAATCGATGTTCTTAAGTTCACGGTATACTTTCGAGGCTTGGGCCAAACCTAGCAATCGGGGCATTTGCCCAGCCGTACATGAAATATCGGGAGCAGTATTCTTCTGTTTGGTGAGGTCTTTCCACGATCCATCTTCGTTAAGACTGTACGTCAAGTAGTGTCCTATCATTTGCCTACCGGCGCTCATCGGTTCTTTTTCCATATCGGTTGTGGCATATAGCGCATGAAACATGGCTTTGGGGGTCAGAAGGCCTAGGGCCATCATGAACGTCTGATCACGGTAGTACCCACTTCTGAAATCACCATTTCTAAAGGATCGGGCCATTGCCAATTGGGGTAGTTCCTTGCCATCACCGAAGATTCCAAATTTTGCTTTACCGGTCAACACTTCTTTTCGACCGATGAGACTACACGTCCTACTTAAAAAAGCGGTTTTGTAATCTTTAAGAATCTGTGCTCTAAAATCATCGAAAGAAATGTCATTACTGGTTCGTGGTGATATATCCATGGAGCACTTGAAGTTTTTGCAAAAATACGCAACGACTTTGTTTTTTGCAACCACCGATTGGGCATATTTGTTAGGCATTTGTCAATAAAATCGCCTTAAAACATCAAATGATTGATGATTGCGCAAAACTTTGGTAAAATTTTAAGAATATTTCAATTGACTAAAACCATTTTCTATTGAAGAGACCGAGCAGGGTCTTAGGGCTTACGGTGATGATGAACCGTATTCTTTCGCCATAATCGGGTTCTGCAATTTCCCATCCGTTGTTCGAATACAATGGAAAATACAGTTCGAAATAATCGGTGACCAAATTAAGGCGAATACCTGAGTCATAAACAAACTTTTCTCGCAGCCCTCTATTTTTGACCATTCCTATGTCGCCATACAATTCTATCCAACGCCATAGGTTCACACTGGCATTGGCGGTAGCAATCCAATCGTCGGCAAAGCGATAGCGCTCATCAAGAAAAGATTTGAAACCACCTTCAGCGATAATGATCTGCTGGCTGTAGATACCGGAGTCCTCAGACCGACCCAAATATCCATAATCAAAAAGATAATCGGTTGGTCGGTCCAAAGCAAAACTGAAAAAGTCAGAGTTGGTTTTGTTCCTCAAAAACTTTCCTCCATAAAAACGGAGATTTAATTGCCGATTGCTTTGAAAAAGCCAACGGTATTCAAATTGTGCGGATAGTTTAGTGAAATCCCCACCATACTGGAAGTCGAGTAGGGTGTATTTAAAGTTAATGATGTTATTGTCGATATTGGCGTACCGCACATTGAATACGCTGTAATCGGGATTTTCGGGATCATTTCGTATGTCGGTTAAACTCGGATCAATATCCCTGAAGATGTTCAGGTATCTGAACGAAAGTGACTGACGTTTGTTCGATATCAAATCAGGACGCCAACCGAAACTGAGCGAAGGGGTGAAAGTGGAGTAGCGTGAGTTGACATTGAAATGCCTGCTAGACCCCCCGAGACGATAGTTGGCAACATATAACCCTGTTTTACTGAGGTATTTTCGGTATGAAATACTACCGCTGCCCACAAAAGCCTGCTCACGAAAGGAATAGGATGGCGAAACATCAAATACAAAAGGACGCTCCAACAAGGTTTTATTATGGAGTCGCATACCGGGTGTCCATCCATCGTAAATGTTGAACTCGAGTACCGGCGTATAAAAAACCTGGTTTAAGTACGGATTTTCGGAATCTTGAAGAAAGGTAAGCTTCAATTTTTTATTGCCGGAGAAAAAGCCCCCTAATGATTTCCAGTTGTCACGCTGATTAAATTCTGGTATTTTTTGGTCATAGTTCAGCACCAAACGTTCTTCCCCGTTTCGGGGAATAGTGAATTTTTTTTCCTTTTCGATTCCCGAAAACCAATATTTTGAGATAACCGAGTCATTTTTTAAACCAAATAAAGAGATGGGTACGACGGTACCTTCTTTGTTCTTAATCGTAAGGGTTAACGAGTCGTTGTCCTTTTCCACTTTTTTGATTTTGTAGTCTATGCGACGATCAGAATACACATAGTTGTTGAAAAACCAATCGATATTTTGATCGGCGGAACGTTTCAAAATCGATTCGAAATCCAACACCTTCACACGGTTCAATTGGTAAAACTTATAGAAGGTCTTGATACTCTCGTCTACTTTTTCTTTACCGACGTAACTGGCTAAATAGGAGAGACCTAGGCCAGCTTTATATTTATTGGCGATTTTTTGATTGAACCGGATCAATGAATCGTTAGAGGTAATAAGGGGTTGATCTAAATTTCGTCTTGCCGTGAGCATGTATAAAAAGGGATACTGCTCGTTGAAACCCATTTTTGCCAAATTGAAACTACGCACTCCCCATATCTTTGCCAGTTTTCCTAAAAGCTTCTGATCGGGGTAGTGCGCTTCCACGTATGCGATCATGAGGTAATTGGCTATGGCATCGGCCAGCCATTGCTCTTTTCGAGGGTCTAGATACAGCGTTTCTTCAAGAATGTTGATCAGGGCGGTTTTCAAGAACTTCATCTCAAATTGAAACTGAGGGTCGTAGGGCCTAATGAAAGAGGGTAATTGATTGATTCCGTACAACGGATTCTTATTATAATCTATTTCACTCACCAATAATCTAGGGTGCGGATATTTACCGAGGTTTTCGTAAATGAACTTTACCACATTGTTGATCGAAATACCTTGTAAAACAGGGTCATACTTATTTACGTTGATATCCGTAACGACAGTTGCATAAGGTGTGATGTGCGTGGTGAAGCGTTTGGTCTTACTCAATATGATTTCACAGTTTTTCTGTCGGCTTGCATTGAGTTGTATGCGTTGCCCATTTGGAAACTGGGCATTCCCCGAGCTCCTGAAATTAGAAGATAGGTAAAGACTATCAGGGTAGACCAAATTGATATTGGTGTCCGTGATGTCCGTGTAGAGATCCTCAAGGTTTTTATTGGAATACAGGTGCCATTTTCCATCGAACATGGCAGGTGTCAAATACCAATCTTTCAGGTAGTATTCCTTATTCCCTGTATATCCATAAGGAGTATACTTGTTAGGGGGAAGCTTTACATTGTAGGTAATGAACAAATGGGTCGATGCACCGGGCAATAAGGGTTGATTCAGTTGTATTCCAATAATATCCTGGCCTGACATACGTTCCCATTGCACTCCTTTGTAATCGTAGTCTACAATGCTCAATATTTCGGTATGCCCTCTTTCAGTGTCCTTGGCCAAGTGAAGGCTTTTTTTGAATTGCCTTGTAAAACTTTTGGCGAGAGCGGTATTTTTATCGGCATAGGCATTCGCCCAATCATTAAAGTAAAGGGTATCAAGCGTTTTTTTTGAAGTATTGTTGTAGGTGAACTCTTGCTGTATGGACAACTCATGGGTGTCATCATTTAGCGTAGCATTCACCAAATTGATATGTTGACCGCATAACTCGCCCAAGGGTAGCAGTAGTGCTATGATAAATATGCCGTAGCATAATTTTATTTTTTTGTGACCGCCCATTTAGAAATTAGGACTGAGAGCATGTCCCTTATAAAAGGCATCGATAATCGCAACCACCTCTTCTTTCGTATCTACCAGTTTGATCAAGTCAAGGTCTTCAGTGCTAATGTTACCGGCATTGAGCATGGTGTTTTTCACCCAATCGAACAATCCGCTCCAAAACTCGGTACCTACTAGGATAATAGGGAATCGCTCGATCTTATGGGTTTGTATGAGGGTAATCGCCTCAAAAAGTTCATCCAACGTACCGAAACCACCTGGCATGACCACGAACCCCTGGGAATATTTAACGAACATCACTTTACGTACGAAGAAATAATCAAAATCCAAACTCTTATCGGAGTCAATATATGGGTTGTCGTGCTGTTCAAACGGAAGATCGATATTTAATCCTACTGAGGTGCCGCCCGCTAAATTCGCCCCACGGTTACCGGCTTCCATTATTCCAGGGCCACCTCCGGTAATCACCCCATAACCGGCTTCTGCAATACTCTGTGCGATATCGACCGCCAATTGATAGTAAGGAGCGTTTTCTTTTGTGCGAGCCGAACCGAAGATGGAAACACATGGGCCTATGAGGCTCATACGCTCAAACCCGTTTACAAACTCGCCCATAATCTTGAACAAAGCCCAAGAATCATTGGTTTTGATTTCATTCCATCCTTTGTGATGTTGCTCTTTTCTCATACTTATTTTTTGTGAACACTTTCTTGAGTGGATTCCACCTCAAATTAAATGTTGCTTAATTCAATTCTTTTATCAAAAACTTTGCCGTATAGCTTTTTTTGTCTTTTGCTACCTGTTCCGGCGTACCTTTGGCCACTACATTTCCTCCGCCGCGTCCACCTTCATAGCCGATATCGATGATATAATCGGTCATTTTAATGACATCCATATTGTGTTCGATGACCAAAATGGTATTTCCTTTGTCTACCAAACGATTAAGAACTTCCATTAGTACACGAATATCTTCAAAATGAAGACCTGTGGTGGGCTCGTCCAAAATGTAAAACGTATTGCCCGTATCCCTCTTAGACAGTTCGGTGGCCAATTTTATACGTTGTGCTTCACCACCTGAAAGGGTAGTCGATTGTTGCCCTAACGAGATATACCCCAGCCCGACATCCTGAATGGTTTTGAGCTTCCGATAGATCTTAGGGATATTTTCAAAAAACTCAACAGCTTCATCTATCGTCATTTCCAATACATCGGCTATGGACTTTCCTTTGTATCGTATTTCCAAGGTTTCCCTATTGAACCTTTTGCCATTGCAGGTCTCACATTCCACATAGACATCCGGCAAGAAATTCATCTCTATGACCCGAAGTCCGCCCCCTTGACAGGTCTCGCAGCGTCCGCCGTTCACATTAAAGCTAAACCTACCTGGTTTGTACCCTCGTATGGCGGCCTCTGGAGTTTTGGCAAAAAGAGAGCGAATTTCGCTAAAGGTCCCGGTATAGGTTGCCGGATTCGACCTTGGCGTACGCCCGATCGGGCTCTGATTGATATCGATGACCTTATCGATATGCTCGAGTCCCTTAATCTTTTTATAGGGCATCGGCTTTTTTACCCCATTGAAGTAATGGGCATTCATAATGGGGTAGAGGGTTTCATTGATCAAGGTGGATTTTCCACTACCTGAAACGCCGGTCACCCCGATCATTTGACCCAACGGGAGTTCAATGGTCACATCTTTAAGATTATTACCAGTGCAACCCGATAGCACTATTTTCTTTCCATTACCCTTCCTTCTTTTTTCGGGCACGGCGATTTCCTTTTTACCAGTAATATAGTCGGCAGTAAGTGTGTTCTCTAGAATCAATTCCTTCGGAAGGCCTTGAGATATGATTTCGCCTCCGTGTCGACCTGCTTTTGGGCCAATATCGATAACATGATCGGCGCGTTCTATCATATCACGGTCATGCTCTACGACGATGACCGAGTTGCCAATATCCCTTAGCGATTCAAGTGACTGGATCAAACGCCCATTGTCACGTTGATGGAGTCCAATGCTGGGTTCATCCAAAATGTATAATACACCAACTAGCTGAGATCCGATTTGGGTGGCTAATCGAATGCGCTGCGCTTCACCCCCAGAAAGGGATTTCGAACTGCGATTTAACGATAGGTAATCGAGCCCTACATCCAATAGAAATTGGATGCGCGTTCTGATTTCCTTCAAAATTTCTTCAGCGATCTTAAATTGGTTTCCAGAAAGTTTCCCATCCAACTCGGTGAAAAAATCCGCCAACTCGGCAATATCCATATGGGCCAATTCCGCGATATTCTTTTGGTATATCTTGAAATTCAGTGATTCCTTGCGTAGTCGCGTACCTTTACAAGTAGGGCAAGAAATCCGATCCATATACTCTTTGGCCCAGCGCTTGATCGAGGTGGACGCCGCCTCCTCAAACTGACTCTTAATGAAGTTGGATATCCCTTCATAGTCTATTTTGTAGGTTCGTTTAACTCCCAAACTTTTCGAATCGACCTCAAAATTTTCCACTCCGCCGTTCAACAGCACCTCCATAGCCGCATCTGGAATTTTGGAAATGGGATCGGTCAGTTCAAATTGGTAGCGTTGGGCTATGGTCTCAATTTGTTTGAAAGCCCACGATTTTTTGTATTCGCCTAAAGGTGCAATACCACCATTCTTGATGGATTTCTTTTTATCGGGAAATATTTTTTGCACATTGACTTCGTATACATGCCCTAGTCCGTTACAATGCGGACACATCCCTTTTGGGGAATTGAAGGAGAACGTATTCGGTTCAGGAGTGGGGTAGGAGATACCAGTTGTAGGGCACATCAAATCCCTACTGAAATAGCGTGCTTCCTCAGCGCCTTCTTCTAAGACCATCAATACATTATCACCACTGTACATCGCTGTATGAATGGTTTCGGTCAAGCGCTTGTCGGTCTCTTCGGTGTCGCTGACTTTTAGGCGATCGATGACGATTTCGATGTCATGGGTTTTGTAGCGGTCTACTTTCATTCCCTTGACAATATCGATGACCTCACCATCAACCCGCACTTTGACAAAACCCTGTTTTGCAATATGCTCGAAGAGTTCGCGATAATGCCCCTTTCTCGATTTGATCACAGGGGCCAGAACATTGACCTTTTTGCCATCATAATCGGTCTTGATCAGCATTTTGATTTGCTCATCACTGTAGCTGACCATTTTTTCACCTGTGTTATAACTGTAGGCATCGCCGGCTCTTGCGAAGAGCAAACGTAGAAAATCATAGATCTCCGTAATAGTTCCTACGGTTGAACGTGGCGACTTGGACGTCGTTTTTTGTTCAATAGCGATGACGGGTGAGAGGCCGTCGATTTTATCGACATCAGGTCGTTCCAACCCTCCCAAAAACTGGCGGGCATAGGCCGAAAAGGTCTCGATGTACCGTCTTTGGCCCTCTGCGTATATCGTGTCGAACGCCAAAGATGATTTACCACTACCGGACAAACCGGTAATAACTACTAGTTTCTCTCTAGGAATCGTAACATCGATGTTCTTTAAATTATGAACACGGGCACCTTTGACTTCTATATTTTCTTCGTAATTGATCATCTTTCAAAGCAAAGTTGCAAAAGTACGATTTTGGTGGCCAAAAACGGAAGTAGGGAGAATTCGTTTTTGTTATTTAAATGTTAGATTTTAACTTTGAAGCTGAACTTAAAAGCAAGCGAATGCAATTACTGGGAATAGGGTCTCGTATTGACCATAACGAATATGGAAAAGGTGTGGTGACCAATGTTACGGCCAAACATTATTGGGTGACTTTTATGGAAAACGGATTGGAAACGATTGATTTGGATTCCGATTTTGAGATTATTGAAGCGGTGGAGGATGAAGTGGATACCATCAGCTTTTCGGAAGTGGAGCAGTCATTGATCTCAATTTTAAGAAGGTGGAGCGATGCCTCCTCCTTGATCCCCATAGCGGATAAGTGGAAAGGCGGAAATCTGATTTTAGAACCTAAGGATAGCAATCTCTCCACTAAGGAAATACCTATGGCTACTTTTTTCCATAAAATTGTAATGGTTCGTGACCGTATCCGTGTTATGGAGCAAAAAATCAACTCCACTAAAAATTTGGATGACCAAGAGAAAGTGGACCTACAGCAATATATCACCCGCATCTACGGCAGTCTAACTACTTTTAATGTACTTTTCAAAAGTCAGAGCGATCATTTTGTAGGGGAGCGTTCAAAGTAAGTATGGCGTAAATACCTATTTTTAGGAAGTAATAATCCAAAAAAGGTCATGAAAAAAATCACTGCTCGACTCTTGCTGATATGTGGAATTGTATGCGCCCAATGCCTTCTGGGTCAAGGGAAAACCAAAGTGCTAGTGGATGCCGATACGGCAAATGAAGTGGATGACCTGTTTGCGCTGAGCATCATTTTGATGAATTCTGATGTCGAAGTAACCGCACTTAATGCGGCGCAATGGCAAACCGCGCATTGGACTACTCCAAAAAGTATGGAGGATAGTCACAGGCTCAATCAGATGTTATTAGGCATAATGGGCTTAGACATACCCTTGAAGCGTGGTGGCGCCGCCCGAATGTATGATTGGGGTGATCGTGCCCAACATTCCGCAGCTGCCTATGAAATCATCAACCAGGCCAAAGCACAGAAAGAGGGTGGAAAATTAAATGTCATTGCACTGGGCGCCTTGACCAATGTTGCCTCGGCCGTATTTATAGACCCATCTATAGCCGAGCATATCAAACTTTATTGGTTGGGTACAACATATGATTTTGAAAAAGGGATTCTCAGAAAAGATGATTTTAACTGCGCTATGGATCAATATGCCTTGAACCACTTGTTGTTTTCAGCTGTTGAGATGCATATCATTCCTGTAAGCGTCGCTTCTAAAATGACATTCGACTACGATGAAAGTCGCAGCAAAATGGAAAACCATTTTCTAGGTGATTTTTTACTGAAAATCTGGGATGATCATATCGATGGGGGACGAACAAGTCGCACGATATGGGATCTGTCGATCATCAACGCCTTTTTGCACCCGGAATGGATGGAAGAAGTAGAAATCAAGACTTCTAAAGACAATGGCAACCGCACTGTCTACTACTACAAGGATTTTAAGGCGGATACGATGCGCGCTGATTTTTTTGCTAAGATAAGAGGGTACGAAAGACCCTAAGCGATATCAACTCTAGCTTAAACAGCTTGCTTCTTTTCGGAGAGGTACTTCCAATATCGTTTCGGAACGTGTTGGGTATGTAATTTTCTGTTGATACGTGATTTGATGTTCGTACTCTTGAAATAATTGTTCCAAAGGTCTTGGTAGTCGTATTCGATTCCGGAGAATGTGTCATTTTTATGAATACTGTTGGCGTAGACCTCTTTGATGTCGAGGGAAACGATTTCCACGGAATCCAGATCATAAAAAATACCATATTTGCGTTTTACGTCATAGATCATCCATTGCTGATCGGCATAACGAGATCGAAAGTGTTTTGAAATCAAGGGTAATACATCGAAGTCGGGTTCGATATTGGCAAAATAAATACCATCTTGTGTCAACTGAAAACGCACAAAAGCCTCCATACGATGTTTTTCCCTTCCTACGGATTTTGTCAACTGATCAATCTTTAATACGGTATCGTCCGAAAAGTTCAAATGCATCATATCAGTGGGAGAGAATAATTTTCGGATATACCGGTACAAGAGCATTTCAATGCCCTTATGCTCACTGAGAAAAGCAAAATAGACGTTCTTGATGGCAGAATTACTTTTCTTCTGAATACCGTTCCATACACGTTTGGCCTTATCCATTTGCGTAAAAACTGTTTCAGTGTCGGAGAACAACCCACGTTGCGCTTCCGAGTTCTTTTGAATATCGGCCACTTCGATGCGCTCATCAAATGTCTTGAATACCGCGGTTAAAAACCCATTGAAACTTCCGTCGTAAATTAAAATTTTCGCTTCTTTCATCATTTTCTTTTTAATTAAAACAACCCCTAGACCTTAAGAAAGGCGTTTTGCCCCGTCGCCTTTGGTCAAGCCTAGAGGGATGCTTTTATGATTTACAATACTTTCGGTCAGCGCATACGACTGCCGAAAATACCTTCTTAGGCTACTTTTCCATTCGATAAATAAATAACTGCCATGCAAGACAGATAATCTCGCACGTTCGATTAGCGAATTGGATTTTTGTTGATTATTTTCAAACCTTCTCGTTACTAAATAGTCCATTTCGTTACTTTTTTAATTAAACAATGACAATTGAGCGCTATGCGTACTCCTGAACTTGCCCTGACTGTTCTGGAGGATCATTCCCTTGATTTGTGCGGCCTGCAAATCCTTTCGTTCCCAATATCTTGAATCACAGAGAATAAAATACTTCGCCCTATTCAAAGCCACTCCTATTTTCTTCAAATGATCCCAGTTGAGTTTTCTGAATTTTCGCCCTTTCAAAATTTTGCTCACCGATTTCATGCCCAATCCAGGCACTCGGGCTAGAAGATGTTTATCCGCCGTATTGATATCAATAGGAAAGTAGTGTAGATTTCGCAATGCCCAACTTAACTTCGGGTCGATTTCGACATCTAGATTCGGATGTTTGTCATTCAAAATCTCATGAACGCTAAAACCATAAAAGCGGAGCAACCAATCCGTTTGGTATAACCTGTTTTCACGTAGCATCGGTACCTGTGTACCTATAGCAGGTAGGCGATTGTCCTCTGCTACCGGCACATAACCTGAATAGTATACGCGCTTCATATGATATTTCCGGTAATAATGCGTAGCGGAATACATGATATCCTTATCCGATTCACCCGTGGCGCCTATGATCATTTGGGTACTTTGTCCTGCAGGTGCATACTTTGGAGTACTTTTAATAACTTTCTTCTCTGCCTGATACTGTAAGATTTCGGTTTTGACTTTTAGCATAGGTTTGGTAAAGTCTTCATGTTTCTTATCGGGGGCCAGTAGTTTTAATCCTGAAATGGTGGGCACTTCAATATTTACCGACAACCGATCTGCCCAAAGGCCGGCTTCACGCATCAATTCGTCGCTTGCCCCTGGAATGGACTTCAAATGGATATAGCCATTGAAATTTTCTTCTAACCGTAATTTTTTGGCGACTGCAACCAAACGCTCCATGGTATAGTCCGGATTCTTGAAAATTCCGGAACTCAAAAACAACCCCTCAATATAATTTCTGCGATAAAAATTAATGGTCAAGTCGACCACCTCTTGAATCTTGAAGGCAGCACGTTTGATATCATTGCTTTTTCGTGTTACACAATAGGCACAATCGAAAATGCAATAGTTGGTCAGGAGAATCTTCAATAAGGATACACAGCGCCCATCTTCGGTATAACTGTGGCAAATACCCATTCCCGAACTATCTCCCAGGCCCTTATTGGTATTGCTGCGTTTGCTGCCGCTGCTGGAGCAGGAAACATCATATTTAGCGGCGTCGGCCAAAATATTCAATTTCTCTCTGATTCTTTCGAAGGACATAAGCTTTTTTGTAATTATTCCAAAATTATGGAATAATTCCTAATTATGGAAATAATCCAAAATTTTTTATGGATTTATTCCAAATTATGTATATTTGAGAGTCCTGAAAGCTTTGTTTTTATGCAAATCTTGAAAGCAACGCCTTGATTGTGAAGTATCTCGGACATCTAGTTTCAACCAAATACACAGAAGGGGTTACCGTAATGAATTGGCTCACCACGCTCGTACAACTGACCCGTAAAGCACAAATTCAATGGAAAATGAAGTAACATTAAAACGATTTATAGAAATCAGAAGGGAGTTGGGTTTTACCCAGGCCGAATTTGCAAAATTGTTGGGTATTTCTACCACGACAGCCGACATTGAACGAGGGCGTACGAAGCTTTCAGGAAAGGTTGTGGTGGAGTTATTTAAACAGTTCAAAATAAATCCATTATGGTTATTCGGAGAAAGTGAAAATAAGAATCTGGCCACTTCAAACACCAGTGTGATTCCGAAAGTTGTGACCGTTGATTCGGCCGATCAAGAGAATATGGTGATGGTGAACGCCAAAGCGGCCGCAGGATATCCACAGAATATTCAAGATACATCTTGGTACAAAGAACTTCCGGCTTTTGACTTGCCCTTACCCGAATTTAGGAACGCTACTTATCGCGGGTTTCAAGTGGAGGGAGATAGCATGTTTCCTAATTTAAAGCCCGGAGAATGGGTACTCGCAAAGGCGATAGAGCATATCGACCAGGTGAGTCCCAATAAAATGTACGTCGTAGTGCTGGAAGATGCGGTATTGGTGAAAAAGGTAATTCGGAAACCCAATTCGAACAACGTGACCTTGGTCTCGTTGAATGAAACCTATCCTCCTTATGAAATCAAGCCATTTCAAATTCAGGAAATATGGGAGGTCAGCAGTAAAATCACCTTTAGTGTCGACGCCACTACGGAAACAGGGCTCTTAAAACAATTACAGGAATCAATGGAAGACCTGAAACGACAGTTCAATAAGCAACAGGCTAGTTAATCAAGCGTAAATTATAAATTCCACTTTTCCGGGGCGCAAACCCTAGACTAGTGTATAAACCAATTGCCGGAGTACGATGATGCCCCGTAAACAGTAGGATTTCGTCCAGACCAAGTACTTTTGCTTCATCTAGCAGTTTTTCCATTAATTTGCGTCCGATACCTTTGCCACGGTGTTCCGAATCGACCACTACATCCTCAACCAGACCTCGATAGCCTGAAATGACCTTGTAAGTACTTAAAAGGGCTATTCCAACTATTCCAGAGTCGATTTGGCATATGGCCACCAGAACATTATTATTCGATTCCAGGATCTCTGCCACCGCTCGTTGCTTGTTTTCTGCATTCAGTTGCCGGTATAACAACGATACCTCTTCTTGAAGCGAATCGGTCAAAAGCTCCCGAGTTAATAGTTCTATGTGCATAGCTTTTGCTTTCTTGATTCGAAGATAGCCAATTGACAGGGTATTTTTGAAACTTCATTTGTCGTATATTTAGCACTTAAGTGGGTTATACCGAATGACAAAAAAACTGATTCTACCATTTCTAATTTGTTTTTCTTTTGCGACCTGGTCTCAAGAAGATATTGATTCAACTAATTTATTAAGAGTAGGTTACACTACTGCACCTCCATTCATAGTTAAAAATGGTCAAGACTTGGAAGGTATCAATATTTGGCTATGGGAACGCATTGCCAAAGACTTGAATCTAGATTATGAACTCGTACCGATGTATTTCCCTGACATGCTTGATTCTTTGGGCAATGGCGCCATAGATATCAGTATCAATCCGTTGACGATTACAAGTGAACGGAGTAAGGTGATGGAGTTTACCGATCCTTTTTACGCTTCTAATTCGACCATTGTAGTTGCCGAGGTATCTGGATTTCGAAAACTAGTACGGTTTATCAAGGCCTTTTTCAATCAGAATTTTCTCAAAGGCTTGTTGATCTTATTGTTCATCATCTTTCTTTTCGGTCTGTTGGGATGGTATTTTGAACGAAAAGCCAATAGCGAACACTTTCGTTCAAATTATCGTGGAATCTGGGACGGCGTTTGGTGGTCTGCAGTTACCTTGACCACTGTGGGCTATGGTGATAAGGCGCCCAAAACCAGAATGGGGAAAATCGCGGCTTTGGTCTTGATGTTCGGGGGATTACTTTTTATATCAGGACTCACGGCCAGCATTGCCTCCAGTTTAACGGTCACCCAGCTGAATAGTAATCCCGAAGGGTTCAATGAATTTAAAGAACGACCTGTCGGTACTATTGGTAATTCAGGAGCGAACCAGTTTTTGAAAGAACATTTTTTTAAGGAAATAAAAACTTACGATGGCTTGGTTCTCGGTCTTCAGGGATTAAAAAGGGGAGAAGTAGATGCCTTTATGTATGATGAGCCCATATTGAAGTATCGTATAAGAGAGGACTCAACGTTTAGCAAGTTGAACATTTTGCCTGTAAAATTCGACGTTCAGTTTTATGCCTTTGGTATTGCTAAACATCAAACGGAACTAGAGCAACGGATTTCCCAGCGCATTCTTGAGATCATGGAGACTCAGGGATGGGAGGTCGTCTTGAATGAATATGGCTTGACCGAGCTTTAATTATAGGCCCTCACATCACCCATGCTCAGAGTGAATGGACCGATTTCATGTGCTGTGGGCAAGAACGTTCCACTTGTGGTCACTTTCCAGTCATCCCAAGTTGCCTTTAGTCCTCCGATGGGAATGATCTGTACCCACATCCGAAAACTTTCTGGAAATCCATTAGCGTTTAATGCCCAAAGATAACTGTCACCAGGAGTACTTCCGCCTTGAGCGTAGGTAACCAAAAGCTCTTCTGAACCATCGTCCAATTTTACAATACTTCTCTCGGTTCCTTTATCGAAAACCTTAAATGGGGCAACGAGCCAAAAAGAATCATTGTTGAAATAATCCCGCGCCGTAGCAATCAGTTCTCTTGATTCATTTGCGGTTAGTTCAGTGCCTTTTTGACCGACCTCACTCAATGCAACGTCATTCAAATCGAGATTGACCGTAAACTCCTTCCATTTCACTTCAACCTGGTTCTGTTCCTTATCCCACTGGTAATAATGCGTATTGTTGGGAAAAGACCATTCTAGAAACCGCGTACGTTGATAGGCTTCGTAATTGAGCGCTTCGAGCATCTTTTGGGCCAAAGCGTCGGCCTTAGGTCCTGTTTGGCCTTGTGGTAGGGGTTCGTGGTAGATGATGTAAAGAATACCACACGCAAAGAGGCCTACTAGCAATAGGCCTCCGAGCACTTTCAAAATCTTCTTTAATAGCCTCATACGAGCTTAGTAACCCACCGCGGCGTCATCACCCCGTTTATCGGCACCTCCTTCAAGCTTGCCGTCGGGTAACACTCGAATGGCGTCTACTTTTCCGATAATTGGCGTTCGCTCTTCATTGATGATGTACCCTTTGCCTTTCAA
This sequence comes from uncultured Flavobacteriaceae bacterium, assembly GCA_947494565.1. Taxonomy (GTDB): domain Bacteria; phylum Bacteroidota; class Bacteroidia; order Flavobacteriales; family Flavobacteriaceae; genus Maribacter_C. The sequence goes on along the minus strand of CANLVG010000001.1, from coordinate 296,159 downwards.
TACATCCTTTAAAGTTTCTGGAAAACCATCCGGCTCAAAAATCACCATATCGGGTAACCATTGGTGGTGAAATCTCGGCGCATTGACAGCATCTTGCATGCTCATGTCAAACTCATAGGTGTTTAAGATCGTTTGTGCCACGGCAGTAATAATAGTGGACCCTCCGGGAGTACCGACGACCATCCATAGTTTTCCATCCTTTTCGACAATGGTCGGGGTCATGCTGCTTAACATGCGCTTCTCGGCCGCAATACTATTTGCTTCGGCACCGATGAGGCCAAACATATTTGGCACACCTGGTTTCGCACTAAAATCATCCATTTCGTTATTTAGGAAGAAACCCAACTCATCAGAATACAATTTTGAGCCGTATGCGCCATTCAAGGTAGTGGTAACCGATATGGCATTGCCCTCTTCATCTACAATAGAGTAGTGGGTGGTTTCCATACTTTCTACAATCTCTATATTGCCTCTTTCTATCTCGGAAGATTTGGTGGCTTTGTCCCAAGAAAAATTTTGCATCCTTTCTTGCAAGTAAGAATCACTCAGCAATACATCAAATGGAATGTCCACAAAATCGGGATCGCCTAAGTAGTAATTACGGTCTGCATAGGCCCTTCTAGAGGCTTCGGTGAACAATTGTACCGTTTTAGGGGAATTATGTCCGAAGGAAGCAATGTCATGAGGTTCGATCATTTTAAAAATCTGATTGATAGTGACGCCACCACTACTGGGAGGGCTCATAGAAACAATATGTAAATCTTTGTAATCGAATTCAATAGGTTCGCGCCATTTGGCCTGATAACGTTCCAAGTCCTCTTCGGTTATAAAACCTCCTTTCGATTGAATGAAAGCAGCGAGTTTTTGTGCGACTTCCCCTTTGTAAAAGCCGTCACGTCCGTTTTCCGCGATTTGACGGAAGGTGTTTGCCAAAGCGGGGTATTTGATGATATCCCCTTGTTTGAATTCCTGTGCGAAAAAAGTACTGTCTCCATTAACCTCAATGAATGCAGCTCTTGTTCGATCCAATCGCTTTTGTTGGTTTTCGGTAACGACCACGCCATTTTCCGCGAGAGCGATGACCGGTTCGAAAATCTCTTTTAGCGATAGCTTCCCAAACTTCTTGTGTACTTCGATGACGCCGGCTACCGTTCCGGGAACCCCAACGGCTGTGGCACCTTTGGTGCTCATTCCTGGAATGACATTGCCCAACGAATCTAAATACATGTCTTTGTGCGCCGATAACGGAGCTTTCTCTCGATAATCAATCCCGCCAACATCGCCATTGGCTTTTCGGTAGACCATGAATCCGCCGCCTCCAAGATTTCCTGCAAAGGGATAAGCTACCACAAGGGCCATTTCGGTCGCGACCATGGCATCAAAGGCATTGCCGCCACGTTTCATGATTTCAACCCCGATTTTTGAAGCCTCTTCACGAGCGGAGACAACCATGGCCTTTTCGGTGACCAGCCCGGTTGCGGCTGCGGGTTGTTTTCTACAGTGTACAAATAGGAGTAGGGTAAAGGACAGTAAAAGGAATTTTCTCATTGCTGGTACTTTGGTTTTAGTATAAATATGAATTAGTCTTTCGATGCTAGTGACACATATTTTTGCCGTGAAAAGGTAATCAATTCCTCAAAAAACGCCGTAAATTCTTTTTCAAAGGCATCATAGTGCTCTTCTAGGTCAAGAATGGCAAAATTCATTTTGGATTTGTTCTTTGTTCTCCGGTTCATACCGTTCAGAACCTTGGCAATCCCTTCCATTTTCGAGTAATTATAGATCCAGTTGTCCGTGATCATATAAGGCATCATTCGTTTGACACCCGCTGGTAGAATTGCATAATTGTCTTCCAGTAAATCATAAAAATTCTCCACGAAAATAGCTAGCGGGGTATCCGAATATCGATTCCAATTCTTTGCCAAGAAGTGGTCATAGAAGATATCGACAATGACCCGACTGTAGTGACTGTAGTTTTTATGTAATCGTTTACTGCTTTTTTTAGGAATGGGGTGCGCATCGGTAAACGTATCGATTTCACGATGCAAAAAGATGCCCTGTTGAATTCGCTCAGGCAAATGATCATATTTATTGGCACGAATGCTATCCGCTATAAAGTTACCAATGGTAATTTCATCGTCTCCAAAAGACAGATAAATATGAGCCAAGAAATTCATAGGATGAATTAAGATCTTGGCGTCGAATTTACAAAGAAGCGCAATAGGTTTAAAGGTGATCCGTTTATATTTGCAGAAAACTTATAAAGACCTATGACATTAATCAAATCTATATCAGGAATTCGAGGAACTATCGGCGGGCAACCCGGCGATAACCTAACACCTATCGATGCTGTCAAATTCGCTGCCGCTTATGGTGTTTGGCTAAAGGGATATTCCAAGAAAGAGGATTTGAAAGTGGTCATTGGGCGTGATGCGCGCCTATCTGGCGAGATGATTCAGAACCTAGTGGTTTCTACCTTGATCGGTTTAGGAATAGACGTTGTCGACCTGGATCTTTCCACAACACCGACGGTTGAAATCGCCGTGCCCTTAGAAAAAGCGGATGGGGGAATTATCTTGACGGCGAGTCACAATCCGAAACAGTGGAACGCGCTCAAATTGTTGAATGAGAAAGGAGAGTTCCTAAATGCTGCGGAAGGTGCCATGATTTTGGAAATCGCTGAAAAAGAAGATTTTGTTTTCGCCGAAGTCGACGATCTCGGTAGTATCATCAGAAACGATTCGTATTTTGATGTACATATTGATGAAGTGCTCAATCTATCTTTAGTCGATGCCGATACCATTCGCCAAGCCAAGTTCAAAGTGGTGGTCGATGGAGTGAACTCCACGGGGGGCATAGCTATTCCTAAACTCTTGAAGGAACTTGGGGTAGAAGTGGTAGAGCTGTATTGCGACCCTACGGGACACTTCCCCCATAATCCCGAACCTTTAAAGGAACACCTGACCGATATCTGTGACCTGGTCGTTCAAGAGAAGGCGGATTTTGGAATCGTAGTCGATCCCGATGTGGACCGATTGGCCTTTATCAGCAATGATGGCGAAATGTTCGGAGAAGAATACACCTTGGTGGCCTGTGCCGACTATGTGTTAGGAAAAACGAAAGGAAGCACCGTATCGAACTTGTCTTCATCACGCGCGCTGCGGGATATTACCGAAAAGCATGGAGGCACTTATGAAGCAGCGGCGGTCGGAGAGGTGAACGTGGTCACCAAAATGAAAGCGACCAATGCGATTATCGGAGGTGAGGGCAATGGCGGTATTATTTATCCTGAAAGCCACTATGGGCGTGATTCATTGGTAGGTACAGCGTTGTTTTTAATGTTGATGGCCGAGAAAGGCGGTACGGTTGCAGAACTTCGCGCCAGCTACCCGTCTTATTTTATGAGTAAAAAGAAAATTCAATTAACTCCCGGTTTGGATGTCGATGGAATACTTAAGACGATGGCCGAAAACTATGCGGATGAAGATATTTCTACAATAGATGGGGTCAAGATCGATTTTGCTGAAAACTGGGTACACCTTCGCAAATCAAATACGGAACCCATCATTCGTATTTATACGGAAGCCAAAAGTCAGTCGGAAGCTGATCAGCTTGCCGACCGTATTATCGGAGAGATAAAAGCAGTTGCCGGTATTTAAGATAATCTCTCTCAAGTGCACTGAGAATAAGAAGCGACTTCTATTCATTTACCTAAACCAAATAGTTCGATAGGACTAACCGAGGTGAAAGTATTTTTATTGACGCTCATCGCCGCATTAAAACAGTCCGGTAATATTGCCTTCCTCGTCGATATCAATAGTTTCCGATGCTGGTCTTGCCGGTAGTCCGGGCATGCGCATGATGTTACCGGTAATCGGAATCAAAAATCCAGCACCGGCCGCAATTTCTATATTTCGCACTGTGATGATAAAGTTTTTCGGCCTACCCAATAATTTGGGATTATCAGAGAGTGATTTTTGGGTCTTTGCGATACATACGGGGAGCTTCTCCAGTCCTAGGTCCGCTATCTTCTTTAAGTCCCTTAAGGCTTGACTCGTATAATCCACATGTTCCGCCCCATAGATTTTGGTAGCGATGGTCTTGATTTTGTCCTTTACCGATTGTTCCCAGTGATACATCGGTGTGAAATCCGCATCGGAAGCTTCAGCGAGTTCAACCACCTTTTGCGCCAGTTCCAGCGTCCCTTCACCGCCTTTGGCCCAGCCCTCTGCCAAAGCAACGGGAACTCCTAATGTTTTAGCTGTAGAACGAATTAATTCTATTTCGGCATCCGTATCGGAAACAAAGCGATTAATGGCGATAATTGGACTGACATTGAATTGCTTTATATTTTCAAGATGCTTTTCAAGATTGGGAATGCCGTTTCCGAGGGCTTCAAGATTTTCATCGGTCAATGCATCAAGTTTTGCGCCGCCATGATACTTCAATGCCCGAATCGTAGTCGTTAAGACCACCGCTTTTGGAGATAGTCCGGCACTTTGACATTTGATATCGAAAAATTTCTCGGCACCCAAATCAAAACCGAATCCGGCTTCGGTAACGGTATACTCTGAAAAGCTCATACCCATTCGTGTGGCGATAACCGAATTGGTACCCTGGGCGATATTGGCGAATGGTCCCCCATGAATAATCGCCGGATTCCCCTCAATAGTCTGCACTAAATTGGGTTGAATGGCATCCTTTAACAGGGCCGTCATCGCCCCTTCGGCTTTTAAATCGCGGGCATAGATGGGGGTTTTATCAAAGGTATATCCTACAAAAATGTTTCCAAGCCGCTTTTTTAGATCGGGCAAATCTTCTGCCAAACATAAAATGGCCATGATTTCGGAAGCCGCTGTAATATCGAAACCGGTCTCTCTGGGAATGCCCGAACCGGTACCTCCCAATCCGACAATGACCTGACGTAATGACCGATCGTTCATATCAATGACACGTTTCCACGAAATAGTTCGAGGGTCAAGGTTTAAAGAAGCAGTTTTGCTCTGAATATTATTATCGATAAGGGCAGATAACAGATTGTGTGCTTTCTCTATAGCCGCAAAATCACCGGTAAAATGCAGATTGATATCCTCCATGGGTAAAACTTGGGAATATCCTCCACCAGTGGCGCCGCCTTTAATACCAAAAACAGGCCCTAAGGAGGGTTCACGAAGCACTACCGTAGCTTTCTTGCCCAAGCGATTCAGACCCTCGGTCAACCCGATTGACATGGTCGTTTTTCCTTCCCCAGCGGGAGTGGGTGATATGGCCGATACTAAAATGAGGTTCGACTTTTCAGCTTTTGGAAGATCTGTGAACTTTAAGGGGATTTTGGCCTTATATCGACCATAGGGTTCTAGCGCATCCTCTGGAAGTCCTAGCTTTTGTGCAATTTTTGAAATAGGTTTTAACTGCACTTTTCTTGCAATATCGATATCTGTCATTGCTTTGGTTTGATTTTGTTTAATTGAATCGTTTCTATCGTATCGAGATAGGTCTCTCGGACAAGCTTGGCGGTTTGATGGTTTCCTTCATGATGCCAACCCGGGGGCATGACGATATACTTCAATTTATTGAGGACTCCTGGAGCGTGAATAACATCTTTGACCAAAGCAACGATTTCTCCAAAGTACACATCCCAAAAATTACCGGAATCCATTTCTCGTGTGATACCATATTCTACCGGAACATCGCGATCTTCATCTTGATAGGTCTTGAAAACCTTATCCCAAATATTGAGCAAGTTGCAGAAATTGGTATCCATATACAAAGGATTGCGTGCGTGGTGCACCCGATGATGCGATGGTGTTAATATGATATTGTTCAATACCCCTAAGCGACCATCTTTCAAAAGGTTTTCCCCAACGTGAATGAAGGCACCGTAGGTACCATCGATGAACATGATCAAGAACAATAGTTCAGGCGAGAGGCCGAAAAGAAGACAAACCGTCGTACGAATGGCATCTGCATACGGACCTTCTAGAAAAAAATGGGCATGCGAGACGGAAAGGTTCATGTCTTCCGGCGCGTGGTGCGTGGAATGCAAACACCAGAAGAGGCGTACTTTGTGACCCCAATAATGGTACAAAAAGTGCCCAAATTCCCAAACTACATATCCGTAGATCAACCAATACCAGGTGATGTTCGCTTGAAAAAAGGCGATGGGTTGTAATACCCCGATGAGATAGGTGGTCACGGCAATGGCGATAAAACGTCCGATAATTCGATTGACCAGATAAATCAAAAAGTTAATCTTGTAGACTTTTGCTTGAGGCTTTTTGTAAACGAAACCCAAAATCAGTTCAAGTAGCAGTAGTAGGGGAATAATAGGGTAGATCAATGAAACGATTCCATCATAGGTAGTAAAGGTGCTATAGTCCCCGTGTCTAATAATTTCCAATGCCCGGGAGATTCCTAAAAAACCAGTGATTTCCGTATAAAGGGTATCGAGAATTTCCATGTACACTACAAAATCTAGCTTTAAATTTAGTCAAAATTACCATAGCAAAAGGCCAGAATACAGAACCCCATGGACTTACTGAAATTCAGGTGGAACCTTGTCGCGGTGCTTCCACCTTTTATGGCTCCACAAGTAATGTTCTGGCTTCTCCCTAATTTGTTGTTCAGCGAGTTCGATGAACTTCTTGGTGATTTCGTTGGGCGCAGTATGCTTTCCTGCCAATGTAATCGGAATGAACTCAGCTTGGTAATAGCCACGTTTCACTTTAGAAACTTTCAAGAAGACCACTGCGAGGTCAAGTTTTCTGGCCAGCACCTCGGTGCCATTGTAAATGGGCACGGTAATACCCATAAACGAATCCCAGTAATGGGCATGTACCACCATGGGCGATTGATCACTGACCATTCCGTAAATGGATTTCACTCCCTTTTTCTCGTTACGAATTACGGTTTTTACCGTCTCGTGCGTCGTAATCAGTTCGGTGTTCCATCGCGATCTGAATTTTTTCACCATTCGGTCAAAATAGACGTTGGCCACCTTTTGATATACGGCATAACCCTTACTCTGAACATAGAGGTTTAGACTAACGTTCCATTCCCAATTCGCATAATGCGAACAGGGAACCAAAATACTTTTTTCCTTCTCGATATCCAGAATGCAATCCACATTAGTAATGTGATATCTTTTTTTAACGTCCTCTTTGGACAGGTTCATGGTCTTGACCATTTCCAAAAACATATCGCACATATGTTTGAAGAAGTCCTTCTGAATACGATGGATCTCTTCTTTCGATTTTTTTGGAAAAACCAATTCGAGGTTGTCACGCACGACTTTTTTCCGATAGCCTATGATATGATATACCAAGAAGAACACAAAATCCGAAAATAGATAGAACAATCGGTACGGAAGAATTGAAATCAACCACAAAAAGGGGTAGGCAAGTATAAAAACGAGTAGCTGCATGAAAAAAGTGTCGTGCAAATATAGTTATATTTGATACCAAATAAGATGACCTTATGTACGGTATACACTATGCTACGCTTGCCATTATTGCAGTTAATATCTTGGTTTCTTTAAAGGGCTTCAATGATATCGCCTTTTTCGAACGGTATAAGTTCGGAGTCGGGGCCATCAACGCAGGGCAAAAAGAACGCATGCTGACCTCTGGTTTTTTACATGTTGATTTCACCCACCTCTTATTCAATATGCTCACCCTTTATTTTTTCGCGGATGTGGTCATTAATGGTTTTGGTCCGGTTAAATTTTTGGGTATTTATTTGATCAGCTTGATTGCCGGAAGTCTATTAGCCCTGTTTTTCCATAAAAATGAGCCCTTTTATAGTGCGGTGGGGGCCAGTGGAGCTGTAACCGGTATTTTATATGCAGCGATTTTGTTGCATCCCACGATGAGTTTGTACCTGATGTTCATTCCGATTCCGATTCCGGCCTATGTCGTAGGAATCGGCTATTTGCTGTATTCGATATATGGTATGAAAAATCGAGTGGGCAATATTGGGCATACCGCCCATTTCGGGGGTGCCATTGGGGGGTATGTCACTACCTTGCTCTTCATGCCCGATTTGATTTTTACCGAGACACTGATGGTCATTCTTTTGGCGATTCCTATCCTCATACTCTTTGTTATGGAAAAGTTGGGAAAGATATAGTACGCGCCCACTAATAGACAGTAAAGCGGTGATTTTAACAAGGAAAATTCCCGTTTATCGAAAATAAAGTAGGAAAATATACACTTTGCCTAATTTTGACGTTACTAATAGGACCCAAACCTAATTAGAAAACCTACTTATAATGAGAAATTTGTCCCTGGGAGCTGTCTTAGCTCTCGTTTTTGTGGCCTCGTGTAGTGATGAAACTACCGTATACAGAGACCAATTAGAAGATGATGTGGCCGTAGAAGAAAATGCTACCACATTAGATAATAGTATTTCATTCGATGATGCCGGTGTGCTTGATATATTTGACGAGCAGCGCTTATCCGGTAAATCGTCAAAAGCCGATGAACAGGCAGGAGACTATCCACTTACCCTTGTTGCCCAAATTTCAGCGCCCTCCTATACCGGGGCGACCAACTTAGGAGCGACCCATATCGATATCGATGGTGATTACGCCTATGTGTCTTATAACACTGTGGAAGACGGGTATGCCGGAGGTCTTGATATTATTAATGTCAGTGATCCGAATAACCCACGTTTGACCGGTAGGCTCTATTATACCAATGCGGATATGAATGCCATCGCCTATGATGATGGTTATATATATGCTGTTGGTGGATTCGATTCGGAAAAGAGTACACGATCGGAATTCAATTCCCTCGTAGCCAAAATTGCGGTGAGCGGAGGTCGTTTCAATCTAGGCGCGGGCATTACCTATGGCTTTCAGGAAGGATTTAATGCCACTGACGTCAAAGTATCCGGCGATAGGGTATTGGTAACCAGTGGGGGCGATGGACTTTTAAGAGCCTACAACAAGAGCGATTTGACGATTTTGGATGATGTGCCTTACGCAGACCTTAGATCGGTCGCACTAAACAATGATAAAATAGCCATTCTTGATGCCAGTACGGGCGTAAAGATTATGAATGCTGACTTCGGAGTTACCCAAGAAATCAATATTTCGTCTGATTTTGGGAATTTTGCCAAACGAACCTTGGACTATACGGATGACATGATCGTTGTTTCCGAAGGTTCAAAAGGTGCAGGCGTTTATGATGCCAATTCAGGAAGTTTGTTGAAGTACCTTCCCATATTGATCAACCCAGAAGGGGTTGCTGAGCAAAATATCGTGACCAATGCCGTAGCTTCAAACGAAGGGGTCATCCTCATGGCCAATGGTGGCGCCGGACTCTGTCTTTCGGAAGACCAAGGTACCGACCCAGATTTGGTGGGGATTATCGAATTGAGCGGCTCAATCAATTATGTTGCCTCAAAAGGGGATTACATTTTTGCCGCCTCCGGAAAAAGTGGGGTGCAGGTCATCAAACTGAACAGACCAAGTACGAGCCTTGTAGAAGAGTGTTCATCAAGTCCTACATACTCAGGCAGTTCAAGTTTGACGGTAAATTCAGGACAAGATTTAGCCTATCGTGGATCTAAGCGATTCAACAGCATTACCAATAGCGGTGAATTATTGCTATGTGGGAGCTGGACCGTTAGAAACGCGGTGGATATCAATAGCAATGCCCTCATGGAAATGAACGGCACATTGGTGGTTGGGCGCAACAACCGCAGAAGAGATGTAACAGTTGATGAAGGCGCTACCTTGCGTATCGAAGGAAATTTGATCATCTATGGCGACTTGATCTTGAACGATGGAGCGACCATTGAGTTCTTGGGTGGCACTTCTTCCGCCAATATTTTCGGACAGGTAGTCAGAAATGGCAATACCACGGTAACCGGAACTTTTGACGACGTACGAAATAAATTTTAGGTAAAGCAGTAGCATATAAAAAAGGCCCTAAAGCAATTGCTTTAGGGCCTTTTTCTTTGCGTTTTTCAAATCAATTCAGCAGCTCCGCTACTTTTTCCTCCAAGGCCGGACCCCTGAGGTTCTTGGCAACAATAACCCCATTTTCATCTAACAGAAAAGCGGCCGGGATGGCATCTACGTTGTATAATTTCGCTACAGGGTCATTAAAGTACTGTACATGTGAGACGTGATTCCAAGTAAGCTCATCGTCCGCAATGGCCTTTTTCCAATCTTCAGCTTTCCGGTCTAAAGAAACCCCTAGAATATTGAGTCCTTTGTCATGATACTTCTTATAGACAGATACTACATTCGGATTTTCCGCACGACAAGGTCTGCACCATGCGGCCCAAAAATCGACTAGCGTAACTTTGCCCAAGACCTCGTTCAAAGCGACTTGCTCCCCATTTGGTCCAGGTGCTGTAAACTCAGGGGCTTTGGCACCAACTTCAGTACTCTTGCTTTTCTCCTCACGGTCCTTAAGAGCCTCAAGTTGTTCCGCAATTCGTTTTGCATCGGTCGTTTCTTTGATTTGGGGTGTAAATGCGTCGAACATGCCTTTCAATTCTTCATAGGTCATTTGCCGCGAGGCGATAGCCCGATCCATTAATAAAACGGAAATCAAAGCATCTGGATGTCCTTTGATATAATCGACATCAAAGTTTTTATACTCTTCCTGCAATTCTTGCATTTCATCTTGCAAAGCCGCGCGGGTGGCCTCATCTGCTGATTGCAGGTCTTGCTGCACCGATTTTGCCTTGTCCGCTATGGCTCTAGACCCTTTCATGTAATCTGAAAAGGACTTATTTTGCATACTTCCTTTTACCTCCGCAAAACCGAGGCTGTCCTTTTGCGCACTATAATTGATTTCGCCGTTTTCTAGAATCAGGGTGGAGTACCCCGGTAGCTCACCCACAAAAATGAAATGCATTTCCGGAAGGTCTTGGACTCCTGTAAATAGAAACTTTCCGCTTTTAATGGTAGTGGTATCCACATCGAGCGGCTGCTTATTAGGTCCGATTTTTTTCAGGAATACCTCGGTACCCTCCTCCAACTCACCCCTAAGTTCTCCGGATAATTCGTAGCCTTCCGGCTTTGAATTACAGGCAACAACTAGGGCCATCAATAGTAGGGGTAAAACTATTTTTCTCATCTGATTACATTTTGAAGGGCAAATGTAGGTATTCTAAAGCGTATAAAAAAAGCCCTTAGCGTTTCTATTTTAAGGGCTTTGCACGTTTAAAAAATAGATTTAGAATTGATATCGAATGCCAAGGGCAACATCGAATTCAAATCGATCATCAAAGCTTTCATAACCCAGTATGCCTATTTCTGGCCTGATGTCCAATGAAATTACCAAAGGTAAATTGAGATTGGCCTCTATGCCGATATCACCCGCGGCAAAAACAAAGAGTCCTCCTTCAGGTTCTATGGCATTATTCGGGTTGTTCACATCTGGAATCAGCTCGAATTTTGCACTTCCGGCCCCACCGCCAAAACCATAGTACCAATTGAAGATGCCATCGATGGAAAAGACATTTTGATATAACAGTGTCGCTTTAAAGGCATCAAATTCACGGCTATCGCGATATCCGGCGTTCAATTCAAATCGGCTGTACCTGCCAATGGATTTTTGATAGGAGAGCTCTGCACCAAATCCGTCACTCTCGCCAAGACGAAGGCCGAAGGCGTGATTGGCGATTTCCTGTGCACTTAATGTCGCCGTAATAAAAAATAGTGTTGTGGCCATTAATTTTGAGATGTTCATAATATCTTCCCTTAGTGTTGCTATTTACAATTGGGGGCTTCATATCTTTGCCCTATGCTTTGAAAACTTGATTTTCTGTCCAAAAATTGTTCCGAATTGAATAAAAATTTACTTAAAGAGCTACAGCTTGCGCTTGATGGGGAGTTAAAATTCGACGCCTTGAACAAAACGTTGTATGCTACCGATGCGTCAGTATATAGGAAAATACCCTTGGCCGTCGCTTTCCCAAAAAGCGTTGGAGACATCAAAAAACTTATTCAATTCGCCACCAAAAATGGTGTGGGGCTCATTCCTAGAACCGCTGGTACTTCCTTAGCCGGACAATGTGTTGGAGAAGGAATTGTTGTGGACGTGAGCAAGCATTTTACAAAAATAGTATCCCTTAATGAGGGGAAAAAGCAGGTGGTAGTGCAACCAGGGGTCATTCGTGACGAACTGAACCTGTACCTACAACCATATCGACTGTTTTTTGGGCCGAACACTTCTACCTCAAATCGTTGTATGCTCGGTGGGATGGTCGGTAATAATTCTTCCGGTACCACATCCATCCAGTATGGGGTTACCCGAGATAAAGTACTTGCGTTGAAGACGGTATTGGCCGACGGAAGTGAAGTGGAGTTTGGGGCATTATCCAAAAAGGAAGTAGAGGCAAAGCGCTATGGGAATACTGCCGAAGCCTCTATATACAGGGAGATTGATAAAGAATTGTCTAACCCGGACATACAATCGGAAATAGTACAGGAGTTTCCGAAAAAGCACATTCATCGACGAAATACGGGCTATGCGGTCGATGAACTCCTGCAGAACAATACCTACGGAAAGAGCACGGCCGATTTCAATCTATGTAAGCTTTTGGCCGGTAGCGAAGGTACTTTGGCCTTTACGACGGAGATTACCCTGCAATTGGATGACCTACCCCCAAACTTATCGGCCATGGTAGTTACCCATTATAGAACATTGGAAGACTGCTTGAGCGATGTCGAGCCATCCATGCGGCATGATCTGCACACCTGCGAAATGATGGACAAGGTAATTCTCGATTGTACCAAGAACAATCGAGAGCAGATGAAAAATCGATTTTTTGTTGAAGGTGATCCTGCCGCGCTATTGATGCTCGAAGTAAAGGGCTACTCCAAGGTCGATTTGGACCGCAAAGTGGACGAATTGCTACAGACCATCAAAGTATCCGGATTAAGCTATGCCAATCCGGTGTTGTATGAAGCCGATATCAACAAAGCACTCGAGCTTCGGAAAGCCGGACTTGGACTACTGGGCAATATGGTAGGAGATCGTAAAGCGGTCGCCTGTATTGAGGACACGGCGGTCGCCCTGGAAGATTTAAAGAACTTTATCGGGGAGTTTACCCAGATAATGAAAGGCTATGGCCAAGATGCGGTGTACTATGCCCATGCCGGGGCGGGAGAACTGCATTTACGGCCTATTTTAAATTTGAAGAAGGAAGCAGATGTGACCTTGTTTCGGAAAATCACGACAGACGTAGCACGCTTGACAAAACGGTATAAGGGTTCGTTTAGTGGAGAACACGGTGATGGTATCGTAAGGGCGGAGTTCATTCCCTTGATGATCGGCGAAAAAAACTATGAATTACTAAGACGTGTTAAGTCTTATTTTGACCCATACAATATATTCAATCCCGGGAAAATCGTTGAAGCGTATCCTATGGACGAAGCCCTGCGGTATGAGGTAGGGCGCCGCGAACCCGATATCAAGACCCTAATGGATTTCTCTGATAGTGAGGGTATTCTCAAAGCCGCGGAAAAGTGCAATGGCAGTGGGGATTGTCGCAAGACCGAAAAAATGACGGGAGCGATGTGCCCAAGCTATCATGCGACCCGCGATGAAAAGCATACCACACGCGGAAGGGCCAATGCACTACGTGAGTTTTTAACTACTTCGGAGCACGCGAACAAGTTCGACCAAAAAGAACTAAAGGAAGTATTTGATCTATGCTTGAGTTGTAAAGCATGTGCTAGCGAATGTCCTAGTAATGTAGATGTGGCAACCTTGAAGGCCGAGTTTTTATACCAGTACCAAGAAAAAAACGGCTATTCGTTGCGAAGTAAACTATTTGCCCATAATACCAAATTAAATAGGCTCGGAAGCAAAATGGCCGGACTGACCAATGCCGTATATGGTTCCGGTTTTTTGAGTGGCGTATTGAAGAAATCTACAGGTGTTGCTCAGAAAAGAGATTTGCCAAAAGTGTCAAATTTTAATTTAGATAAATACCTTCAAAGCATTAATAATCAATATGCTAATAACAATAAAAAAGTAGTTCTATATATTGATGAGTTTACAAATTACTTGGATGTCGAGTTGGGCAAAGATGCCATAGAGGTGCTCGTTCATTTAGGGTATGACGTCACGCTTTTTTATGCGGAAAGTGGTCGAACCTACCTTTCGAAAGGGTTTCTAAAACAGGCGCGGAAACTGGCCTTAAAGAATATTCCGAAGTTAAAGACCTACGCGGACAATGGCATGCCGGTAATCGGCCTGGAGCCCTCGGCCATCTTGACCTTTAGGGATGAGTATAAAAGGCTATCAGACGATACCATAGCGACCGAAGCCATAGCGAATAATGCCTTTTTGATCGAGGAGTTCCTGGCAAAGGAAATCGAGGCAGGAGTCATCACCAAAGAGCGTTTTACCAAAGAGTCCCGGTCCGTGAAAATACATGGCCATTGCCATCAAAAGGCGTTGAGCAACCAAAAAGTGACCTTTGACATGTTGAATCTGCCCGAGAATTATAAGGTGACTATTATAAGTTCCGGCTGCTGTGGAATGGCAGGCTCTTTTGGCTACGAGAAAGAGCATTATGAGGTGAGCATGCAGATTGGGGAGTTAAAACTTTTCCCATCCATTCGAAAGGCCGAAGCGGAGTGTATTATTGCTGCAAATGGCACGAGCTGTAGACATCAGATTTATGACGGTACCGAGAAAAGGGCGCTACATCCGATTTCCATTTGGAAAAAAGCATTACTCTAAGGGGATTTCCCCTTCTTTTTCGGGTCGCTGTTTTGCCTTGCCCATACCTTCCTTTTTTTGCGTAATAATGGCAACCAATTCTTGCATATCCATGGTCCTAATATCATCATCCACGAAAAAGGGGAGCAGTTTGTCTTCATCATAGTTGTACACCTTCCATCTCTTAAAATTGTATTCTAGTGCTGTAAGGTGTTCTACCCAGTCCCCTGAATTGAGATAGGTGCACTCACCATGTTGTGTGTGACGCACTTCCTTTTTTGGTTGATGCATATGTCCGCATACAACATAGTCATATCCGTTTTCGATAGCTAGTTGTACCGCTGTATTTTCGAAATCGGATATGTGTTTGACCGCATTCTTGGTTCCCTGCCTGATTTTTTGGGACATGGGGTACCGTTCCTTTCCCGTCTTTTGAAATAATCCGTTAAGAATCTTATTTACTAGTAGGAGAAGGTCATAGCCCCGTCCACCCAGTTTTGTCAGCCATTTTAGTTTCTGAATAGCGGTGTCGAATACATCGCCATGAAAAAACCATACTTTTTTCTTACCTAGATCAAGCACCAATTTATTTACAATATGGAGGTTGCCAATGGTGGTATCGCTGAATTTTCGTAAGGCTTCATCATGATCACCAGTGATGTAATAGACCTCAGTACCCTTAGCGGCCATTCCTAATATTTTTCGGAGCACTTTGATATGGGCGGGCGGGAAATAGTTCCTTTCGACCTGCCAAATATCGATAATGTCACCGTTCAATATGAGCTTTCGAGGTTGAATGCTGTTCAAATAGGCGAGGAGTTCCTCGGCGTGACAGGCATAGGTGCCCAAATGAACATCTGAAATTACGGAAATCTCGAGCTTTCTTTTTTTCACTCTTTTTTCTTTCCTACAAAATAAACCTATTGGTATAAGTATTCCTTGGAAAGCGGATCAAGATATGATTTAGCTAAGGTTAAGTTTAGTTTATGGTTTTCGTCGCGATGTTATCAAAACATTAGGAGGGCCGTTGTTTTGGTCGACTGTGATTTAAGATTTACCTTTGAAATTCAATACTTACAACTCGATAATGGCAGGAAACACCTTCGGCAACCTATTTAAACTAACAACTTTTGGAGAATCGCACGGGGTCGCGATTGGCGGTGTTTTAGATGGATGCCCCGCAGGAATCAAGATTGATTTAGATGCTGTGCAACATGAGCTGAATCGGAGAAAACCAGGACAATCCTCCATTGTTACCCAACGCAAAGAGCCCGATACGGTCGAATTCTTTTCGGGAATTTTTGACGGAAAGACGACTGGGACTCCAATAGGTTTCGCGATTCGTAATACCAATCAAAAATCAAACGACTACTCACATATTAAAGATTCATACCGTCCCTCGCATGCGGACTATGTCTACGATCAGAAATATGGATTTCGGGATTACCGGGGTGGTGGTCGAAGTTCTGCGCGCGAGACGGCGAGTAGGGTGGTGGCCGGCGCAATTGCAAAACAATTTCTCAGTTCCATCAAAATCAATGCTTTTGTATCTCAGGTGGGGGATTTACGCCTTGAAAAGCACTATCAAGATTTGGATCTCTCGCTGACCGAATCGAATCCGGTGCGTTGTCCCGATCCGGAAATGGCTAGACAAATGGAGGCCTATATCAAAGAGGTCAGAAAAGAAGGCGATACAGTTGGCGGTGTAATCACCGGCGTGGCACAGCATGTCCCTATTGGTTTAGGCGAACCCGTATTTGACAAGCTTCATGCCGAACTAGGAAAAGCCATGCTTTCCATAAATGCGGTAAAGGGCTTTGAGTATGGCAGTGGTTTCGAAGGGGTCAAGATGAAGGGCAGTGCACACAATGACCAATTCAATTCAGACGGGTCTACAAAAACGAACTATAGTGGTGGTATTCAGGGAGGTATAAGTAATGGGATGGATATTTACTTTAACATTGCGTTTAAGCCGGTGGCTACGGTTATTCAAGGATATGAGACTATTGATAAAGAAGGTAATACCGTTCAAACCAAGGGCAAAGGGAGGCATGATCCCTGTGTGGTACCCCGAGCGGTGCCCATTGTAGAAGCCATGACCGCACTCGTTTTAGCGGATTATTCCCTTTTGAACCGGACCATCAAGTTATAGGTTTAGGGTTTTGCAGGTTGTCCCATGCGGCGCGTCATACTTTCTACTTCGAGCATCCTGCCTCAAAACCATACTTCGTGCTCGAACTGCACATAATTTCAGATCAATTCCCTATCTAGGATTGTCTCGTACTAATTGTGACTACCCCTTATTTTTTGTTTATTACCAACCGCCAACCGCCAACCGCCAACCGCCAACCGCCAACCGCCAACCGCCAACCGCCTCTTTCCCACGGGTCCATAAACCTTATCGCATCCAATTTTACCTTTCAAATTTTGTACCTCGTATTTTAATATTATCTTACTTCCCTAAATCAACTTTGATCTATGAGGAAGCTTGAATTGCATTGGCAGATTCTTATCGGAATGGTTCTGGGACTCCTTTTTGGGTTCGGCATGACCTATTTCGACTGGGGAAAGGATTTTGTGACGGACTGGGTTGCCCCTTTCGGAACAATTTTCATTAAACTTTTGAAGCTCATAGCTGTCCCCCTCATTTTAGCCTCTTTGATCAAGGGCATTTCAGACCTCCAGGATATATCAAAGTTTAGGAATATCGGTCTGCGAACTATAGGTATTTATATTGGTACCACTACCGTCGCTATTATATTGGGTTTGGTCTTGGTCAATCTTTTTCAGCCCGGAAATGGCATTTCGGAAGAAACCATAGACAAACTGACCGCCACCTATGCCACGGATAGCGGAGTGACCGCTAAATTGGAAGAGGCTTCAAGACAAAAGGAAAGTGGTCCCTTGAAGTTTTTGGAAGACATGGTACCTGATAATGCTGTAAGTGCCCTAGGCAACAATCAATTAATGCTACAAGTGATTTTCTTTACCATATTTATGGGCATTTCCATGCTATTGATCGGTGAGGAGAAAGCCACACCCTTAAAAAACTTCTTTGATTCTCTCAATGATGTGGTCTTGAAAATGGTGGATCTGATTATGCTCACTGCACCATTTGCCGTGTTCGCCTTATTGGCAAACGTTGTCGTATCTTCCAGCGACCCAGAGATTTTGCTGGCATTACTTAAATATGCGGGAGTAGTTGTTCTTGGTCTCTTCTTGATGATCGTTTTCTACTGCGTCTTGGTGTCCGTCTTCGCGAAAAAGAATCCATTTTGGTTTTTAAAACAGCTCAGTCCGGCGCAACTACTTGCCTTCTCCACGAGTTCAAGTGCAGCTACCTTACCTGTAACCATGGAGCGCGTGGAAGAGCACATCGGTGTTGATAAAGAAGTGTCGAGTTTTGTCTTGCCCGTAGGGGCAACGGTAAACATGGATGGAACCAGCTTGTATCAAGGCATCGCCGCCGTATTTATTGCCCAAGCCCTGAGTTTCGATTTGCCTTTAAGTGGGCAACTCACTATAGTCTTGACGGCATTGTTGGCATCCATCGGTACTGCCGCCGTGCCCGGTGCCGGAATGGTCATGTTGGTCATCGTTCTGGAATCCGTCGGCTTTCCGGCCGATAAATATGCTATTGGTCTGGCGCTGATTTTTGCGGTGGATAGACCCCTGGATATGTTACGAACCGTTGTGAATATTACTGGGGATGCCACGGTGTCGACTATTGTGGCGAAGTCCGTAGGGAAACTACATGATGACCCTAAAGCAAAAAATTGGGACGACCATTACGATGAAGTTAAATAAATAGTTGAAAATGTACTGTAGAAGACCGCTACACAAATGATATAAACCGATTTGCTATGAATATTTGCTTTTTAATGTATCCATGGGAGGAAATTGACCCCGAAAACGATACGAGTCTGGCGATGATCCATGAGTGTGTCAAGCGCAAACACGGGGTAGCCTTGTGCTCACCCGCAAACCTAACGATTAGAAACAGTGTTACGAATGCATTCTGTACCGTTATTGGACGAATGGACAAAGTGCCGGGGAACCTAAAGTCATTTTACAAACAGGCAAAACTGCGAGAGGAGATGCTGCCTTTGGCCGGATTCGATGTGATCTTCATGAGAGCCAATCCGCCATTGGACCCTATCATGCTCAATTTTTTGGACTCTGTTAAGGATGATGTATTTATCATGAATTCACTACAGGGTATGCGTGAGGCCAATAATAAATTATATACCGCCGCCTTTGGTGATTCCCATAGCAATATTATACCGGCTACCCACGTCTCGAAAAACAAGGATTACCTGCTTCGGCAAATCAAGGAATCCGATGCCGAAAAGATGATTCTCAAGCCATTAAATGGTTACGGAGGCTCAGGGGTTATTCTTATTGAAAAATCGGCAATGAATAATATCAAATCATTACTTGATTTTTATGTAACTAACTCAGATGGAACTTCAAACTATGTTATACTTCAAGCATATATTGAAGGTGCTGACCAAGGTGATATTCGTATCCTGCTCTTGAATGGAGAACCCATAGGAGCCATGAAACGGGTACCAGGTTCGGATGATCACCGTTCAAATGTTTCCGCCGGGGGATCCGTCGCGAAACACCAATTGACCAAGGAAGAAAAAGCCCTTTGCAAGCAGATCGGCCCAAAATTGGTCAATGACGGACTCTATTTTGTCGGTATTGACGTCATTGGAGGGAAGTTGGTTGAAGTGAATGTAATGTCTCCGGGAGGAGTAACCTATATGAATAAGGTCTACAAAACCAAATTGCAGTGTAAAGTAATCGATTTCGTTGAAAGTAAGGTCGTCGACAAGCTAAACGCCTTTCAGCGACGATCGCGATTACGTGATGAAGTTGAAAATGCTTAGACTTTCCATTTCCGATATTATTTCGAATATAGCCTCGGAAACCCCGTTTGAAGCGGTTTCGGAAGACTATTCCTTCACCATTAAAATAGCGCATTATGCGCCCTACATCTGCGGGGCGGTACACGATGGACACCAATTTAGAAAGTCGTTGTGGGACAATTGCCTACACACCGAATACGACCGGTGGTATGAAGAAGATCCGTGTACCAAAGAAATGGTGCAGTCGCACCCCATCGTAATTGCGGGTTGTGATAGTCGTTTTGAATACGACTTAAACCGTGCTCCGGAAACTGCGATATACACGGATGCATGGGGGAAACAACTATGGAGAGAACCATTGCCTTCAAATGAAAAAGAAAATAGCTTAAAAAAACACCATACGTTTTACAAAGTAGTCGGAGCTTTAGTTGAGAAGATCGAAGCCTTGTACGGGAAAGCCATTGTTTTCGATATGCATAGCTATAACTGGAAACGTTGGGACAGACCCGTGCCGACTTGGAATTTAGGTACGGCCAATATCGATACAGACCGATTTGGAAATCTGGCCGAGAGCTGGAGTCATAAATTGGGTACCATGGGCCTTCCCAACGGTATTCAATCTACTTCTAAAATCAATGATACCTTTCAGGGCAACGGCTATTTTCTAAAATATATTACCCAAAACTTTGGAAACACCTTGGTATTGGCTACTGAAATTGCGAAAGTGTACTGTGACGAGTATACGGGCATACTTTATCCGGAAGTAGTACGTTCTGTGGAGAAGCATCTCAAGGAATTCATACCTTTACAGCTTCAAGAATTCAACGAAACCCTATGATTCAACCACAAGAGCTTCATGAATTGCAGCACGAATACGCTGCGCTTTTTGATATTGATGGAAATTTAGATCGTCTGATCAAGAAAATCGAGCTGCTCAGCTATGTAAACCCGTTGAATATCGAAAAGGAGAAGCATCATTTCTTCAGTTCAAAATATGCTAAGGATCCGGTTTTTCGATATCCAAAGCTGAAATTCAACCCGTATAAACTCCATCGGCTATTTTTTTCACAACGTCTTGAACGTATAGATGATGAAGACATACGCGGCTTGTACAAAGAGATTGTCTACTACTATTCCAATATGGTGCAGTGTATCGAGACCATAGGACAAAAACGTCGGTTTCATTACAACTCCCTACGTGTTTATGGTTCCCCAACCGAGAAAGACGTGGAGAATGCACGGTTTATTTTGCATTTCGCCAGCGAACCGATTACTGGGGATATGGAAAAGATTTACACTCCCGAAGAAGCCAAGGAATACTTTGAGGATTTTGCCCAGCAATATGATTTTCCTTTGCAGATTAAGTTTTCGACGCATATCGCGGCCGATGCCATGGTGAGTAATGCCAGTCAAACCCTTTTTATCAAGCGCAATGTAAAATTTAGTAAGAATCAACTCCTAACACTGGCCAATCATGAAATCGGGGTGCATTTGGTGACCACCTATAATGCTATGGGGCAGCCATTGAAGGTGTTTTCAAACGGATTCCCCAAAAATGTGGAAACACAAGAAGGTCTAGCCGTTTTTAGTGAATACATGAGCGGAGCGTTGACCCTAAAACGGTTAAAAGAATTAGCGTATCGTGTATTGGCGTCCGATAGCTTGATCAAGGGATATACCTTTTCCGATACCTTTGACCTCATTCACAACCAATATAAATTGAACCGAAATGATGCCTTCGCCATTACCCTTAGGGCACATCGAGGGGGAGGCTTTACCAAAGACCGCTTATATCTAAGTGGGTTGCGAAAGATTTATAAACGATACCTCAAAGAGGAATCTATGGAACCTTTATTGACCGGAAAGGTCTCCTTGGATTATGAATCTGCCATACGAAGTTTAGCCAAAAAAAGCTTGGTCAGCAAAAACCGACACACAAATTTGGCCTATAAACAAAACAATAACTTGAACAAGACCTTGGATTTTATTCTGAATAATCTGAAGTAGTTTTGTGATGCGTGAAACCGTTAAAAAGGGGGGCAGACGTTTTTTGAACATTTCCCTCATAGCGCTGGCGATTATATTTACAATGGTATATTTTTTTCAGGAAAAACTGATCTTCTATAGTAAAACCTTACCCCAGGAGTACCAATATCAGTTCGAAACGAAATTTGAGGAACTGTTTTTGACTGCAGAAGATGGTGCCGTACTCAATGGACTTCATTTCAAAGTCGAAAATCCAAAAGGAGTCATTCTTTATAACCACGGGAATGCCGGTGAACTCGATTCATGGGGCGCTTGGGGAGAAACCTTGGCAAAGCGATACCATTATGATGTGGTATTATGGGATTATCGAGGTTATGGCAAGAGTAGGGGCAAGCGACGCGAAGAATTGATGCTCAATGACGGCCTCTTATTTTACAACTATTGCCAAAACCTGTTCCCTGAGGATGCTATCACGGTATATGGTCGCTCTTTAGGAGGTTTTTTCGCCACCCATATCACCAAAAACAATGCCCCCCGAAGGCTTATCTTAGAATCGACGCCGACAAGTCTGTTGGAGGTTGCCCAAGAAACCTACCCGTTTATTCCTGCCAAATGGCTGTTGAAGTTTCGGTTCCAAAACATCGAAAATGTATCCCAAATTAATATTCCAACCTACCTGATCCACGGCACCGATGATGATTTGATTCCGATTGAGATGGGGCAGCGGCTATATGAGCGCTCAAAAGCCGTGGAAAAGTACTTGCATTCCATAGAAGGGGGGAACCACAATGACCTATCGAACTTTGAAGATCCTTATTTTGGAGCTTTGATCACGATTCTTGAATAAAGCCCGTGGGTATATGGGTAACTCGGACGTTATCTTGGTTAAATGGTAATTCTCTTATATTTTGGGTAGCGCACCTGGAATGAAAAGCTTTCGGTCTTAGTTTCCTGGGGAGAAAGTTTTAAATTCCAATGGAGTAGGCCCTTCTTTGTATCGTATGCTCCGTTGTTGGTTTCGATATCATCGACCCTAATTTCTTTGTTTTGTGATATGGGAATTCGATCCACCAATTTTAGATCAATACTAACCGCCTTGTTATTTTTCACTTCCAAATCGTAATTTCTGTCGAGAATTCGATTACTACCGGTAAAGTTTTTGCTCTTAAAGTTTTTGTTTTGCTTTCTAGTGACCGTAATATTCGGATCGATTCCTAGAGAGACCGTCATTTCCTTTTTGGTCGTGTAAGGATCCACCGATGTTTTACCCGCATACCCCCCTTTGAAATAAATACTCGCTTCGCCCGGTAAAAGGTTATACTGTTCCCAATTTTCGAATCTGGAGGTCAAAAAGACATTCTCATTGATAATGGGCGCTGCAAAATATTCATATTGGGCATCGAGCTTGAAGGTATTGATTTCAATAGCGGTAATATCGCCATCCGAAGGCACGGAGTAGGCCTTTTTAATGACGAATTTGGCATGGGTTACGTCATTCTTGAGGGTGCTCTTCCTAGTAGTAATGACAATCACGCCATTACTCGCCCGGCTACCATAAATGGCTGCGGTTTCAGCTCCTTTTAAGACTTCAACGGATTGTATTTCGTCCATGTCCAGATCACCGTCCTCGAAGCCCGCCACTGGTATACCATCTATTACATATAAGGGTTTAGGTAAAGGTATATTACTCGATTTGCCTTTAATGGAAGAACTTTCGCGTATTTTGACTCCGTCAATTCTTCCCGCAAGAATTTTTTCGGTACTAATCGCGGTGACCGCAGCCGTGTAAGCTTTCTTTTTCTGCGTGCCGTATCCAGTTACAACTACTTCATCCAAGGTTTGTATATTACGCATATCTTCATCGAGTCGGATATTCATAACCGAAGAATAAATGGGAAGTACGGTAGTATCGAAACCAATGTAGGACACTGATAACTCCTGTCCGTTTTCTACATCTAGCGAAAAGTGGCCATCGAAATCGGTTTGGGTTCCGTTTGAGGTTCCTTTGACCACTACACGCGCACCAGGAAGAGTTGCTCCTGACTCATCCAATACCGTTCCGGAGACGGTCTTTACCGAGGGATTGTACACGTAGCGTTTCTTTTTGGTAGTATTTCGCGTCATGGTGCGATACCCATTCGTGAAGTTTAGGTACTTAGTGCCCAAATGTGGTTTAGCAACATTTAAGGCAGGATTCCCGGTCGATAGCGTAATATTGACATTGGTCCAATCATTACCCGTTTTCTGGTATACATGGGCTTTATAGGTCAGTTTCAAAGGAGCGTCGATTTCTTCGGATTTGATGTCATAGTTCGGAATCCAACCGGCGTCCGATACTTGATACGAAACCAAGAGATTCAAAGTACTCACTACCGGGGCATCGAAGGTGATTTTAAGTTCACCTTGTTCTTTTTCTGGAGTATTGTTCAACTCAGCCAATTGATTTTGAATCGTTCGAGTCTCCTCGTTTAGGCCCTTTACCTTTAGGTTCGCGTTGAAAATCTCATTCTTAATGGCGGTAATTCGCTCACGGTAGTATGTGCTGATCTCTTTTACCTTTTCAAGACTCAACCCTTGTGTTCGCGTGCTTACCGTTCTATTGGAATAGATGACCTCAGCTTCCTCTTCAAGACCGGAAATTTGATTTTTTAGCCTCGCTATTTCCGTTTCGATATGTTCCAATCTAAGGTGTAAAGGAGACAAAGTCGATTGATCCACCTCAAGCGCCATATAATTAATATCGTATTCAAGTGATAGGATCGAGACCGCCTTTAGACCTGAAATTTGAATGCTACTTTCATCGATTTTTGTGGACAACCCCGTTAAGGTAAGCTCGGAAGTGCCTTCTGGAAGCTTGCAAAGGGCTGTTCTAGTGATTTGGGCCCCGTTCAGATAAACAGTGACCTCTTTGATTTCAGAACTGATTTTTTTATCGTTTCCCATCAGGAATAAGGGAATTAATGCTAGGCATAAGAATAGATTTTTCATATCGGTCGTTGTTTAAAGTTTGGGTAAACTTAGCGGCGATAGACTGTATGGAAAATCCAAAATGGGGGAGTGGTCACTTACACTTAGGGAAGTAGTCTTTTGGCTTAGCTAACCTAGAATAGGCCTATCTTTGAAATATACTACGTTGTGCTAAAGGAACTACTACTGGGCAATTCAAAGACCTCAAGGTCAAAAAATGAGACGGCGGCCAAAAGATGGTCGAAGATATCGGCCATGATGTATTCATAATTCTGCCAGCGTTTATCACTACTAAAGGCATAGATTTCCAAGGGAATACCTTGAGCTGAAGGTTGCAACTGGCGAACCATAATGGTCATATCCTTATTGATTCCCGAATGCCTATTGATGTAGGCATCGACATACTTTCGAAACACTCCGATATTGGTCATGTTTCTGCCATTGATCAATAACGACTTGTCCACTTCATTTTCCTTGTTGTAAGTCTCGATAGCCTCCCCACGTTTTTCAAGATATTCCGTAAGTAATTCAATCTTTTTGAGTTTAGCAAGGCCGTTTTTGTCCAAAAATCGAATGCTTTCTTGCTTGATGATCAGTGACCTTTTGATACGTCTTCCGCCAGAATTACTCATGCCCCTCCAATTCTTAAAGGAGTCTGAAATCAGGGCATAGGTGGGTATGGTGGTGATGGTCTTATCAAAGTTCTGTACCTTGACGGTAGCCAAGTTGATTTCTATTACATCACCGTCGGCCCCGTACTTTTCGAAGGTAATCCAATCACCGATACGAACCATATCATTGATCGAGACCTGTAAACTAGCTACAAAACCTAAAATAGTATCCCGAAAAACCAAGATAATAACCGCTGAGGCTGTACCTAAGGCCGTGAGAAACTTCCATAGTTCCACGCCAGTTACAATAGAAAAGGCAAAAAAGAGCCCAATGGCCCAAGCAAAAATCATGAACACCTGAATATAGCTGTCTATAGGCTTATCCTTCAGGTTCGGGAGGGTTTTAAGAAAGTCCCTAATGGTCTGCAGTAGGCTTTTGACAATCCATAAGAACAGAAATATACCGAGCACTTCAATGGCCTTAAGCAGAAATCCGCCTATTTGGGGAAAATCTTGAAACACCGTGGGTATGGCTTTTGCAAGCAACAACAAGGGAACGATATGGGCAATGTTTCTTGGCGCCCTGTTTTTGACCAACAAATCATCAAAATGGGTCTTGGAATTGAGGGAGAGTCGAGAAAAGAGCCCGATGAGCACCTTACGTAAAATAAAGTCCAAAAGCAGTAATAGGAGCAGCAGGCCTATAAACAAAATGGCCAGATTGATATAGGCGGCCCAATCTGAAGAAAGCCCCATATCGACCAGAATATCATAGATCTTATGCGATAATCGTTCCATGCGTTAAGTGTCCAAAAATTTAGCCCTTAAATCAGGCGTAGGAATCATACATTGGTCCTTTTTACCGAACCAGGCATACCGATACCGAGCAATCAAATCGTATACGATATTCCGTAAACCTCTGGGAATCAAAATCAATACCCTTGAGAGTGTACGGTACCCCTTAAGTTCTCTTCCAATTTCCAGCGCAGCGTCCGATTTGAGATAGTAGGCCACTCCGGGTTCGATCAATATGACCGAATCTATGGTTTTGGTATCGATTCCCCGTTCTGAAATCAATTGTTCACCGATTTCACTTTGCAAAGAGGCATATCGGAATACATCATTTTTGTCGCGTTTGATCACAAACTGAACAAAGCCGTTACAGAGGTTACAAACACCATCAAAGAGGATTATTTTTTTTGAAGTTTCCACTTTGCAAAGATACGACAGCCTAAAGGCATAAGCTATTTTTTATAACGTATTTAAGAAACTGCTAAAATCGGTTTCCTTGCTGAGGCCGAGTTTCTTTTTCAGACGGTATTTTGATTTTAGGATGCTATCGGGTAAGACGTTTAAGGTGGCCGCAATTTCCTTGGTGGTGAGGTTCATTCGTAAAAAGGCCGCTAGGCGTATTTCCTTTTCTGAAATATCGGCGTATATGGTTTTTAACTTCTGATCAAAATCGTTGTGTACTTCGCTGAAGTAGGTCTTGAATACTTCCCAGTCTTTATCTGAGGCGTTTTCCTTTTTAAGCAGCATGACGATTCTCCGGTATTCCATTTTGAACTTATCAGGAGAATTTTTGATGCCTTCAAGGTTTTTCATCAATTCTTGAATAAAGGTATTTTTTTGGACCAAGTGCAGGGTCTGACTGGCCAATTCCTTCTTTTTGTGGGCCAGTTCCTGTTTATAGATCGCTATCTCTTTCTCACGGGCCAAACGATTCCTTTTGATGCGTTGGCGAAAACCAAAGAACAGGAGGCCCGAAACGACGATAAAGGTAAACATACCACCGGCATAGAGGCCTTTGGTAAGCCGGTCAACTTCGGCCTGAGCGTTCAAGGTCTTGATTTCTTCGGCTTGAAGGCCTATTTCGGCTTCTTTGCGTTCCGTTTCGTAGAGGGTCTGCAATTCATTGATTTGTTTCAAACGTTCTTTGGAGAAGAGACTATCGTTGATTATCCGTGATCGTTCGTAGTCCACTATGGCCTTTTCCAAATTGCCATTGTTTTCATATACCTTTCCCCTTTGGTAAAGTGCGGTTTGTAACTCGTTGTTCACTCCTATGGAATCTGCTAGTGCCACCGCCTTATTTAGATAGCCTATACCCTGATCGAACCTTCCGCTGAAGCCATAGGCATAGCCCAGATTGGTCATATCGGTCGCCAGATTATTCGTAGCGGAGGTCTTTTTTCCTAGATTCACTGCTTTTTCCAGGTATTCCAGGGCTTTTTGGAATTTCTTCAGGTTGATGTACTCACTACCGATATTACCGTAGGCGATAACTTCCGCTGAAGGAAAGTTATTCTCCTTCGCGAGCTGCAAACTGGCCTCATACTTCTTTATGGAGATATCGAATTGCTTTAAGGAGGAGTATACATTGCCGACGTCCACTAGGGTGTTCGCATGAAAGAAATTATCCTCCAGTTCTTGATATACCGCAATAGCCCGGTCAAAGTAATCGATGGCCTTGTCATAGTTTTGCTGCACATTGTGTAGCTTGCCGAGATTGCGAAATAGATCCGCTTGGTGGTAGGTAGTGATCTTCAGGGTATCATAGGTGTCGAGCGCCCGTTTGTAGAGTTCCATGGCCTTGGGATAGTTCCCCATTTCATAATAATGCACCCCATTATCGCTTAACGCCGAGCCGTAGCGTAGATAATCCTTGTTATTCAAGCTGATTATAGCCACACTATCCATCAAACGGATAGCCTCCGGATACTTTCCATTATGTGCCTTTAAGATGGACAAATTCTTCAAGGTGCTTCCGATGAAGGAATCATCGTTCATGTTCTTCGACCGTTTCAGGGTAAGGTTGAAATAGTGTTCCGCTGAATCCATTTCCTGTAGATTGAAGTAATGGTATCCCAAATTAAAGTCCCCGCGTAATATTCCCGGAGCATATTTGGCATCTGCGGATATCCGCTTCATTTGCATGATATACGTTTTGGCCTTGTCAGAATCATTATAGATGAGCAGATCGATGATGTCATCCAAAATTTCGATTCGTTCCTCGATTTTTTTGGAATCCGAATACAGTTGTAAAAGACTATCGACCTTGACTTGGTTTTTCCCTTGTCCGTAACTATGCCAAATACAGAGCAACAGGACTAATATACTGATTGATTTTGTAGACATTATGTGGTATTTGAACTAAGATGATATCAAGTTACCCCATTCTAGGGGTCAAACCCCGTTGTCCATACTTTGTCCATGCCGTGAGTCAGCTCCAAAATTCAATATTTTTTTTAAAATATTGATAATCAAATAATTAAGGATAATTGATTTGATGCTGATCATGGCAAGTCCATGGGGGCAAAACCCGGTTTTCGCCAAATACGTCCATGCTTTGTCCATGTACTATATTGGGTAGGGTTGGTTTTCCGGTTTAGGTTTGGAGTGTTGAATCAAAATAATAGCATTATGAAAACAAGAACGATTACCTTAAAGAAAGTCCTCGCATTTTCAGTATTGATCATTGCGCTATCCTGCAGTAAGGATAGTGGCGGGGAAGCACCGAACCCAGAAGTGAATCAGGAAGACCTTGAGGCTGAATTTACCCAAGTCGTCTCAAGCGCTGGCGAATTTGCTACACCACAATCTTCCGAAGAACTTGTCGAAGAGATGGAAACGAACGAAGTCATTGAAGGCGAAGTTTGGAACTGTACTACGAAAACGTATGACGCTTTAAAAGGTGGCGGAACCGGTAGGGATGGATTTCCACTTTTTAATCCCAATGCTTCGGTAATCTACCCCGGGAGCTTATTGCAAGGGAAATCCCTAAAAAAGGCTACACCCGATGTCATTGCGGTAGAACGTTCGGGGGGAACGATATCCTATAATCTCAACAATGGTAATCTGGCCTCCAGTTTTACCGTGGATAAGGTGGCCAAAAGCTCTATTCAGGACGCCATGAACAATATAATAGCGAATTCACCCCAGGATCTACCTGCCAATTTCTCGTTCAATTACAGCCAAGTACAAAGCAGACAGGCATTGGCCCTGAGTATGGGAGTGGATTTTGAAAATGCCTTTTCGGACATCAGTGCCGACTTCGATTTTAGTTCCGAAAAGGAGTACAATCGTATTCTGGTAGAACTGAAACAGAATTTCTATACCATGTCTTTTGACATCCCTACAAGCTTGAAGGGACTTTTTGCCGATTCAGTTACACCAGACGATTTGGCGCGGTATGTACAAGAAGGCAACCCTGCCACCTATATCAGTGATGTTTCATATGGGCGTATTTACTATATGCTCATCGAGTCTACCTCTTCATATACTGAAATGAACGCTGCCGTCGATGCCGAATTTCAAGCAGTTGCAGGAAAAACGGATGTCGAAATAGATGCTTCTTATATCAGTGACCTGAGCGAGGTCAAGATAAAGGTTATGGCCTTTGGAGGTGAATCGGAGTCTACCATACGTACCATAGGGGGAAATCTTTCCGAGTTGGTCGACCTGCTTGCCCAAAGTAGTACCATTTCATCTGGACTGCCCTTAAGCTATGTAGTGCGTAGTGTGAACACCAACCAAATTGTCGGAGTACAACTAGCTACACAATACGATGTTACCGAATGTACGCCTTCGTCTGGAGGTGGTGAACCGATTCATACGGCCCACTGGAAAGGTCAGGTCTTGTCGCGAATGGGACCTGTGGGTGCCGCTTTTGCCCTTCAAGGGACCGAATTCATCTTGATCAGTATGGATGGAAAGGACTATATGCGCAGTTTTGAAGGGAAATTAGAGGGACCATTTCCTTTGTCGAACCTTTTTGAAGGGGAGGTACCTTTCGGGGATAACGGAATCGGAGCGGCCTGCAACATCGAGGGCAATCAATCGGGTAGTGACAATACCATTATGGTGATGTCGCGGAATGGCCTGTTCTACAACTACGTAATTGGCGGCAAATGGACCAACAACCAGCAAAACATTGAAAACCTAGCGGTAGGCAACAACCCTTTCGCGAATTCGGGAGTCGGTGCGATGTTGTTTCGCTCAAAAGATCCCCTTGGGCCATCGCAGCGATGGATGTTCAACGGTGCTGGAACCCAGTACGTGAAGTACAAGAATAATCCGAACGAATTTGAAACGGTTAACAATACGCGCCAGTGGGGTCCTGATGATTCACTTCCTTTCGAAAGGGTAGGTGCGGGTATCGGGTTTTATCTCGGCAACAATAGAGTATACATCCTATTTGACCATACAGGAACGAAGTACCATGTGTATGATAATCTTGGTAATTCAGGACCATTTGATCTCTAAATAAATTCGGGGGATATTTATTTGGAATTGGCCCAGCCGGCACCTAAAGTTGCGATTCAACAACTTGGTGTCGGTTGTTGCTTTTTGACCCTTTCGTTAGAGGGTACTCAAAAAACCGCTTAAATCAGTCGATTTATCCAATGCCAGCTTCTTTTTTAAACGGTATTTCGATTTGAGGATACTATCGGGTAGCACGTTTAAGGTAGCGGCAATTTCTTTGGTAGTCAGGTTCATACGCAAAAAGGCGGCCAAGCGAATCTCCTTTTCGGAGATATCGGCGTATAAGGTTTTCAGTTTCTGGTCAAAGTCATTGTGCACATCGGCAAAGTATGTCTTAAAGACCTCCCAGTCTTTATCCGATGCATTTTCCTTTCTAAGCAGCATAACGATTCTTCGGAATTCCATTTTAAACTTCTCCGGTGAATTTCTGATATTTTCAAGATTCTCCATCAATTCTTGAATAAAGGTGTTCTTTTGAACCAAATGTAGGGTCTGACTCGCTAATTCCTTCTTTTTGTGGGCCAGTTCCTGTTTGTAAATGGCTTCCTGCTTCTCGCGTTCGATTTTGTTTTTCTTCATGCGTTGCCGAAATCCAAAGAACAGTAGTCCTGATATGGCCACAAAAGTGAACATTCCACCCGCATATAATCCTTTGGTCAACCTATCGACTTTGGCCTTTTCGTTCAGGGTATTGATCTCTTCTTGTTGTAGTGTAATTTCAGCTTCTTTCTTCTCTGTCTCGTAAATGGTCTTCAGTTCTTCGATTTGCTGGTTTTTCCGCTCATTGAACAGGCTGTCCTGAATACTGTGATACGCTTGAAAATCGGTATAGGCCAGATCATTTCGATCCATTTGGTTTCGGATAGCCGCTCTTGTTTTCAGGGCGTTTCCAAGATTTGGTAGGGCATCGATATCCCGTGCGATGAGAATCACTTCATTGATCTGCTCCAGGGCTTTGGGTAAAGCCCCTTGTCTGAGGTCTAAATTGGCCATTTCATGCAAAGCCTCCATCAAATCCATTTTGATGTCTTCCTTTTTTGAAATCTCCAATGATTCGGTCAATAGGTCCCTTGCCTCGTTATAGGCTCCTTTGGAATAAAAAAGACGTGCCAAATCGTTTAGGGAATGCGAAATGATGGACTGTACGTTCATTTCCCTTCCCAGGGTGATGGCTTCTTGGAAGTAGGTCTCGGCCTGGGATAGGTTTTCTAATTGCTCGGCGGCCAGACCTGCCGAATTCGCGGCGTATCCATGATAGATTTTATCATCGTTCTTTTTGTAAATGGCGACGGCTTCTTCTGCATAGGCCAAACTTGAGGCATAGTTGCGCAGTTGGTACTCAATGTCGGATAATTGCTTTAAAGCATCCCCTTTTCGCACCTCATCATCGATGTCCTCGAAAAAACGCACCGCTTTCAGTGTATTTTCAAGGGCAATACGATAGCTTCCTTTCTCCATATAGATGCCGCCCAGCACCTCATATTCTGAACCCCTAAGGTCAAAATTCCCCAAATCGGTATTCTCCCTGTTTTCGTCGGTATACATATCCAGAATGGAGTGGGTAAGGGCAATGGCCTTTTCAAAACTCCCTTTCTCCCGTTCGATGGTCGCTAATGAATGCAGGGCAAAAAGCTGTCCCCGGATGGACTTGATTTCCTTGAATTTCTCTAGGGCGCGTTGATGAAAATAGGCCGCGGAATCGTTTTTGGACTGATTGTAGTAATAATTGCCAAACTGTATATAGCCATTGGCGACCCCTTTTTGGTAGTTGATTTTTTTTGAAAGGGCATAGGCCTCTTGGGCATAATCGAACGCGCGTTCATTATCCATAAACATCATGCGTTCATGAATTCTGGACAATACTTGAGCCTTCAAAGTGTCATCGGGTAAAGATTGGGCCCGGGCAATCAGGCTATCCAGCTCTTTCTTTCTGTTTTGAGCGGATAAGGTTTGCAAAATAATAAAGAAAAAGAGGACGGCGTATTTCAAGGTTTTCATAACAGTGGTTATCTGTAGGCTTAAGATAGGCATAATAGGACGGAGAACAAAAAGTTGTTCAAGGGCCTTGGATTCCTATTGTCCATATCAAATAGATGGATGTTTCTACCCCTGTGACAAAGTACAATGCTGTAAATCGTTTGTTTTTATGGGGTTTTCCTAAAATCGGGGTTTTTGATGTTCCATGACCTGTCCATAGTGCATTTGGACGAAAATCCTGCTTTTTGTCCATAGTTTGTCCATGGACAAAATTAGCTAAACACCCCTAGTGTACCCTACTTTTGGAATGTTCCCCATCAAAATAGAAACGTTATGAAACATCTGGTACTTTTGGCTCTTTTAGTTACCTGGGGAGTACAGGCACAAGGTCTGGTTAGACAAACCCTCGGCAGTACAGGGATTAGTTTAAACGTAAACGCTGGTACAAAGAGCTACTTTTTGTGGCAATCGGTTTCTCAGCAGAGTGTGATACGCACATTCACCGCTGGTCCCAACCGGCTTCGACAGGGTTTTATCCAACCGCTGGGGCCGCCAGCCTTGGGGGAGACTCCTTTTGGCTTGGCACTTACCTTTTATCCAAACCCATTTATCGATCAAATCAATATCGATCTAGAGCAAGAGCCTTTAGAGGAAGTATCCGTCTCGCTATTCGATATGATGGGGCGACAAGTGCTTTTTCGTGAATATGATACGGCATTGAGTATCATGGTGGATACACGTGCGATTTCTTCAGGCGGTTATTTATTGACCGTTAAATCCGGTGCACTGCAAAATGTAAAACAACTGATCAAGTTATGAAAAGGGGAAAAAGGCTATGCTCGTTATTATTGTTGTTGTTCTGCAGCTTTTCATTCGGACAAGTCATCTATGGCGAGTTAGGTCAAGCGATATCTAGCTTTTCTTATGAAAATTCAGCAGGGGGTACCCTAGACAATCTACAAGCAGGTACGAACACCAACTTGGGCCTCGGGTACAAGATTCCGATTAAAGGCGATAAGGTCGGTATTTTGATCGGGGCATTATGGTCGAATTACAGCGCACGCGGGGGTGACGCCTTGACCGACAGCTATTTTGAATGGGATGTCAGTTACTTGGGCCTTAATCTCGGGATAGATTATAAGTTCGCCCAATCTAAGGAATTTATCTTTTTCGCTAAGATTTCCACTTCTACTGAATATTTAGTAAGAGGTACTCAAATAGTTAACAATCAAGTTTTTAATTTAACTAATGAAAACGAATTCGATAATTTTCTATTAGTACCACGAATTGGCCTTGGGGTGCAGTATCCAATAAGCAAAACCGCTGCCCTCTACCTCCAATACCAGTATGGAATGAGCTTTTCATTGGTGGATGGCAACCCTCAGGATTCTGAAAAACTAAATATCGTAACCCATCAGGTGGGGCTTGGCATCATCATCAAGTTACCGGGATGTAACTGTTCACTTTAAACCAACAAACTATGAAACATCTTATCACACTATGCCTCGGGCTATTCGCATTGTCGCTGACTTTCGGCCAAACGGAAGGTATCAGCTATCAAGCTGTACTGGTAGACACCAACCCTGATGAAATTCCAGGGGTCGATGTGCCGGCGAACAGCTTGGCCAACCAGGCCCTGACCGTACAATTCTCCATCTTGGGCGCTTCCGATACCGTGGAGTATCAGGAAACCCATAATACGGAAACCGATGCCTATGGCACGATTAACCTGATGATCGGGCTAGGCACGATTACATCACAAAGTGAGGGGACTTTTGACAGTATTCGTTGGGACGGAGCGAAACAACTGCGTGTGGATATCGACTTGGACGCAGGGAACAATTTTACCGAATTCAGTCGGCAAGAGCTGACCTACGTCCCCTATGTGCGCCATAGGGACATTGTCGCCGAGGGCGATGTGGCCATAGAAGGAACAACGAGTTTACAGAATACCTTAGAAGTCGAGGGTACTTCCCGCTTTCTAGAAAGGGTCACGATAGAGGCACGTATGCAGACCGTAAATCAATCAGATATAGACGCCTATCCCTTGCGATTGGAAGGTAGTGATCACGGTATGGCGATTAGCTTGAATAGCGCTAATCCCAGTAGGCAATCGAATTTCATGTCCTTTTGGGATGCCTCGGGCACACCGATTGGTCGTATAGAGGGGTTTCAAGCCTTCTCCGATGTCAATCAAGGCTTTATACTTGAAGTGCTTCAGGATAATGAGCCTACTGAAGACGAAGCGAAGGAGAAAGAGGATGATGATACGGCCCCGCCTGCACCTGCACCCGGCGCTTTCGACATTTACCTGAACAATGATTACTCGCTGAACCTGTTGTTGGAGTACATCGATTTGTTGGAGGCTTCCGCCAGCTTTGGATTTAATCTTGGGGCCTGCATTGCGGGAGTAGGTATCGCCGGAGATTGTGATGATGCCGTTTGGTCGGCTTTTGCCCTTTTTGCACAAGGGGTGCAAATTTCATTGTATGTGGCCTATCATGAAACCAATGTGGGAGTTGCTTTTGAATCAGGAGGAGCGGACTATGCGGAATGGCTAAAAAAGTCCGATGTGAACGAGATAATGACCTTCGGTGATGTAGTAGGTGTGAAAGCAGGGGTCATTTCCAAAAGCTTTCTCGAAGCAGATCATTTTATGGTGGTCTCTAAAAGCCCTATTGTTTCCGGCGCAATGCCGGCCGAACAGGACCAAAACAAGTATAAACAAATCGCTTTTCTAGGGCAAGTACCGGTAAAAGTGTTGGGGGAAGTCAACAAGGGCGATTATATTCTTCCCTCAGGAAACGGCGATGGCCTGGCCATTGCGGTAACACCTGACGGCATGCGTGTCAATGATTACGACCGCATTATTGGGGTGGCCTGGTCAGAATACCACGGAAATGAATTGTTCAGTTATATCAATACGGCCGTGGGCATCAATTCCAATGACCTAACACGTACGGTCAGTGAGATGCAGGCCCGGCTCAATGCCATGCAGCAAGCCCTTGTTGAGGTCAACCCGAATTATCGTCCGAATTACTATGACGTGGGTACCGTATCGGTCGCCAATACGATACAAACTACAAGGTCGCGAACCTTAGAGGAACTCATGGCGGGGCAATATGAGGTCGATATCACCAAGGACACCCAAGGAACCTTTTTGGAAATCAACGAACTGATGCATGTTGAGGATCGAAATAATGACCATTTCAAGTTTTCCGAATTGCCTTATTTGGAAAAGGTACTGACCGATCCAACTCAAGAAAATATTGAGGAATACACCAATTTTTATCAAAAGGCAAAGGAGCGCCTAATGGCGTTGGTTTCCGGAATGGGTGAGTAAAATGGTCCGGTGGCCAAAATCTAGTGGAAGGCCGACTCATCGATAGGTCAAGAAATGGGACAGCCTACCAAAATCCCGTGAATTCGCCTCTTTGAAGTACTCACCTAAATTCAATAAATCGTATACGATTTTATGCAAAACACTGAAATACAAGTATTTTAGCGCTTATTTTTTTTCTGCTCGACCAGTTCCAATTGCTCCACGCCCACATTGGTCGTAAACATGCCATAATTCACCACGGCCTTCCCTTTTTCAAGTTTGTCAATGGTTCCAACGGCCTTGCCGTCGGTCATGCGTACACGGTCACCGATCTTAAAAACAGGTCTTGGTTTGTTTTGCTCTTTACTGATGGCGTTTTTCTTTTCTACCTTCTTTTTTTGCCGAATGACTTTGACCTCTTTTTGAACTTCCTGTGCGACTTGGGCCTTTTTAACACGCTCGGCTTTGTCCTCCTTGACCGATTTCTTTTTTCGTTTGCTATTTTCGGTTTCGACGATGCGCAGTAATTCGGCAACAAGGGGACGTTTCTTTTTGTTCTGAAAGTAGGTATTCGCTACTTTTTCCACCTTGTTGCCCAAATGGATCATGCGTTGGTCATGATCGTACAGTTCTTGATAATTTTCAAGTTTTGACTTGATTTTAGCGTTCAGTTTCTCCAAACGGGCCGCCTCTTCCTTTGCCTTGGACTCTTCTTCTTGCAATCTAGAGCCTGTTTTAGCCATTCTGCTGCGTTCTTTTTGCATTTTGGCTATGGTGGCATCAAAACGCACTTTTCCGCGCTCTATCTTCTTCTTTGCCTTGTTTATGAGCGAATAGGGAATGCCGTTCTTCTGGGCGACTTCGAAAGTGAACGAACTTCCTGCCTGTCCTAGCACCAATTGAAAGGTCGGTTCCAGTGTTCTGCCATCGAAAAGCATGTTCGCATTCGAGATATAGGGCAGTTCATTCGCCAATAACTTCAAATTGGCATAGTGAGTGGTGATGACCCCGAAGGCTTGACGTTCGTAGAAGACTTCCAAAAAGGCTTCGGCCAGTGCACCGCCTAGTTCAGGGTCGCTACCGGTGCCGAACTCATCGATCAAAAAGAGTGTATTGGCATTGCACTTCTTTAAAAAGGAGTTCATGTTCTTAAGCCGATAACTGTACGTACTTAAATGATTTTCAATGGATTGATTGTCTCCAATATCGGTCATTATCTTGTCAAACAGACAAACACTGCTTCGTTCATGTACCGGAATCAACAACCCGCTTTGTAGCATCACCTGCAGTAACCCAATGGTCTTTAATGTAATACTCTTTCCACCCGCATTGGGTCCGGATATGACAATAATCCTGTTCTCGGGATGCAGTTCAATGGTCTGTGGAAAGGTTTTTTCGTTCTTTAGGGAATTGCTCAAATAGAGCAGGGGATGGTAAGCATCTCGCAAATACAATCTTTTTTCCGAATTGATTTCTGGAAGTAGGGCTTTGGTATCTATAGCATACTTTGCTTTGGCAGCCGTGACATCGATTGTGGCCAAAAACGATTGGTAATCATCAAGAGACACCCGAAAAGGCCTGATAAAGTCGGTCAACAGGTGAAGTAGGCGTTGAATTTCCTCCTTTTCGTCAAATTCCAGGTTGTTCAGTTCGCGACTATAGTTCAAGGTAGCTTCTGGCTCGATATAGACGATACTTCCGGTTTTTGAAGAGCCCATCACGGAACCCTTTACTTTACGTCGGTACATGGCCTTCACTGCCAAAACACGGCGATTTTCGTAAACCGATTCCCGTATTTCATCCAGATAATCCGAACCATGATACAGGTTCAGGGCCGATGCGAAACTCTGTCCGATTTTCCCTTTGACCCGATTGATTTCCCTTCGAATGGAAAAAAGCGTGTCGGAGGCGGTATCCTTCACTTCACCAAAACGGTCGATAATCCCATTGATTTCCTTGGAAATACTTGGTTCCATTTCAATTCGCCCTGCGGTGTCGTTCAAGAGCGGGTAGTACTCCTTGAATTTTGAAAAGAACTTCTTATGTGTAGTTATCGTATTGCATATCGTCGCGATTTTTCGAAAACCGTCGATTTCAAGCGTGGTGTTTTCAATTCCCAATAATTTGATTTCATGGTCGATACGGTCGAACCCATGATTGGGAATGCGATTTTCGCTGACTAGGGATGATAGGTATTCAGAGGTTTGACCCAAAACAAATCGTATCGTAGCCTCCTCGCTAAGCATTTGTATAGCGCGAGCCTTCTCTTTTCCTAATTCCGTAATACATCTCTGTGCAATTTGATTCAGAACGGTTGGGAATTCCAAGTCTTCAATTGCCTTTAGTAGGGTCTTATCCATCCTCATTTAAAAACGATGGCAAAGGTAGGCAATAGGCCGAGATATTAAAACGGCCGGGTATAAACACGGCATACGGAGGGTGGGCCGAAGATTGTATTTCTACTTGCCGTAACGACCGGGATGCCAAAAAGAGTGACCTAGTGCCCCGTCTTTTCATCCTGAAATGCAATAAACAGATCGATTTTCAGTTCTTAATGGACCTAAAATAGATATTCAATTCGCTGAATATCATATAATTTAACCTCTTATGAAAAACCGACCTATCATCTTTGTCTACTTGGCTGTAGCGCTCTTAATCACCTCATGCGGCGCTACCAACCGATTGACTATGGGCGTCACAGAGCCAGCTATCGTTCATCTTCCCGCTGATGTAAAGCGTGTAGGAATCATCAACCGGAGTTTACCTTCCAAAGGAAATACCGCCTTAGATAAAATCGATAAAGTTTTGTCCGCCGAAGGCTTGAACCTTGATAAAAAGGGGGCTGAGGCCGCTATAGCCTCCCTTTCTTCGGAATTATCCGTCATCAAAAATTTTGAGGATATCAAGATTATCGAAAATGTTGAAGAAGTGAAAAAGGGCCTCGCGGTATTGCCAGCAACCTTATCTTGGGATTTAGTGGAGCGTATTTGTCAGGAACATCAGGTCGATGTTCTATTCTCCCTTGCCTTTTATGACACCGATACCAA
The DNA here is from genome assembly GCA_947494565.1 of uncultured Flavobacteriaceae bacterium. Classification (GTDB taxonomy): domain Bacteria; phylum Bacteroidota; class Bacteroidia; order Flavobacteriales; family Flavobacteriaceae; genus Maribacter_C. The sequence continues at coordinate 257,414 of CANLVG010000001.1, read as the reverse complement.
GGCCGACTATAAGATCACGACCATGAAATTACCCAATAGCCTAGGGGTCGATGTCGATGTACCGGCCCAAGAAGTGACATTGGCGACCAATGTGGTCAACGGTTGGCGCATCTATGACCCTCAAATCAAGGAAGTGGTAGACGAGCGCCTGTTCAACAAAAATATGGTCTTCCGCGGGAAAGGAATCAATCCTATGAAGGCGGTAGAGGCAGTAGCAGGTCGAAATGAGACCGTGCAAGAGTACAGTAAAAATGTCGGTATTGCCTATGCCAAGCGATTAATACCTAGAACGCGCCGTATCGCTAGGGATTACTTCGTCAGAGGTACCGACAATTTCAAGACCGCACAACGACGTGCGCAGGCAGGTGATTGGGATGGAGCTGCGGAACTTTGGGAAATGGAATTGACCAATCCCGATGAAAAAATCGCAGGTCGGGCACATTATAACATGGCTATAAGTCATGAAATCAATGGCGATCTGGACGAAGCTGTACGTTTCGCCTCTAAGTCCTATGCGGATTTCAGGACCAATTTGGCCTTAGACTACGTCAATGTCCTCAACTACAGGATACGCCAGAATCGTGTTCTCGACCAACAATTGGCCCGTTAGATTGACAGCTAATTTCAACCTAAAACATGAAACAGATAGCTAAACTATTGATGGTAGGGGTCGTGCTGTTCGTAAGCAGTTGCGGATCTAAACAGCAATTGGCCATTAAATCTATGGAACCCGCTAAAGTGGACTTGTCCGCAAAAATCGTCCGCGTAGGGGTTCTTAATAGTGTCGAACCTGAAGAACAACCCAAAGCGACCAAAGGAATTGAAGGTTTGGTGGCCATAGAGGACCAATGGTTGATACAACAAGCGCAGAATGCCGCTTTAGAGGCCTTAGTAAGCGAATTGCGGAAGGATAATCGTTTTGAGGTGGAATTGTTGGTTGTATCAGGGAATGAGCTTAGAAAGTTGCTAAATGACTCCGAAGGTACTTCTTGGGAGAAAATCAAGACCCTTTGTACCACGCATGACATTGACGCCCTGTTCTCTTTGACACATTTTGATGCTGAAACCGAGGTTTCATTGCGAAAAACCAAAATGGAACAGCTTAACATGATGCGGGAAAAAGAGAAAGTATCAGCTCAAGAGATCACCTTGGAAACCCTCATTCAGAACAACTGGAAAATCTATGATCCCGTTCATGAGAAGATTATAGATGAGTATGCGTATGACCAACAATTGGTAGCAAAAGCCAAGGGAATTGATCCAATTGCCGCACTGCGTGCCATTGGTAGCCGAAAAGATAGCTTGATGTCGAAGGGAAAATTGGTTGGTAATTCCTTCGGTGAACGATTGAAACCTTATGAACGTAAAATCATCCGTGAGTATTTTGTAAAAGGAACGGACAATCTCGTAAAGGCCGGTGAAATCATGGCTTCCGGTGATATTGATAGCGCTGCGGCACTTTGGAGGAAGGACGCTGAAAATTCCAATAAGAAGATAAAGGGCCGAGCCTGTCACAATATGGCGGTCGGAATGGAATTTGAAGGTAAGCTTATCGCTGCACACGAATGGGCCACTAAGGCCAACCAAAACTTGAATGATAAAGCCTCTCAAAGCTATCTAAAAGAGCTGGAGAATCGTTTGGACCGTCAACCTATAGTGGAGGCTCAAATGGCCAATCTCAATTTTGAGGACTAGGGTCGAATCTTTTTCTATTTTCTGGGTATTGCGTAAATCTCTTGTATTTTTGGGTATAACACCATCCGAAAAATATGAACGTTAAGATCCATTCTAGTTGGCGGGAGAAACTCTCCGAAGAATTTGACAAACCATACTTTGATACGTTAACGAAGTCGATTCGAGACGAGTATACCCGACATACCTGTTATCCTAAAGGAAAGTACATATTTTCAGCTTTCGACCATTGTCCCTTTGATGAGACTAAGGTAGTAATCATAGGGCAAGACCCCTATCATGGACCAGGTCAAGCCAATGGCTTATGTTTTTCCGTTAATGACGGGGTGGCGCATCCCCCTTCATTGATCAATATTTTCAAAGAAATCAACACGGATCTTGGCGTAGCCTATCCGACGAGCGGTAACCTTGAACGGTGGGCAGAACAGGGCGTATTGCTCCTGAATGCTACTTTGACCGTTCGCGCTCACCAGGCCGGAAGCCATCAGAACTTGGGATGGGAAAAATTCACAAATGCGGTTATTCAAAAAGTATCGGAAGAGTGTAGGGGCATTATTTTCTTGCTATGGGGCGGTTTCGCGAAGAAGAAATCAGTACTTATCGATTCTTCGAAACATCATGTTCTTACCAGCGGACATCCTTCTCCATTAAGTGCGAATAGAGGGTATTGGTTTGGAAATAAGCATTTTAGTCAAACGAATACGATTCTCAAGACCCACAATCAAACTCCAATTCACTGGTGAATGGTTTGAGAGGTTGTCGATTTCTATCGAGGGAAGCTATAGCTCGCGGGGTGCGCCGCTATTTTGAATTAAATAATGTTTTTCTTACTTTTGAATGGCAATAGTATTACATTATTATTTTGAACTAATAACCAAACCAAGACGTCTTGATTGCCTCCCCCATTAAGTCCGTTGTGTTGATCGACGATGATGAGATCAGCAACCTTTTCAATAAAATTTTTATTCGACGACTCGATTTGGATATTGAAATCGAAACAGTAGCGAACGGGGCAAAAGCTATAGCTTTGCTAACGGATCAAAAAACCAGACTTGAGAAACCCCTTTTATTGTTGCTGGACATGCGAATGCCCGTTATGGATGGATGGAAATTTTTAGAGGCCTATGATTCGCTGGATGAGGAGTTACGAAATGAGTCGTTCATTGTGGTGTTGACCACAAGTGAGAATGAAAAGGAGATGATCAGGGCAACAAAAAACCCGAATATAGACGCCATTATTCGAAAACCCCTGTCTGAAAAAAAGTTTACCGGACTTATCCAAAAGCTTTTCATCAGGAAAAAAAAGACGTAACAGTTTTACAACAAAAACCCCTCTTTCTCAGTAATGGAATGAATAAGCCCTAAACTTTGTAGGGTTCGTTGCACGGTCATCAAAGTGTCGGAATCAAGTTGCCTCTGGCTCCAACGGGTTTTTGAAAGCCAATCTTGAATATCCTCGAGTTGCTGACCATACCCGTTGGCCAATGATCGATCGATACTTGGTATTGATTTGAATTCGGTGGTATAACCATTAATGACTTCTAAAATATGTTGTAGAACATCTCGATGTTCATCAATAAAGTGGTCAGTCGCCGCAATAACGAAACAAGGCCATGGCGTAGGGCAATCTCCCAAACGCCTGAAAACCTGACTGTCTACCAATGGTTTTGTGGTGAAGTGCTCCCACATGAAATAATCCGCCTGATGCATAGTCAGGGCATCTACAGCACCGTCAAGATTGTTTATGACCTCAAATCGTAATGCTGTTTCGGTATCCCACCCCCGCGCTTGAGCATGAACATAGGCCATTAAATGACTGCCACTCCCAAAGCGGCTAATGGCTGTTTTCGTTCCCTTAAGTTCTTCAATGTGGGTAAATGCACTTTTAAACCCCACATGTATGCCCCAAAGAAGGGGTGTTGCGATATACTCTTGTACCACTTTTACCGGATTACCTTCCGAAATACTCTTCACGATTCCTTCCGTCAGGATAATTGCCAAATCGGTCTCATGATCTTTAAGCATTTGACTCATTCTGCCCGTACCTTCGGGTACATCTGTCCAGATAAGGTCAATTCCACGTTCTGCAAATGCACCTTCGTCTATGGCCATATGCCAGGGTAGGTTGAAATGTTCGGGTACGCCTGCGATCGTTACTCTTTTTTTCATGTTGTAAGTTTCTCTAAGGTATATTCAATCAATGCCGCGACCGATTTCTCTGGGTTTTTAGAAAACTCACCGGTCACTCGGTTGGCCAAAAGGCAATTCATGGAAATTGCCTGGTGTCCCATCAACTTCGAGAGCCCATAAATGCCCGAGGTTTCCATTTCAAGGTTGGTTATTTTCAAGTCCTGATGGCGAAAAGACGCTAATATTGAAATCATGTCGTGAGTATTGATCGCTGTACGGAGTTGCCGACCTTGAGGGCCGTAAAAACCCGTATTTGTGGCAGTTACACCTAATCGTATACGATTTGAACTCAATTGCTGAAGCAGTTTTTCATCAGCTTTTACCACGTAGGGGGCCGATTTCGTAGCCGGCCAGTCTGCATGCTCCATAAACTTTTGCGAAATATCGGTGCACTGCATACGATGACTATCATAAAAGTGCAAAAGGGAATCGAACCCCATGGCATATGCACTTATGAGAAAAGAATCTACAGGAATTTCGGCTTGTATGGCCCCGGAAGTGCCGATGCGCACAAACTGCAAGCGGGTGGTTTCCTTCTTGATTTCCCTGGTTTCAAAATCGATATTGACCAAGGCATCCAATTCGTTCAGTACAATATCCACATTGTCGGTGCCAATGCCTGTGGAAATAACCGTTAAACGCTTTCCGTTTAACACTCCGGTATGTGTAATGAATTCACGTTTTCCTTTTTTCAATTCCAAGGAATCGAAATGCTTTGATACATCCGACACGCGGTCTGGGTCACCAACGGTAATGATGGTGGTTGCAACGTCTTCTGGTATTAAATTAAGGTGGTAGATGCTACGGTCAGCATTCAAGATTAGCTCGGATGACCCTAGCGGCATACTATAATTTTAGTATTCTATCGGTATTGGTATTATAAAGGAAGTTATATTTTAAAGCCCCTCCCAAATAAACGTTCGTGTCCTGAATAGCTGAATAGTAACTGGTTTGATTATCCAACACCTGCTTTCCTGTTTTGGAGAGTCGAACAGGGTTAAATGACGAAAACAGAGGCCTTAATCGATTCAAGGCTCGATCATATTGGCTATCACCGAAACCTAAGGTACCTTGATTTTTTAATATGGTACCGAGAAATGACTTTTTGGATGTTGGCCGTTCTTCAAGTGCCAATTTCAGAATATTGTTTTCCATTTCATTCAGACCGTTCTTGATGGACGGAAATCGATGTAAATGTGATTTTATGCCTTCTGAGAGGTATTTGAATTGATAATTTTCGAAATCCCTAAGATTTTCCAATCGCATCGGATTATCGCTACAGTATAGTTGCCATACGTAATCGGCATACTCAATATCGTCTTGCGACAAGATGGTACGGTTTTCGTAAAGCTTCAAAAGTTGTGAATCGTTCAAATCGTTCAGTGCATATAAACGCTCCGACTCATCTTCTTTGCCGCTGCACACCAATGAGATTTCTGCATACTTTCGATTGGCCTTTAACCAACTTAGTACGGCAAGCATGTTGATTTGACAAAAAAGATCATATTCGAACCAGAGGACGATATGATCTTGTTGTTTGTGATTACACAGGGAACGGTACTCTTTTAAGGTTTTTTCAATGAACCACGATTTAGAGACCTTATAGTTCTTGTTCAGGAACTCGAAACGGGTTTTCCAGAAGTTCTCGCTACCCACATTGGTGAGGGTTTTACCTTCGCAAAGCATTTCGCGCCAAGTAATGACGTCACCTTTTAGTTGAAGAGAACCCAATCGTTCTGTAAAGGCATCTCCATTTGTAATATGCAATAGGGAACTCATGTTAGGTAGTTGTTTAGGTTTTAATCGTCTAAAAATAACATTTAATCGATAGCGACAAAAAAAATTAACTAAAAAAATCCGTCGAACACCATTGAAAAGCAGTAATACCTTATATGATGTGATTGGTCAGGTCAACCTCCAACACGCTTGACCCGAAACCCCTTTTTCTTCAAAATATCCATAATCTTATCCCGGTAGTCGCCCTGTATGATGATAGTCTCGTTCTTAATAGAACCCCCGACACTGAGTTTGGTCTTCAACTCCTTGGCCAGTAATTTAAAATCTTTGGCCGCCCCGTTGTATCCTTCCAAAAGGGTTGTCGGTTTACCCTTGCGTTTTTCGTATTTACAAATAATCGGTTCTTCTTGAAGCCATATATTGCTTTCAGGCGCTTTTGCTTCAGACTGTTCGGGTATATGTTCGGGAAAGAGATTCTTTAATTGGTCTTTTAAGTCCATGGTATGTGCAATATTTATAGAAAGGTATAGCCAAAGATTACTGATAAGTTCTTGAAGTCCGAGCCATAGTCAAAAGCTCTGATGATTTCCCTTGGGAAATCATATCGGAGCTCCAAAGAAAATTTACCGAATAATCGATACCCGAGTCCAATTGCAAAATTGGAGAGAGGGTTCACCTTGAGCCTGGACCTTGATAAAGTTAGGGCGGAAACCGATGAGTTCAATTCCATGTCGTTAAGCATATATCCCGAAAAGAAAAGAGCCGAATTTTTAGTAATAAAAGAATAATGTCGAATTCCCGCAGCAAACTCAACCGAGGAGTAATCTGCATCTAAGATGATCAAATCTGGCGAAAAACTCAAATTCTGTGTTGTTGTGCTTTGATAATTTCTATACGTCGGTTCAAAAAGTAATGCCCATTTATCTTTATTGAAGGGGAGGATAAACTCAAATTCTAAGCCAATACGAAAGCTTGCCGCGCCATCGTATTTTACTGATCGATCCAATCGATTCACTTCTAAAGAGGAGAAGTTGATTCCCGGTCGTAGGGCTATATTGAAGTAATCTTTTTTCTCTTTGGTGGTTGCATCTACCCAATTGGCATCCGTGCATTTATTATAGGTAACGAAAAGATTGGTCAATGTCGATGTCTTATACGAGGTTTTATCAATGAATCGCTTTGAAATGCCATCACATTTTAGGTCATTCCACAACTGTTGTTTATAGGTGTTGTTTTCTCCTATTGTATTATCGGGTTTTCGAAATTTTTTATAGACCAGTTGTTTCGGTTTTAAACTTTCCCGGGCATAGAAAAAGCGTCGAAGGTTACCTTCTTCATAATAGTAGAGGTTTGCGTTCCCTTCGATCAAATGTTGCAACAGCAATTCTTCCGCTTCAGACTTGACTTCCCGCGTACCTTCTAATCTAGCCGCTAAATCAGAAGATCTATTTATTTGCACTACCGCTTTGATGAATTTATAGTTGCCCACTTTGAATTCACTTATTTCTTGCGCTGTTTTGGTCTGGGCATCCGCCTCTTCCGATATTTTATAGGTAAAGCGATCCGGATTGTTCTTCCAATCCAAGTTCTTGATCAGACAGTCTATTTGTTCCCCGGAATTGGTAATGAAATAACCCTTTTCGAACGCGATTTGAGCGTGGGCACACAGAGAAAAAAGGCAGATAAGAAAAAAGAGAGACGATTTTTTTATCATAAGACTATTCCGTTTTTTTTTGTTTTGAAAACCTATTTCGATTTTTGGCGTCGATTACGCTGCAGGAATTAAAATGATATCAATTACATTGTCATTCAAAGAAGACGATAGCCAAGAGTAAAATTCAGGGTTGTAAACTCGGATGACCAAAAGACGTAATTATCCAAAATGTTCCGGGGTAACTGATACCGAATTTGGAATTGAAACGTATTTTTAAAGACATACCCGATTCCGAAAGCAAAATTTTCATTGGAGTCTATGGTCAAATCATCGGTTTGATCAATATTGATGTTGGAGTTCATAGTGAAATCGTGTACAAATGCGACTTCAATCGAAAGTTTTGAAAGATCATTCAGAAACATGTAATGTCGTACTCCTACAGGAAGTTCAATTGAACTATAAGTTATGCTCGCATCGAAGATGTCGCCTTCAGAAAAATTAAATGATCTCTCAACTTGACGGTCAGAAGTATACTTTTGATATGTGGGTTCGACGAACACCGACCATTTATTCTTATTATAGGGCAAAACCAACTCTAACGCAGTTCCCAGTCTTAGCCCAATAGTACTGGGGAAATCGAAAGTATATTGAGTTTCCAATCCATTGGAAACCTTAAAATTATTGGATGTCACACTCGGGTTCAGCCAAAGATTTAATTTCGTCTTTTTTTGTTCAGGCCTTTCAATTTCGTAACCACTATCCATACACTTGTTGTACCGCTGAAATAACTTCACCAAAGTCTTGGTCGTATACTTTATATTCGCGATTTCTTGGTTTGAAACCGAATTGCATTCAAGCGTGTTCAACAGTTTTTGCCTGAAAGCCACATTTTCACGGATAATAGCATCATCTGTACTATACTTTTTGTAGACCAAAGGTTCAATTGCACCATTGCCCATTTGAAGATAAAAACGTCGTAACCCTTCTTGGGTGTACCCGTGAAGCTTGGCACTGCCCTCAACCAATACTTTCAAAAACAAGGCTTCATCGTTAAAATCAGGTTGTTTCTCGTAACTGAGTTTTTCTGTCAAGTCCGAGGACCTATCGATTTTCACCTTGGTGCCAATGAACTTGGTTCCATCAGAGAACCCGAATTCTTTGACATTCAGGGGCAAACCCTTTTCGAGAGGCCCATTTTCTGAAATTTTGTACTCAAATGAATCTGGATTGTTCTTCCAATCGACATTTTTGATTAGGCAGTCTATTCGTTCCCCGGAATTGGTGATGAAATAGGCATTTTCATAGGCTATCTGAGCATTGCTGGTAAGGCACAAACAACAGAAGAGCAGTGCCAATAGAGGTTTGGTCATGAATTGATAAGTCAGGTTCTAGGTTCAAACGCAAAAATAGGGGAATTGTTTCATTTAATTCTGATGTAAAAAATCGGAAAAACCCTACTTGGGCTTTACCAATCCCAGTTCGATCAACCGTTCATTCAAGAATGCACCGGCCGTAATATCTTCGAAACCTTTAGGGTTGGCGTCATCAATACAATCTTCCAAACAGTTTAAGGGCATTTCGCTAATAGGATGCATAAAGAAGGGGATGGAATAACGGGAAGTACCCCAAAGCTCCTTGGGCGGATTGACGACCTGGTGTATGGTCGATTTCAACTTGTTATTGGTCAATCGCGATAACATATCACCCACATTGATCATCAACTGATCTGGTCTTGCGATGGCGTCGACCCACTCGCCCTCATGGTTCATCACTTGTAGGCCTTTGCCATGGGCTCCCATAAGTAGGGTGATAAGGTTGATATCGCCATGTGCGGCCGCACGGACTGCATTTTTAGGCTCTTCCTTGATGGGAGGATAATGAATAGGTCTCAAAATAGAGTTGCCGTTTTTGATATATGGGTCAAAATAATATTCTTCTAAATCTAAATGCAGCGCCAAGGCCCGAAGCACGTATTTTGCCGTTTTCTCCAACATTTTATAGGTTTCCTCACCAACACTATTGAAATCGGAAAGCTCGCTAACCGTTACATTGGCAGGGTATTCAGCTTCTAATTTCGGATTGTCCTCTACATATTGCCCAAAATGCCAAAACTCCTTCAAATCACCTTCTTTGCGTCCTTTGGCATGTTCTTTTCCAAATGAAGTGTATCCTCGTTGACCTCCAATACCAGGAATTTCATACCTGTCTTTAATCTCCTGGTCGAGCTCGAAAAATTTCTTGATCTCACCATAAAGGGTATCCACCAATTCCTGGGACAAAAAGTGTCCACTCAAGGCGACGAAACCAATTTCCTCGAAAGCTTTGCCTATTTCTCGAATGAACTTTTGTTTTCTAGCAGGCTCTTCTGAAGTAAAATCCCGTAAATCTACACTGGGTACTGCGCTCATAGTACTACTTTTGAAGTTGGATCCAAAGTTAATAAATATTGTATGGGCGAGCTGATATCAACTCACTTTTGTGGTCTTTTTTGTTACATTTATCCCGATTTTTGCACTATGACCTTTAAAATATAACATGCAATACGATACGAAAGGAATACCCCAAGAAGTACAGCTCAAACTCTATGAGCGAATGCTAAAACCTCGGATGATCGAAGAGAAGATGTTGATACTGCTTCGGCAGGGGAAGATATCAAAGTGGTTCAGTGGAATTGGTCAAGAGGCCATTTCGGTGGGTGTCGCCAGCACCATGCGGAATGAGGAGTATGTACTGCCCATGCATCGAAATTTAGGGGTGTTCACCACCAGGAACATTCCATTACATCGCCTATTTGCTCAATGGCAAGGAAAGGCATCGGGGTTTACCAAAGGAAGGGATCGTAGTTTTCATTTCGGAACACAAGACTACAACATCATAGGCATGATATCACACCTCGGACCACAACTCGGGGTAGCTGATGGAATAGCTTTAGCCAATGTACTTAAGAAACGAAAGTTGGTGACCGCTGTTTTTACGGGTGAAGGTGGTACTAGTGAAGGTGATTTTCACGAAGCACTGAATGTAGCGGCTGTATGGGACTTGCCTGTTTTGTTCTGTATTGAAAATAATGGATATGGACTTTCCACACCCACCCGCGAGCAATATCGGTGTGAACATCTGGCCGACAAGGGAAAGGGGTATGGTATAGAAGCCCATGTCATAGATGGAAACAATATACTTGAGGTCTTCTCAAAAGTCAATACCCTTTGCGAGCGAATGCGTGAAAACCCTGCACCGGTACTGTTAGAGTTCAAGACATTCCGTATGCGGGGTCATGAGGAGGCAAGCGGCACCAAATATGTACCGAATGATTTGATGGAGGAATGGGCTGCCAAAGACCCTATTGCGAATTATGAATCCTATCTCTTGAAAGAAGGTATACTCACCGATGACATCATAGCCGATCGAAAAGCGAAAATAAGTACTGAAATAGACGAACATCTAAAGATAGCGTTTGAAGAAGAAACCGTTCCAGTGGTCAAGCAATGCGAACTTGAGGATGTATACCAACAGTATACCCCCAAAGCGGTCGAACCCGGTTCGGACCTTAAAAGTATTCGATTGGTCGATGCGATATCGGAAGGACTACGCCAATCCATGGAGCTACATGACAATCTGGTGCTCATGGGACAAGATATCGCCGATTATGGTGGCGTATTTAAGATTACAGAAGGTTTTGTAGACTCTTTTGGCAAGGAAAGGGTTCGAAATACGCCTATTTGCGAGTCTGTAATCGTTTCAGCGGCAGCCGGATTGTCAATTAATGGTATGAAGGCCGTGATGGAAATGCAATTCGCCGACTTTGCGAGTACTGGTTTTAATCCGATAGTGAATTATTTGGCAAAGATGCACTATCGATGGAACGAGAAGGCTGATGTTGTGATTCGCATGCCATGTGGAGGCGGAGTAGCTGCCGGACCTTTCCACTCACAGACGAATGAGGCCTGGTTTACAAAGACTCCGGGCCTGAAAGTGGTCTATCCGGCCTTTCCCTACGATGCGAAGGGCCTATTGGCCACGGCTATCGATGATCCCAATCCCGTACTCTTTTTTGAGCATAAGGCCTTGTATCGAAGCATTTATCAAGATGTGCCAACGAATTACTATACCTTACCCTTCGGCAAGGCAAGCCTGCTTAAAGAAGGGGATACCATTACCGTGGTGACCTACGGAGCCGGTGTACACTGGGCCTTGGCAACCCTGGGAAGGCATCCAGATATTTCCGCTGATCTGATTGACTTGCGTACCTTGCAACCCCTAGATATCGAAACCGTTTATGCCTCCGTGGAAAAAACAGGTAAACTCATCATTTTACAGGAAGATAGCCTTTTTGGTGGAATTGCCAGTGATATTTCGGCCTTGGTTATGGAAAATCGATTCGAATATCTTGATGGCCCTGTAAGAAGGATAGCCAGCCTTGAGACGCCTATTCCCTTTGCCAAGAACCTGGAAGAGCAATACCTGCCAAAAGAGCGTTTTGAAGAGGCATTGCTACAACTGGTCGCCTATTGAAGGTTACCCTGATATACCTTATGTATTTTGTCGATTTTCATGCTTCCTCTGTCATATTTTTTGGTAATGAACGTTCTTTCGGAAGACCAGACGTTCAATTCTGTCGTATATAGCTGAAACCCCTAAATTCTGATTTAATGAATAAATATTTTTTCCTTCTGATTGCACTCTTAATGCTCGTTTCCTCTTGTTCCATTTCAAAGGCCGTTCAGGAAAAACGGAACTTACTAAGTGGTACTTGGACCCTTGAAGATGTTTCGTACGAAAATGGGACGGGAAACTTCAAATCCGTCATTTTTAATGATGCCGACGACATTTGTTTTGAAGGTAGTGACTGGTTTTTCAGGGACAACAATAGCACAGGGCGCTACACAATTGCGTCTTCATCACTTTGTACCGGTGGCGATCGATTTATTCGCTGGTCGGTGGTTGACAGTCCAGAAAATTATTCCAGTCAATTACAGTTCAAGCGAATCGATGAAAAGAACAAAGATGTAACCGGGCTTGGGTATCGATTGAACATCACTACACTGACCGCCGAGACTATGGTGTTGAAATCGAATGCCACTGTAGATGGAAAAGTCATCAATATCGTTTATAAATTCAATAAAAAATCTTAAAACAACCCCCATGAAGAATAATCTTAAAAAAAGTATACTCACTGTCTTATCCTTTGCTGTATTATTTAGTTGCAGCACCGTCAAGAATGCCAATCATAAACAAAAGGGAGCCGTAGTGGGCGCTACCAGCGGTGCCGTAATCGGTGGTGTTCTGGGTAATAATGTGGGCAAAGGCAACAATACGGCTTTGGGTGCGATTATTGGCGCCGTAGTGGGAGGAGTTGCAGGAGGCTTTATCGGTGACCGAATGGACCGACAGGCCGAACGTATCGAAGAAGAAATTCCCGGTGCGGAAGTGACCCGTGTGGGTGAAGGGATCAATGTGACCTTCAATGAAGAAGCGGGAGTGTATTTTGATACGAGTAAATCAAATGTGAAAGGCACTTCAGCCCAAACATTGAACAAATTGGCGGGAATCTTCAAGGAATACCCCAAGTCGTATATCTTGGTAGAAGGCCATACCGATAGTGCCGGACCTGAAGATTACAACATGAAGTTATCTCAACAAAGAGCAGAATCTGTGACTAATTATCTCATTGCACAAGGCATCAGTAATGGACGCTTTACCACAAAATGGTATGGTGAACTGCAACCTAAGGCCGATAATTCGACAGCGGAAGGAAAAAGTAAGAACAGACGGGTTGAACTGGCTATTGTGGCAAACGAGGAATTAAAGGACGAGGCCAAAAGAAAGGCAGGGCAATAGCGTCAACGAACAAGAATATAATTTTAAATCCCGGCGGAAGCGTCGGGATTTTTTAATTCTTATCTTTCCTTCGTGAAGAAGAATTACCAGGTCATCATTGTTGGAGGCGGACTTGCCGGGCTTACCGCTTCTTTACATTTACGCCAACAAGGCCATTCGGTATTGCTGGTCGAAAAAAAAACCTACCCCCATCACAAAGTCTGCGGTGAATATGTTTCCAACGAAGTAATACCCTATTTGCAATCCTTAGGAGTTTCCTTTGAAGGTCTGCGACCAAAAGTCATAGACACATTGTTACTGAGTTCTCCAGAAGGCAAATCGGTGCATACCGAACTTCCCTTGGGTGGAATAGGTATCAGTCGCTTTGCATTTGACGACCTACTTTATAAAAAAGCCATGGATTCAGGCGTCGATTTTTTCCTTGGTGAAGTCACGGCGGTCGAATACAATGAGGACCGTTTTAAGGTTCGTACCGCAACTGGCGAGGAATTCAACAGTGAGCTGGTCATTGGAGCCTATGGAAAACGAAATACACTCGATAAGAACTTGAACAGGACTTTTATACATCAAAAATCTTCTTGGTTGGGTGTAAAGGCACATTATCGTTATGATGAATTTCCAGATAATCTGGTAGCGCTCCATAATTTTAAAGGCGGGTATGGCGGGTTGTCCAAAACGGAGACCGGAGTGGTCAACTTCTGTTATTTGGCATCGTACAAAAGTTTTAAAAAAGAAAAGAACATTGCCGATTTCAATACAAATATCATTTCCGAGAATCCCTTCTTAAAGGAATTTTTAAACAAGGCACAACCACTTTTTGGGCAACCGTTGACTATAGCCCAGATATCATTCCACTCGAAATCGCCCGTAGAGCGACATATATTGATGTGTGGAGATACGGCAGGACTCATTCATCCCCTTTGTGGTAATGGCATGGCAATGGCGATTCACTCTGCAAAGATAGCTTCCGAACTAATCTGCGACTATTTGAAAAGTCAGAACCGAAATAGGGCTCGATTAGAGAATGAATATCGCAAACTATGGAATCGAACATTTCAGAAAAGAATGCGTACAGGCAGAAAATTACAAGCACTATTACTAAATCAAAAAGCGGCTAGTTTGGGCGTAGGGCTTGCAGTTCGTTTTCCAAATGTATTGAACCGAATCATAACGCTTACACATGGTAAACCTATATGAAACTAAAGGATCTTAGCGAACGCAGTACGGAACCCGAACTCATGGATGATTTTCAGGAAGGTGTAGATCGACTGCGGGTCGTATTCGCCGATATTAATCGCGTCAATCGGGTTTTAGGGGGCAATAAAATTACGACCGCCGCCGTGGCGAAGCTAATGGAAGCAAATCCAAAAAAAGAATACACTGTTGTTGACATGGGCTGTGGCGATGGGACGATGCTTCGGGAAATTGCCAAACTCTGCGATAAAAAAAAGATCCGTGTGCGTTTGATCGGTATAGACTTGAACCATGAGGCGCTACAATTGGCAGAAGAAGCTTCTGTACACTATCCTCAAATCGAGTATCGACATGAGGATATCCTGAAACTTGAAACGGAACGATTTCATTGTGACATTTTGATCAACACCCTCTGTATGCATCATTTTACAGAGGCACAACTCCCCATATTTTTGAATAAGTTCGTTGAATTAGGAAAAATAGGTATTGTAATAAACGATTTGCATCGCAGTCGTTTGGCCTACTATCTCTTTCAACTCTTTAGTAGTATTTTTATAAAAACAAAAGTTGCTAAAATTGATGGTTTGATTTCCATTAGTAAAGGATTCGTCAAATCTGATCTGCTGTCTTATGCGAAAAGTCTTCCCTTAGTAAGACACCATGTGTCCTGGAAATGGGCGTTTCGCTATGTATGGGTCATGCAGCCAAATCGAATTGGAAAAGTATATGAATGAGACCCGAATAGTTACCGTGGCGCAGGAACTCCCTGAATACTGTCGCAGCACGGAAGAGATTATTCCATTTGTTGACCTTTGGTTAGCCAATGAAGATGACCGTTTTAGACGAAAAGTAGTCAAGATTTTTGAAGGTGCGGCCGTAGACAAACGATATGGTATTATGAGTATTGAAGAGGTCTTCACACATACTTCTTTCGAGGATAAGAATGCCATCTATGTTCGTGAAGTCAAAAAATTAGGCGAAGCCGTATTGCGGAAAGCGCTACAACAAAGCGAATGGGAGGCGAGTTCCCTAGATTATATTATTACGGTTAGCTGTACCGGTATAATGATTCCTTCGCTAGATGCCTATTTGATCAATGCCTTGGATTTGCGTAAGGATGTGGTGCGGCTTCCTGTAACTGAGATGGGGTGTGCCGCTGGGGTTTCAGGGTTGATATACGCCCATAATTTTTTAAAATCGAACCCCGATAAACGAATAGCTTTAGTAGCAGTCGAGAGTCCAACGGCCACATTTCAATTGGAAGACTATTCTATGGCCAATATGATTAGCGCGGCCATCTTTGGTGACGGAGCAGCTTGCGTCTTACTTTCGTCGGAAGCAAATGCAAAAGGACCTCGAATAGTGGGTGAGGAGATGTACCATTTCAAAGATGCTACCCATCTCATGGGATTCGATTTGACCAATCATGGACTGCGCATGATACTAGACCCCTCGGTACCCGAAACGATTGCTTTTCATTTCCCCGGGATCATTCACCCTTTTTTAAGAGACAACGGCAGTTCAATTGAAGCAGTAGATCATCTTATATTTCATCCTGGCGGGCGTAAAATTGTTCAGACAGTTGAAGAATTGTTCGGTAAATTAGGAAAAAATATAGATGATACCCGTGAGGTATTGCGAGCGTATGGCAATATGAGCAGTGCTACCGTATTATATGTTTTAGAGCGTTTCATGAAAAAAGGTATTCCAGAAGGGGAGCAGGGCCTGCTTTTAAGCTTTGGTCCTGGGTTTTCGGCGCAACGCGTTTTATTAGAATGGTAACTACGAACGGGGAAGAATAAATTTAAGGAATGACTGAAAAAAAAGAATGGGCCTTAATTCTTGGAGGAAGTAGTGGGTTGGGTTTGGCAACAGCTAAGAAACTGGCCTCTCATGGGTATCAAATTATCGTCGTCCATCGAGACCGACGTTCCGATATGCCAGTGATAAATGCGGAATTTGAGGAAATCACCTCGAAAGGGGCTATCCTAAAATGCTTCAATATTGATGCCGGTAATGCAGAAAAAAGAACGCTTTTTTTAGAAGAGATTCAAGGGTTAATGGATCAAAACAAAATCAAGGTTCTGGTACATAGTATTGCCAAGGGAAGTTTAAAACCCATGCAATCAGAATCGGAAGCCACATTGAATCACCAAGACTTTCAAATCACCCTGAACGCCATGGCCTTGAGCCTATATGATTGGGTAAAACAGCTGCATACTATGAATTTATTCGCTCCCGATACCAGAATCATATCCTTTACCAGCGAAGGCAATACCAAGGCCTGGCCTGGTTATGCCGCCGTTTCCGCAGCCAAGGTGACGCTTGAGGCATTGTCGCGAAATATCGCCTTGGAATTTGCACCTTATGGAATCAAAGCCAACTGCATACAGGCCGGAACGACCGTGACGAATGCCTTCACTATGATTCCCGGACATGAGGAATTACGGAAAAGTGCTTTGGTACGCAATCCGAACGGACGCCTAACCACCCCTGAAGATGTGGCCAATGTAGTATACCTACTAACAACTGATGAAGCAAAATGGATTACCGGAACGATCATCACTGTGGATGGAGGTGAAAGTTTACGCTAATTACAGATCGAAGATTGAATAAAAACAAAAGAAGACCTCATGACAACCAATGAAATCATTGCAGCATTGCCTTATGCCAAACCTTTTCTGTTTGTCGATGATCTGTTGGAAGTGAATGCCGATGGCACCAAAGGAAAGTATACGTTTCGAGAGGATTTGGACTTTTTTCGAGGACATTTTAAAGATTATGCCGTCACGCCAGGAGTACTATTGACCGAATGTTGTGCACAGATCGGACTGGTATGTTTGGGAATTTTTTTGTTGGACGGCAAGGCCTCTGCACAGACGAAAATCGCCTTGACGAGTACGGCAATGGAATACTACCTTCCGGTAGTTCCGAACGAACAGGTAACCGTCACATCCGAAAAGGAGTACTTTCGTTTTCATAAACTAAAGTGTAAAGTGAAGATGCATAATTCAGAAGGTGAATTGGTCTGTAAGGGGGTGATTTCAGGAATGTTTAAAAATGAAGGAAATGCCTAGACGCGTGGTCATCACTGGCTTAGGGGTATGTGCCCCGAACGGAATTGGACTCCATGATTTCACCGAAGCCCTTAAAGACGGTAAAAGTGGCATCCGCTTTCAACCGCAATTACAAGACCTTGGTTTCGGCTGTCAGATCGCTGCGGAGCCTCTTGTTCCCGATAATCTGGCGAACAACTATTTTACTCCATTACAGCTAAGGGGGTTAAATGCAAGTGGTATTGTTTATGGAGTCATTGCAGGTACGGATGCGTGGAAGGATGCGGGACTCAAAATGGACCGATCGACAGGTCCTGATTGGGATACCGGTATCATTTTTGGAACGGGTATTCTTGGAGTGGATAAATTTCGTGAGTCCATTCATTTGGTAGACGACCATAAGGTCAGGCGTTTGGGAAGTACTACCGTGCTGCAGACCATGGCCAGTGGTATCAGTGCCTATTTGGGTGGTATTTTAGGATGCGGAAATCAGGTTACTACCAATTCTTCCGCTTGTACAACAGGTACGGAAGGGATTCTAATGGCTTACGATCGTATTCAATCAGGCAAGGCAAAACGCATGCTTGTGGGGAGTTGCAGCGATAGTGGGCCCTATGTCTGGGGTGGATTCGATGCCATGCGCATACTTCCACGACAATACAATGAACGTCCTACAAAGGGTAGTAGACCCATGAGTGCAACGGCAGCCGGTTTTGTTCCGGGTAGTGGAGCAGGGGCCTTGGTATTGGAATCCTTGGAGAGTGCCCAACAGCGCAATGCAACGATTTACGCAGAGGTTTTAGGAGGTTCGGTAAACAGTGGTGGGCAACGTGGAGAAGGTTCAATGACCGCACCCAATAGTGAGGCCGTCACACGCTGCATCGAAGAGGCCGTACGGAATTCCGGAATCGAAAAAACGGAAATCGACCTGATCAATGGGCATTTGACGGCCACGTCAAAAGACACCCTAGAGCTTAAGAATTGGAGTAGGGCCCTGGAACGCTCTGGAACTGATTTTCCGTATGTCAATTCGTTCAAAGGGCTTGTTGGGCATTGCTTGGCTGCGGCAGGAAGCATCGAATGCGTTGGTGCGGTGCTACAATTCAAGGAGAACGTGATTTTTGGCAACGTGAATTGTGAAGACCTCAATCCAGAGATAGAAGCACATGTTTCATCATCTAGAATACCCAGAAAAACGGAAAGATATCGTCCAAAGATCATCGCAAAGGCAAGTTTTGGTTTTGGGGATGTTAATGCTTGTGTTATTTTTAGTGCCTTTAACGACTGATAGTTGAATTAAGTAAATGAAAAATGGAACTGCTAATGGATGAATCGCGCTATGAAAAACTCAGGGAGATTATCAAAATCTACCTTCCCGAAGATGTATCCGTAGATGCGATTTCTTCGGAAAGTCATTTTATCAATGAGCTAAATATTAATTCTGCCAATTTGGTGGACATTGTGCTCGACGTGGAAGATGCCTTTGACATCATCTTGGAAAACGAGGATATGGACCAAATGCAGACCGTTTCGGATGCACTTCAGATTATTGAGACTAAAATTTCCGATAAAGCTTAGAACCGTAAATCATTAGAGATAGACGAAGGGCCAAGCGCAAATGGTGTTTAAAAAGAATGTCAGCTGCGGTTATATGAAGCGCAGGCCTTATCGATTATGAATTGTATAAAACAAAAAAGAATCATGTCTGAATTCTTCCAGTGGGCTAAAGTAAAACTGAAAATTGACCAAAAGCTACTTTTAACGTATTGTCTGGTGTATTTTTCATGGGGATTAACCATGAACTGGATAGGAGCCGAGTTTGAAATCGCCCGTTTCACCTATTGGTGGCAAGTGATTACCTGTTATATCTTGTATATGGTACCTATATCACTCCTGTTGCGTAACCTACCTTTTCATGTGCAATATGCATACGGACTTATCGCAATGTGCCTATTGGAATTTGGTGGATATGCACTGCAAACATCATATGCCTATCCCGATAATTTGTTGGATCGGTTGTTCGGTGAACGTAACTTCGCGCTGTCTATGGCGCTATTCTTTGCACTTTATTTTCCATTGGGCAACTGGGGTGTCCAAAAAATTTACAGCGCGGTTTTTTCAAAAAACTAGGCATCCGTTTTTGAGGTCTCCGGAATTACCAGAGAAGCAATGATACCACCGACAAGTGCTACGGTTATGACCGTCAATGATACCCATTCAGGCAGATGTAGTTGATGGGAAAGCAACATTTTCAAACCCACGAAAGCCAAAATGACCACAAGGCTATAGTTGATAAAACGAAACTTCTCCAACATTCTTGAAATCAGGAAGTACATGGACCGGAGCCCCATAATCGCCAGAATATTTGAACTGAACACCAAAAATGGGTCGGCTGTAATGGCCAAGATAGCGGGAATACTATCTAAGGCAAAGAGAATATCGGTAAGCTCAATTACAATAAGCGCAACGAATAGGGGTGTTGCCGCCTTAATTCCCATGCGTTTCACGAAAAATTCATCGCCTTGAATGGTTCCTGTAATCGGATAGATTTTCTTTAGTTGTCTGAAAACAAACGATTTTTTAGGGTCAAATTCCTCATCTTCACCTTTTAACATTTTGAAAGCAGTGTACAGGAGGAACACTCCAAAGACATAGATGATCCATTCGAATCGGGTAATCAAGGCCACTCCGAATAGAATCATCAAAGCCCTAAAGACAATAGCACCCAAGATACCCCAGAACAACACACGATGTTGATAGATTGGAGGAATTTTAAAGGAGGAAAAGATAACAGCGATCACAAAAATGTTATCTACGCTAAGCGAAAGCTCGATTAAATATCCGGTGACATATTTTAGAACTGCATTACTAGGACTAAGGCCAGTGGGATTATCGACTAGTCCTGAAGAAAAGAGCCAATAAATGACCCCGCTAAAGCTTAAGGCCACCGTCACCCAAATAGCGGTCCAGATGCTCGCCTCCTTTGTTTTGATGACATGATTCTCCTTGTTGAAAACACCAAGGTCTAATGCCAAGAACACCAAAATGAAAGCGATGAAAATAATCCAAACCCACATATCGCAAAAAATTTGGCGCGAAGTTACGTATCATTTCCCTAAAGAAATCTTCACAACTGGCTTTTTTGGGGCCTATTTGAGTTGGAAAGACATTTTTATGACGACCTTATTGGCTTCACGACCTTTCTTGATCACAGTGATACCAAAATCTGAAGAAAAAATAGTTGTGGTTCCAATAATTCGATCCCCCTCCTTAGTAAAAAGAATAGTAATGGTTTTTTCGATTTCCTTAATGGTCAATTGTCCCTCAACCTGAAATTTATCAAGGGTTCCAGTTACGGAGCTACTTTTAAACCTCATAGTAGGGTAGGTGTCGACATCAAAATATTTTCCACCTTTGAGCGACCAATTCCGAAGAAAATTTCCTGAATCCAAGGTTTCGGTTTTTACGGAGCCCTCGAACTTCGAATTCGTAATGTCACTCGTGTCTATTCGAGAAGTGGAGTTGAACCCATCCAAACTTCCGTCGACTTTTTTCGAAACAAACGTAAAAGAAATTTTCGCACCGGTTAAGACGCCTTGGTTCTGTCCGAATGCAACGGACCAAGAGTAGCATAGGAATAGAATGAGTATCAATTTTTTCATAACAGTGATTTTCAAAATAAAGTCGCAATTTATAATTTTAAAGAAGGAAATGTATCAACTGAGGCCTTTCCTTTATCCTTTTGACCCAAGAAACTACCTTGAGTACTAGATAGGCTTCAAAATGAATGCCAAAAATAATACGGATATAATCGATCATTAAAACCGCAGTACCTCTTAAGATGGACCTATACAACTAGGAGATCGTTATCCTTTTTGCCGATAAAAGTATCGTAAATATTGACGAAATGCCTTGAATTCATTGAAAATACCTTAACGCGTTTTTTTTTCATACCTTGTTAGGAGAACAATAGATGAAAATCATGAAAACACTCAAAAACAGGGTTGGTTTTTGCATTGTATTTTTCGCATTGACCCAGCTTTCGGCCCAAGAAAAAACCAAGTCGATCGTGTTGAAAAAAGACTTCGAAATTCAGAAGCATACAATAATGGAACGTTTTGAACCCGGGTATGTAGTTTCTGCAACCGAACGGGCCGAAATGAAAAACAAACGCATCAAGAATGCGGAGTACACGTTAGGCGTACTAGATACCATTGAGATTTCGAATAGAAAAAGGAAACAATTACTTCACGATTTGAAATACAATCCCCTTTCCGTTCGTTTGAACAAATTCATCGTCGATACCAAATTCGAGGATTCTGATATGGCCGATCAAGAAGAAAATTAATTCACCTCAATAGGCTTTCATTTTGGCCTTTCTTTTAACCAGTTGACGTTCAAGGTCAGATACGGCCTCAGCAATAGACGCTTCGAATGAGGCATTACTTGCTTCTGCAAAAAGTCGAGGCCCCGGCGTACTTAAGCGCATATTACAAATCATTCCAGTGTCCGGTTCGCTAGTGTTTTCTTTTTTGAAGAAGACATCCGCACGAATGACAAAATGGTATTTATTCAATAGCTTGTCCAGCTTCTCAGCAGCCAAAATTTCAAGACGATTACTGGCTTTTACACCGTGATATTCAAAGTTGATATTCATACAGGGGTATGTTAGATTTTAAGTTAAGGAGCATATTACTCAAACGCAAATCGGAGTATCTAAATGGTTAAAAAATAAATAATATATTGTTAAAGTCTGATTTTCTGAGTATTACAATAATCTTGATGTTCTTTTTTTTCGTAACTTAAGGTACCTATTTGTCGCGAAATGTACAACCTAAAAGCCCAATTCCATGAAATCAGATTTAAAAGAACTTAATCAAAGCTCTTTGGTGATGCGTTTAGAGCGCAACCAAACGGATCTTCTCAAAATGAAATCAGCATTAAGCTCCTACACATGCGAGCCGCGTACTCCAAGTCTTTTCGAACGCTGCGAGACGCTGAAATATAAACTTGAAAGATTGAGCAATGCCCACGAAGAGATTCTACAATCGCTTAAGGGGCATAAAATCAGTCTTAGCAATTATATGGATCGGGCCAAACAACAGTTTCAAGAGTTCAGTTTGATTCAAAAGGGAGTCGAAGAGTACATCGTAGGGGCAAGAAACCACTAAGACTGAATATAAATCTACCTGGAGTAGTATAATCCTTCCGTATATTTGCCCGATGTTAAACTGTTTCCGGGCATGCACTTGAAAAGGGCCATACTGTTTATGGTTCTTAGTACTATAGCCTTTACCGGTATGAATGGGCTATTGAAGTACCTCACACAGTATAGTGGCTACCAACTTGTTTTCTTCCGTTCGCTCGGCTCTCTTTTTTTTACTTTCGGTTTCTTGATTTCCAAGGGGATTCCCATTTTAGGTACAAATCGAAAATTACTGCTACTCAGAGGTGTACTTGGTTCTACTTCAATGCTTCTATTTTTTATTGCCGTTCACTATATGCCCATTGGTTCTGCCGTGGCCCTACGCTATATTGCCCCAATTTTCGCTGCCGTTTTTGCCATTTTGTTCTTAAGGGAAAAAGTAAGGCCCATTCAATGGATCTTTTTCGTAGTCGCCTTTGTGGGCGTTTTGGTCCTTAAGGGTTTCGATGATGCCATTTCCCCTATTGGATTGATTTTAGTATTGTCAGCCTCGGTTCTTAGTGGTCTGGTCTACATCGTCATCCGAAAAATAGGATTGAGCGAACATCCGGTCGTCATTGTCAATTATTTCATGTGTATCGCGACCATTGTTGGTGGTATAGGAGCCATTTTCACTTGGGTCACGCCCAAAGCGACCGATTTCGTCCTGCTCTTTAGCCTCGGTATCTTTGGTTATTACGGACAAATTTTCATGACCAAGGCCTTTCAAATGGGGGAGACCAACGTAATTGCGCCTATTAAGTATGTAGAAGTTGTCTTCGCTATCATCGTAGGGGTTGGTTTTTTGGGAGAAACCTATTCCGTTTGGAGCTTTGTTGGAATTGCGCTGATCATATCAGGTCTGTTACTGAATCTATGGTACAAAGGCAAGTACGCTAGTTGAACTAGGTATGCTGTACCACCTCACTGTTCGCTTTTAGCTTTAAGTAATATAGAATACCAATTGAAAGTAGTGAACAAATAGAGAATCCGATAAACAAGGGCAGGGCCGTGGTGGTCACAAACCTACCGATAAATGTGCTTATGGGAACGGACATCAGTGTAGAAATAAAACCAGTGATTGCCGCACCGATTCCCGCAATATGCCCTATGGGTTCCATCGCCAACGCCCTAAGGTTTCCAAAAAGGAAGCCGATCGCAAAGAATTGAAGTCCGAAAAACAAGAGTAACACTTCAACCGAAGGATTTGCCCCCTTAAAATAGAGTAGTACATACAAGACCGAAATCACGAAATAGCCAAGCAAAAAGGTCGTAACCATTTTTTCCATTCCAAATCGCAAAACCAAGGTTCCGTTCAAAAAAGTAGATGTACCGATAGCGATAGCCAAGCCGGCAAAAATAAAGGGAAACTCTTCCTTCAAGTCATATTGTTCTTGAAATATCTGTTGCGCCGTACTCAGATACACCAAAAACGATCCTACGATAAAGCCTGAAATCAAAGTAAAACCCATCGTTCTTTGATATTTCAGGAGTTCTTTCAGTCCGTCGTAAAAAATCGTCTTTGTAAAAGGAATGCGCTGGGCGACTGCCAGGGTTTCCGGCTGCCGACGCCAGAACCACAACGAAATGAGTACGGCGAAAACCAACTGCACATAGAAAATGGCTTGCCAATTGTAGCTGTCTAATATCCATTTGCCCATGGCAGGCGCAATGGTCGGAATCAATAAGAATACCACCGTAATGAAAGACATGATCCGGGCCATGAAATCACCACTGTAGATGTCACGCACCATAGCGATACTTATCGTCCTTGGTGCCGATAGCGCGACGCCTTGTAAGATGCGACCGGCTATCATAACTTCCATAGTCTGGGCATAGATGCAAATGAAACTCGCTATAATGAAAAGGGCAAAACCGATGTAAACGACCGGTTTCCGACCCCAACTATCCGAAATGGGACCAAAAAGAAGCGGACCCGCTCCCAAGCCCAAGAAAATCATGATGATGAGCGATTGATTTTCCACGGGGTCGGTAACTCCTAGCGATAATCCAATGATATCCATGGCGGGCAAAAGCGCATCTATGGCCAATGCCACCACCGACATCAATGATGCCATCAATAAAACGAATTCCATCTGGGGAAGTCTCCTTTTTAGCATCCCGCAAAAATAACGCTTTTA
Source organism: uncultured Flavobacteriaceae bacterium (assembly GCA_947494565.1). Taxonomy (GTDB): domain Bacteria; phylum Bacteroidota; class Bacteroidia; order Flavobacteriales; family Flavobacteriaceae; genus Maribacter_C. Next base: position 232,727 of record CANLVG010000001.1, on the reverse strand, counting down.
ATGGTCTAAATCGGCCGGCACAAGTAATGATTTGGTAAAGTATTTTTTATTATTTGATTAATTGATCCAAAGGGAGTAATTTTCAGGTTCAAACCATTTCATGATTGCTATCATATGAAAAAAATGCGCGCGTTTTTGGCCGTTTTCATGGTGTTGTTTTTGGGTTGCAAGGAAAAACCGGAGAAGAATGTTGTGGAGGTGAAGGAAAAGAAAACGACCTCGATTAAAGTGAGCAGTACGTTTGAGGACATCAACGGTAATGCCGTTGAGCTGGAAGATTTTAAAGGAAAAAAAGTGCTTCTGAACTTTTGGGCGACCTGGTGTAGACCCTGTATCGAAGAAATGCCTGCGCTATTGCGTGCCCAAGAGAAATTAGCTGCCGAGAATTATGTATTCCTGTTGGCCTCCGATCAATCTATGGAAAAGATCAAAGCATTCAAGGAAAAAAAGAAGTTCGATTTTAGGTTTCTGAAATTCAACGGTTCTTTGGCAGAGATGAAGGTAAATGCATTGCCTGCCACATTCATCTATAACGAATCGGGCACGATCAGTGATCGTATCGATGGCGCTACGGAGTGGGATTCTCCAGAGGTGTTAGATCACTTAAAGGTCATAAAATAGTGGGATTGAAAAGTTGGTGTTCGGTAATGGTTATGGTCTTGAATCTGTCATGTGCGGAAGAAATCCATGAGAACAAACTGGAAGTAATACCTATTGAATCCCCCTGTGGAGAACATAGCTCTTTACCTTATTTGTTTTCCAATTCAGGAAAAACCTTCTTGTCATGGGTAGAAGAACAGAAAGATGGACGGACATTTTTTCGCTATGCCGAATTTCAAGAAGGTACCTGGCAAAAACCATATGACATCGCAAACGGAACGGATTGGTTCGTGAATTGGGCCGATTTTCCCGCTTTTGTAGAGAATGAAGGTAATTTCTTTTCCCATATTTTAAAGAAATCGGCCGAAGACACCTATTCCTATGATATCAAAATGAATTTGAAACCAAAGGGGATGGATTGGCAAATCGGACTTCCACTACATGACGATGGGACGCCTACGGAACACGGCTTTGTGACTGCCTTGCCGTATCATAATGCCTCGTTTTTCGTCACATGGCTAGATGGCAGAAATACTGTCGAAAAGGAGGGGCAGCGCGGACCAATGTCCATTCGAGCAGCCGTCGTAGCTTCAGATGGGACTATAACCAATGAGAACCTTCTAGATCCACGAACATGTGACTGTTGTCAAACCGGGGCCGCCATTACGGCCAATGGACCGATAGTTGTTTACCGCGATCGATCTGAGGATGAAGTCAGGGATATCAGTATCGTTCGCAAGCTGAATGGAAAGTGGACAGCGCCCAAGTCCGTTCACCATGATAACTGGAAAATAAATGGCTGCCCCGTAAACGGCCCAAAGGCGGTTGCATTAGGAAATACCTTGGCCGTAGCTTGGTTTACCGAGGCTGGCAAACGGCCAACAGTAAAACTGGCCTTTTCCGATAACGGCGGAAACACGTTTCAAGAACCGATTTCAATGGGTACTTCTAGTGTTATCGGTCGCGTGGATGCCGTTTTGTTGGATGCACAAACCGTTCTGGTGAGCTATGTAGAGCGAGAAGGGGAAAAAGCGTATCTCAAGGTCGTCAAGGCAACTGCCGAAGGAAGACTATCGCCTCCTGAAACAATTACGGAAATAAATTCATCTCGTCAATCCGGATTTCCTCAAATGGAGCACTTCGGCAAATCCGTACTCTTTGCATGGACCGAGGTATCCGAAACAATGACCCAGGTAAAAACAGTTTCCGTTTTGACGAAAAGTTTGTAATTAACAGGAAATAGTAGGATATAAGTTCCGCCGGGGCCGGGGCCTCCTCTTCATTAAATCCCAGCTCAAAGAATCGATTTGAATACATCGTACATGGTTTCTTGTGTTTATGTAGTATATTTAATCATTCAGTGTTCTAGATTAGGGTGCATTCTTCCCCCATAATTCTTTTTTAGTTAACTAATAAAAACAAAATTATGTGGTACAATGACCTAAGGCCTGATAGTGAATTGAGCAATGACAGGTATGCATTGGCAATGCTCGACCCAGAAGACAATTACAAACGATTACTTTCCAACACCGATAAAAAACGGACCATTGAGAACCTCCTGCGTTTAAAGGAAGGGTTGGCGGAACATGTACCCCATAAAAGGGTTGGTGCCAACTTGTTATTGGCGTCTTGGAACATCAAAAATTTTGGAACGATCAAGGATAGAACGGCGGAATCGTTGTATTATATTGCAGAGATTATCAATGCCTTTGATATTGTTTCCGTTCAAGAAGTCAATAGTAATATTACCCAATTTAAAAAAGTACTTCGGCTCTTGGGCAGTAACTGGAAACATACCTTGAGTGATGTGACCGAGGGAACATGGGGCAATGACGAGCGTTTTGGGTTTATGTATAATTCCGATCGTGTGACCCACTCCGGACTATCGGGAGAATTGGTGATACCCCCAGATCTTATCGACGACAATCCGATTATAAGTCAATTGAAACGTACGCCGACTTTCACTGGTTTTGAGAGTGAGTGGAAGAAGTTTTCGATTGTAAGTGTACATCTACATCCCGGAAATGATGCAAATGATAGCGGTCCTACCGACCAGGAAATCCGAAAAGAGGAAGTTCGACTCCTTATAGAGGTACTCAAGGAAAAAATGGAAACCTCGGCCTATGAAGACCGAAACATGATCATATTAGGGGATACCAATCTTCATAAAGAAGATGAGGATATCGTAAAATTAATTACCGATGAAGGTTTTGTTGAAAGCGATGGGCTTAAGGGAAAGTTCACGAACACCAGTCTAAGTCAAATCTATGATCGGATATTCTTTAATGTCGATGACTATTTTAAATTGGTTCAAGATGCCAATGGTATGCAAAGCGGTGGCGTTTTCAATCTTTTCGACTATGTATACCGTAACGATCCTGCTGAGATCCAAAAATACCATCAATTGATGTTGGCTCATAAAGACGATCCCAGTAACCTTATCAACGATGATGCCTTTAGTTATTATTTCAATCGTTATTGGAAACGCGACCAAATGAGCGACCACCTTCCGGTTTGGGTAGAGATAAAGTCCGACAGTAGTGAAGAGTTTCTCCGAAATAAATTGGATGACTTCTAAGAATTAGGGGATACCATTTTTAGGTCGTATTTTTAGGCCACTTAGATTAAAAATACGAATTATGAAAATGATATCCATCGTCCCTAAATTGACTTTTTTGATTGCCGTACTGCTGGTAGTACAGGCCTGTAAACAAGAAAAGCAAGACGAAATTACGGAAGAAGAACCGCTGGTGCAATATGATGAACCGGCATCCGCTCTTCCCATTGACAGACTAAAACTTCCTAAGGGCTTTTCGATAGAAGTTTATGCCGATAGTATTGACGGTGCACGTTCCATGGCTATGGGCGATGATGGTACCCTTTTTGTCGGTACGCGCAACGAGAATAAAGTCTATGCTATTCAAGACCGTGATAAGGATTTTAGGGCCGACAAGGTCATGGTTCTCGACACTACGCTGGAAGTCCCCAACGGAATTGCGTTTAAAGACGGATCGTTATATGTAGCCGAGGTCGGTCGTTTGGTACGTTATGATAGTATTGAGACCCGGCTCGAAAATCCTCCGAAGCCAAAAGTCGTGTATGATGATTACCCAACGGAATTCCATCACGGCTGGAAGTATATTGCCTTTGGCCCGGATGATAAATTATATGTTCCGGTGGGAGCCCCTTGTAATATTTGTGATTCTACAGTGAGCGATAAACGATTTGCCACAATCACCCGCATGGATGCTGATGGTGGAAACCGTGAAATCTACGCCCATGGGGTGCGTAATTCAGTTGGTTTCACATGGCATCCCGAAACTAAGGAAATGTACTTTACTGACAATGGGCGTGATATGTTAGGAGACGACATTCCTCCCTGTGAGTTAAATCGCGTGACCGAGGCGGGACAACACTTCGGCTACCCGTTTTGTCATGGTGGTACGGTTAAGGATCCGGAATTCGGTGATCAACGACCATGTTCCGATTTTGTTCCTCCGGTTCAAGCATTGGGAGCTCATGTAGCGCCTTTGGGCGTTAAATTCTATACGGGGGATATGTTTCCCGAAAAGTACAGACAATACGCCTTTATTGCGGAACACGGATCATGGAACCGTTCTAAAAAAGTGGGTTATAAAATCACTTTGGTACAGTTAGCCGATAATAAGGCGGTCGGCTATGAAACTTTTTTGGAAGGCTGGCTTGATGAGGCGGAACAAGAACGCTTTGGTCGTCCGGTAGATTTGTTGTTTTTGGATGACGGATCAATGTTGATTTCTGACGATTTTGGAGACGCCATTTACCGTGTTACCTATACCGCGGAAAATTCGTAGCACGCCACCCGTGGTATTTTAGAGAAAATTTAGATTACCGATACTTCTTCTCCAGGAACGGTTCAAGTCGATATTCACAAAAAGAAGTCCTCTTTTTTGTGAAAAATGGAAGGAAGGAATTGATAAAAAAAATCGATAAAAACACTACTTTAGAGGGATTCGTCTCAAGAACAGAAAACCAACCCAAGATGAGAACCGCTACAATTGTCCTATGCATGATGCTATCGTGCAGTCTTTGGGCACAAGTTGAAGAATTCCAGTTTCAAAGTTTAGAATATCGTATGATCGGCCCCTTTCGCGGAGGGCGTACAGTAGGGGCCATAGGAATACCCACGCAACCGAATGTCTTTTTCTTTGGGCATAACAATGGTGGAGTTTGGAAAACGGATGATTATGGACGTACGTGGAACCCCATTTTCGACGACGCCCCAACAGGTTCCGTAGGTGATTTGGCCGTATCGGCAAGTCACCCTGATATCATATATGTCGGAACGGGAGAAGGCTTGCACCGTCCTGATCTTGCTGTAGGGGATGGCCTTTTCAAATCGGAGGATGGTGGCACCTCTTGGAAGCATATCGGTTTGGACGATATACAGCAGGTAAGCCGGGTAATCGTTCATCCTACCGATCCTAATACTGTGTTCGTGGCTGGCCTTGGCCATCCGTATGGTCCTAATGAAATGCGTGGCATCTTTCGTTCTACCGATGGGGGGGCTCATTGGGAAAAGACGCTGTATATCAACCAAAATACCGGTGCAGTACAGGTCGAGTTCGACCCCAATGATCCTCAAATTCTCTTTGCGGATCTATGGGAACACCAAGAAGGACCTTGGGAGAATGCAAAATTTTCCGGACCAAATAGCGGCTTGTACAAATCTATCGATGGCGGAAGCACATGGAAGAAAATCACTCAAGGATTACCTACGGCCAAAGACGGACTAGGTCGAATCGGAGTCGCTATTGCTCCCAGTAATTCCAAAAAAATATATGCGACCGTTGACGCCAAAGAAAATGGTGGTATTTATAAGAGTGAAGATGGTGGTGAACAATGGTCACTGATCAATGCGGACTATCGCCTTTGGGGAAGAGGTAGTGATTTTGCCGAGATCAAAGTACACCCAAAAAATGAGGACGTGCTGTACGTAGGCAATATTGCTTCATATAAGTCTATGGATGGCGGTAAGAACTGGACCTCTCTCAAGGGAGCTCCTGGCGGAGATGATTACCATCGTATTTGGATCAATCCGCTACAGCCCGAAATTATGTTGTTCGCTGCCGATCAAGGGGCCGTCGTAACGGTCAACAGTGGAAACACATGGAGTTCATGGTACAATCAACCTACAGCCCAATTATACCATGTCAGTACCGACAACCAGTTTCCGTATTGGGTTTATGGCGGGCAGCAGGAAAGTGGCGCTATTGCTGTAGCGAGTAGGAGCAATGGAGGGCAGATTTCATTTCGGGAATTTATGGGAGTCGGAGCCGATGAATATGCCTATGTCGCCCCAGACCCCAAAGATCCCAATATCATTTATGGTGGACGGGTCATTAAATATGATAAAAGAACAGGGCAATCACAGGTAGTCGCGCCGGAAGTATTGCGTTCGGGCAAGGTTCGTTTTCTACGTACCATGCCCTTACTATTCCATCCAGCGGATGATCAAATGCTCCTGTTCGGCACCAATATCGTTTTCAAAACCATGGATGGCGGAAACCATTGGCAGGAAATCAGTCCCGATTTGACCCGAAAACAACCGGAAGTGCCCTTGAGTGTCGGGCATTATAAAACCAAGGCCATGGAGAACATGCCTCAACGGGCCATTGTCTATGCCTTGGGACCTTCCCCCTTGAATAAGCATATTATTTGGGCAGGTACCGATGACGGTTTAGTGCACTTCACCCGTGATGGGGGGGCAAATTGGACTGATGTTACTCCTCCGGAAATTGGTGCATGGGACAAAATCTCACAAATCGATGCCGGTCACTTTGACGAAGGAACGGCCTATATCGCGGTAAACGCTATCCGTAAAGACGATATGAGACCTTTGATCTACCGCACCCACGATTTTGGAGAGAACTGGAAACTGATTTCTGAGGGAATGAATCCTATGGGTCCGGTGAATACAGTTCGTGAGGATCATTCTGTAAAAGGGCTGTTGTTTGCGGGCACCGAACGGGAGGTCTATTTTTCTGTCGACGATGGTCACCATTGGCAGTCGTTGCGAATGAATATGCCCGCTTCTTCGATACGAGACTTGGTTATTCACGACAATGATCTGGTAGTCGGTACCCACGGACGATCCATTTGGATACTGGATGATTTCAGTGCGCTGCGTGAACTTGCAAAGGTTTCTGAGGACAAACCTTATTTATTTCAGCCCAGTTTGGCAACACGAGTACGTGATAATATGTTCGCCGACACCCCATTACCGCCGGAAGAACCCACAGGACAAAATCCCCCCGACGGGGCGATTATCGATTATTATTTGCCAAAGGACGCCCAAGAGGTAGTTCTAGAGGTTTTTAACGCGCAAAAAGAGTTGGTGAACACCTTTCGCAGTGATGCCATCTTGAAGCAGCCGGATACTACGCAATTACCGCACCCGACCTACTGGATGAAGCCCTTAGTAAAGCCTTCCTCGCAAAAAGGGCACCAACGTTATATTTGGAACTTAAGATATGAGGATCCGCCAGGAGCGAAACGCAGCTATGCCATTGCTGCCGTGCAATATAGTACACCAGATGGGCCGGTCGGCCCTTTTGTAGCCCCGGGCACCTATACCATTCGGTTGACAGTGGATGGAGCGGTAAGCGAGCAAAAGATGCGGGTACGTTTAGATCCGCGTTCCAAGCTTACAGTAGATGATTTGAATATGCAGACCACACTTTCCCTATCGGTCTATAAAACCTATAGTGAGCTCTATGATATTCGGGAGGCTATCGACGCGAAATTGGCCAGCGGACGCACAAGGCCTAAGAAGAGTACTTCATTAAAGGCGTTTAGGGGAGAAGGACTACCCACTAATGGAGACCCTTTGTACGGAAGTATTCGAGTGTCCCCTCTAGAAAAGGAAACCGTTGTTGGACTTCAGGAAAAGCTGCTCTATTTGTTGGTGGTGTTGCAGAATGCCGACGCTAGACCAACCGAAGCTCTCCAAAATGCCGTTACCAAACTTGAAAAACGCACTGCGGCAATGACGGTGCGCTGGAAGACCCTTTCCAACCAATGATTCATGAGACTACTAAATGAGAACATATGAAATTCAAAAATTACGCAGTTGTTGTGCTGGCCCTATTGACTACAGGGCTCTTTGCACAGCGCAAGAAGAAAACTGTGGCTCCAATACTATCGGAGTCGTTGTATGAATCCATGGCCTATCGCAATATCGGCCCGTTTCGAGGAGGACGTTCTACGACAGTCTCCGGCGTCCCAAATGATATTTTCACCTATTACATGGGAGCGACTGGCGGAGGTGTTTGGAAAACCACGGATGGCGGAAACACTTGGAAGAACATTTCCGATGGGTATTTCAATACGACCGGTATCGGCGATATCACTCCAGCACCATCCAATCCGAATATTATCTATGTGGGTACCGGCGAATCGCCAGTGCGTGGGGTAAAGACCTCACACGGAGACGGCTTGTACAAGTCTACCGATGCCGGAAAAACCTGGGTGCATCTTGGTCTAGAGCAAACGCGGCATATCAGCGATGTGTATGTGCATCCCGAGAATCCCGATAAGGTATATGTGGCCGCTCAAGGCAACCCTTGGGGACCCAACGAGGAACGCGGTGTCTACTTTTCTGAAGACGGAGGGGTGACTTGGGAGAAAATCCTTTATGTAGATGAGAATTCCGGCATAGTAGATATGACGGTCGACCCCGATAATCCGGATTTTATGATGGTAGCTTCTTGGGAATTTTGGCGAAAACCCTGGATTGTACATAGCGGGGGTCCCGGCAGTCGCATTTATAAGACCACGGACGGCGGTAAAAATTGGAAGGAAATCACGAAAGGACTTCCAGAGCTCAAAGGAAAAATGGGTGTAGACATTTCACCGGCAAACCCTGATATTGTTTACATCGCTATTGATGCCTTAGGAGATAAAGCAGGTGTCTATCGTTCTGAGGATGCTGGTGAAAGCTTTACGCAAATGACCAATGATGCGACCACTTATGCACGTTCTTGGTACTATATGCACATTATTGCGGATCCGATTGATGAGGATGAGGTATGGGTCATGAACAGTTTTGCCATGAAGTCGATCGATGGGGGTAAGGCTTTTAAGGGCATCAAAGGTAGTCATGTCGATCACCACGATCTATGGATCAACCCCGATAATAATGACATCATGGTCAATGCCAATGATGGGGGAGGATCGGTTACCTTTAATGGGGGGGAGACCTGGTCGACTATGTACAATCAGCCTACAGGGCAATTTTATCGGCTGCTTACGGATAACGGGTATCCCTATCGCATCTACTCAGGACAGCAAGATAACAGCACCATTGCAATCGACAATCGTGTTGTAGACGATGGTATAGGTGAAATGCATTGGGACGTCATGCGGGCGGGGGAATCGTCAACCGTAGCAGTTGACCCGAACAATCCTAGATATGTGTACTCTACTTATTTTGCCAGCAATTTTGTGGAGTGGGACCGTGACATCGATAATACCCGTATGGTGATGCCCTATCCAACGCGGGTGACGGGCGAACAGCCTAAAAACTTGAAGTACCGTGCAAATTGGAATGGGCCGGTCATCGTCTCTCCGCACAATCCGAATGTCATTTATTATGGCTCGCAATATGTAATGAAATCAGCTGACAGAGGGGTCACGTGGGAGGTGTTGAGCGAAGACCTCACTAGAAATGACAAAGCCCATCAGGGCAAAGGAGGCGAACCGATAAGCAACGAACAGATTACCGCCGAGAGTTACAACAACCTTTTCAATATCGAAGAGTCACCATTGAAGGAAGGTGTTATCTGGGTAGGGTCTGATGATGGCCTGGTCCACCTAACTCAAGATGGAGGTAAAACATGGACTAACGTCACCCCTGCGGGACTCAAGGAAAGTATCATTAACGTAGTCGAACCTTCTCCCCATGACCCGGCCACGGCCTATATTGCCGTTACTGGCTATAAATTGAACGATTTCAGTCCGTATATCTTTAAAACCAATGATTACGGTGCGACTTGGACGAAAATCGTCAATGGTATTCCGGGGGATACTTTTGCTCGCAGCATTCGTGAGGATCCCGACCGTAAAGGACTGCTGTATGCCGGCACGGAAACAGGTGTTTTCGTATCCTTTGATGATGGATCGAGGTGGTTGCCCTTACAGAATAATTTGCCGGAGGTACCGATTACCGATTTACGGGTCAAGCGAAAAGACCTAGTGGTGGCCACACAAGGTAGGGCGCTATGGATTTTAGACGATTTGACACCCTTGCATCAGATTTCCGATGAAATGGCCAAGTCGGATTACTACCTCTATAAACCCAATGATTTCAATGCCGAGCTTTCGGTGGCCTATAGTATTGATGGAGGTCTTGGGGAGAATCCCCCAGCCGGGGCGCAAATTCATTATGTGCTGAACAAGGAAGTAGCAATGAATGTGCCCATGTCCCTCGAAATTAGGAACAGTGCAGGGGCCATCGTTCATTCCGAATACTCCGATAAACCTAGAATAGGATGTGATACGTTGGTCAAACCTCAATTGAAGCGAAAGAAAGGTGCTCATCGATATTCTTGGAATATGAAAGTCGGACGCTTTGATTGCTTGACCGAACTGTATACCACCAATCGCGATTTGACAGCCTATAATGCGCCTCCGGGCAACTACTCTGTACGATTGACCGTGGGGGAATTCAATCAAACCCAAGACTTCGAAATCAAAATCGATCCACGTATCGAAAATAGTATTCCCAATGCCGCGGAAGCCTACATAGAACGCAATGGTATTTCCGAAGCCATCTATGGAGGAGCAACAGAAATGGCGAAAGGAGTCCGGGATTTACGAAAAATCAAACTACAATTGAATTTTGTACTCGGCGAAACCGATGATGCCAAGTTAAAAGAGCAGGGAGCAGCACTCAATGAAAAAATCGATGATTGGATTGCGAATATTTTACAGAAAGAAATGCGAACCTACCAAAGTAACTATATGTTCGAAGCGCGTCTTTTGATCAAGTTCAAGGATTTCTTAAACCGCACCGGAAAAGGAAATCTTCCGGTCACCCAAGGTACTCGCGATGTCGCCAAGGACTATCTTGGGCAATGGGACGGCTTGAAATCGAGTTTACAGAACCTTAAAAACAATGATGTCATCCAATACAATACTTTGTTAGAAGAAGGCGGTCTACCCGGATTGTATTGGCCGAAATAATGAAGAATATGACCCCGAAAAAATGAAACAAAACACTATGAAACATCTATATGCCACCCTATTACTATTGTTGGTTTTACCAATAGTTCAAGGTCAAGATCGCCTGACCGGGGAGACCTTCACTACACGCTCTGAAATTCTGGCCAGAAATGGCATGGCCGCTACGAGTCAGCCCTTAGCGACCCAAGTTGCGGTGGACATCTTGAAAAAAGGAGGTAGCGCCATGGATGCTGCTATAGCGGCAAACGCTATGCTCGGACTTGTTGAACCTGCGAGCTGTGGGATTGGTGGTGATATTTTTGCGATTGTCTGGAGTGCCGAAGATCAAAAACTGTACGGATTTAATGGTAGTGGTCGTTCTCCTCAGTCCTTATCTATTGATTATTTTATCGAGAAGGAGATGAACTATGTTCCGTTCTATGGTCCCTTACCCGTCTCGGTTCCGGGTTGTGTAGATGGCTGGTTTCAATTGCACCAAAAGTTTGGCAAACTACCCATGGAGACCTTGCTGGCCCCCGCTATCGATTACGGCCGGGAAGGATTTCCTGTCTCGGAGGTCATTGCCTATGAAATGGGCTCCAACTATGAAGACCTAAAGGATCAACCTGGTTTTGCCGAAACCTATATGCCCAAAGGAAGACCACCCCAAAAAGGGGAGGTTTTTCGAAATCCCGATTTGGCCGCGACCTATGAAAAAATCGCAAAAAAAGGACGTGACGCCTTTTATAAGGGAGCTATCGCGAAGACGATAGACAACTACATGAAAAAACACGGAGGGTTTCTGTCTTATGACGATTTGGTGAAGCACCAATCGAATTGGGTAGAGCCCGTTTCGGTCAATTATAGAGGGGTTGAAGTCTGGGAACTACCACCGAACGGTCAAGGAACGGCGGCCCTGCAAATGTTGAACCTATTGGAGGGCTTTGATATCGCTTCCATGGGTTTCGGTAGTCCAGAGTACCTTCACGTACTCACGGAAGCCAAAAAATTGGCCTACGAAGACCGGGCTAAGTTTTATGCCGACCCTGAGTTTAATACAATCCCTATTGAAGCCTTACTCTCTGAAGCATACACATCGGAACGGAAAGCGTTGATTCAAATGGACGCGGCTGCAGATACTTACCCGGCAGGAGACATAGAAATAGAAACAGGGAATACCACATATTTGACCGTGGCGGACAAAGAGGGCAATATGGTTTCCCTCATTCAAAGTATCTATTCGGAATTTGCTTCCGGCATGGTACCTGATGGCCTAGGTTTTGTGCTTCAAAATAGGGGGCAAATGTTCAATGTGCAAGACAAATCGCATGCCAATGCCCTTGAACCGGGCAAGCGGCCGTTTCATACCATCATTCCTGCTTTTATTACCAAAGATGGAATGCCCTGGGTGAGCTTCGGACTCATGGGTGGTGCGGTGCAACCCCAAGGTCATGCACAGATTGTGGTGAATTTAGTGGACTTCGGTATGAACCTGCAAGAAGCGGGTGATGCCCCGCGGATGCGACACCGAGGAAGTTCGCAACCCACAGGTTCAACAATGACCAATGGGGGCACACTGAATCTCGAGACTGGTTTTCACCCAGAAACTTTGAGAGAATTAAGAAAAAAAGGCCATCGTATCGGTTTTGGAGTTGGTATGTATGGAGGGTATCAAGCCATTGGGGTCGATTGGACTCAAAAAGTATATGCTGGGGCCTCTGAATCGAGGAAAGACGGACAGGCCGCAGGGTACTAAGGTGATGGTGCCTCATAGCTTTATGGTTGCAATAACCTATAAAGCTAGACTTTCAAACAAATACAAGTGAACTATAAACTGATTTTTTTATGAGCATCAAATTCTTTTGTCTATCCTTTTTAATAAGTATGCCATGGTTGGGCGCGCAAGATTTTTCGGCCTTCCAATACAGAACCGTTGGTCCTGAAAGAGGGGGTCGAGTCACTACGGCCACCGGAACCCATTTGCTGCCAGGTACCTTTTATCTAGGGGCATCAGGCGGGGGTGTATGGAAATCCGAGGATTATGGCACCACTTGGAACAATGTATCGGACGGCTATTTCTCCACACCTTCGATTGGAGCTATAGAAGTGGCTGCCAACGACCCCAACATTGTCTATGTGGGCACTGGTTCGGATGGACTTCGGAGTAATGTCATTTCTGGAAAGGGTATGTATAAATCCATTGACGGAGGACAAACCTGGGAGCATATCGGTCTAAAGAACGTAGGCCAAATCGGAGCAGTGGAAATCGATCCTACCAATAGCAACATTGTATGGGTAGCGGCTATTGGTAATGCCTTTCGGCCGAATGCCGAACGGGGAATATATAAAACCACCGATGGAGGACAACACTGGCAAAAAATGCTGTTCCTTTCGGATGAAGTCGGTTTTTCCGATTTAGAATTATTGCCAGGAAACCCCAATGTCATTTATGCCGCCGCATGGAAAGCACAACGAAAACCATGGACCATTATCTCAGGAGGATCAAAGGAAGAGGGCGGTATTTACAAATCCGTAAATGGAGGGGTAGACTGGATAAAATTGGAAGAAGGACTTCCTTTAGGTACCATTGGTAAAATTGATTTGGCGGTGTCCCCGACCAATTCCAGTATTATTTGTGCCGTCATAGAAGCTCCGGAGAAGGAAAGAGGGTTTTACAAATCCATGAATCAAGGCAAATCCTTTGAGCACCTTTCTGACAACATTGGTCTGGTCAATCGTCCGTTCTATTACACCAATGTTGAGCTCGACCCTACCAATCCTGATATTGTGTATTCCAACGCGAATCCTTTGTTGAAGTCCATCGATGGGGGAAAGACTTGGAAACGTATGAGCGTGCCCCACGGGGATAACCATGATATTTGGATCAATCCCAATAACCCGGATCTGTTGATTCAGGCGAACGATGGAGGAGCGAATGTCAGTTTTAATGGTGGAAAAAGCTGGTCTACACAATTCAACCAACCGACTGCTGAACTATATCAGGTAGAAGTAGATGACCAATATCCGTACTGGTTATACGCAGGACAGCAGGATAATTATTCTACCATCGCCGTTCCAAGTTTCCCGCCGAGCGCAATTCAAAATCCAGGAACAGGTTGGATTATTAATGCCGGAGGATGCGAAACGGGCCCTGCGGTACCAAAACCCGGAGATCATACAACGGTCTATGCCAACTGCAAGGGGAGGTTTGGTGTTTTCAACAAACAAACAGGGGTCGAAAAAAGCTATTATGTGGGCGCTTCGAACATCTATGGCCATAATCCTAAAGACTTGAAATATCGCTTTCAGCGCGTGGCTCCAGTACATGTTTCCCCACATGATCCCAACACGGTATATCATGGTTCACAATACCTTCACAAAACCATAAATGGCGGACAGATCTGGAACACCATTTCTCCGGACCTTACGGCTTTCGAACCCGATAAACAAGTGATTTCCGGAAGTCCGATTACCCGTGATATCACGGGAGAGGAGTACTACAGTACCCTATATTCCATTCGGGAATCAACAATCAAGAAGGGCCTGATCTGGACAGGTTCTAACGACGGGGTGATTTCCCTAACGAAGGATGGCGGTCAAAACTGGACGAATGTCACCCCAAAGAAATTGCCCAAAGGAGGGCGTGTAGAGTCCATCGCCCCCTCAAATCACGATGTGGCCACAGCATATATCGCAGTAGACCGACATCTTTTAGGAGATGAACGCTCTTATCTATATAAAACCAATGATTATGGTGCCCACTGGGAATTGATCAGTACCGAGACCAATGGTATTCCAGCAGATCATACGACCCGTGTACTTCGCGAAGACCCTGTTCGTAAAGGCTTGCTGTATGCCGGAACCGAATACGGCATGTTCGTTTCCTTCGATGATGGGCAAACCTGGAAAAGCTTCCAACAAAACCTTCCCGTGACACCGATAACCGACCTCAAGATATTCCGTGGTGATCTCGTACTTAGCACTATGGGCAGGGGATTCTGGATTTTGGATGATATCACGGCCTTACGGGATATGAAGATTACCGCCCTAGACGATACCGCGCATTTATTCAAACCTGATGCTACGGTTCGATTCCGATACCCTAAGGTACGGTCGGATGATGCTTTTCCCGAGTATCCTAGAACCAGCGTATATGTCGATTATTATCTCCCACAATCGGTCGATGCTTTGAAATTGGAAATCCTAAGCGCAAAGGAGGAAACCTTGGTGACCATCCTAAGCGATAGTACCGAATTGAATTCTTCCGTAACCGAAGTGGAGGATATGAACCTAAGCGCCACCTTCCGTTACGTCAACGAAAAGTTAGGGCATCAAAAGGGAATGCATCGTTTTGCTTGGGATTTACAGCAAAAAGGGGCTTGGAACAAGGACGCCAAGAAACGTTTTAAGAACGGGCCTATGGCGCCTCCCGGAACTTATACGGCAAAATTGACGGTGAATGGTAAAGCGTTAATGCAAAAATTCGATATCCTTATCGATCCCAGGGTAAAGGAAGAGGGGTTGGATGAGGCGGCTATTGCCAGACAACTTGATATGCAGCGGCAGGTGATCGATTTACTTTCCCAGGCCAGAAAACTTCAAGCCGACCTAGAAAAAGAGGCCAAATCCTTAAAAGAGAACGGCGGTCAAGAAGCCCGATTGGCGGCTATCGAAGCAGCTGTAAAAAAACTAAAGAACGATAAAGGAGCGTATCCTCAACAAATGTTGGTGGCCCAAATAGCATATCTATACTACATGATTAACGGAGCAGACCAAATCATTGGAGCGGATGGCAGCCAGCGTTATGAACAATTGGCCACGGAATTCGAAGAATTAAAAAAACAAGTAGGAGCATAAGGCGGTACTACTAAAATCTATAGCTTATGAGCACACAGAAATCCATATTCCTTTTTTTCGTACTTCTTGGTCTTCAGACGGGGTTATCCCAAGAGGAGGATATTTTGTCAAAATTGGAAACGATTGCGACTATCGATCAAAAAGTGATGATGCCCATGCGTGACGGAGTGCGTCTGGCTACGGATATCTATCGCCCGAAAACCGATGAAAAAGTACCCATAATCTTTTCTAGAACCCCTTATAATTTTAACTCGTGGGGCGATGGTGAGCGACGCACCCGAACTGCGGAACGGGCATATGAAGCGGTAAGTCGGGGGTATGCCTATGTCGTTCAAAATGAACGCGGACGGTACTTTTCCGAAGGGGAGTGGGATATTCTCGGCGTACCCTTGACCGATGGTTATGATGCCTTTACTTGGATGAAAGAGCAGTCATGGTCGAACGGAAAAATCGGCACATACGGTTGTTCGTCCACAGCGGAATGGCAAATGGCAGTGGCCGCTTTGGATCATCCGGCACATGCAGCTATGGTCCCACAAGGCTTTGGAGCGGGTGTAGGAAGCGTTGGGGATATCGTTGAGCAAGGCAATTGGTATAGAGGAGGAGCAGAACAATTGCTTTTCTTTTCATGGTTGTACGGGGTAGAACACGACAAGTTCAAACCTCGCATTCCCGCTGGTGCTACTCAAGAAGATTTAATCCGTATTTCTAGATTTTATGATTTAGCACCTGAAAACCCTCCTATAGACATGGCCGAGGCTTTAAGTCATTTGCCTATTCAGGATATATTAAAGAACATTCATGGAAAAAAGGAGATTTTTGACAAGATGGTCGTACGAAAGCCTAATGATCCCCAATGGTACGAAGGTGGACTCTATCATGATACGATGGAAATAGGAATACCCAGTTTTTGGTTCGCTTCTTGGTACGATGTTTCGATTACCCCCAACTTGACCTTATTCAATCATGTGCATAACAATTCAAAAGATGCTCGTATTCGGGATAACCAGTATCTCGTGATCGCACCGACCTTACACTGCGCGTACACCCGTGCCACGGAGAATACCATCGTTGGGGAATTGAGTGTTGGGGATGCCCGACTCAACTACCAAGAGCAAATCTATTCTTGGTGGGATCTTTGGTTAAAAGAGGAATCCAATGACTTCAAGGAAAAAACCCCGCGTGTACAGTTTTATACCATGGGCAGTAACCAATGGCAGTCCTCTGAACAATGGCCTCCGAAAAACGCAAAAATGAAAACCTTTTACCTTGATAGTAATGGGGATGCCAATACTTTGGTGGGTAGCGGTAAACTTACCCGAAAGCGACCTTCAAAAGACATGCCTGATACGTTTACCTATGACCCGATGAATCCCGTATCATCTTTGGGTGGTAATGTGTGCTGTACGGGTAATGCTGTAAAAGGAGGTGCTTTTGACCAACGCATTCGCGAAGGCAGAACCGATATACTAGTCTACACGACCGAGGCCTTGGAAGAAGGAGTTGAAGTAAGCGGTTTTATTGAATCGACCTTGTATCTTTCTTCCGATGTGAAAGACACTGATCTGACGATAAAGCTTATCGATGTGCATCCCAATGGAGAAGCCTATAATCTTGACGAAACCATACAGCGAATACGGTACCGAGAAGGCTACGATAAAGAAGTGTTCATGGAAGAAGGAAAGGTGTACAAAGTAGACCTGACCCCCATGGCAACCAGTAACTTCTTCAAAAAAGGACATAAAATACGGATTGAGGTTTCCAGTAGTAATTTTCCGAGGTTTGCCCGAAATCTAAACACTGGAGGTAACAATTATGACGAGAGCGAAAGTGTCGTGGCCCGAAATACGATCCATCACTCGAAGGAATATCCCTCACATATCAAACTGCCGATTCGTAAATAAGTAATATGATAAAGCGATTGGGGGTTGTGTTCGCATTGGGTTTTCTATCGTTGGGTCTGCAGTGTATTGGCCAGACAAGTGAACAAAAACCAAAAGAGATATATACGTATAAGAAGGGCGACCCCAATGGTATAGGAAAATGGTATATGGGTCGTGAGATCGCACATGTCATGGGTTTTCAAGGTATCGGTTGGTTGGAACGCCCCGAAAGAGAGGCCGAGGAAAACACCGCTACCTTACTACAGAATATGGGTATTTCGGAGGAGGATACGATTGCCGATATCGGCGCCGGTTCTGGCTATCATGTCTTTAAAATGGCGACTTTAGCCCGCAAAGGTCATATTTATGCTGTGGATATTCAAGATGAAATGTTGGAGGCCATCCAACAAAAGAAGAAAAAAATCGGGCTGCAAAACGTTACTACGGTAAAAGGAAGTGCGGAAAATATCAATTTACCCGAAAATTCCATCGATAAAATACTGATGGTCGATGTATATCACGAATTCGACTATCCAGCTGAGATAATCGCTTCCATGAAAAAAGCCTTACGTCCAGAGGGCCGGATCTTCCTCATCGAATATCGTGGCGAAGACGACGCCGTGCCCATTAAAAGGGTACACAAAATGACCGAAGAACAGGCGGTGCGCGAAATGGGTAGCGCAGGTTTCAAACTTCAGCGGAATATCGGAAACCTTCCATGGCAGCATTGCCTCATCTTCGTTAAAGAATAGAGAATTCCTTAATATTTTCCTGTTGAAATAGCGTATTCAATAAAAAGCGGGGCTTCTAAAATCCGAACGCCCCACTTTTTCGTATTATACCTCGAAATATGATTAAAATTTACTTTTTTTGCCGAATGATACCATTTCATAGAAAACGACTTGGGCTATTGGGATTCATCTTGTTTTCTTGTTTGACGAATTTCGGGCAAGAACGACAATCGTATGAAGGTCCTATGCAAGTTGGTCCTTATCTGGGTAAGGCGCAATACCAATATATTATCTCTGCCCAAGATACCTTGTTTGACGGGGCATTTCAAGTGCAGCGCTCTAGCCTAGAGGCCCTTCTGGAAAAAGAGGACGCTTCTTTCTTGTTCAAAGGAAGTTTTGACAAGGGCGCACCAACCGGTTCTTGGGGATTTCAGTTTGGAGAATTTCAAACGGATAGCCGTAGTGAAGTTATCGATTATGAATACCGGGTCTTGATCAGTGGAATACAGGAAGAAGGTACCGGTACACTGACTGATGGACGCCCCGATGGACCATGGACGTACACCGTAAACCAAATCAAGGACTCTAAGATCCAAAATACGCTGTTCGCTAGCGCCCTTACCTTCGCGACGGGTATTCCACAACAAAACTTTCGAATTGAAAATCAGGAAGCGACCTTGGTCGGCCGTTTCCTAAGAAACGGGCTCGCACATGATGAGTGGACCTCTTATACTATAAATGCCTTAGAAGATGTAGAAAGTTGGTTTTTTGAGGAAGGGGTTTTGCGACGAATGGTAGTAGTAAAGGATGGGAAAAGCCAAGAGGTAGAAGTCTTTACCACGGCATCCGATGAACAGAAGGTGATTCCATTATCCAATGGGTATCTGGAGGTTGTGCGCACTACGTTAAGGGCGAACGGTACCTCGATGGCGTTACAGACGGGTATACCGGATTTACTGGCGGAAAACGAATCCTATTACCGCAAAATGGATACGGTGCTTTTGCAATTGGGGCCTTCGAATCTACGACCTAATTTTATGGTCAAGGTGCCCTATTTCCCTATGGACACGGCACAATTGGCCCAAGTAAAGACCATATCGGCCGACTTTCTAGCTGCAAAGGCCATTGGCAGTGCTTTGCTCAAGAACAGCCATCTCAATATTGTAAAACGTTCCGATAACGAAGCGCTGTATAATTACAATGCTGTTGCACTTATCGACGAACGATTTTTAAAACCTCTTGAAAAATTCGTCTCCTATGCCGAGCAGGATATCCTGCAATATGTGGACCGGTCTAAATTCATAGAAACCCTGTGGCCCAATGGCAAACCAAGCCCTGAACTTCAAATCGTTGCCGATAGTTCCGGTACGACACGAACATTCGCCTTGGCCGACTTTAAGGCAGATGATTTTGAAGCAAATGATCTTACAAGTATCGGTAGACTAAGTGCTTATGCACGACGTGGTCTTGAACAGATCAAGGAGACACTTTCAGATCAATTGACCAATGAGGAGCGGCAACAACAGTTGAACGGGTTGGAAGAAGACCTCATAGCCTTGAATGAATCCTTGGTGCGGCAAATCGATTCAGCTTTGACAACGCTTCCAAAAGACTATAAAGTCCCGATTCAAGAAATCAAAAGATTGGCCGATGCTTCTTTAAGTCAGTACGCCACTATGAAAAATGCCGATGAAAAATTGAGCTATGGCACTTCCTTGAAAACTTGCCTTGAGCAATTGACGCAATTGACCCAGACGCTTATAGCGCTCCCGCAGCAAAAGGAAGAAATCGAAGTATTGTATCAAGATTCCATATGGAATCCGTTTATGGCGACAGTGATGGACGAAGAAGTAAAAAGGCGAATCACTGCGGCCTATTTCAATGTTCTAGTACCGTACTTCCTGAGTCAAGTAAAAACCGAGCTCACTTGTGATACGGTTGAAAGATTGAACAATCAGATCATCCATACCAACCAGCGAATGCTTATTCTACGTGAGGAAGATACCCGAAAATTGGAACGCAAGCTACGTCGCGAAAAAGATGCTGGGGCGATTTTGGAATTACTTCATCGACAAACCACGGTCAAAGAAAAATAGAAATGAGACACACGACTTCGATTTTTATTTGGCTTATGGCTTTCCTATGGATTTCTTGTGGAGGGGCCTACGGACAGGAGGAAGATAAGGAAGTACTTCCCCTACTGTCAAAATACAAAGATCCTTCCACTAAAGTTTGGTTCAACACCTATGGAAACATTCGGATCGGTAAACGATTTTTCTGGGACGCCCAAACCCATTTTCGCTTTCAAGAAACGGAGGATACTCCTTTCATTGGGCAAGTTGCACAGATATACAACCGTCATGCCATTGGCTATATCTATTCGAAAAAGACCAATTTCAGTCTCGGTGGGGTAGTGCGGATCAATTTCAATACCGATGAGGATTCTGTCGACCGGAACGTAGTTCCCGAATGGCGTATTTGGCACCAATATCAATTTGCGATGCCACTTTATACGGCCATGATCTATCATCGTATTCGCATTGAACATCGCTGGACGCAAGGTTTCGCCGAAAATAGTGAGTACATCTTCAGAAATCGGTGGCGGTATATGTTTCGTGCCAAAATTCCATTGAATGATCACAAATTGAGACCAAAAACACTCTATGTCTCCCCTGAAGCGGAATTGATCATGCAGAGCGGCAAGGCTGTTGTTGCCAGTCCGATGGAAGATTTGCGTCTAACGACTACCTTGGGGTATATTGCGACCCCACGCCTCACCTTTGCTGCCGGACTCATGTATTCACAGGGTCAGGACCTAAGTAATGGCGGTATTTACAAGCAAGGTTGGACCATGCGCTTCCACATGTACTTCTCTCCAGACTTTAGAAGGGTAAAAAATAAGCTTCCCGAAATCCATTTGACCGATTAATTCGTATCTATCAACGAATTATCGAGCTTACATATGAAAACGAAAAATACACTACTCTATTTCGCTTTGGCCATTACCGCGGCCGGGGCACTATTTTTTCTAACAAAATCGACTAGATTACAGCAGCAGCTTACGGAATCGGAAGTAAAGCAGACGGAATTGACAGAGAAGGTCAGTGAATATGAACAACTCACCGAAATCGACTCCATGTTGCTAAGCGGTGACTATGATACGGCTATCCGAAGCTATACAGCTTCCATGCAAACGCGCGAAGAAAACAAAATGGGAATACCATTGCGTATCGCCTTGGCGGAGAAATTACTGCATGACCAAATGGGAGCGGTATCCAGTAAATCCCATTTAGAATCTCGGATGGATAGTTTATCACAGCAAAAATCGGCTACTCCCGAGGAAGTTAGAAAATACGACTCACTCAATTTCACTTTGGAAAAAACAAAGGTGCAACTAGCGCGACTAAAGCGTCAAATGAACACGAAGTCGTTTGGTGAATACTTGAAATTCAAAAGTAAGAAGGGAAATCAATTGCACTACATAGGCCAAGTTAAAAATGGTAAGGCCAACGGGTATGGTATCGCGCTATTGGATACGGGAAGTCGATACGAAGGTCAATGGCAGGACAATCAACGTCAAGGTGAAGGTACTTTTTATTGGCCTGATGGTGAGTACTATGTAGGAGACTATGAAAACGACAAACGAAGCGGTTTTGGCACGTATTATTGGCCGAACGGTGAGAAGTATGCCGGGGAATGGAAAGAGGACAAGCGTAGTGGTTCTGGGCAATTCTTTGGAACCGATGGGGATATCATCGCAGGTGGGGAATGGAATGATGATAAACTGGTAGAAGTCAATAAGCGGTAATATACGATGTCATTGGGCTTCACTACTTGAAGGGACACAAATTAATGGAATTAAATTATAGATAAGGAGACACGACTAGTGTCTCCTTCTTGTTTTCAAAGCTTATTTACTGCCAAAACCCAACGATTATTACAGTTGTAGGTCTTTAATATGCTATAATGAAAGGCAAATCTCGCATTACAACAAATAGTATTGGAGACTTACAATATTTTCATTCAAATGACATTATAGAAGAGATAGCTTTCAAAAAGAAGGGGGGAGTCACTACAATACCTCCTTATGAACCTTTTAAGCCGGTCACATGAAGGTGTTCAATTGCCTTTGTTAATGAACGTCCCGTTACATTTTAATACTAACCCGTAAAAAAATGAAGCGTATGGATGCTCAAGCCGATATGATGGAAGCCCTCATGGCCAAAATAGAAATTAAAGGCACAATAGAGGAATTGCAAAGAATTTCCATTTTTCTGGAGAATAATTTCATTAAGTATTCCTTTACTGATAGTCCGGATACCAATGAACCCATAGGTGAATGGGAAGAACCTATTGATTGGCCAATTGACCATTTCCTTAGTGAGGTGGATTAGCTTTGGTGCGGAAAATACATCCTAACAATTTTAGATCTCTTGTGTTACGTTCTGTTGAATAGACCAAAAACCAATGGTTTTTATTTAAAAATAAGCTTACTTTAGAATAGTATCATTTAAGTAAGAGCGCTTTGTCCTTTGATTGGTCTTCACTCATAATCTTCGGAGGTATTGTTAATGCCTTTATTTCCATTACACTATTGGTGATGAGAAGAAGAACTTATGGACATGGGATTTCCCTCTGGCTTTTTTTATTCCTGATGGCTGTAGCGCTCATCTTAATGGAGCGCATCATCCGGTTTTCGAACTTAGAGGCGGAGTATCCCGAGCTTTTATTCGTGACCAGTCCGCTCTTTTTCTTTCTTCTTCCTTTGGTGTATTGTTTTCAGTTACGATTAACGGGTAGTTCGAAGTACTGGTATCTTCATTTCATCCTTCCGCTTAGTATTTTGGTACTGCTTCTTCCAACGATTACCATGCCCAATACAGATAAGTTGGCCATGTACCACCAAGAGGGAATCAATGATCCCCCGATTCTAGTTTTGGGCTATCTCTTATTTGCGGCATACTATTCCGTAAAAACATTTATGCTGAATAAAAAGCATAAAGTACAGCTATACAATGAATATGCGACCAACGAGGTGGAATTACAGCTGTTTGCCAACAAACAGGTGTTCTTATCCAGTTTTTTTATCACCGCTATTCCCATTTCATTGGGGATTCAGTATTTTGATTCGGATACGCTGATTGTAGATAAAATACTCTACATTCTTTTCTCTTTCATTCCTCATTTTATCCTTATCTCAGTACTGGCATTGCGAGATACCGGTTATATGATGGAATCAAAAATCGATAACACTCCTAAGAATGAAGTCGAAACAAGCCAACTCGTACTGTTGACATCTGAATTAGGTCAGTTTATGACGGAGAACAAACCTTATCTCAATCCTGGCTTGAAATTGCAGATGTTAGCCGATGAAATCGGATGGAGTAGATCTCAACTTTCGATGGTAATCAATAAGGGGTTCCACAAGAATTTTTACGACTTTGTAAATGAGCATCGACTAAAGACCGTCCTGGAAAAGGTGCATCAAGGGCTTCATGAAGAATATTCGTTGGACTATATTGTGGGAGCCTGTGGTTTTAAGAACTATGTGTCATTTTATAGGATTTTCAAACGGTTACAAAAGACCTCTCCGAACGAATACTTAAAACAGTTGAAAAAGCACCATTAGATTACAGGGGATATCCTGCAATGTCTACGGCAACCAAATTCCGGCGAGGTGTTCTTAGTTTTGGACGTCATCAAACCGTACGTTCATGCGAATAGCCATTTATGTTTTACTATCCACAATTGTACATAACCTCAATGCTCAGCAGATAAAGGAGCATGTTTTAGAGAAAATAAAGATAAGGGCAAAAGAGACCCATTCCGATGCCGTTATCATCACGGAACGGGGAAAAACTATCTATAAAGACCATTTCGGCACCCCGGAAAAACCGATGTATATCGCTTCGGCAGGAAAGTCTTTAGTAAGTCTTGCCATTGGAAATCTCTTGTTGAACGGCCAATTGGATTCGCTCGATCAACCAGTGTATAGTTTGTTTCCGGAATGGCGACAAGGGCAAAAGAAAATGATTACGCTTCGAATGCTGCTCAACCACACTTCCGGTTTACAAGACTATGCCAACGCCAGTATCGAACTGGAACCGCCACCAACCTATAAGGTAAGCAATGTAATCGATTTGGCCTTGGCGGCAGAATTGACAAATTCACCGGGCAGTACCGTATTTTATAGCAATAAGGCCACCGCCTTGTTAGCAGGGGTGGTGGAAAAAGCTTCTGGGAAACGTTTTGATCATTTTTTTGTAGATACCTTTTTCAAGGTGTTGAATATTTCCGATTATAAATGGGTACAAGATGAACAAGGGAATCCGACGACCCATGGTGCTTTCATCATAAAACCATCGGATCTTTTAAAATTTGGGCAGCTCGTATTGCAAAAGGGGGTCTATGATGGCAAACGGTTGGTCAGTGAAGATTGGATCGGGGAATCTTTGTCACAAGGGCAAGACTTCACTCCAATTTGGGGCTTGTTATGGTGGCGCTTACCCAAATATGAATATCGAATCATAGATAAGGAAATTTGGAACTCTTGGCTTGATGCAAGAGTGTCAAAAGACTTTTTAAAAAAAATTAGACCCTTGAAAGGGGTCTTATATGAAAATAAAATTGACTTTTATAACGCCTTGAATAGGGTTTTCGGTGATTCTTGGAACCAAATATTAAATCATGAACTGCCCGAATCGGTTACCTCGAGCAAAAGAATCTATAGTAAGGAGATTATAGCCTACTATGCACAAGGTTATCGCGGCAACTATCTGATAATAATTCCGGAGAAAGAGCTCGTCGCGGTTCGCTGCGCCGACCCATTGGATTTCAACTACAACACGGATACCTTTGAAGATTTCATCACTTTAGTGTCGGAAATGGTCAATTGATCGATTTTCAGGTACTACCCCAAAATGAGCTATCCGTTTTAATCTTACCTTGGTCGAAAAGGCTATAGATCATAGGACGTTTTCCCGAATCAGACCTTTTAAGAAAACGTTTACGGGCATAAAATGTACGTTAACGGTCAAAAGGAGGTTGTTTGGTTTCCTTATTTTATAAGCTAATCGGATATTAGTAATTTCACCTGAAATTGCTGGTGAATCATTACGAATGATCGATAAGGTCTTACATAGTAAAAACAGAATCTATTATCACATCCTTTTTTGGATGTGCTACGTTGCGCTATACACCTTGATGTGGGGTAGCTATGATGAGGATTATTGGGCCCAATTTCAGCAATTGTTGTTTCTTCTGCCTTGGAAGATGATCCCTACCTATATTACGCTGTATTATTTAATGCCGAAGTTTTTATACCCCAAAAAAACGGTGCAGTACGTCATACTATCCATCATTTTGGCGGTCGCAATGGGGATGATGGACCGTTATATGGTCTGGACCTATATCTACCACTGGTTTAGCCCTGAAAAAGAATATTGGAGAACTCCCATGTTGTACGTACCCAAGGTATTTAACTCCGTTGTAGCGGTATATACCCCTGTTTTTGTAGCAATGGCCATCAAGTTGCAGTTAACGTACTATCAAAAAGACAAGATCAACAAGGAACTGGAAAAGGAAAAAGCAGCCACCGAACTCAAGTTTTTAAAAGCACAGATCCATCCACATTTTTTATTCAATACCCTGAACAGTATTTATTCCCTTTCGTTATCACAATCCAAAAAGACCCCTGAGGTGGTCTTGGGCCTGTCAAAATTTCTTGATTATATGCTGTATGAATGTAATGAACGTTTTATTTCCATTGGAAAGGAATGGGAACAATTGATGAATTTAGTTGCCCTTGAACGTATTCGTTATGAAGAAGGACTCAGCATTGAGGTTTCGGAATCGATAGATAATACGGAGACCTTGATTCCATCGCTATTATTGTTACCTTTTGTGGAGAATGCATTTAAACATGGCGCGGACAATGAAATCAATGATTCATGGATCACTATCGATATCAAATTGGTAAAAGACCATTTGGTGTTCATGGTGGAAAATAGTAAAAGTGCGGTTCAGGTCGAAGAAAGCCTTGATGCTGACAAGAATATCGGACTGACCAATGTAAAAAGACGGCTGGAGCTATTCTTCCCGGAAAAATATGAACTCAAGATACTGGAAGAAACAGATAGCTTTTTGGCAAAGTTGACCATCGATTTAAGTACTATATCGGAAGTAATGCGAAAAGAGAATGTCAAATAAAATAAAGTGCATCATTGTCGATGACGAGCCTTTGGCCCGGGATGTTTTGGTGACCCATGCACAACAGATCGACCAATTGGAGGTGGTGGCCAGTTGTGGCAATGCCCTAGAGGCTTTTGAATACATACAACAAGGGCATATTCAACTGGTTTTTTTGGATATAAAAATGCCCAAGCTAACGGGCTTGGAGCTTATCGAATCGATTAAGAACCCACCGTTGGTGGTTTTCACCACGGCTTATAGGGAATTCGCCATAAAGGCCTTTGACCTTGATGCAATCGATTATCTCCTAAAGCCGATTTCCTTGACGCGTTTCTTGAAGACGATCTCTAAAGTGAACAAATACCTTCAAGGCCCCCAGAATGAACACATTACCGAGGGAGAGGAGGATTCGGGAAAAAATCCGCCTGCATCACCTGAACCCGAATTTCTCTATATCAAGTCAGACCGTAAGGTGGTAAAATTAGACTTGGGCTGTATTCGATACCTTGAAAGCCTAAATGATAAGGTCATCATTCATTTAGAGGACAAAGAGGTGGTCACTTCGCAACGGATCAGTTATCTCGCGGAAAAGCTTCCCAAACCACATTTTGTGCGCATACATCGGTCTTATATCATTTCTCTTACGCATATTACGGCCTATAACAACATTATGGTCGAGGTTAAGGGTCGTGAACTTCCTATTGGACGAAATTACCGATCTCAAGCCTTGGACATGTTACGGAAATAAGCACGTCGCTCCCTTTTTCACTTTTTCAATAGGTTTATCCTTCCTTAAAGAGGGGTCGTTCCATTTTTTCACATTCTTTTCTGTTAAGCATTCCTTAAATGAAGGGTCAATGACTTTTAAAGCGCCGAACGGCCGATTTTGAACGGTTTTCGTCGTAAATCGCCCCTTAAAAGTCATATCCGCAATAAAGCGGGTCATTCGCTAAATTGCCTTGACTAAAGCTACAGAACATCCTTTCTTTACCCTATCAATTAAAAACGGACAGTCTTTATACTAAAACCTTCATCACGTTTTAAAAGACGTTCGACAACCGCATACCACCAATAGCACGAAACATGCATGGGACTATGTGATCAACCCAAAATAAGGTGTTCTTACTCAAGGTTTTTAAGCGTTAGTGGTAGTTGGACGCGAGCTAAGAGCACCTTTAATTAAAAAGTGTAATCTATGCAGTTTATCTCACACGCCGCGCCCGAATCGAACATTCATTTTACTGTTTTTAAAGTACCGCAATGGCGGGCTGCCATGTATCAATTTATTTCTGTACAACTATGGGGTAGTTTGCCGAGCATGGTACAACGTAGACTGTCCGCGTGGTATTCATCTATCTATACCAAACCCTACTCCAAGAAGATCATCAAACCCTATTTAAGAATCAACTATAGTGACAAGAACTATTTGCAACACTTCAAACCTCCCAATGGCAAGAAAGATTTTGATAATTTTCAGGACTTTTTCACAAGGGAATTTCGAGCACTTCCGAAGAATACAAGCCCCTACATTTGGCCTTGCGAAGGTCTACTTTGTGATATGGGCACTGTGGCAACTACCGCCATTTCAAGAGTAAAGTCCGATAAACGAAGTATCGCTTCTATTTTTCAAGTAGGGGATCATACCATACCTAAAGACTATTTCTTCACAAATGTATTTTTGCACAATAAAAACTATCATCGTATCCACGCGCCCATTACCGGTACAATCAGTCGAATTCAACATGTGCCTGGTGATTTAATCGTGCTTCGTCCTTGGATTTATAAACAAAATCCATCATTGCCAGCACTTCGCAATGAACGCTATAACATTGACATTGTAGATACCAAAGGGCGTACCTGGTACTTGTCCATTGTTGGTGGTCCTGCAGTGGGCACGATAGCCCTTCCAGATCATCTTCAGGTGGGCGTCAAAGTTCAAAAATTGGAGCAGATCGCTTTGTTCTATTTAGGGTCTACCTGCTGTATGGCGGCTCCGCTGACACCGAGATACCATGTAAAAAATAGTTTCGTGGCCGTTGGCGATACCTACTAAGGTTATCCATTTCCCTTTTTCACCCTCTTGTTACTGTCCATCTGATGCAGGTAGGGGATACGGGGTGTACAATTCACTACAGCGATCGTTCAGTTCATTACATTTCGTTTGAACAGTATTGAAAAACCAATCATCTTTGTGGTATCATCAATCAAAAAACGAACAATCATGATCAACGTAACCAAATTTTTTACGGGATTACTTCTTAAGTTGCTGTTGGTAGCATTGCTACTCTCGACGGAAAATTCACAGGCCCAATCGAAGCATACATCGGTTAATGTGAATAGCCGCAATGGCAAGACGACCATTTCGGTTAAAAATGGCAAGCGCCATAGTTTCTCATTGGAATACGAGGGGGAAATTACACTCTCGGATGACGATAAGGACGTCATCGCCATATCCAATGGGGGGTATATGGAAATTAAAAAATCGGCATTCGGTAGTCGTAGGCGCATTTTTATGGAGTCGGATAACAACGGACGACTCATCAAGAAATACTATATCGGCAGTTCGGAGGAACCCTTTGCCAATGAAGGAAAAGCATGGCTTGCGGAAGTACTTCCCGATGTATTGCGCTCATCAACACTTGCTGCCAAGCAACGGGTTGATCGCTTTTATACCCAAGGGGGAACTACTGCTGTTTTAAGGGAAGTGGATCTTATCGACAGTGATTATGTCAAATCGGCCTATATCAAATTACTGCTGGACAAGAACCCCAAAAATAGCGATTTGATATCCATATTAAGGGTAGTGGGCTCCGATATCAACTCTGATCACCATCAAGCACAGATCCTAAAGCACAATACGAAGGCCTTTTTAACTTCGGATGCCACTACAGCCGCCTATATTGAAGCCACTGGGAAAATCAACTCGGATCATCACCAATCAGATGTGCTTAAAAGATCCATTCGTGACGGAGATATTTCCGAAGCACAAATGAAATCCCTCTTTGCGATTACCAAGAATATCAACTCAGACCATCATAAAGCTAGCGTACTCAGGGAAGTGATGAAAAACCGTTCGTTGAGCAACGAGAACATTGAACTTTTGATTTCGGCTTCCCGTGATATCAACTCTGATCACCACAAGGCCCAGGTCTTAAAAACCGCACTTGCTACCGCAGAGCTATCGAAAAGCGGGTATAGTGCTTTTCTAAGGTCGATGAGTGATATCAGTTCAGATCATCATTGTGCCAGCGTTCTATCTGAATTGTTGGATAACAAGCTTGATAGTAACTCCTTAGGGGAATTACTTGAACTAGCGCATGATAATATGAGTTCAGACCATCATCAGGCCACCGTCTTGAAAAAGGTGGTTCAAAAACAGGCCTTGGATGGAGAAAGTTTGACGGTACTACTACGGGCCTTAAAGGGAATGTCATCGGATGTTCATCAATCTTCGGTCTTCAATGAATTGTCAAAGGAGCGTTTTACCGATGGGGAACTGACCCAAATTCTCGATGCGACCAGGAGTATCGGGTCCGATCACCACCAATCGAATACCTTGATTTCTTTTGCCCCAGCGGTACGAAACGGTGATAGTACCATCAAGGAGGCCTACCGCGAGGCCTGCAATAGCATTTCATCCGAATTACATTACGGCAAGGCCTTACGAGCCATACAATAATCAGATCATCGGATGGTCATGGGCCGACACTTGCCTGCCCGTCTGATAGTTGGGAGTGGATATGTTAACCTATTTCCCCTATAATATCTCATGAGCCTGGCTTTGTCGGCAGACAGGCTTGCTCCAAGCTAATTTACTTGAGCCTTCATTGCAAGCACCAAGGTACTCGTATTATAGAAGCATAATAATGAGTATTTTGGTTGCATGAAGTGGATTTCAAAAGACTTTTTATACCAGCCACACGTGAGAAAGCATCTGCTCTTGATTCCAATCGGGTTCCTACTAGGTTACCTCGGCTATGGGTTTATTCACTTTAATGGTTTTCAGAATACTTGGGAACTTCTATATACCGCAATTTTAGGAATCTGTATTGCCTATACAGCCTATTTCAGTAATTCTGCGATAAATACAATGATTCCGTGGCGGCAACAGCCTGGTCTGCGTCTACTCGCCGGTATACTCATCCATACGCTCTTAAGCGCTGTATTAGTCTACGGGACCCTTTGGGGCTACGAGCGATTGTATTCGGAATCCTCGCTCTTTGTAGAAGACACCAATGATGTTCTGATCAAAATCGGAATTCTGCTTTTCTGCGCCGCTCTGGTCTACAATGTCATTTACTTTGCCATTTATTCGTATTACCATTATTCAAAAGGACAATTGTTGGCACTTCAATTAAAACGCAAACAGACCCAACTACAACTCAATGCATTGAAATCGCAATTAAGTCCACATTTTTTGTTCAACAGTATGAATACGTTATCCTCTTTGTTTCAGAAAGACACCGAAAAGGCCGAAACGTTTATACGGGCGTTGGGTAACTCGTATGAGTATGTCTTGAACAAGTATGATGACCCTTTGGTTACTGTCGGAGAGGAGCTGACTTTTGTCAATAGCTATTGCTTTTTGATTCGCACTCGCTTCGGAGAATACCTCACCTTAGATCTAAACCTTCCCGCCCAGGTACTAGAAAGTAAAATACCTCCTTTGACCTTGCAAATGCTGGTTGAAAATGCCGTGAAGCACAACGTTATGGGACCCTCATCACCCTTGACCTTGACGATCGGGGCCGATACGGGAAAAATAACCGTAACGAACAATAAAACCGCCAAGCGGCCCAAAATGGAATCATTGCGGATAGGGCTTCGAAATATTGCTTCACGTTATGAATTGCTGACCGACAAAACCATTGAAGTGACCGACACCGATATTTTTAAGGTACAACTGCCTATTATTACATGAAAAAACTGTTTGTACATCATCCAATATTTCGCCTCTTGAGCCCCTTGTTCAGTGGCACTTTGGTGTATTTGTTGATTTTATTGGTCAATAACAATATTGGGCAATTGCAGGAAGCTTTTTTGGGGGAGGAGCTCTATGTATGTATCGGTCTGGCGTATTTGATTCAGGAGTATTCCCGCCTCTCCTTAGTGCTTTTCGAGCGACTAAAACTAGACATTACGTATTTCTGGAAATTAACAGTGCAAATCGCATCTACGTTGGCTATAGGAATCTTTTTAGTCACCGGAGCAATGTATGCCTATTTCAAAATGGTATTGGCCTATACGCCCAATACTAAGGAACTTGTGATATTCAACAGTATTTTTTCAGTGATAACCTTCATCTATATGGTCTTGTACGTAAGCCACGAGTTTCTATATAAGGTAAATACGGAACGTGTTGTGGAGGAAATTGCGGAAAAGCAGCAGGTGGAGGAGGACTTTCTGGAATTCAAGCGAGGTGTGAATCCGGAGCTCTTGTTCGAAAGTTTAGAATGCCTGTTGGTGGTGATGAAAAGAAACCCGGAAAAGGCAGAAGAGCTGTCCGATCATTTCTCCAGCGTCTATCGATATATTTTGGCGAAAAAGAATCGGGAATTGGTTCGATTGTCAGAGGAAATAAACGTCCTTCACGAGTTGTTGCCCTTATTATCTTCTTTACCGTATCGGAAAATCGGTTTGGACATTTTCACGGAAGGGGAGACCTGGGTGGTTCCGGGCAGTCTGCTGGCCATTGTAGAACGAATCATGCGAAGTACCATTCCTACCTCCATGCGGCAACTTACCCTAAACCTCATGGAAACCGAGGAAAGTTTACGATTACAATATCATCCGGAGGAAGTATTGCGCGCACGGTTTACCGATGCGGCCTTGGGTGATATCGCGCGAAATTATCGGTTCTACTCGGATTGTTCAGTGCGAATTATTGAGGAACCTCCTTATAAAATAATAGAAATCCCAAAATTGAGCTTTGATGAAAGTAGTTCTGATTGAAGATGAGCCCCTAGCGGCAGAGAAGCTGCAACGGTACCTACTGAAGTGTAACGAAGATATCGAAGTCTTGGCCACCCTGACCTCGTTGGAGGCTGCAGTGCCTTGGATCCGAGACCATCAGGAGTCGGTTGATTTGTTCTTTATGGATGTGCAGCTTAGCGATGGTCTTAGTTTTGAACTATTTGCACAAATTGATGTGAAAAAGCCCGTTATTTTTACTACGGCTTTCGATGAGTTCGCCATTGATGCCTTCAAGGTCAATAGTATTGATTACTTACTAAAGCCCGTGACCTTCACCGATCTTTCAAAAGCACTAACCAAATTGAAGTCGATGCGGGCACAGTTGGCACAACCTATGAATATCGGTGATTTGGCGACCCAGCTAGGCAAACGAACCTATAAAGACCGTTTTTTGGTGCGTATTGGCAATCATATTCATTCGGTACCCACCATCGACATCGCCTACTTTTATGCCGAAGGCCGTGATGTATATTTAAAAAGAAGTAATGGTAAAAAATACCTGATCGAATATACCCTTGAGAGCTTGGAAGGACTTGTAGACCCCAAATTGTTCTATAGAACCAATCGGAGTTTTATCATCGGAATTCATGCTATCGATGATGTTATTGTGTATTCCAATAGGCGTCTTTTACTAAATCTAGTCCCGAAAATGGATGGGGAAGTCGTCGTCAGTCGCGAAAAAGTATCCCAATTCAAACAATGGTTCGAGGGTATGGGATGACCACACAAGAGGAGCATACAAGTAAAACCCCCATTGGAAAACAGTGAGCGTTTATAGTTTGGCTTTGGGGGAGTTTTGAAATATCAACAGCGCGAACGTTCTATTCTTGTAGTTCTCCTTCAACAACCGTTTCTTTCCCTCAATGGATAATGACTATTTGATAAGCGATTACCGCCATGGCGTGAAGGATTTCTTTTCCGGTATGAATTGGTCTGCAATTACATATAGATACCTTTGCGGTAAATGTTACATCCACAGTCGTAGGAATTACTTCCGTAGTAAACTTTCGGGTAGTCAGATCATAGATGTAAATGGTGTTTTTGACCGGTGCTGCGGCAAAAGGTGCGTCCTTCCAAAAAATAGATAACTTATTGTGTACAACTTCGGCACGGATACCAGAACGTACTTCCGGCATCTCGGCGACTTTTTCTACGGGTCCCGAGGTACTACCAAAAGCTCGATTATCCTTTTGTTTGTATGGTCGCCAAGGGTGTTTCGCTTTTCGGATTCTTATCCGATCTATTGAAATAGTTGAAAATCCTTCCCTCAAGGGTTGTATCATTCTTAAGATGTGCATAGAGTAGACCATAAGAAGTGGCTATGGCATAGTCGTTTGTACTTCCCAAGTACAAGATAGGAGAGTCGCTCAAAAACCCTTTTTTCTTGGTTTTTAGCCTTCCTGTTTTGGTATTCATGGTGAGGGTCCCTTCATGTACTTCACGTTTCTCTTTGGTCTCTAAGGTGAGCATGATTTTTTGATTCGTCAAGACCATATCCTTTACGGTTTGTTTTTTATTTCGAATGACTTGTGCAAAAAGATGTGCTGTTTCCTCTATTAAAACTGGGCAATCCGCATTGATCATTAGACTAATATTCAGGTCTTCCTCAGGATAATGGACAATAACCGTTCGGGCTCCGTGCCAACTACCGGCATGCTCAATTACGGGATTGCCAAAAGGGTCGATTGCGGAACGCCAACCAATCCCCACAAAAGTTTTTTTACCACCGGTTAACTGGTGGCTCTTGAACATTTCGGTCACCACATTTTCCGAAATCATACCATTGGTGTAGGCGTCCATCATTTTGACCAAGTCGGAGGGGGTACTTCTGAAGCCTGCTCCTGGAACCTTATAACTTCCATTAGTGCGTTTTGCCTTGCGTACCTTACCCTTTGCAATACTATAGAGTTCAGCATCTTCTTGGGTCAGCGCATCAATATTCTCTGGGCCGGTATGGGTCATATGTAAAGGCTTGAAAATGAAATTGGTCATATAATCGGCATACGATTTTCCAGAGGCCCCTTCAATAACTGCTCCAAGTAAATTATAGGCATGAGTGGAATACTTGTAATCCGTGTCCGCTTCAAACAAGGGAGGGGCCTTCATTAATAAGACGGTTTCCCGTATGTCATCATATTGTTTCTTTTTAAATTGTTCCCCTTTCGGTCGATGGGCAAGGCCTGCTGTATGACCTGCCAGCTGACGGGTGGTGAGATGGGAAAAGGCATCTGGAATATAGGGCACATAGTCTTTAATAGGAGCATCAAAATCAAGTTTCCCTTCAGATGCCAAAACACCTAAAGCAGTAGCCGTGATAACTTTGGCCACCGATGCTGTTCGCAATTTTGTTCTCGTATCCATCGGAATATTAGCGTCTTTGTTGGCTTGGCCAAATCCCTTGGCGTAAATGGTATTTCCATTTTTACGAACGGCAATAGATAGCCCCGGAGCCTTGGTCTTTTCCAAAAAAGCCTCGGCCAAGTTTTCTATTTCGTCTTGGGTTTCGGCGTTAATTGCATCTTGAGACTGAACACTATTGAAGTAAGCAAGAAGAAGAATCAATTGAATTATGGTTTTGATGCGCATGGTCTCTCTTTTAATGGTTTTCATATTAGTTAGCCCCTTGGCTGACGAGATAGCGTACCACATGGTCATGTTTGGCATGCTTGGCCATTTTAAGGGCATTTCTGCTTTCGGAAAGAATAGCGTAACCGTCCCGAACGGTTTTGTTGATATCGGCCCCCTGCTGTACTAGGTATTTCACGACGTCAAGATGTCCGCTCCATGCGGCTCGGATAAGTGGTGTTTCATCTCCTTTCACGTGCACGTTTACCTCGGCTCCGTTTTCTACAAGAAAACGGACTATCGGCAAATGACCATTCTTAGCGGCCATAATCAGGGGATTGCCATCTTGGGGACTGGCCTTATTCACGTCCGCCCCAAGGTCGACCAATACTTGAATCAGCGTTAAATTTCCCTGAGAAGCCGCATGGATAAGGGCAGTGCCATCACCAATAGTGGCCTTATCTATGTCGCCTGAATGGGCCAAAAGCATTTTCAACAGCGCTGGTTCATTGTATTTACCCGCCATCATTATGGCATTTCCATCCCCAGGTACCGTTGCATTCGGATCAGCTCCCAAATCCAGTAACAATGCCACAATAGCCTCGTTTCCCCCACGTACCGCCGACATGAGTGGTGTACCATCGCCGGACACTTTTCGGTTCACCTGTGCTCCATTATCCGTCAGGTATTTGACAAAATCATAATCGCCCCTTTCCGCTGCGATCATTAATGGGGTAGCATCCCTGTGAAAGTAATGGGTAGCCTTGGCACCTTTATCCATAAGTAAGGTTCCAATGTCAAGGTTACCTATACTAGCCGCCATTCCGAGCGGGGTACGTGGCTGAAGTACCCCGTCGTGGCTGCAATTGGGATTTACCGTTTTCAAAAGGCGTTGTACATAGGCCTTGTTGTTGTTCTTTACGGCCATCAATAGATCTTCACAGTCTTGTGCCCGCACTCCCAGAATGCTCACCGTACAATACGTAATTAGAAAAAGGATCGTTTTCATCTTGTTCGTTTTTTAATTGATGAAGCAAATGTAGGGTCGGAAGGGAAGGGCTTTTTTTAAAATCGACCAAGCTACCTTTCTTTCGATCATATAAAGGATTGCAACCTCTAAAAACATTCGTCATGAGATACCCGTGCGCTGTGGGTCGGAAATGGGCATTCATAGATTTCAGCAAGAAGAATTTGTTGAAATACCTACTTTTGCCGGGTATGAAAAAAGAATCGGTCTTGGATCGGGTTTTACAAAAAAGATGGTTGACGCACCTTTTGTTTTGGTTGGGCCTCTTCTTTCTATTTGTCGTTCTGGCTGCATTAAACTCGGGTACTTTCTGGCCCAATGTCATTACCTATCTTGCCTTTCTACCGGCTCAATTATTGGCGGCCTATGTGCTCAACTACTATCAATTGCCACACCTGCTCTATAAAAAGAAGTATGTTCGTTTTGGGCTGTCATTACTACTGTCGATTTATGTCTTCTCCGCGATGGGCAGAATAGGCGTGGTTCATATTGCGGAACCTTTTGTGCGCACCGATTTCGTTCAAGAATCCATTTCAGAAATACTAACAGATACTGCCTTCCTATTTTCCGTATACTTTACGTCTACCTATGTATATGCCTTTATCATGATGTTGATCAAAGCGGTAAAATCGAGATTCGAGGAAAAGCAACGCACTGAACAACTACAAAAGGAAAAGATCGTCAACGAACTTCAATTTTTAAAAGGTCAGATACAGCCCCATTTTTTATTCAATACCTTGAACAATCTATACGCTTTGACCCTTTCGAAGTCCGACCTGGCTCCGGTGGTGGTTTTAAAGTTGTCGGAGCTACTAGATTTCATTTTGTATCAAAGTCATCAATCGGCGATACCCATTTCAAAGGAAATCGAACTTATTCAAGGATTCATCGAGTTGGAAACCTTGCGCTATGGAGGAAAAATAGACGTCAACTTCACTTGTGAGGCGCCGGATAAAACGCTACAAATACCTCCGCTTTTGCTTTTGCCATTGGTTGAAAATGCCTTTAAGCACGGGGTAAGCGGAAGTGTCGAAAAAGCCAAGATCAACATCACATTACAGGCGGAAGTCGGCCGATTGTATTTTGAAATTTTCAACACCAAGCCCAAAATCATTAAGGATACCATCCGCGAAGGAAAGGGTATTGGCAAGGCCAATTTAAAACGGCAACTTGACCTAGCGTATCCTGATGCACACCACCTAGCTATTGTAGAAACCCCGGCGGATTATACCGTTCGATTATCCATAAGTTTAAATACATAACGTTATGATCACCTGTGTAATAATTGACGATGAACCTTTGGCCATAGAAGTGCTTCAGACACATCTTGCGCAACTCCCTGAATTTGAATTGTCAGCTACTTTTGAAAACCCAGTGGCAGCCCTAGGCTTGCTACAAAGTCAGAAGATAGACCTCATTTTTCTAGATATTGAAATGCCCTTATTGACCGGAATCGATTTTTTAAAGACCGTTCCGAACCTACCGAAGGTCATATTCACTACTGCATATCGTAATTATGCTATCGAGAGTTATGAATTAGACGTGGTCGATTACCTCTTAAAACCGATTTCCTTTGTCCGCTTGCTCAAAGCGGTCAATAAATTCAAGACTATGGTACAACTACCGATTGTTCCCATGAAAAATATGACCCCTGAAGTTCCACGAAATGACCACCTCTATGTCAATGCCAACAAAAAGTATATCAAGATTAAATTTGACGAGATTCTATATGTGGAAAGTATGAAGGACTACATTAAGATCCACCTATCCGATAAGAGCGTGGTCACTAAGGAATCCATAAGCAATTTTGAAGTACAACTACCCGTAACCTTTTTAAGAATACACCGATCATTTTTAGTAAATACAACAAAAGTAACCGCTTTTACGAAGGTAGACGTTGAAATCAATACAATAGAACTTCCTATAGGCGCTAGTTATAAGGAGACGGTGTTGCATTTTTTAAATGGGCGAAAATCCTGATTACTAAAAAACAATACCGAATTCAAAATCCGGTATTTGCTTACCCTTATGTCGTATCACTTTGATGTTATAGCAGATTAATGCGTACATTTAGTATACACAGAAATCTAGCAAATGGCACATTTTCCAAGCATATTCAATGATGTAATCGGCCCTGTGATGCGTGGCCCATCCAGTTCACATTGTGCGGCTTCCCTTCGTATTGGAAGGCTATGTCGTGATTTAATGGACGGCGACATTCAAGAAGTATATATCGAGTTCGATCCGAATGGATCGTTGGCCACTACCCATAAAGGACAAGGGTCGGACATGGGATTGTTCGGAGGGTTTATGGGCTGGGAGGCGGACGATGAACGTTTGCCAAACTACCTATCTGCAATCGAGGAAGCGGGTATTCAGATTAAAATAGATATACATCCCATAGGCGCTACACATCCGAATACCTATCAAATTACTTTGAAAAATAGTCGGGAGACACATAAGGTCATCGCGCTTTCGACTGGGGGCGGTATGATCCAAGTAATCGAAATCGATGGAGCGGCTGTTTCCATGGCTGGGGACTTTTACCAAACCTTGATCTATAGTACATCACCTTCTTCCATTATGGCATACATTGAACAATCATTCAGTGCCGATGAACTAAGTTTACGCAAAGGCGACCCTTCCTTTATTGAAATTAAATCAGGACAGCAAATTCCAGATGACCTAGAGACTTCACTTTTGGATATGGAAGCGGTACTTGGTATAAAAAAATTGAATCCTGTGCTTCCTGTTTTGGCCCGAAAGGATTTGAAGGTTCCTTTTATCACCTGTAATGAAATGTTAACCTATAATCGTAATAAGAATCTTGAATTATGGGAGTTGGCCCTGGCCTATGAAAGCATGCGTGGGGCAATCAGTGAGGAAGAGGTTTTTGAAAAAATGCGTTCCATTTTAAAGATCATGCAAAATGCCATCACATTGGGTTTAAAGGGAACGCAATATGCTGATCGTATCTTAGGTCCACAGTCCCTAACCTTTCAGGAAAAAATGGATGGGAAAAAATTGGTCGAGGGAGCGGTACTGAATCAAGTGATTTTGTACACCTCCGCCATGATGGAAGTGAAGAGCTCCATGGGCGTCATTGTCGCAGCGCCCACGGCTGGTTCCTGTGGTGCCTTACCTGGAGCGATTATCGGTATTGGAAAAATATTGGAACTATCCGAAGATGAATTGGTAAAAGCCTTATTGGCAGCCGGACTTATTGGAGTGTTCATTGCCGCTCATGCCACTTTCGCCGCCGAGGTCGGGGGCTGTATGGCCGAATGTGGCTCTGGATCCGGCATGGCAGCCGCAGGTATTGTCGTCTTAAAGGGAGGTTCACTGCAGCAATCGCTTTCCGCGGCTTCCATGGCGTTACAGTCAAGCTTAGGGATGGTCTGTGACATGATTGCCGATCGGGTAGAAGCTCCTTGTTTGAATCGGAACGTAATGGCTGCGACCAATGCAATCTCCTGTGCCAACATGGCGCTATCGGATTACAACCACTTGATTCCATTAGACGAGGTCATAGAGACCATGAAACGGGTAGGCGATGCCATGCCCAATACGCTTTGCTGTACTGGATTAGGCGGACTTGCTATCACTAAAACCGCAAAGAAGATCGAGGCCCAACTGGCGAAAGGAGAACACACGACGAACAAAACCTTTTATAAAGTGTGCTAACAAACGTCCATACCAAATAGTAATGAGGTATGACCGATTTTCTCTTTCTCATTTCGTAACCAAAAACCAACCCGTATGATTACCGCCCTATGGATTTCGCTAGCCTTACTTGCCCTATGGTTCTCCATTGTTCTGGCCCGGGACTTCTGGTCACATAGAAATACTTTGGAAAATAGCAGTTGGTTGAAAACCGGGATTATCGGTTTTGTTGTTAATTTTTTTGATGTATTGGGCATTGGTTCTTTCGCACCCCAAACTGCGCTGCTCAAGTTTACCAAGCAAACAAAGGACCAGCATATTCCAGGTACCCTCAATGTCGCCAATACACTTCCGGTGCTGTTTCAGGCCTTGATTTTTATTACCATCATAGAAGTAGAACCGATTACCTTGATCTGCATGTTCGCATCGGCGGCATTAGGGGCTGTATTGGGGGCAGGAGTGGTTGCCAAATTATCTGAGAAAAAGATTCGCCTCGTCATGGGGTTTGCCCTTTTAGTGACCGCCTTTTTTATGTTCGCCGGCAGTATGGAATGGATTCAGGGTGGAGGAGAAGCCATCGGACTAAGCAAGGGTAAATTGGTTATTGCTGTCATTGCAAATTTCGGATTAGGTGCTTTGATGACTGCGGGAATCGGTTTATATGCCCCCTGTATGGCCCTCGTCTTTGCATTGGGCATGTCTCCTCAAGTAGCCTTTCCGATTATGATGGGATCCTGTGCCTTTTTGATGCCTCCTGCCTCAGTGCGCTTCATCCGAGAGAAGGCCTATAATAGAAAAGCTGCCGTAGCAATGGCCCTGCCTGGAATCATCGCCGTGGCCATTGCCGCCTTTATGGTAAAGTCATTGCCTTTGGATGTATTGCGATGGGTGGTGATCTTAGTCATACTCTATACCTCTGGTATCATGCTCTATGCTGGCTTTACCAAGCCATAACTGAATCTAAAGACAGGGAGTACGGTGCCAAGTTCTATACCTGTTCCCCTTCCCATTTAAGTAAAAGCGGTTCGCACAGTCTTAATAAGCATCAGGCCTACTTCTATTCCTCAACCTAAAAAATTGGTGTCTATAATGCGTTTAAATTCTGACGGAATTATCATTTGCAATGCTTTTACCGGTTAGAAACCCGTATTTGCGAGCCAATCAAAAAACAAATACATCATGCTTAAAAAATTTCCAATATTGAAATGGACCTTACTCACCCTTGTCGGTTTAGTGGTCATCCTTGTTTCGTTCGGCTTCTGGTTTAAGGGGTTGATTCCTCCTAAAAACAATACTATAGTAAACTCCCAACTAAAAGATCTACCATACCTAACCGAAAACGTTCCAAGTATGCGCGGCAAGATCTTGACTGTGGTCACCAGTGCCCAAACGATGGGAGAGAGCGGAAAAAGCACAGGTTATGAACTCACCGAATTGGCCCGTGCATACTATGTGTTCCAAGCCAATGGTTTTGAAGTTGATATTGCGAGTCCTTTAGGAGGTACCCCGCGGGTGATCATTGATGACGAAGATATGGGGGCCTATGATTTCGCTTTTTTGAACGACACTAGCGCACAACGCAAAGCAAAGCATACCATTCCCTTGAATGAAGTGATTAAAGAGGATTACGAGGCGGTTTTCTTTGTAGGCGGCAAAGGGGCCATGTTCGATTTTCCGGAAAACGAATCCATACAGAACCTTGTTCGTGAGTATTACCAAAATGATAAAGTTATCGGTGCAGTATGCCATGGGCCCGCAGCTTTGGTCAATGTTACCTTGGAAAATGGTAGTTCAATACTAGAAAACAAACGGATTAGCAGTTTTACGAATGCCGAGGAATTATTGCTCATTCCTGATGCAGCCTCCATATTCCCATTTCTATTGCAAGACAAATTAGTCGAACAAGGGGCACGATTCAATGAAGGGGGTATGTATTTAGAAAAAATCAGTCATGACAAGAAACTGATTACCGGACAAAACCCTTGGTCTGTTTGGCCGGTAGCCGAAACCATGGTTGCCGAATTAGGGTATAGACCCAAGTTTCGGGAGGTCACGGATGAAGAAAATGCGGTCAGTGTATTACTCACGTATCATAAGCTTGGTGTACCCAAGGCAAAGGAGATGATCGTGCATATGCTCGAAGTGCAGAAAACTCCAATCAATCGGGTGCTCGTTGCCAAGCATGGTATTATTGCAGCTATGCAAGGCGATGTTAGTAGTTTTGTTGAAATTATAGGTTTGGTTTCTTTTATAAAGCAAATGGATGTTTAGTAATCAGATATCGTTACATTAGAGAAAAGAATCGATTGGGTTTTTCAGATATACTTCTTATACTCATCAGCGGCTCGGGACTCTTACATGGCGTATTAGTTGCCCTATACCTCTTCTTTTTTACCAAGAAACGAACAGGCGCCAACCTTTGGTTGGGCCTGCTCTTGATTTTTATGGCCTTTCGCATCGGTAAATCGGTAATGCTGTATTTCGGAAAAGACTTGGAACCTCTTTTTATTTTTGCAGGACTCTCCTTTCTTCTCGTCATCGGCCCTTTATTGCGGTGGTATGTTCAGGCCATGACCAAGCCAAATTTTAAACCACGGAAAGTGAACTTATTGGAGTTTGCACCCTTTGTTTTGGTATTCTTAAGTAGCTTTTTCATATCAAATGATTGGTTCAATGAACATAATAGTCAGGCCGTTGCCCTCTTCGCAAGTATCATTATATTCACCTACCTCCATTTGGCTTTCTATATTATTGGATCGGGTAGTCTGGTTTGGAAAATGAGGAAAAACCATCCACAAGATCAACAGACAAAAGTGCAGGCTGCTGTGCTACAATGGCTCCGGATTTTGATTATCGGATTCGGTATAATCTGGATTTCCTATGTGTTGAATATCATAGAGGATACAGTACCCTATATCGTTGGACCTATCGTTTATTCCGTAGTCATTTATTATTTAAGTTTTGTGGCATTTAAATTAAAGGCTACGAATGGTGATGGCAGTGTATTCGAATCGAATTCAAACTCGGTTCTGTTTCAACAAATAGCGCATCTTGTCGTACAGGAAAAACTGTATCTTGATTCTGAAATTTCACTTACGGTCTTAGGCGACCGCATTGGAAAAAGCACGCAAAAAACCTCAGAGATTATCAATCAATATGCGAAGCGCAATTTCAACGATTTTATAAATTACTACCGTATTCAAGAGGCAAAAGAAAAGCTCTTGGACGTAAACACCGAAAAATATACCATATCTTCAATCGCTTTTGATTGTGGTTTCAGCAGTTTGTCGTCATTCAATAGCGCCTTTAAAAAATTCGAAGGCACGACCCCTTCTTCTTTTAAAAAGAATGCTTCCTGAATTTTGAGCGCTAACTTTGCCCATCTACCATAGCTTGCATTCTATCTACTACTGATCTCCACCCGACGATTAGATTTTGTAATGGAGGATGTACTTCTTTTCTTCTTGCAAAATAGTGTCAACAAATGAAAACTTTTAATACAATTGTACTGTTCATTTTTTTCAGTAGTTCCGCACTTTCCCAAAACCTTGACGAAAAGGCCACTTACGCCCGACCGAATCCCGACAGTCAACATATGAAATTGATCAACGGTCATTGGTTTAACGGAACCACTTTTGAACAGAAGACAGTATGGCTTAGCGATGGGTTGATTCGTTTTAAAAACCCTGGTATAGCGGAGGATACGATACTAGACTTAGCGGACCAATTCGTCATTCCACCCTTTGCCGAGGCACACAATCACAACCTTGAAAGTAGTTATGAATTGGATAAAAGAATCGCTTCCTATTTGGAAAACGGGATCTTTTATGTCAAGCATCTTTCGTCCATAAAGAAACGCGTGACTCCTTTATTGAAACACTACAATAAGCCTGATGGAATTGATGTCAGCTTCGCCCATGCGCCCTTGACCGCTAGTGGGGGACACCCAATCGCTCTTCGCGAAAGATACTTGGAAAAGGGCTATTTTCAAGGGCTATTCACGTCAATCGAAGAAATCGAATTCCATGGCTATGTTCGTATCGACAATGCCACTGATTTAGATAAAAAGTGGGATAGTATCCTATCGTTCGCGCCTGATTTCATCAAATTGAACCTATTGTATTCGGAAACCTATGAGGAACGAAAAAATGATACAGCCTACTTCGGGCAAAAGGGACTGAACCCGAAATTGATTCGTCCTATCGTGGAAAAAGCGCATGCCGAAGGTCTAAGGGTAAGTGCGCACGTGGAAACCGCCCATGATTTCCATGTTGCCGTGACAGCTGGGGTAGATGAAATCGCACATTTACCTGAACTGAAAAATGGGAGGGCAATCGCTAAAGAGGACGCTCTTTTAGCCCAGAAAAAGGGGCTGGTAGTGGTGACCACGGTATCTCTGGTGACCAAAAGACAAAAACGACCGGAATACCAAGACCTGTTACACAACATAACTACTAATTTAAAACTGCTCAAAGCCTCAGGGGTCACTTTAGCGCTAGGGTCTGATATGTACAATGACAACTCCACTGAAGAATTCCGTATGTTACGGAACTTAAACGTTTTCAGTAA
This sequence comes from uncultured Flavobacteriaceae bacterium, assembly GCA_947494565.1. GTDB lineage: Bacteria > Bacteroidota > Bacteroidia > Flavobacteriales > Flavobacteriaceae > Maribacter_C. The sequence goes on along the minus strand of CANLVG010000001.1, from coordinate 188,466 downwards.
TTTGGAGTTATTGAAGATGTGGACGGAAAATGCCACGGCCACTACTTTTCCGCGACGGAAAGTGGGGCGGTTACAGGAAGGGTACGAAGCTAGTTTTCTGGTCTTGAAGACCAATCCGCTTGCCAACCTTGATGCAATCACTGAAAATATTACCCTCCGGATCAAACAAGGGGTAGTTCTAAATTAACTACCTTACATTAGCTCGTATTAAATAACCGATTATGCGATTTGGTACCGTAAACAAACATATTATTTTCTGGGTGCTGTTTCTATTGCTATGGAGTGTTCATGACCTCAATTACCATAAGGACATATGGGAAAATATCGAAACCAATCTGTTCGCCTTCATGCCCTACGCAGGCTTGGTATACTTCAACCTCTATGTTCTAATGCCCAAATTGTTGTTGAAAAGAAGAATTGTTGATTATATACTCGCACTGATCGTCTGTACCGTTGGTACCGTATTCTTTTCCTCATATTTTCTTCAGTTTTACTTTGAACATATCAATATATACCTTCCTATCGCACAGTTCTTCGCTACTGTTCAAGGAAAAATTGCAATTACTACCGAAGTGATTTTGGCCCTATGCTTATCAATGACCCTATTTCTAACGGACGAATGGTTTCGAAAAGAACGTTCGTTGCGCGAAATAGAGCAAAAGCAGCTACAGACCGAATTAAACCTATTGAAGAATCAAATCAATCCACATTTTCTTTTTAATTCCTTGAATAGTATTTACATTATGATCGGAAAGAATTTAGAAGGTGGAAAAAAAATGCTCTTGCAGTTTTCCGAAATTTTAAGCCACCAATTGTATGAGTCCAGTAAAAAATCGATTCCCGTGGCCCTGGAATTTGAAAACCTCAAGAATTACATTGCCATTGAACGGATTCGGCATGAAGACCTGGTCACCGTTAAACAGACATTTCCAACTCCTCCATCAAAATTGACCATAACCCCCATGTTATTGTTACCACTGGTTGAAAATGCGTTTAAACACGGGCAGAGTAGTGCTGGTTACGAAGTACGGATTCGGGCAGGGATAGAATCCGGTCAATTCCTTCATTTTGAGGTCGAAAACACAGTTTCACAAAAGAGCGGTAAAAAATCCAATGAAAAAGGCAGTGGTGGTATTGGACTTTCGAATGTAAAGCGTCGTTTGGAATTGATTTATCCACACCGCCACCTCTTCAATATCCAACGTCATGATGACAAATTCACGGTAGACCTAAAAATCAAACTCCATGAAGACGAAGTGTTTAGTAGTTGACGATGAGCCATTGGCTCGAAAAGGGCTGGAAGAGTTTATCGAACAAACACCTTTTTTAGAACATACAGGGTCTTTTTCATCCGCTATTGGCGCATTGGAATTTTTAAAACAACATACGGTAGACATCCTGTTTTTAGATATTCAAATGCCTGATATGACGGGGATTGAATTTATGAAGGCACTTGCAAACCCTCCCCAGGTACTATTCACAACTGCACATCGCGAGTTCGCCCTAGAGGGATTCGAACTGAACGTGGTCGACTTTTTGCTCAAGCCCTTTTCCTATAGTAGATTCCTTAGAGGGGTTCAGAAGACCAGGATAATTTCTGATTTGTCTAGGCAAAACGAGGCACGCGAAAATCATATTTTCATCAAATGTGACGGAATGATCGTCAAGGTGTTCATTGATGCCATCACCTTCATCGAAACCGCCAAAGACTATGTAAAAATACATACGGTGGATGACACCTACCTGACGCTGGTTTCCTTAAAGCAGATTGAAAAGGAGTTGCCAAAAGAGAAATTCATAAGGGTACATCGCTATTATTTGGTCGCTTATAAGCATATTGACAAACTCGAAGGGAATCGAATATACGTTGCAGGAAATCAAATTAACATGAGCAGGGCCCTAAGGGAACACGTATATCAAGCGATTATCGGGAGTAAATTAATTGAACGCCCGTAGTCGGTATCTTTTCCAAATACTATACTATCCATTAGAGTCCAGAACAAACCGGTATAGAAGCACAAGCTGTACTATAGTACCGAATCGCTACTAAGGGTCCTTAACTCCGGATGACATATAGGATCGTGTTGATTTTTTTCCTGGTTCGGACCAGAAGGTGCATTTCATCTAAATAAGCCATTCAACCATACTTTATAGGATAGTGCTCCGTTCTGTATGCGCCCACCTTTAAAATCGTCCTATGATAACCAAGTCCCATAATTTTCGAACTAGGAATACCCACTACATCTCCTTATTCTGCCTAGCAGTACTATTTGTAGTTATGGGTTGTAGCAAAGATGAACCATCGACCGTTGACACGGAAGAAGTAGGCGCTTCCGACGATGATACCGATTCGATGGATTCACCTATTGAAGAACCGGCCGATGTGGACATGAACCAAGATGGTGCGATCAACATTTTGCTACTAGGTCCAAGTTCATCTATTGGCAGTGGTGTATCTACCTTTTCTTTAGGCCCCGTCGCAGAAGAGTTACGAACGATTTTAACGGAAGATGCCAAGGTCACCGCCGAGATACACATCGAATATGAAGATACCTATAAGGACAAAACGATGATGGTAGGTTTGGGGAGCGATACGGGCAATCAATATGAATATACACATTATGCACACTCCCTTCTTCAGTATTACTATTGGCCCGAGGGACAGCAAGAGCGAATGGCCAATTTGAAAGGTGCCGGGGAAAAGGACTGGGACTATGTCGTTATCGCCGCCGATCCGTACATCATTTCTAAAGTACCAGGGTTTTATTCCCTTGGTGTTAACACCATTGCGGCCAAGGTTGCCGAAGGCAATGCACAACCACTTTTGTTGATGCCATGGCCAAAGAACGAACAAAATACAGGCCCCCTAACCCATTTTGAGGAATTTACCTATCGCACTGCGGTTGGTGCCAAAGTCGGCATAGACGTGGTACCGGCGGGTCTCGCCTGGCAAGACCTTTCTTCTGATTTAAAAGATGAACAAACAGCCCATCCTTCACCCAACGGGGCCTATTTAGCAGCTGCTTCAATTTATACACAGCTGTTCAAGGAAAATGCCGCCACATCAGAGTATACCTATAACGATGCACTGGCAGATGTAGCCTTTCAAAATGTAAACCAAGCCAAGGATGCGACACATTTTTCCGGAATATTTACCTATAACTCCCCTTTTCAAACAGGCAATGTCGATGCATCGATCATACGGTACAACCATACCGGCACCAGTTCTGAAAACGGTATTATCGGTGGTTTAAATTGGGTCATATCGAAGACCGATGGAACCCAATTGGAGCGCGACGGTGCCCCAACGGTGCACTTCAATTTAGGAAGGGCCAATACCAATTTCGAAGCTAATAAACGCTATAAAATAGATCCGAGTTCTTTTGACTACTCCATAGGTTTTCCGATGCAAGACGGTTCGACGACCGGAGATACCTCGATGTTATATGGAATTGACAAAAGGGGTTCTCAATCAGAGAATGGAACGGATTTGGGTGTGGCGTTCTATATGATACGTGAAAATGAATTGCCTACAGCCCGGGCAGTTCCTATACGCGCATTATATGCGCAAATGAAGGCTTTAAATATTGCCGATTCCGCCTATCGTGACAACTGGCATATGAGCCGTGATCTAGATCGGGCCTCAGGGGCCTATATCTATACACTGTTGACAGGAAAATGTGATTTAGGTGCGGAGCCGGCAGATACCTCTTCTGGGGAATGGCGTTCTTGGAGAGCACACAAACTGGGCTATGAAACCGCTTGGAATCTGATGACCCTTGAAGGAAAGATTCCCGATTGTGATTAAGGGCATTTTGGCTCTCTATACCTTAATATAGCTTGTAAATAGACTTTAAAATAAGGGCAAGTGTTGTGCTTTGGAAAGACAGCGGGCATGGCATAGACTCTATTCCATTTCGTTAGGGAGTACGAGATGCATCAGAATACAATTTCCGCTAAACACGCGAATTAGTCCAACCCGACTAATTTCCCTTTTGATTCGGCATACCTGATGCCCCATTCGGTAATACTTCGTATTACGGGAACAAAACCCTCCCCGAATTCAGATAGTGCATACTCTACTCGAAGTGGTGGTTTGGTCCCGAATACCGTTCTTTTAATCAATCCATCCCCTTCAAGGGCCTTTAATTGTATACTCAGCATTTTTTCGGTGATATCGGGCATCAGACGTTTGAGTTCAGAAAATCGCATGGTACCCTTACGCAGGTACCAGACGATGACGCTTTTCCATTTTCCGCCAATAAAGTGTAGGGTAACATTGGTGCCACAATGAAACAAATTCCCTTCGATATCGTATGCTTTTTGTTCTCCGTTTACGAGCATGGTATCTCATGATTTAACCTGTCATGCATGACAGGTATTGCACGGTAAATATATTCAAAATATCTTTATACTGTAAAAAGTATAGTATAAAAACCCATGTTATGAACCTTGCAGATAGTATCGGATATATAGCTTTGGGACTCAATCTCTATTCGATGTCCTCAAAGAGTGAACATCGTTTACGTGTCCTTTCAGTGCTCGCGAACGCCATCTATATCGCATATGGTCTTATGATCAGTGCCATACCGATCATTGTGGGCTGTTCGGTGGCTGTTCTTTTACACTTGTACCGACTATATCGAATGAAACCTAGAACCTATGGAACACATACGACAAGCTAGCACGGAAGATGCACAACATATCTCGCGTTTGGGACGAATCACTTTTACCGAGGCCTTTGGCCATCTTTTCAGGGATGCCAACGATTTGAATACGTATCTCGATACTACCTTTAACGCTGAAAAAATAACCGACAGCTTACAAAAGTCGGATAACTTGTACTGGATCGCTTTTTCTGATGAACGTCCCGTGGGTTATGCGAAGCTCAAACTGCGTTCATCTTCAGAATTTTTGACCTCTGAAAAGGTGAGCCAATTGCAGAAAATCTACGTTCTGAACGACTTCCTATCAATGAAAATTGGGAAACGCCTGCAAGATATACTGTTGGCCAAGGCTAGGGAGTCAGGAGCAGCGGCCATTTGGTTATCGGTCTTGAACAGCAATCAGCGCGCCATCGGTTTTTATGAAAAAAATGATTTTCGGGCCATTGGGTCGCATCAATTCCGAATCGGGAGGGAACGTTTTGATTTTACGGTCATGTCCAAACAATTTTTTTAAAATATATTGGTTTATAGCGAAGTTATTGTTTTCATTAGCCCTTCAAATTTTGGCTGTGGGATGTACTACCCGAAATGGTAAAAGACTCGATATGGATGACATTAGGGGTTGCGATTAGGGAAGGAGCAAACAGTTCGAAATATCTTAACACCCTGAAAATCATAGGTATTGACGATAGTATACTCATGTAGTTCATCCAATTGACAAAACAAAGAAACACTCAGGCCGCGGAAGCGCTGATTGCAGATCTAGACTTTCGCTTTAAATCACACTTCTATGCGCTTGGCAGCACGATTTTAGGAAAACAGGCCCCGCGCCTCGAAAGTTTATACGCAAACTTTATTGTTTGCCAATGAACGATAGTTCATTGAACCATGATTTTACTCGATATTCGAGATTTAAAATGTTCCGACGCCTGCCTGCCGGACAGGCTTGCCTCGAAATCAATGTTAATTTTCCTTCTAATGCCTCGCGGGCTTGCCCCGAGGTAATTTACTTTGCCTATTCAAAAACACGTTTCCAATACCGCGCCATGGTCTGCCGAAGGTGAAATGAAGTGTTTTCCCGCTCATTGATGCTGTGGGAGCGCATGGGATACGACATCATATCGAATAGTTTGTTGTGTTTGATCAGTTCGTTCGCCAATTGCTCAAAACTTTGGTAGTGTACATTGTCATCCGCCGTACCATGAATGATCATTAGATTGCCTTCCAATTTTTTGGCATGCGTGATCGGTGAACCCGCTATATAGTTCGTTTCGTTGTCTTCCAACAGGCCCATGTACCGTTCTTGATAGATATTGTCATAGAGCCGTTGGTCGGCCACAAAGGACACCGCCAATCCAGAACCATAGATTTCCGGATACCGGAACAGACAGTTCATGGTCATCTGACCTCCGCCACTCCAGCCCCAAATACCCACCTTATCGGTGTCGATAAACGGGTAGCTCTTGAACAATTCCCGGGCCGCCGCGGCCTGATCCTTCGCTGCCAAAATACCGATTTGTCCGTAAATTGACTTTCGCCACTCCCGGCCCCTTGGCGTACGTGTTCCTCTGTTATCAATACTCACGACCACATAGCCTTCTTGGGCCAAATACCGATGCCAAAGATCCCCGCCTTGCCAAGCGTCTTGTACGGTAGACCCTGCAGGTTCACCATAAACATAAAAGATGATGGGGTATTTTTTTTCAGGGTCAAAATCGGAAGGCTTGATCATCCACGCATCAAAAACCTCTTCGCCAATATCGATCTTGATGAATTCCTTTGGAGCCAGTTCTAGGGTGTTGAATTTAGTGACAAGTGCTTGGTTGTCTTCTAGCACTCGGATCGGTCTATGCTTTTGTAGGTTGATGAGGGTTATCTCTTGGGGAGCTTTGGAATTTTGATAGGAATGTATGGCATATTTGGCATCCGCCGAGATTTGATAGGCATGTTGCCCAGGCTGGTCTTCGGGACTGACCTTTTCAGGAGCGGTACTACCATCAAGTTTGCTCCGGTAGAGATAGCGTTGGGTAAAGTTTTCAGGTGAGGCGATATAATACACATAGCCGCCTTTGGGGTCGATACAATTGATACGGACCACATCGATGCTTCCTTTGGTAATGGTACTGAATTCCTTGCCGTCACGAGATACTTTGTAAAGGTGTAACCAACCATCTTTTTCACTCGTCCAGGTGAAATAGTTCTCGTTCTCTAACCACATGATGTTGTCATGTACATCCAACCAAGCGGCATCTTTATCGGTAAACAGGGTATCAACAGCCATGTTGTCCGTGTTACCTATCCAGACCGTATTTGTATTCTGTTTGCGATTCAACTGTTGGATCATCACTTCGCTCGAATTCGGAATAAAATCCATTCGGGCCAAATAGTTATCGGTGGGGTCACCTGGGATATCGAACCATTTCGTATCACCTCCGACAGTATTGACTACCCCAACCTTGACTTCAGAATTTTTCGTGCCGACTTTGGGGTAGGGCAGCGGAATGGGTTTGGAATATATGGAATCTACGTTGTTGATCATATAGAACGTTCCGATGTTTTCCGTGTTTGACCGCCAATAGGCGATTCGTTGGCCATCGGGACTCCATCTAAAACCATCGCGACATGACAGTTCTTCTTCATATACCCAATCAAAGGTTCCATTGATGATCGATTCGTTACCGTCGAAGGTCAGTTGAGTGATTTCATTTGATTTTAGGGCCTCAACGTAGATGTTGTTTTGGCTCACATAACCGACCCTAGTGGCATCTGGGGAGAATTTGGCGAACATCATCGTCGTAGGTTCCATAGCACTACCCAATTGGTGCAAGGCACCCGATGCCATATCCAATACCCAATAATCACCTCTGGTATGGTAACGCCATACTTTTCGTGTATTGGTAAACACCAATAGTTTTGCATTGTCATCGGACCACTCGTAGTTGCGAATGGACAGGGGTTCCGTTGCCCCGATAGGGATGAGTTGTCGGGCGTATACCAATACGGATCGTGCCCCCGATTTCGCTTCGTAGCGCACGATGTCGCTGCCTCCGACTTCAGTGTTTCGCTCTAGGGTAGAATAGCCCTTATTGTCTTTCATCCATCGCACGGGACCGTATCCCTTGGCCGAGTATGCATCGTTTTTGTAGATGTCTTCTAGCGTTAAAGGTTGCTGTGTGTATACCGTAGCGGTTAGCCATAGAAATAGCAGGACAAGTATGTGTTTCATCTTGTTGTTTTAGTTGTATCCAAAGTAACCAAAAAATAGGTGAAAGCATAGTACTCTTATAAGAGTATCCTACTAAGAGAAGACCTTGTGGTCTCCATCGCCCAAATCGAGTCACAAGATCGAATAGAAGATTGGTCTTCAGCTCCAGGTTTTTAAAAGGGCCAGAAATACATTTCCAGCCCCCCGCTATTATAATCTTCGAAGGTTCAACAATGCCAAAACCCCGATGACTAGGAACACTAATACCGTTGGCAGCAATAGACGAAGCCAATTCAAATGAGCCGTAGTTTTGTGAAACTTGACATCATGTACTTGCCAATCAATGGTGTCGGCCGGAACATTTTCAAAGATTTTCGGATAAAAACTCAGTCGTAAACCTTCGTGGAATTTTTCAAGACCTTGTAAGAAATCCAAGTGACTCAACATATCCGTACCTGCTAAACTATTGAAACTTAGTTGTGCGTGCATTGTTGGGACAAAAAAGGCCACTTTCTCGCTAACGATATTGCGAAGCATGATTTTTTCGCTCATTTCGGTACTGGTACCTTCCGCCGCCAAGTCTCCCATATGTTGCATCCCATAGTACCAGATCCAACTAAATTCCTCTTCAGGTACGGTATAATTTTTATACTGGGGATAAGCATCAAAAAAACCGACCATAGTAGCATCCTTCTCCAAATCCCATTTCTCATGATAGCCATCCCGTTGTTCGACCATAGCCTCCAAAGCCTCGGGCACTTGATAGGTGTTGAGCACATAGTTATTGACCATCGCGGGAATCAGAACCGTCAAAACAACCCAAATGGAAATCAGTGCTAGGGCGTTAAAGCTGGAGTTTTTTTGAAATGAGACTATGAACAGGCACAATGCACTCCAAAAAAACAAGTATAGGATACTTTGAAGGAACATGGCCCAAAAATTTTGGTCCAATGCAATGTTCAACACCCCGCTTGCCAAAAACAGCAGGAAAATCAAAACACCAAATACAAAAAGCATCCTAATCCCCAGTTTTTTAAGCAAGAATTTTGCTCTTGCCGAGGTCTGTGCCGCTAGAATTCGCCAAGTACCCTGTTCTTTCTCTTCAGAATACAGATTAAAGGTCATTGCGATCAATACCAATGGAAAAAGGTAAATGATCACAAAACCCAAATCTAAATTCCCTGACATCAATAGGGATGGATTTTCAAAATCCGTATCGTACTTCTGTCCTTCCAACCCACGTATGGTCACTGCTTGTAAAAGGGGATTGACATCGCTCTGACCAATTGAAATCGCACTGATCGTACTGGGTTGTTTGATCAAAGTAAAACGAAGGTAGTAGAGTAGTAGGCCCAAATCTTCTTTATGGTATTCAAGATTTCTTGCAATGCTCTCTTTTTGAAATTCTTGTGACGCCGCAATGGCGTTTTCCTGTTTGACCAAGTACTGTTTGCCTATCAAAATACTGATGACCCCTACGGTAACCAATAAGACAAGACTTATCAAGAATATTTTTGTTCGAAAAAACGATTGAAACAATAAACGATACATCTAAAGGGCTTTGAGGTTAGTAGCTATTTTTGTTAGTCCAAAGACCCCCAAAATTCCCCATAACAAGAGTGCTAAAATGGAAATCAGCTCGTTTTGGAAGACTTTGGAAACCGTTAGAAATCGGTATTCAAATGGCGGAAATTCTTTCCAATAGGAATTGGAAATTACATTTGGCCCGGCTTTCCCTTTATTGGGAATCAAATCCATCTGCAATTGGTTCATTTCTTGTGCCAAATGGTAACGATAGGCTTCCGCCTCTGCCTTGAAATGTAGAAACGATCTAAAATCGGTTCCCGAGAAGGCCATCGATAAGTTCTTGATAGCGGTATACGGATTGACAAATGCAGAATAACGTTCCAGGTCATTTTGTTTTTGATAAACCTGAAATAAGCGCGCTTGGTGATCCTTATAAATCTCCGTACTCAATTTTTCACCTTGAGCCATAATGAATCCGCTATAGTTGAAAGGCAAGTCGTCTACATTGGCGACCTTGTGCACCTGAAGCACAGAATCTTTTAAGGCCTTGAAATGAGGGTCATCTGGATTGTGACTATCCCCTTGCTGAATCAAATCATGCTCCACCGCGGTTTCCATTTCTATTTTAGAAGGAGTAGGGAAGAGGTAGTACCCCAATGCCTGCAGCGATTTGGGTAGGATAATCGTAAATAGCAACCAAATACCCAAAAGTTTGACCAAAGCCCCCTTGGCCGTTTTGCTAAATGCCGATACCAAAATGGTAATGGCGCTGAGTATGGCAAAAAAGAGTACATAGGAAATGAACAGCACCATAAAACGCGATATACTATCTCCGAAGGTACCCTCATTCGATTCCAAAAGCACGAAGGAGAAGACCACTAGAAAGACCGAAAGTAGAAAAATCAGGGAAAGACCCCATAAACCCAACCACTTTCCGAAAACGATTTCCCTTCTGCTGATCCCCTGACCGATCAACAATTTTAAAGTGCCGTTCTCCCTTTCACGGGCAATGGTGGCAAAACCCAAGTAAAAAATCAACAGCGGTACGATTACCTTCAATAACATTGCCAAGCTTACTTCCCCGAATCGTAACAATCCCGTAGACATGCTAGCCTCTGAAAAATTGACCGTATTCTGTTTATGGGCTTCCAGAAATATGGCGTTACCCACAAAATTTTCCATTCCTAGATCAAAAACACTCAATACATGTTTTAATCGCAAAGCAAAAGAACCATAATGCGCCATTCGATGCGGGTGCTTATCCGGATTATTCTCCCAACTTTCTTGCGCTTCGTTCTGAATTGCATCGCGTGTATGATTGAGGTCATGATAATTTTCCCAACCGCTGAAAGCTGAAAAAAGCAACAAAAAGCCCATTAGGCCCAAAGCGACCAGCAGCACTTTGGACCTAAAAGCATCTTTCCACAATTGACCTGCCAACAAAAAGATTACCTTTTTTCTCATTATTAGAATTTATAAGTGGCGTTTAGCAGAACATTTCTTGGAGCGCCTGGACCTAACCTAGATGGGTTAAGACCACCTAACCAGTACGTCTCATCAAATAAATTGTTCAACTTAAGTGTCAATTGGATACCTGTATTATTTGGCCTGTAGTATACCGCGGCATCAAATACGGTATAGCTTGGCAATAGTAATTTGTCGGTGTCATAAGTAGGGTTGTACCAGGTAAATCTTTCATCTACGTATTGGGCACCAAAACCGATTCCAATGCCTTTTAAGGTCTTATTCCTAAAATCATAACGTCCCCAAAAATTCGCAGTATGCTTTGGAGCTCCTCCAATGGGTTCTCCGATAAAATCTTCTATAGCATCTTCTACGATTTCCGCATCTGCAAAACCATACGACGCCGTGAGTTGAAAGTTTGGTGATATGTAACCGGAAATATCCATTTCAAAACCTGTACTTCTTTGCTCACCTCGTGTTGATAGGTTATCCAAATCATAGGTATCTCCCAATAGGATGTTTTTTTGAGTAATATTAAAAATAGCAAGGTTGGCAAATACTTTCCCGTTTAAAAACTCTCCTTTTGCACCCACTTCCAACAAGCTACTTTCCAAAGGGTCAAACCGACTTGGTGAGGCTGCCCAAAAGAAGCCTTCCGCCGTTGGCGACAAGGAAACCGTATTCGTATGTGGTTGAAATCCTTCTAGATAAGTTGCATACGCACTTACACTATTTGTGACTTCATATGTTAGACCTAGTCTAGGTACAAAAGCATTGGTCTTAAACTCTTGTTCATCGCCCTCATAATCAAAAATATCGATGAACCATTCATATCGTAAATTCACTAAAGCCGAAAATTTTCCGACCTTAAATTGGTTTTGAAGATAGATACCACTTGACGTCGCTAAATTGGCTGGGATAGTTAATTCAGCAAGGTTGTAACTTGTTGTATTTCTCGCTCCGTTAAAAGGGTCTGCCAAATTAAAATGCGGAACAGCGGGTACGGGCATCGTTACCCCATCTACAACCATTTGTTGAAAATTGTCCGGATTGCTTGGGTCAAAATTAGACTGCCCCCCGCTGACTGTTAAATACCTTCTGGCACGTAAAAATCCCGCGCCAATTTTCCTTTCCCAACGCGTACCATCATATCCAACCAATATTTTGTTGGTAAACTTTTCCTTTTTGATGTCGTACGTAAAATAGGTGCTAAAATTATCGGTTTCCCAAAATTGTTGTCTTTGATCATATCGCAGCCTTGCCAATGTAGGAATCACATTGCCGTCAATATCAACTGCCGTACCATCAACCCTGTGTTCGGCTAGATCTTCATCCCAAGTTTGTTTCATAAACTGGGCATTAAAACCAAAGTTCTCAGTAAATTTTTTACTAAAATTGGCCATGAAAATAAACTCTTTGTTTTTGTAATGGTCGTTTGACGCGCCCACATTTCTTGTAATTGGGGTACTGTTCAAATCAAATTCACCATTAATGGCACCAAAAATAGGCTGACCTCTATCTAAATTCCCTTCAGCGTTGCTGTAGATCATTTCTACATTTAGTGATGTATTTTCATTTGGGATATAACTTAAAGATGGAGAAAACAAAATAGCATTATTGTTTACGACATCCCGAAATGAATCTGCTTCTTGGAACGCTGCATTAAAACGATATAACAGTGTTTTTGATTCGTTTAGTGGTCCCGTGAAATCGGCGGTGGCCCTTAGGGTTCCAAAACTACCTGTTGTTGCTGAAATCTCACTTCGTTTTTCTCTTAGGGGTTTCTTCGTAACCATATTTACAGTTCCCCCTGGGTCGGCACTGGAAAAAGTAACCGACGATGGGCCTTTTATTACCTCAACACGCTCTAAATGCGAAGTAATTGGTTGTAGAAAGTAATATTGACGTGTACGCATACCATTCAAGACTTGACCATCGTCACCCTGTGTAATACCACGAATGTTATAATGATTGTATAGGCCCGTAACCGTAACATTACTGACTGTTTTAACGGCATCCGGTAATTGAAATGCAAGACGGTCCGCAATTAATTCCTTGGTTACCGAAGTAATCGCCTGTGGCAATTCTTTGTTCTTGATGGCCACTTTGGTAGCGGAGAACGAGTAGTCACTATTGTAATCCGTTCGGGCCCGGCCCACGACTTCCACCGATTGTAATCGCTCCACGCTCTCTTCTAATACCAATGTGCCCAAATCATAGGGCCGTGCTTGGTCGAATGAGTTTTGTAGACGTAATGACCGCATTCCGATATAGGTTATTTCAATCTGATAATTTCCGGTTTCTGCAAGTTGAAAAGTAAAGTTGCCATTCTCTTGGGATACCGTACCATTGGTAACCCCGGTGTTTTGGTTGGTATACGAAATGGTCGCCCCCATAATGGGTTGTCTATCCGTGTCAACAATCATCCCTTTGACAGCTATTTGGCCAAATGAGGTATGAATTGCAATTAAAAATAATATGATAGGAATATAGTTTCTCATGATCTTAAATTGTTTCTAGGTAAAGTTGATTTAGTTGACCTGCATCTATTTCATTGGCATTCAACCGCTGTGCCAATACGCCTTCTTTCATAATACCGATAGTAGTGCCTAACTCTACGGCATTGAAGATATCATGGGTTGCCATGAATATGACCTTGCCCATTTCGGCCAATTCTTTGCAGATTTTTGTGAATTCAGAAGTGGCTTTTGGATCTAAACCTGAAGTAGGCTCGTCCATAAAGATGACTTCGGCGTTTTTGGCCAATGCCACGGCAATACCGACTTTCTGTCGCATACCTTTGGAATAGGAGGCCAATCTTTGATGTTGCGCATCTGATTGCAGGCCGGTTTTAGCTAAAAAAGCCTCTAACTCAGGGGTCGTGTATTTGAATCCGGCCAGACGGCTAAAGAAGTCCAGGTTCTCTATGCCACTAAGGTTACCATAGAGTTGTACCGTTTCTGGAATGTAGGCCGTGAGTTGATTGGTGTCATCGATACCCACCTCTTTATCACCTATAAAGGCTTGTCCACTATCCTTTTTGATAAAACCTAGAAAAATATTTATGGTCGTTGTTTTTCCGGCGCCATTTTGACCTAAGAGGCAAAATATTTCGCCTTTGGATACCTCGAAAGAGACATCTTTTAAGGCCACCTTTCCATTGTAGGACTTAACAATGTTTGTTGCTTTTAGCATAACATGTAATGATTTAAAATTGACTATGAATCGCACAAATACCCACTGTTACTATAGTTAGCACTGCGTGGGAGATTAAACGTGTTGAAGACGGGGCCCGAAAAAGGCTATAGTCCAAAATGTATGCTATACAATACGCCTTGATGAACCTTTATACAAAAGGAACCCCCAAAACAAGTATGGTATGAATTGAATACACCGATCCCTCAATATGGGATGGTATGCGATACAAAATGGACTATGAGAATGTTGGTGGAGGTCGGGTGAAGCGATAACTCAGTAGATAGGTGTTATTAAAAACACTATCAGGAGCTATACCATTGATTTTTTGCTCTGAGAAAAAGTACTCCGTATGCGATACAACCGTCGTATCCGCTTCAAGAAGCGGTGTAAAACTGATTGCAGTGGTGATGTGACAGACCTCACAATGTTGTGCGTCAAGGTCGTCATTATGTGAGGCAAATGCATGTAAGCCAGCCACCTTGAACAAAACGATCAAGGCGATGTAGAAAAGCGCAATATTCGGCTTACTGATTTTCATCGCAACCGTAAAAATATGCAATAATTTGAATTATCGAGACATTTTAAACGGATTTACGCCATCCGGTCCTTGTTAAATCTTAATAGAAACCTTCCCATTGGTATGGGGTGATCATAAACATCATTTATGTTGATCTATGAATCGCAGCACCTCTTTTGCAAATCCATCGGCTTCAGTAAACATGGGTGCATGCCCCGATCGTTCAAAAATCACTAAGGTCTTTTCTTCAGAACCCAGGTTTTCATACGCTTCTTGGGCGTAAAACGGTGGCACGACCATATCATACCGTCCCCAAAGAATCAAAGAGGGAATGGTAATTTCGGGAAGCCTGTCCGTGAAGGACAGTTTTCCGATCGTATCATCGTCAAGGATGGATTGAATTTTCTGTATGTTCCAGAGAAAGGTCAGCGGGTTATAATCGGAAACCTTAACCCCTCCGTTTCCTGGATCGTTGATGATAGCATCGTCTCTTAGCCGGAGTTCCGCATCAAAAGCGGTCCGATTCAATCGATTAAAATCATCAAGGTTGACCGTATTTGGATCGACCTCACTCAATACTCCATAAACCGACTCCCAGAACGCGATACTATTTTCCAATTCAATTTGTTCCGCGGCAATACGTTCAAAATTACGGATATATTCAAAGTAGAGGCCTTTGGGATCATGGCTGCCATTGACGTCGATCCATCCCAAAAAGTCGCTTTGATTTTTCAATAAGGTCGCGGGACCTAAAGCACCGCCCCAGCTATGGCCTAATAAAAAGAAACGTGTATCATTGCCATAACGCTGTTTTAGGACTTTTACCAATGCCAGAACATCTTCGGCCATCAAATCAATGTCAACGTCATCTTCGGCATAATTTCCCTGTGACATCCCGGAACCCCGTTGATCGAAGTACACCACAGCATAGTCTTCTTCTATTTGATCAAATGCAGGCCCTTGAAAACCCAATCCCAAGCCACCAGGACCACCGTGTAAGGTAACTAGAAATACTTTGTCAGTTCCATTTCCCTTGACGTAGGCCGGCATATCGGCATTCTTATGACGTACAAAAAAAGTCTCGTCAAGCTGGTCAAGATCTACATTATCCTGTGAACAAGAAAAGAGAACAATACCTCCGAGTAAAACAAATACGACCTTCCAGGCATTCCATATATAACTACACATTACTTCTTCTTTTTTAAGTGAAACCGAAACCCGTACTGTAAGGAAAATGATGGCAATGCCCCGGCGTTGTAAGGGGTACGAAGCATGAAGTTGACATTTAAGTACCGGCCAGTTAGCCTTTTGCCTTTTCGTTGTTTACCGATACCTACGGATAGGGAAGGGGCGTAATACCCTCTTCCAGGTAAAAACACTTTATCTACTGCATCTCCATTTACTTCATAGGTTTTCGGTAAGAAGGAACGATAATACCCCAGTGGATTGACCGCAATACTGAATTGTTTCCCTTTCTTATTGGTCCTTCTCCAGATAAGTCCAACGTTAGTCAAGAGCCCAGTATCGGTTTTGTTCGCAAAATTGGTGGTGAATGCTAGATTGCCGTTTAACAGAAACTGATGCGTATTCGTTCTTTCGCCTCGTTTTCTGTCTTTGGTTTTACGCTTTTCCTTTAAGAGGTACTCTGCTCCCAAATTTAATCCATTGGCCCAAAAAATAGTGCCGGTGTACCCCACCTTGAATTCGGTTCTGTCAAAAAAATGTTGGGGGAGTTGGGTGTTCGTCGCTTCCTTTTTTGTTGTTTCTTGACCGTAACCCGTATTGAAAAATGGACATAGGAAAAGTAAGAGGAGTGATGGCTTTAGTCGCATAGTGGTGGTTCAGTGGAAGCAAAGCTATCTTTCTAAAACAGGATTGACTGTTAATGCGGATGTAATTAAAACTTAAGGAATAGATAAAATATACTCAGATCATTACATTTTGAATTTTATCTTTATCCTATTGAAAGGCGAAGCCGTATAAATTTCCATGGATAACTATTTCACATTATTGGCCGCAGGTATTGGTGCCGTTCAATCGCTATTGTTTGCAATTCTGATCTTCTTCAAACGGAAACACAAAGAACATGATTGGCTATTGGCGGCTTGGTTTTTGGTTTTTTTCATACATCTATTGCTTGTACTGAGTAAA
The DNA here is from genome assembly GCA_947494565.1 of uncultured Flavobacteriaceae bacterium. Taxonomy (GTDB): domain Bacteria; phylum Bacteroidota; class Bacteroidia; order Flavobacteriales; family Flavobacteriaceae; genus Maribacter_C. The sequence continues at coordinate 171,737 of CANLVG010000001.1, read as the reverse complement.
GGAGTTCTTCATTTCGCATTACAGGAAGCGCTTATATTGAATATGAGTTTCTTACATGGGCCCTTGTTCTTCTTTTATGTAAAAAGCTTACAAAAGAAGGTTTTCACAAAACTTGATTGTATCCACTTCTTGCCCTTCGTACTGTTTTTGGTATTGAGTAGTTTTTTTTTAGATAGACTACAGACTGCCTGGGTGACCATTGTTCTGTGGCCAAAACTCGTATCGCTTATAGCATATCCGGTTTATGTACTGATCGTAGTTCCCGCAAAACCTAACGCGAAACTGGGCTATGTTCAACATAATCTATGGATTCGGGCTATCGCCATACTGTTCCTACTGAGTGCTGGAATCAGCATACTCCGAATGCTATTGGAACTTTCAATGGGTATTCCGTATTTCAGATTCTGGGATACTGCACGATATGTGGTACTGATCATCATCATCGGTTTTTTCGGTCTTCGGTATGGCACCTTGTACCAACCGATAACATTACCCCATAAAGACGCGAAGAAGTACAAAACGAGCCCGCTCAAAGCATATGATATTGAAAAGGTAAAAATAGACATCGAACATATTTTCGAGACTGAAAAACCGTATCTAAATCCTGATTTTTCTCTGGAAGAACTGGCCAGCTTGTTGGGTATTGCCAAGCACCATCTCTCACAGATCCTGAATGCCGAGATGCATACGAATTTTTATAATTTGATCAATCAAAGAAGAATCGAGGACGCTCTCGAAAAAATAAAGCAACATACCACATTAGAGTATACCATGGAAGGTATAGGTTACGAGTGTGGCTTCAGTTCAAAATCATCTTTCTTCACTAATTTCAAAAAATTCGTGGGTCTGACCCCAGGTCAATATATCAGAAAAATAAGTACGGCTTAATTAAGAGGTATTCCATACTCGAAAAAATGATGCTCCTTTGGTACGGATTAACGAGGGGAATATCCCTAATAGTCATTCGGTACAGTAGTAGAAAGCGTGAACCTAATAACCGGACCCGTTCTTGGGAACCAATAATTCTACCGATTCACCCCTTCTTATAACACCGATAACCAAATGGAAATTAATTTTAATGGACCTGTAAAAAATGAAAAAAAGAAAATTTCTCAAGAGCTTAGGGGCAGCTTCTACAATGCTTCTTATTGATCCACACGAAGCTTTGAGCCAAAATAACGTTTCTCCTATCATTGCAAAAAAGACAGCATTAGTTTTGGGTGGAAGAGGTTTTCTCGGACCTTCAATCGTACAATCGCTCTTAGCGCATGGATATGAAGTCACGCTGCTCAATCGTAATAAGACCAATACAGATCTGTTCAGTGATTTGCCCTTGATTGTATGTGACAGGGAAAAAGAAGGTAAATCGGGCCTAAAATCAATTGACCAGAAGTATAGGGACACCTATTGGGATATAGTAGTGGATACTTGGCAAAAATCACCAAAGGCAGTTGCTGACTTTTTGGACGAGTTTAAAGAACAGATCGGACACTATCAGTATACTTCAAGTGTCTCCGTATATGATACATGGGATACAAAATTCAATGCGGAGACAGCGCCCTTGAACCCTCTTCCTAGTTTTCCAAAAACAATAGCGGAAGAATATCGGTATGCGATTCGAAAAACATTGGCCGAAGAAGCCATTAGAGCACGGACGGATAAGTACACTATCTTTCGATCTCACGGCATGAGGGATTTTAGAAGTGCCAATCCTAAAGACATTATAGATGAACCGTTTTGGCCTATTCGTTTTTTTAGGGGAGGTGAAATTCTATTACCCCAGGTGGAGAACCATCACATACAAATGACCGATGTACGGAGTATGGTCGATTTCATGCTACACTGCGCAGCGGATAATATTTTTGGGGAGTACAACGTTGCTTGTCAACCCACACCATTTAAGGATTACGTTTCCAGTTTGATACATGCCACCAAAAAACCTAAAAAAGTGTATTGGATCGATGGGGATTTTTTAATCGAAAACGGACTTATACCTTATAAGATAGTACCGTTCTGGAAGCCACAACCAAAAGGTTCCTATTATTTCAATGTACAGAAGTCGATTGAAGCCGGTTTTGTGCATAGACCTTTGGTGGATATGATAACAGACCAAATCAATGGATATATCCATAGATACCCGAAAGATGATGTGCTGTTTGGAAAACAGATAGACGGCACGATAAAGTGCTATTCTGCAGATCAAGAGAAAGCTATTATTCAAAAGTGGAAACTTAAAAATAACCTTTGATTTGAGTACATTGTAGTCAGGAATGCGAAGGGAGTGCGTTGACGTATCGGAAGTAATTTCCTGTTTTCCGCACGATGTCCTATAATTGTCATTCTCGTGAATTAAATAACCAAGTAATGAACAAGATCCCAATTACCGGAATTCTCTTTCTGATGTTAAGTAGCGGAATCTACGGCCAAGAACTGTTCCACGACGATTTTGAAGCCGACCTCGGACAATGGGAATACCAAGAGCCGGGCATTGCCCAAATCATCGAAACTGCTGATATCGCTCATCGATCGGTACTTCAGCTGACCCCAAATAAATCCGCGGAAAGTGTTCTGATCAAAGGTTCGGATACCTGGAAAAATGTGGTCATTGAGGGGCAGGCCCTCTTTCCGACAGATCAGCATGATTATTTAGGCCTTGTTTACAATTACCAGGAGAACGATCGAACTGATTTCGGGTGCATCTATATCAAAGGTAAAGGAAGTTATATTCGTGTAAACCCGCATCGTGATGGTAATGCTTCAAGGGCCTTGTATGAAGAATACAAAACACCATTGGCCGAGAACGCAGCAATAAAGGTCAATCAATGGTTTTCCTTCAAAGCGGAAATCATTGGCTCGGAATGTCATTTTTACGTTGCGGATATGGACCGGCCCAAGGTCATTTTCAAGTATTTTGAATATTCCAAAGGGAAAATAGGATTTAAGCCTCGACTGGTAGGTGGCGAGGTATGGTTAGACGATATTTCCGTTAAGCAAATCGAAGGCTTTAGTTATGCAACAGCATCTGACGCGATTACCTATCACCGCGACACGATGATCAATGATTGGAACGCTTTAGGGCCGTTCAGTACACGTATTGCAGAGGCAGAAAAATCCAAGGAAGATGTTCCTATTGTTATGGACGGGCAAGAATATGCTTGGTCTGATGTTACTACAGATCCTCGAGGTTGTCTAGTAGCGGGAAAGGTCTGCAGATACGCTACGGATGAAAAACTCGCTTATTTCTCAACTGAAATCGATTCGGAAAAGCAAACACAAACGGAAATTCAATTTAGTTCTTTGAATACCTTACATGTTTGGGTCAATTCAACCTATGTTGGGGTGATTGAAAAACAACGCCACGCCTGGTTTGATGCTTTTCAAGAAGAAGCACATGCTGGAAACGGTCTTCCGATAGCACTTCAAAAAGGGAAAAATAGAATCTTGGTATTGGTTGAAGGAGGTAATTATAGTGGCGATGGGTTTTATGCCCATATGAAGAACTAATTTCGGCCATATAGCGACATTGAATACCAAGAACGACCTTGTTGGTCGCGTTCAAACTATAGGTCAAAGGGGTCGGGCTTACCTTTCTTGAACTGGCTTTCCGTTTCACTAGAGGTTACTCTATGGACTTTTTATAGTCATTTGGGGTCATTCCCTCCAGTTTTTTAAACACTCTGAAAAAGGTGGATTTTGATTTAAACCCACACTCCTTGGCTAGTCCAATTAGATCATACTGTTCATTTTTTTCTTGTTTGACAAGTGCTTTGAACTCATTTACCCTCAATTCATTTATAAAATCAATAAAAGATCGATTTTGGGTCAACTTTAGGTAGTCCAGAATTTCTCTTTTTCGGATGCCTAATTTTTTCGCAAGGAGCGCTATGGTCATCGAAGGGTCAAGGAATGCTTTTTTTTGTACCACTTCGTTATGGATCAATTCTCCCAAGGTCCCCTTATGGCTCACTACTTGTTTACTTAGAAGGGCATTACTTGGAAATAAGAGCCGTTTGATAAGGTAGAGTTCCGTTATAGCATACAGTGAAATGAAATAACTTATGAGGAAGAAATAACAATAAATACAATCTTCTAGGTATTCAAAGAAGGTCTTGTAGACTGCTGCATTATTTATTTCGAAGTAATCGGAAAAGTATATGGAATCTATGAACGATTTGGTCAGGTCGAAAAAAGGCATACATAAAAAAAGACTGTAAAAGGAGTAGAATAAGAAGCGAGTTCTTTTGTAGACTTTAGGGAGAATTTGTTGTCGTAAATTGATGGTGAGCTCTTTACGGATGATAAAAAAGTATATCCAGAATAATGCGATCGTCCCTATAAGGAACCATGGGATTTGCTTGTTATTAAAATCGGGCCACTTCTCTGGAAAAGCAAATCGCATCACTAAAGAAAGTATATAAAAAAGTGAAGGGGCTATCATGTGCCTCACGATATACCTAGTGTCTATCGTCTTATAAATGGACTTAAAATAAAAGAGCAATAAAACAGGAATGAAAATCAATTTATCGGCTCCGATCAAAATGCCATAAACGAAGTTCTTTTTCCAGAGATAGTAAAACACAAAATAGAAGTACCAAAGTCCGGTTATCAAGCAAATGAACCCCAGATAAAGATTCTTTTGATTTGCCCGTTCATAGAAATGAACTAACGAGACAATTACTAATTGTATCCCGATAAAAAAAAGTATCCCGTCAGAAAATAACTCCATCCCTTGATAGTTCATTGAATCCTTAGCACAATTTTAAGTATAAAATTTAAGACCCAATTTGTTTGCGCCACTACCTGACTTGATTTCATATTACGATACTTCCCAAAATCGTTTTTGAGACAATTAAGATATCCGAATGGTTCTAGAATTACCATAGATTTATTCCAAATCACTACTTGTCATGCTAAAAAAAATTATTGCTTACTTTCTTATATTTCTACTTTTTATAAACGGTATTGGATGCGAAAGTCCAACTAAAGAGAATGATACCGTATTCAAACGTTTACAGTGTGATTCTAAAATAGAGGTGCTGATTGTTGGCACCTACCACTTTGACCAAGAATCGAACTACGATGAATTGGACGCCAACAACCAAAGACAACTAGAGAAGCTTATGACCAGGCTTCAAAAGTTCGATGCTACAAGGGTATTTGTTGAAAAGGATCCTAAATACGATTCCATCTATAATCAAGGATATCAGGATTATCTTGAATCGGATGACTTTATAACAGATAAAGAGAATGAGGTATTTCAACTCGGCTTCCGCATGGCAAAACGTCTTGGCCATGATTCCATTTATCTATTCGATAATAAGCCTCCGTTCGTTGGGTCTCTAGAAAACTTTGCCTTTGCCTCTTTTGATAAGTATATGGATTCTGTTGATGTAAAATTCAATATGAAACACTTTGACCAGATCAATAAAGTCTATCGACACAACGACAGTGTCATGAATACTTTAGACTTGTACGACAATATGAAACGACTAAACAGCACGGATATCGCCAATTATGATATTTCTAGAATGCATATGTTGGAGGTTAGGTTCGGTACGAATACGGAGTGGTTAGGGGCCGATTGGCTGGGTAGATGGTATCAACGGAATATCAGAATGATGATGCATGTGCTTAAAAAGTCCGAACCAAATGATAAAGTACTCCTATTTGTCGGGTCTAATCATAAGTGGATTTTAGAGCAACTCATGAACAACACGCCAGATTTTAAGGTGGTCAACGCATATGATTTTTTATAGAACCTAGGAACAGCTCTTCAGATAAAATAAAGTACTTCCGGACAGCTAGGTGCTATTTTCGAGTACTATACTTTGCTCATTCCTTTTACGTTATACCTTTGTATTCCAATAGTAGAAGTAGCCTTATTCCATGAAAAAACTGTTCTATATTCTTTTTGCGTCTCTTTACGTCATTTCCTGTTCTTCCGATAACGATCCCATTCCGCCAATAGACAATGAAGTTGTAATAAAGGAAGGGAAGCACGTTTTTCGCATAGCTACAAAAGCCCTTTCCGCAAAAACGGTTTTAGAGGGTACCCAAAAGAATCTGGAACCTGCATTTGCCTTGATCAGCATCAATGATAGTGATGGTAGCTCGATATTTGTTAGGGAAAAGTTGGCGCTGACGAAATCAAATGAGAGTTATATCACGGCTGAAGTACCTTTAGCGGAGGGGACATATGCCTTAACCGAATTCATAGTGACCGATGAAAATGAGGTACTCATTTCGCTGGCTCCCCAAGAAAATTCAGTTTTGGGCCATTTTGCGAGTAGTCCCTTACCTTTTGATTTTACGATCTCGCCTGACGAAACGAAGGTGACTGTTGCGGAAAACATCGGTGCCGCCGGCTATACTTCCGTTGATTTTGGGTATACGGGATTAACGTTGACATTTCCCGAAAATACCGATTTTTTTAGCATGACTGTTGATGATTCCGAGGCCGCTACAACAAAGGTTTTAAATTTAAAGTCAATTACGGGGTCCACCTATCTTGTAGATTGGGGCGATGGTACAATTGATGAATATGTTTCAACGATAAACAATTCAGGTATTGAAAATACGATTTCCCACGACTACACGGAGAACGGGGTCTTTACGATTACCGTGAGCGGAGCCATAGAAGCCATAGAACTCTTGGATTTTGGTAGTAATCAAGAGAACAACTTCGAAAGTCATCTTACGGCAATAGACATCGATAAGTTGATATTGCTCAAATCATGTCAATTGTATCTGGGACAATTGACCGGTCTGAATACCTCCGAAAACAAAGCACTGGAATTCTTAGGGCTGGGTTACAATCAAGTCACAAGCTTGGATTTTACCGATAATCCTAATTTGAAATCCGTTTGGTTGCGATACAATGCGTTAACCGAGATCAACATATCGCAAAACCCGAATTTAGAATTCCTTTGGGTCGACGGCAACCAGATCTCTACGATAGATGTGTCAACTAATACGAAATTAAAAGTAGTCCTAGCGCGGGAAAATAATCTTGGCAGCATTGATTTCTCCAGTAATATGGTATTAGAGCGGTTCGACCTTGCAGATAATACACTATCGAACATCGATATTTCGTCAAATCTGGCTTTAATGGAAATCAATGTAGGAGCCAATAACCTAACTTCAATCGATCTCTCTAACAATGCCGAATTGGTTCGAGTCGATTTGTATACAAACCTGCTCACCAGCATTGACCTATCCGCAAATCAAAAATTGCGCGATCTATATATTGAGAATAATATGCTAACAGAAATCAGTCTATCAGCAAATCCGCTTTTGGAGCGTCTGATTATTGGGAATAATAATCTGTCGAGTCTCGATACCACCAACAACCCGGAAGTATTTGATCTACAAATCAACGGCAATCAATTCGATGGTACTTCACTAGATCAAATCATTTCACAAGTGTACGACCAAGCCGTTGTGAATACGATTTCTAATGGATTTATCAACTACACGAGCAACCCTGGAACGGAGCAATTAGCGAATACTACCATTGCCAAGCTCAATGAATTGGTTCTGGATTATGATTGGGCTTTTATCGGAAATTAAGTAGGAGTGGAGATTATCTTGCTCTAATGAAGACGTTGCGAACCTTTTGATACTTACATCGGTAATTGCATTGACCTATCTCTCATGGCAGTGGAGTGTCTTGATCTCAGGTCATAGCTATTTCGTGAGATAGATCATACCTCTAAAAAATCCTCTTCAAAACTCGATATGAAATCGTGTATGTACTTTCTATTTCGATGTTCTTTTTTAACGACCAAGTAGTGGTTTCGCTTGAGACCATTCTTGCCAATACGTTTAAATACCAGCTCACTTGATATTTTAAACGCACTTAATTGCCATTTTGGAGCACACATAATCCCCATATTCGCCTGTATCATTGACAATGTAATTTCCGTAAAAGGAATTGCCGAGATCTTGGTCGGATGTATTCTGTTCGGTTTTAGAAACTGTTGGTAGACCGCCACGCCTTCTAAAGGAAAAGAGTTGATCAATAAATGAACGTTTCCAAAATGACTTGCATCTAAATAATCCAAGTTATTCAGTACATGTTCCGTATGCATAATGGCAAAAATCTCATCCTTAAAAACTTGTACACTTGTGAGTTCATCTGATTCAGGTTCCGATGTTACGATGGCCACATCAATGTCATTGGACAATACTTGTGATATCGTCTGATGGGTTGCCCCAAGACTTACTTCGATGTCGATCTCAGGATATAGAATCCCCATTTTTTGGATAAATGAAGGAATGGAATGGAAAAACGATTGACATTCGGCACTTAACTTGATCGCCCCTTTCGAACCTTCCGTTATATGCTTAATGTTACTAAAACCCTCATCAATAGAACTGAATAGTTTATTCGCTAGTTTATATAGTTCGGTACCTTCCTGCGTCAACTCCCATTTATTTCTTGTTCTGTTGAATACTTTGAACCCTAAACGTTCCTCCAATTCACGTAATTGATGACTCAAAGCGGACTGTGTTAAAAAGAGACGTTCCGTAGAATTGGCAATACTACCTTCTTCAGCGATTGTTTTTATGAGCCTGAAATACTTGAGTTCCATACATCCAAAGATAAGGTACTCACCCTATAGGTCGTAATTGAAATTATTTCAACTAGCATTTGAGGTATTTCATTTTCAGAACCGTAGATATGATATGATTCTTGTTATTTTTATAGAAACACTACTGTTCGAAACTTGAATTGAAACTTATGAAAACAAAAATACTGTTGTCTGCAGCTAGCGTGCTCTTTTTTTTAGGTCTGGGTGTTTCTTTTTCACAAAACGAACCATTAAAGGATCACCTCCTTTTTTACAGTTCTTTCGATGGAAAACTTACTGCAGATGTATCCATTGGTGACGGAATGATCTATACCGCTGAAAACTATAAAAATGCAGCGAGCGCCCAGGTCGGCTTAAACGACCCCAATGTTATCTTAGCTAAAAACGAGGGGCTAGTAGGTGATGCACTTCACTTTAAAGAAGCAAAAACGTCCGCTGTTTTTTATAAGGCCTATAAAAATGTGGGATACAATAGTACCTCCTGGAGTGGTACGATATCCTTTTGGTTGCGACTGGATCCCAACAAAGAATTGGCACCCCACTATTGTGACCCCATTTGCATTACAGATTCCAAATGGAGCGATGCCGGCTTATGGGTAGATTTCACCGATCATAGCCCAAGAAGGTTTAGATTGGGTGCCATGGGGGATATTGCGGTCTGGGATCCGAATAATGATAGCGATGAAACGGATTGGGAAAAGCGTACGGTTACGGTAGATCCATCTCCATTTCAGTCTAACACATGGACCCATGTGGCTATTGTTTTTTCAGAGGTTAATACAAAAACAAAATCCGAATTCAAATTATATTTAAACGGCGCGTTCATTGGTGAAATAAAAGACATTAATGATCCTTTTACTTGGGACGCCGAAAATGGGAAAGTTATGCTGGGCTTGGGCTATATTGGCTTAATGGATGAACTAGCTGTTTTTGACAAGCCCTTAGATTCGAAGGAGGTAAAGACTGTTTTTGAATTAAAAAATGGACTAAAAAGTTTCATAAGTAATTAACACAATGCAGTGATTCGGTATCCTAGGTTTTGATGCCAATTTTTTTTGTCAAGAACCGAAACAGAAGAATAGATGCATTCTATTTGGATACTATTTCAATATTTTCGTATACCAATTCTAAGGTGTTTTACAAGTATATCCTTTTTTTGATTTGTACTTCGGTTGCAGGATAAACCTAGAATAGCAAATAAAAGAATCAAGCAAAAGGATTCCGAAACCTTAACAAACCTAACTCAACCCAAACAACAAATATTGACGTCAACACCAATATCACCAAGGATAGTGTGTACCATGAATCCAATTGAAAAGGTATGTTTTCAATGATGTTTTTCAATTCAAAACCGGTATTCGGTAGCGCTATTTGGGTATTGAGCTCTAGAAAGAGTGGGCTCACTAGAATCAAACCCATAATGGACATGAGCCACAATGGTAACTTTAAAGGCTTATGAATCCTTTTTTGACCTGTCTTAAGAAGCAAGAATTTCTCCATAGTATTTTCTACGAATTGTTCAGAGACTTCACCTCGCGGTAGTGTTCTGAGAAGGTCTATCAATTTGTCATCGTCTTCTAGTACTTGATTGCTAAAATTCAATTTTTTCATCTTATTTCATCGGTTTCATTTCCCAATAAGTTGGAGAGTTCTATATATAGATTTTGTCTTGCCCGGTGCAGTCTCGTTTTGATAGTGGATGTATTCCACCCAGTAATCTGCCCAATCTCGATGATAGAGCATTCGTTCGTATAGTAGAGCGTAACAACGATATTCTCTGCTTCGGAAAGGTTGGCGATTGCTTTATTTACGAAAGTAATTTTATCCTCTCTGACAAGGTCATCGAACCCATTGGCATAGTTGTCAGGTATTTCGAATTCATAGTTTTCCCGTTCATCAAATGAACGGAGATCAATTCTTCGTTTTCCTCGCAAACTCGTCAAGGATGTATTGTATACTATTCGATACAACCAAGTAGAAAATTTACCGGATTTATTGAATTTGGCTATATGCCTAAAAACCCTGATGAATGCATCCTGGACCACTTCTTCAGCACTTTCTTCATTTCTAACAATACCTACTGCAATCATAAAGGCATATGTTTTATATTTTTCAAGCAAATATCTATACCCATCCTCTTTACCAACAATTGCTCTTTCGATAGCAGTTTCTTCCGAATAGTTGGATTTGCTCATTGTAACTATTAAGTACTCTTACTAATTTTGCTTTTTCATCCTTCGGTTTATAAAATAAGAAATCAACATGGCCAGCCCCATGAACAGCGTAATCATGCTTAGATAGGCCTGAGGATAATTGCGATACTCTTTGGGGTTATGATTTTCTAATAGGTATTTTTCAAAAAAGAACCCACTGAGAACACCTATTGCAAACCCCATGAATATAAGGCCAAAGCTTAGTAATATAGTACTCTGTCTTTGAGTTTTAAGTCTGAAGTATTCAATATCTATTCCTGATTCTATTAGGGCCATGCGCTCCTTGTTGCGATATGTGAAATAGGTATATACAATTCCGAAAATGGTCAGGGCTATTGTAATTATTACGAAGTTGGCGTACATGTTTTATATTTTGGTTTCTAGTATGTAAGACTACGACCTTTAAAATCAGGTTTCAAATTAGTCTCGATTTTTTGAATCGTGTAAATTTAACTGGCTGACAAGGAACTTAGTGCATAGAAAACCGGTCATTCTATAACTGAATCAATCCAAGCATTGGCCGTTGAAACTCTTGCAAAAGCCATTACAGACCCGTATTTGATTCGACGGTTCAGGGCTCCTGAAACAATTCCCACTAAAACGAACTTGCCACTTTCATCTATAAACACGCCGCCACCACTGTCTCCTTTAGATCCTCCGATTTCTAGTTTTAGTGGGGTAGGGGATCCAAATTTATTGAAAGAAGTATCTTCTGGATTATCGAAATCGCAGACCATTACATTAGTACTGAACTCCCTATCTTCGAATATCCCGCCTATGGCATCAATTGTATTCTGGCCTCCAAGTTTCTCTTGTAATCTCGGTGTTGTCAGTCCCGCTTTACCATTACCCATGAATCCGTAACCTAACTTCGTGATTGTTTTTTTTAACTCTTCACTTCCACGATAACGTTCGGCTGGCTTGATATCCAAAACTGGGTTTTCAAGTTCTACCAAAGCCATATCCCATCCGGTCCATTGTGTTTCTTCGGCGTTTGGCTGTAATTTGGGGTGCTTGATTATCTTTTTTGTGCGATAAAAGTTAGCTCCAAATTTCCATACTGAAGAATCTTTGACAAAGTGAGCTGCGGTTAAAACCCATTGAGATGATATCAGAACACCCACAGCATAGTCTTCCTCCGTTTCAGAAATCGAATATCTTCCCACACAATCAAACTCGGGTTGTCTGCCAACTTCCCTATATTTTTCAATAGCAACATCATGACGAATCATGCCTATAAAATCCAATGTATTGAAACTGAGAAGTATGAAGCCCATTATTAAAATCACTAGTCTTTTCATGATATTTGTTTTTGAATGAATTAGTTACAATTGAGGTTGGAGCTTTATCACACTCTTTCCATTATGTACGACTACAAGTTTCGAGATTAGGTTTCGATGCGGTAGTTTTTTTAATCCTTTTCTTGGATATATAACTTTATGAGATTTCTAATGATTGGACGTATGACAAAAAAAAATGGTTTATTTTGTAAGTGCCAAAAACCATATACGACTGTTCGAATAGTAAAATGAAAAAAGAGAATATTGATAGGGCTTTAGAGACCGGGGTAAAGATTTTGAGCCAGAAAGGGTATCATAGTCTTGGTCTTAGGGAGTTTTTGGAAAATGCTGAGATTCCGAGTGGTTCTTTCTACTACTATTTCAGGAGCAAGGAAGACTTTGCCGCCAAAGTATTGGAACATTATGGGGAGAAGGTTGGGGCGTACTTTGCCGGAAGGTTGCTGGAAAGTGATATGCCCTTTACAACCCGTTTAGAAATCGTCTTCAATGAGGAATTGGAGCGGTTGGAGGCAACGGAATGTAAGGAAGGTTGTATGATGGGAAGCCTGACCAGCGAAATTGCTGGTCAGAATGAGGTCATTCAAAAAGTAGTCGACGGTAATTATGAAAAGTGGCAAGAAATATTTAGGAGGTTTTTCAAAGCAGGGCAAGATAATGGTGATTTTTCCAAAAGTTTTGAAGCGAACGAAATGGCAGTATTCTTTTTGACCAGCAGACAGGGGGTGATGACCCGAATGAAGGCTTCCGGTAAGGTCGAATCCTACCGAGTGTTCATGTCCTTTATGATGAAGTTACTTAAGGGTTGATATTTTTTTAATAATTAATATACGAACGTTCTAATATAAACACAATAAACAGAAACACAATGAAAGTAAATGCATATGCGGTTCAAGAACAAAACGGCAAACTGATACCGTACACTTATGAATTAGGCCAAATTGGAGTAGAGGAGGTTGATGTAAAAGTTACCTATTGTGGGGTTTGCCACTCAGACTTGAGTATGATCCACAACGAATGGGGCATGACCGAATACCCTTTGGTTCCAGGTCACGAAATAGTAGGGGAGGTGATTGCTGTCGGAAGCGCCGTGAAAAATGTGAGCGTAGGCCAAACCGTGGGTATGGGCTGGTTTTCGGGCTCCTGTATGAGTTGCTCCAGTTGTATGAGCGGGGACCATAATATGTGCGATACCGCCGAACAGACGATTGTTGGCAGGCATGGTGGATTCGCCGACCATGTTCGTGGACATTGGTCATGGGCCATTCCTATTCCTGAAGGTATGGATTCAAGTAAAGTAGGTCCATTGTTCTGTGGCGGCGCTACCGTATTCAACCCCATCGTAATTGCTGGTGTTCAGCCTACGGACTCCGTGGGGGTAATCGGGATTGGAGGACTTGGACACTTGGCATTGAAGTTTTTAAAGGCCTGGGGATGTGAGGTCGTTGCCTTTTCTTCAAATCCGAATAAAACAGAGGAAATATTGGCTATGGGAGCGACCAAGGTCATCAACTCCAGAGACCCAAAAGAATTGGAAACGGTGCGGGGAAAACTAAAATTTATCTTGAATACCACAAATGTTGACTTGGATTGGGATGCCTATTTATCGGCACTTACAAAAAAAGGAAAACTACATACGGTGGGAGCCGTATTGGAACCCATGAAAATACCCGCTTTTAGCTTGATTTCAGGAGATAAGACGGTTGGGGGCAGTACCGTCGGAAGTCCTGAACTGACCAAAACAATGCTCGAATTCTGTGCAAGACACGATATCTATCCGACTGTGGAAGAATTTCCTATGAGAGAAGTAAATGAGGCTATGGAGCATCTTGAGGCAGGTAAGGCACGTTTTCGAATAGTCCTTAAAAATTAAAACCTACTGGATAGTTACCAATAAGTCTTGTATAGTACTATTCTTATAATGTAATATACGAACGTTCTAATATTTATATCAAAACAATAATAAATAAATCAGAAATGAAAACAAGTACAGAAATGACAAAAGAAACAAAAGCAGATGAAGTTCAAAACTTCAAAGAATACAAGGAAGTCGAGAAGGCCCTACAAATCTATATCGATAGCGCAAAGTCAGGAGATGGTAAATTTAGTCGTACGGCATTCTATGACCATGCCCATATCTTAGGTTCTATAGGAGGGCAGCTATATAATATGACAGCTGACGAATTTGAGGGAGCGGTAACCGAAGGCGGTGCATCGCCGAATGTAAAAAGCCATATCGCATGGATAGATATCTCTGGTCCAGCTGCAGCTGCCAAGGTAGAGTTTATTGATTGGGGCGGAATTAGGTTCACCGATTTCTTTGTCCTTTACAAAGAGAACGGGGTATGGAAACTCAGTGGCAAGGTCTACGATTCACACGCAAATAATTAACCCATAAAAATCGAGTCAAATGAAGACCATAAGTATATTGTTGTTTTCCCTCATCACTTTTAACGCGCTAGCACAAAAGGGAACGGTTCATGAAAAACAGAGCTTTGATGAGTACAAAGAAGTAGAAAAAGCGCTACAGCCCTATATTGAAAGTGCCAAGACGGGTGATGGCAAGTTAAGCCGTTCGGCATTTTACGGCCATGCCCACGTTGTTGGTTCCGTGGATGGAACAGTATACAATGTCACCGCGGACCAATTTGAAGGTATTGTCGATGAAGGCGGCCCTTCCGAAGATGTAAAGCATCATATTGCATGGATCGATATTTCAGGACCGGCAGCAGCGGCCAAAGTTGAATTTTATGACTGGGGCGGATTTCGTTTCACAGACTTCTTTGTTCTTTACAAGGAGAATGGGAAATGGAAAATCAGTGGCAAGGTATATGATTCGCACTCTCGTAATTAATGGAGGGTATCAAGAACCTTGAATAAATAAAACCTGAGCGACGATGCATGTCGCTCGGGCTTTTTGTTTTTAGATGGGTTTGTCTTCACAGCCATAACAATACCAAAGCTAAATCGTACATTTAAATCAATTTTATAAACCAATCATTGAATGCATAGTACCATACCAAGTTTATCGGAAAGGGGAAACAAGTTGGCTTCGAATCCAGCACGGATTGATTTTGAAATTTTCATGGAGGCAGCCCAAAACCTATATGACCCAGAGGAAAATCCCAACGGGGCATTTCCCTTGAACATTGCCGAAAACCAATTGATGACCTCGGAAATGAGAGGGCAGTTAAGTTCGATCATCAGACACAACGAGATTCCGGATTGGACGCTCAAATATACCGCCCTATTGGGCAACATAGAGGTAAGAAAGGTAGTTGCGCAGTTTATGGAGCGGTATCTTTGCAAGGTTCCCATTATGCCTGATTCCATAGGCCTCTCCGCGGGAGCCTCCGCAATCATTGAAGTGAGTTCTTTTGTGATTGCCAATCCAGGTGATGTGGTTGTTATTCCAGCACCTTCATATCCGATGTACACCAACGATATGGGCATTAAGAGCGGAATGGAGCGCTATGATCTTCAGACCAATGATGCTCTCCAAAACTTTGGTTCCGAAGCACCGGTGACAACGGAATCATTGGATAGTACTTGGAATGAACTCAACAATCAGGGAAAGGTTTTTAAAATTTTATTGGTCACTTCCCCCGACAATCCGACCGGGAGCAGGTATACCGAAAAGGAGTTAAGGGCATTGGCACATTGGTGTATTCAGCACGAGGTTCACATGATTGTTAATGAAATCTATGGGCTTTCACTTATAGACATCCGAGATCAGAATCTTAAAGCCGATTACCCAGCAGGAAGAAGCTACGTCTCATTTGCCGAGATAATGCACGAAATGGATAATGACTTCCTGCATTTATGGTATGGGTTTTCCAAGGATTTTTCGATGTCGGGTCTACGGATAGGTGTCGTACATTCCTTGAACAAAGACTTTATGAAAGGCTTTGAAAATGCAAATGTTCCACACCTCGTCTCTAATATGACCCAATGGGTCCTTGGGGAGTTGTTAAAGGACACCCGTTTTATCGACACCTATATTTTGGAGAATCAAAAACGCCTTACCGGAAGCTATAAACTAATGGTAGAACATTTAAGAAAGAATGAAATTCCATATGTACCTAGTGAGGGAAGTTTTTTCGTTTGGGCGGATTTTTCCAAATACCTCGTTGAATATAGCGATTACGGACAAGAGCGGCTCTGGTTGGACATTTATCACCATGCGGGAGTGCTCCTGACCCCGGGAAGTGGCTTCGGACATGAAAAAAAGGGATGGTTTCGAATAGTTTTTACGGCCGTACCCTTTGCCCATCTCAAGGTCGCAATGGAACGTATGACCCCCTATTTATCGGGGCGCACCAATTGAACAGCTCCATATTGGTGAAAAAGGTTATCTTCAAGTTCGACTATATTGTTTCTTGGATGGATCGAAGCAATGGGTTTTGACCCAAACCGAGATCAATCGTTAAAAAAATCGATGGGTAAGTACAAGGAGATATTGGATCACATAGCCAGATATGTTGAATTATCGGAGCGAGAAATAGCCGAGTTTACTTCAATATTGAAAACCACTAGGGTAAAGAAAAGACAGTTTATCATTCAGCCTGGCTTCGTATCGGAATATCGAAACTATATCGTAAAAGGTGCGGTACGCGTTTTTTATTTAGATGACCTTGGAAAAGAACATACGGTAAGTATCGGAGTAGAAGATTGGTTTTTCACGGACTTTCACAGTTATCTAAATAGAACTCCCGCCGAATATTTTGCCGAAGCGCTGGAGGACTCTATTATTATACAAATGAAATATGACGATGTAGAGGAGCTCTGTGGAAGAATACATTCCTTATGTCAATACTTTAGGCTGTACATAGAAAAAGCCCTGTCCCATTCCAACCAAAGAGTCATTACCAATATTAGTAAAACCTCGGAAGAGCGCTATTGGGACTATGTCAATACATATCCTCAAATTGCCAATAGAGTGCCACAGTACGTTTTAGCTTCCTATTTAGGTATTTCTCCTGAATCTATCAGTAGAATCCGTTCGAAGTCCTAAAAAATTGATTTAAATCAATTTTAGGGCTTGACCTTCGTCAAGCTTTTTTCTTAACACACATCATATTTCACTCGTCGCATATGACGCAACTTTGTCAAGTAACTAGTTGATGCATCGGTTACAAGTTTTATTCGAACCATATTTCTTTAAAACGTAATACGATTTTTAAACACAAAAATTAAAACAATATGAAGGCAGTAGTATACAAGGAAAGAGCAAAGATAGAGGTGGTGGATCTACCCAAACCTCAATTAGTAAAAGACGATGATGTTATCGTACGTATTACACTTGCAGGTGTTTGCGGAGCAGATTTGGAATTTACCCAAAACGGACCTGAAATGGGTCTATTTGAAGGCATGCGAATAGGGCATGAATTTGTGGGGGTAGTAGACCAAGTAGGTAAAGCTATCCACACCTTAAAGGTTGGAGACCGAGTTGTAGCTTCCGCTATGTTTGTCGATGGAGGGTGTTATTATTGCAAACGTGATTTGCCTTCGGCATGCGAACATGGTGGTTTATTTGGAACACCACTTTTTGCAGAGCATGGAGGTGATGATATCCAAGGAGGTCAAGCTGAATTTATACGTGTTCCTTATGGTGATTCTACATTGTTTAAACTTCCTGAAGGTTTGACCGGAGATGAATTTGATACCAAAGTGCTTCCCTTAGGAGATAACTTCGCTACAGGCTACCACGGAGCAGTAAATGCGAATATCAAAACTGGAGAAACTGTGGTGGTTATCGGTGATGGTGCAGTAGGGCTAAGCGCCGTCATGGCGGCTACTTTATTCGGTCCCTCTACTATCATTTTGGTAGGGCGTCACGATAGTCGATTGGAATTGGCGAAAACTATTGGAGCAACGCACGTGGTAAATTCCAAAAACGAAGACCCCGTGGCTTTCGTAAAATCACTTACGGAGGGAAGAGGTGCAAATTCTGTTATCGATTCCGTAGGTAATAAAACAGCGATTGCCCAAGGTATGGAGATGACTCAGGCTGGTGCATCGATAAGTGTGCTTGGGTTCGGTCATCTGTATGAACCGGTTGAACAGCCTTATTCTTCCGCTTTATTTAGAAATATAACGATTCATACCGGTGTTGTAAATGTAGCCGCGTACATGGAAAAATTACTTCCTATAGTGGAAAGAGGTGTCATCGACCCTAGCAAGATTTTTACTGACATTTTACCATTGTCGCAGGCGGAAAAAGGATATGATTTAATGCGAGATCGTACATCAGGAACACTTAAAGTTGCCTTACGCCCTTAATACTTTTGCAGTAGAAGTTTAAACTCAAAAACAAAGTTGAGGTGTCGAAAAAGACTTTTTTCAAGTCCTTTTCGACACCTATTCACCTTAGAAAATCCTACTTCTTACCCTATCCTTTCTTTTAACAACGCACGTAAGGAGCAATAAAGTCAATAACTAAGGGCCTAAAAATAGTCTTCTAACACGTCTGAACGTTTTATTATCATTTAAATAATGTCTTCATGAATACGTATTTACTTCCAATTATTGCCATTAGTATTGGTGTTGGTATTGCTTTTATCACCAAAAAGCAAAAATCAATAGGTACTAAACTATTACTATCGTTTAGTGGTGCGTTTCTATTGGCACTAGCACTTTTTGATCTATTGCCGGAAGTATATCATCATTTGGATACTCCACACACCGTACTTTTTATCATGTGCGGCATCTTATTACAGCTTGTTCTGGAATTTTTCTCAAAAGGGGCTGAGCATGACCATGACCACATACACCAAAAAGATATGGGCTTTCCATGGGTACTGTTCATAAGCCTTTGTGTCCATAGCTTTTTAGAAGGTTTTCCAATACACGAACATAATAATATGGTCTATGGTGTACTGATTCATAAAATTCCTGTAGCGGCATTATTAACCACATTTTTATTTCAATCTAACTACGGTAAAGCTCAAATTATCGGTTTCTTGCTAGTATTTACGGCAATGACCCCCTTGGGCACCTATATATCCAATAACACCATCTTAGCTACTGAATATCTAGATATTGTGAACGCACTTATGACCGGTATTTTTTTGCATATGGGGGCAACTACGCTATTTGAAACGAGTAAAGGGCACAAGTTCGATTTATCGAATCTAGCAGTAATATGCTTGGGTATTACAATGGCCCATTTTATCTAACATGTACTCAAAAAAAGTATCCGGATAGTTATGGTAAGGATTTCAAACCAGCTTTAAAAATTAATTCTCAATTCAATAACTGCACTACTCCTAAAAAAGGGAAGGTCAAATAGGCACTTCGTCTTCCTCGGATTTTTTTCCTGAAAAAGGGATTGAAACCCATTCCCTAGATTCATTGGAACATCTTATAAGAATAGACCTTAGCGGGATTGCTTGCATGAATAGAGAAAAAAATAGGGGGTGTTGCCTTATATTGCTATTTTAGAAGCTCCAAAGATTTTGGAACCAGAACCTAACTAGTAACCGATTGCCATAGATAGCGTGACATGATTCGAACTTCCCTTATCCTAGTGCTGACCATCCTCCTCATTGAAATCTCCTGTAGAACGGAACCCAAAGAAAAATTCCAGATTGAACGCTCCAAAGAACTCGCCATAAAAAATAAGGTACATAACCAATTACTCGATATCGAAAAGGAACAGGGTTGGGAACTGCTCTTTGATGGTAAGACGCTTAACGGCTGGCATCTTTTCAACAACTCGGACTCCACCCGATTTTCGGCCTGGGAAGTACGCAAGGGTGTTCTTTATTGTAATGCTACTGATGAAACCAAGGTTTTTGGGGATTTGGTGACCGATAAGGAATTTGAAAACTACGAGCTAGTCTTTGATTGGCAAATGGCGCTCAGAGGAAACGGAGGTGTTTTTATCAATGTTCAGGAGTCCCCGGAATATACGGCTACCTATCAGACAGGACCGGAATACCAACTCTTGGAACCCGAGCATATGGATACGAAAACCCCTTTGAAACGGCCCGGCTGTCTTTGGGGGTTATCCCCACAAGTAAATCAGGTAGCCGCCAAACCTAAAGGTCAATGGAATACCACTCGAATAGTGCAACAAGCAGGAAAAATTCAATTCTACCTCAATGGCAAACTGACCGCGGAAGAAGATCTAAAATCACTCGCTTGGCGAACCAAAATTGCCAATTCCGGTTTTAAGGACGCTCCTGGTTTCGGGAAGGCGACCCAGGGGAGGATTGCGCTACAGAACTGGTACTTTGAGTCTTGGTTCCGTAATATGAAAATCCGTAAGCTATAGCGAAATGAACTCCGGCATCCGTGTCCTATTAGTTAGTAGTCGTAATCTATCCTATTTACAAAGTGTGATGCAGGTACGCCTCGATACCCACTGTCAAAAGTTCACAAGTTACAGACAGACATCATTGGCAAACTCCACATCAGAACAACATACTTCTTTTCGATCAAAAACAGCAACCAGGTGTTGATGCGCTCAAAATATTGGTCGTTTCTGTTTTTCACTTTTTATAAAACTCCCCATACCCATTGAACAGTATGAGGAATTTATAGATTTTCAAACGTTTAATGACTCACAACCGTTTTTCTACATGAAAAAGAGGGAAAAGGTTTAGGTTCATTGTATTTATTCCGGTTTAAGTACGACCCTTACCTGCGCAAAACCTTCAAGTGTGGCAAGTGCCGCTGCGGCATCTGCTCTAGCTGTACCAGGACCACTCCCTGTGTACGTAGTAAATCGATATTTTCCATTAATCAAATCACCATCATTTCCCGCTGTCCAATTGTCACCTTGATTTACAAAACTTGTTGTATTGTTTCCAAATTTCAACTCTTTTACTGTTAAAGCATAGCTTTCCGCATTAGGTTCTGGAGCAAATTCAAAAAACACAAAATAGCCATATGCTCCATCAGTACCATTGGGATCATCATAAAGCAGTTTGTCTACAGAGACATAGAGATACTTGATGTTTTCTTCGTTTTTAATGGTGATAGTGGCTTCTGCCTCATCCAACAATCTAAAGGGTTCCTCGCTATCCTTGGGTTTCGCATATATTGATACTTTTATTTGTTCAACACCTTCCTCAACTTCAGTATCAAACGCATCGTATCTGGTAAATCCCTCGTTAAAATTTAATTCAGAAACATGATATCCTCTAAATAGACCATAATTTCCATCAGTAGTCCACACTACTTTATAATCCATTTGGTCGTTGGGTATTTCCGTTGTACCACCGTTATGAACTAAGTTAAGTCGTACTTGATCGTCGCCTTCTATAGTAATTTCTTTAGGCCTTATTTCAAACGTTTCTTTTTTGACATCAACGGTCATTGTAGCTGTTCCAATCTCTTCTCTCATACCACCATTCTTTACAAATAGCTTTACGGTTACCGTCTCCAAATTTTCACCTTCACCCAATTGACCTGTAGACGCATTACTGATAAAACTTACTTTACTGTTCGATGTCGTAAAAGACGAACCGTTTTGATTATTTTCCAAGTCATAAAGCACACCGCCAAATAGGGTTGTTGTGCTCCATTCATATTCAAATTCCTCACCACTTTGTAAGTCGAAAAATGCCATAGCATTAATTTCTTTTCCTTCTGCAAATGGTACTGTGGTCATTTCTTCGGGCTTTAATTTTACCAGACCCTCGGTAATGGTGACATCCCACTTTTCCAATTTTGAGGAAACTCCCAACCGCTGATTGACACAACCAATACCTACCGACTCATTTAAGGCTCTTAAGATTGCCGTAGAAATTTTTAAATATCTTAATTCACCCTGTTGTATCAACTCATTGTTTTGAATAAAGGTATTGGGTGAACTGCCCTCTGAAACAATATTGTACAGAGCGGTCATTATGTTTCTTAAATCATTGGATAGTCGTATGTCACCATACAAAAATGGTAGAAATTCTTTAAGAGCAGTCTCAAAATCGTTTTCCAATACAGCATTTATAGAAGCGTCATGAGCGCGGAGAACGGGTTCAACAGACGCTGTTAAACCACTTGCATTTTGTAGTACTTTGGTTGAATATACATCTCTATTACCACCAACGTCCATTAAAACAGGTAGGAAATAGTCCAAAACAAATGTTTGAATTGACAATTCCTCAAATTTTTCTTGTTCTCTAACGGTCAGGTCACGTTCAGATGCCGTTCCTCGGCCAGGGCCTATAACGGATAGTTCATAGGTTTCAGAGCTTCTATTATCAGCGATTTCAAGGCCCAGCTCTTCAGATGTTTTTCCAGCATATCTGGCACCCTGTGAGCAAAGGTTAAAATTGGTTACTTGTCCTTGAAAATTTTCATTGTTTTCATTCCCGAGTGATACAAAAGGGATATCCAGTTCTCTGTCGGAGATGTCATTCCCTTCAATTTCCGAATTGATAATAGTCTCCTCACCCAATAAATTCTTGTACGATTTCTTGTAGAGAAAAGCGTGCGCGCGTCTTGGATAGTTATTTGTTACATTAAACGACTTATCACTTATTTCGTTAAGGGATAAGCCACTACTGTTAATAGGTCCAAAATCAATTTTTGAACCAATGGCTATAGTTTCCTTTTCGGTAAAGGCACTTATAGCATTGTTAAGGTCGTCTATATATCCACCTTCAGCAACGACCGTGCTATTTTGTACAAATAGTGTTTCCAAACTAGCTGAAAATGCTTGAAAGGGTTCTTGTTGACCTATACTCTCAACAAACAAATTTTTATAGTCCACGTGGCGAAGGGAAGAAACCATTCCAAAATATAAAAGAACCTCGGCAGTGGTCTCAATGGAAATTTCTTTTTTATCATTCGCAACAAAACCCGCTAAAACCAGATTGTCATTTTCATCAAGTAAATAAGCGAGTTCAACAGTACCGGGATTAAAAAGAATACCAGTAGCTTTTGTTCCTGAAACCTGAGAAGACGAACCCATAGATAGAACAGAAGTTCGATTAAGGTCAAAATCACTTGCCGTGGGTAAGGAGATTTGAATATCTACCATTTGGACTTTATCTGAAGTATCGGGCTCATCTTCAGAAGGGTCAACATCGTCACTGATCGATACATCGTCGTCCATCATTTGAGCCACATCATCATTGGAACTACAGGCCCAAATAAAACCTGCAATGGCCACCATTGGCAAAAAAATCTTTAAAAAGGTTTTCATAGTATTCTTTTTTAAATGTTATTGGTTTATGGTATATCGTAGCATTTTTAAAATATCATCAATAGGTTCTTTTTTTTTCTGATCCATCTGCTATTGTTTTGGTTAATGACTCTATTGAGAGTCTCAAAAAAGATAATGGAATCCTATTCTTTGAGCCGACGGTAGGAGAGGGGTGTTCTACCTGCCTACTACAGGCAGGTACGCGGCATGGCAGACTTTTGCGACTTGAGTGTATTGTAGCCCAACTTCTTAAATGGCCCGTACTATTTTTTTCATGACCGCAGCTATACTCTTAAATATATTGTATTATTGAGGTATTTCGATTGGGTAATGGATACATTTAAAACAATAGTGCCGCAGGATAAAGACGTAGCAAAACACATTGCCTATTACTATTTCCACGAATCGAAAGACGCGCATTTCAGTAAGGACATTGTATACCACCCCCATTATTTAGTAGCGCTCAATGTATATAGCAAGGTGAAAATACAGTGGAATGAAAATGGAAAGACGTATTTGCCCATACAATCCGATGCAAAAGAAGTCATTCTAACCATAAATAATAAAACAAGTAAAGAGGTAAGATTAAGAGGTGTATTTAATAAAATAGGAGTTGTTTTTCACCCGTTGGGCATCAACCACTTCATTGATCAACCCTTACATAAATTGGTGCAGAATAAAAGCGCTTCTCATTTCGACTATTTCGGCAATGATTTTTTAAGCACTTCAAGCTTGGTATTTAACGCGCCTAGTTTGACCGACAAAAGAAATTTATTGGACTCTTTTTTTAAAAATCACTTCAAAGAATTTGAAGACGAACGTGTTCAAAAAGCTATTGATTTAATTTTTAACTCTTCCAAAATGCCTAAAATCCAAGAATTGGCAGACCACCTATTGATAAGCAGAAAAACACTATTGCGATTGTTTAAAAAGCATTTGTGTTTTTCCGTGGAAGAATTTAAATCGGTGGTAAAATTTAGGAAGGCACTATTGTTTTATGAAGAAGCCATTACCAAGCCGGAGTTAAGTCACGTTGCTTATGATAATGAATACTACGACCAATCGGATTTTATAAATCATTTCAAGTCAATTACCGGTCTAAATCCAAGTAAATTCTTCTCTTCAATTCGTAATATCAGCAACAATGGTACCTATTGGACATTCAAAACAGATTAGCATGTCCCAATTCTCCAATTTTTTCTGTTAGGTATGCGTTTATTTTGTCTTCGAATAAAGAAGATGAAGTTTAACTAACCACCTCATGTATCGCTTAAAAGTGCGATAGTAATACTAACCCTGTTTATCAGTAAGGAAAATCAGAAAACCGACCTCGTCCTAGAACTTGCGATGAAAGACACACGCATTGGGGACTAGAACCCTCGGGAGATATTATAAAGCTTGTTTAGGAATCTCACTTTAAAATAAATTCCGATAACAACGATCGAATTGTTTAATGAATACGGACAAAATCTATGCATACACGTATAACCACATTATTTTTAATTGTATTTGGTGCGACCATTTCCATTGGCCAAGACCTAAATAAAACGCTTGATTCCAAGATCGAAAACCTATATGAATCCTCTGAAATCCCAGGTTTTTCCATAGCTAAGGTAAATTCGGATTCCATAGTATTTCTAAAAAGTTATGGCTATGAAAATTTGGATCGACACTTAAAATTTTCAAGCAAGCAACGATTTAATATTGCCTCTGTATCAAAGACATTTATCGGTCTTGGTATCATGACACTCCTAGAAGAGGGAAAATTGACTTTAGATACTCCCGTTAATGAGGTGCTGCCATTCAAAGTAGTTCATCCATACCACGACTCCGAAATTACCATCAGGCACTTGGCAACCCATACATCTGCTATTTTAGATGAGGATATCGAAAAAAAATCATGGTATTTGGATGGCCCCTTAACACTTTCAAAAAAGGAAATGGGCAAGGATAGTTTCAAAACGTTCAGCAGTTGGGCAGATAATACAAAAACAAGCCTTGGGGATTTTTTAAAAGCAGCCTTAAGCAAGGACGGAGTCCATTACACAAAAAAAAGGTTCGCCAAGACGGTACCTGGGGACACCTACGTATATAGTAATATCGGGGCAGCCTTAGCGGCTTATATCATAGAAGTGAAGACCGGTATCTCATATGATCGGTACATCGAAGAATTGATCACAAACCAATTCGGTTTTCCAGTTGGGGTTTGGAAACATACGTCAGAACAGCTTCCTACAAGCTATTTTCAGAATAAAATAGAAATACCGCCCTATCGCCCCATTTTGTATCCAGCAGGCGGTATGATGCTTTCATGTCAGGAATTATCGGAGTATTTATCCCATATGATTAAAGGTTTTCAAGGGGATAGTGATATTCTTCAACCCGAATCATTTCAAAAAATGATGAATTTATCGGAAGGAAATGGCGTTTTTTGGGAATTAAAAGGGACTAAAGTTGGACATAATGGAGGTAATTATGGCGTGATCTGTTTGATGGGTTTTGATAAAGAAACGGGAATTGGTAAGATACTCTTAACAAATATCAGTTCGTATGCTTCGGATGACCTATTGAAGCAAGTCATCCGAATTTGGGAAGCCCTATGAGATTTAGGCAGAATAGGCCTCAAATGGAGTTTTACGGTGGAGGATTTTATTTTGTGAGCTGGATGTAGCGCGCGCCTGCCTTACTACTCATACCTCAAGCTCTTTAACGGATTTGAATTGGCAGCCCTTAATGCATGATAACTAATAGTTACCAGCGTAATAAGGAGGGAAGCAGCACCAGCGCTAAGGAAGGTCGAAACACCTAATTCAGTACGATAGGTAAAAGCTTCTAACCAGCCCGTCATAAAAAAGTAACTGATCGGTACGGCAACCAAAAAACCAACACTCACCAATACGAGAAAACCTTTGGACATTTGTAGTATAATGTTTAAAACGCCGGCACCTAAGACCTTTCTGATCCCAATCTCCTTTATTCGCTGTTCGGCAGCAAAACTTGCCAAACCAAATAATCCTAGTAATGCGATAAAAATGGCAATCCCGGAAAAGTAATTCCCTAACGTTCCTACTACCATCTCACTTTGGTATTGTGCTTTGTAACTATCATTCAGAAAAGTATACTCAAATGGGTAATCAGGGTTTATTTCTTTCAGTGTTTTTTCTAGAAAAGCTAGGCTTGCTTGCATATCATGATCATTCATTCTAAGGTTAAGTATCACACTATTTTCCGGTCTTAAACTGATAATCAATGGCTCAATAGGGGAGTGTAACGAACGGAAGTGAAAATCTTTGACAACACCAATAATACGACCCGTTCTGCCCCAAAAGGATACGGGATGGTTCAAAAGCTTCTCCACGTTCATAAGGTTAGCGGCTTGTTCATTGATAATCACATGAAGCGAATCCGTAGCCAAAGAAGGATCAAAAAATCTTCCGTCCACCAGTTCCATTTGATACGTTTCCAGGAAATCATGGCCCGTTTGAATAATTTGAAAACTTGCTCTGAGTTCACTAGCCCTACCCGGCCAAGTAAAGCCGCTGTCTGTTGATGTACCATAGGTAAGCGCTGAACTTCCTGAAAAGGCCATATGGGTGAAGTTTGGGTTAGCCGATAACCTGGATTTCAGCTGATTTTGAACATTTTGATCTAATAATTTGCCTTCTAATGGAACCATTACCACATTTTCTTTCGAGAATCCCAACTCCTTATTTTCCATAAAATTCAGCTGTTTTTGAACCACTAAAGTAGCTATGATCAGCGTAGTGGAAATCATGAATTGGAAAATAACCAGACCTTTTCTGAAGCTATTCGACCCATTGGAAGCTTTTAAACTACCTTTCAAAACGCGAACCGCATTAAAATTTGAAAGCACTACAGAAGGATAGATGCCCGAGACCAAGCCAACTACGAATCCTATGGCCAATAGCCCAAAAAATTGATTGAAGCTAATTAAGGAAAAGACCAAGTTCTTACCGACTAAGACGTTAAGGTAATCTATAGTCAACATGACCAGGAGTCCGGCCAGCAGCGTGGCGAAAATGGCCAGCAACACCGACTCTGTCATAAATTGCAACAGTAAATGCCCACGGGTAGAACCTATTACTTTTTTAACCCCCACTTCTTTTGCTCTTCTCGTGGAACGGGCTGTTACCAGGTTAATAAAATTAATAGCCGCAATGAGTAGAATAAAAAAGGCGACCATTGTAAACAGGCGAACATAGATAATTCGTCCTCCCTTCAACTCCCCATTTTCATAGTTCGAGAATAAGTAGCGGTCTTTAAATGGTTGTAGAAATATGGTTCCGGCAGGCTCTTTTTGACCTATTTTATGTCGTACGTAATCTTCAATCTTGGCATTAAATTCATTAATATCGGTATAGGGTTTCAGCTTGGCTATACCCTTGATTCCACTGTTGCTCCATTCATCTACCCAGTTATTTGTCTGTTTCCAGCGCAGAAAAGGGGCAACAAACTCAAAATCGATCGTACTTTCAGTGGGTATATCCTCAAAAACACCGGCCACCTCAAAGGTGCCCCAACCATCTATCTCAATAGTTTGCGCTAGGGCTGGTTCCTTGCCGAACAAACGTTCTTTGGCACTTCTTGAAAAATAGATTTGTGAAGGTGAAGTGAGGGCATTCCGCGCATTCCCCTCAATAAAATCTACATCAAAAATTTGAAAGAAGTCTTGACTGGCCCATATGCCACTTTCCCGTTGCCGGTAATCTTTTTTTATAAAGTAGGGCTCATATACCCAGGTATAGGCAGCTATAGCTTCAACCTCTGGGAAGTCCTGCTTAAATGTGGTGTTGAGTGGTCCGGGCGTCTGGTCACTTGTACTGATTACGCCTGAATAGGTTCTATTTTCCATAACCTGATATAGTTGGTCTATATCGGTGTGAAACCCATTTACGGATTGCTCCGATTGAACATAGAGAAATAGTAAAATACTTGCCGTCAGGCCGATTGTAAGACCTAATACGTTGAGTAGGGCATAGCCGCGTTCTTTCCAAAACACGCGAAAGCTTGTTGTAACTATTGTTTTAAACATGGCTCCGTTTATTAGGTTGAGATCAAACCATTTACGACGCAAGAGCGAGAGTCGAAACAGCAATAGCACATCTATTAAAAAGGTCGCATTGGCATAAGATCTCCCTTTCGTTTTCAGATTATTTTGATAGTATTCGTCTAAGTCACCCAGAATATCCTCTTGAAAATCGGTATGACAATAGAGCTTCAATAGTCGTATGGCTAGTTTTTTTAGCATGGCTTAAATTGAAAGTCCATATCAGGAATTTGCCCCCACAAGTCTAACCGGGTTTGCATCGTAAATTGTAAGGCTTCCTTCCCTAATGCGGTGATCTTAAAATAGCGTTTTCGCTTACCACCTCTGACCTTGGTTGCTTCCCCAAGCTCGGAAATAAGAAAGCCTTTGCCCTCCATACGCCTGAGTGCAGACTGAAGCGCACCTACAGAAGCTTTACGCTGTAACTGTTTTTCAATTTCCGCTTTAATGGCTACCCCATAGGCCTCCCCATGGAGTACGCCAACCGTTAAAAGCACAATTTCCTCAAACTCTCCAAGCTGATATTTCTTCATTTTGAATGATTTATTTCCTAAAAGTAGTTTTTATTATAAAAGTAGACAAGTTATTTTTCCTAAATGTAGTTTTAATACTTGGTTATTGAACTAGTTTAGAAATGAAAGGGGAGAAGAACGAGGAGGATAGAGTCAAAAAAAGAGACGGCCAACTACAACGAACCCTATGCCCCACAAAGCAAACTGGAAAAATGGTTGGTAGCAATAGCTTGCGTCCTTTTTTTTTACCGCTGGTCTATGTCATAGGTCGTGCGGTCATCGATTGGCTGGGTTGTACAGAATAAACCCATTCAAGTCCACAATCTGTAGCTCAGGAAAATAATACAACTTACCGAAGGCATGCCACTATTCGAACAAGCCTTCCTCAAGGTCTGAACAAGTTTGATTAATCCATTGAATTGGCTTACCAAAGCTTTGGACACCAATCATTGGGAAATACAACAAAATCCGAATTTCTAAAACCTAATGTCATGGTGCTGGCCAAGATCAGCAGTGAAACTTGTGGGAAATTCTTTTCGTTTGAACGAAATAAAGAGCAATAACAAGCCTTTTGGAAAATAATACCCCAACTTTGTAGTACTGTAGTCAAAAAAATTACCATGAAGCAAATTCCGTTCTTACTAGTATTCCTTATTCTAACTTCATGTAGTAAATCCGAGAATTCAGGAGCACTGCCGATACCCATATCGGAGGAAAACAAAAAGGAAGACACTAATGATGATGAAACCCCAACCCCAACGGGCACTCTACTTTTCACTATTAAGATACCGGCCAATTCAATACGAAAAGATATTGACAAACTACATTTTGTATTATATGATGCCAACAATGAAGTATTGGCACATCGGACACATTCGAGCGGCCAAGCCGAAAGCCTTGGGTTTTATGGGGAATTTGAACTTCAGGATGATACTAAATATAGTCTATCGCACATCAACAATTTTCAAGAATCTGTTTTCAATATTCGCCTTTATATGGATTTGACGGGCGAACAGCTTAAAAATGGAATCGAATTTCAGGATAATGCCACGGATAGGCGTACCAACCTCCTTGATATACCGATTACTTCCATAGAAGAAGGACATAGCTTCTGGGCGCAAGGTACAGGATATTCCTTGAATGGGTATTCTGGGAATTTTAGCGGCCATTTTTCATCGGATTATGCAAATAGTCTAGGAACCGAGCAGATTTTCATTCAGTATTTCGCAGAGGACGGAATATCGGACTATAAATACCTATTCATTCCTTTGCAGACCTTAAATGAAATGGATGGTTTAGACGCCTCTATCTTCGAAGATGACGCGACAAGGTATCGCTATGTAAACTTTTACAAGCCATTTAGTAGGACGCTCATTAGAATCATCGGTTTTGAGGACGAACCTCGATTCAAAGCAAATGTCGGTCATACCCTGCACGCCAGTAATTACTTTAGTGATTATGGAGGTGCCCGATATAGTTATGCCGACTTTTTCCATGCATATCTTTCAAGCGTTCAATTGGATAATTATGAAGTACAGCAAGTAGGCCTTCCACCGGAAGACTTAGAAGTTCCTGAGCTCGATGTAGACTACGAATATAATGAGGGCCTTATTTCATTCAGAGGAATTCCCGATTATGAGTCTTCACGATTCTTACTGCGCAGTAGTGGTGCGATTCATGTGACAACCGTTATTGTTGCGGATGGAAATCGCACCGAAATCATAATTCCTGAAGTACCCGAGGACTTATTCGACCCACTGGTCATGGAAGGCCTAAAGGTGTCACTTCTTTCAATACAACAGGGCGCGGCAGAAAACTATGCGGGCTATGAAACGTATGCAGATTATATTTCCAACACCTTGTTGTTCGATAAGCCCTACTATCTAAGTGCTCCTAAAAGAGAGCGTGTTTTCAAATCATCCGTGGGCCCGCAGTTGTTGCCCTTTTGATTCGGAAACTTTCGTATTGGAACTCACCAAAAAAGTTCATTTCAAAAACGCTATAACTATAATTTGGCAACGCTAATACTCGTAAGTCCGTCTGCAGATTTGTATACTTGAGAGGTTTCTAAATCCCGAGCATTAATTTTCCCCATTCCATCCAAACGTAGCGTGGCATCGTCCGCTTTGCCTGAAAATTTCATGGAACATAACCCATCTAAATCGACCGCCAGTCTTTGAACATCCACTTCAATTTCCCCTCTGATAAGCCCATCGCCTGTGATACTAAGACTAGCGTTCGAAACTGTATCAATCGAATAGACATGAATCAAACCATCCATATGAATCCCTTCGAGTCCCGGATGCGTTAAGTATACCGTGATTTTAGGAGAAGAATGGCGTTTTCTCGTACCGCCATTGCGTTCCTTTTTACGAAGTCCTATAGACAGAGTATTGTTTTGAATGGCGATTTTATAATCCTTCATTTTTTGCTCATTTCTTGTTTCAAGACTGACCTTGGTCTCAGTACCTTCTTTTAAATACAGACGTACGTTTCCGTCTAATTGTACCTGATCAAAGGTTTCTTCGATGTTTAGGGTTTCGGTATATTGCCCGTTGACATGGCAGACCAGTAAGAGCAATGCTACCAAGAGTACACTTGTTTTTTTCATGATAAGTTCATTTTTAAATGTATGAATGGGTTTTCAAAGTGTTTCGTACGCTTCTAGTTATCGATACGTTAACATTCATTTCTTGAATAGTACACCATAAAGACCATACCAAACATACAAATGACTACTAACCAGATAGTTATATAATCTGCATAAAATAAGATTCCTTTCTACTGTAAAAGAATTGTACACGATATGTCCAATACTAGTACAGGTTTGACAAGATAGTTCTGGAAGTGAATCCACATGGAGTGCCATGGAAGCATACCTTGGTTATTACGTATGAACGTGGTTAGTTCCATCAAAAAGGCAGGGTAGGGTATATTTGAACTATTGTGTTTCACGTTACCGCCCCGTCGGTTTACACGCTGTAGGTATACAGACGGGTGAAATGGTTTAGCCTTAGTGACTATTTTAAAGCTTCCAATTTTTCAAAAACAGCAATCTTGTACATGGCACTCACAGGTACCTTTTTATCTTCAATAAGTAAATGTGTTCGGGTGGCTTTGGTAACACAATCCAAATTGGAGATATAGGATTTATGCGTGCGTTGAAATTGTTTTGGCAGTAGGGTAGTGATATTAATAAGCGTTTCAGGGATCAGGTACATTCTTGAATCGGTGAAGATCTTCAAATAATTACCAAAACTTTGAATGTACCGAATGGATCGAAATGGGATATTCACCGGCATGCCGTCATGCTTTATTTGTAGCGCTTCATGTTCAGCTCCCTTTTTGACCTCCATGATATTTGACGCCGAAACTTTATGAATAGCCTTTAGAAAACGTTCGATTTTAATAGGCTTCAATAAATAATCTACAACACCATAATCATAACTTTCCAAAGCATACTCAGAATAGGCCGTGGTCAAGATTACTTTGGGTGGCTTTATCATGGAACGCAAAATTTCCATGCCATTAAGTTCGGGCATTTCGATATCCAGAAAGATAAGGTCCACATCGTTTTGCTGCGTGAAATTGATGAATTCAAGAGGATTTCCTGTGCTCAGTACGATGTCTAAGTTGTTGATTTTAGAACAATAGTCTTCTAGCACTTTGCGCCCTAGTATTTCATCATCTACGATCCCAACTTTAATCATTCCTTCTTTTTTACTGTTGTCGCGTTTAAATCAATGGATAAGTTGACGTCATATGCGGTTTCCGTTTCCTTGATTTCCAATCGGTGGGAATCAGGATATAATAGGTTTAAGCGCCTCTTGACATTGGCAAGCCCCAATCCTTTTCGTTCTGAGGCTAAGCTGCCTGAAGGTTTCGAATTGTGTATTAGAAATTGAAGCGTCGCATTTTTCAAGGAGGCGGTAATATCGATATTACTCTGCTCATTGGTGCTTCGAGCGCCATGCTTCACAGCATTTTCGACAAAAGGGATGAGTAACATAGGAGCAATTCTTAGCTGCAACAAATCCCCTTTAATTAAGAATTCAATCGTACAACGGGCACTCAATCTTTTTTCTTCAAGTAACAAATAATTCTCTATAAACTCAAGCTCTTCTTTTAATAGCACTGTATTTTTCTTGGAACTCTCTAACTGATATCGCAGTAGTTCAGAGAGCTGCATGACAAGATCTGGGGTTTCCGGCGATTGCTGCCTTGAAAGGGAATAAATACTGTTCAACGAATTAAACAAAAAATGAGGATTCACCTGTTCTTTTAAATAGGTAAGTTCTATCTCCCTTTGTAATTTTTCTTTCTCGGCATTTTCCCTTTGGATGATTAAATTTCTTCTTAAAAAAAAGGCGGCCATACCGGTTCCGGTTGTATAAATTAAAAAGAAAAACATTTTATAGACACCTACCCAACTCCCGGTGGTACTATTATATCCCTTTAAATAAGAGCTTAAAAAGACAATTCCAATTAGCAGTACCCCATATACCTCATATCTTTTTCTATCATAAAAAAAGGGGATCAAAATAAAATGATTCACCCAAATAACCCCCATGATCGCTACCGCATACCCCAGTTGCCATAGAATAAAAGTATAGTCGTTATCGTAATTGTCCTTGAATAACCAACTACCCAAAATCTCAAGCATAGCTACCAATAAAAAGGCGCCTACATTTATGAGGATGGTATTTTTCAATGACTTTTTAAACATAAGATGATGTACTAGCTACTAAAGATACGTTCCCTAACTATAAATCGTCTTGATTTCTTACAAAAGGGGTATATCAATGACGAAATGGTTTTGTCATTTAATTCCGGTACTTATCCTATTTAAACTAGTGCACATGAATCATTCAGTAATTTCATGCAACCTTTAATTCATAGGGGGTATCAAAAATTTGAAAAAAACGATGAAAAACACGGCCGGATTGCTGCTTATAACACTTCTCTTAATAACCTACAGTTGCTCGGCTCAACAAAGTGACGGTTCTGCACCGGAGGCTACGGCCGCCGAAACCACACGCTCATTTAGGGATATTCCATATCTTAGAGAGGCCTTTATCGACCCAGCACCTGCCGATAGAAAAGATGGTATCCCCGTGGGCGAATTGGGTATCGATGGTGGCGATAAATCCTTGATTCTTACGCTTGCCCAGGAGATAGCCGGTAACAAATATGGTAATTTCGACAGCTTTCTTATTGCGCACAAGGGCAAGCTAATCTTTGAATCTTACTATAAGCGGGGCCGCATAAATCTACCCCATGCCCAGGCATCAGCCACTAAATCCTATACCAGCTTGGCGCTCGGTCGCGCTATCCAGATGGGTTATCTGACCATGGCTGATTTAGACAAGCCCCTGGTGAACTTTCTCAAAGATCTTGACCCTACAAAATTTGTAGCAGGTGTAGAGAAAATCACACTACACAAGGCCCTAACGATGCGTTCAGGTATCGACATCAGTACCGAGCAGCGGGAGGAATTCGAGAAAAATCCAAATCAGCTAAATGGTCAGGGGCAAGTGCAGACCTTTTTTGAGCATTCCACGCCTATTACCGAAGCATCTCAGGTTTTTGCATACAAAGACGACCCAAGGTTGGTTATGCAAGTCATAGAAGCCGTAGTTCCGGGGTCGGCGAAAGACTTTATAAAAAATGAACTTCTCGATAAACTGGGCATAACGAATTATGCCTGGGAAACTGATAGTAATGGCCTGCCTAGGTCTGGAAGCACCACGAGCATGACATCACGCGATATGATCAAGTGGGGGACTTTGGCCATCAATAAAGGCAAATGGAATGGCGAGCAACTAGTGCCTGCCACCTTTTTAGCCAAAGCTACTAGTAAAATTGTTGATCAAAGTGAAGAATATGACGACACCACCAAGGGAGTATCGGGCACGGCTTATGGTTATTTCTGGTGGCAGGCCGATTTTTCCGTTGGAGATAAAAGCTACCTCTGTAAGTCCGCTCGTGGTGGTAGCGGACAAAATATTTATGTCATCGAAGCGCTTGACCTGGTTGTTGTGACCACCACACATCGTCCCGTTGAGAACTCAGTAGCGGTGACAGCGACAAGAGTCCTACCTGCTTTTATAAAGTAATGGCAGTCATTATGAAAATTCAAACTATGAAAAACAGTATCACGGCTCTCCTGGCCCTATTTCTTTTTCTTGCCTGTAAAAATGAACTAAAAAAGGACACTTATTCCGAAAGTGCTTCAGGTCCAAAATATGAAACATATAACTATACCGGGTTTACCAAAGAGGAAATTTACGGATTCCACCAACGCATTTATGAAGGAGGCAACTGGACGGAATATGGCGATTTGGAACGGTATTTTTATCTCAACTTCTCGCAAATTCAGAAACACGCCCGTATACGCAGGGCGGACACAACAAGAATTCTTGAAGAACATCCCAGGGACGATGTGAAAAACTATATCACGTCGACCGATCTTAAAAAAGGAGGCGGACTCTCCTTAAACGACTATGTACAACAAGTAGAGGTCAATGGATTGATTATCATTCACCAAGGCAAAATTGTCTTTGAAGGCTATCCCAGAATGTTTCCGACCGATCTACATGTTAATTTTTTAATCACCCAAGTTTTTGTGAGTACCGCTGTCGCTATTTTAGAGGATCGCGGTTTAATCGATACGAGTAAACCCATTGATTATTATTTTGATACCCTTACCGGGTCAGGTTGGGAAGGGGTACCCATCATCGATATTCTTTCCATGAGCTCAGGAATAGACCGTGTGCCCTTGGAGACCTATGAGGCAAGTTTTGACCCACTTCAAGACCTCGCTACAGCGAAAGCTGTCAAGCCTTCAGGTACGGAGTACCAGTTTTCGAATGTAGATGCGATGTTATT
This sequence comes from uncultured Flavobacteriaceae bacterium, assembly GCA_947494565.1. Classification (GTDB taxonomy): domain Bacteria; phylum Bacteroidota; class Bacteroidia; order Flavobacteriales; family Flavobacteriaceae; genus Maribacter_C. The sequence goes on along the minus strand of CANLVG010000001.1, from coordinate 136,009 downwards.
GACCCTCCTTGTCGAAAAAATTAGTGGACTTACCTTCAGCGATTTTGTGGAACAGGAAATATGGAGTAGGATAGGGGCCGAATACAGTGCCCTCCTTGGGCAAAATACCAATGGAACATCGCTCGCCTATCTCGATGGCATGTCAACAACGTTGCGGGACCTTGCCCGATTTGGGCTGGCATTTACACCTAGTGGCCGAAAGAGCGCCAATCCGATGATTTCCGATGCCTATTTGGTTAAAATTAGGGACGTCAACAAAAAGCTCGAAACCAAGTCACGGCATACAGGAGAATCCGTATACCGCAGTTATCAATGGGGTGCGGTCTTTGAAGATGGCGACTTTTATAAAGGGGCACATGGGGGGCAAGGCCTTTATATCGCTCCTTCCAAAGATTTGGTTATCGCCTATTTCGGAACGTCCAATATAGATCGTGAAAGCAATCAACTGAATGTCATAGCGCGACAGCTTTCCAAATCCGGACTGTTTGATTTGGAATCACAATGACCTAGAACCTAAAGAATAACCCTATACACTTTTTATCACCAATTCAAAAAGAAAAAATGAACGTAATTAAACTAGTAGTACTGTCTTTCACCATGTTGACAACCATCGCTTTCGCGCAGGAAAATAGGACAACGGAATTGACATCGAATAGGGAAGGATCCTCCTTGGAATCACCGCAAATTCGTGTCGTCCCCATTAAAGATTCGAAGACCGAAAGAAACTATGAATTGTATATTGAGCTGCCTGAAGACTATGCGGAGAACCAAAACAAAACGTATCCGGTCCTTTATTATACCGATGCTACGTGGCATCGTGAAATGCTATCCGCATGCCAGGAGTACCTCCTTGAAGAGGTGATTCTTGTTGGAATTTCTTGGCAATTGGATATAAGTGACGACCTAAAAAAAGAAGTAGGACCGCATGCGAGTCGGTTTCGTGATTACTCGATAAGCAAACACAGCAATCCGGAAATTCAAACAAAGTATCAATTTGGGCAAGCTAGAGAACATCTGGATTTCATTCGTAAGGATGTCCTAACCTATGTGGATGCGACCTATCGTACCGACCCGAACAGTCGCACGTATTTTGGATACTCGTTGAGTGGCGAATTTGGTGCCTATATCCTACTGGCGCAACCGGATACCTTTAACAATTACATTGTGGGTAGTCCCACCGTTCGAGGTGAAATGGAGAATTTAGCTGAGCTTCATTCGAAAATTGGACCTTTCGATGCGTCAAATAGAGATTCGAGCCTGAAGGCCAATGTTTTCATTGCGTATGGCTCCTTAGAAGACGAAGAAAGGGTGGTTGAACCGATCGAAGCCTTTGTTAAATTATTGAATGATCGAAGAGATGACGGTTTGTCCGTAACAAAAGAAGTAATCGAGGGGAGTCATCAAACGGCGTTTCCATCGACCGCAGTAAGTAGTACCAATTGGTTGTCTTCCGTGATGACCCCTATTTCGAACTATGGCAAAGAGGTCTCATTTTGGTCTATTCCGCATCTGAATAATGCCTATATCAGCACTACACCGGAGGATAGAAAAGATGGAATATCGGTAGATACCCTAGCGGTACAGGACAATGACGAAAAGGCTATCCTCAAGGTATCCCAAGAGATTTTTGAAGGCACCTATGGAAGCTATGATGCCCTACTCATTTCACACCAAAACAAATTGGTTTTTGAATCCTATTATAAAAAAGGACGTATCAACTTGCCTCATGGGCAAGCATCAGCCGTAAAAGCCTATACCAGTTTGGTTCTGGGTAGAGCGATTCAAATGGGATACCTATCCATGGAAGATTTGCACAAACCTTTGATCAGTTTCCTAAAAGAGGTCGATCCTAAAAAAATGACCGATGGGGCCGAAAAAATCACACTTCACAAGGCTTTGACCATGCATGGAGGACTGGCTATAGATGAGGATAGTTGGAAAGAAATTGAGAAAGATACCGCTCGATTAAGAGGCCAAGGGCTGGTTCAAACGCTTTTGGAGCAAAGTGAACCAATAACCGCGGAGTCTCAAACCTATTTGTATGGGAATTTTAATCCCATGCTGGTGATGACGGTTATTGATGCCGTTGTCCCAGGAACGGCCGAGGACTTTATTAAAACCGAGCTATTGGATAAACTCGGTATTGCAGATTACACGTGGGCAAATCATACCAGCGGCTTGCCGGAAGCGGGGTGGCGCGTAAGTATGTTATCGCGTGACATGCTCAAATTAGGCAATTTGGTGCTTAACGGAGGGAAGCTAAATGGCGAGCAGCTTATTTCTGCAGCGTATCTTGACAAAGCCACCAGCGGCATAGTAAAACCTACTCAAGATTGGATGCCCAAAGACTATCGGTATGGTTATTTTTGGTATCAAACCCAAGTACAAGTGGGTGATAAAAGTTATGACGCAACCTTTGCTTGGGGAGGTGGTGGACAACGGGTCATCGTGGTAGAAGACCTCGATTTAACCCTTGTAATTTCAGGTCATGATGGGGAAGATGATAAAATCATGACCCAAATTTCTGAAATCGTAATCCCTGCCTTTGTAAAATCATAATTCCTGTAAAACAAGTGACCACTACACAGCTGTGATGCGAGCGGACCGGGAAAGCTATCGGGAGTAGGGAAAGGTAATGACTACCCCCGCAGGCAGGCGTGTGGAATGCGCCAACTAGTCCTCCGTAAAACCAACTGTCAACGTACCTTTCACCAGCCTATTTTCATTATCGATTCCACTAAAAACACCTTCTTGATTTCGATTTTTATTTTTCAGATAGTAGGTTTTGAAATAGACATTGACCCTTTCAAAAGCGATAATTCCTGAGAAATTAAATCTGAAGTTAACCACTGAACCTTTGTTTAGCAATTCAATACGGTCTTTTTCAATATACACGTTTTCTGTAAGGGTAATGATTTGATAATTCGTAGGTAAGATTTTGAATTTTAAAATTTCTGTGAAGCCTTCTTCAAAATGAAAAGTCAATTTGTACGTGCCTGGCAATTTTCCATACAAAGAAGCATACGGACTATTACTTGAAAGCTCTAAGGCATTTCTTGGAACCATTTTATCGTTGACAATTCGTTTGTTTCTGACTTCTAATGCGATATAGGGGGGAATAAAGGGTGATTTTGACTTTTCTTCCATTTCTTCTTTTGATTCACACTTCTCTAAAATGGAACGACCAGCCACACTATTGGTAAAGATGTCAAAGGTGCAATAGGTGCCAATTAGGTAATTAATACTAGAGGGTGTTTTATGCCCGATATAATATATCTCGCTAGCGCCTTGTATATATCTATCGCCAGATAGTGTACTGGTTTTTATGGTAATAGTATCACCCTGTCTCTGAATACTACCACTACTGTAGTGCTCTCGTAGGGTACCATCTTGCATAGGATACATAAAGATGTGCTGGATTTTTTTCCAATTTTGTGAAATAATAGTTTGCCCTTTTAAAATAGTATCATCTTCTCCAAAATAGTAATTGAGGTAATAGTAAGTAATATCGTCATTATGTTGATTGATTAAGTGCTGTTGTTTTTCATGTTCCGCAGTGGATAGTTGATGCTCATCAAGAAACCCAGAAAAGTCTTTATAGCCCAAATACAGAAATACGAGCTGCCCATAATATTGATTTAACTTCACCAGAGGCTTTCCTTTTTGTACATCGCGGTACTTGTCATACAGGTATTTTCCATTGATAAACTCTGAACCCAATGCCTCTAAATCTTTTTTTAGATTGGGTTTGTTGTCGTCATAACTTCCGTAACCATATAACTGAAATGCTTTAGGAAGATGAATCAGACCATGATGCTCTAAAAATTTCGTATGAATTTTCTCAATTAAAATCTTGAAATATTCGGCCGTAAATACCAATGAATTCGGTGTGATTTTCATAATTCCTAATAAATCTTGTAAATTATTAAAAATAATTTTAATATTTATAATGAATTAGAATTAATGAACGGGGTGCTACATTCATGACTTAAATCGAACTAAACTTAAATTACGGGTCATGAAAAAAATAATAGTCTTCGTTTTCCTTTTGGTTTCCGCATTAGGGTTTTCTCAAATTAAAGTGACAGGAAAAATAACTGATACCCTTGGGGAACCATTACCTGGTGCTAATGTTTTAGAACAGGGCACATCCAACGGGGCTATTGCCGATTTTAATGGGAATTATGAAATTACCGTTTCTTCAGATACCCCCGTTTTAGAATTCACATTCTTAGGTTTTGAAAAACAAGAAGTTGCCGCTTCTTCCGGAAGTATTGATATTCAAATGGAGGAATCATCTGAAGCCTTAGAGGGCGTAACCGTTCAAGGATTTTCGGGAGTGATTGGTAAGTCCCGTAAGCGAACTGCTTCCATTCAAACTACCCCGGAATCAGTTACCGCCTTGAATGCTGAAGGTATTGAAAATGCCGGTATTTCTGATATTAGTTCGTTTTCGACCTTGGTGCCCAATCTAAAATTTAATTCCGCCCAAGCCATTGGACTCAATTTCATTACCGTAAGGGGAATACCTCAGGTACGCGGTGGTGACGCACCTTTAGCATTTGTAGTTGATGGAGTTACCATTCCTGACCCTAGTTTATTAAGTCAAGAGCTTTACGATTTGGCCTTGGTTGAAGTTGTAAAAGGTCCTCAGGGGGCATTATATGGTAAAAATGCAATCGGTGGTGCAATAAACATTTATACCAAAGACCCGACCAATACGCTCAGTAACAGAATTAGGGTAGGTGCGGGTAATGGAGGAAGTTTACAGGCATCCTTTATTTCTTCCGGAGCACTTAAAAAAGATAAGATCTTCTATCGTTTTTCTACACAGTACAAGAACTTCGATGGACTTTTGACCAACGAATTCTTGAATGAAAAGGTTGATTTTGTTAAGGATTTTAATATTAGAGGACAACTAAAAGCGCGGGTTACCGATAATTTTACAGTGTCCACGGCATATCAATATTTTAAATTGGATGGCGGTGCTACTTACTATTCCGTGAATCCAACAGGATTTGATGGGGAGTTTCCCGGAGGTGTTTTAGACCCAAATCCGACAGAAGGAAATAATGTTATTGTTGCCGATGTTTTGGGTACATCTGATATGATTAATAATTATGGCAATTTCAAGATGGACTATAACCTAGAGAATGTCAAAATACAAAGCATCACGTCCATCAATAAAGTACAGCGTTCTACTTTTGGAGACCTAGATTTTATTGACCTTGATTTATTTACACAAGGAGAAGAAATAGAAACGAATACCTTCAACCAAGAGCTGCGAATCAATAATACCAATACTGATGCTACATTCGATTGGAGCCTCGGTGGCTTCTACCAAAGTGTAGAAAGAGACGTATACCAAAACGGAACTGATGGCGTAGATGCTGAATTTGGCGAAGCCGAATATGATGTTGCAGATTTTGTAAATGAAATTAAAACCATCGCTTTATTCGGTTTTGGAGATTATAAGATTACTGATAAATTTACGGCCTCTGCGGGTTTTAGATATGATATCGATTCTTTCAGTCAAGTCGATGATTTATTCGTAACTACTTCAGAAAGAGATAATAATGAGTTTCAACCCAAAGTGTCTTTATCATATCAAGCTTCAAAAAATGCATTGATTTATGCCAACTACGGCAAAGGGTATCGCAATGGGGGATACAATGCGGATGCTACTGATTTGTTTAATCGAGAATTTGATGATGAGACGTCAGATAACTTTGAATTAGGCTTTAAAACCACCTCATGGAACGACCGCTTCATTTTAAACGGTTCTATATTTACCTCCAATCTAAAAAACCAACAACAATACATCCTTGATTTAAATACGTTTATTGCAGGCGTATACAATTATGATGAAACCAGAGTCTTTGGCGTTGAGCTAGAGACACGAGTTCGATTAAGTAAATGGCTTGATGTATTCGCCAATTATGGCCTAGCAGATGCAGAAATTATAGAAGGAGGTGCTACCGGAGGAGCAAGTGGGAACACCACCAACAATTCAAATTATAATGGAAGTAAGGTGCCTTTTGTACCTACAAACACATTTGCAGTTGGTCTAGAATCGGCATTTAATATATCCGATGACCTCAAGTTTAATGCCTTTTTAAATTTAGATACTACTGGAAAGACCTATTGGCACGAAAGTAATTTGGCCATCCACACCACAGATGCCTATTCATTGCTGGATGCCCGTATCGGAATTGGCTATAAGAACTGGAGGTTAGAAGTGTATGGCAAGAACCTAACTGACCAACAGTATTACCAAGAATTTTCTCCAGGAGAATTTGTTGGTAGTCCTGATGATGTTGGATGGAGAGGACAACCATTGACCATAGGTACCGCACTAACAGTTCAGTTTTAAGTAACCTATTTTCATCGTCAAAAAAAGGATACCCCTATTCCTCATTTTTAAACTAAATACTACCATATGCAGGAAGTTCAAGTCCGTTTTTCTAAGATTCTAATGGAAGACATGTTTCAAGTACGACCTAATGAAACTGTAGTAATAACTGCGGATGAAGGTTCGAAAAAAGAAACGGTTAATGCTTTGTTTACGGCAGCACAAAATGCCGGAGCACTTCCTTTAGTTCTTTGGATGCCAAAGGCCAAGAAAGATAGCCAGGCTGGTATGCAAGATTGGCCTTCAGAAGCAGTAACAGGGGCGTTACGTCATGCTGATGTGTGGATAGAAGCAAATTCAAGAGTGATTCTATATTCCGATATATGGGAAACCGTCATGCTCGTCAACAAAAAGGTACGATACCTTATCATTGCTGAAAGTTCCATCGCATCCTTAGAAAGGGTTTTTACAGGCTTTGATATCCAACTACTTAAAAGCCTGTTATGCCAAATTACCGACATGGCCAAGAGAAGCAAAAAAGTGCGTATAACCAGTACTAATGGTACAGATGTTAGCTACGACATTGACCTGAACCATGCTTTTGATTATGACGATGGCGATTATTCAGCCCCAAAATTTGGAACAGCACCGGGGTTTGTGAATATTGTTCCCAAATTGAACAGTATGAACGGCAGCATCGTATTTGACCACCTACAGCATTCCGAGGAAGGAGTACCTTTAGAATTTATGATGCGTGATGGTGTTATTATTGATGTGATAGGAGGGGAGGGCGCAGAACTATTTAAGTCCTATTTAGCATCCTTTCAAGACGCGAACATGTATAAAATCTCTCATAATATGTTAGGTTTCAATCCCAATGTGCGCACCCTAACTGGTGAGCTTGTTGAAGACGAACGAATTTGGGGCGGAGTTGATTTCGGCTTCGGGCATACCAGTAGTATTGATATGCCTCCATTCGGTCAAGTGGCCAAATCACATTTTGACGGCGTAGTGGCAAACACCAGTATTTATTTTGATGATATACAGCTAACGAACAACGGTGAAGTATGTCATGAAGAATTAAGACCTTTGGCTGATGCGTTGCTAAATGCCATAGATGTCTAAAGAAGGAAATCAATACACCATAACCAAGGTACGGCCTAAAGATTTTACTTCAGGGTGGCTAATTGCCCTATTAATTGCCGGCACAGGTCTTACGCTTCCCATTTTGTATTTGGGCTCCGAAATAGCACTTTCAATAGGATTTAAAGATGCCCTTTGGGCTTTTGGTATTTCCACAGTCGTACTCACCTTAATGTGTATGGCCACTACCATAATTGGAAACCGTTCGCGATTGTCAACCTATATGATTATGCATTTCAGTTTTGGTAGAAAGGGAGCTCGGATTATGAATTTCATTTTCGGCATCACCTTACTCGGTTGGTTCTCAGTAGCGATTGAACTACTAGCCATTGCGGTGAAAGATACCGCTTTGCAATCTTTACAAGTCGATTTGCCCGAATGGCCCATAATAATTGTTGTGGGACTTTTAATTACCGCTACTACAATCTATGGTATAAAAAGCCTAGAGCGAATGGCGAACTTCGCTGTGCCCGTATTGACCCTATTTTTGGGGTATGTAGTATACCAATGCATGGTAGGGACTTCCCTTTGGACCATTGTGGAGTTTGTACCAAAAGAACCTACAATGACCCTGTTTGAGGCAACCTCTATTTTAGTTGGGTCTTCTATATTATTTCCTGTTCTGATGGCCGATTTTTCACGATTTATTTATAATGACAAGCAGAGTTTAATCGCCGTACTGGGTATCACCATAGGCTTCCCAATAGCTTTGCTATTTAGTGCGATACCTTCAATTCAAACTGGTGAAGTAGATATTATAAAAGTGATGGAACGTTTAGATTTAGTCATTCCTGCTTTTGTGCTATTATTTGTATCTACATGGGTGGGTAACGCGTCGAACTTATATTCTACAACCTTAACATTTTCTACCATAAAAACAGATTGGTCCTATAAAAAAATGGCCCTAATGTGCGCGCTAGCGGGTATTGTTGGTGCCCTTTTGGGTTTTTCACATTACTTATTCGACTTTCTAAATTTCTTAGGCATTTTAGCTCCGGCGATATCTTCTATATATATCATCAATTTCTTTTGGGTTAAAAAACAGCGCTATGAGTTGGCCGAAATTAAAGATTGGGAAAAAGAAGCGTTAATTGCATGGGGCATTAGTTCAATATTAACCGTTTTCACCTATTTTGAAGTGTTTCAACTAACACATGCTTACTTCATTGATTCTTTTTTATTGGGTGGATTTATTTATTTGGCATTAAAATGGAGGGGCATTGTAAGAAATCTCAGCTAAACAGCCACTATCAAAGTCATTAACATAATAGCTCATTGTAGAATGTTTAAACTGGTCTATAAGGGGTTCCTCATAAATTAAAAATGAGTCCTAACTATATTCAACTTAGGTTAATAACAATCATGTGATTGTCAAATCCTTGTTTTTTACTAAAACTACATTGATTTTTACCCATTAGAGCCCTTGTCGTCTACCTATATTTGTACTTTAAAATGAAGAAATACGATAAACATTCGTAAAGTATAATTATAGGGATATTGATGAGTAAAACCATATTAATAACAGGAAGTACGGATGGAATTGGAAAATTAACAGCGATAAAACTGGCTGAGGATGGACATGCAATTTATGTTCACGGAAGAACTAAAGAAAAAGTACAAGCTGTAATTTTAGAGCTAAAAAAAGTTTCCGGAAATGAAAATATAGATGGGTTTGTTGCCGATTTTTCTAATCTAGATGAGGTGAAACAAATGGCCAAGAATATAGCAAAAAAGGTTTCTCAAATAGATGTGTTAATTAATAATGCGGGAGTTTTTAAAACTGCAGCAACTAGCGAATTTGGAGACTTTGATATTCGACTAGTCGTTAATTATTTTGCACCTTATGTTTTAACCAATGCTTTACTTCCAATAGTAAAAAAATCGCAAGCGCCACGTATTATAAATTTAAGTTCGGCGGCACAAGCACATGTTACGAACGAGATGCTCGCTGGGGTTGGGCATACGAATACTAGTGAAGCCTATGCGCAAAGTAAACTAGCCTTGACGATGTGGAGTTTTGCTTTCGCTAAGGCAAACCCGAGAATTAGTACGATTGCGGTAAACCCGGGCTCCTTATTAAATACAAAAATGGCAAATGAAGCCTATGGGCAACATTGGTCGCCAGCATCGAAGGGTTCCGATATTTTGTATGATCTAGCGGTTTCAGACGTATATGAAGGTGTCACAGGCACCTATTTTGATAATGATAAAGGCAATCCAAAAGGCGACTTTGCCAAGGCGCATCCAGATGCTTATGATGAAGGATTAATTTCGAAGTTGATTAAAAAAACGAAAGAAATCATTTGACTAGTAAATCAATGAAGAAAATAATCATCTACATAGTGGTACTAGTTACTTTAATCCAATGCAAATCCCCTAATAATGATGCACGAATAGTGGAACAAGCAACAAATAAAGTTGTTTTAAGTTCTGAAATTGACTGGGAGCCTTTAAACCCTGCCCGTGGAGATAATAGTCCTAAAGCTGCTACAATTTGGGGAAATCGAAAAGGAAAAATACCTACAGGTTTCCTTTCAAAATTTAAAGATGGGTTTTCTTCACCACCACACATACATAACGTATCATATCGTGCGCTAGTTATTAGTGGCCAAATCCATAATGATGACGCTAATGCCGATGAAATGTGGATGCCTGTCGGGTCTTTCTGGACTCAGCCAGCTGGAGCACCACATATCACCTCTGCTAAAGGAGCTGAAAATATAGCTTATGTAGAAATAGATAACGGACCTTATTTGGTGAAACTGATAACGGAAGCTTTCGATAGTGGCGAAAGACCTGTAAACATTGATGTGTCCAATATAGTTTGGCTAGGTGCCGATAGAACTTCGGTTATTGAAAAAACAAAAGATGTTAAAAATGATGCAAAAGTTACCTTTCTTTGGGAGAAAAATGGAATACGAGGCAATCTTATTAAATTGCCAAAAGGCTTCAAAGGGGTGATTACAAGTACTGGTTCTATTTTTCATGCCATAATTATTCAAAATAAGTTAGCATACCAAGAACCAAACAGTAAAGATGCTAAAGAATTGTACCCAGGAAGTTATTTCTATTCAGAAGGAAAGTCGAAGCATCAATTATCTGTAGATCCTAAAAGGGAATGCCTTCTGTATATCAGAACAAATAACGATTATAAGGTTGTTTCAGAATAAAAAAAGTGCCTAGAACCATATTCGAAAATATCGTAATCAAAAAGTTTGAAGAAGTAACAGCACTAGCTTTTTGTCAATACACACCCATACGGTTTTTTGAAATACTGTTTATTGAAAAAGGTTCTGGTACACTAATTATAAATAATCATCGCGTTAACTATGATGACAATCAAATTTTTATTTTAATACCTGGCGACCAGTACAATTTTGAAATAGAAACACCGACAACGGTCTCGGCTGTCAAATTCCTCAACAGTTTTTTTGGTGATATGTTATCCGATGAAAATAAGGCGGAACGCAAGCAATGGTTTAAAAAAATCGAAACGATATTGCACGGCGCAGATAGAACCGCTCATTTGGATTTTCATTCCAAAACTGATGAAAGTAGTATTCTTTCGTTATTCAGGGTGCTATGCAACGAGTATAATGATGAAAGTTTAAAAAGTGAAACCATCTTAAAATCCGCATTACATTCCATACTTCACATCATATCCAGAAACGTAGGCTTTGTTTCAACCGATAGTGCGGATTCCAGAATACAGGGCATTATTAATTACATCCATTATCATGTTCATGATTCTGAAAAACTCTCAAAGAAAGAGTTGTCCAACCAATTTCATATTTCAGAAAACTATATTAGTCAATACTTTAAAGATAAAATGGGCATTGGGTTAAAAAAATACATCCTCCATTACAAATTAAAGTTGGCCGAAACACGTTTGAAACACACCAATTCAACGGTCTCGGAAATTGCTCACGAATTAGGGTTTACCGATAGTAGTCACCTGGATAAAACTTTTGTGGTATACAAAGGAATGACTGCAAAAAACTACCAAGCCCACCTAAAAGGCTCTCAATAGTATCTTTCCCTCGTTTTTTACTAAAACCTCATATTTTCTTACCAAAGCAAGGCTTAGATCCTAGGGTAAATTTGCAGTATAATTTTAAAACAAAAGTTATAATGAAAAAAACACAGGATGTTTTTGAACGTCATATGAGGGCTGTTGACACCTTAAATGCTTCCAATGTAGCAGAAGATTATTCAGACGATGCGTTGTTCAGTACTCCGGAAAAAACCTATAGTGGTAAGTCCGAGATACTCGAATTCTATACAGGGTTCTTACCAAATTTCGAAGGCTTCCAATTCCATACCGTCAAACAGGAGACCAACGGTAAGGTGGTTTACTTTGTCTGGAATGGAAAAAACAAACACATTGACGTACAGCTGGCTACGGACACTTACATCATCGAAAACGGAAAGATACAACAGCACACATTTGCCGTTGTAAACAATTAAATAACAATACTAAAAAGAGAACAAAATGGAGTACAAAAATTTTCAAACATTCACAGCAGCACAAAAGGGTGGAATTTTAACCGTAGACATCAACTTTGGGCCTGTAAATGTACAAGGACAAGAAATGTTAGCGGACCTAAGTAGTCTTTGCCTACGATTAGAAAGAGACCGCAGCGTAAAAGTGGTTGTTTTTCAATCATCGAATCCCGGGTACTGGGTATGCCACTATGATACCAACTTACTAAGGGATATGTCTGAAGAAGCGGTGCCAAGAAATGAGGTAGAGTTATTGGACTTACAATCCGTTTTAGAACGATTAAGCAATGTACCGCAAGCAACTATTGCGAAAATTGAAGGTTTTGCCCGAGGTGGCGGGCATGAAATGGCCTTGGCGTTGGATATGCGTTTTGCCGCAAGAGGCAAAGCCAAGTTTATGCAAATGGAAGTGGGAATGGGCATTTTACCCTGTGGTGGTGGAGCATCGCGTATGGCAAGACAAGCTGGACTTGGTAAAGCTTTAGAAATCATTTTAGGAGCTAGAGATTGGGATGCTGATGAAGCGGAAAAATTTGGAACGATCAATAAAGCCTTGGATGCAGATGAAATTGGACCTTATGTAGAGGCTTTAGCAGCGCGTATTTCTAAATTCCCTGCCGAATCTATCGAAGCCTGTAAGCGCGCTGTGTACGCATCTATAGACTTACCAATTGCGGATGCTTTAAAAGAAGAAGCCTATCAATTATTTCAGGCGACCAGTAAAACACCAGCGATTAAGCGTTTTACGATCGCTGATGAAAATGGGGCACAATTTGACCATGATAACCAGAAAAACTGGGAAAGCATGTTACTAGATCTACAAGAAATTCAAAGGGATTAAATAGTGAATTTTAATTCACTAGGTACAATGGATGCTCATCAATAATTGGGCATCCATTGAAAAAAATAATTCCAGTACTAAAAACAGAAAAAATGAAAAAAAATAATGCCCTCGCACAAGCCCGTGCACTCACGCCACCATCTCGTGAAGCATCATTGAAACGTGACGCCTCTGTTTCCCATTTTTGGAACAGTAACCAAAAACTGCTCGAAGCGGCATGGGCGGAATGGGAAATGGAAAACAAGGATAATTTACTGCTCCCCGATGAAAAACTACTGGATCCCCGCTTGCGACAAGCTATTGACGATACCTGGAAAAATCCGGAAAAAGAAACTGCTGTTGCCGATCTATGGGAAGAAATCATTCCCGGAGTTTATTCCGCACAGTTTTTTGACCTTAAGCGCCTAGCGGAGTTTCGAGATTATCTGGAAGCAGTGGTCAATTCACAAATTCCGAAACGTGCACCCTACGGCATCCAATTAAATCGTTACGGAATCATGCTTGATCCGCGCTCGGAAGGACATCTGGCTGCGCCTCATTTTCAAGCATTTTACAACGCTATGATGAACCGCTATATGCGTCCGATTGCTCGCTTATTACTCGGTACTTATGGCTATGATACCCAAACATTTGGTTTTTCCATTCAATACAATCCTGATAAAGACAAAGACTTGCATGCGCACACCGATGCTTCTGCGGCCACTTTAAATATCAATATAAACCTACCTGATGAGGAATTTACAGGTTCACAAGTCGATTTCCATGATAAAACCACGGGAAAAACGGTACAGACCATTTTTGAACCAGGTAAAGCAATCATTCACCGAGGTAACGTTCCACACGCTACACATCCTATCATCAGTGGACAGCGTAGTAATTTGGTGGTATGGCTCTACGGAGACCGCATGCAAATCCCACGTAGTAGTACAAGCAGCTATGGTAGTTCAGGTCACTCCACACCTAAATTGGATGCACCGGAAACTATAACAGCGCGCCAGCGTTGGAGCATACCGGACACACCCAAAGATACTTTTGCGCCATTCTAAAAAGTCAAGTGCTATACGATATATGTAGACGGGTGTAACTTTGCTTTCGTAAACGATATAAAAGAGAAGGTCTAGTAGACTTTCTCTTTTTTAAGCGAGTTGTGCCGCCGGCCTTATTTACTGCTTCACTTTCTTTAAATCTTTCTTCTCAAAAAATTCCTTTCAAAAGGTAGTGACCAACCCATGATACCAATCGATCTCGACAACTTTGGGGAATAGGGAAGGGTAATGACTGCCTCTAGTAGTACTAAACAGTGACCTAGGACGTTCTATCTAGACCAAAACCTAGAATATGCGCCAGATCAAACCGTTTTTTTTATTGCTGATAGTGTTTCCATTACTATCCTTTTCACAAGTAGAGATGAAATGGAACAAAGCCGTACCTACAAAAATTTTATGGCAAGAAGTTACTTCACTGGGTAACCTTATCGTTAGTTCTAGAGAAGAATTGATCGGCATCGATACCGAAACAGGTGATATCAGCTGGGGAAAAAGGGCCTTTGGCAATCTTGACAGAGCTGCTTTCGAAGAACTTCCCAATAGCCCGTTCTTTTCGGTAACAACGCACAACAGCTTGCATCTCATCGATCAGTTTAGCGGTGACGAAGTCTTTAATTCTAAAAATGCAGGCCTTAAAAAGGTGGGTAGCTATCATTTATTGTATGACTCCGATGCGATTCTTGTTTCCGGAACGGATTTTAATGAAGCACCCTTGATGGTTTCCGTAAAAATGTCGGATGCTAGTCTGTCATGGTCAATGAATGAAAAATTTGGCCGTATCGTTGCTGCAAATGAACTTGAAAATCAAGAACTTCTTATTGTAACCTTGTTCAATAACTATAAACTCAACGCGGATACCGGAGACGTCATTTGGAAAGAAACCAATTCAAAGGAAGCGGCAGAAATAGATAAAATGGGAAAATTCGGAGCCTTACTAAAGCAGGCCGCGGAGAATGTCTCCAAAGAGATGGACATACAGCTACACTATTACCAGCCCGAAGGCAGTAACGTGTTCTATTTGGGGTCACAAAAAGAGCGGCAAGGAGGTATGACAACATCCTCTGGCAATACTACCGTAAACTATACCAATCACTATAACGCCTATAATATCAATGACGGTAGCCTGGTATGGAGTGAAGAATTAAAGGCAAACGGAGCGTTGAGCCATGTTAATTTTTTAGATAAAGGAATTCTTGTGTTGCCCGATGATGGCAATCGAACCAAAATAAACCTGTTTGACTACGAGACCCGCGAAGGACTGTGGGGAAAAAAGGGCCGTGGTATCGCAATCAAAGGCGGAGTGTATGATTATTTGGATTCCGGTGACGGTATTTTGCTGGTATCGCGAACCGCGAATAAAGATTTCCTCAATTATTTAGACCCTACCATAGGCGCCATTACATTTGACAAGCCGGTCAAAGTCGATGGTACGGTGGTTGGCATTGTGCCAGTAGCAAATGCAATACTTTATATTACGACCGAGTCGATGAACATTCTAGACCCTAATTCCGGTACGTTGAAGTGGAAAAAAAGTATTCGTACCAGCCCAAGGCTTACTGCCGAACATCGAGACAAAATCTATGCTTTTGATTACAGCTCCGGACTGTTAAAAGTGGTGGAGAAGTCAACCGGTCAAGTCAATGATTTTTCGCAGGTCGAACTTCGATTTGAGGGCAAGGAATCCCCATCGAATCTGGAAATTTTGGAGGATGGTATCTTTATACATTCCGACCAGAACGTTGCCAAATTCGATTTTGATGGGGCGCTGGTCTATCAAGAATATTATGCCGCCCCTAAGGAAGCGGGGTGGAAGCGTGCCTTGCTCTACGCGTCGTCGATAAGGGCAGCCTATATTGGTGCCGCCTCGTATTATGTTTCGGGTACCATGGCCGCAGCTGAAAATGACGTTCGTCAAAAAGACGAAGTAGCCGGAGAATTGGTGTCCCAAATAGGGGAGGCCTATGGCGAATTGGGCAAAGCCGCCTCAAGTTACGCCGGCGCTGCCTTTAAAAAGGCCAATGCCCGACTCAAGGCCACCAAACAGGGGAGGGATTTTATGTTCATCATGTCAAAACAGGAGAAAGACATAGTCTTGTTTAAAGTAAGTAAAACTACGGGGAAGATAGAAGGTGAAATCAATCTTGGTAAGGACCGTGAGCCGTTATATGCTGTTGACGATATTACCGGACAGGTGTATTATCAAACGGGCGAAGCCGCATTGACCTCGTATATGGCCCGCTAAAAAGGTACTATGGGGAAATATCTCGGATATTGCTTTCTCTTTATAAACCTGGCGTGTACTACCGATATGGAGGTTCATACGGCAGCGAATTACGAAGTGGTGCTGCTTCCTGATGGATCTCAAGTATACCTGAACTATCACAGTTCCATTTCATACCAAGAACACTTTGATCCGCGTATCCTCAACCTCAGTGGGGAAGCATTCTTTATCGTAGAACCGAATACATCGATCTTTACGGTGACAACAGCACATGGCGATATCAAGGTTTTGGGCACGGAATTCAATGTAAAGACCAATTCAGATCAGGTGGCCGTAGAAGTGAAAAAAGGGGTGGTCGAGTTGCAAACACAATACGATAAGAGTACACTTAAAAGGGGAATCAAGGCGGTGTACAAAGATGGCGAGCAGGCCATTCGGAAAATTAAATCGGATAACGCATACCGAAAATGGATCCGTTCGTTGAAAAAGGACTTTAAAGCGCTTGGCAAAGAACTTCAACCCACGCTAAAAGAAATCGGAAAGGATGTTAAAAAGGCCGGAGAAAAGATCGGTACAGCCTTGAAAAATTAAGCGCGCTAAGCTGACCTTTTAGGTATAGTTTCTTTATTCGTGCCGGCCATTGGCTAGACCAATACTTCGAAATGTATCATAATGTCTTGCGTTACCTGCCCGCCGGTTTACATGCCTAGCCAGCAAGCAGGTGTGTGGAATGGTATCGTACGATTCTCATTTCACTAAAAAAGAAACAACTTTTTAATAATTCTTTTTCGCATTCTATAATAAGTTTTAGCATAGTTTCTAGAGGCCGAACGTAATCCTGAATTACAAAATATCGCGACGGTCATATCCTGTTTCGGAAAATAATATAGATCTGTGGTCATACCTATTCCCCTTCCCGAATGCCCCATTAAAAATTTATAGGGGAACCCTTTGTCAGCCATAAGGCCGAGCCCATAATCAGGATTTTTATTGTCATTCCAAGTGGTCATTTCTTTCAGGGTTGCTTTTGAGAGAATTTCTCCCTTGAACAATCTTTGAAAAAAGAGACTTCCTTCTTCAATCGTAGCATACACACCATCATCACCGCTATACCAATTCGTGGTTTCTATGGTTTCTTTCGTAAGGTTCTCTGTACTATTGTTTTGGTCAATATCCCCATAATGCTCGACCAATCTTTCTGGAGGAGTTTGTTTGTAATAGGTATCTTTAAGCTGGTATTTTTTAATAATATCATCTCGCATATATTCCTCATGACCTTTTGCAACCACCGTATCCATAATCTTCGATAATAGCAAATAATTGGTACTGCTATATTTATATTCGCCAAGTGGTTTGGTGTGTTCGGTGATTCCGTAAGCATACCTTCGGAGTGCATCAATATGCGATAACGTATCCAATTTTAAGTTTCCTGAAAGATATAGCTCGTTCAACTCTGGATTTCTATTGTAGTTGTACAAACCTGAGGTGTGCCCCAATAAGTTTCGAATGGTTACATGCTTGGCTGTTGGAAAACCATCAATGATCTCTTTGGGTAAATAGTCGCTGATTTTATCGTCCAATCCAAGTTTTCCTTCCTCTACAAGTCGTAACACAGCGACTGCTATATAAGTTTTACCAATACTCGCCAGACCAAAAATAGCATTCTTTTTTAGGGGTGTTTTTCTTTCTAAATCGGCATAGCCCGAGGTTCCAATCCACTGGCCTAACTTCGGGCTTTTGATATATACCGACACTCCTACAAGGTTTTCACCTGTTGCTGCATCAATATAACGTTGGATTTTTGTATACTTTTTACTCTTGGTTTGTGCACAAGAAGAAATGATTACTGTGCAAAAAAGCAATGCGGCTACGGTCCATTTTAAATTTGATGATCTCATGTTTTACGTTTTTTGATTTGGACAAAGAAATCGTGTAGACGTCTCATCAAAAAGAAAAACGAGGTGTAATTGGTCGAAATGCTATCGAAATCAACTTGAACTGCTATTGTACCATTTTCTGAAAGAAGCGGCTTTGAGCCTGCTTATGGTGATTTGTGTAGTATCTTCCAAGGTGTTTTTAACGATCAGGTTTATTTTACCATAAGTAGATGGAGCGATGGATAAGACTTTGTCTTTGCGAACGATGGTATTTCGTGTAGCGTTAAAAAACAAGTGCTTTGGAAGCAGCTCCATTAAACTGCCAAGGGAGTGTTGAAATACTGCTTTCCCTGTCTCATAATACACCCAAACAATACCCAATTCTGCCTTTACAAGATGAATATCCTCCGCACTGATATGAAGTGTGCCATTTATTTTTTGAAGTTCAATTTGTGTATGCGTTTTATCGAATTCCGATTTCAATTTGGTTAAATGTTCATGGGTGTTCTCTAAATTACGTTCTGCCCGTACCCAATTTTTATAAAAGTGCATGGACCATTTGAAAAACGTGAGCAACAGGGCAACCCCAAAAACGCAAAGGTTGATGATGATCAGCTCACTGATGGAATAAAAATCATCTCCGATCAGCCATATATAGGCATTGCCGATAATATTGATCAGTACCAGCAAAGAGGTGGTCAGGTAGATGAGTTGGTTCAAAAAACGTTTCCCGAGGTTAGTGGCCCAGTTCATTCTTTTGTCCAGTTTATTGTCGATCAACCGATTGACTTCGGTCAATATTAGGGCAAAGGCGATTGCAACAAAAAACTCCTTGAAAATAAAATCAGGGTCTGCAGGGTCAAAAATGAAATTGATTACAATATTGGCTATGGAACCCAATAGAATAGGCTCAAGAATCCTCCAATAGTTTATCTTATTTGAATAGGTCACTCGAAGTTCAATCTAGAATACGAAATTAACGAAGGAAAATGAAAACTATGCTTTGAAGATAGCAAAGCTGACATATTTCAAGTTTACAGAAGTGATACATACAATGAGCGCGTAAAGCCAAGAAACCATAAGGAACCTATGGAACAGCACTACAAATGAATCTAGGTATAGGGTACCCTACGATAGGATTTGTGCAACCAACTAATTTCAAATTGTTATGGGGTCAAAAGCCTTAGTACTATTGTATGATTTTTTGACACTTTTGTAAATATTTTTTACAAATAAAAAACACATTGATGGAATATTATTTTTAATAATCTCATATTCAATTGCTTATAAGGTTGGCACAACATTCGAGATAGATTAAGAAGACTATCGTTGTCAACAAAACAGAATGACACCATAGCGAAACATCCTTTGATACAGTTAATTCAATACAAACGCTAACAATTAGTAGTATGAAAATTCAAAATAAAGTAAAAATGTACAGCATGATGGCCCTGTTGGTGGTCATCCTTTCGTGCCAAGGTTTTGCACAGGAGCACAAAACCCCTACCATAACAAAAACATTTGAACTAAATCAACCTGGCACATTAAATTCCAAGTCGTCTGGCGGCAGCATACGAGTCAAAACGCACGATGAGCCTACAGTAGAAGTCCGGGCATTTATTCGTAAAAATGGAAGGGTTTTAGCTCCGACAGATCCCATGGTGGCCGATATTCTAGAAAAGTTTGATTTGGAGATCGAGAAAAACGGTACGGTGATCAATGCGAATGCCGTGCGTAAATCAAATTTCGCGCGATTGAGGAATGTGGGCATTTACTTTACCATTATTGTCCCACGCGAAATGTCGTGCAATGTAACATCAAGTGGTGG
The DNA here is from genome assembly GCA_947494565.1 of uncultured Flavobacteriaceae bacterium. Lineage (GTDB taxonomy): Bacteria > Bacteroidota > Bacteroidia > Flavobacteriales > Flavobacteriaceae > Maribacter_C. The sequence continues at coordinate 116,198 of CANLVG010000001.1, read as the reverse complement.
TGGGTTACGAATTTCAGGGGTGGAAGGCACACATAAATTAATAAGCAGTGGAGGCTCCGTAATTTTGGAAAACACTTCCGGAACTACCACGGCAAAGTCATCTGGTGGTAAAGCCGGAGCAACGAATCACAATGGCGATATTCGTTTGACTTCCAGCGGTGGTGGTGTTACTTTAGATGAAGCGCGGGGCAGTGTCTATGCACGCAGTTCAGGAGGTAGCGTACGCCTAAAGGCTATTCAGGGTGCTGTAGATGCCGTTAGTAGTGGTGGTGGAGTAACCGTTTTGGGAGATTGCAATTCTGTAAAAGCCAAATCGAGCGGAGGATCAGTGCATGTTAATATTAGCAACTTGAGTAAGGAATTACACCTTGAATCCAGCGGAGGTGGCGTTGATGCTGTCGTACAAAATGGTGATCAATTGGGGCTAGACCTCGACTTGGGTTCTAGCAGCGTTCATATTGATCTAAAGAATTTCTCCGGTCAAACTAAAAAAAATCGCGTAAAAGGCACCATGAATGATGGCGGAATTCCGGTGTACATGCGTGCATCAGGAGGAAGTGTTAAAGTGCGCTATGAGGATTAAAAAGGAAGCATAAAAGTGAACTAGAAGCAAGTGTACGCTGGAAGTTTTTGAGCAACTAAGATTCTGAATGCTACCTTGAGAGACGTAATTTGTTTTAGGGGTATTTTATATAAAAGATTCAATAGTTTGCTTTTTTTCTGCGACAGTGACAGTTTATTTCAACGGTCTGACCGTTTTTACTAAAACCTCTTTTTGATTCGCCTTCCTTAATAATGACAACGTCGGAAAGGTGAGTTACTTTTCCATTTTTTAAAAATACCCAACGAAAACAGCCATCTTTTTTAGCTCTTACAAGCTTATCGGTTCGGAAACGTGACTTGACTTCAAGAAAACCGCATTTTGTTGAAATGTCATTTTCAATTAGTGTAACATCAGGTCCAAAATATTCATTGGATTCTAAACTATATAGGGTAGTTGTAAATTGCAATAGTAGAAGTATTTTGAAGGTGTTTTTCATAACATGCTGCTTATTCTCTCAATTAAGACCAAATAGCGTACCAGAAACTTTGAAAACACCAAGAAAAGGCAGACAAACGGAATAACTGTCCCAAAATTTTTGGGATCATCAATCTTAAAATTTATAACCTATTTGATATAATGTTATAAGTACTTAAAGTAAAACTTCAAATGCTGGCAAATTGCTTGTAGCAAGGAAAGCCACGAATTGGTTGGCTGTGAGGTTATGTAACTTGAGCTTTGATTACGGCATAAAAATAAAGATGAGCATCTTATTTTTTGAGCGAGACCGTGCGCTGGCAAAGTTGTGACCATCTTCATTGATTTTTTCTTTCTAAAAACTTTCTGCTAAAAAAGGGTAATGGAATACTCTTTGCTTAAGCGACGATAGGAGCGAAGTGGGAATGTGTATGGAATAGTATTTTGTCGTAATGTTTATATTTGGTTTTTAAATTGAAATGAAATTAGCCATCGACTTTGTTCTAGTGGCAAGCATTGTGATACTTGTAGTGCTATTGCTTGTTCTTGTCAGATATAAGAGGAATATTATTCCTCAAAAATTCTTGATAGCAATTTTTCTCATTTTACTTTTTCTGCAATTTACTTCCTATGGGATTTTTCATCAAATACGATGGCTACAGTTCTTATCCTTGGGGTTGGAAGGAGTCTTATTACTGATAGGTCCCCTCGTGTATTTATATATTAAATCCTTAAATAGTAGAAAACAATCAAATTGGAAAGTTAAGTGGATTCATTTTGTTCCTTACACATTATACCTGATATTCCTTACAATACCGGTTCTTGTAAGTGCTTTTCAAAAGCGCTATATTTTTGAATATTTGATTACGGTAAATGAATATTATTACGTCAGAGACTATGCTGAGTTAATATTCCTTGCTAGTTATTTGATGCTTGCTTTGCATTCCTTTTATAAAATGAATACCAGTCTCAAAAACGTGTTTTCCATACTGGAATATAAGAATATCAAATGGCTCGGAACTTTTATAGTCGGTCTGTTGGGGCTAGTTGTCATCAATTTGATACTGCTTACTTTCGAGACTTTCGATAGTTCAGGTGATTTATTTGACTTTATCACCGTGTCCGCTTTTTTACTTTTTATTTCCTATTTGGGGTATTTTGGCACTAGCCAATCCCAGATATTTGTGCCCGAATATCTACTTGAAAGCGATTCTTCTGAGGATGCTACCGAAAAGAGGATATATATCACGGCCCAAGAAATAGGTGAAGTAGAAAAGAAGCTTAAATCGGTTTTTGAAAGTGATAAATTATTTCTTGATGATTCATTGACACTTCATAAATTAGCTAGTGAGTTGCTGACCTCTGACAAGAAATTATCCTTTTATTTAAATAATCATTTGAACACCAATTTTTATGATTTTGTGAACGGGTATAGAATTGATGAATTTAAACGCATTCTACAAAATAAATCAAAAGAAAATCTATCTCTACTGGGCATTGCTTTTGAATGTGGGTTTAAGTCAAAAAGTAGCTTCAACAGGGTATTTAAGAAATTAACAGGTTTGTCCCCTTCCCAATATAAAAATTCGATCCAGTAGCTTAAATAGGTCTCACGACTTCGCATGGGTCGCCTAAAATGCTTCAATGCTCTTGATTTGCAGGTATAAAAAGTTTAGATGCATTATCAAGTCAAAAAAAAGTATATCGCTTATTGTTTACTGCTGATTGCATTAAAGGCCAGTTGTCAGGAGTCTAAAAAAGTAAGTCTTTCGGAAGAACTTTCTAAAATAGCCGAATTGGGGTATCTGCCAGGTTTTGCAGTAGCAATCGTTAACAAGAATAATGTATTATATCAAAACGCCTTTGGTTATGCCAATCTTGAGTACAAAAAACCATTCACTGTAAACACGATTCAATCTGTTGCTTCCGTATCAAAAACTACGATAGGATTTTCACTATTAAAACTAGTGGAAAAAGGTAAGATTAATTTAGATACGCCCATCAATGATATTTTACCCTTTAAAGTCTGTAACCCAAATTTTGAAACCGATACGATTAGAATTATCCATTTGGCTACACACACCTCGGGTATTTTAGATACCGAGACCAGTTATGACAGCCGAAATCGATTCTTCATTCCAAGGACCTTAATTGATAAAGGAAAAGTACCTGAAGAATGGTTGTCTTATTTTGAGGGTTATAGAGCAAATAAAGCATTATCCTTGGGCGAGTTTTGTCAGAACGCTTTGTCCAAAGAAGGGGAGTGGTACGCCAAGGATATCTTTTCAACTAATCGGGCAGGAACCCATTACGCATATTCAAATCTAGCCGCAACTTTGGCAGCACACATTGTAGAAATTATCTCCGGGAAATCATTTTCGGAATTTACTGAAGAAAACTTATTTCATCCGTTAGGAATGACTGACACAAGTTGGCGAGTTCAAGAGGTCGAACAGCGTAAATTAAGTACCTCTTACCTTACAGAAGAAAAAATCGCGACACCAATTTTTGGTAATAATACCTTTCCTGACGGTGGTTTACATACTAGCTGTAATGATTTGAGCCAATATCTACTAGAAATGATAAAAGGATATCATGGTCAAAGTGACTTGATGCACTCTGAAAGTTTCAAAGAACTATTTAAAGCCCAATTACCAGAGGGTTTAACGCGACAAAGCAATCAAAGGAAAATAGTAAACAGTGGTGTTTTTTGGATGCATGCTGCAAACAATCAATTGTTCCATAATGGAGGAAATACTTTAGGAGGAACTATATATATGTGGTTCAATACCGAAACAGGAGTCGGGCGAATACTGATGACCAATTACTTAGTGGAAGATAAAAACTCGCATCAGCAATTCATGTCCATTTGGAAAGCTCTGGACAACTATATACAAGAATTCTAATTATGAAAAAAGCAGTTAGAAGCACTTACGTCAAATTGAGTCTTGTCGCCATTTTGTGCCTTTGTAATTACCAACAGGTCGAAGCCTGTACCATTTTTTGTGGCAAGGATTCAAATGGGCATGTATGGGCCGGGAATAATGAAGATGGCACCTTCAATTTTAAAACCTATTTGAACGTATTCCCGAAAACCACCGAAACCAAATATGGATATTATACTTTATCCTACAATTCTCCCAAAAATGGGGCCAATCAAAATGCTCAAGGCGGCATGAACGAAGCCGGATTGTTCTTTGATTTTAATGCATTGGATGCCTCTGGAAAACAGTATCCCATTAAAGACTTGGAGAAAAAGAAAAGTTTTCCCAAAGGTGATCACAAAATCTATGAACACATCTTGGGGAATCTTGAACGGGTAGAAGAGGTCGTTGCCTTTTTTGAAGAGTATTGGTTTAATATTGGTTTCAATACGGTGCAAATGCATCTGGCTGACAAATATGGTGGGTTTGCCATGATCGGTCCGTCCGGAAGTCGGATATTGAAGAACGAGAAATATCAAGTATCGACCAATTTCAGCATTTGCGCAAATGATGAAACTTATGGGTGTTGGCGGTACCCGATTGCGGTTGAAAAACTTGAGAACGGTCCTATCGCTTTAGAGACCTTTAGAGACATCTGCCAGAGTACGGCACAAGGCAATCATGTATCCACGATATATTCCAATATTCAAAACCTGAACACAGGAGAGTTATGGTTTTACTACGCATTGGATTATAAAAATCCTTATCATACAACGCTATCGGAATTGCTCTTAAAAGGAAGGAAATCCTACCACATTCCTAGTTTGTTCAAAAACAATCCTCTTTACCAAGTCATTCATAAACTAAAAGAAAGCGGTGGAGGAGAGGCCTTATCCTTATTTGAAAATATGAAACTTTCTCCAAAGCACAAAGAAGGACTATTGACCATAATGGCCTATAGTTTTGCCGACGTCGGTAATAATTTTGAAGCCTATCCTTTTGTAGAAGCGTACTTGAAAATAAATCCAGAATGGAGAAGTTTACAAACTTATAAGGCCACTTGGCAATACTTTAACGGTGATCCGCTTGAAGCCATAAAAACACTTGAAGACTATAAAAAATTGGTGCCAGACACCGGATTGGATGTGGCACGCATTTCTCGGCGATTCGAAGGAAAATTTGACGAAGATTGGAATTCGGAAATTGTGCTCAATGGACATCAAGATGCAAAATATGTGTTTGTAAAAGGATTCGACCGTAACACAGGTAATTTTCTATTCAAAAAAAATGGAAAATGGGTAGGTAAGTTCAAGTTGCCCCAGGGCATTCATAATTATACCTTTAGTGTTGATGGTAAAATCGTATTTGATTCAAAAACACCTATCCACCATATTAATTCTATCTTTTCTCAAGAACCCTTTGACACTCATCAAGTGTTTGTGGGCATGACGAAAGATATTTATAGAACCACCATAAAAGTTAGCGTACCGAATCAAGAAGATGTGGTTCAAATTGCGGGCAATCAGAAAAACTTGACCGATTGGAATTCCGTTTTGAAACTAAAAAAAGTTTCAGATTATGAACGTGAAATTACCTTGGATCTCCATTTTCCGGCAGTATTCAAATTTACGAGGGGAACATGGCAATCAGAAGGCATCGTAAAGGGAAACGAGACCCTTATTGATGATGAATATTACAAGGTGCTTCAAATCGATTTGGATTGGGATGGACGTACTTTTGAAATCATAAATTGGAGGGATAGACTATAGAACTAGAATCCCTTGATTGTTATCTAAAACCGATGGCCAAGCTATTTGACATAACGTCATATTATAGAATCGTTTTGTTCTATAATGTTCGGTGTTATGTAACATGAGCTTTGATTACGGCATAAAAAGGAAAAGGTCTGGGAGACCTTTCCTTTTTTGAGCGAGTTAATGCGCCGGCAAAGTTGTTACCATCTTCCTTGATTTTTTTCTTTCTAAAAACTTTCTCTGAAAAGGTAATGGAACACTTATTAACCGACCGACCCCGATAGCTATTGGGGGAGGGAGAGCAATGTGTGCGGAATGGCATTTTGTACCGAAACTTTCTGAATAGACTGTAACAAAGAGTAAAATAACACCTCTTTAGGCAAATCAATCCACAAACATAGTTATGATTACAAACTACTTTTCTAAAATTATTTTTTTCTTTACCATTCTTCTTTTATCATTTCAAATAACTACTGCTCAGGTAGACACCACATCCGAACTTTACAAGACTATTAAAGAGATGGATGAAATTCTTTTCGAAAATGGTTTCAATAAATGTTTCATTTCGGATATGGCACCTCTGATTAGTGAAGATCTTGAATTTTACCATGATCAGGGAGGAGTGACTACTACCAAAGAAAAATTTCTCTTGAGCATAGAACAAAATATTTGCTCCCAACCAGCACAAAAACCGATTCGAAAATTAGTCGAAAAGAGCTTAGAAGTGTTTCCCCTTTATGAAAAGGGGATGTTATATGGAGCAATTCAAAACGGTATTCACGAGTTTTTTATAAAAGAAACCAACAAAGAACCCTATCTGACCAGTACAGCCAAATTCTCTCATTTATGGATAAAAGATAGTGATACTTGGAAATTAAAAAGAGTTTTAAGTTATAATCATAAAGTACCGAACAAATCAATCCAAAAGGTCAAAATCAAGCTGTCTAATAAAGTTCTAGATACCTATGTAGGAGCTTATTCCGGTAAAAATGTGAAAGCGAATATATCGAGAAAAGAAAGTGCACTTCAAATGGACTCTGGAGACATGCAACTTATTATTCTTCCCGAATCGGAAAATACGTTTTTCGCAAAAGAAGCGCCACTTACTTTCGAGTTCATCTCAAATGATGGTGTCGTTTCCAAAATGATTGTTAGAGAAAACGGCAAAATTGTTGATGAAGTTCAAAAGATCGACTAGTTCTAGTTTACTAAAGTGATGCACTAAGTAGTTCTAGGCTATTTGTGATACCGTATCGCTATTTGATATAACGTCACATTAGGTTTCTTTTTTGAAACATAATGTTCCGCATTATGTAACTTGAGCTTTGATTACGGCATAAAAAGGAAAAGGTCTTGGAGACCTTTCCTTTGTTATGGAACCAACCTCAAAAAGATGCTCGCTGTTGTCAACGTGCTCAATGGTGTCCTTTTTCCATCTTCCACCATAATATTTTGTGCCGTCTCCATTGATAACGGCAATTGAGAACTCTGTACTATTTGGAAAGGCCTTGATATTATCATAGACCAATTTGACCTGTCCAGTGGAGAGCGATTTTTCCACTTCATTGTCCTGGGAGGTTTTCTCCTTTCCGTTCTTGCAACTGAATGCAAGAAGCCCGAATCGAAAGAGGAAACAGTTTCTCATTGTAAAACAGCAGACCATTGTAAGTAAAAATTTATTCAAGTGAAATTCCATCCAAGTTCTCCAGTTTAGCGATACACCCCCAATTGTATTTCTGGCGATTGTCCCCAGAGAGCACGAACGACAACCTATTTACGCCTTTGCGCAATTTCAATGTAGTTTGTTCATCTTGCACGAACACCCTTCCTTCGGTACCCTTGTCAGGGGGAGGGCGAAAGTCCATTCCCCCATCGAACAGGGTTTCGGAGTTCAATAAAATGACCAAATGATCGGCGTAATCAAAATTGAGTTTGACCTCTTTCTCTGAATCTGATGTTATTTTACTAGTGAGTACAATTGTGTTATCCATGTCATCGTAGAAACGACTGATATTTACAAGCCCATCTTTATCGGCATTAATTTCTTTGAATTTGTCTTTGTGCTTTAGCAATGAATCCGCTTGCTGCAGAAAATTCACGGAGTCCTTGGCAAACATCTCGGATATGTACCACTTCGTAATATAGTTTGGGGCAATTTGCTCTACATCATTATCGGAGCTATGAGTATCGCCACTTTCCATTTCAGAAATGGAAAAGTCACTGAAATAGACTTCACCAAAATTACTGTACAGACTGATTCCACCCGCTCGGGTTCCGTGCTTTAGGTCGTCGACAACAAACGTAGGCGTATCCATATCGTCTACGTAAACAGACATCTTGTTTCCCAATACCTCTGCCTTAACATGTACCCAAGTACGGATATCCAAAAAGAGAATACCATCTTCTTTTATTTCAAAAAGCAGTGCCTCGCTGCTCTTCGGGTCGTAGATATAGGCCGGACTTGCATCAGGGACATCCACAAAGGATTCCTCTGAAAACACAACACCTTTATTTCGAAGGGCGGTCAAAAGGCTATCACTGGCCTTCCCCTTGACCAGTTGATCCTCCAGGGAAAGTGGTATTGTCGCCACTTCCTTTCTCGGATATGTCGCATTTCCTTCGTACTGAGGATAATTGTACAATTGCCAGGGCAGGTTTCCGTTATGAATGGGAGTGTACTGTAGTGCGTCCCTATTTCCGCTCATCATCATCCGGAGGTAAAGATATTCATAGTTCTTTGGGTCCTGTACCCTAAAGCCAAATCCTGGGACCTGGCCATTGCAATGGAATTCCACTGCAAAGTCTTCGAACTCTGACTCTTTCAGAAAGGCCTTTTGACCTGGCTCCAGCACTATGGACTGTCTTCCTTGGTGGTCCACAATTTCCAAGGAATCCACTGAACCATCAGGGTTTTCAATCCTCCAGTGACTGTCGTTAAAGGCATATTCTTGGACAGGATTGTTCTCTTTGTTCTGACAATGACAAGATACCAATGAGATACCTATAATACATATTAGAAAGTTATAAATGTTGATTTTCATAATAGAATACTAACTTTAGGGTATGGATGTTTAAAAAGCCAATATAATGTTACCGACCCAGATTTTATTCGGGTACGTCATTCATCTTTGTTCAAGTTCGTTCATGGTTGAAATAGTCCTATAAATGGAAAAGTTTACCGAACATATTGAATCCTGTTTTACCCTAGTGGAGCGAAAGTTCGGCAGGGGGCCATCAAGTGCGTGGGACACCAATGATTTTAATGATCTCGGCAGGCATATCCAAGAAGAGACCGGTACGCTGTTAAGCGTTTCCACGCTAAAAAGGCTTAGTGGAAAGGTCAGTTATGCATCCCAGCCCAACAAAGCCACTTTGAATGCCTTGGTGGGATATATCGGTTATCCAAACTGGGTTTCCTTTACCAATACAGAAACCGGACAGGTCTTGAAAAGATGGGATTGGGGCAAAGCGAAAATACCGACAAAGTATGCCATTCTTCTTTTGTTGCTCATACTAGCGTTCTTATCGGCTGCGTATCTATATATCAATCTTGGCGGCACCACTTATGATGCTGACAATTTTGTCTTCAATGGCGAATCGGTCTCCAACGGACTTCCCAACTCGGTTGTTTTTAATTATGATGCCACGGCTGCAGATGATCAGTCAAAAATCGAGATACAACAGGACTGGGATGAAAGCAAGAGAGTAATCGTCAGCAAAAACGACAGTGTATCCACTAGTATCTATTATTGGCCTGGATTTTTCAAATCAAAATTGGTGGTGGACGGAAATATCGTTAAGGAAAAGGACATCCTAATTTCGACCAAGGATTGGGTTGGAGTCATCGAAACGGATTCCATTCCTATTTATTTGGATATGGAAGATTACCAATCTGAAAAAAGTCTGTCAATAAAGGCTGGTTCATTGGAAAAATATGGAGTTGACCCAAGGGCGGCCCGCACTCCTGTCGGTTTCTATCAGATAAAGGATTTTGGAGAGCTCTATACTTCCAATTTTGAAATGTCAGCCTTGGTCCGAAATGATTTTAGGTCCGGGAAAAGTATCTGCCAATCAGCACAGTTGGTAATCGTCCATGAGAATGGCCCAATTAGTATCATGCTCACGGACAAAGGATGTATCTCCGATATCATGCTCCACGCATTTGGCAAAACGATTGACGGAAAAAAGACAGATCTTTCAGGTTTTGGTGTGGATTTTCAGGACTTTGTGGAATTGAAATGCGTTTCAAAGAATGGACAACTCGAAATATTGCTTGACAACCAACCCGTATTCTCTTTTAATATTCCCGACGAACCCAAAAAAATTCTTGGCTGTAGTATTCATTTTGAGGGAGCTGGAACGGTCCAAAATTTGGAGTTCAAAAATGAGTATGGAATGGTTTATTCCTACGGTTTTTGAAATCTTAAAATCACACTCAATTCGCTAAATAGCAAAAAGATTTGAATACTATCTAGGCTCTTTTAATCGGCCGTTTTTATGGACAGTTAGGGCTATTAGATTTAAAAAAACCATACACATATGGAACATGGTGGCCGCAAATTAGCTTTCACAACATTACTTCATTATAATTCTCTTTCAGGACTTATAATGCAACTATGTAAAATAGCATGAAAATACGCTATGCGCTAATTTACTATAAGTGTACTATAATGTTCCGCGTTATGTAACTTTGCTTGGACGGCATAAAAATATGAGGTCTGGGAGACCTTATATTTTTTGAGCGGGTAGGTGCGTTGGCGTCTTTGGCACTTCACTTTCATTAAATTTTTCTTCTAAAACTTTCTCTGAAAAGGTAATGGAACACTTATTAACTGACTGACAATAGGAGGGAGGGCAATGTGTGTGGAATGGTATTTTACTACAAATTTTAATCAGTATCTAAAAATTGTAATTTGATTCTTGTTAATTTTTTGGTATATTTAATTTCCTCAAACAAACTAGTGCCTACATCTTTTTTCCCCCGATTAATTTCTTCCCCCTTAAAATACCCTTTAATGGGTATTGTGTTTTATAATTAAAATGGAAATTTTTATTGCCTCTAACTAAATACAATAAAAATGAGAAATTCCGTATTGGTTTTTGCAACAGTAATGACCTTGTTTAGTTCTGAGGTTCACAGTCAACAGGGTGATACACAAAATGAGAACGAGTTTTTTATAGATTTTGTAGGTACTGCCAATCTACAAGGATCTATTGCCGAAGTCAATGAGGAAGTAGAGGGTAGTGCAGGACTTGGAGTTATATATGAAAGATATTTGGGTGATAGGAATAATCCCTTAATAAACAGCTATGATATTGAGTCTTATATTAATGTAGCTTCATCTGTTGATCAACTTGATGCAATAACAGATTCCGATGGTATTGTTACTAATCAAAGACTTTTTGGTTCATATGTTCTTAATCCAATAAGTTCTAAACAATCTATATTCATTAACTCAAATGTCTTTTTAAACCCAGAAAGAGATTCAAATACTTTTTACGACCGAGTAATATCACAAATAATTAGTGGTGTGAACTTTAGGGTAATCGCTTCCAACTCGGCATGGAAACTTGATAATAATATTGAAAAGAACCTAGGGGTGCTTTCATTTCGGTATGGAATCTTCCATGAGTTTCTTCCAGATAACAAAATTCGTGTTAATAATAGAAGAAAATATAGTGTATACTTAGGTGCTAATCTGGGATGGAGAATAATTGTTGGTGACCTTTCCTCAGATGCCAACCAATCTATCAGAGAGCAGTTTTTGGGAACTGACGACAAAAATTTTTCAGGCACTGAATTAACTTTTGGATTTAGGTTAAATAATATAATAGCAGAATTTTCAATGCCGTCTGTTGGTGGTTCAAGAAGAAGCGATATAGAGGGCTTAACCGACACACAGTTTTTGTTCTCAATAAGATTTATAGGAGGGTTCTCTTTGAAGCTCAATCCTGATACGAACGAAAATTAAGTTGATGTGTCAACACCTAATTTTCAAAACTTATCCAAAAGCAAAGTATTTGGCATGAGACTTTTTTGAATTTTTCTTCTAAAAAGTATTTCTGAAAAGATAATGGAACACTTATTATGCGAGCCGACGGTAGGAGGGGAGTGTAATGTGTGTGGAATGGGATTGTTTGATATATACTAGTCAAATTAACTAAACTACTGACAATTTGACTACAAAATTATCCTACGCTTCCAATTTTGTCAGAATTAACCAATATTAGTTGAGGATTTTATTTTTGGTATAAATGTTGTCCCAATAAAGAAAAATATAAAACATGAGTAATAGACAATTGGAACAAAAATATGAGAACGAACAGCATCAAAAAATCTCTGAAGTTTTAGGCATCACTTTAGACGAACTATCTCAAACTGATTTCGAAATCTCAACTAATGAAAGTGATGAAGGTCTGGTGTATAACTTGTTAGTTGTTTTTGCAGATTCAAGCTCCGACGAAGTATTAGCCAAAATTGAAGGTCTTGATGAAAACAGAACCGTAAGACTAGATGCAAATGCACTTGATTAGTGTCGTTCTGACCTATTTTGCAATAAAAAGTTTTAGATATTTGGTATTTATGTAAGTTTTACTTATATTTGCATATCAAAACGATATAATGCTATGGGCGTATTACTAAGAAATCTTCAAAAAAACGACTACTCTAAGCTATCGAAATGGTGGTCAAAGCCTATTGCTTATGACCATTTTTCAATAACAAAATCAGATACTAATATTCTCATTGATGATATGGAATATTATCTGCCAAAAATCGATAGTATCACTTCAACGAAGAAAAAGAAAAAGTTTTTTGGCAGTAATTATACTTTTATTAATGACGAGGACAACTATTTGCCGAAAAACAACAGGATAACTAATTCTTCTGAAACGCAAAAGAAGAAGTTCTATGGTGGTGATTATGTAATTGATGATGAAAGCAAACACTTCTTACCGAAGACTAGCAAAATAATTTATTCTCCCAAGTTTAAAAAGAAGTTTTATGGAGTTGGTGTAATCCATGGGGATATATCAATGAATAATTTGATAGCTGAAAAGTCTATTGAAGAAGTTACCCTAAAAAATAGTGTACAAACATTATCTAGTGCTATTGAAGAAGCCTTAGGTTCCAAGAACGCCGCTGAAGCTTATATTGATTTCACTAAATTTAAACTACAAGATTTAAAGGACTTATTTCTTCAGCACAATGTTGATACATATAGTTGCGCACAGATAGCTGATGATTTTGAGTTCTTCAAAAACACAAAGAATAGATTAAGAGCCATTAATAATCGTATCAAGGTTATTTTAAATAAAATCCGTGAATTCGGAAGGAACTTAAAAGAACACTTCACTAAAAATCATAGTTTTCATTTCAAAAATCTTGATGACTACCACTCTTTGAACCTAGTTAACAGTTATATCGTTAGCTAGGATTTAAGAAATATCCTTGAATCCTGGTGTTTAATTAATTAAATACCGACAGGGTCATGTACAATAAAAATATTTTAGAAAAAATTGAAGAGGCTATTGCCTCAAAAGAGACATCAGAATCAAATAGAGAACTTTTAATTGAAATCAAGCAAGAGTTCGAAAATGCAAAAAGTATAGAAGAAATAGTAGCGATAGTAATGAAACTGCTTGAACTATTTGGAATTTTTGCAAGTGCTGCTGGTTCTGGCTAAAGAATTAAATATGGAATTAGGTAAAGTAATCAATGTTCTTATAAAGCGTAAGGGTCTTACTCAAGTCGAGGTTGCAAAAAGAATAGGAAAAAGCACCACCGCTCTTTCTCAGATTATAAGAGGTAACTATAACCCAAATCCAGATACCTTAGACAAAATCTGTAAAGTTTTGGACGTACCTCCACCTATTCTATATTTTCTTTCTATATCAGAAAAGGATATACCCTCTGATAAATTAGAAATTTATAAAATGTTGGCCCCTTCAATAAAAGATTTTTTGATTAAAATCTTCGGTGAAGAAAAGGAGCAGTTACTTAATGAAGTAAAGCTGAGTTCATAATCGAAATGTATTATATCAAACTCTATTTCCGAGGGGATTAGTACTCTTTCCGGAGGTGGCAGAGTGGCCGAATGCAGCTGATTAATAACCAGTCGAACCTTTTACGAGGTTCCGTGGGTTCGAATCCCATCCTCCCCGCTAGGGCGGCTCTCATAAAAGAGTTGCCCCCGCTTTAGGGAGTCTTCCAGTTCTTTTACACCAGACAAATACTTTTCTTTAATTTGTTGATAAATGCCTAATAACTAATGTGTTGTAAGGTGATTTTAGCTGTATGTAAACTGTATATTTGCGTATGTTTAATGAATTATCAAACAAAGAGGTGAAAGCCATGAAAAAGATTAGAACTTATCTAATGGAACATGGCAAAACACCTAGTGTTAGAGACTTAATGCGAGAAATGGGTTACAAATCGCCAAGGTCTACGGCAGTTATTATAGGAAGCCTTTTGGAAAAAGGTATTCTAGTAAAAAAGAAAAATGGGACTTACATGGTTTCTGAATTTCAACTTCCTAAAAACCTTGGTAATAGAGCGCAGACTGTAAAAATCCCATTACTTGGGAGTATTACATGTGGATTACCAATTTTCGCAGAAGAAAACATTGAAGCGGAAGTTTCTATTTCGGTAGAATTATTAAGAAACGGGGAGAGGTACTTTTTACTTAAGGCGATAGGTAATTCAATGGATTTAGCAGGAATTAATGATGGTGATTTAGTTCTAGTAAGACAAAGTCAAACTGCCAATGATGGCGATAGGGTAATTGCCTTAATAGATGATGAAGCAACAATTAAATTATTTAAAAAAAATGAGAAACATGTGGTACTGTTACCAAAATCTTCTGAGAAGAAACATCAACCAATAATACTTATGAGAGATTTTAGGATACAAGGTATCGTAGAAAGTGTAATAAAAATTTAAATTTTAAAAGAATGAAAAAGAATCAACATGTAGTTCCCCACATAAACGGATGGGCTGTTAAAGGTGCCGGAAATGAGAAGGCGACAAAAGTTACCGCCACTCAAAAAGAAGCGATAGATGCTGCCAGAAATATTGCGAAAAATCAAAAATCTGAACTTTTGGTTCACAATAGAAAGGGACAGATAAGGCAAAAAGATAGTTTCGGCAATGATAATTTTCCGCCAAAAGGCTAATTAAGTTTTATGAGAGCATTTATACTTAAAATATTTGTAGGTATTGCGCTAGTGGTAATTGGCTATAATATTAGTGAATCTCTTCGACCAGAATTTGTTGGAGGTGGTTTGATTTTACTTATTACGACATTAATTATTGACGGTTTTGAATTATTCAACAAAAACAGAAAAAGGCTAGTTCTTACTCTGCGAACATATTGGTTAGCTCTTTCAGGCGAGTATATACGTTTTTCAATGTCATATCAATATAGAATTAAGGTTAGTGATAAGTATTTATTGGTGCAAAATGCAAATCCAAATTGGAATTGGTATCAGCATGTAGGGGGGAAGTATAAAAGATTGCCTGAAACCAAGAGCATTCTTGAAGAGATGGAGGCAACTGATGATTTAAAAATGAAAACCGCAGGTTTGAAAAAAGGAGATTTAGCCGTTTTTATACCCGCCAAGAACGCAATAAAATTCCTTGATTGGTTTAATAGCGAAAAGAACCGAGAAATTTCTCATTGGCGAGAATTTTATGAAGAATTGTTGGGAGGAAAAGCGAATGAGCGTGTGCTTTCAAAGAAAATTTTCCCTTATGTAAATTATAGATTTTTAAAATCTGTTCAAACGCCATTAAAAAAGGCTCCAATTGAAACGGGATGGCGCTGTTGGGAAATTCTACAATACGACGTTCTTGAAATAATACCAAATGCGGCGCAACAAAAAGAACTGGAAGAACTTTTAAAAAAGGGCGATAGTGATTACATTAAATGGGCAAGTGCTACAATGATTAACAATTTGGGTCATGATGAAGATGAGTTGACTACCAAATATAAAATAGGCCCACATGCCAAATGGGTCATGAATTTAAAGTGGAGCAAAGAATGATACAATTTAACAACAAGAATACACAGCTGGATGATTTACTAGCTAGAATGGCTGAGGAAATTCAATTAGATGATACTCGAAAAGAAAGAATGGAGTCTGCGTACAGAGCCATTGAAAGCCTTCTTAATGAAGATACTGGGTTTTTCAAAGATGCTATTTTTGAAATTTACCCTCAAGGTTCAGTCCGCATTGGAACTACTGTTAAGCCAACAGGTAAAAACGAATTCGATTTAGATATTGTTGTTCATATTGTTATGAATTGGGAGGAATATTCCCCGCAATTTGTTTACAATCAATTGAAGAGAGTTCTTCAGAATAGTGATAGATATAGAGACAAGGTTGAACCAAAAAACAGATGTATTAGATTGAATTATGCAGGTGACTTTCATATGGATATTTTACCGGGCTGTCAAGAAACCGAAATTGATTATAATAAACTTGTTGTGCCTGATAGAAAATTGGGCGATTGGACTTCGAGTAACCCCAGGGGATATGGTAAATGGTTCATTGACAAGTCCAATCTTGTTAAAATGTCATTGCTCGAAAAAGCTTACGCTATGGAAAATTTACCTGCAGACGAATTTTCAAAAAAGAAACCATTGCAAAGGGCAGTTCAACTTATTAAAATGTATCGGGATGAGTATTTTAATGATAATAAAGAAATGGCTACTTCTAGTATAATTTTAACGACCATTGCTGGTGAATTTTATGGTGGCGAAGAATCGATTTTTGATACTATTGATAATATAATAGGTAGGATTAAACAAAGTTTGAGTGACCTAAATTGGAATGGAGACCGTTTGAAAGTATTAAATCCAGTAAATAATGACGAAGATTTTAGCGATAAATGGGAGGAAGATAAGGAGCCTGAATTATATGAGTATTTCAAGAAATTCGTTGCCCATTTAGACGCTCAATGGCAAAATCTTAAAGAGGATAATGGTGTTTTAGAGGAAGCCAATATTTTAAAAGGCTTGTTTGGGGAGAGTGCATTTTTGAGGGCTCAAAACTCACAAGTAAGCTATATTGAAAAAGCAAGGAAATCTAGTGAAATAGGTATAAACACTAAAACCGGAATTTTGACTGAATCCCTAGCGATAGCAACAAAAAAGGTCAGAAGCAATACTTTTTTTGGAAGTGAACAGTAAAAAGAAATACACCCTAGCGGAACAATTCGTGGCTTTAAAAAAAGATTATCCTGAATTCAAAGTCAGGTTAGAAAAGAATCGTGTTTTTTGTAGCGGGCAATTAAGACCAACCGCTAGAAGTGTCTACTATAGCTTCAAATTAAGTTATAAAGTGGGAACTCGTCCTAAGGTCAAAATTACAAGTCCAGTTTTAAAAAGAAATTTTAAAAACGATAAAATTCCTCATGTATATCCCTATAACGAATTGTGTTTGTATTATCCTAATTACCAAGAATTTAACTCCGAAAAGTTGATAGCAGATTGTATAATTCCTTGGACAAGTTTATGGTTATATCATTATGAAAATTGGCATATTACAGGTAAATGGGAAGGTGGTGGTATGCATCCAAAATTAAAAAATAAGTAGTTTGATGGCCTAAGAGAATTTTAGCCAAACAATAGGCGAGGGGAGTGGCCATATTCTTCTTGCCTCCGACGAACGAGGCACGAGTGAGAGGAAGGCACTGTCGCGAGTATAAGGTTTCTTAAAACCTACTAACTGTTCAAGTCCACCGCGCCAGCTGGCTCCTTCGCTAAAAATGTACTTTGGGTACATTTTCTTTACGCTCGGCCCTGTTCCAAAATTATCTACGTGACAAAAGAAATTAGCCAGTGGCTGATTTCTTTTGGTGGCGGGTTGAAGCGTTGGCATTTTTTTGTTTAGCTCACGCCATTTTTATTGATTTTTAAATGAGTTCGTGAATCTCCTTTGTCGATTTCGCCAGCGCTTCATCTCGCTCAAAGTATACTTTGCCGTATCAAGAAAAAAGAGGGCATAAAATAGAATTCTCCTGAGGAGGATTTTATTTTGTGAGCCAGCCGTAGGTTTGGACTTAAACATCGAAGAAGTTAAGGCCAGCGCGCCATCTCGCTCAAAATTCTAAAGATTCTTAATCTTCAGAATTTATGCCGTATTTTACATAATGTTAGAAGTACCTAAAGAAAAGCTTCAATCAAGACGAGAGGTTAGCAAGGGCTAAGAAATTATCTCGCTTTGCCAACGCGCCATCTCGCTCATATTTTAAAAGGTCTGCTAGACCTTCCAAAATACTGCCGTTAGCTGTTGCGGCAAGTCGCCGAGAATGCTGTAGAAAAAAATCTTGCACACATTTCCTCGAATACGAGAATTTCAAAAAAATCTAAAAGGCTAGCTTTTAAATTCGTGACAATTAGAATTATCCAGTGGATGATATTAATTGGCGGCGAGCTGAAGCGGCTGCCTTATAATGAGTATTGTCGATGATGTCCGCAAATTAGCTTTTACATCATTACTTTATTATAATTCTCTTTCAGGATTTATAACGTAACAAGGTCATATGGAACATGATGGCCGCAAATTAGCTTTTACATAATTACTTTGTTATAATTCTCTTTCAGGATTTATAACGTAACTATGTAAAATAGCGTGAAAATACGCTATGCGCTAATTTGCTATAAGTGTACTATAATTTATATTATGTAAAATAGGATATTTCAACTACTGCGTGGACATGGTGCCTTCTCTCCCTTTATTTTGCTCCACTACTAAGCACCACCAAATTTATTAAGGCACCAAGTTCAGGGCATTCTATGTTAGAATTGAGTTATTCGTTGAAATTCATAGCAATTTCTTTCCGAAAGCCCCTGAGGTCTTGGTGCCCGGTTTTCTTAGGCCGTCAAACGTCCTTTGAGACGTTTGTCGATTTTGCGTTTCTTTTCCGTGATTCGCTTCATGGCATCCATTAATTTCGAATCCTTGGTCTTTTTGTAGATTTCATTTATGGCCAATACCAACTCTTTGGCCTCCCGTGATGCCATCACCCGATCACTCGTGCTCATATGGCTCATTTTCATCTTCTCGAAAGCATTCGCTTTTAGTAACAAATCCATTTCTATACAACGTTTAAAGTTTCTATAAATTTATTGAACAATGTTTATTTAGAAAAGTTCTAAGCCCCTTGTAGCCTCAAGTTTGTGAGCACTTTAACATTTCTACTGGGCTTACGCTAAAAAGTTGGGTGATTTAATGCATTATACCCGGATCATGGGCAAAAAC
This sequence comes from uncultured Flavobacteriaceae bacterium, assembly GCA_947494565.1. Classification (GTDB taxonomy): domain Bacteria; phylum Bacteroidota; class Bacteroidia; order Flavobacteriales; family Flavobacteriaceae; genus Maribacter_C. The sequence continues at coordinate 97,236 of CANLVG010000001.1, read as the reverse complement.
CACGATCTGTCGGGGTTCTTTTTCGGACCGCTTTGGCCCAAAACTATGGGTGTTATCGGGCAAGCGCAGCACATTGGGCTTCCCCTCCAGCCACGGTCCGATTTCCCCCAAATCTTCGGGTTTGTCGGCATGCTCCTCCAATTCGGGAATACGGTAATGCATCGGAATGATCACCTTTGGGGCGATACGCTCCAAAACCACCGCCAATTCCTCCTTCTTGAGAATATGGTATTGACTATCAATCGCGACCATAAGGATGTCCACGGGTCCCAATTCCTGATAGTGTTGTTCCGTCAGGGGGCCATTATCGCCCAAATGCACGATGGTCAGCTCCCCGACTTGGATCTTCCAAATCGTGTTCTTTTGATCGAATTCCTTGCCATAGGGATCACAATGCTTGCCCGTCAGGCCCGTAATGTTAAAATGCCCTATCGTATAGGTGCCCGGATCTTGGTACAAGGGAATGTGGTCTTTCCAATAGGGCGTCTTTCCACGAAAAAGTCCCCCGTCATGATCGTAATGCGGATGCGTACTGAATATCGCATCGGCCGTCACCCCCTTTGGGAAATCATAGCCCAACCAAATCTTGTCCGCATAGGGATCCAGTAGAATCCGCGTCTCTTGATACTCGATCGTAAAACTGGCATGGGCGATATAACTGATCTCCACCTTCGATTCGACCTCTTGGGCCACCACAAGGGATAGGCTACTACACAGTACCCAACACCAAAGGATAACCCTAAACCGTGTGCTCTCTATTTTCATGGTAACTTTTCGAATTGGTTTCCAAGATACGGAACCAAGGGGAATATCGTTGTGGCTGGCCCTACTCCTTTCGTCGGATCCTTAGGGTTTGCGTCTTGCTCGTATCGGGCTCCGCTTCCGCGCCTTCGGCAATCGGGCGGTCGAAAAGGCGTGCTAGATTATTACCGGACAAATCTTCCAGACGGTTTTCTACCTGAATCTTGATTTCCGGTCCCTGCCACTCCCGTTCGGGCGTAAAACGCAGCTGTTGTTGCTGTTGTCCTACGAATTCCAGCTTTCCATTGACACGCCCCACATCATCAAAAAATCGCAGGGTCTCTACTCCCAAAAAGGCATCCATGGGCTCGCCAAAATCAATAGTCAGGGGCGCTTTCCCAGTGGCTTCTTTCCATTCCAAGGTCCAATTTCTAAGCGCGGGCCGTTGATCATCCCGTTGGCCGACCACCCAGGTTTTGGAATAGCGTTGTTGTAAGGCCATCCCGTCCTGGGATTTCCAACCGGAATCGATTTCCAATCGATAACGCTTCCCCGATTCCAAGGGTAGCCCCAGTTCCCGATTGGGAATCAGATCAGTCTTGATACGGCCTGGGTCCAACCAAAGGGTCAAAAGCGTGCCCTCTGCATTCCAGAGTTCCGATTCCAGACGCAAAAAGGGCTGCACAACGGTTCCATCGGTCGCATCGGTCACCGAAATATGGTCCAAAGCGTTTTCCAAACGCTGCATGGGCCGGTTGAATTCCAAATAGACCTTTAGCAAATTCTCGGGTACGGTATCCACCTGCGGATAGATGGCCAATACTTCTGCGGGGGGAATACCTTGCACTTCGGGGATCGAAAAGGAAGCCAGCACCACCGTATCTTGTTGGCGTAGCGTATAGGTCTGCCCCGATGTAAAGGGAACCACGGGTGTAAAACGATGTTGGTGCCCCTCACTGACAATCACCCCAATGACCGACGTCTGGGATTCAGCCCCCACAAAGACCCGTAGCTGTTCCACGTCCATGGCCGTATCGAACGTAACCCCTACGGCTTTTGCATGCTCATAGTCGACCTGCTTGATGGTGACGACCCCTTCCCTACCACAGCCGATACACAGTAGGCCACAAAAAAAGACCAAGCCATACTTGATCTTTTTGGGAATAGGGTTTGTAAAACCTACATCCATTTTGTGGTACGTGTACGCAATACGAGATCTCCATCGGAAGCCCGTTGCAGATAGACCACATTTGTAGCATCCAGCTTATCCATTTGCAGCACGTACGGAAAAGGCAAATTATCATACGGAACCCCCTCGGTTTCCGCGAATACGGGTACGGGTTCGGTCATGGTCTCCTTGAAACTGGCGATATCGTCGTATTTAATGCGCATCACCGGCCGATTGCTATTGGACATCAAGAAATAGGTCTGCCCCTCTTTTTCATAGGAAATCATATCCAATGGGGAGTTACCGGCCCCGAGCTCGGCTACGGTGCGGCCTTTGGTATGTTCTCCATTTTTTAGGGTCTCCAGTGGAAAGAGCACTAAGGGCGTACAGGTATAGCTCGCCATCAAATGATCTACCTTATCGAGTTGAATGATATCAAAGGTCTTGATGGGGGCATGGGTTTCATAGGCCCCATGCGCGGCATGCCAGATTTCAAGCGAGGCATAGTCTTGACTATCCGCAAAGGGAAAAGGAATGCTTCTAAAGGTGGAACCGAACTCCTTGTTCGACAATCCGGATACCAATACCTTGCCTTTGTGATACTTCAATTCTGAAATGGCCCATGTCCGTAACGGGCGATCTCTTTTGTCCTTGGCATCAACGGCTATCGGATCTGCCAAGTCGATTTTGGAATAGCTCACCTCTTTCAGCGGAACATGCTCGAACCCCTCCCCTTTGATGCGAAGCAAAACGGGACTACCATCGGCTGTCTGCACCCCAAAGTAGATTTTTTTGGAAATAGGATTGACCACCATCTCCTTGATGCTGATCTGGTCGGCCGTGGTGCCTAAAGCGGCCGCAACTTTGGTATCGAATCCCTCGATGCGCAGCTCCTCCCCTTCGGCATTCGATTGTATATCCTTTGTGTCAACGGCATAGACCGCTGCATTTTTTGAATCGCCCAAGAACAGAATTCCATCGGGACCAAAACTCATTTGATCGATGGAAGCAATTTCAGGATTCCCGGTCATAAAATCAGCAGTTAAATCGGATTCCGGTTGGGTAGCGTCCCTATTGGACATCATCACGGCTACAAGGGCGCATAAGAAGCACGCCAATATCAGTTTTTTCATTTTCTAGGTGTCATTAGTTACCCTTGAAAATATTGAATTCTGGAATGAATCCTGTTTGATCCTACGCCAATTAACTCAATTTTAACGTGTTAGAAAAGGAATTCGAGATAGCATAGCATGACCACCCCTAGTCTTCGGAGCGTGTAAACGGTACGAACCGAACGGCCATCAGATTCTTTTTGATCAGTTTGTTTTTCTTTTTGATGAGCAGTACCAATTGGCGTATCCCGTTGTGTGGCCCGACCGGAATAATCATCCGTCCCCCGATTTTGAGCTGCGCCACTAGCGGTTCTGGAATGCTATCCGCACCGGCGGTGACCATAATGGCATCGAAGGGGCCTTTTTCGGTCCAGCCGTGATATCCGTCTCCAGACTTGACGATGACATTGTCATACCCTAGGCGTTGCAAACGTTTTGTTGCGGTACGGGCCAATGCCTCCACGATCTCAACGGTATAAACGGAATCGACGATCTTCGCCAAAACCGCTGCCTGATAGCCCGAACCTGTGCCCACCTCCAAGACCCGATGGGACGTTTTCAATTTCAAGGCCTGGGTCATAAAGGCCACGATATAGGGTTGTGAGATGGTCTGCCCCCCACCTATTGGCAAAGGCCGATCCCAATAGGAATAGGGCTTTTGGGCCAACGGAACGAATTCGTGCCGTGGCACATTCAATAGTGCGCGTAGTGTCCCTTCATCTGCTATGTCCCTATCCTGAAGCTGCGTTTTGACCATACTCCGGCGTTGGGCGGTATACTCCCCCTGGGCGAAGCCAGTGCCGCAGATCAACAAAACTAGTAGTGTGTTGCGGACCCTCATACCTTAAAAGTAACAAAATACCGGGTAACCTCTTAGGGGCCTTGTACCGATTCTATCCCTAATGGTGGCGGGTCGGGATTCCCGCTAAGCCATCGGCCGATTTGTGTAGCATCTTAGAGTCGAGGTCTTTGGCATTGATACGTCCCATTCCGTCAAGACGAAGGTCCGATTTTGTCGCTTTTCCCTCAAAACTCATAAAACAAAAGCCATCCAAGCCCACTTTTAGCGATTGTACATCAACGGCCACGGTACCACGAATAAATCCGTCCCCTTTAATGGCCAAACTTTCGCTGGTGATGGTGTTGTTTGAATTCAGGTAGATAAAGCCATCCATATCGATCCCTTTCAATTCAGGGTGTGTAAGGTACACCTTGAGTTTTGGGGTGCTGCCAAAATCATGGGACCTATATTTGATATACAGCACCCCATTGCGGACTTCCATACGGTAATCGTCAAAATAGCGGCTTTTTCGGGCTTCAACGATGACCTCGGCCTCTCGATCTTCTTCGATATAGAGGCGAATGTTACCATCTAGTTTTACGCGGTCAAAATCCCCCAAATTAAGGGTTTCGCGGTGTTGTGCAAAGGCGGAAACGGCGGCCATAAGAACTAGGGCGCAGACAAGTGTAACTTTTTTCATGATTGATTTTTTTTGAATGATGAATACGTCGTATAGGTAGTAGACGCCATGAAGACACCGAATGTTACCGGAATGATCGATTTTCTTTAAAAAAATCACTTTTGTCCAACAAAAAGGGATTTCACAACAGGGAAGTTCCTTGGCAATTGCACTGTAGATACGTCAAACTGTTGCGCTAGCGTACTCTTTGAAATAACCATTCGCAGCAAAAGAAGGTACAAGTATCACAGGGTGGATGGTATTTCGTATTGCTCTAGACAGGGTCGAATCCGCTTTGTAACTTCGGTTCGAAGCGGTTATTATCGGGCCACCAACTCTTCTTGGTTCAACTCGACAACAGTGCCGGTATACCGAATTCGGTTGCGATGCGAACTGCGCACCCACACCTCTGCATTCATATTGGCGCTGGTAGTAATCGTTACAAAATAGTTTTCGGAAGAACCGTCTACCGTAAAGCTAATGTCATACCGTTGTTTTGCCTCATCCTTTTCGATCTTGAGATCCTTTGCCGTGCCGTCAAATTCGATTCCGGAATCGCTATCATATCCGCCACCCATTTGCCGTTCCCCATAATAGGGCATATTGGCTTTGACCCGGTCTCCTTCCATACTCAGAAAATATCCCGCTCCGGCAACATTGATATTTCCAATGGTGTTTCCTGGCGGAATAAGACCACTATTGGCGATTTGCTGGAGGGCCGTAGTCACTTGGGGTTCCACGGTTTTCACCTCGAATTTGAAAGACTGTTCGCTGATCAGGGCATCCAAAGCAGGGTTGGCCACAACGGCCTTTTTGGAGGATGAACATCCGATGAAAAAAACACATAGTAGTAGTCCGATTGAAATTTCCCTGATTCGCATAACTTTTTCCCTTTAGATCAACGCTAAATAGGCAGCAATACTTATGCCAAAAGACCTGATCATTTCCTTAAAGTTACAAAAAAAGCCTATCGGATGTGACTTCCGGCATTCACATCAATTGTGGCCCCTGTGGCATGGTCCATTCCGCCACTACACATCAACGCCACTAGGGGCGCCAGATCTTCAGGACGGGTCAGTTCGTTTAAGGCGATTTCATTGAGTACCCGTTCTTCCCCGTAGGTGGCGATAAACTGTTCCGCCATTTGGGTACGGGTAAACCCTGGGGAAACGATAAAGGATTTAATATTTTGTTTTCCAAAGGAACGTGCGACGCTTCGGGCCAAGGAGGTCAAGCCACCCTTTGAAGCGGCATAGGCCAAGTATTCTTCGGTTTCACCTCGAAACACGGCCCTGCTTCCAATGTAAATAAAACGGCCTCCTCCGCGTTCTCGAAAATGGTCCAGACCCAGTTTGGTCAAAAGTCCTACAGCATCCAGATTGATCGAAAGGGTCTTTTTCCAGATGGTGAACCAATCCTCCGTACTGCCTTCCGAAGAGTGCTTTAGAAATACCCCGGCATTGAGGATAACGGCATCGATCGTTCCAAAATGATCCGCTACCGCCGCAAATAGCGCACATACCGCTTCTGTATCGGAAAGGTCGGCCTGAAAGGCCATGGACGTCTCGGGATACTCGGCCACCAACGCTTCGGCCGAGGCCTTATTGCTATTGTAATGCACCGCCACCTTCGCACCCATTTTCAATAGGTAGTGGGCAAGCCCCTTTCCTATTCCATCTGAGGCCCCAGTGAGTAAAATCGTGGTATGTGCAAGTGCTATCTTGGTCATCTTTCAGCCTTGGAAAAATACGAATTTATAGCACTACCCCTGCTATTGCTTCTCCAAATTTTCAAGATTGTTACGTGCCGCTTGCACCATAGGGCTATTGGAGTCCAAAGCCAGTAGCTTCTTGTAACTTTCTTTGGCCTTGTCCACTTGTTTCGCCTGCTCCTGTGCGGTAGCAAGATTGAACAGGGCCCCTACCGAATCAGGATAATACTCGGTAATCAGTTCTAGAACGAACAACCCACCTTCGACATTCCCGCCTTGCAAGAGCCGGTACCCGGCGGTGCTGAACTCTTCCTTGAAATCATAATACTTATAGGCTGGATCTTGGGCGATTCTTTTTCCGTCACTCCGCAATTGCTCAAATTTCCCGGCGACGAACAACTGGGTCAAATGATCAAGGGGGTCGAGAATGAATCCTGTTTCGGTATAGTTCATTGCGGCTTCCAAAACCGGGTCTTCATTAGCGATATAATCGGCAAAACCCATTTCAACGGCAATATGGGGCAAGGTCCAGTCACTGGTATCCCATGGCGCAAAATCTTGCCACCATGCATGTGACAAATAGGCGTTAATTCCTGAGTTGGGAAGCCTCACTCTTCTCGCATCCCCATAAAAGTTCTTGTTCTCTGACGTGGGTTCCCCAACAATGATGGCTTCGGTATAGTTTTCGATTTCATTGGTCAGGTTTTGGCAGGCCGAAAAGGTATTGCGGCCGATAATATAGAAGAATTTTCCTCGGGTATTGATTTTCGGTCGCGCCATAATCCCTTTGATGAACGGCTTGTTGTTAAAATTATTACCGCCACCGTTCAGCCGTACATCGTACACCAACTTTTCGACTGCGTTGGTATCGATAAATTCGAATAGGCGGGTGTAGAAGTCCTGTAACGATTCCTTGTCATCATTGAAAACGGAACTTTGCCGAACATATAAGGTCTTTGACTCGGGAAGGAACTCGAAAAAATAGAATTTCTCGTTTAACTGTTTGAGATATAAGGGAGTTTCGTCTTGCGGACGTACGCTGATCCACGTTTCATTGGGTATCGTCAAGCAATAGTCACGAGATAGTTCGGATAAGGGAACCGCTGTAAAGGTGTGGTCGAAAACGACACCTTCTTTTTCAAGGGTCAGGGTGATGCTGTCGGAAATATCAGCAATGACCCCTTGGGCATGTAAGACGGAAGGCACGGTCAGAAATCGCAGCCCATAGGCCTTGAAGTACTGATCGTTTTCTACTGGTACGACAGGGCGAACGGCTTTCAGGGCTTCCGTGACCGCAGTTCCTGCGACTTGAAGTACTTTGGCGCCCAAGGCTTTTTCGTCGCCTTTACGTACGCCCTCAACAAAGACACCTTCTTTAAAATGGTACAGGTTTACGGGAAGTACGGCCTCTTTGGCAATCGTACTAAACGGAATTTGGGTATGGCCATAGGCAAACAAGGATACCATACGGGCCATGCCCACCTTGATTTCATGAGCTTCTAAATCGGGAATTTCCTCGTAAAATTTTTCTACCTCCGCATCAAATTTCTTGGCGGTTACCTTTTTGAACAAAAAGGGATATGACGTATGAACGGTTTTTTGAAGAAACCGGAGGTCTACTTGCCAATCGCTGGTCGATAAGGTGTCTTGTGCCCAAGTTTTGGAGGACATCCCTAAAAAAAATAGGGCGATCAAAAGTGTTTTGAGGTAAGCGGAAGTGAATTTCATAATGGTTATTTTTTCGGTGGATTCATAATGATCACAAAGATGGCATTTGACACCATAGATGAACTATAAAAAGTACCCAATCGTCGTATCCGCCTGCTGGAATGTTACAAACTACCCGTTCAGTCTGAAATAATAGGGTACTGAAGAATTACCGAAGCGTGGCCAGGTTATTTTCTAAGATAATGATCAGTGCCATCCAGCCAATCCTCACGAATCGGGGCCCAGGTATCGATTTCCTCCACATCTCCGATCATCAGGGCCTCATGGGGCATATGCGGGGGAATGACCACCACCTCCCCTGCATTCAGATCAAAGGTCTGCTCCTTTTCCGCACCGAACCAAAAACGAATGGTTCCTGAAATGACACTGGTGATCTGCTCGTTCTCGTGCTGGTGCAGGGGTACCAAAAAACCATCTTTGAACTTCATTCGTGCGACCATGACCTTTTTCCCATAGACTAGTTTCCGCTGCATTTTCGGGGTGACCTGCTCTACCGGCACGTCATCCCAATGTATTTTATGTACTTCCATGGTATCGTGTTATGTTTTAATAGTCACATTTGGTAGTATCGGCCTTGATATAATAAGACTTGTAGTTCTTTGCTTCTTTATCCATACAGCCACAAAGATCAAGTACTTCAATGGATTTAAAATCGATAGGATGTGTCTCGGCCTGAATTGAAATATACCCCTCTTTTAACGGTTTCCCTTCTTGGTATGCTTTTTCAGTATACCCTGCTATGGCACCACCACCAATGGTCGGGGACGAAAATTGCAAGACGACCTCGTCTTCCATGATATGTTGTACCAGCGAGTCTCCCAGAACAAGGGCCTCTACCGTAACCCATTGGTCGCCATGATACGTTTTAGAAGTGGAACCGATACAGTGGGGCGTAAATAAGGTATCACCCATGACCACATTGGTGCCCGGGGTACACAGATTAGCTGTCGTACGCAGATCGGTACCATTTCCGCCCAATAATTGCAGTTCCAACGAAATGGGAAAATCTTGATCTAGTCCTACCGTGGACGGTTCTTGGCAATGCAACATCAATCCATTATTGCGAACGGCCCATGCGGGTCCGTTTGTCATTTGCTCACCCCGAAATCGATAGGTGGCACGCAGTTTATAGTGCGAAAACTTCTGCTTGTAGTATAAGTGTCCGAAGTTCCCGTGAAACGTATCCTGTTCCGTATACCGAACACTAAGCAAACTATCCTTATAGACAAATCGATCCTTATAGTTCACCCCTAATTCGGATCCTTTGAACTTCGGGGTCCAATCTTGATAATTGGTCCCATCGAACAGACTGATCCAGGTTTCCGTATCGTCATGTTGCTGCTTGGCTTCCTGACAAGATACGATCAGTAGAAGTCCGACTAGGCAATTCAGCCTTACATTTTTTAGTATCCCGTTCATATCACAAATAACGTTGCAAATGTTTCTTGAAGTAGGCGGCACTATCTGTAATGCTCTGCATGGAATTCTGCGCGAAGTTGCCTCCTTGTTCCAAATAGTAGAATTCCAGGGCATCGGTATCGATTTCCGACAGCATCTTTACATAATCAATAGATCCGTTCCCTAGCTCTGAATAATCACGGGTAACCTTATCCATATCCTTGATATGCCACATCACAAAACGACCGGGGTGATTGGTGATAAGCTCTTTGGGACTAAATTTGGACGAATGCACTACCCAATACATATCCATTTGCAGTTTCACCAGTTCGGGATCGGTATTATAGAGAATGCTATCGTACCCCATTTCGCCATGGTGGTCGGTAAACTCGAAATCGTGGTTGTGGTATGCAAACCCCAATCCGGCTTGAGTGACCTGTTCCCCGATGCGGTTCAATTTATCGGCTAGGATTTTAAAATTTTCAATAGTCCGATATTCCGGTGCCAACCAAGGCCAAGTAATATAGCTTTTATCGAGGCCTTTTGCACCGACGATGCATTGGTCCACAAAACGGCGGAGTTCATCTTCCGAAGCCATGAAATAATCCGAAAAATTATAGTGGCCGCTGGTTGCGGTCAATTGAAGGTCTTCCAGTAGCTTCTTAAAATCCAACGTGCTTTGGCCATAGTATTTATCGTTCTCGCCATCATAACCATAGGTTTCCAAATCTTGATATCCCAAGCGGGCCACCGTCTTTAACGTGGCGACAGGATCCTTCTCCATCGCATCACGGATGGTAAACAGTTGCAACCCCATTTTGAACTTGAACGAATCGGTGAACGAAAAGTGGGGCATCGAAATCATGGAAGCCGCGGTTACTAGCCCAGTTTTTTTGATGAAATCCCTGCGGGTATTGCATTTGTCATGCTTCATAAGTACTGTGTTACCGTATTGGTGCTTTCAAATATAACCGATTTTCATATCTTGTTAGGGAACTGGATGAAGTTCGTGAACTTAAATTTTATGGCTATGCTCTCTGCAACGGAAATAGAACAATTGGATCGTGACGGATATGTGGGGCTTGGTCCCTTATTATCTCCTTCGGAAGTGGCGGAGGTCAATCAACGCATCGATGAACTGATTTTACAAGAGGGAGCGCATGCCGGTTCGGAATTGTTCGATTCCAAATACATACGCCACCCCAAGGAAAATGGTGCCGATCGCCTGGCCGATCTGGTCAATAAGGGCGCAATCTTCGATCGATTCTATACCCACCCCAAAGTGTTGTCCGCCATACAAGCGGTACTTGGTGAAGCCTATAAGTTATCTTCCCTGAACTACCGTGCGTCAAAACCTGGACAAGGGTTACAAAAACTGCATGTCGATTATGGCAACACGGTTCCCATTGGCGGATATAAGGTTTGCAATACCATTTGGCTCCTCGATGATTTTATCGAAAACAATGGAGCCACGCGCATTGTTCCGGGCACACATAAATCAAGGGCTTTGCCTGAAGATGTCATGCCAGATCCCCTTGAGGCGCATCCTAAAGAAATCAAGATCCTTGCACCGGCAGGGTCCGTATTCGTGTTCAATTCGCATGTATGGCATGGAGGTACGGTCAACCACACCCAAAATCAAAGAAGAAGTATCCACAGTTATTTCTGTGCGACCGATCAGCCGCAACAGTTGGATCAACGCAGGTATATTACGGAAGCGACCAAAAAAAGGATCGGTCAGGACGCCCAACGAATACTGGACGTTTTGTAGTCTGAAATCAATATATTTAACCAATGAAGCCCGTTGTACAAATTTCCTTAGATCTGACCGATATCGATGAAGCATTGCAAACGGCCGCTATGGCCCTTCGTGCTGGGGTCGATTGGTTGGAAGCAGGCACTCCCCTGCTCTTAGCGGAAGGCTTGCACGGGGTTCGCCGCTTGCGAAAGGCCTTTCCAGAAATCCCTATTGTGGCCGATTTAAAGACCATGGACGGCGGGTATTTGGAAGCTGAAATGATGGCAAAAGCCGGTGCTACCCATGTGGTCGTCATGGCGCGGGCCCATGCGGAAACGATCAAGATGGTGGTAAAGGCCGGAGCCGATTTTGGGATACAAGTGATGGGAGATAATCTCGGATGTCCCGATATGATCGCAGGTGCAAAACTTTTGGAGGATTTGGGATGCGATTATGTCATTCACCATATCGGCTATGATGAACGACGGGGAATTGCTGCTATGGGACAGCGTATGCCCAGCCCTTTAGATGAGCTGCGCGAAGTTGTCGAAGCGGTTTCCGTACCTGTTCAGGCGGTGGGAGGACTCTCCCTCGAGCAAGCGATTCAATGCCCGGCCTATGGTGCACCCATGGTGGTGTTGGGCGCTCCTCTTACCATTGATGCCGAAGCTTTTACAACGGCCGATGGCGATTTGGAACACTCCCTTCGCCTCATCTGTAACAAAATTCATTCCTATGGGAATGTCCAATAAAGGAACCGTACCGATATGAAATCAATAGCCGTCGTTAATTATGCCGAAGAGAAGGGAAGTGTAGCACTTCGAGAGCTTGACCGTCCTCGTATTCGAACCGATGAAGTCTTATTGGAAGTAGCCAATGTGGGAGTTTGCGGCAGTGACCTACATCAATGGACGGCCGACCACAGCTGGCCTGTCAATTATCCCGTTGTACTCGGACATGAGTTCGGTGGCCATATAGTGGAATTAGGCACCAACGTTGACGGCTGGAAAGAAGGGGATCGTGTAGTGAGCGAGACCGCTGCTGTTATCGATGCCACCAATCCGCTTTCTAGACAGGGGTTGTACAATCTAGACCCCACACGTAAAGGCTTTGGGTATGGGGTCAATGGGGCCATGACCCGTTTTGTGAAGGTGCCTGCACGCTGCTTGCATCGCGTACCGGATCAGTTGCCCTTTGAACAGGCTTGTTTGACAGAACCTTGTGCCGTAGCCTACAACGCAGTACTGGTGAATTCGACCATACGACCGGGAGATCGGGTGCTGGTGTTGGGTCCTGGTACTATCGGCATCCTATGTGCCGCGATGGCAACCTTGGCAGGAGCCGAGGTAGCTATTGTTGGATTGGAAAACGACCGCAGCCGATTGGAAATCGCGAAGGGATATGGCTGCGAGACCATTATTGGTGACGCCACCGAATGGGCCATGCGCTATGACGGTATGGGTGTCGATTGTGTTATCGATGCCGCAGGGGTCAGTGCTACCCTTCGATCGGCCCTGGACTATGTACGGCCCAACGGACATATCACTAAGGTCGGGTGGGGACCACAACCGATGAACTATTCCTTAGACCCTTTGATTCAAAAAAATGTCACCTTACAAGGAAGTTTCAGCCATAATTGGCCGATTTGGGAAAAGGTACTGGCACTCCTCTCCGCTGGAAAATTAGATGTGAAGCCCATCATCGGTGGCGTGTGGTCACTCGGTGACTGGCACGAGGCCTTTGAACAGATGCATTCCGGAAAAGTGGTCAAAAGTGTATTAACCCCGAAGTAAGAAGTATGCGATTAGAAGATAAAGTCATCTTGATTACTGGAAGTTATACCGGTATCGGCCGGGCTATCGCCAGAACCTGTGTACGTGAAGGTGCCCGTGTGGTATTGAATGGTTTGCGGGATGAATTGGGTAAAGAATTAATGCAGGAATTCGATGAAGAGGTCACTACCCGACTGACCATCGATATCACAGCACAGGACGCTCCTGAAAAACTGGTTCAAAAGGCCATCACCACTTTTGGAAAGCTTGATGCCGTGGTCAATAATGCCGCTATCGTGGCTTCCTCCAATATGGATACCACTACCGTACCCTATTTGGAACGAATGTTGGCCGTCAATACGATTGCCCCTTTCGCCATCATTCAGGCCGCCCTACCCTATTTGGAACAGACAAGAGGCAATGTGGTGAATATTGGATCGATCAATTCGTGGAGCGGGGAACCCAATCTACTGGCATATAGCATATCCAAGGGTGCGTTGATGACCTTAAGTCGGAATTTGGGAGATACCTTATTTCGAGAAAAGGGCATTCGGGTCAATCAGATCAATCCGGGTTGGATATTGACCGAGCATGAATTCGTGAACCAACGTGAACAGGGAAAACCAGACGATTGGCACAAAACCCTACCCGATGTCTTCGCTCCGGCCAAGAGACTGTTCAAACCCGAAGAACTCGCCATGGCGGCCATTTATTTGTTATCGGATGAATCCGGCCCCATCAGCGGTCAAGTCCTTGAAGTCGAACAATTCCCCATGATCGGGAGGAATCCCCCTAAATAATCTCTTTATACGATGCCTCAATTAGCCGTTTTTCCCAAAGCCTATATGAACGACCTTTGCAAAACAGGGCGCATGACCGTACGGGAATGGATCGATCTGGCAACGGAACTACCCGTTCACGGATTGGAGTGGTATGCCGGATTCCTTGAAATGGCGGAGGAAACCAAATGGCCGGAATTCCGAAGCTTGGTCGAAGCCCACGGCAAACGTATTCCCATGCTTTGCTGCTCGCCGGATTTTACGCATCCCGATGCCGCTTTTCGAGCAGCGGAAATACGAAAACAGAAGCATTGGATCCATATGACCAGTGTATTGGGCGGATCCTACTGCAGAGTGCTTTCGGGCCAAAGACGTCCAGAACTTTCCATGGACGAAGGAATCGCATTGGCCGCGGAATGTATTCATCAATGCCTACCTTATGCCCAAGACAGAGGAATTACGTTGATTCTTGAAAACCATTATAAGGATGATTTTTGGGCCTATCCGGAATTTGCACAGAAAATGGACATTTTCTGTCGTTTGGTAGCCGCCATCGACCATCCGAATTTCGGTGTAAATTATGATCCGAGCAATGCCTTTCTGGCCGGGGAAGACCCGTTGGAACTGCTCTATCGCATTTCAAGTCGGGTCGTCACCATGCACGCCAGTGATCGTTATCTTATCGAAGGTACGATTGAGGACTTACGGAAGGAGGAAACTGGGGTATTAGGCTATGCCAAAAGACTGCGTCATGGCGAAATCGGCAAAGGGTTGAACGACTATGATGCCATTTTCAAGGAACTCCATCGGGTCGGTTTCGACGGTTGGATCAGCATCGAAGATGGGGTGGATGGTATGGACCAATTGCGTCGTAGCGTAACCTTTCTACGTAGCAAAATCGCCGACTATTGGCCCGATTTTCACTAAGGCGCCCTCTTTTTCCGTTAACGATAACGTTCTTGTCCGTTTTTATTCGTTAGCCGTATCTTTTGAGTATCTTCGCAAGGTATGGGAGGTTTCTATTTTTTGTGGAAAATAGACAGTAAAAGTATTTTTCCTGCTTCATTTTAAAACTTAAAAATAAATCATAAATAATATGATTACAGTATTTTATGACGATTTACTTCAACTTTTAAAAGACATATTATTAAAAACAGGGTTTACGCCTCAAGAATCTGTTTTGTGTGCTAAAATCTTCGCCGATTCCACTTTAGACGGGTATCACTCCCACGGGGTGAATCGATTTCCTGTTTTCTGGAAAACCATTACCGATGGCTACGTGAAGTTGGGCGAGCGTCCCGAACTTGAATTGGCGCTCGGAAGCCTTGAGCGTTGGAACGGAAAATTGGGCCCCGGTCCGCTCAATGCCCACTTCTGCATGAACCGGGCGATCGAAATGGCCAAAGCGGGTGGCATGGGCTGCGTGGCCCTCCAAAATGGTAGTCATTGGATGCGTGGTGGCTCCTATGGATGGCAGGCCGCCGAAGCGGGCTGTATCGCCTTATGTTTTACGAATACGATGCCCAATATGCCCTCGTGGGGCGCTATGGATGCCAATACGGGCAATAACCCCCTAATTATGGCCGTACCCAGCGCGAATGGACATATTGTCTTGGACATGTCCTTATCCCAATTCTCGTACGGGAAAATGGAGAAATATGCCATGGAAGACAAAGACCTTCCGTTTGACGGGGGATTCGATTCGGAAGGAAAGCCGACCAAGGACCCCAAGGCCATTTTAGAAACCAAAAGACTCTTTCCCACAGGCTATTGGAAGGGATCGGGCATGTCGATTCTAGTGGACCTACTGGTTACGCTGCTTTCCTCCGGTAAGTCAACCGCCCAAATCGGGGAACTGGAAGCCGAATACGGGCTATCACAGGTGTTCATTTGTTTTGATGCACAGCAACTCAATGAAAATCAAAGACACCAGCAGTTGGTAGATGAAATCATCAACTATGTGCAGGCTGCTACGCCTGAAAAAGAAGGCCGCTCCATCGAATATCCGGGTAGTCAAACCAAAAAGCGAAGGGAATTGCACCTCAAGGAAGGGATTCCAATTAACGAAGGTGTTTGGAGCGAACTCAATGCCTTATTAAACGAATCAAAAACAGCAGATGGATAAGAAAATAAGCGGTGATACGGTGAAATGGGGAATTTTAGGAGTTGGTGATGTCTGTGAAGTTAAGAGCGCCCCGGCCATGCAGAAAATACCCCACTCGACAGTGACGGCCGTCATGCGACGGAACGGTGAAAAGGCCAAAGACTACGCAATACGCCATGGCATCAATACCTGGTACGATGATGCCGATGCCTTAATCAACGACCCGAACGTAAATGCCATTTATATCGCGACCCCACCGAACGCCCATTGTGAATTGACCCTAAAAGCCGCACAAGCCGGTAAGCCCATTTATGTGGAGAAGCCAATGGCCCGTACCACAGCGGAATGTGAAAAGATGATCGCTGCGTGTCAAAAGGCGAAAGTCCCCCTCTATGTGGCATACTACCGACGCAGGCTGCCCAACTTCGAAAAGTTAAAATCCCTTTTGGACGAGGGAAGTATCGGGGACTTGCGAATGGTGCGGATAACGCTACACAAGACCATCGACCCGGATATTGTGGCGAATATCACTTCCAATATGCCTGTCAATTGGCGTACAGATCCAGAAGTTGCCGGAGGAGGTTATTTCTTTGATCTGGCCGCACATCAACTGGATTACCTCGACTATGTATTGGGCCCTATAAAAACGGTCGTTGGACATGCCGCGAATCAAGCCGGATTATACCAGGCCGCCGATATCATCTCTTCCAGTTTTGTATTCGAAAGCGGGGTTCAAGGATCGGGGACTTGGTGTTTTACCGTGGATTCCGTTTCAGAAAAAGATGAGCTGGTCTTTATCGGCTCCAAAGGTCAATTACGCCTTTCTTTTTTCGGAGCTCCAGAACTCCATATCGAAAAGAGTGACCGCTCTGCGGAGACCCTAACCTTTGAGCTGCCCCATCACATTCAGCAACCCTTGATACAAACCGTGGTCGATGATATTTTAGGAAAAGGAAATTGCCCGAGTACCGGCAAAAGCGCTGTTCGAACCAATTGGGTGATGGAGGAAATGACAAGAAACTATTACTTGAAATAATTCAAATCAATTGACTGATTTTTAACAACTTTCAATATACTCCAATACTTTTTTTCGATATGATTTTCCGATACTCAGTTTGGTGTCATCTTGTAGTACGATCTGATTGCCGTCAATAAGCTTCAGATAGTCAAAATTTACCACAAACGACTTGTGGACACGAAGGTATTGGGACGGAAGTTTTTCCAAAAATTCAGTCAATGTCTGAGCGGTCAACAGCATTTGTGGCGCATAAATCTTAATGTAATTACCATAGGCCTCCACATACCGTATCGTATTCATGGGTAAGCGAATGATCTTCTTATCGCTTTTGATAAAGAGGACCGGGTCGGTTTGTTCAGCTGGGGCAACCGTTGCTTGAAGCAGCGCTGTATCTTTTTTTCGCACCTTCATGACTGCCTGAAGAAAACGCTCCAAAGAAAAAGGTTTGAGTAGATAATCAACAACCTCGAGTTCAAAACCTTCAACCGCATATTCGGGGTAAGCCGTAGTAATAATGACATTGGGCTTTTGCCGAAGTGTTTTCAACAAACTCAAGCCGGATAGTTTAGGCATGTTGATATCCAAGAAAAGCAGGTCGATTTCTTCCCGTTGCAGTACCTCCATCACTTCAAAAGCGTTTTTACAGGAAGCAGCGATCTTTAAATAGGGAATTTCCTTGATATATCCTTCCAATATTTGACGTGCTATGGGTTCGTCATCCGCGATGATACAGGCTATGGTTTTCATTTATAGTGTTAGTTTCAGTTGAACGGTATAACGGGAAGGTGTTTTTCGAATCTCAAGTTGATGCGTATCAGGATACATCAGCATAAGGCGTTTTTTGACATTTTCAAGGCCGATGCCACTGCGTCCCTTTTCCATATCGTTGTCATTCGAATAGGTGGGTTCCAGTGTATTGGTACACCGAAAGGATATCCTATCCCCTTCGGTTGCAATGGCGACCTCGACCATACTTTTATGGTCTTTTGATTGGGCCAAATGCTTAAAGGCATTTTCAACAAAAACAATGAATAGCATAGGCGCGATTTTTTTCGTCCCGACCATACCGGTTTTTGAAAACGAAATTTCAGCCTGATCCTCCAAACGTATTTTCTCCAGTGACATATAGTTCTCCAAGTACTTCAGTTCTTTTTCCAGTGGAACAAGAGTATCCTTGGTCTCATATAAACTGTAACGCAGCAGGTCCGAAAGCTTTAACATGAGACTGGGCAGACGATCAGATTTCACCACCGAAAGCCCATACAGGTTGTTTAGCGTATTGAATAGAAAATGAGGATTCAGCTGTGCCTTTAACAATTTCAGCTCTGCCTCTTTTTCTTGTTGTCTTCGAAAAAAGCTATCCCGAGCGATCTTTAAGGCGGTACCGAACAATATGCTCAAAAGTATGCCGCCCCATACATTATAGACCATTTTCCACTCAAAACCTCCCATAAAACGGCTCAGTAAAAATACTCCCAAGCCGGTGAAGAAACCGATATTACATAAAAACAGCGCCGTAGCCACGACCCTTTTTCCTTTGAGGTACAAGGGGAGAATCATCAGGTTGTTGATGTAAATGGGCGGAATGATAAAAGCTATAAATACCAAGGCGCTAAACAATCTATTTTCCGCTTGGATGAGCATACTGAAAATTAGTGCCAAAAACGCCCAGACCACACCATTCTGCAGTATTCGGTTATCTACAAATCGATCCAATTTTGACATGACTGCTTTTTTCGGATAAGATTTCAAAAATAAGCCGCGACAAACGATATCCACAGTTTTCGTGATGAAAAGGTACTATTTGAGTCTGAACCACCCCCATGAACTGATATCGGTACTACCCTACGGTCATCATGAACCCATGGACCTTGGTCATTCTTTTTTTGACAAACAACGTCTTCGCCCCAGTTTTGGAGAATCAATGTTAAAATGACTCTTATGAAATTAGACATTCAAAACGTATCTAAACGGTACGGCAAAAACAACTACGGCTTACGGAATTTCTCGATAACACTTGAAAAAGGAATACTAGGCCTGCTAGGGCCCAATGGCGCTGGTAAATCCACGCTGCTGAAGATGATCGCTACAGTGACCAGACCAACCGAGGGTTTGCTTCTGCTCAACAAGAACAATATCGTAAAAGACCCCAACTATATGCGCAAGCAATTGGGTTTTCTTCCTCAAGACTTTGGGGTATATCCCAATTTGAGCGCCGTGGAATTTCTAAGCTATATCGCCGCCATGAAGGGGGTCGGCGGACCCACCTTGAAACCCAGGATACTACAATTACTAGACGGACTCAACCTCTCGGATGCCGCAAATACACCTATTGGTAGCTATTCAGGAGGTATGAAGCAACGGGTAGGTATCGCCCAGGCCTTATTGAACCAGCCCAAAATAGTCATCTTTGATGAACCGACCGTAGGTCTTGACCCCGAAGAGCGCGTGCGTTTTAGAAATCTGATATCCGATCTGGCCCATGAGTGTATCGTCATCTTGTCATCGCATATCGTATCGGACATCGACACTATAGCCGATACGATCGCCATTATGAAAAACGGCCAACTTCTTCACACTGGAAAACCGGACGAAATCATTTCGCAAATCAAAGGTAAAGTGTACGAAACCTCAATGCGCAAAGAAAACCTCACCGCCTTCAAGCAGGACCATTTGGTCGTAAGCACCGCCCGCAGCAATGGCAATCTCTTGGTGCGTTACCTTTCCGACACCCCTGTTTCCGATTCGATCAGCCGTACACCAAATCTAGAGGATGCCTATCTGTTTCAAACCAAAACTATCACAGCATGAAGTCTTTTCTTAACATCGTAACATTCGACTATTTACAACGTACCCGAAGCTATGGTTTTTTAATTACGTTATGCATCAGTTTGGCTATCGCCTACTCTTTTGTACCGGAACCCAATGCCAACTACTCCACTATTCGTATTGGCAAATACCTCGGAGCTTACAACGCCGCCTGGTTCGGATATGTTACCGCTATTATGACAAGTATATTCCTTTCCTTGATGGGCTTCTACTTGGTAAACTCAGGTATCGAGGCCGACACCAAGACCCGAGTAGGTCAGATTATGGCAGGCACACCCGTCAAGAACCGCACTTATCTGTTCGCAAAGACCTTAAGCAACTTTCTCGTTTTATTGACGATAACGGCCCTTGTATTTCTAATGGGTATTGCTTTGTTCTTACTGTATCACGATACCGGATTTTCACTCGAAATCGGTCATTTTATTCGTCCCTATCTCTTTGTAACTCTCCCGGCTCTTTTCTTTATATCTGCCTTAGCCGTCTGCTTCGAAGTGCTAATCGGTCGATTTTCCATACTTCAAAATGTGGTTTTCTTCTTTGTATTCTGCACCTTGGCCATGTTTTCACCCCCAGGGGATTCCCATTTTACCCTAGATGTATTCGGTAGTAAAATCGTAACACATCAAATGGAAGAACAGGTGCACCAACTCACCGGAATATCTAAAAAGAACAACCTAACTATCGGATATATACTAGGCGATGTGGAAGCATCCAAAAAGTTTGAATTCAACGGCATCCATTTTCCGTATCCGTTTCTCCTGAGTCGGATCGCTTGGGTCGTCTTCGGGCTCCTCATGGTTTTGGGATGTGCGACGGTATTCCATCGTTTTGATTTCCGAAGGCCCTTTGAATTGAAAAAACGAAAAAAAAGCGTGGTGGCGCAGACTATCCCCAAGGATATCCTCCTCTCCAATTTAACGCCCCCAAAAATCGATTACAGCTTGTTTCCACTCGTAAAGACCGAGTTTCTATTGTTGTTACGGAAAGGAAAAAAATGGCTATGGTTATTTAACCTTATCGGTATGGGCCTCTTGGCGTTTTTATCCTTTGAAATGGCCCATAAAATAGTTTTACCCATCCTATGGTTTCTTCAGGTGGGACGCTTATCCGACCTGACCAGCAAAGAACATTTACATCGCGTGCATTACCTCACGTTTTCAAGTGACCGCCCCATACGACGTTTGTTGCTATCACAATTGCTTGCCGCCAGTGCATTGATGTTCACATTGGCCCTGCCATTGATTTTCAGGTACGGTATGGAGGGCAATCATATTGCAACGACATCCATTGTTTTGGGAAGTATCGGTATCGTGTTGTTTGCAGCCCTCTTGGGGCAACTCTCTAAAGGGAAAAAACTGTTTGAAGTACTTTTCTTTTTAGTGAGCTACGCCAATATCAATGGCATTCCCTTTATGGATTACTTTGGAGCACTCCACACTGCGCTACCATACGTGCTTGAGCTAGTAGCGTTGGTCGTGCTTTTGACAGTTGTGACTTTAGGGTTTCGGAAGATTCAATTAAAGCAATGAGGCAGAGTTGTCATTTTAATGCGTATACTCGTAGTATCAAATTTTTAGGTCATGAAAATCTTTTGGAAAATTCTACAGGTCTTGTTGGCATTGTTCATGATATATGCAGGGGTACAGCATTTTTTAAAACCGCAATTTTATGAGCCCTTCGTCCCCGGGTTTTTACCTGCGAAGACCGTTATGGTATACGCCTCGGGACTAGTAGAACTGGCGTTAGGCATCTTACTTCTGATTCCGAAGTACACCAAAATGGCCGCTACAGGAGTCATCATACTCATGTTGGTCTTCTTGCCCATACATATTGCGGATGTTTTTTCGGAAACCCCTTCCATTGGAAGCCATCAGGCGGCCCTGATACGTCTGCCTTTTCAATTTCTATTCATTGCTTGGGCCTACGCCGTTCGAAGATTCTGTGGCCATTAGGGTGCTTTGGATTTCGGGATGGTCTTGCCTGAAAATCGCGAGAAAATGGCCAATTTCTTGCGGGTATTGATAAAGTAGACCCCGGTCAGTAATATCGCCGCGGCCACCATGGATTGAACGGTAATCCGCTCGTCAAGAAAATACCAGCCGAGTATCAAGGCAATGATAGGATTGACATAGGTAGAAGTCGCTACCTTTTCAGGGGATACGACTTTGAGCAGGTAGTTAAACGAGGTAAACGCAACAATACTGCCGAAAACGATCAACAGTACCATCGTAAGCTGTACCGAGCCACTCCATTGCATGGGTGCTATCCATTTTTCGCCAAACAATAGGCTGGCCAATGCCAACATGGTCCCTCCACTCAACATCTGATAGCCCGTGTTCACAAAATAATTCTTAGGCAAATCGGCCTTACCTACAAATAAGCTGCCATACCCCCAGCTCACCATACAGACAAAGATCATCACCATTCCGATAACCGAATTCTCCCTGCCCAACACTTCCTTTTGACTTACCAACAGGTAAATACCTATGATTCCTAGAATAACCCCGACAATGGACATCGGTTGAATTTTCTTTCCTTGAAGTACGCGCATTAAAATCAATACCAGTAGCGGTTGGGCCGATATTTCCAAAGCGGCAAAACCACTGTCAACATATTTAAGTGCCCATACCACCACACCATTTCCGAACGTCAAAAACAAAAATCCCGCAATGACCGTATTCTTTAGTTGTCGCGGACTTATGATCACCGGTATCCGCAAGAATTTACAAAGCAAGATGATGAGAAGACCCGCAACGACAAATCGGATCGAGGCGAGCATAAACGGGGGTAATTCCGAAACGGCAATTTTATTGAGCAAATAGGTCGATCCCCAAATTACATAAATCGAGAAAAAGGCAAGGACTATAAGCGTGGTATTGTTTGTTTTCCCCATGAATCGCTATTCTTCCAGCAATAGCTCCATCATAGCCCGTGCGGATTCTACACCCTTTTTCTTGATAAACTCACGAGGTGTTTTATCCCCGATCTCATAGGTGATACCGGTGGCCCCAAATTGTTGGTTATACCACCCACTGGAGGTCGGTCTGCTAATTTTTCCGGGGCTTTCATTGATATCCTCAAGTCCGGTAGCCACTCGTATTTTTTCGAGCCATGCCTTGGTGAATGTGGGAATCTTTCGTTCGACACTGGTATCGGGTGTATAGTATACATCATTGAACGTACTATGAAAATCAAGACCTAAGACGACATCGTTCTTGGCAAGCGTCGTTTCGCGAACCATATGCGTTGTAACTTGACGTACCTCGGGTTGATGGTACTCGGCCCAGTCACGGTTCAAGTCTACTCCGCCGGTATTATGACGGTAATGGCCTAAATCAACTCCATCAGGATTCATCAAGGGGTATACCATGACCCGATATTTGTCAAGAAAGCCATTAGAGGTCCCTTCGGAAATGATGGTTTCCACAAAGGCCTTCATACAAAGAAAACCGGTTACCTCAGGCGGGTGCTGCCTGCTAATGATAAGTACGGCTGGTCTTTTGTCATAGCTATCCCCTTTGTACAGGTTCATGTGATACAGGTCACGGCCCAAGGCACTCTTACCGGCCACTCCTTCATGTACCACTTCGTTTTGCGCCATCTTTCGAACCCATTCCCCAACTCGGCGGTGGTCTTGGATCTCTTGGGCGGATACCCATAAGGTATCTTTTGAGACCTTAAGGCGCAGCATGGCCGTGGTACTATCTTGATTCAGTTGCAAAAGAGTAGAATCCAATGGGGTCCATTGTTCCCCATTCGCACTCAATTTTGGTACGTACCGATGTTTTGCACCGTTGGAATAGTCGAGCTTTAGATAGATTTCCCGTTCCTGTTCAGACCATAACTTGAACGCAAACCATGGACTGGGATTGATCGGAAAGTTTTCGGGCCATATGCTAGCGACGTAAGTCGAATCGTTTTCTTGAAGAAAAGCGTTCAATCGGGCCGCAGGGAAATCGTTAGTGGCCCCAACTCCGCCAAGCATATAGGTTTTCTTTTGCTGCTGTTGAATAGGCCGGGTCGTGGTATCTACCGGATTGGGATAGGAATGCTTATCCGCAAGTAACCGATTTGAGCCTTTACAGGCGCAACAGAGCACGAGTAAAATGAGGTAGTTTTTTTTCATGTTCAGGTATAGTGATGTTGTCCATATCAAAGATAGAAAAGCGGTGGTTAAGATACTATCCGATCGGAATATAATATGGGAAACGCATTCATTCGGTCAATGCATCAATTGGGGTCAATACCACTTTTCTGAATTCCACCTCGGCACCCTCGGCCTGCAAAGCGATTTGCCCGGTACTTGCAGTGGCATCATATCCGTAATTGACCAAATCTCCATTCACCCAGACCTTGATTTGGTTCGCCAAGCATTCGACCATCATTGAATTCCATTGCCCAAGGGGCTTTTCGGAACCGTCGGTCAGGTTCTTTATTCTTCGCTTTTTTCCCTCGGTAATGCCCCATTCCGCCTTAGGACCTCGACGTTTTTCCATAGCCTCGGTAGTGATGTCCTCAACAATACACCAGAAATCCCCGGCGTTTTCATGCATCATCTGTACTTCTATGGATTTGGGAAACATTTTATAAAGAGATCTCGGAGTAGATGCAAAGACAAGCACCCCACAGTTTCCCGGTTCACCTGCAAAACGGTATTCTATCTCCAATCTGAAGTTTTCGTAGGTTTTATCGGTGATGATATGACCTTGGGGCGTACCTAGACTTACGAGCATTCCTTTTCGTACGATAAACGGGTTTCTAGCAGTAGGTACACTATCCATTTCGGGCACATCGATATGCCAGCCATCGAGGTTCTGGCCATTGAAAAGGCTAACCGATTCCGGTTTCGATACGCATGAAAAAAGTAGGAGGCTCACTAAGAATAAAAGTACGGTCGGCTGGTTTTTCATCAGTATGGTTTGGTTTTAGTTGGGTTGTACTGGTCTACTACAAAATTCATTCGACTTGAGCCACTAAGATCCACATACGCTTCTCCTCGTTTTTCTGCCAATTTCCAAAGTCTTTGACCTCTTTTATGATTTCAAACCCCACCTGTTTTAATTCTTTCTTTACATATGCCGCCGATAAGGTATGGGCCCTCGCCTGCTCTTCCCTGCTTTTTCCTTTTTTGTGGGTCTTCAATTTTTCCAATACGAGCAGACGTCCGGTCGGTTTTAAGGCTTCCTTGATACGACCCAATACTTCAAGGTATTCCTCTATTTCATGATAGGTATCCATCAAGATAACTACATCTAACATTCCTGAAGGTAATTTCGGATCATCGTAATCGCCCAAGATCACTTCTACATTGCCTATGTTACGATCGTCAAGGTATTCTTTTAGTGCATCAAGTCGGTACTCCTCA
Organism: uncultured Flavobacteriaceae bacterium; assembly: GCA_947494565.1. Classification (GTDB taxonomy): domain Bacteria; phylum Bacteroidota; class Bacteroidia; order Flavobacteriales; family Flavobacteriaceae; genus Maribacter_C. The sequence continues at coordinate 72,313 of CANLVG010000001.1, read as the reverse complement.
ACGTCCACCGCATAGACCTGCCCATCCGCTGTTACCTTTTTTGATAAATGAACCGTCAGGTAGCCTTCATGGCACCCCACATCCGCCACGTGCATTCCTTTTTCGATATGTGCCATTTCGAAAATTTCCGATACGTTCATCCATGTATCTCTTTCCTTCCAGTCATCGGATGCGTATTGTGCAGCGAGTGGAGTACAAAAGACCAGTATCACGACGAAGGATGCGAGCAGTTGTTTTGATTTCATTCTCCTAAGATATCATTTCCCCAGAAAAAGGTACTTAAATTATTCATAACAAATGTCTTATCATTTTTGGTCGTTTATCCGATTTAACGGTCGTTTAAAAAGGTAGGCAGGGAATTTTCTGTAGTATTTTATATCTTTCCGTCATAAGAATCTATGAAGAATGAAACTACTTTTACCTTTACTGCTACTTTTAGCGCTTAGATCCACCGCGCAAGAACGCCCTATTCAAGTGGTCACAGAAGACATTCCCAACCGTTTGGCATTCTATGCCATTAATGAGAACGACGAAGATGTAGATGTGATGCTCACGGTTTCGGGCACCAATTTTAGACAGAGCAAGGGGCGACCAAGACTGGTACGCGTACCCGGCGTATCAAAAGTACACCTGAAGACGATTATTCTGATACGTGGAAAACAACCCAACTACACCTATGATCTGCAGGTGAACGATAGTCTTTCAAGAAGGGCCCTACGCAAAGAGGCGAAGCCTATTAAGGTGAAGCCAAAAAAATCGATTACCCTTTATATTACGGACGAATGCCAAGGTTGTGATAGTATACTTGTAGCTATGGAGCGCGGAAAATACAAATTCAATGCCCATCGATTGAACGAACGGCCTGAACTTAAAGATCAATTGAGGTCTTCGTTTCCTACGACCTTAGACTCCATAAGTACTCCAATCTTCAATCTTGGGGGTCGCTTATACACCCGTATCGAAGACTACGATCAACTACTTGAGAAGCTAAAGCAAGATTAACTACTTGATACTTTCTTGGCGTACGGTAAAATCAAAGGAGGCTTTACCCTGAGTTGCCATCCAAAAGTTGTTTGAACTGCCCCAATTATCGGGGGCGGCCGGTCTTGAAAAATTCTCCAAGTCGGTATTGATGGTATCGATCCGCTCATCGGACAACATTTCCTTAGAAATAATTACGGCCAGGGCGTTAAATGCTTTCTGTGAATTTTCATAAGAAGGAATACGCGCGCCATGTTCCATGATCAGGGCTTCGGGCGTATAGGTATCGATAGCCTCTGCAGTAAATTCACCGGCACTTGATCCGGGTTGAGGATTCACCGCTACCTGTACGGATTCTAGTTCGTTAGAGGGAATCAATCCCATTAAATACAATTCAAGGTTACCATACGGCACTGAGTTGCCGCCATTGGCGAAGCTGCCAAAACCATTGGTTCCGTTCATTTGGCCCCTGTAGGTATTGCTACCCAAATCTTGCAGCGCATCAAAACCTCCGAGCTGACCGGCCGTACTGGCATACCCCCAATGTCCACCTACTGTGGTTGGTATGAAGCCTTTATTTCCCCAGGTATGTGCAATTTCATGCAAGAAAGGTCCCGATTTCACATACTCACTGCGGGGCATGTAAATAATACTTTGTAATCGGTCCGTTGCACCGTAAGCCGCAGCACCATTATAAGTGCTGTTACCAAGGCCTTGAACTTTGTTCTGAACGGAGGTGGAACGTCCATAGAACAAATCGGGCGGTTGCGTGGCCTCAACAGAGAGAATGATCAAAAAGTCGAAGTCATCGTTCATATGTTCGTATACTTTATTGGAGACTAGTTTCAGGTCTCCCTCACCTTCAATAAATGCATCATAATCAGAAGATGATAAAACCAGATTGACGAGTCTCCTGTCTTCATGGAGGACAAAGCCAGCTTCGAAGCCTATCTCAACTGTTGCCGGTTCTTCTGTACTTTCCGGATTCTCTGCTGGATTTTCAACAGGATCAGAGACCACGTCTTCAATTTCAGTAATTGCATCGGTACTACAGGCAATCAACAAAACGAAAACGGCCATCATCGAACTTGCTCGCAAGAAGATCTTTTTATCCAATTCAGTGAAATAGTGCATAGGACATTAATTAGAGGTAACAGTATAACACCATTTTGAACAACTTATTTTCAAAGTACTACAGAAATCGATGTATGGTCATCTAGGGGTTGGGTTCTCCCCTATTTCATTGCCATTAGTACTAAATATGAGCTCTTCAGAAAAGATATTACGGAAATAAATGTTAAATCGTAGAAATACACATTTTATTCAACTATCTCATAATCAATATTTTAAATAAATTATAGATTTTGAAAATGTTAAATTTTAATAAATACAGTACCTTTTTATGCATAGTACTGTAACAAAATAAATACTGCGTCGTCTTTTAGTTGTAAGTCAATTAGAAACAATCTCATATAGCGCTCAGTAGCTGTATCAAAAAATAATCATCATGAAAAAATTACACAAACATCAATTACGTCCCGAATTATATTATAGAATAGGTTTTGGTTGGAATACCGATAGATGGTATGACCATAAAATCGAAACTAAAAGAACCACAGTAACGTTTTAACAATCATCAATCTACCTGATCATCAGGTTCAAAAAATAAGCATCATGGAAACCTTGAACAAGTACCAAGTAAGACGGACATCGGAAATTTCTAAAAGCGATATCTGGAATAGCAAAAGACGATACAGCTAGATCGTATCCCTTTAACATCAATCAAATCAATCATCATCAATCTGCCTAACCCCGTAGGTCCCCAAAAAACGAACAGCATGGAAACTAAAAGCGATCATCAATCAAGAGAAGTATTTGAATCATCAAAAACACGGATTTGGAATTCCAAAAGGCGTTATCGATAGTATTCGAATACCAGTTACATCAAAAAAAGGCCCGGCATTAAAATGTCGGGCCTTTTTATTCGAAAGAACTGATGCCTTTGTTATTTAGTCTTTTAGTGAAATCTCTTCTTTCGTTCCATCAGGATACGTCATATCGGCCATCTCATCGCAGGTACCATCACCAAAATCAATGACCACTTCAAGTCCATTTTTAGCTAAGGCCATCACCCCTTTACCGACATATTCACAACCGAAGTTCGCGATTAAATCGGACGAAACCCGTACGGTATACGTCTGACCATCTGCTTTAACGGTCCAGTCACCGGCAATGGTCAATGCACTATTGGCAAAATTTTCAAAGTCAAATAGAATTGCGAAGGTTTTAGTTCCTGCTTCTTCAATAACCGAACCATCCGCCAATTTGATGCTCATATCGCTTACTATAGTGAACGAAACATTCTCATTTTCTCCATTTCCGTTCATGGTGAAGCTACGAGTACCGTTAATTACATATTCTCCTACGCTGAGGTTAGTATACGTGGCCATAAATGCGGTAGACTCCTCCCCTTCCTTATAGGTAACGGTCAGAACTCCATTCAATTCCTCTTCTCCTTCTTCAACGGTACAATTGTCAAAAGTCACCGTGAAGCCAGTATCCGTGAATGTGGTCGCGTAGCAATCTTCGTTTTTAGACGAGTACTTTGCCGATCCTTGATCGAAGATATCGGTAATCACCCCATCAGCAGCACTTGAAAACTCATCTGTTTCTAAAATAGTCTGTACTTCAGTAGTAGTCACTTTCTGATTTAAGTCAATTGGGTTGTCCTCATTATCCTTGTCACAGCTAAATGTGAAAGCAAGCACTCCACTTAAAAGTAGTGCTTTTGCAGTAGCACGCATTGGTTTGTTCATTGTAAAAAATTTTGGGTTATACTACTTCCCAAAACGCGTACAAGTTAGTTTTAGTGCTTTATCTTCATGCATTCAACACTGTAAACCAAGATTTTAACAAAAAAACCGATGAACGGCACTTTTCGGTGTGACTTTAAGGTTTTTAGGCGGAAACCGCTACTGGTTAGTGGCGAGATCTTTTGGAAGAAAGTCCTTTTTAAACGTATGAAATGGCCAACCATTTGGGTTATCGCTTCAACAAAAAGTATCCCTTGACCTTTGGTGCGTTCAATAGGTCTAATTCATACCAATAGGAATCTGAGGGTAAAGTCTTTCCATTCAGGGTGCCATCCCACACCTGCCGACCTTCCATTTGCTTGACCAGCATACCAAATCGATTAAAAATAGATACTTTTTGCACCGTGATATCCTCGATTTGATTTATGGCCCACGTATCGTTGAAGCCATCGTTATTGGGAGTGAAAAATGTGGGCACCAATCTTTTCAGTGCATCTGAGGAAATAAGCTCCACTACAAATGAACTGATTGGGCAAGATTGAGAACTCAATCCATCGCTATAGGAGTTGATTTTGACATAAATACGCGCGCCTTTAGGAAGTTCATCTTCCAACGTAATGAAATCTATATTTCCTACATCTAGATTATTAACGATATCACCGCCACCGCTGGTGGTTCCTATAGTTACCTGATACCCGTCTACATCATCCACTTCTTCCCACGCTATACGGGTACTTGGGCTGACTCCAATGGCATTGTTCATGGGCAGGGTGAGTACCGGGCACTCTGGTCCTGGTGGACCATCGCCTGTGGTAAAGCTGATGAATCCGCAATCTTCAGCCCTTCCTTCATCATTAAATGGAATGACTTTTACATAATACTTCGTTCTAGGCTCAAAATCAGGCGGCTTGAAGTTGGTACCATTACCAACCTCGACTTCATTAAGTAAAAAAATGCCGTTGGGATCTTTAATCCTAATGGTCATTAAATAGCCCGTGGCGTTAAAATCACGAATCCAGGTGATGTTTTGATTTACAGGGACAAGTTCTGTACCATCGAACGGATTTATGATTTCGGTACACCGAGGCAAACCGGAGCTTCTCGTGGTAAAACTTGTTTCGGCGCAGGAGGTGTTTTCGTCCGTAGCGTTATAGGGCACTATAGTCACATAAAGCAATCTTAGGGAAGGGAGGTTGCCATCGGGTCTATACATGGTAACATTGCCGACATCGAAATCGTCTAAAACATCGTTTCCTCCCGGTGATCGTCCAATGGTCAATCGATAACCCGTGGCATTCGCGGACGCCGGCCATTCTAAAACGACATCGACGGGTATGTCGGTGCTTCCATCCGCAGGTAAGGACAAGAGGGTACAATCAGGTGTCTGAGCAACACTTGATATACAGGTCAGAACAACTATCCATACAATCGTCCGACGCAACGATTGAAAAGTAATCGACATTTTCATAGTCTTAGTTTTGGTCGTAGACCAGTAGCTAAAATTGCAATGAATGCCTTTTTTGAACTGTTTGTACCCGCAACTACCTCAAAATATATGAAATTTCGCAAGCGTTATAAAACTGTGGATATTCATAGCAATTTTTAAATATAACCAAAAAATGCTACTGCGGGTCGGTCGCTCTGTTTCGTGGAGCCTTAAGTAGGCCCACAAGATAAACACCTGCTAGGGTACATAAAAAGGGGAAGTGGTTTATGAAATAGGACTAGATATTGCGATTATATTTTTTTAACGCGAACGGCATTCATGCCCTTCATGCCTTTTTCAAGCTCAAAGCTCACCTTATCGCTCTCCATGATTTCATCGATAAGACCACTTACATGGACAAAATACTTCTCTTGGTTCTCAGAATCGGTAATAAAACCAAAGCCTTTTGAAGTATCAAAGAAAGCGACCCTTCCATTTCGGATCGGATCTTCTTCTTCCTGCTCTTCTTTTTTGGGAATACCCAATACGATGCTTTCAGCGTCTACTTTAACCTTTTTGGTAGGGTCAGGCGGGACATCCGTAAAGTGTCCATTTTCATCTACGTACACCAACATATCCTCTAAGGAAGCGCCACTTTTGGAGTTTGCTTGACGTTCCGCTTTCTTTTTTGCTTTTTCTTCCCTTTTCTTTAAACGTTTCTTTTCACGTTCCTTTTTACCATAGGTTTCTTGAGCTCTAGCCATATAAAATCAATCTGTTTTTTTAGTTGTATTTGCTTTCCACATAAGGGAAGTCATTGAAATTTGAAAAGGACTAGTGGGAAAAGACTATACAATCGAATTACCTAAGTGCGAATCCAGTTTTGACAATAACCTTGAGAGCAATGCTGTCTCGTGTCAATTATGCTTAACTCAAATATAGGTCGATAGCGCCGTTCACACAAGTTCTTCGCCCTATTTTTTGGTCTGTAACCCACTCGATAGTGATTCGTACTACAGAATTAACGGGTTTCATGGTAATTTTTTGGTTCAACATACGTTATAAATCGTATACGATATACTATATTGGGGCAATGATCAAAAAGACCATTTTCAGGGACCAAGTGCGTGAACATCTGTTGCAGGAAATGCGAATGGGGAATTTGCAAGAGGGTCAGACCATTAATTTAGCGGCCCTTGCCAGACAATTGGATGTCAGTGTCACTCCCATACGTGAGGCATTGACTCAGCTACAGCAAAGCCGTATTATCACGGCGATACCAAATCGCGGGTTTATTATTTCAGAATTGAGTTTGAAGGAAGCCCAGGATCTCTACGATCTGGTAGCCGACCTTGAAGTGCTTGCCATTGAAAATTCGACTTTTGATGAGGCCGCTATCCTTAACCTTAAAAATCAGCAAAGCGTTTTCAAAAATGCAGAGGATACGATTTCACGCATAAGTGCGAAATTGGAGTTTCATCGCCTCTTAACCAAGAATTACAAAAATACCCTGGCACAACGTATTCTCGAGGACCTGAAAATACGGATCTTCTTTTACGAACGTGAGTTTATGGCGGATGATCTTTTGTATTCTAAATCGGACAACCAACACGATGCGATCATATCGGCAATTGAGGACGACAATGTGCCCACCGCTGCCCTAGTGCTAAAAATGAATTGGATGTTGATTTTAGACTATATTCAAAAACAATTGCTAGAGGTGCTTTAATCCTTTTCATTTTTAGGAACAAGAAGTGTCTTTTCTTGGGTGACCCCGTTTATTTTTTCTCTGGAAAAATACGCCGGAAAATAGTCATTCTGGGCCCATAGTTCAAAGAGATTGTCATAATAGGGGCTTTGTACATCTTCGGATTGACCTGGCGAATTGATCATCAAGGCCTTATCCCAATCACCGAGATCGGTGATAAACTTAAAGGTGGCCCCACTGATCTGATTATCATTGTTTCCGGTAGAATTGGGTGTAAAACTATTCCCGCCACGCGGTAATACCTCTAAATCAACTACGGCACGTAGGCTATCCCCTATAAATGGAGACAAGGCATTTTTCATCGTGGTATGTTTGAACTTGGCCTGTCCGTACTGCCATTTTTTGATATCCGACCCTAGTTTTTCTTCGAGCCTATCGATGGTTCGATCAAACGTCCTTTGCAAGAATTCAGTTTTGTCCAGTTTTTTAAAATCAGGTCCAAACGCCGTTCCCTTGGACACTAACCACATATTTATTTTTTCCAACTGGAGCGATATCAACCCCGCTACTTCCTTGGGCACAAAAGCCGCTTCCGCTTCTTCGCGCACAACGCGTTCCCACATTGCATAAACGGCAGCACCAATGGCCTCCTCGCTTAATACATAGTTCCAATCCAATAGCATGTTCTTGGCTTCCTTGGCAAGCGTTGTTTTTGTCTCGACCTGCTTAAGTAGCGGTACCAAGGTCCTTGCCGGAACCGAAAAATAATCGGATTGCAGCGTAACCATGTCGTCTATTGTGAACGGTTTGTCCTCGGAAAGTACTTCAGCAATGCGCTGCCCGCGATAAGAGTCAGCCCAGATGTAGTTCAACGTTTCTTGATACGCGTAGTCCTTTGGTGTCACATCCTCATTAGCAGTGGCCAAAAAACCTTTTGCCGGGTTGTAGCTATTCGGTCGTTTTTCAATAGGTAAATAGCCATTCCAATCATGACTGCCATCACCAGGCACGGGTACCAGACCACTATGGGTCTTTCGTATGGGCGTAATACCAACGGCCTGCCAACCGATATTACCGTTCGTATCGGCCCATATCATATTTTCAGCGGGAATATTACTATATGTGCATGCTTCCCTGAATTCTTCCCAGGTCTTGGATTGATCCATCCGAAGCGAGGCCAAATACGGTGCCCCGCCTTGCTCAAGCCAAGCGCATTTGACGGCATAGGCCTTCTGGTTCACCGAATCGATATAGGTCACAGGTCCGTGAACCGTATAGCGCAAGGTGGTCTTGACCGGAACTTGCCCCTTCACCTTGATTTCATCTTCGATTTCAGTCATGGATACCCATTCCCCTTTGTAGTTGTATTGAGCAAGATTTTCGGGGTTCAAATCATAGACATAAAGATCTTCGCCGTCCGTTCTGAATATGGTGAGGCCCCATGCCCCATATTCGTTATGACCTATGGACACACCTGGGATTTCCGGCTCGCCCCCACCTATAACATTCCATCCTGGGGCTACTAAATGCACACTATATCGTAAAGAGGGCAAGGCCACGCGACGGTGTGGATCATTGGCCAACATAGGCGCCCCACTGGCGGTTTTAGACCCAGTGAGCACCCAATTGTTGCTGCCATCATCTAAATAATCCTTGTCGATATCCCGTTCTTCAAAAGTGACCCCGGTGGCATACGCCTTATGGACGGCCAAAATATCCTCGGAAAGCAAATTCGCATCTATTTTGGGGTCCAAGGTAATATTGGGATCGTTGGGATGAAACCACATGAGTTCTTTGACCTTCTCCTCTCCTATTCTTGCAACGGCCATTCCGTATTGTAGCTCCCTATTGACGTTTCCTTTCAGTCCCTGATGCCTTGAAATAACGACATCGGGAGTCCACTTTCCCGGTTGGATGTCCAAAACCTTAAATTCCAAAGGAAGTTTTTCGGGCGTCTTCAAAATCTCGGAGATGTAGGCGTTGACCCCTTCCGTGTAGGCATGGATGATTTCCGAGCCTTGTGGATGGTAGTGATTCAATTCTTCTTCCAAATCGCCCCGAAACTGAAATAAGCGGGTTCCGATATCCCGTTGGAGTTCGTCAGGGCCTAAAATTTCCGCGACGGTCCCCGTAGCCTGTCTTCGCCAAATCTCAAATTGAAAAAGGCGGTCTTTGGCCGCAGCGTAGCCCTGAGTAAAGAATAGGTCGTGTTGATTCCCTGCATAGATATGGTTCACGCCCCACTTATCCCTCAGGATTTCCACCGGTGAAGTGAGGCCCTCCATTTCGATCGAACCCTCTTTATCCTCTGTTGTTTTACAAGAGGCTATAAAAAGAAAAAGCAAGAAAAGGCGATAAAAAGCAGCTGGTGTCATCGAAGGTCGGTTGAAGGATTACGGTTTAAAAATACAAATTTACTAATAGGGTGAATCGCAACACCCTATTTTCGATCCTTAATGCGGTACATGAATTTCAGTCCGCTCCAATCTTTATCAACAGCACAGACTTTAACATCGACCAAACCATTGTCCAAGAGGTACGTCCGAATGTAATCACGCCCCAGATCGGTTTCGATCTTTGAACTGCCCTTAGGCCAGCTTACCCATAACATTCCGGTCATTTTCAAAGCTGGCTTTACTTCTAGCGACTGTCGCTCAAAATCCGCTTTGGTCGTACAAAACAAATGGATAAAATCAACGGACTCCGGTTCATTTCCTGCGACGTACATCACCTCGGGCATATCGGCAAAGAGCCCCAAATAATGCTTGGGCTCATTGAACAAGACCACGGTATACCCCGCTTTGATACCGAGTTTTTTTGCTAAGGGTGTGCCTGAATAACCTATTGTGCCCATACCCACAATTTACGATAAAATACTCATTTTAGAGCAGAGCGCTCTGTCTACTCCAATTCACTTAAAACGGCTTCTGCCGAGTTGGTGATCCGCCGGTAATGGCGATACCCCCATCGCGAAATGAATACCACAAACAGTACGGCAAAGCCAATAACCACGTAAGACCATAGATCTCGGTCTATCATGAAAAAATCCTTGTTGGACCATAGTTTCGAAAAAACGGCGGCCACAGCGAACATCACAAAAAAGCTCGCAGCTATGGAGACCTGCTGCAATCGTAACAAATAGGTTTTCGCCTTGGTATAACCGATTAGGGTCTCTTTATAGTTCTTATCTAAAATATTCAAGCGTTGAATACGGTGGAGCGCCCTAAGGATCAATATGGGAAATACGGTAAGAAAACCCAATGTGAACGCACCGCAAGCCTTTAAATACCAAGTACCTAACTCTTGAAAATTCAATAAAATGTACAGGGCCGTGGCAAAGCAAAGGAGTGCTCCTATCGTTTCGTAGGCTGAAAGGGTCTTAAATTTTTTCGAATAGCGTTCTTGTGTCATCTGCATAATGATTTCGTTTGTTAATTTTTTTTGCTCTTCCAATTGATGGCTCATCTCTGACCATAGGACCTGCATTTCTTCAATTTCCATGGGCTAGTTTTTTAGGATTTGTTTTCTCAGTTTTTGCTTGATTCGTGAGACTCGAGTACCTACATTTCCTGGGCTCAGTCCTGTAATCTCTGATATTTCCTCGTACTTTTTGCCTTCGAGAAGGAGTAGCACAACCCCTTTCTCTAGCGCGTTGAGTTCCTTGATATGGGCATATAGTACTTTCAGTTTTTCCTCGAATTCCGAATCATAATTTTCGGTCTGTCGCATGATGACCTGGTCGATCGATACCGAATGGCCCATTCGTTTTGTTTTTCTAAGCTTGGTCAGTGCCGTGTTCAAGGCAATCCGGTACATCCACGTACTCATCTTTGATTCCGCGCGAAAGGAATCAAAGGATTTCCACAGTTGGTAGACCACGTCTTGATACAAATCTTGCTGATCGGCACGATTGTCGGAATACATGGTCGTAATTTTAAAAATCACACCCTCGTTCCGTTTGATCACACGAACAAATTCTTCCTCTTTTAGCATTCAGCCTTTGTTGGTTTATTGTATTAGTATACCATATCCTGAAATTATCACAACAATTTTAAAAAAATCGAATGCGGTCGAAGGCGGTTTGTCAATTTATGAAGGAAACAAGCGAAAATGACAAGCAACAAATCCGGTGAAGAACCGTTGTATTGGTAAGACAAATCATTACAATGCAGTACCTTTCAAAGGAAATCGAAGCTTTGGCGAAGAAACGGCCAAAGAAAGGATCTTCGCTAATCAAAAAGGAGTATTCATGTGGTATTTTTCAGGACTACGGTGAGGATATCCCAAAAAAAACACTGAAAAACAAGGATGCTACTCTTTAGGAAAGAGGCTCTTGTCCAATCCCGGAATGAGGTTCAAGGCATTTTTGTAGTAGACTTTCCGCAATACTTCATCGGGTAAGTCAAGGCCGTACATCGCCCAAAACGCATGGTATTTCTTATAGTACGGGAAATATTCATCACTGCTCTCCAGTACCCTAAAATAGGTTGGGAACTCCTCTGGTTTCCAGCTGTCCTTGCCAAAGAGAATTCGATCTTGGTATTTGATAAAAAACGCCTTTGCATTTTTAGGCTGCCGGCCTAGTTCCGCGATGACCGCTGCGATGCCCACATTCATATTGGGAATTTCATCAAGAAGTGCTCCCAGTTTTCCAAGATTATTGGCATACCAACCCATGTGAGCGTTGATAAATTGGGTTTTCGGATGTTTCTTGAACATGCGATGCTGTTCGGCTATGATCTGCTCCCAAGGTGCTGGATCTGTGGCCGATCTTTTTCGTCTTGGCCGTGTTTTGAGTTCTAACCAGCGTTCATTATCGCTGTCCATAGGATCCCAGAATGATTTGGGGTCTGCAGCATGAATCAAAACAGGAACGCCCATCTCTCCACATTTGGCCCAAATCGGATCCAATCGTGGGTCGTCAATGGCCAAACGCTTGCCCTCGGCGTCTTTATACCGCAATCCTAGGCTTTTGAAGATTTTCAATCCCCTAGCGCCATTTTTGATATCCGTTTCCAATTGGGCCGCGGCCTTCTCGGACCAACCTGCTTTGCCGACACCGTCGAAGTCCACATTGGCGAATACCACAAAACGGTTCGGGTAGTTGTTTTTGATGTTTTCGATTTTTTCATTGAGACTGTTGCCCGAGCCACCGCTCAAGTTGACCATGACCCCCTCGTTCAATTCATCCATATCCTTGACAAGCCGTGCGAGTGCATCGGGTGACATATCACGTTGGTGACTGTGCACATCTATAAAAGGAAATTTTGCGGCAGACACAGGATTCTCCGGTACCACTAGGGTAGATTTAGGATTGTATTCTTCAAAGCCCATTTCTTGGGCATAAAAAAGGCTACAGGAGCATAGTGTCAAAGCGAATATTGGAAGTGCGGTGGTAATTTTCATAGGTTGTATTTTTTGGGGTTTCCGATCAATTGAGTTGCTGTATCATATTTTGGTAGTCTTGCCAGGTATCGATATCCATTTCCTTTCCTTGCGGATTGATGATTTTGATGTTGCTATCATTGATAATGTGACGGGCGCCGTAGTCTTTCGTCAGTTTCAATAGTTCGGTAAAATGGCACTTATCGAACATGGCAGGCACCCCTAATCCGTTCTCATACCCGGTGGCGGTTATGGTCGCCCTTGCCTTTCCCCAGGTATCGATAACCTGGTCTATATAGGCCGCATCGATCAAAGGCTGATCGGCCAACATCACAAGCATTCCATCGTACTCCACAGGCAAAGAAAGTAAATGTTTCAGACCCGCAACGATCGAGCTTCCCATTCCATTGCTCCAGTTTTCATTATAGATACAAATATCGTCCGGCAACTGTGTTTGTTTTTTGATGAATTCATCATTGGCACCCAATACTACGAAGACCTCTTCTACCTGTGATGCACGCGCTTGGGCCAGGGCATTTTCCAATAGGGTCGTATTCTTCCAGGGCAATAACTGTTTTACGCGTTCTCCCATCCGTTTCGATTCCCCCGCAGCTAGAATCAGAATAGGGATACTTGGTTTTCCATTTTTCATATGAAACTTGAATTATTTGTTGAACCAGTAGGTAAACTTCAATGTCAATGACCAGTCCTTCGGCATGAAGGGGTCGATCATTTGATTGTTTGTATAGACCAAAAAAAGGTCCGACGCTGGGGCGTAGCGCCATTGAAATCTTGAATTCAGATTAAAGTTACGTGATTGTTCGTTGTATTGAAAAAGTGTGGCGAAAAAAAGCGTGTTGGTAAAGGTAACATCCACCTCACTCCCAATAAGCCAGAACTCGTTCGTATTCCATGGGGCGGGCAATTTGATATGGTTATAGTTCAAATTCGCACTGAGGCTCACATAGGGCTGAAAACGATACCCCAATTCGGTCGTCAAACTTGTGCGGTTACCTCCCTGATAATATCCTCCGAAACGCGCATCGAGACCGTAGGTGAAAAGGTTTTGGGGTTTTGAATCGAACATCCAACCGAATGCGTTCCATTGATGAGTGGTACCGGTAGCCAATTCTTCCTTGCCCAGCCGCGTCGGGTCAAAGGGCGCCAAAAGTTCCACATAATCATCGGATACGAAAAAATCCAAACTGCTTCGATTTCTAAAGTCCACCTGGTACAAGATGTAGTTCAGATTATCGGTGCGGCGCAAATTTTCGGTAAAGTAGAAGGAGGAATTCAAGACCGGTCCATGACTAACCACCTTACCCTCCTTTGGAAAGAACAGATGTCCTAGATATCCATTGAAGTTTACATACCCGGTTCGCGGCACAAAACCTACCTCGGCCCTGTAGTCATCACTGACCCATTCTTCTTGTATACGCCAGCTCCACTTTCGGTTTTGATATTCCAGATTCGCGGCTTGAGTGATGCCGTTGCCTTCATCGTTTGGAGAGAATGATTTCAATACAAAAGCTTTTCCCGTCCATAGATTATTGGAAGAGGCCAAATTATATTCAACACCGAGATTACGATTGTATTCAGGGAATTCAGTGCGCAACGTATCACTTTCATTCTGGTAATTAAAAGACTGCTTGTTGACCAACATCACCCCGATACTTGAACGGCTAAATACTTTTTTCTGTAAAGAAAGCACTCCGAAATTTTGACTGGGCAGTCCAGTTTCGGCAATACTACTGGTTTGAATATCCATAAGCCCGACACGCCAAGAATCGGTAATATTGCCACTGACCCGTGCTCCGGCCTGTATGGGTACTCCAAGGCCGATTCGTCTTGAAAAGAAGGGGCGAATCGTAGGATACCCAAAGTTGGCGAACAAATCACCGTTCTCGAGAAAGAATTGTCTTCTTTCGGGAAAAAAGAGTTCAAAACGGTCTAAATTGGTAATCTGCCGATCCACTTCAACTTGTGAAAAATCAGGATTTACGGTCACATCAAGATTCAGTGAGGGCGTCAAGCTAAATTTGACATCACCTCCAATTTTCGGCTCGTATTCCGGTTCTTCGTCATTGGCCTTGTTCTGAGATACTTCCCCTAGCACATAAGGAATCACGGAAAAATTAACTCGCGGCTTTGGGGGAGCTTCCTCCCATACCAGGGTACCATTATAGGCCATGGAAGAGGTCGGAAACTGTCTGGGAACAGGGGTCCAACTTGATTTTTCACTTGACTTTAGGTCCAACCGGCTAAAATTCACCCCCCACTCCTTTACGCCTTCCTCGTATCTGACAGACTTAAAAGGTACCGCCATTTCGAATACCCATTTTTCTTCATCGTGTGAGCTGTTGGAGATCCACTTGCTATCCCAGTTCAGATCGATGCTACTACCATTGAACATGGTTCCGTCCCACTGCGCCCCATAGGCATTGGCACCAAAGGAGAATCCGGTCGTCTGATTGTTAAAAGGATCCAGAAAGAGGAGAAAATTATCGTTCTTTCCAAAGGAAAAGTCCCTCCGCAGCGATTCAACGGTATACTTGGCATCACCACTATGGTAAAACGTGGCCAGCAGATAAAAGTTCTTTTCATCGTAGGCCATTCGTATTTCGGAATGCTCTTGTGCAGGGCCATCATCCATGGGAAGCACCATAAAAAAGTCTTTGGCCACATCGGCGTCTTTCCAGGCAGGATCGTCTCCTTTTCCATCAATGGTAATGACCCCGGTACTTTTGCGAATGTTCAAGCGGAAATTTTCATTCTTTTTTTGGGCCTTGACACTACAGTATACATGAAGCAGAATCAAGGCAAGTAAACGTTTTTTCATGGTCTGGTATCGCAATCCTGAATGAAACGGAAAACTACGAAAACCTTAACAATGTTTAACATAAAAACTTCAAATCTGTCATAATTTAAATGTCATTTATCCGTTCTGATGGTTGAACCCAATAATTTTGAAAATGAAAACCTTCACCAAACGTATTGTACTCTTTTTTGCGATTTCTTTTATCATTTCTTGCGGTAATGCCGACGACGATGTCTTTTTTGGACTGAATACCGGAGGCGAGGGACTCGGCAAGGGTAAAGAGGTAGATGAGTGCTTGGGCCTAGGCGAGGGTGACTTGGTACTTTCCATACAAGAACAATTCACGACCCTACCCGGAAAGGTCTCTATTCTGTTCAAAGTATCCGACACCGATGGACAACCTGTAGCCGGACTCGAAGCGGATCAATTTACCATTTACGAACAGGGAATCAATGACGAATGTTTCAATACGATTTCGACGTCCGAATCCGCAGCTCGTATCTCCTCAAACGCCCAAGTGTTCAATAACAATGCACTATTGGTGCTAGATTTAAGTAATAGTGTGTTAAGCAGTAGTCTTACGGAATTAAAGGAAGCGAGTCTTAGTTTTGTGGATAATGTGATGCCCACAACCCAAGAGGAATCTTTCAAAATGGCTATTTATTGGTTCGATGGGGAAGATGAACTACACCTATTAAACGACTTGACTTCATCGAAAGAGGAATTGACCGCGGCTATCAACGGAATTACCGAGGATATCAGCAATGACCCCTCAACGGATTTATACGGTGCGGTCATTAAATCTGCGGATATTGCCAATGAGCTGCTAACGGCCAGCATTCAAGGGGATAAGATTGGAGCGGCCTCAGTAGTTATCTTTACGGATGGTACCGATCAAGCGGCTCGATTCAGCCAAGCAGCGGCCCAACAGAAAGTTGATGACGCTAACCAGAACATTTCGTTTTTCACTATCGGTCTTGGTGGTGAAATCGACACCCAGGTGCTCAGCGATATCGGAAAGACCGGCAGCGTTTTTGCGACCAACAAAGAAGAGTTGGAAACGACTTTCAACGATATTTCCATCAAAGTGCGTGAACGCGCGAACAGTTTTTACTTGTTCGAATATTGCAGTCCGAAACGAGGCGGTGAAAACAACTTGGCCATCAGTGTACAGACCGGCAGTCGGGAAGGCGCCGTGCAGACGAAGTTCGATGCCACTGGTTTCACAGGTGGTTGCGAGTAAAAAATCAAATGATACGATAATTGCAGGGCGCCTTGAACGGGCGCCCTTTTTATTTCGGATGTAGTGTCATCATGCAAGCCGAAGGCTGGTCGGTATTGATAAAATCCAGGCCCATTTGCGCGAAGGTTTCCCAAGCGATTATGGTATCCGGGGTAGCCCAAAAGCGAAAGGGCTTCTTGAATTCATGTGCCTTTTTGATAATCTTGGAAATCTTTTGACGTTCGGTCGCGGGCAGTTCGCTTTTTCCGTCCCATTTCGAATAGTTGTAAAACGGTAGGCTGATCAAAGCCACCCTGTCCCAGAATTTGGGGTCTTCTAAATCGTCCAAACTTTGATAATCGAAAAAGAGGTAATCCGGATAGGTCACGTACGCGGCTGGCGGAGGGCGATTTCCTGAAATAACCCATTTTACCTTTTTGGACTGTATCAATGCGTGGTAGTTTTGGAGTATTTCGGTCAATCGTAGAAGCGTTGGCTTGCTTACGGACTTTATATCTATCAATAGTTGTATCTCCCGTAGGGTGCCCTTCTTAAACTCTGATTGAATGGGTCGAAGATAACGTGTTTCCAAATCTGGGGCGCCCATTGCGATATCTGCCTCATCGTGTGTGACGAAAAGCGTATCGCGCTTCAAAAAAATATCGACCTCTATGGAATACGCCCCGCTTTGGTAGGCTTCCTTAAAGGGATGTGCTTGTTGGTAATCATTATGTGAATGTACCTTGACCTGATTTATGGCTTGCGCCCCAAGCGTATGGGTGCAGACCAAAGCAGCTATAACTATCAAGATTCTCATAGTGTTCCAATTGTCATGAAAATTACCATTTTTTAGAATAGCAGTAACCTAGAAAGTGTACCGTACATCTGATCATCGTTTTTTCAGGCACTTTATCCAATTAATACAATTCGAATTAGGGTTTTCAGGGGAATCATTGTTTCTTTACGGAATCCCAATTCATATTACGACCTACATCCTAGACTATGAAAATGTATAATCGTATCTGTCAGAACACAGGTACCAAAGAACACAAATTATGGATGTACTCAACGCTGTTATTCAGAACTCTTCATTGAACGGAATGCCTAAATGGTTTAAGGCAACGTCAATTTTCTTATTCTCGACCATATTTACATTGTTAATGACGATGTTGGTCCTATTATTTATTTATGGGCCAGAGATGAACATTCGGTTCGGGTATTAATACAAAGTACTATATTCTAAACCGCCTTGAAGGGAATCGAGAACACCTAACTCCCTTCATGGCGGTTTTTTTGTTTGTTTCTTCTAAGGATCACGCATTGAGGGCCAGTTGCCTAATTTAAACACCCCGTTCGCTCAATCCTCATTTTTTTTCACACCGACTGACTGTAGTTTCGTTCCATAATAACAACCAACATTATGAAACACCAACTATTTTTCCGTCGTTTCTTTTTTACGCTATTTTTATTTTCAGGAATTATTGCCTTTGCGCAAATTGGATTCGTCTCAGGTACTATCGAGGATGCTGACGGATTACCGCTACCTGGGGTCAATATCGTTATCAAAGGGAAAAGCACAGGTACGCAAACTGATTTTGATGGCGATTATCGAATTAAATGCGAAGTAGGCGATATCTTGGTAGTGAGTTATATCGGTTCACAGACCCGAGAAGTCTTGGTGACTGCATCCATGTTCGGAGAGGAACAAATTGCTACAGTAGTTCGAAAGATTCCCGTGAAAACCATATTGGATACAACATACCAATCTTCGGTTCGAAAAAACCTACCCTCGTTTCTGATCATACCGAGCATAGAAGAAAGTCCAAAAACGTACAATTCCGGTCAATATCTCAATACCTCAAGAATTAAGGATATATCGGTCAACAAAGACCTAGTCAAGGTCACCTATTTCGATTCGGATGTTTATTTTGAAGTCGGCGCGTCTTCGTTATTGGGGATGCGCTTTGTACAAGACCGAAATTTACCGGCCCTGCAGAAAATATTTGCCCAAGGGGCACCCCTTAACGGTATGACAACCTATTTCGACCCGATAGCTGATCTTCCTTTCTCATATGGTCCGGAACTATCGGTTTTAGAATTTGACGGTAGTGCAAATCCTTTTGATCAAAATGGGAGTTTAATACCGGTCGGAACCGGCAACGGCAATACCGCTATTGCCTATGATAATAGTCCTTTTCAAGCGGTTCTTAAAACTTCAAACAACTT
Source organism: uncultured Flavobacteriaceae bacterium (assembly GCA_947494565.1). Lineage (GTDB taxonomy): Bacteria > Bacteroidota > Bacteroidia > Flavobacteriales > Flavobacteriaceae > Maribacter_C. The sequence continues at coordinate 53,734 of CANLVG010000001.1, read as the reverse complement.
GTTTTTTAATATTTCTACGGCAAATAGTTTTTATGGTTTTGACTATTTGAACAAAAGAGGGAAAGATTTGTACGGGGTGGAACGTAGCAACCTAGATGAATTTACCATAAGCTTTAACAACGAGCGAGGGTACCATACCTTGGAATGGAATGCACAAGTGAAATACCTTACATCAAGAGAAAACCAACCTAATATTAATGGTTTTCAAAACAACCTCTTATTCAGCGCTTTAGGCACTCCGCCATCTTTTGAAAACAACCAATCAAGTACCCTTTCTAACGGTATGCAACGTAGTTTCAGCGTATCAAACTTGAACAACCCCCAATGGTTATTGAACAGTAACAGAAATCGACTTGATAATGAGGTGTGGATCGGTATTTTAAACAACGAACTAAACCTTGGAGACGAAGTTAAACTCAACACCAAACTTGGCTATACCCTTAGTAAGAACGATCAAAAATTCGGGCTTTTCAAAAATACAGTAGGTTTCCTGGAAGGATATAGTAGCGATAAAATCCTTGAAGAGGATATTTTTGATGCCAATATTAGTATCGATTGGGACTCCTACGGAGATGATTTTAATTTAATCTCTTCTTTTTCCTATTCCAATGAGAATCTGCGGTACGCCTTGGTCGAACGCACCGGATTTGATGAAGCGACTTTTGACAACCCACAGAACACATTTGGTCTTAACCGAAATATAAGTCGAGCCTTATTTCGCTGGTTTACTCGATTTGATATTGATTTTTTTGGGAACAAGGCCAAAGCATCGTTCATAAACAATGCTTTTACCTCGACCAAACAAAACAGCAAGTGGTTTCTTCCCACCTTACTGTTAAAATATAGGTTCGCCAGCAACTGGCATTCGAGTTTTATACAAAAACTAGATCTTTCAGCAAGTGTTGGTTATGACATCAACTATCTCAACCTCTTTTATAACAACCAAAGTCACAATAGTTTACGACTACTCCCGGAAGAAAGCTTGGAGTATACTGCCAACAATGACCTTTTCGCGTCGGACTTAGTAAGCTTGGAAGCGAAAAAAAGTTATGAAATCGATTTTGATTTCGGTTTTGACCTCTTCGACCACCGCTGGAATTTAAATACGGTGTACTATTCAAATACTATCGAAGGCAGCGTATTCCCTGTTTGGACGGCTGGCGAGTATACACTTCAAAACGTAGCTGATATTCAAAATTCAGGTGTTGAATGGACATTCGACACCACCTTGTACGAAGAGAATTCAGGCTTTAGCATAACTCCAAAATTAGTTTTCTCAACCTACCGCACTACGGTTTTAGACCTATTGCTCCCAAAAAATAGGATTCCTATTGCCGGGTTCTCATCGATTTCAAAAAACTTGATAAAGGGAGAATCGGCAGGTGTTTTGGTGGGGTCCCGTTTTCGTAGGGATTCGCAGAACGCTATCATCATTGATTCAGAAGGGTTTCCATTGGTAGATTCTGAGTTAGGAATCATTGGTGACCCCATTCCAGATTTTAATCTAGGCTTTTCAAATACCATAAAATGGAAAGAATTTACCCTTGATTTTGTCCTCGATTATCAAAAAGGTGGCGATGTATGGAACGGAACCCAAATCGTACTGAATTATCTGGGCACCTCAGAGCAATCGGCTTCAGAAAGAATGGTTACGGGTTTTGTCTTTCAAGGTGTCAACGAGCAAGGTGAACCCAATACCATTCCGGTAGATTTTGCTAATCCTGAAAACGGACTAGCGGGAAATCGATTTGTACGCTATGGTTTTGAAGGGGTTGCGGAGGAGGCCATTGTTGATGGGAGCTATTTTAACCTAAAATCCTTGAACTTTTCGTATACCGTTAATAGCCCGAAACAAAATCCTTTTTTCCGTGAGCTACGCTTTAGTATCTATGGTACCAACCTGATGACGATTTCAAAGTTTAGGGGTGCTACACCTTATGGAGCCCTTTTTGATCAGACCTCAAGTCAAGGCCTCAACTACTTCAATAATCCTATCCTAAGCGAGGTCGGATTAAATGTCAAATTTAAAATCTAAACCCATGCGCAGCATCATACATACGCTCAGAAAAATAGCGACACTTCTTATTATAAGTCTCGTATTGGTTTCCTTCAACCGAGACAAGCCCAAACTTGATTTGGTCGAAAAGATATACACTCAGACCGATAGACCATTATATTTTCCAGATGAAACCGTATGGTTTAAAGCCTATGTTGTAAACAAGAGCAACACTATTTCAGCGATGAGCGAAATGATGTATGCCGATTTTATATCCCCGAAAGGGTCGGTGATAAAAACGTTGCGAATACCTGTTCGCAATGGATACTCCTACGGCAATTTTAAGATTGACAAGAATTGGGTCGGGGGTATCTACACCTTGAAAATGTATACGAATTGGATGCGTAATTATGGGAAAGATCACTTTTTCACCAAAGAGATTACCGTGCAAAAAATAGTACAGCCGAATCTGCTAATGCAGTTGAAATTTGAAAAAGAAGGGTACGGAAGCGCTTCTCAAGTAAGGGCGGACTTTGAGGTAAAAGACTTGAAAAACAACCCATTATCAGGAAAAGAGGTCAGCATGGCTGTGATGGTATCTGGCAAAAGTTATGTGATGCAGAAATTGAAAACCGATGAGAAAGGAAAATTAAAGCCAATATTTACGCTACCTGATGATCTTCAAAGCACGGATGTTCTTGTCAATATTTTAATTCCGCACAACGGATCCACGGAATCGATTTCAAGAAGTGTCCCTATACTTTTAGACAATTTAGATGTACAATTTTTTCCGGAAAGCGGCCAATTGATTGCTGGCACGAGCAATACCATTGCCTTCAAATCACTTAATGAATTTGGTAAACCCGCCGATATTTCCGGAAGAATAGTTGATGAAACCGGAAACCATATTTCAAACTTCGAAAGCTACCATGATGGCATGGGTGGTTTTGAATTCGAACCTACACTGGGTCAAACATATTTTGCCCAAATAACGGCGCCTATTACATCAGAACGAAAAATCAAGCTTCCTGAGGTTGCCCAAAATGGTGTGAAGTTCTCTATAGTCGAAAAGAAAAACACAATTGCCCTTGCTGTCTTTTCTAACATAGAGGAAAAGCTACAGGTAAAAGTTTCGAATAGTAGTGGAGAACTGTATCGAACCGCCATTCCCCCTAACAACAATACTGTTAGGGTAAACACTTCCGAATTCCCAATGGGTATTACGAAGTTCTCCATTTTGGATGCATCGGAATATATTTTGGCAGAACGCTTGGTTTTCATAAATCATGAAAAACAGTTAAATATTGACATCCAAATAGAAAAGGAAACCTTTGATACTCGTGAAAAAGTAGCAATAAGGCTTAAAACAAAAGACCAGAATGGAAAACCAGTATCATCGAATGTCTCTATCGCGGTTACCGATAATAAACTGCTCTCATTTGCAGATGACAAGCAAGACCATATTTTGTCATACTTGTTACTCTCCTCGGAACTTCGAGGAAAAATACATAAACCGACTTTCTATTTTGATACCAATGAGCCTAAGTCCAAAAAGGCTCTTGATTATGTCATGCTGACCCACGGGTGGCGTCAGTATATCAAAAGAAATAAGGTCACGTTATTCAATGCCACGTATCAACCCGAACAACTATCCATCCAACACGGGGTGGTCGTGGACACAGCCGAAAACCCGACAAGAGCACATTTATTGCTATTCGACAACTACAATGGTCGCGTATTGACTTTAGACACTGATGACGAGGGTAAGTTCGCTTTTAAACTTTCCGGTAGTAATCGATTTACTTTGGTTGCTTATACTGACGACAATAAACCACTCTATATTCGTGAAAAAAGCCGTAATAGAGGCTTGTCAAGTACAGCTGAAAGTAAAAGCGGAATCCCAAACCCAGATGCTCCTGAAGGCTTCTTTGGCGTGAATAGACCCAATACAAAACCCATAAAGAACGAGGCCAAAGCCAGTTTGTCCCTGAAAGAAGATGCCTCAGCCCTCGATGAGGTAATTGTTACTGCGTATGGTGCCTCCCTTAGAAAGGATATTACAGGCAGCGTTAGTATAGTTGAAACAGACGATTGGCAACCGCAAGAAAATATGGCGACCCTATTACAAGGCAGAGCAGCTGGGGTGCATATCACTCAAACCTCAGGCGTACCAGGAGCTGAGACCAAAATAAATATTCGAGGTATGTCCACTATGTCAGGAAACAACCAACCGTTGATCATCGTCGATGGAATTCCTCGAGAGCTTCAGGGACAAATGGATATCAATCCGAATCAAATAAACAGTATTTCAGTGTTAAAAGACCTTGCCGCCACAACCCTATATGGTTCACGGGCAAGTAACGGAGTGGTATTGATTTCCACAAAGAAGAGTTCTTATTCATACCATTCCAAGAAAAAGTTGAACAACAAAAAACTAAAGAATTATACGGCGAGAAGTTTCTATGGAAACCGTGGAAATTCGTTTGACACCCCGGCAAAATTCTATATTCCTATTTACGAGGGGCAGGAGCTTCCGGAAGAACGAACTGATTTCAGACCTACCATTTATTGGAATCCCGTAGTACAGACCAATGCACAGGGTGAGGCAAATTTTGAATTCTATAATTCAGATGCTGTAACCTCATTTAATATTACCGCTGAAGGAGTCGGATCTAACGGACTTTTAGGTAGAAGCGAAAAGAACTACAATACCAAAAGGATGCTCACTGTTGATTTCAAAATGCCAAACTACATGAGCATCGGTGATATTATTGAGTTACCATTGACCATTAACAACGAATCTGATCAAACCTTATTTTCCACCTTAGAGGTTCATCTACCCAAAAATATTGAACTAATCGAGAAGATCGATAAAATGGTTACCATTGAAGCAGGGACTACTTTAATGAAAAGTATTCGTGTACTGGCTAAAACCAAAGGGAGCGATATACGGATTAGGGTAGCCGTAAAATCGAAAGCCTATCAAGATGTCGTCCATAAAGAGGTCACCGTGGTTAGCCCATATTTTCCCGTTGAAACCTCAATATCAGGGACTGAGAGCCAAAACTTCAAATTTAATGTAGGGCGAGTCGTTCCAAATTCACTTTCCGCCGAATTTAATTTGTACACTGATATAGTAGGTGATGTCACTAGTGGCATTACTTCAATGATCAGACAACCCTATGGTTGTTTTGAGCAAGTTTCATCAACGACTTATCCGAATATTCTGATTCTTAAATATTTAAGGGAAACAGGTAAGAATAAACGACGAATAGAAAGAAAGGCGCAAAAGTTTATAGCTGAGGGCTATCAAAAGATGGCTGCGTATGAAACTGAGGAAAACGGATTCGAATGGTATGGCGACACCCCGCCACATGAGGCTTTGACGGCCTATGGACTCATGCAGTTCAAGGAAATGGCCACGGTGTACGACGGTGTTGACCAAAAAATGATCCATAGAACTGTCAAATGGCTGCAAGGTCGAAGAGACGGAAAAGGAGGTTTTCTTCAAAACACAGGAAAATATGGCTTCTCAAGTGCACCAACAGATGTGAATAACGCATATATCGTCTATGCCATTTCGGAAACGGATACAAAAGTAGACATAGAGAAGGAGTATCGGACTGCCTATTTCAATGCCTTGGATAGCTTGGACACCTATAAACTGGCCATCACGGCACTTACAAGTCATAACCTGAAGAAAACATCGGATTACGAAAATCTAATGTCCTATTTAAAATTGAATATTCAGAATCATGGCTTCGGAAAACTTCCGGTCAAGAATACCATTACCCGTTCATACGGAAATGCAAAGAAACTCGAAACCTTGGCTTTTACCTTGTTGGCGTTGATGCGCGATTTTGAAACGAATGAGTTGCTGATTCAAAAAGGCATTAAGCACTTAGTGCGTAGTCGAGCGTATGGAAGGTTTGGTTCTACCCAGTCAACCGCAATGTCTTTAAAAGCACTTATTACTTATACAAAATTTCAGAAGCGAAAGATCATCGGCAAAGACAATATCGTTGAACTTCAATTGAACGGAAAGCTGGTACGAACCTATCTGAATACAAGTTCAAACGGTAAAATTCGAATAGATAGCTTAGAAAAGTATATTGGGGAAGGCACTCAAACCCTCCACATCAAGTTCAATAATCCCGAAGTGAGTTTTCCGTATGATATGAATATTAGATGGGACAGTGATTTGCCCGACTCTTCGTCAAACTGTAAGATAGCCTTAAAAACAGAAATCGTACCAAAATCATATCGCGTAGGCGATGTTGTTAGAATGAAAATATCGGTCAAGAACAAGGAACCAAACGGATTGCCAATGACAACCGCAATAATTGGAATACCATCTGGAGCATCTGCCCAACCTTGGCAGTTGAAGGAGCTCTTGGAAAAAAAGGAATTCGCATATTATGAGGTATTTGACAATTATCTGGTATTGTACTGGCGCGAAATGGGGCCAAACGAAACAAAAACTATCAATTTGGACCTAAAAGCAGAAGTTGCCGGAAACTACACAGCTCCTGCAAGTAATGCCTATTTGTATTATGGAGATGAATTTAAGCACTGGATAAAAGGGAGCATTTTGACGATATCGGAGTAGATTTTAGACCTTACCCCTGTTTTCAGGGAGTCTCATTTCACCTCTACTAGTGAAGTTTCCACTCGATTTCCAATGTAATTTTGGTCTTGTAATCGAATCTAAATTAAACTTTAGAAATTATGAAAGCAATCAACAATATTATCAATGAAAGTGCAATAGGCTATTTGACGAATCCGTATAAATATGCGATTCTCTTCCTTTTTTCAGGTATCATCATTACGGCCTTGAGCTTGTTGACCTTTATGCTAATGAACATGTCATACGTTAGCGCAACTTTTAACTTTTAATAGCAATGCCCTGCCTCATCGGCGGGGCATTCGAATAGCTATCATCTCGGAGATGTGGATTCTGTTTTGCTCCTACGATGTACTTATCTGTAGATCATGGCATTCCGAAAGGTTCCGCTTCCGGATTCCAAATCGATTAAGAAACCATTGATCACGGCGTAGCGATTGACCCCATTCTCCTCTAGGATAAAGGTTGGGTTGACCCCTACTTCGATAGCAAAATCAGGAAGTTCATACTTTTTCGAAATAAGATGTATGGGCAGTTGAAAATCAAGCCAGTCAGAAGGAATGCCTTCAGAACGCACATAGGTATACCCCTGGCGTAACAATTCCATCACTTTCTTTTCGGTCAATTGACCGGGGTCGGACAGCAGCGTCGGGGCGGCTCGTCCGGCCTTTATGGTATAGGCTGAGGCATCAAAGGTTTCATAACCGTAATAGGTCGAAAGATCCCCTTGATCGATGATTCGGCTACTGTACCAAAAGTCATTGTTTCCCTCTTTATCGACTTCAAGACGATTCATTCCAATATCAAGGACGTAGTTTTTCCCCAATAACGGATAGGTCGCATTTATGATTTTCAGGTCGAACAGTTTTCGGTCGTTCTCGGGAATCTTCTCATAGTCCGCAAGCGGGATATCTTTGTAATTTCCTTTTGCGATCGTGTAAATCGCAGATAGAATAGAAACATAGTTCAACTTTCGTATCTCTTGTTTTTCCACGTCATCGGCGAATCCCCCCGATTCTATCAAAATGGTACTGGTTCCCCATTTTTGGATGTTATCGCCAAAAGCTCGTGGTTCAAAGTCATCATTGTACCGTCCCACTTGTCCCGGGGCGTATTTTTGGATGATGTTGTTCATGAAAACAATGATTTTCATGGCATCACCACGCTGCTCATTGACGTCCTTTTCATAATTGTAAGCCGGTGCCAAATACGAAATAGTAGCGGGTTTTTCTGTGCGCTCGGCGTTATAATAGGTGCTTTGATCATGTAGATTGAACCCAAAATCAGCATCCAGACTGTCTCTGACCCGTTTCAAGGTGCGGCTTTCCGGTGACTGCAATCGTACCGCATCGCGGTTGATGTCTACACCTAAAAGGTTTCTCCGCTGAAAGCGTTCTGCTCCATCGGGATTCAACATGGGCAGAAAATGTACGGTCAGATTATCAAGGATCGCTTTTTTCTCCATTTGGAAATCGGTACTCTTCAAAAAATTACAGATATCGAAAATGGACTGTGTGGCCGTGGGTTCGTTACCATGCATTTGCGACCAGAGAAAAACATCCGTTTCACCTGTTCCAATACTGATCAAAGACAAGGGCCGTCCTTCAATCGAGCTGCCCACCTGATTGACCTGAAAACCCGGAGTTGCTTTCAATGATCGTAACAACGGCTGCAACTGATGATGCTTGATACGGCGCTTATCCAAGGTAGTTTCGCGATAGGTATCATAGGTTTCATACAATTGCGATGTAATGTCTTGAGCTTGGCTCGACCCTGTATAAACTAGGGATAGGAGCAATACTGGTAAAATTTTCAGATTCATGGAATGGGCTTAAAATTCAAGTTTTGCGTTGCTTCACGTACTTTTTTCATAAAATCATGTCCTGGATCCGTCTTCTCGGTACGATAGCCGTCATCTTTTTCCAACCAAAGTGGATGATTCTCAAAACGCGTATATTCATAATGACCGATCAGGTACTCGATCTCATAGGTCTCGGACAAGTATTTTACCAACGCAATGTTCGATTGTACTTGGGCTTCGGTCAAGGGCAGATCTTCCGTACCTCCAATATTCTCGATCCCAATAGCACAATGATTTAATCCGATGACATGCCGTGCCATCACGGTTTCCGGTAGCAATCGATAAATGGTACCATCGCGGTCGACCATAAATTGCGAAGAGACGTTCAATTGTCCCGCGCCATTGATATCCTCTCGGGAGCTGGCCAAAATCGGTCCTTTAAAAAACTCGAAGGATTCGTCAAAGGTCGGAATGACCGTCCAGTGCAACACGATCATTTTAGGGGTGATGGTAGGTTCCTCTTGCTCTAGTCCGTACCGATCGGAAAGGTATTCCAAAGTCAATTCTTTCCGCATCGCATCAAAAATGATGGGCTTGTCGACAATATCAGGGACTTGTCCACAAGAAACCAATACTAGGATACTACTCATGATACTGATCCAATGTTTCATCTCGACTGCTACTTTTCAATTGTTGTACTATCCCTTTTAACGGCATAGGCAATACTTAGTTTCTTAACGCCCCACTTTTTTGCCTTCTCCACTTTTTCACCCATATAGATGTCGATTTTTCGTTTCCAGCGGGCCGCCATTTTATCCTTTACCAAATATACTCCGGGTAATCCCTCGATCATCACCTTGGTATCATGGGTCAATCCAAGCGGGATCAAATCCCGTGAAACGGCAATACTCTTCTCCCGTGTCGACAAGGTATCTCCCCAAGCCCCGATAAAGGGATCGGAATCCGTTTGACTTGGCACGGAATTATAAGCGGAGGCTTTGACCTCCAACGATTTCCATACATATTCTTCTTCGGCCTTGCACGCCTGTAGCAACACCAGAAAAAGTAAGACGTATCCTAAACTGTTCATTCGTCAGTGTTTAATTGGTTCTCAAGAACGAGAAGATCGACCGTGCTCTCCTCCCATTTTTGGGTCAGTTCTTCCGGTGCGGTGCTAAATCCATAGGTAAAGGCACTTAAGATAAGATCTTCATCACCATCTTTATCGATATCGCCCGAATCCATCAAAAACCATTTTCCCCTATTGATGTTGGCCAGGGTAAACGGTTGAAATTCAAATGCCGCGGCATTTGTATTCTCTAAATATACAAAGACGTACTCCGGATACGCTTCATAATCGGGAAAGGTCGATAACAACGCCATGTCAAAATCCCCGTCAGCATCAAAATCCCTTGAAATCACCCGGGTCACCCCATTCATGGGGTAGAAGTACTTTTCTTCAAAGACATTTGCGCCATTATTGATATGCAACCGCATGCCGTGATAGGGTTTTTGAATGTAGGTTTCGTCGGCATTGTCACCATGTACCGTCACAATATCCATATCTCCGTCGCCCTCATAATCAATCAATTCAAACCAACTACTGCCGTAAATGGAACTAAAGCGAATCGCTTTCTCCGCCCTAAATTTCAAATCCTCTTTTTGGTATAAAATCGTAATGCTCTCATCCCCTTGCGAGGTTAGGGCTACCAAATCGAGCTTACCATCCCCATCCATATCCTTAGGCACTACACGTAAAGTACCGGGTTGATCCAACAGGATTTGCTTTTTGAAACTGCCTCGTTCATCCGATACCAAGAGGGAAAGTTTTCCCTTCAGATCTCCAAATTCGCTTACCACGACTTCATCGGTTCCATCCCCATCGAGATCAACGACCAAGGTATGTACAGGACGATGGAGCAATCCACCAATTGATGCGGTTTGCTCGCCCTCTTTTTTTAGGATTTGTCCCGAGGCCACCTCAGAGGGTAATAAACGGCCCATTATTGTCGTATAGCTTATGCCATTTACTTCCGTAAAATCGCTGATCGGTCCATTGAACCGAGCTATGGGGGTACTTTTTTGGTTTTCCAGACCAAATTCGGTCAATCGTCCACGGACCGTTCCGGTAATGATGCTGTTCTTCAGTGTATCAAGCTTCAAATACGTAATCAAACTTCCTTTGCTACTATCCAAAACCATGGGTGTCACGGCAAATTGTGTCAAAGGGTTACTGCTCTTGGCAACGGTATCCTTGGGCATGGTCTCCGGTGCCGTAGTTAGCATATACGCTTGCAGCAATTCCCAATCCTCTGGCGTGATCATGGGCCGTTCAGGATAAATTCCTGTTTTGATCACCGCAGCCTGTTCAGCAAAGGGCAAGTTTCTATACGGATGGTTTTCAGGATCACGAATGCCCAGTCTGGCACCCATTTCGGGCAATACCTTACTTTTCCATAGGTGTTTGGGTAGGGCATTTAGATCAGGAGCCAGATGGCAACTGGCACAATAATTCGTATACAGCCGCACCTGACGCTGCTCCTCTGATTCCGTACAGGAGTTCAAGAATAGGAGCATCGTGATGCCTAAAAAAAAGGTTTTCGGAGTGGTTTGGAACATGGACTGTTAGGGTTATTTTCCGGGTAAAGGCACATAGGAAGCATCGTTTGACATCATGGGAAACGTTTTCGCTTCCCAGTCGGTTTTGGCCTGTTCTATTTTCTCCTTGTCGGAAGAGACAAAATTCCAATAGATATGTCGTTGTTCCTCAAAAGGTTCTCCTCCAAAGAGCAAAATATGTGAATTGGGTTGCAACAGGGTGTTACAGGTATCTTCTACTTTGGAAACTATGATATTCCCCTCGGTTACGGTTTCCCCGCAGGCTTCAATAGCACCTTTAACGATACAAATACCGATTTCACCTTTCAAATGGTCTTTGGTGTTCAGCTGAAACTCCTCGGTATTCTTGATTTCCAGCATAAATAACGGGGAGTGCACCGGTACCGGGGATTCATGACCGTACCCCTGCCCTGCCACCAAGGTAAAATCCGCAGTACCTTCGGTCCATCGCGGTAGTGCTTCGGCCGGAATGTGATGAAATTCGGGCATACTATCTTCCAAGGTCTTGGGCAACGCCACCCATATTTGATAACCGTGCATTGTAAATACCGAACCATTGCGTAACGCTTCGGGTGTTCGTTCGGAATGGGAGACTCCTTTTCCGGCGACCATCCAGTTGACCGAACCCGGCCGAATACGTTGTTTCGTACCCAAACTATCTTCATGTAGGATCTCTCCTTCCAACAGATAGGTCAAGGTCGACAATCCGATATGGGGGTGCTGATCGACGTCCATGTAACGCTTCGGCCCCACCGTGGTAGGTCCCATATGGTCGATAAAGATAAACGGACCGATCATCCGCTTTTTTCGGAAAGGAATCAACCGCCCTACCAAGAAGTCGCCAATGTCTCGACTTCGTTCTTCAATAATCATTCCGATATTCGACATACGATAACAAGTTAATTGGCTTAAATTTACAACAAATATAAAACCCCTTTCCTCTTGAAGACAATCAAACGAATTCTGCTTGTACTGCTGGTGGTGGTCGGTGCGGTCATCTGGTACAACTATTCCAAATTGAACATCATTTCGGGCTATGCCTCTAAAAACCTCGCCTCCAGTATGTTTGTGGCGGAACGAACGGCGCAATCGATAACGACCCATGACAATAATGTGCCCTTGGTCAAACTCGCCGATGAACACTATGACCCCAACCAAAAAACCGCCTTTGCGAAGGTCTTCGGACTTATGGAACGTCAAACCATTTGCCGGGAAGGATTGGGCTGTGTGCTGATCAATGACGATTTCGACCCCTCGAAAAGCGCATTGAAACCCAGACGTACAAAGCTTCAAAACGAATTGCCCTTCCCGTACGGAAATCATGGGATGTATGATACGGTTTTCCCAAATGTGAACTACGACCAATTGAAGAACGCCATCGAAGGCGCTTTCGAAAATTACGACCTACAAAAGACCCGTACCGTCCTAGTGGCATACAAGGGACAGCTTATTGCTGAAAGATATGGGGATGGTTTTTCGGCGGACACCCCTATTCTGGGATGGTCGATGACCAAAAGCATTTTGGCAACCTTATATGGCATTTTGGAGTATCAGGGCAAGCTCAGCGTACAGGATTTTCACCCCCTAAAAGACGAGGCCACGAAGTCGAAGATCACCTTGAACCATTTGCTCCGTATGCAAAGTGGGTTGGCCTGGAATGAGGATTACACCAGTATTTCGGATGTCACGGAGATGTTGTTTCTCGATGCGGACATGACTGTGAAGCAACCACAGCAGCCAGTGATTGCCGATCCCACGGAAATCTGGAACTACTCCTCAGGCACCTCCAATTGGCTATCGGGTATTCTTAAAGAACAGTTCAAGACGACCCAAGACTATCTCGATTTCCCCTATGCAGCTCTTATCGATAAAACGGGAATGCACTCCATGTTGATCGAAACCGATATGAACGGCAATTTTGTGGGTTCTTCCTATGGCTGGGCCACTACCCGAGATTGGGCCAAATTCGGAATCCTGCACCTCAATAAAGGCAATTGGAACGGGGAACAACTCTTTGACCCGAACTGGATCGATTATATCACCCGACCCACGGCGCATTCCAATGGCACTTACGGGGCCCACTGGTGGTTGAACGCGCAAGGGAAGTATCCCGATGTACCCCGTGATCTGTACTCGGCCAACGGATTTCAGGGGCAATATGTATTCGTGATTCCCTCCAAAAATCTCGTAATCGTACGCACAGGATTGGGGGAAGAACCCGATTTTGATGCCAACGGCTTTTTAAGCGAGGTCGTTGCAGCAATCCAATAACGACTGCGGAAATCCCTCGACCCCACCTCACTATGGTATCCATCGATAGGAAAAAAGCGCCCTATAAGGGCTGTTCTAGTATCGAATACACCGGATTTTAGGGAAATAACTGCTTCAAAACACGTCTTTTTTAGGGGTTGGGCGAACGCTCAACTATCAAAAAATAGCCTCGTCACCACAACTATTGCCTGTTTCACAACAATAATTTAGAGAAAAGGCAGTAGGGCAGTAAGTTTACACTGTAATAATTAAGTAAATTTTTTCATTTTCATATAGTGTTCTCGATAAAAGAGTCCGGTTGTAAAAATCGGACTCTTTTTGGTTTCTACAAGTTCGTATACAACTACAAACTCCAATTCCAAATACAAATTCAAGGACAACTACTTACCCTAGGTCACTATCAAATACCAACGCAAGGACAAACTTCAAATTCAACCGTAAGGACCAATTAAGAAAAAAGCTCCTTCCCCTACATGGTAAAAAAACCTGAAAAACGACAATATTATTTAGGATACATCTTTGGAACTAGCTATGATACCCCTTAAGCGTTTCGACTGCGCTCAACGTGACATTCCGGCGGAATTTGTACTTGTATTTGAAGTTTGCGTTTGTATGTACAGCGTATTCATTCCCTGAATGGTAGGCCGTTGTCGTTTACGGAATCCAGTTATTTTTCCCGAAGTTGGGTTTGCGCTTTTCTAGAAAGGCATTGCGCCCTTCTTTGGCTTCTTCGGTACCATAGGCCAAACGGGTGGCTTCTCCGGCAAATACTTGCTGCCCGACCATACCATCATCGGTGAGGTTCATCGCGAATTTGAGCATCTTGATGGAAGTCGGCGATTTCTCCAGTACCTCCTGTGCCCACTGGTAGGCGGTCGCCTCCAATTCGTCATGCGGGACTACGGCATTCACCATACCCATGTCATACGCCTCTTGCGCGGAATAATTACGCCCTAAAAAGAAGATCTCCCGGGCTTTTTTCTGTCCCACCATTTTGGCGAGGTAGGCCGATCCGTATCCCCCATCAAAACTGGTGACATCTGCATCGGTCTGTTTAAAAATCGCATGTTCTTTACTGGCCAAGGTCATATCACAAACGACATGTAGGCTATGTCCGCCCCCCACGGCCCAACCGGGTACGACGGCAATGACCACTTTGGGCATAAACCGGATCAAGCGCTGTACTTCCAATATATTCAACCGATGGTAGCCATCTTCGCCCACATAGCCCTGGTCACCACGAGCCTTTTGGTCTCCCCCACTACAAAAGGCATAGACCCCATCTTTGGTCGAGGGCCCTTCCGCAGAGAGCAAAACCACCCCGATCGAGGTATCTTCTTGCGCATCATAAAAAGCGTCATAGAGCTCACTGGTGGTCTTTGGGCGAAAGGCATTGCGCACATTGGGACGATTAAAGGCGATACGGGCCACCCCATCACTTTTTTGATAGGTAATGTCTACGTAGGTTTTGGCGGTTTTCCAAGCGGGTGTTTTCATAGATGTATTTTACGATTACAAAAGTAACAGAAATTCATCGTATGCCATCAAACACCGATTTGTTAATAAAGTCTGATAGATACATGTGATGACTACTTGAAATTGTAAGATTAATCTTTGAACTTGCGTTGCGCAACCGCTAATAGGAATTAAAACTCCTGTTAGCTTTTCGTTGTAAGCAAGCTTGAATTCGCCAAAGACTTTTCATATTTAAACTCAATTTCATTCATCATAATGATAGATTTAGAACATCAATTAAAAAACCCCGTTTGGCATTCCTTAAAGGAAACTCATAAAAAATTTGTTATTGAATTTAATGGAGTACAATTTTACAACCCAGATATTTGCACTTTTGGTTCTTTTTTTGATGAAACAAAGACAGCAAAAGCTTCAAATGAATATTTAAAAACTTCGGATGAATTCTTCTTTGTTTCAGAGAATCAAACACCAATAGTAGATGACACCAAAGTTTTCTTAGAAAAAAAAATTGATGGTTGTCAAATGGTTCTAAATAAGCTAACTGACATTCAAATAACAGAAAAAATTGTGTTATTAGATAGGACATATATTCATGAGATTTATGATTTAATTTGGTTGGTTATGCCTGGTTACTACAAAAAAAGAACCTTTGAAATGGGTAAATACTATGGTATTTTTAAGAACGGTAAATTAGTTTCAATAGCTGGTCAACGAATGCAAACTAATCTTTTTATTGAAGTTAGTGCTGTTGTTACCCATCCTAATTATACCGGAAAAGGACTAGCAAAACAATTAATCGCCTACAATACAAAAGAAATTTTAAAAGAAAATAAAACACCTGTCTTACATACAAACAAAGGAAACTTAGCAATTTCTCTTTATGACAAATTAGGATACAAGTTAACTAGGAATATGAACTGGTGGTTGTATCGTAAAAAACAAGCTGAATAAAAAGCCAGCTTACAACACAACCTATAAACAATACTGGATTGGTGCTTAACCCAAAGGTTTGTGTATTTTTATGATGTCTGCAAAATCTTTGGGATTTTGCTTTTAGCGGGACAAAGAAAAAACAAAACCAAAAGATTTTGCTATGTGCTTAGCGGAAAGCAAACGCTACTTTGCCCCCGTACTGTTCATAGCTCAAACGATAAACGAAACGTCCTGGAGGCGCTTTCCACTAGCGCTCATCTGTAACGCGTGGCTCTAGCTACATATTTTCAATCCCAAATCTCAATCGCATCACAAGTCCCTACAAAAGGCACCCCGTTTTGACCAAAGGCATAGGTAATCAGACCGATATAGACCTCGCTGTCATAGTTTGGGGCTATACCCGGTAGATTGCCTGTGTCGTTGTACAACCTCCAATTGTCATCGGTAGTTTCAAAGTCCAGGTTCGGGGTTTGCCAGTATACGGTAAGTGTTCTGTCGGTATTGCCTACAATACGGATATCCCCCCGCCCTTCCGGTACGGTATTGGCGCCAATATCATTGACACTGGAATCGCCATCAACGGTGTTTTTACCTTCAATAGTATAGCCCGTATTTCCGCGGTGGCCGACCACTACATGGGAGGAGTTGATGGAGTTAAAATCGGTGACATGTACCTGTACCCCACTAAATAAATACGGCCCGTTATTCGGTACCGGTGCCGTTTGGGAATCGTCGAGGGTGCCTATTCCGATATTTCGGGCAATGAATTCAAAGGGGAATTCGACAAGTTTGGCGTCAATTCGACCTTGGTCCATATTAAAATGCAGGGTGATATTATTGGCATTATCGTCTAGGGTCGCTTTGTATCTACCAGAAACACTGGCCACATTGGGTACTGACGAGGCGTTATTGGTCACATAATCGACCAAGGCACCTTCGGTATCAAAGCGATCGATAAAATAGTCGTCATTGCTTTCGACCACCGGATCATCGGTGGAACCATCCACGGCATCCTCCACGGGGTCTGCTACGGTATCGTCGACAGGATCCACGAGGGCGTCTTCCAGCGCATCCACTTTATCGGTGGAACAAGAGAGTAGTATTCCGGCACAAAGGGGTATCCATAGGAGCTTTTTCATACATCTGATTTAGAAGTATAAAACGAAAATACCACTTATCTATTGCCTATGGAGACGCAAACCCAATCCCAACATACCCTTAAGAAAACCACTAGCTACACATGATTTTATTCGCTATTTTTAGTCGCACTAAAATGAGCCACCATGAAAAAAATCGCCTTCCTCTTCCTCTTCTTCATCTGTATACAAGCTTTTAGTCAAGAAGCCATGCGCCGCTGGCGTAAACTCAATCAGGTCCGTCAAGACAAATTCGATCTGGTACTCCCGGAAGCCATGCGCGAAAATCAAATCGAGATGTGGATCGTGACCAATCGCGAAGGCAACCTCGACCCGCTCTACACCGATATGGGCGAAGGTTATGTCGGCCAAAACGCTTACTACGTGTTTACGGATACGGGTGAGGAACGCATCGAAAGAGCAGCGCTAGGTGTTGGAGGTTATTTGCTTAAAGAAGGGGGCACCTATGATTATTTTGGTTCCGCTGACGAGTTGAAAACCTATGTACAGCAACGCGACCCTAAAACTATCGGTCTCAACATCTCCAAAAACTTTGGGGGTGCCGACGGACTCACCCACTCCGCCTATCTGGAGCTTTCGGAGACCTTAGGCGAGAAATACGCCGAACGTTTTGTTTCGGCCGAAAAATTAGTCTCCGATTTTCGATCACGACGCGTAGCCAGTGAAATTGCCATCTATGCCGAGGCGGGCGACTTCTCCTATACCATCGCCGAAAAAGCGTTTTCAAACGAGGTCATTACGCCTGGGGTCACTACCCTAGAAGATGTCGCTTGGTTTATGAAAGAGCAACAGTTCAAACACAATCTGGGCTCCTCTTTCGGAATGCCTTCGGTGTATATTACAGGTCCTGATGGGGTTGAAGCCACTTCTAGCGACCGGATCATTCAGCGCGGGGATGTGTTGATGCTTGATTGGGGCGTAGGGCTGATGAATATGTTCACCGACATGAAACGGGTGGCCTATGTACTCAAGGAAGGAGAAACCGAAGTACCGGCCGGAATTCAAAATGCCTTTGATCAAGGGGTCAAAGTACGCGATGTCATCAAAAAGACCATCAAACCAGGTGTAACAGCTCAAAAGGCGGAAGATGCCATCTATGCTGCCCTGACCCAAGCGGGATTCAACCAAATGAAGGGGTTTAACAAATTCACCGCTCTGGACAAAACCGATGTTATTATCGGGTGCCATTCGGTGGGCAACTGGGGACATGGTATCGGGCCATCCATCGCCTTTTTCAATCCCGTTCGATTGGGGTATGAACTCAAACCTTCGAACCTGATTTCCATTGAATTGTTCGCCTACACGAAAATACCCGAATGGGGCGGTAAAAAATTACGGGTGCCTTTGGAAGACGATGCCATCATTACGGAACGTGGAATCGAATGGTTATATCCTATAAACCCAAGGGTATTGGTCATCAAATAGGATTCACGCATGTATAAACTCACACTACTCATTTGCATAGGTATGACCACACAACTAACGGCACAGACCATGAGACTGCGCGACCACGGTATTGAAATCGGTGTACTCAAAACCGGCTCCTTAAACAGCCTTACGGACGTTGAGGGCGTGAAAGTAGGGCACACCACCCTTATTTCAGGCGATGACGTCAGAACAGGCGTAACCGCCATCTTACCTCATTCAGGGAATATCTTTCAGCAGAAAGTACCCGCGGCCATTTATTTGGGCAATGGTTTTGGAAAACTGGCAGGCTATAGTCAAGTAAAGGAACTGGGAAATATAGAGACACCCATCATCTTGACCAATACCTTAAATGTCCCAGCGGCTTCAAATGCCCTGATTACCTACACCCTTGCACAAGAAGACAACAAAGATGTGCGATCGGTCAATTCGGTAGTAGGCGAAACCAATGATGGTTGGCTGAACGATATCAGAGGGCGGCATGTGAAGGAGTCCCATGTATTGGATGCCATCAAAAATGCGACAAAAGGTGCTGTGGCGGAAGGAAATGTCGGCGCAGGTACCGGTACAATCTGTTTTAACTATAAAGGG
The DNA here is from genome assembly GCA_947494565.1 of uncultured Flavobacteriaceae bacterium. Taxonomy (GTDB): domain Bacteria; phylum Bacteroidota; class Bacteroidia; order Flavobacteriales; family Flavobacteriaceae; genus Maribacter_C. The sequence goes on along the minus strand of CANLVG010000001.1, from coordinate 34,841 downwards.
GGAATCGGCACTTCCTCACGGGTACTACCGGAAGCCCATGGCGGCTATACCGTCGGGGTTTTGGTGCAGACCAATTTTGGAGGGATCTTTGAACTGAATGGCGTGCCTATTGCCAAGGAGTTGGACAATTATCCGCGACAGTATACCTACGATGTGGATGGGTCTTGTATGATCGTGGTGCTAACGGATGCCCCTTTAAGCGCACGAAATCTAGAACGCATGGCGAAGCGGGCCATGATGGGACTCGCCAAAACCGGGGGTATTGCCTCCAATGGCAGCGGGGATTATGTCATAGCGGCATCCACGGCTGCGGAAAACCGGATTCCCTATCGGTCAGACTCCAGCCTTATAGCCCACAAAGAACTCAGAAACGGTGCCATGTCCCCCCTATTTTTAGCGACCATCGAGGCCACGGAAGAGGCTATTTTAAATTCTCTTTTTGCTGCAAAAGACATGAAAGGTCGCGATGGGCATGAGGTGAAGGCCTTACCTATTGATACAGTGCTTGCCGTAATGAAAAAATACAAGGCCCTGACGCCGGATAAGGACTAGATCGGGCGCGGTTTGTTCTTTTCTTCGATCCACTTTGACATATATTTCGTCGCGGCCAAGGTCTGATGGAGCAACAGTTGCCCGATAACATTCTGCGTCCGGTGCGATTGCAGATTCGATTGAAGGATTTGGATTCTATTCTGGAGGGATACACGATGTACTTCCCTATCAAAACGTGTCTTGAGGGTATGGATTCCCAATACTTGTGCTTCGTGCCAATGTTCCTGATGGCGATACAGCCCAACGGCCATTTTAGAAAAGGCAGTGGCATCTTCTACCACGGTTTCCGGTAAGGCTAAGGGGTCATATATCCCTTCTGCCCCAACTGCTGTGGTGACACTGGGCGTACCATGGTGCATGGCATCCAAAAGCTTTCCTTTGAGTCCCGCACCAAAGCGAAGGGGCGCTAGGTTTACTTTGGCACTTCCCATTACGGTTTGCAAATCCTCGACCCAGCCGTGGACCAAAAACCCTTCTTTTTTAGTGTGAAACTGTTGGATATGCTCCGGTAGATAGGCCCCATAGATATGCAAACTGGTGTCTGGAAGTTGTTTTCGAATTAGCGGCCATAATGTCTCTTTTAACCAAATAACAGCATCCCTGTTGGGCGCATGTTTCCCGTTACCGATGCAGATGAAATCGGTTCGGGCCTCAAAGGGCTTCCAATTTTGGAGTTCCATCTCGGACAATGGAGCAATCATAAATGGTAGGTACAACAACATGGAATCGGTCATCCCCTCGGTCTCCAGCAGCAATTGCATCTCATAGGTCGAAATGATCAACGACAGATCCGATCGGAAGATACTAGCCAGTTCGCGTTTACAATATTCGGTTTGCAGCCAAAAATCCTTCGTACACGGCACCTTCGCTTTAAACGCTTTCTCTCGAGCGTGACGCAAGGAATGCAGATCTTCTGTATCCAATATCCTTAGGGCGTCAGGGGCATATTCGGCCACCCGCCAACCAAACTGTTCCTCGGTCAAAAAGCGATCGAACAAAACGATATGGGGCTTTAATTCCGAAATGAAACCATCAAAACGCGAATCGTTGAGTTGAATAGGAACCCGCTCAATGCCGAGTGCCTTTAAATCCAGCGATAAATCCGATGCAGAGGCCGTACTTGAAAAGGTAATGTGGTACTCGAATTGCAGAAAGAACTTTAGCAGCTGCTCCATCCGTTTCCCCGCAGCAGTAGCCTTGGGCTCAGGCCAGGTGTAACCGATTACAAGCAGTTTTTTTGAGTGCATAACAGATGAAAAACAGGGGGTTAGTTCTTTGCGATCTTCCCTACGGACAACAGAACGAATTCGATGATCAAAATCGCAAGACGTTAGTACCGTATTGAAATACCCGGTTACATTTTCGCAGCGAACTTTCTGGAAATGGCCGATCGGAGCTTGCGCTCGTAATCCTCTTCTAACCACTCCTTATAGTTCTTTGTATTGTTCATGATGCAATACGAATACTGCCGCACACGAAAGGCGATCTCTTCCTTCAATTGCTTGGCAAGGATACGGGCATCGAATACATCCTCGGCATTCTCAACACAAATCACCGCATGCTGCTCGATACTGTTCTCCAAGACCGTCTTTGATTTGAGGCCTTGGGCGAATACCTTTTTATATTCCTCTTTGATATCGAACTCGATATTCGTTGATTTTGCGAATTGCTCACGAAGGGCCGCTGGCATTTCATAGACGAACTCCCGTTCGATTTCTTCGTCATTCTTGATGTTCTCCAAATAGAAATCGGGAAAATGAAAGATTTCCTGCCAATCTACCGGAGCATCCCATAGACCGAATCGAGCGATATTATTCCCTAAATCGACCACACTGAACTCCTTTTTGTGCGGTAACACCCTTGAACCACGTCCGATCATTTGAAAATAAAGGGTCAATGATCGCGTAGCCCGGTTCAAAATAATCACCTCAACAGTGGGTTCGTCAAAACCCGTGGTCAATATACTGACAGAGGTCAGAATGGCATCAGGGGTCTCGGAAAACCACTCCAATATTTCACGCCGTTCCGAAGCGGTATTTTTATTATCCAAGTGTCTGATATTGTAGCCTGCCTTTTTAAAGGTTTCGTATACATATCTTGAGGTATTGATCCCGTTATTGAAGATCAAGGTTTTTTTGCCCTTCGCAATTTCGGTATATGCGGTCGTCAACTTACCGAGCATACTCTGATTGCTATATAACTCATCGGATGATTTTACAGTGTAATCACCACTGATGCCCAACTTCAAGCTTTGAAGGCTCACATCGTAATTATACATATTGGCCTTTGCAAGAAAATTTTTCTTGATCAATGAGCCTATGGACTCTCCCACGATCAGCTTTTGATAATTATCCTTCATGGGAAGCTTGATGTTCGAGCTCAAGGGAGTAGCGGTAACACCGAGAATAGTCGACTTTTCAAAATACTTAAAGAGTTTACGAAAGGAATTGTAGTGCGCCTCGTCAATGATGACCAGGCCGATGTTATTGATCTCTACTTTCTCCTCTTGAAGACGATTGTTCAAGGTCTCCACCATCGCCACGAAACACTTGTACTCATCTTGGTCTTTCAATTCTTTGACCTCACTATTGATGATCTTGTTGTGCACGCCAAAACCAGTGAGCATTCTTGAGGTCTGAACGCTCAATTCGATACGATGTGTAAGCACGACTACTTTTTTGCCGGTTCTTTCGGTATATCGTTTCGCTATTTCCGAAAAAACAACGGTTTTACCACCACCCGTAGGCAATTGGTAAAGAATATTGGAGGTATCATCGGATTCATCAAGGTATTTGAAGATGGTCGTCAAATCTTCCAGTTGGTAATCGTAGAGTGTCTTTTCCTTAGTGTTCTTTTGTAGCTCCAAGCAGTAGATAAATTTTATAGGTCGTCCGAAAAGTTGTTAAAAAGCTAATTTTGCAAAATTAACTGATTTTTGTACTTGAGCGAAACAATACTTCGAAAAATGAATTTTAAAATTTTGTGCAAACGAACTTAGTACCCCTTCGTTTTAGACACCAAGTGCAATAAAGGCGCGCCTTTTTGACTTCGGTAGTAGTTTTCCAAAATTTGTGGCACTACCGAAGTGGTATCCGAAACGCTTGCATAATGTGGTGTAATATTGATTTTTTCATGAGCCCAAAAAGGGTGGGTCTCGGGCAACGGTTCTTGATGAAAAACATCTAAGGTCGCCCCGGAAAGGTGATTGTTATCCACCGCCGCGATCAAATCGGCATCCACCATATGTCCGCCACGCGCCGCATTGATCACATAAGCCCCTTTGGGCAATCTGTTAAATAGTTCGGTATTCAGTATTCCAGTGGTTTCATCGGTCAAGGGCAATAGGCATACCAAGATTTGGCTTGTGGCCAGAAACTCATCGAATGTATGTTCTCCCGCAAAGGTGACCGCTCCAGCAATTTGCTTTTCAGAACGGGCCCACCCTTGCGTTTTAAATCCTATTCGCACCAGATCATCGGCCAGCACTTTTCCCAAGGCACCTAGGCCCATAACACCTACAGTAAAATCCGTAATTCGATAATAAGGCTTCGGGCTCCACACCTTATGGAACTGATCCACTCTGTAGGTTTGTAAATGCTTCAAATAACTAAAAATAGTCGCGATCACGTATTCGGACATATCACTGGCCAACATCGTATCGACAACTCTGGTAATGGGCAGGTCTTCGGGAAGGGACTCGTCTTCAAATAGAAAGTCCACTCCTGCCCCACTCGATGCGATATACTTCAAATTGGGGTAATCGGTCAGTGTTCCTTTCGGATGTTTCCATACCAACGCGACCTCGACTGCTGCCTTGTCATGAGGTTCTAGATAACCGTATACTTCAATTTTAGGGTCTTGTGCCCTGAGGGCTTCCTTCCACAATTCTATTTTATCGTCTTGTCTAATGATTACTATACTCATCGTGTTTTGTTAATTGCGAGATACCTTCTTATCGTGTTTCAATCCAAAATATCCAGTGCTCTGGAAAACTCTTCTTTGTGCAGCCATTCGTTATCCTGTGTGAATTGATAGGTTTTTAGGATTCGATCCCTGAAATCATATACCAGTCCGTTGACCGAACAGAACTGTATCACCTCTTTAAAAGAGTTCAACATGCTTTTATAAAAAGCATCGGGAACGTTACGTTCAAGGACAAAAGCTTGGGCGATCTCCAAATTATATAACATCACGTCGGCTACCAAATGTGGCTCGACCCCTAATTTTATAAAATGCTTGATGAATTTCTGGGCGACCGACCTTCTTGCTTTGGGCCTTCTGCGTTTGATCGGGAAATATTCATTACTGATTTTGGTTTTCGCCTGCTGTACCAACTTGTCTTCCTTCGGATTGAACACGAAATCGTAATACTCTTTCACCACGGGAAAACGTTGATAGAGATCCACGATCTGGGCCTCTAATTCTCTTTTTTTCAAATCGCCGATGTACTTCTGAAGCGCTCTTTTGCTCATGGTAATGCCTTGGATGGCAAAAATACTGTTTGAAAGTGGAAATACCCACGGGAAGTATACTTATAGTTAACATCCTCATAAATTCTGTATAAGAATATCAAAATACCTTTGGAAAAGACGCAATAAAAATGTATCATAAGAACTTGTACAACTTCGAAAACCAAATTCATATATGAGGCAACTTAAGATTATCAAGCAAGTAACTAACCGAGAATCGAAATCACTGGATAAGTACTTGCAAGATATCAGCAAAATCGATTTGATTACCGCGAGTGAGGAAGTAGAACTAGCCCAGCGCATTCGTGAAGGAGATCAAAGGGCTCTCGAAAAATTAACCACGGCTAACCTGAGATTCGTGGTTTCAGTCGCCAAACAATACCAAAACCAAGGATTAAAATTACCGGATTTAATAAATGAAGGCAATCTGGGCCTCGTAAAGGCTGCCAAACGATTTGATGAGACAAGAGGTTTCAAATTCATTTCATACGCTGTGTGGTGGATTAGACAATCCATTCTCCAAGCATTAGCGGAGCAATCGCGTGTTGTGCGTCTTCCTTTGAACAAAATCGGGTCGATCAATAAAATCAAGAAGACCTTCTCCTATTTGGAACAGGCCCATGAACGTCCACCTTCTGCGGAAGAAATCGCCAAGGAATTGGAAATGACCGTAAGTGAGGTGAAGCAGTCCATGAAAAATTCTGGACGCCACGTCTCTATGGATGCGCCTTTACGAGAGGGAGAAGACTCAAATCTTTACGATGTACTCCGTGCGGGCGAATCGCCAAAACCAGACAAGATATTGATGCAACAATCGCTCAATACCGAAATCAATCGGGCACTGGAAACCTTATCCCCTAGGGAAGCCGATGTAGTGAAACTTTATTATGGTATCGGTGACCAACAGTCAATGACCTTGGCCGAGATCGGACAAACATTCGACTTGACCCGAGAGCGGGTGCGTCAGATTCGCGAAAAAGCAATTCGCAAACTGCGTCATAACTCAAGAAGTAAACTCTTGAAAACCTATTTAGGATAATCGTTACGATAGCACTTAAAGCAAAAACGCCATGATTTGAATCATGGCGTTTTTGTTACATTTCTTTTATTCGATTTAGGAAAAACTCAATCGGTTGATCTCTACATCGGATAGAATTTCGTTTAAACTTTCGATGAAGTTCATGTACGCTGCATTGTCTGGGTTTTGTTTTGACATAATAGTAGGTTTTAGAAATGAGACACCATTTTAGACTACATATAGTCTAACTCGGCCAATTCGTTTACACTTAAGATTTCGTTTAATTCTTGTAGAAAGGTTAGGTATTCCTCTCCATAGGTGTCGTAAAGCATTTGATTCGGGTTTTACGGTTTATATTGATTTGGGTTCGTTTTTCTTACAGTGTAAACATATTTATAACGTTGGGTGAAAACAATTAATTGTGGTGTATTGGCTTTTTTTTGTTGTGAAATCGGCAATGTCCGATACCATCGTCCATCCCCTTAATTTGAAGCGATGCAGTTCATCGATCTTCTATGCTTTTAACGGAGTTAAAATTTGACTTGATACGCCAATCCGGCCGATACGGACCACATGAAGCTACCTGATTCGAACGACAGTTCTTGACGTGAGACCCCTAAACTAGCGCTATAAATATTCGGACTCTTCTTGGAAGTGAACTGATACTGGAAGCTCATCCGCTGTGATTCGATATACAAAAGGGTTTCCGCCAATAGTTCGTCGCCGGATAGAAGTTGACGTATTTCAGGGGAATAGCCCATACCGACATTCAGACTAAAAAAGTTGAAGGCATCCCTTAAATACTTACGGACCAATAGGTTCCCAGAGAATTGTGTAGGTTGATCTTCGCGCGGCACCAGGTTCGATCGCAGGGAAAAGTAATAATTGCCCCGGTAGTGCCCGATCGAATTGGTGATCATAGTAATATCACGGGTATCCAAGCTGATGTAACGTCCGCCAGCGGAAAACTCCATGGCGCCCGGAAGGTTGACATATAGGTCTCCCCCAACCTTATGGTTCGGGTAAATGGAGGCGTTGGAATAGCCGTAATTCAGATAGGCATAAAAGCGTTTGGAGAATTTCGGATAAAAATCGATATCGTATTGCACCCCGTGCTCCCCATTTCTATTACTATAGTTGATTCTTGGTAAAAGGCTACCGGCCAAGGTTTGTCTTTTGAACTCTATCGTTGAGAAAACCATGGGATCATTACGCCGGTCGAAGACGGTGAAGGAGTTTCGTACGGCAATCCTGTTATTCAAAACCTTCTTCTCCGCTTTTTCTTCTTTTTCCGGAGATTCCTCTTTTTCCTTTTTGGGGGTCTCTTCCTTCTCTTTTGATGGTTTGGTGGTTACCTGCTCTTTTTTCTTCTTCTTGGACGCCTTTGCATTACTTTTTCGCTTCACCGTACTTTCATTATCGACCCAACTCTTTTCGGGATATTCGGTCTGTTCAAGACGCTTATGGGCCATTTCCCGTAGGCGCATGAGTTCGGGGTCATTCTGAATATACTGTAAGGCCTTATGGGTCAAACCGAGCGCCGTGGCATTGTTCTTGGCATAGAGCTCGTTCTTTATAGCCAAAATCCAAAGATCCCGATTGTTCTTTTCACCTGACGTGAGTCGGTTGAACTCCCTACGGGCCTTTTCGTAATCACCGGACCAACTATAGGTCCGCGCCACTAAGGCACTCGCCTTCACATCGGCCGGATCTTTTTCCAATACTTGTAAGGCCATTTTTCGCGCTTGACCATACTTGCCTTCATATGCCAGGTTATGCGCACTGGCATACGACGTGGGCTTTTCATTGTAAGCCAGATCCTGCCCCCAAGTAGTGACGCTCCATAAAAGAACGATGATGATACGATATAGGTATTTATGATGCATTAATCTTGAAAATGGGTTGATGCCGTCTGCCGCTTTTTGCGATGCTGCGCTTTGGCCCGTTCTATTTTATCCTTGATCTCATGTACACTTGAGCTGTTCTCTTCCGCTTGCTGTATCAACTTCAAAGCTTCCTCCGTTTGTTCCGACCAATAGTACACATCGAACAAAGCCGAATAGGAATCGATATAATTGGGGTTCATCTTGATACATTCCTTTAGTATTTCAATTGATTTGGCATAGTTACCCCTCCACACATTGATACGACCGGTTAAAATTTTGGTATCGATATGACTGGGTACCTCCGATAAAATGTATCGGCACAGCAATAAAGACCGATCATATTCTTTGTCAAAAGCCAGATCTCTAGCGATGAAATAGCCCTTGTCGGAATTTTGTACACTATACACACTGTTCAACCACACGATATCAGCTTCACTGAAGGCCTCCTCTTGCTGCTTGGAAAAGATGGCGAGACTATCCGGTATGATTTTGTCGTTTGTTGTCACGTACGCATTCATGGCTTTAAATGAGGTCAGCTTTTTCTCCGCTTTAGACCCCCCAAAGGAGGCGCTTAAATTCATGTCTTCATCTAAACTATAGACCGATCCATCGGAATAAACGGTTTCTCCGCTGATATATTCTTTAAGTTCATTTTTATTCCGCATTAGTGGAATATCCTTGACGGATCTGAACTCCGATTGCATGTCCAGAGATCGTCCCATCCACGCCACGCGTTTGGGCATTTGCAGTTCGTAATTCGCATTCAGCAATGACAATAATGTAGGCACCACATCAAAGTGCGAAGAGACTGCGCTGATTTTTTTCGTTTTCTTGAGCATGGGGCTGTAGACGATCAATGGCACATGAAAACGGCTGATGCTGTTTCGTTGCGGAATCGGTATCAAGCGGTGATCTCCAGTGACGATGAATATGGTATTGTCATAGTTGGGCTGTTTTTTATACGCCTCGAATACCTCTTTTAAGGCATCATCGGTATACAACAGGGTTGCAAATACATTGTCGTTCTTTTCAATGACGTTCTTCGTCTTGCCTTGGTGATCGCTCTTGGATAAAATTTGCTTTACCTTTTTCTCATAGGCTTCCTGTTGGGGCGGAATGAAAGGTTCGTGCGTGCTGATCGTCATATACACTTCCATGCGAGGCTGTTCTTCTTCCCTAGGAAGACTCATGCTCTTTTTAAAGAGTTCCTTGTCCGGATATCCCCACGAGGAACCGGCGGCATCTTCCGCCTGCATCTTATATTTATTCCCAAAACCCGATTTGTCCAGTACAAAATCAACATTTTCACTTTTCAAAAAGCGATCCACATTGTCGAATGAACTGTTCGTACCCTGATAGAAGGAGGTGTGGTACCCGTTGTTCTTTAGAATACTGAAGAGGGTCAACTTGTTCGGGTATTTTTCAAGTTCCATAAATCCACTTTTTCCAAAGGGCAAGGATCCCAATAAGGAAGGGATTACCCCGAAGGTTCTTCCGGTGTTGCTAAGGCAGTTTTCCCAGTAGAGCGATTTGGTGGTCAGATCATCCAAGAAGGGGGTAAAACCACCGAACTCGGCACCCTCTCCAACAAAGTCACGTCCCAGACCTTCGACCATAATAAATACGATATTGGGTTTCTCCTCCTGAAGCTCGAAATAATCGCCCAGTACATTTTCTATTTGTGGGCGTTTGATCAAAGGGTATTCTACATCGGAATTGTACGACGTATCTTCCGTTGACGAGCTATAAAGGTTGATGGCCAGATATTGGCTTTTGTTCTGATTAATGGGCTTTCCATCGATAAAAAGGGTCGTAATAAAGAGACTGAAAAGAATGATGGTAAAGGGATACATCTTACTGATGAAGTGATAGTACTGCGAAGTGACCTTGTAGAGACCGAAGAACATTCCGGCAATGACGAGAACACCGATGACGAGCGAGACCGACATTCCACCCGAATTCGATATGGTAGTTTTGATATCGGCAAAGCTATACCCCAGTAAATCGGAACCCAAAGGAACCAAGGCAGTACAATAGTAACTGATTAGCATGGCCTCGATGATCAACAAAAGGATCAGCACGCCAAAAATGAGGTTGAACCCCCAGGTAGGTCTGAACTTTTCCCAAAAATTAAAAGGAAAAACGAGGATGACCCCGACAAGGGAGGCGAAGCCCAACTGATGAAAAAGGGCGATGAAGAAACTGCCTCCGAAAATGATATCGACCACTCCTTTAAAATAGAGTGTTGTATACTGGTACGTAGATAGCACAATGAGACAACCAAAGAAGGAGATGATCAATCTGGTATATTGCTTTAAGGTATATCTATCGAGTTTACTCGTATTCATGTGTCATTGGTTAGGTGGCTTTCGCGAATCCTTTTCGGACCTGGGAACCCCAGCCAGATTTTATTTTAAATAGTTTCTTATAGTTACCTCGGATGGCAGCCCATACCACTATCGGATGAAAAGTGAAAGGCTCGATAATGGCACAAAGCATCAATATCAAGATATCCTTGACTTTTTTATATTCATTGTACGAGTATACATCCCACAGAATGGCATAAAACGAAAACATGATCGAGTACAGGTATACCGTCGCAGTGATCGCGACGAAAAACTCCCAATTCAATATGCCCAAGTAACCGAAAAGGATGATGGTAAAGAAGCCGAAAAACTCCAAAAGCGGTGCCAACCATTCGTAGAAAAACCAATAGGGATAGCTCAATAATCCTAGACGGCCGTATTTGGAATTGAAGAACATGTCCTTATGGGTGTTTAGGGTCTCCAGGTTTCCACGGGCCCAACGGTCACGTTGATTGACAAGTATTTTAAGGTCTTCGGGTACTTCGGTCCAACATAAGGGATCAGGAATATATTCAATGGTATACGGTTCACGACGGTCATGCATGTACCGGCGCATTCGGAATACGATTTCCATGTCCTCACCCACCGTATTGGTATCATAGCCGCCTACGGCAAGGGCAATCTCGCGGTCAAAGAAACCAAAAGCCCCTGAAATGATGAGCAAACTATCGATACGGCCCCATGCCATCCTTCCTAAAATAAAGGAACGGGTATATTCCAAAAGCTGAAAACGCGCCAACCAGTTTTTAGGCAAGCGTATTTCCTCAAGTTTACCTCCTTCGATAATACAGGAATTGGCCACCCGAATCACTCCACCGACGGCAATGACCCGTTTCTCCGAGCGCCTATAGAATGACTTGACCACATGCAATAGAGCGTCAGGCAGTAACAGACAATCCACATCGATACAGCCCACATACCTATTCTCCGATAGAAACATGCCCGTGTTCAGGGCATCCGACTTTCCGCCGTTCTCCTTGTCGATAACCGTCAATTTGGAAAAAGAACGGTGTTTACTTTTGTAAATACCGCGAATGGGTTTCGACTTCCAATTGGGATCGATTTCCCGTTCGATTTTCTCAAGGTCATAGGCATCGATCATCTTCTGCAAAGTATCATCTTTACTGCCGTCATTGACCACCATCACTTCATAGTTCACGTAGCGTAATGACAGCAACGACCGAATGTTATCGACAATGGTCAACCCCTCATTATAAGCTGGGGCGATAATGGTTATACTAGGTGCCAAGGGTGATGCCATCACCTTTGAAAGATCATTGAAACTATTTTTATGTCGATAATGGATGGAATTACGGGTTGAGAGGTACCCCATGACGCTGAACATGGTGAACAGCACCACCGTAAACATGAAAAAGACCATGTTTATGTATTCCAGTATGATACTCCAAACCGTACTATCCATTTAACTTCTCCATGATTTTAGTAGATAATTGGCATATCTGCCCCAGAAAGGAACCTTGCTCGATTTCATCATCTTTTTTTTTTTCGCTATCATCCTCAGTGGAGGGCTTAGGGAAATCGAAGTTCAAATCGAAGATGTCATTAGGGTCGCTATCTTGTGCTTTATCCTCAACTTCCGACATCTCGGAAAGATTCATATGTCCTTCAGATACCTCATCCGTTGGCCGCGCTGGGCTGGTCTTTTGATCTTTCCAATTCAATTTCTTTTTGAGCTTTTTCAATACGGAAAGTGCCTTTTTTCGTATTTCGGGGGATTCATCTTGAGTCAAGGCTTCCAAAAAGTGAATTTCCTTTTCATCGCCCACTGCGACCACCTCATTGAGAAGAATCAGCTTTGCTTCGGTATCACAGGTTCTGAACAAATCTTGAAATACACTAAAGGGTTGTAGCGGATGGTCTACCTGTTCTTCCGCCTTGTCCTTACTATGATTGAATAAATCGATCAATTCATTGATTCGATCCTTGAATGCGTCATACTTTTCATGGGTCAAGAGTTCCTTTAAAAAAGGTATTTCGCGCTCGTCACCCATTTCTTCCAAGTCATTCAATAATTGGCGCGTACTGGCCTCAAACTCGATATCACCGAAAATGGCCTTCGGTATAGATGCCTTTGGAATACTGCTTTCTTCTACCGCTGGGGTCTCATTGCTCGTTTCTATTCGAATAAAGGATGGATCCTCACTTTCCTTTTTTTCAAAGAAAACCGGAATAAAATGTAGTTCGTCCTCGTCTAAATCCCAGTCCGGATTCATCATGGGCTCTTCGTCTTGCACGTTTTCGTGTTCGTTCTCCGTCTCGTTCTCAACAGACAAGTCTTTCGTTACAAATAAGTCATCTAGGATTTCTTGTAACATCCGCTCGTTCTCAACAGGAAGTTCAATGTCATCAGCTTCTTCTACCGGTTTGGACTTATTTTCCGAAAATTCATGGGTATGGACCACTTCGATATCCCATAAGTCCGTTTTTCCGGAGACTTCGGATACCTGTTCGAAGACAATGTCCATATTCCGTATTTCGTCACTGCTATACTGCCCGTAATCAGCATGAAGCTCGATTTCTTGATTTACCCCTGTACCATCTTCTGGTACCCTAATAGGTGCTGATGGTATTTTAACGACCTCACTATCACTTTCCAAAGCGGTTATTTCTTCAGACGTATTGGAGACTATATGATCATACTGTACTTCAATGGAACGTATCTCGTTTTTTTCCATACCCGTATCCATCTTCTCGCTAGGTACCTCTTGATCATCCAATTCATTTTCGACTACAATGGGCAAAAACGCAAGTTCGGCCATATCGAATTCATCATAAAAGGAAGCTCTTTCCTCAGATTCTGTATGGGCCTCAGGCAAACACTCTTCGTAAACGACCTTTATCTCGAAAAGCGAGTCGTTCGTTGGAATCGAAGTCTGATCGCTACTTGTTGTAAAGGCAGTAGGTAACGCTGTTTCCGTTTCTTCGGTAACAATAGGCAAGAAGTCTAAATGGTTCGCACTCCATTCCATAGGTGTAGGTTCTAGTTGGGTTTCTTTTTGTCCAGAGCCCGTCACTTCTTCCGCCCTAACTTCGATGTGCAGTACATCGGGAACGTTCATCCCGGTCTTTGCATCCATTTCATCCGATAAGTCCATCTTATTTTCTATTTCTTCGTCATTATTTTCCTCTTTTAGCGCTACTTCCGTTTCGCTTTCTGGCGTTGGCGGTACATCGACTTCAGGTGTAATGTGAATTGCTTGAACCTCCTCTAGTTCACCTTCGATCGGGTTGTTTTCCAAGACATCCGCTTTGTCATGGGAGATGTCCTCATGCTTTTCCGCATATTTTTCCACTGCCTTCTGGCTCAGGTCTTTTGGAATACCGTAATGTGAGGCATCTTGAATACCTTTTGAAGGCATAATCGTTTCAGGGGCTATGGCATTGATGCTGCTGATCGCTTTGCTCTTGACCGAAAAGTTCAGTTCCTTTTTGTCTATGAGCTCTAAAAACTCCAAATCGCCGGTAGTCCCAATTTCACCAACCGCTCCAAGAATGGCAATCTTTATATCCACCGAACAATTCCAGAACACTAGTTTTAAGGTATCAAGTGCCTCCGTAATATTGAATTCCTTGATACAGGCAATGGCCTCTTCCTTTATTTGGTTGTTCTTATGCTTGACCAACTCTATCAATGAGTCTCCTGCATCATTTTGATTGTAGAACTTGATCAATCTCAAGGCAAATAGCACTACATATTTGTTGTTTGATGTCAGCCATGACTTAAATCTAGGCGGACGAAAGTCCTTTTGGTTTCGCAGTACATCCAACAACTTGAGTTGTTGCCATTCCGATATTTTGTAACGTGTAGTATCTAAGAAGTAATTGATGCCCTCGTGGCGTAACGTCACGGTAGCGATCTCAGCTTGTTTTCGAATCGTCGATCTCTTGTCGTTGATGAATTTGGTCACAAAGCTGTATGATTCGGCAACCTCCATTTGTGTCAGTTCTAAAATTCCTTTGGAAATTACCTGCCAGCGCCAACTTTTCAGCTTGGAAAAGGCGTCTTTGTCAAGTCCGAGATCCTGGTACAGTGCAAAAAGCGATTGCTGTGCCTCTCCGGAAACATCCCGCCTTAGGTCGAGCAGTATTTCCGAAAGTACGCGACGATTGAAGGGGTCCTTTAATAGCTCTCTAATCTCGATTTTCAATGAGATGTAATTTGACTTTTCGTCCTTTGTTGCATCTTCCTCCAAAAACAGGAACTCGCTGACCATCGGTGACAACTCACGTTTCCGGTCACCTACCTTTTTTGCAGTAGCCGAAATCTTGTAGTTATAAAAGAACACCCCGATCAAATACAAGACCGCCAGAATGACGAATAGCGTCGCCAAATCCCACAAAAAATCGGTATCGATTTTTGGGGCGGTTATCAGTAGATTGGTTTTATATGTCAGACTCGGTATATGCAAATTATCTTATCCTCAATTGCCTTTCTATCCGAACCATTAGCTCGGAGGGGCTTACAGGTTTTGCCAAAAAATCATTTGCCCCCAATTCGAAGGCGGTTAATACATTTTCTTCATTACCAGCGGATGATATGATGATGATGGGTACTTTGGACTGCATTTCATTGCGTACGTAATCGATGAGCTCTATCCCTGAGAAATAGGGCATCATGATATCGCTAATGATCATATCTGGAATAGTCGTATTCAAATATTCTTTTACTTCACGACCGTTAGTACTCAGTATCACCTCATACCCTCCTTTTTGAAGCCTAAAATTTAATAGAGAGGCCAAAAGTTCGTCATCTTCCGCGAGCAATAATTTTTTCTTCTCCATCTATCCTTCAGATTTTATCAGTTCATTCAGCGCCTCGTCAATGGCATGTTCCACTTTAGGATACGCATTGATAAAACTTTCATACAAGAATTTAAGGTGCTTTACATCAGCATCCGCAGCACAGGATTTCTGAATCTGCTCAACAATATCAAGTAGCCCCTTGGACTTCAACATTTTCAGACCTGGCTTGATTTTATGGGCCGCAAAGGCAATCAATTCACTATCTTCCTCATGCAGGTGCATCCGTACCTTACCGATAAACTCCAATACATTGGATTTGTATAGGCGTACCAATTCTTGCATCAATTCTTTTTGTCCCATACAATCATCCCAAAGTCCTGTGAGGTCCAACTTCCCGTTTTCATGCTCGGTAACCTCTGGGTCTATCGATCGTGATGCGATGGAAAAAGTGACATTCCCATCGTTTTTATATGTTAAAAGTGTCTCTAACAGCTCATTGGGTGTATACGGTTTTAGAATGAAACCATCCATACCACTTTTCAGGCAGGCTTCTTTATCAAGTTTTGAGAAGTCTGCACTTAGTGCCACGATCGGAATGGGGCGGGCATCGGGCTTTTCGAAACTTCGAATGAGTTCGGTTATCTCAAAACCGTTCATTCCCGGCATTTTTAGATCCATAAAGACCAAATCTATTTTATGATTCGCCAGTATATGAAGTCCATATTGGGCATTATCAGTGATAAAGGGCTTGCATCCCCAAGCATTGAGCCGTTGCTCGATCAGCCTTTGATTTAATGGGTTGTCTTCGAATATAAGAATGGGCATGCCTTTTACCAGATCCTTTTGATCATTGGCCTGTGCGTCAACCTCTTTGGGGCCTGTTATTTGTGCATCATCCCCTAATTTGAAGGGCATCGAGAATTCAAAGGTGGTTCCTACGCCTAGTTCGCTGCTCACTTGTATATGTCCCCCGAGGAGCTCTATGATTTGCTTTACAATACTCAGGCCCAAGCCTGACCCGCCATATTTTAGGTGTGTATTTACCTCTGCCTGTCGGAAGGAATCGAAAATTCGTTCTAGATTTTCCTTGGAGATGCCGATTCCGGTATCTGCAATGGTGAACGTTAAAATCGTCCTATCATCCTGGGGTCTACCAGCTGTAATACTGAGATCTATTTTACCTTTTTCTACAAATTTTATGGCGTTACCCATGAGATTTAAGAGTACTTGACTGAGTTTAGAAGGATCTCCCAAAAGTGTCATGGGTATGGCTTCATCAATAGCCACATTGATGTTCACGTTCTTCACGGAAACCAAAGTCTCACATAGGTAGGCAACGTCTCCGATAAGGTTCCTGAAATTGAAATGAACCATTTCAACAGCTTCAAGTCCCGACGAGAGCTTTGAATACTCCAATAGCTCGTTAATGATTTCCATCAACGAGAATGATGCTTTTTGAATGGCATTTACTTGTTCTAATTGCCCAGAATTCAATTCGCTATCTTCTTTCAAGAGATCGGTGAACCCGATAATACCGTTCAATGGTGTTCGTATTTCATGACTCACCCGAGCTATCAACATGGTCGGATCAAGAGGTTTCGTGCCTTTCTTCTGCTCAACGGGCATCTCTTCGGCAAGATCATCGGAATCTTCCGGTAAGGCGGTTGGATGAAAAATTCTGGATTCGAGCCTTTTTTTGAACGTTTCGAAGGTTTTTTTGAGTTGGGCCGCCTCTTTGGCGTTCAATTCTTCGAAAGAAAATTCAGAGAGCGATTGCTCCATGGCGGATAGTTGGGAAAGTAGGTCTTTCGCTTTCAATTTGGGAGGACGTTTTTGGTTAATTATTAAAACGAAGGATAAAGACTACAATTCTTTTTCTATTCGCTTCTTCTACCCATCACATTTAACTGCACATGGATACGCGTAAAAATCATCAAATATGATGGGGTGACCAATTAAATGTTATCTAGGCTTCCATATGTGTTGTCAAATGGCTTAATTTGTAGGTATAAAGAAATCGTCCTATGAAATATCTTCCTCTTTTTGCGGGTGCCCTAATGTTCATAAGTTGTGGGGAGACCCAGCAAAAAACAGAGTTGAGCCTCGAAGAACGCGCACTAAAAATTCATGAAAAAGTCATCACTATCGATACCCATGATGACATCAATGTGAAGAATTTTACTGACAGCATCAACTACACCCAGCGGCTGGATACCCAAATCAATTTACCGAAAATGGAAGAGGGAGGTCTGGACGTGGCTTGGTTGATCGTTTACACGGGTCAGGACACCTTGACCGCGGATGGATATGCCAAGGCAGAGGCAAATGCAATGGCCAAATTCGATGCGATTCACAAGTTATGCGAAGAGATAGCCCCTGATAAAATCGAGCTTGCCTTGACTTCAGATGACGTACGAAGAATAGATGCCGCTGGCAAAAAGGTCGCGATGATCGGTGTTGAAAACGCCTATCCGATCGGCGAGGATATGAGCAATTTCGAAAAGTACCACCAGTTAGGAGCGCGATACATCTCCTTAGCGCATAACGGACACAGTCAATTTTCCGATTCCAACACGGGCGAGGCCGATAGTTTATGGTTACATAATGGTTTAAGTGAGATGGGCAAAGAAGCTGTAAAAGAGATGAATAGACTTGGCATCATGATTGATGTTTCTCATCCCTCTAAAGAAGCTTTTAATCAAATGATCGCCCTCTCTAAAGCTCCGATAATCGCTTCCCATTCTTCCGCCCGAGCACTATGTGACCATAGTAGAAATTTGGATGATGAGCAACTGAAGATGCTCAAGGAAAACGGTGGTGTTGTGCAAACGGTAGCTTTTAAATCTTATTTAAATACAGAGAAGTACGAGGCTCGTAATGAGAAAGTTAAGGAAATAGAAAAACTAGTGATGGACTCTTTGGGCATGGCTTCGATTTCGAGAAAAGAAGTAATGGCCCTACCTACTGAAGAACGGGATGCGTATATCGCCCAATACATGCAGGTCAGAGGTATTGTCAGCGAAAAAACCAAACGTATGAGCGACCTACCACCAGCGGTAGCTGTTACGGATTTTGTAGACCACATTGATTATATGGTCGAGTTGATCGGAATAGACCATGTAGGTATCAGCTCCGATTTTGATGGCGGTGGTGGTATCGAAGGTTGGTCAGACGCTTCGGAAACATTTAACGTGACCTTGGAATTGGTCAAACGAGGCTATACCGAAGCGGAAATCGAACAACTTTGGGGTGGCAATCTCTTACGTGTCCTTGATGATGTACAGGCGGTTGCAGCAAGTATGTAGATCAGTTATCCTTCGCCAACCGATCCTTTACATATTCCACTTTGGTTTTGCCATGAGGTCTGGGCTTACCATCTTCGTCTAGATTGACCATGATGATATTGTCCACCGTGACGATGGTTTCATGGGTCATTTTATTGCGAACCTCACAATTCAGGTTCAATGAGGTTTTCCCGAACTTGACGACTTCAATACCGATTTCAACAATATCCCCCTGAACGGCAGTACTCATAAAGTTGATTTCCGACATATACTTGGTCACTACCCGTTTGTTTTCCAATTGAATGATACTGTACAATGCGGCTTCTTCATCGACCCAGGCCAGCACCTTGCCCCCGAATAGCGTCTCGTTCGCATTTAAATCTTCTGGTTTGACCCATTTTCGTGTGTGGAATCTCATACGCTACGTTTTAACCACAAAATTAGAGAAGAAAAACAGACTAAAACAAGGAAGGTCCAGAATCGTGAAGCGTTTTAGGAATTTTGAGATCACACCCAAGCTTTTTGTTCAATTCGGTAATAAAACGGACCGATAATAAAGGAGATTCCAATTCCATATTTTGATGTACGAAGAAATGAATGTTTTTTAGGCCTTTTCCGATCCAATCTTCCAATTTCAAGACCCAATCCTCGATACGATCATAATCCGTAGGATGGTTTGCGCCCACATAGCGAATAAACGCTTCATTGTTGGTCAACCTCATATGCATCAAATCACGTCTGCCTGCCGTATCGACAAGGGTATTTGCAATACTATTCTCTTGTAATAAGTGATATAGTTCTTGAGCCACCTTTTCGTCATTGAACCAATCCGTATGACGAAATTCCATAGCCAATTGAAACTCCTTCGGCCAGTACTCCACGAATCGGACTACCCTATCCCAGTTCTTCGGTCCGAAATTGTTATGCATTTGAAGAAAAATAGTCCCTAATTTATCCTTCAAATTTGAGGTAACATTGAGGTATTCGTCCAAAACGGGATAGGCTTGATCATTCAGTCGCCTGAGATGGCTTACGTTTTGAACAATTTTCGGAAAGAACTTGAAATCATCAGGGGTCTTATCATACCATTTTTGGTAGGTTTCCGCAGGAAAAATACGATAAAAGGTCGCGTTGAGCTCAATACAGTTAAACTGGGTGGCATAATACGCCAGTTCGTCTTTGGTGCCTCTGGGATAGAAATTCTTCAAATCTTGACGGTTCCATTTAGCACAGCCCACATAGATGCTCAAAGGGGATTCCTTTTTTGTTTTCGAAAGTACTACTGGAGTATCCGGATGGTCTTTAGGAATCGTAAAATCAATGTTCTCGGGTTGTTCTACTCTTCCGAATTTCATATCTCAATGTTTGTCTAAAAATACGGATAAAGCTTCAAATGCCCTTAAAGCGTCCATGGGAAATTTAGCCTAACCCAGTACCTCGCAAAAACGAATACCATGATGCCTTACAGAATGGTAAGTGCAGTTTCCATTTCTATGTTCATAAACTAGTGAAAAACTATAAAATAGGACGAAAATCGCACAAAACGGAATTCCTACCTTTATAAAAAAGAAGATTATGAACGAACGATCCCACAGTCTTTTGAAAATTCGTCCCCAGTTACTTGCCGCGAAGGTCACTGAAGAGATGAGTGTTGAGGAACGGTTTCAAAACCAAACGCTCCGGCCCATCATCAAACTTCAAAACCAACTTTTACTCGATGTTTTTCAAAACTATATCGTAAAAAGAAAAAATCGATTTTATGAACTCCCCCTTGAGGACCGTATGGCATATATCACACATGCCATTCAAAAGGATTTGAAATTCAGGAATTCGCTCAAAGGAATGATTATCGGCCATTTCTCGGTAGAGGAATATGAGCGGTACATTGCGCATTCATCTGCTTTGAACAAGCGCATGATGGCCATGGTAATCAAAAGAATTCAAGATCAGATACAATACTTTGAGAAAACAGTGGTGGCTTAAAAGCGATACCTAACGGTTTGACCAGAAATGAAACATGAAGTGGATTTGAAAAAAAACGGAAAGCTTGGAAAAGATTTCATTTTAAGGGAGTTAGCGGCTAAGGGGCATTGTCTGATCGAAAACATCGATCTTGAAAAAGTTCGTCCACTATTGAAAGAGTTGGGCGAGCTGTTCATTCAAGAAGCCGGGCAAGAACACCTTGTGGAATACAATGCGGGGTATGAAGAGTTTCGTTATTCGAAAAGCATGAACGAGATCGGTCCGCATTCCGAGTATCCGTATTACGATATTCCCCCAAAAATACAAGTGCTTTATGCCATAAAACCATCAGATTGCGAGGGAGGACAAACTTATACGTGCCACACGGAACGTTTTATAAAGAACCTTAGCCAGGGTGAATTGGAAATGCTATCATCAATTCAAATTGACTTCAAGGCAAATACGGATTTACAGAATGCACCCATCCGACACAAGGCGTTTCCGGTATTGACCCAAAGTACAAATGGATCCTATATCTTTCGATTTAGTCATAATTTATTTTACTATGGCGATGTAAATGCGAATATCCATTCCGAAAAAAAAGGGGATTTCTTGAAAAGTATAAAAAATCAGGATTTTCAATTGTTCGTGAAAAAGTTTCTTGATTACTTCGAGAAGAACAAACAGGTATGGAGCATTCCAAAAAAAGGGTTATTGCTATGGAACAATCACAAGGTAGTGCATGCTCGCGCAAGTTATAATGATAGCACTCGAAAATTGCTACGATTTCTATTAACCTAAGAGAATCGAACGACCCCATCGTTTCCTAAAACTATTCAAGCTACATTAGCATGGGAAAGACCAAGTACATCAGCGATGTTCATAAAATGAAGGAACTGGATTCTAATGAAAAGCAGATCTTTTCAAAAGTAAGTGAGCAGTTCAAATTTCGGACCAATAGCTATTACAATGCGCTAATCGACTGGACAGACCCCAATGATCCGCTCCGGCGAGTGGTCATTCCCGATGCCGACGAACTCATCAATTGGGGTACGCTTGATGCATCGGACGAGATTCGGTATCAACCTGTAGAGGGACTAGAACACAAGTATCCCAACACGGCCTTGCTCTTATGCAATGAAGTATGTGGTGCCTACTGCCGGTTTTGTTTTAGAAAGCGGCTTTTCAAAGATGAAAATGATGAAGTCAAAAAAGATGTATCCGCAGGCATAGCCTATATTCAGAAACATAAGGGCATAGACAACGTATTGCTGACGGGCGGAGATCCACTCATGTTAAGCAATAGACGTATTATGGATATCCTTGACAGATTAAAAACCATTCAACACGTCAAAGTCATTCGGTTCGGCACAAAAATGTTGGGTTTTGACCCTCTAAAGATTTCTGAAAATAAGGTGCTCCTTGACTATTTATCGGATTACTCATTGCATAAAAAAGTGTACTTTATGTTGCACTTCAATCATCCCAGGGAGATGACCTCAGAGGCTTTACACGCCATTCAGGCGATCCAGACTTGCGGTGTAATTACAGTGAATCAAACGCCGATTATCAGGGGAGTCAATGATAATGTCGAAACCATGACCCAACTTTTTTCAGACTTATCGTTTGCGGGGGTATTGCCCTATTATGTATTTAGTTGTAGGCCGACCGCAGGAAACTTTACTTATGCCGTACCAGTAGAAGAGGCCTATGCAATTTTTATAAAAGCGCGATCGAGAAATTCCGGTTTGGCGAAAACAGCCCGTTTTGTGATGTCGTATACAGACGGCAAAATAGAGGTTATTGCCAAGACCGGAAACAAGATTTACTTTAAGAAACACAATTGGGCCAATAGTTCCGAAAATGAAGAACTGTTGGTTTTCCCATCCAATAGTAAGGCCTATTGGTTCGACGATTATTTGCCAAAGACCGAGGTGTCCTAGCACTTCTGAAAAACGCTATTTAAAAATTGGGAGTTTAGCCCTTTAATTGTTTTTTTATCGAGCTAAACATTCGGAACAGACTGGGCATAACGTCTCGACATACCGCTCCTAGTTCCGTATTCGACCTCAAAAACCTAAAATCGAACACTGACCATCTGTCCTTTTTCAATCTGTAGAGTACTCCTTTCAGTTTCAGATATTCAATTGAACGGTAGGTCGGTAAGGGAAAATCCTTACCCATTGAAACCAATAAGTGCAAATAGGGAAAGTTGATGCCCCCGACCATACTGGCCTCTATCGAAGCCCAATATCTAGCATTCATCTCAATGATAACAAAACTATTTGTAGCAAGATTATAACGCATATCAATATGTGCGACTCCATTCCAACTGAGTGACCGAAGTAATTGCTTTACCATCTCAAGAGGTCTCGTATCATGGACCAACTCGACTCCTATGGCCGGAGAAAATGGTTTTTTTTCATGAATCGTCGTTCGCTGTAAGCTGTATGCTTTAAGTTCACCAGCTACACATAGTACACTGCAACCCCAATCATCTCCCTCAATATATTCTTGAACTACGAATTCGTCAAATTCCCGATAGGTGTCCCTATAGCTTTGAAGGGCCATTTCAGAATCGATCAATACCACACCGAGGCCCCCATGGGAATTTGATGCCGGTTTGATAATGAATGGAAAACTTAGCCCAAATCTTTTATACTCTTGTAACGATTCCGTTTTCAATACCCCACTTTTAGGAGCAGGTATTCCATACGTCTCAAGATGTGCACTGAACTTGCCTTTGTTCGTGACGATTTGATACACATCGTAAGAGGGCAAAACAATGATTTTTTCATGATTTATAAGATGCTCTCGATATATGATCAAGTCTTTGATACAAGCATCATGAATGGGCATGATAATATCGATGTCATGTTTTAGGAGTTCTGCATTGATACTTTCAATTCTTTTAAGGCCATTACTGGCCTCGGAAAAAACAGTGTTTTTTTTGATATGACGTGAGTAAGTTGCCCAATTGTGCTTTACCGTCATAGCATAAATGGTGACCGTATCTATTTGCGCAAGACAATTTAAGACATGAATGAGAAGATAGTTCTCGGCATCGGGTATCAGTATAGCGGTTTTCTTTTTTACCAATGATGTGCTTTAGACTGTTCCATTAAAAAAACTTTTTACGCAGTATTGAGAATAGCTTCCTAAAAATACGAACAGCATAGAATTTAAAATCCCAAAGAACGAATTTTACCGGTGTTTCATTCCAAAGCCATCTCCATCGGAATAGGAAACTCGGTTGCTTTTTGATTCGGGCCAATACTCCTTTTAAATTAAAGAATTCTTGGTGTCTATAGGTCGTAGGTCCTATTTCACGCCCTAAAACAGTATTGATATAGAGCTGTGGGAAGTTTATTCCTGCTAACATAGACCCCTCGACCGAACCCCAGAACCTCGGGTTCACTTCAATGATGTGGTATATTCCGGTAGTGCTGTCATACCTCATATCGATGTTGGCCACTCCCGACCAATTTAATGACTTCATCAGACGTTCGGTAATGGCATTGATTTCCTCGTTCTCGACGTATTGCAACCCCAACTGCGGCGCGAAATCCTTGGTGCCGTGCACAATATGTTTTTGAATCGTATGAGCCAGTATACTTCCATTTTCGCATAGCACATTGCTACAAAAATCAATACCGTCAAAGCAGTTTTGCACAATGAATTCACGTTCCTCTGACAAGTTGTTCACATGGGAGTTCAAAGACCCTAAATCCCCGAATTTTCGTATCCCCACTCCTCCTCCAGTACCTTCAAGTGGCTTTAGGAGCACTGGAAACGTCAATTGTTCAGCGCCTTGAATCTCGTCACCTGTGCCGGAAACGACATGAAGAGTCAATGGGTGTGGTATTTGGTGTTGCGTCAAATGCTTCGACAGTGACCACTTGTTAATAGCAATGTCAAAATAGTGTGTTGTCGGTAACAATCCCAACTTATTTGGATGGGTCAGGTCTTGCCTTAATGCCGAAAGTGTTCGTATACCTGTTTCAAAAACGGGCAATATCACGTCGATATCGTGCCGGTCTACTTCCGAATTAATGCATGAAATCCAATGTTCATCAGATGTTATTTCATAAAATGTGAGGTGGTGTACAAAACGGGAAAACTTGATGGCCACATCGTTTTTTGAAGTCATTACGTAAACCAACGCTCTAGGAATCGTTGACAAACAATTGATTACATAATTTAAGAAGTGCGACTCACCATCAGGTATTAAGATGGCGCATCTGTTGTTTTCTTTTTTCATTAAACCTTCTCAGAAAGTGATCTATGCTTCATTTCGGGCTATTTTCGACCCTTACTTCCCTAACAATGATTCTCCGTTTAAATTGGTAGTGAGAATGTCGCTCATCAAATCAAAAAATGGCCGGATAACTTGAAATCTCTCGCTTACTTCAGTAAAGAAACTAGGAGATACCACCTCTTTATCCGAAAACTCATGTGTGAAAATATAGCCTTTTTTACGGAGTAGATCAATATCTTCGTGTTCTTTGTCAAAACCTTTTGGGGCGGTCTTCAGTTCCTCTCCTTGTAATTCACCCCAGGCACTCTTAAACCTTTTTTCATTGATTACGCTTCTAAATTCGGTGGCATCCAATTCCAATTCTTTACGAATACGGTACAGGTCCTCTTTTTCCGGTTGCCAAAAACCGCAGGCCATAAAACTCTCCCCTCCAGGTCTGATACGCAAATAATAGCCGCCCCGAAGACGAGCTCCCGAACGGGAAAAAGAGCCGGCGAAATGATGTTGGTAGGGGGATTTATCCTTTGAAAATCGGACATCACGGTAAATGCGAAACATCTTTAACTTCTCTATTTCATCATGCGTATTGAGTTCATCCATCAATTGACCGTAAAACTGCTTAACGTCTAATTCAATTGACTTAAACTCCTTTTTATGGGCCGCAAACCATTCCCTATTGTTATTCTTCTTTAAGCGATCAAGAAATTGAATTACTTCTTTTGTAATTGCCGGTGTTGACATGCGACCTAGTTTTTGTTCACCTAAGATACTTGAAAATTTGGTTTTAGAGGTCTGATTACATTTTAAGCTAAACTTAACCTTTTAAATCTATAGACTATTAGGTAAAAAAGTATTTTTGATGTTTCAATACGGTTTTCATGGATAAAAAGAACGTTGTCGAACAAATCATCCAACACAAAAAGCAGCCCAATCTCAGATATCAGTTGAAAGAACGCACAGAGGTCTTTACCAATCTGCTTTTCTACACCCTATTTGATATTGAAACAGAAGTGGAGGACAATCTGAACAAATTGGAAACCGAGTTTGACACCTTGGTGGACTTGGCCTGCTGGGATACCGAAAAACCTTGTAAAAAACTTTGGGAGAACTACGTACTCAAACTTCCAGGTATTTTGAAAAAACTGAACCGTGATGCAGAAGCCACTGTCAATTGCGATCCGGCCTCCCTCTCCATAGAGGAAGTGTATATGGCCTACCCCGGATTTTATGCCATCGCAATATATAGGTTAGCACATGAATTGTATGTAGAGGGATTTCCCTTGGTACCACGATTGATGACAGAATACGCGCACCGACAAACGGGGGTCGATATCAACCCTGGGGCACAAATCGGAGACTCATTTCATATTGACCATGGTACAGGTGTAGTGATTGGCGAAACGGCCGTCATTAAAAATCATGTGAAAATTTATCAAGGGGTCACGTTGGGAGGTCTCTTTGTTGCTAAAAACCTTCAAAAGACCAAACGGCATCCCACCATAGAAAACAATGTCACTATTTACGCCAATGCTACCATTTTGGGCGGTGACACCGTAATCGGGGAAAATACCATTATTGGCGGAAATGCATGGTTGACGAAATCCGTACCACCGAATTCGACCGTTTTCCACACCCCCGAAATTAAAATCAAACCCATTTCACATGTCTCCTAGTATCCTAGATTTTATCGGCAACACACCTCTCGTAGAATCACGTGTTTTAAATACAAATCCCAATGTACGACTGCTCTTTAAACTGGAAGGTCATAATCCTGGTGGAAGTGTAAAAGATCGGGCGGCCTATACTATGATAAAGCGTGGCTTGGAACGCGGTACGTTTACCAAGGATTCACATTTGATCGAGGCTACCAGCGGAAATACCGGGATCGCCTTGGCATTAATAGCCGGAATTTATGGGTTAAACATCGAATTGGTCATGCCCGAAAACTCGACCGTCGAACGGGTACAGACCATGAGGGCCTATGGAGCTAAAGTTACGCTTACCCCAGCAGACAGAGGTATAGAAGGTGCACGCGATTATGCCGAGGAGAAAGTGAAAAGCGAAGGCTTCGTGATGATCAACCAGTTTGCCAATGAAGATAACTGGCAGGCACATTACCAAAGTACAGGACCTGAAATATGGAGGGATACCGAAGGCTATGTCACACATTTTGTATCGGCCATGGGTACAACAGGAACAATTATGGGTACCTCGACTTACCTAAAAGAACAGGATAAGAACATTCAAATTGTGGGCGTACAACCCAAGGAGGGAGCGAAAATACCCGGAATTCGAAAATGGCCCGAAGAATACCTACCCAAGATCTTTGATGCTACAAAAGTAGATCAGGTGTTAGAGGTCACTCAAGAGGAAGCGGAACTTATGGCCGGAAGGCTCGCTAAGGAAGAAGGGATTTTTTCCGGCGTAAGCAGCGGAGGGGCAGCAACAGCAGCACTTCGTCTTGCGAACACCTTACAGAGTGGCACTATCGTATCGATAGTCTGCGACCGTGGGGACCGTTACCTGTCCTCAGGACTATTTAAATAAATTCCTCATTCGAAAACTTCGATCATTCCTTTTTTGAAGACGTCAAAGTCTTGTAGATAATTATGCCCTGCCCCCTCAATGCGATAGAAATGCTTCTCTGCGGAGTCAGGAATTTCAGCATATAGTTTCTCGGCAAATTCATAGGGAATCACGCGATCTTCGGTGCCATGGAAAATGTAAATAGGACAATTCACTTTCAACAAGTATTCATTGGACGGAAACCTAAATTGGGACAACCAACTTACCGGTAGTATCGGAAATCTATGTTTTCCTAAAGAAACGGCGCTGTAAAAAGGAGATTCAAGTACCAACTTTTTGGGACGATTGTCCGCAGCCAAACCTGAAGCGATTCCAGTACCGAACGATCGTCCATAAAGAATAAGCGCTTCTTCATTATATTGGGTCAACGCATAATCATAAAATAATTGGGCATCTTCTTTCATGCCTTGCTCACTTAACTCCCCGGTACTTTTCCCGTAGGTTCTGTAATCTACCAAAATAGCGTCATACCCTTTTCTATCCAGCAAATTGGCGACATGGTTCAAGTGGGAGATGTTACCTGAATTCCCATGAAAATAAAGCACTACTCCCCTAGCACTATCGCGCTTTATATGAACCGCATTGAGTTGGGCACCGTCTTTGGCCGTTAAATTGAACTCTTCGAAGTTTTGACAAAAATCATAGGTATGGTTCAAGGGCATTTTCTGCGGAAAGAAAATCAGGTGTTCTTGAAAGTAGTAAGCCGAGAGTGTTACCAATACATAAAGCACCGCAAGTACGATACCGATTTTCTTAAGCCTTCGCATTCGCTTTTTTTGAGTCATGTTGTACATCTATGCTCGACCCCTTCAAATTGACTTCTTTGGGCCTCGACGTCATGATTTCCTCCAGTATCTTATGATATGATTCAAAGGTGTTCAAATTTTTATGCCCCCCACCGATTATGGAATGTAAAGTGGTGCGTTTAGGCTGTATTTTAGAGAGTTTGACGCTTGTCTTAAAAGGAATCAACTTATCGTCTGTGCCATGGATAATATGAACGGGGCATTGTACGTATTGCAACCACTTATAGGTTGGCATTGGAAATTTGATCAAGACTGACAGTGGCATAAAGGGCAAGTAGCGTTTGGCAACTTTACTTAGACTATAATAAGGAGCATCGAGGATCAACATTCTCGGGTGGTTCATCGAAGCAAGTTTTGTCGCGAAACCTGAACCCAACGATCTCCCATAGAGGATGATATATTTTTCAGATACATTTTCCTTGATTTTATTATAGATTACCTGAAGGTCGCGCTTGACCGCTTTTTGTGTTCGTTTTCCAGTGCTTTTACCAAAACCCCTGTAGTCGACCATGACCACATCGTATCCATGTCGTGTAAAGTCCACGGCGAATTTTCCCCAACCTTTGATGCTTTTTGAATTTCCTTTTAGGTAAAAGACCACGCCTTTGGGCTCTTGCGTTTTAAACCGCAACCCATTGATGACGGCTCCATCTCTTGTTTCCACATTATATTCTTCAATTTCTTGATTATCGTAGTGGAAATGAAAATTCTCCGGTAGTTTTTCAGGCTTGAACATAAAATAGTCCTGCAGAAAAAAAAGCAAAACGCTAATGACTACATAAATCGCCAGAATCAGTAAACAAATGTACGCCCAATATGGCATATGGCTTGGTTTTCAAACAATGTACAAAAATTACATCACTCCAGTACTTTGGGACCTTAATCGTCATCTAGAGCATCATCGATCTCTTTTTCAACTTCCTTTAGGCAAAAACAAACCGACAGTAGTCAGAGGTTTCAAAAGACTTCAATTGACTTCTGAAGTTTTAAAATGATGAGAGCTAAAGCCAGCGCTTCTTTTTAAAGTACATCAACATCGCAATAAAGAGGAGGAGCATGGCGCCCAACACAATAAAGTAACCGTTCTCCGACTCTAACTCGGGCATGTTTCTAAAATTCATTCCGTACACCCCTGCAATAAAGGTCAGCGGGATAAAAATCGATGCCATGATCGTAAGCACTTTCATGACCTCATTCATTTTATTGCTCATATTGCTCATATACATCTCCATTAAGCTCATTGACATTTCGCGGTATACCTGTAAAGTCTCGTTGATTTCAACGCTATGGTCCAATGCATCCCGAAGAAATGGTTTGGTATCCTTTGAAATCAAATGGCTCTCGCTATCGATCAATCGCCCCACCAATTCCTTTACCGGAAAAATATGTCGCCTGATTTTCAGAATGTCCTTCTTCAGTTGTTGGATCTTATGTGCCATTTCTGCATCGGGGTTGTCATAGACCTCTGCTTCCAGGGCCTCCATTCTGGCACTTATACTTTCCAATACAACAAAATAGTTATCGATTACGGCATCCAACAGCGCAAAGAACAAGTAATCACTTTTTCTTTCACGAATTCGGCCCAATGCCCTGTTCAATCGATTTCTTACTCCGTTAAAAACATCTTCTTTTTCTTCCTGAAAGACCAAAACACAGTGTTCAAAAAGAACAAATGCAACATGCTCATTGACCAACTCATTGGTATCTGAGATGTATACCATCTTAAAAACACCAAAAATATAAGATTCATATTCATCTATCTTGGGCCTTTGCTGCGGATTAATAGCGTCTTCAAGCAACAACGGATTCAGACCGAACTTCTTCCCCAACTCCTCAATAAACGCCTCATCACTGATACCCACAACATCGATCCAAGAGGTAGATTTACTATTTTTATAAGATAAAATTTCCCCTATGGTCTTGGGATATTCTTCACGGACGTCTTCAGAAGAATAATCAAACACATGGACATTACTTTCAGTTTTCTCGCGTCGTCCTAGATAGGTAATGGTTCCTGGAGCCTTTCCTATCTTTCTTTTGGCACGTGATACCTTTGGCTTTTCGTGTCTCTTTGGATTTCTTTTCATAGTTGTTTAGGAAGTAATTTAAAGATAATGAACTTCACAGCTTAGTTTTCTTTGAATTCCAATTTATTTAACAACAATCCGGAACCCGGAGCGACGTAAGTCATTGGTGTCACGTGCGAACCCTTAAGGGATGCCTCGATTTCTTGTACTGTTAGCTTTCCCTTCCCCAATTCAATTAGTGCCCCCATAATCATACGGACTTGATAGCGCATAAATCCCGTAGCGGTGATGTGTAGCGCATAGCTCGTTTCCGGAAAGAAGTTTGCGGACAAAAGGGTATTATTTTGAATAACACAACGTTCTATCTTTCTTAGAAATTTGGAGTTTTCCTGCATGCGAGACGTGTATGCTGAAAAATCATGTTCCCCTTCGAACACGCGGGCTCCCTCTTTCATGATCTGAATATCAAGAGATTCGATAATGTTCGCCAAAAAAGGAGCGCAGAACGGGTGGTTTTTTATACCAAAAGAAAATAAGTACACGTACTCTTTGCGCTTACTATGTTGAATGATATTAAATTCTTGCGACACCTCATTGATATGTAAAGCCCGAATATCGGGAGGTAGATTTTTATTGAATTCCTCCAAGAACAGGCGGTTGTCCGCCAAGGGGCCGTCAATAAAAAGTTCAAAAGCGGCTTCCAGGGCCGAAACTTTAGCATCGGTACGGCCTGCCGCCAAAACCTTTGTTTTGTTATCGGGCAAGACAAACCGAAGTGTTTTCAATATCATTTGTTCAATGGTCTTTTGATTAGGCTGTTTTTGCCATCCACTATAACGAAATCCCAAATATTGAACCCTTATCAAGTAACAGAATCGTTCTTTTTGCATAATTGACTGCTTTGCACTTAAAAGTAGGTCATCGACCAGAATATGAAAACCCTTACCTCAAGAAAATGTCAAATCTCAACAACCATAACATTTTTTTTGTAATTTCATCAGTAAACCATAAACCACCTAAACAATGAACCAATCAAGAATCAAACCCACCATTTGGTTTTGGGTACTGGCTGTTCTGGGCCTCTTGTGGAATCTTATAGGCGTCTACTTCTATTTGATCGAGGCTTATATGAAAGATGAAATGAGGGCGGCCTTGAGCGATGCGCAAAGGGCCATTTTCGAAACCCAACCGGTTTGGTTGACCGCTGCGTATGCTTTGGCCGTTTTCGGCGGGGCTTTGGGTTGTATCGGTCTTCTCGTGCGAAAAAAATGGGCCACTCCCCTGTTCCTACTTTCGCTGGTAGCTCTAATAGCACGCACCTGCTATTACTTCTTCATGACCAATGCTACAGAGGTTTTCGATATGGTACAGGGTACCATTTTACCGATTGCTGTAATTATCATAGGGGCGCTTCTCTATATCTTTTCGAAAATCGCGGCAGATCGCAGGTGGATTACCTAATTCCAGTTGATTTCATTGTTTCGGAGCGTATCATTTCATGTCGTTCAAAGGCGTACCTCACCACTATTATTTAAGGTTACCCAACATTACTGGCGCTTCATCGAATATTTTAAATAAACGAAGTAGGTGGTCGTTTTAAAATAGCAGACCTGGTGCCCAAACGCCAGAAACCTACTTATTATGAAACCCATTTTACAACTATTTACGTTAAAAAGGAGTTATATTCTATCTGCGATCGTACTATTGACGCTGGTAATCTTTAACTTTTATGGCCCTTACACAGGGAAATTCTATTTTTTCAAACTGGATAATTATATTTTTCCCATTCTGACCCTCATACATCTGGTTTTTCTTTATGTACTTTGGTTTAAGATCAAGGAAGATGAAATGACCGATCCCCAAATGCGAAATTTGGAGTATGCACTTTATGTCATACTTATCGTATACATCTATAAGGCATTTGAAAGTCTTCATGTGCTCTCTACCTATGGCGATTATGAGTTTCATCTATTACCGGGAGCCTTTTTACCGGTAGGCATTTTGATACTCCTTTTACACTTCTTACTTATTGGTCTTACATTATTAGCCTTCAAGTATCGAAAAGATAGAGTCGGAGATTATAATTTTGACGATATGAACCATATCGATTCATGGGAATAACAACATATTGATGTTATGGCAAAAAAAAGGCCTTGGAAACTTTTCCAAGGCCTTTTTAAACAAACAAACACAAAATTCTTTAGTTGGGCGTCACGGTTACCTTGACCACATTATAGCCTCCTCTTGGATCTTCGATTCCAACAACACCGGCCGGTGAAGAAATAAGGCCTTTTCCAAATTGGACATCCTCGATTTCCGATACCCTACGGACAGCCGTATTACCATCAGCAGCACCCGTATTCGGACCGACTTGCCATGGCGCTTGATCAGCACCAAAGCCCACCATTTGGTCTACTTCAGTTCCTGAATCGTACAAATATGTTTTCAAAGTTGCCTCGGTACCGCTGTTGGGGGAACCGTTCTCATCCCACAGTGGGAATCCTGAATTATTATAGGCCAAGAACCAATCATTGGTAAAGACGAACATCGTATTGAAACCAAGTTTATACCCTTCTGGCACGTCATTCAAAGTAAAGGTCAGGCTCTCACCAGGACCGATAGGGGCCGCTTCATTGCTCTTCGCAGCAGGTAAATTGAGCTGACTGGTAACATAATCGAACATCACCCCATTGTTGCCATCCTCGGCAAGTTCTTCCAATCCACTGCCAGCGACGGCCGCCTCTCCTTGAGTAAATACAGGGTCACTGGCATCGCCAAAGGCATAAACGATTCCGGGTGAGAAAACACTGTAGCTTGATGACAAACGTAAAGGTGCTCCTGTCGACCCCTTTTCAGTGAACCATTCGAATAAGTCCGCCGGATTTCCTTGTACCGCGATCTTGGCCAATCCGAGTTGTCTTTCTGGCTGCCCCGCATCAAACAAAGGATTGGCCAATGCATGAAGTACAACGATACCTGGAGAAAGTATAACAGGATCTGTAGCCATGGCGCCTTGAATGTTCTTAATGTTCAAGGTAAATGTTCTTGTAGGCTCATCATAAGCCAAAGTGACTTTGACCATATCGGTCACATCCGTAGTTACCATACGAACAGTAATATCATCATCAGGTTCACCGGCCTCGGCTCCACCAGGTTCTGACGTAAAGGTGGCCTCATCTTCCTCTTCAGTGCCAGAATCCCATAGATAGATTTGATCCGTGATATCTCCGGTTACCGGAATACCGTTTTCAAATAAAGCCACTCCAGCTCCGGTTGGCCCATAGAACCAATCATTGGAAACCACCTGCATCGTCGCAAAATTCAGTTTTGTTCCTGGTACAGCTTGAAAATCCACGGAGTATGCCCCACCAGCTACAGTTACCGGACCGGGCTCTGAAGCGCCGTCAGGGGTATTAAAAATTTGTGCATCCAAATAATTCACTACGTTGGTAATCGTTATGTTGAAGGAAGTCAACGAGATAGTTTCCGGTTCGGTGACCACATTAACGGCACCAAATGTTACCGTAGCCGTCTCGGCCCAATCTGTTGACCCATTGCCCTCGCCGTCATAAGCTATAGAACTCTCTTCATTCGCCACTAGGGGAATGAAATCCCCAGCACTCCATTGATTCGCGGCAACCGCTATGTTTTCCCGTGCACTTCCGGCTGCGCCCCATTGCACAAAATCCACCAAAGCATCGGCATTGGTAAATGCATCGGAATTGTAAAGACCTAGGCCTCCCTGGGCATCAGGAAGCGTAGAATTGACCACTACATAATCTCCTGAAGCCAATTCCAAAGACCCACTAACAGGAGTCAAGGTGCTCAGCTGCACATACTGTCCCGGTCCGAGACACAACCAGTAGTCGTTAAGGTCCACTGTATCATTTCCGTTGTTCAGAATTTCAATGGTATCCTCCCCGAGATACTTTATCTCATTGATTACGACCGATTGACTATTATCGGTCATAGGTTGTTCCGGTTCTTGTTCTTCCTCTTGTTGTTCTTGAACAATAAGGTCTTGTTCATCATCATCACAAGATGATATAATAGTTAGTGTTAAAAATGCCAATACGGTATAGGCAAACTTGTTCATTCTTTTCATTACTTTTTTTTTAGTTTTTAACTTATTGTAATTGTCTTGTGCAAAGAACTAATTAGGAGGTTGTGCGGGTTTCACGAAAAAGTAAACTTTTAGAAACGGTTAGGGATATTCTTGTTATATCCCCTAAGTTTTTCTTAACAAAAAAAATCCCCGGAACGAATTCCGAGGACTTTTACTAAACAACATGGAATTAAAACCTATCTAATAATGACTTTTTTGGTAGTTACGGTTCGGCCGTCATTGACCCTTACCAAGTAGATACCTGCAGGAATGCCATTTACGTCAAACGATAGACCTTCCTCACTATTACGTCTCATTTTGTCGGTGATATCGGTACCGCCAAAGTCAAAAAGTGAAACGCTCACGTTTTTCACGTCTTTGGATCCTACTGATATATTCAGTTTATCCGTAGATGGATTGGGAAACAAACTAACCGATGTTTTACCACTTGTTGGATCGTTGCGCACAACCTCCACATAGTTGGAAAGGTCGAAACAGCCCATAAGGTCGTTCGCGTTAAGGCCCATCTCAGCGCCCACAAGGCCGTCCTCGTAACGAAGGTACCAGATCAGGCACGTGCCCGCACCGGCACCGTCGAAATCAACGCCCTCGACCGCTTCGAGCGTCGGGGGAAGACCCAATATCTTGCCCTGGTCGTCAGTGATCACGAACGTACTGTTACTGCCCATGCGCTCGCCCTCAAGGGAAAGACCGGATACCATATCGGGGGTACCGTCGACGTCGAAGGAGAAAGGTCC